>NZ_VKKZ01000026.1 GCF_008271745.1 Rufibacter glacialis | reverse complement strand
AGGAGTTCAGCCCTGTTGAGCTGACTGCCTATCAGAAAAAGTACAGGCAGGCGAAGATAATATACCTAGAGCGGAGGCTCTTTGAACTGAAAAAGGAAGCCGCTTAGGGGAGTTATATAGAAGTTGGGAGTAATTGAAAAATATAAACTTACTAAATAAAAAAAATTAACTATGGCCTTATTAAATTCAGAATTATTCTTTTCAGCTTGGCTAGATTCTGTTACCAACAGAAAAGAAATACTTTTAACGGATTGGAGAAACTCGAAAGTCTATACAAACTTGATAAAGTCAAGTGAGGAATGTATTCTTAGAGATGTGGCAGACAAGTTGAACCTGAAATGTTACGCAAAGGACTATTATTCTATCGACTCAGTCCTTTATACAGATGAGGATTTAGTTCCTGGCATACAAGAAAATACTTACTGGTTCAGACAGATAAAAGTCGCATTTGAACATGAAAACAATTTCAATGGTGGACTTTATCAAGAAGTTGCGCATCTTCTAATCACCAATTCAGAGTTAAAAGTCCTAGTTACCTATCCTAATGGTGATACAACCCATGAAATGGATTATCTGCATAAAATTATCAGAGGGTGTAATCACCAAAAGGAATTGTCCGACAAGGAAAGCTTCTTGCTGATTTTTGGTTATGAATCAGATTTTGAATGGGAAGCCTTTGTTTATAAAGAAGATTACTGGAAACGTATTGTAGTTGGCGCAAAACAAACAACAAATCTGGTAAGCGCGGGCAGTATCTAAAAAAAACAACTACGCACAACACTGTATAAACGTCAGCTTCGGCCGACGGCCTTGCCGTCGTTTATACTAGTCCGTTAGCAAAGATTTAAATGAACAAACTGGTAATCCTAACAATATATATCCTGACTTGCTTCTCAATTACAGGATGTTCATCTAATTATCTGGACTATAAAGAACATATAGAAACTACAGGCCAATATAATTACGCTTTCTATATGGATAGTTGGGGCATTGGGGACCAAGGCTATTATGTACTCCAACTTGAAAAAGATACCAATCCTAAGGATGTATATGTTGAGATAAATATGGATGGGATAAACCCCAAACAGCGTGAATGGATGGATAACAGGACCATACTATTCAACTACGCTGAAGCGGGTTATCATTATCAAAATCCAAATATTAAACTTATAGACAATCGGTTTTTAGTCTTTTCTAGAGGAGGATATTATTATGGTCTTTATGACCTCAAAACTCAAAAAGATACCTTTAACATTGGTTCACCATGGAATGAGTTCATAGAGAAGAGTGGTTACTATTATGAAAAAATTAATAGAGAGAAAGAAGAGAAAGAATATACAATCTGGGTTGAAAAAAATATTCATGATAATATTAAAAAGTATATTCAATTTAATAAATAAACCCTTTGGCAACTACGCCTTTGCTGTAGCTATGCCACAGCAAAGCCCAATACGTTATCAATAATTATCGTTCAGAAATAAATTAACATAATGAAAAAGGAAATTATACTATTTGCCTTATTATTAATTTTTCTAGTGGATGTATCAAAAGCACAAGAAAAAGCCACTGTAGATGCAAGATTTGATTTTTTTCTCACTCTACCCGCTAACAAAGACCTAGGACAGAAGTTTGATTTTGGAGCGGGAGCTATAATAGGAGCAGCAATTTTCCTCCCTGAGATTAAAACATATTTTACACCTCAAGTAGGATTCGATTTTATGCCAGCAAGGCCTGTTGGAAATGACGATACATATCGAGAATCTATTTTCTTCACCAATTTTGGGTTAGAAGCAATGTATCAACTCTATGAGTTAGACAACTACAAATTATCGCCATTTATCGCTATTAGCTCAAGAAAAGTTATTGATCGGTACCTAGTCGCCAATGGTAATATTGTTAGCACAAATAGAGGTACAGATTTTGAATATGATAAACTACCTCCACTTTTCTCGACTTCAGCCATTGCTTTGAATTTCGGATTAGAAAACAGATTTAATGATACTTGGTTTATAAGATTATCATATGAACTTTATCAACCTAAGGTAAATGCTGATCTAAGCAATTCTTATGATGATATTGACAATGAGATTTTTGACCCTCTTACTCAAAAATTAAATCTAACAACAATAAAAATAGGTATCGGTGCATACTTCTGGTGAATATAGCACTCTACTATTTGAATTAAAAAATTGATAACACGCAATATAGCCAATGGCGGAGGAGCAGTATTTTGAAGCTTACTGCCCCGCATCAAGTTTTATAATGGAGGATAGTGACCAAGCCCACAAACTGCCACTGCCCATATTTACAACCGTTATGAACAATAAAAAACCTAAAAAATGAAGTTAATTATCCTTTTGATTCTTGGGATTACAATTTTAAGTTGCAATAAACATTCAAAAGACATTACAAATAGCAAATCTGATCTTGTTGATATTTCAATAGAAAAAAATGCCGATTCTCTGCTTCTTGATCCTAAAATAAATTCAGTTTCAATCGGTATTTATAAAGATGGAAAAATCTACACAGGGCATTTTGGAGAATTGGATAAGGGAATAGGTAATAAACCAACAGATGCCACAATCTATGAAATTGCTTCTGTTAGCAAATCTTTCACAGGGACTTTGGTCGCTCAAGCTATCCTAGATAAGAAAATTAATTTGGACGATGATATTCGACTGTATCTTGAGGGAGATTTCCCGAACTTAGAATACAATAATAGTCCTATAAAAATAAAACATCTTATTACTCATACTTCTGGACTTCCAAGGTCTTTACCAACCAGCATAGATGCTCTCTTCGAAAATATTGATGAGAAACTTCCATTTAAAATATATGAGATAGAAAAAAACTATAGTAAAACCCATTTTTTGGGTGACTTACAAACTGTAAAAATTGCTGCTATACCTGGAACTAGCTTTAACTACTCAAATGCTGATACAGAGGTAATGGCTTACATTTTAGAAAAAGTTTATAAAATGACTTACGACCAGTTATTACAAAAATTTATTTGCAAACCAGCTGGAATGAAAAATACCAAAGTGAAATTATCAGCAGAAGAATCAAAAAGGTTAGCGAATGGCTATGGAGAAACGAATAAACTAGTTCCTCATTTCGCAAATACTTTATGGGGAGCAGATGGTGGTATAAAATCAACCACTTCTGATTTAGTAAATTATATGAAGTTTCAGCTTGATATCAACAATTTAGCAGCAGCAGAATCTCATCAATTACTTTTTACTGAAAATGATATACAAATAGGGTATCTGTGGCCAATAATTAATAACGCTAAAGATGGTATCTATTACAGCATACACGGTGGCGCATTTGGTACACAAAACTACTTTCTAATTATTCCTAAGTATAAGTTAGGAGTCTCCATAATTACAAATCAAAGTGGACCCGAAACACAAGGCAAACTATGGAATACAATGAGAAACTTACTAACTGACATAAAGGAATTATAAAAGCCCATAACATTATATAAGAGCCCGCCTCGGCCGCCGGCCTCCTCCGCCCTTTATACTAACCGTTATGTGAAGCTTATAGAAATGAAAATGCATAAGATTACAACAATTCTTCTTCTTCCAATAATTTTACTTCTCTTTAGCCTTAACGCATTCGCACAAATACCTCATCTTTCGGGAGAGATAACATTGTCCACGAAAAAGGGAACCATCAACTGTGCATTCAACTTGTCCAACATTCCCTCGCTTGAGGATTACACCATTTGGTTGAACACAGGTTTTAATATTGCCAGAATCACGGATGAAACTGGAGAAACCAAATACCACTACAGTAAATCATATAACGATAAAAGTAGCGAAGCCTTCCAGTATACTCTCACTACCAAGCCCTCCCAAGGTAAATTCCTTCCAAAATCTCTTACGTTTTCCTATACTGGCGCCTTTCCGGTTTCTCCAGATACTACTCAAATGTATGCATCAGGTGATTGGAAAGGGAACATTGCCTTTAATGGAGCTACTGTCAGAATGACTGAGCAATCAGCTTGGTACCCTATTCTTTATGATGTGAAGAATGATAAAGTAATCAATAACTACACTTACACCATAAAGGTAAATAATGAAGATGGTGGCGCGACTTATCTGAATGGCGGTATCCCTAAAACAGGGGGAGCCAATACTTTTTCCTCAAACTCCCCTGTTCCGATGTTGCTTTTTTCAGGCGATTTTACTTTTCTGCAACAACAAGGGATTCATTTTATAAACACCACCCTTTCTCCCCAGGAACGTGACATGCTAAGTCAATTAACCAATTCAATGGTTGATTTCTACTCAGACAAAATGAAGATCCCCTATGGCAGTAAGATTTCTTATCTGGAAACTACCCCTGTTTCCAAATATAGCGCCTGGCTTTTTGTCACCTACCCTACGGTAGCCTTAGTTGGGCGCCAGTTCACCTTGCATAATCTATTTAGCAATAACCCCCATCTGGCAGTAGACACCGCAAGCTACTCCATGATTGCCCATGAACTAGCCCACTACTACTTTGGAACTATATTTACGCCAAATTCAGATTTGAAATGGGTGTTTCTGGAGGGGGTGAATGAATACCTTTCCCTTCAATTCGTGAAAGACAAGTTTGGCAGGAAAGCATATCAAAAAAAGCTCTCAAACTACCTAAAGGCCACTGAAGGAATAAAGCAGCTGATCCCATTAGATAAACTAAAGGCAACTACACCATTGAATGACGCTTATAAATACAATTATATTCCTTTGCTGTTAACGGTTCTGGAAAAAGAAATTGGGGTGCAGAAGATGTGGAAGTGGTTGAATTTAGTAGCTTCCTCTAAAGGAGAAGCTACTGACTATCCGTTCTTTAAAAGCAGTTTCATGAAAAGCGGTATTTCACCAAAAACCTATTCTGCTTTTGAGGAAAAGTATATACTCCATGAAAAATCAAAAGAGAACTTGATTGAAGAAGTAAATAGACAACTATCCACAACAACAGCTAAAAAGCGTTAAACCACTTTTTAGCCCAACCGTTAGGCTCCATTGCATGAAAATATATTCCGAAATTCGGCAGAAGAAATCCTATTCCTATATCCGAAGCAAAAGAGCCTAAAGATGAATGCATTGTACCATTGCATATCAAAATACCATTCTATCCCTTCTGGAGCGTGGGATGCTCTTTGCAAAACATTAACCAAAGTAGAGATCCCAAGGAATTCCTTTTTAGTTAAAGAAGGAATGGTGTGCAACAATTTATACTTTCTTGAAAAAGGTTGTCTGCGTGGGTATTATAACCTAGATGGGAAGGAAGTCACTTATTGGTTTGGGTTCGAAGATAATTTCGTTACGTCTTTTTATAGCTTTATTTCCCGAAAGCCATCTGTAGAAAACATACAGGCTTTAGAGGATTCCGCCTTGTGGAGCATTAGTTTTGAAGCCTTGAACCAGTTGTTTGATGCGCATAAAGACCTTGAGCGCCTGGTACGCATTATCAATGAACAGTACTACATTAGACTGGAAGAGCGGTTTATGGCCATGCAGTTTAAAACGGCTCGCGAGCGCTACGAGCAGTTGATAGAAAACTCTCCGCACATACTTCACAGAATCTCCCTTGGGCAAACGGCATCTTACCTAGGCATTAGCCAGGAAACGCTGAGCAGGATAAGAAGCCAAGGGTAACATTTTCCTTTTTTGACAAATGTCAAAAGAAAGGAGTAGGGCCTGCGATACCTTTGATTCATCACTTAACGAAAAACAAAGATGAATCAGAAACCATCCAATGTGTTTGCGGCCGCTTCTTATGCGGTTCTACTGACAGGTATTAGCGCCTACATAATAGGGCTTTGGAACGCCGACATGATGCTGAATGAAAAAGGGTATTACTTTACCATTCTCCTATATGGTTTATTCTCAGCTATCTCCCTTCAGAAAAGTGTGCGTGACCAATTAGATGGTATTCCTGTTTCCAACATGTATTATGGGCTTAGCTGGTTTTCTACCATCGTGGCACTGGTGTTACTCACAGTTGGGCTTTGGAACGCTGATTTGCTTCTGAGTGAGAAAGGCTTTTACGGAATGTCGTTTCTACTTAGTCTTTTCGCAGCTATTACGGTTCAGAAAAACACCAGAGACAGTTTAAGCAATGAAGTGCCTGCTCAGAATAAGGTGGAGGTTTATTAATCGCTCGGTTGGCAAGGAAAATTCTACCAACATAAAGGCCGCTTGAGACTTCTCCCAAGCGGCCTTTCCTTTTACCATATTACCTTCTCCAGGAGAACCTCCCTGCATAGAACCAGATTAGCATGCTGCCCACCGCCCATAGCTAGGATGTGGCAGAACAGATTACCCCTTGTTTTTTGACAAAGAGAGTAAAACCAAAGCGGCCATCTTTTATTAAGCTGGTCAAATAGAAATACCCCCACGCATTTATCAAGAATAAAAAGATTATTTTAACTAGTTGCCTTTTTTTAATATCTTAATGCCAACGTTGGCGCAAATTCACACGGGCATGGTTAGAAGTCTTGCTGGGCCACTTCTGGTGGAGGAAATTCCTGTAAAAGCCTAGGCTCCTCACTGTTGGTGCAAGGGGTTGAAACAATTCTGATTTAACACTCTGGCGACCTACTCTAAAAGAGCATAAGTGCCCAAGAACGGCTGACTGAATTCACTACTCAGCCACAGGGAGAACATTCGCCTGGAGAATTAAAGCTAGACGTTTAGAGCAGAAAAAAAGCCTTGCCACGCTAGGGAAATAACCTACGCCATAGAGCTTTCTTCCTTTGTAAAAGACTGGAAAAAGCTTTTTGCCATTTATGGTAGGTTTTAGAGAAAACTGCCCTGAAACACTGCCTTGGCATTTCTTAAAACCTAACGGAGGTGTTCTAAACTACGGAAAATATTGGTAGAAGGAATTAAACGTGAGAGGATATGAGATACAAAATGAGCTTTTCCCTGTTGGCGGTACTGTTTGCCATGCACACAACAGCCTTCGCCCAAAACCCTAATTTTTACATATTCCTTTGTTTTGGGCAGTCCAACATGGAGGGCCACACCAAATTTGAGCCCCAAGACACCACTGCCAATAAACGGTTCAAAGTTTTGGAAGCGGTAGATTGCCCTAACCTGGGAAGGAAGAAAGGCGAGTGGTACCCCGCTACGCCACCTTTAACCAGATGCAACACGGGCCTTACCCCCGCTGATTACTTCGGCCGAACCCTGGTAGCCACTCTCCCAGACAGCATCACTGTAGGCGTCATCAATGTGGCGGTGGGAGGCTGCAAAATTGAGCTGTTTGAAAAAGGCAGTTACCAGTCTTATGTGGCCACCGCCCCCTCCTGGATGACAGCTGCCCTGGAGCCTTATGATAAAAACCCCTACAGCCGCTTGGTGGAGATGGCGAAACTGGCGCAGAAAGATGGGGTCATCAAAGGCATCTTGTTACACCAGGGAGAGTCAAATACCGGTGATACCGCCTGGCCCTCCAAGGTGAAAGGCGTTTACGAGAACCTGCTGAAAGACTTGAACCTCAACCCTAGAGCAGTGCCCTTGCTGGCCGGCGAAATGGTCAGCAAAGAGCAGGGAGGCGCCTGCGCCAGCATGAATGCCATCATTGCCAAACTGCCCCAGGTGATTCCTAACGCGCATATCATTTCCTCTGAAGGTTGCCCGGCGCTGGATGACCGCCTGCATTTCACCGCCGAAGGATACAGAAAGCTGGGAAGAAGATACGGCGCCAAAATGCTGGCTTTACTGGGGTATAAAAGCCTCTCGTCTGAGTAAAAAACAGGAGGCAAGGCACGGCAGGTAGCAGCGCTTATCCCAACCCTTGAATGAGTGGCAGTACGGTTTTAGAATTGAAAGCCCAGACAAGTCCAACTGCCCCGGGCCTTCTTCTTACAGCGATATCTTCCTAAAAAACAAAAGGAATACCAATGATTAAAACCTCTATCCCGTTAGGTCTTCTAACTCTGGTTTACCTCTGCCTGGTTTTGCCCACCCTCGGCCAGGCCCAGAACCCCATCCTTCACGCAGATGTGCCAGACCTTGCCATGATACGGGTAGGAGACACGTACTACATGAGCAGCACCACCATGCACATGAGCCCGGGGCTGCCCATCATGAAATCAACAGATCTGGTGAATTGGAAGCTGGTTAGCTATGCCTATGACGTGTTAGATACGGTGGAAGAACTGACGCTTACCAACGGGAAAAGCACCTACGGGAGAGGCTCGTGGGCCAGCAGCTTGCGGTATCATAAGGGCACCTACTATGTGACCACTTTTTCCCAGACCACCGGCAAGACCTATCTCTACACCACCAAGGATATAGAGAAAGGCCCCTGGGAGGTCTCCTCCTTCAAACCATCGTACCATGACCATTCCCTGTTTTTTGATGATGACGGGCGAACCTACCTGGTTTATGGCGCCGGTAAACTCAGGCTGGTGGAGCTGAAGGAAGACCTTTCCGGACCGAAGGAAGGGACCGACCGGGTCCTGATCCAGAACGCGAGTGCGCCTGCCGGTTCCAACATCAACCTGCCCTCTGAAGGGTCTCAGCTTTTCAAAGTGAACGGGAAGTACTACCTCTTTAACATTGCCTGGCCCAAGGAGGGCATGCGTACGGTGGTAGTGCACCGCGCAGATAAAATCACGGGTCCCTATGAAGGGAAGCTGGCCCTGCAAGACAAAGGGGTAGCCCAAGGCGGATTAATTGATACGCCAACCGGCGAATGGTTTGCCTACCTGTTCCGGGACTATGGGGCCGTGGGGCGAATCCCCTATCTGGTGCCGGTAAAATGGGAAGAAGGCTGGCCCGTTCTGGGCATCAATGGCAAAGTGCCCGAAGAACTAAACCTTCCGGCCAGCAAGGGCCTGAGGGGCATTGTGGCATCAGATGAGTTCACGCGCAGAAAAGGAGAGCCCGCATTGCCCTTGGTTTGGCAGTGGAACCACAACCCTGACAACCGGCTGTGGTCCGTATCTCAGCGGAAAGGGTACCTTAGGTTAACCACTGGTCGGGTAGATACTTCCTTTCTACTCGCCAGAAACACCCTCACCCAGCGCACCACCGGACCTGAGAGTACCGGCTCCACCCTGCTTGACGTGACCAACATGAAGGAAGGAGATTTTGCCGGACTTTCGCTTCTTCAGCAAAGGTATGGCTTGGTTGGGGTTAAATCTGAAAACGGCAGCAGGTACCTTGTAGTGGTCAATGCCCAGTCGGGCAGGCCCGTTGAGCAGGAAAGGGTTCCTCTCCAGCAAAGCAAGGTATACCTGAAAGCGGCCTGTGACTTCAAGGACCGCAAAGACGAGGCGTATTTCTTCTATAGCCTGGATGGCAAAGCATGGACCAGGATTGGGGCACCGCTGAAGATGGCCTATACCCTCCCGCATTTCATGGGGTACCGCTTCGGGCTGTTCAACTATGCCACCAAAACACCAGGCGGGTACGTGGATTTTGACTATTTCCGAATAGATGATCAGAAAACACAGGTGCAATAATTCCTAGACATGATGACAAGCATAAAGAAGTACCTGATGTCCATTTTCCTGCCAAAGGTCAAGACATGTATTGAAAGGAGAAGGATACTTCCGGTCAAAGCCTTTATCCTGTTCTTGGCTTTCTACCTGGTGTCATTTCTGGGGAAGGCCCAAAACCCCATCGTGCAAACCGCCTATACCGCTGACCCCGCCCCCATGGTGTACAACAACAAACTGTACCTGTACACCAGCCATGATGAAGACGGTTCTACCTGGTTTACCATGAATGACTGGAAGTTATATACTACTGATGACATGGTAAACTGGACGGATCAGGGCACTATCCTGTCTTACTCTGATTTCATCTGGGCCAGAATCAATGCCTGGGCACCGCAATGCATTGAGCGGGGAGGTAAATTTTACATGTATGTTCCCCTAACCACCCATGATAACAAAGGTGCCATTGGGGTAGCGGTGGCCAACAGTCCGTACGGACCGTTCAAAGACCCGCTGGGCAAGCCCTTGATCCAAAGCGGAGGCGGTGACATTGACCCTTCGGTTTTTATAGATGATGATGGCCAGGCTTATCTTTATTGGGGCAACCCCAAATGTTTCTACGTAAAACTAAACGAAGACATGATCTCCTACCAGGGAGAAGTAGTGTCAGTGCCCAACACGGTAGAATCGTTTGGCAAGCGTGAGGGCAATCCCGAGAGACCCACCACCTACGAGGAAGGCCCGTGGCTCTACAAACGCAAAGGGTTGTACTATCTGCTATTTGCCGCTGGCCCCCTTCCAGAGCATATTGGCTATTCCACCAGCTCCCGCCCTACCGGCCCCTGGAAATACCAGGGCATTGTAATGCCCACTGAAGGAAACAGTTTTACAAACCATCCGGGTATCATAGACTTCAAAGGGAAGACCTATTTCTTCTACCACAACGGGGCCTTGCCGGGCGGCAGCGGCTTTACCCGCTCCGTGTGCGTGGAAGAAGCTGCATTCAAAAAAGACGGCACCCTGCAGCCCATGAAAATGACGACAGGAATCACCAAAGGCCTGGCCCTTTTGAATCCATTTGTGAAAAACGAGGCGGAAACAATCGCCTGGTCGGAAGGAATGAAATCCATGCAGAATGAAAAGGTGGGCGTATTCGTGACGGCCCTGCGGAGCGGCGCCTACACCAAAATAAAAGACGTCGATTTTCGGAAAACAGGAGCCTCCCACTTTACGGCCCGGCTTGGCACCACGCATAACAGCGAAGTGACCCTGGAAGTTAGGTTGGGGAGTGTAGAAGGAGAAGTATTAGGAACCGTGAAAGTACCCCTCACCGGCGGCAATGACCGCTGGGCCCTGGTATCAACTGATGTTAAAAAAGTACCCGGCGTCCACGATGTGTTTTTTGTCTTCAAAGGAAAAGAAAAGAGCAATATCCTCTTTTTCGACTACTGGAAATTCTCCCAATAGACATGGCAGGGAAAGTGGTTTAAGAGGAATCAGAAGTGGAAGTAAGAACTAAGTAACAGGAGAGCAAAACCTACACTTTGTCATCTTGGAAAGATCTCGGTTGCGAACGGTAATAACATGTATTATTTGCTTTTGCCGTTCGCAACCGAGATCCTTTCAGGATGACAAATAAGATGGACTACATAAAAAAGGGCTAATACATTAGTTCTTCTGTTTAAATAATTAGAACGAATTAAATAATTAGAACGCAAAAACGCTTGCTCTGGCTAGCAAAACAGCACCCTGCAGAAAAGTGAAAACTTGCATTTCTGTCATCATACCAACGCTTTTAACGATCATTTAAATCATCTCTTTATGACGTATCATCTGAAAATATTGGCAAAAAGGATTTTTCTGGCCCTCTTAGTAGTCTCCTCTGCCACCGCCATGGCCCAGGATGGCACCATCTATCCCCTCAAAGCCCCTGCCGAACCCAAAGCCATTCCGCTGGGCACGGGTGGGGTAGAGGGCCAGAAAGCCCCTGAGACCTGGTTTAGGCAGTGGGGTGACCCTATGGCCAGGAACGTCTCCACTGCCACCCTCACCCCCTTCCTGCCTGCCCCGGGTAAGGCGAATGGCACGGCCGTGATTGTGGCACCCGGCGGCGGCTTCCGGTGGCTTTCCATGGACAACGAGGGCTGGGAAGTGGCCAAGGCCCTTGCGGATAAAGGAATCGCCGCCTTCGTCCTAAAATACCGCCTCCACCCTACCCCGGAATCGCTGGAGGAGTTTACCGCCTCCATGAACCAGCCCCGCCCGGCTCCAGCCGCGTCATCCAACACGTCGGCAAGTGCTACCCCGCCCCGCATGCCGCAGCTAGACCTGTCTAACCAGCTTAAAGACGCCGAGGCTGCCTACGCTCTCATCCTCAAACGAGCCAAAGAATGGGGAGTGGATCCGGACAGAATAGGCATGATCGGTTTTTCGGCTGGTGCCGGCCTCACCCTGCACGCCACCCTCCACTCCAAGACCATGAAACTGGCCTTCATTGGTCCTATCTATGGCGGTATGGGTCCGGTGGAGGTGCCTAAAAACGCCCCGCCCATGTTCAATGTGATCGCCACCGATGATTTTCTTTTCCGCGGCCAGTTCGGGGTGGTGGACTCCTGGTACAAAGCGGGCATTCCCGTCGAGTTTCACCTTTACCAGAACGGTGGCCACGGTTTCGGGCTTGGCAACCCAGACCGAACCAGTAACCGCTGGTTTGATGTCTTTATGCACTGGCTGGAGGTGAATAAGTTTCTCAAGCCCCAGCCCAAGAAGTAATCACACGATCTACCAAGGAGGGTGATGTCAACTATGGGGCGTCTGCCATCAGTGGTTACCGTCTAACCGGCAAATGCCGAAAGACAAATGCCCAAGGGTTAAAACAAAGGCACCTGGGACTTCCTGAAGAGAGGTTGTTTCAGGGCTGAAAATCAAAAAACAGCTCAAAAACACGTTTCCTGCTCTTCTGAATTAGGAGAAGGGTCAGGAGTTTAGATTAAAAATTTAACCGCTAAAATTTTAACATGAAGAGAAATACATTTGGATCTGCTCCTCAGAGAAAAAGACGGCTAACTCTGCGCTGCGTTTTGGTGGCCTTGCTTTCTTTGATGGGATTAGCCGGAAACAGCCAGAATTTGAAAAATGGGGCCAAAAAAGCCCCCGTGTTTTCCAACTCCGTCTACGAAGGCAATGATAAAGTTTACCAGGACAATCCCCTGAAACCAGGCGAGTTTTACAATCCCATTGTGCAGGGGGCTTACCCTGACCCAGCCATCACGCGCAAGGGCAAAGATTACTACATGGTGCACTCCTCTTTCGCCATTTTTCCGGGGGTGCCCGTTTTCCATTCCAAGGATCTGGTGAACTGGACGCAGATGGGGCATGCGCTGGACCGGGTTTCGCAGCTGGATGTGCATGATACCGGAATCAGCCAGGGCGTCTATGCCCCAGACATAGAGTACAACCCCAACAATGATACCTTTTACATGATTGTCACGGCCTTTGCCGGAGGGGCCGGGAACATTGTGGTGAAGTCGAAAGACCCTGCCAAGGGGTGGAGCGAGCCCTTCAAGCTGAATTTCGAGGGAATAGACCCTTCCCTTTTCTTCGATGACAACGGGAAAGCTTATGTGGTACACAATGATGCTCCAGACAAAGGGAAAGAACTGTATGAAGGGCACCGGGTGATCAAGGTGTGGGACTATGATCTGGAAAAAGACCAGGTCATTGCCGGTACCGACAAGATCATTGTAGACGGCGGCGTTGACCTCTCAAAAAAACCCATCTGGATTGAGGCCCCGCATATCTTCAAAAAGAACGGACGGTACTATCTGATATGCGCCGAAGGCGGTACGGGTGGGAACCACAGTGAGGTAGTTTTTGTGAGCGACAGCCCCAGAGGTCCCTATACCCCAGCCCCCAACAATCCCATCCTGTCGCAAAGGCATCTGAACCCAAACAGACCCAACAAAGTAGATTGGGCCGGCCATGCTGATTTAGTGGAAGGACCCGATGGCAAGCACTACGGTGTGTTTCTGGGCATCCGCCCGAACGAGAAGAACCGCGTGAACATTGGGCGCGAAACCTTTATCCTGCCGGTGGATTGGTCCGGTGAGTTCCCGGTTTTCGTTAACGGTCTCATCCCCATGGAACCAAAGCTGAAAATGCCTGCCGGCGTGGAAAACAAAACCGGCAAAGAGGGCTTCTTCCCCAACGGCAACTTCACCTTCACTGACAACTTTATTTCTAAAAAGCTGGATTACCGGTGGGTTGGTCTAAGAGGCCCCCGCGAGGCATTTATGACCCAGACCAGGAAAGGTTTGCAGATCAACCCGTTCCCGGTAAGCCTCAAGGAAGTGAAGCCCACCTCCACGCTCTTCCTGCGTCAGCAGCACAACAGTTTCTCTTATACCACCACCCTGGAGTATACCCCGGCCTCAGAAAAGGAACTGGCGGGGATTACCTTGCTGCAGAGCGAGAAGTTCCACTACGTGTTCGGCCTGACCAGGAAAGGCAAAGACGTTTACCTGGTGCTGGAGAGAACAGAAAAAGGAGCCCCCAGCCTCCTAGCCAGCCAAAAAATAGAGGTCAGGCAGCCCATACAACTTCGGGTAAAGGCAGAAGGAGATGCTTATCAATTTAGCTACTCCACAAATGGGAAGAACTTCATGGATTTGGGCGGCCCTGTCTCGGGAGATATTCTCTCTACCAATGTGGCGGGAGGTTTCACGGGCACGTTGATAGGCTTGTACGCTACTTCAGCAAACGATGTACAGCCTCAGTAAGAGCACCATAGTACAGTTATTCTTTTTGAACAGGAAGAGACAGATGTAAGGAATATGAAAAGACAAAGACTTTTATCAGTGGCAGTGCTCCTGCTGGCGGCGCTTCACTATGCTTCAGGCCAGGATCTGAAACTCAATGATCGTGAGTATTTCGAGCAGCAAGGCGTCAATGTTTTGGTGTACAGTAACCTTTTTACCGGAGGCTTCAATGATGAGAAGAACGCCGGGATAGAACTGATTCACCATGGCGTGAGAACAGCGCAAGGCGGTGCGGTGCGGCTCTCCAACACACCGGAGCAGTGGGACCTTGTTCCTGACATACTCAACCGCAAGGTAGACCGGGCCGCAAAAACCATAGAAGCTACCTTACGGTACAAAGAGTACAACTTTGATTCACGGGTTGTGGTGACGGCCAAGGGCAAAGGAGTGGAGATAGCCGTTTACCTGGATCAACCCGTTCCTAAGGCCTTGGAAGGAAGTGCCGGATTTAATCTGGAGTTTCTACCCTCTCAATATTGGGCCAAGAACTATCTAGTGGATGGGCGCCCCAACCTCTTCCCCCGCTATGTGGTGGGTAACACCGTCACCAAACCTAACAGCCTAAAACCGAAGCAATATAAAGGATATGTCACTTCAGATGACCGGGGGACTGGCAAATTCATTGATCCCCTTCCCCTGGAAACTGGCCGTACCTTTCTGTTTGCCCCCGATGCCCAGGAACGGATGGTAAAGATCACCTCCTCTGATGCCGACCTGATGCTGTATGACGGTCGTATGCTGGCCCAAAACGGCTGGTTTGTGGTGCGCAGTCTGCTCCCTGCGGGGAAAACAGGCAAGGTGCTGACCTGGACTGTAGAGCCGAATGCGATCAAAGGCTGGATACGAGAGCCTAACATCGGCTTCTCCCAGGTGGGCTACCTGCCAGCGCAACCAAAAGTGGCGGTCATTGAACTAGACAAGAAAGACAAACCCGCTAAAAGCGCCTCCATCTTCAGAGTAGGCGATGACGGCAACCCCACCAAAGTGTTCACCGGCAAGATTGCCCCCTGGGGCGACTACTTCAAGTACCACTATGTGAAATTTGATTTCTCTTCGGTGAAGACTCCTGGTATCTACTACATCCAGTACGGAAATATTAAAACCAATAATTTCCTGATTGGCGATCAGGTGTACAGCAAGATCACCGACGCTACCAGCGACATCTGGATCCCCATCCACATGAACCACATGTTCGTGAACGAAGCCTACCGGGTGTGGCACGGAGAACCGTTCAAGGAGGGTTACCGCCAGGCCCCGCCCAACACAGATCACTTCGACCTTCACGCCCAGGGCCCCACCACTGATACCAAGTATAAACCCCTGGAATTGATTCCTGGCTTGAACGTAGGTGGCTTTTTTGATGCCGGAGATTTTGACATTGAGACAGGATCGAACATCAGCGTGGTGCAGAACTTCGTTAAAACCTGGGAAAGCTTCAAGCCCTTGCGCGATCAGACATTTATTGACCAGAAGCAGCGGTACGTAGATCTTCACCGCCCAGATGGTACGCCGGACGTGCTGCAGTTCATTGAGCATGGCACCCTGAACCTGGTAGCCCAGGCAGAGATTCTGGGGCACATGGCCCAAACCCTCTCTAACGCTGTGCTGGATAATTACCACCACCTGGGTGACGCCGCCTCCTTGACAGACAATCTTCCTTATAACCCCAAGCTGGGCCCTTATGAAGTAGCCAAGGATGGCCGGTCCAGCGGCGTGAAAGATGATTTGTGGGCCTTTACAAGCCGCGATCCTGAACTGGATCTCAGGGCCGCCACCATGTTTGCCGCCGCCAGCCGGGCCTTGAAAGGATATAACGATGATCTTTCAGCCAGAGCGTTGCAACAGTCCAAAAGACTTCTGAAAGAGGCAACCACTTTACTGGCCAACCAGAAGCAGGATACCAGTGGCCGGGGCAATGCCGCCAACATGGCCACCAACCTGCAGCTGTACATTGCCACCAGCGAGAAGCAGTATCTTACCAGATTTCAGGAATTATTATGGCCTGCCCTGGAGCGTAACGTGAGCGGTAACCTGTTGACCGCCCTGGATGCTATCCCGCACCTGGATGCCTCCTACAAAGAAAAGCTCCGCCCCTATGTGGTGAAGTACAAAGACTACATTGCCGGCCTTGAAAAGGATAATCCTTACGGAGTGCCTATTGGCCTTACCAACTGGGCTGGCAGCGGAGACGTGATGAACTTTGGTACCACCATTTGCTTTGCTACCAAGTTTTTCCCGGAAATCATTGAGGGTCAGCATGCTTTCAAAGCCACCAACTACCTGTTTGGCGCCCATCCGTACCACAATTATTCCTTAGTAGCCACCGTGGGGGCTACCCGCCCCAAAGCGGTCTTCTACGGCAACAACCGGGCTGATTTCTCCTTTATCCCGGGCAACGTGGCTCCCGGTATCTTGTTCAGAAAACCCGACCACTTTGAGAACTACGACGACTGGCCTTTTCTGTGGGGACAAAACGAGGGCACCATTGGGGGCAATACTGCTTATTTGATTTTTGGATCAGCTTTTAAGAATCTGATAAGGTAGACAGACGGTCTTGAACAGCTTGAATCAGCTACTAATTGAACTTGTAACTTGACAGGATATTTCCTTTGATACCGCAAAAACTAAGTTAGAGCACAACAAAAAGGCCGCTTGAGATTTCTCCCAAGCGGCCTTTCCTTTTCTAAACTTATCTTCCTCCTAGAACTGGTCCAGGAAAGTATTCAACGTGGCGCTTGGGCGCATGGCTTCGGCTACCTTGGCCGTGTCTGGGTGGAAGTAACCGCCCATGTCTACGGGTTTGCCTTGGGCCGCAATCTGCTCCTGTACAATCTTCTCTTCGTTCTCCGTCAAGGCTTTGGCCAGGTCCGTGAAGCGGGTTTTCAGTTCCTCGTTCTTGGTCTGCTCAGCCAGGGCCTGAGCCCAGTAAAGCGCCAGGTAGAAGTGGCTTCCGCGGTTGTCAATGCCCCCTACTTTTCTAGACGGTGACTTGTCTTTCTCCAGGAACTCGGCGTTGGCTTGGTTCAGGGCTTCGGCTAGTACGGCGGCTTTGTCGTTCTTGGTTTTGTAGGCCAGGTCTTCCAAAGAAACGGCCAGGGCCAGGAACTCACCCAGGGAATCCCAACGCAGGTAGTTCTCTTCGGCAAACTGCTGTACGTGCTTAGGCGCAGACCCGCCGGCACCCGTTTCAAACAGTCCGCCACCGTCCAGCAAAGGCACAATAGAAAGCATTTTGGCGCTGGTGCCTAATTCAATAATCGGGAACAAGTCGGTGAGGTAGTCACGCAATACGTTACCGGTTACAGAGATAGTGTCTTTACCGGCAACCGCACGCTCACAGGAGTAGCGCATGGCCTCTACCGGCGACATGATTTTAATTTCCAGGCCGTTGGTGTCATGGTCTTGCAGGTACTGGTTCACCTTCTTGATCAGGTTGGCATCATGCGCGCGCTGTGGGTCCAGCCAGAAGATGGCAGGAGCGCCGGTGATGCGGGCTCTTGTTACGGCTAGTTTCACCCAATCCTGGATAGGCAGGTCTTTGGTCTGGCACATTCTAAAAATATCGCCTTCCTCTACAGTGTGTTCCATTACCGCATTGCCCGAAGCATCTACCACGCGTACAGTACCGCTGTCCGTCATCTGGAAGGTCTTGTCATGCGAGCCGTACTCTTCGGCTTTCTGAGCCATCAAGCCAATGTTAGGCACAGTGCCCATGGTCTTCGGGTCAAAGGCGCCGTTCTCTTTGCAGAAGTCAATCACTTCCTGGTAGATGCCCGCGTAGTTGCGGTCTGGGATCATGAACTTGGCGTCATGGGCTTTGCCATCGGCACCCCACATTTTGCCAGACGTTCTAATGGCCGCCGGCATAGAGGCGTCAATGATCACATCATTGGGGAAGTGCAGGTTGGTGATGCCTTTGTCTGAGTCTACCATGGCCAGGGCCGGGCCGTTCTCTATGGCGGCTTTCAAGTCAGCTTCAATGGCGGCTCTCTGGTCTGCGGGCAGGCTCTGGATTTTGTTGTATACATCGCCTAAGCCGTTGTTCGGGTCAACTCCGGCGGCTTTGAAGGCCTCGGCGTGCTTGGCAAATACGTCTGAGAAGAACACGGTCACGGCATGGCCGAACATAATAGGGTCAGAGACCTTCATCATGGTGGCTTTCAAGTGCAGAGACAGCAGAATGCCCGAGGCTTTGGCATCGGCAATCTCTTTCTCATAAAACGCCCGAAGCGCTTTCTTGCTCATCACCGAGGAGTCAATCACCTCGCCGGCTTTCAGGGCCAGTTTGTCTTTTAGGGTAGTAGTGGTTCCGTCAGCGGCTACAAACTCAATCTTCACGTCGGTGGCTTGATCAATGGTCACCGACTGCTCGGTGCCATAGAAATCGCCGTCGTCCATGTGGGCCACGTGAGACTTGGAATCTGCTGACCAGGCACCCATGGAGTGCGGGTTTTTGCGGGCATACTGCTTCACGGCATCGGCTACGCGGCGATCCGAGTTGCCTTCGCGCAGCACCGGATTCACGGCACTGCCCAATACTTTACCGTAGCGAGTTTTGATCTCCTTCTCGGCGTCGGTCTTCGGGTCTGCCGGATAGTCTGGGATGTTATAGCCCTGGCTCTGCAACTCTTTGATAGCCGCGGTCAACTGCGGTACAGAGGCAGAGATGTTAGGCAACTTGATGATGTTGGCTTCTGGGGTTTTGGCTAATTCGCCTAGCTCGGCCAGGTCATCGCTCTGCTTTTGGTCTTCTGAAAGGTTTTCCGGGAAAGTAGCCAGAATACGGCCGGCCAGGGAAATGTCTCTGGTTTCTACCTCAATGCCCGCTGCTTTCGTGAACGCCTTTACAATAGGTAAGAAAGAGTGCGTAGCCAGGGCCGGCGCCTCATCTGTAATGGTATAGATGATCTTGGAGGTTTTGGTCATTTCGTTCTTGGTTTAAGTTGTCATGCAAAGAGCTTTTTTATCAACAGCTCTTGTGGGTTCTGCCCCCTGTTGCCATGGGTTCTATAAGCAAATATAAGCCTCTTTTTAACATATAGTCTACTAGACAGCAAGACATACGTGCCAACCTATAAAGGGTCAGCCTCTTCCGCCGGTTGCACCTGCTGCCTGTCCAAAGGCGAAGAACGACCTTCCCATCTAACACCTGCCCACAAGAAGATATCCGTTCCCGTCTCTTGTCTCAAAAGAGGCAACGGAAACTGCTCATTTAAGTTATAGGTCAAGCTGACACTTTTACAATTTCTTGGGACTCTCCCTCTTGCCTCCTCTTAAGGAGGAGTACGCATTCGCGAGGCCAGTCTTGCTTTAGTCTTTAAACCACCCTTATACTTTATCCATACTAAGCGTATAAAATTTTATTATATAAATATTTTATATAAATAATCTATTCTAAAACTCACTACGCCACCTCTTCAAACATTTACATACATAACTATTTTAATCATATTTATGAATAAAACAATCCAAAATGTAAACCTAAGATACTAGATTATTGCATTTGAATTATATTAAATATAATTTTGAAACAAGTATAAACAAACCAAATACTATATCATTCAATTCATCATTGCTTTTAACCCCTATACCTTCCTATTAAATCTAGACGATATCCCACACATCCTTCAATCCACCCTAACGGCTTACCTTATGCGATTATCATTACCAATGCTCCTTATGTGTGTAGTAAGTTTACTACAAGTAGAAGCGAACGGACAAAGAACCATCCTTTACCATGAGAATTTCTCAGGTTCGGCTTCCAACATCACCCATAACTGGCAAGTGGGTAACACGCCCCTTGCCACCCGGTCATATGCCAAGGCCTCACGGGCCGAACATGTACACACGGCAGCTGCCCCTGGAACCTACACCTTAACCCTGGAAGACTTCTCCACTGGTGGTTATGAGGAAATCCAAGTAAGCTGGGGAGGCCTGAGAGTTGGAGACCCTTCGGTAAAACTGGAATACAGTTACAACGGCGGCGCCTTCATGCCAATGGAAGGCTGGAAAGAGGTAAGTTCCCCCTGGTGGTCAAAAACGACTGCGGATCTGTTCACCAGCTTTAACAAAGGCAAGGTCTCCTTACGCTGGACCTACACCGCCACCAGTGCCTCTACCACCTACGCCCTAGATGACATTACCGTCACCGGCGTTCCCTACCAGGGGAACCCCATCAACCCCACTTCTACCTTTAAGTGGTCTTCCAGAACCGGTGGTGAAAGCCCTTACAACTACGCTGGCAAAGACCCCAACCGCAATAAGAATAACACCTTCTATGAAACCGATGGCGTGAAAATGCTGTGGGGCAAAGAAGACATTGGAAATGCGGGCATGTACGTAGAGCAGGTAACCCCAGATTACCAATACAAAGATGCCTTTACCATTGGGCAGCAATACTGGGGCACCCCAGGTGCCGAGAACTACACTAAAAGCACGCTTTACCTTTCTGTGCCGGTAGAAGGCCTCTCCTTTCTAGTAAATGATATTGACGAAACCCCGGGCAACAGCCGTGATATTGTGAAGATTGTGGCCTATAAAGCAGACGGCACTCGCCTCTTCCCCCAAAAGCACCTTGCCCAGACTACCTCTTTTAATGAGTATGCCTCTGTGGGAGAAGAGTATGTTTTCAGGAGCAAAACCGATGTAACGGATACGGACCCGCTGGATTACAATGAATACGAGGTCCCTAATACCTCACAGGAGGGCGACATCTCCGTTACCTTTCTGGAGGCCGTAGACCGGGTAGATATCTTCATCTACAATGGTGTTCCTAATGGCATATACAAGGGCCAGCAAGGCTTGGCCATTGCTGATATTTCCTGGAGAAACATTAGCCACCCGGCCCCTAAAGCAGACTTCACCACGCAAAGTGGCCTTGACCCTAATCCCCTGCCCGTCACCTTGACTGCATTCACGGTCAGAAAAATGGCCGAGGGTGCTCAACTGGAATGGGCCACCGCCTCTGAGATAAACAATGACCGGTTTGTAGTAGAACGCAGCGTAGACGGAAAAACCTTTGAAGCCATTGGCGAGGTACGAGGATCCGGCAACAGTTCTGCCCTGGTCAACTATTCCTTCCTGGACCGGGCGCCCCACAAAGGCCACAACTATTACCGCTTAACCCAACATGATTATGACGGCACGTCTGAGTCTTCTAAAATCATCTACCTGTCAGTCAAATCAGCGGTGGCGTCAGTGGCTATGACCACCTATCCCAACCCCGCTACCCATGAGGTGACCATCAAGGCAGGCACCATCTCCAAAGAAGACCAAACGTTCCATATCCTGAATGCCGCGGGCGGAATAGTAAAAACGGTGGTCCTTCCTAAAAACGAGGCTTCCGTGGTGCTTCCTTTAGGGGAATTCGCCACTGGACTGTACCTGGTAAAATCAGGCACCTCAGTTGCCAGATTCCTGAAGCAGTAACCAGAGAAGCAGGTGGCCTTTTGGGCGCCATTTCAGCAAATCGCCTTTAAAACGCGAAGAACGTCTGCCCTAAGGGATTGGCGTTCTTTGCGTTTTAAAGTCGATTTGACTAGGGTAGTTCTTCTTCTCCTGAGAAGCGCCCCCACGTTTCCGGCCTGAAATCTTCCATATACCTTACAGGACCAAAGAGCCGCGTTATGATGCTCCAGCCAAGACGCACAGTGGATTTGCCATAGGCACCAGGAAGGAAATTGCTAGGGCTTGGTCCTCCCTGGCAGGCCAAGGAAACTGCGGAAAGAAATCCTGTTCCCCTGAATGGCCGTACAGCAATGGGAAGTTTACGTATTAGGCCCGTTTTTCAGAAAACAGGCCTAATACACCTTCCACGCAAGACATTAAAACGCAGAACCTACAGCTATGGCTTGGCCTTCCCAACTCCCGCCCCCAGATCCGGTCCTTGTCAAATCCTTAACTGAGCAGCAGGAGGTGTTGCGGCAACAGGTTCGGCTGCAGAAGCCAGACTTCCACCTGAAGCTACTGGCGGGTTGTGACTCCTCTTTTATCGGGGAAAATATCCTATCGGTGTTTGTGGTGCTCACCTATCCGGCCCTGGAACTGGTGGAAAGCGTGTGGCACTATGACCAGGTAGAACTGCCCTACATACCGGGCTTTCTGGCCTTTAGGGAGGCTCCCAACCTGGTGAAAGCCTACGCCAAACTGGAACACGAGCCCGACCTGATCATGGTAGACGGACACGGCATCGCGCACCCCCGCCGCCTGGGCATTGCCAGCCAACTGGGTGTGCTCCTGAACAAATCTACCATGGGCGTGGCCAAAAAAGTGCTCGCCGGCAGGCATGAGGAACCAGCCATGGAGAAAGGCAGCATCACGCCCCTCACCCACCGGGGTGAGCACATTGGCAACGTGATCAGAACCAAAGACAAGGTAAAACCGGTATTTGTGTCTCCCGGCCACCTGATGGACATGGAAACCGCCACCGCCATCGCTCTGCAAACGGCCCTGAAACACAAGCTCCCTGAACCCACCCGGTTAGCAGACCATTACGCCGAGGTATTCAAGAAAGAAGTAAGGTAACTCAGGCCCTTTCGCGCAGCGGGTCAATCCCTCGCGCTAGCCAATAGGTGACCTGGGTGCTTTGAATTTGGTAGGAAAGGGAAGAGAAAAAAAGAGCCTGCCCGACACTGAAGGAGCCCTCTTTTGGAGGGCAGCGCGTTGAGAAAACCTTTCCACGCCTTAACTGAATTTGGAACAAAATTCTGTTCCCCAGCGCCAAATCTCCAAAAAGGTGGCGGTTATTTTCTGGAGACCCAAAGAGCCTTTCCTTGGTGTGGGAAGGCTCTTTCTTTTTTTGCTTACCCCCTACCCCAATCTTTCCTGCCTCGCTCCTTTCCCTACCTCTATTTCAAACCCGTTTTCTAAAAACCAGGATAAAAAGAGGTAACCAAGCCCCAGATGGAATACCTCATCAGAAAGGCGCAGGCAACCCGTCTGAGAGGAGCTTTTTACGGCTGGCAGCTTTGAAACTTGTTAATATTGCAGATATTGCATATACTACTCTACCAGTAATCCATTTTCCTGACCAAGAGGCGTAAACCGGAGAACGAGGCACCCATGAATATACTGTATTTGCTTTTACTGCTGGGAGTAGTGATCATAGACATCCTGCTCTTCACCCAGATCGCGGGGTTGCTGAGGGCTCCCTCAGATACGTCTGTGGCGCAAGGGGCAGGCGCCTTCCTGCTATTAGCCGCCGTCAATTATTTCCTCATCCGTTTCCTTTTATCTAAAATCAAAAACCAATGAATCGCCAAGTAACTACGGGTATTGTGAGTGTCCTATTGATCATCGTGTTTGGGATAACGCTCACCCAGTCTTGCACCCGCGTTGACGCCGGCCACGAAGGCGTGCTGGTGAAACTGTACGGCACGGGCAAAGGTGTGCAGGATGTCTCTCTGGTCACCGGCCGCGTCTGGTTCAACCCTTTCACCGAGGAGGTCTACGAGTTCCCCACCTTCATCCAGACCTATGACTATGACCCCTTCACAGTGAATGCCAAAGACGGCTCAGTGTTCACGGTAGACCCTACCATCTCGTTCTACGTGAAGGCGGGCGCTTCTCCCATGATTTTCAAAAAGTACCGCAAAACCATCAAGGAAATCACCCAGACCACGCTGCTTAACTATGTAAAAGACGCCTTCCGGATTCAGCTGAACCAGTACAGCACTGAGGAGATCATCTCCAAGCGCCAGCAGTTTGAGACCGAGGTGCAGAACACCTTAGATGCCGCCTTGCAGAAAGACGGGTTCAAGCTGGAGCAGATGACCAGCGGCCTGTCTTACCCCGAGGAGATTGTGCGGGCCGTGAACCTGAAGAACCGCGCGGTACAGCAAGCCATGCAGGTAGAGAATGAACTGAAGGTAGCCGAAGCCCAGGCCCGCAAGAAGATTGTAGAAGCCCAGGCAGAGGCCGAGGCGAACAAACTGCGCCAGCAAACCTTGACCCCGCTCCTGATCCAGCAACAGTTCATTGAGAAATGGAACGGCTCCACCCCACTCTACGGCAATTCGCCGGTGTTCTTCAAGAACATGGAATAGGCGCTGGCGCGCCAGTCCTGAGTCTGAAGTCTTGAGTCCTGAGGCAGGGGGTTTTGGGCGCTTTTTCCAGGAATCGGCCTTAAAACAGGTGCCTGCCTCTGCTTTCCCCTTGGCCTACCATCAACCAAAAAGCCCGGCTGCTCGTCTAAGGAGTGCAGCCGGGCTTTTTCATTACCGCCCCTGCCCAAACCCAATTTCCCAGCAACTATGGAAACCATCAAGACCTTTTCCGCCGACACCGAAGAAGAACTCTGGCAACAGGTGGCCTATGACATGGCCCACCAAAAAGAGCTGTTGCAGTACTCCGCCCAATTAACCCAGGCCGGGCAACCCATCTACTTTGACATTGACATTGACTTGGGCGGCGGCTTTGAAGGAGGCATCTCTTCTACCACCTTCATGGCACCGGTACCCAGCCAGGTCTCCCTGAGATTCGCCCTGCACGAGCAAGGGTTCATGGATGAGGTAGGCAAATTCTTCGGGATGGAGGACATAGAACTGGGCTTCCAGGACATAGACGATGCTTTCATCATCAAAACGAACGAACCAGACACCCTGAAACGCCTCCTCGCAGACCCTGTCCTCCATCAACTGCTGCTCAAGCACAAATCCTGCGAGTTCAGGCTCCAGGACGATGCAGACGAAACCGGCCCTGAAACCGTGCTCACCTTCAGCAAAGACGAAGCGATCCTGGACCTGGCCGACTTGCGGGAGATTTATAGCATGCTGTATCTGATATTGCAGAAGTTACGGTAGCGGGTGGAAGACACTCGTAGGAGCTGCGCACACTACGAGGTCTTTTAAGCAAGCGCAGTTGGGTTTAGGAGCATAATAATGAGGTATGCAGAAAACGGTTCCTTTAGAAGCTGGAAAGTTCTACCACGTGTACACGCGGGGGAATAACAAGGAGACTGTTTTCAGAATCAGGGAGAACTACCATCACTTTTTGCAGTTGTACCGCAAGTACATGGCTCCTTATGTAAATACTTACGCGTATTGCCTGCTGCCAAACCATGTACATTTTTTGATACAAGTAAAAGAGGAGGAAGCATTGTTGTGGAAAGGTGCAGCAGTGCCGACGATGGGAAAGCTGGTGAGTGTCTCTCATCAGCTTTCCCATTTGCTCAACGCCTATACCAAAGCCTTCAATACTGTCAATGATAGAACTGGCAGTCTGTTTCAGAACAGGTTCGGCAGGAAAGAGGTAACCTCTGAAGCTTATTTCACCAGATTGGTGTACTACATCCACTTCAATCCGCAGCATCATGGACTCCTTGATGATTTTTCAGACTGGCCCCACTCCTCTTATCACAGCATACTATCTAAGAAACAGACTAACCTTCAGCGAGAGGAAGTCCTCCAATGGTTTGGCGGCAGAAACTGGTTTGAAAACTTCCACACAGAAAATGCAGCAGACTTCAGTCCCATTTCTTCACTCATAGAAGAAGATGACCTATAGCGTTCCTCAAAAGACCTCGTAGTGTGCGCAGCTCCTACGAGTGTCTTCCGCCAACCACCTCACCAACAGCCATTCTGTCGTATTATGTTAACCAAGGCAGCAGCTATTTCTGCCATTATTTCCGAAAAACGTCCTAAAAACGCCTCGGCACCTGCTTTGCTACTATCGTCGTAGAAAAACTTAGAAACTACGCAACTACAAGATAGAGCCATGAACTTTAACAATTATACCATTAAATCGCAGGAGGCCGTGCAGAAGGCAACCGAGATTGCCGGCGGCAACCAGCAGCAGGCCATTGAGACGGGGCACTTGCTGAAGGGTATCCTGCAGACCGACGAGAACGTGACCGGTTTCTACCTTAAGAAACTGGGCGTGAACGTGAACCAATTCAACACACGTCTGGACGAGATCGTGAAAGCCTACCCCGTGGTAACGGGCGGAAGCCCGTACCTGGGCAATGATGCGGCGGCGGCATTGCAGAAAGCCA
This sequence comes from Rufibacter glacialis, assembly GCF_008271745.1. GTDB lineage: Bacteria > Bacteroidota > Bacteroidia > Cytophagales > Hymenobacteraceae > Nibribacter > Nibribacter glacialis. Next base: position 184,423 of record NZ_VKKZ01000026.1, on the reverse strand, counting down.
ATTCTTACCTGAAGGAGTTCGGCGATGAATACGTAGCCATTGAACACCTGCTGCTGGGCTTGCTGGCCGGCCGTGAGAAAGTGGCCACCCTCATGAAGGATTCCGGCATCACTGAGAAAGGCCTGAAAGCCGCCATCAAAGAACTGCGCGGCGACTCCAAAGTAACCGACCAGAACGCCGAGGCGAAATACAATTCCCTCAAGCGCTATGCCATTGACCTGAACGAGCAGGCCCGCCTGGGCAAGATTGACCCGGTGATCGGTAGGGACGAAGAGATACGCCGGGTGCTGCAGATTCTGAGCCGTCGTACCAAAAACAACCCGATTCTATTAGGTGAGCCAGGCGTGGGTAAAACCGCCATTGTGGAAGGTTTGGCTCAGCGCATTGTATCCGGTGACGTGCCCGAGAACCTGAAATCCAAAACCATCATGAGCCTGGACATGGGTCTGCTGGTAGCGGGCGCCAAATACAAAGGTGAGTTTGAGGAGCGCCTGAAAGCCGTGATCAAGGAAGTAGTGGACTCTGAAGGCGAGATCGTGCTCTTCATTGACGAGATCCACACCCTGATTGGCGCCGGCGCCGGCGGAGACAGTGCCATGGATGCGGCTAACCTCTTGAAACCCGCCTTGGCCCGGGGTGAGTTACATGCCATTGGGGCCACCACGCTCAAAGAATACCAGAAGTATTTTGAGAAGGACAAAGCCATGGAGCGCCGCTTCCAGTCGGTGACGGTAGATGAACCCAGCATTCCAGATGCCATTTCCATCTTGCGGGGTATCAAGGACAAATACGAGCTGCACCACGGCGTACGCATTAAGGATGACGCCATCATTTCTGCCGTGGAGCTGTCTAGCCGCTACATCTCAGACCGTTTCCTGCCAGACAAAGCCATTGACTTGATTGACGAGGCGGCTTCTAAACTGCGCATTGAGATGGACTCTTTGCCGGTGGAGCTGGACGAGGTGCAGCGCAAGATCATGCAACTGGAGATTGAGCGCGAGGCCATCCGCCGCGAGAACGACAAAGAGAAAGAGAACCTGCTTTCCAAAGAGATCGCGGACCTGAGCGAAATCCGGGACACCTTGCGCGCCAAGTGGCAGAGCGAGAAACAGGTGATTGAAGGCATCCAGAAGCAGAAAGAAGCCATTGAGCAATATCGGCTGGAAGCCGAGCATGCCGAGCGGGCTGGTGATTACGGTAGAGTGGCAGAGCTGCGCTACGGTAAAATCCAGGAAGCCGAAGCTAAGCTGAAAAAACTGCAGCAACAGGTGCAGGAACAGCAAGACGGCGACCACATGCTGCAGGAGGAAGTTACTTCTGAAGACATTGCCGAAGTGGTAGCCAAGTGGACGGGCGTGCCGGTGAACAAGATGCTGCAAAGCGACCGCGAGAAACTGCTGCACCTGGAAGAAGAACTGGGCCGCCGCGTAGCTGGTCAGGAAGAAGCCATTGCCGCTATCTCTGATGCCGTGCGCCGGAGCCGGGCCGGGTTGCAAGACCCCAAACGTCCCATCGGTTCGTTTATCTTCCTGGGTACTACCGGGGTGGGTAAAACCGAGCTCGCCAAAGCCTTAGCTGACTTCCTGTTCAACGACGAGAACGCCATGGTGCGCATTGACATGAGCGAGTACCAGGAACGCCACGCAGTGAGCCGTTTGGTGGGAGCGCCTCCGGGATACGTGGGCTACGATGAAGGTGGTCAGTTGACCGAAGCCGTGCGCCGGAAGCCGTACTCGGTGATCTTGCTGGATGAGATTGAGAAAGCGCACCCAGATGTGTTCAACATCCTGTTGCAGGTGCTGGATGATGGCCGTTTGACAGATAACAAGGGCCGGGTAGCCAACTTCAAGAACACCATCATCATCATGACATCTAACATTGGGGCGCACATCATCCAGGAAAACTTCCAGGATCTGGACGAACTGAACCCAGAGCCTACCATTGAGCGCACCAAGGATGAGGTGTTTGAGGTGTTGAAGAAAACGCTTCGGCCTGAGTTCCTGAATAGGATTGACGAGCTGATCATGTTCCGTCCGTTAAGCTCCAGAGAGATCCGGAAGATCGTGGACATCCAGTTCCGTCACATCCAGGAGCGCCTGGAAGACAGCGGCATCCGCCTGGAAGCCACCGACGAAGTGCTGGACTTCCTGGGCCGCGAGGGCTACGATCCGCAGTTCGGGGCCCGTCCGTTGAAACGGGTGCTGCAACGCCGCATCCTGAACGAGCTGTCCAAGTCCATCTTGAGTGGTGAGATCAGGAAAGACGCGGTGGTGGAAGCCGAGCTGGACGGTGACCACATCCGGTTTGTGAACGTGGACATTGATTTGCCCATAGACAGATAAAAGTTGTTTTAATTGATAGAGGGCGCCGGAGAGTTTCTCCGGCGCCTTTTTTTTGTACCTGTTTAGTAAAGCCAAAGGAAAGTACCCGCGCCCTTGCTGCGTGTTTTCACCAGCAAGCGGGAAGGCGTATGCGTCTGTATTTGTTGGCCCCTGGAAACACCAACAATGGCGGCTGGGTTGTCTCCTCTGTGCTTTACTAAAGAGGTTCTATATCTACCCCGGCGAGTTCCGATTTCCCGTTTTTGTATTCATTTTCAGAAACCAGACCCAAAACATAGCGGCGTTACACTGTAACGCCGAGGTTTTATGAAACCAGAACCCTTCCCTACCAACAGGGTCTCCCTACCTAGCAGAAAAAATAACGGCAAAATCCGGGTCAGATGACTTGAGCCGCTTCTGCTGCGTGGAGACACGGCGTTACAGTGTAACGCCGCTACGGTTTTGGCTTCCTTTTCCAATAACCGGCCGGAAACTGAAACCGCATTCACCACTCGCACCATGGCTTGTGAATGTGAGAGCATTTTATAATCTTGTCAGCTATTTCATTCTCAGCTATATCCGTTTCTGTGGCTTCAACCTTTTTTACGTATCTTCAAGTAGGCTTCCATCATATCTTCAATCTGCAGGCGTATGATCACATGGTGTTTGTGCTGGCCATGTGCGCGGTGTACTCCGGCAGTGAGTGGCGCCGCATCCTGGCCTTGGTGACCAGCTTTACCTTGGGGCACTCCGTTACCTTGGCGCTTTCCACCCTGGAGCTGATCACGTTCAACACCAGCCTCATTGAGTTTCTCATTCCGGTTACCATTTTAGCCACCTGCCTGTATAATTTCACGCAGTTGAACATTATAAAACGGAAAGGCAGTGCGGTCTGGTGCTGGAACAACGTGTTGGCCGTCACGTTTGGGCTTATCCACGGCATGGGGTTCTCTAATTACCTGAAATCCCTGTTGGGCAACGGCCAGAACATCGTTTTGGAACTGTTCGCGTTCAACGTAGGCATTGAGCTGGGCCAGTTGCTGATTGTCTTGCTGGTGCTGGTGCTCCATTTCCTGCTGGTGCGGGGGTTCTCTGTGAAGAAGAGAGATTGGGTGTTAGGGATCAGCAGCGCCGCCGGCGCCATCGCGCTCATGCTGATCCTAGACCAGGATTTTTCGGCGATTTTCTAAAAACAAGGCAAAAAGGGCAGTGGCCCCGCCTTTTACGTTCTGGTACCCATGCTGGCTGAGTCGTATCGTGTGTTAGGGGTTCCGTTTGGGGCAGACATGCCCCAGATCAGGCACGCCTACCGCCGGTTGGTCTTGCAGTACCACCCAGACCGTAACCAAAGCCCAGACGCCCCGGCCATGTTCCTCCGCATCCAGTCGGCGTATGAGTATTTGCAGCGGTTTCAGGAACTGGCCTCTAATCCGGCGGCCTTTCAAAACACTCCTCCTCCTCCCCAACCGCAGTCTGATTGGGAAAAGTACCAGTACGTGTATGAGCCGCCCACTGACCCCAAAGAATACGTAGCCTGGGCCGCGGTGGCGCGGGAACGGGCCCGGCTGCAGAAAGAACAAGACCACGCGGCCTATGTGGAGCGCACCCTGGCCATGAAGAAGAAATGGTGGTACTCCCTGGCCCGCTACAGCAGCTACACGGTGCTGGTACTGGGTTTTCTGGCGGGGCTGACCTTCCTCCTTATTCCGGGCTATTTCCTGTTTCAGGGCCAAATCAAGCTTCTGACCCTGGGGATCATCCTAGTCCCTATGGGCCTCAAGATCATGCTGGTCATGCGTGATTTCAGGCAAGACATCAGAAAACATTTCGGCGAAGACCTGCCTGAGCCATTTCCCTGAGAAGGCGCTTTTTTCTTTGCCCAGAATTAACCAATTTGCTCTCTCACCCACACCAAACCAACACCCCTTTTCTGATGAAACAACTCTTACTCGCCTCTGGGCTGCTCCTGAGTCTGGCAGCACCGGTTCTGGCGCAGGAAAACATCGATAAATCCAAGTTCAGGCAACTAGGCCAGGAGCTTCCCACGCCCAACACCTACCGCACGGCCTCCGGGGCACCCGGCCATGAGTACTGGCAACAGCGCGCCGACTATACCATCAAAGCCGAGCTGAACGACGACAACCAGTCGCTCACCGGCTCGGAGACCATCACCTATACCAACCTCTCGCCAGACGTTCTCACCTACCTGTGGGTACAGTTAGACCAGAACATCTTTGAGAAGAACTCTATAACCAACCTTACCCGCACCAGCAAGATCCCAGACAAGCCTACTTTCGGCGTGGCCGAGGCCCTAGCGGAGCAGACGTTTGACGGCGGTTACAAGATCAAGGCGGTGAAAGATGCCAACGGAAGAGCGCTGCCCTACGTGATCAACGCCACCATGATGCGCATTGACCTGCCCCAGCCCCTCAAGCCCAAGCAGAGCGTGAAGTTCAGCATTGACTGGTTCAATTACATCAACGACCAGCGCAAGCAGGGCGGCCGTGGCGGCTATGAGTTCTTCCCCGAAGACGGCAACTACGAATACCAGATGGCCCAGTGGTTTCCGCGCATGGCCGTCTACGACGATGTGAACGGTTGGCAGCACAAGCAGTTCCTGGGCACCGGCGAGTTCGCCCTGCCCTTCGGGGACTACAAGGTGAGCCTCACCGTTCCCGCTGACCACGTGGTGGCCTCTACCGGCGAGCTCCAGAACACAGACGTGCTCACCAGCACCCAGCGCAGCCGCCTGGCCCAGGCCCAGAAAGCCAACAAGCCCGTTTTGATCGTGACGCCGGAGGAAGCCCTGAAAGCCGAGAAAAGCAAGGCCAAAGGCAAGAAAACCTGGACCTTTGTGGCCAAAGATGTGCGGGACTTCGCGTGGGCTTCCAGCCGAAAATTTATCTGGGACGCCATGAACGTGAACTACGCCGGCAAGAACACCATGGCCATGAGCTTCTACCCCAAAGAGGGTAACCCGCTGTGGGGCCAGTATTCCACGGAGGTAGTGGCGCACACCATCAAAGTCTACTCCAAGTACACCATTGACTACCCCTACCCGGTGGCCATCTCGGTGCACGGCGCGGTGGGCGGCATGGAATATCCCATGCTCTCATTCAACGGCGGAAGACCGGAGAAAGACGGTTCTTACACCGAACGGACCAAATACGGCATGATCTCAGTGATCATCCACGAGGTGGGCCACAACTTCTTCCCCATGATCATCAACTCAGATGAGCGCCAGTGGACTTGGATGGATGAAGGCTTGAACACCTTTGTGCAGTATCTGGCCGAGCAGGAATGGCAACGGGATTATCCGTCTAGCCGCGGCGAGGCCCGCAACATGGTCACCTACATGAAGATGGACAAGAGCCTGCAACAGCCCATCATGACCAACTCTGAGTCTATCACGCAGCTGGGCAACAACGCCTACGGCAAGCCGGCCACCGCCTTGAACATTCTGCGGGAGACGGTGCTGGGCCGCAAGCTGTTTGACTACGCCTTCAAGGAATATTGCCGCCGCTGGGCCTTCAAACACCCCATGCCCGCTGACTTCTTCCGGACCATGGAAGACGCCTCTGGCACGGATCTGGACTGGTTCTGGCGCGGCTGGTTCTACACCACTGACCACGTGGAGCAGGAACTGATCGGCGTGCGCTGGTATTCCGTGGACACCAGGAACCCGCAGGTAGAGAACACGCGCCGCCGAGCGGAGATCAACGCCGCCCCCAAGAGCCTCTCGCAGCAGCGCAACCTGCAGGACATCCCCAAGACGCTGGTAGATGTCAAGCCTGAACTGAACGACTTCTACAACACCTATGACCCGCTGGCCGTGACCGAGGAAAGCAAGGCCCAGTACCAGAAGTACCTGCAGTCTCTGAACCCCGAAGAGCGCGCGCTGCTGGAGAAAGGCCTCAATTTCTATGAGGTGGGCATCAAAAACAACGGTGGCCTGGTGATGCCGGTGGTCATGCAGATGACGTTCCAGGACGGCACGAACCAGATCGTGCGCATACCCGCTGAGATCTGGCGCTACAATGACCAGGAAATCACCAAGGTGTTTGTGACCGAGAAACCAGTGGCCAGCTTTATGCTGGACCCTTTCCAGGAAACCGCCGACATTGACATGAGCAACAACGCGTATCCGCAGCGCCCGCAGCCTAGCCGCTTCGAACTGTTCAAAGAGCAACCACGGGGCATCACGCCTAACCCGTTGCAGCAGCAGATGCAGCGCCAGGGCACTGCCCGACCGCAGACGAACTAGCCTTTGATTTACGCCTTCCTCTTTGGAAACAGGCCTAAAACTACCTTCTTGCCAAAGCCTCTCCTTTCGTGTAAGGAGAGGCTTTTTGCTTTCGTACTTCCGCCAGTCCTTCTCCCTTCCAAAGCTAGGTTGGCTGCATGAAAGGGCCCGTGTCAGCATTCCGGCTCAAGCCTGCTGGGCGATCACTCCGCTTATGGTGATGTGCTTTAATTAAGGGCTTCTTTTGTCAAAACGCCGTTGAAACACCCATGCCGTGGAGCTACCAGGTGAACCACAGGCCCCGCGCCCAACTGCCCTTGATCGCATAGAAAAAGGCTGCCTTGGGTAAGGCAGCCTCGTGTTGCTTCGTGTTTATGAAAAGGGTTTCTTATTCTCGCTTGAACTCCCCGCTCTTAATGCCTTTGATGACCTTATACCATTTGAAGGGGTCAAGCAGTGGGTTGGTGGCCCCTGGGTTGTAGCCGCCCCTACGCATCTGGTGCTGATTCTGCAGGTTCATGTAGTTCTGGTGGTTGGAGGTAGCGTCCATGGGGGTATTGCGGAACATCTGGTCCAGGATCTGCTGGCTCATGGCGTTCTCGTGGTCAATGTCCTCAATGGGCGACTTCATGGCTAAGACCGCCTTGGTGAAGTCCCGGAACGTGGCGTACGGGAACACCCTGATCTCCGGCAGCATGGTAGGGTCTTCCAGCATCTCAATGATGATGGAATAGCTGTCTTTCTCAAACCGCTCCGGAATCACCAGAGACTGCTTCGCGTAGCCCAGAGAACTGAACACCACGCTATCGCCGGCCAGCACGGGCAGCGAGAAATACCCGTATTCATTCGTGTTGGTGCCCCGGCCCGCCTTGGGAATGTATACGCTGGCTCCCGGAATCCCTAAAAGGCTATCTCCTGCGGTCACTACCCCCGTCAACTGGATTACTTTTTTGGCTCCCTGGCCGTGGGCTGAGGAAAGGCTCATGCCTGAAACAAGGAATACCACCAAAAACAGGCGCCCTAGCCACGCCCATATGCGCAAAGAGGGAGGAGAAGAGAGAGAATTTAGCGTAGTCATGGGTAAGTTCGTTTACAAGTATAGGCTTTTTATGGTACTTTGTGCCGAAGAGCTTTAAAATAAATTTTACGAAGAGATACTCCATGAGGCTCAAGAATTTTAACGTCAGTTTTGGTGAACAAGTATTCAAAGCCATGAGTGATGTCTCCCGGATCAGGGTTCTCCACTTGCTGATGCGTAACAAGGAGATGTGCATCGCTGACCTGGAACTGGTGCTGGACTTTACCCAAACCAAAACCTCGCGCCACCTGATCTACCTCAAAAACACCGGCCTGGTATCTTTCCGCAAACAAGACCAATGGGCGTTTTATTACATCAAAGACGAGATGCTGGATTTTCTGCAACAGATGCTGGGCTACCTGGAAAAAGACCAATTGCTGCAGAAAGACCAGGAAGTGTACCAAACGCTTTTCTCTAACCGTGAACTGGCCATTAACCGCCTGCAGCAGCGGCATTTCACCGGCCTGTAGCTACATGATCTCCCTAGATTCCAAGAAACTTTATTTCCCGGCCCTTACCGGTTTACGGGCTGTGGCGGCATTTCTGGTATTTGCGCACCATGCCCAGCCTCAGGTCCCGGTGGCAACTGATTTCTTCAACCGGCTGTTCCAGGAGGCGCACATAGGGGTCTCCCTCTTCTTTGTGCTGAGCGGTTTTTTTGATTTCCCTCCGTTACAACCAAACCTTTGCGCAGGAAGGCTCTGCCGCCTGTCGGCAGTATGGGTTAAACCGCTTCGCCCGCATTTATCCGGTTTACCTGCTCTGTACCATCATTGCCCTGTGCTTCCGGCAGGACTTCGGTTTCGCTTCCTGGGTATTGAACCTGACCATGCTCCAGGGCTTCTTTGCTGACTTTTCCTTTACCGGAGTGGGCGTGGGCTGGTCCATGACCGTGGAGCTTTGCTTCTACGCCTTAGCTCCTTTGCTTCTCAGGCATTGGGGGAATTATGGCCTATTGAAGTGGATGCTGCTCTTGCTGCTGGCGGGGTCCCTGTTGGCAGCCATAGGACAGCTACCCCTGCCCTATGGCTTTGTACCAAACTGGACCTTTATGATCAGGTCTACTTTTTTTGGCCGCGGTTTCGAGTTTTTGCTGGGGATTTGGCTAGCGAAGAAGTACGTTCTTCCCTCTCCTGGTTCCTCTATCTCCTTTCCCTTCAGATTTCCCCCGGGTCTGTTGACATATAGTGGTGCGGTAGGAATTCTTTTGTGCATGCTTTTGCTGTCTCTGGTGCGGGGCTTCCCTCCAAGTGACCTTACTCTGGAACAGGCCGTCACCTTCCATGGCCTTAACAACCTGGTGCTACCTGTGTGCATAGCTGCTCTCCTTTTAGGGCTGGTGCAGGGGAAAACCTTTGCTTCTAGGCTACTGGGCTCCCGGATTGGGGAAGAACTGGGGAAAGGCTCCTATATTTTCTATCTGGCGCATTATACCTTCGGGTTTGACCTGTTGTATTTCCATATATGGTCTAACCGTTGGGGCGTCTTGCTTTTGCTCACCCTGCTCTCTGTGGTCGGTTATCATTTGGTAGAGGAGCCTTTGCGCCAATGGGTAGTGCGCCGGCGGCTTGTTCAACCGGCTACAGCGAGCTAAGACAGTAATGCCAAGGTAGCTTAGGCCTTGTTTTCAGAATTTCACCGGATAATCGGTCATCCAGGATGACCTTCTCTACTTTCCTGAAACTAAAAGCCGCCGTATTGGTTTTAAAATAACACCTTTGCTTTTTGGTAGCCTTACCAGAAGGAACGCAGCTTTTTATGAGAACTTCAAAAACTTACCGTCACCTGTTCTTTGACCTGGACCACACGCTCTGGGACTTTGAGAAGAACTCTGAAGAGACGCTTTACCACCTGTATGACCATTTCAAGCTGGAGGAGCTAGGCAACTTCTCCCGTGACTCCTTTTACCGGAAGTACAGCTTTGTGAACCAACGCATGTGGGACCTTTACCATAAAGGGAAAATCACGCAGCAGCAACTGCGCGAGAACCGGTTTATCAAGTGTCTCACGGGCCTGGGCATGGACGCTTCAGATATTCCTGTGGGCATTAGCCAGGCCTTCACCGATATCTGCCCTACCAAAACGGCCGTTTTCCCTTTTACCCACGAGGTCCTGGGTTACCTTCAGGAAAAGTATGTGCTGCACATCATCACCAACGGGTTCAAAGACGTGCAGTACATCAAGCTTAAATCAGCTAACTTGGATACGTACTTCTCTGAGATCATCACCTCAGAGTGCATCAACTGCACCAAGCCAGACAAGCGGATCTTTCAGCATGCATTGGAGCGGGCCGGAGTTACCGCCAAAGAAAGCCTCATGATCGGAGACAGCCTGGAAGCGGATATTCTGGGGGCTATGAATGCCGGCATTGACCAGGTTTTCTTTAACCCAGAGAAGAAGCGACCACGCCTGCGCCCCACCTATGAAGTGCATTGCCTTAGTCAGCTAAAGGAATTTCTGTAAGCGTTTTAGGCCAAATTTTGACAGAACAGCCGCAAAACGGGAACTGGGCCGCCGTAGGATTTGTCTATAATTTGGTTACTTTTGCCGGCATCGGCCGTAAAAGGCCATGGAAGTTCTTTCACAATTGGGGATGACCGGAATTGACAGCTTGAGCAAGCTGGGTGTAAGCATGTCGGGAGTTGGCAGTTTTCCCGTAAATCAGAATTGACCGAACATTATCTGGCGAGTCTAACTACGCCATGGCTGCCTAGTCTAGGTACTAAGCATTTTGCCATTGTCCTGCAGTCCCTCGGAACGGTGGGAACTGGTCACAGGGCATCGTAATGCCGTTCTAGTGTAGGCCAAGGTGCGGGGCCTGCATGAAACCAAAGCATCTAAGGTGACTTCATAGGCCAGGCTTGGGCCTGGAGCCACACGAAAAACCAACCAAGACTAAACATGTAGAAAGCGCTCAAGTTTCCTTGTCTGGACCAGGGTTCGAATCCCTGCATCTCCACTAATAAAAGCCCTTGTTACTGAATAGTAGCAAGGGCTTTTTGTTTACTTTGTGCATATCTCGAGCCCTATCCAAGAACTATAATTACAAAGTTTTCTCTTTTGTCAGTTGATGCTTAAAGAATAAAATCTGTCCTATACGGAACCTAAATTAACTGAACATCAAAACTCACTTTTTATTTGAGGCCTTTCCAACTACTCAGCTACCCCCTTTCAACTTGAAGGTTGGCACCCAACCGCAACCCTCTGAATATCCCAGTGAAAATGTTCTTTTGCATTGGGGAGATGTCTTTCTTCCGGGTGACCTGTCTACGTACCCGTTAATAATGATTTTGCTATCTTTCCTCATCACTTGGATCAGGGAATATTGCGATGGCTTCCTTTCAGCTCCTTGACTGCCAACTATCCATTTGGGAAACCTGTGATAGAGGCCTAAGCTGAGGTTTTCCAGGTGCTCTGCCTCTAGGTCATGCAATAGAAAATACCATAAAGACTTCCTCTTGAACCTATCCGGGTCCTCTCCTGAAACGTCATATTGATTCATGACAAACCTGTAGAAACGCTTCGATTGCGTCAGGTCAAGGAACGCATGCATGTCCTCCGGCTGCCCACCAAATAAAAGAGCGGAGCCTTACCCAATAGAAGCACGCTGAGCAAGATGAGCAGGCACTCCCTATGGCGATGTCTACTTTTTGCTCGCCCATATCCAACTGCTGGGAGGGTTTAAGCGCCCATGGAGATTAGGGGGGTTCAGTATCTTCTGGTCCAACTTGAACTCGCCTGCCGGCTTCCAATTTGACAAGAACTTTTGCTACGTCACGTCCTAACATTGATACTTCTGGAATTAAAAATTCGTGAATTGTTGCCATGAACTAAATTGGGTTATTTCCGCCACCTTCTCATTTAATAGGTCATCGTTTAAAACCTTAACCCTTCTCCTTCTTTCCTTCTCCCGCTATGGGCACCTTCAAAAGGCATTTTTGATGGTTACTTTTTTAGCGCTTCACTAGATTTTCAAAGCAGTCACCTTACTAAAAGGTTTTGGGCGGCATTGAATCCCATAATGACCTAAAATTATGAATTCATGTTAGAAGTCTTCTTCCAACTAATAATAGCTCAACATCAATGGGTAAAGCACTAGTCAACTCTACAGAAGTTAGCGACTTGGAACTACAGGAGGGAATGGAAGCATGCGTGACGAAAGCGCGATGTTTAACCTAAGACATATTTCATAAAAAATTAGTATAAAAATATCAATAAAGAACATTTAAAGACAAGAGTATTGAAAGTCCCCTTCTACGTTAATTATAACTAGTGCAATTATAAAAATATTTATATAAAACACATCCACATCTATTTCTTCTACAAGAATACCTAGGAGTTTTAATTTACTTAGATAATTAATTAAGCATCATTTAAATACGCTGTCTATATTTGCCAAGACAATTGTTTATACCAAATACGAACCGGGCATACATCCCTAAAAACAACACTCATGCTATAACAATTCCAACACAAGTAATTCATGCCTCTTTCACTCTAATAGAGTATATCTATAAATTTTCGAATACAATACCAATAAAAATTCACCTAATACACTTATTAGGCTGAACCTTTCATGCCCTTTTGTTTAAATAACTTTACGTTGCACTACATGGCCAACTTCTACCATTCTCCTAATTTCTTGAAGACACTAAGAAAACACCTTCATTTAGTGCTTTTTCTTTCTTCTACCCTTTTCCTTTCCTGCTCTGACCCTTTCTTTTCAGGCACAGAAGACCCTGAACCTATAATACCAGAGACCGCCATTAGTAATAGTTACTACCTCAGCAAAGATGGTGATGATGCCAACCCTGGCACTAAGGAAAAACCTTGGCGCACCTTGGCAAGAGTGAACTCAGTGGACTTAGAGCCTGGTGAAATAGTTTACTTGGAAGGGGGCAGTACATTTTCTGGAACCCTCTTGCTTGACTCCCTAGACAATGGGGCTAAAGGAAAGCCCGTGGTAATTACAAGTTATGGCCTTGGGATAGCTACCATAAATAGCGGACATAAAGAAGCCGTTATCATCAAAAGCAATTACTTTCATTTGAAGGCCATCAACGCCAAGGGAGCCGGAAGGAAAACAGGAAACACAACGAACGGAATTGAATTAACGAGGGCCCACCATGGTGTTGTTGAACAAGTAACTACGGAAGGATTTCAGCACTCAGGTTTAAAAATCTATAGTTGTCACAACATTGAGGTCATAAAGGTAACTGCCAAAGGCAATGGCTTTTGCGGCATTTATGTTACTGGTGAATTCCTTGAACAAAATGGGAAATACCTCCTCTCAGAAAATAGCGACCACCACTCCCGCAACATCACCCTCAAAAATTGCCTTGCCGAAGACAACCCAGGAGATCCGACTATTCTTGATAACCATAGTGGAAATGGCATTCTAATCGAGCTTACCAAAGGAGCCCTCGTAGAGCATTGCACGGCTACGAATAACGGTTGGGACATGCCTCGTACTGGGAATGGCCCTGTAGGCATTTGGGTGGCCTCCAGTGACAGTGTCATCATCCAACATTGCATCAGCTACCGCAACAAAACCTCTGCCGGAGGATTAGATGGAGGCGGGTTTGATCTCGATGGCGGCGTGACCAATTCTATAATTCAGTACTGCCTGTCTTACGAAAACGATGGAGCTGGATTTGGCCTCTTCCAATGGGATGGAGCTGGAGATTGGGATAATAACATAATCCGTTATTCCATCTCCCTTGATGATGGGAAAGGCCAATATGGAGGTTTTACCATTTGGAATGGCAGCAATGACAGCAAGCAGTTCTCTAATGCTTTCGCCTATAATAATGTGGTTATCAGCAAAAGATCATCAGGCGTAAAGTTCTTTGGCGACAGCAACAACAAAGGTTTCACCTTTTACAACAACATCTTTATCGGCCAAGGCCTGATAGTGGATGGCCCTTCCTCAGGAGAGAAGTTCCTAGGCAACACCTACTGGCAAGTACCCGGGGGCAACGGCATCTCCTTCAGGGGCCACCGCAGCCTGCAGGAATGGGCCAACGCCTCGGGCCAGGAGAAGCTGGACGGTAGGCTGGTGGGCCTGTTCACCGACCCCATGCTGGCCGGCCCCCTCACCACCTCCCTCACCGACCCCTACCAGCTCCACAGCCTGGCCGGCTTCCGGTTGCAGCCCAACTCCCCCCTCCGGGACAAGGGGCTGGACCTGCAGGCCCTCTTCCAGATCAAGCGCCCCCCACTGGACTTCTACGGCAACCCCAGCCTCAGCGGCACCGCCCCCGAGCCGGGCGTGCATGAACTCAAGTAATCAGAAAATAACCTATAGGGCATTCTTTGAATTCAAGATGCAAGCCAGGAGGACGAAAGCCTTATAGTCCCCTGGCTTGCATTTACCGCCTGCCTTAGTATGCATAAATTGCCTAACCCCAAGTTCTACTAAAAAATGGCTAAGCTATCTAATGCTTAATTTTATCTCAAACTCACTCTACAAGATTGCTTCTTATTTGGTTGAAGTTTCTTTATCAAAGCTATTTGTCGGGTGAAGACAACTGCAAGGGCCAGTAGATGCTCCTATTCAAGGCCTTTAAAAAATTAGAAAAGCAGTAAATTGACCGGTTGGGTTATGGCATGCAGCCTAAACCAAGGTATTTTGGACAATTTCTTGTGTAACCCTTTTGATTGTCCTGACCTCTGCCGCGCCTGGTTAAGGTGCTATTGGCTGCTATCTCCTCCGAGCACACGCCTTCTATGCTTATGGAATCTAAGGTTCCATAAAGTATCAAAACCTTTTTACGTCCTCAAGTCCACATAGTATAAAACTAGGTGCAAAGTTATATTAGTATTTATCAATATTAGGCAGTTCATCAGCAATCCTATGGACTGTTGGAGTGGAACTCACTATTTGTTGAAGGTACTACCTGTTCGCCTTCTACCCTAAATGCTTCCAGCCGTTATTGCAGACGGTGCAACTCATTGTTCAGTCCTGAGGAGGCCCAAAAGCTTACTAAGGGTGTTTGAGCAATGCTATGGTGAACCCAACTTAAGGTGGTAGAATAGATAATAATGCTTCGTAAATTTTAACTTCACTTGCAGCCTCATCTATTTGCAGCCTCATCTATTTGCAGCCTCATCTATTTCAGGTCAAGCAAAGGACAATCTATTCAATCTTATTCTCACACTATTATCCTACAATATCATTATATTTAAACAGGTATACAGAGAATTATGATAGTTGTAGCGAGATACTAGAATAGCATAGAAGGCGGCGGCCCCCTTATAATAGTTGGTGGAGAGAAGGCAGTAGTGATTGTCTCTGTTGAGAAGCACTTTATTTTATACCTATACTTAAAGGGAGTTTATAATAAGGTGGTCCCTTCTAACTTAGGAAAGGCGAACACCTGTGCCATCAAGCCGTACTGCTGCCATAGCATTTAATTACCCACTACTACAGTAAGTCACCAGCAAGCAGTAGCTCAGCCTGTTTATAGTCTGTTCAGATACTCTGAATGACCAGCAGAAGAGATCTGAATCTTAGAGATTGTACATTTAGGAAATTCTCAACGCCGCTTCATGCCACCCAAAACATGGCATTGAGGAATTGGCTTATCTTTGGTTGTGCGTCAAATGTCAATTGCATACTTGGCAACATCTCACAGGCACATTTACCCAAACTTAGCCATAAAACTGCAACGTTCTTTAACCTCCCCTTGCCTTATAAAACATAACGCACAAATCATTCGTCGATTGTTAACACCACCTAGTGTAGGAAGAAAACTTCACTTCTTAACATTACAACCTTTGCAAAAACTAGGGCAAGAAACAATATTGGTTTTTTTATAGTTAAAACCATCATCATAATATTTTCGTATTTTAAATCTAACTTTTTTATTATTACTTTGAACTTTATAAATAACCTCACAAATTTTTATGCAAAACTCATCTCTAATATTTAATTTAATAAATACAAAAAGAAATTTTTTAAATCTATATATTATTATTATCTACTCATCTTTTATAGGTGTATCCTGCAATGATGCTTCTCAAAAAGAAGATGAGCCAGGACCTCAAATACCCCAGGCTACTGTCGCTGTGGGATACTACCTTAGCAAAGAAGGAGATGACACCAACCCCGGCACCAAGGAGAAGCCGTGGCGTACCTTGGAACGGCTCAACACTGCAAACTTGGAACCAGGGGAGACAGTGTATTTGCAGGGTGGCACAGTTTTTCCAGGCACCCTCATCCTTGGCCCCGAAGACAGTGGATCCAAGGGAAAGCTCATCACAATCACTAGTTTCGGCACAGGAGTAGCTACCATTGACGGTGGCACTAAGGAGGCAGCGGTAGTCAGGTCCAACTATTTCAGGATTGCTAATTTGAACGCTAAGGGCGCGGGCCGAAAGGAGGGAAACACTGCTAACGGCATTGAATTAAACAGGGCAACCAATGGCACGGTCGAGCAGGTGACAATAGAAGGTTTCCAGCACTCTGGCTTGCGAATCTACAGTTGCCATAATATAGAGGCCATCAGGGTAGTAGCCCGCAGTAACGGGTTCAGTGGTATCCACGTAGCAGGTGATTTCGAGCAGCGCAATGGCAGGTATTCATTCCCAAATAATGAAAAGAACTTATCCAGGAACATTACCCTGCGCGATTGTGTGGCTGAGAATAATCCAGGTGATCCAAGTGTAGGCGACAACCACAGCGGCAGCGGGATCTTGGTAGAGATGACCAAGGTTGCCCTAATTGACCGCTGTGTAGCCACTAATAACGGCTGGGACATGCCTAGGGGTGGAAATGGGCCAATCGGAATCTGGACCCATTCCAGCGACAGCATCACCATCCAACACTCCATTAGCTACCGAAACAAAACTACTTCTAACGGCCATGATGGAGGGGGATTCGCATTAGACGGAGGAGTTACCAATTCCATCATCCAATACTGTCTCTCCTATGAAAATCAGGGGGCTGGCTACGGTCTTTATCAGTGGAGCGAAGCAATGGATTGGGCTAACAACACTGTCCGCTACTCTATCAGCATTGATGACGGATTACCTAATTATGGTAGTTTTAGCCTTTGGAACGGCAGCAATGACAGCAGGCAATTCTCTAATGGCCACATTTACAATAATTTAATAATTAATAGGGTTGCTCGCGCTTTGCAATTTGTATCGTTTGTTGCGAATCAAAATTTCAACTTCTATAACAACATCTTTATTGGTCAAGGCGAAATGATATCCGGCACATCCTCAAGTGATAAATTCCTGGGCAACACCTACTGGCAAATTCCTGGAGGTTACGGCATCTCCTTCAGGGGCCACCGCAGCCTGCAGGAATGGGCCAATGCCTCGGGCCAGGAGAAGCTGGACGGCAGGCTGGTGGGCCTGTTCACCGACCCCATGCTGGCCGGCCCCCTCACCACCTCCCTCACCGACCCCTACCAGCTCCACAGCCTGGCTGGCTTCCGGTTGCAGCCCAACTCCCCCCTCCGAGACAAGGGGCTGGACCTGCAGGCCCTCTTCCAGATCAAGCGCCCCCCACTGGACTTCTACGGCAACCCCAGCCTCAGCGGCACCGCCCCCGAGCCGGGCGTGCATGAACTCAAGTAATAGCCTGTACAATACACATCCAAGAACCTCCCGCCACCTCAAGCAAAGAACTTTAGGTGGTGGGAGGTTCTTGGGAATTAAAGCATTGTCTTAAAGGTCTTCATGGAGGTTTATCCTCTAGAAACCAAGGATTAGGGGTTGGCAAAACAGCCTGATTTATCAAAATCAGCCTAAAAGCAGGTAAAGCACAATCGCACTTACACTGAAAATAGTGGCGCCCTCTTCATCACAACCACAACTTTGAGTATCCCTGTCTCAAATAATATCATTGCCTCAAAAAGCACGACGAACACCTACCCTACTGTTCCAACTGAGCGACTGCCGCCGAAAAAAAAAGGAAAGCTTCTTGCATTTCCGCAACCTTAATCGCAACTTTACGATAAATCAATAGAACACCCTATGGGAGTCACCAAAACGCAGAACTTCACCGCAGAGCAGAACCAGATGGCCGCCTACGCGAAAGCCTTGGCCCACCCGGCCAGGGTAGCGATTCTCCAGTATTTGCTCAAGAAGCAGACCTGCATCTGCGGCGACCTGGTGGGTGAACTTCCGCTGGCGCAGGCCACCGTGTCACAGCACCTAAAAGAGCTGAAGGCGGTGGGCTTAATTAGGGGCACCGTAGAAGGCACTAGCGTCTGCTATTGCATTGATGCCCAGAAATGGGAAGAGGTGCGGGAGATTTTCCTGGGACTCCTTGCCTCGCCTATCCAATGCCAGGACAACTGCTGTTAAAAAAATTTACCTTTATTTATCGTAAAATTGCAATGATATGAACAATACCAATCTTCTTACCTGGAAGGCCTTCAAGGCCCAGTTAGAACAGCACCCCCACCTTCCGCTCCAGTTCCAATATGCGGCGGGCGCCTGGGTAGATGCCTCTTACCACATTACGGAGATCAAGCAGGCCCCCATTGTCTCTGTGGACTGCGGCGGCCAGATGAACAGTTGGACCGAGGTGATCGTGCAGTTATGGGAACCCAGCCAGCGCGACAGCGACCAGGCCATGCCGGTAAGCAAAGCACTTTCCATCATTGCCGTCGTGGAAAAGGTGCTGCCGTTGAACCCGCTGGGCATTGTGAAGATAGAGTTCGGGAACTCGCAGTTTGACACGCGCCAGATGTACCCGGCCGCGTTCACGGTGCAGGACGGGAACCTGGTAGTAGACCTTACGCCAGACGCCACTCAGTGCAAGGCCATTGAGCGGGGCGGCAGTTGCGGCACCACGGCTTCCGGCGAAGAATGCTGTGCCCCCGCCCCTACGGCAGAAAAACCGAAGGTGCAACTTGTAGAATTGACCACCTTGCCGGGCAACAGCTGCACGCCGGGCTCCGGCTGCTGCTAAGCATCACCGCTAACTGTCCCTTTTCCTCTCTATTTTATAAAATCACATGAAAAACGTTCTTGTCCTCTGCACCGGCAACTCCTGCCGCAGCCAGCTGGCCGAAGGGTACCTTCGCCATTTTGCGAACGGGAAAGCCACCATCTACAGTGCCGGCATTGAGACCCATGGCCTGAACCCCAGAGCCGTAGCCGCCATGGCCGCCGACGGGCTGGACATCTCAGGGCATACCTCCAACCATATAGATGAATACCGCGAGGTTCCGTTTGACTATGTGATCACCGTATGTGACCACGCCCAGGAAAACTGCCCTTATTTCCCCTCCAATGCTATCCAGATTCACCACAACTTCCCAGATCCGGCCAAGGCCACTGGCTCAGAAGAGGAGATCACCGCGGCCTTCCACCGGGTACGTGACCAGATAAAGCAGTTCAGCCAGACGTTTGTGGCCGAACACCTGGAGAAATAAGCGCTCCCAAAGAACTGACTTCTACAGGAACAGGCCAATTGACCAGCCTATGATTTCAGCCTGTTTTGTCAAAAATACCTTTAAAGCATGTACCCTGGCCTTTCCCGGAGGCAGGCATTCGCCACCACAGAAACCAAAGCAACCGCATGAGTCAATGCACCATTGATAAAAGGAAAAGGCTCTCTACCCTGGACCGCTTCCTGACCGTCTGGATTTTCGTGGCCATGGGCGCCGGCGTCTTGGTGGGGTATTTGTTTCCGGACACCGAAGGGTTTATCAATTCCTTTCAGGTGGGCACCGTGAATGTGCCCATCGCCATTGGCCTAATCCTGATGATGTACCCGCCGCTGGCCAAAGTAAGGTACGGGCAGTTGGGGCGGGTATTCAGCAATGTGAAAGTGATCACCCTGTCGTTGGTGCTAAACTGGGTCATTGGGCCGGTGCTCATGTTTCTGCTGGCCATCCTCTTCCTGCGGGACTATCCAGAGTACATGGTGGGCATTATCCTCATTGGGCTGGCCCGTTGTATAGCCATGGTGCTGGTCTGGAACGAGTTGGCCGAGGGGGACCGGGAATACGCAGCAGGGCTGGTGGCCTTCAACAGCATTTTCCAGGTCCTGTTCTACAGTGTATTCGCGTATGTGTTCATCACCGTGCTGCCTACCTGGTTTGGGCTGGAAGGCAAGGTGGTAAACATCAGCATGGGGGCCATTGCCCAGAGCGTGGCCATTTACCTGGGCATCCCGTTTCTGCTGGGCTTCTTTTCCAGCTTTTTCCTGCGCCGCCTAAAAGGAGACACCTGGTACCAGACGGTGTTTATCCCGGCCATTAGCCCCATCACCTTGATTTCCTTGCTGTTCACCATTGTGGTCATGTTCAGTTTGAAAGGAAACCTGCTGGTGCAGATTCCGCTGGATGTGGTGCGCATTGCGGTGCCCCTGGTGCTGTACTTTGCCATCATGTTTGTGGTGAGCCTTTACCTGGGCAAGTCCCTGGGCGCCAATTACGCCCAGAACGCCTCGGTGGCATTCACCGCCACGGGCAACAACTTTGAGCTGGCTATTGCGGTGGCCATTGGGGTGTTCGGGCTGAACTCCGGACAGGCATTTGCCGGCGTGGTAGGCCCGCTTATTGAGGTACCCGCTTTGATTGCCTTGGTGAATCTGGCGTATTGGTTCCGAAGGAAATATTACGGCTCTGCGCCGATGCTCACCACGCCGGCAGAGGCGGCACGCAAGAAGGCAAACTGAAACGGGGGGGGGGGCGCGCCTGCCCTTCGCCGGGGTCCGTCCTTACGCAAAGTCCGTAGTTTTTAGGCACATTTTCTTAAAGTAGACCGAAAATCGAAATAGTGATTTTAACTTGCCATAGATTTCTCTGGGGTGGTTTCCCGGCCGGGGCTACTGTACCAGAGCGCTTCGTTTTCAGGGCGTTTTTCAAGAAACTCCCCTAAAACCGTTTTATCTTTTTCCTACCTACCCATGCGTAAACTATTGCTGTTGCTGATGGCTTTGACGGTGGCGCCGCTACTGCGTGCCCAAACCCTTACCTCCCCTGACAAGAACCTCTCCTTCAAATTTGAGCTGGGAGAGAAAGGCGTGCCGTATTACCAGTTAAGCTTCAAGAAGAAACCGGTCATCAAACCCAGTGCGCTGGGCATTGAGACCAAAGACGTGGCCTCTTTCCTGGACGGCTTCACCGTGACCAGCACCGAACTGAAGACGGTGAACGATACTTGGAACCCCATCCTGGGCGAGCAGAAAACCATCCGGAACCATTACAACGAACTGCTGGTGACGCTTACCCAGAAAGCGCAGAAAGACCGCGTCATCCGCCTCCGGTTCCGGCTGTTCAATGACGGGCTGGGCTTCCGCTATGAGTTCCCCAAGCAGAAAGAACTGAACTACTTCGTAATCAAGGAAGAACGCACCGAGTTCAACCTGGCCGGCGACCACAAGATCTTCTGGATTCCGGGCGATTATGACACGAACGAATACCCGTACATGACCTCCCGCGTCTCTGAGATCCCGAGCCTGCAGAAGAAGGCCACCGTGCAGATCTCGGCGCAGCAGCCCATTCCCAACCCCTCGGTGCAGACGCCTTCCATGATGAAGACCTCTGACGGCCTGTACCTCAACATCCATGAGGCGGCTTTGATCAACTACCCGGCCATGCACCTGAACGTAGACGGCAAAACGCTCAAGCTAAGCGCGCACCTCACCCCAGACGCCCTGGGCAACAAAGGCTATCTGCAGACCGACACCCAGACCCCGTGGCGCACCATTGTGGTAAGCGACAAAGCCACCGACATTCTGGCCTCCAAGCTGATTCTGAACCTGAACGAACCCACCAAATACCAGGACGTGTCCTGGATAAAGCCGGTGAAATATATTGGCGTGTGGTGGGAATACTTTGTGGCCGGCAAAAGCAGCTGGGCCTACGGCACCGAGACCAACGTGAAACTCACCGACGACTTCAGCAAACTCACGCCCAACGGCCGCCACGGCGCCACCACCCAGAACGTGAAGAAGCACATTGATTTTGCCGCCACCCACGGCTTTGACGCCGTGCTGGTCGAAGGCTGGAACATTGGCTGGGAAGACTGGTTCGGGAACTGGAAGGAAGAGGTGTTCGACTTTGTGACCCCGTACCCAGATTTTGACGTGAAGGAACTGCACCGCTACGCCGCCGCTAAGGGCGTGAAGATCATGATGCACCATGAGACGTCGGCCTCAGCCACCAACTATGAGCGCCGCCTGCACCAGGCCTTCCAGTTCATGGTAGACAATGGGTACAACTCGGTGAAAACCGGGTACGTGGGCCCTGTCATTCCGCGCGGCGAACACCATGACGGGCAATGGATGGTGAACCACTACATCCACGTGGCCAACACCGCCGCCCAGTACAAGATCATGGTCAACAGCCATGAGGCCGTGCGCCCCACCGGCCTGCACCGCACCTTCCCTAACTGGATCGCCCAGGAATCTGCCCGCGGAACGGAGTTTGAGGCCATGGGCGGCCTGGCCCCCGAGCACGCCACCATTCTACCGTTTACCCGCCTCATGGGTGGCCCCATGGACTATACGCCCGGCATTTTCCAGACGGATCTTTCTTACTACGGCACAGGCCACGGCAACCGCGTGAACACCACCCTGGTGAAACAACTGGCCTATTACGTGACCATGTACAGCCCGCTGCAAATGGCCGCAGATTTGCCCGAGAACTACGAGCGTTTCCCAGATGCGTTCCAGTTCATTAAAGACGTAGCCGCAGATTGGGATGAGACTTACGTGCTGGAAGCCGAGCCCGGTGACTACGTGACCACGGCCCGTAAAGCAAAAGGCAAGAACGAGTGGTACGTAGGCGGCATCACCGATGAGAACGTTCGCACCGCTACCATCAACTTCTCTTTCCTGCCGAAGGGCAAGCAGTTCCTGGCCACCGTGTACGCTGATGGCCCTGACGCGAGCTATGACAAGAAACCGCAGAGCTATACCGTGAAAAAAGTAGCGGTTACCTCCAAAAGTGTCTTGAAACAACGGTTGGCGTCTAGCGGCGGCGTGGCCGTGAGCCTCAAAGAAGCCAGCAAAGACGAGCTGAAAGGCTTGCCGAAACTATAAACCTCCCGGAGCCGGAACTTGCCGGTTTCTCCTTTATTTTTGAAAAACAAGCTAGAAAAGCCCCGTTGCCGGACGCAGCGGGGCTTTTCTTTTGTGTGGCATCAAGGCTTCAGGGGGAAGCCTTTGCCTTTCCGGTTGGTTCATGGCAAGGCTAATATGGAGCGCTCAAAACAACTGGTGGGCTTCACACAGGCCGGTTGTGGCTTTTTGGGTTGTTTTATGAAAACAAGCGATAAAACAGCGCTTGGTATATTTCCGTCGGTTAAAAAAAAAACTCCCCTCACCCTTCTAAAATTCAATTTATGCTCTAAATATGTTTTCTTGAGGAACTTATTTATAATTTTTGTAATTAAAAGTAAATAATTTAATATTTTTACAATAACGGTTTATCACACCTTATACCCTTTCCCCTATGCGTAAACATCTACTCGCGGTCTTACTACTTTGCCTTCTCCACTTGGGCGCACAAGCCCAGGCCCCTAAGCGGGAGTTCAGAGGCGCCTGGATTGCCACGTACGCCAACATCGACTGGCCCAACCGCTCCCAAACCCCGGCCCAGCAGCAGGCGGCTCTCATCAGCATCCTCAACCATCACCAGGCCACTGGTATCAACGCCATCTTTCTGCAGGTCAGAAGCCAGAGTGATGCCTTGTACTTGAGCAACTTGGAACCCATCTCCGCTGACCTGACCGGCACCCAGGGGAAAAACCCCGGTTGGGATCCCTTGCAGTTCGCCTTGGAAGAAAGCCACAAACGCGGCATGGAATTGCACGCCTGGCTTAACCCCTACCGGGCCATCGCGAACGTGAACGGTTTGGCGGCGTTTTCCGCGAACCACGTGGCCAAGCAACACCCTGAATGGTTGATCACCTCCGGCAACCTGCGTACCCTTGACCCCGGCTTACCCGCCGTGCGGGACCACATCATGACCGTGATCGCCGACATCGTGAAACGCTACGACGTAGACGGTATCCACTTTGATGACTACTTCTACCCCAACGCCGCTTTCAACGATGATGCCACCTATGCGGCCCACCCGCGCGGCATCACTGACCGGGCTGATTGGCGCCGTGACAACGTGAACCTGCTCATCCAGCGCGTGCATGACACCATCAACCTTATAAAACCGTGGGTGAAATTCGGGGTATCGCCTTCTGGCATTTACCGCAACAGCACCAACCCTGCTATTGGCACCAGCACCAGCGGCCTGCAGCACTACGTGTCTCTCTTCGCAGACTCGCGCAAGTGGCTCCAGGAAGGTTGGGTAGATTACCTGGCCCCTCAGGTGTATTGGTACATTGGGCAGCCGGGCGCCAACTATGGCGTGATTGTGCCGTGGTGGAACAACAATGCCTTCGGCCGCCACATCTACATTGGCATGGCCGGCTATAAAGTGAATGACCCGGCGCAGGGAACCGCCTGGGCAAATCCGTCGCAGATCCCGAACCAGATACGGCTGAACCGCCAAATGGACAACGTGCAGGGGCAGGCCATCTACAATACCAGCAGCCTGCGCAGCAGCACCAAGCTGGGCTTCCGAGACTCTTTGCGCACCAACTTCTACCAGAAGCCTGCCCTGCAACCCACCATGCCCTGGCGTGATGCAGTGGCCCCGGAGGCTCCGGCCGGCCTGGTCGCCACCAGATACGCGGCAGACTCAGTTTTGCTCACCTGGGAGAAAGCCCCGGAAACCAGCAATGAACTAGACAAAGTGTCCCGCTATGTGGTGTACCGCTCAGAAAGCCCGGTGTTTAACATCAGCAACGCAGAGCAGTTGTTGGCGATCACGGCTACGGCCGGAACCACCTACCGTGACAAGGTGCCTGACCCGGCCAAAACTTACTTCTACACCATCACCGCCGTAGACCGCTTCCATAATGAAAGCGCGCCTTCCAACATCACCGACTACACCGCCCCGGTTTTTGCGTGCCTCGGCAACCAAACCCTGACCTTGTCAGCGTCTTGTGGCGCCCAGGTACCCGACTACACCGGCCTGGTTTCCGTGACCGATGATGTTTCTGGCCCAGACGCCATTACCGTGACTCAAAGTCCGGCCGCCGGCACCCTGATTTCTGGCACCGGCGACTTCACCCTCACCCTGACCGCCACTGACGCCTCTGGCAAGAGCGCTTCCTGCACCTTCACCGTGCAGAAACAAGACGTGACCGCCCCAACCTTTATGCTGGCCGTCAGCCAGAACGTGTCGCTGCAAGCCGGTTGCGAGGTGGTAGTGCCGGACTTCATCACCGGTCTGACCGGCACTGATGATTGCGGTCAGGTGACCTTCACCCAAAGCCCAGTTGCGGGTTCCGTTCTGGCCTCCGGCCACGGCCAGAAGCACGTGGTCACCGTGACCGCCCAGGATGGCAATGGCAACTCCTCTGAGAGAACCGTCACCCTGAACGCCTTAGACACGACTCCGCCGGTATTGATCGTGCAGAACATCACGCGCACCTTGCAAAATGGCACCGTGTCTGTGACTGCGGCAGACGTGAACAATGGCTCTTATGACAACTGCGCCCTGAACACCGGTAGCTTCAGCCTGTCACAGACCACTTTCACGTGCGCTAACATTGGCACCAACACCGTTACCTTCACGGCTCTGGACGAGGCGGGCAATGAGGCGTCTGTTACAACTACTGTGACCATTGTAGGAGCTATTCCGGCACCTGCCATTCAGGTAAGCAGAACGGACCAGACGTACACCGGCCTACCAGAAAACACCCTTGCCTTGGGTTACGGAGCGCAACAGCTTATCCTTACTGCTACCAACGGCACCTCTGCGGCAGGGAACACCACCTATACCTGGAGTCCGGCTGCAGGCTTGAGCACCACCTCCTCAGGCACCACGGTCTTCACGCCAGAAGCGGCGGGCACCTACACCTTCACGGTGACGGTCACCAATGAATTTGGCTGCTCTGAAACTGCTCAGGTCACCGTACAGGTGATAGACGTACGCTGTGGCACCAAAGGTGAAAAAGTGCTGGTTTGCAACACTACCGGCAGCGTGTCTAACCCCGGCAGCGAGATTTGCGTCTCGCCGAATGCAGTACCGGCCTACCTGAAAAACGGAGGTTCTTTGGGTGCTTGCTCTGGAGGAACCATCACGGCTTCGCAGTTTACGGAAGCAAACCTTGTGATGGCACCGGTGCTTACCGCCTTCCCCAACCCGTTTGCGGAGCAGCTCACGGTGGAGTTCACCTTGACGGCCGCAGAACAGCAAGTGAGCCTGGAGCTTTATGACCTGCATGGCAAGAAACTGGCCCAACTGTACACCGGAAACGCAGTTGCCTTCCAGACCTACCGCATTCCGGTGGCCACCCGCACCTTGGTGGGCAGGTTCTACTATGTGCGTCTGGTGACCCCAGACAAGGTGCATACCTTCAAGATCACCCGCCAATAGAATAATACCATCCCTCACCAAAAAGCGCCTGCTGGTTTTCAGCAGGCGCTTTTTCTTTTTACGGTAGACTAAACGGGCGCAGATCACTGCCAGAGGAATACCTTTTCCTGGGTCTTTTCCTGGAATCAGGCTATAAGCCCTATAACCAGCCTGTAAATGAAGAACGCCCGCTTATGATCAGCGGGCGTTCTTCATTTACAGGCTGGTGTCTCCCTAGAACTCCATTTCATCGGCGCTGGGGCCGTAGCTGCCGGGAATGGGCACATTGAGCAGACGCAGGTACACGCCCAATTGCGCCCGGTGGTGAATGACCTGGCTCATGGTGTTGCGCAGCATGTCAAACTTAGACCCCGTGGTGTAAATCGTGTCTCCGTTCCTAAGTATCCATTCCTCGCACAGTTGTTCCTCCTGGCCCTTGGCCAATTGCGCGCGGCCGTCTTCCAGGGTCTCCTCAAAATAGGTCAGCAGTTCCTCGGTGCTGTTGATGACTTTGGGCGTGTAGGGGTGCTTCGCGAAGTCCAGCTCCGGGGCGTTCAGGGTCATGCCAATCCAGGAAGGCAGTTCCGCGAGGTGCGTGGCGAGGGTCCGGATGTTCATGCTTTTGGGATGCGGTTGCCAATCGTATTTATCGTTGGGGATGCGCGCCAACATCTTGCGGGTGGTTTTGGCTTCGGCTTCCAATTCTTTCTGGAGCACGTCTAGCACGGACATGGTTTGTACCTCTGACATAGTTTTCTTTTGGTTAGATGATACCCCAAAGGAACAACCACCCACTGACAACCCTATGGCAGCGCACTTTCAAGAAGTGAAAAGAATTTTCTTTTTTGCCTTGGCCTTATCTTTCATCGGCAAGCCGAAAGATTATTTAAGTTAGATTGTTGGTGATAACACCAACAATGGCGCGAAAAATTGGCACTGAAAGCCGTCATAAATATGAAGAGAACGCCCAGATGTTTATCATAAGCGAGATGCTGAAGGAGGCTAGAAAAGAAGCGAAGCTGACCCAGGAGCAATTGGCAGAAAAAGCAGGGACCAAGAAAAGCTATATCTCTAGAATAGAAAACGCACGAGGCGATATTCAACTTTCTACTTTGATTAGAATATTTGAGAAAGGCCTGAACAAGAAGATCGGCTTGACCTTCCTATAAGGATAGCAGTATCTTTCTTAATACGCCACCGGCAGCTGCTTCATGTACTCCCCAATGGCCATGTGGTCAGGTTTGAGAAAGGGCAGCTCGGTGTTTTTGAGGGTGAGAATGCGCGACACCCTGAAATCGCGGTAGTCCTGGCGATGGTGGCACCAGCCAATCAGGTGCCAGTTGAACGCGTAGAAAATCAGCCCGATGGGTTCAACCCGCCGTTGGCTCACTTCTTCTTTGTTGTTTTTATATCCGATTTCCAGCAGGCACTTTGTGGAGATGGCCTGCTGAATGAGCGCCAGGTACTCATAGTCATTGTTGAAACAGGCGGGCAGCTGCATTTTGATGTGGTGGTGCAGGAAATCCAACTGCTCTTTCTGGGTCGTGCGCAGCACGGCCTTCACCTTGTTCAGGGCCGTTGCGTAGTGCGTCTGAATGGACTTATCGGTGAACCCGAACACCATGGCCTCCATGAGCAGCAGCGCGCTGGCTTCCTCAGAGGAAAACGAGACCGGCGGCAGAAAATAGCCCTGCACCACAAAATAGCCTTTGTGCGGCTCAAACCCGATGGGCATGCCCTGCTCCCCCAGCGCCTTCACATCGCGGTACACGGTGCGCACGCTGATGCCGAAGGATTCCGCAATCTTCTCCGCAGTCACGTACTTCTTAGACTGCAGCATGGTCATGATGCCGAAAAGCCGGTCTACTCGGTTCATATGCCTGGGTTGATTTAAAGCGGTTGAGACTTCGGGGATTCTGGGTACCAAGGTAGAAAACCCGCCGCTCATCTGCCCAAAAAACTCCGTTTAGGGGCTATTTTTCAGAAAAAGGCCTCTAAACGGATTTATACGAACAGCTCCTTTGCCTTACTTCTTGGGGAGGATCTTCTTCAGCGCCTTTCCCACGTGCGGGGCTACGCGCGTGAACCCCAGGTCTGAGAGGTGGCTGCCGTCAATGGTGCCTTCGTGGTCATAGTCAGGGAGATCTTTAGCAGGCAGATAATGCAGGTTTTTGAATTTCTCCTGCTTGAGCTGCTCGTAGGCCTTCCTGAATTCCTGGTTCTGACGGGTATCATGTTGGCGTTTTTCCTGATCCCAAGGGGTGCTCTCCCTGAAAACGCTTTCCACCATGAGAATGGGCGTGTGGGGTTTGAGTTCGCGCAGGCGCTTGATGAACGGCACCGCCCGCTCCCTGATCTGCTCCGGCGACGGATTAGGCACGCAGTCCAGCACATAGACATCGGCGTCCATCTGGCCCAGCACCTCGGCCAAAGCTAGCTCCATCTTGCCGCTCCCGCTGAAGCCCAGGTTATAGACATCCAGGTTCAGCTGCCGGCTCAGAATGGCCGGGTACGCCATACCGGGCCGGCTGGCCGAAGCGCCTTGCGTGATGCTGGAACCATAGATAACTACTTTTCTGGTGGGCAGGAACCGGGCATCGGCTTTCTGGAGCGTTGATCCGGTCTCTACGCCCACGTGCACTTCCTCGGCGGCGGCGTACAGGGGCAGGTGCACGCGGTAGTGGCGCAGCTGGCCATCCAGGTTATTGATGACCAGGTGCTCATTCTGTTCTTTAGACGGCCGCGCGGTAGCCATATACTGCCATTCTTTCCCGTTCCAGCCATAAAGATCCAGGCCGTTTACTGCCGCGGGTGTCATGTTCCAGAGCGTGTTGTACTTGGCCAGCCGCCACCTGAGCTTGATGGACTTGGAGTTGGTTTGGAACGAGACACTGATCCCCGCCGAATTAGTCGCCAACCCGGCCACGGCTTTGGGCAAGCTAGGCCGCTGCGCCGCATCTATGCGATGGAAACCGGAGTCGCGCACGGTAGAGGATTGGCCCAGGATGCTCAGGTCACGGGCATTCACATAGGTGTACTTCACGCCAGTGCTGTCCTGTGCCACGGCTGCCTGACCGCCTAACACAACAAAGGCCCATAGAACCAAATTCAGAAATCTGAGAGAAGGCATAGTGAGATTTGATAAAGATAAAAGGTTGATGTTCGGCGGGCTACTCCACTGCCTGCCGTTTGCGTTTTGCGGGTTATTCTGAAAAAACAGCCTCTAAACAGAAGTATCGCCTTGAGGGAGGTATGGTGCTTTACACCTCTTCGCCCAGGCTCTTGATTTCCCTAAGGAAGGTATTGTCTTATTTTTGGCTACCTCTTGGAAGGCTTCCCCTCCAACTGCAACATTGAACCTGGGCCCGTTTAGTGCCTCTTTTTCTCAAAACTGCCGCTAATCTTGCAGGTAACGGGCCGCCTATCCGTCCTTTAGGCTTTCCCGGCGGGAAGTGTGGCTGGCAAAGGATGCCGGAACGAGATCATCCCAAACAGCAGGGCAAACAGGCCATACACCACCGCCAGCGGCCATAGCACCTGCCCTCCCGCCTGCGCGGCTTTCAAGAGAGCCAGGGCGCCTACCAGAAAGTGCATCAAGTTGCCTAGTGCCACCGGGCGCGCGTAAATACCACCGATAAGGATTCCTTTCGCCATCCAGTTCAGAATAGCAAACCCCAGGTACAGCGCCCCCAGCAGCTGCACCAACAGAGGCCCCAGTCCGGTGGCCTCGCTGCCAAGGTATAGCAACACCTCCTGCGGCATAAAAGAGGAAATGCCCCCTAAAAGGGCCATAAAAATAGCACTGGCAAGCATGACTAATCTGGTATTCATAGGTTTTGCAAGTTGGAAAGGGGTTATTGGGTTCCAAGATAAGGAAAGGACTTGAGGAACAAGCCCCGCCACAGCCGCTAAAAAAGAAAACCTGTTTTAGCCCCCTTTTCACCAAAAGGAGACCAAAACAGGTTCATGAGACACTATCAGTTATTCTTAGGCTACCGCCCGGGTTTTATAACCGCTGAAGCCATAGTAAACGATGTACAGGTAACAGAGCAAGGGCACCACAAAGGAAAGCTGCACGTCGCCGGTCACGTCTGCTAAGGCTCCCTGCAGGGGTGGCACAATGGCCCCGCCCACAATGGCCATCACCAGCAGTGAGGATCCCTGACTTGTGTGCGTGCCCAGCCCCTTGATGGCCAGGTCAAAGATGGTAGGGAACATGATGGAGTTGAAGAGCCCGATGGCGATCACCGCCCACATGGCCACGCTGCCCTGGGCGAAGGTCCCGATGAGCAGCAGCCCGATCACCGCCGCCGCGTAGAGCCCCACCGTGCGGTTAGGAATGAACCGGCCCAGCAGCAGCACCACGAAGTTCGCCGCGATCAGCCCCAGGATGATGAGCGCCTGGTTTAGGTCATAAATGGCGTACACCGCCCCGAAGGTCACCAACGCGATGGCCGCCATGATCCCGTATTTGAGGGAGATGCTGCGCAGCTGCGCCAGGGCCACCGCCCCGAAGAAGCGGCCCACCATGGCCCCGCCCCAGTAAAAGGCCAAGTAATGCTTGGCCTCCGACTCGTCCAGCCCCGCGATCTGGGGCAGCTTGAGGTAGTTGATGAGCATGCTGCCCACGGCCACCTCGCCGCCCACGTACATGAAGATGCAGATGATGCCCAGCACCAGGTGCCGGTGCCGCAGCGCGCCGGAGCCAGGCACAATGGCAGTGTCCCCGCCGGTGAGACGCGGCAGACGGGCCACCTTGATGATCACCGCAATGACGAGGAGCGCCACGGCCAGCCCCACGTAGGGCATCTTCACTGACTCAGCGGTAGCATCGCCGCCGCTCACCTGGTCAAAGATGAGGTAGCCGCCCAGTACCGGGGCAATGGTAGTGCCCAGCGAGTTGAGGGCCTGCGTCAGGTTCATGCGGCTGGAGGAGGACTCGGGCGGACCCAGGATGGAGACGTAGGGGTTGGCCGTGATCTGCAGCACCGTGATGCCCGAGGCAAGCACGAAAAGCGCCCCCAGGAACAGGCCGTAGGAGTGCAGGTCGGCGGCCGGCAGGAACAGCAGGCAGCCCACGGCCGTCACCACTAGCCCCACAATGATGCCGTTGCGGTAGCCGATGCGCAGGATGGGGTCGCCTTTGGTCACCGAGACCAGGAAATAGAGGAGCGAGACGATGAAGTAGGCCCCGAAGAAAGCCGTCTGGATAAGCATCGCCTGCCAGTTCTGCAGCGTGAAGACCTGCTGGAGCTTAGGGATGAGGATGTCGTTGAGGCACGTGATGAAGCCCCACATGAAGAAGAGCATGGTCACCGTCATCAACGGCCCCAGGTAATTGCCGCCGCCGGAGGTGACCCCAGCCGCCGCCGGCGCCTTCGCGCTGTTCGTGATTCCTGCCATAGTTGGTGCGTGTGGTACGAGTTAGTTTGGTAAAAAACGGGGTTCTATGGCTTCCAGCAGAAGGCGGCCCAAGCATGGAAGGCAAAGGACTCCAAAAGCAGCCTTGCATCACCTTCTCCCTTAAAGGGAAACCGCGCATCCAGGCTTTCCAAGGCAGACTGGTTTTGGCGTACTTCCTGAAAAGTAGCACGAAAACATAGGCCCGAAGAAAACCGTGGTTCTTGCTGCGTGATGGCTTCAACAGGAG
This sequence comes from Rufibacter glacialis, assembly GCF_008271745.1. GTDB lineage: Bacteria > Bacteroidota > Bacteroidia > Cytophagales > Hymenobacteraceae > Nibribacter > Nibribacter glacialis. The sequence goes on along the minus strand of NZ_VKKZ01000026.1, from coordinate 152,733 downwards.
CCATCGCCCCTGTCAGGCCCATAGAACCTTCAAGTATAGCGTTAATTCTGCTGATTTTGAAAAAACCGGCAAAAAACGCCAGCCTCAGTTTCCAGTCCGGCTTCCTCTGGCGTAGGATGGTGGGTTTGCTTGATTTTTGCTGCCACCGTAGAGGAACCGCAAAAGCAGGTGAGGGAACCCGGCGTCCGTGCCGAACCCTCCCCATGCTCCCGTGGGTGTTCCCAAGAATTCAAGAGATCGCCTGATTCAGGCAAGGCTTGTTACTCCTCTGGCGAGGCCTGAGAAGACGGCGCCTTCCTGGCGGCAAAGCCGGCCTGCTGCTGAAGGGCTTCCAGGGCGCCGGACAGGTACACGAGCGGCGCGTTCCAGTTGATGGCGATCTCATTGGCGGCGTAGGAACAGTCAGAGTCTAGGTACATTTCATCTGGGGAAGTAGCGGTGTAACCGGGGCATTTGTCCTGCTTGTCTGCGTTGGCGTTGGTGCCGCCCGACAGCAGGCCCGGTACCGGCTCGGCCACCGCATCAGCCATGGAAGGGCGGTGGTGCGGGTGCAGGGTCACTTTTTCCCCGAACCCGGTCAGGAAAGAGTAACCCACGGCGTTGCGGCCCAGCAGATAATCCAGGTTGGAGAGGGCAGCCTGCAGGTATTTTTTGTCGTTGGTCAACTGATAAGCCTGCACCAGCGCAATGCCCTGGTTGGCTGCCACCGAGGAACTTCCCCAGATATAGTCTTCTTTCACGCGGCCCATCACGGTGCGGTAAGCGCCGCTGGCTGCGCCGGTCACCATGCCATCGGCTAGCTGCAAAAGCCTTTTCCTTAGTTCGGGCAGGTCTTTCTGGGCAGCGCCTTTCTGGTCTTTGTGCCGCAGGAGGGTGTAATAGCCCAACAGCCGTACCTGGGGCCAGCCTGGCAGCGGCATCCTGGCGTCGGGCAGCATGTTCACGGCGGTGTAGTAGGTGTCTTGGCGGGTGGTGGTGTAGAGCTCGGCGGCGGCCCAGATAAACTCGTCACTGAAGTCTTTGTCGCCGTAGGCGCCGGTGCTCACGTCTGGGTCGAAGTTCTTGTTCAGGCTCTCCTGGTCGTAGACCACATTGGGGTTCTTTAGGGCCCAGGCCCAGGCTTTGGTGGCGGCGGTAAGGCAGGAGTCAGCCAAGCCCGGAAACTCTTTGGAAAACCCTTTGTACACCCGGCTGGCCTGCGCCATGACCGCCGCGAAATTGAGGGCGGCCCCGGTTCCCTTCTGCACCACGTACCGGACGGAGGTGGCTTTGTCTGGCATGATGATTCCGTCAAAGGCCGCATTGGTGAGTTTGTGGTACACCCCGCCGTCATGCGGGTCTTGCATGGCCAGCATCCAGCGCAGGTTCCAGAGAGATTCATCCAGGAGGTCGGGCACCTGGTTCCCGCTCTCTGGCAGGTTCAATTGTTGGGTTTTGTAATACTGCGGAAAATCTTCATACGCAGAAAGCAGCGTGCCCATGGTGATGCCGCTGTTCACGATGTACTTGTTGTAATCCCCGGCATCATACCAGCCGCGCGGCGCGGAGATCACTGTTCCGGCCGGGCGCTGGGGTGTGGCCGCCGAGGCGTGCACCAATACCTTGTCATCTGGGTGCCCCGCCGGCCTATGCCATTTACCGGCATACTTCTGGGGCAGATCAACGGCGGTGCGCTGGAAGTAGAAGCCTTTGATGGCCGCCGCCGCCACCGCCTGGTGAACCTGGGGCTTGATGTCAAAGGGGTAAGAAGTGCCCACCCCCGGAATCTCCAGCACGTAGGTTCCCAAGGCGCTGACCTGACTGAAGTCGGCTACCCGGGTGGGTTTGTTGGAAAGCTCTGTGGGTTGCGAAGCCGCCAGTTGCCCGGTGAATACGGTCTTGCCCTGGTCAGCGGTTTTCAGCAGGAATCTTCCTTCTTTGGTGTCGCCTACCACTACGGCTATTTTGGCGGCGTTTGGATAAAAACCCACCTGATTCAGCCGGATTCGCTCCTGCCCTTGCGGAGCCTTGGGCGTTTTAGGCGGAGTTTGCGCCAGGGCGCAGGAAAAGGAAAGGCAGAACAGCGCTCCGCTGAGGGTTTTGGCAAGGAAAGGCATGTAAGTTTTCGTCAGGTTATAGGAGTCAGAACTATATTGATCACTCTAAAGGCACCTTCTTTTCATAGGCTTATGACCTTGACCGGCTAGGCAAGGCGCAGCTAGAAGGAAAGGCGGTTTTTCTCCTTTTTAAAAAACCAAGGTAGAAAATCGCCACCACTCCCAGGTGTACCAAATGTTTCACATCTGTCCCTCTTCGGTTAACCGCGAGTCTGCTGGCCTCCTGTTTCCCGCACGTGCAGGCGTAACGGGCAGGTCCGTCCAGTGATTGGCTTAGGCATCGGGCTTGGCCGCCTGCCGGCTTTCCGCGTACTGCGAGGGCAGGATGTGGTACTCTTCCTTGAAGTACTTGGTGAAGTATTTCCGGTTGTTGAACCCTACCTTGTAGGCGACCTCGGCCACTGTTAACTGGCTCTTTTCCAGAAACTGGGTTGCATGCTGCAAGCGTATCTTCCGGATGAACTCTACCGGCGACTGCCCCGTGATGGCCACCATCTTCTTGTACAGGTGCACCCGGCTCACGCCCAGTTCCCGGCTCATCTCCTCCACAGACAGGTCTGGGTTGCTCAGGTGGTCTTCCACGTACTGGATCGCCTTCCTGATGAGTTTATCATCCAGAGACACGATCTCGTTCTGGCTGGCCTGCACGCTGATCTTCTTCTCAAACACCTTCTGCAGAAGCTCGCGCTGCGCGATCAGGTTTCTGATTCTGGACAGCAGCATGTCAAAGTGGAAAGGCTTGGTGAGGTAATCATTGGCGCCTATGTCTAAGCCCTTCAGTTTCTTTTCATCTGAGGTGTGGGCCGTGAGCAGCACAAACGGGATCTGCGAGGTACGGGGGTCTCCCTTGATTTTCTGGCAGAACTCCATACCGTCTACCACGGGCATCATGAGGTCGCTCACAATCAGGTCTGGCAGATACGCCAGCGCCTTCTGCCAGCCTTCTTTGCCATCCTGGGCCTCCAGAATATGGAAGTGCGGGCTCAGGCTGTCTTTGAGGAAGAACCGGAAGTCTTCGTTGTCCTCGGCTACCAGCACCACGGGCTTGGGCTCTGGGAACGCCAGGCGCCGCCGATCCGCGGGTGAAGCAGGTTCCTCGGCGGGTTCGTAAGGAGCGGAGAGGATGGTTTCGGGCGCTTTTTCCACGGATTCCTTCACCGGGATCGTCACCGTAAAGCAACTCCCGGACCCGGGGGCACTATCTACGGTGATGACACCCCCGTGCAGGTGCACGAACTCCTGCACCAAGGCCAGGCCAATGCCGCTGCCCTGGTTCATGAGGTGCGCGGGCACAGTGTCCCGGAAGAACCGGTCGAAGATCTTTTTATGGTTCTCTTTGGCAATACCGATGCCGGTGTCGCGCACCTTCAGCTCCAGAATCATGATGCCTTCTGACGAGGAGTCAGAGGTATGGCCATGGAGCTCTACGTGGATCTGGCCCTGCGGCGGCGTGAACTTGAAGGCATTGGACAGCAGGTTGAACAGGATCTTCTCCAGTTTGTCATGGTCAAAGTACACGGTGAGTTCTTTCACGCTCGCTGAAAAGTTCAGGGCAATGCCTTTGGTGTCTGACAAGTTGGCAAATGAGTGCACCGTTTCCTGCACAAACGCCACCACCTCTCCCCGGGTGGGCGAGAGCCGCATGTCTTCCAGGTCCATTTTCTTGAAGTCCAGCAACTGGTTGACCATGTGCAGGAGGCGTTTGGCGTTCTTCTGGATCATCTGGAACTGCTGGCGCTGCCCGGGGTCCTCTGTTCCTTTGAGCAGTTTCTCCAGCGGGGCCAGAATCAAGGTAAGCGGCGTTCTGAACTCGTGGCTGATGTTGGTAAAGAACTTGATCTTGAGCAGATCCAGCTCATGCAGCTGGTGCGCCTGCCGCCGCTCCTGCTCCAGCTCAAACCGGGCCGTCGTCCTGCGCAATTCCACGCGCCTTATCAGCACCAGCGCAATAATCGCCAGCACCACATACAGCCCAAACGCCAGCGGGGTTTGCCAGAAAGGCGCCAGTACGGTGATGGTGAGGCGCGTGGCGGTGGGTGTCCAGACGCCGTCATTGTTAGAAGCCATCACGTTGAACACATAGGTGCCCGGGTCCAAGTTGGTGTAGGTGATTTTCCGGTTGTTATCGGTTACGGTATGCCATTCTTTGTCAAAGCCCTCTAACCTATAGCGGTACTGGTTTTTCTCGGGGTGCAGAAAGTTGAGGGCGGCAAATTCCAGCGAGAAAGCGTTCTCATCATGCTCCAGCGTGATCTGATCAGTGTCAGAGACGGCTTTGGCTAGAATCACCCTTCCGTTTACGGGTTGGCCCGCTTCCAGTGATTGGTTGAAGAGCTGGAAATCGGTGAACACCACCCGGGGAGCCGCCTGGTTTTTCCTGATCTGCTCTGGCCGGAAGAGGTTGAACCCGTTCGCGCCGCCAAAGATAAGCTCGCCGCGGCGGGTTCTCAGGGCGGCGTTCTCGTTGAAGGCTTTGCCCTGCAGGCCGTCCTGTTCATCAAAGTTCCTGAAATGGTAGCTATACTTCCCGCCTTTTTGCTGCACCGTGAGTTGCGCGATGCCGTTGTGCGTGCTCACCCACAACTGGCCGTTCTTATCTTCCAGAATGGTGGTTATGGTGTTGTTGGGCAGCCCGTCTTTGACCGTGAAATGGGTAAAGGTGTTGCCCTTCTCCTGGTACAGGTCCAGCCCTTCAGTGGTGCCTATCCAGATTCTGTTCCGGCTGTCTCTGTGGATGTAGGTGATGTTGTTGCTGATCAGGCTCCGGGGGTTTCGGGGATCATGGGAGAAATAGCTGCTCTTGCCGGTTTCCTTGTGGAACACGTCAATGCCATACCCGCCGCCTACCCACAGGTTGCCGTGGCGGTCTTGGGTGATGGAAGAGATGTAATCACAGTGGATAGGGAATTTGCCCGTGCCCACGCTGGAATGGATGAACCCGTTCTGCGCTGGGTCAAAGAGTTCCAGGCCACCCCGCAGGGTACCCACCCAGATATGGCCCTGGGTGTCTTCATACAGTTCCCAGACACTGTTGTCTGACAGGCTTCTGGGGTTGCCCGGCTCATTTTTGTAGTGGGTGAACGTTTGGCCGTTGAACCGGGAAAGCCCGCCCAGGTAGGTGCCCACCCACAGGTTCTGGTGCCGGTCCAGGAGCAGGCTCACCACCACATCATTGGCCAGGCTGTTGGCACCTGCCGGGTTGTGCCGGTACCGGGTGTATTTTCCCGTGGCCCGGTCCAGGTACAGCAGGCCCTCGCCGTTGGTGCCTATCCAGAGGTTGCCTTTCCCGTCTTCGGCGAAGGCGTTGATATCATCAAAAGGCAGGCTGCCCGGCAAAGAGGGTTGGTGCCTCACCAGCGGGAACCGCACCAGGTTCTTGTGGTAATAGTTGATGCCTTTCTTGAAGGTGCCTACCCACACAATGCCCTCGTTGTCTTTGTAGAGCGTGTTGATGCTGTTATGGGCCAGGCTTTTCGCTACCTCTTCGTTGTGCCTGATATAGCGCACCGTGAGCGATTTCTTGTCAATGACGTTGATGCCGCCGTGGTCCGCGCCTATCCACAACTGGCCCGGCTCGGCTTCCACAATTCCCCTGATCACGTTATTGCTCAGTTGCAGCCCGGGTGAGGATTTGTGGAAATGCCGCAGGGTTTTGGCTTTGCTGCTATAGAAATAGACGCCTCCCTCTTTTTCGCGCACGTAGAGCCAAAGGTCATCAGCGGAGTCTACCGTTACCGCGTAGTCCAGGGTTTCCTGGCTGTAATGGCGGTACATCTCTTCTTGCCGCTCCACCACTTTCAGCGTCTGGCCGTCCAGTTTCTCCAGGATGCCGTTTTTGTGCACCACCCAGATGTGGCCCTGGCTGGTCTGGCCCAACCCCGAGATATCATTGGTGCTGAGGCTGCCCTTCGCCGAGAAGGCGTGCTGCAAAGGAATGGTTTTCCGGTTTTTAACCTGGTATTTAAAGAGTCCCTGGCCAGCCAGGGCAAACCAGAAGTCTCCGTGGCAGTCTTTCAGGATGTCTTCAATGGCAGCGTTAGCGGGCAGATGATATGTTTTATAGAACTCGCGTAGGTTGCGTTGGAATTTCCCGGTGACCGGGTCAAACACGCAGCCTCCCTGCAAGGTCTGCACCCAGATCTTGCCGTCGGGCGCTTCCAGAAGCCGGGTGACATCATTGCTGATGAGCGAAGTGGTGTCATCTGACCGGTACTTGTACACTTTGAGTTTGTAGCCGTCGTAACGGTTGAGCCCCCCGGCCATGGTGCCTACCCACAGATAGCCCCGGCTGTCTTTCAGGAAGCATTTGACCTGGTTGCTGGAAAGCCCCTGGTCTATGTCTATGAGCGAGAACCTGAACTGCGTAGGCACCTGCGCCAGCGCCAGCGGCAGAACCCCCAGCACCAGCAACACCACTATTATGCCTTTTCTAACTCCCATACCTATCTGATCTTGCCCGGAAATCCTGTTGTAAAACCGATACCACGTCCGGTTCTGCCATTAAATTATCACTTTATTTGGACATACTTGACAACGCGGCCTGCAAAATGAAAATGCTTCCGTTTCAAGGCCATTTTCAGAAAAGCAGCCCGAAATCAATTCCCCTCTTAAAAGCGGCGGAAACTTCTGGTTAACATGACAGCCTCTTGCCCTATATTTCAGATGATCCTGTGCCCAGAGGGGCCGAAGCAGAGGTTTCAGGTAAGTATTCTCAAAACAAGCCAAAAAACAGCGTTCAGGCGTTCACCCCCTTCCGTCACTGGTGCCTCCAGAGAAACCGCCTCTGTCACTACCCCCCCATTGAAAGAGGAAGCCCAGCCGAAAAGAGGGTCTTTTTGATAAAAGGCCACCTAAACAGGTTTTTCAAATATATGGGCTAGGGCCGTGTGGCCGAAGGATCAAATGTTTCCTTTTGGTGGTGCATTTGTTAAGCACGACTCCTGGCTGGGTTTCTACTCAAAAAGATGTTTTATACTTGTAGAGCCCCTGTGCTATGTTACTTATAAACGGGCGCGATGTCTTAGAAAAAACCAACCACCACCATGAGATACATCACCCCACTGGCCCTGGCGTTCGCCCTGGGGCTGCAGGCCTGCAGTTCTACCCAAACAGGGCAGTCTGCCGCACCAGAAGGCGCCCTGGCTACCGCTACCAGCCCCGCTCCGGCTACCCAACCCCGCCGCGACCAGCAAATTGAGGATTTGCTCTCCAGGATGACCGTGGAGGAAAAAGTAGGCCAAATGACCCAGCTCACCATAGACCTGATCCTGAAAGACAACGAGGTCGCCACCGTAGACACGGCCAAGCTGCGTAAGGTACTGGCCAACTACCACGTGGGCTCCATACTGAACGTGCGCAACCGGGCGTATACCATTGACGAGTGGCACCAGGTTCTGAACGCTATTCATGACATGACGGAGAAAACCCGGCTGAAAATCCCGGTGATCTACGGCATTGATGCCATCCACGGCGCCAACTACCTGGCCGGTACCACCCTGTATCCCCACAACATCGGCATGGCCGCCACCCGCAACCCTGAGCTGGTAAACCGCCTGGCCCAGATCACAGCCCTGGAAACCAGAGCCTCGGGCATTCCATGGAACTTTGACCCGGTGTTGGATGTGGGCCGTCAGCCGCTTTGGCCGCGCTTTGAGGAAACCTTCGGCGAAGACGTGTTCGTGGTGAAGACCATGGGCGCCGCCGCCATCAGGGGCTATGAGCAGAACGGCAAGGGCCCGGACTTCACGGTGGCCTCCTGCATGAAACACTTTTTAGGCTATTCGTACCCGTCAACGGGCAAAGACCGCACGCCCTCCTATATTCCGGAGCAGATGATGCGCGAGATCTTCCTGCCGCCGTTCAAGGCCGCGGTGGAAGCCGGCGCTTCTACGGTCATGATCAACTCCGGCGAGATCAATGGAATTCCCGTGCACGGCAGCAAGTACTACCTGACGCAGATTCTGCGCAACGAACTGGGCTTTGAGGGCGTGGCCGTGTCTGACTGGGAAGACGTGATCCGGTTGCACACCCGCCACAAAACGGCCGCCACGCCCAAGGAAGCTGTGCGCCAGGCCGTTGAAGCCGGCCTGGACATGAGCATGGTGCCCACTGATCTTTCGTTCTATGACCATTTGGTGGCCCTGGTGAAAGAGGGTACCATCACGGAGGAACGCCTTAACCTCTCGGTGCGCCGGATTCTGGCCCTGAAAAAGAAATTGGGTTTGTTTGAGCAGGTCAGACCCAAAGCCGCCCTGAAAAGCACCATCCATCAGCCCGCCTTCGACCAGGTTTCCTTACAGGCAGCGCTGGAAAGCCTGACCCTGCTCAAGAACGACAGGAACGTGCTGCCGCTGCGCAAGACCACCAAAATACTGGTGGCCGGTCCCACCGCCAACACCTTGGCCGCGCTGCACGGCAGTTGGTCGTATATCTGGCAGGGCACCGATGAGAAGCAATATCCCGCCAAAGCCAAGACGGTGCTTCAGGGCCTGGCGGCCGAGATTGGGCAAGACCGCGTATTTTCCCGCTCCGTGGCAGATTTCACCAACGCGGCCAATTATAACGTAGCCCAACTGAAGAAAGACGCCGCCCAGGCACAGGCCATTGTGCTTTGCCTGGGGGAGAAAGCCTACGCCGAGAGCCCGGGCGTGATTGATGACCTGGACCTGGAGGAAAACCAGCTGGCCCTGGTGAGAGCCGCTAAAGAAACCGGAAAACCCGTGATCATCGTACTGCTGGAAGGCCGGCCCCGGACCCTGTCGGCGGTGGAGCCGCTGGCGGATGCCATTCTGTTGGCTTACCGCCCGGCTACCTTTGGCGCGGCGGCCATTGCCGATGTGCTGTTCGGGGATTATAACCCAGACGGGGTGCTGCCCTTCACCTACCCCCGTTTCTCTGGTGATGTGCTCACCTATGACCACAAAGGCACGGAGATCATCCGGGAAGATATTCCGAACGCGGCCGGCAACCGGGGCTTCAACCCGCAGTGGATGTTCGGACACGGCCTAAGCTACACCACCTTCGCGTTCTCTGACCTGCGCGTGAACAAACCCACCTTCACCACCAATGACCAATTGCAGGTAACCGTGCGGGTGAAAAACACCGGCAGCAAGGCAGGCAAGAAGGCTGTGGAATTGTACAGCCATGACCAGTTCGCCAGCATTACCCCCAGCGCCCGCCGCCTGCGCGCCTTCTCCAAGGTAACCCTGCAGCCCGGCGAAGAGAAGGAAGTGCGGTTCACCCTCACCGCCCAAGACCTGGCCTTCGTGAACGAGGCCGGCAAATGGGTGACGGAACCCGGGGCCTTTGACCTGATGGTAGGCGACCAGAAAACCGTGATCACCTTGCAGTAACCGGTACTTAGGCAAGCTTCCCGTTTTAGGCCCTTTTTTTACCAAACCCGCCTGAAACGGGAAGCTTTGGTGCATTTCCACCTGAAATGCCATCTGCCAAACCCGATGGAAGGCTATCGCCTTACGGAAGTTTCCAACTTCCGGATATTCCAGGTCCAAGTTGAAAACTTGAACCAGAGGTTGGGTCTGGTGAAGGAATCGGCACTGCCGGCAATCCGAGCTAGTGCCATGCCTATTTTAGGGTTTATTTTCAAGAATCGCCCTGAGAGCGCACCTGCCCGGCTTCAGTTCTTACAGCTTTTTTATTCTAACCTGGATCACCTTATGAAATCAGTGTCGCGTTCTTATTTATTCGGGGTGATGCTTCTGGTGGTGTCGCTGGGGCTGGGTTGCAAGAGTACCGAATCTGAAAAACCCGACAAACCCACCCGGGCGCAGACTCCGGTGGAAAAATACGGTAAGTTGAGCATTGTGGGCCCTCGGGTGGTAGACCAAACCGGGAAAGCGGTACAGTTGCGGGGCATGTCGCTCTTCTGGAGCCAGTGGCAGGGCGGCTTCTACAACCCGGCGGCGGTGAAATGGCTCAAAGACGACTGGCAGGTGACGGTGATCAGGGCGGCTCTGGCGGTAGATCACGGCGGCTACCGGCAGAACCCGGAGGTGGAGAAACAGAAAGTCATTGCGGTGGTGGAAGCCGCCCTGAAAGAAGGCATCTACGTGATCATTGACTGGCATGACCACGAGGCGCACAAGCACATAGCACAAGCCCGGGCGTTCTTCGGGGAGATGGCCCAACGCTTTGGCCAGTACCCCAACGTGATTTATGAACCCTACAATGAACCCCTGGAGAACGCTGATTGGGCAATCCAGATAAAACCCTACCACGAAGCCATTATTCAGGAAATCAGGAAACACGACCCGGACAACCTCATTGTCTGCGGCACCAGAATGTGGTCACAGCGGGTAGACGAGGCCGCTGACAACCCCATCCGGCAGCCCAACATTGCCTACACCCTCCATTACTACGCGGCCACCCACAAACAGGAACTGCGCACCATTGCCACCAAAGCCATCAACAAGGGCGCCGCCCTGTTCGTGACTGAGTTTGGCACCTGCGCCGCCGACGGGAACGGCAAGGTAGACGCAGCGGAAAGCAAGTTATGGTGGGAGTTCCTGGACCAACATCAGATTTCCTGGTGCAACTGGTCGGTCGCGGACAAAGACGAAGCCGCATCAGCTTTGAGGCCCGGCGCCAGCGTCAATGGCCAGTGGACGGCCGCCGACATCAGTCCTTCGGGCCAACTAGTGAGGCAAGAGCTTCTGAACAAAGCAAAACTGGAAAAAGCCCAGCCGTAGAAAGCCTCCAGAGGTGTTTAAGATGAAACAGTAGGTGCCCGCCATTACATTTGCGGGCTCCTACTGGTTTTGCGCTCTTCAGGGCTTCCCTCTTCTAAGCCCTTTTTACAAAAAAGCCCCTAAACCGTTCTTACCTAAGCTACCCTTGTCATCCTGAAAGGATCTTGGTTGCGTACGGCAAGGACAGTGCAGGCATGCCTTTCTAGTTCGCCCACAAGATCCTTTCAGGATGACAAAATAGGGTGTATCTGGTAACTGAGCATGCCACAGAACCCTTTCCAGGGGAGAAAAAAGGAACTGGGTTGTCTCTTACTGATGCATTTACCCCATCCTGATAAGACCCTAGGGCTTTAGGGCGGGACAACCGGCACATATCTTTAGATGAAGACTCTGGAGCCGGAGTAGTTTTGCCGGAACTCTTTGGGCGTGCAGCCATTCTTGCGCCGGAAAATGCGGTTGAAGTACGACAGGTTATTGAAGCCGCATTTAAATGACACCTCAGAAATGGTCTCGGTGGTGTCAATAAGCATGCGCGAGGCGTGGCCCAACCTGATTTCATTGAGGCTCTCAATGAAGGTTTTTCCCGTGCGTTTTTTGATAAACCGGCTAAAAGAGACCTCAGACATATTCACCACTTTAGAGACATCTGCTAGAGACACTTCCTTGTCATAGTTGGCCTGCATGTACTCAAAGGCCTTTTCAATGCGGCGGCTGTAGTAATTGAACTGCTCTGAGGTGAAGGAGCTGTTAGACAAAGTCCGCATGTTGCGCGATACCGACAGATCATGCAGAATGGAGATCAGCTCCAGCACGGAGTCAAAACCGCCTTTCTGGGTGAGTTGCTCCAACCGGGGCTTGAACGCTTCCTTTATTTCCCGGGAGAAGGAAATGCCTTTGCTGGCCCGCTCCAGCAAGGTCTTGATAAAACTCAACTGATTCCGGCGCAGGAACTTCTCATCCAGCAGGTCTTTGTGGAACTGGATGGTGATCTCCATGATTTCCTGGCTTTTGCACTGGTGCGTAAACCAGCCGTGGGGCAAATTACTGCCCACCAGCACCAGCTCCAGGTCGTCTAGGATCTCCACGTGGTCTCCTACCACCCGCTTGGCCCCGGCGGCGTTGTAAATGAAATTCAGCTCAAAGTCCTCATGGTAATGGAGCGGAAAATTAAACTCCTGCTTTACCCGCGAGAAAATGGTGAAACAATCATTCTGGGTTAAGGGTGTGATCTCACGATAAATAGAACTCATACTTCTTCTGCTAGGCGGTCAAGGTACAAAGAAGAAATAAAATGGCTGTCATCGGGATAAAAAAATACCAGTAATGCCATTTGCTAAACCTGCTCTTAAAGTGCCGCCGGTTAAGAAAGAAGTAGCTTGAACCATTTATAACCCAAACAGCCCTCGTGGGATAGACACTAGTATGCTTATCCCCTTTACTCTTATCTCTTTATCTATTAGCTTAGATACTTCGGCTTGCTGATACATGCGTCTTCCTTACGTTTTTGGCAAACAGATACAAAAGCACCTAGGGGCCGATATCGGGTAAGAACATTAGAGCAGCGCCATTATCCATCAAACAAACGATAAAATAGTATTATACCTCGGCATAAAATCTATGTAGTTTTGTAAAGTAGCCTTTTGTCTCTGCTCAGGAAAAATAAAGGAGAGCGGCCTCCCTTTTTCGCAGACCCTTCTTTTACCAGAGAAATGAAAAAAGAGGGTAAAAACAGGTGAATTGCTTACGCATACAACAGGGCAGCCCCAGCGGTGGCAAACCAACAGGCGGCACCTTCCCAATACAAACCAGAAGCTTCTACACAGACAGAACCTATGACAAGATTTCTCCTGGCCTTCCTTTTCTTGGCGCTGTCGCACCTTCCCTCCTGGGGGCAGGAGTTTCAGCCCATCAACCGGAAAGCCACACCTGAAACCAAGAATTTGTACCACAACCTGAAGCGCCTCGCGCAGAAAGGCATCATGTTCGGGCACCAGGATGCGCTGGCCTACGGGGTGGGTTGGAAGTATGAGCCGGGCCGCTCAGACGTGAAGGAAGTGGTAGGCGAATACCCGGCGGTGGTAGGCTGGGAACTGGGCCACTTGGAACTAGGCAAACCCATGAACCTGGACAGCGTCCCGTTCCAGAAGATGCGGGAGTTGGCCCAGGAGGTGTACGCCAAAGGAGGCCTCAACACCTTCAGCTGGCACCTGAACAACCCCGTTGACCCTTCCAAAACCAGTTGGGACGCAGCCGATTCCACCATTCAGCACCTGTTCCAGGACAAGAAAGCCCTGAAACGCTACAAGTCCTGGTTAGACGGGCTGGCCGGTTTCATGAAAAGCCTGAAAGGGCCCAAAGGCGAGTTGATCCCGGTGGTGTTCCGGCCCTTGCATGAGCACACCGGCAGTTGGTTCTGGTGGGGCCGCCAGCACTGCTCGCCCGAGGAATATAAGCAGATGTGGCGCTTCACGGTAGATTACCTGCGCAAGAAGAAGGCCCATAACCTGCTGTTCGCGTACTCCACCGACCGTTTCACTTCCCGTGAGGATTACCTGGAACGGTACCCCGGTGATGACTACGTAGACATGGTGGGCTTTGACATTTACCACCGTCCGCCCGCAGACCCCAACGTACTAACCCAGGCTAACCAAAACTTCATCCAGGATACTCGCCGCATGGTGGAAACCCTGCGCCAGATTGGCCAGGAGAAAAACAAAGTCTGGACGCTGAGTGAAACCGGCCTGGAAACCTTGCCTCAGGCAGACTGGTGGACTAACGTGCTCACTCCTATCATCAAAGACGCGGGCTTGTCTTACGTGATGGTGTGGCGCAACGCCCGCAAAGAACATTTTTACGCCCCTTATCCCGGCCAGAAAAGCGCCGAGGATTTCAAGGTCTTTTACCAGAACCCCAACGTGTTCTTCCTGGACAAAGTAGCCCGGGAGCGCCTCTATGACCCGGCACCGCCGGAGAAAGCAGGCGCCAAGCTATAGCTGCTTTTTCCAGATATTCACCCCGCCCCTTACGCCCCAAACAAAACAGACATTTCATCCCGCACCCATGAGACTAACCGCGCTGGATATCAGCATCATTTTCATCTACCTCATAGCGGTAGCGGCAATAGGCCTGTTCTTGCAGAAAAGAGCGAAGGCGAACAAGGAAGCTTACCTGCTGGGGGGCAATACCCTGCCGTGGTACGCCCTGGGTCTTTCCAACGCCTCTGGCATGTTTGACATCTCCGGCACCATGTGGATGGTGATGCTGGGCTTTGTGTATGGCCTCAAAAGCATCTGGATTCCGTGGCTATGGCCGTCGTTCAACCAGATTTTCCTGATGATGTTCTTGGCGGCCTGGTTGCGCCGCTCTAACGTGACCACCGGCGCCGAGTGGATGCTCACCCGCTTCGGCCGGGGCCGGGACTCCAACAAATCGCACGCCATTGTGGTGGCCTTTGCCTTGCTGAGCTGCCTGGGCTTTCTGGCGTATGGCTTCATCGGGTTGGGTAAGTTCGTGGAGATATTCGTGCCGTGGTCAGCGGTGCAGCCGTATGTGCCGTTTACCGTTTCAGCCGAGTTCGTGCCTCATTTTTACGGCATGCTTTTCACTTTCTTCGCGGTATTCTACTCTATTCTGGGTGGAATGGCCAGTATTGTGTGGGCCGATGTGCTCCAATACGCCATCATGACCGCGGCCTCCGTGGTGGTGGCGGTTCTGGCCATGAACAACCTGGACACCGCCCCGCTGAACGTGCCCGAAGAATGGAAAACGCCTTTCTTCGGGGCTACCCTGAACATGGAGTGGACGGGCATTATTGATGATGTCAACGCCAAGATCCAGTCAGATGGGTACTCGCTCTTCGGCATTTTCTTCTCACTCATGGTCTTCAAGGGAATCCTGGCCAGCTTATCCGGCCCTACGCCCAACTATGACATGCAGAAGATCCTTTCTTCCCGTTCCCCGGCCGACGCCGCCAAAATGAGCGCCTTTGTTTCCGTGGTGCTGATTCCTACGCGGTACCTGATGATCATGGGGTTTACGGTGCTGGCCATCCTGAACTATGACCAACTCAACCTGCATTCAGCCAGCGGCATTGACTTTGAGCGCATCCTTCCGGCGGCTATCCAGAGGTTTGCCCCCACAGGGATCATGGGTCTGCTTCTGGCGGGCCTTCTGGCGGCCTTTATCGGCACGTTTGCCGGTACGCTCAACGCGGCCCAGGCCTACTTGGTAAATGACGTGTACCTGAAATACGTGAACCCCGAGGCATCTAACGTGGCGGTGAACCGCATGAACTACGCCACCGGTATTGTGGTGGTGCTGGTGAGCATGGCGCTGGGCTTTATGGCCAAAGACGTCAACAGCCTGCTGCAGTGGATTGTGGCCGGTCTGTACGGGGGCTATATCTCCGCAAACGTGTTGAAATGGTATTGGTGGCGCTTCAACGGCAACGGCTTTTTCTGGGGCATGTTGGTAGGCATCATCGCGGCCTTGATCTTCCCTTATTTCACCGAGGGGCTTGACCTATACTACTTCCCATGGTTGCTGCTCATCTCGTTGACCGGTAGCCTCATTGGCACCTTTATGGCACCACCCACAGATGCCGAGACCCTGAAAAGCTTCTACAAGACCGTGCGCCCGTGGGGCTTCTGGAAACCAGTGGCCGACCAAGTGAAAGCCGAAGACCCCTCCTTCGTGGAAAACAAAAACTTTGTACTGGACATGTTCAACGTACTCATTGGGGTAGTGTGGCAGATGAGCCTCACGGTTCTGCCTATTTACCTAATCCTGGGCATGCATAGGGAACTGATGGTTTCCGGCGGGATTATGCTCGTGTGCAGCCTGATCCTGAAGAAAACCTGGTGGGACAAACTGCCTCAGGATTCTGACTCGGTAGCGGCCCTTCTCAAACGAAAATTAGTTTCTCATTCTTAATCTTCTGCGGCCTTACCCCGGCTGCTCCCCCAACACCTTAATCCTATTACCATGGAAAATGCCTTCCAGCAAAGACAGCAAGCGTTGGAGAAGTCTTACGCCGACCTTATCAACAGAAAGAACGAAAAGCAGCCCCTTGGCAACGGCATCTACCACCGATACAAATACCCGGTGTTAACGGCTCAGCACGCGCCTCTTTTCTGGCGGTATGACCTGAACCAGGACACCAACCCGTTCCTGATGGAGCGGATTGGCATCAACGCCACCTTCAACGCCGGGGCCATCAAATGGAATGGCCGCTACCTGCTGGTGGTGCGCGTGGAAGGCAATGACCGCAAATCGTTCTTCGCGGTAGCGGAAAGCCCGAACGGCGTGGACAACTTCCGGTTCTGGGATCGCCCCATCACCCTGCCGGAGACGGAGAACCCGGACGGCAACGTGTATGACATGCGCGTGGTGCAGCACGAAGACGGCTGGATATACGGCCTTTTCTGCACCGAGCGCAAAGACCCCAATGCCCTGCCCGGCGATGAATCCTCGGCGGTGGCGCAGTGTGGTATTGCCCGCACCAAAGACCTGGTCACCTGGGAACGTCTGCCAGACCTGAAAACCCCGTCCCCTCAGCAGCGCAACGTGGTTTTGCACCCTGAGTTCATCAACGGAAAATACGCCCTGTATACCCGTCCGCAGGATGGCTTCATCAACGCCGGTTCCGGCGGAGGCATCGGGTTCGGCTTCACCGATTCCATGGAGAACGCCGTGGTGGAAGAAGAGATCATTGTAGATGGCAAGCAGTACCACACCGTGTATGAGGTAAAGAACGGCCAGGGCCCCGCCCCGCTTAAAACAGAGAAAGGCTGGCTGCACCTGGCCCACGGCGTACGCAACACGGCCGCTGGCCTCCGCTACGTGCTGTACCTGTTCCTGACGGATCTGGAAAATCCCGCCCAAGTCATTGCCAAACCGGGCGGGCACTTCATCGCCCCGGAGGGCGAGGAAAGAGTGGGTGACGTGTCTAACGTGGCCTTCGCCAACGGCTGGATCATGGACCAAGACGGCCGCGTGTTCATCTACTATGCCTCCTCAGACACCAGAATGCACGTAGCCACGTCTACCGTTGACCAATTGCTGGACTACGTGCTGCACACCCCCGCAGACGAGTTCCGCTCCGCCGCCTCTGTGCAGCAGATCAACCGACTGGTAGACAAAAACCAATCCTACATCCAGGGCAAAAAGCAGGTGATGGCCCCAGAACTAAACGGCGCAAATTAATGGCTACTGCTTCCACTACCTCTTTCGCACCCCAGCTTAGAACCTACCAACAGGAGATGGAAACCGAGTTGGCGAGAATTCTTGGGTTCTGGGCTGAGAAAACCCCGGATCACCAGCACGGCGGGTTCGTGGGGCAGATAGATCATAGCGGGCAGGTGAACCCTCAGGCGCCCAAAGGCAGCATCCTGAATGCCCGCATTCTCTGGACGTTTTCGGCCGCTTTTAAGCAAACGGGGCAAAAAACCTATCTGGAGATGGCTACCAGGGCGTTTGAGTATATGCTTTCTTCCTTTCTTGATTCTGCCCACGGCGGCGTTTATTGGATGGTAGACGCCCAAGGCCAGCCTTTGAACACCCGCAAGCAGATTTACGCGCTGGCCTTCACCATCTACGGCATGAGCGAGTTCTATCTGGCCACACAAAATGAAAAGGCGCTGCAGGTAAGCCAGGAATTATTCCGGTGGATAGAGAAGTACAGCTTTGATGCGGAGCACGGCGGCTATCTGGAAGCCTTCAGCCAAACAGGCCAGTTACTGGAAGACCTGCGACTGAGCGAGAAAGACCGCAACGACCCGAAGACCATGAACACGCACCTGCATGTTTTGGAAGCTTATGCCAACCTTTACCGCGCCTGGCCAGACCAGCACCTGGGCACGCAACTGAGGGGCCTGATTGAAGTATTCCTGCACCGCATTATTGACCCGGCTACCGGTCACCTGCACCTGTTCTTCTCCCGCGACTGGACTTCTTCGGGGAACCTGGTTTCCTATGGGCATGACATTGAGGCCTCGTGGTTGTTGCAGGAAGCCGCTGAAGTGTTGGGGGACCAGGCGCTACTTTCAAGGGTGAAAGTGGTAGCGCTCACCATGGCAAACGCCACGGCAGAAGCGGTACTCCCCGATGGCAGCCTGTACCATGAACTGAACCTTGACCAAGACCACTATGACACCCACCGCGAGTGGTGGGTGAGCGCCGAGGCCATGGTGGGCTTCTTCAACGCCTATGAGTTAACCGGCTCCCAGGACTTTCTGCAGCGGTCTCTGAACTCCTGGAAATTCGCCCAAACCCACCTCCTGGATTTGGCGGGAGGCGAGTGGCACTGGGGCGTGCACGATGATTACTCCCTCATGGCCCAGGAAGACAAAGTGGGTTTCTGGAAATGCCCCTACCACAATGCCCGGGCCTGCCTGGAAATCATGCACAGATGCCAGAAAGAACTCAGCCAAAGCTGACCTTCCTGCGCCAGGTTTACCGTCTGTTTTTGCAGAAAGGACTTGGAACAAGCCTTCGGTTTTCCAGCTGATTTTAAGAAACAAGCCTTTAAACATCATCGGGTTCACCTAAGCAAGCGGATAGGTAACTGGTTAAAACTATTTCCTATATAACTCTTCCCTTTGTCATCCTGAAAGGGTCTTGTGAGCGAACTAGAAAGTCTTGTCTGCACTGCCCTTGCCGTTAGCAACCAAGATCCTTTCAGGATGACAAGGAATAAAGGGCCTTGCTGTAGGTAACCTTCCGCTTACCACAAAAAAGAAACACCACACCTTACTTTCCCCGATCTAACGCATTAAACCACCATGAAAAAACTAGTGCTCTCCTTAGCGGCCCTCACCCTTTCTTTCGTGGCTCTGGGCCAGGGAAACAACTATGCGCAGAACTACCAAAAGTTTGAAGGTTTGGCCATGACCCCGCCCATGGGCTGGAACAGCTGGAACAAATTCGCCTGCAACGTAGACGAGAAACTGATCAGGGAAACTGCTGATGCCATGGTCAGCTCCGGCATGAAGGCCGCCGGCTACACCTACATCAACATAGATGACTGCTGGCACGGCGACCGCGACAGCCTGGGCTTTATTCAAGCGGACCCCAAACGCTTCCCTTCGGGCATCAAAGCCTTGGCAGATTACGTGCATTCCAAAGGCCTGAAACTGGGCATCTACTCTGATGCCGGTTCCCAGACCTGCGGCGGCCGCCCCGGTAGCCGCGGGTATGAATTCCAGGATGCCCAGATGTATGCGCAATGGGGTGTGGACTACCTGAAATATGACTGGTGCAACACCGAGGGCCTCAAAGCCGAGGGCGCCTACAAAACCATCACCGCCGCCCTGCGCAAGGCGGGCCGCCCCATGGTGCTCAGCATCTGCGAGTGGGGCACCGACAAGCCCTGGGAATGGGGGCCGGCCGTAGGCCACCTCTGGAGAACTACCGGCGACATCTACAACTGCTTTGACTGCGTGAAAGACCACGGCACCTGGAAATCCTGGGGCGTGATGCAGATCCTGGACCAGCAGGAAGGCCTGCGCCAGTACGCCGGCCCCGGCCAATGGAACGACCCCGACATGCTGGAAGTGGGCAACGGCATGGCCGTGAACGAAGACCGCGCCCACTTCACCATGTGGAGCATGCTGGCGGCCCCGCTTATTGCCGGAAACGACCTGCGCCAGATGAGCAAAGAAACCCTGGCCATCTTAACCGATAGAGAAGTGTTGGCCATCAACCAGGACAAGCTGGGCATCCAGGGGTTGAAGTACTCCGCCAAAGACAGCCTGGAAACGTGGCTGAAACCGCTGGACGGGGGCAAGTGGGCCGTTGCGTTCCTGAACCGGGCCAAAGTCCCGCAGAAAGTATCGTTTGACTGGAAGAAAACCCCCATCACAGATGCTCTCTCCAAAAGAGAGCTGAACGCGAACAAAACCGACTATAAAATCAGGAACGTGTGGGCGAAGAAAAGCCAGGGCACTACCAAAAAAGCCTTTGAGGCCACCGTACCCGCGCACGATGTGGTCTTGGTGGTATTGGCAGAATAGGCAATCCCCTGTTTGAGGCCTGTTTTCCTCAAACCAGGCTTAAAACGCCCTTACCACCCAAGCTTTTGCAGGTGGTTACGCCATGCGCTCATCCAAATACTTGTCAAGAAACCAAGGTACTAATGCAAGAAAGATGAAACTGACGTCTTTAAGAAAACTCCTCCTGGGCATGCTACTCACAGGCGCCACTACCTCCGCAGAAGCCGTCTCGCTGCCCGCCATCATAGGCCACCACATGGTGCTGCAACGCAACGCCGAGGTCACCATTTGGGGCTGGGGCAAGACCGGCGAGGAAATCACCGTGACCGGCAGCTGGGACTCCCAACCTGTGAAAACCAAAGCCAATACCCAGGCCAAGTGGTCGGTGACACTGCAGACCTCGGCCGCTCCTGGCCCGCACACCGTAACCGTGCAAGGCTATAATACCCTGGTGCTGGAAGATGTTTTACTGGGCGAGGTCTGGCTGTGTTCAGGTCAGTCAAATATGGAATGGAGCGCCAGCATGGGCATTGACAACGCAGACCAGCACACCAAAGAAGCCACCTATCCTTCTATCCGTTTCTTCCAGGTAGGCCACCGCACCGCTGATGCTCCCCAGCTGGATGTGCAGGGCCAGTGGGTAGTGTGCACGCCCGAAACCATGAAATACTTCAGCGCGGTGGGCTACTTCTTCGGGAGGGAGATCCACCAGAAGTTGAACGTGCCCGTAGGTTTGATCAACAGCAGTTGGGGCGGCACGCCCGCCGAGGTGTGGCTGAGTTCGGAGGCCATCGCTTCTAGCCCTGTTTTGGCAGAAGCAGCCGCTAAACGCAAAGAAGTGGAGTGGGGTCCGGTACAGCCGGCCAAAGCCTACAACGCCATGATCGCGCCGCTTATCCCCTTCCGGCTGGCCGGCGCTCTCTGGTACCAGGGTGAATCCAATACCGATGCGCCGGAGGTGTACGCCCAGATGCTGCCCGCCCTCATCCAGGATTGGCGCACCGCCTGGAAAAACGAGTTCTCCTTCTACTTTGCGCAGATTGCGCCCTACACCTACGGCGGCGCGGAGGAATGGCCCCGCCTGGCCGAAGCCCAGCTCAAAACCCTGCGCGTTCCCAACACCGGCATGGCCGTGCTCCATGACATAGGCAACGTGAACGATATCCACCCCAGAAACAAGCTGGACGTGGGCAAGCGTTTAGCGGGTTTGGCCCTGAACAAAACCTACGGCCAAAAAGAGGTGCCTGCCTCTGGCCCCATTTACCGCGAGATGAAGAAGGAAGGCAACAAGATCCGGCTCTACTTTGATCACGCTGACCAGGGTTTGATGGCCAAAGGCAAAGAACTCACCCACTTTGAGATTGCCGGGGAAGACCAACGTTTTGTGCCCGCCCAGGCCAGGATTGACGGCAAAACCCTGGTAGTAAGCGCCAAAGAAGTGAAGAACCCGGTAGCCGTCCGGATGGGCTGGAGCAACACTGCTACGCCTAACCTGTACAACAAGGCAGGTCTGCCAGCCTCCACGTTCAGAACCGATAACTGGCCCAGGAAAAACAACCTGTAGCCTGTCGGTTGGCAGCTTCTTATTTTTTTGGCAGCTTTTCGCAAAACGGCCTCAAAACATCTTAACCCATTACTCTTAGCCGTTTTTACTTCGTCACTTTCCCTCTGTCATCCTGAAAAGATCTTGTGGGCGAACGGTACTACCATTTACTACAACGTTTTTACCAATCGGGCACAAGATCCTTTCAGGATGACAACATGATACGACCATAGGAGAAACTGCCTTAATCCTTCAGGGCCTGTTCTTCCTTTCAACTGAAGTTACCCATGAAACACATGAAAAGAATCTACCTCCTTCTGGCCCTGCTTTGGGCATTCCTGGCGCAGGTGCAGGCCCAGCAAACCTCTTTTGTAAAGACTGATGGCCATCTGTTCACCCTGGACGGCAAGCCTTACTATTACGTGGGCACCAATTACTGGTACGGCGGCCTGCTGGGTTCTACCGGCCAGGGCGGCGACCGCAAACGCTTGCTTCATGAACTGGATTTGCTCAAGAAAAAAGGGATCACTAACCTGCGAATTCTGGCCGGGGCCGAGGGTCCGGACAACGAGCCATACCGCGTGTCGCCGGGGTTGCAGATGGCGCCGGGTGTTTATAATGACACGTTGCTGGCCGGCTTGGATTTCCTGTTGGCTGAGATGGCCAAGCGTGACATGAAGGCGGTCTTGTACCTGAACAACTCCTGGGAATGGTCTGGCGGCTACGGGCAATACCTCAACTGGAATGGCTACGGCCCTATCCCCTATGCCTTGGCCAACAACAACGACTGGGCGGGCTTCATGCGCTATGTTGGCCAGTTCCACCAGTGCGACCCGTGTAAGCAACAGTTCGCCGATCATGTGAGATTCCTGGTAAGCCGCACAAACCAGTTGACGAACCAGAAGTACACCCAGGACCCTACCATTATGGGGTGGCAGATTGCCAATGAGCCTCGGGCTTTTTCCATGGCTAATGTACTGGCCTATGACCGCTGGATCAAAAGCACTGCCGCCCTGATCAAGTCCCTGGATAAAAACCATCTAGTGTCTACCGGCTCTGAGGGTTCGCACGGGTCTGAGGCTTCTATGGACGTGTTCCGGCAAGTACACACCGACCCCAACATTGATTACTTCACCATGCACATCTGGCCCAAGAACTGGGGCTGGCTGGACAGCAAGAACATTCTCGGCACCCTGGACTCCGCGATCGTGAAAACGAACCAGTACATGGACCGCCATATCGCCTTTGCGCGGGAACAGCAGAAACCCATTGTGATGGAAGAGTTCGGCCTGCCGCGGGACCACCACCAATTCACCCTCTCTGACCCCACCACCGCCCGTGACACGTATTACCGGCACGTGTTTGAACGGGTGTTGGCCAGCGCGAAAGCAAAAGACGCCCTGGCCGGGGCCAATTTCTGGGGCTTCAGCGGTACCGCCCGCCCGCACCCAGACCGCCATTTCTGGAAAACCGGCGATGCCCTCACCGCCGACCCGCCCCAGGAAGAACAGGGCCTGAACTCGGTCTTTGATACAGACAGCACCATGCCCTTGATTGCCCGGTACGCCAAGGCCGTCAACAAGGCTGGCAAGAAGAAAAAGAGGCAATAACCGAAAAGGGAAGAGCACAGGATAGCCTCTCTTCCGGTGTGATTTCAGTCAGCCTTAAACAGACATAGCCTCAGCCAAACTCACAAGTAGTTTAGCAGAGGCTATGTCTGTTATGGGTAAGGTGGCTAGTTCTTCAAAGGAGCACCCACGGCAATGCCGCAATCATGACCAGGCTGGCCGTGCGGCGGGTTCAAACCTTTAGCCGTTGAAATGGGCGGCGCAGACGGAAGCACCGGGGCCGGTGGCAAGGCAGAAGGAGCAGCACTTGGGGTAACGGTCGTAGAGGGTGCTGTAGCTGGGGCCGAGTTTAATGGGGCTCCCACCTGAATATCGCACCGGTGACCGGGTTGGCCGTGGGCCGGATTAAGGCCGGCAGTGGCGCCTCCCTGGGCGGCTGGCATTGCCTGCCCGGTGGCCGCAGGCTGGTTTTGAGCCGCCGGGAAAGTAACGTCCTGGGAATTGTTCGTCTGCGCTGGGGTATTGTCTTTGCTTTTGGAGCAACCTGCCAGGCTGAGCACAGAGGCGGCTAGAACCACCGGAAGTATATTTTTCATAACTGATTTTAAAAAGACCAAACAGCAAGGCTGGGGGTAAAGTGCCCGCTATTGCTCCACAAGATACACAAAAAAACATCCAGCCTCACTTATCTACCAGGTTCAGATGGGCCTGGTAAATACCTGCTTTTCCTAAAACAGGCTGTTTTCACTCAGAAACCAATATTTCAGCTTCCTGGAAAAGGGCAAAACCTCTTGCTCCGCCTCCAGAGGCAGGTCTTAGTTAAGAATGGGGTTCTGCGGGAATTTAGAGAGTTTTGACTTGGAGGCGAACACCAGCATCTGGATCATGACGCCAATGGCGATGATCAAGACCAGTTCAAACTGCGTCAAAATAGAAGAACCGGCAATGATGCGTTTGGTCTGCTCGTTCAACCGCTTTCCTTCGGCCACCTGAATGCCCGACAATTGATGCAGATGATTGGTCGCTTGGGCGTATTGGCCATCCATGCGGTGTTTGGCCAGGGCTCTTTGCTCCTGTTCTGTACCCGGCTGCAGCAGGTACTTTTGCTCCAGGGTGCTCAGTTCTTGCAGGTTCTGTTTCAGTGAGCTGAAATAGGTGGCCTCGGTCTCGGTGAGCTGCGTTTTTTCATAGGCCACCAGCAGTTCTGAGATCGCCGCGTTTTTCTCTTTGAGGCGGGTAGGCAACCCACTGTCCTCGGCGGCATAGAAGTTCTTATCTACCATCATTTTCTTCTGGTACAGGTGGTCTGAGAGCTGGTAGATATAACTTTCCACCAGCAACCGGTCTTCATACACAGAGGCGAAGGAGGTCCCTAACTTTGACACGTTCTTGCTGTCCATGAAGTTCTTGGCCAATACCAGCACCAGCACCAAAGCTAGCAGCAAGGCGGCCTTTGTCTTATGCTTCACACTATATGCCCATCTCATCTTTGTCAGGAAGTAAAAGATTAAACAATCACGTGGGCCAGCCTTAGCGGGGAAAGGGTGTTGGCCCTGCTTTCCGAAAAAGAGGCGAAAAACCCACGCACTTGCAGGAAGTTACAAAAATAAAACACCAAAAGCCAGACGGTAAGTTTCTTTGACCAAGACAAAGATAAGGGTTTGTAGCACCGGGTACTTTTCTTTGGCTTCCTGTAATTCAAGGGTATGACGCCCGCAAATGATGACCGTGCTGCAGGAACCGTTCTGTTATGGCCAGGCCAAGGCCAGCCCAGCCTTCATACCTTAGAATTATATATCCAGCCAATCTCATTACCCTGCCCAAGGCTTGGTGGTAAAGTAGCACATGTTGTGGTGAAGTTGCACCTGTTTTTACTCGTTCGTTCCTAACTGCCTTCTACCTGATCTTTGCTCTTGCAAAGCAGTGTTGTTCTTTGCGCATGATTAAGGTTTATCTTTCGCCTGAAAATGGCTGAGTTCCTCAAAAAGCACCTTCAGCGGTACCACGCTACCCGTCAGTTCAAGGTACAAACCGTCCGTGATGTCTTGGGCAGCAAAGGCCCAGACTTCCGCAAGGTGGAAGTGCCCCTGCCTTCTAACTAACGTATTCCCCCTGCTGTCCCGGGTATTGAGCATGAAACTAGTCTCTAGACTCCGTGTGTATCACTAGCAGGCGGATGTTAGGTAAGTAATCTCTCCAAAAAAGGAGGCCTCAGAACAGAGGCTTCCCTTTGCTATTGATTATGAACCCCTTTCTCAGCAAATAAGGCAACTCTGTTTTAAGCTTGTTCTGGAGAAAAGAGGCTTGAAACGACTTGCTCCTGAGGTTGCCTTCTTCTGGCCATGAGTTAGCGGTCTTACAAGACCATTCGCCCATAAGAAGATTCTTCTGCTATACCCTTCCAACTATTTTCAAATTGGTGCATCTGCCTACAAGTAGCTTTTACCGGAAGCACAAAGAGCCGGTTTCCCCCTTCGCTGCCAAGGCTTTGAAGTGGAAACCGGCTCTTTTATTATCATGCCTTTGTGGTCCCTTCCTTGTGCAGGACTCAAGATTCTGTTTCCTTACGCCAATAGGGTGTTTTTCACGTAGTCGCGGCTTTGTTTGATGCTTTGGATGGGGTCTTTGCCGGCGGCGAAATTCTCCTGCTCCACAAAGATGCGGTCTACCCCGGAAACCTTGGCCTGGGCGAAGATACCCGGGTAATCAATGGAGCCGGTTCCAATCTCGGTGTTGAGGGAAGGAGTGGTTTTATCCATGTCTTTCACGTGCCACATCACAAAACGTCCTTTGTGCTGCTGGAACAACTCCTGCGGTTTTCGGCCGGCTCTTTCTATCCAATACAAATCTGCCTCAAAGCTGACCAGGGCAGGATCGGTTTCCTGGAGCAGGATGTCATAGCCGGTGGTGTTGCCGTACTGCTTGAACTCAAAATCATGGTTGTGGTAGGCCAGCTTGAGACCTGAGGCCTTACACAGCTCGGCGGCCTTGTTCATTTTCTCCGCGATGTTCTTGTAGGCATCCGCGCTGTTCCGGAGGTCCTCGGCCAGGTAAGGCACGGTGAGGTATTGGTGGCCCACCACCTTGCCGGCGTCTATGTACCGCTTCACAATATCTTGGTTGCCGTCTTTCATGTACTGCCCAAACTCATAGTGCCCACTCGTAGACACCAGGTTGTTGGCTTTCAGCAGTTCTTTGAAGGCTTGGGCATCTAAGCCCCAATAGCCGTTCTCTGGCGTGTAGCCGTAGGTTTCCACGTCTTGGTAACCCGCCTGCGCCACCTGGCCTATCACGCCTTTCACGTCTTTGGGCAAAAGCTCCCGCAGGGTGTACAACTGGATGCCAATGTCACGAAGGCCCGAACCAGGGGAGACAGCCGTGTTGTTCGCGGTTAGGTCTGCAGAGGAGGTGGCGCTGCCTGTTTTCTGGTTAGCGGAATCACAGGAGGTAAGCAACGCGGGCGCGAAGGCCACCCCCGCCGATAAGAGCCCTAGCTTCTGTAAGAAAGATCTTCTGTTGTTCATGTTGGTTGGTTTGTAGTCAGACGGCAGATGGTATCAAAAACGGGGGCCTCAGACATCGCAGATCTGAACGGCTTTTTTAAGGGAAGCAAGTTTGTCTTTAGCCGTGGGAATGAACTCCTGGGCCACAAAGCCTTTGAAACCGGTGGCCTTGATGGCGCGCATAATAGCCGGATAATTCAGCTCCTGCGTATCATCAATCTCATGCCGGCCCGGTACCCCGGCGGTATGGTAATGGGCAATGTAGGAGTGGTTGTCTCTGATGGTCTGGATCACGTTGCCTTCGTCTACCTGCATGTGGTAGATGTCATAGAGCAGCTTGAAGTTCTCTGAGCCCAGTCGTTTGGCCAGTTCCACGCCCCAGGCGGTGCGGTCGCATTGGTAGTCTTTGTGGTTCACCTTGCTGTTCAGGAGTTCCATCACCAGCACCACCTTGTGCTTTTGGGCCAGGGGCAGCAGTTGTTTCAGGCCGGCTACGCAGTTTTTCAGGCCGGTTTCATCATCAAGCCCGTTTCGGTTGCCGCTAAAGCAGATCAGGTTGGTATAGCCCGCCTTGGCCACCTGCGGAATCATGTCTGTGTAATTTTTCAGGAGCGTGGCGTGGTGCTTGGGGTTGTTCCAGCCTTCGGTGAGGCTGATCTCTGCGCCATTGCACATAGAAGACACCAGCCCGTATTTCTTAAGGGTAGGCCAGTCTTTGGGGCCCACCAGGTCAATGCCTTTCAGGCCCATTTCTTTGGCAGCGGCGCAGAGTTGCTCCACGTTCAGGTCTGGGAAACACCACCGGCACACCGCGTGGTTCAGGTTTCCTTTCAAGGGAGCCATGGCTTCTGGCTGGGGTACAGTGGCTGCCAGGCTGGCCAAAGAACCGGTGGCCGTAATGGCGGCCGTAGTGGCTAAAATCCCTTTGATGGCTGTTCTTCTGTTCTTGTCTGACATACGGGTTCCTGTTGGCGGTTAGGGTAAACTGGTAACGGCGGGGGCTTTGTCGGTTTCCGGGGCGAAGGCAGCCGTGGCGGGCTGCTGGGTGTTCCGGTCTTTGAACAAGAGCAGGAACAGCAGCAGCACTGCTGCCGCAATGGCCGCCGGAATCAGCCAGATGGTTTGCCAGTCATGGGTTTCCGGGCCGGTCTGGTACTTGTCTACCACCACCCCAGAAAGCAAGGAGCCAATGAGCATGCCCACCCCGTAGGTTGCCAGCGTGATCATGCCCTGCGCCGAGCTCTTGAACTTCTCGCCCGCCAGGTTATCGGTATAGATCTGTCCGGTCACGAAGAAGAAGTCATAGCAGATGCCGTGCAGCACAATGCCGCCAATGAGCATCCAGTAATTGGCATCGGCATCGCTGAAGGCGAAGAACACGTAACGCACCACCCAGGCCAGCATGCCAATGGCCAGCATCTTCTTTACGCCCAGCCGCATAAAGAACATGGGCATCAAAAGCATGAACAGCAACTCAGAGATCTGCCCCAATGACTGTTTCCCGGCCGCCGACTCCATGCCCACGCTGTTAAGGAATGGGTTGGTGAACCCGTAGTAGAACGCCAGCGGCACGCAGATGGCCACCGACGAAAGGAAGAACAGCAGGTAGGATTTGTTTTTCAGGATCCCGATGGCATCAAGCCCCAGCAAGTCGCGCACCGAGGTTTTCTCGCCTCTTTTCACCGGCGGCGTAGACGGCAGCGCAAAGCTGAACAGTCCCAGCATAGCCGAGGCCACGGCGGCCATTTTGAAAGTAAGCCCCAGTTGTCCGGTTTGCTCCCAGTTGAGCCAGCCAATGGTGAGCCCCGCCACCACCCAACCCAAGGTGCCCAGCACCCTGATCTTAGGAAACTCAGTGCTGGGGTTTTTCATCTGCCTAAAGGAGATGGAATTCACCAGGGCCAGCGTGGGCATGTACAGGATCATGTACACCAGAATGTAGGGGTAAAAGGTATCAAAGTCCCTGACCTCAGAGGCCAGCCAAAGCAAGGCCGCTCCTAACAGGTGCAGAATACCCAGAATACGCTGCGCCGGAAAAAACTTATCCGCGATGAGCCCAATGAAGAACGGGGCTACAATAGCGCCAATGGACTGGGTCAGGAATGCCACGCCCACCTGGGTGGCCGAGGTCTTTAAATTGGAGAACAGGTACGTTCCCAGCGTCACAAACCAGGCACCCCAGATGAAGAACTCCAGGAACATCATGGCAGATAACTTGAGGCGGGTAGTTGTATTCATGGTTTGTTCGTTTGGTTAGAGCGTGTGGTATGTTTAGGGGCTGGTTTTGGTAAACTATGTCTTTTTTTGGAGTTGTTTTTTGATTGAAAAGGCAGAAAATGTCCACTACTTGCGATTTCCCTTAGTCTCATTTAGTCTTTGCATCCTCCTTCAAAATGGTAGTGCTCCATAGAAGCAGTTGTGAATTCTCCAATGAAATATGGGTCCTGGGCCTTTACTTTTAGCTTATCAGGCTTCATGTTAACCATGTTATTTTGAATTGCCCAATCAAGAGCACCTTGGTTCACCGGATACTTTGTAAGAGTACCTGTCAATTTATTCTTGGCAATCCATTTTTCAGCTAAAAACTGATCATCGAAAACCCCTCCAGGCAAACCCTTGTTGGAAGAGTTAAAAACCCAGATACTTTTTCTATTGTCGATTCTGGTGAAGACTGATTCGAATTCGTTGGTTCTTATCAAGTGATCAATTAGCCTCTCTATTTCTACTCTGTTGATTTTACTTACAAGGAGCATGTTCTTAGCCCAAAAGTATTCTCCTCCAAGGCATTCACCAGTCTTCGTGTATCTGTTCCTCAGCCAATTGATATTATCAAAGGTGAAGACAGTAGCGTAGTAAACTGTACCGTCTTCCAATATCACATCTACATCGGAGTTATCATTGATTTCTTCCTGTCCACCTAGTATTGCACCTTTGTTCTCTGACTCAATGACAATTTCCTTTATGTTCATTCTCTACAATTTACCTAATGATTATGATAGGCTAGGCCGAGGCGTTGGACAAAACTGGCCTAACCTCAAAGGCTTTTAGACGATGCTTTATGTATTATTCAAATTCTATCCACTTCTTCTCAAAATAGATCATCCTTGATTTGGCTAGATGATCAATGGCAACCGCTTCAATGAAATCACCTCTGGTCTGCAGGTACTTTAACTTCAGTTGTTTCATGCCATCCGTTTCATAATATGCTCCTAGCTCGCATTTAAAGGGGTTCTTTTCAACATCGTCTGTAAAAACAGAAAGCAGCAGCAGTTTATTTGAGGTTGTGTCTGGCTTTGCATATCCAAAAATTCGATGCTCTTGCCTGATGTTGGCGGTCAGATGAATTGAACTGTCGCTTTCAAAAACATAGGCTTTGGTTCCTTGCTCATCTGAGGAAGGGGTTTCGCCTTCTTCAGCGCTTACCTTTACCACCTGACCGATATTTTCTGACGCTTCAGCAACCGTAGTCCCCTTGTGCTGATAGTCAGCAACTCCTGCTGTTTGACTCCTGCTATCTAATTTGGTTTCTTCTTTTGCACCTGGCTTAGTACAGGCTGCTATAAGAATTGAGATGGCTATAAAGTACTTGGCTTTTTTCATTTCTGTCATTCTAAACCGTCTCGTGTAAACAGCATGCAGTGCTATAGGCCAGAGCTGCCATTTAGTTGCTGTTGTCCTGGTCTACTATTTTACTCAATCGTTCCATGTGCAACCAAAGAGACTGCCAATAGCATTGTTATCCCTAGCGCTGTAATCAATCCGGCTAAACTCTTTTTTACTATAGTACCTATTCCAAAGGCCATTGCTGCTGAGAAAAGAATTCCCCAAACCAAACTGACAGTTGCATACAAATCAGGGGTTGTATAATAGTAAGGAGTTGGACCCTCTCCGCCAAAAGGATAGCCGGTCTTCCTTTGAAGCACACTGATTGAGCACCACTCTTCCAAATTCATAAAAGCCAATATTCCTGTAGTAGAAACAAGCACTCCGCTTAAGAACCAAAACGAAGCCGACCTTTTGTTTTCTTTCATTTTAACCCAAGGCCGTTGTGGCTCGTTTTTCTTTAAAAGTCTGCTTCATAACCATGGCCTCTTTGTCCCCACCATAGCAGCCATTTTGCAGCCGAGAATAGTATATGAACTTTGCTTTCAGGTGTATCTTCGTCAGAATCTGGAGGTATTCTTTGCTCTTTTAGATACTGCAAATTGTATTTGCTTGCGTAGTCCTCAGCTATCTTCATTAATCGTTTCCCGAAGTCCACTGTCCCAGGTGCAAGTTGGGATGTGTACGCCTCCTCCATCATTTCCTCTCCCAGTATCTGCTCACAGATTTGCAGGAACTGAGCTCTAAAAACATGCGGTTCGTAGTGTGGAGCAATGTACACGGGAATACCATCGTGTTCCGTAACAAGGTCAACTACATGATACCCATGCATTTCTTGGAGGAACTCCTGAAGCGGTTGGTTCTTGTCCGTCCGTTGGTCAAACTGACTTTTGGCCCACTCATTCGCCTTTTCGTCAAAACCTACCTTTGGGGCCGTTAGCGTTTCATAAGCTGGTATTGAAATATCAAGAAACTGCTCTAACAACTCTTCCTCGCTTTTCTGCTTCTTCCCAAATAAACTTCCCAGAATGGAAGTGTTTGCTTTCTTTTTTCCTGATAAAGTAAGAAAAATGTCTTCATACTCTTCTTCTCTACCTGCCAGGGGCTTATTTAATGGCTTCCAATCAAGTCCCATTTCTGTTTATTAAATGTGCCATAACTAAGTTTATTTGGCCTCCTACCTTTCTTCCCCTTTTGGGGCCATTTCCTTAAAAACGGCCCCAAATCAGTCAGGCCTTAGAGTTCCCGGATCATGATATTGCGGTACCAGACGTTGTCGCCGTGGTCCTGGAGCGCGATCTTACCTGATTGGAATGCCCCAAAGCCCCCCATCTTGGCGAATTTACTGCCGGCAATCATCTGTTTCCAGTTGTCATCCCAGAGGGTGGCGGTCAGCACTTTCTGGCCGTTCTGGATTACCTCCAGCTGACCTTTATTGCTGATGATCTCTACCTGGTTCCATTGGCCGGCGGGCTTCACCGTCTCCGGGCTGCTGGCGATCAGGTCATAGAGGTCACCGGCGCGGTGCTTGTGGATCTTGGCATCAGGGTGGCCGTTGTTGTCCAGGACTTGAATCTCAGGACCCGTGTGCCAGGTGTACTTGTACTTGGCCGGGTCTTCCTGCACAAACAGGATAATGCCGCTGTTGCCATTGGCCGCAATCTTCCAATCCAGCTTCAGGTGGAAGTTTCCGTAGCTGCCTTCTGTGACAATGTCGCCGCCGTCTGAGGTTTGCCAGTCCTTTTTGTTCGAGGCGTCCAGGTGCAGGGCGCCGTCATCCACTTTCCAGGCCTTGCCCACGCCGGTCTTCCCGTAGGTGTGCCAACCGGTGGTGGTTTTGCCGTCAAACAGAGGTTTCCAGCCGGAGGCCGCCGGGGCAGATGCCGAAGCTTTTTCTGGAGCCATAGAAGATTGGGAGGTAGAGGACTGACAGGCGAACAGGGCCGCCATGGACAAGACAGGAAGCAGGTGACGGAGGGTCATAGTTACAGGTTATTTTTTGAGAGACATGATGTATTGGGCCATTTGTTTGGCATCCTGCTCGCTTAGGCCCGGATGCGGGGTCATGGCCACCGGACCCCAAACGCCTTGCCCGCCCTGGATGATCTTGCCTGCCAGGTAGGCGATGTCTTTTTCATTGTTCTCGTATTTCTGGGCCACGGCCTCATAGGCGGGGCCTACCACTTTCTGGTCTATCTTATGGCAAGCGGTACAATCTGACTGCGCAATGAGCTTGGCGCCGTTCTCCACCGAACCGGTGCCGGCAGAACGGTCGGTGCCCAGGTTCAGGCTGCTGGTGTCTGCGTCCGGCTGACGGGTGCCCGCGCTCATAGAGGCCGAGGCGGCGGAGTCTGTTTCTGTACTTTCAAGGGCACCTTCTTTTGCCGTAGAGGACGAATTACCGTTACAGGCTACCAGAAAGGCGCCGCAGCAAAGAAGAAGAGATACTTTTTTCATAGGGGTACGCGTAAAACAAAGGTTAAAAGGAATTACTGGTTAATTGAACCGCACGGAGTGGCTCATTCTATGCGACAATAAAGTCCGTCCATTTCTGGGAACTGGCACTGCTGGCTACCACCGTCTCAATGAAGGCCATGCCACGCACCCCGTCTTGTACAGAAGGGAAGTCCAGAGCTTCAGGGGCAGGTTCAGTACCCTCCAGGCGGGCTGACAAGGTAAGCGCGAAATTGCGGTACAGGTTGGCGAAGGCCTCAATATAGCCCTCAGGGTGACCGCCGGGCGTGCGGGTGTTGTGCGCGGCGTACGATGAAAGACCAGCACCACCGGTCCGGAGCACCTGGGTAGGTTTGTCCAGCCATTTCACCAGCAAGGTGTTGGGTTCCTGTTGGGCCCATTCCAGACCACCGTTTTCGCCGTAAATTCTCAATTTCAGGCCGTTTTCTTCCCCCGCCATTACCTGTGAGGCCGTCAATACGCCCGTGGCTCCTTCGTTAAACCGAAGCAGCACGTGCCCGTCATCATCCAGGGCCCGGCCTTCTAGCACGGTATTGAGTTGCGCGCAGACCTGCTCAATCTTTTGGCCCGAGACATACTCCGCCAGGTGCGCGGCGTGCGTGCCGATGTCGCCCATGCAGCCGCTGATACCGGAGCGGGCCGGATCTGTGCGCCAGGCAGCCTGCGCGTTGCCTTCTTTCTCAGACAAGCGGCTAAGCCAGCCCTGGGTATATTCTACCAGCACTTTCCTGATCTTGCCCAGTTCCCCGGACTGCACCAGGTGCCGGGCCTGTTTTACCATAGGGTAGCCGGCATAAGTATGGGTAAGCAACACCAACAGACCGGTTTCCTCTGCTTTCTGCCGAAGCTGTCTGGCCTCGGCCAGAGTCAACGTCATAGGTTTCTCAATGACCACGTGGAAGCCTTTCTCCAGCGCCAGCAGCGCCGGCGCCAGGTGCGCGAAGTTGGGGGTGACAATGCTGACAAAGTCCATGCGCTCACCGTCGGGCAAGGCACTTTCCTGCGCCAGCATCTCCTCATAGCTGTTGTAGATGCGGTCAGGGGCCAGAAAAAGGGCGCGGCCGCTTTCCTGGGCAATCTCTGGGCGGGTGCTCAGAGACCCGCAGACCAGTTCAATGGCGCCGTCCATGGTGGCGGCCATTCTGTGGATGGCTCCGATGAAGGCACCTTTGCCGCCCCCAATCATCCCCATTCTCAGTTTTCTGTTCATTCTTCTAGTTTAGGTAATGTATTCGGGCGCGCAGGAAGCCCCCGGGTTACTGCATAATGGTTTTAGGCTTGTTTTCTGAAAACAGCTTAAATAGGGCATTTTATCTGAGCTTTCCGCCTGCCGCGGCTTAAAAGATGCCCACCCCCCGTGGTTTCTTCCTGCGGGAGTGGTTCTTTACCGGCAATACGGGCAAGTGGCAGGGCTGTTCAGGTAGCCCAGGCCTTGTCGCCTTTCTTGTAAGGAACGCAGCCTTCATATTTACCAGGCACGGGCGCGTAGCGCAGAGCCTGCGTGGCGCCTACCTCAGAAGTAAAGAAGCCCAGCATGGTCAGTTCCTTCATCATCCGGAAGTAATGGTTGGGCTCGTCTTCCTTCTTGGTCTGCTGGTGGTTTTTCTGCGCGGCATCTAGTTGCGTGAGCAGTTGGGTACGCTCCTGGGCCGAGGCTTTCAGGAACTTCTTCCCGAACTTCTCCTGGCAAGCGTCATCTAGTTGGGAAATACCCTTCAGGAACACCTGCTGGTCTTCGGCCTTGTAACAGTCCTGCACCATGGTGGCCATGAAGTGACCAATTTTGGCGGCTTTGGCACCCGGCGTGGCAGTGGTGGGCAGAATGGTCTCCCCTACCTCGTCCAGAAACGCTACCTGGTCCAGGTCAAATAGTTGGTTCACCTTGCCGGCGCTGCTGGTGCAGGAGACCAGCATCTCGGCGCCAATCATGGTGCCGCCCAAGATCCAGCCAATGGCCGCGACTGCTTCTCTTCTATTCATTGTATAAACCCGTTTATGCCTACTTTTCTAAAAACAATGTCTAAACTGATAGTACTTCTACCTTTTCCGCCGTTGAGGACAGGGCTGATTCCTTTCCCTATTTACCTGGTTCAACCACCTAGTACAACCTGGTTCAAGTTTTCAACTTGGACCTAAAATGGTCAGAAGTTTACAACTTCTGTGAGGCAAAAGCCTCAAAAACATTTGCTGAGCCAGCACTTCTGAGTAACTGTCAGCCTTGTCATCCTCCTTAAAGGCAAGACTGCTTCCTTCTGATTATACTTGTTCGTGTTGCGTCAGCAAAAGCCAATTTGAGGCACCCCTCATGGAAGTTGCAAACTTCCATGAGGGGTTAGGTCCAAGTTGAAAACTTGAACCAGGTACCTAGGAGAATGGATCAGCCCCTCATGCAAGGGCGACACAAGGCGCCCTCCTCAAATCAGACCCCTAAAGTCCAGCCGGCGCGATATTGGCGCTTTACGAACTGGTTCACCTCGTCAAAGTTAGTGACGCGCATATTGTCGTTGTCCCAGAGCATTTTGATGCCGCGGCCCGGATAGTCGAACCCGTTGCCGTCAGCTTTGGGCCGGCGCACATCCACGCCCCTGATGGCAAGGTTGGCCATGAGCAGCGCCTCGGTGAGCGGACCGGCAATCTCAAACGGAGAGCTGACGGGCATTTTTCCGGGACCGGCCAGACAGGCTTCCACCCACTGGGCGTAATGCCCGTCTGCGCCACCGGGCACCCGGGCAATTCTGTGCTTGGCCTTGGTTTCAAAGGTGCGCGAGGTAGGCAACAACCGCGGGTTGGCCCCGTAGGTGCTGCCCATCATTTTTCCTTTGGTGCCTATAAAGAGCGTGCCGTTGCCGCCGTCCCCGAACAGTTCATTGGGGCCTAGCTCCTCCGGGCGCACCGGCTGAATGCCGCCGTCCATCCAATGAAGGGTAACTGGGCCTTTGGTTTTGTCGGTTTTAGGGAAGGTCAAGGTCACGTGGCTGGAGGGAGGGCAGCTTTCCGGGAAGTAGCCCCGCTTGAACTCATCTACATACACGCTGCCCACGCTGGCCTGCACATCAGTAGCGTATTTCAGATTAAGCACGCTAAACGGCGCCT
The DNA here is from genome assembly GCF_008271745.1 of Rufibacter glacialis. Classification (GTDB taxonomy): domain Bacteria; phylum Bacteroidota; class Bacteroidia; order Cytophagales; family Hymenobacteraceae; genus Nibribacter; species Nibribacter glacialis. The sequence goes on along the minus strand of NZ_VKKZ01000026.1, from coordinate 117,154 downwards.
CAATCAGGTGGCAGCCCATGTCGCCCAGGGCGCCGGTACCGTAGTCCCACCAGCCGCGCCAGTTAAAGGGCACCAGTTTCTCTGCGTAGTCTTTGTAAGGAGCAGTACCCAGCCACAGGTCCCAATCCAGACCCGGGGGAACGGTGGCTTTGGCAGTAGGCCAGGGAATGCCTTGCGGCCAGACCGGCCGGTTCGTCCAGGCGTAGATGGTGTGCACGTCACCGATGGCCCCGGCATCATACCATTCCCGCAGTTGGCGCACCCCATCGCCGGAGGCGCCCTGGTTGCCCATCTGGGTGACCACGTTGTAGCGCTTGGCAGCCTGGGTGAGCATGCGGGCCTCGTAGATGTCATGCGTGAGGGGCTTCTGCACGTACACGTGCTTGCCCAGTTGCATGGCCGCCATGGTGGTGACGGCGTGGTTGTGGTCTGGCGTAGAGACGGAGACAGCGTCAAAGTTCTTGCTCTCTTTGTCAAAGAGCTCGCGCCAGTCTTTGTAGTACTTGGCTTTGGGGAACCGTTGCCGTGTTTTGGCGGCCCGGGCGTCATCTACGTCGCAGAGAAAGCCAATGTCGGCTTTGCCGCTGTCAAAGAAACTCTTTATGTCGCTTTCGCCTTTGCCCCCTACCCCTACGCTGGCAATCATCAACCGGTCACTGGGGGCCACAAACCCTTTCCCGCCCAATACATAGCGCGGTACGATCATGATGCCGGCAGCCACCAAGGCGCTTGTTTTCAGGAATTTCCTTCTAGGGTTCTCAGGGGGCGTGGTGTTCTTTTCTTCTTCGGCCATAGGGGGTACAGGAAGAGGCATTTCTCTGGTTATAGGTTCTTAGATATTCAGCTTTTTCATTTCGCCCAAGGCATGGTCTACGGCCCGGGCGGTGAGGGCCATGTAGGTGAGTGAGGGGTTCTGGCAGCCCCCGGAGGTCATGGCGGCGCCGTCTGTGACGTACACGTTGGGGGCGTCCCAGACCTGGTTAAACTGGTTCAGCACCGACGACTTGGGATCTCTTCCCATGCGGGCCGTGCCCATCTCATGGATTCCCTGGCCCATGGCATACCCGGCGTCATAGGTTTCCACGTCTTTCAGGCCGGCCATCTCCAGCATTTCCTTGGCGTCATTGGCCATGTCTACCCGCATTTTGCGCTCGTTCTCCTTGATCTCTGAGGAAATGGCCAACACGGGTAAGCCCCACTTGTCTTTCTTGCTCTTGTCTAAGGTCACCATGTTCTCATGGTACGGCAGAATCTCGCCAAAGCCATTGATGCCCATCTTCCACTCGCCGGGCTCACACATGGCGTCTTTGAGGTCGGCGCCAATGCTCATCTCTGCGATCTCACGGCCCCAGCCCGAGCGGCTGGCGCTGCCCTGGTAGCCAAAGCCCCTGATGTAGTCGCGCTGGTCGCCGTTCACGTTCCGGAACCGCGGGATATAGATGCCGTTCGGCCGGCGGCCGTAGTAGTATTTGTCTTCGTAGCCGTCTACCGTGCCTCTGGCGCCGGTCCTGAAGTGGTGGTCCATGAGGTTGTGGCCCAGCTGTCCGCTGCTGCTGCCCAGGCCGCCCTCCCACACATCTGTGGCGGAGTTCATCAAAACCCAGGTGGAGTTGAGGGTGGAAGCGTTCAGGAACACCACTTTGGCGAAGTACTCATAGGTCTGGTTGGTCTCGGCGTCCAGCACCTCTACCCCTTTGGCGCGTTTGGTGTCTTTGTCATACAGGATCTTGGTGACAATGGAGAACGGCCGTAGCGTGAGGTTCCCGGTGGCCATGGCGGCGGGCAACGTAGAGGATTGGGTGCTGAAGTACGCCCCAAACGGACAGCCTAACCAGCACTTGCTGCGGTACTGGCAGTTGACCCGGTCATGGTGGGGGGCGGTGAGGTTGGCCGTGCGGCCGATGATCATGTGCCGGTTTCCCTTGTAGTGGTTTTTGATGCGGGCCGCCACGTCTTTCTCCACGCAGTTGAGCTCCATGGGCGGCAGGAACTCCCCGTCTGGCAGGTGCGGAATATTCTCTACGGAACCGCTGATGCCGGCGAACTTCTCTACGTAGCTGTACCAGGGGGCCAGGTCTTTGTAGCGGATGGGCCAGTCCACCGCGATGCCGTCTTTGGCATTGGCCTCAAAATCAAGGTCAGAGAGACGGTAGCTCTGGCGGCCCCACATGAGCGAGCGCCCGCCCACATGGTAACCGCGGTACCAGTCAAAGCGCTTGGTCTCCACGTACGGGCTTTCCTTTTCATTCACCCAGAAATCCAGGTTGGCCTCATTGAGGGTGTAGTCGCGTTTGAGCACCGGGTAGTTCTCAATCATTTCCTGGGTGCGGCCTCCTCTGTGTGGCAATTCCCAGGGGTTCTTGTTGGCGTTGACGTAGTCTTTGACGTGTTCCACGTTTCGGCCCCGTTCCAACATGATGGTTTTAAGCCCTTTCTGGGTTAGTTCCTTGGCAGCCCAGCCACCGGAGATACCCGAACCAATGACAATGGCATCGTACTGATTATTGGCCATAGAGAAGAGGATATAGCTTTAAGAGTTGATTTTATATTCTTTTATAAGAAAGAAGTCAAATACGGTACTGGTAAGAGAGAAACTAAAAGAAACCGCTTTGTTAACAGAATGAAAACAGAATTGCGCTCTTAATAATAATTTTTAATAGTTGGAAAAGCAAGTGAAAGGTGGAAAGGAAAAGTGTACTTGCCGAGAAAGAGGGCTGAAGTGGGCGTTTTCGGGCTGTTTTTCAGAAAACAACCGGAAAAATTCAGGGCTGTTGTTTTCTTACCAGTTGGGTAGTTGGCTTCTACTGGCATCACTGCTGTTGGCTGGGGACATGCCTTTTGTGTTGCATAAGTGCATGCCTTTTGCCGTTGCTGGCGTAACGGGTGCTTTTGGCGAGGCCCTTATGCTCCCTTGTTCACCGTAGTTGGTGTTCTCACCAACTACCAAAACTGCGTCTCCCAGCCGCTTGTTTCACATGTGGCTGTTCTGTGCACGCCTTTTGCTGTTGCTGGCGTAGCGGCCGGTTGATGCGAGGCCCTTATACTTGGCCTTTCCATAGCTGCCCTCCGAGCGCTCACGGCCGCGAGGCCCCGTCTTCCCCTCTCGCACTGCCCTTTCGGCCTGAGAAGTCTGTTCTGCTTAGCAGTAGTCTATCCAGGGCCAAAAGCGAGGCGCGCTCGGGAAAGACTGGAACAGGGAAAGTGGCATATATATTATATATGGTGATGGTGAACCCCTGTAGAGACAACGGCACCGCCTTGTCTCTTTACGCATTGCTACCTATTCCTTTCTTTTGCTCCAACGCACCGCCTTGTCTCCCACGCATTGCTATCCTTTGCTCCCGAGCATTCCTGATACTCCCCCTTTGAAGGGGGTGAGGGGAATGTTGACACCTTCCGATTACCTTACTAACTGAAGACCTCTCATGGCGCAAATTTCAAACTTAAACCCACCATGATCTGAAATCTGCACCTTCAGGGAGGCGACAACCTCAAGAGGAGGCTTGCTTAAATTTTCTTTAACTATACAGAACCTGAACCAAACTAGATAAAATGGACAGAAGCCGTTTAAATTCCGCTAAACCAGATTCCTACCGGGTGTCTTCTGGCATATATTCCCTTAAACAGGCCTTAAACGCCCAGGTCTTTCATGGTGACAACTGGTATGTCCTGCGTTGTGGTTTGCTTCAGTTCCTGGAAGGCAGTGGCGGGGTATTGGTAGCCTTCAGGGGTGAGGTCCCAGAGGAGCGGGGCCAGGGACAGGGTGGTGGCCTGGTAGCCTTGCAGGATTGCTCCCAGGTTGCCGGTTCCTTTGGAGAGGGCGGCTTCGTTTTCAATCTCAAAAGGACCGGTGAAGCCCTGCGCTTTGACGGTGGCTACAAAGGCGCGCCAGTCCACACTGTCAGAACCCCCGAAGCCCGGCAGGGTGGCCTCATAGGCATGGCGGTCCCATTCATGTTGGGCGGTAGGCACCCCGGCACGTTGGGCCAGCCCCGCCTCTATCTGCTGCATGGCGTACAGGTTGCCCCAGTACACGTTGTTGCCGTTTCGGGTGCCTTTTACGTGAATGCGGTGCAGACGCGCCATATCTGTGTGTCTAATGACCTGGCTGGGGTCTACGTGCTGCCACACGTCATGCGATGGGTCATAGATTTCGCCGTGGGCGGTGCTGGGAATCATCTCATACATGAGTTTGCGGGCGGCCAGTACACCGGTAAGGTTGTTGAACGTACTGGAGTAACTGGCCGGGCGCCAGCCTTCCATGGGGCAGTTCTCATAGAGCACCGTCACCCCCAGGTCCTCAGCGTATTTGATGATGGGCGTAAAAATGCGGGCATACTCGTCCAGGTTTTTCTGGAAGCCGTTTTCCTGGTTTCCCAACTCATGGTTGTAGCCCACAAAAGTGCCTACTTTCACGTCATTGGCATCGCCGCCCAACAGGTGCGCCATCCGGATGAGCCGCAGCAGGTGGTCTTGGTTTTTCACGCGTTGCGCGGGCTCGCCGCCAAGGAGGTTGTCAAACGCCCCCAATGACAGGCGCAGCCGGTGGTGGTTGAATTTCTCCAGCAAGGTCTGGGCGTCTGACAGCCCAAAATTTTCATAGTTCAGGTGCGTGGCCACAAAATCATTGCGGGTACCGTCTTTCCGGAATACGCACACGTCTAAGCCCTGCACACCTACTTCCTTCGCTTTAGTGATGACTTCATCTAAGCTCAATTGGTCAAAAGCCGAGGTCATGATCCAGATGGGGTTGCTCATAGGGCACAGGGTTAAGGCGAAAAACAGTAAGAATGGATAAGTTGCAGCTGGCTAAGTTAAAGATTCTACTGCTTCCTCCAAACCAAGGGCTGCTCCGCCCCTCTCTTTTCCGGCAGTTTCCTTCAAAACAAGCCCTAAACCAGATTACTCTAAAACGCAAAAGCGGGAACCTAAAGTAGGCTCCCGCTTCTGCGTTCTGGCAAGGATAAAGACAAGATTATCTTCCCTGCACGGTAATGTCTTCTGTCTTGATTTCGCTTTGGCGCAGTTGCACCGGCTCCACTTTCTTGCGGAGCTTCATGTTCAGGAACTCCACCAATAAAGAGAAGAACATGGCAAAGTAGATGTAGCCTTTCGGAATCTCGCCGTGGAAGGCCTCTACTACCAGCATTACCCCAATCAGGATAAGGAAGGACAGCGCCAGCATTTTCACGGTTGGGTGGTTGTTCACGAAGTCGCTGATCACCCTGGCGAAGGCCAGCATGATGCCCATAGACAGGATAACGGCGATCACCATCACAATTAGGTGGTCTACCATGCCCACCGCCGTCAGGATAGAGTCAAACGAGAACACGATATCCACCAGAATGATCTGCACCAGCACCTTGGCCATGGTAGCGGAACCTCCGGCAGCCCCGTGCCCCTCTTCTTCGCCTTCCAGCTTGTTGTGGATTTCTGTGGTACTCTTGGCCAGCAGGAACAAGCCCCCGCCAAACAGGATAATATCCCGCCACGAGACATGGAATGGCTCATCCATCCAGAACGGTTCTAAGGTGAACAGCGGTTGGTTCGCGTTCACGATAAAGCTGATGAACATGAGCAGGATGATGCGGAACACCAGGGCCAGAATCAAGCCAATGGTGCGCCCGCGGGCCTGCTGGTCTTTGGGCAGCCGCGAGACCACAATGGAGATGAACACAATGTTGTCAATCCCCAATACAATCTCCATGAAGGTAAGGGTGAGCAGACTTAGCCAGACATCTGGGCTGGAGAATACGTCAAACATAGTTTTATGTAGGTCAGGAATGGATTATGCGTAGCAAGATAAGGGTTTTAAACGCATTCTAAAGAAGCTGGTTAAGCGCCCCGCACATTTAATATCCCGTTATGCTGGCTGGCCACTAGGACTTCATGTTCACGAATTGCAGCGGAAGCCCCAGTTCTGCCCGGCGCAGCAGGGAGATCACCTCTTGCAGGTCGTCAATCTTTTTGGCGGTCACGCGCACCTGGTCGTCCATGATGGCGGGGGTTACCTTGATCTTGCTGTCTTTGATGAGCTTCACAATCTTCTTGCCGTCTTCCTTCTCAATGCCGGCGCGCACTTTCACGTCTTTCTTGATCATGGGTCCGCTGGGGAACGCCTCGTTGCTGAAATCCAGCGCGGTAGCGTCAATCTGTTGCTTCACGATCTTGCTCAGGATGATGTCTTCAATCTGGCGCAGGCGCATGTCGTTCTCGGTGACAATGTGCACCACGTTGGTTTTCTTGTCCAGTTCCACACTGCCTTTGGTGTCTCTGAAATCAAAGCGGGTCTGGATTTCTTTCTTCACGGTGTTTATGGCGTTTTCCAGCGTTTGCGGGTCCACTTTGCTCACAATATCAAATGAGGGCATAACAATTGTTTTATTTTGAAACGAAGGGTAATTGAGAGGTTTTATTGCACGAAGCCGTACAAAGTTACTAGTTTAGCGAAATTTTCTGGATTAGAGCTTAAAAACGCAGTCATGCAAATCATTCAGCCCTCCACCTTTCACGAGTTTGAGCAGTATTACCGTTTACGCTACGAAATGTTACGCAAGCCCTGGCACCAGCCCCTGGGCAGCGAGCGCATGGAAGACGACGACCAGGCCACGCACCTGATGGCCATAGACGAGAATACCGGCGAGATCATGGGCGGCTGCCGGGTGCACCTGGAATCAGAGACCGAAGCCCAGCTCCGGTTCCTGGCCGTGGGACCTAAATACCAGAACAAACAGGTGGGCCGCCGCCTGTTGCAGGCCGTGGAAGACGAAGCCCGCCGCTTAGGGGCCAAAGAGCTCATTGTGCAGGCCCGCGAGTACGCCAAGAACTTCTACAAGCGCAACGGTTTCACCGAAGAATACCCTTCCCATCTACTTTTTGGCGAAGTGCAGCATTACCAGATGCGCAAACCGCTTTTCTAACTGGGTTCGTATACCAAGGCAAGACTTTTCTGGTTCGGCTTCTCTTCCCGCACAGGAGGAGCACCCCCAGATGCCTTCCGTTTTACGTGCCGTTATGAGAAAATCCCTTGTTTTCGCGGGCATAGGCCTAGGGCTTTTAGCCCTGGGGGGCCTTTACCTGGGGTTTCGGCCCAAACCAGCCCCTTTGCCCACCGTCCCTACCGTTGACCTTTACCGCTACGCTGGCAAGTGGTATGAGATTGCCGCCTTCCCTAACCGGTTCCAGAAAGGCTGCCATTGCACCACCGCGGTCTATACCCCCAAAGAAGGCTACGTGGAGGTGCGCAACTCCTGCCGCAAAGGCAGCGCCAACGGCAAGCTGGATGGCGTTATAGGCAAGGCGTTTCCGGTGGAAGGCAGCCACAACGCCAAGCTGCGGGTGCAGTTCTTCTGGCCTTTCCGCGGCGATTACTGGATCCTGAGCCTCGCCCCCGACTATTCCCATGTGCTGGTAGGCGCCCCAGACCGCCAGTACCTCTGGATTCTGGCCCGCACGCCCCAACTAGACGAAGCGGCTTTCCGGCATTTGGTGCAGGAAGCGGAGCGGCTGGGTTTTGATTCCAGTCGTCTGGTGAAATCAGACCAGAGTTGTCAGGATAAGTAAAGGATGCTGGTCCCCAGCAACCCTTCTTTTCTTTGACTGCCCGCTGGCCTTTTGGCTTGATTTCCCTTTGCCTGCTGACGATCACTTTTCAACCTTTGGGCTGATGTGCTCAGGAACATATTGCAATTTCCTTCTTGTGCTTGCGTGCAAATGCTGTATCTGCGGTAGACGGTTCCTTTCGCTGTTTTACCTTTTTGCTGTTCTGCCTTAATGATTGGTTGTGGTTTGTAGAGACGAGGCACTGCCTTGTCTCACGTTTGCAGATAATAAGCCTTCCTATTAGATGAACCGCTGTTGTTGAGGTTCAACTGCCTCTTTCTGCGGCTTTTTTACTCATAAGCGGGTTTGTGCACGCAGTATGTTATTCCCCAGGCACTTCCGCTTCTTGCGTTGATCCACGAACGGCTCTTTTCATAGGTTCCGCTAAGCGCTCACGGCCGCGAGGCCCCGCCTTCCGCCCTCGCGCTGTGCCCTCTACTCCGCCCACTTCGCTCTCGCTCAGGGGCGGTCGAGTGCTAGGCGCTCAAGCGAAAGGCTGGAATAGGGATATGCGTTAGGAATGTTGGCAGACCTCACAGGTTTCTAAAACCTGTGAGGTCTTGGCTTCCATGGCGCTCTTCTATGGCGCAAATTCACTTCCTTGACTGAGGGATATAGAATGAAAGTAAGGAAGAGTCTCAGGGGAAGCCTTGATTAGAGGATTTCCCTCTCCCCTGGAGAGAGGGCTAGGGTGAGGGGCAGCGGCACTCCAGGACAATAGCCTTTCCAGCCTGAAATGCTTTTCCCTTAACCGGCAGGTATTTCATAGCCACGGCTTTTCTGGCTAAGGACCAACTCCCCCTCATCCTAGCCTTCTCCCTCAGGGAGAAGGAACGGCAAGCCTCTGTTTTGGGGCTGTTTTGCAGAAGGGAATCGGAAAATGCATTGCCAGATATAGCTAATGAAAGGCTTGGGCGTAAAAAAGCTTTAAGGCCCCAAATACACACAACCTGAATTGTAGGTTTAGAAAGCCCCTAACCATACCGCCCGCTCCAAAGACACTCATAGTGTCTGCAAGACCTACGAGTGTCTTTGCCTCCTACCCTTCTCCTCCGTCTCCATTAGGGCCAGGCGCCGATTTTTCAGGGGATGTCGGGCCGGATGCGGCAGATTGGTGCAGGGCCAACACGGCCTGCAACTCCCGGCGCAGTTCCTGTACTTCCTGGCGCAGTTCTTCCACCTGGTGGGCGCCGGCCACGTCAGAGGTTGGGCTGGCGGCGTCCTGGTCCAGAAAGAAGCTGGCCAGCAAAGCCGTAAAATACCCGAAGATGGAAAAGCCGTAGAGGGCCAGCACAAAGCAGAGAGCCCGGCCTTCGGGGGTTTTGGGCCAATACTCGCTGCCCAGCGAGATCAGGATCATGGCGGTCCACCAGAGGGCTTCGCTGAAGGAGGAGAGGCCGCCGGCTACCTCATTCTCAAAGGCATACATGCCGGCGGCGCCGGCGAACAGGACCGCCACGGAAAGGGTGAGCATGTACCCGAATCCCCGTCGGCCCATGGCGGCCCCCAGGCTTTTCATGCCCCGGTTCAACGAGCTGAGCACCCGTACCAGCCGCAACCCGCGGGCAGCCCGTACCGTTCCCAGCACCCGGGCAAACCGGGCAATCCGGAACACCCTCAGGGCCGGCACCACCAATGAGACGGCCGTTAACCAGTTACTTTTCAGGAAAGGCAGCTTTTCCGGGGCCAGCGTGAACTGCAGGAGAAAATCCAGGATAAACACGCCCCAGATGGCATAGTTGACCAGTTGCAGCGCCGGACTCAGCCCCCAGATCAATTCCACCACCAGTAACACCAGCCACACAAACCCCAAAAACACCATGGGCCCTTCCAGGGCATTCTGGATCTGCCGGAGCAGTTGGAGTCGTTCCTGGTTCAGGGCCGAGGCAGGGGGTGGAGGCGGGGTGGACGGGTGGCTCATTTATAGGAATTTTTCCTTCTGCATACGCAGAAAGAGCCTAACAGGAAGAACACGCCCGGCCTTAAACCCATCGGCTTTAGGCACCCCTAGTATAGTTTTAGCCCTATTTCCTTAAAACAAGGCAAAAACCTTGAAAAGCAGCACTTTTTTACGCCTCTTCTATGCAACCACAGCTATATATCTTGAGTACAAGCAGTATCTCTTATAAATGCTACCTCCTCCATTTTGTCTACGCATACGATAAAAAGATACACGCTTAAAACACTGGCCGTGCTCCTGTGGATCATTGGCATTGTGTTGGTTCTGGTAGTGCTGCTGCTGGTGGCGCTGCAGCTACCCAAGGTGCAGGACTTCGCGGCCAGCAAGGTTGAGAGCTACCTGGAGAACAAGCTGGGCACCGAGGTCCAGATTGGGAAATTCCGCAGTGATTTCCGGAAGGACATCTTGCTGGAGGGCGTGTACCTGGAAGACCAGAAAGGCGACACCCTCTGGTATTCTGAGCGCCTGGCCGCCAACCTGGACATTCTGGGCATCCTCAAATCAAAGGTAGCCCTCAAATCACTGGAGCTGGAAAACGCCACCGCCCACATCTACCGCACCATGCCAGACAGCGTCTCCAACTTTGACTTTATCCTGGAGGCCTTCGCCACGCCCACAGACACCACGGCCCAGGATACCACCAGCGCCGGCTTCACCTATGACATAGGCACCCTTGACCTCACCAACATCTACCTCACCTACCGTGACGAGGTGAACGGCCAGAACGTGCGTACTCGCGTGGGCAACCTCACCGTGAAGATGGATGAACTGGACCTGACCAAAGAGATTTACCGCATAGATGACATCGCGCTGCGCGATACCTGGGTAGACATGACCCAGACCAAGATTCCCCCCGAAGGCGAGTCTGAACCGCTCACCATGCAGTTCGGGCTTAAAACGGTGTCCCTTGACCGGGTGAAACTGAAGTACCGCAACGGGGTGGCCAAGCAATACATTGACGTGAACCTGGGCGAGGCCCGCATGGCTTCTGAGAAGATTGACCTGATCAACTCGCGCATAGACCTGAGCAACCTGGAGCTGCACAACAGCACCCTGGCCTACTCCCAGAATGCCGACATGCCCACGGAGAGCCGCGTGGTGAACCCCGCCGAAGCCGTGGAAGCCATTGAGGAAGCCGTGAGCAAGTCCACCGGCCAGCCCGTGAACTGGGTCTTCACCCTGGACAAGCTCAACGTGACCGAGGTAGACGCCGCCTTTGACAACTATGACGCCCCCAAGCAGGCGCGCGGCATGGACTACAATCACCTGTTGGCCAGCAACCTCAACCTGCAACTCACTGACCTGTACTACAGCACCAACCGCACCACCGCCCAGCTCAACCAACTCGCATTCCAGGAGAAAAGCGGTTTTGAGGTAAAGCAGTTCACGGCCGGCATCCTGTTTGACTCGGTTCAGACGGAGTTATCAGATTTAGTGCTGGAAACGGGCCACAGCCGCATCGCGCGCCGGATCAAGGTAGGCTACCCCTCGCTGGAGACCGCTGCCGACGACCTGAGCAAGCTCACCCTTTCGGCTGATCTGCAGAACACCTATATCGGGTTCCAGGACATTGCCTTGCTGCAGCCGGCCCTGGTGAACCAGCCCCCTCTGGCGGGCAACCTGAACCAGACCGTACGGGTAAGCGGCGTGGTGAATGGCCGCATGGACAACCTGCTGTTGAGCAACGTGCGCGTGAGCGGCTGGCGGAACACCGATCTAGCCATGAGTGGCCGCATCAAAGGGCTCCCCAACCCAGATAACCTGTCAGCCAACATCCAGATCAACCGGTTCCATACCACTGCCGCGGATGTCAACTCGCTGCTGCCGGCCGGCACCTTGCCCGCCAACATCACCCTCCCTCCTTCTATGGACCTGGAAGGCTCGTTCAGCGGCACCATGACGGCTTTTGACGTGGATGCCACCATCCGCACTACCTTCGGGAACGCCATTGCCAAGATTGACATGACCCCGGGCAGAACCGCGGGGCAGGAACGCATCAAAGGAAACGTGCGCCTCATGCGTTTTGACCTGGGCCGCCTTATGCAGAACAAAGACCTGGGCCGCGCCTCATTGGTAGCCAATATCAACGGCACCGGCCTCATGCCAGAGAACATGGTGGCTAACATTGACGGCACCGTGCAGAGCTTTGAGTACGGCGGCTACAACTACCGTGACATCACCTTTGACGTAGATGCCAACCGCAACCGCTACGGCATCAAAGCCAACAGTACCAAAGACCAGAACCTTGATTTTGCCCTGAACGGAACGGTGAACCTGCGGGGTGCCGAGCCCGTGATCGCCATGAACGCCAACCTGCGCGCCGTGGACTTCCAGGCCTTGAAACTCTACTCAGAAGACCTGCGCCTGCGCGGCGATATAGTAGCCAACCTGCGCGGGGCTGATGCCAACAGCCTGAACGGTTCCATCATTGCCCGCAACACCGCCCTTACCAGCAATAACCGCCCGCTTAAGTTTGATTCCCTGGCCGTCTACCTGACCCAGCAACCCAACAAGACCGAAGTACGCGTGCTTTCAGACGTGCTCACGGCCCACCTGGATGGAAACATGGGCTTGGGAGACATTGGCCCTGAGCTGATGAACCACATCAGCCGGTATTATGACATAGGCAACGGCGCGTATAAACCCAGCAGACAGGCAAGGCAGTTTACCTTTGCCATGGCGCTGCACAAGCCCCGGGTGTTCCAGGCCTTTGTGCCCGGCCTTACCCGCGTGAAGCTAGACACGCTGTACGGCAGCTACAACAGCCAAACCGCCAACCTGCAGGTGGTAGCTGATGTGCCCCGCCTCCGGTACACCAACTTCCGGCTAGACTCGCTTAACCTGGAAATGAACTCCAACCCAAACCAGCTGAACTACGCGGTAAGGGCAGAGCGGGCGCGGCAAGATACCCTGCAGATTGAGAACATCGTCTTGACCGGTAACGTGCAGGATAACATTGTGGCCACGCGGGCCGCTATCCAGAACGAGGCCGGTGAAGACCAGACAGCCTTGGGCGTGCGTCTTCAGCAGCTGCGCAATGCGCTGGAGATGCGCTTTGACCAAGACCTGCTCATCAACCGCGACCAGTGGGAAGTCTCCCCTAACAACTACGTGCGGTACTATACCTCTACGGGGGCCGTGGTGGCAGATGCCCTGCGCCTGTCTAACGGACCTATGGCCCTGACCCTGCAGAGCCAGAACCCCCAGAACCCCAACTCCCCGCTGAATGTCAACGTCACGGATCTGGACATTGGCTACCTGGCGCGGGCGTTCCTGGACCAGGACAGCCTGGTGGGCGGCACACTGGATGGTCAGGCCACTATCAATGACATTACCGGCAACATGAGCTTCACCGCAGACATGGCCCTGGCCGGTCTGGAATACCAGACGTTCCCGATAGGGGACCTGACCCTGCAGGCCAGCAACCCCAGCGCCAACCGGTACAACATGAACGCCCGCCTCACTGGCTTCGGCAATGACGTTACCCTGGCGGGATATTACCTTACAACTGAGGGGCAGCCTATCTCCTTTGACCTGGACATGGGCAAGTTGAACCTGGCCAGCCTGCAGTCGTTCACGGGGGGCATGGTGAAGGATCTGGGCGGGAACCTGGCGGGGTCGGTGGCCATCAGGGGCTCCGTAGATGCCCCTAAAATGGTGGGCGACATCCAGTTCCAGAATGCCACCTTCAACATAGCCATGCTCAACTCCACCTTCAGGGTGCCAGATGAGCGGGTGAGCGTGAACAACCAGGGCATCCAGTTCAATGATTTTGTCATGCTGGACTCCCTGAACAACCGCGCCACGGTAAACGGCGCCATCTTGACCTCCAACTTCCTGGACTACCGGTTTGACCTGCGCGCCGTCACAGATGACTTCATGGTCATGAACAGCACCGCCGCTGATAACCCGCTGTACTACGGCCGGGTGTTCTTAGACAGTGACACCCGCATTACCGGCGACCTGAACGTACCCGTTATCAATACCGCCGTCACCGTAGTCCCTAATTCCAACCTCACGTATGTGATGCCGCAGGAAGAGGTGGGCGTGAACCGAGAGGGCATTGTGGTCTTTGTAGACGTGGACAGTGCCCGCAACCGGCGCATCAACCGGCAGAAGGTCATTGACACGGTAGAGACCCAGATTCAGGGGATTGAGCTGGCCATGACTTTGACCCTGACAGATGAGACGCCTATCACCGTGCTCATGGACCCAGAGTCTGGAGACAACCTTACCATCAGAGGGAATGCGAACCTGAACGTGGGCTATGACGTGACCGAGAACATTACCCTGTCTGGCCGCTATGACGTGAGCAAGGGCCTCTACTCCATGAGTTTCTATGAATTGGTGAGCCGCGAGTTTGAGATAGACCCCGATAGCTACATCATCTGGACGGGTGACATGCTGGAGGCAGATGCCAATATCACGGCCATCTACAGCGTAGATGCCGCCCCGCTGGAACTGATCCAAAGCCAGACGTCAGGGTTAGATGCAGCATCAGCGGGCCAATACCGGCAGAAACTGCCGTTTGACGTGCGCCTGAACCTGAAAGGCGAGATCATGAACCCCATCATCTCCTTCAACATTGAACTGGATGAGAAAGCCAAAGGAACCATGGTACCCGAGGTAGATGCCCGCCTGGACCAGCTTAGCCAACCCACGCAGGAGTCTGAACGCACCAAACAGGTGTTCTCCCTGCTGGTACTGGGCCGGTTCATGGCGCAGGATCCGTTGGCGTCCTCGGGCGGGGGCGGCATCAGCAGTGCCTTGCGCGGCAGTGCCAGCAAGGTGCTCTCAGACCAGCTCAACGCGCTCACCGGGCAATACCTGGGCGGTTTAGGACTGGAACTGGGCCTGAATTCCTATGATGACTATTCCTCGGGCGAAGCCCAGAGCCGCACTGATCTGAACGTAGCCATGCAACGGCAGCTTCTCAATGAACGGCTCACCGTGAGTGTAGGCACTGATATTCCGCTGGGTGGGGGCAATGACCAAGGCAATTCCGGCGCCAATACCAGTGGCAGCAACTTTTCCGGGGACGTCTCTGTAGAGTACACCCTCACCAAAGACGGTCGGCTCCGGTTGCGCGCCTTCCGGCAGAATTCCTATGAAGGATTCCTGGACGGGCAGCTGCAACGCACCGGGGTGTCGCTTCTTTTTGTGCGGGAGTATGACAACTTCGCAGACCTCTTTAAAAATACTGGCAAAGCAAAATAATGATAGCGCTTTCTACCTACGTGCCCTTCCTGAGATCCTCCTTGTTATGGAACCTGCCTTTGGTAGTGCTCCTGGTCACGCTGGCCGGCTGCAGCAGCACCAAGAGCGTACCCCAGGGTGACTACCTCTACATTGGCGGTGACATCAAAGTAACTTCTCCTGTGCCGGAAACTGACACCGAACACCTGGAGTCAGAACTGAATGCCGCCATCAGGCCGCAGCCCAACCTGTCGTTCCTGGGCATGCGCCCCAAGCTCTGGATCTACAACGCCATGGGCGGCAAGCGCGAGCGCAAAGGCGTGGCCAACTGGATCAAAACCCGCCTGGGCGAGCCTCCCGTGCTGTTGAGTGAGGCCCACCCAGACCGCGTGAAAGGGCAGATGCTGAACCGTTTGTACAACAATGGGTATTTCTCGCCTTCCATAGAACACAGCGTAGACTCCACCAGCAAACGCAAGATGGCCATGGTGCATTACGCCGCCACGGTAGGCAAACAGTACACCATCCAGCAGATCCAGTTCCCGCAGGGCAATGACAGCCTTTCCATTGCCATCAGGGAAACCGAGCCCCAGAGCCTGCTGAAGGTGAACGACCCTTATAACCTGGAGAAACTGATTGCCGAGCGCCTCCGGGTAAATGAAATTCTAAAGGAAAAAGGCTTTTTCTTCTTTGACGAGGGGTACATTATCTACCACGTAGACAGTACGCTCAACAACAAGGTCAACATCTATATCCGCATCAAAGACATTGCCCCCAAAAAGGCCCTGATCCCGTACCGGTACCAGCAGGTAAGCATTTACACCGACTTCTCCCTGGGGGACCCCATTGGCGACAGTGAAACACCCCCGGTGCAGTTCAAAGACTACAAGTACTACCCGGACGAGGAAACCTTCAAGGCAAAAACCATCCTGAACGCGGTGTTCGTGGAAAACGGCGACCTCTACAGCCGAAAGCGCCACCTGCAGACGGTGAACCGCCTCATGGACCTGGGCACCTTCAAATTTGCCGAGGTACGGTTCACGCCGCTGGATTCCATTGGGTTGGATGGCCGCCTGAACGCCGATATCCTGTTGACCCAGGCCAAAAAGAAATCTGTGCGGGCAGAGGTACAGACGGTGCAGAAATCAAACGGATACGCCGGCCCCGGCATCACGGTCAGTTTCCGGAACCGGAATGCCCTGCGCGGGGCCGAGTTGCTGTTGGTGAACCTGGTAGGCTCCTTTGAGTCGCAGATCAGCGGAGACAGCGCCCGGTCTGGCCTTACTTCTATGGAAGTGGGCGCTGATGCCGAGATGCACGTGCCCCGCATCATCTCTCCCTTCAACATCCGGCTCTCCAGCAGCTTGTACCAGCCCAGAACCCGGTTTGCGTTGGGTTTCCGGTTTATCAACCGGCAGGAGTTTTTCCAGCAGAACTCGTTCAACTTTGAGTACGGCTACTCGTGGCGGCAACGCGCCACCACCCAAATTCAGCTTAACCCGGTGCAGGTGCAGTATTCCCGGTTAATCAACCCTACGCCCGCCTTTGAGGCAGAACTGCTACAGCGCCCCTTCCTGGCCCGGGCGTTTGACCAGCAGTTGATCATTGGGGGTAATTACCGCTTTATCTACAACACCCAGGGCATAGAAGGCAGCAAGCATCAGTTCTACATCAGCCCGGGCCTTGACCTTTCCGGGGGGTTGTGGGGATTGTTCTACCGGGTCAAGAACCAGCGTCCCGCCGATCCGGAGAATCCCAACCGCTTCCGGGGCCAGGCCCTTTCACAATACGTCAAAATTGACCTGGAAACCCGCTACAACTTCAACATCACCAGCAAATTGGTGCTGGCCACCCGGTTTCTGGGCGGCTACGGGCTACCGTACGGTAACTCCACCGTCTTGCCCTACATCAAGCAGTACGGCATTGGCGGGCCTAACAGCATCAGGGCGTTCCCGGCCCGCAGCATTGGCCCCGGTCTCTATGACCCCACCCAGCTGCAGCAAGGTGACAACCCGGTTTCGCAGAGCTTTTCTTATTTTGACCAGACCGGCGATATCCGGTTGGAAGGAAACGCTGAGTTCCGGTTCCCGCTCCTGGACCCCTACCTGAAGGGCGCTTTCTTTGTGGATGCCGGTAATATCTGGCTCGTGAGCGAAGACCCCACCCGCCCCGGCGGAAAGTTCAGCGGTGATTTCATGAGCCAACTGGCCGTGGGCGCCGGGGCCGGCGTACGGGTAGACGTGCAGTTCTTCGTGATACGGGTAGACCTGGCCTACCCCCTCCGCGACCCTACCTACCCCAACGGCGGCAGACCTACCTCGGGCCTCTTCGGGAAAGGGGTGCTGAACCTGGCCATTGGCTATCCCTTCTAAAAATCAACCATCGGCATGAAGCCCGTTTAGGGGCCGTTTTATCTAAAACAGCCCCTAAACGGGCTTTGTGGCTAAAGCAGATTTCTCGCCCTGCTCTGCGAAGGCACCTCCTGCAGCTACCCTACCACCCACAGGAAAGAGCTTCAACCGCAGAGACAATGCAAAGGAAAACCCTTACCTTTCGCCAGAGATGCGCCCGGCAAGGCGTAGCTTGAAAAGGTGCTCATTTCTGTAAAACAAGGCAGAAATAAGCTGTGCAGCCGTCTCCTGTTTCCTGCTGCATGGCTTTTGGTCATTAGGGCAATGCCCGCCGGAGCCGCTCCGCGGGAAAAAAACGCAACAGCCTGCCCTTAAAAACGTTCAGCACTCCTTAAAGAGATATTTTTTCTTAACCCCTGAAATAAAAACAATGGCGACAGGTCTTCTCGCTCTTTTAGATGATATCGCGGCGCTGGTGAAAGTCAGTGCGGCCAGTCTGGATGATGTGCCCACGCAGGTGGCCAAAACCACCGGAAAAGTCTCCGGCATTGTGATTGATGACACGGCCGTCACGCCCAAATACGTAGTAGGCCTGGACCCCTCGCGGGAGCTTTCCATCATCTTCCAGATCGCAAAAAAATCACTGATCAATAAGGTTATTTTCCTGGCCCCGGCCGCCCTGCTGCTAGGGTTCTTCGCGCCGTGGGTCATTACCCCTATCTTAATGTTGGGGGGTGCCTATCTGTGTTATGAGGGGTATGAGAAAGTCCATTCCATGTTCAGTAGCCATGCCGCCGAGGGCCACAACCTTGAAGGGAAGGAAATAAAAGCCATCACCCCCGACGAACTGGAGAAGGAGCGCGTTTCCGGCGCCGTGCGCACAGACCTTATCCTTTCCGCGGAAATCATCGCCATTACCTATTCCACCGTGGCTGACAAGCCCCTGGTGACCCAGATTGCCGTGATGCTGAGCGTGGCCGTCTTTATTACGACGGCCGTGTACGGGTTTGTGGGGTTGATTGTGAAGGCCGATGATATTGGCGTGCACATGGCCCAGGAAAAGTTTAACGCCACCACCCGTAAAATAGGCCGTGGCATTGTGAAGTTCATGCCGCATTTCCTTACCATTCTGGGTTACGTGGGCACCGCCGCCATGCTCTGGGTGGGCGCTGAAATCATTGCGCACGGCATTCCTTTCCTAAGCCACCAGCTGGACGCCCTGGGGCATTCCCTGGCCGATGTGCCTCCTCTGGCCTGGTTTGCCAAAGCCATGGCCTGCGCCCTGGGAGGAATAGCCTTGGGATTTGTCATAGACAAACTGGTGAAGGTCTTTAAGCGGGCCTTCTCCAGGGGGCCTAAAGAAACCACGGCCCAGTAACCCTACAGTTTTCACGTCGCCGTAGTTATCTCACAACTGACATCCCGGGCAGAAATAGGTAGCGCGGCCGCCCACGTATTTCTTCTGGATGCGGGTCTGGCAGCGCGGGCAATGCAGGTGGGCTTCTGAAACGGCGGAAACCGGGGCCTCGTCCCACTCGCGGGCATGGATGAGGTAGTGCGATGGGAAGTCCCGGTACACGGCCTCGGCGGCAATAGCGGTCTCCAGCACCTCCCGTATGGCGGTCGCCAGACGGTCCACCTCCGGGGGCAGCAAAGTATGGGCCGGCCGTTCCGGCTCCAGCTGGGCCTGGAACAGCACCTCATCCGCAATCCAGTTTCCTACGCCGGGGGCGATGCGCTGGTCCAGCAGCAAGGGCTTAATAGCCGACTTCTTTTTAGCCAGGCCTTTGGAGAGTTCCTCCGTGGAGAGCGTGAGTGCATCTGGTCCCAGTTTCTTCTGCTGCCGGAAAGTGTCTATGCTCTGGGTGAGACCCAAGCGACCGAACTTCCGGGAGTCCAGGAAAGCGAATTTGAACCCGCCCTCAAAATGAAACACCGCCCGCGCAAAGCGGGGAGTGTCAGCTTCATCGCGGTAGAAGGCCACGTCTCCGGTCATGCCGAAGTGCAGGGTTACAATGGGCCCCTTCGCCGTCAGGAGAAAAAGCTGTTTCCCGATGCGGTGGGTCTGGGTGAACTGATTGCCCCGCAGCACCTGCCTGAATTCGTCCAGGTCTACCTGCAACTGCCGCCTGGGGTCCTGCACCTCCACCTCGGCAATGGTCTGGTGCAAACTGGTTTCCTCTATAAAGCGCCGGTAGGTTTCTACCTCAGGTAATTCTGGCATGGCGAAAATTGCGTTTAGGGGGTATTTCAGGGAAAGAGGCCAAAAAGGCCTCGCTCTTTCAACCGCCGGGCGGCGCACATTGTTGCGGCAAACCTTGTTTTTATACCTCGCCCTCTTTCATAGGCAAAGGCGCTTTAGCGGGCGGAACAGGCTATTCTTGGGGCAGCCCGCCAAAACGAAGCAGCTTCCTTTTGGCAGAGCTTCAAAATTACGGGCCCAAAACGCAGCAAAGAAATCTCTAATTCGTTAGATTTGTTTAGACCAGTACCTTCATTGCATGGAAACCTCTACGCTACCCTTAGAACTCATCCGTTACCCGATAGGCAGGTATAAAACCCCGCCTCTTTACAGCTCTTCTTCTGTTAAACAGGCCCTTGCCGCCCTAGAAGCACTGCCGGGCCAACTGCGGGCTGCCGTGGCTTCGCTCTCCAATGAGCAGCTTGACACCCCCTACCGCCCCGGCGGCTGGACCCTGCGCCAGGTCACGCACCACCTGGCAGACAGCCACATCAACAGCTACACCCGCTTCCGGCTGGCCCTCACCGAGGACCGACCGGTGATCAAACCCTACGAGGAATCTTCCTGGGCGTACTTGCATGATGCCCGGTGGGCAGATCCGGCCCTTTCGCTGCAACTCCTGGAGTCACTGCACCACAGGCTGGTGATGCTGCTGCGCTCTTTGTGCCTGGAAGAATGGCACCGCTCCTTCCATCATCCGCAAAGCGGGGAGATTTACCTTTTCCAGGCCGCAGGAATGTACGCCTGGCACGGCGCCCACCATATAGGCCATATTGTTTCTTTGAAAGAAAGAATGGGTTGGTAAGGAATTAGCGTGGTTTTGGGAAAACACCCTGAAAACCACAGCGGTAGAATAGTAGGATATAAATATTTTTACTATATTTTAGTCAGAAGTTTCAATTTCTGACCATGTGCCTGCCAACGCCCCTCTTCCTTGTTTCTGCTTTCTGGTCACTGTTGCAGTTACTGCTGCCAACCCCTGCGCCCACGTTTGAACCCTTGGCGCCCGCTCCCCTTCCCCTCAGCAGAAACAACGCTCCTGAAGCCCGAACCTTGGAGTTTGTGGAGAACAAAGGCCAATGGCCCCAACAGGTGAAGTACGCGGCAGACCTCCCGGGCGGCAAGATGTTTCTGCAACCCTCGGGCTTTGTCTATGTCATGCAGGATCCCACGGCCTTCGGGCAGCACGGCAGTACCCCGGAAGCGCCGGCCCCCGGGCAACGCAGCGCCTCCCCAGGGAGCCTTCTGAAAAAGCATGCCTACTCCGTCACGTTTGAGAAGGCGAACCCCGCGCCAGAACTAGCCCCTCAGGAACCCACCGAGGGCATCCGGAACTATTACCTGGGAAAAGACCCCAAGAAGTGGGGCGCCGGGGCGAGAGGCTACCGGGAGTTGCGCTACCAGAACCTGTACCCGGGCGTGGACCTGGCTTTGTATGAACAGGGCGGGCACCTGAAATATGACCTGCACGTGGCCGCGGGAACTCCTACCGACCAGATAAAACTCAGCTATGCCGGTGTTTCAGGCTTGGTTTTGCAGAAGGGCGCCTTGCGCATAGAAACCTCGGTGGGCAGCATTACTGAACACCGGCCAGTGGCCTACCAACTGGTGCAGGGCCAGCGGGTGCCGGTCACCTGTCAGTACCGCCTGGAGGGGCAGACCTTGTCGTTCCAGTTCCCGGACGGCTATGACCGGAACACGGCCTTGGTGATTGACCCGGTGGTGGAGTTCTCTTCTTTTACCGGCTCCACGGCAGACAACTGGGGCTACACCGCTACCTATGACAGCCAGGGCAATATGTATTCAGGCGGTATTGTCTCTAATATTGGGTATCCTGCCACGCTGGGCGCCTTTGACACCAGCTTCAGCGGCGCCTGGGACATCGCCATCATCAAGTATGACACCAAGGTAAGCGGGGCTGCCGCCCGATTATATGCCACCTATCTGGGCGGTAGCGACACCGAGTCGCCGCATAGCCTGGTGGTGAATGCGCAGGATGAACTGTTAGTGCTGGGCACTACCAGTTCCCGGGATTACCCTACCTCCTCTTCGGCCCTGAGCCGCACGTTCAAAGGCGGCACCTTTATCTCGCCGCTGGGCGGAGGGGGCAACCCGGCCTACAGCAACGGCTCAGACCTGGTCATCACGCGCCTCAGCAGAGAGGGAGACCGCTTGCTGGCCTCCACGTTTTTAGGGGGCAGCCAGAACGACGGGCTTCTAACCCGGCTCATCACCACGCCTACCCTGGTCCAGAATTACGGCGACCAGTACCGGGGCGACATCATCACTGACCCGGACGGCAACGTGTACATCGCCTCCAACACCACCTCTGATGACTTCCCGACCCGGAACGGCTTTAGATCCCAACGCATAGGGGGCAGCCATGACGCGGTGGTAGTTAAGCTTTCGCCAGACCTGAGCCAGGTGCTATGGGGCAACTATTACGGCGGAACGGGGATTGATGCGGCCTACTCCATCCAACTGGACCAGAACCGGCAAGTGTACGTGTGCGGCGGCACCACCAGCACCACGCTGATAGGCAACACCAACGGCCTGTACTCTACCTCCGCGGGCAATACAGACGGGTTTGTGCTCAAGATCAACCCGGCGGGTACGGCGGTACTGGCGGCCACCTTCGTGGGCACCGCCGCCTATGACCAGACCTACTTTCTGCAGTTAGACGGGGCCAACAGCGTGTACCTGTTTGGCCAGACCCTGGGCAACTACCCGGTCAGCAACGGCACCTACCGGAACACCAATGGCCGGCAGTTTCTGCACAAACTCAACAACAACCTCTCAGCCACCGAATGGTCTACCGTGTTCGGGTCGGGCCGCGCTACCCTTGACATCTCCCCTACCGCCTTTCTGGTGGATGAATGCCAGCGGATCTACGTCTCTGGGTGGGGCGGTACCAATAACGGTGGTGTGTACGGCAATGGCACTACCACCGGTCTGCCTACTACCCCCAACGCGGTACAGACCACCACCGACGGTGGCGACTTCTACCTCATGCAACTGGGCACCAACGCGCGGCAGCTGCTGTATGCCACCTTCTACGGCGGCAACCAAACCGTGACTGGCGGAAGCCAGGAACACGTGGATGGCGGCACCAGCAGGTTTGACAAGAAAGGCTATGTGTACCAGGCGGTATGCGGCGGTTGCCAGGGGCGGTCCAACTTTCCCATTCCGCCCGGGGCCAATTTCTACTCCCGAACCAACAGCAGCACCAACTGCAACAACGCCGCCTTCAAGTTCGATTTTGCCGAGGAACTCAGGGCCGATGCCGGTCCTGACCAGGAAGTATGTGTGGAAGGTCTGAGCGTGACTTTACGCGGCACCCCCCTGGGCGGTGTCTGGACGGGCAACGGCGTGCGCCAGGTCAATGGGGTTTATTTATTCACTCCCTCCCCGGCTTTACTGGGCGCCCAAACGCTTACCTACACCGTGACCGGCACCGGGTCTTGCTCTATTGCCAATACCATGGTCATGACCGTGACTCCGCCGGTGCCGCACACCATCTCGGTCCCTGACACCCAGTTCTGCGCTACCTCCACTGTGCCCATCCAGTTGGTGGGTTCTCCGGCGGGGGGCACTTTCACGGGGAAAGGGGTCACCGGCACCACCTTTACGCCCGCCACCGCCGGTATTGGCCGCCACGTGATCACGTATCGCAATGATGGCACCAAAGGCCCCTGCGGCTCGGTTACCAAAACCATCTCTGTTTTTCTGCCTAACCTCCAGATTGGCCCAGACACCATGTTATGCCCGGGCAACCTGGCCTCTTTCCAGTTGCGCACCAACATCTCTGGCGGAACCTGGAGCGGGAGCGGCGTCTCTGCCACGGGCGTTTTCACCCCTCCGGTCAATTTCAGCGGTCCGGTTAGGGTAACGTATTCCATCTCGGCCCCTTGCCCGGTTTCGGTCTCCAGGATTATTGACCTGCCGCCCCGCCCCAGGCTTCGGGCTCAGCTAGCCAATGCATGTAAAGAGAACCTGGCCATTTCTGGCTATGCGCCGTTCAACGCCGCGTTTGCCAATACCTCAGACCAATTCACCAGCTTTACCTGGAACTTCGGGGACGGGTCACAATCTGGGGAGAAGGAGCCCCGGCACCTATACCAGAAGCCGGGTACCTACCAGGTGACGCTGGTAGGTACCTACGGCACGGGCTGCCAGGAAACCCTGAACGTGGGGCAGGTCACGGTGGCGCCGCCGTTCATCCCCAATATCTTCACGCCCAACGGCGATGACAAGAACGAGACCTTTGTGCAGCATTTCAGTTGCTTCCCCACAGAGCTCACCGTCTTTAACCGGTGGGGCAAACAGGTGCTGCACGAGCGAATCTACAACCAGCAGTGGAACGGCGGCAATCTCTCTGACGGCTCCTACTTCTACATCTTGAAAGACACCGAAGGCAACAGTGCCAAAGGCTGGGTGGAGATTGTGCGGTAGCAGGTATTTTTTGGAAGGGCATAGGGGAAAGTTTCCTTTTGCCCGTCATGGAACAGAACCTGCCGCTAATCCCTGGTTTGTCTTTATGCGCCACCTGCTCCTGCTGTCCGTTTTTTGCCTCTTGGTTTTAGTTTCCGGCTGCGGCGATGACTTCATGGACCACCCTGCCATGACCGCCAAGGTAAACGGCCGGGATTTTACCGCCTGCACCAACCTGGAAGGAAAGATCCCTACGCCTACCTTGCCCAAGAACAACCTGGAGGTCCTGTATGACGCAACCAGCGGCCAATTGGTGATCAAGGGCACCGACAGTTGCCAGGACTCTATCAAAACCATCCACCTGGACATCAGGGAGGTGTTCGCCCCGGGCAGCTACCCTATCCGGCACCAGTCAAAGCTGTATTACAACCTGGACAATACCCCGGGCAACGGGGCCGGAAGCAACGCGGCGCTCCAGTTCCTGGGCCGCCATCCGCAGAACTCCGCGGGTCTTTTCTCTACCCAGCCCAACACCCATACAGGTACTTTCACCTTGACGGCCTTTGACTTGGAGAAAAGGCGTTTCTCGGCTGACTTTGACCTACAGGTCTATGATGCCCGCGCCAACAAGGCCTATCATATCACCCAGGGCCGCTTGCGGGACGTGTCTTTCTGATCGCCTTTTCTGCTGCCCATAGAAACGCTGAGCCGTCTATCCTACCTGACTTTATGGGCCGGTCAACTACCTTTGGGAAAACGAACTCTTCTATTCCCGCTATAGTTTTAATACTTTAGCACCAGATCTTATCTTACAAACTTATGTCAAGACGCGGTAGACGCACGTTAGGCGTTCCTACTTTCCCTATGCCCCTTTCCGGCAGGTTCATGCCGGCTACGCTGCTGATCATTCTGGGCTTGGGCCTGATGATCTTTAAAAACTTCACCCAAGAAGTGAAGACCGCCCAAGACCTGGTGGTGAAAGAAGGAACCCTCATCAACTACTCTTTCAAGAAAACCCCTGAAGGCGAGAGAGACTACGGTATCTGGCTCAGGGAATTCGCGGAACGCTTTGAGCTGGAGGGACCAGAGGAAGCCTCTTTTGATACCACAGCCTTCAAAGCCGCCATCAAACCCGGCGACCGGCTGCGGGTAGAGTACAGTGACCGCCAGGACGTGCTGGAGAACGGTGGGGTACGCACCCTCTACGGGTTAACCGCCCCGGCCAAGAAGCTGTCGTTCTTTGAAGGGCAGGAAACGGTTCAGAAACAGAACAGCGGCCTGGTCACCTATGGGATCTATGGGTTCCTGGCCCTGGGTATTCTGCTGTACATCTGGCAGCTCATCCGGTTCCAGCGGGAGCAGAAAGCGTATGAAGAAACCCACGGGTAAGCACAGGCCTGTTTCCGGGCCCTTTTAGGGAAAACACCAGCCAAACAATAGCCTATGTTCGGCTGTAGGCCAGGTTCCTTCCTGGGCAGAGCAGCCAAACGGCCTGGCTCCCGTAGAACACAGAAGAGGCAATAAAGCAATTATGAGTAAATACCCAACAGATCCCCGGCAGGTCATCTACGCCTGCGGCAGTGGCAAATGCCAGAAGCGCGGCGGCAAGGAAATCCGCAAGTACATGCGAGACCAACTAAAGATGGCCGGGCTGAAAGACGAAGTAGAGATCATCAAAACCGACTGCACAGACCGCTGCAAGCACGGGCCCATTTTCAGCCTACAACCGCAGAACATCTGGTTGCATGACATGACCGAAGCCCAGATCATGCAGGTGTTCCGGGAGAAGGTGCTGGGGCAACAGTCTGTTTAGGCGACCTTTTTCAGAAAACGTCCGTAAAACATCACCAGATACCGGGCCACTAAAAAGCCCCTCCCGCACAAGGCAGGAGGGGCTTTTTAGTTTAATGCGTACTGGCCAGGTTATTCTCCGGCACCGTCATTGTCATAATGGATTTTGCGCACCTGCTTGTCGATTTCCCAACGGCCGGTGCCTTCTTCGCCAATCACGTCAAACAGTTCCAGGGCGCGACGGGCCACATATTCCTCTTCTACCTGCTCCTTCAGGAACCACTGCAGAAACTGGAACGTCATGAAGTCCTTTGACTTCATACACTGGTCAGCCAGGCGGTTGAACTGCTGGGTCACAAAGATCTCCTGCTGCAGGGCCTTCTCAAACACGTCTCTGAACGAGTCAAACTCCTGCGGGATGTTCACCACCTCCGGAGAAACGGCATGGCCACCTAAGTCGCTCACAAAGTTGAAAAGCTTGAGCATGTGCTCCCGCTCCTCATGTGACTGCTTCATGAAGTAATCTGCGCTGTAGTCGAAGCCCTGGCGGTTGCACCAGGAAGACATGGCCAAATATGTAGCCGATGAATGCGCTTCCACCTTTATCTGTTCGTTTAAGAGCGTCTCTATTTCTTCTGAAAGAGAGGTACGCAGTCTCAATAAATCTTTCATGGTATGGTTTCGGTAATACAAGGCGTGCTTTGGGTAAGCGCCTTGACTCAAATATACCGGTAAAAGCCTTTGTTGGTTCTTGGTATTAAAGCATTTGGCCTAATACAGATTCAGTCTAAATTCAGAGAACCTAAACAACATCCGCTCTTGGCAGGCAAAATGCTACCAGCCTTTTTCCGGCCTGTTTTAGCCAAAGGGATCAGAAAACGTCCCTTCCCAGGAAGAGAGATACAGGTGCGCCAACCCCTTTCCAACGGCGGGGCCGCTTGTTCTTAACCCCTGGCAGGGTCTGGAGGCTCGGTGAGCGCCTTTGCCTAAGTGAATAGAAGCCGCAGGTTGAGTTGTTGGGAAGTCCGGCACAGAGAACAGGAAAAGGGCGATCCTTGGTGGTTTCCCTTCGTGTTGGTGGCCTGCCCAATAGGCAGTCTATGCGGGGAAATAACGTACCAATGACGGAACTGCTGAGGCAAGCAATGCTTGGTCTCTACCGGCCACCCTGCTAAGTACGCTGGGTAAATCGCAGTGCCAAAAGAGAATTCGGCCCGGGCCGAGAAAAAGAAAGTGGAAGAAGGAGGAAAGGAAAGCAGGAAGCTAGGTACTACGCCACCTGGGCCTGCAGGCACTCGTGCAAGATGCTGTTCAGGGCCATCATGGCTTTGGCGCCTTGCAGCAACTCCTGGAAGTGGAGCACATCAGCCAGCGTCAACACAAAGCAGCGCTCTGACCGGTACGGCATGAGCACGTGTACATCTGAGGCGCGCGAAGGGTCTTCTACCATTCTGGCCACATCAATGGCTTCTACCTGCTGCTTGAGAACCAGGAAATCCTTTACCTTGAAGGGCGAGATACCGCCGGCAAACTCCACAAAATAGCAGTTATAGCGGTTGCACTGGTACACGGCGCCAAAAGCCGTCCGGAATAGTTCTTGCAGGTTGGGAGAGGTAGGCATAGGTTCTGCTGCTGGTCTGTTCAAAGGGAACACTGCAAAAATAGACCCTGTTTAGAATTAGTCCAAATAATTCAGCATGATATTTCTCATTTTCTGGGCCGGCACTTGGTATTTTTGGCCTAGTTTTGGAAAAAAGGCCCCAGAACAGCCTTAACGCTGCTTTCTCTACCCTTATTCCGGGGCGGTTCAGACGTGGGCGAGTTCAGTGGAAGTTTGGCTAAGCTATCTGCTTATTTCAGAGAAATCTTCGTTCTCATCAGCGGCACTGCTCCCGGCAACTAGCAGCTCCCCTGCTCGCTGTCTCCGAAACTTCTGCCCCCCTTTCTTGGTTATCTTTCTTTACCTGCTCACGTTCTTCTACCCTATATGAGAGTCTTCCTTTTTGCCTTTATATTCCTGCTGGGCTTTACCTCCTGCGCCCAAACCCGAAACGAGAAAAAAGCCCCCACGGCGAAAGCCGCCACCCCCGCCGCCCCGCGCCCGGACAGCCTGGCCGTGGCCACTTTTGCCGGAGGTTGTTTCTGGTGCACCGAGGAGGCCGCCGAGAAACTGAGAGGCGTCTACGACGTGATTTCGGGCTACACCGGCGGCACTACCAAGAATCCTACCTATGCCCAGATAAGCACCGGCCAAACCGGCCACGCCGAAGCCGTCCAGATTCACTATGACCCCAAGACCATCTCGTATGAGACCTTGCTGGAAGCCTTCTTCGCCGCCCATGACCCCACCACGCTTAACCGCCAGGGCCCCGATGAAGGAACCCAGTACCGCTCGGCCATTTTCTACCGCACCCCGGCAGAGAAAGCCCAGATAGAGGCTTACATCCAGAAACTGAATGCCGCCCGCGCCTTCCAGGCCCCCATTGTCACCGAAGTAGCCGCCCTCCAAGAGTTCTACCCCGCGGAGGCAGAGCACCAGGACTTCTACCGCCACAACCCCGACAACCCTTACATGCGCGCCGTCTCTACCCCCAAGGTGGAGAAGTTCAAGAAGAAGATGGCCGGCAAGCTGAAGGAGGAGGAGTAATTGGGAGATGTGAAGATTTGTAAATGTGCTAATTATTCAATGTGCTGATGTGCTATTTCCTTTTCAGTTTTCACGCTACGGCAAAGCCACTTTCTCTAAAAGGTACTTTCTGTTATAGGCCTGTTTCTTGTATAACAGGCCTATAACACCAGGGCGCAGTTCCTTCTCCCCCAGGGAGAAGGGTAGGATGAGGGGAAACATTTCAGGAATAGCGTTGCAGATCCGTAGGGACAGGTTGTGACCTGTTCCTACGAATTCCTTTCTTTTTCCGGGCACAAATAGCTTTCTCTTGCAGGTTTCGTGCGGCTGTAAATGCCCTCTACAAAGGGGGAATCGGTGTTGTGGACGCAGACGCTCGCAGGCCCCCTGAACGCTACAAGGTCTCCGGAGCACGTTTTTCACAAAACACCCCAAAACCATTCACCACCTCACTCCTTCGTCAAATTAAAGCAACTTACCCTTGCTGCCCCGCGTTTCCAGTAACCAACAAGAATGGCTAGCTTTGCTACTGTTCTTCCAGAAAAGATGTACCCTTGAAAGCAACTCAATTTTTGGAGCTGTACCGGCAGGACCCCGTGGTGCAAACCGTGGCCCAGCACCTGCAGACTCCTGAACCTCAACATATACAGTTAAAAGGATTGGTGGGCAGCTTAGACGCCGTGGTGGCCTCTGCCTTGCAGACCATGCACGCTAACACCCACCTCTTCATCTTGCATGACCGCGAGGAAGCCGCCTATTTCTACAGCGACCTCTCTAACCTGCTGGAAGAAGGCCAGGAAGTGCTCCTGTTCCCCAGTTCCTACAAGCGGGCCTACCAGTTTGACCACACAGAGAACGCCAACATCCTGCTGCGCGCCGAGGTGCTCAACCGCCTCAACGACCGTGCCGGCGCCGGAGCCCTCATTGTCACCTACCCCGAAGCCCTCACCGAGAAAGTCATCAACAAGAAGTCGTTGGTGGCCAATACGCTGGGTGCCAAGGTAGGGGAGAAACTGGACGTGAATTTCCTCACGGAGATGCTGGCCAGCTATGACTTTGAACGCACAGATTTCGTGTATGAGGCGGGTCAGTTCGCCGTTCGCGGGGGCATTGTAGACGTGTTCTCCTATGCCAATGAATTGCCGTTCCGGCTAGAGATGTTCGGTGATGAAATAGAGAGCATCAGAACCTTTGACCCCAACACGCAGCTGAGCGTGGAGCAGAAAAAGCAGATCTCCATCATCCCCAACGTGCAGACCAAACTGCTCCAGGAGACCCGCGAATCGTTCCTGGACTTTATCCCCGAGGACACCAAGATCTGGGTAAAGGATTACCGGCAGACCGTAGAGGTGGTCACAGAGTCTTTTGAGAAAGCGGAACAGGCGTTTCAGGAGATGCTGGAAGGCAGCGCCGGCGTGCAGATCGTCTCTAAGCCAGAGGCGCTGTTTGAGTCTGGCAAGGCCTTCAAGAAATCCTTGGAAGGTTTCACCCTGGTGGAGTTTGGCAAGCGCTTCAACTTCAAAAACGCCCAGGTGGTGCAGTTCCAGGCGCATCCGCAGCCCTCGTTCAACAAGGATTTCCAGCGGCTGGTGGCCAACCTGCACGAGAACCAGAGCAAAGACTACGTAAACGTCATCGCTGCGGAGTCGCCCCGCCAGGCCGACCGATTGACCACCATCTTTGACGAGTTAGACCATGACGTGCGGTTCCACCATTTGATGCTGGCCCTGCGCGAAGGGTTTGTGGATGATCTGGTGAAGCTGGTGTGCTACACCGACCACCAGCTGTTTGAGCGTTTCTACAAGCATAAGACCCGCGAAGGCTATTCCAAGTCCAAGGCGCTCACCCTCAAAGAGCTGCGCACCCTCAAACCCGGCGACTATGTCACGCACATGGACTACGGCATTGGGCGGTTTGCGGGGCTGGAGAAAGTAGAGGTAGGTGGTCGCCTGCAGGAAGCCATCCGGCTTATTTACCGCGATGATGATTTGCTCTACGTGAGCATCCACTCGTTGCACAAGATCAGCAAATACACGGGCAAAGAAGGCACCCCGCCCACCATGAGCAAGCTGGGCTCGCCGGAGTGGGAGAACAAGAAGAAGAAAGTCAAGAGCAAAGTCAAAGACATTGCCGCCGAGCTGATCTCTCTGTATGCCAAACGCAAGAAAGCCCCCGGCTACGCCTACTCCCGAGATGGCTTTTTACAAGCCGAACTGGAGTCTTCGTTCATCTATGAAGACACCCCAGACCAGGGCAAGGCCACCGAGGACGTGAAAAACGACATGGAGCTGCCCCACCCCATGGACCGGCTGGTTTGCGGCGACGTGGGCTTCGGGAAAACCGAGGTGGCCATACGGGCAGCCTTTAAAGCCGCCTGTGACGGCAAGCAGGTGGCCGTGCTGGTGCCCACCACCATCCTGGCCATGCAGCACTACAAAACCTTCAGAGACCGGCTAGAGGCTTTCCCGGTGCAGGTAGAATACATCAACCGGTTCAAGACCACCAAACAGATCAAAGAGACTCTGGGCCGCGTGGCCGAAGGCAAGACCGATATCCTGATCGGGACGCACCGGCTGGCCAGCAAAGACGTCAAGTTCAAGAACCTGGGTTTGCTGGTGATTGACGAGGAACAGAAATTCGGGGTGAAAACGAAAGACCGGCTTAAGGAAATAAAGGTAAACGTAGACACGCTCACCTTGACAGCCACCCCTATTCCGCGCACGCTGCATTTCTCCTTGATGGGGGCCCGTGATCTTTCAGTGATTGCCACGCCGCCGCCTAACCGCCAGCCGGTACAAACCGAGCTGCACGTATTTGAAGATACGCTCATCAGAGACGCGGTGGCGTATGAACTCAAACGCAAAGGCCAGGTCTTCTTCGTGCACAACCGCATCGCTGATATTGAAGAGATGGCCAACCTGATCCTCAAACTGGTGCCCGATGCCAAAGTCACCTACGCCCACGGCCAGATGGACCCCGAGGAGCTGGAGAAACGCATGATGCGCTTTGTGGAGGGCGAGTATGACGTGCTGGTTTCCACCAACATTATTGAAAGCGGGCTGGATATCCCCAATGCCAACACCATCCTCATCAACCGGGCGCACATGTTCGGGTTGAGTGATCTGCACCAGATGCGCGGGCGCGTGGGCCGGTCCAACAAGAAAGCCTATTGCTATCTGTTAACCCCGCCTGTATCCGGACTGCCGTCTGATGCCCGCAAGCGCCTGAGTACCCTGGAAGAGTTCTCTGACCTGGGCGAGGGCTTCAAGATCGCCATGCGCGACCTGGACATCCGCGGGGCGGGCAACATGCTGGGCGGCGAGCAGAGCGGCTTCATCAATGACCTGGGCTTTGAGGCCTACCACCAGATCCTGGACGAGGCCGTGCAGGAACTGAAGGAGACCGAGTTCCGGGACCTGTTCTTCAAAGAACTGGAGACCGACAAACTGCTGGACCCCATCAGGGAGTGTTCTGTGGAAACAGACCTGGAGATTCTTATCCCGGACTCCTACATCAGCAACATTACAGAGCGTTTACAGATGTACAGCAAGCTGGACCGCGTGAAAGACCTGGAGACCCTGCAGAAGCTGGTAGAGGGCATGGTAGACCGGTTTGGGCCACTGCCCCCTGAGGTAGAGCAACTGGTAAACATTGTGAAGATGCGCTGGGAAGCCTGCCATTTGGGCTTTGAGAAACTCACGTTGAAGAAAGACACGCTCAAGGGCTACATTCCCAGCCAGAACAATGACGCTTTCTTCCAGTCAGACACTTTCAGCCGCATCTTGCAGTACGTGCAGCAACATTCTCGCCGGTCAAGGCTCAAAGAGGCCAAAGACAAGCTGATTGTGACAGTAGAAGATGTTTCCACGTTAGAGGAAGCCAAAGCCATCTTCAAAGAACTGCAGGCATAACCGCCGGCGGGGCCTTTTCCTGAAAAGCCCCCGCCAGCGGTTAAACCCGCGTTCCGGTGATACCTATGCTACCGGGAAATCCCCAGGGCATCTTTTCCAGAATTCAATGCTTTAATGCACATGATGTCTTCTCCCACGTCTGCCCCTCCCCTTGACTTGGCGCTCATTGTCCAGGCTTTGCCCGGGCTTTACCTGGTCCTGTCGCCTGACCTCACCATTCTGGAAGCCACTGATGCTTACCTGGCCGCCACGTTCAAAGACCGGTCTATCCTGGGCAGGTACCTTTTTGAGGTCTTCCCAGCTAATCCCCAGCTGGAAAAACCAGAAGGCGTGCTCAACCTCAAGCAGTCATTGGAGTTTGCCAGAGACCACAAGGTGCCGCATAAGATGGCGCTTCAACGCTATGACGTTCCCCGTCCGCAGAGCGATGGCTTTGAGGAAAAATACTGGCACCCCTACAACAAGCCCGTTCTCAATGCCCAGGGCGAGGTGCTCTACCTTCTCCACCACGTGGTAGATGTAACAGAGCTACACAGACAGCGGGAGGAGCAAGAGATCACCCAGGGCAGTCTGCGGGCGTTTGTAGAGGCGTCTGGCGGCGCTTCCTGGGACTATGACGTGAAAAGTGGCAAATTCTATTGGGGAGATAATTTCACGCAGCTTTTTGGGTACCCCGTCTCGGCCCAGGGCGAAAGCCCAGACCAGTGGGATGCCCGTGTGCACCCCGCAGAGTATGAGCAGTTGCGCGACAGCCTTAACCTGGTGGTCAGGAAGAAAGAAAAATCTTGGACTGGCAAATACCGTTTCCTGAAAGCCGATGGCACCTACACCCATGTCATGGACCACGGCTATATCCTGTATGATGCGGAAGGAAACCCCTACCGCATGCTGGGCACCATCATTGACATTGCGCCCCAGCAGGAAAACGAACGGCTGGCGAAGGAGAACATGAAGCGGTTTGAGCTGCTGGCCACCGCCACCAATGACGTGATCTGGGACTGGAACCTGAAAGATGACTCCATCTGGTGGAACAACGGGTTTAAGACCAGTTTTGGCTATAAGGAAGAAGAAATAGAGCACGACATCAACTCCTGGTACGGCCGCCTGCACCCCCAAGATGCGGAACGGGTAGTGGAAGGCATTCACCAGGTGATTGACAACGGCGGCACCAACTGGCAAGACGAATACCGTTTCCGGAAAGCAGACGGCACCTACGCAGACATCTTTGACCGGGGCGTGGTGTCGCGTGACGAGGCCGGCACGCCCCGGCGCATGATTGGGGCCATGCTGGACCTCACCGAGAAAAACCAGTATGCCGCGGACCTGAAAGCCAGCGAGCAGCACGTGCGCGCCCTGCTGGAAGGCATTCCTGAGATTGCCTGGGTAGCCCACGCAGACGGTACCATCTACTACTTCAACAAAGCCTGGTACGCCTACACCGGCAACACCGGGCCAGATGAGGGCTGGGACAAGGTGGTGCACCCAGATGACCTGGCATCCACCATTCACAACTGGACTACCGCCCTGCGCACCGGCCAGGAATACCTGAACGAAGCCCGCCTGAAACGGGCCTCTGACGGCGAGTACCACTGGTTTACCATGCGGGCCACCCCTTTGAAGAATGAAGAAGGCACTATCAAAGCATGGATAGGGGTAGACACTGATATCCAGGAGCAAAAAGACATCCAGCAGAAATTGCAGGAGCGCGATGAGTACGTCAAGCGCATGCTATCGCAGGCGCCGGTGCAGTTTGCCGTGCTCAAAGGCAGCAACTGGACCGTTGACTTTGCCACCCCCCAGTTCAAACAACTGGTGGGCAACCGAGACACCATTGGGAAGCCTTTTAGGGAAGCGCTCCCAGAATTGGAGGAGCAGGGTTTCTTTGAGATCATCCAGGAGGTTTTCACCACCGGCGAATTGCATCTAGGGTCAGAGACCCCAGCGTACCTGGACCGCCACGGCACGGGGGAACTGGAACTGGGATACTTCAATTTCATGTACCAACCCCTCTTCAATGAGCACCACGCCGTGGAAGGCATCATGATCCTGATTGTAGAGGTAACCGAGCAGGTGCGGGTGCAGAACGAGGCCGCCCAACTGGCGCAGGAACTGCAGGTCTCGCATGAACGCACCCTCAGGATTCTGGATGCCCTGCCCCACATGACCTTTACGGCCAAGCCAGACGGCTACGTGGAGTACTATAGCCGCCAATGGTATGACTATCTGGGCACCACGCAGGCAGAACTGACTGGCTGGGGCTGGGAGCATTTCATCCACCCAGATGACCTGGGCATCACCCATACCCACTGGGCCCATTCCCTGGCCACCGGGGAGCCCTACATGGTAGAGAACCGCTGGCGCACCAAAAACAGTGCAGAGTACCGTTGGTTTCTGGTACGGGCGGTGCCCATGCGCGATGAAGCCGGCAGCATAACCTTATGGGTAGGTTCCCACACTGATATCCAGGACCAGAAAAAGATGCTCCTGGAACTGCAGGAAAGCATCCAGAATTTCCAGTTCCTGGCAGACAGCATGCCCCAGTTGGTCTGGACCACCACCCCAGACGGCTACCACAACTACTTCAACAAGCAATGGGTGGAGTACACCGGCTATGACGTGGAAGCCAGCAAGGGCACCCGCATGTGGAACAACCTCCTGCACCCAGACGACCAGGAAAGGGCATTTGCCCGTTGGAACCACTCCCTGCGCACCGGTGAGCCCTATGAAGTGGAGTACCGCTTCAAACGGGCTTCAGACGGCGAGTGGCGGTGGTTTCTGGCGCGCGCCCTTCCGCAGCAGGACCAGGAAGGCAACATCACCATGTGGTTTGGCACCTGTACGGAGATAGAAGACCAGAAACGCAATGAAGCGCTCATGGAGCAGACCAACCGCGAGCTCCGCAGCATCAACGAAGACCTGGACAGCTTTGTCTATACCGCCTCGCATGACCTTAAGCTGCCCATCATCAACATGGCCAGCATCTTTCAGGAGCTCACCAAAGGAGCCACGTTCCATGACCCAGACGCGCCGCTCCTGATCAACATGTTCAACAAATCGCTCAAGCAGATCAACGCCACCATCTCAGACCTGGCAGAGATCGTGAAAGTGCAGAAGGAAATAGACGCGCACCAGGAAGAAATAGACCTCCTGGAGTTGGTGGACGAAGTACGCCTCAGTATCCAGGACCTGATCCAGAATTCAGGGGCGCAGGTTACCCATGATTTCAGCCAGGTGCCGCAGCTTTTCTTTTCCCGCGTGAACCTGAAGAGCATTTTCTACAACCTGATCAGCAACGCCGTGAAATACCGGTCCCCGGAGCGCCCGCCCAGCGTGCATCTGCACACCTGCCGCCAGCAGGACTACACGGTGCTCACGGTACAGGACAACGGCATGGGCATGGACCTGGAGAAACACGGTGCCAAGATGTTCCAGATGTTCAAACGCTTCCACAACCACGTAGAAGGATCTGGCCTGGGCCTGTACATCCTAAACCGCATTGTGCAGAAGAACGGGGGCCGCATTCAGGTGGAAAGCCAGGTGAACCAGGGCACCACCTTCACCATTTATTTGAAAAACAGCATCCATTAGCGTACGCGCTTTCTATATTTGTCCTATGAAAAGGTTAAACCTGATTTTATTGGTTGACGACGACGAAACCACCAATTTCCTGAACAAGCGCCTGCTCACCCGTATGGAGATTGCGGAGCGCATTGAGGTGGTCAACAACGGCGAAGAAGCGCTTACGTTCCTGAACAATGCCGTTGCCCAGGGAGCCTCGCTGCCAGACCTCATGTTCCTGGACATCAAAATGCCCGTGATGGATGGCTTTGAGTTCCTGGACAAATACCACCAATTGCCGGAAACCACCCAGAACTGCATTGTGGTCATGATGCTGACTTCCTCGGCCAGCTTCTATGACCTGGAGAAGCTCAAGAAGTACAATGCCGTGGAGCAGCACATCTCCAAACCCCTGGAAGAAGCCCACGTGCGCGAGATCTTGGCGGCGCACTTTGCCTGAGGTTAGAATAAAACAGACCTGAAACGGCGGCCTTGTCTAAGACAAGGCCGCCGTTTCTTCTGTAGGGCACAAGAGAGCCAACACCGCTGCCGGCAGAAAGTTTTCTACGGGTAGTTTAGGGGCCGTTTTAAGGAAAAGGAAGAGAAAAGGGAATCAGGGTACCAGGACCGCAGCCGGCGCAGGAAGGCAACCCGCTTGGGCTGCCGGTACTTTTTGAATGCTTTTGGCCTGCCCATGCGCAAACCCAGAGATCACCAGAAAAAACAAGAAAAAAACGCCCAGCAGGGGTAAATACCGTTTCATAAAAAGTACGCTAAAAGTCTTACTTCCCCTCCATACTGCATTCGGCGGTAAAGGTTCTGCCCGGGCCAGGGGGGCTTTCGGTTCACCCTCACGCTGAGGCAGAAAGAATCAGCAGCTTAACTCTCTGGCCAAGGTATCGTACATAGGTCTGTGTTCCTCTCTAACCAGAGGCATTGTTTTTTCTACTTAAATGATACAATCATGGAGGAAAATAAAAGAAACCAGTACATCAGACCTGGCCAGGGCGGTGACGCCGAGAACCACCAACGGGGCCGGGAATTATACCAACGCGACCAGCAGAGGCACCAGCAGAACCCGCAGCAGCAGCACCGTCCGGAAGACCGCCACTGGGACGCCGGCAACCATTTCCATACCGGGTACAGCAACCAGACCCACAGCCACTTCCCAGAAGACACGCATGAGCGTACGTCTAACGCAGACCGGGGTGCCAGCCTGAGCAAACACTACGGCCAACAGGAATACAGCGCGTACCGCAACCCTGACAGCCTGAACTACGGGGACGGCCGCGGGAACAGCACCTACTCCGGGCCGCAGCAAGGCCGGGGCTTTGCCGGTAGCCAGAACAGCGGCACCTATTCCTCGCACGGAGACGGCCGCGGCAACTATTCGGCCCGCCAGGATTCGTATGGCCAGGGGCATGAGAATGTGCACCCAGACAACCGGATCTCTGAGCAACGCCGCAGAGATGACACCAATGAGAACTACTACCGCGGCGGGTACATGGAATCACGGGGCGTGCGCACCGAGCTTCCCCGCCCAGATGACAACCCCTACAATGACTGGCCGGGCGGCCGCAGCCGGTACAAAGATGATGACTACCGCTACGGCAGCGGCAACCACACCTGGTACGACGAGCACCGCTACACGGACAACAACGGCCGCCGCGCAGACCGTGACAAAGGCGATGTATTAGGCGACATGGGCGAAGGCGTACGCGAAGCCTGGCAAGACATGAAGCACGGCGTGCGGAACCTGTTCAACCGCAACTCAGACCAAAGCCAACCAGACCACGACAGCCGCCGCCATGACCACGAATACCGTTCCCCCCAGGACAGAGGCACGGAAAGAGGTCCCCGGTGGTCAGATGAGACGGATTCAGGTGATGATGATTCACGGCACTACAACCGCGACCACAACCCGCGGCGCTACTAACCACTGGACGTCAGCAAGCCTATGAAAGCCTTGATGATCGCTATTGCCGTCACCAGCGTGGCCGCCTCTTACCTGCTTCTGAGGGCATTCCCTGAAGACGAGGTTACCACAGAGGGGCTACTGGACACGTAAAAACCACCTTCACAGAATAATTGAAGCCGGTGCCCAGCGCATCGGCTTCTTTTTTGCTACCCGTTTTTGCCCGCTTTTCCTGAAATTAGCCCTAAGAGCATGCTTAAATTTGTCTTTTGCGCTGCAAAATTCCATAGCAAGAACCTGCGTTTGCTTTTTTCTCGCCCCATAGCGCTGCTACGCGGCTCAAAAAACGCTTCCGCAGAACCTCCCTCTGGCCTTTTTCGCCTACAAAATCAAAATGTAAGCAAGCCCTAAAACCACGTCCCATGCTAGAAGAACTGCTTCCCCAGATCAGAGCCTGCCAGTTGTGCGCCGCGCACTTGCCGCACGGCCCCCGCCCGGTGCTGCGGGCCTCTGCTACGGCGCAGTTGCTCATTGTGGGGCAGGCGCCCGGCACCAAGGTCCACGCCAGCGGTATTCCGTGGGATGACCAGAGCGGCAAACGCCTGCGCTCCTGGCTCGGGCTCACGCCCGATGCATTCTACAATGAGGCGCACGTGGCCATTGTGCCCACCGCCTTCTGCTACCCGGGCACCGGCAAGTCAGGCGATCTTCCGCCCCGGCCGGAGTGTTTCCGGCATTGGCACCCGCAGTTGCTGCCGCTGCTGCCCAACATCAAGCTCACCCTGCTCATTGGCACGTACGCCCAACGGGCTTTCCTGGGTTCGGCCGCCAAGGCCACCCTTACCCAGACCGTGGAAGCCTGGCAAGAGTACCTGCCCCGTTACCTGCCGCTGCCCCACCCCTCGCCCCGCAACATTGCCTGGTTTAAGCGGCACCCGTGGTTTGAGCGCGAGGTGGTGCCCACCCTGCAGGAAATTGTGCAAAGCACGGTTCCCACCTAACCAGACGGAACCGTTTTTTCTTTATTTTCACCAAAACAGGCTAAAAACCGCACCATGGGCATTTCTCTGCAAAGCAAACTACCTACCGTAGGCACCACCATCTTCTCTACCATGAGCCAGCTGGCGCAGCAGCACGGGGCCATCAACCTGTCGCAGGGGTTCCCGGATTTTGACTGCCCGCCGGAGTTGGTGGAGTTGGTGGCAGAGGCCATGCGGGCCGGGCACAACCAATACGCTCCTAGCCCCGGTCTTTTGCTGCTACGGCAGAAAATCAGCCAGAAAACGCAGCAGCTCTACGGCCATGCCTGCGACCCAGACTTGGAGGTCACGGTCACGTCTGGCGCTACCGAGGCCTTGTTTGCCGCCATTGCCGCCGTGGTGCAACCCGGCGATGAGGTGCTGGTGCTGGAACCCTGCTATGATTCGTATGTGCCCGCCATTGAGCTGAGCGGCGGCGTGCCGGTGTTCGTGCCTCTGCGGTTTCCTGATTTCAGCGTGGATTGGGAAAAAGTGGCCGAAAGCCTGACCCCTAAGACACGGCTGCTCATCATCAATTCCCCGCATAACCCCAGCGGCGCGGTGTGGAAGGCAGCCGACCTGGAGGCCCTCACGCGCCTCTCTGAACAGCACCCGTTCCTGATCCTCAGCGACGAAGTGTATGAGCACATGGTCTTTGACGGGCAGCCGCACGCGAGTGTGCTTACGGTACCGGCGCTGGCCCAGCGGGCGTTCGTGGTTTCCTCCTTCGGGAAGACGTACCATACCACCGGCTGGAAAGTGGGGTATTGCATCGCGCCTGCGGCCTTAACGGTTGAATTCCGGAAGGTACACCAGTACCTCACCTTCAGTACCGCCACGCCCCTGCAGCACGCCCTGGCCCATTACCTGGACCACCCCGAGCACTACCTTTCCCTGCCGCAGTTTTACCAGCAGAAGCGGGATTTATTCGCCTCCCTGTTGCAGCCCTCCAAATTTGAGTTGCTGCCCTGCGCCGGCACCTACTTCCAGCTGGCGCGCTACCGCCAGATCTCCAAAGCACCAGATGTGGAATTCGCCCAGTGGCTCACCAAAGAAGCGGGCGTGGCAGTGATCCCGGTCTCGGTTTTTTACCACAATGCCGTAGACAATGGCGTGATCCGGTTCTGCTTCGCTAAGATGGAAGAAACGCTACGGGCCGCTGCCAACCGGCTAAGCCGGTTGTAAGCTCGAGTTCTGAGTTCTGAGTCTTGAGTCCTGAGTTGTAGGGGCAATCCCTTATGGTTGCCCTTTCCAATGCAGTTGTCCTTTTGGGAGCAGGTGTCTTTCTGGTTGTTGGTGAAAACACCAACAACGGCTAGCAACCAAGAACAACTTCGCTTGCTCAAAAGACCTCGCAGCGTCTTTCAGACCTGCGAGTGTCTGTGCCCACAGCTTTTCCGTTTCACCACTACGGCAATGGCTGTTAGACTCCTGCTTTTCTAGTCCGCTCACAAGATCCTTTCAGGATGACAAAATAGGAGGAATTGCTTCAATTACGTTTCAAACCCTTTTCGCGGTATGAACCTGTTTAGTACAGAACAAAAATAAACAGCCCAGCCGCCATTGTTGGTGTTCCCAGAGGCCAACGATCCAGACGCAGGAGCCTTTTCGCTTGCTGGTGAAAACACGCAGCAAGGGCAAGAGTTAG
Source organism: Rufibacter glacialis (assembly GCF_008271745.1). Classification (GTDB taxonomy): domain Bacteria; phylum Bacteroidota; class Bacteroidia; order Cytophagales; family Hymenobacteraceae; genus Nibribacter; species Nibribacter glacialis. The sequence continues at coordinate 76,904 of NZ_VKKZ01000026.1, read as the reverse complement.
TGGCGGTTCCTTTACTAAACAGGTTCAAAACAGCTCTAAAACAACCTTACCATTACAGCAGTTTCTCGGCTACTTCTTGCCAGGTGCTCACGCGCTCAAATTCCAGGATGTTCACGTTGTGCGGCGAGGTAAAGAGGAGCTTGCGCTCGCCGGAGAAGGTGATCAGGTTCTTGGGGCGGTCATCAATCATGATGTCGGCCCCAATGATGCTTTTGTCGCCGCAAAGCACGTAGTTGCGCCAACTGATGAACGGGAAATGGTCCTGTAGCCAGTCGAACTTGTCGATCAGCGAATTCCGGAACTCCATGCCGGCGCTCACAATGAATACCTCGTATTTCTCGGTAAGGGCTTTGATCACTTCCTGGCTGTCTGGGATGACGGTAAGGTCTCGGAAGAACCCCTCGGCGTTGATGTATTCCCAGACCTTGTCGGAGTGTTCAGGCGGCACGGCCTCATAGATTTCCTTTCCGTGCAGCGCCTCCAGCTTCAGGTCCAGGGCGAAATCCTGGTTATATAGGTTGATGAATTTCTCAATGGGGTCAGCCATGACCTCGTCCATGTCAATGGCAATCTTTTTCTTTTGAATCTCCATGGGGGATTGTTTGATGTAACCGTAAGTACCTACCTTTATCGTAGGTGGTAAGGAATAGGTTAGCCTGTTCCCAGAAAACCGCAATTAATTCCTGATTCTTAATTCCAGATTAACAATGACGGACCTCCGCGTTTCCCTTCTCCAGCTAGACCTTGCCTGGCATGATGCCGCCGCCAACCGCGCTAACTTCCAAGCCAAGATAGAACAGTTGCCCCAAACGGACCTGATCATTCTGCCCGAGATGTTCACCACCGGTTTCAGCATGGATGCCCCGGCCCTGGCCGAGGAAATGGACGGACCTTCTGTGGCCTGGATGCGGCAGATGGCGCAACAGCGCGATGCGGTGGTCATGGGCAGCCTCATCATCCAAGAGAACGGCCAGTACTACAACCGCCTGGTCTGGATGCGCCTTGACGGCACCTACGCCCACTATGACAAGCGTCACCTCTTTAGAATGGCCGGGGAGTGCGAAGCCTATTCGCCCGGCACCCAGAAACTGATCGTGGAGGTGAAAGGCTGGAATATCTGCCCGTTGGTGTGCTATGACCTTCGGTTCCCGGTCTGGTCCAGAAACACGCCCATCTCGTATGACGTGCTCATCTACATTGCCAGTTGGCCCGACCGCCGCCGCCTGGCCTGGCAAACGCTCCTGAAGGCCCGCGCCATTGAGAACCTGGCCTATTGCATAGGCGTGAACCGCGTTGGCATTGATGCCAAAGGCCACGCCTACGCCGGCGACTCCGCCGCCTACAACCTCCTGGGCGAGGAACTGGCCCACCATGAACACGAGGAAGCCGTCACCACCATCACCCTATCCCGCCAGCACCTGGAAGAAACCCGCCAGAAACTCCCCTGGCACCTGGACGCCGACGCGTTCACGCTGGGGGTTGATTGAATTATTGAATGATTGAGTGATGGAGAGATTGAATGAATGAATGAATGAATGAATGAATGAATGAATGAATGAATGAATGAATGAATGAATGATTGAGAGAAGGATGGAGGATGAAGGAAGGCGGTAAGGATAGTCCTCCCTAGTAATCTCCTCAGAAATCCTGCTCCTCTCCTTTTGTCATCCTGGAAGGATCTTGTGGGCGAACTAGACAACCGTCAACTAAACGCCATTCTTTCCTGAGGCTGTCGCCTCACTGAAGTTGCCAAAGCCTGTTTCAGGGCTGTTTTGCAAGAAACAGTCCTGAAACAGGCTTTGGTTTTTAATGCCGCACCACCAGTTTATGCGTCACGATACGTTCGTCGGCGGTTTGCACCCGCACCACGTAAAGTCCGGCGGCCAAGGCTTTGGTAGAGATGGTGTGGGGTTGCCCTGCCTCTGTTTTCCCCCGCCCTATCAATTTCCCGGCTGCGTTGTGCAACTGGTAGGTGGCGTTCTTTTGGGTGAGTAGCTGCACCACCTGGTCAGCCGGGTTGGGGAACAGTTGCACGGCCAGGGCATCCTCTGTGGGGTTGGGCACGCTGAGGGGTTCTGAGATGGCTTTCAGGAACCGAAGCCCCCCGGCGTGGGTGCCTACCAGAATCTCCGGCAGTTGGTTCGTGCCCTGGTCCAGGTTGGCCGCGGCCAGGATCATGCCGGCCCCGAAATTGGCAATCCCGTACTGCTGCGCCAGGGGTTGCCAGAAAATGTCCTGTTCCTGCGGAAACGTGCCGGAAACATGGGCCTGAAAACCGGGGTACGCCCGCAGCTGACCGCTGTCATCAGTAGTAAGCAAATCTGGTTGCCCGTCTTGGTTCAGGTCGGCTACGGTGACCTGCAGGCGCCGCCGCTCTCCGTTGGCCCCAATGCCGCCCAGCGCATCGGTCACCAGCGACCAAGTAGGTGCCGTGGAAGTACCGGTGTTCCGGAAATAGGTAAGGCCCCCGGAAGACCGGCCGATGAGCACATCCACCTTGCCGTCTTTGTCTACATCATACAGGTACGGCGTGTCTCCCCTGAAAAGCAGGAGACCGGGCACGGTGACGGCATTAGCCAGGGAAAACTGCGCGGATTGCCCAGATGCGGCCTGGTTCAGCACATATTTGAATTCCATGGAATTGGTAGCGGGCCGATAGGCGCTCCAGGCAAGATCAACTTTCCCGTCGGCGTTCAGGTCCAGAAACTGGGGCTTGAGGGAAAGCAGGTTCTGGGCCGAGAACCCCAGGTAGTCGGGGTCTGTCGCCTCAAAAACAGCCTGGCTGTTTGTGCCCTTGTTTTGGTAAAACGCAATAGAAGCGGAATAGCGGCCATTCTCCAACACCGCGGTATTCCCCACCACCAGATCCAACACCTCAGTACCGCTAATTTTGGCCAGGGCGGGAGCGGCGCCCTCTCCTACATCTATCATCTGATCTTGCAGGAATGGCTGGCGCGGGCTCTCGAACCTGGGGTTCTGGGCGGTTCCGGTATTGGGGTACACCCACACCGAATTCTTCAGGTCCACGTTCTGGTGCGAGTTGGAGGTCATGTTAGGTGCTACCACCAGATCTGGGATTTTGTCAAAGGTGACATCCAGGTAATAGGCGGCCGGGAAGACACTTAGTTGCGGCCCCGTGATGAACGGCGGCAGGTTGTACTCGGCACTGGTGATCTTGGGTTGCAGGGTGGTGCCGGTATTGAACAGGCTGACCAGATCGGGGCAATCGTCATGGCCTGCCAGCAGATCCAGCACCCCATCGGCGTTCAGGTCTAAGGGCAGCACGCTGGAGCCGCCAATATGGTGGGTAGAAGGGCAGGTCTCGTTGTTGAAGCGGTAGTTGTTGCAGGTCCCCACGCAGCGGGTCACCTGTCCCCACTTAGACGAGGCCCGGGTGAATTTGAGGGTTCCGCAGGGAAGGCCCTGCTCTACCTGCTCATTCCGGAAATACTCCAGCACGGTGCCCTGTGACCACTCCCAGGAAAGGATATCCAGGTCACCGTCACCGTCCATGTCCACAATAGCCGGCATATCTTCAGCCCCCACCAGCAGGTTGGCGTCGGTGTTGAAGTTCAGGACGGGGTGCGTGAGGTTGAAACGGGGGCCTGAACTGGCCGAGGAAATATTGGTGTATACCGCGACGCCCAGGTTGGTGGCGGTGAAAAGATCAGGCAGGCCGTCACAGGTGAAATCGCGGAGCAGCGCAAAGAACCGCAGCCCTTTGGGGAAGGCGCTGGCATACTGCGGCGCGTGCCGATACGTCCAGGTGCCGTTTGTTTGCACGGCCAGATAGGTGGTCACCTGCTGTGAGCTGCGGTCAAAGACGAACAGATCCTGCTGCCCGTCTTGGTTCAGGTCAATGGCCGAGAACTGCGGGCTGTTGAACCCTCCGGCCCACGGCAGACGCATTTGCTGCCCCCCCTGAGATTGGACCGTAGGCCCCGCGGCTTCCTGCAGCCGGATAGGTGCCTGCGCCCACAGCGATTGCCCGGGCCAGGCTATCCAAGTTAAAAAAAAGGCTAGTACCTTTAATGCTCGATTCATTTATTCGTATCCTAGACGTAAAAGCAATACTACCTAAACTATGGCGGAGCTAGTGGAGCACCTGTATCAAAAATACCTGGAGTGCCGGAAAGTAAGCACAGATTCCCGGGCCGAACAAGAGAACACGCTTTTTTTCGCGTTAGACGGCCCCAATTTCAAAGGCAGCCAGTTTGCGCAAATGGCCCTGGAAAAAGGCGCCCGGTACGCGGTGGTGCAGGACCCGGCCATCACCGGTCCCCACATCATTCAGGTGGAAGATACGCTGAAGGCCTTGCAGGCGCTGGCGCTGCACCACCGGCTCCAGTTGGACATCCCCATCATTGGCATCACGGGCAGCAACGGCAAAACCACCACCAAAGAACTCATCAACGCGGTCCTGAGCCAGAAATTCAACGTGCTCTGCACCAAAGGCAACCTGAATAACCACATCGGGGTGCCACTCACCCTGCTCAGCATCCAGCCCGAGCATGAACTAGCCATCATTGAGATGGGCGCCAACCACCCTGGCGACATCGCAGAGCTCTGCTCGTACGCGCTGCCTACCCACGGCCTCATCACCAACATTGGCAAGGCGCATTTAGAGGGCTTCGGGAGTCTGGAGGGCGTGGCCCGCACCAAGAGTGAGCTTTACCTGCACCTGGACAAAGCCAACGGCACCGTGTTCGTGAATACTTCTAACGAACACCTCATGCGCATGGTACGCAGAATCCCCACCAAAGTAACTTATTATCAGCCCGAAGACGATTATTCTGCTGAGCTGTTACAGGCCGCCCCGCAGGTGGTGTACCGCGCCGCCAACGGCCAGGAAGTACACACGCACCTGATGGGTTCCTACAACTTTGAGAACATGATGGCGGCGGCCTGCATCGGTCAGTATTTTGGGGTGCCGCATGAGCAGATCAATGCGGCCATTGCCGGCTATATGCCCACCAACAACCGTTCGCAGATTGTGCAGAAAGACACCAACACCATTCTGCTGGATGCCTACAACGCCAACCCCAGTTCCATGGCCTTGTCTGTCTCTAACTTCGGGCAGATGGCCGGCGAACCCAAGGTAGTGATCTTAGGCGATATGCTGGAACTGGGCCAGGAAAGCGAGCCCGAGCACCGCGCCCTGGGCGAACAGTTAAACCAGCAGAACTTCACGCAGGTGTTTCTCTGCGGCAAGGAAATGCGTTACGCCGCCGAGGTCAACCCTGATTTCCGGTACTTCGCTGAGAAAAGCGCGCTGGTGCAATGGCTCACAGACCACCCCATCAGAAACAGCCACGTCCTGATCAAAGGCTCCCGCGGCATTGGCTTAGAGACACTGGTGGATTTGTTGTAAGGCCTTTGTTTTAGGGGAGATTTGGGCAAAACAAGGCTGAAACGCAAATGGCGGAGACACTCGTAGGAGCTGCGCACACTACGAGGTCTTTGGAGCTGTCTTAAACCTCACAGGTTTTGAAAACCTGTGAGGTTTTTTCTTTTTCTCAAGGCCGTAGAATTTATTTCAGATGACGGTTAATGCTACCCATTGCCCCAACCAAAGACCTCGTAGTGTGCGCAGCTCCTACGAGTGTCTTCCGCTAACTACATTTCACCCCTGTTTTCTCAAAAACAGACCAGAATAAAGAATAAAAAAAACCTCACAGGTCTTGAAGACCTGTGAGGTTTGAATCTTAAAGTATCAACCGCTTAGAAAGGAGATTCAAAACCTTCCAGAACCGGCAGGATTTCGTCTTTCTCTGAAACCAGCGGCGTCTCAATTCCCCAGTTGATGTTCAGGGCCGGGTCATTCCACAGCAAGCCTCCTTCTGAGGCTTTGTCATAGTAATTGCTGCATTTGTACTGGAAAACCGTGCCTTCCTCCAAAGCCACAAAACCGTGGGCGAACCCTACCGGAATAAAGAACAGGTTCCGCTTCTCCGCGTCCAGCAGGCAGGTAACGTGTTGCCCATAGGTGGGAGATCCTTTGCGGAGATCCACCGCCACATCCAAGGCTTTGCCGGCGGTCACGCTCACCAGTTTCGCCTGCGCGAAGGGTGGCTTCTGAAAATGCAGGCCGCGCAGGACCCCTTTTTTGGAAACGGATAGGTTGTCCTGTACAAAGGTCTCGGTGATCCCGGCCTCGGCAAAAACTTTGGCGCTGAACGTTTCCAGGAATGCTCCCCGTTCATCGGCAAAAATCCTGGGCGTGATCTCCACTATTCCTTCTATGGGGTATTTGGTTACCTGCATGTGTCTTGTCTATCTGAATGTCTTTTTGAATGATTGAGAGAGTGAATGAATAAGAGAATGATGGGGCTACGCAAGAAAGAGAATTGCTTCTGAATCTTCAAATCTCCTCATCTTCAAATTTCCTAATCTCCTTTACCTTTGGTGGCACTTTCTATGGCTCTAAAATAGCGTTCTATCACGAACTTCTCGTCAAATTTTTCCTCGGCTAAGCGGCGGCTGTTCTGGCCCATGGCCTGGAGCTCCGGCTCTGCGAGTAAATACACCTGCTCCATCTTGGCGGCCAGGTCAACGGCGTTCCGCACTTGGCAGAGGTAACCGTTGTAGCCGTCTATCACCGTTTCTTTGCAACCGGGCACGTTGGTGGTCACAATAGGCTTGGCCATGGCGGCGGCTTCCAATAAAGTACGGGGCGTGCCTTCGCGGTAAGACGGGAGCACCACGCAGTCGGCGCCGTGCACTACGCCGGCCACATCATCTGAAGTACCCAGGAATTCCAGCCAGCCTTCTTTGGCCCACTGCTCTACCAGGGTTCGCTTGATGCCAATGTTGCCTTCTTCGTCAATGGCGCCCAGCAACTGAACCCGGATCTGCGGGTATTTCGCTTTCAGGATCTTGCTGGCTTCTACGTATTCTACCAGGCCTTTCTCATACAGGGCGCGGGAAACCATCAGGAAAACGAAGGGCTCCTGGCGTTTAAACTGTGGGGCCGGCAGGTAGCGTTTGGTGTCAATGCCAGACCCGGGAATCACCTCGGTAATAGACTCCCGCACCAGCTTCCGCTCCAGGAAAAGTTCTTTGTCATCTGTGTTCTGGAAAAAGACCTTGGCCGGGAACTGGAAGGAAAAGCGGTACAGCGCCATGGCGATCTTAGACACCAGGTTCTCCACAATGAACACGGTACCCAAGCCGGAAACGTTGTTGATGGTAGGAATACCAGCCAGCCGCGCCGCTACAGACCCGTAGATGTTGGGTTTGATGGTGTATTGCAGAATCACGTCGGGCTGTACGCTCTTGTAGGCTTTCAGGAACTTGCCTACCAACAGCATGTCTTTGAGCGGATTGGTGCCTTTGCTTTCCATGGGCAGCGGCACAAACCGGCACCCTTCGGCCACCAGTCTGGCAGAATACGCGTCCTTGGGGGCAATGGCCACCACTTCATGGCCGGCGGCCAAGAGGGCTTTGACTAAGCTTAAACGGAAATTGAAGATATTCCAGGACTTGTTGATAACAATCGCGATGCGCATGGGGTAGGGTCAGGCAAAAGGCAAAGATAACAGCAGATTTGGCAGCACTCTGCTCCTACGCACAGAATCTGCGCCGGTTTATCGGTTTTCCAGCCCATTGTACTTACTTTGCACAGAAACCTACGGCAGGTTTACCCCTGGCACCCTTATGACCACCGCTTTTCTACATACGCACGTGCTGGTAGTGATCCTGTTCCTGCTCCTGTTTCTGGGGAAGGCGTTCCTGCTTTTCTTCAACCGGCATGACGCGCTCAACAAGGCCCGCTCCTCCACCAAAATGCTGGACATTGTGTTTGGCGGGCTCATTCTGATCACGGGCGGATTCCTGGCCTTCCGCTACAACGGCCCGCTGCCCAGTTGGCTCCTCATAAAAATAGGGCTGGTGCTGGCAGCTATCCCGCTGGCCATAGTAGGCCTGAAACGGCACAGCAAGGTCTTGGCTGCTGTCAGCGTGCTTATTTTCGGGTACGTATACGGCGTAGCCGAAACCAAAAGCCTGAAAATGCGTCCTGATAGAGGCGAAGCCGTGGCTGTATCTCCCAACGGGGCAATAGGCACCGCCTCTCCTGACCCGGAAAAGGCCAGCAACCCAATTTTACACCAACTGGAAGGAACGCAACTGGAGAACACCAAAGCCATTTACACCGCCCTGTGCGCCAATTGCCACGGGGCAGACGGCCAGAAAGGAACCGGCGGAGCCGTGAACCTGCAACAGAGCACCCTGAGCGTGGCCGACCGGCGGGAAATCATTGCCCGGGGCCGCGGGCTCATGCCGGGCTTCGGCTCCCAACTCTCTGAACAGGAAGTAGAGACCCTGGCGCTCTATTCCACGTTGCTTAAAAAGTAAATTTACTACATGAAGAACCAACTCCATATCACTGCCAAAGAACAGGAAACCGCCGTGTTAGTGGCCGTTCCTGCCTACAAGCAGACCGATGAGAAAACCAAAGAATACCTGGATGAACTTGCGTTCCTTACTGAGACCGTAGGCGCCAAAACCCTGAAACGGTTTGTGCAGAAGCTGGACAAACCTGACATGCGTACCTATGTGGGCAAGGGCAAGTTAGAAGAGATCGTGGCCTACGTGAAGGAACACAAGGTAGACATGGTCATTTTTGACGATGACCTCTCCCCTTCGCAGGTGCGAAACTTGGAGCGCGAGCTGGAAGTGAAGATCATAGACCGCAGCTTGCTCATCCTGGACATCTTCGCGCTTCGGGCGCAGACGGCTACCGCGCGCGCGCAGGTAGAACTGGCCCAGTACCGCTATCTCCTGCCCCGCCTTACCAACATGTGGACCCACTTAAGCCGTCAGAAAGGCGGGGGCGTGGCCATGCGTGGACCGGGTGAGACCGAGATTGAGACCGATAGACGGATTGTGCGCGAGAAGATCACCTTGCTGAATGAGAAGCTGGAGAAATTTGAGAAGCAGAACTTTGAGCAGCGCAAGTCCCGCTCCGGCATTGTGCGCGTTTCGTTGGTGGGCTACACCAACGTGGGCAAGTCTACCATCATGAACCTGCTCACCAAGGCAGACGTGTTCGCCGAGAACAAACTGTTTGCCACGGTAGACGCCACGGTGCGCAAGATGGTGATTGACAACATCCCGTTCCTGCTCTCAGACACGGTTGGGTTTATCAGGAAACTGCCTACCAAGCTCATTGAGAGCTTCAAGACCACGCTAGACGAGATCAGGGAATCTGACCTGCTGCTGCACGTGGTAGACGTGTCGCACGCTTCTTTTGAAGAGCACATTGGCGTGGTGAATGATACCCTGAAAGACATCCACTCCGCGGACAAACCCATCATCCTGGTCTTCAACAAAACCGACCTGTACCTGGAGCAGCGCGAGCAGGAACTCAAAGAAGATAACCCAGAGGCCTTGCCAGACATCAATGAGTTGAAATCCTCTTACATGGCTAAGCAGCACAACCCGGCCATTTTCATCTCGGCCACTAACCGCGCCAATATTGATGAACTGCGCCAGGCCCTGCTGGATCAGGTCTCCAAGATCCACTATGAGCGGTACCCCAACAACGCCCCGCAGGAATATTAATCCTGCGCTTAGGGCCTATTTTGACGAAAACAGGCCCTAAGCGCAGGCCCAAGCCATGGTCTATCTCTTACCTGGAAAGTACCTTCTTTCAGGGGTGTTTTTACCAAAACGCCCCTGAAACAGCCCTAGGCTGAAGGGCCTGCCACCAGAACAGGGAAGTGGCTATCCTGGCACAACCATTTTACGGCACAAACAGTAAAGAAAAGAGCCACAACTGCACGTCAGTTGTGGCTTTCAAGTTATGTATGCCACATGAAAACGCTATATCTGTTACGCCACGCCAAATCCAGTTGGAAATACGAGGAGTTAAGTGACCATGATCGCCCGTTGAACAAGAGGGGTCGCACAGACGCGCCTCTGATTGGGCAGGAACTGGTAGAAAGGGAAGTCAAACTGGACCTGATCATCTCCAGCTCTGCCGTAAGGGCCATTACCACGGCCACCCTGGTAGCCAAGGAACTGGGCATTGACCCTGAGCAGATTGGGGTGCAGGAAGAACTCTACCTCATCGCCACCGAGGACCTGCGGATGTTTGCCCAGTCTTTGCCCGACGAGTACCACCAGGTCATGCTGGTGGGCCACAACCCGGCGCTCACAGAACTGGCCAACCATTTCAGCCCAGAGAAAAACATCGCCAATATTCCAACGGCGGGTGTGGTAGCCCTTTCCTTTGACTGTCACTATTGGGCCGAGATCTCAGGGGACAACGCCAAGTTGCTCTTCTTTGATTTCCCTAAAAACTATCGCTAACCCGCGGCGGTCCTGCCGCGCCTACTACCATTTGAATGGCCTCAACAGATAATCTAGACCTTACTGAATCTTCCACGGCCAGCGAACCTCAACAGCAAATCCCGCTTATCAGCAGGGAGCTGAGTTGGCTGGCTTTCAATTACCGCGTACTGCAAGAAGCCAAAGACCCGCGGGTGCCCCTCTTGGAGCGCCTCAACTTCATGGCCATCTTCTCCTCTAACCTGGACGAGTATTTCAAGGTACGGGTGGCCACCATGCGTCGCCTGGTACAGCTCAAAAAGAAAACCCGCGAGAAGCTGGAAGACGACCCTTCACAGGAATTGGAGGCGATCCTCACCGAAGTCTCGCGGCAGCAGGAGGAATTTGGGCACGTTTACCGGAACGAGTTGCTGCCCGAGCTCCGCAAAGAGCAGATTTACCTCATTGACGAGACCGAGTGCACTGACGGCCAGCGCAAGATGGCCCTGGACTATTTCCGGCGTACGGTGAAACCCCTGTTGGTGCCCATCATCTTCAGCACCAACCCCAGCCCCCTGTTCCTGAAAGACCAGACCGTGTACCTCATGGTGCGCCTGCTGCCCAAGGCAGACCAGGCACCCGCGCAGGAGCAATACGCCATTCTGGAGATTCCTACCCACAAGCACGGCAGCCGGTTTGTACAGCTCCCCATAGAGCAGGGCAAACACTACGTGATGCTTCTGGATGACGTGATCAGGATAGGTTTGGCAGAGCTTTTCCCCGGCTTCGCCGAAGTGGAAGCCTACGCCGTCAAACTCTCCCGCGACGCCGAGCTGGACATTGAGGAAGAGGTGTCTGGTAATTTAATGGCTAAAATCAAGAAAAGCCTCAAGAAACGCGAGACCGGCCACCCTAGCCGCCTGCTCTTTGATCCGGCCACTCCCCGGCCCATGCTGCAGGCCCTGCTGGACCGCATCGGTATCACCACTGAGGAACTAGTAGAAGGCAGCCGGTTCCACAACTTCCGTGACTTCTTCGGGTTCCCTAAATTCAAGCTCCCAGAGCTGTACTATGCGCCGCAGCCTCCGTTGCCGCATCCGGTGCTGGAGAATGCCCCCAGTCTTCTGGCGGCCATGAAAGAGCAGGAGTTCATGGTGCACTACCCCTATCAGAAGTTTGACTACGTGCTGCGCTTCTTTGAGGAAGCCGCCAGTGACCCGCAGGTCACTAGCATCAGCGTGACCCTGTACCGGGTAGCCGACAAATCAAAAGTGGCCAAAGCCCTGATCAAGGCCGCCGAGCACGGCAAGCTGGTGACCGTGGTGGTAGAGCTCAAAGCCCGTTTTGACGAGGAATCCAATATCTACTGGGGAAACCAACTGGAGAAAGCGGGGGCCAACGTGATCTACGGCGTGCCAGACCTCAAGGTACACAGCAAAATAGGCTTGGTGACCCGGCAGGAAAACGGGCAAGCCGTGCAATACGCCTACCTGAGCACCGGTAACTACAATGAGAAAACCTCCCTCATTTACACAGACCACGCCCTTTTCACCACCGATGAGCGCCTCACCAATGAGCTAACCAAGGTCTTCCACTTCCTGGTAGACGGTGAACGCGACCTCACGTTTGAGCACCTGCTGGTGGCGCCCTTCAACCTGCGCAGCGACCTGAACGCCCTGATCCAACAGGAGATGAAACTGGCCCAGGAAGGAAAACCTGCCTACCTCATTGCCAAGATGAATGCCCTGCAAGACAGCCGCATGATCAAGCAACTCTATGAGGCCAGCCAGGCGGGCGTGAAAATAGAACTGTTGGTGCGGGGCATCTGCAGCCTTATTCCGGGGGTGCCTGGTCTGAGCGAGAACATCACCGTGCGCAGCATTGTAGACCGGTACCTGGAGCACGGCCGCATCTATGTGTTTGGCAACGGCGGTGAGGAGAAGGTCTACGTAGCCTCCGCTGACTGGATGAACCGAAACCTAAGCCGGCGGGTAGAAGTAGGGTTCCCTATCTACAACCCCATCCTGCGCCAGGAAATACGGCACCTGCTGGACCTGCACATGCGAGACACCTATAAATCCCGTCACTCAGACAACCAGTACTGCCTGCCGGAAGACCCCTCCAACGTGGTGCATGCCCAATATGCCTCCTATGACTACCTGAAACAGATGGCCGACCAGCACGAGGCAGAAGGGCCTGTGGAAAACTAGAAGGCCGAATGGCACTTCGCAGAAAAAAAGGAAGCCCGCCACAGAGATTGTGGCGGGCTTCCTTTTTCTATTTATCAGAACCGAAGGTTGTTTCAGGGTTATTTTCGGGAAAACAACCCTGAAACAAGGTGCGGCCTTATTGCTTGAGGAACCTGCGCGGGGGCACCAGGAACAATTCCACGTTGAAGTATACCGCATCTTTGATGTGCGTTTCAATCAGCGGGTTGGCCGTGCGCTGGCGCCCATCATAGAGGTTGAACCGGTGGTTGTAGCGGTAGCCAGATTCCAGGGCGAACCATAGGAAGTCGTAGATCTCCCGGTCCCACCGGAAACGGGCCTTGATCTCAGATTTCCGCAGCTCCACCGTCTCATATTGGTTGAAAGGCTCGGTCTCTATGTTGATGTTGTAGGTGGCACCCTCAATCCGGTAGCCCATGTACAGCAGCGACTTCTCTGAGAAGTTGCGCCGGAACGTGACGTTGGCCGGGAAGATGGCCTCCACGCCCCATTTATCATTAAAGGTGCGGTTGTATAAAAGGGCAGGGTAAATGGTCTGCCGCCCAAAGGCGTAGCCCAGCTGCACCCCAAGCCCGTACGAAAGGAAAGGGCTTTTCTTCCAGCCGTAGATCGCCTCCATGGAGGTACGCAGGTACCTTGTCAGGCTCACCTTGGAGTGTTTGCCGTAATCGCCGTTCAGTTCCCCCTTCACCCGGAAGATAAGGTAGTTCTTCTCATCAATGGGGCGCAACATCACCAACTGGCCATCCAGGGAGCGCAGGTTCTTGTCTTCCAGCCGCTGGTACAAAGGGTATTCCTGGTTTTGGGGCTGTTTGAAGTTAAACTCCTCTAAAAAATAGCCCCCGCCCAACACCAGCTTGAAGTGCGGGTTGTTCACCAGGGGCGCATAGGCCTTGAACTCAAACCGGTTGCTTCTGAGCACATCAGCGCGGGCGTCTTCCACCTTGCTCTGCTGGCCCTGGGAGTGCATGCCAAACCGGGGCAGCCGCTCATACCTGATGATCACGCCTTTGCTTTTGCCCATGCCCAGCACAGAGGGATTGGCCAGTTCCTTGGGGTCTGTGCCCGCGCGGGCAGCTCTCAAAGAGTCTGAGAAGAGCCCTTGCCCCAGGGCCCGTTCCAGAGGGGCCAGGGCCAGGACTCCCACCAATAAGATAACAAGCTGTTTCATGCAGGGGATGGCGGTAATTGAGAAAGTAGGTTAAAAACAGAAGTGCTGGTGCACCGATTAAAAAAGGAACCCGAAGTTGAGGTTGAAGAGCTTATCTTCTTCCCCCACAGAGTAGGTAGCATTGACCACGGCCTGCTTGAGCACGTCAATCCAGATACCGCCGCCCACGCCCCGGTGTATTTTATTGGAGCTTTGCCCATCTGCCCACACGCGGCCATGGTCTACCAAGCCCATTATCCCAAATTTACCCGGGAACAGGTACACGTTGAACTTGAAGACTTCTACCCGTACCTCGGTGTTCTGGTAGACGCTGCTACGCCCGGCAAAACGGGTACGCCGGTAGCCTCTTAAGTTGGAGAGCCCGCCCAGGGTGTTGGCCTGGTGGAAGGCGAATTCACCAAAGTTGTGCGCCCCGCCTAACCGGGCGGCCAGGGTGAGCTGGAATGGTAGCCGCGGGCCAATGTAGAAGATGAACTCAGAGCCCACCCTTCCAAAATTCCGACCTTCTCCGCCTAACTGCCGGCTGTAAGAGAATTCATTGAGCCACTTGAGGCCAATACGGGGGTTGATAGGCGTACTCACGGCCTGCAGGTTCAGGAAACCCCTTAACCCGGCATACTGCTCAATCCCGAAGGCGCTCTCCGGGAGTACCTTATCCACGAAACGCCCTGGGTAGTGCTGCAGTTTGTACCGGTCATAGAAAGGCCCCAGGCCCACTCTAATGTACTTGGTGAAACTGGTGTTCAAGGTAGGCGACACCATCATTCTTTCCTGGCGCACCCGGTACTCCTCAATGGGCAGGTTTTGCTCGGTCTCATTGCCCAGACCAAAGTAGTTGATCTGGTACTGCGGCCCAAAGATGGCGGCTTTCACCCCCAGGTCCAGCCGATCATTCATGACCTGCTTGAACTCTGAGTCATACCGTATGTTGTAAGCCTTGGTGGCAAAGGCGTAATTGCCCCGCAGGTAATGCTCAGAGGCGTACGGCTGCTTCCGGAACTTGTGGTTGCGGTACAGCACGCCGCCGCCCAGGAACACACCGTCATCCACGTTATACTCAATAGAGAGGCGGGGGCCGAAGTAGGGGATCTTGTAGTTGTCCCGGTCATAGAGGTTCACCTCTTCAAAGGCCTCGGTTTTGTCTTCCGCCTCAGAGCCCAGCGCCAACGTGTTTTTCTCGCCGGTAAAGTCATAGACCTTGGTTTTGCGCACAAAGCCTTTCACTGTGGAGTTATCTGCGATGGAGTCATTGCCTTCGCCGCCAATGATGCGCAGCATGGGGCTGGTCTTCACGCTGCCGGTCACCTCAAATATGTCATCGCCACCCAGGCCGTACAACCTGATCTCCTCCGTTTCTTTGTTCAGGAATTTGCGGTGGTAAAGCACTTTAGACACCTTGCCTTCTTTGTTGATCTTGCGCACGGTCACCTCAGTCTCGTCATCACTGATGCGGTGTACCTCAAACTTCTCGCGTTTGTCTGAGCCGGCAATGTCCACGTCCTCGGCCAGGTGCAGGTAATATTTCTCCGCCACCTGGGGCAGCAGCTCTCTTCTGGACTTCAACTTGGCAATAAGTTCAGGCCCGGAGATAGGATATACCTCGGGGGGCATCTGGCGCACCGCCTCTTCAATGGCGGAATCAGTCATGGAAGCCTTCATCTCGTTGGCCAGGGCAATCCACTGCTCCCGCGTGACACTGGACAGGAAGGTACGGTCAACGGTAAGGGCCGTTAAGTTCAATCCCTTGTAATCACTGTAGTCTTTGCCGAAGTGCTGGAAGTTACGCACCGCCCAGCGCCGGCTCACGAGCCAGGGAATGATCCCATCAGCTTTGAAGAAGGCCACGTCGCGGTCTTCGGGCACCGGCCGGTAGGTACGGTTGTCTTCGCCTGATCTGGTCTCCACCCAACGCCACTGGCCCTCATGCCGGTCCCAGTCGCCAATAAGCATGTCCAGGAGGCGGGCTTTGGCAAACTCCTGCTCGTCTACGCGGTTGTCATGGTCGTTGCGTTTTCGCTCCAGCAGTCTTTCAGTGCCTATGATGTTGGTGGCGTTGCCCAGGCTGGCCACGTCAGAATGGTCTTCATCGGCGTCTTCCTCTAAGAAGGCCACGGTGTTGCTGAACTCATCCAGGTACTGGCGCAGGCGCGGGTCATTGGGGATGTACACCAATTTAGGGTTGGTATGGTACACTCCGGCGGCACCGGCCAGCTTGGCCGCTACCAGCGCCCCGTATGGGTGCTGGGCCGAGATCTGGTCTTGCAATAGGTCACGGGCAAAGGTTTCCTGCAGGGCCACCGGCAGCACGCTGGTAGGGTCTTTGTTCACCGACCGGAGGGTATACTCGCGGCCTTCCTCATTGCGCAGTTTCAGGGAAGAAGTCTGTTTTCCGCCCCCTTTCTGGTAGGGTATCAGGCCTCCCTTCTCGCGCTGCAGATCCAGCAAGGGCATAGAAACCGGGGTTTTCCACTCTTGGCGGTAGTGGTTACCCAACAGCCCTTGCTTTAAGCCCTTGGCCGCGTAAACAGAATTGGCCGGCAAGGTGATGGTGCTGTCTTTGTAGTCAACGGAGGAAACCGCCAACTGCTCTGTCTCTGGCTTGGCCTTGGTGTACATCTGCGTTCTGTACGACAGCCGGGCCGGTTCGTCATCGTCGTTCTTGGCCCAGAATTCAACCCAGGCCTCGCCGTTCTTGTAATAGTTGATGCGGGCGTAGCCCTGGGTTTTTTCTGCGTACAGGGCGTCACCGCCGTTCTTCACGTGCTGCGTCTTGCACCCGGCCCCGCTGACAATGTGGGCTAGCCTGCCTTGCTTGGTATACTGCAGGTTGTGCTCATGCCCGGCCGCATAAGTGATGTTGTCATATTTGTTGAAAATGGCCATCAACCCATTGATATACGCTTGGTACGAGGGGTGCGGAATATCCTGGGCAATGCCCCCATACTTGCGGGCCAGCGGATAGATGGACCCGATCACGGGCAAAGGCAACACAAACCCCTTGCGCAGGATGGTCAGGGGGAACAGGTGGTCGGTGAGGGTGAAATACCCACCGTGGATCCCGTTACTGAACAGGGGGTGGTGAGCCACCACCACAATGTTCTTTTCTTTGTTCTTGTGGATGATGTCTTCCAACTGCACCAGCATGTCTACCTCATTGACCACGCCGCAGGGACTTTCATCACCGTAAGGTTTTTCATAGGGATGTAGCCACCAATGGGAATCTAAAGCAATGAGGACAATCTCTTCCTCAATCAGCACCTCAAAAGGACCAGGGCATCCGTTGCCGGGCACAAAGAAGTCAGTACCCACTACAATGTTGCTGTCAGCGAGGTACTCTTCCACAAACCGTTCCTCGCGCACCACGGCTTCCCAACCGTCTGGGGAACCGCTGCCCCCACCCCAGTCATGGTTACCGGGGATCATGTATTTCTCGCCCTTGTACCCTTTCAGGATATCCAGCTGGGCCTTCATGCGGTCCTCAGCTATCTTACGGTCATAGGCCTCTGGCTTAGGCAAGCCGTTGTGGTAGATATTGTCGCCCAGGTATACCACGGCACTCTTTTCACCCACTTCGTCTATCTGGGACTTCAGGTGCATGAGCGTAGGGTCAGGCTTACCGGTAAGCGGAGCCCCGGCATCTCCAATCAGGAAGACGCTGTAGATAAGCTCAGAAGGGTCTTTGGGGGCTTGCTCCTGCCAGTTGAGGGCGGTAGGGGCATAGAACGGTTTTGAGGTGGTACATGCCTGCACCAGCCAAAACAACGCGAAAGGTAAAATGAGGAGACTGTATTTTTTCTTCATGAACAAAAGGTGGCAAAGCATGTCACTTCTGCGGCCCGTTGGGGTTTCCCAACAGCGGCAGGAAAATACCGCACGCCGTGAAAGTTGCCCTTTATACGGGGCATCAGCCTCTGGGATAATCCAGATCCTGTTAAATAGCTTTCACAGCATATTTGCCTCTATGACGTACGCGGGCGGGTTAGGGTTAGAATAAATTTCCTGCCGCCCATTTCTTCCCTTATTACATAAAGTTTACCCTATTTTATAAGACAATATAAAGGAAAAGACAGGTTCATTGACAGCCTTTGCTTAAGGCAACGCCTAATCGGCAAGGTTCCTCCAACTACCCGGTAGTGCCTAAGGAGCCTGTTGCCGAAGAGGCCTGGTTTGGATTCGTACTTAAAGCCCCCTGGGCCAGGAGAAATAGGGCCGTTTTTTAAAAACCAGCCCAAAATCAGAGATTGGCTTTCTGGAAACGGAACCCCGGCGGGGCACGAAAACGATTTCTGCTAACCTTCCTGGGTCAATTCGCGTTGTAGACCTTTGGATTCAACTATATTCAGAGGCCCCCTTTGGGGCTGACAAGTGCTACAGGCAGTACCGCTCTCACCTACTTTATGGAAAACGAAGATCTCATCCGAAAAGCCGGCAACTATGTGTTCCTGCTTTTCAAGGAGAAGTTATCAAAGAAGCTAGTTTACCACAACTACAAGCACACGTTTGAGGTGGTAAAGGAAGCCAGACACCTGGCCGAAGGGTATACCCTACCCCCAGAAGACCTTGAAATACTCGTATTGGCTGCCTGGTTCCATGACACGGGCTACATTGCTACCTATGAGAACCATGAGGAGGAGAGTGTGGAGATTGCCACCGCTTTTCTGCAGGAACAGAAATACCCCCAGGAAAAAATTGACCAGGTGAACCGCTGCATCATGGCCACCAAACAAGGCCAGATCACGCACCATCTGCTGGAAGACATTCTGGTAGACGCAGACATTGCCAACATTGGCAAAGAAACCTTTTTCGCCACGGCAGAATTGCTGCGGGTGGAATGGGAGATCTACCTGGGCCGCACCTTCTCTGACCTGGAGTGGGCCCAGTACCAACTAGACTTCCTGCTCTCTGTCTCTTTCCGGACCCAGCCGGCCCAGGCCAAATTCTCCAAGCAGTTGAGCACCAACATCCAGACGCAACGCACCCATCAGTTGGAACTGTCAAAGAAGAAGAAGAAGAAGGAGAAGAAGAACCGCGAGACCATGGCCCAGCCCAAGCGGGGCATTGAGACCATGTTCAAGAGCACCTATGACAACCACATCAGCCTGAGTGCCATCGCAGACAACAAGGCCAACATGATGATCAGCCTCAACGCCATCATCATGTCCATCATCATCACGTACCTGGGTACCAAGTCCTCTATCATTGGGGCCGAGTTCACCCGCAACCCCGTGCTGATGATCCCGGTAGGGATCTTGCTGGCCACCACGCTGGCCTCGGTGATCTCGGCCATCATCTCGGCGCAGCCAGAGGTGACCAGCTTCCGCCTACGGCCCGACAAGCTCACCAGCCGCCGCATTAACCTGCTGTTTTTCGGAAACTTCACCAAAATCCCGCTGGAAGATTTCCAGTCAGGCATGCATGATATCATGCGCGACAAGAACGCGCTCTACAACAACATGATCACCGATATCTACTACCTGGGAGACGTGCTCAAGAACAAGTACCGCCTGCTGCGCATCTCCTACACCATTTTCATGATCGGGATTATCTTAACGGTGGTGTCATTTGTGGTGGCCATTGCCCGCTAATTAAGCGTTTCCCCTTAAAGCCAGAAGAGGCTGCCGTACTGTACGGCAGCCTCTTCTGGCTTTAAGGGTAGTCTTATCTTGGTTCTCAGGCCAGCCGGTTCCGGTGGAGTTTCTCGCACAGGGCTTTCAGCCGCAGGAAAGACACCTTCATAAACCCTTTGATCTGTTTGCGGCCAAAGTTGTCATAGAAATAATCGCCCACAGACACGCGGCTGTAGTGGAATTCCAGGGTGAGGTTAGTGCCGCCGTCTTCTTCGTACAGGAAATAGAAGATCAAGGAGTTGGGGAACATCTTGAAGTTGGCCATCTTCTCAATGACCTCTATCTTTTCTTCGGTGATCCTGCTTTGCAGCATCTGCAATTCTATGGTACCGCCCTTCTCCATCTCGCAGAAGTAGTTGGTGCCAATGCGGTTCACCTTTTTGGTATCAAAATGCGCGTTCTTGACCCGGTGCATCCATTTGGGTTTAAGGCGGTAATTCTGGATCACCCGCAGCACCAGGTCTACCGGGGCATTGATATGGTCTGTGACCGAGAAGGTGTTAGGGTACTTCTTATGGGTGTGATCTGCCTCTGGGTCTGTGACCAAAAGGCGGAGCGGCGTAAGAAACGCATACTTGTACCGGATATCCCCCACGTGCTCATAGGAATTCATGCCGTCTTTCAGCTGAGACCACTCAAAATTGCGCTCTATGGCCTCCGGCTTCTGGGTGTTCAGGTATCCTTCGGTCAACAGCACGTATTCAGAGCCTTCTATGCTGTTTTTAAGCAGCCGGTGGGCCAGGATCACATCTGTGCCCATCAACTTGATGTGGTCCCTTATCTGGGTCACGCTGATGCGGCCGTAATGCACCACTATTTTAAGGGTGAGTTTGTTGTCAGAGAGCTTGGGGCCAGAGAGGTGATCATCGCGGTCCATGATGCGGAGGTAGTTCTGGAAGTCCAGGAAGATCTGCTTGCACTGGCTTACCAGCTGTTCAATGGCGGGTGGGTCGCCCAGTTTGTAGAACAGAATGGCGTCACCCTGAATCTCGCACACCTCCATGTTCAGGATATTGGCCTCAATGATGATCTCCAGCAGGTCAGCAATCAGGTTACGGCTGTACTGCACGCCGTTTTCATGCATGAAACGCGTAAAGCCGCTAATATCTGGAATGAACAGCAGCGCCGGCTGCGAATCATCCGCTCCCTGGGGTGCTAAAGAAATATTGGTTACTGTTGACTCCATGTAAAACAAACTAGGTCAGAAGCCGCTCAGTTGACATATTCAACCAATGCCCTCTTTGTTGGGTTACCTGCCAACGCCACATATACGTGAATAAGAACTATTCATTTGCCTTTCTGGGGCACTTGTTACAAAAATATTGCCGGCTTTCCGGCAGCCCCCCTCAGAAAAGGCGCCGGCCTCTGGCAAGGGAATGTAATAAGCGCACAAACCCCTTGTTTCCCAAACGGACCCTAGCGAGAAATGGCTATAAAAATACAGGTCATTCTCTCGGGCGCTGCCCGAGAAAGAAACACTTCCCGCACAACACTCTGGCCGAATATCGACTTTTAGGCTACACCTACTACCTCGGCCAAGGCTTTCCTCCAGCGGGTTAATTGGGGCATAAAAAAAGGAGGGAAGGAACCGTCACCGGCTATCCTTCACTCCTTTATGTGAAAGCAGGCTACTGCTTAGGAATTACCTTCTGCGTTCTTTGGCTTGCGGCCTCTTTTAGCGCCTTTTGGTTTGTTCAAAGAATCTGGAATTTGGTTCAGAGCCTCGTTCATTTGGCTGAAAATACCCAGCATCAATTGAACATCTTCTACGTTCTGGCAGTCACGGATTACCTCCATCTGCATTTTATCAAGCTTGCTTTTGAGTTGATCTCTCATAGTGATAAGGTGGTTATAGAATTAAGTGGGTGCAAAGATATAAATTCCGGTTAATGTTCAGCTATCAGCTGGCAATTGTTCCAATTAATTTATACTACGATAGGCTCTGAATTAATGGTGCCTTTCTTTAAAAATATCAGGGCTATTATTATTTATAATTACCTACTATTCTTTTAAAAAGCAAGCGCAGTTTACCTTATTAGCGTAATTAACAAATAGGTTTCTAGCTTAGCCTTTGCTCCCGGAACAAAAAGCAGGTGGCAGGCCGGGACCTTCCGGTGCACCGATGTTTTAAATAATAGCCCCTCTATTTCCTGGCACAGAAATTTGCTTTACTTTTGTACACCACGCCAAACTGCCTTGGAAAGCCTGGCCTTGTAGTTCAACGGATAGAATAGACGTTTCCTAAACGTTTGATCTGGGTTCGATTCCCGGCGAGGCCACAGAAAAGCCCTTTAGTCATCTACTAAAGGGCTTTATTTTTTTATCAAGGAAAAACTTAGCGCCTCGGCCCGTTAATGCATGCCGCGCCGGTTCCCGAATTCCGGTAAGCTCTTCGTCGCTGATTCACTTTACCTAACAGAGGGCCTCCTGTTTAATTCCCGCAAACCAACGGTTAGCATCTGGGTTGCCTTGTGCGCAAAACGTCTGGCTTAAGGCCGTTCTTCGCTATCCATCTTATTTCTGCAGAGGTCATTTAACGCCTTCCATTGAGAGCAGGTAATCAAAGCTTTCGTTTGGGCGAAGGCTTGGGCGCGGCTCAGTATATTTCCGCACCAGATCCGGTTCATTTCAGGCTGCTTTTTTCAGAATAAGGCAAAAACCGCCATCCAATTTCCCGTTGCCCCCCTATTTCTAATTTGGAACGAGAGATGGAATTACCAGGGTGTAATCTTTAAAACGCATGATCTTAAGCCAGGGCCAGCAAGAGTTTATTCCTGGGGTTACCATGTCTTGGCTTCGCCTCTATAGTTATTGTACCCATTCCAAGGAAACTGCTAATACAGCTGACTAAAATATAACCATACTGGTGCATAACCTTCTGTTGAACCTGTTTTCCTGTAATTAATATAACTATCTCTATTCCTCCTGCATTAAACTACTCATTACTAGAAGATTGACTAGCCTTTTTAAGTATCAATTCACCGCTTTTACTTTTGTTTACACCATGCTTTTGTCTTCGTTCTAATAGAACCATTGCTTTGGGAACAGAGGTTTTTAATGCTGTATCTGCATGATGAAAATCCCTTCCTGGGCTACTCTTAATTCCTCCCTCCTTTCCTTGAAAAACCTTGTAATAAAAGAGGCGCAACCGTTAACTAAATGAAAAACAGCTCGTTAGATTTATAAATAAAGGTCAATTAATCCTTAAAATTATGAAAACACCTTTACTCTTATTGATGTTAGTGCTGGGCACCGCCATAGGCTCGTTCGCCCAGACCATTACACCACCGCAAAGTACGGCGCCCGTGGCAAGCACCGCGATTCAGAAGGGGAACTGGGTGGTGGGTGCTGATATTGGCTCTATTGGCCATAACTTTAAATCAGAGACCTTCACGTTGGACATAAGGCCCAGGGCCGGGTTCTTCATCAGTGACAACGCGGCCGTAGGCACCCAGGTGCAGCTGGGACTCCAGCTCTATAACGGCGGCGAAGTGTTCAGCTATGGCCTTACTCCGTTTGTGAGGTATTACTTTCCTGAAGGGGCCGCCCCTACCCACCGCTGGTTTGGCGAGGCGCTGGTAGGGTTTGCGGGCAGCAACCTCAAAGACAACGAAGGTGATTCCTTTTTTTCGTCTGTGTATGGCGTGAGGGCCGGTTACGCACACTTCGTTGCCACTAACGTGTCTCTGGAAGGAACCCTCAACCTCACCCGCAGCCACGCCAACATTGATGTGGGTTCAGGCACTACCGGGTTGTCTTTGGGCCTGGCCTTCCAGATCTACCTTCCCGCCGGGGCTAACCGCTAAGGCAGCCGCTTCCTGCACAAAACAAACAGAAAAGGCAAAGCCTCTGCAAGCTTTGCCTTTTCTGTTTTTAAGGGGAATTAGGGAATTACCGCAAGATGACTTTCCGCACCTCGCTGTAAGACGGGGCTTCCAGTTTCACGTAGTACAGACCTTTGGCCAGTTTGTTCAGATCAATGGTTTTGAGGTAATGCGGGTCTGGGTTCTGGATCACTTCCCGGTACACCACATTCCCAATCACGTTCATGATGCGTAAGTCTGTTTTCTTCCCCTCAAATCCTTCCAGGGAAATAGTGATAACACCGCTAGAGGGGTTAGGGTACACAGACATAGACTGGTCTTCTACACCTGCCTTTGCCTCACTCTTCTGTTCTGTGGGGAGCGGCCGGGGTTTCACCTGGGCCGGTACTTTAGAGAAGCTGAGACAAATAATCACTAAGAGTATAAAGTGTTTCATGTGTTTTCTTTAATCTTGACTAAACTGTAAGGTGGTCTGGTACATCATCTTAACGAGCATAGGAGCACCTTGGTTTTGGATTTTATACGAAACCATTCACCAAAATTACGGTTTTAAAGTAGCCCAATTGAATAAATTGAACATTCTGCCACCCATGCACAACCGCAGCGCCATTATCATTGGAGGAGGATTAGCCGGTCTGGTGAATGCGTTGCAATTAGCAGGCCAAGGCGTGCAGGTAACCTTGGTAGAAAAGAAAAAATTTCCTTTCCATAAGGTCTGCGGTGAGTATGTCTCCAATGAGGTGCTTCCTTTCTTGAAGAGCCTGGGGGTAGAGGTAGAAGCCTTGCACCCCGCCCACCTTACCCATTTCCTGCTGTCTTCGCCCAAGGGGCGCACCCTGCAGACCCCGCTGGACCTGGGTGGCTTTGGCCTTAGCCGATTCACCCTGGACCACCATCTGTTCCAACTGGCCCAGCAGCGGGGCGTCACGTTTAAGCAACAGGTAAGCGCCACTGCGGTCTCTTTTGCCCAGGAGGCCTTCACCGTCACCCTCTCTACCGGTGAGCAGTTGCAGGCCCCGGTGGTGATTGGCGCCTACGGCAAACGCAGTGCCCTGGACCGCCATTTCAACCGCGGTTTCTTTGAGCAGCGCTCACCGTACCTGGCGGTCAAGTACCACCTACAGACCCAACTGCCCCGGCACGTCATCTCCCTGCATAATTTTGATGATGGCTACGCAGGCGTGTCGGCCATAGAGGAAGACCGGTACTGCTTCTGTTACCTCACCACCCGCCAGAACCTGAAAAAGCATGGCACCATTGCCCAACTGGAGGCGCAGGAACTCAGCAAGAACCCCTGGCTGCGGGACCTGCTGCGCAACAGCCACTTCCTTTACCCCCAGCCCGAGGTGATCAATGAGATCTCCTTCGCCCCCAAGGCCTGCGTGGAAGACCACGTGCTCATGAGCGGAGACGCCGCCGGCCTTATCACGCCCCTCTGCGGCAACGGCATGGCCATGGCCATCCATTCGGCCAAGCTGCTGTCTGAGCAGGTGCTGCTTTTCCTGAACGGGCACCAAACCAGGCTGCAGATGGAGAAGAACTATGCTAATCTGTGGCAGCGGCAGTTTGGGGCCCGGCTACAGACCGGTCGTCTGGTGCAACGCTTGTTTGGGCACCCAGTACTGTCTGAGGTGGCGGTGGCCAGCCTTAACCTGATACCCGGGGCCGTCAAGGCCATTATGCGGCAAACCCACGGCAAGCCCTTTTGAATTCCCCTGGCCTGGCCGTTTAAAGGCTCTTTTTCAATAACCGCCCCAGAATCATGGGTCTGCCTGCCAGAGGAAGGTTGGGCATAGCAGCAGCCCAGCTAGATGACTTGTGGCCTGGCCGAGGCTATAGATAACCTGAACCGCAGGTTAGCAGTATGAAAATAACAGCTGTGCCTCAGGGCTTTTCTTCTCAAAACGCCTGAAAAACATACCTGCCCCGTTAAACATCTTGCTGCTTTTTTGTTTATACTTAACATATGAAGAGTTACCTCTGCGCCATCGGCACGGCTAATCCACCGCATGCTTTCCCTCAGCAGCAAATTGCTGACTTCATGGCCGAGGCCCTTCAGTTAGGTGACCAGGACACCCGTAAACTGAAAGCACTGTACCGGGTCTCAGGCATTGACCAGCGCCACACCGCCCTA
This sequence comes from Rufibacter glacialis, assembly GCF_008271745.1. Taxonomy (GTDB): domain Bacteria; phylum Bacteroidota; class Bacteroidia; order Cytophagales; family Hymenobacteraceae; genus Nibribacter; species Nibribacter glacialis. The sequence continues at coordinate 51,648 of NZ_VKKZ01000026.1, read as the reverse complement.
CCCGATTATGGCCGCCAGAACGGCGAGTATGAGTTCTACCCCAACACGCCCGGCCTGGAGCCTTTCCCCACCGTGGGCGACCGCATGCAGCAGTTCCGCAAATCGGCGCTGCCGCTTGCCACTGAGGCGGCCCAGAAATGCCTGGCCCAGGTACCTGACCTGCCCCTTTCCCACATCACCCACCTGATCACCGTGAGCTGCACCGGCATGTACGCGCCGGGGCTGGACATTGAGCTGGTAGAGGCGCTGGGCCTGCCCACCCAGGTAGAGCGCACCTGCATCTACTTCATGGGCTGCTACGCGGCCTTCAACGCCCTGAAAGTGGCCGACACCATCTGCCGCGCCCACACCCACGCCCGGGTGCTCATTGTCTGCACCGAGCTTTGCACCCTCCATTTCCAGAAACAGGTCCAAAACGACCATCTGGTCTCCAACGCCCTCTTTGCCGACGGCGCCGCGGCGGTGTTGGTGAGTCCACAACCTTTGACGCCCCTGTCGTTGCGCGTAGATGCATTCCACTGCGACCTGGCACCATCGGGGCAGAAAGAGATGGCCTGGCACATCCATGATTTCGGGTTTGAGATGACGCTGTCATCATATGTGCCGGCCTTGATCAAGCAAGGCATTGGGCAACTGACCCAGTCGCTGTTGCAGAAACTGAACCTGAAGCTGGAGGAGGTGGACCTGTTTGCCATTCACCCGGGCGGGCGCAAGATCCTGGAGGTGATTGAGCAAGCCCTGGGGCTTACAGCCAAAGACAACCGCCACGCTTATGAGGTGCTGCGGAAGTTCGGGAACATGTCGTCTGCTACGGTGCTGTTTGTGCTGCAGGCCCTGTGGCACGAACTGCAGCCCCACCGCCATGAGGCCCCTATCCTGAGTTTCGCCTTCGGCCCCGGCCTTACCCTGGAATCCATGCTGCTCTCGGTGCACTATGTTTAGCCAGCGGTCTACCCTACCGGAGCTGATGGATGACCTCACGCTCGCCAGTGATGACCTGCGCCGGAACCTGCAGGAGTTGGAGTTCATCAACGAGTGGCTGGGCGGCCATGACGTGGTGCGCAACGGGCTAAACCAGCTTTTGAAACACCCGCTTTCCGTCTCTTTTCCGGAAAAGAAGCTTAAAATAGCCGATCTGGGCAGCGGCGGCGGCGACACCCTGCGCATGGTGGCCCGTTGGGCCCGCCGCCGGAACCAACCCGTGGAACTGGTGGGCATAGACGCCAACGCCTTCATGTTAAACTACAGTGCCGCCCATAGCCAGCCGTACCCAGAGATCAGCTACCGGCAAGCCGATGTCTTCTCCCCGGAATTCGCCCGCCAGGAATATGACATTGTGATCTGTAGTCTTTTTCTGCACCATTTCCCAGACCAGGCCCTGGCTTCTTTGCTGGCCCAGCTGCAAGGGCAAGCCCGGGTAGCGGTTTTGGTGAATGACCTGCACCGGCACCCGCTGGCGTTTTATTCCATCAAAACCCTGACCCAAGTTTTCTCCCGCTCGTATCTAGTCAAAAATGATGCGCCTCTCTCTGTACTGCGCGGCTTTTCGCGGGCCGACTGGCAGCGGATTCTGGAGCTGGCCGGCATCAGGAGCTACCGCCTGCAGTGGAAATGGGCGTTCAGATGGCAGCTGGTTTTCGGGCCATTTTGGGAGAAATAGCACCAAAAGAGAAAATATTTTGTAACTTACTAAAAAAGAGACACCTACCTTTTGCCTTCCCTGATTCACCGGTAAGAAGGCCAAGGCTCTTTGCCAGCGCAGGACCTCCCTATGGGTGGCACCCTGGCTTATTGTTTCACCAAACTTTTACCCATGGGCCGAAGTTCCTCCAAACACTCTATCCAATTCTGGCTACTTCTGGTAGCGTCTATCCTTTTATCAGCCATGGTCATCAGCCTGTTCCTGCACGTCATGAAGGTGATGATCTACCTCTTACTGGTGCTCTTGCTGGTACCCATCATCTACCTGGCGCTCAAGCGCTCGCTCCCCCTCTTCCGCAGCCCGGACACGAAACTCAAAACCCGAAATTGATATACCGTATCACGTAGCAGGTAGCACGTAGCAAGAATTTGAGAATCCTGATACGTGCTACCTGATACGTGAGACAATCTAAAAGAAGATCTGCTGCGCCAGCCGGAAGGTATTGGCGTGCGCCTCTACAATATCTGCGATGCGGGTGGAATAGCCGCCGCCCATGCTGGCTACTACAGGCACCCGGTTCTGATGGCACAACTCCAGCACCAGGCGGTCGCGTTCTTTGCAGCCGGCGTGGGTAAGGCCCAGCTTGCCTAGCTTATCGGTGGCCAGCACGTCTACCCCGCACTGGAAAAACACGAAATCAGGCGCCACCCGGTCAAAGAGGGCGGGCAGGTGCGCATGCAGGAGCTGGAGGTAGGCCGCATCTCCTATGCCATCGGGCAGAGGCACGTCCAGGTCAGAGGTTTCCTTGTGCAGGGGGTAGTTGTTGCCGCCGTGCATGCTGAAGGTGAACACCCGCGGCTCCTCGGCAAAAATCTGTGCGGTGCCGTTGCCCTGGTGCACGTCCAGGTCCACAATGAGCACCTGCTGCGCCTTGCCCTCGTCTAAGAGGGACTGCGCAGCCAGGGCATTGTCGTTGAGCAGGCAGAATCCCTCGCCCCGGTCAGTGAAAGCATGGTGGGTGCCGCCGGCTATGTTCATGGCCATGCCGAATTCCAGGGCATACGCGGCGGCTTCCACCGTACCCCCCATGATGATGATTTCGCGGTTCACCAGCTCCCGGGACAACGGAAAACCCGTCTTCCTGACTTCTGAGGGACTCAGTTCCAGTTGCCGAAGGCGCCGCCAGTAACCGGGTTCATGCACCCGCTCAATAACGGCATCTGCCAAAGGAGCGGGTTGGAAGAAGTTCTCCTGGGTTACGGTACCCTCATAGAGCAGCTGCTCTGGCAGCAGTTCATACTTGAGCATGGGGAACCGGTGGTTCTCTGGGAGGGGGTGCGCGTACTCTGGAGACCAGGCTATCTTAAGCATACCGGGGTATAGGTTCTTTTAGGATTATTTTTACTTCGCCGCCTGGGCGTTGATGGGCGCACCTACTGGGGCTCATGGCGCTACCTGCAACATTATAGGCAGGAGACAGTATAAGAGGAACAACCCGTTTTCTTGTAAAGGGTTTTCTTTTACCCAACCCAAATGTACTACCTACTATGAAAAAACTATGTTTACTCTTTATATGTGCTTTCCTGTTTGAGGCTGCTCAGGCCCAGGAACGCGTATTGAACAGGGGCATCATTAACCACAATGAAGAGTCTGGCGGCGGTGAACGCGCCAACAGCGGCTTCGGGGTGAAAGGTGGCGTGCTGTTCAGCTCCCTTCAGGGCGATGGCAAAGACATGCTGGACAACCTGAGAAGCTCCACCAACTGGCACGCCGGTTTTTACTCGCAGTTCAGCCTGGGCCAGGTGTTCTCCATTCAGCCAGAGGCCCTGTACACCCGCCGCGAGGTGAACGCTGATGACGCTGACCGCCGATTTGATTATATTGATGTTCCGGTACTAGCCGTGCTGAACCTCACAGACAATATCAGCGTGCATGCGGGACCGCAGGTGGGCATCATGCTCACGGCCAAACAAGACGACAAAGAGATTGACAAAGAAGGCCTGAACACGTTTGACTACGGGGCAGCCGCCGGGGTAGAAGCCAAGGTGTCTATCTTCAGGGTAGGCGGGCGTTACTACCGCAGTTTCTCAGACCTGGGCAAGTTTGATGCCGCCAACGCCAACCGCGCACTGAACGACATCAAAGCCGGCAACTTCCAGGTGTACCTGGGCTTCGGTTTCTAGGTCGTTTTAGCAAAACCAGCAGAAAAGGGTGCTTCTCTCCAAGAGGCACCCTTTTCTGTTTTGGGTCTCTTTTGGTAAAAAGGGCCTAAAACGGTCGGGGCCGGCAGCAGTACTGCCGGCCCCGACCGTTCTGGTTAGCAGAAGAACCGTTTAGCTTCGGTCGTGCTTGCCTTCGGCGAATTCCTCAATCATTTTCTTGTTGAAGGCCGGAATGTCCTCTGGTTTGCGGCTGGTGACCAACCCCTGGTCTGTGACCACTTCCTCGTCTACCCACGTGGCCCCGGCATTGGTAAGGTCGGTTTTGAGCGAGGGCCAGCTGGTCATCTTTCTTCCTTTTACGGCCTGGGCCTCTATCAACGTCCAGGGGCCGTGGCAGATGGCGGCAATGGGTTTGCCCGTGTCCTGGAAGGCTCGCACGAAGGCCACGGCCTGGGCATTGGCCCGCAGGTAGTCGGGGTTCATGACGCCGCCGGGCAGCAGCAAGGCATCATAGTCAGAGGCCACGGCCGCTTTCAACTCCTTGTCCACGGGGAATTCCTTTCCCCAGTCGGTCATGTCCCAGGCCTTGACGGTGCCCGCCTGCGGCGAGATAAGGTGGGTTTCCGCCCCTGCTTCTTCCAGGGCGGTGCGGGGCTTTTCCAGCTCCACCTGCTCAAATCCTTTTTCTACCAAAATGGCAATTTTCTTACCGGCTAATTTCTGTGCCATACTCTTCAAATTATCTATATGTTAAAATCGTATATTATTGTACATTGGGAGGGAAAGATTCGTTACATTGATATGAAATACCGGAAAAGTATGTTTTTACGCCTACCACTCTTCCTTGGCTTTATGCTATTCAGCGTACTGCTGACTGCTCGCGCCCAGGCGCAGGCGCCCAAGGTGCCGGCCGTGAAGCTGGCGCACCTGCAGAAATACCTGAATTCTACCGCAGACACCACTTACATCATCAACTTCTGGGCCACCTGGTGCAAACCCTGCATAGAGGAGCTTCCGCACTTTGAGGCCGTGCAGCAACAGTCTAAAGGCAAACCGGTGAAGGTGATCCTGGTGAGCATGGACTTTGTGAAAGACCTGGACAAGCGCGTGGTGCCGTTCGTGACCAGGAACAAACTGAAAAGCATCGTCTTCCTGCTGGATGAACCAGACCAGAATGCCTGGATTGATATTGTGGACCCTTCGTGGAGCGGCGCCATTCCGGCTACGCTTTTTATAAACAATGCCCGTAAGCAGCGGCTTTTCCTGGAGAAGCCCATGACCCTGGCCCAACTGCAGCAGCACCTAACCTCTACCCTCTCTAAAACCCCTTAACCTTATGAGAAAACCTTACTATTTCCTGCTCATTCTGAGCGTGCTCACTTTGCTGGGCACCTCAGCCTACCGTACAGCCGAAGGCGGCTACCAGGTAGGCGACACCGCGACTGACTTCAAGCTGAAAAACGTGAACGGCCAAATGGTGAGTTTACGGGACCAGAAAGAGGCCAAAGGGTTTATTGTCACTTTCACCTGCAATACCTGCCCCTACTCCAAGCTCTATGAAGACCGGCTGGTTCAGCTGCACCAGAAGTATGCCCCCAAAGGCTATCCTGTCATTGCCATTAACCCCAATGACGTGACCATCTCACCCGGTGATTCCTATGCCCAGATGCAGAAGCGGGCCAAAGACAAGAACTTCCCGTTTGTGTACCTGCATGATGAGACCCAGGAAGTGGCCAAACGCTACGGCGCCACCCGCACCCCGCACATTTACCTGCTCACCCGCAACGGTCAAGACCTGAAAGTCAGCTACATAGGCGCGATTGACGACAATTCTGGGGACCCTGAAAAAGTGCAAAAGCGGTATGTAGAAACGGCCTTGGACCACTTGCTCACCGGCAAGCCCGTACCCCAGACCAGCACCAAAGCCATTGGCTGCACCATCAAATGGCGTAACAACAGCTAAGGTACCTACCGGTAAAAGAGGGGCGCCGCTTCGGGTTTGTTTTTCATAAAACAGACCCGAAGCGGCGCCCCTCTTTTATGCACCCGCCTACCCTTGATGACCGGTAGATGCGCCTGATTTAGTTTTGGCCAGATGGGCTTCTTTTACCCCCGCCATACGGGCCTCCACCTCAAATTTGTTGTGATAATAGCCCATTCTAGCTGATTCAAGCAGGTAGAGCCATAAAAACCTCAGGTAGCCATGCTCCTGGAACTGACGCACATGGCACAGTTCATGGGCCACCCAGGCCGAGTCGCGCAGAAAATTTTCTTTGGAAACTCCGCTTAAGTGTATAGTTTTGCCCAACACCATGGCCACGTTGGAGCTCTTCAAGACCCACCGGGCAATGCGCGCAAACGGTGACCGCTCCACTATTTTCAACTTTTTTTCAAGGGGCTCCATCTTTTTTCTTTTGCCACTTTATACGGCATTCCGCTTTCTCAAGCTACATTCTCCCTCTTTCTGCTTTTTTCTTTTCCTGCCAAAATACTAAAAGGCGCCTTATACGAGTTTGGTTTTAAAAGGTTTCATATCTACCTTTGACTTAACGAGTTTATGTTGCCATTCAACTAAACTCCCAGTAAAAGGGCTTTCTTCCTGTTTTTCGGCGTCTTTGGCGCTTACAGTTGGAAGGGCCGCGAGTGGTCTCTGCTGCAGCCGGTACCACCCGATGTTTCACCATTAAAACAGATGATGAAAAGTTACATTCTGTCTGCACTAGCCTTAGGCTCTGCGTTTCTGTCCTTCTTCTATGAAGTACAACCTTCTTCAGCCAACACCTACTCTGAAGAAGCCTTCAACACTACCCCATCAGAACAAATCCAGGAATGGGCGTTGGAGCACAATCAATTCAATTTTTCTGAACCCGCCAATGAAGTGGCCAGAGAGAAGAGCCTCACCTTCAAAGACTCTCTCTTCTACAACTACTACTCCCAGTCATTGGGCCTGCAGCTTGATTTTGACGAGGACAAGGAACTGCTGGAAACCGTAGCCAACTGGATTGGTACCCCTTACCGCTCTGGCGGCAGCTCACAACGCGGCACCGACTGCTCCGGGTTTGTGAGCAAAGTCTACAAGCAGGTGTACGGCATCTCGCTTACCCACAGCTCCCGCTCCATGTTCCATCAGGTGAACAGAGTCTCTAAAAGCGCCATGGAAACCGGTGACCTGGTTTTCTTCCGCCGTGGCCCAGGCCAACCCATCTTCCACGTGGGCATTTACCTCAAAGACGGCAAGTTCATCCATTCCGCCTCTAACGGTGGGGTAATGATCAACTCGCTCATGTCGCCTTACTACAAGAAGAATTTCTACGCCGCCGGCAGAGTCATCTAACCACCGCGGTAATAGCCTATATCAAAGCGCCTGTTCCTTTTGCTGGAACAGGCGCTTTTCTTTTGCCCCTCCTTTTCTGAAAGCCGGCCTAAACGGACAGAAATACCTATTCCCACTTCTAACTATTTCCGGTAAAACCTAGTATAGAAAGTGTTACAGACCAGCACTGCGGCCGTCTGCTGCCCCAGGCAAATTCTTGTCGGTTTGCATCTCCTTTTTTTCGTTACTTCGTCCGGGGGCTGAAAGCCTCTGGACTTTACACCTGTTATTAAACGTCAATTTTTATATGGAAAACGAAACCCAAAATAAACAGAACGTGCATGAATCCTCGTTCTTCAAGCGCTTCCTGCAGAAAGCAGAAGAGTACATCCGGCAGCCGTTGCGCATCAAGCAACTCCTGAATGATGCCTATCAGAAGGCGAGCGAGAAAAAAGACTTCGGCACTATTGCCGCCGAGGTCATGGAGAGCGTGGGCACCCTTACCCGCATGATCAAAGCCGCCGTTTCCGGCGAATACAAAGGCATTCCCAACAACACGGTGGTGATGGGAGTGGCCGTGCTCATCTACTTCCTGTCGCCTATTGACATGATCCCCGACTGGATCCCGGTGATCGGGCTTTTGGATGACGCCACGCTGTTGGCTTGGTTCATGACCAGCATCAAAACCGAGATGGACAAGTTCCATGCCTGGGAGGCTACCCAACCCACCCGAACTACTGCCCAAGACCCGGCTGCTTCTGCCCCTCTGGCCCTGAGTGCTGATAACTCTGCCCATAGCCCTAAATACCAGAACGAGGCGGCGGGCCAATACGGCACCAGCACCCCCACGGCACCGTCTACCAGCGGCATAGGTTCTTCGGCGCAACAGCAGCACCACGGGCAAGGAGCAGGCAATATGCAGATGGGCAATGAGTCCTCTGGCTCCCAAGGCTCTACCGGGGGCATCATCTCTACCCAGCAGGACATTCCGGTGACCAGCCTCCACTCAGTGGAAGGCACGCCCATTCAGGAGATAGACCCCACCGCCACCCATGATGCCGCCCCTACAGATCATGGTGTACCAACCGGTTACGGAGAGCCCAATGTGCGCGCCTCTACCACCGACGGCACCCGGGTTCCCAACAGCAACAACTATGACATGGACCACGGCGGCAACGTGCGCTAGGTTTCATTGGGAGAATGAATGATTGAGAGAATGAATGATTGAGAGAATGGTAAAATGAAGGGGGATAATTTTCCTTCAGACTTGACCTAAAACCTATAAAAAAGACGTCTCTAGCGGGGCGTCTTTTTTATTGTTTTCGGCTTTGCAAAGCCCTGCTGTTGAATAAGGAAAAATAGCTGGGCAGGCTGTATCTTTGTTCTAGCTATGGAGAGGAAGAAAAGTACCCCCGCCCTTACCAAGGGGATTCTGGAGAAGGAGATAGATACCATTGGCCTGGTGCAGTTTGTGCCCAGCGCTACTGCCAAATACGTTAGAATCAGCATCAAGCCGGGACAGGGCGTACGGGTGACCCTGCCCAAACGCGCCACCCTGGCCCAGGCCGAAACTTTTGTGCAGGAGAAGGCTCCCTGGATCAGGAAGCACTTATCAAACCAGCAACAGGAACAACAGAAAAAGACGCTTTTCTCCCCGGACGTAGAGTTCAAGACCCGGTTCCACCAACTGCTGCTGCTCCCCCATCCCTTACCACAGGCCAAGAGCCGCCTCAAAGATGGTATCCTGTATGTGTGGTACCCAGAGCAGGTGGGCTATGAACACCCAGACGTGCAGGAGTACATCAAGCAAAGCGTGGAATACACCCTACGGCTGGAGGCCAAGCGCTATCTACCGCAACGCGTGGCGCACTTTGCCCAACAGTTCGGGTTCTCTTACCAGCAGGTGGCCATCAAAAACGCCAAGACCCGCTGGGGCAGCTGCTCCTACACCAACAACATCAACCTGAACCTCCACCTCATGCGCCTGCCGCCCCACCTCTGCGACTACGTGATCCTGCATGAGCTGGCCCACACCGTAGAAAAGAACCACGGCCCCCGTTTCTGGGCCCTTTTAGACAAAATAAGCGGCGACGCCCGCGGCCTTGACAAGCAACTGAAGGCCTATAGGCTGCAGGTGTACTAGATAGAGTTCTGAGTCTTGAGTTCTGAGTCTTGAGTGGGGAAAGAGGAAACCGTTTCGGCTCTGTTTTCTGGAGAACGGCCCTGAAACACCATTAGCTACTCCTTAGAGGAGGGAAATTACGGGTACGCCAACCTCTTCCTATCCGCAATACCGTCTGCTCAAAGACCTCGCAGCGTCCGGAGGTCCTGCGAGCGTCTGCGCCCAAGGCAGAAGAAGCCCTTGCCTGTGGTACGCGTTCTTTACGGCCGAACTATTGAGACAAGGCATGCCTTGTCTCTACCATCAACAAACGACGAGCACCAGGTAACAGCGGCTTTCCCCACCAGTCCGCAGGACGAAGGAAGGCATTGCAACCTCTCCCAAGCAAGCATTTCACTTGTGGCAGGGCGGGATGAAGGCCTACGTGAGGCCGAGGGACGTCCTGCCGCACGTGACGAACGGCTCAAGCTAGTTAGACGCAAGTTTCCTATGAAATAAAAGACGGTTGCCAGGTGGTACCGCACCGAAGCCCCGCCTGTCTGAACGTCAGCGAGTTCGGGGCTTCTTGATTCTTTTGATTAGGTTGAGCATCAAGGAGAAAAGTGACAAACCTCCAAACGGAGGAACAAGCGGTAGAGATCAAGTAAGAAGGTAATGAGGGGTAAAAGCTTTGAACTAAAGGAAATTACTTGCTGATGCTAAGCCCTTGACCGCCTTTCCTGAGGCTGTCGCCTCACTGAAGTTGCAAACTTCAGATCATTTTAGGTCCAAGTCACAGACTTGAACCAGGAGAGCAAATGGAAGAAATTCCCCCTTGTACCTAAATTTCCTAAAGGTTTCAGGGCCAATTTTTCTAAAATTGGGCTAAAATGTCGCTCACCCTTTTTCGCTTCCGCGGCGTCTCTTAAACCCACCTCCTCCTACATGAAGAAAGGCAGAAGGAAATTCCCCCTGCCTTTCGAGATCAAAAATGAGCAATCTTATAAATAAAGGGGTTAGCTGGCTTGGCGAATGGTGTGGGTAGAGACGTAGTTTACAAAATCACCCACGGTGTTCAAAGGCACTTCATCTGGGATGACAATCTTGAAGCTCTTTTCCAGCTCCAGGATAATGTCTACCACATCAACGGTGTCAAACCCAAACTCTTTGCTGAGGTCGGCAGAGACCCGCAGGCGCGACGGCTTGATCTCTTTGGTCTTACTGATGATTTTAACGACTTGCCGGGTAACAGATGGGGTATGTGCAGTAATCATATAGGTAAAAAATTAAAGTCCTTGGTCAAACAAATCAGCTTACTAAAACCGCCTTTTTGGCGCGGCGTTCAGGAAGCACCCGGTTCTTGATTCTCTCATTGATCAGGTACATCATAGGCACTACCAACAGGGTCAGGAACGTGGCAAAGCTCAAGCCAAAAATGATGGTCCAAGCCAGAGGTCCCCAGAAGGTCACGTTCTCGCCGCCCAGGAAAAAGTGCGGGTCAAACTGGGTGAACAGGGTGAAAAAGTTGAAGTTCAACCCAATGGCCAGCGGAATAAGACCCAGAATGGTAGCGGTGGCGGTCAGCATCACCGGGCTCAGGCGCGTTTTACCGGCCATCACAATCGCCTCCTCCAATTCCATTCCCTCTCCCAACAGCACATCAGTGAATTCCACCAACAAAATCCCGTTTTTCACCACTATCCCGGCCAGGGCTATGATCCCAATTCCGGTCATCACAATGGACATATCCATATTGAAGACAGAGAAACCTAGCAATACCCCTATCACCGAGAAGATAACTTCTGATAAAATTATGAGCGACTTGGAAACGGAATTGAACTGCGTCACCAACACCAAGAATATCAAGCCCATAGAGGCAATACCGGCCAACGAAAGAAAATCCATGGTCTCTTTCTGGTCTTCCTGCTCGCCGCCCATCCTGATCTCATAGCCCGCCGGCGTAGGGAAACGGTCCAGCGCCGTCTGGATATTGGCCACCACCTCATTGGGGTTGTAGCCACCCAGTACGTTTGAGGAAAGGGAGATCACGCGCTTCAGGTTCTTGCGTTTGATGCCGCCGTAGGTGGTGGAATACTTGATAGTGGCTACCGCCGACACCGGCACCTGCCGCACCATGCCTGCCGCGTCTCTAAAGGTGAGCACCATGCCCATGAGCTGGTCAATGTTCTTGCGGTACTGCTCGGCTAACCTGATCTGGATGGGGTACTCGTCTTCGTCTTTCTTGAATTTAGAGGCTTCTTTCCCGAAAATAGCCGTTCTAAGCTCAGCGCCAATCTGGGCTGTACTCACGCCTTCGCGGTTGGCGCGCACGCGGTCAATCTCAATGGTGATCTCTGGGTTCTTGTCCTCCAGGTCGGTGCGCAGGTCTTCTACCCCGGCAATCTGCGCCGAATCTAGGTACCGCTGCACGTTCTTGGAAACCTGGATCAAGCCGGCAAAATCTTCGCCCGCGATCTCCACCAGAATAGGCTTGCCCACCGGCGGGCCGTTCTGCTCCTGCTCCACCGTGATCTCAGCCCCGGGAATGCCCTTTACCGCCTCCCGAATATCATCTAAATACCTGGCGGTGCTCACGCCCGGCTCCCGGTCTTGATACTCCACAAACGCCACCGTCACCCGCCCCTTGTTAGACTCGGCCTGCCTGCTGCCTGCCATGGGGTCACCCGCGCCCACCGCCACGTTGGAGATGATGGATTCCACGTTGGGATTCTTCTGGCCTACCACCTGAAACACCCGCCGCTCCACCACCCTGGTAATGGAATCCGTCACCGATTGGTCTGTTCCCACCGGCATGCTGATGTAGGTGTAGATAAAGTTAGGGTCACCCTGCGGGAAGAACACCACCTTGGGGGCTCTTAGGGCGGTGATGATAAAAGACCCGAAGAGCAGCGCCACCACCAACCCCAGCACCTTGTAAGGGCGCCGGCCAATCAGCATCCAGCGTAGCAGGCGCTCATACCGACTCATGAAGGCGGGCAAGACCTTGCGCTGGAATTTATTGATCCAGCCGGTGAACACGAACTTGTTCAACGCCACAAACGCCATGAGCACCACCACCAGGTTGCCAATACCCAGCCAGCCCACCAGATAACTCAACAGGGCCAACCCTCCCATAATCAACATAGACAGCCGGAACGTTTTCCTCTGCTGCGCTGGATTGCTCTCGCGGCGCATAAAAGACACCGCAAACACCGGGTTGATGATAAAGGCCACCACCAACGACGCCATCAAGGTGATGATCAAGGTAATGGGCAGGTAGAACATGAATTCACCCACAATACCCGGCCAGAATGCCAGGGGTAAAAAAGGCGCCACCGTGGTGAGCGTTCCCGCCAGCACCGGCAGAAACACCTCACCGGCCGCCATCTTCGCTGATTTGGCAATGTCCCAATTGGTCTCATGGTAAATGCGGTGCGTGTTCTCAATGACCACAATGGCGTCATCTACCACAATTCCCAAGGCCAGCAGGAACGAGAAGAGCACGATCATGTTCAAAGAGAATCCGATCATGGGCATGATCAAAAAGGCGATGAACATAGAGATGGGCACCGACAGCCCCACAAACAAGGCGTTGGTAGTCCCCATGAAGAACATCAGGATCAAGGTCACCAAGATAAACCCGATGATGATGGTGTTGATGAGGTCATTGAGGGTATGGCGCGTGCTGGTAGACTGGTCACCGGTCACCGTGATTTTGAGGCTCTCTGGTAATTGGGTGCCGTGGGCCTGGTCAATGATGGCGTTGATCTTGTCAGAGGCCTCAATCAGGTTCTCGCCGCTTCGTTTGACCACGTTGAGTGTGATCACAGGGTCATTGTCTAGCCGGGCGAAGCTCTCGCGTTCCTCAAAGGTGTCAGTTACCTGGGCGATGTCGCGCAGGTAGATGTTGCCGCCGTCCAGGGATTTCACCACAATGTCGCCAATGGCGGTGGGATCGGTGTACTGGCCCACTACGCGCACGGCCCGTTTCATGTCGCCTACCCGCACGGTACCGCCTGAGATGGTCATGTTCTCCGTGGCAATGGCCCGCTCAATGTCCATGAACGTAACCCGCGCCACCTGCATCTTGTACATGTCCAGGTTCACCTGCACCTCCTGCTCCAGCGCGCCCACAATGTCTACGCGGGTGATCTCCGGCAGAGCCTCCATGCGGTCTTGCAAATCCTCAGCGAACTGTTTCAGTTTCTCGGCACTGAAATTCCCCGAGAGGTTCACGTACATGATGGGCATCTCAGAGAAGCTGATCTCCTGCACATCCGGCGCCTGGTCTAAATCGGTGGGCAAATCGGTTTTGGCTTTGTCTACGGCGTCTTTCACGCGCTGTTTGCCTACTTCCACGTCTACCCCGGTGTTGAACTCCACGGTGATCATGGCAAAATCCTGCATGGAGGTAGACGTCACTTTCTTCACCCCGTTCAATGACTTGATCTGCTTCTCAATGGGCCGCGTGACCAGGTTCTCCATGTCTGAGGGCGAGGTACCGGGGTACACCGTGGTCACGATCATGGTGGGGATCACAATGTCTGGGAAATTCTCCTTCTGCAGGCGGTTGTAGGCCAGAATACCCACCAGGGCAATGATCAGGGTGATGATGTAGATACTGGTGCGGTTGTCTATGGCCCAACTGGTAGGCTTGAATTCCTTGCTATTGTTTGACTGTTCCATAGGAATGAGATTGTAGGAAGCCCTAAGGTGCCGCGGCACGTTTTAGCCCCTTTTTTTGAAAAACTCCTCAGAAAACCACCGGCTGACCCTCGTTCAGGTTCTGGGCCCCGGCCCGGATGACCTGGTCCTGGGCGTTGAGACCCGTGCTCACTTCCACTTTGCCGCCGTAAGAAGCACCGGTGGTGATGGGGCGTTTGACTGCCACCCGCTGCCCGCCTTTCTGTTCGGCCACGTACACAAAGTTGCCTTGCTCGTCTTTCTGCACAATATCCAGCGGCAGCGAGAGGGCGTTCTCTTTCACGTAGTCCTGGATGCGCACCACGGCCACCATGTTAGGCCGCAGGTTCACCTTGCCCTGGTCGGCCGGCTTCACGCCCAGTTCCACCGTGAACGACCGGTTATTCGGGTTGATGTTGCTGCCCACCACCCGTACCGTAGTCCTGATCTCCTGGTTCAGGTCAGGAAACATGACCAGCGCCTCATCCCCTTTCCTGATCTTGCTGGCATACGCCTCAGAGACCTCGGCCACGATCTTGCCGCTGTTGGCATTCACCAACCTGATGATGCCCATACCGGGCGCCACCGCCTCCCCGGACTTAGGCACCACCTGGTCTACCTCCCCCGAAATAGGGGCTTTCACAATGTACTGAGCCCGCGCGGCCTGCATGGCAGCCAACTGGCGCTCCAAGCTCTCCACGTTGTTCTTGGCTTGCAGGAACTGGATTTCGGTGCCGATTTTCTGATCCCAGAGGTTTTTCTGCTTTTGGTAGATAGTGCGGGCCAAATCCAGGTTAGGGCGAAGGGCAGCTATCTGTTGGTCCAGCGGGCCGGCGTCAATGGTGGCCAGGGTCTGGCCACGGCTCACTCGGCTTCCCGGGTCTACCCGCAGGCTGGTGAGCACGCCTGGCACCTTGGGGCTTACCATCACGTTCTGGTCGAAGTCCACGCGGCCCTGCACTTCCAGGTAATGGCGGAATGTCTCAGGCTGCACGGTTACCACCGTCACCGGCACAGCGGTTACTATGGGGGCACTGCCCTTGCCTTCCTTCTGCAGTTCGGTTTCCAATTGGGTTATCTGGCTGGCTAGTTCGGCCTGCTGCTTTTTCAGATCTGCCAGTTGCGCCGACTTATCTTTCTCGCCACAGGCGGAAGACAAAAGCGCCATGGCGACAAAACCGGCAATGAGATGCGTTTTCATAAGTCTAAAGATGAGATGAAGAGGCTTCTTAAGTTATTTCAGGAGTAAGGCCCCGGTAGCCCGGTCAGCGTCTACCTGGGCAATAAGGGCGTCATAGAGGGCACTGTAATAGCTGGTCTGGGCAGCCCGCAGGTCGGTCTCGGCGGTGATCACTTCCAGGTTGGAGCCTACGCCCTGCTGGTACTTGATGCGCGAGACCCGGGCGATCTCCTCAGCTAGTTCCAGGTTCTGGCGCTGGGCCCGCAGCACGCTCAAGGTATTTTCCAGGGTCACGTCTGACTGCCGCAACTCCAGGTCTATGGCTTGCTGCAGCTGTTCAAAGCCCAGCTTCACGTTCTCCAGCTGGATCCGGGATTGCTGCACCTGGTAACTTTTGCGCAGGCCGTCAAAGAGGGGTACCTGCAAACTCAGGCCCACCACGCCGAAGTCAAACCAGTTGCGGGTGGTGGTGTTATTGGCGCCCGCCCGCACGTCTAACAGCCGCGAGAACGTTCTGCCCACCCCGTTGTAGCCGTAGTTCGCGTTGAGCAGCAGCCGCGGCCAGTACCCTGCTTTGATGTTCCGCTGGTTCAAAAGCGCCAGATCCCGCTGGGTTTCCAGAATACCGTATTCAATGCGGTTTCCGTACGCGAACCCGGC
The DNA here is from genome assembly GCF_008271745.1 of Rufibacter glacialis. Lineage (GTDB taxonomy): Bacteria > Bacteroidota > Bacteroidia > Cytophagales > Hymenobacteraceae > Nibribacter > Nibribacter glacialis. The sequence continues at coordinate 35,907 of NZ_VKKZ01000026.1, read as the reverse complement.
GTAGTTGCCCATGGGTTTGGCGGTGGCCAGGCTGTTCTCGTTCAACTGGTCGGTGAGCAGGATGGGCTGCGCCTGCGGAAAGCCCATCTGGAACTTGAGCAACTGTTGACTCAGCGCCAGCAGCCGCTGTGCTTTGTCATGGTCTATCTTCAGGTTGTTGTAGCTGACCCGCAGGCGGTCTACGTCCAGTTTTTCCACAAACCCGTTCTGGTTCATGATGATGGTCTGCCGCAGCAGCGTGTCCAGGCGCCGGAGGTTCTGGTCTAGCAGCTTGATCTGCTCCCCGGCCACCAGCACACTGTAATAGGCCTTGCTCACCTGTTCGGCCACCTCTATCTCGCCTTGCTGGGTATTCTTTTTAGAAAGCTGGGTATAGGTAGAGGCGGCCCGCAGGCCGATGAGGTACGACCCGTCAAACAACAGCTGGGAAGCAGAAAGGGCCGCCGCCCCCGTCCAGGGCTGCACGAACGTGATGGCCTGCGGCCCGGGCACGCTGTCGGGTGCGGAGTAAGAGGGCGACAAGACAATGTCCTGCCCAGACCTCAGCTGCTGCTGCGTGATGGTGAAGTCGTTGAGCTGCGAGGCTCCGCCGAACTCGCTGAAATCCACGATGGACTTCTGCTGAATGAAGTTGTTGTTGATCTCTACCCCAGCGTTCACCTGCGGCAGCCCGGTTGCCCGCACCTCGCCCACCCGGGCTTTGTCTATCTGTTCCTGGTTGCGCAACGTTTTGAGGCTGGGCCGGTTCTGGAGCGCGTACTGAATGGCCTGGGGCAACGAAAACGCTTGTTCCTGGGCCGAAACCAAATGGGGCGCCTGCAAGAAAAACAGCCAGCTTACCAGAAGCCAACTGACGTAGATGCGCTTTTTCATACCTTATTCGTCTTCTATGATCTGTTTGTATTGGTTCACCAATTTATGTCCTTTGAGCGTAGCTAGGCCCAGAATGAAATGCTCCAGCAGCGCCACCTGTACTTTCTGCAGGTCAAACTGAGTTGCCGGGAAGTTCTCTGAGTCAAACCCCAGCTCCACCTCGGCCAGCCGCAGCCGGGCCAGGATCTCCACGTCTATGTCTTCCCGGAACAGTTTTTCCCTGATGCCCCGCTGCATGTGTTCTTTGGTCTGCTCCAGGAAGAAATTGTTCTTATGCTCCTGCCAGAGCCTCCAGGCGGCCGGGTGGTATTTCTGCAGGTCATAGAAAATGCTGGGGTGCATTTGCCGCATGATGTCCCGCACCATCTCCACAATCTGGAACATGGCCTCCATGGCATTGGCCGCCGACGCAATGGCCTGGCTACAGGTACCTTCCACCGCCTGGATGTACTGCTGCATGCTTTCCAGCACCACCTCATCTTTGTTGGCGAACCATTTGTAGAGGGTTTTCTTGGACACCCCCAGGTGCGCCGCCACGTCATCCATGGAGACCGCTTTGATGCCTTTCTGGAAGAAAAGGGCCCGGGCCTGGTGCAGGATCCTGTCTCTGGTTTCCATGGTTTTTCGACGATTCTGGGCCTAACCTAAGGAAACATTCAGTGTTTCCAAAGTTTCCAAACCAAATACAAAAATCATGTTAACACATTGAATTACAACAAAATAAGATTCGTTTGATTTCTAAAAAAGCAGCCAATAAACCGCCTAAACTCTGCACTATTCCCAGCGTTTTTCTAACCCGAATGCTGCAGGCAGGAAGTTGAAGAGGAGAATTCCTGGCTGCGGCTTTTCCTGTTTCAGGGCTGGTTTAGGAAAAAGGGGTGCTAAAGGGCACAGCAAACCCGGCTTCCGCCGAGGCCCGGCAGAAAGGGTACAATTCTGTTTTTTTATTTGCGTTTAGCGGTTAGATTCCTAAAACGGCCTTCAATCTGGCATACCCGGTTTTGCTGAGGGGCAGGCGGGTACCGTTGCGCAGCAGGGCCACGTGGGTTTCTTTCTCCAGCGGCTCAATGCGGGTGAGCTGGTCCAGGGCCAGCAGGTACGAGCGGTGCACGCGCACAAACTTGCTCTTCTCCAGGGTTTTCTCATAGTAGCCCATGGTTTTCTTCTTCAGGTAGCAGCCAGAGGCCGTATGGACTTTCACATAATCGTCATAGGCCTCCAGGTAGTGGATGTCGTGCACGGGAATGATCCGGATGTCGTTGTGCACCTTCACCACAATGCGCACCTGTTCTTCGGGCTGCTTGGCGGGGACTTCCTCCAGCACCTTCACCGCTGCCTCCGGTACCGGCTGCTGCTGTTTCTGCCGCCATTTCTTTAAAGCGGCGTCAAAACGCTCCTGGGTGAAGGGTTTGAGCAGGTAGTCTACGGCGTTGGTCTCAAAGGCTTTGATGGCATACTCATCAAAGGCGGTGGTGAAGATCACGCCGGGCACGGCCTCTACCAGTTCCAGCATCTCAAACCCGTTGATCTTAGGCATCTGAATGTCCAGAAACACCAGACCGGGCTGGTGCTGCAGAATGGCTTTCACGCCCTCGAAACCGTTGCTGCACTCCTGCACGATCTCCAGGTCTGGGTGCTTCTGCAGGTACTCGCAGACAATGCTGCGGGCCAAAGGTTCGTCATCAATTACCAGGCACTTGATCATGGCTTCTGTGGGATTTTAACCGTGGTGATAAAAACGTTGTCTTGCTGATGGGTAGAAAGCAGGTCTGTGCGGGCGTACAACAGGTACAGGCGTCGGCGCACAGACTCCAGCCCGAATCCGGTGCCCTGCTTGTGTTGCAGCAGCGCCGAGTCAAAAGGGTTCTGGGTGCTGATGACCAGCAGGGAGTCCTGCCGGGTGGCAGTGATCTGGATGAGGATGTCGTCAATGGTGTCATAGAGCCCGAACTTGATGGCGTTTTCCACAATGGGCTGCAGCAGCAGGTACGGCAACTGCAGCGGGAGACTCTCCTCCTGGTAGTCCACCTGGGTCTGCAACCGGTGCCCGAAGCGTACTTTCTCAATCTCCAGGTAAATCTGCAGGTGCTGCAGTTCATCCGCCAAGGGTACCATGGTCTGGTCGTCTTTGCGTAGCGTGCCCCGCAGGAAATCTGAGAGTTGCTGCACCATTTTCTTAGCCTGGTCGGGCTGGGTTTTCACCAGTGCACTGATGGAATTGAGGCTGTTGAACAGGAAGTGCGGCTGCAATTGCTGGCGCAGGTTGAACAGCTCCGCCTCGCGGGCCAGTTTCTCGGTGGCGGTTTTTCGCTCCTCGGCTTCCTGCTTTTCAAGGGCGTAGAAACAGAGCCAGTTCTGCAGCACAATGAACAGGATCATAAGCCAGGCAAACGCCAGCCGCACAAAAAAGGTCTGTTCTACGAAAGCCAGATACGCTTCCTGCGGACTTAATAGGTACTCCATTCCTGTTTCCCAAAGCACCAAGCTGATCATGGCCACCCCCAGGCTCCAGCCCATCAGGTACACCACCTGTAGGCCCCCCGGCCGGTAAAAGCGCAACGCCAAAGACATCACGTAGCCGCTGCCCACCACCAGGCCACTGCTCAGGGAAGCGTCTTTCCAGGCCAGGCCCACCGGGTAACCGGCCTCTTGGATCACCAGGGTCTGCACCACCGCCCAAAGCAGGGCCCAACCCAGGTACAGCAGAATCACCTTAAGAGAAGACATACACGAGACAGCTTTTTGAAAACAGGTGGAAAGACAGGTAGGTAAGCGGTTTAATAACTTTTGAGCTCAATACCGCCAAAGAACACGGTTCCCTTGAGGATCAATACTTTGTCAGATTCCAGGGCTGCCTCTACAAAGGCTCGTTTGTCGTCAATCCCGCCAAACACCGTCACCACCTCAGAACGCACTTTCCAATGCGGCGGAATGATGAGGCTCACTCCCCCGAACACCTCATTGATGTTAATGATGACTTCGCCCTGCAAGTCAGCGTGCGTGAGGTTGTATTCGGCGCCGCCGCAGAAGGTCACAATGTCCCCCCCCTTGAAGTCTTTCGTGAAAACGTTCTTTTTAATGCCCCCGAAGATGGCCGTGGCTTTGAGAAAATCATCATGGCTGGCGGTGGCGTTGTAGGGGGCACTCTGGGGCGGAGGCTGGGGTCCGCGGAACCTGGTTCCCATGGGTCTTCTGTTCCTGAAATTCTCCTCAAACGGATGCCGGGGCTTGAAAATGAGCCAGAGTCCTCCGGCCATGATAATGGCTGGCCAGATGTACCGCTTGATGGAGACGCCCGGCAGCAGGTCTTCCAGCAGGAACACACCGCCAATGAGCACCGGAAAGATCCACCCCGGGTTGCGGAAAGAATGCCGGATTCCGGAAATCAATCCTATCACGATGATCAAGACCTTCCAGGAGAACACCCACCGCGGCAACACAATCGCGTTTAGCTGGTAGGCCAGCAACACAGCCCCTATGCCTACCACCAACAACCCACCGGCTACCCGGCCTCCTCGGGTGGTGGTGCCTCCCCATCCCTGGCAGCTCCCGGTTCTTTTTATGTGTTGATTTTCCATAACCTTGTTCTGAAGTATGTCCCAAAAGTAGAGGGTCGCTTGTCGTGGCACAACGGGAAGTAGGCCAAGGCCCACAGAAAGTAGGTGAACGGCCGGTTGCCGTAGGTGAATGAAGAAATTGATTCCGTTTACCTACCATCTTACTTCAAATTTTGAGCGTATTCTCTGACTCAAAGAAAGCATTTTACGGCTGATTTTCAGAAAATTAGCCTAAAAGGATGGTGCTTGGCGCCTTCCGCCCGCGGGCGAAAACCCAGCCGGAAGGTCTTGCCTACAAAACGGTACACAATCTCTATTACTTCTTTATCTTTGCGCCATGCTATTGGAGAACATCAAACGCCTGACCCAAGAGGTAGAGGCTTATGCTATAGAGAACAAAGAGCACCTGGAAGCTTTTCGGAACACCTACGTGAGCCGCAAAGGCCAGATTGCCGCCCTGTTTGACGAGATGAAGACGGTGGCGCCGGAGCAGCGCAAACAGGTAGGCCAGGAACTGAACCAGCTCAAGCAGCTGGCCCAGCAGAAACTGGACACCGCCCAGGAAGCCCTGGAGCAGAACGCCACGCCAGACGCCCTGGCCGGCCTTGACTTCACCCTGCCGCCGGTTCCCCATGCGTTGGGCGCCCGCCACCCGCTGTCGCGCGTGCGCGAAGAGATCATCCGTATTTTTGAGCGCATCGGGTTCAACGTGTCTGAAGGCCCCGAGATGGAAGACGACTGGCACAACTTCACGGCCCTGAACTTCCCCGAGAACCACCCCGCCCGCGACATGCAGGACACGTTCTTCCTGAGCAAAAACCCTGACATGCTGCTGCGCACGCATACCTCAACCGTGCAGGTGCGCGTGATGGAGCACCAGAAGCCGCCCATCCGTACCTTGTCGCCGGGCCGCGTGTTCCGCAACGAGGCCATCTCGGCGCGGGCGCACTGCATGTTCCACCAGTTTGAGGGACTGTACATAGACCGCGGCGTGAGTTTCAAAGACCTGAAAGACACCTTGTATTACTTTGTGCAGGAGCTGTTCGGACCAGACACCAAGATCCGTTTCCGGCCTTCTTTCTTCCCGTTCACCGAGCCCAGCGCCGAGATTGACATTACCTGCCACATCTGCAAAGGCCAGGGCTGCAACATCTGCAAGCAAACGGGCTGGGTAGAGATTGGCGGCTCGGGTATGGTAGACCCCAATGTGCTGGAGAACTGCGGCATTGATTCCAAAGAGTTTTCCGGCTTCGCCTTCGGCATGGGCATAGAGCGGATCACCATGCTCAAATACCAGATCAAAGACCTGCGCCTATTCACCGAGAACGATGCCCGGTTTTTGCGGCAGTTTGAGGCGATCTAAGGCGTTTCAGATACGGGGAGAGGAGCAGTAGCCAGGGTTTACCGACTGTTTTTCAAAAAGTGGCCGGTAAACAGAAATTTTCTGGTTTCATTTTCAGAGACTTATCAAAAAAGATAAAATTTTTCTGACTCAACACTTGCGTACTACGCCTGCGGCCCCTACTTTTGCATCATCATTTAAGGCTACCCGCCTAGGATGATAAACTCCTCCTTAGCTCAGTCGGTTAGAGCACATGACTGTTAATCATGGGGTCCTTGGTTCGAGCCCAAGAGGGGGAGCGCTGGAAATAAGCCACTTACGAGATAAAACTTGTGAGTGGCTTTTTTTATTTGCCTACAGAAGCCCTCCACCGGGAAAGCAAGGTACTGGATAGAGCAGGACTCAACTCCACTATAATGACTCCTCTAACATAAGAGAACCCAAGCCAAGCCTCACAAAGCTAAAAGAATTAGCAAACCACAAGCTTTTTCAATATTATTCAGTAACCAATGGGCTTAATATGCGTATTTTATTAGCAAACAAAAGGAAAAGAATATGAAACTGAAGATAGAAGAAAAGCCCTTTTTGGCGGAAGGCCGTCACGTAGTAACGGTAACGGAGGTGGAAGAAGGAAAGAGCGAGAACAAGGATATCCCCTTTATCAACTGCCGCCTGGAGAATGAGGAGGGTTTCGTGAATCAGCGCTTCTACCTAAGCGAGCCGGGACAGCCGATTCTGGCTTCCTTTCTGAAAGCCCTGGGGATAGAAAAAACTGAGGTAGACACGAAGGAGTTGAAGGGAAAAACCCTTTCAGTAGAGGTGGAGGAACGCTCTTATGAGGACGCCGAAGGGAAAGGGAAAACCATCAAACAAGCGACGCACTTTGAACCGGCAGGAAAAGCCAACACCTCAGACCGCATCTGACAACTCCCTTCCCAGGGCTTTCCTAATAATTTCTTGCTTCAGGCAGGGTAAACAAGCAGCTCTAAAGCAGTAAAGGGTAATTGTCATTCTCCGGTGACATAGGCAGCAAAGATTGAAGAAAACTTTAAGGGGCAACTACTGCGGTGGTTGCCCCTTAATCATTTTGCGCTGTAGCATTTTATGGGGTTGAATTACGCTGGGTAGCCTATTCAACAACGAGCCACGGCCGGCCTCTTCCCTACCCTTGGCTTCCAGGTAACGGACACAACATGTTCAAACCTGACCCAAACCTAAGTATAAAGGTCCAACGCAACCAAACCTCAAAACGGAGATTCTTATTGGAGGGGGAAATGGACCATAAAGCCCCAAACTATCTCTTTAGCTGGTGCCGCATCAGAACCATCCCTGTCCTAGGTGATAAGTTGTAATCGTTGGTTCAGCCTATTTACCATAGCCTTTTATTACAATTCAGTTAAAAACAAAAAGGCCCCTCAAGTTGAAGGGCCTTGCCAGAGGAAGATAACCTCAGATCACACTATTGTTAGGAAATGGCCTTCCTACCGGCCTCGGCCACCGTATGGTCATTCTCCACCGTGCTTCCAGACACCCCAATAGCTCCAATGACCTCTCCGTTTTCCCCCATGATCGGGAGCCCTCCGGGAAAGGTAATGAGTCCGCCGTTGGAGTGCTCTATGTGGTAGAGCGGACCGCCCGGCTGCGAGGCTTGCCCCAGGTCGCCGGTGGGCATGTCAAAATACCGAGCCGTTCTCGCCTTGCGGATGGCGATGTCTATGGAGCCCAGCCAGGCACCGTCCATACGGGCGAAAGCCGTCAGGTTCGCCCCGGCATCCACCACGGCGATGTTCATCTTCAGGTTCAACTCCTGGGCCTTCTCCAGAGCTGCCCGTATGGCCTTATCGGCCTGTTCCAGTGTTATACCCATAAGAATGCTGTTTATTTAGTTAGACAGATAATTCAGATGCATGATCTGATATGTACTCCCGGCAATGGGAAAGGTTGGTGAAGACAGGGTTTTAGGTAAACACCCGGCTTTTCTGCTAAGAGGGTTACACAAAAACTGGGGAAAACATCTCCTTCCTCTTTTCAGGAGTTTCGTTATCAGAACAAGGGGAAATCCTAAGAGGCCCTTTTTCTAAAAATCCAACTTAAAAGCAGGTCCTCCATCCTTATTCTTACTACAGAAACTACCCTTGCCCACACCTAAGCTCTCCCTCCTTTAAAAAACACGCTGCCCCTTGCGGCTGAACTTATCTCTGGAGGCCTTTATTAGCCTAACCTAGCATAACTTACTTAAAGCATCCCCTTTCTATCAAGGCAAAGAAAACCCTCCCTTCTTCAAAAATCCCGGACTGGAAGCGCAGCCTCTTTCCTCAGTTCTCCTCTCTGCGAAGCTTCCCTAAATTCTGCTGCTTTTCTTTTATTGGCGTTCCTTTCCTACTTTTACCTCCAGACACGGGCAAACCAGTCCGTTTACCCCTTGCCACCTCACCCCCAGCCTTCACTTTTAGCCATCCATTTATGAGCATTCCCAAACTTCAGACAGGTATTGACGCCTTTGACCTTATTTCAGAGGGTGGTTTGCCTGTGGGCCGCACCACCCTCTTAGCTGGCAGTTCTGGGAGCGCCAAAACGTTGTTCGGCGCTCAGTTTCTGGCCATGGGCATTCTAAAGTTCAACCAGAAAGGGGTATTTGTGACTTTTGAGGAGCAGGTAGAAGACATCAGGAATGACCTGAAAGGGTTTGGCTGGGACATAGACCAATGGGAGTCTGAAGGGAAATGGACGTTTATAGACGCCTCTCCCAAGGAAGAAGATGTCATTACCATTGGTGAATTTGATTTAAGCGCTTTCAGGATACGGCTGGAAAGGGCGATCACTAAAAACAATGCCCAGCGGGTAGTCATTGACTCTATTGGCAGCATCTTCACCCACTTTCCTGAGCATAACATCATCAGGCAGGAAATGTCTAAGGTGACCATGACGCTCAGACGCCTGAAAGCCACCGCCCTCATCACCACGGAGCGCACAGAGGAATATGGTTCCATTTCCCGGTACGGGGTGGAAGAGTTCCTGGCCGACAATGTCATGATTCTGCGCAATGTACTCACCAATGAGCGGCGCAGGCGCACCATTGAGATCCTCAAATTCAGGGGCAGCAACCACGTGAAAGGCGAAAACCCTTTTACCATTGTTCCCCACCATGCCATTGTGATCGTTCCTATCTCAGCCATGAAGCTAACCCAGCACGCCTCCAACCTGCGCGTATCATCTGGGGTACCGGAACTGGACCAAATGTGTGGCGGCGGTTTCTTCAAAGGTTCTATTATCCTGGTCTCTGGGGCCACCGGTGCAGGCAAAACGTTATTGGCCGCTAATTTCATAAACGGCGCCAAAGAGAAAAAAGAGCGCAGCCTGCTCCTGGCTTTTGAAGAAAGCAAGGAGCAGATTTTCAGAAACGCCCAAGGATGGGGCCAGGACCTGGAGCAGCTGGAGGCAGATGGTTTCCTGAAGGTGGTCTCTACGTATCCGGAGGTTTCCTCCCTGGAAGATCACCTGATCTCCATCCAGGAGCTTATCAAAGAGTTCAAACCTGACCGCATTGCCCTTGACAGCATTTCGGCCTTGACCCGGAATCCGTCAGAGAAGGGGTTTCAGGAGTTTGTGGTGGCGCTCACTAATTTTCTGAAGCACGAAGGAATCACCACCCTGTTCACCGCCACCACCCACATGCTCACCGGCGGCGCTTCTATCACGGAAGGAGACATTGCCACCATCACAGATACCATCATTCTATTGAGATACGTGGAACTGACCGGTGAAATGCAACGGAGTATCACGGTGCTCAAGATGCGTGGCTCCAGACATGACGCCTCTATACGGCGGATTTTAATTGACGCGGAAGGAATGCAGATTGGCCAACCCATTACCGGCATAAGCGGCCTGCTCTCACATACCCCAATAGTAGCCTAGCCAGGCTCTCTTATTGAGAGACAACATTGGTCTGAGAGAAACTGCGAAGGCCCTAGATGAAGAAATAATGACTAATTATTGGATACAACTGTATATAAATAGAAACAGCACTACCTCTGTAGGCGCTGAAGAAAATTTAAATGCTATCCTTAAAAAATACTTCCCCGGTGATTTCCAGCTTGAGATAATTGACATTCAGGAACACCCAGACAAAGCCGAAGAGGCGGGCATTCTGGCCATTCCTACCCTGATCAGGAAATGGCCACAACCAGAGGTGCGCTTAATTGGCGCTTTAACCGTTCAAACCCGCGTATTGGCAGGCTTAGGCATTGCCAATGTAGACCATTTGCTTAAACAGAAAGAAGAGTAGTGCACCATAGTTCTAGACTATTGTGCCAGGTAGGCAGACCCGGCTTTTGCAAAAAAAACCACCCTTTTTAAACAGCCCAGAAACAGCGTTTTCCTGCCTTTATAATGGAATTTAGGCCTTTCCTGCTTTCGGTTTCTTAAGGATTCATTGGCCAGGACCAAAAGGAGCATAAAAAAGAGCCACTACAAGTAAAAACTGGGAGTGGCTTTTTTTTACGCCGTTTCCTTTTCAACCCTTCCATCACCTTTGAACTTGTTCTGAAAGGGCAGCATTGGTTTGACTAAGGCCCTAGCATACGGCACTTTCGTCACGCTAAGTTTGGAACCGATAATTCAGGTGGCCTCCCATCTGCCTGGGAGCTCTTCGTGACCGGTATTCTACCTCCTCTATCCAGACAGGACAAACCTTCCTCCTAAAGACTATATTGGTTAAACCTTTGACTCAGTACTGTTTATTATTTAATATATAAATTTTATTATATCTGATGACTGCTTTATTAAGCAGTTCCTCTTTTAAAAATATAAGTAAAGATTCAGCTTCACTGGTCATTTTACCCTTACCTGCACAGACACCATAAAGGATAGGCCATAAAACATGCATTTTTCAGAAAAAGCCTCTTAAACAGGTATTTTCAAGGTTTATCTCGCATATAAATTATAAATTTACTTTGATTAAATTATATTAAATCCCTTCTTTGTACCTCAGGAACTTAATAAAAGGAAGAGCAGCATGAAAGATCCTCAATCATTGTGTCTTCAGCAGGGAATCAAAGAGAGGATAGCAACCATAGCGGCAATAGCCGATCACTTGCCAGGAGTGGTGGTGGTCCACAACATCAGGAACAACCTTTCTGTGGAGTATATGTCGGCCAGGGGATTGCAGCAAATCGGGGTCACGCTAGACCAGTTGCAGGAGATGGGCCGGGAGTTCCATTCCCGCTTTTTCAATCCCATAGAGTCCGCAGACTATGTTCCTAAGCTGCTCCATGGCCTGCTTACCAGGAACGACGAAGACGAGATCATCTCCTTTTTCCAACAGGTGCGGTTCCAGGAGCAGGAAGATTGGATGCTGCACCTGAGCACCATCAAGATCTTCATGCGCGACGAGGAAGGCCTCCCGTTGCTCACCATCTCCCTGGCCATCTGCCTGGACCCCATGCACCACATCACCGCCAAGGTTAACCGGCTGCTGGAGGAAAACTCGTTCCTGCGGCTGCATTACCAGAAATTCGCCCAACTGGGCCTCCGGGAGCGCGAGATCCTGAAACACGTCTCCTTAGGGAAAAGCTCCGTGGAAATAGCCGAGGAACTGTTCATCTCAGAGAAAACCGTGAACACGCACCGCCGCAACATCAAAACCAAACTGGGAGCCCATTCGTCATTTGAGCTGTCACAGTACGCGCGGGCCTTTGACTTGATTTAAACCAGCTGACCTTTCGCTGATTTCCCCTCCTTTTTAAGAAAACGCCGTGGAATCGGCTGACAAGCAAGCAGGTGCTTGGAACCAAAGCCCCGTTCCCTGAAGATTACTGTAGATAAGCCAAGGGAGGGTTTGGAAGCCAGGGCTTTTTCCTGAACCATTGGTTTTACAGCAGCCCCCGCGCTTTGAACTCCAGGTATTTGTTGATGGCGTTCACGGTGAGCTGGTCGGGTGGGGTTAAGATGGAATGGATGCCGTGCGCAGTGAATTCCTTCACAATCTGGCGCTTCTCATAGGCGAATTTCTCCGCCATGGCTTTAAGATAAATCTCCTCCAGGTCCTGGGCCGGTTTGGCGAGCAAGTCATTGGTTTCTGTGTTCTCGAAGAAAACCACCAGCACCAGGTGGTGCCGGGCCAGTTTGCGCAGATACGGCAATTGGCGCTGGGCCCCGTTGAGCGTCTCAAAGTTGGTGAACAGCAGCAGCAGGCTGCGCTGCTTTATCTTGCTCCGCACGGTCACGTACAGCCGCTGGAAATCCGTTTCCTGGAACTTGGTGGTCTGGTGGTAGAGCACCTCCAGAATCTTCTGCAACTGGGAAGTTCGGCGCTCGGCGGGCAACACAGAACTGATTTGGTCAGAGAAGGTGATCAGGCCCGCTTTGTCTTCCTTGCGCAGCGCCACATTAGATAACACCAGGGTGGCGTTGATGGCGTAGTCCAGCAGGCTCAGGCCGGCAAAAGGCATTTCCATGACCCTCCCCTTGTCTATGAGGCAATATACCTGCTGTGCTTTCTCGTCCTGGTAATGGTTCACCATCAGTTCGGCTTTGCGCGCCGAGGCTTTCCAGTTGACGGTGCGCGGGTCATCGCCGGGCACGTAGGACCTGATCTGCTCAAACTCGGCGCTGTGCCCCACCTTGCGCATTTTTTTGATGCCCATGGCTGAAAGGTGCTGCGAGGCGGCCAACAATTCATACTGCCGCATCTGAATAAACGACGGGTACACCGCCACCTCCTGCCCCTGCCCAAACCGGTACCGGCGGCGCGCCAGTTGCAAAGGGCCGTTCACCAACACGTTGGTGGCCCCAAAGGAATACACCCCGCGCCGAACCGGCCGCAACTGGTACTCGATCACGTGCGTCTCGCCGCGGGGCACCTGCACGGCAAAGCTGGCATCGCGCTTCTGGAACTGGAACGGCAATTCCTCCAGCACCTCCAGCCGTACCGGGAAGGCATAATGGTTCTCTACGTACAGGTACACCGGGTTCTCGCTACCGTTGGAGAGTTTCTCCTGCATACTGCGGGAGGCCATGATCCCCTGCCGGGGCTGGAACAAGGCCACCAAGTCCAACAGCACGCACAGCACCAGCACCCCCAACAGCACCTTCACCAGAAACAGGAACGCCGGGAAAAAGAAGGACAGCACAAACAAGCCCACCACCGCAGAGACGGCGTAGAAAAAGTACCTGGTGAAATAGAGGCGGTGGAAGAAGGCTATCAGGGCTTTCAGGTGAACGGCGTTTTAGGGTTGATTCAGGGAAAACGGGTTAAAAACAGGCTGGATGTTTCAGCTTGGCAGTAGAGGTTTATTGCTCTTTGAGACGCCTTGTCCTACCCCTTTGAAGGGGCACGGAATGCGTATCTATTGATGTAAGGCATGTCTGCCGATTCAAGGGGAAAAGAGCAAAATATGCAGCGAAGCGGATCATCGTTACCGGGGCACCTCAATCTTCTGGATAATCTGTTTGATTACATCATCTGGGGTAGCGCCTTCCATCTCCCGTTCCGGGGTAAGCAAGATCCGGTGCCGCAGTACCGCCGGGGCCAGTTCCTGCACGTCTTCGGGGGTCACGAACGAGCGGTTACGCAGGGCGGCCAGGGCTTTGGCGCTGCTCAGCAAAGCCAGTGAAGCCCGCGGGGAAGCCCCCAGGTACAGCGACTTGTTCGCCCGGGTCTGCACCACCAGTTGGGCAATATACTCCAGCACGTTGGCCGCCACATGTACCCCTTGCACCTGCTCCCGCAAGGCGGAGATTTGAGCGGCAGAAAGTACGGGCTGCACCTGCTCCAGGCCCTGCTGCGCCGACGGCCGGTGGTGGTGTACGCCCAGAATGGCCACTTCTTCCTCTAATGACGGGTACTGCACCAGAACCTTGAACATGAACCGGTCCAGTTGGGCCTCGGGCAGCCGGTAGGTTCCCTCCTGCTCAATGGGGTTTTGGGTAGCCAGCACCATGAACGGGGCATCCAGGTTGTACTGGGTACCGTCATGGGTGATCTGCTGCTCTTCCATCACCTCAAACAACGAGGCCTGCGTTTTAGCCGGGGCGCGGTTGATCTCGTCAATCAGAACGATGTTGGAGAAGATGGGCCCCTGCTTGAACTGAAACGTGGCCGTACCCGGGTGGAACACAGAAGTGCCCAGCACGTCAGAGGGCATGAGGTCTGGGGTGAACTGGATGCGGCTAAAATCTACGGCCAGGGTGCGGGCCAGCAGTTTGGCGGTCAAGGTCTTGGCAATACCCGGCACCCCTTCAATGAGCACGTGCCCTTCGGCCAGCAGGGCCACCAGCAACAGTTCTATCAAGGCTTCCTGCCCAATGATCCGTTTGCGGAGCTCGTTCTTGATCTGCTCTACAGCTTCTTGCAAGGCCGAGAAATTGGCCGTGGGCTTCAAGTCTAACGCGGTGTCTTCTTGTGGTTCCATATAGTAGGTTAGCGGCTGGCTTGCCGGTAAAAGCTTTCCAAATGTTTGTTCAGTTGCCACAAGGGCTGTTCTTTCAGGCGGTCAACCGCACGGGCGTAGTGGATGAGGCGGAACAGCTCGGCCACGGCCGATAGCGCAACCCCAGACTTGGCCGCTACCCGCTCCTGCAGTTCTTCGTCCAGCACGTTGGTGGTCTCATGGTAGTGCAGGCGCAGGTACTCCAGAAAGTAGTTGATCTTCTTTTCGGCAATGACGCCGTGGTCACGGTAGTTAAAATACAGGTTGCCCATGACACGCACAAACTCCAGGGTGGTGTTGCGGGGTTTCTCCCAGACCGGAATAATACGCTGGGTGCGCTTGCTCTCAAACAGCACAAACAACAGCAACCCAGCCAGCGTGATGTAATACGCCCAGGCCAGCGGCTCATGGCTCAGCAACACCCGGAACACCGATTTGTCCCCCACCGGTCCCTGCTTCTGGTATTCATCCCACCAGACGGCCTGCACCGGCAAATGAGACAGCGCCTGGGAGGCGTAGGCGGTCTGCGTAGGGGCAGGGACGTGGTAATTGGTGAAGGCCATAGGCGCTGAGTGCAGAAAGAAACTGCCCTTCCCGAAGGGGATCTGCACGAAGTTGGCGTCACCGGTGGTGTTCTGCCCCAGCACACGCGCCTGGGTGCCGGCCTTTATGACCAGCGTGTGGTTCACCTTGGCCCAGGCATAGAGCACGGGTTTGTTTTTCTGCAATTGCGGGTGGGTGAAGGTGAGCCCCAGCGCCTCCCCTTTGTCCTTGGGCGAGGTTTCCGTGGTGAAGCCCAGGGTATCCTGCAGCCGACGGGAAAAGGAATGGGCACTGATGAACGCGTTATTCCCTTTACCCACAAACGTCAGTAGGGCCCGCAGGTCCAGCGAGTCTACCCGGAAAGAGGCGTTCACAAACACGTAATTGGTGGGTTGTTTTTGGGAAGCCTCCTCTTCTACCTGGTTCATCACCGGCAACCGCACGGGCGTCACCGGCTGGCCGGGGAACAGGTCGGGCAGCAGGTCAAAGAGTACGTAGGTGCCGTACGGAATCTTGTCTTTGTTGGAAAAGGTCTCTTTCCAGTCAATAGGTTTGGGCCGGTAATACTCCACCACCACAAAACCGGTGAAGAGCACCCCTAGCAGCAGGGCGTAGAAGCGGTATCCTTTCATGCTGCTTTTGGTAAAGAACCGTTGAAATCATGGAACAACCGCCGCACCGCCTCAAAGGTGGGCTGGTCAACCCCTGCCCCACCGTACCACACGTACTCAAAGGACTGGGTAAGACGCTCAAAGGGCTTCCGGTAAGGGCCCTGGGGAATCTCAGAGACGTAGCTCCGGTTCGTTTTCCCGGGCCTCCAGTCAATGAGGCCCTGGTCGGTGAGGGCTTTGAGGGTACGCAGGTAGTGGAGCCGCACGGCCCGCCGGTAATCGCCCTGCGCCTCGGCCTCTTCCAGAAGGGTCTGGAAGTCTATCTCATGGATGTTCTCGCGGTAGGTCTCATAGGCCAGCGCGGCAGGGGCGGCCTTGCGCCCTAGAAGGCCGGTGAAATCCACCTGCAACAGCTTGAGCACCACAAATACCGTGGTCCCGATGGCGATGGCGTATACTACGTATTTCCAGAAACCTTGGTAAGAAGTACCCGCCAGCAGGTTAGACAGGAATTTCCCAATCCGGCGCCAGAAACGCTCCCAGAGCGATCTGTCTGGCCTGACATCCTGTTGGTACTGGAACTCCCGTTTCTCCCGGAGGGCTTGCAGCCGCTGCGGGTTTGGGTGGCGCACCTCTAAACGAGGTGGTGCGGCCGAAGATGGTACCGGCACCACCGCCCCCGTGGCGAAGGCCAGGAAACTGCCCCAGAACAGCAGCAGGAAGATGAGAATGGTGGACCGCACGTTTTACGCCTGGTTTTGGGGAATGTCTGAAAATCCGCTGGCCGGGCCGCCTATCTGGTTTACCTTCTCCAGCAGGCCCAGCCCGTCTTTGCGCTCCACCAGGTCAAAATACAGGAACCCGATGGCGGTAATGGCAATCACGTACAAGACCAGGCCTACAATAGTGGTGAAGGAACTGGCCAGAATCAGGAGCAGGTCGCTTTCGCCGCCGGGCAGGTGCAGAATCCGGAATACGTATACCACCAGGGCGGGCAAGGAGGCGGCAAACCCAATGATGCCCTGCAGCATGAACGTGATCAACAGAAACCCAAAGCTGGCCCACCACCGGCCCTTGACCAGATGGAAGCAGCGTTCCAGGGCATCCAGGAAATTGACTTCCTCGGCCAGCATGACCACCGCGAACAAACTCAAGGGCACCATCACGTAAATACCCGGCAGCACCAACAGCAAGGCAGCCACGCCGCAAATCACTGCGGCGCCCACCGCAGAATACAGCAAGGGAATGAAGTTCCCCTTGATACGTTCCCAGATAGCAACATTTTCCACCTTTCCGCCCTGGGCCAGGTACTCCAGCATGTAGGTATACACCGTGATACACAGCAGCACCAAGCTGACCAGGGTAAAGAAAATACTTACCCAATAATGGCCAGAGTTTATGGTAGAAGCAAAGGCATAAGCCCCCAGAGAACCATACCGCACATTCCCTGACAGTTCTGCCAGCTGGGTACTCTGGTAAATACCCGAGAAGATACCCGCCAGAAGCGCGAAGGGCACCACGTACAGCAGAATACAGCGGGCGAGCGGTCTGTAGTTCTGCCGCAGAAACGCAAAGGTGGCGTTCAGTTTCTGCCCCAGGTCCCGCTCTTCGCGCAACTCAATCAACTGGTCTTTCATCAGATGCTTTGGCCTGCAGCCAATAAGGGTAATAGATAAAGTAAAACACAATGAGCGCGGCAGACCCCAGAATGATGGACAGGCTGGCGTACAGCGGCATATCAGTGTGGCGGGTCACAAAACCTTCCAGGAAGCCGGCCATAATGAAGATGGGCACCAGCCCCACCACTATCTTGAGGCCGTCTTTGGCCCCGCGCCGGAAAGACTCCATCCGGGAGAAGGTCTTGGGGAAGAGCAGGCTGTTGCCCATCACAAAGCCCGCGCAACCGGCAATCACAATAGCGGAGATCTCCAGGGTGCCATGGATCCAGATGGTAAGCACCGAGGTGGCCAAGATCCCCTGTTTATAGAAAAAATACTGGAATGCACCCAGCATGATGCCGTTTTGCAGCAGGATCCAGAAGGTACCCACAGACAGCAGCGCCCCCATGACAAAGGCGGTGAAGGCTACTTTGATGTTGTTAATGGTGATCATCAGGAACATGCTGGTCTCCCCGGTCTGCTTGTAGACGGCCATGGGATCACCTTTCCTGATGTTGGCCAGGGTCTGGTTCACGTAATTGTCGCCCAGAATGAGGCGCACAAACGTGTCATCCTGCGAGGCCGAGATAGCGCCTATGAAACAGGCGGCCAGGAAAATCAGGAAGGAGAAGAACAGCTGCCGGTGGTACTGCAGAAACAGCAAGGGCAGCTCCTGTTTCCAGAAAAGCACAAAGCGGTTGCCTTTCTCTTTCTTATTGCGGTAAATGGCCTGGTGCACCTTGCCCGTGAGGGTGTTGAGGTACTCGGTATTGTCTGACTGGGGGTAGAAGGTGCGGGCGAACGAGAGGTCGTCGGTGAGCTCAATGAACCGGTTGGCCAGTTCATCTGGGTTGGCCGTGGGCTCTGTAGCGTACCGTTTCCATTTTTGGGCGTTCTGTTTGATGAAAGCGGCCTCGCGCATGCCTCGTGCTTTTGTGTTCTTCCAAATATATCTAACTTAGAGAAGTAATTAAAGCAGATTCCCTTTTAAATGGACACCCTCAAGATCAGGACCACGCAGAACGTGGAGGTGGAGTACCCCATTGCCAGCGTAGGCGACCGCATACTGGCGTATCTGATTGATGCCGTGGTATGTTTCGGGTGGATGTTGATTTGCATTCTGGCCTTTGTCACGCTGCTGGCCCCTTCTTCACCCAGTACCACCACCATCGTGGTAGCCGTGGTAGCAGCCATGCTGCCCTACCTGTTCTACGACCTACTCTGTGAGATCTTCATGAACGGACAGACCTTGGGCAAAAGGGCCAAAGATATCAAAGTGATCAAGCTCAATGGCCAATCGCCCAGCGTGGGAGACTATCTGCTGCGGTGGGTTTTCCGGATTATTGATATCACCTTTTACGGCATTGTGGCCATTGCCTCCATCGTGATCACGGGCAAGGGACAACGCCTGGGCGACCTGGCCGCCGGCACCAGCGTGATCAAAACCACGACCGTGAAAAGACGCAACCCCTTTCAGGTGCAACTAGAGGAAGACTACCAGTTGGTGTTCCCTGAGGTGGCCGCCCTCTCAGACCAGGACATGGCCCTCATGCGCAAGCTTCTGGCCAAGGCCATAGAGCACCAGAACGAGGCTCTCCTCTCTAGCATCGCAGACCGCGCCAAACAGGTCATGGGCGTACAAACCCACCTGACCGACCGTGATTTCCTGAAAACCGTCATCAAAGATTACCACCACCTCACGGCAGGCATGGAGGCCTAAGCCACATTCCCGTTTTTCACCCGTTTTGGGGAAAGAAGCCTAAAAGCGGCGGCGCATTGCCATTTTCAACCCTTCTGACCTGGTGGAAGAAGCCAGCCTTTCAAGGTTTATTTTGCGCCCTAGTTGAACAGCAGCGGCGTCTGAAGTTTGTTTCTTGGAAAACAGGCTTCAAACGCCGCTGGTTATTTCTGCAGAAAAATGGTGGGTACCGCCTACATTTTAGTGCTCCAGCCGGAACCACTCATACGCCGCGGTGGCCCCCTGTGGGCCTTTGGCAAGAAGCCCTACCCGCACACCCCGGTCCCAGGGGGGCAGAAAATCCCCGTTGATGGGGTTTCCCTCCTGGAGGGGCGTCCAGGTGGACCCGTCTGTGCTCCAGGCGAAGCGCAGTTGGTCGCCTTTGGTAGTAGTGAGTTTGAAGTAAAGCAGGTCAGCTGGCGGGGCCGCTACTTTGGCGTGTACTGTTTCCTTGCCGTCTTTCACCGACCAGAGGGAAATCTCCTGGTTCTGCACCCAAACCCCCACCGCATTCCTGGGATCTCCTATCGCGGCCAGGCCGGCCGCCACCCCACTGCCCAGCTGCCGCTGGTGCAGGGCAGCCGTAGCGGTATAGTCCGCCTCTACGGTGCGTTTGCCCAAGACCGTTCCCACCTTCTCTGGCGAGGCCTGCAAGACCAAACGCCCGCCCTGCCCCGATTGCAGGGTATATTTTGGCTGCTGCTCCACAAACCACTGCCAGGTAGGAGCCAGTTGGCGCGTAGTGAATTCATCCCGGATGTCCAGTTCGTCTTTGGCGTTGGTACGGTAAGGAGCCAGCGCCGTCACGGAAGGGGCATTCCCCTGGAAGGTGGGCCACCCGTCGGTTCCCCAGATGACCTCGTCCAGCAGCCCCTGCCGGCCCGGGTATACCGTAGCATTGGCGCTGTAGGCGTGGTAGAGGAAAAAGTCGCGGCCTTTCTCATCGGTGACCACAGTGCCGTGGCCCGGACAGGCCCAGGTCTCGTTTTTCTTCATGATGGGGTTTTTAGGGTCCTTCTCCCAGGGCCCCCGCAGGTCTTTGGCCCGGGCTACGCCTACGCCATAGGTGCAGGCGCGGCCGCAGCAGGCATCGCCGGCGTAAAAGAGGTAGTAGTAGCCGTTGCGCTTCACCAGGGCCGGGCCTTCCACCAGGCCGCCTTCCCAGGTACCCTTCTCATTCCGGAAGAGCTCAAACTTCTCGCCGGTGAGGGCGGTTCTTCCCTCGTTCATGCGCTGGCCCCAGAGCGGGGTGGGCTTGCCTACGCTGTTGCCATCTTCTTTCCAGATGAGGTACAGCTCGCCTTTTTCATCCCTGATGGGGAAACCGTCAATAGAACCCACTTCCTGGCACACCAGGGGGCCATGGTCGGTGTAGGGACCGGTGGCTTTGGTGGCGCTGGCCACGCCTACGCACAGGTTGCCGCCTTTCTTTTTGGCGGTGTAGTAGATATAGTACTTGCCGTTGTCATAGGAGATCTCCGGTGCCCAGAAGTGCGCCTCGGCCCAACCGGGCGATTTATCGGGGAACACATGGCCCACCGTTTCCCAGTCTACCAGGTTGGTGGAGTGCAGAATGGGGAACAGGGGCGCCCACTCAGAAGAGGTGGCCGTGGCCCAGTAGTCTTTGCCCACGCGCACCACAGAAGGGTCTGCGTAGTCGCCGGGCATGACGGGGTTTCGGAAGGTGACGGCCTGGGTAGTAGTGGCGGCGGGAGTGCCGGAAGTTGTCTGAGAAATGGTGCCCCGGTCTACCTGGCAGGAGAAGGCCAGCGAACAGACCAGCAGGAAAAAGGAGATCCGGTTCATAGTTCCATTCATCTGGCGTGTCTGTTTTCCTGAAGGTTTACCGGCAGCTTGTGCTGTACCATAACCTAGTACCATCTTTGAATCCGTTCCAGGTTTACTTTTTAAAAATAGGGTTTTATGCAGACTTTGTTTATCAAGTCGCCAATAATTTACCACTAGAGGAGCTCTAGCTTTCCTAATTTTGAATTGCTTTAGTGACTCACTTCACCCTCAAGATAAGTTAAAGAAGCAAGCAGAGATGGGCCAAAGAGGAGGTTTTACCATGCTGATGGGGCTTATCAAATAAAAGCAGGAAAGCGCTTAGAGAAGGGCTTCATTCCGGTAGATGAAAAAGGTAACTAACCCCGCCTATCTCTTTTCTTCCTGGATCTAGAAAACAGGCGGGAAACGCCCTTCTTGTAGCTGAGGCCCGGAGCTGTTTTACCAGAAAACCAAGCCAGGAAGCATAGTCGCTGGTTCGCAGAAACCAAAGCGGCCCGCCAGGAAACCCGTCTCTTTGGGTTCTCCTGGCGGGCCGCTGGGTATTTTCCGTTTCCCGGGCTATTCTCAAAAATGGCCCGGAAACAAAGGGTCAGACTTCTGCCTGCGATTTACTTGATCTGGAACAGGCTGTTCTGGGGCGTGGTGTGCTGCTGGTCCATGAGCGCTTCCATTTCCTTTACTTTCTGGACATTGCTGGCTGCCAGATCCTGTTTCTCACCCAGGTCTTTGTCCAGGCGGTACAGTTCGGTGCGGGTGGGGCGGCCGTCTTTGTAGAACCGGATGGCCTTCCAGTCGCCCTTCCTGACGGCCTGCTTGAAGCCGCCTTCACCGAACTCCCAGTACAGCACCTCGTGCTGCTTTTTCATTTTCTTGCCCAACAGGTCTGGCAGGAACGACAGTCCGTCTATTCCGGCCGGCGTGGGGGCACCCGCCAGGGCAGCGAAGGTGGGCAAGATGTCCCAGAAGGCGCCTAGATAGGTACTGGTGGTTCCGGGTTTTACGTGCCCCTTCCAGGAAACCAGGAACGGCACCCGGATGCCTCCTTCGTACAGGTCCCGCTTCACCCCGCGCAACAGGCCGCTGCTCTGGAATACCTGCATAGCATCTTCCATCTTTCTTCCTCCTTCCACGTGGGTTCCGTTATCACTGGTGAAGATGACCAGGGTGTTCTCTGTGAGGCCGCGCTCCTCTAGCTTCCGCAGGATTTGCCCCACGTAGTCGTCAATGCTGGTGACCATGGCGGCGTAGGCGGCCTTGGGGAAGGGCTGCGCCCGGTAGTGCTGGCCCGCAGGGTGGGCTTTCTCTGGCGCGAACACGCTTTGGCCTTCAGCGGTGAGGTACGGCTGCAGGTACCGGTCCGGCACGCGCAACTCAGCATGGGGCAAGGTGTAGGAAACGTACAGGAAAAACGGGCTCTTTTGCTGGTCGTCCACAAACCGCAGGGCCTCCTGGGTGAACAGTTCATTCAGGTAGACGTCTTTGGCCACCGCTATTCTCTGGGATTTCCCCTCGCGCAGCGTCCACAGCGAGTCTGCCTGCTGGAAATGGCCTTCCAGGTGGTGCAGGTGCCCGGTGAAGAAATCCCAGCCCTGCTTCTCAGGGGCGCCCGTTGTTCCTTTGAGGCCTAAGCCCCATTTGCCCACCATGCCCGTGCGGTAGCCGCTTTTCTGGAGGAGTATGGGGAGCGATGCTTCCGTGGGGGGCAGGGGTACTTCGCCATTGCCCCTGATGTAGGTGTGCCCGGTGTGCTGCCCCGTCATAAGTGCCGCCCGCGAAGGAGCGCACACCGTGGAACCGGCATAGAACTGGGTGTAGCGCCTTCCGCCCGCGGCCAGTTGGTCCAGGTGAGGGGTCTTGATCTTGGTTTGGCCGTAGCTGCCCAGGTCGCCATACCCCATGTCATCGGCTAAGATGAAAATGATGTTCGGCTTGACGTAGGAGCTCTTCTTGCCCTGGGCCAGGGTTTGGGTCCCGTTTCCTAAAAATGACCCGCAAAACAGAAACAGGGCGAGGCAGAGCTGGGGCATTTGGAGGTGAAAGGTGCGCATATATGAAAGAATAGGCGGTAAGACAAGGAAAGGGCAGCAGGCAATTTACCCATAGTCAGAAAAGCAGGTGGCCAGAGTTGGAAACTGTGTTTTACCGGCGTTTTCTGTGAAACAGGGGCAAAACAGAAATCCATCTACTGCCAATACTACTCCAAACCCAATGGCAGCGCTTTGCTGCTTAGAGCTATTTACTTATAGTAAAAAAGAAATGCACTACATTTTCTCCTTTTTTTTAAAAGTTTAGGCAATTAAATAAAAATATTATAAACTTACTCGCTTAAATCAAAAAGATTCATCAGGCCTTTTACCTGGTAAGTTCTTAAGCCTTAGGCAAGGAACCCAACGGCTAGCGAAAAGGAGTCAATGAGAGTCTTTCTATAAGTTACCACAGGGGCGAGCCTCTGGTTATGCACGTTCATTCTATTTCACGCCCATACACCCACGGCAGGCGCTCCCTGCTTTCTAACAAACACTCTTTATCTCACCCCTTACCCCATGCGTAAATTTCTCACCCTCTTTTTTGCCCTCTCCTGGCTTAGTGGCGCATATGCCCAACAATTGCCTCCAGAGGTAGTCACCCCTGAGATTGTCTCTTTGAATCGAATGCCCATGCGGGCGGCCTCGTTCGCCTTTGAAAACCGGAAACTGGCCGAGCAACGCCAAAAAGAAAAGTCAGACTACTTCCTCACCCTCAACGGAACCTGGAAATTCAACTGGGTGCAAGACCCCAGGAAACGCCCTACTGACTTCTACAAGACCGGCTTCAATGACACTGGCTGGGATAACTTCCAGGTGCCTGCCAACTGGGAGGTGAACGGGTATGGCCTGCCCATCTATGTAAACCAACCCACGGAATTTGCCGGCCATGCCAAACGGGCCGGTAAGCTGAACCCTCCGCATGACATACCGGAAGACAACAACCCGGTAGGCTCTTACCGCAAGAAATTCACCCTGCCGCAAAGCTGGAACGGCCGTCAGGTGTTCATCCACCTGGGGGCGGTGAAATCAGCGTTCTATATCTGGGTAAACGGCGAGAAAGTAGGCTACAGCGAAGACAGCAAGCTGGCCGCGGAGTTTGACATCACCCCGTACGTGAAACCCGGCGAAAACCTGGTGGCCCTGCAGGTGTACCGCTGGAGCGATGCCAGCTATCTGGAGTCGCAGGACATGTGGCGCATCTCCGGCATTGAGCGGGACGTGTACCTCTACGCCACACCCAAGCTGGACATCCGGGACTTCAAAGCGGTGGCCACCCTTGACCCCACCTACACTCACGGTGTTTTTAATCTGACCACTGAGATCAACAACTACAAGATAGACCAGAAGACCCTGCACAGCAAAGCAGACACCTTCGCCGTGGAAATTGAGTTGGTAGACGCCGCGGGCAAATCTGTCTTCACCGACAAGGCCCAGGGCCGCGTGTTGGGTAACTACAAGACGGACGTGACCTTCAGCAAGACCGTGCCTAACGTGAAGACCTGGTCTGCGGAGCTGCCCTACCTCTACACCCTGTACATCACCCTGAAAGACAAGAAAGGCCAGGTAGTGCAGGTGGTGCCCCAACGGCTCGGGTTCCGGTCAGTAGAGATCAAAGACAAGAACTTCCTGGTGAACGGCAAGCGCGTTTTCCTGAAGGGCGTGAACCGCCACGAGCACAACGCCACCAAAGGCCACACCCTCAGCCGCGAAGACATGCGCAAAGACATGGAGATGATGAAGAAGCTGAACGTGAACGCCGTCCGGCACTCCCATTACCCGCCGCACCCGTACTGGATGGAACTCTGCGATGAGTATGGCCTCTACGTGGTGGAGGAAGCCAACATTGAGTCGCACGCCATTGGCTATGACCTGCAGTACACCCTGGGCAACAAGAAAGAATGGCGCAACGCCCACTTTGAGCGTATTGCCCGCATGTACGCCCGTAGCAAGAACTACACCTCGGTGGTGACCTGGTCCCTGGGCAACGAGGCCGGCAACGGCGTGAACTTCTACGAGGCCTATGACTGGCTCAAGAAGCAGGATTACCGCCCGGTGCAGTATGAACGGGCCGAGTGGGACTACAACACCGATATGATCGTGCCGCAGTACCCCCACCCTAACTGGATGGTCAAATACGCCCAGAGCAACCCAGACCGCCCGCTCATCATGAGTGAATACGCCCACATCATGGGCAACAGCCTGGGCAACTTCCAGGAGTACTGGGACGTGATTGAGTCGCAGCCCAACCTGCAGGGAGGCTTTATCTGGGAATGGATAGACCAGGCCATTGACACCGTGAAAAACGGCAAGCGCATCATGGCCTACGGCGGAGACTTCCCCTTGAGCGGACCGGTAGACGAGAACATCAGTGACAACAACTTCAGCGTGAAAGGCGTGGTCACGGCCCACCGGCAATTGACCCCCATGGCCATTGAGGTGAAGAAAGTCTACCAGCACATCAAGACCAAACACACCGGAAACCACCAACTGGAGGTAAGGAACGGCTACTTCTTCCGAGACCTGGGTAATTTCCAGCTGCACTGGGAACTGGTGGAGAACGGCAAGGTGGTGGAGAAGGGCGTGGTGCAGGAATTAAAGGCAGCCCCGCAGCAGAGCATGACCCTGGCGCTGCCTATCAAAAGAAGCCAGAAACCAGGCCATGAGTATTTCCTGAACGTGCGCTACCGCCTGAAACAGGCAGAGCCCTTCTTAGACAAAGGCTACGAGCAGGCCGCGGAGCAGTTCTCCCTGAGCCCAACCATTGCTCCTTTCACCGCCACGGCGGGCAAAGGCAACCTGCAGGTAGCTGAGAAAGACGGCAAGGTGGTACTGACCGGAAAAGACTTTACCATCACCTTTGACCAAACCACCGGCACCCTGAGCAGCTACGTATTAAAGGGCCAGCCTCTGCTGCTGCAAGGACCGTCCCCTTCTTTCTGGCGCGCGCCTACTGACAATGACATTGGGGCCCGGTTCAACCAGTCTATGCGCATGTGGCGCAACGCCTATGACGGCGGCAAACTGGTGAAGGCCACGCACAGCAAAACCCCACAGGGATACCAGGTCACTTTTGAAAAAGAGCTGGTAAACGGAGATGCCCTCACCCAGCAGGTGTTCACCGTGCACCCAGACGGCACCGTGAAGGTAGACAACCAGATCAAGCCTATCAAAGGCAACCACAAGCTGCTCTTGCGCGTGGGCAACGACCTGCAGATAGACAAAGCGCTGGACAACATCCAGTGGTACGGCCGCGGCCCCTGGGAGAACTACTGGGACAGAAAGACTGCCTCCTTTGTGGGCCAGTACCAGCAGCACCTGAATGAGCAGTATTTCCCGTACGCCCGTCCGCAGGAAAGCGGGAACAAATCTGACGTGCGCTGGGCAACGTTCACAAACAAGAAAGGCGATGGCCTCAGAATAGAGTTCGCGGATAGCCTGCTCAACTTCTCGGCGGTGCCCTATAGTTTAGATGACTTAGACCCGGAGCAGGAAAAGAAACAGTACCACTCCGGCGAGCTGGTGAAGCGCGACCGCACCTACCTGCACATTGATTTGCAGCAAACGGGCATGCAGGGCATTGACAGCTGGGGCAGCCAGCCTTTAGAAGAGTACCGCCTGCCCTACAAAGCCCACCAATACAGCTACTGGATCAAGCCGTTGCGGTAACACCCTCCAGCACTTTCCTTATTCTAATTTATTCAAAGGCCGAGGTAGAAGACCTACCTCGGCCTTTTTGTGCCGTTCCCTCAAAAGCAGGCCTGAAACAGGCAGTTACTTAAGCATACCTCTGCACATAAGTACTTCCGCTTCATCCTCTACCCACCAACTGTCTGCTGCTGGGCTTTCTTTTAGATAAACACATACTTTTCACCCGGCTACCTCATCATAAGACCTGCAAATCGCTCTTTTTACGTAATCGATTACATATTGCGCCAGTGGAGGCAGAATCAAGAAGACCAGAACTGTTTAGAAACTGATTTTGAGAAATCGCCGCCAAAACCCTGCTTTCATGCTAGCCGTCCCAAGCAACTAGGTGATCTATGGCTGAAATTTGTGATTTTCATAATTCACTTCCTCGGAAACACGATAGGAATTGGGATTTATATTTTTATATATTTACGTAATCGATTACGTAGCATGAGCAGAACCACCATCCATGACATTGCCAGGGAGCTGAAGACATCTGCGGCTACGGTATCGCGCGCGCTCAATGACCACCCTTCCATCAGTACTGCTACCAAGGAAAGCATCCGGAAGGCGGCCCAGAGGCTGAATTACCGCCAGAACCGCACGGCCTCTTCATTGCGGTCAGGCAAGACGTTTGTGGTGGGCGTGATTGTGCCCAGCGTGCAGATCAGCTTCTTCGGTTCGGTGATCCACGGCATTGAGCAGGTGATCAAAAACCAGGGCTACAACGTGCTGCTGTTCCAGACCAATGAACAGTATGAAGACGAGGTACAGGGTGTGCAAACGCTGCTGCAGTCAAACGTAGACGGCATTATTGCTTCTATTTCCAAGGAAACCATTAAATACGACCACTTTCTGGAAGTCAAGCACCGGAACATTCCCCTGGTTCTGTTTGACCGTTCCATTGATGAGCTGGAAGTGCCGGCCGTGGTGATAGACGACTACAAAGGAGCCTTCATGGCCACGGAACACCTGATTCAGCAAGGCTACAAACGTATCGCGCACATCTCGGGGCCTCAGCACATCCGCATCTTCCATGAACGGCTGCGCGGCTACGTAGATGCCTTGAAAGCGTACGGCCACCAGGTAGACGGCGACCTGATCACCTACGGCAAACTGTCCATTGACAGCGGCCGGGCCTGCACCCAGCACCTGCTCCGCCTGGCCCACCCACCAGATGCCATTTTCGCGGTAGAGGATTTCTCGGCTTTGGGCGCTTTACAAGTTATAAAGGAGTCTCCCTGGTCCCAACCCGGCCAGATTGGCTTGGTAGGGTTTGCCAACGAGGCTTTCAGTGCCTACATCACCCCCAGCCTCACCACCATTGACCAGCAGACCGCGCTGATGGGACAGGAAGCCGCTACCATCTTCATGAACCTGCGGCAGGAGGAAAGCAACCCGACCGGCCCTCCGCAGAAGATCGTGCTGGAGCCGACCCTGGTGGTGCGGCAATCTTCGCTTAAGAGGCAGGAAACCATTGATTAAAAAATTTAGCGGCTACCTGCCTTCAAAATAGATAAAATACTCACCAAAAAAGATAACTTCACCTTTTGCACTTACGCTAATTTGCACTTACTCTAACCTAACTAACAAACTGAAACACCTCTACTATGGGCCTAACAACCATTGACTACATTGTCTTCCTCACCTACTTCTTCATCGTGTCGGGGTACGGGTATTGGATTTACCGGCAGCGGGAAACCAAGAAAATGGATTCCAAAGAGTACTTCCTGGCGGAGGGTTCCCTTACCTGGTGGGCTATTGGGGCTTCCTTGATCGCCTCCAACATCTCGGCCGAGCAGTTCATAGGCATGTCCGGCTCGGGCTTTGCCATGGGACTGGCCATCTCTACTTATGAATGGATGGCGGCGGCCACGCTGATTGTGGTAGCCGTGTTCTTCATTCCTATTTACCTCAAGAACAAGATCTACACCATGCCGCAGTTCCTGTCGCACCGCTACAATGACGCGGTGAGTACGATCATGGCGGCTTTCTGGCTTCTGGTGTACGTGTTTGTGAACCTTTCCTCTATCCTGTACCTGGGGGCGCTGGCCATCCAGACCATCACAGGCATTGACTTCTATTACTGCATGTACGGTTGCGCCATCTTCGCCATTTTCATCACCCTGGGCGGTATGAAGGTGATTGGCTACACAGACGTGATTCAGGTGTTTGTATTGGTGTTGGGGGGCTTGGCTACCACGTATCTGGCCCTGGACCTGGTTTCGCAGCAATTGGGCGGCTCCGGCGCCTGGGACGGACTGGTGCACTTGCGCCAACAGGCCGGTGACCACTTCTCCATGATCCTTTCTGAGGGCGAGATCATGATCCCCAACGGCGAAGGCGGTACCCGTGACGCGTACATGGACTTACCCGGCCTTTCTGTGCTGATTGGCGGGATGTGGATTGTGAACCTGAACTACTGGGGCTGTAACCAGTACATCACGCAGCGGGCCCTGGGCGCCGACTTGAAGACGGCCCGTACCGGTCTTTTGTTTGCCGCTTTCCTGAAACTGATGATGCCTATCATTGTGGTATTGCCCGGTATTGCGGCGTACGTTCTGCACAAGAACGGCATGTTCCAGGCCGAGATGGCCAACGAACTGGGCCACGTGAAACCAGACCATGCCTACCCGGTTCTACTGAACCTGCTGCCCAGCGGTCTGAAGGGCCTTTCCTTCGCGGCCCTTACGGCTGCCATTGTGGCCTCTCTGGCCGGTAAAGCCAACAGTATCTCCACTATCTTCACCCTTGATATTTACCGCAAGTACTTCAACAAGAACGCCTCTGAGACCAGATTGGTAGCATTTGGAAAGTTAACCGTGGTGGTTTCCTTTATCATTGCCGTGTTGGTAGCCCCGGTGTTGCGTAACCTGGACCAGGCGTTCCAGTACATCCAGGAATACACCGGCTTTATCTCGCCAGGTGTGTTCGCTATCTTCGTGCTGGGCTTCTTCTGGAAGCGTACCACCTCTCCCGCAGCCTTGACCGCCGCCGTCCTGACCATTCCGCTTTCTACGTTCCTCAAGTTCATGTTCCCTGAGATTCCGTTCCTGGACCGGATGGGCATCGTGTTCGTGGTCTGCGTGCTTTTGATGGTGATCATCACCCTGCTGGATCCTAAGAGCAAGCACAACCCCAAAGGGCTGGAGATCGACTCTACCATGTTCAAGACGACCACCGGGTTTGCCGTGGGTTCCATCATTATCTGCGGTATTCTGGCGGCCCTTTATATCGCCTTCTGGTAGAAGTACCCATCAAAAGAAACTTGTTTACGTTTACCCTAAAGGCATAGCATTTCTACAGTGCTATGCCTTTAGCCCTTAACACCCCATCAACCATGGTAGAAGACATTGTATCTAAATTCAAGCAACTGTACAGAAGTGAGCCCATTGTGGTCCGGTCCCCGGGCCGGGTAAACCTCATTGGCGAGCACACCGATTATAACGAGGGCTTCGTGCTGCCGGCGGCCATCAACAAAGAGATCTATTTCGCCATTGCGCCCAACGGAACCCAAACCATGCGCGCCCACGCCTATGACCTGGAGGAAAGCGCTGACTTCAGCCTGGAGAACGTGCAGCGTTCTCAGATTGGCTGGGCCAATTACCTGCTGGGCGTGGTGGCGCAGCTGCAGAAGGCAGGCCACCAAGTAAAAGGCTTTGACGTAGTATTTGGCGGCAATATTCCCATTGGGGCCGGGCTTTCCTCTTCGGCGGCCGTGGAATGCGGGTTGGCCTATGGCCTGGACTACCTGTTCGCCTACAACATTGAGAAATTCACGCTGGTGAAGATGGCCCAGAAGGCCGAGCACGAGTATGCTTTGGTGATGTGCGGCATCATGGACCAGTTCGCCAGCATGTACGGCAAACGCAACCACGTGGTAAAACTGGACTGCCGCTCTCTGGAGTACCAGTACTACCCGTTTGACATGGCCGACTACCGCATTGTGCTCTGTGACACACAGGTAAAGCATTCCCTGGCCTCTTCTGAGTACAACACCCGCCGGCAGGAGTGCGAGACCGGCGTAGCGCTGCTGCAGAAACATTACCCCGAGGTACACAGCCTGCGGGATGCCACCTTAGATATGCTGGCGCAGCACCAGGCGGAGTTTGACCCGGTGGTGTACCGCCGCTGCACCTACGTGGTGCAGGAGAACCTGCGCGTAGAGGAAGCCTGCCAAGACCTGGAACGCGGTGATATGACGGCGTTTGGGCAGAAGATGTTCGCCTCGCACCAGGGCCTGCAGCATGACTACGAGGTAAGTTGCCCAGAACTGGATTTCCTGGCTGATTTGGCCAAGAAGTCTGATGCCGTGCTGGGCGCCCGTATGATGGGCGGCGGGTTTGGCGGCTGCACCATCAACCTGGTGAAACTAGCCCAGTTGGAAGAATTCACCCGCCAGATGACCCAGGCCTACCAACAGCAATTCAACATCACCCTCAAGACATACGTGGCAGAGATTGTGGACGGCACCCGTCTGGTTCCTATTGACTTCTCTAAAAAGAAGGCTTAAACCCAGCCCCATTCTCACCACCCTTACCTCAGAAAACTATGAGTACATTTGATATCACCGAACACTCGCACCGCCGCTTCAACCCTTTGCTGGGCGAGTGGGTGCTGGTGTCGCCGCACCGTTCCAAGCGCCCCTGGCAGGGACAGCAGGAGACTACAGAGAAAGACACCCGCCCTGAATATGACCCTGGCTGCTACCTCTGCCCCACCAACGTGCGCGCCAACGGCGAGACAAACCCAGACTACCCGTCTACCTTCGTGTTCGTGAACGACTTTGCGGCGTTGCAGGCCGAGAGCCCCGCCGGTTCATTTACCAAACAAGGCTTGTTGCAGGCCCAGAGCGAGCGCGGCATCTGCAAGGTGATCTGCTTCTCGCCGCGCCATGACCTCACCCTCTCTGACATGGAGACCTCTGAGATCAGGAAAGTGGTAGACCTGTGGCAGGAGCAGTATCTGGAACTGGGCGCCCTGGACTACATCAGCTACGTGCAAATCTTTGAGAACAAAGGCAGCGTGATGGGCAGCAGCAATCCGCACCCCCACGGCCAGATCTGGGCCCAAAGCTCGGTACCCGGTGAGCCCGCCAAGGAAACCGAGCAGCAGGAAGCCTATTTCCAGCAGAACGGCCGCAGCCTGCTCTCTGATTACCTGGCCATAGAACTGGAAGAGAAAACTCGTCTGGTAGTGGAGAACGAGCACTTTGTGGCCTTGATCCCGTTCTGGGCGGTGTGGCCGTTTGAGACCATTATTATCCCCCGCCGGCACTTCGGGCACTTGGGCCAGATCACTGACGAAGAGAAAGACGCTTATGCGGACATCATGAAACGGCTCTCCTCGGTGTATGACAAGCTTTTTGATACCTCGTTCCCGTATTCCGCGGGTATCCACCAAAGCCCCACCGACGGAAAGGACTACCCGGGCTGGCACCTGCACATGCACTTCTACCCGCCCCTGCTGCGCTCCGCCACGGTGAAGAAGTTCATGGTAGGCTACGAGCTCCTGGGCGATCCGCAACGGGACATCACTCCCGAGAGCGCCGCTGAGCGCCTCAGAGGCTTGCTGTAACGTTGGCGATTTAGCGGCAGTTTTTGGCAAAACAGCCACTAAACACCGTTTGGTTAATTTACTGTCATTAAGAAACCGGCCCCAGAACATCTTCTGCTCTGAGGCCGGTTTTTTCTTCTCCCTCTGCCTCATGGGCCTGCCCAGGTCTTCCGCCCGGCCAAACCTTTATCGGCTAAAACCAGAGCAACTTCTTTTAGCTTTAGTTCTCTAAAAACAGCGGAAAAACGCTTGAGCAGCAGTTGCGGCAATTTGTAAACGGGATACTGACTAATAGTGCAAAGTGGGCCGCTGTCTAAGCGGGATTAGGCAGCCGTTTTCTTTGCTATTACTATGGTATGTATTTCTTTGCTGCTTTTCGTTTTCAAGTAATCTTTGCGCACTATGTGAAGCACGCTAAACTGGTTCTTTCCCAGTAGAGTCTTCAGGTCAGCCAGAGCATGGTAATAGAAATAGACCCTGTCGCCGCTACTTCCCACCTGAAACCCCGATTTACTGGGATCGCCTTCCACAAAACTCAGATACAGTACCCCATCCTCTAAAAGCAAATTGGAAGCATCTGCCAATAGTTTGGCAGCATCTGCTGGAGATAGATATGGCAAACAGAATCCACAGATGATGCCATGATAGGTTGAATCAAGCTCAGCCAGCCGCCTGCCATCCATCACTTTGAAACTCGCTGTAGGGTTGTTGCTTTGCGCGAGCTGGATCATGTTGGGCGCTACATCTATTCCGAGTACCTGGAAGGTGGGATCTTTAGACAAAAGGTACCTGGTGATGTTGCCGGGCCCACAACCCACATCTACTATTCTTGCCTGGTCATGGGTGATGGCTTCGCAAAAGAGATCATACGTGTCATCATACAAGGCCAGGTCCATGAATTTGGCTTGATAGGCTGAAGCCACCTTATTCCAGGTTTCAAAGGTCTCTTTGTACTTGCCCATTTCGCTCTAGTCGTGGTAGCAGCAGATAACTTTTGGCAGTTCCTTCTTGCAAGCTGCCTTACCTATGCTGGTCCAGCAGAATAACATTTCCGTCTGGGTCGGTTAACATGAGGCTGGCCGGACCGGAAGTATTTTCGTCCGCTTCAGTGGTCAACGACAGGCCTTTGTTTTTAAGCTGCTTTTGAATTTCCCTGATGTCATCAAACTCCTCCAGGTTCTGGCCGTTTTCGTCCCAACCTGGATTGAACGATAGCATATTGCCTTCAAACATTCCCTGAAACAAGCCGATAAGGGCGTTCCCATTTTTCATGATGAGGTAGTTTCGCTTGATGTCTCCCGCGAAGGCGGTAAAACCCAGGTTTTCATAAAACTCCTTGGAAGCGTTAATGTCCTTTACACTAAGGCTTACTGAAAATGCCCCTAATTTCATATGGTCTGATTTTTATTTGGTGTACTTATGTAGGCTAGAAATACATGTATTAATTAAAGGTAACGTTCTAGTATAAACGGCGGGTGGGACTGTCGGCCGAAGGCTGGCGTTTTCACGTTGTTGGCAATTGTCCTTTTTACTTTTTCTTGAATATTATGAATTGCTTTAAAACAGGGCCAATGTAGTTCTTGTCAAGCGATATTGTCCTGATGTCCAGTTCTATTTTATTTTTTATCGGGTCATTCCATTGTCCGTCCCAGCAACAGTAGAATTCTAAATCTTCCTTGTCGGTCCGCTCATTTATGAATTCCAGTAGCTTAGTCGGTGACTTTTTGTTGTCCTGCTCATCTGGATTATCGAATTCATCCGAGTCGAATACCAATCCACATGAGCAATTTGTATCTGAACCGATATAATAGAGGAATGGGTTCTTAAACTTTGGCCGAATACCTTTTTCTTCCTCTTCTGATAGCTCCTCAAAGTATATATCCGTTTCATTTGGCACGAATTTGCCTACTTCTTGCTTCTCTGTTGTTCCTATGTATACAGAATAACACATTTATTTTATTTCTATGAATTTCGGCTATCGTACTTGTGTAAACGGTGACGAGGCCGTTGGCCGCTGCTGGCGTTTACATGTGATTAGCTGCTGCTTTTCTTTATAAGTACTGTTTCCGTTGAGTGCATGAGCCATTGCTCCTGTCCGTCGAAGTAGTTTTTCTCATACTCATACCTGACGTTTATTCCATAGTCTTGCTTCCCAAGAGCCTCTAGGCATTCTTTTGCCCATTCCCTCACTTTTATCCAGTCGCTGTGAGTTTTGACGCCTTCCCAGAAATCTAGATGTTCTTGCCCAGAGCGTTCGTCGAAGAAAGCCTCAATGGAATCAAGTTGAGATTCTTGCTCATGGTTAATTAAGCCATACTTCAGGTATTGTTCCTTTTGAAGAATGTAATAATTCTCAAAATCAAGGGCAAGTTCGTCTCCAGTGTCCCCTCCTCCAATATATTCTTTCTGGTAGTCGGCAGGTAACGATAGCACAATTAAATGCTTTATCAATTCGTCAAATAGCTTACGAACTAGCTCTTCCTCTTCTGACATTTGATTTTATATAAGTTGTACCTCAACGGACTCGTGTAAACAACGTGCGAAGCCGTCGGCCGACGCATGATGTTTATACAATGTTGGGCGGAGTAATTCTTTAAAAGTATTTCTTGAGACTCTGCAAATATTGTTTTGTGTAATTTCTTTTAAACTTGGAATCCATCAATACAAAAAGACGGGTTATCAAATCATGATTATTAGTACCAGCTTGAGGAGACCAAAATGAAAAGTCGTTAGTGGTAGAATCATTTTGCCACTTTCCTTTTACCGTTATTCCATCGTTTCCAAATGATATTCTATGAGCTGTTACTTTTTTGCCATTCCTAACAGTTTCATAAGTCCCTAATGTATCGATGCTTCCTTTAAACTTAAATTCGTAGCTAGATAGAAAGCCCGACAATGTTTTCATTTCTTCTTTATCCACCGACTTTTTTTCTTGCTTTAAAATTGAGCCATCTTTCTCTAAAGTCTGGAGTATAATGGTCGAATGTTTACCAAGTTCTGTAATTGTCAAGATACTATGCTTGGCAAAGGATGGCTCAAAACTTATTGTGAGTTCCTTTTTTTGAGCTTTAACAGCAAAGCTTAAGAAAATAAGTACAATAATTAAAAACTGATTTTTCATAAATCTTATTACGCATAATTGTTAGTATAAAAAGCGTGCAAAGCCGTCGGCCGAAGCATGATTTTTATACAATGTTATGTGGCGTTATTTTTTCATTTAACAACCACGGGCGTAATACCATACATTAGGCTCCCCGTTGTCATCTACTATTTTAACCCAGCCCTCCAGTTCATAATCAATTATTTCTTTCTCGCCCAAGTCGCTTGTGCATGGGTGCTCCTTGAATTTTTTCACTTTGACCTTGACCCATAAACCCTTACTTTGTGTAGTCGGGGTAATCTCAAACAGGTCGCCTTTTAGTTTTTTCAGGACTTTCCCATTGACAGAAGGCGCGTCCCTCAGGTTAAGTCCAGGGTCATTGGCGTAAAAACCTAGTACCTGCCCAGCATTGGCCGATAAATACTTCTGCCACTCTGTTACCTTGAATTTATTAGCGACAATCTCCTTTTCACTAATCCAGTAATTGTCCGATTTGTCTAAAACCCGTATGAATCCGTCTCTTCTCTCAAAATACTTAATTGCCCAAACCTCTGAATCAATTTGCTCAAAAAATGAAAGGTCTAATTTTTTTGCGGCTTTGTCAGAGTTGAGGAGAAGGTAAATCCTGTAAGGTGCCTGGTCTCCCGTGTTTTCCTTTACTTTCCTTGTCAGCTTTCCAATTTTGTCTCCATTCGGGTTGCTGTAGACCGTAAATCCGTCTTTTGGTGCGTAGATACAGCATATTTCTGGACTGTCCGTTGAAAGAGGTAAAATCAGTCCGCTCTGTTTTGTTTGTCCAAAACAAATAGTGGTTAGAAAGGAAAGACCAAGAATAGAATACAGTCTCAATTTTATTTTTTTAATGCCACATAACTTCTATATAACTCCCCTAAGCGGCTTCCTTTTTCAGTTCAAAGAGCCTCCGCTCTAGGTATATTATCTTCGCCTGCCTGTACTTTTTCTGATAGGCAGTCAGCTCAACAGGGCTGAACTCCTGC
>NZ_VKKZ01000025.1 GCF_008271745.1 Rufibacter glacialis | reverse complement strand
TGGTAGAGTTCATCCACTCAATGTTAGGAAAGGTCTCGCTGC
Organism: Rufibacter glacialis; assembly: GCF_008271745.1. Lineage (GTDB taxonomy): Bacteria > Bacteroidota > Bacteroidia > Cytophagales > Hymenobacteraceae > Nibribacter > Nibribacter glacialis. The sequence goes on along the minus strand of NZ_VKKZ01000025.1, from coordinate 311,463 downwards.
AAAAGCTCCTGTAACTAATTCTACTGTCTTCCCAAATTCTCAGCCTAAAAACTATGCACAAGTTGTTATGTCGGAAACATTGGCCGAGCCAATACAGGCACTACTGGATAAACGTAAACATACGCTTATCTGCACTATAGTTGAAGTATCTTTCCTCCTCAGGAAGCCTCTGAAGACACGGGTGTCAACTGCAATTCCTCGGCATGGGGCTGTAAGGTTTGGATGATGAAGTCAATGTGGGCAGCTAGGTCTACTTCCAGTAATTGAGCTCCTAAACGCACTTCCCCGCGGTCAACGGAGGCGGCAAAGCTGGCTTGCTTCAGTTTCTTCAGAACCGATTTGGCTTCCAAGCCAGACAGTCGCTGCGGACGCACCTGGGCGCAGGCCACCACAAAGCCAGTGATCTCATCGCAGCCCAGCAAGGCTTTGTCGAGGAGGCTGTGGTGGGGAACGCCCCAGTGGCTGTAGTGGCCGGAGATGGCGTGGGCCATTTCCTCTTCACCGCGTTCGCGCAGCAGGGCAACGACCACCTGGGGGTGACGGTCTGGGTAGGCCTCGTAGTCCGCGTCATGGAGAAGGCCGGTATTGCCCCAGAGCTCAGGGTCCTGGTTCATTTTCTGGGCGTAGGCGCGCAGGACCAGCTCCACCGTGCGGGCGTGGCGTAAAAGGCTTTCGCTTTTGGTATATTGGTGTAAGATCTGGGAGGCTTCTTCTCTGGTCATGGGAACGGATTTTAAACCAGTAAGATAGCCGGCACGCACCAGACGCACAAGCCATAGAAGGGGCCAGCCCCGGTTTTCGGGTCCTTTTCAGGAAAACAGCCTGTAAGTAACTACAAGAGTTAAGATAAAAGGCGAAGGTTGTCGGGGTGAATGAGTTGGCTGGCCTCGTACCGGCCCTCGCGCGGACCGTTTTCCAATTTAAGTACCCCGCGTGGACAAACGGTGGCGCACATGCCGCAGCCTACGCAAGCCGCTCTGATGATGGGCTGTCCTTGCTGCGCGTAGTGGCGCACGTCAATGCCCATTTCACAGTAGGTAGAGCAGTTGCCGCAGGAGATGCACTGGCCGCCGTTGGTGGTAATCCGGAAGCGCGAGAAGTGCTTCTGCAACAATCCCAGGTAAGCCGCCATGGGGCACCCAAAGCGGCACCAAACCCTGGACCCCAGCAAGGGGTAAAAGCCCACGCCAATGACCCCGGCAAAAATAGACCCAATCAAAAAGCCGTACCACTGCGCGTACACCCCAGAAAACTGGCCCAGCAGATCGCCTTTCAGGTAGCTGTTAATCCACAACAAAAGGGTCAGCAAGATAATGGCCCCGAAGATGGGGTAGATGAGGTTGACTTCCAGCCGCCAGGCTTTGCGGGAACGGTCGGCGAGGTGGCGGTAGGGATCGCCGGCGGTTTCCGCCAGGCCGCCGCAGCCGCAGACCCAGCTGCAATACCAGCGCTTGCCGTAGAAATACGTGAGAATGGGCGTGGCAATAAGTGAGAAGGTGACGCTCCAGAACACTAGGAAAACGCCTATCCCCAAAGGTTGCTTCAAAAGGTCTGCCAGGGTGCCAGGAAACAGGTACTCGTACTTCAAAGGCCAGAAATAGCTGAAGTAGAACTCTGGTCCCTGGAACAGCACCATGAGATGGGGCAGAATGAAGGCGAACACCAACTGGAAGAACATCACCGAGAGCGTGCGCAGCACCTGGTAACGGCTGTGGCGGTATTTGAGCAGCGCGCGTACGCCCATCAGCAGCACCGCAAACGTATAGAAGGCCCCGTACAGAAACCAATGGTCGGCGGGGCGGTTCCGCATGAGGTGGCTCAGGCCGTCAAATGGCCTGATCAGCCCCTCCAAGACCCAGGGAAACCAGTACAGAAGCACGTAGAAGCCCGTGAGCAGGAGCGCCACCAGCCAGGCCGTCCACCCGCGGGAGGTCTGTTTCTGGAGCCATACCCCCGTATTGACCAGGTGCGGCCGCTGGCCGAAGCGCAGGTAGTAGTACCACAGGCTGCCGCCGGTAAGTAAGGCCAGGCCCGAACCTAAAGCGGACAGACCTGCCGTGGGCATGGCCAGAGGAAGTAGCCCCACCAAAAGACCCACCACTACCAGCAGCAAAGCCAGGCGCTCCGTAAGCGGAAGGGTAGGGTCTTCAGAGTGGCCTAAGGCAAAGGAATAATCTTTCACAAACTGGTGACGTTAAGGGTGACCAATGGCGTAAAAAAGTTTAGGACAACAGAAGAGCAGGAATGCCATCTGCCCCAGGGCTGGTATTCTCACCCACCATGGGGCAGACGTCTGCGGTTCATGTGCGCGCTGCTGAAAATATCCGGTAGGCAGAGCGTCTTTGATAGAACAGATTCAGGCTAGAAACAGGGCCAGACACTGACGGGGCGGGCAATTCCTTTCTTCTTCCCATGAGCCGCATGTTTTAGGTGTTACCTTCCAGTGGTTGAGGCTTTTTCTCGCTTAATGATGATGGTGGTGGTGGTGGTGATCATCTTCCTCAGGGTTGTGGCGCAGGTTCTGGATAGAGCCAAAGACAAACAAAACACCCCAGCAAACATACAAGTAATTGAAAGAGTCTACTTCCTTGCCCCACAGGTGCAACAACAGGTGCGCCAGCGCAGACATGACAATTCCAGTAATGGCCACGAACTGGAAGGAGTTCATTGCCTTGGGGTTATAGATTTTATACCATTCCATAAGCGGTGTTTTTGGCCCGGCTCCCTGGGTCAAGAAAGAGCGTGGTGTTGAAGATATTGATTGTATACGGATAAAAGCTCTTTTAGCGGCAACCGGTGAAACTCGGCGTCAAAGGCAGCCTGCCCTAACTGAGGCAGGACCTCCTGGAGGGTAGCCTCTTCCTTGATCCATTTTTCGCAGACGGCCTGCCGAAAACGGGTATTGAGCAGGTTGAAACCCGTGACTGCTTGGTCATGGCGCCGGAAGTAAAGACGGATGCTCTGATGTTTAGATGGGTGTTGCCAGAACAGAGACGCAATGCCGGCCGGATGCCGGGCGGGTACCTGCCCGTAACTTTGGTACTCCACCTCAAAGAATTTGGCTGAGTTAAACCAGATGCCCCGGGCATACTTCGTTCGCTTGCCGCTCAGGGTCATGCCTACGGTTTCGCCCTGCATGCGGCCGGTGTACCAGAGCTGTTCCACGGCAGGTTGGCCGGGAGATGGGTCTCGGAACTGGGCACAGTCGCCGGCGGCATAGATGTAAGGAAGGTCGGTTTCCAGGTAGTCGTTCACCAGAATGCCCAGCTTGGTTTCCAGGCCTGCTTCCTGGGCCAAGGCTACCCGGGGCCTAACTCCAATGGCCATGCCTACAAACTGGCAGGGCACCTCCTCGCCCCTGGAGGTGAGAACGGCGCGCACGTGGCCCTGGTCATCTGCCAGAACCTCGGTCATTTCGGTTTCCAGGAGCAGGGTTACCCCTTGTTCCTGTAAGTGACGGGCAATAATAGAGGCTTCCTCGGGCGGCAGGTTGTTCCCCCAGTAATGGGCGTCGCGCACCAGCATGGTGACGTTTATGCCGCGGGTGCGCAGCATTTCGGCCATCTCCACACCAATAAGGCCGCCACCGGCAACAACCGCCTCTTGAATGCCTTTGGTGTTCTCTTCCATCAGGCCCAGGTCTTGCCAACTGTACAGGCCTTGCACCCCTTTCGCCTCCAGGCCGGGTAGGTAAAAGCGGTGGTAAGTAGAGCCGGTGGCCAGCAAGAGCTGGTCATAAAGCAGGGTGGTGCCGTTGTCCAGGGAAAGGTGTTTGTCTTCGGGGGTGATGCCCACTACCTCGGCCTGCAGCAGGTTCAACTTGTTTTCATGCCAGAACCAGTTCTCATACAGATCCAGGTGCTGCGGCAGCAACTGGCCCATGTACACGTACATGAGGGCGGTGCGGGCAATAGGGTAAGGAGTCTCAGAGGAGATGATGGTGATGTGCTCCTGCGGGGATTGCCGCCGCAGCGTGATCGCCGCCGTGATGCCGGTAATGCCGTTGCCAATAATCACTGTGTGCGACATACCACAAAGGTAACAGTTTTAACCAGCACCCACAGGGGCCGGGTTGGTTTCAGGGGCCGGTTTAAGGCCTGTTTTTAAAAAATAAGCCCAAAAAGGGTGGGCAGCCGCAGGAGTGCCTTACCACCTGGAAGCAAGGTGCCTCCTTTCCCGGAGAAAGGTGGTGGTACTTTCTTTTTCTAACGTGTTTTTGAAAAAGTAGGGTAAAATCAGGCAGCACCTGTCAGTAGAGCTGACCAAAAGCCAACCTGGTAGGTAACAGACTGAATATAAGCTAGTAAAGTAAAGGGTATTCCTGGTCAGAGGCCCCTATATACAGAAAGAGGGCTTCTTTGCGGAAGCCCTCTTTCTGTATATAGGGGAAATATACCTTAGTCTTTTTTCTTGTTACGCGGAGAAACCTGTTGCACCAAGGACAAGAAATTAGCCTCTGGCTTAGTCTTGAATTCAGCGTAGGCCTCTACCTGGCGGTTGTTCAGGATCTTGAAGAGTTTGTTTTCGAAGTCTCTGTCAATCTCTTCCAGCGAAGCCTCCAGGGTTGGGGCGTCGTTCTGGAATTGTCTTGTCGCCTCAGCGGCTTTCAAAAGGCGTTCCTGATTCAGGTTACGCACCTGAATGTACTCCACCTCGTTCAACCCCATTTCCTGCACCATCAGGCGGCTGATAGAAATAGTGGCCTTTTCAACCGATGGGTTGGCAGGTGCCACCTGGGCGGAAGCAGTGAAAGCCAAAGCGAAAAATAAGCTAACAGAAAGAGTAAAGTTTTTCATGGGTTTAGATTTTTTGAGTAAGAGGCAAAGGGAGGATGGGTGGTGTTTCTTAGGATTGTCTAATATGCTGTTTGGGGAGTTTAACGGAAACCTAAGGAGTAGGTTTCGTGAAAAGAACCTATTTGTAGTAAAATTGCAGCTGGTTTAAACCGGCAGGCTGAAAACGTGATTTGGGGAGGTTCTTGCAGTGGTTGGGGAAAGGGAATAGATATAGACTATATTCTATGTTTAGTGCTGTTTCCGTTTCTGGTTTCTTTTGGAAGAAGTACAGGCAAAACACCACCAAAGTCGGGGAGAGGAAGCGCACGGGAGGCCCTGTAAACAAACTTGCAGTGGCGCCCCTTAAGGTTTTCAGGAGGTGACTTGTTCCACCAAATAAGAGTGAAAACAGGAAGCCCCTTTTACGCCTTCTTTTTGAAAAAAGAGGCGTAAAAGGGGCTTCCTGTTGAATTGGACCAGCCTAGGTTACCAGAGCCACTCCGGGCAAAGCATCCGCTTCTTGTTGGCCAGTTTGATACCTACAATCAGTTCATGGCTGCCAGAGCTGGCGCTGTTGAGGCCCGAGGTGGTCAGGTCATAGGAATACCCGAAGTCCAGCACGTGGTTCACGTTCATGCCGGTCATAGCTGCCACCGCGTCGCCGTGCCGGTATGACATTCCCAGCCAAAGCCGGTTCGCATATACGGCCTTGAAATTCACGTCCACGGCCAAGGGGCTGGGGCTGGCCAGTTTGAGCATCACAGAGGGGTCAATGGAAAGGTCATACCGGACTCTGATGCGGTAGCCTCCTGTCAGGAAGAAGTGCGGCTGTAGTTTCTGCTCCGGGGCGAACGTACCTTCTTTCTGCGCTACCACGTTGGTCAGCAGCTGGGAGGCCGAGGCGCCCACGTAGAAATTCTGGGCGTAGATCCAGGTGCCCAGGCCCAGGTCAAAGTTGGTTCTGGCCATCACCCCTGGGTAAACGGCCATGTCTCCCTTGTTGGCCAGCCTGATCTCGTGCCCGTTTAAGCGTGATTGTATAATTCCACCTGCTAAACCCACTGACATGTTGATGCGACGGGTGATGGGGTGGTGGTAGGCGTAGGTGAGGCTCGCATTGGTGGTGCTCAGCGGACCCGTTTTGTCTACCTGTGCCATGGCCCCAAACCCGTGGTGCGGGCGGGCCTTGCGGTACTTGGTAGAACGCGGGTTCTTGGACGGAAGCTTCGGGATAAACCCGCGGCCGGCGCCGGGACCAACCGGCCCATTGCCCTCACTCATACCAAAAGAACTGTGGCCGCTGATGTAGTAAGAGACCGGGGCGCCGTCTACGCCCACCCACTGGCGGCGCGTCCCCATGCGCACATCGGTGTAGCTTTCAATGCCAGACAGGGCCGGGTTCAACAGAAAGTTATTGAACAGGTACTGGCTGTACTGCGCCTTCTGCTGCGCCATGGCCGGTGACAGGAGCACCAGGAAAAATAAAAGAGTGGCAAGCTTTTTCATACAGGCTTACTTGATAAGGGTTACGTTTCCGGTGATTGGTGTCTCTTTCTCACCCAAGCGGATGATGTAATAATAAGTGGCGGCCGGAAGCGGTTGCCCGTTCATGCGCCCATCCCAGGGGGTTTGGTACCCTTTTGATTCAAACACCCGGTTGCCCCAGCGGTTGAATATCTCTACCTGGCAATTAGGGTAACTCTTTAGGTGAAGTACTTCCCAGGTTTCATTGATGCCGTCCCCGTTGGGGGTGAAGCCGTTGGGTACCTCAATAGGATTGAGCACCGTGATGGTCACCTGGTCTGAGGAAGTACAGCCGTCTTGGGTAGTCACCGTCACGGTGTAGATAGTGGTCTCTGTGGGTTTCGCCACCGGATTTGCTATCTGGGCATTGTTAAGCCCTCTGCTGGGTGACCAGCTGTAAGAGAGGCCTCCGGTAGCTTCCAACTCCGCGAAGTTCCCCAGCACAATGCTCTGGTCTGGTCCTGCCTTGGCGGTAGGGGCCGGAATATGCACGGTCACCGGTACCCGTACGCTGGCGCAGTTCTGGTTCACAGACCGCACATAGAAGGTGGTGGTTTCCTTTAATATAGGCGTAGTGAAAGACAAGCCGGAGCCCAGCAATCTGCCGCCTTCGGGCTGATCAAACCATTCAATCACGTTGGCAGTGGCGTTCGGCACGGCCGTGAGGGTGGCGGTAAAGCCCGCGCAGATAGAGGCGTCCCGCACGGTAGGCGGCTGTGGTGCCGTCACGGTCACCAGGATCACGTTGCTCACGCTCTCCGCGCAGCTGCCAGAGACCACTTTCCTTCTGAACCAGGTAGTCCGTTGCAAGGCACCCGGGGCGTAAGTCGCTTCGGTGCTGGAGCCGAAGGCGGTACCATAGCCAGTAGTAGGGCCGCTGGTGCTGCTTTCCCACACGTAGGAATAGGTGCCGTTTCCGCCGGCGGGCTCCGTACCCGTTAACCGGGCTGGGGCAGAACCAATGCAGACCGTCTGATCCGTGGAGATGGTATTCCTGGTCACGGTGGTGAACACGGTCACCTTCACCGGATTAGAAATAGACGTGATAGAGCCAGAGCTTACTTTTCTCCGGAACCAGGTGGTTTGGGTCAGCGGCTGCGGGGCGTAATTCTTGTTGTTGGCGGTGCCAGCGGCCGTCACGAAACCTGTCTCAGGCCCCACGGTGCTCATTTCCCAGAAGAAACTGAAGTGGCCGTCTCCCCCAATCGGGTCCGTACCCGACAAGGTCAGCGGAGCGGTGCCCGTGCAGATGTTCTGGTCTTCAAAGATGGCGTTCTGCGAAATGTCGCCGTTCACAGTCACTTTGGCTACGTTACTGATTACCTGGCAGCCCCCAGATTCTACTACTCTACGGAACCAGGTGGTTTGGCTTAAGGCGCCAGACGCGTACGTTCTGCCCGTAGCACCTGAAATGGCGGTGAAGGTGACGCCGTCCTGGCTGCTCTCCCACTGGTAGCGGTAGGTCTTGGTACCACCGGTAGGGGTGGTGCCGGTGAAGGCGGCTGGTTTGGTGTTGATGAAGATAACCTGGTTGTCCTGGATGAAGTTGTTGATGATGGACTCGCTCACCGTGACTTTCACCGGGGCACTAGGCTTCGGCACGCAGGTACCCGACTTGGCAATCCGGCGGAACCAGGTGGTCTGGTGCATGATGCCCGGTGCGTAGGTTTCTTCTGTGTTCACGCCCGGCGCGGGGTAGAACGAGATGCCGTCGGTGCTGCTCTCCCACTGGAAGGTATAGGCGCCTGTTCCTCCCGTTGGCTGTGAGCCGGTGATAGGGGCGGTGTTGGTGCCGGCGCAGATTTCCTGGGCACCCGAGAGCACGTTGTTGCCAATGGGGTCCTGTACCGTAACCAATACCGCTGACCGGGGACCGGCGCAACCGCCCACCGTGGCTTGCACATAGTAGGTGGTGGTTTGGGTAAGGGAAACCGTGGTGTAAGAAGGGCCTCTGAACAGAACAGTGCCACCGGTAGCCACCGAGAACCATTCATAAGTAATGTCAGTACCCGGGTTTTTCACCTGTAGCACCGCTTTCTCTGAGTGACACACGGTTGGGGCAAACGCCTCCGGGGCTGCCGGCATCTTCGTGACGCTCACTTTCACTTCCACCCTTTGGGGAGAAAGACAGCCGTTGGAAGTAGTGGCTTGGGCAAAATAAGAGGTGTTGCTACGTAAAACCGGGGTGGTGAAGGAGTTTCCTTCGGCCAGTAGGGTGCCCCCCACCGGTGCATCAAACCATTGGATTTTCTGGCCGGCAGAGGCTGGAGTAGCGGTAAGGGTGGCGGTAGAAGCCTCACACGTGACCACATCGCGGGCAATGGGCAGGGCAGGCAGCGGAAGCACCGTGATCTTCACCAATGAACTGGTGATCTGGCAAGAGCCGGAATACGTGATCCGGCGGAACCAGCTGGTGCTTTCCAGGATGCCAGGGGTGTAGGTCACGCCCGTGTTGTCTCCAGGTGCATCTGAGAAACCTGCCGGAGAACTGGTGGCGCTTCTTTCCCATTTATAGGTAAACGTGCCGTTTCCGCCGGTAGCGGCCGGGGCCACAATCACCGGGGCGGTAGATCCGTCGCACACCACCATGTCGGTTGGCATGGTCACAGGTACCAGGCTAGGCGTCACTACCACTTTCACCACATTGGAGTATTCCTCGCAGGCACCCATGGTCACCCTTCTGCGGAACCAGGTATCCTTGGTTAAGGGGGCAGAAACGTAGTTCTGGTTCGTCTTGGTGCCCGGGGCTGGAGTGAAATCTACCCCATTCTGGCTGATTTCCCAGGCAAAAACGGCTACGTCATTGCCTCCGGATGGGCGGGTGCCCACCAAGGTGGCAGGGGCGCTGCCGGAGCAGACTTCCTGGACGCTTTCAATGGTGTTGTTCGTGATGACCGGCTGAACCGTTACTTTCACTTCGGTGCGTACCTCAGAGCAATTGTCGGGGGCTTTGCTCTCTACAAAGTAAGATGTGCTGGCGAACAGGACCGGGGTGACAAAGCGCTCGCCGGTGAAGATAGGGGAGCCGCCTTCGGGACTGGTATACCAGGCGTAGGGTCCGCCAGGAGCCGTGGCGGTAAGCGTTGCGGTGCCGCCGCTACAGATGGTGGCATTGGCTACGGTGGGCGGGAAGGAAATGGTGATGATGGATACTAACACGGCCGGCGACGTCTGGGTACAGCCGTCAATCACCACCTTGCGGCGGAACCAGGTATTGGCCGTTAAGTCCGCGGTCTGGTGCCCCTGGCGGTTGTTGATGCCAGCGGCAGGGGTGAATCCGTCGGTAGCGCTGGTGGTGCTGCTTTCCCACAGGAACACCGGGGCGCCGCCATTTCCACCAGCCGGAACAGAGCCGGTTAAAGTGGTAGATGTGCCGTAGCAGATAAGGGCCGCCGGGGCAGCAACGGTGTTGTTGGTCACAACCGGCACAATGGTAATCTGTACGGGCTCTGAAGTGCTGGCGCAACTGCCGGAAGTTACCGTGCGTCTGAACCAGGTGGTACGGGCTAACACGCCGGGGGCGTACGTGGCGGCAGTACTGGTTCCGGCGGCTTTGGTGAAGGTGGTGCCGTCGGTGCTGCTTTCCCAGAGATACGTGAAAGCACCGTTTCCGCCGGTCAGGGTTTCCCCAGAAAGGGTAGCGGCGGGTTCACCCGCACAAAGTGTTTGGGCCGGACTGATGGTGTTACCCACCAAAGCTGGCTGCACTGTCACTCTCACGGCTTTACGGGTGGCAGAAAAACAGCCTTCCGGAGAAAGGGTAGCCACGTAATAGGTGGTGGTCTCTGTTAAAGCGGGGGTGGTAAAGGTAGGGCCGGTGGCCAGGGTGTCTCCTTCCGTAGCCTGGGCATACCAATACACTTTGCCCGCTGTAGTGGTAGCCTTGAGTGTGGCGTTGCTGCCAGCGCAGGTAATCACGTCAGGAGCCGCGGGAAGGGCTGGTAGCGGATTGACCGTCACCTTGACCGGCGTGCGGACCGGGTTGGGGCAACTGTTATTAAGCGCCGTCTCAATATAATAAGTGGTGGTAGCGGTCAAGGCCGGGGTGGTGAAACTTTTACCCGTGGCCAAAGGCGTAGTAGCGGTGGCCGAAGCATACCATCTGAAGATGGGCGCAGTTCCCTGGGCTTCCAGGGTGGCGGTAGTTCCGGCGCAGATGGTAGCCGGTAAAGCAGTGGCCGGGGCAGGAAGGTCCTGCACCACAATGGTGTTGCTGATAGAGTCTCCTAAACAGGTAGAGCTGGTGCCCGAAGGCGTCACCGCCAAAGTGATCTTGTATTCACCTGGACGTGAGAACCGAATAGACGGGCTGATAGAAGACGCATTGGTGGAATTGGTAAACTCCCATCCGGTGCTGGGAGAAACGGTCCATAAGCGGCGGTAGCCACTGGTATTCCCGCCAATGTTGTTTCCGTTGAAGCCTCCCTTGGTCTGGTCGTTCAGCTTCACTACCTGGCCCGGGCAAATGAGCCCTTCAGGGTCCACGCTGAAGGCGGGCACGGGCTTGGTGGAAATAATGATCCCGCTTACCTCGGCCTGCTTAGGGATACAGCCGTAGGCGACCGCAAACATAGAAAAACCCCTTGGTTTTTTCTCTGAAGAAGTTGTGAAGGCGTGGGTAATGGTAGAGGGAAGGTTGGCCTGGGTGAACCGCAAGGTATCGGTGCCGTCATCAAACCAGATGGCATACGTGGTGTTGGGGGCGTTGCCCTCGGTACCGGTAATGCCAAAGGTAAAAGCCGCCGGGGCGCATTCTGAGGTGTTGTTAGGGCTTTGGATCCCTATACCGGGGGTACTGCCGTTGAATACAGAATACGTCTGGCTGCTGGTGCAACCAGACTGGCTGGTGATGGTGTACTTCAGGTTGAAGCTACCCTGCGTGCGGTACGTGTGCGAAGCGGTGGAGAAAGAAGCGGGGTAGGTATCAGAGGTGCCATCTCCCCACTCAATGGTGTACTCTTTGTTGGTGGAGGCGGTGGAGGAGGCATTGTTGACCACCAGGGTGTAACTCACTGATCCGCCAACGGAAGAACATCTGGTGAAGTTCTCCTCGTTGGCATCTGTCAGGGCAGCATGCGGTTTGTCTGGACAAGTCTGCGCATAGGAGACAAAGCTCAGCAGGAACAGAAAGCCCAGTGAATGGAAAAACTTTTGTAAAGGCGCCATAGTGCCAAAAAAGAAGGTAATTGGTTACAGGAAGAATTGAGGAAAGGCAACTAGAAAGCACTGACAGTCTCTGCCAGGCGTCTGGTGCGGTCGCATTGGGTTACCCTACCCAGGGCGTGGTTTGGCCTATGGTGCCAGGCGTGTAGCGGCCTCTGTACCAGTAAGTTTTGTCCTGAAAACCTTGAAATAAGAAAGAAATGCGCACTAGGCTACTGGAGGAGTAATTTTTGGCCATATCGTCTTCAGTTTATTTTTTGTATTTACTTGTTATTCTGTCAGTATCCATAGACAGTGATGGGAACCAATGCCTCAAGAAAAATGATGTTCTAAAGCTGGTTTTCAGGGCGGCAACAATTGTTTTAGAATCTTTAGTTCAATTCAATAGAGATAATTCTATTATTATCTCTAAAATATGATTATAAATATTTATAGGTGTAATATGACCCGGATTATACATATTAGTTTATATATATTATTCCTTTTATATTGCGTAATAATTGGAAGGTGCTACCGCTAGGTGCCTAAAAAGGAGGTAGTTATCAATAGGATAAACCTGGGAAAGAGCGTTGGTCGGGAGAAAGCAAAGCTTTAACCGGTAAAACCCCTGACTCACCGAATTCTAGGGGCAGGTTAAAAAATAGCTGGTACCTTTGAATCAGTTAAAGCAACAAAGACAGTTTGTAGCTGATAAAACAGAAAGACATAAAGGGGCGGCGGAACACTTCTGCTTGCAGAAGCGTCAAAAGTTCTGGTGCTTATTGGGGGATATGCTACAGATGCTGATGACATCTTGGGCCGCCTGCCCCTTCTTTTTATAACCTCTTCTTCCTTTTGGGAGAAGAGGTTTTTTGTTTTCCTCCCCAGGCAGATCCAGAACAAATGGGTCTCTCTAGCGTCTGAAATGCATAAAAGGAGAATGGCCCCGGAAGGCCCTTGGCCCGAATGCTCAGCTTGCCCTGGAGCCGGCTGCCAGGGTACGGCCTCTTTTTCGTATCTTTGGAATAATTAAAATCCAGCAGAGACTACATGAAGCAGAATATCACGGAAAATGAGCGCGAGGTCATCAAACTCATCTCCTTTTTCAAGAAGCGGGGAGAGCGTTTGGCCGCCGAAGGCACCCTGACGCAGGAGCACCAGGAGTTGAATGCTGCCTGTGAGCGCCTCACCGAGAAAATCTACAGCCACGCTGATTTCAGGCAGCAGGTGCTGGAGAAGCACAACACCCTGAAAGGGATCATAGAAGACCATGCCCAGTGCCCGTCCTGCGGCAAGGTAGACCAGCTCAAGAAAACCACCGTGGCCACCAATGAGCTGGGCTGGAAATCTAACCGGTACAAATGCCGCCGCTGCAACATTGAGTTCACCTGGAACCGGCCCAACAACCCCTGGGACATGATCCCCTTCCTGGAGCTTTGCCTGCAGGAGCTGGACACCAATATTGCCTCCCTGGAAACGGAGGAGGAACTCCGGGCCCGAGCCCAGGAAGCGCGTGACCACATGGCCGTGAGCCTGGAACAGCTAAGAGCCGCCATCACCTCGGCAGACACCGAGAAACTTCAGATGGAGGAGCAGGACAAAGAGATGGCCCGCATGCTGCATGAGTTCAAGAAATACCTCATGATTGAGAAAATTAAAATGGAGCCTTTCAGCGAGAACTAGGCCCCGCCGTTTAAAATGCCCGAAGCCCGTTTGGGGGCCGTTTTTTGGAACAGCCCCCAAACGGGCTTCTTTACTATTTAGTAACATACAATTTCTCTAATATACGTACATAGGTAAAAGGGACTACAAGGGTCCCCTTCCATAATTAGAGATCAACGTTATGCCCATTGAGAACGACAACATCACCAACGCTGATGAAAGCAGACGCCTGCCAGACGAGAACCCCACGCCTATGAAGGGGGCGAAGAAAGACTATCCTGAAGGAAAGCCCGATCTGGGCGGAAGTCCGCTGGAGGCCATAGAGGCCGACCACCTAGACAGTGAGCCCGAAGGCCGCCTGGCCGAAGGCAACGTAGCCGCCGAAGACGAGGAAGACACTACCCGCCTGGACGGCAGCAACGCGAACAACCTCCGCACCAAATAGAGGTCTGAAGAAGGCCTGAGACGGGAGGCGTTGCGGTTTTGGGGTGTTTTTGCAGAAACACCCCAAAACCGCAACGCCTCCCTTGTCGTTAAGATAAGCTGTTTTTTGTTTCACGTAACGTCTACGACTATGGATAGAAATCAGAGATCAAAAGACTATGGGCAGAACCGTTCCGCCAACCGGCACCAGCAGGACGAGGACCAGTACCGCGGTTCCTACCGCCTGGACAACGACCGGGGCCGGGAGTATGAAAGGCTGGACCACCAGAACTTCAACGACCGTGACAGCAGCCGCGACTACCGCAGCGGAAACTACCAGGGCTCCCATGAAGACCGGCGCCGCGAGCGCGACCACGAGTTGCCCCGCGACTACGGCAGAGACCCTCACCGCCGCGGAGAGCGCTTTGACAACCTGGGGGCCCATGAAGACAATAATGGTCTTGAGCACTCTGCCCGCAACTTTGGCAACATGGGCAGCTACGGTGGGGCTCAAGGCTGGGGATCTTCCCGCAACGGCTCGCACCAAAACTCCTCCGGCGGAAACCAGTGGGCCAGCGGCCATGGCCGCGGAGAAGAGCAGCACGTGAACCGCCAGGTGTACGGCGCCTACCGCGACCACAACAGCTTCGCCCCGGGCGAACGCGAGCAATATGACGGCACAGGCCGCTACGGCACCCAAGGCGCCGACAACACTAGAGGGTGGGAGCCCTCTGGCCGGTCCGGCTCCAGAGACAGTGCCCGCACTAGTGCCAACCACAATGCGCGCCGTGATGATGACAGCCGCTATGAGATCTATGATGATGCCCAGTCGCACTACAACCGCGGAGAATATGAGCGGGGCCGTCAGCTAGGCCAGCTCAATAGTGGCCATGACCGCCGCACCCGCGCCGAGAACAGCTCCCAGTTTGGCTACAACCAGGCTCGCCGCGACCACTTTGACCAACAAGGCGAAGGAGCCCGCAGTGAGCGCTACGGCAATGGGGAGAACAACGGCAATATGGCCGGTTCTTTGAGCTGGGGCTATGACCGTGACTTCCGGGCCGAGGAAGGCCGGGAACGCCGCTACGACCCCATGAGCGGACACGTACGTTCCCAAGGATCGCAGCCAGGCAATCGGGAGGACTTTAACTGGTAAGCCGGCCGCTCTCTAATCTATAAACTAAAAGAGGAGCTACCTGCAAGGGTGGCTCCTCTTCTTGTTTAAGGCCTGTTTTCTGAAAAGGAGGTTAGGGGAGGAAGCCGGGCGGAAGGGTGTGGAGGTGGCTGTCCTGGAGGAGTGCTTGCTCAGGTAACCGGTATGCTCGGTTGTAGATGTGCGAACCTTTTGCCTTGGCAGGGGGAAAAGACAAGGGTACAGCAGGTCAGAAAAGAAGGGATTCTGGGAAAGGGCAACTAAAACAGGAGAATTCAGCATAATCCGGCCGAAGGCTGGGCGTTCTACCAGGAAGAGGCTACCTTTGTGGTTTTAAACGCAATCCTTCATGAAGAACCCTTTGCTACCGCTGCTTTCTTTGGTGCTGTTAGGTGCTGCCTGCGCGCCTTCGCCGGAAAAGAAGGTGGAATTGCTGCAGCAGGAGGTGATGGCACTCCATGATTCGGCCATGGCCAACATGGGAACCCTGTACTCCAACCGAAAACAACTCACCTACCTGAGAGACTCTGTGCAGGTGCAGGATACCCTGGCCCGGCAAAGCCTGACCACCGGCATCACCCACCTGGTGAAAGCCGACGAGGAGATGATGCAGTGGATGCGCGCCTACCGGGCCCCGGAGGGCAAACCCGCCCCTGAAGCACTCCAGTACCTGCAGCAGGAGAAAGAGAAGATCGCGCAGGTGCAGGAAAGTATTACCCAAAGTCTCAGGGCCGCAGATTCCTTGAACACCCTTTACAGCAACACGCCCAAATGAAACGTTCCTTTTTAGCCCTATGCCTGGGCATGGCTCTGGCCACAGCCTGTACCGCCCCCCCTGAAAGCAAGCAATTGCCCATTTTAGGCCCCCGAGAACCCAAGGTGACCGTGGTAGACGGTAAACCGCAGGTAGACACGGTGTACCATGCCATCCCAGATTTTGCCTTCGTGGATCAGGACAGTCAAAAGGTGACGCAAGAGACGGTGGCCGGAAAGATCTACGTAGCTGATTTCTTTTTCACCTCCTGTCCGTCTATCTGCCCTAAAATGAAAAGCCAGATGCTGCGGGTGTACGAGAAGTACAAAGACAACCCGCGGGTGACCCTGCTTTCGCACTCCATAGACCCCACCCATGACACCGTTGCCGTGCTTCGGGATTATGCCCAGCGGTTGGGCGTGAAGAGCGCTTCCTGGCACTTTTTGACCGGGGACCGCGATACCATCCTGGACATGGCGCAGAAGCACTACTTCACCACTGCCATGGTAGACAAGGCCATGCCCGGCGGCTTTGAGCACAGTGGCGCTTTCTTGCTGGTAGATGAGCAGCGCCGGCTGCGGGGGCATTATGACGGCACCAAGGCCGAGGATGTAGACAAACTGTTGCAGGACATGGATGTGCTCCTGGCCGAAACAAAGAAATAGCGTTATGTCTTTGCCAAAGAAAAGCCTTTGCGTGCTGCTGTGGGTGAGCCTCTCGTTTGCGGGCTGTTTTACAGAAAGAGGCGATGAAGGAGAATTGCTCTATGGCCGCCATTGCGCCAGTTGCCACCTGGAAAACGGGGAAGGCCTGCGGGGTGTGATCCCGCCGCTGGTGAACTCAGACTACTCAGAGAAGAACCGCGATTACCTGGCCTGCCTTATCCGGCAGGGAATACAGGGGCCCATCATGGTGAATGGCAAGCAGTACAACCAGCCCATGCCTGGCAACCCCCAGTTGTCAGAGGCAGACATCACCAATATCATCAACTACCTGCACAAGGAATTCAAATCGCCTAAGGAGCGGGTCTCTTTTGGCCAGGTCAGAGAGCAGGTCGCCAATTGTCCTTGACCATAGTAATACTTCCCCAAAAAGAAAGAGCAGCCGGTATACCGGCTGCTCTTTCTTTTTGGGGAATATCGGGTGGCAAGACCAGGAGGTTTTGCCAGTGCGTGGGGGATTAGCGGCTGGTGGTTCCGCCAGTAGTACCAGTGGTTCCGCCAGTGGTGCCGGTGGTGGTGCCGGTTGTTCCTGTGGTGGTACCAGTAGTGCCCATGGTGGTTCCGGTAGAGCCGGTGGTACCGGTAGTAGTACCAGTTGTGGTGCCGGTGCCACTGGTTGTTCCTGTGGTACCGGTGGTGCCAGTGGTACCTGTAGTGCCCATGGTGGTTCCGGTAGTGCCGGTGGTGGTGCCCATGGTGTCAGAACCGCTCATGTCTGTGGTGGTGCTGGTACCATCATCCATGTTGTTGCTGTCAACAGAGGTGTTGTCTGTGGTGGTACCATTGGCCTGGTCTTCTTTGTTGCCACTGCCGCCACAAGAAGTGAATGCCATCATGGCCGCAAGAGCGCAAGCTGCGCCAAAGTTTAATCCGGTAATTTTCATAGCTACGTGAAATGTTAAGGTGGATGGTTATCAGTATGAATCTTCCTACGAGATTGCAATTTATTTAGCTGGTGCTAAAAGGAATTAACCTATATTTTTTATAAAAATAGGTATTTACCCTTATAGGCCAACTGGTGAAAAGACGGAGTGGTCTGAAACTAAATTATGCTCCCAGGTAAGAAATCCACCAATGATGGGGTTCCTATAAAGAAGCGTTCTCTGGTCAGCTGGGATGCGATGGAAGGCTAAAAAATATAGCATTAGTTGGGATTTGTAAAAAGAAGCTAATAAATTTAGCCATGGAAAACATGGCGGCAGAAGAGGGCAAAGTACCCAGGCCCGGACAGGAAGGGGAGCTTACAAAGGGCAGAGGGGCACAGTACAACCCAACCAATCCCTACCTGAAAAAGGAGTACGTGGTAGAGCATCTGGAAGGCCTTGACGAACCATGGGAACAGAAGGCCGCCACCCAATTTTTCAGGGAGTACCCTAAATCCATTGTGAACGAGGTGAACTCCCCAGACCTGGGACTCATGTATTCCATGAACCCCTACCAGGGGTGTGAGCATGGGTGTGTCTACTGCTACGCCCGCAATACCCATGCCTACTGGGGGCTGGGCGCGGGGCTGGATTTTGAGCAGAAGGTGATAGTGAAAGAGAACGCCCCGGCCCTGCTTCGCACCCAGCTGGAGAGCCCCACCTGGGAGGTGCGTCCCATCATGCTGGCCGGCAACACCGACTGCTACCAACCCGTGGAAGCCAAAGAGAAGATCACCCGCCGCCTCCTGGAAGTGCTGCTCCAGTACCGGCATCCGGTGAGCATGATTACCAAAAATGCCCTGATCTTACGCGACCTGGATCTGCTTACTCAGTTGCACCAGCACCGGCTCCTGCACGTGAACATCTCTATCACCACCTTGCAAGAAGAGCTTCGGCAAAAGCTGGAGCCGCGTACCTCCACCGGGACCAAACGGCTGCAGGTGGTACGGCAGTTGGCCGAGGCCGGCATACCCGTCAATGTGATGGTGGCCCCGGTTATTGCCGGGTTGAACGACCATGAGATACCTGCTATCCTGGAGGCCTCGGCGGCGGCGGGTGCCCTGTCAGCGGCCTATACCATTGTGCGGTTGAACGGGGCTATTGGTGAGATCTTTGAAGACTGGGTGCAGAAGGCTTATCCTAATAAGGCCGCCAAAGTCCTGGACCAGATCAAGGCCTGCCACGGAGGCTCCCTCAACGACAGTACCTTTGGCAGAAGGATGTCAGGGGAGGGGAGATGGGCCGAAACCATCAAGGCGCTCTTCAAGATATCGCTGCACAAACATTTTAAAGGCCGCGCCATGCCCCCATATGACCTTACTGCCTTTACCCCTCGCGCAGGAAAACAGCTCACTATGTTTTAAGCTTGCTTTCTTAAGAAAGGCCCTGAAATCCAGCTTCAGCAAATTTAGATCTAATGGAAGGTAATTTAAGCGGTGCTTTAAGTGAATTAAGGGAAATCCCTGATTCATAAATGTTCATGTAGTGATGGTGACAGCTTGTCAGGTGCTTTGTTGTTGGATAGAAGGGCTGATCTTTGCCCAAAGAACCTGTTGGTTTAAAGTTAATACCGCAAAGGCCACGGTATAGGTCTTACTCCAGCTTAACTGGAAAGCTGCAGGCAAACGAAGTAGAGGATACTTTCCAATTATTGCGTCTTTTCTAACCCTAAAAAAGTGTCCGGGAACGTTCCACAGTTTATGCCTTTCTGTAGTTAGTGCTTTATAAAACAGAAAGCCTCAGGGAAGTAAATAGGCGTATCTCCAGCTGTGCTTTAGGTAGTAAGAAAGTAGCCGGGAAAAGACTTTAAAAGGAGAAGTTTCGTTTTACCAGTTGTACGGCAATGGGCCGGGGGTGGTTGTAAGAGGTATCCTCTTGTCCACCGCCGGGATCACTTCTTTCTCAGGATTACTTTTCTTTAAAGACAGGCTCTTCGTATCTTTAGGCATGGGGAACACCAACACCCTTACTCAAACAAGTACTGTGGCAGGGAAGAAAACCAGAAGAAGCTTCTTGTTTAAACTGATTGTGTTTATCAACATAGGAGCTGCTTTTCTGTTGGTGCTCTCCCACGTGGCTTCTTATGTCAGCCCCAGCTTTTTCTGGCTGGCCAGCCTGATGGCACTTGCCTACCCGGGGCTGTTGCTGGTGAACCTGCTCTTTATCCTGTACTGGCTCCTGGTGAAAAGCCGGGCCTTGTTCATCTCGCTCTTCGCGGTACTTGTGGGGTTTGATAACCTGCGTACCCAGATCCAGTTGAACCTCTTCAAAACGGAGCCCCCGGCTCATGCCCAGAAGCTGCGGGTACTCAGTTTCAACGCCCGCCTGTTTGACCTGTATGACTGGACGGGCAACCCCCGTACCCGCGATAAAATCTTTGAGATGGTGCAGGAAGAGGCACCAGACATTCTGTGTTTCCAGGAGTTCTACACCACCTCTAAAACCACCCGCCGCAATAACCTGGACACCCTGCTGCAGCTGCAAAAAGCAACGAACCACCACGTGGCCTACACAGAGACCTTGCGCGAAAGTGACCACTGGGGTATTGCCACCTTCAGCACCTATCCCGTGGTCAGGAAAGGCAGCATCCTCTTCAATGAGAAAACGAACAACCTCTGCATTTTCACGGATCTGAAGGTAGGGGAAGACACCATCAGGGTCTATAACGTACACTTCCAGTCTAACCGGTTCAAGCGCGAAGACTATGAGTTCCTGGGTAACCCCAACGCCAAGCCTTCCAATGATGAGAAGATCATCGCCTCCCGGAACATCATCAGGCGGTTGCAGGTGGGGGCCGTGAAGCGCGCGCACCAGGTGAAAGTAGTCGCGGACCACATCGCCAGTTCGCCCTACCCGGTGATCGTGTGCGGCGATTTCAATGACCCGCCGGCCTCCTACACGTATAATAAAATTAGCAAAGGCCTGCAAGATGCGTTCGTGGAAAGCGGGTGGGGCCTGGGCAACACCTTCAACGGTTTGTTCTCCGTTCTCCGGATAGATTACCTGCTCCATGACCCGCGCCTGGTAGGAACCGGCTACAAAACCATCAAGAAAAACCTCTCTGACCATTACGCCATCGTGAGCGATTTATGGCTGAAAAAGGAGGTTCCGGGCAAGGGGGAATAGTATATTACAGGGAAAGGGTGCCAGGGGCTGCTGAACAGGCTTTCTTGGTTTTCTCTTATCTGGTTTAGTACTCAAATTTACCCCAAGGCAACAGGGCAATCCTCAGGTAAGCCAAGGCTAGGACCAGAGACATCTCCCAAGTGGATTCCCTTTTTGCCAAAGCATGATCTGGTTCTTCCTGCCGTCGCACCGTCAATCCCTCCCGTCAAATACCTTCTTTCAAAAGGCTGTTAAAATGCAGAGAAGGTTCCCGTGCTGAGCAGGCATTCCTGAAAAACACTTCCTTCTTGCCTCCATTCACTCTCACTTTGCTCCATTTGAAGGATTGCCGGTTCTTCCTTTTGCCTTCCTTGAGGGGCTTTGTGGGGTCTTAAAGGGTAGAAAAAATGTAACAAACGGCTTTGCTCCTGAGCGCGTGTGAGGCGAAGGAGAGACAATACCTTATGCTTGCCATTAGAAACGAGAGCCTAGGAAGTGGGTTCAGGGGCTGCCAGTCCGGGCAGTCGTCTCTGAATGACTGGACTTTAAGAAAAGTGCTTGGTTCCCGGGTTACAGGGAGTGGCGCTGATTCTCGATCACGTTTTCCAGGGACCACTCCACCCGTCCCACAAAGTCATGCTGGCGTACCTTGCAATCTGATTTGGTGCAGAGGCGGCAACTGAGCGGGGGTAGGCAAGGGTCCAGGTGTACGAAGAGTTCTACCACGTCGCCCATCTCCTGGGTGATGATCTCCTGAAGCAGTTCTACTTCCCTGTGGGCCTCCTGCAGGTTGAAATACCAAGGCAGGGTAAGGTGGCTGTCAATGTGCAGCATGCTGCCGTACTTGATCACGCGCATGTTGTGCAGGTCTATCCAGTTCTCGCGGCGGCGCTGGTTCAGCACCGTGATGATGCGCTCCAGGAGGTGGTGGTCGGCCTCATCCATGACCCCGGAAATGGAGTTCCGGACAATGCCGTAGCCAGTATAGGTAATGAAAGAGCCAAAGATGATGGCTACCACCGAATCAAGCCATAGGATCTGGGTGAAGTAGATACAGCCCAGGCCAACCACCAGACCCAGGCTGGAATAGGCATCTGATAACAGGTGCTTGCCGTTGGCGATGATGGTGAGGGAGTGGTGGGTGGTGCCGCGCCGCACCAGGTAACGGCCTGCTATGAAGTTCACCACCCCAGTAACCAGGGTGAGCAAAATACCCACGTCCATTTTATAGATAGGCTGCGGATACAGCAGGTTGTAGACTGATTTGATGATGATGGCCACCCCCGCCAGGGTAATAAGGGAGCCTTCCAGACCAGAGGAGATAAACTCTATCTTGCCGTGCCCATACGGGTGGTCCTGGTCTTTGGGTTTAGCCGCCAGAAAAACGCTGTACAGGGCTACCCCACCCGTCACGAAATTGATGATGGATTCCAGCGCATCCGTCAGGATGGCATTGGAGTTGGTGAGGAAATAGGCGCCAAACTTGATGCTCAGCAAGACCAGGGCCAGCACCAGCATCAGGCCCATGATACGAATAGACGATACCGCCGAAGTGGTGGTGGGCATAGAAAGCAGATTAAAGGAACTTCTGCCTATCAAACGAGAAGAGAGGCAAAAGGGGGCAAAAGTACTGCTTTTTTAACCCGCTACAATACCAGGCAAGAAGAGACTTGCCCGGCTAGAGCCGAGGACAGAAGGGAAGGAGGACGCTTAGTTTGGCCAGGACCTGGAAAAGAGTCCCTATTCAAACAGCAATGACAGCAACCAAGATACAAAAGTGGCCAGCAGGCCTAAAAAGAAGAACAGGAAACCAAGAATAGGGTGCATAATGGCGTGCTTTAGTTAAGTAAAGATAAAAATTAAAAATTAATGCAACAAATACCTTAGATCATTCATATACTAGCTATTGTAGGTGCCATGGCAATCCCATAATTTCGTTGTTGCTACATAAATGTTCCTTAAGGTTAGACGGTACTTGTATGAATACCCCAGTTAAAAAGATGGTGGCAGGTAAGCCAATTGAAAAGTTGTTGAAAAACAGCTCGTTGCTTCCTGTAGACAAGGGCACCATCAATGATTCGCTCACCCGGTTGCAAGACCTGCGGCTGCAGTACATGCAGGCCCCCACAGCCGGAAAGAGCGTCTTCAAGTTGCCCCCGCTGAAGAAATAACCATTGTTGAAACTTCCCCTCTCTTGATCTCCCTGCCCACACCCCTTGGAAGGTCAGATTTCTTTTAGTGCTCTCTCACGTTTTCCACCTTTCACTCAATTGCTCTCCTTGAGAGAGGAGTGACAAGGATACTATAAAAAAGGCCTCCTTTACGGGCTGTTTTTGTAAAAACAGCCCGTAAAGGAGGCCTTATCATTCTCTTGGAAAGGGTATAGCTATTCTATCAATCCTTCTTTGAGGGCATACTTGATTAAGGTGGCAGTGTTGCGGGCCTTGGTCTTTTCTATCAAGTGCTGCCTATGAGACTCTATGGTACGCTTGCTGGCAAATAGTTTGTCAGCAATCTCTGCGTTGGTATAGCCCTCCGCGATAAGTTTGAGGACCTCCATCTCGCGTTTAGACAATTCTGGGTTATTCTTAGAGGCAGCACCGGTGGTGGCCGCTTCTGGGTTGTTGGCTTTGTTGAGCAGGTTAAGGGCTACCTCAGAAGAGATAAAGGAATTGTCATTGGCCACAGTTTTGATGGCATGCACCAGCTCATCTCTGCCTGCTGTTTTCAGTACGTAGCCCATGGCCCCGGAGGTACGCACCTTGTGTACGTAACTTTCCTGATCCAGCATGGTTAACACCAGCACCTTGATGTCGGGGTACTTTTGCTTGAGGTGCTGCAGCGTTTCAAAACCATCCATCACGGGCATGTTAAGGTCTAGCATGATCACGTCTGGCGTAACGGTCTCAAGGAGTTCCAGAAGTTGCTGCCCGTTTTCGGCTTCTCCTATGATCTGAACGGTTCTTTCTGATTTAAGTAAAGACTTCAACCCATCTCTGATCAGAGTATGATCATCTACTAGAATTACTTTTATCATCACTTGACTTGTTAATTGACTCGGGAGTTAAAGAAGTTAAGAATTTCTAATTAAATCTAATTTTTGCGGGAGATCCTGGAATAGAGGCGTAAGATTGAGTATTTGTACGGAGATGGCTCAATTTGGTCTTAACCCCCATTGATTATTGTTGTTAAAGCCGAAAACCTAGTATTTGTACGTATTTGTCAAAAAGAGTAAAAAAGACCTTTCTTCAGGGCCTGTTCTTGCCTACATTAGAGTTATAAACGGGTGGTAATGGTTGAGCCTCAAGAGTATAGGCGTATATAAACCAATGGAAATCTCTACGCAGCTAACGAATGTAGGTTTACTGGTGTACCTGAGAGGGGCCTTAGAAGACCTGACCGAAGCGACCGCACAGGCTCAGTTCAGGTCTGTGTTGCGGTTAGACAGGAAATACCTGCTGGTGGATTTCTCGGGAGTAACCTCCGTTACGCCCGCGGGCTTGCGTAGCCTGCTCCCGTATGTGCAGCTGGTGCAACAGCAAAAGAAAGAACTTATCTTATTTAACCTGGAGGCTCCTATCCAAGGACTCATCAACTCTTCTGGTTTTGATTCTCTGGTGAAAGTGGTGGATTCTTTAGAAACTGCTATTAAGTATGTGAACCAGCAGAATTTAACAAAAAGATAACCTGGCTTTTACCTGCTTTTTTTAGAGAATTTTCCTAAATTATATAAAAAAAGCAATGACTATAACCGTAAAAGAGGAATCACAGGCCTACATTCTGCACCTTTGCGGCGAGCTGGATGCCTCTACCTGCCTTGATGTTGACCGGGAAATTGAATTGGCCCTCCAAAAGCCCATTGAACAGCTCTGGATAGACTGTGAGGAGCTTTCTTATATCTCCTCAGCGGGGCTTGGGGTGATGATCTCACACATGGGCACCCTGCAGGAAAGGAACATCAGCCTGGTTTTCTATGGCATGAGTGACCACGTGCGTGATGTGTTTGAATTGCTGGGCCTGCACATGGTCATGACTATTGTGCCCTCTAAAAAAGAAGCTTCCCTACAGGAAAAATAAGTCTTTGGTGGTGTCAAAGGCTAAAGCCTTGCCGTAGCATCCTTCTAGTATCCCATCTTATTGTTATATTTTTAAGCCCGCCCAAATCTCATCTGCTCCTTTTAGCTATTTATATCATTATTTTGAGTAAAATACGTTAAAACAGAATATTTATTGCCTTTTATAAAGATGGCCTTGTGGATGGGGAGCAAGGTGCTAGGATATTGCGCGTTCCTGCGGGGGCGATTTTTCCTCTGTTTTCTTAGGTAGAAGAACGGTGACCACGGTACCCTCTTCTGAGGTGGAAGACACATGCATGGTCCCCTGCAAGAGTTGTATCCGGTCCTGTAGGGTAAAGAGCCCCACCTCGTTGCCGCTGGTTCTGAGGCCCAGCGCGGCATCTGATCCATTGTATTCTACCCGTACCATTACCTGAGGGCCTTTGTCTATGACCTGAACCAATACTTCGGTGACCCAGGGCTGCTGCCTGGTATTGCCCAAGAGTTCCTGCACAATGATGAACAGGGAGGTTTCCAGGGGAGTATCTTGGACCGGCCCAAAACCAATGACCACACTTTGTACGCAGAAATGTTCAGTAGACCAGCGTTGGGCCAGGTCTAGTAAAGCGGTTTTTAAGCCCTGATTTTGCAAGGTGGTGGGCATTAGGTCGTGGGCCAACAGGTCCGTTTCCTTGATTGCGTCTTCCAGTAAACCGTTAATACGGTGGAGTGGGGAAGCCTTGGAGGGTGGCCTGGTCTGGTCTTTCAGCATAAGGTCTGCCAGATGGCGTTTAGCCGCGTGCAGAAGATGCCCCAGGCTGTGGGGCAAGGCCTTGGAAACCAGTGAGTGCTTTTCTTCCTGCTCAGGGTACAGTTCAGGAGCGAGCTCTTTCTGCTCGTCAGGCATAGGCCAAGCATAGGCCTTCTGGCGCATCCGCCGGCGCGTGATGTCATGTAAAATGAACAGGCCTCCCACTACCTCAGAAGCGGCGGTGGAAACCGGCTCCAGATGGATCTCATAGGAGCGGTCTGCCGGCAGGCCCGGCAATCCATAGGTAGTGATGCCGTGGCCTTGCAACACCCGCGCCAGGTGGTGTTGCAGATACCGTCTCTTCTCCTCCGGGAAAAGGGAGAGCACTGATTTTCCCAGCATGGTTTCCTTGGTCTTGGACATGATGCGCCCCATGGCCGTGTTCCAGGCCGTTACCTGAAACTGTGTGTCAAAGGCTACCATTCCGTCTGCGCTGTTCTCCAGCAGGTTCAAAGAGCATTCCAGGTCCGTCCTCCACATAGCATCCATCTTTTTACGTCTTCTGGCCTCTTTACCAAAAGAAGTGCCAGTTTGCTCCCAAAGCCCCTGATAATGAGAGACTACCTTAAATAAATGCGGGAACTACGGAGCAGAGAGAAGGTTGACAGGATTTTTACCTGTTATTATGAAAATAGACGCAAAACAGACCTTGGTACCCGGAATTGCTCTGCAACAGGTGCCAGGAGGCAATTCAGCTGAATCAGACGTCTTTTAGTGAAAAGGCCGCAGAAACGCTTTTGGCAAATGGCATAGCCAAAGCAAGACGCTGAGCTGAAGAGGCTTTTAAAGGAATGCCGGTAAGGAAAAGGACTGCTTCCATCTCAGAGTCATTTCTGCTAGGTGTGTCAGCAAAAGCTGGTGGGAGACCGGCGCCTCCGGAAGTAGCGGACGCTTGGGGTAGGTGCGGGGTGCCACCCTAGGTCATAGGTAAGTCTGAAGGAAGCAGGGCGGGGTAGGTTATCCTACAGCAGGCAACCAGACTAAGAGTAATAGGGAACGGGCGCACCTTGCTTTGTTCAAAAGCGTAAGGCAGGAAGTGGTCCCTGGGAAGTTGCTTTGGGCCTGTTTTTTCAAAAGAAGGCCAAAAGCAACTCAGGAAACGGTTAGTGAGGAATTTCAATGGTGATGGTGGTCCCTTCGCCAGGGGTAGAGTCAATCTCCATGTCGCCCTGCAGGAGTTTGGCCCGGTTGCGCAGGGTCATGAGCCCCATGCCTTTGTTAGCAGCCTTGCTGGCCCAGTTTTTAGGCATTCCCTTGCCGTTGTCCTGCACCCGTACCCGTACCGTCTTCCCTTTGTCTACCACCTGTACCAGGGCCTCAGTGGCCTCGGCATGCTTCATCACGTTGTTCAGGAGTTCCTGCACAAACCGGAACAGGTAGGTCTCAAACTCATAGTTCTTGGGCTGGTCAAAGCCTGTCACCACGCACTGCACCGAGAAAGTATTTGTGGAAAGCCGGGTAGCCAGGTCTTTGAGGGCTGACTTCAACCCGAAATCAACCAATACCCTGGGAATCAACTCATGGGCCAGGGTGCGGGTTTCTTTGATGGCTTCCTCCAGAAACCGGGAGACCCGCCGGATGGGCACCAACACTTTCTCCAGCTTTTCTTCATGGGTTACTTCGGTCTGTATTTCTTCCATGTTCAGCTTGGCAGCGTACAGGAGTTGGGCCAGGCTGTTGTGCAGAGCCTCGGCAATGCGCTTGCGTTCCTCGTTCTGGGTGGTGATGATCACGTCCATCACGTCTTTCTGCTGGGCCAGTTTGATCTTGGTTTCCTCTCTGTGGCGCCTTCTCTGGGCGGTGGTGTCGCGTACCATGCCCAGCACACCCGTGATTTCGCGGTCTGTGCCGTAGATGGGGGTCAACTGGATCTCAAAATAACGGCCCTCTGGCAAAAACGGGAGGCTGGTCAACGTGACCTCTTCGCCCAGCAGCACACGCTTGAGGTACTGCCCCAACCGGGTCTTGCTTTTAGCCGGGGTAAGGGCGTGGATGGGTTTGCCCAGTACTTGCGCGCGTTCCAGGGAGGTGCATTTGGCTACGGCGCGGTTCCAGGCCGTGATCTGGAGATGGAGGTCCAGCGCGAAAATGCCATTGACGTTGTTTTCCAGCAGGTTTTCAGAGAATTCCTTGGCCCGGGCCATTTCCTCCTGCGCTTCTTTCAGGTCAGTGATGTCAATGCCAAAGGCGATGCCCCGTTTTTTGTCCTGGTCCAGGAACCCGTAATTCTGGAAATGGAGTTGCCGCCCCTGGTGGGGGAACGCAGCCGGAAAGCTTTTCACCTGCCCAGCCAATACGTCTCTGATGTTGCCTTCCAGCTGCGGGAACACCTTGAAAATGCTTTCCCCGCGAAGTTGGCCGTCCTGGATTCCCAGCTTTCTGAGGCCGTTGCCTCTTATGTCAAGGTAGGTACCCTGGAGGTCTAGCACCGCCAGCACCAGCGGGAGGTTCTCCAGGAGCTGGTCCAGGAGCATGGTCTGGTACCGGGCATTCTCCTCGGCCTGCTTCTGTTCCGTCACGTCCAGGCAGAAGCCAATGGCCTCGCCCGTTCCTGTGTCCTGGAACAGGTATACCTGCTTGTGTACTTTCCTGCCCTCCACCTCAAATTCGGCCAGGGTGTTGATCTGGTTCCCAGCCAGGGCTTGCCTGATCTGACGGTCCAGGGCCTGGTGCACGGTGGCGAAGGACTGGCCCACCATCTGGTCTTCTTTCAGGCCCAAGGCTCTCAGGCCCGCGCCCTTAGACTCCAGTACGTGGCCGTCTGTGCCAATGCGCCAGAGTGTGACCGGGAGGTTGTCTAGAATGGCAGACATGGTCTCATGCAGTTGCCGCAGTTCATTCTCTGATTGCAACTTCTTGGTGATGTCCTGGGCCATGCCCACCAGCTGCACCGGCACGCCAGAAGCCCCCCGTTTAAAGACCGTTTCCCGGAAAAGGATGTTGCGCCAGGTGCCGTTTTTGGCTTTGATACGCACCTGGTACTCCAGCAGTTCCCCGTCTTCTTTCTCCGCGAAGCGGGCAGCCCGGTCCAGCAGCAGGTGGGCGTCTTGCGGGTGGTAGAGGGTGTCTAGCAGTTCCCGCGGGTGCCCTTTGATGTCGGCCGGCTTGTAGCCAAGAAAGGCCAGGAAATCGCGGTTGTTGTAGAGGTTGCGGCCTTGTTGCAGGTCTTCCACGTACAGGAAATCCGGCATGGCTTCGGCCATCTTCTTGACCAGCAACTGGCTTTCCTGCAGCTTTTCATTGGCCTGGCGTGGTTGGGTCACGTCTTCAAAGGTGAGCACGAAACCGTCTTCCAGCTTCACGGCCACGCAATTAAGCCAGTGTTCCCAGTCATTTCTCTTTAAATGGGCCGTAAACGTGGCCGGGTGCCCATTTTCCACTACGTTCACAAAGGTGAAGAAATGGCCCTCGGTTAAAAAGCTGGGCAAGATCTCATTGAGCCGGTGGCGCCGTAACTGGGGCAGTGTGAAATCAAGGAACAGCTCAGCGGTTCTGTTGAGCAGGATCCACTCAAAGTCTATGATGTGGCCCTGCCGGTCACGGTTGGCTTTGAAGACCTGCACCGCATTCAGGGAAGAGTTGATGATAGCGGAGAGCAAGGCTTCTTTGTTGGCCAGCTCAATGTGCGCCGTTTTGCGCTCGGTGACATCCAGAAAAGCGATGCGGCACTGGTCTGTGTCATTCTGGCGGCGCAGGAGAAGCCCTTCCAATTGGGCGTAAAACACCCCGCCGTTGTTAGAGAGTATCTGTAGCTCTACTGTTTTAGTCTGGTCAGAGAGCAGCACCTTCCGGAAGAAACCGTAAAAGGCGTCAAGACTGTCTTGATGGATGAATTGGCTGAAGCGCCGGGCTATCAGGTGTTCCCGGGAAGTGCCCAGCAGCTCTAATCCTTTTTTATTTGCCTCTTCCACCACCCCGTGCTCATCTAAGGTCACGTATCCAAAGGGCGAGTGCTGGTACAGGTCCAGGTATTTGGCGCGGGCAGCCTCTAGTTCCTGGGTGACTAACTGCATTTGGTGGTTCTGCATCTCCAGCTCTACCTGGTGGATCTGCAGCTCCTGAATAAGCCGGCTCACCTCATGCGGGGTCATAGTGCCCACCTCCGTCGCACTTATCGGTTTCTGCAACTTCTCGGCTTCCTGCCGCAGCAGTGAAAAGTCATGGGCCATTCCTATGGGCTCTCTCTTCTCTTCGTTCATAAAGGAATGCGTTCAAGGGCTATTGCCGTAAATTCTTCTTTGCCTGTCACCTCTCAAAAACCTCCATGGCCAGTAAGATCTTGAAAGGCTTGCTCTCCGTTTGTTCCACCCGGCGGGTGTTCAGGATGATGCGCCGGTAACCCAGCACCGGGAATTCATGTTCCCACACCTCGTCTTTGGCTTCAATGCCCTCCAGCAGCACCCGGTCCATGAGTTCCCTCAGCACGGGGATGTCCCATTGGCCGTTGCCCAGGTGGTAGAGCCACTGGCCCTTCAATTGTTCTGGGATCAGCTGAAACGTTTGGGCGAAGGCGTTGCTGGCGCACTCCACGCGCAGTTGCCCGTCTAGCACTACCAGCGGTTGTTGAATGACATCAATGATGTTGGCGGCGTAGAGGCTGGTAGCGGCCACGCTGGCTTCCAGGTTCTTGAAGTTGGTGATGTTGGTAAAGGTAACCACGGCGCCGTCTATGAAGTTGTCGGCGGTGCGGTAGGGGAGCACGCGCATGGAGTACCACTGCTGCCCGTCTGCGGTTTGGAGGTGCACTTCTTTGCTGCGCAGCCGGTCTAGTACCTCCCGCACGTCATCAGCAATGTTCTGGTACCTGAGGTTAGAGGCAATGTGCGTGATGGACCGGCCTACGTCAGCCCTGATCAGGTTGAAGATCTGGGTGGCCTGTGGGGTGAAGTTCTTGATGTTGAGGTTGTTGTCCAGGAAGATAGTGGCAATCTCGGTGCTGTCCAACAGGTTCTTCATGTCATTGTTGGAGTTGGTGAGTTCCTCAGCCTTGGTCTGGAACTGGAGGTTGATGGTCATGAGCTCCTCGTTCAGCGACTGCATCTCCTCTTTATTGGTCATGGACTCCTCATTGGTGCTTTGCAGCTCCTCATTAGCCGACTGTAGCTCTTCATTGGTGGATTTGAGCTCCTCTAAAGAGGAATTCATCTCTTCAATGGTGGTTTGCAGCCGTTGCTTAGTGTACAGCAGTTCTTTTTCCAGTTCCGCAATGCGCTCATCTTTTTTAGAGGCTTCTTCTGCCGTTTCTTTGCGGTTTTTGCGGGGTTTGGGCGGGGGCATGTCTTCAAACGCCACCATGAGCAGGTCTTTCAGCTGGGCCGGCTCTTGCAAGGGGGTCACCGACAGCTTCACGTACTGCAGGCCGTGGTCTGTCTTCACCTGCAGGTTATCGGCCTTCACGGGTTCCTTCAAGACCGCGGCCCGGCTTACCAGGTTGTTCAGTTCAAAGGTGAGCCCTTCGCGCGCCATGTCAAACACATTGAGGTTGGCTTGGCCTTGAGCGGGTTCCAGGTACTTGCCCGTGCGCCCGTGTATGTAGAAGATGTCTCCTTTGGGGTTGATGATGAGTGCCGCGGGGGCAAAATGCTGCAGCATCATGCGCTGGACCACGGTTCCCATGTTGGTTTCTTTCTTAATGGCGGTGGGGGGCTCTGGGTGTGGTTTCACGGTCTCAAAGGAGGTAAAGGTAAACGGGAACTCAGCCAGGCGCATGAGAGGAACGGTGGTTTCTGCCCGCCTTGAAATCTTCCATTTGGTATCAAGGGTAGTAAACATGTCTGGAAAGCCGGATAGGGTCTCTGACGAACCCAGGAACAGCAGCCCATTGGGGTTGAGCGAATAGTGGAACACGGGGAACAGCTTTTTCTGCAGCTCCGCGGAAAGGTAAATCAACAGGTTGCGGCAGGTGAGCAGATCCAGTTTGGTGAAAGGTGCATCACGGTTAAGGTTGTGCACGGCAAAAACCACCATCTCCCGCAGTTCCTTCTTGACGTGGTAGTGGTTGTCTACCTTGTTGAAGAACCGCCGCAGGCGCTCGGGTGACACATCGGCGGTGATGTTATCTAAGTAGCAGGCGGCGCGGGCCCGTTCAATGGCCTCTGGGTCAATATCAGTGGCAAAGACCTGGATCTTCAGGTGCAGGCCCGCCTTGTCCATGGCTTCCTGCAGGAGCATGGCCACGGTGTAGGCTTCTTCACCGGTAGAGCAACCGGCCACCCAGGCGCGTAGATAGTCGCCGTCTTTCTTGGTCTGCACCACCTCCGGCAGGTACTTCTCTTCCAGAAGCGAGAACGCCTCCGCGTCTCTGAAGAATTTGGTCACGCCAATGAGCAGTTCCTTGAAGAGCGCCTCCACCTCCTGGGGGTCTTCCTGCAGAAACCGCACGTACTCTGAGAACTGCAGGATCTGGTGGCTGTTCATGCGGCGTTCAATACGCCGGAAGATGGTGTTGCGTTTGTACAGCGAGAAATCATGCCCGGTCTTGTTGCGGATGAGCGTGAAAATCTTCTGCAGCATTTGGGTAGACTTGTGCGCCTCTACCAGGTGCTTGCCTTTGATAGGCGGCATGTTGGCGTAGGCCAGCAGTTTCTCTGGCATTTGGTCTACCGGCAAGATATGGTCTACAAACTCAGAGGTAATGGCGTTGCGCGGCATGGCGTCAAACCGGGCGGTGTCTGGGTCCTGCACCATCACCATGCCAAAGTTCTCCATGATCATCTTCAGACCCAGGGTGCCGTCTGCGCCCATGCCGGAGAGAACCACCCCAATGGCGTGCTCCCGGCGGTTGACCGCCAGGCTCTGGAAAAAGAAGTCAATGGGCATGCGCTGGCCGTTGGGTTGCTCCGGCGACACCAGTTTGAAGTGGCTCCGTTCCAGCGCCGTCTCTTTGTTAGAGGGAACTACGTACACGTGGTCTGGCTCTACCTTGAGGCCGTCTTTGATCTCCAGTACGGGCAACGAGGTGTAGCGCCTGATGATCTCGGTCATCATGCCTTTCTGGGTAGGGTCCAGGTGCGGAACCACCACGTAGGCCATGCCAGTGGCCGGGGGTAAGTGCTGAAAGAAAATCTCAAACCCCTCAAGAGAACCAGCTGATCCGCCCAGGCCTACGATCTGGAAATCAAGGTTGGGTTTGTCTGGGCTATTCACCTCTTTTGACCCTTTGTTTTTGGGATCAGCAGGCGCCGGGGCATTGGGTATCCCAACCCTTTCTATTTGTGTTATCTCCATATAAGTTGTACGTAAAACGGGGCGCCGTGTCTTTGGGCAGGAGGGCGTTGCCCTGCCAGACAGCAGTGCCAGGAGGGTGGGTTTCCTGCCGGGGCTTTCGGGCGTTGCAGGGGCCATGCCACCAACTCAACAAGGTACAATAATTACCCTATACTCTTGGTGAAAAAGCGGTCCAGAACTGATTAACCGCATTTATACGGACCATTGCAGAAAGAAGGGCTACAGCTTAAGAACCACGCCTTACTACCGCTTAAACCGGACTTTTTGCCCACTGGTGCGTAAGTACTAGTTCCCCAACCCTGCTTTTTATGAAACTTCCGCACCATGATATCATTGTGATAGGGACTTCGGCCGGTGGCATGGTGGTGCTTTGTACCCTTATGGAGCAACTGCCCGCCAACTTGCCTGCGTCTATCTTCATCGTGCAGCACCTTGCCCGCGACTCCTGCGCCCAGAACTTGGTAGACCGTCTCAACAAATCCGCCCAAATGGAGTGTCAGGTAGCCCAGCATGAACAGGTCATGGAACAAGGCAAGGTGTACTTTGTGCCGCAGGACTGCCACCTGCTCCTGCAGAAAGGCAAGATGCTGGTGACCAAAGGCCCCCGCGAGAACCTGTTCCGACCAGCCATTGATCCTTTGTTCCGGTCAGCGGCGGCGGCGTATGGCCCGCGGGTGATAGGCATTGTGTTAACCGGCATGCTGCAAGACGGAACCGTAGGCATGGAGATGATCAAGCGCAGCGGCGGCATCACCCTGGTGCAGAAGCCCGAAGACGCTGAATACCCAGACATGCCGCAGAGTGTCTTGAATGAGATAGAGGTAGATTATGTGGTGCCGGTAGCCGAGATGGGGGAGTTGCTCCAGGAACTGGTGTTCGTGCCTGCTTCGGCCACCGCCGAGGTCCCCGAAGACATTACGTATGAGGCGGGCATTGCCGAACGCCTCATGCTGGAGGCCGGGGAGATTGAGGACACGGAACTGCTGGGGGCGCGCGCGCCCTATTCCTGTCCTTCGTGCGGGGGCGCCCTTTGGGAAGTGAAAAAAGGGCATGTGAACCATTTCCGGTGCCACGCGGGCCACGCCTTTACCCCAGAAGCCTTTCTGAACGCCAACGTGGAATCCATTGAGGAAACCCTCTGGATTGCCCTGCGCATGCTGGAAGAACGCCGCACCATGCTCAGCGCCATGGCCGAACAAGACCGGAGAAAAGGCCATTTCCATTGGTCAGAGTCGCAGGAGGAACGGGCGAACGAGCTGAAGGTGCATATTGCCCGCATCAGGCAACTGCTTATGTCCAATGCCAACGCGCAAAACCGTTTCGGCTCAGAAGAAAGGGAGGTAGGCTGAGGCAGGTTGTTTTAAGGCTGTTTATGGTAAAAAGGGCTGAAAACTGCTATTTATGAGCGTTAGAGGTCTTTGCTCTTTTCGCGTTTCCCGCGGCGTACAGTTAGCTGGGTTCCTGAGCCGTTGTGCCACCCTTTTTCGGCGCCTTTTTATAAAAGCAGCTCCAAAAACTGATTGCTTAAATAACAAAGACCGTTTTGATTCTAGGCCGCGGAGTTCCTTTCCTAGTATCATCCTGGACTTGATGGTGTCCGGCTCATGTACAGGAGGTCCGTTTCTTTGCGGGCATACAACAAGACAAAAAAGACACTTCGGCACTCTAACCTGACAGGAGCCGGGGTACGAAGGAGAGGGCCTTGCAAAGCTCAATTAACGCCCATCAGCGAGCCTTTTTCAGGGCAATAAGCTTCCCGGTTCTCCCTAGGCCTTTTCTGGGGAGAATCAGAGGGTTTCAAACGTATCTCCGGGCCATGGCTCTAATCCCTGAAGGTAGAAGTAGGTGTGGGTGATGGGTTGGGCACTTCTTGCTCACCCGCTGGAATTCAGAAGCACCTTTGTACTATTTTATGAAACAATTAAAGAGCCAAGCAGGTACACTTGCTTGAAGGGGCAACACCTTTTTCCCCTGCACCATTTAAAATGGAGAACACCTTCGGGATGCCCATCATCCCACCCAATGAAGAAGAGAGGCTGGCGAAGCTGCGCAGCCTTCCTGTCCTGGACACCCATCAAGAAGAAGGGCCCTTTAAGCACATTGCCAGCATGGCCGCGCGCATGTTCAACGTGCCCATTGCCTTGGTTAATCTGGTAGAAAGCGAATATGTGTATACCAAAGGCAGCGCAGGCATGGAAACCACTTCGCCCGTGCCCCGGGGAACCAGCCTCTGTTCCCTGGCGGTACTTCGGGAAGAGGCCACCGTGTTCCAGAACGCCTTGCAAGAGCCTTGCCTGTTGGCCAACCCCATGGTGACGGGTGGCATGGGGCTACGGTTCTACGCGGCTGCCCCGCTCACAACCAAAGATGGCTTCAACATCGGCGCCCTCTGCCTGATAGACACTGAACCCAGGGAGTTCTCTGAGGCGGACCGACGGGTGCTGGAAAACCTAGCCTCTGTGGTAATGGATAATATTGAGCAGGGTACTACCTGATCATCCCGTTTCAGGAAGCTTAATTCTTAAGCGGCCCCCAGCCACCAGTGCCATCGCCCTTTTCCCCAATGACCTATCTGATGCTAAGAGCCTGTTTTCTTTTAAAACGGGCAGTTTCTTCGCATAAGAGCATGGGCTCACCTTTCGGTCTTTTACTACCCCCACCGGTTTTCACTTATCGCTTCTAGAAAAGGAAGAACCATCCGTCATCAGCCTCCGCTTGGGAAAGGTGGAGGCGTTCTTCCGCTTCTTATAATCCAAGTTCCTAATAAGGCACAAGCCCTAAGGGGTAGGTCGTTAGGTGTCTCATTCTGCGAAAACAGAGGTAAACCCCCAGCCAATCCTTGCGTTTGCATCCAGTGGTAAGGGGTATTGGGTTTATTGGTGGGGAGGGGTTTTCTGGGGATTATGAAAAAGTACGGTCTTTTTTAGTGTTTTTTAGCGTATTTATACAACTCCTTGGATTTTTATGCGTTGATATTCAAGCACAAAGAAAGTTGATATGAAGAAGGAAGAGCAGGTGCTGAAAGCAATTAACAGGTTGGTTAGCGGGGACAAATCGCCGGTACATTTACCAGTGTCACCAGAGGCTATATGTGAGGTCTCAGGAGTTCCATTAGAACAGGTGCACGCCTGTTGCAAAACCCTGGAAGCCCATGGGTACGTCATGAGCAGCCGCGTACGGGCCATTGTACGGTATTACTATATCACCAAAGCCGGCATAAAAGAAGCATTGAATCCCAGCCTCCCCTTGTACCTGTTCAACAGCTCAGGTATATCCGCTAGAAACAGTTATTAGGCGAGAGCCGTTTTCAATACATACCTTCCTCCCTGTTTACAGGCCATTTTTTCAAAATCGGCTGTAAACAGGGAGTTTTTTTGTGGGAAGGTCATTTCCTTCACAGGCTTTATTCTATGACGAGGTTGTCTACGTGTACCTGCTGGGCCCCGTCTGGAGAGATCCTGGCCCAGAACATACCCTGCGTGCTGTAGGTAATGCCTGGGTTGCCATGGACATCCAGCACAATCACGCCGCCTTGGCCCCCCGCCTGGTGCACTTTTCCATGAATCACTTCCTGCACGGCCTGTTCCACAGTCAGGCCTTTGTATTCCATTAAAGCGGCAATGTCATGTGCTACGGTGTGGCGCATGAAGAACTCGCCGTGGCCCGTGCCTGAAACCGCGCAAATGTGGTTCGCGTACGTGCCTGCCCCTATGATAGGTGAATCACCCACCCGCCCGAACCGTTTGTTCAGCATTCCGCCGGTGGATGTGCCCGCCGCCAGTTTCCCGTGCTGGTCCAGCGCTACCGCGCCTACCGTTCCTAACTTGGTTTCTTG
Source organism: Rufibacter glacialis (assembly GCF_008271745.1). Lineage (GTDB taxonomy): Bacteria > Bacteroidota > Bacteroidia > Cytophagales > Hymenobacteraceae > Nibribacter > Nibribacter glacialis. Next base: position 275,352 of record NZ_VKKZ01000025.1, on the reverse strand, counting down.
GAAGGGGTGGCCTTGCGCCTCGGCTTCCTTGACCTGCCGTATCTGGGCCCGGCGTTCCTCGGTTTCAAAGTACGCGGGAGAAACCAATTCCAGACCTACGGTTTCGGCAAAAGCCTCGGCTCCGGTACCCACCAGCATCACATGCGCCGACGCTTCCATTACCTGGCGGGCGGCGGAGATAGGGTTCCTGATGGTTTTCACCCCCGCCACGGCTCCGGCCAGAAAGGCGGCGCCGTCCATGATGGAAGCATCCAGCTCAACGCCCCCGTCATTGGAGAAAACAGCGCCGTGCGCCGCGTTGAAGAGGGGAGAATCTTCCAAAACCTTAATGCTGACCTCAACGGCCTCTACGCTGCTTTTTCCCGCCTGCAAAACCTCAAACCCAGCCTGGGCCGCTTGCAGGAGCGTTGCCTCATAGGCGGCTCTTCTTTCCGGAGCCATAGGCCTTGGGTAGACATTGCCACAGCCACCGTGCACCAGTATGGTGGCGTTAGAAGGGGTAGAGAGGGAGGGTTGTTCCATTGGCTAGACGGGATGTTTTTTCTGAGGCCAAGGTACAGCTTTGCCTTCGTTTTAAAACCTTCCCCTGAGTAGGAAGGGGGCGGGTTTCCAGATGTTTTCGGTCTATTTTATAGGAAAAGGGGAAAAAGAGCGGTTATTTGATTTCCCCCTCTCTTTACCAGGATCAGTTTCCCCTGACTGGTCTTCTAAAGCCTCAAACAGCCCTTATCATTTAAGTTGGGAAGGTAGATCAGTCTTCCCTTTCCCAGTTGCCTTCTTCGTCTTTCCAGATGGCCAGGTAAGTGGGATCGTGGGCTTTCTTGCAGGCCCTGAACATGAGGCTGGTCTCAAAGCTGAACTCTACGTTGCCTTCGGGGTCCAGGGCAATGAAGTTGCGGTCACCTTCAATGCGGTCTTTGTACACTTCCATGGCTTGTTGCGCGGCTTCCTGGAGGGCCAGGCCTTTGTATTTCATGAGCGCGTACACCTCATGGGCCACATTGGCACGCATGATGCCCTCGCCGTCGCCGGTGCAGGAGACGGCGCAGACCTCGTTGTTGGCGTAGGTGCCAGCCCCAATGATAGGCGAATCGCCCACGCGGCCCGGGTATTGGTTCTCCAGGCCGCCGGTAGAGGTGGCTGCGGCCAGGTTGCCGTGCATGTCCAGGGCCACCGCGCCCACCGTGTCCTTCTGTAATTCCTCTTTTTCCTTCTTCTGCGCCTTTTTAAGGGACTTTATCTTTTCTTCGGTTTTGAAGTAGTCCTCGCCTCTCATCTCCAGTTCCTGTTCCCGGGCAAACTTTTCGGCACCCACGCTGGTGAGCAGCACATGGGGGGAGTGGAGCATGATGGTTTTGGCCAGGGTAATGGGGTGCTTCACGTGCTTTACCCCAGACACAGACCCGGCTTGCATGTTTTTCCCGTCCATGATGGCGGCATCAAACTCAATGCTCTCGTCTTTGGTAAGGCTGCCGCCGCGCCCGGCATTGAAAAGCTGGTTGTTTTCCATACTTCTCACGGCTGCTTCCACGGCATCAACGGCACTGCCTCCGGCCTCCAGCACGTGCCAGCCCGCCATCAGGGCGTTGTCTAGCCCCTGCCGGTAGGCAGCCTCTTTGGCTTCGCCTATCTCCTCGCGGCTTTTGTTTTCTGCTCCTCCATGAATAGCGATGACCCAATTTTTCTTCATAACGGTGGTGTCTTTAAATAGTGGTGGTCTCTGGCCTGGGCGTACGTGCCCTGGCGCTAGGGTGTACGTGCCAGGCGGGGCAGCGTTGGTCTGATAAATACGGAATCCCAGAAAGGGTATGTACGGGAAAAAGGAGCGCTGGGCTTTTCTGAAGACGCGCCCTGACGGGGGCGGGGAAAAGGGAAATGTTGCCGTTTTTGAAGGTTTAGTGAAAGTATTCGCCTAAAATTCAGTATTTTATCAGAAGGATTCACGTGTTTTTTCAAGGGCTTCTAACAGAGTGCAAAACGTATGCATATTTATGCCGGCACCCACGCGAACTGCATTTTCAAAAGATGGTTGTGCCTGCTGCCTGCTGGTGATTTCAAACCCGAAAGCGCATGCTACAGCACCCTAAATGGAAGAAAATATGGCACCCTGAGCCCCAGCGAAACATAGGCGCCCCTCCAGAGGCGGCTTTTAGCTGGCGTATAGCTCGGGCAAAGCCCCCTTTGGTGCAGGATAAAAGCGGGAAGAAGGTTACCAACTGAGGAGAAGCCGTATGCAGAAGATCATCACAGAGAAGATAGGCGATAAAGTAATAATCCTGTTGCAGGAAGACCTGGACGCCTCAGACCACCGCCTCACCCGCCGGCTGCAGAGCCCCCGGCAGACAAACCAGGAGTTCCTGGTTTGGGTAGACTGCGCCCACCTGGAATGTGTAAGAGCCTACGGTGTCTGCCATTTCATTAATCAGTTACTGCTGCTCAAAAGGACCCAGAACAATATCATCCTCTTGAACTTAGATGACCACCAACGGCAGCTTTTACGTTTACTACAGGTAGAACCGCTGTTTCGGGTAGTGCCTGATTTTGAGCAGGCCTATCAACTGGTGCAAGCCTCTTAACCTAACCCTGAAGGGAGACGGTTATCTGGTGGGATAGTGGAAGCAAGTGCAGAAGAAGGACCCATAGAAGGAGAGGATACCATGGAACTTGAAGAGTTCAATGACCTGGAAGAGGCCCTGGCGTTCCTGCAAAGCCAAGGATATACCCATACGTTCCATTGCGACCAGAACGGATGGAAATGCAAGGAAACCGGCCAGGTTTATGCCCCAGACCAGGTTGCCTTGGAAAGATGCCACCGTTTTCAGCGGTGGCGGCGGGCCCATAAAGTGGCCGTGCTGTACCAGGTCAGTGTCCAGGACGGCACCAAAGGGGTGATCATAGACTGCTGTTCCACCTACGGCAATGCCCTGGCAGGCGAGTACCTGCTCCAGATGAAACTGCGCCAGATCAAGTCCGAGGCGTCTGGCCCGCTACGTCCTTAAAGAAAGACATCTCTTGCCAAAGGCGCTGGAACTCCCGGCTATAATCAGCCACTACCTGAGGTTCTGAGGAAACCAATACGTTCTCATGGTTGTACAGCGCGGCGCTTCTGGTCCAGTTGTAGGAACCGGTGAGCACGTGCCGCTGGTCTGCCAGGGCGAATTTATGGTGCATGTGGTTGGCCGTGTGGTCTACCTTCACCTGCAGGCCCGCCTTGGCCAGTTGCCTGATGTCTGATCCTTTGTCAAACAGCTTCTCGTTGTCGGTGAGTACCTGCACAGAGATGCCCTTCCGGTGCGCCGCCAGGATTGCCTGGGTGATTCGGTCATCAGAGATGGTGAACACGCAGATCTTTAGCGAAGAGGTGGCCGCCCCAATGAAGGCCAGGATCGCGTTGAGGCAGTCATCGCCGGGGCTGAAATAGGCCGTGCTTCTGATATGGGGCGAACTCTTGAAGAGGGAAAAGACGTTTTTCAAGGTAAGGAGGGTAAGATGTAACGGGGAAAGATAGCTTTTTATCTGGTATTGAGTTGCCTCCTTCGCCTTGAGGGGAAGCGCAGGCGGTTTATGGGGCGTTTTCCTTAAAGGAAGTGGTAGCCCAGTTTCACGAACATCAGCAGTTTCGCCAATAACCGCCCGGATCAGGGAATAGCCACGTCAATGATTCCTGTAGGAAGAAAGTAATAGCTGTTTTAAGCAAAGGCTGGGAGGTCGTCCGCAACCAATTGGCTAGCCTGAAAAGAGCCTTGTACTCCAACCCGGCCTGCGCCTTTTCTGTATTTAGATGGCTTCCGGAGGGGTTTCTGTCCTTAGTTATCCTCCTGAAGCCATTGAGCTGCGTTTAAATGGCAGCCGAAATCTAAAGGGATTGATCAGCTAGTTTCAGGCAGGTTTTCCTGATAACAAGGCTAAATCAGGTTCAGCTTTCGCGATCACGAAACCCCTCTCTATCCTCTCACTCACTCACTCACTCACTCACTCACTCGTCAGTTTCTGCACCAGGCTTTCCAGGCGGGTGAGGCGTTCTTCCAGAGACGACGGGGACTTGAGGTAGGTGCTGTACACTCCATCTACGTGCCATAGTTCGGTTACTTCCGCCAGCGCAATGGTAAGGTGGTCATAATCAGGGTTGTCGGCTTTGAGCAGGAGGGCACCGTCTTGGGTCAGGCCCTGGAAGCGGCGCGACACCAGCCTGTGCTGGGTCAGGACCACGTAGACCTCACTGGGTTTGAGTTGGGTGGCTTCCAAGGCTACCGCCGAGCAGTAGAGGATGTCGCCGTGGCGGAGGCCGTGTTGCTGGTACTGCATTTCAGAGCCGGTGTGCTCAAAAGCACGGTGTAATACCTGCCCCTCGCCAGGCAGAACGAGGAAAGGGAGACCGTCCAGGAAATGCTTTTCCTGGCGAAGGGAAAAATAATCCGTTTGCTGTGCCGCCATGAGCAAGGGAGAGCGGTACCGCAGAGTATCGGCCGGGTCTGCTACTTTTTTGAGCAGGTGGTCTGGGTGCAGGTCCCGCTTAAAGATGTCAAACCCGTATAAATCATTGACGGTGAGATCTTTGGTGATTAATAGGTCCAGGCTGATGCCAAAGTGCCTGGCTATCTGTACCAAGGTGTCAATCTTGGGTTCCGACCGGCCTTCTTCATAGGCGCCCACGCTAGGGCGCGCCAGATCAAAGAGTTGCGCAAAAGCCGCCTGGCTCAAATTTTTGACCGTCCTGATCTTCTTAATGTTCTTCCCGATGCACGACATGAAAAATATTTTGAAAATAATTGTGCTACAATTTTGAGCTTATCTATTTTTTGTAGTATAATTGTCAAAGAAATCAGGACAAGATAACGACTTATTTTGATAGTTGCTACAAATTAGAGCAGAAGCAAGCCTCAAGTTCCTGGTTGACCCAAGGTGGCCAACGATAAGGAGCGCGAAGCCACGGTCAGGATTATGAGCAATTCAGTAGGGGAGTAGGTGATGGGAGTAAGAAGGCTTTTCTTTGGGTGATTGAAAAAAACAGGCTTGAAACGCTTTTCAGTGGCAGAAGCCGCACTTAAACTTAAAAGATGGAAAACAACTACTTTCTGAAAGTGAAAGAATACCTGGTGGAACTGGATTTCCGCATCACCCATGAAGATCCCAGGGATTGCGTGTTGGTGGTGGAAAAGGAAAACCTGGGCATCAAGAACCTGGTGATTGGGTGTACAGACCCGCTCCTGATCATGGAGCAGTACATCCTGGAGCTACCCCAGGTAACGGTGGAGATCTGCCAGAACCTGCTCCAGAAGAACCGCGACATCATCCACGGCGCCTTCGTGCTGGACGAGTCTGGGAGACGGCTCATTTTCAGGGATACCCTGCAGATGAGCAAACTGGACCTGCACGAGCTGGAAGCCTCGCTCAATTCGCTGGCCCTGCTGCTGAGTGAGTACGGCGAGCACCTGACCCGATTCTCAAAAAACTAACCTCGGAAAATATGACCATCCTGCAACGCATTTTTACCTTAGGCCAACCTGAGGCGCATCCTTCAGTGGAGGAACTCAAGGAGCCTATCAAAAGAACGGAGCAAGGTATCCGGGAAATGCGACTGGAACTGGAGAAGAACGTACGCGCCCTGGAGACGCTGGCAAGAGAGGCCATAGGCCCTGAATCATGGGCACCTGCGCCACAAGACCGGGCCGACCTGGAGGGGAAGATCAACGCCCTGAAGGTGAGCCTCCGAAAATGGGAGATGGAACTGCGCGTGTTGAAAGCCAGAGTGACGGTGAGCAATGCCACCAAGACCATTAACCGGCAAATGGCCCAGCTCAATTCGCCCGGCTCCCTTACCTTGTTGGAGAACCTGAAGGAAAAGGAGGCCTCGGCCCAGGCCCAATTCTCCGGCGGAAGTCTTTCCGGAAAGGAGGAGCCTGCTAAGGCAACTGAGAAACCGCAGGCCAGCTGTACCGCGCAGGCTTTTTCCCAGAAGGCAGATGCTTTGAATGACCGTTTAGGCCCAACGCCTGCCCCAGACGCGCCCACTGCTACGCAGCCTTAGAAGAAAAGCCCTTTCAGGCCTCTTTCCTTGAAAATAGGCCTGAAAAAGAAAATGCTCCTTCGCCTGAATCTGCTAGGCGCGGGAGAAGCAGCACCCTCGTCCGTTTTAGGCTCAATTTCTAAGAACCGGCCTCGAAACGCCGCCGCATACCAGACGCAGGACTCAGGACTCCAGACACAGTACTCTTTTAGAACAATGGGACAATTAGGATTTATCTTCTGCGCCGCCGTGGCCTTCTGGCTGGTGAAAGATGGGGTGGAAGAGGTGGGCCAATTCGCCCAGGCGGCGGTGCCTATTCTGGCAGACAGCACCCCTTCCTGGCAAGATGTGAAAGAAAAAGTAGGGCAGACCGTTAGCCTTGGATTAATGCCATCTAACTTGCTCTTCAAGCCATAGTAGGCTAAAAATTGAAAAATTTCTTTTTCTGACTAGACTTATTCGTTCCGGTAACGCCAAATTTTGTACTTTTAGACAAGTGCTATTGAAATGCAAGAACTTCTACAAGCCTCCTTTTCTACCGCCAACGTCTTCGCCTCGGGGCTGCTCGTATTCGTGCTGCTCTACTGGCTTACGGTGTTGGTAGGCCTGCTGGACATCAGTTCCCTGGACCTGGACTTGGACCTGGATGCGGACATGGAGGCAGATTCCTCCCTGGCCGGACTTGACGCCGTGCTCGCCTTCTTTCATCTGGGGCGGGTGCCGCTTATGATTTTTCTGTCGTTTTTTGCGCTGCCGTACTGGGCGGTCTCTGTGGGGGTAAACTATGCCCTGGGAACCACCTCCAGTTGGGTGGGCTTGTTGCTCCTGCTGCCACTGATGGTTTTTTGCCTTTTTGTGGCCAAGTTTCTCACCTATCCCTTCGTGAAACTGTTCCAGGCCATGGAGCAGGAAGAAGCCCCTAACTCCGCTTTTATTGGGCAGATGTGTACGGTGCTGCTGCCCGCCACCAACACCCAGGTGGGGCAGGCAGCCTTGAAAACCGATGGCTCTCCTGTGTTGCTGAACGTGAAAACGGCCCACGAGAGCCTGGTAATGAAAGGTGATACCGCCCTGGTGATCAATTATCTGCCAGAAACCAATCTTTATATCATAGAACCTTATCCATCTCTTTAACCTTCTATCCTTTATTCTATGTTTCAATCCCTTACTCTCGCAACCACCCTTCTGCTGGCGGTCTTTGTCTTCGGGGTGCTGTTGGTCATCATCAAGATGTACCGCAAGGCCATCCAGGGCGAAGCCATGGTGCGCACCGGCATGGGCGATACCAAAGTCTCATTCTCCGGTATCTTCGTGGTGCCTATCATCCACAAGCTGGAAGTCATGGACATCACCCTTAAAACCATTGTGATTGCCCGCACCGGGGCCGAGGGATTGATCTGTAAAGACAACCTGCGCGCCGACATCAAGGTGAACTTCTTCCTGCGCGTGAACAAAACCCAGGAAGACGTGGTGCAGGTAGCCCAAAGCATTGGCTGTAAAAGAGCCTCAGACCCGGGCGCTCTGGAGGGCCTTTTTGACGCCAAATTCTCAGAAGCCCTCAAAACCGTAGGCAAGCACTTTGATTTCGTGGAATTATACCAAAGCCGTGACGACTTCAAACGCCAGATCCTCCAGACCATCGGCACCGACCTGAACGGCTATGTGCTGGACGACTGCGCCATTGATTACCTGGAGCAGACGCCTTTGACCCAATTGAACGAAAACAACATCCTGGACGCCGAAGGCATCAAGAAAATCATAGACCTCACCGCCCGCCAGAAAGTACAGGCGAACCTCATTGAGCGCGAGCGCGAGAAAACCATCAAGAAACAGAACGTAGAGGCGCAGGAAACCATTCTGGAACTAGAGAAGCAGCTGGCTGAAAACGAGGAAAAACAACGCCGCGAGATTGCCTCCATCAAGTCTAGGGAAGCCGCAGAGATTGAGAAAGTACGCCAGGAACAACGCATGATTTCTGAACGCGCCCGCATTGCCACCGACGAGGAAGTGATGATCTCTGAGCAGAACCGCGAGCGCCAGGTATTGGTAGCCGAGCGCAGCAAACAACGCACCGACGCGGTGGAAACCGTGCGCGTAGAGCAAGCCAAAATGCTGGAGGAAAACGAAATGCAGCGCATTGTAGCCCTGGCCCAGATTGAGAAGGAAAAGGCCATTGAAGAAGAGCGCAAGAACATCCAGGGCATTATCAGAGAGCGGATCACCGTGGAGAAAGCCGTGGTAGAGGAAGAGGAAAAAATCAAAGACACCAAAGCCTTTGCTGAAGCCGAGCGTCTGAAATCAGTAGCCATCACCACCGCCACCATGGTAGCCGAAGAAGCCCTGGTGAAAGAAATCAAAGGCGCTGAGGCCGCCCGCCAAGCCGCTGAATTCAAAGCCCAACAGCTTCTGATTGACGCGGAGGCGGAGAAAACCTCGTCGGTGAACCGCGCCCAGGCCATTAAAATGATGGCCGAGGCCGAGGCGACCCAAGCCGCCGCCAAAGGATTGTCTGAAGCCCAGGTGATGGAAGCCAAAGCCGCCGCCCGCCAGAAAGAAGGCGAAGCCGAAGCCAACGTAACTGAGCGCCAGGCGATAGCCACCGCCAAAGCCACCCGCGTGCAAGCTGAGGCCCAGGCCGAAGCCGACGAGAGATTAGGCTTGGTAGCGGCCAAAGTAACCCAGGAGAAAGGCATGGCAGATGCTTCCATCGTGGCCAATATGGCTGCCGCCGAAGAAAGTCGCGGCTTGGCCGAGGCCCGCGTGAGCGGTGAGAAATTCTCCGTGGAGGCCAAAGGCATAGAAGAGAAAGCCGATGCCATGAAGAAACTGGACGGCGTGGGCAAAGAGCACGAAGAGTTCAAGCTGCGCCTGGAGAAAGACAAAGCCATTGAACTGGCTCAGATTGACATCCAGAAAGACATTGCCGCCTCCCAGGCCGCGGTATTGGCGGAAGCCCTCAAGGCAGCCAAGATTGATATTGTAGGCGGGGAGACCATGTTCTTTGATCAGATTGTGCACTCCATCACCAAAGGCAAGCAGGTGGACCGCCTGGTAACCAACAGTGAAGTACTGGGTACCATGAAAGACACCTTCTTCCAGAAAGGCAGCAACGGCCACGTTGATTTCAAAGCCAACCTGCAGCGGTTCATGCACCAGTTCAACATGAACTCAGAAGATGTGCGTAACCTCAGCGTTTCGGCCCTGCTTTTGAAGATGATGCAGCAAAAGACCCTGGACGAGGACACCACCAATACCCTGAGAGAACTGACCTCCACGGCTTCGGCCCTGGGGTTAGGCGATAAGCCGGTGTATACCCTGAACTGATCCACCCGGGATTCCCTCTCCTGACCACCGGAAGAGGGAATCCCGGGGAAGGGTTGGGGCCAGTTGTGGGGAGCCGGCAAAGACCACAAGGTAAACGCCTTTATTTACAGGCTGGTTGGAAGAAAACGGTCTGTAAATGAAGGGGAAAGGCGCCTGCAAGGCCCTGCCTATACTGGAAGGGCGCCTTGACTGTTTGCCCAAACTCTTTGCCTATAACTTTCTCCCTTGGCTTTAAATCAGTAATTTTAGTTTCTAAGTAAAATTACTGATTTAAAAGTCCCCGTATGAAAGCTATCTCCCTTTCTTTATTCCTGGTTGTTCTGGTGGTAACCTCGGGCCAGGCCCAAACCGCAGCCCCGGCTAAACCCCGCTCCGCCTATACCCTGGAACAACAGTTCAGTTCTCTCAAATACCGGTCCTCTACGCATACAGAGTACAACCAGCCCTACAAGGTAGTGAAGGTGGCCAGCCTGGATGCTTTCTTCAGAAACGTGCAGGATACGCTCAGGGCCCGGCAGCAGAGCATCAAGAACGCTGGAAAGGAAACGGCGGCGGCCCTGGCGAGAACCCAGAAAGAGCTGGCTGACCAAAAGGCCCAGGTGCAGGCGCTGCAGGAGGTGAACGCCCAGAAGGAAAAGCAGATCCAGCAGGGCGCGCATGATGTGGCCTCCCTGACGGTGCTGGGCATTGACATGGACAAGAAAGTGTACGTTTGGCTAAGCCTGGCCATTATCGCGGCCTTGGGTATAGTAGCTGCCATCTTTGCCTCTATGTACAAGAACAGCAACCGCGTGACCGAGGAGAAAATAAAAGCCTATGATGAACTCACCGAGGAATTCAAAGCTCACAAGCAACTGGCCCGCGAAAGGGAAATCAAATTAAAACGCGAACAGCAATCTGAAGCCAACAAGGTAGAGGAACTGAAACAACAACTGGCCCAACTGCGGCACTAAGGAGAAGTAACAGGAGAGACTATCTGCTGGGCACTTCCCCTTGATGGGCAGGAACAGGGCCTTCCAACAACTTTGGCGCAGAGGTACTGGCAAGGCTTTGAGTTTTTACAAAAAGCCACGAAAGGCAGCTGCATCATTAAAATAAGATGTTCTGGAAATCAGGTTCAAGCAGCTAAAAGTAGATGAAGTCTCTCCTGTTAACAACTTCTCTTTAGAAATGGAATCCCATCAAAACACAGGTTTGTCAGTGAAACAAGCTGGGTACTTACTTCTTAAGTATTTCGCTTATTCAATAGCACTTTCTATTCCATTGGTAATTGGCAAAATGCTTACCACTGGCTATCTGTTGCATCCGTTGGTGACATCTTTTGGGTCATTACTGATGTATGCCATTCCTTTTGTGCTGGTAATCAAAGTTGGGCTGAAAGGAATAAACAAAGACCTTCTTTCTGGTATGAAGGAGGAGTTCTCAAGAATTGATTACAGAATAGTAGGGACGGTTTTCATCTTAACCCCCTTTGTAGGGGTTCTGCTGGAGCCTCTTATCAACCTGTTACCAGCCCCTCCTGAGTTCCTGAATAAAATCTTCAGAGACTTATTCAAACCTAACTTCCTCTCTTTTCTGGCTATTGCCGTTGCTCCCGCCATTTTGGAGGAGATTCTTTGCCGGGGCATCATTCTGGAAGGGTTGTTGAAACGGTATTCGCCCACCAAGGCTATCATCTGGTCTGCTGTCTTGTTTGGCGCCATGCATTTGAACCCGTGGCAAGGCCTCACCGGATTGGTGCTGGGCTTATTTATTGGCTGGGTGTACCACCGAACCAAGTCCATTTACCCCGGTATCTTGATCCACTTTGTCAATAATGCCCTCAGTTATTTTGCGTGGTTAGCTTGGGGAGATAAAGTCACTTCCCTGCAGGGAATCATGACGCCTTTTTCCTATTATTTATTGGTGGCAGCCTCTTTACTAGTAGGCGTGGCCGGAATGTGGTTCCTGAACAAACAAATGCCGAAAAAATCAGAAGCAACCGTCCACCCATTGCCTGAGGTAAAACCTGTTCTATCATAGGGGTCCATATGCCGGCTCCTATGGTCAGAAGAAGACCCCATAATTTACGCATTAGCTACCCCTGTTTTTAGTTTGTTTTCCAAAAATCAACTGCAAAACAGGATCACCCGTTCCACTGCTTCACCTCAATCCATCATGGCCCAAGAACCTGCCACCTCTGCTTCTCCAGCATCATCCTCTGTGCAACTGGAAGGCGGTACCTATGAAATCCTGCGCAACCGCTTAACCAAGAGCGGGGCTGAGCTGCGCGGGCTGCTGGACCAACTGAACCAGGAGCGGAAAGAAGTCTTCGGGGCGATAGAAACCAGGTTACTGACCACGGAGCGGGTCACCACGGAGCACAACTGTGTGCCCTATGACATGGTGCCGGTAGGGGAGCACTTGCTGTTTGGCTACAACGTGCACCTGGGGTTGAAAACCGAGGTAGAACTCAGCGACGTGTTCAGCGTGTACACCTATGAGCACCACCAGTTCCACCACCAGCCGCTTCACCTGATTCAGAACGCCACCTTCCAGGACGATTTTCAGAAGCTCTACAAATACTACAAGAACACGCAGTTTGTGAAGTTTGCCGTACAAGGCGTGCACCTGTTCATGGTGTTCCGGGTAGGTAAGGGCGTGAACGACATAAAGACGTTCAAGTGGGCCTTGCAGGGGAGCCAACTGACGTATCTGGACAACCGCTCTGACCACGAATACACGTTTCCTAACCAGCACGATTTTGCCTGGCGGCGCGTAGCCCGAGAGGCGCACCGCAAAGGCAAACACCCGCATATCTCCATTGAAGACAAGGTGTTTGTGGAAACCATAGGCGGTGACTTGACCATTAAGGTAGAAGATAACACCGAGACGGGCCAGGGTATCTACTCTGAGCCGGTAGAAGACAAAGACCAGACCCTGGATGACTCAGAGCTGTACTACTCTATCATCGGGAACCTGATTCTGCTCAAGATAAAGCCCTACCGCGAGAACCACTACCGCTACATTGTCTACAACGCCAAACTGAAAGAGGCGCGAAGGATTGATGCCATTCAGGATTGCTGCGTTTTCCTCCCCGAAGACCAGGGCATCATCTACGCCTACGGCTACTACCTGCACACCGGCGAGTTCAAGTCCTTTGACAACGGCCTGCAGGAAATGCTGTTCGAGAAGCGCATTGCCTCGCCCAACGGCGAGGATTTCCTGTACATCTTCTACAACAAGGAATCTGGGGTGTACCTGCTGCTGAGCTACAACCTCATCACCCAGAAGATTGAGAACCCCATCATCTGCCACGGCTATGCCATCTATGAGAACGGGGAACTGTGTTATTTCCGGGCAGATGAAGAACCCAAAAAGCACCACGCCCTCCAGATTTGGCAGACGCCTTACATAGGAAGCAACTATACTATTCCGGTCACCAAAGACTCGTTCCTGTACAAAATAGGGAACAAGGAGATTGTGCGGGCCATGGCCGAATGTACTGAGATTCTGACGCTGGTGCACAAGGAAGACTCCTATGACAACCTCTACCTGGATCTCATCAAGTCCACCACTGATTTGCTGGATACCTACCATTGGCTGGGCAAAAAGGAGTCGTTTGAACTGGCGGAACCCATCAGCGCTATCCGCCAGACGGCTACCGCGGCCGTAGAGGAGTTTGAGAAAGTCATCAGCATCAGAAAAAGCACACAGGCGCAGGTAGAACTGGTTCTTGGCTCCGCCGATGCCTTGCTCACCAGGCTCAAAACGCAATCCAATGGGCACATCAATGACTATGTGAAGGCATTGGCAGAGGTAAGGTCGGTGCGTGGCGAGGTGATTTCCCTGAAGGAATTGCGCTACGCGGACGTGGCAAGGATAGAAACCTACGAGGCACAGTTGCAGAGCTTCAGCCAAGACCTTTCAAACCAAACCGTGGACTTCCTGTTGAGGCCTGATGCGCTGGTGCCGTATGAACAGCGCGTGGCGCACATCACGGGGGGCATTGACAAAATTGCCAAAGTAGTGGAGGCCGATGCTACGGAGAAGGAAATCTCAGGCCTGAGCACGGAGCTGGAGATGCTGATTGAGATTGTGAGCAACCTCAAGATTGAAGACGCTACCCAGACCACGCGCATCGTAGATGCCATTTCCACCATCTACGGCACGTTCAACCAAACCAAAGCCACCCTCAAACGCAAGCGGCAGGAGCTGTTGAGCGCCGAAGGCCAGGCGGAGTTCAACGCCCAGATCAAGCTCATCAGCCAGAGCGTCATCAACTTCCTGGATGTCTGCGACACGCCTTCAAAGTGCGACGAATACCTGACCAAGCTCATGGTGCAGCTGGAGGAACTGGAGGGCCGCTTTTCTGAGTTTGACGCCTTTCTGGAAATAATCGCCGATAAACGCGAGGAGGTGTACTCTGCGTTTGAAAGCAAGAAAGTGGCGCTGCAGGAGGCGCGCAACAAACGCGCCACCACCCTGCAGCAGGCCGCCGACCGCATTCTCAAAGCCGTGCAGAGCCGCCTGGGCAAGCTGGACACCGTGGCCGACATCAACGGCTACTTCGCCTCAGACCTCATGATGGAGAAGGTGCGCACCACCGTGGACGAGCTCCTGGCCATGGGCGATACCGTGAAAGCCGATTCTATCCAGAGCCGCCTGAAAACGCTGCGCGAAGACGCCGTGCGCCAGCTCAAAGACAAAAGCGAGCTGTTCGTAGGCGGGCAGAACGTGCTCAGATTCGGGACGCACCATTTCACCGTGAACACCCAGCCACTGGAGCTCAGCATCGTGCACCGTGACGGCGCCATGTACTACCACCTCACGGGCACCAGCTTCTTTGAGAAGATCACGGATGAACGTTTCCTGAGCTACCGGCCCGTGTGGGAACAGGCGCTTATTTCTGAGAACCACCAGGTATACCGCGCTGAATACTTGGCGTTCCAGATTCTGCAGGCCGCCCATTCCTTGAAGAGTACTACTGCCCCGGCCGATGCTACTGAGGGAAGCCTGCAACTTCTAACGCTAGACCAACTGCACCAGCTATCGCAGCAGGAATTGGTAGAATACGTGCAGAAATTCATGGCCGCCCGCTTCAACGAAGGGTACCTTAAAGGCGTGCACGACCATGACGCGGGGGTGATCCTGAGTGCCTTGGTGCGCCTCTTCAAAACCGCTGACCTGCTCCGCTATACGGCGGTGGACCGGGCCAGTGCCCGTCTTTTCTGGGTTGTTTTCGCCAAAGAAGGCCAGAAACAGCTGTTCTATCACCAACTCAAAGGCGTGAGTGCCATCCTGCAGGTCTTCCCTGAAACCCACCAGTTTGACAACATCAAAGCTGATTTACAAGGTGAACTGCAGGAGTTTCAGCGGGAGACTGGGTTGCTGCCCCAGGCCAGTGCCTTAGCCGCAGGGGAGTACTTGTTCGCTGAACTCACCCGCGGCGATTCCTTCATCTCCAGTTCCCAGGCTGCTGAGTTGGTGCAGAACTTTCACCAGTACCTCTCTGAGAAAAACGCCTGGGCCATGTTTGAGGCCTCGGCCAAAGCCTTGGAAGAAAACAAGGTAGAACAGTTTGAGTTGTTTCAGCAATGGCTCTATGCCTACCTGTCGCAGGCTAATTTGGCCTCAGAAACTGAATATGTTCCGGAAGCCGCGGTGCTTTTGCTCTTGCAGGAGCTGAAGCCTAAGCAGGTGGTTCATGCCAACTTGCGGGAGACGTTGGCAGGCATGCAGGGAACACACCCCTTGCTGCAGGAGCAGCAGTATCCGTTGCATTTTCACCAATTCCAGCAGAAACTGAGCCGGTATGAGGCAGAGGTGGTGCAGCAGTTCAGAGCGTTCCATGAACTGAAACACCAGATGACGGTGCGGTTTGAAGAGGAGCTGCGTTTGCAGGAGTTCAAGCCGCGCGTGTTGTCGTCCTTTGTGCGCAACCAGCTGATTGACCAGGTGTACCTGCCGCTCATAGGGGCCAACCTGGCCAAACAGATGGGCACGGCCGGCGAAACCAAGCGCACCGACCTGATGGGCATGCTCTTGCTGTTATCGCCGCCCGGTTACGGGAAAACCACCCTCATGGAGTACATCGCCAACCGCTTGGGCATCATCTTCATGAAGATCAACGGCCCCGCCATTGGGCACCAGGTTACGGCGCTGGACCCCACCGAAGCCCCCAACGCCGCCGCCCGTGAGGAGCTGGAGAAGCTGAACCTCTCCTTTGAGATGGGCGACAACGTCATGATTTACCTGGACGACATCCAGCACTGCCACCCTGAGTTCCTGCAGAAGTTCATCTCGCTCTGCGATGCCCAGCGCAAGATTGAGGGCGTCTACAAAGGCCGCAGCAAAACCTATGATTTCCGGGGCCGGAAAGTGTGCGTGATCATGGCTGGGAACCCCTACACCGAGACCGGCGACAAATTCCGCATCCCGGACATGTTAGCCAATCGCGCCGATATCTACAACCTGGGCGACATCATTGGGGACACCGAGGACGTGTTCAAGCTGAGTTACCTGGAGAACGCCCTTACCTCCAACGCGGTGCTCGCCAAACTGGCCGCCAAAAGCCAGAAAGATGTGTACGCGCTGGTGAAACTAGCCGAGACCGGCAACAGCGAAGGCATGGAGCTGGAAGCCAATCACACCGCCGCCGAAGTCGGCGAGTACACCAAAGTCCTGAAAAAGCTCCTGCACGTGCGCGATGTCCTCTTGAAGGTGAACCTGGAGTACATCCGGTCCGCCGCCCAAGCCGACGAGTACCGCACTGAACCGCCGTTCAAACTGCAGGGCTCGTACCGTAACATGAACAAGCTGACCGAAAAGGTGATGCCCATCATGAACGACCAGGAACTGCACACGCTTATCCTGTCGCACTACCAGTCTGAATCCCAAACCCTGACCACCGGGGCCGAGGCCAACCTGCTCAAGTTCAAGCAGCTCATAGGTGTGGCTACCCCAGAAGAAACCCAGCGCTGGGCAGACATTAAAGCAGCCTTTGTTAGAAACAACAAGCTCAAAGGTTTCGGGGATGGTAACCAGGTGGGGCAGGTGCTGGCCCAGATGGAGAACATTTCTGACGGATTGGTAGGAATTAAGCAGGTGTTGGGGGAAATGAAGCCGGAGCAGGTGTTAGTGCCGCCTGCGGGTCCAATGTCAAATTAGACCATAAATTAATTGTATGGTGAAAACGAGGTTCAGGCTTTTGACAATAGTGTTCAGTATTTGTATGCTGGCTGGTTTTGGGGCTGTTCCATTTTTTGTTTTTGCAGAAGCAATTGAAAAAGGGAACTTGGAATTGAATGTAGCCACTGTAGCTGCATTTATCCTATTGTGGTTATTTCTTGGAGGAATTGCTGCCATAATCAGATGGGTTAAAGTCATATCATTTGATGAAGACCAAGAGATTTTGACCATTTGGCATCCTTTTCTGCTTCAAACCAGGAGATATCATTTTACTGAAATTGTAGGCTTTCAATGGGCCTATGTGAATGGAAAAGTGGGCTATAAATCATTGAAATTAAAAGCCTCTGATGGAAGAACTTTCCAATTTCTAGATTTTGAGATTGGTAATTTTAGAGAAATTGAAGGTTTGATCACTCACCTTTTTGTCTTGAGGGTAAGCAAAAATTGGAAATTGGCAACGCCAAGGGAAAAAGCCTTAGAAGAGCAAAAAAGTAAGAATTTTGATTTTGAGCAAGCAGAAGATATTAGATGGTATCTTAGGTATTGTTTAGGAGGCGCCTTAATCAGTATACTGGTACATCTATATGTGCTCTATGAAGGAGGCTCTAACTTCAATAAAGGAAGCGGTATCTTTATAACAATGATTTTAGCTTTTACTTTTGCGGTGCTGGTTAAGTACAAAGAGATAAATCGTGTTCTGAATAAGTAATTTTTGGCTTTTGTTATGCGTAGAGTTAGCGCCAGCGCTCTACGCACTTACCGGCTCGCCAATCTCCCGATTGGCGTTACCCGTAAACCCACTTCGTCCAATGGCATTTCCCCCATGAAGATCAACCCGCGTCCTTACCACATGCAGAACCCTGAAGGGATGTATTTTGTCACCTTCTCCATTGTGTTTTGGATAGACGTGTTCATCAGGGCTCGGTACAAAGAAATCTTTGTGGAAAGCCTGAGGTTCTGCATTGAAAACAAAGGACTGCAGGTGCATGCCTGGTGCCTTATGAGCAGCCATGCCCACCTGATTATCTCCGCCAAAGAACCCGAAAAGACCAATTTATCCTCCATTCTGCGCGATCTGAAGAAATACACCGCCCAACAGATAATTCGGGAGATAGAGGAAAGTGGATTTGAGAGCCGTCAAGAATGGCTACTGGATAAATTTGCCTTTGCCGCAAAGAGCAACAGCCGGAACTCGCAGTATCAATTCTGGCAACAGAATAACCATGCCATGGAATTGCTCAGCATAAAATTCATAGACCAGAAGTTGCAGTACATCCATGATAACCCAGTGAAAGAAGGTTGGGTGGAAGAACCAGAGCATTACCTCTACAGTAGCGCCCGGGATTATGCCGGTACGCAAGGATTGGTGCCGGTGGTGTTGATTGGGTAAGTTGATGGAGTAAGGCAGGTGTGTGCGGTTAACGCCAATCGGGAGATTGGCTGTCCGGTAAGTGCGTAGAGCGCTGGCGCTACCTCTACGCACAACAACAACAACAACAACAACAACAACAACAACAACAACAACAACAACAACAACAACAACAACAACAAATTTAACACTACCGCCCTTGATAAAACCCATTTCAAACTGAAGCGGTGGGGCAGTATAGCGCAGGCTAGTGCTTTTTGAGAAAGGCAGGCATGACAGATAGGTTCAAGCGTTTTTCGGCCCTTTTCCTATAATCAGCGCAGGAACAGATTTAAGGCGGGCAGCGTCAAATACCGGCAAGAACCGCTAAATTGGCTCGCATTTACTTAAAACGCCTCATTTTGCACCTGCTATGGATTTAACCGAACCTCAGATTCCGGAGGCACCCGCGGCTACCGGCCACCCCAAGCAACTTTACATGCTGTTCTTCACCGAGATGTGGGAACGTTTCTCTTTCTACGGCATGAAAGCCCTGTTGCTGGCCTACATGATCTCAGAACTCAAGTTTGATGAACCCAAAGGGTACGCTATTCTGGGCTCCTACGCAGCGTTGGTGTACACCATGCCCATGTTCGGGGGCATGATGAGCGACCGGTTCCTGGGTGGGCGCAAGGCTGTGATGTACGGTGGTATTCTCATGACCATAGGGCACCTGGTGCTGGCGGTACCGCAGGACTGGAGCTTTTTCTATGGCATGGCCTTCATCATCTGCGGCAACGGGTTCTTCAAGCCCAACATCTCCAGCCTGGTAGGCACCCTCTACGCCGAAAATGACCCCCGCAGAGACAGCGGCTTCTCCATCTTTTACATGGGCATCAACATTGGTGCGGCGTTGGGCGGTTTGCTCTGCGGGTACGTAGGGCAGCAGATAGACTGGCACTACGGCTTTGGGCTGGCGGGTATTTTCATGGTGCTGGGTTTGGTGGTGTTTGCGGTGGGCAAGAAGTCATTGGGGGCCAATGGCCTGCCACCTAACCCACAAGACCTCAAAGCCCCGGTTTTCGCGGGCATCAGCAAAGAGGTAGTGATCTACGTAGCCACCCTGGGCCTTATTCCCCTGATCGTGGCACTGTTCAACCGCTATGAGATCATGGACTTCATCATGTTTGGGCTGGGCGCGTTGTCCATTGCGTACATCCTCTTCATTGCATTCCAGATGGAGGCGGCGGCGCGGTTCAAGCTGTTTGCCGCGTTGGTGATGATCATGTTTTCGGCGCTGTTTTGGGCATTCTATGAGCAAAACGCGGGCTCGCTGAACCTCTTCGCCATGCGCAACGTGGACATGCACGTGGGGGGCGTGGAGCTTCCGGCCCTGGCGGTGAACAACTTTCTGCCGCCGGCCTGGGTGGTGATCCTCAGCTTCTTCTTTGCCTGGCTTTGGCCCGCCCTCAACCGAAAAGGCATTGAACCCAACACGCCTACTAAGTTCGGGCTGGCGTTTGTGCTGGTGGGGCTGGGCTTTTACGTCTTCTACCTGGGCTGCGTCACTAGCCAGGGCAGTGGCCTGATTCCGCTGTTAACCTTTATTGCCGGGTACTTCTTTATCATCTGCGGTGAGATGTGCATCTCGCCCATTGGTTTGTCTATGATCACCAAGCTGTCGCCGGCCCGTATTGTGGCCATGATGATGGGCATCTGGTTTTTTGCGAGTGCCGTGGGCGAGTTCCTGGCCAGCAAGATTGGAGCCCTCATGAGCGTGCCCCAAGACGTAGTGGACAATCCGGTACTTTCCTTGCCGTATTATGCCGAGATCCTGAACCAGATAGGGCTGTGGTCGTTGGTGATTGGCGTGGTGCTGGTGCTGTTCAGTAGGGTTATCAGAGGCTGGATGGGCGAAGTGCGCTAAGCGTGGCCAGAAAATACAAAACCCCGGAACGGGAGCAGGGCATTTCCTGCTCCCGTTCTTTTTTCTAACTTACCACTCACTACCACACCCACAGACCATGGACTTGCACCTGAAACTTCTGCGGCAATTTGAGCATGAAGCCGCCAACACCCGGAAAATGCTGCAACGCGTGCCGGAGGAGCATTTTGATTGGCGCCCACATGCCAAAAGCATGACCTTGAAAGAACTGGCTGCGCACATTGCCGAATTACCGAGATTGTTCATAGCCAAGGTGCTCACTTTGGAAGAGTTTGATTTCAGTAAAGGAACCTACCGGCCTTTTGCCGGAACCACCCATCAAGAGCTGATGCAGTTTTTTGAGGATAATTACCAGCGGTCGGTGGAGGCTCTTTCCCAAACCACCGCTGAGGAGATTGAAAAGCCCTGGTCCCTGAAAAGCGGTGACCGCACCCTCTTCACCATGCCGCGGCAGGCCGTCATCCGCAACATCGCCATCAGCCATTTTATCCACCACCGCGGGCAGCTGAGCGTGTACCTGCGCCTGCTGGACGTACCGGTGCCCGGCATGTACGGTCCCACCGCTGATGAAGGGTTTGGTGGTTAACCCCAAAAAAGAAATAACCCAACGGAAGAAAGAAGCCGGTTTTAAGGCCCTTTTCACAGAAACAGCCGCTAAACGTAGGGAACCGTCCCCTCTAACCAAAGAACCAATGAAAAAACTGATTCTGCTGTTGTCATTTGTCGCCGTGGGCTTTTCGGCTGCCAGCCAGACCAAACCCCTGGAAATCCCGCTTTATGCGGGAAAAGTCCCCAATGAAGTTCCCGGGCCCAACGAGGAGGCCAGGGAGGTGCGGCCGAATCAATCTATCAGCCTGACCAAGGTGCGGCAACCCACGCTCACCGTGTTTCTGCCGGCCAAAGGCAAAGCCAACGGTACGGCGGTGGTCATTTGCCCCGGCGGCGGCTACGCCAAACTGGCCTTTAGCCATGAAGGCACCGACGTGGCCCAGCGGCTGGCAGACCAGGGCGTGGCCGCGTTTGTGGTGAAATACCGCCTACCGCACCCCGCCGTTTCTTCGCAGCCAGAGATTACCCCCTTGCAAGATGCCCAGCAGGCCCTGTACCTGGTGCGCCAACGGGCGAAGGAATACAACATCAACCCGCAGCGGGTAGGCATCATGGGTTTCTCGGCGGGTGGGCACCTGGCTTCCACGGCCGGAACGCATTTTACCCAGACCACGATCCCTAACCCCGAGAACCTGTCGTTGCGGCCAGATTTCATGGTGCTTGTGTACCCGGTCATCAGCAGTGATTCCACGGTGTGGCACAAAGGGTCTTTTGAGCTCCTGCTAGGCAAAAAGGCTTCCCCTGAAAAACTGCGGGCTTATTCCAATGATTTGCAGGTAACGGCCCAAACGCCGCCCACCTTTTTGGTGCATGCTTCAGATGACCGCGCCGTACCGGCCCAGAACAGCGTGCTTTTCTACCAGGCCCTGTTGCGCCATAAAATACCCGCTGAACTGCACCTCTACCAGGCCGGGGGCCATGGTTTCGGGCTAAACAACAAAACCACCAAAGATCAGTGGTTTGACCGGTTGGTTAATTGGTTGGAGGCCAATAAGTTGATGGCAAACGCGGTCAAGTAGGCACAAAGGGCAGTTTTGGCACTTGGTTTATTTTATTTTTAAGAAAGGCAACATACGTATTAACCGAAGACGTATAGAAGGAAAATATACGAGCTGTTTTTAAGGAAACTGAATTAATACTTAGCAGGAAAGCGTTACCTTTCCAAGATGTTATGGATTTTGATTGACGATTCCCGTTGAGATAGCCTCTGTAGCTTTTTGTTCAACTTAATCGTCTTTATGGCCACCCCAAAATTCATAGCGCCTACCACTTCCTTTTATGCAGAACTGAAACGGCGCACAAATGCTTACTTTGAAGAGAAAGGTAGCCACCCATCCGGCAACTATAAACTGTACCTGAAAGCGGCTATCCTGCTTACCAGCCTGGTGCTGCTCTACGTGCACCTGGTGTTTTTTACGCCTACCGCCTGGCTGGCCCTGTTGGAATGTCTCCTGTTTGGGGGCGTGACAGCCGCCATTGGTTTCAACGTGATGCACGACGGGGGGCACGGCAGTTTCAGCCGCAAGAAATGGGTGAACGAAGCCGCCGGCCTTTCCTTGAATGTGCTGGGCGCCAACATTCACATGTGGACCACCAAGCACAACATCATTCACCATACCTACACCAACATTGACGGCGTTGATGATGACCTGGACGCCAGACCGTTCCTGCGGCTCTGTGAAAACCAAGCGCACCTCAAGATCCATAAGTACCAGCATTATTACTTCTGGGGAGCCTACGCCATGCTCTACATCTACTGGATCTTCTTCACTGATTACCTGAAGTATTTCACCCAGAAAGTTGGCGATATTCCCATCAAGAAAATGACCCGCAAAGACCATTTCTCATTCTGGGGCTTCAAGGTCATGCACTTCTTCCTGTTTGTGGTGCTGCCCATCTACACCGTTGGTTTTCTGCCCTGGCTCGTAGGCTTTCTGGTGTATGGCATGTTCACCGGCCTGGTCATGAGCATTGTCTTCCAGCTGGCGCACACGGTAGAGCACGCGCATTTCCCGGTTCCTACGGCGGCCACCAACCGCATTGAAGACGAGTGGGCCCTGCACCAACTGAAGACCACCGCCAATTTCGCCACGGAGAACAAGGTGGTTTCCTGGTTGACCGGCGGATTGAATTTCCAAATTGAGCACCACTTGTTCCCGCGCATCTCGCACGTGCATTACCCAGCCATCAGCAAGATCATCAAAGAAGCCTGCGAAGAGTTTGGGGTCACCTACCATGAATACCCTAAAACCAGGACCGCTATCCTTTCGCATATCTCGCATTTGCGGCAACTGGCCCTTCAGCCGGTCATGGTGCAGCGGTAAATCTCTCATAAGCCAAGAGGCTTTACCTTTCGTTTCCTACAGAACCCTCGCTTCTTTATTGGACGCGGGGGTTCTGTGTTTTAGGGCTGGTTTTTGGAAAAGGAAGTTAAAAGCGTCTCTTTAGGCCAGGGAAGGTGCTAAAATTCAGCAGGCTTGCGTGGAGGCTTTCGCCGCATTGAAGCTACAAACTTCAGGTCATGTTGGGCCCAAGTTAAAAACTTAAACCATGGAAGCAGGTTGTAGATGGAGTTCCTGAAGGAAAGTGACGCATTCCGTCCCCCTTTGAAGGGGGTAGGGGGATGATCTACTCATGCAGATCAATGCATTCCCTTGGAAATTGCTAACCAGCAAACGTCAGAGACAAGGCAATGCCTTATCTCTACGGGTTCCAATATTTGCATTCAGAAATTGTATTGCGTAGGGTGTATTGGTAGAGACAAGGCACTGCCTTGTCTCTATCCGTACCAGATCAGGAAATACCTTTGCAAAAAAGGGGGCCACAGTTTCGCCTCTCAGATTTCTGCTTTACCTTTCCCCTTTCTCCCAAAAGATATGAATACAGGTCTCCGTCGTCTGCTGACCATAGCAGAAAAAGAAAAAAGAACCATCATCGGTCTTATGTCAGGTACTTCCCTGGATGGTCTGGATATCGCCCTCTGCGAATTCACCGGGCATGGGCTGCAAACCCAACTGGTGTTGCGCCAGTTCGCTACCATGCCCTACGGAAGCGAATTCAAGCAGCAGGTCAAAGAGGTTTTCTCCAAGCGGGCGGTAGACCTGGAGAAAGTGACCTTAATGAACGCCTATATTGGCAGTTTCCATGCGGAATTGATCAACGCCTGCCTGCAGGAATGGGGGCTTACTGCCCAGGACGTTGACATTATTGCCAGCCACGGCCAAACCATTTACCACGCCCCGGCCTCGCAGCACCAGGTGGCGGGTATGCCCAATGCCACCCTGCAAATTGGCGACGGTGACCATATCGCGGTGAAAACCGGCGTTATCACGCTGAGTGATTTCAGGCAGAAGCACATTGCGGCCGGGGGCGAAGGCGCCCCCCTGGCGGTGTACGGCGATTTCCTGCTGTTTTCTGAAAAAGGGCAGAACAGGATCATGCTCAACATTGGCGGCATCGCCAACTTCACCTTCCTGCCCGGCGACCTGGACACCAGCCGGATCTTCTCTACTGATGTAGGGCCTGGCAACACCATCATGGATGCTTATATGCAAGCCAACTTTCCGGGAACGTTCTATGATGCCGGTTCAGCGGTAGCCCTGCAAGGGACTATCCATGAGGGGCTGCTGGCGGCTTTGCTGGCCCATCCGTTTTTCCAGGGGGATTTTCCCAAAACCACCGGGCCCGAGGTCTTTAACCTGGCCTATCTGGCGCGGGCGCAGGAAGCATCCAGCACCACCGCGCTTTCGGCCCAGGATGTGATGGCCACCCTTAACCGCTTCTCCGCCCACGGCATTTGTGACGCGCTGCGCCGGACCATGGAAGAAGAGGAATTTGAGATTTTTGTGAGCGGTGGAGGCATGCACAATCCCTTGCTGCGCCGGAACATTGAGACCCTGCTGCCCGGGGTGGTGATCAGAGACACGGCAGAACTGGGCGTTTCACCAGATGCCAAGGAAGCGGTGTTATTTGCCACGCTGGCCAATGAATGCCTGGTAGGCGAGCGGCTTGATTTCGGGGCAGGAAGGCTCCGAATCCCTGCGGTGCAGATGGGGAAAATTAGTCTGCCTCAATAGGAAAAGGTAAAATTAATCTTTCTATATTCCTTTTTAATTCAAGGCGATATGAGAAAGATTTACTTTGAAGATAGGGCCAGGAAGGCAACCTTCCTGTGCACCTTGCTGGTGGCGCTGCTCTCGCAGTTGCCCGCCAGAGCCCAAGCGGGGTACACCATTACCGGCCTGGTGACCGATGCCCGGACTAAAAGCCCCTTGCCGGGGGTGGTAGTGAAAATGCAGGGCAGTAACAACGCCAACGCCACAGCCACAGATGCCACCGGCAGGTATACCCTCAGGGCCAACCTGCCCGCCGGTTCGTACCAGTTGGAGTTCACCTTTGTGGGGTTCAAGCCCCTTACCAGACAAATCTCTTTGGGCGCAACCTCTTCCGTGGCCCTGGATGCCCAGCTAAATGAGGACATTGTAGGCCTGGACGAGGTGGTGGTGACGGGTACGTCAGTGGCCACGAGTAAGAAGCAGTTGGGCAATGCTATTTCCACGGTGTCTGCAGAGGCTTTTGAGAACAGCGTGGTCACGTCAGTTGACCAGGCCCTGGCCGGAAAGGTAGCAGGTGCCCAGATCACGCAGAACTCGGGTAACCCAGCGGGCGGTATCAGCGTTCGCCTGCGCGGCACCAGTACGGTAGTGGGCTCCGGTGATCCGCTGTACATTGTGGACGGGGTGGTGATCAACAACAACTCCAGTGAGCTCATTGACTTGGGCGGGTACAGCCAGAACCGTCTGGTAGACATCAATCCCAATGACATTGACCGCATAGAGATCATCAAAGGCGCGGCGGCAGCGGCCATTTACGGTTCCAGGGCCAGCAACGGCGTGGTGCAGATCTTCACCAAACGCGGCAAGGAAGGCAAACCCAAAGTAGACGTCTCCACTCAGTTCAGGGTAAGTGAGCTGCGCAAAAAGCTGGAGTACAATGACTATCCCTTCCGGTTTGTGAACACCACGCCCACCGACCTGACCCAGGTCCCCGTGCAGCGCTATGATTACCAGGACAAGATTTTCCGGACGGCCTACGGTACTGACAACAACGTATCGGTTTCTGGGGGGAGCGCCAACACCCAATACTTCCTTAGCGGGAGTTATCTGAAGAACCAGGGCATTGTGAAGAACACGGACTTCACCCGGGGTGGGGGCCGCCTGCGCCTGGACCAAACCCTCACCGACTGGCTTTCTATCTCGCTGGGTACCAACTATGTGATCAGCACCAGCCAGGAGGTACCTAATGGCGGCCTGAACGAAGCCTACGGGGCCTTGACCGGTTTTATTTTCAGTAACAATTTCGTTAATCCCGAACCGGTGAACGGGGTGTTCCCGTCTACTACGGTTACCGGGATCGTAACCCGTACCAACCCGCTAGAGGCCATTAACCGCTTTGATTTCCAGCAGAGGACCAGCCGGTTCATCGGGGATTTCCAGATGCAGGTCACGCCCGTTGAGAACCTCAACATCAACTACGTGCTGGGGTATGACAATTCCACCACCATTGCCACGGGGTTCATTCCGGTGGGCAACACCACGCCCTCTTACACCACCGGGTTCTCCCGGCGGGCAGACGAGACCCGTTTTCTGCTCAACAATGATCTAAACATTTCCTATAGAGTCTTTCTGGCGGACTGGCTGGAGTCTACCACCGGGGTAGGAGGGACTATACAATTGGATAAGACCTACCGCACTGGCATCAACGCAACCCAGCTGGGGCCCATTGCCCAGACCATCAACAGCGGCGCTACCATTGTACCCGGCGAAGAACGGAGCGAGGCCAACATCATGGGCTTCTTCGCGCAGCAGACCTTTGGGCTAGGCGACCGGCTGTTTATCACCGGGGCCGGCCGGTATGATGTGTCTTCGGTGTTCGGGAGCGAAGAGCGGTGGCAGTTTTACCCCAAGGTAAGCGGCAGCTACCTGATCTCCAACGAGACCTTCTGGCAGGGACTGGCTGATATCATCCCCATCCTGAAGCTACGCGCCTCTTACGGCCAGGCCGGTAACTTGTCGGCCATTGGGGCTTATTCCCGGTATACCAATTACAACCCGGTTTCCTTGCCCGGTCAGCCCGGGGTAGTGGCCTCCACGCGGTTGGGGAACTCCGGCATCAAGCCTGAGCGGCAGACAGAAACAGAGATTGGGGCAGACATGAGCTTCCTGAAGGGCCGGTTAGGGTTCGAGTTCTCGGTGTACCATAAAAATGTGAAAGACCTCATCCTGGACATCAACCTGGCACCCTCTACCGGGTTTGGCGTGCAGTATGCCAACGTGGGTACCCTCACCAACAAAGGGTTTGAACTCCTGCTGACCGGTTCCCCCATCTTCCAGGAAAACACTAAATGGACTTCTACCTTCATCTATTCCCGGAACAAGAACGAGGTGAACAACATCCCGGGCGGTGTGCTCACTTTCCCGGGCGGCTTTGGGCAGGTGGCGGCGGTAAACGGGTACCCGTTGGGAGCATTTTACAGTACCTATTTTGCCCGAAATGAAGATGGGTCTTTGCTGCTGACCCCGGCGGGCCTGCCGCAGGCGGAGCGGGTGGGCCGCACCGCCGCAGGTCAACCCACCGGGGCCACCAAGCCGAAAGTGATAGGCGACCCCAACCCCGACTGGACTGCTTCTCTTACCAATGAGATCACCATTGGGGGCAATCTGTCTTTCCGGGCGCAGGTAGATGCATCGTATGGGTTTGACGTGTTCAACTTCACCCGCCGGGTAGGCGAGCGCGACTTCTACGGCGGCTTAGCCGGGTATGAGCCAGAGTTGCGGGGCGAGGTTCCCAAAGGAACCTCGGCGGCCCTGTTCGGCATTTTTGAGAATTACATTGAAGACGGTTCGTTCATCAAGCTGAGGGAACTCTCAGTGGCCTATGACGTGAAACCGGCCTTCCTGGGCAACCGAAACGTACGGTTGACCCTGGCTGGCCGTAACCTGTTCTCCATTGATGATTACAGCGGCTATGACCCAGAGGTGAATGCGGCCGGCCAGACGAATGCCGTACGCGGGTTTGATTTTGTGGAAGTCCCTATCCCCAGGACCTATGCTCTGGGGCTTCAGGTGTCTTTTTAGCGTTTTACCTCCAAATCAGAACATCCATGAAAAGTATAAGATCATATCTAAAGATAGGGGCTCTGGCTGGCGGCCTGCTGGTGATGAGCGGCTGCGAGCTGGATTTAGCCAACCCTAACGCCGCCAGTGACCTGGAGGTGCTTACCTCCCGTGAAGGCATCATCGCCTACAGCGTGGGGCTTCGGCAGTTCTACTCCACCGCTGGGGTTGAAGCGGCCTACCTGTACCCCGGGGTCACGGGCCGCGAGTTGAAAGGCATTGCCACCTTTACCAATATCCTGGAGTTGGAGGCGGGTGGTTCTGCGCTGCCTTCCTTCAACGGCAACATCCTGAACCTGTGGTCCAGGATGCAGCGCACCATGAGTATGAGCGAGCAAATAATAGAAAATGCTCCCACCATCTCTACCCTCACGGGAGGGACCTTAAGCGGGATCATGGCCCAGGCTCACCTGTTCAAGGCCATGGCGTTGGGCACCCTGGCTACTTCTTTTGAACAAGCCAACACCGAAACCAGCAGCACAGAGAAGGTCACCTTCAAACCCCGCACTGAGGTGCTGGCGGCAGCCATTTCCCAT
The DNA here is from genome assembly GCF_008271745.1 of Rufibacter glacialis. Taxonomy (GTDB): domain Bacteria; phylum Bacteroidota; class Bacteroidia; order Cytophagales; family Hymenobacteraceae; genus Nibribacter; species Nibribacter glacialis. The sequence goes on along the minus strand of NZ_VKKZ01000025.1, from coordinate 247,238 downwards.
CTGAATGCCGGAATCGCTTTATTAGACGCCACTCCGGTTTCACCGGAATTCACCACCCTGGTAGCCGGTTCTTCCTTTGATTTGAAAAACACTTTGTATGCGTACAATGCCCGGTACAACCTTTTTGCCGGTAACCACGCCGCGGCCATTTCTAACGCCAACCTGGTAGACCTTACCAAGCGGTCAGAATACGTGTACAGCACCTTGAGCCCCAATCCTATCTACAACACCATCTTTATCCTGAGTTATTTCAAGCCCCGTGATAGGTTTGGGCTGCCCGCCGAGTTGTTTGAGGCAGGTGATGCCCGCTACAACTTCTACCTCACCACCCCGGATGCGGTGGTCAATGGCGACCCGGTGAAGACCTTGCGCGGCTTTTTCAACACCCAGACTACCCCCATTCCGGTGTACCTCCCAGACGAGATGAAGCTGATCAAGGCCGAGGCCACCTTGCGGAGCAATGGTTCTCTGACCGAAGCCCTGGCGCTCATCAATCAGGTAAGAACCCAGACCACTGGTGATCCCTTTGGGGTGCATGCGGCCTTGCCGGCCTACAGCGGTGCCGTGACCAGAGAAGCCCTTCTGCTGGAAGTCTACAAACAGCGCTCTGCTGAACTCTATCTCACGGGCATGAAATGGGAAGACAGCCGCCGGTTCAACCGTCCGGGGCCGCCTGCCTCCACGGCTGAACGTAACCGCAATTTCTACCCGTACCCAGATCAGGAACGCCTGAACAACCCTAACACACCGCCTGATCCGGCAATCTAAAAAAACAGAAGAGCGGCCTTTGGGCCGCTCTTCTGTTTTGTGGATGTTTTTGGTGAAACTGCCTTTAAAGGAAGGTATTGCATTGGAGAAGGCGATCAGGCCACCACCGTAGAGACAAGGCATGCCTTGTCTCTACACTATCCGGTCAGGATCCTTTATCTGATTTCTTTATTCTGCTGTAGGTAACGCTCAAAGAACTCATAGGTGCGCAGCATCTGGTCTATGCGTTGGCGGTTGTTGCCGGTGCGGGTGATCTCATGCGTGGCGCCGGGGTGCCGCACGTACTCCACCGGTCGGTTGAGCACCTTCAGGCTTTTGTAGAGCATCTCGCTTTGGATTACGCCGGTGCGCAGGTCATTTTCCCCGTGGAAGATGATAAGAGGCGTGGTGATGTGCTGCACGTACGTCAGCGGAGATTCGCTTTGGATAAGGCCTTTGTGCGCCTCTTCCCAAGGGTAGCCCCCAAAATAGTTGGGCACCAGGCGCCACGCATTACCTTCCCCGAAGAAGGTGCTCAGGTCATACACGCCCCGCTGCGAACAGGCCGCCTTAAACCGTTTGTCATGACCCAGAATCCAGGAGACCAGGTAGCCGCCGTAAGAGCCGCCGGTAATGGCCAGGCGGGCGGTATCGGCCCAGCCTTGGGCCACGGTTTGATCCAAGGCGGTGAGTACGTCGCTGGCTGGGCCGGCACCCCAGTCCTTGATGTTGGCGCGCATGAACTCCTCGCCGTACCCGCCAGAGCCGCGGGGGTTGGCATAGACCACGCCGTAGCCCCGGGATGCGAAATACTGGTACTCATGCCACATGCTGCTCTCGCCGGGCCCCCACATGGCCGTGGGACCGCCGTGGATCTCCAGGAGCAGGGGGTATTTCTGGCCTTCCACGTAATTAGTGGGTTTCATGACCCAATATTCCACGGTCTGGCCTTTGGTGTTGGTAAAGGTGTGTTTTACGGGCTGGCTCAGTTTCTTCTGGCTTACCCAATCGTGGTTGAGCGAGGTGAGGCGCACGGGCTTTTTCGCCTCGGCGGTAGCCGCATACAGCTCATTGGGGTTGGCCACCTCCGTGAGGGCGTACACCAGCTGGTTTTTCTTCAGGTCGAAAGCTCCAATTCCTTTGGTCACCTCCGTGAGGGGCTCCACCTTGCGCTTCTGCACATCTGCCCGGTTCAGCAGGATGCCGCCGTTGGAAGGGGAGTTGAAGTACAGGTACTTGTCATTGTCGCTCCAGGTGAGGTTGCCTTTGTTGCGGTCATGGGCAATGGTCACCATTTCTGTGGGACTGCCGTTCACTGGCACCAGTCCCAGCGCCGGAATGGCCACCCGGTTAGAAGGACTGTACTGGAATGCCAGCCATTTACCCGACGGGGACACGGTGCTGCCGGAATAAGACATGCCTTTCTTGCCCAGCAGCTGCTTTAAGCCGGTACCGTCTGTGTTCACCAGGTAGATAGCGCTTTCCTGGGAGCGGGTGGGGTTCTCGGCGGCATCAGCGTCCGCGTCAAAGATGATTTGGCGGCCATTGGGCAGGAAGCTGGCGTTGCTGCTGGACACGAACCCGGCCGTAAGGTCTTTGGGCGTGGCCCCGGGTTTGGCGTCTATCAGAAAGATGTGCGAGAGGTTGAGGTTGGAGGACGTGGTGGATTCTTCCTGGAACCGGAGCTGGTTGATGACCTTGGCTTTGTTGTCTTTCTCGTTCTGGTCCAGGTAGCCCCTGATTTCTGCCAGGGTGCCGTCTGGGTTAGGTTTGGCCGGGTTGGTACGGAGGTTCTCATTCTGGAAGAACCCTGGTTTCTCATACGACCACTTGGGTAGTTCCCGGCCCGGGTTCAGGGTGGAATCTGAGAGCAACTCATTTAGGGCGATACCCGAGGTGAACAGCAACTGCTGGCCGTTGGGGCTCCAGACCGGTTGGCTGGCCCCGTACTTGAACCTGGTGAGCTGCACCGGCTCGCCGCCAGCGAAAGACAGCAGGAAAATCTGGGGTTTCCCGTCCACTACCCGCACAAAGGCCAGCTGTTTAGCATCTGGGCTCCAGGCTGGTTGGCTGGCGTTGCTGCCGTAGGTGAGCTGGCGCGCCGGCTCATTGCCGCTGGAGGGCTGCAGGTGCAGTTGGGTGGTATAGCGGTAGTCGTTCTTTTTCTCGGGGTCGGGCTCAATGGCGGTGACGGTGTACACCACCTGTCTGCCGTCTGGTGCCAGCGCCACCGTGCCTACTTGTTTGATCTTGAGCAGGTCGGTTACCTGAACCAGGTTCTGTGGTTGTTGGGCCCATGCCCAGGAAAAGCTGGCCAGCCACAGCAGCAGGACAGCCGGAAGTTGTTTGTTCATGAGGTGTTGCGGTAAGGAAATAATAGGAACTGGGCAAGATGCCAGCCGTAGCTTAAAGCTAAGATTTATTCTGTTCAAGGAAATACATTTTTGCCTGATCTCTCCTGTCTTTTTCCTGGCTGAAGAAGGGGGCAGAGCTGTCTATCAGTTACGTACAACGTCTTTCTCCCGTGGAAGAGGAGGGTGGGCTGGTTGCCAGGAACAGAAACAAGGCCGGAAAGCCGTTATTGCCAGTAAGGATTTGGAAGGACCGGCTGCCAAGTAAGTATTGGTTTTATGGTGTTTTTGGGAAAAGGCAGGTAAACGCAAGGCAGTGAGCAAGACTAGTTTTCCTAACTGGTTTAGGTAATGGAGAATGCCACCATGATTTTGCAGGACTTGCCTTTTTCCTGGCATTTGGCCGTGACGGTGCCTTTGTGGGCATCAATGATTTTTTTTGCCTCCAGCAGTTCATCACCCGAAATGGCCACGGGTTGGGGGCTTTGGGTCGGAACAGAATATTGCCGCAAAAACAGCTTGCGGAGCTCATGGTCCGGTAAAACCAGGCCTTCATAGGTGAAGTCCACGTGCAGGAGGTGGTCGGCCTCAAAAATATCCAGGGCAATGAAAGAACCCGGCGGTGAATACACAATGCCGAACTTGACCAGGTTGCTGAAGGCCTGGTGCATGAGTTGGGCGTCAATGCGCATCTCGCGGCCGGTGGCCACCATGAAGTAAATGTCCTGCTGTTTCTCGGCGGCCAGGGCCTCCATTTCTTTCACGGTGCTGCGGGCTACCTCGGCAATGGAGGTAACGGTGGGGTGCAGCAGGAAAGAGACTTCGTCCCGGGCAGATTCCAGTAGCAGACTTTGGAGGGTGTCTTGCAGGGCCAGGCTGCTTTCCAGGGCTTCCGCGGCCAGGGCCTTGGTGGCAGCGGGCAAACCGTCCTCTACTTCTATTCCCGCCAGGAGATTAGTGACGTGTTCCTGGGCAGGTACCACCTCGTTTCCAAGGCTGGAAAGGAGTTCATCATGTTTTCGGGCTGCTTTTAGGGAAACCGACCGTAACTCCAGTTGCGCTACCACCATTTGGGCCAGGTCTTGCAGAATCTCCTTTTCCTTTGCGCTGATGCCCCGCGGTTTGCTGTCTACCACGCATACGGTGCCCAGGTTGTGCCCGTCAAAGGAAGTGAGCGGAGCGCCCGCATAAAACCGGATGCCTCCCTCGGCCTTCACATAAGGGCTGGTAACCAGGTTGGGTACCTGAAAGGTGTCAGAGAAAACGGTTACTTCGTCTTGGCCCAGAATGGTGATGGAGCAGAGGCTGTCTTCGCGCCGCACTTCTGCCACCTGTAAGTTGCTTTTATTGGATTTGTACCACACCCGGTCCAGGTCTACCAGGGAGATGAAGGCGCTGGGAACGTCAAAGATCTTGGCGGCAAAGGCAGTAATCTTGTCAAAGAAAGCTTCTTGGGGAGTGTCAAGGATCTCAAAGCGGTAGAGGGCTTTGAGCCTTTCCGCTTCATTTTCCGGCACCAGGTGGGCAGGTACCTCAGAATTCACTGTCAGGGTTTGGTACTCGTTGCGTTCCATACATCTAACAAGGCGTTGGCCATAAGAAGATGTACGGGATTGGCATAAATTCAGGTATTCAGATAAATAAAAACCGCCGCTCCTTGCTAGAATCCCGGCCGGCATTTAGCCGAGGTACAGGCGAGAGGCAGCGGTTTTCCTAGAGTGTTAAGCAAGCTGGTTGGGTACAAGCCGTAACCATGATGGGGGTTAACGGGCTTGCTCAATCTCGTGCACCAGTTCCTCGTCGGTGGTTTCATCCAGCCAATCTGTGGGAAGTTGCAGCCGCACGGTCTGGGCCTGCCCGCTGGGGGTGCACACCACGGTCACGGTGCCTTCATCTGTTTCAGAGAGTTCAGTGGCTTTCTCGGCGGCTTTGCCTTCCAGTCCTGCGTAGGCCTGCACGCAGGTCCAGGTGAGGTTGTCTTGATCGGTTACTTCCCTTTGCGTCATAATCCGGTGGAATTGAGTTTTGTTTGGGGTATAACGGATTTGAAACGGAAACGGCGGTAAGAAGAGGCCAATCTTCCTGCTTTTCGGCTGTTTTCACCAAAACACTCCCTTAACGCAATTGCCGTTTGTTTACAGGTTATCCCTAAATAAAGCTTCCACCTGATTTTCGGCTCCTTTTGCCAAATCTCCCTAAAAACAAACTTTCCCCCGGCAGATGGTCTTTCGGCCTTGGTCGCAGGGACATGTTTCGCAACGAAGTAGCTCTTTGGGGTAAGGATGATTTGACCTTAAAGGAAGTTGCCTTCAGTACGTGTTCCCTTCCTGAAAGGAATAGGTATTCAGTCTTCCACTTGGGCCATAGGTTTACTTTCCATGGGTTCGTTTACCTGGGCCAACCATTTTGTCGCGTCTTTAGTGGTATGGAAGAATTGCAGGAGAAAGGTCACTTGGGCCGTCATGATGCAGCTTTCCAGGTTACGGGCATGGTCGGGGTTTTGGGGCACTACCAGGGCCAGGTACTTCACTTCCATGGCACAAAAAAAAGGAAACACCCGGTGGGTAAGCCATAACAAATCCTGTGGGGCAGGATTGCCCCGGTTACTGCAATCCACGACCAATTTTTTGAGAGGGTGTTGTTTCAGGGTCTCCAGCAAGGCCAAGGTACCGGTTTCATATTCCTTAGAAGAAGGCGGTTGAAGCCAGGTTAGTTGCAGAATTTGCTCCAGGGGATACAGATTGAGTTCGTACAGGGAGGTGTGCTGTAGCAAAGAGGCCTTGGGATCCATGGTGCTGTTCTTTTGAAAGATTTTTAGTAAAAATTATAGCATGTATCGTGGGTATTTGGGTAAAGAATGCATTTGTGTTTAGTGTATATTTATTGGAATTATCCTTTTACGGCAAGTATGAACTACTCTTGAGTTATACTACTTGCTTATAGAAAAAGATATGGAAGATGCGTTTATTTTTTGCAAAATTAGAATTATGTAAAGCAGAATGACGAGAAAGATGCTTTGGGTGAGAGATGCAGGCAATGACAAGGTGAAAGATGGATGTAGGAATAAATCAATCTAGTTTATGCTTTGCGTTGATTTAAGGTAGAAGTTTTCTTTATCAAAGAGCCTTTGATGAAATAAGTGGTAGGCAGGAGCTAAAATCAAAGAAAATATGGCAGCTACATAAGAAGGCATTCTTACAAACCCACGCTTTTCTGGCTCTTTACATTTACCAGGGAGTTGGACAGGAGGCACCAGAACTCTACCTTAGCAGGGAGGCAGGACGTTTACAGGCTGAGGAGAAGTTTCTTACCTGCTTTAGGTGCTAAAACATGAGTAAACTTTGAATATGATCACCATCTACCACAATAACCGTTGCAGCAAGAGCCGGCAGGCCCTGGAATTGATCCAGAACAGCGGGCAGGAAGTCAACGTCATCCACTACCTTTCTGACACCCCAACTATAGAGGAACTGAAGGGACTTCTGCACAAATTGAAATTAGGCCCCGAAGATCTTCTCCGGAAAAGCGAAAAGCTATACAAGGAGGTCTACGTGGGACAGCACCTCACCTCTGAGGAGTGGCTTCAGGTATTGGTCCAACACCCGGTTCTACTGGAACGGCCTATCGTGGTTAATGGGGATAAGGCCGTTATAGGCAGGCCGCCAGAGAACGTGCTGACTATTCTGTAGAATCGCTTGGTCTCCTGCTGGTGGCTTGGATAAAAGAATACCCAAGCCACCAGAGGAAAGTAGGCTAAATCTATCAAAGCTAGAATTGGTCTTCGCCTGGGGCCTCTTACAGTCTAAAGATCCTATCCAAGGTTTCATAGGCGGCTTGTCAGACCATGGTGAACTCCTGCCTTATTAATCGTTTGCGCTGCTGTCTGGAATAGGCAGCCGTAGTGCACCCAAACCACTCTTTCCTGCAGAGCCTACAACCCCAAAGAAACGACTTTCAGGCTCCATTTGGGTTGTATTGGAAGTTGGTAACTCAAACATCAAGTCCTCTGTCCCCGCATAATTGATCCAGGGACCGAAGTAAGCTAATTGAAAGCACTGCTAAGCTTATGACTTGACCTGCTCTGAGGTGCCTTGGCCCCTAAATTATCCATTGAAAGCGGAGGGAGGTTCCTGGAATAACTATTCAGGGCTAACCTATTTCATGCTGGGGCAAGTACTTCCATGGCATTAAGCCTAACTATGCGCTTTCCTTTTTATTCCTTATTAATTGAAAATTGTTGCAAAAGTGAGGTTGGGTTAAATAAGATCCATCAACGGACTTAGAAAAAGCTAGGATTTATCCTTTAAAAGTATTTTTTTAAGAAAATTATGTAATTATCTAAAAAGAATATACTTTTGTCACAAAGGAATCAAAAAATATATTTTTAAAGTAATATTTGAAGATCTCCTACTGGCTAACCTAACCCAATGTTATATGAAGATAAAATCTACTCTTTTAGCCCTAGTGCTGTCCTTTTCTTTACTAGGGGTTTCAACAGCCCAAACCACGCCTTCGGCCTCCGCCGTGGCCCGGGAGATTGCCAATGCCTTAAAATTGAATGAGGCAGAGTACCTGAAGGTAACTAAACTGGAGAACGCCCGCAGGGAAGAACTCAAAAGAGACAAGTCTAATGAGGCTGCCATCAATGAGAAATTCACGGCCGCACTTCTTCAAACCCTGAATGCCGACCAGCAAAAGGCTTTTCATGCGTTTGTTAAGGAGAATCCTATCTCGCAGTTGGCCAAAACCAAATAGAGCCTGACATAAACCAAATAGAGGTGTGATTGGTTTACCCGGACTTGCCCTTTTACAGGGCAAGTCTTTTTTGTGCCTATTCTTAGCCAAGAACCTGGCTAAGAAAGCCTGCGCCTGCACCTGGGTTTATCTGCTAATCGTGAGAAAAAGCAAGGAAAAAGGGAGGTTACCACCAAAAGCCGAAATGGAGCTGGGCTCTGGCTAATCAGGTTTTGTGAGAACAAGCAGTGGGCTAAAGTGAAGGTAGGGTAGGAGCCGCCAAAGGAACTACAATCTTAAACCCCTAAAATGAAGAAATCCCCGCTCTACCGAACAGGCTGAGCAAGGGATTAACACTTTTATTGGAGACTAGAGAGAATCAATCCAAGATTTCAGTTCATGCTTGGCTCTCCCTATCTTTTGCTGGAGTTTCCCCAGCCACTCGTCCTCCTGACCTTCGTCATAGGTGAGATCATCATCTGAAAGATCGCCGTAGGCTTGTTTCATCTTGCCTTTAACTTCGTTCCAGTTTCCTCTTGCTCTATATTCTGCTTCGTGCATGGCCGTTGTATTTGAGTGGATACATATAGATATGTAGGTATATACGCAGGCTGACATGTTGTGGTTAACTAAGTTAAGAAATTACCTCTATACCTGGAGATATTTTTCAATTGATTTTCCTGAAACAGACCTTATTCATTTGCCTTGAAGGCTAAGGGCATCCTCTATACAGCCTTAAAGCCTTTTAAGAAACTCCCGCACCGCAACAGGATCTTTGAAATCTGCCAGTGCGAAGTCCAACTGCTCTATTTCCTCCCGGAGGCCTTTCTTGGCGCTCCTGAACTTGGTTTCCATCTGCTTGGGCGTACCCCCAAACTCATGGAAGAGGTGGGCATCTGGTCCCATGTAGTAGGTACTGTGCTCATCTTCCATCTCTTTGATCTGCTCCTCCAGCAGGTGCACGTAGTACGTGAGCTGCTCTTCCGGCACCTGGGTCAACACTTGCTCCTGCTCCTGCATGAACTCCAACTGGAGCCGGAACAACTCAAAGAAATCATCCTGGTGGTAGGCCAGGGTTACTTTTTTCATGGCTTCCTCTTTCCAGATCCGGGCGTGCGGGTCCTGCTCCCGGTCTGGGTGCAGCAATTTGGCCAGGGTGGTGTACAGGCGCCGGCTGGCTTTGCTGATGTTCTGTAGTTGGGCTTTGGCTTTGGCGGCCTGTGCTTGCTGGGCCTTGGCTTTCTGCCGATGCGCGCGTTGGGCTTCGCGTTTCTCCTGTTCTTCCTGCATTTGCTGGTCTAACCGGGCCTGAAAGGCTTCCAGGTCAGAAAGGTCTTGCAGGTTCACCTCCAGCCCCAGCACGTTCTTGAGCAGGTGCTGGGTTTCGGCCTTTACCTGCGCTTCTGCGGCAGATGCCGGAGCGGGTTCCTGGTAGCGATGCAGCAGGGAGGTGAGTTCCTCGGCTCCGTAGTGGTGCACCAAGGTGGAAGCTTGGTCTTTCACAAAGGCAGTAAGCTTTTCTTTTTCCAGCCGCGGTAGGTCCTCCTGGTGCAAGGTTTCATCTAGCAGGTACACCAACGCCATCCGGCGCGCCACCATTTCCTGCACCAAAGGCTGCACTTCCTTTTGTACCCGTACCCGCGCCGTCTCAATCACCTTGGCGCGCTTTGCCAACTTGGTTTTAAGGTGGTCAATGGTCTGGATGCTGGCGTTGAACTGGTGTTGCAGTTCAGATAAGGTGGCTTTTGCCTGGGGAACGAATTGCGGGAGGTGGGTTTCTTCTGGTGACATAAAGGGTGAGTGGGTGGGTTCTGTTTTACTAGGAACTTGGGAGAGTGGTTTCTTTGGTTAGTTGCTTATTGGGGTTGAAGCCATGCCTGCTGCAGTTGCCTAAGCGACTCCTTTAGAATGGATTCATAATTGGCCCTTTGGAATGCCTTTCGCTACTCCCTAGGATTGACCGCTTTCAGCATTGATCCAAGTACGGCATTTTCCATAGCTGCCGCTAAGCGCTCACGGCCGCGAGGCCCCGCCTTCCGCCCTCACACTGTGCCCTCTACTCCGCCCACTTCGCTCTCGCTCAGGGGCGGCCGAGGCCTAGGCGCTCAAGCGGAAGGCTGGAAACGGCAATGCGGGAATAGACGGTGGTAGACCTCACAGGTTTTGAAAACCTGTGAGGTCTTGGCTCACCACAGTGCAGGTTTTCTCAACTCTATTGCGGGGATGTACTGTCGGGCCTTCTTTTCCATTGCCAGCAGTCATAACAAAAGCCTTATTCCTTAAGTTAGTTTTCTTTACCGAACTATCAGATAAAGAAGGCCTCACTGGTTGCTAGAACCAGTGAGGCAATGGGGAGGGTGAGGAAACCAAAGGCAGGTCAGCCTAGGCCTTTGCCGGAATCTGTTTCAGGGTCTCCAGTAAAAAGCCCCAGAATTTCTGCACTGAGCTGATCTGCACTTTCTCGTCTGGGGAGTGGGCACCGGTAATGTTGGGGCCAAAAGAGATCATTTCCATGTGCGGGTAATGGGTACCCAAAATACCACACTCCAAACCGGCGTGGCAGGCATTCACCTGAGGCTCTTGTTGGAACAAGTCCTGGTAGAGGGTACGCATGGTTTGCACAATGCTGGCCTCTGGGTTAGGGGTCCAGCCAGGGTAAGAGCCTTTCAAGGCCACGCTGGCGCCCACTAGTTCAAAGGTGCTTTGGATAGCCTGGGCCAGGTCTGCTTTCTCGGAGTCTACGGAAGAGCGCGTGAGGCACTGCACGGAATAAGTGCCGTCTTGCACCTGCACCCGGGCCAGGTTGTTAGAAGTCTGCACCAATCCGGCAATGGCTGGGCTCATGCGGTGGATGCCGTTGGGGCAAGCATACAATGACCGGAGCAGCTGGTTCTGGAAATCATAGGAGATAGCGGCCTCCGGCAAATCAGAAGGCTCCGCGAGCAGTTGCAGGTTGGGGTCGGTGAAAGCGTATTCTGCTTGCAGGATTTCGGCCTGTTTTTGGAGAAACTGCTCAAAAACCTCGGCTTTGGCTTCCGGAACGGCAATCTCGGCAAAAGATTCGCGCGGAATGGCGTTCCGCAGGCTGCCCCCGTCAATACTATGGATGCGGGCGTTGAATTTATCGGCGGCCTGGTACAGGATGCGGTTCATGAGTTTGTTGGCGTTGCCGCGCCCCAGGTGGATATCCATGCCTGAGTGCCCGCCGGTGAGGCCGTTAATGCTTACCCGGTAGGCGGCAAAATCGAAGGGAATGTTCTCTTCGTTGTAAGAACCGGTGGCGGTCACGTCTACCCCGCCGGCACAGCCGATGGTGAGTTCGCGGTCGTCTTCCGTGTCCAGGTTCAGCAGGATGGTGCCTTCCAGCAAACCTCCCTTCAGGCCCATGGCCCCGGTCATACCGGTTTCCTCATCAATGGTGAAAAGGCATTCCAGCGCCGGGTGGGCCACGTCTCTGGACGTAAGCAAGGCCATCATGGTGGCTACGCCAATGCCGTTGTCGGCGCCCAGGGTGGTGCCTTTGGCTTTGACCCAGTCGCCGTCTACGTACATCTGAATGCCCTGGCTGGTGAAGTCAAAGTCCGTGTCAGCGTTTTTCTGGTGTACCATGTCCAGGTGGCTTTGCAGCACCACCGTCTGCCGGTCTTCCATGCCTTTGGTGGCCGGTTTCCGGATGATCACGTTGCCTACCTCGTCGGTGCGGGTGTCAAAACCCTGGCTGTTCCCGAAGTCCTGGATGAACTTGATGATCCGTTCTTCTTTCTTAGACGGACGGGGTACGGCATTCAAGGCCGCAAAATGTTGCCACAAGGCCTGGGGTTCTAAAGATTCTATCTGGGTGCTCATAATAACTCGGGGTGAGTGCCGGAGAGAAACACCAAAGGCTTCTGTTCTTGGGCAGTGAGAGTACTTATTACTTTGGTAAAGGTAGTAAACTCAACGGACTACTGCGGTGGCGGGTTCTGGAAAACTGTGGCGGTTTAAGGCCTTGTTTCAGGAAAAGACCCCTAAAACCCATTGCGGGCGTTGGCGTTATCCGCCCCAGGCGCCTAGGCCTGTGAACCTGTTGCCGGGTTTTCAAGTAATAATAAACCGGAAAGGGTAGAACCTACTTAACTAAGGACAAGAAGATGGCAACACACATGCGAGCAGCGTATTACCATGAATTCGGCGGGCCGGAAAACATAGAAGTGGGCACCTTGAAAGTGCCCGAACTGCAGGAAGGGGAGGTGCTGGTGCGGGTCATGGCAGCCGGCGTGAACCCTGTTGACAATGCGGTACTGGCCGGCTGGCTTAATAGCAAACTGCCGGTGCAGTTCCCGGCCATTCCGGGGTGGGATGTAGCGGGCGTGGTAGAAGACCGGGGCTTCAGTGCCCGCCGCTTCCATGTGGGGGATGAGGTGTACGCCTATGCCCGTAGGCCCACGGTGCAGCATGGTACCTTCGCGAATTACATTGTGCTGCCGGAAAGTTACCTGGCGCACCGGCCCAAGAACCTGGCTTGGGAAGCCGCGGCCGGAATCCCATTAGTGGGCCTGACCGCCTACCAGTCGCTGTTTGACGCCGGGCAGTTGGAGCATGGCCAAACGGTGCTAATCCTGGGTGCCTCAGGAGGGGTAGGGAGTTTGGGCATCCAGCTGGCCAAATGGAAAGGAGCCACCGTGGTTGGAGTCGCCAGCCAGAAAAACCACGCCTTCCTGAAAGACCTGGGAGCCGACCATACGGTAGATTACAAAAACACGTACGTGGGGCAGGCGGTCAAAGAGTTATTTCCCGAAGGCGTAGACCTGATCTTTGATGGAGCCAGCGGCGAGACCCTGCAACAGAGCCTGGAGGCCCTCAAACCCGGGGGTAAACTGGTTTCCATACTGAACACCGGGGAAGACCTGGACCCAGGTATCGATTTCCAATATGTGTTTGTGGAACCCAATTCCCGGCAACTGGAACACCTGCGGGAACTAGCCGAGGCCGGTAGCCTGAAAGTCCACGTGAGCCAGGTTTACTCCCTGAACCAGGCCGCCGAGGCCCTTCGCCAGATTGCCAGCCACCACACCACCGGTAAAATCGTGGTGGTGCCTTAGCGGCATAAGCGCTTGACGTTATAAAGAAAGGCTTTCTCTCCGCAGTATTTTCTGCGGAGGGAAAGCCTTTCTGCTGCGTTTAGGTCCTGTTTTGAGGAAAGCGAGCCCTAACGGAGTAAACCTGTGAGGTCTTAAAGACCTCACAGGTTTTTTTATTCCTTCTAGTTAAAGAAAACCAACTGGCGCGAGACTAAAGTCTCGTGACATAGGAGGAAGCGAGTCTCCAGACTCGTTGGAGCCCATTACTTGGAGGTTGGTTCTAGGAAAACAGCCTCTAAATCTGAAGCCCCCTTTCCCGGCCTATCCACTGCCTGTCCGCAAAAACGCCTCCACATGCATGGCGTAATGTGTGGCCGGGCATATACCTAGGGAAAGGCCCTTTTCTTTTTATCGCCTCTGCAAACACCCCTCTTTATCTCCCCTCAAGGGGAGAATCTCCTTTTACACCTCCCCCGAGGAAAATTTTCCTTTATCTTCCCACAAGCGGAAAGCCTACCTAAAGCTTTTTGAAGGTTGCACTCTTCAATTATTCACCAACCGAAACTGCTCTGGGCTGTAGCGGTCGCCTACGTGCGGGTATTGCGCCAGGAGTTGTTCTATGCCGTGGAGATCTTCTGTGGCAAGTTGGAGGTCAACGGCAGCGGCGTTCTCTTCCAGGTACTTCCGGCGTTTGGTGCCGGGAATGGGGATAATGTTCCCGCTCTGCGCCAGAACCCAGGCCAGGGCCAATTGGGCCGGGGTACATTCCTTCGCCGCCGCGAACGAAGCAAAGGCCTGCGCCAGTTTCTGGTTGTTGTCCCAGTTGTCCTGGTTCTTGAACCGGGGAAAAGACTTGCGCATGTCGCCTTCTGGCAGTTCCTCCAGGGCTACGGTATTCGTGACCAAACCGCTCACCAGCGGGCTGAACGGCACAAAGGCAATGTCCAGTTCCTGGCAAAGCGGGAGTACTTCCTGCTCGGCATCACGGGTGAGGAGGGAGTACTCAGACTGCACGGCGGCAATGGGGTGCACGGCGTGCGCTTTCCTAATGGAGGCCGCCGATGCTTCTGACAAGCCCAGATACCGCACCTTGCCTTCCTGCACCAGTTGGGCCATGGCACCCACCATCTCCTCCACGGGTACGTTGGGGTCTATGCGGTGCGCGTAATACAAATCAATAGTCTCTACCTTCAGCCGTTTGAGGCTGCCTTCCACGGCGGTGCGCATATAAGCCGGAGAGCCATCAAAGGAAGTGCTGCCGTCGGCGTGCGCCTTGAACCCAAATTTGGTGGCGATAAAGATCTGGTCGCGGTGGGGCACCAGCACCTGGGAGATGAGCTCCTCGTTGTGGTGCGGACCGTAGACATCGGCGGTGTCCCAGAAATTGATGCCCAGTTCCAGCGCCCGGTGCAGGGTGGCCAGGGATTCCGCATCGTCGCGGGTGCCATATGCTTGGCTCATGCCCATGCACCCCAATCCAATGGCCGACAGCTTTTCACCGGTATTTCCTAATTCTCTATACACCATAACCGTTTTGTTTATAGCCGAAGCCAGAAAATCTAGTGTACGCCCCTAAACGGAATTGGGCTATCCGAATTCCTCCAGGGCTGAGAGAGAAGCGGGCCTTTTTTACCTTAAATAGCGAAGAGCGTTTCAGGCGGGTTTTTCCAAAAGCGGGCGAAAAAGGGCCGCTGCCTTTGTGCTTCTGGATTCTCCCTTATCTTTGAAAACCGAATTTCTGAACCTCTCCTTCGCCCGCCCATGAGAAAACTGCTCCTGCTCGCTTTCCTGGTTTTCCAGGTCCCTGTGTTTGCCCAAAAGCCGGCCTTTGACCTGGTGCGGTGGGTGAACCCCATGATCGGCACGCACAAGATGGGCCACACGTACCCCGGCGCCACCGCCCCGTTCGGCATGGTGCAGCTCTCGCCCGATACCGACACCATTCCTTATGAGGTGAACGGCGGGTACAACAAAGACGTGTACAAATACTGCGCGGGCTACCAGTATGATGATCCCACCATTGTGGGCTTCAGCCACACCCATTTCAGCGGCACCGGCCACTCAGACTTAGGCGATTTCCTGCTCATGCCCACCACCGGCAAGCTGCAGTTGAACCCCGGCACAGAGGCCAAGCCCGAAAGCGGCTACCGGTCCCGGTTCTCGCATAACAATGAGCGCGCTGAGCCGGCCTACTACCGCGTGAAACTGGACGACCACCACATCTTGGCGGAGCTCACGGCCACGAACCGCGTGGGCATGCACCAGTACACCTTCCCTAAATCTGACGAGGCGCACGTGATTCTGGACCTCATGCACGGCATCTATAACTATGAAGACAAGAACACCTGGACTTTCCTGCGCATTGAGAACGACACGCTCATCACCGGCTACCGCCAAACCAACGGCTGGGCCCGCACCCGCACCGTGTATTTCGCCATGGCGTTTTCCAAGCCTTTTTACCAATACGGCAACAAAGACTACAGCAAGGGGCAAGTGTACAAAGGCTTCTGGCGCAAGTTTGACCAGACCAGGAACTTCCCAGAGGTAGCGGGCAAGCAACTGCGCGCCTATTTTGATTTTAAAACGGAGGAAGGGGAGAAGATCAAGGTCAAGTTTGCGCTGTCACCGGTGAGTACCCAAGGGGCGCTGGCCAACATGCGCGCCGAGATCCCGCACTGGGACTTTGATCGCGTGAAGCAGGAAAGTCAGGCGCTCTGGAACCAGGAACTGGGCAAGGTGCGCGCCGTGCTGCCCACCAAAGACGACTACATCAATTTCTACACCGCCCTATACCACACCTTTCTGGGGCCCACCACTTACCAGGACGTTGACGGCCAGTACCGCGGGCTGGACCAGAACAACCACCAGGCCCAGGGCTTCACCAACTACACCACCTTCTCACTCTGGGACACCTACCGCGCCCTGCACCCCTGGTTCAACATCGTGCAACCCAAACGCAACGCCGATATGGTGGAATCCATGCTGGCCCATTATGATCAGAGCGTGCACAACATGTTGCCGGTGTGGTCGCACCACGCCAACGAGAACTGGTGCATGATCGGGTACCACAGCGTGTCAGTGATTGCCGATGCCATTATGAAAGGCACCTATAAAGGGGATGCCAACCGCGCCCTGGACGCCTGCGTGGCCACTGCGCGGCAAGGGTATTACGACGGCCTTCAATACTACATGCAATTGGGGTACGTGCCCGAAGACAAGAACAGTTCGTCGGTCTCTAAAACCTTAGAATATGCGTATGACGATTGGTGTATTGCGCAAGTGGCTCAGAAGTTAGGCCGCCAGGATATTTATCAGGAATTCAGCAAACGGGCCCAAAACTGGAAGAACGTCTATGACAAAAGCATAGGGTACATGCGGCCCAAGCTGAGCAACGGCACCTTCAAGAAGGAGTTTGACGTGCTTAGTACCCACAACCAGGGCTTTATTGAAGGCAATGCCTGGAACTACAGCCTCTACGTGCCGCACGCTCCGCAGGAAATGATTCAGGTCATGGGCGGTAACGCCAGATTTGTGCCGCACCTGGACTCGCTCTTCACCATGCACCTTCCCGACGAGTTTTTCAAAGACACCGAAGACATCACCCGCGAGGGCATCATTGGCAATTACGTGCACGGCAATGAACCCGCCCACCACGTGGCCTACCTCTACAATTGGACCGACCAGCCCTGGAAGACGCAGGAACGTGTGCGCATGATCCTCAAAAAGCAGTACCAGGCCACCCCAGACGGCTTGGGCGGTAATGACGACTGTGGCCAGATGAGTGCCTGGTACCTGTTCAGCTCGCTGGGCTTCTATCCCGTGGCCCCAGGGGCTACGCAATATGCGTTAGGAAGCCCGGCCGTGAAAGAGGCCACCGTTCGATTGGAAAACGGAAAGTCCTTTGAGATAGAGGCCAGAAACCAAAGTGAGAAGAACGTGTACGTGCAGAAAGTAGAGCTGAACGGAAAGCCGCTGGCCCAACCCTTCCTGGACCACGCTGATCTGGTGAAAGGCGGCAAATTGACCTTTTACATGGGCAGCAAACCGAAGAAGTAGGGTAGGATCAGCTGGAAGCTGCCTCGGGTATTTTTCCTAAGCGGAGTGGCTGCCGGAAACAGCCTTCACCAGCCACCGGAATGGTGGTCATTCATTTATTCTGATGTTCTCTTTTAGCCTTGCCCCCGTATGGAAATGAAGGTGTTGCCGGCGTACGTACGCACTTTACTGGTGATTTATGGTAAACGCCTCCTAAACGCCGTCCCTTTGTTCAGGGGTAAGAAGTACGTGGCTTTCGCCTTGTTGGGCAGGGCGCGCACCGGCTCTACCTTGCTGCATACCTACCTGAACAACCATACCCGCGTTCTCTCCTTAGATGAGTTCCTGCACCCTTCCAGAACCCAGCACCTGGGGCCAGAACAACTCTTGGACTACCTGCACACTACCGGATTGAAACCGTATAGTCCGGTGATCAAGGCCGTGGGGTTCAAGTTGTTCTATGGCTGGCAGCAGGAGTCTTTTCAGAAACCCATTTGGGAGGTTTTTCAGCAAGATGCCAGCCTTAAAGTCATTCACCTGAAAAGGCGCAACCATCTACGGTCCCTGGTGTCGCTGAAGATTGCCCAGAAAAACCAGAAGTGGTCTAAACCGCTCCTGGATGTCCCGGAGGCCGCCTCGGCGAAAGCCATTTTCCTGACTCCGCAGGAATGCCTGCGCCATTTCACGGTTATGGAAGAGGAAGAAGCGGTTTTTGACGCGTTTTTCGCCAAACAGGCTAAACTGGAGGTGTTCTATGAAGAGCTGGTGCAACGCCCGCAGGAAGTGCTGCACCGCGTGCAGGATTTTCTGGGCGTGAAGCGGGAACGGCTGGAGACTTTGCTGGCCCGGCAGAACCCTGAGCCGCTGGCAGAACTTATCCAGAATTTTGCGGAGCTGAAAGCCTATTTCCAGGAGACCAACTACCATTCCTTCTTCCTGGAAGAGGAAGCGTAGATTGCCCTGAAAAAGAGGGGGTTCTGAAAAAGGAGGAGGGAAAAGAAGATTTGCATGCTGCGGGATTATTCAGCAATTTGGGGGAAGGGAATTCCCATTTCCCATCTATCCTTAACAAGACAAAGCCCATGGACCAGCGCATCATCAACCTCTTCGATGAGTACACCCACGCCCCGCTTTCCCGCAAGGAGTTCATTACCCGGCTGGCCAAACTGACGGGCAGCCTCACCCTGGCTCTGTCTCTGCTGCCCCTGCTGGAGAACAATTACGCCCACGCCGCCACGGTAGAAGACCCCAGCATCCAAAGCGGAGACGTCACTTTCCCGGGGGCTGATGGGGTCACCATGAAAGGGTTCCAGGCGCAGCCGAAGGGGAAGAAGAAACTGGGAACGGTGCTGGTGATCCATGAGAACCGGGGGTTGAACCCACATATCAAAGACGTGGCCCTGCGGGTGGCCCAGGCCGGCTATATTGCCCTGGCGCCAGATGCGCTCTCGCCGCTGGGAGGCACGCCCGCCAATGAAGACGAGGCCCGCAGTATGTTTGCTAAGCTGAATGCGAAGCAGAACCTGGGCAACTTCCTCAAAGGGCTGGAGTACCTGCAAAAACACCAGAACGGGAACGGGAAAACCGGCGCGGTAGGCTTCTGCTGGGGCGGGGCCCTGGTAGGGCAGTTAGCCATCCATTCTCCTGACCTGGACGCGGCGGTGGCGTACTACGGACGCCAGCCAGAGGCGGCAGACGTCTCCAAGATCAAAGCCGAACTGCTGCTCCACTACGGCGGCCTGGATGAACGGGTGAATGCCGGCATACTAGCCTTTGAGCAGGCCCTGAAAGAAGCCGGTACCAAGTTTCAACTGTATGTGTATGCAGGCGCCAACCACGCGTTCAACAACAATACCTCCCCAACCCGCTACCACCCTGAAGCCGCTGCCTTGGCCTGGCAACGCACCCTTGATCTGTTTGGCCGCAAGCTGAAATAAGAGAATTCCGTTTTACTGCGGAGCGCATATTTATCCCAGGCGTTGGCCTCAAGCAAACGGGGTGGCACCAGGCCTCAAAAGCCTGGTGCCACCCCGTTCTTTTTATCTGGAAAGGTGTTTTGAGGGCTTATGGGTGAAAACTGACCTTAAACACAGAGCCTTTGCCTTCCTGGCTCTCTACGCTGATCTCATCGCCTGAATTCTCCAGGATTCTCTTGACCAGGTACAGGCCAATGCCTGAGCCTTCCACGTGGTCATGCCCCCGCTTGAACATGGCAAAGATTTTCTTGGTCTGGCCTGCTGGTATGCCCAGTCCGTTATCTGCCACCGTCAGCACCCGGGTGCCGGCCGAAGTAACGTAAGTCTTGAGTTCTACCTCCGGGGTTCTTTGGGGAGCGGCGTACTTGATGGCGTTGGAGATGAGGTTGTGCAAGATGCTGCGCAGGTTGCGGCGGGAGTACTGCAGGTGGGTGAAACCGAAATCCTCTTTCTTAAGGCGGGCCCCGGAAGTCTGGATGAGGTCACGTAGGCTTTCCTCTACTTCCGTTACCAGTTCCAGAAGGTTTATCTCCTGCTTTTCCTCAATGTTCTGCTGTAGTTTGGTGATTTCAGACAAGTCAGTGACCACTCTTCTGAGCGATGTGATGGAGCCATTCATGAGGGAGATGATCTGCTTGTGCTGCTCCAGGTCTGCGCCCAGATCTTCCTGCAAAGCCCCCAGGAGGCCCTCCAGGTTGGCAATAGGCGATTTGAGGTCATGGGAGGCCGTATAGACAAAGTTGTCCAGTTCATTGTTGATGCGCACCAGGTCCTGGTTTTTCCGCATCAGTTCCTCGTTGCGCCGGCGTTCTGTTAAGTCACGGGTGATTTTGCCGAAGCCCAGCAGGCGTTTGTCTGAGTTGTACACCGGGGTGATGACCACATTGGCCCAGAAAGCGGTACCGTCTTTTCTGATACGCCAGCCCTCGTCTTCAAAGCGTCCTTTCTCCAGCGCTTGGTTTAATTCAAACTGCGGAAAGCCGTCTTCAATGGCCTCCCGGGGGTAGAACATGGAAAAGTGCTTGCCCAACACATCTTCTGCGGTATAACCTTTGATTCTCTGGGCCCCCAGGTTCCATTTCACAATATGCCCTTCGGTGTTCAGCATGATAATGGCATAGTCCTGCACGCTGTCAATGAGTAAGCGTGACTTTTCCTCGCTTTCCCGCAGGTCTTCATGCGTCTGGAAGAGCTGTTCCTCCAGTTGTTTCTTCTCGGTGAGGTCGCGGGTGATCTTGGAGAAGCCAATAAGTTCTTTTTTGGCGTTGTAGATGGCCGTGATCACCACATTGGCCCAGAAAGAGGAGCCGTCTTTTCGGAACCGCCAGCCTTCGTCTTCAAACCGGCCATGTTTCTTGGCCTCCCGTAATTCATAGGCCGGGTAACAGGCCTGTACGGCCTCCCGGCTGTAGAACTTGGCAAAATACTTCCCTATGATCTCGTCCGCCTGATACCCTTTGATTTTTTGGGCGCCTTGGTTCCAGGTGGCCACGTGGCCCGCTGAGTCCAGCATGAAAATGGCATAATCGCCCACGCCTTCCACCAGCAGGCGGTACTTTTCCTCGCTTTCCTTCAGTTCTTCATACGCCTTGAAGAGGTCGTCCTCGGCTTTTTTCTTTTCAGAGAGGTCACGCGTTATTTTAGAGAACCCCAGCAGCTCTTTTTCCTGGTTGTACACGGGCGTGAGGATGACGTTGGCCCAGAAGGCCGAGCCGTCTTTGCGGATGCGCCAGCCTTCGTCCTCAAATTTCCCGTGCAGTTGGGCCTGCTCCAGTTCATAGGCCGGATACTGGTTTCTCTGCTGTTCAGGGGAGTAGAAGAGGGAGAAATGCTTTCCTATGATTTCCTCTGGCTCGTATTGTTTCAAGGCTTTCGCCCCCGTGTTCCAGGTGGCCACGTTGCCCTTGCTATCTAAGAAATAAATAGCGTAATCTGTGATGCTTTCAATCAGTAAGCGGTAAAGATCCTCAGAGGTGTGTAGGGCGAAATCAGCAGAAACAGTGTCTGGTGCTACGTTTATCATAGTATTAAAAGCCAAGGATACTTGTGCCTGTTCAGGAGTGCCGGGATAATTTCGGTGGGAAATCTACGCATAAAAAGGAAGCATCAAAGCAGGTTTTAGCGATGGGCCAAAACTTTTGTCTTCGCTCTTTTTCTGGGTTTCTTTCAGGATAACCTACTTGATACGTGCTTCAGTTGAAATGGTTGGTCAAGGCGTTTGTGGGGAAGGCCAAAAATTTCTGGTGCCGCTTTAGGTGTTTACTTGGGGTTAGTTTTTTCCTGGGGTTCCGGATGTTACCATGGTAGCCGCTGGTTGGAATTTCAAAGGGAGAAAGGGCCGGGCAGCCCCAGGCATTTTCCTTTTTGGCAATCCGTCATTAAGCCGTATTTTACGCCCCTACCAAAGTAACAACCAGATGACCTATACACCTTCTTCCCAGCGGTATGCTACCATGGAATACCGCCGGTGCGGCACCAGTGGCTTAAAGTTGCCGGCTTTGTCGCTGGGCTTATGGCATAATTTCGGGCACGTAGACGTGCTTTCTAATTCCCGTAAGATCCTGCAAGATGCCTTTGACGCTGGCGTTACCCATTTTGACCTGGCCAACAACTACGGGCCGCCGCCCGGCTCGGCCGAAGAGAATTTCGGGAAAATCCTGCACGAAGACTTCCGCGGGTACCGCGATGAGCTCATCATCTCCACCAAGGCCGGCTACCGGATGTGGGAAGGGCCTTACGGGGAATGGGGCTCACGCAAGTATATGATCTCCAGTCTGGACCAAAGCCTGAAGCGCATGAAGCTGGACTATGTGGATATTTTTTATCACCACCGCCCAGACCCTGATACCCCTTTAGAAGAAACCATGGGCGCGTTGGATGCCATCGTGCGCCAGGGAAAAGCCCTGTACGTGGGCCTTTCCAATTATGAAACTCCAGAGGCTACCCGGGCTATTCAGATTCTGAAGGAACTGGGCACCCCCTGCCTCATCCACCAGCCAAAGTACTCCATGTTTGTGCGGTGGGTGGAAGAGAGCTTATTGGATTTGCTGGCCCAGGAAGGAGTGGGCTGCATCCCTTTCTCGCCGCTGGCCCAGGGTTTGCTCACGAACAAGTACCTGAAAGGCATTCCAGAAAACTCCCGCGCCGCTAAACCCCACGGATTCCTCAAAGAAGGCGATATCACCGAAGAGCGGCTGGCCCAACTCCGGCAGTTCAACGCCCTGGCCGAAGACCGTGGCCAGAGCCTGGCCCAGATGGCGCTGGCCTGGTTGCTGAAAGATCCCCGCGTGACCTCGGTCCTGATTGGCGCCAGCACCCCGGCGCAACTGGCAGATTCTCTCCAGTGCATGCACAACTCGCACTTCACGGCAGATGAACTGGCGCATATTGAGGATATTCTGAAGTAAGAGCCTCTGCCGTTTTACGCGTCCTTTTCAGAAAACCCCCATGAAAAAGCAGCAAAGCGTTTTCGCCTTGCTGCTTTTTTATGGGGGTTTACGTTTTTTTGGCCTTTTCTAGAAAAGAGGCCTAAAAAGGCATTCCCAATCCTTAGGGCGTGGCTCTGGTTGCTGCTTTTTACCCTGCCTCAGAGGAAAAGAACCTTTTCTCTCCCTCTAAGGCCGCACGGCTGTTAAGTTCTAAAAATATAGCTGGTTCAAGTTTTCAACTTGGACCTAAAATGAACTGAAGTTTGCAACTTCAGTGAGGCGAAAGCCTCAAACTATACAAGAATGGTAACAAACTTACCCCCAGTTTAAGCCTTCAAAGTCGTACTTAATGGCCCAGCCCACTAATTAGGGGCAGGGCCGTTTCATTTTGTGCCGCGTGCTGTGTTACTTGACAAAAGCAAGGGGTAAAGGTAAGCAAAGGAGCCATTTTTGAGGCTTAGGCCTCACTGAAGTTAAAAACTTCAGTCCAAAGTGGGTCCAAGTTGAAAACTTGAACCAGTACCTTAAAAAATATCTTAAACCAATAAAAGGTTAAAGATAGCTTCCCCAGCCTCCAATGGAAGAGAAGGCTTATTTCTGGTTGGAGAACGAGTAGGGGAAGGCACTGTCTTGGGTGCCACGCTTGGTGTTGGGTTGGTCAGTCATGTCAAACGTCAGCTTGGCCCCCTTCATCAGCTCGAAGTGCCCCACCCAGTTCTGGTCGTGCTTCTTGCCGTTCAGCTTCAGGTCCTGCACGTACAGGTTCTGGGCGCTGTTTTTAGGGGCCTCTATCTCCACTTTTTTGCCATTTTCCAGGGTTATGGTCACCTTGGGGAAGAGCGGGGCGCCCAGCACGTACTGGTCGGTGGCGGGGCACACGGGGTAGAAGCCCAGGGCGCTGAACACGTACCAGGCCGAGGTCTGGCCGTTGTCCTCGTCGCCGCAGTAGCCGTCGGGGGTGGGTTTGTACATGCGGTCCATGGTCTGGCGCACCCAGTACTGCGTCTTCCAGGGCGCACCGGCGTAGTTGTAGAGGTAGATCATGTGCTGGATGGGCTGGTTGCCGTGCGCGTACTGGCCCATATTGGCGATCTGCATCTCCCGGATCTCGTGGATCACGCTGCCGTAGTAGCTCTCGTCGTAGACCGGCGGCAGGGTGAACACCGAGTCCAGCTTCTTGACGAAGTTCTCCTTGCCGCCCATCAAATCCACCAGCCCCTGCACGTCGTGGAACACGCTCCAGGAGTAATGCCAGCTGTTGCCCTCGGTGAAGGCGTCGCCCCACTTGAAGGGGTTGAAGGGTGTCTGGAAAGTGCCGTCCTGGTTCTTGCCGCGCATGAGCCCGGTGGCCGGGTCAAACAGGTGGCGGTAGTTCTGGCTGCGCCTGGCGTAGAGGTCGACCTCGGCCTGCGGTCTTTTCAGCGCCTTGGCCAGCTGGTAGATGGCGAAGTCGTCATAGGCGTACTCCAGGGTGCGGGCGGCGTTCTCGTTGATCTTCACGTCATAGGGCACGTAGCCAAGCCGGTTGTAGTACTCGGCGCCCTTGCGGCCGATGGCGGTGATGGGGCCCTCGTTGTTGGCCCCGTGCAGCAGCGCCTCGTAGAGCTTCTCGATGTCGTAGCCGCGCAGGCCTTTGAGGTAGGCATCGGCCACCACCGAGGCCGAGTTGTTGCCCACCATGATGTCGGCGTAGCCGGGGCTGGACCACTCGGGCAGCCAGCCGCCCTCTTTGTAGTCATTGATGAGGCCTTCCTGCATCTCTTTGTTGATGCCGGGGTAGACCAGGTTCAGGAAGGGGTAGAGCGCCCGGAACGTGTCCCAGAAACCGGTGCCGGCGAAGCGGTAGCCCGGCAAGGTTTGGCCCGTGTAGGGGCTGTAGTGCACCACCTGGTTGGCGGCGTTGATCTCATACATCTTGTGCGGGAAGAACAGGGTGCGGTAGAGGCAGGAGTAAAAAGTGCGTTGCTGCTCCTCGGTGCCGCCCTCCACTTTGATGCGGCCCAGGGCCTCTGTCCAACGCTGGCGGGCCTTGGCCTTGGTGGCCTCAAAACCGTCCTGGGCCAGCTCGCGGCTCAGGTTCAGCTCGGCCTGGGCCAGGCTGATGAAGGAAGAGGCTACCTTCAGGTGCACTTTCTCGCCCTTAACCGTCTTGAACCCGATCACGGCCCCGGAATGGGTGGAGGTGAGTTCCAGCGAGTCTTTGCCGGCCAGCGTTTTACCCCGGAAGGTGCGGGCCAGGGTGAAGGGTTTGTCTACGTAGATGACGAAGTGGTTCTTGAAGTTCTTGGGGTTGCTGCGGGCGGCGCGGGTGGTGTAACCCACAATCTTCCGCTCCCCGGGAATGACCTTGATGTAGGAGCCCCGGTCCAGGGCGTCAACCACCAGGAACGAGCTGTCTGACTTGGGGTAAGTGAAACGGAACTGCGCGGCCCGCTCGGTGGGGGTGAGTTCGGCGGTCACGTCATGGTCAGCCAGGTACACGCCGTAGTAGTAGGGTTTGGGCGTCTCCGACTTGTGTGAGAACCAGCTGGCCCGCCCGTCCTGGTCAAATTTCATCTTCCCGGTCACGGGCATGATCACGAACTGCCCGTAGTCGTTCATCCAGGGCGAGGGCTGGTGCGTCTGCTTGAAGCCCCTGATCTTGTCGGCGGTATAGGTGTAGGCCCAGCCGTTGCCCATGGTGCCGGTCTGCGGGGTCCACAGGTTCATGCCCCAGGGCACGGCCACGGCCGGGTAGGTGTTGCCGTTGGAGAGTTCGGGCTTGGAGTCGGTGCCCATGAGCGGGTTCACCAAGTCTACGGGAGAGAGGGCAGGAACGCTTTTCTTCTGGGCGGCGGCGGGCGCCAAAGCAAGCAAGACAAGACCCAGGACAAGCAAGGGATTCTTCAGGCGGAGGATCATTCGTTTTAGGGCGGATTCTGAAAAAGTTGCCCTAAAATAGAGGAAATCTTCGGAAGATGGTGCTGAAATGTACAAGCCAACCTGAGGAGGCTTCCGTTTCCTGTCGCTTTTCAAAATAACATGCTATAAACAGAAATGCCTTCCTCCGTTCTAGGAAGAGGGCATTTCTGTTTATAGCTTTTGCCTGGTACAGGTTACTGCCTCACTATCCGTTGAATGCTTCGGCCAGAGGCTCCGGTGAGCTCCAAGAGATAAGTGCCTGCTGAAAGGTGTGACAGGTCCAGGCTTCCGTTTTTGAGGGTGCCCTGTGCCAAGGCGTAGCCCAGCACGTTCAACACCCGATAATGCTGCACGGCTCCGCCACTGGCGGGCAACATGAACATGCCGGTGCTGGGATTGGGATAGACCTTGCCTATGTGCTGAAAAGAGGCTACAGTCTGGTGACACGAAATTACGTGGGAGTACTGGTGCTGGCCATCAGTGTCCACCTGGCGTAGGCGGTAGTAACTGGTTCCGGTAGGGGCGGCCAGGTCCAGGAAGGTGTACGTCATCAGAACGGCAGAAGTCCCGGAGCCCTTCACCTCCCCAATCTTGGAGAAGGTTTTCCCGTTGTGGCTGCGTTCCACCTCAAAGCGCTCGTTGTCTTGTTCAGAGGCCGTGGTCCAAACCAAGGTGACGCCTTTTGATTTGGCCACCGCGCTGAAATTGGTGAGGACAACGGGCAAGGTTGTTTCTTCTCCCTCAAAGGTCATCACCGTATTGCCATAGGTGTTGATGGCCCCAGCGGTGGTTAAGGCCCTTCCCTTTAGGGTGGCACTTTGTAAGAGGTAGATGGCTCCTCCACTTAAAATAGTCCCTTGGAAGGTGGAAGTAGGTCCTATATCAACCTGTCCGGTTACATAGAAAAATACGTTCTCCAGGGAAGCCCCATTTAAAAGAACCACCTGCGAGCTTGGGGCGGTGGCAAAGGCACCGTCTACTTTAATGATAAAGAGCGCCGTGGTATCTCCTTGCCCATCTAAAAGCAAGGTGCCATTCAAAGTGGCGGCTCCTACTGTGCAGTATACCCCTTTTGTCAGGGTTTGGCCACCCATTTCGGCAGCTAAGGTATTGGTGCAGGTATTTAAGCCCAAACTGTCATAGGCGACTTGCAGGTCACGGGCTGCTTTCCCAGATGTACTATCCATAAAATGGGGAGTTCCATTCAACATGGTAATAGGATCGCCGGTTGGTTGGGTGGTATTGGAGCCTATGTCGCCGGTGATTCTGGTATACCCGGTATTGGTGAAGGCGCCAACTGCCGTGAATAAGGTAAAAGTGGAGGCCGTTCCTAGATTAGGGGCTAGTGCCTGGGCAAAAGCAAGGTTGAAGTAGGATAGAAGAAAGAAGAAGGTGAGTAAGGTGATTTTCATTAAGTGGGGATAAGGCGCAGAAACAGTTCGCTGCCTTAAAGGTACCTTTCCCTTCACCCTGAAACTTACACAATTATATAAAAAGTAATATATCTGGATTCTCCTTTAGACGGTGATTTTGTCGGCGCCTCTTTTCCGGTAAAAACTGGGGGTTACACCAGTTTCTTTTTTGAATTGGTTAGATAGATGCCCCGCACTACTATACCTCATTTGAAAGGCTATCTGGGCAAGAGTCAATTCTCCGGCTACCAGAAGTTCTTTGATCTGCGCAATCTTCTGGCTGATGATGTATTGCTCCACGGTAGTGCCGGTCACGTCTGAGAAGACTTTGGCCAGGACAGAATAATCGTATTTAAGCCGATCGCTAAGATACTCTGAATTCTTGGTGGTTAGAAGCTCTACTTTGTTTTGCACTAAATCTGAAATCGCAGCTTTTACTTTCTGGACCAGAATTGCATTTTTTGTGTCTATCATTTGAGGTACTTGTACAGGTGAGAGGGGCTGCAGGAATTCTGCCCGGGGGCCGCTAGCAACGGTCAAAAGTTGTTGGAGATAAGAGGTAATCTAATTGGTAAAGCCTATTTGACTAGCAAGGCAGAAGACCAAGGGTTGCGCAAACTGGGGTGATGAAGGTGACCTCCGTGGGCAGCTGGGTTTTGGCGGTCTCTCAGCCGACTTTCAAGATGGGCGGGCAGCTCCCCAGAACAACTGTTCTTTAGTGTAGTACTCCCTTTTGAGAGAAGTAGCTGAAAAACGCACTATAAAAGAAATTTATTTTGGAAGTGGGAAGCCAACTGGGTGGCTGGGAAGGTGGTAACGAAGATGAGGGGTGCTTCTATAGTGGAAAGAAGGCGTTTTAAAGCTGTTTTAAGGAAAATAAGCTTTTAACCATCAAGGCCACTTTATTTCTCCGAGGGGAGCAAGGGAAAGAACCGGTATAGAAGCTTCTGCCTTAGGAATTCAGTTTTGTGCTTCCTTTTGGGAAACAGGCCAAAAACAGCAAAAGGCAGGGAATGCCTGCCTTTTGCTGTTTGAAATACACGGGGTGGGTTATCTGGTCTTCTGCGTTTGGCTGGAAACGTACTCCACCAACTGGCCAACCGTGTGCAACGGCACCTCGTCTGGGATCTCAATCTGAAAACTTTTTTCCAATTCCCAGATGATGCGGACCAGGTCTACGGTGTCAAGGCCGAACTCCTTGCTGAGGTTAGAGGAAATCCGGAGGCGGGAAGGCTGGATGCTCTTTACTTTGCTGATGATTTTTACCACCTTCTGGGTAACGGAAGGCACTGCTGCAGGTATCATATAAGTCTGTAAACGTGTGCTATGGTAGCGGTTTTAACAACGGTTTAACTAGAGGTCTTCTGTTTCGGGCCTCTTTTTCAAAAAGCACGCTCTATTCGAAGACCTAACCAGGGGTGCAAAAGTACGAGGGTGTTCGTCGATTTCACTGCCTGGGTCAGTATCCTGCATGAAAGTGATAAAAGCGGGCACAAGATGCGCCCGCCTTTGGATATCATTCATTATTCAGGTAGTATGGTTCAAGTCTTATACCAAGGCCGGATGCCCCTGGTGTTGCTCTTTCCTGGCTTCCAACTCGGCGGTTTCGCGCTCCAGTTCCTCAGCGGTTTTGTCCACCAAGATGATCTCGGTCTTCTTGTCCCACCCGAACTTGGCCAGGATGCGGTCAAAGCCATAGTAGATGATGGGTACCACAATCAGGGTCAGGAACATGGAAGAACTCAGCCCGCCAATCAAAGCCCAGGCCAGACCGTTCTTGGTCGCGGCCACGGAACCGCCGGCTAAGGCAATCGGTAACATGCCAATCACCATAGCCAGGGTGGTCATCAAGATGGGGCGGAAACGGATGCGCACAGCCTCTACCAGGGCCTCTTTCACGTGATGGCCTTCCTTCTTCATCTGGTTCGTGAAGTCCACCACCATAATGGCGTTCTTGGCTACCAGACCAATCATCATGATAATCCCCAGGATGGAGAAGATGCTCAACGATTGGGCGGCCAGGGCCAGGGCCAGCAAGGCCCCAATGATGGCGAGCGGAATAGAGAACAATACCACCAGCGGATACACATAGGAGTCATACAGGGCCACCATAATCAGGTACACGAAGATGATGGACGCCAGCAAGGCAATCCCCAGCGTACCGAAACCCTCGCTCTGGTTTTTCAGGTCCCCGGCGTAGTCAATGGTCACACCGTTGGGTACTTTCACCTCGGCCATCTTGGCCTGGATGTCAGCACCCACCGACCCGGACGGACGTCCGATGACCTGTGAGTTCACGTTCAAAGACGTCACCCGGTTGGTGCGCTCCAACTGAGACGGTCCGGTAGACTGTTTCACATCCGCGAACTGACCCAGACGCACCACCTTGCCTTGGTTGTTGATGAAGGAAAGGTTGGCGATGTCGGTTACGTTGCGGCGGTCAAACTCATCTAGCCTAATGTTGATGTCATAGTCCTCGGTGCCGGAACGGAAGGTGGCGTCTGTGTTGCCGGAGAACGCCATCTGCATGCCGGCTCCCACGCTTTCCAGCGACATGCCTACGCTGGCCATCTTGTCGCGGTCCACAATCACCTCAATCTCAGGGTTACCGCCTTCCACGGATACTTCCACGTCTACGGTTCCTTCCACGCCTTCCACCACGTTGGTCACGCGCTTGGAGAAAGCAATTAGGGTATCCAGGTTAGAACCCGATAGCACTACCTGGATAGGCGCCTGGGCGTTTCCTACCAGACCTACCGGCACCGGGGAAACCTCCACGTTGGGCAGTCTGCTCTCAATATCGGCTTTGGCCTGACGGCTGAACTGCTGCGTGCTGAAGGACCGCTCTTTCACGTCTACCAGGGCCACCGAAAGTTCGGCCTGGTAGGCCGAGGTCTGGCCGGCCTGCGAGGAAGCCGTAGTCCCTACCGTGGTGAACACCCGGGATACCTCCGGAATGCCACGCAGGTATTCCTCCACCTGTTTGGTGGCGAAGTTTGTCTGCTCTACGGTAGAGTTCTTGGGCAATTCAAGCTGCAGGCTTACCTCCCCACGGTCACCGGCCGGGATAAACTCAGACCCGATAAATCCGAAGGGCACCAGCATGAACGAGGCTACCAACAGCAGCAAGGTCACCGCTAACGTGATAAACTTGTGGTTGAACGCCCACTTCAAGGTGTTGGTAAAACCATCGATGATGTTGTCCAGCTGACGCTCAAACCACAGGATGAAGCGACCGAACATATTCTTGTCAGACACGTGCTCCAGTTTGGAGAAGCGGCTGGCCAGCAGCGGAATCAAGGTAAAGGCCACGAAGAGCGATATCATGGTGGCCACGGCCACCACCACGGCAAACTGCCGCAAGATGTCAGACACCAGACCGGTAGACAGGGCAATGGGTACGAACACCACCACAATTACCAAGGTAATGGAGGTAACGGTAGCCATGATTTCCTTGATGCCGTCATAAGCGGCCTGCGCCGGGCTTTTGCCCATCTCCATGTGCCGGTAAATGTTCTCAATCACCACAATGGCATCATCCACCAGAATACCCACCACCAGCGAGAGCGCCAGCAAGGACATGAGGTTGAGCGAGTAGCCCAGCAGGAACATGACAATGAACGTGGCCACCAAGGAGGCCGGGATAGACACCATCACAATCACGGCGTTGCGAAGCGAGTGCAGGAACAAGAGCATCACCACAGCTACCAGGATCACGGCAATTACCAGGTCATGGATAACCGAGTCGGCGGCTTCCAGTGTAAAGTCTGAGCTGTCTGAGGCGATGTTGAATTTCAGGCCTTCTTTGGCGTAGATTTTCTCCAGGTTGGCCAAAGCGGCCTTGGTCTGGGCACTCACCTCCACGGCGTTCGCATCTGACTGCTTCTGGATGGTAATCCCCACCGAGGCCTTGGAGTTGATACGGCTCAGCACGTCCACGTCTTTCTGGGTATCCTGCACTTCGGCTAAGTCTGAGAGGCGCACCGTGCCTTTGTCATCAGATTTGATCACCAGGTTACGGAGTTGGTCCAAGTTCTGGTATTTCCCCGCCAACCGCAGCTGGGTCTGGCCGTTCTCGTTCTTGATTCTCCCGGTAGGGAAGTCCAGGTTGGAGTTCTTGATTTTCTGCTGCACCTGCAGGATGGAGATGCCGTAGGCTTCCAATCTGTCGGCTTTGATATTCACTTTGATCTCGCGCTCAGAACCCCCTAGGATCTTGATCTGGGCCATGCCGGGAACGCGGGAAAGTTCGGGCTTTATCTTTTTGTCAATCAGGTCGAAGAACTCGGTGGCCGGCATATTGGCTGTGGCCCCCATCTTGATGATGGGCAGGTCGTCAAAGTCAAACTTGTTCAGCGTGGGCGGGTCTGCGTCTTCAGGCAGACGGGACAGAATGGCGTTGATTTTGCGCTGGGCGTCCTGCAGGCTCAAGTCCACGTTAGTACCCTGGTTCAGCTGGATGGTGATGATGGAGAAACTCTCCAGGGAGGTTCCTTTCATCTCCTTCACGTTCTCCAGAGCGGAGAGGGCGTCCTCAATTTCCTTGGTTACGGAGTTCTCCACCTCGTTAGGGGAGGCGCCCGGGTACAGCGTGGTAATGGTCAACACCGGCGGGCTGAACTTAGGCAGCAACTCGTAGTTGAGGGAGTTATAGGAAACAACACCTAGTAGGGTGAGGACCGTGAAGACCACCACCACCAGGGTTGACCGCTGAATGGATACTTTGGTTATGTTCATTTTCTAAACTTCTTCTGTAAATAGAAAAGCGACTTTGCAATTACTTAAGGGCCGTCACCTGAATGCCCTCGCGCAGGTTGATCTGGCCACTGCGCACAACTTGCTCACCCGGCTCCACGCCTTCCAGAATCTCTACCTGGTCTTGGGTCACAATGCCCACTTTCACTTTGCGCAGGCTGGCTTTGTTGTTGTTCACCACCCATACGCTAGGGTCCTGGATGCTACCTACAATGGCCTCGCGGGGTAACAGAAGCGCGTCACGCTGGGCATTTACCGGGAAGAAAGCCGTGCCGTACATACCGGCGCGCAGGTTGTTGTTGGCGGTGTTCTTCACTTCAATCTCCACGTCAAACTTCAGGCTGGCGTCAGCGGCGGCGCCGATGGCGGTCACGGTACCTTCGTATTCCTGGGCACCGCCGGCATTGGCCGTCACTTTCACTTTCTGGCCACGGTTGATGAGCAACACCTCTGCCTCAGAAGCTTTCACGTTCAGTTTCAGGCGGTCCACATTCACGATGTCGTACATTTTGGTGCCGGCGTTCGCGTTCAGGTAAGAACCTACCTCAATGTACATCTCGTTGATCTCGCCGTTGATAGGCGCTGTTACGCGGGTGTTGGTTTGGTATTGGCGCGCGGCTACCAAATGGGCGCGGGTGGCGTTTACGTTGATCTGGGCTTCCTCTAATTGGCGCTTGGTCACAGCCTCACCGGCAATCAGGTTTTTCATGCGCTCCAGGTCTTTTAAGGCTTTCTGGTAGTTGGCTTGGGCAGTTACCAGGTTAGCGTTGCTGGTATTGTCTTCCACCTGTAGCAGCAGTTCGCCGGCGCGCACTTTGTCGCCTTTGCGCTTCAGCACGCGTTGGATCTGACCCGAAATCTCAGACACCAGCGTCAGGCTCTGCACCGGCTTGAAATTACCCTGGGCGGTAAACGACTTGTCCAGCTTGGCACTCTGCACGCTGGTTAACGTCACGGGAATAGCCTCGCTTTTGATCTCGGCCACCGCGGCCTTTTCCGTCATTTCCTGTTTGTTGTTGTTCAAGGTGTAAGCCACGGCGCCAATCAAGACAACCGCCACGAGGATATAAATCAGTTTTTTCATTTTTTTAGGAGTGTGCGTGCTTAGTTGATAAGGTTTTTGAGTTCGCCTCTGGCCCTGATGTAATCCAGCTGCGCGATTTTATGAGTAAGTCTGTCATTGTTCAGGCTGGTTTGCGCCACGCGTAGGGCGGCCTCGGCTTCCAGTAAATCAGTGAGCGGGGAGAGGCCTTCTTTGTAGAGGCTGTTGGTGGTGTTGTAGACCTCACGTGCCAGTTCCACGTTCCGTTCCTGGTTCTGGATGGCCAGTTGGCTGGTACTGATCTGCTTTAAGGCATTGTCTAAGCGCATCTGCGTGGCCAGCTCCAGGTTCTTCATGTCCAGTTCCACCCGGCTCACCTGCAGTTGCGCCTGCTTGATCTGGTTTTTGCGCTGGAAACCGTCAAAGATGGGAACGCTCAGCCGTACGCCCAGCACGAAGGTGTTGAACCAAGGTTTGGTGGTGTCAAAGAAGTTGAACTCATTGCGCTGCGCCTGGTAGGTGTACTGGCCAAAACCGGCCAGGGCAGGGTAGGCCCGGCCTTTGATGTTCTCCACGTTCAGGCCGTAGAGTTTCCCTTGCGTTTGCAGCAATTTGTAATCTACCCGCTGGCTCAGCACCTCACTGGCATCGGTAGAAAGCGGAAGCGCGGTAGAAGCCAAAGTGGTGGAATCAGCGATCTCAAAATCCTGCTCCATGGGCATGCCCATGAAGAATTTGAGGGCATTCTTCTGCTGCTCATAAGCGGCGGCCAGCGACTGCCGCTGGTTCTCCAGGTTGGTTCTGTTCACCGTGATGCGGCTCACGTCTACCTTCTTGGCGAAATCGTTCTTGTATTGCAGGGTCAGGATCTTCTCTAGCTGTACCAGGCGGTTGTAATTGGCCTCAATGGTGCCGAATTGCTCCTTGGTTTGCAGGGTCATCAGGTAGGCGGTGCTCACGTTGTAGATCACGTCTTCCTGGCTCATCTGCGTACGCAGGCGGTACAGGTCACGCGTGGTGGCGGCGGCTTCCAGCCCTACAAAGTAGGACTTGCTGAAGATCAGCTGGGAAAGCTCCAGGCCCCCGTTGGCGTTGTACTTGGTGCCGAACTGCACCGGAACCGTGGTGCCCGGTTTGCCTATGATCTCGCCCGGCAGGATCTGCGTGGGAATAGACGGGAATACGCTCAATTGGCCCACCCCATTCACCTGCGGTAAGCCAGAGCCCTTGGTTTCCTTGATTCTGTATTCGGCGCTTTCCTCGTCCAGCTGAGATTGTTTAATGCCGATGTTGTTGGAAGTGGCAAAAGTGAGGGCCTCCTGCAGGGAGAGTATTCTCCCTTGCGGCTGGGTTTGCGCATAACTAAACCTGGCTACCAAAGTGAGGAGCAAGCCTAGTAATAAGTGCTTCTTGTTCACGGTTTTATGAAAAGTAATTGGTTTGTGTATGTTTATTTGGTTCTGAAATAAAAGAACTAAACGGTTAAAAAAATTATTGATTCCTCTCTTTTAGCCACTTATGCATGAGCGCCGGAACCTCTCTGGAAAGAAACTCCAAAAACTCTATGCGCTCCAGCACCCTTTCGTTCATTTCAGGGTTTAACTGGCCTCTCAGTTCATTGGCCTGCCGCAGTAGTTTACTGAAGGCCAAAATAGATTCCATCTTGTTCAGCACCTCTTCATGCCAGTTCTCCAGCAAGGCCCCAAAATACCGTTTGCGGTCGCCTGAGTACGTGGTGTATTCAATGAGCCGCATCTGTTGGAGCAGTTGCAGGGCATTGCTGGTGGCGCTTTTGCTGATGTTCAAACTCTCCACAATCTCTTCGAAACTGAGGTGAGGCCGGTCTGAGACATAAAGCAACCCCATGATTCTGCCAGTCACGGGCGGAAACCCCTGCTGCTCATGGTAAATGCCTATTTTCTCAATGAGTTGTCTTTGTTCTTGCGTTAACTGTGCCACTATCGTCCCTTTCTTTTGTTTAAGAACACCACAAAGGTATACGTTAGTTTCTTTAGTTCATAATTTAGAGAACCAAATAAAAGATTTATTTTTGTCTATTCAAGGATAGCTTGTAATGGGCGGTAAATCAGGGTGATGTGGTTTGATAAAAGAGGGGGGGAGCCTTGGGTGGCTCTATTTTATAAGGCAAAGGTAAGGGTTTAGGGCCTCCTTTTTATAAAGAAGCCTAAAAAGAAAAAGGTGGCTGACTGCCTGGTCATGCGCCTGTAAATGCGGTCGGGTCAATGGGTGCAATCTAGCTTTCAGCCTCAGGTTGGCAGGTATTCCAGGGGCAAGGGCGGCCGAAGAAAAAAAGGTAGCTAAGGTTGGAAAAAAAAACTCCTGTTTCAGGGCCGTTTTTACGGAAACAGCCCTGAAACAGGAGGTCAGCAGAGGCCAATAGGTTTGGTTATTTCCCGTACCGGCCGCCAAAGAAGTCATTGGCGTTCCAGGTGGGGCGTTGGGCGGCTTGGGCTACCTGGTAGCTGATCAGGAAGTTCAGCTGCACGTAGCGGCGGCCGGCCTCAAAATCAAAGGAATCGTTCAGCTCGTCCTGCGGCTTGTGGTAGAACTCGGCGCGCCATACTTCCACCTTCTTGTTCAGGTTGTTCTGCCCGTCCGGCGTCTTGTTCCCGTATTTGATGTGCAGCGCCGGAATGCCCTGGGCCACAAAACTGAACTGGTCACTTCTGATAAACCGGTTCTGGTCCGGTTCAGGGTCTGCCTCCACGGCAATACCCAGATGCGCGGCGGCTTTGGCTACGGGTGCTTTCAACGAGGAATGCTCTGCCCCCAGGGCCACCGCTGAAAGAAGCGGGGCAATGATGGTGGGCATGTCGGTATTGATGTTGGCCACCAGGCTCTGCTTGGGTACGGTGGGATATTTGGCAAAGTAGGCCGAGCCCAGCAAACCCATTTCTTCGGCGGTGAGCAGCACGAACAGAAGCGACCGCTTGGGTTTCTGCTTTAACTGGGAATACACCCGGGCGATCTCCAGAACGCTGGCCACCCCAGAGGCATTGTCATGGGCGCCGTTGTATATTGAATCGCCCTTCACGGGCGCGCCTATGCCCATGTGGTCCAGGTGGGCGCTGTGCACCACAAACTCCTTCTGCAAGGTGGCATCTGCCCCCGTGATCTTGCCCACTACATTATAGGAGTCAAAGTCCTGGTAGGTGGAGGTGTAGCGGCTTTGCAGGCGGGCAGGCAAAGACGCCGAGGAAGGTTTGCCGTTCTTCAGGCTGGCTACCACCTGGGCGGTGTCAAGGCCGGCGCCTTGTAGCAGGGTCTGGAAGGTGGCCGCGTTGATGTACGCGAAGAGTTTGGACTGGTCAGAGACAAAGCTGCCGGAGGCCGCTACCTTTCCGTCAGAGGTCATGACGCTGTTCACGCCCCGGCTCAGATCTGGCACGGTGGCCCGGGCACTGGGGTTGTTGCTGCCAATGATCACCCCCACGGCCCCGTGGTTGACCGCATTCTGCAGAATAGAGGAAAAGTGCATGCTGGCGGCGGCTACTGTAGAGTGGAAATTTTTGGGCGCACCGCGCAGAATGACTACTACCTTGCCTTTCACGTCCAGGTTGGCATAGTCGTCATAGCCTACTTCGGGGGCCGTGATGCCGTACCCCGCAAAAACGAGCGGGGCCTCCAGGTTCACCTGCGGGTTCTGCGGGTTGGGGTAAACGGCGAAGTCTTTTCCTGGGACCAGGGCAGTGGTTTTGCCAGCCGAAGACAGGGAAAGGGTGGCGTCTTTGCCTGCGAAGGCTTTCCTGATTCGCACCTGTTGCACGTAGGTGCCGTTTTCACCGGCCGGTTGCACGCCCAGCCCTTTGAACTGCTGCACCACATAGTCCACGGCCATCTGGTAGCCAGGGGTGCCGGGTTGGCGGCCTTTCAGTTGATCATCAGCTAGATATTGGATATGCCCTTTCAGGGCTTGGGGTTTTACCGTTTCCAGGCTTTTGGTAACGTCTTTGTCCAGGGAAAGCTTTTGGGCGAACGTGGTACCTGACAACAGCAGGGCACCGCAGAGCAGAAGTTTATAGTTCATTTGTAAGAAAATAGAAATCAGGATAGAAGATTAGGGTTTGACGGCCTTGAGCCAGGCCTGGGCCATCAATTGGGCGCCGGCCAGGGTGGGGTGCACGCCATCATAGGTCCAGTACACGCCCGGCGCCTGTTTCTGCGCCTTTTCATACACGCTCTGATAGGGAACAAAGGCAGCGTTGAACTGGCGGGCCAGGTCGCGGGCGGCGTGCCGGTACGCGTCAAAAGCCGGAAACCATTTCTCGTCTACCGCCTTGATGTCTTTCACCGCGAAGGGTTCGCCCACGATGAGCTGCACGTCTGGGAGGCGCTGCTTGGTGCGGTCCAGCAAGGCCTTGAAATCTTGCTGATATGTTTGCAGGGTGCCTTTGTAGCCAGAGGAGAGGGTGTGCCAGAAGTCGTTGACCCCGATCAGGATGCTGAGCACGTCTGGTTTCAGGGCCAGGGTATCGGTTTCCCATCGCTCGGCCACCTGGTACACCTTAAAGCCACTGATGCCTTTGTTGTAGATCTTCAGGTTCTTCTGGGGGTGGGCGTGCAGCAGTTCGGCCGCGGCCAGCATGGCGTAGCCCCCGCCCAGGTTGCGGCTGGAGTTAACCTCCTGCGCCTCCCGGTTACGACCCGCATCAGTGATGGAATCCCCCTGAAAAAGCAGCACGCTGTCTTTTTTGAGGGTGACCGGCGCCTGCTTCTCGCCGGCGAGAGCCTCTGTGATAATGCCGGGAATGGATAGAGAGGCCATGCCGCCCAAAGCGGTGTGCTTCAGGAAACGGCGGCGGGAAGAATCAGAGGACGGTGCCATGGGAGGTATGGTTTAGGTGGGGAAATTACAAAAATAACTCAGAACCAACCGAACAAAAGACGGGCCCAGCAAGCCTTGCCCCAATGACCGTCTTTCGGGCCTCTTTTCCAGGAATCAGCCTTAAAATGCAGTTTACCAAGGCTATTCATTCTGGGCAGTTTCCGGGATGGGCGGTTTTGGGCCCGTTTTGCCAAAAAGAACCTTTAAACGCTGTGGTTTCTGCTGCTACCTGAGCGCCGGGGCAAAGGGTAAAAAAAATCCCTGCCACGATAGTGACAGGGAGGCAAAGAGGTGAAAGAGAGCAATATCTTCCGGTTTGGTTTTCTGCTGCCAGAGGAGCCGGAAGAGCTTGCTGTTTCTAACGATTACCCTGCGGCCGAACCGGAACCGGAATGGGTTGCAAGGTGGGGCCGGTTAATCTGGAGATCAAATTCTTTATCAACGTAGCAATGGAAGAAAGCGTGCTATTTTTCATGGTTCTTGTATTCTTGTAAGCTGTGAAATTTGTCAGGAGCGACCCCCTTACTGAAAAGGCGCCTGAAGTTCATAGAGCCTGGTCCCTCCCTTCTGTCTGTACCAACGACGAAACCTGCAATTGATTTTACGATAATAAAACAATAATGCCTAAAGTCAAAGCGTATTTCGTTTTCATATTTGTATCTACAACAATGGTGCCAACTGATATGTTCCTGCCTAAATAGGTTTTATTCCCAGCCCCACGCAGCGGCCAAGGCAAGGAAATGACCAAAACCGCCGTAATCCGGGTCTTTCAGCCATTTCATTTGCTGTTTTCCCTGATGGTAGGGTATTGGTTTTCTTTGCCTTTTTTTGTTCAAAGTTTAAGGCCTTCTCCACCTACAAAGAAGTTGGCCGGTTAAGGGACGGTTCTGGCCGTTAAAGGGTGGGGTTTGTCCGGTTGGGGTAGTTCTGGGGGAGGTGGTTCTTTTTCTGGCATCAGCTTTGCAAAGGGTCAAGAAAGCAGGGCAAGCCGCCCGGCCCCACTTGAAACGAAACCCTTAAAGAGAAACGAAAATGAAAAAGTATTTTGCCATGATGGCCTTAGGTCTGGCCGTAGCCGGAACTTCGTATGCCCAAACCACCCCCCAACGCGGACAGAAATCAGAGAACAGAACAGAGTACGGCCGGAAGGACAGAGGAGATTTCCGCCGGGGAGGAGAGAAACAGGAGAAGCTGACCCCAGAGCAGTGGGCCACCAAACGCACCGAGGTGCTGAGCAAAAAGCTGGACCTGAACAGCTCTAAAACCAGGAAGTTGCAGGAGTTGAACCTGAAGCACGCCCAGCAAAGGGAAAGCCTTCGCGGCCAATTAACCCAAAGTGGTGACCGTAGCCAGAAGCAGCAGCAACGCCAGCAGATGCAACAGCTTCAGGCCTCTTGGGACCAGGAATTCAAAAGCATTGTGAGTTCTAAGGAATACGCCAAATACCAAGAGGAGCGCAAGCAGATGCAGGCCAACCGTGGAGACCGCCACGAGAAAGAAGGTGGTAAAAACGGCCGTCTGAAAAAAGTCCGCAACAGCTAAAAGCAAATAACTCCCATATGGAAAGCAAGCCATCTGGCCTTCCTTCCCGAGGGGGAAGAATATAGTTGGAAAGCCTTGAGCCAACTCAAGCAGAATGTGAGAAAGTGGTTTTGGTCCTGGTTTATGAAACCAAGGCTAAAACCACTTTCTCTTGTCGTGGGGTGGCCAAGGGGGTTAGACGGCAGCGGGCAGAGTTACCCGGAAGGTGGTGCCTTTTTTCTCTTCGCTGTCCACCTCCAGTGATCCCCCGTGCCGCTCTACCAGTTGCCGGCAAATGTTCAGGCCCAAGCCGGTAGATTTTTCACCCTTCAGGCCGCGCCGGCGGGCCTTGGAGAAGCGGTCAAACAAGTGCGGCTTCAGTTTCTCAGGAATGCCAATGCCGTTGTCACTGACCTCCAGGTGCAGGGTCCTGTTTTTTTGCCCTACCCTGAGGGTGATGGAACCATTGGCCGGCGTGAATTTAACCGCATTGGAGACCAGGTTATTCATTACCCGGAAAAACCGTTCCTTGTTCAGGTGGGCGTACAGGGGCTCGGGCGGATGTTGGAGCTGAAGACTGCGGGTGCCTTGCAAGTGGGCTTGCCACTCCTGGTGCACGTGTTGCAGCAGGGCACAGAGGTCCAGCTTTTCCAGCGGTATGTCCTGCTGGTCGTCTTCGC
This sequence comes from Rufibacter glacialis, assembly GCF_008271745.1. Lineage (GTDB taxonomy): Bacteria > Bacteroidota > Bacteroidia > Cytophagales > Hymenobacteraceae > Nibribacter > Nibribacter glacialis. The sequence goes on along the minus strand of NZ_VKKZ01000025.1, from coordinate 207,750 downwards.
GGGCCACGTACAGCAATTCATTGATGGTGTCCCTTGATGACTGGCAACTGGTCAGGATAAGGTCCAGGTATTTTTGCTCCTGCTCTGGCGTGCTGTTCTGTTTCTGGAGCAGCGAGATGATCATCTCAATGTTGTTGAAAGGGCTGCGCAGGTCATGCGCCACCACGCCTAGAATCTCAGACTTGGCCTGGCTAATCTCTTGTATTCGCTGGTTCTTTTTCTCAATCTCCTGCAATTGGATAAAGTGGGCCGCCCGGAAGCTGTACATAAAGCGGGAAAGCACAAAGAAGCACGCCATGATGAGGAAATTCAGGCAATGGTTCAGAAGGATTTGCTCAGTGCTTAAGTGACAGAACCGCAGCACCTGCGAGAAAACCGCTGTGGTAAGGCCCATCAGCACCAAGGTCTGGTAATATTCAAATTCCCAGAGAAAGGCCACGGTCACCAGTCCCAGCAGGTACATGGTCAAGGTGTTCTTGGGGTTGGACTGCGCAATGAACGTCACGCCCAGGCAACAAGACACGAAGACCAGGGCAAAAGCCAGGCACAACGCCTGCGCGAGCCAGGGCCGGAAGGAAAGGTCTTCCGCGGGGAAAAGGCTTTCTTGCAGGCACAGGAACAACGCGGAGGCGAAAACCAGGGCAATGTTCAGGCCCCTGAAGAACTGCACATGGGCTGTCTGGTTCAGGACCGGAAACAGGAGCGGCAAAAGCAGGATGCCACACGAAACGGTCATGGCCAGGTACCCCACCAGTTTAAGCTTTCTTAGATTCTGCCGGGCATACTCTTGCTGTAAAGCCGGAACGGAGGAATGCTGGGGCGCCGAAAAGAAGTAATAATCCAACGTAGTCTCTGGTATAGGGAAAGGGGCTTACTAGGGCCGGGGTGAAAGTCCAGTTGTTAAGGCCAAATGTACTCTATAGCATTTATATATAAATAATCTGAGCCTGGATTTTTCTGAGGAAGAGAACCGAAGCACCCTAGACATGATCTGGGGAAAGGTTCGTTATGATGGGCAGAGTCAGAGTGGTTTAACCATTCTTCCGCCCCGGACAAGGCACGCGCTGAAGGTGTGGGATTAAAATTTAAAAAGGACGTCTAAAACGCCCGGTTTTGGCAAGGTCTTTGGACTGCCACAAAAGAAAATAGTTTTCTTCATCTGTTCACCCAATTGAGTAGGAAACGTGATCTTTTTTCGCGCCGCTGCCCAACCTAACTACCCATTTTATGAAGACTTTTTTACGAAGCTTTTGGGGGCTGGGGGTACTTGCCCTCTTGTCTCTTACCCTGCTCAGAGTCTCTGAGGCGCAGGCCCGTCCGGGAGACCGCGTGTCTTTCCAGACCTTCTATGATGAACTGGACCCTTACGGCCGCTGGATCAACGACCCAGAGTACGGTTATGTGTGGTCGCCAGACGTAGAACGCGATTTTCAACCCTATGCCTCCCGCGGCCACTGGGTCATGACCGACTACGGCAACACCTGGGTGTCTGATTATGACTGGGGCTGGGCCCCCTTCCACTACGGCCGCTGGTACTATGATGATTTCTACGGATGGTTGTGGGTACCCGGCAATGAATGGGGACCAGCCTGGGTAGACTGGCGCCATACCGACGGTTACTATGGCTGGGCTCCCATGGGACCCCGAATCAACATTATAGTGGCTCCGGCCCGTTGGGTGTTTGTGCCGGTCATGTACATCACCAGACCGCGCATCTATTCTTACTGCGTGCCCAGAACGCAGGTGGTGAACATCTACCACCGCACCACCATCATCAACAACTACTATGAGCGCGACAACCGCCGCTACGTGTACGGGCCAAGAAACCAGGACATAGAGCGCGCCACCAACCGCCGAGTGAACGTCTACCGGGTTGACCATGACAGCCGGCCGGGCAGAACAGCGGTGGCCAATAACTCCGTGAGAATCTACCGGCCCGAGGTAAGTTCGCGCCGCCAGGAAACCCCTGCCCGCGTAGAGGCCCGCGACAACAGCATGACCCGTTCACGGCTTACAGACAGCAATGGACCTGCAGGCCGAAGCGACCGGAGCAGCAACATAGACAGAACCCGCACAACGGAAGGAGCCGGTTCTGCGCGCAGCCGCACCAGCCTGGAACCTTCTTCTGAGCAGCGGAGAACCACTGAACCCAGAACGGCCCGCACCAGAGAACGGCAAAGCGCCCAAACGGCTTCTCCGGCCCCCGCAGGAGAGGAGAATGCACCCGCCAGGACAGAAAGAACTGAGTTACCTGCCCGCACCAGAGAAGGCGGGGCCACCCGTACCCGTTCGGCCACCCAGGAAGCGGCTGGCCGGGCAGAAGAAGGGTATTCCCCCCGCAGAAGCGAATCCATTGAAGGAGGGTATTCTCCGCGCAGAAGTCAGGCAACGGAAGGAGGGTATTCGCCTCGTAGAAACCAGCCTGCAGAGCAAGGAGAATATTCGCCTCGCCGGAGCCAGAATGCAGAGCAAGGAGAGTACCGGCCATCTTCCCGCCAGGAATCTGGTTCCTCAGGACAGTATCGGCAACCGGTTCGTCAGGAGTCTGGTAGCGCGGAGCAATACCGGCAGCCGGCCACCCAGGAGTCGGGTTCTTCCGGGCAGTACCAACCGAGAAGCCGCCAGGTAGCGGCTCCTTCCCAGGAACCTGCCCAGCAGCGCACAGCGGCTCCCCGGCAGGAATCCTCTCCCACCAGGAGAGAAGGCAGCCGGAGTGGCCGAAACTAAACCGTTTTTGATTTAATGAATGATAGGAAAGCCGCACTTCTTTGAGGTGCGGTTTTTTTTGCCTGTTTTCGCATCGATTCTCCAAAAGAAGGCGCCTTTCCACTCCATAAGGAAAACCCTTAGCCACGCATGTTTTATAGGCCTTCAACGTAAATTCAAGGATGGAACGTGAACATAATAAAATGCCTGCGGGGACGACCTGCCCCAGCAGTGCAGGCATAAAGAAAAGCATTCAAAAATGAAGAAGGACCTCTGCTGCCCCTGGGTTCTCCTGTGCTGGTTAACTATCCCTAAGCAAAAGAGGAAGAACTAGAATCAAAGATTAGACGGTTTCTTGCGGATTTTCAGGTTAGGGAAATCCCCATCATTGCAGGAAATCATAGATCAATCCGTTTACTTTTTCTGGCTGTTCATGGTGGAGCCAGTGCGTTGCCTCTTCCAGGAACACAAGTTGGCCTTGCCGGCACTGGCCCATGCTGGGCAGGGCCAGTTCTGATCCAAGGAATGTATCCTGCTTTCCCCAGAGTAACAGAGTGGGCGTTTCCACTGGGTGACTTGCCTTCACGGGGTTGTATTTATAAGCGCGGTACCAATTGATCATCTTCTCTAAGGCGCCAGGCTGAGCCCAGGCCGCCTTGTAAGCTGCCATGTCTTGCGGGCTGAAGGTGCCAGGCAGGGCTGACCTTGTCATAATGGTTTCCAGGAGTTTGAAGTGGAAGGCGCTATTCAAGGCCTCGGGCGCCCAAGGCACCTGGAAAAAAAAGGCGTACCAACTGCGCAGCATCTGTCTGGGGTTATGCCGGAGGTGGTCATGTATGACAGCTGGGTGCGGCATGTTCAAAATCACCAATTTTTCCAGCAAGTCAGGGAAATGAAGCGCCAGGTTCCAGGCGACGCCGCCACCCCAATCATGCCCCACCAGGACTACTTTCTCCTGGGTGATTTGGGGAATAAGATCAACTATGTCCTGGGTTATCTGGTCAATGGTATATGCTTTTACTCCCTGTGGTTTGCTGCTGAGGCCGTAGCCCCGTTGGTCAGGAGCCACGGCCCTAAAACCTTTTTCGGCAAAGAACGCCAGCTGCTTTCTCCAGCCATACCAGAATTCGGGGAACCCGTGCAGGAAAAGAATGACTTTTCCGGTAGGTGAGCCAGCTTCTACGGTATGTAGCTCCATGCCATTGGTGCGGTAATACTTTTCTCTCGTTTCCATACTGGCTTCCTTCTCTAGGGTGTCTACGGAAATAAGGAAGGTCTTTCCATTTTACGCCAGATTTCAGGAAAACAAGCCGGAAAGAGAATTGGCAACGGCCCTGGCAGAGACACTCGTAGGAGCTGCGCACACTACGAGGTCAGGTTGAGTTTTAAGTCTTGAGTCATGAGTCTGATAAGGCTCACCGGGAATCATTACCAAACTGCAGAAGGACAAGTCTTCGCTATGAGTCAATCTGATGCCAGGAAAACATCTATGTTTAAAATCTTCTGTTTTTGCCACCTTTCCAGAAAATAATCCTCAAATCAACCTAATGGCACTTCCAAAGACCTCGTAGTGTGCGCAGCTCCTACGAGTGTCTCTGCCAAGGCCGTTGCCAATCTGTTTCCGCCCTCTTTTTCCCAAAACACCACACAAAGACAACCCACGCAAAAAGCCCCGCCTCACCCAAAAGGCAAGCGCAGGGCTTTATATGAAACAAATACGTGCTACTTGATACCAGCTACTTGATACGCCCTTAAAACAGCTGGTATTTAGACAATTCCTTAGAAGGTAACTCAGAGCTCCCCATCAGGTACACGTCTATGGCGCGGGCGGCTTCACGGCCGTCTGAGATGGCCCAGACCACCAGAGATTGGCCGCGGCAGGCGTCACCGGCCGAGAATACCCCCGGTACGTTCGTTTGCCAGTCGTTGAGCTTGAAGTTGCCGCGGCGGTCCAGTTCAAACTTGAAGTTGGCGGTGAAGGCCTCGTGTTCCGGGCGCTCATACCCGATGGCAATCAGTGCCAGGTCGCAGGGCAGGATGCGCTCGCTGTTGGGCTTTTCAGTGTATTCGCTCTGGTTTTTCCATTCCAGTTCCACCACGCGCAGGCCTTTCACGTGCCCGTTCTCATCCGCAATGAATTCCTTGTTGAGCCAGCCCCAACTCCGCTCACAGCCTTCTTCATGCGAAGAAGACGAGGAGAGGGTAACCGGTTCCTCGGGCCAGGGGTTATGCGGATGGCGGTCTGAACTGGGCATGTAGCGGTACTGCAGTTGGGTCACCGACTGGGCAAACTGACGATTGGCTGTACCCACGCAGTCTGAACCGGTGTCACCGCCGCCAATTACCAGCACATGTTTGCCCAGTGCGTTGATGTCCTGCTCCGTCGCAATAGCCGCGCCGTCTACCCGGCGGTTCTGCAGCCCCAGGTAATCCATGGCGAAATGGATACCTTTGAGGTGGTTGCCGGGTATAGAGATGGCGCGCGGTTTGGAAGACCCAATGGCCAGCAGCACGGCGTCAAATTTACGGTACAGCTTCTTGAGCGTGGTGTCTTGCCCAATCTTGCGGTTGTACTTGAACTTGATGCCCTCGGCTTCCAGAATGGCCAGGCGGCGGTCAATGGTCCACTTCTCCAGTTTGAAATCTGGGATACCGTACCGCAGCAAACCACCGGCTTTCTCGTCTTTCTCATAGATGGTCACCTTATGGCCGGCCTGGTTCAGTTGCGCGGCGGCAGCTAGTCCGGCGGGGCCGGAGCCTACCACGGCCACTTTCTTACCGGTGCGCTGCAACGGAGGGTTGGGTTTTACCAGGCCCAGCTCAAAGGACTTCTCAGCGATGGACTTCTCAATGTGCTCAATGGCCACGGCGGGCTTGTTGATGGACAAGACGCAACTGCTCTCACAAGGAGCCGGGCAGATGCGGCCCGTGAACTCCGGGAAGTTGTTGGTACTGTACAGCACCCTGATGGCCCGTTCCCAATCGCCTTCTGAGACCGCATCATTGAAGTCGGGGATGAGGTTACCCAAGGGGCAGCCGTTGTGGCAGAAAGGGATGCCGCAGTCCATGCAGCGGGTGGCCTGTATTTTCGTCTTCTCTTCCGGAAAAGGGAGGTTAATCTCGTTGGAGTCGTTTACCCGCACTTTAGGGTCGCGGGTGGCGGGCACCTCCCGGTGGTATTTCAAAAATCCGTCTGCTCTTCCCATTAGGCCAGTACTTTTTCGGTTTCCATTTCTTTCAATTGCAGGGCCTTCTTCAGGTCATGCGGCATTACTTTGATAAACTGTTGCTGGGTTTGCTCCCAGTTGGCCAGGAACTCCTGGGCCCGCACACTGCCGGTATAGGCCACGTGCTCCTGTAGTTTCTGCTCCATCCAGCGCAGGTCTTCGGCTTCAGGGGCTTCCAGGGCCACCATGTCCAGATTGCATTGCTCCAGGTAGCTGGGGTCTGGGGCGTAGAGGTAGGCCATGCCGCCGCTCATGCCGGCCGCGAAGTTCTTGCCTATCTCGCCCAGCACCAGCACCTTACCGCCGGTCATGTACTCGCAGCCGTGGTCGCCAATGCCTTCCACCACCGCCTCGGCGCCGGAGTTGCGCACGCAGAAGCGCTCCCCGGCCAGGCCGTTGATGTACACCTTGCCCGAGGTGGCTCCGTACAGCGCCACATTGCCTGTGATGATGTTCTCGTGGGCCATATATTGGCTTTCCTTGAACGGCTGCAGAATCAGTTTCCCACCCGACAAGCCTTTGCCCAGATAATCATTAGCTTCACCCATCAAACGGAACGTGATGCCCGGGGCCAGGAAGGCGCCAAAAGACTGTCCGGCAGAGCCGTAGAAGGTGGTTTTGAAGGAATCTTCCGGTAAACCATGCTTGCCGAAGGTGGTGGATATCTCATATGACAGCATGGTACCCACGGCGCGGTCTACGTTGTTGATGCGGTATTCCACCTCGGTGTTGCCTTTCTTCAGGTCTCTGATCAGCTTTTTGTCCAGGACTTTGGCAATCTCGTGGTCTTGCTCAATCTGCTTGTAGGTGCCCACATTACGGGGCGCGTACTCTTGGTACAGAATAGGGGACAGATCCAGGTTTTTCAGTTTCCAGTGGTTCAGGTCAGTCCTGATCTTCAGGATCTGCGACTGGCCCACCATCTCATTGATGGTTCTGAAGCCCAGGGAGGCCATGATCTGCCGCAATTCCATGGCCAGGAACGTGAACAGGTTCACCACGTGGTCTGGGTTACCGGTGAAGAGCTGGCGTAGTTCCGGATTCTGGGTGGCGATGCCCACGGGGCAGGTGTTCAGGTGGCACTTGCGCATCATGATACAGCCTTCAGCGATCAGGGCGGCAGTGGCCACCCCGTATTCCTCGGCGCCCAGCAAAGTAGCCACGGCCAGGTCATACCCGGTCAGGATCTTACCGTCGGTTTGCAGGGTCACGCGGCTGCGCAGGTTGTTCTTGATCAGGGTCTGGTGCGCTTCGGCTAAGCCGATCTCCCAGGGCAGGCCGGTGTGGCGGATAGAGCTCAGCGGGCTGGCTCCGGTTCCGCCGTCAGCGCCGGAGATCATGATGGCGTCTGCCTTGGCTTTGGCCACGCCCGAGGCAATGGTACCCACGCCGGCCTCGGCCACCAGCTTCACGTTGATGCGGGCTTTGGGGTTGGCGTTCTTCACATCAAAAATTAACTGCTTGAGGTCTTCAATGGAGTAGATGTCATGGTGAGGCGGTGGGGAGATCAAGCCTACGCCTGGAGTGGAGCAACGTACGCGGGCAATCCAGTGGTCCACCTTGTGGCCCGGTAACTGGCCGCCCTCGCCAGGCTTGGCGCCCTGCGCGATCTTGATCTGAATCTCGTCGGCGTTGGCCAGGTAATGGCTGGTCACGCCAAACCGGCCCGAGGCCACCTGCTTCACGCGGGAGCGCTCCGAGTCGCCGTTGGCATGTTTGATGTAACGCGCCTCATCTTCGCCGCCCTCACCGCTGTTGCTTTTGCCGCCAATGCGGTTCATGGCAATGGCCAACGTGCTGTGCGCCTCATGCGAGATAGACCCAAACGACATGGCCCCCGTAGCGAAGCGTTTCAGAATAGCGGTTACCGGCTCCACCTCCTCCAAGGGCACCGACTGCCGCTTCCGGAACTCAAACAGGTTGCGTAGCGTGATGGCCGTTTTCTGCTGGTGTTCCCGGATTGACCGCGAATACTCCTTATATAACAGGAAGTCGTTGAGCCGGGTGGATTTCTGCAGCAGGTGGATCACCTTGGGCGTGAGTAGGTGCTCTTCGCCGTCGCGGCGCCACTGGTAGAAACCACCGGACTCCAGCAGGTTCTCCAGGTCTAGGTACGCGCTCTGGTGCTTGGTAAGGGCCTCCCGTTCCAGATCCTCAAAGTTGAGGCCTTCCAGGCGGTTGGTGGTGCCTTTAAAACACTTCTCAATCACTTCCTGGCCCAGCCCCAGAATCTCAAAGATCTGGGAGCTTTGGTAACTCTGCAGCGTACTTATGCCCATTTTGGACAGGATCTTGAGCAAGCCGTTGTCTACCGCGGTAATGAAGTTCTGGAAATAATGGGTGTACGGCTTCGCGTTGTCCAGCTTCTGCTGGTCATGCAGGCTCTTGATGGTGTCATAGATCAGGAACGGATACACCGCGCTGGCCCCGTACCCGATGATAGTGGCGAAATGGTGGGTTTCCCAGGCATCACCGGCTTCTACCACCAGCCCTGCCTTGGTTCTGATGCGTTTCTCCACCAGGTGGTGGTGCACCGCGCCCACTGCCAGCAAAGACGGAATAGCTGCGCGCTGTTCCTCTACGTTGCGGTTAGAGATAATCAGGATTTTCTTGCCTGCCCGCACCGCGGCTTCGGCCTCTTGGCAGATGCGGTCAATGTCGCGCTGCAGGTTACCGGTTTCCCGGGTAGAGAAGGTAGCATCCAGCAGTTCGTGCTCAAAGCCCTCTTCTTTCAGGAACACCAGCTTCTGGAATTCCACGGGGTCCATGACCGGCTGCGAGATATGGATTTGGCGCACGTGCGCCTCGCTTTCATCTAAAATGTTCAGTGATTCGCCCACGCGGGTGAACAGCGACATCACCAACCGTTCCCGGATGGAGTCAATGGGCGGGTTACTCACCTGCGCGAAGAACTGCTTGAAGTAATTGGATACGTGCTGGCTGTGCTGCGAGAGCACCGCCAACGGGGTATCTGATCCCATGCTGCCCACCGGTTCATAACCCGTTGCCGCCATGGGTTCTACCAGCATCTTCAGGTCTTCGCGGGTGTAGCCGTAGGCTTTCTGGCGCTGCCGAAGTTCTTCTGGTGAGCAAGGCTGCAGCAGCACTTTCGGCTCTGGGCGCAGGCGCAGTTTGATCCGGTTTTTCTGAATCCAGTCAAAATACGGCTTGTCATTGCACACCAGCTGCTTGATCTCCTCGTCCTCATATATCCTTCCCTGGGAGATATCCGCGAGCAGCATCTTGCCGGGTTGCAGGCGGCCGCGCTTGATCACGTCTTTGGGGTCTACGCACAGCGCTCCCGCCTCAGAGGCCATGATAAGCCGGCCCTGTTTGGTGAGGCAGTAACGTACAGGGCGCAGGCCGTTGCGGTCCAAAGTAGCGCCAATCTGGGTGCCGTCGGTGAAGAAGAGGGCGGCCGGGCCATCCCAGGGCTCCATAAGCGAGGCATGGAATTTATAGAACGCCTTTTTATAGGTGTCCATGTGCGCGTTGTTCTGCCAGGCCTCGGGCACCAGCATCATCATCACGTGCGGCAGCGGCCGGCCAGAGAGCGTAAGCAGTTCCACTAGGGCGTCCAGGTTGGCAGAGTCTGAATCTTCTGGGTTGGTGATGGGGATCAGCCACTGCATCTCCTCTGGGGTGAACAGAGGCGAGGACATGAGTGCTTCCTTGGACTTCATCTTGTTCACGTTGCCCCTGATGGTGTTGATCTCGCCGTTGTGCGCGATAAAGCGGAAGGGCTGGGCCAGGCGCCAGTTAGGGAACGTGTTGGTGGAGAAGCGCGAGTGCACCACCGCCAGCGCCGACTTGAACTCAGGGTGGCGCAGGTCATGGTAATAGCGTTCCAGCTGGTCGGTTTTGAGCTGACCTTTGTAAATGATGGTGCGCGAAGAGAAGGAGGCAATGTAAAAGGTGCCGTTCTCGCCGCGCACGCTCTTGCGGGTCTCATTGCTGATGAGGTTGCGCAGCACGAACAATTTGCGCTCCAGGTCCTCGCCCTGAATGGTGGGGTCTACCGGCTGCACAAACACCTGCTCTATGTAGGGTTCCACTGCTTTGGCGCCGTGGCCGGGTACCTGGCCATTCACGGGCACCAGGCGGTACCCAATGAGGCTGAGGCCCAGCTTGCGCAGGCAGTTGTTCAAGACTTTACGTGACTTCTCGCGTACCTCGTACACCGAGGGGAAAAACACCATGCCTACGCCATAGCTCCCTTGGGCCGGAAGGGTAATGGCGAACTCGGCTAGTTCTTTCCTGAAAAACTCATGGGGGAGTTGTACCAAAATACCGGCGCCGTCTCCCGTCTCGGGGTCACTGCCGGTAGCCCCACGGTGCTCCATGTTCTTGAGCATGGTCAACGCGTCTTTTACCGCGGCGTGGGTTTTCTGACCATCTAAATTAACCACACATCCAACACCGCAAGCGTCGTGCTCTAATTCGGGCGTGTAAAGCCCTTTACCAAATTCGTCGGCCTGATTCATTCCTTTGTTTGTTCGTTCGGGTAAGGGTGAATCAGGAAATTGGAGAAAAAAACTCAATAAATCAACCCTTATTTTGAAAAATTTATGCAAAACAAGCGTTAGGTTTGATGAATTATAATATAAATTATCGAATCGTTGAAGTTATGTTATTTCTAATCCTTTTGGTATAGCCTGTGTTGTGAATCTCATAATGGGTGTGAAATGAAAAATTTAACTAAGTAACGGTCTGAGAGTCAGGGCAGGGCAACTGCGGGAGGAGAAAGAAAAGCTTTGGGAGAAGGAACAGGTTTTTCTGCTGTTTTGGGAAAATAACGGTAAAAACGCAGCTAGTACAGACCAAAAGAGCGCCTTTTTAAACCCAGGTAGAAGCAAAAAAAGCCAGAGAGCCCGTTTTTCAGGTACTTTCTGGCTTTTGGGTAAAAAACAGGGGGGTTATACGTTGGCCGCTTCCTTGGCTCGCTCTAACAGATACAGCAGCACCAGGGCCAGCAGGTTGACTGCCACAAACGACGCCCCGGTGTGGGTGCCCACGCTGAAGGTGAAAGAAGAAAGGGAGAACTTGAGCTTGAACACCCAGCTCGTCAGAAAATCTACTCCCACGCCCACCTTGAGGCCTGCCACATAGTTATACGCCAAACCGGTCACCCCGAAGCTGAAGACCTGCAAGATCTGGTTCGCCAGGGAAAAGAGGAACGCCTGCCGGGTAACCTGGAACAGCAGAAAGCCGCACAGAATAGAGAAGGTATAGAGCACGGCCGCCAGCACAATCCCCACCCAGGTAGAGGTAGAAGGCTGCTGCAAGGCCGGAATCATCTTCAGGCAAAGGCCCAGGCCCACCAGTCCCCCGGCCAGTTGGTACAAGGCCAGAAAAAGCACCAGGGGTGTGCGGCCCTGGACCGAGTTTTTTTGACGTGTTTTCATAAAAAGAGGCTCTAAATCTAGTAAAAAGCCCTGGCATTAGGGGCCAGGGCTTTTCTATAAAGGAAGTGACGCTACTTACACTTCATGGTCATAGTCAATACCACCGTGCTTTTCGCGCAGCTCGGCCAGGCCTTTTTTACCGTAGGCCAGGCGCGTGATCACCACGTACAACACCGGTACAATAAAGATAGCCAGGAACGTAGCGGCCAACATACCGCCAATCACCACCCAGCCAATGGTCTGGCGGGAAACGGCGCCCGCCCCTGAGGCCAGTACCAACGGCACAACCCCCAGAATAAAGGCCAGCGAGGTCATGATGATCGGCCGTAGGCGGAGGCGTACCGCCTCAATGGTGGCTTCAACCAATTCCATGCCGCGGTCAACCCGCTCTTTGGCGAATTCCACAATCAGAATGGCGTTTTTAGCGGCCAGGCCAATGAGGGTGATCATCCCGATCTGGGCGTACACGTTGTTGTCCAGCTTGGGCAGGAACGTCAAGGCTAAGATGGCGCCAAACATACCCAACGGAATGGCAAACAGGATGGAGAACGGCACCGACCAGCTTTCATAGAGAGCAGCCAGCAGCAGCAGCACCAGCAAGATAGACAGCGCGAAGATGTACACCGTGCTGTTGCCTGCCGCCAGTTCCTCACGACTCAAACCAGAGAAGTCATAGCCGTACCCGGCGGGCAAGGTCTGGGCTGCCACTTCTTCCAGCGCCGCTAAGGCCTGGCCGCTACTGTAGCCTGGGGCCGCGCTTCCTGAGATCTCCACAGACCGGAACAGGTTGTAGTGCGAGATAACAGCGGGGTTCTCTACTACTCTGGTAGACACCACGGCACTCAAAGGCACTGATTCACCCAGGCGGTTGAGCACGTAGAACTGGTTCAGGTCTTTGATGTCCATCCGGAAGGAGGTATCTGCCTGGGCTACTACCCGGTAGTTACGGCCGTAGCGCGTGAAGTCATTGATGTAGCGGCTCCCCATGTAAGAAGACATGGTAGAGAAGACATCGCTGAGGTTCAGGCCCAGTTTCTTTACTTTCTCGCGGTCCACGTCTACGTGGTAGCCGGGGGTGCGGGTGTTGAAGAAACTATAGGCCATGGCGATCTCGGGCCGTTGGTTCGCGGCCATCAGGAACTCACCCATCACCCGCTCCATGTCTTTGATGTCACCTGCAGAGCGTTGCTCCAGCATGAAGCTGAAACCACCAGATTGCCCCAGACCCGGAATGGCCGGCGGAGCCACCACAATGATGTTGGCTTCCTTGATGGCGGAGAAGCGCTTGTTCAGATCTGCCATCACGCCCTGCAACTGCATAGACTCTTCCTTTCTCTCGTCCCAGGGTTTCATCTGCACAAAGAAGGTACCGCTGTTGGACTTGAACGAGAAGTTGATGGCATTCAAACCGGAGATGGAGGTCGCGTTCTGAATAGCCGGTACTTCTTTAATGATGCCCGACATCTTCTCCAGCACCGCCTGGGTTCTGGTAGCCGAGGAGCCTTCCGGTAATTCCACCGAGATGAAAAGGCGGCCCTCGTCTTCCGTAGGGATAAAGCCGGTAGGTTTATTCGCGAACAAGCCCACCGTGCCCACATACAGGCAGACCAGCAGGATCAAAGCCAGCGGCGCGGCTTTGATGGATTTGCGCACACCCACCGAGTAGGACTCCGTGGTTCTGGCAAACCAGTTGTTGAATTTGTAGAAGAACTTGTTCAAGCCCCTGGATTCGCGGTTCACGTTCATGGGGCGCAGCATGAGCGTACAAAGCGCTGGGGTAAGGGTAAGGGCCACAAACGCGGAGATCAGCACCGAGATGGCGATGGTGATGGCGAACTGCTGGTACAGCCGGCCCACGATACCCGGTATAAAGCCCACCGGGATAAACACCGCCGCCAAGATCAGGGCAATGGCAATCACCGGCGCCGTGATGTCTTTCATGGCCTTTCGGGTGGCCTCCTTCGGCGAAAGCCGCTCATGGTCAATGTAATGCTGCACCGCTTCCACCACCACAATGGCATCATCTACCACAATACCAATGGCCAGTACAAACCCAAAGAGAGTCAGGGTGTTGATGGTAAAGCCCAGCGGAATGAAGAAGATGAAGGTACCAATGATAGACACGGGAATGGCCAGAATTGGAATCAGGGTAGCCCGCCAGCTCTGCAGGAACAGGAACACCACAATGATTACCAGAACCAAGGCCTCCAACAGGGTCACGATTACCTCATTGATAGATACCTCTACCACCGTCACCGACTCAAACGAGACAATGTAATCCACGTCGGCGGGGAAGGATTTCTTCATCTCCGCCAGGGTGGAGTAGATGCCTTCGGCGGTAGCCACCGCGTTGGAGCCCGGCGACTGGTAGATCAGCATCATGGAGGCCGGGTTTCCGTTGATGGTGGCTTGGCGGCCATAGTCAAACTGACCGAACTCCACGCGGGCCACATCTCTCAGGTACACCAAAGAACCGTCCTCGGGGTTGGTGCGGATGATCACGTTCTCAAACTGCTCTTTGGTCACCAGACGGCCACTCACCGTGATGGGGTACTGGAAGGCCTGGGTGTTGTACTGCGGCCGGGCACCCACGGTACCGGCGGCCACCTGCATGTTCTGTTCCTGAATGGAAGCCACCACCTGGTTCGCGCTCAGTCCATACTGGGCCATCTTGTCGGGCTGCAGCCACAGGCGCATACTGAAGTCCTGGCCAATGGCGGTCACGTCACCCACCCCCTGCACGCGCAGCAACGCGTCTTTCACATAGATGTTGGCGTAGTTGTCCAGGTATTGGACGTTGTGGCTTTTATTGGGCGAGTAAATCCCGATCACCATCAAGATGCTGGGGTTCCGCTTCCGGACAGTTACCCCTAAGCGGCGTACTTCCTCCGGCAGGCTGGGCTCTGCGATACTGGCCCGGTTCTGCACGTCCAGGGTGGCAATGTCAATGTCGGTGCCCACCTCAAAGGTCACGGTCATGTTCATCTGGCCGGTACTGGTGTTGGTAGAGGTGAGGTAAGCCATGCCGGGGCTACCGTTGATCTGGGTTTCAATGGGCGTGGCCACCGTCTGCTCCACGGTCTGGGCATCTGCCCCCGTGTAATTCGCTGACACTGACACCGTAGGCGGAGAAATGTCAGGGTACTGGGTGACGGGTAAACTCATCATAGCCAGGGTACCTACCAACACGATCACAATGGAGATCACGATGGAAGTAACGGGCCGTCTTATAAATACATCAGATATCATACTGTTTCTGAAAAAGCTGCTTTAAACGTAATTATCGGGCTCCGGCTGCTGGGGCTCCTCCGGCGGCCTGGGGAGCGCCAACCTGCACTTTTGACCCCTGACGCAGCTTCTGGATGCCTTCCACCACAATGACATCGCCTTCTTTCAAGCCTTCGCGGGCCACGATCTTATCCTGGAAGCGGGTTCCCAGTAACACATTCTGCTGCTGCACGGAGTCTCCTAAGACCTTGTACACAAAGTATTCGCCCAATTGCTCGGTCACGGCCCGGTAAGGCAGGGTGAGTTGCTGCCCAATGTCCTGGTTCAGCACGTTCACGCTCACGGTCATGCCGGCCACCAGCTGGCGGTCTGGATTAGGGAAGCTGACACGTACGGTAATGGTACCGCTCTGCAAGCCAACAGCCCGGTCAATGGCCGTAAGTTTACCGGTATGCGGATAAGTGGAGCCACCAGAAAGAGTAAGCGTGAACAGCGAATCAGGCTGCTTGCCCTGGCGCAGGCGGTTAAAGCGCGGCAGTTCCTGCTCATTGATCACAAAGTCCACGCCGGTAGGGCCTTCTGAGGAAATAGTGTTCAGGAGCGTTTGCCCCGGAGACACCTGAGAGCCCACCCGTACCTGTGAAATGCCAATGGTACCGCTGAATGGCGCCTTGATGATGGAATACCCTAAATCTGTGGAGGCGCTGGCTACTTGGGCGCGGGCTACCGCCACATTGGCGCGGGCGGTCTCCACATCGGCGCGGGCGTAGTCTACGCGTTGGCGGGCAATGGCGTCTTGCTTGGCCAGGTTCTCATACCGCTCCAGGTCTTTCTGTACCCGGTTCAGATTGGCCTGGGCGCTGCGAACGTTGGCCTGGGCCTGGTTGTAGGCGGCCTGGTATTTGGAGCGGTCAATCTCGTATAGTTTCTGCCCTTTGGTCACTTTCTGGCCGTCTTTGACAAAGATCTGGCTGATGTAGCCACTTACCTGGGGGCGTAATTCCACCTCGTTCAGCGGAACCACGGTGCCAGGGTAGGTGTCGGTGCCCGTGACATGCTCTTGGGTCACGGTATAGGTGTTCACGGGGACGGCGGCGTTCATGGGATTCTGCTGGGGCGCCTCTTTCTTGCCGCAGGAAACCAGCAGAGCGGTAGACAGGGATAGCCCCGCCACGATGGATAGATGTAACTTCATGGTGCTAATGGTTTTTCTCGCTGATTAGTTAACTGCTATGGTACCCAGGGCGCGCTGCACGTCCAGTTTGCTGGCCAGCACGTTGTACAGGGAATTGTAATAATTGAGCTGGGCGGTTCTGAGGTCAGTTTCGGCCACAATCAGTTCCAGGTAGGTTTTGATGCCCTCATTGTACTGCAGCCGGATCACGTTGTAGACTTCTTCGGCTAGCCGCACGTTTTCCTGCAGGGTGAGCCAGTCATTGTAATCACTCTTGTAGTTGGCAAGAGCCCGTTGGTACTCAGTGTTGATGCGGCGCTGGATGTTGGTGAGTTCCACGTCCAGGCTTTGGGCCTGCAGTTCAGAGATGCGCACGTTCTGCAGCCTTCTCCCTCCCTGAAAAATAGGGATGCCTACTTGCAGGCCTACGGCCGAGGTGGGGTAGGCCTGGCGGTAGATGTCTGAGAAGGTGGAGCTGAAATAGGTAGGGTTGTAGTTGACAAACGCCGAAGCCGTGGGCAGAAAGCCCCAGCGGTAATAACGGGTGTTCAGGTCCTGGATCTGCCGTTGGGTCCGCAGCTGCTGAAACTCTACCCGGTTGGCGAAGGTCACGTTCTGCGTGGTGTCTACCAGGATGTTCTGTTGCATCTGGTTGTAGTCATAGGCCAGGGAGAGCGATGAACCCAGCGGTAAGCCCATGAGCTCCTGAAGCAGGGCGGTACTGGCTTTGATGGCTTCCTGGGTTCTTTTACGGTCGGCTTTGATGCTGTTGAGGGTGATGCTGGCGCGCTGGTAGTCGGTTTTGTCTACCAGGCCCTGCTCATACTGGGCGCGGGCGTCACGGTACTGCTTTTCCTGCCGGGTGATGTTCTCGTTCAGGATGCGCAGCTGCTCCTGGCTCAGCAACACGTTGTAGAAAGCCTTGCTCACCTCTACCACCGTGTTGATTTTGGTGGATTGGGTATTAAGGTCCAGCGCGGTTCTGGTGAACCGGGCGGCCCGGCTGGCCAATAGCAGGTCATTGCTGTACAGGGTCTGGTTCGCCTGCAGGTTGAGGTTAGAGGTATATTTCTGGCCTACGGTAATGACCTGATCCCCAAACACGGTCTGGGGTCTTTTCAAATTGTGGGTCAATGCATAATTGGCTGATACCTGCGGCAGCCAACCCGACAACTGCGCTCTGATCTGGCGCTCTCCGATTTCCTCTTCTAGTTGGGCCTGCTGCACCTGGGCCTGGTTTTTCAACGCGTACTCCACGCATTGCTCCAGTGATAACCGGCCAGCGGTGCTATCTGGGGTTACCTGGGCCCACAACGCCCAAGGTGCCAGCAGGCAACTCAGCAGCAGCGGAAGCAGGTATTTGTTTTTTCTCATAGGTCCTGGTAATTTTTCTAATCTGGTGAAAGGGTGTATTCTCTGGGTTACTGTTTGCGAATGCTGTCCCACATCATCTGGGCCAGTTGGGAAATCTCGTTTTCTCCTAAAACCAATTTGCCGTCAATCTGAATTTTGGCGGCTGTGATTATGCTGCTATGGACCATGATGGACATGAGGTTCTGGTCCAGGTCCCGGAAGACGCCCTGCTCTTTACCGATCCCGATAAATTGTTTGATTTCATTCTGGATGCGCTCATTCCGTTCCTGCGGGCACCTTGGGAAGTAAGGGGAGTTCACGAACTGTTCAATGAAGAACAAGACGTCTGGGTTCTGAATGAAGAAATGGTACCGGCTGGTCCACCGCAGGAAAAAGCCTTCCTTGAAATCCATGTCCTCGCGAAGGTTTTTCAGCATGGCCTGCTGCAGCCGGAACTGGGTATACTCAAACAACTCCATGATGAGGGTGTCTTTGCTATCAAAGTAATGATAGATGGTGCCGGCGGCTACTCCCGCTTTTTTGGCGACCAGACTCATAGGGGTGCCATGGAACCCATTCTCCTTGATCAGCTTCAGCGTACTTTCCAGAATAGCCTTTTTCTTCTCTGCAATTATCTCCAAGTCAGTGTTTTTCTTTGTTATGAACGTTCATTCGGTGGTGCAAAGTAACGGATATTAGCCCAGACAGAAGGAGAAAAGTGTGAGAAAATGGGAATTGTCCTTGATAACAATAAAATAATGTAAGCTATAAATAACTGATTATAAGCTAATTGCAGGTTAGTATGTGATTAAGGTATCCTTCAGGAAACCTACCAGGGCACAATAAGAACCGGGGGCCTTGAATAAAGCCTAAGCGTTGAAAGAGGAAGGAGCCCCCTTGGTTAGAGCGGTATTTCAGGGGTGTTTTTGGAAATTCACTTTTGAAACAGGAAGAAGGTCAGGCCTGGTCTTGGGCCAGGATATGGCGTACTATCTTCTCAGCATGGTCACGGGAGTTCTCAATGAACCACAGGTGGGTATCCATACCGCCACAGACCACGCCCGCCAGGTACAGGCCCGGTTCATTGGTTTCCATGGTTTGGGGGTCGTGCTGCGGGTAGAGTTTCTCATCTTCTGACAGGCGAACCCCAAACTTCCGAAGCAGGTCAAAGTTGGGTTTGTACCCGGTGAGCGCCAGGACAAAGTCGTTCTCCAGGGTGAGCGGTCCATCGGGGGTGACAATATCCACTTCGCCCGGGCGGATAGCGGTAATACAGGAGTTGAAATGCGCCGTGATGCTGCCCTCGGCTATGCGGTTCTCAATATCCGGTTTTACCCAGTATTTCACGCGCCGGCCTATCGCGGGGCCACGCACCACCATGGTCACCTGGGCGCCTTTGCGGTACGTTTCCAGGGCGGCATCTACAGAGGAGTTGCTGGCGCCTACCACCACCACTTTCTGCAACGCATAGTAATGCGGGTCTTTGTAGTAGTGCGTCACGTGCGGCAGGTTCTCACCCGGTACCTCCATGGTAGCGGGCAGGTCATAGAACCCGGTGGAGATGATGACTTTGCGCGCCAGGTAGGTTCCCTTGGCGGTCTGCACTTCAAACCCGTTTTCTTTTTTCTGCACCGAAAACACCTCCTCAAACAACCGCACGTGCAGGTTAAAAGCCAGGGCAACGCGGCGGTAATACTCCAGGGCCTCGTTGCGGCGGGGTTTGGGGTTGTCTGAGATAAAAGGCACGCCGCCAATCTCCAGTTTCTGAGACGTGGAGAAAAAGGTCATGGTCACCGGGTAGTTGTAGAGCGAGTTCACCAGGGCGCCTTTGTCCAGGATCACGTAAGAGAGGCCGGCTTTCTGGGCTTCAATGCCGCACGTCAGGCCAATGGGGCCCGCGCCAATTATGACAATGTCCAGTGCAGAGGAAGTAACCATGCTGCAAATCTACGAGGGATAATGCAAAGAGTAGCAACCGATGACGCAAAGATGGGGTCTTGTAGCGGAGGTATAGGCTGTTCAACTAACTAATACTCATGCACTTCGTACTTATACTAAACTACCATATGCTACTTGCTATGAAAAACAATACCGTCTTTTTCCTTCTGATGTTAGCTGGACTTACCGTTGCGTGCAGCGAATCTGGTAAACGAATTGAAAACGCCGATTCTGTGGCTGAGATGGCCACCAATGATACCGCCGTGCTTTACCGCGACGATGCCGTGTGGGACAACATTGATTTTGATGCTCCTATTGTAGTGGTACCGGAACTGGTTAGCGCCAACGTGACGGTGCGCGGCAACGACTCCGTTACCATTTACCAGGCCAGCCAGGACATCCTTTTTGACATAGACAAAGCCGAGATCAAGGCCACAGGGAAAGAAAGTCTGCAGAAAATAGCTGACAACATAAAAAGCCGTACCCAAGGCGAGGGAATGATACGGGTGTTTGGCTTCACAGACTCCACTGCCAGCAAAGAACACAACCTGGAACTAGGGCGGGAACGGGCCAAAGCAGTAGAAGAATGGCTAACCTCTACCGCCGGTTTTGACGCCGACCGCATCAAAGTCATCTCCAAAGGCCAGCAGGACCCCATCGCTTCTAATTCAACCGCCCAGGGAAGGCAACAGAATAGAAGAGTGGAAATAGTGGTGGTGAGAACCCAGGGCACCGACTAAGCGGACCACCCAGGATATTCCTGCCCAGGTACAGAAGCCGCCCACTGCTTGGTACCTGTAATTAAAAGCCAGCTTGTCTAGGAGAGACGGGCTGGCTTCTCTTTTGTAGGCAGGAAACGCTCGTGGTAGGCCTAGGTAGAAAGCTTATCTATGGAAGTGATTTCAGAGAATCCGTTCCATTGGGGAAGACCGAAACTCACGCCCCGGCGGAGGCAGGTTCCTTTGAGTTTGAAAATGATCCTTTACCTTTAAAAATAAAAGGGAAGGTTCTGGTGTTGTGAGGCTGTTTTTCTAAAACCAGCCTTAAAAGCGGTAGTACGTATAGGGAGGGACCATTTACAAACACAACAATCCGTCTTAGCGGCATGAACAGTAAAGTACGGGAGTTACAGTATTTTTTCTACAGCCAGAACTTCCATGATGGCATAAGGGTGACCGTGGCGGCGCTTCTGCCGGCCCTGGTGTTCGCTTACTTTGGGCACCTGGAAAGAGGAATTGCCATGTCATTGGGAGCCATAGGGGTAAGCCTGGCCGATTCGCCGGGGCCGCTGCTCCACAAGCGCAACGGCATGCTGGTGGGCATTGGCGTGTGTACCCTGGTAACCCTGATCACGGGATTTGCACGCATGCACGTGGTGACCATGGGGCTGGAGATTCTCGTGCTCAGTTTTTTGTTCTCCATGTTCCTGGTCTATGGCATGCGGGCCTCGCTTATTGGCATGGGCGGTCTGCTGGTGCTGGTTTTGACCATGGACCAACCCCTGCCCCCTGAACTGGTGCTGGTGAACAGCGGTCTGACCATGGCCGGTGGGGTGTGGTACCTGTTGCTGAGTCTGCTTACCAACAAGGTCATGCCTTACCGACCGGCCCAGCAGGCCTTGGGGGAGTGCATCAGGGAAGTAGCCAAGTTCCTTCGGCTCAAAGCCGCCTTTTACCAACCCAACACTGATCTGGACGAAGGGTACCGGCAGTTGATCTCCCAGCAGATTCTGGTGAACGAGAAACAGGCGGCCGTGCGCGAACTCCTGTTCAGAAGCCGGCAAATGGTGAAGGAGTCTACCCAGGCCGGTCGTACCCTGGTGATGACCTTTGTAGACCTGGTAGACTTATATGAGCAGGTGACCGCCATCCATTATGATTATGATGCCATCAGGGAGCGGTATGGAAGCTCTGGCATTCTCCTTGAAATAGCCCATTTGGTAGAGTACCTGGCCGAAGAGTTGGACCACCTGGGTTTTGCCGTGCAGGGGAATCTGAGGCCCAAGAACCGGGTAGATACCACCGCCCGGCTGGAAGCCCTCAAAGCCAAAATTGAAGCGGTAGGGGAGCAGGGAGGCCAGCAAGGAAACCTTGTGCTCAGGAAAATCTACGTGAACATCAGGTCCATCGCCCAGCGGCTGTCAGATATCCTGTCGTACTTCAAGGCGCATTCAGAACTGGTGCACCGGCGGGTACGGGAGCTGGAGCTTTCGCAGTTTGTCTCACGGCAGACGGTGGATCCCAAGCTGTTCTGGAGCAATCTCACCATGGCTTCCTCAATCTTCCGGTTCTCTGTGCGGGTGGCCCTGGTGGCCTTGTTCGCGTATGTCCTTACCTTACTGTTCCCCTATGGGCAGCACAGCTACTGGGTCCTGCTCACGGTGATCTTCCTGCTCAAGCCCGCCTTCAGCCTGACCAAGCAACGCAATATCCAGCGGGTTATTGGTACGGTAGTGGGCGGCGCGGTAGGGCTCTTGGTGCTGTATGTGGTGCGGGATGAGCGGTGGCAGTTTGTGTTCATGCTGCTTTTCATGACCGGGTTCTACAGTGTGCAGCGGATCAATTATGTGCTCAGTGTGATCTTCATGACGCCTTTCATGCTCATCCTTTTCCATTTTCTGGGGGGCGGTAGCCTATCCATTGTGCAGGAGCGGGTCATAGATACGGTGGTGGGCTGTAGCATCGCGTTTGCGGCTACTTATGTGGTGTTCCCTAACTGGGAGTCTAAGCAGGTGGGGCAGTTCATGCAGGCGGTGCTCAAAGCGAACCAACAGTACCTGCACGTGCTCCTGGATTTGCTCAGCGGCAAGCGCATCTCAGAATTGGACTACAAGCTGGCTCGCAAAGAGGTGTATGTGAGCTCGGCCAACCTGTCGGCGGCGTTCCAGCGCATGACCGGTGAACCAAAGAGCAAACAGCTCCACGGCGAAGACATTTACCAGTTTGTGGTGCTCAACCACATATTGCCCTCGTACATCGCCACCATAGTCTACGCCAGGATAGGACGGGAGCCGGAATTCTTCCCTCGGGGCTTCCTCAGGCCCTTGCGGCGCGCTACCCTTTCCCTAACGGAAGCCCTCCAGACCCTGGACCCGTCCTTTAAGGCTCCGGAGGCGGCGCAGAAAGGCCCGGAACCAGAGATCCTGGAGAAAAAGGAGCTTTCCTCAGAGGACCAGTTGCTGAGGGACCAGCTGGAGCTGATCAGGAAAATAAGCGCTGAGATCCTTAAAACCACCCATGCGCTCCAAGGGGACCTGCCAGGAAAAGGCAAGCGGAAGGCCGTTGCCGCTGCCACCGTTTGATTATTTTTCAGGCCGGTTTTGCGTCAAAAATGGAAAAACACCCCGGAAAGAGTTTGGTTTTTGCCTATATGTAGATACATTTAATGTAAGTATCGCGGCTTAACCCCTCCGGTAGCCCTGCGTATACCTCCTGAAAAAGTGGCGCTTTTTTACCATTAACGAAAAACCTATGGCAACTACCAAATGGTCCATTGACCCCATGCACTCAGAAGTGCAGTTCAAAGTAAAGCACTTGATGATCACCACCGTGACCGGATACTTCCAAACCTTTCACGTAGAGGTGGAGACCGAGGACGAAGACTTCTCCAAGGCTACCCGTATCCTGTTCACCGCTGATGTGAATTCCATCAGCACCAACAATGAGCAGCGCGACACACACCTTAAGTCCGCTGATTTCTTTGATTCAGACACCCATGAAGATATCAGGTTTGAAGGAACCAACTATGAGCAAACCGGCAGTGATGCTGCCAAACTGCACGGTACGCTCACCATCAAAGGCGTTTCTAAGCCCGTGACGGTTGACGTGGAGTTCGGGGGCATTGTGGTAGACCCTTATGGGCAAACCAAAGCCGGCTTCACCGTGTCTGGCAAGATCAGCCGCAAAGAGTTTGGCCTTACATGGAACGCCGTGACCGAGGCCGGTAGCGTGGTGGTTAGCGATGACATCAGGCTGCAAGCTGAGATCCAGCTGGTGAAACAGAATTAACTTCCTTTCTTAGCCCTTTCCTGGATAGTAGCTTTCTTTTAGCGCTTTTCCGGGAAAGGGCTAAGCCTTTTCAGGCTATAAAATTAAAAGAAGTCTTAAATCAAGAAGCTTTCCCCTTCCTGCCAGCGCCCGCCCTGTCTTTCGTCCTAAAAACGTACTTGTAGATTCATTATGTAGGTGGCTTCCTTCCGGGCGAATTTCCTTTTTAACTGTTTCAAAAGCAGATATTTATACGGTTGCTTGCGAGTGTTTTATCAGTATTTTCCCAAAAATAGCACTTTTTCTGGCGCTGGGACGGGACAACAGCAGAGTTTGGTATTTTATAAAGAATCCGGTAATTAGTTATATTTTTCATTAACTAGCGAAAAACGTGTACGTATAGTGTACATCTGCTTAAGTAGGTAGCTTAAGTATAGTGAGCGTAGCGTATGAATTCAAAGAATAGCTTTGGGATAAACATCATCCCCGGAAATGAGGAAGACCGGGTTAAAAAGCTTCATAATTACAAGATTTTAGATTCAGAAACCGAAGGGCCTTTTAGGCACATAGCGGCCTTGGCGGCCCATCTTTTCAAAGTGCCCATTGCCTTGGTGTCGTTTGTTGACGCCGACCGGGTGTGGTTCAAGGGCAATGTGGGCATGGAAGGAGTGAAGGAAATCAGCCGTGGGGAGAGTATTTGCTCTCTGGCCATCATGCGGGAAGAAATCACCGTTTTCAATGATGCCTTAAATGAACCCTGCCTGTTGGCCAATCCCTTGGTGGCGGGCGAATTCGGTCTTCGGTTTTACGCCGGGGTTCCCCTGAAAACCCATGACGGCTTTATGTTGGGTTCGGTGTGCATTGTAGACAAAGAACCCAGAGAGTTCTCAGCAGATGACCAGATCACCTTAGAATACATGGGCCAGTTGGTCATGGATGAACTGGAGCTCTGGAAATGCCACCTCTACTCCCAAGCCCAGGCCTGATCACCAGTTTCCCCCTTTCGCAATCCATTATTCCCCTTCTGGCCGCCATCCTGTGGCAGGTCTAAAGCCAAAGCCTGAGAGACCTTGTTTCTCAGGCTTTGGCGTGTAAAGGCATCACCTGTTCCTGGTAGAGGCAGGGCCCGTGGTTTTGGTAGGGCGGGTGTATCTCTTTGTGTTTGAGGGGTTAATGATGGAAAAGGAGTTGGTTAAACCAGCCCTTTGTGTTATTTTTGTACTGGTTCCTGCCCAACTTTCTTTTTTGCCGGGGCGTACCATTATAGGAAGTACTTTTAATTACATTCATGGAGAGTCCTCTCGCAATTGCCAACTTCTTCATCAAGAAGTCTTTTGATACCGGTGAACCCGTGACCAATATGAAACTGGTGAAACTGGTCTACATTGCGCATGGGTGGTACCTGGGTTTATCGGGCCAGCCGCTGTTGAGTGAACCGGTAGAAGCCTGGAAATACGGGCCGGTGGTGCCCTCGGTGTATTACAGTTTCAAGGATTTTGGGGGCGATGAGATAAGGCAAATGGCCACTGCCTCCAATACGAATGAACTGGCACCGGTCACCCTCACAGATCCGGAGTTGGTGCCGTTCCTGGAGAAAATCTGGGAAGTGTATGGCCAGTTCTCCGGCATTGACTTGTCTGCCATGACCCATCAAGACCATACTCCCTGGAAAAAGGTCTGGGACAGCCAAGGAAAGCACAGCAATAACGTGATCATCCCCAATGACCTGATCAAAGAGTACTATGAAAAGCTAGTCAATGCCCCCCATGCAGTCCAGTCCGCCTAGCAGTCCCTCCTCGCACCTGGACCTGGACGCGATCAGGGCCTCGCCACCACCCACGGCCGGGCTACGGAAGGCCAAAGAAGAAGATGAATGGTTTGCCAGTGACCGCCGCAAGCGGGAACACCAACGCGAGCAGGGAGCCCGTACCATCATCCACTGGGCTATTCAGGGCAACATCATTGTGGCAGGGTTCATCATTGCGGTCTGCATTGCGGTGCGGGGTTTCCACCTGATTGCCGCCGAAGAATACAAATGGCTGGACAAAGAGCAGGTGGGCCTGCTGGATAACCTGGCCAAATACGCGGGTTCAGGGGCCGTAGGCAGCTTGCTCACCCGGTACCTTACCAGAAACATAGACAAAGATTCAGGGCCGTTATAGGCCAAACAGCGCCAAAGCGGTTAGGAGGAAATGGGTAGCCTTATGAGGTTCTTCATTGCCTTCTACCCGCTTTTTCTTAAAAAGGGGCCGGAAACGCCTGGCAGCCCCTTCGCCCTAAAGAGAACCCTGTAAAAAAACCGGGCTAACCCAGGAGTTCACCCACGTGCTTTCTGATGTTCTGGCAGATCTGGTCCAGGGGCAGGTCATTGTCATCGGTGCCGAAGGGGTTCTCGATCTCCTCGGCAATAAGCTCCAGGCTGGCCATGGCGTACAGAATGAGCATGACCACCGGCACCACAAAATACCCCATGCTGAACACCCAGCCGAAGGGGAGGGTCATGACGTAGAAAAAGATGAACTTCTTTATGAATACACTGTAGGTGAAAGGAATGGGCGTGTTCTTGATCCTTTCGGCGGCGCCGGTGACTTCCGTGAAAGTGCTTATCTCCCGGTCCAGCACCAGGAACTGGGCCATGGTGAGACTGCCGGCCTGATGCAAGGCATGTACCCGCTGGAAAAGGGCGGCGGCTATCTGGTTAGGAAGATGGGCCTCACGGTCCAGGTCCAGAACCGGGTCCAGCTGCTGGAAGTCCTCGTTGTGGCGCAGGGTGCTCTTGAGGGCGTAGGCATACTGCGGGATCATCTGTTGGAAGAAGAGCCGGTCCTGGGAGTCGGGGACGCAAGCGCTCAGTTTCAGGGCCAGGTTGCGCGAGCTGTTGGTGAGGCTGCCCCAGACTTTGCGGCCTTCCCACCACCGGTCGTAAGCCGTATTGGTCCGAAACACCAGCAGCAACGATAGCACGAACCCCAATACACTGTGCATGAGCCCCACATTTTTGATGCTGTCATAATACTCAGACTTGGCTAGGTAATTCAATTCCACGTAGGCTACCAGTCCGGCATAGAGACCCACAGCCCCTAACAGCGGCAGTAACCGCCTGAACGTATCTGATTTGGAGAACCTGAAAATGAAGATGAACCAGTCTTTGGGGTTGTAGTTGATCATAAAGGCAAGAAGGGAGCTTGGTGCGCTAACAGGCAAAAGGTCTACCCGCAGGCCCCAAATATACGCAGGAATGGAAAGGTGTTCTAGAACCTTATCCTTTCAGAGGGCTTCTCATCTGGGTTTTATGGCCTGTTTTCCTGAAAACGACCTGTTTTCAGAACCCCTAAAACGCAGCAGGTCCTGCCACGGGAACGCATGGCAGGACCTGCAAAAACTACGGTGGGCACGACCCTTAGAAGCCTAAGCCTAGGGCGAAACTCAAGGGGGTTCTGGATAAAGAAGACAACAGACTTGCCTGGCCCGTGCTCAGGTTGATCTGGTAAATTCCAGATTGACTCCCCGCCTGAAGCAGAGCCAAGGCGTTGCCGCTTACACCACCAATATCAAATCCGTTATTCGGGCCGGTCATTACCCCTAAACGGCCAATCAGCACCTGCGTGCCTGTATTGGGTGGATTCTGCAGGTACAAGGCATCCGTTCCAAAATCAATATTATACAGGGCGGTAGAGGTGGCCCCGGCAAAATTGTTCGTATAGGCGCTTGCATCTATCTGCGGGCTGCCCGGGTTTAAAGGTCCATCTTCGGCGGCCACTTGGCCGGTGATGGGGTTCAGACGCAGGTTTTGCCCGGTATTGCTTACTACCCGTATTCTGTCAACGGTGGGGTTGAAGTCAAAGCCGAAGAATTCCCCAGACAGGGCCGGGGTAAACGGACCGCCCACCGCGGTAAACGCGCCGGTGGCTAAGTTCACGGTGTACAGGCGGTTGGTGCTGCCCAAGGCATACAGCTGGGAAGTTGCCGGGCGCATATCAATGCCCAGCACCCTTTCTCCGGGTTGCAGGCCCGTAATGGCCTTGGTCAGGATGGTGCCCGCCGCATAAGGATTGAAGATCAGCAAGTTGTTCGCCGCGTCTACGCCATAGGCCACCGGATTGGTGGGGATGGCCACCCCAATGATGGTGCGGTCTGTCTTGCCCAGGTTAGTTGCTTTGCCGGAAGCCAGGTCAATGCGGTAAAAACGGTATTTGTTTCCGGGTGAATCTTCTTTCTGGTTTTCTGTGCCCCCGCCCCGGCCAAACAAAGCCGCAATGGCCAGCGAATTATCTGGGGAAATATCAAACCCGCCTTCCCCAACGGCCTGCACGTTTAAGCGGCCCACTTCTACCAAAGTACCGGCATTGGGCGGATTCTGGAGGTAAAGCTTGTCGGTGGCCACGTCTATGTCATACAAGGCGGTAGAAGTGGCCCCGGCCATGCTGTTGGTATAGGCAACCGCCACTACCTCTGGGCTGCCGGGGTTCAGGTTGCCGTCAATGGCCACAACGGCGCCAGTTTCTGGGTTCAGGCGCAGGTTCTGCGTGGTATTGGTCACCAGCCTGATGCGGTCAACGGTAGGGTTAAAGTCAAAGCCCACCTGGGTACCTTC
This sequence comes from Rufibacter glacialis, assembly GCF_008271745.1. GTDB lineage: Bacteria > Bacteroidota > Bacteroidia > Cytophagales > Hymenobacteraceae > Nibribacter > Nibribacter glacialis. The sequence continues at coordinate 180,139 of NZ_VKKZ01000025.1, read as the reverse complement.
TAAAGCTGGGGAGAAAGGAGCAGTACCTACTTGCGTGGCCCGCCCGGTGTTTTGGTTGATGACGTACAGGTTGCTCTGGTTGCTCACCCCATAGAGCTGCCCCGTAGCCGGTCTGAAATCAATGGCCAGCAGCCTCTCGCCACTTTTGAGGCCCGTGATAGAGACCACATCTGTTTCCTTCCCGATTTTGTTTGTGGAATATTCCACCAATTGGTTGTTGTCTGTGAGGGCGTAAAAAGTCAGGTTAGCGGGCGCTTTTGCTTCTTGGGTGATATGGCTGGAAGGAAGCTGGTCTTCAGACTCCAGGATATCTTGGCTACAAGAAGTGAAAAGGGTGGAGAGGCAAAGCAGGCCGGAAGCCCATAACAGAAATTGGTGGTTGTTTTTCATGCCGTCATCGTTTAAAAGGTTGAAAGCAAGACCTACGACGGGCTTTTTTAAACGGATTGCACTAAGGCTGAAATTTTAAATCCACTTTCCTGGTGGGTGAAGGCTGACCTCCAGGGCTCCCTGGCAAGGCTTGGAATCATGCGTGCCTGAAGCCCATGAAAAAGCTGCCCCATTTTTTTCTAAAAGAAATATTGGGCAGCTGGAAGTAAGCGGTTTTAGAGGCTTTTTTAGAAAAGTACCGGAAAAACAGAAGCGGCTACCGAATGTGCCACCTCAGGAGGCAGGGGAAGGATCTTTTTCCAGATAGGCGGGCAACAACTGGCCAATGATCTCCTGCCAACCCGCTACAAAATTCTCCGCGGCGAAATCTGGGTTGTCTTGGGGGAACGTCTCCAGGCCGGTGTGGGTAAGGGTTAACTGGGTTTTTCCTTCCACGGGCAAGAGGGCGAAGGTGACGTAGGTAATGCCGGGGTAGCCTTCATAGCGCCAACTGTAGGTCAGTTTCTGCCGGGGGATTACCTCGGTGACCTCGCACAGGTGGAGGTAGCTGTTTTCTTCCGTACCTCCTGTGAACTGGAAAGTAAAGCCTACTTCTGGTTTGAAGGCCGCCAGATCAAAGTACCATTCTTTCATTTGATCCCGGTCAGTGAGGGCTTGCCAGACTTTTTCCGGGGAGGCGGGTAAGGTGCAGGTGACCACAATGGGTGCTTGTGCCATAAATCGTTGGGTAAGGGTAGAACAGAAAACCGCTCCTGTAATGGGCGGTATGAGAACCCTAAGGTAACAGGAAATCTGTTTCCCTGGAGAAGGAGCGGCTTAGGAAAGAAAAGGACGAAGCGATAAGAATGGGATCTAGCCAGATAAATGCAGGAAGACCAGGAGAGGTGTTTTAGGTCTGTTTCTGGAAAAGTAGCTTTGAAAGAGCAAGGCTTGCTACCACCGGCTGCTTCGCCAGTCGTTTTGCTGGGCCGGGTCCAGAAAAGTCCAGGCAACCAGGCGGCTACTCTTGTTCCCTTGGTGCATGGGAATGGTCTTGACCTCTGCGGCTTGCGCTTTTTCCAGGGCTTTGTAGGTGTTTTTCAGGTGCTCGCTTTTAGAGACCAAGGTGGAAAACCACAAGCAGGAGTCTGCAAAGTCTTTGCTTTGCCGGATCATGTTCGCAATGAAGGCGGCTTCCCCGCCTTCGCACCATAGCTCATTGGACTGCCCCCCGAAGTTCAGCACCGGCTTGGTAGACTTTCCCTGGGTCAGGTTCCGGACTTTGCGGGTGGTGCCGGCCTGGGCCGCGGCGCGGGAGGCATGGAAAGGCGGGTTGCACAGCGTCAGGTCAAACTGTTCGCCTGGCTGGATGATGCCCTGGAAGATGTTCTGGTGGTTGGGCTGTAAACGGCACTCAATCTGTCCTTTCAAGGTAGGGTTCTGGTCAATGATCTTTTGGGCCGAGGCAATAGAGACAGGGTCAATGTCTGCGCCTACAAACGACCAGCCGTACTCCTTAACCCCGATAATAGGGTAAACGCAATTCGCCCCCACGCCAATGTCCAGGCATTTGATGCGGGCTCCCTTGGGGACCTGGTTGCCTTTGCCTTTGGGGTTTCCGGAAGCCAGCAAGTCGGCGAGGTAATGGAGGTAATCTGCCCTGCCGGGAATAGGCGGGCATAGGTAGTTGGGCGGGATGTCCCAGTACTGGATGCCGTAAAAGTGCTTCAGCAGGGCCTTGTTCAGGGTTTTCACCGCCTCCGGGTTGAAAAAGTCAATAGACGCGTCCCGGTACTCGTTCAGCCGGACTAAGGAACCCAAGGGTGGGTACGTTTTGATCAGTTGTTGGAAATCATACCGCTCCCGGTGCCGGTTTCTGGGGTGCAGGCCCGCTTTCTCTCTGGGGTGTTCTTTCTTCTTGGGCAACATGGGCGCGCGTGCAGGTGGTACGGTTTCTTTTTCTTCCTCGCCCTATGGGCAAAACAGCTTTCTCCGGGGGGCTGGGCAATGGCAGGAAAGCAGGATTCTTTTCCTGGCCTTAAGGTGCTATCACCTGGCCTTTTAAACGGTAGGGCAAAGATAGGAGGAAAACAGGTAGGAACCGGGTGGGGCAGGAGTTGTGAAAGACCCCACACCTGCTGGTTTCAGGCCTCTTTTACAGAATAAAGGCAAAAACTGCCCCTTGGGTGGGTGGTAAGTTTCCAGACGTCTGTTATCTATTCTACCGTACCCAGCAGGTTTTTAGAGGAATCATCACACCCGCAGAACACCTCTGAATCCCCTGGCGGCATAGTAAGATTGGGCTCCGTTGTGGTACACGAAGACCTGGCCGTAGCGGAAATCCGCGAAGAGGGCACCCCCTAGTTCTCTGATGGCTGGTGGAGTGGCAATCCAGCTGGAAGTCTTGGCGTCAAACTGGCCTAGTTGCTGCAAGTCCCGGTATTGCTGTTCGGTGAGGAGCTCAATGCCCATGGCGCGGGCCATTTCCAGGGCGTTATTCGCTGGTTTATGCTCTTTCCTGGCGTCTAGCGCAGCCTGGTCATAACAGACACTTCGGCGGCCTTTGGGGCTTTCCGAGGCACAGTCAAAAAAGAGGTATTCGCCTGTCTTCTCATCCTGCCCCACCACATCTGGCTCGCCTCCCGTTCTTTCCATCTCAAACAAGGACCATAGTTTTCCCGGAGCCGCCTCCAGCTTTGCCTGTACCTCAACCCAGGTGAGCCCTTTATGGCGGCGCATGTTTTTCTCAAACCGTTTTTCTAGAATTTGGAAGAGTTCTTGCCTTTGTTCTGGTGCTAAGGCGGAGGTATTTCCTGGTTTCATAAGGCGATAGTAGGCTTTGTGAACACATGTAGGGAACAAAACTAACCCCGCCTTTCTTTTGGCAACCCAACCGCTTCTGGTAAACGAGGCGGAAGGCCATAGGCGGGAAGGAGCTTCGTCTTTAAACCAACTCAAGAACGGTAGATGCGTTTTTAATTCCAACAAAAAAGTCGGCTGAAAAGAGACGCCTGGTTCTTTTCAGCCGACTTAGGCTACGGGGATTCGATGAGGTTAAAAAATCTTCTTCCCGTTAACCTTTACGTTCTTCAGTTGGAAGTTCTCAATAAGAGACGTGTCTATCTCCAGGAATTTCTTGGCGGTTACCTCAATGTTTTCAAACCGGAAGTCAGATAACTTGGCTTTGTACCCTTGGGCGGGGCTGTTCTTGTCGGCAATGCCTACGTTGAAGAAGTTATCACATTCCAGTTTGATGTTGCGCATGGTAATGTGGTGAGCGGTAGACGTTCCGGTTATTTGTTCTCCTTTGAGGTCGAAGAACTGGGTCCAGGGGCGGATGAAGATGAAATTGCCAATGTCTTTGCCTTCTATGTCTTCTACCAGCACATATTCATAATTCTGGGGAGTGTCTGGGCGCATTTTAAGCCAAAGCAACCGTTCAGCGTGGTTGACCTTGATGCGGCGCAGAATGATGTTGCGGTTATGGATAGACTCACTGCCGAAGGTCAAGGCGCCGTGGCAGAAACCGTAGGTGCAGTCTTCAATGATGATGTTCTGGTTGCCTGCGTTGTTGGGGTCTTTGTCGGCCTTGGGCCCTTTTCCGCCTTTCAGGGCGACGGCATCGTCATTCACTGACATGTAGCAGTTTTTGATGAGCACGTTCTTACAGCCGTCAATGTCCACGGCATCAGAACTGGGGGCTTTCACGGGTTCTTTGGGCGAGTAGATGTACAGGTCCAGCAGCTTCACGTTTTCGCATTTGTACAGGTGGGTGGTCCAGAAAGGGGAGTTCACCAGCCTCACGCCCGACAGCTGCACGTTCTTGCTGTTGGAGATGTACACCAGCCTGGGCCGCATTTCATCCATGTTGGTGGTGGCTGGGTTGAATTGCCGCCGGAGCCAGAATGATTTCCAGTAGCGGAGCCCGTTGCCGTCTATGGTTCCTTTTCCGGATATAGTAAAGCCATCCAGGCCATCAGCGTTCACCAAGGCGGCAAAGTATTTCAGGGTTTGGCCTTCCATGCGGGTCATAACCAGGGGGAAGTTGCTGATATCATCACTGCCTTTCAGTCTGGCGCCTTCTTCCAGGTGCAGGTGCGTGCCCTTCTTGAAAAACAGCGAACCACTCAGGAACGTCCCTTTGGGCACGATGACCACGCCGCCGCCATTCTCGTGGGCTTTGTCTATGACAGCCTGTAAGAGGCTTGTCTGGATAAGGGTACTGTCGTTTCTGAGGTTATGGTCCGTGATACGGTACTGTTTCCCCAGTTTGGTAATGTCAGTGAGTTTGTTTTGCCGGAACCAGTCTGGAATGGGGGTTCCGTCCGGAAAAACTTCCTTTGGGGAGGCCGAAAGATTCAGCGTGAGGGAAAGCAGGAGCAGCAGGGCGAGCCTCCATTTTTTTGCAGTCATAGGATTCTATATTCTTGGGTTAGGATGGTGCAGGAATGTCTTCAGGTTGTCCGCCGTCTTTAAATTACGGATCAATATAAGAAATCCATTCAGCGTTAGCGCCTTCCGAAGAAAGTTAAGTGTAGAATTGACAAAAAAAGTAGGGCGGCCCTGGAGAGAATCCAAGTTCTTAAGGGAAAGGTTAGTTTATTCCCTGTGTTCCTGAAGCTGGTTTTAGGAGTCTTTCCTGAAAAGAGGGGCTAAACAGGATTTGAATTATTCAGTGTAAGGGGTTAGTAGCCGGTGCTTTATGGGCGTGCCGTGGGAAAGCCAAGGAGGTAGAGCTTTTTTGCTTTGCCGGGGAGGGTTCCTTTCTCCCACTGGTACTCTTCAGAGGTCAAGCCCTCTAAAAGCACATCCAAATCCTTCAATGTGTACGTCCTGACATTAGAGACAGCCCCGTCCCAGGCAAAAAAGACGGGGATAAGGGGTACCAGGTAGGTGAAAACGATTTGCTTCCAGGTCAAGGGCCGCACAAAGGGAGTGATCAGAAAGGCCATGATGAAGTTCAAGGGCAGGGCTATCCACCACAAAAAGGTAGGGAAGCTGTTGTCGCTTATTTCATAGATGCAGAGGGGCTGCTTCGCTTCCTTGGCATTGACCAGAATGCGCCTGGCTGTAGCAGGTTTCATGTGATGAAAACTACAGACCATGGTTCTGATACCGGTTAGAGCAGAGGGTACGTTGGCGGCATCTATGGGCTGGGTTAGATAAGATAGGGCAGTAGTTCCCTGCCGGTTGATGTTGTCAGCTAAATCCAGATTGGGGTATAAATCGGTTAACGTAAGGGTTACCTCCTTTACCTGGTAGTCTTCCTTCAACGTCTCCGCAACTTCTACCATGGGCCCTCCGCTTCCTGAGCATAGATCTATGATAGAGGGGTTGGGAGAATACCTGAGGATTTTATGCACCAACTGGGCTACATCTTTGGTGGTGCCTAAAAGGCCGTGCATGACCACTATGAGTCTGGTCAAACTAATCCTAATCCAATCAGGGAACCAAGGCTGGTCTTCGAATTCAAACAAGTGGATTCGTTTCATATTAGTAGGGGCTATGACTTACAGTACTACACATTGCCTACGACACCTGCCTTTGGGATTTAATGCGGCCGAGCAAGGGAGCGGGAGCCCGAGAAAACCCAGTGGCCGTTTAGAGGTGGGGAGCAGTCGTTATTCGGCTGGGGTAGGACGCATTCCGAAGGGAGGGCCTTTTGCGTTAGGTGCTATTTGTCTGATCTGGTTGAGTTTAGGAAAGGTTTCTCCGCTTTTGTTTTAAGTCCCTCTTTACAGGCTACTGCTAGCCATGGAAACATGAGTTGATTGTCTGCCTCCTTGTAATTACCCTTTTCTACCGCAAATTTAATTTTCTTCTTTGATAAGGCCTTGGCATAGGATACTGGCTGGTCAAGGGTCCTATTTCTGTTAATGGAGGGGCGCGCTTTCTACCTTACAAATCTGCTCCTTCACCGCTTCCCCCAGTATATCAACTATCCCCTCCTTCCGGACAATATAGAGGCCTAGACTTTCCTTAGATACCCCTGGCACCAGCTGATAGTCATAGACAGGGATGTCTTGTTGTAGTTTCGTGTCAAAGCAGCTGAAAAAAATATTCTGCTGGCCTTTCAGCTCTTCTGCTATTTCTACGATATGGGTGGAGATAAGGAACAGACTGGTGTTGATTTTTGAAAAGGCGGAGGTAATCAGCAAAGAGGCTTCTGACGCGTCTTTTACATTGGTGCCCCTGAAGAGCTCATCAAAAATCACAATCAGTTTCTTGTCTTTTTTGATTTTCAGAGCCGTTTCCCGCACCCTTCTTACCTCGCTATAGAAATGGCTATAGCCTTTGTTGATATTGTCTGCTAGGTTGATGGTGGTAATTATGCCGCTGAAAATAGTCGTCTTCATGCTAGCGGCCGGCACAGGGAACCCGGCATGGGCCAGGTACATAGATATCCCGAAGGCCTTCAGGAAGGTGGATTTCCCAGACATGTTGGCCCCGGTCAAAAAGCACACGTTGTGCCATTGGTCTATGGCAAAGTCATTGGCCACCGGCTTGTCCAGCAATGGATGAAACAACCCCTTGATCTCCACTTCTGGCTCTTCCTTCCTTAGGTAGTCAGGATACGAGAAGCCCAACTTCTCTGCCGTACTGGCCACAGCGGCATAGGCATCCAATTCATAGAGGATGTTGAGAAGCTCCAGAAGGTCGTTTTTAACCAACTTTCGGAATAAATGGTCATATTCGCCTGTGCGGAAGAAGAGCGTTTTCCGGTTAGTAGTAGATTGAATAACCTCCCTTATCTCCGGCTTAGCAAGCGTTTCTGCTACCTTGAAACATAGCTGCGACAGATACAGGGGAGCACTTCCATTTTGAAGGACGGGCAGCAAGCTGGTCAAATACGTTAGGAAGCCCCCCGTCTGTTTGATGCCCGTTTCTATGATATAATCATCATTGGAAGGCTTGTAGCTCCTTCTGATACTGGACAAGGCCGCGTCAAGGTAATTCCGGCGGGCAGAGGTAATGGTGGAAGTAAGGTAGTACTCTGCAAAATCTACCTGTTTCCGGTCTATCTGTAGCCTTATCCCGCTTTCCTGTAGATAACGGATCGCGTCCCTTCGGGCTTCCAATACCCTTGGCTGCTGAACGGGGGACTTGAGCAACTCATCTAACTTGTACTTGCCGCCCTTGGTCTGCGGACTCTCAAAAATGGAATAGAGCGAACCCGCTTTGTTTGGGTCAAACAGATCTAAATCCTTCAGGGTTTGGGTGTCTGCCTCAAAAGGGGGGTGTTCCTCAGTTGCCTGATCCCCCAATTCTGTATCACCCTCCGCAGTCAAGGTTCCTTTGGGCAGGTAATTCAATTCCTCCAACTCCTCCAGCCTGCTTACGGGTTTGCAGACCCCGTCAACGATCAATAGCAGGCGGTCACTGGCCGATATGATATTGGAATAGTCATGGTCTGTGATGATAAACCCTTTCTCTGGCCGGTGGCGGTTTATCAACTCCTTGATTTCATCTTTGTAAAGGGGCTCAATGCCAGAGAAGGGTTCGTCTAGCAGGATGAATTTCACCGGTAGGTTCACCAACAAGAGTACTTCAAAATACCGGCGCTGGCCGCCCGATAATTCTGTGATGGGTTTGTCCAGGTGTTCTTTGATGCGGGGATCAAGAAGTACCCGTTCCCGGGCTTCGTGGTCTTCAAGGAAAAGCGCAGCTATCTTTCTCAGGCGAACCCTCTTGGGCAGGAAGTCATGTTGCGGCAGGTAGGCGATCAGGTTTTTGTGCTGGTACGGCTTGGCATACACTTCTTTATCAATCCTGATACTTTTATCATACGTGTCTTCTGACCCAAAGATGATTTTCAGCAAGGTAGACTTGCCACAGCCGTTTCTGCCCAGGATTCCCACCACGTCGCCGGTTTTGCAGGTCAGGTAGACATTAGACAATATCTTTACATTCCCGTAGCTCTTGAGAACGCTGTCTACTTCTAATTCATGTACTACCATCCGGTGGATTTCTTTAAAATAAAGTAGGTCAGCAACAAGAGCGTATTTACTGCATAGATAGCCCCAATGAGAAAAGGCCGGGAGAGGCCTTTGTTAAAATAGAAGTAATACCTGGCTTTGTACCTCTTTTCATAAAAGTACAAGGAAAGCAGGAACCCTCCGGTCATGAAGGATAATAAGAAACCCTGCAAGAACCCATTCTTAGCTCCTAACATCCCCATGAACAAAGAGAAGGGGAGATTGAAACTTAGGATTTCTTTATAGTAAAGCCATATTAACCTCATGGTCCATTAACTTATAGATAGACGCCTTCCTTGGGACGGCCGCCGACGCTGGCGTTTATCCTTTTTTAAGGGCAGGCCTTTTTTGTATTTCAACCAACTTTGCAAACTGCTTCCCAATCCCATTGACGTTGGCCAACAGGTGAAGAAATAACCTTGGGTTCCAGCAATAGCAGAAGGAATATGTAAGGTGGGGAAGTTTTTCTTTATTTCTACTACTAATGGAGAAGAGCAAGAGCCTTCAATAATTTTTACTGTATTAAATGCTCATAATTGGATAAGCTTTTCAAATTAACCCTGTGCCATTTATCGATTATCTTCTTTATTGACGTCTGGTGTTTTTCTTTTCAAGCAGGTTCTATTCCCAGATTTTTATACGTTTCAATTAACGCTTCCTGGTCGTCGGTAATAATCAAGATTTTATCTTTCTCTTTTAGGATAGTTTTCCCGGTGGGTACGAAATATTTATCATCGCGCATGACCAGAACGGCGAGGGTTTTTTCAGGGAAAGCCAGGTTCATTAGCTGATTTCCCTTCTCCAGCATTTTAGGGGTGACTTCAATTTCTGTGGTGGCAGATTTTATATCATTTGAGAAATCTACATCAAAAGCTCTCAATTTATTTATATGTTTTGGTTTTTCTGCCAGGTTAAGCCATTTAGCTACTAAGGAAAGGGAGGTGCCTTGCACAATCAGAGACACTAAGGTGCAGAAAAAAACGATATTGAAAATGAACCTGGCATGGGGCACATCTTCTACCAGTGGGAATATGGCAAATATGATAGGTACCGCGCCTCTTAAGCCAACCCATGAAATATAGGTTTTATCCTTAAAGGGCATTTTGCGGAAAGGAAGCAAACTTAAAAAGACCGACAGGGGGCGGGAAATAAAAATCATCAGAAAGCTAACGAACAGCCCAGGCACCATGATGGGTAATAGCTCGTGGGGGTTTACCAGCAACCCTAACATCAAAAACATGATTAACTGTGACATCCAGGCCAACCCATCAAAGAAATTGAGGGCAGACCGTTTATGTACAAACTTGGAATTCCCAATCACCAGGCCTGCTATGTACACAGAGAGAAAGCCATTCCCTTTGACAAAATAGGTAACTGAAAAAATAAAGATGCAGAAGGTGAACACCAAGATAGGGTACAAAGAGTCGTTCCCTATTTTGATGTGGTTGATTACCCTTACGGCCAGTTTCCCTAAAACAAAGCCTAAAACAGCCCCCACGCCAAGTTGCAAGAGCAAGGTGCCGGCGGTTAGCCAATAGTTTGGCACATTATCCAGCTTGATTATCTCAATCAAGGTAATCACCAGCACATACGCCATTGGGTCGTTGCTACCGCTTTCCAGCTCCAGCATAGGCCTAAGGTTATTTTTCAGGTGTAATCCCTTTGACCGCAGAATTGAGAAAACCGATGCGGAATCTGTGGAGGCCATGGTGGAAGCCAACAGCAAAGCCGTTAATAGCCCAATACCGCTGGCCATCATGGTCATGTCAAACACCCACCAGATAATCACTCCCGTAAGAATGGCCGTCAAAAGTACCCCAACCGTTGCCAGTACCACGCCTTGGGCCATGATAGGCCGTATTTCTGATATTTTGGTATCCAGGCCGCCAGAGAACAGGATGATACAAAGCGCGATGGTGCCAATGGTTTGGGCTATGTGAATGTTCTCAAATTGGATGCCCAAGCCGTCACTGCCGCAGACCATGCCTACCCCTAAAAATAAGAGTAAGGCAGGAACCCCAAATTTTGAACTAGCTTTTCCTGCCATGATACTCAGGAAAAACAGAACAGATAACACCAATAATGCAAGTTCAATCTGTATACTCATTGTTCTTCTTTTGTCGCTAGGGATATTTTCAGATAAGATGGTTAACCCTGTTCTACCATCTTAGTCTAACGTATAGTATCAACGGATTTAGTATTTTGTTCTGCTAGGTTTTAGAACCGAACCTGTTTGCCCTCCTGCGTCTGGATCGCTGAAAAAAGGTTTAAGTTGCCATGGAAGCCGCTTCAAGGAAGACCCCAGATGGCGGATTATGTTGTTCTCCATTTGGTCCAGGTCATACTAGTAAGTCACTGGGCAGTCTTTGTGCTCAAAAAGTTATGGATTCGTTCTTTCTGTTTTAAGTGATGCTGCATGTGCATTTCAGCATACTGAAACCACTCTACTGGGCTAAAAAATCCAAGGCCCGGATGCTCTGCCTTACCTGGAGACTCCGCCGTTTCAATTTTCAACCAAATTTCATTTACCTCCTCTTTTAATTTCTGAAAGTCTGCCTGTACCGTCTTCCAGTCAGTTGGTTGCTTTACATGGTCAGAAATGAAGGGGTCTCCTTTGATTATTTCATTTGGAAAGGAGTTGTTGTAAAAGATGGGCTTTGCATTTTCTTTCATGGTTAATGCAGGGTTCACTTTGCTGATAAAGCACACTTCAATTTGTTCAAGGTACCAAGTGGTTTCTTCTATGAGGTGCATGTATAGTTGTCCCATTGACCAACCTGCAGTGTCAGGCTTTGTGCGTAATTTATCCAGGTCATAACGTTGTAAATCGGTAAGCCATTTATCAATGGTATTGTTAAAATCGTCGAGGAGCATAAATTTCAGATTTATGATTTGCCTGGGTTGAGTGTTGCTTCAAAAGGAATAGTAAAGGCCTGGTACATGAGGAGAGCGAGGGGTAGCCACAGCTTTACTTATGTGCCATTTGGTAAGAAGTCCTTTTATTTCCTTTCGTTAAAATAGAAAGTAACTTGCATAAATAGGCATTTTCCTTTCCAAAGTCTTTCTGCAGATTCCATTCCTGCAGAATAACAGCCACAACTTTTTCTTCGGGCAATATCAAGATGTATTGGCCCCCTTTCCCTCTCGCGGTGTACACTGTTTTATTATTGTAGTTTAACAACCACCAGGAGTAGCCATACCCAACTTCCTGATAGCAATCTAAGGTCCGGAAAGCGTTACTTGCACGTGTATAATTGGTGAAGCTCTTTTCCACCCATGAAGAATCCAGCAGCTGTGCCCCATTGACCTTTCCCTTGTTAAGGTACAACTCTCCGAATCTGGCGAGGTCCCTGGCCGTGAAATACGTCTCGTCTCCGCCGGCATAGTAGCCGTCCACTTTCCGCCAGAAGCCACATTGGATGCCAAGCGGCTTAAACAGCTTTTCCTGGGCGAATTCTTTGGTAGTTGTTTTGGAAGCCTTCGTGATTAAAGCCGAAAGAACCATCTGAGCGCCTGTGAAGTAGTTGAATTCCTGCCCAAGTTTACTTTCAGAAACTTTTTCCTTCAATAGCACTTGCTCCACGTTCTGTGGTCCATCCCAACCGGTAAAGCCACCCCGCATGGACAACAGATGGGCTACCGTTAATTTCTCTTTATGTAGGCCTTGTTCGCTCTTCTGGTACTGTGGGAAGAAGGACATCACATAATTGTCTTCGGATTCCAGATAACCTTCTTGAATGGATAAGCCCATCAGGGCTGAGGTAATGCTCTTGGTAACAGAATGAACATTGAACGCACTAAACCTGGTAGCGCCTTTCTGATATTTCTCCACCACTAAACTCCCATCTTTGATCACTACCAGTCCCCTTAGCCTCTCCCAGTTCTCAATTTCCTTAAGGTACTGCTCTATTTCTTCCTCTTTATATCCTGCACTTACTGGAGTGGCAGTCGGCCAGTTGTAAGGCTCATGGCTGACTTCAAAAGACTGGGATTTTGTAAAGGGAAGTGACAGGTTGAGCGGATGCCATTCCAGGAAATAGTTCAGGCCATTGACTACTATCAATAAAGTGGCTGCTGATGCCAAGCCAAGAAGCATTTTTTCTCGCCGATGCTTCTTCCAAATCAAAGCAACTGCTGTGAATAGCAGTAGTAGCAAAGCCAATGCATACTCCATGGCATTTGGGTAAGGTAAGTGAAAGTAGTCATTCTTGATTTTGTAAGAGATGCCTATAAATAGCCCAGTAATAAGAAAAAAGGTGATGCACAGGTTTTTCATTCAGTTAGAGATTCTTTACAATGTACTTGGCAAAACGGCGGCGGAGGCAGTCGCCCGAGATGCTGTTTAGCTGATGTTAGGTCTAGTTTTTCTCTACAAAGACTTCTTGTCCTTTTCTGTTCTTAGCCTGATGTAACCAAAAGAGCCCGAAAACACCCTCCAGACCCAAATCAAATATTTTAAAGTCCATCTGTTTTTGCCCTGGTTTATGAAAAGCAAGCCAATAAGGCTGAAGTCGGGTTATAGCAAGTAGGGTTGTTGTTCCTTGTAGAAAAAACTCTCCTCTGGTTTCGCGGATTTTATTTTGCTGATAATTTCCTCTCCGTGTCCAGAGCAGAGCGACAAGGGATGATTATTTAGTATTGGGCATTCTAGATGTCGTTTTAGTCAAAATGGACGTCTTACGTTCTAAGTACTTTACTCCATATTTCATCAGTTCTATTCAAAGGCAGGTTTAATCCTTTGCCATTGAAGGGGCTGTCCAATTTTGATAAGTACAGAATCAGCCTTGTAATGGTAGAATTTTGCAGGAAGGCTTAAGGTGCCTCGCCCAATATTCGGTTTATCAATTAGGTCGAAATGTAGATGTGGCGAAGTTGTACGGCCACTATTCCCACACTGGGCCACCTCAGCGCCCGCTTTTACTTCATCCCCGACCTTCACTTTAATACTGTTCTGTTTTAAATGGCCGAGTAAGGAGAATTCCCCCTTCTGATGCTCAATAATCAGATAATTCCCCTTCTCAGAAGTAGGGTGAAACTTACCTACCTGGTTGTCTGGGATAGAGTCAATTGCCACCACAACTTTGCCTGCCGCAGGTGCAAAAACAGGGGAGCCGTAACAGGCGAAGTCGGTTAAGGCTAAAGCCTCACCTTTAGCTGCCTGCCATGTTCTTGCACTGTCCGCCGCTGGCATCAGGTCTAAGGCAAATTGTTGCGTGGAGTAGGCGGCATGGTAGTTCTGCTTAACCGTGGGGCCACCCCAAAAGACGATCCATTCCCCTTTGACAGGTAGCTGCAGCTTCGTTCGTACCTTGTAATTTTTCTTTGGGTTTACTGCCACTCGCCCAGCATCAGAAGCAGAAAAGCCAACTATGCGATGATCATTTGGAGTCAAGCTCCATTTTACATAGTAGATCACTCCATCTCCTTTATTGATACCATAGCGCCAAACGCTTACGAGCGTATCATTTTGCACGACGCTGTCGCTGAGCACTTTTTCGAAGCCTGTGATTACCGGAATAACCCGTTGCCGGAGGGTGGAAATGCTTTCAGTATTTGGGAAACGTTTACGCCCTTTCTCACTTACTGAATGCCACAGGCTATCCACCTGCCCTGTAAAAAACCACTCCGTGTAGATGGCTGCCTGGGCAATGGCTTTCCTGTTAGATTTTTCATCTACCACAGCAGCGGAGACTGTATTCTTAATTCTGCTCATACGGTTGTTTGAGCATGCCCACATCACCACCGAGCAAGTCACCAATAACAAAAGGGTATTATGTACTTTAAACATAAAATTATTTTAAGTGAAAAAACCCGATTATTTAAGGTCATTTAGATGGCTCACCAATAAGCTGTGATGGCGATACTGTGCTGGTATTTATTTGACCTTTATGACTCAAGACCTGTTAGTACCTCTCAATTAACTTTTTTTTGTGACGTTTCATCCTAAATGCAATGAAGTGGTCTTTACGGTCGGCTGGGGCGACAGTCCGCAGGACTTGTTGACTGGATGACTGCTTGCAGATTGCTATGGAATGTCGGCCTGGAGTAACCCCAGCTGCCTTTTAGCCATTGTTAGGCGTTCGGTGCTTTTTATATTTTCTCTAGTACTTTGAATCAAAATCCACTATCCATTCGATACCGAATTTGTCTCTAAACATTCCAAAGCATGCACCTTCAGGGTTGTCTCCAATGGGAACTTCTATACTCCCACCTGCAGAAAGTCCATTAAATAATTTTTCAGCTTCTTCACGGCTTTCCGCACTTATAGATATTTTAGACCTGTTTTCATTTTCATTAACTTTTCCCATAAATTCGGGGACATCATTGCCAATTAAAACGTTTTTGCCAATTGGCAAAGCAATGTGCATAACCTTATTTGCCTCATTTTTAGTTACTGGATATTCGGGATTTGAAATATCTTTGAAGCGCAAAATCTTTACGAACTCTCCGCCAAATACTGATTTGTAAAAATTGAATGCTTCTTCAGCATTTCCGTTGAAGTTAATGTGAGGGTTGATTAGTGCCATAAGTATTAAATGGGTCTTTAGGGTCCAAACGTACTGCTAAACAATAAAATAATATAAGGTGTAATCACGGTAAAAAATATGTTATTTGCGTCAAAAGTTACATGAACATTTAAGCCTGAGTATGTTAAAGCTGTCAATTCAAATGCCTTCTAACGGTCTCGTATAAACGACGCACAAGGCCGTCGGCCGAAGACTAACGTTTAGTTGCTGTTAGCTGCTGTTGTTCTTATCTAGGTGTGAGTTCCATGCTTCTGTTCTACCCAATCTTGGTCTCTTCCCACTCCCGTCTCAACATGGCATACTGGAACTCGCTTCCCCATTTTCCTTTGAAAAAATGTTTTCTATGAAATGTCCTTCCTGCCTAAACCCTATGCTTTTCAATAGATTAATCGAAGCAATATTTTCAGCGTCTACAATTTCAACTACCCTGTGTATTTCTTTTTTGTCAAAAAGAAGACTCAAAACACTAAGCATCACTTCTTTCGCATAACCCTTTTTCTGTTCAAGGTGTGAAATAGTAATACCAATTTCTGCAATTCTTGTATCATAGGAATCGAGTTTGATGGCACAATCGCCAATAAGTTGGCTTGTTTCACTATTTTCAATTCCATATTGTACCCATTCTCCAGCTTTTCCAAAATGCTTTGTAGAATTGTCCTTAATAAACTCCTGAGCTTGCTCAATTGTCATCACATCGAAACCTTGGTATTTTGTAATTTTTGGGTTTGAGCGATATAGATGAAAGTCAGAAAGGTCTGCTAAATCGATGTGCCGAATTTTAAGCCGTTCTGTTTGAATATTTAGTTTGTTCATTATCTGGATTTCTGTAGGTGATGATTTGTAGGTTCGTTTTTAAACTGTTGCTAACGTTCTGGGCTAAACGACGGGTGAGGCCGTCGGCCGTAGCATGATTTTTATACAATGTTGTTTGTAGGCTTTTTTTTACGATTGCGATAAATTCCATGATTCGTAAACCTGTCCGTAGAACTGGTACAAACCAAAGTTCAAAATTCCTGTCAATATGAGCTTTATAGTTAAATCTTTATCTCTGCTTTTGGAGTAATTTATTTTCCAAATTATTAGAGTAACCATGAACGTGCTGAGAACAGGAAACCCCAAACCTTGCTTGTCTCTTACTTCCCCATAATAAAAGGTTGAACCATAATATAATTCATACCATTGCAATGTCGCAATTGTAAGAGCTGATGCCAAGTAGGTTATTAGAACGGTAATTTTCTTTCTGTACTTGTCAAAACATAGAAGTATAAAGAATACCAGAAAGCTACAATAGGAAATAAACTTGAGAGTCAAGATTCTTTTTATTCCTGGATTTGAGTAGTATTCAGCAAACGGATTGCCTATCCGTGTATTCGGGCTTCCTGTATCAATGAAGTCGATTATTGAGAAGATGATGGCAAACAGAACCAAAACTGCAAGAGCCGTCTCAAAAATATTCGATTTTACCTTTCTTGCAGATTCTTCCATTTTTAAGCTTGCATACAACGTTCTTGGCTAAACGACGGGCGAGGCCGCCGGCCGATGATGACGTTTAGCTGTTGTTGTATGGTGTTATTCTTATCTCAATGATTAGCCTAGAAAACATTCAGCCTTACTATTATTAACTAAATGTTATAAAAGGTGCATTAGTTCTTGGGATATTTTGTCCGATTAAATTGCTTGTCTCTATTGCTTTCTGAAGCCTTTCTGATATGAAAACTCCACCTATCCGTAATCTTATGCAATCATATTTCGCTTCAGCTTCATCAAGCACAAACTTCTCAGCCTTCCAAAGTGCGTTCTGCTTCCAGAAAGCCCTAAACTCATCTTCGTCATGGATTTTGTGGTAGACCTTGTCTTGACCTGGTATTTGCGTGTAAAACACGGACTCCTCAAAATTTATCTTGCTGTTCTCTGTAAAAGGATACCTAAAGAGGTAGTAACAGACGTCTTGATTTTCCCTTAATGTGATTTCAATTAATGAATGCTCTTTTAAGGAAAACTCCTTGAAAACGTTTACGGCCTTTCCTGATAAAACAAAGGGAACTCCTTTAAGGTACTGTGAATACCCCATGAAGTCAGTAAGTTTAGCCTTCTTTAGAACTTTATATATCAGTGGCTGTGGATAGTTGAGGTCAATTGTACTGTCTTCTGGAAATCCTAGTTTAAATCTTTCAAGTTCTTTGTAGTCAGAAAAACAGGACTTGTCAAGTTCGATTTGATAAATCCCATTGTTAACACCAATTACTTTGGGTTCTGAACTTACTCGAAGGATATTATGATTCATTAGGGGGTTTAATTTTAAGAATATAATCTTAATTGGTTAATAATACCATACAACGGTTAGTATAAAAAACGTGCTAGGCCGTCGGCCGTGGCATGATGTTTATACCATGTTACCCGCTGTTGTTTCTTTGCTTCTGCTTCTATAGCCGTTTTATCTAAATCTTGTTTTTGCTACGTTTTCAGGTAAACATGCCGGAAACGCAATTCTATTTTCCGTATTTCCAGTTTTTTGCTGCTCCAGCCGATTATTATTTCAGCTGTGACTTTAGATTTTTATTTTTCAATTGCGGAAAACAGCTAGATAATATTACGGCTTTAAGGCAATAATTGGTTTAGATTTCCCGATATGCCAGTTGAAAATCTCACTATAAATCATAGTTAAAATTAAAATAAAAAGTACTAATAAATCCATGAAAAAAAACGTATACTATAATCAAAATTAGTAGTAATTGTAAAAAAAATAAATTTATAAACCTATTTAAATACAGCATACAAAGTGCTAATCCAATATGGATAATCCTTGCAAAGTTTGGGTTTTCAAAAATAAAGTTATGGAATATAGTTGGCTGATTGCTTGATTTTAATAACCAATAATAAAATAAATAGAAAAAGAAGTGTATAATTATCCCGATTAATAACTTTTGAGAGTTCATTATATATTCCACGACCTTACTAATTATATTTTTTTTATCTAACAGAAATATTCTTTACAAACGTTAATATTTTAATTTTTCTCAATTGCGGGTAACGGACTCGTGTAAAAGATGTGCAAGGCCGTCGGCCGTAGCATGACTTTTACACAATGTTGGGGTTAGTTATTTTTTTATTATTCTAGTCATTCTTGCTTTTAAAGCACTGTGTGTCAATCCCGATTTAAAAGTCAATTCAAAGAAGTCGTTAATTAAAGAATCTAATCTGTTCCTTTTCTCTTCTTCTTCAATCCAAACGTCCACTACAGAACCAGCACCGCCAAGTAGTCCTGCAGAAATTACTTTTTGCTTAAATAAATCGGGGTTCTCTTTTTGAACCGCGAACAATATTTCTTTTATCCAGTTCGCCTGAGATGTATATGCTGAATCACGAAGGATTACATAAATTTCTGTCAACAGGTCGTTGAACTTCTCTTTATTTTCTTCTGTGAATTCTGTTTTATAAGTTCTTTTATTAAATAGTCCGAACATTTATATTTTTAATTAACCCCAACGGACTCGTGTAAAAGATGTGCAAGGCCGTCGGCCGAAGGGTGACGTTTACACGTGGTTAGGGGCAGTTATTTTTCTAATGATTTATTAATACTCTTCTTCTAATTCAGATATTATTAATTCTGGGTTTTCTGTCGAATATCTAAACCTTATCGAGTCTCCTTCTCCTAGTCCACTGGGATTTTTGTCCCAGCCTCCAGAAAATTTAAACTGTTTATTTTTAACGAAGTATTTAATTTCAACACTACGTCCCTTGTATGAGTGTAAATCGGTGATTATTCCTTTTCCATAACCGTAATCTTTGTTGACTGTATCGATTCTTGCTTGAATATCTCTATCCCATTTTTGGCCAAACCAATATAAAGCTCCGAAAATCGCCAATGCAAGTCCAAGGTTAAACAAAACTAGTTGAAGCTTTTTATTCATTTAATTATTATTAATTGCCCCTAACTAATGGATAAACGTGAACTTACGCTTATCTGCACTATGGGCGGAGGTAAACCTACGGTTTATTGTCGTTTTTGACAGATAACCGTAACTGGACTACCGAATATACTATATAGTTCTTACCTAATTAAAATAAAAAGCGCATGAAACAGGATTCAAGCGCTTTTATACAAAAACAACCTTAAAACGGCTTGTTACTTCAGCCTTCCTACTTTTCGTTGCATAATCTCCTGTACGGGCACATTCTCAATCTTGCTCTCCAGCCAGGAGATGATGTCCAGGTACAGGAAGGGGCGCCGCTCATACGGGTTTTGGGAGATGGAGATCAGCTTTTCTTTGAGGGTGGTGAACGCGTCTTTCAATTGGTAGGGGGTAATGTTGCCAACGGTGCGCAGGAACTTGAAGATCTCCACCTGCATTTGCTGCTGGTTGTCCATTTTGCCCAGGAAATGGTACACCGTCCTGATCTGGTAATCCAGGGTATCATCGTCGTAGCCGGCTTCATAGTGGGCAATCAGGTTCAGGATGCGGGCAAAACATTGCAGGTCTTCGCGCAGGCTGGTATTGCGATGGTGGATCACCTTGTTCAGATACTCAATGGCCTTCTTGAAATCACCACTGCCAAAGTACAGGCTGGCGATCTTGTAATAGAACACCAGCATGCGGTGCGGGTCTAACTGCGCCTGAAATCCCTCCAGGTTTTTCAGGATGCCGGGGATAACCTGGAGGCCCTCGGTGAACTTGCCCTCCAGAAAATAGGAGTTGATCTTGTTCGTGTAGATATACAGGAACAGGAGCGTGTCAATGTTAGGGTTTGACCGCCGCGAGGGATCAGCGGCAAAGGCTTCCAGTTGCTGGAGTACCTGCGTGAACTTGGAATGGTAGAAGAGGTTGTAGAGCGCGTTGAGCAGGTTGTGCATGCCCTTGATGTAAAGCACCGGCCGCCGCTCCTTCATGTGGGGGTATTCGTCAAAAAGATCCACCCACTTTTGGGCATAGCGGTAACAGGCCTTGAAATCCTGGATCATGAGGTAATACCACACGTGCGCTTGGTAATAATAAAGCTTCTCATAAAAGCTGGCGTGCCGGATGTCCAGAGGCGGCAGGTTCTCCTGAAAGAAACCAGTGATAGAGTCATAGTCTTCCTGGTTGCGGGCCAGACCCACCTTCAGGTACAGACCGTACAGCCGCAATGCCACATTAGAAAGCTGGTGCATTTGCGAGAGGTGCGCTGAAAGAGCCGTCGCCTCCTGGCTCAGGTCTTCGGCCCGGCCACTTAAACTGCGCGTGATGTACTGTGACTCAATCAGCTTCTCGAAATCCAGGGCAGTAAGGGCAATATGGGGCAGCTCGTACTCCTGTGCCGTCACCTTCACTTTGTCCAGCATCTTGAGGCTCTGCTGGTAAAAGCCTTTGTTATAGAGCACGCGGGCGTAATCCAATTGCTCATGGAGCTGGATGTCCAGGTTCTGGGGCGTGTGGTAGGCCCTCAGGCTGGAGAGCAGGTGCTTGTACAGGTTGTTCTTCAAGTTGGCCAGCTGGGCCTTCTTCAGGCTAGGCACCTGCTTCAGGATCTTCTCCTCGTTCAAGGTCTCCTGCTGGTCCAGGGCGTCAAACAACTGCAGGAATTTCAAGTCTTCGCTGGAGCCGCTCCGGTTGGTGAACAGCCTGAAATGGCGTTTCTCAGAGGGGGTCAGCGATTTTATTAACTGAAATATAGGATCAATATTTTGGTTAGGCATTGTAAAAGAAAAACAGGTAAAATATTGATTTTCAGCAGGTTGAAAGAAAAAAGTAGACCGTTGGAAATAGTAGACACCGCAAAAAAAGTTTTTTGGTTGCGTACTAATACGTCCTTCTTTGTATCTAAGAAAGAAGCCAAAATAACGATGTCAGCTCAGAAGATACAAATATTTGATACAACGTTGCGCGATGGCGAGCAGGTGCCCGGTTGCAAGTTAAACATGGACGAGAAACTGGTAATCGCGCGGCAACTGGAACTTCTGGGCGTGAACGTGATTGAGGCGGGCTTTGCGGTATCAAGTCCCGGCGACTTTGAGGCCATCCGGGCCATTGCGGCCCAAACCAAAGAAGCCACCGTGTGCGGCCTTTCGCGCGCCGTGGAAAACGACATCAAAGTAGCGGCCGAGGCCTTGAAACCCGCCCGTTATCCCAGAATCCATACCGGCATCGGTACTTCAGAATCCCATATCAAGTTCAAGCTGCGCACCACCCAGGCAGATGTGCTGGAACGCGCCGTTTGGGCCGTGAAATACGCCAAAAGCTTTGTGGAAGACGTGGAATTCTACGCCGAAGACGCGGGCCGCACCGACAATGAGTTTCTGGCCCGGGTGTGCGAAGCCGCCATCAAAGCCGGAGCCACGGTGCTCAACATTCCAGATACTACGGGCTATTGCCTGCCCCAGGAATACGGCGCGAAAATCAAATATCTCTATGAAAACGTGCGCGGCGTCCAGAACGTGACCCTTTCTACCCATTGCCACAATGATTTGGGTCTGGCTACGGCCAATTCCATTTCCGGGGTGGTGAACGGAGCCCGTCAGATTGAGTGTACCATCAACGGGGTAGGAGAGCGCGCCGGCAATACAGCCCTGGAGGAAGTCGTCATGATCTTGCGCCAGCACCCGTACCTGAACCTGGATACCAGCGTGAATACCCGTCTGTTAACCGAGACGTCGCACCTGGTGTCGCACATGATGCGCATGCACGTGCAGCCTAACAAGGCCATTGTGGGCGCCAATGCCTTCGCGCACTCCAGCGGCATTCACCAGGACGGGGTGATCAAGCACCGCGAAACCTATGAGATCATTGATCCCAAAGAAGTGGGCGCCGAGGATTCTTCCATCGTTTTAACGGCCCGTTCTGGCCGTGCCGCTTTGGCTTATAGGTTGCAGAAGATCGGCTACGCGTTTGATAAATTCACCTTAGACAAAGCCTACGCCGCTTTTTTAGAAGTGGCCGACAAAAAGAAAGAAGTAGTAGACGCCGACCTCCATTTATTGGTAGAACAAGACAACCTGGTTTCGGCAAACTGATAATTAACCCTTCTCTGTCTTTTTGAAAGGTGAGGGCTTGTAAGATAGTCCAAGACCATCAGAATTGACCAAAGAGAACATGCTATGGCAAAGACATTAGTAGATAAGATATGGGATGCCCACGTAGTGAAGCCCATTCCGGGGGCGGGATTAGATGTGTTTTACATTGACAGACACTTAATACATGAAGTTACCAGCCCGCAGGCCTTTGACGAGATTGAAGCGCGTGGTTTGCCGTTGTTCCGCAAAGAGCAGATGGTGGCTACCGCTGACCATAATGTACCCACTAAAAACCAACATCTCCCTATTCAGGAACCGCTTTCCCGTTTCCAGGTAGATAAACTCACAGAGAACTGCGCCAAACACAACATAGAGCTCTACGGCCTGGGCCATCAGCGCCAGGGCATCGTGCACGTGATAGGGCCGGAACTGGGCATCACCCAACCCGGCATGACCATCGTGTGCGGCGACAGCCACACCTCTACGCACGGCGCTTTCGGGGCCATCGCCTTCGGGATTGGCACGAGCCAGGTGGCGCAGGTCATGGCTTCGCAGTGTCTCTTGTTGAGCAAGCCAAAGAGCATGCGCATCACGGTAGAAGGAGAGGTGAGACCCGGCGTAACGGCCAAAGACCTCATCCTGTACGTGATTTCTAAACTGGGTACCGGCGGGGCCACGGGCTACTTTGTGGAGTACGCCGGCAGCGCGTTCCGGGCTTTGAGCATGGAAGGCCGCATGACCGTGTGCAACATGAGCATTGAGATGGGCGCCCGCGGCGGCACCATGGCCCCAGACCAAACCACCTTTGACTACCTGAAAGGCCGTCCGTTCGCGCCGCAAGGCGAGCGGTGGGAGCAGGCCTTGGCCTACTGGTCTACCCTGTATACCGACGAGACCGCCACGTTTGACAAAGAATACACCTTTGACGCGCAGGACATCGCGCCCATGATCACCTTTGGTACGAACCCCGGCATGGGCATGGCCCTTGATGCGCTGATTCCTACCCAGGTTCCGGCGAGTGAGCAGGCGAGCTACAGCAAGTCTTTGCAGTACATGGGGTTCGTCCCCGGCGAATCTTTGCTGGGCAAGAAGATTGATTACGTGTTCATCGGGTCTTGCACCAACTCCCGCATTGAAGACCTTCGCCAGGTTGCCAACTACGTGAAAGGCAAGCAGAAGGCACCGCATGTAGAGGCCATCATTGTTCCCGGTTCTAAACTGGTAGAAAAACAGGCCATGGAAGAGGGGCTTGACAAAGTATTGGCCGCCGCCGGTTTTGAACTGAGAGAGCCCGGTTGCAGCGCCTGTCTGGCCATGAACGAAGACAAGATCCCGGCCGGAGCCTACTGCGTCTCTACCTCTAACCGCAATTTTGAAGGCCGTCAGGGTCCTGGTTCCCGCACCTTGCTGGCCAGTCCGCTGGTAGCCGCCATCACAGCCGTGGAGGGTAAGATTGTGGACATTACCCAATACCTGAACTAGAAAAAGGAGCGCATTCCGTCCCCCTTTGAAGGGGGTAGGGGGATGAAAAGGACGTGAAAAGTAGCCAAGACAACAGCTACGAACCTTATAAAAGATGAATCCTAATGCTGTTCGGGATTTACCAATCCCGAACCACTCTGTCAGGGATTTTTAAATCCCCAAGACATGAGATGCACAAAAACGGGGATTGATAAATCCCCAACAGGTGACATCCGGTTTTATAAATCCGGATGAGCAAAAAAAAAAGAGTACAAAGATGATTCTCGGGAATGCTTAATCAGCACGAGTAATCATCCCCCCTTCCAAGGAGGACTAAAAAGAGAGAGAATGGAAAAGTTTGAGATACTTCAATCCACCGCGGTTCCGCTCCCGATTGAGAACATAGATACCGACCAGATCATCCCGGCCCGTTTTTTAAAGGCTACCTCTCGCGAGGGTTTCGGGGAGAACCTGTTCCGGGATTGGCGTTTTGACAACACAGGTCAGCCCAAGGCAGATTTCGTGCTGAACAATAGCCGGTACAGCGGGCAGATATTGGTGGCTGGAAAGAACTTCGGGTGCGGGTCTAGCCGCGAGCACGCCGCCTGGGCTATTCATGATGCGGGCTTTAAAGTAGTGATCTCCAGCTTTTTCGCTGATATCTTCAAAGGCAATGCCCTGAACAACGGCCTGTTGCCTTTACAGGTGAGTGATGACGTGCTGGCCCGGTTGTTTGCCCAGATAGAGGAAGACCCGCAGACCACCTTGGTAGTGGATCTGGTAAACCAGGAATTACAGGTGCCCGTGTGGGAAGCCCGCATTCCGTTTGCCATTGATGCTTACAAAAAGGAATGCATGATCAATGGCTATGATGACATTGATTTTTTAACGAATCAGAAAGACGCGATAGAGCAATACGAAAAGAGCAGACCATGGGCGTATTAACGAAAAGAATAGCTGTATTACCCGGCGACGGAATTGGACCAGAAGTGGTGGCCGAAGCCTTGAAAGTACTGGAAGCCGTGTCGGAGCGCTTTGGGCACCAATTTGAACTGGATGTGCAACTCATGGGTGCCTGCGCCATTGACGCCACCGGCGATCCTTTGCCAGAATCTACCCTGCAAGCCTGCTTTGAAGCAGATGCCATTCTCTTAGGCGCCATCGGGGATCCTAAATATGATAACAACCCTGCCGCCCAGGTACGCCCTGAGCAAGGGCTGCTGCGCCTGCGCAAATCGCTGGGGTTGTTCGCCAACATCCGGCCTGTAACCGCCTATGATGTGTTGCTGAGCCATTCCCCGCTCAAAGCTGACCGCATTGCCGGCGCCGACATGCTCATTTACCGGGAACTGACGGGCGGTATCTACTTCGGGGAGAAAGGCCGCACCGCAGACGGAGCCTTTGACAACTGCTTCTACTCCCGCGAGGAGATCACGCGGGTGGCGCATGTGGCGTTTCAGGCAGCTACCACCCGCCGGAACAAACTAACCCTGGTAGATAAGGCCAACGTGCTGGAAACCTCCCGCCTGTGGCGCGAAGTGGTGCAGGAGATTGCGCTGGAATACCCCAGTGTGGCCGTGGATTTCCTGTTCGTGGACAACGCCGCCATGCAGATGATCCTGAACCCCAAGCAATTTGACGTGATCCTCACGGAGAACATGTTCGGGGATATTATCTCAGATGAAGCCTCTGTGATTGCCGGTTCACTGGGCTTGCTGCCTTCGGCCTCCATTGGCGAGACCGCTGCGTTATTTGAGCCCATCCATGGTTCTTTCCCGCAGGGCAAAGGCCTGGGCATCGCCAACCCAATTGCCACCATCCTGTCGGTGGCCATGATGCTGGAGCATTTTGGCATGCAGGAAGAGGCGAATCTGGTGAAAGAAGCTGTGCAGTACGCTTTAGACAAAAAAGTGCTTACCCCGGAGCTGAACCAGAAGAACCCCTTCAGAACCGAGCAGGTAGGCGGCTTCATCGCTGACTACGTGCAGGAGGGCGGGGAATGCTTCCGGCACCTGAAGAACCTGGAAATTGGTCTGAGCACCATTATCTAGGAGGGGCTTTTTGGGCCTGTTTTCAGCAAAGCAGCCTTCAAACAGAGAATGCCTGAAAGCACGGAACGAAGACCTGTGAGGTTTTGAAAACCTCACAGGTCTGGAAACCAACTAGCGCGAGTCTGCAGACTTGCACCAGAGTATAAAAACGTTTTTGGCCGGCTTTTTTACAAAGGGGCTGAAAACAGGAAAAGGCCTTAAACAGATGGACCTTCCTTCACCAGGTTTACCGCCTGTTTTGCGAAAAGACGCAGAAAACGGCATAGGAGGGAAGAGGCCGAAAAAGCCAGGCCAAGACAGAGAATCGGCCTTTTTCAGGGCCTGAAATTAGATAGATGAAAGCAGAGCATGATAAAAAATAACAGGCAAAGGCGGTGGAGTTTTTGCAGGAGTTGTGATGAACACATACCTTTAGGGCTCATTCCAACGCTATGTACCACCTATTAGTCATTATTAGCATTATCATCTCTCCTCTACCACCGGGTAGTTAGGATCGGTTCCCTATATCCTTATAGAGCCTTTCTTACCACCCGGTAAGAAAGGCTCTTTTTTTTGTAATCACCAGAAAAACAAACCAGTACACCATGGCTTTAAATAAATTTAGCAGCATCTATACCAAAGACGACAGCCTGCCGGCTTCCCAGGCCATGCTGATCGGATCAGGTATCCCAGAGGCTGATCTCCGGAAACCGTTCGTGGGCATTGTCTCCACCGGTTTTGAAGGCAACACCTGTAACATGCACCTCAATGACCTCGCTGATGTGGTGAAGGAAGGCGTGCAGGCGCAGGATTTGGTAGGCTTGCGGTTCAACACCATTGGCGTGAGTGACGGCATCACCAACGGCAACGCGGGCATGCGCTATTCGCTTGTGTCACGGGAGATCATCGCTGATTCTATTGAAGCTATGGCCGGCGCCCACTACTATGATGCTTTGGCCTGCGTGGTGGGCTGCGACAAAAACATGCCGGGTGCCTTGATCGCCATGGCGCGCCTGAACCGACCAGGCATGATGGTGTACGGCGGTACCATCAAAGGCGGCAACTTCAAAGGCCAGAAGCTCAATATCGTGTCCTGCTTTGAGGCCTACGGCCAGAAGCTGAACGGCAACATCTCAGACGAGGATTACCGCGGCATCATCCGGAACGCCTGTCCGGGGCCGGGGGCCTGCGGGGGCATGTACACTGCCAATACCATGGCCTCGGCGGCCGAGGCGCTGGGCATGTCGCTGCCGTATTCCTCTTCTTTGGTGGCGGTTAGTGAGGAGAAAAGAGCAGAATGCCTGCACACCGGCGAATACCTCCGCAACCTGCTGGAGAAAGACATCAAGCCCCGTGACATCTTAACCCGCGAAGCTTTTGAGAACGCCATGGTGCTCATCACGGTGCTGGGCGGTTCTACCAACGCGGTCATTCACCTGATCGCCATTGCCCACGCGGCCGGCGTGTCCCTGACCCTGGAAGATTTCCAGGCGGTGAGCGACAGAGTAGCCTTCCGGGCAGATCTGAAACCCAGCGGCAAGTACCTCATGGAAGACCTTTCCGCCGTGGGCGGAATACCGGCCGTGATGAAAACCCTCCTGAACGAAGGCCTCCTGAACGGTGACCTGCTCACCGTGACGGGAAATACCATCGCTCAGAACCTCGAGAACGTGCAACCCCTGGGTGAGGAACAAGACCTGCTGCGCCCGCTTTCCAACCCCATGAAACCCGACGGCCACATTCAGGTGCTGTACGGCAACCTGGCCACCAAAGGCGCCGTGGCCAAGATCACCGGCAAGGAAGGCACCCGGTTTGAAGGTCCGGCGGTGGTGTTCAACTCTGAAGAAGAACTGAACGAAGGCATCACGCTGGGTAAAATCCAGCCCGGTCACGTGGTCGTGATCCGGTACGTGGGCCCCAAAGGCGGCCCGGGCATGCCTGAGATGCTGAAACCGACTTCGGCCATCATTGGCGCGGGCTTAGGCGATAAAGTGGCCCTCATTACCGATGGCCGCTTCTCGGGCGGAACCCACGGCTTTGTGATCGGGCACGTGTGCCCTGAGGCATATGAGGGCGGCACCATAGCGCTGGTGGAAGACGGAGACTGGATTGTACTGGACGCCGCCAACAACACCATGAACGTGCAGGTATCTGAAGCCGAGTTAACCGTACGGCGCGAGAACTGGAAGAGACCAAAACCCAATGCTTCACAGGGAGTGTTGCTGAAATATTTAAGAACCGTGAGTGATGCCAGCCACGGTTGTATCACAGATTTACAAGAGGAAGCCTATGTTAACGCAAGAGAAACAAGCCCCCACCTTGCCTGAGACGGACACCGTGATCAGCGGAAGCCAAGCCTTACTGCATGCCCTCCAGGTAGAGGGTGTAGATACCATTTTCGGGTATCCGGGCGGGGCCATCATGCCCATCTATGATGCCCTTTATGACTTTGAGGGAGACCTGAAGCACGTGCTGGTGCGCCATGAGCAGGGCGGGATCCATGCCGGCCAAGGCTACGCGAGAGCCTCGGGCAAAGTGGGCGTGGTGTTCGCTACCAGCGGCCCCGGGGCCACCAACCTGGTAACCGGCCTCGCCGATGCCCAGATTGACTCCACGCCACTGGTGTGTATCACCGGTCAGGTGTTCGCGCACCTGTTGGGCACTGATGCGTTTCAGGAAGCCGATGTGATTGGCATCACCACCCCGGTCACCAAATGGAACTACCAGATCACAGACGCCACGGAGATTCCGGAGGTGCTGGCCAAGGCGTTCCATATTGCCCGCACGGGTAGACCCGGCCCGGTGTTGATTGACATCACTAAGAACGCGCAGCTACAGAAATTCAACTTCCAGGGCTATACCCCTTGTGACCACATCCGCAGTTACCGGCCTAAGCCCATTGTGCGCCAGGAATACATTAAGCAGGCCGCAGACCTCATCAACAGTGCCCAAAAGCCGTTTGTGCTGTGGGGCCAGGGCGTGATGCTCGGCTCTGCGGAACAGGAATTCAAGGCGTTTCTGGAAAAATCAGGTATTCCGGCGGCCTGGACCATCATGGGCGCGGGCGCCTTGCCTACCGACCATCCGCAGAATGTGGGCATGCTGGGCATGCACGGGAACTACGGCCCCAACGTGATGACGAATGAGTGTGATGTTCTGATTGCCATAGGCATGCGCTTTGACGACCGCGTGACCGGCCGCCTGGACAAATACGCCAAGCAAGCCAAAGTCATCCACCTGGACATTGATCCCGCCGAGATTGACAAGAACGTGAAAACCACCGTGCCGGTGTGGGGAGACTGCAAAGAGACCCTGCCGCTGCTCACGCAACTGGTAGAACAAAAGCAGCATTCAGAATGGCTGGCCAAGTTCCGCGAGTTTGAGCAGAAGGAAATAGACGCCGTCATCAGAGAAGAACTGTTCCCTACCTCCGCTGAGATGACCATGGGCGAGGTGATTCAGCAACTGAACGAACTCACCCAGGGCGAGGCCATCATTGTGACCGACGTGGGGCAGCACCAGATGGTGGCCTGCCGCTACGCCAAACTGAACCAGACCCGCAGCAACATCACCAGCGGTGGTTTGGGCACCATGGGCTTCGCCTTGCCGGCTGCCATTGGCGCCAAGTTCGGGGCACCCCACAGAACCGTAGTGGCCGTGATTGGCGACGGTGGCGTGCAGATGACCATCCAGGAATTGGGTACCATCATGCAGAGCGGCATTGACGTGAAAATCCTGATCCTGAACAACCAGTTCCTGGGCATGGTACGCCAGTGGCAGGAACTGTTCCATGAGCGCCGGTACTCCTTCGTGGACATCACCAGCCCAGATTACGTGATGGTGGCCCAGGGCTACGGCATCTCGGGCCGCAAGATAGACCAACGCGAAGACCTGACCAATGCCTTGCAGCAGATGCTGGCGCACCCCGGCTCTTTCCTGCTGGAAGTAATGGTGACCAAAGAGAACAACGTGTTCCCCATGGTGCCGCAGGGGTGCAGCGTGAGCGAAATCAGATTGAAATAACGGTGCCTAACAAATCAAGAATATGCCTGAGCAAGCGCCCATAGCACGGGAAGAACACAACATCACGGTGTACACTGAGAACCACATAGGGTTGCTCAACCGGATCGCCATGATTTTTTCCCGCCGCAAAATCAACATTGACAGCCTCAACACCTCGCCCTCTGAGATTGAGGGCATCCACCGCTTCAACATCGTGATCAACGAGACCGAGGAGGTGGTGAGCAAGATTGCCCGCCAGATTGAGAAGCAGGTAGAGGTGCTAAAGGTCTACTACAACACCAACGAAGACGTGATCTGGCAGGAGATGGCCCTCTACAAAGTGCCAACTGATGTGATCGCTGAGAAGGTGAAGGTAGAGCGCCTGCTGCGCGAGAACGGCGCCCGGGCGGTGGTGATCCGGAAAGATTACACCGTGTTTGAGACCACCGGCCACCGCGAGGAAACCGACAACCTGATCAAGATCCTGCAACCTTACGGCCTCATTGAATTCGTGCGCAGCGCCCGCATCGCCATCATCAAAGACAGCGACGGTTTCAACCGCAAACTGCGCGAGTTTGAGCGCACTGAGCCAGGCCACGAGGTAGTGGAGAACGAGTACCTGAATAGTAGGGAAAAGGTGTTCACTATGTAACGGTGTTTCAAGGCTGTTTTTTTGAAAAGGAGCCTTGAAACATGGCTTTCCTCTGGCGCGAGTCTAAAGACTCACCGGGAACTAAGGGGAAAAGCTTTCAGACGCTCGCAGGTCCTCTGGACGCTGCGAGGTCTTCTCCCTGACGAGTTGCAAACTTTAGCCAGCGAATAAGGAAGGAGAAGAAAACAACTATTGTTTTGGGGCTTGTTTTCAAAATAAGCTCCAAAAACAGAACATCAGAAAATTAACTAACAACCCATATTAACAAAAAGTAAAATGGCAAAGATCAATTTCGGCGGTGTAGAAGAAACCGTGGTAACCCGCGAAGAATATCCGTTGGCGAAAGCCCAGGAAACCCTGAAGGACGAAGTTATAGCC
Organism: Rufibacter glacialis; assembly: GCF_008271745.1. Taxonomy (GTDB): domain Bacteria; phylum Bacteroidota; class Bacteroidia; order Cytophagales; family Hymenobacteraceae; genus Nibribacter; species Nibribacter glacialis. The sequence goes on along the minus strand of NZ_VKKZ01000025.1, from coordinate 149,756 downwards.
GTGATCGGCTACGGCGTGCAAGGCCCAGGCCAGGCACTGAACATGCGCGACAATGGCTTCAACGTGATTGTTGGCCAGCGTAAAGATTCCCCCTCGTTTGAAAGAGCCAAGCAAGACGGCTTTGTGGAAGGAGAAACCCTTTTCTCCATTGAGGAAGCCGCTGAGCGCGGAACCATCATCTGCAACCTGTTGTCAGACGCCGGCCAGATTGCCGTGTGGCCTACCCTGAAAGAAAGACTGACCGCCGGTAAAACGCTGTACTTCTCGCACGGGTTCGGGATCACGTTCAAAGAGCAAACCCAGATTGTGCCCCCAGCCGATGTGGATGTGATCTTGGTGGCCCCTAAAGGCAGCGGCACCAGCCTGCGTCGTCTGTTCTTAGAAGGCGGTGGACTGAACTCTTCCTTCGCAGTATTCCAGGATGCCACGGGCAAGGCCTACGAGAAAGCCATTGCCATGGGCATTGGCGTAGGTTCCGGCTACCTGTTTGAGACCGATTTCAAAAAAGAAGTGTACTCTGACCTGACCGGGGAGCGCGGCGTGTTGATGGGGGCTTTGGCCGGAATCATTGAGGCCCAATATCAGGTGTTGCGTCAGCGCGGCCACTCTCCGTCTGAGGCGTTCAACGAGACCGTGGAAGAACTGACTCAGAGCCTAGTGCCTTTGGTAGGCGAGAACGGCATGGACTGGATGTTCAGCAACTGCTCCGTAACCGCCCAGCGGGGCGCCCTGGACTGGAAAGGCAAGTTCCGTGAGGCCACGCTTCCGGTACTGAACGACCTGTATGACAGCGTGGCCTCTGGTAAAGAAGCGGCCCGTACCATTCAGCGTGGTTCTACCCCCGGCTACCGCCAGGAGCTGGAAGCCGAACTGAAAGAAGTACGTGAGTCAGAATTATGGCAGACCGGCGCGGTAGTAAGAAAACTGCGCTCTAAATAGATTGCTTTTCGGGCCTGTTTCTCTGAAAACAGGCCGGAAATACCCCGCCTGGAAGAACCTTCGGGCTTCTCTGGGCGGGTTTATAGATTAATGGTTGACATCATGCAGAAAGAGACAGCTTCCTTAGAAACCGTGGTTGCCCTGGGGAACGTAGAGAAGGCGGCCAACATCCTCAAAGGAGTGATTTACAAGACGCCCTTGATGAAGAACATGTGGCTGTCGCAGACCTACGGGGCCGAGGTTCACCTCAAGCGGGAAGACCTGCAGGTGGTGCGTTCTTACAAGATCAGGGGTGCGTACCACAAGCTTTCCTCCCTTACCAAAGAAGAAAGCGGCCGGGAGATTGTCTGCTCCAGTGCCGGAAACCATGCGCAAGGCGTGGCCTATGCCTGCCAGCTCCTCGGGATCAAAGGATACATCTTTATGCCTGCCCAAACCCCGGCCCAGAAGGTGAACAAAGTGCGCCTGTTTGGGAAGGAATGGGTAGAGGTGGTGCTCACTGGGGCCACGTATGATGACACCTTTGCGGCAGCCAAAGATTTCTGCGACGGTCGCGGCAGTACCTTCATTGCTCCCTTTGATGACCTGGCGGTGATTGAAGGCCAGGCCACCGTGGGGTTGGAGGTGTTCAAAGACGCGGATTTTGCCATTGATTACCTGTTCATGCCCATAGGCGGCGGCGGACTGGCCTCTGGCGTTTCCAGCGTGTTCAAGCAATTGAGCCCACAGACCAAACTCATCGGCGTGCAGCCTTTGGGGGCGCCGTCTATGTTCAACTCCATCAAGGCGAACCAGCGCCAAACCCTCAAAACCATTGATTCTTTTGTAGACGGGGCCGCGGTGAAATGCCCGGGCGTCCTGAACTTTGAGATCTGCCGCGAGCTGCTGAATGACATTGTGCTGGTGCCCGAAGGCCAGGTCTGTGAAGACATCCTGAAGATGTACAACGAGGAAGGCGTGGTGCTGGAACCGGCGGGCACGTTGTCCATCTCGGCGTTGAAGGGCTTTGCCCAGGAGATCAAAGGCAAAAACGTGGTGTGCATCATCAGCGGCAGCAACAATGATATCACCCGCATGGAAGATATCAAGGAGCGCGCCCTGCAGCACCAGGGCCTCAAGCACTATTTCATGGTGACGTTCAACCAGAAGCCTGGGGCCTTACGCACCTTCGTGAACCGGGTGCTGCACCCCGAAGATGACATTATCCATTTCCAGTACATCAAGAAAAACAACAAGGAAAAGGGGCCGGTCTTTATTGGGGTAGAGGTGAAGCGCCCGCATGATGTGGAGACCATCAAAGCCCGCATGTTGGAGGAAGGCTTCGCCTTTGAGTACCTCAATGGCCGGCAAGACTTCCTAAACCTGTTTGTGTAGAGGCTTTTTAATTAGTTTATAGTTCGTTTTGTTTGTCCAAGTTGAGTGCCCCGCCCCTGTGAAGGTGGCGGGGCATTCGCTTTTTAGGTAGATTCTGTTTTTAGCCCCTTTTTTAGAAAAGGCCTTTGTTTTAGATAGGAGGATTCTCCCTGCTTCAGTTTTAAGTTGTTAGTTCTTCGCAAAACATGTTAAACGCCTTGCGTCCCCTTTATAGGAGCAGTATTGCTCCTGCTGATCAAGTATCCCGAGATTTTTTTCAATAAACCCATTAGCAACTGCTATTGCTTCTTTCAACTGCATTGTCATCTCCCTGCCATTTCAAAGGCAGGGTTTTGTCATTCTGGAAGATACTTGTTTGGTGGCGTCTCCAGAACCTGATTGGTAGCATTTGCCTCCCGGAAGTTTCAACCTTCCAAAAAGTTTAGGTCTAAGTTGAAAACTTGAACCATAGTTGGAGGTGAATGAATCAGCCCTACTCGTCAAAGGGGGCTTGTAAATAGTAGGCTAGGTTTTCCTGCAGGGAAGCTCCTCCTCTAAGGAACTCACGCCGCAGCTTTCTGATTTCAGCCTTTTTTCTGGGAAATAGGCTGAAATCAGAAAGCCATTTCGTGCTCCACAAAACAATGCGGTAACGAAAGGTTGATGATAAGGTAACGCCTTGTCTGCCCCGTCTCAGGAACAAGCAAGGTACTTTTGTACAGCAAAAACTTTGTTCAAGACATGTTGACGCAAGAGTACCCAACCTCAGGGCAAAAAGGTGAAAACGCCTTGACAAATCGCTTTACGCACGCCGTCCACTTCAGCGGGAATCCCATTCCCGCGCGAACTTCTACTGCACTACATCCTACACAGAAACCATGACTATGAGAACACCTTTACTGCCTCCCGCTAAGAAGAGGTTAATCCATTTCCCCAGAAAGATGCTTCTGGGAATTTCATTGTTGACGCTGGGGCCAATGGCCGAAGCGCAGGTCTTAGCCAGCCACGATGGGATGAAAGAAACAGGCAAGATGTTGCCCATGACCCCATCCACGGCAAACGAACGAACCCAGGAAAGCGAAAGAGTAAAGATTACGGGTACCGTGACCTCCGCGGAGATGGGCGTGATGCCAGGCGTGGTGATCACGTCTAACGGAACTGCCCTGGGTGCTACCAACAGTGACGGGACTTTCTCCATTCAAGTACCTAAAGGGGCGGAAGTGATTTTCTCTTTTGTGGGCTACACCTCCCTTAAAAAAACCTTCGCCCAGCAGGAGTCAAACGTAGCCGTGACTTTGGTGCAAGACAGCCAGCAGCTTTCTGAGGTAGTGGTGACGGCCCTTGGTATCAAAAGAGAGCAGAAAGCGCTGGGGTACGCCACCCAAACCATCAACAGCGAAGCCTTGACAGATGCCATGCCCAATAACTTCGCGCAGGCCTTATCTGGGAAAGTAGCCGGTTTGAACCTGGTTTCTCCGGGTTCTGGACCCGTGAATTCCACCAGGATCAGCCTGAGAGGGGATAACTCGCTTAATCCGGGCGGTAACAATGCTCTGATTGTATTGGACGGGGTACCAATGAGCAGTGAAATGACCAGCTCCGGGGTAGACAACGCCTATGGAGCCGGTTCCGGGAATGATATCCCCGTTGACTTCGGGAATGGCATTGCCGACATCAACCCCAATGATATTGAAAGCATAACCGTACTCAAAGGCCCAAGCGCCGCCGCCCTTTACGGAAGCCGCGCGGCCAACGGGGCCCTGATTATCACCACCAAATCCGGTGCCCGGAAAGACAGAGGAATTGGCGTGACCGTGAATACCAACCTCAGTTTCAACGATGTTCTGAAATGGCCTGATTACCAGTATGAATATGGCCAGGGAACCGGTAAATCCTTTAACGCGGCAGGGCAACCCTATTACTCGTATGGGGCGTCTGCAGACGGAGCCAATACGGGAGGAACGAGCAGCGCCTTCGGGCCTAGGTTTGATGGCCAATCTTTTTACCAGTATGACCCAACGCTGGAAGGGCAGTCGGCTGAACGGCAGCTTTGGAGGCCATACAAAGACAACATCAAGGGCTTTTTCAGAACCGGCTATACCCTTACCAATAACGTGGCCCTGGAAGGCGGAGGCGAGAATGGTTCAGTGAGAGCTTCCCTTACCCATTCTAAAAACGAGTGGATCATGCCTAATACAGGGTTTGAGCGCCTGACAGCCGCTTTGAGCGTTAACCAAAACATCTCCAAGAGATTAAAGCTTTCCTCTAAAGTTAACTTCACCAACAAGAAGAGCGATAACCTGCCGGGCACTGGCTACAGTAACCAGTCTATTGCCTACTTCATGATCTTCCAGAATCCCAATGTAGACCTGGCCTGGTACAAGCCCCGGTGGAAAGCCGGGCAAGAACAACTTCAGCAAATCCACCCGTTCAGTTCATTCATAGACAACCCGTATGTGATTGCCTACGAGATGACCAACTCCCTGAATAACTATTCAATGGTGGGTAACATGGCCGCTACCTACGAGTTTTCTCCCAAGTTAGACCTAATGGTGCGTTCCGGAATTGATTTAACCTCAGAAGACCGGGCCATGCGGCGGCCTTTCAACACGGCCAACTTCCCATACGGGTACTACAAGGAGCAGAACATCTTTGATTATGAGATCAACACAGACGCCTTGCTTACTTACAGGGAGAAGTTAGGAAGCAAGATTGATTTAAGGACTTCGGTGGGGGGGAACCTGAGAAACCAGAGATTCCGGGCTACCGATGGGGTAGTGGATGGATTGGTGATTCCGGCAGTGTACAAACTGTCTAATGGGGTGGGCAACGCCATGATGACCACGCGGCACAGAAACAGAAAAGTCAACAGTTTGTATGCGCTGGCAGCCTTCTCTTATGAAGACAAGATCTTTGTGGATCTTACCGCCCGTAATGACTGGTCTAGTACGTTGCCGTTGCAGAACAGCTCCTTCTTCTACCCGTCTATCAGCTCCAGCTTTATCTTAAGCGATCTGTTCAGGCTGCCTACCGCTATCTCTTTTGCCAAGCTCAGACTTTCTGCCGCGCAGGTGGGGAGTGACACCGATCCTTACAGAACCAGGAAATACTACGGGCAAAGCGATTTTGCAGGCTCGGGCTCGGTTCCTACCACGCTCCACAACATAGACTTCAAGCCCGAGATCACCACCAGCTATGAGGCAGGTATGGAATTTATGCTCTTCAAGGGCAGGATTGGGGTAGATGCAACCGTGTACCGGAACTACACCAAGAACCAGATCCTGGAGATTCCGGTAGACCCTACCACCGGCTATTCCAGAGCAGTCTTGAACGCGGGTAAAGTAAGAAACCAAGGGGTAGAGTTGGTGTTGAACGCCAAGCCCATTGATTTTGCAGATTTCAAATGGAGATCTACCGTTACCTGGTCTAAAAACAGCAACAAGGTGCTGAAATTAGCTGATGGGATGGATGATCAGCAGGTATTGGGCGTAGGTGGTCAGGCCTCTATCATTGCCAAAGTGGGTGGAACCACCGGTGACATCTACGGCTTCGGGTTTGTGAGAAGCCCAGAAGGGGAGATTGTGTATGACAACAGCGGTTTGCCCGCGTACCCGGCAGAGGTACAATACATTGGGAACGCCTACGCCGACTGGAAAGGCGGTTTCCTGAATGAGTTCTCTTACAAGAATTTCAGGTTCAGTTTCCTGCTGGATGGTTCTTACGGAGGCATCATCTACTCCCAGACCCACCACAAAATGTCTGAGCAAGGGAAATTAGAGCACACCCTGATGGGACGGGAAGACGGCTTTATCATTGGCGACGGGGTGGTGTTGAACGGGGATGGTACCTACACCCAGAATACCAAGAAAGTGAATCCTGCTGATTATTATGGAAGATACTACCGCCGCGCGAACGTGGAATCCAACTCCTTTGATGCTTCTTACCTGAAACTGAGAGAAGTCCGCCTGGAATACAACCTTCCGCCTGCGCTTCTGGCTAGGGCCAAATTCTTCAACGGCGCCAGCATTGCCCTCTATGGTCGTGATCTGGCCATGCTGACCAACTTCCCCATGTTTGATCCGGAAACGGCTGCCCTGAACGGGAACAACATCATGCCTGGTATTGAAATGGGCCAGATGCCTTCTACCAGAACCATGGGCATGAACGTGACTCTTAAATTCTAAGCATCCCACAGAATATCCATTCTCCCTCTACGTGTCACAACTGCCGGCAGGCCTCCTTCGTCTGCCGGCACTCCACCCAAAGAATTAAGAATCATGTTATCCATAAAGAAAACCCTTGTTTTACTTGTTGCCCTTGGCTGTTTCACCACCGCTTGTACCGATGATTTTGAGGAGGTGAACACAGACCCCAACCGAATAGAGCTGATCAGTCCGGGAACGTTGCTGAACCCTATCATCTATGAGATGAGCAGCTTCAACGCGAACCGGAGCGATGACTTCACCTTTGACCTCATGCAGGTGGCCCTGCCGTTTCCAAGTGCTTCCGGCGGCATACACCGCTATGACGTGACGGAGAACGCCGGTAGCTCCACCTGGAACACCTACTACCGCTGGTTAACCAACATCAAGGAAATGCACGCCGCAGCAGTAAAAGCGAATGACCCCAATTATGAGGCCATCGCGCTTACCTTGAACGCCTGGGGATATTCCCTGCTCACGGATAGCTTCGGTGACGTACCCATGGTAGAGGCCACCCGCGGGGATGAGGGCATCATGTATCCTACTTTTGATCCGCAGAAAGCAATTTACGCCAAGATCCTGGCCGACCTTGAAACTGCTAACGGCAAGTTTGATCCTGCCAAAGCCATGGTTTACGGTGATGATATCCTGTACCGGAAAGATGTTAACAAATGGCGCAAGTTCTGCAATTCCCTGCGTCTGAGATTACTGCTGCGGGTATCAAAAAGAGAAGAGATGAACGCTGGTGCTAAAATGGCAGAGATGCTCAACAACCCTGCAAAATATCCCATTTTTACTTCCAACGCAGATGCGGCCATTCTGCAGATATCAGGTATTCCGCCCATGGTTTCCCCCTGGGGAAGGGCCGTGGATTTCAGAACCGGCCGGGCTGCCTCTTCTTTCTTCATTGACCACCTGAATGCCCTGAATGACCCGCGCCGGGCAAAGTTTTTTACCCAAGCCACCTCAAAAGACGGAAGAACGCAGGTAGGGTACAAGGGTATACCTGGCGGGTATGAAGGAAGTGATACCCAATTCAACTATATTCCTTCTACCTTCAACATTGCCCTGGTTACCGCACCAATGGTCACGGTGATCATGCCTTACGCGGAGGTGGAATTTATCAAAGCGGAACTTGCACAGAAAGGAGTGGTGGCAGGTGATGCCAAAGCCGCGTATGAAAAAGGAGTGAAAGCCGCCATAGAGCAGTGGGGAGCCGTGATGCCCGCTGACTACTTTACCAACCCAGCCGCGGCTTACAAGGGAACCTTAGAGCAGATCATGCTGCAGAAGTACCTGGCTTTGTTCTTCGTGGATTATCAGCAATGGTTTGAGTATCGCCGGACTGGGTTTCCGGTACTTCCTACCTCCAATGCCATGATGAACAACAAAGTGGTACCAGTCCGCTTCAGATACCCTACCTCGGTGCAAACCCACAACGGGGAGAACTACAAGCAAGCCGTGGCGATGATGGGTGGAGATGACATCAACACCAAAGTTTGGTGGGAAAAATAAGCCTGGGGAGGTGTCCTGCAGCTTCCTCACGGTGATTTTTGTTATGGAGTAAGCCACCCTAACAAGGTACCGGTTGGAAGCCACAAGCAAAAGAAGGGGGCTGGGACTCTCCCCGCCAGGTGTCTTACAGAGTATAGATCCTCTGAAGACCGGTGGGGGTGCTCTCCCTTTTAGAGCCTGCTTTTCGGAAAAGGGGCTTTAAACGAGGAGAACCGGTTTCCCTCGCTTCCTCGGCTTGTTTTCTGATTAGACCAATGGAAAGTGGGTCAGCCTGTAGGGCCTGAAGTTTAGTGCCAGAAGGCTTAAGAATTTTTCCTAGTTTTAAGAACCAACTACCAATATCAACCAAGCCAACTATGAGAACCGTAACACCTTTCACGTTGCTATTCTGCTTCTTCTTCATAGGCTTATTTCCTCAGGCTATGGCTCAACAGCAAATCACCCTTACCAATTATACCTTTAAACCCGGCTCAATAGAGGTTGGTAAGGTAGTCGTTCTGCCTGGTACCAAGGGGAAGGTTATATTGAAAGGTGCTTCTGCTAATTCGTTCACGCTAGATAAAGACAATACCCTGATAGCAAAGAAACCCCTTTCTGAACCTTGGGTAGACGTGGTATTGGCCATAGAGCAGGAACAAAGCACCAGGCAAGAAACCTTCCGGATTGTGAAAGACGAGTTCTTAGCCAACGGCGTCATTGCCCACCGGGGCGCCTTCAAAAATACCGGGGCCACTGAGAATTCTATTGGTGCTTTGCAACACGCTATCAGGTTAGGCTGCGCCGGCAGTGAGTTTGACGTGCACATGTCATCAGACTCAGTGCTGTTTGTGCACCATGACCACGACGTGAACGGCATTCATATCGAGAAAACCCCGGCTGCAGATTTGGCCAAACTGAAGTTACCTAACGGAGAATATCTGCCCACCTTAAAGGCCTATCTGTTAACCGGGCTTAACCAAAACAAAACCAAGTTGATTCTGGAGATCAAGCCCTCGGCCATCAGTAAAGCACGCGGACAGGCTTTGGCGCAAAAAGTGGTGGAACTGGTGCAGAAACACCAGGCCCAGGGCTGGGTGGATTACATCAGCTTTGACTATGACATCCTGAAGAAAGTGCTGGAACTGGAGCCGTATGCCAAGGTGGCGTACCTGAACGGAGAAAAAGCCCCTGCTGAACTGGCCAAAGACAACCTATATGGGCTTGACTACAACCTGGCCGTGTTGCAAAAGAACCCACACTGGATAAAGGAGGCCCACCGCCTTGGTCTAACCGTGAACGCCTGGACTGTGAATTCCCCAGAGATGATGGACTGGCTTCTGGAACGCAGGGCTGACTTTATCACTACCAACGAGCCCGAGATCCTGCTGGAAAAGGTAAAGAAGCTGAAAACCAAATAACCCTTGGCCTCAGGAGAAATCAACCGAAAAGGAAGCATAAAAGGAAAGGTGAACCCTAAAACAATCCTTCTTCCTCTGCGTTCCCTTTTTTCCTTCTGACATTTTTCAATTTTGTGAACTCTCCTATTATCTGTTCACCATATCATATCTTTTTCATTTCTTTTTTCAAACCTCCTTTCCCTTTTGTCCTTCTGGAAAGGCCTTGTAGCCAACTAGATCAGTTTTCTACCAGGGGCTACTTCCGTTTATTGCCTGAATCCATTAAATCACCCCTCATACGTAAGCGGCAAAAGAAGCCAGGATCCCGTCAGGTTTTGCCTGAACTACTCCAAAATACTTTCTCTTAATCATCCCATACCTTCATGTTTAGAAGAAAATTCCTCCAAAGCCTTGGTACCTTAGGGGTAGGAATCACCTTGCCCATTGGTGCCGTACAAGCCCAGAACCTTGGCAAATCCACTGATCAGAAAACCGGACTTTCGCTTATTGCCATTAAAGGAAAAGTACAGTCCGGCGGCAAAGGGGTTGCCGGGGTGGTGGTAACTGATGGCCATACGTTGGTAACCACAGACAAAGCCGGGAAATACAGCCTGGAAAGCAATACTTCCGCTGATTTTGTGTACCTCTCCGTGCCCAGGGGCTATGCCATTCCGCAGGAGAAAGGTGTGGCTCAATTCTTTAAACCAATGCCCAAAGGCAAATCCAGTTTTACCGCTGATTTTGAGTTGCAGAAACTGCCGCAAGATGATACCAGACATAATTTTGTGGTGTGGGCAGACCCCCAGATGATCAATAAGAATGACGCGGATGAGCTGGTCAAGACCTCGGCCCATGATCTGAAGAAACTGGTGGATGGGTACGGCCAAGACTCGCTCTTCCATGGTATTGGGTGCGGTGATCTGGTATGGGATAAGTTTGAGTTGTTTGAAGACTACAAGAAAGCGGTGGAAGTCTCCAGTATTCCATTTTTCCAGGTGATCGGGAACCATGACATGGATCTGACGGCCCGTACGGATGAAGGGTCTGCTGAAACCTTTAAAAAGCTGTTTGGGCCAACGTATTATTCCTTCAACCGGGGCGAGGTGCATTACGTGGTCTTGGATGATGTCTTCTTCCTTGGCACGGCCAAACGGTACATTGGCTACCTCACAGAAAAACAGCTGCAATGGCTGGAGCAGGATCTGGCCTACGTGAAGCCAGGCAGCATGGTGGTGGTGTCCGTGCATATTCCGGTGAACAGCGGGGAGAAAAGAAGGGCCAGATTGAAAGACGATTCGCTGGGCGGGGTGGTGTCTAACCGTAAGGAATTGTACCGGTTGCTCAAACCTTTCAAAGCGCACATCATGTCGGGCCATACGCACATCTGTGAAAAGGTGATAGAGGGCGACATCATAGAACACACCCATGGTGCGGTGTGCGGCGCCTGGTGGACGGGCCCTATTTGCACAGACGGCTCCCCCAGCGGCTACGGCGTGTACGAGGTGGACGGCTCAGAAATGAAATGGTATTACAAATCTGTAGGGCATGACCGCGAACACCAGTTCAGGATGTACCCCAAGGGAACAGTGAAAGAACGCCCCGAGGAAGTGGTGGCCAATGTCTGGAACTGGGACTCAGCCTGGAAAGTGGTTTGGTTTGAAGACGGTGTGCGCAAAGGCGAGATGAAGCAGGAAATGGGGTATGACCCGCTCTCTGTGCAGCTGCATGCCGGACCTGATCTACCCGCCAAACATAAATTCGTGGATACTACGCTTACAGACCATTTGTTCTGGGCCAAGCCATCAGCGGGAGCCAAGCAAATCAAAATAGAAGTGACAGACAGGTTTGGGAAAGTGTATGTGGACGCGTTGTCAGTGTAAGTAGGGGGGAGCCTAGGTGAAGTAGAAGGATTGGATTTTTTTCCTCTTGTCCTACTGCCATTAGCCAATGGGCAACCTGGGGGTGACCTTATGGGGTTAGAACGTTCACCTATCCTACTATTCTGCCCTTGCAGGGGACAATTAAATACGGAAAACCCAAAAGGAGAACTGGGTGATGCGCTTCCTGCAGTACTAAATCCTGTGTTTTTCTAGGCACCTATCTGTCCTGAATCCGGCCTGCTTTTCCCAAAGCAGGCCGGATTTGTTTTATAGACAAAGGCTGACAATAAACTTGATTAGCCACCCTTGGAGTAGTAAATTTCCCACTCCATGGGCTTCGGCTTGGGTACCTGAATCAGTAAAGCTCGTATGACTTCTTCTTTTCTTTCCTTCCAGAACGTCACCGCCTGGCACCGGGACCAGCTCTTGTTCACCAACCTGGATTTTGAAGTAAAACGCGGGCAGCACTGGGCGCTGGTAGGGGAAAGCGGCGCGGGCAAGACCAGTTTGCTCCAGGCCATGGCGGGTAGGTTGAGCATTGTGGGCGGGAACGTGGTATACGGTTTCTATGACGATTTTCTGAAAACGCACCCTAAACCAGATGTTTTCTTCTCTTTCCAGAACCTGGTGGCCGAAGTGGGGCAGAAGCACTCCTTCAGAAACGTTTCTTCCAACACAGCAGACTTTTACTACCAGCAGCGGTACCACGCGGCAGACGCGGCAGACGCCCCCACAGTAGACCAGTACCTGGAGGCGCTGGGTGCCCCGGCGCAGGAAAGTCCGGTTTGGACTCGCGAGAAACTGGTTCAGACATTCCGGTTAGCGGAGCTAGGCTCCCAGCAACTGATTAAACTCTCCAATGGCGAGACCAAGCGGTTGCTGCTGGCGGCAGCCCTGCTGCGGAACCCCAGATTGCTGCTCCTGGATATGCCCCTTACGGGTCTGGACGGAGAAGCTCGCGCCCATTTTGAAGAAATACTAGCCGAGATTACCGCCTCTGGCATCACGGTGGTCATGGCTACCTCGGCGCTGGAAATACCCAAGGCAATCACCCATGTGGCGGTGCTTCAGCAGGGCCGCCTCCTATCCACGCAAACCAAAGAAGAGTTTATCCCCCGGGCCACGCATCTAAGCGAAGACCCTGAGCGCCAGGCGGCGGAGATTGCCAACTTACTCGCTGAATCTGCACCGGTGCCTACTTCATTCCAGACCATTCTGGACCTGAAAAATGTGACCATCCGGTACGGCGACAAGACCGTACTGGACGGGGTGAATTGGTTGGTATTCCCCGGCGAGCGATGGGCTTTGCTGGGCCCGAACGGCTCGGGCAAAACCACGCTGCTGAGTCTGCTCAACGGCGACAACCCGCAGGCGTTCGCGCAGGACATCACGCTGTTTGACCGCCGGCGCGGAACCGGTGAAACCATCTGGGACTTGAAAAAGAAGATCGGGTTCGTGTCGCCGGAGCTGTTCCAGTTTTTTCCGTACCAGAACACTTGCCTGCAGGTGGTAGAGTCTGGGCTATATGACACGTTGGGCTTGTTCAAAGAAAGCCAGCCTCAGCAAGAAGCGAAAGCCATGCGCTGGTTAGAGCTGTTGGAAATTGCCCAGCACGCCGGTACCAAGCTCCGTCAGACCTCAGCCAGTACGCAACGGCTTTGCCTCCTGGCCCGGGCGCTCATCAAACATCCGCCGCTGCTCATCCTGGACGAGCCCTGCCAGGGCCTTGACCCGCAGCAACAGCACCAGTTCAAGCAGCTGTTAGAGGCCATCTGCGCCCATAGTTCCACCACTTTGCTGTACGTGACCCATTACCCGGCCGAGATCCCCAACTGTGTGACCAAGGTGCTGCGGCTGGAGCAGGGAAGGGTGCAGGAGAAAAGCTAGGTATCATGTAGCAAAACCGTATCTTGCCCTTTTGTAGCCAATCATTCATCCCCTTTTCCGCGAAGCTTCACCTATGAGGAAACACTACGGCCTGAACAGGTTTGCCTTGCTGCTCACCGGCGCAAGTTGGCTATTGATGGTGCTGTTGGTTTGGCTCTTACCCGTCTCGTTCAGCGGTTACCTGCAACATGACCCGGATACCCTTTTCTGGTACGCCTTGTCGGAGTCTGGGGGCGTGTACGGCACGCCGGTGCTAGGCGTGCTGCTGTGTTTATTGGTAGCCAAACGGCAGGCCGGCCTTAAATTGCGGGTGCAATCCTTTACCGTCGCTTTTTTGTTTCTGCTGGCCACCTTGGGCAGCATGGCCTTGCTGAACGAGTACGTCATCAAGCCTTTGGCCCATGTGCCGCGCCCCAGCCACCAGTTCCTGTTGGGGCCCAAAGGGGAGGAAGCCTCTTTGCTGGATACCTTCTACCTGCAGGATGCCCCCTCGCGCCGGGCTTATTTAGCCGAGTTTTTGAAAAAGGAGCCCGAAAAGTACGCCCAGATCTCGCCGTTGGTGCTGGAGCATTGGGTGAACGAAGCCGGATATTCCTTCCCATCTGGCCATTCCCAGAATGCCTTCCTGCTGGGCTCGTTGCTCACCATGTGGTTGGGTCTGCAGGTACCGCGCAGACACCGGCCGTGGTTGGCTCTGCCTTTGGTGTGGGCGGTGCTGGTATGCCTGTCACGGGTGGCGCTGGGCGTGCACTCAGAACTGGACGTCACCTTAGGGTCTGGGGTGGGGTTGTTGCTGGCCTATTTGTTTTCTTTGTCAGGGGTGTTGCGCAAGGCCTTCCGGGAGGCTACCCACCCTGTTAACCTTTCTTCCTAAGCATGAAAATTCTATACGGAGTACCCGGTGAGGGCATGGGCCACGCCACCCGCAGCAAGGTGATCATCTCGTTTCTGCTGGCGCAGGGGCATGACGTGCAGGTGGTGTCCAGTGCGCGCGCTTTCCAATTCCTGCACCAGGCGTTTCCGGGGCGGGTGCACGAGATCAAAGGCTTCCACATTGCCTACCGCAACGCCGCCGTTTCTACCGTGAACACCGCTATGCTCACGCTGCGCACGGCTCCGGCCAGCCTCAAGATGAACTTCACCCGCTACCGCGAACTCATGGAACAGTTCAGCCCCCAGGTAGTGATCTCTGATTTTGAGTCGTTCAGCTATTTCTTCGCGAAGCACCACGGCCTGCCCATCATCAGCATAGACAACATGCAGGTGATCAACCGCTGCCAACTGGACATCCCCGTCCTGCCCGAGTGGAAAGGCAGTTACCAGGTGGCCAAGAGCGTGGTGAAGGCAAAGGTGCCGCGCTCGGCGCATTATCTGGTGGCCTCGTTTTTTGAAGCCGTTCCCTGCAAGGAGAAGACCACGGTGGTGCCGCCCATCATCCGGGAGGCTATTCTCCAAGCTATGCCCCGGCAGGGAAACCACGTGTTGGTGTACCAGTCCAGCACGAACCAGAAAAACCTGTTGCAGGTATTGCAGGCGCTGCCGCAGGAAACGTTCTATGTCTATGGCTTCAACAAAGAAGAGCAGCACGGCAACGTCTACCTAAAGGCTTTCAGCGAAGACGGGTTTATCCAGGACCTGGCTTCGGCCAAGGCCGTGGTAGCCAATGGGGGCTTTTCTTTGCTGAGTGAGGCGGTGTACCTGCGCAAACCCATCTGCTCGGTGCCCATTCCCAAACAGTTTGAACAGTACCTGAATGCCGCTTACGTGGAGAAACTAGGCTTCGGTCGCTACTTCCCTGAATTCACCCCAGACGGCCTGAAGGCGTTCCTGTATGAGGTGCCGCGTTTTCAGGAGCAGTTGAAGGAGTACCGGCAGGAGGGAAATGCGGTGCTGTTCCAGGAATTGCAGAAGCTTTTGGCGGCAGTTTATGATTAAATGAGCAGGAGAAGTCGTGCCTTTGAGGAATGTTTCTCTGAAAACAGCCTCTAAACGCTCCTCTTGTTGCGGGTGGTGCAATAAGCTAACTTATTGGGAATGATAGGTTTTGGGTGGAAAAACGCTATCTTGTAGAGCGCTTGGCTGATGGGGTGAGGAAGTATATGCGTGTACTCAAACTGGATAAGCCTTGAAAACTTCCGCCTTTTTTGCCCTTCTTCTTCTTTATAGCCTTTCTTCTAGGGGGCAAACGGCCCCGGATTCTGTGCTTATCAGGAAATTTTACCTCATGGCAGGCGCTGCTATTCCTGTTACCAAGGCATCGCATTGGGTGGTAAACGGTTCTTTGGTGGTAGAAACCCGGCAGAACTACCTCCTGGCTCTGAGGAGCTACAGCCACGGATATGAGGAAACCGATGATGGGCAGCTGAAGAATACGGCCTGGTATGGCAGCAACCTGCCCATGCACAACGTGGAGGAACTCAACCTCACCGTAGGAAAATCCAGGGACGTCCACCAAAGAATCGCCCTTTCCCTTTCCACCGGACCTTCGCTGGTGCGGTACCAGATGCCACACAATATCAAAACAGTGACCAGCGGCGGGTGGGGAGGTATTCTCAACAGTAGCTATTATGAATATGACGTCAGGACGTATTGGCTGCCTGGTTGGAGCATTAGAGGTGATATGGTTCTAGCGGCCAACCATGCCTTTGGCCTGAGTATTGGAGGCGTGTTCAACTACAATAGCAAAATGCCCAACGGAGGCCTGAACCTGAACTTTCTGGTAGGGAAATTGGGCCCTAAAAAGAAGTGAGTTCCTGCTTCTGTTGTTAGTTTGCCTTTTGCCAGGGTAAGTAGTGCCTCTTGGTTTAGCTGGTTTTAAACCAAGAGATTTCAAGAGGAGATCGATTTTCTGCCAAAAAGGAATAACCGCCAAGCACCTGCCTTTTCCATGCGTTTCACCAAACAAGGAATAGATGAAGCCTAGCCTGCTTGTGTTTTTATGGTTCTGTAGTATCCAGGTTGTCTCTGCCCAGGATTCTACCTCCACAGCTTTGCAACGGCTGTATTTTCAGGTAAGCAGCACGGTACCTCTTGCCTCAGATCAAACCTATATCTTCCAGCTTTCTATTACTGGCTCTATCAAAACGGGAAGCAAGGAGAACCTCCTGGATTTTTCCACCGGTCTATACGGGTTGAGTTTTACAGACCGGCACCTTTCCGGGCTAAAGTACAGAGATGAACAAAGGCCTATTCATGAACTAGGCGGGTTCTACTTTTCTGTGGGGAAAATAGCCAGCATGGGCAAGACTTCCTTTGGGTCTTTCTTTGTGGGGCCTTCGTTTGTCAAATATGATATGCCTTACAACATCACGCAGACGCCTTCCAGCGGCTGGTGGGGCTCCACAGGTTTAACCTATGATACCAGAACCTACCTCATGTTAGGAGGGACCGCCCAAGCCGATTTTGCCTTTTTTCCTATAAAACTGGGAACCCAGGGGAGTAGTAGCAACTATGAGAAAAACATTGGCGTGAGCGTGGGAGGGTTGGTGCACTGGAACCGGAAACTCACCTCCTGGGGCTTGAACCTGGGCATTATTATAGGCGGGAGAGCGGTGTCCAACTAAGGGAGCCCATTAGGCAACTAGCTGCCCAGTTATGCCTTCGCTTCTTCCAGGTGCACGTAGTACCGCGTGATCTTATCCCATTGCAAAGCCTGGAATCCGGCCCAGCCGCCTTCTGAGATGAGCGTGTTCAGGATAGGGCGGTTACCGGCCTGTTCTCCCGTGTTGTTGATGACCTCATTGCGGCCTATCTCCATACCCATGATCTTGGTGCCCTCGCGCACCACCCTGAACGTACTGGTCGCCTCTTCAGAAAAGAAATGCTTCACCTCATTGCCTTCCTGGTCGTTTTTCTGCGCCTCGGGTTTGGGGCAGGGGCGCACCACCAATTGGGCGGCTTCTTCTTCCTCCGTCACCTCAATGGCGGTCACCCAGTTCTCAATAGAGGTGGCGGGTAAAATGATCTGCATGTAATCGCCCTCTTGGATTCTGGGCGCGTCTGAGGGGTTTCCCTGCGCATCAAAAAGCTGGAAGGTGGAGTTGATGCCCGTGAGCAAAGACCAGCTGTTCACGTTAAACAGTTTCTCTTTGGTGCGCGCGAATTCCCGCTGCGCGGTGGCTTCATCTGGGTAGGTGTTCTCGTTGTAGAAGAACTTGTCTTTGGAGTTCTCCCCCTTCAGTACTTCCCATTCTTTTTTGATCTTGTTCAGAAAATCAGTGAGAGCCATCGTGTTGCAGATTAAGTGGTGTAAATAGGTGTTCCCATGAAACGTACGGGCTGGCAGGGCCGAGGTTAAGTCCCGTAAGGCGAAATGAGGTGATTTTTGGCCTTATTTAGTGAATTCAGGGGAAATACGGAGGCAGAAAAGTTTCGTACCTTCAGAAGCGGCGCCCGGTGGCTTTCGCCTGGCGCGCCTAGGACCACACCTTCCAGCATGACCCTCAGCATCATCATTCCCACGTTTCAGGAGGCCAGGGGCATTGCCCACCTGGTGACGTACCTGCGGGCCCAGACCCAGGGAATTCCCACCGAGATTCTGGTGGTAGATGCCCAGAGCCCTGATGGCACGGCCGCCCTAGCCCAGGCAGCGGGGGCCACCGTTCTTACAAGCCAGCATACCTCCCGAGCCCGCCAGATGAACGAAGGCGCCCGGCAGGCCACCGGCCAGGTGCTGTACTTCCTGCACGCCGACACGTACCCGCCCGCCGACTTTGCCGCGGCCATTCTTACACCAATAGCAGCAGGGAAAAAAGCGGGCTGTTTCCGGCTTGAATTTGACCACCCCCACTGGTTTCTGAAGCTCATGGGCTGGTGTACGCGGCTGACTACTACGTTTTTCCGGTTCGGGGACCAGAGCCTGTTTGTGGAACGGGCGCTTTTCTGGGAAGTGAACGGGTTCCAAGAAACGCTGCGGGTGATGGAAGACCAGGAGATTGTGTGGCGCCTGCACCGGAAGACGACTTTTGTGGTGCTGCCGCAACGCGTAATCTCCTCGGCTCGAAAATACTTGGAGAACGGGGTAATCCGGCTGCAACTGGTATTCTCCCTCATTCTGGTCATGTATTACCTGGGTTTCCCGCAGCACACGCTGATGGCCACCTACCAAAAGCTGATCCAGCAAAAACGCCTGAAATCAGAAAAACACAGCTGAAACCCCCATTTGGGGAAGGAGGAAAGGCGGCTTTTCAAAGCTGTTTTTGATAAAACAGGCCTAAAAGGCAACTGAGGCTATGGCTTAACCAGGAACCTTCCTCGGCTAAGGAAAGGCGCAGAAGGAAAGGACTTTTCCGGGCTGTTTTCGATAAAAAGGCTCCTAAATGCTTACTTCCCGGGCGCAATCTGGGCGATACCGTCCAGCACAGGTCTGATCTGGTTGGCTTGCTGCATCATCTGGTAAAGCTGGTCGGTTTGGCCGTTCTGGAGGCACTGCTGGAAGTGCTGCAGGTGCTTGATGTATTCTTCCAGGGCGTGGCTCAGGAAATGGGCGTTCTGCTCAAAAATGGGTGCCCACATATCAGGAGAGCTCTTGGCTAGGCGTACCGTAGAGGCAAACCCAGAGCCGGCCAGGGCGAAGATATTGCGCTCGTCTTTCTCCACGTCCAGTACGGTCAAGCCCAGCAGAAACGAGCTCACGTGCGAGAGGTGCGACACGTAGGCCACGTGCTTGTCGTGCTCCTCGGGCTGCATGTAAATGGTTTTCAGACCCAGTAGGGAAAATAACTCCTCCGCAGTGGAGAGGGCGTGGGCCGAGGAAAGCTCTTTCTCACAGATGATGTTCATCTTGCCCTGGTACAAACCTTCCAGCGCGGCGGCAGGGCCCGAGTTCTCCGTACCGGCAATGGGGTGCGCGGCCACGAACTGCGCGCGGTTGGGGTGCGTTTTCACGGCTTCGCACAGAAGGCTTTTGGTGGAGCCCAGGTCAATGACTACCGTGTGCGGCGGCACCAAATCTAACAGGGAAGGCAGCAATTGCTGAATGGCGGTAACCGGAATGGCTACCAGGATCAGATCTGACAGGGTAGCGGCCTGTTCCAGCGGCAGCACGCGGTCTACCAGGCCTAATTCCACGGCGCGGGTGGCATTCTCAGGGTTCTGTTCCACCCCAATAAGTTCCTGCGCGAACCCTGCTTTTCTGATGTCTAATGCGGCAGAACCGCCTATAAGCCCGGCTCCAATGATGGTAATGGTGTGCATGCGGTAAAAGTACGCCCTTTGGCCCGGCGAAGGTACTAAGGAAGAGGCAAGTAGCAAGCCGATAAAACCAGTATTTGGACCTGAACCGGCTGGGAAGTCCTCTGGTAGCAGGCAAGGTCCGGTTGAATACGGCAATGGCCCACAGCGGTAGTTGGACTGGGGGTAAATTCCAAGGAAGGAGGAATAGTACCGGTGCGTCCCGGTTTACCGGGCAATTCTGCAAAATAACCCGGAAACCGGGACGCACCGTTACGGAGGAAAGCGCTTAGTATTGAACCATGAAGGGCTCGTATTCCGGGTGCCGTTTCACGTAGGCTTCCACCACGGGGCAGGAGGCCACAAAAGTCAGCTGGTTCTGCTTCACGTATTCCAGGGCGGTGTTCACCAACTGGTCGGCAATGCCCTGGCCCCGGTGTTCTTCCGGTACGTAGGTGTAGTCTAAGTCCAGTTCTTCCTTGTCTGTGAGGGAATACGTGAGCTCTGCTTCTTCGCCGTTCAGGTCTGCATAGAAACGGAGGTCATCTGCGTCGTGTATTATTTCTGGCTTGGTCATAAGATAAAGATTGGTTCAGGTGGGAGAGGGTATACGCAGCCCCACGTAAAAGAGGTGGAATTCAGTAGTTTTCCCGCGCAGAAACCTAAGGAAGCCGGTAACAGAATACAGAATGGGCCGGTAAAAGGAAGCAGGCAGGATTCCCCGGAACCTATCCTCCCACAGATCTAATCCCCATTCTATGAATTTTGTAGACCTACTGCTTCTGTTCATCATGGCCACCAGCCTTTTCACGGGATGGCACCGGGGCTTTATCTACGGTGTGCTGGACCTGGTGCGCTGGGTGGGGAGCCTGCTCATTGGGTTGAGCCTTTACCCGCTGGTGGCCGAAGGACTGGGAAAGGTGTTTGACTGGAACGAGCTCTGGCTTTTGCCTATCTCCTTTTTTCTGGTGGCGGTTCTGGCCAGTGTGCTGCTGCAGGCTCTGGGTACCTGGGCTATTTCCAGGCTTCCCGCCAGGGTGCATGCCCACAAGGGCAACCAGGTACTAGGGTTGCTGCCGGGGTTCCTGAGCGGATTGGTGACGGGCATGCTGGTGGTGGTGCTCCTGACGGCTTTCCCGCTGCCCCTGTGGGTACAGGACGAGGTGCAGGGCAGCGCCTTCGCGCCCCGGTTTTCCAGGTACGCAGAAAAAGCCGAGATGGCGCTCTCTCCCGTCTTTGACAAAGCGCTGAACCGTACCATGAGCAAACTGACGGTACGGCCGGGATCTGACGAGGTCATCCAATTGCCCTATAAAGTCACCTCCATGAAACCCCGCCCTGACTTGGAAGCCGAAATGCTCACCTTGCTGAACCAGGAGCGGGCCAAAGCCAATCTGGCCCCTTTGGCCGCTGACACATCTTTGCGGCGGGTGGCCCGCCTGCACTCAGAAGACATGTTCCGGCGCGGCTATTTCTCCCACTACACGCCAGAGGGTTATGGTCCCTTTGACCGCATCAGAAAAGCCAAAGTACCCTTCCGGCTGGCGGGAGAAAATCTGGCGTTGGCTCCTACCTTGGAGATTGCCCACAACGGACTCATGAATTCACCCGGCCACCGGGCCAACATCCTCCGCGACCGGTTCGGGCGGGTGGGCATTGGTGTTCTGCAAGGCAGTGACCGGCGCCTCATGATCACCCAGAATTTCAGGAACTGAGAATATGCCAAACCAAAAGAGCCACCCCTTTTCACAGGAGTGGCTCTTTTGGTGAATGCCTGATTATTTAAGGCTTATTTTTCTATCACCTTGATCAGCGTGTTGGCTTCCAGGCGGTCAGTTAGGGTCATGCCGTTCAGGATTGCCATTTCTTCCATCCGTTTGTCAGGAACGTTGTAGGTTCTCAGCGCCTGTTGCAGGGTGGTGGGCGTTCTTATGGTTTTGATTCTCACCACCTCTGGCTTCCGGTTGATTTTCTCTGGGTCGGTGAGCGGCTTGAAGTTCTGCGCGGTGGCGCTGAAAGCCGGGAAATAGGCATTAAACGTAGTAGCGGCAGTCACCCCGGTGATGTTGTAGATGTTGCCCCCGTGCTGGATAAAGTAACTCAACACCTGAATGGGGGGCGCTTGCTGCTGCTGGGCCTGCTGTTGCTGCTGTTGTTGGGGCGCCTGTTGCGCGATCACCGCCAGCGCAGGCAATCCATTCACGGTCACCTGCTTAGACTCTATGGCCTGCAGTTGGTTATCAGTAAGCATTTTTTGGGCCGCTGCTTGCAGAGAGGTACCTTGGGCCAGGCGCAGGAACATCATGGCCTTGCCGTCTTGCGGCGCCATCTGTACCTGCTGGGGCGTATTTTGGTGTTGCCAACCCGCCGGGATAGGGAACTGGAACTTCAGCTCTGGGTGGTAGAATATGCTGTTCTCCACAAAGCCCTGCTTGGGGTCTTCGCCGTAGATCAAGCCGTCAATCATGCGCAGGTAACTGTCACGGCCTTCCTTAAGGTTGGTGGCATTGGTTTGGGTTTTCCATTGGGCCGCCAGTTGGTGCACCGTGTTGTACCGGTCACCGGGGTTGGGGTGGCTGGAAAGGAAATTAGGCAATTCCTCCTGGCCGCTCTGCTGCGACTGCCGTTGCAGGGTCTGGAAAAAGTCGGCCATGTGGGTGGCGTCATAGCCAATCTTGGTGGAGTATTCCACGCCCAGTTCATCTGACTGGCGCTCGTCATCACGCCCGAACTTGAGGAAAAGCAGGCTCGCGCCCTGAGACAACTCGTTGCCGTATTGCGCCAGGGTAGGAGAGGCGATCATACCACCCATGAGCAGGACCTGCGCTAGGGTAGATTTGCTTTGCTGCTGCGCCGAATGCCGGGCAGTGATATGCCCAATCTCATGGCCCAACACCCCGGCAAACTGCGCCTCGCTGTTGAAGTGCGCCATAATGCCGCGGGTAAAGTACACAAACCCACCGGGCACGGCAAAGGCGTTGAGTACGGGGGAGTCCACGATCTTGAACTGGTATTTAAGGTTAGGCCGGTGCGAGATGGACGCCATCTGGGTGCCTTTCTCCTGGATGAACCGCTGCAGGGCAGGGTTCTCCACCAGCCCGAACTGCGCCACAATCTGCGGGTCAGATTGCAGGCCCAGGGCCACCTCTTGTTCTTCAGACATGAAGTTGAGGTTCTTTTTCCCGGTAACCGGATTGGTAGCGCAGGAATTGAATAAAAGCAGGGCTGCGGTAGCCAGGCTGCATGAAAGTAGTTGTCTCATAGAGGTAAGGTTTAGGGGCGTAGGTACATACTCAGAAATCAGGCCAAACTGTTTCAGAGTGCTCATAGCAACGTGCTTAGGAAAAGTTGGTTGCATGGCCTGGTAATTGGATAAAACCAAGGAGCCTCAAATAAGGGAGGTAGGGCCGAAAAGTGACTGTTTTTAAGAAATCAGAGGCGATTCAAAATAATTTGGCTGCAAAGGTGCTGCAGGTTTGGGGCAAAAGGAGAAGGCCTTTCTGGCGGGTGGGCCTATGAGGTTACTTATTGTAAAAGCCTTGTCTCCTGCCACCGCATGCGGTAGGCGTTCATGGCGGTGGTGCCCAGTTTCTGCAGCAACCGGTAATTGACCACTGCACCCACCGGAGCCCCAATGATGGGGATGAGTTGGGCCATCTTGGCCAGGTCAATGTAGTCACGGTACTCCTGCTGGAAAGTGCGCCAGTCAAACTCATGGATGTCCTGGGGCAGGTGGTCTTTCTTAGTTTCCCAATCTGCTATTTGCCCGTACACCTCGCGCCGCTGCTGCTGCCCGCTGAACGCCAGTTGAAAGATATGCAGGAGGTAGAGCCGCTCGCGGTAATCATCCACGGAGTGGCCGTACAGCGCCGCAATGTCGAAGAGCATTTTCAGCTTGATTCCTAAAAGCAGCGGGAAATCGGCCAGGCCCAGCAAAAAGCCGCCCGCCCCAGTGATGCCCCCTTCGGCGGCGGCGGTTTTCTTGTAGAAGGCGATGCGGTCCAGCACCGTCGCCTCTTTCTGTTCCAGCGTGACTGGAGCCAGGGTCTTGCCCGTGGTGTGGGTGGCCCCAAACAGCACTGCCCTGATCATTTGCTTGATGGTGGCGGTAAGAGCCTGGTGTACCTTCTCCGGGATATAGCTGTTCAGTTTCTGCTGCATGCCCCTGGAAAGGTGGTTCATGAGCGACGGTTCCTTCTGCATTTGCAGCTTCCACTCCTGAAGTTCCAGCAGAATTCTTTCTTCGTAAGCGGTCAGGGCCATAGGGAACGGGATTAGGGTAGGTTCTCTCTGCACGAAGAACGGGTTTCTTGCCGGAAGCCGCAACTTCCTTAGAGCCTAAACCTGCCGGCAGTTCGTCAGGCTCTGTTTCAATGTTCTTTTTAGGAAAGAAGCCTGAAACCTTCGGGCTGATCCCGGTTTGGTTAAGGCAATGGTAGGATTTCTTTGTTAGCAGCAGATTTTGTCCTGTTTTTGGGAAAAGGGCTAAGAAATGGGTTCTCTTCTCCGGTTAGGGGAAAACCCCCTCATAGTCATTCCGGGCTCGCCAAAACAGAAGAAGGGATTCGGGCGCGTTTTAATAAAAACAAACCCAAATCCCTCCGTTCCAGCCCAAAGAAAGTGGATTGAATTGATGCTTTAGACTAGCGGCGGCCTTTGCCGCGGGTGCCAGCCGTTCTCTTGGAGCCTTCGCTGCCACCGGGTTTCGGTTTTCTGCCCGCACCGGGTTTGGCGTTCCTGGGCGCGAGTGAGCCTTTGGGCGACCGGTCGGTTTTCTTGGAAACGTGCTCAGATTTGGTCTTCAGGTTTTTGCCGCTGGCCGGTTTTGTCTTGCGCATGGGTTTGCCCGTTGAGGCCTGGTCTGCCTTGGCAGGTCCGTCACCATCTGCTTTGGGTTTGCTGAACCGCTCGGCCCGGCGAAGTTTAGGATCGCGCAAGGGGGCTTCACGGGGTTCTTTGGGCGCAGATTTCTTCACGCTGTGCACCTTCACCCCAAACTCCTCATCGGTGAGCAGGTCTTCGTACTCTTCGTCGGCGGTTTTCTTGACGGCTTTAGAAGATTCCCGGGCTTTGGAAGAGGCTTCCTCGGTTTTGGAAGAGCCGGCCACCAGTTCATTGATGGATTTGATCTCTTCCAGGGTAAGGTAACGCCAGTGGCCGGTGGGCAGATCGTCTAACTTCACGCTCATGATGCGCACGCGCTTGAGCTTTTCCACTTTGTAGCCCAGGGCCTCGCACATGCGCCGGATCTGGCGGTTCCAGCCTTGGGTGAGCACCAACCGGAATACCTTATGGCCCTGCTGTTGCACAAAGCACTTTTTGGTCATCCCCTCAAACAGCCGCACACCGTTGCTCATTTGCCTGATGAACTCCTCGGTCACCGGTTTGTCCACCATCACCACGTATTCCTTCTCGTGGTTGTTGTCAGCGCGGAGGATCTTGTTCACGATGTCGCCGTCGTTGGTCAGGAAGATAAGCCCTTCAGAGGCGTTGTCTAAACGGCCAATAGGGAAGATGCGCTTGGGGAAACCAATGAAGTCAATGATGTTCTTCTTGTCTTTGGAATCAGTGGTGGTGGTGATGCCGGTGGGCTTGTTGAAGGCCAGGTAAATGGGCCGGTCACTCGGTTTCTTCGCCTTGATGGGCTCGCCGTCCACGGCTACTTTGTCGCCGGGTTTCACGGTGGCGCCTTTCCTGGCGTCGCGGTTGTTGATGGTCACGCGGCCTTCTTCTATGTATTGGTCGGCCTCCCGGCGCGAGCAGAAGCCCGAGTCGCTGATGAATTTGTTAAGCCGGATGCTGTTATCTGTTGACATGTGGTTGCTGATTCTGAATACGATACGTGCCCTGCTAAGAATACGCCCCGCAGGAGGGGGCGGGCGCTGGAAAAAAGGACGCCTCAGGCAAAGGTGCGCACGTACAAGTCTTCCACCTTCTGGCGCGCCCACTGCGTTTTGCGCAGAAACGTGAGGCTTGACTTGATGGTGGGGTCATGGGTAAAGCTGTTGATCCTGATGCGCTCACTCAGTTCTTCCCATCCGTAGTGGTCTACCAACTGCACCAGAATCATCTCCAGGGTTTTGCCGTGCAGTGGATTATTTTTCTGTTCTTCCATAGTTCCAGCCACAAAGGTAGTCTTTCTCCCTGAGTTTTACGCGGCAGCCCGCCAAGAGGTGCTCAACTTCCTGCATGGCCTGGAGGCGGGAGGCACTGGCCTGGCGCGAGGGAAGAAGGCCACGCCGCAAGTACCTTCTTTTTACCCTATCCTTATCCGGGAAAGCTTCCACCAGAACCTCCTGGTTTTACGTTAGAATCCAAAAACCGGGTCCTTTTCAGGAGAGGAGCAATTTCCTCTTAAGAAGTGGCATCCTGTAAAGATTATTTAGTATCTTAAAGAACTTTTTGGCTCCTTCTGCCTTGTACCCTTAACCCTCAGAAGCTTCGTCTATGGATACCCTTGCCCAACCCCACGTAGCCCTTCCGTCTGCGCTCACAACAGACCAGTTCATTCAGACCTACGCCAACCACCCCATGTACCTGGCGCCCCGGGGTCCGCAGCTGCACGCCAAAAGCTGGCAGGCAGAGGCCGCGCTCAGAATGTTCCTGAACAACCTGAGCGAGGAAGTGGCCGAAGACCCGGAACGGTTGGTGGTGTACGGGGGCATAGGGCAAGCGGCTCGTACCCCCCAGGATGCGCGAAAGATTGTTGAGCTGTTGCTCACCCTGGAAGAGGACGAGAGCCTGCTGATCCAGTCGGGCAAGCCGGTGGGCAAGATCAGGAGCCACGCCGAGGCGCCCCGCGTCCTCATCGCCAACAGTAACCTGGTGCCGCACTGGGCTACCTGGGAGCATTTCAACCAGCTGCGCGAGCGGGGGCTGATGATGTACGGACAGATGACCGCCGGTTCCTGGATTTACATTGGCACGCAGGGGATATTACAGGGCACGTATGAAACCTTTGCCGCCTGCGGCCGGATTCACTTCAACGGGGATCTACGCCACAAACTGCTGGTGAGCGGCGGTTTAGGCGGCATGGGTGGGGCCCAACCGCTGGCGGCTACCATGGCCGGGGCCACTTTTCTGGGGGTAGACATTGACCCGGAGCGCATCAGGAAACGCCTGGAGACCCGCTACATAGACAAAATGACCTATGACTACCGGGAGGCCGTGCGCCTGGCCCTGGCCGCCAAAGACAAAGGCGAGGCCGTGTCCATCGGGTTGGTGGGCGACATAGGCGACGTGCTGGAGAAACTCCTCCAGGACGGCATCACCCCAGATATTCTCACCGACCAGACCTCGGCGCATGACCCTATCAACGGCTACGTGCCCCATGGCATGTGCCTGCCCCAGGCGCTCGCCCTCCGGAAAAGCGACCCGGAGCAATACCGCCAACTTTCCCTTAAAAGCATGGCCCGCCATGTGGGGTTCATGCTGGAATTGCAGCGCCGCGGCAGCCGCACCTTTGACTATGGCAACAACCTGCGGGAGTTCGCCAAGCAGGGCGGGGAAACCCAGGCTTTCCAGATCCCTGGCTTCGTTCCCGAGTACATCAGACCCCTTTTCTGCGAAGGCAAAGGGCCGTTCCGGTGGGTAGCCCTTTCCGGTGACCCGGAGGACATCAAAGTAACCGACGAGGCCCTCAAAAAGCTTTTCCCCCAGGACAAGCACATGATTCATTGGCTCCAGCAGGCAGCGGTGAGAGTAGCCTTTCAGGGGCTGCCCAGTCGCATCTGCTGGCTAGGCATGGGCGACCGTGAGAAAGCCGGTCTCCTGTTCAACCAGCTGGTGCGCGAGGGCAAGGTGAAGGCCCCCATTGTCATTGGCCGCGACCATCTGGACTGCGGCTCGGTAGCCTCGCCTTACCGCGAAACCGAGGGCATGCTGGATGGGTCTGACGCTGTGTCTGACTGGCCGCTGCTCAACCTCATGGCCAATACCAGCGGCGGGGCCACCTGGGTTTCCTTCCACCACGGCGGAGGTGTGGGCATGGGTTATTCCCAGCACGCGGGCATGGTAATCGTGGCAGATGGCACTGACCGGGCCGACCGCTGCATCCGGCGCGTCTTGCACAATGATCCGGCCATGGGTATCTTCCGGCACGCCGATGCCGGGTATGAGACCGCCCAGGAAAACAGCGACACGTTTGGCTTAAGCCTTTAACCCAAGTAAGATTTTTGATACCCGGCTTTTGGTCTGTTTTTCGGGAAACAACCCAAAAGCCGGGTATCTTCGCCTGGTATAAATTACCGCTCTCCACGCTTTCTGAAACCTGACCAAATGAATTCAACTCCTGAACCACGCACGCTGGTAGGTCCCTTTTCCCAAGTCCTGACCATGGCCGGTTTACCCCTGGCAGGACCTCTCACCGATGATCAACTGGAAATAAAAGCGGAGGCAGGGGTTGTCATTCAAGGAGAAAAGGTGGTGCAGGTGGGGCCTTATCAAGCGCTTTTGCAGGAAGCCGAAGCCAACCAGTACCTCCTCCATAAAATAGATCAGCCCCTGGTGCTGGTACCTGGGTTCATTGACGCCCATACGCACCTGTGTTTTGCCGGCTCGCGCGCCAACGACTATGCCTTGCGGGTGGCGGGGAAAAGCTACCTGGAGATTGCCCGCAGCGGCGGCGGCATCCTGGACACCGTGTCCAAAACCCGGGCCGCTTCTTTACCGGACCTAGTAGCCTCCCTCCAAACCCGGTGCGACCGGCACCTGGCCCAGGGCGTAACCACCTGTGAGGTGAAAAGCGGCTACGGTCTCACCGTGGAAGAGGAGCTAAAAATGTTGCAGGCCATTGACCAGGTGAACCGCCAGCACGCCCTTGATTTGATCCCAACCTGTTTGGCGGCCCATATGCGGCCGCCAGAATTCTCTGAGGCTGGCGTTTACCTCCAGCACCTGATCCAAGAGCTTTTGCCCCAGGTCAAGGCGCAAGGGTTGGCCCAGCGGGTGGATATCTTCATTGAAGAAACCGCCTTCTCAGAAGAAGAGGCCGAACACTACCTCATCGCCGCCCAGGAATTGGGCTTTGCCCTTACCGTGCACGCAGATCAGTTCAGCACGGGCGGCAGCAGCATAGCCGCTAAAGTAAAAGCTACCAGTGCCGACCATTTGGAGGCCAGCGGCACCCCAGAGATGGCTCAGTTGAAAGAGGCAGGCGTAGTCGCCACGGTCTTGCCCGGAGCCTCTTTGGGGCTGGGCATGCACTATGCGCCTGCCCGCCAGATGCTGGATGCCGGGCTTTGCGTGGCCATCGCTACGGATTGGAACCCCGGTTCAGCACCCATGGGGGATTTGCTGCTACAGGCTGCTTTGCTGGGCGCTGGCCAGAAACTCACCCTGGCAGAAACCTTGGCCGGCATCACCTTTCGGGCGGCCCACGCCCTTCGGTTGGAAGACCGGGGGCAACTGGTGCCGGCTTCTTTAGCGGATATGATCGCCTTCCCAGCGGATAATTACCAGGAAATCCTGTACCACCAGGGCCAATTAAAACCCCAGTTCATCTGGAAGCGCGGGCAACTGCAAAACCAAAAATAACCCTGGGGCAGGTCACCTTTCTAAATCATTGAGTAACTTCCGGCATGTACAAACCATCAGATAAAACAACCTGGCAGGGCAGAATGGACCCGCAGGATGGGGAACTGGGCCTGCGGTGGCACCAGGTGGTGCATATGGTAGACCTTTCCAGAGAAGTAACCGATGGCGAAGGGAACTTCGCTTTCCTGGGCTTCAGTTGTGATGAAGGCGTACGGCGAAACCAGGGCCGGGTAGGGGCCGCGGGCGGTCCGGCCGCCATCAGGCAAGCCATGTCCGGCTTCGCTGACCATCTGCCCGAAGACGTGCACCTGTACGGGGGCGGTGATGTAATCTGCGCGAACCAGCGCCTGGAAGAGGCCCAGGAACAACTGGGCCGGAAAGTAGAGATGCTCCTCCGGAAAGGATACAAAACCATTGTATTGGGTGGGGGGCATGAAACGGCATACGGTCATTTTCTGGGCCTGCGCCACCGATTAGGACCAGAGGAGACACTTGGGATCATCAATTTAGATG
The DNA here is from genome assembly GCF_008271745.1 of Rufibacter glacialis. Taxonomy (GTDB): domain Bacteria; phylum Bacteroidota; class Bacteroidia; order Cytophagales; family Hymenobacteraceae; genus Nibribacter; species Nibribacter glacialis. Next base: position 120,386 of record NZ_VKKZ01000025.1, on the reverse strand, counting down.
CCCACTTTGACCTGCGCAGTTACGCCCAACATTCCAGCTCGGGCACGCCTTTCCTGCAGATCGCGGATGACCTGGCCGCAGCCGGGCGTGACTTCCATTACCTGTGCTTGGGCATACAGGAACAGGGCAACACCCGCAAGCTTTTCCAGACCGCCCAGGAACGCCAGGTGGACTATATCTTAGCCGATGACCTGCACGGGGGCATTACGCCAGACGTGCAGCAACGGCTTCAGGCGTTCATGGCCAAGGTAGACAAACTGTACCTCAGCATTGACTTGGATGTGTTCGCCGCCGCGTACGCCCCCGGGGTAAGCGCCCCCAACGCGCTGGGCCTTACGCCGCCGGTGGTGGTGCAGCTCTTGAAGGAAATCATCGGCTCAGGCAAAGTCATGTCTGTGGACGTGGTAGAGCTGAACCCCAAGTTTGACCTGGACCATCAAACCGCCAAGCTGGCTGCCTCTTTGGTGTACCAGATGGTGAAAGCGTGGCATTAATAGCCTGTTATTAAGAAAGGCGCTTCAGAATGAAAATAGAACCGCTAAGCCATTTCCAGCATTGTTTGGGAAAAGCAGAACAAAAAGCCCCTTGCTGGTTGAGCAAGGGGCTTTTACTTTTAAGGAGTATCAATAATTACTGCCTGATAACGCGAATGGTTTGTATCCTATTGGCACTAATCAGGCGCGCCAGATAAACCCCTGCGGGTATTTTTTCATCTGTCCAATCCACCTCTGTTAAGCTGTTCGCTTTTGCTTTACCAGAGGTGAGATTTTTGACCAAGGTGCCATTTACATGATAGATCTTCAATGCGTATTCCTCGTCCTTTTTTAAAGGAAACTGGAAAGTGACTTTGTCTGAGAATGGATTAGGATGACTAATGAATGTTTTTCCAGTTCCTAAGCTAGTTGCCTTGCTAGCAAATGAAGTGAGGGCGACGGTTGGGGGCTGGTTGCCGGGGGAGTGGAAGGGGGCGAGGTTAGAGCCGGGGATGACCTCGATGGCCGAGGAGCCGGGGGTGAGCCAGCCCACGGCCAGGTTGTCGCCCCCGCCGGCCTCCTTGTGCAGGGCCTCGATGTAATATTTGGTGTTGGCCTGCAGGGTGACGGAGACGGAGCGCTGGGAAGCGTACTTCTCCCATTCGCGGGGGTGGGTCCACTCGCTGACGAAGGCGATGCGCTGGCGGGAGGCGGGGTCGGGGCCGGTGCCCAGCCACAGCTCGCACTGGTCGTCGCCGGCCAGGTAGAAGGTGTACTCGCCGGTGGCGGGCACGCAGAGAAAGCCCCGCAGGCGCTGGGCGTAGTTGTCGGCCACGTAGGAGGGCGCCTCGAGGGAGGAAAGCTGGCCCGTGGAGGTGGGGGCGGTGCCCAGGGGGATGTCAGAGATGGAGGTGCCCGCCACGTCCGCCCAGTACTCCCGGGTGATGGAGCCCGTGTTCTCGCAGGCTACGGTAGGTAGGGCAGGAGCTATGGTAATGGTGTAATCCTCTGCCTCGCCGTAAAGGGCTGAGCTACAGGATTCAGTATTGGTAAAGGTGCCGTCATACTTACTTCTCACCCGCATACGGGTAGCGCCCAGCGTTGCAGAGGTGGGAATAGAAATAGTGGCGGTGTACTGGTCTTTGGAGGAAGTGGGCGAGGCATACACAAATTCACCCGCATCATCAAAGTCCTTGTCCTGGTTAAAGTCTATCCATACCCCAAAGGACTGCGGATGTTCCGTTCCCGCTTGCAAACTGATAGGATAGCTCTGCCCTTGGTTTACCGTAGTGGTTAGGGAACCCGTAGGGGTATAGATAGTGTAAGCAACGGCTGTTCCATTGCTACAACCTGACCCGTTGTTGGCCAAGGTGTGAAAGCTGAAGTTGTTGATGATGGTTAAATAGTTGCAACCAATGAAAGCATAGTCAGGGATGCAGTAGCTTGGATTAACGGTGTTCACCCAGATTACTTCAGAGTCCTTTGTGTGGCCTAGGTTGTCAGTGGCCCTGGCCATGAGCGCGTGGGTTCCGGTGGTATTTACCAACCAGTCAATGGTATAAGGCGCCATCGTATCCTCCCCCAACTTTGAGGTGCCCTGGAAGAACTCCACCTTGGCAATGGTGCCGTCTGGGTCACTGGCCTCGGCAGCAAGGGTGATGGAAGCCGGCACGTTAAAGGTGGCTCCCTGGCTAGGAGAAGTTAAGGCGACAATTGGGAGCTGATTGCCGGGTGAGTGGAAGGGGGCGAGGTTAGAGCCGGGGATGACCTCGATGGCCGAGGAGCCGGGGGTGAGCCAGCCCACGGCCAGGTTGTCGCCCCCGCCGGCCTCCTTGTGCAGGGCCTCTAGGTAGTACCTGGTGTTGGCCTGCAGGGTGAGGGTGGCCGCGCGCTGGGAGGCGTACTTCTCCCACTCGCGGGGGTGGTTCCACTCGCTGACGAAGGCGATGCGCTGGCGGGAGGCGGGGTCGGCCCCCGTGCCCAGCCACAGCTCGCACTGGTCGTCGCCGGCCAGGTAGAAGGTGTACTCGCCGGTGGCGGGCACGCAGAGGAAGCCCCTCAGGCGCTGGGCGTAGTTGTCGGCCACGTACGAGGGCGCCTCGAAGGAGGGGAGCTGGCTTGTGGAGGTGGGGGGAGTGCCCAGGGGAATGTCGGAGATGGAGGTGCCCGCCACCTCCGCCCAGTATTCCCGGGTGATGGAGCCCGTGTTCTCGCAGGCTATCGCGCTTGCGTTGACCGTTACCTGAACGGCCGTAGAGCCGGTAGTCAGGCCACCATGGTCTATGGCTTTGGCGGAGAGGCTGTAGGTGCCGGCGGCTACCCCAGACCAGGTGAAGGAGTAAGGCGCATCGGTGTCTTCGCCCAGCTTAGTGGTGCCTTGGAAGAACTCTACCCTCACAATACCGCCATCGTCACTGGCTTGGGCTGCTAGGATGAGGGAGGCTGGCGCAGTGAAGGTGGCCCCATCAGCAGGCGAGGTCAGTGCCACTACTGGGGGCTGGTTGATGGGGGTAGTTCCAGAAATAGTGTATTCCCCAAGCGAAGAATAATCAGAATCTGCTCCCAAGTTTCCCTTGGTGCCATCTATGGTCAGGAAATACATTCCGGTGGTAAGGGTTACATTCAGGGAGGCTGACATGCTGGAAGGATCAGCCGTTGCAATTACATTACCAGAGCCATCCCGGAGGGTGAGCAGTACATCAAGGTTTGGATAATCTGGATTAGGAGTAACAGTGAGCGCCATAACACCGTTGCCTGTTTTAAAAGAAAACACATCCACATCATTTCTGGTGGTGATAATGCCTTTGGTTGCAGCCCCTGACACGTTGCCGTTGGTATCTACCGTTAGGGAGGTTGCCGTGCTACTCACGTCTCCGTGGTCATCTGGCCGGAACCCGAAACCATTCAAGGTACCGATTCTCACCACATCATCTTCCTTGTTGTTGGCCGACAGGTATTCGCCATTACTCCATTGGGCAAGTGGCCTGTAATAAGCGGTGCCCATGATGGGAGCCCAGGAGGCATGGCCTTGGTAGTAGGGTTCAGCAGGTGAGATCCTTCCGTCATGTGCTAGATTAAAGGTGTGCCCAGCTTCATGCGACCCTGCTTCCCCTGCATACTTGCTGGTTGGGTTAAATACCCAGCAGGGAGTTTCACCATACGAGGTACCTCCCCAAGTGAAAGAACCTATGTACGCTACGCCTCCTGCATTTGGATAAAAATATTTTGTGGGAGTAAAGATTACTCTCATTCTACGGTTGATAGGAGCGTTATTGAAAACTGCTTCACTTGTAGTTACATTCAGGTTGAAAGGCCTAAAGTCTTCACTCATCATTTTCCACACCTCTACCATCTCTGTCTGAGATAAATCAGCAGGGGCGGCCACAATTGGATTACCACTGTTGAAAGATGAATTCCAAAAAGTGTTGATGACGGTCTGCCCATCAAAATCTAGGTAAAGAACAGCCCCAGCCCCTGGCAAGCTTTCAAGGGAAGGTGGTGCAGCTGCCACCGTCCCTGTTTCTACTTCTGATGAGGCAGGAGAAGGATCCTTATGCTGAAAATCCACACAGAGTACCTTGTTAATGTCTTCTTCGGTTAAAAAGACAGAACCTTCAGCGTTGGAAGAGTACCTGTAAAATTTCTTTTGTTTAAGATCAATGATTGCCCCCGTTGCCTCTTTGCCGTTTATTTTCAGATAGAAATTACTTAAGGGGCTACTCTCAATTTTTCCAAAAAAATGTTCTGCAGTACCTTCCTTTTTACTTGAGTTTAGTTGTAGTACCAAGGGCTTTTCGCCAGGTAGTAAATGGCTGATTTTTACCTCAGACCTTCCTGCGTTGTTGCCTGATTTCAATCCTTTGTTTTTGAAAGATGTAACCATGTCTTTCGTTTTGCCTAAGTAGACAGGCTTTTGAGCATATATGGGACTAATCCCCATAAAAAATAAAAAGAAGAACAGTAGAAGGTCGCTTTTTTTCATGGGGGTATTGTTGAAATTTTACATAGAATTATTTGAGTTTATAGGTGCGCATTGTACAAGTGGTCTAGCGGTTAAACTGCCTCTCGTCATAATCTGCCTTTCAATTAAATCATCAAGTTTAAATGCATAATAAAGCTTGGCGGTATTTACTACTAAAGCATTTTAAATTCTGGTGAAAAGCTGAACTATGATGCAGGAGTCTTGGGTGGAAATAACTCAGGAAGTTGAGTTTTCCTCTTAATTGCAAAATTTAATCCCGTATATTTTTGTGTGTAATTTGTATTGGTCCGTTATCTTATATTAATATTAACAAGGTTATTAAATTTAGAGTGAAAAGCAATATGTTACTATGTAAGAACCAAATGTTTATATTTTAAACAATTTCGCAGATTTATTATGAATTATATAAATAAATCAACTTCTCCCTGAAGAGTTAACTTCAAATTCATAAGAGGTAAGTTGTTTTAAGAAGCTTAATGGAAGGTGAACTTGGTGTGATATCTTGGATAGTGTTGCTTTAAAGATCGGAGTCAACAATTATAGTGCAACTAGCAAAAATTACACTTTAGAAATACAGCTTTTAAAAACGTTGCCAGGTATTGGCTGTTTAATACATATGGCTTTTTATTTACCCTAAATCACTGACTAACCAGATTGACTACATGAAAAGTTATTTGAATAAGGTAAATGTATTTATTTCTCTTTTCCTCCTGTTTATGGTAGGGTGCTCTGATTCTAAAGGTCTCCATCTGAAAAGTAACCCTACCTCACCCTTGAAGGGAGAGTGGGTGGTAGTCAGGCAAACCATTTCACCGCTTGTCATTGTCCCGCTTTGTAAACCCATTCAAGCAGGTACTACCTTCCATTTTAGCGAGGATACACTCAACGTTTATTTAGAAGGATCCAGAACGCCTTGTGATGTTTTTCCTTACAAGGTTTCTGATAAGATCATCAGTATTATCAAGGATGACATGATCTGGTTGTGTGGGTACGAGCTAAGTCAAAACACTTTAAACCTGGTGTCAGGTAATTTCTTTAGACCTATAGAAGCAGTTAAATCGGGTTTAGAAAGCAATCAAGGTCCTACTCAAAATCAAATAGAAGTGATACTCAAGAAAAAGTAACCCAAATGAGGTAAATCCATATCAACATTCAAGAAAACAGGCCGGTCAGTATTATTGAAACAGGGTTTTAAGCCTGATTTTCCCAAAAAGGCCCCAGAACAAAAAAGGGTAGACTCTAGAATGAAGCTACCCTTTTTTTGTTCTGAGGCCTTTTCTGCTAAGCCGAGTTCCGTTCTGCGTTGATGATCCCGAAGGAGCAGCGCATGACCAGTTTCTCGTATTTTCCTTTGCCCGGGGTGTCGGCTGCCTGCTCCTCCATTTCCCTGATGTTGGTGAGGGCAAATTGCTGGATGGTAAGCAGCGGCATTTCAATGCGTTGGCGCATCTGGATGGAGAGCAGGTTCACGGGTTTGTCTTCCATGAGGTGCGTGTTCTTGGTGAGCCGGAGCACGTATTGTTTGGTGCGCTCAAACTCCTCATGGATCATGTTCCACAGCTCACCGTATTTGGGGTGTTTTGCCAAAAACGCGGTCAGCGGGAAAAAGCATTTGGTCATGGCCATCTCGCAATTGCCCAACAAGGTCCGGAAGAACAGGGAACGGGCATACAGGGCCTCAATGGCTTCCCATTGTCCCTCGGCCTCCAGTTTCTCCATGGCGGCGCCCACCCCGTAATAACCCGGCAGGTTCTGCTTCAACTGGCTCCAGGAGCCCACGTAAGGCACCGCCCTCAGGTCGTTGAGGTTGAGTTTGCCCGGTTTGCGCTTGGCCGGACGGCTCCCGATGTTGGCCTCCGCGTAGTAGCGGAGGGGGCTGGCGTAGTTGAGGTACTCCAGGAAATGCGGGTGGTTTTTTAGGGTTCCGTAGGCGGTATAGCTTTCCTGGGCCAGGCGTTGCATGAGTGCTTCTTCCTGCGGAGAAAAAGTGGTTTCCCGGGAGCTGAACAGGGTGTTCCGGATACCCGCGTGGATAAGCTGCTCCATGTTGTACTGCGCCGAGTCAATGGTCCCGAAGTTGGAGCTGATGGTCTGGCCCTGGATGGTCAACTGGATTTCCTTGCTGGCGATGTTGGGTCCCATAGAGGCATAGAACTGGTGGGTTCTTCCGCCCCCCCGCGCAGGCGGACCGCCCCGGCCGTCAAAAAAGACCACTTGCAGGTCGTGCTGCTGGGCCAGGCGGCTCAGGTCTTCCTTCGCTTTGTAGATGCTCCAGTTAGACATGAGGTAGCCGCCGTCTTTGGTACCGTCTGAGAACCCCAGCATGATGCTCTGGATGTTGCCGCGCCGGTGCAGGTGCTGCCGGTACACGTCAGAAGTATACAAGGCCTCCATCACATCATGCGCGTTCTTGAGGTCATCAATGGTCTCAAACAGCGGTACAATGTCTACGGTGAGTTCCTGGGGATGCCAGCCGCTGAGCAGGAAGAGCCCGTAGACTTCCATCACGTCCAGAGCGCTGGTGCTGTGGCTGATGATGTAGCGATGGCTGCCTTCGGGGCCGTTTATCTCCTGAATCGTCTTCATGGCCTGCATGGATTCCAGGGTGTCGCGGTGCAGTTCGTTTTCCAGGGAAGCTGGTGACACGGTGGTGTTTGCCCCGAGCAAGGCGGCTATCTTTTCCTCTGCGGAAAGCGAAGCGTAGTTTTTGAGCAGGGCATCCGTGGTGGCCGCAATGGCTTCCAGAGCCTCGGTATGGGCAGAACTGTCTTGCCGCACATCCAGAGACGCGAAGAACAGCCCGAACAATTCCACTTTCCGGATCAAGTTCTCAGCGTGGTTCAGGAACAAGCCATTGTGCTCAGTGATCAACGTTTCTCGTATTTTCTGGAGAGGAACCAGGATGTCTTCCTTGGTGATATCCGCCTTATACCCGGGCAGGAACAGGTTGTTGTACAGCTTCTGCTCCAGCGCGATCAACTCGTTCAAGACGCCCTTGAAGGTCAGGCGGCGCTTGAGCCGGCGCACGTCCTGGTAATACGACTTGATGATGGCGCCTCTCAGAGCCTCTGCCACGCGCAAGGTGATGCTGGCGGTCACAAAGGGGTTACCGTCCCGGTCGCCGCCCGGCCAGAACCCCAGCCTGATGAGCGCGTGGTCTTCTGCCACGGCTTTGGGGAACTGGCTTTTGAGGGTTGACATGATTTGCCCGGCGGCCTGGTAAAACACGTTCTCCAGGTACCAGATCAGGCTCACGGCCTCATCATACGGCGAGGGTTTCTCATTCTTGAAGAAAGGGGTCTTGCCCAACTGCCGCAGGTAGCTGTTGACCTGTGAGGTATTGTCATGGAGCAGCGCCTTGGACAGGTCATTGATGATACCCAGCACCTCGCTGGGATAAAACTGGGTAGGGTGGGCCGTGAGCACCAGGCGCACCGAGAAATCCTTCAGCTTTTCCTGCAACTGGGCCTGGGTCTGGGTTTGTTCTACCTCGGTCTGCAGGTGCTTCAAGGTACCCGTGCCGGCCATGTCATGCGTCTCCCGGAAAGAGGCATCTTCCAACGCGTCAAAGAGCACCACCTGGCGCTCGGCATACTGCACAAACCGGAACAGCAGGTCCAATTGCTCCTGCTCGGTGCGGTAGGGCGTGTACTGGCTAAAGAACGTGGTGATGATCTCCTGGGGGCTCTGTTCCTTGGCAAATCCTTCTTCACAGTGCAGCAGGAAAATGGAGAGCAGCACCCCGGTTTTCTCTACCCTATGGAATGGCAGGGCGGTAAACAGACTATTGTACAACTGGAACTTGAGGCCAACGTGTTTGTCATAGGTTTGCAGGGCGCTGTTAGAAGAACTGTCCATAGATGGTGGGTTAAGCATAGACGAGGTACTGGAAAGACTCAGCCAGGGTTACTGGCAGGCAGTTTTCAGGACCTTTTAATGAAAATAGCTGCTAAATGTAAATGAGGCAGTAAAATAAGGCTTTCTATGTAAAATGTTTATATACTGTTTGTTTTTTATGGATTATTAAAAATTCACCCGTCAAACAGAAACCTTTTCTGGGTCCTTTTCCTGGAAACAGGCTGGAAACAGACAAGGATAAAAACAAAGGGCCTTCAAGCGTCAACTTGAAGGCCCTTGGCAGAAGGTGGAAAAGCTAGGGGAGCAAAAGCTTCCAGGTTACTTCTTTCTTCCCTTCCGAGAGGGAATAGAAGAACCTGCTTCCCAGCCTGAAGTGGTCTGTTAGATATTCACCGGTTTCATCTTAGGCACCAGCGACTTCATCACGGCCCAGGCCAGCAGGTAGGCCAGGGCGCAGAAGGTGAACATGATGGTGTAGCCGGTCTCCACGCTGCCGCTCTTCTCGTAGTAGTCAAAGAGGTACCCGCCTACCTTGGTCACCACCACACCGCCCAGACCGCCGGCCATGCCCCCGATACCCGTCACCGAGGCTACGGATTTCTTGGGGAACATATCAGAAACGGTGGTGAAGATGTTAGCGCTCCAGGCCTGGTGAGCCGAGGCCCCGATCCCGATCAGGATGACCGGGAACCAGAAGGAGAGATGGCCCAGGGGCTGCGCCGCCAGCACCACCAATGGGAAGAGTGCGATCACGAACATGGCCCGCATACGGCCTTCATAAGGATTGTAGCCTTTGTTGATGAAGTACATGGGGAACCAGCCCCCGAAGATACTACCCACCATGGTCATGGAGTAGAGTACCCCCAGTGGCAGCATCACGTCGGTGCCGGTAAGGCCGTACTGCGCCTTGAGGTAAGCGGGCAGCCAGAAGAGGAAGAACCACCACACTCCGTCGGTCATGAACTTACCGAAGACGAACGCCCAGGTCTGCTTGAAATTCAGCAGTTGGAACCAGGACACCTTCTCAGCGGCGGCAGGGGAGTCCTGCTCCAGCACAGGCTCGCTGTCGCTGCTGATGTAGGCTCTTTCCGCCTCAGAAAGCCTTTTCTGCTTGTCTGGGACCTCGTAGTAGATAAACCAGAAGATGAGCCACAGGAAACCCACCGCCCCAATGATGAGGAAGGTGTATTCCCAGCCCAGGTGCGAGGCGATCCAGGGCACAGTGAGCGGTGCCAGAATCGCGCCCACGTTAGAGCCGGAGTTGAAGATACCGGTGGCCAGCGAGCGTTCCTTCTTGGGGAAATACTCGGCCGTGGCCTTGATGGCCGCCGGGAAGTTCCCCGATTCCCCAAAACCCAAAAAGGCCCGGGAAACCATGAACCCCAGCACCGAGGCGGGCACGGCAAAGCCGATGGCCGTGAACAAAGGGCTCACCGCGCGGCCCAGAGGCTCAGCGTAGGCGTGCAGGATAGCAGCCAGTGACCAGATGATGAGCGCCCAGGCGTAGCCGGTCTTGGTGCCCAGCTTGTCAATGATGCGGCCCGCGAAGAGCATGGAGATGGCGTAAGTAAACTGGAACACCGCGGCTATGTTGGCATAGTCAGTGTTGGACCAGTTGAACTTCTCGGCCAGCAGGGGCTGCAGCAGACTGAGTACCTGGCGGTCAAGGTAGTTGACGGTGGTGGCGAAGAACAAGAGGGCGCAGATGGTCCATCGGTACCCGCCTATCTTCTCCTGGACAATGGCCGTGGGTGTGGTTTGTTGCATAAAGACGTTTGTTTGTTAGTTTGGGTATGAGGTAGTCTATGAACGGTTAGCTTTCACCAGTTGTAAGGCCTGTTGGGTAAGGTCAGAGAGGCGGTCGTATTGCCGGCCCGCCAGGATGTCTTTGCCGATGAGCTTGGAGCCCATGCCCACGGCGCAGACCCCGGCTTTGAACCAGGTGCGGATGTTCTCCTCCTCCATCTCCACGCCCCCGGTGGGGATGAACGGCTGGCCCGGGAAAAGCTCCTTAATAGACGAGAGGAACGCCGGTCCCAGGATGTTGGCTGGAAAGAGCTTGATCAGGCCGGCCTTTGCCGTCTGGGCCGTGTGGATCTCCGTAGGAGAGAAACAGCCCGGGATCCAGAGCAATCCCGCCTCGTGCACCAAGTTGCCCACCTGTGGGTCCACAATGGGGGCCACCACGTAATCAGCGCCGGCTTTCAGGAAGTCATTGGCCTGTTGCACGGTTTTGATGGTGCCTATCCCCAGGTGAAGGTCCTGGTACGTTTTCAGCTCCGATTTCAGAAACGTGAAGTTTTCCAGGGCCGCCGGGCCCCGGTTGGTGTACTCCAGCGTTCGCACGCCGGCCTTGTAGAGGGTTTTGATGATCTCCAGGCTAACCTCTGGGTTTTCATAGAAGAAGAGGGGCAGCAGTCCCTGGTCCACAATGGCCTGTAGGGCGGTTTCTTTAGTTGGCATAGGCTTTTATGGTTTCCTCTATCTCAGCCACGGTGCTGGTGGTGGCGTCTGAGAGAATGAATAGTTTCTTAAAGGCGGCCGCCGTGGCGAACTCCAGGGTCTGCTGCGGGGAGTGCTCGTGGTAGAACCCATAGAGGAGGCCGGCCATGAAGCAGTCACCGCTGCCCACCTTGTCCAGGATCTGGTCTACCACATACTCCTGCGAGACATGCAACTTGCCCTGGGTGTATAAGGTGGTGAAGTACCGGATTCCCTTGGCGCCGTGGTCAAAGCGGAAGGTAAAGGCCACCGTCTGGCAGTTGGGGAATTCCTTCAAAATAGCTTCAGAGGAGAGGGTGGCGTGCCGTAGCAGTTTCTCCTTGTCCTCGGGGTTGTCCACCAGGTCCTCGTGCAGGGGCATGCCTAGCATCTTGTTCGCAGCCCAGATGTTGCCCATGATCAGGTCACAGGAGGCGGCCAACGTTGGCATCACGGCCACCGGGTCTTTGCCGTACTGCCAGAGCTTGGCGCGGTAGTTCAGGTCCAGGGAAATGAAGATGTTTCTCGCGGCAGCCGCCTGCAACGCCTCAGCGCAGACGTCGGCCACGTTTTGGTTGATGGCCGGGCAGATGGCGCTGAAATGGAATTGGCTTACGCCCTGGAAAACAGCGTCCCAGTCAAGGGTGCTAGGCGTGAGGGCGGCGTACGCCGAGCCCGCACGGTCATAGATCACGCCGGCGTTTTTGAGGTCTTTCCCCTTGGGGAGGTAATAAAGACCGATGCGGTCTCCCTGCAGCACTACCGGACCGGTGTCAATCTGCCGCTCCTGCAGGTAGCCCATGAGTTGCTCAGAGACGAAGTTCTGCGGCAGGGCCGTGAGGTAGGCCGAGGGCACGCCCCACAGCGCCAGGGCCGTGGCCACGTTCAGCTCCGCCCCGCCCACGAAGAAGGGCAGCTTGTTCTCGGCCAGCCATTGGCCCTCCCCGTCGGGGCTGATGCGGAGCAGCAGCTCCCCAAAAGACAACACTTTCCCGGTGGCCATGGCTTAGAAGTTAAAGTAGTTTTTGGCGTTGTTGTAGCAGATGTTCTCTACCATCTGACCAATCCAGGGCATCTCAGAGGCTGGTAGCTCACCGTTCTCCACGTCATTGCCCAGCATGTTGCACAAAATCCTTCTGAAGTACTCGTGGCGCGGGTAAGAAAGGAAGCTGCGCGAATCTGTGAGCATGCCCACAAAGCGGCTCAGTAAGCCCATGTTAGAAAGGGCGTTCATCTGGGCCTCCATGCCCTGCTTCTGGTCCAGGAACCACCAGGCCGACCCGTACTGGACCTTGCCCGGCGTGCTGCCGTCGTTGAAGTTCCCGATCATGGTAGCGTACAGCTCGTTCTGGCTCGGGTTCAGGTTGTAAAGAATGGTTTTGGCCAGTTGGTTGGAGTTGTCCAATTTGTCCATGAAGCGGGAAAGCGGACGGGCCACGTCAAAATCCCCGATGGAGTCAAACCCGGTGTCGGCGCCCAATTCGCGCATCATGCGGGTGTTGTTGTTGCGCAGGGCGCCCAGGTGGAACTGCTGCGTCCAACCTTTGGCGTGGTCCATCAAGGCCAATTCCAGCAGCATGGCAGATTTGAACTTGAGTACCTCGTCTTGCGTGAGCGCCTGTTTCTGCAGTGCTTTTTCAAAAATCTGGCTAATCTCTTGACCAGTGAATTCCTCGGCGTACATGGTTTCCAGACCGTGGTCAGACAAACGTCCGCCCTGGGCGTGGAAGAAGTCATGGCGCTTCTGCAAGGCTTCCAGCAGTTGCTGGTAGGAACCAATGGAAACGCCCGAAGCAGCTTCCAGTTTCTGCAGATAGGTCAGGTAGCCGGCGTCTTCAATGGCCATGGTTTTATCTGGCCGGAAGGTAGGCAATACCTTGATCCCGAAATCATCGGCAGCAATCTTCTGGTGGTGCTCCAGGCTGTCAACCGGGTCATCTGTGGTACAGATCACCACCACGTTCATCTGCTTCAGGATGCCGCGCACGCTGTACTCCGGGGTTTGCAAAAGAGCCGTGGCTTCGTCATAGATGTCACGGGCGCTCTCAGGGTTCAGGACTTTCTCAATCCCGAAGGGTCTTTTGAGCTCCATGTGGGTCCAGTGGTACAAAGGGTTCCGCATGGTGAAGGGAACGGTCTGAGCCCATTTCTCAAATTTGGCATAGTCATCGGCGTCGCCGGTGCAGAATTGCTCGGGTATGCCGTTGGTGCGCATGGCGCGCCACTTGTAATGGTCACCTTCCAGCCAGATCTGGGTCAGGTTGTTGAATTTTCTATCGTTGGCAATGTCCTCCGGGTTCAGGTGGCAGTGGTAGTCTATGATGGGCATGTGCTTGGCATGCTCATGGTACAACGTCTGCGCCGTTTTGGTCTGGAGGAGGAAATTATCGTCTAGAAAGGACATGTACGTGTGGAATTAAATGAAAAGGAAGGAGAACAGGCAGCAGGAGTAGGCCTTGCTGCGTTTTTCCGTTGATTCTGTGAAAATAGGCCAAAAACCGGCAAGCCCAATACAGAACCTGCGATTTTTTGCTTTCTAAATAGGTGAGATAAAAGGAGTTAAACGGGGCGCAATTGCGCCTGGGCCTGTAGTTTCTCCACCTCCTGGGTGACCAGTGCCGTGAGGCCGTCCAACTGGGTAAGGTCGGTGCCCCAGAAGTCCTGGTTCGCCAGCACGGCTTGTACCGTTTCAGCGGCGTTTTCCTTTTGCCAGGCTTTCTGGAAGAAGTCCAACACCTCTGGCGTGTCGTTCAACGGAATCTGCTCGCCATTGTATTCTCCTTTGTAGAACAAGATCAAAGCGGCCAACGACCGGAGCAGTCGCTGCGGCAACTGGCCCTTGCGCTTGTGGTATTCCAGCACCGAGGGCAACACCCGCACCTTGTATTTTGACACTGAGTTTAAGGCAATGGAAAGCAGCTCATGGTGGATGAACGGGTTCTGGAAGCGCTCTATCACATCATTGGCGAACTGGTTCAGTTCTTCGGTAGAAAGGTCCAAGGTAGGAATGATTTCCTCAAAGATGGCTTCGCGGATGAAGGGTCCCGTGGTCTCGTCTTCCACTGATTCCCGCACCGTACGCAGGCCTTGCAGGTAGGCCACCGGCACCAGCGCCGTATGGGCTCCGTTCAGGATGCGCACCTTGCGGGTGCGGTAGGGGGTAAGGTCTTCCACGAACTTCACCTGCAGGCCTGCCTGCTCAGTAGGGAATGCCTTGGCCACCGACTCCGGGGCCTCAATCACCCACAGGTGGAAAGGCTCGGCTTTCACCACCAGGGTGTCTTCAAACCCTAGTTCCTGCTGGATCTCATTGATGGTGTCTTTCGGGAAGCCTGGCACAATGCGGTCTACCAGGGTGTTGCAGAAGGTGGTGTCGTTTTGGATCCAGTTGATGAAATCTGCCGGTAAATCCCAGTGCTGCGCGAATTGCAGCACCGTGGCGCGCAGGTTCTCGCCGTTCTTCTCAATCAACTCACACGGGATAATGGTGAGCGCTTTGTCCGGGGCGCCGTTGAAATGCGTGAACCGGCGGTGCAGCAAAGCAGTTAACTTACCGGGGAAAGAAGCCGGTGTGGATTCAGGCGAGGCGTCTGCGGGCTCAAAGGCGATGCCGGCTTCCGTGGTGTTGGAGATGATGAACTCTAGGTCAGGGTTTTCGCCCAACTGCAGGTATTGCTCATAATCTGCGTAAGGGCTGTGGGAATGGTTCACGCAAGTGATCAACCGTTTCTCCTGCACCGTCTGGCCGTCCTGGATTCCTTCCAGCACCACGTGGTACAAACCGTCTTGCTGGTTCAGCAACTTGTAGATGCCTTTGTCCAGCGGTTGGATGATCTCCACGCCCCCGTTGAAGTCGGTTTTCTCGTTCAAAAGGTCGATCATCCAGTCCACAAACCCCCGCAGGAAGTTGCCTTCGCCAAACTGGATAACTTTGGTAGGCCTGGCCTGGGTGATCTGGGCGGTGTTTCGGTTGAGTGGTTGCATGAGATAAGTCTTAGCGTTTTTAGATCGTTTTTGGAAAAAGGCCCGAAAAAGGAGGAGAGAATCCTGCTTAGAGCTAGTATTGGTAAAAGAGGTAACCGGGTTAGTCCTTTTGTTCTGGGTTCCGTAAGGTGGAGCCTCTGATGATGAGCTCTGGCTTCAGTACTGTTTTCTGCGGCACCAGCTTTTTGTCACCGGCCTTGAAATGCTCAAAGAAGAGTTCGGCGGTGATGCGGCCCATGGTCAAACTGAACTGGTCCACGGTGGTAAGGGTAGGGTCTGAGAACGAGGTGAACGGCTCATTCCCGAAACCGGCCAACGCAATCTCCTGCGGAATCCGGATCTTACGTTCCTTCAAAACCTGCATGGCGCCCATGGCACCGTAATCAGAGGCGGAGAAAACAGCGTCTGGTTTTATCTCCAATTCCAAAAGTTTCTCCATGCTGGCCCGGCCGTCTTCCAACTGTAGGTTGCTCCTGATGATCAGGTCCTCGTCAAACGGCAGGTTGTAGTCGCGCAGGGCATCGGTGTAGCCGCGCAGACGCTCTTTGAACACGCTTACCTTTTTGGGGCTGGTGAAGTGGGCAATGCGCCGGCAGCCTTGCTGAATCAGGTGCTCCACCACTTTATAGGCCCCCAGGTAATCGTCAATCACCACCTGGCTTACCTCCAGGGCATCAGTGGTGCGGTCAAACAGCACCAGCGGAATACCTTTTTCCTGCGGGCGCTTGTAATGGTCAAAGTTCTCGGTGTTTTTACCAATAGAGGCGATAATGCCGTCTACCCGGGCGCTGAGCAGGGCGTCTATGGTCTGCACCTCCTTCTCATAGTTGTCATACGACTGGCAGATGATCACTTTGTAATTCAGCTTGTTGGCAATCTCCTCAATCCCGCGCACCACCGAGGCAAAGAAGGCCCGGTCAGCCGTAGGCACAATAATGCCGATGATGTAGCTTTTCCCGTTGCGGAGAGCGGCTGCGATGTTGTTGGGTTGGTAGTTCAGCTGCTTGGCCGCCTTCAAGACAGCTTTCTTGGTCACTTCACTGATCCGGGGGTTGTCGTTCAACGCCCTGGAGACCGTGGAGGCCGTGATATTCAGCTTCTCAGCTATGTGGTGAATGGTCACCTTGGGTTTACTGGCCATTTTATTTGTTGCCATGTGGAGCCGTTTTAATCTTCAACACTATTCCTTCTGGTAGGGCGGCTTAGCGCTCGTTGCTGGGTTTGCCAATGGTAGCTAGGATGCCGCCGTCTACGTACAGGATCTGCCCGTTCACGAAATCGCTGGCCTTGCTGGCCAGGAAGATGGTGGCGCCGCTCAGGTCCTCAGGGTCTCCCCAGCGCCCGGCGGGCGTGCGGTGCAGGATGAACTCGTTGAAAGGGTGCCCATCTACCCGGATGGGGGCGGTCTGGTCCGTGGCGAAGTAGCCCGGCCCGATGCCGTTCACCTGCACGTTGTAACGGGCCCACTCGGTGGCCAGGTTCTTGGTGAGCATCTTCAGGCCTCCCTTGGCCGCCGCGTAGGCGGAGACCGTGTCGCGCCCTAATTCAGACATCATGGAGCAGATGTTGATGATCTTGCCCGCCTGACGCTGCACCATGTACTTGCCCACGGTCTTACTCATGATGAAGGGGCCGGTCAGGTCCACATCCAGCACCTTACGGAAGTCGGCGACTTCCATTTCCAGGGCGGGGGTGCGCTGGATCATGCCCGCGTTGTTTACCAGGATAGAGATTGGGCCTACTTCCGCTTCTATGCGGGCCACGTTCTCCTTGGCAGCTTCCTCATTGGTCACATCAAAAAGAAAGCCGCTCACCTCAAGGCCCGCCTGGCGGTATTGCTCCAGGGCCTTCTCCATCTTGGCGGGGGTGTTGCCGTTCACCACCAGGGTAGCGCCGGCCTTGCCGAGGGCGGTGGCCATGGCCATGCCCAGTCCGTGCGTGGCGCCGGTGACCAGGGCCACCTGGCCGGTTAAGTCGAATAAGTGGGTCATAGCGCTATTTAAGGTCAGTGGTGGCTACTTTGTCCATGTCGTTGTAGTCCAGGTTCTCCCCGGCCATGCCCCAGATGAAGGTATAGTTGGAGGTGCCGGCGCCGCTATGGATAGACCAGGGCGGAGAAAGTACGGCTTGCTGGTTCTGCATCCAGATATGGCGGGTTTCCTGGGGTTCGCCCAGGAAATGGCAGACTGTCTGATCCTGGGGCAGGTCAAAATAGAAATAGGCCTCCATGCGGCGGTCGTGGGTGTGGGCCGGCATGGTGTTCCAGACGCTGCCGGGCTTCAACTCGGTCACGCCCATCTGCAGCTGGCAGGTTTCCACCACCGAGTTGATCAACACTTTTCTGATGGTACGGGCATTGGCCGTCTCCAGGGAACCCAGTTCCACCGTCTCCGCCTCTGCGAGGGTTACCTTTTTGGTGGGGAAGGTGTGGTGGGCCGGGGCCGAGTTGAAGTAGAAGCGGGTGTCAGCACCGTCGGCGGCCGGATGGAAAAGCACTTCCTTCACGCCTTTGCCTATGTAGAGGGCTTCTTTGTTTTGCAGGGTGAACTCCTGGCCGTCTACCGTGATGGTGCTGGCCGAGGAAATATTGATGATCCCGATTTCCCGGCGGTCCAGGAAATTCTCTGACCGGAGGGTGGGGAAGGTGTCTAATCTGACCGGGCCTGCCACCGGATGTACGCCGCCTACGATCAGCCGGTCATACAGGGTGTACGTGAGCTGGATGGTGTCTGCCTGAAAGAGGTTCTCGATCAGGAATTCATCACGCAGTTTAGAGGTGTCATACCCCTTGAAATCCGCGGGGTGAATGGCATGCCGGGTGGATTGGTGATTGGTCATGGTTCTGGGTAATAGGTGTAATCGTTTGCGCAAATTACAAATTTATCAATGGGTTGGACTAAGATAGGGAAGAAAAAAATTTGAGTGGTCACTTTCTAATAAAAATAAGAGGGAGTATTGTTTCTGAAAAAATGGTAAACACAAGCCTGTTTAGGAGGTTTGTTTGAAAAAGTGTCAAAAAAACGAGGGTAAATTTTGTTATTGGTTTCAAATAATAGTAAATATGCAATCGGTTGCGCAGATTAATCCGCAGAAGCCGCTTTGCTCCATTTTCCTTTCGTTTTATCAAAAACCTAATTGTTACCTATGCGACAAGCATTACTTAAGAAGAGCCGGTGCCTGCTGGTGCTGACTTTTTTCTTCACGGCGGTAGTGGGTGCCTTTGCTCAGACTGTTACGATCACAGGGAAAGTAACCGATGAGAAAAAGGAAGGTCTGCCGGGCGTGACGGTGCTCTTAAAGGGTACCTCCACCGCCAATGCCACCGACATTGACGGAAACTACTCCCTGGCGGTACCCAGCGGTGCCGGTACCCTGGTATTCTCTTACATAGGTTTCGTGACACAGGAGGTGCCCATCAATGGCAGAACCACCATCAACGTAGCCTTGACCACCGATGCTAAAGCCATTGAGGAAGTGGTGGTGGTAGGATATCAAACCGTAACCAGAAAAGAATTGACCAGTTCAGTTTCGTCAGTAAATGCGAAACAGTTGCAGGATGTGCCGGTAAGTACGGCCGCCGAGGCTTTGGCCGGTAGGTTAGCCGGGGTGCAGGTGAATACCTCAGAAGGGCAGCCTGGTGCGGAAATCACCATTAGGGTGCGGGGCGGTAACTCTATCACCCAAAGCAATGAGCCTTTATATATTGTGGATGGTATTCAGGTGGAGAACGCCCTGTCATTCATCTCCCCCCAGGAAATCCAAACCATTGATGTGTTAAAAGATGCAGCCTCTACTGCTATTTATGGGGCAAGAGGATCAAACGGGGTGGTGGTGATTACCACCAAAGGTGGCCGCGAGATGCCTACCCAAGTAACCTATAACGGGTTTGCTGGGGTGCGCCAGATCGTGAACAAGCTCCCGGTGATGAGCCCTTATGATTTTGTGCAATACCAGTACCAGGTGTATAACTACAACCAGAACGAGGAGGTAAGGAACAGTTTCAGGGACCGGTACGGACGGTTTGAGGATTTGGATATTTATAGAAACATGCCTGCCACTGACTGGCAGGAAGAAGTCTTCGGTCGGGCGGCATTGAGCCAAACCCACGTGGTAGCGGTGACCGGAGGTTCTAAAGTGACTTCCTTCAATTTTACCTTGAACCATGTAGATGAAGAGGGAATCATGCTCAACTCAGGAAACACCCGTACCCTGGCCTCGCTTAAATTTGACCATTCCATCAATGACCGGGTGAAAGTTGGTTTTTCTACCCGTTATAGCCGTCAGCAGATAGAAGGGGTTGGGACCTCCAGCACTGGAACGCAAAGCACCAACCGCTTGCGAAATTCTGTTCGTTTCAGACCGTTTGTAGCGCCAGGATTTGAAGACCAGGTAGATGAGTTTGATCCTAACTACTTTGCCTTGACCAACCTGACCAGCCCGGTGTTGTTGGCGAACCAGGAATTGCGGTATGATAGACGGAATGATCTGATTTTTAACGGCTATGGTACCATTGAACTGATCAAAAACCTTTCCTTCAAAAGTGTATTCGGGATTAATACCACAGACAGAAGGGTAAATGAATTCAATGGAGTGGTAACCGCAGTGGCCCGTCAGAACAACGCCCAGCCCGTGGTGAACCAGAATTCCAGAGAGCAATACGCCATCACTAACTCAAACACCCTTAACTACCGCACCAACTTTGGAGAAGACCATGGCGTGAATGTGCTTTTAGGGCAGGAAATCTGGAAAAGAGCCGGTTACGTGGGTGGGGTACAGGTAAGATGGTTGCCTATTGATATCACACCTGATCAAGCGTTCTCTAATATTCAGTCTGCCACACCTCCGGCGGGTTTGATCCAGAGCCCAGCCACCACCGGTGAATTTGGGGCCTCTTTGTTCTCTCTTTTCGGAAGCGTGGGGTACAACTACAAAGAAAAATACCGGTTGAATGTAGCCTTCAGACGTGATGCTTCTTCTTTGTTTGCCCCTGAAAGGAACTCCGGTTTCTTCCCCACAATGTCACTCGCCTGGCACATAGGAGATGAGGCTTTCATGGCCGGTACAAAAAGCTGGTTGAACGACCTGAAGTTCCGCTTCGGTTTTGGGGCAGTGGGTAATAACGGCATAGATGCCGACCAGTGGAGAACCACTTTTGGCACAACCACCAATGATGGATATGCTTACACAGAGGCGGTTACCCCTGGCCTAGTGCCTCCTGTTTTGGCGAATAGGTTCCTGCAATGGGAAACCACCGTTTCCAAAAACCTGGCTCTTGACTTCTCCTTATGGAACTCAAGATTGAACGGTAGCATAGATTTCTATGAGAACTCCTCTAAACAACTTTTGTTGTTAGCCCAGATCCCTTCTACCAGCGGATACCCAACACAACAACAAAACGTAGGAAGCACCCGCAACAGAGGAATAGAGCTGCAGTTGGACGGAGTGATTATTGACAAGGGAGATCTCACCTGGACTTCCAATTTCAACATCACTACTCAAAAGAACAGAATTGTGAGCCTGGGTATTGACACCAAAGGTCAGCCCTTAAAATCATACACTGTTTCTTCTGGCTGGATTACCAGCTCTTACCAAGACTTCCTGGTGGAAGTAGGTGGCCCGGTTGGTCAGTATTTCGGTTATGAAACAGATGGCTTCTACACCCTTGATGACTTCACTACTACTTTTAACCCCACCACCAACGTCTATACCTATGTCCTGAAAGAAGGGGTAGCCAATAGTCAGAACATTGCCCTGGGTAACAGAGTGCCGCAACCTGGTGACTTGAAACTGAAAGACCTTACGCCAGACAACGGAACTTCATTGATTGGCTTAGATGACAGAAAAGTGTTGGGGAACAACCAGCCCAAGTTCTTTGGAGGGTTGAACCAGCAGGTAACCTACAAAGGGTTTGATATGAGCTTGTTCATGAATTTCTCTGTGGGTGCCAAAGTCTACAATGCCAACCGGCTTGAATTTACCACGCTGTATGAGCAAAGAGACAACAACATGCTTACTCTCATGAATGACCGCTGGAAATGGTATGACAACAACGGGGCACTGGTAACAGACCCAAAGGTGTTGGCCGAAATGAACAAAGACACTAAGTATTGGACTCCAGGAAGAGGGCAGTACTTCCTGCACTCGTTCGGGATTGAAGACGGTTCTTTCCTGAGGATCTCTAACCTGACTCTTGGCTATACTTTGCCGGAGACACTGGTGAAAAGAACGCGCGTGATCTCTAAACTTAGGGTGTATGGAACGGTGAATAACCTGGCTACCATCACGGGCTACTCTGGATACGATCCTGAGGCGAACACCAGACGCAGTGCCTTAACCCCAGGGGTAGACTACGCTGCTTATCCGCGCAGCCGCTATGTTGTGGGTGGTGTAAATATTACTTTCTAATTTTTTAACTGACCAAGTAATGAAAAATAGATATATCAAGTCCCTGCTGTTTTCGGCCGCATTAGGAGGCTTCCTCACGTTCTCGGCCTGCGATAGTTTTCTGGATATAGAGAATGATTCTGTGCTCAACCAGGGTGCCGTTTTCTCCAGCGTCTCCAATACCCACTCTGCCTTAACCGGCGTATATAACATGCTGCCCGGCGATAACGGATACGGTAGCAGGATCTCCACTCTTTTCCCTAATGCTGCTGATGACTTTAGGGTGAGCGGTGACCATAACCCACAAAGCCGCACAGGTATTGCCCACTTCAGCGTAGCCCCTGGAAACCCGGATATTGAGGCACCATTCAACCAATTGTACAGAGGGATTGAGCGGGCGAACATCTGCATCAAAAATATTCCGCTGTCTGAAGTTTACACCAATGGGTCAGCCGAAGAGCAGGCCTTGATGAGGAAGTTCCTGGGCGAAGCCCTGACCCTTCGGGCACAGTACTACCATGAACTGATTCGTAACTGGGGAGACGTGCCCGCACAGTTTGAGCCTTCTTCTGATATTCCGGATCTGTTCATTGAGAAAACAAACCAGGATGTGATCTATGACCGCTTGTTAGCGGATCTGGCGCAAGCGGCTACGTTGGTTCCCTGGAGATCAGAGTCGGGAGACCCAACCACCCGGGTTACAAAAGGAGCGGTGAAAGCTCTGCGGGCCAGAATTGCACTGGCCAGAGGAGGATATGCCTTGCGCAGAGAATCCAAGATGATGGAGCGTAGAAGCAACTACCGTGAATTCTATGAGATTGCCAGAAATGAAACCCGTGATATCATCCAGAAGGGAGATCACCGCCTGAACCCGGTGTATGAGAACGTGTTCCGTACCATTCACGGGGGAACCAGGGTGGACCCAACGTTTGAGTTAATCTGGGAAGTAGGGGCCTTTGGAGGTAACGCCAGAACTGATACAAAGTTGGGGTATGGAAACGGGCCTAGAATCAACGCCGCCAACACCACGTATGGCCAGGCCAATGGTTTGATTGAGGCCGTACCCACCTATTTCTATGAGTTTGACTCAATTGGTGATGCCAGAAGAGACGTGACCATTGCGTACTTCCAGGTGGAGGCCAACAACAACAAAACCCTCACCACCCCGCTGGTGATGCGGGAAGGCAAGTTCAGAAAGTACTGGACCACCATTGCCGGAACAAACCAGACGCTGGGCATCAATTGGCCTCTGATCAGATATGCAGATGTTTTGCTCATGTTTGCCGAGGCTGAAAATGAATTGAACGGACCTACCCCTCAAGCAATAGATGCCTTACAACAGGTGCGAAAAAGAGCTTTCGTGGGGTATGAAGCCAGAATGGGAACTATTCCCACCACCAAAGAAGGATTCTTCAACACTATCGTCAAAGAAAGACTTCTGGAGTTTGGAGGCGAGGGAATCCGGAAGTATGACTTGTACCGTTGGAAGCTGCTTGGCCCCGTTATTCTGGAAACCAGGGCTAAAATGCAGCAAATGATGACCAGAACAGGTCGATACGCAAATGTTCCTCAGTACGTGTATTTCAAGCCCAATGTATTACAGGGGAGGGGCGTAACTGCCAGAGAGGAAATGATGAATTTTGACCTGCTGGCTGGTTTGGGTGCTAACGGAACTCCAATCAGCGGGAACGTGAACCAGGTGATGTATAAACCGTCTCCTACCACGGCCACTGTGACAGGATACACCCGGGTGAATTGGGCTGCCGCTATCACAGAAGCTCATTACAATACTTCATTCGTAGATCCTGCTGGTGGTGTAGGTGGTGCTTTGAGAGCTTTCGGCAGCCAGTTCAAGGAAAACAAGTCTGAACTGTTCCCAATTCCAACTGCGGCTTTGAACTCAAACTTCAGGTTAAGCCAAGACTTCGGAAATTAATCCCAGCTTTTGATTTAAAATCAGATAAAGACATGAAAACCAATAAATCAAAGTTTTTTAAGATGATATATCCGGCGGTGCTTCTGGTTGGCCTGGGGGTTGCTTCCTGTAAAGAAGATGACGAGAACCTGGAGCCCATGCGAATGTTTATTCCCGGTGGGGAGATTTCTTCCAATGCAGGCGAAACAGAAGTTACTTTAACCTGGAAAACTCCGCCAAACACGGTAGCCGGGACATCCACTTACACCGTGGAAGTAGCCAAGGATACCTTGTTTCAAACACCTGTGATCTTAACGGCTCAGGCTGATACGGCTAAGATCACCTTCACAAACCAGCAACTGAACATCAAGGAAAACTATTTTGCAAGGGTTAAAACCAATGCGAAGGGTAATTCCCCTGAATCAAAGTGGTTGGTAAGCTCACGTTTCAGTATCAGAGGGGAGCAAATTTTCAACACGCCTCTTTCTTCTGAAATAAAGGATAAAACGGTCCTTCTGAACTGGCGTCCCTCTGCAGGTTTGACCCGAATCGTCATCACTCCTGCCAACGGAACGGCAAGAACCATTAATCTTACACCCGCTGATTTAGCTGCGAACCAACTGTTGGTTACCAATCTAACCGCCACCACTTCCTATACTGCTGAGATCTTTGCAGGAACCCTAAGTAAAGGAACCATCACCTTCACTACCAAAGAACCAAGCCTCTTTACGTACACCGTTTCCCCATCTGATGATCTGGTGGCCATTGTAGCGAGTGCGGCAAACGGAGATGTGATTGGGTTGGAGCCTGGAGTGTACACCGCCAATGCATCAAACATTTTGATAGCAGGTAAAATGGTCACATTACAGTCTACCTCTGGTAATCCGGCTAATACCAAAGTACATTTCAAGGAAATCACCCTGAAAGGAACTGGGGCAGGGGTAAAGGTTAGTGGCATTGAATTTGACGGCAAAAATGCAGCTGGGACCACGGTAGGTGATTACTTTATCAATATTGATGCAGAGGCAGGAACTCTTTCTTCTATCACCGTAGAAAACTCTAATATCCATGATATTATCAACACTTTCTTGAGAGCTAACCGTGGGGCCGCTGGAGGATCTCAGAAAATAAACTTCATCAAGGTAGACAATTCCATCGTGTCTAGAAATGCAGTCTCCAGCTACCAGACCTTTATGCTAGATAGGCTGGATTTCAATCGTCTTGATGTGACCAATTCTACTTTCAATGAGGCTGGTAGAGGGTTGATCAGTTGGGCTACCAATTATACCCCAGCTGTCAAACCTACCATTCTCATCAATAAAGTTACCCTGAACAGTTTTGGGTCTGGAGGCAGAGACAATATTATTCTTGATGCAAATGCTCTTCCGGTCATATTCACTGTGCAGAACAGCATTATTGCGAATTCCCCTAAAGCAGGGCAAACGGTTCTAGCAAGTGCTTTACGGGCCGGTACCGGATCTGAGGTGCAGTTCATGAACAACAACTTTTTCAAGTTAGAAGGAGGTTCACCTTTGGCCCCGCTTACTTTCCCAGCCTATGTGCAGCTTGCCAATAACAAAACCATTGATTTGGGCTGGACCCACGCCACTACTGATTTTTCTTTGCCGGCTGGCTCTGAATTAAGAACGGCAGGAGTAGGAGGTACTTCCATTGGTGACCCTAGATGGGTGAAGTAGTCAAATATTAAACTAGGGATAAGTGCAGCTTTATAAACTGTACTTATCCCTACTAATCTAAAGGGAATATACCACCTAAAGGTGATGGCTATGTTCTTTTCAGGTTTTTGTCTTACAAGTATTGAAAGAAGAGGAGTTGTCTATTTCTATTAGAAACTGGCAGTTTCTCTACAAGATTCACCCCTTTACTATGATCAAGAAATCCCCCTTCTGGATGAACGGACTAGCAAGCTTAGCACTACTGTTAAGCGCTGGCTGTACTTCCAGCCAGAATACCGGCTCCTCTACTATCCCTGCCTCTTTTACCGTGGAAGTCTCCAACCCCTTGAAACGGGAGCGGGAAAGCGTACTAGTGGTGGTCAAAGAAGAAGACCTGCCCCGGCAACTCACGGCTGCCGCTCGCCAAAGGCTGGTGGTGTTGGACGGTAGCCAGGAGATCCCGAGCCAGTATAATGCGAAAGACGCTGAGAACCGGGGAGTGGTGTTCGTGCTGGACCAGATGAAAGCCGGCGAAACCCGTACCTTGACCATCCGGCCGCTAGCCGAAGGCGATTCACCGAAAACGTACCCGAAACGCACCCAGGCCGAGCTGTCCAAGAAAGTGGGCGGCCTCTGGGAAAACCGCAAATACATAGGAGGCGACTTCCAGAACATTGACTCCCTGCGCGTGCCCACCGAACTCACCGACCATTCCTATTACCTGCGCTACGAAGGCCCAGGTTGGGAATCTGACAAGGTAGGCTACCGCTTTTACCTGGACTGGCGCAACGCCATAGATGTGTTCGGGAAAAAGACGCCGGAAATGGCTTTGCAAAGTGCAGGCTTAGACGGGTATGACTCCTACCATACCCCGCAGCCCTGGGGCATGGATGTGCTCAAGGTGGGCAAAGCCCTGGGCGTGGGTTCGCTGGCCATGTACCATGAGGGCAAAGCGGTGCGGGTTGAGAAAACCGACAGTACCTACAGCAAGATCACCCAGAACGGGCCGGTCTACTCTTCCATTCTCACCGACTACTACGGCTGGCAAGTGGGAAGCCATAAACTGAACGTGCAGTCGCAGCTCAGCATCCATGCCGGAACCAGGTTGACCCACCACCAGATTAGGCTAGCGGGCGGACAGCCGGAGAACCTGGCCACTGGCCTCATCAAAGACAAAAATGCGCCTTTGGTAAGTGACAAAGGCGAAGCCGGTAAGCGGTTTGGCTTCCTGTACACCTACGGGAAGCAGAGCCTGAACACGCCGCCCGACCACATAGGTATTGCCGTGCTTTTCCACCCTAATGATTTCATGTCCTTCCCGGAAGACCCTCTGAGCCACGTGGTTCAGTTGAAACCTTCCAACGGCCGGGCCAGCTATTATTTTCTGGCCGCCTGGGAACTGGAGCAGAACGGCATCAAGACGGAAGAACAGTTCAAGCAATACATCCAGGATACCGCGGAAGAGCTCGCGCAACCGGTGCGGGTGAAAGTATCTAAGTAAAGCACCGGCCCAAGAGAGGCAGGAGGCCAAAAGAATCAAACTGCATTTACGGGGTTATTTCTTGAAAAGGCCTTGAAAACGGAGGCAGCCTGTGAAGAAGGGATGCCGGCTTGTTTTCCTCCCGATTCGCCAAAAACGGCTCCGAAAGGGCCAGGATTTAAGATAAAGATTCTAGCCCAACCAGTACCGGCAAAGGCCTGATAGGCTAGGCGGGCAACATAGACAAGTAGTAGAAGAAATACATGAAAGTAAGAAACACCATTGTCACCAGTACCTCCCTTGCGCTGGCCCTACAGTTACTAGGGTTTTCAGGGTGTGCCCAAAAAGCAACCACTATTCCGGCTTCGCCAACGCCTCCCGCAGTGCAAACGTCGGCTCCGGTAGCCACTCCTGCGGCGGCCGCCCAGGTACTGGCGTTCCCCGGGGCGGAAGGGTTCGGGAAGTTCACCACCGGTGGAAGAGGAGGTCAGGTAGTAGTGGTGACCAATCTGAATGACAACGGGCCCGGCAGTCTGCGGGAGGCCATCCGGAAGAAAGGGCCGCGCATCATCGTGTTCGCGGTTTCAGGGAATATAGAACTGGAGTCTGCGCTGGACATCAACAACGGCGACCTGACCATTGCCGGCCAGTCTGCGCCCGGAGACGGAATCTGCCTCAAGAATTACCAGGTCAGCATCAAGGCAGATAATGTGATCGTGCGGTACCTCCGGTTCCGGTTGGGCAACAAGGCGGCCCAACAAGCAGATGCGTTTGGCGCCAACAAAGGAAACAGCAACATCATCATTGACCACTGCTCCATGAGCTGGGCCACCGATGAGAGTGCGTCGTTTTACCGTAACAAGAACTTTACCCTGCAGTGGAGCATCATCTCTGAAAGCCTGAATGCCTCGCTTCACGCCAAAGGCGAACATGGCTACGGCGGCATCTGGGGCGGCATGGGGGCCTCTTTCCACCACAACCTGCTGGCCAGCCATAACAGTCGGATGCCCCGGTTCAGCGGTTCCAGCACCACGCCCAACTCCCCGGATGAACTGGTAGATTTCACCAACAATGTGGTCTACAACTGGGGCCAGAACAACACCTATGGCGGGGAGAAAGGCCGTTACAACATGGTCAACAATTATTACAAGGCTGGGCCTGCCACGCTTGCCTCCAAGAAAGATAGGCTGGTGAACCCGTCGGCTCCGTTCGGGAAGTTCTATGTGGCCGGTAATTTTATAGATGGTTTCCCCGCCATCACCAAAGACAATTGGGCCGGGGGCGTGCAGATAGAAAACAAGGATTCTCTTAGCGCTCTAAAGGCGGCTACTCCTTTCACGGTTACCTCTATCAACATCCAGGAGCCTCAGGCAGCATTTGAAGCGGTGCTGAGAAGTGCCGGGGCCAGTCTGAAGCGGGATGCCGTGGATACCCGCTTGGTGCAGGAGGTAAGAACCGGCAAGTCTGCTGGCGGCAAAAAGAAGAACGGCATCATTGACACCCCGGAAGAAGCGGGCGGTTACCCGGTGTTGAAATCCTTGCCGGCCCCAGCCGATAAAGACCAGGACGGTATGCCTGATGCCTGGGAGGTGGCCCAGAAGCTGAACCCGGCCAGCGCCTCTGATGCGGCGGCATTTACGCTGGACAAGCAATACACCAACGTGGAAATGTATTTGAATAGCCTTGTAAAATAGACCCCCATGAAGAAGTGGATGCCCTTTCTGCTGTTGATCTGTCTTCCTTTTCTGGCCCTGGCCCAGCAGAAGAAGCTGGTGGTGGCCCAGGACGGCAGCGGTGACCATACCACCATCCAGTCGGCGGTGGACGCTATTCCGGCGTTCCCCAATGAACGCATAGAGATCCACATCAAAAACGGCACCTACCGCGAGAAACTGGTCATCTCCTCCTGGAAGACGAAGCTCTCCTTCATCGGCGAAGACCGCGACAAAACCATCATCGTCTGGAACGACTACTCGGGCAAAGGCAACATCAATACCTTCACCTCTTATACCGTTTTGGTGCAGGGAAATGAATTCAGGGCCGAAAACCTCACGTTCCAGAATGATGCGGGGCCGGTAGGGCAGGCCGTGGCGCTGCACGTGGAGGCCGACCGCTGCGTGTTCCAGAACTGCCGCATCTTGGGCGACCAGGACACCGTGTATGCAGGGGTAGACAACAGCCGCCAGTACTACAAAGACTGCTACATTGAAGGCACCACTGATTTTATCTTCGGGCCGGCTACGGTGGTGTTTGAGAACTGCACCATCCATTGCAAGAAGAACTCCTACATCACGGCGGCCTCCACGCCGCAGAACCAGCCCTACGGGTTTGTGTTCCTGAACTGTAATATCACCACGGCCGCCCCGGAAGCCACCAAGGTCTACCTGGGCCGCCCTTGGCGCCCGTACGCACAGACGGTATTCCTGAATACCCGGCTGGGAACGCACATCAGGCCTGAGGGCTGGCACAACTGGAACAAACCCGACGCCGAGAAAACCACCCTGTACGCCGAGTACAGGTCATCAGGGCCGGGCGCCGCACCGGAAAAACGGGTAGCCTGGTCTAAGCAGCTTTCCAGAAAAGAAGCCCGGAAATACAAACCTGAACTGGTGCTGGCCGGGCAGGACAAATGGAACCCCCACAAGTAACGCGCCTCCGCCTGGAGACCTGAATTCCCCCTTACCACCGTATCAGATCTTTAATCCATATGAAGCTTTCTAATATTGCCTTTCTCGCCCTTGCCCTGTTTACCCTGGCCTGCAGCACTAGCAAGCAGACCTCTTCCTCTGGTGTACCTTCCAAGTCGCCGTCGGGCAAACCGTATTCCGTCTGGATGGCAGACTCTGAAATGAAACGCAGTCCGCAGGGCTGGATGATTGACTTCCGGCCAGAGCCGAAATGGGACTATACCCAAGGCTTGTTCGCGAGTGCGCTGGAGCGGGTTTGGAAACGCACCGGTGACCAAAAGTACTTCACCTACATCAAGGCGTTCGCTGATACCATGATCACCGAGAATGGCACCATCAAGACCTACAAGAAAGCCGACTACAACATTGACCGGGTGAACCCCGGCAAATTCCTGATCGCGCTGCACCGCGAAACCGGGAAACAGAAGTACAAGATTGCCCTGGATGATTTGCGGGACCAGATGCGTACGCACCCCAGAACCTCGGAAGGCGGTTATTGGCACAAGAAAATCTATCCGCACCAGATGTGGCTGGACGGTCTGTACATGGCCTCTCCGTTCCTGGCCCAATATGCGGCCACCTACAATGAGCCCCAGTTGTTCAACGAGGTAGCCAAGCAAATCAAATTGGTGGACAAATACACCTATGTGAAGGAAAAGAACCTGTTCTACCACGGCTGGGACGAGAAACGCGAGCAGAAATGGGCCGACCCGAAGACCGGCCTTTCCCCTAACGTGTGGGGCCGCGCCATGGGCTGGTACGCCATGGCCCTGGTAGACGCCCTGGATTTCATGCCGGTGAATCACCCAGAAAGAGCCGATATTTTGAAAATCACTCAGAAAATGGCGGGTTCCCTTGCCCAGTACCAGGACCGGGAAACCGGCCTTTGGTGGCAGGTAGTAGACCAGGCAAATCGTGAGGGCAACTACCGTGAGGGGTCGGCTTCCAGCATGTTCACGTACTTTCTGGTGAAAGCGGCAAAGAAAGGCTACATAGACCAGAAATATATGGACAACGCCCGCCGCGGCTACAACGGCATCCTGGAAAACCTGATCCGGAAAGAGGCCGACGGCACCATCAGCATCACCAACGTGTGCGCGGTGGCAGGCCTGGGCGGCACGCCGTATCGTGATGGTACTTATGAGTACTACATCAACGAGGAGAAGCGCGACAATGACCCCAAGGCCGTGTCGCCGTTCATCATGGCCGCTTTGGAGTTTGAGGAAATGGGCGGCAAGACCTCAGTTTCCAAATCGGCTTCTAAATAAAACGCGCCATGGAGTTCAAAAAACCTTTCCTCCTGCTGACCTTGCTTTTCTGGACGTTCCTGGCGCAAGCGCAGAAGTATGATTTCGTGGTGGCCAAAGACGGCAGCGGTACCTTTAAAACCGTGCAGGAAGCCATCAACGCCGTGCCGGACTTCCGGAAGAACACCACCACCATCTACATCAAAAACGGGGTCTACAAAGAGAAACTCACCTTGCCGGCCACCAAAACCATGGTGAAGATGATCGGCGAAGATGTGAAGAAAACCATTCTCACCTTTGACGATTACGCGGCTAAGAAGAACCGTTTCGGTGAGGAGATGGGCACCACCGGCTCCACCAGTTTCTTTGTGTTCGGCGATGATTTCACCGCCGAGAACCTCACGTTTGAGAATTCGGCCGGGCCGGTAGGGCAGGCGGTGGCCGTGCGCATTGACGGGGACAAGGTTATGTTCCAGAACTGCCGCTTCCTGGGTTTCCAGGACACCCTGTACCCGCACGGCGAGAAGAGCCGCCAGTATTACAAAAACTGCTACATAGAAGGCACTACGGACTTTATCTTCGGATGGTCTACTGTCGTGTTCGAGAACTGCGAGATCTTCGCCAAGAAAGGGGGCAGCTTCATCACCGCCGCCTCTACCATAGAAGGTGCGCCCTACGGGTTCGTGTTCCTGAACTGCCGCCTCACCGGTGATGCCCCGGAGAAGTCCTACTACCTGGGCCGCCCCTGGAGACCCTTTGCCAAAACCGTGTTTCTGAACACCTACCTGGGCAAGCACATCAAGCCGGAAGGTTGGCACAACTGGAACAAACCCGAAGCCGAGAAACAGGTGCTGTATGCTGAATTCAACTCCACCGGACCCGGCGCCTCCAAAACAGAACGCGTGAAATGGTCGCGGCAACTCAATGCGGAGCAGGCCAAAGACTATACCCTGGAGAAGATCTTCCGGGACTGGAACCCTTTGGCCGTAAAACCAGCGCCCCAGGCAGGGAAGTAAGGCAACCACCGAAGAGGCTTTCAAGCTTGTTTTTATGAAAACAAGCCTAAAAGACCAAGGCCATTCGGCCGAAATAGGAAAGTGCATAGGAAAGGCAAATTGGGAGCTGCTGCCAGATTTGTAAACGTCCACCATGTTACCAGTACCATTGCCCATGAAAATAAGATATTACACCGCTGGCTTGCTTTTCCTGATGGCTTGCCAAACGGAGAAAACCGCCCCCCAGCTTTCCTTCTCCTCCGCTGCCGCTTCCCCCGGAGTGGCTTCCTCTGACATCTCTAAAGTGTGGGTCTCTGACAAAGGAGACGGTACTTTTCAAAATCCGGTCCTGGACGCAGACTATTCAGACCCCGACGTGGTGCGGGTAGGGGATGATTATTACATGACCTCCTCCAGTTTCAGCTCTATCCCGGGTCTGCAGATCCTGCATTCCAAAGACATGGTCAACTGGCAGATCATCGGCTATGCCTTGGACCGCCTGGCGCCCTTTGACCATTTCGGCAAGCCGCAGCACGGCAACGGCGTGTGGGCGCCTTCCATCCGGCACCACAAAGGCGAGTTCTACATCTATTGGGGCGACCCAGATTTTGGGATCTACATGGTGAAAACCAAGAATCCGGCTGGTCCCTGGGAGGCGCCTGTGTTGGTGAAAGAAGGCAAGGGTCTCATTGACTCCTGCCCGTTCTGGGACGAAGACGGCAAAGCCTATCTGGTGCACGGCTGGGCCGGCAGCCGGGCGGGCATCAAAAGCGTGCTCACCCTGAACCGCATGAACCCCGAAGGTACCAAGGTGCTGGACGAGGGCGTTATGGTGTTTGACGGTCATGATGCGCACCCAACCGTGGAGGGACCAAAATTCTATAAACGCAACGGCTACTATTACATCATGGCACCCGCGGGCGGGGTGGCCACGGGCTGGCAGTTGGTGCTACGGTCAAAGAACATCTATGGTCCTTATGAGGAGAAGATCGTGATGGACCAGGGCAAAACGCCCATCAACGGTCCGCACCAGGGCGCGTGGGTAGACACCAAAACCGGCGAAGATTGGTTTTTCCACTTCCAGGACAAGGAAGCCTACGGCCGCGTGGTACACCTGCAACCCATGAAGTGGGTGAACGATTGGCCCGTGATTGGGGAAGATCCCGACGGCGACGGCAAAGGCCAGCCGGTGCTGACCTACAAAAAGCCTAATGTGGGCAAGACCTACCCTGTCATGACGCCCGCTGAGTCAGACGAATTCAGCAACCACCTGCTGGGCTTGCAGTGGCAGTGGCACGCCAACCCCAAAGCCACCTGGGCCTTCGCGTCCAACAAAGGCCAACTGCGCCTCTTCACCGACCAAAAGCCCGAAGGCGGCAAAAACCTCTGGGACGTACCTAACCTGCTGCTACAGAAATTCCCCGGGGAAACCTTCACCGTCACCACCAAACTCAAGTTCACGCCCAACCCCAAACTAGAGAATGAGCGCACGGGCTTAGTGGTCATGGGCATGGATTATGGCTTTGTCTCGGTGGTCAGCAAGAAAGACGGCTTGTACCTTACCTACAACACAGCCCTCAAAGCCGACAAAGGCACCCCTGAAAAAGAGCAGATCCTCGGAAAACTGACCGGAAACGAAGTACAGTTCCGGGTGCAGGTCGGCAAAGGGGCCAAGTGCCAGTTCAGCTACTCAGAAGACGGCAACACCTTCAAAAATGCCGGCAGCCCCTTTACCGGCGTTCCCGGTAAATGGATTGGCGCCAAAGTAGGTTTGTTTGCCATCCGGGATGACAAAACCAATGACTCCGGCTTCGCCGATTACGACTGGTTCAGGATTTCGAAGTAGGGCAGGCGTTTCAGGGGTGCTTCTAAGAAAAGGGATCTGAAACAACAGAAGTAAGCATAAACAAACTAAAGGACAGCTTAAACAATATATTTTGTCATCCTGAAAGGATCTTGTAAGCGAACTAAATAAGCATTTATTGATGGCCACTACTGTTTGCCCATAAGATCCTTTCAGGATGACAATGAAATAAGGTATAGTTGCTTCTGTCAATGCATTTGTGTTTTTCCACGGCTGTCGTTGGCAAAAGAGTTCAAAAAGAAGTAAAACGAGTAACGATATGAAAATCAGAAAAGGTCTTTCCAGCAAGTTCTTGCTTACCCTAGGCTTGGTGAGCGTGTTCCAATTCGCCTGTCAGCGCGAAACCTCCGCGCCGGCGGCCAGTTCTGCTTCTTCCGGCAGCGCCCCCACGGCAGGGGTGAATGTCTCTAACGCCAGCGTAGACGCCACCATCTATGAGGGCATTGAGTTTGACATGCCCAAAGTGAAGGAAACCAAGTTCCCCAACTACCGTGTGCCCATCACCAAATACGGCGCCGTGGGCGATGGCATCACCAAAAACACCAAAGCCTTTGAACAGGCCATCGCCGACGTAGCCGCCAAGGGCGGCGGACGCGTGGTAATTCCGCGCGGCCTGTGGCTTACCGGCCCCATCGTGATGAAAAGCAACATTGACCTGCACGCCGAGGCGGGTTCTATGGTCATCTTCAGCCGGGACTTTGACGATTACCCCGTGGTAGAAACCAGCTTTGAGGGCCTGAACACCTTCCGGTGCCAGTCGCCCATCTCAGGCCGCGACCTGGAAAACATTGCCATAACCGGCGAGGGTACCTTTGACGGCAACGGGGATGCCTGGCGCCCCGTGAAGAAAAGCAAGATGACGGCCGGTCAGTGGAAGGAACTGACCAAAACCGGGGTGCTCAACGCCAAAGGCGACATGTGGTACCCTACCCAGAACGCTTTGAAAGGCGACACCCAGGGCAGCAACTTCAACGTGCCTGACCTGAAAACCCGCGCCGAGTTTGAAGCCATCAAAGATTACCTGCGCCCCGTAATGCTGAGCCTGGTGAACTGCAAAAGGGTGTTGCTGGACGGACCTACCTTCCAGAATTCCCCGGCCTGGAACCTGCACCCGCTCATGTGCCAGGACATCATCATCCGGAACCTGAACGTGCGTAACCCCTGGTACTCCCAGAACGGCGACGGCCTGGACCTGGAATCCTGCAAGAACGCCTTGGTCTACAACAACACCTTTGACGTAGGCGATGACGCCATCTGCTTCAAGTCGGGTAAAGACAAAGACGGACGGGACCGGGGCGTACCTACGGAGAATGTGATCGTGAAAAACAACGTGGTGTACCACGGCCACGGCGGTTTTGTGGTGGGCAGCGAGATGAGCGGCGGCGTGCGCAACGTGCACGTGTCTAACTGCACGTTCATGGGCACCGACATTGGGCTTCGGTTCAAGAGTACCCGCGGCCGCGGAGGCTTGGTTGAGAACATCTGGATCTCCAACATTGACATGGTGAACATCCCTACCCAGGCCATCAGCTTCAACCTGTTCTACGGCGGAAACTCGCCGGTGCTGGAAGATGACCAGCGCGCCTCTGATGAAGCGCGGGTGGAGAAACTGGTGGCGGTGACCGAGGAAACCCCTTCGTTCAAGAACATCTGGATGCGCAATATCACGGTTTCCGGCGCCGCCGAAGCGGTGGCCTTGCAAGGCCTTCCGGAGATGAACCTGCAAAACGTGAACATTGAGAACTCCTACCTCAAAGCCACCAGAGGCATCTCGGCGGTAGACGCCACCGGCATCACCCTGAAGAACGTGAAAGTGATCACGGAGAAAGGCCCGGCCCTGACCATCTACAACAGCAAAGATGTCAAGGTGCAAGGCTTGACTTTCAACCAGACCAAGGAACCGGCGGTCAAAGTGATGGGCCCGCTCACCAAGAACGTGAAGCTGGAAAGCAAAGACTTCGCCAGTGCCGCCACCCAGATCTCCAAAGGTAAAGAATTGAACAAAGCGGCGGTGTTGCTGCAATAAAGAGAAGTCATAAGAAGGGTAGGCCATACGGTTTACCCTTCCTTTTTTCAAAAACACGTGTAAAATGTACCAAAGATCCATCCTCCTGCTGCTGATGATGGCCGTGGGCGCCATGTCATTTGCCCCTTTCAAAAAGAAGATCGTGCGGGTGTACCTGATCGGCGATTCTACCGTGGCCGATTACTCTGACTATGACGGCGAGGATTACCTGAACAAACGCTACCCGGTCATGGGCTGGGGACAGGTATTTCAGCCATTTCTTCGGCCCGACAGCCTTTCGCAACTCAGGAACCTCATCAAAGCCGACAGTGTGCAACTCCTGGACAAAGCCCGGGGCGGCCGCAGCACCCGCACCTTCTTTGAGGAAGGCCGCTGGGCGCAGGTGTACCAAGCGTTGAAAAAGAATGATGTGGTCATGATCCAGTTCGGCCACAATGATGCCGCCGTAGACAAGCCGGAGCGGTACGTCACCCTCCAGGGCTACAAAGAGTTCCTTCGGTTGTACGTAACCCAAACCCGCGAGAAAGGCGCCCTCCCCATTCTGCTCACGCCTGTCACCCGCAACTACCCCTGGAAAGACGGCAAGATTGGGAACGTGCACGGCGAGTATCCGCAGGCGGTCAAAGACGTAGCCAAAGAGCTCAACGTGCGTTTGATCGACCTGCAACAGCGGTCCATAGATTCCTTCTCGGCCAAAGGCCAGGAGTACGTGACCAACACCTATTTCATGAACCTACCCCCTGGCAAATACAAAAACTACCCCGAGGGCCAGAAAGACAACACCCACTTTCAACCCGAAGGAGCGAAGGAAGTGGCCCGGCTGGTGTTTGAAGGAATGAAGGCCCTGAAGTAGAAGCCCAGTTCTTGAAAGAAAAGAAAGTAAAATGTGTTTTGCCCTAATTAGTGTGAAAGAAAGGGTGAAATGCCTTCAAATTGGAACACCGAGGAGGTTCTTCTCATCTAAGAGAAATTGGACCGCATAGAATAGATAGGACGGACGTAACGGCATTACATCAATAAGTTAATGTGACCATGATGAAAAACCTACTGATACTAATCGCGTGCTGTTGCCTGGGGCTCCAGGCGGTGGCGCAGCAACTGGCTTTCCCGGGAGCCGAAGGGTTTGGGCGTTTCGCCACGGGCGGAAGAGGAGGGGCGGTCCTAGAAGTGACCAACCTGAATGACGCAGGGCCTGGTAGTTTGCGGGCCGCAATCACTGCTGCAGGACCCAGAACCGTCGTGTTCCGGGTGTCCGGCACCATTGCGCTGGCCTCCAGCCTTACCATCAGGAATCCTGGTATCACCATTGCTGGGCAAACCGCCCCGGGTGATGGGATCACCCTTAAAAATTACCCGGTCACGGTAGACGCGGACAATGTGATCATCCGGTACCTCCGGTTCAGGATGGGCGATGAGGCCCAGCAGGAAGGAGATGCCTTGGGGGGAAGGTTCCATAAGAACCTCATCATTGACCATTGCTCCATGAGCTGGTCAACGGATGAGTGCGTCTCTTTTTACGCCAATGAGAATTTCACCCTGCAGTGGAGCATTATCTCGGAGAGCCTCCGGAACTCGGCCCACGCCAAGGGCGCCCATGGATACGGCGGCATCTGGGGCGGCAAGAACGCCTCGTTCCACCACAACCTCATGGCCCACCATGACAGCCGCAACCCCAGGTTGGGCGAGGAGGCCGGTAAAGCCTTCGCGCTCACTGATCTGGTGGATGTGCGCAACAATGTGTTCTACAACTGGGGCCAGAACAGCATCTACGGCGGTGAGGCCATGAACGTGAACATCGTGAACAATTACTACAAGCCCGGTCCGGCCACTTCCAAGAAAGAGCGCATCGCTTCCCTGGACAAGAACAAGACCCCCGGCACCGAGGTGTATGATCAATGGGGCAAGTTTTACATAGACGGCAATTTTGTGGAAGGAAGCCCCCGCACCACGGCAGACAACTGGACCTACGGGGTGCTGAACCAATTCCACAGCAGCTACGGCACGGTGTCTGAGGCGGACAAAGCCTCTCTTCGGCGCAACGCCCCGCACCCTATCCAAAACAACGTAGTCACCCATGCCGCCCCCGAAGCCTACACCCAGGTCCTTGAAAAGGCGGGTGCCTCTCTGAAACGGGATGCGGTAGATGTCCGGGTCATAGAGAATGTACGCCAGGGAACCTTCACTGCCCCCGGTTCGCGCGGAAGCACCAACGGCATTATTGACAGCCAGCAGGATGTGGGCGGTTGGCCTACGCTTCAGTCGCTTCCGGCTCCCGTAGACACTGACAAAGACGGCATGCCCGATGCCTGGGAAACGCAGCGGGGCCTGAACCCCAACAACGCTGAAGACCGCAATCTGGACGGGAACGGCGACGGCTACACCAACCTGGAAGAGTACCTGAACGGCCTGGTACTGGCCTCCAACCTCACCAGCTCACCGGAAGACTCCCAGTTAGGGAGTACCGGCCTTATTCCTAATCCTTTTACCACGGAAACTACCTTCACGTTTGTAGCCAGACAGCGCGGACAGGCGGTAGTACAGGTAACCGACCTGGCGGGAAAAAAAGTGACCACCCTTTTAGACGCCTCCGTCTCTCCCGGCTCCCATAGCGTAACCTGGAACGGGACAAACCAGGCGGGGCAGTACGTGCCCAGTGGCCTCTACCTTATCTCCGCGCAGCTGGGCAAAGGAAAGCAAACCAAAAGGGTCGCCTTTGTCAAAAAGTAAGCAGCAGCAAATTCCCCAGGAGGAGCCCTTGGTACTTTAAACTGGTTTCTCTAAAAAGACCCTTGAAAGGGCAGGCCTAGCTCTTCTACTATTCTCGGGTTCAAGTTTCTAACTTGGACCTGAAATGCGCAGAAGTTTCCAACTTCTTAGAGACGATAGCTTCAAGAGTATCCTGGTGTTGGAATTTGCCGGTACCCGGAAGAAGAATATAAACTGACCAAAAGCAGGTTAGGTCTGTGTGAAAAGCGGGACCGGTAGAAAATAGATTTGGTCTTTGGTCTGTAAATAAGTGGCTGGAAATACGCTTGCTATTCGTGAAAAAAAACCGCATCTTGAAGAAGAAATAACGCCCTTAAAACAAAAGGAAAACGGGCTGTTTTCTGAAAAGGCATGGAAAACTGCCTTTTTTTAGAAAGGAAAGCGCAATCGATTGCGCGAGGAAGTTCAAAGAGGATATAAGAAGGCGCAAGCGGGTGCAAACCGTGGTGCTATAGAAGATTCAAAGCTTGCCGGCCCAGGGAAGGAGGGGATGTTATCTTTTTGTGCACAGGCGCCAAGGCCTTCTTAGATGATGATGAGGAAGTTTAAATGAAAGATAGTAAGTCTAAAAATATCATCCTTTCCTCGGCTTTGGCGTGCTTCTTGGCTCTCCCCCTGAAGCTAGAGGCCCAGGTGCTGCCCTTCAAGGGGCAGACGGTGTACAATGCCTATCTGGTACGGGACCTGCACCGGGCGTATGACCAGCGGCACGAGAAACTTACCCAGGCTTTGGCGTCCAAAGAAAGTTTACGCGCTTACCAGGCCGATGTGAAAAAAGAATACCTGCGCGTGGTGGGGCAGTTTCCGCAAAAACAGCCGCTAAACGCCAAGATCACGCGCCAGACAAAACAAGACGGTTACCGCATTGAGAACCTGGTCTATGAGAGCCGGCCTAACCACCACGTGACCGCTAACCTGTACCTTCCGGAGGGCAAGGGGCCATTTCCGGGGGTGATTCTGATGAACGGCCATGAAATGACGGCCAAGGCCACTGAGTCTTACCAGAAAACCGCCCGCCTCTTCGCCCGAAACGGGTTTGTGGTGCTGTCCGTTGATCCCTTTTCACAGGGGGAGCGGGTGCAACTCACGGACTCCACCGGCAAAAGCCTTACCCGCGGCTCTACCACTGAACATACCTTACTCAACGCCGGCGCCACCTTGGTAGGTACCAGCGTGGCCGCATACATGCTTTGGGACAACGTTCGGGGCCTTGATTACCTGGAGTCCCGGCCTGAGGTGGACAAAACCAGGATAGGCGCCTTGGGCAACTCAGGGGGCGGCACCCAAACCATGTACCTCATGGCCTATGATGACCGCATCAAGGTGGCCGCCCCTTGCAGCTACTTTACCCAGCGCGACCGCTACATTGAAGTTGCCGGCTCGCAGGACGGCTG
Organism: Rufibacter glacialis; assembly: GCF_008271745.1. GTDB lineage: Bacteria > Bacteroidota > Bacteroidia > Cytophagales > Hymenobacteraceae > Nibribacter > Nibribacter glacialis. The sequence goes on along the minus strand of NZ_VKKZ01000025.1, from coordinate 81,174 downwards.
CCAGTACATGCCTGGCGAAGGGAATTTAGAAATGGCGGATTTCATCATCGCGGCGGCGCCCAAACCGGTGCTTATCCTGGCTGCGGAAAATGATTTCGTGGACCATTACGGCACCCTCAAAGGCTTTGAGGAACTCCAAAAGGTATACCATACCCTGCAGGAGCCCGAGAAGGTGAAGCTCTTTGTGTGGCCAGACGGCCATGGCATTACCCAGCCCAAGCGCGAGGAAGCCGTCACCTGGTTCAGGAAGTGGCTGTACCAGGACAGCCGCCCGGTAAAAGAAGGGCAGGTAGGGGCGCTCCCTGAGAAAGACCTGCTGGCCACCAAAACCGGGCAGGTCAACACCGCCTTCTCCACCGAGGCCACCATTCAGAAACTGAATTTCGCCCTTTTCCAGGAGTTAGCCCCTAAACGCCAAGCCTTCCTCAACGAGCAGAACGAAAGCAAACTGAAAACAAAAGTACGGGAGGTGATCGGGTTGCAGCTGAACCAGGCCCCTGTTTTCACGGACCTGAGCGGCGAAAGCCAGACGGGGCAGTACCGGCTGGAGAAAAGGGTGGTGATGCGCCAGAGCGAATTGCCGGTTCCGGTGATGGTGTATGCACCGGTGGGGAATAAGGCGCCTTCCAGGATCGTACTCCGGTTAACCGATGCCGGCAAAGGCATGGAGACGCTGGCCAAAAACGAAGCCCTGATCCAGAAGGAAATGGCGGCCGGTACGGTGCTGGTGCTGGCGGATCTGCGGGGCATTGGCGAAACCAAAGATGACCCCAAACTGAATGACGCCAAGTACTGGAGCAGTGAATACCGCAACGCCGTGCTGAGCCTTCACCTGAAACGGCCGCTCCTGGCCCAACGGGTGCAAGACCTGACTTCGGTGCTGGATTTCCTCAAAAGCCAGAAAAGCTTGGCAAAGCTGCCGGTGCACGTGGAGGCCGAGGGCGTGTATGGTCCGGTGGTGACGCACGCGGTTTTCCTGGATCACCGCATAACCCAGGCCACTTTGTCTAATACCCTTACCACCTACCAGACCTTCCTTACCAATCCCCTGCAACAAGACATGTTCTCTCACGTGGTGCAGGGGATTCTCCAGTATTATGACCTACCAGATCTGGTAAAGAAAAGCGGCGGCCGCATCAAACAAACCTCTCTATGAAATTAGAACATTTCGCCCTCAACGTAGAAGACCCAGTGGCCATGTCGGCCTGGTACGTGCAGCACCTGGGCCTGCGTGTGGTACGCCAAATGAAGGAAGCGCCGTTCACCACTTTCCTTGCTGATGACAGCGGGCGTATCATGGTAGAAATTTACCTGAATCCCGCCCATGAGGTTCCGCCCTACCGCACCATGAACCCATTGCTGGTGCACCTGGCCTTCGTCTCTGAGAATCCTACCCTAGACAAAGACCGCCTCTGCGCCGCCGGGGCAACTGAGGTAACAAACCAGCATCTGGAAGACGGTTCGCACCTCATCATGCTGCGGGACCCCTGGGGCCTGGCCCTGCAACTTTGCAAACGCGGGGCGCCCATGCTGGCCCGACAGGAATGGTAAGCCACGCCCGGTCATTTAGCCCCTGTTTTTAAGATGATCGGCTCAAACCATCAGGTACCGGTGTTTCCTTGCCTCTAGCGGCAAGCCGATTCTTATCCTGTAACAGCAGCCTTTTGGACCGGACTTACCTTTACAAACTCAAAACCAGGGCCGGCAAGGGTGGGACACCAAAGGCAGTAACCGATTCTTTTCCTTCAAAATTCGCTTTTTAGAAACCCTTTCTCCTATGAAAATTACCTTCACTCTTCTGTTGTTGTGCTGCCTGGGGCTGATGTCTTTCCTAGCCCGGGAAAATGCGCCTGTCACCGTCTATCTCATTGGAGACTCCACCATGTCTATCAAAGAAACCAGGCACTACCCTGAAACGGGGTGGGGCATGCCCTTCAAGTACTTCTTTGATTCTACCGTGAAAGTGGAAAACCATGCCAAAAACGGCCGAAGCACCCGCACCTTCATAGATGGCAAGCTTTGGCAACCCGTGGCCTCTTCCATGAAGACCGGAGATTACCTGTTTATCCAGTTCGGGCACAATGACGAGATACCCACCAAGAAAAGCGCGACCACTGAAGCCGAATTCCAGACCAACCTGGAGCGTTTCATCACCGAGGCCAGAAAGAAGAACGTGGCTCCGGTGCTGATCACGCCCGCCGCCCGCCGTAAGTTTGATGCAACCGGCAAGCTGGAAGACACCCACGCCGTGTACTCCAATCTGGTGCGGTCGGTGGCCAAAAGGCAGAAGGTCGCCTTGCTTGACCTGGACGGCAAAAGTCAGGAACTGCTTCGGAAGTTGGGCCCCGAGGCCTCTAAACTCCTGTTCGTGCACCTCCAGCCCGAAGAACACCCCAACTACCCCAAAGGCAAAGTGGATGATACCCATTTCAATGAGTTGGGAGCGCGCGAAATGGCCCAGATTGTCTTAGCCGAGATGAAAGCCCAAAAAGTGGGATTAGCGGATAGAATTGTAAGACCACAGGTAAAGCAGTAGTATCTGCGGGATAAATGCCTAAAAATAAGTCCTTTCCGCCCCATTCTCGTTAAAGAAAAAGACGGTTCTGGTTTTGTTTCATGCGTGATTCCTTGAAAAGAGGCTGTAATCAAACATATAACTCCCGGCTCTATGAAAATCCTTCTCTACTTCTTGTCCTGGGGCTTGGTCTTGAGCTGTCTTTGCTCCTGTTCGGTGCAGAAACCCATTAGGTGGAACTTCGCTGGATTCCCCACCGTGGGCGGACATCCTACCACTGTCTTGGGTGAGCCTAAGGTCATTCAAGGCAAAGGCGGTGCCCGGGTAGTTTCTTTTGATGGCGTAGATGACGGGTTGTTGGTAGACCATAACCCCATTGCCGGAGCCGAAGAGTTTTCCATTGAAGTCGTATTCAAGCCCCATGCGGCCTGGCCCAACAACGTGGAGCAACGGTTCCTGCACCTGGAAGACCCAGCCACCAGGCAGCGCCGGATCCTGCTGGAACTTCGCCTGAACAACCGGAACCAATGGTACGCTGATTTTTTCATGAGCACCGATAATGGTTCGCTCACGCTCATTGATTCCAGCAAAACCCATCCGGTAGGGGAGTGGGCTACCATGACGCTTACCTACAAAGACAAAGAAATGCGAGGGTACGTGAACGGACAACTGGAACTATCAGGTAAGATAGAGTATATGCCTCTCCCTGCCTCGGCCAAAACCTCTATTGGTACCCGCATGGATAAACGTTCCTGGTTCAACGGGGAAATCAAACGCATCCGGTTCTGGAAAAGAGCCCTGCAACCCAAGAAATATTCTGATTACCTATAGAAAGAAGGAGCGAGGGCAAACTATTCTGCCGCTGGTTTCTTCCTCTGATTCCAACCTCTTTCTAGGAAAACCCTCAAACAAAGTATGCGTTCCGGGTCTGTTTTGCAGAAAACAGGCCCGGAACGCATACTTTGTTTGAGGGTAGATGGCGCGGTTACAGCGTCATGTATTTCTTTACTTTCTCAATCATCTCAGAGGAGCCAATCACCAGTGGGCAGCGCTCATGGAGTTCAGTGGGTACTTTGTCTAAAATACGGTGGATCCCGTCGGTGGCCTGTCCGCCGGCCTGTTCTGCAATAAACGCAAGGGGGTTGCATTCATAGAGCAGGCGCAGTTTCCCGGTTTTGTTTTTCGCTGAGGCAGGGTAGAAGTAAATGCCGCCTTTGAGCAAATTGCGGTGGAAGTCGGCCACCAAAGAGCCTATGTAGCGCGAGGAGTATTTCTGCTCTCGGCAGAATGCCAGGTAGTTCTGGATTCCCAAGGGGAAATTGCTCACGTTGGCGTCGTTGCAGGAGTACTGGTTGCCGTTGGCCGGGATCTTGATGTCTGGGTGCGAGAGGAAGAACTCCCCTAAAGACGGTTCATAGGTGAAACCGTTCACCCCATGGCCGGTGGTGTACACCAGCATGGTAGAGGCGCCATAGAGAATGTACCCCGCGGCGGCTTGCTGTGTGCCTTTTTGGAGGCAGTCTTCCAGGGTGCCGTTTTGCCCTACCTCAGAGATGCGGCGGTAAATAGAGAAGATGGTGCCAATAGGAATGTTCACCGAGATGTTGGAGGAACCGTCCAGCGGGTCCATGGCCACAATGTATTTGGCGTTCTGGTTGCCGGTATGGATAATGTCCTCATCTTCCTCAGAGACTATGGTGCAGACCTCGCCGCCGTTGCGCAAGGCCCTGATGAACCTGATGTTGGCGATCAGGTCCAGCTTCTGCTGCTCCTCGCCCTGCACATTCTGCTCCCCGTTAGAGCCCATGGTATCCTGGTCGGCGCGGGTGATCTCACGGCTCACTATTTTGGCGGCCAGGGCCAGATCGCGCAGCAGTTGTGACAGTTCGCCCGTGGCATACGGGAACTGCTCTTGCTTTCGCATGATGAATCGGTCTAGGGTGGTGCCTACGGGCAGGGCTAATGCATCATTCATACGGTAACAGGAGTTAGGTGATTTATCTCTATAGTTTGGTGGAAAGATACGTGAAAAAAGAAGGCCCTGTCTCCATGGCCGCAGGTGCCAGGCAACTGCAGCGGTAAAAAGACAAGGCCTAAGGTAAATAAGAAACAGGCCCTTTTTAAACCGGGGCCTGTTTCCAGAGGAGGTGTTACAAGGATACCCCGCGTTTCCACGGAATAAAGTCGTCTTGCTGCAGGGTTTTCTCCTTGGTCTCAATGCGGCCGCTGGCTACCTCAATGATGAAGTCCAGTACGTCTTCGCCCATCTCCTCAATGGTTTTCTCGCCTGAGATCACCGCACCGGTGTCAATGTCAATGATGTCTGGCATGCGCTGCGCCAGTTTGGTGTTAGAGGAAATCTTGATAACCGGAGTGATGGGGTTACCGGTGGGCGTGCCTAAGCCGGTGGTGAACAGCACAATGTTGGTGCCTGAGCCTACCAGGGCCGTGGTGCATTCCACGTCGTTGCCCGGGGTGCACAGCAGGTTCAAGCCAGGCTTGGTCACGTATTCCGGGTAGTCCAGCACGTCAACAATAGGGGAGTTTCCTCCTTTTTTGGCTGCCCCCGCTGACTTGATGGCATCGGTGATCAAGCCGTCCCGGATGTTGCCCGGGCTGGGGTTCATGTCAAAGCCAGAGCCTACCGCCTCAGCCGACTTGGCATAGGCGCGCATGAGAGACACGAAACGGTCAGCAGATTCTTCTTTCTCGCAGCGGTTGATCAGTTCCTGCTCCACGCCGCACAGTTCCGGGAACTCAGAAAGAACCGTCTTGCCGCCCAGGGCCACCAGAATATCAGAAGTATGGCCAATAGCGGGGTTCGCGGAAATTCCAGAGAAACCGTCTGAGCCGCCGCACTCCAAGCCAATGGAGAGCTTGCTCAACGGGGCGGGTTTGCGGGTCAGTTTATCGGCCTCTATCAAGGCCAGGAACGTCTGGCGGATAGCTTTGGACATCATTTCCTCCTCCGTGCCTTCTTTCTGCTGTTCCAGCACAATCAGGGGCTTGGAGAAGTTGGGGTTCAAGGCTTTAATCTTTTCTTCCAGGATGCTCACCTGCGCGTTCTGGCAGCCCAGGCTCAGCACGGTGGCACCGGCCACGTTGGGGTGGTGGATATAACCCGCCAACAGTGCGCACAGCATATCAGAGTCTTGTCTGATACCGCCGCAACCGCCTTCATGGGTCAGGAACTTGATGCCGTCTATGTTCTCAAACACGCGGCGCTGCACCGGGGCCGTGGTTTTTTGCAACGTAAGCGTGCCAATGGCCTCAGTGTTGCCCGACTGGTACAGGTCCACCATCTGTTGCACGTATGATTTGTAGACATCGCGCTGGCCAAAGCCCAGTTCGTCTAAGAACGCCTGTTTGATGATGTCTACGTTGCGGTTCTCGCAGAACACCAAGGGGATCACGAGCCAGTAGTTGCCCGTTCCTACCTGGCCGTCTTCGCGGTGGTAGCCCATGAAGGTCCTGTTCACCCACTTAGACACGTCTGGGGCAGTCCAGCCAATGGTTTTGGTTTTCCCGGTGAAGCCGTGTACCTGGTGCTGCACGTTGGCCGTGGACAGCACACCGCCCTGGGGAATGTCATAGACCGCCTTGCCCACCAGGGAGCCGTACATGAGGATCTCGTCACCGGCGGCCAGGGGCGTTTGGGCGAACTTGTGTTTGGCCTGGATGTCATCCACCAAAACAATCTGAGAACCTTCGAATTCTACGGTCTCGCCTTTTCTTAAATCCGTGAGTGCTACCAGCACATTGTCATTCGGATGGATTTTCAAAAATCTGTGTAACATATCTAAAACAGGTAGAATGTGCAATCGATTGCGCAAGATATCAATATTTATCTGATATTGAAAAATTTAGAACAAAATATTGCGGAAAATTAAAGTTTTTTAAAAGTCCTTCCCCAAACCCAGTTCTGGTTCCTAATTCCGGAAAAAATCAACCCAAAGCGTGTCCTTTTTGTGGCTCTTTGGGGCACCTTCTTTTTCCAGGGGAAGGAGAAGGAGGACTTGTTTACAAGACGTAAACGGAGAAAGCCTGAGAAAAATTCCTGCTGGCGTTTAGTGGCTATTCTGGGTGAAACAGCCGCTAAACACCGGCAGCATCTAAAACATGGAAAATCACTTCTTCCTGTCTGGGAATCAACGGCCTACTATCTGGTCCATGACCCAGGCGGTGCGCAGGGCAGACGCTCCGGTGCTAGGGCAGGTGCCCTTGCCCAGCAGGTCCTGCACCACCGTTTCAATGAAGGGTTGTTGCACGTGCGGGGGAGGGGGCAGCAGAAACTCTTCCACCCCGGCGGCGGTCTCTAAAATGACCGGCGTTAAGGCGAAGGAGGGGAACGTGATCTTCCCTTTGGTGCCGATGACCTCGGTTTGGTCTGTGAACTGGGCTGGCGGTACGGTGAAACACCAGGTGCCGGTGCCCAACACGCCGTTGCCAAACCTGAACTGCCCGGTCACAATGTCCTCGGCGGGATAAAGGCCGGCCTGGTTGGCGGTCTGCCCAGAGGCGGAGATAACAGGTCCCAGCAGAAAGTCCAGGAAATCCAGTTGGTGCGAGGCTAAATCAAAAAAGAGGCCTCCGCCCGAGAGCTCAGGCTGTACCCGCCAGGGCAGGTTCTCGGGGGACAGGTTTTCCTGCGCCGGGTGGTACAGCTTTAGGTTCACGAATTTCACCTCCCCAATGGCCCCGCCGTCTACCAGTTCTTTCACTTTCAGGAAGGAAGGCAGGCACCGGCGGTAGTAAGCCACAAACAGCGGCACCTGGGCAGTTTCACAGGCAGTAACCATCTGCAGGCACTGCGCAAAGTTCAGGGCCATGGGCTTCTCCACGTAGACCGGTTTCCTGGCCGAAGCCACCTGCAGGGTATATTCGGCGTGGGAACCGGGCGGGGTGGCAATGTACACGGCATCTACCTCCGGGTCCTGGATGAGGGCCTGGGCATTGTCATACCATTTGGGCACGCCGTGGCGCCTAGCGTAATCCTGGGCCTTGGCCGCGTCGCGGCGCATGACGGCCACCAGTTGGGAGTGCGGAACCTTCTGGAAGGCGGGGCCGCTCTTGACTTCGGTTACGTCTCCGCAGCCAATAATGCCCCAGCGGATGGGGTTGCGTAATGTTTCTGCCATTTTTAGATTGCCTATTAAAAGAGGGAGCCAGCTCGTTTAGGTGTGCTTTTCTTAAAACAAGCCTGAAATCCACCTGCTCCGGAGGCAATTTACAAGAAGGGCTTAGGATGCGTTTAATAGAAGAAATTCTTTTTCCAGATTTATTCGTGCCAACGGCTCATATTCCGCCTGGAAGACCCCTGTCAGGTAGATGGTCTTTTTCTCCAGAAAGCGCTGAAGGACCTTTTTCCTGCCCGGGTTGTAGAGGAAGTCCGGGTACAAGCTATATTCTTTCCTGATCTGCTGGCTGTAAAGCAGGTACTTTTCCCAAGGGGCACCCAAAATGGCCAAATCAAAATCCAGCAGCCAAAGAACATCTGGGTTTCCGTTAGCGTGGGTTTGGTGATTTTTAGTGGCGAGGATCATTTCCTCCACCAAGGCAATCTCCTCCTGCGGCACCCCCAAGGCCTGCAACCTGCGCTGCGCGAGTTCGGCACTTTTCTCCTCATTCACTTTACTGCTGGCGCTGTATACCACATCATGGTAGAAATTGGCGAGCGCCACCATAGGCAAGGACAAAAGCTGCTGCTGATGCACATCTGCTAAGTAACACATGGCCTCAAGGTGATGCAGGTTGTGGTAGTAACATGATTTAGCTGAATACGCCTTTTCCAATTCTTCCCAGAATTGCCTGATCAGAGAATCGTTCTGCGTATACTGAGAAGCCACGGCTTGCCACGTCTGGAAGAGGTTTTGGTTCATCAGGTGCAGGAATAAGCAGGTAATCTATTTAGACCTTGCCATGGAAAACTGAAGGGTGTCATTGGTAGGAGCAACATAGGCACCTTTAGGAGGATATGCTGGATAACTGATCGTCAGCTCCGCCTTCCCTGAGGTTAGGTCCATCTCAAAGAAACCTTGGGCATCTGTCTCCCTTTTGGCCGTGTCTCCCATCACCTGCACTTTGGCTCCCTGTAAGGGAATACCCTCAGGGGACAACACCTTCCCCTTCAGTTTCCAGGGAACAGTAGTTTCCTGGGTCTGCGGAGCGGAATGAGAGGCAGGTCGGTTGAAATAATGATGGTACACCACCTCGGCTAAGGCGAAGACCAGCACGAACAGCAGGGCAATAATTTGCCAGAGGGGTAAGTGAAACGCTTTCCTTTTGCGCTTTTTCTGGGCCAGCAGGTTTTTCAGCCGGCCCCGCGTTTCCCGCACCGCCCGTGCCACGCGGGCAGGTTGGGCCAGGTGCATGCCTTCCAGAAGGTCAGCGCACATCTCACAGGAAACCAGGTGCTGTTCTATCTGGTGCCGTTGGGGAGCGGATAGGTCACCGGATTGGTAGTGCCGCAGCTCCTCCAGCGATGGATGCTCCTCGGTTTCCCAAGCGTGTTGGTGGTTACTCCTGCTCATAGTTTTTGTTCATGAAGTTTTTCAGGTTTCGTTTGCCATTCTGGATGTGGCTTTTCACTTGGCCAAGGTCATATCCGGTCAGGTCGGCTACTTCTTTGTAGCTTTTTTTCTGCAGGTAAAAGAGGTCTACGCACACGCGTTGCTCCGGACCCAGCTCTTGCAGGGCTTTGGCCAGGAGTTGCACCTGCTGTTCCTGGTCCTGGTCAGGGTCTGGTTCAGCAAAAGCCGTTTTCTCCACGGCCGGCAGCAAGGTATCATCCAAGGGTGACACGCCGCGGCTTTTCTTGGTCCGGAGGTACATGAGGCAATGGTTCTTGGCCAGCACGTGCAGCCAGCTCTTGAAATTGGTGATCTCATGCTTATGCAGCGCTGTGATGAGGTGCTCAAAGATGTGCATGGTGGCATCTTTGCTTTCGTCTTCGTCTTTCAGGTACTTCAGGCACACCAGGTACACCATCTCAGTGTACCGCTCAAACAATTGCCCTACCAGCGCCAGCTCGCCCGTGTCGCGGTACTGCTGGATCAGGTCCAGGTCTTGGGGCGGTTTGGCGCGGGAGAACAGTTTTAGAAACATAGAGTAGACCGGTATGCTTGCCTAAAGAAACTGATTTAAAGGAAAGTTTGAAACCCTGGCGTCCTGCTGGGCCTCCTTCTTTTACCACAAGATGCGGCAAGGCCCCTGAATCCATAAACTCACCCTAGGATTTTCTTCGCTGCTCCTAGCAGATGCCGCCGCTGTCCTGCTTTTTCAGGTGGGTTATTTGAGGGCTACTTCTGGAAAACCAGGCGTAAAAGGAGCAGCCAGGTGGTGGGTCAAATTGCCAATCTCTCCCTCCGTTTTACCCACCCGCAGTTGCCTGGTGTGGAGCCCTGCCATCCTTTCCTGAGGTCCTGGTTGAGGTGGTGTAAAGCTCAAAGAAGCAACCTGTTTACCAGCAGATTTTATAGAAAGGCCCCTGAAACACCACTTGCTCAGAAAGGTGATTCAGGGGCCTTTTCCTGATAAAGTAGGAAAAACGCTGGTATATTTCAACCCTAACGCCAGGCTGGGAATACCTATAAAGCGATGATCAGGTGAAGGGTCCGGCCGTTTACAACCCAAACCACAGCAGGGCATTTCTGTCTAAGCCGTAGAGGTCTTTCCTGAAGTGGAGTTGCCCAGCATCATCTACCCAACTGGTGTAATAGGCCAATTTCACCTTGACTGGTGTGGGCAAGAAGATGGCTTTTTCTGGGGAGGTTTGTTTCAGAAGCGGAGCGGGCGGTAAATTCTGGGGCCAGTGGTGGTTCAATAAGTAGGTAGCCAAGGTTTCTGGGTGCTGCACGCGTACGCAGCCATGGCTGTAGACCCGGGTTGGGTGCTGAAAAAGGGCCTTGGCCGGGGTATCATGCAGGTAGATGTCATGTGGGTTAGCGAACATGAACTTGATGCGGCCCAAGGCATTATTTGCCCCCGGCGACTGCACCACCAGATAAGGTTCTTTGGCCGGGTCTAGGCGGTGCCAGTTCACGCTGGCCGGAGAGACTAACGTGCGGGTGGTGCCAGAGAGTCGGAAAAGCTGCATCCGGTTCCGGGCCAGGTAGGCCGGGTCTCTCCGCATGAGGGGGATGATCTCACGCCGGAAGATGCTTTGGGGCACCGTCCAGGTAGGGTTCAGGACCAGATACCCGATGCGGCTCTCCAGAGGGAGGGTCTGGTAGGCTTCTCCTGGTTGGCCTACCACCACCCGCGTCTGCCAGGCTTCCCGGCCCGTGGAGTCCAGCAGGTGCAGGGTGAAGTTGGGGATGTTGACCAAGACCTGGCGTTCAGGTACCTGGGCAGCAGCTTCCTGCCGCCGTTGCAGGTTAACCTGGAGCTGCCGGAGGCGTTGGGCGGGCGAAACGTTCAGGGCTTCCAGCGTCTGGTTTCCAACCACGCCATCGGCCGGGAGGCCGTGCCGGCGCTGGAACCACCTCACAGCCTGTTGCAGGTGGGCGTCATAGGTGCTGTCTTCTGGCGCCACGGTGGCCGGTAAGTCACCGGTAAGCAGGAGGTTTTGCCTTAAGTCAACGTGGCAGGTATCGGATTCCTCGGCTTTGAAGCACACATTCTCCTTAAAGAAAACCCATTGGTTCTGCTGGGCCAGCGCCTGGTATTTGAGGATGGCCTGCTGTAAACGGGCCACTTGAACGGCAGGGGCAAAGGTGGTGGTTTGCTGGAAAGCGCTTGGTCCCATTAAAACCCAAACCGCCAGACTCAGCACGTAGAAGGTTCTCTTTTTCATGCGAAAAGAACACACGAAGGTTGCACAACGGGCAAGGGGAAACTATCCTACCGGAACCCCTTTGGGGAGGGTAGGGCGGGGCGCCTGATAATGGTACGGGTTGGCGGGCAGCGTTAACAAAGGCGTGAAAGCCTGCAGCGCCAGCTCTTTGGTGATGCTGTGGTGGAAAAGGCTTTCCAGCAGGTCGCGGTCCTGGATGGAGACGGCCAGCAAATCCATCTGGTTCTCCTCCACAAATTCCCTGAGACCGGTTACCACGTCTTCATGTGGTAGTTGCGCCACGCTATAGTTCTGCCGGGGAAAGTTCTTGGCGATGCTTTTGAGTACCTGTTCATCAGGGACAATATTCAGCTCCGTCTCACTGGTCACGTTGATGATGTGCACCTCAGCGCCCAACCCCGCCGCCACCTGGAAAAGCTGTTTCAGGTACACGGTCTCCTCGGTCTCAAAGTCAGAGGCGTACGCTATGTGGCGCACCGTGCGGAAGGTGGCCTGGCCAGGCACCACCAACACGGGGCAGGGAGCCTCTTTGATGAAGGTGGAGGTGTTGGTGCCCACCAGTTTGCTCAGGACATTGCTGGCTCCTTTGGTGCCCATGACCACCAGGTCCACGGCCTGCGTCTTCACTAGGTCATTGACCAGCGGAATAAAGGGCCCGTAAAGGCAGAACGTTTCCACCTCCAGCGCATACGTCTGCTTCAGCTGCAAGGCCAGCTTCTGCAGTTCCTCCTCAGAATACTCAATCAGGTGCGTATCTATGGCCAGCAGAGGCATGCTCTCTGGTAAAGCAGAGGTGGGCACACTCACGGTGTGCACCACCAGCAACCTGCTACCGGTGCTTACCGCCAGCGAGGCGGCATAATGCACCGCATTGGTAGCGGTTTTTGAAAAATCGGTGGGAACTAGAAGGGTAGCCATAAGCGTGTCACGTTAAGGAAAACCAACAAAAGGAGCTGATTTCTGCAACAAAAGTACCCTGGCCCCTATGCAACCGAAATGACCTTGGTCAAAGCCTAAAATGATGGTTGTCAGTCTGGGCTCTTCCTGTCCTCTTTCCGCTGCGCGGGGCTGCCTGGTCTACCGGGCTATTTCTTGTAAGGCAGTACTAACAACGGCAGAAGCGGGTGCGAGCTGATGGTCTGGGTTTTGCTCTGGAAGAAAAGTTGCCAGAAATTGTTATTGCGGGAGCCCATCACCAACAGGTCTGCGTGTTGCGCGGTGCAGAAGTGCTGGATACCGAGTTCTACTTTCTTGGCAGTTTCCAGGAAGTAGCTCATATGCGGGTACATTGAGCGCCGGCAGATCAAGCGTAGCTCCGCCTCTGCCTGGGCACGGGTGTCCAGGGCGTCGTCCATGAGAATGTGCAGAAACTGGATCTCTGCGTTGAAGGCGGCGGCTAGTTGCGTTACAAAACTCACGTCAGTGAAAGAGTCCGCTTTCAGGTCGGTGGCATACACGATTTTGCGCAGGGGCTGGAACGTAGCCTGGGGCGGAAGAACGAACACGGGGCAGGGCACAGTGCCAATGATCTTGGAGGTCACCGAGCCTGGAAAGGAAATCTCCAGCCCTTCGTGCGCCAGCACAATGAAATCTGCCTCGGTCTCAGCGGCGGCCTGGGGCAGGGTGGTGGTAATAGGGCCCACCCGCAACTCACTCTGTACCCCGGGAACGTTTTGGGAAAAGGAGAACAGCTTTTCCTTGGCCAGCCTTACCTGTGTCTCCCTGTTTTTCTGCTCCTCCACATCTGGAATGGGTTCCATGAAGGGTACGCCCCCCACCGGCATGTGGCGCACCGGCTCTTCCTGCGGAACGCTGTGGAACAACACCAACTGGGCCTTCAAGCTGCCCGCCAACTGCTGCGCGAAGTCCATGGCAACCTTTGAGATAGGGGTGAAATCTGTGAGGCAGAGAATCTTTTCCATAGGGGTAGGTTTTAAAGGGTTGGGAACGTGGTTCTTATTTCCTTTTACTCCGTTTCGCCTTAATAAGATTCTTTATGAAAAGGTGGGTGCTTGGGAGGTGGTAGCGTAAGTGCTGGCTGCCAGGAGGAAAGGACAAAGCAGAGGAAGCCCCCGCCATTTCAAACCCCGTTTTGAAAAAGAAGCCTAAAAACACCTCAAGGTTGAGTCCCCATTCACCCGTAGAAGATGGCTTGGGAGGTTTTCTGAGATACCTGAGAAGAATACCTAGGACCAATCCTTGTGCATCTGGAGGATCAACCCATTCCCAGGTTTCCAGGCCATATTTTCAAAAGAAGGGTTTTTCTGCACCGGGCAGCAGGAAGATGAACCTGTTTAGTAAAGGCAAAACAAAGTACCCTAGCCCTTGCTGCGTGTTTTCACCAGCAAGCGAAAAGGGGCCTGCGTCTAGGTAGTTGGTGAAAATACCAACCAGGGTAGCGGGGTGGTCAATCCTTCAGCTTTACTAAACAGCTTTTTTGTTTTAAGCCTGTTTTTCTGCCAACAAGCCGTAAATAAGACTCCTATCCCTTTCCGTTCGTTGGGAAGTGACGAAGATCATTGAAAAAAAAGGCCAGAGTGCCTACTTTTATAAAAATACCTGAACTTGGAAGAACCGTTGCAGCCCCCCCGCCAGATGAACCTGGATGACCAGGCCCGCCTTAAAGCCATCATTGACACCGCCATTGACGGCATCATCACCATTGACCAGCGCGGTATTATTGAGACCGTGAACCCGGCCGCCGCCCGCATTTTTGGGTATGCCCCGGAAGAGGTGATTGGGCAGAACATCAAGATCCTGATGCCGGAACCTGATAAAAGCCGCCATGACGGGTACCTGGAAAATTACCACCGCACCGGCGAAGGCCAGATCATAGGCAAAGGCCGCGAGGTGGTGGGCATGCGCAAAGACGGTTCCCTGTTTCCGTTCCTGCTCAGCATCAGTGAGGTGAAACTGCAAGACAAGGTCATCTACACGGGCATTGTGCATGACATCTCCCAGCAGAAAAAGGCAGAGCAGTCGCAGCGCGAAAGCGAGAACAAAATCAAATCCATTATTCAGGCGGCGGTAGACGGCATTATCACCATTGATGACCGCGGTATTATGGAAATGGTCAACCCGTCTGCGGCCCGGTTATTCGGGTACCAGGAGGAAGAGCTGCTAGGCAAGAACATCTCGGTGCTCATGCCCGAGCCCGACCACAGCCGGCATGACGGCTACATAGAAAACTACCACCGCACCGGCCAGCGCAAGATCATAGGCATTGGCCGCGAGGTCTCTGGCTTAAAGAAAGACGGCACCGTTTTTCCGCTGTACCTGAGCATCAGTGAAGTGCAGCTCACCAACCGCAAGGTCTATACCGGGTTTATCCATGATATTACGCAGCAGAAAGTAAGCGAGGAACGCCTACGCCGGTACGCGGCCGAATTGGAGCGCAGCAACGGCGAGTTACAGGATTTCGCCTATGTCTCATCGCATGACCTGCAGGAACCGCTCCGCAAGATCCAGGCCTTCGGGGACCGGCTCAAAACCAAGGAGCAGGCTAACCTCAGTGGACAGGGGCAGGATTATGTAGACCGCATGCTGAACGCCGCGGTGCGGATGCAGAACCTCATTAATGACCTGCTCACTTTCTCCCGCGTGACCACCAAGTCAAAGCCCTTTGAGGAAGTAGACCTCAACGCGGTGCTGAACGGGGTACTGTCTGACCTGGAGATCACCATTGAGCAAACCAAAACGGTGATTGAGCGCACCCCGCTGCCCACCATTGAGGCCGAACCCACCCAAATGCGCCAGTTGTTCCAGAACCTGATCAGCAACGCCATCAAGTTCCGGAAAGACTCTGGCACCCCGGTGGTGCGCATTGCCGCGCGTAACGTGCAACGTACCGCCCACTTAACGTCCACCCCCGGAGATGAGCACGTGGAGATTGAGGTGGCAGACAACGGCATTGGGTTTGACGAAAAGTACCTTGACCGGATTTTTAATATCTTTCAGCGTCTGGAAGGGCAGAAATACGAGGGATCAGGCATCGGGTTGGCCATTTGCCGCAAGATCGCCATCCGCCACGGCGGAGATATCACCGCCCGCAGCACGCCCGGCGTGGGCACTACGTTTATCATTTCGCTTGCCACCAGACACCTACAGGAATAGCTTGACACTATGAGCCGCAACAAAAGAACCATTGTGATTCTGATTGCCGATGATGACGCCGAAGACCGCATGCTGGTCAAAGACGCCTTAGAGGAGAACCGCCTGACGAACGAAATCCAGTTTGTGGAAAACGGCGAGGAATTGGTAGACTACCTGCACAACCGCGGCCGGTTCACTGACAAGACCCAGTACCCTACGCCCGGCCTCATCTTGCTGGACCTCAACATGCCCAAGAAAGACGGGCGCGAAGCCTTGAAAGAGATAAAAGCCGATGAGCATCTGCGCGTGATCCCGGTGGTGGTGCTCACAACCTCCAAAGCCGAGGAAGACATCCTGCGCACTTATGACCTGGGGGTGAGCTCATTCATCACCAAACCCGTGACCTTCGCGGCGCTGGTAGACGTGATGAAAACCCTCACCAAGTATTGGTTTGAGATAGTGGAACTTCCCAAGGCGTAGGGATTGATTGATTGATTGATTGATTGATTGATTGATTGATTGCGCTTAGGGTAGGCATCCAAGTGGAGTTTTCCTTCCCCTTCTGTCATCCTGAAAGGATTTTGTGGGCGAACGGTAATAGCGTTTGTTTCGCCGCCTTTCCAGTTTGCTCAAAAGATCTTTTCAAAATGACAAAATGGGGAAGGCAAGAGGGAAACAAGGGTTTTTCAGTAGATCTACTTTTTGCCGTCACCTGTTTTTAGCCTGTTTTTCAGAAAACAGCCGTAATACATGACCCATTTGCCGCTTAAACGGCGATAACCTTTACCCCATGGCCGATCAAATACGAATCTTGTTAGTGGACGATGATGAAGACGATTTCGTGATCACCCGTGACATCATTCAGGACATACCGGGCCGGCATTACCACCTGGACTGGACGGCTTCTTTCCCTGAAGCCCTCGGGCTCATCCGGAAGAGGAAGCATGACGTGTACCTGGTAGACTTCTTCCTGGGCGCACATGACGGGCTGGAACTCATCACGCAGGCGGTGGCGGAAGGCACCACTGCCCCGTTTATCCTGCTCACCGGCCAAACCGACCGTGAGACGGACGAGAAAGCCATGCGGGCCGGGGCTTTGGATTACCTGGTGAAAGGTACCTTCAACCCCTATGATCTGGAGCGGTCCATCCGCTACAGCATAGAGCACGCCAAAAGCCTCTGTGAAATTCAGACCCTCAACGCCCAATTAGAGCAACGAGTAGAGGAAAGAACCCAGGAGCTGGCCGAGGCCATCCAGAAACTGGAGCAGACGAACCGCATTCTGTATGAGGCGCAACTGGATATTGAGAAAGCGCTGCAGAAAGAGAAAGAGCTGAACGAGCTCAAGTCCAGGTTCGTGACCACGGCCTCGCATGAGTTCCGCACACCATTGAGTACGGTCTTGTCCTCGGCCTCCATCATCTCGCGCTACAAAACCACTGAGGAAGACGATAAGCGCCTGAAGCACGTAGAACGCATCAAATCTGCTGTACAGAACCTTACCGTGATCCTGAATGACTTCCTGTCCATGAGCCGCATTGAGGAAGGGAAAGTGTACAACATCCCGTCCAGGTTCAACCTGGTAGGCTTTACCAAAGAGGTGGTGGAAGACATGCAGGCGCTGGTGAAGGAAGGGCAAAGGATTAAGTTCCAGCACCGGGGCTCCGAGGAATTCGTGCAACTGGACAAGCAACTGCTCAAGAACATCCTCATCAACCTGCTTTCTAACGCGAGCAAATATTCGGCAGAGGGCAAGACCATACACCTCACCACCGCCATTACCCCCGGTTCCGTGGCCATCACGGTACAGGATGAGGGCATCGGGATACCCACCCCAGACCACACCCATTTGTTTACCCCGTTTTTCAGGGCTCAGAACGCCACCAACATCCAGGGCACCGGCCTGGGCCTGAACATTGTCAAAAGATACGTAGAAGTCATGGAAGGGGCGCTCACCTTTACGAGTGCACTGGACCAGGGCACCACCTTTCACCTTTCATTTCCGCAACCCGCCTAGCCATGAAGAAAATACTGCTCATAGAAGACAACCAGGAAATCAGGGAGAATACCGCTGAGATTCTTTCGCTCGCCAACTACCAGGTGGTGGAAGCCGAGAACGGGAAAGTGGGCGTAGACCTGGCCCGCCGGGATCAGCCGGACCTCATTATCTGTGACATCATGATGCCGCAGCTGGATGGGTACGGCGTACTGCACCTGCTGAGTAAAAGCCCAGAGACTTCCAGTATTCCCTTCGTGTTCCTGACCGCCAAATCTGAGAAGGACGACTTCAGGAAAGGGATGAAACTGGGCGCTGATGATTACCTCACCAAGCCCTTTGATGACCTGGAATTGCTGGACGCGGTGGAAATGCGCCTCAAGAAAAACGAACTCCTGAAAGCGGAGTTCCAGAAGAGCGTGCAGGGCCTGGATCAGTTCATTCAGGAGGCCAAAGGCTATGAAGACCTGAACAAGCTGATCTCAGACGAGCGCCGGGTAACGGTGTTCAAGAAAAAGCACAACCTGTTTTTAGAGGGCAAATACCCCAACGCGCTGTTCTTCCTGAGCAAAGGCAAGGTAAAAACCTACAAAGCCAACGAAGACGGCCGCGAGTACATCACCAACCTCTACAAAGACGGCGATTTCATTGGTTATCTTGATCTACTGGAGGAAAACGCCTACCGTGAATCTGCCATGGCGCTGGAAGACTCAGAGGTGTACCTCATTCCCAAAGAGGACTTTTTCACGCTGCTGCACCAGAACCGCGACGTGGCTAACAAGTTCATCAAAATCCTCTCTGATAACCTGGCCGACCGCGAAGACCGGCTCCTGAAACTGGCCTATAATTCCGTGCGCAAACGGGTGGCTGAGGCGTTGATTCTGCTGGAGAAACAGTACCAGCAAGAAGGGGAAATCGTAACCGAGATGTCTATTTCCCGAGAGGACCTGGCCAGCATTGTAGGCGCCTCCAAAGAAACCGTCATCCGTACCCTCGCCGACTTCAAAGACGAAAAGCTCATTGACACCCGCGGCAGCAAGATCTTTATCCTGAACTCCCAGAAGCTGGCCAAAATGCGGAACTAAGTGTTCAGTGAGAGAATGAATGATTGAGAGATTGAATGATGGAGAGAATGAGTGAATGTGTTTTGGGCTTGATTTCAAGAGAACAGGCTTAAAACTAGTTTATTGCTTTTGATTTATGTAGCAGCTTTCACTGGCGCGAGCCTTCAATTCGTGTGCGGCCGCCTGGAGGAACCTGCTTTTGAAGCCAGCTTATCTGTACCCGTGACAGTAGTTTTCCGGCTGGTTTATAGAAAACCGCCGGAAAACAGTTTGCTTTGGAAGGCTGTTGGCAGAGACACTCGTAGGACCTCCGGACACTACGAGGTCTTTTGATTTACTGGTCTAACTTTAGAGAAGATGTTTTAGAAGGGGACTAAGACCTCGCCATTAAACCAAGTCCTTAATCTACCCGGATTTGACAACAAACAAGTGAGGTGATAAAAAAGGTAGGTGCTGCTGCTGCCTCAGCCATAGTGCTTGCTCCAAAGACCTCGTAGTGTCCGGAGGTCCTACGAGTGTCTCTGCCACCAGCCGTTTTTAGGCCTTTTTCCAGCAATCAGGCTCAAAACATCCCAATAGACTGATATATCCTAGCCGCAAAACTGACGAATATCATAGTTAGGGCGGCTGCTTCTGCTGAAATTTGCCTTGGGTTTTAGTCAAAACAATGCAGAACGTATTCAAAGCCCTTACTTTATCGTACAAGCACGCCCCTATTGCAGTTCGTGAAGCAGTAGCGCTCAATGAGATAGGATGCCGGAATCTTCTGGATAAAATAAGGGAGTTCACCTCGGCCCAGGAGGTGCTGGTGCTCTCTACCTGCAACCGCACAGAGGTGTATTATGCCGCGGAGAAAGACTATTCACAGGAGATTATCAAGCTCATTGCGTTAGAGAAAGGCTTTATTGCCACCCGGGAGATTGCCCCTTATTTCCAGCACCTGACCAATCTCCAGGACGCCATGCGGCATCTTTTTCAGGTGGCCCTGGGCCTGGAGTCGCAGGTGGTAGGGGACATGCAGATCCTGAACCAGGTGAAGAACGCCTACCAGTGGGCTACGGAGGCTAATTTGGTAGGCCCGTTCCTGCACAGACTGCTGCACACCATTTTCTTCACGAACAAACGCGTGGTGAACAAGACCGGCTTCAAAGACGGGGCTGCCTCGGTCTCTTATGCCACGGTAGAACTGGTGGAAGAACTCACCAGAGGCCTGGACAACCCCAAGGTACTCATGCTGGGGGTAGGAGAGATAGGAGCCAATGTCTGTGACAACTTCCAGAAATCAAGGGTGCGCAACATCACCATTGCTAACCGCACCCACCACAAAGCCTTTGACCTGGCCCAGAGATGCCAGGCCCGTGCCATTTACTGGGAGAACGTCTGGGAAGAGATGGCCACGGCCGAAGTGGTGATTTCCTCGGTGCCCGGCGATTATTTCTTTATCAGCAAGGAAGCCGTGGCCAAATTAGGAGACCTACGCCCCCGGTTTTTTGTGGACCTGTCCATGCCCCGCAGCATAGACAGCGCCTTGGAACAACTGGCCGGCACCAAGGTCTACAACGTGGACAACATCAAAAACCGCGCTACTGAGGCCCTGGACAATCGCTTAGGGGCCATACCCGCCGTGCAGGAAATTATCTCTGAGGCCATGGTGGAATTTACAGCCTGGACCCAGGAAATGGGCATGTCTCCGGCCTTGCAACAGTTCAAGAACCGGTTAGAGGAAATCCGGCAGCGCGAACTGGCCCGGTATGTAAAGCAACTCAGCCACCAGGAAAAGGAACTGGTAGAGACCATTACCAGGAACATCCTGAACAAGATCGTGAAGATGCCGGCGCTGGAACTGAAGGCCGCCTGCCAGCGCGGGGAGTCGGAAGCCTTGATGGAGGGCCTAAGTGCCTTGTTCAACCTGGAGAAGGAGCCTCAGACTGTGTAGAAGCTTTCCCTTTCAGGCTGGATTATTTTCTTCACTGAAGTAAGAAATATAGAGTGCAGGTTTCCAACGTGGACCTCCTTTTCTGGAAGTCTAAAACTCTCTTGTGGCGACAGCCTCACTTGGCCTTTGCTTGGCCAACTTATAATAAGGAGCATTGGGCAGGAACAAACCTTGCCTTTCCCAGAAGCGGTTCAAGGAACTTGATAGGTTTTTGAGGCATGGATGGATTTTGACAAGTTTTTCATCCCAGATTGAATACCTTTCACCCCAACTGAAAATTAAATCAAAGATTAGATCCTTACAAAAAAAAAGAGGGCCGGGCTATTAATCCTGCTCTCTGGGTAAGGTAGGCCTATTACCCCGGCTTTTGAGGCAGCGCCTGGTGTTTGACCTTGATGTTCTAAGTCTTGTTACCGTTTAGAATCTGATTTTTTTAGGATGGATCACCAGCAGGGGCACCTGCGCCGGATAGGTGGGCTCCTGGAACTCTGGCCCCACCAGCTGTTGCCAGGCAGGGGTGGAGTGGGCGCCCACCACCAGCAAATCGGTTCTCTGGCTCTGGCAGAACTCTGTGATTCCTTCCTCTACCGAAGCGTTGACCACTATGTGCTGACTGGTGCGGGCGTAGGGGAGGCGTTTACAGATCCTTTCCAGTTCTTCTTGCACAAACTGCCGGGTAGTGGGTTCTTCTTTAGGCAGTACATACAACACCTGCAGTTGCGCCCCAAAGTAAGAAGCCAACTGTAGAACCAAGGCCATGTCAGAAGGAGAGAAGCCGCGCAAATCCGTGGCCAGCACCATACGTCTGATGGGCTTAAAGCTCGTGTGGGCCGGAACAACCAAAACCGGACAGGGTGCCTGCTGAATCACCTGGGCCCTGACAGACGGTCTTTCACTGATGCTGCCACCTCTTTTAGAGGCGGAACCAAGCACAATAAAATCTGCCCGCTCTTCTTCTGCTAAAGTGATGATAGAGGGGACAATCTCTCCCTGCCGCAGTTTGGTGTCATAGGTAGCCAAGTGGTCATTCTGCTCCAGGTAGCTCAGGAGGCGCTTCAGTTGCGTGCGGGCCGCTTTCTTTTTGCCCTTGCCTTCCTCTGCCCCTTGTTCCTGACCCGCCATCACCAGTTCTGCCTCTACCGGTTCAGATAAAGTATGCATCACCACCATGCGCGATTGCATGCGCTGGCCAATCTCATCAGCGTAATGAATTGCGTTCTCAGCAAGGGAAGAAAAATCGGTGGCACATATAAAGGTTCCCATAAAAATTTAGCTTTTAATAAGGAAGTAATTTCAGCGGTAAAATGTTCCCAAAAAATGATTTTTATAAGGAAATAATAGAAATTTGGCAAGGAAGGTGAAGAAAATGTGCTTTTCTGATAGTTTACCTCCTTTATTTTGCCAAACTGGGTTAAAAGAAAGGCGAATCCTGGCGCTTGGTCCAATTCAGGTGCCTACCACGTTAGGGCCCAAAGAGTTGAGGGGCGAGGAAACTGTCATATAAACTCTACCTTTGGCCTACCTAATTACCAATTGTCGCTGCCATGGCCTTCTACCTATTTTATGAATCTGACTTTTACCGCATAGAGGTAGATGAGGAGAAAGACCTGCTGAGGGCAGAATGGCTACGGCCGGTAGATGAGAAAGAAATGATCACAGGGGGCACCATGCTCTTTAACACCTTGCGTGATTCTGGGGTGCAAAACGCCGTGGCCAACGCCAAGGCCATAGGGGCCTTATCTGCGGAGGCGAAGGAATGGTGGCGGGAGTTTTCTATGGCCTGCTCTCGCAGACGCGGTTAAAGAAACTAGCCCGGGTATTGCCGGATAACCTGTTCCACCAACTGGGGCTGGAATCAGTGGTCACGCGGGCGCAGACCACGGGAACCGTTAAATTTGAAGTCCGTAACTTTTCACAGGAAACAGAGGCGGCCCAATGGCTGCAAATTTCCTAGCTTAGATTTCCTTTATCCTAAAGGGGTGTTGTTAAAGTGCCCAGGGAAGTCCGTCTTGAATAGTGCTTCCTTTTTGCATAAAACCATTTATCCCCGCTTTGGACCTGTTTTCAAAAAACAGGCCCAAAGCGGGGATAAATGGTTAAGTAGTTGAAGCTATTCCCTGAAGCTTAGTCGTTCCAGCGCCATTCGCCGGCTATCTTGAGGGGTTCTTTGAGGTTGTTCTGGAGCAGGAAAGCTTTGGTTTCAGCGTCTGAGAGGCGCTTGGCCGGGATGGTGGCTGCATCGGCGAGGCCGTACAACAACATGGTGCTGAACCGCACGGTGTTCTTGAGCTGCTGCTCGTTGACCAGGGAAAAGGAATCACAGTCGGCGTGGTAGCAGTCACCGGCCCCGGTAGGCAGTTTTCCGCCCGAGGACCCGCCCGTAGGAATGCCGTGCAGCATGAACGGCTGATGGTCTGAGTGCAGCCCGGCCCGGGCACTGAAGCTGTTCAGGAAAGTGGTATCAATCTTGGCCGCGATGGCCCCAATAGACTGGAACAGCTCGCGGCAGGCTTCCTGGCTGGCGGTATAGCCTTTGGGGTCATTGGTCATGTCATAGTTGAGCATGAAGGCCATCTGGGCCAGGGTGTTGTTTTTCTGGGCCTCCTGAATATAGGCCTCTGAGCCCAGCAGACCTTCCTCTTCGCCCATGAACATGACAAACTCAATGGTGCGCTTGGGGCGCAGCTTCAACGCCTGAAAGGTGCGGGCCATGTCCAGCACGGAGAAAGACCCTATGCCGTTGTCAATGGCACCAGTAGCCAAATCCCAGGTGTCCAGGTGGCCTCCTATCACTATTTTCTCCTGCGGAAGCGAGGTGCCTTTGAGGGTGGCGATTACGTTCCGGGCCTTTATCTTGCCTGAGAAGTTGGTCATGTCTATCTTGGCCGTGAGCGGCTGTGACTGCAGCTGTTCTTTGAGGCGCATCCCGTCTTCGCGGCCAATGCACACCGCCGGAATAGGAATCAGCTTGCCCGTGACAGAGGCCGTTCCGGTGAGCAGCGTACCGCCGGCCACGGTGTTGATAATGATGATGCCGGTGGCACCGTTGTTGATGGCCAGCGCGGTTTTCTCAGAGCGGTGCAGGCTGCGGGTGCCTTCGGGCGAGCCCGGCAACACGCCTAGGTACACCAGGGCCACCTTTCCTTTCACGGCGTTGGGCTTAGCCTTATAATCCGCTTCCAGTCCGTTGCCCATGTCTACCACCTGGCCGGTTAGATTTATTTTCACAGGCGAATGGGCCAGTGACACGGATTTAATGGGTTGCAGGCGCGCCGCCTCAGAGCCTACCTGTAACGTTAGTTTACCGCGGCTCCAGCTTTCCACCTCAAAGGGCTGGTAGCGCACATCAGAAAAGCCGTAGGTTTTGAAGAGGCGGTACGCGAATTCCTCGGCCTTTTTCCCGTTCTCCGAGCCGGTCATGCGGTGGCCAATGGTCTCTGAGGCTGTTTTCAGGGAAGAGTAGGCTTTTGAATGGGCCTGCACCTCGGCATTGATTTTCTGGAAAATAGCAGGCCAGGCCTTGTCCTGGGCAAAGGAGTAAAAGGAAGTTAATACGGCCAAGGCAGCCAGCGCCACGGATTTCTTCTGCAACATGCGGGAATTGGTTTGATAGATGGAAGCCGGAAGATATAAGTTTGCCGCTTAGTTACCAACCCAGCTTTCCCAGCCCAGGAGAGCTATCCTGATTTAGGCATGGTTTTCAGAAAACAGGCGCAAAAGAAATCCCACTGCCAGCCAGAACCACAGGAACCGTACCTTTTTAAAAGGCCAGGAACGAAGGGTTGAGCAAAGAAGGCTTGTTGTAGGTTAACTCTCCGGAAAGGTCTGGCAGGTAAATGCCCTGCCCCAAAGCCGAAAGCAACGCGTGGGCAGCGGCGGTGTCCCATTCCATGGTGGGTGCAAACCGCGGGTACAGATCCGCTTTCTGCTCGGCCAGTAGCATGAACTTGAGCGAGCTGCCCATGCTCACCAACTCCACCTGTTGAAACTGCTGGATGAAGGCCTCTGTCTCTGGGGTGCTGTGGGTGCGGGAGGCAATGATTCTGACCGATGGGAGCTGGCGCAAGGCATCTAAAGTTCTCTTCTGGGCCAGGGGAGCCAGGGGTTGGGAGATTCCTCTCTCTATTTTGTAAACCCCGGTGAAAAGGCTGCCGGCATACAGGGTGTCCAGAACGGGGGCATAGACTACGCCGGCCACCGGTTTGGTGTTCTGCATGAGCGCAATGTTCACAGTGAACTCGCCATTGCGTTTGATAAACTCCTTGGTACCGTCTAAAGGGTCTACCAGCCAGTACCAGGGCCACAAGGTTCTTTGGTCATACGCCAGTTGCGCCCCTTCCTCAGAGAGAATGGGTAACCCCAAGGGGGCCAGGTGCCGGTTAATCACCGAGTGCGCCGCCTGGTCCGCGCGGGTGAGGGGAGAAGCGTCGTCTTTGTATTCAACTTCAAAGTCAGCGGAAGCATAGATAGACAAGATAGCCTGGCCAGCTTCTAGGGCTGCGGTCTGGGCAGTTTTCAGCAATTCAGGAAGGTGGAGTTCAGGGGAAATCATGCGTTGTTGGGAAAATAGAAAAGGAGGGGTTTTTAGAAAAAGACCCGCTAAAGGCTGGAAGAAGGAGGATTGAAATGACGCGTCAGACCTCGTGGGAGGAAGCGGTGGTCACAACGTTGGCCGGTAGCACCAGGGGCTCTACCAGGGCAATGATCTTGCGCAATGATTCCTCAATAGACTCTTCTGCGGTTCGTACCTCTACGTCTGAATAGAGCGGCGCCTCATACGGGGCACTGATGCCGGTGAAGTTTGGGATAAGGCCTTGCCGCGCTTTGGCGTACAGCCCCTTGGTGTCGCGCTCTTCGCAGGTGGCCAGGGAAGCATTCACGTACACCTGCAGGTAGCGGTCTTCGCCCACTATTTCCTTTACCAGTTGGCGCTCCTCTTCATACGGCGAGATGAACGCGCAGATGACCAACATGCCGGCGTCTAGCATGAG
This sequence comes from Rufibacter glacialis, assembly GCF_008271745.1. GTDB lineage: Bacteria > Bacteroidota > Bacteroidia > Cytophagales > Hymenobacteraceae > Nibribacter > Nibribacter glacialis. The sequence goes on along the minus strand of NZ_VKKZ01000025.1, from coordinate 55,786 downwards.
TTTGGCTACCTCAGCCACCCGGCGCAGGTTTTCTTTACGGTCTGCTTCTGAAAAACCCAAGTCCCGGTTGAGCCCCTGCCGCACGTTGTCGCCATCCAGCAGGAACACCTTGCCGCCTTGGTGGAACAGGTAATGCTCCAGCCGGAGCGCCAGGGTGGTTTTGCCCGAGCCGGAAAGCCCGGTGAGCCATACCAGTTTGGGTTCCTGCCCCATCCTTTCCTTTCGTTGCCGGATGTTTATCTTAGATTCAAAGGGGAACAGGTTTTTCATGATCTACGAAAAGGGTGAAGGTTTTAGGTGCTTTTTTAGCCTTCTACGCCAAAAACGGCCCGGAAGCTGCCCTTTCCTTTTGCCTCACAAGATACTGCAAGGAGACCAAACTCTTAGCCTGGTTCTAACTGGGAACGGAAGGGGCGGGTAAAACCTTTGGCCGGGGATTCCGTCAGGTAGGGGAACCATCCAAAACCCAAGGCACATGCATATTCTGCAAGGCGGCGCACCTAAGTGCGGAAACTTCTGGCTGTACCAGATCATCCAGGAAGTCCTGATCAGGTCTGGCCACCCCTCCCAAAGCTTTATCCAGCGCCACCCCATCTATGAACTGGCCCAGACCTGGGACCTCAATTACCCCAGCCAGCCCAGCATTGACGTGCTGGACATCACGGATTTGCAGGACAGTTACCGCATCAGCAGCATTTTCAGGATGCCCATAGAGAACCTGGCCCAGTACGTGCAGCAAACGAACCACGTCTGGACCCATTCACCGGTTTGTAAACGCAGCGGCGACGTCTTCGGGTTGTTTGACAAAAAGGTGTACATTCTGCGGGATCCCCGGGACCGGGCCATCTCGGCGGCCAAGTATTACTGCTCAGAGTACATGCTCAAGTATTATCCCCAGCCCATCCGGGACCCTGAGGAATACCTGGAGAAACACTTTGATGCGCTCATGCAGGAATGGGTCTGGCACGTGTTTGACCACCTTAAGCTAAGCCAGCAGCACCAAATCCACATCACCTTATATGAGGCCTTCCTTTTGGATTTCCGGCAGGAACTGAACCGCTTGCTAGCTTATTTAGGCCTTGAGCTGGATCAGCGGCAGCAGGAAGAGATGGAGGTGGCCATGAGTTTCTCTACCCTGAAGCAGAAAAACCCCAAGCACCTGAAAAAAGGGCAGGCCGGTTACTGGATGGAGCAACTTACCCAGGAGCAGACCGAAAGAGCCGCCGTTATTGCAGGGCCCTTGCTGCGCTACCTGAACTACCCTCTGCAGAAAGGGGAACCGATGGCGTATGCGAACCAGTTACCCGCTATTGATTTCGAGGACCTGAAGCAGGAGATCATTGCCTCGCAGGCGCCGTTATATGCCTGATTTTTACCAAACGCCTACCTGCCGGCCCACGGTTTTCAACTGGCCAATGTGGTAGCCGTTGTGGTGCAAAGTGGTCATGGCGGCCCAGGCCAAGGTTTTGCCGTTCGGGTACACCTGGAATAAGTCAGTGGAGGGGTTCTGCACCAGTTGCACCATTTCTTCCTGTTCCTGCTCAAAGGCATCTATGGCGGTGTTCCACTCGTGGGCTGTTGGCGGCTCATGGTTAGGAGGCCAGTGGGCATCTGGCCAGATCTCCAGGTTGCTGAGCGGGTCTTTCATGAACTGCAGCAGGGTGTGTTGCCGGGCCTGCATGTGGCCCAGCAGAATCCAGGCGGAGAAATGGAGGCCGGGCAATAGAATGCCCGCTTTGTCATAGTGAAACTCGCGTAGCAGGATCACATTGGGGGCAAAGCCGCCGCGTAAAAGCTCAACCATGTGTTCCCGGATCAGGGAGTGGGGGATGTCAACTTCAGCCATAGGTAACGGCAAGGGAATAGGGACGCTTGCCAGGGGGAAGAAACGGGAATCTGCGTGCTTGGGTTTACGGCTGGGCTTAATCCTGGGAAAAAGCGTGGTCTAACTCGTATTCAGAGAAAAGCCATTCCTGGGCTGCCTCCTTGGTGGTAAAAGACTCAAATTTGGTTTTCAAACTCACCTCTTGCAGATTGGCCAGGGTATTGTAGATGCGGTGCATGTCAAGCAAGGCAATGCTTTCTTTGGAGGAAAGGCGGGCAAACTTCTTGAGGGGGGAAATCTGGAGCAGAGGCGCCATTTCACGCATGACCCAGTTCTGAGCCGAGAATTCCAGGAAAGGGATAATCTTGGCATCGCTCAACCAGTATTCCCCTTTTATATCAAGCGCAATGGTAGCAGCCGTGCGGAAGGATTCCTGGAACTGGGTCGTAGAAGGGGAAGAAACCCACTCTAACTGGATGTATTTTACATTTAAGTCAACTTCGATCAGGAGAAAATCGTCCTGGTACACAAGTTGGGGTTGGAGATCAATATGCATAATAAGCCTAAGTCTCTTACGGAGAACAAATGGTAGCTACATGATATTGTGTCTGTCTGCTCAAGCAAGTTATGTAAAAACAGAAAAGATAGCATCCTCTTTATGTTAAACTGGTAAAAAAATATATTGGTGCTTGAAACAATTGATTGGTTTCTAAGGAGCTAAGGCTTTTCCTTGCCGTCACTTTTTTTGCTTCACCTGTTGAGAATAACTAGGATTAGGTGCCGCAAAAGCGGTTTTCTGGTGGAAATGCAGGCACTACTCCCTGAAAATTTGGGCTTGCAGGAGCTGGGGAACGGCTGGTTTCACCTGCAGGAACCCCTGTTTGTTGAAGCTCTTTCCCTGCCATGGCAACTCCGCTTTGCTTTTCCAGATAGATTCGGGAAGTGCCGGGTTTGCCATTCTCCCTGATAGTGGAAAGCACCAGATACCCTAAAAAGGGAGCCGTCAATGGAAGGCTGAAGAAAGGAATGGGAGTAGGACAAAGTTCTGGCAGAAAATTACCTTTCCAGACAAGAAAAACCTGGGGCAAGGTGTTATCTTGCTTCTTTACGTGTCTCTTAAATTTTCATTATGCACGCAAGAAGCACTGTGTTGTTATTACTGGCTCTTTCCTTCCTCTTTGGTTGCGCCGGGTCAAAACCCATAGATAGAAAAGCCAGCGCTGAAACCAAGGCGCTGTACCGAAACTTAGGCAAACTAGCCAAGAAACATACCCTGTTCGGGCACCAGCACGCCACCGAGTATGGGCACGGCTGGTCTGGCCAAAGAAACCGGTCCGACGTGAAATCTGTGACAGGGTCCCATCCGGCCGTGGTGGGAGTAGACTTCAGCGGTTTTTCTGGGCGTTCAGCAGAGGAAATCCAGATTGCCAAAGAGGCGGTGCGCCAGAATGTGGTAGATACCTACAACCGCGGGGGAGTGACCACGGCGGCATGGCATTTCTCAAACCCGGTGGCCAAGGGCGGTTTCTACTGGGTGGATTCCCTTTCCCTGCCGGCGGTGAGTTATCTTATTCCAGGCGGGGCAGCCCATGAGCAATACAAAGAGATTCTGCAGGGCATCGGGGATTGGGCCCACACGGTGAAAGGAGCCGATGGGAAACTGGCGCCGGTGATTTTCAGGCCCTTCCATGAATTTGACGGCGGTTGGTTCTGGTGGGGCAAGCCCTATACCAGCCGCGAAGATTTTATCTCGCTGTGGCAATTCACGGTGTCTTACCTCAGAGACAGCCTGCAGGTGCACAATTTCCTGTACGCTTTTTCCCCGGATAACAGATTCTCCTCTGAAGCGGAGTTCCTGGAGCGTTACCCCGGAGACAAATGGGTGGACATGGTGGGCATGGACAACTATGGGGACATGGGCCGCGACCGCTTTGCCCTGGATACGGCCGCCTTCAAACTCAAGATAGTGGCAGACTATGCCCAAAAGGCGAAGAAATTGGCCGCCTTCACAGAAACCGGCCTGGAATCAATCCCAGACCCCACCTGGTGGACCAAAACCTTGTTGCCCACCATGAGGAAATACCCCATGCGCTTGTCTTATGTATTGGTGTGGCGCAATGATTCGCGCAGCCCCACCCATTACTATGCCCCATTCCCCGGCCAGGTAAGCGTGCCAGACTTCCTGAAATTCTACCAGGACCCGTACACGCTTTTTGAAAACGACCTCAAAAACATCTACCACCGCAAACGGTTCCTGGGAATCTTTTAAGTCTAAACAATTGGCTTGAACACTCCCTACCTAATAACCTCTTTCAGGCGTGTTTTCAAAGAAATAGGCCTGAAAGGAAGGTGAGAGAAAATACGCAAGTATCACAAAAGGGCAGGGAAGAATGGAAGTGCCCAGGGGGTTCACCTAGAGGAAGGAATCCTGCTTGGCAGGTAGAGAAAAAAGAGATTAAAGCTGCCAAGGGCTCCATGTGAGAGGATGCGTTTTAGGGCTGATTTAAAAAAAAGGCCTTAGTTTCCCTGGTAATCAAAGATGAAAAAGGCGGTCTCTGTTTTTAGAGGCCGCCTTTTCCATATAAAGCAATGGTGGAGCAGAGCCCTATAGCAAGGGGTTCCGGTCGTTGTTCAGGTTATTCCGATCGTTGTTCAGGTTATCGCGGTCACGGTCGCGGTCTGGATCCAGGCCGGTACGGTCGCGGTTTACGTCAGAGTCCAGGTCATTGTTGAGGCGGTTCCGGGAGGCATCTGAATGCAGGTCATCTATGTCTACCTCAGTGGAACGAACGGTGTCTCTGATAACCTCGTCGCGTTCTTCCACCTCTTTGCCCAGGGAGATTTCTTCTACCACGCGGGCTTCTTTGTTGACCACGGGTACTTCTGCATGTTCGGTCAATTCAATCTCGCCTTCTCTGAATCCGTTGAAATCTGCCTCTGTGGCTGGTCTGTCTACTGCGTGGCGCTCTACCCGCACGTGCTCTGAACGCAGGCGTAGGTGTTCTTCCACCGGACGCTCTACAATTCTGCTGCGCAGGCGGGCGCCACCGGTCTCAATCTCACGTTTCCCTACTTGCAGGTTTTCCTCAATAATAGGAATGGAAGTGGAATCTGTGAGATCAGAACGGGTGGTGTCTGAGGTGCCACCTGTAAGAGAGGAGGTGGAGTCTGAAAGGGATGTGTTAGTAGTGCTTCCAGCGTAGGTATTGTCAGTACCTCCGGAGAAGGTGGAATCTGCGCCAGTACCGGTTAATGAAGAATTGCTTCGGTCAGAGTCGCTGCCTGTAATATCATTGCCCATTGTTCCGCTGCCCATGGCACTGCCGGCAAAAGCCCCGCTACCTAACGTTCCACTACCTGTAGAACTGCTCCGGTAGCCATATTGCTCGGCCCGTTGGTCTACGTCTACAGACCCGTATTGGTCTAAGATGGTGGCTGCCCTGCGGGCTTCTTCGTCTGTCTGGGCATGTACGGTCACAATGCAGTCTGAATGCCGGGCCACGTTGGAGTACGTGGTGGCGCTGTCATCATCATCACTGAACAAAGACCGGAAAAAGCCGCCAATGCCGTCATTGTCATCTTTGTCCCGGCTGGAAGAAGAACCGCCCGAAGAGGAAGTGCCGCTGCCATAGCCTGTGCTAGAGGAACTAGAGGAAGTGGAGCCAGAGCCGTAGTCTGACCCGCTGGAAGAGGAGGAACTAGCGCTGGATACATCAATCCGGTCTTCGGAGATGCCCATGTCTTTCAATTCACGTACCGCTTGATTTGCTTCAGATGAGCTATCAAAGATGCCTATTACTGTCTTTGTCATAGTTTTAGTTTTTGTGTTAGTTATGGATAATGAATAGTAAAACGGGGCCTGGCTCCGGGGCCGAAAAGCAACGGAATCTGGTTAATAGCTGGTGGTATCTGAGTCGTCTGGGGAAAGCCGCTCAATCCTTATCTCCTCTTTGCGGAGGTTGACTTGTTGCACGTTCTGGGTTTGCACCTTGTTTTTAGTGATGTGCAGTTCTTCCACCACCATCAGGCGTTTCTCTACTACCATTACCTCCTGTACAATAGGAATGATCATGGTATCACCTTCATATCTGATGGGCGGCGGCGGCGAGTCAACGTATTGATTGACAGGCACCCGTTGAATGTCATGTTCTTCCTGGATCAAGGGTATGTTGACCGGTACTTCCTGTTCACTGATGACTTTGGTAAGCCGGACACTCCCTTTTTCCACCACTTTTTTCTCTAAGTGCACACGCTCCTCAATCACCGGAATGGTGATGGGCTGCGTCTGGTTCTGAGGGGTGGGGTCTGCTGGAGAAGGGTGGGCCCTTCCATAAGATTCATTCTCTGGGTGCCGTTCCTGGTTCATTTGTTTTCTTCTTTGCTAACCTTAACGAGCTTGTAGAAAGGAGGTTTCTTAAAATGGTAAAAAAAATTGTATTTAATTAATTTGTCAGAAGCTATAAAAAAAGATTCTCTAAACCGTGGTTGACTAAAAATAGTTTACAAAATGCTGATATGCAGTAGTGTGTGGATTGAGTAGTGGTGAAGGGGGAAGGGCAGAGGTTGTGTGCCTTGTGTAAAATTTTGAATATATGTAAAATGTATATCTTTAATATTTATTATACTAAAAAGGTAAAAATATAATTTCATTTGGCAGGAATAGGGGTGATCTGTTTCGCCAAGGGATGCCCTGCTAAAGAAAACCAGGAATGTCCAAGGTTTTTTGAGGGCTGAGAAAAAAAGCAGACAAACGCCCGTTGATTTCCCTTTGAACAAATGGCTAAGCTGAGGCCAGCGATTTACCTCCCCTTTTTTCAAAATGCCAGCAAAAGGCAATCTAAGCTTTAGGCCCAGAGGCGAGATGCCGCAGTTAATAGAAGTGTCCGTCTGGATAAGCCTAGGAAGGAGGTGTTGGTTCTGAGGGGTTGTGTTGGGGAGAAATGCCTTCTATCTGGATATCTGTTTTCCGGACGGTTTCATAGATGGTTTCTTCCTGTATCTCCACATCTTTGGCAATGGTGATTTCCTCTACCACGTGCGCCTCTTTGGTAAGCACAGGAACTTCCGCGAATTCCTTTAACTCCAAAGTGCCCTCCTGGAAGAAGCCAAAACCGGGTTCCGTAGTTGTTCTGTCAAAGGGAATCTGTTCTAGGTGCACGTGTTCCTGGGTAGGGGACTGGGGCTCCTGGTGAAGGCTTTCTCTCTGAGGAAATGGGTGCTCCTGGTTATTTAGGCCCGTTTCCTGCTGAGGCAAAGCATCCTGGTTCCGTACCACGGGAATGGAAACAGGGGAGGACGCAAAGTTAGGAGTGGTTTGGGTCTGGGCTGCCGTTTTCTCTACCTGAATATCCAGTTCAGCTCCTCGGCGGGTGTTGAGGATGGCCGCCGCCCGGTTAGCTTCCTCTGGGGAAAAGGCTCGCACCACTACCAGGGCCTGGCTCTGGTGTAGTTTCTCTTCAAAGGTGGCCGCTTCTTCCTGGGTAGAGAACAGGGAGTAAAAGAAGTCATCAAACGCAGTCCCGGTATCTCCTCTTCCGGCTGCGCCAGGGGCCGGTCGCACTGCCGCATCTATGTCTTCCTCAGAAAAGCCGCTGGCCGTTAATTCCCTGGTGACCCTGGCCACGCTTTCCGCGTCAGGGAAAAGACCTATTACGTTTTTAGCTCCTCGGTTCCGGTACAGGTTGCGTTGGTTGAATTGCTCCTGGCGGTAAAATTCTGGGCTGTGGGTTTCCCCCTGGGGTACGGGTGCGTTCTCTGGTCTGGTTTCTCCGGAAAACACCCGTTGCACCGCCCTTTCCATTTCCTGGTTCAACGTGTGTCTGTGGTAGGTGGGCAGGGCTTGCCATTGAGTGGCCTCTGCTTCAGGAATCGTGACAACGTCTTCCGCAGCGTGTAACTGGGCCAAACCAATGGGAACTAAAACCGGACGCGGGTCCAGGTTCAGGGCATTTCCCGTGAGGTCTACCACCGCATACCTGACTTTTCTGGCTTGGGGGTCACAGAGAAGCTCCTTCACATTGCCCAACAGGTTGCCTTGCCTATCGCTCACTTTCCAACCCCTGATGTCTTCTTCCCCTTTGGCTACCGAAAAATCACTGTGGCCAAGCTCCTGTAGATGATATTCCATTTTTGCGTTTCCCTTGTTTTCCATAGTGGTTGCCTTTGCTTCTTATGCCTCCTGAAAGAGAAAGGCAGTTGACCAGTTCTGCTAAAGGATAGAAATTAGAACGTGTGTTACCTGCCCCTTGCCCTTCAAAACTCCTGATGCGGTGAATGAACAAGTTTACGGACAGAGAAGGGAGTGGTTGGACTAAGTCTTGGACATAAACGGGAGGGGGAGAATAAATAGCAGGTAGGAGATCCTTTGGATTTATTGGAATAAATAAGAAAAAAGGTTTGCTGAATTATATTAAAAATTGGAATAGTAGTAAAATTTATGCATGGTTTACTTGTTGGGAGATATTTTAGATTGAATTGAAATAAAATAAGATTAAAATGTCCTCCTAAGTAGGTTGTTTTTAGTAAGCTTTCTCCGGTTAAGAATATAATTATGCCTGTCGTAACGGATGGGGTGCCCCTTAGGGGAAAATACGAAACAACTTCGGTTTGTACGGTAAAACATTGATGTTGAAGGGGTAATATGATTATTTGATTTGATTTCCTTATTTTAGATACGTCTTGTAACGCTGAAAAAATTGAATTGTATGAAGAGGAAGATACCAGTAGAGACGGTGTTGTATATCATTAAGAAGGCGGACTTGTCGGTTTGTTCAGGCGCCGTGGATTTTATAAATAGCTTAGATTTTTACCAATATTCCCAAGAAGAGTTAAAGGACATAAGTGATGTGCTCACGGAGCGCATCTCCATGTTCATCCGGTTAGAGCCATTTCCGGGAAAATCCTGAGTTTCCTTTTCCAGGCTTCTTTTCCCAAACCAGGTCTAAAAACACTAAGGCAGTGGGACCTCCCATTCTGGGGTCTAGGTTCTGCTTTGGGATTCCCTTTTTTCAATCTTCTACTATAGAAGATGCCTCGGTCATTGTTTTATTCCAATGTCCCTTTACGGGATGGAAAGGGGGTGCTTCCTGCAATTGGGAAATTAGTTTTGCAGCCGTTTATAGCAAAATGGCTTTAAAACACGTGGGCGGCAGAAGCTCTTTTTAGGTGTTTGGGGAGGAACAAAGCACATCTGCTTCCGTAAGAAAACGGAAACGTCTAAGCCTGTGGTCAGGCAGAAGCTATTTTCCACCCCTTAATTCCATTACTATTATGTGGCAACCCATTTCCCGGCCAGTGCACGGCATTGCTGATGTGGCCTATATTCCAGCGGTGGCTTGTGCCCCAGAAACAGTAGGCTTTACCGAAGAGCAAACTGCCACCACCTTGTGTAGGGCCATCAGCGGAGGCACGTTGGTGTCGGCGTTGGTGACCAAGGCAGAGTGGGGAGCGGTACAGGTGATGCCCTACAAGGCCCACTTAGCCATTGACTTTGCCACCAGCGTTTTTAGTTTGGCGGCCCCTTGGGTTTTCGGGTTTTCCCGGAACACGAAAGCCCGCAATACCTTTCTAGCCATGGGCCTGACGGGACTAGTGGTAGGGTTGTTGTCACGGCCCGAGGAAATGGATCCGGAAAGGGTGCGCACTTTGAAAAGAAGGGCAGACGCCTTGCCAGCCATGTAATGGCTTCAAAGACCTCTTCCTGGTTCCTTATTCCGAGCCTTTCCCCGTTTAGGGCCTCTTTTTCTGAAAGAATCCCTAAACGGGGAAAGGCTTCTTTGCGGTTGTGCTATCCCTTTTTGCAGGAGCCTCACTTGCCTGGGTTACACCGAGTTCCAGGAAGAGTACCTTCATCAGAAGGTCTGTTGGCAGCGCCGTGGGTTGGGATAAATGGCCGGGGTTGCCGTGCGGCCCCTAGGAACAACTTTTAAGCCTAAGACGTAAGAAACAGCAGTGTTCACTTAAAATAAAGAAAATGAAGACCTTATACAAAACAAATGTAGCCCCTCTGGCTTTTGTCCTTCTCTTCCCGTTCCTGGTGGGTTGTTCCTCTTTTTCCGGGTCAGGAAGTTCCTCCAATGATCCTATGGTGGTAGAACAACAGCATAGGGTAGAGTCACTGAAATCAGAAGTGAAAAGGGCAGAGCAAGAAACCAAAGATGCGCAACAGCGGGAAAGAGCCGCGAAAAGTAGGCTGAAAGCCGCCCAAGATGAATTGAAGGTGTACCAGAATGAAGCGAAAAGAAGATCCAGCTAATCTGGCCCCTTTCGCCATTTCCTGGGTGTTAATTGCCCACTCCATTTACCGCCCCCGTTTGTAAGAGTACCGCTTTACGTTTACCTGCCATGGCCTCCCGCTGGAAGTACACCTGGAACCTGACCAAAACCACTTTAAAGGAATTTGCTCAGGACAAGCCCTTGGATTACGCCGCCATCATTGGCTTCTATACTATTTTCTCTATGCCCGCCGTCCTGATTATTGTGATCAGAATTGCCGGGGCAGCCTTTGGCCAGGATGCGGTGCAGGGGCAGGTGGTTAAGCAGATCAGCGGGCTGGTGGGACACGACAGCGCAGAGCAGATCCAGACCATTATCCGGAACGCCAGCCAATCCTCGGCCAGTACCCTGGGCACCATCATTGGCGTGGGTACCATGGTGTTTACCGCCACCACGGTTTTTGTGGCCCTGCAAGACGCCCTCAATGCCATGTGGCACGTGAAAGCGAAACCAGAAAAAGCCTGGCTCAGCGTGATCGTGAGCCGGGTGCTGTCTCTGGCCATGGTAGTGAGCATGGGCTTTTTGTTGCTGGTCTCGCTGAGCATTGAGATTATCCTGGGCGTTTTCCATGACTTCCTGCAAAGGCAATTCTCTTTTCTGGCCGTGTACCTTGTTGATGCGGGCAACCTGCTGGTGTCTTTCCTGATCAGTGTGGCCATATTCGCTACGGTGTACAAGGTCTTGCCAGACGCCAAGATCAGGTGGAAGCACGTGTGGGTAGGGGCCACGGTCACGGCCATTCTCTTTGTGATAGGGAAATACCTGCTCAATATCTACCTCCAGTTTGACCCCTTGGCAGATACCTATGGCGCGGCGGGATCCGTGGTCTTGCTGCTGGTGTGGGTGTATTACACTTCCATCATTTTTCTGCTGGGTGCAGAGTTCACCTACGTGTATTCACGGGAGAAAGACAAAGGTGTAAAACCTGTGGAGCACGCCGTGAAAGTGGAGAACCACGAGGTGGAAAAAGAAGAATAGAGGCTGAAACCCCCTGAGCAAAGTCTTAGTTCAAGGCCTTTAAACCGGAACTCGCATCCCTTTCCTCTCCCTGAAGCCAGCACAAACTAGGGTCATGCCAGGCACAAGGGCTTTACCAGATAACCACAAGGCTCACCTGGCAGTATACCTGGGGCTGGCGCCCCTTTCCAGGTCAGGGAATAGGAGGTCCAGTCCTGAGAAACCCCACATAGGAGAATATGGTAAATTATGCAAGAATAGCCACCACCGGTCAGCCCAAGGTGGTGATCATTGGCGGGGGCTTTGGCGGCCTGGAACTGGTGAAGTCCCTTAAAAATGCCCCGGTGCAGGTTATTCTCATTGACAAGCAGAACTACCACACCTTTCAGCCGCTCATGTACCAGGTAGCTACCGCGGGCGTAGAGCCAGACACCATCATCCATCCGTTTAGGAAGATCTTTGAGGACCAGAAGAACTTCTTCTTTCGGCTGGCCGAGGTGCAGCGGGTAGACACCCAGCAGCAGTTGGTGGAAACCAGCATCGGCCTGATCAGGTATGATTACCTGGTCATTGCCACCGGGGCCACCACCAATTATTTTGGAGATGAGCAGATGGAGCAGAATGCCATCGCCATGAAGTCCATTGAAGACGCCATCAGCCTCCGTAACACCATTCTGGCTAACTTTGAGAAGGCCTTGCAGGTAGATGAAGAAGAGCACTTGAACAGCCTCATGGACTATGTGATAGTGGGGGGCGGGGCCACGGGGGTAGAGTTGGCCGGGGCCCTGAGTGAACTGCGCAAGCACGTCTTCCCCAAGGACTATCCAGAGCTGGACTTCAAATCCATGGACATTCACCTGATCCAGAGCGGGGGAGAGCTGTTGAAGGGCATGTCACCGGAAGCCTCCCAGAAGTCTTTGCAGTTTCTGCAGGAAATGGGGGTAGATGTGCTGCTGAACCGGCGGGTGAAGTCGTATGACGGGTATACTGTTACCCTGGACACTGGCGAAACCCTGATCACCCGTACCCTTATCTGGGCCGCCGGCGTAACCGGAAACCCGGTAGCCGGTCTGAGTCCGGAAAGCTTTATCAAAGGGAACCGCCTAAAGGTAGATGTATACAACCGGGTGGAAGGCTATGAGAACGTCTTTGCCTTGGGTGACATTGCCGCCATGGTCACGGCAGAGAACCCGCAGGGGCATCCCATGCTGGCCCAGCCCGCCATTCAGCAGGGAGCCTTATTGGGCCAGAACCTGGTAAACCTGCACGAGGGTAAGCCTTTACAGCCCTTCATCTACAAAGACCAGGGCACTATGGCTACCATAGGCCGCAACAAAGCCGTGGCCGACCTGCGGTTGTTCAAGAAGGAATTCAAATCGCAGGGTTTTCTGGCGTGGCTTATCTGGATGTTCATTCATTTGATTTCCATTGCGGGCTTCCGGAACCGGCTGCTGGTCATGACCAACTGGTTCTGGAACTACTTCACCTATGACTCCGGGAACCGGCTTATCTTGGGTGAAAAACAGGAGAACGCCCCCCTGGCAGAAACTATCACCCACAAAACGGTTATCTGACAAGATTAGCCTAACCATCCAGAAGGGAATGCCAGTTTTCCCGGCTTATTGAAGAGTGAGATGGGCTGAAACAGTTCTGCCCTTTCCGGGGTGTTTCAGGTAAAACACCCCGGAAAGGGCAGCTAGATTTTTAGGAGGAAGGTGGGGGATAGGTTTTTTGGCTAGTTTCAGAAAAATACCGGGAAATCAGACTTCGTGGTGAAGCACTTTTACGGCTTCCTCGTTGCCAATCTTCTCGGCCATTTCCAACGCCGTAAATCCCCGGCTGTCTCTCAGTTCCTGGTTGGCCCCGTGTTCGGCCACCAGTCTTACCAGTTCATGCCGGCCAAACATAGTGGCAAACATGAGGGCGGTACCGCCGCTGTAGTTCTGGATGTTCAGGTCAGCGCCGCGCGCGATGAGTAATTCCGCGATATCGGCGTAGCCTTTAAAGCACAGGCCCATCAAGGCGGTGTTGCCGCTCAGGTCTTGCATGTTTACGTCTGCGCCGGCATCCAGAAGCGCTTTGGTGGCTTCATAATGGCCTTCATAAGACGCCAGAATGAGGGGGGTAAAGCCACGGCCGTTCTGTATGTTGATGTCAACACCTTCTGAGATCAGTTCCTGTATGGTGCCCACGTCTCCTTTACGGGCCGCATCAAACAGAACATCTTCAATTCTAGTCGATGTAAATTCCATATAGCTATAGGTTAGAATGAATGAGGCTCCTATTACGTTAAATATGCAAAAATGACTATGTTTTTACGCTCCCTAAAAGGGAGTGCTTGAATATGAGGGAGAAAAAATAAAAGGGCTGTCTAGCTAGGTACGGGAATTGAGGGGCTGCGGCTAAAAAAGTAAGGGAAAAAGAAGGTCTTCCCCTTTGCCGGATATGAAAGCACCGCCTGCATTTCTGCCACGGATAGGGCGGAAGCCAAAAGCAAAACCTCTGGGGCAGAGCCACCGGAAGAAATTCACCCGATGGCTCTGCCCCAGAGGCTTTGCCAGTACTTTTAAGTGCGAAACGTATTAATCTCTTTTAGAATCCTTCTTCTGTTGTTTCTCCGCCCTTTTTTCCTTCAGGCTCTTGGTAGGTGCTTTTTTAGCATTTTCTTTGGAGGGTGACTTTCCTTTGGCCATAGCAGTAATGTTTACGTGTGGGGTACTTGTTTAAAGGTACAGAATTTAAAAGACATTAAAGGTATCTGCCAGGGCAAACTGTCTTTTTATGATGAGGGGACAATGACTTGGTCCGCTTTTGGCGGGGAAACCGGTGTTGGCAAGCAAGAAAAGGGAGCGTCTGGTTTATACCAGCGGAGGTGCCTTCTTTGCACAAGGCGGAGCTGAAGATATGCGGGGCGCGACTGCCTTAAGGTAAGTGGGTGGAAGGGTACGCATACTACTCCTGAGCCTGGTCCGGGCCTATGGCAGGCGCGGTAGCCAGAGAGAACCTTTGATTTTACCCTATGGCAAAAGAGTGAAAGGCAATTACGCGCCGGGCGCAGCCGGCATTGACGTCTTAATTGGGATAGCTGCGGAACTCAATCAGGTCTAATACCTTTTCGCGGGTGAGGGGTTTGCGTAAATAGGCAGAGACCCCGTATTTTTCGGCCTGTTCCTGGTATAGCCTGTTGCCATAGTAGCTTAGAATCACCACCTTGGGGGTTGGGTGGTTGGGGGAACGCAGCTTGTCTAGCCGCTCCAGAAAGCCGAACCCATCTATGTGGGGCATCCTGATATCCAGAAATAAAAGTTCAGGATACCGGGCGGTACCTTCCCGCTCAGCCAGAATCTCCAGGGCATCTTCGGCGCTAGACGCCGTGGTGACTTTCTCCCCAAGTCCCATAGAGGTGAGTAAGTCCTGGATGAGGAATAAGCTGGACGAATCATCATCAATGACCAGGATCTCTCCGGCATCTAGCTGGTGGTTAGGGATAGGGAATAGGGTAGGCATGGCTGGGGGAGCTTGGTTGAAGGTTCAAAATAATAGTTAAAGATACTAAAATAACCTAAACAGCGACCAAAGAGCAACTTTGTATAGGCATATATAGTAGATACGCGATACCTTTATAATACTGTTTACCTGAGTCTCCCCCAGCTCCTTACTTCTCTCTTATATGCATAACACGTTAGCGCTCCGGCATGCTTCCTTGGTAGAGAAGGCGGCCGAGGCCTTTGAACAAGCCTACTTCCTTTACCACTGCGACCAAGGCAAGCTGCAGTACCTGAACCAGTCCTTCGCCCAGTTGTTTGGGTTATCTGCTCAGGCTGCCTTACAGGACCCTTTTCTTCTGCTGGATAGGGTGCACCCAGAAGACCAGGCCTTCCTGCGGGAGCAGTACCAAAAGATAATGGCCACCGGGGCGCAGGAAGGAATTGAGATACGGGTGAAGGTGCCCGGTCAAGCCCTGAAATGGGTATGTGTCTCCTGCACCCGGGTGGACGAGGGCCAGGACCGTTACCTGGCAGGCTTTGCCACCGATATCACCAAACGGAAAGAGTACCAAAACAATATCCTGAAATTTAATTCCAAAAAGAATTCCACCCTGGAGATTCTCTCGCATGACCTGGCTGCGCCCTTTGCCAATATTGAGGGAATGGTGAGGTTGCTGGAGTTGGAGTTGACCGCAGCCAACCCTGCGGTGATGGAACTGGTCACCTACATCAAAGAGAACGCCAAAAAAGGCTCAGACCTGATCCGGGACTTTGTAGATAATGAGTTTCTGGAATCCTCGCAGGTAGTGCTTCATCTGGAGCGGGTAAACCTGGCCCAGAGAATCTCCATCATGGTGGAGAATTACCAACAGGTAGGCGGTAGTCTGCTGACGAAGAATTTTGTTTTGAATGTACCCTCTGAACCGGTCTTCGCCTACATTGATGTGATGAAATTCATGCAGGTGCTGAACAACCTGGTCTCCAACGCCATCAAGTTCACGTCAGATCATGGCACCATCACTGTCGCGCTGCAGGACCAGGGCCCAACCGTCTTGGTCTCCATCGCAGACAACGGCATAGGTATTCCTGAGGACTTGAAGCCTTTCTTGTTTGACAAGTTCACCAAGGCCAGGAGGAAAGGGGTGCGCGGCGAGAAAAGCGTGGGCCTGGGCATGTCCATCATCAAGAACATAGTGGAGCTTCACCAGGGCATTGTCTGGTTTGAAAGCAAAGAGGGCGAAGGGTCCACCTTCTTTGTGCAGATTCCCAAAAGCTAAGCTAACCGCCCTAAAAGCAAGGCGCGTTGATAGAGAAGGTCTATAGCCCAGGGGTGTCGCTTTACAGGCTATGGGACAAAGATTCGGGTTTCCCTACCGGAGTGCCTGCTTTAGCTGAGCAAAACCACCTTGTTATTGCGGTAAATGTCAATGCCCACCCGGGTCAGGTTTTTAATGCTGATTCTCACCTCATAGGTGATGCGTTCCCCGTTCTCCTCGCATGTAAAGGTATGGTTCTCGCCCAGCAGCGATTTCTTCTCTGACACAATTTCGCCGTTGTACTTGATGGTCTCTTTGCCATTAAAAGAATTATCTACCTCAATTTTGGCAGTATCTGAAATATGCAGGGTTAACACGTTCATAGAGGACAGTTTCTTCGAGAATTGGTTCAGGGGCCACCACCAAAGCGGTAATGACAGAAGATTAGTCTCTTGAACGGTGAAAATATTACAGCCAACCATGCCCTCTTTTCCCAAATCAGCTACTTTATTGGCTTAGCCTTTTGGAGAACCGGGCGGAAGGGAGGATTACCTGCTGTTTTAAGCAAAACAGCGACAAACAATATAGCCTTACGGAGAGGAAGGGGAGGTCTGGAGAAAGGGCAAATAGGTAAGGTTTTTCAGGAACCCTTAGCTAGGCAAGGCAATCGTTTATCAATGGGAAGGCACGAATTCTCCCTCGGCCATGGGTTCTTCATAGTACCTGCGGGAGATCATCCATTTCACTGAGGCTATGTTCTGGTTCACGAGCGAATCCTGGTAAAAACGGGTCTGGGCCGTGGTGTAAGAGTCGGCCGCGTGCTGCATCTTGAGCTCCTGGAAACAGTTCTGGTTTTCCTGAGTCAAACGACCCGCCTTCTTGATTTCCTGCCCAGATTTGGTCTTGATCACCAGCGCGTAAATGCCTTCCACGTCGTCGGTGAAACACATCTTAAAGGTCTTCTGGTCCAAAACCTCAAAGGAGGTCATCTGGAAAGAAGTCCCCTTTTTATTGGAGCAGCTTAGTAGACACATAACCAGGAGACATAGCAGGAGATTTTTCATGGGTGGTACTGGAGGTAAAACAGGTGCTTTGGTGGCGGCTTCGGCTTCTAAGCCCTGCCAGGGCCAATGCCGAAGCCGAGATGCGTGCCCAAAGGTACGTATTACTTCCTGGACCAGAAAAGTTCTCCTGCAACAAGCTCCCGTGGAATAACCAACGCCAGCAAGGCCCTACTGTTAGAGCTTTGCTGGCGTTGGTTTAGGTATTTTGGCAAGCCTAAAATACTTAAGTCAGGAGGGGCTTTTGGTGCGCCCTTGCGGGGAGACACATCTTCTCTGCCGGTTTCTTTTTTGGTGGGTTAGTTGTATTTGTCAGACGCCACTGGTACGGTTCCCGCAGAGGTTCCGTTGAGCAAGAACGTGAGCACTGATCTTCCAAACCAAAGGCCGTCTTCCACACCGCCATTCTCTACCTCTTCTTTGGAGAGGTCCAACATTTTAGAGAGGAACTCCAAGCGAGAATAAGACGGGTGGGTTTCTGCAGTGGCCTGCACCAGCTGGCCAAGTACCTGCTTGGTTTCTGCCAAGGCTTCTAAGATGACAGGCACAGTGTCTGAGGCCTCGGGCATGTGGTTTTCCAATACCTCCAACAGATTTTGAAGGCGCTGGGTGGTTTCTTCGTTTAATTCCATAATTCAATGCTTCCTATTAACAGGCTGTTTTTCAGTAATTAGACCAAAACTGTTCTTTCTCAAGACCAGCAGCCAAGGCTAAGCTGCCCTTCGACTCGCCCTGCTTTTTGGCAAGGAGTTTTGGCGCTGGTGGTCAGTTTATTAGACTGTAAAGAAACTACATTGGCCGCTAATAAATAAGGGATTGTTCAAATTCTTCAGGAAAATTTGGCAAAGGAGAAGAAGGTAGGAAAATAGGTAGATGCAATTCGCCCCTCAAAATATCCTTAGACCTCAAAAAGCAGCGGAGCCCTAAACTAAACTTTTAAGCAGGAGACGGTTGCCCCAAAGGGTGGAGCGTTCCTGGGGCAGGGTTCCAAGCCTGCCTGGTTTCCCTGCCCCAAGGGTGCCCGGGTATTGGAAGACGTTCTTTTGCCACCTTTTTTAGTTTAATTTAGACACTTTCAGGAGGGAGGTTAAGGATTATTTCTCTTTAAGGGAAGAAGGCCCGGCCGAGGTGCCATCCAGAAAAAAGGAAATCACTGATTTACCAAACCATAGCCCTTCCTGCACTCCCCCGTTTTTGATCTGGGTCTCTGCTAACTCCAGCATTTTGGTGAAATACAGGATCCGGTTGTGCGTATGCCCGTATTCTGTGGGGTTTTCCAGGAAGTGCCGTAACAGGTCTTTGGCCTCGTTCACCGCGGCCAACGAGAAGGTGTAAGCTACCAATCCTTCGTCTTGGCAAGATTCCAATTCCAGGTACAAGTCTTTTAAGCGAAGGAGAGCCGTTTCTTTTGATTCCATATTTTATACAATCTATTTTTATTCTATTCCATAAAAGAAGCAAATATTTTGCAGAATAAACCGGAAGTAGCTTTTCCTACCCATGAATGGGGAGAGAAACTGCTTTATTGGAAGGCCGACCTGGAAAAATCTGACAAAGAAATCTCCCCTAATCCGCCCGCTAGCCACTTGGCACCAGTTCTCTTCTCTCTTAAGCTTGTATGATCCAGGAGGAACGTCTTGAGGGCCATACGAGAAGCTGACACCGCTTCCTGGTGCCTCTGGTTCAGGACCAGAATCTTGGCCTCTAACACGCCAATCTGCGCTTGTAGCAGGACCACGGCTTCGGGGTGTTTTTCTTCAAAAAGACCTAATTCTGCATACGCTTGGTTTATTAGATAATTTACTTCCGATTTCTTGAGTTTATTTTGAGTAGATAATTGTACAAAATTTAGCAAAATTTCCAGTAGTATATCACTGCTTTGTTCCAGTTCCATGAAATAATTGTATGAACCGCTTACTATATAAATGTATATTAGCACTGTAAGCGTCTTTAAGGGCCGAATTTAGATAAATAGTGTTTTAAATATTTATTTATTTAACCGAATTTCCTCTTGTTAATTCAAAAAGTAGAAGTTTAACTATTCTTTCATCTTGAAGATAGAAAAAGATGGGCACAAATAAGGTTGAACTCATTATTGTTACACAAAAGAGGTAGGGCTGGAAAAGGTATTAGAAAGATAGCCTCCTACCTCTATAATTTTGCCTTTTGCCATTGCCTACAAAAAACTATTCTAGGTTGTATTGGCATGAAGTAGCCTTCAATTGCCTTTATAAAGAGTAAATATGGGGTTTTGGCCAATAAGAAAAAGTTCGGCTTCTTCAGAAGCAACATCAGAAGCAACAAGAGAATGTTGGATTCTCATTAGAGTTAAGGAATTGATTTTGCTCCCTTATCTTGTAATCACCCAGAATTTAGGCAAAGAAAAACCCCACCAGAGGATATCTAGCAGGGTTCTGGGTAATTTTCTTTCCGAAAGTTTTGAACTTGTGGCCGCGCCAGGAATCGAACCTGGATCGAGAGCTTCGGAAACTCCAATACTATCCGTTGTACTACGCGGCCCGGTATTGCGAGGGCAAATGTAGGAAATGCCGCGCAAGAAAGAAAGTGCCTCTGGCCGTTTTTTGCCCCTTTTCATAAAACGGGTCTAAAACGAGAGGGTAGAAGCTTGGTGGCTAACATTTTCGGCGTGAAACAGTTTATAAGAAAATCATTCCTTAACTCTAAAGAAACGCTATGAAAAGAGTGTATACGGCGGAAGTTACCGCTACCGGAGGCCGAAACGGCCAAGTGAAATCAACCGACGGAACCATTGACATGCCGGTGCGCCTGCCAGAGGGTTTGGGAGGCAAAGGGGGAGGCACCAACCCAGAGCAGTTGTTTGCTGCCGGCTATTCGGCCTGTTTCCAGAGTGCGCTGCAATTGGTGGCCAGTAAACAGAAGATAAGATTAGACGAGAATTCCACGGTTACCGCCCACGTAGGGCTTGATCAATTCGAAAACGGCGGGTATGGCCTGTCGGTGCAGCTAGACGTGAAGGTAGACGGAGTAGACAGAGCCAAGGCCGAGGAGCTGGTGCGCCAGGCGCATGAGGTTTGTCCGTATTCTGTGGGTACCCGCGGCAACATTGAGGTGCAGTTGAACGTGCTGGACTAACCTGCGCCTTCGCTGTTTCAGGCAGGTTTTCAATAAAACAGGGGCTATACAGGAGCACTGCTGAACAATAAGGCAGAGGCAGTTTTGCTATCCGAAGGAATTGATCGGCTGCAGGCCGAAGGGGTTGTTTTCAAGTACAATAACAAATAAAAAGGAGCAGATAGAGGCAATGGCCTTTTCTGCTCCTTTTTTAATAAACAGGCTGTAAACCACTGGGGGTAAATCAGAGCCCGTTGGGTATAAGGCTATTTACCGAAAGCCCATTGCAAAAACACGGGCATCATCCTACCCCAGGTGGCTACGTCATGCCGGCCGCCAATCAACTCGTAATAGGTCGCGTCTTGGTTCTTCTGGTAACCCTTCTGGTACAGCTCATAGATGAGGCTGGTAGTGTCATCTATGGAGTCAATGATGCCATTCTGGTTACGGTCAGATTTCTCGTCTTGCGTGCCGGCCTGAAACCAGAAGTGCAGATTAGGCTTTTCTGGGCTCTTGCTGACCAGGTCATGGACAATACGGTGCTGATCGGGGGCGTCTGCCTTGGCTTCCTGGCTGCGCCACCAGAACGCGCCGGAAAAAGCCCCAACGCGGGAAAAGATATGGGGGTGGCGCCAGGCAATGTCAAGGGCTGAAACGGCTCCCAAGGAAAAACCAATGATAGATGTACTGGAGAACGAGTAGAGGCTGGTTTCCGCGGAGATGGCGGGCAAAAGCTCCTGCACCACAAACTGACGGTATTTCTCAGCCTCAGCGCCGCGGCCTTTGTAATCTGGAGTACCGGATACCCCGAATTCCTGCAGACGGTCGCCCGCTTTGATGCCCACGGTAAGGATGGGGCAAAGGGATTTCCGTTTGTACAGCTGCTGCAGGATCTGGTCATACTGCATGGCAGGCAGGTCTTGGCCGTCATTCACCAGCAACAGGTGCGGGGGCTCTACCAAGCCCTCTAATTGAGGAAGGTACAGCACACATTCTACTTCTCTGTCTAATATTTCCGATTTCACCGTGAACTCCTCTACCTGGATACCCACCTCGGACACTATATATTCTAAAAGCATTTTTATTCAAAAAAAGATTCTGATACAAAGGTACTAGGCCTTCTGGCCAAATAAAAACTTCCCGGTTTTTTGCATTTTTTTATTAATAAGGGCAAAGAATGAATATCCTATTGTAAATCAACCACGTAACATAGCAGAATAAATCATAACCGTATGAAAGAGCAATATCATAAATGGTACTCCCAACAGTTGAGCCAAGACATAGAAATGCTGGTATTCGGCGACAGGGGCTATCCCGTTTTGCTTTTTCCTACGTCCAAGGGCCGGTACCATGAGAACAAAGATTTCAACCTCATAGAAAGCGCCGCCTGGTTTATCAATGAAGGGTTGGTAAAGATCTACTGCATTGATTCCATTGACAGCCTCAGTTGGTACAACAAAGACATTTCACCGGCAGACAGGGTCCGGAACCACATGTGGTATGACCAGATGCTGTACCAGGAGCTGGCTCCTTGGGCTATGCAAGAAACGGGCCAGGCTAAGGTATGTGTGGCCGGCTGTAGCTTTGGCGGCTACCACGCAGCCAACTTCGCCTTTAAACACCCAGACCGGGTTAGCCACCTGTTCAGCATGAGCGGGGCCTTTGACATCCGCGACCAGTTGGACGGGTTTTTCAATGAGGACGCCTATTACAACAACCCTGTTGATTTTCTGAGGCACGCCACTGATCCGGCCTTATGGCAGCTGAAGATCATCCTGGGTACTTCTGATCAGGACATCTGCAAAGAATCTAATTTAATCTTATCCGCAATCTTAAACGGAAAGGGCATCTCTCACTGGCTGGACGTACGGCCCAACGCCGTGCATGACTGGTCTGTCTGGCGCGAGATGTTTCCGCACTACTTATCTCAGATCTAATGGTAACTGTAAGCACTATGAAAAAAATAGGAATCCTTTTCGGGCAGGAGAAAACCTTTCCGCAGGCCTTCGTGGACCGGGTGAATCAAAAAGGTGGGCAAAACATCACGGCTGAGTTCGTGCAGATAGACAAGGTGGTGCAGGGCGAAGGGCCCGGCTATGATGTCATTGTGGACCGTATCTCGCAGAGCGTGCCTTTTTACCGGGCCATGCTCAAGAATGCGGCCATGGCCGGTACCGCCGTCATCAACAACCCCTTCTGGTGGAGCGCCGATGAGAAGTTCTTCAACAACGCCCTGGCGGTGAAGCTGGGGGTACCGGTGCCAAAAACCGTTTTGCTGCCCTCCCGTGACATGCCCGACGATACCACCGAGAACTCCTTTAGGAACCTGAGCTTTCCCTTAGATTGGGACAGCATCTTTTCCTACGTGGGGTTCCCGGCCTATATGAAACCCTATGACGGTGGTGGCTGGCGCGATGTCTACAAACTGCACGACCCTCAGGATTTCTTTGACAAGTACAACCAGACGGGTCAGTTGGTTATGATGCTGCAGGAAGAGATCATCTTTGATGATTATTTCAGGTGCTATTGCATTGGCGGAGAGCACGTGCGCATCATGCAGTACGAGCCCCGCAACCCGCACCACCTGCGTTATGAGCACGGCAAGGCACCGGCCGCCAAAGCCCTGCTGGACAAAGTAAAAGACTACGTGATCAAACTGAACCAGTACCTGGGCTATGACTTCAATACCGTGGAGTTTGCCATCAGAGACGGGGTGCCGTACGCCATTGACTTCTGTAACCCGGCCCCCGATGCAGAATACACCAGCGTGGGCGAGGAGAACTTTGAATGGGTGGTAGAGACAGCCGCTTCCTATGCCATTGAAAGGGCTAAAAACCACAAGCCAGGGGCAGATAACCTTACGTGGGGCAAGTATGTCTCTTCCGGTGCCGCCAAGGCCCCCTTGGTAACCGAAGCCACCAATGGAAAAAGCATGGCCAAAGCCTCTAAATAAGCGCACATCTCCACACTATAAAACCGGTGTACTATGAATGATTTCACCCTGGGAGTTGAAGAAGAGTTCATGGTGGTAGATCCCGTAACCCGGGAGCTTACCTCGCATGACCAGAAGATTGTAGATGCCGCTCAAAAAATTCATGAAGACCAGGTAAAAGCAGAGATGCACCAGGCGGTAGTGGAGGTGGGCACCAATATCTGCCGTAACATAGAGGAAGCGCGGGCCGAGGTCACCAAACTGCGCCGCACCGTGGCCTCATTGGCCGGGGAGTTGGGGCTGCGCATTGGGGCCGCCGGTACGCACCCTTTTTCGCACTGGCAGCACCAGCTCATCACTGACCACCCGCGCTATTTTGACATTGTGAATGAATTGCAGGAGGCCGCCCGTTCCAACCTTATCTTCGGGCTGCACGTGCACGTAGGGTTCCAGTCGCGGGAAATGGCGATCAACATTGCCAACGGGGTGCGTTATTTTCTGCCGCACGTGTACGCCCTGTCTACCAACTCCCCGTTCTGGGAAGGCCGTAACACCGGGTACAAGTCCTTCCGGACCAAGGTGTTCGATAAATTCCCCAGAACGGGCATTCCAGACTATTTCCAGAACATTGAAGAGTATGACAACTACATCAAGCTGCTGGTAAAAACCAATTGCATTGACAACGCCAAGAAAATCTGGTGGGACGTGCGGGTGCATCCCTTCTTTGACACCATTGAGTTCAGGATCTGCGACTGCCCCATGCTAGTGGACGAGACCATTGCGTTTACGGCCATTTTTCAGGCAATCTGTGCCAAACTGTACAAGCTGCGCATGCAGAACCTGAAGTTCATCACCTATTCGCGGGCCCTCATCAACGAGAACAAATGGCGGGCCGCCCGCTACGGCATAGATGGCAAGATGATTGACTTTGGGCGGGAGTTGGAGGTGAATACCCGGGCGCTGATCCTGGAGTTGCTTGATTTTATTGATGATGTGGTAGATGAGTTAGGCAGCCGCCATGAGATAAACTATGTGCACCAAATCCTGGAGCACGGCACCGGCGCAGACCGGCAATTAGAAGTCTTCAACAGAAACCAAAGCTTCACAGATGTAGTAGACTACATCACCTCGCAGACTTTGCAAGGGGTTGATATTTAAGTAGATAAAATAAACAAACAGGTTTTTGTACTGTTATTTAAGAAGTACAATTTGTAGCTTTGTGTTTTAATTGAGTTTCCATAAAATGAGTATAAAAGTAGCCATCCTTGATATGTATGACGGTCATGCCAACCAAGGCATGAAATGCATCAAGGATATATTGAAAAAGTACCGGAACAACCATTCCGTTGATTTAACCTTTGAGGTGTTTGACGTGCGGGCTAAGAACGAACTGCCCGACACCAGTTTTGATATCTATATCTCTACCGGTGGTCCCGGAAGCCCTGTAGAGAGTGAAGGGTCTGCCTGGGAGAACAGCTATTTTGCTTTCATAGATGAGTTAGAGGCCATCAACCGTGACCCTAACCGTTCCGACAAAAAGTTTGGGTTCTTTATCTGCCATTCCTTCCAGTTAATGTGCCGGAAGTATCAGTTGGGCAAAGTAGCAAAAAGACGGTCAACCTCCTTCGGGATTTTCCCCATCTATAAAACAGACCAGTGGGACCAGGAAGAGATCTTCAGCGGTACTGAAGAAACCTTTTACGCAGTAGACAGCCGTGACTGGCAGGTGATTGAGCCAGATGAGGCCCAGTTTGAGAAAACCGGCGCTAAATTGCTGGCCATTGAGAAAGAGCGGACTCATGTGGACCTGGAGCGCTGCATGATGGCCATCCGGTTTAATGACTATTTCTTCGGCACCCAGTTCCACCCCGAGGCAGACCCTATTGGCATGCGCACGTATCTGTTGGAAGAGGAAAACAAGGAGCGGGTCATCAAACACCACGGCGAGAAAAAGTACTATGAGATGCTTCACTTACTGGAGAACCCGGTAGAACTGGAACTGACCAGGAAAGAAATCATCCCGTCTTTCATTCACAATGCCATCACCAGTATGCTGAGCCAGGAAGTATGATCAAAGCGCTAAGGGAGAAATACAACGCGGCCTTTACTCCAGAGGTATACCAGGCTTTGCTGGAAGAACTAAACCGGCAACAAGGGAAACCTCTGGGGTTCAGGGTGGCCGAAACTCCGGTTTTCTTAGACCAGGAGTTTACGCAGAAGCTGGTTTCAGCCGGTGATGCGTTGGTTTCCACTATCCTTAGAGAAGATTTCAAGCAACTCACAGAAAAAGCCATCCCACAGGAGTGGAAGACGGCCCATGAAAACGAGCAGCCCCATTTCCTCACCTTTGACTTCGCCGTTTGCCGTGATGACCAAGGAAAGCTCACACCCCGGCTGATTGAATTGCAGGGCTTTCCGTCTTTGTATGGTTTTCAGGCAGAATTGGCCAAGCAGTTCAAAAACCACTTCCCCGTAACTAGTTCATTCACGCCTTTTTTTCAGCACCAGACAGAGCAAGAGTATTTTGACTTGCTCAGACGCACTATCATAGGCCACCACCAGCCCCAGGAGGTGGTCTTGTTGGACATCAACGCCAAAGAACAAAAAACGGCCGTTGATTTCTACATCACCGCTCGGCATTTGGGGTTAGAGATAATCGCTCTGGAGGAATTGAGACAGGTAGGGGACCAGTTCTTCTATACCAGGGAGGGTGAAGACCAACTAGTCAGGAAAATCTATAACCGGCTTATCTTTGATGAGGTGGAGAACCGGGCTGAAGCTTTCCAAAACGTGCCTGACCTCTTGACCAGTGATCAGGTGGAATGGGTGGGGCACCCTAACTGGTTTTACCGCATCAGCAAATACACCATGCCTTTTCTGGAAAGTGAATTTGTGCCTAAAACCAGGTTTCTCTCAGAGGTAGAAACGTTGCCTGCCAATCTCTCCGACTACGTGCTTAAACCGCTTTTCTCTTTTGCGGGACAGGGTGTGATCATTGATGTCACTGCCTCTGACATTGCTTCTGTCAATGACCCGGAAAACTGGATTTTGCAGGAAAAAGTCAGATATGAGCCTGTGATCCAGGCCCCAGATGGATTGGTGAAATGCGAGATACGCCTCATGTACCTGTGGCCGGATGGTGATGAAAAACCTACCTTGGCCATCAACCTGGCCCGCCTGAGCCGGGGCAAGATGATTGGCGTGCGCTACAACAGTGATTTTGACTGGGTAGGCGGTACGGTTTGCCTGTTTTAAGGCTCGGAAGCTTTAAGGCAAATCTGCGCTTACCAGAAAAGGTGTTTCTGTAGCAATAGGCTCAAGTTTCAGTAGCTTCATCTAAAACAAGTCTTGTGGTATGTGAATCCTAGGCTTCCCTTTACTTTTGGTTTGTAAACCTGATGCTATGAAAGCTACCTATATTCTACTTGTCTTATTTTCTTTGCTTTTGAAAAGTGGAAAAGCTTTTTGCCAGAGTGAGGAAGATGATGTAGAAATAGAAAAGCTTCGAATCCATCTAGCACCCTTGAATTTGTTTGATCCCACTTCAGGAGTTTTGCAACTTGGTTTTCAGAAGCCCTTCCACCAGAGGTTTTCGCTCTCCTTAGACCATGGAGTTAAATTAAGGGTTCTCAGGTGGGGTGTTTCTGAAAAAAAGGAACATTCTTATTCCAAAACTAAAGCCGAGCTAAAGTATTTTTTTGGGGTAAATAGCAGACCTGCCTGGTCAAGAGTCTTTCCTTATCTCTCCATTGAGGGAATGTATTTTCCCCAAGAATATATTAGGGAGGATAATTGGGTATACAGGGGCGGTACCTATTACAGGTTCGACTATTCTTCTGTTACTAGGCCTGTGTGGGTGGTTAGCCTCAAGTTTGGAAAGGAGACCAGGTACCGCAAAGTAGTCTTGGATAAATTCATTGGTATAGGCCTTAGACGACTTTCCATCAAACATCAGGCGGTTGGGGAGCGGGAAGACTTCTATGATCATGACGACTGGTCTGTTGCCACCAGTGATTTAGAAGAAGGAATTTTCTATAAAATCCACCTTTCCCTTGGTGTGAAATTTGGATATCCATTTTACCGGTGATTTCTGTCATTACCTATTTTTAAAGGGTGTTTTAAGCCAAAAGAACTCCAAGGAAATCCATTTATTCTTCCGCGCCTTTAAATTTGTTAAAAAGGGAGTAGGGAATTCTCAGAATATCTGCTTTAAAACAAGAAAGCCTTCCTGGAAAACAGGAAGGCTTTCTTTAGGTGATTTAAGAAGAACTACAACTTAAGCAGTGGCTAGAACTTCTTTTACTTTCTGGGCAGCGTCTTTCAGAAGAACGGCAGAGAATACTTTCAAGCCAGACTCATCAATGATGCGGGCGCCTTCTTCGGCGTTGGTGCCTTGCAGACGGACAATGATAGGCACGTTGATGTCGCCAATGTTCTTGTAAGCTTCCACCACGCCGTTGGCAACCCGGTCGCAACGTACAATACCCCCGAAGATGTTGATCAGGATGGCTTTCACGTTAGGGTCTTGCAGGATCAGACGGAAACCAGCTTCTACGGTCTGCGCGTTGGCTCCACCTCCTACGTCCAGGAAGTTGGCTGGCTCACCACCGGAAAGCTTGATGATGTCCATAGTAGCCATGGCCAGACCAGCACCGTTCACCATACAGCCTACGTTACCGTCCAGCTTCACATAGTTCAGGTTGCTTTTGCTGGCTTCCACTTCCAAAGGATCTTCCTCGGCGGTGTCGCGCAGGTCAGCCAAGTCTTTGTGGCGGAACAGAGCGTTATCGTCTAGGTCCACTTTGCCGTCTACGGCCAAAATCTTGTTGTCAGAGGTCTTCAACACCGGGTTGATCTCAAACATGGCGGCATCTGTGTCCACGTACGCTTTGTACAGGTTGGTCACGAATTTCACCATTTCTTTGAACGCCTCACCCTCTAACCCGAAGGCGAAGGCTACTTTACGGGCCTGGAAGCCTTGCAGGCCAACGGCTGGGTCAATCCACTCTTTGAAGATTTTGTCTGGGGTGTGCTCCGCTACTTCCTCAATGTCCATGCCGCCCTCGGTAGAGGCCATGATCACGTTCATCGCCTTGGCGCGGTCCAGCAAGATGCTCAGATAATATTCTTTTGGCTCAGAATCGCCGGGATAATATACATCCTGGGCTACCAATACCTTGTTTACTTTTTTACCCTCAGGGCCGGTTTGGTGGGTAATCAACTGCATGCCAATGATCTGGCCGGCAATCTCTTTCACCTGCTCCAGGTTTTTCGCCAATTTCACCCCGCCGCCTTTACCACGACCGCCCGCATGAATCTGGGCTTTGATAACGTGCCAGCCTGTGCCGGTTTCCTCGGTTAAACGCTTAGCCGCCGCTACCGCCTCTTCAGGGGTCTCTGCTACTATGCCTTCCTGAATTCTAACGCCGTAGCGTTTCAGAATGTCTTTCGCCTGGTACTCGTGTATATTCATGAGGTTAGGTTGATGTTTTTAGGTGCACGAAAGTAAGGTATACGGGTAACTTTTCAAAGGCCGCCCCACGCCCAGTCTTTAGTCCTTAGTCCTGAGTTGAGAGTTCTGGGTTAATTTTCTGAAATAAAAGCGTCTTGTTTCAGGCACATTCTTCAGGAAAAAGGCCATAAATACACTTTTGAATCTTTCCCCTGGCGTATACTGCCTGCTTGTGCCAAGTGAAGGATGGTTTTTTAATAAGTTAAGTTGGTTGTACTCCAGGTACACCCTATTGGTTTTGGTTTTGCCTGCAGAATCTTTCACTTGGTGCAGCAAGGTTATCCGAAGGTGCTGTTCCAAGCTTCCACCTCATTTTTGCCATTTTCAAAAGAGTTTGTAGGGAACTCAAATGGCAGGAAGAATGGCCGCTACCAATCGCGCGCAAGATCCTTTTCGGATGAAAAAAAAGAAAGATGGAGGTGAAAACTCCCAATAGCTCAAGCAAACCATACCAAAGAAAGCATTTCAAAGCCATTTTCCAGAAAACGCTTTATAAACCCACTACCCAACAACTCAGAGTTCAAGACTCACGACTCAAGACTCAGAACTCCCCCAAAGAACCCATTCCACCTTTGTCACGTTGAGACGCAGAAGGGTTATTTTCCCTTTGGGTTGCAAATGCCGCCCCTTCCTTATTGTTTTGCAGTACATGAGTATAGAGAAACCAGTTTTGTTGGAGGCCCGCGGGCTGTTCAAGGCGTACGGAAAGCTTCCCGTACTCAAGGGCATTGATCTGACCATCGGCGAAGCCGAGATTGTTTCCATTGTAGGAGCCTCGGGAGCCGGCAAAAGCACACTGCTGCATTTATTGGGCACCTTAGACGCGCCAGACGCCGGAGACGTGTACCTGCACGGCCAAAAGATTTCCGGGATGAGCAACAAAGAAGTAGCCCGCTTTCGAAACCGCAACATTGGCTTCATCTTCCAATTCCACAACCTGTTGCCCGAGTTCACTGCCCTGGAAAACGTGTGTTTGCCCGGTTTCCTGGCCAATAGACCGGAGAAGGAAGTGGAAACCCGCGCCAAAGAACTGCTGACCATGCTGGGCCTGGGCCACCGCCTGGACCACAAACCCTCTGAGATGAGCGGGGGCGAGCAGCAGCGGACTGCCGTAGCCAGAGCGCTGATCAATTCGCCCAAACTGATTTTCGCCGATGAGCCCTCCGGGAACCTGGATTCCAAAAACGCTGAGGAACTCCACCAGATTTTCTTCAAGCTGCGCGAAGACCTGGGCCAGACCTTCGTGCTGGTCACCCACAACCCCGTGCTAGCCGACATGGCCGACCGTAAACTCACCATGAAAGACGGTTTCCTGTTACAGCCCGAAGAAGTATAGAAGACTTTATCTAAGTAACGAATCTATAAAAGCCGAAAAGCGCCTGTTTTCTGAAAACAGGCGCTTTTCGGCTTTTATAGATTTACCTGGACTCAAGACTCAGAACTCAAGACTCAGAACTTTAGACTAGCTCACTTGTTTCAACTTCATCACCACCCACATAGAAACCAGGGTGAAAACGGTGGCAATGATGCCCACGGTGCCAAAGTGCTGCAGTTGCTGGGTACCAGGGTCGTTGGAAATCACCAAGCCTGCCAGGAAAGCGGCCAGGCCCGAGGCCAATTGCTGCACCGAGGAGTTCACGCTCATAAAGGAGCCCCGCAGCCGAGGTTCAATGCTGGAAGTCACCAAAGACATGGCCGGTACAAACCTAGCCCCGAAAAAGATAAAGAAGAAGGTGGTCACGACGAATGCCTGCCAGTGCGGCACCTGGGGTAGGTGGGTCACCACTAGGATAGGCGCCACCGACAAAAGAGCGGCAATCATAAACACTTTCTTCTTGCCGTAGGCATCAGAGAGCCTGCCCGCCAGTTGGGAGGTGACCACCGTGGCCAATCCCCCGAAGAGGTAAATATAACTCAGTTCAGCTTCCTCAAAACCCACATTAGCCACCATGTACGGGCTCAGGAAAGGCACCACCGTAAAACCAGCCAAAGACAGGGTAACCATCAGGGCGAAGGCCCATAAACAATTGGAGCGCCTGAAAATAGTGCCCAATACCTGCGCCGGGTGCTGCGGAACGTGGTGCAGCAGGTGTTCGCGCATAGGAGGCAACACCCGCCAGGTGAGCACCAGCACCAGCACACTGATGGCCGTGAGCAGGTAAAACGGGGCGTGCCAACTGGCGTGGCTGGCCAGGTACAACCCAATTGGAATCCCACCAATGGAGGCCACGGAAAAGGCTGCCATCACCTTACCGGTGGCAGCTCCCCGTCGCTCTTCCGGCACAGAATCGCCTATGATGGCCAATACCAGCGCCCCCAGCACGCCCCCAAAGGCGCCAGCCAGAATACGCGCGATCAGCAGAAACGAAAACGTGGGAGCCAGGGCGCAGGCCAGCGTACCTAAGGTGAATCCCAGATAAAGGCCCAGCAAGGCGTTTTTACGGTCAAAGCGGTCAATGAAAAAAGCACTTAGAATACCCGAAAAGGCGGCGCTGAAAGTATACGCAGAAACCAGAAACCCAAACTCCCGCGGACTGATCTGGAAAACCCGCATGAGCTGTGGCCCCAACGGCATCATGATCACAAAGTCCATGATGTGCGTAAATTGGATAGCTGCCAGTATGAACAGCAACCATTTTTCGCTTAACGCCGGCGTGGTGGCAGAAGGAGTGGCAGAAGAAGAGGATGTCATATTATAAATAAAATAGCCCCACCGGGACAAAAGCTTTACGGTCCTCAAACATACAGAGTTGGTTTCTGACTGGTATATTAAAAGTTTGTTACGATGTTTGTTGGGCGTTGGCAGCAAAGCAGAGCATGGCAAAAAAGACCAAAAAGATTGTGGAAAGCGCAAGCCCTGTGTGTGCCCTCTGTGAGCGTGAGGTAGGGTTTACCACCCTGCACCACCTGGTGCCCCGCGAGGAGGGAGGCAAACATGGGCCAACTGCTCCACTATGCCAGCCGTGCCACAGCACGGTGCACCTCACTTTCTCCAACAAGGAGCTGGCGGTGCTCTACTCCTCTATTCAAGCCCTGCGCGCCGCCGAAGGTCTGCAAACGTACCTCCATTGGGTGCGCACCAAACGTTTAGATAAAATCACCAACCGCCGTGGCAAAAGAAAATAAACCTTAGGTTTGCGTTTTACGGCTTCTTTACCAGAAACAGCTTCTAAATGCCCTAACCTACTTGTCAGGTCCAGTCCTTCCCGGACCAAAATCCCAACCTTGAGTTTATGCAGCAGTTCACGTACCTTCCTTTTCCTCAGATAAAAAATACTCCCGCCGTGGTGGTAGACAGTTTTCACCCAAACGGCTTGGTGCTTTCCCACTGGCGAGAAGCCCCCACACCCGCCGCCCTAAGAGAAGACACCAGTGCCGGCATGGTACTGCAAGCCCTGAAACAGGAGTGGCCCGACCTGAAGAAATACCAGTTTGTGACGGCCAACCATTTTGACATTGATGCCTTGGTAGGGGTATGGGCCTTGCTGCACCCTGAACTGGCCTTGGCACACGAGGAAACGCTACGCCAAATGGCGATCATCGGGGATTTCAGGGAACTGGATTTGGAAGCGCCTCAGGCCATGGAGGCCTTGCAGCTGGTGTGCTGGATCAATAGCCAGGAGAAGGAGAGGTTCTACCCACCTTTCGGCGCCGAGGAATTAGAGGAGAATGAGGTGACCGCCTCTATCCCTAAATTTCACTATTTTCTGGAGAAGTTTGATCAGGTTCTGGTGAATCCTGCACTTTTCCGACCGGAGTGGGAGGCGGAGGTTTCTAAAGTTTTGGAAGGGTACAGGCAGGTGCACGGCAGCGAATCTAAAATAATCCAAGTCCGGGACCTAGGGTTGGTCATCATTGACACGCCCGCGCCTGTTCATTACTACGCCTTGTTCAGCGCTACGGCCGGGTATGACCTGGTGGTTTCCTGTTACCCTGGCCAAAGGTATGAGGTAGAGGCAAAATATACCACCTGGGTAGACCTGGACAGCAGACCTGCGCTTCCAAGGCCGGATTTTCGGCCTCTGGCCAGTCTTCTCACCACCCTGGAAACGTCTGACTTCGTCTGGACCGCAGACGGAATCACTGATACCGGCCCGCTGCTTCGGCTGGAGGGGGCACCCTTGACCAAGGCGCAACGCTACGGAAACCCCTTTGAGCGCACCATCTATCCTTCCTCCATAAGCCAGGAAAAATTCCTGCAGACGGTAACCGGCTATTTAAAGAATGCATTTTCAAAGACTGCTCCCAAAAAGAACTGGACCTGGGCTCAGATGAAAGCCTGGCAACCATAGAAATATAAATTTAAGGGCTTGATTTATTGGAGAATACCAGTTCATTGCTATATTTAAGAAATGAATAGCTGACGCGATGCCTCTTTCCGGAATCCATTTCCTAAACCACCAAGCATCTACAGCAATTTTGGTATTCCCATGAGTATTATTGCCCAGAATCTCTTTTATCAGATGCAGGTTGAGAGGGAAAGAAATCTGATTATCATAGAAGCCAAAGGGTGTTGGAATAGCCCTGAGGAGATCCCCTTCTATTTACTTCACCTGAAGGAAAGCCTTTCTCTGGTCCAACCTGGCTTTTCTGTCCTGTTTGACCTGCGGCAACTGGAAGAGTTTTCCCATGCGGTGCGTTTCTACCGGGTAGAGGCGCAGAAATTGATGCTGAGCGCCGGTATCTGCCAGCTGGTAGAAGTGCATGATCTCTCCAAAACAATGAGCCTTCTTTCCATGGCCATCGCCGAAGAAACCGGCATTCCCCTCAATATCTTTGATTGCCTGCAAGACGCCCGGGCCTGGCTCTCTGAACTGCGGCAGAGGTAGGAGCCGGTGGGCGAAGCATAACCAAAACGCTATATTCCCGTTTCTTAAGGAAGGTTCTCTACAAAGAGACACTGTTAAAGCGTTGCATCCCTATGAAAAAAATCCTTTGCCCTGTTGACTTTTCAAAGACCTCTAACAAAGCCGCTGAATACGCGGCCCAGATAGCCCAACGTACCCAAGCTTCTTTGACGCTGCTGCACGTGCTGCACCTGCCCTTGATGGACACCACCGAGTCTGCCTTGATGGCCAGCCAGGTGTTAGATGAGCAGCGCCGGGTATCCTCTGACAAACTCCATGGCTTGACCCTGCATTTGCAGAACACCTTCAGCAATACAGGTGGCCCCACCTTCATGATGGACACCCGGGTGCAGGAAGCGTTTCTATCAGATGCCGTAGAACGTCTGGTCAAGGAAGAAGGCTTTGATTTTATCGTGATCGGGACCACCGGCGGCGGCAATACCCTGGAGGAGATCATGATTGGCAGTAACACAGAGAGCGTGATTTCACAGGTGAAATGCCCGGTGCTGGCCATTCCCTCCAATGCCAGCTTCCCAGACATCCACCGCATTGTGTATGCCTCAGATTACCAACCGGAAGATTCAAAGGCTTTGGGGCAGGTCATTAGCCTGGCCACTGTATTCCAGGCCGAGGTGGAGGTGGTGCACGTGACCAAGAAGCCCGGCTCCGCCGAAGCCCAGCAAGCGCAGGCCTTCCTCCAGAAGGTGTCGGCGGACCTGGGCGGTTTCCCGGTTTCTTTCCAGGAGGTGGTACACGAGGAGGAGGAAGACGGCCTCAAAGAGTACCTGAGCCGAACCCAAAGCAACATGCTGGCCATTTTAAAAAAGCGGCGTAATTTCTTCAGAGACCTTTTCGGCATGAGCCTGGCAGAAAAACTGACCTACCAAACCAAATTGCCGCTGCTGGTGCTTCACGCCGACGCGTAATGAACCTTCGAACAAGAATTTCTCGGCTTAGAATTTAGGTCAGGCAAAGCAAGAGCAGTGTAAAGCTTAACAGCTTTCTGTTTTGGAAGGCTTTTCTGCAAAACGACCCTGAAACGGGCCAGCCCACCCTTAATGGCAGGTGGGCTGGCCCGTTTTTTACTTAGGGGAATTAGCGGGGCAACCGGAAACTCACCCCTCCGCCCGCGAAAAAGTCAGGGGCCTGGGAAGAAACCCCCGTCCCTACAATAGCATCTAATTGCACGTTTGGAAGGAGCAGGAACTGGATACTGGCGTCTATCTGGTTTTGCACAGCACTGCCCTGGGCTTTCTCCCCGAAAAACTCTGCGCCCAAGATGATCTTTTCACTCACCTTGCCGCTGAGGGCGGCCGAGAACTGGAGCTTGTTCTCCATTTCCCCTTCTTCCTGTTCGCGCTGGAACCCTGCATTGTACTGGAGGTTGATCTTCTCTGAGAGGTCATTGCTGAAGAGGAGCATAAGCTCAGGGGCTACTTGCTCGGGTTCAAAGGCGTCTTCGCCCCAGGGCAATTCCAGCATGGCCAGAACAGAGATCTCTGGTCTGGCTCCTTGCGGCGTTAACAAGTTCACCTTGGTGCCTACCCGCACCATGCTCAAGCCTTCCTGCATTTGTAGCAACGCATCCCCTTCCCGGTAGGTCTCCCGGCGGAAAGTAGCCTCTACCCTGATTTCAGCCCATTCCAAGGCCCCCATCCGGACCAGGGCCTGGGGGTATAGCCATTCTTTCTTTTCAATGCCTGCTTGTTTCTGTTTCTGGTATTTGAAGCCCGTTTCTACCTGGTAGAGCCCTATGGGCACCACGCGGGAGGATTCAGTGGCAGTGGGGCGGTCGGTCTCAAATTCAGGGGTATTTTGCTGAGCCTGTTGGGAAACAGCTTTGAAAGAAAGAAAACAGATGGAAAGGAGAAGTAACGGTTTTTTCATGAATGGACGGTTATAGCTGCCCATGATACGGGAAGGTCCGGGGGAAGTTTGTTTTCTTCTGCCCGTCCAGAAGCCTTTGCGGCTAGATGCCCCATAATCCGTATTAATTCTGGCGGGGGTGGCGTAACTCACCCACCGGTAACCAGTACAATTAGGAACCAAAAACCGCTGCTACCTATGATACCTATCCAACAGAATCGCCTTTACGCGGATGTCCAGTACCTCACCACCCTGCAACCACCCCGTAGCATTGGGTACCCGGCGTCTTTGAAGAAAGCTGAAAGCTACATTGAAGCGCAGTTCTGCCAGCTAAGCGGACGGGTGCAGAAGCAGCCCTTGCACCAGGGCTTCCACAACCTGATCCTTTCCTATGGTCCGGAAGAAGGCGAGCGCGTGATTGTTGGGGCCCATTATGATGTTTGCGGCGATACGCCCGGGGCAGATGACAACGCCAGTGCGGTGGCCGGCCTGCTGGAACTGGCCCGGGTGGTGCATGAGGAAAAACCTGAGACCAAGCACCGCATTGACTTTGTAGCCTTCAATTTTGAGGAACCTCCTTATTTCGCCACAGAGAAGATGGGTAGCGCCGTGCATGCCCAAGCCATGAAGAAAGACAAGGTGAACGTGAAGCTCATGATCTGCCTGGAAATGATCGGTTATTTCACTGATAAGCCAAACTCCCAGGAATACCAGCACGAGTCGCTCAAAAAGCTGTACCCAACCACCGGTAACTTTATTGTCGTGGTGGGCAAGATGGGGCAGGAGCGCACCGTGCAGCGGGTGCAGCAGTTCATGAAAGAGCATTCCCGGGTAGATGTCCAGTCCATTGCCGCCCCTCCTGACCTATCTGGGGTTGGTTTATCAGATCACCGGAACTATTGGGCGCAAGGGTACCAGGCGGTCATGATTAATGACACCTCTTTTCTCCGGAACCCCCACTACCACCAGAAGTCAGATACCCTTGAGACCCTAGACTTTGCCCGCATGACCGAAGTAGTGAGAGGTGTCTATGCCGCCATGCTGAATTTCTAAGGATTTGGACCCTGTTCAGGCCCTCTAATGATGAAGTTCCTTTCCTAACTAGTTGAACTACGTGTTTCTGGCAGGCTCTTTGAGCAAGAAAGCCGGTGAATAGACAAAGGCAGGCATAACATAGAAAAGCCAAAACCTGATGTGGGAGGAAACCGCCTCGGGCTATTACTTGATAAGAATAAAAATTACCTATATTTATATAGGAATAATCTTTTATTTATTTGAACTTTGATTTGCCAAGATTGAATTATTTGTATCACATGAAGAAAATTTTAGGGATTCTCCTGCTGGCGGTTAGCTGTTCATTCATTAGTTTTTCCAGCGGGCAAACCAAGTTCAGGGATCTTATTGAGCTGAAACACCAGAAGGACCTCCAATTTTACCACGCTGTTTTCTCCCCAGACGGAAATAGACTGGCCTCTGTAGGCAGCCAGGGCATGGTCTATGTTTGGGATGCGGCGCAGTCGTATCCGGTCCATTTCAAGCAGGTGCATAAAGGAGTGGTACTTTCCTGCGCCTATACCCCCAATGGCACCTACCTTATCACCGGGGGCGAAGACAAAACCATCAAAGTAACCCTGGCTAAAGATTTGAGTGAGGTGAAAAGCATTCCTGTTTCAGGGCAGGTGCGGGAACTGGCCATAGCCGGAAAACGCTTAGTGGCCTTGCTGCAGAAAGGGGAGGTGCAGATCTATGATACAGACACGTGGGAGTTGGTAGGCAAGCCCCGGTACGCCGCCCCAGATTCCCGCATCGTGTTCAACAACCAAGGCGACCGGTTCTATGTGTGGTTCGCCAGTCGCATTACCTGTATCGCTGCCAAAGACGGAGCCCTGCTGAAAGTGTTCAATACCAATTACGCCACCCCCACTGATCTGGCAGTCTCCGCAGATGATGCGTTTTTAGCCGTAGGTTTCGGGCAGGCCGAGGAGATCATCAGGGTATATGCTTCTTTGGATTTTAAGCAGGTGAAGGCGGTAAAGAAGACCGGGACGGGAGATTATGCCAACGGCCTGTCTTTCTTTCACCAAAGCAACCATTTGCTTTACCATTCCGGGGCCGGTAACTCTACCTTAAAGGTGCTGGACATGACCACCGGAACCAATACCACCGTTCTCAAAGGCACTGCTTTGGTGAAGACCTCCATTGCCAAAGATGACGTCAAAGTGATTCTTTCCCCTAAGGCCTCTTCTACCATCCAGTTGATGGCGGTGACCAAGTAAAACCCATTTCTTGAGTGTTTTCAAGAAAAAAGGCCTGAAACAGGAGCGCCGGTCAACTTAATGACCGGCGCTCCTGTTTCAGGCCTTTTTTGGGAAAAGCAAGGGCTTACGCGTTCGTGTTCTCCAGCGAGGCCATGTCAATCACGAACCGGTATTTCACGTCGCCGGCCAGCATGCGGTCATAGGCGGTGTTGATCTGGTTGATGTTGATGACCTCAATGTCAGAGAGAATGTTGTGCTCGGCGCAGTAATCCAGCATCTCCTGGGTTTCGGCAATGCCGCCTATCAAGGACCCGGCAATGCGGCGGCGCCCGAAGATAAGGGTTCCGGCATGCAACTCAGGTGCCTCGGGCGGTACGCCCAATAGAATCATGGTGCCGTCGCGGCGCAGGAGGCTGGCGTACATATCAAGGCTTACCTTGGCAGAAACTGTATTGATGATGAAGTCAAAGTAGCTGCTCACTTCCTTTAGGGCCTCTTGGTCTTTGGTCACCACAAATTTGTGGGCTCCCAGCGCCTGGGCATCAGCTTCTTTGTTGGGCGAGGTGCTCAATACGGTCACTTCAGCTCCCATGGAAGCGGCCAGTTTAACGGCCATGTGACCTAAGCCCCCTAATCCCACCACGCCTACTTTATGGCCTTGACGTACGCCCCAATGGCGCAAAGGGGAAAAGGTGGTGATACCGGCACACAGGAGAGGAGCAACCCGGGCCAGATCCTGGTCTTCGCGTATTTTCAAGACGAAGTTCTCTGACACCACGATCTGGTTGGAGTAGCCACCATAGGTGGGCGTTTCCAAGCCGGGTTCCGGGCTGTTGTAGGTGCCAATGAACCCGTTTTCGCAGTATTGCTCCAGGCCATCGGCACAGCTGGGGCAAGATTGGCAGGAGCCTACCATACAGCCTACACCTGCCATTTCGCCCACGGCGAATTTCTTCACGTGGTCTCCTACTTTTAGAATGCGGCCCACAATCTCATGGCCCGGCACCACCGGGTACAAGGCGCCGCCCCACTCGCCTTTGGCCGTGTGCAAGTCTGAGTGGCAGACCCCGCAGAACAGGATTTGGATCAACACATCATGGGCACCCACGTCACGGCGCTCAAAATTGAAGGGGGCTAAGGGGGAGTTTGGGTCAAAGGCGGCGTACCCTTTTGTTTCTAGCATAGTTATAGTCTTTATCGTGCAAAGTAGATGGGTGAGTTTCTAGATACGGGAAGTCCTGCATTGAGATGTAAAAGTTTCTTGCTGAGGTGCCCCAATTCTTGAAACGATGCCTGAGTCTACTCTCCAAGAAGCCCAGGGTTCCATTAAACTGCCTTTTCTACGCCTTTTCCAGAAAACGGTCCTAAAACGGAAGACGGGTTAGGTCTATGTTGCCCCCAGAAAGAATCACCCCAATTTTTTGGCAGGCAAAGGT
Organism: Rufibacter glacialis; assembly: GCF_008271745.1. Taxonomy (GTDB): domain Bacteria; phylum Bacteroidota; class Bacteroidia; order Cytophagales; family Hymenobacteraceae; genus Nibribacter; species Nibribacter glacialis. The sequence continues at coordinate 16,981 of NZ_VKKZ01000025.1, read as the reverse complement.
TTCTTTCTCCCGCAGCAAGGCGGCCAAGGCTACTGCGCTGGAAGGTTCCACAATGATCTTCATGCGTTCCCAGATCAGGCGCAAAGCCTGGGTGATCTCGGTTTCCTCTACCCGTATGATGCGGTCTACATACTGCCGGATAATGGGGAAGTTGATATCTCCCAGTTGGGTCCTGAGTCCGTCTGCCACGGTATTGGTGCTGGTATTGGATTCAATCTTTCCGCTCTGGAGCGACCGGTAAGCGTCATCGGCTTCAAAGGGTTCTCCTCCAATCACCTTACAGTTTTTCCCATAAAAATGAGCTGCCAAGGCGGTTCCTGCTATCAGGCCGCCGCCGCCCACGGGTGAAAAAATATAGGCCAGGTCCGGTTGGTCTTCCAGTAACTCAAGGGCGGCTGTTCCCTGGCCCAGAATCACCGCTTCGTCATTGGACGGATGGATGAAGAAGGCCCCGGTTTCTTTCTCTACCTGCGCCGCTACTTCCTCACGGGCTATGGGGGTAGAGGCGCACTCAATGATCTGCCCGCTGTAGCCTTTCACCGCCTCTTTCTTTACCTGCGGGGCGTTCTCTGGCATCACGATATAGGCCGGCGCCCCTACACTCTGGGCCGCCAGGGCCAACGCCTGCGCGAAGTTCCCGGAGGAGTGCGTCACCACACCCCGGGCTTTCTGTTCTTCAGAAAGTTGCAGCACGGCGTTCATGGCGCCCCGCATCTTGAAGGCGCCCATGCGCTGGAAGTTCTCACACTTAAAGTAGAGGTCTGCCCCGGCTATCTCATTCAGCAGCCGGGAGGTAAGAATAGGGGTGCGGTGAATGTAAGGGGAAATGCGGGTTTGAGTGGCTATTAAATCTTCTTTTTGCATGGCAGGGGTAAGTGGGAAAGTAGTTGGTGCGGGTGATCTTTTACGCAAAGGAAACAAATACCTCTGAAAAGGAGCGCCCTCGCCTTGATGAAATTACAGGCTTGAAACAGTTAGGTTGGGCAACTCCAGAACGATGGGGCAGCTCCGGGGTAAAATAAGAAAAGCCGCCTCTACGGAGGCGGCTTTTCGGGTCTTTTCTAAAAAACAACTGATTAATACGGATCTGCCGGATGCGACATTTGCTTGGCTTGTTCTATGCCTTCCTGCGGAGAGATAGAGCCGCTGGGGCCTTTATCCTCGTGAGACTTGGTGGTTAGGGCCAGGCCTTCTCTTACTCTTCGGCCATAATCTTCGTCGGCGAGGGTGAAGTGCTCAATCATCTTATCCTGGATACGCTTATCGGCGGTAGCCAGGGTATTCACCAGGTTGGTGATGAGGTCGTCGCGCTCCCAATCCTGGAAGTTGCGGTAGGTCTCACCGGCTTGCTTGAAGTCATTGGTGCGGTCAATTTTCTGGCGCACTAGGTTGGCCTCATACCGGGGGGTGTAGTCTTTGCCGGTTTTGGGGGCTTCCTTGATGTTGCCCAGGGTAGAGGGTTCGTAATTCACGTGCGGGTTCTGGCCTTCGCCAAAATCTGAGTGGAAAGACATCTGGCCGCCTCTTTGGTTCGTGGCTACCTTGTTTCTGGGGGCGTTGATGGGCAACTGCAGGTAGTTGGCACCTACGCGGTAGCGCTGGGTATCTGAATAGGAGAAGGTACGCCCTTGCAGCATCTTGTCGTCTGAGAATTCCAGCCCGTCTACCAGCACGCCGGTCCCGAAGGCGGCTTGTTCTACCTCGTTGAAATAATCAACGGGGTTGCGGTTCAGGGTCATTTTGCCAATGGGCAGGAAAGGGAATTGCTCCATGGGCCACAGTTTGGTGTCATCCAAAGGGTCAAAGTCCAGTTCAGGGTGCTCGTCATCGCTCATGATCTGCACGCAAAGCTCCCACTGCGGGAAGTTCCCGTCTCTGATGGCCTCAAACAGGTCCTGGGTAGCGTGGTTGAAGTTCTTGCCCTGGATCTCCTGGGCTTCTGCCTGGGTCAGGTTCCGGATGCCCTGCAACGGCTCCCAGTGGTATTTCACCAGCACCGCCTCGCCATCTGCGTTCACCCATTTGTAGGTGTTCACGCCGGAGCCCTGCATCTGGCGGTAATTGGCCGGTATTCCCCAGGGCGAGAACAGGAAGGTGGCCATGTGGGTGGATTCCGGGGTATTGGCGATGAAGTCAAAGATGCGCTCCCCGCTCTGGATATTGGTCACCGGGTCTGGTTTCTGGGAGTGGATCAGGTCCGGGAATTTCATGGCATCCCTGATGAAGAAGATCTTGAGGTTATTGCCCACCAGATCCCAGTTTCCGTCTTCGGTGTAAAATTTGACCGCAAAACCGCGGGGGTCGCGCAAGGTCTCAGGGGAGTGGCCGCCGTGGCCCACGGTAGAGAAACGCACAAAAACCGGTGTCTCTTTTCCTTTTTCCTGGAAAAGCCTGGCGCGGGTATATTTGGCAATGGGCTCATTGCCCACAGTGCCGTATGCTTCAAACACTCCGTGTGCTCCGGCGCCGCGCGCGTGTACCACCCGCTCCGGAATCCGCTCCCGGTCAAAATGGCTTATCTTCTCAATGAAATGGTAGTTCTCTAACGTGGCGGGACCTCGGTTGCCCACGGTGCGGATGTTCTGGTTATCGGTAACCGGATGGCCTTGCCGGGTAGTGAGATTCTGTTTCTCCTGGCCATTGCCCCCGGGCTGACCGTTTGTTTTTTCTTGATCTTTTTCCATGCATGGGTAGGATTAGGGATTAGTAAATTTCATGTATGCTTCTTGTTAAGGAAGGTGCTTCCCTGCGACGGTTTCACCCAAGAGAACCAGAACAGGAAGAGGAGAGGTTATGTGTAATTTATAATGTTTCTCCTAAGATTTATACCTTAAAGGTTAGGTTTTTGTTTTTATCAATCAAATTGATAATACTAATAGCCTGATAACGATTTTCTATGAAGCGAGGAAAGGTTAAGAGCCTCTGCCTTGAAGGAAGTTTTAGGAATGGCGGCAAAGCCGGTGAGAAGGAGCAAATTAAGCCTCCTTTAGCTTAAGTAAGAAGGGGAGCAGGAGTTTAACCCAGGCAAAAGAAAGCACGACCCACCTTGTCTGGGATGACCCAAGTAGTACAATTAAACCAGTTTGGGAGAACAGGCCAAACTACCCGTAGAAGAAGGAACCTATAGAAGCCGGCCTAGCGCCGATGTTCTTTTTCCGCCGAAGGTTGAAAAAGATGGGGTCAATGACGGATACTTAGTCCAACTTATTCCAGGATAAGGGTTCTTTTTGTGCTATTGTAAAGAAACAAGCTCCTAAACCCACGGCACTTGGGGTTTAGGAGCTTGTTTCTTTTGGTAAATGGAAAAAGGGTTCCCAATATTCTCACCAGGTTGGAGTCTGGCAAAACCTGGTAAGGAAGAATAGCTTATTGTTCCTGCAGTTTTCCTTCCGCAGAAATCAGGGCCAAGGGTTCCGCCGGGTCTTGGCCCATGAGTTCCAACAGCTCGTCAAAGGTGGAAACCAAGTTTTGGTAAGTATCGGCTTCCAGGGCTTCTTCGCACTTTTTCAGGAAAACCTCTTTGGGTTTCAGGTCTGCGAGATCTTGTTCCTGTGGCACCTGCTGTTCCAGCGATTGGTGGTCTATGGTACGTTGAGGCCGATGGATGAGCAACTGGACCTGGGGCTGCAGCGCAAACGCCTCCTGTAGCCGCGAGGTGTGGTCATGGAGGTTGTGCTCGTACTGGAGTTGTACCTCAGCCCAGGCTTGGTTAGGCAGATCAGCGTTGTCAAAAGCCAGGATCTTGGGGAACAGTTCTTCTATGGTGCCTTTGAAGCGCACCAGTTTGCGCCAGCACGGCACCGGCAGTTCCTGAATAGCGGAAAGCTTGCCTTGGTCAAAGTCCAGCAGCAGCACCTGTTTCCGGTCGGTGATTTCTGAGAAGCTGAGCGGGATAGGGGATCCGCTGTAGCGGATGTGGGGCATCTTGTGTACCACCTGCGGCCGGTGCAAGTGCCCCAGGGCCACATAATCGAATTCGGGTGGGAACTGGTCACCGCATATTTGACCCAGATTGCCCACATGGATTTCTTTTTCGCTTTCAGAGGCGCTGCCGCCTGCGGCATATAAGTGCCCGGTAGCCAGCACCGGAATCCCCTGGGCCTTGTATTCCTGGATAAAGGGCACTAATTGAGTGTAATGGTCACAGATGCCTTGCTTAAGCCGGGCCTCGCGCTCCTCACCCGTTTCACCTGGCACGGAAAGCCGCACGTCCTTGTCGCGCAGGAACGGGACAGCACAGACTACGGCTTTGGGCACGTTTTCTTCATTATAGAGCACAATCACCTGGTCCTCTGGTTTGGCCGGGGCGCCGCCTACCACGTGCACGTTGAGGTGCCGCAGAAGTTCGGCCGGCGCATTGAGGGTGGAGATAGAGTCGTGGTTGCCGCCAATGATGACCAAGTCGCGGCAACAGGTGCCTTTTACTTCCCGCAGGAAATCATAGTACAGCTTAAGGGCGGTATTAGAGGGGAAACCCGTGTCAAAGATATCGCCGGCAATGAGCAGGAGGTCAATGTTCTGGTCACAGATGGTCTCACAAAGCCAGGTAAGGAAGGCCCGATGCTCTTCTGTGCGTTCTTGGTTGGCGAGGCGTTGCCCCAAATGCCAGTCTGCTGTGTGTAATACCCGAATCATGCCGCTGTCCAGTGCTCTAGAATAGTGCGCGCTAAGATACGAAAGCCTGCCTTATTCCTGCGGAATACAGGGAATCATTTGGGCAAGCGTAGATTTCTGAAAACCAGGCTTCTCTGTTAAACCATCAGAGTTTTTAGTAAAGGAAAATTGCTATATTTAGAAGGTGACTTGGACTGATACCTAATGATGGCCTCGCTTAGAATTCTTGTCCTGTTCTGGTGTTGCCTTTTCCTGCACTTATTGCCGGTAGAGGCACAAACTAGCCAACATTCCCTTAAAGTAGGCTATGGGTTTGTCTCTATTCAGGGGTTAGACCTTGATGTTAGCGGCGGGCAATCCAGTTCTGTTCAGGAAACCAAAAAATTGATGGGGCCTCTGAATATGAGCTATACTTTCACTTTCAAGAAATTCGTGCAATTGGGACTCGGGTGGACCATGGTGAAGGAAACCACACGCTTTACCTCCACGCAAACCCCCTCTTACCTGCGGGAAGACCGCCTTCACTCACAGGCGATCATGCCGCACGTAGGTTTTGTCTGGAAGTGGTCAGGAAAATGGTATGCCTATTCTAATTACATGGTGGGAATCAATTTCAGGAAAGAATCAAGGTCTGAGAAAGGCTTTCTTAAAAGCACAAAAAGAGAAACCAGCGAAGCGTATCAACTTAACCTGGTTGGAGTGACTTACGGGAAAAAGCTAAAGGGATTTGCGGAATTTGGGGTAGGCATTGCCGGCGTGGTCAACGGGGGGCTTTCTTTGGAATTATAGCCGAGTAGTAACTTTAGGAAAAAATTCTCAAAAATAAAGAGGCAGGCGGCTACCAGGTCCGCTCCTTTTAAGGTGATTTGCTGAAAATGGAACGGAAACGGTTTGGTAGGTTGGAGCGGCCTCAAGCCTTTGGAATACCAAATCAGCATAGACGTGTAGAGTAGGATGGGGCCGCCATGGGTTTGGGCGGTGGTTTTCAAAAAAGGCAGATAATCTCAAATTAACCTCAGGTAGCCCAAATCCATGTCCAATCACTTGAAACGCATAAGCCTTGTATTATTCCTTCTGCTTTTTCAGATCTCTTCCGGCTACGGCCAAACCAGGAAACATACCTTATCAGCAGGATACGGGAGAGCCCCGGTGCAAGGTATCCTATACGGGTTCCTCCGGGGGATTTTTTCCGATGTAGTCTGGGAACGGAACAGAAGAGCCGAATACGGTCCCATCCAGTTGAGCTACTCGTATGCCCTCAGTGAAAAGGTAGACCTTGGGCTCTCCGCCTCCTTGACGCAACTGGCGCTGCAGGGCCGCTACTTTGAACCCGATTCCCCTCAAAATCCGAACTACCCGCCAATGGACTATGAGAAAGTGATTGCCCGTGAAACGCGGCGCTATCTGGCCGTGATGCCTGTCTTTTCCTTTAAATGGATTCAAGAGGAGAAAGTAACCTTGTATTCAGGGGCCTCGCTGGGAGCCTTGCAACTGGTGACCCGTTCCTGGTTTGAAGGAACCCCACCGCAGGAACTTACCGAGGTAATCCCGGCCGCCCACCTCCATTTGATTGGCGTTCAATACGGGAAAAGGGTACGGGTGTATGGCGAGCTAGGGTTTGGAGTGCAGGGGGTGCTGAATGGCGGCGTCGCGTTCAAATTGTAGCCTGGTGACCGAGCTTCCAGACCGGCTTCAGAAAGAAATCCTCTTTCTTACAGGTGTTAGTAGCGAAGGCAGGATTTCTTTTTATAGGAACCCATTTTAAGCCTATTTTTTGAAAATCGGGCGTAAAATGCCCCTGGCGGAGGGCCAAACCGGCTTTTTATACCTTTGTTCAAATTCGCACCCCTGCATTGCTTCTTGCGAAAAGTACTTATATTAGCCCCTTCAAGCCTTTTTACAAACAAACTACAAACAAACTATTCCCTAATTTCTACGCATTATATGGCAAACCAACTTTTCGCCAGGAAGTCCATTGACAAGCTTAGCGCAGACGCCTTCAGTGAGGGGGCGCACAACCTTAAACGAACCTTGGGCCCGGTCAATCTGGTGGCTTTGGGGGTAGGGGCCATCATTGGTACCGGTATCTTCGTGTTAACAGGTAGTGCGGCTGCTCAGTACACCGGCCCAGCAATTGTGTTAGCTTTTATCCTGGCAGGCTTAGGCTGCGCGTTCGCAGGTCTGTGCTACGCTGAATTCGCCTCCATGATTCCTATTGCCGGTTCTGCCTACACGTACGGCTACGCCACCTTGGGTGAGTTCGTGGCCTGGATCATTGGCTGGGATTTGATCCTGGAATACCTTTTTGGTGCCGCCACCGTGGCCGTAGGTTGGTCTGGCTATGTGGTCTCTTTCCTGCGCGACCTGGGCGTGAACGTGCCACCGGAGTGGAGCAACGCTTCAGGCGTGGAATTGGTACAGCTGCCCGGCACTAGCTCTTGGGTGCGTATCACAGAGCAGTTAGCCTCTTCTCTGGCTGCCGAGGGCGTGGATATTGCCACCTTGCCGCATGCCACCGGTGTCTTCAATTTAGTGGCGGCCTTGGCTATTGCCTTGGTAACTATCCTGTTAGTTCGAGGTATGAGCGAATCAGCCAGGTTCAACAACATTGCCGTGATCATCAAAGTAGGGGTGGTAATCCTGTTCATCCTGGCCGGTGCCAAATACCTTATTGGCCACCAAGAAGAAGCAGCTGCCAACTGGACTCCTTTCCTGCCTGAAAACAAAGGTGGTTTTGGCGAGTACGGCTGGAGCGGGGTAATCAGAGCCGCAGGGGTGATCTTCTTCGCCTACATTGGATTTGACGCCGTTTCCACCACTGCCCAGGAAGCCAAGAACCCTCAGAAAGACATGCCTATCGGTATCTTGGGTTCTTTGGTGATCTGTACTATCCTGTACATTCTGGTATCTGGTATCTTAACAGCCATGGTACACTACAGCCAATTGAACGTAGCGGAGCCTATTGCCGTGGGTATTGAGAAAACCGGCTATACGTTCCTGCGTGATTTGATCAAGATTGGGGCTATTGCCGGTCTTTCTTCTGTGATGCTGGTAATGTTGATGAGCCAGCCCCGTATTTTCTATACCATGGCCAACGACGGGCTGCTGCCTCCTATCTTCGGTAAGCTGCACCCTAAGTTCAGAACGCCGCACGTGAGCACGATCTTGACTGGCGTAGTATGCGCTTTGGTGGCCGGTGCTTTCTCCGTGGATGAACTCGGGCACCTGGTGTCTATTGGTACCTTGCTTGCCTTCGTGATTGTCTGCGGCGGGGTATGGTACCTGCGCGTGAAAGAACCAGACCGTCCGCGTCCGTTCAAAACGCCATTGGTGCCGTTGGTACCCATCCTGGGAATTCTGGTATGCGTGGGCATGATGGCTGGTTTGCCTTCTGAGACCTGGTACCGGTTATTGGGATGGATGGCCATAGGTGTCGCCATTTACTTCCTCTATGGCAAAAAGCACAGCGTGCTTCGCAAAGAGAACAACCTATAGAGATCATCTCTGAAACTGATTTCTTTAAAAGCCCGGCCAAGCATTTGGTCGGGCTTTTTCTTTGCCAAAGGGGTGGCTTTTTGAGCCTGATTTCAGAAAAACAGGCCAGATTCAGAGATTCTGGCGGTGCGTCTTTTATAAGCATTAAGTTTTTGCTACATTCCGTCTCTTATTCCAATCCATCTCACAAACAAACCTTTAGTAACGCTCCCATGAAAAAAGTATTTCTCTCCGTGTTGGCGGTGGCGGCCTTGTCGCTGCAGAGCCGGGCACAGGAGACTTTTCCGCGTAATGGGGTGTATGATGAACGCTCCGGACTCAGGGCCTTCACCAACGCCACCATCTTCGTGGACTACCAAACCAAATTAGAGAACGCCACCCTGGTCATCAAAGACGGCAAAGTGGTGGCCGTAGGCACCAAGGTGGCCGTTCCGCAAGGCGCCATGGTAACTGACCTGAAAGGCAAAACCGTGTATCCGGGCTTTGTGGACCCCTATACCCATTACGGGGTTCCGCCCGTGGCGCCGCGCACCTTCAGCTTCAACAGCCCTCCCCAGGCAGACACCAAGAAAGAAGGCGCCTATAACTGGAACCAGGCCATCAGGCCAGAGACCAACGCCGTAGAGATTTTCAAGGTAGATGCCAAGGCAGCGGAGGAATTACGGAAACTGGGCTTTGGCGCGGTGTTGACCCTCCACCCAGACGGCATTGCCCGCGGTACCGCTTCTTTGGTTTCTTTGGCCAACAAGCGCGAAAACCAGGTGATCCTGCTAGACAAAGCCGCCGCGGCGCTATCCCTGGACAAAGGTTCCTCTACGCAAGAGTATCCAAGCTCGCTCATGGGATCTATGGCTTTGCTGCGCCAGACGTACTTAGATGCCCAATGGAACAGCAAGAACCCAGACAAAGAGCAGAATCTTTCTTTGAAAGCTTTCTCTGAAACCAACCGCCTGCCCCAGATTTTTGAGGTAACCAACAAGCTGAACGCCGTTAGGGCAGATAAAGTTGGCGACGAGTTTGGGCACCAGTACATTTTCAAGGGCCAGGGCGATGAGTATCAGATGTTGCCCCAGATCAAGGAAACCAAAGCCGCCTACATCCTGAACGTGAACTTCCCAGACGCCTTCAGCGTGGAGGATCCGTATGATGCCCGCCGCATTGGCATTGAGGACATGAAACACTGGGAAATGGCACCCGCCAACCCGGCTTTGTTGGTGAAAGAAGGCGTAGCCATCGCGTTCACCACCGCAGACCTCAGAGACAAATCCAAGTTCCTGCCTAACCTGCGCAAAGCCACTTTGTACGGGTTATCTGAAAAAGAGGCGCTAAAAGCCTTAACCCACACGCCGGCCCAATTGCTGAAAGCCGATAAATATGTGGGCAGCCTGCGCGAAGGCATGCAGGCTAACTTTGTGGTGGCCTCCGGCAACCTGTTTGACGCCACTACCTTGCTGCTGGAAAACTGGGTGCAGGGCCAGGGCTTCAAAATCAGCGAAACCCCATCTGACTTCAGGGGCGTGTATACCCTTAAAATTGATTCCCAGCCCGACAGGCGCTTGCTCATCAGCGGAACCCCAGAAAAGCCAGAGGTAAAAGTGGTGACCGCTGACACCTTGAAAGGGTCGCTTTCTTTAAGCGGGGAGATGTTAACCCTAGCCTTTGCCCCGGCTAAAAATGGGAAGGAAAGCATAAGGTTAAGCGGTTGGTACACCGGCAAAGGGTTCCAGGGCGAAGGCCAGTTGCCCAATGCCCAAACCGTGAAATGGTCTGCCGCTCTCCTGGAAGCCGCCTCCCAGCAAGCCAAGCGCGATACCGCCCGGGCCCGCTCCAATGAGGCGCTGGACCTGGGGAAAATGACGTATCCCTTCGCCTCCTATGGGAGAACCGAACTGCCAAAAGCCGAGACGGTCCTCATTAGAAACGCCACCGTCTGGACGAATGAAAAAGACGGCAAATTGCAGAACGCTGATGTGCTCCTGAAAAATGGGAAGATCGCGCAGGTGGGCAAGAACCTGTCGGCCACCGGAGCAAAGGTCATTGACGGTACCGGCAAGCACGTAACGCCCGGCATCATTGACGAACACTCCCACATTGCGCTGGACGGCGTGAACGAAGGAACCCAGGCCGTAACGTCTGAAGTACGCATGGCCGATGTAGTAAACCACGAGCAAGTGAACATTTACCGTCAGTTGGCTGGCGGGGTGACAACCTCGCAGTTGCTGCATGGTTCAGCTAACCCCATTGGGGGGCAATCTGCTATTATCAAGCTTCGCTGGGGACAGGCGCCAGAGAAATTGATGCTGGAAGGGGCAGATCCTTTCATCAAGTTCGCGCTGGGCGAGAACGTGAAGCATTCTAATCGTTCGCCACAGTACAACGTGCGGTTCCCGCAGACCCGCATGGGCGTTGAGCAGGTGATGGTAGATGCCTTCCAACGGGCTAAAGAATACGATAAAGCCTGGGCTGCTTACAACAAGCTGTCTAAGTCTGCCAAAAGCAAGACCGCCGCTCCCCGCCGTGACCTGGAACTGGAGGCCCTTTCCGAAATCCTGAAAGACCAGCGCTTCATTACCTGCCACTCCTACGTGCAATCTGAGATCAACATGCTCATGAAGGTAGCTGATCAAATGGGCTTCCGGGTGAATACCTTCACCCACATTCTGGAAGGCTATAAAGTAGCCGACAAAATGAAGGAGCGCAACATTGGTGCTTCCACCTTCTCTGATTGGTGGGCCTACAAAATGGAAGTGAAAGATGCTATTCCGTACAACGCAGCTATTATGCACAACGTGGGCGTGGTTACCGCCATCAACTCAGATGACGCCGAAATGGCCCGTCGTCTGAACCAGGAGGCCGCCAAGACCATTAAATACGGCGGGGTCTCTGAGGAAGACGCTCTGAAAATGGTGACCCTGAACCCAGCCAAGCTTCTGCACCTTGATAACCGCATTGGCAGCCTGAAAGCCGGCAAAGATGCCGACGTGGTGATCTGGAACGACCATCCGCTTTCCATCTATGCCCGTCCTGAGAAAACCTTTGTGGATGGTATCGCCTACTTTGACCTGGAGCAGGACAAACAACTGCAGGAAGAGCAGGAGAAGGAGCGCTTGCGTTTGATCAACAAGATGCTGGCCGCCAAAGCCCGCGGGGAGCGCACTCAAACCGCCGCTCCATCGCGCCGCGGGGGGCAGCAAGTCCTGCACTGCGAAGACCTGGACAACGGGGCCGAAGAGAATTTTCAGGAATCTGAGTACCATCAAAAATAAGGAGACCACTCTATGTTAACCAAAACGAAAACTGTGGTGACCCTTGCTTCTAAAAACATGCAGCATAAACTATTGCTCGCCGCGGCCTTGTTCGTCAGTACGTCTGTGGCCTGGGCCCAAGTGCCTGTACCAGCGGCTAAACAAGCCAAACCCATCGCCCTCACCGGTGCCACCCTGCACGTAGGAAACGGGCAAGTGGTGGAAGGCGCTACCGTTGCCTTCTCTGACGGGAAAATCACCTATGCCGGACCTGCCAATGGGTTCACGGCCGGCGGCACCGCCTATGAAACAGTGAACGTGAGCGGCAAGCACATCTACCCGGGCTTGATCTTGCCCAACAGCCAGATTGGCCTGAACGAGATTGAATCTGTGAGGGCTACCCTTGATCAGCAGGAGGTAGGCCTCTTCAACCCCAACGTACGGTCGGTGGTAGCTTATAACACAGATTCAGATATCACCCCCACGCTCCGTTCCAACGGGGTGTTATTGGCGCAGGTCACTCCGGTGGGCGGCATGATTTCTGGGTCATCCTCGGTGGTGCAGTTAGATGCCTGGAACTGGGAAGATGCCCTGGTCAAAGCCGATGGGGGCGTTCACCTGCGGTGGCCTGCCATGGTGCAGCAAACAACCGACAATTCTCCTATGGTGGTGCAGCGGAGGCAAGCACGCCAAACCGGGTTACAGGAACTGGAGGCTCTTTTAGCCGAGTCCAAGGTCTACAAGAACCAAAAACAGGACCGCGAAAATCTGAAACTGGCTTCCCTTACCGGGTTGTTTGATGGTTCTAAAAAGCTTTTTATCCATGCCAACTATGGGAAAGAGATAGTGGAGGCCATTCGGTTTGCTCAAAAGGCAGGCGTGAAAGAGATGGTGATCGTGGGCGGGGCCGATGCGCTGGTAGTGGCTGATTTCTTAAAAGAGAACCATATTCCAGTTATCTACTCTGGGGTCCATGCCTTGCCAGCCCGGGCCGGTGATGATGTGTACCTGCCGTACAAAATGCCGGGTTTGCTGCAGCAAGCAGGTATCCTTTTTTGTCTGGACTATGACGCCAGCCTCCATGGCTCCCGCAACCTTCCCTTCATTGCCGGTACTGCCGTTGCCTTTGGGTTGCCCAAGGAGCAGGCGATTTCTGCTATGACCCTGAATGCCGCCAAAATTATGGGGGTAGATAAGCAGGTGGGGTCAGTGGAGACAGGGAAAGATGCGACGCTCGTGGTTTCTGAAGGGGATCTCCTGGACATGCGGTCCAACAAGATCAGCCATGCCTTTATCCAAGGCCGGAACCTGAACCTCACAGATAAGCAGCAGTACCTGTACCAGAAGTTCAACGGTAAATATGAGTCGGGTAAATAAGTAACTTCCTTCCCATAAAACAGAAAGGCCATCTATGAGATGGCCTTTCTGTTTTATGGGAGTTTCTGAAATTTTAGGCTTTAAACACCTTTTGTGAATAAATTAAAAATCAGTCTTAATTTTATTTAATTTCTATTGTAATTAACAACCCTTAGGTTATTTTTGTAACTATTTAAATAATAATCATCTATCTGTTCCTGTGTTAGAGGAATCATACTGGATATTATTTAATTGTAAAGAAACTTTAAACGGGGTGAGGGGAGAGGAAAGGTTACCTGAAATCTAGTAATTATTCACTTACTAGTAGTCAAATAGTTAGATATAAAACATTGAATTCTCTCTAAAATTAAAATGGAAAAAAGAGTAGAAGGTACCGCCAGGTATCCTTTTTCAGATTCTGCTTCATCTTCTCTCAACTTTGAATTGATGTATGCTTTGGCTGAGTATAGCCATGAGCCTATGGCTTTGGTAGGGCCAGACAATTCGGTCCTGTTCGTGAACCAAGCCTTGTGCCAGTTAGTAGGGCATACTAAGGAATACCTCCTTCAGGAAGGGAAAAAAGCCGTGATAGATTCTACTGACCCTCGTTGGGCTTTAGCGGTTCAGGCCAGAGAAGAAGTAGGTTTTTTCAAGGGAGAGGTGACCGTGATCCACAAGACCGGTTTCAAGATTCCTGTGGAAATGAGTACCCGTTCCTTTACGGCAACAGATGGAAGCTCCTATGTGAGTGTCCATGTCCGTGATTTGCGGCCCGAAAAAGAGGTGCAGCAGATTTTGATGAAGCAGCGAAAGGACCTGGAAAAAGCCCTGCATGACCTGCAGTTGGTTTTAGATTCCACCGCAGACCTTATTTGCACCTTTACGCCCCAGGGTTACCTTCTCCAGATAAACAAGGCCTGTATTGCCCGGCTTGGGTATGCGCCAGAAGAAATGCTGGGCAAGCACTTCCGGGAATTCCTTCACCCCGATGATTTAGCCAAAACAGTAGCTGAAACAGATCAGGTGTACAAAAACAATTTCACTCTTAATTTTAAAAACCGCTACCTCCATAAAGATGGGTCCGTGGTGCACCTTTCCTGGTCGTCTTCCTTATTTGAGGAGGAAAACAAAATCTACGCCATTGCCCGTGATGTCACCACCGAATTCGCGGTAGAAGAGAAACACCGCCAGAACGAAGCCAAGATGAAGGCCCTGCTCCAGGAGGGCTTTGACATGATCTGTATCATTGACCAGGTGGGCTATTATTCCTTTGTGAGCGGCAGTGCCAGGCAAATAGTTGGGTATGACCCAGAAGATTTGCTAGGTTATAACGCTTTTGATTTAATTCACCCTGAAGATGTGCTAAGGGTGCTGAAGGATCTGGAAAGGGTGGTGGCTGGGCCTGCGGTCCAAACCCAGCCCTTCCGGTTCAAGTCAAAAGAAGGGCAATGGAAGTGGATGGAAACCAAAGGCGTCAATTGTTTTCAGAATCCAGCCATCAACGGGATTATCATCAATTCCCGGGATGTGACTGAGCGGGTTGAGGATCACTTTAAATTAGAACGGAGCGAAAAACTGTACAGGTCTCTTTTTGAGAACAACCCAGACAGTATCTATTCCCTAGACAAAGAAGGGTATTTCACTTCTGTGAACGCTGCCACGGTAGCGTGCAGTGGCTATACCGAGGAGCAATTGCTGCAAATGCATTTCGGGGAGTTGTTGCCGCCCGGAGCAGAGGAGGAAGCCGTCAAGGAATTCAGACGGGCTTTGGCGGGGGAATCTGTCACCTCAGAGACAACCGTGCTTACCGCCACAGGCGTGAAATTAGACCTGGCCATCACCAAAGTACCAGTCATTGTCAATGAGGAACTGTTAGGGATACACGGCATCGCCAAAGACATTACCCAAGACAAGCAGCAGCAGCAGCTTCTGGAAAGTACTGCCAATCGCTTGAACACTATTTTGGGCAGTATCAGAGACGCCTTCTTCACCTTAGATAAGAATTGGTGCTTCACCTATCTGAACCAGGAGTTTGAAGAGGCCATGCAGGTGAAAAAGCAGGAGTTGTATGGCAAAGACATCCGGAAGGTGTATGCCGCGGAGGAGTTCGGTTCCTTCCTGGCAAAATTCACCCGGGCCATTACTACCCGGTATCCGGTCCATTTTGAGGAATTCTCCCAAAAACTGAACAAGTGGCTTGATGTAAGCGCTTACCCTTCAGAGGAGGGGCTTACCGTATTCATTAGACGGATTGACGAGCGGAAGAAGGTAGAGGCCGAGTTAAAGAAACTTTCTCTCGTAGCCAGTAAAACGGTGAACTCTGTGTACATCACAGATGAGGAAGCCCGCATTGAATGGGTAAACGAAGGTTTTACCCGTATTACCGGTTACACCATTGAAGAAGTGAAGGGGCTAAGGCCAGGTGATTTCCTGGCTGGCCCAGCCACGCAGCCGGAGGCGGTGTCCCACATTCGGCAGAAGTTAAGTTATGATGAACCCTTTGTGCAGGAAGTCCAGAACCAGAACAAATATGGGGAAGTGTATTGGTCTAAACTGGATGTGACGCCTATCATTGATGAAGGGAGCGGCGGCGGAAAGAAATTCATAGTGATTGAAACCGTCATCACAGAGCAGAAGAAAGCGGAAGAGGAAAGGATAAAACTCACCGAGGAGCTGTTGCGCCGGAACCGCCACTTAGAACAGTTTACCTACATTGTCTCTCATAACCTCAGATCCCCGGTGGCCAATATTTTAGGCCTTACTTCCTTGTTGTGCAGCAACCAGAATAACCAGGAAAACCAGGAAGGGCTCACCATGAGGTTAAGGCAAACGGCCCAGAACCTAGATTATATCATAAGAGACTTAAATGAAATGTTGAGTCTTCAGGCGGGCATCTTAGATAATAGAGAGAAACTCAACTTGCCTCAACTAGTGGAGCAAGCTTTGCAAGTATTACCAACAGAGAGCTGTGATAATATAAATGTACAGTTAAACGGAATTGAGGAGATTGGTTCTACCAGAAGTTATGTGACAAGCATCATCAGTAATCTTCTAACGAACGCCGTGAAATACCGATCGCCAGAAAGGCCCCTAAGCCTAACTATAAAAGCGGAGCTTGATCAAGAAAAGGAAATGCTGTGCCTTTCTGTGCAAGACAATGGTTTAGGGATAAATTTAGAAAAAGAGGGCAAAAACTTATTTGGCCTCTATAAGCGGTTCCATTTCCATGTGTCAGGAAGAGGCTTAGGGCTGTATTTAGTAAAAACCCAGGCAGAAGCTTTAGGGGGTTATGTGGAGGTGGAAAGCAAATTAAATGAAGGATCAACTTTTAAGGTTTGGATAAAGAATAATTAACAAACACGACAGTATGAGAGGAAATCAGGTGCCTGCCTTCATGCATTTATAAAAGGAGACATACTTATATAGGAGGCATACCTAAAAAAAAGAGGAGGAAGGAGGGGGAAGATATAAAGAAGTGGAGGCAGTATGGCCGAGCATTGCAATCTTCCCATTTTATAAGTAAAGCTGAAATGTGAACTTAAAAATCAAAGATTTGCTCTAAGCACTTAATATATGGTGCACACTAGGCTAAACCAGCAATCCATCTCTTGGTAGGAACTCCCAGTACCCCGATACCAGTTCTTCCGGAGGCTCCTAGCCGGTTGCTACCGAGAAAACCCTTCAGGTAAAAAATATTTCCCTCCTGGAACTCGCTGGCCCTGAACACAGTTAGGTCCTAGTCCAGGGTCAATAACCGCCTGCCAAGGGCAGAACCGGGGGAGAGGCCTTGGAAAGCCGGCCCTTTTCCCTACCTTTGCAGCCTCTTCGGCGGGAAGGGGATCACCAAGGGACGAACTTACTACGAACGGGCGGGAAAAGAAAAAGTTCTCCGGGCCGCTTGCGGAAAGGGGAATTCTTCTTACCTTTGCCCTCCCTTCCGAGAAGGAAGCCCCTGGCTAACAGAGCCGAGGGAAAAGAGAGAAAAAAAACTTCGCCTCCGGGCTTGCCGGGAAAGAAAAGCTTCTTACCTTTGCAGCCCGCTCCGGGAGGAGAGCCTCACCGCTCTTTACTGAGGCGGTTCCCGAAGCCGGCAGGGCGGGAGGGAGCAGAAAAAAAAAGTTTCCCCAACGTATTGCGGAGAGAAAGAAAGTTCTTACCTTTGCACCCGCTTCGGGAACGAACAGAGACACCAGGCCTTGGCTAGCAGAGCGGAGGAAGGAAAAAAAAGAGAGAAAAAGTTGCCGAGGGGCTTGGAAACGAAGATTTGTTCC
>NZ_VKKZ01000024.1 GCF_008271745.1 Rufibacter glacialis | reverse complement strand
GGTAGGTTGCATACGCGTTACGCACCCGTGCGCCACTGGGCCCCGAAGGGCCCCGTTCGACTTGCATGTATTAGGCCTGCCGCTAGCGTTCATCCTGAGCCAGGATCAAACTCTCCATTGTAGTAGAAATGTTTGACTTGTTCTCAATTTTTCAATAAAGACAGTCGATGTTGTCAAGACGATCGACCGCCGATACGCTGCACTCCCTTGTTTCGTTTCTCTCTTGTCAGGCACCGTTTGACCGGCGCCCTTCTTTTTTCCTATCTTCCCATTCACTCAAAGAACCTCCCACCGGCCTGTCGCCGGTGCTTGCGAACCACTGCTGGTCCCGTCTCCCTTCCCGCTGGAAGGGGCTGCAAAGGTAAGGAACAAATCTTCGTTTCCAAGCCCCTCGGCAACTTTTTCTCTCTTTTTTTTTCTTCCTCCGCTCTGCTAGCCAAGGCCTGGTGTCTCTGTTCGTTCCCGAAGCGGGTGCAAAGGTAAGAACTTTCTTTCTCTCTGCAATGCGTTGGGAAAACTTTTTTTCCTTTCCCCTCCCGCCCTGCCGGCGTAGAGGCTGCCTCGGTGAAGAGCGGTGAGGCTCTCCTTCCGGAGCGGGCTGCAAAGGTAAGAAGCTTTTCTTTCTTGGCAAGCCCGGAGGCGAAGTTTTTTTTACTCTTGTTCCCTCGGCTCGGTTAGCCAAGACTGCTGCGGCCAGGAACCCTGAGGCTCCCCCCCCGGAGCGGGCTGCAAAGGTAGGAAACGTTTCCCTTTCCGCAAGCGGCGCGGAGAACTTTTTTCCCCCTCCCCCGCTGGTGGTAAGTCCGTCTCTTGGTGATCCCCTTCCCGCCGAAGAGGCTGCAAAGGTAGGGAAAAGGGCCGGCTTTCCAAACCCTCTCCCCCGGTTCTGCCCTTGGCAGGCGGTTATTGACCCTGTACTAGGACCTAACTATGTTCAGGGCCAGCGAGTTCCGGGAGGGAAATATTTTTTACCTAATGGCCTTTTGGCTGCATCCCTCCCCAGAGGTGAGGAAAGAACCATCTAAGGGGAGTGGAAGCTCCTCTGGAGAAGTGCGTTTCTTTAGAATATCTTCCCTTGATCTCTTATTTACAAAGAGAGACCTTTTCCCTTTTATACTTTATACAGTGGCCGCCCTGTCTTTGGGCTTCTTGTAGATAGGCACTGTAGAGCAAGGCTCTCCATACATGATGCTGCTGACCACTGGTAACAATTTCTGCATGATTTCTACATAAGCATAGGTGGGTACTGGAATCTGGCCGCAGCCTTTGATCACCACTTTGGCATCCTGGTATTCTTCGGCGTTGATTTGGGCAATGGCATCCTGAAGCAAGGCCTGCTCTAATGCCTCCAGGTCTCCAAACACATATCTATTAACATAAGGCTGCAGCTTACTTGCTAACAGCATATAAGCCCAAGTAGGCACAATGGCATCTGTTGAACAGATAATTGCTACGTTCTTTCCTGCATATTGAGCCCAGTCATTGTCTTTCACAAAGGCTCGGAAATCTTTCTCGCGCAGCATGAGCCCCATGAACAGGTTGTCTTTTATATCATAGACTACCCGCTCGCCGGGGTGCAGATACTCTTCCAGATTCAAGGTGATGAGGCCGCTATTGGCTACTCGGTTTACAAACTCTTCCATCTTTCCTTTTATTTAACTGAAGGCTTGGTGATATATACCTCTTTTAGATAAAACGGCTCATAATAAGCCATGTCTTCAAACTGTGCCGCTTGCCATTTTGGATAGGCAAGTGCGCCTATAGCCTTGGCTGTAGGTTTAACATTTTCCAGGAACAAAGCGTTCGGGTGCGGGGCCAGAAGTTCTTTGGCTTTAGCGGCGCCACTGCCAAAGAAGATGATAGGCTGTTTTTCTAAATCTGCGGCAAAACTGGAAGCTTCCAGAATCATGGGCTCTACGGGTAACCGCTCCTGCAGGTCATGAGCCAGGAGACAAGTATACACTTCAGACCGACGGGCATCTAACATGGGGCAGAACAGATACCGCTCTGGCGCGGGGGTAACTGAAATGACCTGGTGCGCCATGGAAGCTAGCGTACTCACTGAAATGAGTGGCTTATCTAAAGAAAAGCACAACCCCTTGGCAGTGCCTGATCCTATGCGCAGTCCGGTGTAGGAACCTGGCCCTCCTGAAACGGAAATGGCCTCCAGCTGCTCTAACCGCACACCTGCATATTCCAGCACCTGTTGCACCATCACCGTGATGTGGGAAGAGTGCGACTTTTCCATCTGCAGTTCAGCGTAGGAAAGCAGCTGCTGGTCTTGGTGCAGCGCCACGGAACAGACTGAGGAGGAGGTTTCCAGTGATAAAAGGTAGGCCATGGGCAAAAAGCTAAAAAGCGTATTTTCTGCAAAGCTACGCTATTCTAAAACATAAGGGCAACCGTGCTCCGGTTGCCCTTACTATACTATATAGAATAGAGATGTCCTTTTTGCTACTTCTTGGCGCTGGTGAGCAGGCCCTGGTAGCGCGAAGGGTTGCTCAGCACGTCAACGGCAGCCACAATGTTCTTGTCATCATTGAAGGTGGCTTCCACCAACCCTTTCTGCAAGTAGTACCGCGACACGATCTCCTGCTCTAACAGTTCCACAATCTCAGCTTTGAACCTGATCAGGTCATTGCTTTTATTAGTGGCTACCTTTTTCTTGATCTGCTCTATATCAGCTTTCACCTCTTCATAGTGCTTGTCTTCCTTGGCCTTCTTGATCATGTTGTCCAGGGCCTTCTCTACGTCTGTGGAGTAAGAAATGTCTTTCCCGTTCAGGAAGGAAATGAATTTCTGGTATTCAGCGTCAGACAGCCGGAAGTCTTTGGCCGCCGCAATGGTAGGATTGGCGGCCCTGAACCGGGTGGCGTAGTCAAAGATGTAGTTTTTGGTCATGAGCTTCCGGATGATGTCTGGCACCGGCTGCTCTTTCACCTCCAGGTCTGGGCTGATGCCGCCGCCGTCATACACTACCCGGCCACTGGCGGTTTTGAAAGCCACGCGCAAGGAGTCTGGGGTTTTGTGCAGCGAGCCATCTGCCGCCCGGTGGGCATAATCAATGGCCTGGATGCACCGGCCACTGGGAATGTAGTATTTGGCAGTGGTTACCTTGAGTTGGGAGTTATAGGAAAGCGGACGCGTCATCTGCACCAAGCCTTTGCCAAAGGTCCTTTGTCCGATCAACACGGCCCGGTCATAATCCTGGAGGGCGCCGGCCACAATCTCAGCCGCCGAGGCGCTGTTAGAGCTGGTCAACACCACCAGCGGCATCTGCACATCCAGGGGTTCATCCAGGGCCTTGTACATCTTATTCCAGTCGGCCACCTTGCTTTTGGTGCTGACAATGTCTTTGCCGCGGGGCAAGAACAGGTTAGAGATGTTCACTGATTCATTCAACAGGCCGCCGGGATTATCGCGCAGATCTAAGATGACCTTTTTAGCGCCCTGCTCCTTTAACTTGACTACCGCGCTGCGCACCTCACGGCCCGCGTCTACGGTAAAGCCAGACAGCTGCAGATAGCCAATCTCTGGGGTGACCATGCCATAGTAAGGCACATTGTTGATTTGGATGTTGGCACGGGTGACATCTACCACCAAAGGCTTCTCAGCACCGAAGCGCTTGATCTCCAGTTTCACCAAGGTGCCGGCCTGCCCTTTGAGCAGCTTGCTCACCTCATTGTCTGTTTTCTTGGCCAGGTCTACCCCGTCAATCTTCAGGATCTCATCACCAATGATGATGCCCGCCTTCTGGGCCGGCGAGCCTTCATGCGGCAAAGAGACAATGGTGCGGCCATCGCGCTTGCCTACCAACGCGCCAATACCGCCGTATTGCCCGGTGGTCATGGTGCGGAAGTCTTCTATGTCGTCTTCAGGAATGTAATTGGTATAGGGGTCCAGTGACTTGAGCATGGCGTCAATGCCCGTGCGCACCAGTTTAGAGGGAGCCACTTCGTCTACGTAGTAGGTATTCACCTCCTTGAACAGCGTAGCAAAGATGTCCAGGTTTTTGGCGATATCGAAGTACCGCTCAGAGCCGTCCTTGAACGAAAAAAGGCCCCATGCGGTCCCCACCACCAACAGGCCGGCAAATGTTTTCTTCAACATAACTGCAGAGGTAAAAATCAGGAAAAGAGAAGACTATATAGAAATCAAACGCTCCAGCCCTGAATTTAGTTTTTTGCAGATAACATTGAAAGGATTTTTTTCTTTGCCAATGTAAAGAATACCGATATACCACGTGCCTTCCGGGGTAGAAGGCTGAGACAGAACGTGTTTGTGCAGCCGGTAGGCTTCCCGCAGCTGCCGCTTAATGCGGTTGCGGTCTACGGCTTTCTTGAAGTTGCGCTTGGAAACCGAGACCAGCACCTGAACAGGGAGTTCAGCCGGACCGGGTACGTGCAGCGCCACAAAACGCAGCGGATAGGAATTGAAAGAAGAACCTTCACGGAAAAGCTGTTCAATCAGCTTTTTGCTCCGTAAACGTTCTTCTCTCGGAAATCTATAAGAAATCGATTGCTCTTCTGCAGAATGTTCAGTGAAGGTACCCATTCGCGAGGCGCCTTGCAGCGAGCTACTCAGAAAAATTAGGCTTTGTGTCTTCTTTCGTCAGAAACGGTCAGTTTATGACGGCCTTTAGCTCTTCTGCTAGCCAATACTCTACGTCCGTTAGCAGTTTCCATTCTTGAGCGGAAACCATGCTTATTTCTTCTTTTGCGTTGCGAAGGTTGGAATGTTCTTTTCATCTTACACTAAACATTATATTAAGGGATGCAAAATTAGGAAATGAATTTTGATATATCAAACCCCTTTCCACATTTTAATTTGATTATTTGCACGTTACCCGCGGTCCGTGAAAGCCTTGCTGCACCACAACCGCCTGGCTTGAACCCGTTTTGAGCCTATTTTTCAGGAAAAGAGCCCCAAACAAACCTTTCCCCAAGGCTTGCGAGGCAGCTTGCCTCCCATCCCCTTTCTCCCCTCCCAGCCACGGGGAAAGGTCCATGTTTTTGACTTCCCCGCTCTCCCAAGCCACCAGGTTATAGACAGCGAAGCCAAGCTTTGCCCGCGTCCTTTTAGGGGGTATCTTTCGGAAAAGAGGGCAAATTCGCTCTTCTTGCAAATATTTCCTCCGTAAGGACCTCTTGTACCTTTAAATAATAAGACCGCCGTGCCCCATTACCGCCTTTCCTGCCAGAACCCACTCTCTGGTTTCCTGCAAGTCCAGACGTTTCTAGAGAACCTGACCCAGCCCGAGCTTTTTCTGCAACTGCCTGCCTGGCGTCCCGGCCGGTATGAGCTGCAGAACTTCGCGCAGAAGCTGCAGGGTTTCTCTGTGGTAGCACCCGACGGTTCTCCCCTGCCGGTTAGAAAAGAAACCAAAGACCGGTGGCGGGTAGACATACAGGGGAATCCAAGGATAGAGGTACGCTATAACTTCTACGCCCGCCAGATGGATGCCGGC
This sequence comes from Rufibacter glacialis, assembly GCF_008271745.1. Classification (GTDB taxonomy): domain Bacteria; phylum Bacteroidota; class Bacteroidia; order Cytophagales; family Hymenobacteraceae; genus Nibribacter; species Nibribacter glacialis. Next base: position 317,768 of record NZ_VKKZ01000024.1, on the reverse strand, counting down.
GGCTCCTGGGTGGCTCCGGATTTCCTGTACGTGAACCCGGTGAACTGCCTGCTCACGGCCTCGGGCCTGGAACAGGAGCCTTGCACGCTGGCGCTGGACATTCCGGACCATTGGCAGATCGCGTGCGGATTGCCCACCACCGCGGCCCAGACCCTGCAGGCAGAAAACTTTGACCATCTGGCAGACTCGCCCTTTATTACCAGCGCCACCTTGCAGCACCAGGCGTATGAAGAGCAGGGTCACCTGTTCCACGTGTGGTTCCAGGGAGCCTGCCAACCGGATTGGGAGCAGATTTTGCCGCACTTCAGGGCTTTTACCAGAGCGCAGCTGGCCCTTTTTGAGACGTTTCCGGTAAAAGACTACCATTTCCTGAATATTATTCTGCCCTACCAGCACTACCACGGGGTGGAGCACCTTAATTCCACGGTCATCACGCTGGGCCCTGCCGAACAATTGATGTCGCCCACGCTCTATAAAGAACTGCTGGGCGTAAGCTGCCATGAGCTGTTTCACACGTGGAACATCAAGCAGATACGGCCCCAGGAGATGCTGCCGTATGATTTCACCCGCGAGAACTACTTCCGGACGGGTTACGTGGCCGAGGGCGTCACCACCTATTACGGTGATTACCTGCTGGCCCGCAGCGGCGTTTTCACGGCGGATCAGTATTTCCAGGAGCTCAACACGGTGCTCAAGCGCCACACGGTAGACCAGGGGGAACAGCACCTTTCCGTAGCAGACTCTTCTTTTGACACCTGGCTAGACGGTTACAAACCCGGCGTGCCTGACCGCAAAGTGAGCATTTACCACAAAGGTTGTCTTGCGGCCCTGGTACTGGACCTGGAAATCAGGCGCACCACTCAAAACGCCCGCTCCCTGGATGATGTGATGCGCCGCATGTGGCAGGAGTTCGGGCAACCGGGCCTTGGGTACACTGAGGCAGATTACCAACGCCTGGCCGAGGAAGAAGCGGGCCAGTCACTGGAGCCGTACTTCCGGGAAATGATCTTCGGGACTGCCTCTTTTGAACCCTGGCTTCAGGCGGCGCTGGACTACGTGGGCTGCACCTTACACAAAGAACCTGCGGCACTGGCCTATGAAAGCGTGTATGGCTTCCGGTTAAACCCGGCCCTGCCGACAATTCCCGTGGTGGGCTATGTAGTACCTGACTCTCCAGCCGCGGCGGTGCTCTCCGTAGACGATGAACTGGTGGCCGTGAACGGGCGCAAGCTGGAGAACGGCAACCTACAGCACTTGACCAAGGGCCAACAGAAGCTAGAAGTGACCTTGTTCCGGCAAAAGACCCTGCAAACGGTGACTTTGTCGCCCGGCCCGCAATTGTTCCTGCCGCAATACAGCGTGCGGAAAAACCCCTCGGCCACGGCCGAACAGCAGGAGAACTTCCGGCAGTGGCTTCATCAGGAATTCAGGGAGCCGGTGAAAGTCCAGGCCGCCACAGTTGTTTAAAGCCTGCTTTTCAGAAACAGGCCCTGAAACGGGCGGTCCTTCGTGCTGAAGTGGCGGCACTTGCTTACCTTGATTCAAAACAGACCCATCATGCGCACCTTTCACCTTCCGTTTGTGGCCCTGGCGTTTCTGCTCCTGGGGTGCACCGTCTCTAAACCTAAAAAGAACATGCTCCAGCTCAGGGAAGAAGTACTGGCCGAACTAGGGAAACAGGAAGGTACCTTTGCCGTAGCCTTCAAAGACCTGAAAACCGGGGAGGAACTGTTACTGAACGAGCACGAAAGCTTCCATGCGGCCAGCACCATGAAAACCCCGGTGCTCATTGAAGCTTACAAACAAGCCGCAGAAGGGAAATTCGACCTCACTGATTCTATTCTGGTGAAGAATGAGTTCAAGAGCATAGTAGACGGCAGCCCGTTTACCATCGGTCCGGAAGCCGACAGCGAGCAGGTACTGTATACCCAGTTGGGTCAAAAGCGGCCCTTGTCTGAGCTGCTCTACAAGATGATCATCCAGAGCAGCAACCTGGCCACCAACATTGTCATAGAGAAACTGGATGCCAAGAACGTAACCCAGACCATGCGGGCCCTGGGGGCCAAAGACATGCAGGTGCTACGCGGCGTAGAAGACACCAAAGCGTACCGGCAGGGCCTGAACAACACCACCACCGCCTATGACCTGATGGTGCTCTTCCAGAAAATGGCTCAGGGAAAAGTGGTGAGCCCCGCCGCCTCACAGGACATGATCAAGGTACTGCTGGACCAGAAATTCAAGGAGATTATTCCGGCCAAATTGCCCCAGGATGTGAAAGTCGCCCATAAAACCGGCTGGATCACCGGCGTGCGCCATGACTCTGGCATTGTGTTCCTGCCCAACGGCCGCCAGTACGTGCTGGTGCTCCTGTCTAAAGGCATCGCCGATGACAAAGCCAGTGTTGCCGCCATGGCCAACGTCTCAGAGATGATTTACCGGCACGTTGTGAAATAGTCCCACGTTGTGAAATAGTCCTGAGTCTTGAGTTCTGAGTTTTGAGTTAGAGGAAAACAAAAAAGCGGAGGCTGCTCTATATATGAACAGCCTCCGCTTTTTTTTATGATCGGACCATCTTATTTACCGCGGTCCACCTGGTTGTCGCTGGGGTTACTGCGGGGCCGGTCGCCGCCGTCACCGTAAGAGGCATTTACGCCTTCGCGGTTGTTGTTTCCACTCCTGGACACGCTACGCTCATCCTGAATGGTGGTACCACCGCTCTTGGAACTCATGTAGCTACTTTCCGGGGTTTGAGGCGTAGTATCATCTGGGGTCAGGTTATTTTTGTCAGTATTGTCAATAAACCCACCTTTCTTGTTATCCTTTTCTCCGCCGTGATTTTTCTTATTGCTGCTCATAAAATCCTCCGTTTGGTTAAGTGATACCTTCTATACGAGCGGCTTTGGCAAAAGTATATCACTTTATCAGCTAAACGCTAGGACTAGCAGCACCAGCAACGTGGGCAACGAAAGGTAAAACCAGAAAAGAACGTGCCGGCGGTAACTTCTTGGCACCTGTGAGCTGGCAAACAGAAGCGCCCCCACCAACACGCCCATGTAGATCAGGATAAAGTACATGACCTTGTTCCAGTTGCGCACAATAGAGCCGCCCTGCTCCTCTACCTCAGGATCCGTAGGAACCAACCAGGTCACCAACCCATAGTACACGGCCACCTCCAGGGCCAGGAACACCACCGCTCCCACAAAAATAGCCACCGCTGTATTGTCTTTCTTCCGCATGGTTCTCTATCTAAAGGCCAACCTAGCCAAATCTTGGCAGACTTCTAAAATTTTCAACTGTTTTCAGCCCCCTTTCACTAAATCGAACCCTAAACTCGTTAAGCAAATGGAGTGGGCAGCGTCTACCTAGCGGAGGGTGAAAAACTGCCTTGATGCAGCATGAGGACGAATCAAGTAGACATCGTGTCACGGGTGGTACTGGCCACCTTTGAGGGCTTTCTGAAGTACCATGAGTTCAAGAAGATCGCCGAAGACAGTCTTGCTTTGGTGCTGGAAACCGGGTATTCCAAAATACTGGTAGACACCAGCAAGATCAAAGTAATTCAAAAGGAAAGCCAGGAATGGATCAACCACGAGTGGTTTCCCAAAGCCATCAATGCGGGCGTCACGCACATGGCCTTCCTTATCCCGCAGGATTTTTTCGGGAAGATGAGCGTGGAATCCACCAACAAGCACATGGCCCAGCGGGGCGACATTGAGATCCAGTACTTCACAGATGCCCGATCCGCCAGGAGGTGGCTCAGATCAAGGTCACAGGCCGCCTGAGTTTAGCGCCTGTTTTCCGGGAATCAATAAAAAAGCCCGAGACTACCAATCTGTATTGGCAGCCCCGGGCTTTTCTATTTACGCTTATTTTGGACTCGTTTCAGGAAAAGAGCCCCTAAACAGATTATCCTTGGTGCGGTTGGAAGTTCACCAGTTTCACGAATTCCAGTACACGGGTCACCACTTCATCTGGCTGCAGGTCTACCAGACGCTCCGTCCCGAACTGCTCTACGCAGAAAGAGGCCATGGCAGAACCGTTGATCACGGCGCGTTTCATGTTCTCAAAGCTGATATCATCTGTAGAGGCCAGGTAGCCAATGAAACCACCGGCAAACGTATCACCGGCGCCGGTGGGGTCAAACACTTCTTCCAGCGGCAAGGCTGGGGCAAAAAACACTTCTTCCCCGTGGAACAACAGCGCACCGTGCTCCCCTTTCTTGATGATGAGGTATTTGGGGCCCATACCCATGATTTTCTTGGCCGCTTTCACCAGAGAGTACTCGCCGCTCAGCTGGCGGGCTTCCTCGTCATTGATGCTGAGCACGTCTACCATGCCAATCGTCTTGATTAGCTCGTCCAGGGCAATGTCCATCCAGAAGTTCATGGTGTCCATCACAATCAGCTTAGGCCGATTGTTGAGGCGCTCAATCACCTGGCGTTGTACCTGCGGCGCCAGGTTGCCCAGCATGAGGTATTGGCAATCCTGGTAGCTTTCCGGGATAATCGGGTCAAAATCACCTAGTACGTTCAATTCTGTGACCAACGTCTCACGGCTGTTCATGTCATTGAAGTACCGGCCAGACCAGAAGAACGATTTCTCGTTTTCCTTGATCTGCAGACCATCTACGTTGATGCCTTTGCTCTGCAGCATGGCAATGTCTGACTTAAGGAAGTCACCCCCTACCACAGACACCAGGTTCACCGGCTGCACAAAGTGCGCGGCTGACAAAGAGATGAAGGTTCCGGCTCCGCCGATGATCTTTTCCCGTTTCCCGAACGGGGTTTCCAGCGCATCAAACGCCACTGACCCGATTACTAATAGACTCATGTGTTTTTTCAGTTATGCGCGAGACGTGACACGTATCGCGAAGCTTGATAATTTTTGTTAGCTCTTGTGGAGTTAAGCTCCGGCAAATGTATCAATTCTACGGAAGTATCATCTCCCTGGACATTCATCTTGATACGTGATACGCGCTACTTGATGCCCTTCCGCCCGAAAACAAAAAAAGCCCCTGACGAATCAGGAGCTTTTTGGGTGGCCGATGGGGTTCGAACCCACGACTTCCAGAATCACAATCTGGTGCTCTAACCAGCTGAACTACGGCCACCGTGTAATTGGAGAGCAAAAGTAGCGGCTTTGAGTATTCAACGCAAGCTTCTGCCCGCATTTTTATAGAAAATTTTTACCCTTAGCGGCTAAATATCACTCTTTCACCATGTTTACTTTCATCAAACTGTCCATTTTTGTATGCCAAATGCCCAGAAACAATAGTATGCGTCACCACGCCCGGCAAAGTCTGCCCTTCCAGGGGTGACCATCCACACTTATAGAAGACGTTCTCCTTGGCTACACTCTGGCTTTGCGCCAGGTCTACCAGCACCAGATCAGCCCAGTAGCCTTCTCTGATGAACCCGCGCTTCTCCACCTGAAAGCAGATAGCCGGGGCATGGCACATCTTTTCCACCACGCGCTCCAGTGAAATCTTGCCTTGTTGGTAAAATGCCAGCATCACCTGCAACGAGTGCTGCACCAACGGCAATCCCGAGGGAGCTCCTTTGTAGGTGTCGGCTTGCTTTTCCTCCCAGGTGTGCGGCGCATGGTCCGTAGCGATAATATCTAGCCTATTGTCCAGCAACCCTTGGAAAAGGGCTTCTTTGTGGCGGGCTTCTTTAATGGCGGGGTTACATTTGATCTGGGCACCCAGCGTCTCATATTGCGCGGCATCAAACCAAAGGTGGTGCACGCAGACCTCGGCGGTGATGCGCTTTTGCTCCAGTGGCATGTCATTGCTGAACAGGGCCAGTTCTTCAGCAGTACTGATGTGCAGGATGTGCAGGCGCGTATTGTGCTTCCTGGCCAACTCCACCGCCATGCTGGAAGACTTGTAACAAGCTTCTACGCTCCTGATCTCAGGGTGCGCGCTCATGGGAATCTCCTCGCCATACTGCTCCGTGGCTTTTTGTGTGTTAGCCCTGACCGTGGCTTCATCTTCACAGTGCGTGGCAATGAGCATGGGGCTCTGTTTGAAGATTTCCTCCAGCGTGCTGATATTATCCACCAGCATGTTACCGGTGCTGGAACCCATGAACAGCTTAATGCCGCAGACAGTCCGCGGGTCCGTTTTCAGGATTTCGGCCAGGTTATCATTGGTGCCGCCCATGAAGAACGAGTAGTTGGCCAATGATTTCTGCGCCGCCGTATCATACTTTTGCTGCAACAGCTCCTGCGTGGTGGCGTTGGGCACGGTGTTGGGCATTTCCATGAAGGTGGTCACGCCGCCGGCCACGGCCGCCCGGGGTTCAGAGTATAGGTCTGCCTTGTAGGTGAGGCCGGGGTCCCGGAAATGGACCTGGTCGTCAATGATGCCGGGCAGCAGGTATTGGCCTTTCGCGTCTATCACCGTGTCAGCCACGGCGTTCAGGTTCTGCCCGATGGTCTGGATGTAGCCGTCTTTCACCAGCACATCGGCGGTCTGGATCTGGCCTTCGTTCACCAGTTGGGCGTTCTTGATGAGAATGCTGTTCATGGCGCTAAGATAAAGGCACCTTTCCTAAGTCAGGTATTTCAAGGCCTTTTTTCTTAAATAAGGTGTAAACGGCGGCGGAGAAGACACTCGTAGGACCTTCGGACACTACGAGGTCTTCCGGAAGCCAACGCAGTTACCGAACGTAGGGCTGCTCTGGTTATACCACGCTGGCGCGAGTCTCCAGACTCGTGCCCATGCATGAACGGAGTCTCCAGACTCCCAAATTCCGGTTGGTGGTTCCCGGCGAGTCTGGAGACTCGCTTCATCCTAAGTCACGAGACTGCGGTCTCGCGCCAGGCAGTTTCAAACTTGTGCGGTTTGGAGCCCTCACAGGGTTTCGTGTTTACCCCGATACCGCCCGATTTCAAGACCTCGTAGTGTCCGAAGGTCCTACGAGCGTCTTTTCCAATTTCCGTTTTAAGCCTACTTTCCCAAAAACCGTCTGAAAACGTATTACTGGAGAGAAGGATAGAGACAAATCTCAATTCCGTACCTTTGCACCGATGATAGAAGAAGAAAACGAGAATCTTGCCCCGGAGCAGGAAGAACCAATAGCCCCAGAGGCAACCGAGGAAACACGGGCAGAAGCGCCAGAGGAAGAAGCGCAAGAGCCAGAGGAAGAAGCTCCCCAAGCCAGCTTTGAGGATTTTAAGCTGAATAAGCAGTTGCTGACTGCCATTGCCGAACTGGGTTTCCAGAAGCCAACGCCGGTGCAGCAGCAGACCATTCCTTTGGCCATGGCCGGGCATGATGTGATGGGCATTGCGCAAACGGGAACAGGTAAAACCGGTGCCTACGTATTGCCTTTGCTCATGAAGGTGAAATACGCGCAGGGCAAACACCCGCGCGCCCTTATTCTGGCTCCTACCCGGGAACTGGTGCTGCAGATTGAGGAACACATCCAGAAGTTCAGCGCTTATTTAGATGTGCGTACCGTGGGCATTTACGGCGGTGTGGGCCCTAAAACCCAGATTGAGCGCATCCAGGCCGGTATTGACATTCTGGTAGCCACCCCCGGCCGGCTCATGGACATTTACCGCAAGGGCGAACTGCACCTGAAAGAGCTGAAAACCCTGGTACTGGACGAGGCCGACAAGATGATGGACATGGGTTTCATGCCCCAGATCCGGCAGATCCTGGAGATTATACCGCGTAAACGGCAGAACCTGCTGTTCTCGGCGACCATGCACGAGCGGGTGCACACCTTGTCTGAGGAGTTCCTGGAATTTCCCATGGTGGTGGAGGTGACACCGCAGGCCACGCCGGTAGAAACCGTGAGCCAGAAGCTGTTCCAGGTACCCAACCTGCGCACCAAGATCGCGCTGCTGGACTATCTGTTTAAAGACCGCGAGACGTTCAACCGCGTCATGATCTTCACCCGCTCCAAAACCAACGCTGACAATGTCAGTTCCTTCCTGGACCGCAAAGGGCAGGGCGGAGTACGCGTGGTACACGGCAACAAAGGCCAGAACACCCGCATCAATGCGGTAGAGGCGTTCAGGGAAGGCGAAGTACGCTATTTGGTAGCTACTGACGTAGCCGCCCGCGGCATTGACATCCAAGACGTGAGCCACGTGATCAACTTTGACGTGCCCATCATTTATGAGGACTACGTGCACCGCATCGGGCGCACCGGCCGGGCCGAACAGAAGGGTGCTTCCATCATCTTCGCCAATGAAGCCGAGATGCACCACATTGAGCGCATTGAGAAGCTGATCAAGATGAAGATACCCCAGGCACCCCTCCCCGAGGAAGTGAAGGTATACGATACCCCGTTTGAAGAACAGCAACTCATCAACCGAGAGTTAGACTCCTACAAACGGCAGCAAGACCCAGACTTCAAAGGAGCCTTCCACGAGAAAAAAGCCAAACCTCAGTATGAGAACAAAGGCAAGGGCGAAAAGGTGAGAGACCTGAAGAAAGCCGGCTGGAAGAAAACCAAAGCCGGCGGAGGCAGCAAGCGCAAGAGCCGGTAAGTTGATTGCTGATTGTTAGTTGTTAAACTACATTTGAATAGGTTTTGAGGCACTTTGCTTTAAAACACCTGTAAAACAGAAGAGCCGCTTAGTTTCCTAAGCGGCTCTTCTGTTTCTTCTATATGAGGATTGAAAAAACAATCAGCAACCAACAATTACTTACCATTACTTCAGGAACTGCAGAAAAGGCAGGTGGCTTAGTTCAAACAGGGTGAAGGTGACCGCCAGCCCCCAGAAGACGGCACTCCAGAGCATGTGCAGCATGATGCGGCTTTTAGAAACGCCCAGCACTGTGGCCAGTACCGTACCTACAATGGGAGTAAACAGAATGGGGGTAAGAAAGGCAATACCAGACATGCCAAACCGCTTCCAGACAGAGACAATGCGGCGGTTCTTTTTACTGAACATGGGCTTGTTCTTGGCCCGCTGCCGGGCTACATACCGGTCATGCACCGCTGAGCCAATCATGGAGAACAGAAACACACTGGTCATCATACCGGCTATGGTCAGGCACAGAGTAGCCCAGAAGGAAAGCCCCATGGTCACTCCTACCAAAGGCCCGCCAAAGAACTTCACGGCACTCAGCAGGTACACCGAGATATATTTCAGAACGCCAGCTAGCATACAGTCTTCAACTCAAAACAAACAGTCAACCCCATCTTCAGATTCATAAATCGCTAGGCAAGGCCAAGCCTTCGCTATTTAACTTTCTTATAACCACCTTTTTAACTAACGCACGGAATCAACCCGCTACTAGTCTGATAGGAAGGATCTTATTGCACTTTACTGTTTTTTTCTCCGAAGGCCAGATCGCCGGCATCGCCCAGGCCCGGTACAATATAAGACTGATGGTCTAGCTGTTCATCCAGGGCACCCAGCCAAAGCTCGGCTTCCGGGATCTGCTCCTGCACATGGGCTACCCCCTCAGGGCTGGCAATAATGGCGGCAATGATGATTCGTTTGGGCGTGCCAAAACCCAGCATATCTTTATAGGTGAGCACCAAGGATTTTCCGGTGGCCAGCATGGGGTCTACCAGAATCAGGATCTTGTCTTCCAGGTGCGGGGTGGCCATGTAATCTAAGTGCACCGACAGCTTTCGCCCGCCTTCTACCCGGTAGGCGCCCACAAAGGCACTGGTAGAATGGTCAAAATAGTTGAGGAAGCCCTGGTGGAACGGCAAACCGGCCCTGAGCACGGTAGCCAGCACCGGAAACTCCTGAAGCAGCGTTTGCTGCGTCTGGGCCAGGGGCGTCTGAATGGTCTGCGGGGCATACGGCAAGGTCTCAGAAATCTTGTAGGCCATCACCTCACCCAGCCGTTCCAGGTTGCGGCGGAACCGCAGACTGTCTTTCTGAACGGTCACATCACGCAACTCAGAGATAAAATGATTGGCTAACGAAGGTGTCTGGCTAAGAACGTGGAGACGGTTGATGTCCATTGCAGGGCGAAGGGTTTAGATTGACAGCTTAAAGATACGTACTTGACCGGCTGCGCACCAAAGCTAGCGTAAAAATTGGCCACGCCGGGCACTTCGCTGCCTTCAAAGTCAAAGGTTTTGCCTGAACCTGCCTCCTGTTGCACAAGCTGGTCTAACAGAAACGCCATGGCCTTCTTCTGCCTCCCCTCCGGGGAACTGGCCCCAAACAGGAAAGTGACCCGGTGGGTGGTGCGGAGAATAAACGCCGCGGCCAGCAAGTTATTTTGCGCCCGCACTTCCCAGACCTCCCCCACCCCTTCCTGGGCCGCCCGCTGGTAAAGTTTGGCCAGTCGCTGGTAATGCCGGGCTTTCAAGCCGGGTAACTCTTTGCCTTTGGTCTCCTGGAACAGGCGCAGCAGCGGGGTTATGGAAGTGGCTGGCGCTACCACCAGTCCGTTTTTGGCGGCGGCTTTCAGGTTCCGTTTCAGATTGGTAGAATAGTTTTGCAGCAGCAGGGCGTAGGCGGGGGCCAAAGACAATTCATAGTTGGGCCTTTCGCGCCAGGCCCAGGGCGGGGAGAGGTTCAGGGAAGCCGGAGGAACAGGCATCTGGTAGTGCACCTGCGCGTACCGATCAGGCAATAACGCCAGGTATTCCTCCACCGCCCGGTGCTGGCTCTCGGGCGTGATCACCAACCCCAGTTGCTGCGTGAACAACGGTTGGTACACCTTTTTCCGGCCCAGCCATTTCTTCACTGGTAACGGAAACAGGGAGACATATTCTTCGCCCTGCCTTTCTACCAGCGCTTCCCACCGGCCCGCGCACACCACTTCCAGGTACCAGGCTTGCAGGTACACCAAGGGCTCCGGTGCTTTCCGCAGGCAAGCTTGCCAACGGACGAAGTCGATTTCATGGTGGCGCAACAGGTGGATCATGGCGGTGGCAAGATACTGTTTTCAGGCTTCTTTTTTGAGGACTGCTTCCCACCCATCCCCCTTGAAGAGGGTAGGGCCGTTAAGTTCTAAAAATATAGCTGGTTCAAGTTTCTAACTTGGACCCAAAATGAGCTGAAGTTTGCAACTTCAGTGAGGCGAAAGCCTCAAACTAGGCAAGAATGGTCATGAACTGCACCCCAGTTTAAGCCCTCAAGGTAGAACTTAACGGCCATACCTTTAAAGTGGGTAGGGATGACAAAGGCCGCTGAAGAACCTTAAGCAACCGCAATAAAAAGGGCAAAACGATTCTCGGGAATACCTGATCAGCAACCGTGGATCATCCCCTACCCCCTTCCAAGGGACGACCGGGCATACTCGCGTAAGAGCAAATGCTGTTTCACCCTACTTTTGCCAGAAACAGCCAAAAACAACCCAAGACCCAAGACTCAGAACTCAAGACTCTGAACTCAGAACTCCTTCAGGCAACCCATTGCCCCCCGAGAGAGTACACGTCAAAATTGCATTAACTTCGCGTCTACAATCCCTTTCTATGAGAAAAACATACCGTCTGCTGTTGGGTCTGGTTTTACTTTCTGGTTCAGCCGTGGCGCAGGATGCCACCGTGCCCCTTAACCCAGATGTCTACCGGGTCATTGACCGTTACCACATCAAGCATAACCCTGAGAACCTGCACACTTCCTTCAAGCCTTACGGCCGCGCCCGGGTGGCTGCCCTAGGCGAAGAAGTTCGCCAAGACGCGCAAGGCGGTTCCGCCACCGATGAGTACAACGCCAATTACCTCATCAACGATAACTGGAACTACACCCGCAACTCACGACTCAATGAGAGCCAGCGCTCTTTGGGGCCGTTTTTCCAAAACAAGACCGATTTCTACCACTATGAAAGCCCAGAGTTCACCCTGCGCGTGAACCCGGTCATCGGCCTGCAGGCCGGCAAGGATACTGACACCGATGGTCTGCGCTACCTCAACACGCGGGGTTTACAGGTGGAAGGTTCTATTGACGAGAAACTGGGTTTCTACACCTTCCTCGCCGATAACCAGGTAAAACTGCCGGGCTACGTGAACGAGCGTGTTTCACGTGACAACATTGTTCCCCATGAGGCCTATTGGAAGCCCTTCGGGAGCAGCGGCGGCTATGACTTCTTTTCCGCCCGTGGGTACATCAACTATACGGCCACCAAGCACATCAGCGTGATGCTGGGCCATGACCGCCACTTCATCGGTAACGGTTTCAGGTCCATGATCCTGTCAGACTACGCGGCGCCGTACTTCTTCCTGAAACTGCAGACCCAGGTCTGGAAACTGCAGTACACCAACCTCTACGCGGAACTCACCCAGGACTTTAAATTCGCAGATCAGCTGTATGACAAGAAATACATGACCCTGCACCACCTCAGCGTGAACATTCTGCCCAACCTGAACGTGGGGTTGTTTGAGTCTATCATCTTCGGGCGCGACCACGGTCGTTTTGAGCTGCAGTACCTGAACCCGGTTATCTTCTACCGCAGCGTGGAACAGGGCCTGGGCTCTGAAGACAACGCTTTGTTGGGGATGGACTTCAAATGGAACATCGCTAACCGGGTACAACTCTATGGGCAGGCCGTGCTGGATGAATTCCTGATCAGTGAACTGCGGGCCGGCAACGGCTGGTGGGGAAACAAATTCGGGCTCCAAGGCGGGGCCAAGTACATAGATGCCTTCGGGGTCTCCAACCTGGACTTGCAGGGAGAGCTTAATCTGGCCCGCCCGTACACGTACCAGCACGAAGACGCCTCTAAAAACTACCAGCATTACCTGCAGCCCCTGGCCCACCCCATGGGCGCCAACCTGGCCGAGGCCGTGGCCATTGTGCGGTACCAGCCTATCCCTAAACTCACCATCACCGCCAAAGCCATTGCCACCCGCTACGGCCAAGACCCAGACCCTATCGTGGATCCGTTTGACCCAGACGGCGGCACCTTGGCCTACAATTACGGCGGCAACGTGTTGAAACCCTACACCACCCGTCCCCGCGACTATGGCTTCCAGATTGGGGAAGGCGTGACCACGAACCAGGTGTACGGCGAGGCCACGGCATCCTTTCAGCTCAGGTACAACATGTTCCTGGATGTGACCCAGGTGGTGCGCCAGGCCAAGGCGAATGACAGCCGTTTTGACCAAAAGAGCGCCTTTTCAGCGGTCTCTTTCCGGTGGAACCTCCCGCAACGCACCCACGAATTCTAAAGGCTTCTGCCCCAACAGCCAGGCCCGCCCTTCTTCCTGAGGGGCGGGCCTGGCTGCTTTATAACGGTCAGGGCAAGTCTTTGGAAGATGGAAAAGAAGGCCGCCGTCCGCAGGGGCCGGAAGTAGGTTTTCCATAATACATACAACAGCAGAACTGCCTACCCATTGCCCGCGGGCGGGTATGGACGTTTAGAGGCTGTTTTTCTGCAAATGGCTTCTAAACACCCGCTTGGTCCTGGCATGCTGATTCATTCCGGCAAAGCCGTACCTTTGCCGGAATGAAAACTTATTTCCGCATTTTAAAATTTGCGCGGCCGTTTAGCCAGTACGTTCCGTGGTACGCCATTGCCACCTTATTGGCTACCATCTTTGGGGTCCTGAACTTCGGTTTATTGGCTCCTTTGCTCAAAGTACTCTTTGGCCAGGGCAAGACCATGGAAGACATTCCGGCGGTTGTCCCGGCCTTCCAGTTGAATATTAGTTGGTTTACCCAGTTCTTCTACTACCATGTGGGGCAGATCATCCAGGCCGAGGGCAGCATTGGCGCCCTGCGCTTCATCTGTATCTTGCTGGTGATCTCCGTTTTGCTGGCCAACCTGTTCCGTTACATCGGCCTCCGGATTGAAGGCGTGGTGCGCGCCCGGGTAGTGAAAAACCTGAGAATGCAGGTGTTTGAGCGCCTCACCCAACTCCAGCTGAGCTTTTTCTCTAACCAGCGCAAGGGCAACATCATGTCTACCCTCACCAACGACGTGCAAGAAGTGGAGAACTCAGTGGTGAGTACCCTGAACGTGCTGTTTCGGGAGCCTTTTCTGTTGATCGGGTATTTTGTGGTGCTTTTCTATATCTCCCCGCAGTTAACGTTCTTCAGTTTGCTGGTGCTCCCGGCTTCGGGGTTGGTCATCTCCAGTATCTCTAAAAAACTGAAACGCCAGTCTACCCAGGGGCAAGACGCGCTGGGTTCTATCTTAGGCATCATTGACGAGACCTTGGGCGGCCTGCGCGTGATAAAAGGCTTCAACGCCCAGCCCTACGTGCTGCACAAGTTTGAGCAGAGCAACAGCCTGTACGCCCGCATCATCACCTCTATGAACAACAAACGCAGTCTGGCCTCGCCTTTCTCTGAGTTCATGGGCGTTACGGCCGTGGCAGGCATTCTCTTCTACGGCGGCTCTCTGGTGCTGAGCGGAGAATCTGATTTGGACGGCGAAGACCTCATTGCTTACCTGGCCCTGTTCTCCCAGGTACTGGTGCCGGTGAAAGCCATCTCCAATGCGTTCAGCAACATCCAGCGCGGGCTGGTGTCTGGCCAGCGCGTGCTCACCCTGATTGACACCGAACCCTTGATCCGGGACCGACCGGATTCCAAGACCTTGCCAGAGTTCACCCAGGCCATAGAGTTCCAGAACGTGAGCTTCCAGTACGGCAATGATCCTATTCTGCAAGAGATCAACCTGCGTATTCCCAAAGGCAAGACCATTGCGTTGGTAGGCCCATCGGGCGGCGGTAAGTCAACGCTAGCCGATCTGCTGCCCCGTTTCTATGACCCCACCCAAGGCGCCATCACCATTGACGGCCAAGACCTGCGCGACTGCTCGCTGCACTCCATCCGGGAGCAGATGGGCATTGTTACGCAGGAGTCCATTCTCTTCAATGACACCATTTTCAACAACATCGCCTTCAACAAGACCAATGCCACCGAGGCCGAGGTCATTGCCGCCGCCAAGATCGCGAACGCCCATGACTTCATCATGCAATCGCCGGAGGGGTACCAAACCGTGATCGGGGACCGGGGCAGCAAGTTGTCAGGGGGCCAGCGCCAGCGCCTGAGCATAGCCCGCGCCATCTTGAAGAACCCGCCTATCCTGATCATGGACGAGGCCACCTCTGCCCTGGACACCGAGTCTGAGAAGCTGGTGCAGGAGGCCCTGACCAACCTCATGAAGAACCGCACCTCGCTGGTCATCGCCCACCGCTTAAGCACCATCCAGCACGCAGATGAGATCATTGTCTTGCAAGGAGGGCGCATTGTAGAGCGCGGCAACCACGCTGAATTGGTGCAGCAAGGCGGGCTGTACTTCAAACTCACCAAGATGCAGTACACAACGGCCTAGGCCAGAACTACGCTCTTTCTTTGAAGCCGCTTTGGGCCTGTTTTATTGGAAACAGGCCCAAAGCGGCTTCTTACCTTCAGGCATTCCTAAACCGGTTACAGCTATTTTGCGGCGTTTGCGTACAGACTAGAATATTCGTTATTCTTAATGTTTGTTATTCTGCCTGCCTATGGAAGCCCTGAAAAAAATCTTGAATATTCTGGTGATGGTGTACCTGCTGGTTGCCTTCCTGTTTTTGCTGCGCATCCTGAGCGTCTCTAAGTTTGTGGCGCTCTTTGACTTGGCAGACGATGCGGAATTCTTCAACCGACTGCTTTGGGCCGGCGCCATACTGCTGCTGGCAGAACTCCTGGTAGAAAACGTGTATATTGCCACCTTGAAACGTAGCCTGGAGCGCGAGAGCCGGCAGCACGCAGAGTTGCGGACAAAGCATACCCAACTCAAGGCCAAGCATTATGACCAGCAGATGAAAGCCTCAGGGAATCCGCTTGTTCCGCAGCCTGATCCCGCCCGGCCCGGGGAGACCACCCCGCCCGTTGGCCCGCGTTTGCATACCTCAGATGATGACGAGCAGACACTGATCATCACGCCCGCTCCCATGCCCCCTACGTTGAACCCAGACGAGAACCCCAACCTGCCGCCGGCAGATCACCGGCCTTTACTCTAGTACATGACTACCTCGCCATCTGCCCTTATCCTGCAGGAACTGCAGCAAGCCCAACAGGTGCTCACCCAATTTCTGACCCAGCCTGCCTCTATTGCCGCTATTGAGGCGGCTGCGCAGCTCATGGCCCACAGCCTAAAGAACGGAGGCAAGATTCTTTCCTGCGGCAACGGCGGCTCTATGTGTGATGCCATGCATTTCGCTGAGGAACTCACCGGCCGCTACCGCGATGACCGGGCTCCCATGGCCGCCATCTCCATCGCAGACCCCAGCCATTTGAGCTGCGTCTCCAATGACTACGGCTATGACCAGGTGTTCTCCCGCTATGTGCAAGCCCTGGCCCGCCCCGGCGACGTATTATTAGGCATCAGCACCAGCGGCAACTCTGCCAACGTATTAAAAGCCGCGGAGGCCGCCAAGGCCCAGGGCGCGCACGTAGTCACGCTTACCGGCAAAGACGGTGGAAAACTGGCCGCCTTGAGTGATGTGGAAATAAGAGTGCCCCACTTCGGCTACGCCGATAGAATCCAGGAGATCCATATTAAGGTGATTCATATTCTCATTCTGCTGCTGGAAAAGCAGATGGCGTAACCTCTGGTAAGGCAAAGCGCCAGCATAAGGCTCGTCAGGCACTGAACAGAGCAAGAGAAGTAAATACAGGCCATTTCTGTGGGCCTACCCATAAATATATTCAATATCTAATATTGTATCTGTCTCTTCTATGCTTGTAAAGACCTTCGGAAGCGCGGTGCAGGGTGTGCATGCCTTCACCATCACCATTGAAGTAAATGTGACCCCGGGCACCAAGTATTTCCTGGTGGGCCTACCAGACAATGCCATCAAAGAAAGCGAGCAACGCATTGAGTCGGCGTTGAAGCACCACGGCTACCGTATGCCCCGGCAGAAGGTGGTCATCAACATGGCGCCCGCCGATGTCAGGAAAGAGGGCTCTGCCTATGATCTGCCCATTGCCCTCGGTATTCTGGCCGCCTCTGACCAACTTCTCCCTGACCACCTGGACCAATACCTGATCATGGGCGAACTGGCACTGGACGGGGAGCTGCGACCCATCAAAGGTGTATTGCCCATTGCCATCCAGGCCCGCAAAGAAGGCTTCAAGGGTTTTATCCTGCCCAAGCAGAACGCGCAGGAGGCGGCCATTGTGAACAACCTGGAGGTGATTGGCGTGTCTACCCTCAAAGAAGCCATTGACTTTTTAACCGGTACCCTCTCCATTCCCCCACTGCAGATAGACACCCGTGATCTTTTCCAGGCCACCGCACACCAATATACCGCCGACTTTGCTGATGTACAGGGCCAGGAAAACATCAAGCGCGCCCTGGAAATTGCGGCGGCCGGGGGCCATAACGTGATCATGATAGGCCCACCCGGCGCGGGTAAAACCATGCTGGCCAAACGGCTGCCCTCTATCTTGCCCCCGCTCACGCTGCATGAAGCGCTGGAGACCACCAAAATCCATTCTGTGGCGGGTAAGTTAGGGATGCAGGGCTCTTTGCTGGCGCAACGTCCGTTCAGGGCGCCTCACCATACCATTTCAGACGTGGCCCTGGTGGGCGGCGGCGGCAATCCGCAGCCGGGCGAGATCTCTTTGTCGCATAACGGGGTCCTGTTTCTGGATGAACTGCCAGAATTCAAGCGCACGGTGCTGGAAGTCATGCGGCAGCCGCTGGAGGAACGCCGGGTCACCATCTCACGGGCTAAGCTCACCATTGACTTCCCGGCCAATTTCATGTTGGTGGCCAGTATGAACCCCTGCCCCTGTGGCTTCTACAATGACCCAAGCAAAGAATGCGTATGTGGCCCAGGGGTGGTGCAGCGCTACCTGAACAAGGTAAGTGGCCCCTTGCTGGACCGCATTGACCTGCACGTGGAGGTGACGCCGGTGTCTTTTGACCAGATGACCGAGACCCGTAGAACCGAAACCAGCGCGGATATCAGGGAACGGGTAGAACGGGCGCGCCAATGGCAGGCCCAACGGTTTGAGGCTTTCCCAGACATCCATTCCAATGCCATGATGCCCCCACAGATGGTGAAAGACCTGTGTCGCATCAATGAGGCGGGCCGTCTGTTGCTGAAAGCGGCCATGGAGAAACTGGGGCTTTCGGCCCGGGCGTATGACCGCATTCTCAAGGTGAGCCGTACCATAGCGGATTTAGCTGGTTCAGAAGACATCAAGATTGAGCATTTGGCAGAGGCCATCCAATACCGAAGCCTGGACCGCGAAGGCTGGGCGGGTTGATTGTTTTTGCTTTGGTTTAAAAGCTACCTTGAAAAGCTAGCGCCTCTATTATAAGATTGGAGCACTGGCCTTTTGAGATAGCTTTTTTATAAAATTTAGAACAATAGGGGTATAAAGGAAGAACGCTGTCTGGAATATAGAAAGCGGCACCGGGAAGGCCTCGGCACAAATGCCTGCTTTTACTTCCTATAAATCATTTTACCTCAACCTAACCCTAATGAAAAAATTAGCAATTCTCACCTTCGCGATTTTCGCTTCTTACTTCGCACAGGCACAAACTGGACCTTCTTTTGGCGTAAAAGTCGGGGCTAACTACAGCACCATTACCGCCGACAAAGACAATGGCATTAAATATAAGCCAGACTTCCACTTGGGGGCCTTCGCAGACTTTGGTATATCTGACATGGTTTCTATTAGGCCAGAACTGCTGTATTCCAGAAAAGGCGCCAAGTATGAATTCAGGGCCACAGAAGTAGTGGAAGATGAATTTGGCGATGAGCAAACTATTAGCGGTGAAATAGACGGTAAAATGATTCACCAGTACTTGGAGGTACCGGTGCTGGCGCACATAAAGGCCGGAAACTTGTTCTTCGAAGGCGGTCCTACGTTCTCTTACCTGCTTAAATCAGAAGCAGACATGAAGATGAAGCTATCGAGCGACGGCATGGATTTCTCCATGGATGAAACCGTAGAAACTACCGAGGACATGAAACGCTTTGAGTTTGGGTACGCGGCTGGCATCGGCTATGAACTTCCCAGTGGCTTAGGCTTAACACTTAGATACCAAGGAGGCTTAAATGACCTTTACAAAGAGTCTGACCAAGACAGCGACGATGAAGGCTTGGGCTTACCCTCCGGCAAAATGAAGAATTCTGTCTTTCAACTTTCGTTGAGCTACAGGTTTGGGGCCAGGTAATCACTTTTGCTTGGCGGTGGTAATGCAACCCTCAGAGGTCAAATTAAATATATTGCAATACCTGTTTTAGCCCGCATTACCGTAGACAGTTTATTCTTTGAATTTGCCAATACGGTTTCTTTCCTTCTGAAATCATATGGAAAGATGGAACACGTTTCTGTAAGTATTAAAGAATATACTAATAAAGTTGACTTCAGTTATGCTGCTAGCCTAAGGTATCAGTTTACAGAAGGCCTCGGGTTAGGCTTGAGATACAATGGGGGCATAAGCAAGATCTATAAAGAGGGCAGTGAGAATTTTGAAGCAGGAAAAGTGCATAATTCTGTTTTCCAGCTTTCTTTAAGCTTTATGCTTGGTGGCAGATAGGTCCACTGCAACAACATAAAAAAAGGGGTCTGCTGGCAGGCCCCTTTTTTTATGCCCGGCCTTCTCAGGTACTCCATGATGTCCAATTTTGGGCGGCTGGTTGGTGGGAGACGCTGCTTTTGGTAGTTTTTCAGACAAAAAGAATGCCTGAGTTTTTTTGTTGGCATGCCCTGGTTCCTTCACCCATCCATCTTTTTCCCTAAGGCGTTGACTAACAAAGCCTCAAAGGCAGCACTTGGCTTTTGCTAAGTTGATAAAAACCCGATTATTTTTCTTAAACTTAAAGTTCGGGCGATAAAAAGCCAACATTTTCTTGCAGGGCCGTATAATGGAGGGTTTTAACAGGGATCGCTACTGTGGCATCCTCTTACTTTTACCTAAGTACCACTATGAAAAAGATTGTATTATTTGTAGCAGCCGCGCTTACTTTCAGCGTTGCACAGGCACAGAATGGTCCACGTATCGGGATCAAAGCCGGAGCAAATTACTCTAACATTTCAGGGAAAGAACTGGCCAACGAGGATATCTACGAGAACAAACTAGGCTTTGTAGGTGGTTTAACGGCTAACTTCGACCTGACCGGTGATGGTTTCTTATCTATTCAGCCAGAATTACTCTTCTCGCAACGCGGGTACCAGTACCGTGACGAGGAGTACACCATAGATAATATCACCTACAAGAGCAAAGGCGATATGAACTATAACTACCTGGATTTGCCCGTGCTGTTGAGAATCAATGCTGGTGGCCTGTTCTTTGAAGGTGGTCCGCAGGTGTCTTACCTGTTAGGTATCAAAGACAAAACAGAAACCAAGATTGGCAACAATGACTTTGATAATTCCAGAAGAATTGACAAAGACGATCTGTCTGAACTGGAGATTGGATATGCCGCAGGTTTAGGGTATCAGACGGAGGCTGGCTTGAGTTTAGGCCTGCGCTACACGGGTGGCATTAACGCCCTGGCCAAAGATGACCATGATGAGCTGGGCAATGCCCGTCATTCTGCCTTCCAACTGACGTTAGGGTACGTGTTTGGAGGTCGTTAATCGCGTCATGCATCCCTAGAAAAATAGGAGGAGCCAGCTGGTGTTGGTTCCTCCTATTTTTTTGCCCTCATTTTCAGCCCTTTACTTAAAAACAGCCGGTAAACCGTTTCAGCGCACCCGCTTTTGCCAGGTTTAGGCACAGTGTTTGATAAAATACTTTCAGACAAGGGAACTAAACTCAAATTTTTAAAACCATGAAAAAACTAGTCTTCTTATTCGTAGCCGTAGTGGCCTCCTACGCCGCGCAGGCACAATCTACGTTCGGGATCAAAGGCGGGCTTAACTATTCCAACCTTTCCGGAGACCTGAAGGATGAATCACGGTTCAACAACAAACTTGGCTTCAATGCCGGGGTATATTTCAACGCACCCATCGTGGGCGATTTCTTCTCCATCCAGCCGGAAGTCCTTTACTCCAACAAAGGGTTCAAGTATGATGACAAAGTAGAGAACACGCTGCTACAGGGTCAATATCGGTATGAAGGCACTGCTAACTTCAATTATATTGACGTACCTGTACTTGCCAAGGTTAAAGCCGGAAGCTTCTTCTTTGAGGCCGGCCCACAGGTCTCTTACCTAATGAGTGTGAATGATAAGACAAAGCAATATGACAGCAAGGGCACGCTGGTGGATCGCACGGTGAGTGAGAAAAGCAAAGAAGGCTACTCAGACTTTGAGATTGGCTACGCGGCCGGCTTAGGGTTTGCTACCCAAAGCGGCATTAGCCTGGGCTTGCGTTACAACGGAGCTTTTACAGACCTGGGCGAAGATGCCAGCGCCAATTCAGTGCAGGGCGATTTCAAAGATGCCCGCCACTCCTTGTTCCAGCTTTCCGTTGGCTTCCCCATCAGCCGCTAACTACTTTTGACAGCTTACCATTAAAACAGAAAACCCCGCTACTGCTTGCGGGGTTTTCTGTTTTAGACTTGTTTTGGACTAAACGCCCTATAAGCCTTACGCGTTCTGCGCGTGCAAGGCGGCAAAATGCTGGTAGAACAACGGAATGGTTTCTATGCCTTTCATGAAGTTGAAAACCCCAAAGTGCTCATTAGGCGAGTGGATGGCGTCTGAATCCAGCCCGAAGCCCATGAGTACGGTGTCGGTTTCCAGCTCAGATTTGAACATGGCCACAATAGGAATACTGCCGCCGCTGCGCACCGGCACCGGCTTCTTGCCAAAGGTATCTTCCATGGCTCTGGCCGCCGCCTGATACCCCGCTGAAGTGGTAGGCGTCACTACCGGTTCGCCGCCGTGGTGCGGTTTCACCACCACCTTCACACTGGGCGGCGCAATAGATTCAAAGTGCTTCTGGAACAGCTCGCTTATTTCCTCTGAGGTTTGGTGCGGTACCAGGCGCATAGAGATTTTGGCAAAAGCCTTGGAGGCAATCACGGTTTTGGCGCCTTCGCCGGTGTAGCCGCCCCAGATGCCGTTCACGTCTAGGGTAGGTCTGATGGAGTTGCGCTCCATGGTGCTGTAGCCTTCCTCACCGTGCACGTCTGACAAGTCCAGGGCTTTTTTATAAGCATCAAGGCTGAAAGGTGCGCGTGCCATCTCGGCCCGTTCTTCAGCGCTCAGCTCCTCTACCTTGTCATAGAACCCGGGAATGGTGATGTGGTTGTTCTCATCGTGCAAAGAGGCAATCATCTTGCACAGGATGTTGATGGGGTTGGCCACTGCGCCTCCGTACAAGCCCGAGTGCAGGTCGCGGTTAGGGCCGGTTACCTCTACTTCATGGTAGCTGAGGCCGCGCAAGCCAGTGGTCACCGAAGGCACGTCATTGGCCAGCATGCCGGTATCAGAGATCACGATGATATCAGCTTTGAGGCGGGCTTTGTTCTCCTTCACAAAGGTGGCCAGGTTCACGGAGCCCACCTCTTCTTCGCCCTCAATCATGAACTTCACGTTGCAGGGCAGGGTTTGCTGCTGCATCATGGTTTCAAAGGCTTTCACGTGCATGTAGGTCTGGCCTTTGTCATCGCAGGCGCCGCGGGCGTAGATCTTCTCGTCTTTGATCACGGGCTCAAAAGGTGGCGAATTCCAGAGTTCATAAGGGTCTGCGGGCTGCACGTCATAATGGCCGTACACCAGCACGGTAGGCAGGGACGGGTCAATGATCTTATCGGCGTACACAATAGGGTTCCCGGCCGTCTGGAACAGTTGGGCGTTGTCGGCGCCGGCGGCGGCCAGTTTCTCTCTCAGGTATTCCGCCGCGCGTACCACGTCTCCTTTGAAAGAGGCATCGGCGCTTACAGACGGTATGCGCAGCAACTCCAGCAACTCTGCCAGAAACCGGTCTTTGTTCTGATCAATATAGGCTTTCATAGTAGGATATTAAAGGTGAAAGCCCCTTCTCTTTTACAGAAGGTGCTCCCAGGGTGAATGTATGAGTTCAGGGCTAGCCTTCTGTCGCGAAAAACTGATGCGGCTGTTTTTCACCTCTTTCCAGGAAAACAGGCGCTTATCAGGTTGCTGCCCCAAGGCTTATTTACTGTTGAAGGGATTGATGTTGGCTTTGCTTTCTACGCCCTGCAAGAGCCGGGTAATGTTCTTCTTGTGCGTGAGCACCACCATGATGGCTATAAAAATCCCGAAGATCAGCAGCAGCGGAGTATCAGGCTTGAACATGGGCAGCAGCAACAGCAACGGAAAAGCGATAGCCGCCAGCATAGAACTCAGAGACACGTATTTGGTGAGCAACAACACCACAATAAAAATACCCAGGCAGAGCAGCGCCACCTGTAAGTGCACGGCCAGCACCATGCCCATGAGCGTAGCCACGCCTTTGCCTCCTTTGAAGCCCACGTACACCGGGAATATATGCCCCAACACGGCCACCACGCCCAGAATCAGCTTGAACATAATCAACTGGTCGGGCTCAATCACGTTCCAGAGCACCAACAGGTGTGCCAGCGAGGTGGCGGCCCAGCCTTTGAAGATATCCACGGCCATGACAATGGAACCCGGTTTTTTGCCCAGCACCCTGAACGTGTTGGTGGCCCCGGCGTTTCCGCTGCCGTGCTGGCGCACGTCAATGCCGTAGTAACTTTTGCCCACCCACACTGCCGTAGGTATAGACCCAATCAGATACGCCAACAAAATGATCCCGCCAATAATGACTACCTCCATGCGCTTTTGGTGTTGTTTAGTTCTCTACTACGGAAAAAACCCTTGCCCTTCCGCCCTTATCTTCCTTCAAATATAGGAAAAGCCCTAGCAAAGGCCAATTAGACTCCCTTAAATGGAACATCCCGTTTTAAGGCAGATTTCTGAAAACCTGCCCTAAAACGGGATGCTGCTGAGTAACCTTCTCTGCCAGGGATCCTTAACCAGTTAGCTTAGTTTCCGGCCGGGTCAATGTCTGGTGGGGGTACTTCGCCTTTCTTCTTCTTGTCTTTCTTCTTTTTGCCCGAAGCATCTTCCTGCTCAGTTACCGGGGTTTCAAAGCCCGCCGGCACCACGTCCGGCGCTTCTTCCTTCTTCTTCTTTTTGTCTTTCCCTTTGGAATCCTGCGGCGGCGCTACCGGCGTGTCAAAGTCGGCAGGTGCGAACCCGGTGTCCACTTCGTCGGCTTTCTTTTTCTTCTTGCCCTTTTTGCCGGCATCTTCCTCTGGGGCGGTGTCAAAGGTGTTGTAGGTTGGTTGTGGCGCCGCTTTCAACGCCTCTTTGCCCAGGTACGTTTTCCGGAAGTAGTTCACGAACTCCATCTTGTCAATGTCTTCCACCGGATAGAAAGTGTAGGAACCACCAGCCATGCCCCGGCCTTTTGACTTGGAGGCCACGGCGGCATTGAACTGCGGATCAGAGGAAGCCATGCCCAGGCCGCCTTCATTGAAGCTGAAGTAATACCAGGAATACGGGTTCACCTCCAGGTACATAGAGACCACATCGCCGGCGGCACCCGCTTTGATTTCCATATGACCATTGATTTTGGCATTTACGTCTACTTTGTCAATACCGGCAATACTGATGGGTCCTACACTGTACCAGGCATTGTTCTTAGGTGACCACTTCAGGTTTACCTGGTTCAAGACCAGCGTATGAATGAGCTTAGGCGATATCTTGGAGAACGGCACGTAACCCTTGGCTGTGACCGTCTTGAAGTCTGCCACGCCATTGTCGCCTACAAAGGCGGCTAGCTTGTAGGGCAGCGTGGGGTTGTTCAAGTCCACACCTTCGGGCATGCCGGCCACATCTTTGGCTACTTTCTGCCCCATGCTTTCTATGGCCTGGCCAGGCGCATCAAAGTCAAAGGCCATAAAGGTATCCAGCTCATACCGGCTGCTGTCTGTGCGGCCGGTTCCGCTGCCCACGGTAGTCATCTTGAAGCCTCTCACGGGCTTGATGAGGTTGAACTGGCCCTCGTACCTGGCTTCTTTGGTTACGTCACTGTACTGGAGCACATTGCCAGTGTAGGAGTTCCCGTAGGCCCGGCCTTCATCGCCTAGTTTGTATTGCTTGTCTTCTTTGTTAAACGAAAGCTGCCCCTGTACCTCAAACACGTCCAGGTCATCTTCAAACTGTTTCTTGGAGACAAACGTGTTGTAGATCTTGCCAGAGGTGGTGTTGATATGGAGACCGGTTTTCAAAGGAGTACCATCGGCCAGGGCCGGGTTCTTGATTTCCAGTCGCACATCTTCCGGGTCTACGTTGCTACGTTTGTAAGGAAACCAGTCAGAGTTCTCGGTGCCGCTGAAGAGCATCTTAGCGTACCCGTCAAAATCCAGGGTCTTCTGGTTAGACGCCAGGGTCACGTTGCCGTGGTAGCGCACCTTTGGGATGATGAACAAAGTATCTTTCTCCTGCACCGTTCCCTGGGCCAGGAAGAAAGCGCCTCCTTTGCCTTCGTCTTTCTTGCCATCTGCCTTTTGCCAGGCAAACTTGTCAAACTTGATCTTGTACGCGTCGCCGCTGGTGTTGGTGAACGTGTAGATGGCGTTGCCCGTGAGGCCGAAGCGGTTGTCTATGTGGATCTCCCCCTTAGACATCTGGTGGAACTTCTGCACTGAGTCCATGGCCAGGCTGGCTCTCTGGAAAGTCTTCAGCTCGGCATCTTTCAGGAACTGCACCCGGTTGCTGTCCGGGATAACATAACTGTCCCCTACCGGGATATACGGTACGCCAGACGCCACCAAGGTATAGTTGGTGAAATCATACACGGCACTCTTGGCTTTGAAGCTGATGGAGTCATCGCCTGGTTTCATGGAGTAGAAGTAAGAGTCAGACCCCTCTGTGTTACCGTTGGACAGCATCAGCTTCTTGGTTTTGAAGTCCCATTTACCGGCAGCCAGAGAAGACTTATATTGGGCGAAGGGAAATTCAGTAGTGGCGCTTCCCTTGGTTTCAGCCCCGTATTCGGCGTAACCTTCATCCAGGCGGAAGTCCAGGTAAATATCATAGGTGGTAAGGGCGGGCTTCTTCTTGTCAGCCGAGGCGACTTCCATGCCGGCCTTGTTCCCATGAATAAGCCCTTTCTTGAACACGAACAGCGGTGATTTCATGGCCACCTCTTTGTTTTCCACCACCCCGTTACCAAATAACGAAGACGGCGTGAAACCCAGGGAGCCTTTGTAGGTAAACCGGTCGTTGAAGATGCTCATCAGCTCTTTCCCCACCGTGTGCACCAGCAAGGTGTCTTGGTAAGGGTGCCAGTTCATCTTAAAGGACTTGAACGACCCGCTGGGGTAGGAACCCTGCGCCATGGTTCCTTCTTTGAAGCTTCCTTTCTTGCCCACCTCAGTGATGGCTGAATCAAGGAAGAACACGAAAGCCGGCGAGTGCATGGTGGCCGTTTGGTAACTCAGTACTCCCCTTCCGCGCAGGCCTTTGGTATCTAGGGTTAGCGTGTCAGTGAAACGGCCTTTGCCCCCGTACACCGCAAAACCCGCTTTGGGCACCGGGTAAGAGAACCCTAAGGCTCCGTCTGGCTGCACCGCCAACTTCGTCTCAAAGGGCGGAAAAATACCCCCGGAATTGAAAGTGCCCGCAAACCCGATCACGTTGTGCTTGGTGCTAGCCATGCTGTCAATCTTGAACGGCGGAATATTGAAATACACGGTGGTATCATACACGCCGCCCAGGATTTCGGGTTTGTTGAAATACACCGTAGCCCCTGAGATGGCATCCAGGGCCGGGTAGCCCAAAGACTTCTTGCGGCCCGATTTGTTGTCTGGCCGGTTGAGGTACAGCTTGGCCTGGCCCTTGCCGCCCCGGTTCACCAGCGTGAAAGGCGTTTCCTTCTCTTTGCCGTCTTTGCCCTTGGTTCTGGTGGTTAACACCGTGGAGTCAATCTTAGCCAGGTCAATGAAGAAGCCGTCATAGTCAAACAGGAACTCTTTGCCCCGGAACGAGAAATCAGTGGACTTCACCTTGCCGTTGAACAGGATGTTGCGGTTTTTCTGGATGCGTACCGTCTGGCTGTCTGGTTCCGCGATCACGGTAGAGTCTGTGTGGAACGCGAAGGCTTTTACCCCGTGCAGCACCAGGTCTCCGGTGGCCAGGTCAAGGGTGGCGTTGCGGCCCGCCGGCGACAAGGCATTCAGGTTGATGTAATCGTAGTCTTTCTTGTCACGGGAAGCGTCTACGTAATGGTAGGCTTTGTCGCGCAGGTGCACATTCCCGCTCTTGGAATCATAGTCCAGGTAGTTGCTTTGCGAAAGGGTGGTAAGGGCATTGTGGAGGACTTCTTTCTTGATCTTGGTGTCCTCTGCCATCTCGTCTAAGGTAAAGTTCTTGGAACCGCGCTTGAGGGCATACCCCACGGTGGCATACAAGGGGTGGAAGTTGGAGATGGTCTTGATCTGCTGGAACCGGGTGAGCGTGAAGTACTCTTTGGAGTTCACCTGCACCGGCACCTCGTTTTTAGCCGTGAGGATAGAGAAGTCTATCTTAGGCTCGGTGATGTTCCAGGCCGCCATATCGGTGGTGAGCTCTACCTGGTGGTACGAGTGGTAGTACGGCGTGAGCTTGTAATGGCCTTCCTGGTTGATGAGCACCAGCCGTTTGCCTTGCTTGTTGTACTTGAACTTGACGCCCGGGTGGGTGATGGAATCTTTCCCCTGGAAAAGGGCCACCCCGGCCTCTGGGGCGGTGATTAAGCTGTCGTTTATGGTGTAGTTTCTGGAAGAAGCCCTGAATTTGGCGTCGCCTTTGTCTGAGACCCAGATGGTGGAAGGGCTGCCGTCCAGGGCGGCGCTCATCAGCGTAGCCCCAGATAGGGAGAGCCCGCCCAAGTATTTGATATCAGAACCGAAGCTTTTAATCTTGGCGTTGTTGGTGTGGGAGATAAACCGGGGATAACCGTTGTCGCCGTTGGCTTTGGGCCTGGTAAGGCGGTACTCCAGGTTTCCGCGGATGCTATTTTCCAGCACCGCCGGGTAGGTCAACGTTACGTCTTCGGCTTTGAAGGTGGGTTTGGCCACCTCAAAGGCCAGACCCTTGAACTCTGCCGTGGCATCACCGCCCAATTGGTTCCAGACCAGCTTGCCGCCTTTTCCTACGTACATGCCGTTGGCCAAGGAAACCGCGCCGTTGGCTTCTTTGATGGTCACCGAGTCAAAAGCCGAAGTAAGCAACAGGTCGGTTTTCTCCAGCACCACTACCGGCCCTGCCAGTACGGGCAAAGGAGCCGCAAAATACTCTTTCTCTACCACCGAGGCGGGTTCGGCCTTGGCCGGGGCAGGGGTTTCTTTTTTGGCGGCTGTTTTAGCACCCGCCGCAGACTTGGTGGTCTTGGCAGCGGCCGGTTTAGGCTTGGTTACCTTCTTAGGGGTTTCCCAAGCGGCCCAGGGATCTTCCTCTTCCTGCTTCACTACTTTCTTGGGCGCAGGCTTGGGAGCTGGAGCAGTTGCTTTGGCCGCCGGAGCAGCCACCGTTTTGGGCGAAGCCGTGGCCGGCGCTGGGGCCGGGTCGGTGCCCCAGCCTGCCTCAGCGGCGGGTTCTGGGGTGCCCTCGCGGTAGTCAAAAGAGAAGACGCCATTCACCGCCTGCACACCGTTACTGGGCCCTTTGAACAAGGTTTTGGTAGCCAGGAACTGGTGGGTGTTCGTCAAGAAGCGCTCATATACTTTCAAATCCTGCTTCTGCAACGTTTGCTCCATCACCTTCAGGAGTTGGTCCAGGTTGGCGCCGGTGTACTGGTGCAGGTTCACGCTGGAACCCAGCGCACCCAGAAAATGCTCAAAATGCGGACGGGCCTTGAGTTTCTTCTTCAGCATTTGTTGCCCCAAGTCCATAACTTTGGCCTTCTGGGAATTGCTGAGCTTGCCACTGCTCCAGGCGTTCTCAAACCCGGAACCGGTCTGCACGGCCGTCTGGTTCTTGGTACCGGCCATCATGGCCCGCAGGTCCAGCACAAACTGCTCCGGGTCATCAGCAGCCAGCTTGTAGTTCTGGGCCTGTCCGGAAACTGCGCACAAAAGAAAAATCAGAAAGAGATAGAAATGCTTCATAAGAGATAGGCGGGCTATTTGGTCTCTGTTTTCCTGAAAATGGCAGAAACCCAGTTGTTCTTGTCTCTGGAGGCCTCAAATTCTAGGCCAAGTTCAGTGGCTCTTTCCTGCAACAGCGGAAGGTCTTGGGTATAGAAACCGCTCAGCACCAACGGCTGGCCGGGCAGCAGGAACTGGCTGTACACGGGCATGTCTTCCAGCAACACGTTGCGGTTGATGTTGGCCAGAATAAGGTCAAAAGGAGCCTCTCCGTGCAGCACGGCAGCGTCTCCCAGGCGTACTTCCAGGGTGGTGCAGTTGTTACGCTCGGCGTTTTCGCGGGCGTTCTCTACAGTCCAGTCTTCAATGTCTACGCCCAGCACCTGGCGGGCACCCAATTGTTCAGCCATGATGGCCAGGATACCGGTGCCGCAGCCCATGTCCAGCACGCGTTTGCCGCTGTGGTCTAGGGTGAGCTGGTTCTCTATCATGAGGGTGGTGGTCTCGTGGTGCCCCGTCCCGAACGACATCTTGGGGGTAATCACAATGTCATAGGAAACGCCTTCGGGCTTGGGGTGGAAATCAGCGCGAACCGATACTTTTCCGGCGATCAACAGCGGCTCAAAGTTCTTCTCCCACTCCTCGTTCCAGTTCTGCTTGGCAATGCTTTTGGTCTGGTACGGGAACTCGCCGGCAAAGCTGTAGCGCGCCAGCACTTCCTGCACGGCTTCTTCAGAAAATCTATCTTCTTCAATATAGGCCTGAAACCCTTCTTCTGTTTCCTGGAAGGTGTCAAAGCCTAGTTCACCCAATTCAGCGATCAGGATTTCAGCGTATTCTGGAACTGCGGTAACCGTAACTTCAATAAAACTCATACTCGTGGTTATAAAAACTCTGCTATTAGACAGAGGCGCGGTAAATATTTCAACGAAAATAAGAGTAATATCTTGCGTTTTAGACTTATTTCTAGAAAAAGGGCCCAAATACGGGAGAAATCTTTTGACTCCTCCATCCGCCTTTCAGGCGACTGGACACGGCCCTAAAAACAATTTGGGCCTGTTTTCTATAAAACAGGCCCAAAACATATGGTAAAATCTATATAATTCCCGAAGCGCTTGTTCCCAAGCGCCTCCGCCGGAAACTAGAAAGATTTGATGATATCGGTGAAATCACGTGATTTAAGGGATGCTCCGCCAATGAGGCCACCGTCTACGTCTGGTTGCGAGAATAACTCCCTGGCGTTAGCGGGGTTAGCGCTGCCGCCGTACAGAATGGTTTTGTTGTAGGCCGCCTCGGCATCAAACAACCGCGACAGCTCTTCTCTGATGGAAGCGTGCATTTCCTGCGCCTGCGCGCTGCTGGCGGTTTTGCCGGTGCCAATTGCCCAGATAGGCTCATAGGCCACCACAATCTGGTCAAACTCCTCGTTGCTCAGGTGGGCCACCGTCTCCCGCAACTGCTGGGCTACGTACTTGAAATGGTCTTCGGCCTCGCGCACCTCCAGGGGCTCGCCGCAGCAGAAGATAGGCTTGATGCCCTGCGCCAGAGCAGCCTTCATTTTCTTCAGCAGCAGATCCGCGTCTTCTTGGTGGTATTGGCGGCGCTCAGAATGGCCCACCAGCACGTACTCCACGCCCACGGACTTCAGCATGGCCGCCGACACCTCACCGGTATAGGCTCCGCTTTCATGGGCGCTCACGTCTTGCGCGGCCAGGTGCATGCGCGGGTTTCCCTGGATCAACTTGCCTACCGAGTTCAGGAAAGGGAAAGGCGGCGTCACAATCACCTCCACGTTGTCATGGGTGACCTCGTCCTTTACCATGTTGTCAATCTCGCTTACCAGCGCCTGGGCATCTTGGTAGGTTTTGTTCATTTTCCAGTTGCCGGCAACAATGTTTTTTCTCATAGCCAAATAGTTGAATGAATGGAAGCGGCGGCTTGGCAAGCTCCCACGGTTTTAGGTTCTTTTTTAAGGAATCGGGGCAAAAACGAAAACATCTGTCTACGTCAACCCCATTCCTGAGCCGCTAAGTTAGCAATTTTGGGTTACCGTGCCGAGGTGCCTAAGACTGGAGCAGGGTCTAACGGGCCAAGGCCTGCCGGAAGACAGCGGGCAGGAAAATATTTTTCTCCACGGCATTCATGATCCGGAGGTCTTCCAAGAGGTGGGTTTCCTCGTTGAGGAACTTCAGGATGAGGCTGGCGGGCAGTTTGCTGAACATATCATGGAATACGCGCCAGGGTTCCTGCTTCTTTTCTAAAAGCACCCGCAAAAACACGCTGTCATAGAACGCGAACTTGTGTAAAGCCGCCTTGGAACCCGCCAACGGCTTCTTGCCCTGCGCCTGGTTTTTGGCAATGGCCGCGCACTGCCGCTGGATAAAGCTGAAGGTATACCCCGTAGAGGCCTTGGTGGCGCCGCCCGCCGTTCCAATGTTTACCACCCGTCCGCTCCCTTTGGAAAAAGGGGCATCGGTCATGGGAATGATCCCGAATTCTTCATGGGTGATCTCATACTGGGTAATGCCGAGGAAATCCCGAAGGTACGCTTGCAGTTCCTGGTCATATGCTTCCGGCGCCAGCGCTGCCTCAGAGAAACCGGTGTATTCGACCAGCGCCTCGTAGGCATTGATGGGCAAGACGTACATAAAGCGGCAATCCTGGTGCTGGGCCACCCGGAAGTCCATGAGTGTAGGTTCCTCAGGATTGAAGGCGGGAGCGGCTGTCTTAATGAAAACACCCTTGAAATGCTGCACCAGGTAATGCTTCTGCGGCAGTTTAGGGATCTGGAAGAGCACGCTGTTGAACACGTACGCTGCCTGGTACACCGCCTGTTTCCCCCGCACCAATCCAGAAGGCTCCAAGGCCAGAAGCTCATCTTGTCGGAACTCCACGTTTGGGAACCGCTTGATCAACTCAAAACAGTGCTGGTAAAACGAGAGGCTGTCCAACATTTTGTACCGGTACGGGCTGATGTCCAGCAACGCGGAGAACGCGGGGGAATGGAAGTGCAATTTGGCCCACTGGCTTTTAAGGCAGCTTTCAAATGGGCTTTGGCCGGTTTCCCAGAAGCACCAGGTGCGGTCGTTGGTTTGTTTCAGGTCCCGGTCCAGGAGCAGGATGCGCTTACTTTGGAGGTTCTGGTGGCCCAACAGATGGCATACCAGACTAAGGCCGGCGGCCCCGGCCCCGGCAATGATGTAGTCATACGTCATAGGGCTAGCGGCCATACACCAGTTCAGCTAAGTTGAGCAGCAGGAAAAACACGAACTGCACCAGCAGAAAATAGGGCGCAAACCGGTTGCGGGAGTTCCTGAGCAACGGAATGAGCACCAATGCAAACAGGAAACTGAACAGGTACCAACTCAGGTAATTCTGCAAAGGCGGACTGCCTCCGTGCCAGTACCAGAAGTCAAAGGTCTCACAGACCTTCTCAATCAGGAAATCGATGCTCACCGGAATAGCCGCCGCCACCGCCGCCTTCACCAGATAAGGTTTCTGCCATTGGTTGACTACCGCCGCCGCCGCAAAGCACAAAGCCGCCCAGTTCATACCAATCACCAATGGCACCTCCCGGAACTTGAACCCGAACGCATCACCGTAATGGTAGGCCCCAAACACCTTTCCCGTGGCCACGCCAATGATTTCCGCGGTCAAGCCCACCAGAAACACGGCCACCGTGCCTAGCACCATTTTAGCGGTGAGGCCCTGGTGGTTCCAAAACAACAGGCCCGTGGCCAGGATCAGGTTCAACGGCGTGTTGCCCAGGAACCATTCGCGGTACGGGGTGTAGAACCCGATGAGCCCACAAAAGTGGAACAGGCAGATGATGCCAATGGAAAGGGAAAGCTTACGGATAGGAAGAGGAGCGGTGAGTTCCTTCATTCTGGGCTAAGTTGGTGAAGCAAATGGCACAGGCAGCTATACGCCACCATGGCAATATAGTCAACCAGAATGAGATGGATTTGTTACGCCGGTGGAAAATGCGCTGGGGAATGAGAGGTAGAGAGAAGGAAAGCTTTGAAGCTGTAAAAACAGAAATCGTAGCGTCGTTACACTGTAACGACGGGTCTCCATGAAACAAGCCGCGCCTCTCCCTAATAAAGCCGTCCTGCCAGATAACCTAGTGGTTCCCGGGCGCGAAGAACGATCTTGGCGAAGATTGAGGCGTTTTTGCTGCGTAGAACCACGTCGTTACAGTGTAACGACGCTACGGTTTATGTTTTACAAATATTCCGCAGCCTTTCAGATTCATTCAAACGAAAAGACCTGTGAGGTTTTGGAAACCTCACAGGTCTAAATAAAATTCAGCCGTTTTTACCCCCTATTTCTCAAAAAAGACCGCTAAACAGATTTATAACTTTGGTTTCAAATACCGGCCGGTGTGGTTTTCTTCCTGCTTCACCAGTTCCTCAGGGGTGCCTTCAAACAGCAGGTGCCCGCCGTTGGTGCCGCCTTCCGGGCCAAGGTCAATGATCCAGTCGGCGCATTTGATGATGTCCATGTTGTGCTCAATGATCAGCACGGTGTTGCCGTTCTCTACCAGGGCATTCAAGGCCGTGAGCAGCTTGTTGATGTCATGGAAGTGCAGACCGGTGCTGGGCTCGTCAAAGATGAACAGGATATTGCCGTTGTGCGGAGTAGAGCCTTTGGTCAGGAAAGACGCCAGTTTCACGCGCTGTGCCTCCCCGCCCGACAAGGTGTTGCTACTTTGCCCTAACCGGATGTAACCCAAGCCTACATCTTGCAGCGGCTTCAGTTTCTCCAGGATCTTGGGCTGGTCTTTGAAGAAGATCAGGCTGTCGTCAATGGTCATGTCCAGCACTTCAGAGATGTTCTTTTCGTGGTACTGGATGTCCAGGATGTCCTGCTTGAACTTCCGGCCTTCGCAGGCCTCGCAGGTCAGGTAGATATCGGCCATGAACTGCATCTCAATCTTCACCTGGCCCTCGCCCTGGCATACTTCGCAACGGCCGCCCTCAATGTTGAAAGAGAAGTGCGACGGCTTGAACCCCCGGGCTTTGGCCAGCGGCTGATCGGCGTACATCGTCCTGATGGCGTCATAGGCTTTCACGTAGGTCACCGGGTTAGAGCGCGACGACTTGCCAATGGGGTTCTGGTCTACGAACTCCACGTGTGCTACCTTGTTGATATCACCGGAGAGTTTATCGAATTTACCCGTGGCATCGGCGTGGCCGCCTAAGGACTTGATAAGCGCCGGAGCCAAAATCTTCTTCACCAGCGTAGACTTGCCCGAGCCGCTTACGCCCGTGACCACGGTCATGATGTTGAGCGGGAATTTGGCGGTCACGTTCTTGAGGTTGTTCTCGCGGGCGCCGTGTACTTCCACGCAGTTGCGCCACGGCCGGCGCTGCGCCGGCACCGACACTTCCATGCGGCCACTCAGGTAACGCCCGGTATAGGTATCACTCTTGAGCAATTCCTGAAAGGTGCCCTGGAACATAAGGTTCCCGCCGCCGGAACCGGCCTCGGGGCCGATGTCCAATACTTGGTCAGCGACTTCCATCATGCCTTCCTCGTGCTCCACCACAATCACGGTGTTGCCCATTTCCTGCAAGCTGCGGAGCACGCCAATGAGCTGGTCGGCGTCTTTGGGGTGCAGCCCGATGCTGGGTTCATCCAGGATATACATGGAACCCACCAGCGCACTCCCCAATGAGGTAGCCAGGTTGATGCGTTGGCTCTCGCCCCCTGACAAAGTATTAGAAAGCCGGTTCAAGGTCAAATAACCTAAGCCAACGCGGGTGAGGTAGCTCAGACGGTTTGTCACCTCCGTCACCAGCCTATCGGCCACGGCCATGTCATGGGCGCTCAGGTTCAGGGTCTGGAAGAACTCCAGGGTTTTGGTCACGGGCATGAGCACCAGATCAGTGATGCTTTTGCCGTCTACTTTCACGTAACCCGCGTCTTTGCGCAGGCGTGACCCTTTGCAATCTGGGCAGGCGGTGCGGCCACGGTACCGGCTCAGCAGCACGCGGTATTGGATCTTGTGCGTCTGCGCCGAGATGTGCTTGAAGAAATCAGTCAGCCCGCCAAAGTATTTGTTTCCTTTCCAGAGCAGTTCCTGCTGTTCCTCGGTGAGTTCGTTGTAGGGCCGGTGGATGGGGAAATCAAAACGCACGCCGTTCTTGAGCAAGGGTTGCAGCCACTCGTTCTGCTTCTCAGTGCGCCAGGGCGCGATGGCTCCTTCATACACGGTGAGGCTTTTGTCTGGAATCACCAGATCCGGGTCTATGCCCAGCACACTGCCCCAGCCTTCGCAGGTCTGGCAGGCGCCGTACGGGTTGTTGAAGGAGAAGAAGTTCACGTTGGGCTCCTCGAACACCATTCCGTCCAGCTCAAAGCGGTTAGAGAACACGCGGGTTTCCTCGCCCAGGTGGATGTGGCACTCGTCGTGGCCTTCGTAGAAAGCGGTCTGCACCGAGTCGGCGAGGCGCATCTGGAGGCTTTCGTCTTCCTGATCCTGCTTGATCACAGTGCGGTCAATGAGAATGAACACCTTGCCTTTGGGCTCGGGCTTGCCCTCACCAATGAGCTCCTCAATAAAGAAGGGCTCATTGTTGAGCATCACCCTGGAATAGCCTTTCTGCAGCAACAAGTCCAGCTCTTTGCTCAGTTTGCGCTCCGGGGAACGTTGCAACGGCGCCAGGATCATGACGCGGGTGCCGTCTGGCAAGGTCATCAGGAAATCGACCACGCTGGTAACGGTGTCTTTTTTCACTTCCTGGCCAGAAACGGGGGAAATGGTCTTGCCGATGCGGGCGTACAGCAGCTTGAGGTAGTCGTAGATCTCGGTGCTGGTGCCTACCGTGGAGCGGTTATTCCGGATACTCACCTTCTGCTCAATGGCAATGGCCGGACTGATGCCTCGGATGTAGTCCACGTCGGGCTTGTCCATACGGCCCAGGAACTGGCGGGCGTAGGAGCTCAAGCTCTCCACGTACATGCGCTGCCCCTCGGCGTAAAGCGTGTCAAACGCCAATGATGACTTGCCTGACCCGGACAGCCCGGTGACCACAATGAACTGGTTGCGGGGCAGGGCCACGCTCAGGTTCTTTAAATTATGGACGCGGGCCCGCTTGATGATGATGTTCTCGCGGGCGTCTAGTGCGTCTATTGCTGAATCTTGTTGAATGAGATCTTCTGTCATAAGAAATTATAGCCTCTCCAGAACAACAACCGCGGCAGAATAATTCTGTTTCCCCGGGTTTAAAACAAGCGGAGGCCAAACCGCAAAGGTAGGCATACGCAACCGGATTTAGAAGGTCCATTCCCAGCCGGTTATAAGCTCCTTTTCTAACCATCTCCCGGAAACGCCAAACAAGAAACTTGCGGTTATTACGTAAACTTTGTAACTTTCTTGCCGTCCCTCTCGCATGAGAGAACCTATCACCTATTGTTTCACTTACAGTTAAAGTAGTACCACCATGGGAAAAGGAGATGTAAAAAGTAAGAAAGGCAAAATCAGCAAAGGCTCTTTCGGCAACAGCCGTCCTAAGAAAGCCAAAAACGCGGCCACCAAAGCCGCTAAGCTGGTTGTCAAGAAATAACAAAATCGCTCACTAGCAAGAAGAGGCCCTGCTGAAGCATTTCAGCAGGGCCTCTTTGTTTAGGATCTATTTACATTCAGGCTCCATTTCCCAAAACAGCCTGGAAACCCGCTGGTGGTTTTTCAAGCCTAATGAGGAAAATAGATTTCTACGCAGGATGCCCCGTTAAGCCAGTGGTTGTGGTAGTCTTGCCTCATTCCACCGCTAAGAATAGAAAAGCAGGAAATTTAGCGGCGGATGGTCTTTTAAGGCCTGTTTTCTTTAAACGGCCTCTAAACCAAAGGCATCTTACCTGTGGCTACGTTTGGCAAGCCGAAGAAGGGCTTCCGCCAAGGAGGCTATCCAGAAAATGCCTGTTTCCCACAAACCATTACCAAAACCCGGTTGGACTACCTATATTTGCTGCGGTTCCACCTCCAGCACCTTGAGACTCAGAGTTATCTTTTTTGCGGCTTACCTGTTCCTGGGCTCTCTGCTGCCCAACTCTGATCTGCATGAGCTTTCCAAAATCTCTTTCCTGCTGCAGCATTACCAGACCCACCAGGCCCTGAACGGGCCGCTGCGGTTTGTGGACTTCCTGGACATGCATTACCAGGGCGAGGAAAACACCCGGTCAGAGAACCATGACCAACTTCCGCTTAAACAGCTAGGCAACTCGGCGTACGACTTCTTTGTGGCCATGCCCTTGCTGCAATCCCCGCTGCGGGCGCTAGACCTGCAGGAACCCCAACAATACACCCTCTTCACGCCTTCTGTCCCTGATTTCTTCACGGGCAGCATCTGGCAACCGCCCCAGTTGGCCTAACCCCTCTTCCTGGATAGTTTTGCTGATTTTCCGGCAAATGCGCTACGCTGTTCCTGTCTTGTAAAAGGGCAGCTGGCCACGCATCTCTGCTGCTGTGTTTCGGGGGCAACTTGCTTCAGGCATTAGAAACCCATAGGCACGTTTCAAGGCTTTTTTCCTAAAACAGCCCCCAAACCAAAACGCTTGGCAGCGCAGAAGACATTGCAGCAAAAGCAATTCTTGCGCGCGGAAGCGCCAACAACTATCCAATCCCAATCAGTATTCCATGTCCCGGCAGCCAAGGCTTTAAGCTGAGGGTACGGGCTTTTCTTCTGCTGCTTTTTGCCTCCCACAGGAGGTAGGCAGCTCTGGATTTATTCAAGAACATGTTACAGAAGATTATAGATTTTTCCATCAAGAACAAGCTCATTGTGGGGCTGTTCACGGTGGCCCTGGTGGCCTGGGGGGTGTACAACCTGCAGCGCCTGCCCATTGATGCCGTGCCAGACATCACCAACAACCAGGTACAAGTCATTACCGTGTCACCGTCTCTGGGCGCACAGGAAGTAGAACGGCTCATCTCCTTCCCCGTGGAACAAGCGGTGGCCAGCGTGCCGGGCGTCACGGAGATCAGGTCATTCTCCCGTTTCGGGCTTTCTCTGGTCACGGTGGTCTTTGACGAGGGCCGCGATATCTATTGGGCCCGCCAGCAGATCACGGAGAAGCTGCGGGAGGCTGGTGAACAGATCCCCGAGGGTATGGGCACTCCCACCCTAGCGCCTATCTCCAGTGGTCTGGGCGAGATTTACCAGTATGAGCTAAGACCGGCCCCGGGCTATGAAAGCAAGTACAACGCCACCGAGCTGCGTACCATCCAAGACTGGATTGTGCGGCGGCAGTTGCTGGGCACGCCCGGCGTGGCCGAGGTCAGCAGTTTTGGCGGCAAGCTGAAGCAGTACGAGGTGGCCATCAACCCAGAGAAGCTGCGCAGTTTTAACCTTACCATTGGTCAGATCTTCACCGCCCTGGAGCAGAACAACGCTAACGCGGGCGGCGCCTACATTGAGAAAGATCCCAACGCCTACTTCATCCGCACCGAGGGCCTGGTGAAAACCCCCGAAGACATTGGCCGCATTGTGGTCACCAACACCGCCAGCGGCACCCCGGTGCTTATCAGAGACGTGGCCGAGGTACGCGAGGGTTCGGCCATTAGGTACGGTGCTATGGTGAACGAGAAAGGCGAGGTGGCCGGCGGCATTGTCATGATGCTCAAGGGTGAGAATTCGTCAGAGGTGATCAAGCGGGTGAAAGATAAAATTGCGGAGATCAGGAAAACCCTGCCGCCGGGCGTAGAGCTGGAACCCTTCCTGGACCGCACCAAACTGGTAGACCGCGCCATCAACACCGTGCAGAAAAACCTGGCCGAGGGCGCTTTGATCGTGGTCTTCGTGCTGGTGCTGTTGCTGGGCAATTGGCGGGCGGGCTTGGTGGTGGCCTCGGTGATTCCGCTGGCCATGCTGTTCGCCATCTCGCTCATGAACGTGTTTGGGGTGTCTGGCAACCTGATGAGTTTGGGGGCGCTGGACTTCGGGCTGATTGTAGACGGGGCCGTGATCATTGTGGAAAGCGTCATCCACCGCATCCACGTCAGCAACTATTCGGCGCTGGGCATCCAGAAGCTCTCGCGCCAAGAGATGGACGAGGAGGTAAAAAGCTCAGCGGGCAAGATGATGGGCTTCGCCTCGTTTGGGCAGATCATCATCCTGATTGTGTACCTGCCCATTCTGGCACTGGTGGGCATTGAGGGCAAGATGTTCAAACCCATGGCCCAAACCGTTTCGTTCGCCATTTTGGGTGCTTTTTTGCTCTCGCTGACGTACGTGCCCATGATGGCCTCGCTGGTGCTGAGCCGCAAGACCGTGCACAAAGAGAACATCTCTGACCGCATCATGAATGCCATCAACCGGGCCTACCAGCCCTTGCTCTCCGCGGCGCTCAAGGCCAAAGGGCTGGTACTGGGCGTGTCCCTGACTCTTTTCGTGGTCTCGGTGTTTCTTTTCACGCGCATGGGCGGCGAGTTCATCCCATCGCTGGACGAGGGGGATTTTGCCATAGAAACCCGCCTGCTCACCGGCAGCTCGCTCAATGAGACCATCAAGGTCGTGCAGAAAGCGTCACAGGTGCTCAAGGAAAAATTTCCCGAGGTGGAGAAAGTGGTCACCAAGATCGGCTCCGCCGAAGTACCCACCGAGCCCAACCCCGTGGAACTGGGCGACATGATTGTGGTGCTCAAGGAGCGCGACGAGTGGACGAGTGCCAGCACCCGCGTAGAACTAGCCGAGAAAATGTCGGCCGTGCTGAAAGCACATCTTCCGCAGGCCTCTTTTGGGGTGCAGCAGCCCATTCAGATGCGCTTCAACGAACTCATGACCGGTGCGCGGCAAGACGTGGTGCTCAAGATCTACGGCGATGATGTAGACCAAC
Source organism: Rufibacter glacialis (assembly GCF_008271745.1). GTDB lineage: Bacteria > Bacteroidota > Bacteroidia > Cytophagales > Hymenobacteraceae > Nibribacter > Nibribacter glacialis. The sequence goes on along the minus strand of NZ_VKKZ01000024.1, from coordinate 278,035 downwards.
TGGCCAAATACGCCCAGAAAATAGGCAAGCTGGTACAACCCATTGAAGGCGCCCAAGACCTGTACATTGAGGAGATGAGCGGCCTGCCGCAGGTGGTGGTGGCCTATGACCGGGAACAGATAGCCCGCTACGGCCTCACCATTCAGGACGTGAACCGCACCGTGACGGCGGCCTTCGCCGGCGAAGTGGCCGGCCAGGTCTATGAGGGCGAGAAACGCTTTGACCTGGTGGTGCGCCTGAACCAGCAGAACCGCCAGGACATCTCAGATGTGCAGCGCCTGTACGTGAGCAACGCGGCCGGCCTGCAGATTCCGCTGGAGCACATTGCTAAGGTGGAGATGAAAGACAGCCCCAACCAGATCCAGCGCGACGGCACCCGCCGCCGCATCACCATTGGGTTCAACGTGCGTAACCGGGACGTGCAAAGCATTGTCACGGAGATCCAGCAGAAGATAGACGCCCAGATCAAGCTGCCGCCCGGCTACACCATCACCTACGGCGGCGAGTTCCAGAACCTGCTGGAGGCCAAGGAACGGCTCTCGGTGGCAGTCCCGCTGGCCTTGGCGCTCATCTTCGTGCTCCTGTTCTTCGCCTTTAAATCAGTAAAGCAATCCATTCTGGTGTTCACGGCCATTCCGCTCTCCGCCATTGGCGGCGTGCTGGCCCTGCTCCTGCGCGACATGCCGTTCAGCATCTCGGCGGGCGTGGGCTTCATTGCGCTCTTCGGGGTGGCGGTGCTCAACGGAATTGTGATGATAGGCTATTTCAACCAACTAAAAGCCGGTGGCATGACCAACCTGGAACAAATCATACGGGAGGGAACGGCCGCGCGCCTACGCCCTATTATCATGACGGCCACGGTGGCCTCGCTGGGCTTCCTGCCCATGGCCCTCTCCAATTCGGCCGGGGCCGAAGTACAGAAACCCCTGGCCACGGTGGTGATCGGTGGGCTGATCTCCGCCACGCTGCTCACGCTGGTGGTGCTGCCCATTTTGTACTACTTTTCAGAAAAGGGCTTCAAAACGGGCAAGGCGGCGCTGTTGTGGCTATTGCCGCTGGGCTTCCTGCTGCCGCAGGAAGCCCGGGCGCAGGCCCCTGCTGTTCCGCAGCCCATGACTTTGACGCAAGTGCTAGACCTGGCCCGGCAAAACAACCAACAGCTCAAAAGCGCCGCCCTAGAAGTGGAGGTGCGCGGAGCCCTGCAGAAAACCGCCGTGGATCTGCCCAAGACTGAAATCCTCTACGAGCACGGCCAACTCAACAGCCCCGTCACCGACAACCGTCTGGGCGTGAGCCAGACCATTCCGTTCCCCACGGTCTGGAAGGCGCAGGGCCAGCTCTTGCAGGAACAGAAGAACCTGAGCCAGGGGCAACTGAGCCTGCAGCAGCATGAACTGGTGTTCCAGGTAAAGCAGGCGTACGCGCAACTGGCGTATCTGCACCAGGCCCAAACGCTGTTGCAGCGGCAAGACAGCATCTTCCAGGTACTGGAGAAAGCCGCCGAGGTCAGGTTCAGAACCGGGGAGACGGGTCTGCTGGAAAAAACCACCGCCACCACCCAACGTCTGGAACTCTCTGACCGGCTTCGGCAGAACCAGGCGGCTTTGGCCGTGGCCCAGGCGCAATTGAACGCGCTGGTGCAGGCCCCGCAGCCATTGGCGATTCTTCCCCAACCCCTGCAACCCGACAGCTTGCCCGCCCAACTCCTGGCCCAGGAAAACCACCCGCTGTTGCAGGTGTACCAGCAGCAAATCACCGTGGCAGACCGGGAACGGCAGGTAGAGAAAAGCAAACTGGCCCCCGACCTCATGCTGGGCTACTTCAACCAGTCTTTGATTGGCACTTATGAACTCAACGGACGCACAGAAACGGCCGCAGACCGCAGTCAGCGGTTCCAGGGCGTGGAGGCCGGGCTGGCTATTCCGTTGTTCCGGGGGGCGCAGAACAGCCGCGTGAAAGCCGCCCAGCTAGAAATACAAGCCGCCCAGGCCACGCTTCAGAACCAGCAGCACCAGTTGCAGGCCCAATGGCAGGCAGCCCAGGAAAACCATGCGCGCCTGCGCCAGAGCCTGCGGTTCTACCAGCAACAGGTGCTGGCCAACGCCCGCCTGGCCCTCACCCAAGCCAACAAAGCTTACCGCAGCGGTGAAGTCAGTTACCTGAGTTACCTCCAGGCCGCCGACCAACAGCTGCGCACCCAGCAAAACTACCTCCAGCTCCTGCTGGACTATCAAGTAAACCTTTATCAACTCCAGTACTTAGGAGGCCAATAATCATGAAAGCATCTTTCTATACTTTATCCCTGGCAGCACTCCTCCTGGTTTCAGCGTGTTCTGAGAAAAAAGACCCTGAAACAGCGGCTGCCCCCACCACTACATCGGCCCCTGCCGAAGGCGTTCTCACGCTTACCCCGCAGCAGATGCAGAACGCTGGCATTGAGTTGGGCGGGGCATCCCAGCAGCAACTAGGCAGCACCCTCCAGCTTTCCGGCGAGATTGACGTGCCCCCCACCAGCATGGTGAGCGTGTCGGTGCCGTACGGGGGCTTCGTGAAGACCTTGAACCTGCTGCCGGGCCAGCACGTGAATAAAGGACAGGTGCTTGCCACCCTCCAACACCAGGACTACGTGCAACTGCAACAAGATTATTTAGACGCCCGGGCCCGCCTGCAACTGGCCAACCTGGAACTGCAACGCCAGCAGGAACTGACCCAGGAGAAAGTGGGTGCCCTCAAGAACCTGCAGCAGATCAGGACGGAGCGGGAAGTCTTGCTGAACAGCCTGGCCGCCCTCAAAGAGAAACTGCTCATGATCAACATCAACCCGGCGCGCTTGCAGAACGGCAAGATCAACCGCACTATCAGCGTGCTCTCGCCCATCAACGGGTTCGTGAAGAACACCATGGCTAACGTGGGCAAGATGGTGAATCCCTCAGACGTGCTTTTTGAGTTGGTGAACACTGATGACCTGCACCTGAAACTGAACGCCTTCGAGAAAGACGTGCCGTACCTGCAGAAGGGCCAGTCTCTTACCTATACCCTCGCCAATGATCCTACGCCCCGCACCGCTAAGATCCTGCTGGTAGGCCACAGCGTGGAAGGCGACAAAACCATTCCCGTCCACGCCCACCTGGCCCACGCCAATGAGCACGAACTCCTGCCCGGCATGTACGTCACGGCCACCATCCAAACCAAAGCCAGAACCGTGACTTCTCTACCGGAGAGCGCCCTGGTGCAGTTCGAAGGCGCTTCGTACATCTTTGTAGGCAACCCCAACCACCAGTTCAAGCGCATAGAGGTCACCACGGGCCTCAAGGGCAATGGCTTTGTGGAAGTAGCACTGCCCGCTGAGCTGCAAACCTCTACTCAGATAGCCGTGAAAGGAGCGCATAACTTGCTAGCCATGCAGGAGAACGCCGGGGAAGAGGAATAACGGCACATGCTCCTTGGTTTTGTGGTGATGGGAGCTAAGAGAAAGCGTTTAAGGCCTGTTTCTAAGAAAAGGGGCCTAAAAGGAAAACCTGTGAGGTTTTGAAAACCTCACAGGTTTTCAAAACCTCACAGGTTTAAATAAACCAACTGGCGCGAGACTAAAGTCTCGTGACAAAGGATGATGCGAGTCTCCAGACTCGCCGGGAACCACAGGTAAGATTGCTGAGTTGGAATGAGGTTGATTTATATCTGGGCCATAGAACTTGGCAATGCGTGGGTTCGCTGCGGTGCAGCGAGGGTAGTCTGGAGATCACCCCTTATCCGTAGGCACGAGTCTGGAGACTCGCGCCAGAGAAAGCGCCAATGAAAAAGAGGCCTGCCACGAAAGGCGGCACTTCTATAACCGACACTCCCTGTTTCAGGCTCCTTTTCACTGAAAGAGGCATAAAACAGGGAGTGTCGGTTATTACTTATCCAAGAGGTTTTACAAGCTCAGCTTCCGGAGTTTATCTGCTTTCCAGGCGGTGAAGGCGACAATGAGCAGCGTCATGGAGCCCCCAAACACCACCGAAGGTACTACGCCCATCAGCTTGGCGGCCAAGCCCGATTCAAAGGAGCCTATCTCGTTGCTGGAACCCACAAAGATGTTGTTCACACTGGAGACCCGGCCTTTCATGTGTTCCGGGGTGAGGGTATGAATCAGCGTAGACTGGATGATCACCGAGATACTGTCCAGCACGCCGCTTAACAGCAGCAAGCCAAAAGACAGCCAGAACAACTCTGACAAACCGAACCCAATGATACAAGCCCCGAAACCCGCCACGGCCCACAGCATTTTCTTACCGGCCTGGAACGTGATGGGCCGGTAGGCCATAAACAAGGCCATAGTCACGGAGCCAATAGCCGGCGCCGAGCGCAACAGACCCAGTCCCTGCGGCCCGGTCTCCAGAATATCAGAGGCAAACACAGGAAGCAGGATCACAGCGCCCCCGAAGAGTACCGCAAACATGTCCAGGGCCAGGGCGCTCAGGATGATCTGGTTCCCGAACACAAACCGAAGTCCCGTCTGCAAGCTTTCCTTGATCTTGAGTTTAGGGCCTTGACTGGGCGGCAAGGCCCGTCCGGCGATGAACCCATACAAGAGCAGCGCCAGCAACACCAGAAACGCATCTACGCCAAAGGCCGCCGTCACCCCGCCAAAGGCATACACCAGTCCGCCAATGGCCGGGCCTGCCACCGAGCCTGCCTGCCAGGTGGTACTGCTCCAGGTGATGGCGTTGGCGTACAGTTTCCGGTCGGGGAGCAGTTGGGGCATGAACGAGAAAACCGCTGGCCCCATGAAGCCGCGGGCAATCCCACTCAGGAAAATCACCGAGTAGATAGGGAGCGTACCAAAAGCATGCAGCACTTTCCCAAGGTCAAGGGTATAGAACAATAGGGCCAGCGAACAGAAAAGCAGCACGCTGAGCACCGTGATGATGATCCGCTTTCGGGGCACGATATCGGCCACGTGGCCGGCATACAGCGCCACTGTGATAGAAGGAATAGCCTCTACCAGCCCAATCAAGCCCAGCGAGAACGGGTCTTTGGTGATGTCATAGATCTGCCAGCCCACCACCACCGCCTGGATTTGCATGGCCAGCGTAATGCAAAACCTCGCCGACACGAAAAGCCTGAACTCAGGGATGCGCAGAACGGCATACGGGTCATGCTGCTCTTCAGGGAAAGGGGTAGATGCTGCCACAGGGTCAAGAAAATGAGGAAGCAAAGATATTGCATTTTTCTGCGTATCGCCTTTAAAACCGCATTCAAGCGAACGATTCTGAAATATAGATGTTGTCTATATACTTGCGCTGAGGAGAACAATCTGTGTCTTCTACTGCCGTTCTTTGCGCAATCTTTGTAAGTTTACTTTAAATAACCGCTTTGCTATGTCTCCATTGTTTTTAGACGCCATTGCACTTACTTACCGCCCTGACCTGGATGTGTTGTTTTTACGGTGGCCCCAACCTGTGTATGCCTTTACTACCCGTGAGGTTTACCAGCAGGTACTGGAACTAGCGCAGGATACCAAGGCCCGTTACTGGCTATTTGATGTCAGGAGCCGCGGCCCCCTTTCGGCGGAGGACGTCACCTGGCTCAGGGAGAGTTTTTTCCCAGCCTTGCATGGCCAGCTGCGGCAACTTACCCACGTGGCGTACTTGGTTTCTCCGGCCCACGCCAACGACCCGGAAACCAATGTCCAGGCGACTCAAATGCGGGCCCTGCCCTGGTATGGCCAGGGAGCAGATTTTGAAGGCTTCACCTCAGAAACTGACGCCCTGGGCTGGCTGGAGAAATGCCAGTTGGTGGAAATAGATAGTTAAAACGTTTCCATAGAATTGATACAAGAGGCCCGGCAAATAATTCTGCCGGGCCTCTTCTGTGTTTCAGCGGTATTGAAACAGGTTTCTGATTTTTTGGCCTTTATGACAAAAAGGCGATAATCTGCTTTAAGCAGGTCTTACCTGGTAGAGACAAGGCACTGCCTTGTCTCACGTTCGCAGATGGAAATGCCTTTCACTGGATGTAGCGTTCTGGTTGGTATCTTTCTCCATGGATTAGACGGCTCTTCCTTCCGCTTTTTATTTTTGAGGCGGTTCTAGTGCATGCCTTATGATATTCCCTTGGCATTTCCGCTGCTAGCGTTGATCCACGACCGGCTCTTTGCATAGGTGCCGCTAAGCGCTCACGGCCGCGAGGCCCCGCCTTCCGCCCTCGCGCTGTGCCCTCTACTCCGCCCGCTTCGCTCGCGCTCAGGGGTGGTCGAGTGCTAGGCGCTCAAGCGAAAGGCTGGAATAGGGTATGCGTGGGGGAATGGTAGCAGACCTCACAGGTTTTGAAAACCTGTGAGGTCTTGGCTTCCTATGGTGCAAGGTTTCCCTTCTATGGCGCGGATTTACTTCGGTAACTAAGGGATAAAGTTAAAGAAAGGGAAAAGGCAAGATAAGGGAAATTCCCTCTCCCTTTGGGAGAGGGCTAGGGTGAGGGGCAGCGGTGGTTCAAAGCAAAGGCTTCTCCAGTCAGGAACCAACTCCCCCTCATCCTAGCCTTCTCCCTGAGGGAGAAGGAACTGCGCGCTTCCGTTTTGCGCCTGATTTACAGAAGGGAGCCGGGAAACACATGACCGCATAGATAAGCCTTCCCCAACAAAACCACCCCCATGGTTCACATTTGCAACTTGGTCCTACTATGATGGGAAGTATATAACTTCCCTCGCTGCCTCATAGCGAAACCGGGACAACCAGTGTTGTAAAGCGGATATACTTTATAGCCGTATACAGCTTCAGAGGACACAGAATTAGCTACTGTGCAAGAAGAAGTTACTCACTTAGTTTGCAGGGAACTTCCCTTTAAAAGCAGGCAAAGGAGGAACCTAAAGTGATGAAGGTCATTTCATTCTTCAGGTGCCGTGCGTAACCTTGTGGCATAATCAGGAGAGACCACTCCAAGAGAAGCGATGGAAGAAACAAAATTTGATATACAGACCGAGGAAGATATTCGCCTGCTGGTAGATACTTTCTATGACAACGTGAACCAGGACGGGTTGCTGGGCCCGGTGTTCAATGAGGTGGCCAAGGTGAACTGGGAACACCACCTGCCCCGCATGTACGAATTCTGGAGCACAGTGCTTTTCGGGTCCACGGCATACAAAGGCCAACCTTTTCCCAAGCACCTGGCCTTACCCATTGAGCGGGCGCACTTCACCCGCTGGATAGCCTTGTTTACCCAAACCGTGGATGACTTATTTGCCGGCACCATGGCGGAACAGGCAAAACAAAAAGCTGCCAGCATCGCCAATATTTTTCAAATGAAGATGGGACTTTGGGCTGTCCCTTTGGCAAAGCCTTAACCCAATTTAAGCCTATTTTATTGAAATTCTTCCTAAAACGGAAAGGCAAAGAAGCTGCCCGTATGGATTGGCAAAAAGGCATAAAAAGAGAAGCGGGAGTGGTGGTGCCACGCCCGCTTCTCTTTTTATGCCTTATATTTTATAAGAAGATGGTAAACTACGCGAGGTTCTGGTATCGGTAACGTACCATTTAGAAATAAAAAATAAAAAGAGGTGGGCGGTTTTGCATTCCAACAACACCACTACGTCACCCGCCGCACCTCTTTATTTCCAATAAGACCTAGTTCTTTAGCTCTTCGCCTGTGAATGCCTTTAGTAAACAGAAGCTCGTCATTCCTGTTTCCTTTTATCTAAAAAGCTTACAATCTCTATTTTCCTTTTCGATCAGACTTCTTTGTTTCTGTCGTCTCCTATCTTCTGCGCCAGGATAAACTTGCGTGGCAGACACTGGTTTATACGCCCTGCCTTGCCTTAAAGATGCGTTATAAATTATACTTTTCAAGGAACCTACCTGCACCCCTCCACAAACCTGGCAAGGCAACCGCTTTTTGTGCCTGCCCGTTTTCAATCATCTGGCCCGGAAATCCCGTATTACAGCAACAGATAAAAGTACAGCCATGAAAAGAATCCTCCTCTACTCGTTCTCATTGCTCTTGCTGAGTGTGGCCCTGAGCTGCGTTCCGCATTTTTCCCTCGCGCAGCAGACCTCAGACTCCCTCATCACCCGGGCCACCATCAAAGACAACACCATCTTCTGGCAGCAGGGAAAACTGGTACAGCACAGAGGCGGGAAATTATACGAACTGCAGGAGCCCGTCCAGTACAAGAACGGCACCGTTGTTTCGCCTAATGGACAGGTGCGCCTACCAGACGGCAAGAACTACACCCTCAAGCAGAAGAATGCCGTCAATCCGCAGGGGCGGGTAGTCTTGGTAGCCGATGACATTTTCACCCATACCACCATCATAGAGCACGAAAAGAAAGTAGTAGGCGACACCGAAATCAAGATCACGACCATCAACGGACAGGTGGTTTCGGCGGGCAACAACCAGCAGCAGATCACTTATACTACCGCGCAAATGAAGCGGCTGCAGCTATTGGAGCAAATAGTGCACCTGCTGGAGCAGCGCAATGCCCTGCTAGAGGCCAACCTCACCCCGGCGGAGCGCAAGGGCATTGAGGCCTACTACAACGGCCTCAACAAGCAGTTGGCCTCTGTGAACCAGCAGTTAGAGGCGCTCTCGCCTCCGGTTAAATAACCTCCTAAACCACTAGGTTTTGAATCCACCGCTACCGCCCGCCCTGTCAGCCATCAAGATAAAGCGCCCGTGGGGGAGCCTGCGCGACACCTTGCTTATCTGTTTCGGGATTTGCTCTGCGGGCGTGGGCCTCAAAGGGTTCCTGATCCCCAACCATTTTATTGATGGGGGCGTGACCGGCCTTTCCATGCTGCTCTCCAAGAGCACGGGGGTGCCGCTGCCTCTTTTGATCCTATTGATCAATGCGCCTTTCCTTTTTGCGGGCTACCAACTGGTGGCGCGCTCCTTCGCCTTCAAAAGCCTGGCGGCGGTGATAGGCCTGGCCTTGCTGTTGCTCACCGTAGACTTCCCCAGCATTACAGATGACAAGCTGTTGACGGCGGTGTTTGGGGGCTTCTTCCTGGGCGCGGGCATTGGGCTATCCATCAGGGGCGGCTGCGTGCTGGATGGTACTGAGATCCTGGCCTTGCTCCTCAGCAAGCGCACTACCCTCACCATTGGAGACGTGATCCTGATCATCAACCTGGTGCTGTTCTTGGGCGCCGCCTTCTTGTTAGGGGCAGAACCGGCCATGTACTCGGTGCTCACCTACCTGACCGCCTCCAAAACCATTGACTTCATCATCAACGGTATTGAAGAGTACACGGGCGTGACCATTGTCTCGGTACACAGCAACACCATGCGGCAGGCCATCTTAACCCAGCTGGGGCGGGCCGTAACCATTTACAAAGGCCAGCGGGGTTTTTCAGGCGAAGAGGTGGATATCCTTTACTGCGTGGTCACGCGCCTGGAGGTACAACGGCTCAAGATGCTCATCACCGACCTGGACCCCGGCGCGTTCATCATCATGCACAGCATCAATGACACGTCTGGGGGCATGATCAAGAAACGGCCTCTTTCCCATTAGGGAGGTTTGGGGGCACCCACTCTTCCTTTTCGGTTTATTTTCAAAAAACGCCGCTCTTTCGCCCGCTGGGCGATGCCTTCTTCTTTACCGCTGCCCATCAGGGGGTTAGGAGGCCGATTTTCAACTTTTCAGAAAATTTTTCTTTTTTCCTGCCACAAAACCAGCCAAAACCTTTTCCTTTGTCCTCTGGAACCACCCGGTTTCAGGGGCTTGCCTGCTGTACTGGTGTGATATTTGAGGAACTTTTATTTTTCAGGTTCAGGGGCTTTCTGCGTAGATTCTGCAGATAGGGCCAAAACCAAAAAAAATATTTTTCAGATATTTTTCACCCGTTGCATTTGGACCTCTTATTTTCTATATTTGGTAATCCTAAAAAACCCATCTTAATCACCTAACCTCACAATATGGCATAAACCTCTACGTTACTTTAATTGTAGATTTAGATGAATACAGTACAGCTAAATGATTCGGCGTTAGTCACGTCGTATATCGCTGGTAACGAGAGCGCATTTGAGGAACTGGTAAACCGCCATAAAAGCAAGGTTTATACCACTATTCTGCTTATAGTAAAAGATACCTACACCGCTGAAGACCTGTTGCAGGAGACGTTTGTGAAGGCTATCCATACCATGAAGAGCGGTCGTTACAACGAAGAAGGCAAATTTTCATCCTGGATCTGCCGTATCGCCCATAATTTGGCTATTGATTACTTCCGCCGGGAGAAACGGAGCCCAATGATTACGTTGGAAGACGGCAGCAATGTGTTTAACACCTTGAGCTTCTCTGAAGAATCAGTGGAATCCATCCGGATCAAAGAGGAAACCCATGCCCGCCTGCGAGACCTGATCCAGCAGTTGCCGGCCGCGCAGAAAGAGGTGCTCATCATGCGCCACTACGCTGACATGAGTTTCCAGGAGATCGCAGAGGCTACCGGTGTGAGCATCAACACGGCTTTGGGCAGAATGAGATACGCGTTAATTAACCTGCGTAAAAAAATGTCCAATGATAAAACAGCCTATGACCAAAACCTTTACTCAACATGATCTAGTACAGTATCTTTACAACGAACTGCCTAAAAAGCAACGCCTAGCCCTGGAAGAAGCCTTGATGGTAGACCAGGAACTGGCCGAATGCTGTGCTGATTTGCTCCTCACCCAGCTAAGCTTGGAGGAAGCGCTCACCCAACCAAGCGAGCGGGTAACCAATGCCATCATTAGTTACTCCAAAAGTTTAAGTTTACAGTAGTCTTTTATTAGACCTTACCAGAAAGCGCCAGTCATGCACATGATTGGCGCTTTCTGTTTCTGCATCGTTCCGGCAGGCCCGCAGGCACCCGTTAAAGCTCTCCTAGAAACCCAGTAGACTTCCTCTTACCAAAGCCGTACCTTTACCGGCAGAAAGAATGAACACACTATGCGCAAACCAGAGCGGTACCGCCATTTAATCTCTTATTTCACCCAGAATTTCCCTGAGGCCGAGACGGAACTTGATTACCGCAACCCGTATGAGCTGTTGGTAGCGGTGGTCTTGAGTGCCCAGTGCACCGACAAACGGGTGAACCTGGTCACCCCTGGCTTGTTTGAGGTGTACCCTACCCCGGAGGTTTTAGCCACTGCCACGCCTGAGGAGATTTTCCCTTATATCAAAAGCATCTCTTACCCCAACAACAAAGCCAAGCACCTGGCAGGCCTGGGCCGCATGCTGGCTGACCGGTTTGCCGGTGAGGTGCCCTCTTCCATAGAAGAATTGCAGCTGTTGCCCGGTGTGGGCCGCAAGACCGCCAACGTGATTGCCTCGGTAATCTTCAACATGCCCGCCATGGCTGTGGATACGCACGTGTTCAGGGTCTCTAAACGGTTGGGTTTGGTAAGTTCCAAGGCCAGAACCCCGCTGGAGGTGGAAAAAGAGTTGCTTCAGCACATTCCCGTAGACCTGGTGCCCAAGGCACACCACTGGCTTATTCTGCACGGCCGCTACATCTGTCTGGCCCGCACGCCCCAGTGCGAGCGTTGCCCGCTCACCCACTTCTGCGCCTACTACCAGAAGAACTGGCCCAACAAGCCAGATGACCCGCAGAACAAGTTGGGGTAAGGTTACTGTTTTCAGGCTGTTTTGGTGAAAAGGAAGCTTTAACTCTTGGGTAAAAGCTGAGAGCAAAGCTGTATTCCTCGTGGCAAGGGAGGCGGAGAGGCAAATCTATAAAATATTATATATCCTATATAAAATTCTTACATTCTAACGTTAGCCAGGAGCAAACACTTGTAAACCCTTTACAAGTTTATGAACGCTTCCTTCCCCTGCTTTCCATGAAAAAGCTTCTGCTCTTTTTGTTATGCTTTTCCACCCTCACCGTCTTTGCCCAACCCACCTTCACTGAAAACCAGAAGCTGGAGAGCCTTGCCAAGGTCTGGGGGTTTCTGAAGTATTACCATCCAGAAGTGGCCAAAGGCAAACGCGACTGGGATGCGGAGCTGATGGCCAAAATCCTAGCAGTCAAGCAAGCCCGAACCCGGCAAGAACTAAGTCACCTTTATGCCGGCTGGCTAACCTCACTGGGGAAAGTAAAAAGATGCGGCAGCTGTGACAACAACCTCCCTGACAGCCTCCTGCGGAATATTACATTTGAGTGGATACATGACTCAACCACGTTCACCCCAACCTTTTCTCAGCAATTAGATTACATCAGGCAGAACCGTGCGCAGGGCAGAAATTATTATGTCCAGCGCCGTTACAAGTTTTTTAAAACCCAGGCCTATTTCCCCAACGAGAAGCTGTATGAAGATTTACCAGATCTGCCTGCAGAGGAATACCGTTTGGTGGCTCTGTTTCGGTACTGGAACATCATCAACTATTTTTTCCCTTACAAATATGCCATAGGTGAGAGTTGGGACCATGTACTGGCAGATATGATCCCCAAGTTCAGGGACGCGGCAAAGCCGGTAGACTACCAAATGGCCCTGCTGGAACTGAGTAACCGGATCCATGATGGGCATAATTTCTTCGGCACCAAATACACGTATCAGTATTTTGGGTACTACCATGTGCCCTTCCAGTTTAAGATTGTGGAGGGGAAAGCGCTGGTGACAGGCTTCTACCATGAGAGGTTTGCGAAATCTGATGGCGTTCAACTAGGAGACGTGATCACCAAGATTGAAGGCAAACCCATAGAAGAGGTTTTAAAGCCTAACCTCAAATACATCTCTGGTTCTAACTACTCCTATAAATTAAGCCGTGTCCACGCCGTGCTGTTTACTGGCCACACCCCTTCCCTGCAGGTTACTTTTGAGAAAGATGGCACTGAACAAACCAAAGAAATACAAAGGCACCAATTTGCCAGGTTCGGGTACAAACCAGATAGTGTAACGGCAAAAGGAAAACCCTGGCGAATGCTCAATGCAGAGGTGGGATACCTTCATATGGGCAATCTGGTGGCCAAGGATGTGAGCACTGCCATGAAAGAAGTTCTGCACTCAAAGGGCCTTGTGGTGGACCTCCGGGAATACCCCACGCCCATCACCCATGCGGTAGCAGCCTACCTTAAACCAGAGCGGTCGCATTACGCGCTCATGACGTATCCAGACCTTTCTTACCCGGGCGTTTTCAGGCCCAACTACCCCTGGAAATCTGGCAGCAAGAACAACAAAAATCACTACCAGGGGAAAGTGGTAGTACTGGTGAACGAGGGCACCATGAGCGCCGGGGAATTCTCAGCCATGAACCTACAGACTGCCCCAAATGTCACCATCATGGGTAGCCAAACGGCCGGTGCAGACGGCAATATTGTGTATATTCCTTTTCCGGGAGGCTATAAAGCCAGCATGTCAGGATTAGGTGTGTATTACCCAGATGGGCGAGAAACGCAGCGCATCGGAATTGTGCCAGACATAGAGGTAAAGCCCACCATTGCCGGTATGCAGAGAGGGGAAGATGAAGTCCTCCAGAGAGCCATCCAATTCATCACCTCCGGTAAGTAGGTTGCTTGCGTTACCTAAGAGGTAGCAGCGTTACCCAAGAAGACCAGAGGGTTCAGGCATTTTTCTGGGCCACTTTCTCAAAAATCTCCTCTAAAACGGGTACCATCTGCAGGCGGTCAAACTTTGAACGGGCTTCCTGGGCAGCTCTTTCGCGCATCCCTGCCAGCTCCGGCTCGTTTCCTAGGGTTTTTTTCAAAGAATGGGCCAAAGCAGAGGCATCGCCGGCGGGCACATACCAACCGCAGCCATGCGTCTCCACCAGGTTCTTCGTCCAGCCGGCGTTCGTGACTACTACCGGAGTACCCATGGCCAGGCTATCAAATAGCTTTCCGGGGGAATTGGCTTTCAGCACAGGTAAGTCAATAAATGACACCACAGACACAGACGCCAGGGAGAAAAGCGCCAGCACGTCAGGGCGCGGCAACGGCGGAAGCAGCCTGATATTCTTCTGCCGTTTAGCGGCTTCTTCCAGCAAAGGAGCCTCAAAACCCTGGCCCGTGAAGACAAAGCAAATCTGCTCCTGGTCTTGCAGCAACGCCGCCGCTTTCAACAACATGGGCATATCATTCGCCCGGCCATAGGTACCGGCATACAGCACCACCTGTTTCCCCTGAAGGCCCAGTTTTTCCCGAAGCGCTTCCTGCTGCCGCAAGGGCATGGAAGCCGTGGGGATCTCCGTGCCGTTCTCCAGGGTGGTGATTTTCTGGGGTGCAATGCCCTTTTCCAGAATGTATTGCTCCATGTCAGTAGACAGCGGAATAATGTGCGCAGCTTGCCGGTACAACGACTGCTCCAGGCTGTACAACTGGCGTTGCGCGAAAGCTGAAGGCACCGCGCCCATCTGGATGGGGAAAGACGGCCAAAGATCCTGCACCTCAAACACCCAGGGCACTCTTCTGATCTTCGCCACCTGCGCGGCGGCCCAGGCCGTAGTCAAGGGCGTAGAAACGCCCCAAATCACATCTGGCTTAGGCATTTTCAGGCCTTTCACCAAAGCATGCGTAGCGAACGAGCCAAACGCCCGCAGTCGCTGCACCACGCCCATGGAATTGGAATAGGGCGCCTTAATGGAGATAAGTTCCACCCCCGGCGGCACCCAGTCATATAATTGCGTAAGGCGCTTGCTTTCCCAGGCATTGGAGGTAATCAGCGTAATCTTATGCCGTTTCACCAGTTCTGCCATGAACGTGTAATGCCGGCACGTGGCGGGGCAGTCTGGGTTGTGGTGGTACTGGTGAAACAGCGCAATGTGCATGCCTTAGCGAAAACGAAGGGAAACGTTTAGGGGCTGCTTTGGTGAAAACAGCCCCTAAACCAAAAGGGTTACTTTTTCTGCGGCTTGTACTTAGACCTGTCCAGGATCTTGCGGGCGTCTTTTTCCTCCATGAGCTGCTGCAGGGTCACCTCTGGGTTGTTCTCCATGTAGGAGCGTACAATCTGCCAGCCCACCCAGGTCCCCACCCGGCCAGGGCAACGCGCACTGATCTCAGGCACGTTGGGCCGCTCGCCAATGTATTTCCTGATGATGAACTGGCTGGTTTCATAGAGCAGGCCTTTCTCAATGAAATGGGCCCAGATCTTCCCCTCGTTGTGTTTCACATCGGCCAGCTCCTGGCCAGAGTACCAGATAATCAAGGAGTCTGGGGTACAGGGTAGCATTTTCTGGGTGAAATAGTAAGACTTGCCGTAATCTATCATCTCATCCAGCATGTGCTTGTTCACGAAGTCGGTCTTGTTGAACTTGTTGGAAACCAGCAGCATGACAGACGGCACCAGGTTCTCTTTCTCATAGCGTTCCAGAATGTACTGGGGCGCCTGGGGCCGGAAAGCAGCCTTCTTGCCTATAAAGAAGTCCAACCCCAGCACAATCAAGCTGTCGCTCACCAGCAGGTCGCGGCTCAGGCCTGAGATAAAGGTCTGCACCTGCGGAATATGGAACGAAGGATAATAATGCTTGACGAATTTCAGGCCGGTCTCCAGTTCCTGCTCCACGTCTTTCAAGTCACCGAACTGCTCCTTGCTTTGGCGCGCCAGTTTATGGATGCTGGTGTCGGTGGCCAGGCGCAGCAGGTTCTGGGCCATATGGTCTAGGGAGGGGTAGCGGTCACGCAACAGGTACTTGTCGCGCAACATAGGGTGCTGCTGCAGGAAAGCCTGCATTTCTGGAAGGGTCTTTATCTGGAAGAACTGGTCTTCCAGGCGGTCTATTTTCACGTCTACCGGAAGACTGGCTACCTCATCTGGAATTTCACATGTTTCTTTTTTTGTACAACCAATACACAACAACACAGTAAACAGCAGCAATAAGTAGGCTCGCATCCTTTTCTTCCTTTATCTTTAAGCAAATTTAACGTACTAAATCTTAATACCCTCTTACCTCATGAAGATGATTCGTTTTACACCCTTGGTCTTAGTCTTGGCCGCCCTTCTGTTCTGCTCTCAGAAAGCAACTGCACAAATAGAGATCGGGGTGAAAGTATCGCCCTCCATCAACTCTACCCGCACCATTGCCAAAGACCAGTACAACTTCAAGAACAAAGGCGCCGACGCCGGATTTGGCATGGGCATCATTGCTGATTATTTCTTTGGGGCGAATTACGCCTTCAGCTCTGGCCTTATCTATAACGGCAAGGGGGGCGAGGTAGCATATGACTACACTATTCCTACTGCCGGTGGCACAGGAACCACGCAGATGAAAGGCTCAGATGACATCAGCCTCCAGTACCTGGAGATCCCGGTTTCTTTGAAGCTTTTCACCAATGAGGTAGCCCCAGACACCCGCCTGTATTTCCAGGCCGGGGGCTCTTTGAACACCATGCTGGCCGCCAAGGTGAACGACAAGAAAGTGGACAGCGAAGGAGACAAATTCACCAAACGGTTCAACACCTTTGAGGTTGGGGCCGTGTTGGGCGCCGGGGCAGAATGGGCCCTAGGGGAAAGCACCAAGCTGTTTGGCGGACTCTCTTACCACCGCGGACTTACTGACGTGGACGACGACCACTACTCCGGTATCTTCAATGACAACAAGGTAGAACTGAAAAGCAGCTCGTTCGCCCTTGACTTCGGGATCAAGTTCTAGCCCTGTTTCAGGCCCGTTTCTTTGGAACAAGGCCTGAAACCCAAAACCCATTCCACGAAAAAGCCCCCGTTGTTTCACAACGGGGGCTTTTCTTTTATATCGCTGGCAATGGAAACGGTTTACTCTGTTTCTACTGCGCGGTCTTGTAACCCATTTACTTCAGTATACGCTGATTTCAGCTCAATTTCGTCGCCGTGTTCATCCATCACTTTGAATTCTGTGAGGGCGAGCGCCGTATCTTTCATCACGTTCACCCGCTTGAAGTGCTTCAGGAACCATCTCCGCTGTTTGGAGAGGATACCTTTGGTGTAGTACGCGTGCAAGAACGGATGCACGTACAGGGTAATGTTCTTTTGATTCTGGCGCGTGAGCAGATCTTCAATGGTCTGATCTATCTCATCGGTTACCAGAATGCTGGCGGATATCTTGCCGCTGCCTCCGCAGGTAGGGCATACCTCACCGGTTACAATGTTCTGCTCAGGCCGTACGCGCTGGCGGGTGATCTGCATGAGGCCGAACTTGGAGATGGGCAACACCGTGTACTTAGACCGGTCTTTCTTCATTTCCTCCTTCACCACATCCTGCACTCGTTGCCGGTTTTCGGCAGACTTCATGTCAATGAAATCTACTACAATGATTCCGCCCAGGTCCCGGAGGCGCAGCTGACGCGCTACCTCTTTTGCCGCGGTTAGATTCACATTCAGCGCGGTGGCTTCCTGGTCCGTTTCGGAGTTGGATTTGTTCCCGCTGTTCACATCTACCACGTGCAGGGCCTCTGTGTGTTCAATCACCAGGTACCCCCCGCCGGGGATGCTCACTGTCTTCCCAAAAAGGGATTTCAGCTGCTTTTCAATGTTAAAGTGTTCAAAGGTCTTCACCTTGCCCGAGTAATGCTTCAGGATCTTCAGCTTGTCTGGGGCAATGGTCTCAATGTAAGTTTTGATCTCGTCATACAACTTGGCGTCATCCACCACGATGTTGTCAAAACTTTCATTTAAAATGTCTCTCAACATGGAGGAGGAGCGTCCTAGCTCCCCAATCACTTTGTCACGCTCCTTAGCGGTGCGTAACGTAGCAATGCCTTCTTCCCAGGTAGTCAGCATGGTGCGCAGGTCTTTGTCTAACTCCGCCACTTCGCGGCCTTCGGCCACGGTACGGATGATCACGCCAAAGTTCTCCGGTTTAATGGAAGAAATAAGGCGTTTCAGACGTGTGCGTTCCTCTTTGCTCACGATCTTCTTTGACACGCTTACCGTGTTAGAGAAGGGCACAAGCACCAGGTACCGGCCGGCCAGGGAAATCTCACAAGAAAGCCGGGGCCCCTTGGTAGATATTGGCTCTTTTACAATCTGGACCAAGATCTGCTGCCCTTTTTTCAGGACATCTGCCATCTTGCCCAGCTTGTCTATTTCGGGCTCAAACTTCACAGGGGTCAGCTGGGCAGAAGTATTCTTCTGGGTCTGCACCGTCTTCACGTATTTATTGAGAGTCTTGATGTTCTCTCCTAAATCATGGTAGTGCAGGAACGCGTCTTTGGTGTAGCCAATGTCAATGAACGCAGCGTTCAGACCCGGCATCACTTTCTTCACGGTTCCCAGGAAAATGTCTCCTACGGAGTAGTTCGTATCATTCCGGTCGAAGTGATACTCTACTAGTCGCTTGTCCTGCAGAAGGGCTATTCGTTCTCCATCTTGAGTAGAATTAATGATTAATTCGTTACTCAATGTATTAGATGTTAGGTGGAAGAATATACCAAAGCCCAGCATTACCTAAGGTGGTAATGTGGGCTTTCAGAATCAAAGGCTAGGCCTTATTTTTTCTTATGTCTATTCTTACGAAGACGCTTCTTTCTTTTGTGAGTAGCGATCTTATGTCTTTTTCTTTTCTTACCGCAAGGCATAGTATGGTTTTTTTATAAGTGAAAAATGTTTTGACTCTGTTTTAATTGGCGCTTTTCAGCTTTTCCAGGTAACTGTCAACGGAGGCCTGCACTTCTGGGTTTTTGCTGATCTCTTTCACTTTCATGAAAGATTTCTGGGCCTCCACCTTCTTGCCTGTCTCTGCTAACGCCACCCCCAGGTAAAAGGTGCCTTCTATGTGATTAGGGTTCACCGCCAGCAACTCCCTGAAACGGTCTACCGCCTTCTCATACTGAGTTGACTGGATAGACAGCAGCCCCATGTTGAACAAGGCCTTCTCGTTTTTAGGGTCAGCGGCAATTACTTCGCGTAGCAAGGTAACACCCTTCATAGGCGTGCTGCTGGAGATATAGGTCATAGCCAGGTTGGTCTTGGCCTCCAGGTTGGTGGGGTTATTCTTCAGCACTTGCTCATAAAGCCCCTGTGCCTTGGCCCCCAGTTCCTGTGAACGTTCCTGGGTAGCGGCAAAGGTGAATGCCTCAAAATACTCATCCGCCGCCTTCTGGAAGCTTTTCTCGCCTGGTCTCACCTGGGCTACCTGCTCATAGAAATAACCGGCGCTGTCATGCTTGGCAATAGCCGCGTATTTCACGGCCAGCTCTTCTGCCAACTTGCTTTTGCCCTGTCCAGCCCCTGCCTGGTTGAACTTGATGCGCAAATCAGCGATC
This sequence comes from Rufibacter glacialis, assembly GCF_008271745.1. GTDB lineage: Bacteria > Bacteroidota > Bacteroidia > Cytophagales > Hymenobacteraceae > Nibribacter > Nibribacter glacialis. Next base: position 258,908 of record NZ_VKKZ01000024.1, on the reverse strand, counting down.
TCCTTCAATTGGGCGGGCGTAGCCATTACGTGGGCATCTGCGGGAGCAGCCGGTTTTGTCTCTGTCGCATGATCTTCATGGCCCTCATGGTTGGGGTCATGGTCAGGCTGGGCGGCAGGGGCAGCGGCTCCGTTAGCGGCAAACTCGCCTTTCTTGTCTTTGTTGATAATGACTTTCGGCAACAACGCCATCAAAACAGCCAGCACCACGGCAGAAAGAATGAGGGCTACACGACCTTTTGACATACGCTTGAACTCCGGAAATTCTTATGAAACAAATGATTAAGGCTGCAAAGGTACTAAGAAACTACCGGTTCTTTGATCTTTTTGCTGTTTTTGATCTTCGCAACAAAGGTTTTTGACGGCTTAAAGGAAGGGATGAAGTGCTCGTCAATGATGATAGAGGTGTTTTTAGAAATATTGCGGGCTACTTTCTTCGCGCGCTTCTTGTTCACAAAGCTTCCAAAGCCACGCACGTAAATGTTATTACCATCGGCCATGGAATCTTTCACCACTTTGAAGAACGCTTCTACTGTGGCCGCAACATCAGATTTTTCAATCCCTGTCTTATCCGCAATTTCTGATATAACTTCTGCTTTAGTCACTTGTTTAAACTTTAAAGGTAATTAAGTAAAGATGAATATGTTTGTACAAACGTTTACTGCCGGTTGCAGCACCCTGAAATCGGGGCACAAAGGTAGCCGGCCTTTTCACAAAATAAAACTATTTCTGCAAAAATCTGCTGGCCTTCGCATTGCCTACCAGCAGCATACCAATATGTTAAAGCCTTTCCATGGCCACTTCCACCCCCACGTTCTTCAGTAATGCCCTTCTTGCCTGGTACCAACGCCACCGCCGCCCGCTGCCCTGGCGTGACACTACAGACCCCTATGCCATCTGGCTTTCAGAGATAATCCTGCAGCAAACGCGGGTGCGTCAGGGACTTCCATATTACCTGAAGTTCCTGGAGCGGTTCCCTACGGTACACGACTTAGCAAACGCACCGGAAGATGAAGTATTGCGCCTATGGCAAGGCTTGGGGTATTACTCGCGGGCCCGTAACCTGCATTTCACGGCCAAACAGGTAGTAACTGACTTCAACGGGGAGTTTCCGGGGAATTATGCGGGTCTGCTGCAACTGCAGGGCGTTGGCTCCTATACCGCCGCGGCTATTGCTTCCTTTGCCTACCGTGAACCCGTGGCGGTGCTGGACGGAAACGTGTACCGGGTGCTGGCCCGGGTGTTTGGGCGCCACGAGAACATCGCCGCCCCGGCCAGCAAGAAGGTGTTTGAGGAACTAGCCAATAGCCAGATCCCCACGGACCACCCAGACACCTTCAACCAGGCCATCATGGAATTTGGGGCAATCCAGTGCACCCCGGTGGCGCCAGACTGCCTGTTCTGCCCGTTGCAGCAGGAGTGTTTCGCGTTTCAGCACGGGCTGGTGAATGTGTTGCCGGTGAAAGAGAAAGCCAAAAGCAGCCGCCAGCGCTTTCTCCACTACCTGGTGCTGCAGCACGATGACAAAATTTATCTTAAAAAGCGACCCGGTAACGATATCTGGCAAGGGCTCTATGACTTTTTCACGGTAGAAACAGACACGCTGCACCCAGACCCGGACGTTTTTCAGGACCAGGTGGCCACCGCCCTTGGGGTACCGCCTATCCCGCTCCACAGCACCGGGAAGGTGTACAAGCACGTCTTAAGCCACCAGAAAATTTCCGCCCAATTTTATCTGATTTCGCTTCCTATCCGTTTAAGGAAAGAAACAGAAGAATCTATTGGCTTGCAGCTATATTCTATTTCTGAAATAGAAGAACTTCCTAAGCCGATTTTGATCCATTCATTTTTAAATGAGTATTTTTTTTAATATTTTTATAAGCTAAAGCAAATCCAACCCTACAGATTTTAATCTATGGCGAGTATTAATAAAGTTATCCTAATTGGCAACCTTGGCAAAGACCCAGAGGTGCGGCACTTAGAAGGCGGCGTGGCGGTGGCCCGTTTCCCGTTGGCTACGTCAGAGACGTTCAAAGACAAGAACGGCGAACGTCAGGAACGCACCGAGTGGCACAACATTGTGGTCTGGCGGGGGCTGGCAGAGGTGGCTGAGAAATACGTCAAAAAAGGCCAGTCTGTGTATATTGAAGGCAGAATCAGAACCAACAGCTACCAAGACAAAGACGGTGTGCAACGCTATAGCACCGAGATTGTGGCGGACAACATGACCATGTTGGGTGGCCGTCCTGAGGGCGGTGCCCAGGCGGGCAGTGGCAATTACGGCAACGAGGCTTCTTCTGGTAGCGCCAGCAACAGCAATGCCGCCGCCAGCCAAAGCAAAGGCGGTGCGGCTAAGCCGGTTGCCTATGAAGAAGAGCCCGACGATCTGCCCTTCTAACTTATTGTTGAACCAAACTTCACGTTTTGGAAAGTATACCATCATTAGGAGAGCCCTCCAGTTGGGGCTCTCTCTTAACTTTATCCCTTTCAACTGGCCCTGAGGCATCTTGGGTTCTGCCCACTGCCTTATTTGTGCTGCTCTTTGGCGGCATCCTGCTCCTAGCAGCGGCGCTGGCCGCTTTTCAACAGGTATTAGGCAACAGCACCTACCCCACCACTTCCAGACAGAGAACCCCATTGCCCCCGCTTTCTATCTTTGAAAGCCCAGAGAAGATGGTAATTGGTGGTGCCTTTCTGGCGGCCACCCTCCAGGTGCTGCTGGGCCTTACCGGCTTCTGGCTACTGGACCGGCTTGTTCCACCCACCGCTTCCTTCTGGGCCATCACCATTGCCTACACTTTAGGCGTGACCACGCTATTGCTGGTGCTGCGCCTGGGCCTCATTCAGTGGGCAAGGCGCAAACAGGAGAAAACAACCTCTCTCGTGCTGCTGCCCGTGCTGCACCTGACCCAGGCGCTTGCCCGGCCGTTTGTGGCTTTGATCTTGCCGGTACAGCACCTGGTGGGCCGCACCCGGGTAGCGTTTGGCGCTCCCTCGGCCTCAGAGGAACTGTCCCATTCGCTGGACCAGGCTCCTTTGGAGCCCGCCTCTCCCCAGGAAAAAGGGCTGCTGAAGGCCATTGTAAACTTCAGTTCCATCACGGTCAAGCAAATCATGCGGGCGCGGGCAGACATCATCGGGCTGCACCGCCGCATGCCGTTCCCGGCCCTGCTCAAGCAGATCCACCAGGGGGGCTACTCCCGCATACCGGTCTACACCCAGGGCCTTGACAAGATAGACGGGGTCTTATACGTGAAAGACCTGCTGCCTTACCTGAACGCCCCCGCCGACTTTGTCTGGCAAAACCTGATCAGAACCCCGTACTTTGTACCGGAAACGAAGAAGATAGATGAGCTGCTGCGCGAGTTCCAGGAGCGGCGGGTACACATGGCCATAGTAGTGAACGAATACGGTGACACCACCGGGCTTATCACTTTAGAAGACGTGATTGAGGAGATAGTAGGGGAAATCCATGATGAGCTGGACGAAGAAGAAGACCACTACTATACGCAGCTGGACGAGAACACGTTCCTGTTTGAAGGCCGCACCTCTCTGCATGACTTCTGCAAGGTGGTAGACCCGCCGGCTGAGCTGCTCAAGGAAATAAGAGGCGAGGTGGAGTCGGTGGCTGGTTTGATGCTCCGGCTGTTCGCTCGCATCCCGCTTCCGGGCGAAGAAATACAGCTAGGTCCTTACCACTTCCGGATAGAGGCCGCTGACAGTAAGAAAATAAAGCAAGTACGGGTGCACGAGGCAGTGCCCCACTCCCATAATGAAAAAGAATAATCCCTTGTTGGTCACCGCCTTTCTGTGTGGTTTCCTGTTTTTGATTGGCTGCACGGAAGACTATACCCCTAAACCCAAAGGCTATAACCGCATTGACCTGCCAGAGGCGAAATATGTGCAACTGCAGGAGCGGCACCCATATACGTTTGAGCACTCTGTGTACGCCAAGATACTGAAAGACTCTTCGCGCATAGCCGAACCGCACTGGATAGACATCTATTACCCCCGGTTCAAAGCCAACATCCAGCTCACGTACAAGAACTTCAACCAGGACCCCAAGATGTTCAATGACCTGGTAGAGGATGCCCGCAAACTGACCTCCCGGCACCAGATCAAGGCCTACGCCATTGAGGAAAGCCAGATCAAGACGCCCACCGGCATCACCGCCAGCGTGTTTGAACTGGAGGGCGAAGTACCCAGCCAGTTCCAGTTCTACCTCACTGACAGTTCCAGGCATTTCTTTAGGGGAGCCCTTTACTTCAGAACGGCCACCTCTAATGATTCCCTGGCCCCGGTGATTGAATACCTGAAGAAAGATGCGGTGCACCTTCTCAACACCCTGCACTGGACCCAGCAGGTAAAGTAGAAGCCGTTCTGGGACTACTTTTCTCAAACCAGACTGAAAAAGCCGGCTAGCCCCCTGCAGGGTTAGCCGGCTTTTTTATGTCCCTGCCGCCGGTCCTGCACCTAGTGGTTTGACGCCAACCAAGTCTGCCCTACCATAACCCCTTTCCCTTAGATGGCTACTTCAAGGTTGTTGTTTCAGGTCTTACTTTTAAAATCCACGCCCCAAACGCCCCAGCCAATACCCATACTTAAACTAACCAGCCTTGAACCAGTTATCTGTGGCCCCTATCGTAAAACGTTCTTTACAGGTCAAAACGAGCCTTGGAAAAGTCCTTTACCCTGCCGGCAGGGTATACCCGAGCAACATGATGAACGGCCAAACTCAACCTCCCCGGCATCATTATGGCTAGTCTCAAAAATGCGTTGGCCCCGGTACAGGGAATACTTTGGGCGTATCAAGACAGGTAAGCCAAAGGGTAAACTAGGAAAACTCCGACCAGAGAAAAGGACACCTCGTGGCTGGACCTCCACCCATGGCTCACGTACATTTGAAAGCAGGCATACACAGAACACCTACCCACCAACCATGTACCAGCTACTACGGGACTATCTAACGGCCAGGACCACCATAGACGAAGCCACCCTGGCGTTCATCTGTTCCCATTTCAGCCCCCTGAAAACCAAGCGGAACCAATTCCTGCTCCAGTACGGGCAAACGTGCCAGCACTATTATTTCGTCAACAAAGGCTGCATCAGGATGTACACCATCAACAAAGAAGGGCTGGAGACTTCGCGGTTCTTCGCTTTTGAAGGAGGCTTTGGCACCGCTTTGCCCAGCTTCATTGAGCATACCCCCGCCTTTGAGTACATGCAGACCATTGAGAAATCTGACCTGCTGCAAATCTCCCGGGCAGACTTTTACCAATTGGTAGACACCATTCCCCAGTTCGCGTTCATCTACCGGCAGATCCTGGAACTGGGCTTTATCACGGCGCAGAAACGGATCTACGGCTTTCAGGGCTTTGATGCCCTGGAGAAGATTCAGTGGGTGATACAACATCAACCTGATTTCCTGCTGCGGGTTTCCAACAAGATAGCGGCCTCTTATCTGGGGCTCTCCCCTTCTACCCTGAGCCGGTTAAAAGCCAAGCTCTGAAAATGTTGCCCTGGGGCAATGTTTCCGGTTTGTACTTCGGGTAGCTTTACACCAATAAAGTACCATGAGATACAGCTTCTTCGTCCTCCTTTTCTTTCCCCTTTTCACCTTCGCCCAAGGCACCTCTCCCAAGGGTACCTCCCGCCACCCGGTTCCCGTAGCGGAAGCCAAGGCACCTCTCGTATCTGAGGCCCACCAACTCACCCTTTCCGCCGCCCTTGACATGCTGGGCCGCGCCCAGGCGAAAGCGGCTTCTACGCAGAAGGTGGTATCAGTGGCGGTGGTGGATGCCTCCGGCGAAGTCCTTCTGCTCACGCGCGGCGATGGCGTGGGTCCTCATAACACTGAAGCCGCCCGCCGGAAAGCCTATACCGCCCTTTCCACCAAAACGGCTACGCTCACCCTGGGCCGAAACGCCAAAACCAACCCCGACACGGAGAACCTGGCCCATTTACCGGAGTTGCTGCTGCTAGGCGGCGGCATTCCGCTGTGGCATGAGGGCAAAGTCATTGGCGGCCTGGGCATTGCCGGCGGCGGCGGACCTGAGCAAGACGACGCCATTGCCAGAGCAGCCCTCTTGCCCGAAGCAAACACCACCACCCGTTAACCATAAAAACCAACATATGAAAAGCATTTTCTTTAGTCTTCTGTTCTGCGCTATTACCACCTTCGGGTTCGCGCAAACCCCCACCCACCAGTTGTCTAGCCACATCCTGGACATTTCTACCGGCCAACCGGCTCCGGGCGTGAAGGTCAACCTGGAGAAGCTTAATGAAAAGACCAAAGCCTGGACGGCGGTTGACTCCAAGACCACTGATGAGAATGGCCGCATCAAAGATTTCCTGGACTACAAGAAGTCTGAGAAAGGTATATACCGGCTCACGTTTCTCACGGCAGACTACTTCAAAAGCAAAAAGACCGAAAGCTTCTATCCGTTTATAGAGGTGGTTTTCCAAATCAAGGACCAAAACCATTACCACGTGCCCATCACGCTTTCGCCCTTCGGCTACTCCACGTACCGGGGAAATTAAGCAGAGTTTTTAAACAAAGTAGGGCGGCAATTGCGCCGCCCTACTTTGCGTTGCAGGGGTTTTAACTACGCCTCGCGCGCCTTCCCTGGCTGCCAGTAGCTTGTGTCTAGTTTTGAGGCTTCTTTTAGGGAAACAGGGTGAAACCGTGGGATAAGCCTAAGAAGCATTGCCCCAAAAAATCTTGTTTCTTTCAAGGCCCCTAGCGCCGCAGGAAACCTACCCTTGTCTTCCTGATCTGCCGCTCCGCTTTGGTCCTAAGCTGCTCGTGGTGCAGGAACCAACCGCCCAGGGCACCAATCATGCTTCCAATGAAAATATCCAGCATGCGGGCCAGGATCAAGGCGTTAGGTAGGGCAGTCATGGCGCTTCCCGCCTCGGCCAGTAAGATAGTGAGGGGCGTGATGAAGACGACAGCCAGCCCGTAGTTGCGCACCACCAGAATCTCAATGATGAACTGCAACAGCATAATGCTCAGGCATACACGCAAAGGCGTCAGGTTCAGCAACAGCAATCCCCAGGCTAGCCCCATGCCCAGAAACGTACCCAGAATGCGGTGGAAGCTCCGTTGCCAGACATGCTGCAGGCTCACGCCCTGCATGACGGCGGCGCAGGAAATAGGAATCCAGTACGGGTTGTCTACCGGCAACAGATGCCCCACCAGCAAGGAGCCTCCCACAAACACCCCAATAATAACGGCCTCAAACAAACTGGTGTACGTGTTCTTCCTGACGATTATTGGCCGGCGGGGCGGGTGCTTGCGGGTGATGTACAGGCTGTAGAAAAACGCCAGCCCGCAGGCCAGCATAGTCCCCAAGCCCACAAAACCAACCCGACTGGGAATGGTCTCCAGCTCAAAAGGCATACAACTGGCAATGGTGGCCACCATAATGAAAAAGAAGTTTCCGGGTGGCCGAAGCGAAAAGAAGTTCACCACCCAATGCACCGTGAGCGCGAACAGCCCCAGCACCACGGAAGACAGAACCGGATGGAAACTAAAGCTGATGCCCACGGTGAAGGAAACCATAAACCCAAAGGAGCACACCAACAAGGTGACCATGCGGTGCGCCACTGAGGTAAGGGGCAGATACAAGATCACCAGCCCCCCGGTGCAGGCCAAAATACCGTACGGAAGAGCGTCAAAATAATACCCCACCAATAGCGGAATGCCCACGCAGAGCGCAGCCAATAGGGCAATATGCCACAGGCGCTGCGTTTCCTTCAGCTCTACCAGAGATCTCAGTTCGCGGCGTACCCACCCAGAAGACGTGTTTTCCATTGTATCTTTTGCCTTTGCCCCTAATGAAACTGTGGCGACGGCAGGCGCTTTCCTTTTAACACGCCCACCCGCCTTTCTCCTTCCTTTAAACGCAACCGTTGCCCCTATGGCTTGGCCCAAGCTTTCGGCTTCTTTTCGCAAAAATACCCCAAAAACAACGTCTACCCCTTACTGAACCACCTAGTAACCGATAGAGGATTATTCGCACGGTGCCTTCTCCTGGTTCTTTCTCTCCAGGCATGAACCATTCAACCTTCTTCGTTTAGGGGTTCTTTTGCAGAAAACCGCCCTTAAATCGCCTCGCAGCCAGATAAAGAAAATGCCCAGCACCTACTTCCTGCCTGCTTTCCCTAAAACGCCTTTGAAACTGAATGGCTGGGCGGTTGGTCTGCCTGCTTTCTTTTCTGTAATTTTACAGGGCGGCTTGGCTGGCGTTTCTGGGCCTGTTTCCAGAAAACAAGCTTAAAAACAGAGTTGCTTCCCCAATAGGTGTCATCCGGCTTTTTCCATACCAAGATTGAATTCCTGAAAGGGGTGGGGCCCCAGCGCGCCGGTCTGCTGCAGACGGAGCTGGGCATCTTCACCTACGGCGACCTGATCCAGCACTACCCCTTCCGGTACATGGACCGTACCCAGTTCCACGCCATCGCAGACCTCACCGAGGACATGCAGTACGTGCAGATCAAGGGCCGCATCATGGACAAGAACCTCATAGGCGAAGGCCGGAAGCAGCGCCTTTCCGTGGTGATCCGCGATGCCTCCGGCGAATTGGAACTGGTATGGTTCAAGGGCGTGAAATGGCTCAACGTGCAACTGAAGGTAAATCAGGAGTACATCGCCTTCGGGAAGCCCAGCCTGTTCAACGGCAAATTCAACATGGCGCACCCAGAGTTGGAAGAAGCCACCGAGGTAAAACAAGGCCAGAGCTTTCTGCAGCCGGTCTACCATACCTCTGAGAAACTCAAGAACCACCGCGTAGATAGCAAAGCCATCAGCAAGATGATGGCCGACCTGCTCAAGCAAGCGCCTACGCACCTGTCAGAGACCCTGACCCCAGACCTGGTTGACCATTACCGCATGGTGTCTAAGCGCGAGGCCATGCTGCAGGTGCACTTCCCCAGTAACTGGGACACCCTGCAGGCGGCCCGTTTCCGACTCAAGTTTGAGGAATTGTTCTACACCCAGCTCAAGCTGCTACGCACCCGCACCAAACGCAAAGCCGAACTGGCCGGGCAGGTCTTCTCCAAAACCCCTACCCTCACGGATTTCTACAAGAACCACCTGCCCTTTGACCTCACCGGGGCCCAAAAGCGCGTGGTGCGCGAGATCTACCAGGATGTGACCAGCGGCCAACAGATGAACCGCCTCCTGCAGGGCGACGTGGGCAGCGGCAAGACCATTGTGGCGTTCGTGACCATGCTCCTGGCCACCGACAACGGGGCCCAGGCCTGCATCATGGCCCCCACGGAGATCCTGGCCGACCAGCATTACCAGGGCCTGAAACAGTTCGCTGACAAGCTGGGCATCTTGCTGGGCAAACTCACCGGCTCCACTAAAAAGGCAGACCGGCGGGTATTACATGAGCAATTGCGCAGTGGCGAGATGAAGATGATTGTGGGCACCCACGCCCTGCTGGAAGACGAGGTGCAGTTCCAGAACCTGGGCCTCTGCATTGTGGACGAACAGCACCGTTTTGGCGTGGCCCAGCGCTCTAAGCTCTGGCAGAAGAACCCACGTATCATTCCGCACGTGCTGGTCATGACGGCCACGCCAATACCCCGCACGCTGGCCATGACCCTTTATGGTGATCTGGAGGTTTCGGTGATTGATGAGTTACCCGCCGGCCGGAAAGAGATTGTGACCGTGCACCGCTATGACAGCAACCGCCTGAAAGTCTTCGGGTTCATACGGGAGCAGATCAAGCTGGGCCGGCAGATCTACATTGTGTACCCGCTCATTGAGGAATCTGAAGGTCTGGACTACAAAGACCTCATGGATGGCTACGAGAGCGTGACCCGTGCTTTTCCTGAGTACCGGGTGAGCATGGTACACGGCAAGATGAAGCCCAAAGACAAGGATTTTGAGATGCAGCGCTTCGTGAAACACGAGACGCACATCATGGTGGCCACCACCGTGATTGAGGTGGGAGTGAACGTACCTAACGCCAGCGTGATGGTGATTGAGAACTCAGAACGGTTTGGGTTGGCCCAGCTGCACCAGTTGCGCGGCCGCGTGGGCCGGGGTGCAGAGCAGAGCTACTGTATTCTCATGACGGGCTACAAACTCAGCAAAGAAGGCAAGACCCGGATTGAGACCATGGTGCGCACCAACAACGGCTTTGAGATCGCTGACATTGACTTGAAGCTGCGGGGTCCGGGAGATTTGATGGGCACCCAACAGAGCGGGGTGTTGGATCTGTTGATCGCTGATCTGGCCAAAGACGCCAAGATCCTGAAAGAGAGCCGCCATGCGGCCCTGGAGATAATAGAAAAAGACCCGGACTTAAGTCTTCCGGAACATGCCAACCTATTGCGGCACATCCGGTCACTGAGCCACAACGCCGTGAACTGGAGCAGGATCAGCTAGACCTGAGTCTGAATCTTTTAACAGGTATGCTCTTAGGAGCGATTAATTGAAAGAGTAAGTAAAGGTTTCTTCAGAGGTAACTTTTTTAGTGGTAGGTACTAAGTAATTTTTGGTCTGAGAATTGGAGGGGTACCTCTCCTGGTTATTTAAAGAATAAGCGTCTTCTGTTTTGATCTGGCTGTTTGTTCCTACTTCTGAAGAAGTGTCTTCTTTCAAAAACTTCCCTACTAAGATAATCCCCACTAAGACCAACACCTTAAAAATAAATTTCATAAACAAACTAATTAAATGTGATTTAGGCTTTCTCAAGCAATTTACGTCAAGCAACAAGTAACAATCATCACCATAAGGTTAAGCTTCTATTAAAAAATTACAACTTGGCCTTCTAGTGTCCTACTTCTGTATCAGCTTATCACTATTTTGACAAGCTTTGGTGTGTACGAACTAACTAACCTTAGGTTCGGATGAATTCGCTAAAGTTTTCCACAACTTGAAAGTTCCACGTATTCCTATATTTTAATATTAGATTTAAATAGTTTTGTCTGTCTGTTTATCTCTTTTTCAAGCGGGTGCAAAGTTAAGGAATAATTTGACAATTACATTTTTCCAATAAAAATTTAACTATAAATTAATATCCTTTTTATAAAGGGAAATATCAATAGTGCCCTTCCACACGTTTAGAGGGTATATTTGCCAGAATCCAACGTTTTTATTTATGCGTAATCGCTACCAGTTACACTTTTTGGTTATTTTATTTGGCGTCTTTGCTAGCCTTTATCAGGCCCAGGCGCAGAAGATAAAGTCTGCGGCTTTTACGTACGCCCCTGAGGCAGCCGGAGACCAATACAACCAGCGCATCCCCAAAAAAGCGTTTTCCGTCAGCCCCACTGACTTTGTGATCCTTAGCCGGAAATCGGACAATTCCTATGCGGTGGAACGCTACGGCGAGGACCTCAAAGCCCGTTGGTCTACCAAAGTGAACCTGTTGGGCCAGGAAACGGTAGAGGCTTTCTCGCAGAACCAGCAAACGGTGATGCTCATCACGCACCGCGTCATGGCAGACCAAGGCAGCCAGGCCCTGTATGGCCGGTTGTTTGACGTGGCCTCAGGCAAAGAGCTGAAACAGACCAAACTGGTTGAGGCCCCTAGCCGCAGCCGGCGCCCGGCCGTGGCAGTTTCCGCAGATGGGTCCAAGATCGTGGCTTACCACGCCATCACCAGAAACGAGGAACTCAAGTCTATGCAGGCCACGGTCTATGATGCCTCTCTGGCCAAGATCAAAGACCGCACCTATGACTTTGCCGGTGCCGGAACCCAGGTAAGCGCCCAGGTACAGGTAGACAACCACGGAAACCAGTTCGTGAGTGTTCTCACCAACAACTCCATGCGCCTGAGCGTGCGTCGCTACAACAACCGCGACAATGAGATCAAGGTGATGGAGGTCATGCTGGGCGGCGTTTTTAACGGTGAGAAGATGTACGTGCTGGACACCCACTTCCAGCTGCACCAGGATAGCAGCCTCTATGCCGCCGTGCTGGTGGCCGAGGAAAAATCAGGCGACTACCGCAGCCTTAAGATGGTGCGGTTTGACTATGCGGCCGGCAACATGCGCTTTGCCGAAGAGTTCCAGTTCACCCCCGCGTTTACGGCCCAGTTAGCCAAAGCCACCGGAGAAGCCCGCCTGCAAGACATCTACCTCTCAGACATCCTTATCAGTTCAGAGGGACAGACGCTGGTAATGGCAGAGAAGAAATATACGGAAGGCGGTGAGAACAGCGATTACCACGCAAAGGAAATCCTGCTGTTCGCCTATAATGAGTACCTGCAACCTACCTGGAACTCGGTCATCATCAAAAACCAGGTAGCTCCCTCCACGGAGGGGTTCGCGGGTATTTCCTACAGTGCCCATCTGGTGGGGAACCGGCTCCAGCTGCTTACCCTGGAAACCCTCAAAGGCAAGACAGACCTCTATACCCGCTCCATCCATTTGGTGACCGGGGCGGCTGAACCTCCCAAGGCGGTAGGCCTGAACGTAGCCAATGACAAGCAAGTGGCCTTCGTGAAAGACTTCACCACCTGGTTAGACGAGCGTACCATCACGGCCGTAAACCGCCCGTCCAAAGCTTCTGCGGGCTTACGGCTGAGCCGCATCACCTTCAAAAACTAAACTGCCTTTAGGCTCTCTTTTTAGAAAAACAACCCCTAAGCACAACCTCTGACCTCTGTAGACGAGGATACACCTTACCAGATGCAAGACCTTGATTTCCCAGTGAACTTCACATTTGAGAAATTCACCTTTGCTAACCGACTACAGGTAACAGATGTCAAGGGACAAGCCATCTACTTTGTGAAGCAGGTTCATGAAGATGAGTTTTCTGAATCAAGCCTTCTGAATATAGATCCATTTATAGATGAGGTGAAGATTTTCAGAGATTCATCTGCAGCAGAAGCCCTTTACATCATGAAAGCCGTGCCGTGGAAAGATTTCACCGCCTCTTTTGGGTTTATGGACAAAGATGGGCAAGTGCTAGGGTATGTAGCCCGCTCCACCTGGGTGCCTGAGTTGGCTGCGCACTATCATATTTTTGACAAGCACCTGCAAAAGGTGTTCATCGTTAGAGAAGGGCTGGCTATGTGAGGTTCAACGACACCCTCTTAAGCAAAATCCCTCTCTTAGGACTATTTACGGGCTACTTTTTCAATCCTTCGTACCACGTGATCCGGCCTGATAGTACACAAGTAGCCTTACTTCAAAAGCAAAAGTCCTCTCTGTCACGCAAATTCTCCGTTTATAGAGGAAACCCTTTCACCTCCAGTGAGAAAGAACAAATCCTTTTGAGTTTACTGTTGATCACTATCCAGGAAAGGCGGCGTGGGTAATCATAAGAAACCTTCCTAAAACAGAACGGCTCCCTGATATCAGGGAGCCGTTCTGTTTTAGGAAGTAAGTAAAGAGATTACCGCAACCTCACTCCCATTCTACTTACTGCGGCACCGTAAAGCTGAGCGTTGCTCTGGCAGGGTATTGCTCCAGCCCTTGGTTGGTTACCCGCGCCTGAATGGTGAAGGTACTACCGCGGGCAATGGTAGTAGGCACCTGGTACGTGAAGAGCAGAGAATCAGTACGCGTGACCTTGCTGTAGGCCGGTGTATAAGGGCTTTCCCCTATCTTGGTTTCCTGGGTTCCTCTGATCATAAAAAACTGGATGTCTTTGATCTGACCCTCTGACCAATACCGCAGGTCCATGGTGAGGTTGGTGCCCGGCGGCACAGCGGTGGAAGCCGGGGTAACCAGCCGGAAGGCGGCAATCTTGGGTACATACCCCAAATCTTCCTTGATGATCTCTTCCAGATCCTCGGTAGGGTCTTTGTCACAGGAGCTGAAGGTAAACACCACGGCCAGTAAAAACAAAGAGAGAAGGTTGAATAGGCTTTTCATATAAAGGCTGTTTTTATTGGAATAACCACAAAGGAGTTGTTTGGGTAACGCCCGAAGGCAGGCAGGTATTCACGCCTGGCTCTTCATCTGCCAGATTAGACCGCTGTACCCAGGGATTGCCAGGCAACTGGTTGATCACCGGCTTTTCCAGTCTGGGGTACACTGTTTGGGAATACTGGTACCGGCGCATATCGGTCCAGGTCTCTATCTGCATGTAAAGGGCCAGGTACTTCTGCAGCATGATGTCCTGTAAGGTCAAGGTAGCCGGCGTAAGCGCCACCGCTGGGTTGGCCAGGTAAGCGCTCATCTGAGCCACCGGCACCCCTACTTTGGCCATGCTGGCCTCAATGCCCCGCAGGTAAGCGGCATGAGCCCCCGCCCGGTTCGTAGTGAACAACGCTTCGGCAATGATAAACTGGGTCTCCGCGTACGTGATGAACAGGATAGGCGCAATAGCCCGGGTATGCCAGGAGGTAGACGTCATGTTCACGTTTACGGTGGGTTGATCCCCCACCAGCCTACCCGGGGTAAGGCCAATATCGGTGGTTTGGTTGGGAGTGGTACGGGTCATGTAGATGGGCAAACGTGGGTCTGCCACTCCTTGGAACCGGCCTCCCCTGCCACTCAGCAGATCTACCACATAGGAGCTGGGCTGCATGGGCTTAGCCCCGGGACTGCCCAGAAAGCCAAACCAAGGGTTAGCGTTCTGCATCTCAAAGCTCAATTGCAGATCATCTGCTATGGACCCAAAAGAAGCGGCGGCCTCCTGGGCTGCGGTAGCCAGAAGCGCAGGGTCTTTCTCGCTCAAATGCAGGAAATACCGGGCCCTGATGGCTCTCACGGCCTTGGTCCACTGGGTTAAGACACCACCGTAAATCAAGTCATTCTGTACGTTGCGTAAATCTTGCCTAGCAGGCAAAGGACGGGCTAAATCTGCCAGAGCTTCGTCTAGTAGCTTGATGATGTGTACCCGGTACAGATCTTCCATCTTGTCATAGCAAGGGTAGAGGTTCGCCGTGCCTTGGTTGGCCTGGGAGTAGGGCGCATCGCCGTAAATGTCTGTGACGGTCATCAGGTTCAGGGCCAGCAGGGTTTTGGCAATGCCTGAATAATTGTACGCCCCTACTTCCCCGGCCCGGTTGATCATATCCTGCAACGTAGGAAAGGCGTCTGTGTAGAACGGGTTCCAGAGCTGGTCAAACCCATAGGGCGTGAACTGACCAATGGCCTGGCCAGTCAGATACTGCGGGTATTGCACCCCGTACTGCGCCGCCCCGTATTGGGTGTTCGCCGTGAACCGTTGGGCAGAGGGAAGCAAGGTGGGCAAGGTCGCCTCCTCCGGACTCACCCTGCCTGGGTCAGAATTCACGTCAAGCAGGTCGCCGCAAGCCCCCAAGAAGAGCGTGCCCAAGGCTATGGCTGTACTGTATAGTAGCTTTCTCATACGGTTAAAAAGTGAAGTTAAGACCAAAATACACGCTTCTGGTGGCCGGGATGTTGGTTCCTACATACCCAAAAACATTACTGCCCGGTCCGTAAGCACTCTGCTCTGGGTCAAACCCTATGAAAGGGGAGGTCATCCACAGGTTATTGCCGGTCACGGAGGCGGTCACGTTGGTGAAAGGCGTTTTGCCCAGCAAGGTCTTGGGCAGGCTGTAGCTCAGGCTCACGTTCTGCAGGCGCAGCACGCTGGCATCCTGGAAACCGTTGAACTCTTTCGCCAAACGGTACCGGAATGCCTGGCTGTAGAAAGTAGCCACATCCAGCACTACAGGGGTAGTGTTCTCTACCCATACCGGCGCCTCTATGGTACCCGTGTTCGTGACGCCATCAAAGATGACCAGGCGGTTGCGCAGGTCGGTTTCTGCCCCGGTAGGCGCCTCGCCCCCGCTAGACCCGTAGCGCATGCGGCGGTTAATGTCAAACGCCTCACCTCCCTTGCGGAAGTTGAACAGGAAACTGAAGGAGAAATTTTTGAAGCTGAAGCTGTTGTTCCAGCCGCCCTCATAGTCTGGGAAGGCGTTGCCAATGTAGGTATCCTGGGCCAGCGGGGTGCCTTTCCAGTTGTTGTTCACATCTGGGTAGCCGTTCAGGATCACCAGGCGCCCGTCGGCCGGATTACCGGGAGAATTCACGCGGCTCAGTTCCCAACCGTACCAGTCACCGGGTCGGCCGCCGGTCTGTATGCGTTGTTTCACCCACGGCGACTCTGGCTGGAAGGTGATCACATCTACTCCCTCGGGCATGCTTAACACCTCCCCGCGCAGGCGGGTAAAGTTGAAGATACTGTTCCATTTGAAGTTCTCAGACCTCAAGACTTCGGCATCCAGAATCAGCTCCAGCACCCGGTTCTGGATTTCACCGGCATTAGTCACAAAGGTGGTGAAACCCGTAGGTCTGCTGGTTGGCACGGGAACAATCTGGTCCACGGAGTTCTGGATGGCATAAGTCGCGTCTAGTTTCAGGCGGCTACCCAGGAAACCCAGTTCCACCCCCATCTCTATGCCTTTGGTGCGCTCTGGCCGCAGGGTTTCAGAACCTATGACTTCGCTTCTCCTAATGCCGGCCACGCCCAGGAACGGGGCCTGGGTGGTATAGTAGTTCCCCAGCAGGTAAGGTGCGGCATCTTTCCCCACCTCAGCGTAAGAAGCCCGCAGTTTCCCGTAATTGAAAATCTGGTTCTGCGACAGCCCCAAAGTCTCCGTGAAGATGTAGGCCAAGCTTACCGATGGGTAAAAGAACGACCGGTTATTTTCCGGCAAGGTGGAAGACCAGTCGTTACGGCCGGTCACGTTGAGGAACACCGTTTCCCTGAAATTCAGCTTGGCGTCAGCAAACACCCCTATGATGTTGCGTTCCGTAGGAAAAGAGCGCACGGTATATTGCCCCAGGTTGTTCACGCTGTTGAAATCAGGCAGAATGAAGTTGGTACCAGACCCTATGATGTCGGTGCTATTGATCATGGTCACCTGGTTGCCCACAGAAAAAGTAAGCCCAAAGTCCTCACTAAGTTGCCGGTCTCCGGTTAACAACAGGTTGCTGTTGATCTCCTGGTAGGTCAGGTTCTGCTCTGAGATACTGCCCCGGCTGCCAGCGGCAATCAACACCGTGGGCCGCGTGATGATCCGGCGCTGGTTGCTGTAGTAGTCAATGCCCGCCCTGTAATCCAAAGAAAGCCAGTCAGTGAATTTATAGTTCAGCCCCATGTTTCCTATGACCCGGTTCAGGTCTTCCTCCTGGTAGGCATTCTCCGCGAAGAACAGCGGGTTGTCCAGCTGTGTGGCATACCGTAGCTGGGTACCGTCTGGGTTTAGGTAGTTGCGCATGTCTACATCTGGCGCGTACCGCGAGGCGTAGGAGATCACGCCAGACCCACCTACCCCGCTACGCGGATTGAGGCCGTTGGAGTTGATGTAATTGGCGGAGCCGTCTAACTTCAACCGGTCAGAGGTTTTGAGCGAACCCGTGATTTTGACAGTGGTACGGTCAAAATCAGAATTGGGCACTACCCCGGTCTGGTCTAACCGGCCCAAGGAACCGTAGAAGGTGGCCTGTTCTGTTCCCCCTGAAAAAGAGAAATTATTCTGGTACTGGTGCCCGGTCCTGAACACCTGGTCCCATTGGTCATAGATGGGTTCCCCCGCCGGAATGGGAGGACCATCTGCGCGGTAATCTGTGGGGTTGTAGATGCCGTTGAAGCCCCGGCCGTACCGGGTCTGCATGGGAGGCGTGCGGTAAACATCATCTATACTAGCCGAGGTACGGAAGTTGAACGTAGTCTTTCCCGACTGCCCCGACTTGGTGGTGATGATCACGGCGCCGTTGGAAGCCCTGAGGCCATACAATGCTGACGCCGCCGGGCCCTTCAACACGGAGATGGAGGCAATGTCATCTGGGTTGATGTCGGCGAAGCGGTTGGTGTTGGTGAAGATGTCACCGGCCCGGCCCCCGGTCAGGTCGGTTCCAGAGCGGTTGCCGGTTAAATCCGTTTGGTTGCTGATGGGAATGCCGTCTACCACAAAAAGGGGCTGGTTATTGGCATTAGGGTTCAGGGAGTTGATCCCGCGGATCACAATGGTGGCACCGGCGCCCGGGGCCCCGCCTGCACTCTGGATGCTGACACCCGCTACCCGCCCCCGCAGCGCATTCAAGGCATTGGGCTGGTTCGTTTCCTGGATCAACTCAGCATCTACCTGCTGCACCGCGTACGTGAGCGACTTGCTTTCCTGTTCCCGCCCAAACGAGGTCACCACTACCTCGGCTAAGGCGCGGGCATCTTCCCGCAGGCTTATGTTGATGGTCTGCTGGTTGCCCACGGGCACCTCGCGGGTCTCATACCCTATAAAAGAGAAAACCAGCACCGAACTGGGGCTGGCAACCGAGATGGAGAAGCGTCCATCAGCGCCGGTGGCTACCCCGTTGGTGGGGTTGCCCTTCTCCAGAACAGTCACGCCAGCCAGTCCTTCGGATGAATTCCCCGAGGTGACTTGCCCTGTGATTCTGGTCTGGCCATAAGAACAGAAACTCCCCATGACCAGGAGTAAGATGAATAGAAATTTTGTCATAGTACAAGCGTTTAAGTAAGGCCAAAAAAGAACGATTGAGTATCAAAGACACCAGCGGTATCTAGGATATATTAGGTACCTAAGGTATAGATTGATTATGTAAAAAGAAACAGGAATCATCTAAATTAGACGGCCCTGTTCCTCCTCATTTTCCTCCGTTAAAATACCACTAAACCACCCTTGCCAAGTTCTTCGTTTTTGCCCTGTTTCCCGGGAAATACCCCTGAAACAGCGGCGGGTGCTTTATGCTAAAGGCTAGCTAATGTTTACTTGATTTCACTTCGCCTGCCTAGACATTTCCCTCCTTCTGGCCTGCCCCCTGACAAGTCAAATTCCAATGCACTAAGTTGCTTCTTTTTAACCCAGGCTGGTAGGCTGAGAAGCAGCAGAAAACCAGAAACCTTTGTCTGGAGGCAACGAGGAGGATGCTCAGGAATTCCTGATCAGCAAGAGTCATCATCCCCCTACCCCCTTCAAAGGGGACGGAATGCGTGGCGAGGATGAGGCGGTACTGCTTTGGGTAAGTGAACGGCTCCATTTCCAAGACCACTTGGAATACTCCACTCAACACCTTCGTTTTCAGCTTGTTTCATGAAAAAGCCATGAAAAACGGGAATGGGTTCTCTACCCAAGACGGTTCTCTACCCAAGACGGTTCTTTACTCAAGACTTGACATAACCTATATGGCTAACCATCATCTACTCAAGCCGTTTCCGGACGCGTTTGGCAAAAGAAGGCCTTAAACAGGCTGCTTCTGGAGGTGCCTGTTCTGGACGTACTAGCCTATGACCATATCCTTCCGCCAGCCATTGAACAGTCATCAGAATTTGGGTTGAGCGCAGAACCGAGCCACCTTCGCGGCGGGTGAGGCAATGCCCAAAAGGATAGGCTCAGAAAACAGAAAACCCCGCTGGTGTAGCGGGGTTTTCTGTTTATAAAACGTTTTGGCTAAATCAGGCCTAAAACGCGAGTTAGTACACGTACTCGTTGGCCTTGATCATCTGGGCGGCCACGCGGCGGCGGGCCTCCTTGGTGTTGAAAGGCTCCAGTTTGGTGAAGCGCTTCAACCCGATCAGCAACAGTTTCTGCTCATCACCGGGCTCACTCATGGCGGCAATGGCTTCCTTGCCGGCTTTGTTGATGCGGTCAGCGGCGTCGTTGATGACTACGCGGGCCATGTCTAAGTGCACCGCGTGGGCTTCTTCGCCGTTGCGGCTCACCAGTTTCTCTACGCGCAGCAGGGTAGACTCAGCAATGTAGGTCTGGATGGCCATGTCTGCGATGTACATCAGCACCTCCTGTTCTTTGTCAAGGGTCATCATGAACTTCTGCACGGCGGTACCGGCGGTCAAAAGTACGGCTTTCTTGAATTTCTGCACGGCTTTCTTCTCATAGGCAAACAAAGTAGTGTCCTCGTCACCGAAGTCTGGAATCTCCATCAGTTCCTGCTGCACGTTGGCGGCCGGGCCCATTAAGTCCAGTTCGCCCTTCATGGCTTTCTTCAAGACCATGTCCACAATGAGCATGCGGTTGATCTCATTGGTGCCTTCAAAGATGCGGTTGATCCGGGCATCGCGGTACGCGCGATCCATAGGATAGTCAGCGGAGTAGCCGTAGCCGCCGTAGATCTGCACCCCTTCATCTACCACGTAATCCAAGACCTCAGAACCGTCTACTTTCAGGATAGCGGCTTCCACGGCAAACTCGCGGGCAGCCTCTAATACGGCTTCGTTGTAGTTTTTACCGGCAGCCAGCAGCTCCAGCTCTTTGTTTTGGATATCATGTCCGCACCGGTACAGCGCTGATTCCATTGCGAAAATTCTGATGGCCTGTTCGGCCAGTTTGTGGCGGATGGCCCCGAACTTAGAGATAGGGATCTTGAACTGGATGCGCTCATTGGCATATTTCACCGACAGGTCGGCCACCATCTTACAGGCGCCCAGACAGGCGGCGGCCAGCTTGATGCGGCCAATGTTCAGGATGTTGAAGGCGATCAAGTGGCCTTTCCCGATCTCGCCCAACACGTTTTCCTTCGGCACTTTGCAGTCGGTCAGGAACACCTGGCGGGTAGAGGAACCTTTGATGCCCATCTTGTGCTCTTCGTTGCCCAGGCTCAGGCCTTCATAGCCTTTCTCCACTATAAAGCCGGTGAACTTGTCGCCGTCTACCTGCGCGAACACGATGAACACATCGGCGAAGCCGGCGTTGGTAATCCACATTTTCTGGCCGTTCAGAATAAAGTTCTCGCCTTCCACATCCAGAATGGCCTTGGTTTTGGCGGCCAGGGCATCTGACCCGGAACCAGGCTCAGTGAGGCAGTAAGAAGCGGCCCACTCGCCGGTGGTGAGCTTAGGAAGGTATTTGGCTTTCTGCTCCTCGGTACCGAAGTACAGGATAGGCAGCATGCCGATGCCCGTGTGCGCGGCAAACGCCACCGGGAACGAATGGCCTGACCCCACCGATTCTGTCACCAGCAAAGAGGAGTTGAAGTCCATGTTCAGCCCGCCGTACTCCTCCGGTATGGCCACCCCGAAGAGGCCCAGATCACCGGCTTTCTTCATGAGGTCTTCCATGAGGCCCTCCTCATGGTTGTCCAGGCGCTCCACTAACGGCTGCACCTCGGTCTGCACAAATTGCTGGGCCGTCTCAGCCATCATGCGTTGTTCCTCAGAGAAATCCTCCGGGATGAAAATGTCTGCGGCGTTGGTTTCTTTGATGATGAATTCACCGCCTTTAAGGGTTCTGCTTGCAGTTTCCATATTTTTAGACTCTAGATTCTAGTAGTTAAATGATTTGTTCAATTGCTTCGGATTTTAAATCCCTAGCAACTTTATTTGACTCCATTTTCAACTCCGGTTAAAAAGTTACTCTCCCCCACTTTGTCATCCTGGAAGGATCTCGGTGGCGAACGGTAACTCAATCAGCTATTTTGAGAAAAAGCATCTTCGGGTTCAAGCTTTTAATCAAGGTAATCTTCTCTTCCCGGATCATCAGCTTCAACTCTTTCTCCCTTTCAATGGCATGCTGCACGTAAGTGAACCGCTCATAGTACAGCAATTTGTAACAGTAGTATCTACCGGCAAAGGTCTCTGGCTTGCCTCTGTTCTCGCGGTGCTCAATCAGTCTCCTGGACAGGTCGTTGGTCATTCCCACATAGAAAACCGTCTTAGTTGGGTTTGACGTGATGTAGACAAAGTAGTTATGCTGTTTCATAGCCGCTGCCTGTCTAGTTGGCCACCGAGATCCTTCCAGGATGACAAAGAGGGAGATGTAAAAAAACTATTGTTTTAACTTCCCTATTGTCATGTTACTTGCTACCGTTGCGCCTAGCGCAACAACTCATAAATCCCCGCCACGCCCTGGCCACCTCCTACGCAGGCGGTGACCATGCCGTATTTCTTGTTTTCGCGGCGGAGGTCACTGAAGAGTTGCACGCTGAGCTTGGCCCCGGTGCAACCAAGCGGGTGGCCCAAGGCAATGGCGCCGCCGTTGGGGTTCAGCTTGTCTGGGTCAATGCCCAGCTCGCGCATCACGGCAATGGACTGTGACGCGAAGGCCTCGTTCATTTCAATGATGTCAATGTCCTGCAGGTTCATGCCGGCATTTTTCAATGCCTTGGGAATGGCTTTCACCGGTCCCATGCCCATGATGCGCGGGTCTACGCCTTCCGCGGCGTAAGACACCAAACGGGCGATGGGCTCAATGTTCAGTTCTTTCACCATGCGCTCGCTCATCACCACCACAAAGGCGGCGCCGTCTGAGGTCTGGGAAGAGTTACCGGCGGTGACACTTCCGTTGGCAGCAAACACCGGGCGAAGTTTGGCTAATTTCTCGATGGACGTATCGGCGCGCGGGCCTTCATCAGTGTCTACCACATAGGAGCGGGTTTTCTTTTTGCCGTTCTCATCCAGATAGGTCTCTTCCACGTTGATGGGCACAATCTGGTCTCTGAACCGGCCCTCTTCAATGGCTCTGATGGCTTTCTGGTGCGAGGCGTAGGCGAAGGCATCCTGGTCTTCGCGACTCACCTTGAAGTCATGGGCCACGGCCTCGGCAGTCAAGCCCATACTCAGGTAGTACTCAGGATGTTCTTTGGCTATCTTGTAGTTAGGCGAGGTTTTCCAGCCCACTACTGGCACCAGACTCATAGACTCCGCCCCCCCGGCAATGATACAATCGGCCATGCCGGCCTGGATCTTGAAAGACGCCGTGGCGATGGTCTCTATACCAGAGCCGCAGTAGCGGTTCATGATGGCACCGGGCACGTTGATGGGCAGGGACAGCAGGGAGATCATGCGTCCCATTTGGAGGCCTTGCTCCGCCTCGGGCACCGCGTTTCCAACCAAGAGGTCATCTACGCGCGCAGGGTCTAACTGTGGCACCGAAGCCAGCAGGTGCTTGATCACATCGGCGGCCAAATCATCGGGCCGGGTAAACCGGAATACTCCACGGGGCGCTTTCCCTACGGCGGTTCTGAATCCGGCAACTATATAGGCAGTTTGCATTTTCTTTTCTGTTTTTGAGGTGTTTCAGGGAAAGGAGCCTATAAACAACTCGTTTCCCATCTTCCTGAACAATAATTATCTAAGTCTAATTCCTTAGCGGTTTACCCGTGGTTAAGATGCTCTTGATGCGCTCCAAGGTCTTGCGTTCGCCGCAGAGGCTCAGGAAGGCTTCGCGCTCCAGGTCCAGCAGGTATTGCTCAGACACCTCAGACGGCATGGACAAGTCACCGCCACACATCACGTAGGCCAGTTTCTCAGAGATCTTGCGGTCATGCTCAGAGATGAAGCCGGCGGCGTGCATGGCGTGGGCGCCGGTAATGAACATCCCCAAACCGCCGCGGCCTTGCACCTTGATGTTGGTTTTTGGCGTGGGTCTGGTGTAACCAGCTTCGGCCAGAAGAATGGCTTCGGCTTTGGCCTCGGCTAACTGACGGTTCGTGTTGAGCGTGATGCCGTCGCCGTGGCGCATGAAACCAAGGTCATAGGCCTCAGCGGCCGAGGTAGAAACCTTTGCCGTCCCGATGGTCATGAACACGTTGCGCAGGGCGTTGTATTCGGTGTCGCCTTCTTCATAAGCGGCCGAGGTACGCAGGGTCATTTCCTTGGTACCGCCCCCGCCTGGGATCAGGCCTACGCCAAACTCCACCAAGCCAATATAGGTCTCAGCGGCAGCCTGTACCCGGTCAGCGTGCAGGCAAAGCTCACAGCCGCCGCCCAGCGTTAAGCCGTGCGGGGCGGCCACTACCGGAACCGCCGAGTAGCGCATGCGCATCATGGTGTTCTGGAACTGTTTGATCATCAGGTTGAGCTCGTCGTACTCCTGGTCCAGGGCGTACATGAACACCAGGCCCAGGTTGGCCCCGGCAGAGAAGTTGGCGGCCTCATTACCCACTACCACGCCCCGGAAGCTTTGCTCAGCCAGGTCAATGCCTTTGTTCAGGCCCTGGATGATCTCGCTGCCCATGGCGTTCATCTTGGAGTGGAACTCCACGTTCAAGATGCCGTCACCCAGGTCAATGATAGAGCAGCCGGCGTTTTTCCAGACCACGTTGGTGCCGCGCAGCACGTCCAGGAGCACGAAGTTCTCGGTTCCCGGAATCTGGCGGTAGTCTTTGGTGAGCAGGTCGTAATATTGGCGCTGGTTGTTCTGGCTGCGGTAGAAGGTCTCATGACCCGCTTCCAACATCTCATACACCCACTGAGCGGGTTTGTAGCCGGCGGCTTCCATGGCGGTTACGGTCTCGCGCACGCCAAACGCGTCCCAGGTTTCAAACGGTCCCAGTTCCCAGCCAAAGCCGGCGCGCATGGCATCGTCAATGCGGTAGAGCTCGTCTGAGATCTCAGGAATGCGGTTGGTCACGTACTGGAACAGGCCGTAGGAGGTTTCCCGGAAGAACTCCCCGGCTTTGTCCTGGGCCTGGCTGAACGCTTTGAGGCGCTTGCGCAGATCTTCAATGGGTTTCAGCATCTCCATGCTCTGGAACCGGACCTTCTGCTTGGGCCCGTATTCCATGGTTTTGAGGTCCAGGGTGAGGATCTCGGTGGCACCGTCCGGGTTTTTGGTTTTCTTGTAGAAGCCCTGTCTGGTTTTATCGCCTAGCCAATTTTTCTCCAGCATCTGCTGAATGTAGGCGGGCAGTTGGAACAGGTCACGTTTTTCATCGGCCTCGCCGGTTTGGTACAGGCCTTGGGCTACTTTGGCCAGGGTATCCAGCCCTACCACGTCAGAGGTACGGAAGGTGGCAGATTTAGGGCGGCCCACTACCGGTCCGGTCAGGCGGTCTACCTCGTCTACGTTCAGGCCTAGTTTCTCCATGACGTGCAGCACCTGCATGATGCCGTAGATACCCACGCGGTTGGCGATAAATGCCGGGGTGTCTTTGGCCAGTACGGTGGTCTTGCCCAGGTACAGGTCACCGTAGTTCAGAAGGAAATTAGTCACTTCCTGGTCGGTCTCCTCGGTGGGGATGATCTCCAGCAATTTCAGGTAGCGCGGCGGGTTGAAGAAGTGGGTGCCGCAGAAATGGGTTCTGAAGTCTTCAGAACGGCCATCCAGCATCAGGTGAATAGGAATGCCCGAGGTATTGGAGGTGATCAAGGTGCCCGGCTTGCGGAACTGCTCCACGCGCTCAAACACGCTTTGCTTGATCTTGAGGTTCTCCACCACCACCTCAATGGTCCAGTCGCATTCGGCTATGCGGGGCAGGTCATCATCAAAGTTACCGGTCTGGATAAGGCGCGCCTCGGTCTTCTTGTAGAGGGGCGCGGGGTTAGAGGCAATGGCGGTTTGCAGCGCGGTGTTCACGATGCGGTTGCGCACCTGCTTGTTTTCCAGGGTAAGGCCTTTGGCTTCTTCCTCGGGCAGCAACTCACGCGGTACCATGTCCAGGAGCAGCACCTGCACGCCAATGTTGGCGAAGTGGCAGGCAATGCGCGAACCCATGATGCCCGAGCCCAACACTGCCACTTTCTTAATGATTCTCTTCATAGTTACTCGTATAATGTGCTAATTTTTCAAATTGCTGATGTGCTATTCTTATGTAGCAAGACGCACGGCTTTTCTTTGGTCCAGTTGCTGTTTATGGGTTGATTTTAGAATATCTGCCCTAAAACAGCGCCTCTTTAGGTATTTCTGAAAACCTCCTTGGCTTCTATCAACTCATTTATTTGCCCAACCACCTGAAAGAAAACCTGCAGCTGGCTCTCAGGGATCACTTCGCGCACCTTCTGGTTGAACTGGCGCACCGTGACCCGGCTCACCTCCCGCTTTTCCAGCCCTAATTCCGTGAGCAGAATACGCACGGAGCGCTTGTCCTGCTCATCGGCTACTTTGTAGATAAGGCCCTTCTCTTCCATGCTTTTCAGGATACGGGTAAGGCTTCTGGCCTCCAGTCCCAGCAAAGGCGCGATCTTGGTGGCCGGCGTGCCTTTCTCGGGGTCAATGTTCAGCAGCACAAACCCAATGGAGGTGGTAATGTCATTCTTCACCGCCTGGGTGTTGTACATGCGCGCAATAGCATGCCAACATACCTTGATATTATAGTCTACCGTCTCGTTTGCTTTCATGGTGGCGTGTCTGTCTCTTACCAAATTTAAGAATATTTGTTATGCTTGCATACTATAAACGAATAAAGTTTTGGGTTGTTTCTCAAAAAGCAGGCTTTAAACCCCACTATACTGCCTACCTCAGGTCTTGCTAAACGCTAGTCCACCCGAGCTGGTGCCTGTCTCTTATACCCGCAACCTGCGTGGCTGGTTTAGGCGGTACTTTTTTAAAACCGGCCTTATACACCCGTTTAAAAAGCAGAAGGGGAGACACAAACTGCGTCTCCCCTTCTCTTTTCTTCTTTATTATGCCGTGCGGTACAGGCTTTCAATCAAATCTTTGTTATTGCCTGTGATGATCTTACGCTTGATGCTGAGCTTAGGGGTCATCTCACCGGTTTCCACGCTCCAGAGCTTAGGAAGCAGCACAAACTTCTTGATGCGCTCATACTGGGCCAGGGATTCATTGGCCTTGTCAATCTCCTTCTGGAACTTGTCCAGCACCTCTGGCTTTCTGATCATTTCCTCGTTGGTGCTGTAAGGGATGCTGCGGATGCGGCACCACTCCTGCAGGCCTTCAAAGGCGGGCACGATCAGGGCGCCGGGGAATTTTTCGCCTTCACCCACCACCATCACCTGCTCAATCACCAGCGACTCCTTGAGCTTGTTCTCAATAAGCTGCGGGGCGATGTACTTACCGCCCGAGGTCTTGAACATCTCTTTCTTGCGATCGGTGATCTTGAGGTACTTGCCTTCTACCAGTTCGCCAATGTCACCGGTATGGAACCAGCCATCTTGGTCTATCACCTCAGCGGTGAGGTCTGGGCGCTTGTAGTAGCCTACCATCACGCTCTCACTGCGGGTCAGGATCTCTCCGTCTTCGGCAATCTTTATTTCTACGCGGTCAATAACCGGCCCCACCGTCCCAATCACGTTATTCTCCGGCTCATAGCGGTTCACGGCAATCACCGGAGAGGTTTCTGTGAGGCCGTAGCCTTCCATCACCCTGATGTTGGCCGCCCAGAATACCCGGGCTAAACGGGGTTGCAAGGCAGCGCCACCAGACACGATCACTTTCACGTTTCCGCCCAGGGCCTCTTGCCACTTGGAGAAGATCAGCTTGCGGGCTAGTTTCAACTGCACATCATAGGAGAAACCTGGTGAGGTGCGGGTATCATATTTCTGCCCAAGGCCCAAGGCCCAGAAGAACAGTCCTTTTTTAATGCCGGTCAGTTCACCGCCTTTGGCCACTATCTTGTCATACACTTTCTCCAGCAGGCGGGGCACCGTCACGAAGATGTGCGGCCCTACTTCCCGCAGGTTGTCGCCTACTTTCTCTATGCTTTCAGCAAAGTAGATGGAAACGCCCACAGACAGGTAAATGCAGGACACCATGCGCTCATAGATGTGGCACAGCGGCAGAAAGCTCAGGGCCCGGTGCGTCTGGTTCACGGGCACGTACGGCATAGCCGAGGTGAAATTGCTGACCAGGTTGTTGTGTGAGAGCATCACCCCTTTGGGGGCACCAGTGGTACCGGAGGTATAGATAATGGAAAGCAGATCAGACGGCTTCACGGCAGCCTTGGCGGCTTCCAGAGCCGCCATGTCCTGTCCTTCGCCCATTTTCAGCAGCTCGCTCCAATGCTTAGCCCCGGGCACATGGTCAAAGGTGTAGATCTCCTGCACCCCCGGAATATCAGAGGAGGCTTCTTTTACTTTGTTATAGAGATCCTCCGTGGAAACCAGGATCAACTTGGCTTCTGAGTCTTTCAGGATATAGCGGTAATCTTCTACCGTGATGGTGGGGTACATGGGTACGCTCACCGCGCCGGTCTGCTGAATGCCATAGTCCGCGAAGGTCCACTCTGGGCGGTTCATGGAAATGAGGGCCACTTTGTCATCTTTCTTGATCCCCGACCGCATTAAGGCAAGGCTCAACGTATTAGCCGTCTCCAACACTTGCTGGGTGCTGTATTTCACCCATTCCCCATTGATTTTTGTAGCCAGACAGTCTGGTTGCGGAAACTGCTGTAACTGGTTGGTTAGTAAATCAAAAACCCGGGTTACTTTCATAGATTCTTCTTTGTAAGTTGTTTGTCCGGTTAATATAGCGCAAAATCCTATTAAAAAAAACAAAACGGGTCTGAGCATCTTTCGCCATTTTGTTAAAATTGCCTGTTTCCAATGGCTTAGAAATAGCTAAATTTGATTTTTGGCCTACCTACCGCATGAACCTTTCCATATTTTTTGAGCCTCTTCCAGAAGATCTTTTCGGGTATCCTGAGAACCCCAAATCAGTGGGCGGGTATTTGGCGCCGTTCATTCATTCGTTCCCAGACTGGCGCTCCGCCGAAGTGGTGCTCATTGGGTTACCAGAATACCGGGGCACCGCTGCCCCCACAGACCTTACCTACCAGGGCCCCAATAAAATAAGGCAGGAGTTGTACCGGCTCATGAAAGGCACCGGTTCCTGGCTCTTGATGGACCTGGGTAACCTTTTGCCCGGCATTGCCCTGGAAGACACCTACCTGCGCCTGAAAGAAGTCATTGAGATTCTGGTAGACGCCGGCAAGTTCCCCATTCTGCTGGGCGGTTCCCATGACCTCACCTACGGGCAGTTCCTGGGCTATGAACATTTATCTAAAACGGTGCATCTGGTCATGATTGACAGCCAGCTGGACATGGCCAGCGAAGACGAAGCCGCCCCGGACCAAAGCCATCTGCACCGCATTCTGCTGCATGACCCCAACTACCTCTTCGGGTTCAGCCATTTGGCGCACCAAACCTACCTCACAGAGGCTTCTACCCTGGCCGCCTTGGAAAAATTACACTTTGAGCTTTTCAGGGTAGGGCAAGTGCGCCAGCAGATACAAGAGATGGAACCGGTGATCAGGCAAGCCAACCTGATCAGCTTTGACGTGGCCGCCCTCCGGCACCAGGATGCTCCCGGACAGCAACAGGCCAACCCCTTCGGGCTCACCGGAGAAGAAGCGTGCCAACTGTGCTGGTATGCCGGGCAGAACAATGAACTGAGTTCCTTCGGGTTTTACGGCTACCGCCCCGAGTTTGACCACCGCAACCTCACAGCCACCACCCTGGCCACTATGGTCTGGTACACCATTGAAGGTTTCTACCAACGGCAAGCCAGCCTGGACTTCCAGAGCAACCAGTTCATCAAATTCGCGGTGGGTTTCCATGATAACCCCAACAAGATGTTTTTCTTCAAGAACCGCCATACAGAGAAATGGTGGATGCAGGTAGACGACCTCTCTGGCCAGCACCCGCCGTTACTGGTACCTTGCAGCTACCAGGACTACCTCACCGCCGCAGACGGAGACGTGCCCAACCGCTGGATTCTCATGCAGGCGAGGTTTTGAGAGAGATTGAATGATTGAGAGATTGAATGATTGAATGATTGAGAGAGGGTGGGGTTTTGATTTATGGGTTACCTTAACATTGGTAAATTAAAGAACTATCAATAACATGGATCAGGGTGAGAGATTACCGAAGGAGGAGTTTGTAGAGCGGTTTAAACTGCGTACTAAAAGACTTGCTTTAGATGTTATCAGGTTCAGTCAATCATTACCAAGAACAGAGGAGGCAGCCATCATGAAACGGCAGCTTCTGCGCTCTGCTACTTCTGTAGCGGCTAATTACAGAGCTGCTTGCCGGGCCCGTTCTGCTGCTGAATTTTATGCTAAGCTTAGCATCTGCGTAGAGGAAGCAGATGAGACTTTGTTCTGGCTGGAATTACTGACAGAATCCGGCTCAATTCCGCTTTCCTCTGCTCAAACCCTCCTCTCAGAAACCACAGAGATTTTATCAATCCTGGCCAAAGCCAGAAAGAATACTTCAAAATAACCCACCACCCAATCCTTTAATCTATCATTCTCTCAATCATTCACTCTATCATTCTCTCATTCATTCACTCTCTCAATCATTCACTCTCTCCCTCATTCAATGGAAAAAGAATACACCCGCGCCCAGTTGGCCCTACGCAACGGACAAGACCGTGATGAGATTTGGGTGGCCTACAAAGGCGACATCTATGACGTGACCAAGTCACGGCTGTGGCGGCGCGGAAACCATTATGAACACTGGGCCGGCCAGGATCTGACGGAGGAATTAGCTGATGCCCCGCACACGGAGTATGTCTTCGATAAGTTCTCTATTATAGGAATTTTAAAAAAATAACTTTTGTTTGCTCACTTTTTTAGAAATTTGGCCTAAGTTCTTCAAATAGCCTATATGATTCTCATTGCTGACAGTGGCTCCACCAAAACTGCCTGGCGTGTTTTAGACACCCAGGGGGAAGCGGGCCAGGCCCATACCGTTGGATTCAATCCGTATTACCAGAACACGGCAGAAATAGCGCAGACGCTCCAGGAGAGCCTGCTGCCGCAACTCACTTCCTACGGTTCTCCGCAGGAAATCCACTTTTACGGGGCCGGTTGCAGCGCTCCAGACAAAAAGGCGATTGTGGCGGCGGCCCTTTCCAGCCTGTTTCCTGCGGCAGACGTTCAGGTGCACCATGACCTGGAAGCAGCAGCGCGGGCGCTTTGCGGCCACCAGGAAGGCATTGCCTGCATTCTGGGCACTGGTTCTAACACTTGTTTGTATGACGGAAAGCAGATCGTGCAGAACGTACCCAACCTGGGCTTTATCTTAGGCGATGAAGGCAGTGGCGGCTACATGGGCAAACTGTTGGTGCAGGCCTTCCTGAACCTGGAAATGCCCACAGACGTGCACCAGGCGTTCATGGACCGCTACAATACTAACCGCGACGAGATTGTGGACCACGTGTACAGCAAGCCTTACCCCAATCGGTACATGGCCACCTACGCCAAGTTCCTTTTCGACCACCAGCAGCACCCGTTCATCCATGGCCTGATTACGAAGTGTTTTTCTGATTTCTTTGAGAAAACAGTAGTGAAATACCCCGACTACCAGCACAAGGAAACCCACTTTGTAGGCTCCATCGCTTTTTATTTCAAAGATATCCTGCTGGCGGTAGCCAAGCAGTACGGCATAGCCGTAGGTAAGATTTTAGAAAGCCCCATTGCAGGCCTGAGCCTGTATCACCAACAGAACCTCCCCGTATGAGTACCACAGAAACCCCCTCGCATTACAACCACCTTGAGCAGATGAGCGTGCTTGAGTTATTGACCAACATCAACAAAGAAGACAAAACCGTGCCGTTGGCCGCAGAGAAAGCCATTCCGCAGTTAGAGAAACTGGTAGAGGCAGCCGTGGCCAAAATGAAAGAAGGCGGCCGCCTGTTTTACATTGGCGCCGGTACCAGCGGCCGGTTGGGCGTGGTAGACGCGTCTGAGTGCCCTCCTACCTTTGGGGTGCCGTTTGACATGGTCATCGGGATCATGGCGGGCGGTGACACGGCCATCAGAAAAGCGGTGGAGTTCGCTGAGGACGATTTTGAACAAGCCATCAAAGACCTGGATGCCTACGGCGTGAATGAGAAAGACGTGGTGGTAGGCATTGCGGCTTCGGGCAGAACGCCATACGTGATTGGCGGCCTGCAGGCTTGCAATGAGCGCGGCATCACCACGGGTTGCGTGGTGTGCAACGCAGACAGCAAAGTAGCGGCGGTGGCCCAGTTCCCGGTTGAAGTAGTGACCGGCCCTGAGTTCCTGACCGGCAGCACCCGCATGAAAGCCGGTACCGGCCAGAAACTGGCCTTGAACATGCTCACTACCTCCATCATGATCCGGTTAGGCAAGGTGAAAGGCAACAAGATGGTAGACATGCAGCTCACCAACCACAAACTGGTAGACAGAGGCACCCGCATGATCATGGAAGAGCTGAATATCTCTGAGGAGAAAGCGAGAGAACTGCTGGACCTGCATGGCAGCGTACGCGCCGCCATCACGTCTTACGCAAGCCACTAAGGCGCCAGAATAACGCCTGTTTTCAGGAAACAAAGCCAAAAAAGATCCGCCTCTACCTGGCGGATCTTTTTTTATGCTGTTCTGCCACCTTGGGCACGGTTTCTCCGTTATGCAATTCGGCCCACACTCTTATTCCCATGCATACCATTGAACCCTTTTATAACTGGCTAGAAGCCTATACCGCGTCTGAAGATGAGCGCTCGCCGCTGTACGGCGCTGAGAACAATGAGCTGGAATATATCAACACCATTTACGGGTACTACATCCATCCGCAGTGGGACGACATTGATTCTGAGACGCTGTTCATCAAGATCCTGTACGCCGACTACAACGACGGCTACGCGGTGATAGAACTCATTGGCGAGTGGAACGACACGCTCAACAATGACATCATGACCCTCAAGCGAAACATCCTGGACCTCATGATTGGCGAGGGCATCAACCATTACATTCTTATCGGGGAGAATGTCTTCAACTTCCATGGCTCAGATGATGCCTACTATGAAGAGTGGTTTGACGAGGTAGAGGACGGCTGGATCGCTGGCATAGGCTTCCAGGACTTTGTGGTGCAGGAGATGCAGCAGTTCCACCTGGATTACTACATCAACTTTGGCGGCGGGCTAGACAAGATCCCGTGGCGTACGCTCAGCCCTCCGCAGCTCTTTGCGGTGGTCAATAGCCTCATCCAGAAAAGGCTGGGCGCTTAGGGGCCGTTTTAAAAAAACACTGGTTTTTCTGCCTGCCAAAAAAGTATAGCTATAAAAAGAGGCGGCCTCCTTTGCAGGAAGCCGCCTCTTTCGTTTGTTGGTAGCTGGTTGCTACTGTGGGTCTACGGCATCAACGCTGTCTTCCCCTTCTTCAGCGCCTTCTTCCAGGGCCGGGGAATCTGCGTCATCAGCAGTGTCTTCCATTTGTTCTGTTTTCTCTTCTGCGCGGTTTTCGTTGGCAGAATCACAAGAGGCGAAGGTCATCATGCCTGCGGCCATGGCCGTCACTAAAAATGTCTTTTTCATAGTTTTATTTTGTACGCGTAACAGAAAAAGCCTGCAAGGGCTGTGGGGAGCTTATTTGGGGTCTGCCTTGTCAATGCTGTCTTTGGCTTCTCTGGCTTGTTCGGCCAGGGTAGAATCGCCGGCCATCTCAGCGTGCAGTTCTACTTTCTCCGCCTGGTCTTCCATTTGGTTCTCTTTTTTTGAATCACAGGCAGAGAAGCTGGCAAAACCGCCCAGCATCGCAAACAGAAACAATTTCTTTTTCATAGTCTTATCTTGTCTGAACAGATATTCTTTCCTGGCTCCTTTTGCCTACTCAGAAGCAGTTGGCAAAGCAGGAAACCATGTTGTTGGGGTAGTGTACGCATGCATGGAAGAATAGATATATTTTCTTCGGAAGATATACCCTCAGTGCCATCAGATTCTTCTAAAATAAATAAGGCGTGGGCTGTTCCTGAACAGAATCAGGAGCAGCCCACGCCTTTACATTATGTGCTCTGCGCAGGGTATGCGCTTAAATGGAATCAGTTACCAGAGAGTCGGTTGAGTATCCGGCCGTATCAATGGGAGAGGCAGTGGTTTCCGCTATATCAGTGGCATTGGCGGCCTCTTCTAATGAGGTGGAAGAAGAGGGGGAACCCTCCAGCGGTTGTTTAGGATCGCACGCTGTGCATGTCAGTAGACCTGCCACTGCCACTAGTGATAAGATAGTCCTCATACGTAGTTAATAAAGGGGGTTGTAAGGTTAGGTCGCGAAGAAAGGAAAAAGGCTTGCGCCTTATTTCTTTCTGAACACTAAGTTAACGGGCACACCTTCAAATCCAAAATGTTCACGCAAACGGTTCTCCAGGAAACGGGTGTAAGACTCCTTTATGTACTGGGGAAGGTTGCAGAAAAACGCGAATGTAGGTGTGTGCGTGGGCAATTGCGTCACGTACTTGATCTTCACGAATTTCCCTTTGATGGAAGGCGGCGGGTAGCGCTCTATCTCCTTCAGCATGGCGTCATTCAGCTTAGAGGTAGGAATCTTCATGGAGCGGTTCTCATGCACCTGAATAGCCGTCTCAATGGCCTTGTGTACCCGTTGCTTGGTCAGCACAGAGATGAACACGATAGGCGGATAAGCGATGGGCGCGATACGGTCATAGATGGCCTTCTCCATGTCACGCATGGTGTTGGTTTCCTTTTCCACCAGGTCCCACTTGTTCACCAGAATCACCAGTCCTTTGCGGTTTTTATCGGCTAAGCCAATGATGTTCATGTCCTGGGCTTCAATGCCGCGCGTGGCATCCAGCATGACAATCACGACATCACTTTCTTCCAGCGCCCTGATAGAACGAAGCACCGAATAGAACTCAATGTCTTCATGCACCTTGCTCTTTCTCCGGAGTCCGGCGGTATCCACAATGATGAATTCTTTGCCAAAGGCGTTGTAGTGCGAATGGATGGAGTCACGGGTGGTGCCCGCCACATCAGTCACAATGTTGCGCTCCTCGCCCAACAGCAGGTTCACGAAAGACGACTTGCCCACGTTAGGCCGGCCTACCACCGCAATGCGCGGAATACCTGCCTC
The DNA here is from genome assembly GCF_008271745.1 of Rufibacter glacialis. Lineage (GTDB taxonomy): Bacteria > Bacteroidota > Bacteroidia > Cytophagales > Hymenobacteraceae > Nibribacter > Nibribacter glacialis. The sequence continues at coordinate 224,482 of NZ_VKKZ01000024.1, read as the reverse complement.
TGGGTTTTCAATGCCTTCTTCCTCAAAGTGCTTTACTACTTCATCCAGCAGTTCCCCCGTTCCGGAGCCGTTTTGGCTGGAAACCGGAAAAATCTCGCCTTCAAAACCCAACGCATAAAACTCGCCGGCCAAATGGCCACGGGCATGCGTGTCTGCTTTGTTGGCTACAATGTACACGGGCTTGTCTGTGCGGCGCAACACATCAGCAAATTCCTGGTCCAGGCCGGTGAGGCCCGCGTCCACGTCTACCATGAACAGGATTACATCGGCTTCTTTGATGGCCAGTTCTACCTGTTTTCTGATTTCTTCCTCAAAGATGTCTTCTGACCCGCGCACGTAGCCACCGGTGTCAATGACGGTGAAGTATTTGCCGGTCCAGTTGCCATGGCCATAGTGGCGGTCGCGGGTGACGCCGCTCTCGTTGTCCATGATGGCTTTGCGCTGGCCTACCAGGCGGTTGAAAAGGGTTGATTTGCCCACGTTGGGGCGTCCTACAATGGCGATTGTATTTTGTGCCATATCTACATTAATGTGCGTTCCAAGGCTCCTTTTGGGGAATCTCTCCTGAAACGCGGGTGAATCCCCGCGGTATCGCCTTCGTGGCGCCGCCTAGGGCACTATCTTTTAGACACAAGAGGTAAGACATAAGACGCAAGACTTTTATTCTGGTCCTTCCATCTTGTGTCTTATATCCTGTGTCTTGTGTCTCTCTTTAAATGCTGTTATACCCGAAACGGTCCAGGAGGCGTTTGTCGGCGCGCCAGTTCTCGTTCACGCGCACGTAGAGGTCCAGGAACACTTTCTTCCCGAAGAACTCCTCCATGTCCAGGCGGGCCTGGGTGCCTACTTTTTTGAGCGCCGCGCCCTTGTCACCGATCACAATACCCTTCTGGCTTTTGCGCTCCACAGAGATCTCGGCGCGCATTCTGATGATGGTCTCGTCTTCCTTGAACTCTTCCACCACCACCTCACAGCTGTAGGGAATCTCTTTCTTGTAGTTCAGGAAAATCTTCTCCCTGATCATCTCGGCGGCAAAGAAACGCTCGGGCTTGTCGGTTAGTTCATCTTTGGGGTAATAGGCAGGGTGCTCGGGCAGCAGGTCCAGGATTTTCTGGAAAACGCCGGGCGTGCCCTGGCTGTGCAGCGCTGAGATGGCCATGTATTCCTGGGCCGGTAACTGTTCTTTCCAGTATGCAACCTTGGCTACTACCTCTTCCTGGGTGGCCTGGTCAATCTTGTTGATGAGCAGCAGAATAGGCGCTTTGGCCCGGCGCAGGCGTTCCACTACTTCGCTCTCGTCATGCTTTTCATAGATATCGGTAACAAATAGGATGACATCAGCATCTTCCAGGGAAGCATGCACGAAACGCATCATGGACTCATGCAACTCATACTGGGGCTGAATAATGCCGGGCGTATCTGAATACACGATCTGGAAATCCTCTGAGTTAAGGATTCCCATGATCCGGTGACGGGTGGTCTGGGCCTTAGAAGTGATAATAGAGAGTTTCTCGCCCACCATCACGTTCATCAAAGTTGACTTACCCACGTTGGGCTTGCCTATGATGCTTACAAACCCTGCTTTGTGCGGCTTCTCTGTTACGTTATTCTCCATCTTTTAAAACAATTTGCAAAGGTACGGTTTTTTAGGAAGTTATGAGTCTTGCGTTATCTAATGCTGGTGGCAGGTGTTTCTTAAATAGAAGGCATCAAGGATGGAGCGGATAAAATGGCATAGGTCCTGGGTTTTTCTTGTCACCCCATTGCGTGGTTTTTCCTTGGTTCGTAGTTTTATAGGCCTACTTTTGAACACTTTCTTCCTTTCACCCTGTCATTCACTAGAAATGCGCCTTCACTCCTTGCTCTTTGTCTTTTTTTTATACGTGGTTGCCCAAACAAATTTGTATGCGCAAAAACAGTTCACCCCTAAATCTGGGTACATTGGCATTGGGCTGGGACCGTCGTATTTAGTGGGCGGCAACAAAATCTACCAGGGGTCTGGTACAGGGCTAAACGTTACGTTGCTAAATGCAGGATATACTTTTTACAAGGGCTTTGGAGTAAACGCTAATTGGTCTGGGGCAGCTTTTGTTTATGATACCGAAAACCAGCATAATGACACCCAGGGAAATTTCCATTCAGATAAATCGCATCACGAGGTATCACTTGGCACCCTCATGGTAGGGCCTATGTATGCCCTGGACCTGTCAGAAACTTCGCGGCTTGATTTTAAAGGGAGACTAGGAAGGTTTTACATGCAGGACAAGAGCAGCTCCTCCTTTGGAGAATTGACCTATGAAAGCTCTGCCCTATCCTGGTCATTGGGCACTACCTATCAAAAGAGGATAGGCCAATGGGTAGCCTTAGCCATTTCAGCTGATTACCATAAGGGCAGAAGCTGGGAAGAATCAGGAGACCGTGGGGTTGGCCTGGTCAACCTTAGCGCCGGAATTGCTTTCCTACTGTAAGAAAGAAGCAGATTTATAGCACCTCAAAGCGGAATGCGGCAGAAGGAAACTCTTCTGCCGCATTCCGCTTTGAGGTGCTATTTAGCCTATCCTAAGAGTATTCGCCAACAGGTACAAACCTGCCCGAAGCCTGGTTGGCTTTTTAGAGACCACTAGGCAACCATCGCCAACATTCTGTTGTAGGCTTGTTCCTGGAAAAGCAGGCCTAAAACAGAATGACCTTTTACCTGTTAGGCCAATGATGCATATCATCTTTACAAGGCTTTAGACCTACCTGTCTAATCCGTATCTTTGCACCTCAATTGACTGTGTATGAAAAGTGGAGCCCTTGGCAAAACAGGCGTATTATTGGTAAACCTCGGCACGCCGGACTCTCCCAGCGTGCCCCACGTGCGCAAATACCTGCGCGAATTCTTGTTGGACAAACGGGTGCTGGACATAGCCGCCCCCTCCCGGTTCATGCTGGTGAACGGTGTGATCGCGCCGTTCCGGGCGCCTAAGTCGGCGAAGGTGTACGCGCAGCTGTGGACCGAGCGGGGCTCGCCGCTGTTGTTCCATGGCCTGGACCTGCAACGCCTGGTACAGGAGAAACTGGGCAAGAACTACCACGTGGCTTTTGGCATGCGGTACCAGAGCCCCAGCATTGAGAATGCCTTGAAAGAACTGCAGGACAAAGTGGTGGACCGCATTGTGGTGCTGCCGCTGTTTCCGCAGTATGCCTCAGCGAGCACCGGCTCTGTGCAGGAAAAAGTGATGGAGTTGGTGAGCAAGTGGGAAGTGATCCCAGATATCAGGTTCATCAGCACGTTCTGCAACCACCCGGGCTTTATTGGCACTTTCGCTGATATTGCCCGCCAGCACATGGCCAAGCGCGAGTATGACCACTTCGTGTTCAGCTACCACGGCTTGCCCGAGCGGCAGATTCTGAAGGGCAGCACCAAAGGCTATTGCCAGTTGGGCGTCTGCTGCAACACCTACCACAGCCGCAACCGCTACTGTTACCGCGCCCAGTGCTTTGAGACCTCACGCCAGTTGGCCAAGGCCCTCAACATCCCAGAGGAGAAATACACCGTCTCGTTCCAGTCACGGCTGGGCAAAGACCCGTGGCTCAAACCCTACACTGACTTTATCCTGAAAGACCTGGCGGCCGATGGCATTAAAAGCGTGCTGGCCTTTAGCCCCGCGTTTGTAGCCGACTGCCTGGAAACCACCATTGAGGTAGGCAAGGAATTCAAAGAGGAATTTGAGGCCGCCGGTGGCGAACACTGGCAACTGGTAGAAAGCCTGAACACGCACCCTTCCTGGATTGAAGCAGTGACCCAGATGGTGCAGGAAGCATAGATTAAGCTGTAAAAAGAGAAGCCCGCGTACAGGAACGCGGGCTTCTCTTTTTACAGGGAGTGCGATTTTGGCCTGTTTTCTAGGAACCAGGCTGAAAATGGCTTTGTGTTTGGCTGAGTTATTTGGTCTGTAGCGGCGTGGCACTGTCACGCCGTGGTCCTACGAAGCAATCCCCCAGCCGATAGCAAGAGCTGGATTTTCCTTGCCTATCCAATAGTGCTGGCGCAGACAAGTCCCAGCTACTGGAGGCAGTTCAGTTGCAGAGAGCCCCGGCGTTACGTGTAACGCCGCTACGGTTGCGGGCGGGTTGCGTTAAGCGGTATCTTCTCCGTTCTAAAGACTGACCTCCTCCGCAAAACCTCGTGTTAAATCCGCTTGAAATCCACCCACTTTTGGGTGATGACCGGCGAGTGGTTCAGCAGCTGGTCCAGCAGGTCGTTTTCTTGATTGGAGATGATCAGGTTATCGAAGTTCTCTGGCTTTAAAAAACCTTCTGTGACGCTGTGGCGCAGCATTTGCAGGAAATGGTCAAAGTAGCCGTTCACATTGTAGAGGGCGGCTGGCTTCTGGATGATGCGCAACTGGTTCCAGGTGACAATCTCGCAGAACTCGTCAAAGGTGCCGAAGCCTCCGGGCATGGCCACAAAGGCATCCGACTCGGCGGCCATGAGGGCTTTGCGTTCATGCATGGTCTGTACCACGTGCAGGTGAGTAAGGCCTTTATGGGCTACTTCCATTTCTACCAGGCTCTGCGGGATCACACCCACCACCTCTCCGCCGCCGGCCAGCACGGCATCTGCCATGACACCCATGAGGCCCACGTTTCCGCCGCCGTACACCAACCGGATGCCTTTCTGGGCGAACAGGGTGCCTAAGGACTGGGCAGCTTCCTGGTAAACAGGATTATGGCCGCTGCTGGCCCCGCAAAAAATGGCAATGCTTTTCATAGGCTACTGAGGTAAAAGACAGAAGTGCGGCAAAGGTACATACTTCGTTTCTTTTCTGGTTTTGTGGATTTGGATTAAAATCAAGTTGATCCCGTGGTGCCAGAAGCAGGAGAACCCCGGCCGTCCTCCATCCCTTCTGAACCTATAGCCTCCGCTGGGGTGAAAACCGTGGCCAGGTTACTGGTAAAGTGACTTGACTTACTTTTCTAAAATGCAGATTATTAACCACATATTAAAATTACCCGGTCTTCTTTAGGATAAAATGACTATTTTTGTAGTCGCTTATGAGTAAGAGACTGCCTGTTTTCATTTTTCTGCGCCATTTCTGGTTAGCGCTGTTCCTGCTGGGAGCCGTGCTGGGGCATGGGGAGCAGGCAAAAGCAGGCCCTCCCCCAAAAAAACCGAACGCTCATCTGGCCATAGGCGCCAGATTAGGATTTCCCCAAGTAACCGCCCCCAAGAAAACCCATCAGAAACTCACCTCTTCCCGGGGAAAAGGCAAGCAAAAAGTAACTACTGAGGCGCGGGCCGGGTTCTTCCACATTACCCTCAAGCAGGCCGACCTGATCCCTGCTTTCCTGCCTTTCTACGTACCTCTGAAAGAGGTGATTCCCGCGTACGCCTCCCGGGCACCTGGCCGCAGTTTTGTGGCGCGCATTGCCCCCCTCATCATTCAGGCCAACGCTCCCTAGCTATTTCCCCTGGCGGGTACTTCTGTTCCCGCCCTTCACATCGCCCTATGGGGCTCCTAATCACGTATCCTGTTGCACCAACGGCCTCTGTGGCCAGGACGCCTTTGCGCCTGGCCAGCACCGCCCGTTTTTGCAGGCTTCCTTGGCAGCTGGGGCAGCGGGCAAGCCGAACCCCGGCGGTAACCTCGTTTTCTACAGGTGCCCGCGGCAGGGGGACTTGTAATCGTTTTGGGTCCGTTGCTCAAAAACAGCCCTGAAACCGACAGTCCAACTTTTCTAAACCATCGTTTTAAACCAGACAAAATCCCCGTTCCTGTGTGGGTCATCTTTTCTTATCTTCTATGGCAGACATCTCTGAAATACATCTTCCCCAACTTGTCACTGATTTAGCGTTTATTCTGGGAACCGCCGGGGTGACCACGCTTATCTTTAAAAAATTGAAACAACCGGTGGTGCTGGGCTACATCCTGGCCGGTTTGCTGGTGAGCCCTAATTTCCCGTTGCTCCCTTCCGTGGTAGACGGGGCAAATATTACCGTATGGGGGGAGATAGGGGTGATTTTCCTACTCTTCAGCCTGGGCCTGGAATTCAGTTTCAAAAAACTGGCCAAGGTAGGCGGTACAGCCTCTATCACGGCCCTCACCGAAGTGGTAGGCATGCTGCTCTTCGGGTACCTCACCGGTAAGTTCCTGGGCTGGTCTACCATGGACAGTATCTTTCTGGGCGGGATTCTCTCTATCTCCTCCACCACTATCATCATCAGGGCCTTTGACGAGCTGGGCATGAAAAGCCAGAAGTTTGTGGGTCTGGTGTTTGGCGCGCTCATTGTGGAAGACCTAGTCGCCATCTTGCTTATGGTGCTCTTGTCTACCGTGGCCGTGAGCCATGGATTTGGCGGCGAGGCCATGTTGCTTTCCATCTTAAAGCTGGCCTTCTTTCTGGCTCTCTGGTTCCTGGGCGGCATTTACCTCATTCCTACGTTCCTGCGCAAGTCAAAGAAACTGATGAATGATGAGACCCTGCTGGTTATCTCGGTGGCGCTGTGTCTGTTGATGGTGGTGTTGGCTAGTAAGGCCGGGTTTTCCCCCGCGCTGGGGGCCTTCATCATGGGCTCTATCTTAGCGGAAACCGTGTACACTGAGAAGATAGAGCACCTGACCAAATCTGTGAAAGACTTGTTTGGGGCGGTGTTCTTTGTATCGGTGGGTATGCTCATAGACCCACAGATGCTGGTGGAGCACGCCGGCCCGGTGATTCTGATCACCTTCGTCACCATCTTCGGGAAGTTCTTTTCCAGTGCCCTGGGCGCGCTTATCTCTGGGCAGCCCCTCAAGCAATCTATTCAGGTGGGGTTAAGCTTGTCGCAGATTGGGGAATTCTCGTTTATTATTGCCACCCTGGGGGTTACCCTCAACGTGACCAGCGATTTCCTGTACCCCATTGCCGTGGCGGTATCGGCTATTACCACCTTTACCACCCCGTTCCTGATCAAGATGTCTGAGCCGTTCTACAACCTGCTGGAACGTCACCTGCCTGAGCGCTGGAAAGCCGCCCTCACCAATTACAGCTCCGGTGCCCAGACCATCAGCAGCGCCAGCGACTGGCAACTGGTCTTGAAGGCGTTTGGGCAGACCATCATTGTGAACGCGGTGGTCATGCTGGGCATCATTCTGCTGGCCATCAATTTCCTGGCGCCCTTTGTGGCGGCCAACATACCGTCTACTCTTTGGAGCAACCTGCTCACCGTGTTTGTGGCGCTGGTGTTCATGTCGCCGTTCATCTGGGCGCTGGCCATCAAGCAGATTCAGAACCCGGCCTACACCCGGCTCTGGCGCGACAAGAAATACACCCGGGGCCCGTTGGTGGCCATGGAAACGGGCCGTTACGTGCTGGCCCTGCTGCTGGTAGGTTTCCTGCTGGACCGCCTTTTCTCTATTCAGGTAGCCCTGATCATAGCGGCGGTTTTGATAGGCGTTGTTTTCCCGCTGCTCACCAAGCGCCTCCGGACTACCTATGACCGTATTGAGCAACGGTTCCTCACCAATCTGAATGCCCGGGAGACAGAGAACGTGGACCCTGCCAAGAAGCTCTTGCCCTGGGATGCTCACTTGGCCCACTTCACGGTAAGCCCTGAATCACCGGCTGTAGGCAAGACCCTGATTGAATTAGCCATCAGGGAGCGGTATGGGGTGAGCATTGCCCAGATAGAACGGGGCCGGCTTATTCTGCCCATCCCCCGCGGCAACGAGCGCCTGTACCCCGCCGACAGGATCACCGTCATTGGCACCGATCAGCAGCTGGAAGAATTCAGACCGTTGGTAGAGACTGTTGCGGCTGAAGAAGAGATGGTGTCTTTACAGCCAGATGTTTCTTTGCGGCAGTTGCAGGTAGATGAGCGATTCCCTTTTCTGGGCCGCAACATTCGGGAGTCTGGCATCAGAGAAAAGACCATGGGCCTTATTGTGGGCATTGAACGCGACGGCGAACGGATCCTGAACCCAGACCCAGACACTATTTTCTCTTTAGGCGATATTGTCTGGCTGGCCGGGGAAACCAGGCTGATCAAGACCCTTGAATAGCACCTCCGCCTACGGAAGGCTGAAGGTGAGAAGCCAAGGGCTTTCAGCCTTTTTTTCCTAAAATAGACCTAAAATAAAAACGGGGCCGCTTTACCAGCGGTCCCGTTTTTATTTCATTGGATAAAGAAAACGCAGTAGCGGCTTTCCCGGTCAGTTTAGTACGCTCTCGCGAAATACACCCGGCGCTTGGAAGGCTGACCCGTCACCATGTCCACACCGTCTTCTTCCGGCGTGTCCAGGCCAATGCACCTGATGGTGGCTTTGGTTTCTTCTTTGATGCGTTCCTCGGTTTCGGGGGTACCATCCCAGTGAGCCAGGATGAAACCGGGTTTCTCATCCAGCAAACGCTTGAACTCCTCATAAGAATCCACCTTGGTGGTGTTGGCTTCCCTGAAGTCTAAGGCGCGCTGGAAGATGTTGGCCTGCATCTCGTCCAGCAGGGCCGGAATGGTGTTCACCAGGTCATCAAATTGCTGCGAGCTTTTCTCTTTGGTATCGCGGCGGGCCACTTCAGCGGTGCCGTTCTCCAGGTCACGGCCGCCAATGGCGATGCGTACCGGAACGCCCTTTAATTCCCACTCGGCAAACTTGAAGCCCGGGCGCTCGGTGTCGCGGTCATCGAACTTCACTGAGATGCCTTTGGCCTCCAGTTGTTTTTTCAGGCCGGAAACCTTCTCAGAGATCTGCGCCAGTTGCACTTCGCCTTTGTAGATAGGCACAATCACCACCTGGATAGGCGCCAGCTTTGGAGGCAATACCAGGCCTTCATCGTCTGAGTGGGCCATCACTAAAGCACCCATCAAACGGGTACTCACGCCCCAAGAGGTGCCCCAAACGTGTTCCAGGTTGCCTTCTTTGGTGGCGAATTTCACGTCAAACGCCTGCGCGAAGTTCTGCCCCAAGAAGTGGGACGTTCCGGCTTGCAGGGCTTTGCCGTCTTGCATCAAGCCTTCAATGCAGTAGGTATCCAAGGCCCCGGCGAAGCGCTCATTCGCGGTTTTCTTTCCACGGATCACCGGCAAGGCTAAATAGTTTTCGGCGAAGTCGGCGTATACGTGCAGCATGCGCTCGGTTTCTTCCACGGCTTCCTTTGCGGTGGCGTGGGCGGTGTGCCCTTCCTGCCACAGGAACTCGGCGGTACGCAGGAACAGGCGGGTCCGCATTTCCCAGCGCACCACGTTGGCCCATTGGTTTATGAGCAAGGGAAGGTCACGGTAGCTTTGGATCCAGCCTTTGTAGGTGCTCCAGATGATGGCCTCTGAGGTAGGGCGTACAATAAGCTCTTCCTCTAGTTTGGCATTGGGGTCTACCCGAAGTTTGCCGGGTTTATCGGGATCATTCTGCAGGCGGTAGTGGGTGACCACAGCACATTCCTTAGCGAATCCCTCCGCGTTCTGCTCCTCGGCCTCAAACAGACTTTTGGGTACAAATAGGGGAAAATAGGCGTTGGAATGCCCGGTGGCTTTGAACATATCATCCAACACGCGCTGCATCTTTTCCCAGATGGCGTACCCGTATGGTTTTATGACCATACAGCCCCGCACGGCCGAGTTTTCGGCCAGGCCGGCTTTTTTCACTAACTCATTATACCAGAGTGAATAATCCTCACTTCGTTTAGGCAACCCTTTGCTCATTTTTTGTATCTTTGATAGATAAGAAATATATAGCGAAACACGAATAACGCGGCACAGATTTTGCTCCTAATTCAGGAGAATCCATACCTTTTCGGCTCAAAAATACGTTAATATATCTGAATAGAAACGTTGGCGATCCGGATACTCGTGTGACTGGGCTCGTGAATTGATCTAGCATCCATTACCAACTACTATACTTCCATGAAATATACTACAAAAAGGCTTCTAATACTGCCGCTGCTGGGGTTTCTGGCCGCCGGGTGTAGCACCTCTTCCAACTTACAGACCAGTGAGGTAGATGATGTGTACTTTTCCTCTTCAGACAAAGTAACCTACGTAGAGCCGCTGGCCGCAGACCCATCTGCTGAAGGCGAATACGTTACGGATGGCTCTGAAGACATCACGGAACGGGTCAGCGATCCTGAATCCTACGCCCAGAGCGGCCGCCGGAGCAGCAACACTCCTTACCAGTACTCTTATTATGATGCCCCTTTCGGGAACCCTTTCTACGCGTATGGGTCGCCTTTCTATTCTCCGGGCCGCTATTACTCCAGGGCCATGATGATGAACCCATGGATGGACCCTTGGTATGATCCTTTCTACGGACCAAGTATGGCAAGCTTGGCCTTGTACGATCCTTTCTGGCCGAGACCAGGCCTGAGCATTGGTATTGGCCTTGGCTTTGGGCGGTATTACAACCCATGGGGGCATGGCTACGGATATGGCTACGGCTACAACCCTTACCGCTATGGCGGGGGCTACTATGACAGCTACTATGGCAGTAATCGCGTGATTGCCAATAACCGGGTGTCTTATGGCCGCCGGGATGACCGCAGCGCCAATACCGGAAGCAGCAACCGCAACATCTCCCGTAATGGGCGTAACAACTCGGTTGCCCCGGGCACCAGCAGATCAAGCAACGCGTCTGTGGAACCAGGCTACAGAACCCGTTCCACCAGAAGCACGGCCAGTCAGTCTAACGGAGACGCGACTATTCAGCCGCGCCGCCGGCAGATAGCTGATCCTACTGGCAGCCAAAGCCAACCTCAAATCATTAACGCCCCCAGCAACTCCAGGACTAGCTCTGAGGGTACCCAACCAACCAGACGGCAACGGGTAGACTATACGCCTACGCCAACCAGAACGTCTGAGTCCCGGTCCCGCTCTTATGAGCCAAGTCCTTCTTACACCCCGCCTACCCGGTCATCCTCTTCTTCTTCCTCTGGCAGCAGCAGCGGCGGAAGCAGTTCTGGAGGTAGCCGCAGAGGCAGAAACTAACCCCCCTTCTTCAAATTTACATGAAACGATATAGCTTTCTTTTGGCCTGTCTAGCGTTGCTAGGCAGTGCCGGGAAGGGCTTTGCCCAGAATGAGGTAGATGCCCTCCGTTACTCCCGTACAGACTTTGGTGGCACGGCCCGCACCATGGGATTGGGGGGCGCCAACGTAGCCCTTGGCGCCGATGCCGGTTCCTTCTCTTCTAACCCGGCGGGGCTGGGGCTTTTCAGACGCTCTGAGATCACAGTGTCTGCGGGCGTCAATGTCAATGATGTTTCCAGCTCGGTGTATGGCTCCACGCTTACCAACGGCCGCAACAACCTGAATATCCCAGGGCTTTCCGCGGTATTCACCACCCGCAAGGCAGACGATGAGGAAGGCGACTGGCGTTCCAGCTCCTTCGGGATTGGCTACACCCGGCTGAATAATTTCAACGAACGGCAGACCTACGGAGGCACCCATCCTGCCGGAGGCCTCAAATTTGCAGAGTATGCAGACCAATTGGCCAATCTATACGGAGTATCCAACACAAACGAGAACTTTAACATTGAGGACTTAGCCTTTGCCACCGGTCTTATCAACTATGATGAAATTGGAAACTTCTATTATCCGCCTGACTACTCCTTCACTCCCGCAAACGAAGATGAGGATGTTCAGCGCGTATTGGTTCAAACACCTTTCAGTGAAAGTATAAACACCACTGGCTCCCAGAACCAATGGGATTTCTCTTATGGCACCAGCTTCCGGGACAAAGTCTTCTTAGGCGCCTCTCTGGGAGTTAGCTCTATCAAATTCAGACGTACCAGAACTTACTTTGAATCTGGCCCAACTCAGGCACAGAACGAGCAGTCCGCCTTACAGGACCTCACCCTCATGGACGAGCTCCTCACAGAAGGAACAGGGGTAATGTTGAAGGTAGGAGCCATCTTTCGGCCTTCAGATGTGTTACGGTTAGGTTTCACGGTACAAACGCCTACGTGGTACAACCTAACAGACAGGTATAGCACGAATCTTACGGTGAACTATACCCCAGGAGTATTTGACCGCGACACGGAGTATGCGGCAACTGTTCCAGGAGAGTTTGAATATAGCCTGACCACTCCTTTCAGGGCTAGCGGCGGCGCGGCGGTATTCCTGGGCAAAAACGGCTTTATTTCAGCTGATGTAGAGTATGTAGACTACAGCAACGCTCGGTTGAACGCTGACGGCGAGTCTTTCCAAGAAGCCAATAATGCCAGCCGCAACAAGTACCAGAGCGCTCTCAACTATCGTTTGGGGGGCGAAGCCAGGCTGGATGTCTTTAGGCTAAGGGCAGGTGTAGGAGTGTCAGGAGACCCGTTCAAGGATAGTGAAGTAAGCCAGGCTAAAACATATTTCACAGGCGGGGTGGGAATTCGGAAAACCAACTTCTTTGTAGACGCAGCATTGGTATACAGCAACTACAAGAGCCTTTATAGCCCTTATATCAACCAGGAAGCTGGCCTTGCCGGTTCTGTATACAGAGATGCGGAAGTTCCTTTGGTTACCACTACCCACAAAAACACCAACCTCATCGCTACTGTGGGCTGGAATTTTTAACCTGTGTTTCAAGGCTATTTTAGCCAAATCAAGCATAAAAAGAGAAGGCCGTTCCTGCTGCAGGAACGGCCTTCTCTTTTTATAAATACCCCGGAAACTAGATATGGATGGCTCTGTTCTCGGTAGCCGCCAAACAAGCTTCTTTCATGGCTTCGGTATAGGTAGGATGCGCGTGGCTCATTCGGGCAATGTCCTCAGCGGAAGCCCGGAACTCCATCGCCACCACGGCCTCGGCGATCATGTCTGCGGCGCGGGGCCCGATCATGTGCACGCCCAGGATCTCATCCGTTTTGGCATCGGCTAGCACCTTAACGAAACCGTCGGTGTCCATAGACGCTTTAGCGCGGCCCGAGGCTTTGAAGGGGAAAGAACCTGCTTTGTAAGCGGTGCCTTGTTGCTTCAGTTGCTCCTCAGTGAAACCAACACCGGCTACCTCCGGCCAGGTGTAGACCACGCCCGGGATCAGGTTGTAGTTGATGTGCGGTTTCTGCCCCGCCATGAGCTCGGCTACCAGCACGCCTTCTTCCTCCGCCTTGTGGGCCAGCATAGCGCCACGCACTACGTCACCAATGGCGTAGATACCGGGTACGTTGGTTTGAAGATGGTCGTCTACGGCAATCATACCGCGCTCACCTAGCTGTACGCCGGCATTCTCCAAGCCCAGGCCTTCGGTGTAGGGTTTACGGCCCACAGAAACCAGGCAGTAATCGCCTTCAAACGTCACGGTTTGGCCTTTGGGAGACTCGGCGGTGACCACTACGTTTTCGCCCTGTACTTCTGCCCCGGTCACTTTGTGCCCGAAGAAGAACTCAAAACCAAGCGTTTTCTTTAAAACACGCTGTAATTCCTTGCCTAAAGAACGATCCATGGTAGGGATAAGGGCATCTGTAAACTCTACCACTGACACTTTCGCACCTAGACGGGCATACACAGAACCTAACTCCAGGCCAATCACGCCGCCGCCAATCACGATCATGTGCTTGGGCACCTCTTTCAAGGTCAAGGCTTCCGTGGAGGTGATGATGCGTTTCTTGTCCAGGGGCAGGAACGGAAGGTTCACCGGTTTTGAACCCGTGGCAATGATTACCTTATCGGTTTCTATCTGCTGCTCTGCACCGTCCTGGCCGGCGATCTTGATGGTATTCTTGTTCACGAAAGAGCCCAGGCCGTTGTACACGTCTACCTTGTTCTTTTTCATAAGGTAGGCGATGCCGTCGTTGTTAGACTTGATCACGTCGCTTTTGCGGGCGATCATCTGCTCCAGGTTCACCTTCAGGTTCTCCAGCTCAATACCGTGCGTTTTGAACGTGTGGGCAGCATTGTGGAAATGCTCAGATGAATCTAATAACGCTTTGGAGGGAATACAGCCTACGTTTAGGCAGGTACCACCCAAGACGGAATATTTTTCAATGATGGCTGTTTTCAGGCCCAGCTGCGCACAACGAACTGCCGCCACATACCCTCCGGGGCCTGAACCAATTACCGTTACATCGTATTTCATTTTATTTTCTTTTTTAAAGAGGAAGAACTTCCTCGTTCTCTAAAACTTATGCTGCAGAAGAAAAACGCTACAACTTTTTAACCCTGTTTTCGCAAAATCTGGCCTAAAAGGCCTCTGCCCCTGTCATCCTGGAAGGATCTTGTGGGCCAGCCAGAAAATCTTTATTCAAGCGCTATCACAGTTCTCCACCAAGACCCTTTCTGGATGACAAAAGGAAATAGCAGCGCGGCAATAGCTCTTTAGTTGCCAATCAAAATAAAGGAGGAGCAAACCTTTCGCTTACTCCTCCTTAACAAAGTCTGTTTACTAAACGCCCAGTAATAAGCGCATTGGATCTTCCAGCAGCTCTTTCACGCGCACCAGGAAGCTCACCGACTCACGACCGTCAATGATGCGGTGGTCATACGAAAGCGCCAGGTACATCATAGGTCTGATCTCCACCTGGTTGTTGATGGCTACCGGACGGTTCACAATGTTGTGCATACCTAGAATAGCCGACTGCGGAGCGTTGATGATAGGCGTAGACATCATAGAGCCGAATACCCCACCATTGGTGATGGTGAAGGTACCGCCGGTCATCTCATCAATGCCCAGTTTGTTCTCGCGGGCCCGCTTGGCTAATCTTACTACTTCTTTCTCAATGCCGTCTAAGCTCAGGCTCTCCGCGTTGCGGATCACCGGCACTACCAGACCCTTAGGGGCAGATACGGCAATAGACACGTCGCAGAAATCATTGAACACCATCTCGGTGCCGTCAATCTGGGCGTTCACGGCCGGCCACTCTTGCAACGCCACCGTACACGCCTTCACGAAGAACGACATGAACCCTAAGCCTACTTCGTGCTTCTCTTTGAACTTGTCTTTGTACTTGGCTCTGATGTCCATGATGGGCTTCATGTCCACCTCATTGAAGGTAGTCAACATGGCCGTCTCGTTTTTCACGGACACCAGTCTGCGGGCAACTGTTTTACGCAATGAGCTCATTTTCTCACGGCGGCTGTTACGGGCACCTGGGGCAGCCGGAGCAGGAGCCGAAGCTTCTTTGGCGGCAGGCGCAGCAGCGGCTGGTTGCGGAGCCGGAGCGGCCGGACGGGCCTGGGCGTTCTGGGCATCTTCTTTGGTGATGCGACCGTCACGGCCGGTGCCGTTCACGTCACCGGCGTTGATGCCTCTCTCAGAAAGGATTTTACCCGCGGCCGGTGAGGGCGTTCCGCTGGCATAGGTAGTGGCACCAGAAGAAGGAGCAGAAGCGGGCTGGGCAGCCGGAGCACTTGCCTGGGAAGCGGAAGCGGTAGAAACACCAGAACCGGCTCCTACCTCAATGCGGCAGATGGTTGCGCCAATCTCAACGGTATCACCTTCCTGGGCCACAATTCTCAGCACACCTGCCGCTTCGGCGGGTAGTTCAAACGTAGCTTTATCAGACTCCAGCTCGCACAGCACCTCATCCATGGAAACCTGGTCGCCATCGGCTTTCAGCCATTTGGAAATGGTCACCTCTGAGATAGACTCGCCCACCGTTGGGATTTTCACTTCCAGGGTTTGGCCGGTTCCGGCTCCGCCACCCTGAGGTTGGTTAGGGATTCCCTGGCTTGGCGTGTTCTCAGCGGCAACGGTGCTCTGAGGATCGGTCACGGTTTTAGATTCTGTGATGCTATCCTGGCTGGCGGCGGTGGTAGGCTGAGGCGCAGAAGTGCCTTGCGCAGCACCATCAATGCTACAGATTACTTCTCCGATGGCAATAGTATCACCTTCCTGGGCTTTTATTCTCAGAATACCGGCAGCCTCGGCGGGCAACTCAAAGGTAGCTTTGTCAGACTCCAGTTCACAGATCACTTCGTCCATGGCCACCTGGTCGCCATCTTGTTTGAGCCATTTGGCAATGGTTACTTCCGTGATGGATTCGCCAACTACCGGCACTTTTACTTCTAATGACATATCTTTTTCTAATTAGGAATTAAGAATTAGGAATTAAGAATTCCTATGTTGCTTTTTAATAAGTTAAGAATCAGGAATTTGAATCACCCTTACCCTTCATCGTCCTCAAAATAGAGCCGATGATTTTCAATAATTCTTCACAGTCATTCAAGAGAGAAAAAGCAAGTTCCTTTGTCAGATAACCTGTATCTCTCAGCAGCCTCAACCAATAATGGGTCTCCCTGGCTTCTTTATAACTGATAGATAGTTTATTCACAAAGTCTCGGTCACTTTGACCACCCATGGCTTCCTCTGCATTTGATCCTATAGAGGTTCCGCTCCTTAGTATTTGCTTGCCAATGGTATAGTCTTTCTTCTCTTCGGTTAAGAACTGGTACAACTTAATGATTCGAACGGCAAAGCTGTAACTTTTGGTTAACAGAACGTTCTCCTCTTTCATCATTCCTAATTCCTAATTCCTAATTCTTAATTATTTAGATGTTGAATGCTTTTTCTACTACCGCGCGCTGCTCTTTCTGGTGGATCTTGTTGTAACCAGTAGCAGGCGATGAGCTTGGCTTACGGGAAACCACGTCATCAATGCCTTTGCGCATCACGCTCAGAATATACGTCCAGGCACCCATGTTGTAGGGCTCTTCCTGTACCCAGAAGATCTGCGCGTTCGGGTATTTGCTCAACTCACGGTCCAGCTGTACCTCCGGGAACGGATGCAGCTGCTCCATCCGGATGATGGCTACATCTTGGCGGTTGGTTTTCTGCTGCTCCTCTAACAGGTCATAGTACACTTTACCGGTACACAGCAACACCTTGGTCACGGCTTTGGCATCAGCGTAGGTATCACCGATCACTTCCTGGAATGAGCCTTGGGTGAAATCTTCCACCGGAGACATCACATTCTGGTGGCGCAGCATGGATTTGGGCGACATGTGGATACATGGCTTCCGGAACGGCGTGGCCAACTGGCGGCGCAGCATGTGGAAGAAGTTCGCCGGGGTAGTACACTGGGTCACGTACATGTTGTATTCAGCCGCCAGCTGAAGGAAGCGCTCTGGGCGGGCATTGGAGTGCTCCGGTCCCTGGCCTTCATAGCCGTGCGGCAACAGCATCACCACGCCGTTCATGCGCTGCCACTTAGACTCCGTGGAAGAGATGAACTGGTCAATCATGACCTGTGAACCGTTGGCGAAGTCACCGAACTGAGCCTCCCAGATCACGAGGGCATTGGGATTGGCCATGGCATAGCCAAACTCAAAACCCAGCACGCCATACTCAGACAGGAGGGAGTTGTAGATCTGCAGTTTCTGCTGGCCTTCCTGAATGTGGTTCAGGTTGGTATAGGCGGCACTGGTATTGGCGTCATGCAACACAGCGTGACGGTGCGAGAAAGTACCCCGCTGCACATCTTGTCCACTCATGCGCACAATCTTACCTTCTAACAGGATAGAACCGTAGGCCAGTAACTCAGCGGAGGCCCAGTTCAGCGAACGGCTTCCGAAGAACATGTCCTGGCGCTCTTTGGTCAGTTTCTCGATCTGCTTGAGGGGCTTGAAGTTCTCAGGCAGCGTGGTCAACGCCTTCCCTACTTTCTCCACCGCCTCCAGAGAGATACCCGTCTCCGGCGATTGGTGAAAATCTTCTGGTTTTGACCTACGAAGCTCTTGCCATTCTTTCTCCAACACCTGGTAGTTGTACGGCAACGGCTTTTGCTTCACCATGTCCAGACGGTCCTGTAGCATCTGACGGAACTCTTTGTCCATCTCCTCGGCTACCTTGGCGTCTAGCTCCCCGCGTCTGATCAGGTCTTTATTGTAAACCTCTCTTGGATTGTCATGCTTGGAGATGAGGTTATACAGCTGCGGCTGCGTGAACTTAGGCTCATCTGCCTCATTGTGCCCATGGCGGCGGTAGCACACCATGTCAATGAAGATATCATTGTGGAATTTCTGACGGTATTCAGTAGCCAGGCGTACGGCGAACACCACGGCCTCCGGGTCATCACCGTTCACGTGCAGTACTGGCGCGTCAATAATCTTGGCTAAATCAGTGCTATAGATGGAAGAACGGGCGTCTTCAAAGTCAGTGGTGAAACCTACCTGGTTGTTGATCACGAAGTGGATGGTACCGCCGGTGCTGTAGCCTTCCAGCTTGGCCATCTGGGTAACCTCGTAGCCAATGCCTTGTCCGGCCACGGCCGCATCACCGTGGATCAGGATAGGAAGGATTTTGTTCGTGTCACGGCCATACATAGAGTCCAGCTTGGCGCGCACGAAGCCTTCTACCACAGGGTTCACCGCTTCTAAGTGAGAAGGGTTAGGAGCCAGTTTCAGATTCACTTTGCCACCAGATGGCGTGCTCACCTCGCTGGAGAAGCCCATGTGGTACTTCACGTCACCGTCACCCATGGTCAGATCCGGCACAGCTGTTCCCTCAAACTCAGAGAAGATCTGCTCATAGGTTTTGCCCATGATGTTGGCCAGCACGTTCAAACGGCCACGGTGGGCCATACCGATCACCACTTCCTCTACGCCCAATTCAGAGCCTTTGTCAATGATGGCATCCAGGGCCGGAATGGTGGTTTCCCCGCCTTCCAGGGAGAAGCGTTTCTGGCCCAGGAACTTGGTGTGCAGGAAATTCTCAAACACCACTGCCTCGTTCAACTTAGACAGAATGCGTTTTTTGTATTCTGGCGAAGGGTTGAAAGCCACTGATTCCTTTTCGGCTTTCTGCTTGAACCAAGTCAACACTTCCGGGTCGCGGATGTACATGAACTCAAACCCGATGGTGCCTTCGTATATTTTCTTAAGCGTGGCTAAGATGTCACGCAAAGGAGCGGTGCCTAAGCCCAATTCTGCGCCGCTGATGAATTTAGTATCCAGATCAGCCTCTGACAGGCCAAAGTCTTTCAGGTCCAGAAGGGCCTTGCGGTCTTTGCGGGGTCTTACCGGGTTGGTGTTAGAGCGCAGGTGACCGCGGGAACGGTAGGCATAGATCAGATTCCGTACCTGGATTTCTTTTTCTACTTCCCCCACAGAGGCGCCACCCGTGGTGGAACCTGTGGCAGGCTTTGCGGTTGTGGTGGCTTCGCCGTTTTCACTAGGGTAGCTTTGGGAGAAATCAAACCCTTCAAAGAATTTCTGCCAGCCAAACTCAACTGAGGCCGGATCTTGCTGATACTGCTTGTACAGTTCATCAATATAGGTTCCGTGCGCGTTGGCTATATATGAGTATTTATCCATAAGAATTACTAGTACTTACCTAATTATTGGCAAATTATAAAATGATGCCCATTAAACATAGCCCTAAATTCGCATAGGCAAATATGCGGCCTTGTCACCTCTCACCACCCTAGTTACGGGCTCCTCTGCCTTTGCTTGTCAAAATCATGTATGGCATACGGAAAAATCGTGGTTTAGGCGAAATTATAGATAAATAGATAAGGGACAAACCTTTAGCAGAAGTAGCCCTTTTATTCCTGCTTTTTCTTTCTTTCCTGCCAACCCCCCTAGTAGTTGATCTCATTCCTACAGGGAACGCACCCAAACCTACATCATTGCAGGCAGGGCCTTGAAAGGATTGAATGATTGAGAGAAGGAGTGATTGAGAGAATTAGTGAGAAAGGATGAGTGAGAGAAGGGAAAGAGGCTGCTTCAGATGAAGTCTCGTTTTATGCTATGAATTAGGGAATGCTCATGATTTAGGCACACTTTTCAAGAAACAGGCCCAAAATCAGAAATTAAGGGGTAATAAAGGCTAAGTGGCTGGCTTAGAGAAATGACAGGAAGGGCCTATATATAATGTGGTTATTAATGCGCAGGGCATCCACGCCTAAGGAAGGGAATAACCAAAAACCTACTTATTCCTAGATTTAGCTCTACCCTTATTTCACGGCCTTTTGACAAAATCACCCCTTAAACAGAGACGCTACTCGCGGTTGCGCACCCGCGCAAAGGAAGGCACATCTACGGCGGCCTCAGAAAGTTGGGTCTTGGTAATTGGCCCGGCCTGTACCTGCACCCCGCGCACATCATCTATCACTACGGTCTTCTTGCGCCAGCCCTCCACGGTAGACTTGTCGGTGACCTGGTCCTGGCCGGCCCCGCCGTATAGATAGACGTAGCTTCCTTTGGCGGCAGAACCCTTGAGGTCAAAAATGTCATGTCCCTTGAGCCCATAGAGGTTGATTCTTTCGGTTTCGCTGGCAAAGAAGGTACGGCTGTAGAGTTTGGCACCGTTCATGTTCCCTTTGCCCAACCGGAATACCTCTACCACGGTTCTACCCTGTGAAAGGCGTTGCACCACAAACCGCTCCGGCTCATCTGAACCCACCACGGCTACCTCTTTGGCTAAGATCTTATAATACTCCTCTGCGGTCTGCACCAGCAACTGCCGGCGGCTTCTGAGCTTTTGAAAGGTATCTTCGCCCACCAGATCATACACCGAAGGGGGCATCTGGCGCACAGCCTCCCGCAAAACAGAGTCAGAGAGCGCCAGCTGCATCTCCCGTGCCAGCCGCCTGAAATCCACCAAAGAAACCTCAGAGAGGGCCCGGGCATCCAGGAAAGCCGCATTGATGGTGAGCCCAAACACATCCTTGAATTCCTCATGGAACGACTCAAACTTGCGGGCTGCGAATTTACGGGTGGCCAGCCAAGGTATCAATCCATCATCATAGCGGCAGAGTGCCTGGTCACGGTCTTTGGGAACCGGCTTGTACCAGAACTCGTTTTCCTGCGCATACACGGCCCAATCCCACTGCCCTTCATGGCGGTCCCAGTCGCTGATCAAGAGGTCTAGCAGGCGCGCCCGGGCAAACGCCCACTGGTCAATGCGGTGCCGGCTAGACCCGAAGCGCTGTTGCAGCATTTCCTCAGAACTCACCAAATCAGAGGCCGCCCCAAATTTCTCAGTGAGGGAGGTCTTGGTGGAGAACTTTTCCTCTAGCAGAAAAAGCTTGTTCCCGAAAAGGTTTGAATATTGCTTGAAGCTCTGATCTGCGGGCAAGACGTAGACCAACTGGGGCGAAGGATGGAAAATGCCTGCTGCTTCGGCCAACGGCGCCACCACCAGGGCGGCATAGGGGTTGGTGGCCGAGATCTGGTCCCGCACAAAAGCCCCCACAAAGGTTTTGCGCCAGAAAGGCGGAAGCACACTGATGGGGTCTTTGTCTAAGGAACGCAAGGCAAACCGGCGGCCCAAGGTGTCAGTGAGGGTCAGGCTGGTGGTTTGCATGCCGCCGCCCAGCTTCTCTATCAAAAGCCCACCCTGGAACTCCTTCATGTGGAACACCTTCGCCTTGACCGGCACCGCCCATACATCACGGTAATGCTTGCCCAGAAAGAAGGCCCCCACCTTGCTGATTTGGTAGTGGCTGCCGGCACTTACCCGCACACTGTCATGGGGGTTGTTCAGCAGGCTGGCGTTACCCAGGAAGGCTGGCACAGGGGCATGCTCTGCGGGAGGCTGGGGAAAGAGAAAGTCCACCAACCCAAATAGGAATAGCGCCCCCACCAGTGCCAGTAAAATCCTTCTCTTCATGTACGCGGTTAAATTTAGAGTTCAGCTTTACCTTAAAACGGCCGGAAAGGTTCAGGCAAATTGCCACCGGCCTTTTAGCCCTGCCTTACTGAAAACCGCCGGAAAACTTATACCTTTAACCTCAACGGCCAGAAGTCAACCTTGCGGTTGGCGCCTGCGTTAAAACAATTCTTCCAAAACCTTAAGTCTATAATTATGGCAAACAGTGCTACCTACACAGGTATAACCCCAGATCTGTACAACAACCTGAAAGGCAAATTAGGCGCCGCCGGCATTGAGTTGGCAGGCAACAGCGGGCGGGTGTCCAAGCAAGGCGTCACCGCCGACTATGCGTATGAAGAAAACTCTCAGACCCTGCAGATCAACAACGTACAGGTCAGCTTTCCGGCCAGTATGATGTTCAGCCCAGACAAGATCATCCAGAAAATAGACGAAGCCGTTCGCAGCGCGGGTGGCCAAGTGGCATAACTTGCAAAAAAGCATGACCTAAGCGTCAGTATTTGCGTATAAAAATCCCGGTCCGGCTCCAGCGCAGGCCGGGATTCTTTATTTAACCGATTTTCATCAGAGACACCACTACCATGGAACAAAACCAGAATACTTCTTCCCAAACCCCTCAGCTTGTACAGCCAAAAGACTTCGCCAAAACCGTGGAGTCAATTGTAAGCGTTTACCAAGGCAACCATGAGTCACTGCCAGAACTGCTGTCAGACGCTGGCAAAATGCTGCTGAAGGTACGGCAGAAACTGACGCCCGTACAATTGGTGCTGTCTGTGGCAGCAGTGGCCATTGGAGCCATTGTGCTGGTTTCTTACGGCAGCAACCATCAGTTCAATGAGGCAGAGGAAGTGCGCTAACAGACCTTCCCTTCTCTCTTCAGTAAAAGACTCCGCTTAAGGCATTAGGCGGAGTTTTTTCTTGCCCAAAATGTTAATATTAAAGTTCTTTATTACAATAATTATATAATTATCATACGGTTGCCAAGAATCATGTGACAATGAAAAAAGCGAGACGTATTTTCCTTATTAGCGGAGCGGGATTGCTGGTAGTAATTCTTTCTGCCCTGGCGTATGTAAAAATTGCCTTACCCAACGTAGGGCTGCGCCTGACCTCAAGATCACCGCCACTGAAAGCCAATTGGCCCGGGGCCGGTACCTGGCCCATCACGTGATGGTGTGCATAGACTGCCACTCTGAGCGGGACTGGACCAAATTCACCGGTCCGCCCAAAGACGGCACGTGGGGCAAAGGCGGCGAAGCCTTCTCTAAAGAAATGGGGTTCCCGGGCATGTTTTACGCCCGCAACATCACCCCGGCCGGCATAGGTGACTGGACCGACGGGGAAGTGCTCAGGGCCATCACCATGGGCGTCAATAAAGAAGGCCATCCGCTTTTCCCGGTGATGCCGCACCACCTGTACGGCCAGTTAGCTCAGGAAGACATGGAAGCCGTGGTGGCGTATTTGCGCACGTTGCCGGCCATAGAAAACGAGGTACCCGCCTCGCGCGCAGACTTCCCCATGAACTTCCTCCTGAACACCATACCCAAGAAAGCAGCATTCCAGCCGGTGCCTTCTGCTGCTGACCAAGTGCGGTACGGGAAATACCTGACCACGGCGGCGGCCTGCATTAAATGCCATACCCAGAAAAAGCAGGGCCAAAACGTGGCCGGAATGGAGTTTGCCGGAGGAATTGAATTTCCCTTGCCGGGGGGTGGCAAAATAGCCTCGGCCAACATCACCCCAGACCCACAGACGGGCATTGGCCGCTGGAGCAAAGAAACCTTCGTGAGCCGGTTCAAGCAATACGCAGACTCTTCGTACCGCCCCCACACCGTAGGCAAAGGTGAATTAAACACCCTTATGCCGTGGTCTATGTACGCCGGCATGGAGCGCGAAGACCTGGAGGCTATCTATGTCTATTTGCAGAGCCTACCAGCCGTGCAGCACAAGGTCACCCGCTTCACCAAAAATTAGCTTGAACCGTTAGCCCCTCTTTGCTCATGGGAGAGACCATTTTACGGCTGTTTTGGTAGAAACTGACCAAAAGCGGCTTGCCTCTTTGTAGCGTTTACGCCTTGGTTTACTCCAATCACCCTAAAAAGAACCCTTGCCTGGCACTCTGCCTATGGTAATTGTGTTTTCTTTGCACACCCCGTAGCATGCCAAAAACCAAGAAGAAATACGCTCCCGCAGAGACCGCTCCGCTCACCGCCCAGGAGCGCGTAAGCCGGTACATGCGCGGCAACAAAGCCAAGCACACGCAACCAGAGCTTCTGCTGCGCCGGGCCCTTTGGCACGGCGGGTTACGCGGTTACCGGCTACACTGGAAAAAGGTGCCGGGCAAGCCCGATGTCTGCTATCCCGGCCGCAGGTTGGCGATCTTCCTGCACGGCTGTTTCTGGCACCGTTGCCCCTATTGCGCCCCGGCCCTGCCCAAGACCAACACCACTTTCTGGGCCGAGAAATTCGCCCGCAACCAGGAACGGGACCACCGGAACCGGGAGAAACTCAAGGCCGCCGGCTGGCAGGTGCTGGTGATCTGGGCCTGCCAGTTGCAGAAAGATGTACCCGGCTGCCTGTTTGCAGTCAAAGCCTTACATGCGGGCGTGCCGGAGAGTTACTGGCTAGAGGCAGCATAAGCTGTTTTGGACCTCTTTCTGCCAAAGGAAGACCTTTTCAGGGAATGTTTAGCCGGGTGTTCGTTTTGCCGCCCTTTTCTGAAAACTGGTCTTTAAACTTCCTTCAGCACCGCAAGCGTTAATTTTCCTTGTTTACCGGGACACCTACCCTTGCCATTGCACGGGTACGCCCAGCTTTCTGGCGGAGTATCCGGCCGCGGAAGCATGCAGCCTGGGGAGCACTTCATTCACCGCCTCAGAGAATTCCACGTGCAGGTCTTCGTGCAGCTTCTGCAGTTTCTGTACCAGCTCCTGGGCCCGCTTGGCCAGAAAGAGCGCCAAGGCCTCTGTGGCCCCAGAAAGAGAAGACAGCATTTCCTGCTGATGCTTTAGCACTTCCTGCAAGAGCAACAAAAGCAGGCTTACCTCTCCGTACACATCACCGGTTACTTTGACATGGTAGCTCAACGGAGGGCACATTTGCCGCAGGCCAGTCAGTAGCTCCGTGGCGTTGTAGTAAAAGCCCCGGGAGAGGGTTTGCACCTGCGTTCGCAGCGCCTCCCTTCTTTCTTCCAGCGCGCTGGGCCCTTCCAGTAACTCAAATCTGAGCTGGTCCTGCAACACGGGCTGGGTAGCCAGTAACTGAACCAAAAGCTTGTCTTTTTTGGCGGCGGGCAAGGCCAACAGGGCCTTCCGGAGGTCTTTATCCAATGCAGGCATAGTAAAATCAAGTCTCTTCTGGGTAAACAAACCAGGGCCTCAAATTATTCCTTTCAGGGGCCGGTTCTCAAACTTTTGACAAAAGACCACTTTTACGCAGGAAAGCCGCTCTTAGAATCAACCTTATATAGCAAAAAATGCGTAAACAGCCGCAAACGCGCCTGGACACTCCCCAGCGTGTATACCGTGGGGTCTATTTGGTTTGGCCTGCCTTTTCTGGGAAGAGGCCTGAAACAACCGGGTTACCAGCATCTAATTTTAATGAACATGAAAGAAAATTTACCCTTCAGGGTAATCCTGCTTCACCTTTGCCTTTGGGTTTTCTGCCCTTTTACCTCCTGGGCCCAACAGCCCAGCTTACCCTCTGGTGCCCCTTCTTACACGGTGCTTTTAGCGGGCCGGTGGTCTCCGGGGCAAAGCACGGCGGCCCCCTTACCCCTCTTGCAGGAGCAGCTTAAGCTGGCCGGCGAGAAAAGCGCCATGGTGTTTATAGGCAACCCGTTCCTACCGGCGGCCCTGCCCGGCGTCTCGGCGCCTAACCGGAAAGAGCTGGAGGCCCAACTGCAAACCCAACTGGGCTATCTGCAAGGCTACCCAGGCAAGCTCATTCTCCTACCCGGTGAACATGACGCCAAAGGCAATCTGGTACAGGAGGTACGCAACCAGGAGCGGTTTATCACCACCTACCTGAAGAACGAGAAGCTGTTCCTGCCAGAAAACCACTGCCCCGGCCCTGCCGAGGTCTCCCTCACCCAAGACGTGCACCTGTTTCTGATGGACACCCAATGGCTGCTGCCTAACCGCCGCATGGACGAGGAAGAGGAACAACGCAGCTGCCCTACCACCGGCGTCACGGCTACCTTGGCCGCCCTGGATGATGTGTTGCGCAGCAACGAAGAGAAAAACCTCTTGGTGGTGATGAGCACCTCCCCAAAGATGAAGAGCCTGGAACGCCGTCTCATGCACCGCCAGCTTGCGCAGATGTACACCCAACACTCAGGTGTGGTACACGCAGAAGGGAACTCAGCTTCTCTGTCGCATAGCCGTCAAGACAGCATCCATTACCTGGGTTTGGGACTGGGCCAGGAGAAAGCAAAGCTAGGCCATGACGCTGCGGCGGCTTTCACTGAAAACGCGCCCGGGTTTGCCAAGCTCCTGTACTTCCCCAACGGGGAAACCTGGCTGGAGATCTGGACTGCCCCAGACGTAAAAAGCACCCAGGGGAAGGTGGCCTACCGGACTCTGCTCTCCCGCAAGCCTACCCAGAAACAGGTAGAAGAGGAAACCAAGAAACTGAACCTGAACTTCGCGGGGCAGAAAGATGCCCTGCCCGCCAGCCTGGTGTACAGAGCCAGCGGTTTCAGGGAATGGCTGCTGGGCAAGAACTACCGGCCAGAATGGGAAACCCCCGTTTCTCTGCCGGTTTTTGATATCGGCACCCAAAACGGCGGCCTGAAGGTGGTGCAGAAGGGCGGCGGGTTCCAAACTGTTTCCTTGCGCCTGGAAGACAGCACCGGCCGCCAGTACGTGCTGCGGTCAGTAGAGAAATACCCAGACGCCGCTTTGCCCAGGATCCTGCGCCATACCCTGGCCGCCGATGTGGTGAAAGACCAGATTTCGGCCTCCCACCCGTACGGGGCTCTGGTGGTGCCGCGGCTGGCCAACGCTGTGGGCGTGTACCACACCAATCCGCAGTATTTCATTATCCCGGATGACCCGCGGTTCGGGAAATACCTGAAAGGCTTCGCCAACACCATTGGTATGTTTGAGGAACGCCCCGACGAGGACATGTCTGACCTTGCCAGCTTTGGCCGATCAGAGAACGTGGTAGGCACTGACAAGGTGCTGGAGAACACCCTGGAAGATCAGAACGACCAGGTAGACCAGCGCAGCGTGCTGCGGGCCCGCCTCCTGGACTTCTTCATTGCCGACTGGGACCGCCATGATGACCAGTGGCGCTGGGCGGAATTCAAGAAAGAGGGCAAAGGCAAGCTCTACAGACCGGTTCCCCGCGACCGTGACCAAGCCTTCTTCGTGAACCAGGGCGTAATCCCGAACATTGCCAGCCGCCGCTGGATCATGCCCAAAGTACAGGGCTTTGACGAGAGCCTGCGCGACATCAAGGGCTTCAACTTCAACAACCGGTACTTTGACCGCTATTTCCTCACGGGCCTGGAACGCCAAGACTGGGTGGCCATGGCAGACTCCGTGGAGGCCGGCCTCACAGATGCCGCTATTGAGGAGGCGGTAAGGCAGTTACCGGCAGAGATCCAGAAAGTCTCTGGGCAGCAGCTGGCCCAAACGCTGAAAGCCCGGCGCGCCACCATCAAACGCGACGCCCAAGACTATTATGAGTTCCTGGCCCACAAGGTAGACGTGGTAGGCACTGACCAGGAAGAGCGTTTTGAGGTACTGCGGGAACCAGGCGGCGCCACGCTGGTGACCATTACCAAGAAAAAGGATGCTGACGCGGAGAACGTTTTGTACAGACGCCGCTTCCTGCCAGATGAGACCCGCGAGATCAGGCTGTACGGCCTGGGCGGCACGGATGAGTTCATTGTGCGGGGAAAAGCCGCGGACGGCATCAGGCTAAGGATCATAGGCGGCGAGGGCCAGGACCTGATCACAGATAGTTCCAGCGTGGTGGGCCTGCGGAGGCTTACCTATGTGTATGACCAACCCAACGGCGCCCAGCTCCAGCTAGGGCCAGAAGCCAGAAACCTCACCCATCTGCGCAACACGCCGGTGTATGACCGCAAGAGCTTCAAATACAATTACTTGGGTCCCTTGGGTTCTGTGGAATACAACCGCGACGATGGTTTGATCTTGGGCGCGGGCGTCTTGCTCAAAACCCAGAGTTTCCAGAAGGAGCCGTATGGCATGATGCACCGGTTGGTGGGCAGCTACGCCTTCAACACCCAGTCGTTTCTGGTAGACTATGCCTCGCATTTCACCAACCTGCGCCTGGGCCTGGACCTGAAGGTGAACGTGAACTGGAAAAGCCCGGGCTTTGCCGAGAACTTCTTTGGGCTAGGCAATGAAACGCCTTACAACCCAGATATTGACATTGAGAATTACCGGTTTGAGTCTTCTCAGTTCTACACCAACCTGCTGGTGGGCCGCAAGCTGAGTGAATATGAAACGTTGTTTGTGGGGCCTGCCTACCAGAGCGTGAACGTAGACCAGATCCCGGGGCGCTTTCTACCCATGCAACTGGAGGGCACGGAACAAGGCATAGGGTACTATGAACCTAAATCCTACGCGGGGGCCCGCCTGGAGTATGTGCTGGACTCGCGTGACCTGGCCGCCCTGCCCAGCAAAGGGGTGCACTGGCAAGTAGCTGCAGACCTGCTCAAGGGCACCAAACAGGGTTCTTCAGACGTGGCGCGGGTGCATACCCAATTTGCCATTTACAAAACCCTGCGCGTTCCGCTGAAACTGACGTTGGCCACGCGCTTTGGAGGGGGCCATACCTTTGGGAACAGCTTTGAGTTCTTCCAGGCCCAGTTCCTGGATGGTCCTTCTATGCTGCGCGGGTACCGCCGCAACCGCTTCAGCGGCCAGAGCAGCTTCTACAACAACACCGAGGCCCGTCTTCGCCTGTTCAGCTTCACCACCTACCTGTTCCCGGCTTCGCTGGGGGTATTCGGGTTCCATGACGTGGGCCGGGTATGGATGGACAATGAAGACTCTGACAAGTGGCACACCGGCTACGGCGGAGGCGTGTGGCTCTCCCCGTTGAACCAGGTGGTGATCTCCTTAGGCATGGCTTCGTCTCAGGAGCAAACCCAGTTCCTGCTGCGGGCGGGTTTCCTGTTCTAAAAACCAAAAATGCCATCAAAACAGAAAGGGCTGACCAAATGGTCAGCCCTTTCTGTTTTGATGGCATATTCTGAAAAGAAGCGTTAAAAAACTTAGTTCAGGAAGATAGAGAAGAGTTCAAACCGGTTAGAGGAAAAACTCCAGTGCGATGGAGAAGGATGGATCTCTTCGCCCTCTTCATCAATGATGGTCACCGCCATGCCTTCCTCTTGGTTCAAAGGCTCTGTAAAATGTTTCACAATGTATACATGCCCTTCTTGCACCCATTCTTCAGGCTCAAAAGTAGGCAGGGTGGCGTCAATGCACTTTGCATAAACCGCCATATAGCTAGGTGGATAGATCAGATTAACCATGTCTTATCAACTATAAACAGGTGAGAAAAATTCCGGCGGCACACGACTCTCTTTCAATTATGGCTTATGGGCCTTCTTTGGCAAAACCATATACCTACCGCTTAAAGTAAGACTAGTATACGTACGTAATTTTATTTTTCCAACTTAGCCCGGCAGAAATTCCCAGGTCCGGGACACCCTCTTTTTCATCTGCCCGTACAAACACAAGCCGGCCCATCCGGTTTACCCTTGTTTTTGTACCCTAAACCATACCACATCATGGAAAACAACAATAAGCCTAACCAAGACGAGAAATTGCCTGACGGAAAAGAATCTGCCGATGAACTGAAAAACACCTCTGAGGAACCCGGCGCTGAGGCCAAAGGCAACGCCAGTTTCAAGCAGGGAGGCCAGCAGCCCGGCAATAGCCAAGGCGGTCAGGGCGGTAAATCCACTGACGGAGATGAGAACTCGCGGCATGACACCGGAGATGAGTTGAGCGTATTTGGCCGGTTAGACAGTTAATCCACTTCTGTTTCCCAGACTTATGCAAGATCATATCACCAATGCGCTGCGGCAAAAGCAGCATTCCTGCTTTCCGGTGGCACCAGGTGTCATGGGCATGGAGATTGTTTTCGTGAACCTGTATTACATTGAGAACCCAGATAAGTCCTGGGTGCTGGTAGACACGGGCCTTTACGGCTCTGCCGACCGGATCAGAAAAGCCGCCGAGGACAAGTTCGGCAAAGGCAACCCACCCAGGGCTATCCTGCTCACCCACGGCCACTTTGACCACGTAGGCGCCCTGCAGACCCTGGCCGACATCTGGCAGGTACCGGTGTTTGCCCACCCCCTGGAATTGCCTTACCTGACCGGGCTCTCCAGCTACCCTCCGCCAGACTCCAGTGTGGGCGGCGGCGGCATGGCGTACATGTCGTTTATGTATCCCAAGAAGCCTATCACGTTCAAAGGGCGGCTGGAACTGCTTCACCCAGACGGGTCAGTGCCGTTCATGCCAGAGTGGAAATGGCTGGAAACGCCGGGCCATTCGCCGGGGCACGTCTCCTTCTTCCGGGAGCATGACCGGGTGCTGCTGGTAGGCGATGCCTTTGTGACCCGCAAACCAGAGTCGGCGCTGGCGGTGCTAACCCAGAAACAGGAAGTCTGCGGCCCTCCGGCCTATTTCACCCCAGACTGGGCAGCGGCCCGTTCTTCCGTTAGAAAACTGGCTGACCTACACCCGGAAGTGGCGGCGAGCGGCCATGGCCTGCCCATGCGCGGCCAGGAACTAAAGCAAGGGCTTGATGAACTGGCCCGGCTGTTTGACCAACTGGCCATTCCGGCCAAAGGCCGATATGTTCCCGAGCCCGCCATCACTGACCGTTCAGGGGTGGTACAGCTGCCGCCTACCGTGAACAACACCGTGCCTAAGGTACTGGCTACCGCTGGCCTGGTGGCGTTGGCCGGCTTGGCTACCTATGCTTTCACCAAGCAACGCAAGTCCAGCACCAACGCCCGGGTGAAAAGAACCTGGCCGGGGTATGCCAGAAGGCCCGGCCAATCTTTCTCCCCCGGGGGATCTGACACGCAGGATCAGGGCAACATCAGCCATGACCCCAACGTGAACATCACCAACAATTACCCTTGATCTTCTTCAGGGCTTTGACAAAAAGAAAGGGCATGCTTTGAGGAGCATGCCCTTTCTTTTTCATAGGGGAATCACATCTGGTGGTGAGGCCCATGCTGTTTTAGAGGCTTTTTTATGAAACAAGGCTCCAAACCGCACAGGGCTACAAGCCAATGGCTTTTCGCTTGAGGGCGGTAAACTCTTCCTGGGTAATGGTTCCTTCCTCTAGCATGGCGCGCAGCCGCTCAATGGTAGCAATGTCATCCTGCACCGGCCTGCTATCCGTGCCCGACCCTGCCCCTACACCGGTATTGGAGGAATAGCCCGTATTAGACCCCAGATTCGTGTTTGTGCCTTGGAAATGGCTTTGGTCCTGGGCATGAGACTGGCTCCGCTGGTGCCGGTTGCCGTAGAAACGGTCTTCATTGAAATGCTCGCGGCCGTAGAAATCCGCGTTAGGCGACACCTGTTGGGTATTGGCCTGGGTCTGCTGGGACTGGGTATCGGTTGGGCTGGTGATGGCATGCATGACGCGGTATTCATAGTCCGCATCCACGGCGCCGCCTCGGTAGAACGGAAAGCGCGCCAGTGACATCTGATCCAGACCCACAAACACTTGGTCCCCGTCATCATCTAACTGGGCCGCGCCAATGGGAATCAGGATATGGCGGGGGTCTGTATCTACCAGTACGTGTTCCTTGTCTACGTCTACGTCAAGGTAGCGCACCTTCATGAGTTCACGGTCCACGATCAGGTCATCTACTTTGCCAATCCGTTTCCCGTCTGAGCCTATCACCTCCCAGCCCCGCACATCCAGGTTACGGTTAGCAACTTTGAAATCTTTCAGGTCGTGTAAAGGGGCTAGTCTTGCCAGCCCATCATTTGCATGGTTTGCCATGGTATTTGTTTTAGCTTGGTTGTGATTAATGAGACAGGAAAACAGGGGCCAGCGGCATCACCATTCCTGAGGTTGGGGTGCCGGTGGTTTCAGGGTTACCCCCCTGCGCTTCAAAGACATATCTGTACAGAAGATACCCTACCAGAAGCAGTATCAGCAGCACCACAATCCAGCCCCAGCCAGAACGTTTTTTAGGTTCAATGTTTATTTCAGCCATAGTTTTATGTTGGTTAGATCTGCGCAGCAAGGGCTGCTTACTTGCGTACGAAGCTTTTCAAGAGAGGTTTATTCTGAGGCACTTAGCCAGGCTGGAGGCAAAGCGGCAAACCCGTTCCCTAGCCGTTAGGGAAAAAGGAGGGCTTAAACCCTTGTAGCTTTTCTGCCGCCCGTAAAAACGAGTAGCCGTTTAGCGGCAGATTCTGCAGAATCTGCCGCTAAACGGCTACCAAGAAACGGAACGGAACGCGTAAGAGACTTCCTCTTTCTGGCCTTACTTTTAAGAACTCTGCCCTGGAATGGCGGGGAACTCTATAAACTCGCCTTCGTGGGAAAAAAGCATGCTCAGGGGTTCCTGCGGGTTCCGCAGAATGTCTTCAGGAGTAATGCCCCATTTGCTCCAGACGGTGGCCAGCAGCTTGGCATAGGAACTATGCTGCCACGGGTTGAAGATCACGTTAGTGACGTCATCAATAAGGGTGTCCATGACCAGGTGGTCATCTGTGGGCTTCAACGGCCTGAGCAGATAGTCGGGGATCACGTTCAGGAGATAGGCGGCATAGAAAACGCGGGCGCTGAACTCTGCGGCCTGAATGGGCTGCACTTGCCGGGATTCCACCACCTGCCATACGGGGCCCAGGGCGTCTTTGATCATGCCGTTGTCTAACAGGCAGCAGATGATCAGGGCATTGTCCAGGCGCAGGCTGAACATCATGGTAGACAGTTCATCTCTGAACTCAAACCGGCTGGGTTCAGCAGCGGCATCCACGTCTACTACAAACACAGAGGCCGGTATGAAATCGGCGAACTCCATGGGCACCCGCAACGACTGCAATACCCTGAAGAAAGCCTGGAACTTCATGAGCATCTTGGGTTGCTCACTCACGGCATACTCCGGCTGCACCAGCGGGTTCTGCTCTTTAATGAGTTCAGTGATCAAGGTGCCGTAGAACATCTTGCCCATCCACTGGAAAAGCAGCTTCTCGTCCAGGGCCCGCAGCCCGGCCACGCCCTGGCGCACCGCCGCCTGGACCTGCTCTTCCAGGGGCTGGAGGAACTGGGTTTGGCAGGTGGGGCAGCAAGGCACCTTCAAGGATTCATAGGTGACCACGCTCTGGTCCAGGAGGCGCAGGAGTTCCTGGTTCAGGCCATACTCCTGCATGAGCCAGGTCGGGAAGATGGTGGTCTGTTCCTCTGCCGTCACGGTAGTGCCGCACAGGAAACAGATATGGTTCCCAAAACGCATTCCGTCAAACGGATCAAAAATGGTCAGGTGCTGCTGCATAAGGGTAAGACGAGGTAAAACCGGTGGTACGGCGCAAAGATACACACCATACCGGCATAGCACACACTCTTGGGCTGGTGGCACCCGTTAAACCAGTATCTGCCGTGAAACCCGGCATGGAAGTTGTAATATACTTTCTATATATACCATTAAAACTATGAAAACTGCCCTACCCTTTGCCCTTGCCTTTGTACTCTCCTTGGTTGCCTTTTCTAGCCATGCCCAACAAAGCCCCCTGCCGCCC
The DNA here is from genome assembly GCF_008271745.1 of Rufibacter glacialis. Classification (GTDB taxonomy): domain Bacteria; phylum Bacteroidota; class Bacteroidia; order Cytophagales; family Hymenobacteraceae; genus Nibribacter; species Nibribacter glacialis. Next base: position 191,230 of record NZ_VKKZ01000024.1, on the reverse strand, counting down.
TTGGTCAGCACCTCTGGCCTGGGCGAGGTGAAAGTACGCCCTGACCAGCTCACCTTCATGACCGGGGTGGAGATACGCGAGAAAACCTTGGAAGACGCCCGGCGGGTGGCAGACCAGCGCACGGCGGCGCTTCTGGCGTACCTGAAGAAAAGCGGCGTGGAAGACAAACACGTGCAAACGGCCCACCTTTCGCTGCAACCCGTCTATACCGGTGAGTTTGGCCAAACCACGCCCCAGTTCTACCTGGCTACCCGTTCCATCTCGGTGACCGTTACCAAACCAGAGAAATTTGACGAACTTATGACCGGCTTGTATAAGGCGGGCGCTAACCGCGTAGACGGCATTTCCTACCAAACCTCGCAACTGAAGAAATACCAGGAAGAAGCGCGCAAAAAAGCCGTGCAAGACGCCCGCCAGAAAGCCCAGACCCTGGCCTCTGAGTTAGGGGCAAAGGTGGGCCGTCCTTACCAGATCAGTGAAGGAGGGAATTCCAATCCGGGCGGTCCTGTCATGTACAAAACCATGATGCGCGAATCCATGGCCATGGATGCAGGCGGCCCTACCCTAGCCTTGGGCGAGATCATCATTTCCTCAAGCGTGCAGGTAAGCTTTCTGTTAGAGTAGAAGGCTTGGGTGCTGTAAGCAGCCGTTGAGGTTAGCGGAAATTTTTTGGTACCGCGTCAGCAGAAAGAAGGCAAAACACCTTTTCTTCCTGCTGACGCGGTACTTTTTCACCTTATCTACGGTATTATATACCCATTTTGAGCGTTTTTACCCCCTTTTCTGGAAAACAGGGCCAAAGCGGCAACACCCTATTCGGGTTCCCCGTCAAGGAACTATCCTGTTTTTTGGGTACATTTGAAAGATTATGAAGGAACCTGCATTTACCCTGGAAGGCAAGCCAGTTCATGTGGTACAAACCGATGAAGCCTTGCAAGAGGCGGTCGCTCATCTCAGCCAGAGACCCGAACTAGCGCTAGACCTGGAATTTGACCAGCACCATTATACGTATGGTTTCACGCTCTGCCTTATTCAGATCTCTGACGGGCACACGTGTTTCATCATTGACCCGTTCCCGCTGAGTGATCTCCAGGGGCTTTGGGATGTTCTGGAGAATCCGGCCATCCTCAAGATTTTCCACCACGCCAACAATGACCTCATGCTGCTCAGCATGCTGGGGTGCCAGGTGCGCCATCTGGTAGACACCGCGGTAGCAGCCAAGATCCTGAACTATGCCAAAGCGGCCTTGGGCACGCTCTTAGAAGAGGAACTGGGCCTGCGCCTTGACAAATCCCAGCAGATGAGCAACTGGAACCAGCGCCCGCTGTCTAAGCGCCAGCTGGAGTACGCTGCCCAAGACGTGCTCTACCTGCACGAACTCAAAAACGCCATGGTCTCCAAGATACAGGAGATGGGCCGCCTGGCCTGGCTGCAAGAGGAAGACCAGCTGCTGGAATCCATCACCTATGCAGAGCAGGAAGACCCGCACCTGAAGATCAAGTTCCCGCAACGGCTCACCCTGCTGCAGCAGTTCATCCTGAAGCCCATCTATGACTTCCGTGACCAGCTGGCCCAGAAATGGAACCTCCCGGCTGGGCAGGTCATCAATACCAATGCCCTCATGCAGCTGCTCAGCAACCCAGAGCAACCCATCAATGAGTGGCTGTACCACACCAAGGGCATCCATGGCCGGGTGCAGCAGGAAAGGTTTGAGCAACAGCTCCAGCGGATCATGAACGGAGCCCTGGAGGAGGCCAAGAAACGCAGGGTCCCTAACCGCATGCCGCCCAACCAATACCCACCCCGGCTAAAGACACCTGAGACCGAAGCCCGGCGGGAGTTGCTGTGCACCGTGCAGCGGGGCTTGATAGAGCGTTATGGTGCCTACGCCACCCCCATGCTCCTTGACCAAAGCATTATCACCCATTACAGCCAGACCGGCCAGTTGGTCATCTCTAAAAATTATGCCCGGGAGGTGGTGCAGGCCATGGCCCAGGAATTACAGATCACCTTGTAGAAGCAAAGCAGTTGGTACGAAACAGAAGGAATTATGCCTAAGAAGAGCCTTGAGTTTGGTTTATACTCCTGGTTTCCGGGGTATGGCTACGCCCATATCCATCCGGCTAACCGCAGGGAGTTTGAGTTACTGGAGCCCCACAACAAAGTGTTTGAGAAAGTGGGCGAGATAAACGGGTGGCTGCTCCTGCGCTACTCAGATGAAGAGTTCAAGGTGCGGCCCGACCTTTTCACCACCATCTCATGGCTGCCCTTCACGTTTGGGGAATGGGTAAAACCCGCCAAACAGCCGGCCGGACCGGTGGCCGAGATCACAGACATCTACTGGAGTGTGCCGGAAGACGCCCCGCTTTTTGGCCTTAGGGTAGGAAAGCAGAAACTGGACGGTGTATACCGGCAAGACCAGTTACAGCCGGCATAAAAAAAGCCTTCCTTTTGAAAGGAAGGCTTTTTTTATGCCGGCTGTTTTAAAGAGCATTTTTGATTTTGTCTATGATTCCGTCACCAGAAGCACCGGTCATCTGCTCTACCTGGGCATGTCCTTCCGGGGCCGGGGGCGGCAAGATGGGAATATCCCCCATGGGCTCACCTGGCACCATCTGGAAGGTTCCTTTGCCATCAATAGACGGACCTTCTGCCCAGCGGCCAAAGGCTTCCTGGTCTTTAAAGATGTTGGTGGTGACAAAGGCGTAACTGAATTGCTGGTTCTCTTCTGCCTGCGGAAAGCTGTTAGGAATGGGATGGTTGTTGGTCATGCCTCCTAATTCTTCCAGCACCGCCATCCATTGGTTCTGGTGCATGGTGTCACGGGCAATCAGGAAGGCCAGCATGTCTTTCATGCCGGGATCATCCGTAGATTCCCACAGCCGGGTAGCCAGCACCCGTCCTGTCGATTCGGCCATTACATTGGCATACATGTCGGCGGCCAGGTTTCCGCTGCCCACCACCCAGGAACCATTGAACGGAACGCCATTGGCATCAACGGCCATGGCAGAAAGCCCGGAAGACAGGAAGTGCCGGGGATCCATGCCGCCCATGACGGCCCCCACCACTGGATTGGCTCCCACAATCTCGTCCTTGAGTGAACTGGTAGCGCCTTCCAAGTTCAAGGCCACTGCAGTTGCCAGCATCTCAATGTGGCCTATCTCTTCTGTGCCGGTTTCCAGGAGCATGTTCTTGTACTTGACAGGGCCTCTGTTGCCCCACGCCTGGAACAGGTATTGCAAGCATACCCTTATTTCTCCCTCAATACCCCCAATGGCCTGCTGCAACATTCGGGCAAATGCCGGATTGGGTTTATCTACCCTTACTTTGTACTGTAATCTGCGATCATGAAAGAACATGGGCTATTATAGTTAGTGAATTAAACATGATATACCCACTTCCTAAACGACCGCCACTTTATTTCGGACAAGGTTTATCCCTAATTCTTATTAGCAAAATACAGGTATTAAAAAATCAAATTTCCCACATATTTTTCTGTGCTGCAGCCACTTAGAGCCTAGTCTATAATCAATTGCTTTCAAATTCCGTTTCTATTAGCGCCCTAAAATCAGGTATTAATACGCATTCCTGCTTGGCCTATTTTCTGCTTAATTTTTTGAAAACCCTTACAATTGACTGCTCTACTTTCCCGCATTTCCTTTGGCTTCAACACTTCTTTATTTTACCCATTTAGGTTTACATATTTCAAGTAGCTGATGAGTTAAAGACATTATTAATTTATTTTTTTATTTAAATATTCATAAAAATTCAAATACGTATTTTTGCCGGAAGGGCCTTACCACCTGAAATGGCAATGTGGTTTATCTCAAGAAGTTAATCTAATTGTCTGTATTTACCGTATACCCTCTCCAATAGAACTAAACTATCAAAACTATGAAAAAAGCACCTAAGGTTATGGCAGTGGCTGCAATGGCTCTTGCCTTCGGATTTGCCTCTTGTGAATCTAAAACAGCCCAAAACGTTGAAAATAGCGCAGAAACAGCCGCTGATGAGATTGAAGCGGAAGCTGATTCTGCTCTTTCCCCTACTGATACCATCACCGTAAAAGACCGCCCAGTCAATGATGGCGTGGCAGACAAGACCGAGAATCAGTAGAAATACTCTTATATTAAGTAGTAATAAATCTGTTGGCTGTCAGCCCTGCCTGGTGGCCAACGGATTTTTATCAACAGGCATGTTGATAAAATTATTCAATTTTTTTCTTTCAAAATGATATAACTTATCTATAAGGCTCTATATTTGTAATCCCGTTCCCCGGTAATAGTTATTAAAGCCCTGCCTTGTGGATTTACCTTGCAAAAACTTGCCCTATACCTATATCTACACCAATCTGGGTGCCCAAGTCGTGCACTTAGCCCTAGAAGGGTTTGTACCCAGCAGTGTATTCAGGCAATCTATTCTCAATGTAATAGAATTCATCAAAGCCAAAGGAATCACAGCCGCCATCTATGATAGCCGCCGCATGAGGAGTCTTCCGCCTCAGGACCAGGATTGGTTTTTTGACGAGGCCTTGCCCTTGCTCCTGAAATCACAGCTGCGCAGGGTAGCAGTAGTGGAACCCTCTACCGGGGCAGACACGCTCAACCTGAACCACATGGTGTACTCCAATCACTTTTTCATGCCCTTTGAGATGCAGTACTTCGGGGAGGTCTCTTCTGCCTTGGAATGGATTGCCACCGGCAAAGCGGCCAAAGAAGAAGTAGGCGTTGCCCAGCAACCCTCTGCCGTCTCAGCAAGCCTCCACCGGCAACTCCTTTCCTAAGAAGCCCTCTCCCCCGGAACCTGCCCCACGGGGTAGGCATAGTCTTCCAGATACCTATATCTTTCACAAAGGGCGCCATCTTGGGCAATGGTCGCATGGGCCAATACTTTTTCCTGGTCTCCGTTGAACAGATGGGGCATGATCTTGTCAATGATCTGCCGGCTGAAATCACGGGAAGCGTTGCGGGGCAGTTCACACGGCAGGTTGTCTACCGCCATCACGGTGATGTTCTTCTCAGAGGAATACGCCTCCTCTAATTCATCTGTCCAGGGGTTATAGTCAAAGGCCGGCTCGGCAATGGTAGACACCCGCTTGGTGCAGGGAATAGACCCATCCACGTCACAGGTGATATCAGCAATCGTATTGATCTTGAAGTCTGGCTCTTGCATGTCTTGCTGGGTGAAGAGCACGGGCGCCGCCGGGTTCCAGTAAGCGCAGGCCATGAGCAGGTCGGTTACCCGGTAGAATTTCTTGAACGTGGATTTATACAGGTGCGGGTTCTGGTAAAAGTCTTTGGAGTCCCATACCTCCACATCGGGCCGCACATGGTAATCAGAGGAGCGTAACTGGGCAAACACCGGCTCCGCGAACTCTTTATAGAGGAAATCAAACGCTGACACCTGCCTAAGGCCCATCTTGGTTAGTACCTCCAGCGCCCCCTGGGTCACGCGCCCGCCACCGGTCACGGCAATCTTGATGCTAGGCAAGGTCTTGACCTTGAAGAACTCCTCCAGCATGTCATCCATGTCCTGGCACTCATGGGCAGGCTTGAGGTAGTACAGGTTCCATTTGCGCCCGTAGGTCAGCAAGCCGTTGTAGGCTCCCACAATGCCCGCCCATCGGCCAAAGGCCACTTCCCGCTCGCCTTTGGCGTTGGTGATGGTCTCGTAGTCAATCATGGTAATCTTCTTGGCCAGAATAGCCTGCAGCAGTTTCTGATTATGGGCTTGTTTCTTGATCGTGTGCGAAAAGAAGAAGTACGTCTTGTTAGAAATCAACTGGTCTACCGGCACCTCTTTCACGCCAAACAGCACGTCACAGGTACTCAGGTCCTCCTGCAGGGGAATGCCCAGTTCTGCATACTCCTTGTCTGAGAAGCACCGGATGGGGCTGGGCTGCACCACCAACTGGACCCAGGGGAACGTCTGCAGCACCTCCAGGCACTTCTTAGGGGTAAGCGGCACCCGTTTGTCTACCGGCACCTTGCCTTCACGCAACACACCAATCTTAAGCTTCTTCATAGAGCAGATCTAACCTTTGAGCATTGTTTCACGGCTGTTTTTCCCAAAACAAGGCAAAAACCATAACTCTCCACAGCCTGTGGCGCAATTTAAGGGCTGCCCCTGTAATTAGTGAATTTTAACCTGTACTTTTGTTAAATCATTTGCTTCTAACGTTTGTTCACAGACAAAAGAAACTTATCTACCTTAATCTCAGCGATAAATGATCTTTAAAACCAAACCTGCCGATATCTTCAAGGAGCGCCACAATGGCCCTGTCAAGGAGCAGATGCAGGAAATGCTGCAAACCATTGGGGCAGCGTCTTTAGACCAATTGATAGATGAGACGGTTCCGCCGGCTATCCGCCTCAAGAAACCCCTGAACCTGCCGGCCGCCTTGACGGAACGTGATTTCCTCCGGAAATTCGCCAAGATCGCCAAGCAGAACAAACTCTATAAATCCTACATCGGGCTGGGGTACCATGACACCATTCTGCCCCCGGTGATCCAGCGCAACATCTTTGAGAACCCCGGCTGGTATACCGCATACACGCCGTACCAGGCCGAGATTGCCCAGGGCCGTCTAGAGGCGTTGATCAACTACCAGACCGTGATCATTGACCTCACCGGCATGGCCATCGCCAACGCTTCTCTGCTGGATGAAGCCACCGCTGCCGCGGAGGCCATGAACCTGCAATACTCTTTGCGCAAAGGCGCCCGCAAAAACGCCAACCGCTACTATATGTCTGACCAGATTCTGCCGCAAACCCTTGACGTGTTGGTTTCCCGCGCCACGCCCCTGGGCATTGAACTGGTAGTAGGTGATCACCGCCAGATGGACCGCCAAGACGACACCCTGTTCGGGGCCCTGGTGCAATACCCGGCCGCCGACGGTGAGGTGTTTGACTACACAGACTTTATCTCCCAGGCCCATGAGGCGGGTGTACCGGTGGCCGTGGCTGCCGACCTGCTTAGCTTGACCCTGTTGAAATCACCGGGTGAGATGGGGGCCGACGTAGTGGTGGGTTCTTCGCAGCGCTTTGGCGTGCCCATGGGCTACGGCGGACCGCACGCCGGTTTCTTCGCCACCAAAGACGAGTACAAGCGCTCAATCCCAGGCCGCATCATCGGGTTGTCTCAGGATGCCTTTGGGCAGAAAGCCTACCGTATGGCTCTGCAGACGCGTGAGCAGCACATCCGGAGAGAGAAAGCGACTTCCAACATCTGTACCGCGCAGGTATTGCTGGCCGTGATGGCCGGTATGTATGCCGTGTATCATGGACCGCGCCGCCTGAAGTACATCGGCCTGAACATCCACAGCCTGACTCAGATTCTGGAGAAAGGCCTGGAGCGTTTAGGCTTTGAGCAATTGAACGAGAATTACTTTGATACGCTGAACCTCCGCATCGAGAGCGCTGAGTTGCAGCAAGCCATCCGTCAGGAAGCCGAAGCCGCTCAGATCAACTTCCGTTATTTCGGAGAAAACCACAACATCGGGATTTCCCTGAACCAGAACACCGATCTGGACGAGGTGAAGGATATCCTGGCCGTTTTCGCGAAAGTAGCCGGTAAACCGGATGCCACGCTGGAACTGGACACCATTCCGGAAGAAACCGAGATCACTTGGCCAGAAGCCTTGATCCGGACGTCTCCTTACCTGCAGCACGAGGTGTTCAACAAGTACCACTCAGAGAGCGAGATCCTGCGCTACATGAAGTACTTAGAAAACAAAGACTTCTCTTTGACCCACGGCATGATTCCATTGGGTTCCTGCACCATGAAGCTGAATGCCACCGCTGAGATGATTCCGGTGACCTGGCCAGAGATTGGGCAAATGCACCCCTTCGCTCCGGCAGACCAGGCCCAAGGCTACGCCCAGATCTTCCAGGACCTGGAAGCATGGTTATGCGAGGTGACGGGTTTTGCCGCCATGAGCTTGCAGCCTAATTCCGGCGCCCAAGGCGAATACGCGGGTCTGATGGTGATCAGAGCCTACCACGAATCGCGCGGCGACCATCACCGTAACATCTCTCTGATCCCGTCTTCGGCGCACGGCACCAACCCTGCCTCCGCGGTGATGGCCGGTATGAAAGTGGTGATTGTGAAGTGCGATGAGAAAGGAAACATTGACGTAGCGGACCTGAGAGCGAAAGCCGAGCAGCACAAAGATGACCTGTCTTGCCTCATGGTGACGTATCCGTCTACCCATGGCGTGTACGAGGAAAGCATCATTGAGATCTGCGAGATCATTCACCAGAACGGCGGCCGTGTCTACATGGACGGTGCCAACATGAACGCCCAGGTAGGCCTGACTTCCCCGGCCAACATTGGCGCGGACGTGTGCCACCTGAACCTGCACAAGACCTTCTGTATCCCGCACGGCGGCGGTGGACCAGGCGTTGGTCCCATTGGTGTAGTAGCGGACCTGGCTCCTTTCCTGCCCGGCCACGCGGTAGTAGACTTAGAGCGCCCTCAGGCGATCAACGCGGTATCGGCGGCTCCTTGGGGTAGCGCCAGCATTCTGCCAATCTCTTACGCTTACATCAACATGATGGGCGGCGAAGGCTTGACCGAGGCCACTAAAATGGCGATCCTGAACGCGAACTACATCAAGGCGCGTCTGGAAGCCCATTACCCGGTGTTGTACGTTGGTTCCAAAGGCCGCTGCGCCCATGAGATGATCTTAGACTGCCGCTCTTTCAAAAAGGCCGGCGTAGAAGTAGAAGACATCGCGAAGCGTTTGATGGACTATGGTTTCCATGCGCCTACCGTATCATTCCCAGTGGCGGGCACCTTGATGGTGGAGCCCACGGAGAGCGAGAGCAAAGAAGAGCTGGACCGTTTCTGCGATGCCATGATCTCTATCCGGGAGGAAATCCGGGAGATTGAGGAAGGTGCCGCTGATCAGAAAAACAACCTGCTCAAAAACGCGCCGCACCCAGCGCACGTGGTATTGATTGAAGAATGGACGTTGCCTTACTCCCGCGAGCGGGCTGTGTACCCAATGCCGTATACCCGCACCGCCAAGTTCTGGCCAACCGTGAGTCGGATTGACAGCGCCTACGGTGACCGTAACCTGGTATGCAGCTGCGCCCCTATTGAAGCTTATAATGAGCAAGGTGAAGAGATGAAAGCCGTTTAAGCGAACACGATAATCCTGTTTAGAAAACGCCTGTGGAGCTTCCACAGGCGTTTTTGTTTTTCCCCTCTTTTCTCAAAAAACCTCTGAAAACGGAGTAAAAAATGTTTTTCAGATTCAGCTTGAAATAAACCAAACGGTATAATTAAGGCATAGTTTTTGCGTTCTTCTTGCACGAAAGCAACATCTTCAGGAACATTCCTTTCAGCTGTTCAGGTAGTTCAAAAGGCAAAGGAGACCCTGAAGAGGAGGTTCTTTCTCATTCTTCAACTACACTTAAACTTTACAAACTAATGAGACCATTCAATAAGATAGCGAAGTGGGTAACGAGGGCCATGATGGGGTTACTGGTGATAGGTTTCTCGGGGTGCGCCACTACCTACAACGCGGCCACCGACTTTGACAAGAGCACTAATTTCCAAGCCTACAAGACCTGGCGCTGGTACCAGGACCAACCGGTAGCCAAAGACTCTACAAACCGCAGATATACTACGTTTTTAGATAAACGGGTCAAAAACGCGGTAGAGACCGAGATGCAGCGCCGGGGTTTCCAGAAAGCAGCGGCTTCTGAGAAGCCAGACATGCTGCTGGCGTATGATTTTACCGTGGAGAACCAGCAACGCCTGCGCCCTGATTTTGTGAGCGTTCCTTCTATTGGCTTCGGGTACTGGTACGGCTACCGCTACGCTTATACCTACAACCGCCTCTACAATACCACCACGCTACAGGATTACCAGCAAGGCACCTTGATTCTGGATGTGGTAGATGCCAAATCCAATGAACTGATCTGGCGCGGAAGCAGTGAAACCGCCGCCACCGAAAGATCCCTGACCGATGAGAAAGTACAGCTGATCGTTTCCAGCATCCTGGCCAAGTTCCCGCCTCAAACTGACGAGAGAGCCACCGCCCGCCGGTAGTTTTCAGCCTTTTTTCAGAAAATAGCCTTGAAAAGGCCTCTGCGTGTGCAGAGGCCTTTTTTTATAGATCGTGCCCTTGGTCCCGCTCAGATTTGCCGGGCCTGAGGGTCACATCCTGGTTGATGCCCTGTTGCTGCTGCAGATCTGGCGAGGAGCCTTTGGGCGGCAAGCCCACCCGCATACGGGCGTCCCTAAAGGCGCTTTTCAGTTCATGCCACCGGTTCTTGGGCGGCTCATACCCATAGGCCCGGTATTTCCCGGGCAATACCTTGCCCTTCGCCTCCACAAACGTGGCGAATTCCTGTACCCAGTTGTCAAAATGCTGCATCACCTCTTTTCGCTCCACCAGGTGCTCCGCCTGGTTGTCTGAGTATTTCTCGTCTACGCCAAACTCCTCATACCGCCACAAAGAGTCTGGCACTTCCACGCCGCCGTACCGGCATTGCCACACCAAGGGGGCGTAGGCGTCGCGGTTGTTCTCAAAAGGCTCTTCCTCGGGGTTGAAATACTGTTTGTGCCGCAGGATCTTAGGTTTTCCGGCTTCATCCAATTCATCGCCCCCGGCGTCACCGTAGCAGAAGAAAGCCGCGGTGCGGCCTTCCAGGTGGTTCTGGCTGAGTTCCTGCCATTGTTCAGAATGCTCCAGCTTGGCGGCTATCTCTGGGTTCTTGTGCTCAATAAGACCTTCTTTGGGGTTGCCGCCGTTCATGCACACCAGGCGGTCAAACATGAGCTTGAGGTTAGCGCTAGGGGCGTACCAGTTAATGGGGCCTATAATCGCCCAGGCATCGGCCATGTCCAGGCGGGCGTACATATCCAGATCCCACAGGAGGTCTGGCTCAGCAGCATCATTCTTCTGGTAGCAGTTGCAGGGCCACACGCACAGCGCCATGCTGGTACTCACGCAGGCATTGCAACTCTGGATGCGCGCACGCCCATACACGTTGCCTATGTCTTCAATGTCAATCTCCCATTGAGGCGGCAGTTGTTCGGCCATTCTCAGCATGAGGGCCCGGGCTTTGGAGTCTACGCCGGGGCAGTTGTACTGGCGGCGGTTAGAGCCCGCAATCAGCAGTACCCGGAAGGGGCGCTGGTCTACGGGCAAGGCGGCGTTGGCATCATTGGGCTGCATGGGACTGGAACGTTAGTATATTATATGTACGCTGCTAAACCCTTTCTGGCTTTCAACCTGTTTCAAGGCCCTTTTCTTGAAACAGGACTTAAACCGAGAGCCGGCAAACAAAAAGAGCCGCCCTGTAGAGGCGGCTCTTTTATAGAAGTAGGGTAGAAACAGGTTACTTGATCTTGAACTCGGTTCTACGGTTCAGCTGGTGCTGGTCTTCGGTACATTCCACGCCGTCGGCGCAGCCGTTGATCAGCATGGTTTCGCCGTAGCCTTTCCAGGTAAGCCGGTTACGGGCAATGCCCTTGCTCACCAGGTACTCCACCGCTGACTGTGCTCTGCGCTCAGACAGCAACTGGTTGTACCCGTGGCCTTCGCGGCTATCTGTGTGGGAACCTAGCTCAATCTTGATGCTGGGGTTGTCTTTGAGCATCTGTACCACCTTGTCTAACTCCACCGCGGCATCTGGCCGGATGTTCCATTTGTCAAGGTCATAGTAGATGTTCTCAATGGCGATGGCCTGGTTTTTCTGGCTTTTGTCAAAGATAAGCGTAACTCGGGTGGTATCTGCCAGCTTCACGGTATCAATGGCTACCAGGGCAGACTGGGTCAGGTACCCGAATTTATCGCCTATCAGGTCATAGGTGGTACCTTTCATGACACCAAACTTATACTCGCCGTTGCGGTCTGAGAAGGCCACCACAGAATCGTTGGTTTCTTTGGGAGTCAGCTTCAGACGAACATCGGCCAGCGGTTGGTTGATGGCACGCTTGCCTTTCACCTGCACCCGCTCCAGGGTAGTCACAAACAAGATGGCGTTGCTCAACAGCTTAAAGGAGTAGATATCATCTGTGCCGTTGTTGCTGTCACGGTTAGAGGAAAGGTATCCTACCTGTGCGTTGGCGGCACCCCGCATGAACACCATCCCGAAATCATCTTTGGGCGAGTTCACCGGCGCGCGCAGGTTCTCTGGCTTGGCCCAGGTAGCGCGGCTGCCTTTGGTCTTGAACACGTCCAAACCACCAAAACCAGTGTGCGTGTCTGAGGAGAAGTACAGGTTGCCAGACTGGTCAAAGCCCGGGAACATTTCCTTACCGGCCGTATTGATCATGTTGCCAGCGTTCATGGGTTGCCCCCACGTGCCGTCTGCCTGCAGTTCTGAGTAGTAGATATCCGTCTCGCCGTAGCCGCCGGGTTTGTCAGACACAAAGTACAGTACCTGCCCGTCTGGGGAGATGGCCGGGTGGCCCACGCTGTATTCTTCCACCTTGTTATGGGCAAAGGGCTTCACATCTGCCCAGCTAGAGCCGTTGCGGCGGGCCGAGAAGATCTCTAACCGGTTCACATAGCCACTGGAGAGCGGCTTCTTCACCCAACTGGTAGGGTCCACGTTGACGTCTTTCTCCTTTTTCTCCACCATGTTGGTGCGGGTGAAATACAGGGTGGTTTGGGCAGTATCTAAAACGGCCGGGCCGTCATGGTACGCAGAGTTGAGGGTGCTGCCGGCAATGGCGGGCATTTGCCAGGTGCTGTCCTGGTTGCGCTGGGCATAGAACATCTGCAGATAAGGTCTGCCTGTCCAGCCATAGGTACCGGCATCTTTATCTTTGGCGTTGCTCACGTTGCCGCCCCGGTCAGAGGCGAACAAGATGCCGTTGCCATACACCGTGGGGCTGAAGTCAGCGTTGCCGGAGTTGATGGCCGTCTCATTGACCACAATGGCCGAAGGCGGCTCTTCCATCAGTTTCAGGGCCGCATCACAGGCCTGAGCCTTGGCGTTGGCTTTGGCGGCCTCGGCGGGCACTTTCATGGCGTAGTTCTGGTACTGCGTTTTCGCCTCAAAGTACTTGCCGTTGCTTCTAAGGGCCTCAGCGAAGTAATAGGTGTTGATAGGATCGGCCTCGGGCATGGCCACCACTTTGGCGTACCACTGCTCGGCCTCATTGGTGCGGCCTGTCAGGCGGTAAGAATCAGCGAGGCGTTGGGCTCCCTGCAGGTCAGCGTCTTTTTTGGCGAAAACCTCCTGGTACTCTTCAATGGCTAAGGTGTAATCAAAGTTCTCGTACAGCCGGTCAGCCTTGCGAGTGGTTTGGCAGCCGCCCAGGGCCATACTGCCAATTAAGAAGGAAAGGAGAAGTGGTTTGTATATTTTATACATAGAAGCGTCTGTTTAAAATTAGAAATACCGGGGGGTTACCATTTTGGTAGGTTCCTTTCTCAGGAAGCTATACCCAACAGATATCTCATGGGTGCTCAAATCATTCATGTTGCTGTGCAGCGTGAAGTCATGGGCATACCCCAGGCGCAACCGCTTGGTCACGTACAGGTCTGCCATGGCTACCACGGCATCTTTAGCGGAAAGGCCTTTGGCTTCAAAGTCATTCTTGAAGATGTTCATGGCCGTGCGGTAACTGGCGCCTAACCAGATGCGCTCCCCAAACAGAAAGAAAGCATTGAAGTCTACGTTGGTAGGGCCGTCAAAATTCTCCTTCAGCATGATGCTGGGCTTTACCTTGATGTTGTGGCTGATGTCTGCCACATACCCCACGTTAAAGAAGTAATGGCGCTCCGGGTCATAGTTGATGTCTTTGTCAATGCCCAAGAGGTCAGTCACGGAAACCCCGGCGTAGAAGCGCTCTGTGTGGAAGAAGATACCCGCTTTCAAGCTGGGGCTCCAGGTGGTCTCCTTTTGGGCCGAGATCACGGCTGGGTCTTCCTGGTCGTTCCCGGTGATGAGCTTGGAGCCGTTCACCGCAAAGTGGGACACCCCCGCTGCCAAACCGAAGGAAAGAACCCCGGTCTCGCTCACTGGCAGTTTCACGGCCGCGTCTACCTCAATGTTCTTGCGGTTCTGGGCGAAGATCTCATCACGGGTGGCATGGAAGCCTAGGCCCAGGTGTTTGTTCCTGGTAAGTCCGTCTATGCTGAAGGTCTGCGTATTGGGTGCTCCCCTCAAGCCTACCCACTGGGTGCGGTGGAAGGCGTTGAGGGTAAGCGTTTCTTTACTACCCGCATAGGCAGGGTTGATCACCAGCTGGTTGAAGATGTACTGGGAGAATTGTGACCGGTGCTGTGCCCAACCGCTGCCTGCGGTGAACATAGTGATCAATATGATAACTAATCTTTTCATTGATAAGGTGAATTAATGTTCTGGATGCCTGCGGCTAGCGCACTACTTGTACCGGTCCTCTGAATACCTGATCCTTGCCGTCACAGCCTCGCACGCGCAGCACGTAGAAATAGGTGGCTTCTTCGAGCCCGGTGGCACGCCAGTCATTCTTGTAGTTTTTGGATTTAAAGATCTCGTTGCCCCAACGGTTGTAGATGGTGAGGTCGTTTTCTGGGTAGTTCACCAAGTTCCGGATCACCCAGGTATCATTGATCCCGTCTCCATTCGGGCTGAACACCGTAGGAGGCACAATCTCTGATCCGGCATCAGCGGCTCTAACTTCTACAGAGGCTGCATTGCTGGCGCAGGCAGATCCGGTAGAGTTGGTGGCGGTCACCGTGAGGGTACCTACGGCATTAGGGTTGGAAGCCTTCAGATTTACTGAAGTACCTGTAGCCGTCGTGTTGTTATCTGCGAAGGTGAAACCTGCCGGGGCAGTCCAGGTATAGGTAACACCAGCCACTGGGTTAGAGATGGCATAGGCCAAACCGGTACACAGGCCGCTGTTATCCAGGATAATTGGGGTGGCAGGGGCAATGCCTGGGATTACCTCTGGCGTAGAAGTGGTAGCCGTACCGCAACCGTTAGAGGCCACAACGGTCACTCTTCCAGGACCGGTGCCTGCTTTTACCTGCACTTGCGTACCGGTAGCGGCACTGATTCTATCCCAACCAGGACCAGAAACGCTCCAGGTATAGGTAATGCCTGCCACTGGCTGGCTGATGCTGTACTGGTAGGTGGTTCCGGCGCACAAGGCCCCTTGCGGACTCGTGATGGCAGGGGCAATCGGGGCGGCTCTTACTACTAATTCAATAGGGAACTCCTGGCTGTTGAGGCAGTTCCCGGTAGCCACTGCCACTACTGTGACAGGGTATGTACCCGGCGCGGTAGTAGCGCTCACCCGTAATGTGAACGAAGTCAAGGTCTGTGCCTCAATGGTGATGCCATTGGTTTCCGGCGCCAGGATAGCAAGCCTGGTCACACCCGGAGAAATGTTATTGACAGTATAGGTAGCAGTACCTCCCACGCACACTTCCTGCAGGCCCACCACGTTTGGTCGGGCAGGGCGCACGCAGATGACGGCTTCGTCTGAACCGCCGCCGTTCCCTAGTACCGCCACGTTAGTGATTTCACCAATAGCCGTTGTCTTGGCTGTGATGCGCAACGTTGCCGTCTGGTTGGCCGGTAAGGTCCCGATGGTCCAGATGCCGGTAGTAGCGTTAAAGGTTCCTTTGTCAGTCTCCACGGGTGGCACTAACTCCAGACCTGCCGGTAGTTGATCTGTAACGGTCACGTTGTTGGCATCTCCAGAGCCGGAGTTGCTTACCTGGATGGTGTAGGTCACATTGTCGCCAATAGTAAAGGTAGTACCGTTCACGGCTTTGGTGATCCGCAGGTTAGGGCTACCGGTTCCTCCGCCAGGGCCGCCGCCGCCATCGCTTCCACCACCGGTGGTGACAGGTTCAGGCAAGGAGATATTATTGTTGTTCAGGAAGATATTGCCATTGGTAGACAGTACCCGGCCCACCAGGGTGGTGTTCAGGCTAAGGGTGGCGTCATTCTGAACAATGAAGTTACCCGTTAACGCCGAAGGGGTCCCGGTCATACCTCCGGTACCTACCGTGACCTTGCCGGTTACCCAAAAGAAGATATTATTGGGGCTGGCATTGAAGATATTGATAGCGGAGCCTGGATCAATCACCAAGTCACCGTTTACCTGAATGATGAACAGAGAATTAGGGTTGCCTTGTCCGTCAAACTTCAGGCGGCCACTGATGCGAGCGTCGCCATCAAATTTGTAGACCCCTCTGGTGATTGTCGTTCCGCGCACTGCGGCCGCACCTGGGTTGAAGCCTTCGCCCAAGGTCTGCCCAGTAAGGTTACTGGTAGAGGCAAACCGGCCTAACTCATTGTATACCCGCACCACGTCTGTTTTCGCGGCGGCGGCAATGGCAGTACCCGCCTCCACATCGCCTAGTACTTTTCCTAGGGGAAGCACGGTCACTACTGTTCCTGGAGAGGTGCCTGCATCTCCGTACAGCACACTGCTACCCGTACTGGTAACAGAGCCGCTCCCTAATACTGCAAATTCACGCGCTGCCCCAAAAGTAGGGCTACTTTGGGTTTGCGCATGGGAAGGGGAGAAAATAGCAAACAACGCTGCTATCAAAAGTAAAATTTTCTTCATGTGATCTACTAAAGGATGTTATGGTACTAGCTGCTATTAGATATTCATATATTTGAATAGAACCACTGCATGTACTGTGCTTTCCTATAAAGGTTTTGACTTATAAAAAAGATGCAATACGGGGTTCCAGGGCAGAATTTGGTTTTCCTTAAGTAGCATGGCCACTTGCTCTTTCAATAGAGTTTACAGTTCAGGAAAATTCTTTTTTTGCAGCGTAAATAGGTAAATATCTCCGCAAGGTAAGTACTAATACTAGGAAAGAAATCTTTATTTTCCCCTTGGCGGCTAAAACCCATCTATATGTCAGGAAATACATTTTATTATTTTTATACAAATCCTTGCAACCTCTCCTGCATCTTGATTAAGTTATACTAGTGAATAAACCACTAAAAATAGTCCATAAAAAAAGCCCTGCTGATCAGCAGGGCTTTTTTTATGGACTATTTGAGAATGACTGAAAATACCTATACGTGTACGTGCCGTTCAGCGTGATAAGAAGACCTAACCAGCGGGCCAGACTCTACATATTTCAAGCCTCGGCGCAGTCCTTCTTCCCGGTAGTGGGCAAACATATCTGGGTGGATAAACTCCGCCACCTCCAGGTGCATTTTGGTAGGCTGCAGGTACTGGCCCAACGTCAGGATATCAAGGCCGTTGGCAGCCAAGTCATCCATGGCCTCATATACTTGCTCCTGGGTTTCTCCCAGCCCAAGCATGATACCGGTCTTGGTACGCTTGCCGTATTCTTTGATGCGCCGGATCTGCTCCAGGCTGCGGTCATACTTGGCCTGCGGCCGCACCTGGCGGTAGAGGCTTTTCACCGTCTCCACGTTATGGGACACTACCTCCTGACCGGCAGAGATCATGGTCTCCAGCGCTTCCCAGTTTGCTTTCACGTCTGGGATGAGCGTTTCAATGGTAGTTTCAGGAGAAAGCTTCTTGATCTGTACAATGGTTTCATGCCATACACTGGCGCCACGGTCTTTCAGTTCGTCACGGTTCACCGAGGTGATCACCGCGTGCTTCACCCCCATAAGATGAATGGCCTCCGCCACGCGGCGAGGTTCATCCAGATCATATTCATTGGGGCGGCCGGTAGCTACGGCGCAGAAAGAGCAAGAGCGGGTACATACGTTGCCCAGAATCATGAAGGTAGCCGTGCCGGCTCCCCAGCACTCTCCCATGTTTGGACAGTTTCCGCTTTCGCAGATGGTATGTAGTTTATAGGTGTCTACCAGTTGTCTGACTTTAGCGTATTCCTTGCCTACCGGCAGTTTCACACGCAGCCAGTCTGGCTTGCGGGGTTTAGTTTGAGCTTCAGCTGGTTGAATAACCGGCAACGCAATCAATTGATCCATGGTACAAAGGTACTAAGTGAGGAGCGGATAGGCAAAAAACAGCCAATTAGGTAGGATCGTTCAACGGCGGCGCCCGTAATACAGGGTGAGGTAGACAGACCTGAAGATATTACGCTTGGGAGCATCGGGCACCATGGTCATATCTCCGGCAAATGCCTCTACCATCATGCCTACCTCAATCCCCGTCACGCTCTCCATATACCGCCCATACTCAAAGGAAACCCCTGCTTTGGCGTTAGCCCCTACCCTGAAGGCGGGTTCACTCAGCCCTTTGAACACACCGGGCGCCCCCACAATAAGCCCGTCATTGGTATGCACCTTGGGGTCATACTGCTCTGTAGAGATAAGCACGGGGCCCACTCTGTTGTAAATCTGCGTTCTGGGATCTAGCACGTAATTGCTGCGGTCATACTCAATAAAGTACGGGGCCAGAATGCCAATAGAGGGCCCAGCGGCCAAAATGCCATTCACCTGCACGCCAGACTCGGCCGCTTTCTTGAAGAAGGTGTATTCCCGCCCATACTGAGGCCTTAACACAAACAGGTAATTGCTTTTGCCCCGCACAAAAGAAGCCCCGTTCTGCAGGTTCTGCAGGCGGGTTTCTTTGGGGTGCTTTACCTCTACCCCTTCCAAGGCCCAGAAATGGTACCATTTATCATTCAGGTGGTAGACCTGCTTGATCATGGCGCCGCCCAGAAGGCCGCCGTTGGAGTTGAAGTTGATCCCGTAGGTGAATTCACGGGTATAGTTTTCCTCTTCTTCCCCTGATTGGGCCCAAGCCAAACCAACCGGAAAAAGGGAGATGATTACAAGCACGAGTAGAAATCTGCGCACAGAGTAAAAGACTAAGTTTGTTTAAATGTAACGAACTTTACAGGCACCTGCAAGTCAATCCTAGATTTGTCCTGCCCGCAAAAAAGCTGGTTTATCCTGACCCATCCCACCGGAAAGCCACCTGCCCAGGCGGGTGGTACCACTTCAGGTTGTCAAGGCTTGCCTTTCCACTAACCAGCCCTTCCGTGCCTGATGCATAAGGGGATAACAAGGCATCTTGCCTAAGGTTTCAACCTGAAAGGCCTTGTACCCAGCACCCCTCCCGCAGCCGGTTTATGGCCTGTTTTTCAATAATATAAAACGAAACACGCCTACAAATAGATATAAAAAATCCCGCAAAAGGATTCTTGCTTCACCTTCTGCGGGATTTCCGGGCTATTTTTAGGAAACCAGCTTCTTTACTTCCTGTAAGCTGATGCCCAAATGCGAACCATGGTATTGACACTGCCCGTCTTTGATGAACAGCAACTGCGGCGACTCATGCTTTACCTCAAACGATTGGGCTATCTGGTTGGAGACAGGCCGGTAGCTCAAAAGGTCAAGGTAGTACGACTTCACCTGGTCAAGCCCGGCGGTGTCCCATTGGCGCTCTAACCGGCTTTTGGCCGTGGCACTGATGGAGCACGAGGTGCTGTGCTTGAAGATAACCACCGGTTGTCCTTTTGATTCTTCCCTGATCTGCTCAATTTGCTCTGTACTGGTGATAGGATGCCACTGCATAATTTTAAAACGATAGGTGGTAATACGATAACCGCCTCAGCTTTTTCTGGACTTGCCAGAGGCGGTCTTTTTAGGCAATATTCTGGCCTTCACATCTGCGGTCCCGTCTTCCCTGATGGGCAGCAGGTCTTTTTTCTTCCGCTTTTTCAGTTTCCGGCCAGTTTCGCCCTTCCGGTGGTTGTACGCGTCTACGTTCAGATGTGATTCATTGAAATCAGTCTCCAGCTTTTTTGCCTCCTTCAGGCTGTGGCGGAGCTCCCGCTTCTGCTGCCCGGGCGTAGTATGGGCCGTTTGGGCCGAGGCTGGCTGAAAAACGCCCAGGACAAGGCCCAGACAGGCGCATAAAAAGACAGTGTGTAGCGGGTGTTTCATCCTAATCCAACTTTTTCCAAGACGCTTTTCTTCCGTTTAGGGGTAGGAATACGGGTCTTCTTCTTTTTGAGCAATCCTTGTTTGTCATACTCCATATCGCGGCCGCCGTAATCACGGCCTTCGTTGGCCTGGTCTTCCTGGGTGATCTCTTTCTTCTTGAAGAAGGAGAATTTCTTCTTGCCAGAGACATCAGGGCAAGCGATCCGGTTGGAATTACAGCCTCCCAATGCCAGCCCCATGCACAAAAGAACCAATCCTGCTACTACGCGTGCCTTTTTCATGTTTCTGATCAAACGTTACGTTATACGTGCCGCAGGGCACCTTGGCTGGGTTTGCGCTTTGGGGCTGTTTTACCTAAAATAGCCCCAAAGCGCAAACCTGCCGTTTTAGAAGCTCAACAGGGCCTCTACCTTTTCGCGCAGCCGCTTCACCGGCAGGAACTCCTGCTCCAGCGGCGGGGCAAACGGAACGGCGGTATCCAGGCTACCCACGCGCCCCACCGGCCCGTCTAAGTGCGTGAAGCAGTTTTCTGAAATCCAGGCGGCAATCTCGGCGCCAATACCACCGGTCAAGGTATCTTCATGCAAGACAATCACGCGGCCGGTTTTGGTCACGGTTTGCCGTACGGCTTCCTTGTCCCAAGGCAGCAGGGAACGCAGGTCCAGGATATCCGCGGACACTTCTGGCATGGTGTTCAGGAGCTGCTTGGCCCAGTGCACGCCCATGCCGTAGGTGATGATGGAGAAGTCAGTGCCTTCCTGGGCCAAACGGGCGCGCCCGATTTCCACGGTGTAATAATCGTCTGGAATGGCTTCTGAGAGGGCGCGGTACAGCAGTTTGTGCTCAAAGAACATAACAGGGTTAGGGTCTTCAATGGCGGCATTCAGCAGGCCTTTGGCGTCATAGGGTGTGGATGGGTACACGATCTTGAGGCCGGGCGTGTGGAAAAACCAGGCCTCGTTGCTCTGTGAGTGGAACGGACCGGCGGCCGCCCCCGCACCCGTAGGCATGCGCACCACCACATCGGCGTTCTGGCCCCAGCGGTAATGGCTTTTGGCCAGGTTATTCACAATCTGGCTAAACCCGGCACTCACGAAATCAGCGAACTGCATCTCCACCACTGACTTTTTCTTCCGGATGGACATCCCCAAACCAATGCCCAGGATGGCGCTCTCGCACAAAGGCGTGTTGCGGATACGCTCTTTCCCGAACTTCTCCACAAAGCCCTCGGTCACTTTGAAGACGCCGCCGTACTCGGCAATGTCCTGGCCCATGATCACCAGTTCTGGGTAACGTTCCAGGCTCTGGCGCAGGGAATCTGAGATGGCATCCACGAAACGACGCTCAGAACGAGCGCTGTCGCGGGGCGTGATCACGTTCTGGATGAACGGGTGGTACATATCCGCGATCTCTTCCTTCACATCCGCGGTGGGCATGGGCGTGTTGTGTGCCACTTCCAGCCCGCGCTCAATTTCCTCCCGGAACTCTTCTCTGATGGCGGCCAATAATTTGGGGGTGAGCACTTTCTCGTCCAGCAGGTATTTCTCGAAGTTCTCCACCGGGTCTTTCTTGCTCCAGCGCTCAAAGAGTTCCTGCGGCACGTACTTGGTGCCCGAGGCCTCCTCGTGCCCGCGCATCCGGAAGGTCATGGCCTCAATCAACATGGGGCGGGGGTTCTTCCGGATACTGTAGGCGGCCTGGCGCACGGTGTCATAGACTTCCAGCACGTTGTTGCCGTCAATCTGCAGCGCGTCTATGCCGTAGGCGGGGCCTTTGTCAATGAAGTACTGGCACTTGAACTGCTCGTTGCTGGGCGTGGAGAGGCCGTAGCCGTTGTTCTCAATGATGAAGATCACAGGCAGGCTCCAGACGGCCGCCACGTTGAGCGCCTCATGGAAGTCTCCTTCGCTGGCGCCGCCGTCACCGCTGTACACCAGGGTCACTTTCTCGCGTTTTTCCAGCATATCGGCCAGCGCAATGCCGTCGGCCACGGCCAACTGCGGGCCCAGGTGCGAGATCATGCCCACAATGTGGTGCTCGTTGGTGCCGAAGTGGAAAGAACGGTCTCTGCCCTTGGTAAAGCCGGTTCTCTTGCCCTGGAACTGCGCAAACAGCCGGTCCAATGGAATGTCACGGCAGGTGAAGACGCCCAGGTTGCGGTGCAGGGGTAAAATATACTCGTCTGGGTCCAGGGCCAAGGTAGAACCCACCGAGATGGCTTCCTGCCCAATGCCTGAGAACCACTTGCTCACCTTGCCCTGGCGCAGCAGAATGAGCATTTTCTCCTCAATCATGCGCGGTTTGAGAATGCCCCGGTACAAGTGCAGCAGATCGTCGTCTGTATAGTCTTTTCTGTTGAATTTCATGGTTTTCGCAGTTTCTGCAACGCGTAAATTTACAGCAATCAATGAAGGGGCGAAATAGTAGCCTAGTTATTTTTACTTTTGTTGTTTAGCGTCAGATTTCCAGAAATCAGGCCCTAAACCCAAGCCCCTGGAAAGGCACCTGCAACACCGCCCTCCTGTTGGCGTTAGTAAGGTACCTTTTAGGAGGAGCATCTTTACCAGAAAGTAGCCTTATGATTCAATTCAAAGAATTCACCTTAGATAACGGCCTGCGCTGCCTTGTGCATGAAGACACCACCACGCCCCTGGCGTTGCTGAACGTGCTCTACAACGTAGGCTCCCGCGACGAGGACGAACAGCACACCGGTTTTGCCCACCTGTTTGAGCACCTCATGTTCAGCGGCTCGGCCAACGTTCCCAACTATGACGAGCCCCTGCAACAGGCCGGCGGCGAGAACAACGCTTTCACCTCGCCTGATATCACCAATTACTACCTGACCGTACCGGCCCAGAACATTGAAACCGGCTTCTGGCTGGAATCTGACCGCATGCTGGACCTGGCCTTCAGCGAGAACGGCCTGGAGGTGCAGCGCAAGGTGGTGGTAGAGGAATTCAAGCAGAATTACCTTAACCAACCCTACGGCGATATCTGGCTCAAGTTGAGACCCCTGGCCTACCAGAAGCACCCTTACCAGTGGGCTACCATTGGCAAAGAGGTAAGCCACATTGAGAATGCCGTGATGGATGACGTGCGGGCTTTCTTCAAGAAGCATTATTCCCCGGCCAACGCCATTCTGGTAGTGGCCGGCAACATCACCTTTGAGCGCGCCCAGGAACTGACCCAGAAATGGTTCGGGCCTATACCCGGCGGGGTGAAATACGAGCGCAACCTGCCCGTGGAGCCCCCGCAGACCCAGGCTCGTTTCCTGGAAGTGGAGGCCGAAGTCCCCTTGACGGCGATCTACAAAGCCTACCACATGCCCGCCCGCACCAGCCCCGACTATTACGCCGCCGATCTGCTGGGCGACGTGCTGGGCCGCGGCGATTCTTCACGGCTGTACAATGAGCTGGTGAAAGAGCAGAAGCTGTTCAACTCCATCTCGGCGTTCCCTACCGGCTCTATGGAACCCGGCCTGCTGGTGATCCAGGGCAAGCTGAACCTGGGCGTAGACCCCCACGTGGCCAATGCCGCCGTAGAAGCCATTGTAGAGCAGATCAAGGCCGAGCACATCAGCGAGGAAGAACTGCAGAAGGTAAAAAACCAGGCCGAAACCTCTATTGTCTTCTCTGAGATAGAACTGCTGAACCGGGCCCTGAACCTGGCCGTGGGCAAGCTCATGGACAACCCCAACCTGGTCAACGAAGAAGGCGCTATGATCCAGGCGGTCACCTCCGAGGACATCCACCGGCAGGCCCAGAACATCCTTCGCCCCGAGAACTGCTCCACCCTGTTCTACAAAGCCGCCCCTGGCAATGAGACACAGGAGGAACTGGTAGAGGCCCTGGAAGAGGAATAATCTATTTAGGGCCTGCTTCCTGAAAAACAGGCCCTAAATAGGATTGCCTTGGCAAACTGACTGACGGGAAGGTAGGTGCTCTAAAAGGTAGGTGCTTAAATATGGGGCAACGTCCATAAGAAAGGCAGTGTCCTTAACACTTGGCCCTCTACCTACAACGCTTTTTCTTACCGTTTCTCTCTCTTTTGTCATCCTGAAAGGATCTTGTTGGCGAACGGTAACTTTGCTAACACAACTGTCCATCTAGCTGGCCCACAAGATCCTTTCAGGATGACAGAGGAAGAAGTGGAACAGAAGAAATGGCAACAAGAGGAGTTACGACAAGAGGAATGGTAACAAGAGAGGTCATTAAGAGGAGTGGAAATAAAAGGCATGACCACCTTTCACTGAAATAACGCAACCTGAATAAGCCCGGCATCTACCCTCCAGATGCCGGCATCCATATTAGAATTATGAGCTTTAACATTAGAACCGGCTTCGGCTATGACGTGCACCAACTGCAAGAGGGACTTGATTTTTGGCTGGGCGGCATCAAAGTACCCCATACCCACGGCGCCCTGGGCCACTCAGACGCAGATGTCTTGGTCCACGTGATCTGTGACGCCTTGCTGGGCGCGGCCAACCTCCGCGACATCGGGTTTCATTTCTCTGACAAAGACCCGCAGTACAAAGGCATTGACAGCAAGATCCTGCTGCGCGAGGTCATGAAATTGATCAGGGAAAAAGGCTTTGAGGTAGGCAACATTGATTCAACAGTCTGCTTGCAGGAACCTAAGGTGAACCCGCACATTCCGGCCATGAAAACGTGCCTGACCCAGGTGATGGGGATTTCAGAAGACGACCTTTCTATCAAGGCCACCACTACTGAGCAGTTGGGCTTTGTGGGGAAAAAGGAAGGCGTGGCGGCCTATGCCACCGTGCTGATCTACAAGACCAACGGCTAACCAAGGCAGGCCGTTTTGCCTGACTTTTGGCAAAAACAGGCGAAAAACAACGATCGTTTGTTCATTCCCCCAAAAATCAGTAGCATTAAGGTCTGAAATCAGCACCACACCTAACATACATGAAAAAGCATTTGTACACGCTGGGCATGGCGGCCGCATTCCTGTCGGCGTGCTCTTCGTCCCAGACCCCTTCGGCCTCTACCGCAGCGGGAACGGCTACCAGCACGGCGGCCACCCCCACCCAATACGCCAACACCATCACCGCCGCGGATCTGGAGAAATACCTGCGCGTTTTAGCCTCTGATTCCCTGGAAGGCCGTGAAACCGGTGAGCGCGGGCAGAAGATGGCGGCGGAGTATATCGCCAACCATTTCAAAGCCAATGGCTTAGCAGGTCCGGTGAAAACCGGTTCCAATCCCTACTATCAGGCCTTTGACCTGGAGAAAAGCAGCTGGGGCGAAGGCTACGTGACCGTAGGAACCAAGAAGTTCACCATGGGCAAAGACTTTTTTGTGCTGGGTGCCTCCCCGTACCAGAACGAGGAGACCGCCCAAGTGGTGTTTGCCGGTTACGGCATTGAAGATCCAGCCTACTCAGACTACACCAACCTGGACGTGAACGGCAAAGCCGTGGTAGTGTTAGCCGGCGAGCCTAAGAAAGCCGATGGCAAATACCTCATCAGCGGTTCAGACAAAATGAGCACCTGGTCACAGGACGTCCGCACCAAAGCCGCCGCCGCCACTAAGAAAGGCGCCAAAAGCGTACTGGTGGTCATGGGCACTTCTGACGCGGAGTTTCAGCAACTCACTGCCCGTTACGTCAACATGCTTACCCGCCCCTCTATTGGGTTTGGCACCACTACCGCGCAGCCCCGGGCCGCTAACATCTATGTTTCCCCTTCCATGGCAGCCGCCCTGTTGAACACCAAGCCAGAGCAGTTGGCTACCTACGGCGCATCGGTGTCCAAAGCCGGCAAAGCGGTGGCTTCTCCCTACAAGGTGGCGACCAACGTGAAAATCAAAACAGCCCGTAACCGGCAGCCGCTGCCCACCGAGAACGTGTTGGGTTACCTGGAAGGATCAGACCTGAAAGACCAACTCATTGTGATCAGCGCGCACTATGACCACGAAGGCATCAAGAACGGCGTGGTGTACAACGGCGCCAATGATGATGGTTCCGGCACCGTGGCTGTGATGGAATTAGCCCAGGCGTTTGCCCAGGCCAAGAAAAACGGACACGGCCCGCGCCGCAGCATCCTGTTTCTGGCCGTAACCGCCGAGGAGAAAGGCCTGTTGGGCTCTGAGTACTACACTGAGAACCCGATCTTCCCGCTGGAGAACACTGTAGCTAACCTGAACATTGACATGATTGGCCGCCACGACAAAGAGCACGAAGGCAAACCAGATTACATCTACGTGATCGGCTCTGATAAACTTTCCTCAGAATTGCACGCCATTTCAGAAAACGCGAACAAAACGTACACGAACCTGAACCTGGACTACACCTATGATGATCCGAACGACCCGAACCGGTTCTATTACCGTTCAGACCACTATAACTTCGCCAAGAACAACATTCCCATTGCCTTTTACTTCAACGGGGTGCACGAAGACTACCACCAGCCCACTGATGATGTAGACAAGATCAACTTCCCGAGCGCCGAGAAGGTATCTCGTCTGGTCTTCTACACTGCCTGGGACCTGGCCAACCGCACGGAGCGCATCAAAGTAGACAGCAATAAGAAATAAGCGGAGCTTATTTCTAGTTCTGAGTTCTGAGTCTTGAGTCTATTTCTCATAACCTCAGAAAAAAGGAGAGGCCAGGCCTCTCCTTTTTTTGTTACTGGCGGCGGGATTCTTTATCTTCCGTACAGCATTGGTTTCGTGGGCGTTTTCCCAAATACACCTGCTAAACAGAATTTACCTACCAATATGAAGCTGCAGTGGAATTCCTTAGCTTCTTACAATAAAAGAACGCCTCTGAGCCACACTGGTTGGTTGGACGGCAGCATTAGAACAGATATGCCTGTACCCTCAAAAATCTCCTTCAACCTCCTTACCGCGCTTCTTCTGTTCATCGCCTTCAGGCCGGCAAGGGCGCAGGAGAAAACAGGCATCAACTTTGCCGCTTCGTCCTGGGAACAGGTACTCCACACCGCAAAGCGAGAAGGGAAAGCCATCTTCTTGTACGCTTCCACCCCCGGCTGCCGCTACTGCCGGCAGATGGAGAAAGAAGTGTTCCCCATGGCAGCCGTCAGTGATTTCTACAACACCCGCTTTGTGAGCTTTCAAATTAACATGGAAGACAAGGGAGAGGGCGAGGCGCTTGCCAAAAAATACGGCATCACCAGCTTTCCTTCTTATCTGTACTTTGACCAAGAGGCGGAACTCCTGCACCAGAGCGGTGCCGGCAAGTCTGCCGAAGAATTCATAGAAGACGGCAAAAATGCGCTGAACCCAGAAAAAGCCTTGTTTACGCTGAAGAAAAGGTATGACACCGGGGAACGGTCTCCTTCTTTTCTTTTGCAATACAGCCAAGCCCTGGGTTTCTACCGGCAAGCCGACAGTCCGGAGGAGAAAGTAGTGGAAGAGTATTTGGCCACTCAAACGCCACCGCAACTGGAATCTGAGGAAAACCTGAATTTCATCTTCTCCAGGTATTTAGCCTTCCACTCGCCTGCCACCCAGTATCTGCTCCAGAACCAGCAGAAGTTTTCGCCTTTGTTTAAGGAAGAGGAGGTAAAAAGAAGAGCAGAAAGAATCATCACCAGAACCGCCCAGGCAGCGGGGTCAGAAAATAACCTGGTCTTGCTTAAAGACGTGCAGCAAGCCGCTGCCGCCAACTTCAAAGAGGCTGAACGGCTGGCCGCCTTGACCATGATCTACTTCTACGCCGGGCAGCAGGATTGGCACAGGTACGCCAAAGAGACGCTCGCGTACAGCAAATCCAAAGCCGTAAACGATTGGCGAACGCTCTACGAGACAGGCATGTACCTTAACGCTTTTGCCAAAGAGAAAGAAACCCTGAAAATGGGCGTACAGATCATGAAAAAAGTCCTTAAGCTGCACCGGGACCCCGAAAACCTCTCCCTGTATGCTCAGCTCCTGCACGCAACCGGAAAAAATCAGTCAGCTTATAAAGCAGCCAAAGCAGCAGTAGAAGCGGCCAACGCCACTGGGGAAGACGCCCGTCAGGCGCAGGCGTTGCTAACTGAACTGAAACAGACCCTTAAGAAATAGCCCGCCAACCCTCGGCAGGAATCCTCTCTTTCATCACCTCCCCCGCTTCGGTTTTCAATTCACAAGGCCTCCATTGGTGTTTAAGGGCTATTTTTCAGGAAAAGGCGTTTAAACCCAAAAGTACTGTACCGGCCACCACTCCGTTTTACCAGAGATAGCCAGAACCAAGCCCCAAGACAAAGCCTGACATTTTACGTACGTTTGCCTAATTGCGCCAAAGGTTCTTTACTTTTGCACAGTTCTTATTTATCCATAGATTGGAGAGATCGTTTCTCATTTTATAGCAGGAGAAAAACTTGAGCACTAAACTGAAACAGTTTCTGCTAGACGCAGAGAATAAAGCCTTTGACCTGGAGCACCGCAGGAAAATCCGCTTCAACATTGGCAAATACAACGCGGCGGTCCAGAACGGCATGGCGGCCTATGAGCACCATGAGCTGGCCCGCGAACGCGCCTCTTTCCTCAAGACCCAGGTCATCAACAACCTGGACAAATACCTGGTGGAGTTTGAGAACAACTTCACCAAACGGGGCGGCAAGGTGATCTGGGCGCAGAACGCTGAGGAAGCCCTGCGGGAGATTGGCGCCATCATGAAACGCAAGCGCGCCAAGTCGGTGGTGAAATCCAAGTCCATGAGCACCGAGGAGATCCACCTGAACGATTATTTGGAGAAGAATGGCATTGAGACGGTAGAAACGGATTTGGGCGAGTACATTGTGCAGCTCGCCGACCAGCGCCCCTACCATATTGTGACCCCAGCCATGCACATGTCCAAGAAAGACATTGCCGAGCTGTTCCACCAGAAACTGGGCATTCCCCTCACAGATGACGCGCAGCAACTGGTATTGACGGCCCGCAACCTGCTGCGGGAGAAATACACCAGTGCCGAGGTAGGCGTGAGCGGCGGCAATTTCCTGGTAGCAGATATTGGCGGCGTGGCCATCACTGAGAACGAAGGCAATGCCCGTTTATCCACCACTTTCCCTAAAACGCACATTGCGGTAGTGGGCATTGAGAAACTGATCCCTTCCATGCTGGACCTGGACCTGTTCTGGCCTTTGCTGAGCACCAGCGGAACCGGCCAGAACATGACCATCTACAACACCATTTTAACCGGTCCGCGGCAGCCCACCGAGAAAGACGGCCCTGAGGAGATGTACGTGGTACTGCTGGACAACGGTCGCACCAACCTTCTGGCCCAGCCAGAGCAGCGCGAGGCGTTGAACTGCATCCGGTGCGGGGCCTGCCTGAACGTGTGCCCGGTGTACAAGAACATTGGGGGGCACACCTATGAGACCACCTACAGCGGCCCTATAGGATCGGTGATCACGCCGCACCTGGCGGGCATGGAAGAACACAAACACCTGAGCTACGCTAGTTCTCTGTGCGGCGCCTGTACCAGCGTGTGTCCGGTCAAGATCAACCTGCACAACCTGCTTCTGGTGAACCGGCGACAGAGTGTGGAAGAAGGTTTGGTAGACAAAAACGAGAAGCTGGCCTTCAAATTCTGGGCCAAGGGCATGCAGAACCGCCGGTTGCTGAACCTGGCGCCGGCCGCTGTCAAGAACTTCGTGCTGGGGCACGTGCAAAAAGAAGCCTGGAACAAACGTCGTGAGCCGTTGGTGGCCGCCCCACTTTCTTTCAATGAGATGTGGCGAAAACAGCGCAAAAAACGGTAGAGCACAAAAAAGCCTTCTTATACAGAAGGCTTTTTTGTGCTCTAACAGGAAGAATGAAAACAGGTTTTCTGACTACCTGCAGAATACAAGCTTGAAATTAACGGCTTGATCCTAAAAAAGACTTCTTTTTATTGCTGGTGCGTTTCTTCACGTAAGTCCCGTTGTTTCTCTTCAACTGAATATACCTCGCCTTAGAGCCTTTTTTCTTTTTGAAGAAGGGCAGTTCTTCTTTCACGGTTTCCACAGAAACTGTTTCAGAGGCAGCTGCTGCGAAAGGAGCAAAAGAGATAGCATAAGCGCAAAGTAGCACAGTAAGTAGATGTTTTTTCATTTGGGTAGTATGAGTTTTGTTATATTAATTACTATATATACCCAAAAGTAGGTATTTAGGTTTAATATATCAAACTATTTTTTGCACTACCCAGAATTTTTAGGATTATGGCTCTTTAAATAGGACGCATTGCCTGCACCAGACGGTCTATTTCCTGCTCTGTGACCGCCGGAAAATTAGCGATCCGGATTTGTTTTTCTTTGAAGGCCCCGTAGCCGCTGCCCACCACCAGGCCCTGCGCCTTTAAATGCGAGATTACCTCGGCCGCGGGTTTCTCCATTACCTCGGCCACCAGTACTGTTGGCGACCTGTGCGCCTTCTCCTGCACAAAGGGGGCAAAAAGCGCGCTTTCCTCCAGAAACGCATACACCTGCTGGGCCTTCGCCTCGGTTTCCTGCCGGATGGTGTCTATGCCTTTGGCCAGCATGTCTTCCACCACGTGGGTGAGCAGGTAAATATCCAATACGTTAGGGGTGCAAGGCGTCTGAAACTGCTGGTATTGGTCGTGGAGGGAGGCAATGCTGTAATGCCCGCCGGTGTACTGCTGCCCTTCTAACGTAGCGGCCACTTCGCGGCAGCGTTCATTCACCAACCACACCCCCAGCCCCGCCGGCAAGCCGAAGCCCTTCTGCACAGAGAAAAAGGCCATGTCTACCTGTGAGAAATCAAGGGCCGCATAAGGTGCCCCAGACACCATGTCCACCGACACCAAGGGCTCAGGAAACAGACTCCGCAGCGCATGGATATCCCCTACGGGCATGCACACGCCGGAACTGGTTTCATTCTGGGTGATGGTCAGCAGTTCTGTACCGGTCGGCACCTGAATCTCTGCCAGCGAAAAACCCTGCCCGAACGGCTTTTGCAGCACCTGCGCCTGGCGGCCCAGCCATTTGGCATGGTCCAGGTATTTCTTGGAGAAAGACCCGTTGACCAGGTGGAACGTGTGCTGTGCCGTGAGGCTTTGCAGGCTGCGCTCCCAGATCTCCGTGGCCGAACCGGTAAAATAGATGGCATAGTCCTGGGGCAGTTGAAAAAGCGCCCGAAGCCCCTCGTCTGCCCGCTGGTACAGGTCTTTGAACGCCTGGCTCCGGTGCGACTGGGAAAATACTTGTTTGTCTAATGCCGTCTGCAGGTGCCCAGCCACCGTGGGGTACAGTTGCGCCGGGCCGGGAGTGAAGTAAACAGGAGCCATTTTTTGATGGAATAAAGGAGTGGTGGAATGATTGAGTGAATAAAAGAAGCTGTTTTTAACCCATTCCGGAAGAAACAGGCCAAAAACAGCTCTTAAAAGTACTTACTACATGATACTTGCTACATGATCCTAATACAGCGTGCGGGATTTGATAGTATCCTGGATCTGCTTCAGCTGCTTGATCACCGAACGGTCATATTTGGTGTCCACGTCGGTGATCACGTAGCCAATGGTCTCATTCGTTTTGAGGTACTGGCCCAGAATGTTGATCTGGTGCTCGGCCAACACGTTATTGATCTTGGCCAGGATACCCGGCACGTTGCGGTGAATATGGATAAGCCGGTGCGCGTTGCGCAAGGCCGGTAACTGCAGGTTAGGGAAATTCACGCTGTTGTAAGAGCCGCCCGTGTTGATGTAGTCGATCATTTTAGACGGCACGTACTGTGCAATATTCTCCTGGGCCTCCTCGGTGCTGCCGCCAATGTGCGGGGAAAGCAACGTGTTGGGCAATCCGCGGAGCGCCGATTCAAACTGCTCCTGGTTGTTCTTGGGCTCATACGGGAACACGTCAACCGCGCAGCCTCTGATCTTGCCGCTTTTGATGTTCTGCGCCAAGGCCTCAATCTCCACCACGTGTCCACGGGCCAGGTTCAGGAACAGCACGCCAGGTTTCATCATGGCGAACTCTTTCTCCCCGATGAGGTTCTCATTGCTGGCGCGGCCGTCTACGTGCAGGGTCACAATATCAGCCAGGGCCAGCAGTTCCGCCAGGGAATGGCATACTTTGGCGTTGCCCAGGGCCAGCTTGTCTACCACATCATAGAAATAGACCTCCATGCCCAGGCCTTCGGCTAGCACAGAAAGCTGCGAGCCGATGTTGCCGTACCCAATGATACCCAGCTTCTTGCCGCGTATCTCATTGGAGCCTTTAGCAGATTTATCCCACTCGCCTACGTGCATGCGGTTGCTTTTCTCCACAATGCCTCTTGAGAGCATGATGATTTCGCCAATGGCCATCTCCACCACACTGCGCGTGTTGCTGTAGGGCGCATTGAACACCACCACGCCCCGTTCCGTGCAGGTTTGCAGATCAATCTGGTTCGTACCAATGCAGAAGGCTCCAATAGCCATGAGGCGCGGGGCGTGCTCCAGGGCCTTGGCAGTCACCTGGGTTTTAGACCTGATGCAGAGGATGGCCACATCATGCAGTTGGGCACACAGCTCTTCTTCTTCCAGGGCTCCGGCGATCACCTCTACTTGGTAGCCTTCCTGCCGGAACATGTTGATGGCCCGCTCATGGATTCCTTCCAGCACCAGCACCTTGATGCGGTTCTTGGGGTAAGACAGGGCGCTGGGAAGTTTGTTCACGTACAGGAACTCATCTAAGCTGGGCGTTACATGGTCTGCCTTGTCTACCACGCTGTCACGGCTCACGTTCTCAGTGAAGGCGTAGAATTTATCGGCTATGCCGGCTTCCTTTATCTCCCAGTCGGTGTAGCCGTCGCCTATGACGTAGACCTCGCCGGGCAAATCCAAGGATTTTATCTGCTTGGCCTTGCCTTGGTTCTGGGTAAGCACGTTGTCGCGGTCAAAACCGGTGATGTTGCCCGCTGCATCATAGGTGAAGCTGTTGGCGAACACATTCTCGGGCTTCACGCCCAGTTCCTGCACAATAGGCACAATGAACTCTTTGAACCCGTTGGAGATGATGTAGATGTCATCTTTGAAGGCCTCAAAAAAAGCTTTGTTATGCTTGAAGGACTCTGAGATCTGGCCTCGCAGGTGCTCAATAAGGGTGCCCAGATGCTCGCGGTTGGCCTGCAACAAGGCCAGCCGCTGGTCCAACGAATCTACCAGCGGAATCTCGCCCTCCATGCCCAGGTCGGTGATGCGCTGGATCTCAGAAAGCACCTTCTGCCGGCGGGCCGGGTCTGGGTAACAGATGGCACAAAGTTCGTCCAGGGCTTCCACCTTGGTGAAGGTACTGTCAAAGTCAATGATGAAGTGCTTGTGCGTACTCATGAAGAATAGGGTTGCGAAGCCAGGCAAGCAAGGGCCGCCATAGCCTCTGTTACTGTAGGGCCGCCCCACTTAGGAACGGCGTCCCAATATCGGGGAGGTATGGTTAAATGAAAAGCGTTTTATCAGCGTTTTAACAAAACCGGTGTAAAACCTTCTTATCTAGTAATGATCGTATCTATTTTTTAGCAAAGTAAAACCTGTAAAAGCCTTTTAGCCACAGATTATTCTCTGCCAATCACCTGGGGCCAAGACACCAGCCAGGGCAGCCTAAGGCCCATGAGAATATTTTTGGCTTCTTTCAGAAGAAGCGTGCCCAAACGCCGTTATTACCCTGGCAACTTTCCTGCTGGTATGAACTCAATATACTTCTGAGCCGTACACTCTGGCAGTTTATTCTGCTTAGTCAAGGCTGGAAGGGAATAGGCGGTAGTTACCCACTAAGAGTAAGGCAAGGGAGAAACACCCACTAACAAGGATTCAGCCAACTCTTAAGGCGCTCACGCTGCCTTTGAGAAGGTTTTACCAGTAATTGTCCAAAGAACGTATGCACTGCAGGCAAAAACGACAAAACTTGCACTTACTCCTGCTTCAGCCACCTCACGATCAGGATGTAGGAGCCTCTGACTACTACCAAATGCCCGCTATGTCAAAAGAGTACCACCGGGGCAGTAGCATTGGTATGACATATGCACTATCTTTGCCCTTCCCCTCTAAGTATCTACCCCCGTAAATAAATTTTTACGAATTTGATAAAATAACAATTTCAAATATGCTAACAATACAATAACCAAGCAAATAAATTAAGAAATTAGTAAATATATTTTTTGTATCTTAGCACATCTTTAAAAAGAGATAATATTCGTTGTAGAATTGCTAACAATTGAACTATAAAATGGCCCAAGTTTCAGAAATTGATAATCTTGACAGAAGAATTCTTTCCATGCTGATGTTAGATGCTACCAGAGCCTACACAGACATCGCCAAAGAATTACAAGTTTCTGGGGGTACTGTACACGTGCGCATGAAGAAATTGGAGGATTTAGGGGTGATCAAAGGATCGCACCTCTTCATCAACCCCAATGCCGTTGGGTATGACATCTGCGCCTTCATTGGTATTTACCTGGAGAAAGGCTCAGCGTACCAAAGCGCCGTTACCTCCATGCGGCAAGTGCCTGAGATTGTGGAAATGCACTATACCACGGGGCAATGGAGCATGTTTGCCAAGATCATCTGCCGGGACACCCTGCACCTGCGCGAGGTTCTGAACGAGAAAATACAGGCCATTGAAGGGGTTGAACGCACCGAGACATTCATCTCTCTGGAAGAAAGCATTACCCGCCAGGTAGACATCCTCTAACGTCTGGGCATTGCCTGGCGAAGACCGTTGGGCGTCATCAAAATCTGTAGTAACTTTCCCCGCTGAAGTCTCTGGATAGGCCAGCGCGTGTATGAACGAAAGAACGGGCACAAGTACGCATCAAAGGTGGTGGAGGTGGGTCACGCTGCCGGTCCTGCTGTTGTCATTATATGCCTGTGGCAGTTCCGGCGCCCCTGAAAAAGGGGTGGTTCTGAAAAAACAGGCCAGAAAAGTCAGCCTGATCGCGCACCGCGGCGCTTCTGGCCAAGCCCCTGAAAACACGCTGGCCGCCGTAAAGAAAGCCCTTGACACTTCCTGCGACTACATAGAGATAGACGTTCACCAGAGCAAAGACGGCCAGGTGGTGGTGATCCATGACCCCACCGTTGACCGCACCACCACCGGTACCGGCCGCGTGGCAGACCTTACCCTGGCCCAGCTGCAAGCCCTTGATGCGGGCATCAAACATGACTCTGCCTTTGCCGGCGAACGCATTCCCACCCTGGCCCAGGTACTCCGCACCGTGAAAGGCAAGAAGAAACTGCTCATAGAACTTAAGAAGGGCCAGGAGGAGTATTACCAGGGTTTAGAAGAAAACACCCTCAAAACCATACGGGAGAACCGGGCCGAGGAGTGGTGCGTGCTCCAGTCTTTCCATGACCCTATTCTGGAGCGTATCTGGAAAACCGATTTCGTGATTCCCACGCACAAGCTCATGCTGGGGAAAATCCCATTCCTGCCCATCTACATTGACCATGAGCTGAAATTCGGCGGCTTTGACCGCTATTCAGAAGCCACCGCCATCAACATCCACCGGTACTTCGCCTCCAAGGCCTTCATCAGCTCGCTGCACAACCAGGGCTTCAAAACCTTTATCTACACCGAGAACAAACCCCAGAACATTGTCCGGCTGTTTGAGCTGGGTGCTGACGGCGTCATGACAGACTACCCAGAGTTAATTAAACGCCCTTAGCCTGTTTCAAGCGCCTTTTCCAGAAAACACCCGGTGAACGCCCACCTTATAAGGAGGTCTTGACAAAACCGCTACTCCTGCAAGGTGAGGCTTCCAGAGAGCTATGGGTTGTCCTGGTCCAGTTGGTTGTACAACAGCAAGGCGCCGCAGGCTCCCGCCAAAGCCAGGCGCAGGTCTGGGCTCAACGAATTTTTCAGCCACACTTTCCCATTGTTCATGGTTTGCACAGTGGCCAGCACGTGCCCTTCCCGGGAGAACTCATACCCCAGCGCCGTACCAGACGGAATCGTCTTGCCCTGCCACCGGTACAGCGGGTACACTTCTATCTCTAAGGTACCGTTGCTGAGTTTACCCAGGAAATTCTTGCGCTCCATGAAGTTGCCCGGGTCTGCCAGCGATAGCCGCCACTCACCGCCCTCCGGGGAAGGGAACGCCACGTGCAAAAACTCCCGCTGCTTGTCAAGGGCCACAGATACGCCACCGGCCTGCAAAGAGGTAGCGTTAAGCAGGGCCGCTGCCTGAACCGGCACCTTCTGGTGTTGCACGGTGTCTACTAGGCTGAAACTGTATTTCTGATACGCTTCTGCCACCTGCAGGGGGCTCCTTTCGCCGGTGCCGGTGCGGCGGGTCCAGCCTCTTTGTATGTCTTGCAACTGGAAGGGCCCAAACCCGAAGCCTTTTTCTTTGCCTACAGAGAGCCTGAAGGCCGAGCGGCCCACCACCGGCATGACGGTGGCATCCTGTTGTAGGCCTTCGCTCACGTTCAGGTCTGGAACAGAGCAGGCAGCCGCGCCTAACAGAACAGAGGCTACTATGGGAAGGAGAAAGGTTTTCATACGATTCATGGAAAAAAAACGCTAAACCAGTTTTTTTGAAAGACTGACCTTGCTACTCTTTACAGCCGAGGCCCGGAGAGTCCATCTTACCGCAAGACCCTTACCACCAGGACGTTTATCCGCGGCTTCAAAAGCCTTGGAAATCCAGCTTTACCTGATTCCAGGGAGGGCAAAACCAGTCTGCACTGGTAGAAAACACGATCCGGCTAAAAAAACTTACCTATCTTAGTCATGAAGAAAAGACCAGCCGGAAAACATTTACCCCTATAAGGTGCTTCTGATTTCTGCGGAAACCGCGCCCAGGCCCTTCTTTTCCGTGTGCAGCGCTTGGTCGTGGAATGAATGTTCACCAACCCCTGAAGCATGATCTTAGATGCCTATACCTTCCTGATAATCCTCAGCAGTCTGATTGTTCTGTCTTATGTATTTGACATAGCCGCCAAACGCTCTAAGATCCCATCGGTGATTCTTTTGCTGGGCACAGGTATTCTTCTGCAGCTGGCCGCCACGTATTTCAACGTCACGCTACCCGGCCTGCGCAACATCTTGGAACTGTTCGGCATCATTGGCCTGATCTTGATTGTACTGGAAGGGGCGCTGGACCTGGAACTGAGCCGGGAGAAATTGCCGCTTATCAGGAAAACCTTGCTCACCGCTACGGCTACCCTGCTGATCACGGCCGCGCTTATTGCCTGGTTTGTGAATTTCTGGCTGCAGGTCCCGTACCAGATCGCCATTGTCAACGCCATTCCGCTGGCGGTGATCAGCAGTGCCATTGCCATCCCCAGCGTAACCAACCTGACGCCAGAAAAACGCGAATTCATTGTCTATGAGGCTACTTTCTCAGACATCATCGGAATTGTGGCCTTCAACTTCGCGGTGCAGAACGAGCAGGTGGGCGTGGGCTCCTTTGTGACCCTGGCCGTGGACCTGGTCAGCATCTTCCTGATTTCTATTGTCTGCTGCCTGGTGCTGCTGTTCTTTGTAGACAAGATCAAGACCCACATCAAGTTCTTCCTGATCATTGCCATCTTGATATTGCTTTACTCTATTGGCAAGAAGCTGCACTTGTCGTCGCTGCTCATGGTGCTGTGCTTTGGGCTCATGCTGAACAACGCGGCGCTCTTCATCAAGGACCGGCTGGGCAAATACATCAACGTGCAAACGCTGCAGTCTGAGATTGTGCAGTTGAAACAGATCAACGGGGAAAGTGCCTTCGTGATCAGGACCTTCTTTTTCTTGCTCTTCGGGTTCTCCATCAACCTGGAGGAGCTGTACCAATTGAATGTATGGGTCATGGGCTTTACTATTTTCAGCATCATTCTGTTGGTACGGTTTGCCTACCTGCAGTATGTGGCCCGGGTGCCGCTCATCCCAGAACTTTTCATCGCTCCGCGCGGCCTTATCACCATCCTGCTTTTCTACAGTATTCCGGCGCAATACAGCATTGAGGGCATGAACGAGAGCGTGCTTTTCTTTGTGGTGCTGCTCTCTAGCCTGCTCATGATGGTGGGCTTGCTGCTTACCCGCAACAGCGTGAAAGATATACCAGATTATTGATCGAAAAAGGCATCTTTCTCCTTTAGCCGTCTGGGGAAGGAGCCCCGGGAAGACCTTGTCGTTTCCAGGCGGTTCCTTGATAAGAATCAGTACCTTGTGCTTATGAAGAAACTAGCCACCGTTTTCATTTTTGCCTTGGGTTGGGGAGGTTCTGCCTGGAGCCAATCTGCTCCGGGCCTATCCGCGTTTCCTTCTGAAATGCGGCCTCCCAAGCAGTTGGGAGTCGTGAAAATTGCATCTTCAGCCCCTTTGCTGCTCTTAGGCTCCTTTGAGACTGATTACTCTTCTCTGCTGGTAGACCCAAAGGAAATCATTCCCACCCAGATTTACCGAGACTCGGCTATTCTGGCGCCATTAGGCCCTAAAGCAAAAAACGGAGTCATCGCGATTGAGCTCAAAAACAAGAAAACGCTCCTGAAACTGGCAGATGTGCTGGACCATTTTGAAGTTCCGGCGGACCAACGGCAGTTACGGGTGCTGGTGAACAAACAGCTCGTCAACGCAGACCGTTTTCTAGCCGACCTTCAATGGATTATGAAGATAGAAGTCATTACCCAAGACAAAACTGTTCCCTCAAGGCTCAGTTGGGATGAAAATGAACAGTTCCTCAACATTGTCACCCACGCAAAAGGGCGGCAAGGGCATTGAAGGTTTGGTAGAGATGAAAACTTTTTAAAAGGAAAGGCAGACCCGCCACCGCAATAGATTATTGTAGTGGCGTGCCTGCCTGAAAGCTTCTGGTTGTAAAGGTCTGTTTAAGGCGTTTTCCTTTAAAACAGGCCTGAAATAGAAGCCTATGGTCTACTCACTGTCTTCGTCGGGTAGGATTTCCACGTCCTGCACCAAGACCAGTTTTTCTATTTCCCGTCCTCTGGGGGTATTGGCCAGGCCACCCAGGGCGGTTTCTTTGTAGCGGGTTTCCATGCTCTGGCCCACTTCGCCCAGCGCCATCACGCATTGGTCTACCGGTATCACCGGGTTAACGCCGGCAATGGCAATCTGCGCACTGGAGAAAGCAATGGCGGCCGCACTAGCATTGCGCACAATACAGGGAACTTCCACCAGCCCGGCCACCGGGTCACAGATGAGGCCCAGCATGCACTGGATGGTGATGGCCACCGCCGCGAACGTCTGCTCTACCGTTCCGCCCAGGCAATACACAATGGCGCCGGCACCCATGGCGGCGGCGCTTCCGGTCTCTGCCTGACAACCGCCCACGGCCCCAGCCAATGAGGCGTTGGTTTCAATGATGAGGGCAATACCGGCCGCCACCAATAATCCTTCATGGATTTTGCGGTCATCCAGGCCGTGTAGTTCCTGGATGGTGGTGAGAATTCCGGGCAAGATACCAGAGGCCCCCGCGGTAGGGGCCGCCACCACGCGCCCCATGCAGGAATTCACTTCCTTGGCGCCCAGGGCCCGGCTAATGAGTTGCTGAAACTCTGGAGAAAGGACCGTTACTGGTGCCCCGGCCACTTTCTTAGCGCCATTGTTCACCATGCCGGAGCGGGACGTCATGTCTTGGGTAAGGCCGGTTTTCACGGCGTCACACATGACTTCATACGCCCGCTGCAAACCCGCCCAGATATCTTCTTCAGAACGGCCTTTCTGTTCTACCTCATACGCCAACACCGCCTGGTACAGGGGTTCACCGGTAGCCTGGCAATGCTTTTCCCAACTCGCAAAATCATTAAACAGTAACGACATATCAGTTTTCTTCTTCTAGTGCAGCAACGTGGTTTTCTTTTGACAGAACACCTTCCTATCTACGTAAAAAGGAGATTTGTGAAGGGTTCAGCCTTTAAAATTACGGGAAAGAAAAGACAATCCAGCTATCCCCTTCCCTGGGAAGACAAAAAGGCTAGCCACTGGCGAAGGCGCGTTTTAAGCCAATTTCCAGAAAACCAGCCCTAAAGCAGGATGACCTGAGTAAACGCTTCCTTTTCCTGAAAACAGGCAGGAAACGACAGGCAACAGGTAAAGGAGGGCAAGTCTCGCCGGAGGCAGATTTCCTTTCTCCTCTGCCTCCGGGGAAACACGGAATCCTTGTTTGGCTGCTTTGGGATTACTCGGCAGAATCCGTTCCTTGGCTCCCTCTGCTTTCTTGGATGAGAACCACCTCCTGCTCACCGGTCTCCAGGTTCACTTTCCAGAGTTGGTGGGCGTTGGTGTTCGTGATCCAGAGGAACCCTTGGTGGAAGAGCACGTCATTGGGCTCGTTTAGCCCGGCCACCACCGTCTTGATGCGTTCCTGGGCCAGGTCCATGACTTTTATCTTTCCGTTGTAGGTATCTGCCACGTAGAGCTTGCCGTCATGTGCCGTAAGCCCCGCACAATGCTGCAAGTAGGCCTGGTCAAAGTCCCCGTCTTCGTCCCCGAACTCAAAGAGCCCCCAGCCCACCAGCGTGGTG
Source organism: Rufibacter glacialis (assembly GCF_008271745.1). Lineage (GTDB taxonomy): Bacteria > Bacteroidota > Bacteroidia > Cytophagales > Hymenobacteraceae > Nibribacter > Nibribacter glacialis. Next base: position 151,001 of record NZ_VKKZ01000024.1, on the reverse strand, counting down.
ACGGTTCCTTTGTCTAATTCCACCGCCCTGATGGCGCTGGCTTCCGGGTCTGCCACGTAGAGCGTGCGCCCCAGCAGGGCCAGTCCGCTGGGTTGGTTGAAGGCTGCCTCCGGCAATTTGCCATCTGCCAGCGCCTCGCGCCCGGTGCCCGCAAAGCGGTATACCTTTTCAGATTGCAGATCCATGCGCAGGATCTGGTGGTTGCCGGCACTGGCAAGGTAGAGTTGGTTTTCAGCGATAGCCAGGTCCCAGGGACTGTTGGGCAGCACGGGCACGCCTACGGCCTCGTCAAAGAAGTAATAGCTTAACTCTCCGGTACCGGCCACGGTGGTAACGTCTTTGGTACTCAGATGCACTTTGCGCAGGGCGTTGTTTCCGGCATCTGCCACGTACAGGCACCCGTTGTGGAGGGCCAGGCCGTGGGGCGCCTGGAAAGTGGCCTCGGCCGCAGGCCCATCGGTGAAGCCTTCCTGCCCGCTCCCAAACACCTCCAGCACCTGGCCCTGGGAATTGAGCTGCAGAATCCGGTTGTTCCCGCTGTCAGAGAGGAAGAGGTGGCCCTGGTCATCAGCGATCAGCTTGGAAGGGAACCTCAGCACTCCGGCTTCGCCGAACTCGGACTTGAACGGAAAACGCTTCCGCTCAATTCGGTCCCCGAAGGTTTGGATGAGGTCTTCTATGTGCGGTTTGATGATGTCATAGATCCCTTCGCCGGACCGCTGCCCTACCACCTTGCCCTCTGGGTCAATGAGCGCCACCGTGGGCCAGGCATTTACGGCGTACTGCTTCCAAACCTGGAAATCAGCGTCGTTCACCACCGGGTGCGTGATCCCGAACTTGAGAATGGCCTGCCGGATGGCGTTGGTCTGCTTTTCCGCCTCAAACTTGGCCGAGTGCACCCCAATGACCACCAGTTCCTGGGGAAACTCTTCTTCCAAGCGCTTCAGGTCGGGCAGCAGGTGCTGGCAATTGATGCAGCCGAAGGTCCAGAAATCCAGCAACACGATCTTCCCCCGGAAGTCTTTGAGGCAATAGGACCGGTCTGTATTGAGCCAGCCGTGGCGGGTATTTATCTCTGGGGCGTTGACACGTCCGGTAAGCATAAGGGTAGGTGAGTAGGGGTAAGTAAAACAATAAAGAAACTTTTCAGGCTCCTGCCCGGGGTTATTCCCCGCGGGTATACGGGCAAGGCGGCGCAAAAGCGGTGTTTTTCTGGCAACAGCACCAATTTTCATTCTACAGGCACCCCAGCCGCTTCAGGAAGAGGCACCACCGCTCAGAAAACTTCTGGCCGTTGCTTTCGTTTTATAGTTTATTTTTGGCGATTCGGCGTGGCCCAAAGGTGGGCTACGATTCATTTTTGTAGGGACTTTTTGCTATTGGTATCACTTGTAATCCGTTTTCTATCACATAAACTTTACGCCACTTGACTTTCAAACTTTATCTGACAACCTCCCTCCTTTGGCTTTCTATGGCTACGGGAGTTGTTGCCCAATCTCCGGTTGCCTCAGACACCAGCCTTACCCGTTCGGTTACCGCCCCACTTGCACCTGCTTTGCAGGCGGATGAAAAACCGAAAACAAGCCATTTCCTGAAGCGCGCGGTGCTTCCGTCTGCGGTCTTACTTGCGGCCGGCCTCTCTACCATCAAAGACAACGGCCTCTACAGCAGCTATGATGCCCGCAATGATGCCCGTGGTACGTTTCCTAACTTCAGCACCAAGATAGATGACTATCTCTTCTTTGTGCCCATTGTGGGGCTATACGGCTTCAACCTTTTCTCCTCGCAGAACAAGCATGACATCAGGCGGCAGACGGGCCTTCTGCTGGCCTCTGGGGTGTTGACTACCTTGGTGGTCTACCCAACCAAGATCTTGACAGGACAGGAGCGGCCCAATGGCTTGCCCCGGGCGTTTCCCTCGGGCCATACGGCCTACGCTTTCACCATTGCCACCCTGGTAGACAAAGAGTTCAGAGGCAAAAGCAAGTGGATCAGCATTGGCAGTTATACCGTAGCCTCGGCCACGGGCGTGATGCGGGTCCTGAACAACGAGCACTGGATGGCCGATGTTCTGGCCGGTGCCGGGATTGGGATTCTCTCGGTGAATTCCGTCTATTTCCTGCATGACCGCCTCCTGCGCAACAAAGGCCTGAACGCCAGCTTGTCGCCCACCGTGCTCCCTAACGGGCAATTGGGCATGGGCTTCGGTTTGCAGTTCTAAGGCTGGTTGGTTGTTGATAGTTGGTTGTTGATTGTTAGTTGTTTTTGGGAAAGTGGCCTGAAAACAGCGTATAAAAAGGAAACTCGCTTTATAGGATAGTTATATCTTTATACATAACCTCTATTCGGGAACAATCAACAACCAGCAATCAAGCATATAAAGAAAATGAAGATCCTGACCGCCGCCCAGATTCGTGCCGCCGATGCCTTCACCATTGCCCAGGAACCTATTTCTTCTTTGGATCTGATGGAACGGGCGGCCAACGCGGTGGTGGCCTGGCTTACCCAACGGCACGGCTCAGAAACCCCGTTCTTCGTTTTCTGCGGCCCCGGCAACAACGGTGGCGATGGTCTGGCGGTGGCCCGCCTCCTGCACCAACGTGGCTATGACTTGCACGTGTTTTTAGTAGGAGCAGGACCGAAACAGTCTTCAGATTTCACGCAGAACCTGAACCGCCTGCCCCAGGAGATTCCGGTCACCCCAGTCACCAGCGCCTCAGAGCTGCCCACGGCCTTGCCTCAGCAGGCAGTAGCCTTGGATGCGCTGTTGGGTACGGGGCTCACACGGGCGCTGGAAGGGCCGTTCGCGCAGGTGGTAGACTACCTGAATCAGCAACCCGTTCCCCTGGTTTCGGTAGATGTGCCCTCGGGCTTGTTCACGGATGCCGCCACCCCCGCCGGGTCCACCGTGGTACAGGCCGACATCACCCTCACCTTTGAACAGCCTAAACTGGCCTTTGTGCTGCCTTCCTCTGGCCCTAATGTGGGCGAATGGCACGTACTCCCCATTGGGCTGCACCCGGATTTTCTGGCGCAAGTGACTTCACCGTACCAGTTGCTGGTGCCGGAAAATGTAAAAAAGCTGCTGCGGCCGCGCGCCAAGTTCTCGCACAAAGGCACGTTTGGCCATGCCTTACTGGCAGGCGGGAGCTACGGAAAGATGGGCGCCATTACCATGAGTTCCCAGGCCGCCTTACGGGCCGGGGTAGGACTTTTGACGGTGCAGGTACCGCAGGTAGGCTACAACATTCTCCAGACGGCCGTGCCCGAGGCCATGGTGCTCACCGATGAGCAGGCAGACTACCTTACCCAGTTCCCGGAAGATCTCAGCCGCTACCAATGTATAGGCATAGGCCCTGGCCTGGGACAGGCCGAAGCTTCTGGCTTGGCCCTGGAGAACCTATTCCGGCAGAAGCTACCGCCCCTGGTCTTAGACGCCGACGCGCTGAATCTGGTGGCCTCTAACCGCCAGCTGCGCCAGCACCTTCCCCCCGGCAGTATTCTCACCCCCCATCCCAAAGAATTTGAACGGCTCACCGGACCAGCCACCTCAGATGACCACCGTTTACAGCTGTTGCAAAGCTTCTGTGCTGAACATGACTGCTACGTGGTGTTGAAAGGCGCCCACACCTGCATTGGAACCCCCACCGGCGACTTCTACTTTAACACCACCGGCAACCCCGGCATGGCCACCGGCGGCACCGGCGATGTGCTCACGGGTATTTTGACGGGTTTACGGGCGCAAGGCTATTCTGCTTTGGAAGCATGCCAACTGGGTGTGTATCTGCATGGCCTAGCCGGCGACCTGGCAGCAGAGGCCCTAGGGGAAGCCTCTTTAGTAGCTTCAGATGTGTACCGGTATTTAGGAGCCGCTCTCAAGAAATTAAGCCAAAACCCCTAACTTGGCCACTCCCTCCAATAAACTATTTCCGGGTTGATTTGTAAAATTGAGGCTAAAAAGCCTCTTAGGGAAAGGCTGGACAGAATAGTGCGCTTATTAAAAGTTGATCCAAGTTTTCAACGCAGACCTATAGTATCCATAAGTTGGAAGCTTCCTGACCCGGACACCGCAACCCTGCTTTCGCCGCCGCAACAGCAAGCGAACTCAAAAACGATTCATTCTTTAGGCAAGAACAAGCCCTAACCGCATTCTCCGCTACTACTTACTTTACCTCTCTGTGCTATAGCGGAACAGGTGCTGCCCTGAAAAATCAGATTTCCGTCAGGAGCCAGACCAGGAGAAACTGAACCAGCATCATGCCATCTGCCAGCATCAGGAAGTAGTATTGGGAGCGGTATTCATGCGCTTTCCAGACCACCGCGGCAGCTCCAAGTCCCGCCAAGGCTAAAGCCACCCGCATAAACGGCTCTGTACCGGCCGGTAGCAGCAGGGCGTAAATAAACAGGGCTACCAGCGCTAGCTTTTTGGTATTCTGTACTCCCCAGTGGGTTGGAAAGGTCACGGTGTTGGTCAGCTTGTCTTTGTAGATGTCGCGTATGTCAAACACCAGGGTAAGGGAGAACAGGAACAGGAAACGCCGCAGGAAAAGGATCAGGTTGTCAGACGAAAACAGGTCCCGGTCCACCTCCATGAGGGGCAGCTGCACGGTGATGGCAGACCACACGTAAGCAATGAGAAATACCTTCAGGAAAGGGATATCGCGCAGCGGAATGTAGCGCTCGCCTTCTGGCACTATCGGTACGGAGTACAGGCCCGCCACCACAAACAGGTGCAGCAAAAACCAGAAGCTAAGGTCAAAGATGGCCGTCCAGTAGAGAAAGATGGCGCACATGGCGCTGCCCACCGCCATAAAGGTCAATTCCAGCCTGTTTTCCTGAATCCATTTGGTGCGGGGCGAAGGGGCAAGTTCCTGGTTGAATTTGTAGGGCAGCAGGCTGTCTGCGTTGTACACGAAAAGGGTAGCGAAGAATACGATCCCGCCCAGGCGCAAAGAGATAGGGATTCCGGTGAGCAGATAGGTTTCCCACACCAAAGCCATGGCACAGAGTGAGATAAACACGTTGCTGTACAGAATAAAATTCAAGATGGCCAGGGGAGTCCTCATGCGTTGTCAGGGTCTACGGCTTCGTCACCGTTTCCCTGACAAAGTACGTTCCCTAACAACATAGGTGCAACACTATTCTTCTGTTTCTGCGGCGTTTTGCGCATTAAGCATAAAAAGAAAAAGCGCCGCCCCCTTTGAAGGGGAGCGGCGCTTGTAGACCTGTTTCTGGGGTGTTTTCTAGTTTTCGCCCCGGAACGTGGTGTTATACAATTCAATGCTCTGCTCAATGATACGGTGCGCGTCTTCACGGCCCAGGAAATTCTCCACGATCACCTCTTTGTTCTCCAGTTTCTTATAGTCTTCAAAGAAACGTTGGATCTCCAGCAGGGTGTGCGGCGGCAATTCAGAGATGTCATTGATGTGCTTCACAGACATGTCATTGGCAGCCACGGCGATGATCTTGTCATCTTCCTCGTTGTTGTCAATCATCTGCATCACCCCAATCACTTTGGCATCAATCAGGCACATAGGGGCCACATCAATAGAGCAAAGCACCAGAATATCCAGAGGATCTTTGTCGTCACAGTAGGTCTGTGGAATGAAGCCGTAATTAGCTGGGTAATGCACCGCCGAAAACAAAACGCGGTCCAGTTTCAGCAATCCGCTGTCCTTGTCTAACTCATATTTGGCTTTTGAGCCCTTGGGAATCTCAATGATCCCGGTCACAATCTGGGGGGCTTCTTCGCCGTAGCTTACATCATGCCAAGGGTTGCTGGCGTTTTTGGTTGTTTCTAACATCTTTCTTTTCGCTTTCTATCTCTATCTATTCACGTATTGGCGGAGTGGCTACCGCACGTATTCTAACAAAGCCCGCCCCATGTTTCCATTGGGTTCCTGTATGCGTAACCACGCGGCCAGGCTGGGGGCAATGTCAATGATTTCAGTCTTCACTGATGATTCTCCGGCCGGAATCTGCCAGCCGTACCACAGCAACGGGATGTGGGTATCATAGGTCCAGGAACTGCCATGGGAGGTTCCTTTCACCTGAGCCCGCCCGTAGTTCTCATACCAACCCGGTTGCAGTGCCACCAGCACGTCTCCGGACCGATGGGCCATGTACCCGTTCTCCATCAACATGCCCACTCCTCTCTGCCAGTTGGAGCGCATGAGGGCATCGGCGGTCATCGAGCGCAGCACTCCGGGGAAACGCTGCACAAAGCGGGCACATTCCTCCTGCAAATCTACCAGATTAACTTGTTTTTTCTCAATTAGCGCGTGGTCCAAGTAAATTTGCTGGTTCATGAATTTGATGACCCAGTCTGCCTTCCCGAATTTCTGATTAAGGTGCTTTTTAAGGGAGTCCACCATGATGCTGTTGTTGGTGGTACCTGCCGGAATACGCAGTTGCTGCAGATAAGTTGGGTTATGGGCGGCACCGTGGTCGGCGGTAAGAAAAACGAGCACGTTTTCTTTCCCTAACTGCTCATCAATGAACTTCAGCAGGTCTGCCAAATCAAGGTCCAGGCGCAGGTAATTATCCTGTACTTCTATGGAATTTGGGCCAAACTGGTGACCTATGTAATCTGGGGTAGAGAAGCTGACGGCCAGAAAATCGGTGACGTTGTTCTTGCCCAGGTTTTCTCCTTTGATCGCCTCTTTCGCAAAATCCTTGGTATAGGTGTTACCCGCCGGGATAGAGCGCAACAGGTCAAAGGTCTTCCCCCGGTAGGCGGGGATGTTGTGCGGGAACACCGGTTTGGCTTCGCCCGCAAACGTACCTTCGTACGTTTGGTCATCAGCGGCGCTTTCTGTGTATTGGTCAATGGGCAGCAGCGTGTTCCAGGGCTGGCTCAGGTACTGGTCTGGTAATTTCTGGTTGTTGAAGGCCTGCACCCACGCCGGTAATTCTTTCATGTAGTAGGTGCTGGTGATCATGTTGCCGTTACTACCATCAAACCAATAGGCGGCATTGGCGGCGTGGCCGGCCGGTAAAATAGCCCCCCGGTCTTTCAGGCTCAAGCCGATGACCTTGCTTTTCTGGTTCGTGGCCAGTTTCAGTTCATCGGTGATGGTAGAGGCGATCATGTTCACCGGCGACATTTCACCCGCTTTGGAAGAACTCCCTACGGTAGCCACTGATTTATCCTCGGCGCAGTAGATGTTCCGGCCCGTGGTGCGGTTGTACCAGTCATTGCCCACAATGCCGTGCATGGAAGGAGTGGTGCCGGTATAGATGGAGGCGTGCCCGGGGCCGGTATAAGTAGGCACGTAGTTGTAGTGGTTGTTCCGGAAGTTGAAGCCCTCTGCTAGAAGGCGCTTGAACCCGTTGGCAGAATACTTGTCCCAATACCGGTAGAGGTAGTCATAGCGCATCTGGTCTACCACTATGCCAATGACTAGTTTGGGCTTATCTGGGGTTTTGTTCTTTGATTTTTTCTTTTGGGCCATGGCGGGGGAAAACACCATCAGCAACATCAATAGGGTTAGGCAAACCTCACGTACGCTTTTTGTCATTCCTTTATGTTTACTTCATTTGTTTTGCCACCCTTTTATTAAAAAGGGCGGCAAAACGTAAAATTTTCAGGACAAGATACTTTGCTATTTCCGTTTCTTCAAAGACCACCCCAAATATAATCTACCGGTAATGTAGCCATACAAAAACAAAGCGCCCATTGAAGAATGGGCGCTTTGTTTTTGTATGTGGTAGCCTAACCTTATCTACTGGCTGCCAGCGCCTCGGCACCACCCACAATCTCAAGGATCTCAGTGGTAATGGCGGCCTGTCTGGTCCGGTTATAGGTAAGTTTCAGTTGTTTCAACAACTCACCGGCGTTCTCAGTGGCTTTGTCCATGGCGGTCATACGGGCACCGTGCTCAGAGGCATTGGATTCCAATACGGCTTTGTACACCTGGATCTTCAGAGACTTTGGAATCAACTGCTCCAGGATCTCCTCTTTGGAAGGTTCAAAGATGTAGTCAGACTCTACCGGAGTAGCGGCCGCCTGAGTGCCTTCGCTTTCCTGAATGGGCAGGAACTGCTCTGTGCGCACAATCTGAGTGGCTACGTTTTTGAACTCGTTGTACACCAAGTCCACTTGGTCATACAAACCGGTTCTGAACCCTTCCATGGCTTCTTCAGCAGCTACCCGAACGGTTTCAAAAGACAATTTACCAAAAACGGCAGTATAGTCTCCGGCCAAGGGCATGTTGCGCTTGTGGAAGTACTCATGGCCTTTCTTTCCGATAGCCATGACCTCAATGTTACCGGCTGCTGCCTGGGCAGAATACCGCTCATTGATCAGGTTGTTCACCGCCTTCATCACGTTACTGTTGAAAGCGCCGCACAACCCTCTGTCTGAGGTAACGGCAATGATGAGCACCCGCTGCACCTCGCGCTTCTGAGCATACACATTGCCGCCGTCTTCGTCTCTTACATTGGACAAATTAGACAGAATGCTGTTCAGGCGCTGCGCGTACGGACGCATGCGCAGGATATTGTCTTGGGCCCGGCGCAGTTTGGCCGCCGCCACCATTTTCATGGCTTTGGTGATTTGCTGCGTAGAACCTACAGAGACAATGCGGTTACGTACTTCTTTTAAACTAGCCATTAATAGTTAGTCAAATATGAACAGAGAAAGAAGAGCACGCGGTTTACCGGCATGCTCTTCTCCTGTTGGTTTAATTAATTACGATATCTGGCGGTGAGGTCACGCGCTACTTGCTTGAGCGTGTTAGTCACATTATCATCAATTTTACCGGCTCTCAACGCATCCAGAACCGGACGGTGCTGCGCGTTCAAGGTCATGGTAAAGTCTTTCTCAAATGCACGCACCTCGTTTACCGGCACATCATCAATAAGACCGTTGGTACAGCAGTAAATCATGGCTACCTGGTCTTCTACCGCTACCGGAGAGAACTGTGGTTGCTTCAATACTTCCAGGTTTCTACGGCCCCGCTCAATGGTCAGTTTGGTAGAGGCATCCAGGTCAGACCCGAATTTAGCGAAGGCTTCCAGTTCACGGAACTGCGCCTGATCCAGTTTCAAGGTACCAGCCACTTTCTTCATTGACTTGATCTGCGCGTTACCACCCACACGCGATACCGAGATACCTACGTTAATGGCCGGACGGATACCAGAGTTGAACAAGTTGGTTTCCAAAAAGATCTGACCGTCTGTGATGGAGATCACGTTGGTTGGGATATAGGCAGAAACGTCACCAGCCTGCGTCTCAATGATAGGAAGAGCGGTCAAAGAACCACCACCTTTCACCAGGTGCTTGATAGACTCAGGCAAGTCGTTCATGTCTTGCGCAATAGAGTCAGAAGCGTTGATCTTAGCCGCACGCTCCAATAAACGGGAGTGCAGATAGAATACGTCACCTGGGTAGGCCTCACGTCCTGGAGGACGACGAAGCAACAGAGACACTTCACGGTAGGCTACCGCTTGCTTAGACAAGTCATCATACACTACCAGCGCAGGGCGGCCGGTGTCACGGAAGAACTCCCCGATAGCGGCCCCGGTGAAGGGCGCGTAGAACTGCATAGGAGCAGGGTCAGCAGCCGGAGCGGCTACTACCACGGTGTAACGCATGGCGCCACCCGCTTCCAGAGCATTCACGATCTGCGCTACGGTAGAGGCTTTCTGGCCAATGGCTACGTAGATACAGAAAACTGGCTCACCACGGTCAAAGAACTCCCCCTGGTTGATGATGGTGTCAATGGCCACGGCAGTTTTACCTGTCTGGCGGTCACCAATGATCAATTCCCGCTGGCCACGGCCAATCGGAATCATGGAGTCAATGGCTTTGATACCGGTTTGCATAGGCTCATTTACCGGCTGACGGTAGATAACGCCTGGTGCTTTTCTTTCAATTGGCATTTCGTACAGCTCACCCACTAACGGGCCTTTGCCGTCAATTGGCTGACCAAGGGTGTTCACCACACGGCCTACCATACCATCACCTACGCGAACGGAGGCAATTTTATTTGTTTTCTTAACTGTGTCGCCTTCTTTGATGTCGCTCCAGTCACCCAACAATACCGCACCCACATTGTCTTCCTCTAGGTTAAGAACAAGGGCTTGCAGACCATTTTCGAACTCTAACAACTCACCAGACTGTGCCTTGGATAAGCCGTAGATACGAGCAACACCGTCACCCACTTGCAGAACCGTACCAACTTCTTCTAGTTCAGCTTCTGTTCTGAAGTTTGACAGCTGTTCTCTTAAAATCGCTGATACTTCATCAGGTCTAACTTCTGCCATGATTATAGTTTAGTAATGTATGGATTTTCTTTAAACTTATTTTTCAGTTTCTGCACGCTGGTTCTCAAGGTGTTATCTATTTGCTGATCACCAATGCGCAATACATACCCGCCTACTACGGCGGGGTCTACCACTTCTTTGAGCTCTACCTTCATGCCGGTGCGTTCTACCACCATTTGCTGGAAAGTAGCCCGTAATTCCGGGGTAAGAGGCACGGCCGTGGTTACCGTGGCTTTCTGGATTCCGGTAAGCAGGTTGTACTGCGTCACAAACTCGCGTGCCACAGACTCCAGAACAGCCTCACGGTTCTTCTGGGTGATAATCCGGAAAAAAGCCATGGTCAGCTCGGTCATGTTACCTCCAAAAATGGCGGTAAGGATGGCCAGCTTTTTATCATGCTTTATAATCGGGTTGCGCAGTGCTAGGCTTAGGTCACGGCTCTCGCTCAAGACCTTGGTGAAGGAAAGCATATCGGCGTATACTTTCTCCAGTGAACCTTGCTCTTGAGACAACTCCAGCAGAGACTTGGCGTACCGGGAGGCAACTCTTTCGTCTGACATTTTTTTCTCTTGCGTGTTTAAAACGATTCGCTTCCTTTTCCGGGGCGGGAAGCAGCTCGCCGTGCGTTCTTAGCTCAGGTGGGTTTCCTGCAGATAGCTTTGTACCAGGGCGCGTTGCGCCTGCTCATCTTGCAACTCCCGTCTGATCAGCTTCTCGGCAATATCAATAGACAAGGTAGCCGCCAGGTTCTTCACCTCGGTTAAAGCTGCCTTTTTCTCATTCACGATAGAAACGCGGGCTTGCTCAATCATGCGCTGGCCTTCCTCGGTGGCTTTGGCACGGGCACTTTCCACTAAGTGGTTCGCTGCTTCAGTGGCTTCTTTCAAGATACGCTCCCGCTCAGCGCGCGCCTCATTCAGCAAGCGCTCGTTGTCGGCTTTCAAGGCCTGCATTTCCAGCTTGGCTTTCTCGGCCATGCTTAATGCTGCGTCAATGTTTTCTTCCCGCTCACGCAGGGCCGCCATGATCGGCTTCCAGGCAAACTTAGACAACAGCAAAAGAACCACCAAAAAGGTGACCACCTGCCAGAAAAGTAATCCGAAACTTGGGGTTACTAATGGATTCATCTTGTATGATTATTTAACGAAAGTACTTTTTTTCTCAACGTATATACTACCGGCTCTTTATCCCCCCGGCCCGTCCAGACCAATCGTCAGGACGGGCGAGGCGATAATTTCATCTAGTCGATGAACGAGATCAGAAGGCAAACTACCACCCCGAAGAGGGCAACACCTTCAATAAGGGCAGATGCGATAATCATCGCAGTCTGGATCTGTCCACCAGCCTCTGGTTGTCTGGCGATAGATTCCATGGCAGAGCCACCAATTCTACCGATACCCAAACCGGCACCAAGCGCCACTAAACCAGCACCGATACCGGCACCCATGATCGCGTAGCCTGAGCCAAGAGACAATGCAAGCAATAATCCTAACATAGTAGTATATATATAGTTAAAAAAAAAAGAATTCAGATTAATGGGCTGCTGCCACAGCGTGGGGCGCATCACCGTGCCCTAAGTCAGGGTGGTGGTCATGTTCTTCCACCGCACCGCCAAAATACATGGCAGAAAGCAAGGTGAAAATGTACGCCTGCAGCAGGGCCACAAACAACTCCAGGAAGTTCATGAAGACCGCAAAGGCAACACTCAACGGACCAATGGCAATGCTTTCAAAGATGAAGATCAAGCTGAACAAACTCAGGATGATGATGTGGCCTGCCGTGATGTTGGCAAACAACCGGACCATCAAAGAGAAAGGCTTGGTGAAAATCCCGATCACCTCTACCAAAGGCATGATAGGAATACCCCACTTCAACCACCACGGAACGCCCGGGGTATTGAAGATGTGCCCCCAGTACGATTTGTTTCCGCTGAACACGGTGATCAACAAGGTCATCAGCGCCAGCACCAGGGTTACCGCAATGTTTCCGGTCAGGTTGGCCCCGCCGGGCACTAGGCCTAACAGGTTGTTGAACCAGATAAAGAAGAATACCGTGAGCAGGTACGGCATGAAGCGCTGGTACTTAGGGCCAATGTTGGTCTTGGCAATATCGTCTCTGACAAAGAGGATAATGGGCTCAAAGAAAGACTGGATGCCTCTTGGCGCCCGGCCGCGGTTCTTCTTGTACGCCCCGGCAATGGTCATAAACACCAGGAACAGCAGAAGCACACTCACAAACATGGAAGCCACGTTCTTGGTGATGGAGAAATCCAAAGGCCCTACGGGCTCTTCCACGCCTTCCGCGTTCACCTGGGTGCGGGGAGTACCATCTTGGTTGGCATAATAGATATGCCCGTGGTCCATCACATACCCGTTGTACGGCTGCACTTCATGCTGGGCATTGTAGAAGTTAGAGGCAGAAAATACATCTAAGCCCTTTTCCCCGTATAATATAACCGGCAATGGCAAGACCAACCCGTCAGCGAAGTGCCAGGTGTAATCATCACCAATGTGGTGCATGATCATGTCTCCGGGACTGAATTTACCTCCCTCGGGTGATTCTGCCGCTTGGGCTGAAAAAGTAAGTACAGTAAGCAGGTAAACGAGTATCTTCTTCATTAAGAGCTAATTAAAAGCAATGATTTTTATGCAACCCCATTGCCCTAGGCATGCTTTTTTGAATTTTGGCGCAAGTTACTCAACAATGCGTAGATTTCAAATCCGGCATAAATAAAATACAGGGCGAAAAAGTTGATCACGAATTGGACTATCTTTTCGTCATGAAAATATCTATATACAAAAATTACTATTATAGCGAACACCATGCGCACCCCCATGGAGGCATAGAAGTAGGCGTGCAGGTTCCCGGCATCATGTTTTAGGCCCAGATGGCCAATATAATGCGTGAAACTGGTCACAAACACAAAGAAGCCCAGCATGTACCAGACATAGGAATGAACCAATTGCTCTCCGGTAGTGGCCACCAGTACCGTCACTAGCAGCACCAGCAACCCAGTGAGCAACAGCATGCCTCTGAAAAACTTCACCAGCTTTTAATTCTTTCGGGTAAGGGACACTATGACTGAATACACAGAGGCAAACACCGCCACTATAAGCAACCCAAGTGTCCACCAAGGCGTCTCATTCTGAAAATGGGCATCTAACTTGCGTCCGCCAACGGCCGCCAAGGTAATAACGGCAATCATCTGAAAGGCCAGCCCTGAGTACTTCAGGTACGGCTTCACCTGGGAATTCTTCTTTGGCCCGGTTGGCGGTTGGGTTGGTTCCATGCGCGTTTATCCCCTGTTTCTGCAAAGGTACTAAACGGCAGCGCACCTTGGGCAGAAAGATTTGCTTTATATAGAATAGTTTCCGCCGTTTTTCGCGTATTTTCACCAAAACGGGTCCAAATCGCAAAGTAGTCACCAAAAAAACGAGGCGCTGGTGACTACCATAAGCCTGGCCCTTGCGTACTGCGTAACAAACCGTAAAATGGTGTAAATTTGTTTTTACCCAGCCAAAGGCCAAAGCACTTGGTACGCGCTTTCCCGTTTATGGTTCGTTTTAAGAAAAAGCGGCATGAAATAAAATGGGCGGCGCGCAGTTCTACTCATATTCCAACTTTCTGACTCAACGTTGAAGCTGACACGATTTCTTCTGTTCCTCCTCTTTCTGGGCACCATAGCCGGTTGCGCTCCTGACAAGCCTTTGGGCCGGGCGTACCGCAACGTAAACGCCCGCTTCAACGGGTATTTTCTGGCGCGTGCGAAAATGGAGGCCGTAGAGGCCCGCCTGGAAGCCGCCCACGTGTATGACTACAACCGCATTCTGGACATTCTGCCGCCGCTGGACACCACGCTGTTGAGAAGCCTGGCGCCTGATCTGGATGAAGTGATCAAGCGGGCCTCTTTCCCTATCGCGCGCCACCCAAAATCACGGTGGATAGATGATTGTTACGTACTCATCGGCAAGGCCCGTTACTACCAGGGAGAAGACGCCGAGGCCGCCAAGACCTTCCGGTTTGTGCAGTCCACCAGCCCAGACCGCCACGCCCGCCATGAGGCCATGATCTGGATGATGCGCCTGGCCATGCGGCAGAAAGACTATGACCAGGCCTTCTCCATCTCAGAACAGTTCCGGAAGGAGCGCATGAACGAGACCAATGGCCGTGAACTGCTGCTGACCCGCGCCCAACTGGCCCAAATCCAGAACAACCTGCCCCTGGTGATAGAGAACCTGGAAAAGGCCATTCCCTTCACAGATGAAAGAGACCGGGAAGCCAGGTTGCGGTTCATCCTGGGGCAATTGTACCAGGCCACGAACCAAGACGCCAAGGCTTATACCCAGTTTGCCAAAGTGCTCAAGAAGCGCCCTCCCTATGAATTGGGCTTCTACGCCCACCTGAACCAGGCCCAGGTCACTGAACTGAAAGACGTAGAGGATCAGCAGAAGGTAGAGGAGTTCCTGCTCAAACTCACCCGCGACGATAAAAACCGGGAGTACCTGGACAAGATCTACTATGACCTGGCTAAACTGGAGCTTCGGCAGAAGGAGTACCCAGAGGCGCTGGCCCTACTTCAGAAATCTGCGGCGGCTTCCAGCACTAACCGGGCCCAGAAAGCCTATTCTTATCTGTTGGCCGGTCAGATCTATTATGAGAACCTGCAGCAGTACAAACTGGCCCAGGCCTATTATGACAGCACCCTCCAATTCCTGCCGCCTACTACCCTGGGGTATGAAGAACTGGCAGACCGGCGCACCGTACTGACCGCCTTCACCCAACAAATAGAGATCATCCGGTCTGAAGACAGTTTACAGGCCCTCGCCAAATTAGGGGCTGCCGAGCGTGCCCAACGGGTAGCCGAGCAGATTAACCGGGAGAAGGAACAAGCCGCCGCCGCTGTGCTGGCTGCCGCCAACGCTACCGCTGGCCCCCGCACCCAGACCGCCACGCTTCCCATAGGGGGCAGCGCCACCCAAGGCAGTACCTGGTACTTTGACAACCCGGCCGCCCTCTCCACCGCCCGCAATGACTTCTTGCGCACCTGGGGCGAACGTCCCCTGCAAGACAACTGGCGCCGAATCACCACCACTTCTGGCGCTACCCCGCTTACGGCTGGTTTGGTAACCGGCACTACCGTAGACAGCAGCGCCCAGGCCGCGGCCACCGCCCAAAAGCAGGCAGAATATTTAGCCGCTATTCCGGTGACCCCGGCCCAAAAGCAGGCCTCAGACAAACGCATTGAGGAAGCGCTGTTCACCTTAGGCAACATTTACCAGCAGCGGCTGCGGGAGCCGCAGAAAGCCGCTGAAACATTCCAACAGCTCCTGGAGCGGTTCCCTGCCTCTGCCCATGCCTCCGAAGTGTACTACAGCCTGTACGTGATGGCCCAGGCCCAACAGCAATCAGACAAGGCGGGCACTTATGCCCAGACGCTGAAACAGCGGTTCCCTACTTCTAAATACAGCCGCCTTATTGACCAGCCTGATTTTCTGCGGACCTACTCGGTAGAAAACAAGGCGGCCCATGCGCTGTATGATTCTGCGTATGCCCTGTATGAAAAAGAGAAGTACCCAGAGACGCTAGCCGTTTTGGCCTCCCTTTCCCAAAAATACCCCCAAAACGACATCCAGGACCAAAGCGCTTTCCTTAGGGCTTTGGTGACCGGGCGCACCCAGTCGCCGGCGGTGTTTAGGGCGGCTATGGAGAAATTCCTGATCCAGTACCCAGAGAGCCCCTTGCAACCCCAGGCTCGTGAGTTCATGAACCTGTACCTGCGCTATGAATCCGGGGAACTGGCCAAAGCGCCTGCACCGGCTGCCCCCGTGGTGCGCCCCGAAGAAGCCCCCACTTACAAGACTGAACGCAACAAACCCCACCTGTTTGTGGTGGTACATACTGGTGACAGCCTGCCTCTGCGCCAGCTCATGACCGCTTACGGTACGTATAACCAACGTTTCCACCCTAAAAAGAACCTTACCCTGGACCGGGTGGCCTTTAAAGACAGTACCAGTCTGCTGCTGGTGCGGGCGCTGCCCGATTTCCAGTCTGCCCAACAGTACGCCAAACTACAAGCTTCCCGCACTTCTCCTTTAGCCAATTTAAAAGGCCCGAAATTTGCTACCTTTGTGATAACTGAAGCTAACTTGACTTTACTTAGAAAGTTAGGAGATATCGCGCAGTACGTAGATTTCTTTGAAAAAAATTACCAATAGCATGTCGTCTATGCCTGATACCAGGTTCCGGAAAATCATTTCGGCACTCTGGCTGCTCTTTGCCGGAGGGTTTGTGTTCTTCCTGCTGTACGTCTTTGCCGTCAGCATCAACTTCCTTAACCTTTTCGGAGACTTACCAGACCTCAAAACCCTGGAGAACCCCAAAAGCGAACTTGCCTCTGAGGTGTATTCAGAAGATGGCCAGCTCTTAGGAAAGTACTTCCGTGAGAACCGCAGCCCCGTTACGTATGAGCAACTGCCTAAATCTCTGGTAGACGCACTCATCGCCACAGAAGACATCCGGTTTGAGGAGCACTCTGGCATTGACTTCAAGGGCACCCTGGCCGTTCCTTACTATAAGCTTACCGGTAAACAAGACCGGGGCTCCAGTACGCTGACCCAACAGCTGGCCCGTAACCTGTTTCGCACCCGTGATGATTTGAACAACGGCCTGCTCAGTGATGTGCCTGGCCTGCGCATGCTCATCATCAAGACAAAGGAGTGGATCATGTCTGTGAAACTGGAGCGGTCTTACACCAAGAAGGAGATCCTGCTCATGTACCTGAACACCGTTGACTTCGGGAGCAATGCCTACGGGATTAAGGTAGCCGCCAAAACCTTCTTCAACAAAGCCCCTGAGCAATTGACCCTGGAAGAAGGCGCTACCCTGGTAGGTGTCTTGAAAGGGCCTTCTTTCTACAGCCCGGTCACCCGCGCAGAGCGGTCTAAAGACCGGCGCAACACGGTGCTGGGCCAGATGCTCAAGTATGACTTCATTGATGAGCCTACCTTCCAGACGGCCAGCGTGAAGCCCATCAAGCTGGATTTTAACGTGGAGAACCAGAACAAAGGCCTGGCCCCTTATTTCCGGACGGAGATTGGCAAGTCGCTGGCCCAGTGGTGCCGCGACAATGGCTATGACCTGTATTCAGACGGCCTCAAAATCTACACCACCATTGACTCCCGCATGCAGCAACACGCGGAGGCGGCTCTGGAGCAACACATGAAGGTGATGCAGAAAGAGTTCTTCCAGCAATGGAAAGGCCGTAACCCCTGGGTTAATGACAACGGGAAAGAAATCAAAGGCTTCCTGATGGAAAGGATGAAGACCACTGCCCGCTACAGAAGCCTGGTGGAGCAGTATGGCAGCAACGAAGACTCCATCAAATACCACCTCAACCATAAGATTCCTATGCGCATCTTCTCCTGGAAAGGGGAAAGAGACACCATCATGAGCCCTATGGATTCTCTGCGCTATTACAAGCATTACCTGCAAGCTGGCTTTATGGCCATGGACCCGCTTACCGGCAGGGTGAAGGCTTGGGTGGGCGGTACCAACTACAAGTACTTCAAGTATGACCACGTGAAACAAGGGGCTCGCCAGCCGGGTTCGGTCTTCAAACCCTTTGTGTACGCCGCGGCGATTGAGCAAGGCTATTCTCCCTGCTATGAGGTAGTAGATGCCCCTGTCACCATCATCACCGGCGACGGCAAACCCTATACCCCTAAAAACAGCGACGGCAAGTACTCTGGACGGAGGTACACCCTACGGGAGGCCCTGGCTTTCTCGGTGAACACCATTACCACGTACCTCATGAAGAAGCTTGGTCCGGAAGTGGTGGTTTCTACCGCTAAACGGTTAGGCATCACTACGCCTCTGGATCCTGTTCCGGCGTTGGGCCTTGGTTCCAGTGACGTGACCCTGTATGACATGGTAGGCGCCTATGGCACGTTCGTGAACAAGGGAGTCTGGAACCAGCCGCAGTACCTGCTGCGCATTGAAGACAAGAACGGGACGGTGTTACATGAGTTCGTGCCCAAGACCATTGAAGCCCTTAGTGAGGAAGTAGCCTACCTGATGGTGCACATGCTGCAAGGCTCCGCGGATGTACGCGGTGGTACCGCCTACTATGGCTTACGCCACCGCTACGGACTCAAGAACGAGATAGGGGCCAAAACCGGAACTACCTCTAACTATTCTGATGCCTGGTTTATGGGGATTACCCCAGATCTGGCGGCAGGTGTTTGGGTTGGGGGCGAAGACCGAAGCATCCACTTCCGGAGCGCTGCCTACGGACAAGGGAATAAACTGGCCATGCCGATCTACGCCTTGTTCATGAAGAAGGTGTACGCCGATAAATCGTTGAACGTATCAAAGGCGCCTTTCCCTAAACCGGCAGAACCGCTATCTACTTCCATCAATTGTGGGTATTCCGCTCCCGTACCTACCGTGTCTGATTCCGTAAAACAAGAGCAAACACTAACCCTACCCCAAACCGTAGAGGAAGAGACGTTCTAAGGAAGAAGAATTGTTATGGCTGTGGAGGAAACAATCAGAGAGCAACTAAAGCACTTGCCCCATCGCCCGGGCATCTATAAGTACTATGATGACAAGGGCATCATCTATGTGGGCAAGGCCATTGACATCCGGAAACGGGTAAGCTCTTATTTCAATTCCTCTAAGCAGCACAACAAGAAGACGCTTAAGCTCATCTCGCAGATCAAGCGCATTGAGTTTACCATTGTAGACAGTGAGGCTGATGCTTTCTTGCTGGAGAACAACCTCATCAAGCAGCATCAGCCTAAATACAACATCCTTTTAAAGGATGGTAAAACGTACCCGTACCTGTGCATCACCAATGAGCGGTTCCCTAGGGTGCTCAGTACCCGCAATAAGCTTAATGATGGTTCCCGCTACTTTGGACCTTACCCCAGTGGCACCAGCATGTACGTGGTACTGGAGCTGATCAGGACTTTATACCCTCTGCGTACCTGCAGCTATAACCTGAGCCAAACGAATATAGAGGCCGGTAAATTCAAGGTGTGCCTGGAGTACCACATTGGCAACTGCAAAGGCCCTTGTGAAGGCTTGTATGACGAGAGCCAATACAATGAACACATTCAGCAGATAAGGAACATCCTTTCAGGAAACCTGGCGGTAGCTAAGAACTACTTCAAGGAGGCCATGTCTGCCGCCGCCGCTGATTACCAGTATGAGTTAGCCCACCAGTTCAAACAGAAGCTGGACCTGCTGGATGACTTCCAGGCCAAGTCTACGGTGGTGAGCCACACCTTGACCAACATTGATGTGTTCACCATCACCTCCAATGAGAAGTGCGCCTTTATCAATTACCTGAAGGTGATGAACGGCTCAGTGATTGGCACCCAGTCGCTGGAACTGCAGAAGAAACTGGAAGAGACGGACCAGGAGATTCTGGCGTCTATGATCATGCAACTGCGCCAGGATTTTGAAAGCAACTCCAAGGAGATTTTGGTGAACATTGAAGGCCTCACCCTTCCCCTGGAAAACATCACCATTGCCGTGCCCCAGATTGGCGACAAACGGAAACTGCTGAACCTTTCCCTCAAGAACGCCCTCTACCTGCGGAAAGAGAAAGAAAGCATGCAGGACAAATCCAAAGACAGCAATGAGGTCAGGATCATGGAAACCATGAAACGCGATCTGCGCCTCACGGAGCTACCCAAACACATTGAGTGCTTTGACAACTCCAACTTTCAGGGAGACAACCCGGTGGCCTCTATGGTATGTTTCCGCAACGCCAAGCCTTCTAAGAAAGATTACCGCCACTTCCATATCAAGACGGTAGTGGGCCCAGATGATTTTGCCTCTATGTATGAGGTAGTGACCCGCCGGTACCGTCGGCTTATAGAAGAAGGGGCCTCACTGCCCCAACTCATTATCATTGACGGGGGCAAGGGGCAGCTAGGCATGGCCGTGAAAGCCCTGAAAGACCTGGGCATCTACGGTCAGGTAGCCATTGTCAGTATTGCCAAACGCCTGGAGGAGATCTTCTACCCTGGTGATACGCTTCCGCTCTACATTGATAAAAAGTCTGAGACCCTCAAGCTCATCCAGCGCCTCCGCAACGAGGCCCACCGGTTCGGGATTACGTTCCACCGTTCCCTGCGGGACGCGGGCACCCTGCAGACCGAGCTCACCAAAGTCAAAGGCTTAGGACCAGCCACCGCAGAGAAACTGCTTAGCAAGTTCAAATCAGTCAAAAAGATCGCGGAGCTTTCGCAGCAGGAACTGGAACAGGAGATAGGCAAAAGCAAGACCCGCCTGTTGATGGAGTACTTCGGCCAGACCGCTAAATAGAAACCAGCTAATTTGGTTCTGTTTTTCTGAAAACGCCCCCTAAACAATAAATCGTCCCTTCACTTTTCTGCTTCTACTCACGAGCATTACCTTCTATTTAAAGGTTGCTTTTCCAAAAACAGGCTTTAAATGGGGAATTCCTTTTGACTTTTCTAGAGGTTTTTCAGGTGTGGGGGCAATCCCTTCTGATTGCTCTTGATGGTGCGCAGAAGGGGCAACCACAAGGGATTACCCCTATAAGAATCTGTTCTGCCTGAATTTCAATAATCGCCTTTCACCAAACCAAGGGGCACAAAAAAAGGAGGCCGTTTAGGACCTCCTTTTTTTATTGTATGCTTAAAACTACTAGTAGCTCCACAAGCTGTACTCAAACTCAATGAGTTCTTCCATGGCTTGCTGGGCAGCTAATAAGCCTTTTTTGCCAGCACCATATTGCTCCTCTAAACGAGCATCATTGACATTAGATACTTTGGTGATGTAAGAGCTGAACAACCACAGGTCAAAGGCGTCTGCCAGGTTCTTGTGCTGCGCATCATTCTGCGCGTTGAACCAAATTGCCTCCTCTGGATGGGCTCTGAAAACCCTGGCTAAATCGCTGTATTTGAAAGAAGCAATTGGTTTCTCAAACCCAAGGCTGTTGTATTTTGCTGGCATCACCAAGGTAATAGCCTGGATATCATGATAAAGTCTTGAACGTTTCTTATCAAATATCACGTCTTCTTTGATCTCTAATTTATAAAGCTCATTAGGAAGAAGCTCATTACCAGAAGTCACGGCTACAGCTGGAGCAGCAGTACCTGTTTTCTTGGTAGTAGCGGCGGGTTTCTTTGCCGGAGCAGGTGTTCCCCAACCATCATCCTCTACTGCCGCAGGGGTATCAAAACCGGCTGCTTTCTCTGCCTCCGTTAACCCGCCGCTGGTTTCAGCGGGGGTCATGTTCGCAAAGAACTCCTGGGCAGGAATTGGCGTGTTCAGGGTGTCTGACCGGTAGGCTTGTAACTCACCTCTTTTTACCGCTTCTGTGATCAGTTTAGTGATTTGTTTCCCGTTAGAGAACATAGGGCGGTTTTGCTTCTCGCGCAAATCCACCGCTCTCCAAACCGTTTTCTTGAACATCACATCAGAGGCCGGGATAGGTCTAGCCGACGCAGGGGCAGCCAGAGAGCTGTCCATTCTTGCCTGTACCATCTCAGCTTGCTTCTGCATTTCTTGTTGCATAGCTAACTCTTCCTGGCGTTTTTTCTCAGCCGCAGCCTGAGCGGCCGCACTTTGCTGTGCTTTCTGCGCAGAAGTAGTTGACTTCTTAGTAGTACGCTTTTGCGCCATACTAACAACCGGCATGCTAAGCAAACCCGCTAAACCCAACACAATTAATTTCTTCATGATACTAAGAAAAATATTCTTACTAGTTAAGCTGAATGTTGATACTAGAGTTATCAGAAGGTACAACTTCCTGCTGATCACGATAGTTCATTCTACGTATTTCTTTAACGTCTACGGCAATCCGGTCTCCCGGACGGGCCTGAGCAGCTAGGTTACCCAAGCTTACAGTTGGGCCGTTGCCTGCTACTGAGCCTACGGGGCGGCTACCACGCACCAGGTAAACCGTATATTGGGTTACTCTGTAACGGGCATCCTTAGGCAATTGGTTTTTAAAACTTTCGTCTGCAACGGCTCTCACTTCCAACACACGTGGTCCTGGTGCTGCCATTCCTTTCACCACATCAACCGGACGGCCATTGGCATAGGCAACCACCCTTGGTCTTGGGACCAGTTTCACGGTGAACTCCTGTGAACCAATGGCGTTTCCACCGCTGCTTACGTTCAGTCTTACTTGTCTTGACGTAGGAATAAGGGTTAAGAATCCTTTCTTAGCTCCTTTTACCACGGTTGCCCCTGAGGCAGAGAAAGAAGGATCATACACCGCACCTAAGGCCGGCACCTGAACACTCAGTTCGTTTCCGCAGTTGAAGTACAAAGAGTTGATAGAGGCAGACTGGATCTGCATTACCGGCTTTGCCACTACGTAATCTTGGGTCACGGTAAAGGTGGTATCACGGCCGCTTGCCTGACGGAAACGCACCTGGCCTCTCCAAGTCTTCTTCGCGTTTCCTTCAGAGTCATAGTTACCAGCAGTAGCCGTGAACTCAATGGTACCTTTTCCGCCTTTTACCGGAATAGATCTTCCGTCAACAGACATAGTAGGAGTCACCGCATCTGAAGAGGCAGCCAGGAACATTTCTGCTCTGTATTTAGTACCAGCCGCTACCGTCTTAGACTCAGCACTGGCCATAGCGAAGATGTTCTCAAACTTGATGATATCTGCCCCTACTTTCTGAGCCAGTAATGATAAGGTCTCTGCTTCATACTTCAGCACTTCAGACTCTTTCTGAGCCAAGGTAGCCAAAGCGGCTACCATAGGGGTTTCTTCAAAGTTCAACTGCGCGAAGTTCTTTCTGCGTTGGTCTTTGTTGTTGGCTACTCGTGGGTCTTCAGAGCCGCTCATGGCCAGCTTCTGAGGCATTTTAGGGTTGAACGGGCGTAAAAATTCAGCGTACTGGTTCAGTTTTGCTTCTAATTCATACCCTTTGCCTTTTTTCAGGCCGCCAATCATTACTTCGTTTACAATCTCGTTGGCTTCTGGTTTCTTATAGTTTCCTTCTTCGTCTTTTCCACCAGTAGCTTGTTCCAATTCAGTGCGCAATCCACGGATGAACGCGACCATTTCAGCGGTTTTAGCACTTACTTGCTGTGCTTGCTCCACTACCTGCTTGTCTTTGGCAGTGCTGGCACCTTCCGCTACCGCTGCTTGAATACCTTTTACCGCTCCTTTGTTATCTGAAACAGTTTTATTGTTCACCTCCATTAAGCTGGCGTCAATAAACTGAAATTTTAAAAGTATTGCAGAGCTTACGTTCAATGCCAACAGCGCCGTCAGAACGAGATACATCATCCCGATCATCTTTTGCCGTGGCGTCTCTTTTCCTCCAGCCATAATATCCTATAGTGTTTACTTTATTAGTTAACCTTAATTAAATAGAGGATTGGCAGAGATTATCCTCTCATGGCATTTAACATGTTGCCATACACGTTGTTTAATGAATGGAGATTCTTAGTTAGGTTGGTTACCTCTTCTTTGAATTGTTCAGTTTCACGGCTGGCCTGGGTCAGGTTCTCCATAGCGTTGGTGATGCTGCCGTAGAACTTGTTGATAGATTTCAGGTGGTTGTTGGCATCCTGAAGCTCCATTTCATAGACAGCGTTCAAAGCGCCTAAGTTCTTGGTTACCTGCTGTACCTGGGCATTGTAGGCCTGGGTATCTGCCGTGGCGTTTGCCATCTGTGACACCACCTGCAAGGTAGTTCCATAGGCTTCGTTGATCTTGTCAAGGGAACCGGTAGCGGTTCTTACACGCGCTGCATACTCTTTGGTGGCAACGGTTGCGTCTGTCAAATCAGAGATCTGGGCAGTGGTCTCGCTCAATCTGTTCAAGCCTTGGCCCAAAGAACTGATAGTGGCTGGCGTCACGTTGGCGTCACGCAGCATTTTATCTAAGTCACCGGTGATAGAAGGACCAGCGGCAGCGGCAGGCACGGTAGGAAGCGGACCGTTGTAGTCATCACGCAATTGAGGATATACCCGCTCCCACTCTGGCTCATGCGGAGGGTTAGGCTGGAACGCACTCAGGAAAAAGATAATGGCTTCTGTTCCGAGACCCACAATCAGCATCTCGTTGGCACCGTTCAAGTGGAGTATTTTAAACAAAGCTCCTACAATCACTACTGCAGCACCAATACCATAGATTTTTGGCATCACCTTATCGTAGAAGAAGTTGCCTCTAGATTTACTCATTTTTT
This sequence comes from Rufibacter glacialis, assembly GCF_008271745.1. Taxonomy (GTDB): domain Bacteria; phylum Bacteroidota; class Bacteroidia; order Cytophagales; family Hymenobacteraceae; genus Nibribacter; species Nibribacter glacialis. The sequence continues at coordinate 126,540 of NZ_VKKZ01000024.1, read as the reverse complement.
GGAAGGATTTAGTTTGTAAGTATTTGGGTTCAGAAATAAATTCAATATAGCACTAATTAAATATTATCAAAAGACTATCTTCCTAAGTCAAAGTCAGAAGAACGTCCAATGTAAATCATGGCGCTACGGAAACCGATGAAGGAGCGGGCAGAATCTTGGTATTCAAAGTTACGCACCCCCGTCTCCAGGAAGTGGGCGATGTCTTTCCAAGATCCACCACGAACAATCTTGCGGGGCTCATTGTCATTATAGTAGGTAGGGTTCAAGTCCCACACCAATGGCACAGTAGCCTCTGAATAAGCGTCTTCACACCACTCAGCCACGTTTCCGGCCATATCATATAAACCAAAATCATTAGGATAATATTGTCCTACTGGGGCAGTATATGTGAAACCGTCGCTGTAGTAGTCACCACGGCCTGGCTTGAAGTTAGCCAGCATACAACCTTTGGCGTTACGCAGGTAAGGGCCACCCCAAGGATAGGTTGCCAGGTCACGGCCGCCACGGGCTGCATACTCCCACTCAGCCTCAGAAGGCAACCGGAAGCTAGGCATTGGCGCCATGCCGCTTTCTACATTGTAGTTATTCTTATGCTTGGTTCTCCAGTTGTTGAAGTACTTGGCGGCAAACCAGTCAACCCCTACTACGGGGAAGTCATCAAACGCCGGATGGGAGAAGTAATACTCCATCAGAGGATCACCCATGTGGTAGGTGAAGTCCTTCACCCAAACGGTGGTATCTGGATACAGTTGGGTCATGACAAACTCCTCGCCCAGAATATCCAGTGAGTCCTGACGGATCGCATCCACGAACTGACGGTATTCATTGTTGGTGATCTCCGTCTCATCCATGTAGAACCCACCAATGGTTACCTGCTTGTTCATGTTAGACATGCTGGCGGCGATATCTTGATCCGTCTGCCCCATATGAAAAGTACCACCTGGGCAGGCCACCATTCCATAAGGAATTTCCTGAGGATTGAATTCTGGGCGGTCTTCTGCCCCGATCACATCACCCTGTGAATCTCTACCCATACCACAACCTGCCATCAAGACTACGCTTAGAGCAATGGCAGAAAACTGTAAAAACTTAATCATATTCTTGATTGAAAAAAGTAGCGTTCCCGCTTAGCATGTATAATTTTGAAGATAGTAACGTTAAGTCCTTATTCAAAAAACAAAACTAGTGTTTTTTCTTGAAGATCAATAAGCTAACGAGCCAAAGAAAATAATATTTTATTTTGATAACAATTCCCTCAAAGCTAGCCATATGCATATTACTCAAAAGTAGGGATTTAGAAAAAGTAGCGGGGGGTTCTGATAGGTGGCTTTGTATTATTTCTAGGTTTTGGCAACTTGTATCCTAGCATAACCTCATGGGAGGTGGCACTTTTAGCCTGCGTGCCTACGGCGGTATAGTCAAAGGCGTACCCAAAACTCAAGGCATTGTCTTTTAACAGGTAAACGCCCAACAGCCCGGTAACGGCCTCGCCGAAACGATAGCCGGCCCCACCCCAAAATTTATCATTGAACGTTGCCCGTGCCCCTGTTTCCAAAGAGGTAACCCCCGCATTTAAATCCTGTTTTAGTAATACCGTTGGTGTAACGTCTATGGCATCAGAAAGTTCCAGGTTGTACCCCCCCGTCACCATCAGGTGCTTCTCGGCAGTGACGGTGCCGTAGCCAAGATCTTTGGTTTCGCTCTCAAATTGGTAAGCCGCCCCTAACAGGTTGGTGACACCTGCACCCGCGTACCAATTCTCATGCTGATACCACAAACCTGCCCCCATGTCAAACTTACGGTCAGAGCTGTTGAAGGGCACCTTCGGGTCACCCGGCTCATTAGGCCGGTAACTTCCTTTGCTCATGTTGGTCAGATTTCCCTGCAGGCCGATACCCAAGATACCACCCGCCAGAGCCAGGTGATAGGAGTAGGCTAATTGCGCATGGAAGACATCTACCGGCCCAATCTCATCTTTCATCACCACCAGCCCTAACCCGCCTTTGAGGAAACTCACGGGCGCTGAAACCGTGAACAATGCCGTACGAGGGGAGCCTCCGGTATCAAAGGTAGCGTTATAGCCCAACCACTGGTACCTGTACAACACGTTCAGTTCGGTCTGGCCCTTTATTCCTGCGTAGGCCGGGCTTATGAACTGCCCATTGAAACCATAATGACTAAACTGCGGCAGCTGCTGTGCCAGCCCCACAAAGGGAAGAGAAAGCCCTAATAAGAATATCAGGAAACCAAATTTGCGCATCATGTACAGCATTAAACCGTCCCTTGATCTTCAAGAGCCTTTTGGCAAAAGCTAACAAATTATCTATTAACTACCAATAGTTAACGTTAATTCACCAACCCTAGCCCTGCTACGCACAAATAAAGGAAAAGTAACGCTGAGGTTTACTTTTTCTTAGAATGTTGTTGGATATAAACCTCAATGGCCCCGGTCATAGAAGGAGCATTGGGCATAGGGGCTTCAATGTCAAGCTCTAACCCGGCATCACGCACAGCCTGGGCGGTGGTAGGACCAAAAGCCGCGATCCGGGTACTGTTCTGTTTGAAGTCTGGGAAGTTCACAAACAGAGAATGCACCCCTGAAGGGCTGAAGAAAGCAATACAATCATACTTCACCTCGGCCAGGTCTGACAAATCAGAGGCCACCGTCTTGTACATGGTTGCCTCTGTGAAGTCAAAGCCGTTGGCCCGCATGAACTCAGGAATATCTTCCTTTCTGATGTTGGAGCAAGGGTACAGAAACTTCTCCGTCTTGTGCTTCTTCAACACATCAAAGAGATCAGAAGCAGTTTTGCCTCCAATGAACAGTTTCCGTTTTCTCAGAACGATGTATTTCTGGAGATAGTATGCGGTCTGGTCTGAGATACAGAAGTATTTCATCTCAGCGGGCACTTCTATCTTCCCCTCAGAACAGATCCTGAAGAAATGGTCAACGGCGTTCCGGCTGGTGAAGATGACCGCAGTGTGGTCTAGAATAGAGACTTTGTCTTTCCTGAACTCCTTATAGGGAACTGGCTCAATTTCAATGAAGGCTCTAAAATCTACTTTGATCCCGTATTTCTCAGCAATGCTCAGATACGGAGAATTATCGTTTGCCGGCTTTGGCTGCGTGACTAGAATACTAGAAATTTTCTTTGAATGTCTATCAGCACCCAACACTTCTTTACCGTCAGCCATCTTTAGAAGGTAGTTTAACAACTTTTAATCTAAAATTCCCAATAATTCCTATTTTCCTGAAATCTATACAAAAACAATGAGCTTAAGTAAAATCATCAGAGGAATCACTTCTGTGGCGCAAAGGTAGGAAAATAAATGTAGATTTTTAAGGGAATATTTTTTACTAACCGTATAGAAAGTCCTGAACATAGTAAAGACTAAAAGGGCTGTAATGCTCACATTGGCAATCCAATACACTATTTGCGGGGTAGAAGACCACAAGCCCAGGTACAGGAGCAGAACAAAGGGCAAAAACAGCCCCATCCCCAACAATGTCCGCAAAAACTCACGGTATTGAGACAGCACCATCTCACCTACTCCAAAGATAAATCCCATTAACTGGAGAAAAAGGTACTTGAACAGGATAAACAGGAATATTATTAATGTGTACAGCAAGATCTTAGCAATGAGGTCTGCCTGCGTGGCCGTGAATAATTGATTCAAAAGGGTCAGGTCTTCCAGATCAGTATGCACGGCTACAATCAGCAGCGAAAAGGAAAGAGCGAAGGCTAACACGAACAGGATGCTGGACCAGTTGCCCACCGGTTTAGCCAGCAACCCCTCTTCCAGAGTAGACAGTTTGGTGAAGCTGCTCCACCTGAAAATGCTCACGAAGTCTGTATAGAAGGTCATCCTGAGCGAGCCGTAAATCAACCCCACCACCACCATAAAAAAAACCAGGGCGCTGCGGTGCGAATTTGGCTGTTTGGCCAACGGACGATAGGTGGCATCTGCCCTGGTGTTCAGCACCGTGATGGGCGCCTGAGGCACTTTAAAAGAAGGATAATTGGGCTGCTGGTCAGGATGCCACAACGTGAGCAGGTATTTTTTGCCCGGCGTGAGGTAGGGGGTCAGATCCAGGGTATAGCGGGCCGTGGAATCAGCCACAAAGACCAGCCTGTTATCTAGGAAAAGGCACAGCTGCTGCCGGGCCGCAAACTCTATCTTAGGGTTGGTGAACTTATCCAGAACCACCCACTGGTACAAGGCCTGCCGCTCATCATGGAACTCGGGCAGGTACGGCACCAGTTTGTCCTGGGCAGGCCGGTAGATCAACCAGTCTGAAGACAGCAAGGGCTTGAGGGGCATAGACTGCCCCAAGGCAACTCCGCCCCAAAGACACAGGCCCAAGACCACTCCCCAAAACCGCATACGCTTAGGTACTTGTGGTAGATTTAGCAGAATACGAACCTAATACAAAGCTTAGCACCACGGAAAAGCCCAGGAGACAGAGCAGCAGGTTCAGATTTCCCCAATGGGAAAAATTGAAGACAAAGAGGATCACCAGCACATTGAGCAAAACCAGGATCACCACGGTGGCCACCTGACTGAACCCCATGGCCAGGATACGGTGATGGATATGGTTTTTGTCTGGGGCAAAAGGAGAAACGCCTTTCAACACCCTGATCAAAGAAACCCTGATGGTATCAAACAGCGGCACAAAAAGCACCCCTAGTGCTACTACCGGCGAAGACGGCACGGCCCGCATCTCAATGAACTGGATAGCCATGATAGACACTACAAACCCGCAGAGCAAAGAACCGGTGTCTCCCATGAAGATGCGGGCTTTGTAGAAGTTATAGCGCAAAAAGCCCAACAAGCCCCCCATCAAACAAACCGCCACCCCTGCATAATTAGAGTAGGTATCTATGTGGGCGTACCAGAAAAAGAAACCGAACGTAGCCACTATGATGGTCACAATACTACCTGCCAAGCCATCAAGGCCATCTATCAGGTTAATGGCGTTGGTGATACCTACAATGGTAAAGAACGTGAAGCCGTAGCTTAATCCGTCGGGCAGGTCATGGATGTTGAAGATCCCCTGGAAACTGGTGATTCGGATATCTGCGATGAACATGACCACCCCGGTGGCCAGCACCTGCATCAGGAACTTCTTGAAAGCCGAAATGGACACCAGGTCGTCTTTGAGCCCCCCAAAGAAAAGGATGATACACCCGGCCAACACTTGCTGCACGCCATTTGACAGGTCGCCAAAAATGGTCAACGCTGACATGAAACCGGCAAAAACCCCTAAACCTCCTAACCGCGGAGTAAGCGACACGTGCACCGTACGCTTATTAGGCTGGTCCAGAATGTTCTTTAAATGCGCCACATATACAATGGAGGGGATAGCAAATAAAGCAATGAAGAAAGACCAACTAAAGGAAAGCAGGTAGGTAAGAAATTTCATGCCATGTCTAATGTTAAATTTAAAGCAAGGGGATAGCGACCACAGTGTCTGGAAGCCCCAAAAAAGCTAAGAATGCAGTACCCCCTCTTTTTCCAGAATGGAAATAGCGCTGAGGTTCTCTTCTATGACACTGCCAGGCACGAACACGAACCGCTTGTCATAGATGGTGCTGCCTATGTAGTAGCTCACCCAGAACTCATTGGTGATCTGGAACAGGGCCGGGTCAATGGGCTCTACCTGCAAAGCGCTTTTAGGGGCCATCTGGTCAAACATGTGCCGCAGCACAGAGGTCTTCACCTCGTCGCCGTTCAGGTGCCCATACCCTTTGGTGGAGATCAGCACGTTCTCCAGGTAAAATTCATTGCTGTTAATAAAGTAGACATTCCACTCTTCCTGCCCCAGGTCATTCACCTCGCGCGCAATGGCAATGGACACGCCTTCTACCTGATGGAAATCAATATCTTTCTTCATACGTGGTGTTCTAACATCTTTGCTTCAAATAGCCGCTCCAGCTGCTGCAGTAGTTTTTCCTCTACTTCTTCCAAAGGCACGGCCCTTCCAATTTCCTTCTCCAGGGAGGTCACCGCTTTATCTGTGATACCGCACGGCACAATATTCCCGAAATACGCCAAATCCGTATTCACATTGAGGGCCAGGCCATGCATGGTCACCCAGCGGCTGCACTTCACGCCCAGGGCACAGATCTTTCTGGGATTGCGTTGCTCCTCAAAGTCAAGCCACACCCCGGTCAAACCGGCAATGCGACCGGCCTGCAAGCCATACGCAGCCAAGGTCTGAATCACAGCCTCTTCCAGAAGCCGAAGGTACTGATGGATATCGGTAAAGAAATTCTCCAAGTCCAGGATGGGGTAGGCCACTAGTTGGCCCGGACCATGGTACGTGATATCTCCTCCACGGTTGATCTTATAAAAGGTTGCCTCCTTTTCTGCCAGCCCCTGCTCATCTAAGAGCAGGTTAGACTCATGGCCGCTTTTGCCCAGCGTGTACACATGCGGATGCTGGCAAAGCAACAGGTAATTAGGGGTTAGGTGCTTTTCAGATTCAGGCAAAGCCCGGTTCTGGGTTTTCAGGTCTACAATCTCCTTCAGCAGCCGCTCCTGGTACTCCCAAGCCTGTTGGTAATCTACCAAGCCCAACTTCTCAAAAGAAATGTCTTTGTTCTGCGTCATGGTTCTGCGGCCTTCTTCCTCTATGTATAATGATTACTCCGCCAGGTGGCATCGCCTTTCTACTGTCCTATACAGAAACCTACTCTTCACGTATAGAAGGCTTTGTAAACAGAAAACTGTGCAAATTACTCATTAAACCAGCACCTACCAAAAATGGCGCATAATACTACTTTGGGCAAGCGGGGCGAACAGGCGGCAGAGGCCTATTTAACGGGGCTGGGCTACAGGGTGCTGGAAAAAAATTACCGGTACAAACGCGCTGAGGTAGATCTGATTGCTGTGAAAGGAAAGGTGCTGGCGCTGGTAGAGGTCAAAACCAGGAGCACCCACCAATACGGGTTTCCGGAAGAGGCGGTCTCCGCCAAGAAAGAGGAGATGCTGCAGCTGGCGGCCGAACATTATATAGAGCAGCACCAATGGCCCCACGAGGTGCGTTTTGACATTGTCTCTGTGCTCTGGACCCAAGGGAAACCCGATATCCTGCACATAGAAGACGCTTTCCACTAACGCAGCCCTGGAACCCCAGAACTGCCTCTGCCGGTGGATGCCCCGTTTTGGGGTAGTTTTAATAAAAAGCCTTAGTAAACCTAAGTGAACCTTAAGAGAACTTACTGCCCTTGTCACGCACTGCGGCTGAAAATTAGCCACAGACCAAGAAGCTTCAAACAAAGAACCCGTTTAAAGCCTGTTTCAGAAAAAACGGGCACTAAACGGGTTCTTTGTTTGAAGCTTCCTGAGATGGAAAGCAAGATGATATTCTTATTTCTTCTCAAATACCAGCGTACCATGTCGGTCATACTGTTTCACCAGCACGGGTTCTATGGGTTTGTCAAACGCTGACTCGGCGTACTGGAACTCAAACTGGCGGCGGCCCCTGAAATCATAGAAATTGATCCAGGTGCCCACTTTGCGGCCTTTATCATAGGTGCCTTGCCACTCTAACTGGCCATTCTCATAGAACTTGTAGTATTCGCCCTGCACCTGACCATATTGGTAGGGAATCACCTCTTTGATCTTGGTCTTGGCTGCGTCATAGTAAGAGATCACGGCATCACGCAGGAAACCTTTCTCGTAGTGCTGCCGCTGGGTAAGGGTACTGTCCGTCCGGAAGGTTTCCCAGCGCAGGTGCTTGGCCCCCACAAAGAAATAGCCTTGCTCAATGAGCACGTCGCCCCGCATTTTGGTATAGGGCCCGTGCAGGATCAGCATGGGGGTTTTGGAAGGATCTAAAGTAGGCGACCGGAAGATCTTCCGCTTCTTTACGTCAAAGTAGTGCTTGTCGCGTACGTAGGGGTTGGGTGCCTGGTACTCACGCAGGTAATAGAAGGTCTCCACGATCTCGTTCTTGCCTTTGCCCTGCCGGGCGAAGCCTTTCTTGACGCGGTAACCGAAGTAGGTCTTTTTCTTCTTGGATTCTTTCTTCTCCTTCTTCTTATCAACCACGCTGTCAGCGGCGGCTGTGGCCAGAGAAGGCCGGGCCAGGGAATCGTTCAGGAGGGCGGTATCTACCGGAGTTACCACCAGCAGGTCTTTCGGCTTCTGCCAGAAGAACAGCTTTTTCTTTTCCTTGCCTATGATCTGGGCCTGGGTTTCCTGGTGCAGCCCCCAGATGACGCCCATTAATAACAAGGCCTTTGCCCAAATGCTCCTCTTGCGCATAGCAGAATCAACTTACCGGTTTCTGTGATAACGTTCTTAAATCGCCAATTGATATAGCAGCCCTTTACGGAACTTACCCCCTTGGTGATGCCTCAGCATGACAGAAGAACAAATTAGCGCAAATAAAATTCAGATTTACCTGTTTTGGGCGTGATTTATGGAAAAGGCGACAGGAACCCAAAAGCCAGGCCTGTTACCACAGGCCTGGCGGTAAGCATAAGCGTAAGCGAAACAATGGAACCTTAGAGGGCCTTGGAGCTGGCAAAGGAAACTGGCTCTGGGGCCTGTTTGACCAATCCCTGGAACCCTTTCTTATTCAGATCCTGGCGCGCCTGATCAGCGGTAGCCTTGGTCACGAAGCGCCCGGCCAGAATACGGTGTACTTTCTGCCCGTTCACGGTTTCTTCCACCAAGGCAATCGGCATTTTCTGGTATAGCTTCCGGAGTTTCTCTACCTGGGCTTCTGCGTTCTCCAGGTTACCGTAAGCACCGGCTTGGATCACGAACACTTTCGTGTTGCCCAAGACAGGTACCAAAGGCGCAACGATGGGCGTGGCAGGTACGGCGGCAGGAGTGGAGACAACGGGACCAACAGGTGCTACGGCAGGAGAGGTAATTGCAAGGGCTTCTGTGGCTGCTGCTTTGGTCTCAGGTATCTTGGCGGGCACAGTGAGGGCCAAAGCCTCTGTGACCACTGGTTTTTCCTTCGGTTTCAGCTCTTCCACCTTGGCCCGGCTGGCCAGGAAAGATTCTGGCAGGCTCACTACCTCCACCGTCACATTGGCGATGCCTTGTTTGCGGTAGTGGATTTTCTTGGCCGCGGCCTCAGATAAGTCAATAATGCGGGCACCACTGAAAGGGCCGCGGTCGTTTATTCTCACTACCACGCTCTCGCCGGTAGCCTTATTGGTTACTTTTACTTTACTGCCTAAAGGAAGTTCATTGTGGGCCGCCGTGAGTTTATGGCGGTTATAGATCTCTCCGCTGGTGGTAGGTCTGCCGTGGTATTTGGCGCCGTACCAAGATGCTAAGCCTTTTTGCTTATCACCCACGTCCTGCCCAGAGGCAGAAGGTGCAAAAGGAAGGAAAGAAATGAAAAGAACGGTAAGCGCATAGTAAATTTTCTGTATCCCCATTTTAGGTTTCTTCTGTGGAACATCAATTTCAAGGGGACAAAATTAGGAACAATATTCTTCCCAACAAGCCTCCCACCGTAGAGCCAGCTTTACGCAAGCCTCAACAACTTCTTAAAGTAATACGTTTTTATTGAAATATGCAAATTAAAAATTACCTGGTATCACTAATTTCATAAATCATGGTATGCCAAAGCTGCTTACTTTTGAAAACTTATTTTCTGCGTATACAGCCGTTACACCGCGATTTCAACCATAGAATAGGATTAAAATTACATCAGCCCGAAAGCATGAAATCCTTAGAAAAATAGAAAGACGAAAATAAAAACGTTTTTTTTCTTAAAAACTTAGCGCAACCCCCTATTTTCATGACAATTGCTTCCGATTTTAGCAGTTATATAGGTAAAAACATATATTAAACCCATGGATTTCGGACGCCTCCCAGACATCTCCCAGGTTGACTTCAGCCTGCCCGTAGACCACCCGGCCACGCAGCAGGTATTGGCCCGAAGCCAACGGCCGACCCGCCCGTCTTTCTACCTGGGCTGCCCCACCTGGACAAACAAACCCTGGATTGGCACCTACTACCCTGCCGGGGCCCAGGACGCGCAGCTGCTCTATTGGTACGCCCGCCAGTTCAACACCCTGGAGATGAACACCACCCATTACCGCATTCCAGACGCCACCTCCATAAGCCGGTGGCGCCAGGCGGTGCCGCCCGGGTTTATGTTCTGCCCCAAGCTGCCGCAGATCATCAGCCATGACCAGTTGCTCCAGAACGTAGGCGAGCCCACCAGGCTTTTCTGCGAGGCCATTCTGGGCTTAGGGCCTAGCCTGGGCATGGCCTTTCTACAGCTGCCCCCGTTCTTCGAGCCAGATGAGTGGCCTTTGCTGGAGCAGTTCCTGCGGCACTTCCCCACTGAGGTGCCGTTGGCGGTAGAGTTCAGGCATGAGAACTGGTTCAAGGAATCTGACCAGACCCGCAAGGCTTTTGAGACCCTGGAAGAAAGGCAGATCACCACCGTGCTCACGGACGTGGCGGGCCGCAGAGATGTGCTGCACATGCGCCTCACCACCCCTACGGCCATGATCCGGTTCAACGGCCACGGCCTGGTACGCTCAGATTACACCCGCCTGCAGGCCTGGGCAGACCGCCTGCACCAATGGCTGGACCAGGGGCTTCAAACGGTTTATTTCTTCATGCACCAGAAAGACATCCTGGATGCTCCTCCGGCCTTGGTATACCTCATGGAAGAACTGGAAAAACGAACCGGGTTCCAGCTGCCCCGGCCACAGAAAGTACAGCAGTTTGTGCAGGGTAGTCTGTTTTAGGCCAGCCTTGTGCCTCTGTTCTGGATTAATCAGCCTAAGAGCAGAACCGGCCTGGTTCTACGCCTGTTTTCTAAAAAACAGTGCAAAAACAGAAGTACGGAGAGACCTCACAGGTTTTGAAAACCTGTGAGGTCTTTTTGTTTACTGTGCGGTAAGCAAGCTATGTCTAAGGGGGCCCTTTTGCCAGAAGCAGGATGTTCAGAATAAATCCGATTTACAGGACTCATGAGCAGCGGTAATTGGCACAGACACTCGCAGGACTTTCAGACGCTACGAGGTCTTTTGAGCCGGCGCTTTTGGCTTATTTTCTGCAAAACCAGCTTAAAACAGCCAAGTAGCTTTAGCTCTGGGCAGAGGCCAGGGGAGTGGCTTCGGTAAAAGCGATATGGAACCTGGTAAGGCCATCCGGGCCAGTTTCCAGGGAGAACGGGAAATGGTGGTGCAGCAGGATCTCACGCACCATGGTGAGCCCTATGCCCTGCCCATTGGCTTTGGTACTGAAGAACGGGGAGAACAGCTTTTCCTGCACCTGGGGCGTAATGGGTTTGCCGTTGTCCAGAATCATCAGTTGCGGCGGTGAGGCAATGGTCTGTACCCTCACCCAGCCGCCTTCGTCCGTAGCTTCCAGAGCATTCTTAACTACGTTGATCAATACCTGTTCCATCTGCTGCACATCTAGCATAATGGGGCCAATCTGCGCCGCCAGTTCCCATTCCCAGCGCACCTGCTTCCGCTCAAAGCTTGGCAGCATAAGCCGGTGGATGCTGTGCAGCAAAGCATGCAAATCTGCGGGCTGCTGAACGGGCGGCGGAATACGCACCACATTGGCAAAATTGGCCATAAAACCGGCCAGGTTCTGGTTGCGCGTAATGCAGACCTGTAGCGCCTCGTCAAAGTCGGGGCGAGTGTCTTGGTTTAGTTGCGGCGAGAAATAGGAGAAGGAGTGGAGGATGGAATTGACCGCGCCAATGGAATTGTTGATCTCATGCGACATCATCCGGATGAGTTTCTCGTAGGCGTTGCGCTCTTTCTCCAGCAGTTCCTGCGTGAGTTCCTCCACCAGAATGAAGTAGCGGTGGTAGCCTCGATCCAGGAACCGGATCTTACGGCAGCGGTACGTCTCAATGCCGTTGGGCCTGATCACGCGCTGCTCGTCCTTGGGCAGTTTCCCCAGCGAGTTCCCCCAGTGGCTGGGCAGCTCCTCCAGCGGCCTCCCTACTACCTCTCTCCCTGAGGTTTGCAACAGCACAGCCGCTGCCGGGTTCAGGCCCGCCACCCGGTCATAGGTGTCCAGCAGGATAATGCCCGAGGGCGAGGCTTCAATGAGGCGCTCCAGCAGAAAATGCTTCTCGGTCTGGGTCACGCGCTGTTGCCGTAGCTCATCTATCATCTGGTTGTACACCTGAATAAGCTGGTCTACCTCTTTCTGGCCTGTTTCTATGAATTTGATGGAAAAATCGCGGTCGCGGATAGATTCTACGCCGGCAGCGATGAGGTGGAGCGGCCGCACAAACGCGGTGTAGAGCCTAGCCGTGAACACCAGACTGAGCAGAATCAACCCCTCGGCGGCCACAAACATGATCTTGTTGTAGGTGAGCAGTTGCCAGGCCAGTACCCCCATGGCCGCGTAGAGCAGCCCCACCGTCAAAAGAAACTTACTCCGCAGTGTCATACGGAATGTTGAACTTCTCCAGCCTGCGGTACAGTGAACCACGGCTCACACCCAGAGCTTTGGCTACTTTGCTTACATTGTTGCTATAATAGGCCATGGACTTTTTGATCATGTTGGCCTCCAACTCGTCCAGGGTCATGGCGCCCACGGAGGGCAGCAGTTTCTCGTCCAGTTTTCGGGAACCGCCTTGCAGCTGGTTCTGGAAATCCTCTACCTCCAGCAGGCTTTTACCGGAAACCAGCACCGTGCGCTCCACCAGGTTCTTCAGCTCCCTGATGTTTCCTGGCAAGGGCAGTTCGCGCAGCCATTTCAAGGCCTTGTTGCTTACCTGCAGTTCCTGCTTGTGGTAGGTGACCTTGAGGTTATTCACGAAATGCTGCACCAGCCTGGGAATATCCTGCGCCCGTTCGCGCAAAGCCGGCAGCTTTACCGTGATGAGGTTGATGCGGTAATACAGATCCTCCCGAAATTTACCTTCGGCCACCATTTCCTGCAGGTTGCGGTTGGTGGCGCAGATCACTCTAATGTCCAGGTGGCGGGAGCGGCTGTCGCCGAGGACTTCATAGGTACGGTCTTGCAGCACGCGCAGCAGTTTCACCTGGCTGCTCAAGTCCAGCTCGCCAATCTCATCCAGGAAAATAGTGCCCTTGTTGGCCATCTCAAAACGACCCACGCGGTCAGCTTTGGCATCAGTGAACGCGCCACGCCGGTGCCCGAACATCTCGCTCTCAAACAGACTACCCGAGATGCCGCCCAGGTTCACCTTCACAAACGGCGCTTTCCGGCGGTGGCTGTTTCTATGGATGGCCTCCGCAATAAGCTCCTTGCCTGTTCCACTGTCGCCTTCAATCAGCACGGAGGCATCTGTGGCGCTGATCTGCCCCACGTTGCGGAGCACCTGCAGCAACCCGGGATCTTCGCCCACGATCATAGAGAAGTCGTACTGGTCGTCCAGAGATTTGCGGGTGAGTTTTCCTGAAGTAGGTTCCGCGGTCGGCTGGGCCAGTTCTAGCGCGGTTCTGATGGACTGGAGCAGGTGGTCGTTGTTCCAGGGCTTGGTGATAAAATCGGCGGCGCCGCCTTTGATGCCTTCCACGGCCAGGTTGATGGATCCCCAACCGGTGATGAGAATGACTGGCACTGCCGGATAGAGCTTCTTCAATTGCGCCAGCAACTGCAGCCCGTCTTCACCGGTGGTTTCCAGGGCGAAGTTCATGTCCATCAACACCAACTGGGGCATTTGTTTCGCCGCCACTTGCAAGGCCTCTTCCGGCCCCTCGGCTTGGGCTGTGGCAAAGCCGGCTTGTTTCAGAAACAAGCTCAAAGAAGCCCGTACGGCTACATCATCGTCAATAATCAGGATCATGGGCTTGGGAAGCGGGAAGGTGAAGGTAGCGTTTTTAGGCTGTTTTTGAAATACAAGACAAGAAAGTGCTGGCAACAAACCCTTTTGTTACTGGCTCAGGTTTGCCAGCTGGAACCCTTGTTGATAAGAGGTGCTTTGCGCCTGTTTCAGAAAAACAGGCGCAAAGGCAGCTGGATTTAGGAAGCAATCCTACTCTTCATGCAAGGCCACGGCCGGTTGTATGCGGGAGGCCTGTTGGCTGGGGTAAAGCGCGCAGAGCGCGACCAGCAGAAAGATGAGCACCGCAGCGGTACCAATGCCCTGCCAGTAGATGGCCGGGGACAGCTGAAACACCTGCAGCAACGGAAACTGCACCGCCAGCAACAGCCCCAGCAGCAACCCGAAAGTGGCCATCACCAGCACCTCGCCCACAAACTGAGTCCTGATCTGCCGGGTGGTAGCGCCCATGGCCCGGCGCAGGCCTATCTCAGACGTGCGCTTGTTGATGTTATACCATAGCACGCCAAAGAGCCCCAAGGCCACGTTGAACACCAGGAACCCGCAGACCACCGCCATTGCCACCAAGGGCACCAGCGTCATTTTAGCTTTACTTTGGCGCATTTTCTCCAGCGTAGTCACCTCAATTGACCAGCCTTTGGCAATAGCCGAAATCTCCTTTACCATTTTCTCTTCAAAGGCCACCCCCGTACCAGGTTTCACCTTGATGAGAAGGCCAGTCCACACGTATTTGTTGTCCTTAGATAGATTGATACGGCCAAAAAAAGCGCCTTCCTCTGCCGCGTACTCACTGGCGGGTCTGAAATGGTTTACCACTCCAATGACCGTATAGTGGGTAGAATCATTGGCGGATACCTTTTTCCCCAGAGGGTCTTCTGAACCAAACAAGTCACCTTTCAGCTTTTGGTTAATCACAATGGCCGGGTGAAGGCTGCTGTTATCCTGGGGCCCAAACCATCTGCCTTGGCTTAGTTGCAGGCCCAAAACGTCTTTGAACTCATCCTGCACCTCAAAATTGTGGGTCTCCACCTCCTTGCCCTTCTCATAGGTCAGGTCGCCGTTCATGGTGTTAAAAGAGAAGGGTGTGTTGGAACTGGCCAGGGAAGCATGGGCCACTTCTGGAAAGCTACGGACCCGCTGCAACAATTGCTCCTGCACCGCCAGGTTCTGGGCAGTAGAATCTGTGTTGGGGTTAATCCAGACCTGCCAGACATTGTCATGGGTAAAGCCCAGGGGCTGGCGGTAGTTGTGGTAATTGTAGAGCGCAAAGCTGAGCACTCCAAACAGCACCAGGAAGGAGAAGAAAATCTCAGAGATCAGCAGGAAGTTACTTTTCTTCCGGTTCCAGATCAGTTTAAACAGATGGCGTATCATTTTGAACCTCCTCTCAGTGCCTCAACGGCGTGTAAACGTGACATTTTATAGGCGGGGTACACCCCGGAAATCAGCCCGAATACCAGGCAGAGCAGCAGACCCCAGGCAAACACCCGCACATTCAGGCCCAGGTCTGCATAGGCAATGACGCCGCTGTTGTTGATGAGGTGCATGACGCCAAGCGAAAACGCGAGCCCCAGCAAACCGCCTATCAGGGTCAGGAACACGTTCTCCACTACAAACTGACCAATGATGACTTTGGAAGACGCCCCAAAGGCTTTCCGGACGCCGATCTCAGAAGATCGTTCCATAATGCGACTGATGTTGATGTTCACCAGGTTGATGGTAGGCAACAGCATAAACAGAAAGGCGGCCAAGGCCAGAAGCGTGTAGAAATAGCCCACATTAGAGTTTTCGCCTCTGCCCCCTAGCGTAGTGCGCGCAAATGTTTCCAGAATGGTGTCTGGGAAAGAGTACAGGGTAGACACATCCTTGGGGTTCTTGATTTCCACCTGGGTCATCATGCGGGCGTACTCCTCTTTTATCTTAGGGAGGTCACCTGGTTTCCTGGCCTGGATGATGGCAAAGAAGGAACCGCGCAAGCGGTCGTTCAGGAATTCATTCCGGCGTAAGGTGATGGGCACCCACACGTCTGAGTAAGAATTGAGTCGCAGAACGGGTACGTCTTTCACCACCCCCACCACGGTGTACTTCACCTGGTTCACTTCAATGCGCTGGCCAATGGCCGGAGCATCGCCGAAGTACTTTTGGCGGGTGTTCTGGTTGATGACCGCCACGTGGCTGGCGTTGGCTACTTCCTGCTGGGTAAAGGCCCGGCCTTCCAGGAACTCAAAATCCAGAATCTCCCAAAAGGCCCGGTCTGTGTGCTTGAGGTCTAAGGTCAGCTTCTGGTTGTTCACATAGCTGTTGACCGTGGTGAACACAGAGTTGATGGAGACTTTCTCCGGGGTCTGCAGCTTCTTCACGTACCGGTCCAGGAAATAGTAGCTGGGTGGCCCGCTACTACTGTAGCCTTGTTCCCCTTGCTCGCGCATCATGTTCACAAACAACAACCGCTCTGTCTGGCGCTCCGGCATCTGGGGGCCAAACGCATGGTCAAAGAGCGATGTCACTACCATGAGCACCATCAAGGTGAAGCTGATGCCAAACAAGCTGATGAAGGTGAAGAATTTGCGGCGTTTCAGCACCGCCCAGGCAATTTTGATGTAATTCTTTAACATAGCCGTGCGGTTAGATCTGCGCTTCTATCACCATGGAATCTGCCACTTGCTGCCCGTCAAAGAACCTAATGAGGCGGTTGGTTTTAAGGGCCATGTGCTCGTCATGCGTCACCATCACAATGGTGGTACCTTCTTCCTGGTTCAGGCGCAGGAGAATGTCCATGATCTCGTTCCCCATCACGCTGTCCAGGTTTCCGGTAGGCTCATCTGCCAGAATGATCTCCGGGTTTCCGGCTAGGGCCCGCGCAATGGCTACCCGCTGGCGCTGCCCCCCGCTGAGTTGACTGGGGAAATGCTTGGTGCGGGTGCTCAGGCCTACTTTCTCCAGCGCCTCCAGGGCGCTCTTGCGGCGTTCCCCCGCTGAGACAGGACGGTACAGCAACGGCAACTCCACGTTGTCCACGACACTCAGATCATGGATCAGGTGATAGCTCTGGAACACGAAGCCTATTTTCTCGTTGCGCAGCTTGGCCAGCTGGCGGTCTGAATGCGTTTTGACCGGCTTGCCGTCTATGGCCACGTAGCCAGAGGTAGGCTCATCTAACAGGCCCATGATGTTGAGCAGCGTAGACTTGCCACAACCAGAAGGCCCCATGATGGACACAAACTCACCCCGTTCTACCAGCAGGTTCACGCGGTTCAGGGCTACCGTTTCAATGGTCTTGGTGCGGTAGACTTTCTCAATGTCTTGTAACTGGATCATATGTTATAATGTGCTAATGCGTTAATGTGCTGATGTGGTAATGTGCTGATGTAGTAATGTGCTGATGTGGTAATGTGCTGATGTGGTAATGTGCTGATGTGTAAATTTGAAGATTTGAAAATGTGGCAATGTGATGATTTCCTCCAATCTGTTTAAGGCCTGATTTCCGGAGAACAGCCCTTATTCAGATGTTGCCTGTTACTTCTTTGTCCCCCTTTGAAGGGGGTAGGGGGATGATTTCTCGTGCTGATCATGGCATTCCCGAGAATCATTTTGTTCTTGTCCCTTGCAGTTGCCTAAGGTTCTTCTTCCGCCTTGGTCATCCCCCTACCCCCTTCAAAGGGGGACGGAATGCGTGCTCTATTTTAGCCCGGTTTTCAGAAAACAGACTTGAAAAGCGCTATCAATTTTCTGCTAACAAAGGCACGCCTCGTTCAAAGTCATACAGGGTAAGGGCGCGCAGGCGGTAATAGGCCACCCAGAAATCTTGCAGGGCCGCAATGTAGGCGCGGCGGGCCTGGTCTTTTTCCTGGAGCGCGATGTTCAGGTCGGTGATGCTGATGCGGCCCACCAGGAACGTGGCCTTGGTGATGTCATAGCGTTCCTGCCCAATGGAGTCTGCGGCGGCGGTGATCTTAAGGCGTTCCTGCAGCAACTCAATCTGATTTACCTGGGTGTAGACACTCTGCTCGAAGTTGGTCTGCTCCTGCTCCACGGTGTACTGCGTGAGTTGCAGGTTGGCTTCAGCGGTTTTCACGCGGGCTTTCTGCCGTCCCCAATCCACGATGGGCATGTTGAACCCCAAGGCTACCTGTTGCTGGTTCTCAGGCCTCACGTAGCTTTCCTGGAAGTTGTCGGCGTTTTTGGTAAGCCCGAAGGTGGCGTACAAATTGGCGTTGAACCCTCCTTTGCCCCGCGCCTCGGCCACGTCTTTCTGGGCCTGCAGCACCCGGCGTTCGTACTGGAACCGTTCTTTGCGGTTCAGGCGGGCTTGTTCCAGAGCGGTTTGCTCTTTCACCTCCAGGGTGGGCACCTCCACCGGGGCTTGCACCGCTACTTTCTCGCCCTGCGGCAGCCCTACAAAGGCGGCAAACTGCATGGCCATGGTTTTTAGGTCAGTGGCCGCCTGCGCCTGGGCCATTTGCGCATTCATGAGGCTCAGTTGCAGTTGCAGCAGTTCGTTTCTGGACAACCGTCCCAGCCGATGCTTTTCCTGGGCCACCCGGAACAGGGACTGGTTGTTTTCCACGTTTTTAGAGGCGATCTCAAAATTCACCTGCTGCAACAGCACCTCAAAGAAACGCTGGGTAGCGGTGGTGGCCACCGTCTCGCGGTCTTCCAAGAACTGCCGCTCTGATTCCTGGAACCGCAGGGGCTCTACTTTCTTGTCCCAGGCCAGTTGGTTGAACCCGAAGATAGGCTGGGAAAACCCGATGATGGCCGGAAACGAATTGTAGCGCCGCAACCTCTGGTTGAAGTCATCAAAGCGCTGGCTCTGCGAGGTAATAAAGATCTCGCCGCCCGTGAACCCTACCGCCTGCCGCACCGACAGCCCCACTTCAGAATTGCTGATAGACACGGCTTTGAAATCTGTGGTACCATCTGGTTGGATAACCGGCACAATGCTTCGGGAGAAATCTGGCAGCGTACCGGTCAGCGACAGGTGCGGACGGTACGCGGCTTTGAAGGTGCGGTATTGCCAATAGCTGCTGGTCTTGTTGGTGGCGGCTTGTTTAGAGGCCGTAGACGAAGAAAGCGCCAGATCTATGGTTTCCTGCAGGGTCAGGCGCCGTGCCGTTTCTGCGTTTTGCGGGCTTTGCTGGGCCTGCGCCACCGGCATTTTCAGGAAACTGATCAACACTATATATAATAGAGTAGATTTCATGGATACGGGGCCTTAGTCGTCTGAGAGTTGAAGTTCTTGCAGGTGCACAAACTCCTTGGTGTTGGAGAGGATGATCTGTTCGCCCACGGCAATGTCGCCCTGCAGTTCCACGAAATCCAGGCTGCTGGCGCCGGTTTTCAGGGTGCGCCGCACGGCTTTGTCGCCCTGCACCACAAACACTTCCTGCTGGGGCGAGCCGGTGAAGAAAGGCCCGTTTTTCACGCGCAGCACGTTGGGCCGGAAATCAGTGAGCACAAAAACTTCTACCCGCAGATTGGAGCGCAAGGCGGGGTGGTTTTTCTCCTGCAGCCGCACATAGAACGTGATGATGCCGTTCTCCACTTTGGGCTGCACATTGGCAATCTCGCCGCGCAAATCTGTGTTGTTCACCCGTACCGTGACCGGGCCGCCTACTTTCAACTGCTCAGCGTAGGTGTCTGAAATGGTAGACTTGATCTTGAAGCTGCTCAGATCGGCTACGCGGGCCAAGGGATCCCCGGCGTTCACGGTGGCGCCCACTTCCTCGTTCACCCACGTCACTACGCCTTTGCGCACGGCTTTCACATCGGCTTGTTCCAGTTGGCGCTGCAGTTGGCCAATGTCGCGGCGCTGCATTTCCAGTTCATAACCCACGCCTTTCATCCCGATGCGGGCGGCGGCTTGCTCATCCTGGATCTGGCGTTGGAGTTGGGTTAGTTCCAGAGAGGCCACTTTCAGGTCTAATTCCACTTTTTTCACGTTTTCCTGGGTGCCGCCACCAATAGAGAGCAGGTATTGCTCATCGGCGAGCGCCGCCTGCAGGCTTTTCACGCGCACTTCCTGCACGGCGTACCGGGAGCGGAGTTGGTTTACGTTTTTCTGCAGGTCATTCTGGAGTTCGGCGGTTTTGTTCTGCTTCAGTTGCTGCTCATCGCGAAGTTTTTCAAACGCCGTTTGCGACGTCTGCTTGTCCAGGAGCAGGAGGGGCTCACCGGCCGCCACATGGTCGCCGGGCGTATGCAGCACCCGCTCAATCTTGGCCTGGATAGGACTGGCAATGACTTCCTCGTTTTCAGGGACTACCACGCCAGAAGCGGTCAAAGAAGCCTCCACGGCGCCTACTTCTACGGTGGCAAACCGGAGCTCTGATCTGGAGACGTTCGTTTCCAGCACCAGCCTGAACGCCAAGACGCCCAGCAGCACCGCCACGGCCGCCGCGCCTATTTGCCACACCCTTCGGCGTTTGGCTTGTTGTACTACGGCTGGGGATAATTCTCTGTCCATTTCTGTATAGGTTTGCCTCCTCTGTTATCCAAGCACTATGCCATTGTGTATACTATTGATTAACAAATAGTTAACTTCTATTCTTCACAACAGAATTGTCCAGTTCTGGACAGCGAATCCAGAACTGGACAGGTTTCAGAAGGTGGGTTTCAGGAAAGGAAAACAGATCGCTTTCAGCGTGTTTTCAGAAAAGTAGCCTTGAAAGGGAAAGGCTAATACTATCTTTGCCTTGGTCTTTGGCTCTTCACTTTCACTGAGACCTAGAAACATGGCAAGAAACAAGGCGCATTTTGAAGGCTACTTCGGGATTGGGATCATGGAACCTAAAACCGAGGAAAACGTTGGCACGCTCTGGCGGTCGGCCTCGCTCCTGGGTGCCAGTTTCCTCTTCACCGTGGGCCGACGATATAAGAAACAGTCGTCAGACACAAGTAAGAGCTGGAAGGAGATCCCGCTGTTCCATTACACAGACTTTGATGATCTTTTTCAACACCTGCCTTTCAGTTGCCAATTGGTAGGCATTGAATTAGACGAGAAAGCGGTTCCTATTGAGCAGTTCACCCACCCGGAACGGTGCATTTACCTGTTGGGCTCTGAAGACCACGGTCTTTCCAAGGCGGTACGCGCCCGTTGCCACCACCTTGTGCAGCTGCCTGGCAGCAACTCCATGAACGTGGCGGCGGCAGGTTCCATCATGCTCTATGACCGGCACCTCAAAACCCACTTGGCCCAGCCGCTCCCGCCGCAGCTGTAGCCTTCTGCCATTGCTTGAATAGGATATTCAGGAAGCACTCTATATATTGGGTGTGGCAGCCCCATGCAGTGGTGCCTGCTATGTGGTACCTGTTGAATTTTTGATTCCTGACCTTGCTCCAGTTTCTGAACCCGGCGTGGTTGTGGGCGGCCACCAGCGTGGCAGTGCCTATTGCCATTCATTTATGGAATAAAAAGCCGCCTAAGACGGTGCAGGTAGGCAGCATCCGTTGGCTTCAACCGTCGGTGAGCCAGAAGATGAGCAGCTTCCGCCTGACGGCCCCCTGGCTGCTGCTGTTGCGGTGCCTTCTGCTGGTGTTGCTGGCCCTGGTACTGGCGGGGCCGGTTTGGCGCCACCAGGTGCCCGCCGTGCCTGACCAACGGGTGTACCTCCACCCTGAGCTACTACAGCCCCGCTACCTGCCGCAGATAGCCGCCACCGTAGATTCTTTGGCGCGAAAAGGCTGGCAGGTGCATCAATTACAGCCTAGTTTTCCCAAACTGCTCTTAAACGAGGAGACGTCTATCAGCAGCTTTCAGAAAACCGAGGCTTTTTCAGATTCTACCAATGCCTGGGCCATGCTGCGCGTGCTCAACCGAAGCCTGCCCGCCAACGCCCGCGCCTGGATCTTCAGCACCCACTTGCTGCGCCACCACCGCGGCGAATACCCTTCTTTGCGGGCGGGCCTCACCTGGGTTCCGGTCAGCGTACCTCAAACGAATCAATGGTTGCAGGAAGCCCATTACACGCCCTCGGGCCAACTCCTGCTGCGGCTAGGCCAAAGCGATGAGCAAAAAGTGACCTTTCTGGAGCGGAGAGTCCCCAAACCCGCCGCCGGGCAGTCCGTTTCCGTACCGGACGCTCCTGCCGTGCAACTCACCTCCCATGCCAACGCAGATTCCCTGACCCTATTGGGCGGTGCCCGAAACACCATAGTCTTGACCAAATCTCCGCTGCAGGTGCTGGTGCGGTACGCTCCCTCGCGGCAAGCCGATGTGCGGTACCTGCGGGCCGCCCTGCAAGCCGCCTTGGCTTTTAAGGGCGTCGCTTTTGCGCTCCAAGTATCACCTGAAACACAGCCTCTGCCTACTACCGCCCCCGCCTGGGTTTTCTGGTTAAGCTATGAACCTTTGGCACCTTTTCTGGCCCGTTTCCCTGAAAACACAGTAAAAACGCTGCAAGATGCCCCTGGCACCGCCCAAGTGCAGAAAACCAACAGCTGGCTGCAGATCCCCGGCATTACTGAACCCATTACGCTCCAGCAACGCACCGCTGCCCCGGAAAACCTTACAGCCAGCATGCTTTGGCAAGACGGTTTTGGCCGCCCGCTGCTCACCCAACACCAGGAGGCCGGAAAAACCCACTACCGGTTCTACAGCCGCTTTCACCCCTCCTGGAATGCCTTGCCCCAGAACGGCCATTTCCCGGAACTGCTTTTGCGCCTGCTCTTCCCGGAAAATCCTTCCTGGCGCACCCGTTTTGACACCCGGGCGTTGAGAAAAGACCTGGAAAGCCCCCAACCGTTTACCGGCCAAATCTCAGAAACCAGCCTTAAAACAGAAGAACTGCTGGATTTGAAATTGTGGCTGATAGGAGCCCTGGCGCTGTTGCTGGCGTTGGAGCGGTGGCTGGCAGGAAGAAAAGTAAGAAGCAAGGCATGATCATCTTTCAACATCGCGTACAAATCCAGTGAATAAACATAGCTTATGTCATTCTGAAAGGATCTTGTGAGCGAACTAGAAAGGCTTTGAGAAACGCTATTACCGTTCGCCCACAAGATCTTTCCAAGATGACAAAGGAGAAAAGGACGCTATGTTTCACCTAGACTTAATTCTTACATTTATATTTACTTACCTACTAGCTTAAGCTTTGCCCCACCTCACCTCCCATAGCACCTCACCCACTACCTTGCTAACACAGGTACGGGCGCAGTACCTTCGCCGGAAGGTGGGGCTGTTCGCGCTGCAGGAACTGGGCGTGGTAGCCCCCTTGCTGGTGTGGATGTACCGTGACTGGGGCGGGGTTGGGGGTGGAACTGCTGCCGTTCTGGTAATCCTGCTGACCACAGGCTTTCAGGCCATGCGATGGCGGGAACGGCAAAAGCGAACCGGCCTGCCCCAAATAGCCCGGCATCTGAACCGGAAGTTTCCGCAGTTGGAAGAAAGTACGGAACTGTTGCTACAGCCCGAAGAACAGCTGGCCTTGCTACCACAACTGCAACGCCAACGGGTGGCCTCGGTATTACCCCAGCTTCCGCTGAAGGAAGCCGTGGGCGAAAGCTTCAAAAGCGGCTGGATTCTGCTGAGCCTAGGCATAGCTTTAGCTGTCGGCCTCTGGTTTCTGCCCGATTTTACGCAAACCACGGAGAAAACCGCCACAACCACCCCCGGCACCTCAGCCAATGTACAGGAACCGGTAGCGCAACCCAAGACCATTCTGGCAGCCATAGAGCAATTGAACCTCCGCATCACGCCGCCGGGGTACACGCGCAAAGCCCCCTACGCCGTCACTACGCCCTCGTTCAAGGCTGAAGTCGGAGCCCAGGTAACCTGGACGGTGCAGACAAACCAAGCCGTGGCATCTTTCCAGTTAGTACTGGGCACCCAGAAACCTATGGCTTTGCGGCGGGTGGCGGGGCAGGAGAACACCTACACCGCCTCCCTCCCCCTCACCCAGGCCACCTTGTACCACCTGCGCCTGAACGGTCAGGCCTCCGACTTCTATTCCATAGAGGTCATTCCAGACGAGGCGCCTTCCATCAGCATCCAGAAACCCAAGCAATACACCGAGATCCTCTTCGGGGAGCCGCAGCGCGTGACGGTGCAGGCCACGCTGCGCGATGACTACGGCCTCCGCTCCGCGGATCTGGTGGCCACGGTGGCCAAAGGCGAAGGCGAAGCCGTCAAGTTCAGAGAGCAGCGCATCCCGCTCCGTCTTTCCTTCGCCGGGCAGCCCCGCCAGGTACAGTTGAACCAGACGCTGAACCTGCAGGCCCTGGGCATGACCTACGGCGATGAGCTCTACTTTTACCTGCAAACCCAGGACAACTACCGCGGCTACACCCGCACAGAGGCTTTTCTGGTAGAGATCGAAGACACCACTGTGGTGGAAACCATGGACGACCTTTCCCTGGGCGTGAATCCCAACCCCGAGTATTTCCGGAGCCAGCGCCAGATCATCATAGACACCGAAAAACTGCTCCAGGAACAGAAAAGCCTTTCCCCCACGGTTTTCCGGGAGCGGGCGAACAACATTGGGGTAGACCAAAAACTGCTGCGCCTGCGCTACGGCAAGTTCCTGGGCGAAGAGTTTGAATCCGCCATCGGCAAGAACGCCCTGCCCCCGGAACTAGCCGAAGGCCACACCCACGACGACGGCCACGACCACTCCATCCCCGCCAAGGGAGGCACGGAGCACGAAGCCAAGATGGACGAACTGCTGGATCCCTACCTGCACAAACACGACCAGGAAGAGGCGGCCACCTTCTTTGAGCCCGCCATCAAAGCCCAGCTCAAAGGTGCCCTGGCGCAGATGTGGGAGGCGGAACTGCGGCTGCGCACCGCCCGCCCCAAAGAAGCCTTGCCCTTTGAGTACAAAGCTTTGCGCCTACTCAAAGACGTGCAACAGAAGTCGCGGGTGTACGTGAAGAAATCAGGGTTTGAGCCGCCACCCCTCAAAGAACCCGAGAAACGCCTCTCAGGTGATCTCAGCAAAGTACAGACGGTACAGGCCCAACGGCAGGTAAAACCCCAGGAGACAGCCACCGGCGCCCGGCAAGCACTGCCCCGCGTGGCACAGTTAAGACAAGGCGCCACGCCTTCCGCCGCCGATGCCGCGTTGCTGGAACGGGCCGGACAAGAGTTAGGCGCGGCTGCCGTGCGGAAACCCGGCGCGTACCTACGGGCCCTGCAAGACATCCGGCAACTCACCCAGGCCATCAGGGCCCAACGTCCCCTTTGCCTGGACTGCCTCACGCGCGTAGAAGCTGCTTTGCACCGTTTTCTGCCCGTTTCCACCAAAACGCCGCAGAAACCGGTTTCTTCCGGCGGCCCCAAAAAACTGGCGCAGGACTATTTTAACCGGCTCAACTAACCATGGCGCTTCCTTTGCCTTTTCTTCTGGTTTCTGCGGCCCTGCTGGGTGCCTGGTGCACGTGGCTGGCTCTGCGTCGCCCAGACCGCTGCCGGTTGGTTTCGCGCCTGCTGGTTACCTGGGGCGTGGTGGCCTGCCTGGTGCTGCTGTTGTCCCCGCCCAACATCACCCGCACGTACAATGCCACCGAGGCCATCCTCCTTACCCCGGGCTACAGCCCCGACACCCTGCAGGCGCTGTTGAATAAACTTCGGCCCCGGCCCCAGGTGTTCTCTTTTGGCCAAAACGCGCCTAAAACCCAAGCGGTAGCAGACCTGGGCACCTTTCAGCGGGAGAACCCGGCGGTAAAGAGGGTGCACGTATTGGGCCACGGCCTCTCGGCCGAAGAACTGAATGCACTTGCTGGCCTCCGTATGGTGCCCCACCTTAGCCCCGTACCCAACGGGGTATTGGCGGCTTCATGGCCCCAGGATATCACCTTGGGTGAGGAGGTGCAGGTACAGGGTAGATTCTCTGGCGCTACAGACCAAAACATAACGGTGTACTTACAGGCAGCTGGCCGGCCCCGCGATTCCGTGGTAGTAAAGAAGGGGCAGGAGCAGGCATTTTCGCTCAGGTTCACCCCAAAGGCGACGGGCCAGTTTGTGTACGCGCTACAGTGGAAAGACGCGCAGGATTCCCTTCACCAGGAAGTCCTTCCCCTCACTGTGAAAACCCCTCGGAAGCTGAGCCTGCTTTTGCTTTCCTCGGCGCCGTCTTTTGAAGGCAAATTCCTGAAGAACGCCCTGGCCCAGCAGGGGCATAGCGTGGCCATCCAGAACCAGGTGAGCAAAGGCATTTACCAAACAGAATTGGTTAATTTACCCGCCCTGGCGTTGAACCGGCTCACCCCTGGCTTACTGCAGAAGTTTGATGTGGTTCTGCTGGATGAGGCTACCCTGCAAAGCCTGGGCGCTGCCGAGAAGGGAGCGCTGCAACAGGCCGTCCGGACGCAGGGCCTGGGGGTACTGACCACCGTTTCACAGAAAGCGCCCAAACCAAGTTCTTTTTTCCTGGAAGGAGATTTCAGGGCAATTCAGGGAAAGCAGGCCCAAATAGGGGCGGTGCAATGGCCAAAGCAGGCAGGCCCTACGGCAATGCTGCCGTTGCCCCACCTGCTGCTGCACCCAAAAGAAGGACAAGAAGCTTTGGCCTGGCACCAGAACCCCAGACAGACGCTGGCCCTGCGGTACCGCAAAGGGATGGGGCAGGTAGGCATCAGCCTGGTAACGGAGACGTTTCCTTTGGCCTTGGAAGGGAAAGAAACCTTGTATCAGCAGTATTGGGCCACTTTGTTAACCGCCCTGGCCAAACCGGGACCTAGCTCCCCGGTGAGTTTTAGTACTACGCCTGTCCCCTTTCAGGTAGGCCAGCCGCTCCCGTTCCAATTAAGTGTTCCGGGTTCGGACGCGGTACTTGTTTCAGCTACCAGAAACGGCCAGGAGGCAGCGGTATATGGCGTGCAGGACGAACAGGAAGGCGCTTCTTTTCAGGGACAAGCCTGGCCCCAGACGGCCGGGTGGCATACCTTGCGGGTAAACGAAAAGGTGCAAGCCCCGGTGTACGTGCATGCGGCCTCGGCCTGGCAGACGCTGCACGTGCAGGAACGGCAGAAGGCGCTTCTTCGGGCCGAGGCCCTAAAGCCCACCGTAGCTCATTCGCAGAAAACAGAGAAGGAGGAGCCGCTTTCTTTGTGGCCCATAGGAGCCGTGTTGTTAGTCCTACTCGCATATTTGTGGGTGGAGGAAAAGCTGTAGAGCGGCTGGTAGGATTTCTGGCAACAGTTTAAGGCAGGGCACTACGGTTTTAACGCTTTGTGAACCTGTTCTTCACGCTTTGTCAGCTGCTCTCCCTGTTCAGGCAAAGCTGATCCATTCCCTGCTACCTCTGGTTCCATCTATCTCTGGTTTCCACTACTATCTCTGGTTCCCACTGTTACTGGTTCCCACTACTACCTATAAATTCAGCCACTATCTCTGGTTCAAGTTTCCAACTTGGACTTAACCTTTCCGGGAGTTTGGAACTCCCGTGAAGCTTTCACCTCGCATTCTAGTCACGCCACAAAACAAAGTATACCCTAGATGAAAGCAGCCCTGCCCGTTTAGAGCCTGTTTTCCCAAAACTGGCTCTAAACAGCCTTAGCGCCAGATCCATCTATCCCAACTTTTTTTCAGAAAGAGATGGCGCGGCATTCAATAGCATGGTGTGGCATTCACCTGTAACCCAAATTCTCTTTCTGCGAAAGCCAACTTAGCCAACGCGATGAGCCCGGAAGGATTTTGCACCTCTTCTGCAAAAGGAGCCTATAAACCGCTAAAGAAAAATAACCGAACCTACTTGATGATCTTGAACTCGGTGCGGCGGTTTATCTGATGGTCTTGCTCTGAACAGGGCACGCCGTCTTTGCAGCGGTTCAACAGCTTGGTTTCGCCGTAGCCTTTGTCTACCACCCGCTTGGCATCAATGCCCTGGGAGATGATGTATTTGACGGCGCTGGCGGCCCGAAGCTGGGACAGCATGAGGTTGTATTTGTGGCTTTCGCGGCTATCTGTGTGCGAACTCAATTCAATCCGGATGGTGGGGTTGTCGCGCAGCATGCCTACTACCTTGTCCAGTTCGGCAATAGACTCTGGGCGCAGCGTGTGCTTGTCCAGGTCATAGTAGATGTTCTCCAGCACAATGGGTTGGTTGGGCGTATCGCGGTCCAGCACCATCTCAATCTGGATGGTATCAGTGACTTTACGGCAGTCGGGCATGACGTGGAACGTACGGGTGAGGTAGCCTTTCTTGCTTCCCCGGATGGAGTAGGTCTGGTTCGCGTTCACGGCGAAGAAGAAGCGGCCGCTGGCGTCGGTTTCCAGTTGCAGGGGCTTGGAGGCATCCCCGTTCACAATCACTTCCAGCTTCACTTCGCCCACCGGCATCTGGCGGGCCCGCCCGTTGCGGTTAGGCACCCGCACATACGTTACCCCCGCCAGGTTGCACGGAATCTCGGTGGGTTTGAAGCGGTAGATGTTGTCTGACCCGGTATCGCCCTCACGGTTAGAGGACAGGTAGCCGCTTTTGCCGTCTGTTTCATAAATCAGCCCGAAATCATCGCGCGGCGAGTTGAACGGGTAGTACAGGTTCTCCACGTTACTCCAGGAAGCGCGGCTCCCTTCGGCGGAGAAAAGATCCAGGCCGCCCATGCCCATGTGTCCGTCTGAGGAAAAATACAAGGTACCGTCGGCGTGCACCACGGGGAACACCTCTTTGCCGCTGGTATTAACGGTGGGGCCGGCGTTCACGGGGGTAGACCAGGCGCCGTTGGCTTGGCGCTCGGTGAAGTAGATGTCGGTTTGGCCGTGGCCGCCGGGCATGTCAGAGACAAAGTAAAGTACCTTTCCATCAGGCGAAAGCGCTGGGTGCCCCACGGAATAAGATTCACCCCGGTTGAACGGGAACGCTTTCACGTCCTGCCACTTCCCTTTGGAGAAGGTGGCGCTGTAGATCTCCAGGCGGTTGATGAACTCGTCGTTCTTAGAGTAGCGCTGCCAGTTGTTCTCGGTGAGGAGTTCATCGGGCAGTACCCGGTTCTTCACCCGTTTGGTGCGCGTGAAGAAGATTTCGTTGAAGTCGGGCGCGAAGGTGGCAATGGCGTTGTGGAACTGCGTGTTGATGGCTTTCTCCAGGGGCTTGATGTTGCCCCAGGAGTTGGCCCCTTTCCGCTCAGCGGAGTACAGTTGCAGGAAGGGCGTGCCAGTCCAGCCGTACACTTTCTGGTCGGCCCCGTTCTGGCTGCGGCCGCGGTCAGAGGAGAACACCAGGCCATCACGGTAGAAAACCGGGCTAAAATCAGCGAAAGAAGTATTGAGCGCACTGTCGGCCACCACGTCTATGCCCAGCGGACGGTCTATCCAACTCAGGGCCAGGTCACAGGCCTTGGCTAATTTAAGGGCCTCTTCGCGCCGGGCGGGCACGTGTTCGGCAAAAAGGAGGTAATGCTGCTTGGCAGTGGCGTACTCGCCGTTCTGGCGACAGGCATTGGCATAATAGTAAAGGTTGACCGGCGCAGCACCCGGGAAGCCTAGGGCCTGCCGGTACCAGAACTGGGCCGAGCCGGGCTGGTTGATGAGCCGGTAGCAATGCGCAATGCGCTCGGTGATATGGAGGGTAGGCTGCTCTTTCTCCAGAAGCTTCTTGTATTCTTCCAGCGCCAGGGCGTAATCAAAGTTATTGTACTGCTTGTCTGCCTTGGAGGTATTGGCCTGCGCCAGGGTGGCAGAAGGGGCTCCCCAACGGACGATGATCAGCAGCAGTAAAAGGTAAAAAATCTTCACAATTCTGTTCTTGCACTAGTTGGAGGGTGATGGGGCGCTTGTTTCAGGCCGGTTTTGCTGAAAACAGCCCCAAATCAAGGGGCGCTAATCCTTCAGCAAGTAGGTCAAAAATACCTTGGCGTTAACATTCTGCCATACTTCTTTTTCAAAAAATTGACGCCCAGTGAAATCTCATGGCTGGAGTAATGGCGCAATTGGTTCAGGGAGAAGTCATAGGAATAGCCAATACGCATGAGCGGAGAGGGGTGCAGTTCCACCAAGAGGGCGAGGGCATTGCCCAGGCGGGTGGAAGTAGCGAACTCCCGGTTGTTGAAGATATGCAGCGTGGTACGATAAGAGGTGCCCACCCAGAACTGCTCATTGAACAGCAAAAAAGCGTTCAAGTCCAGGGCCGCAGGGCCGTTGAAATCCTCTTTGAGCAACGCGCTGGGCCTGAACTTCATTTTTTGCCCCAAGTCAAACACCCCACCGGAGGTAAGGAACAGATGCGGCTTGGGATCAGTGGGCAGGCCATCACGGAAGAAGACCACGTTCCCCAGCGACACGCCGGCATAGAACCTGGTGCTGTAGAGGTAAGTGCCCACCCGGGCAGAAGGTTTCACCGCCCTTTCTATGCCCTGCGGAATAGCCAGGTCGTTCGGCTCATCTGGCCTCAGCTTGGTGCCGTCTAAGGTCTGCTGGGTAGCACCCAAAGAGATGCCCACGGCCAACCGGGTAGAATGACTCAGGCTGATGCGTACCGCCGAATTGAGGGACACCTCGGTGAACCGCTGCGCACCCAACCGGTCATTGGAGATGATGACCCCGCCGGCCAGCTTCCGGTTCAGGTTGCCGTCAAAGCTCAGGGTCTGGCTCTGGGGAGCTCCTTCAAAGCCTGCCCATTGGCTCCTGTGCGAACCTACCACACTGGAAAACCCTCTGCTGCCCGCGTAGGCAGGGTTCAAAAGCAGGCCGTTGAACATGTACTGCGTGAACTGGGGATCTTGTTGGGCAAAGCTCACCTGCGGCAGCGCCAAAGAGCCCGCTATCAAGACCAGGAAAGCTACTACTGCGTTTTTCATTCTCCTCATCTCTCCTTAGCGCATAATGGTGATGTAACCTTTGTGTGTTACCTCCTGACCTTCGCAGAGGCGCACCTTGAGCACGTAATAATAGGTTCCGTCGGCCAGGCCGCCGCCGTCCCAGGTGTTGCGGTACCCCTTCATGCGGTACACTTCACTGCCCCACCGGTTCAGGATCACCAGGTCATTTTCTGGGTATTCCAGCAGGTTGCGCACGGTCCAGGTGTCATTCTGGCGGTCATTGTTGGGCGAGAAAACGTTGGGCAGGTGCAGTTCAGACGCCAGGTACTTAGGGGTGATGTCAACCGAGGCAGAGGTAGTGGAACAGGTGCCGTTGTTGGCTTCTACCACAATTCTGGCGGAGGAATTTGGCGCGTTGGCCGGGCCCTGCACCATCACTCGGTGTGAACCCTGGCCCGCGGTGATCGTCCAGCCAGGCGTGTCTGACACGAGGCTCCACTTGTAAGAAACCCCGGCCACCGTCGGCACCGAGAACTGGTTCCCCACGCAGGCTGAGCTTTCATCCAGAATCACCGGAGGCACGCCCAGCGCAGGCGCTACCGTCACGGGTAAAGTGGCGTTGGCACTGCTTCCGCAGCCATTCACCCCTTTCACACTTACCACGCCGGTTCCGGCCTGGGTGCTGACCACAATACGGGTGGTTCCCTGGCCCCTGATGATTTTCCAACCGGCAGGCACCGTCCACTCATAGGTCACTGCCCCGGCCACCTGAGACACGGTGTAAGTGCGTTCTTCAGCCGAGGCGCAATAAGCGGTAGGGCCCGTGATGACGCCTGGGTTCAGGGTACCGGCCTCACTAGAGGCTACCGTCAGGCTTTTCACCACACTTACCCCGCAGCTATTCTGCGCCACTACGGTGACAGTACCACCGCTAGTTGTGGGAAGGACCGTTATGGTAGGGGAGTTCTGCCCTGAGACCAGATTCCAGCCCGCTGGCACCGACCATAAAAACTGCGTGGCACCTGTGCTGTTGATGCTAAAGGTAACACTGCCGGCATTGGCGCAGACCATGGCGCTTCCTATGATGTTCCCGTTGATCACCGGCGCTCCCACGCTAGGAACCACCGCCACGGCCCGGCTTTCACTTTGCCCGCACCCGTTCTTGGCTACCACACTGATTTGCCCCGGCTGGTTGCCAGCGGTAACGGTAAGCGTGGTGCCGCCCTGGCCCGACTCTATTTTCCAGCCAGCCGGTACAGACCATTCATACGAAGTAGCTCCGTTTACCCCGTCTATTTTAAAAACCAGCCCTTTTTGACCGGTACAAGGCGTCAAGGCGGCGGCATTCACATGAATTGGGTTGGGCCGCAAAGGCAGCTCTGCTTGTACCTGCACGTGCAGGGTGCTTGGGGAAGAAGTTACTCCGCAGCCATTTACACCAATCACGCTCACCAGACCGGCGGTAGCCCCCGGAAGCACGGTAATAGAATGGGTCCCATGTCCTGACTCAATTCGCCAACCGGCAGGTACCGACCAGGTATACGTATTCACGCTGGCATCTGCGGGTACCTGGTAGGTCACTCTTGAGGTAGTACAGGTCACGGATTGCCCCGTGATGGCACCTAGTACCAAGGGAGAGTTGTCTGAAATAGTAACCGGTAAGGAGGCGCTGGCGCTGGTTCCGCACGCGTTGGTGGCTACCAAAGAAACCGTGCCCGCCCCTGTTCCTGGCTTCACCCGAAGGGTGGTGCCATTTTGGCCTTCCAGGATTTGCCAGCCCGCCGGAACACTCCAGGTATAGTGGGTGGCACCCGGAACGTTGGGAACCGTGTAGGTAATGGGTTCCCCGGAAGAACAGGCGGCTTTGGCGCCAGAAATGCTAAAAGGTGCCGTACTGAGCGGTTGCGAGACGGTTACTAAGGTAGAGTCTGCGCGGGCACCGCAGTCATTAGAGGCTACCACTTTCACATAGCCTCCCGTTGCCCCCGGCCGCACATTGATTGCCTTTGTGCCATGGCCAGTAAGGATCTCCCAACCCGCCGGAAGGTGCCAGGTGTACGCCGTGGCACCGGTCACTTCGGCCACTGAATAGGTACGGGACGTGGGGGAAGCACAGAAAGCCTGTTCTCCTGATACCGGGCCCACAGCGGCCGGGGCCGAGGTGGAGATACGCACCGCCAGCACAGAGGCCGCACTGGTTCCGCAGGCATTCCTGGCCTGCACCTTGATTTCCCCTGCTGTAGCCCCAACCAGAACAACTACCGCATTGGAGCCCTGTCCGCGCACAATAGCCCAGCCTTCCGGCACTGACCACGTGAAACTGTTGCCTCCTGCTTCAGGCACCCGGTAGGTCACTTCCCCTGCTGAGGCACACAACGTAGCCGGCCCAGCGATTTGCCCGGCAGTGGTTGGAATAGATGCGGAAACGGCTACTGCCAACGTACGGATATCACTCTGCCCGCAACCGTTTACCGCTGAGACTGTGATGTTTCCACCGGTACTGCCCGCTGTCACCTTGATCTCAGGAGTGCCCTGGCCTTTGACAATGTTCCAGCCGGCCGGCACCTGCCAGTTAAAAGTAGAAGCGGCATTAGATGAGATGATGCTGTAGGTAAGGTCTTGCGTAGAGGCGCACACGGCTCCCTCTCCCTGAATGGTTCCTGCCAAGGCCGGCACACTGCCCGTTGGCCAAACGGCTAAACTGGTGGGGGCACTCATGCCGCACTGGTTGCTGGCCGTCACCGTCACCTGGCCTGAGGCGGTGCTGGCAGTCACGACCATCGTGCTAGAGCCTTGCTCTGAAATCATTGTCCAGCCGGTGGGCAAGGACCAGGTATAGGTAACACCTGCTACAGGATTGGGAACTGAATAGGTTTGTCGTGCGCCAATACAAGGCACGGTTTCCCCGGCAATGGCCGCCGGTGCTACCGGAGCCGCCTGGGCGGGAGTAACCGGTAAAACCCTGGCCGTAGTGCTACCGCAACCGTTGCTCGCCGTCACTGAAATCTCACCGGCCGCTGCGCCAGCTTTTACTCTGATGGAGGGTTCTCCCTGCCCAGAGACAATGGTCCAGCCGGCGGGAACCGTCCAAGTATAGCCGGTAGTGTTGGCCACGGGGACAACCGAATACACCAATCCTTCTTGCCCGCTGCACGGCGCACTCAGCCCACTCACGATCCCCGGCATCACGGGCGGCCCCGAGTTAACCGATACATTCAGGACAAGGGGGGCAGCCTGACCGCAGGCATTGGATGCTACTACTTTCACTTCTCCGCCGGAGCCTGCCCGCACTTCAATGGTGCGGGAACCGTGGCCTGACAGGATTTGCCAGTCGGCGGGGACGGTCCAGACAAAGGTGGTGGCTTCTTCCATCCCTCGCAGGGAATAGGTGTGGCTGGCGGTGGAAGAACAGAGGGCGGTTTCTCCGAGAATGGTTCCTACAGTAGGCGCCGCAGCGGAAATTCCTACCGGCAGCGTGGTAGCCATGCTGATGCCGCAACTGTTCTGGGCTTTCACGGTGATCTGTCCGGGGGTGGTGCCTGACCGCACTACTACGGTGGCCGAACCCTGGCCTCTTTCAATAGCCCAACCGGTGGGCACTACCCAGGTGTAGCTGGTGGCAAAGGGCACTGCGGCAATCTGGTAGGTGTTCCCCGTGGAATTGGCACACACCTGTTCTGGGCCCGAGATGGACTCCGGGCGCTGCGGCGCGGCAGGAGAAAGGTCTACCTTGATTTTGGCACTGGCGCTCTTCCCGCAGCCATTCTCGGCGGTTACTTTCACGTCTCCTCCCCAGAGGCCGGCATTTACCGTCACGGTAGGGGAGTTATGTCCCTTCACAATGGTCCACCCCAAGGGCAGATCCCAGGTATAGGAGACGGCACTGGCAATAGCAGGAATGGAAAAGATGATATCGCGTTGGCCCACACAGACGTCTGAAGGCCCGGTGATCGCCGAAGGCATGGGAGGGGGAAAGGAAACGGTACTCACATCCAGGACAGACTCCGGCCCTTCGCCGCAGGCGTTCACGGCCCTGACAGAGATGGTGCCGTTGGCCTCAGCAGCGCCGGTGGAAACCGTGATGACGTTGGTGTCTTCCCCGGAGGTGATGGTCCAGCCCGGCGGCAGGGTCCAGGTGTATTTACGGGTTCCCAGCAAGGGCGCAATGCGGTAGACGTTTCCGGTGGTATTTACGCAAAGGGAGGTTAAACCGGTAATGGGCCCGGGCTGCGACGGCGTGGCACAGATAGAGCCCTCTGCGGTGTTATTCAGAATGTTGGGGTCTCTGCCGTTGCCGGTCACGGTGACAATACTGGAAGAGAACTCTGGTTTAAGGATACTGCCTTTCACCACCATGGTGGCGGTGCTGCCGCTGGCAAATTCGTCTATGACCCATTCCCGGCGCAGCAGATCAAACAATGAACCGGTGGAAGTAACCGCACTCAGAAGCTGGATACCGGAGGTGGTCTCAAAGTTCAGCACCACGTTGGTTTCATCATGCGGGCCCAGGTTCTTGAGGGTAACGGTATAGGTCACCACTAAACCCACCCGGTAAGGACCAGAGCTAGCCTCGTACTTCACTTCCAGATCAGAGGTGTTCGTGCCGGTGCGCAATTCCCCCACCTGGGTATTGGAAAGGGCTACTTTGCCCGCTTTGGTCAAGAGTTTGCCTTCTACCTGGGCCTCTTTTCCGGCGGAGATATTGCCCGCGGCCAC
Source organism: Rufibacter glacialis (assembly GCF_008271745.1). Taxonomy (GTDB): domain Bacteria; phylum Bacteroidota; class Bacteroidia; order Cytophagales; family Hymenobacteraceae; genus Nibribacter; species Nibribacter glacialis. The sequence goes on along the minus strand of NZ_VKKZ01000024.1, from coordinate 91,358 downwards.
CACTGTTCCCGCCAGGGAGCTTTTGGCCCCTACCTGCACGTTACCGGCTACCTGCCAGAATACATTCCTGGCCCTGATGCCCTGCCGAAGCGCTACCGCCACCGAAGGATCAAGGGTTAAATCTCCTTCCACCTGAAATATGAAGACGCCCCCGGGGAATTTGCTTCCCATGAGTTCCATGGTCTTTTTAAGGTGGGCATTGCCTTTTACCCGGTACACACCCGGCAACAGCTGGGCACCCGACAAACCTTCGCCCGTTAGGGTGGCCGTTGGCTTTTGGCCCTTCAGTTCCTGGTACACCCGCTCCACCTCGGCCCATGACTCCTGCGCCGTGGCCGCCGAGGGCAGGATCCGTTTGCCCACCTTGCTGCCGCCCTTGCTCTCATACCCTGCCCCACCGGCTACGGACACGCCCTGCAAGGCCTTCAAAACAGGCGCCACCTGACCAAAAGACCCAGACCAGAAAAACAGAAAGAATAAGAGTAGTAGTAACCGTATTTTCATGCACTCTCCCCCAAGTTCACTTAACCACTTCTTGGAGTATTAATCCAATTGTAACTAATTGATATATATTGTAATAAATAGTATACATATTATGATATAACCTTACTTACACCCACTGCCTAAGGTATTTATAAATAAGAATTTTCTTTGCCAGCAGGAAATTCAAAGCGGTTTAACCGCTTCTGGTTAAATAGCTATAATACAAATTTTTATGCGTTCACAAATTTATCAAATAAAATACAATATCACAGAGATAAAAATGCATTGTGTTAACCTGCCCGCCACCCGCCACCGGAGAAACTCTCAGCATAGGAAGGCACCACTTGCCTTGGCCTGGGGTTCGCGCCTAAAGGGAAGAAGGCAAAAGGAGGAATGGCCAAGCGGCGAAGAAGAGGATAAAGCCAGGCGTTTAGGCTTTGTTTTACCAAATAAGGGCCAAAAACAGAAAACCCGCTGCTGTTCCGGCAAAGAACAGCAGCGGGCAGCCCTACCCCAGGCGGTTTACTGGCAGGGTCAGGGAAGAAAACAAGGAAGCTTGGCGTCACGATTCCCGGCAGAGGCCTTGGCCACGTCTGCCATCTTCTTGCAAGCTCTGGTTTTAGGCGGGGTTTGCAGAAAACAGCCGGAAAATGGCACCTCTCCCCTTGTGCTGCTTCCCGCTTAAGCCATGCTTTCAGGCTGTTTTCAACAAAACAACCGGTAAACGTTACCAGCCAATGCCGTAGTCTTCGCCGTGGTTACTGGAGCCTCCCCAGAAACTGCCGTGTTTCCAGTCAAAGTAGATGGCGTTGATGGGGCCGCTGGTACGGTCATCAAAACTCATGATGTAGCCCATCTTCTTCAGCTGGCTCCGCACCCCTTCCGGGGTGCTGTCATGGAGCAGGATGTGGCCGGGCTTGGGCTTGCGGTCGTCCATCTTGGCGCCTCCCAGTGACAGCCAGAGCTGGTTTGTGTTGAAGTTGGCTGCCTCGGCCGCCTGCTGCACATTCATCCCGAAGTCGGCTACGTTCAAAAAGAACTGGAGCAGGTTCTGATCCTGGGTATCACCGCCCTGCACCGCGAAGGAAAGGAAGGGCTTGCCGTCTTTGAGCGCCATGGAGGGTGTCAAGGTGACCCGCGGCCTCTTGCCCGGCTCTACCACATTGAAGGGGTTCAAGGTGGCATCCAGCACAAAGCTCTGCATGCGCTGGCTCATGCCTACCCCCGTGTTACCGGCAATACAGGCCGGGTTCCAGCCTCCGCTGGGGGTAATGGAGACAACCCAGCCTTCTTTATCAGCCGCCTCCATGGTGGTGGTACCCAGCCATAACCGCTGCTGGTAGTCCACCATGGAAGACCCGTTTCTAATGTCATGCGTAGGCGCGAAGTTGCGTTTGGTGGTATCCATCTCATATCCTCTCTGCTTAAGAAGTTTCAGATACGGGTTTTTGAGGCCTTTGCCTTCAAACGGATACGGATCACCCGGGCCAATGCCGGGGTTGTTCTTGTCAAACTGGATCAGGGAGGCCCGCTGCTTGGCGTAGGCCTTGCTCAAGAGACCTTTCATGGGCTCCTTCGGCGCAAAAGCGGGATCACCGTAGTAGAAATCCCGGTCGGCGAAGGTGAGGTTCATGGCTTGGTACAGGGTGTGGATGTATTTGGCACTGTTGTACCCCATGCCTTTCAGGTCAAAGTTCTCCAACACGTTCAGCGCCTGCAGCAGCACGGGGCCCTGCGTCCACTGCTGCAGCTTGTACACGTCTATTCCGCGGTAATTCACCGAGAGGGGTTCTTCTTCCAGGGGCTTCCATTTGGCCAGATCCTGCATCGTGATCAAGCCGCCCTGCTCCTGGCAGCCCCGCACAAACTCCTGCGCGATGTCGCCAGTGTAGAACCGGGCATAGGCGGCCATGATGGCTTCCTTGCGGGATTTGCCTTGCTGAAGGGCGTTCTTTTCGGCCTCTACCAGTTTGGTGAGGGTGGCCAGCAGGTCTTTCTGCACAAAGATCTCCCCGGCCTCCGGGGCTTCCCTTTTCTGGCCCAGATGGGGCAGAAACACTTTTTTGCTATAGGGCCATTGCTTCAGGCGCTCTTTCTCCCGCTCAAAGCTGTTGGCGGTCTGCGCCTCAATGGGGTAGCCGGCCGCCATCTCCATGGCCGGCGCCAGCACCTGCTCCAGGCTCAGGGTCCCGTAGTTTGCCAGCAGGTGCATCAGGCCGCCCGGGGTGCCCGGGGTGGTGGCCGCCAACGGGCCGTGCTCCGGAGGGAACTGATAGCCTTTTCCTTTGAAGAACGCGGCTGTGGCCCCGGTAGGCGCCACCCCCATGGCATTGAGGGCGATGACTTTCTTGGTTTTAGGGTTGTAGAGAAGCGCCTGGGTTTCCCCGCCCCAACTCAGGACATCCCACATGGTACAGGTAGCCGCCAGCATGGCACAGGCCGCATCTACCGCATTCCCGCCTTTCTGGAACGTCATGGCTCCGGCGGTGGCCGCCAAGGGCTTGCCGGTGATAGCCATCCAGTTCTTGCCGTGCAGGACAGGTTTCTGCGTCTGCTGGGCCGCCGCCGAAAAAAGGATAACAACACAGAAGAACAGCGCTAGAAGGTGCTTCATCATCATCTTGTTTTAGCTATAGAAGGTAGGCAAAAAAGCTTAAAAACAATGCTCCACCTAAGAAGAATCTCCCCATAGAAAATTCCGGTGGCCTGCCATCTGCAAAATCTCTGGCAGTTAAGACAGCGGCGCAGGACCAGATCACCAGGAGGCAGTACACCAGGAGGCAGTAGTTGTATATTAAATTTTTCATATACACATTATAAAACCCATTTACCCTCTGTCCTTTCAACCTGATTCACGCTTGAAAAGCCATATTGGCTTCACATTCGCGCCCGTCCACTTCCCACCAGCACCTCCCCCTTCCAATCCATTGATATTAAGCTTTTTAACTACCCATTTTTCCTTTATCTTCCTTTAGGAAATAAATATCGCATCTAACCTTTTATAAACCATTAACCCATATAGTTATGCCAAGAGGAACAGTCATTACCGTCTCGCCCATCACCAAGAAGAATGAAAAAGAGAAAAAATGCACGGGCATTGTAAGAGCATTAGACAGTGACCCAACCATGGGCATCGTCAAAGACGAGGAGTATCCTTTCAGTGAAGGAAAGAAGAAGTGCTGCATTGCGAACTCTATTGTGACCATCAAGAAAAAGGAGAAAGATGGCTCTGTGAAACTGGACTGTGATTAAGGTAGTCTAATCTTTGATGGCCAAGACCACTGGTATCTGAAACTTCCAATGGCCTCCTTTTCCTTCCTTCCAAAGCCCCTGCTAACGTCCATTTACAGGGGCTTTGGAAGAAAACAGCCCTAAAACGCTCCTTTAGGCCGGAAAGGAAGGCCTAAAGGAGCCCAACGTTCAGCCTGACCTCAGAAAATACAACCCAGGAAGTTAAAACCTGCCTTAGCCCCAGAAGGGCACTACCTTGAGCTCAAATGCTGTGGCCCTGTTTTTAGGCTGAAAAACAGAAAAGACCCGCTATTCGCCTTTTTTGGCTTTTGCTGGGCGGGCTTTCTATGGTCTTTTCCCTGCGCTAATGGGCAGATCGTTTAGGGCCTACTTTCCAAAAATCTCCCCTATTTCATCAATAAGGACACTGCTGACACTCCGCTGCTTCTTTGGGGCAAGCCCCCTTGCCCAAGCGCTTTAAGGCAAAGTCGTGGCGACAGCAGGCAGCCTTCCAATTCCCCAAGACTTTTTAAGATTACCGAGCCCAGCAGGCTTCTTTGCTCCGTTTCGTTAAGATCCACATCCTCTATTCAACCATTCATCGCCTACAACCACCCAAAAACCCTCTCCAGCATACGATGTAGGAGAAGGTCATTTCTCCGTAGCAGAATATACGCAGTGCATCAGCGAGCACCGCAGTTCTTGCGTGGACTCGGGCAGCAGCCCAAAGCAACTGGACCACCTAATGAAGAGGATCCTCTAGCCCTACTCCTTAAGTCAGACAAACGTGGTAGTCTTGCACTCAGAAAAGAAAGGCCTGGAGGATCCCTTAGGCCTGAAATTTCGTGTCTGTAGACCTTGGTTCCTTTGTCGCAAGCCCCCCTGACAGATTAGACAATCTTTTGCGTTTACGAAAACATTGTCTATTTTAAGCCTTTCTTTGCCATTTCGGAATTTTAGAAATGGGAAAAGTAGTTGCCATTCCTTTAAAAGGGCAACTGCAGAAGACAAGTCACTTGTCATGGCCATGATTTTGGTTTTTCGGCAGTAAAACGCCCTAATAAGTAGTACATATAAAGAGAAAATAAAGCAATTGGAGAGAATTATATAAGCGACCAGAGTTAATTAATCTTCTATATTTGACAGCGTCTTCGAAAACGCATCATATTAATCTGTTTCCAAGCACTTTTCAGAATAACAGCCTAGAAACTATGCCTACTGGAGGCTTTCTGGCTTTGGCAGGGCTTGGTTAAACGACCAGGTTTGACTTGTACTCCAGAAAGCACCCCAAATGGCGGTCTATAGAGAAAAGAACCTTAAAAAGGAGGCAGTTATCACCGCCTTCAATGCATAAATAAAGCCTTTGAGCTAGTTACGCTGTAGTTTACATGAGAAGAACCCTATTACTTTCCTTCATTCTTTGCCTGGTGCTGGCCGGCACCTCCCTGCGCGCGCAGCAAAAAGGCAAGAGTGCCTGGGCTGCTCTCAGAAAGCCGGTCAACGTGAGTTTTGCCAGCAGCGACACACGTTTTGCCCAAGACCAGGTGCCACAAGTGCCGCAACAAACCAAATGGAACCCAATTGCCTGGAAAGGCGAAAAAGTACACACGCAGGTGCTCGTCTGGGCGAACAAAAAGATACCCAAACTTAAGGTAAGCTTCTCCGCGCTGGAAGACGGGAAGGGAAACCGTATAGCGGCCTCTCACCTCACCGCGGGCGCTGTCCGGTACGTTATCACCGACGAGTTCGGGAAGGGCTGCGGCCACCGCAAAACCACCGACTTTGACTCCTCTCTCGTAGCCGACCCTATTGACACGGCCGCCGTCACCGCGGTGGCTGCCAATACCGTGCAGCCTGTTTGGTTAAGCATAAACGTGCCTGGGAACACCCCCGCCGGCACCTACAAAGGAACAGTTATTGTCCAGGCCAAAAAATCCTACAAGCTAGACATCTCCCTCACCGTGCAGGAGCGTGAGTTGCCGCCGCCCGCTGACTGGGCGTTTGACCTGGACCTTTGGCAGCACCCGGCCGCCGTTGCCCGGGTACACGGGGTACCGCTCTGGAGCCAGGAACATTACACCCACATGCGGCCCTACTTCACCATGCTGGCCGCCGCCGGACAGAAGACCATTACCGCCAGCATCATCCATGAACCCTGGAACCACCAGACCTACGACGATTTTCCGAGCCTGATCAAGTGGACGAAGCGCAAAGACGGCACCTGGGCCTATGACTATCGCCTCTTTGACCAGTATGTCTCCTTTGTGATGTCCACCGGAATCAACAAGCGTATTAACTGCTACACCATGGTACCCTGGAAGATGGCCTTTGCTTACTTTGACGAGGCCACTGGAAAAGACACGGTATTCGCCGCCAAAGCCGGCACCCCCGCCTACAACGCCTTCTGGGGCCACATGCTCCGGGATTTCGCGGGGCACCTGAAAGAGAAAGGCTGGTTTTCCATCACCTCCATTGCCATGGATGAGCGGCCTCTGGCCGATATGCAGGCCGTGATCAAGCTCCTGAAAGAAACTGACCCTGACTGGAAGATCGCCCTGGCCGGCATTTACCACCCAGAAATAGAAAAAGACATCTTTGACTACAGCATCGCCTCTAAGTGGAAGTTTGAAGAACAGGTGCGGCAGGCACGCAAAGCCAGCGGAAAGCCCAGCACCTTTTATACCAGCTGCGAGGAAGCCTACCCCAACGGTTTCACCTTCTCCCCGCCAGCCGAACATACTTGGCTAGGATGGTATGCGGCGGCACAGGGCTTTACGGGCTATCTGCGCTGGGCCTACAACAGTTGGGTAGAACACCCGCTGCAGGACAGCCGGTTCAAAACCTGGCCCGCCGGTGACACCTACCAGGTGTATCCCGGTCCGCTTACCTCCATCCGGTTTGAGAAACTGATAGAGGGAATCCAGGACTTTGAGAAAATACGCCTGCTGCGCGAGGAGTTCTCCCGCACCGGCAACCTGGCCAAGCTGCAGGAGCTGGACAAACTGCTGGCAGCCTTTGAAATCAAGGGTCTAAACAACACGGCAGCGGCTGCATTGGTGGCCACGGCCAAAGCTTCGCTGCATAAACTGTAACCAAAGCACCCTTTGAGTATCCCTAGCCTTTTTGATTTATAACTCACTCAAGTTCCCCCATTGAAACAACCCTGTCCCACCACCTTTATGAGAAAGATTACCCTACTTTTCGTGCTCTGCCTGACTGTATGCGTTGCCTCTGCCCAGCAGAAGAAAGTTTTAGAGCCCACCCCACCCATGGGCTGGATGACCTGGAACTACTTCGGGGACAACATCAACGAGAAAGACCTAAGGGAGATGGCAGATGCGATGGTTTCCTCTGGCATGGTGGCGGCCGGCTACAACTACCTCATGATTGACGATGGCTGGCAAGGTGGCCGCGACAACCGCAACAACATCATCGCAGACCCCAAGAAGTTCCCTTCCGGCATCAAGGCCTTGGCCGACTACGTGCACAGCAAAGGCATCAAATTGGGTATCTATTCTGACGCTGCCCTCCTGACCTGTGCCGGCTATACGGCCAGTCTGGGTTTTGAGGAGCAGGATGCCAAGACCTTTGCCTCCTGGAACGTGGATTACCTTAAGTATGATTACTGCCATGCCCCCAAAGACTCGGCTACGGCGGTGGACCGCTACACCAAAATGGCCAATGCCCTGCGCAAGAGCGGCCGCGAGATCACCTTCAGCATCTGCGAGTGGGGCCAGCGCAAACCCTGGCACTGGGCCGCTGAAGCCGGTGGGCAGTTGTGGCGCACCACCTATGACGTGCGCGACAAGTGGAAGAACCTGAGCAACCAGGAGAACGCAGAAGGCATCCTGGACATCCTGGACATCAACGCTGACCTCCACGCCTACGCCGGCCCCGGCCGCTGGAATGACCCGGACATGCTGGTGGTGGGTCTCTACGGCAAGAAAGGCCCCTCCGGTGACCTGGGCGGCATAGGCATGACCGACACCGAATACCAAAGCCAAATGAGTTTGTGGAGCATCATGGCTGCTCCGTTGATTGCCACCAATGACGTGCGTAACATGAACGAGGCCACCAAGCGCATTCTCCTGAACAAGGAAGTGATCGCCGTAAACCAGGACCCACTGGGCAAGCAGGCTGAGCGGAAGATAAAGAACGACACGTGGAACGTGTTTGTGAAGCCGCTACAGAACGGGGAATACGCCGTGGCCATCCTGAACCGCGCCGGCCAGGCCAAGAACTACAGCCTCAACTGGGCAGACCTGGGCCTGAAGGGCACCTATGAGGTAAGAGACCTGTGGGCGCACAAAACAGTAGGCAAAGGCCAAAAGTGGAAAGGGCAGGTGCAGTCGCATGAAACCAAGCTGTTCCGCTTAAAAAAGATTTAAAGCAAACCCCACTTTACGCCAAGGCATCTCCAGAATTCTCTAATCTTCCTCTACACCCATGCGAAAGCTTCTTCTCCTCCTTCTCATGTTCCTTGGCGGTACCGCCGGAGCGCAGGTAAAACCAGGGCAGCTGGCCGACAGCCTGTTCTCTACCTATTACCACCAGCGGGCCACCCACTTCAAAAACCTGCCCCAAACTCCTGGAGACATCATCTTCCTGGGCAACAGCATCAGTGACGGCGGCGAGTGGGCCGAGTTGTTCCAGGATACCCGCGTGAAGAACCGGGGCATCAGCGGTGATATCTCGGCCGGGATAATCTACCGCCTCAAGGAAGTAGCCCAACGCAAACCGGAGAAGGTGTTCCTGCTGATCGGGACGAATGACCTGGCCCAGGGAAAGTCGGCTGACAGCCTGCTGAAGAACATCTCCTGGATTGCAGATTACCTCAAAGGCCAAACCCCGGCCACCCGCTTGTATGTGCAAAGCATCTTGCCGGTGAACAACCGGTTCAATAAGTTTAGCGGCCATACCAGCAAGGCGGAACTCATCAAAAAGGTGAATGCGCAGCTAAACGCGAATGCGGCCAAACAGGGCTACACGTACCTTGACCTGCACACCCCTTTCTCTGACGAAACCGGCAAACTCAACGCCAAATACACCAATGACGGCCTGCACCTGAACGGCGACGGCTATATGCTCTGGAAGCACCTAGTTTTTGACGAGGTCTATGACCTGTTGCCCAAGCCCGCCATTCTTCCGGAACCCCAGCAACTGCAATGGACAAACCAGTCTTTTCCGCTTTACCAGGCCACCGCCATTGTAGTGCAAAGCCCTACGCTTCAGGCAGAGGGCGAGCGCCTGAAAGCCATGCTGGCCGCCCGCGGCCTGAAGGTACAGCTAAAGCAAAAGGCGGCATCAGGTGAGCCACACATCGTCCTGGCACTGGCGAAAACAGATGCCCCCCGCCAGGCAGAAGAAGCCTATACCCTGTCAGTGAACCAGGATCAGGTAGAACTAAAAGCGAATACGCCCCATGGGATCTTCAACGGCCTGCAAACGCTTTCCCAGCTCATGCGCGACAATGCCTTTATCCCCGGGTGCCAGGTGCTGGATTGGCCGGCCTTCGGCTGGCGGGGCTACATGGTAGATGTGGGCCGTAACTTCCAGACCATGGAGCTGCTCAAAGAGCAGATAGACATCATGGCCCGGTACAAGTACAACATCTTCCATTTCCACCTCACCGAAGACATTGCCTGGCGTCTGGAAGTGCCCCGTTACCCGCAACTCACTGCTCCGGAGCACATGACCCGCAACAAGGGTGCCTTTTACAGCGTGGCGGAGATGAAGGAATTGATCCAGTACTGCAAAGACCGGCACATCACCCTGGTGCCGGAGATTGATATGCCGGGCCACAGCGCTGCCTTTACCCGCGCCATGGGCGCAGACATGCAAAGCAAAGAAGGGCTGGCGTACCTCAAGAACATCCTCACGGACTTCTGTGACACCTATGACGTGCCGTATGTGCACATCGGTGGAGACGAGGTAAAGATCACCAACCCAGACTTCCTGCCCCAGGTAACCGCCTGGCTGCATGCCCGGGGTAAGAAAACCATTGGCTGGGAGCCGGGCGGAAACCTGGCCGACAACACCATCCGGCAGCTCTGGATGAAAGAAGGCGCTACCAACCCCAAACATACCTACATTGAGTCCCGCCACCTCTACCTGAACCACATGGATCCTCTGGAGGCCGTGACTACCATCTTTAGCCGGCAGATCGGTGACCGGGTGGCTGGTGACAACGCCGTTTTAGGCGGCACCCTCTGCGTCTGGAATGACCGCAACGTGATCCAGCAGGAAGATGTGCTTCGCCTGAACCCAGTGTACCCAGGCATGCTGGCCTTCGCGGAGCGCAGCTGGAAAGGCGGCGGCCATGCCGGCTGGATCACCAACGTACCGGCCGACGAACCCGCGCGCGTGCAGGCGTTCCAGGAATTTGACCATCGCCTGCGCAACCACCAGAAATCTTACTTCGCTGGCTTGCCATTCCCTTATGCCGCCCAGGCCGAGACCACCTGGGAACTGTTTGGCCCCTACAAGAACAAAGGCAACCTTTCGGCCTCGTTTGCGCCTGAGAAGAAAGGGTTCAAAGGAAAGGATCCTGCCGCTAAGGCCGTGGGTGGAACAGTGGTGTTGCGGCACTTCTGGGACCCGTTGGTGAAAGGCGCCCTGGCCAAGCCGGAGGAGAACAGCACCTGGTACGCCACCACCCGGTTCTGGAGCGATGCAGACACCACAGGCCATTTCTGGGTAGGCTTCCAGGATCTGTCGCGGTCTTATAATTCTGATTCGCCCGCCCAAGGCACCTGGGACGACCGGAGCAGCGCCATCTTCCTGAACGGAACCCGCATGAATCCACCCAAATGGAAGCGCCCGGGCCAGAAAGGAAACGCAGAAATCCCGCTTCTAGACGAAGGGTATTCCTTTAGAGCGCCGGTGACCGCCCCAGTAAAGAAAGGCTGGAACACGGTTCTGGTGAAAGTGCCGGTGGGGAGCTTCAAAGGCAAAGACTGGCAGAACCCCGTCAAGTGGATGTTCACCTTCGTTCCTCTTGAGACCAAAGACTTGAATACCAACCAAACCGCCCCGCAGGCACCTTAAGAGGAATTCAGCCCACCAGACAGTGGGGCTTTCTTGGCTACGTCTTTTACCGTGAACCCAGGATAGTAAAGATCCAAAAGTTGCCTCGGCACCCAGAGAAAAAGGCTAAAGGTTAGGTGGAAACATGGTCTCATGTTCCCACCTAACCTTTAGCCTTTTTTGCTTTATATAAGTCAATACCAATAGAAGCACCTTGCTTCTACCATGGTTCCTGCCAGAAAATGGCGGCTTAAGTCTTCTTTCCCTGCTGAGAGGGCTGTCCTGTCTACTGATAGCGATAAGACAGCCCTCTGCTGGAATGCAAGACACGGATGATCCTGGTAACTCTTATTTATCCACAAGCACCCGCAGGTGGGTTACCTTGCCGCCTTGGATAAGGCGACAGAAATATACCCCGCTGGCCAAGGTGCGGGAATCAAGGGTGACTTGATAATCCTGGCCACTTTCAGTTTGGCCCTCAAAGAGGGTGGCTACTAGACTGCCCAGGCTGTTATATACCAGCAACTTGGTGTTGGCACCTTCCGGCGACCGGAAGTGGATAGTGGCTTGGTCCATGACAGGGTTAGGGTAGGCTCGGAACACCAGGGCCTGGTCTTCTTGCCCCTTCGAGGTTATGCCGCTGGCAGCTACACTGGTCGTAGCAGGGCAACTGCCGGTTATGTTGATCGTCACAACAGCACTGGTGGAGTTGCCGCTATGGTCCCTTACCGTTAGCGTAACGTCATTAGGTCCTAGGTCGGCGCAGGTGAACGAGGTTTTGCTCAAGCTCATGGAGGCAACACCGCAATCATCAAAACTGCCATAATCCACATCCTCGGGTTGGATAATGGCCTTGCCGTCCACTAACGCCACCGCAAAACCAGCCCCAAGTACCGTTGGCGGCGTTGCATCTACCAAGGTCAGGAAGACGGTGGTGCTAACGGAATTGCCGTGAATGTCGGTAGCGGTGAAGGTGATAGGGAAGAAGCCATCATGGCGCGGGTCAAGGTCTGTGCAGGTAAAGGTGGTGCGGCTGATGCTCAAGGAGGCAATGCCGCAGTTATCGCTCGTGCCCTGGTCAATTTCCTCGGGCCGGAGGGTGGCTTTCCCGTTGACCAGGTATACAGTTTTTCGCGCCACCCGCAGCGTAGGCAACTCCTTGTCCTGCACCACAATGGTAACGGTCTGCGAAGCCGAGTTGCCCTTGCCGTCTGTCACGGTCAGCGTCACAGGGTTGTTGCCCACGTCAGCGCAGTCAAAGGTAGTCTTGCTGAGGGTCATGGAGGCAATGCCACTGCAGGTGTCAAAGCTGCCATAGTCCACGTCTTCGGGCTGAATGCTGGCTTGCCCGTTCTTATCCAGCACCACCGTAAAGCCACTGGCCAGCACCACTGGCGGCGTTACATCGGCTTCGCCCGTAATCTCGATGTTCATGCTTACAACGCACTCCTGTGCATCAGTGACAGTCACCGAGTAAGCACCAGACTCCAAGCCGCTGATATCTTCCGTTAAGGCCCTGAAGCCTCTGGGCCCTGTCCATCTAACCCGGTAGGGAGGCAAACCTCCCATCAGGCTCAAGTCGACGGCACCACCTGTTCCACAGGAGACATGGGTGATACTGGCAGCGGCCCCCAAGGTACATCTCAAGAAAAAAGTAACCCCGGTCAGTGCCGTTCCGCCTTTAGAGTCTTCTGCCACAAAGTAGACTGTTTGGGGCATGGAACTAAAACGCGATGGAGTCCAGGAAAACACACTCTGAACCGGGTTGCCTATGGCGGGCAAGGTGGGCGTCAGGGTTGCTCCGGCAGGTAGCCGTAAGCCTTTTAGCTGAATAGTTTCTGATGAATCGCGAGCTGCGGCCCGAACAGTGAATTGCACGGTTTCACCCGGTGCAAGTGTGTAGCTTTTCCCATGTGCCGGAGTCAAGCTATAATCAAAGATTGGCCCAGACATGCTTTCGGTGATCTGGATGACAAAGTCTACCAACACACTTGAGCGAAGGCCACTGACTTTAATGACTGCATTATAGCGTTGCCCCGCTGAGGCACCCACCGTGTTAAACGTGACTTCTCCAGTAGACGAATTAACTTCCAGCCCAGGCGCATTGCTGAAGGATGCACTTCTCAGGTCGGCGCTGGTTGCCAGGCTGAAGGTGGCTGGAGGCCCTCCACCCGCATGGCCTGGCACCAGAAAGCGGGCATTCGCCTGCCCGGCGGGCAACTTGATGAAGGGGGGCATGTTGACTGCCGGCGGCGACATGCCCCGGGAGACGGGCACCGAGCTTCCTATGTAATATCCCTGCCCGGCGTTGTTGACCAGCGAAGCAGAGCGGCAGCAACCGGCAAAGAAAGCCCAGTAGGTGGCTCCCCGGCTAGGATAGGTGTGCCTGATCTTCGCTTCCCCGGTAAACCAATTCTCATCTGGGTTAACAGAAGTCACGGTCAGGTTGATGATTTCCGAAGTACCATCGCCAAAAATCAAAGCCCCAGTGGTGACAACAGACCCTACCGTTACCGAAGGAGGGCCACTGGTTTGCCAAGTCTGGGTTACCGTAAATTCAACGCTGATTTCGGTGACATCGCGCCAGTTCAGACTTCCCCCCAGGAACTTGAGGTCGCTGGCGTAGGCGGATAGGTGCCCGGCAAAGAACATCCCCAAAAACAACCAAAGCACCCTGGTCAAGCTTGGGGGGCGCTTTGACACAGAGGTGCTTCTGGGGGAGGGTGTTACTTGACGGAGTAAAGGCTTTTGTAGCCGGGCTTGCATTAAATAGAGGTTGGTCATAGCAGAAGTATAGTTAAGGTGGGAGATACCTACAACAGCAAGCCTAACCCTACCCCGCTTCCTGGCTTTGAAGCAGAAATGTTAGGGCAAAATTCACTTGCGAAGAACCGGTAACCTGAGGCCCGAGCAGCTCTTTTTGACGAGCAGCTTGTTTTTGCCTATCAACAGGCCAGCTGCATCCAATCATGAGGCACCCTATCCTCCATTCCCTTCTATGAGGAATCGCCACTTAAATCAGGAGTCTCACGACCCTTCCTTATTTTTACCAACCGCCTGACCACCCGGCCGCCTGCGCTCTTTTACTTATATATCCTTTATTTTTAGCCAAAAAGGCTCCTATAATTATTATCTGTATTAATTCAATTCAGAAATAACAACTAGTCTAACTGGGACATTTTTCAGCCACCAGATAACCCATAAAATAGTAAATACAACCAACTTTTATTTCCTTAAAACAACAACAAGATAAGCTCAGAACCTCTGCAAGGGAAGTTCTGAGGCTAAAGGGAGAGAGAAATTTTTAGTAGAGCACTAGCCTTTTCTGCATTCAAAAGGCAGACCTATATTTTAAAGCATTGAATTTTAAAAGCATATTTCTTCATCCCTTTATCAAAATTAAATCTTATATATCTTATTTAATTCCACTAAACTAGCAAAACCTAAACAGTCCTTCAATACCTACAATTAGGTAATTTATTATTTACCAGGAAGGATGTATTTATTGGCAAATCAATAAAACATAAGATTCCTTTTTATAGAAAAACGCAGGACATTTATCTTTCAAACCTTTCACTTCAGACAAATAGCCTACTATTATTCTGGTAGGCCCAAAACAACTGTTTGCCTTTCTTCTCAGCCTCTGTATCTTTAGTTTCTGCTTGGGTGCACCTAGCTTCTTTTTTCCTGAAACTCGCCTCCCTCTGCGGGAGGCAAGCTTACCAACTACCATGACCAACACTACCAAACTTCTCCGCCGCGGGCTGTTGCCTGTCACGCTGGCCCTCACCTTGGCCGTTCCTGCTTTCGCTCAGTCCACAGCCAGCCCTGAGAAACCTGTTCCGGTAGACAAGCGCTACGAGAACGAGGTCAAAGCCCTCGCCAAGAACCCGGCAGTCAAAAATGCTTTCAAGGTGATCATGGAGTTGGAGCCGGAAACGCTGCAAGACCTGATCCTGCTCACAGAGATTCCGGCACCTCCTTTCAAGGAAGAGGCCCGCGGAAAGAAGTATGCCCAAATGTTGCAGGCTGCGGGCGCAGACTCCGTGTGGATAGATGAAGTAGGCAATGTGTTAGCGCGCCGAAAAGGGAAAAACGGCCGGAAAACGGTGGTGATGGAAGCGCACCTGGATACGGTCTTCCCCGAAGGCACTGATGTGAAAGTAAAGCAACGGGGAGACACCTTGCTGGCGCCCGGCATTGCTGATGACACCCGGGGCCTCGCCATGGTGCTCTCGGTTTTGAAGGTATTAGAGAAAACCGGCCTGGAAACGGAGGCAGACGTCTTGTTCATTGGCACCGTGGGTGAGGAAGGCCTGGGAGACCTGCGGGGCGTTAAGCACCTGTTTTCAGAAAAAGGGCCCAAAATCGATTCTTATATAGCCGTAGACGGCACGGGCATTGGGGCTGTGACCAACCGTGGCCTTGGTTCGCGCCGCTACCGCATCACCTTCAAGGGGCCCGGCGGCCACTCGTCCGGCGCTTTCGGGTTGGTCAACCCCCACAATGCCTTGGGCCGGGCCATCCACTACTTTGCCGTTGACGCCGACAAGTTCACCAGAGAGGGCATTCGTACCACCTATAACGTGGGCGTGATTGGCGGAGGCACCTCGGTGAACTCCATTCCGTTTGAGTCTTGGATGGAGGTAGACATGCGCTCTGAAAGCCCGGAAAGGGTAGCGGGCATTGACCGCCTGTTGCAGGCTGCCGTGCAGCGGGCGCTTCAGGAAGAAAACCAGATGAAACGCAGCGGACCGGACCTGAAAGTAGAGGTAAACCTGATCGGGGAACGTCCGGCCGGAGGCATGGAACCCACCGTAGCCCTGGCTCAGCGCGCGGTGGCGGCCACCAGGTTCCTGGGCACCGAGCCTGCGTTACGGGTAGGCTCTACCAACTCCAATATTCCCTTCTCCAAAGGTGTTCCGGCCGTGACCATTGGCAGTGGCGGCACCGGCGGCGGAGCACACGCGCTAGAAGAATGGTGGGTAAAGAAGAACGCGCACCTGGGCACGCAACGGGCGTTGCTCCTGCTGCTGGCAGAAACAGGCTTGGCCAAAGGAAAGAAGTAATTTTCCTAAAAACAGGACTGAAACGCCCAACACGGTATTACCCTGAAGTTGGCTGCACATCAGCACCAAACAAGGCGCAATGAAAGGCCATTTATCAGAAATAGTGCCCAGCCTGCAAAGCGATTAACTTTCTAAACTGGGCACTACTATTTAATGGCTTAGGCGTACCTTCTTCCGCCATTTGGCTGCCTCGTTTATGCACCAAAAAAAGAAAATGAGGGCAAAAACAGGAGTTTTTTAGTAAGAGGAAATATCAAAGCATCCGTCTCATTAGTATCCTGAAAGGATCTTCAGAGCCAATCGGAAAGCACCTTGGGTAACGCTACTGCCGTTCGCCCACAAGATCCTTCCAGGAGGACAATAACAGGATGACAGTGAAGAAAGCAAGCAGGTTTGGCTTGTTCCTGATCTGGCTAAAAGTCTCCTTTTGGACAATAGAACAGTTGTCACTGTCTTTGCCTCTAACTAGAAGCTTTTGCCTACTCAAAATCACTCCTCCACCTAAGCTGAGTCTGTAGCGTTTTCTTTATCTTTTTTTGTTTTTGGCAAAGAAACGCCAGATGGTGTCATTGATGTCTATTTCCTTGGTAGTATGGCCTAGAGGATAGCCGATGTTGAAAGAATCACTGCCGGGCCAGGTATGCCCACCGTTTTCAATGGTCACCAAAGCAACAGACGCGTTCTTGTCTGAGACCTCTCTGATAATGACGGACGTGGAGTCTTTCTTATTGGCGTTTAGCACCTGCTTCGTTTCCTTTTTGCCCGACAGTCGGTTCCGCTCCATCCAGTAGTGGAAAGTAGAATCCGCGGAGGCGTATCCGGTGGCTTTGCCGTCGTACTTCACCACCTCGTCTGCCGTGCCGTGCACCTGCATCATACTTACCTGGCCAGGATTTTTATGGAAGTACTTCACGGAGTCCGGCAAAGGGCCACCCACAGAGGCGATGGCGGCAAAGGCCTCTGGCATCTCGGCGGCCAGCCGATGGCAGAAAAACCCGCCCCGGGAAAGGCCCGTCGCGAAAACCGCTTTTTGGTCTATGCGGTACTGCCGCTTGAGGGTGTCCAGTAGTGCTTTGATATAACCGATGTCATTGGTGCCTTTCTGGTAAGACATGTCAAAGCCAACGTTCCAGTCCTGGTTTACCCCAGCCGGGTACACCACTATGAAGTTATGCTTCTCCGCCGCCTCATTCATTCTGGAGTAGAACATCTGCTCGGCCACGGTCATACCGCCGCCATGGAAATTGAACACCAACGGAAAAGATTGGCTGGGATTAGGCTGGTAACTTTCGGGAAGGTACAGGAGGTACTTTCGCTTGGCCCCTTCAAACTTGAAAGGTTTTACCTGGGCGGAAACGGTGAGAGCGGTAATGAAAAGCACCGCGGCAAGGAGTAAGGTTTTCATGGGCATAAAATTGTTTTTTTATGCAAATCAACCTCTACAGCCGGCGCGGTTCTTCCAAAATGACCATTTACCTATCGCGCATCACCATTTTGTCAGGCCCTGGATTAAGGCTGGAATTCAGAAAACAGGCGAAATACGGGATTCACGGTTGCGTAATCCCCTTTCGGTAGGCCGAAGGGGTTTCATTCGTTTCTTTCTTAAAAGCGGTGTTAAAACTGGTCAGGCTATTAAAGCCCACCTCAAAGGCAATGGACGCGATGGTATACTCCCGGGCTTTTTCGTCCTTGAGGAGAGCCTGCGCTTTTCTGATGCGGTACTGATTGATGAACCCGTTGAAGTTGGCCCCAGACCGGCTGTTCACGGCCATGGAAATTTTCTGGGGGCTCACCTTTAAGGCTTTGCTTACGGTACCCAAGGTCAGATCAGGATCTTTGTAGAGTTCCTTTTCTTCCAATAGCTTTTTTAAATGGCCATATACCTGGTCTATCTCCTCCTCAGAGAGGGGCGTGGTTTTGTATTTGACCAGGTTCAGCTGCGCCAGGTACCCTTTCCTGATGGCTATAAAGCTGACCCCATAGGCGATAATGGAGTAAAGGATGGGCCCCAAGATGTAGGGGATGTTTTCCTCTACCAAATTCAAGACATACACTACCCATAACGCCAATAGCGCGCCCAGCAATAGGCGCAGCCATTGAACCACAGGCTCATTTCTTGCTGGAGAGGCAGTATACTTCTTTAGCTGCTGATAGCTGAGGTAGAGATAGACCAGGTAGTGCCCGTAGTAAAGCACGAAAAGCACAACGAACACTGCAATGGGTGTCCTTTTCACGTTCTCCTGGTTTGTCCAGGCACTGAAAGACAGCCCCAGGAAGAACGGGGCAAAATGCAGCAGGTGGGCTTTGGTGAGTTGTATTGATTTCTCCAGCAGCGATTTGGTATACAGGTAAAAGAGAGGGCCAATCAGCAGCAGGGAGGCAAGCCCCGCAAAAATCAGTTGCAGGTAAACGTCCTTGTCAAATTCAAGAATCACCGACTTGCCTACCCTGAAAGAGAGAACCAACAGCAGCACGCTCAACAGTCTATTAGAGACGCTTGGCCCTTTGGAATAAAACCAGAGAAAGGCCGCCAAAAGAAGCCCGTGCAGCACCCCCAGGCCGCTGAGTAGAATGAGAAGGACTTGGCTTGTTGACATAAGGACAAATAAACGAATTTAAATGCTGTTCTCAGTCACCTTGGTTTTAGAGGAGCACGAAGTAGCAAACATGAAAGGAAAAGGGGCAAACCAGATAATCTGGTTTACCCCTTTGGGCTTGTCTCAACAATTAAAATGGAGGCTATCCTGGACCCTCGCGCCAGAGCTGGCCGCTGGAAGAAATTTAGTTACCCTATTCGGGAAGGCAGCTGTCAAATCACGCTATTGTCTGTGTCAGAAAGAATAGCCGTTCCAGATGAAAACCTGTGGTTCCTGGATGAGGGGCAAATGAATTACCACCCGAAGAACAGCATGCCGGCCCCGCAAACGGTGACCACGGCCCCGCTGATGGCATGGATGTAACGCTCTAACCTAAACGTCTGGAAGATGGAGAACCCGTACAGCCCTAGCAGCACCATGGCCAGCATGGTGAGCACCGTAGATACAGCAAAAACTGCAATCACGGTTCCTATTTCCAGGACTGATCTGCTGGCGCCGGAATAGAAAAGCAGGGGTACCAGCGGTTCACTGGGTCCCATGACAAAGATGGCGAAGAGGATCAGCGGGGTTACTTTGATCAGTTGCTGGGGAGACACTGTGCTGCCGTGCTGGTGCTCGTAAACATACAAATGGTCATCCCGCACATCAAAGTGCTTGTGTGGCCGGTTGGAATACGCTTTCCAGATTCCCCAGGCTAGGTAAATCAACCCAAACAACAGCAAGGCCCAGCTGGAGATATCTCCCCGAATACCCTGAAACCAGGTAAGCTTGGCTAACTGCCAACCCAAGGCAATCCCAATCATACCTATCACCACAGAGCTGAAGATATGCCCCAGTCCGCAAACAATAGTCAGGCCCACAGTCTTGTACATAGACCATTTGCGGGACCTTGAGAGCACAATGAACGGCAGGTAATGGTCTGGGCCCGAAACCGTGTGCAGAAAACTGATGGTGATGGCAGATAAAAGCAAAGCGGTCATACCTGGGTTTGTTAGCGTGGTGAGTCTACTGTAGCCGGGTCATTGGTTTTAGCAAAGGAGTAATAATCCTTACCTGTTCCTGTTCACGATGAAAGCTTTTCAGCCATTTTTCGCTCCTTATTGCCCTGTCTGCCCTATCCAACCGCATGAAGAACTGCTTCGGGCAATCTGGAGCAGAGGCCGCATTTACTTCAGGCTTTTGTTGCCATAGGCCTTGATCATCTGCGAGGGGTGCAGCACCCGTTCCTCTATCTCGGCCCTGAATCCCCCGCTCAGCAGCAACTGGTACAGCGGGGCATCATAGGCGACACAGACCTCGTTCTCATGGGTGATAAAAATGGGGACGTGCTTGTTGCCTATTTCAAAACAGAGGGTGCCTACCTCCTGCAAGCTCTGGGGGCGCAGCACCACGCAATCGCAGGGCTTTATCTTTAGCAGGATTGCCCGCTCCTCTGACAGGTATAGCAAGTCGCCGTCTTCCAGGGCGCTTCTATGGGCCTTCTCTACCAGCACGTCAATTCCGCCCCGCGTCTTCTTTTTCATTCGGGACTTGGAGGCCTCGTACCATTCTATCACAAAGAAGTCAATGGTTCGGTTACCTAAACCATGGAGGTTCTCCAGCGCCTGCGTCACGACAATGGGCTCCGTTTGCACCGCAAAAGGGACAGTCATGCTGTGTTAAACCGTTGCCAGTTTGGCTTTCTTCTCCTGCACCTTCGCCAACAGCCAGTTGCACCACTCGTCCATGCCGTCGCCTTTCAGGCTACTGATGGTCATTACCTCAATGGTGGGGTTCACCTCCCGGGCATCCTGGGTAACGGCCTCTATTGAGAACGGCACGTAAGGCAGCAGGTCGGCTTTGGAAACCACCATCAGCTCGCTGGTCAGGAACATGCGCGGGTACTTCTTGGGTTTGTCGTCCCCCTCGGTGGCCGCCAGCACCGTCACCCGGATGTCCTCGCCTAGGTCAAAGGCCGCCGGACACACCAAGTTGCCCACGTTCTCGATAAAAAGCAGATCCACGCCGGTCAGGTCAATGTGGTCCAGGGCTTGCAGGATCATCTGGGCCTCAATGTGGCACATGCCGCCCGTCACGATCTGCAGGGCGTTGATCCCTACCTCCTTCATGCGCACCGCGTCGCGGTCGGTTTCCGGGTCACCCACTAGCACGGCCATGTTCAGCTTGTCGCGCAGGCGCTTGCCCGTTTCCTGCATGAGGGTGGTCTTGCCGCTGCCCGGCGAGGAACACACGTTGATGACCAGCACCTCTGGCAGCCTATCCCTGATCGCCTTGGCCACGAAGTCATTGGCTTTCAACAGGTTCAAAGTAGTATTATCACATTGCACAGAGCCTACGGGCATTCTATTGCTTTTAGGCGTGGATGGTGTACTCATATTTGTATAGGTTAGGCCTTATGGTTCATTCTCTACGAATTCAATCCGGCTGATCTGTAATTCTTCCCCCTGCACTATGTTCTTGGAAGGAGTTCCGCAGGCACACACAAACTTATGCCGCACCACTTCAAAATCCTGGTCGCAGACCTCGCAATGGGCAATGATAGGCAGTAGCAGGACTTCCAGTTCTATGTCTGCCAGTTCGGGCTCCTCCATGATCAGCGCCTCAAAAGCGTTCTGAATCAGAATGGGTTGAATGTTGCTGAGCAGCCCTGCTTCTATCTGCACTTTCGTGATCCGGTCAAACTTGTCAGGGTAGGTTTCCTGCAGCGTTTCAAAGACATTCCGTACAATGGAGATCTCGTGCATGGTTTCACTTGCTTGGGCTTCGGCCTTATGGCGCTGCCACGGCTTCGGTCTGGGTCAATAGCTTTTCCAGGGCATCTTCTGCGGGAGTTTCAGGAGAGGCAACCGTTGGCTTGACCGCCTTGTTTGCCGGCGCTCCTTTTTTTACGCGTTTTGCCCCGGTTCGCCTTGCCGGTTTTTCAGGAACAGGCGCTGCTTCTGCGGGACTTGGCGCGGCAGCCTGCTCCATTTCCGGTTCCTCTTCCTCCAGCCCTTGCTTGTACCTTGTAAACTCCCAGCACAACCGCCCCATGGCACTCAGCCAATCGTGCAGCTTGGCGCCCTCATCTCCCATGGCCCGCAACATAACCGCGTTGGGAGCGCACTGCGTGAACCCGAAGTCAATCTGCTCATACTCTTCCACCAGAATCTCGTCCAGTTCGGCTTTCAGCTCGGCGGCAAAGGGAGACACGTAGATCAAGGTGGCCTGGTGGGTATAACCCGCGAAGAATAGCATGGATTTCATGGGTTGCCTGCCGGGCTCCAGCAACTGGTTATCCAGCAGCACGAGCTTCTTGTTGCGGTAAATTTTGGTGACCACGTGCAGCCGCGTAAATTCAAACGACTCCCCTGAATGCACCCGCCCCGAGGCAATGATGTCTCCCCAGATCAAGGTAGCGCTTTCATCCAGGTGGATTTCATTGACTGCCTTGAAATCAGACTTGGCAAAAGGCGTGATAGGGTGCGGGATAAACCGGAAGATACCGTCCTTCTTTACCTGCACATGGGTTCTTTGCACGGCTCCTTTCTCCATGGGGTGGAGCTTATTGAAGGATTGGGTGAAAAGCTTCAGATGCGCCCCTTCATGCACGTTCACCGAGATATCAATCTCGTCTCCCTCCATGATACCCGGAGTAGCACTCATAATGATGAGCTCCAGATGCTCGTGCAGGTGCCGGGCCCCGTAATGGATCACTTTGTAGGGGGCATTATAGCCGCTTTCTTTCAGTAGCGTCTGCTTCCCTTCCCGCTCCGCGTTGATCTTGATGCTACTTTTAAGCATGCGCCTCAGTTTTCTCTAGTAAAGCAAACGTCTTTATCCAGTTGATCACCTCATCCAAGCCTTCCAGCTTCATCAGGTTGGTGAAGATGAACGGACGGTCAGCCCGCATTTTCTTAGAGTCGCGTTCCATGACGCCTAAATCAGCATTGACATAGGGTGCCAGATCCGTTTTGTTGATAATAAGTAAATCAGAGCGGGTAATGCCCGGGCCACCTTTGCGCGGCATCTTGTCGCCCTCGGCCACGTCTATCACGAAGATGGTCACGTCGGCCAGGTCTGGGCTGTAGGTAGCCGACAGGTTGTCTCCGCCGCTCTCTATGAAGACGATCTCGGTGTCTGGATGGCGTTCCACCAGTTCTTCCACGGCTTCTATGTTCATAGAGGCATCTTCCCGGATAGCGGTATGCGGGCAGCCCCCGGTTTCCACGCCAATGATGCGGTCGGCGGGCAGGCTGGAATTCTTGATCAGGAAATCAGCATCTTCGCGGGTGTAGATATCATTGGTCACCACGCAAATACTGTACTCTTCGCCCATCTTGCGGGTCAGCCTTTCTATCAACGCCGTCTTGCCAGAGCCTACCGGCCCGGCCACCCCTATTCTCACATGTTTCTTTGGCATAAAGTATCTGGTTAGGTTGTTTTCTTTAGGATATGTAGAGCCTTGAATATTGCTTCTCATGCTGCATACAGCGTATCTCCTGCCCAATACAACATAGCCCCACCAAGTCTTCTTGCAGACTCTCCTGCTCCTCTACCAACTGCATGATGATGGGCTGAAGGTCGAACAGGATTTTCTGGGCATCATTCTGGCTGATGGGCACCAGCTTGGCACAATTAGTAGCGATGCTATTCAACATGTTGTAATAGAAAGCGAGCAAGGCGTCTTTTGAGGAGATGCCGTGGGCATGGGCAAACAAGCCGAAGGCGACCGGGTAGTGGCCGTGCAACGCTCCCTCCTGTATTCTGCTCAGGTAATTGCTGCAGCGCTTGACCGGGTGCAGGCCCTGGGTGAGCTTCAGGAAACGGATCGCCAACTTCTTGCTGGCCATCCTGATCTCAGAAGGCACTTTGAGCGCCGTTATCAACTCGTCCAGCTTTTGCAGTTCCCGCGCCGGCTTTTTGGCCTCTAACAGCTTCCAGGTCATCTGCAGAAAAGCAGCGTCATTATAGAAGATATTGTGCCGCAGCATGTCTTCGGCATAGGCAGTAGCCGAAGGCGTATCTTTCACGATTCCCTGGCTTACATAAGACTCCAGCCCATAAGAATGCGTGAAGCTTCCAATGGGGAACATGGAATCATTGATCTGCAGGAGGGTTAACAAGGGCTGCATGGCGGTTCTTTTATTTGATGGTTATTTTGCGGGCGTATTTGTTTTCATGCCTGCGTACCCGCAAGGCATGGGTTTTCAAGAGCTTTCGTACCTCCTGCCGCGGTTCATAGCCAGAGCGTTCCAGTAGCCGGTAGAGTGGGTTCTCAAACTCCACCAGCACCTCGGCCTCCTCATTGATGAAAATGGGGAGGTGCTGGTTCCCAATCTCAAAGCATACCGTAGCCATGTCTTTGAAAATTTTGGGTTTAAAGACAATGCACGCACAGGGTAGTATGTTGACCGCAATGGCCCGTTCCTGGTCCAGGTACAGCAGATCGCCGTCTTCCAGCGGAGTCGTGTCTTTCCGGATGCCTACTTCCTGCCCCGCCCTGGTCTTCTTCCTGAGCGTAGTCTTGCCGGTGTCAAACCAATCCAGGTCCAGGAAATCCACGGTTCTGCCGTTTGTGTCCGTGCCTGCCAGGTTACCTAGCACCTTTTCTACCAGAATCATATTGGGGTAATAGGGTTACCAAACAACTTCAGCGTGGCAAAAGCTGGCATAGCACCTTGAAAACTAGAACAGGAAGTAGCGCTGTGCCATAGGCACAATCTTCAGGGGCTCGCAGGTTAATACCACACCATCGGCGGTTACCACAAAGGTTTCGGGGTTCACCTCAATCTTGGGCGTGGCACTGTTATGGATCATGTCTTTCTTAGAGACTTTCCGGCAACCTTTCACAGGCAATACCCCTTTGGCCAGCCCTAAGCGGTTCATGTGGCCATTGTCAATGGAGATGCCGGAAACAAAGTTGAAGCCACTCTTATGGACTGCTCTCCCCCGGGCACCGTACATGGGGCGGTAGATCACGGGTTGCGGCAAGGAGATAGCACCGTTCGGATCCCCCATACGGGCACCGGCCACTATCCCGTTCTTGAAAATAAGCTCTGGTTTCACCCCAAACATGCCCGGGGTCCAGAGCACCAGGTCAGCGTATTTGCCCACCTCTACCGAGCCTACATAGTCGCCTATGCCATGGGCCCTGGCTGGATTGACCGTATACTTGGAGATATAACGCTTCACGCGGAAGTTGTCGTTATTAGTGCCTTTCTCTTCCGGAAGCGGCCCCCGCTGGATCTTCATTTTGTGGGCTGTCTGCCAGGTGCGCAGAATGGTTTCCGCAATCCGGCCCATGGCCTGGCTGTCAGATGACATGACGCTGAGCACCCCCATGTCCTGCAGGATATCCTCGGCCGCGATGGTCTGCGGACGGATCCGGGATTCGGCAAAGGCCACGTCTTCGGGAATGCTCTTGTCTAAGTGGTGCACGGCCATGAGCATGTCCAGGTGCTCATCTGCGGTGTTGACGGTATAAGGCTTGGTGGGGTTGGTGGAAGAGGGGATCACGTTGGCATACATGGCAATCTTCATGATGTCTGGTGCGTGCCCACCCCCGGCACCCTCGGTGTGGTACGAGTGAATCACCCGGCCGTTGATGGCCCTCACCGTATCTTCCAGGAAGCCTGCCTCGTTCAGTGTATCTGCGTGAAGCGTAACCTGTATGTCATACTTGTCTGCCACCTGCAGGGCTATATCAATAGCCGAGGGCGTGGAACCCCAGTCCTCATGGAGTTTCAAGCCCAGCGCACCGGCCTCCACGGGCTCGGCCGCGGCCTTGAAGGACGAGGTGTTGCCTTTGCTGGTGAAGCCGAGGTTCAAAGGGGTTGACTCAGAGGCCTCAAACATGCGCTCCAGCCACCATCTACCCGGGGTTACGGTGGTGGCCAACGTACCGTCAGAAGGACCGGTACCACCGCCAATCAGCGTGGTAACACCACTGTAAAGCGCTACTTCCAGCTGATCTGGCACAATGAAGTGGATGTGGGTATCTACGGCACCGGCTGTCACAATCATACCCGCACAGGCCTGCACTTCCGTGGCGGCACCAATGATCATGCCTTTGGTCACTCCTTCCTGGGTGTCTGGGTTACCGGCCTTGCCAATGCCCACGATCTTCCCGTTCTTAACCCCGATATCGGCTTTCACAATGCCCCAGTGGTCAATGATCATGGCATTCACCAAGACCAGATCCAGTACTTCGTCCTGGGTAGCCCTGGCCGACTGGCTCATGCCGTCACGGATGGTTTTACCGCCCCCAAACTTGTTCTCGTCTCCGTATACCGTGTAATCTTTCTCGATCTGGATGAAAAGCTCTGTATCTGCCAGCCGTACTTTATCACCCGTGGTAGGGCCAAAGATGGCGGCATAGCGGTCGCGGGGGATGTACAACTCCCCGTCTATGTATTTCACCGAAGAAGAGTCACCTCCCAATGCATCAAAGCCAAGCAAAGAAAGTCCGGCAGTAGACAGTCCCACCACCTTGATCCATTCGCGTCTGTTCCAGTTTGCCATGGTTTCTGGTTAAATAAGTAAGTGGTTTATTTCTTTTTCTTCTTAGGAGTCTTGGTATTTCCGGTAGCCGCGGCAGCGTCTTTGTAGCCTTGCTTTTTAGCATTCTCTATGGCTTTGTCCCGCACGTTCTTCTTTGACACATCTCCTTCGGCCAGGTTGTTAAACCCATGGATCAGCTTGTTGCCGCCATATTCCACCAGAAAGACTGCTTTCTTCTCACCTGGCTCAAAGCGCACGGCGGTACCTGATGGTATGTTCAGACGCATGCCAAAGGCAGCTGCCCGGTCAAAGGCAAGAGCCTTGTTGGTCTCAAAGAAATGGTAATGGGAGCCTACCTGGATAGGCCGGTCGCCGGTATTGGCCACTGTGACACGGGCTATTCTGCGCTTTTCATTCGCCTTTATATCGCCCTTTTGCAGTATGTATTCTCCTGGTTTCATATCTAGGTGGTTAAGGTGTGGTGAACATGGACTAGCGGATAGGATTGTCTACCGTGATGAGCTTCATTCCATCTGGAAAGGTCACTTCAATCTGCACAAAGGGGATCATATCAGACACGCCTTCCATTACCTGGCCTTTGTTCAGGAGCTGGGCGCCGTATTTCATGAGTTCCGCCACAGACTTCTTCCCATCACGGGCCTCCTCCATCAGAATGCCACAGATATAGGCAATGGATTCGGGGTAGTTCAGCTTCACACCTCTTTTCAACCTTTTCGTGGCGAGCTCGCCCGCCAAGTGAAGCAACAGTTTTTCAGTTTCAACTGGGGTTAAGTGCATAGTACTGGTGGTAAAAATGATGATTACAGAAACATCTGGAAGTAGGGGATCTACTCACCCTGGCACCCGTCCATCAGGCCACCGGCAAAATACACCGGTCTCTGTGCGTAGTGGAAGGGGTGGTGGCGCTAGGGGAATGGAGGATGGAGTCACTGCCTGGGGCCAACCCGTTTCCGGCGCGCGGCAGGGCAGCAGACGTACTATCAAAGAGGTAGATTCTAAGGAAAGTGGTTAATCAGGGCGCCAGGGTTGTTCTCGGCCACACGGGCCCATACCTGGTGCCAGACCATGGAACGGCTATGGTCGTCTTTCCCTTTGTTCTTGTTTAGTTGTAGCCCATCTCCACGCTCAGGGTGGTGTTGAGCAAAAACAGGCCGTAAGCTCAAGAGGCTAAAACCTATACTGAGCAGCAAAACACCGTAAAGCTTTCTGCACATACCGCAACCAGTTTTGATGTAGCAGGACTAACTCTAACCGCAGCCAATGGGACCATCTTGTGCTCTGGAACGCAGGAGGAGGCGTCCTGTAAAAGAAGATGCACTTGAAGTAGTTTCAAGGGGTAAACGCTTTCTCTGGGGGAGGGAGCCTATTTTAGGCCGAGGAAGCGTACCCTTTCCTGAGGGTCATTTCATTTGAAGGTTGCCTTCAAAGAGGAGGACTTAGAGCCTGTTGAGCCAGAAGCAGGTGCTAGCGTTGCCACCCTCGCGCTAGTGTTTTATTACTGCCTCCTGCTGAAATCTTACGCTGGTAATAATACGAAAGTTGAATCATATTTATAATTTTTTATATCTTTTTATTATAAAATCTTTTACTCTAGCTAAACTGGGTAAGCTTCCTGGTGAATGGGAGTTCTTTTTTCCTGTACTTTATTAAGTTTAGTGGGTCCTGCATCCCAAAAAGCGTTTCTCCCTTCGCTGAACCTCTCACCTATATAGGAATGGGCGACTTCAAAGCCTCTTTGCTTTTCTCTATGCCGACATCATTGGTATACGGGATTGTAGGTAATTTGTCGGCGCCGCTGCTCAATAGAAACGGGTTGAAAACGCAACTAAGCCACTCTGAAGCTCAGAAACTACAGGCTTATTACGACTACCAGAAGGCAGGGCAAACGGGATCTTGGGAAGTTATGACGAATTTGAGGGCTTTTGAGAATTTCAGCTCAGCTTAAGAAACCTAGGCCAAAGAAGTAGAGGTGCTGCAGAATGCGGTGAGCACTTCCAATGAGTTGTACAGGGCGGGCTATGCCTCTTACCTGGAGATCATCACCGCGCAAAGAAGCGTGCTGGAGGCCGAACTGAACCTGGTGAACACCCAGAAACTGGTGTTGCAGTCCACGGTGCACCTGTACCGTTCTTTAGGCGGCGGCTGGCAATAAGCGGTGCTTTTATTTTTGTGCGGCCGGCAAGGAGCCCCAATGGGTTTCCTGCCGGCCGCATTTTTATAAGGTAGCAACCATGTATTGCTGTTGGGAGGTAAGCTGCCAAACGGAATCCGAATAAACGATACTACGTCTAAGTTAGAGCTTAATGTAGTAAAGCTTATGGGCCAATTTTAGGTTGAACTACTTGCCTCTTCTAATGAGGAAGTCTATTCTTTTAAGCTTGTTGACGATTTGGGCAGAGCTTAGCTTTAGTCCTAGCGCCTTATTATTTGATGGGTCTTTAGTGATCTGGCACGCTTATTTACTAATATCTAGAGTTTTGCATTAAGTTTAAGATCCTGATTAGAAATGAACCAGGCCAATTATTTGTTTTAGTTTCTCTGCTAAAACAGAAAACCCTACCATATGGCAAAGTCACTGAGTTAAGGAAGACTTGGTACAATTAATTTGAAGTTGTATCTTTTTTTGACTTTTTAGGAGCCTTTTTCTTCTTAACCAGACTTTCAGGCGGGGTAATCAAACTTTGAGCATTAACAATGGGTAAGGAAAAGCCTTCGAATGCGGTACCCTGAGCCTTGATAATTATCATACCTCTAGCTGTTGAATACGCGGCTCCAACTAATGGAATCATAATCACAGGACTAGGTATCGCTTCTTCAGAGTCATTGAAGTGTATCAAATACTCTTCAAAGTTTTCAATAAAGTAAGTGAACCCAATATGGAAAGTTGCTTCTGCGCCAGCTGGCTCATTAGCTTGGTTAACACCTTGTCCGGTGACTTCAATCTCTACTTTGATTCCTTTTTCTTCAACATTAAAAGTATGACGTGTAATTACTTTGCTATTAAATGAAACAACAGTATTATCGCGATTATCAGTAGGTTTTAAATTCTTTATGCTGAATTCTATAAAGGAGGCTTCGGTCAAGATTACTTTTGAGAAATCGATGATCGGTCTTGTTGCAGTTGTCATACTAAGCTGCTGAATATAGTTCTGAGTACTCTAAAGAAGTACCCGCTTCAATTATGTCCTTATAATTGTTTGACCGGTAATACTCCTCTTCATGTACGGGAGTTTTGATTAGAGGCTTCCTGTTAACCTTAGGGGTATGTTCAACCTCTATGATGCTCTTTTCACCATGAATGTAGCTTTCCCATGCTTTAAGAGTCTTTTTGGGCACTTTATCGCATTGTAGGGCTAAGATATAAGAAAGAGCCCCTTCATTAACAAGCAAGCGAAGCAGTAACTGATGAGAAGGCTTTGGCAACTTTCCAGCTTCATAGTGTCTATATTGGTTGATACCTAATCCTAAAAGGGTAGACATTCTCCTGAGGCTTAGCCCAAGTTTTTCTCGAGCTGCCTTCAACTGTTGAGCTGTAGGTACTTTATAGCGTTCTCGCCATAAAGAGTGAAGAGTATCAACAAATTTATCATCCATTTCACCTGTCGTAAACCTCTTTTTGCTGTCAACACACACTAAGGTTTCAACATCCATTTCAAAAGTCTCTCCTTTGAAAGGTACTGATTGGCGTTCGGTAATAATTTCTACCTTCCCGCCTGTATATGGGCTTTTCATATTGTTGCTTTTTGTGACCGTAGCTTTGGGTACTGGATAGGGGATTCCGCCGGGTGAAATGAGATACACACTACGTTAGAGTCAGGACTTCCTAATTGAACCTTGATGTAATATTCAAGCTTCTTTTTCTTTTTGAATTGTGATTGGATAACAAGACCAAATATCCATAGATTTCCTTGGCTTGGGATATTTTGATTGTCTGCTTTTGGCCCTTCAGAATAATTCGCGACCGTTAGACTCTGAATAAATTTAATTCTGTCTTGCCCCGTATAGCCCCAATCGCGCAACTCTGCAAGTGCTAGTCGGTTTTTCAACCTATCATCTTCAAAGAAGACATTGTCACGAAATCCAATTTTAAAGTGTAGCTCTTTTAGAAATTCTTCTACCTCCTCTAGAAATGGCATCCTTGTTTGTTCAGTTCCCAAAACTATCACCTCTTAACTTTGAATGCAACTAAAAAGTTGCATTCCTTTAAAGAACCTAGTGCAACTCCCTATAATAACTCTCTGCATAATAGATGTATTAATGCCACTATTCTCCCTCTCTCTAAAATAGAGTCTTATTTTCAGTTTGCCAAATTGGCACTTATGTACAAACTTCAACCTTATTTAAAACATCACAGAGCTAAATGAACATCAGGTTGAGACGCTGTACCCGAAGAGACAGGCACGTTCTTATGAAGAAGGGAGACTCCTCAGTTTTCTGTAATTTTTTTGTAAAGAAGCTAAATCCAAGTCCACCTAAAAGGGAATGGATACAGGAATTTTAGAGAACTACGGAATGTCAACCTAACTTCTAAGAAGCATTAAGATATGATTCTTAGAAAATGTCACCTTTTTAGTCACCTGTAAAACGAAAAAACCCTTGCAAGTTTTAGCTTACAAGGGTTTATCTTACTTTAGGTAGCGGGAACAGGACTCGAACCTGTGACCTTTGGGTTATGAGCCCAACGAGCTACCAACTGCTCCATCCCGCACTGTTTGTAATACAAATGTAGGGGCTTTTTCTATACGCTCCAAACGCCAAGGGAAAGTTTTTGCAAAAAAAGGCTAAAAACGGCCCGTAATCCCGAAATGGATCTTGCCCCTGGATAAGCTAAAGGCCTCTTGCGAAGTCCTTCCTACGGAGTAAACTAGCTGAAACACACCGGCTCCCGTTGAAAAGCTGATGCCGCCGCCCACGCCGCTGGGCCACTGAATATTTTTTTCGCTTTTTAGGTCCCGGCGCAGGTAGCCCTGGTCATATAAGAGCAAAACATACGAATCCTGGCCGGTGTACAGCCGGTACTCCAGGGTACTGATGGCGTATGAAGAGGCATAAAACGCATAATCATCAAAACCCCGCAGAGAAGCCAGGCCTCCCAGCCGGAACAGTTCGTTCAGGTACAGCCGCTCGTTGATCAGAGCCTCTGCCCGCAGGCGCGTCAGCACCACCCCATTTTTAGAGACAGGCCAATACCGCTCTACCCTTCCTGACAGAGAAGCCTGCGAGGTCTTCATCTGGAGCGTATCATAGTAACTGGCCTCTACCCGCGCGTTACGCTGCACGCGCTTGTTGCCTACCGCGCCTTGTAGAAAGGCTTGGCTGCCCCGGCGCGGAAAATACAGGTCATCTAAGTTGCCCCAGGCATAGGCCACCCCATAAGAGGTGAAGTTGGCATCAATGGCCGAGGAATCTGACCGGCGCTGCCGCAATGCCTCCGGCGAGAGCAATTGGGTGCTCACCACCTCGGCAAAAAAGGTGACCCGGCTGGTGGTAGACAAGGGGTACCCGATTTCCAGGCGGGGCCGAAGGTTCAGGAAAGACGTGTCCTGTTTGTAGAGATGGAAAAGC
This sequence comes from Rufibacter glacialis, assembly GCF_008271745.1. Classification (GTDB taxonomy): domain Bacteria; phylum Bacteroidota; class Bacteroidia; order Cytophagales; family Hymenobacteraceae; genus Nibribacter; species Nibribacter glacialis. The sequence continues at coordinate 59,884 of NZ_VKKZ01000024.1, read as the reverse complement.
CCGGCCACCTCAAACGGCGATTTCAGGAAGTGCGGGTGCCGGTATTCTACATCCAGAAGCTGCGAATTGCGTTCCACCTTGCGCCAGTGCAGGCCAATCTGCTTGCCGCTGCCCCGCAGGTTGCGCACCTGCAGGTTCACCTCGCCGGTGATCAGCAGCTTAGCCTTGGTGGAGCTTGGATCAGGCAGAAACCCGATGATGCCGTCAAACTGGTTCGCCTTTTTCTCGTCCAGGAAGAAATACACGCGGGCCTGGTTTTTGGCGAAGAGCACCTGGGGTTCGCCCGTGATGCGCACAAACGGCAATTGCCGCAACGCCCGCATGGCGGCCTCTATCCGTTGCAAGGAATACGGCTGTCCGGGCGCCAGTTGGGTATAGCGGTACAGCGTTTTCAGCTGCATACGACTACTCCCGATGATCTGCACGGAGTCAATCACCATCAAAGGACCACGCACCACCCGCAACACCCCGCTGAGGGAATCCTGGTACAGGCGCAGACTGTCCAGGTGCACGGCGGCATAAGGGAAACCACTGTTCTCGGCCTCCCGCAACAAGGACTCCTGCAATTGCGCGAATTCGGCGGGCCGGAACGGTTGGCCACTATAGAGTTTCTCCCGGAAGCCCACTTTCTCCAGCAAGCCTTCGCCCACGTTGCCATTCCTAAGCGATGCCCAGTTATACGGCCGGCCCACGTACACCTGCAGCCACACAGAATCACGGCGCTGGCGCAGGCTGTCAATAGAGGCGGTGAGGTAGCCTTCTTCCTGCACCCGGGCTAGCCAGCTACGCAGGTGCTGCTGCAGCCCCACCGAGTCACGGGAAGAGAATTTGGGTTGAAGGCGCTGCCAGATCTTGACCGCCTCAGGGTCAGGAGAGGAGACCTGCACCACCAATTTGCGGTCTTGCGCCTGCCCAGGGCCACACCAAAGCAGCAAGCCCAGGAACAGCCCCAGAATTGCGTATCTTTGCCACTCAACCTTTTGGTACAGACGGGAACTAGACCTGCTCTTCATTGTTTCTAAAGGTACGGGGCAGGCGGCAAATGTTGGCCACGGCCCTTTCATTTACCTCTAACGCTTTCCATAGCCCTATTATATTTTGGCCGGAATCTATCTTCATATCCCATTCTGCAAACAAGCCTGTCACTACTGCGATTTCCATTTCAGTACGTCTATGGGCCTCAAAGAGCAGGTGCTCCGGGCCATGCACCAGGAACTGGCCCTGCAAAAAGACTACCTGGGCGGCGAGACCATCAACACCATTTACTTTGGAGGCGGCACGCCGTCTATCTTATCGGTGGCGGAATTGAACGGTCTTTTAGAGGCCATTTACGCAAAACACCCGGTAAACCCGGCTGCAGAGATCACCCTGGAAGCCAACCCAGACGACCTTACCCTGGAGAAGCTGCAGGCCCTGCGCCAGACCCGCATCAACCGCCTCAGCATTGGGGTGCAGTCGTTCCATGACCCGCATCTGCAGCTCATGAACCGCCCGCATACGGCCACAGAGGCCGCGGCCTGCATTCAGATGGCGCAGGAGCTGGGCTTTGACAACATCTCCCTAGACCTGATCTACGGCATTCCGGCCGAGGACGCAGCGCTGTGGGAGCAGGATTTAGCCAAGGCCTTCGCCCTGAACGTGCAACACCTTTCCTGCTACGCGCTCACCATTGAACCCAACACTGTCTTCGGGAACCGGCTGAAGAAGGGCCAGTTCACACCTGCCGAGGAGGAGCGCGTGGCCCAGCAGTTTGAGTTGCTCATGAGCCAGGCCAAAGCCCACGGCTTCCTGCACTATGAGATCTCCAACTTCTGCCAGCCCGGTTTTGAGAGCAAGCACAACAGCAGCTACTGGAAACAGGTGCCGTACCTGGGCCTAGGCCCCAGCGCGCATTCCTTCAACGGAGTGAGCCGCCAGTTCAACATCGCCCACAACCCCAAATACGTGCAGGCGCTGGCCGCGGGGCAACTGCCGTGCACCGTAGAAGAACTTACCGTGGAAGACCGGGTGAACGAGTACGTGATGACCACCCTGCGCACCAGCTGGGGCTGTGACACGGCCTACATCCAGGAGAAATGGGGCGTAGACCTGGTCACCCTGCACGCACCTTACCTTCAAAAAATAGAAGCCCAGGGGTTGCTGCGAAAAGAGCAAAGGATTTTGGTTCTCACAGAGGCCGGTAAGCTGCTCGCCGATGAAATTGCCCTGGACCTGTTCTTACTGAAGGAAGAAGTGTAGCCCCCGCGTTTACGCCCCCTTTTATCAGAATCAGGCAATAAACTGTTTTCAGGAGAGAATCACTTATCCACCGCACAACTTACGGACAGAAACACACCTATGGGCGGCTCAGGTGGCGTAATAACCAAGACACCCGTAGAAGAAGAAAAGGGCAAGCCCGTAAAAAAGCATGGGTTCTGCCTTTCCTTTACCCCATGGTTTGGAGTTGCGCTGAAAAACCAGGTTATTGCCAGTGTAATGCCCTTTGTGCGCCCTCTGCTTCAGGTCCTGTTTTGCGCCTGTTTCAAGGAAAACGGGCCGTAAAGAAGCAACCGTTTCCGCAGAAAAACGGTACAGAAACAGATGCCACACCTTCTTCCACGTCAGACCAACCTACGCGTATACCTTATTCTTTCAGCTTAACCTTTTTCAATTACCTCTCCCATGAAAAAACGTACCCTTACCTTTAGAGCAATGACCTTGCTCCTGTTCAGTTTTTTGGCGGTGTCTTGCGGTGACGACGATGATGACACTCCCCGCCCCAATGAACTGGAGTACAACAATGCCAAGTATGGCCTGAACCAGGCGTTTACGGTAGACTTTGGCCCCTTCGGCTTTGTGCGAAACTCGAACACCCATTATTTCAAGGCTTTTGCGCTGGTAGATACTGTGGGCCCCACCGTGCAACCTAAAGTAACCCTAGAGCTTTACCTCCTCTCCGCCGGCACTGCCTCGTTCAAAGCGGGCACCTTTGCCTACGGCGACCTGAGCAAGGTGACCAGCGACACAGAGGCCGAAGCCAAATTCAAAACCCAAAACGTCTTTGTAGAATCGTCCTTCTACATTGACGCCAACGGCGACGGCGACACCGAAGACAACGAAGAGGAGTTCATGATCACCGGCGGCACCATCAGGGTATCAGGCGCAGAGCCCAACTACACCATTGACTGTGATCTTCAGCTGGAGAACAACAAAGGCGTGAAAGCCTTTTATGCCGGTGAGGTTGCCGCTATTCCGATAGACCTCGATGACGATGACGACGTGAAAACGAACCTGCGCAAGGCACCGTCCACCGCTCCGTTTCACTTCAAAAAACCTGGGTCGTTGAGAGTTAACTAACGGGTGCCCCTTCTGGCAGAAATCCGCCGGAAACGCTTTTCCAGATATCCTCTGTTTTAGGGCTACTTTCGTAAAAGATGCCCTGAAACAGAGGATATCTTTTTTTAACCATCTGCCGCGCCCCGTTAAGGTATTCCTAAACAATTCGCCTGTGCCCGTGGTATTTGTCATAGTTCCAGATCGCCAATGAAGAAATTTATGTACTTCCTGCTTTCCTTTCTTGCCACGGCCACCATTGGCGGCCTCCTTTTTCTGGCGCTGGCCCCGCAGTTTGGGGCGGCCGCCCAGGGCCAGAGTCTTGACCGCATCCAGAAATCAAAGCACTACCGCGACGGCAAGTTCCAGAATATCTCTCCCACTCCCATGATGGACGAGGCCCCGTTCCTGGACAAGGTGAAGATCTTTGCCAAGTTCATTGGCGGCACCGAAGGCGCCACGCCGGCCCAGCTCTTGCCCATGGCGCCTTTGAAGAAAGAAGATTTTGCCGGAACGCCGGCCAAGGGAATCACCGTCACCTGGTTCGGGCATTCAGCGGTATTGCTGGAAGTAAACGGGAAACGCATCTTCGCCGATCCTATGCTGGGGCAGCGGGCCTCGCCGGTTTCCTTTATCGGGAGCAAGCGCTTTAATGAAAAGCTTCCCCTGGCCATAGAAGATTTGCCGCCGCTAGACATCGTGCTGCTCTCGCATGACCACTATGACCACCTGGACCGCGGCACCATTCTGAAGCTGAAAGAAAAAACCGCCCGCTTTGTGGTACCGTTGGGGGTGGCTGCGCACCTGCAACGCTGGGGCGTAGACGCCGGCAAGATCACCGAGCTGGACTGGTGGGAAACCACCGAGATAGAGGGCCTGTTCCTGGCTTCCACCCCCGCCCGCCACTTCTCGGGCCGCGGCCTCACCGACCGGGACGAGACCCTGTGGTGTTCCTGGGTGGTGAAAAGCGGGGAGAGCTCGGTCTACTTCGGCGGCGACTCTGGGTATGACATGCATTTCAAGGAAATAGGCAAGAAATACGGTCCCTTTGACCTCACCTTGCTGGAGTGCGGCCAGTACAACGAAGCCTGGCGCTACATTCACATGATGCCCGAGCAAACCGCCCAGGCCCACCTGGACCTGAAAGGGAAAGTGCTCATGTCCACCCACTGGGGCGCTTTCTCGCTGGCGCTGCACCACTGGAAAGACCCTATTGAACGCCTCTCCAAAGCCGCACGGCAGCACAACATCCAACTGGCCACGCCGCTCATTGGGCAACGCTGGAGCCTTCAGGAGAATTTACCGCAGACCCCATGGTGGAAAGGGCTGGAGTAAACCCTGTTTAGGGGTCAGGTTCCGTTTTCAGAGGGTTTTCCCTGCCTGAGCAGGAGCGCGTTTGTTTAGGGCTGCTTTATGAAAAACGGCCTCTAAATGCATCTTCTGGGAAACCAACCACTACTGACGATGGAACCACTCACCCACCCCAGCCCTGCCAGTGCTGCCCGGCAGAAAAAGTCATTCTTCTCCGTTGGGTTTGCCCTCCTGCTTTTGGCCCTCCTCGGCGGAGCCATGTTCCTTTTCAAAACTACTTCACCGCAGCCTGCCACCCTTGATAGCACCACCTCTGTTGCACCAGCCACTGCCGGGCCTGAGATAACGGCACCAAGAGCAACAGACCTGCCGAATACTGCCCCATCCGGGCAAGTCATGGGTACCACGGCTGATCTGGCGAGCCATCCTATGTTCGCGCCGTTGCAACAGCAACTGCCAGATTCCATGCCGCTCATTTTTAGGCCGGAGAAATGGGAAGGAAAGCTTAAATAGCCCGCGTTCAGAGAGAAAGTTGGCCAGGAGCGGAAGGCTGGGAAGCAGGTTTTCCTGGCAGGGGGCTTTGAAACAAAAGGGGTTCTCCTCATCTTTACCGGCACCACTTTTCACCCTGCCAACTTTCTTTCTATGCGTCTTTCTGCCTTGCTCAGGTTACCGGCTTTTGTGGCCGTCCTTCTCTGGACCATCGGCTGTGTCCCCCAAAAAAGCGTTTCTGTTGCACCCCAAGACAAGCAGGTGGCCTATATGGGCCGAGTAGGGAAACCATCGCAGGAGACGGCTGAACTGTACTGGTCGGGTACCTCGGTGAAGCTGAATTTTGAGGGAACGGGAGTAAAGGCGCGCCTGAAAGACAGCAGCGGCAAAAGCTACTACAACGTGATCATTGACGGCGACAGCCTCTCTATCTTGCAACCAGACACTACCTCCAAACTGTACACACTGGCCACTAGGCTGGCCCCGGGCAAGCATACGGTAGAGCTGTTCAAGCGCACCGAGTGGGACAAAGGTACCACCACGTTTTATGGCTTTGAATTGGAAAACGGGGGCAAAACGCTCCCCGCGGCCGCTCCCAAAACCAGAAGGATGGAGTTTTACGGCAACTCCATCACGGCCGGCTATGCCGTGGAAGATTACTCGGGCAAAGACTCCTGGGCCGGCACCAACACGAACCACTACGTGAGTTACGCCGCCCTGGCCGCCCGCTTCTTTGACGCCGACTATACCTGTGTCTGCAAGAGCGGCATAGGCGTCACGATTAGTTGGGAGCCGCTTATCATGCCGGAGCTGTATGACCGCCTCAACCCCTCAGACCCCAGCAGCAAATGGGACTTCGCCCAGCAGAAGCAGCCTGACGTGGTGGTGATCAACCTCTTCCAGAACGATTCCTGGCTTGTGAACCAGCCCAACCACGCCCAGTTCAAGCGCCGGTTTGGCACCACCAAACCCTCTGAGGAGTTCCTGATCACCGCCTACCAGAACTTCGTGAAAAGCATTAGAGCCAAATACCCCCACGCCCATATTGTGGCCATGCTGGGCAACATGGACATCACCCGCGCCGGCTCGCCGTGGCCGGGTTACGTGGAGAAAGCCGTGGCCGGCCTCCAGGACCAGAAGGTGTACACCCTGTTCGCGCCTTACAAAGACACCCCGGGCCACCCGCGGGTAGAAGAGCAGCAGGCGCTGGCCAACCAACTCATCCAGTTTCTCCAGAAAAAGATCAACTGGTAAAACCGCGGGAGAAAGGGTAGTTGCAGCAGCGCCCGGAAAGGCTTTTCTGCTTGGTACAGGAGCAGTTTGGATAGGAAGAAGTGAGAAACGCAAGGCCGGTAAAACTCTATTTTTCACCTACTTTTGCCAAAACAGCCGCTTATCGCATTTCTCTTCGCCCCCAATAGCGGCCCCTTTTCCCATGACTGAGACGTTCCATCAAGACAAGACTTTTGACCAGATCAGCTACGCTGACAAAACCGTGGCGGGCCGCGAGTTTGAGAACTGTACCTTCACGCACTGTGACTTCTCCAACTCCAACTTCTCCCAGAACAGCTTCACGGACTGTAAGTTTGAGGACTGCAATTTGAGCATGGTGCAGCTAAGCTACTCCAAGCTGCAGGATGTCTCCTTTGTGAACTGTAAGCTGGTGGGCGTAGACTTCAGTCACTGCCATGATTTCCTGTTCTCGGTTCGGTTCAAAGGCTGCTCCCTTGATTACACCTACTTCGGGAAAAAGAACCTGAAAAAGACGCTGTTTGAGACCTGCAGCATCAAAGAAGCCAACTTCACGGACGCGGACCTCACCGAGGCCTCTTTCCAGTCCTGTGACCTGGACCGCACCGTGTTCCAGCGCACCAACCTGGAGAAAGCCGATTTCAGGACGGCCCATAACTACACCCTGGACCCCGAGCTGAACCGCGTGAAGAAAGCCAAGTTCTCGCCGCAAGGGGCACTGGGTCTGCTGGCGAAATATAACCTGGTAATCAAGTAAGGCCGTCTGATCAGCGGAAGAAGTAAAGCCGGTCTACTGTAGCCACCATGGCATTGGCCACTACTCACAGACCCTTACCTACTTCCTGGTGCTAAAGTAAAAGTGGTGTTGCTTCCTGTTTTCCCTTATTTTAGCCAAAACAGGTCTAAAACGTTGTCTATGCTGTCTGCCGCCTCCCTCACCTTCAAGCACCGCACGTACCAGTTCAACCCGCTGCAACCGCTGGATATCTCGCTGCCCCTGGCGCCGGGCCCAGAAAACGTAAACTGCTTCTGGGCCGAACCGGTACAGGTAGAAACCATCACGGTAGGCAGTTTTGTGGGCAGCGTGGCCCTGGGCGGCTCCACCAATTACCAGCGCGTGCACCTCACGCCCCATGGCAACGGCACCCACACCGAGTGCTACGGCCACATCTCACCCGATCCTGCCGCCACGCTGGATCAATGCCTGGACCGGTTCCTGTTCGTGGCTCAGGTGGTCTCGGTGACGCCCCGCGTGCAGGAGAACGGTGATGCGGTCGTCATGGCGGAGGAGGTGCAGGCGCAGTTAGACCCGCAGTTCCTGCCCGAAGCCCTGGTGGTACGCACCCTGCCTAACGGAGGGGAGAAGCGCACCGCCCAGTATTCCGGCACCAACCCCACCTACCTGGAACCTTCGCTCGCGCAGTACCTGGCCCAGCACGGGATAGAGCACCTGCTCCTGGACTTGCCCTCCGTGGACCGTGAGGAAGACGGCGGGGCTTTGCTCGCGCACCATGCGTTTTGGCAGTATCCGTTTAAAACCCGCACCCACGCCACCATTACTGAACTCATTTTTGTGCCCGATGCCGTGGAAGATGGATGGTATCTGTTGAACCTGCAGGTGACCAGTTTAGTCCTGGATGCCAGCCCTAGTAAGCCGGTGTTGTATGCCCTTACGCCTGTTTCTTCTGGGGTTGACTCATCTGTTTCTTTTGCAGAGGCGCCGCATTGATGGAATTGCTGTAGTTGGGGTGCAGGCCTTACCCCAAGGCATGCCTTACGCCGGTGCATGCCTTTTGCCATAGCTGGCGTAGTGGCTGCTGCCTGCGAGGCCCTTATGCTTGGTCTTTTCATCGCCACCCTCCGTGCGCTCACGGCCGCGAGGCCCCGTCTTCCCCTCTCGCACTGCCCTTTCGGCCTGAGGCGTCTATTGCTCTTGGTAAACGTTCATCTAGGGCCAAAAGCGAGGCGCGCTCGGGAAAGACTGGAACAAGGGAAAGTTATCAAAGGTGAAGGTGATGAGCCCTCTGTAGAGACAACGGCACCGCCTTGTCTCCCGCGCATTTCCTTCTATTGCTCTTTCCCATTCAATTGTTGTCTCTTACCCATTGCTATCCGCTGTCCTGCGCATTTATTTGGCGTCTCCCACGCATTCCCCATACTCCCCTTTGAAGGGGGCAAAGGGGGATGTTTACATATTCCGGTTACCCCCTTCCCTTGGCTGTTTCCTCCCCAAAACCGTCTGCTCAAAAGACCTCGTAGTGTCTGCAAGACCTGCGAGTGTCTGTGCCACAGCCGTTCCCTTCCCGTTTTCTCAAAAACACCCGCTAAATCCAAAGATCATCCAGGCAATACATCTTTGGTGGCGTAGAGGGGCAGCTTTCTTGCCAGGTGTTTAGAGCTACTTTTCTGCAAAACGGCCCTAAAACAAAGAAGGCTGCCTTGTGGGGCAGCCTTCTTTAAGGATTTTGATCGGCGGAAGCCGAGGGGGCGCTTAGGCAGATACTTCGTCTGAAGGAGAAGTGGTCACCTGAGCAGCATCTACTTCGCGGGGAAGAACAGATACGAAAGAACGGTTCTTCACGCCTTTTTTGAAAGATACAACACCATCAGTCAGGGCGAACAGAGTATGGTCTTTGCCAATACCTACGTTAGCACCTGGGTGGTGGGCTGTACCGCGCTGGCGCACGATGATGTTACCAGCGTTGATGGCTTGGCCACCGAAGATTTTTACGCCTAGGCGTTTGGAATGTGATTCGCGGCCGTTGTTAGAACTACCGACACCTTTTTTGTGAGCCATTTCTAGTCTATTTTAATCCCGGGAAAAACTCCAGGAATAGGTTCTACAATAATTACTACTTACCTCAAAAATTAACCAATGGTGTTGATCAACACTTTGGTGTACTGTTGGCGGTGACCGTTTTTCTTCTTGTAGCCTTTTCTTCTTTTCTTCTTGAAGACGATCACCTTGTCGGCTTTGGCGTGTCCCTGGATAGTGCCAGTCACCTTGATGTTGTCAAGGAACGGAGCACCTACAGATAAAGTACCGTTGTCATCAGTTAAAAGAACATTGGCGAACTCTACGGCGTCACCCTCATTGCCGGAAAGCTTGTTAGTGTAGAAGAACTTACCGCTCTCTACTTTCGTCTGGACCCCAGCGATTTCTACAATTGCGTACATCAGCTTACGATATTTTTTAAAAAATTGAACCGCAAAGGTACCACCAGTCCACCTAATATCCAAATAGCCCGGCGTTATTTTGACCTGCAATTTACCGGTACCTGATTGGTTTCAAAGCAGTTGCGAGTTATCCCCTGACATGTGGATAACTATGGTGGACAACCTAAACACGCAATGAGGCTCAGGCAGTTACGCGTGGATAAAGACAAAAACAGAGAAGGCCACCCAGAAAAGGCGGCTGAGACGGGGTAAAATAACCGGGCCAGCAAGGGAGGCTGGCCGGTGAAAACATAGATGAAAATAACCAACCGCCTGGCTAAAGTCAAGAGATACAGCAGATTTGTTTTTGGCACCACCCCAGAGACTTTCCCCGGCGACTTGCCGCCGTTTACCTCATCTGCCCTGGCTTTTGGTCCTGCCCCTTCTCCGGGAGATACAGGACCTGGGCTCCGACTTTGCCTTGTGATGGCTTGACTGATTCTCTGGCAACTTCCCTGGGTAGCCTCTTCCTCTGCCGTTCTGCTTTTTTGCCCTGCCGCGCGGCTTCTTCCCTGATTCTTTTGAAGGGTTTACCAACGTACAGGGCAGAAAAAGCTGGTCAAACCTCTCCGCGGTCGCCTGGCCCGAATCCCTGCCGGGTATTTTACAACCTCGGGCTGCTATCCTTAAAGAAACCACCATCAAGGCTATAGACTTAAAGCTATATACGGGGTTTCTAATTTTGATAAAATTTCAACACATTGATTTTCAAGTAATTATAATGTTGATAACTGCTGTATAAGAAATGGATAAATTCGGCTTTTCTAAACGGGCTACCAACGTATTTGTCCCTATATTTGAAATCTCAAGCCGAAGCAGCCGCTTTCCTGACGAGGGAATTCTGCGGCTGCCACGCCCCGGTATTAGCGCATGCGCGGCGCTACCCGTTTAAATAAAAGTAAGTAAGAGCAAGAAACCGTTTAGTCTATGGAGCCTTTATTGCAAGAAAACCCGAACCGCTTTGTCCTGTTCCCCATCCAAAACGATGCCGTATGGCAGATGTATAAGAAAGCAGAGGCTAGCTTTTGGACGGCCGAGGAGATTGACCTGTCCCCGGACCTGAAGGACTGGGAGAAGCTCAATGACGGGGAGCGTCACTTCATTTCGCACGTGCTGGCGTTCTTCGCCGCCTCAGACGGAATCGTGAACGAGAACCTGGCCATCAACTTCATGCAAGAGGTGCAGCTGCCAGAGGCCCGCTGTTTCTACGGGTTCCAGATCATGATGGAGAACATCCACTCTGAGACCTACTCTCTGCTTATTGATACCTACATCAAAGACCCCCAGGAGAAAGACCGCCTGTTCAATGCGTTGGAGACCGTTGACTGCGTGAAGAGAAAAGGCGAGTGGGCCCTCAAGTGGATCAACTCTGAGAACTTCACCGAGCGATTGATCGCGTTTGCCGCCGTAGAAGGCATTTTCTTCTCCGGTTCTTTCTGCTCTATTTTCTGGATGAAGAAACGTGGCCTGATGCCCGGCCTCACCTTCTCTAATGAGTTGATCTCCCGTGACGAAGGGCTGCACTGTGACTTCGCCTGCCTTCTGTACTCTATGCTGCAGAACAAGTTACCAGAGGACCGCGTACAAACCATCATTCGTGACGCGGTGAGCATTGAGCAGGAGTTTGTGACCGATGCCTTGCCCGTAGACCTGATAGGAATGAATGCAAAACTGATGAGCCAATACATCGAGTTTGTGGCCGACCGCCTGCTGGTATCATTAGGCTGTGGCAAAATTTACCATTCCACCAATCCATTTGACTTCATGGAGATGATCTCCCTGCAAGGCAAAACCAACTTCTTTGAGAAACGCGTGGGTGAGTACCAGAAATCGGGCGTGATGAGCGACCGTGACTCTAACGTGTTCTCTCTGGACGAAGATTTTTAAATACCTCTAAACAGCCCTGAAGCGCTTTGGGGCTGTTTCTTTGAAAACAAGCCCAAAGCACCCAACAGACGGTTGGGTTTTCAAGAGGGAAGAAGCACCATGTTTTGCGGTTCCTTTGTCTTGACATCCTGAAAAGATCTTTCCCCACGGGGCCACCTGGCGCGCAAACGGCTTTTTCGCCCCCTCCGCAAGACCTTTCCAAGATGCCAACGGGAAAAGAACGGCCCGTTCAGAAGTGGGTGCTTTGGCGGCTTTTTCAGAAAAACCGGCCAGAAACGCTCCCCACCGGGTTTAGCGCTTCTTTTCTCAGAATCCATTTACATTCAAGAATCCCGCCCTGGCGCCTGTGAGCGCAGGGGAAAGAAATATCTGGGTGGTACGCCATCCGTCACCTAATTAGTGTAAGCGTATGTTAGTTATAAAGAGAGATGGCCGCAGGGAGTCGGTCAAATTTGATAAAATCACGGCCCGTATAGAGAAATTGTGCTACGGCCTGAACATGTCGTTTGTGAGCCCTATTGAGGTGGCAAAAAAGGTGATTGACGGAATCTATGATGGCGTGACCACCGTGGAACTGGATAACCTGGCGGCCGAAACCTCTGCCTCGCTCACGACCAAGCACCCCGACTACGCCATTCTGGCGGCCCGGATCGCGATCTCCAGCCTGCACAAGGTCACGCAGAAGTCGTTCTTCAACACCATGAAGCAACTCTACACCTATGAAGACCCTAAGACTGGTGAGAATGCGTCATTGATTGCGAAGGATGTGTTTGACATCATCAAGAAACACGCGGCGGTGCTGGATTCCAGCATCATCTATGACCGTGACTACAACTATGACTACTTCGGGTACAAGACCCTGGAGCGCTCGTATCTTCTGCGCCTGCACGGCAAGGTAGTGGAGCGTCCGCAGCACATGCTCATGCGGGTAGCGGTAGGCATTCACAAAGAAGACATTGACGCGGCCATTGAGACCTACAACCTCATGTCTGAGAAGTGGTTCACGCACGCCACGCCTACGTTGTTCAACGCGGGCACGCCCAAGCCGCAGTTGTCCAGCTGCTTCCTGCTCACCATGAAAGAAGACAGCATTCCGGGTATCTATGACACCCTGAAGAACTGTGCCTTGATCTCGCAGAGCGCGGGTGGTATTGGTTTGGCGGCCCACAACATCAGAGCCACGGGTTCTTACATCAAAGGCACCAACGGCACGTCTAACGGCTTAGTGCCGATGCTGAAAGTGTTCAACGACACGGCCCGTTACGTGGACCAGGGCGGCGGAAAGCGCAAGGGTGCGTTCGCCATCTACCTGGAGCCATGGCACGCGGATATCTTTGAGTTCCTGGATCTGCGCAAGAACCACGGCAAAGAAGAGATGCGTACCCGTGACCTGTTCCTGGCCCTCTGGACGCCCGACTTGTTCATGAAGCGCGTAGAAGCCAACGGTGACTGGAGCCTGATGTGCCCCAACGAGTGCCCGGGCTTGTCTGACAGCTGGGGCAAGGACTTTGAGCGTCTCTATGAGAAATACGAGAAAGAAGGCCGTGCCCGCAAGACCATCAAAGCCCAGGAACTATGGTTTGCCATCTTAGAGGCCCAAACGGAGACCGGTACCCCGTACATGCTCTTCAAGGACCACGCCAACGGCAAGTCTAACCAGCAGAACCTGGGTACCATCAAGAGCTCTAACCTTTGCACCGAGATCATTGAATACACAGACGCTGATGAGATTGCGGTGTGTAACCTGGCTTCTCTGGCCCTTCCGCGCTACATCAAAGAAGAAAACGGGGTTAAGAAATTTGACCACGACAAACTCTACGAAGTAACCTACACAGTAACCAAGAACCTGAACAAGGTTATTGACATCAACTACTACCCGGTACCAGAGGCGAAGAAGTCCAACATGCGCCACCGCCCTATTGGGTTGGGCGTGCAGGGCTTGGCAGATGCGTTCCTGCAATTGCGCATGCCGTTTGAAAGCGAAGAGGCCGCCCGCCTGAACAAAGAGATCTTTGAGACCATTTACTTCGCGGCCATGACGGCTTCCAAGGATCTGTCAAAGAAACTGGGACCGTATGAGACGTTTGAGGGCTCGCCTATCAGCCGGGGTATCTTCCAGTTTGACATGTGGGGCGTTACGCCAGACAGCGGCCGCTGGGACTGGGAAGCGCTTCGGCAGGAAGTAGTGGAGCACGGGGTACGCAACTCGCTTTTGGTAGCGCCTATGCCAACGGCTTCTACCTCGCAGATTCTGGGCAACAACGAAGGGTTTGAGCCTTACACCTCTAACATCTACGTACGTCGTGTGCTGAGTGGGGAGTTCATGGTGGTGAACAAGCACTTGTTGAATGACCTGATCGCTCTGAACCTGTGGAACGACCAGATGAAGAATGCCATCATCGCCGCCAACGGATCAGTGCAGGGCATCACCAACATTCCGCAGCACATCAAAGACCTGTACAAGACGGTGTGGGAAATCAGCCAGCGTACCATCATTGACATGTCTGCCGACCGTGGTGCCTACATCTGCCAGAGCCAAAGCCTGAACCTGCACGTGTCTAACGTGAACTTCGGGAAGCTGACCTCTATGCACTTCCACAGCTGGAAGCGCGGCCTGAAAACCGGTATGTACTACCTGCGTACCAAAGCCGCCGCTGACGCCATCAAGTTCACGGTAGAGAAACAAGCCGCCGAAACCCTGGCGCCCATGTACACCGCCGTAGAGCAGAACATGAGCGACATGGCCTGTAGCCTGGATAACCCAGACGCCTGCGAGGCGTGTGGTAGCTAAGAAGCAGTTCTAGCCTAGAAATAGAAAAAGGAGGCCCGAAACGGCCTCCTTTTTTGTATAAAGTATTTTTCGCCTTCCATCCTAAAAACGTTATTTCAACTTAAAGCTTACTCAGCACATGAAATGCTTTCGTTTGCCACTCATATTGTTATTGATTTCCTTTCTGTGCTTTTCCTGCGGCAAAGAAACAGTAGAAGAATATTATCCTGACGGGACGCTCAGAATGAAAGGTGAGGTGGAAGATGGAAAGCAGGATGGGCTTTTACTTTCCTACTATGAAAGCGGAGCTTTAAAGTCAGAATCTTATTGGGAAGCTGGCCTGCAAAATGGGAAGAGCACCGTCTATCATCCAAACGGCCAGAAAAGAATAGAAGTGAATATGAAGAACGACGAATATGACGGAATCTTCAAAGGTTACAGCGAGGAAGGCAGGTTAATTTACACTGCAAACTACTGCAAGGGAAAACTTTGCGGAGATGAAATTCTCTACTACTATGAAACAGGTAAACTAGCGCAGTTGAATCGGTATGATGAAACTGGCAGCCAGTTTTATGGTGAAAGATATGACACAACCGGCACAAGGGAAATGGCCTATTACCTTCCTGACCTACTGGATAAAAAGTAACCTTTAAAACTTGGGCAAGAGCACACCTTCACCATTTCGTTTGCAGAGGCTATCAGAGGAGAATTACATGCGGTAGTGGGTGAGTCAGACCAGTATCGGAATAAGCATCCCAAAATCACCAAAGTACTAGACACACTCTATTCAAAAGACAACAAAACCTTTACATTCAAATTTGTTCCCAAAAAGCTAGGTACCCACTATTTATCAGGCATTGTATATCATAAACCAGTGGAGAGAGATTCTATCTGGGTCCATGGTACTTCTGTTAAATATGCTTTTGAAGTAGTGGAGTAATTATTCTGTCTTCGCCTTCTATTCTTGAAATGAAGCTATATTCAAGGTAGATACTTATCTTCAAAACAAGCAACTCCTAAACAGAATTGCTAGGCAATCCATATGGCCATGGATGAAAAAGAAAGTATATTAGCATTTGATGTGGTTTCTGCGCAAGTTCACCAAAGAAAAACTAGAGATGATTGAAGAAGATGATGCCTTCACTGCTACCCAAAAAGAACTGAGGCAAGATTTAACTCAACTAGAGAACGGTGAGGCAGATTTCATAGACCTAGATCAACTAGACCAAGAGCTTGAAAATACCCTTTTCCCATTGTTGGTGTTATCACCAACAATCTAAACTGTGATTCTTATAACAGCCTTAACTCCCCTTGCTGGTGATAACACCAGCAAGGGGATACGCCAACTCCCTTTCTTCTGTATCAGGTTTAGAATTACTTCACTATCTTAGAATCTATGCCCTACACCTGCGCAGATTGCGGCCAAGAACATGAAAACTGGCCCGCGCTGACCTATACGTCGCCCAAGCACTACAATGACTTATCAGAAGAAGAGAAAGAAACCAAAGGTTGGCTGGAAGGAGACTTCTGCACCATCACCCATGAAAATGATATAGACCGATTTATTAGAGTAGTCATGACCATTCCAGTGAATGACCACTGTGAGAATTTAGACTATGGCCTGTGGGTATCTGTAAGTGAAAAGACTTTCCATGATTACCAAGAGCATTACCATGATGAGCAATATGAAACTTCCTACTTTGGATATGTTTGTAATAACCTGTTAGGGTATGAAGAGACGCTTCATGTTCCGTCAACGGTAGTAACTCAAATAGAAAACAGGAGACCACTTGTTTTTCCGTTCGAGGATTTTGAGCACCCCCTTGTGAAAGACTTTTACCACGGCATCAGCAAAGAAGAAGCAGAAAAACGCATTGAAGAGATGATTCAGCTTTGCAGCTAAGCGCCTTCTGCTTTCAAGTCTAAATCAGAAAATAAGCCTTAAACAGACTAAATCTGGATCTTTAACAACAGGTCCAACTCCTAAACAGAAGTTGCTATGAAACCATTAAGCTGCGGGTGAGGGAGAATGGACACCAGCAGCTGATGTGGTTTCAGGATACTGGCTTACTTTACAAGCAGGTATCAATCTATACCAACCGCACCTCCAGCGAAGAAATCAACCGGGTCAGTTGCTCGGCTAGCTTGTCAATTTCCTGGAGGCCGTCATGCGCTTCTTCTATCTTACCAGACCGGTACAGGCTGATGAGCCGGTTAGCCGTGGCCAGCAGCTCCTTGTAGAGCCGGGCCATGGTGGTGAACTCCGGCAGGTGGGCATAGCGCACCCCACCAATGGTACTGAACCACTGGCTTACCGGTCCGCCGGGCGAAAGGAACGCCTCATCTGGGGTGCCACCGTAAACGGCAGACCGCACCTTTGATTTGAAAAGGATCAGCTTTATCCTGAGTTGCTGAAGGTCACTTTGCGCGGCGTTCATGTAAAGCTTGTATAATGATAGAACCCATGCGCCCTTTTATCCTTTCTCTTTTTGCTGAAAGCGTTCCCGCAGTTTCACGTGCTCGGTGGTCTCATACCCAAACACCAGCACCCCAATGGTTTTCATGTTCTCCCCGTAAATGGGCTGGTAATTGAGGGTGAGGTACACATCTTCCACGGCACCGGTGTCTTGGCGCTTCCGCTGGAAATGGACCTCATCGGCTGAGAAAGGGGTACCCGTTTGGTACACGTTGTTCAGCAAATCTACAAAGCCTTGCTCAGCGGCCTCTGGCACTGCTTTCTTCACGGTCTTGCCTTTGAGCTCCCTGTCGGGGAAGAGCGCCTGGTAATAGGGGTTGATCAGGTCAAAGCGATGCTCTGGCCCGGTAAGCGTACAGAAGATGGCCGGGGCGTTCATGATCATGTTCTCCAGGGTCTTTCGCTCAGATTCAGCTTTCTGCAAGGCCGCGTGCACCTGGTCAGAAAGGTACGCCATCTGCTCATTGCTTTCCAGAAGCTCCTGCACCATCTGTTTGGTGGCCTGAATATCTGTGGCGCTGCCCACCCATAGAGAAACCTTGCCGGCGGTGAGCGCCACCGGTGAGCACTTCTTCACAAACCAGCGGTAATTACCCTCGCGGTCCCGCAAACGGATCTCCGCCTGAAACTCCACCTGGCTTTGGAAGCTTTCCTGGGCTTTTGCCAGAAAGGTTTCCTGGTCGTCGGGGTGAATAGCGTTTAAAAAGCCGGTAGGAGAGGCTAAAATCTCTTCGGCCGGGGTTCCAGTGTATTTCACGAACCGCTCGTTCACAAACGTTACCCTGCCCTCCGGGTGCACAGTATAAATCAGCTGGGGCACGGCATCGGTCATGATCCTGAACTTGTTCTCGCTTTCCTGGTGGGCCAGTTTGGCTTGTTCCCGCTCCGTCACATCCATGGTTTTCTGGATGATGAATTCTATGTTGCCTTGCGGGTCTAGCACGGGCGTGTGCGATGCCTCCCAGATGCTTTCATATTCTCCCCCGCCCTCGGCTGCCGGACGGGCAATGGTGTAGCGCACCAGGTCCATGTAGTCTACCTGTTTGGTCTGCAGCACCTTGTCAATGGACTTGCGCACGGGGTTTTCTTCAAAGGTGTAGTTCTTGTCAGGGAAAGCCTCCAGCAGGAAATGAAGCCCCCGCAGGTCATCTATCTGGCGCATGGTGGTGCGCAGATAGGCCTCTGTGGCGGCCACGATTTTGAAATCCGGGGTAATGACCACTAGGTTGTCTGGAACGTATTGGAACAGTTTAGAAAAATCCATCTAGAAAGAGAATTACCGGGGGTGGAGTAATGAAAGGTTATAACTACACTTAAAATAAAAGGTTTTAGCGGAAAGGCCGTGGTGGGTTAAAAAAACATAACATTTCTTTAACCCATCACGGCCGCGTCTTTCACTTTCAGGGGAAAGGTACCTGGCGGGCACGCAAGTAGCAGGGCTGGCCTCAGGAATGGGATGCCTGTTAGTGCCAACTCTCTGTGCAACCCTGCGGTGATCCCTCCGGCCAGTGCTACCGGCTAGAAACACAAGGCAAACCGGTACGCGGGTTGAGGAGCCGGTCTGCTTATTTCTCTTCTTGTTTGAAGATAATGCTGATTTTTCCGTTGCGCTCCAGGCAGGCCGTTTCTATCTTGGTAATGTCTGTGGGGCCGCCCTGCGAACGCATGCTTTCCACCAGGTCATTCTCTGTGATGCTGTTGGCCTGCATCACCTCCCTGATCAGCTTTCCGTCTTTGGCCAGCGTAAAGGTCCTTCCTTTGATGAGGTTACTGATGCCTTGCCCTTGCCCAGATTGATAGGCCAAAGAAGCCAGGAAACGGTGCAGGACCACCAACACCAAGCCGGCCAACAAGGTAGGGAAAAAAGGAGAGTTCCCTGTCACGGACCGGCTCATGATGGAGCCGTACATGACGCCCAGCACAATGTCAAAGGCACTGTGCTGCCCAAAGATACGCTTGTTGGCAAGCCGTATATACCCTAAAGAAATAAAGAAGACCAATACGGCCCGCACGGCCATCTGCCACCAGGTAAGGTCTGTCTGGTCAAGTCCTAAGATTGTCTCTATCGTTTCCATTCTTCCCCTCAAACGGCACCCCGGCGGGAGAGTTGCGGTTGCCAAGGCCTTGCCCTGGCCATTAACACCCCAGGAAGAAAAGGCCAGGAAATAGCTAGCAAAGCCTTGCAGAAAAAGGTGGGTTTCAGAAAATCAGCCCATAAACCGGAGGGCATTTCCGTGCAGTGACTTAGTGAAAATAGCGTAGGAAGGGCAAGACGGTAAGGAACCGGAGAAGGTTTGGGCCAAAGGGTGTTCAGAACGCCCGCATCAGCCATTCTAGGGCCTCTTCTTCGGTCTTGAACCATTTAAGGGAGAGGTCATCCAGGTCGCCGGCGCGTTCAATGAGGTGCTCAATGGCTTCTACCTGCTTACTGTCTTCTGAGGGCAGGAACGCCATACGCCGCAAGGGGCCGTTCAGGTAAGAGGGTACCACGTTCTCTGAAATCCAGCGCTGGTCTTCCTCAGAAAAGGACCGCATCTTCCGGTCATCGGCGAGCCAGCGGGTAAGGCGGTATTTCTCCATCACGTAGGCACAGATCAGCAAGGCTTCCTGCAGATCGGCACCCGCCAGCTTCCCCCGCCAGACAGCAGTGCCTAATGAACGTTCCTGGTCATATTTAACCGTAAAAGCATGACTTTTAAAATAAACAGAAGGTAAGTTAAGGGGCATGCAAAACGGGCAAAAAAAAAGCAGAACTGCCCCATAGAAGGCGCGGCCTGCAAGAGGAAAGATCCTCTCTTTGCAAAAGTACGTCAAAAAAGCAGCCCAGCCAACATGCGGGTATCTGCCCGGGTCTGCCAGCAAGGACGGGCCAGGTGATTTTCTGCTTCTTTTGGCCAAACACGCCCTTAACCGATTGGGCTTACGGCTGCGGCTGTAGAGACTCCTGCAGCAACCAGGCCAAGGCTTCCTGGGGCTCATAAAAGTCCTGGATCAGCAGGTACTGCCTAACTTCTGGCAACTGGTGCAGGATGTGGTTGGTCTGGGCACTGTTCTCGCGGTCTGGCGGCAAAAGCACCGCCACCTTCCTAAGTGCCCCAGAGAGCAAAGAGGGCGCAATGTGCTCCATGGTCCACTGGCGGTCCTGTTCCTGGAACGCCCGCAGGTTCCTGGTATCAGAGAGCCACCGGGTAAGGCCAAACCGTTCTATGGTGTGGCAGATCAGAAGCACTGCCTCCCGTACCTCATGGCTGCCCACTGGGCTGTTCCAGACAGACAGGCCTATTTCCTGCTCCTCATGATAGGAGATGGTGACGGAAGGGCTTTGATAGTAAACGTTGCTGTTCTTTAAGATCATGCCGTAGCCAGATAGCATTTGTTTACAGAGTGCCAGGGCAACCACACATCTGCCAGGTGAAACTTCTGCGCGGGGGACGCAACCAGAACCTCTTCATAGGGCCAGGAGAAAACACAAGGCATTGTTCCTGGACCAACTTTCTTGATATGCTATAATTATTCAAAAAGGATCCTTTTTGAAAGAAGGGCCGTTTAACAGCGCTTTATCGCCAACAGCCACCCCTACTCTTGCGCCATGACCTGGCCCGGCGAAGAGACCATGAGCCATGAAACCGCCTCGGCCTCGTCTTGGAAATCACGGAGCAACAGGTGGTCTGGGTGGCCGGCGCGCTTGAGCATCTGCTCTACGGCCATCTTGTTGAATAAATCATCAGATACTAGGGTTGCCATGCGCCGCAGGTTACTCTGCAAGATGCGGGGCATGATGTTCTCTACAAACCAATGCTGGTCGGCCTGCCGTATGGCTTTCATTTTACGGTTGTCAGCCAGCCACCGCTCAATACCTTTCTCCTCCAGGAGCTCCAGGCATTTCAAGGCTGACTCCCGAAATACCTGGCTGCTCAGGAACCCGTTCCAGACGGCATAGGCGGTATGCTGGTGGTCATAACTAAGGGTAAGCCCGCTTGATTTGAAGTATGCTATTCTCATAAGAGTAAACGGACGCCAGGTCAAAAGCTGGCAGGGCCGAAGGGCGCCGCCAAGAGAATGACCTTCTAAAGTTGGTAAGCGAATTCCATGTCATTCCACTACCTGCCCTAAAGACAGGCACCAAGGTCTCCTTTCCTAAAACCAAATAGGGTCAAAATGAAGGAAGACAGGTTTTCCTGCTGCGGCCCTGGCTTCTTCCTCCACCCTCTTTCCGCCTTAGGCTGTTACGGGATTGCACCCAACAACCGCTTTTTCATTTAATAGAAAGTCGCTGTTAGCTGGTTTATACGCAAGAAAGACAGGAAGGTACTTGTTCAATACCCTCCAGCCTAACATACCTTCTGCCCCTCAAATTACCTCCCGCGCTGCAATTTACCAAACCCCCGGAAGCCGGCTGTCATCACCCTGCCAAAATAGCATTAATACTACTTCCAGATGTTGCCATTCTGTCTTATACATCGCCCTAAAACCGTGTTTTCAGCCTTGGTATGCCCTTTGCATTACTGCCTATGTACAATAAGAAAGGCAGAGGAGAAGCGTCATGAAACTGATTAAAGATAAAAAGTTCTTACAGAACATTGCTCATTATATAGATTTAACCAGCACCATTGGCGGTGGGGTGATTCAGCCGCGGGTGAACATGGTGAAGCGCAAAAAAGAAGCGGTGCTGCAGGTGTTGCTGCCGGGCGTATCTGCTGAGCAGTGCCAGGTGATTCTGGACAAAAACCAGCTTACCGTAATGGCCCTGCACCAGAGCGAACAGCACCCGGCCGGGCAGATCCCGCTGTTTCACCAGAATTTCCTGCTGCCGCCCTTCACAGATTTCACCCGGCTGCGGGTGGTGCATGAAGGCCATGAGCTGCGGGTGCACATCCCGTACCTAGCCCAAGGCCCCCGGGTACTGGAGATTGAACAGCAATAACCCACAAAGGCTTAGAAGGTCCCTGGCCAGGGGCTTTCAGGCTCTTTTTCTGAAACC
This sequence comes from Rufibacter glacialis, assembly GCF_008271745.1. Lineage (GTDB taxonomy): Bacteria > Bacteroidota > Bacteroidia > Cytophagales > Hymenobacteraceae > Nibribacter > Nibribacter glacialis. The sequence goes on along the minus strand of NZ_VKKZ01000024.1, from coordinate 38,188 downwards.
AGGCTTGAAACGGCCCTAGCGAGACGGAAAAATAGTTAGTTGAGGCAGGTAGGCTGCCTGTTCTATGTTTCACACTTAAAAATGTAAAACGATGGCTATTCAACGTTTGGGAAGCGGCTTTGAAGACATGATGCCGCAGACCTTCAGCAGTATGCTGGACCGCTTTTTTAATGACACTGTGAACAGCCGCGAGCGGCTGAACAAGTTCAGTCCGCAGGTAGACACCTGTGAAACTGAAAACGGATATGAGCTGGAAATGGCTCTGCCGGGCATGAAGAAAGAAGACATCCACCTTGATTTCCAACAAGGCCGTCTTACCATCTCCGGCGAGCGGCAGTTCAACCAGGAGCAGAAAAACAAGCGCTATCATTTGATTGAGAGCCAGTACGGCTCTTTCAGCCGGTCTTTCCAATTCCCAGACACCGTGAAAGCAGATAGCATTGAAGCGATGTTTGAGAACGGGGTGCTGCACGTACGCATTCCTAAGGATGAGCAGAAAACGGCCCGCCGACGCATTGAGGTGCGGGAAGGTACTTCCCAGCCCATGCAGCTGAACAAAGGCACGAATGCCACCGGCCAGGAAGCCAAAGGCAGCGGCTCTTCTGCTAAAAAGAAACAGGGTTCCCTTTCGCAGGAAGATGGCACCCATTAAGATTGGCCCAGAAAGCCCGGAAACAGAAAGGCCCCACCTTGGTGGGGCCTTTCTGTTTCCGGGCTTTTGCCCGGCAAACCTCTGTGCCTCTTGCGGCAGCCGCTTTGCCCGAAGCTAGCCTTGCATGCCACTGCTCATGGCTGCGCCGCCCTGGCCTTTGTCATGCCCTGAACCGTCTGGCACACTGCCCGGGTTGAAAGAGGTTTTGGTGGTTTGCCCCGGAGTGGCCGGCTGGTCTGGGCCGCCGCCAGAAATACGGGTGGTGGTGCCTTCTGGGGAAGAAGCCCCTGCTTTGTTGGCCCTCACGTAATAGACCGTGATAAACAAAGCTATTATAAGTAAAATAGTTAATGCAATGAACATAGTCTCTTCTGGTTAGGTAAAACAAGTACGCCCTTTTCTTTTTACTCTTGATGGGGGCCTGCTGTTGCGCTTATCTTTCCTAAAATCCATTTTTGACCCTTGTTTCTCTTTTTTTCTTTAGCTTTATCATAGAAATACCTCTTTTCCGTTTTCTATTTGCTATGATAAAAAAATTATACTTTTTAGTCTTCTTTTGCTGGGTAGCAGTAGAATGTGCCTGGAGCCAGAATGTCACGTCTGGGCAGCCTTTTTTCATAGAACTGCATAACGGGGAACGCGTCTACGCGCAGCGACTGCAGTTCAAAAGCCCCGTCTTCAAACAGAACTTCTTCCTGCTGGATGACACCCTCCGGTACGCCCCAGAAGCCGTCAAGTATTTCCAGAGCCAGGACGGGTATTATGCCCGCGTGGATGCCGGCCGCCGCTTCAGCAACTTTGCCCAACGGGAACAGGCTGGGCGCATCTCTACCTATTACGTGTACCGCACAGAATATAACTCCTACTCCCCGGGCATTGGCATAGGAATGGGAGGCTACGGCATGGGCGGTTATGGCATGGGGGGCTATGGGTACCCTACCCAACGGCGGGTATATTATTTTGAGAAGGAGAAAGGCCCGCTGCAACCGCTTACCTACAAGAACCTGCGGGTGGCCCTCTCTGACAACCCCGGCAGCATGGAAAGCCTGCATGACTACAAAAAAGGCCAGAACATACAGACCGGCATGTACGTGGCTGGGGCTGGCCTGATGGTGGCGGGTGTGGCACAGCAATTCAGAAGCGGGTATTCCGGCTCCTCGGTGTCTCCGCTGCTGTTGGTGGGTGCGGGCATCTCGCTGCTTCCGCAACTGTTCAGGCTGGTGAAGAAAGACAAGCTCTCAGAAGCCATTGAACTCTACAATTATACCCCACAGAATTAAGTCATATTCCAATGTTCTTTAAAAGCAGAAGGCCCGCTCTTTTCAGAGGGGGCCTTCTGCTTTAGATTACTTATTTTATCAAACCCCACCAGCGGAAAGGCGGGTACTTCACCTACTATAGTTTGGCGCTTTTGGCAGGAGAAACCTGGTTTTTGGCAGAGGCTATTTTTTTGGCTTTTTTAGCTTTCAGGTAAGAGTTCAGCACATAGCCGGCTTCGCCGTCAATCTGCACCAATGTCCATTCCTGGCCTTGTTTCCGCATCACTATGATTTCATCTTCAGAACCCAAAAGGCGCATTACCTCTCCCCCAATGGTGGGCTGACGGTACATTTTAACTTTCTCAGTGTTGACGCGGCTGGTGGGGCCTTGGGCGAAACCTGATACTACTTGAACACAGATAAGGGCGAGAATGACAAATAAACGTTTCATGATTTTTTAGATTTTAATGGGTTAATGACAAGAAAGACACTCTTATTTTTTTGATATTATTACTTCATTTAAAACACCTTTATTTACCAAAAGGACATACAGATCAGGGGCACAAAAAGCGCCTATTATTTTTTTATCATTGTTTTTTTATGTTTGTGTTATATTCTAATAGATGCCGATTCTAAAAGAAGGTTGCTTGAGAGATGAGAATTATTTTCTTTTTTTTATTGGCCTCAGGTATTGTCTGCTTTTTGTTCCTGCATTACTGCCGCCTAACGTTCTGTGGTGATTTCTGCCAGATGAATTACAAGTCGCGTGCCATTAATAAAAAGGGCTTCCTTTTGCTTTTTTAGGCCATTTTCAACAACCGTCTTGTCCGTTGCCGGACACTTTCCTGCTAAAACCGAACACGCTTTGGTGCCGGACCGAGCACTGGTTTACCTCTCTTTGTTTAGCTACCGGCAGCCCCGGTAGGGGTTATTCCACATATAGTAAGAGCATGAACAGAGCCCCTCTTCTACATATGTCTCTACACGTACTTTACTTTTCCTATTCCCGGTAAAATAAAGCTCTTTGCTCCTCTGATTATCAATGAATTACCGGATCAAATATAAAAGGCATTTTAGCTTAAAACCAAGGCTTTATCCGTAATTAACAGATATTTAACGTAGTAGAAGCCTGGTGCTTTTTCTTTAACATTTTGTTAGCATTTCTTTTACTGCCATCGCGCTCTTTTTACTTTTGTTTTCTTTTTCAGACCCCATGGCAACATCTTTCCAAATAAGGGAGATCACTGAGCTATCTGAGATGGTAGCGCAGTTCCCGTTGATCCAGTACCTGAACCCGCACATGGAGCCTGCCCGGTATGAGGCCCTGCTCCGGCAGATGCTACCGCTCCACTACCGCATGGTGTGTGTCTTTGACCATACCACCTGCCTGGGCCTTTCCGGCTTCTGGATAGGCACCAAACTGTACAGCGGCCCATATTTAGAGGTAGACAACTTTGTGATAGGTGAACAACACCGCTCTAAAGGCATAGGTAAGCTCCTGCTGGACTGGCTTACCCAGGAAGCCACCCGCCAACACTGTGAAACCATGATGCTAGATGCCTACGTGGTCAACAACGCCGCCCATAAATTCTACCTGCGCGAAGGGTTTGTGATCAAGGGCTTCCATTTCCTGAAGAAGTTGGGCTAAGTCTGACCCGCTGCTACCCGGCCGCAGCCAAATCGCAAAAATCCTCTGACTTCTTGCGGTTTCAGGCCTCTTTTCAGAAACAAGGCTAGAAACATTCCTTTGTCACCCGCCTACACCCAACAGCCCTACTTGCTGCCCTATCTTTCCATTCCACCCTGGAGACTTCAGGTAGCATTTGGTGTTTTTGGGGCCTTTTCAGAAAATAAGGGGTAAAACAAAAGCGTTTGGGAGAAGAAAGCAAGAACTAGTACCTTACCGTATGGAACCACTGCTGTTGCTTCATGGGGCGCTGGGCGCGAAAGACCAATTTGGCCCTCTGTTGCCTTTGCTGTCAGACAACTTACCGGTCCTTTCCGTGAATCTGCCCGGGCACGGTGGCGCCCCTTGCCCCACCGACACGTTCCACATAGAAGGTTTTGCAGACTTTTTGCTGAACTGGCTAGAGGAACAGCGCCTGGACCGGGTGCAGGTGTTTGGGTACAGCCTGGGTGGTTACGTGGCCCTGCAGGCCGCCCGCCAACAGCCTCAGCGTTTCTCCAGGATCTTCACCCTGGCCACCAAGTTTGACTGGTCCCCGGAGGTAGCCCGCAAAGAGACCCAGAAGTTAGACCCGCAGGTGCTGGCTGCCAAAGTCCCCGCCTATGCGCAGGTCTTGCAGGCCCGCCACGCCCCGCAAGACTGGCAGGAGGTTCTGTACCGCACCGCCCACCTGATGCACCAGTTGGGCCAAAAGCCCTTGCTTTCTCCCCATGAACTTAGCCGCCTGGAGGTACCCGTACGTATTGCCGTTGGCGACAAAGACCAGATGGTTTCAGTGGAGGAATCTCTGGCAGCGTACCGTCAGTTGCCCAACGGGCAATTCCATGTTTTACCCAATACCAAGCACCCCCTGGAGGCAGTGGACTGGCCCCAACTAGCCCACGCCTTGCAGCACTTCTTTTCTTATGCGTAACCCCTCACTCCTTTTCTTCCGGAACCTCCTTTGTTTGCTGGTCCTGGCCTTTTTCACCACCAACTGTACCTCCAGCGCGCCCGCCTTTGGCAAACGTGGCTACACAGAAACCGGCAAGGCTTCTTACTACTCTGATAAACTCAAGGGAAACAAAATGGCCAACGGCGAGCGGTACAAGCCCGGCAAGCGCACGGCTGCCCACAAAAAACTCCCCTTCGGCACCAAGGTCAAGGTCATCAACCCCCAGAACGGAAGATCCGTCAAAGTGATGATCACCGACCGCGGTCCGTTCTCGCCGGGCCGCATCATTGACCTTTCCAAGTCTGCCGCCCGCAAGCTGGACATGGTCAACAGCGGCGTGGTGCCGGTGCAGATGAAGGTAATCAAGGAAGGAAAATAAAGGCGGGCAGTCGCATCCCGTTTTCGGCCTTAAATCTGGAAACCGGGCCTGAAACAATCTTTTAACCAACACCGCACCTCTCTGGGGCAGGTCTTGGGCAGCTTAACTGCGGTCTTTGATCCAGCCATAGATCTCTTCCACGTCTTGCAGGCGGCAAAGTTCTGAGCCGGGGGTCATGGTGGTGGCGGTTCCGGTGGCTACCCCGTAACGGATTACCTCGGGCCAGGCCCAGCCTTGGGTAAGTTTCAAGACCATGCCGCCTACCATGCTGTCGCCGGCGCCCACGGCGCTTTCCTGCTTCACGGTGGGCGGGGTTACGTACTGGAACCCGTCTTTGGTGGCCAGCATGGCGCCGCGCGGCCCCAATGATACCACCAGCGCCTGGCTTTTGCCTTCGCCAATCACTTTTCTGGCCAGGGCTTCCTGTTCCTGGGCGTTGATGTACTCCTTGCCAGCCAAGGCAGCCAATTCATTCAGGTTAGGCTTGAGCAGGAAAATGCCTTCGCCGGCGGATTTGATGAGGGCCTCGCCCGAGGTGTCTACTACCAGCTTGAATCCTTTGCGCACGGCTATGGCCGCGAGCTGGGCATAAAAATCATCTGGCACGCCTGGCGAGATGCTACCGCTGGCCACCACAAACTCGGGGGTTTTCTCCAGCGCCTCCAGGGCGTCTATGAGTTGCCGCCATTCATGCTCCGCGATGTGCGGTCCCGGCATCCCGAAACGGTACTGGTCGCCGGTGGCGGTTTCCAGCACCATGAGGCTCTCCCGGGTCCAGTTGGCGCATTCGAATTTGCGGTAACTCACGCCTTCAGCTTGCAGGAGTTGCCCAATGCGTTCCCCGGCCGCTCCGCCAGAGAGGTACCAGGCACAGGACTCGCCGCCCAGTTTCTTGATGGCCCTGGATACGTTGATGCCGCCGCCGCCGGGCTCATAGGTAGGCTCTTCGCACCGAAGCTTCTTTTCAGGGGCTAGCTTCTGTACGCGGGTGCTCTTATCTAAGGCAGGATTGACGGTGATGGTGAGGATTCTCATGGCAGCTAGGCAAGTTGGGACAGTCCCTTAAAAGGGCTGCGGGGTGAAAGATGTTTCAAGGCTACTTTTCAGGAAAGGGCTCTGAAACACCTTTTACGGGAACCAGGGCTATTGCTGGGAATTACCTTGAAAAAAATATGCCCCAGCTGGGTTTAAACCGCTCCACCTGTCTCCCAAAACTGATATCTGAATTAACAAGGCAGAGCAGGCCCGTTGAGCTTAAACCGCACCATACTCCTCCCAAAAACAACCTGTTTTACTTAAAACGGGCAGAAAACGACTAAGTCTACTTCTTGTGCAAGGCCACCGCTTCGCCGTCTACCCACACCTGTTGCAACTGTAGGTCTGGCGTAAGCACGACCAGGTTGGCCGCCGAGCCCGGCACCAACTGGCCTACTTTGTCCTCCAGCTTCAAGACCTGCGCCGGGTACAGGGTCGCCATCCTGAGGGCTTCGTCTAGGGGCAGGCCTACCATCTTCACCGTGTTCTGCACGGCTTCCAGCATGGTGAGGGCAGAACCCGCCAAACGACCGTCTTCGGTCTCGCAGCGGCCGTTGCGGTAATAGGCCTTGAAATTCCCGAAGTCCGTGAACGGAATATCTGAGCCCACGCAGGCGGCACAGTCAGAGATGAGCAGCAGTTTCTCGCCCAGCATTTTCTTGGCCAGGCGCACCGCGTACGGGTGGCAGTGTTCGCCGTCTACGATGATACCAGTCCAGGCCTGACCGTAGTCCAGGGCCGCGGCGGCCAGCCCGGGCTGTTTGGTGTCCAGGCCGCTCATGGCGTTGTAGAGGTGGGTAATGGCAGTGACCCCGTTCCGGAAGAAATGCATGGCCTGGTCATACGTAGCCAGACTGTGCCCCGCCGACAGCACGATGCCGCTTTCCACCAACCGTTGCAGCACACTTTCCTCCACGCACTCGGGGGCCAGGGTCAGGTAGGTGATCACGTCTTTGCCGGCTTCCAGCAGCACGTCCAGCTCTTCGTGCGTAGCCACCCTGATGCAGGCGGTATCATGCGCGCCCGCTTTGCCCGGGTTGAAATAAGGGCCTTCCAGGTGCATGCCCAGAAAAGTGCTGGGGTACTGCTGCATTCCTTCCCTTACCGCCGAGATGGTTTCCAGGATCTTCTCCTGGAACGCCGAGATCACCGTGGGCAGAAAGCTGGTGGTGCCAAACTGCAGGTGCGCGTCTCTGATGGTGTTCAGGCTCTCCAGCGTAGGGTACTGGGTAAAATACACGCCGCCGCCGCCGTTCACCTGCAAGTCTACAAAGCCCGGACAGATGACTCCGCCGTTTACATCAATGATAGTGGTATCAGCGGGGATTTCGTCTGCCTGGACGAGGTCTTTGATCTTTCCGTCTTCTACGAGTACCGCATAGCCTTGTGCGGTGGTATAGCCTGAGTAGATGGTGCCGTTAGTGAAAGCGAAGCGCATGGAGGGTAAATAAGGTGAGGGGCAAATTTGAGAAAATCAGCGCAAAAACCACGTACACCCTCCACGTTTTCCTTCCGGTTTACCTAAAACAAGCCTGAAACAACTCCGCCGCGCCTTCCTTGAACTTTTGCTTTCCACCTACTCCTCTGGAACAGGAAGCCCACCACCTGATTACCAAAAAGACAGCTTGGTTTTGGGCTTCTTTCTGGAAAAGCAGGCCCCAAACAGGGGTTACTTTTTCTGGCGGAAGTAGATGTTGTTGCTGATGGTTTCCAGCTGGATTTTAGGGCCGCCGTTGTGCACATTGCCTTTCAGTTGGTAGCCTACCATAGGGGTTTCTTTCTTCTTTTCAGGTAAGGTGAGGGCCAGGTCTGAATACACCTCGCCGGTGATGGTTTTCAGGGCCACGGTGGCGCCTTTCTGGGTAGGCCAGTCCATGTCTACGAAACCGCTGATGGATTTGGCCTGCACGGTGCCGTGGATGCCCCGCAGTTCCAGGTTGCCGTTGATGGTCTCCAGCGTGAGGTTGGCGTCGCGGGGCAAGAAGATCTCGTAGTCAATACGCGTGCAGACCCCGCTTTTCATCTTCCCGTTGGCGTAATTCCCGAAGGTGGTGGTAGCGCCGCCATCACAATTGCCTTCATAGGTGCTGTTCTTCAGGAGTTTCTCGTCCAGGTCGGCGGTGACGCTCAGTTGGTCTTTGCCGGGGTCAAAGGTGAGCAGCATGGCCTGGTTCAGCGTACCGCCGTTGAGCTCATACGTCACTTTCACGTACGCCTCTTTTTTGTCCCAGCCGGTTACTTTCACCTCGTTCCCGAACTTCAGGTTCAGGTGCACTTTCTTGGAGGCGGGTACCACCAAGGTTTTCTCCACCGTTTTTTTCTGGGCATGGAGGTTCCCTATGCCCAGCAGGAGCAGGGCCAACAACAGTACATTTTTCATAAGAGCGGTTTTTTAGGTGCCTAGGGATTATTTCTTTTTCCGGATGAAGATGTCGCTGGAGATGGTCTGGATGTTCATTTCCACGCCGCCGCCGTTCACCTTGCCCACAATGTTGCCACCACCGCCAACCAGGGCCAGTCCTTCGTCATCGTCCTCTTCCTTTTGCCGTTGTATTTCTATGTCAAAGTCAGTGTAGATTTCGCCTTGCAGGGACTTAAGTTTGAAATTGGCTTTGTCTTTGGCGGGTAACGTGATGTCTATGTCGCCGTTCACGGTAGAGATGGCACTGGGCTTGCTCTGGTTCAGGGAAGAAAAAACCACTTTGATAGAGCCACCGGTATTGTTGGCCACCACCGGCCCAGAGATGTTGGTCAAGGTAACGTCTGAATTGTTCAGTTTTAATTCAATTTCCCCGTCCAGGTCAGCGAAGGAGATCTCACTACTTTCCCAATTGGTTTCTTTGTATACCACAGCAGCGTTTTTGGGGATTCTGATCACATAATCGGCATACGCCCGCGACGCTTTGGCAATAGTAAGGGTATTGTTGCTTTTAGCTACGGACAGGCCCAGGTTAGTATTGTCCTCTTCCTGGTTGTAGAGGGGTTTCAGTCCTTCGGCCCGTTTGGGCGGAGCACTGTAATCCCTGGTTTCAATGATTACCTCGTCGCCGGTGTGCCCCACAATTTTGACGTTGCTCTTGGACATGGAGAGCTGCACTTGCTTGTCTTTGCCGTTGCCCAGTTTTACTTTGTAGGAGCGCAGTTCGCCTTCCTTGGGAGCATTTTGCGGCTTCCCTTCCTGCGTTAATAGGGTAGGTTGGTCAGCGGCTGTTGCTTTTTCTGAGACAAGGCAGTTTCCGGTAAGCATGAGGACAGCCCATGCCAGTACAATTGGTTTTTTCATAAAAGTAGAGAGTATTTCGTGGTTAGATGAGGGTTCCAAGGCCCTCTTGCGCTTTGTATTTGACAATAGGTAACAGGCCTTTTTTGTGCATGAGCATCTCCAGCTGTGACACGGCATCAGCCTCTTTGAGCTTGACGACCATCTCAATGAGGGTGAGTTGCATGAGCGGCTCGGTTTGGGTGCCCAGGGCCTGGATAAAGGCTTTCCGGACTTCTTTGTGCTCCCTGAACTGATACAGGGCTTCACACGAGGCCAGCCGCACATTCAGGTTGCCGTCCTGGTTCATGGTTTTTATCAGGAGCCTGATCACTTTCTTGCTTTCCTGGGGCGTGAGCCCTTCGGTTTTGAGGTCTTGGCTTACCAGTTGCAACCGCTCACTCGCTGAGGCACTTCTGACCGCGGCATGTGCGGTGAGCACCTGTTTTACCGGCTGTTTTCTGGAAAGGGCAACCGTTTCTGCTTCTCTAGGCGCTGTGGTTTCCATGGCCGGGGCCGTGTCCTCCAGATGTTCTACCGGCGCGTAGGGTTCTGCCTCCTGCCTTGTTTCTGGGACTGGTTGCCGCTGGGCCACCACTGGGGCGAGGCTGTTGGGAACGCTGTCGCTTTGTGTAAAGTAATTCCCCGTCCAGAATGCGATGATCAGCAAACTGATGCTGGCGGCTATCTGCCAGGCGTATGTTCTGAAGAAGCTGCCGCTTTCCGCCTTCGGGGAAACCCCGCCAGTGGACGGCGCAGGCCGCTCAATTTTCTCAAACAGCCAATCGTCTGCCAGGAACTTATCCATTTCCAGGTTCTGCTCCTGGCCATAGAATTGGAACTGCACCGCGTGCGCCTTCAGGCTGTCGGGCAACAGTTTGGTCTGCCGGAAGAACGCCTTCAGTTGGTCTTCTTCCTCCAAGGACGTCTCGCCGTTGTAGTACTTCTCCAGCAAGGTTTCTATCTGTTCAAAGGGCATAGTTTTCCATCTTTAAAAGTCCGTCTCGCACACTTTTCCGGGCTCTGGACAACGCCACCCGTATGGCGTTGACGTTGACTCCCGTGACCTGCTCAATCTCCTCGTAGCCGTAGCCTTCCACATCGCGCAGGTGCAGGATCAGGCGCTGTTGTTCGGGGAGTAGTTTCACGAGCTCGTGCACCTTGTTCACCTGATCGGTGAGTTCATAGCGCTGGTACGGGTTCGCCTCCGCTGAGTCAATCTCCATGCCTACCACATCTACCACGTGCTTGTGCTTGCGGCTTTTGATTTTGTCAAGGCACAGGTTTTTGGTGATGCTCATGGCAAACGCCTCAATACTGGCGTAGGCGTGGAGCTTGTGTTTGTTAGACCAGAGTTTCAGGAAAACATCCTGCAAGATATCCTCGGCCTCTTCCTTGTTCTGCAACAGGAACAGCGCCATTCTGTACAGCTTCTGCTTGGCCGGGAGTACCTTGGTTTTAAACTCTTGTAAGTCCATTCATTAACAGAGACGATTGAGGCGAGAAGTCATTACAGAAGTTTCAAAATAAATTTTGAAACTAGTTCTGAGTCTTGAGTTTTGAGTCAGATAGAAAGACGATAAAAGCCTGATTTCAGGAAAATGGACGGGAAATAGGTTGACAATAGGTATTAAAATCACCAGTAACGGCAGGCTGCCCAACATGGTGAGCAGCTCCTGGAGGACATCCGTGCGGGGCAGAAAGAATTCTGAGAAGAACAGCAAGATGCATCAAAGCAACGGAGCAGACCAAAAGTATGTCTGTTAGTCCGAAGCCAAATAGAGATAAAATAGGTTAAAACGCGTTCTTCTTCGTGCATTAGAAGCAAATTAGCCTAGCAAGGGGCGGCCAAACCACAACACTTGTATCTTGCAGCAGGAAGTCTTTCTTATTTTATTTTAGACTATTTTCGTGTATTTCTAAGAATTCAATCCCGGTATCAGTTGTTTCCTCCAAATGGTCTTCTTTGATTAGGAAAGATCTCATGCTAAACTCTTCATTCTCCTCCGTAATGATTGTAGTCATAAACAAGGTATCCTTCTTTAAGGAGAACATTCCTGCTGATGTCACTTGTCTTAAACCTCCTATCTCAAATGTACTGTCTGCATAAAGTTTGAGTAAAACCCCTCCAATTGATGATTCTCTGGAGGCAACCAATATTTCTTTCTTGTTAGCAGTATTATAGGAGAAAAGCTGTTCTTCAAGTACCAATAATGTACTTAGTCCTATTACTGTTGCCGAGAAAGCAATGCCGGCATTCTTTAACTTTGATTTATTTCTTCTAATCAAGTAGCTCAATAGAAATACTACAGTAAGTATAAAACAAACCGTCACCAGGCATATCACTATCAAGGTAGCTATTTCCATAAGTTGCTATTAAAACTCCCCTTGCAAATTTTCTTCTCCTGTTTCCCGCTGCTTTTTTCAGAAAGAAACCATAATCCTGCTCTTCACCTCCATCGCTTATCTAATACTTTAAGATTCTATGCCGCTGAACGCTATTGCCTAAAGTTACTTCTACCAAATAGGTACCTGGGGTCAGATGGCTCAATGAAAGGGTAAACACATCGCCTGAGGATTGCCCCATAGCTTTTGAGAAGACCAGAGTTCCTGTGAGGCTATACACTTTCACCTCAGCTGGGCCAACGCTGCTTTTGTCTAGGGTAAAACTAACTTCTTCTTGGAACGGATTAGGGAAAGCCCCCCTTTTGTGGAGAGAGGACGTTTTATCCTTACTGGCCAAAAGAATAGGCGGTTCAAGCTTGACAATGGTTTTAAGAGTGCCATCTGTCAATGGGAGATTGCCGGCCAGAACCAACTTGTTACCGGGCAGCAAAGCCATAGAGCGTACAGCTCCTTTTGCTAGTTGGTTAGGAGCGATAGCACAGTGCACATTCACCGGACTTGAGACGGAACCATCAGTATTGAGGAGGATCAGCCCGTCGCAGGGCACCCCATTGAACGAATCAAACACTCCAGTCACTAACAGGTTTCCCGACGGTAGAGATAGGATGGAGGCAATAGTGGGGGACACCACCGAATTTGAGTAACCAGGGCCGGTGCCTACTTGGAAGCTCTGATCTAAGGTGCCATCTTCATGTATCCGGGCAATGCCAGGGATGGGGAGGCCGTTGTAACTGGAAAGAAAGCTTTTGATGCCTCCTATCACTATCTTCTTATCAGACTGTACAGCAATCGCTTGCACAAAGAAGCTTGGCCCTCTCCCGGTTTCAAAGCTCTGATCCATGGTTCCATCTGCATTGAGCCGGCCAAGATAATTCCTAGCGGTAGCTGCAGACCCGTCTTCTGAAATGGTACCTCCTACAAGAATCTTGTTGTCTGGCTGAGTGGCCATTGAGGTCACAGAACTACCCGTTCTAATGGAGAAATCAACATCTGGCGTTCCATCTGGGTGGAGGCGTTTGAATCCTATTTGCTTACTTCCGTTCATCACTACGTTACTGAGGGTGATGATCTTGCCGGTTGACTGAAGCGCTATATTTGAAAATTGGTGGAACTCTTTCCCCCCATTGGCAAACGACTCATCTAATAAGCCATTGGAGAGCAAGCGGACAAACGTGTTCACTTGTTTGTTGTTGACATAGGTAATGTTTCCTTCCAACAGGACTTTCCCATCTGGCTGCCCAACCACGGTATTTATGGTGCCTTTGGTTCTAAGGTCTGGGGCAAAAGAGTTGTCAAAGCGGCCATCTGCATGAAGTCTGGCAATCCCGCTGACATACTGGTTCTGGATTCTTTGTAAATCTCCCCCAACCAGTATCTTGCCCTGTGCATCTACCGCAAGGGCAAGTACCATTGAAAGGTTGGTAGTCGTTTGTGAATTCGTATAATCTTCTGGCTGGAGGGTGGCGCTTCTGCTACCGTCCGGATTCAATTTTACAACAGCCGTATAGATTGAGCCTGCCACCAAGAGGCTGCCATCTGCTATTTGCGTTAAAGCTGAGACGGGCGCATTTAAACCCAGGTAAGAAGCTGGAAACGAAAGATCATGACTACCGTTTTCATTTAAACGAGCCATTCCTTCCCTCAGGTTAGTTCCATTATAAGTGTAACCAGTTACTATGATTTGTCCATTGGAGAGAACGGTTAAGGTTCCGCTAGGGCTTGACATTCCCTGACCAGTTTGGAAGGTGCCATCTATGTGCCCCGTAGGCATTAACCTAAGCAACCGGTTATAGTTATATCCATTGAAGGAAGTAAAGCTCCCGGTCAGAAGAATCTTTCCGTCTGCTTGCAGTGCTGCCAAACTCACTGAATTATTGGCACCTGAGCCAACTGAGAAAGTCTCATCCAGATCTCCATTGGGTAAAAGCCGGGCAATCCTGTTGCTGGGTGTATTGTTGACCAAGGTAAAAGCACCCCCAATTATGATTTTGCCGTCAGATTGGATTACCAAAGTGGAAATAAAGCCATTGGTTCCAGTATAGTTGAATGAGTTATCCAGCGTACCATCGCTGTTTAAACGAACAATTCTGTTGGCAGTAATGTCATTGAACTTGGTAAAAGCACCAGCTATCAAGAGTTTTCCATCTGCCTGCTTTTTGATGACTCTGATGGTGGAGTTGAAGTTTACGGGAGAGCCATTTCCAAAAGTCTGGTCCAGTGTACCATTGGCCTGCAGCCGAACTAAATTGGTGACAGATACTCCATTTGCTTTGTAGATGACTCCTCCTGCCATAACCCGTCCGTCTGGCTCTACTAAAATGGATTGAATGGAAGCCCCGGTTTCCAGAACTGGATCAAAAGAAACATCAAGGCATTGTCCTGTAACAGAGCGGGAGACGATGGAAAAAACAAAGAACAGGAGGGTTTGTAAAGCGTAAAAGTTTTTCATTCAAGTAAAAAATAACTTTAAAGAAAGCTTAGATAAGATATTGGATTATAATAATTTAGTATAGGCCATTCAAATATAGGATAACTTTTTGATCTCAACTTATCAAAGGCTGCTTCAAAAAACTCACCCCCACAGCCGCCGCACCAGATAGCCAGACAAGGCGCTTGTCCCGCCTACCAAGGCACCCACCAGTACGGTCACCGCCATCAGAATCCAGGGCGAATTGACGGTGAGCATGGCGGCCACGCGGCTGCTTAAAAGGCCATCGGTGGCCAGGTGCCAGAATAATGCCCCGCCCAACCAGGTCAGGCCAATGGCCAGGAAACCGGCCAGGAATGCCTGCCCGCCGTATCGCGCCTTCCAGAAGGCCAAGGCAAAACAGACTAGGGCAATGCTCCACCACGGCAGGAAAAATTGCGCCAACAGGCTGACCACAAGAATAAGGACGAAAAGCATGGTTAGTTTTTGGTTAGGGTCCAGAGAACGGAAGTAGCGGCGGGTTGGTCTTGGGCAGAGCGTAAAAACAGGAGTTGGTGCAGTTTGCCGCTTTGCCAGTCGTTCAGCAGATTGTCATAGAAACGGCTGCCGGGGTTGCCGCTCTGCCCGCCGGGGTACACGCCCCAGGCTTGAATTTGCGGCCCCATCTGCACCACCATGCGCCACGAAGGGCCATGGCTCGCATTCAAGGCATTGATGGAATTAGCGCTTCCCCCGGCATACAAGACCTGCCCGAAGCCCGGTAACTGCGCCATGTGCCGGATCTGCGAGTTTCGGGAGAACCCCCACTCTTTTTCGCCCCGGCCTTCTGCCAGGCTATCCGCTACCTCCCGGAAGGTGACGTTTACCAAACCTGCCAGCGTTTCTCTCTGCGGCGTGGTCACGTCATCATACCAGCGGCTTTCAGGTTCGCGCAGGAGCATCTGCACCAGGCGGTCGCGGGCGGGGGCTTTGAATTTTTCTACGGGGAAGTCATCTGCCCAAATAGAGCGACCCAAAGCCTGCCACCATTGCTCAAATAAGTAAGGCGCGGTTTTGTCTGGGTCATAGCGGTAGTCCCACTCAGCTAAGATTTGGTATGCTCGCTTCTGTCCCTCAGAAAGCGAAGCCTGGTCTATCAAGGGCAGCAGGGTGGGCAGCACGTTCTTCGGCACAAAGCTGTAGTTATCCATCTGCATGAGCCGGAACGAGTCTGGCGTGGCCTGGGTCATGGCCGAAAGCCGTTGATTGATACGGGCGCTGCGTTCATACCCGGCAAAGCTGGAGCCTAGGTAATACGGGTAATCTTGCGGGCTCACCGGCGACTGGTTCGCGGAGCTCACAAACCCGCGCGAGGGGTTGAGCACGAAGGGCACCTGATCCATGGGCACCCAGCCCTGCCAGTCGTGCGCGCGGTTGGAGCCGTCCAGCAGGAACTTGCCCTGTTCTTTCCATTTGAGCGGGTACAGCCCGTTAGAGACGATGGCAATGTTCTGGCTATCGGCGTAGACGAAGTTGAAGGCCGGGGCCGCCCAGGTAGTCAGGGCCTGCCGGAACTGTGGATAATTTTTAGCCCGGTTGATCTGGATCAACGTCTTGAGTTCATTCTGCGGGTCATGGGCAATCCAGCGCAGGGCATGTCCGGTGGGGGTGCTGCCACTGCGGAAGGCGGTTTCATGGGGCAGATACGCCACCGGGCCATGATGCGTGTACAACACCGTGTCAAGGATATCCGGCCCGCCTTTTACCCTGATTTTCTCCACCACGCGGCGCATCGGCTTCCACTGGTTGTCATGCCAGTACTGCTGCCGTTTCCCGTCTTTGAATTTGATTTCGTACCAGTCCAGCACATCGGCGCCTACGTTGGTCATGCCCCAGGCAATGTGCTCGTTGAAACCTATGCCCACGCCCGGCGCGCCAGGAATAATCACGCCGTAGGTGTTAATGCCCGGCGCATGCAACTGCACAACGTGCCAGATAGAAGGCAGGCTCAGGTTCAGGTGCGGGTCTGAGGCCAGCAGCGGGTAGCCGTTGGCGGTACGCGCGCCGGTGATCGCCCAGTTGTTACTGCCCAGGTTCTCGGGCTTCTGGCGCTCCAGGGAATGGGAAGCCGCCGCGGCCATGAAATCAGCGGGGGTAGGCGGAATAGGAAGCGGTCTGAAATCTGGTTTGCTGCCCAGCGGCACAATGGGTTCCTCCCGGAAGGGATAATCAGGAAAAAGGTCTCGCACCACGGCCGCCCCGTACTTGCGGAGGTTGTTGGTCATGCGCAAGTCATCTGAGTACCCGGTCATGTCATAGGCCAGCATCTTGAGCAACAGCGCAATCTTGAGGGGGCGCCATTTCTCCGGAGCGTAATGCAGCAGCTTGTATTCAAAGGGAAAATCGCGCCGCGCGAGTTGGTCAATATAGGCGTTCACCCCTGCGGTATAGGCTTCCATAACCGCCCGGCTCTGGGGATCGGCCATCATCTTTTCCAGGGATTTTTGGGCAGCGGTTCCCATGCCCATGCGGCGCTGGTAGCGGTCCATCTCCAGGGTGCGGTCCCCGATGATCTCAGAAAGGCGGCCGGCGGCGGCGTGGGTCATGAACTCCATCTGCCACAGCCGGTCTTTGGCCGTGAGGTAGCCTTGGGTATAGTACAGGTCATGGTCGTTCTGCGCGAAGATGTGCGGCACCCGCAAAGAGTCAAACCGCACCTGCACCGGGGCTTGCAACCCATCCAGCGCCAATTCCTCTGAGGTGAAGTCCTTGTCTGCCCCGCTGCGCCAAAACCCTTCATACGGGCTCAGGAACGGCCCCAAGGCTGGCACTACGCCATAGGTGCGGTTAAGGGCGTACACCAGAAGAACCGTGATGGCAACGGCAACAAGAGCTTTCATCCATTTCATAGAGGCAGCAGGCAGGGGTAGAATCTCCTGGTAAGATAGGTTCTTCCCCAAGCAATGGCAAGCCGATGATGGTTCTTCTGTTTTGAAGCTGTTTTCCAGGAAAGAGGCGCCAAACGCATGGTGTAGTGCGCCTGTTAGAGAATTGGCCGTCTCGGGGTGCCGTAATCTGGGCCTACATACAACAGTAAAACGGCAGAGGACAATGTAGGGCAATCCCTTCTGGTTGCCCTTTGCTGTAGATAACCGTCCTGGGCAACCACAAGGATTGCCCTTACAATCAGATAAATCAAATACCGGTGATCAGGTACCGTGGAGACAAGGCAGTGCCTGGTCTCTACAGCATTCAAATACTAGGTACCTGCTACGTGAACGGGCACAAAAAAAGCCGGAGAAAGTCTCCGGCTTTGATGGTTCTTGAACGGGGAAGGCTTATTGGTTGCCTTGGCTGTTTTGACGGCGCGGGCCTCCCTGGCCTTGTCCGCCGCCGTTCTGGCCTCTTTCCATTTGTTCGGCCAGCATTTTGGCGAATTTCTCTTGCTGGGCAGGGGTCAGGAGGGTGTTGATTTGTGTGGCGCGTTTCTGGGCTTCGGCTTGCATGGCGGCCCGGTCAGGACGTCCGCCGGCGGCGCGCATCTTGTCCATTTCCTGGGCAGATTCCAGCACAATGGCTTTGATCTTAGTGGTCTGATCTGGGGTCAGTTCCAGTTGTTTCTGGTACCGCTCCAGCTGCATCATGGCCCGCTCTTCGGCGGTGAGCCTGGCGCGGCCCTGGCCCTGCGGCGACTGGGTTTGCTGGGCGAAGGCCGAGGTTCCGGCCAACAGCGCTACGAACAGGAAAGCGAGCGTGGTTAATTTTTGTAGAGTTTTCATACTATTGTGGTTGGGTAAGGGTTTGCAGATTAGAAGTTGTTTAACTTTTGATTTTGCGAGCGAAAAAGGCCAGAGTAAGGTTCTGCGGAAGCATTTTTGAGCCGCCTAGCAGCGCTACGGGGCGAGAAAAGATGAACGCAGGTTCTTGCTATGGAATTTTGCAGCGCAAAAGACAAATGTAAACCTGCTGTTAGAGAGAAATACCGGTCTTTGGTTTAATGCCTGGGTAAAAAAAACAGAACTATCTGAAAGGCAATCAAGGCGATGGAACAGTTTTCTAAAAAATTGCCTTAATTTTAAGGACGTTTTCTGGCTACTTAGCCAAAAACGCGCCAAACCTGACCAACGACCCTTTTTTATTTTTAATGCTTTTTGAATGAAACGTAAGATTTTGAGTCTCCTGTTGCTGGGTGCCAGCTTGACGGCGGCCGCACAGAGCAACAAAATTGAGTTCACGGAGTACGACCTGCCCAACGGGCTGCACGTGATCCTGCACCAGGACAAAACTACGCCTACCGTGGCCGTGACCATGATGTACCACGTGGGCTCCAAGAACGAGAACGCAGACCGTACCGGTTTCGCGCACTTCTTTGAACATTTGATGTTTGAGGGCTCTGAGAACGTGGAGCGCGGCAAGTACATCAACATGATCCAGAGCGCCGGTGGGGCCGTGAACGCCAACACCTCCTTTGACCGCACTTACTATTACCAGATTCTGCCGTCTAACCAACTGGCCCTGGGCCTCTGGATGGAAGCCGACCGTCTGCGGGCCGCCAAGATTGACCAGCAGGGCATTGAGACGCAGCGCCAGGTGGTGAAAGAAGAAAAGAAACAGCGCATAGACAACCAGCCGTATGGTACGTTGCTGGAGAACACCTTCGCTACGGCCTACGCGGTGCACCCGTACCGCTGGGTGCCCATCGGCTCCGCGCAGTACATTGACAGAGCCTCGGCCCGCGAGTTTGAGCAGTTCTACAAAACGTTCTACGTACCCAACAACGCCACCCTCACCATTGCCGGCGACCTGGACATCAACCAGACCAAGGCGTGGGTAGAGCAGTATTTCGGCGCTATTCCTAAGGGAACAGGCACTATTCCGCGCCCCAGCGTGGTAGAACCGCCCCAGATGGAGGAAGGCCGCAAGGTAGTGTTTGACAACATCCAGCTACCGGCGGTGATACAGGCCTACCATATTCCGGCCCAGGGCTCTGAGGACTCCTACGCCATCAACATGCTTACCACCCTGCTGGCCGGCGGCCCCAGCTCGCGCCTGAACAAGGCCTTGGTGGACAAGCAGCAGAAAGCCGTGACCGTGGCCTCTATTCCGTTGTCACTGGAAGACCCAGGCTTGTTCATTAACCTGGCCATTGCCAACATGGGCGTAGATGTGCATGACCTGGAGCGGGCCATGGACGTTGAGGTAGACCGCGTGAAGAACGAGACCATCTCTGACCAGGAGTTCCAGAAACTGCGCAACCAGATGGAGACCGACTACATCAACGGTCTCTCTACCTTGGAAGGCCGCACTGAGAAACTGGCTTCTTACCACGCCCTGTACGGCAACACCAACCTCATCAACACAGAGCTGGACAAGATCCTGGCAGTGACCAAAGATGACCTCATGCGGGTAGCCAAGAAATACTTTACCAAAGAGAACCGCGCCGTGCTGCATTACCTGCCCAAGGCCAGCCAAGCCAGATAAGCGCCTGTTCCTTTCCCTTATTCACAGAATTCCATGAAAAAATATATTTCGATTTTCCTGTTGGCGCTGGCTGTCTCCTTTAGCGGCACGGCCCAAACCACGAAGCAAACGCCCCCGCCTGCGGGGCCGGCGCCTACCATTGAGCTAGGCAAATACGAGTTCTTCACGCTGCCCAACGGCCTCAAGGTGTACGTGGTGGAAAACCACAAGCTGCCCACCGTGGCCTTGAGCCTGGTGCTGGACCGCGCCCCGGTGCTGGAAGGCGAGAAAGCCGGCCTGACCGGAGCCGCCGGTTACCTCATGCGGAGCGGCACCACCACCCGCACCAAAGACCAGCTAGACGAGCAGGTAGACTTCATTGGCGCCTCTCTGAACACTTCGTCTACCGGTTTCACGGCCTCGGGTCTGAAAAAGCACTTTCCTAAACTGCTGGAGCTTTCCGCGGATGTGGTGTTGAACCCCAAATTCACCCAGGAAGAGCTGGACAAGTTCAAAAAGCAGATGGCCTCTAACCTGGCTTCGTCTAAAGATGACCCGGCTACCATTGAAAGCAACGTGCAGCAGGCCCTGCTCTATGGCAAGAACCACCCCTACGGCGAGGTGCTCACCGAGAAAACCGTGCAGAACATCTCCCTGCCAGACGTGCAGCAGTACTACAACACGTACTTCAAGCCCAACATCGGCTACCTGGCCATTGTAGGCGACATCACCCCCAAAGAAGCCAAGAAGCTGGTGAAACAGTACTTTGGCAAATGGAAGAAAGCTGAGGTAAAGCAAACCACGTTCCCTGCTCCGGCTGCGTTGACGGCCAATCAGGTGGCTATTGTGGACCGGCCTAACTCGGTGCAATCCAACATCTCGGTTTCTTACGCCGTTGACCTGAAACCAGGCAGCCCAGATGCCATTGCGGCTTCTTTGATGAACAACATCCTGGGAGGTTCCTTCGCCCGCCTGGATGCCAACCTACGCGAGAAGCACGCCTACACCTATGGCTCTAATTCTTCTTTGTCTAATGACCGCCTTTCCGGCCGTTTCAGCGCTTTCGCCAGCGTACGCAACACCGTCACCGACAGCGCCTTCACGCAGATCATGCATGAAATGGACCGCCTGCGCAAAGAGCCGGTACCGGCCCAGGAACTGCAGAAAGTAAAGAACATGATCACCGGCTCTTTCGCCCGTTCCCTGGAGAACCCGCTTACTGTGGCCATGTTCGCCATTAACACCGCCCGCTATGACTTGCCCAAAGACTACTACGCCAACTACCTCAAGAACGTAGCCGCCGTGACGCCCGCAGACATTCAGCGCGTGGCCCAGCAGTACCTTCAGCCCGAGAAGGCGTACCTGGTGGCCGTAGGCAACGCCCGCGAGATCACCGACAAGCTGAAGCGCTTCAACGCCAACCAGCCTATCTCGTTCTACAACGCGTTTGGGGAAAAGACCGAGGCTCCTTTGATGTCATTGCCCGCCGGCGTGAACGTGCAAACGGTGTTAGCGGCCTACATCAACGCTCTGGGCGGCAAAGCCAACGTGGAGAAGGTGAAGGATCTCACCATCAAGCGCACCATGAACGTGCCCGGCGCCCAGCTCAATGTATTGATGCAGCAAAAAGGCCTTGACAAGTCTCTGATGACCATCAAGTTCAATGAAAACGAGATCAATCGGGTGGCCATCAACGGTTCCAAAGGCGCCATCATCACCCAGGGCCAGGTAAAGGAAATGTCGCCGGCCGAGCTTCAAGACCAAAAACTGGACATCTGGACGAGCTTCCTGAACTATGACCAATTGGGCGTGAAACTGGCCCTGAACCAGGTAGAGAAAGTAGAAGGACGTGATGCCTACAAACTAGAGCTGACCCTTCCCAGCGGCAAGAAGTCTTATCATTACTTTGATAAGGAAACCGGCCTGAAAGTACGTGAGGTAGCCACGGAGCAGACCTCGGTAGGCACTGCCAACCAGACCATTGACCTGAAAGATTACCGCGAGGTGAACGGCATCAAGTTCCCGCACCAGATTGACCTGCACATCGGCAACCAGGTCATCTCCTCTACCGTGACCAGCGTAGAAATCAACAAGAACCTGAAAGACGAGGTCTTCAAAATAAAATAAGGCTTCCTACTCAGTGGTATCGGCCCTGTTTTCGGCTCCTTTTGATGAAAAGGAGCCGAAAACAGGGCCGATCTTTTAGGGGTGTTGCTTATAATGCCCTGGCTCCAGTGGAGCACTTTGGTTACTGCCTGGTTTTATGGAAAACACGTTCAAAATGGTTCTTTGTGATTTAGGAGGAACCGTTATTGGCGTAGACACTCGTAGGTCTGCAAGACACTACGAGGTCTTTTGAGCGGGCGCAGTTGGGTTAGGAGGGGAAATCTGAGGTGTATAGTAAAATGAAGGAGCATTTCCTGGCGCGAGTCTCCAGACTCGTGACCCAGGGATAACGGGTAGTCTCTGACTACCCTCGCTGCCAAGCAGCGAAAGCGGGGCAGCAGATCACCACTTCTGCTCTTTAAATGCCGGGAATAGTTTTCTGAAGGAGGAAAAATTTCAGAGACTTTGGAAATGGGGAAAATGAAACTTCTGGGTTAATTCTCCAGCAGAAGCAATCTATTCGTGGTTCCCGGCGAGTCTGGAGACTCGCATCATCCCATGTCACGAGACTCAAGTCTCGCGCCAGCAAAAAATAAAAGCTCCTTGTTGCCCTCCGCCATGCCTTTCTCCAATGACCTCGTAGTGTCTGGAGGACCTACGAGTGTCTCTGCCAACAACGGTCCCCCTCGCAACCTGTGTTTTGAGCCTCTTTCCTGAAAACAACCGCCTAAACGCAATCTTCCCCAAACTCAAGACTCAGAACTCTGGACTCAAGACTCAGAACTAAAAATTCAGGACTCCCTTACTGCTTTGCCCGGCTCAGCAGGAAAGCCCGCAATGCTTTGTCTAAAGGTTCGTGCAGGTGGAAACGCTCGTAGTGGATCTGTTTTTTCCGGGCATCGGTTTCCAGGGCTTGGAGCCATTGGTGGAGGTTCTGGAGGTACTCGGTGCGTTGGGTTTCAGAACTCACCTGAATGGTTTGGCCCGTTTCCAGGTCCTGGAATGAGACCGGACCCTGGTAGTTGAATTCCAGTTCGTTCTGCCCCATGAGATGGAACAACAGCGTGTCTTTCTCGCGGGCGCCTATTTTGCGCAGGGTGTCAGTAATCTCCGAGGTCTGTTCGTACATGTCGGTGACCAGCACGGTCAGCTCCTTTTGCCGCTTTTTGGCGAAAACAGGGGCTAAACAGTCAGCGGCGGGGAACTGTCCGCCCGGTTTCACCTGGTCCAGCTGGTGGAAGAGCCGCTGCAGGTGCTGGGTGGACTGCCCCGGGGCCAAGGGCACCAACTGGTCTTCCTGCAGCACAAACAACCCGACGGCATCGCCCTGCTGCGTGGCCAGGTAAGCGAGCGCCGCCACCAGATAGCGGGCGTAGTCCAGCTTGGCGAGGGTGCCGTCCTGGTGCGCCATGGAGCCGCTGGCGTCCACCACAAATCGCACGGCCACGCTGCTGTCTACCTCAGATTCCCGGATATAATACCTGTCTGACCGCGCGAACATTTTCCAGTCCAATTGCCTAAGGTCATCGCCGGGTTGGTAACTCCGGTACTGCGCGAACTCAATGCCCGGCCCCCGCCTGATGCTCTGGTTCTGCCCCAACAGAAACCCATCCACCACCGCCTTTGCAATAAGGCGCAGGTCTTTGATAGCAGCGAACGTTTGCGGGTTGAGGAGGCGGTGGGGCATGGATTAGAGTTATTGTTTTTAATGGTTGACCTTCTTTATGAACTTCTTCGTCCCCCTTTGAAGGGGGTAGGGGGATGACCGAGGCCGCAGAAGAACCATAAGCAACGGCAAGGAGACAGGCAAAGATGATTCTCGGCATGCGATAATCTGCACGAGTCATCATCCCCCTACCCCCTTCTAAGGGGGACGGAATGCGTGCCAATCATCTCCCGCTACCTTTCTTGTCTTCAATCCAGGTTTCTAAGGTTCGCTGCACATTGGGTAAATCGTTCATCACTTCATCATCCGTGAACCTTAAGACGGTGAATCCTAATGCTGATAAATCTCTATCTCGCTGCGGGTCTTCATCCGTTTTAAAGTTATGTGAATAGCCGTCCACTTCAATAATCAACATCAGCTCCTTACACATGAAATCTGCGATGTAGTTACCTATCGGCCGCTGGCGGAGGAAAGAAATGCCCATTCTCCCTTTGCTCAGCAATTCGCTCCAAAGCCTGATTTCTGCTTTGGTAGAGTCCGCCCGCAAAGATTTGGCAAATGGCTTTAGGTTCTTGTTGTAGCGATGATTGCCTGCCATAAAACGAACATAATCTTTCGCTTACCGCAACACCTCCCTCGGCAGTTCAACGCCTTTCACTAGTTCCTCCACTACCTTGTCGGTGATGATGTTATCCGCCTCTGCCGAGAAGTTGACCAGAATACGGTGCCGAAGCACGGGATACGCCATAGTGTGCAAATCGGGCAAGGTTACGGCGAAGCGGCCTTGCAGCAGGGCGCGGGCTTTGGCAGTCAGAATCAGGGCCTGCCCAGCCCGCGGACCGGCTCCCCAGCGCACAAACTCCTGTACAAAGGGCACCTGGGTTTCCTCTGGACGAGTAGCGCGTACCAGGCGTGCCACGTAGGCCACCAGCTCATCTGAGATAGACACCTCGCGCACCAAGCGTTGCAGGGCCAGAATCTCCGGGCCAGACAAGACCGGTTGCACTTGGGCCCGGTTTCCTCCGGTGGTGCTTTTCAGGACGGAGATTTCCTCCAGTTCCGTGGGATACTTGATTTTGATGTAGAGCAGGAAACGGTCTAGTTGCGCCTCGGGCAGGGGGTAGGTGCCGCTCTGCTCAATGGGGTTCTGGGTGGCAAGCAGGAAGAAGGGGCGCGGCAGCGGGTAGGTTTTGCCGGCGTAGGTTACCTCAAATTCCTGCATGGCCTCCAGCAAGGCCGCCTGCGTTTTGGGCGGCGTGCGGTTGATTTCATCGGCTAGCACAATGCTGGCGAAGATGGGACCTTCATTGAACTGGAAGAAGCGTTTGCCGGTAGTGTGGTCCTCCTCCAGGACTTCGGTGCCCAGGATATCGGTGGGCATGAGGTCTGGGGTGAACTGGATGCGGCGGAAGGGCAACTCCACGGCGCTGGCCAGGGTACGCACCAAGAGCGTTTTGGCCAGGCCCGGCACGCCTTCCAGCAGGCCATGCCCGCCGGCCAAAAGCGTGATGAGCACCTCGTCCAGCACTTCCTGCTGGCCTACAATGACTTTATGGATTTCCTGCCGGAGAAGGGGTAGTTTTTCTAAAAGCTGGGTTACTTCTTGTGCGGTCACAGGCGGCGGAAGCTATGGTTAAGGAAAGTAAGTAAGCGATTGTTACTGGATTAACCTCGGGGTTTTACTCCTGTTTTTAGAAAAGCAGGCCAAAAAGTGGTTTCTCAGCTTGCCTCTAACGCTAAGCAAAGGCCCGGCGCTGGTCTGCGTATTGGAAACTAATATGCGTATCAGGACAGGTAGCGACCTGTCCGTACAGAATCTGCAATACCAAATAGGCCCCGCCATCCCCGCATTCTACCCTTTAAAAAGAACTATGCTCTTGCGCTTGTGGCCTGGTTTCCAGATAGCAGGCTAAAAACAAGCTCAGTTTTCACCCTTCCTATTTTGTAATCTGCAGAAGCCTTAACTGGTCAACGCGTACATCAGGATATTCACCCCGAATTTGGTATTGTCCTCGGCAAGCCAGCGCTTGTTTCGGAAGTCGTAGTCCCACTCGCAGCCATAGTCTTTGTTGCTATACAATACGCCAATGCGGCCGTTCACCTCGTAGGCTTTGAGGTAGTCGTGCACCAGGTCATCGCCCCAGCCGTTGAGCTCAAAAGACGTGGTGGGTGGGCCTTCCTCAAATTTGAAGAAAGCCTTATACAACGCGTGGTTGTTGGGGATTTTACGCAAGGCCTTCGGGCCGAAGCAGACCCGCATCTGTTCCTCAAAAGACCTAGCAAACAGCCCGTCAATGTCATGGTTGCAGTCGTCCACAAACACGAAGCCGCCGTTCTGCACGTATTTTATGAAATTGGCTTTCTCCTTGGCGTTGAACTGCACCAGCTTGTGGCCGCTCAGGTAGCAGAACGGATACCGGAACAGCTCGGTACTTTCCAGTGAAATGACTTTCTCCTGTTCCACCACGGGCACGGTGGTATATTCTACCAGCGAGTGCAGCAGGTTGGAGGGCATGCGCTGGTCGGTGTCCCAGTTGCCGGAGCGGTATTGCAGGCGTACAAAGGTGAAGGGAGTTGGCAAGGCTACTGGCTGATCTTAATAATTCTTCGGGTTTCTCGCTTCCCGTTGGCACTTGTTTCCAGCAAATAGACTCCGTTGGTTAAGAGACTCAACGGCAGGGAAAATTCCGGGTTCTGGTAAATACCCTTGTAAAGTTCCCGGCCATGGAGAGATAGCACGCGAATCTCATAGTTGTTAGAGCGCCTTTCTTTTAACGAAACATTTAATGTGCCGGCGAATGGATTGGGGTAAATGGATGTCAAAGCAGGGGCTGTCTCTTTACCTGTAGCCAAGGGCGTAGCACTCACCCTCACCAGCGCTCTTGAGGTGCCCCCAAAATAGTATGTTGCTAAAAGATACGAGCCGGCGGCCTCCCTGGCCACGTCATACACAAAGTTAAGGTCAGTACCAGGAACTGTAAATGGAGCCAAGAAACTGCCGTTCTCATGCAGCCGCACAATCCCGCCGGTGGCGGAAGTAGTGTTTCCGCTAAAGGATTCAAATTGCCCTGTCACCAAAAGCGTCCCGTTTGGCTCCGCAACTACAGTAGAAATGTGTAGCGCGTTGTTAACATCATTGGCCGGACCTGTTCCAATATGGAAAGAATTATCCAGCGCCCCGTGGGTAGTAAGCCTAAATAGAAGGTCGGTGGGGTAAATAGTAGTAGTAGTAGTAGTAGTAGTAGGGTCTCTTCTTCCTACCACTACCTTGCCATCAGCTTGTACTGACATGGTTTGAGCGGGAAATCTAATGGTAGGGTCAATCTCAAACGTCTGGTCCAGGGTGCCGTTGGCCTGTAAACGAACAAATCGTTTTCCATTGACAAGGCCAGCCACCATGATTTTGCCGTCAGGTGTCACGGCCAGGGCATTGACAGCGGTTATCGGGAGCTTTATAAAAGAGGCATCTTCCCGGCCATCATAGCCAATGCGCATCAGGGTTCCTCCTGCGGGAGCAGGGAGAATAATCTTATCCTCCTGAATAGCCAGGTTGGGTGAGGTACCCTGAAAAAGATGCCCGAAATCAAAGGAGGCATCTACTGACCCGTTGGGGAGAAGGCGGGCCGCATTGGTTATTCTGGTGTTGTTGACAAAGTCAAAGTCCCCGGCAATAATAATCTTTGCATCTTTCTGCACCAGGACACGCCTTACCCAACCGCGGGTTCTCAGATCAGGAACGAAGGTAACCTGGAGGCCGCCGTCTCTGCCCAATAAGTTAATACCGTTGGAATGTACGCCGGAAAAGTTATCAAAAGCACCTCCCATTAGAATGCTGTTATCGGCTTGCACCGCCAGGCTCCGGCAGATAACGGCACCAGAAGAAGTCACCTGTAGAAAAGAGTTGTCCAGAAGGCCATCAGCCGTAATTCTTACTACCGGCACAGCCGCTGAGGTGGCTTTATTGATCAGTGTACCCCCAACAAGCACTTTGCCGTCTTGCAGAGCCAGGGAAAGCATATTCCCGCTTACTGAACCAGTAGTAGGAGAAAACGGATTCTCAAAGCTAGTGGCTTGCGCCCCGGAGCCGTTGAGGCAACCCAGGCCTATGTAGCCGGTATCTGCACTGGACCTTTTTTGCTTGGTGGCAAAAAGGATTCTCCCATCTGGCAGAAGTAAAAGATCCACCACACCGTTTGCCTCATGCACGAGGTTCGCCCAGCCAAAGGTGGCATCTACTGCACCCGCAGAAGACAACCTTATCAGTTTCCGATAGGTGACGGCGTTCTCAAATTGGGTAAAATCTCCTCCTACCAAAAGCTTTCCATCTGGTTGCTCCCTGATGACTTTTACGGCTTGGTTCGCGCCCACCGCAACTTGAAAGGTGTTGTCAAGAGTACCATTGCTGAGCAGACGCGCCATATTTTTGAGGGTGGTGTTGCCTTTCAGCGTAAAGGAGCCCCCAATAATTATCTTCCCATCTGCCTGCTCAAGAATGGTGCTAACACTGCCGCTGGCCACCGGACTGGTAAAGGTATTATCTAAGCTGCCGTCTTGCAGGAGGCGGCAAATGCCGATATTAGGTTGTTGGGGGGTAGGAAAGATTGGTCCTCCTACTAAGAGACGCTTGTCTTTTTGTTCTACCGTAACAAGATCATTGATACTCCATTGGGCACCTACTAATTTAAAAGAAGCATCTACTTTTCCGTCTGCGCCCAGTTTCACCAGGCCAGGAGCTTCCTGCCCCTCTGCCCGCTCAAAATTACCGGCCACCAGCACCTTTCCCTCACTGAGTTTGGTAATGCTATAGATTTCAGCTCCGCGCTCTATCTTGGGGTGAAAGGCCGGGTCAATTGCTTGCCCATGCCCGGCGTAAGAAAGCAGTACACCTACTATGAAACACAATACTGGAATTCTTGTCATGGATACCTATATCTCGTCCTGAGAAATAAAGAAATGCCGCAGGCGCGGTGGGCCTGCGGCATTTAAAATGGTTGCTCTGTCCTTCCTTACACCGCGTCTGACAGACTGGTGAAGGTGAAGTCCCTGATTTTCATAGGGGGTACCAGGTTGCCGCCAATGCGCTGCGGTTTACCCAGGGCCTCCAGGTTGTTGAGCATGATCACCGGGCTCTCGTTGAAGCGGAAGTTCTTGACCGGGTGCTTGATTTTGCCGTTCTCAATGTAGAAGGTTCCGTCGCGGGTGAGGCCGGTGTAGAGCAGGGTCTGCGGGTCTACTGCTCTGATGTACCAGAGGCGGGTGACCAGGATGCCTTTCTGGGTGCCTTTGATGAGGTCTTCCAGGCTCTGGTTGCCGCCGGCCATGATGAACCCACCCGGCGAGGGCAAACCTTTCACGCCTTTTTTTTCGGCCCAGAAGCGGGAATACGGCATGTTCTTGATGACTCCTTTGTCAATCCAGGTGACTTTCTCGTGCGGGCGTCCGTCGCCGGACCAGGTAGAGGTGGGGATTTCGGGGTTGGTGGGGTCTGAGGTGATGGTCACGCGGGAATCGAACATCTTCTCCCCCAACTTGGTGGCTCCCCCGGTTTTGCTCAGGAAGGAGCGACCTTCCTCCGCGGAGCGGGCGTCCATGCTCCGGAACATGTTCTGCAGCAAATCTACGGCCGCAGTAGGCTCCAGAATCACGGTATACTTGCCGGGCTCAATGGCTTTGGCGCCTTTGGAGCCCAAGGCTTTCTGGGCCGCAATCTCGGAGGCGGCGGCGGTGTCCAGTTTGCTCACATCGCTCACATCGCGGGTGACGTAGCCGGAGCCGGTGCCGTCTTCGGTACGCATGGTCACGGAGAAATCCACCCCGGAGTTTTGGTTGTAGGCGAACAGGCCTTTGGAGTTCATCTTGGCGTTGAAGCCGCTGCGATCTTCCCAGAAACCCGCCGAAGTGAGCTTCTTGCTATCAGCCAGGGCCATGCTCTTACGGGCGGCCTCGGCCCGGTATTCCGGGTTGATGTCTGCCGTAGTCTTGAACCAGGCGTTGCTGGGCAGGTAATTCTGCGGCCCCAGCATAGGCACGTACTCCGGGCTCTCGGGTGCGATGCGGGCCACCTCTTCGGCGCGGCGCACTACTTTCTCCAAGGAAGCATCGTCAAACTCGTTGATGGTAGCCACGCCTGAACGTTTACCGAAGCGGGCCTCCACGGCCAGGGACATATTCTCTTCCTCGCCGCTGGTGCTGACCGTGCTGCGGGCGTAGCGGATGTTGCCGCCTTTGTACCCGCTCAAGTTCACCTCACACTCATCGGCTTTTGAATAACTCAGGGCTTTTTTCAGGAGCGCCTGGGCTTGGTCTTTACTTAGTATTGCCATTTGATTGAATAACGTCTGATGTTGATGGAAACTATTTGTTTTAGTCCTGAGTCTTGAGTTCTGAGTCCTGAGTGGAAGGGGTTAGACCTTTCTTGTCGTTCTTTTTAGAGGTCAGAATGATGCTTTTCAGGATTTTGATGAGTTCCTGACATTCTGCATGAATGCTGTTGAAAGAAGTCAAAGAAATAATTTCAGAGTCTTTCAAAAGTCTTAACCAGTAGCTGGTTTCTCTTGCCTCCTTTAGAGCTACAGTAAGTTTATTTCTGAAATCAGCACCGGATGGACTACCCAACGCCTCCTCTACATTTGCTCCAATGGAAGTTCCACTGCGCAAGACCTGCTTGGTCAAGACATAAAACTCCCGCTGCTCTTTCTGCAGATGCTTATATAATTTAATCATCCGCAAAGCGAAACTGTAAGACTTAACTGCAATGATACTCTCCGCCATAGGATTACACTTTCTATTTCAGACTCAGGACTCTAGACTCAGAACTCAGGACTGGAAAATCTTAGATTTTCCGCCCCGTGTTGATCACGTTCACCCCATTAAAGCGGGTGTGGGCGGAGCCGTGCGAGACGGCGCTGACCTGGCTGGGCTGGCCCTTGCCGTCAAAGAACGACCCGAACATGCGGTAGTCACTCTCGTCGCAGATGGCGGCGCAGGAGTTCCAGAATTCCTGGGTATTGCTCTGGTAAGCCACGTCCTCTAAAGGCCCCACAATCTTGCCGTCTTTGATCTCGTAGAAGAGCTGCCCGCCAAACTGGAAGTTGTAGCGCTGCTGGTCAATGGAGTAAGACCCGCGCCCGGCAATGTAGATGCCGCGTTTCACATCTTTGATCATCTCGTCCACGCTCAGTTTCTGTTTACCGGCGGCTAAAGAGACGTTAGGCATGCGCTGGAACTGCACCGAGCTCCAGTTATCGGCGTAAGAGCAGCCGTGCGATTCTTTCTCGCCAATGATGTGGACCTGATCACGGGTGGCCTGGTAGTTCACCAGCGTTCCGTCTTTGATTAAGTCCCACTTCTTAGTTTTCACGCCTTCATCGTCATAGCCCACGGCGCCCAGCGATCCTTCCTGTACTTTGTCGGCGAAGATGTTCACCAATTTGCTGCCGTACGGGAAGTTCTTGGTTTTCCACTTGTCCAGGGTGGCAAAGGAGGTACCGGCGTAGTTGGCCTCGTAGCCCAGCACGCGGTCCAGTTCCAATGGGTGACCCACGCTTTCGTGGATGGTGAGGCCCAGGTGGTTGGGGTCCAGCACCAGATCATATTTACCGGCCATGACTGACTTGGCCGTCAGTTTCTCTTTGGCCTGCTTGGCAGCCAGACCGGCATCGGCAACGATGTCATAGTACTTGTCATAGCCAATGAGGCCGGTGCCTTCCGGGCCTTTTTTGGTAGGCGCTTTCACCGTGAGGTACTCAAAGCCCATGCCCATAGGCGCACTCAGGGCATCGCGGGTTTTGAACTTGCCAGAGGCCTTGTCTACCGCCGTCACCGTGAAATTGGGCCAGATACGGTGAATGTCCTGGTCAATGTACGAACCGTCTGTAGAGGCGAAGTATTTCTGCTCGTTGATCTGGAACAGCGCCGAGTTCACGAAATTGGCGCCACCCGCCAGAGCAGCGGCGTTGGCCGCCAAAAGCAGGTCGGCTTTCTCAGAGACCGGCACCGCGAAGGCGTTCTGTTTAATGGGTGTTTTCCAGGAAACCTCCCCGTACCCTTGCTGCGGGGCCAGTTGCACCGGCTCTTTCTGCAGCTTGGAGTTGGCTTTGGCAATGGCCACGGCCTGCTCAGCGGCTTTGGCAATGCCTTTGTCACTCACGTCTGAGGTGGCAGCAAAGCCCCAGGTGCCGTTGGCGATCACACGCACGCCCACGCCGTAACTCTCGGTGGTGCTGATGCCCTGCACCTGCTTTTCACGGGTGAACAGGTTCTGAGCCAGGTAACGGCCTATGCGTACGTCAGTATAGGTGGCGCCTTTGCTTTTGGCCGCGTTGAGGGCCACGTCTGCCAGGCGTTTTTTGAGGGCCACGTCCACGGTTTCCAGGGCACGGGCCGGATCAATCTCATGACCAAAGGTAGGCACGTTGGAGAGCAGCAGCCCCCCCACACCCATAGCGGTCAATCCAATAAAGTCACGTCTTTTCAAGGGTTTGTTTTGTTTGGTAAGCGAAGGGTTCAGGAGCAAGGAATTTGCCCCATTAAGTTTACTTTTTGTTCAGCAGGAATGCAAGAATTTCCCGTAGAAATAGTCTTTCAACCTAAGAATTGGCCAGGAGGTGTTTCCTGTTTCAGGGCTTGTTTTGAGAATTCAGAGCCTAAACAGACTCCCTTCATGCCCCTGACCCTCTTTCCTTTCTGACCTAGAAGATATTTTTCCGGTAAATAAAAAAGGCCGTCTGAAGAGACGGCCTTTTTGTTGAGCGCAAACTAAAATCAGGTGCTTACTTTCTATTTAGCCAGCACTACCCGGTTAGTGTACACCTTGTTTCCGGTTTCTACTTTATACAGGTAGGTTCCGTTAGGCAGGTGAGCGGCGTCTAACACCACTGAATGGTTTCCGGGAGCTTTGCGCTCTGCTACCAGGGTCTGTACTTTGTTGCCCATCATGTCATACACATGGATCTGAACCGGTCCTTCCTGCGCTACGGCGTAGCTGATGGTGGTTCTGCCCGTGAAGGGGTTCGGGTACGAGTACACGCGGTCGTTTGCAGACGCGGCCACAGCCGTTGAAGTACTTGTTGCGGCAATTGGCTGCGTTGCGGCGTTCCACTGGGCGTGGGTTCTGGTGATGATGACGGCAAAGTCGCCTCTAGTCAGGTCTTGCAGCGGCTTGAAGCTGGCGTGCAGGGTAGGCTTCAGGTCATAAGGCCCTTGGGTTACCGAGTAGTAGGCGTTGATCAGGTTCAGTTCCAGCGCCACGCTCACGTACCCTTCCAGACCAGCAGGAATAGAGGCCGCATCTTCAATGGGATACGTCACGCCATCTACGGTGACCGTAGGAGCTTTCCCATTGCGCTCCAGGGCGAATTTCTGCAGGCCCAAGGCTTGTACCAACGAGTAAGACAACTCGGCCCGGTTTACTTTGCCAGACGGGGAGAATTTGCCAGGAGCTACCGGCAGCATGATGCCGTTGAAAGCATGCGCTCTGTCCCGCAGGGCACCACCCTTGGCCACGATAGACTCGGCCAGCAGCTTTCTGTCTTTCACGTCTGTGAGGGTGAAGGAACCATCTACGGGCAAGAACTGCCGGATGCCTTCGCCCATCATGAGGTAGTCGGCCAGGTCAATACGTTTCAGGAGTTCATCCGGGCTGTAGGTGCCACCTGGTAAACCATCGGCTAGCCGGGCACTGATGGCCATTTTGATAGACGCCTCAGCCGGATGACCGGCAATATCTGCCAGACCGGTAGTGCCGGCCGCCGTCATCTTGTTTACTACGCCCTTGATGCTTTCAGGAAAAGCGACTCCGTTCAAACCAGAGATTTCCGCGGTCCAGGTGCCGGCTTCAGGAGAAGCCACTGCCACGCCCCGGTCATAGCTCAAAGAGAACGTTACCGGAATACCGGCACTGGTTCTCACACCACTAGGCGAGATAAGGGTCAATCTAACCGGGTTACCGGTTTCACCTTCTATCCCGGTCGCTTTGATCTTGGCCTCTAAGGCCGTGGTACCAGCCGCCACAGTAAAGTTGTACCGGTTGGTGGCAGTAGTAGCCGGGTTGTAGTTGATGGTAAAGTTTTCAGACTCACTGTTCGCATTCACATTGCTGTTGAAGTTTCTGGTGAGGTTAAGCGTAGAACCATAGGGAGCAGCGGCTCTGAACGCTCTGTCTACCGCTGCATACGCGTTCACGTATCCGGCCCCTACTTCCCAGGAAGCGCGGTTAGGGATGTTGGTGGCTGTTTGCTGCAAGATCTCTTTCACCTGAGCAACGGACAAGGAAGGGTTGGCATCCAGAATCAAGGCGACAATACCCGCCACGTGCGGGGCCGCCATAGACGTACCGCTTTTATGCGTATAGAAAGGAACATGCGCCGGCTCCATGGCAGCGGCATCTTGCTGAAGAGACAAAGCCGTTAAGGGCTCAGTCACTTTGGCGGAGATGATGTCTACCCCAGGAGAAGTAACCGTAGGACGGTCTTGCCACGAGTAGTTCACGCCATCTAAGGTGAAAGAACCGCCTCTGCCCTGGATTCCTCTGGAAGAGAAGCTTGCCAGGCGGCCAGACTTATCTCCGGCGGCTACGGCAATGATCCAGGGGGCTTTTTTGTATTTGCCGGTAATGGTTCCTGAGCCAGGACCAGAGTTACCCGCAGAGAACACCACTACGATGTTGCGGTCTACGCAGCGTTTGGTGGCCATGGTGATAGGATCAGCCGGGTCTACGTCTGTACCGGTGTCACTGGTGGTCCCGAAGGAGTTGGTGATCACTCTGATGTTATATTGGGCCTGGTTGATGATGGCGTAGTCAAAGCCAGACAGCACGTCTAACAGCAAAAGGGCTGCGCCGGAGCCATACCCTACCAGATCAGCGCCTGGTGCCACCCCGGTGTACTTACCGCTAGAGGCCTGGCCAGTACCACCTACAATACCTGCCACGTGGGTACCATGACCGCCGGTAGCATCTGTGTTAGGAACGTTTTCAACAGGGGTGTAAGGCAGAATGCCATTCACTGATCTCAGGTTGGTGGCAGCCGTTACGTTTTGCTTCAGGTTTTTACCGAACTGCAGATCTGGGTGAGTACCATCTACGCCACTGTCATTCACTAAAACGCCTATACCTCTGCCAGAAACGGGGAAACCTCCATTCTTAGTGGTAAAGCCAGGCTCGTTGCGCAGTTTGTCTACCCCGGTAAGGGCCGTAGCACCATCATTCTCATGGCGCAAGGATTCATTCAGGTACAGAGACACCACTCTGGCGTCTTTGGCCAGCGCGTCTACCTGGGGGGCAGTTGCGATTACTCCAGCAATGGGGAGGGCGCGCAAGGTAAGTCCCTGGGCAATACCTACCCGGGTGAGGGAGGCGACATCCAACAGCGTGGGCGCTGCGTCACCTTTGAAGGTAACAACTACTTGTACGGGCAGGAGGCTGTTAGCGAGGGCGGCCTTGAGTTTAGGGTCTACAAAGGCCTGGGCAAAGGCTTGGCTTGCTGTTGCGAGGCAGAAAGCCACTACTACTAGAATTCTTCTCATAAAGGAAAGAGGGTAAAAGTTTTACATGTGTTAGTTGGTTGTGTGTAATGGGATTTGAAGTTGTACCTACGGCACATTATGTCAAATAGGTTTTGCTATATTTGAATAATAGCAAAAGCAGAGAAAAGCCCTTACACTACCGTCCGTTCTTCTGAGAAGCCGCCAAGGCGCTATTAGTAATACTTTGGCAAGAATGAATCGATTTCCATTTTCAATTTGCCATATAAGCTACTTCCTTGTTGATAGTTAAGAACCCACTCATCCACGTAAGTGAAAGGCTGATTTAGCTCCTGTTTTTTGTAAAAAGGTTGAAAAATACCAAAGCGGCCGCCCTTTATCTAGGTAGATCCTTGGCTCTTTTACCGCTTTCCTAATATTGAACTAAATCTATATTAGAATAACTCCAAGTGCCAGGCTTCTGGTGCTATTAGGCAGAAAAAAGGAATGCCCCGGCCACTTGCGCAGCCGGGGCATTCCTTTGGATAAGAGTATTCAGAGGAACCTAAATAGGCCTTACTCTGCCCATGCCACTGTGCTTCACTTTAGGCGAGCCTTTGTAGTCTACGCGCGCAATTCCGGCGGCGTCTACGCTGAGCTCTTTCGCCACGTTTACCTCTGCCCGGCTGGCGCCCGCGGCATCCAATGACAGGTAATCGGTTTTCAGGTCAAGGGCTTTCAGTTCGGTGGCGCCGGCCAAGTCTAGTTTCACGGTTTCGGCACGGCCGCTGAGCGTAACTTTTGTTCCGCCGGCCATGTCAGCGTCCAGGCTTTTCACCTGCAGGGCCAGGGTGACGTCTATGCCGCCGGCGAAGTCCAGCTTTAAGGCAGACCCGTTGATGGTATTGGTAGAGGTGAGTTTGATGCCACCCGCCAACTCCAGGGCTTTCAGGTCACGCACGGTAATATAAGCTTTCAGGCGTTTGGCATTCCGGATGCTGTTGGGTTTGGTCTTGATAACGAGCGTGCCGTTTTCCACCGTTGATTCAATCAGCGGCATGATGTTTTCTTCGGCCTCCAGCTTAAGGCCTTCCTTGGCACCTTGGGTGAGTTCCACTTCAAAGCCGCCGCTAACCCGCACTTTGTCAAAAGAACCCACAGAACGGGTTTGAGTAGTCATTTTTCCGTTGCCCTCTACAGACTGGGCTTGCGCCTGGGCGGCCACACCTACCAAAGCAAGAAGCAACAAGAGGAACGAGAATGTCTTTTCCATAAGATAAAGAATTTGATGAACTGGTTGTTTCTTCCATAGATGCCGATTTGGGGTAAAGGTTGCTTCACGCCCTCCTGCCCGCTGCCTTTACAGTACCGCGCTTACCAGCAAGCCTAGGCCCAAGGTGATGATTCCGGCAAAAAAGTACAGGAAAAGCACGGCGGCCATGTTGAACAGCGTGCGCAGCCTACTGCGCCGGAACACCCGTTTAAGCCCTAGATACAGGTAAAGGGCACCTAACAGGTTGACCCAGGCGAACAGATCAAAAGAGGTGAACAGGTACAGACTGAGCATGTAGATGATGAACAGCAGAAACACAAAGCAGTGCAGGTGGATGCTGAACATGAGGTGTTCTATGTAAAAGCGCCGGGCCTTGAAGAAGACCAGCTTGAGCAAGAGCGCGAAGATGGGCATGAGCACGAACATGAGCACAGACCAGTACTTAAGCAGCTTGGTAATCAATTGTTCCTGCGGAAGCTTAATTAAATGAACACCTTTGCGCATGGCAGACTGGGTATACCAGTTAGGGGACAAGTCAGCGTCTCTGATCAAAGAGTCAATGGTAGCCTGCGGCGCGAAGTCTGAGACACTGCCCATTTTCTCTAAAGTACTCTCTAACGTCTTGCTTTGCTTTACCATTTCGCTTCTGCCAACCTTGACCAAAGAATCTGCCAGCTGCTTTTGCCCAACAACTGCCGTGACACTGTCATTGGCAACTTCTACCTGATTTAAAAACTCAGCAGCAT
This sequence comes from Rufibacter glacialis, assembly GCF_008271745.1. Taxonomy (GTDB): domain Bacteria; phylum Bacteroidota; class Bacteroidia; order Cytophagales; family Hymenobacteraceae; genus Nibribacter; species Nibribacter glacialis. Next base: position 1,459 of record NZ_VKKZ01000024.1, on the reverse strand, counting down.
TCTTAGACTTCACCTGCTCGGCAATGCTCCTGTTCTGCTGCTCATTCTCCACATGCCCCACGCGCATGGACAGCAGAAAGAAGAACACGAAATTGATGAATACATACAGCCTGATGGGCGGCACATAACCTATGCGCCGCCCCCGGTGGAACTCATTGGTGAGCTTACCGGGGTAGAAGAGCAGGTACTTGATGGTGGTCCAGAACTTGGTGTCGTAGTGGATGGTGCCTTCCAGCACCTCCAGCGCCACGTGCTTGAAAGGGACGTTGAGGTCATGGTTCTCCTGCCCGCACCGGGGACAAAAATTATCTGGCTGCTCTTTGGTAAACGTGTAATCACAATTGGTGCAGACGGGATACTTCCGGAGGTGCTTGCCCATAAACCTGGTTGACTCTTTACTATATATTCAGGAAGCAATATAGTTGAATCATACCCAAGTGCAATGCCACCAGCAGGGTGAACCCATAAAAAAGCCGCCAGCCTTACCTCCTGTAGAACGAGGGTTGCAGCCTGTCAAGAACCCATTTCTGCAGAAGGTCTTTTCTAGGCTTTTTTTAAAAAACGAACCGCAAAACGCGCCGCTGGGTTTTAGGTCCGCTCCACCCCATCGGGCCCGAAACCAACCGCCTCAGAAGGCTGGGGATTGCTGAAAAGGCGCCAGAAAATGGCAGTATCCTCTAATATGCCCTGGCTGGGTTGGATATGGAGAAGCCGGTTCCCTTCCAGGGTAATGGTCAGATCACCCTCCGGCGAAGCGGTTATTTGCCAAACCCGTATCGGCTCTTGCTGCCCCCGCACCAGTTCTTGCAGTTTGCGGTCCCGCAGGTTGCTGCCGGGTACCTGCGGGTCAAAGGCCGGGTCTGCCAGCGCTTGCGCATCTTTAGGGATCTCCACGTCTTCAAACCGGATAATAACCGCTCCGGCCTCTTCCAGATGCCAATGGCAGGCTACCTCCAGGGTCCAGGCCCCCACATCCAGGACCAGGCCACTTGCGTTCATGATGTGCGCCTTCCCGAAATGGAAGAACTGCACCTGCCCCAGGCGGGTGGTCTTGGTTAAGGGCAGCCCCGGCAAATGCTGCATCTCTGGAAAAAGGTTCTCGCTCATACGCTGACTTCTCAAAACTCCGCAAAGGTACGGATTTCCCCTGCAGGCCCTGCCTGGCTTTAGGGCTACTTTCTGAAAAGGGGTTTGAAAGGAGAAAGGAAGCATCGCTTTATAGTATGATTTCTATATAGTATATTCGGAAGTCCAGTTACGGTTATCTGTCAATCACGGTAGGCAAACCGTAGGTTTACCTCCGGCCATAGTGCAGATAAGCGTAGGTTCACGTTTATCCAGTAGTGCCTGTATTGGCCGGGCCAATGTTTCCGACATAACAACTTGTGCATAGTTTTTAGGCTGAGAATTTGGGAAGACAGTAGAATTAGTTACAGGAGCTTTTGCAGCGAGACCTTTC
>NZ_VKKZ01000023.1 GCF_008271745.1 Rufibacter glacialis | reverse complement strand
TGTGGGCTGCAGGCCCCTCACCAGGTTCGGGTACTTGCGCAGAAAGTGCTTTGAGTTGGTTGTCTGCACGTAACGCCTGCCGGGACGTAGCAGCAAGCCGAACTCCCTCATCCAGGCGAACAGCCTGCCCCTCCCTAGCTTGATGCCCATGCCCGCCAGGGCCGGGCGCAGCCTGAAGTAAAGCTTACGCGTGCCCAGGCGGGGCAGCAGCTTCCGCTGCCCGTCTACCAGCGCCTTGACCTGCTGCTTGACCAGTTTCTCTTCACATGCCTGCTTCCGTAGCTTGTAGAGGTACTGCCGGCTGTAGCCCAGGCTCCGGGCTATCTGCTTTCGGGTGGCTCCGAGTGCCCCTTTGGCCGGAAAGCTTGCTGCGAGAGGGGCAAATACTTTTTTCGGATATTGGTGCCGAACTGTTCGTCAGCGATATCGATGGCCCGGTTGAGGATCATCTTCTCCTGCTCCAGGCGCTTGATCCTGGCTTCCAGCGCGTGGATCTTCTTGCGGGGTGGCTGCTTGTCTTTCATAGGTGTCCTGCTTTCCCAGTCTAAGCTACCATGTTTACGTAGCCAGACCAAAACCGTCGAACGGCCCTGGATGCCGTACCTCGACTGCGCCTGCTTGTAGGTCAGAAGCCCTTTTTCTACCTGGTCCACAACATCCAGCTTAAAGGCCAGACTGTAGTCCTTTTGACTTTTCCGTAAAAAGCCCTTCCTGATTGTTTCTTCCAAATAAGTCAACTTTTGTGTCAACTTATTTTAGGACGGTACAATATGGTCATAAAAAAAGCCCAGCAATTGCTGGGCTTTTCATTGGTATGGGAAGGAAAGCTTATTTTACTTTCTCAACGATTCCGGTGAAGGCTTCTGGGTGGTTCAAAGCCAGGTCAGCCAAAACTTTACGGTTCAGGTTGATGTTCGCTTTTTTCAATCCGCCCATTAATTGAGAGTAAGACAGGCCGTTGATACGGGCTGCGGCATTGATACGCTGGATCCAAAGAGCACGGAAGTCTCTTTTCTTCACTTTTCTATCGCGGTATGCATAAAGCAAACCTTTCTCAACCGCGTTTTTGGCTACTGTCCAAACGTTTTTTCTCCGACCAAAGTAACCTTTGGCCATTTTCATTATTCTTTTTCTCTTGTGGCGGGCCGCCACGGTATTGACCGATCTAGGCATTTCTGATTTTTTTTGGGGCTGGTGATTTCGGTTTAATGCTTAGTTACCAGTTCCCGTTGAAACAATAATTAAATTGATTGGATTAAGACGCAAGCATTCTCAATACGTTGGCCTGGTCAGCTTCGCTAACAAGTCCGGTGTGAGTCAGATTTCTCTTCTGCTTGGTGGTCTTCTTGGTCAGGATGTGGCTTTTGTAAGCGTGTTTACGCTTTACTTTGCCAGTACCTGTCAGGGTGAATCGCTTCTTAGCCCCTGATTTGCTTTTCATCTTTGGCATTTGGGTGTATATAAAGTGTACTGTTATTTTTTCACCTTCGGTCCCAGGAACAGAAACATCCGCTTCCCTTCCAGCTTGGGCAACTGCTCAACTTTGGCCACGTCTTCCAACGCTTGCGCAAATTTAAGCAAAAGTAATTCACCGCGCTCTTTAAAGACAATCGTTCGGCCAACAAAGTGCACATAAGCCTTCACTTTCGCGCCTTCTGCCAAAAATTGGCGGGCATGCTTCAGCTTGAACTCGAAATCGTGGTCATCGGTGTTAGGACCGAACCTGATTTCCTTCATCACCACTTTCGTGGTTTTCGCCTTCATTTCCCGCTGCTTCTTCTTTTGCTCGTATTTGAATTTCGAGTAATCAATAATACGGCAAACGGGCGGATCTGCCTTGGGAGATATCTCAACCAGGTCAAGGTTCTGCTCAGTGGCGAGACGACGGGCTTGGTCTATGCTGTATACACCCGGCTCCACGTTCTCACCTACCACCCGAACGTCGCGGACGCCGGTGATGCGCTGATTGATACGATAAGGTTCTTCGACCTTGCCACGTGGCACGTAGCGTCTGTTATTCGTAGAAATAGTTGTACCTCCTAAAAGTTTAAGGTTTCACAATCAGGGTGCGAATCTCGCCTTTTTCCCTGTAAAATAAAAGTATTTTATAATATTTTAACTGAGCATCTCTGCCAGCACCGCCCGGAAGTTGTCCACGAAGGCTTCTACCCGTAGCGTACCCATGTCACCTAAGCCATGTTTACGGACAGAAACAATCTGATCTTCCTGCTCTTTTTCCCCTACAATGATCATGTAAGGTACTTTGCTTACTTCAGCATCACGTATTTTCCGGCCTATTTTTTCATCACGGGTATCAATGTACCCTCTGATGTCCTGGTCCGCCAGTTGCGCGTTTACTTTTTGGGCATAGTCATGGTACTTCTCAGAGATAGGCAGAATAGCTACCTGGTCTGGGCTGAGCCACAACGGGAAGTTACCCCCGCAGTGTTCAATCAATACCGCCACAAATCGTTCCAGGGAGCCGAAAGGTGCTCTATGGATCATCACAGGACGGTGTTTCTCGTTGTCAGCGCCTACGTACTCCAACTCAAACCGCTCCGGCAGGTTGTAATCCACTTGGATAGTTCCCAGCTGCCATTTGCGGCCTAGCGCGTCTTTCACCATGAAATCCAGCTTAGGTCCATAGAACGCAGCCTCGCCCAGTTCGGTTACGGTAGGCAAGCCTTTCTCCGTAGCGGCTTCAATGATAGCCCGCTCTGCTTTCTCCCACAGATCATCAGAACCTATGTATTTAGTTTTGTTCTCTGGGTCACGCAAAGAGATCTGGGCGGTGTAGTTCTCAAAGCCCAGGGCTTTGAACACGTACAATACCAGGTCAATCACCTTGGTGAATTCTTCTTTCACCTGATCTGGACGGCAGAAAATGTGAGCATCGTCCTGAGTAAAGCCGCGCACCCGGGTCAAGCCGTGCAACTCGCCGCTTTGTTCGTAGCGGTATACCGTCCCGAACTCAGCCAGACGCACCGGCAACTCTTTGTAGGAGCGCGGACGGGTCTTATAGATCTCGCAATGGTGCGGGCAGTTCATGGGCTTCAGGAAGAACTCCTCCCCTTCATTGGGGGTCCGGATGGGCTGGAACGAATCTGCCCCGTATTTCTCATAGTGGCCCGAAGTCACATACAATTCCTTGGAACCGATGTGCGGGGTCACCACCGGCTGGTAACCAGCCTTGGTCTGGGCTTTGCGCATGAATTGCTCCAGGCGCTCGCGCAGCATGGTGCCTTTGGGCAACCACAATGGAAGGCCCATGCCCACCTTCTCAGAGAAAGCGAACAGTTCCATTTCCTTGCCCAGCTTACGGTGGTCGCGGCGTTTAGCTTCTTCCAGGCGCTCCAGGTACTCCGTGAGTTCTTTCTGCTTAGGGAAGGTGATGGCGTACACGCGCGTCAGCTGCTTGCTCTTCTCATCACCGCGCCAGTAGGCACCGGCCACGTTCATCAGCTTGGCTGCTTTAATGAACCCTGTGTTAGGTATATGAGGCCCTCGGCAAAGGTCGGTGAAGTTCCCTTGGGTATAGAAGGTGATGGAACCATCTTCCAGACCCTGTAACAGGTCAAGCTTATAGGGATCGTTTTTTTCGGTGAAGTAGGCGATAGCCTCGGCTTTGCTGATGGGCTGGCGCACAAACTCGCTTTTCTGGCGGGCCAGCTCCAGCATCTTCTGCTCAATAGCCGGGAAATCCTCGCTGGAAAGCGTTTTATCGTCGGCCAGGTCAATGTCATAGTAGAACCCGTTCTCAATGGCCGGGCCAATGCCCAGCTTCACGCCGGGGTACAAAGCCTCCAGCGCCTCGGCCATTAAGTGGGCTGAAGAGTGCCAGTAGGTGGCTTTGCCTTCGTCGTCGTTCCAGGTGAGCAGCTGAATGGCGGCATTCTCAGAAATAGGGCGCGTCAAATCCCAGACCTGACCGTTCACTTTCACGGCCAGCACGTTACGGGCCAAGCCTTCACTGATAGAGGCGGCTATTTCTATGCCGGTTACTCCCTCTTGGTATTCCCGGATCGAACCGTCTGGTAAGGTAATGTTGATCATATGGAAAGTAATAAAACTTCTTTGTTTTAGGCGGTTTTCTGGCAAAATAGCTAAAAAACCGATATGCCGCTCAATGTATCTATGATGGTACGCTGCGGCACCGGCCTGGTGACCCGTTGCAAAGCTACACTATAGCGCCGGTTCTGCGGATATTTTCTGGTTAAAAAAACGTACTGCTGTCTGGCCGCCTCTTTCTGCCCTGTCCACTCCAAACAAGAAGCCAGGATCCACCGGTTGTGCTCGGTCATGGGCAGCCCTAACTCGCGGGCTTTTTCCAGCAGCGGCAAGGCGGTACTGTATTGCCTCTTCTTGTACCAAGCCTCTCCCAACCCGGCGTATGCCTGGGCTTGTTTAGGATTCAGGTTGATGGCCCGGGAGAAAGTAGCCAAGGCCGTGTCTGTTTGATTGCGGCTCAGGAAATACTGGCCCAACTGCTGCCACCAAAAGCCGTCCTGGGGTTGTTTCCGCACTCCCTGCTGCACCAAGGGGTAGGCATAGTCATACAACTTGCGGGCGGTATAGATAGCGCTCAACTCCCGGAAAGCCGGGAGCGAAACAGAATCCCGCACCAAGGCCCGCTGTAAGTTCACCAAGGCCCGCGTGGTATCACCGGTTCCTACCTGGGCCTGGGCCAGCAGCACGTAGTGTTTGGCTTCAGAGGGACTCAGTTTGATGGCTTTAAGGCCATGGCCCAAGGCCCGCTCATACTGCTTAAGACCCACGTACGTCTCCGTCAAGATGGCTTCCGACTCCGGGGAGTAGTAGTTGAAGGCCTTCGCCTGCATCATCATGCGCATGGTCTCCTGGTACTGCTGCCCCTGGAGCAGGATCTTGGCCTTGTAAAAATAGGCTTCCCCTAAAGAGGGGTCTAAGGCAGTGGCTTTGGTGAGGTCCTTGAGGGCAGGCGTGGCCTGGTTAAGGCTCAGGTAAAGTTTGGCCCTTTTCACGTACCATTCCGGTTGGGGATCCCGTTGGTCCAGGGCCCGGCTGATCTCGTTGATGTGGGTGGGAATGGAACTGTCTACTTTCTGCGGGTGGAACATTCTCTCTTCAGAGGTTTTCTGGGAGCACGCTGAAAGCAGACCCATACCTAACCCCAAAAACAAAAGAGAATAACGCATGCCAGATATGAATTCCATGGTTTGTTGTCGTGGCGAAGGTACTATTTCCTGTTTAGTTCTACTGCGTTTTAACCCCCTATTTCTAAAAACCGCACTTAAACCCGTTACGGATTCACCGCCACCGACACGCATACTCCCCAACGGGGCGCCTCCAGGTCTTGGTAGGTTAGCCGGTGCACCAGATCTACCCGCAACAGTTGGTAGATATTCTTGAAGCCTACGTTCACCTCAGCATAGGGATTTTTGCCTAATCCCTGGAAACGGGGAGTTTCTCCAGCCAGGCCGGTGCTGGCTATCCAGTTCTTTTCTGACAGGTGGCCATACAACACGGCACCACCAGCTACTAAAATAAGCTTGGTTTTCTTGAGCAGGGGCAGCCGGTTGGTGAGCGAGAAAGCCCCTTCAAAATGGTGGTCATACCGCAAGGAGGCAAACTCGTCGGTGGCAAAGGAGAAGAACGGCATCAGGTTGAACCCCTCCATCACAAAGAACGGCGTCTGGTTGCCTAGCGGCACCTGCAACAACGGAAGCGGCACCCTGGTAAAGGTTTTGCCTGCTTTCAGGTAATAGCGCGCATACCCGAAGATGCCCGCCCGCACCCGCTGCTCCAGAGATACCCCCACTTGCTGGTAGGAAAAGTCTGAGTCCATCACCCCTTTGATCCCGGCCGTCAGGTGCAGCCCAAACAAAGGAGCCGTGGAGGTGGAGATGGGTATTTTCTCATGGTGCCGGATGAGCATCTTCTGGTCGGCGGTATAGCGGAAGGCTAGGGTAATATCAGTGGTTTGGAACCGGCCAAAAGTTTTTTGATCTCTTGCGGAAGACCACGCGCCTGGGGCAAAAGAAGGGACGTAGTTGGCCCTACGGACCGTTACCCGTTGCCTCAGCCCTGGAATCCACTCCCGCTCGGCCCACAGTTGCAGGCGTTCCTGCTGGTAAGGATAGCTCATGTTCCCCCACCGGAAGGCCGAGAAGAAAAGGCTGCTGACCTGGCTGTTGTCAAGATCCAATGTGGCTGGACCCACGTCTTGCAGGTAGCTCCCCCCCCACTCGGTCCAACGGTGCCGGTCTATCACATACCGGAGGTTCAAAAGGCTTTTGAAGGAAGCATCTTTGGTGCCATACGCCAGGTACCCGTTCACTATCCAGTTGGGGTGAAATTGAGCCGTAGTTCTACCGCCTACCTGTAACCGGTGCCCTTCCACTTCATTGTACACATAGGTGCCCAGAACCGGCCCCCATTCTACTTTCTCATTCAGAGGCAAATGGCCTTCCATCATGACCCTGACTAGTTTTACGGTTCCCCTGATCTCTGGCAGCTTGTTGATCTGGGCAATGGACTGCACCCGCTTCTGGTCTTCCAGGGATAGTTCCTGAGGCCGTACGCGCTGCCAATACTGCTCTTGGTGGGTAAGGGCAGAATCATGGATCTGGTGCGTCATGTCAAAGAAGGCGGCCGGCTTGGGCTGGTCCAGCGCCAGGCCGGTATAGGTGGTCCTCGACTCAATGAAGAGCCTCACCTCCGTGCCCGGCAAGCCCGTGAGCTGGAACTTGCGTTCGCTGAATATAGGCAGCAGGGAGGGCTGCTGGTCATCCCAGGCCTGGGTTATCTGCAGGCCGGCTACAAAATTAAGTGCCACCGCTGGATTCACCTTTAATTCAGCCCTGCGCAAGGCAAAGGAACCGTCTGAGATCCATATCGTTCCCTCAAAAGCCAGGTCCTGGGCCCGCTTAGGGTGGACTTTCAGCCGGTACACCTTTCCCTGCGGAGTTTCCAGGCTGTCTTCTAAAGTATAGTCATAGTAACTGCTCCATTGGTTGGCAACGGGGCTCACGAAATCCTTGTCAAACATGCGCACCCAGTTCTGGTACAGCGAGAAATGTTCCGCCTGGGCATTCAGGAGTTGGGCCACCTGGCTTTCCCGCTCAATGCCCACCCCTACCGTCTTACTGGCTTTCAAGATCTCTTTCGACTTTCTGGGGAACCGGCTGAAGTAGGTTTCCTTCACCGTTTCCGCCTGGAAAATGGGCAAAGAAGCCGTTTTGGTACCTGCTTTCTTTAGGGAGAGGCTATCCAGGTAGGGCGCGTATCTCTTGGAGAAGCTTTTCCTCTTGTCATGGGCCTCCCCTTCCAGAATACTTCCTTTTAACAAGGTATAGGTGCCAAACTGGATTGCTTCTTGGTTTTCTGGTAAGTACAGGTGTTTGTTCCTGGCAGCCGACCGCACAATACGGTAAGCCGGGTTTTCCTTAGGCCGCACCACCACTTCCTGCAGGGAATAGCTTTGCCGCACCAGCCGGATGACCGGCGTCTCCGCCAAGACCTTGACGGGCAAGGCTAGGGGAGCAAAACCCAACAGGGTGAAGGTTACGGTATCGGTGGGTTGATAGCGCAACAGGATGAATTTCCCGTTGGCATCTGTGAACACCGGCACTTTGGCGGAAGCCACGTGAACGGTCACATATTCTAAAGGTTTCCCACTTTCTGCTTCTACTACCCTACCTTCCAGCGGCCCCTTCTGAGCAAGGACCAGCAAGGCGTTCAGGAAAAAAAGGAGTAACAAGATGAGTGGTTTCACGCCCGCAAAGTAGATTTTCAATTCAAAAGATAGGCATTTTTTAATATTTACTTCTACTTTGTTTCCCAAAAAACAGGCCCGAAATGCGAAAAGAGACGGAAGCAGTGCTTCTTTTTGGTTTCCAGAAAAGAAAGGGGGCCTGGTAGTTTTAGGAACCCAAAGCCGGGAGGGCATTTTCTGGGGAATTTTTCAAAAATGGGCCTGAAACGGAATGGACACTACATAACAAAGGCACCCCTGGGTTGGGTGCCTTTGCCTTATAACTTTAAATAAAGGAGGGGTTTATGCTTTTACCTTCAAGACTTCCTGCAACAAGACTTTGCATCTTCTGCTCACTTCCAGGTCTTCAGAGGTCAGTAGTTTCTGGTCCAGCGCCCGCTGCAAGGTACTCACGCATTCAGAGGACTGATCTGCTTCACGTTGCACCCGGGCCAGGTCATAGTAAAAAAGCAAGTTTGAAGGTTCTAACTCAATGGCTTTTTTAAACGCCTCAATGGCTTCTATATTGGTGGAGGTAGGTAACGGAAACTGCGTCAGCAGTTTATTAGCAGACCGTTCGGCAAAGGAAAGGTTCGCTACCCTGAAAGCCCAACGCCCTTTAAGGTGCCAGGCACCCGCGTGTTTAGGATCTTGGGTAAGCGCTTTGTCTAAGTAGGTTTTGATCAGGCTCAACTGCACCAACCGGTCTTTGAGGCTGATGGTCTGGCACAGGTTGTTGAGGGAAAGCGCCATGACGTAATTTGGCTCTGCGGCCAGGCTGTCAACTTCCAGGGCTTTCTGGGCATACCCAAAAGCCTTCTGAAAATAGAGGCCTTTGCGGGTATCATCCTGGAAGCGGCTTCCAATGCGGCCGCACACAATACTGGCTTTCACCAAGGCCTCTTCCACTTTGGGATAAGAAGCCAGAAGGGTCTCATATTTCTCTAACGCCTCAGCGTCTTTGTATTCCCTGAATAGTTGATTCGCTTCCCAAAGTAGTTTTTCCGAACCTAAGCCCCCCGCAAAGGAGGCCAGGTTCGGAAAAATGATAAGAGACAAAGCTAATAGCATCAGGCTAAATGTTCTTCGCATAACTCCCCGGTTCATCTGTTTTAGTCCAACGTACGGGTAATCTACTTAAACAATTTAAATAATCCTAAAAAAGATTCAACTGTTTCTTAGGAGCTTTTACAGGTGTCGGCAGATCATCAGATTGTTCATTTTCTACGGACAAACCAATATCTTGTTGTACTGCCTCTATTTCTAATAAAACTTCTTCTCCTGTAGAGTAGGATGCCGCTACTGCGGGCACCTGCTTTGGCTCTACTTTTACAGATTTAACTTGTTTAGTGCTATTTTTAACCTTAGTTGGGGCTGCTTCTTCCTCCTTTTGGATTGTTATACCAAAGATTTTAAAGTAATTAAGTTTATTACCAATAGCCCGCCATCCTTTCACGTCAATGAAGGCACTCAGCAACAAAGTCTCACTCTCTTTGTCAGACTTCTTGTCCCGCTGGAACTTGATTTCAGCTTTAGGTTCAGGATGCACGGAGGCAGCCAGCAATTTAGACCCTTTGGACTCACTGATGAAGATAAACCGTTTACCAATGGTGCTGGTCTCTACCACAAAACGTTTTACGTAGGTGACCTTGGTTTCCCCTTCGGTGTATACCGCAGACACCACCAGTTCCGGTGAGAATTTGTGGATCACTTCTATGTTCTGCACATCATAATGGTTCGTCACGTCAAATGAAGTCATCTCATAGGAACCATCTTTGTAGATCACCAGGATTGAATCATCAGTGTTGAAGGACCCCAGGTATCTTCCCCGGTTCTCAGTGTTCAAACGGCCAATCACTTCGTCATAGTAGATATCACGTCCGCCTCTAGTAGAGACTCCCAGTTCCTTCTGCACCACTTTCTTGATGGGGTGCTTGGTCACGATGTTCCCTTGCGAGCCTTTGCCTTTGATCAGCAGTTCAGCAAAATCAAAGTCAAACTGCTTTACTCTGGCGGTACTGGCCGGTTGCAGCGTGATGCTCACCAACTCGGATTCTGAGTTAGGGTTGGCCGTGAGGTACACCACCTTGGAGTTCTTCTCGCCTTTGGTCAGATCATATTCTTTGTCACGGGTAATAGAGGTCACCGCAAAACGCTTCGCGAAGGAGATGCCCGTTTTTCCGTCTACATAGATCATGTTATAGACCATGTGCTCATCATTCTTATTGTACACGCCAACGTAGATGATGTCTTTGCCCATGAAGATCTTGTCGCTGATGCGCGATACCATGAACTTCCCGTCTTTCCGGATGGCAATGATGTCATCCATGTCAGAGCAGTCGCACACGAATTCGTCTTTCTTGAGGCCATAGCCCACAAAGCCGTCTTTGCGGTTCACGTACAGCTTCTGGTTGGCCACCGCTACTTTCTGGGCAGACACCACATCAAAGGTTCTGATCTGCGTTTTACGTTCTTTCCCTTTGCCGTATTTGGCTAAAAGACCCTCAAAATAGCTGATGGCATAGCGGGTGAGGTTAGCTAGATTATCCAATACCTCGGCCATCTCCTCTTCCAGCTTCTTGATGAACTCATCGGCTTTGAAGGAGTCAAACTTAGAGATGCGCTTGATCTTGATTTCCGTCAGGCGGATGATGTCCTCCTGCGTTACCTCACGGCGTAGGATAGGCTTGAACGGATCCAACCCTTGGTCAATGGCCACCAACACCGCTTCCCAGGTCTCGCACTCTTCAATGTCGCGGTAAATACGGTTCTCAATGAAGATTTTCTCCAGGGAGGATTGGTGCCACTTGTCTTCCAGCTCGCCCATCCGGATCTCGAGCTCACGCTCCAGCAACCGGACTGTTTTCACCGTAGACATGCGCAGCAACTCATCCACGTTCAGGAAACGGGGTTTGTCTTCAATGATCACGCAGGTGTTAGGCGAGATAGAGACTTCGCAATCCGTGAAGGCGTACAGCGCGTCAATGGTCAGGTCAGGGGAAATCCCCGGCGGAATGTGTACCTGAATCTCCACGTCAGCGGCAGTATTGTCTACCACCTTCTTGATCTTGATCTTGTTGTTCTCGCTGGCCTTCACAATAGAGTCCATGAGCGCCGTGGTGGTGGTGCCGTAGGGAACGTCTTTGATCACGAGCAGCGATTTGTCTACTTTCTCAATAGTAGCCCGTAAACGGATCTTGCCACCTCTTCCCCCACCGTTGTAGTTGGTGAAGTCGGCGAGGCCGCCGGTAGGGAAGTCGGGTAACAGATGGGTAGGCCTTCCCTTGAGCACGTCAATGGAGCCTTTGATCAATTCCCGGAAGTTGTGGGGCATGATCTTGGTAGACAAGCCCACGGCAATCCCTTCCACGCCTTGCGCCAGCAGAAGCGGGAATTTAACCGGCAAAGTCACGGGCTCGTTTTTACGGCCGTCGTAGCTCAGCTGCCACTCGGTGGTCTGCCCGTTGAAGACCACATCCAACGCGAACTTGGTGAGCCGCGCCTCAATGTAACGGGGAGCGGCCGCGCTGTCGCCGGTGCGCACATCGCCCCAGTTTCCCTGGGTTTCAATAAGCAGGTCTTTCTGGCCCAGGTTCACGATGGCATCTCCAATGGAGGCGTCCCCGTGCGGGTGGTATTGCATGGTCTGCCCGATCACGTTGGCCACCTTGTTGAAACGGCCATCGTCCATTTCCTTCATGGCATGCATGATGCGGCGCTGCACCGGCTTGAAACCATCTTCCAGGGCAGGCACCGCCCGCTCCAGTATCACATAGGAGGCGTAGTCCAGAAACCAGTTTTCGTACAGGCCGGAAACAGAGGTGATGTCATGGATGGTCTCCTCTCCTTCCAGTTCCGCGCCCAGCTCCAGGTTGTTCTCGTTTTCCAATTCTTCGTTAAGCATATACCTCCTCTACTATATCTTTCTCTATTTTGAGATTCTCAATGATAAACTGCTGCCGTTCAGGCGTGTTCTTGCCCATGAAGTAAGAAAGCACCTTCTGGATGTTCTGCTCCGTCTTGCCCATGATCACCGGCTCCAGGCGGATGTTGTCGCCGATGAACTTACCGAACTCCTCTGGTGAGATCTCCCCGAGCCCTTTGAAGCGGGTGATCTCCGGGTTCTTGCCCAATTTGCGCATGGCGTTCTGCTTCTCCTGCTCATTGTAGCAGTAAATGGTTTCCTTCTTGTTCCGTACCCGGAAAAGCGGCGTCTCCAGAATGTAGAGGTGGCCGTTTTTGACCAGATCTGGGAAAAACTGCAGGAAAAACGTCATCAGCAGCAAACGGATGTGCATTCCGTCTACGTCGGCATCCGTGGCTACTACCACGCGGTTGTAGCGCAAGCCTTCCAGACCTTCCTCAATGTTGAGGGCGTGTTGTAGCAGGTTGAATTCCTCGTTCTCATACACCACCTTCTTCTTCAGCCCGAAGCAGTTCAAAGGCTTCCCGCGCAGGGAGAACACCGCCTCCAACTCTACGTTCCTAGATTTGGTGATAGAACCTGATGCTGAGTCACCTTCGGTGATGAACAAAGTGGTCAAGGCCTCTTTCTCCAATTCTTTGCTTTCACCGAAGTGGAAGCGGCAGTCACGCAGTTTCTTGTTGTGCAGGTTCGCTTTTTTGGCGCGCTGGTTGGCCAGTTTCTTGATGCCGGCCATATCCTTCCGCTCCCGCTCACTCTGCTCAATTCGCTTGCGCAAAGCCTCGGCAACATCTTTGTTCTGGTGAAGGAAATTATCCAGATGCTTCTTTAGAAAATCAACTACAAAATTCCGGACACTTTGGCCATCATGGCTCATGTTAATAGAGCCCAGCTTAGTTTTAGTCTGACTTTCAAAAACCGGCTCCTGAACGCGAATCGCGACAGCGCCTACAATAGAAGCCCTGATATCAGTTCCATCGAAATCCTTCTTCTCTTTGGCATAAAACTCTTTAACCGTCTTTACTACAGCTTCTCGGAAGGCAGCTAAATGCGTACCGCCCTGCGTGGTGTATTGGCCGTTTACAAAGGAATAATATTCCTCTCCGTAATCATTTCCGTGAGTTAAGGCTACTTCAATGTCATCTCCTTTGAGGTGGATGATCGGATACCGCATGGTCTCCTCCGCGATCTTGCGGCTCAGCAGGTCTTTCAGGCCATTCTCAGACAAATACTTTTGTCCGTTGAAATGGATGGTAAGGCCGGCGTTGAGGTACACGTAGTTCCAGATCTGGTTTTCCAGGAACTCCGGAATGAAGTGGTAGTTTTTGAAGATGGTGTCATCTGGCACAAACACGGTGGTGGTACCGTTGCGCTGGTTGCTTTCCTGTAAAGGCTCATCCTTCACCAGTTCACCGCGCTCAAACTCGGCCACTTTGGTTTTACCGTCCCGCACGGACTGGATCCGGAAACTGGAGGAAAGGGCGTTCACCGCTTTGGTACCCACCCCGTTCAAGCCCACCGATTTCTGGAAGGCCCGGCTGTCATACTTACCGCCGGTGTTGATCTTGCTCACGCAGTCAATCACTTTGCCTAAGGGAATACCGCGGCCATAATCCCGCACCACTACTTTGTGGTCGGAAATCTTTACTTCAATCGTGCGACCATGCCCCATCATGTGCTCATCAATGGAGTTGTCAATCACCTCTTTTACAAGAATGTAGATCCCATCATCGGGAGAGGAACCATCGCCTAGCTTGCCAATGTACATGCCCGGGCGCAGCCGGATATGTTCACGCCAGTCCAGCGACCGTATACTATCCTCGTTGTAGGTAACATCAGTCAGTTCAGCCATAGAGAACTTTTGGGTTTAGTAGAATAAGGTAAAATAAAAGAAAAAATGCGTGTACTTTGGCATCATCACCGGGAAAGGGCAATTTTATTGCAGAAACATCTGGTATGGAAAAGCAGTTAAGTATTCTTAGGCGAGCAGTCCAATAGCCCATTTTCTCTTTTAGTGTAACCAAATATAGCGGTTAGCAGTTCATTCACACGGCTAACTTTTGCTTATTTTATTAGCTAAAATACTACTGCCTTCTATTACAACTGCTTATAAATACTAATATTATTAGCACAGCTTAAAATTCCTTTCCTCCGCACAGAAACCTTTAACAAATGGAAATAAAATTACCCGTTTACTTCAAGTACACCGTTATTCTACTGGGGCTGTTCCTGCTGCTTCATTTCTTGCAGACCTTCAGCCCGGTCCTGATCCCCCTCTGCTTTGCGGCCCTGTTCGCGTTGCTGTTGCTGCCCATGACGCGAGGCATGGAAAGACGCCTTCCCCGGGCAGCAGCCATTGTTATCTCCCTGGTGGTGGTCATGGTAGTGCTGGCCCTGCTGATTTGGTTTCTATCGGCTCAGATCAGCAATTTCTCCTCTGAGCTCTCTGAGATCAACAGCAAATTCTCTATGCTGCTGGCCAAATTCCAAACGTTCCTGTTTGAACGCTTTGGCATTAAGCCCACGAACAAATCTGAGTTCCTGCAAAAGGCCCTAGGCAACGTGACCCAGACAGGAACCGCCTTCTTAGGCAGCACCATTTCACTTACCACTGGTGCCCTGACCGTTATCTCGCTTATCCCTATCTACATATTCTGTATGCTTTACTACCGTGACCACCTGCGGCAGTTCATGTTCCAATTCATCACCAGAGACCGCCGTGAGCCGCTTATGGAAACCGTAGATAATATTCAGCGGGTGGTACAGGGCTATTTGTCTGGGTTGCTGATTGTGATCGCAGTGGTGTCTGTGCTCAACTCGGTGGGCCTGATGATCATGGGGGTGGAATACGCGATCTTCTTTGGCGTGATGGCGGCCATACTAACAGTCATTCCCTACATTGGTATTTTGATTGGCGCCTTGTTCCCAGCCTTGTTTGTGCTCATCAACACAGGTTCTGCCGCCCAAATGCTGATCGTGATCGGAATTTTTGGGTTTGTGCAGTTCCTGGAGGGGAACTTCATCACGCCGTTTGTGGTAGGTTCTAAGGTGAGCATCAATCCGTTCGCGGCTATTTTGGCCCTGATCATAGGGGGTGAGATATGGGGAGCCCCGGGCATGATCCTTTCCATCCCCATCATTGCCATCCTGAAAGTGATCTTTGATGCTTATGAACCACTACAGCCGTTCGGGTTCCTGCTCAATGACATCAACCAGGGGCCAAAGGAAAACAAACTCCTCAAGAAGCTGAAGAGCCGGCGAAACAAAGAATAAGAAAAGTACGGCTCTGTTTTGGCAATTGGGGCATTTCAGCACCGTAACCAATACAGGACACCCTAAGTATAAGAAAAGGCATTGAAGTAGTTGATTACCAACTCTTCAATGCCTTTTCTTATACCACCAACTAAAACTGAAACTATGGACAATGCACAAGACAAAGCCCTCAACACCTTGAATGATTTAGTGGAAACCGCCCGCGATGGGCAGAAAGGATATGAAACAGCCGCGGGCGCGGTAGACAACCCCAGCGTGAAAGCAGAGTTAGAACGCTTTGCGCAGCAACGGGCCATCTTTGTGAGTGAACTGGAAAGCAAAGCGCAGCAGTTGGGCGGCAGCACCAGAAACACCACCACCTTAGAAGGAGCCGCTTTACAGGCCGCCGGAGCAGTACACCGGGGCTGGATCAACCTCAAGGCAGCCGTAGGGGCCAATGACAGCAAAGCCATACTTGGGGAATGTGAAACCGGTGACGAGGCCGCCCTCAAAGCCTATGATGCCGCCTTGCACGAACAAGGCCTGCCGGTAGACCTCAAAACCGTGGTGCAGCGTCAATACCAGGAAATACAAGCGGCCAAACAGACCATCACTTCCCTGAAGGAAAGACTGTAGCCTGCGCCTGACAACAGCCGATTAGATAGAAAGCAGCCTTAGGGGCTGCTTTCTTTTTACCTCCTTTGGCGCCTGATTTCTCAAAAAGGGCCATGAAACGTTCTTGGCTATTTTTTGGTTTTACCCTTACGAGTACCCTGGTACTGATCCTTCATCTTAAACAGAGCGCGTGTACGCAATAGTAGATATTGAAACCACAGGCGGCCAACCCGCCGAAGACCGGATAACGGAAATAGCTATCTTCATCCATGATGGTACCCAGGTGGTGGACCAGTTCCATTCCCTGATCAACCCCGGGCGGCCCATCCCCTATTTCATCTCTAACCTCACCGGCATCACTGATGAGATGGTGCGTGATGCCCCTAAATTCCATGAGGTTGCCAAGCAGATCGTGCAGATCACCGAGGGCAATGTGTTTGTAGCCCACAACGTGCGGTTTGACTATTCCTTTCTTAAGAAGGAGTTTTCTGACCTGGGGTTCACCTTCCAGCGCAAAACCCTGTGCACCGTTCGGCTGAGCCGGAAACTGATGCCCGGTTTGCCTTCTTACAGCCTGGGCAAGCTGTGCAAGAGCATTGACATTCCCCTGCAGATGCGGCACCGCGCCATTGGCGATGCAGAGGCTACTGCCATCCTTTTTGACCGGTTATTGAAAATTGATGAGCAAAAGGTCACCTCGGCCCAAGATGACAAACTGCTGGAGCCTTCCTTCATCTCCAAGGAAATCAAAACCTCGCTGTTGCCACCTGCTATCACCAGAGACATGGTAGACGCGCTTCCATTGGAGGCCGGGGTCTATTATTTCCATGATGAGAGCGGCGAGATCATTTACGTGGGCAAAAGCAAGAGCATCCGGAAAAGGATCATCCAGCACTTCAGCATTGACTTCAAGAGCCGCAAGTCCATTGAATTCAAGAACCGCATTGCCAGCATCACCTATGAGCGCACCGGCAGTGAACTGGTGGCCTTGCTGTTTGAATCAGATGAGATCAAGAAACGGAAACCCTTCTATAACCGCGCCCAGCGCCGCAGCGTCTATCATTCAGGCATTTACTCTTTCATAGACCAAGACGGTTATATGCGCCTCACGTTCCAGAAGGCCAAAACCGAGGTGCCGCCCCTGCTCACCATGAGCAACCAGTTCCAGGCAAAGAATTTTCTCTTTAACCGGGTGGCCAAGTACAACCTGTGCCAGAAAATGTGCGATCTCTACAAATCAAATGGCCCTTGTTTTGATTACCAGGTCCACCAGTGCAAAGGAGCCTGCGTGGGCAAGGAGTCACCGGAGGAATACAACCAACGCGTGATGGAGGCCATGGATGCCTTCAAGTATGACTATGACACCTTCGTGATCATAGGCAAAGGCCGGCATCCAGAGGAAAAATCAGTGGTGGTGGTAGACAACGGACGTTATTTGGGTTTCGGGTATTTTGATGAATCGTTCTGCGCCAGCTCCATGGAGGACTTCAAAGGCGTGATCAAGTACTACAATGACAATAAAGATACCCAGCAGATCATACGCGGGTACATGCGCACCAAACACCAGGACAAAGTGTTGGTGTTCTCGCAAGACGAGGAGAACGCCGCGTTTTAGGCCTAATTTTTTATATATGGCCCGTAAACCAGCAGTTAATGCAGGCGGTGCCGAAGAAGCCAACCATCACCGTTGAATTCCTGGGCAGCGGGCACATATGCCTTCTTGTTGATCTTCTGGTGCTTGCCAAACTCGTTCCCGTCTTCCTCGTCCAGCACCAGGATTTTCCTGCCCTTTAATTGAAAACCAGGGGAAATCTCCAACAGATCGGTGCCTTCTCCGCCATAGAGTTTCAGGTTCATCTTGTTTTTACCGGTCCCCCGCAGCACGAAGGTGTCTTTATCCCCTAAGCCGAAGACAGAGATGCTGTGGGTTTCCTTAGGAAGGAACTTCTTCTGGTGGATCAGTTTCTTTTCTTTGTCGGGCGAATGGGTATAGTGGAAAAGGAGCAGACTTCCGTCCGGCTCAAACTGAAACTCAAATGTGTCCTGGGCATCTGTGCCGGGCACCAGCACGTCTTCATTGATTTCTTTATAGAACGCCTCCGCCGCAGAAAGCAAATCCTGGCGGCGCGATTTGAGCTTGTTCGCAAACTCCGCCGCTGACAATTCTCTGATCTGAGGCGGCCAGGTTTGCAGCGCCTGTTCAATCACCTGGTCGGTTAGCCTGGCCTGTAGATCTAAGGCGGCTTGCTGAAATTCTTCCCGGGTCAGGTACGCGAGCAGGTAGGAATCCATCTGGCGGGAGCTTTTAATCAAGCCTGTCACGTTACTGCCTACTATGGTTTTGTCAAAACTTTGGTAATTGGGCTTGAAAACGCCCACCAATTTGGTTAAAACCCCATCATTGAATTTAAAGAAAGCATGGTCCCGGTCGCGGGGAATGGGCGCGTAAAAAGTCTGACCATCCTTTTTCTGTACTGCCCAACGCCATTGGTCTTCGCGCCGGCTCCAGTCGCTCAACCACATGTCAAACAACCTGGACCGCAGGTACCGGCCGGCCTCTACAGCATGCGTAGGGCTTTTCACCATTTGGCTAATCGCTTTTTTAGAGCTTACTATATCATTTGGATTCCCGAAACTGCTGATGGTTTCCCAATTGCCATCGGGCCGCTCCTCCAGCAAAGCCAACGTATGGGCGAACTCTGCTCTAAATTCCCCCAGTGCGGGATCATCTGCCACGTAGACCAATTGGGGATTGGTATGGTAAACATCCGCGGCAGTGGCCAGGGCCGGCACAATAAAGGCTCCGTACGGATGGATCACGCTGGTTTGGTCCCGCATGAGGTTGGCTACAAACGTCTTCTGCAGAAAGGTAGGCAAGGCTTTTGAGGGGTCCTTATCAATGGACCGTAGCACATACTCCCGCCCCTTCTTGTCTACTAACCTCAGATTCTTGGTCTGGAAACTCCCCCCCTGTTTCAAGGGTTCCACACCTCCCTGGAATTTGCTGATCCAAAGAAACGGCACCTGCACCG
The DNA here is from genome assembly GCF_008271745.1 of Rufibacter glacialis. Lineage (GTDB taxonomy): Bacteria > Bacteroidota > Bacteroidia > Cytophagales > Hymenobacteraceae > Nibribacter > Nibribacter glacialis. The sequence continues at coordinate 400,347 of NZ_VKKZ01000023.1, read as the reverse complement.
GCTCGGCCCACACCTTGCGGTAATGTTCTCCCCACCAGAACCGGTGAAAGCTACTACGCAGGTAATGCTTGCCCGCCGCCACCGTAGCGGTTGAATCATTGGGTACTGATTGGGCTTGAGCAGCAACCGGCCAGAAGTAAGACAATACCCACAATAGACCTATTATAGATAACGTGGCCTTCTTCGGGGAAAAGGGAAATTTCATCATAGATTCGTATTTATACCTAAGAAAACCGTGCGATGTTCTGTGTCTATGCGCAATTTCATTAAACCCCTGATTTTCTTACTTTTAACTATATATAAAATAAGCTATTAAAACTTTTTTGGCATACTTCCTGTATGGCAAAAGATTCACACCTGATGCATGCGGAAACTATCTACCTACTTTTTCTCTCTGCTTTTCCTCTGTTTCGGTTGCGCCCGGAAGGAGTTCTTCCAGAAATCTGCGCTGGTTGGGCCTATTGAGCAGGAACGCCATGCCCGTTGGGATTCTGCCACGGTGGTGGCTGGAAAACACTATGACAAGGGGCTATTTCATCGTTTCGTTTGGGGTACGCATTACCGCAAGGTTTGGGCTCAACCCGTGATTTTGCCTGTTTTAGATATTTCCCGCATCCACGGAGGGTTAACCCCGGAGAAAATGGGCGGCGGCTTTCAAACCACCAGTTTAACCTTGGAGAATGAAACAGGCAAACAATATGCGCTTAGGTCCGTGGACAAAGACCCGCAGGAGGTTCTACCCAAAGGCCTCCGGAAAACGGTGCTGACCAATTGGCTGCGAGACCAGACTTCGGCCATACATCCCTACGGGGCAGTGGTGGTATCTGAATTGGCGGGCGGCGCCAGAATCCCGCACAGCCACCCCAAGTACGTGTACATTCCCAAGTATGAGAAAGGCCTGGGCAAGAATTCCTCTGAATTTCAGGACCGCGTCTTTCTGCTGGAAGAGAAGTATGAAGGCAAGGAAGCCCTTACCAGCTACCTGGGCAAAGCCAAAGACCTGATTGATTCCGAGGAGTTTTTCAAAAAACGCTTTACCCAGCATTCGCATTTGCCTGACCAGCTGTCTTTTGCCAAGGCCCGCCTCTTTGACGTTTTCATAGGCGATTGGGACCGGCATGAGGGCCAATGGCAGTGGGCCGTTTATGACACCAGCCACGTGACTACCTATACTGCGGTACCCAAAGACCGGGACCAGGCCTTCTTCAAGTTTGATGATGGCATGATGCCCTGGCTTTTCACCCGCCGCTGGGCACCCCTGAAGAAGATGAAGACCTTCCACCCCAAAGTTTCCTTCACCAAAGGCTACCTGCAAAATGCGCAGTTCATAGATGCCCGCTGCCTGAACGAGGTGACCCTTGACCAATGGCAACAACTGGCCCAGCAACTCCAAATTCAATTAACCGACAGTGTGCTAACGGCAGCGGTTTCTGCCTTACCAACACCAGTATACGCCATTACCGGAGAGGAAATCCTACGGAAACTGAAGACCAGACGGGAACAACTAGCTCACATAGCCAAAGATATGTACCGGCATCTTTCTAAACATGTGGTGGTGGCCGGAACAGACCAGAAGGAGAAATTTGTGGTGGAACGGCTGCCCACCGGAGACACTCGCGTGTACCTGATCCAGATAGGTGATAAAGGCAAAAAAGGCGACCTTTTGGTTTTTGACCGTATTTTCAAAAAAGAAGACACTAAATCCATTGCCTTGTACGGCTTAGCCGAAGAAGATGAATTTGTTATTACCGGTCAGGGAGACAGCGGCATCAAGGTGTTGATATACGGCGGCATGGGCGAAGACAAAGTTAGTGACAATTCCCAGGTGAAAGGCTGGGGCCACAAGACCTTGGTACTGGACACCAAGCAAGGGGTTGAGGTAGAGAAAGGGAAGGAAACTAAGGTTAAGAAAAAGAAGAGCGTAGCAGTTCATGCCTTTGACCGCGAAGGTCTTTAAAAAAAAGATGTGGAGATTTGGAGATTTGGAGATGAGGAGATTTGAAAATTTGGAGATGTGCAGATATGAAGATTTGCAGGCGTTTTGCCTAATCAATTAAATGCATAAGCAGATTTACCTAAAGAAAAGAAAGTACCCTTTAGCACTACCTAGTTCATTACTTTTCTAAACCTATTCACAACTCCACATCTTCTCATCTGTTCATTTTCAAATCTCCAAATCTCCTCATTTATTCATCTCCATATTTCCAAATCTTCAAATCTTCAAAAAGAGGCATCATTGCCTCCTTTAACGGTAGCTTGTCAAGAGGAACTAGAGGCTTAAGCCACCTTTACTTCCTTCAGCATTTTTATGAGGAATTCCTCTGTTCGGGAAAGGAACGGGTTTTCCTTCCGCTTTTTGGCGTCGTGCTTTCTTAGGTAGTCTATCAATTTGTCTTGCTTGAACAGGTTTACTACCTCTGGGTGGATGTAGTACTTACTGCAGACGGTGGGCGTGTTGCCTAACTCTTGCGCAACCCGTTTGGCTGCCTCTTTCACTGATTTCTCCTTCTCAATATCCGGGTTCTCGTCCAGTAGTTGTTCCAGGCATTCTACCATCAAGACGGTGCCGCCCCAGGTTCTGAAGTCTTTGGCGGTGAACTCCTCTTTGCTCAGGCTGCGTAGGTACTCGTTCACGTCCCCAGATTCTATGGGTAGGTGGTGCCCCTCTTCGTCATAATACTGGAACAGATCATGGCCTGGGATGTCCTGGCATTGCTTGACCAGGCGCGCCAGGCGGCGGTCTTTGATGCTGATCTCATGTTTTATGCCTTTCTTGCCCACAAAGTCCAGCCGCAGGTTATCGCCTTCCACCTTCACGTGGCGATCACGCAGAGTAGTAAGGCCGTAGGATTTATTTGACTTGGCGTAAGTTCGGTTCCCGATCCTGATGAAGGAGTTGTCCAGCAGTTCCACCACAATGGCCAGGATCTTGCGCTTCTCCAGCTTCTTAAGGCGCAGGTCTTTCTCCACCTGTTTCCTGATTTCGGGTAACGCCTTGCCAAAAGCCAACATGCGCCCAAACTTATTCAGGCTCCGGGCTTTCCGCCACTCCGCGTGGTAGAGGTACTGCTTCCGGCCTTTGTCATCGCGACCTGTGGCCTGGATGTGCCCATTCGCTGACGGACAAATCCATACCTCGGTCCAAGCCGGCGGGATGACCAGTTTTTGTATGCGGTCCAGGATTTTCTCATCAGTGACGCGTTCCCCCTTGGCGGTGAAATACTCAAACTGTTTCCGTTTTAGCTGCCGGGAGATGCCAGGCTTGGTGTCAGGGAAATAGCGCAGCCCGGCTTGCTGGGCAGAGGCGGCCACGTCGGCGTAAAGGGCATGAGGAGTCAATTGTTCTTCCATGGAAGTAGATCAAGACAAACGTTCCTTCCTTTAACCTATCCAAGGCATAAAAGTTGTACCCTTCCTTTTGCCGTTGTTTTACAAAAAGAAGCCTTTTTCTCTTCTTTCCCCATAATTCAGAATGGTTGGAATTATCCGCCGAAAACAACTTCCTTTGTCGTTTTTCCAGAACCTGCGTAGTACTCTCAAAGCAACCATCTTTCCTTATATGAACCATACCAAACTCCCGGTCTCCGCCAACGTTAGGCAGCGGATTTCAAAGGCCTTCTGTATCCTGTCCTGTGTTTTGCTTTCGGCTTGCGGCAGTGATAAAAACGGCGATACTGTGTTTTTCTCCATTGAAGAAGATCTGAAGCTGGGGCAGCAAGTAGCCAAGCAGGTAGACTCTACCTATGAGGCTACCGGAAAACTACTCAACCGCAATTCCTCTGACCCTAAAATCAGGGCTGCTTACCAGCACCTGGATCAGATTGTGGAGCGGTTACTGGCCACGGACCAGGTAAGTTACCGCGAAGAATTCCCCTGGGATGTGAAGATCATCAAAGATGCGGAAAACCTGAATGCCTTTGCTACGCCTGGGGGTCACATCTATGTTTTCACTGGCCTCATCAACAAACTAGAGACCGAAGATGAATTGGCCGGCGTGCTGGGGCATGAGATTGCTCATGCTGACCAACGGCACTCCATTAAGCAGTTGCAGAAGCAATACGGCATCTCCTTTATTACCAAATTGCTTTTAGGGGATAATGCAGGCGAGTTAGAACGGGTGGCTACCTCGGTGGCGGGTCACCTCACCGGATTAAAATTCAGCCGGGATTATGAGCGTGAAGCCGATGAATACTCGGTTTTGTACCTGGGCGCCACCAATTACTACGCGTGTGACGGGGCCGCGGGCTTTTTCCAGAAAATGCAGAACCTGCAGAACAGCGGAAACCCGCCAGAATTCATCAGCACTCACCCGGCGCCCGGCAACCGCATTCAGCAGATCCAGGCCGAGGCGAAGCAACGCGGCTGTAATACCCAACCTGCCGCCAACACCCGTTTCCAGGAATTCAAGAGAAACCTGAGCTTGTAAAGGAGCTTTAAGCCGCTATGCGTATTTATACTTATAAGCCCTTTTTTCGTACACTTAGCAAACACGCCAACCTACCTCACAACTATGGAAAACGATTGGAAAAAAAAGGCAGGATCAGTCATTGAGCGCCTGGATGATTCGTTTGACCTCTTCATGCAGCGGTTCCGGAACAGATTCGGGCTGTATAAGCCCCTCCAGATTGTACCTTACCGCAGCTACGGAACCGTGAACCGGTTGTACCTGAAAGGAAGGGTATTGGCCAACAAAGGCATTACCGGGGCGGCTGACAATGACAACCTCCTGAAAAACCTGGTGAACATGTACCGCCGCTTTGAGAGTGACGAGGTGCGGGATGCCCAACTGCGCGTCTCTTTCCAGGGGCAGGAACACACGGTGATCACCGACAAGGAAGGTTATTTCGTGATCAACCTGGAGCCCCAGACGCCCCTGGTGCTGGAGGATATCTGGCATGAAATGGAAGTGGAACTGGTCAAAGCCGATATTTCCTCTTTTGTGCCGGGCATTACCACCAAAGCCCACGTGCTGGTGCCGCCCCCTGATGCAGAATACGGGATCATCTCAGACATTGACGACACCATTGTGCTCACCTCGGCTACAGATGTGATCAAGATGTCGCAGCACACCTTCATGAATAACGCGCGTACCCGGCTGCCATTTGCAGGGGTCTCGGCGTTCTACCGCTCTTTGCAGCTGGGCCGAAACGGCAAGCGCAACAACCCGTTTTTTTACGTGAGCAGCAGCCCCTGGAACATGTATGACCTGCTCCACGATTTCCTAGACATCAATGATATTCCAGCCGGCCCCCTCCTGCTGCGCGATTTCGGCCTCATGCAGAACAAGTTCTTTGGGGCAGACCACATGAGCCATAAGTTCAAAGAAATCCAGAACATCCTGCTCACCTATCCGCACCTGAACTTTGTGCTCATCGGGGACAGCGGACAACAGGATGCGCCCATCTACAAGGAGGTGATCAAGAACTTCCCGGGCCGCATTCTCTGCGTCTACATCAGGGATGTGGAGTTGGAGGACCGCGCCAAAATAGTAACTACCATCTCTGAGGAACTCAAAGGAACCGTAGAGATGCTGCTGGTCAAAGATACCGCCGCCGCCGCTAAGCACGCCGCCGACAATGGCCTGATCTACCACGAGGAGATCCAGAAAGTAGAGAAACAGAAAGAAATTGACAAGGATGATGCGGCAGGCACCGCCACCCAACAAACCCCAGCCCCCATCAGCAAAGACACGAGAGGTGTGAAGAATTAAGAATTTAGAATTAGGAATTAAGAATCAGAGGAAGTGTTTAGAAACCAGTTTTAAGGAAACAGGCCCAAAACACTTCCTCTGTTCTTTTACCTCGGAACCTAAAAGTAAAAGGTACCAATTCAGATAAAGGCGGCCAAGGAAAAACTAATTCCTAATTCCTAATTCCTAATTCCTAATTCCTAATTCCTAATTCCTAAAAATCAACTTGAATGGTCGGCTACGATTTTCCATTCTTGGTCTATTTTTCTGAAAACAAGGGTAAAATGGCCTTGGACATCGCCTATGGTGCGGCGCAGGTGCCATTTGCCTACCACAAACACCACTTCTTTGCTTAGCTGCTCAGTTTTCAATAAGGTAAAGGTGAGGTGCCCCATGGCTTCTGGGGTGGGATAGCTTTTCCGGTAATTCTGGAGCGTTTTCTCCCAGCCATAGGTGGGGCCGTTCTTGCCCAGGAACAGCAGGGAATCAGACTTCCAGTAGGGCTGCATATAAGTTTCCAGGTCTCCTTTGTTCCAGGCTTCGCTTTGTTGCCGCATGACTTCCCCAATCTCTGTCTTAATATTCTCTAAGGGCTGAGTTGTCTTACAGCCCAACGTGAAACAGAGCAAGAGCAGATAGAAAGTTTTGCGTAGGTAAGGAGGAATCTTCATAACCTTATTCTAACATCTTTTTTATGTAGGTAGAGCCGCCCAGGCGGGTCATGTTCCGGGCAATGTTCCGGCGGCGCCGAAGGGTATAGCCAGAGGGGCTGGCCGCCGTATACTTGATAGGGTTGGGTAACACAGCGGCTAGTAAGGCAGCCTGGTTCTTTGTGACTTCAGTAGGCGCGCACCGGAAATATTTCTGGCTGGCCGCGTGCACCCCAAAAATATGGTCGCCCATCTCGGCTATGTTCAGGTACACCTCCAGAATACGCTCTTTGCCCCATAACACCTCTATCAGGAACGTGAAGTACATCTCCACTCCTTTTCTAAGGTAGCTGCGGCCGTGCCAAAGAAAGACGTTCTTGGCTACTTGCTGGCTGATGGTGCTGCCCCCTACTGTTTTCTTGCTGGACATGTTCCTTTGGAAAGCCGCTTTGATGGCCTTGAAGTCAAACCCATGGTGGGTAAAGAACAGTTGGTCCTCCGCTGCCACCACCGCCAGAGGCAAGTGCAGAGACATGTCCTCCAGGTCTACGAACTGGTGCTTGATCTCTGAGATCTTCTGGTTTTTAGGAGACGGTTCTGACCGCTTAGACAACATGTGCAGCGTCACCGGTGGATCAAGCCAACGGTAGGCCAACACCCAAAGCACCGACCCTAAAAATAGAGTGATACAAAGCTTCAGGAAAAGCCATCGGGCATCTGCCCAGGTAAAAGACCAGGATAATTGCTGTTTTGCCATAAATCAACCTACGCAGGCCGCCCCAATTGCCAAAGCCGGCCCCACAAAAATACAGAAATAGTAGCAGCATCAGGAAAGGCTTCTTAAATTAGGAGCTTATCCTTTTCCCCTGCCCGGCCATGAGTAGATTTCTGCCTCTTTTTCCGCTGAACATTGTCGTTTTTCCGGGGGAAAAGCTCAACCTCCATATTTTTGAACCTCGCTACCGCCAGTTGATCCTGGAGTGCGAAGCCAATGACTCTACCTTCGGGATTCCCGTTTACCTGGAAAAAGGGGTGGGTGATTATGGCACGGAGATCAAAATCTTGGGGATAGAGAAAAAATACCTCAGCGGCGAGATGGACATCAAAACCAAAGGGTTGGGCATCTTCAAGATCAAGGAGTTTCAACGGCAGGTACCAGGGCGCCTCTATTCAGGGGGCGAGGTGGAAGACCTGGAAATCATCCAGGATGAGGAACCCTTGCAGCGGGTGCAGATTCTGGAGCTGCTGCGGCAACTGTACTCGGCACTGGGCATCCAAAAGCTCATGCTCAACCTGCCAGACAACTTCAAGTCTTATGACGTGGCACATCATTTGGGCTTCTCCACAGAACAGGAATATGCCCTATTGCAATGTCTGCGCGAAAGTGAGCGGCTGGAGATCATATTAGACCACTTAACCAAGATCTTGCCGGTAGTGCTGGAAACGGAACGCCTGAAAGAACGCGTCAAATTGAACGGCCATTTCAAACATCTACCGCCACCCAACTTTTGAGGGCTTAAAAGAGTAAGATAAGAGAGCTTTAACCGCCCGCACACGCACATGCTCTATATTATTGCCCTCATTGTTTTCCTGGCTGTCAATACGTGGTTTATCCTGGCATATAGGCGGGAAAGGAAATTCAGGAAAAAACCTTTCTACTCCCTGGCAGAGATTGGCTGGCGTACTACCTCGCCCCCACCGGCGGAAAAAAGAACCCACTCCATTGCCCTGGTAGGCGATGTGGGCAACAACGGTTCCTTAGAAGATGACGTATTGCTGCAGGCGGTGCACCATTGGGTGCAGGAAGCCGGGCAGAATAGCACCATCCTCTTCTTAGGCGACAACGTCTATCCCACCGGGCTACCGCCGGTGGGCAGTTTCAGGCACCCCCAGGCAGTACAGAGGCTGGAAAACCAACTGGCGCTCTTCAAAGGGTATACCGGAAAAGTCATCTACCTGAGTGGCAACCATGACTGGAACAAAGGCCGCAAAGATGGCTATGACTTTGTGTTGCGGCAAGAGAAGTTCATCAATGAAAAACTTCAGGATGAAAGCGCATATCTTCCCCGCGGGGGCTGCCTGGGTCCGGTAACCTGGGAAATCAACGGACAGCTCCTGATCATTGTCATCAATACGCAGTGGTGGGTGCAAACCGGACATAAACCTCTGGAACGGTCACCGGAGGAGCCATATGCCACCTCCCGGGAATTTTACGCTGCCCTACAGGCTCTTTTAGAGGAGAACCGGCACCGGTTCATTGTGTTGGCCGCCCACCACCCGGTGTACAGCAATGCCCTGCACGGGGGCAAGTTCACGGTCAAACAACACCTCTTCCCGCTCACTTTCATCAACAAGCGAGCCTTGGTCCCCCTGCCTATTATGGGCTCTATTTTCAGAATTTACCGCAAATACGTGGGGGCCCATGAAGACATGTCTTTTCCGCCGTTCAGGAAATTCCGCCGTAGGTTGCTACGCATCCTGCACCAGCACCAGTCTATCTTCTACGTGGGCGGGCATGACCACAACCTGCAGTACTTTGAGGTAAAAGGCAACCATTATGCGGTAAGCGGCTCAGGAAGCAAGACAAACTTTGTAGCCAAGGGCGGAAAAGCCTCTTTTACCCACGAAAACAAAGGATTCATGGTGCTGGACCAGTACCAGGACGGTTCAGTATGGCTTAGGGTGGTAGAACCAGCTACGGCGCCGGGAGAAGATCCGCAGGTGGTCTTCCAGAAAAGCATCTACCAGGGAGCACCGGTTCCTACTCGGCAGGGTGCGGCAGCACCACCTTCAAGCTCTTCGGTTGCACCGTGAACTTTAGTTCCTGGTCAAAGTGCTCCGGCTCCCCGTCTATCTGGCAGACTTCGTTTGAATGGTTGATGATTGTAGCCGAACTACAGCTGAACCGGTGGGTATAGACCGAGCTGTCAATGCTATCTGTGTACAACCGGTACAGGATGCCCAGGCTGGAGGATTTAGGAAACGGCTCTAAAACACAAATCTCAAAGCTTCCGTCATTGATGACCCCGGTTGGGTTGATAGCGGCGTTGCTGCCGAAGGCTTTGGCATTGGTCACGGTAATCATGAAGGCTTCCGCATCAAAGATGGTTTTGCCTTCGGCGATGATCGTGTATTTTTTTGGCTCATAAGCCATGAATTCCTGCATGGCAATCCAGGCGTAAGCCCCGGGCCCCCGGGTATCACCCGAACAGAAACGCTCTACCACCAGCGCATTGAACCCCACATCACATAAGTGGATGGATAATTGGCCGTTCACATCCAAAGTGTCAATGGCCATGATATGATGCTCCGCGAGCAAATGGAGGGCCTCATCAAAGTTTTGGGGGATTCCCAGGTCTTTTGACAAACCGTTGCCAGAACCCTGCGGAATGATGGCCAGGGCCACCCCTGTTTTATTGATGGCCTTGGCTACCAAGCTCACCGTTCCGTCACCGCCCACCGCGCAGGCAATGTCTGGGGAAATGGCAGCGATCTTCTCCTTCAGTTTTCGGTCATCCTCTTCCCCAGTGGTTTTGTAGTAGTCCGCCTGGAGGTCATTCTGCCGGCAGAAGGCGATGATGTCTTCGGTCAGTTCATCTTTGTCAATGTCGCCGGAAATGGGGTTTATCACGAAAAGGATCTTTGTCATACCAACACAGCAGATTTAGAAGGCGTATCTAATTTATAACCAGTTCCTGTTTTTAGCCTGTTTTACAGAAACCGGTGCTTTTTTGGCTTACTTACGGAATCAGCCCAGAGGGAACCCCGTTGGGAAAAGCGGAGGCAATGGCTTGTTCAATGCGGCCCACCCGGTTTTCTGGGTTAGGGTGGGTCTGGAAAAACTCTGGACCACCCGCCCCCGACCGGCCTTCAGACAACACCTCCATCACCCCTATCATGGCTCTGGGGTCATACCCAGCCTGGGACACAAACAAAACCGACAACTCGTCTGATTCCAATTCATCATCACGTCCGTATTTGAGGTTCATCAATTTCCCAATCATGGCGGCCGCCGCGGCCGCGCTGGCACTGGAGGGGTTCTGAGGGTCATAGGTTGCAACGGCCGCAGCCCCGGAAATGCCTTGGGTTAACTGGCTTTTGGCGATCTGTTCCGCTGAGTGGCGCGCCACCACATGCCCGATCTCATGGCCTAATACTCCCGCCACCTGACCTTCCGTTTTCAGACGGGCTAATAGACCAGCGGTAAGGAAGATCTGTCCGCCGGGCAAGGCAAAGGCGTTGATGGTGCTTTCATCTGCCAATAAATGGAAGTCAAACTGGTAAGGGGTTTCCCGGGCTTTGGTGCTTTGCACAATGCGTTGCCCTATTTCTTTGACCCTGGCTGCCGCTTCCTGGTCTGAGTGCAGGCCACCGTATTGCTGGGCCATTCCAGGCGCCGCCTGCAACCCTAGGGCTATCTCCTGGTCAGCGCTCATATTCACGTGCTGCGTTTCACCCGTCACCGGATTATACTCCTGGTTGCACCAGTATGTCACCAAAGAGAAGGCAGCAATGAGCAAACCGATCACTAAGCGCAAAGAACCTCTCATTTTTGTAGTTTTCTCAGTCCGGTTAAAAGTTTCCAACTTCCCTTCCTGGCAAGGTCAGGTAAGTGCTTGAGTAGAAGAACGGCTATCAAAGGACTTGGTTACGTGCACTACGGAGGAGCTGTGGCAGAATTTCTTTCTGATATAGGGCAAATACTATATCATTTTTGATTGTACATACGTAAGAAGCTCTATAACGTCAATTGGCGGATATAAATCACTTATTGATATAAAAATGAACCTAAAAAGAACGTTCGGCGCTATTCTCACAATCCTAGGGATTGTTGGCGTCATTTGGGGGGCTTATGCCTTTTTAGCCGGTGGTGATTCAGTAGGCGGCGTGTCTATGAACCAATTCTCATCAGTGGTACCCTTCATTGTAGGATTGATCTTTTTCTTCACAGGAATCAGCCTCATCAAAGGCACCAAAGATACCGCTTGATCACCCGTGTAGGTTCTCATGCTGATAAAACAGAAGAAGCCGGTCAATCCTGACCGGCTTCTTCTGTTTTATGCTTGTTCCTAAAAGGTTATTTACTCAACAATTTCGCTTGCTTGGCCAGGATCTCAGACTCAAAGCGTTTGATGGCGGAATCAGTATCTAAATAGGCTGAGGTGTAGTTGGCAGAGGGAGCGTCTATGTATAACAGGGTTCCTCCTTTGATTAACTGAACCACCTCTGAGGTGATTTCTTTAGGTAAGGCAGGGCAACCGTGGCTGCGGCCTAACCGGCCATGTTGTTTGATGAAAGCCTCACTAACGTAATCTGCTCCATGAATAACCACGGCACGTTCTTTGGCTTTGGTATTAAAGCCCTTGTCCAGGCCATTCAGTTTCAAAGACAGACCATGTTTGCCATGGTAGGTGTTCTCTGTCACATAAAAGCCCAGGCTGCTCATGTGGGAATTGACAATGTTGGAGAATTTCACTGCTTTCTCGTTGCCAGAACCCATGCCATGGGCCACCAAGCTGTGGTATAACACTTTCTTCTTATCTAAGTCAATGATCCAAAGACGCTTCTCTTTGCTGGGCTTGCCAAAATCCACCACGGTGAGCAGATTTCTGGGGCTTTTTAATTTCTTCTGCTCTTTCAGGTTATAGAAACCAGTGGCTGCTTTGCTGAACACCTCATAGCTTAAGCCTGCTTTTCTAAGGTCAGCCTCATCGTAAAGATCTTCCAGGAAATCCTCAAAAGATTTATTGACCATTACCATCTCCTTGTCAGAAGAAGCCAAGGCAGTGTCAAATGAAAAGTTTGGAGTTGAGGTAGCGCTTTGTGCAGGAAAAACAAAAGACAAAACTGCTATACAGGAAAAGGAAGAAATCAATCGTTTCATATACGGATTCTTTACGAGTGTCGGTTTTATAACCCAAATACTTCCTACTTTTGTTCCAAGCAGCCAAAATTCATTGTTAGAAAACTATATTTGTTTGAGCTGACAGAAGGGTTTTAAGGTTATTAGTATCTAGTTACAAGGCATTTACATGATGAAGGTATATACTTTTGGCAAACAAAAAAAGATTAAATTTTGCCTTTGTTTCATTTTTTGCCTCCTCTTTTTTTCCTGTTCCTCCAAAACAGACCACCTGAATTTTGATTCTGACACCTGGAAGGCGGACCTGAACGGGTGCAAGGGCCAGAGGCTTTCCCTTAGAAGCCAGGTGGCAGACATCCGGTTACAGCTGGTGGGCCTGAAGGAAGGAGATGTACGCAAGCTCTTTGGCAAGCCAGACACAGAAGAACTGATGGAGCGCAGCCAGAAAATTTACATCTATTTTATCACCCCCGGCCCAAAGTGTTCCCCCACCCCAGCCACCCAGCCAGGAAAAAAAGAAGCACTGGCTATAAGACTAGATGCCTTAGGGAATGTAAGGGAAGCCAATGTGTTTGTAGAGTAACATGAAAGGCCTATAAAAGAAGAAAGCCATTCTCCCACAGGAAGAACGGCTTTCTAGGCAAGCGTCAAATCTTAGTTTTTGACCTTCTTTTTAGTAGTCTCTGTTTTTATCTTCATTTTGTCATGCTCCACTTTGGATTTACCTTCCGGAGTAATGATCTTGGTTTCTGAAGGAGAAGACTTATATTTTACTGATTCTGTTTTCAGTTTCTCAGTATTGCCTTTTACTTTCATTTCGCCGGAAGCAGATTCAGCTTTCATTTTATCGCCTTCCAGCTTTACCTTGGCATCTCCGCTTTCCATCTTCACTTTGTCGTCTTTGACTTTGATCTCAGCATCAGTGCCAGTGGTGGTTCCCCCTGAAACATCAGTGCTGGTTCCGTCTGTTTGGGTTGAGGCGGGCGCAGGGGCTGCCGTTGCGCGGCCATCCATTTCCAGGTAAGCGGTAAATTGCTTAGGTGTCAAAACCTGGGCGAATTCTTGATCAAGTTGCTCGTTTACTTCTTTGATCTTGGCTTCGCGCATTTGGGCATCATTGCCATACATCTTCTCAATCTCACTGAACTTGTCAAACCGGGCTTGGTTCAAGGCCTTCAACTTGATGTACTGCCCTTCATTCAACTGCAGCTCATTGTACATCTGACGGCTCATTTCCTGGGCACTCATAGACAGAACAGCCCGCGACGTAGCAGCAGCACCGGTAAGGTTTGTTTGAGCTTGGGCTGTGAACACAGCTCCTACAAATAAGGCAGATAGGATAAATTTTTTCATGGTGTTTTTTGACGCTTTAGGTAGATTTTTTTATCAAGTCTCTCGTTGTTGTTATATATGTCCTTTAACGCAAGCTTAAATACGCAGGTTATAGGAAATTTAACATTTTGTTATTGCACTTAACTCACAACCGGAATTGAATTGACTCATTCGCTTTCTATTACTCATCAATCTATATATATGATAAAACAAATATTATAGTCTTAATCGGCCATTATTCCACTATCAGGTAAAAAAAAGCCCCGCTAAGCCAAATAGTAAAATGGTGTTTAAGTCATTTTATAAATTCTTAAACTCTTTCATACACCAGAGTCTCATCTAAGAATATTATAGTTACCACCACAAAACAGGGACAAAAAAAGTCTGACTTTCAGGTCAGGCTTTTCAAATGCTTGGGGCTTCCTTTTAAGAGGTAAGTTTATGGTCTGGTCTTTTAAAGAACTGCATGGCGATGTACCCCACAAAAGCACCAATCACCACGCCCATCAAAACCCAGATAACCCCTACCAGCCAGGTGGCCTGCTCGTTCCCTGAGGTGTCATCTACCATATAGGGGTAGGACAAAGCCAGGTCGAAGATTTTATTTACCACTACCTGGAAAAGGGAGAAAAGAACAGAAGATACCAAACCCACAAAGAACCCTACTCCTATCCCTTCCAGATAGCCTAATTTACCGTGATTGGCTATTTTATGGCGTTTAATGGCCAGGCATACGCCTACCACTAAGATGATACCCGTTAAAAAATGCAATGACACGTTTTCTATAAGTCCTAACAGCTTGATCAGGACAATGTAAATAATGGCAGCAATTCCCGTCATTACTCCAAAATAGGTACCGGTTTTCTGTACCGTTGCTCGACGTTGTTCCATGATGTTTTTTTGTTTGTTTAGGTTCATTTTATGGAGGCATCTTCCTGTGCTCCGCTTTATCTGTCCTAGATATGGAATCTTATATACTTATTTAAGTGGAGAGGCGTTGTGCTTTCCCCTATTTTTTTGCCGTTTCCCAAGCCTGCAAATAGCTGCGGCCCCTTCCCAGTTTTGCTGAACTCAATTAAGCCTTTGATTGTCTGTAGGTAAAGACAGTTTTCCAAAAAGCTTGATTTGCACCTCCTATAAGGTCCTTTTCAGTTCTTTTGGTAACTTCGCACCCAGAAATCCTATTTATTTAGTATAGAGCAGCATGATCAGTACCAGCAACGTAAGTCTTGGCTACGGCAAACGCACCCTTTTTGAAGACGTTACCATTAAGTTCTCTCCCGGCAACTGTTACGGCCTTATTGGCGCCAACGGAGCCGGCAAGTCGACTTTTCTGAAGATATTATCCGGCGAGATAGACCCCAACACCGGCACGGTAGACATTCCGGCCAAAATGCGCCTGGCTATCCTGAAGCAGAACCATTACGAGTATGATGAGTTCCCGGTGCTTCAGACGGTGATCATGGGCCACAAACGGCTCTATGACATCATGAACGAGAAAGATGCCATCTATGCCAAAGAAGATTTCTCTGAAGAGGATGGCATGCGCGCCTCTGAGCTGGAAGCCGAGTTTGCGGACATGGAAGGCTGGAACGCCGAGTACGAAGCCGGTGAATTGCTGAGCGGCCTGGGCATTCAACCCGACCTGCACTACACGCTCATGAAAGACCTGGGCGGTAATGAGAAAATCCGCGTGTTATTGGCACAGGCCCTGTTTGGTAACCCAGACATTCTGCTGCTGGATGAGCCTACCAACCACCTGGACGCTGAATCCATCATGTGGCTGGAGAACTTCCTGGACAACTTCCAGAACACGGTGATCGTGGTTTCCCACGACCGCCACTTCCTGGATGCAGTGTGTACGCACGTGGCCGACATTGACTATGGCAAGATTCAGCTATACGCCGGTAACTACTCCTTCTGGTATGAATCCAGCCAATTGGCTACCAAACAGCGCACCGACGCCAACCGCAAAACCGAAGACAAACGCAAAGAGCTGCAGGCGTTTATTGCCCGCTTTAGCGCAAATGCCTCTAAATCAAAGCAGGCCACCTCTCGGGCTAAATTGTTGGAGAAACTTACCCTGGAAGATATCAAACCTTCCAGCCGCAAGTACCCCTA
Source organism: Rufibacter glacialis (assembly GCF_008271745.1). Taxonomy (GTDB): domain Bacteria; phylum Bacteroidota; class Bacteroidia; order Cytophagales; family Hymenobacteraceae; genus Nibribacter; species Nibribacter glacialis. The sequence goes on along the minus strand of NZ_VKKZ01000023.1, from coordinate 384,692 downwards.
CATCCAATTCAAGCAAGAGCGCGAGGCGGGCAACCAGTTGCTGCAGGTAGACAACCTGACCAAAAGCAATGAAGGGGAGTTGTTGTTCAAAGATGTCACCTTCACGGTAGATAAAAAGGACAAGATCGCCGTCATCAGCCGCAATGACCTGGCCGCCACTACCTTCTTCAAGATCATCATGGGCGAGGCTTCCCCAGATAAAGGAGAATTCAAATGGGGCACCACCATTAGCACCGCTTACTTTCCTAAAGACAACAATGAGTTCTTTGAGGTAGACCTGAACCTGGTGGATTGGCTGCGCCAGTTTTCCGTGGAGAAAGACGAAAGCTTCATCCGAGGTTTCTTGGGCCGTATGTTATTTTCCGGCGAGGAATCTTTGAAGAAAGCCAGCGTATTGTCTGGAGGCGAGAAAGTAAGATGTATGCTGTCCCGTATGATGTTGCAGAGCGGCAACATGCTGGTATTGGACGAGCCTACAAACCACTTGGACCTGGAATCCATCACCGCCCTGAACAACGGCCTCAAGGATTTTGCGGGCTCCCTCCTGTTCAGCTCCCATGACTTACAGTTCGTAGACACCATTGCCAACCGTATCATTGAGCTGACGCCCAAAGGTATCATTGACAAGCGCATGAGCTATGATGAGTACCTCAGAAACGAAGAAATCAAAGCGCTTAGAGCCCAGATGTACGGCGTGAACACGTTGGTATAAAGTTGTTTCAGCCCTTTATTCAGAAAACCAGGCAAAAAGAAAGGCCACCCGAGTGGGTGGCCTTTCTTTTTGGTAAAGCTCCTGGCTTAGCCGCGTATTAATCTGAGTAAAACCATTACAATGGCAATCACCAATAATACGTGGATGATACCGCCTACCTGGTCTCCGAATCCGAGGAACCCGATGAGCCATATGATGACAAGAACTACCGCGATGATATACAGTATGTTTCCCATGATCTTGTTTTTATTCAGTTTATACAAATATTGAAAGCCTCACACCAGGGCAGGTTTACGCCCTGCGGATCAGTCGAAGCAGTACGGCAATGACTGCGATCACCAAGAGCACGTGGATGATTCCACCCACTTGGTCACCGAAGCCTAAGAACCCGATTAACCAGATAATTACCAGCACTACCGCGATGATATACAATAGATTTCCCATAGTTTTAGTTGTGTTAGGTTTTAGTTTTTGTTTGCACCAATACTTGGATAAAAATCCTAATATTGATTTTTCTGCTTGTACGCAGGAATATTATAAAAGATTTATATAGACTTTTAAAAAGATGTAAGCCGCTATTTTCCTGCTCCTTAAAAAGTGCAACCTGGCCCAAACGAACGCTTCTTGTCGGCCTGCAGAAATATCATAGCTTTGTAACTTCACTTTACTAACTAACGCTTATTCTATGAACATAGCCGTCATTGGGTCTGGCACCATGGGCAACGGAATCGCCCACGTCTTTGCGCAAAATAACTTCTCTGTCGCTCTTATTGATATTTCCCAGGATTCGCTGACCAAGGCAGTGGGCACCATTTCTAAGAACCTGGACCGCATGGTAGCCAAAGGAACGGTCACCGAGGAGCAGAAAACCGAGACCCTGCAACGTATCAGCACCTTCACTGATTTAGAGGAAGGCGTGAAAGAAGCGGACCTGGTGGTGGAAGCCGCCACCGAAAACGTGGACATCAAGTTGGATCTTTTCCGGCAATTAGAGCAGTTCACAAAGCCTTCCTGTATTCTGGCCAGCAATACCTCCTCTATCTCCATCACCAAGATCGCCTCAGTTACCAAGCGCCCGGACAAAGTGATCGGGATGCACTTCATGAACCCGGTACCGGTTATGAAGTTGGTAGAAGTGATCAGGGGCTACTCCACCAGTGACGAGGTCACAAACCAGATCCTGGAGCTTTCCAAGAACCTGGGAAAGATTCCGGCCGAGGCCAATGATTATCCGGGATTTGTGGCCAACCGCATTCTCATGCCTATGATCAATGAGGCCATCTATTCCTTGTATGAAGGCGTAGCCGGTGTGGAGGAAATTGACACCATCATGAAATTGGGCATGGCCCACCCCATGGGCCCCCTGCAGCTCGCCGACTTTATAGGGCTGGATGTGTGCCTTTCTATTCTGCGGGTGCTACACGATGGGTTCGGGAATCCTAAGTACGCCCCTTGCCCTCTGCTTGTGAACATGGTACAGGCCGGCCACAAAGGAGTGAAAAGCGGCCAAGGCTTCTACTCCTACAGCCACGGCACCAAAGACCTGGTGGTCGCTGACACCTTCAAAAAACGATAGCGGTATAAGGGAACGCAATCCTTGTTTTCTGGCCCTTTTCTGAAAATAAGAGCAAAACGCAGAGTAAAAGATCTCTCCAGCTCTTAAAACGGCACAAAGTCTAATAAAAAAAGGAGAGGCCGGTGCAGAACCGGCCTCTCCTTTTTTATTAGACTTTTAAAAAAAAAAAGCCTTAAACAGCTACGCCATTTTCCCGCAGTGCATCATTCAGGGAAGTCTTCAGGTCGGTGCTCTCTTTCCGCTGGCCAATGATCAAGGCGCAAGGCACCTGGAAAGCTCCCGCTGGGAACTGTTTGGTGTAGGAACCAGGAATCACCACAGAGCGCGGTGGCACATAGCCTTTGTATTCCTTGGGCTCAGCTCCGGTCACGTCTATGATTTTAGAAGAACCCGTAATACACACGTTGGCACCTATCACGGCTTCTTTTCCAATGTGGCAGCCCTCCACCAGAATACTGCGCGACCCGATGAAGGCCCCGTCTTCAATAATTACAGGTGCCGCCTGCACCGGTTCCAGCACGCCGCCAAGGCCCACGCCCCCGCTTAGGTGCACGTGCTTGCCCACCTGGGCGCAGGAGCCCACGGTGGCCCAGGTGTCTACCATGGTTCCTTCATCTACGTAGGCACCAATGTTGGTGTAAGACGGCATCAGGATCACGCCTCTGGAGATATAGGAGCCATAGCGCGCCAAAGCATGCGGCACCACGCGCACCCCAAGTTCGGCAAAGCCGCTTTTCAGAGGAATTTTATCATGGAACTCGAAAGGCCCGGCCTCAATGGTCTCCATTTTCTGGATGGGGAAGTACATGAGCACGGCTTTCTTCACCCATTCGTTTACCTGCCATTTCTCAGTGTCAGTGGGTTGCGCCACCCGCAGTTCCCCGCGGTCCAATAACTGGATGACGCTTCTGATGGCTTCCGCCGTTATCTTCTGGCTCAGCAACGACCGGTCTTCCCAGGCGCTTTCTATGATTTCTCGTAAGTCGTTCATTTGGTCTTTGTGAAAATAAGAAACCAAAATTATTAAATTGTGGCGATGATTCGAAAACGAATTCTGCTGGCTTCCCTTCTGAAGCCGGTTTCTGACACCCGTTTGTATGAGAAAATAGGGAAAAGCCTGGCCAAGCTTCCGCAGCTGGAAATCCACGTGGCTGGGTATGCCGCTCCCCTCCCGGCTGCGCCGGAGTCGGCTGGAATCATCTTTCATCCGGTCTTTTCGTTCCAGCGCTTATCCATAGGTCGCTTTACTGCCCAGAAAGCGTATTGGGCTCTTCTTCACAAGGTACAGCCGGCAGTACTGGTAGTAGGCACGCATGAGTTGCTGCTGGTTAGCTGGCTTTATGCTAAACGCCACCGCTGCCAATTGGTCTATGACGTGCAGGAAAACTATTACCTGAACCTCACTACCCAACAGGTATACCCGGGCCTTCTGGCGAAGTCGATGGCATCTATTATCAGAGGCATAGAGAAGGCGGTAGCTCCTGCCATACGCCATTTCTTTCTCGCGGAGCAATCCTATGCTTCGGAATTACCTTTTATTATGGACCGGTTCACGGTACTTCAGAATAAATACCTGCCCCCGTCTGACCAGCCGGCAATTTCGTCTACACGCGAGGTGGTTTTGCAGCACGTAAACCCGCTGCGGCTGTTGTACTCTGGTACCATTTCTAAATTGTACGGGGTATTGGAAGCCATTCGGTTCACAGGCCGGCTGCACAAATGGGTGCCCTCGGCGGAACTAACTATCATTGGCTACTGCGCAGATCAGACGTTTCTCCAAGAATTACAGGCCCTCATCCGGCCCCTGCCCTATGTGCGCCTTATAGGAGGTAATACTCTGGTGCCCCACCAGGAGATCCTGTACCAGCAAAGGCACCACCACGTGGGGCTCTTGCCGTACCGTCCCCACCCCAGCACCTTTGCCTGCCTTCCTACCAAACTCTTTGAATACATCGGCAATGGGTTGGTCGTACTCATGGAGGAGAATCCGCTCTGGGCGGAGGTTTTACGTAGAACCACCGCCGGAACCTGCCTCTCATTTGACCAAGAGCTTTCTGGGCAAGAAGTAGCGACCTTGCTCCACCAGGTATTCTACCAAACCGGAATTCCGGAGGAGGTTTTTTGGCGGCAGGAAGAGGAAAAAGTGCAGCAGGTTATTCTTGCGTTAGCGGAGGAAGGGTGACACCCAAATTTAATTTAGACAAACCTAAACTTTTATTTCAATACACGTATATTTGACCAACTATGACAAAAGAACTAAGAAACTCCCGTATTGCCGGTCTTGGTCACTATGTGCCGGATAAGGTAGTAAAGAACGCTGATCTGGAAAAACTGATGGACACCTCAGATGCCTGGATCGTGGAGCGGACAGGTATAAATGAGCGCCGGTATTTTGAGCCGGGCAAAGACACCACCGCTAACATGGCGGCCAATGCAGCCCGTAAGGCCTTAGAAAAAGCAGGTCTGGAAGCTAAGGACCTGGACATGATCGTGTTTGCCACCCTGAGCCCCGACTATTTCTTCCCGGGTTCAGGGGTATTGCTGCAGCGCGAACTGGGCCTTTCTGAGATTCCCTGCTACGATGTACGCAACCAGTGCTCCGGTTTTATCTACGCCTTATCTTTAGCGGATCAGTTTATCAAAACCGGGATGTATGACAACGTGCTGGTGGTTGGCTCAGAAATCCACTCTTCAGGGCTTGACTTCTCAGACAAAGGCCGGTCCGTTTCTGTGATTTTCGGCGATGGAGCCGGAGCTGCCGTTTTGACTCCCTCAGACAGCTTAGATCGGGGCATTCTGTCCACCCATTTACACGCTCAGGGCGAATTTGCCGAGGAACTGATGACCAAGGGACCATCTAGTAACGATGCTGAGCGCCTCACTTACCAGACCATTGATAGCGGCGACATCTGGCCAGTTATGAACGGCAGCACCGTGTTCAAGCACGCGGTAACCCGCTTCCCGGAAGTGATCAATGAAGCCCTTACCCACAACGGGGTTACCGCAGAGGACCTTGATTTGGTAGTGCCCCACCAGGCTAACCTGCGCATCACCCAATTTATCCAACAAAAAATGAAGCTACCGGAAGGTAAGATCTTCAGCAACATCCAGAAATACGGAAACACCACCGCAGCATCGGTGCCTATTGCTCTCTCTGAGGCTTTTGAAGAAGGCCGCGTGAAGGATGGTGACCTGATCTGCCTGGCTGCCTTTGGAAGTGGTTTCACCTGGGCTTCGGCCTTGATTCGCTGGTAAGCCAACATGCATAGTACCGCGGAAGAAAACTACATCAAGGCCATTTATAAATTATCTGGCAACGGAGCTAACGCGGTCAGCACTACCGGTCTGTCTGACATGCTGGCCACCAAACCCGCCTCAGTGAGTGACATGCTCCGGAAGCTGAGTGCTAAAGACCTGGTGCACTACGTGAAATACCACGGCGTGCAGCTTACGGAGGAAGGCCAGCGGGTAGCCCTGAAGATCATCAGGAAACACCGCCTCTGGGAGGTGTTCCTGGTGCAGAAGCTGAATTTCACCTGGGACGAGGTGCACGAGGTAGCCGAACAGATGGAACACGTGAAATCTGAACTGCTGGTGCAGCGACTAGATGAGTTCCTGGGCCACCCGCGCGTTGATCCGCACGGTGACCCTATTCCCACCGAGGCCGGGGAACTGCCAGAGATGGAGCAAAGGGCTCTGGCCTCGCTGGAAGTAGAGCAGAAAGGTGTGGTGTGCCGGGTGAAAGACTCGCAGCCCGCCTTCCTGCAATACCTCAATAGAGTAGGTATTCAGATTGGTACGCAACTGCAAGTGGTAGATAAAATACCCTATGATAACTCCCTGGAGATAAGCATCAATAAAAACAAATCAGTCATTCTCTCTTCAGATGTGCTGGAGAAGATTTTTGTGATTAACCCCTGACGTGCGTTCTAGCGTTGCTTTTATGAAACTAGCCCTGAAACGTCGGTTCACTTGTTCCTTTTTCCTTTTGCTCCTGCTGGCTGCGGCCTGCAATCCCCAGGATACGCCCGGGGCGCTGGCCCACCAGCAAGGCAAACTCTACATCGTCACCACCACCGGCATCTTAGCTGATGCGGTGACCAACGTAGTAGGCGACCGTGCAGTGGTCACTGCCCTCATGGGCCCCGGCGTTGACCCGCACCTTTACAAAGCTGCCCTGGGGGATCTGCAGACGCTACGCGAGGCGGACGTGATCCTTTACAACGGGCTGCATTTAGAAGGTAAAATGGGAGAAGTACTGCAGAAACTAGCGCGTCAGAAAGTAGTGTGGGCGGCCGCCGAAGGGTTGCCAGAAAACCTGCTCCGCCGTACGCCTGAGTTCCAAGACAGCCATGATCCGCACATCTGGTTTGATGTAAGCCTCTGGAGCCGGGTAGTGGAACATGTCTCCCGGAAACTGCAGCAACAGGACCCGCAGAATGGCGCCTATTACCAGCAGAATACCCAGCGTTACCGGGCGCAGCTAGACAGCCTGCACCAATGGACCAAAGAACAGATTGCCTCCATTCCGGCCCAGCAACGCATTCTTATTACCGCCCATGATGCGTTCGGGTATTTCGGAAGCGCCTATCAGATTCAGGTGCGGGGCCTGCAGGGTATTTCCACGGTGTCTGAATTTGGTCTGCAGGATGTGTCTTCGCTGGTGAACTTCATCGTGGATCGGAAAGTAAAGGCGGTGTTTGTAGAGAGCTCAGTGTCACAAAAAGCCATTGAAGCCGTGCTGGAAGGTTGCCGCCAGAAAGGGCATGCTGTGAAGTTAGGGGGCACCCTGTACTCAGACGCCCTGGGCGATTCCCAAGGTCCGGCCGGTACTTACGCAGGCATGGTACAGGTGAACGTAGGCAAAATAGTGAAGGCGTTACGGTAAGGAGGATTTGGAGATGTGGGGATTTGGAGATATGGAGATATGGAGATTTGAAGATTTAAGGATGAGGGATGAGGCGGAGATGAGGAATTTGAAAGAGAAGTAGCTGTGGGAGAAGTTGGGAAGCTAGTTCAGGAAGGGTTCTTTTTAAGGGCCTGTTTTGCAATAAATGATTTTAAAACAATTGCTCTTCCGGCTAGCGTTTTCTCCCACTCCTAGCTTCTTATTCTCCTCTTTGTCATCCTGAAAGGATCTTGTGGGCGAACGGTTAGCAAGCAAGTTCCTCGTAGATCAGGTTGGCCACATTAAATCCTTAAGGCAGGGTCAAAGAGTTAAAGCCAAAATAAAAACGATTGGTTAATCACTTTACTCATAAGCATTTATCCTCTTTCTAACTAACAGATACATAAAGTAAATTAATTACGAGTCCATGATACAACACGTGACAGAGCCGGTATTGGAGGTGCATGACGTAACGGTGAGTTATCAGCGGAAGCCGGTGCTGTGGGATGTGGACCTTACCTTGCCTTCCCAGGCGCTGGTAGGCATCATCGGGCCCAATGGGGCCGGTAAATCTACCTTGATCAAAGCCATCATGGGCTTGCTGCCTTTGAACAGCGGGTACGTGGAGCTGTTCGGGAAATCCCTGAAGGAGGTGCGCCACCGGGTGAGCTATGTGCCCCAACGGGAGTCGGTGGACTGGGACTTTCCTGCCTCGGCGCTGGATGTGGCCATGATGGGAACCTATGGACAATTAGGCCTCTTCAAGCGGCCAGGTGCCCGGGAAAGAAAACTAGCCATGGAGGCACTGGAGAAAGTGGGCATGCAGGATTATGCTAACCGGCAGATCTCCCAGCTCTCCGGGGGGCAGCAGCAACGGGTCTTCCTTTCCCGCGCCCTGGCCCAGGATGCCGACCTATACCTCATGGATGAGCCTTTTGCGGGAGTAGACATTGCCACCGAGACGGCCATCATAGAACTGCTGCGGCAGATGCGCGAAACCGGCAAAACCGTGGTGGTGGTGCACCATGACCTGCAATCGGCGCAGGATTACTTTGACTGGACCATCTTGCTGAACATGCGCCTGGTTGCCTCAGGTCCTACCCATGAAACCTTGACGCCTGACTTGCTGGAGAAAACCTACGGTGGCCGCCTCACGGAGCTCAGCAAGGTGAGCGAGTTGTTGCATAAGAAGAACTTCCCTATCCGGGAAACCAAACCTGTTCGCAAATGAATACGCTGTGGGAATTCCTGAGCATGTCAGATGCCAACGTCAGGTTTGTCACCATCGGGTCTATCCTGCTGGCGGCTTCCTCGGCGGTGGTAGGTTGCTTTACCGTGCTCCGCAAACGGGCGCTGGTAGGCGATGCGGTTGCCCATGCGGTTCTTCCAGGCGTCTGCCTGGCCTTTATGCTGACTGGTGAGAAAAACCCGCTGGTCCTGCTACTGGGCTCTTTTCTGACCGGTTGGTTATCCTTGGTCATCATTGATGCCATTACCGCCCACAGCCGCATCAAAGAAGACACGGCCATTGGCTTGGTGCTGTCGGTTTTCTTTGGGATAGGCATTCTATTGCTCACCGCTATCCAACACTCCGGCAACGAAAAGCAAAGCGGGCTGGATAAATTCCTCTTCGGCAGTGCAGCCGCCCTGGTGGGCCAGGACCTGATCACCTTTGGGGCCGTGGCGGTGTTGTTGCTTTTAAGCGTGCTGCTGCTTTACAAAGAATTCAAACTGATCAGCTTTGACATGGCCTATGCCCGTACCATCGGGCTTCCGGTGCGGGGGCTGGAACTGCTCCTCACCACGCTTACTGTTTTGGCCGTGGTAGTGGGGATCCAATCGGTGGGCGTAGTGCTGATGTCGGCCATGCTGATTACGCCGGCTGCCGCCGCCCGCTTCTGGACCGACCGTCTGGGGGTGATGATCTTTATTGCCGCTGCCATGAGCGCCTTCTGCGGGGCCGCCGGGGCCTACGTCTCCTTTACTGCCCCGGCCATGCCTACCGGTCCCTGGATTGTGATGCTGCTGTCTTTGCTGGCCATTTTCTCGTTTATCATGGCGCCTAAGAAAGGCTTGCTGGCACGGTACCTGCTCCAACGCCGGTTACGTAACCAGATGACCCGCGAGAACATCCTGAAAACCCTGTTCCTGCTAGGGGAAACCAAAGAGGAATTCGGGCACAGCTACTCCAGGCAGCAGATCATGGAGCGCCGCAAACTGCCGTTGCTCCGCATGCAAGGTGGCCTTAAAGCCCTCTGCCGGCAGAACCTGGTCAAGAAGGATTCGGCGGGCTGGGCCCTTACGGATGCCGGTAGAAAAGAGGCGCAGCGGGTAGTACGCCTGCACCGCCTCTGGGAACTGTACCTGACCCAGTACCTGCAGGTGGCCTCTGACCACGTGCATGAAGACGCCGAATCCATTGAACACGTGTTAACCCCGGAACTGGAAAAACGGCTGGAAGAACTCTTGAACTATCCCACCACTGATCCGCACCAAACCATCATTCCCCAACAACCATGAACATAGATGCCTTCTGGATCATATTGACGGGTGCCCTGGTGGCCATTTGCTGTAGCCTGCTGGGGTGTTTTTTGATCTTGCGCCGCATGGCCATGGTAGGCGATGCCATCTCCCATGCGGTATTGCCCGGTATAGTGCTGGCCTTTCTCTTCAGTGGCTCTCGCGAGGTTTGGACCATGTTGATTGGCGCAGCTCTTTTAGGAGTGGCTTGTACCTTTCTCATTGAGTTCTTCCACAAGAAGGCCAATGTGTCTGCTGATGCCTCTATTGGGGTGACCTTTACTTGGTTGTTTGCCCTGGGCATTATCCTAATCTCTGTTTTTGCGGGCAAGGTGGACCTGGACCAGGATTGTGTTTTGTACGGCGAAATTGCCTATGTGCCCCTGGATCTTTGGCTTACCCAAAGCGGCCTGAACCTGGGCCCGCGCACGGTCTGGATTCTGGGTGGGGTGCTGGTGGTCTTGTTGCTTTTCATAAGCTTGTTTTACAAGCAATTGTATCTTACCTCCTTTGACCCGGCGTTTGCGGCGGCCATTGGCCTCTCTACTACCCTTTGGTATTATCTTCTAATGGGCGCCGTTTCTTTGACCACGGTAGCAGCCTTTGAATCGGTGGGTGCCATTTTAGTGGTCGCCCTCATGGTAGGCCCTCCTGCCACGGCTTATCTACTCACCGATGACCTGAAAAAAATGCTGTTGCTTTCGGCGGTAGCCGGAATTATTGCCTCTGCCGCCGGTTATTACCTGGCTCTTTGGTTGAACGGGTCGGTGGCGGGTGCTATCTCGGCGGTCATTGGGATAGAATTTCTGTTGGCCTTTGTGTTCTCTCCTAGCCATGGTCTTCTGTCGCGGCGGCGGCAGCTGATGCCGGTAGCAAATGGATAAAGTTGATTTCAAGCAATAAGCCAACTCTTATACTATCCTATTTCTTGCCCCTTTTCAGAAAACTCCTTGAAAAACAGCTTAAGGCACCCCTTAAGGCTTTTCTTTGCCATTAGTATGGACATAGGATGGCTATACATATATATAAAATCTCACTTTAATTTATTACTAAAATCATATTAATAATGTATATAATTAAATTTATTTAGAATTTTAATAACTATTCGTCTATATTTAGAGAAACGGAACCCGTTTGATGTTTCACCACACGTTTCTTCTATGCCACTCCTCTCCTTTGTAGTACATCTTGGTTTACTGGCGATCATGTCCCATTTCAAAGGATGTGCGCAAGCAGGTCCTGCCCTTCCACCGTCAGCGGTGTCCCTCAATTCGTCTGAGGCCACAGAAGGAAGGAAATCTGGGGTAATCCCGTACAACCCAGATTGGGCCTATCAGCTGGATGTGTCTGAGAATAATTTCGAGATGTGGTTTGATGGCACGCCAGGTAACAACAAAGACACTCCCACCTCTTTTGAATTGAAAGGAGTCATGGACACCACCGAGACCAGGTTCACTTTTCCGGCAGAGATGGAAGTGGAATTAACCGAAATACGGATCCACGATGCCGAAGGCAGTTCCACCCACCCTTTGAAGGTGCAGCTTCTGTTACAAGATGGCCAACGCATAGACGGGGCGGTGCCCGATTTCCTGGGCAACCAGTACCTGGCCTGGCTCTCCCACCCCATTCCGGCCAAATACCAGAAGGTAAAGGCAGTGGTTTTTTTGATGCCCAAAGACCCCATCCATGCCACCGATGCCGGCATCTACCCCAATGAGATTCAGTTCATAGGCAAATATAGCCCGCTTCCTACCCCTAAAACTGCCCCTGTGACCAGGGTAAGCTTCCGGAACATGTACGGCGTGAATTCCTTTCCCTGGGATAATACCGGCCGAGAAGCTACGTTGGCAGCACCAGGAGATAAGGAGCAACTGTCCAGGTTTGAACAGATGGGATGGAACCGGGCGTATGATGATTGGCACCTGTTTGAAGCGGTAAAGGATGATTACCGGTTTGCCCCCACCCACAGCGGCGACTGGAATCAGGACCGGGGATTTTCCCGCCTGAAGGAAAAAGGAGTGAAAAACATTCAAGCCATCAAAACTATACCATCATGGATCACAGACACTTACCCCAAGTCGCATGTGAACCAGGTAGAATACCGGAATGGAGAGAATGCTTACCACCCCTACAAAGGAAACGTGGCCTTCTACAGCAGCCTGGGTGCGTTTCCAGAGAAGGGAACTACCAACCCAGAGGACTTTCCTTTTACCTCCAAACAGCCTACCACCTTTGTTGCCCAGGACACTAAACTGTGCTATACCTGGAACGGCAAAACCTATGTATTACGCACCACCAATGACGCTGTCAACTACCTGGAGGTATTCACCAAGGCGAATGCCTCTGATGAGAACCCGGTGGGGAAACTGAAAAGCCTCTTCAACAAAAACCTGGACCGCGACCGCCTAACTCCCGCTACGTACCTGGCTTTCGCGCAAATGGCCTTCCAATCGGCGGTGCGGTACGGGACCAACAAAGGAGTGAACCCGGCTTTGGTGCTTACCCCCGACAAGAAAACCGGTTTGGATTTGGTAGATGGCGTGGAGGCCGGGAACGAGTTGAATGCCCATTGGCACGGCCGCAAACGGTACCTGAACCCCTATGAACACGCGGCGTTTTTATCGGCGTTCTATGATGGGCACAAAGGCACGCTGGGCCCAAGAGCCGGCGTAAAGAAGGGAGACCCTAACCTGAATGCCTATGTAGGGGGTATTGTCTCGGCCAACCCCCGGTTTTACCGGGCCATGATTGACTGGTGCCGCGAGAACCGGGGCTACCGGAAAGACGGCACGGTAGACATCTGCTGGGATGTGGTCAAATACCACCAATACACTACCTCCTCCGGTCTGGAGCAGCATAAAAACTCCACTCGCTTTGCCATTCCCGCCGACATGCACCCTGATGCCACGGGCAAGGTACAGACCATTAAAAACCTGCACCTCAACCTGGTGGGCCGTACGGTTCCCGTGCATATTGGTGAACTGGGCTATGACGTGGGTCCTTCTGAGCAAGGAGCCGCCCAAATCAAGAACTCGGCCACCGGGTATATCAGTAGCCGGAAGAACACGCAAGGGGTTTGGGTTTTGCGGGACCAACTCACCTATGCTTTCCAAGGCGTAGATGGCCTGCAGTTCTATATTCTGGAAGATCCAGTGTACATTGAAGATCCCTACGCCTCTGCGGCCATTTATGCCACCTCCGGGTTTTTCGCCCGAAATTTTGGAAAGTACCCCAAAGAGAAAAGACCAGTGGCCTGGTATTCGGCCCAGTTCCAGAAAGAGTTTGGGGAATATACCCCGCAGCAGTTGGTGAACAAAGCCCCTATGGTGTTAAAGGCCAATAACAAGGAGAAGGTGATGTACGCCCTGTGGCTTCCGTCTATGGAAGGGAAAACCGGAACTTATCCCCTCGCCTTACCAGGCGTGACCTCCATTACCTTGTTTACCTTGCAGGATGGCGCAGCCACCATGAAAAGCCAGGTGATTCCCGTGAAAGGAACCTATACAGTAGCCCTTTCAGAAACCCCTGTTTTTGTGAAAGTAAACTAGAAACGGGTGTTCGTTACGGGAAGGAATTTGATAAATTGGTTCGAAAGGTAGTCAAGGCTAAAGGTGATTGGAAGCTTTATGATGACCAAAGACAATACTTGAGCAAGTCATCCGTATAAAGAACGTGCTTCCCTTACCTTGACAAAAGATTGTCCTTCTAAAGGAGAAGCTAATTGGGTTTTACCCCTCTTTTCAAAAAACACCCATGAATCTCGCTTACCTTCTTTTGTTTTCCCTCCTGCCCTTCACCAAGTCACCAGTGGGACTTAAGGAGGAGAAACCAATGAAAGAAACTGTAACGGCCTCTACCCAAGGGCTGGAATGGCTTACCTTGCCCCAAGCCCTGCAGAAAAACAAAACCAAGCCCCGCAAGATCCTTATTGACGTGTACACTGATTGGTGCGGCTGGTGCAAAAAAATGGACAAACAAGTCTACCGGCACCCCGAGGTGGTACGGTTGCTGAACGAGCAGTACTACGTAGTAAAATTGAATGCGGAGCAGAGGCAGCCCATCACCATAGAAGGCAGAACCTACAAGTATAATCCCACTTACAAAGCGCATGAACTGGCCCTCTCCCTTCTGAACGGGCAGATGAGCTACCCTTCCACCGTTTTCCTGAATGAACGGCAACAAGTGATGGAGCGGGTACCCGGCTTTATACCAGCCAAGAATTTTCTGCGCGCTTTGGCGTATCTTGCGGAAAAATAGCCTTTAAACGCCCACAGGTGGGCACCTTGCTGTGATACCTTCGCTTCTCTCCAAAGATACCATCGTGGCCCTGGCCACTGCCTCCGGCCATGGGGCCATTGCCATCATCCGATTATCTGGTCCCCAGGCCATCTCTATTGTTCAAGGGGTGTTCAAGGGGAAAAACCTCCAGCAACAGCCTTCGCACACGCTCCATTTCGGCACCATCCGGGACGAAGAAAGAATCCTGGACGAAGTGGTGGTATCCTTGTTCAAGGCTCCAGCCTCTTATACTAAGGAAGATGTGGTGGAAGTTTCCTGCCACGGCTCGCCCTATATCACTGAGCAGCTTTTGAAACTCTTCCTGCAGAAAGGCGCCCGTCTGGCGGAACCTGGGGAATTTACCAAAAGAGCTTTCCTGAACGGGCAATTTGACCTGGCCCAGGCCGAAGCCGTGGCTGATCTGATCGCCTCTGATTCTGCGCTCACCCACCAGGTAGCCATGAAACAGATGCGCGGCGGGTTCTCCCAGGAAATCAAGGCGCTGCGGGCGCAACTCATCCATTTTGCGTCTATGATAGAGCTGGAGCTGGACTTCAGTGAAGAGGACGTGGAATTTGCTGACCGCACCGCTCTCAGGAAACTGATCTCCCAACTGCAACGGCTCATCACCGATCTGCTTCAATCCTTTGAGATGGGGAACGTGCTGAAGAACGGGGTGCCCACGGTCATTGCCGGCAAGCCCAACGCGGGTAAATCCACCTTGCTCAATGCCCTGCTGAACGAAGAGAAAGCCATTGTCTCTGAGATTCCCGGTACCACGCGTGACGTGATTGAAGACGAAGCCCTGTTGGGCGGCATCCGGTTTCGGTTCATTGACACCGCGGGCCTTCGGGAAACCTTGGATACGGTGGAAGCCATTGGGGTGGCCCGCACCAAGGAGCAGCTGAAAAAAGCCGCCCTGGTGCTCTACCTCTTTGACCTCTCTTCCACCACCCCTACCCAATTGCAGGAGGAACTGGCCGCCCTGGAGATGCCGCAGGTGCCCTACCTGTTGCTGGCCAACAAAAAAGACCTGGCCACTCCGGCGCAGATCCGTGAATTCTCAGGAATGGAAAACGTTGTTTTTCTCTCCGCGGGCACAAAGGAAGGAATGGAAGACCTGAAACACACGCTCTTGGAGCAGGTACACGACAATGAAGCCATGACCGGCGACCGCACCATTGTCACGAACCTACGCCATTACCAAAGCCTGCAGCAAACTTCTGATACTCTTGCTGAAGTGCAGCAAGGCCTAGACAATGGCCTAACCGGCGATTGGCTCGCCGCCGATATCAGACGCTGCCTCTTTTTCCTTGGTCAGATCACAGGAGAAATCACAACCGATGACTTGCTAGACAACATTTTCACCAAGTTCTGCATCGGGAAGTAAATCAGCCTAAAAAGGCGATTTTAAGCCCACTTTTACAATTCTCGAGGTCTTTTGCAGGGTTAAATACCCAGTTCAAAGGGGGAGTTTGTTACATTTTTGTTACGAATTCCCCCTTTTTGCGTCCATGTCCAAAAAGTGGCGAAATTATGTCACTTCCTGTCCCTTTAAGTCACCTCCTGTCCCCTCAGGACACATATAGACATGCGAGATGAGCAGCAATATTCGAGTTACTCGCAGGTGCCAATTCTGCGGCAAATCTTTCATCGCCAAAACCACCGTCACAAAGAATTGCTCGGACTATTGCGCCAAGCGGACCTATAAGCTCAAGCTAAAGGAAAAAAAGGTCCAATCCTCAGAACTAGATAGTGCATCTGTATTTAAGGTCGCTAAAGGGAATCTCTCTGAGAAACCATACTTATCCATAGATGAGGCTGCAACATTATTTGGTGTTTCCTCGCGTACGCTCAAGCGGATGGTGGCTAATAAAAAGCTGCCAGTACTAAGATTCTTCCGAAGGATCATACTTGTTAAGGAGGAAGTAGAAACTATTTTGAAAAATAGATGAGACTCTTATCAAACTTTCAATAGGTGAAAATCTATAATGATCGATTTTGATTTTCAACTTAACCGATCATGTGTTCCAAAAACGAGTTTAACTTATTACAGATCGCCTTGTTGCAGGCGCAGATTATGGAGGCAAGAAGCGCCAGCAGAAAGAACCTTTGGGAGCGAGAGTACATCACGCAGGAGGAGGCAGCCTTCCTTTTAGATATCACCAAGGAGAACCTACTTGACAAGAGCATGTACTACAAGCCCATAAAAAAAGGCAAAAAGCTCTACTATAGTACGGAGCAATTAAAGAGATCTTTCGCTGAAGCAACGATTATGCCTGCTTCTGCTCACAGTGACTTAGAGGTGCAAATGAAATTCCAACAGCTTACTAGAGGAAAAACAGCATGAGAGTATCATTTTACACAAGGAAGAACAAGAAGTTTGACTCCATTTACGCAGATATCTACTATGGAAATGGGAAAAGGAAGCAGGTGAAAATTGGTAAGATCTACCCAGATGAGACAAATCCCGAAGTGAAGAAAAACAATATGCTGGTGATGCAGAAAGTGGTGGAGTTTGAGCAAATCATTAAGAGCACCAACAATCCCTATTCATTTGCCTCAGCTACCTACTATGACCTTAACTCAGACTTCTTACAGTACTTTCAAATATTGGCCGAGAAGGCAACGGAGAGCAATCAACAGTATATTTCTTCTATCGGTCACTTCAAGAAGTTTTTGGAGAGTAGATCTGGGAAACTGAAACCTTTACCTTTTAAAGATATGAGCGCCGCTCTTGCAAAAGATTACCATGACTATTTGTTCGAGAATGCTATTTCAAGGAACAATAAGAAACTGGCAAATAACACTGCCCTCGCCTACTTTGAAAAGTTCTCTTCTGTCCTGAACCATGCAGTGGAAGAGAACATAATCATGAAGAATCCAGTGCTTAAAATGAAAGATCGACGTAAATATCGGCAGACCCAGCGAAGCTACCTGAGTGTAGCGGAAATTGATCTGGTGGAACGAACTCCTTGCCCTCACAACATATTACGGCGTGCATTCCTATTCGGCTGCCACACGGGACTACGATTTGGGGACATCAAAAATTTAAGGGTGAAGGATGTTTACTCCGTTGGCCTTGGAGAGTTTGAATGCTCCATAAGGATGCAGAAAACAGATGATCCTATTGCTATCCCCCTCAATAACAAAGCTTTTGCCCTAATTAAAGATGAACTGGGAAGGGATCCTGAAGAAAGGGTTTTCCATGGACTTTCCTATAATCAGTCCAATATCATCATCCAGCAATGGATAACGGATGCTGGAATTTATAAGAAGATCACTTTCCATAATTCAAGGCATTCTTTTGCTAGCAATTTGATAAATAGAAACGTGAGCATGGCACATGTTAAACACCTATTAGGTCACAAGAGCATAAGTACCACCGAAATTTATGCCAAGTCTTCTGCTGGTGTTCTGAGGGAAGCAGTTCAAAAACTAACCACATGATTCTATATTTGTGTTCATCAGTTACACATTTTCCAAGTATTGAAATGTGCAACTGATGAATACCTACATATCAATCAAGCCTATGGTTTCCTTCTCCTCCACTGAATCAGCATAATCAAAACAAATCCACCCACCAAGGTGGCCAATATGATCCTCCCCCAGCGCAGCTCTTCCTCCAGCCTCCCGTTGGATGCCCTCAGTAGGCTCAACTCATACTCCGCAGCACCACCCAAGGAGACATACTCCGTACCCTTCGCCTCCTGCATGAGCTTCCTGAGTTGCTCCAGCTCTGACACTTCGGTATGCCCCAGCAGGCCTGTCCTGTCGCAGAGGGAAGATCTGAGCATACCCCACTGGGAGTCGGCGTAAGCGTAGATCAAGTATTTCTCCCCCACGCGGAAATAGCTATCGCATGCGGCTCCCCCATTACTTACGAATGACCTCAATGGGTAGCCTTCATAAACCTCCTGTTTGAAGGATTCCAGTACCCTGACGGTGAACAGTGTCACTCGCCCCCCACTTGAGGAATAGAAGTGACTTGAGGTGTCAACTCTTTCTACCTGACCTATGAAGACTTGGCCCGCCGCCCGCCAGTTCTCCTCGACGGAAGGGGGATTCATGCAGGAGCAGGCCACCGCCACGTGGGCAGTAAGCAGGAATAAGGAGAGCACAGTGAAGGTCAGTTTCATAGTCGAGGCATAAAGGTTTATAGCCGTAAGTCGTTTCCGCCAGCCACCACGTGGTCACCCAAAGTTGGATCGCCGAGCCAGCGGGCACCTTTATTTCTTGGCTGTAAACCCCACAGGCACCTTCAGGTCGCCTTTGTCATACATGTTGACGTAAATATCCAAGGTGTCCTTCCCACCTTCCCAGTACATCCTGTACTTGTCGAGCATGCCCTCGCCCATAAACCCGTTCGGGGTCTTGAAGCCGCAGCAGCTCCCCGCCCGATGGTAGCCGACCCGCTCCCCGTTGGGGCCGAGCAGTGCGTTGAGGAACCTCCGCTCGTTTAGGGGGCCGCTGTTTTCCCCGCTACCGCCGACATTAACTGGGTTTGCCCTATTGTACCCGTAGGTCTTGTCGCTGCTTGTCTCGGTCAATCTGTAGGTGTCCTCGTCAAGGAAACTCACTTCCGTAGTCCGCGTGTGCCCCGTGCACTCTTGGGTTGCGGCTGGAACCTTCTGAGTCGCGCAGCCAGCAAAACTATCATGCCAATGGCTAGTAGAGTTTTTCTCATATTGTGTGATGTGTATTAAATTTGGTTAAGCCTACTGGCTGGAGCAATTCAGGGGTTGTTTTATCCTATGATGCAGAGCCGAGGTTATTTCCATAAACCATGCGTCAGTGATACCCTGCTTGCTCTGGGGAAGGCTTCAGTGTTACTGTGGCTTCAATGCCGCTTAATGTAGAAGACCCAGTCGCTGGCACATATCAAGACTGCGTTAAGTCATTTCCACTGCCGCCTTATACCCTTGCCCCTAAGATGCTCGCGGATGGATTGCCCGTCCCTTAGGAAAAGGGTTAGGTCGGCTATTGTCTCAGAGACACCGATCAGGAACTCGTTTCCGTCCTTCTGGGTAAAAAGGAAAGCGGAGTCGTACCTGACTGAAGCCAGCTCCGACTCGGGATCGGCGTATTCAAACTCGTCGCTGTCCTCGAACAACTCGATTTTCCTGATGGCACTCGCGGGCGTGATGCTTATCCAAGAGGTGGCCATCAACAGGCCTTCTTGGTTTCTGGTGATGCCGAAAGGGTCGTCTGTTCGGCTCAGGGTCATCTCATAGTAATCGAACTCGTCCGAATCTATCCATGAGGTGTAGAAATTGAAGAAGCCCATCTTCGATGACAATGAAAGGGAATTGGCCTCGATCATGTTGAGGTTGGCGTCCACGTGCAGCCCTGGGCTGTAGATCATATATACCTGCTCCCCCAGAAGGCTGGGGATAAGCTCAAGTTCCTCATCAGTCAGGTATTTCTCTATGGTCTTCATCTGTCTTACTGAGATCACAATCTATTTAACGGTTACTTTCAGGGGTATGCGCTCGGCCTTTTCCCTGAAGCCCAATAACTGGCCACGCAGGATGAACATCAGGGTGGAATCCGCCTCCAATATGAGCGTATCTCCTTTTTTCTCCCACGTGCCATCAAGGAAATACGTTGAGGAGCCTGCGCTCTCAATGTAGCCCATCGAGAACTCCCTAACCTCCTCCCATTTGGTCAAGTGGAACACCGTATCCTGTCTGGTGAACTCCCATGCGTCGAGCCGCCGCTCCTGATGCACCTCGATCCCCGCGTGGAAAAGATGGGACATCAGCAGGGAGGAGACCAAGGCGTTGGCGAAGAAGACCATGCTGTCCCTTTTCCGAAAGAAGGCCAGCACCCCGCCGATGGCGGCGTTAATACCGAACACCAGCGGCACCAGCAATGTGACTGCGATCGAAATGCTTGGGTCTGGGTCAAGTTCCCTCACCCACGCCCATATCAGGGCGTAATCTATGAGGGCGAGGCCCATTATCTTCCCGAGTCTATCCAAATTTAAATAGCTTTTGCAGTGACATGGCAGAAAAATCGATGTCAGTTAGTTGTAATGAATATCAAGAGCTTCCCTTTTTCAAAATGAGTGACGGTCATGGTGTAGTGGGGTGTGATGAGCGCGGCGTTTTTAGTAGAAGAGTTGAACCCATCCAATTCACTTAGAACCAATGATGGTGATTTTATCCCATTCTTTTCTTCTCCATCAAAAGTGATAGAGTAACCTTCAGCACGGATGCCTTCTTCAACATACCTGTGAAGATCCGCCTCGAACTGCTTCTTGTCTTGAAGATAGTTCAAGGTCATTTCGCTGCGAATGGGGTTGTCCGAGTTATCATCAAGCTCCACCAAGATCAACTTCATGTCTTCCTCGCCATACTTGGTTTGGAATGAATGACTGTCGGTGAATGACTGGTGGTGCTTTTGTGCGACACGGGAATACTCTTCTAATAACCTGTTCATCTCAGCGATGACCTTCGTGCCGTTATCCTTATCACCGAAAATAGGGTAGAACTGACCGAGATCAAATTCATAATCCATCACCCCAATCCTTGCTGACATCCACTTCGGAGTCGGTGGGTCTTTCAATTCTAAATCAATCTTGAATTTACCGTCACCTAAGCCTTTAGAAGTTATGGTAAAGCATGGTGTAGTAATGATCGTGTAATTAGTGAAGTCGAGGTATAAATTAGATACAGTTGGGCCAAGAAATGACTCTCCGTCGCAGATGATACTATATCCCATTTCGTTTAACCAACGTTCTACCTGATACTGACGCTCAAATTGATAATTAGATAGAAGTGCGGAGTATGTTTTCTTTTCTTCGCTCTCAAAATCAAAGGCTATTCCAAACGAAAGGTAAGGAGGTAAATCGCCGTCCTGTTTACGGTATCCACAAGCCTTCTCGAAATTGCGTCGATGAAATGTATCATAGTGATGTGTGAATTCCCAATTCAGCCATGATATCTCTTTTTCTATCTTTTTGATCAGCTCAACGGTTGATGGGTCAATACCACTGAAGTAGCTTACCTCGCTTCCAAATATTTCGTCTGACCACATGTCTAATGTCATAGGTTTATTACTTGATTAAAGTCTCTCTCCTTGATGGTTACCCTGTGCCTGTACATGCCCAGCATGCCGCCCATTGCTTTCAGTAAAGCCCAGATGACTTCCTTATGGAGGGGTATAGCTGTCTTGTTGCGTGACTCCTCTGGGCTGAAGTAGATCTCTGTGTACGGGTTGACGAAATTCATACAGGGTTTGTGTGGATTCAGGTACTGGTTAGGCCATAAACAGGGTTAAAGGTCTTGCTGGAGGCAGTATTGGTGGATCATCCGCAACTGGGCATAGCTTTCAACCCTTATACCCAGCCGCTCCGCGGCACGGAGGCTATGGCAAGCCTCTTTTTCTAACTCGCTATCATGCTGGACAATGGATAGGTTTGCGTGGTAATCCCATCGGAGGCCAAATCATAGGAGATGGACAGGTGGTGGAGGTAACCCCTTTCAAGCTCCGTGAACTGTGGCTCGTCCGCGAGGCCGTACATCATCCTTGAGACTAGGTCAAAGCCGTTACCTTCCCGAAGACGCCTGTAGAGAAGCCCCAGCAGTGCCTTGCCGTTCACGGGCTGTTCCGAGCGCAGGTGCCCCAACAGAAGAGAAATAGCCTCGTTGGCCGTTCCCGCCAGCGATAGCTCGATGAAGAAGATGTCTGGCTCCGCCTCACGCAGGATGATGTCGTCCGCCCACACGGTGACCTCCTCTTTGCTAATGAGTCCGCCCGCCAGTCCTGTCCTGAACAAGGCCAGTAGCTCCCTGTACTCTTTGGGATCCGCCCCCATAAGTTCAATAAAATAGTTTAAACAGTTATTGAATTAGAAAACAGTTGGACTTCCGCCAGTAGCAACCTTACTGCAAACACCATAAGCTATGCCTGACCTTATTCAACCCTGCATTGACTTAAAACCAGTTGTCAGGGGCAGTGCCTGTCCCCTCAGCCATTCTGTTGATTTTAGGCTGCAAGCTCCATATCCCGATCGGGAAAAACCAAAACTGGAAGAATTCCCCAGAGAAATCCCAAAAACCCACCTCCCTCTGAAGCTCCACCGTCTTGTATGTCTTTGCCACGAAATAGAGGCAATAGAAAATGCAGAACATGGAGAATAGGTGCAGCGGCACAATGATCCCGATGAAGCCGCCGATAAGCCCCTCGCTTGGGCCTGTGCCCCCTCCCACCATTCCATCCACTGCTCCCCCCATGGTTATAGAGATGAGCAGGATATATGCCAACGGCATGAAGAAGAACACCTTGAACTTCCTGACCTTCATCTTCACATTCTTGGGAACCCCGCCCTGTAGTCCGATCGCAACTGACCAAAACCATCCAAAGAAAATTGCCGCGAACAAAACCACCACCACCAGAGAGAGCTTCAGGTAGGTGAACACGGCCGAGGGGTCAGAATCACCCCCGCTGCCGATTTTTGAAAGGATTACCTCCATTATCCCTAACTGGAAAACCACAGGTATTCCGCAGGTCAGGATGAATAATTGCCAGTGTTTGGCCTTTAGGAATTTCTCTTTCATGTTCTTCTCAAGGTATTCGTTTTATTAAGGATAACTGCAAACGGTTAAGCCACTGCGCGTTTGCACTATAGCTGGTTTTGTGCGGGTGCGGTTTTATTTATTGCAGCCCCACTGCGGTAGTGGTGCAAGATAGAAATCGCAAGCCTATCAACCTCAGGCAAGGTCAACTTTCCTTCGTCCGCCTTCAACTGGTTACAGTTCCCAATCTGCTGCAAACTACTCTCAAAATCCATTTTGGAGGAATTTTGAGAGTAGTTTGGATGTCAAATTTTGCCTTGGCTCAGAAATCGATCTGGAAATAATAGTAACTACTGTCATAGATGCCATCCACCTTCTTACTGAAGTAGATCCTTTTCTCCTTTTTGTCGACCAACAGCTCCCGAGGGATGAAATCCGAACCCGCGATCGGGTACTCGCCAAAGATTACCCTGTCACCCTCCATCGTGTAGGTGCCAGAGAACCTCTCCTCCCCGAACATCCAACCCGAGAGCAGCAGGTATTTCCCGTTTTTATACAGCTCCAGATCCATCCTGCTCCTGTCGTCGATGAAGGCGGCATCAAGGACGGGCGTGCCCCAAAGCAGACCATTCCTGTAGGCGAAGGTAAGCGCGAAGGAGGCGGCCAATGCGGCTGAGGCCGCCAAAGCCTTTCCGCCAGACTTTATGCCAACGAGGCCTGACTCCGAGGCGATCGTCAGGAAGAGGGCGACACTGGCCATCAAGGCGAGCAGCATCGCCAGCCCCACGAAAATCTCATAGGTCATGAACAGGTCAAGGGCTACGATGAGGTACAGCGCGTACGAGACCGCCAGCAGGATCAGGAGCAGGCGGGCGTTGGCCTTGGCTTTTTCAAACTTATCCATTTATGATTTTGGTTACTATCGGGTAAATCAACCCTCTGCGGTCACAATTGAGCAGAGGGAATGCCTCTTCTTCCTGCCGAGAGGAATCGGTGGGCTGTGCCAGCTAGATATAGGCCAAACAATTTACTATTTTCTTCCTGAACAGCATGTGGTTGCTCTTCTTACCATAGTGTCGCCGTCTGCTTGGAATTAAGCCAAGTAATGTCCCACAAGGGCGCAAACAGAGGAAATGCCAAGCATGGCCGTTAACCTTTGGCGGAGGCCGCTCTGCTGCGCCCTCGGGTCTTGCCCAAGGTTAGCCCCCATCCGCAAGGCGATCGACCAGCCGACCGTGGCATCGTAGACTCCTACCGCGCAGGCACTCAGGATCGCCCAGGGGAGCGCACTTTCTTTCGAGACCCAGTACCCGATGAAGGCGTAAGTGATAAGGGATAGCGGCGTTAGTAGGGCGTAGTTAAAACCCAGCCGCCTTGAGGCGAGGGATCCGAAGAAATCGATGGCGGTCACGGCTAGCAGACCAAGCAAGGTGGGGAGCAAAATGGGCATAAGCGTTTGGATTAGTTCGTGCAGCTTTGGCTGATCAGCGCATCGGCCGTCTGTTTCCCCAGGGCCTTGATCTGGTGGAGGTCTTCGCAGGCAGCGGCCCTGTTGCCCAGCCGCAGCCTCACCACCGCGCGCTGGTAGAGCAGGTCGGCGTCCGTGGGCACCTTCTTCAGACCCATGTCCAGGTAATAGAGGGCCTTGAGGTATTCCTTGGCCTGTATCGCCGACCTAGCCTTGCTGGAGTAGTCATAGAGGGGAAGGAAGTTGCGGGAGGAGACGAACCTGAACCGCTCCAGCATGCGCACGTCCACGTTCCTCCCCCCGAGTGTGGCGGGGATCCACTTGCCTTTCGCCTTGTGGAACGCCTTGGTGAACTGCGCGTCGAACACGGGGTTGAGGCTCTCCAGAATCTGGAGGCTGTCCACCTCCCCCGTCTTCCTGACGATGAAGCTGGCCAGAAAGGTGTTGTCGGAGGACTGCACGGTATTGTAGGAGGGGATGTTGGCCGTCAGGAAATCATGGAAGGAGACTGGGCCGCTGTATTTGGCGTACACCTTCGGGCTGGCGGCGAAGAGCGTGTCACCAGCAGTAACGGCAAGCACGTCCTCCGCTCTGAGCGGGATACCTGCCTGGTAGCTCGGCTCCGCGGTGAAATAGTAGCGCACGCACCCGTCATCGCTGAACCCGCCGTTCGCCGCTTGGAGCAGCACCATCTCCCCCTCGGTTTGCCGCTCGACGAGGAAGCGGTTCATGGTGAACCCCTGGGGGCTTTTGACCTCCAAGATACCTTTCCCCATGCTATAGGCCATGGCCATGCCCTTGTCCTCGTAGGCAAGGGCGACAAAGAGCCTGCTGGTCTTCTCGAAGGAATAGCGCAGGTAGCTGTGCTTCACGCCGTCCTCATCGGGAAGGGCGGTACCGTCCCTGTACTCTACCTTGGCCTTCACCCAGCTTCCGAGGAGTGCCTTCGGTCCATCCTGCGCGAAAACGCACCCGCAGCACAGCCACAGGGCGATTGTGATTAGTTGTCTCATATGGCCTATATAATTTGTCTGGCGCCTAAAACAGCCCCTTGAAAATAGTCACGATCCCTGTGACCAAAGCCACCAGTAAAAACAGCAATGTGAGCAGGCAGCCTACTTTTAGGGCCTGTTCCTTCACCGTCTCGGGCCTTTCGTCCTCCCCCTGACCTGCCAGCGTCGTATCAGCCAGCTCTATGTGGCTGATGACCGTTTCGCTGCCCTCTCCCCATGCCTCTTCATCGAGGACGGCAGTCGTTTCCCTTTGCTCCTCAAACCGCCGTAGGGCCTCCAGCAGTTGGGCGGAGAAAAGCCTCAAACCAGCGGGGTTGGCTTCAATGTGGCTACTCTCTGTATTATCCCCATTCCCGAATATACCGAAACGGGCCTTCGTCCCGAGCGCATCGGCGTTCAGCCGATCCGCAAAGTCGCTCAGCTCTTCAGGCTTCAATTTTCCGTCTTGCATCCTGATAGGTTCTGAAAAGGGCATTGTCTATTGACCATAATTTAATGTGCGCATGAGACCGCCAGCGGAATTAGATGGCCAGAAGCCTTTCTTGAATCAACCTAGCTGGTGGTTCGGGTGTGGGGGCCATCAATCTTTAGTGATCTCGATCGAGCGCAGGAATCGCTCCTCCACGGCACGGGAGGAATCAGTGGCCTGTACCAGCGGGGTATAGGCCAAGGAATACACCATGTTCTTTCTGAACAGCACGCGGTTGCGCCGCCTTCCCACCGTGCCGTTGGCCTGCTGGGCGGTGTAGCTGAAATCAAGGCCCTTAACCCCTCCCACGGAGAAAGAGGCTGAGTCCGTCAGGGTACCATTCACGTTGCGCACCATGGAGTTCATCATCCCCAAATAGAACTGGTACGAACGGGCCTCCGTGACGGTCTGCTGCCCAGCCTCGGACTTGTGATTGAGGTACATGGCCATGTATACCGCCTCTGGCCTTGCCACCTTATAGATTTGTATTCCGTTCATTTCCTGCTGGGTGGGTTTCTCTGGGAAACTGACGGATACGGCAGGGGTCAGCCTCACCTTTACCCATTCAGTAATGTTTGGCCTGAAGGAAAGGAGCGGCAAAAGGCAACTGGCAGCTACCAGCAGTATCAATAATTTTACGGATAATTTTGATGACATAAAGCGGGTTTTACTAGTAGAAGCTGGTCTACTGGAACAGGGGATTAAATGGCTCATAAATCTAGTGTATTGCCCTGTAATTACCACAAACTTTGGGGAAGGTCAGGCTTTAGGAGTGGGGTAACGACTATTGTGAAAATGGCCTAGGTAAACAGTTGGAATGGTGAAAGTGCGGCAGATCCTACCAAAGTCTGCGCCTCCCCGCTTTCTTCCCCGATTATCCCTGCGTTGGATCGCCGTTGCCCGTTGCTCTGGCGGCAACGGCTCGGTATTCCCTCTCCAACTCCTTCAGTGCCTGGTCGGCCTTCTTTCCCAGCGTCTCCCAAAGCCCGTGGTTTTGCCAAGTGAAATCACTATAGACCGAGAGGAATTCCTCCATGTCCTGCCTCACCTTCGGGATGGTGCCCCAAATCTTCTCAGATGCAAGGTCATAGCCATCATTCAACTGGTAGATGTAGCCCCGTTCCAGCTCGGTAAACTCGGCCACATCCATCACACCGTACATGGTTCTAACAATGACGCCGAGGTCTTCCCCTTCCATGAGGCTCCTGTGGAGAAGCCCCAGCAGCACCATGCCGTTCACTGGCGCTTCCGAGCGCAGGCACTCCCCCAGCAAGGTCACCGCCTCATCCGTTGTCTTGGCAAGGGACAGCTCTATGAAGAGGATGTCAGGCTCAGGCTCGCGCAGGATGATGCCGTCCGCCCACGCGGTGGCTTCCTCCCTTTTGATCAGGCCGCTCGCCAGCCCCACCTTGAACAAGGCCAGAAGCTCCCTGCCTTCCCTCGGATCCTCCATATTCCTAATCATTAACCCTATTTTTAATCATTAAACTTTTTTTATTCTGGTTGCTCTACTAAGAAGTTGCATTCAGGGCGTTTTCCCTTTTAGTTTTCCAATCACCGCCTTCTCAAAATCCCTGATACCTTTTGCTTCGTCTTCGTCTCCCTCTGGACAGGAATGGGAAATGCTCTCCAGCGTCAGGAGCGTCTTCCCGTCGGGAAGCTCGTCCACCCTTACCGCGGCATCGATTCTATCGAAGCACAGGTCGCTGGGTATTTTGAGGTAAACCATCTCGGGAATATCCCCCATCATTCGAACACCGTCCCCCCCGTGGAGGGAGTCCAACAGGTTCAGCCTCTGCCCAAGAGTGGCCTTCTCCATGTCCAGCACATATACCTTGTTCACCTCTACGCTGGAAACCCTACTGGTGGCCATGAAGGCGAAGGCGGACAAGGCCAGCGGGAACAGGGGGTTTACCCTTATCCCGCTGGCCTTGAGCGGCTGCTTGCTGTAGAGGAAGGCGGCTGGCAGCACGGCCAACGCCATCAGGTCGGAGAAGTCCACCACCCTCCCGATCTGGAGAGGCACATGGCTATTCCACAGGTCGATGAAAGGCTGGCTGTGCGGGGATTTCCACCAGATGAACACAAGCCCAGTCAAAAGCACAGCCTGGAGCCTGTATTTAGGGAACAAGGCGCACCAGAACAGGGGGAAGACGAAAAGGCCAGCGAAATCGGAGAGCTTGCCCGTGAGCCAGTTGCCGTAAAGGCCCTTCAGCACGAGGTCGTTCAGCAGCAGTGCTGCCAGCCCCAGCAGGAAATACATAGATGATAAGATACCGAGTTCATTTCTCATGTGTTAGAAGAAAACAAGATTTGGTACATGGTTTTGGCTATGCTGCGGCCCCACGTGGCACGAAGTCTCCGCAACCTACTGACAAGCACATTATACCATTAATCTGTTTTACCCAAATTGGTAACCCTAATCGTCCAGATGGCGCGAGAAAATTTACCAGGCAGAAGCAATTTGGTAGTTAGGGCGGCAGTGTGGGTGATGCACCTGTTAGATCTTTGCCCGAGGGTCTACGTAACGGGATTACGATGGAGGAACCAATGAAGGACCAGATAGAGGTTTTGCTCTCAAGGTACAGGCACGAGGTGCACCTGTACGAGACGCTGATAAGGACAAAGCTTGACGCGCTCAACAGCGAAGCTCTGTTCGTGAACCCCAACGCCAGCCAGGGAGACATCCTTGAGTTCCTGGAGTGCAAGGTTAAGATTCACCTCCTATACACGGTGATCCGCGACCTAGAGACAACCCTCGGCCACCACACCTAGAATGAAATCAGAGGCCAAGTATCAGGCACCATATTAGTCAGTAGAGCCATGATTGCGTCTCATTGAAACCCAACCATTTGCGAGCCTGGCAGATC
Source organism: Rufibacter glacialis (assembly GCF_008271745.1). Classification (GTDB taxonomy): domain Bacteria; phylum Bacteroidota; class Bacteroidia; order Cytophagales; family Hymenobacteraceae; genus Nibribacter; species Nibribacter glacialis. Next base: position 356,376 of record NZ_VKKZ01000023.1, on the reverse strand, counting down.
CCATAGATTCAAGAGGCCAGAGAGGGCGCTAGGGTATACATAAATATTGCTAATGGCCAAGGATGTTTGTATTACCCAAAGAAACCAAGTGAATATAAATTTGTGCATGTTGGATCGATATGCCATCGTGTGTCCTCTTACAAGTAGTGCACACCGATTAAAATTTAACAGGAGTCTTAAATTAAGCTTTTCTGATCATGGAATTCTATGTGACGTTCCAGGTATTTAAGCCAGCCAAGTATTGCTGAGGCCTTTGTATATGTCGGATAGTCGATTCTAACACTACTTACCCCTTTGAGAACGGGTCGGGACAATTTGATTTTGAACGTTGTCCCAAGTGGATGTTGGCTGTCAATACTCCTGCTCCTCACCCTACCAAACAATTACTAAAGCTTCCCATTCCTCCACTGGATAAGCAGAAGCAAAATGAATCCAGCCGCCATGGTGGCCAACGCGGCCTTGGCCAAGCCTAGTCTTTCCTCCAGTTTCTCGTTGGAGGCCCTCAGCAGGTTCAGCTCAAACTCCTCAGCGCTGACAAAGGAGACATATTTCGCACCTTTCGCTTCCTGCCAGAGCTTCCTTACCAACTCAAGCTCCCCCTCCTCGATATGCTCCAGCAGCCCTGTCCTATCGCAGAGGGAAGACTTGAGCATGCCCCTGGGGGAATCACCGTATGCGTAGATCAGGTATTTCTCCCCTACGCGGAAATAGCTATCGCACGCGCCTTCCCCTGAGCTTACGAATGTCCTCAAGGGGTAGCCCTCGTGCACCTCCCGCTTGAAGGACTCCAGCACCCTGACGGTGAACAGCGTTACACTACCCCCGCCTGAGGAATAGAAACCTCCTGAGGTGTCCACCCTTTCCACCTGGCCAATGAAGACTTGGCTCGCCGCCCGCCAGTTATCCTTCACTGTGGGGGCCTTCAGGCAGGAGCAGGCTAACGCCGTTTGGGCCGTGAGCAGGAGGAAGGCGAGAATGAATTCGGCAAGTCTCATTTATGGGGATAGGAAAGGTAAATAGCTTTAAGGAATCCCTGCCAGCGGATCAGGTGGTCTCCCAGGTCTGGGATAAGCTCTAGCGGACACCCTATTTCTTGGCCGTAAGCCCCACGGGCACCTTCAGGTCACCCCTGTCATACATGTTGAGGTAGATGTTTAGGGTGTCCTTCCCTCCTTCCCAGTACACCCTGTAAATATCAAGCATGCCCCCACCCATGAACCCGTTCGGGGTCTCGAAGCCGCAGCAGCTCCCCGCCCGATGGTAGCCCACCCGCTCCCCGCTAGGCCCGAGCAGCGCGTTGAGGAACCTCCGCTCGTTACGGGGGCCGCTGCTTTCCCCGCTCCCACCCACCTTGACGGGGTTGGCCTTGTCGTACCCATAGGTCTTGTCGCTGCTCGTCTCGGTCAAAAGATAGGTATCTTCGTCAAGGGAACTCACCTCCCTTGTCCGCGTGTGCCCTTGGGTATTGTCGGCCGCGGCAGGGACCTTCGGGGTCGCGCAGCCCGCGAGGGCTATCATGCCCATGGCTAGTAATGCTTTTCTCATATTTTGTTATTTATGATGGGTTGGTGGGGTTGTGTAAGTTGCCTTAGCGCAAGCCAAAGGGCTTTCCTAGCAAGGATGCCGAGTTGACGGGTTTTCCATAATTCCTGAAATGGGATGCCCTTCCTGCCCTGGTCAGGGCTTCAGGGAAACGGTAGGCTCCATGTCGCGGATGTAGAAGACCCCATCGAAGACCTTTGTCCACAGAGCGGTGGCGTTCATGTGCCTGCTCCCTTTCATCATGAACAATTCCCTTCGGCTGGGGTTCTCCCGCCTGAACCGCCTGAAGTCCACGAACCCGTAAGCCATGCTGTCCGCTACCCACGTCTCAAACCCGTCCTTCAGCGGCTTAGGCACCCCGACCAGCTTCGGGCCGTTTCTGTAGGTTCCCTGCCGCGAGGCGAAGCCGATGGTGTAGGCCTGTCGCTCCAGGGTGGGGTCTTCGGCGAGCTGGGTGCCCATCCATCGGATGGCCGCATCCTGTCCCTTGAGGGCAGAGCCTGCGTTCTTCATGATATGCGAGTTAGCCGCCCACACGATGACCTTGCGGTTCGGGTATCTCACTTGGGCCAGCCAGCGTAGGTTCCGCGCCATCTGCGTGTCCCTGACGATGTAGCTGGCCAAGGGCTGCTCGTAGACGAGGAGTTGGCGGGCGAAAGCCCTGGCGTTCTCCAGCATCAGGTAACCGAAGTCATCAGAAGCCGTGGGGCCGAGTTGCGCCAGCACGGTGTCCGCCGCGAGCGCGAATCCCTCCATCCAAACCCTTCCCTCCTTTGTTTTACCCGTCCACTCCTTCAACCTGGTGATACTGGGAAGGAACAACTGTTCGTACCTACCCATGCGGGTATAGGGAACGCCTAGGCGGCGCAGGTACTGGTCAATGGAGTCCCTCAGCGATGCGTTGCTGTGGGCGTAGCCCACTTGGCTGTCGAAGCCAGTGATCTCCATCGGCCTCCCGTACAGGTAAGTGGCTGGCAGGAAGGAGTACAGCAAGGAGGCGCATTGGGCGGTGGAGGACCACATGGGCGGCAGGTTCCGCGTCAGGAACGCCCTTACCCCTGCCGAATCTTTCTGGGCCAGGCCCCAGCCCGTGTTCAGGCCGAAGAAGTCGCCCTCGAAGGCTAGCACATCGAAGCCCTTCTTCTCGTGCAGGTACCTCACCAGCCTGCTTTTGGCAAGCATCGTCGCCCCGTCCCCATGGCTCTGCTCGCCCAGCAACACAATCCTGGAGTCTGCGATGGCATTGCCGATGGCCTCCAGATCGGAGTAGTCGCGAGAGTCGGGGGAGATGGTTGCGACGGGGACGGTATTATTCTGGATATACCCTTTGGCCTTCTCCTGGGCTAGGGATGGGAAGGATAGAGAGAAGAGCAGCGCGGGAAGCAGGGCAAGGCGCATGGGACAGGTTATCATTTCTTATTTGGGTGCATTATACAAATTCTATATAATACCTTCTATATAGCACCGACAAACAACTGGTCACCTCAATGAACTACCGTCTGGTAGGTCACGCGCAACTCAAACACCCCGTTCCTGCTCCTGAATCGGGAAAGGTACCACGGCTCGTCCGCGAGGCACTGGAGGCCTACTTGCGCTTACAAAGCCCGACAGACCATCTTCCCAAGTCATTGTGGAACCACAGGGCTGTTCCGCCCATGCGGCTGCATTCTGTTAGGTACACTAGGATTAAGAAGCCTAAGTCAAACGATCTTTATCGGCAAAATAATTAACCCAGAAAGGGACGAGGTAAAGGCTGGGGCTATGAGCTTATGTAGGTTAACACAACCTGAGGGAAATGCAGTGATATAGATACGGATATCATTGGGATTGACGATATTTAATCAAATGTTTACTAATCCTCTATTAAATTTTATCTGAATATTCACCCCTACCTTTCATATAGCCCTATCAATATTTATAAATGATAACGCTTATACAAGTACTAGCCGCACTCCCACAAATTGAACCTTGGGATAGCCCGAATAAGCTACTTCCAATCATCATTGGTGCTTTACTGGGTTCTGCATTAACCTTTGGCATAGGAAGGTTTATCATTTACTATGAGAGGAAGGTAAAGGAGAGAGAGATAAGGAAACTTATCATATCTGATTTAAAAAGGCAGATTCTACCATTGGCAAGGTTACGCGAAGAGATTCTTCAATTATCAGAGTACTTCGGTGGAATAGCGTCAACTGGGATAGTACATGACGAAGGCCATATGTTCACCCTAAACAGAGGGTTACAGACCGATACTTTCAAATCCCAAACCAGGATGGATTTCTTCAAATCCTTTGATGAGGATGACTTCCATATCCTGATGGAGATATACTTTGCCATTAGGATACTAGAGAATGTCAACCCTTTAAACCTTAAGAACGCCCTGATTCAAAAGCACGCCGAGATGGTCAAAGAGGGAAAGGAACCATGGATTATAGAAAACTATGTTGGCGGTGAATTCAACATGCTTAGAGGTTATGAAACTGGGGCATCCAAGGCAACTAGCCAAATCAACCAATTAATCGAGAACGCTGCCTCCAAATATAACAATAAGAACCTAGTTTTTTATTTTATGCCCTACCTCCTGTTGATTGTGTCCTTGATAGCATTGGTAGGGTCTGTTCTATGGAAATTACGATAAAAATGCCGTTAAAATCGAACCTGTTTAGTAAAGAAACCGCAACTGACTCTTGCCCTTGCTGCGTGTTTTCACTAGCAAGCGAAAAGGCTCCTGCGTCTGGATTGTTGGCCCCTGGGAACACCAACAATGGCGGCTGGATTATCTATTTTTGTTCTGTACTAAACAGGGTCATCTTTGACAAGAAAACGTTAGGTCAATATCTTCCCTAAGATTGCCGCTGTTGCTTTCATAGTACGCATGAACCGTTGGATGATTCTGGCAGGGATTCCCCAGCCATGCCAGGTTGGAAGGGATTGGGTATGCTTCCCGTTGCCGCTGCGGTCTTTCCCCTCACCAAGCACGTAGGGCATCCTCCTCTGCCGACCGTCAATGCCTCAGCCGCGCGTCGAACCTGCCCTCCCGAACCTCGATGCTGTCATGGGGATCACTGGTGTTATGCAGCACCCCGCTGAAGGTGCCCGACACCACCTTCTCCACCGTGTCCAGCCTTGTGATGCGAAAGTCACCCTTGAGCTGGTGGAATATGTTGTTCTCTTTCCCTACTGGGGCCTTTTTGATGTAATCCCAGAAGACCTTGGCCTCAATTCAAGGGGTGGCCAGGGCCTGAACCTCGCCTTTTCTTATTTCCAAGGTATAGGTTTCCACCGTCACCTTCGGGGCATCCTCCTTCTCCGTGTCAGAGGCGGACACCTTGTATATCCATCCTTTTATTGATCATAAGACTGGCCCCAAAACATATTGTAGCACTTATAGGGGGCACCCACCACCCAAACCCTTCCGCGGGTACGAGCACCTCCCCGTACTCGTGCCCACGGAAGGGTTCAGGCTCTGCCACGTGGCCTTTGGCAGCCGCGGATTGTCGTCATCGTCAGCGCAGGAAAACAAGGAGTAAGGCGAGGATGATGTGAGTCATCATTAAGCCCCAGCCATTTGGCTCTGGCTCAAATTTTTGTTCAAATTCATGGGGCAGTCTTACAATGTTTCCCTGAATTCTTCTAATACAAGCAAATAAAACCTAGTGTCATTAATTGCATGAGCAGAATCCATAGCCCTCTGACTTCTAGGGTCTTCAAATCTAGTATACCTAAATTCTAGGCTTCGATCTATTATCCTTTTAGAGTATTGATTATCGTAATTACGAGCTACCTCTATTTCCCTAATCACCCTCATTACATCACTACTATAATAATTGAATGAAACCTCCCAAGCTCTTTTTTGGCCACTGAGAACACTGTCAATTATACCTTTTCCCCTCATGATGATTAAATCAACACTTCTCTTCTGACGTTCATTAACTAAATTCATCTTTATTTGGTTTTCAATGTAATCAAGGGAATCTTGTCTACGTTCATCAGCCCGAAGACCCTCTGCTTCTTTCCGTTTAAATTCATTTTCTGATTCACTATGTCTTATTGATACATATGCAATGATTAATCCCCCACTTATTAATGAAAAGGCAATAATTAGTTGACTTAGAATGCGATTGTTTAATATTCTTAAAGTAACTGTGCCACGTTCTGATTTAGCAATGCCAACAAACTTTATATCAAGTCTTTCAGCGGTGGCTCTATACGCCTCGGGATTGGCTTCAAGTTTTTTTCTATCATTAATATTTTTTGATATAAAATAATAGGTAACTAATGCACAGGCATAAGCAACCAAAGAAATCGGATGAGTGATATACTTTGTAACTTCAAAAAAACTCACATCAAGTAATGTCATAACTATAAGATTTATTAAATCAATATTGTTATATAAACTTAAATCAACTTTTTACTAGGCTCCTTCCCATTGCTCAGGGCACAATTTCTTTTATAGGCCACAAATGACTTAATAAGTTACAAATCAATAGTTAATAAAACAATTGGTTTCTTTACTCCTCTACCGTGAAAACGGGAAAGCCTCACCAAGCTCCTATTGGCATCTTCAATAGTAAATAAACTCGGTAAAGTATTCAAAGTAAGTTATTATCTTAGCGCCACGAGTTGTTTAACCAAAACCAACCACATGCAGATAGGATACGCCAGGGTCTCCACAATCCAACAGGTAGCTGACCTCCAGCATGACGCACTTAGGAACGCTGGCTGCGAGAAGATCTACACCGACAAGGTAAGCGGCTCGGTCTCCAGCAGACCAAGCTTGAATAAGGTAAGGGAGATCCTCAGGCGCGGCGACACGCTCGTCGTCTGGCGGCTTGACCGCTTGGGCAGATCGCTCAAAGACCTCATCGAGTGGATGACCTATCTGGATCAGGAAGGCATCGCGCTCAGAAGTCTTCAAGAAAACATAGACACCAGCACCGCGACTGGGAAGCTGGTCTACCACGTCTTCGGGGCAATTTCCGAATTCGAGAAAGGATTACTCAAGGAGCGGGTCATGGCTGGCCTGACCGCCGCTCGGGCGAGGGGCCGCGTGGGTGGCCGCCCCCAGAAGCTGAGCGACCAGAAGAAGAAGCTCGCCGTCCGACTGTATGAGGAGAAACAGCACTCCATAGATGAGATCTGCCAGATGATGCAGATCACTAAGCCTACCCTATACAGCTACATCAGGCATGAGCAGAAACAGAAATAGAATAACATCCTTGGAAGTATGGAAGTGGAAGCGGAACCGAGGAAAAGGGCACATACTTCCCTACTTCCAAAACATCAATAACAACATAAGCACCAAAATGAGTAAAAAGTCAGCAAAAGAAAGGCTATTACAGGCACTAGCAGACGGGCAGGTTGAAATCATCGACCATTTATACCGCGAAGAAGTATCAGACGTAAGCTACAACGAATATTTCCTCGGCGACCAAACATCAGAGACAATTGACAAGGCTAAGGAGGAATACACGAAGCTTTTGGAGAGACTATACACAGAATTCAAGGATACAGCGGATGAGGAAATGGTACAGGCATCAAACTCGGACCTATACCTAAGGAACCTGAAGAAAAAACTGGAGGAGGTAAAGAAACTGTTCGACTCGAATAGACAAGAGGTGCAGGCAAGGATCGAGAAACACAGGTACCGTGTACCCGAAGAGAAGATGGCCTTTCTCAACTCTATGGCTGATATCCAGAGCGGCTATATCGGAAAAACAATCCAATATGTAGAGGAGGCAATCTCAGACATGTATCCTCAGGTTTCCCCACCCACTAACGGAGTTGAGCTGAAATTGAAATTCAATCTAAGGAAAAATGAGGTTATTACCCTGTTTCTATTGCTTGAGAGCGCTGGATTCCTCAAATCGAAAGTTACCGAGAACGAGATTTCAATGTTCCTTGAGAAGCATGTGACTTTCAACAAGAAGGATGAATCGGAGTCTATTAAGGGATTATCCTCCCTTTTAGCTCAGATCAAAAACGAAAGGGCGGTAAAACCTTATACTATAAAAAAACTAAAGGATAGAATAGCCAAAGCATCCATCGTGACAAACGATCGATAATAGTTTGAAAGTTAAATACTTACAAAAAGCGCTTCTTCCTAAAAAAGAAGCTTCTTTTTTAATCTTTTTGTCGCCGAAACAAACCGCAAACTTTGTCACATCGAAACCAAAACGGCAAAGTTTATGACAATCAACAGACACCTTCCCAACCCTCACGCACCGCTTTCTGAGCACAGCGGATCAAATCCTTCCGACGTCAACGGCTTCCCTGTCGATGTTTTTCCCGCCCCATTAAGAAAGTACATTGAGGAAAACCTAACCTATAGGGGCTGGGACCCTGCCCTCTCAGGGCCAGCTACGCTTGCGGCGGCGGCCTCGGCGATCGGGAACACGCATAGGGCAAGGGGAAACGGTAAGGAGGTAGCACCCGTGCTGTTCGTCATCCTCACCGCTCCCCCTGGCACCGCCAAATCCGATATCGCCGAGGCGGCCTTCAGGCCATTCAGGGAAAGACAGCAGCAGTTACATGACACCTATATTAAGGAGAGAAAGGAATACCAGACCAATTTACTTAATTGGAAACTCAACAAGGCCGAAATGGTCAGCCTAGGGATTGAGAAGCCCGAGGAGCCAAGGCTGGAGAAACTGTACATCGACAAACTGACTTCTGCCTCACTTTCCCTCGCCCTTCCCAACAGCCGCAGATCTATCACCATCTTCAAGGACGAGGTTGCCGAGTTCATCCGCGGGCTGAAGGGCGAGACGAGGGATGACTTCCTGTCCTTCTGGAACAACTCAGTCTACTCTCGGGAGACCGCCCAGACCATGCAGTTCGTGGAGATGCCCTTCGTGAACATGGTAGGCACCATCCAGCCAGAGCGGCTATCGGTGTTCGCCAAAGGTGACGGGATGGAGAGCGGGTTCAGCGCGCGGTTCCTATTCGGCTACCAAGAGGCTAGGCGCAGCAGATCCAAAGATACCATCGGTACGGTCTCAGAAGAGGCCGTCATTGGTTATGAGGATACCATCAGCAGACTTATGGGGCTGGAGCTTCATTTGGACGGCTCAGGCAACCCATTGCCTACCGTTATCGGGCTTGACCGAGAGGCTTTCTCATTTTATGAGCGCTGGCGGGCCGAATTCACCGACTATACCGAGGACATGGACAATATGGAAATGTCCATTCGGGGGAAGCTGGAGAACTACAGCCTGCGTTTCGCCCTGATCCTGCAACTGCTGTACTGGGCCTCCTCGGAACAAGACAAGGGTGCCATAGGCTTAGAGGCGGTAAAAGGGGCTATAAGGCTGACGGAGTATTTCCTCGCTAGTTCCCTGAGGGCACACAGGCAAATGGCGGAGGGAGGGAGGAGCTTGGGCAATGCCAGCAAGGTTGCTGAAGTCATTGACCTCTTCAATGATGGCCGCACATACCCTCAGATAGCATCCACCGCCAGAATAGCCCAGCGGGATATCAAACCCATACTTTATACACACCGTCACCAGCTTACCCCCAAGGCCCTCGGAAGACTGAGGGATCTGAACAGATAAACTGCTGGAATTTGGAAGTGGAAAGTGGGGAAGCGGCCAAACCCTACTTCCCACTTTCACATCACCAGAAGATTAGACTTGGTAAACCTAAATACATACCATTCAATAAAAGTCAAGCCCCCTGCGCGCTTTACTGTACGGCACCCGCCCCTCTCTGGGGCGCTAAGCTTTTAACAATTAATAAGCCATAAAAAAAAGATGATTAAGCAAAAGCAGCAAAGTGGATCTTTCCTACTCGATGATCCCACAATATCCAAACTCATCCATGGATGCATTAGGACGGTGAACTCCGAACTGGGCAATTCATGCGGGTACCCAGAGGGCATAAACGTTCGGGAACTCTCCGACCGCTATCTCTTTAACTTCAAATGCCTTTTGCAGGACAAGCTCGGTCTTTCCCATCATATGGACCAAATTGCCGTGTTCGGGGGAATTACCCGTAGGATGGGAAAATATTTCATTGTCACTTCCATTGGCCTAGGCTCTAAGCTCGGAAGCCAAGTCAGGTTCACCATGGACTTTGAAGTGCCGAAAGCGAGGGTGAGGCGACAAAGGACCGCCCACCTCCTACAACACCTCTAACAGAGGGGTAAACCCGTCCCAATGAGGCAACGCCCACAGAGTCGCTTCCCTATTCCTTCAAGTCAAATACGGAAAATCCCTGAAACCTCGGATGATCTTCCGCTCCGAAAGGTCAAGCTCACGATAACTAAGGTCTTTGAAGGGGATCTTGGCGGTTGGGAATTCCACCGTCGCCAGTTCGATCCCTACGCGACACCAGGTGGTATGTAGCTTCTGTGACCCGACCAATGTAGAATACACCAGTATGTCAAATTCTACCTTGTTGGCGGCCACGGGTTCCTCCAACCCCGATATTATGCGATCTATAAGACTGCCAAGCTCTTCCGCCTTGGAAAAGAAATCGTAAGAGGAGGTATAACCCACGTTCATTTTCACCGTGACGTCAAAGGTGGCGTTCCCACCAGTGTATTTATATAGTGTCTCTATGGCTTTTTCTTCGGTCTTCATTTTCTCTTGGATTGGTTTTATGGGTAGCTCTTTGATCCTGTGGCCAAGGGCGGGCGGCGTGGGTTCCTTCCTGAAGGCAGCAAGATCCTTCGCAAAATAGAAGTGGGCGGTGATGGGCTGGGCCTTGTAGAACGCCTTGCCCGAGTCTATCAATAGAAAGGAGGCGTGGCCGTACTGCTTGCCAGCCAGAAGCCCTATATAATTCTCCATATCTCGGTCGAGGGTAGCCGTGTAGGAGACCAAGGAGAACATCCCCTTCCCATAGGTTTCCCTTTCGAATTGGACATAGTAGTACCCACCCTGGGTCTGGATGACCATGGGCCGCGGAAACCTGAAAGCACTACCCATCGTGGACAGCCCAATCATGACCCTTATATCCAACATCTCATCAGCCCGCTTCCCTCCCACGAGCCTGATGTAAAGGGTAAGGTCGAATGCCTTGGCAGATAGCGCCGTGTGGCGCTTGATGGTATCCTTCAGTTCCTCTAAGCTGATCTGATATGCAAATTCGAAGTCTTTCTCCTCCGCGGAAGAAAGGCTTATGGTGGCGAGATACCTGTACTTTTCGTCCTCCCACAGGAAATTATTTGGCTTTTCCATCCTTGCCCTCCTTCATTTTCGCCAGTTGGTTCCTGACACTGCTCACCATCAAATCCAACCCGAGGTCCATGCACTGGCTTCGGTTCAGGTGGTAGCCTATTGCCTTGAACGAAGCGCGGATATACCCTACCTTCTCCCACGTCCTTGCGTAGACCTTGATGCTTTTGAAATTGCTTCCCATATAGATTTATGTTTAAAGTATATATCAAGGCCATGGCCCAGAAAACCCTTTTCCCCGTTTTTTTTCTACTTTTTTTCTACTGGATACCCCCCTCTGGGATATATAGCTGAAAAGGAAAGAGAGAGATGATTACACTGATTTACAGCGAACTAGGCCATGGGCTTGTGAAAACAGTTGACCCAAGAACGGGCCTCTATGGGGCCGTCGATGGGAATGGGAAGGAGGTGTTCAAGCCAATCTATTTTGAGCTGCACCCGTTTAAAGGTGACTTAGCGGCCGCTAGAAAAGATGGGGAGTTACTCCAGCTAGACAGGAGTGGAAAGGAATATAGGGAGGTGGAAGCGGAAGTAGAAACAAACCCATGGCAATTCCTGTTGAACAGGAAAGCCGACCGATGCCCGAGCTGCTATAATACGGGCTGCGGCTTCTGCAATGGCTTGGGGTTCATTCCGCTGAATTTTAGGTTCGGGGACATCGACTAAACCACTACCCAGAGTACAGGCATAGCTGAACTTGGATAAGTAGCTATTGTCTCCCTTAATGCGATGATAGTTGGGTTAGTGGTTATGACAGCTTAGGTTTACGCAAAAAGGGGGAAAGTGCCTGTTATAGACCCCTTCCCCCTGCTTAGGCGGCTTAACGGTACACCCCGCTGGAACCGATGGCATGCTTAGCCCCCTTTTTCGAGCCGACCTTCTCCATGGTGAATATGTCACCCGCCGTTACCTTCATTCGCTCGAACTCTTCCGTGGAAAGGTACTCTTGCTTGGCCGACATTAGATGATTCGCGAACTCCTCTGAAAGGAACATTCTCCCATCAGGGTGGATGAAGTAGGTACCAAAAGGTGTGACCAATTTATCCATAGCGATAAAGACCTCCTCCATGTCCATGGTCTCCCCAGTGGGGATATACTCGATCACCTGTTGGGCAACCTCCTCGGTTTCCTCGTCAAACAGATTAAATACCCTAATTCTTTTTACATTGCTTATTATCATCGTAGCCAGCTTCTTGTGACGGTTCTTGATAGGTCTCATTGTGATTCTTTGTCTTTAAAAGGTTAGTAATACCCTTTATAGACGGCCGATCGGGAAAGTTTGAAATGCCGACAAAAATTATTTTCACTTTCCCTGTGGGTGCCCATCAGCCCTTGGATTCCCTCCCTGAAGTTAAGGTTGCACCGCCAGCTAAAGATCACCCCCAACCTAATGCGACTGGAGAGGCCCCGTTCCCTTGCCGTCCCGTGTCATAGGGATAACCTTCTTTCCACAATCGGTATAATCCCAATAGGAAGCAGCGCAGAGCTTAAATTCCGCCTTTATGCCAAAGGACCCCTGGCAAAGTATACCCGCCCTATTTTCACAACTTTCCCTGCTTCCGCTATATAATTATAGGGTCAGTGAATAAGCTGTTTTGGACTGAACAGACCAGCCTACTCCCCTTGGACAAATAAGTATAAACCTTTATAACAGAGAACATGAAACTGAAAATACTGATACCCTCCCCAAGCGAATACTTCAAGACAAAGGAGGAACACGGGGAAAACCACATCAGGGTGAACAACGAGAACATCGCCCGCATGAACGGCCTGCACCTCTCCGACACTTACCGAAGGCTCAGCCTAATCCAAAAGGCAGTCGGCCACTACTACGTGGTGGCAGTGCTGGACGAGCGCGGACAGTGCTTCCGAGTGGGGCACACCGAGTCCCCCTTCGACTACTGGACAAACCTGCTGTCGAACGATACCGTCACCCAGCCTATCGCCGACGTGGTCGTGCTGGAGAGAGGGCTGGAGAGGAAAGCGGCGCACAGGAGACGCAGGGAACTGGACGGTGAGAAGCTACAGGTAACCCGCAGACTGAGGATAGCAAGGCTTCTTGCCTATGAGTGATATAAGAAAGAGGCGTCGGTTTATGCTGACGCCTTTTTCATGTCTTCTCCTTCTCGGTGGAGCAACCGCCTGAAGGCATATCAATCTTTTAAAGGTATATCAACCCATGGATGCATTATACTCCCCAAACCCCTTCAACCATTTAGATCCTTTTTCATCAAACTCCATCTATAATAGTTCGTCTACTGCGTGTCACCGCCCTTGGGGCTGCGGTGACACAGGTAACATAAAACAGGAGTATAGTTCCTTCCATGGCTCTTAATACATAAGAGCATTCAGGCTTTACCTCTCCCACCCCCAAACACCACAAAACCAAACCACCATAATATCTATTTCCCTCCTCCCTCTCTCCTATCAATAAAGTCAATGAAACTTTTTTTTGGGTTCGTACCCAACTTTCCCGATCGGTGTGATATAACAGGAAACGAAACCAAGATATGGAATACACACACGGACAAAGGCACCCAAAGACTGGAAGGTACTATAACTCCAGCAATCAGAAATGGCTAGCAAAGCCAGTGCGCCCCAGCACCAAGGGGATGCACAAGGGAAAGGCGAAAGGGAAGGCGGTCGGCAAGGCCAGAGGAAAAGCCAAGGGCATCACGTACATAAAGAGACTGGAGGCGCTGAAGGTCAGCCACCCAGAGAGCTGGATGAGCCACGGCTGGCTCCCCATCAACGTCACTACCCAAGACATAGAGGCCGCGGCGGCCAAACACTGGAAAGACACTGAAACTAAGTTCGAGATCGACAGGGCACTCTCCCTTTCCTCCCTGCTGATCATCCTGCGCTGCAAGGTGAGCAAGGAGCAGAAGCGCAGGGCGGCCTACTCTGCTGGGTTCGCCAACCTGCACAGCCATGACCTTATCCTCTACGTGGGAAACCACTACAGAAAGTACCTCCAGCTCTTCATAGATGCGAGGTTCATCAGCGTCCACCCCAAGGGACTGGAGGACACACGGGAGAGCTTCTGCCCCAACGCCTTCGCCAAAGCCTACAAGTGGCAACCGAGGCACATGAGGAAAGAGGGGGACCAGCGGATGTTCCAGCGGGTGGAGTACGGAAGCCCACGCCTGCTGCTGAGGTTGTTCAAAAAGAAGCAAGATAGGAAACAGCAACTGCTCAAAGACCAGTTCAGGAGCAGGCTCAAGGAGGACGCCTTCAGGCTGGCGGCGGGACTGGAAGCGGACGGGTTCACGGCGTGGGCACTGGCCAACCCTCAGGAGTTCCCCAGCCAAGAGGAGCTGAACAAAGCCATCGTGCAGGTGCACGCCATGAAGGCGGGCGAGCTGGGCATCACCCCCACCGACGCGTACGGGGAGCGTTTCCACAGTTCCTACACCCAGACGAAGCGGGAGCTGCGGCAGTTCCAGCGAATAGGCTATGAACAGGCCACGGAGCTGGACCTGAAAGCCTCCCAGTTCTTCTTCTTCGCCTGTATGGTGCACTACCCCGAGCAGTGCACGGAGGTGCTCCGAAGGGGCATGTCGCCGCTCAGGCTCAGGGAGGTCATGCATACCATGCGCGCGTCCTACGAAAAATATGCCGACGTGCGGGAGTTCGTGGACGCCTCGCTGGGTAACAATATCTATGCGACGATAATGGGAAGATATGGGGGGAGTCTGGGCAAGGCGGCGGTGAAGGATCTCTGCTTCAGGGCCTTGTTCAGCAGCTCAGGCCAGTCACCCGAGGAGAAGAAGGTGCTGTGTGAGCGGTACCCCAACGTGATAAAGCTGTGCGAGAATATAAATAACTGGGCAAAGAAACAGGAAAAGAGGAACAGATTGGGGGGGAACCCAGACGCCCCGATCTATTCCATCCCGCAGCTCCTCCAGCGGCTGGAGAGCCGCATTTTGATCGACATGGTGGCCTTGCGCGCCGCCGACCATACGGACAAGCCCTTCACCACCATCCATGACAGCTTCCTGATAGCTCCGTCCGACGCGCCTCTTTTCAGGGCCGTGATCGAGGATACCTTCAGGGGGCTGGGGCTGCCCGTGCCGAGGGTGGAGCAAAAATAAATATGCAGGCCAGTTAAAACTATTCCTTTTTCTGGGATATAAGGGTTGTCGCTGGACCTTGAGGGAGTTGGGCGGGCGGCACCAGTGAACCCATCTCGGGAAACTGGCTCGGTGGCCACAGGGAACCACATAAACTCCAAAATATAAACATAAACCCAAACCCACACAAAATGGATTTCAGCCTAAAGGACATACTGAATACCAGTCCCCTCTACACCAAAATGGCTCTTACCGATTACAATACCATCGACAAAGACCTGAATGAAGAGTATTACCGCGGTCTTACCCCTGAGCAATTGGTCGGGATCTCGGATGTGGTAATGCTCGATAGCCAGTTAAGCGTAAAGCCCGTGACCCACACTATTGAAAATGATAATTGGCTTTGCTTCGCCTCCACCGACTGGACCGATAAACGACCGATCAGAAGGTATTTTGACTTGCGGTATAAAGGCGAATTCGAATCCGCGTTCGGCACGAAAATCACCTCGGTCCCCTCCCACCTGCCACCCGTCAACCACAGCAGGTACGAAGCATGGGCCTTGGGGGTCTGGGACAGCAATACCCCGTACTCAAAGGCCACCGAGTTCACTTCTGAACCCGCACGTAACCGCTATGGATTCTATACCGAGTCTGAGGAGGAGTTCGGGTTAGGTATCGCCCACATGGTGCACGTATTAGGGGAGACCACGGGGTACACTTGGTATGACCGCGGTCTCACCCCACGGGAAGGGGCATTATACGCACATATCATGGCGGTGATTGACGAGGAAACTTACCAAGACCTTGTCACAATGACCATCTACACCTTTAACTCGGAGGGAAAAACCAAGGTACTGTACAAATTCGAACTCAGGCTCGGCGGAGAGATGCACGGGACGGTGGAGGGTTTCGAGCATGGGGAGGGTAAGCCCCTTTTCATAGAGTATAAACAGTGGGGTGGGAAACCCTGGATGGGATCGGTTCTGGGCTGTAGGGTCATCCTTGACTCCATGAGTTTGTTTTAGGCCCAGACATTGCCATAAGGGCCAAGCCTGGGGTTTGGAAAGGTTTCCAACCCCTCCAGATATACTTGATTTTTTCAAAGCGGAAAAGGAGCTACATGGCTCCTTTTTCGCTTTAAGGCCGAACGCTGAGGGTTTCTCCTATTGCAGGATGCTGTTCGGGCATTCTATTGGGGACGTCACCTCCTGCCTCCAGTCCACAACCATGCACCCTGCTAACCCATCGCAGCCGAAGGTCTAAACCCTAATGCTCTGCGAAGGCTCATCGTCCATTGGTTGGCTGCTTGCCCTAACCCATTCTTATGTGGATAACTTTATTTATACCTCCCATCAAACTTTTCCCATGGGCAGGATATAACCTTCACAAACCAGAACAGGACCTAACACCTGAATGGCCCAACAAAATATTCTAACCAATTTTTACCACTAAACCCAATTGACATGAACACATTAATACTCGGCATCGCCCACAAAAGCCCCTTCTACAAAACCGTGAAGGCCGCAGAAATGAACCAGATCGATCTGACAAAAGGCGAAAGCCACTACTCAGCCCACTCCAACCAACATGTCCTTGCCTTGTTCGCCGATATCAAGGAAGAAAGCCAGAACCCATTCATGAAGGTAACCCACCGCCTCGACGAAAAGGGAAGGATATGTTTTACTACTTACGACAGCAGGAATGGCAACATCACCAAAAGGTTTATCTGTTACCTTCGGTTGATTCCCCTTGTAGGCTATCTACTCAACTCCTACGTCAGCAATAACCTCACCCCGCTCCCACCAGTCAACAACCGAAGCTTCGGCCAAAGGGGAAGGCGTTTGTTCAGCAAGGACTGCGTCTTGACCTTGCCCACGGAGATGACGGTCAGCGAGGGCGGCAAGAATTCCCATCTCTACACAGAGACGAAAAGGCACTTCGAGGCTGGGATCGCCCACATCGTTTACATGCTTGACTATATAAGCGGGCACCACTGGATAAACCAAACCAGTAAACCTAGACAGAATAAAATCTATGCCACCCTGGAAGCCTATCTACACAGGAACTACCTCCAGCTAAGGTTATTTGGTTTTGACGCACAGGGAAATGAGATCAACGAGTATCTTTTCAGGCTTTCTATTGGAGGGGAGTTAAAGGCTCAGGCAAGGGAAGTGATGTACCAACTGAATGGGGCGGAGGATCGGCAACTGCTCGAAAAACTCAGGCAGTTGGCAAGCCCTCAGAAAGAGGGATCCCTGCTGGTGGCCTGTTAGCTGGATCAAAGACCTTAGGCTTTAGGGCCGCACAATGTCTTTACTTAATCAATACCGCTTCCTGACTGGAAGTAAACCAAACATAAGAGGAGCCTCATGGCTCCTCTTATGTTTAATGGGTAAAGGATTTGGTCACCTCTTGATCGCTTTAAGGTGGTGATACAGGGTTATTGCGTTTAAAATTTCATTGAGAACTATATACCCGAGGGACGAACCGCTACTTCCTACTTCCTGCTTCCACCGAAAGGATTTTGACGATCAACTTGCTTTGCCATACAAAACATAGAAAGGAGCCATGGGTGAGGGTTAACTAACCAGGTCAAGATCCTCTTCGGCCATCCATTCCCTCGTGGCAGGGAAAACGACCTCGCTCACCCAGTCGAAAAAGTCTTTGGAAGACTTGGCAGAGGGATACCCTCCTTCCTCTCTCCTTCCCAACCAAGTCAAGTGAACCGTCAGTAGGGTGCTTTGGACATTGGATCCGCTAACGGGGAAGCCTGCGATCTCGTCATTGTCCTGCCTCCTTGCAAACGGTAGGATGTCCATTCCTGTCTCCAACTGGAACTCCCTCCTCAACTGAGCCTTTGCTTCTGGCTCAACCAAATGCCAAGGCGTCAACAATTTGAACCCGTGGGCTATTGCCCATCTGTATTCAAGGGGTGGATCCATATCAACTGGGACTGGTTTTAAAGGTAGGTAAAAGTCCAAAGTTGGTCACTTACTTATTGATAATACATTCGTTCTTAAATAACCTAAAGCGATCAACCTTAGGTGGTCTTCATTTTCAGGTACACAGTCAATATCTCACGAGCATAATAATAATTTCTTTGTTTACACCGTAGCCAAACGGTAAACAGAATTGGTATAAGTATAGCGTAATATCTCCAATCCATATAATTTCTGACAATCAACACCGCCGATCCAATAAATACCGTCGTTAACAGTACCCGAGCAAAAGCGTAAGCCGTGTTGAAATCTTCCACCCTTGGATCTTTTTGGCTGTTCGCGTATCTCATCGCTATTGAGAAAAGTTCATCATTACAGGCATTCGGTTTTCCCTCGGCAATAAGTAAAGCCTTGGCCTCCTCGCTGCAATAAAACCGAACCTTCCAGATCCCATTCCCCTCCAACAACCGAACAGAGGGCTTTCCCCCCCACGTGAAAAAGAAGAAGTCCTCCAGCCAACTGGACAGTGTATTCATCACGTTACCCAGCAGGAACGCGACAGCGGTATAAGGCACAACCATATCCTTGTCAAACGGCATCTTCCCCAGCTTTAGGAATAGAAGTAACATCAAGAACCCTGGGATAAGAGAGGATAGGATATCGTATGCTTTGAAGTTCATTACTTGAGAATCTATTGGTGATTTTTATCAAATGTACTTTTTTATAGCCGTCCTAGCCCCTTTATAACCAACACGCTTTCAGAGTCTATAGGAAAATGAACGGCAGGATCTTGCGGTTGGTAACGATAACCGCACAGGTAGGTATAGGTACTTTTCTGTTCACTACCGCCAGCTCTTCTATGGTGGCCCTATCTCTGGCACTCAGCCCTTCCAGATCCATTGGATGGGAGTGCCACTCGCCGATATAGCCAACCAGCCCTCCCGTCTTTTCTTTGACCGCTTCTATAATCTCGGACAGCCCCTTCACCCCCCTGATAAATCCAGTGCAGGTTCCTTTACTGTCCTGCGGTTCCTCGATTAAATCGAAGATATGGATCGTACTGGTTTTGTAGTTGGCCATGCCCACTAAAACGCCTCCTGTCTCTATCCGAGCATTCTGTTTGCAAAGGCTTAGGAGTCTTGCGGATGTACCTGCCGCCATCCTGATCTCCCAACCGCTTCCTTCTTGACACGACATACTTTCGAAAGCGGGTACAGTGATAGTTTCGCTGTGCAACCTCGGGATTCCCTCTGTCTCAATTTGGCTTAGGTAAATCAATCCTTCACCCCCAATCGAAGATTTGCTTTGTTCTTGGTGGAGCAGTCTGGAGAACACCGATGAATGAAAGGATATAATATCGTCTGGCATTACGGTAGTAGTGGAGCTGCACCCCAACCCAACATCAATCGTGCTAAACTCCCTTTCTGAGTCGCGCCGTCTCCAAGACTCCAGTGCAACGTTGCTGATGGCAGAGAAATAAGCCATGTTGATTAAGTCATCGATACGGGGGTTTCTATTTTCACCCTCTATGTAAAGCAGCCCGAGCCTTCCGTCATCGGCTATCTCGCAGCGGCTCACCTTGAGCGACGTTGAAAACTGCTTCCTTGCGAGCCAATTCTGCACCAGCAGGCTGGCCGAGCTGTCCACCAGCCACTCATACTCCTCGAATACATTGTCCGCAACAAATTCTACTGCCATAGCAAAGGCACGGAAACCTGTGGTAATGTCGGCTTCAAACATGTCAGAAATCTGCCTGATGATAGCCTCCGCCTTATTCACCCCCACCTTATCATCGTACAATGCGTGACGGGCAAGGTTGTGTTGCAGGAGCTTGTCTTCATCCACCACGCCGATATCCATCTTACCACTTCTGGCGTCATGTATGATCATCTTGGAACCTAGGGAGCCTGCACCAATGTAAACGGTTTTGGATGACCTTCTTTCCCCAGACAATTTCGCTGCCAGATCAGGACTGAAGGGTTCCAAATTAGACTGGCACCAAACTTCGGCGTCGTCTGGAATTGGAACCCCCTTTGTCTCAGGGGTGAGTACACAGAAGTTTATAAACTCATAATGCCCGCCATACCCGACCATCTTCTTTGGTCTTTTGATGGCATGTACAATCGGAAGGCCCCGCTTTTCTCGCAGTCCTAAGTTCTCAAATACAGCCAGTGTTGCGTCAATATCAATCCCCCTTTGGTTGAAGTACTGCCTTAAGTCACCAAATGCCTTCGGCAGACTTGAGCTGTACTCCGCCTCAATCTCGCCGTCTACCCTCCAAACAAGTATAGACAGAAGAGGTGAATTAGACTTACTTTTAGCCTTCGTGTTCAGTTCTTCGATGACCTTAACAATTGTATCGAGCTGTGAGAAAGGCACGGAAAACAATGTCTTATATGTCAATGACCCGTACTTTTTGTCGTGGTCGTTCAGGATGCATGAGAAGAGCAGGGCCATCCCAAGGTCTGACAGGAACCGTTCGTCCTTGCGCACCACTTCATGCAACACGTCATATTTGTATACATGGTACCCGCTGTAACGCTCCAGACGGATGGGGTCAAACTCCTCACCGTCATCGGAGAGCCGACCGATCGCTGCTTTGAATAGCCACTGCTCCCCGACTGCCAGCAGATCCGACATCCTGACCCCTGCGAACCACTCATTTGGGTTGTTCCTCACAAGGCAGAACTTGCCTGGCTCCTCCGAGGTTCTGGATACATAGAGATGTGCAAGGTGCTTCTTTGGGAAGTCCTTGCGGTTGCTGAGGATCAAAGGTACGTGGTCAGGGTACCTGTTGAGGGATATTTTGATAAGAACAGGCTCCTCTTCACGTATGTCTATGCCGCCTACCGTTCCCAGTGGAGGTATGGATACCTTGTAAGTAACAGGTATGGCTATATGATTTTTATCATATGCCAAAACGCTTACTTGCTCTAAACCAAAGAAGTCACGTATCTCTCTTAACCCAATCTGGATTTCCGCGGAAAGCTCACCCTCATAAGGTTTCAACCCCTCGCTAAATAGCATACTCATTTTTAGCCCTGCTTCACCACCGTTGAAGCCGCGCCTAATCCGCCAGCGGAACCTATCGCACTACCAACCTTACTCGTCGGGGAAAGGGTCGGCCCCCCGCTGGTGACGGTAAACTCAATAGGTTTCAGCTCGGATTCCTTCGGGTAGACGGCTGTGTTGAGAAAGTCCGCTGCCTTGTCTAACTTCTTCACGTACTCCTCCTTCGCCTCATAATGAGGAGGGTTTGGCTTCTCGTCCAGTATCTTCTTGCAGGATGCGATAATTTTCCCACCTGTCCTTTTGTAATCAAGCACTTCGAGAGAGTTTGCCTTTGGTTCTGGGTTATCGGCTTGCGGTCGGTCATTGAAGAAAGACCATGAGCAGTGGTGTGGCGCAAGGAAGATATCCCAGTCAAGTGCCTGCTCTTTTTTATCATTCTTGTATCTTTTCGTTTTCTCCAAAATGATCTCCCATGAGTAATGGTCAGAATCCCCACCGAACATAGCAAGACAGGCGTATTTGGAATCGTAGGAGGCATTTTTGAACCTTGCTTGGAATACAATACTGGTAGAGTTCTTGTCTTTCTCCGCTGAGGCTAAGTGTTCCTTGAACGGCGCGTGGATGAATACTGAGAATGTTGTCTGCTTTTTGCCGTTGAACTCATCCACCACGGTGCCAGGGGTCGCACGGAGATGGTCTATGTCTTTATAGTCTTTGTTACCGTCGTAACCTATAATTTTGATTCTGTTACCAGTCTTGTCTCTGTCCGCGCTCTTTTTGCGGTGCAACTCGATTCGTCTCTCTGCTTCTTGCTGGTAGGCGTCCTCATCATCGTTGGTGTGCTCTTCCGCGATCATAGGCGAAAACCACATCTCGTCAATCAGGATTTTATTCTCTTTCCTGTCCTCAGCACTGTACTTGGTCGGGTCTCCTTGGTAAAAATTGCTTTTGAAGCCCCTACAGTGGTCACAATCGCCGTGAGTCAAGACGAATACATCCACGAAAGGATTAGAGTCTCTCTTTTTAATGGAGTAGAGAAGGTCTTTCTTGACGTCATAAATCTTCGAGTCGTTGCTGCCGATTGAACTCTGCCTGATGTTACAGTCCACAAGGATGGACGTGTCATCTTGGAGCAGGATCAGCGACATATCTCCGTTGTCTACTGGGTAATACTTTATTTTTGAATCTGCCATAAATTATAGATATCCATTATAGTTAAAATTTTTTCTAATAGTTCGACCTACATCTGATCAGGTTTATTATAGCCCCAAACAGGAATAGCATGTGACTTTAATACCAGGTAATGAGCCAAAGCTACACAAGATGAACGCAATGTTTCTGCGTTCATCTTTTTATTATTAACTTTCTAAAAATAAAATCAATATGCCTAAAAGTAAGCAAGCATTGGTGCGGATGAGGATTATTGATGAGTGCCTCAGGAACAAGACTGGCTGGTACTGGTCGAAGGAGCAGTTAATTGCCCGTATTCTGGAGAAGAGTGACATCATGGTGAGCGAGAGAACGCTGGACAATGATATCTACCTGATGCGTCACTGTACCCAGCTCAACTATAAGGCACCGATCAAGTACCTGAAGAAGTTCGACGGTTACGTCTACACGGAACCTGACTATTCCATAGAGAAGCTCCCGCTGAATGAGGCGGAGATCGCCGCGCTGGCAATGGCCGCCGCCACGTTCAGCCAGTACAGGCATGTGAGGGTGCTCAGCGGTTTCGCCTCTACCGTGGACAAGGTGATCACCTTGGTCAACCAGATCAGGAAAGAAGGGGCGGAGGAGCCGTTCAGGTTCATCGACTTCGAAAAGGCACCCTACTCCGTGGGCAATGAACACATCGACTTTATCATCGAGTCCATCAGGAGCAGAAAGCCGATCGCTTTATCTCACCGAAGCTTTGACCAACCCCTGCCAAAAGATCGCACCGTCAGCCCCTATCTGCTCAAGGAGTACCGCAACAGGTGGTACCTGCTAGGGTTCCAGCACGAGGACGGTAAACTGCGCAAGTTCGGTCTTGACCGCATCGTTAGTATTGGTTTTGCCGAGGGTACGAGGTATGTGGAGCCAAAGGATTTTGACCCCGAGCTGTATTTCAGGAATACTATCGGGATCTCTTTAGAGGACAGTGAGGTGACTGAGGTGATTCTATCCTTTTCACCGCATGACGGCAACTACGTGAAGACACAGCACCTTCACAGCTCGCAGGAGACGCTCGTGGATGACGGCAAGGAGTTCAGGATCAGGCTCAGGGTGGTGCTCAACTATGAATTGGTCTCGACAATACTTGGGTTCGGGAAAGGTGTATTGGTCTTAAGTCCTGAGCGGTTGAAAGATCAAATATCCGACGTTCTTGAAGACCGTATCAAGCATTATCGAAATATGTAAGAGAAAACCCACAGTTGCTAGTCTATATCACAATACTGCTGGAGCAGCTAAGACGACTAAACTGGGTTGTTCCAGAGTTTAAGCAGTTTTCTTATTTTTTCTTTTCTAAAAAACACACGGTGTTCGCGGTGCATCCAAGCCAATTGTTCTGCATTGAGTTTATCCACATGCCGCTGCCTTATAATCAGGTTTCTATTTCTCATGTTCGCGCTCAGCCCGTCACCGAACCAAAAGAACACGCCATCTTTGTAGTACAACCACTCAATCATAGTGTACCCAGCATTCTCTAACGCTTTCTCAGGTGTTTCGCCTTTTTTAACAGCAACTTTTTCTAAAACGTCCTTCATTTTACAGGCCTTTTAAAAGGTTCCCGATCCGTTTTCTTCTCAAAAAAGGGGTAAAAGAAGTGTGCCCCATTATCTTCTGCTCTTCGAGGGTATGCAATTTTCTGAGTTTAAAGATATCGGCTTCAAAGGTTGTTCCCTCCGCTTTATAGATATGGCCTTTTGCATAGCACCAAACAGCACGGTTATATAAGGGAGGAAGCACGGAGTGTGTAACTTTCATGAATTCATCGGGAAGGGCTATGAGTCCGTTGGCGTTTAAAAGCTCTACTTCTAATTCCCTATATGTGGCTTTACATATCTGCTGTGCTCTCCTGTCATTTGTTTTGCTAGTAGTATGCTGTAAGCTGTTAAAGGCAAAAGCTTGCATTCTCGTTAACCCTAATTCAAGGTACTTTCCATCAAGAAAGGCGTCTATTTTATCTCCGACTAAATCCAAGCCACTTGAATGCACACCTTGTTTATAAGCTAAAGAATCAGCAAGTATTTTATTAATACAGTGAGATATTATACCGTTACACCCCTCATCAAAAACATTATCTTTTAGGTAGTTAACCAATCCATTATCAGTTGAAAAACAATATTGATCCCTTGTAAATCCCAGCTCATTTAAGTCGTAAAAAAGAATCAAGAATTTATTTTCTATGACTGGAAAGTTCGAACTGAAAAGAGTTTCTAGTTTCAATAGAGTATCCAAGGCAGCCTCTCTTTTTGACAAAAGCTCACTACTAACTATTATAACAATAGGACGCTTGAATTGAGAACGGCCAGCTTTTAGGATCTCTTGCTCTAGTTTTTGGTTAGGTGGAAGCTGTGTTGTTGTCATCGTTGTAAATTTTAAAAGTTAAAGGTTATAATTATGGGTTCCCGAGCCGCTCGTTTCGCATGGATTATTATAGGCTTTCGAGCCATATGACACAAATGCGAAAAGGCTGACAATTTTTCCAGGTTTAATCTCACTACTTTTTTGAGCTCAAGGACAAAACACAAAGTGATAATGCGGCGCATAAATATGGAAACCATCGTTACAGACTATGACCAAACATTTAATAGTTAGCATTCTCTCCACTTATGTATATCATGTTTGTTAAACATCAAGCCGCTCGCCATCCTTGTAGTGCTTCCATTGTACCCGAATCAAATCTTAAAAATCTTAATATTGTATTATCCCAACGCTACAAATGTATAGGAAGATTTGTAATAAACAAAATAAATGACAAAATTATTTTATACTTTTTTTAGCCTAATGCGTGTTTCTGCCGTTTTAAAGCTATTATATTATAATTATTTTAATTTACATCTTCAATATTAAATTTGTAGTTAACTAACAATTTTTCCCGATCATAACAAATATAAATATCATACTTGTCTCAGTTTTAGCACTTTTCCAATAAGTATAAAAAATGAATTGATTGAATTTATAATAGAAGTTGTTCAGCCTATGTAAATGCATCAGTAGGCAAGTTGACGATGAACCGTATAAGGGGTGCTTATAAATGATCTATAAAATGCCTAATATTGGAAGGATAAGTTCGCGAAGGATAACCTCTGTGATGGTATGAGCAGTGCCATAGGGTTCGATAGCTTGGGGAGAGACCTTACAAGCCAGGATGGCTTCGCTACGGTGAATTTCAGAACTTCAAAAAATGAAGGCTTCATAGGCTCAAAATCGAGTTTTAAGGAGATGGTCAGCCATCAGGTCTACTGGTCAAGCCCATTCGATAAAATCGGTCTTTATGACGGCAGGAAAAAGGATTGAAAGTACTACGTACACTTGCATCACCGATCGCTGAAGCAGCCTGATACATGAAGTAAAGCCTGTTTTATCAAAATTAGCAGTGCGGCTCAGTCCAATGAAAAAGGCCTACCATAATCCATGGAAAGTCTTTTTCATGGCAAGATTAGACTAAGGATCTGAAACTGAAAATAAATTAGATGGTCAGGTTAACCAAACATCAGGTCTCTATAAGGACTGTTCTAAAACCAGCAAATTCACCACTAGACGTTGATCCTAAGGCCAAGGCGGTCACCTCAACCTTTCCAACTCTGTACACCTTCACATCGGATAAGCTCTTGACCATGAAATCCTGTAGTGCCTGAAACCGCAGCGTAGTCTCTATCCTCGCAGGATCCGCTTCTGGCGGCACCTTCGTCATGTTGCGGAGGAAGTATGTCAACTCCACAACCTCCACATTAGCGTCAGCAGGCTTCCCAGCGAAGCCCCGCAATTCATCAGGGGAAAGCTCATCTTCCTTCACGGCAGTGACGGTGAAAGGCTCCAAAGGATAGTCGCTCTCACTCATAAAATACAGGCCCTGCGTAAGCTCGCTCAGATTCCTCATCACCTGTTCTTTGTCTGCACTGGAAGTATCCATAGGACTCATCTATAGTTTCGGTTCATTATCAAAAAACTTAGCGGGTTGGGCCATTGTCAATTTTAGATTCCAGCGTTTTCTGCAACTGCTCAGGCAAAGCAGAGAGTAGATCATAACCTGTGGCCTGCTCGATGGCATCCACCGATGTCCTGTACCCTCCCCAGTCTGCGGAGACAGTATTGCAGTTTGGAGTATTGACGGCTATTACACGCGTGGATTCGTTGATGCGGGCGAGATCATCCCTACCCTGAGGCAATACCACGATCACCTTCCACAAGTTCTTCGGCACCGTCACCCTCCCGTTATCAATGGTGCTGGCTGCACCATTTGCCCCTGTGCCTCCTACCCCATAGGATCCCATAATCACATATGCCTCCATCCCTGTCCCTACCAGATCGCGCGTGTAATCCTCCAGCGCTGCCCATGTCTGGCGGTTATGGTTCGGGGCTTGGGGTATCATGTTGGTCATCAGGAAGGTGGAGGAGTTGTCCTCCACCGTCTTTGTCCTGTCCGCGCTGGGGATGTTGTGACCTCGGTCGAACCCTGTTCCCGTGTAACTGGAGGCACTTACCCTATACCAGCCAGTTGGAAGGCTCGGGTCAGCCCTGAAGTCGTCTTGGCGGTCAGCATTTCCAAGCCAGTCGGAGCTTACGTGCCAGCTAACCCAATTCGGGGTACCACGGTCTCTGCTGTAGGAGAGAACGAACTGCGGCTTGAGCATCAGATAGTTATTGTAGTCCGTGATTTCTGCTGTGGCCCCACTGGGGTTTCCTAAGGTAAGGTGCTCGCTCAGCGGAAGATCGGTTGATTTCTTAGGCGTGACCTCGGTTTCTTTACACCCTACTGCCATTATCAGGAGCACAACCAAGTAACTCTGTATCCTTTTCCTCATAATCTACCGTTTTGATTGACACCAACAGCTTGATTACAGTTGGTGTCAATCAAAACGAATGGATCCACCAGAAAGTTGGTCTCTATATACTACACAGATCAAATACCATGGTTTTTGCGGTTCAGTCCGCTACTTTCTGAACACTTCCTCTCTATGGTATTCCAGATAAGATAAATTCTGAGGGTATACCCTCCTAAGCCGCATTCCTAAAGTGATGTTAAGCAGCTTACAGGACTGATATGAAAGACTTTTGGAGATAATGATGGTACCGTCACCCTGGAAACTGATGTAGCCGTTGTCGAAGAGCGAGTCCAGATTGGGTGTCAGAAGTAGGCCGTTGTACGGATCCAGCCTTTGCATATTGTCACAATCCCTCCATGGTTTAATGTGGGAAGCGACAAGGATACCCAGCGGGCCAGCCCCCGTTACCGCGCATGTCTGCCAGAGCCGAACCAAGTTCTGCCTGTAGATTCCCTGACCGACTCGGCTGGAGACTATAGATTGCCGTGTGGTGGCATGGACATTTGAAGGAAGTGGTAAAACAGGATCCAATATCTCCGTATCGGCACTCCCTATGATCCTGAATACTGCCGACATAGGAGTAGTGAAGACATCCGCGCTCTCCAGCTCCAGCAAGCCCATATAGGTAAAATCCGTGTGGTGCTTCTCGCGGTAGAACAGGTGGATAGTGTCACCCGCCTGTTTCGCGTTAAGGATCCTATTGTTGCTCCTCCCCTTCTCCTCCCCCTCCCAGTATAGGTAATCGGCACTTATGTAGTCGTTGTACTGGGTAAGGGATGCTTGTTTTTCGCTTGTGACGAAAAGGATGATGGACTTTGAATTGGCAGGCGCGACTACCCCTCGGCTAATGGCTTGGCGGCCTTGGTATCCCCAGAGAGAGGCAAGGACGTTCCTGTCATACCTTTCGCCGATCCCGATGTTTTCGAAACTCACCGTTGCCTGCGAATTTGATAAAGCACCATCACCAGTTGAAGGGGCGCATGTCTTACACTCCTTGGTTATGGAAATGAAATTTGGTCTTTCCTGCTGAAGCCAGCCCTCTATCTCTCCTGGATCGTGAGAGCATAGCTTTATATAGTTCCTCTCTGTAAAGGCACCATAGGTCTGGCCGCTGGTAATGGCGATATGGGGGCAGCCAGATCGATGAATCACATAGTATCTACTGTTGCCCCTTCTCTCGGTGTTAACCACGAAAGCGGCAGGATTGGCATTCATCCAGCTCAGGTAGTCTCTGTCATCTTTGTCAAAAACTCTCACTTCCCTTATTGATTAATTGAGAGTTTGTGCTTCTAGCTGTATTTCAATAATAGGCTCTACAACCTTATGCTTCAGGATAGAATATATTTCAAATAGCCTTTCCGTTATCTGCTCCTCGGTCGGGTTCAACATTGGGTCGAGACGGAAATTGGCCTTCCCGCCGCCATACTGCACCTCATTGTCTGGGAAAAGCGGGGTGACCGCGCTGCGGAAGTAATCCCAGTCTTTAATATTCCATGCGGTGATCTGAATATTGAACCTCCCGATAGGGTTTCGCTTCTCCTTCTCGTACACCGACTCGATACCAAGCTTGCGACCTTCGGTATCGTGGAAGGTAAACCCAAGGTCGAAGCCTGACCAAATCCACCAGTTTTCCCCAGTCTTCTCCGACATGGCTTCTCGGAGGGAATTGATGTGCTGGTTCCGAATTTGGGTAATTTTGTTGTTGAACTCATTGTAGAGCTTGACCAATTCATCCACCTTCTCGGCGTTATCGAAGAAGAAGTCAGCCAAGGGCTGGTTCATGGTATTGTTGCCTTCCATGTTCTCTATTGTCTTGATGAAGTCCTGTAGATATATAAGGTATTTGTCGCTGCTCTTGCCAAGGTAGAAGCCTATGTTCTGCTTTACACTAGTGAACAGTTCTGAGTAAAGGATATTCACGAAACCGTTCTCCCGCATCCAATCGACTTCCTCCCTCCGCTGCACCCTCCTCAGTGAGAGGACGACGCCGATCGCCTTCTCCTTCTGGTAGGAACTGAGCTTTTCCCTGTATTTATCCAGCGGGTTGTACAGACCTGCAGTGATCTTGTTCTCAATCCCGATCACGAAATTCTCCCCTGCCACCACTAGGTCTATACGCTTCCCCTCTGCGTTGTCCTCCACGATCACTCTCAGATTGCCAGTGCGGTACTCAAGGTCCTCCTGCAAGGTTTGGGCAAGCGACTGGATGAACAATTCATCCATGCCGTGTTCTGCCGTAGGCTGAAGAAAGAAGCTGAGCATCCTGCTGCAAATCTCCTTTAACCTGCGGTACGGGTACTGGCATAGCTCAAGGTACGTGGGCTGAGGCACCACCTTTGGCAGCGAATAAAACTCTTTGATCAGTTTTTCATATTCCTCAATCATAGGCGCATCATATTTCCTCGAAATGCAAGTAAGGTACCATAACAAGGTTAAATAGCTACAAATTGTATTGAAAATTTTATGAAATTGGGCAGACATAATAACATTATGTTTCAGGACTTATATTTATCAAAGATTCTATTAACCAAATGACAGTACAGAAAAATCTACTTGCGCAGGTGATGTCGTCAGACACCCTCACGCAAACCGCAGATGCGGCAAATGATTCCGAGGGTACCTCGATGTATATATTCTGGGTATTATTCGCCCTGGCAGTGGCCCTAATTTGGCTACTTGTTTCACGTAAAAAGAAAGTAGCCGATGCCAACATTGCTATAGTAAAGAACAAAGCCTCAGCTTCTCCAGTGGCCCAGAACGTACCACCAACACTACCACCAGCGGAAAAGGTGATCCGCCAGAATCCCACATCCAGTAGTAACACCCTGCATATAGGGATATCAAACCCAACGCCGTCGCCTGCCCCGACCATGGTTAAACCACCAATCAAATCGGCTCCTCGAAGGACAGTAACGACTGAGAATAGGGAGCTGCCCCAACAGCGGGTTGCAAAGCCTTTGGCTCCTGCCGCCCCAGTGGTATCGGAGCCAGAGACGCAGACGAACGTAAAATATATAGGGTACCAGCCTCTGAATGTCTTCGAGCAGTCTGAGCCGTACAATTTTCCGATTGTCATCATGCCTAAACCTAATAGCGTGATCAAGTTTCCGAGGAAAGGGCGGGTCGGCAGAAAGGGATATAAGGAAGAGGCTTTCAAAAAGATATTGGACCCTTTTTTCAAGGATACATTCCAAGTCTTCGATGACCGCTTCATAATGGTGAAGGGCAACGCCCAACCGTTTGAGCCAGACTTCACGCTGGTGAACGAGCACAACGGCCTCAACATGTTCATCGACATCGAGATCGATGAACCGTACGAAGGCACCAATGACATAGCCACACGGCAACCCATGCATCACCAGCTCGCTGATACCGCCAGGAACCTCGCCTTCAGGAACAGGGGCTGGATCGTGATCAGGTTCGCGGAGAAACAGGTTCACCAGAACCCGAAGGGCTGCTGCCTTTTCATAGCGGATGTCATCAAAAGCCTGTACCCAGCCTTCCAGATCCCAGCGTCACTTATAAGTGCCAACCAAATAGCCTCAGTCCAGCAGTGGACATCGGATCAGGCGAAGCAGTGGTCGAGGGAGAAGTACCGTGAAAAATACCTCGGCATAGAAAGCTTTGGCCATACCGCCTCCTCTATGCGAACAGAGAACGTGGCGGAGACATCCCTTGGGGATGCCATCGAGAAGGAAGTCAATGATGAGACCTTCAAGGCACCACGCCCAATAACAGCCACATCTACCACCGACCCAAAGATGGATATGCTGAGGGCTTCTATCGCTAGGCAGAAATATATTTCCTTCACCTATAACGATAAACCTACGGTAGCCAAACCGATTAAAGTCGAGAACGGCAGACTTTCCGCCTTCTGCTATGTCAAGAATGGCGAAAGAGAATTCGATGTCACCAAAGTATCAAACGTGGTTATGAAAGAATCTCCCTTCACTCTACGAGTGGCAGGGCCGACCCTTGGGATCGACAGCATAAAGTCAGTGGTGAACACAGCCATCCAGTACCAGAAATACCTCAGGATCACATACACAAGAGCCTCATGGTCTTCCATGGCAGTTGACAGGGAAACAGGAGAGCTGATCCTCAACAGGATTGAAGCGGAGGAAAGCACCCGAACGATCTGTGATGTACAGTTGGCCATAAACGCGCTGGAGCAGGAGCACATCAGACGCTATAACCTCACCAGCGACTATATCACCGCGTACTGCAACCGAAGAGATGAGAAGAGAACTTTCCGTTTCGACAGGATAGGCCAATTGGAGATCTTGGATTTGTAGTGAAACTTTTCGGATGGATAACAAGGAGGACGACTTCAGGAAATACGTCATCAGCCTATTGGAACCTAACTTCAAGGTATTTGAGGACGTGAAAGGCTCCATCACCTACTGGGGGAGACAAGGCATTTGATAATGAATTTGGGGATACTGCCTAACCCTGAGCTTATTGCGAAGGGATTCCCTGACTTTTTCATTGGGGTAGAAGTCAAGTTCTATGATCTGGAAG
This sequence comes from Rufibacter glacialis, assembly GCF_008271745.1. Lineage (GTDB taxonomy): Bacteria > Bacteroidota > Bacteroidia > Cytophagales > Hymenobacteraceae > Nibribacter > Nibribacter glacialis. Next base: position 325,078 of record NZ_VKKZ01000023.1, on the reverse strand, counting down.
GAGGTGGCGATTGGAGCGCAAGAAGGAAATTGAAGGAGGCACTGAACCAGTGCATCTCATACAAGTACTCAAAGTTCGGATCGTCAAAGATGGAGCCAGCAATGGTCATGTTGGCCACCAACATCTCCACTCAATTCAGTAAATACAGCCCAAAGGTTGTCAAAGGGTTTGATGATGCCACCGAAGATCTTAGGCACTTTTGCTAATGCCAGAACATAGGCTTATTAGGATATGGATGGAAAGGTGTAGTACTTAAATTTGGACATGCCATATGGACAGAGGAAACTGGGTGCCAACACCAAGAGCTGCTGGATCTTCATGTAGGCTACAGAGCCAAAAAACCTATTAGACCTGTTGAAGTGAACAGCACGAAAAATCTCGATTCGCCATTGGAGGTATCATAATAGCTCTCAAACGGAATTGTTCACAATGGGCAGATCAGAAAGGCGGGTTGTATAACAGGGAGACTTGCGCTCGCATTTGAGCTGCCAAGAATTACCTAAGCCCTGCGTGCCCACCTTCACGACATCCCTGCCGTACCGCGTCGTGAGTTTATCTACTGTCTCCATGATGCTGCCGTGCTTTTCCCTGTCCACGGTGTCAAGAAGGTCATACTGTATCTGGTTGTCAGGCACGATCTCCTTGAGGATCACCCCCGTCTTCTTGTAGCGGTACCCAGCACGGTAGATGGACTTGAGAGCAAGCGTAGCGTAATGGATTAGTTCTAGATCCGAGCTGGTCGCCACGGGCATGGCAATGGTCTTGCTGTTGAAGTACTGGGCATCCCGCTCGGAGAAATGGTTGGTCTGCACGAACACCGTGACCACCTTAGCGCAGCTTTTCTGTTTCCTGAGTTTCTTGGCGCACTTGGCCGCATAGTTGGCAGTAGCCTCCACCAGATCATTCAGCTCCGTGAGCCGCTCCCCGAAGCTGCGTGACGTGCAGATGCCCTTCTTCGGCGGGGAGACCTCATCCAGATCAAGGCAGCTCTCGCCGCGCAGCTCCTTCACCAGCCGCAGACCTACCACGGCCATGTGCTTCTTTACCCACGCATCTTGCTTGAGCGTAAAATCATAGGCGGTCTCCACCCCGTGCCTGCGCAGCAACTTGGCGTACTGCCGCCCCACGCCCCACACGTCTTCGATGCTGGTCGCCTTCAGCGCCGCAGTGATGTGGTGCGGATCGGTGAGCACCAGCACGCCATTCGCCTTCGCCGACTTCTTGGCGAGCCTGTTGGCCACCTTGGCCAGTGCTTTCGTGGGGGCGACACCGAGACTGATGGGGATCTTCGTCCATTGCAACACGCTTTCCTTTATTTGGCGGCAGTAAGCGTTCATATCCTTTCCAAGCATGTTGCTCAGGTCTAGGAAAGACTCGTCGATCGAGTACACCTCCACACTGGGCGCGAACTCCGCCAGCCCGCGCATGACCCTGCTAGAGATGTCACCATATAGCGTGTAATTAGAGGAGAACGCATGAAGGTCACCGCACTCCACCAGATCTCTTATCTGGAAAAAGGGAGTACCCATCTGGATGCCCAACGCCTTGGATTCGTTGCTGCGTGCGATCACACAGCCGTCGTTGTTACTAAGAACCACCACAGGTTTGCCATTCAGTGAAGGCTGGAATGCGCGCTCACAGGAGGCGTAGAAGTTGTTGCAATCGCATAGCGCGAAGAGCGTGCTCATCGCCTGATGGGTTTGTGCAGAATCCAAACGATTACTCCCCAAGCCCGCAATTCCATCTCACCCGTGATCTCTATGATAGGGTAATCTGGGTTTGCTGGCTCCAAAAACAGCCTCCCGCCCTTCTCCCTGAACGTCTTTGTGGTGAACTCACCGTCTATGGAGCAGATGATCGGGTAGCCGTCCTTGGGCTTAGCCTTACAGTCGATGATCAGGATGTCGCCGTCCTCTATTTTGGCGTCACGCATGGAATTGCCCCTTACCCGCATCATATAGGTGGTGCCAGGGTTTCGTATCAGGTGCTCCTTAAGGTTAACCATCTCTTCTAGGTAGTCATCTGCTGGTGATGGGAACCCAGCGGTGACGTAGGAGGAGTACATGGGTAGCAGTATACCCTCGAATGATTCCAGTGAGAGCGGCTCCAGAGTGTTCTGGGTGGTGATGGTTGGTGTTTCTTCGCGCATATCAACTTCTTCAGTAAATATAAATACTAATTTCATTAGCAATAACGGCAAAGAATATAGAAAAGCTGTATGATCTAGTATAATTTTCTAATATTGTTGGTAACTAACGTGGATAAGCCCAAAATTGTTAGCAACTCCTGCTAACGGGAGTTTAGTACCTCAGGCACCTTGTTCAGAGGAGAGTTCACCAGCGGCGAGACAGGGAAAGCCTTCATCAGCGCGGCGTCGAACGCCCTGAGCAGGTCAAGCAGCTCGATTTAGGTCTGTGCGGCCCAGCCAAAGTTCCTCGGCCTCGGGCATCAAGATGACAGGCATTTGGTCATGGATCGGCTTCACCAGCTCGTTAGCTTCGGTAGTGATGATGGTGTAGGTGTGCAGCACGTCGCCCGTGGAGGTGTCCGCCCATTCATCCCAAAAGCCAGCTAACGAGTACAGATCCTCACTGCGCTACAGGATCCTGTACGGTTTCTTTCCCGAGGAAGCAACCTGCCACTCATAGAAAATGTCCGCCAGCACCAAATAACGCTTGGACTGGAGCAGTTTCCTGACAGACGGCTTCTCCGCCAGTATCTCCGCCCGCACATTAATCGGTTTCCTGAGCGACTTCAGGTCATTCGCCCAGAACGGCACCAGCCCCCACTGGTACATCTGCACCTGTCTATAAGTGCGTTCGTAAACACGGGCAGGCTCTGGCTGGGAGCCGCGGAGTAAACTCGGTTCAAAGCTCCGTTACAGGGAACCACTCTTCTCCTTTATCCAGCCCCTGAAGGAAATTGCTTAAGGAGTAGCTGATGCAGATGTGATATTCGGCACTTAGGTCTGAGAACGACGTCAGCACGACCTTGAACTCCTTCCCGTTCACCTTCTCCAAGGCGTAAGCTCCCCCCCGTTCTAGCCTATCCCCAATGAGCCAGGGATGTTTTTCTGAATGGCATATCCCAGGTTTGCGCTTTCTGGCTCACCCAAGTCCCACAGTACCACGTGCTCTTTCACGATCTGCCCCTCGAAGCCATGGAAGGTCCTCAGAAAACCTGCGTAGTCGGCTGGTAACTGGAACCCTAGGGTAGCCTCCAGTTCCTTAAAGGAGAAGTTCATTGGATCGACCCGCTTTGTGGCTCCATGCCTTGATAGGATGGCTTCAATGTGATGCACAGGGTTTTCTCAAGGTTGAGTTTCTATGGGACACGTCAAAGGCAGTGGCTTGTAAAAGTGGGTTGCTCCTGCCCCTATTCGAACCTCGTGTTACCTTCGGTATCCTTGGCTGGTTTGAACTATCGGTAATACCCGAATACTCTCTTCCTGACAGTATACATGAGGGCAATCGTCAATAAGAGGAATCCTACGTAACCCCATGAAAACAGCACGATGAATCCGCGGTCAGGCTCATCGGGCGAAAGCCAATATACATCTTTTGCCGTATTGTAGACCCCGAGGGCTAACCACACCATGCCCGCGAGGTAAGCATCACCGTTAAACCGCCAAAGCTGAAATAGAAGAAAAAAGGAGCCAGCTAGGGAAAGGATGGTCTTTGGGTTGAACCAGCTTGAGGTATCAAAGTCTCCGAGGATTTCCATCAGGACAATCAGAACCCAAGACCAACAAACCGCATTGTTCAGGATGCGGTCAGCCCTTCTTAGCTTGCGCGGCGGTTTGGAGGCCAAAGCCCTCCTCAGGGTCTCGTCATCAGTGCCATTGGCAAGCTCGTGATAAATGTCCGCCTTGCTGGTTCCCGACTTTAGCCGTTGAGACACCTCCGACCTCATGGCACTGGTACTCATGTTCTTCGCTGTTTATTGGTTTGCATGTGTAATTTGAGACATACCCTTAAAGAAATGACGGTGGTATTCCGTCAGTGAAATATATCAAAGTATATCATATGCACCAACTTCAGAATGACCATTCTAAAAGAATTTGGGTCTTAAATCACGTTCAAGAAATATAAAATTGGGGGAAGGGAAAGCAATGGCGTGTAGAACAACCTCTCAGGCGTGTAGAACAGTTTGTTCTACACGCCCAGACCTTTAAAAGCAAAAAGCCTCCATACGCAATGTATAAAGGCTTTTGCAAATTGAATTTTGTGATCCCGTTTGGATTCAAACCAATGTAAAGCTCATGTAGAACTTAAATTTTCTAGCGTTTTCTCTTATATTTAGGTCATTATAATCAGATGGTTAATTACCACTTATTGTTACAAATCTTGTTACGCTAACACATAAACACCTGATATTCATGAATAATTACTTTCTGCATCGGAAAGTAAAGCGACAATTCAGTTGACTAATGAAGGCATGGAAAAGTTAGGGTTAGGTTAACCTCTTATGAGCACAAACCGCCTAATGCAGGAGGGACTTCGATCATTACTAGTAGGTATGCACCCTAAACATCAACAGGAATCACCTCGGTAACCAAGAAGAGGCCTTCACTACTTTGCCCATTAGAGCATTAGTCGTCCGTTTTGCGCTTCTTGTCTGCTTGATCGTCGGCCTTAGATGGCTCGCTTTTGGCTTTTTTTGCCGCAGCTTTCTGCCTTTCCTCGTTCTCTTTTCTTTCCCTGAATTCCTTTTGGCGCTGCTTCTTTTGTTGGTCTGCTGATCTGGTACTCATCTTTTAGCTCCTTTAGTTCTTTATTATAGGTACAGGACTTTCTAAAAGAAGGTTAGAGTAAGGCTATTTTGCCGAGGAAATAAAATAGTCCCAGGCTGCTTTAGAAATGTCTGCAATGATTTTCTCGTTCGTGGGTAAATCCTCATTCGAGTTGGATGCAAATACACTGATGAAGTAATATTCTCCGTTCGGCAAAAAGACTACGCCAATATCGTTGACCGCTGCAGTGATACCGGTACTTTTGTTCCTGCCCGAAGAGCCTGTTTTGTGGGCCACCACGGTACCCTTTGGCAGTTGCCCTTTCAACCTGTTTTTACCTGTTTCTGTTTCTCTCATTTCTTTCCACACAAAGTCATGACTTTTTTGGGAAAGCAGTTTTTCCTGGTTGTGATAATAGGATTTTAAAACTTTGCTGGCGGCATTAGGAGTCGTCCAGTTTTGGAACTGCAGGTCCCAGTTATTCTGCATAACCTCTTCATTGATTTTGATGGAAATATCTTGGAAGTTGTTTCTTACAAAGTATCTCTCTACTTCCTGTGGTCCGCCCAGAAGCCTTAACAGAGCATCACAACCCACGTTATCGCTGCTAGAGACCGTATAGCTTAATACTTCTGAAAGGGGAAGTGAAGCTCCGTTCGGATACTTTTCCCTGAGCGGGCTATGCAGGCCGGGAAGCAGGTCTTTCTTCTGAATCTTTATTTTTTGATCCAGCGACAGCCTTCCTTGATCTATTTGGGACAATACTGCCAGGGCAATATGAAACTTGAACACGCTTTGCATGGGAAAGCGATTTTCTCCATTAAGAGATAAGGTGTCGTTCCCATTACTACCCATAATCGAAACACCCACCGTGGCATTCTTTGCTGAGGCTATCTGATATATCTTATCTCGTAGTGATTCTGGAATTTGCGCCGATGCATGGAAGACTAGAATTAATAAAAGGCCAGTTGTGAAGGTCCGTACTTGGATCATGTATTCTGGAAATTTGATTGTTGTTGAATGGGTACAAAAGAATATATGGACGGTTGGGTATAACTAAAAGCGGTTTTTTCAAACCATCAATCCCTTTAAAACAAGGGTTCATTTAATAATAGTCACAGTAGCACCTTTCAACTATTGCACCTTATAAGGTTAGTGGAAGGCTTTTATTTTCCAATTAAGACATGGTATTCTTTTTGGATAGTTACTCCTGCAAAATGATTCGTTAGCCCATAAAATATCACCACTGTGAGAATAACTCCCATAGCTAGAATGGCGTTTGATTGCCTATGTGGTGACAACCCAAAAACAGTATGTTTCATCTTTTTACTATGTACTGCAGCGATATGTCCAAAGAAAGAAACAATAGCAAGACCATAATAGGGTATAAAAAATAAATTATATGGAAACGTATTCAATCCTGCTACTCCAAAATAAAAATTGGTATCCAGTTGCAGAAAAAACCTTCCGCTTAAAACAACACTTACATGGATAAGAAAAAAAATAAACAAATAAAACCCCGTCCATACCTGCAATTTATCAAACTTTGAGGCAGCTGTTATTCTTTTCTCTTTAAACAGCCTTAACCCTGACAGAATCTGCACCAATACAGCCAACAATAAAATTGTCTCTACAAATACATTGCGGTAAAACACTCGCAGTAGGTCCATCAATTCAATGTGGCTTTCTGCACCCCATAGACTTACCAAATGATTTAATAAGTGAACGCCTATAAAAGTCATTAATACCAGACCTGAGATATAATGGGTTTTGTTTACTGTCATTCTTAAGTTCGCATAAAAAGGGGGATGCTTGGAACAGGTTTTAAATATTAGATATAGCCAAAGGTTTTGGCGAAGCCATTGCCTGATTCATTAAAACAATTAGCTTCTAAAATTTTCAATATTACCCAAGGTAGAAGACCTAGGCATTATACATAGACTGTTATGAAAACAGTCTTAAAGTTCTAATCAACTTTTTTACCTAATTTTTAAGCTCCTTCAATTGCCTGTTTTTTAGAAAATTAGGCCAAAAAATATATACTAGTTGAAGTCTATATTATAGTAAACTTAGGACCTGAAATAACATAAGGCTCACGAACATAATAGATACTACTTTAATTGTTCGTTTCAAGCCGTTTCCATGGTTCATTTGCCATTGGAGGTATTTCTCTTTTTTGTCGCTTCCTTGAATGTTGGCTTTCCCATCCGCATATCGGTAGAGGTACCTTGCTATAAATAAAAAGGCAACTATTCCTAAAATCGACGAGAGAAGTAATGTTTGATTGTCCACTTTCTTTATTAAGTATTATAAATTATAAAATTTGCTACCGAGCTAGGTCGTCGGCCGAAGGGTGACGTTTATGCATTTTTGGCAATGAGCTTTTTTTACTTTTATATGACTGGGCTTTAAAAGTCTCAACGAATTCTTTAGCTTCTTTTAAGGTCTCTGGATATTCTACATTTTCAGTTAATAACTTTATGTTTAAGTCGGTGTATTTATAAATATGTTGGTACTTAAATCCATTATCAATAAAGAATCCGACCGTTTTCCATCTTTTGTAGTCGGTCCGTTTTGGTGGTCTGAATCGGTGTGGTATTAAAATCATTTCTTTACCACAGTCGGGACAAATGTAAATATGGCCTTAACCACCGTCAAATTCACGGTTGAATGCCTTTCTACAGTTTAAGCATAGTTTCTTATGACCCATTTCGATTTTATAGGTTACCGCCAACTACAGTATAAAAGGTACCCTTTGATTATTTGATTTTTGGTTGGAGCTTTTTTTCGTTTTCACCCTCTATTTGGTAAGGAATAACTGCGCGGCCTTGCCCTCTTCTGATCCTTTCCCAATATAGTTGTTTTCTAATAAACGACAAGGTAGCTATTGTTCCTTCTTTATTTGGAAAGTAAAGAAGGGATTGTCATGACAAGCCCTTCTTTTGACAAAACTGTACTGGAAATGAGGTGATTAAAATTTAACAACCAAGAAAAAGTAAGACAAAGCAGGATTAGTACTGAAAACTTTTCCATAATTAGAGACCATAGGCTCCCTTAGCTTAAGAAAGACGAGGATGATTGAAGATAAATCCGAAAGTGAGTAAACCTTTTAACTGCTAATTACTTAGGGAACAGGGCATCGATAAGGTATCCTAATGAGAAACTCCTCATACTTTAATAAAATTAATGTAAGAGTACCTAAATACGTTACAGAAGAAGGTATCAAGGAACAAATAGATAATTCCGACTTTATTTAGGTAAAGGCGAAGTACGCTAAGTTTTAACGAGAAGCCTACCCGGTATTTAGACGCCCTAAATCTGGGGAAAGGAAACTACCATATCTGTTGTAACATGGGCCGTTGTCTTCACTCTAAATGAAACCAGCAGTCCCAATCTTAGAAACACTTTGACAAAACCAATCCTATCCTAAGAAAAGTAAGGCCATTATAAAAAACCCAAGGCTTTTCAGAATTTATTCCCCCTGTCGCATCTGTTGTTGGATGGATTTCACTTCCGCTACCTTATCAAATTTCAATTCTTCTTTTATCTAAGGCCTAAAATTTTAACCATGGCGTTGGCTAATTAAGCAACTTGGACAAGAGGATAGGTTCTACATTTAACTGTTGAGCCAAAAGGCTACCTATTAATGGCAAACAACCAAACCAGTCCATTTTACTCTAAGAAGTAAAGATTTCCCCTAACTGGGCCCTAAGGCATTTGTTTATTCGTTCACCACAAGTCTTCAAGAAGAGCTAAAGCGCAAGTATTAGGCACTTATTTTATATTTTTTATTCTTTTTATACCAATTCAATTGCTTTTATCTTTTTGCTTTATTATAATCGTGCAATAATTAATTGTTTTTATGATAAATAACCGGGCAATTGGACAATACTTACGGCTTACCCATGGGTTAAGGCTAGAAGATTTACAGCGAATGGTGAAGAACCAGAACCTTATGAAGTTAATGACCACACAAAAGGTGGAGCCGTGGGAATACATCTGCGCCCCTGCCTTTGGAGACGAAAACTCCTTCTATGGGCAATATTTGGTGAACATCACGTACCTGGGGCATGACAAGGATAGCCTTTACTTCATAGATATTGACGGGTACCTGATCAAGAGCAAGTACGCCATCAATGGTAGTGGCCTTTGTTCTACGATGGTATTAACCAGTACTTCCGTTTTTCCGGCCGAAGAGGCAGCTACTGTCTTGAATTTCAACTTGGCCAGCAGTCTTACCCAACTGATCAGGAAAACTATATCTTCCCATTTCCCAGTGGCGCCTCGGTAACCAAAAAAATAACCTTACTCCTACCGCTGCTTCTTTAAATCCTTCAGGGAATAGAAGCTATCACGCCAGTAGATGCCACCTTGTTGAATGGTAAGAAAGGCCGATTTTAGCAGGATGTACATGATTATGGCGCCGGCTACCGGAATCATAAAGGCATGCCACCATTTTCCCTGAATGCCTTTCTTGAACACCATCAACAGGAGTTGTGAGGTGACCAAAACGCCTGCCATGGCCAGTCCATGACTTCCGGATAGCAACAGCAAAGGCAAGGGCAGTACAAACACCAGGAACGTAGCCAGGGCCATTCCCAGGGCCGTGGGCAAATGGTAATTTGAGATGGAAAAGGTATTCTTCATAAGCCCCTGCACAAATTCCCTCAAGCTGGTGTACCACTCCAGCGATACTTCGTCTGTTCCGTAAGCCACATCTTGCCGGAACCCAGCCGCTTTGATTCTCTCCCCCAGTTTCAGGTCATCGTCGGGACGCAGAGAGAAGGCGGCGTGGGTCCCCATTTTCTCGTAGGCGGAACGGCGCACCAGGTTGAAGGCTCCAATCCCGATAGAGGCCTTGGAAGTCGGTTTCCGGATGTCCCAGGGCCGTTGCCGAAGTTCCAGCATTAAAGCGAAGGTGCTCATCACGCTTCGGAACAAGGCGGACCGGGAGGTGATGTCGGGCAAAACCGCCAGGTGGTCCAGGCGGTGGGCCAGCACATAACCCATGGCCTTGTGGAGAGCCTGGGCATTGAAGGTCACGTCTGCATCGGTAAACAACATCCACTCTTCTGCCGAGGCAAGGTACCCTTGGTACAGGGCATGGTTTTTCCCCAACCAACCATCGGGTAGCTCTTGGATGGTCAGCACCGTGAGGTTAGGGTATTGCCGGACCATCCTTTCCAGGATCTGGGGAGTTTGGTCGGTGGAGCGGTCATTGACAGCAATAATACGGGCGTTGCTATACTGTAACTGGCAGAGGGTGGTAAGGGCTTGTTCCAGCTCGGCCTCCTCGTCTTTTACCGCCACTATGATCGCCACCGGCGGCGCCTGCTCCTCTGCCACAGACGGACAATCCCCCAAAAACGGGACCTTGTGGCTATTCAGCAGCACATACCCGGCCACCACTACCCAGTTCAACGTCAGGAGAAGGGAAAAACCTAAGAGAACCTGGTCCCAGAAGGTCATATCTTCAGAAAAGGAAAGGGCTAAATAGACCATAAGCAGGAATAGGGCAAATTTCCAGAAAAGAGGCTATAAATAGCCAAATCTGCCGCTAGTAGGTTAACCCCCAAACAACTTGCATTGTTTCCCTTGCCTTTTTAAAGAAAGAGGCTAAAAATGCCTTATCCTCTTTGCCATTTCCTAAACTTAGGGATTATCTTACAGCGTCACCACCACCTTGCCTACCGTTTGCCCCCGTTGGAACAGATGGATGGCTTGGTGCATCTCCTCAAAGGGAAACACATGGCCAATGTGTTGGGGCGCCAGGTGCAGCTCCTGAAGCTCGCGCAGCAACTGGTGCATCAATTCTGCTTCCTCATACAGGTAAATGAGGTTGAAGCCCATCAGCGACTTGTTTTCGGTGGGGAGCCGCAGGGGATCAATCTTCGGGCGCCGCAGGTATTTCCAGAGCAATTGGGGGTACTGGGGTTTGGGGCTATGGCTGGAGAAACTGGCGTTACCGTAGACCACCATGCGGCCCATGGGAGCTAGTTGTTCCCATCCCTGCGCCAATATGCGGCCCCCAATGCACTCCATGATGAGGTGGAGTGGCCGGCCACCCAAGGCCTCCTGCAACCGGTCCGGGAAATCCTTTCCCCGCAGGATTACCGCGTCATATGCCTCCTGCTGCCGCAGGAAATCTATTTTCTCCGCCTTCCCTACGGTACCAATGGTAAAGGCCCCGTACTTTTTACAGATCCGGTTGGCCAGGATTCCCACGCCGCCTGCCGCGCTATGGATGAGCACCGTCCTCTCTGGCTTGAGGTTACCCAGTTGGGTGAGGGCATAATACGCGGTAAGGCCCTGCACCAGAAACCCTGCCCCTTCCTCAAAACTCCAGTTACCGGGCAATGGCACCACGTACTCCCGGTGGAGGTTGAGGTGTGAGACATACCCTCCGAACTTGGTAACGCCCATAACCCGGTCCCCCACCCGCCATTCCGGTTCACCCTCGCCTACGGCGATGATCTCGCCGGCAAACTCCAGACCCGGGATGAAAGAGCCCTTAGGGGTGGCGCTATAGAGACCCTGCATGGCAAAAATATCAGCGAAATTAAGGCCTATGGCCTTTACCTGCACGCAGACCTCCTGCGGTTGGGGAGCGGGCAAGGCTTCTTTCACCAGTTTCAAATCAAGAATAGAACCCGCTTTAGGCATGCGGTACGCCAAACGCTCTAGCATGGGCAATTGGGTTTAAGGCCTCCTTTTCACCTTTTATTGCCAAACGGACTACGGGAGATGGAAGTTTAACATCAGGCAGCCCAGCCTAGTCCAACCTATGAACCGCGATGGCTGGCCATTTTCATCGCCTGCCAGAACCACCTCCTGCCAGAGGGGTGAGCAGAAGGCTTTTCAAGTACCTATGTCTCTCCATTTTTGTATGCCCTTTAAAGCTTATGCTCCACCTGTTGATCCTCTAATGAGCAATAATGTACCTTTTTACACAAGAATTCCCGGTTTCAAGCGCTTTTTCAGAAAAAGCACCTAAAACCGGGAATAGGTTTAACGGGATTTTACTTGGCCGCTTCAAATTTACCCAAAGCTGCTACGTGGGCTTTACTCCCATCGGTGAGCCAGGCATCCAACTGGGCCGGGTCTTTCATCTGTTGCCCCCGGTGGCGCGGGACGGCCAGGTACCCGCAGGGAACCTCGGGCAACGCCGACATGTCACTCCAGAGCTTCTCAATCTGGGCTACTGGGTAGATGTCTTCCTGGCCATGCCCCCAACGGTACTTCACGTCTTTGATGGTGACATAAGTGGGCATTTTATGCGCTACGTTCCTGACGGCCTCGGCCAGAACTGCCGGGTCGCCTTTCAGATCCTGGCGGGTTAACCCGAAGAGGGCCAGCAGCGGGTCTATCTGGATCCAGGTGGTCATGGTGTTGTAGTAGCTCAGGTTCAGCTCGTCTTCTTCCCTTGGTTGGGCCAAACCTTCCAACAGCCGTACCTTGCCGTTCACCCGGGCCAGTCCGCCGCCCCGGTCTTCAATGCGGCGGGGCACCACCTCAAACGTAAGTACGTTCCCCGAGGCCAGATGATGGCCCAGCGCTGCCGGATGCAGGTCAGCGCCCAGGGTGTCAATGTTGTGGAGCATGAGTGTCTCCAGCTGCGGGTTCTCTTCCAGTACCTGGGCCAGAATGCCGTTGCGAAGCATGTTAGACACCTCATACCAGTGCCCCAGCGGCGAAAACCGTTGCGAAGCGATGTTGTCTACGTAGTCTGCCCCTTCGCCTTTGGACCTCGCCCATTGGATCATGGCCCCTCTGCCAGCTTCCCGTACTTTTTGTTTGTTTTCATCCAGCGTTTCCTGGGGCATTTCTTCCCACAGAAACCGCAGATCCCGCTCGGTAGGCACAAACCGCTGCCCAATAGACCGGCCCGGCGACAAATACACAGGCCCCTCGTAACCAAACTTCTGCGTCAGTTCCAGGTGCTGCCGAATGGGTTCATGGGTGAGGTAACTGGTGGCTACCACATGCGGGAGCACCGCTCCATAGGTGGCCGCGACTGCTTTGGTTTTGGCCATGTGGATTTCCAGGAAGCTGCGGTGCACGCCGTCAATCTCCACAAACGGATTCAAGGCCTTGATCACCCCGGCACCTTTGGTCCAGCGGCTGCCCACCCCAGCGGCCAGACTCAGAACCCCCACCTTTCCGGCTTTCAGGGCTCCTTCGCCAATGCCAGAAGCTTGCCCTACTGCTTCCAGATGGGCGAGGTCGGTGGGGAGCACGTCTTCAATGGCCGTTTCAAAAGGCAACCGGTTCCTGGACAAGCCAATCAGGCCTTTCTGCAGTTGCTCCCTGATTTCTTCGTGCTGGATAAAGTCAAACCCATTTTCTTTCTTGATGGTATCGGCTTTCTCGTTTTCAAGACTGCGGTTGCCCTGGGTGGTGGGGTCTGACACCTTGAACAGGTTGCTCACAATGGTGCGCAGCAAGGGGTAGGCCAGGTTGTTTTGGTGGCAGTGGGTGGTAAAGAAGTCGATCTCGGCGCGCCGCACATAGGAGACCGTCTGCGGGTCTTTCCGCACCAATTCAGACACGTGAATCCCGTAATATTGGTCGGGCATGAGCGCCTGAGAACCTTCGTGCAGGTAAGACCAAGAGCCTTTCTGGTTGATGCGCCAGTTGTACACCACCGGCTCCATGGCAAAGGGCAACGAAGCGGAAAGCTCCTGTTTGGTAGTGGTTAAAATCTCCAGCACCCGCTGTTTGTGTTCTTCATACCGGCCCGGATCTACGAACATGCCCATGCCTCCGCCCGACATGCCGCCCAGCATCAGGAAGCCTAGATAATCCTCGCCTAGCTGCTGCTTGGCTTTCTGGATAATCTGCTCGGTAAAATGGGTGGAGGCCCAGGGGATAATCGTTTTGATGGGGTTCTCCCAATTATAGGCCGTATTCGCCGCTAGTTTTCTGATGTCGCCTTCTTTCAGGGCCGCCAGGATGTTGTCAAAAACCTGGTTCGTCTTCTGCCGGGCCGCCCACTCCTGTTCGCCCCGCAGCAGGTATTTCTCGGTGACCATCTCCAGGATTGGCCCCACGTTAGAGGCCATGCCCCCGTGCATGAGCACCAGGGAGTTGATGATCTTGTCGGCCATGTCCGGATGTAGGTCCTCGCCCTGCAATACCCGGTGACGGGGCAGCAAGGTGCCGCGGCTAATGCCAAACTCTGGATCGCCTTCCTGGGCGAAGGTGCCTTGGATGGCTTTAATGCCGGGCCACACGCCCCCGGAATCCTGCCAGCCGCCGCCCGAGCCGCCAATCCATTCCCCAAGAATCGCCCGCGATGCTACCAAACGGCGTTCACTTTCCTCCAGACCGCCCACCAGGTTCTTGGTTTGGCCCGTGGCCCGCATCAACAGACTGATGATGGATCCTAACAGGTTAGTAGAGACGGCAAACCGTGACCCTTTGGGAATGTCGTTCACCTTGGTCACCAATTCAATGCCCATGCCCGGGGCCACCATGCGCGCCAGCATCTGGGGCAAGGATTGATTCGTTCCTTCAAAAGAGGGCGGCACCAACCCAGAGGCAATCACGCCAGCCTTGATCAAACTCAGATAATCATTCCCGAAGTTGAACAGGTCTTCCAGGTCGGTGATGTCTTTGGTGGTATTCAGGTCAATGCTGGTCAGGCGCAACACCGGCTCAGGGATGACCCGCACATATGTCTGCAACGGCGGCTTGATGTCCTGGTCCCGGCCAAACACGCCCAGGTCTATGGAGATGTTCAGCACCCGCGCCCCTTCCGGATAATCCATGCCCAAGAAGAAGATGTCTGACCAGCCACTGTGAGTCAAATCCATCCTCACGGCAGTCTGCTCTTCCAACACGGGGTAGAAAAGGGAGTTCTCCTGCCGCTGCAGCAAAGCGGGGTGAATCTTGATGGGGTGCTCTTCCTGGTGCCCCACCCGGAACATCCACTGGTTGCCTTTGCTGGACCGCACGCTTTTCCGGACCTGGTTGGCCAAGATCTGGAAAGACAGGTGGTGGTAGCTTTCGGCCAGGCCGCTGAACAAGGTTGCGTTGGGCCCGTGCCGGTCTATTTCTCTCAGGAAAGTGGCAATGGCATGCTCAAACCGCCTGGACAGCAGATCCTCAAAGCCTGCGTAAGGGATCTTTCCGGTAGGCGGGGTATCTGCGGCTTCCATGAGGAAGAACCGGTAGCCCGCAAACAGGAACAGGATGGCCCGCACCTTCTCGTAAAGATTGGGGGTTGTTTTCCTGAAATCATCCAGTTCCCGCAAAGCCTGGAATAGCTCTTTGGAAGAAAGGCTACGGCTAAGCTCAAAAAAGGACCGGTCCCGCAGGGCGGGCGAAGAAGAAGTAATGGTTTGGATAAATAGATTCATCTGCCACTTTGGTGAAGGTATGGGGAAAGGGGACAAGAAACCGCGGTAGGAGTATGGGAAAACCTAGAGCGTTTTCCGCTGATTCGCCTCGGCCAGCAGGTCTACCATAGAGGTAAGAGTTTCATCATGCGCCTCCCCTGCCAGCCCCAAGGCTATCTGGGCCTGCAACAGCCCTTGCTTTTTGCTCAGGTCATAGCGGTTGCCTTTTACCTCCAGGGCCAGGTATTTCTCCTTTTGGGCCAGTTCCTGTAAAGCAGGCGTTAATTGAATGTTTTGGTTCCCACTTTCTACCTGCGCCTGCAAGCTGGTAAAAACAGCGGGGGTAAGCACGTGCATCCCGAAGAAGCAGAGGTAGTACCCATTGCGCAGGCCGGGCGTTTGCAGTTCCAGTTCCGCAGTACTCATGGAAGGCTTCTCTATGATCCGCTCAATCTGGTAGATCCCTTTGCGGTTGGGCAGGTGTTTGCCGGTGAGGGTGCCGTACCGGTGAATCTGGTGTTCAATGGTAGGGTTCACCGCAGACACGGCACATTCTTCCTGCACGGCCAAGGAGATCAATTGGGCCGCTGAGCGTTGACCGGACCTGTTGGAGACATACAGATGGTCGCCTAAGAGCAGCAGGAAAGGCTCCTCTTTCACAAAATCGCGGGCGCAGTATACGGCGTGGCCGTAACCCCACGGCTCCGCCTGTTCCTGGAAATGGAGGCAGGTGCGCAGGTGGTCTATTTTCTCGGCTTCCTCTCTGGCCCAATCGGTGTTTTTATATGATTCCAGCAGGTTGTTGCGAAGCGAAGTGAAGGCGTTCTGGTAACGTGGTCCATCACCGGGGGCACAAATGACGCAGATTTCCTCTATGCCAGCGGCAAAAGCTTCTTCGGCAATGATTTGGATGGTAGGTTTGGGAAGTCCGTCAATGTCCACGACCGGAAGCATGGCTTTTTGCACAGTATCAGCTACCGGGTAGAGCCTGGCCCCGCGGGCCGCCGCCGTAATCACAGCTTTTCTTATTTTCATCTGAGCAGGTTGAGAGGATTGGTGTAACTATTACATTTCTTCTGTCGGCCCCAATATACTATTTTAATTATTTTTCAGGATAAAATTCAGTCTGCGGTTGATGGGAATGCTGCCTCTCTCCTTTTAAGCTGAACCCATTTCACTGACCGCTATTCTGAAAGTGTAAAGCCTCTACGACCATTCGTACTTCCTTGATGTCCTTTTCTTTTTCTGGGAAAGGATTCAGCTTCGGTGTTGGTACCCAGTTTTAGAGTTGTTTCCAGGTAAGGAGGTGAAGCCGAGAAACCTCTTTCCATCCTTTGGAGGATAGGCAGATGGTGGTTTAGGCGTATTGATCATCCCCTACCAACGGAATGCGTGGGCCCATTAGTTACTGGTAGTGGGCCAGAAAAGCTGGATTGGGATATGGGAGTTGACTTATGGTTTTAGCTTATGTATGTTTCAACCTCCCGCTTTTCAAGATTTAGTTGAGGCCTAGAAAAATATCAAGGGTAGAGGGAAGTTGGCTGTTATTGAGGTGGCCTTGAACCTTTATAATTCATAAAAAAGAAACAAGAGGATAGAACAAGAATGCTTAAGCCTTCTTGATAATAGGAAAGGCTGTCTAGTTTGGGGCATAGAACCAGGGCAACTCAATTCCCCCACTTTTGATCCAGTACCTCCTTCAGCATGGGGCAAGGAGTCATCAGGTCTGGCAACCTGTTTTTCTTCCGTTTAATGGCTCTTCCTGGTATTTTATGCTGGTCTACTACCTCTTTTGGAGATAAGAGCAAAGAGCTGTAAACAAACTACTTCTAGAATAAGTACTTAATTACAGTTGTTTTACTTGGAATTAGCTTTAGAAAGTACAATATTAGCCGCGTGGCAACAATAGCCCAGGATTTGTAGTACATTAGGCATGGAAATTTATGCAAGGGAACAGGTTTCAAGGGAAGTACTAGAAATTATTCTGGAGCACTACCAACCTAGACTCACTTCTGAGACCCTCTGTTTGTTTGGAATGTCCATTACCTATTTCTTCCCGGCAGATGACCAGTCTGGAAATGAGGAAAATACAGTCGCTTTTTCCTCCACAGAAGGTTCCTGTACCGCCTATTACCTGCTGGTCCGCCTTGAGCAGTCACGGCTAGGCTGATACCCACTCATTTTTTACAATACTTCTCTTTCTATAAAGTATAGAGACCGGCCGCTATGCGGCTTTTCCCTTTACTAAATAGTTACCAGGAAAAGGCAATGGCTTTTCTATGAAGAACCGGCCAATTACCCATCTCGCATTTTGCTACAGAACCTTGCTAAGGTATTTGCACTTTGGGTAAGCGTAAGAAGAAAGTAGTTCCTTTGTTTTCCTCACTCTCCAACCAGATGTCTCCCTTGTGCCAATCAACAATGGTTTTCACAATGGACATGCCCAACCCCACAGATTGCTCCCCTTTCAGACCAGGCCGGCGAGCCTTGGTGAACTTTTCAAACAGATGCTCATGAAATTCTTTAGGGATGCCTACCCCTGTATCAGCCACTTTCACCAGGAAGGTGGTTTCTTCCTTTTCCAGGCTGATGGTGATTACTCCTCCGGGAGGCGTGAATTTGAGGGAATTAGAGATCAGGTTGGTAATGACCTGTAGGAACTTCAGGTCATCCAGGTCTACAAAAATCTCCTCATGGCTATACTGGAATTCAAACCGAACATCCATGAGGCGGCCCTTTTCTCCCAGGTACTCCTCCAGGGCCTCGCGCACCTTCTCTGTCACATTCACCCGCCGGGTCACCAGGTCTGTCTGAGATGATTCCAGAAACTCATGGTTCATAAAGTCCCGGAGAATGGTAGAGCCGTGTTTGCTGATGCGTTCAATAAGGGCAATGGTTTTTTGGCTCTCTTCTTCCTCCAACGCCTTCAGCTGGTCGGTAAGAAGGCCCGACAAGTTGTGGATCATACCCAGGGGGCCTGCCAGGTCATGAGCCAGGATATTCAGCACCGAGTTTTTCTTATTGGAGAATTTCTTGAGGTGGTCATTGTATTTCCGTTGGGTGGTAACGTCTTCCACATGCCCTACCAGAAGGCGCTGCCCATCCCCTTTTTCAACCACTGACGCGGACAAGCATACCCACTGCCCTGGCTGCCCCGGAAGCTGCACCCTGAATTCAAGGGAGTGGCAAACCCCAGAGGCTAGCACTTCCGGCAGTTTCCCAACCACATAGTTGCGGTCTTCAGGGTGTACCACCTCTAGCCATTCCTGTTGCGTACTAGTGCCTTCCGGGACCTTGAAAGCCGCTTCAAAGGCACTATTCTGGTAAACCAGACGCAGTTGGCCCAGGTCAAAAGCAAAGAAGGCCTGGCCGGTTCTTTCTATCAAAGCCTCGTAGAAATCCGGAGGAAGGTTGGTTGAGGGCATGGAAGTACGTAAAGCTGTTAACACGATAAGCTTAGGCAAATTTACCAATAAATAAGCATAAAAGTTTTCTCCCTCTTTTGGCTGGGTTTGTACGCAGACTATCTTCCTAAAATAGGTGGCTTTGGCAGGCGACTACTGAAAAGTGGAAAATTTTCCGCAGCAAGAAAACTAGCCCTTTTTATCTTTTTGGGTTTCTTTTCAAAAAGTAGCCTCAAAAGAACCAGGGACCTAAGAAAAATTCATAAAAGCTCATATCTTAAATTTTACCTTTATTTTTTGTAATTTTTACTATATTTAATAATCAAAACAGCTGCGGTTTGCCTCATAGTGCTTTCAACCGCTGGTTTTATGTCTATCAACCATTTTATAAAGGCTTTTTCATACCACCTGTACTACCCAAAATGGACAAGAATTATTACCAGCTCTTAGGCCTGAAACCTAGAGCCTCCCAGCTAGAGATCAAAGAGGCGTACCGAAAGCTTTCCAAGAAGGTGCACCCAGACCTGAACCAGGGCGAGGTGTTTTTTGAGGAGTATTTTAAAGAAGTGAAAGAAGCCTATGAGGTGCTCTCTGACCCGGAGCGAAAGCGCCAGTATGACACCAGGCAGTACAGGCCTTTGGTGGCCGCCAGCCCCATTCTCCCATCCAACCTGAAGAACCTGGAGTATCAGGTTTCCCGGCTGGAATTGAAATTACAGGACCAAAACGAACAGATGGACCTTTTGCAAGCCGAAAAGAAAGCCTTGCACCAGGAGCTGGACCATTTTGTGCAGGCCTTGTTTGAGGTGAAAAATGAAAAGACCCTTCTACAAAAAAAGGTAAAGGAGCTGGAGAAGGAACAAGCCACGGTTAAAAAAGAACAACCGCCGGTGGTGCGCCCAGCAGAAGGGCCTTCTCCGCAGGAATTGCAGCGCCGTATTCTGGCCCTGGAGCAGGAACTCCAGCGGGTCCACCAAAGCGCCTCCAGCAAACGCCAGGAACTAACCCAGGAAACCCAAAAGAAACAGGCCCTGGAGAAACGGGTTCAAGAACTTTCGCTGGCATCTGCCAAGCAACACCAGCTGGAAAAGCAAGTGCAGGCGCTGGCCCAGGAGGCAGAACAGCACCAAACCCGTCTGGCAGAACTGCAAGAAATCGCTGATCAGGCCACTGCCGAGCTGCAGGCCAAAACCAAGGAACTGGAACGGGTGCTCCTGCAACGCCAGACCCTGCAGGGGCATCTGCAGGAACTGGAACAACGGCAGCAGCAACCGCCTTTGCCCATAGCTTCCTCAAAGGAAGAGAAAGGACGCCACCACCAAAACCAGCTTCTGGAGATCACCACCCAGAATCAGGCCCTGCAAACCCAGGTACATGACCTGGAACTAGCCACCGAGCAGCTCAAACAGGTACTGCAAGACAAAAACAAGCTCCTCCAGCAGGAGAAAACCCAGAAGCAGGACCTGCAAGGCAAAATCAAAACCCTTGATATCCAACTTACCCGGCAACAGCAACTCCTGAACGACCAAACTACCCGCCTGGAACAGGAGGTGGCCTCAAAAAACACACTGCTGGAGAAGATCAGGCACCTGGAGGAAGAAGAAAGCCAGCTGCAGGTTTTCCTGAAAACCAAAACCCAGGAAAAAGGCCAGCTTTCTCAACAGCTGATGGCCCTGGAGAACGCGCGGCAAACGCTGGAGCAGGAAATAGCCCAGCTCCGGACACAAGTTCAAGCCCTGGAACTTCAGGCGGCCCAGGACAAGACTGCCTTAAAAGTTAGCGCCCAGGCTTTGGAAGGAAGCCACCAGGAAGTGAAAACCCTGCACCACCAGCTGGAAGACCTCCGGAAAACCCATACTGCCGCGCAGCAGGCGCTGCACCAGAAAACCCAGGACCTGGAAAAAGAAGCGGCTAAAAAACGGGTAGCCTTAGGCAGAATCCAGGAACTGGAAAAAGAAAAATCGGCCCAGGTTCTTAAGGAAAGGGAACTGCAGAAGGAAATGACCGGGGTGGTCCGAAAATACGCGCACCTGGCACTCCTCCAGCCATTTCTGGTGGAGCACATGGATTTCTTCAATTCCGCAGCCCCAGAGCAGTACGGCACCTCCTTTGAGCGGGCCGACATCAAATACATTTTCAGCCGGATGAAAATCACGGTGCTCACTGATAAGCCCGGAACCCTGCCAGTGTTGGTCAAGTACCTGAAACCGAACGGCCAGTTGTACTTCAACCCCAAATCATCGCCTACGGGGTATTCTTTTGCGGCTACTATTAGTTATAGTCCGGAAGAAGAGTACCTGTACCTTTCTGGCTGGGGAAGTGACCGGGAAACCACCTTCGTGGCCGGGGACCACCGCGTGGAGATCTATGACCAGAGCGGCCGCCAACTAGCGAACGCCAACTTCCAGGTAAAGGAGAAAATGATGACGGTCTCCAAAATCAGAAACTTCTTTCAGCCTTCTGGTGCCTGAGTTTAAAAATGGAAATCTGTCTAGAGTAGTGGGAAAGGGGAAAAGGGAGGAATTTTTAGTTTTCCGGTACAGGCCATGCAACCAATAAGGCGGGCGAAGGCTCTTGTAAGTAAAGAAGTTATCTAAGAAAGCTATCTACTTACGAACAGACGTTTCCACCTCTTCACCCTACTTCTATGCAGCCAAAACTTTTACTCTTATTTAAGCCGTTCTATTTGGTGCTTTTTTGGGGCTTTTTTCTGGCCTCCTGCACCGA
Organism: Rufibacter glacialis; assembly: GCF_008271745.1. Lineage (GTDB taxonomy): Bacteria > Bacteroidota > Bacteroidia > Cytophagales > Hymenobacteraceae > Nibribacter > Nibribacter glacialis. Next base: position 303,875 of record NZ_VKKZ01000023.1, on the reverse strand, counting down.
TGAATGCGAGTCTACCATCTCCTACACGGTGTATGAACCGGTGTATCTGACCAAAGAAGAACTGCGTACCTCGGTGAAAGTAGAACCCGCCCGGGCGCTTCAGAACCCGGGTAAGATCTATTCCTACGGCGACTACCTGTTTGTGAATGAGGTGGGCGAAGGCATCCACGTCATTGACAACCGGGTACCGTCCTCTCCGCAGGTGCTGCGCTTCCTCAGTATTCCTGGCAATGTGGACCTGGCGGTAAAAGACAACACCCTCTACGCCGACAGCTACATTGACTTGGTGGTGCTGGACATTTCCCAACCGCTGGACATTAAACTGGTGAACCGCCTCCAGGACGTATTGCCGGTGAACGGGGTTATTGTCAATCCGGCGGCCACCACCTTTTTGGCCAAGTACAACCCCAAACAAGTCACCGCCCCTTATTCCTCTGATTGCGGGGCACCGGTGCAGAACGGGCGGGGCATCTTGTTTGACAATATTTCCACCCAATTCTCTAACAAAGGCTTGGCTGGAGCCGCCATGAGTAGCCCGCAAGGCAAAGGCGGCTCCATGGCCCGTTTTACCATCACCGGAGATCACCTGTATACCGTGAGCCTTTCCTCGCTGCAGCTTTTTGACATCAGCCAGCAGAACCAGCCGCAGAAAGGGCAGCGTATCAACCTGGGTTGGGGCATAGAAACCATTTTCCCGTACCAGGACAAGCTCTTCATTGGCTCTACCAACGGCATGCACATCTACGACAATGCCAACCCAGCCAGTCCGGTGCATTTGTCTACCTACGCGCACGTGAACAGCTGCGACCCAGTGGTGGTGGAAGGTGATCTGGCCTGGGTCACGCTCCGGTCGGGCAATGCCTGCGCCGGGTTCACGAACCAACTGGAGGTCATCAACATCAGCAACCCCAGAAGCCCTAAAATGATCAAGACCTACCCCATGCAAAACCCGCACGGCTTGGGCATTGACCAAAGCACCTTGTTTCTGTGCGAGGGCGCGTTTGGCCTCAAAGTCTTTGACGTTAAAGATCCTTTGGCCGTGACCAATAACCTGCTGAAGCATTTCAAGAACCAGGATGCCTATGACGTGATCCCCTTGGGGCACACGCTTTTGCTGGTAGGCAAAGACGGCCTGTACCAATTTGACTACAGCAACCTGGCGCAAATGAAACTGATCAGTAAGATTCCGGTGGCACCCGCCAACAGCTAAATGAAAAAATTATTTCTTCTCCTGCTGGTTTGGCTGCTGGTCACGGCGGCCTCCCTGGCCCAGGAACGCGTTCCTGCTACACCGTCTGCCTCTGACGCGACTGCCAAGAAATACCTGGGTATGGTGGAATTGGGCTACCTGAACCAGAGCCACAATGACCAGCCCCTGCATATCTCGGTCTCGTCGCCTACGTTTACCATCTTCAACGGCTACCAGTGGCACCGCCTGCTGGCCGTGGGCACCACCCTGGGGCTGGATTTCTATCAGGAGGCGGTGGTGTCTCCGCTGGCATTGGGCTTTCGGGGCACCGTGCTTCCTGCCCGCGTAAGCCCTTTCTATAGCATGGATATGGGCTACGGCGCCACGTTCCTCCAGAAGGGCAGCGATGCCAACGAAACCAGGGGTGGCTTTCTGTGGAACCCGGCACTGGGCCTTCGGGTACAGGCCGGTCCCCAAACCGCCTTTGCTTTCAGCCTGGGCTACAAAACCCAACGCCTCCACACCAAAATCACCAACACTTGGGACAATTCGGTTATCTCTAATGACATCACCTATAAAAGGCTTTCCGTTAGGATAGGGTTTCAGTTCTAAGGCGAGGCCTTCTTTAGGTTAATGTTCTGTGAGTAAATAATCGATGGCAAGCCTTCCCTAGGCAGTTTCTGCTATGGTTTGGTTTTCCGGTTAGATTTTATAAAATCGGCCGAAAATGGAAAAGCTGTGGAGGGTGGTTTGCCTGCCTCCGCAGCTTTTTCGTTTTGGGCTTCTTTTTAAGGAAGCGCTTGAAAAACGGCCCGGCTTCCTTCTGGTGTTCTTACCAACCTGCGCTTGTTTACCTCATTGTTTTCTTCTGGCCCTGCTTCGCTGCACAGCGTAACTTTCCTGCTTGTCTCACAGACTTGACAAAGCTCCCTTCAAATCAGCTGTTGTTGCTGGGTTGCCAAGGGAACAAGTTATATAGAGAAGAAGCCCCGCCCCTGCTGCCCTGCCGCTAATATTGTTTGGCCGGTTTAAGCTTTCTTAACTCCAAAACAGGGCAAAAAACAAGGGTGGGTAAATTAGTTGGCCATTTTTTATGCCCTGAGGGCCTGGAAACGAGGTATTTGAAAGTTTCTGGTTTATTTTCCATTCATAATGAACGATTGCCCGTATAGGAGTGTCATTACGGTATAATAACAACAATATGAATCAAGGAACAGTAAAATTTTTTAATGATGATAAAGGCTTCGGCTTCATCAAAGACAGCAATTCAAATCAAGAGTACTTCGTGCACGTGTCAGGTTTGATCGATGAAATCAGAGAAAACGACGAAGTAGTCTACGAACTTCAAGAAGGAAGAAAAGGACTAAACGCCACCAACGTTAAACTGGCTTAGTCTTTCGCTATAAAGACAAATTGCTTTAAAAAGCCTCTCCTATCTGGAGGGGCTTTTTTGTGTTTATATACTTTGCTACTTAGATTACTTAAAGGGCTAGTTGTTTAAAAGAAGCTAAACGATACCAAAGCACAATTACAGCTTGCCGAGAAGAAGGTGCTGTGCTTAAATGTAAAAGCAGAAATGCAGGTGATACTGGATGAAATACTGGAGCAGGCAGAGGAACGGTATAAGGTGTGGGCCTTTGAAGTGGCGTAGTTCAGGAACGATTGGACAGGTCGCGACCTGTCCAATCGTTCCTGAACTACATCATCAAAGCGCCCTTCCAGAATAAGGGGATCAGGCATGCGGGGATCTGGAATGCGGAGAGGACAGGTCGCGACCTGACCGTACCTCGTGCCCAGCTCTCCCTCCTTTTACGGATCTCCTTCCTGGATATCATCTCCTGAAGGTATCCTCCTGCCACCGGGCAGGGTTATTTTCGATGTAATCTTTGATGCGCTGGAAACTACTGGCACTTCTGATGATATGATCATGGAAAGAACGGTGCCAGGCAAAATCCGTTAGGCCTGCCAGCCTGATTTGCTTGGAGGTGATGGTTTTATACGCTCCCATGATCTGAGAAATAGATTTTATCTTAGGCACCTTCCCCCCAAGTACGGACAGGTCGCGGTCTGTCCCCACGCATTGCTGCTGCTTCCCCTCGCCCACCGGGCCCAAGGTATTCCCTTCTTCCCCTAAACCTTCTCTGTTTATTTCAAGGATAGCATGCATGTGATTGGGCATCACCACGAAAGCATGGGAGACCACATAAGGGTAGCGTTCCAGCAGCCAAAACCAGTTGCGGGTGGCTATCTGCCCATAGGTAGTTAAGTGCATTTCTTCGTGGACTACCTCCCCAAAGACACAGGCCATCTCTTTCACGCAAGAGGTGACAAAATAGAGGGCATCATGGCTGTAATCGAAACCGAGGAGCCTGTTCCGTTTTCGGGCTGGGTGCATGGGGTGCATTAGTGAATTGGTTTTTACGGAAAAGCAGTAGGGAGAGAATGGAAGATGGGTGCTTGCGTGGGAGGATCAGCAATGCGTGGGAGGATCAGCAATGCGTGGGAGGATCAGCAATGCGTGGAAGATCAGCAATGCGGGGAAGATCAGCAATGCGGGGAGGACAGGTCGCGACCTGTCCGTACTGAACTGATCTTGGTCGCGTTTATGATATAGCTATCACTAGGAAGCAATTAAGGAACACTTTTGGGCTTGGGGTACTTTGCCTTTTCTTATTTTCAGCGTCTTTTCTGGAAAACAGGCTAAGAACAGCAGAAAAATTCCTTTTTCGTATTTACTTCAGAAAGGCATGTTAAACTCCAACTTTATTCTTTTTTCCTATGGCTACGCTACCCCTACTTACTTCCTCGGCAATCTTAAGTTTAAGCTTTCTGTTTATGGGCAGTTTTTACCATTTCTCGCCTGAAACACCTGCCTACCTTACCCACGAGCACCGCATGGTGCAGACCTCGTCTTCCCCAACAGAGTTGGAAGGAGCCTGGCAACTGGTGGGCAAAACGGGGATCGGAGGCCAAATGACCGTGGTGCAGACCCTTGCGGATGGCTTTTTCTCGGTGGCGCACTTTGATAAGGCCGGGAAGAAGTTTCTGGGCACGTACGGTGGCACGTACACCCTTGCTAAGGGGAAGTTCGCGGGAAAATATGAGTTCAATACTTTTGACAGCACCAAGGTTGGTTCAGCGGTAGCGGGCACCTTGGCAAGGAAGAATGGGAAATGGCTATTGCAGACGGTAAGTGGGGTGGACAAGGCGCCTCAAACCTGGGAGAAAGTAGCAGATAAAAACGCTACCTCTCCGTTGGCTGGGGCTTGGCGCATCAGTGGCAGACTGGGCGAGAATGGCCAGATGAACCGGATGGTGCCAGGGCCGCGCAAGACCATCAAGATCTTATCCAAAGACCGCTTCCAATGGATCGCCTTCAATTCTGAAACCGGCGCTTTTTCCGGCACGGGCGGCGGCACCTACACGGCCCAGAATGGCAAGTACACAGAGCACATTGAGTTCTTCTCCCGCGACAACAACCGGGTGGGCATGGAGCTCACGTTCAACTATGAGATTAAAGACGGCAACTGGCACCACACCGGCCTCAGCAGCACCGGCGGCAAAGTAAACGAAGTCTGGTCTAGGTGGACGAACCGGTAATTCTTTGGGATTAGCGTCAATACTTTTCCGCTCAGGGAGTGCTAACGCAATTTGAAGGCGCTTTTAGGGCGTTTTCTATAAAAGCGGCCTAAAATGCTTGGATTAGCAATGAATAAAGAGCTATAAACCTGGGGTTGCCCTACTTTACAAGGCATTGATTCAAAGAGTCCAATTCCGCTTGCGGGATGGGGCGCCATTGCCCTGGAGAAAGGTCACCAATAGTAACCGTTACTACCCGCACTCGCACTAACCTCTCCACCTCAAATCCCAGCTTATAGCACATGCGGCGGATCTGGCGGTTTAGGCCCTGGGTCAAAACAATGGAAAACGTCTTCTCTCCTAGCTTCTGCACCTGGGCGGGCCGCGTCATTTTCCCCATGATCACCACCCCGGCGGCTAAGTGAGCAAGGGCCTCAGCAGTTAAAGGTTTGTCTACTGTCACCACGTATTCCTTTTCCTGGTGGGTCTCAGCATGACTGATGCGGTTGTAGAATTGGCCATCGTCTGTGAGCAGCAGCAGCCCTTCTGATTCCTTGTCCAGCCGCCCTACCGGGAACACGCGCACGTTCAAGTTCAAGGCTTGGGTCAGGTTGTTCTCAATTTCTGGGTTAAGCGTAGATTCTATGCCGCGGGGTTTGTAGTAGGCCAGGTAGGTGAAGGCTTGCCCCGCTTTCAGGAGTTGACCGTCTAGCCGCACCTCATCTTCGGGTTGCAGAACCTGCCGGAGTTGGCCTTTCTGATTATTTACCAAAACCCTTCCTCCCAGGATGGCCTGAATGGCCTCTTTGTTGGAAAGGCGTCCTTTCTGCACCACAAAATACTGGAGGGAAGACGTCAGGGATTTCATGGAAAGGAAAGGCGTATTGGGTGAGGGAGCCGCATAGTTGCCTGGCAAAGATACATGTCAGTGACCAGACTGCCGGAAAGGGGCTACTTATTATCAATGCTCATCGCTTGATCCTCGTTTCTCCCTCTATCCTCTCCTTTTCAGGGGTGGTCTTTTTCTGGAGAAACGTTTCTGCTTTAAAAAATCTTATTTCCAACCTTCGCCACCCGCACGCGTTCAAGAGAAAGAGATTTCACCTGTCAGGTGCCGCATCCTTTCTTTTAAAGCCTGGCTTTTCACCTCTTCGTTTTCTACCGGCTGTTTTCATCTTTTTTCCTTTGCATCTGCTGCTGCAGAAATAGAGCAAATGTTGCTCTTTGGTTTGACGTTAAAAACAAGCCTTCCATCTACTTACCTTCCTTTATATGAATTTTTCCATCACCATTCATAGTGCCGAAACACTTGAAGAAGTACCCGGCTATTGGTCAGACCAAGACTACATCCAACTGCTGGAGAAATTCAATTTTCCAGATGCGGCTTCGGCCAGTCCAGAGTCCCTGCCTGAATTACTCGCCATGGCCATCACTGATTTTGAGCCCAATGAAGCGGCAGCCCTGGTGTTGGAATACAAATTGTCTGACAGCCTAGGCGAAGGGCAGATTCAGCAAATCTCCAACGACATGCTCCTGGACAAAATCTCTGAGGAATACCCGGTGATCAGCCTGCATGCTCCCTTGTTCCACATCAACCAGTTGCTCTACAAAGCTTTTAACGGCAAATTCCCCAATACCAAAGCCACGCGCATTCAGTTTACCGCCTTACCGCAGGACCAGTCCCAGAACGCTTCCCTTTCCAAAGAAGGCGCTCTGCGGTTACTGGAACAGGGGTTATCAGACAGTAACCTGGTGAAGCGGTTGTTTGGGGAGCAGATGGCCGGTACCGTGGCCTTCCCGGAAGCCGATGCCATTGTTTGGGAGTTACAGACCTCCGGAGACCATACCTATTCCCTGCTCACGTCTGAGTATTGGATCAACAAAGAAGAAGTGGTGACTCAGGAGTTTGAAGGAACTTATGAAGAAAGCACTGCCCCGCAGGAAGCTGCTTAAAAAAGGCTGCTAAAAACACAAACTGGCCACTATACAGGGAAAGACTTTGCTCCTACGGCCAGCTACAGGCTAATATATTTAAACCCAAGAGAATGTCAGGAAAGAACAGCAAGCAATTTGGCGTATGGTTAGATTCAGGTCAGGCTACCGTAGTAGGTAGAAAAGACGTGGATTCCGGTGCCTTCGTGGTAGTAGGCCAGGCCAAAAACGAAGGCCAGGGCAGTAACTCCAATGAGAACACCGCCCACCACGCAGAACAATCTTTACAAGTGAAGTTCTTCAAGGAAATCAGTGCCTTAATGACGAATGCTGAGGAAGTGCATGTGACCGGTACCGGCATCACGCAGGAGCAGTTCATCCATTTCTTAGCGGACACGGCCCAATTCAAGAACACCCAGGCTAAAGAAAGCACCTCCAACCACATGAGCGACGAAAAACTGCTTCAATACATCACGGAGCAATTTAACTAAGGGCTAGCTTTACCTAGAACCTCCCGTGAAAAGCGGCTTCCCAGGTTGGAAAGCCGCTTTTCTATTTTCCGGGTAGAAGGTTTTTTAACAGAATGGCTCTCTAGGATATGTTCTAGGGAACACCCTTTCTGTTTATGGCTTGATTTAAAGAAAACAGACCTTTTACAAGCCTCGCACTTCATCCCTTACCAAAAAGCGCTACTTTCCGCACAACTTCTCCTGGACCTGGGCTCCCCTGATTCTGTTCACAAGGAAGGCTTCCCTCTTCCCAAAGGGCCTGAAAGAAAGGTGGCGCAGCAAAGCCCACCCTACCAGAAGCAGACCAGTACAAACTTTTCTGTCGGAAGAAGGTTAAAAGAAGAGATCCCAGGTTATGCCTTTTGTCTATGTTCCCTTTCCGGAATTCTCTTGCTGTCGTTAGCTTTTTCTGGGGCTCCTTACTGGCGCTAAGCACTGGCTGTGAGTCACAGCCGGTGAAAAGCCAGAAGGTCGAAACCGGTAATTATACCTATAAATACCCGCACCCCGACGGGACTGGCAAAGTATACTTGGGCCGGGAGATCGCGCACGTGATGTCGGCCTCTGGGGCGGCCTGGCTGGAGCGTGACACCCGGCAGGAAGAAGAGAATGTGGCGTTGGCTCTCTCCCATCTGGAACTTGCCCCCTCCAGCGTGGTAGCCGATGTAGGGGCCGGCACTGGGTACTACACCTTCCGGATCGCGCCCAAAGTACCCCAAGGCAAGGTGTATGCCGTGGAAGTGCAGGACGAATTTGTCTCTATCCTGAAGAGCCGCGCCCAGGAGTTGGGGCTGGCTAATGTGACGGTGGTGAAAGGCAGTGCCTTATCACCCAACCTGCCTGCGGCCTCGGTAGATGTGGCCATCATGGTAGATGTGTACCATGAACTGGAATATCCGCAGGAAATGCTGCGGGCCCTGCACCAGGCGCTCAAACCTACCGGCAAATTGCTGCTGCTGGAATTCCGCGCCGAAGACCCTTCGGTGCCCATCAAGGAACTGCACAAGATGAGCATAGCCCAGGTAGACAAAGAACTCGCCGCCAATGGGTTCACCCTTTCCCGCCAGGAGAACTTCTTGCCCATCCAGCATTTTCTGTTGTATGAGAAGAAAAAAGAGTAACCCCAAAAATTCACCTATTTTCTAAAAATAGCAGGTAAACAGCCCAACCTGAGGCCTTCTCCTTCGTTTTGGGCTTCTTTAACCTAAACCAGCCAAAAAACAGAAAGAACACCTCCTTAACTAGCCATAGTTTTCACCCTTTCCAGTGGCTACAGGTAGGATCTCGTTCCTTTTCATTGGCTCTAAGACGCACAAGGTTTAGAAAACGGTTCCTGAAAGTCTTATCAAAGCTACGATTCCGGGCTACTTATTCTGCCTTCCTTTTTTCAGCTTCTTCCAAGTATCCTGCCTTAGAAAAATCCGATTCCAGGCATTGATGCACTTTGGTTTGACAGGAAAAAGGAGTTACGGGTAAAAAGCTGTATCTTACCAGAGTTCCACTGCGCTATAGACAGTACTGCATGGTCTTGGTAGTTATTACCGGATCAACCCAGCTGTTCTTAGATCTACCTCCCCCTTCACCCTTCCGGGTGCAATGGCCGTTGCCGTAGTCTTACACCCTAACCAGACTACCCGCTAAAGGGCCTTGAAAGCCTCTACCCCCATGAAGGAAAGTGAAAAAAGATACCGCCGCCTTATAGAAGCCAGCCTTGACCTGTTGGTCACCGTGAACCTGGAAGGCATTGTCACGGACACGAACGAAGCCGCCGCGAAAATCACCGGGGTGGAGCGTGATCGGCTGCTAGGGTCAGACTTTTTCAGCTATTTCACCCAGCCAGCGCTGGCTCATGCCACCTACCAGCAAGTTATTGCCCAGGGCGCCGTGGTAGATGCCCCGCTCACGCTCCGGCACCACGACGGCACCTTGACTGATATCCTGTTCAACGGGTCGGTGTACAAAGACGAAGAGGGAAACGCCTTGGGTGCGGTGATTGTCGCCCGCGAAACCACCGACCGGAGATGGGCCTCTGAACTCGCCATCGCCAACAAAGAATTAGCCTTCCAGAACGACGAGAAAGAGAAACGCGCCGCGGAGTTGAGCATTGCCAACAAGGAACTGGCCTTTCAGAATGATGAGAAGGAGAAACGTGCCGCCGAACTCAGCATTGCCAACAAGGAACTGGCCTTTCAGAATGATGAGAAGGAAAAGCGGGCGGCCGAGTTGAGCATCGCCAACAAAGAGCTGGCTTTTCAGAATGATGAGAAGGAAAAGCGGGCGGCCGAACTCAGCATTGCCAACATTGAACTGGCGTTTCAGAACGACGAGAAAGAAAAGCGCGCCGCGGAACTGAGCATCGCAAACAAAGAATTAGCCTTTCAGAACGATGAAAAGGAAAAGCGGGCGGCGGAGTTGAGCATCGCCAACATAGAGCTTGCCTTCCAGAACGACGAGAAAGAAAAACGCGCCGCTGAATTAATCCTGGCTAATAAAGAACTCGCGTTCCAGAACGATGAGAAAGTGAAACGGGCCGCTGAACTGCGGGTGGCCAACTATGCGCGCGGCCTTATTGAAGCCAGCCGAGACCCGCTGGTTACCATCAGTCCGGAAGGCAAGATCACCGACATGAACCAGGCCATGGTGAACATTACCGGTGTTGACCGACAGGTACTTATTGGCTCTGACTTCTTTGATTACTTCACCGAGCCCCAGATGGCCCGGGAGGTGTACCAGGAGGTTTTCGCCAAAGGCGCCGTAGCCGACTTTCCCCTTACCCTGCGGCACAAAGGCGGCAAGCTCACCGATGTTCTGTTCAACGGGGCCGTCTATAAAAACGACGAGGGAAACGTGCTGGGGGTGGTGATCGTGGCCCGTGACGTGACCGATCAGAAACGGATTGCCACCGAGCTCATGGAAGCCAAAGAGGCCGCCGAACAAGCCACCGTGGTAGCCGAAGAAGCCAAAGCGAAGGCGGAGAGCGCCACTGCCCTGGCCGAAGACGCCGTGAAAGCGAAGCAGCAGTTTCTGAGCAACATGAGCCACGAGATCAGGACGCCCATGAACGCCATTATCGGGTTTACCAAGGTGGTCCTCAAGACCGATCTGACCGCCAAGCAGCGGGAATACCTGAACGCCATCAAACTCAGCGGAGATGCCCTGATCGTGCTCATCAACGACATTCTGGACCTAGCCAAGGTAGATGCCGGTAAAATGACGTTTGAGCAGATCCCGTTCAAGCCCTCGGCTTCCATTTTTGCCATGGTGCACCTCTTTGAGACCAAGATACAGGAACGGAACCTGGAACTGGAGATGGACTATGACCCCAAGATCCCGGAGGTGCTGGTGGGTGACCCCGTGCGCCTGCACCAGATCATGTTGAACCTGGTCAGCAATGCCGTCAAATTCACCACCGAAGGGAAAATCACCGTGGGCGTGCGTATGTTGGTGCAGGACGAGGAAAAAGTCATTCTGGAGTTCTCTGTCACCGACACCGGCATTGGGATTGAAGAATCTAAGCTGGAGCGCATCTTTGACAATTTCCAGCAAGCCACCAGCGGCACCTCGCGCTTGTACGGGGGCACCGGTCTGGGGCTGGCCATTGTCAAGAACCTGGTGGAGCCGCAGGGCGGAACCATCACGGTCAAAAGCAAAGTAGGCCAAGGCTCCACCTTCAGTTTTATCCTTAGTTTCAAGAAAACACAGGAAAAAGCCGATGCCGACGCAGGCCTGCACATTGACCTGGAGGCGGGCCTGAAAGGCGCCCGCATTCTGGTGGTGGAAGACATTGCCCTGAACCAGCTGCTCATGAAAACCTTGCTGGAAGACTTCGGGTTTGAGATGGAAGTAGCCAGCAATGGCAGAATAGCCATTGAGATGCTGGCGCATACCACCTATGACATCGTGCTGATGGACCTGCAGATGCCGGAGATGAATGGCTTTGAGGCCACCTCCCACATCCGGAACCAACTGCACCTGCAGGTACCCATTATTGCGCTCACCGCTGATGTGACCACCGTAGACCTGGAAAAATGCCGGGCCGTGGGCATGAACGACTATATCTCCAAACCCATTGATGACAAGCTCCTCTACAGCAAGATCATCAAATACCTCAAGCACGGCGACCAAGGCCTGGCTCCGGTGTTGTCAGGTGCGGGAGCCCGGAAACTCCATTCCCCGCGGTGCGTCAATTTTGACTACCTCATCCGGATCACCAAGAACAACACCCGGTTGGTAGAGATGATCCAGCTGTACCTGCAGGAGATTCCTCAGCTGGTGCAGGCCATGAAGCAGGCCATCCAGGAACGCCAATGGAACGCTTTACGGCTGGCCACCCACTCCATCATCCCTACGTTTTCTACCATGGGCATTCACCAGGAGTTTGAAGATCTGGCCAAGGCCATTCAGGTGTTGGCGGTAAACCAAAGCCTGAACGCGGCTGATCAGGAAGCCACCCCAGAAACCATGGCCCTGCTCCACACCATGTTTGGTAAGATAGAAGCTGTTTGCGCCCAGGCGGCTGCCGAACTGGAGGAAGAATTGCTAGTGCTTTCTTAGGAGCTGGCGAGGAAATTACGTTCGCTTTAGGGGGCTGCCAGCGGTGAATTTGACTAACCCCTGGTGGAGGAACGCTTTCTCCAGGGTTCATCTTCGGTTGGCTGCTGATTGGGATCAGTGTTTAAAGCCTCTTTTTGCCAAAATCACATAATATCCTTCTGCACAAAAAGATATACCAGATCAACTGGCAACAACCAACCTCCACTACAGCTGCTTCTTTGGGGCCTTTTCGCTGAAGACAGGCGGTAATCAAAGGGCCGCTTTCCTTCCTGTATCTGCCTTCCTATTTCAATTTCCTTTTTAAGAACATACTGCGTTTAGGGACCATTTCTCAGAAATTGGCTTGAAAATCCACCTCTGGAAAGTACCAAACTACTGCCACCTACGCCTCTACTTTTCCTGGTCACTTCCACAAAAAAAAAGCCGCCCTGCTCTAAGAACAGGACGGCTTCAACTATAGGAATTGGATGGTTTAGAAACCGCTCACGTTCAGGCGGCCCCCAGAGACGCATTTCCCGGCCATAGAAGGCGTAGGAACGGTGCTGCTCATGATGGCGGCTTTGATGGCGGCCGCCGTAGAACCTGGGTGCGTAGCGGCATACAAGGCTACCCCTCCGGTTACGTGCGGCGTGGCCATAGACGTTCCGTTGTAAGAAGAATAGGTGTTGAAGGCCGTGGTAGAATAGATGGCAGAGCCAGGCGCGCCCAGGTCCACGGTGGTGGCACCGTAGTTAGAGAACGAAGACTTCGCGCCGGTGTTGGTGATGGCCGCTACCGCAATCACGTTAGGTAGGTCCATGTTAGAAGGGAAGCTGGCTACAGCATCATTGTTGTCGCCTACTCCGTCGCTTCCGCCGTTGCCGGCTGCGGCCACAAACAGGATCTCTTTGGCGTTGGCGCGGTTCACGGCGTCATACAGGGCTTGGGAGAAGCCGCCGCCGCCCCATGAATTGTTGCTGGCCACAATGTTCATACCGTGGCGGGTTTTCAGGTCGGTGAGGTAATCCACGGCTTTCACGGCATTGGCCGTGGTGCCGCCTCTGCGCCCCAGGAACTTAAGCGAGATCATGGTCACGTTCCAGTTCACACCTACTACGCCGGCGCCGTTGTTCTTGCCGCCAATGGTACCGGCCACGTGGGTTCCGTGGTCATCGGTTCCGCCGCTTGAGCCGCCGTCATACACGCTGCTGTTGTTGCCGTCAAAATCCCAGCCGTTCACATCGTCTATGTAGCCGTTGCCGTCGTTGTCAATGCCGTCTACTTTGTCATAAGGGTTGATCCACATCTGGCCCTGCAGGTCTGGGTGCGTGTGCTGTACGCCTTCGTCAATGATTCCTACCACCACAGAGGCAGAACCGGTATTGCCGCGGGCCCAGGCTTCACCGGCCTGGCTGCCGAACTGGTTTGCAGGGCTGGTGGCATCGCCGTACAAGCCCCACAGGGAACCATTGGTGAAATAAGGATCGGCGGTAGCCGCCTGGTGGGTATAGATGTAATTAGGCTCCGCGAACTCAATCTCTGGAGCGCCTTTCACTTTGCTCAGCGCCTCCAAGGCCGCCATGGGCGTATGCAACAAGACCAGTCCTTCTTTGTCGCCCAGGCGCTGCATGGTCTTGGTCAATATCTTTTCTTTTACTTTTCCGCTGATGCGGGCCAGTACGGCGGCTCTCGCCTCTTCTGAGGCCCCGGCCTTGAACTTCACCAGCACCTCATTCGGCACGAAGTCCTGCTGCCCTACGGCATCCTGCGCCTGGGAAGACGCTACCAATTCTTCATTCTCCATCAGCTTGTCTGTTTCGCAACCTGTTAAAAAGGCGACAGACAAGGCTGCAGCTGCCACGGCAGACTTTCCAACTGTAAAATAATTTTTCTTCATGTTAGATTGGTGTAGTAAGGTTTGTAATAAGTGTATCTAATTGACACATTTAAAATTGTAAAAAACAGGAAAAGAAGGCGGGATTGGTAACATCAAAAATGGCAGATTCTCCTTGGCTTATAAGCAGGTTTCTGTCTCCGGATGGCCTTTTAACCCTATATGTCTGACAAAAAGCAACCACTATTCCGGCTAATGGTAACAATAGCAATTTCCCTATACTGTGACTCCATTTAGAGTGGTCCTATCCGCTTCTTTAAATAAGGCTACTTTTCAGGCTGCTTTCCGGTGGCGTACAGCGCGCAGGCTCATTGAAAACCGGTTCTTTTTGGCTCGCTAGTTTTATTCCGGGGCTATTTTGGTAGAGATTCTGTTTCTCTGGCCTTTTGCAGAAAAGAGGCTTTAAACTAGTCAGGCACGGTGCGGCTTCTACTTGCCGGCCTGGGAAGCAGAAGCCGCACCTCATGCGCTTGGCTTTTAGTACCGCGGGTCTTTCTGGAAAGGCAGCTTGGCCAGCTTCTCCACCTCCAGGCTGGGAAACCCGAACTCCTCTACTACTTTGCCATAGATCAGGTACACGCCATTGCCTTTGAAAGGCCAGGCCTTGAGGCTGGGCGGGAAATGCACGGTGTCAAAGAAATCGCCGGCGGCGTCCAGGAACGTACCGAACTGCATGACCTCGCCCCGCACGGTACGCACATACTTGGTGGTGACCAACACGCCCATCATGCGTACCGACTGGCCCAGGAACGCCAGCAGGTCTTTGGCGGGCACGTCGCCGCGCTCTGCGGTCTGCAGCAGGTCAAAATAGGTACAGGACACCGGGAACCCCAGCAGTTCCATCTCATCATAGGCGTCTTCTACCCAGGTATGGGTTAGGGTGGGCAAGGTGAAGACCTTGGCGGGGGTCTGGAAGAGCAGTCCGGCTCCGCTCCCCTTCCCGGGGGTGGCTTCTTGCAGGTGGGCCTCCCAGAGCAGCGTCTTCTTGCCCTGGCCCGTGAAGCGCAGGGCCTGCACCCGCACCAGGATCAGCAGCTGCTCCAGGGTAGTCTGGGTGCGCCGCAGGAAATCCGCCAGGCTGGTGTAGGGCCCGTTCTCTTCGCGCTCGGTTACAATTTTGAAAGCCGCTTTCTGCTCCAGGTTCTGCACGTGCACCAGCCCTAGATACACATCGGAGCCTTGGAGGGAGGTGTAGTAGCTGCTGTGGTTCACGCAGGGCAGGTGCAGGATGCCCCCCGCCTTCTGGGCCTGCTGCACATACACCCACGTGCGGTAGAAGCCCCCGAAGTTGTTGATCACGGCCACCATGAACTCCAGCGGGTAATACGTCTTCAAATAAAGGCTCTGGTAACTCTCCACGGCAAAAGAGGCCGAATGCGCCTTGGAGAACGAGTAGCCCGCAAATGACTCCACCTGCCGCCAGACCTCTTTGGTGATGGCCTCTGGGTAGCCCCGCTCCCGGCAGTTGTCAAAGAACTTGTCTACCAGTTTCTGGAACTCGGCGCGGGAACGGTACTTGCCGCTCATGCCCCGGCGCAGCACATCGGCATCTGCCAAGTCCAGCCCGGCAAAGTGGTGGCAGACCTTGAGCACGTCTTCCTGGTAGACCATCACGCCGTAGGTCTCGCCCAGCTGTTCGGCCATGACCGGGTGCAGGTGTTCAATCTTGCCCGGGTCATGGAACCGCTGGATGTAGGCTTTCATCATGCCGCTCTTAGCCACGCCCGGCCTGATGATGGAGCTGGCGGCCACCAGCGACAGGTAGTTGTCGCAGCGTAGCTTAGTGAGCAGCCCCCGCATAGCCGGACTCTCTATATAGAAGCAGCCGATGGTATCGCCGGACCTGAGCTGCTCCTTCACCTTCTCATCTTGCTTGAACTTGGCCACCTCGTGCGCGTCTACCTTGATGCCCTGGTTCTGCCGCACCAGGTGCACGCACTCCTTTATATGCCCAATGCCGCGCTGGCTCAGGATGTCCAGCTTCTCAAAACCGATGCTTTCTGCTACATACATGTCCCACTGCGCGGTGGGCAGGCCTTTGGGTGGCAAATCCAGGGCGGTGTAATTATAGATGGAATCCTCAGAGATGAGGACCCCGCCCGCGTGGATGGAGCGCACGTTGGGGAAATCGGTGAGCAGTTGCCCGTACCTGAAAATCTCCTGGGTGAGGCGGTTCGCGTTCCTGGAGGCCTGCGGTCGCTCCACCAGCGCATCCAGTTCGGTTTTAGGCAGACCGTAGACCTTGCCCAGTTCCCGCAGGATGGAGCTCTGCTGAAACGTGACCATGGCCCCCATGAGCGCCGTATGGTTTTTGCCGTAGCGCTTGAAGATATAATCCAGCACCTCGTCGCGCTCGTCCCAACTGAAGTCAAGGTCAAAGTCTGGGGGCGAGGTGCGTTTGGGATTCAGGAAGCGCTCAAAGTACAAATCCAGCTCAATGGGGTCCACATCGGTGATGCCCAGGCAATAGGCCACCACGCTGTTGGCCCCACTCCCCCGCCCAATGTGGTAGAAATTACGCTTCTTGGCGTAGCTGATCACGTCTTCGGTAATGAGGAAATACGCCCCGAACTCCAGTTTCTCAATGATAGCCAATTCATGCTCCACCCGTTGTTTGGCTACTTTGTTGGCCGACCCGTAGCGCCGGTTGGCCCCATCCAGCGCCAGCTTCCTCAACAGCACGATATCCTCATTGGCAGAAGTGGTGAAGTGCTGTTTATTTCTTCTTTTCTGAAAATCAAACGAAAAAGCCGCCTCCCGCACCAAGTGCTCATTGTTTTTCAGCAACTCAGGGAACTGCCCGTACTGCTGCCTGACCTTGCCCGCAGAAACAAAGCACGGCTCCTCAGCTACCCCATGCCCCACGTCTAGCTGGCTCAGCAGAATGTTGTGGTCAATGGCCCGCAAGTGCCGGTGCAGCGCAAACCCCTCCAGGTTCTTGCAGGTGAAGCGTGGGTACAGCAGCAACCGTATGCCTTTCCGGCGGAGGTCAGAGAACAACAGCTGGTTCACTTCCTGGGGCCGCACTCCCACGTACTCATTCTCCCGCAGTACATGCTTCAGTAGCAGCTCCTGGGCCCGGGCAAACGGATAGATGGTCAGAGCCTGCGAGAAAGCCGGCGGCACCAGAGGCACCGGCTCATGTTTCAGCAGGTAGGTGCTCAGGAACTCGTTCAACTCCCGGAAGCCTTCCTGGTTTCGGGCCAGGCCCGTGTACACCCACACGTTGCCCACCCTAAACTCAATGCCTACCAGAGGTTCAATGCCCTGCGCCCGGCACGCCTGCACAAACGGAAACACGCCAGAGGTGGCGTTGATATCCGTGAGGGCCAGGGCACTGTAGCCATTGGCCTTCGCCTCCACCGCCAGTTCTTCAGGCGACAGGGTGCCATAGCGCAGGCTAAAATAGGAATGGACGAAGGCTAACATTTTTTAGAGACACAAGAAGCAGGATATAAGACACAAGACCGGAAGATGTCAGTGGTTTTAGAGATGTGCAGGAATGAGATGTTCTTCGTTAGATGATTAGAATCAATTAACTAATAGTTAGATATTTATAGAGTCAATTCTAATAACACAAGCTACCCCTATATGGCTTTGGCTGCGCCCGCCTCCCCTCTTCTGTCATCCTGAAAGGATCTTGTGGGCCAGCCAGCCAGGCAGTGGCTACATGCTGGGCCGCTTTCAGCCTTCTTTCTAGAAAACAGCCCCTAAACGCATTACCGTGGTTCCTTCTCCCTCAGGGAGAAGGCTAGGATGAGGGGGGATTAGTTTCCCTTTAAAAAAGCCTTTGCTATAAAACAAGGGCCGCCTGCTCAGGGAAATACTCCACTATTGAACAGCCTTGGCTTAGGCACTAATGCTATTCCCTCAGGGCTTATTTCGCTGGTGGTTTGCGCTGGAAAAGCCTTTGCCTTGGCATCACCGCTGCCCCCTCACCCTAGCCCTCTCCCTCCAGGGAGAGGGGATACCGCTTTTCACGTTTTGGGTCACTTCTCAGAAAACAGGCTGAGAAATG
Organism: Rufibacter glacialis; assembly: GCF_008271745.1. Classification (GTDB taxonomy): domain Bacteria; phylum Bacteroidota; class Bacteroidia; order Cytophagales; family Hymenobacteraceae; genus Nibribacter; species Nibribacter glacialis. The sequence goes on along the minus strand of NZ_VKKZ01000023.1, from coordinate 286,221 downwards.
CCTTTCGACTTTTCAAATCCTCCCATCTTCAAATTTCCAAATCTTCAAATCAAAATCAGCACATCAGCACATTAATAAATCAGCACCCTACCGCCCGCTTCACCGCTGTTTCGCCGTAGCGGTTCCGGATTTTGTCCATGGCTTGGTAGAGGCTGGCTAGTTCAGCGGTGTCTTCAAAGAGGTCTATCTGCTGGAAGCCCTGCACCAGATGGCTGAACCGCACGCCCAGGAGCCGGATGAGCAGGCGGCGGTTGTAGAGTTTCCGGAAGAGTTCTTTGGCGGTTCTGATGAGGAGGTGGTCTGCAGCGTTGTAGGGCACGGAAATCTGCTGGGTATGGGTGTCGAAGTTGGCGTAGCGGATTTTGACGGTGATGCAGCCGGTGAGCTTGCCCTGCTGCCGTAGGTCAAAAGCCAGTCCCTCGGTCATGGACACCAGCAGGCTGTTCAGGAAGGCCAGGTCGGTGGTATCGGTGGCGAAGGTCTGCTCCGTGCTCATGGACTTCTGCTCGGTGTACGGCACCACCGGCGCCCGGTCAATGCCGTTGGCTTTCTCCCAGATGTGCACGCCTTCCTTGCCCAGCACCCGCTGCATCACCTCTACCGGGATCATGGTGAGCACCTCAATGGTGGGAATGCCCATGTTGCGCAGCAATTGGTAATTCTTCTGCCCCACCCCTGGTATTTTCCGGATGGAGAGCGGGGCCAGGAACGGCTTTACCTGGGGCTGGGCTACCTGTAGCGCCCCGTTGGGTTTGGCCTGCCCGGTGGCGATCTTGGACACTGTTTTGTTCACCGACAAGCCAAACGAAATAGGCAAGCCGGTATCCTGTATGATGGTCTGCCGCAGTTCCTGCATCCATTTCCAGGTACCCACGAACTTGTCCATGCCGCTTACGTCCAGGTAGTGCTCGTCAATGGAAGCTTTTTCGTAGACGGGGGCCTTGGCGGCGATGATCTCGGTGACCAGTTTGGAGTGCTGGCTGTAGGCTTCCATGTCGCCGCGCAGCACAATGGCCTCAGAGCAGAGCTGGCGGGCCATCTTCATGGGCATGCCCGCGTGTACCCCAAAGAAGCGGGTCTCATAGCTGCAACTGGCCACCACGCCCCGATCAGAGAGGCCGCCAATGATGATGGGCTTGTTCTGGAGCTGCGTGTTGCGCAATCGCTCCACAGATACAAAGAAGGTGTCTAAATCTAAATGGGCAATGGTACGGCTGTCTTCTGTCATCATCCTCTTCCGGTAAAGCTAAAACCAAGAACCTTTTAATAGCTAATATTTTTAGCAAATACGGAACTAAGACATAGAAAAGCTAAATATATAAGAAGTATTTATTCACAAATTTACTAAATAACTTAGCAATAAGATGCTTTTGCTATTCTCATAGGCACCTCTAATCTTCATGGTGAATCACGGAAACAAGGTCAGAAATAGAAGTTCAGCGTTAGCACGAGTGGCCATTCTAAGTTTGAAAGAGGGATAAGGAAATGGAAGGCACTTAAGTAAAGCCGCGGCTCTTCTAGAGCTTCGGAAGTGATCTGTAAAGAAGTTGTATTCCGCTGTGTTCGCTGATGGTTTTTGGCGGAGTGAAATTACGCAGCAGGCAGGTTTAGGAGTAGAACTCCCGAACAGTAGACGACAGAATATTGCCTGCCCCTAAAGGAAATTTGCTTTTGCAGGGCAGCAAAAGCTAAGCGTAAGTAACAAGGACGAAAGGAATGAATCTAAATGTGGGTAAGGAATGCGCGAGAGCAAAAGAAAGCAATGCGTGAGAGACAAGAGAAGGAAATGCGAACGAGCAAAAGATACGATGCGTGAGAGACAAGAGAAGGAAATGGGTGAGAGACAAGGCGGTGCCTGGTCTCTACAGGGTTCCATATCACCGCATTTACAATCATTCCCCTGTTCCAGTCTTTCCCGAGCGCGCCTCGCTTTTGGCCTTAGATAAATGATCAATAAGAGAGAAGGACAGTTCAGGCCGAAAGGGCAGTGCGAGAGGGGAAGACGGGGCCTCGCGGCCATGAGCGCTCGGAGGGCAGCTATGGAAATACCCAGCATAAGGGCCTCGCTAAAAGCGTCTGCTACGCCAGCAGAAGCAAAAGGCGTGCACAGAACAGCCATAAGTGGAATGAGTAGTAAGGAGCCGCAGTCTTGGTTGTTGGTGAGAACACCAACAACGGCAGGAAATCACAAATTCAGCTAAGGCAGCTGGACTAGCAGAAGGACATCCTTCCTATCAATACCCCAAAAGCCAACTAAAGGGCTATTTTAGGAAACAGGCGTTAAAACAAAACTACAACCGTGTCATTTTGAATTCAACGCCGGCGCCACATAATTGCCCCAGATGCTTTCTGCCTCATCAATGGCCATTACCTTCATCTGCTTGGCGTCATAGGGTTGCAGCACGTGGTACCATTGCTTCTCAGCCAGGCTGTTGTCCAGCCAGATCTCTTCGCTCTGTGGGGTCAGGATCACGGGCATGCGGTCGTGGTAGGGCTGTACGGCGTTGTTGGCCTGGGTAGTGATGATGCTGAAATGCGCCACCAGTTCGCCGGTACCCGGATTCAGGGATTCCCGCCAGAGGCCGGCCAGGCCGAAGGGCTCCTCGTTTTTCAGGGTGAAGCGGTATTTCTGCTTGCGGGGTTTCGGCTTGCGGGAACGGGCCTTCTCTTCTTTGCTGCGGATGGGGTTCCCGAACAGATCCAGGCCCAGATCAGCGGCAGGCGCAGGCGCAGGTGCTTCCGGTTCTTCCTCCTCCTCCAACTCCTTCCACTCAAAGAAGCCGTCCACGGGAATAAGGCACCGGTGGCGGGGCAGCAACTCCCGGAACCGCGGGATGTAGAGCAGGTTCTCCTGCCGCACGTTGAAAGGCAGCGTGGGCTTGCCGTCGGGCTCTTTCTCCGGGGAGGCCCAGGTAGCCATCATGGCTTTGGCGGCCTCCGGGAGAATGACCGGCATCTGCTGCGACGGACGGGCATCGAAATTAGGGGAGAACACCAACCCCTCCAGCTTGGAAGTGAACCGATGCTCTTGGGGTACTTTTTTCTTACTGAAGGAATAGCGGCCACACATACGCGTCTGGGTTAAGGGGTAAGAGAGAAGGAAAGATACGCAGTTTACGCCCAAAAAGGCAATCCAACCGGCCATTCAGCCCAAAGTAGAAAACAGCCTGTTTTCAGGAAAAAAGCTCTAAACCGACAGGCGCTAACAGGCCAGGGCGTTTCTTCTCCCCGCTTCGCGAAACAATGTGCATCTTCGCGGCGCGGAAATTCCGTTACATGTCTTTATGAACCAATTTGTCTCCCGAGAAACGGCGGCGCAGGTGCTGCAGAACCTCAAGGCCCTGGCCCTGCCGACCACCTATGACCACGAAAAGCACCGCGTAGTCGTCTCAGATGCTCAGGGAAACGAGCAGGTGGTGTTCCGGTTGCCGTTGCCTTTCTCGGCGTTGAACGCGCAGTTGGAACCTGTGCAGGAAGACCCGGTCCAGTACGTGATTCTGCTGATCCAGGCGGGCAATTGCGCCCTAGGCTATTTTGAAGATGGGGTGAACCTGCACCACAAAGTGTTCAGGTCGTACATGGTGCGCAAGAAGCAGGGCAAGAGCCAGATCAAGTACCTCAAGACAAAGGGAAAGTCCCGCGCAGGTTCCCGCGTGCGGCTGGGCGAAACGGCGGAGTTCTTTGAGAACATCAACGGCCGGCTGCAGGAATATTTTGCGCACTACCAGATCCATCGCATTGCCCTGAGCTGCTCCAAGACGCTGCTCCCCTACCTGTTTGACGCCAAAGTAGCGCCTCCGTTCCAGAAACGCGACGAACGGATTCTCAAGATCCCCAAGCACATTCACACGCCCATCTATGAGGTGATGATGAACGCGAACCGGTTCCTGCTCAAAGGTGAGCTGATCTTTGATCCGCGCCACCAGGACCTGATCCACCAATTACTACCCGATCACCAGGACGAAGAATTGCCGGAGGAGGAAGAGGATTTTGGTTCTGAAGAGGAGGATGAACAGGAAGATTACTATTAGCCTTTCCTTTGTTTCACCTCAGTCCCTTCCATTACATGAAGCTTACAAATATATAATACAATACAACTCTCTGTTAAACAACAAATTATATTTAAAATATTCCCCATCAACATTTCCACTCAAAATGGGGCAGGGGTTGATTCAGACTCAGGAATTCTTGTTGGGGTAGAGACACCAAAAGTCAATTTTGAGGCTATCGCCTCACGGAGCCCCAAACTTCCGGTAATGGTAGGTCCAAGTTGAAAACTTGAACCAGTGATAAAGTAGAACCAGAGAGGAAATAGAAGAAAATGCCCTGCTTTTACTGGTGTCCCTTTCCAACCTTGGAAGCCGGAGATGAAAGTCTGCTGCGCGAACAATCATCCCCTCCTCCCTTTGCAGGTGAAAGGAAGACGCAGGAAGCAAGGTACTTACGGTTAACTCAAGCCATGGAAGCCTAGAGCCACTTCTTGCGTTTGAAGTACCACAGGAAACACAGAGACGAAAGCACCATCATACCCAGGGCGAAGGGGTAACCGGCCACCCATTTCAGCTCGGGCATCACCTCAAAGTTCATTCCGTAGATGCTGGCAATAAGCGTGGGCGGCATGAAGACTACCGTCATCACGGTGAAGATCTTGATGACCTGGTTCTGCTCAATGTTCACCAGACCCAGAAAGGTGTTCTGCAGGTACTCCAGGCGCTCAAAGCTGAACTGGGTGTGTTGCAAAAGCGAGTTGATGTCTTTGATAATGGTGCGCAGGCGTTCTTTCTCGGGTTCATCTACGGCGTAACTGCGCAACAACGACGACACCAGCCGCTGCTTGTCCACGATGCTCTCCCGTATGAGGATGGTGTTTTCCTGCAGTTCGGTGATGCGCAGCAGTACTTCCTCTTCAATGGACTGCTCTTTCACCAGCCGCTTGCTCACCACATTGGTGGTACGGGTAAGAAGCTCAATAAAATCGGCGTCATAGTCAATCTGGGTTTCCAGGAGCAGAAGCCAGATCTGGAAGGCCTTGGTGGTGGCGCTTCTGATGGTCTTCAGCTTGCGTACCGCCTCGGCAAAGGACTTCATCTCGGTGCGGCGCAGGGTGAACAGGATGTCGTTCTTCAGGATGAAAGAGACTTGCCGCGTGCTGTAAGATCCGTCATGGTGCATCACAAAGGCACTGTTGGCCTCAAAGATGTCGTCGTCTTCAAAGTAGCGCGAGGAGCTCTCAATCTCGGCGGCCTCCTGCTGGGTGAAGAACTCAATCCCGAACTCCTCCTCCACCACCCGCTGTTCATGGTCAGTGGGGGCCTGCAAGTCAACCCAAATAGTGCGGCCCTTGCCGGGGGCTACCAAATTCTCTGGATTCTTCTCCCAATGGATCTCCCCCTCTCTAATGTAGAAGCCTCTAATCATCTGTGGAATGCTGGTTTCCCTTCGCCCGGCACGCCCGGGCAAAACGTATTTCTTTCTGCAAACTTAAGAATAATGTTCGCATAGGAACCGGTCTCCCAAAGGCCTTTTGCCCGACCCCGCCTCTTTTTTAAGGGCCTATTCACAAAAATAGCCCAGAAACCAAAAGAAAAGCCTCTCTCTGTTCTCTGGAAGCAGAGCGCAGGGAGAGGCCACCAAGACCAGAGGCGTTTCCGGCTTGTTTCTATTAGGTGCGGTTCAATTCATCCAGGCTGTTGGTGCGGCGTTTGGGATCGAATTTCTGGCCGCGGCTGAAGTTGTAGCGCAGGGTCACGCCTACGCTGCGGTTGTAGAAATACTGGTCGAAGTCATTGATGTTGCGGCCCAGGCGGGCGTCAAAGCGCAGGCGGTAGGTTCTGAAGATGTCGTTCGCGTTCACGCTCAGGTCCAGTTTCTTGTCCAGGAAGCTTTTCTTGAAGCCCAGATGCACCCACCACATGGGCGCGATCTTGTACAGGCCTGAGACGCCCGCACTCCGCACCACCCCATTCACTTCCATCTGCACGCCCAGGGGCAGCAGGATGTTATGGTTCGTCTGCAGCACATACAACACCTGCGAGTTGACTTCCTGCACGTTGTCTACCATCATCCTGAACTCATTGTAAGACACGGTCATGGTGTTATTGGTGTCCCACTTCTTGGTGATTTTGATGGGGGCAATGGCGGCCAGGCTGAAGTTCTGCGAGTTGTCTACGTTGCCCACGGTGTAGATGGTGGTGGCGTTCTCCACGTCCAGGAAGGGGAGTTCAGAGATCACGTCTTGCAGGCGCTGGTAGTTGAACACCAGGTTGTAGTCTTTCTTAAAAGTCTGCGTGATGCCCAGGGCGTGGGTGTACTGCGGGCGCAGGTACGGATTGCCCTGCCAGTAGGTATAAGGGTCGCGGTAGATGATGAACGGATTGAGGTTGCCGTAGTTGGGGCGCTGGATGCGGCGGCTGTAGCTGTAGCTGACCTGGTAATTCTCAGAGACCTTCTGCTGCACAAAAATACTGGGGAACAAATTCAGGTAATCACGTTTGGTTACTTGGCCCGTAGTCAGCTGTTCTCCCTTGGAAATGGTTTCCTCGGCCCGCAGGCCCGCCTGCACCGTGTACCGTTCCCCAAGTTTGTGGTTCCAGTTCACGTAGGCCGCCAGAATATTCTCACTGTACAGAAAGTGGTTCGTGCGGTTGGGGTCCAGCACCAGGCCCTGGTTGTTGAAAAAGAACCTGGAATCGTTGTCAGACACCACCCGGCTGGCCTTGGCGCCCAGTTCCAGTTTCCCCAGCCGTTTCAGCTTTTTGGCGAAATCCACCTTGCCCGAGTAAATGTCAAAGCCGTTGTCTGAGTTGGCGTGCAGAAAATCCTGGGTAATGGGCTGGGCAGGGTCTACGGCCCCGAAGTAGTTGAAGAAATCTGAGTGCCCAGCATTGGTGATCTTCACAAAGTCCACGTCAGCGGAGAGCGTGGAGCCCAGGGTGTCTAGTTTGGCAACGTAATGCAGATTGGTGGTGAAGTTGGTAAAGGTATTGGTGACATAGTTATTGGCTTTGATGAACTGATCTGGTTGCTGCGGGGCGTTGCCGATGAAGGTTTCGGTATTGAAGTCTTCCCACCGGGTGTTGCGGTTAAAGTAAACCATGCCGCCAATGCTGTGCTTGTCATTGAGGGTATAGTCCGTGCCCAACCGGAGCACCGGCGGGCCCAGGTTCTTGCTTTTCCCGAAGGCCTCCTGGTTAAAATAGGTGGTCTCCTCTTCCTGGAAGAACACCCGGGTAAAGGTACCGTCGCGGTTATAGGCCCGGCGCTGGTACTCCAGGCTCATAAAGGAATTCCATTTACCCGCCTTGTAGTTCATGTTGCCGCCCACAGTGGCCGCCACCTGCTTGAAGTTATAGGTGGACGTGCCAAACACGCTCCCATTTATTCCGCGCAGCTCGTTTTTCTTCAGGTTGATGTTCAGGATACCCGACACCCCTTCGGCATCATACTTGGACGAGGGGTTGGTGATAATCTCAATGTTCTTGATGTTCTCCGCTGACATGCTTTGCAACAGGTTGCGCAGATCCGTCGCCGACAGATAGGTCAGCTTGCCGTCCAGCATCACGGTCACCCCTCCCCGGCCGTTGAGTTGGATGTTGCCGTCCTGGTCTACAAACACGCCCGGCGACTTAGCCAACACATCAAAGGCCGTTCGGCCCGCCGCCAGGGCCGTGCCCTCAATGCTCACCACCAGTTTATCGGCTTCCTGCGTGATGCGGGGCCTGAGGCCAGTCACGGTCACTTCTTTAAGGTTGGTGGTAGCCTGGGAGAGCTTCATGGCCCCCACCCGCACCTCTGGCGCTCCTGGTGCCACGGTCACCACCGGACTTGTTTTGGTTTTGTACCCAATGAAGCTGAACGACAAGACATAGTCCCCAAAGGCCACGTTCTGGAACGAATACCGGCCCTGGGCATCTGTGAGAGTGCCACCCACGGCGGTGTTGGTACCCTTCTGCAGCAACGCCACGGTGGCAAATTCAAAGGGCTTACCCGTAAGTGAGTCGGTGAGCTGGCCAGAGATGGCCCCGGTGGCGGCGGGCGCGGTGACCGCAGGGGCTGGTGGTGTGGTTTGCCCCCAGGCCGCCCCAAAAAAGTTCAGGCAAAGGCATACCAGTCCCAGCAAAAAGAGGGCTCTTTTTTTCATAGGAGAAGAAAATTTAGACGTTTATGTTAGAAGATCGGGTTCTGGTGAGGCACTTTAAAAGATAGACACCAGAAAAACCAAACCGTTGCACAGGACTCTCCATTAGGAGTAATAATTTATTTCCCCGCAGAAGGGGCAGGTGCCTTTTCAGCCTGCTTTTGCGAAACAAGGCCTAAAACGCAGGAAGGCCGCAGCAGACAAACACCTTTGGGTTTGATCAAACCAAGGAAAAAGAAGTGCCGCTTCACTGCTTTTCCTTGGGTGGCTGAATTCCTTAAAACTGCTTTATTCCAAGTGAATACCGCATAAAAAGCATCACCAATTAAAACCATCAGCCCTGAGAATGAGGCGGAATAGTTGCCTGTTTTCAAGCTAAATTTTAACCATGGAATGAATAATCTTATATTGCAAAATGTTTGCGAATGAACTTAGGTTAGGGAATATCGTTTTGGAGGCTGGGAAACCCGTGGCCCTGGACGTACCCAAACTCATCTCTATCTTACAAGGCCAGGAAGTCGCCTTTGAGCCCATGCCCCTCACGGTGGAATGGCTTTCCGGCGCTACCTATAATGAACTGGAGCATGAATACACATTCCAGGAGTTGAGCCAATGGGCTCTAGACCCTGAGTACAAGGAGATTGTGTTCAATGGCGGTTACATTGCCACCAGTGCCCCGGTAGAGTATGTGCACCAGCTCCAGAATTTCTTTTTTGTGATGACGGGTCAAGAGTTAGCCCTACCCCTGGAGGCATTTCAATAGCTTCTCTCCTTTTCCGCCTCCGGTTTCGGGCCTGCTTTCCTAGAAACAAACCCAAAACGGGGCAACACCAGCTCTCTTCAAGCTTCTTTCAATTCCCTTATTCTTGGGCCGCCCGTTGCGCTTCTTCCAGCCCCTGTGGGGTGAGGCGGCAGAAAAGCATCATTTCCGGGCTCTGGTCCAGTTCCACCAGCTTCTTGAGGCTCAGATCCCGTATCTCCTGCTCTATCTCTCCCAAAGAGAGGCCAGGGGTTTTCTCTGAGATAGCGGCGGCATCAATAGGCCAGCTGGTTTGATTTTCTTGGTCTTTCACTACGGCATACATTGCTTTTAAAATTCTCTTCTCCTTGGCCATATCGGTTATCGGTTAAAGGCTGTTGTGGTGAATTTTCTTCTTTTGGTATCCCTGATGTACGAAAGAAGAAACCAGAAGGTCAACAACACGATAAGCCCACCCCCCAGAAATAGGTTCTGTCCCAATTCCAATAGGATTTTCTGTTGGCATCTTGCACCTATTACCTTTATCACCTCCTGCCTCCCAGCCAAACAATTAGATCCTTCATTTTGAAAGCAGTAGAAAAACAATAACCCAGACGATGAGCCTTAAAATAGGCTGATAACCCTAGATGACAAAAGTTTACCACCACCAAGATAACCTACTTGTCACTAATAGCTTATCAGACAACAACTACTTCACATCTTTAACTTGTAGCAAGGTCAGGGATAGTAAAAGACCCACTCTGCTCCACAGCCTTAATCCATTCTTAGGTTTTTCACGGGATTGAGGGTGGCGGCTTTGAGGGCCTGGTAACTGACGGTGAGGAAAGCCACCAGGGCGGCCAGGGCAAAAGCGGCCAGAAAGGCCCAGACGGGAATCTCTATGCGGTAGGCAAAGTCTTCCAACCACTTGCTCATGGCGTACCAGGCCAGGGGCACGGCCAGTAACCCGGCAATCAGCACCAGTTTCAGGAAATCCTTAGAAAGCAGGGTCACAATGGAAGAAGTCTCCGCGCCCAGGATTTTCCTGATCCCGATCTCTTTTTTCCGGCGTTCGGCCGCGTAGGCCGCCAGCCCGAACAAGCCCAGGCACCCCACAAAAATAGCCAGTCCCGTAAAGATCCAGAGCAGCGACCTCAGCTTGTCCTCTGCCTTGTACATGACCTCGAAGTTCTCATCCATGAACTTGTACTCCATGGGGTACTCCGGCGAGAAATCATCCCACACGTTTTTGACATGGCTCATGGCCCCTTCCACCTGGTCGCTCTTCAGTTTTACGGCTACTTTCCAGTTGGCTCCCGGGAAAATCTGCAACACGGTAGGGTCCACTTTGTCAAAAAGGCTCTTGAAATGGAAGTCCTTCACCACGCCAATCACCTCGCCCCGCTTCAGGGAATCAGGCTTGTCTGACCACACCTTCCACTCCATCTTCTGGCCCAGGGCTTTCTCGGGGGTTCCGAATCCCATGTCGCGCACGGCGGTCTCATTGATGATAAACGCGGCGTCTTTGTCGGTGGGGCGGTCTTTGGAGAACGGACGGCCCGCTACCATCTGCAGGCCCAACGTGTTGATGTAGTCATGGTCCACCATAAGCTGCGTCACCGAATGGTGCACCCACTCCCCGTTCTTGAGCACCTCTATGGCATCGCCGGCCGTGGCGTCACCCGGAAACCCGTACCCAATGGAGACGTTGGCCACGCCCGGCGATTTCAGTAACTCCCGCTTGAAGGTCTCATAGTTGGTGAACATGTTTTCGCCGCGCATGGGAAAGAACAGGATCTGGTCCTTGTTGAAGCCCAGGTCTTTGTTGTGCAGGAATTCCACCTGCCGGTACACCACCAAGGCACTGATGATAAGGAAGATGGAGAGCGCAAACTGCACCACAATGAGGCCGTGCCGCAGCCAGGGCGTTTTGCCCGGACCACCGTCGCTCACAGCGGCCCCTTTCAGCACCGCCACCGGCTTGAAACCGGCCAGCACCAGGGCCGGGTACAGGCCCGCCAGAATGCCCACCACCAACACCAGGGCCAGCAGCAGGAGCAACAAAGCAGGTTGGCTGAACACGTTGAACGTCATCTCTTTCTCAGTGAAGGTGTTGAGCCAGGGCAGAAACAGGGACGTAAGCGCCGCCGCGAAGACCACGCTGATCAACGTCAGCAGCAAGGTCTCTGACAAGAACTGCAACAACAACTGCTTCCGGCTGGCGCCGATGGTCTTGCGGATACCCACCTCCTTGGCCCGCTGCAATGATTTGGCCGTGGACAGGTTCACAAAGTTGAAACAGGCAATGAGCAACAGGAAGGCGGCAATAATGCTCAGGGCCTTGACATAGGTGATGTTTCCCCGGATGGCCTGGTCAAACTTGAAACTCGCGGAGTACAGGTGCACCTGGTGCAGCGGCTGGAAGAAGGGCTCGTACTTGAAGGGCTTCTCTGTTTCCGGGTCTACCTGCTTTTTCACCAGTTCCCGGAATTTGCCCAGCATAAAGGCAGGGTCTGTCCCTTCCTTGACCTTTACATAGGTGTAGAACTGCTGCCAGCCCCAGTTCTTCATGCGGTCCGGGGGAAGCTCCATGGCCGCCAGGGGCCGCACGTAGTTCACCGGCAAATGGAATTTGGGATTGCTGGCGAACACGCCTTTCACCAGCAGGGTCTGCTTGTTGATGGAAACCTTCTGGCCCACCGGGTCACCGTTCCCGAACACTTTTTGGGCAAACTTATCAGAAACCACCACCGACGTAGGATCTTCCAAGGCTTTCTCTGGCGAACCGTACACAAAGGGCAAGGGAAATACCTGGAAGAAGCCCGGGTCAGCGGCCAGACCGCCTTTCTCATAGATCCGTTGGTCTCCGGCCTCTACCAGGCTCTGGGCGTCCCATTGCTGCATGAGAATCCGCACCACCGTCTCCGCTTCCGGAAAACTTTCCTGAAGGGTGGTGCCAAACATAGGCGGCACGCTGGTGATCACGTCATTGGCTTCTTCTGAGCTCACCTGGTTATACACCCGGTACACCCGCTCGCCCTGCGGCAGGAACTTATCATACTGCAGCTCATCCACCACAAACAACCCAATGAGCAGGCAGGCCGTGATACCCAGGGCCAATCCGGCTATGTTGATGAACGAAAACCCTTTGTGCCTGATGAGGTTACGATAGGCTACTTTAAAGTAATTCTGGAACATATGCGTCTGTTTTAAGGGTCTTTTATGAAATCCACCTGGAAAACCTGAGGCCGCCAGAAGGCAATGGTTAATCTAACGCCGGACCTACCGCCCTTACCTTATTCCCTTGAAGCCGCTTCTCCGCTTTCCCGTCACGGACTTCTGATCATCCACTTCTGGCAGTGAGCAACTCATTTTGGAGGTCGTTTCAGGAAAATGCACAAGAAATGCCAAAGCCATTTCTGCTTTATTCTCAGCAACTTATGAAATTACTTCCAGAAAAACCTGTGCAGATCCGCACTGAAGGTGTGCGTTTTCGCACGGGGTGGCACCGTCAAAGGCGCCAAAAACATTAATGTTCAAGCAGTTGCAAGAATGGCATAATAATCGTTTTTTAGCTAAGCCCGGAACAGGCTTCCCCCCGTGACTATTTACGCCCTGCTCTGTGGTGCAACCCTGGGCTTTTTCCGCTTCTTTTAAGAAAATAGGTTCTAAAGGGACTTAAAGGCTAATCCCATAGAATGATGTTATGGTCACCCACCTTCCAAAGTAGAAACCCATGCAGTTGAAGAAAGCCACCGTTCTGGTGATTGATGATGACCCTGATGTGCTGACGGCGGTACGCTTACTTCTGCGGCCGCAGGTGAAGGAAATTGTGGCGGAGAAAAACCCGGCCAACCTGCCGTCTCTGCTGCGGCAATACGCCTTTGACGTGATCCTGCTGGACATGAACTTCGCCGCTTCCATCCATACCGGCAACGAAGGTATTTTCTGGCTCAAGGAAATCAAACGGCTCAAAGCGCAGGCTGCCGTGATCATGATCACCGCCTACGGCGACATTGACCTAGCCATCCGGTCGCTCAAAGAGGGGGCTTATGACTTCGTGGTTAAACCTTGGCACAACGAGCGGCTGCTGACCACCTTGCAAGAGGCTGTGAGCGGCAAGCAGAAAAGCCCCAAAGCAAATGGTCAAAGCTCCAGTGGCTCTTTGACGGCTCCTGAATTGCTGGGCGAGTCTGAGGCCATGCAAGACATCTTCTACAAGATCAAGAAAGTGGCCCCTACTGATGCCAACATCCTGATTCTGGGCGAGAACGGAACCGGGAAAGAACTCATTGCCAAAGCCATCCACCAGCATTCCCTGCGGGCGAACCAGCCGTTTGTGAAAGTAGACGTAGGTGCCCTCACCGAGTCTCTGTTTGAGAGTGAGCTGTTCGGGCACAAGAAAGGCGCTTTCACCGATGCCCGCGAAGAGCGCGCCGGCCGGTTTGAAGCCGCCGACAAAGGCACCATCTTCCTGGACGAGATCGGCAACATCTCTTTGCAGCAGCAGGCCAAACTTCTGAGCGTGCTGCAGAACCGCCAGGTGATTCGGGTGGGGTCCAATGAGCCCATCAACGTTAATGTGCGGCTGTTGTGTGCCACTAATGTGTCGCTCACAGATCTGGCCAGCGACGCGCGGTTCCGGAAAGACTTGATTTACCGCATCAACACCGTGGAGATTCTGGTGCCGCCCCTGCGCCAACGGGGCAACGACGTGCTGCTGCTGGCCCGCCACTACATGGCCCTTTACGCCGAAAAATATTTCAAAGGCCCGCTAGACCTCACCGCCCGGGCCATAGAGAAACTGAAAAACTACTCTTTTCCGGGAAACGTGCGCGAACTGCAGTACGCCATGGAGCGTGCCGTGATCATGGCCGATGACCAGGCGCTGGATGCCCGGGACATCATCTTCTCCCCTATTGAATCGGTGCAGCCGGAAAGCATCTTGCCCACCGCCACCAACCTGGAAGAACTGGAGCGGGCTACTATCATTAAAGTATTGGAGAAACATAACGGGGTGATGACCAAAGCGGCCAAGGAGTTAGGCATTACCCGCACCGCCTTGTACCGGAGACTGGGAAAATATGAGCTTTAAGAACTTCGAGGGAAAGTTACTGCTGCGGGTGCTCCTGCTGCTGGTGACCTTGAGCACTCCATCAGTGGCACTGGTGAACGGCTGGGCCGAGTTGCTGGTGTTCCTGGTGCCCCTGCTTATGTTCCAGGTGTATGAGCTGTACCATTTCCTGAAAAAGGCCCAGGAAGAACTGAACCTGTTCATTGAGGCCATCCAGTACCGCGACTTCTCCCGCTATTTCAGCGAAAAGCCTACCTCGCCGCAACTGCTGTACCTGCGCAAAGGCTTCAACCAGATCAACACCACGTTCAAAGCCATCAATCAGGAGAAAGAAACCCAGCACCAGCACCTGCAACGCATCCTGGAACTGGTGGAAACCGGCATCTTATCCTATGACCTGGAAAGCGGCGAGGTGGTGCTGTTGAACGAGTCGCTGAAGAAACTGCTCCAGGTGCCGTATCTGCGGTCGGTGCGTACGCTGGAGAAAAGGGACCCCAGCCTCTACGCCCAGATTTGTGCCTTGGCACCGGGCCCGGCCAAGATTGTTTTGATCCAGACGCCCAGCCTGGAAAGAAGCACCTATAAGTTCATGCTGAGCGCCACGGTTTTCCAGAACGAGGGCCGGCGGTACAAACTGGTAGCGTTCCAGAACGTGAACGATGCCCTGGAAGAAACCGAGTCTGAGGCCTGGCAAAAGCTGCTTAACGTGATGACCCATGAAATCATGAACTCCATTGCGCCCATCTCCTCCCTCGCTGACACTTTGAAAGACCGCCTCCAGGCCACCGTGGTGGGTGGGGTTTCTTCCCATGACCTGGAAGATTTGGAGGAAGGCATCAGCACCATTAAATACCGGAGCCAGGGCCTGCTGAAGTTTGCCCAAACCTACCGCAACCTGAGTAAAATCACCCACCTGCACCAGGAGAAGCTTTTGGTGGAAGACATTTTCCTGAACCTGCGCCGGCTCATGCACCCCTCGCTCGCCCAGAAGAACATCTCGCTGCAGTTGCTCCTGCATGAACCCCACCTCACCATAGAAGCCGACCCCAACCTGCTGGACCAGGTACTCATCAACCTGCTGGTAAATGCCATGGACGCGGTAAAAGAACAACCGGAGCCTCAAATCACCCTGGCGGCCTACTCCGCCGCTGACGGCAAAGTAGTCCTCAAGGTCACCGACAACGGCGTAGGCATGCCCAAAGAAATACAGGAGAAAATCTTCATCCCGTTCTTCAGCAGCAAGAAAAACGGCAGTGGCATTGGCCTGAGTCTGTGCAAGCAGATCATCATGCTGCACAAAGGCACCATTCAGGTACAATCTGAGGAAGGCAAAGGAACCACCTTCACCCTGCTGTTCCGGCATTAGAGGTTTCCTTGGTATTTGGGTGAAATGGTAATTTGAGAGGCGATCAGGAAACCGTAAAGCATTTTCTGCTATGGCGCGGATTTACTTCCGTAACTAACGGTTATCAAATGAAAAGACAAAGGAGACTCCAGGAAAAGGCGTATGATAACGGAATTCCCTCTCCCTCTGGTAGAGGGCTAGGGTGAGGGGCAGCGGCGCTCCATGGAAATAGCCTACCCATTTTGAACTACATTTCTATTAAAAGTCAAATGATGCATGGCCAAGGCTAATCTCATTTGAGACTTCTTCCCCTCATCCTAACCTTCTCCCTGAGGGAGAAGGAACGGCTGGCTTCCTTTTCAAGTCAGGTTTAAAGAAGGGAGCCTTTATACTGCTTGTATCGTCAGGCACGGAAGTAAATCCGCGCCAAAGTGGGGGTTTTCATCAGGTTATTTAAAACAAGGCTCTAAACCACTCTGAGTCTAATGGAAAACAATAATAAAGGTGGCGTCTCCAAACTCCCGGAAGTAGATCTGCGCCCCAGTGGGTGACGCCGAAACTGTCCTTTTCCCCTTGTTTTCAGAAAAACAGGCTTGAAAAGACTTTTCGTTTCCCTAGATGCAATCACCTTACCGCGCAGGCCTCCGCAGCAGGCGCCGCATGGCCAGCAGGCCCAGCAAGGGCCCAACAAACAGAATCAGGAACCAGAACCTGGCTGGTACTTCCGGTTGCAGGCTCCGCACCACCTGGATACTGACAATAGTGATGGCAAACCCAATAGAGTTGACAATGGTCAGCGCTGTGCCTTTGGCTTGCACCGGGGCCGCCTGCGCCACCAGCGTAGAGAACTGCGGGGAATCCATGACCACGGCCAGTCCCCAGACCACCAGCAAGCCTAGAAAAAGCGGCAAGGACAACTGAAAGGACCACGGCGACAACAGGCAGCAGACCATAGACACTGCTAATGCCCCGAAGGCCGTTCTGGCGCTTCCCACCTTTTCGGCTATATAGCCACCTAAAATGCAAGCCAGCGTTCCCGCCCCAATCACCCAGAAAGACAAAAGGGAGATTTTAAGTTCTACTGTAGGGTGCGCTTCCGCATAAAGGGCCAGCAGGACCGGTACAAAGGCCCAGAAGGTGTACAGCTCCCACATGTGCCCAAAATACCCGAAGGCCGCCGCCCTGAACTCCTTTTGCCGGAAAATCTGAAAAAAGGCCCGGAAATCTGGCCGGGTGCTTCGGCTTCGGAAGGGGCCGTCAGGGACCAGCGCCACCAGGGCAATTCCTCCAGCCAAGGCCAGGCCCGAGGTAGCCCAGATAACGTACCGCCACGGCAGCCCGTGGGTGAGGCTCTTGAGCAAATGGGGAAACGCCGTACCCAACACCAAGGCTCCTACCAGATACCCCAAGGCTTTTCCTAAACCCTTCTGGTGGTAATCTGCCGCTATTTTCATGCCCACCGGGTAAATGCCGGCCAAACAGAAACCCGCCACAAACCGGGACAGCAACAAGGTAGTAAAGCCTTCGGCTAGCAAGAGGCTCAGGTTAAACCCTGCCCCCGCCACCGCGCAAACCAGAAACACCTTAGACGGCGAGAACCGGTCTGAAAGGGTGAACACGGCAAACACCAACGTGCCCAGAATGAAGCCCAACTGCACCGCCGAGGTTAGATGTCCCAAGGAACCCGCACCTAACCCAAACTGCGGGACAAGGTTAGGCAGCACCGCATTCCCCGCAAACCAAAGGGAGGTGCAGGCAAACTGAGCCAGGACAATGGTAGGGAGGACATGGCGAGGAATGCTTGCGGAAGGTGGTATCAATTAGGTACCTGGTTAATTCCTGGGAAAATTAATGATATGACTCTTCGCGCTGACAATAAAGAGAGCAGCACAAGAATTGTTCTTTTAATGCGACACTGATTTCAAGCCGATGATGGAGCCAATAAGCGTAAAAAGGAAGAAGATTCTCCAAAAGGTCACCGGATCTTTAAAGAAAAAGATACCCATGAGGACCGTTCCTACGGCTCCAATCCCCGTCCAGACGGCGTAGGCCGTACCAATGGGCAAGGTCTGTACGGCTTTCATGAGTAAGACCATGCTTATGGTCAGGGAAACGAGGAACCCGCCATACCACCAATACATTTCATTTCCGGTAGTTTCTTTGGCTTTGCCTAAACAAGAAGCAAACGCTACTTCAAACAAACCAGCAATAATGAGGATAATCCAGTTCATACTTTTTTTGCCCCAAAGGTCAGGAGTAGAGCGGAGATTTGATTTACCAAATGGTAAAAACCACCAGAAATTACCTGATTTCTGCCCTGATCCGGCTGAGACTTCCCCTGGTAATGCCCAGGAAAGAAGCAATATGCCCTAACTGTACCCGCTGCACCAGGTCTGGGTTTTCCCTTAGTAATTGCTGGTAGCGTTCAGAGGCACTTCGGAATTGACGGGAAATCAGGCGTTCTTCTGTCTTGATCAATTCTTGTTCGGCAAAACGCCTTCCCCAGTTGGCCAGGTGCAGGTCTTCCACGAAGAGCTTCTGAAGGGTAACTGCTTTCAACTCGTACAGCACGCTCTCTTCCAACAGCTCAATGCTTTCATACCCCTTCTGGTTTTCAATGTAGCTCTTCATGGAGATGACCGGGTCCCCTTCCCTCCCGAACCAGAACGTCACCTCCTCTCCCCCTTGATACGCGAAAGCGCGGGCAATCCCTTTTTTGATAAAATAGAGGTTTGGTTCTATGTGGTCCGCCCTTATCAATAGGTGGCCTTTGGGATAGGTGACTTCTGCCAAGTGCCCTTTCATTATATCTTTAGAGGCACTGGGCAAAGGGTGAATACAATCCAAGATCTGGTCTAACTCCATTATATGCCGCTTCTCTTTAGCTGACAGCGTTCCATTCAGGCTACTCCCAAATACCATTCAGGTGGGTGAGGATAATGGGCTGATCATCTGTCACTACCAAGGTATGTTCATGTTGCACCACAAAACCGCCTTTGTTCCCCACCAGGGTCCAACCGTCTGGTAAGGTATTGGCCATGGTAGAATTGGTAGAAATGAACGTTTCCACGGCCACGACCGAGTTTTCCTTGAACCTGGTCGTATTAAAGCGATCATAGTAGTTGGCAATCTCACTGGGCTCTTCATGCAGCTTTCTGCCAATGCCGTGCCCAGTCAGATTTCGGATGACCTTGTAACCTGAATTTTTTGCCTCGGTTTCTATGAGCCGGCCTACCTCTGCAATGCGAACTCCGCCCTTGATGGTTTGCAGGGCTTTTTTCAAAATCCATTTAGAGGCATCTACCAGCTGTTGATGCTGGTGCAGGTCTTGCCCCACCACAAAAGAGCCGCCATTGTCGGCTCAGAAGCCGTTTAACTCCGCAGACACATCAATATTCACCAGATCTCCTTCCTGTAATATTCTGGTAGCAGAAGGAATACCATGGGCTACTTCATTGTTCACGCTGATACAGGTCCACCCCGGAAAGCCATAGGCCAACGCTGGCGCAGATTTCGCCCCCAAAGATTGAAGCAACTGTCCGCCGAATTCATCTATTTGTTTTGTAGACATGCCGGGCTGGGCAAACCGTCTCATTTCCTTCAGAGTAGTAGCCACTGCCTGGCTTACCTTCTCCATGCCTTCCCATTCCTGGTCTGTTGTAATAGACATGATCTTCTTAATTATTCGGGTTTCTGTTTTCTGATGACCGCCAATCCCACTGGGGAAAGATGCACCTAAAGACGGTCCATTCTTCCTTCGGAAGGTTTGGGTTTTCAGGATTCCCCTATCAAAAGTTGTCGTTTGATTATATCCCCGGACATCTCATATCTTTCCTCCGCTTCTGCGTTCCAAGCCGCTTGGTTAAAAGACTGCTCAGGATAATAAGAAACAGCAGGAAACAGAAGCAACATCACGACTCCATAAAGGCAGGGAGTAAGAACGGCCGTAGGAAGTAAGACCAAGGATTTTCTATGCAAGGCCGTGCCTATTCCTGCTTTTCTGAACACCTAAAGTAAAAGGTGATAAACTGGAATAGCCAATACTAGAAAGATAACCATTAGGTCTACCCTCATATCTAAAGGATCAGTTGGTGACAGCACTGGTGGGAAAGAGATTTTATTCCACGGAAGAAGTCAAGGTGAGGCCCTACCGGAGGTGGTTATTTGGCTTCTGTGTGTTTTTTAAAGTTTTCTAAGATGGCTTGCCACCCAGATCTTTGCAGGTCCAGCGAATTCAGGTCTTCTACCTCAAAGGTCTCCACCACCTTAGTCTCCTGGCCCAGTTCCGTAAAGGTTATGGTCACTTGTCTGTTGTCATCCAGCCTGTACTCAATACTTTCATGCGGCACTACATGGCCATAGGTACCAGAATAGTCAAACCCGAAGCTTCCGTCTTTTGCTTCCATTCTCCAGACAAAGCGCCCGCCGGGTTTCAAATCATTCTCCGCCGATGGGCAATGCCAGGCATCGGTGGCGAAATTCCATTGCGTGATGTGCTCTGGGGCAGTCCAAAGTTCCCACACCTTCTCTACGGGTGCCTGAACAGAGGTCTCAACAGTCACGGTAGTCAAGTCTTTCTTTTCCATTTTATTGCGATTGTAGCGTTAAATGCGACTTACCATTAACGAACTCGGCTAAATTGTGGCGTAGCAAAAGTTTGCCTGTGGGCCGAACTTTCTTGCTTAACCTATTCTCCACCAAGGTTTTTTCTCAATTTTATATCTGTTATAGCTGCCACCTGTTAACAGTTTTGAGTCAATATTATAAGTGAATTCAACCCATTGATCTTCCTCATTCATTGGGTCATAGGAGAGTCCAATGACAACATTATTCTCAAGCTTAAGGTCTTTCATTCCGTCCCAAGAAATTCTTTCACTATAGCAGTATTCTCCATTGGTCTCCATGATGGTTAGGTCAACCTGGTCCTGAAGAATGAGCCGGCCGTCTAAATTACTTATTGAATCAACATAGCCAGAACCAAAAACAGAAATAGGTTTTGTCTGGTCAGGATTCATTAGGTAGCAAGTCCCGCCAGCAATAACTAGCATGTTTTGGCTGTCCCTCAAATCAAAAACTCCCTTGAAATTCGTCCATCCCGGTTTAAAGTTAGCAACCCATTCATTCCCGTCAGATTGGTAGAATCGAATAGCAAATCCTTCTGAAAAGAAAGGTTCGTCATCACCAGTCACGGGTATGTACATCGGTCCGTAGGCTGGCAATGATTCTAGAATTTCGTATCGTTTCTTTTCTTTCAAATTCAGTTTCTGTTTTAAGGATACCCGCTCACCTCTGGGTTAAACAACGAGAAAGGCCGTCGGCCGAAGCATGGTTTTTATAAGAGGCCGTTAGCCCCTGTTTTTATTTTATTTAACCATTCAGTATCATCTTTTTTAATAATAATAGTCTGAAAGCTGAACTTATGCCCTTCCCGTTCTACGCCAGGTGAGTCATCAATATGTAAATTAATCTTAAATGCAGGTGGATATTTAGAACAACTGATGTGTCTTTTTGCTAATTCACGTCTATTCTCTTTTTCAGTAATTATAAAGTCGGGGCTAATTCCATAAGTTAATAAGTGAAGCCTCAATTTTAATTTAGGCCTATAAGAGGTGGTATAAATACCAACCTTATGACCTTGGTTCTTGAGATGTCTAATCAAATCACTTGCTCCGAATCTTATTCGCTCTACTCCCAATATTTTTTGCAAGACGTTTCTTTGCTCCGTAGGAAAGCCGGTATCACTTAGAGGAATCAAGGTATCATCCAAATCGAAGGAAATTATCATTTTAGTAGGTCCAAACGTACTTGTGTAAACGGCGGCAGAGGCCGGCGGTCGATCCTTGCGTTTACATGTTATTGAGCTACGTATTTAGTTATGGTTGCTCCAAAATATTTTATTGTTACTCAATGTGAACCGAAAAAAGTAGTTAAAAATCGTCGGCACGTCAAAATTAGGCTCAAAGGTAATCCATACATCTTCACTTTTTCTTTTGAGCACTAAGGCTGAAAGGAAATACATTCTTTTTAATTCCTTCTCAGTTCTTTGCCACTTTGTACCTGCAAAGCAACCATAGATGTGTTTATAAATAGCTTGCTCTGTGTTTTCAATATTCTCAGAAAATTGATTTAAAAATTCTATCTGTTTACTTGAGGGCGGAGAATTTCCCTCTACCTCAATCGTTAATTCTACAGTATGACTTTTAGAAATATTCTGAACGACCCCAAACCATTCATTATCGCTTTTGTCGGGATTCAATTCTAGTAAGCCAAATCCTTCTAATTCAAATACAGGTTCTCTATCTTTTCTTCCAAAGAACATTTCTTATTTAATATAAAGCCTAACCATCATATATCAGGAACTCCTCCGGTTATTGGACCTATATTATAGAGTTGAGACATATACATTACACCGCCACCGGCGCCTTAATCCCCGGCCAAGGTTCATACTCTTCCAGGGTAAAATCCTCGAAGTCAAACCCGAAAATGTCTTTCACGGCTGGGTTCAGTTTCATCTTGGGCAGGGGTTTTGGGGAGCGGGAAAGCTGGAGTTGAGTTTGCTCCAGGTGGTTCGTGTAGAGATGCGTGTCGCCGCCAGTCCAGATGAACTCGCCGGGCTCCAAGTCGCACACCTGGGCCACCATCATGGTAAGCAGCGCGTAGGAGGCAATGTTGAAGGGCACACCCAGGAACACATCTGCGCTGCGTTGGTAGAGTTGGCATGACAGCTTGCCGTTGGCCACGTAGAACTGGAAGAAGGCGTGGCAGGGCGGCAGTTTCATGTTGTTGACCTCGGCCACATTCCAGGCACTCACAATAAGGCGTCGGGAATCTGGGTTGCGCTTGATCTGGTCAATCACCTGGGCAATCTGGTCAATGTGCCCGCCGTCTGGTGTGGGCCAAGACCGCCACTGCGACCCGTATACCGGCCCCAGCTCCCCGTTTTCGTCGGCCCATTCGTTCCAGATGCTCACCCCCCGCTCCTGCAGCCACCGCACGTTGGTCTCGCCGCGTAGAAACCACAACAATTCATAGATAATGGACTTGAGGTGCACTTTTTTGGTGGTCACCAGTGGGAACCCCTCCTGCAGGTTAAACCGCATCTGGTAGCCAAACACACTAAGGGTACCGGTGCCTGTCCGGTCCTCTTTCTTCACCCCGTTGTCCAGAATGTGACGCATCAAATCTAAGTAAGCCTGCATGGTATTAAGTAGGTATTAGGATTTAAGATTAAGGAATGGGAGTGCCCCATTTGAGACTTGAAGATAGGAAAAACCGGTTACTCCCAAAGACTCCACCAGAAAGTCATGGCCTCTTTTGGGGCAATTTTTTCCTTCCCCGTCCTCTGGCAGGACCAGAAAGAAAGCAGTCTTTTTTCCCCCTGATTTTCGGGAATCCCCCTAAAAACAGGCACTTAGGGGCTAATCCTCTTGTAAAGGCAAGCCGATGCAGAAGCACGTTTACCTCCAACAATTCTTTATCTTGTCCTTTATTCCAACCCTCAAACAAAACCTATGAAGAAAATTTTGCTCATGGCCGCATTGGCCGGCGTGCTGTTTTCCTGTCAAAAGAAAGCAGATTCTGGGGCGGCCGCCAACGTGTGGCCCAACCAGCAGCTCATTACCATGTTTGAAACCTACTGGGATCAGAACCTGCGGTTCTTCCCCCTGGAAGCCACCGCACAGGGCGACAACCGCTACAACCACCTGCTGCCCAACGACAATACCCAAGCCTTCCGGGACAGCCTCCAGACTTTCTACCAGCAGCACCTGGACAAGTTGCACCAGTTTGACCGCGCCAGCCTGAACGCCAACGACCAGATCAGCTATGACATCTTTGAGTACGAGCTGGAAACCCGGCTGGAAGGCCTTAAGCTGAACACCTGGATGATCCCGTTCCAGCAATTCTGGGGGCTGCCCCTCACCATGGGCCAATTGGGCGCCGGCACCGGAAATCAACCGTTCAAGACCACCAAAGACTATGAGAACTGGTTGGGCCGCGTACAGGGTTTCACCGTATGGGCCGACAGTGCCATTGCCAACTTCCGGCAGGGAATGGCGGCCGGGGTGGTATTGCCCCGCCCCCTGGTGGTCAAGATGATTCCCCAGATGCAGAGCATGGTGGTTTCTGATCCTACCAAAAGCCTTTTCTACGGCCCAATCCAGAACTTTCCGGGTGAGGTTCCGGCCGCCGACCGTCAGCGCCTGACCCAGGCCTATCAACAAGCCATCAGCACCCAATTGGTGCCCGCGTACCAGAAACTGGCTACGTTCCTGCAGCAGGAATACCTGCCCAAGGCCCGCACCACCACCGGGATCAATGATGTGCCCGGCGGGAAGGACCTCTACACCTACTACGTCAAGTACTGGACCACCACAGATAAGGCACCTGACGAAATCTACAAAACCGGGCAGCAGGAAGTAAAGCGTATTACTGCAGAAATGCAGAAGGTGAAAGACCAGGTAGGCTTCAGAGGAAACATGGAGCAGTTCTTCACTTACCTGCGCACCAATCCCCGATTCACGCCCTATAAAACACCAGAAGAGGTGTTAAACGCCTTTAGGAGTATTCAAGCTAAGATTGAGCCCAACCTTCAGAAGATGTTCGGGCGTACCCCCAAAACCCCGTTTGAAATCCGCCAGACCGAAGCCTTCCGGGCTGCCTCTGCTTCCGCTGAGTACAACCAGGGCTCCCCAGATGGCACGCGTCCGGGTATTTTCTACCTGCCCATCTTAGACGCCACTAAATTCAACACCACCTCTGGCATGGAGTCGTTGTTCCTGCATGAGGCCATTCCCGGGCACCATTACCAGATCTCGCTGCAACAGGAAAA
This sequence comes from Rufibacter glacialis, assembly GCF_008271745.1. Lineage (GTDB taxonomy): Bacteria > Bacteroidota > Bacteroidia > Cytophagales > Hymenobacteraceae > Nibribacter > Nibribacter glacialis. The sequence goes on along the minus strand of NZ_VKKZ01000023.1, from coordinate 262,096 downwards.
CGAGAACCTGCCCAAGTTCCGGAGGTTCAGCTGGTACGGCGCCTACGGCGAAGGCTGGGCGCTTTACACTGAGTCGTTGGGCAAGGAACTGGGCCTCTACACGGACCCTTACCAGTACATGGGCGCCCTGGGCGATGAGATGCATCGCGCCATCCGGTTGGTGGTAGACGTAGGCATGCACACCAAAGGCATGACCCGCGGGGAAGCCATCCAGTACATGATGGCTAACGAGGCGATCTCAGAGGAAGGCGCTATTGCCGAAATTGAACGCTACATGGCCATTCCCGGCCAGGCTTTGTCTTATAAAACCGGCCAGTTGAAAATCAAGGAGCTTCGGGAGAAATACGAGAAAGAACTGGGCGACCAATTCAAGCTGGCCGCCTTCCATGATGAATTCCTGAAAGACGGCACCATGCCGTTGCGTCTGGTGGAGAAGAAAATGGATGACTGGGCGAAGCAGCAGAAGAAATAACGCCTTCCGCTGCGAAGGGCTTCCTTTTAAGAAGAATACATTTACCTGCTACTTTTTCAAAAGAGAGGCTATTGCTTTGGCAGTAGCCTCTCTTTGTTTGTATGGAGTAGTAGAAAGACTTCAGCCGTCTAGCCGTTGTTGGTGTTCTCACCAACAACCAAAACTGCTTCTCTCCTGCTTCTTTCTTAAAATGCTTTGGGTGCATGCCTTTTGCAGTTCCCCTGGCAGTACCGCTTCTAGCGATGATCCAGGTACGGCTCTTTACATAGGTGCCGCTAAGCGCTCACGGCCGCTAGGCCCCGTCTTCCTTTCTCACACTGCCCTTTCGGCCTGCGCTGTCTGTCCCCCTTAGTAATTGTCTATCTAGGGCCAAAAGCGAGGCGCTCGAAGGAAAGACTGGAAACAGGCAATGCGTCAGGGGATGGTGGCAGACCTTACAGGTTTTAAAAACCTGTGAGGTCTGCCACAATGCGCAAGCCTTCAACTTAGTTCTGTGGTTCGGTTGTACTTCCTTAACGAAGGGATAAAGTCAAGTAGAGGCTCTGTAAAATGGCATGATAAGAGGAATTCCCTCTCCCTCTGGGAGAGGGCTAGGGTGAGGGGCAGCGGTGGTTCCAAGAGAAACAGGTGCCCTCCCCTTGGAACCGTAGGAACAGGTATTGGCCTGTCCCTACGGTAGTTTTATAGTTACTGTTTTTCTAAGTGGTGGCTTCTTCCCCCTCATCCTAACCTTCTCCCCCGGGGAGAAGGAACTCCGCTTTTACATTAAGGACCTGTTTTACTGAAGGGAGGCAGAAAACGCATTTCCGCATAAAAAGCCCATGCCAACAAAATCAAACCCATGGTTCAAGTTTGCAACTTAGACCTACATTGTCGGGAAGTCTGTGACTTCCCTCGCTGCCCTGTAGCGAAATCGGGAAGCTTCAACAGAACCAATGACAGCTTAAACCTTTCACCCGCATGCCGGTACCACGGCCAAAACGAAAAAGCCTACGCAGAACAAGTCTGCGGAGGCTTTTGGCTTGTTTTCTGGAAAACACTCCTAAAAAATAAACTTGGTGCTTAGGAACGTTGATTTTTCTTCAGAGATGATCTGGTTCAGTAACTGCTTGTTGTTCTCGTTCATTTTGGTGGCTACCAGCGAGCGGATGGAGAACGAGCGCAAGGCATCTACCACGGAGAGGGTGCCTTCTGCGCTGTCTTTGCGGCCGGTGAAGGGGAAAGCGTCTGGTCCGCGTTGGCATTGGCAGTTGATGTTCACGCGGCTTACCTGGTTCACCAGCGGGTCAATGAGCGAGGCAACTTCTGAGGCATCCTGGCTGAAGATACTCACCTGCTGGCCATGGGTGGAAGCAATCAGGTACTGGATCGGCTCCTCCAGATCGTCATAGGCTACTACCGGGATGAGGGGCCCAAACTGCTCTTCGCGGTACAGCTTCATTTTCTCGTTCACCGGGTACAGGATGGCCGGGTACACAAACGACTCAAAGGCCGTGCCTCCACCGGGGTTCACCACTTTTGCTCCGTGCGCCAGGGCATCGTCAATGCACTCTTTCAGGTAGGCGGGCTTGTGAGGTTCAGGCAGCGGCGTAAGCGTCACCCCTTTCTCCCAAGGCATGCCGTATTTTAGTTTGGCTACTGCCTCTGTGAGATGCTCCAGGAAAGCCTCTACCTTGCTGCGGTGCACGAAGATGATCTTGAGGGCGGTGCAGCGCTGGCCGTTGAAAGATAGGGAACCCAGCACCGTCTCCTCCACTGAGAGCTTCAGGTCGGCGTGTGGGGTGATGATGGCGGCGTTTTTGGCGTCTAATCCCAGAATGGCCCGCAAACGGTTCACCTTGGGGTGCAGCTTTTTCAATTCGTTGGCCACCTTGCTGGAGCCAATGAGAGTGAGCACGTTGATCTGTCCGCTTTTCATCAAGGCCGGCACAATGGCGTGACCACGGCCGTAGATGGTGTTCACCACTCCCTCGGGGAAACTGTCTCTGAACGCCTCTAATAAAGGATAAAACAGCAAGGTGCCGTGCTTGGGTGGCTTGAAGAGGATGGTGTTGCCCATGATGAGCGCCGGGATCAACGTGGTGAAAGTCTCGTTGAGCGGATAGTTGAAAGGGCCCATGCACAAGACCACGCCCAACGGCGAGCGGCGTACCTGCGCCACAATACCCTGCTCTATCTCAAAGCGGGAGGACTGGCGGTCCAGGTTCTTTAGCGCGTCAATGGTGGCGTAAATGTACTCCACGGTGCGGTCAAATTCCTTTACCGAGTCAGCGTAGGATTTGCCAATCTCCCACATGATCAGCTTCACCACGGCCTCTTTCTGCCCGATCATCTTCTGGGTGAAGTGCTCTACACACCGGATGCGGCCGTCTACGCCCATGGTAGGCCAGGCGCCCCGGCCGTCGCTGTAGGCTGCCACGGCTGCATCCAGTGCCTCCAAGGCCTCTTTCTCCGTACACACGGGGTAGGTGCCAATAAGTTTGCGGGCATAAATCCCGTTGGGTTGGGCCAAGGCTACCGGGGAGTACACCTCGTGCACCGGTCCCGACCATTCCTTCATGAACCCATTGGAGAGGTACTCCCGCTGGTGCAGCTCCCCGGCCAGCGCGTAAGGCGCCGGCACCTCAGCATCTGTCACGAAAATCCGGCGAAGCGAATCCTGCGTAACCAGAGCAGTTTGGTCTTGTACTTCCATCTTACTTTTGTGTATAAGTGATTGGTGAGAAAACGAACTTCTAATCCAATCATACTTATTATTGTCATATCTTCAAAGCATTTTATTAATATTTAATAAATTTTTATTATATCAGCTATTTTTTTAAATATTTCTTGTATAATAACTTTTCTTTGAATTTTTGGCAATGAAATTTTCCTAACTGTTGTTTGTTTACCATTTTTGCAATACCATAAAGGTACAGCCCCCCTGTTTAAAGCGGGAAGCGCCAGCTAATCCTGGAAAAAATGAAAAGAAACGCTTCCTCTTCAGGCAGGAAATTTGCCCGGTTTTTCATTTTCCTTAGTAAGACTTATAACGCCTGAATCCCCTGCTCCTGCCTTCTATGCCCCTTCTGGTTTGTACTCAGAAAAGAAACAAAAGGGGTATGCGCAACTTTTTAGGCAAAACCTGCGCAATAGAGGGAATACTGGAACAAGTAGGTTCTGCATAACACTTTTCATTTTAAATCGCTTTTGGCTAACTTCGCCGCAAGGCGTCATACCCTAACTAAACACTCACTTAAAGAAGTAATATGTCTGATTTTGCTGAACTAATTCTAGAGGGCAAATCGTACCAGTTTCCGGTTGTAACGGGTGCTGAGAACGAGAAAGCCATTGATATCAATGCTTTACGCGCGCAAACCGGTTATATAACCCTAGACTCGGGCTACAAGAATACAGGGGCTACTGAAAGCGCCATCACGTTCCTGGACGGCGAGGAAGGTATTTTACGGTACAGAGGGTACCCGATAGAGCAGTTGGCAGAGAAATCTTCTTTTATTGAGGTTGCGTATTTATTGATCTATGGCAAGCTTCCCACCCAAACGGAATTAGACTTCTTCGCAAACGAAATCAAGATCCACACGCTGGTGAACGAAGACATGCGGAAGATCCTGGACGGTTTCCCTTCCGCTGCCCATCCCATGGGTATTCTTTCTGCATTGGTGAGCTCCCTTACTGCTTTCTACCCCGAGTCTCTTAAATCAAACCAGACCAAGGAAGAGGTAGATCTTTCCATCATCCGGTTGATGGCCAAGCTTTCCACCATTGCCGCCTGGTCTTACAAGAACTCGATGGGGCACCCAGTGAATTACCCAAAGAACAAACTGGACTACTGCTCTAACTTCCTGCACATGATGTTCGCCTACCCTACTGAGGAGTATGAGGTGAACCCAGTGGTGGTAGATGCGTTGAACAAGCTGTTGATCCTGCACGCAGACCATGAGCAGAACTGCTCTACCTCTACTGTGCGTTTAGTAGGTTCAGCCCACGCCAGCCTTTATTCTTCGGTTTCTGCCGGTATCAGCGCCCTTTGGGGCCCGTTGCACGGCGGTGCCAACCAAGCCGTGATTGAGATGCTGGAAGCCATCAAAGCAGACGGTGGTGATTCCAAGAAATACATTGAGAAAGCGAAAGACAAGAACGATCCGTTCCGTCTCATGGGCTTCGGGCACCGGGTGTACAAGAACTTTGACCCGCGCGCTACCATCATCAAGAAAACCGCTGATGAGGTGCTGACAGCCTTGGGCATCAATGACCCCATCCTGAACATTGCCATGGAACTGGAGCAAGCCGCCTTGACAGATCCTTATTTTGTGGAGCGCAAGCTGTACCCGAACGTAGACTTCTACTCCGGCATCATTTACCGCGCCATCGGCATCCCGACGGAGATGTTCACCGTGATGTTCGCCTTGGGCCGTCTCCCAGGCTGGATTGCCCAGTGGAAAGAGATGCGCGAAGCCAAAGAGCCCATCGGTCGTCCGCGCCAAGTGTACACCGGTGAAACTGAGCGCGACTATTCCGCTATCAATGAGCGCTAGTCAATCGCTTGCTTAGTTACTTATCAAATATAAAAGAGAAGGTCAGGCTTAACCGCCTGACCTTCTCTTTTATATCCCTTACTGGTTTTTAGCCTTCTTTTGAGAAAAGGCCGGTAAAACATCCTTTTCTATCTGTTACTAGTACTCAAGTGGCTTTAATTAGTCTTTAGAACCGGATCTCTGGTGGTGGGAGTCCCTTTCACAAAAGTCTTCACGCCCAGTGGGCGACCAACCTCATCAAAATACTCCCAGTCTCCCTCCCAATAGAAATGAACCCCACCGTTTTCGGCGTCTTTTAAAAAAGCAGTGCCTTTATGCGAGACTTGGCCGTTGGGGTGGTAATACACGGTTTTGATGTTCTGTTTCCGGCGGCGGATGCGCTCTGTGAAATACAGTCTGCCGTCTGGGGTGAAGGTTTTCCAGGCCCCTACCTCTTTTCCGTGCCGGTACCTGCCCACGTAATGGATCACCTTGGCGTCTGCATCGTGGTACACGCGCCACCGGCCGTTCTTCAGTTGTTTCTTGTCAAAGCGGTTCCATTGCCAAGGCCAGGCCTGTGCTGGTGCCGCCAGCAGGAATAGCGCCAGTATCAGAATAAACCATCCTCTCCGGTGGTGGGTGCTCTTTGTAGTAGACCAGGCCATAGCGTACGAGGTTAATGACAGGAAAAAGGAGAAGGCGGACACCTAAAATATAATGCCTTCTAATTATACTTTAAAACGAAATAATTGCCATCTTAGGTATTTATGATGCGCCTCTAACCGGAGGAAAATGTTCACCCTCTAACCCCTTTCGTGTGCAGACAACAACCAAACCCCGTAAGCGTGCAGCCAAGGCTACCACTGAGGCGCAAAAAGTAAAAAAGGCCTTTGTGCTGGATACCTCCGTGATTCTGTATGACCACAGCGCCGTGGAGCATTTTGGAGAGCATGATGTGGCCATCCCCATCACGGTGCTGGAAGAACTGGACAACTTCAAAAAGGGAAACGACATCAAGAACTTTGAGGCCCGGGAATTCATCCGCTACATTGACAATCTTTCCGCGGAACACATGCTGCAGACTTGGATTCCGTTGGCAGGGTCTAATAAAGGGCGTTTCAAGGTGCTTATGGGAAACGGCTCGCCCATAGACGCGGAGAAGATCTTCAATGAAGACAAAGCCGACCATAAAATCCTGAATGCCACCCTGTCGCTGCAACACGAGATGCCGGACCACCGCGTGACCCTGGTGACAAAAGACATCAACCTGCGGCTCAAGGCCCGGGCGCTCAACCTGTCGGCAGAGGATTATGAGACCGGCAAGATCCAGAATGTGACCAACCTGTACCGGGGCAATGACCTGGTGGAAGACATTCCGCAGGCGGTGATTACCAAACTCTATGATAAGGGAGAGTGCCCCGTAGAGGAAGCCATGCCCAACCCGCCTTCAGACAACCATTACTTTATCCTGAAAAGCAATAAATCTTCTGCCTTAGCCTATTATAACCCCCAGGAACGAATTCTGGAACGGGTAGACAAGCCCCACGCGGTAGGTATAAAGCCCCGCAACGCTGAGCAGACGTTTGCCCTGCACGCCATCCTGCACCCCGACATAAAACTGGTCTCCATCCAGGGGGTAGCTGGCACAGGGAAAACCTTGCTGGCTCTGGCCGGGGCCCTGGAGCAGCGCGAGACCTACCGCCAGATTTACCTGGCCCGCCCCATCATCCCACTCAGTAACCGCGACCTGGGCTTTCTTCCCGGCGATGTGAACTCCAAGATTGGGCCCTACATGGAGCCCCTGTGGGACAACCTCAAGTTTATCCAAAACCAGTTCCCGGAGCACAGCAAGGAAAGCAACCGCATCAAGGAAATGGTGGAAGATGACCGGCTCGTGATCACGCCCCTGGCCTACATCAGGGGCAGAAGCCTCTCCAACATCATCTTTATCGTGGACGAAGCCCAAAACCTGACGCCGCATGAAATAAAGACCATCATCTCCAGGGCCGGCGAAAACACCAAGATCATCTTCACCGGTGATATCTACCAGATTGACACCCCTTATCTGGACACCCAAAGCAACGGCCTGTCTTACCTCATTGACAAGGTCAAGAACCACCCACTTTACGCGCACGTGACGCTACAACGGGGCGAACGCTCAGAATTAGCCAACTTGGCCAATGAGTTGCTTTAGGGGTTGATTGATGATTGTTAATTGTCAATTGTTCCTAAAATCAGAATCCCTTTCAGGGCCGTTTTGAAAAAACGGCCCTGAAAGGGATTCTGATTTTAGGAAGTACCTCCCGAAAGAACAATTAACAATTAACAATTAGCAACTAACAATCAACTACAACTTCACCAGGTAACGCTCTTTCAGGATATTGAGGTGGTGGCGCTCATGGCCGGCAATGATGAAAGCCAGGGCTGCTACCGAAACGGGGCTTCCGTTGGCGTTGCCAAGTCTGGGGTAAGCGGCCGGGGCCATGGAATCAAACAAGGCGATGGTGGCTTCGCGCACTACCTTGTGTTCTTCCAACAAGCCAGCCAGGGTACGTTCATGAAAGAAAGCATGGGCCACGTAGTCGTTTTCGTCAAAGCCCGGCAAAGAATTCTGCTCCCCCCGGGCAATGCACAAGGCCCGGTACGCCATGATGCGCTCCGTGTCATTCATGTGCCCCAGCACCTCTTTAATGGACCACTTGCCCGGTGCATAGGCGAAGTCAGCTTCGTTCTCACTTACCCGGCCAAATAGTTGCAGTACATCATACCGTTGCTTCTGCAGTACCTCCAGCACATCTGCCTGGTCTGGGATGCTCTGCACATATTTCTCATAATAGGCATTGTATTCAGAGGGCTGAGGCTTTGGAATCATAGCAAGACAGTTTTAAGACCAGCACCAAGGTCGGAAGACTTGCCTTCTTTTACAACTACCGGCTCCTTTATGGGTCCCTGACCGGCCGATTTAACGTTATTGGTCAGGAGTGGTGGAAAACAGGTCTTTGCCTTCCTGGTTCTGCTTTTTCTCCCGCGCAAACTTTTCTTTCCGGGTCAAGATGTCTGACAGCATCCTTTCCTGCTTGTCCAGGTAGAATTTTAGTTCTGGGGTAGGAACAAAGGTGATCTGCTGCAGATAAGGGGCGTTTTCCTTCAGGTCCACCGCCACAATCTCGCACCGCAGCGCCTTCAGTTCCCTGATGATGGCGTTGAACTTGCTGCCCGTTGCTTCCAGCTTTATGGTATATTTCTCGTTATCGCGGTATCCGTACCGTACGTAAGCGCCGGCTAGAAAAGAATACCGCTCCTGGTTTTCTTCAAAAAACTTTGGTTTCAAGAGCCCCACCAGTTGCTTGTACCCCTTTTCATCCACCTCCTTGTTCCACTTGAACGAATACGCGGCGTGTACTTGCTCCACCAGCTTAGGAGAAACAATCCGTTTGAACTCAGGGCAGTAAAAACAATTGGGTTTCTCCCACTTCTCAATGGAGATCTGCACTTTGTCATAGGTGCGCTTATTGGTTTCCTTGATAAGGGAATCCAGGTAGTTGACCAAAATCGTTTCTGTGGAATGGAACTTGTCCAGGACGGGGCTTTCAGTGGGGTTGTCCTTCCACCACGTTCTTCCGTTGTAATCATCTATCAGGCCCAGCACATAGGGAGTGATCAGAAGTTTTTGGCCGTGGGTCGAAGAGAGAAAGCAGCAAAGGACACTCAGAAGTAGAAATCTTTTCATAAGCTAAAAGGACCAGGTGTGGCCAGTGGAAGATCAGGTATTGATTGAAAGAGAAAATGAATAAGGTATTGGTAACTTTTTAGTTTAAAGATGTTTATGACTAAAGTACTTTATGATCAAATGGCACGAATACCTGAAGGCTAATTTACCTTCTTGGGCATTACCCGCACGGTACTATCTCCGTTCTCATGGTACTCAATGAGGATTACCTCCTCTCCTTTCCGCATCATTTTGGTGCCGCTCCTGTATTTTCCGCCTCCCAGTTTTTCCCCTAATTTTAGCACCTGTGGTTTGGGAGGAGGCGGAGTATGGTTGACGGTGCCGTCTGCATAGGTAGTCTGCACGCCCCAGCCGTCTTCAAAAACCACTTTCTTATCAAGGTCCCCGTTGGGCTGGTAATACACCCATTCATCTTTCAGGAAAAAGCGGGGTGTCTTGCCGGTACGGTCCAACACCGCGATTCCTTTTTTATGCACTTGCCCATTGGGGTGGAATTCAAGGGTCTCCAGAATGTTTTTGCCTCCGTCTAGCCGGCAGATTTCCAGCTTCCGTAGCTTCTTATCGGCGGAGAAGGTTTTCCATTTCCCTACCATGTACCCATGCTTGTACCGGCCCTTGGTGGTCATCTGCTCCTTGTCCCCCACGGCATCGGTCAAAAAGACCCAGCGGCCATGGTGGCTCCCGGCCCGGTCAAACTGATTCTTGAAAAACAGGTTCACCAACGGCCAGGTTTTGATCTGGGCCTGGGTAGTGGAAGCCCCTAATAAGAAGCCACACGTGACAACAAAATAAAACCACTTTTTCATGCCGGCAGAAGTTGAGTGTACCCCATCTTGGCTTTCTTCCGGTGCAGGGGAAGGAGGGCATCGCCGCCAAAACTACCCTGGTGCATACCCCGGAAGATTGCCTTTCTAAATATATAACTTTATCTATTAAAAAGTAAAGGATATGTTGTTTTAGCCTTGTTTTACCTAAACCAGCCTTAAAAAGGGCAAGACATCCCCCTGCCGGTTACCTGCGTATACGCAGCATGTTTTAAGCCTTAACTACTGCTGTATATGACCACACTCTCAGAAAAAGGGTTGCAACTCTCTAAGAATGCTTTTTTCAACTTTATGGTCTCCCGGGCCTCGGGCATCATGAAAAAACCAGTTAAAATAGGATTGCTCCTGACTACCGCCTATGAAAGACTCACAGACGCCAACAGCAATGAAAGCGGCGTGAACCAGATAAAGGACCTTATGTTCCGGCTCATCAGGCTGGTGAAAGCCTACTACAGCGGCGCCTACCGGCAAGTGGAAACCAAATCGCTGCTGCTGGGGGTGGCCGTGCTTTTGTACCTGGTCACGCCTCTGGACCTGATCCCAGACTTCATCCCCATCATCGGCTTTGCCGATGACCTTAGCCTCATGGCCTGGTTTATCACGGCCTTCCAGGATGAGCTGCAAAAATTCCAGCTGTGGGAAGAAAGCTCAGTGGCCGTAGGGCATTCCTAGTCCTGGAAGAGCCCCTCTCCTTTACCCCGTTTAGGGCCTGGTTTAATAAAACAAGGCCCTAAACGGGGTTTTCTTTTTCTGCTCTGGCTGCGCGGGAAGCTCTCATTTCTTCTCTTCTGCTGATCGCCGATGGTACGCAAAACCCCATGAGAAGCAGATAATTGTTAATTTTGGAAAATTCACCACTTAAACGAACCTATGTTTAACCGCAAACAACTCTGCCTTTGGGTGTTGCTGGCTCTAAGTTCTTTTTCTGCCTCCGCTGACGAGGGCATGTGGCTTCCTATGTTGCTCAAGCAACTGAATGAAGCCGACATGCAGAAAAAGGGCATGCGCCTGTCCGCCGAAGACATTTACAGCATCAACAAATCCAGCCTCAAAGACGCCATCGTCCAGTTTGGGGGCGGCTGCACCGGCGAGATCATCTCCAACCAAGGCTTGCTGCTCACGAACCACCACTGCGGCTACGGCCAGATCCAATCGCACAGCTCGGTAGAGAACGATTACCTCACCAACGGGTTCTGGGCCATGACTCGCCAGGAGGAGAAACCCAATCCCGGCCTCTCCGCCACCTTTATTGTGCGCATGGAAGACGTGACCAAGCAGATTCTGGGAGATGTGCCAGCCGGTTTGCCGGAAGCCGAACGCGAGAAGCTGGTGCAGGCCAACATCAAGAAAGTGCAGGCCCAAACCACTACCGGCACGCACTATGAGGCCATCATCCGCCCATTCTTCTACGGCAACGAGTATTACATGTATGTGACCGAGACGTTCAAAGACATCCGGCTGGTAGGGGCTCCGCCCGAAAGCATCGGGAAATTCGGCGGCGACACCGACAACTGGATGTGGCCGCGCCACACCGGTGACTTTGCCCTGTTCCGCATTTACGCCGGGCCAGACAACAAGCCGGCGGCCTATTCCCCTGACAACAAGCCGTACGTGCCCAAGCACCACCTGCCTATTTCCCTGGCGGGCATCCAGCAGGGTGATTTCACCATGGTGTTCGGGTTTCCGGGTAGAACCACAGAGTACCTTCCTTCGCAGGCGGTCCGTGAGATTGCCGAAGTCTCTGACCCTGCCAAGGTGAAAATCAGGACTGTGAAATTGGGCATCCTGGACCAGGACATGAAAGCTGACCCCAAGGTGCGCATCCAATATGCCGCTAAATACGCCAGCGTGAGCAATGCCCACAAGAAATGGATTGGCGAGATGCGGGGCCTCAAGAAATTAGACGCCATTGCCAAAAAACAGGCACTGGAGCGTCAATTTTCGCAGTGGGTAGCCCAGGAAACCGGCCGCAAAAATACCTATGGCCAGGTTCTGGGGCAGTTTGAGCAGAACTACGCCCAATTAGGCCAGAACCTCACCCTGGGTCGTGACTACTACATGGAAGCCGTTTTAGGGGTGGAATTATTGAACTACGCCCAAAACTTCGTCCGGCTGGCGGACCTGCTCCAAACCAACGGCTCTGCCGCCGACGTACAGGCCCTTACCAAGCGCCTGCAGGAATCAGCCCCTGGGTTCTTCAAGAATTACAACCTGCCAACTGATAAAAAAGTATTTGCGGCCCTGATGGAGCTGTACGCCAAAGACCTGGATCCATCTCTGCACCCCGCTGCTTTTGGGGTAGTGGCCAAAAACCACAAGGGAAACTGGGCCGCCTTCGCGGATAATCTATACGCCAACACCAACCTGGTGTCTGAGCAGAAAGTACAAAACCTGCTGCAACTGGACCCTGCCGCCCTTAAAGCAAAGCTTACCGCCGACCCGGCTATCATGTTAATGTTCAACTTCATGGCGATCTACCAGAGCCAGATTTTACCAAAGTACACCCAGCTAACCGACCAGAACACCTTGTTGAACCGCACCTATCTGCAAGGACTGCGCGAGATGCAGAAAGACAAGAAGTTCTACCCAGATGCTAACTCTACCCTTCGGGTTTCCTTTGGGCAGGTAGATACCTACAAACCCGTTGACGGCGTGACGTACGACTACTACACCACCCTGGAAGGCATCATGGAGAAGGAAGACCCTTCCATCCCAGATTACAAGGTACCTGCTAAACTGAAGGAGCTCTACCAGAAGAAAGATTATGGTCCCTACGGCGTGAATGGCAAAATGCCGGTGGCGTTTATCGCCTCTAACCACACCACGGGCGGTAACTCTGGCTCACCGGTGATCAATGCCCGCGGGGAGCTCATAGGCACCAACTTTGACCGTAATTGGGAAGGCACTATGTCTGATATCATGTATGACCCTGACCGGGTGCGCAATATCAGCATGGACGCCCGCTATTTCCTGTTCATCGTGGACAAGTTTGCCGGAGCCGGCCACCTTGTAAAGGAGATGACCCTGGTGAACAACGGTCCTCAGACCCCAGCCCCCTCTGCCAGCAAGAAACAGCCGGAGCTTAAAATCAAGAAAAACAAGAAAAACACCAAAATCAAAGTGGAAGCAGAATAAGGCCATTGCCTTCTGTTTTCATCAAAGAAGCCCGGAAATGTTCCGGGCTTCTTTTTTTGCCGCTCCTTCAGGCCTAAAAACTTCAGACCATAATCGAAAGGCCGATTTTTAGCGATGAAAGGCTTCTATGGGTGGCCGCATTGGCAGTTGCCTATTCCGCCTGTTTGGGTTTCTTGCCACGAACCATGTCTTCAATGGTATCCCACATCTCATGCGGCACCTGGTCCAGGTAATTGAACTCGCCGCCGCCGTACAGCCACTCACCCCCGTCTATCGTAACCACCTCACCGTTCACATAAGCAGAATAATCTGAAATAAGGTAGGCTGCCAGGTTGGCTAGTTCCTGGTGTTCGCCGTAGCGTTTCAAAGGAATCCGGTTCAAAGGATCTAATTTCTTCGCTAGGGCCTCCGGGAAAAGGCGGCTCCAGGCGCCTTCCGTAGGGAAAGGACCCGGCGCAATGGCATTGGACCGGATACCGTATTTGGCCCATTCGGCTGCCAGGGACCGGGTCATGGCCAACACGCCGGCCTTGGCCGTGGCCGAGGGAACCACATAGCCGGAACCAGTCCAGGCGTAGGTGGTGACAATGTTGAGGATGGTGCCGGGCTGCTGCAGGTCAATCCAATGCTTGCCCAGGGTAAGGGTGCAGTTATAGCTACCTTTGAGCACAATGTCCACGATTACGTCAAATGCTTTGGGCGAAAGCCGTTCGGTGGGGCTGATAAAGTTTCCCGCGGCATTGTTCAGCAAGCCATGCACGGCCCCAAAACGGTCTAAGGTGGCTTGTAGCATGGCTTCCACCTCTAAGGGTTTGCGCACGTCACAGGCTACCGGCAGTACCTGACCACCGGTTTGATGGGCCATTTCCTGGGCAGCTTTCTCCAGCACTTCCATTTTACGGCTGGTGATCACAAGATTGGCGCCCAGTTGCAAGAAATACAGGCCCATGGATTTACCCAGGCCTGTTCCCCCGCCGGTAATGATAATCGTTTTTCCGTTCAGTGCCCCGTCGCGCAGCATTGGTTCTGTGTAAGTAGCCATGGTCAAAGTGGTATGGTGAAAGTGTAAAGTCTTATTTCTTGTTGTAGTTTCCTGAAGTAGCAATTTCTCTAAAAATAACCTAAAAACTCCTAGAGATACAACGGCCAAGGGTTTCTACAGCAAAAGAGGCTCTTTTCCTTAGCACCCAAGCTCAAAGAAGCGGGTTCCCTTTGCGCAAACGTTACTGTAGCTAACATAATGGGAACCGTTTCCTTTCACCCATGAAAAGAATCAAGCCACCAAAGATTTATGTTGGCTTGGGAAATGATCGCGCAGCAATTTATGCGCCGCGATGATCCCACTTAGGCACACGCCCGGTATTCCCTGACCCGGATAGACGGTATCACCACAGAGGTAGGCACCTTCGCCGTCTAACCGGGCATCCTTCATCTGCCAGGGTTTGATGTGCTGGTATTGCGGATACCCGCCTACCTGCCCCCATTCCCGCCCCGTCCATTCCAGCCAAGCACCTGGGGTGGCCGCCTGCACAAACTGCACCTGGGTAGGCTCAAAGAAGCCTCGGTCCGCTAAAAACTCCAACACCCACTTCTCCAGCTCTTTCTTCTGCTCCACCCATGTGTCTTTGGGGTTCCTGACATGCGTGCTCACCGAGGCTACACAGGTGCCGATGGGCGCCCGCTGCTGGTCCTCAGGGTGACTCAAGCTGATAAAGATGCTTTCGCTTTTGAGGAAAGGCACCCCGCCCGGCACATGTATCTGGTGGTGCAGCACCGTAGGGGTGGTGGCAGACCGCTCAAACACAATCCCCCAGGTCAAAGCCCCGTTTACCTGGTGGGCAGGTAAAAGGTAGTTGGCCAACTTCTTCTGCACCGCCTGGTCCTGAAACAAGGAAACCACGTTGTTCAACGGCAGCCCGCACACCACATAATCCGCGTGCACCTCGCCTTTGTCGGTCAGAACTCTATAGCCGCCTTCAGGGGCCGGTTGTATCTCTTTTACCAAACGGCGGTACATCATCTGGCTTCCTTGTTCCTCCAGGTACGTGGCCACCTGCTCCCCCAATTGCCGCAGACCGCCTGGCACGTAGTAATTCCCAAAGAGGGTGTAACAAAGCGCTGTGGCCCCAAAAAGGGCATTTACCTGGGTATGGTCATTCTGCGCCGTGATCAGCAACTGTTGGTCAACGAAGGCCACAAACCGTTCATTCGTGAGCAGCCCATGACGTTGCAGCAAATCTTTCATGGTGATGAACGCCTTCGGCACCAGCCCCACCTGCTCTATCCGGGTGGCCTTGAGAGCCTCCCATACATCAGACAAGGAACTGAAAGGGAAAGACAATTGCCGCACCGACGTGCGCCAAACTTTCAGGCTGAGGTCATAACAGGCTTCCCAAAATCCTTGCTGCCCTTCTTTCCCGAAAACCCACTCCGCCTCGGCAACCCAGGCGGCCAGCGTGGGGTAGCGGGTGACCAAGGTTCCGTCCAGAAGCCGCACCTGCATGGGTGTTTCCAGTAAAAGCACTGGCAACTGGATGCCCGTCTTGTCCAGCAGGTACCGGAGCGGCATGTCCTGGTCCAGACCCACCAGGGTGGTGGCACCGGTCTCAAACCAAAACCCTTTCCGTTTATAGGAAGAAGCGCAACCGCCCGGGTAGTTGTTCTGTTCCAGCACCGCCACCTGCAACCCGGCTTTGGCCAGCAGCGCGGCGGCGGTCAGTCCCCCAAACCCTGACCCGATGACGGCAACCTGTACGCGTGGTGTCTCCATGTTTGCTTAGAACCCAATGCCGGGCCTTTTGTTGCAGCAAATGGTATTAAACCCGTTCTTTGCGCCTATGAGGAAGAAAACAATCAGCGTGTTAGGCTGCGGCTGGCTGGGCTTGCCGCTGGCCCAGGAACTGGCGCAAGAGGAGTTCCTAGTGAAAGGATCCACCACCACCTCTCAGAAGCTAGAACTCCTCCAGAACAATGGCATTGAGCCATTTTTGCTTTCTTTCCCAGAAAATGCCCCGGAATCGGCCTTGGCCCAGTTCCTTGACTCAGATTACCTGGTCTTCAACCTCCCCCCTTCCAGATCCTCTTCTTCTTCAAGCACTTATGAGGCCTTGCTTCAAAGGGTACTGAAGGCTCTTCCTCCTCGTGTGCAAGGCGTTTTATTTGTTTCCTCCACCTCCGTTTACCCAGACCTGAACCGGGAAGTAACGGAAGAAGATGCCCTCCCTAACCCAGAGGCTACCTCTTTGCTTTTGCGTTGTGAGCACCTGGTACAGCAGGCCACGAACGGGAACTGCACCATTGTCCGCTTCGGCGGATTGATGGGCGGCAACCGCCATCCAGGCCGGTTTCTGGCGGGCAAAACCGAGGTGCCGCAACCCCAGGCCCCGGTTAATATGATTCATCTGGCAGATTGCGTAGAACTGCTGAAAGAGATTCTTCACCAGGAGAAATGGGGCTTCACGTTCAATGCCTGTGCGCCGGAGCATCCCACCAAAAAAAATTTCTATGAGCGGGCGGCCCGGTCCCTGCAACTCACGCCCCCTTCTTTTGCCGCTGAAGGGGAAGCGAAGTTTAAGTCCATCAACAGTGACCTGATCACCCAGGAGTTGAACTACTCCTTTCAGTTCCCAGACCCGCTCCTGTGCCTGTCTTCACCCCACTTTTAAGAGTGGCCTCTCCCTCAGAAACCTTCTGTTTTTTGCGTATTTTTGCAGATTCATAGCAGAAACAGATGCAAGAGACCGTCGTGATTATTGGAGGTGGAGCCGCCGGATTCTTTGGGGCCATCACCTGTGCCGAAGCGAACCCCAAGCTGAAGGTGGTGTTGCTGGAGAAAACCTCCAAACTACTGTCGAAAGTACGGGTTTCTGGAGGCGGGCGCTGCAACGTGACGCATGCCTGCTTTCAGCCTTTGGCTTTTTCGCACCATTATCCCCGCGGGCAGAAGGCGCTGAAGAAACTTCTCCCGCTATTTGGCGCCCAGGACACGGTAAATTGGTTTGAGCAGCGCGGGGTGAAACTGAAGGCGGAGCCCGATGGACGGATGTTCCCGCAGTCTAATACCTCTGAAACCATTGTAGACAGTTTATTGCAAGCCGCCCGCCAGGCCGGGGTGCAGATCCATACCAGCCTTGGGGTGAATTCTCTGGAAATACAGGAACCTGCCTCCTCTTCCCGAAGGTTTAAACTGGTCTTGAGCAACGGGTCTACTCTGGAAGCCGCCAAAGTATTGGTGAGCACCGGGGGCAGCCCTAAACCTGAGGGGTACCAATGGCTGCAGGCCTTGGGCCACACCATTGAACCGCCCGTCCCTTCCCTGTTCACCTTGAATGTTCCTACCTCGCCCTTCAAGGATTTGTTAGGCGTTTCGGTACCGAAGGCGAAGGTGAAACTGACGGGCCAGAAGCTAGAGACCGAGGGTCCTTTGCTCATCACGCATTGGGGCTTAAGCGGCCCCGCCGTGTTGCGTTTCTCCGCCTGGGGCGCGAGGCTCATGCACGGGTTGTCCTATACCGGCACCGCCCTGGTGAATTGGGTGCCGGGGGCGACGGAAGAGCAGGTTCGGCAACAGATCCTCCAGCAGCGGCAGCTTTCGCCCCGCAGAACCGTCTTCACCAATCCCCTTTACCAACTCCCCACTCGGCTTTGGCAACGGTTGTGCGTTCTATCAGAAGTTCCTGAACAGGTGAAATGGGCCGAAATGCCGGGCAAGGCCCAGAACAAGCTAATAGAGCTATTGCTGCGCACGCCCTTTGAGATGAAAGGCAAGACTACCTTCAAAGAGGAGTTTGTCACCTGCGGAGGCATCAAACTAGACGAACTGCACTTAGAACGGATGGAAAGCCGCCTGGTACCGGGCTTGTTCTTCGCCGGCGAGGTGGTGGACATAGACGGTATCACCGGAGGATTTAACTTTCAAGCGGCCTGGACCGGGGGATATTTAGCCGGGAAGGCGATGGCGGAGGAAAGGTAAGCCTATAGGGCTTCGCTTAATGGGCGAAGGTGTGTTTTGTGGATGGCTTTTGCAGATTTCTTGGCTGGTCAGCTTCTAGCGGTGATTCTAGAATGAATCTTTGTGCACGCCTTTTGCTATTCCCTTGGCATTTCCGTTTCTAGCATTGATCCATAAGCGGCTCTTTTCATTTCCGGCGGTAAGCGCTCACGGCCGCGAGGCCCCGCCTTCCGCCTTCGCGCTGTGCCCTCTACTCCACCCACTTCGCTTCGCTCAGGGGCGGTCGAGTGCTAGGCGCTCAAGCGAAAGGCTGGAATAGGCGATGCGTGGGGAATTGTAATAGACCTCACAGGTTTTGAAAACCTGTGAGGTCTTGGCTCCTAAGGCGCTAAGCTCCCTTCCTATGGCGCTGATTTAATCCCTTACTTAAGGGAAGAAGCTAAAGAAAGGGGAAAAGGCGTAATAACAGGAATTCCCTCTCCCCCTGGGAGAGGGTAAGGGTGAGGGGCAGCGGTGGTTCCAGGGTAAAGCTTATCCAGTAGGCAAAATTGCCCTCATCCTAACCTTCTCCCTGAGGGAGAAGGAACGCCGGTATTGCGTTTGGGACCTAGTTTACAGAAAGGAGGTGGAGAAAGCATGACGGCATAGATAGTCCTTTCAAACAAAATCCACCCATGGTTCAAGTTTCTAACTTGGACCTGCCTTACCAATAAACCTGTGAATGCCCCCGACGTCCCGCAGCAAAATCGGGCAACAAAATTAGACTAGTAACCTTATGGCCTTTGGGTAGCCATCA
This sequence comes from Rufibacter glacialis, assembly GCF_008271745.1. Classification (GTDB taxonomy): domain Bacteria; phylum Bacteroidota; class Bacteroidia; order Cytophagales; family Hymenobacteraceae; genus Nibribacter; species Nibribacter glacialis. Next base: position 243,674 of record NZ_VKKZ01000023.1, on the reverse strand, counting down.
CTCAAATCAATAGAAACGCCCTTTCCCCTTCCATGTCTTAACCCTGAAATATTACCGATCCAGCCCAGCCAGCTTCAGAAACAGTTGCTTTAGAATAGAAGGTACAAGCCATTAGTAAGTAGTGCTAACTTATACAATCGCCCTTTTGAAGATTTGATTCGGATAAAACAGGCACAAAAAAAAAATCGCGGTCTCTTCTGGACCGCGATTTTTTAAAACAGATACTAAACCCTTTATTAACTTTTAAGCTCTGTCCCTCGGGTATACGGAGGGTGTTTTGAAAGGGTTATGCTATTTGAAAAATAAATTAGAAATCTCTTCTCTTTCTTTCTCTGAAGCCGCCGCCGCCAGTGCTGCCACCACGGTCACGGTCTCCGCCGCCGCCGTAGCTTCTGCCGCCACGGTCGCCACCGCCGAAGCTTCTGCCTCCACGGTCACCACCACGGTCTCTGTCGCCACCGCCGTAAGAACGGCCGCCTCTGTCGCCACCACGGTCTCCACCGTAGCCGCCTCTGCTGCCACCGCGATCACCGCCACGGTCTCTGTCGCCACCGCCCCGGTTGTTGTTGAACGGTCCGTCATAGAATTTCTTTCTAGGGCGGTCTTCCAGTTCCTGCAACTCACGGCCGCCTTCGGCAGGGTCCATGTTTTTCTTCTCTGCCTTCTGGAATTTCACGGTCATGCCGTTGATTTCCGTCACTGACAGTTGCTCCAGGATCTCAGCGGTGTACTCGGTAGGTACTTCAATGAAGCTGAACCGGTCATACAGGTCAATATCGCCTACTTTGCCACCCGGTATGCTGGTGCTGTTGGTCAGGATATCTACCAGGTCTTTGGGGTGCAGACGGTCTTTTTTGCCTAAGGTCACGAAAAGACGGTCGAAACCAACTTTAGGGCCACCTTTGGCCTCACCGGCTTCGGCACTCTTTTCTTTGGCTTTAGAATCTTTCATCACCATTTTCAACAAAGCCGCGGCAATGTCCATGGTAGTAAGATCCTGGTCCACCAAACGCTCAATCTTCAAAATGTGCTTAGAAAGTCCGCCTTTGGCGATCACTTCTTTTACCTGGTCTAATACCAACGTGGTACGAACTTCGGCCACATCTTCATAGGTAGGTACGTTCTGACGGATGATTTTCGCTTTGGTGAAACGCTCAATGTCCCGCAGCTTGTACAAATCACGTCCGGCTACAAACGAGAAGGCTTTCCCTGATTTGCCGGCGCGGCCTGTACGGCCAATACGGTGCACGTAGCTTTCATCGTCCTGTGGCAGGTCATAGTTGATCACCGCTTCCACGTTGTCCACGTCAATACCACGGGCAGCTACGTCTGTCGCTACCAAAATCTCCAGGGTACCGGCTTTGAATTTATTCATCACGTTGGTACGCTGGTTCTGGTTCAGGTCACCATGCAAACCGTCAGCGAAGTAGCCACGGGCTTGAAGGTTGCTTACCAGCTCATCTACCATGCGCTTGGTGTTACAGAAGATGATCACCACCTTGAAATTGTACATGTCAATCAGGCGAGTGGTTACTTCCATCTTGCCGCCGCTGCGTACTTCAAAGTAGATCTGCTCAATGTTGTTCACGGTCAGCTGCTGCTGCGTTACCTTCACAATCTCAGGATTGGTCTGGTACTTGCGCGTCAGCTCCATGATGGGCTTGCTCATGGTAGCCGAGAAGAATACCGTCTGGCGGTCTTCAGGCATCTTGGTCAAGACAAACTCAATGTCTTCTCTGAAACCCATGTCCAACATTTCGTCGGCCTCATCTAAGATGATGGTTTTGGTGGTTTCCAGACGAAGGGTGCCTCTTTCAATGTGGTCCATCACGCGGCCAGGGGTCCCGATCACGATCTGTACCCCTTGCTTAAGGGCGCGTAACTGGCGTTCATAGGGCTGACCACCATAGATAGGCACTACGCTGATGCCTCTTTTGTATTTAACAAGTTTCTGAATCTCTTCTGATACCTGAATGGCCAACTCACGGGTTGGGCACAGGATAAGGGCTTGTACTTCGCGGTTGTTGGGGTCAATTCCCTCAATAGTTGGGATAGCGAAGGCGGCAGTCTTGCCGGTACCGGTTTGGGCTTGTCCGATTACGTCACGGCCTTCCAATAACACAGGAATGGCAGCAGTCTGAATAGGAGAAGCTTCTTCGTAGCCTAAGTCCACGATAGCGCGCTGGATTTCTTCCGACAACGGAAGCTCCTGGAATTTAATTCTTTCCATTAATTTTTGATAGTGTTTTATAAAGACAATACACCTGCCCTAGGGTATTCGTCATTTATCAAGATTTCGTTGCGGAGAATTCCACACAGAGGTTTGCTTGAGAAGTGCCTTAATGCCAAAAAATGAGACCAACGAAGTCTCGGCGTGTATTGTGGGGCAAAGGTACGTAAAATAATAGTAGGTTCCTAATATATACCAGAAACCGGCAACAGCGTCCTTCTTAATTTCAACTTATAACCTTTTTTAATTAATATCATTACGTCTTGTCACTTCCATCACCTGTTTTGCCTTATTTTCAGGAAACACCTTTAAATCGTGGTTAAGAATAATCCCTCCCCTTATGGTCTCTTCTTTAGGAGGAACTGTCATAGGGTTTTAGCTGCCTTCTTTCTCCGGGTTCCTGTACCCTGGTTTCGGTTTATTTGCTCCTTTTTAGGGCAAATGCTTTTAAATTCTATTTTGTGAGGCACTAATCCTGAAAAGCTTATAAACCTGGGGCTTTCCTAACCGCTTCCGGGTTGAGTGAAAATAGAAAAGACCGGAACCTCTTAATCAAAAAGACACCTACTAAAGTAAGAACCCAGTTTTATATCTGAGGACGAGGATTCTGCACCCTCTCTCATCTTGATGAAGTCCCAAGTTTTCCATCCTTTTCCTATCAAAGGTAATCCTGTCTCTAAGCGAAGTGGGTAGCCAGCGATTATGCCCTCTTTTCACTGGAACTTATAAAATCTTAAAAGGAAAGCCAACGGGAGAAAAATGGTTAGTTTAGGAGGAGGCCCCACATAATAAAAAGTAGGTCTATGGTAAAATAAACTGTGGCCCAAAGTTCCGTTTTTTGCTTATTTTCGTCAAAACAGCTTAAATTCGAAGGGTGTTGATCCCCCGGCTCTGCCAGTTTCTTGATTCCCACTTTTTAATTCTTCAAAGTGCCTGCTTCCTTTAAAATCTACTCCTCCTCTGCCGGCTCGGGCAAAACCTTCCAGCTCACCAAAGAATATCTGAAACTGGCGCTTCAGAGCGAGGACGTGTCTTACTACAAGAACATTCTGGCCATCACCTTCACCAATGATGCGGCGCAGGAGATGAAGACCCGTATTCTGGGGGCCTTGCGCAGTTTCAATGAACAGGGCCTGCAAGAGAAGGAGAAAAGAAAAAGTGACGCTTTACTGCTTAACATATTAAATGAAATCAAGGATGAATACGAACAACCTAACCTGACAGAAGCCCAATTGCGCGTACGGGCGGCGCGGGTGTTTGACCATCTGCTGTTCCATTACTCAGAGTTTGCGGTAAGTACTATTGACTCCTTCGTAAACCGGGTGGTAAGGGCATTCACTACGGAGTTGAAGCTACCCCACAATTTTGAGGTAGACATGGACGCGCAGACCCTCCTGAGCACCGCCGTGAGTCTGCTGCTGAACAAGGTGAACACGCAGGCGGAGAACCGGCTCCTGGCCGAAACATTGCAACAGTACGCCCTGGAAAAAGCCGAGGAAGGCAAAAGCTGGAACAACCTACCGGAGGAACTCGCGGAGTTTGCCCGGCACCTGCTCAATGAACAAACCTATGAACACCTGCTCGACATAGGCACCCTTACCCTCCAAGATTTCAAGAAGATACGGCAAGACCTGTACGCCCAGAAGCAGACGGTAGAAAAACAGATCCAGGCCCTGGCCAAAGAAGCCGCTGACCTGATAGACCAGCACCACATCCTGCCCGAGGAAATATCCTACGGCAAGAACGGCATCTACTCCTACTTCCGGAAATGGAACGCGTCCTTTGACATCACCACCGCTAACAGCAACGCCGCCAAGACGGTCTCTGACGACAAATGGCCCAGCGGCAAGGCCAGTACCGGCGCCAAAGTAAGCCTGGACCAGATCAAAGGCAGGCTGGCAGAGATTTACCGGGCCATTGAAGACCTGAAAGAGCGCGAGACCCAGAACCACCTCCTGATTTCGGCTATGCTGCCGCACCTTTATAAGTTGAGTGTGCTGAGTGAGTTGGAACGCTGCATCCAGGAAATCAAGGTGGACAAGAACCTGGTGCACATCTCGGAATTCAACAAGCGCATCACCGACATTGTGCTGCAGGAACCCATTCCCTTCATCTATGAAAGACTAGGCGAACGGTACCAGCACATCCTCATTGACGAATTCCAGGACACGTCTGTGCTGCAGTGGAACAACCTGCTGCCTCTGGTGGAGAACGCCCTGGCCGGCGATAACTTCAACATGGTGGTGGGTGACGCCAAACAGGCCATCTATGGCTGGCGCGGCGGCGAAATGGAGCAGATCCTGCACCTGCACCGCAACCAGACGCATCATCTGTACCAGAACTCCCGCTTTGAGGAAAACGTGGCCCCGCGCTATGACACCCTTCGGTGGACCCTCACGCCAGAGCACCTGAACACCAACTACCGAAGTGCACCGGAGATCATCACCTTCAACAACGAGCTATTCGGGTACATCAGCCAGGCCAACCCGCAGTTCCCGTTGCTGGGCGCTATCTATGACGAGAATTTCGCGCAAAAAGCCCCGGAGGGCAAAGCGACTGGTTTAGCGCACCTCCAGGTCTTGTTCACCAAAGAAGAAGACAGCCCCAGAAAGTTTGACCTGGACCAGTGCACCCGAACAGAGGAGGTCTATGCCGGCTACGCTTCGGAAGACTTGCTTTCCTACCAGGAAAGCACGCTGCAACTGGTGCTGCAGATGGTACAGCAGGCCTTAGCAGATGGGTACGCCCCTCGGGACATCGCTGTCCTGAGCCGCACGAACCGCAACAGCAAACTGGTGGCGAATTTCCTGAAGCAGAAGAAATTCGATATCATCTCGCAGGATTCCCTTTCCCTGCAGTTTGCCGAGGTTATTAACCTGATCATCGCCTTCTTCCGGCTCCTGAACCAACCGGCCAACAGCCTGGCCCGGTCCCAGGCCTTGTACCTGGTCTACAAAGTGGTGCACCAGGAACTACCGGACGGGGCCACCACCGCCCGCATAGCAGGATTGGCCACCACTCCTTCGGTTGATCCCTTCTTTGGGTTTCTGCAGCAGCAAGGGTTTGACCTGGCGTACCGTGACGCCGGTAACCTCTCGCTCTATGAACTCACCGAGAAGCTGATCAGGGTATTTGACCTGCTGGGCAAGAACAACGAGTGTGAGTACCTGTTCCGGTTCCTGGACCTGGTGTTGGAATACACCCTCAAGTACAGCAACAACCTCAACAATTTCCTGGAGTACTGGGACCTGCACAAGGAATACCTGAGCATCAACACCCCTAAAGACCGCGACGCCATCACCATCACCAGCATCCACAAGAGCAAAGGGCTGGATTACCCGGTGGTGATTGTGCCCTTCTGTGACTGGAGCCTGGAACCGCAGACCTCTACCCTCCTCTGGGGCACCCTCCCCGCCTCTATCTCGGGCGACTCTAAATTACGGACGGCCGTGGTGACCCTGAACAAGAAGCTGGAACAGACGGCTTTGCACCAACAGTACACGCAAAAGCTGGAGAAGACTTTTATTGAGAACCTCAACATGCTGTACGTGGCCCTTACCCGCCCCGTGGACCGGCTGTACCTCATAGCCAAGGCCCAGGATTTCAAGAAGGGCGGCGCGCAGAAGAACGTGAGTTATTGGCTTCAGCAGTTTTTAGTCAATAAAGGGGTTTGGCAGGAAGCCACCCTTTGTTACCAATTGGCCAAGGGCCCCACCCAGGCGGTGAGCCACAAACCCGTGACAGAGGAAGTGTACGTGCTGGATAAATTCACCTCCGCTGATTGGGCCAAGAACCTGAAACTGAAGCAGCACGCCAACAACGTGTTTGACTTTGAGACCCAGCAGGAACACCGCCGTTGGAACCGCAAGTTGCATTACGCGCTGGCCCGCATCACCTACGCCCAAGATATGCCCAAGGCCTTGCGCCAGCTGGTGCACCAGGGCATCATCAGCCAGCGCGAATTACCCACCCTCACCCAGATGGTGGACCACGTAGTGCATCACCCGCAAATGCAGCGGTACTTCAACCGGTCTGTAACGGTGGAGAACGAGCGCGAAGTGCTGGACGTGCGCACCAACCGCTACAAACCAGACCGCATCGTGTTCGGGGAAACGGGCGATGTCACACTCATTGACTACAAACTGCCTCCTGGCAAACCAGAATTCGTAGAGAACCTGAACTCCTATGCCGCACTGTTTCGAGAACTAGTCTTCAGCAAGATCACCTGCGTGGTGTATTACTTTGAAGAAGACCGCGTGGAGGAATGGGAATACACCGGGGAAGTAGCAGAGCAGAGGTAACAAGAGGATTCGAATGGTTTTAGGCTTGCTTTCAGAAAACCAGCCCTGCAATAGGCGTTAGCAAAACCTGAACCCTCTGGTGAAGCAGCAGCGAGTGGTGAAACGGTGAATTTCCGTTTCCACTTCTTTTTTCATTTTTAGGCCCTAAACAAAAGAGTGAATAGTTAAGGCCATCTATTGCATTTGCCTATCCTTCATCAAAGGAGGGGACGTTTCAGGGCATCCTTCATCTAAAAGATTATCTAACGGTCTGCCCCCCTCCTTAGAAGTTCCCTCATTGAAGTATAGTATGGCGCAACTGCCATACCTTATCAAAGGCATCTTCCCCTCCCAGGCCGACTTTTGGGGCTCCCTGAAAATTGTATCCTTTTAGGAAAATAAGCTGAAATTGGTCGCTTGGGGGCTAGAAATCTGTTCTCCTGTTGGTTTTAGGGAATAACGACTGGAAACAGGCTTGGGCTTTCTCTAAAAAAAGATTCAAAGGTTAAAAAAGCTATTGCCTTCAAGGCAGAAGGCGAGGTAGAATCTTTATTTGGTTCGATAAATCAGGGATACTCCTAAGTGTCCTCCCTTACGCTCAAATAGTTAACCAGAACCATTTAGGATATTTGCTCCGGGCCTTCTTCCCTAACAAATTCCAAGGGGTAAAAAATAATCCCATTTAGGTTTACCTGTCGCCAACAAAGTTCTTAGGAGGATTAGTTCTCGTTAATAAATTATCTCTTTCTCCTTCATCGGGCATTTCCACCCATTCATCGGGCATTTCACCTCATTCACTTCGGAAATCGATTTCCTTAACCCTAAATAATCCCGATTCATCACCTAAAACCCCTCCCTCATCGAAACCTTCCTTTAGCAAATAAGGATACAGGTACCTTTGCAACATCAAATTATACAGCACCGAAGTATGATTTGCACCAAGAAATATAACTTTCTAAAGAACATGATTACCACGCTCACACCACTCCAAATTTCACGTAAAGGCCTGAAACTCTCATTCTGGTCCAACAAAGTGGTGGTAGCGATCCTTTTATTTGCCTTGATCACCCTGGCGGCTCAGGCGCAGACTACGACCATTACTTCCGTAAAGAACGGAAATTTTGAAAGCGCTGATACCTGGAACCTAAGAAGAATTCCTGCCAACAATGAAATCATCGTGATTAACCACACGGTAGCCCTTAACCATGACTTCATGTTAGGGGAAACTTCCAGAGGTGAAATCAGAGTGGCTGCCACAGGTGTTTTTTCCACGGGTATGAACGGGAAATTGAGAATCAGAGGCAACGGGTCACAGGTAGAGAACTTTGGCCGGGTGACCCTAAAAAACCTAGGTTTGGGCGTGAATGGTAGTGACTCAGGGTTTTTCATCAACCACAATGTTGCCATCCTCACTGAAAACCCAGAAATGAAGGTAGGCGCTATCAGAAACTCAGGTACCCTTACTTTGAATACTTCCAGCACCGTTACCCTGGAGAAAGTAACCATCACCAATGCCCAAAACGCCACCCTTACCTTTACCAGAAACCTCTTACTTACCAGTGGTGCATTCGTTAGCAATAGAGGCAACCTGCTGCTTCAGGGAAGAGATGCTTCAGCTCTGATGATCAACCAAGGAATTGTAGACAACTACGGCGACATCAAGGTAACCGGCGGCCTGAATATCTCAGGGGCACCTATTGACAAATCAAATTCCAACCTGAGAAACTACGGCACCTTCAGCACCAGCAGTGTCTATCTGAATGTGCAGACCAGCCTCCAGAACTGGGGAACCTTCGTGTGTGCCAATAACTTTATCTCCAGTCAGGCTACCGTAGTGAATCATGCCAATGCACTTTTAGAGCAAACCAATAGCGGTAGCGTTTTTGAAAACAAAAATGCTGGGGCTGTTTTAACCAACAATGGCAGCCTGAAAGTAAAAGGTGACTTCACCAATACCGCCAGCGCTGTTTTGAATGGGACGGGTTTTATCTCTATTGAAGGCTATTCCAAGAACACTGACCGCGCCATCATCCAAGGATCCCTTACCATCTATGACCCGTCGGCTTACAGAACCACCATTATGGATGAGGGCTTCTCCAATGGTGCCACCATGGCTTCTACGGTACAAGCAGGAACTCCTACTGCCGCTCCTGAGTGTAAGAACCCAGTGGTTGCCGTAACAGGCCCTACCCAACTTTGCAACGTGGCAGATGAGTTCTACACCTTCACCGTTGGCCAGGAGGCGGCTAATACTACCTACTCCTACACTTTGCCAGAAGGGTTCTTCATCATGGAAGGCGAAGGAACCGGCACTATCTCGGTGTTTGTGGCCGTGGAAGAATATCTTCTGAACCAGCCTTTGACGGTAATGGTCACCGCTACCAACGCTTGTGGCTCTACCTCAGCGGAAATGGAAGTAACGGTTAAAGACTGCAACCTGGGTACCGCGCTACCAGTTAGCCTTACCTCTTTCACCGCGGCAGTGACCAAAGGCAGCAGAATCCTACTTAACTGGGCTACGGCTTCTGAGAAGGACAACCAAGCATTTTTGGTAGAGCGTAGCGCTGATGGCAAGAACTTCACCGCCATAGGGACAGTAAAAGGCGGCGGCAACAGCAACGTGCCTTTGAACTACTCTTTCCAGGATGCCCAACCTTTGGCCGGTATCTCTTACTACCGCCTGAAACAAGTGGATTTTGACGGCACTACGGAATATTCAAAAGTAGTTAGCGTGAAAAACCTGAACGCCGGTTCTACGACTGCTACTAAAGTAACTGCCTATCCTAACCCGTTCCAAGCCACTCTTTCTCTGGAGCTGAACGTACAGGAAGCCGCTGAAGTAAAGATCACCCTTACCAACACTGCCGGCCAGGTGGTGCAGCAGAAGACGGTGCACGCGGCAGGAACCGCCACCTACACCCTTGACAACCTACAGAATGCCCCGGCAGGTATCTACTTTCTAAGAGTATACCAGGGCGATGAAGTAACGGTGCATAAACTTCTGAAAAACAATTAATAAATAAAGGCCTCCTTTATCAGCGCCACTGCCCATGCAGTGGCGTTTTTTATTTAGGTTCATCCAGATTTGGGCAAAACACTTTCTGTTGGTTTCTTCGTACTCTAGGTAGATATAACAGCAGACCATGGACAAGATAATAACTGAACCAGATGTAGTGTTGATTGGCGCCGGCATCATGAGCGCCACGTTGGGCGTGATGCTGAAACAACTACAGCCGGATCTGACAATAGAAATACACGAGCGACTAGACGAGGTGGCAGCCGAGAGTTCAGATGCCTGGAATAACGCCGGCACCGGCCACTCTGCTTTCTGTGAGCTCAATTATACGCCTGAAAAGGCAGACGGCTCCATAGATATCTCCAAAGCAGATGTCATTGCCGAATGGTTTGAGCAGTCGCGCCAGTTTTGGGCTTTTTTAGTGGAAAGAGGCATTATCTCAGACCCCAAGGCTTTTATCCGCAGCGTACCGCACATGAGCTTTGTGTGGGGCGATAAAAATGTCTCTTTCCTGCGCAAGCGCTACCAGGCCATGACTTCTTCGCCCCTTTTCCAGGGCATGCAATACTCAGAAGATTTTGACCAACTCCACCAATGGATGCCCCTCATCATGAAAGGGCGCAACAGAAACGAGAAGGTGGCGGCCACCCGCATGGAAGTAGGCACTGACGTGAACTTCGGGTGCCTTACCCGGCAGCTCTTCAAACACCTGAAAGAGATGGGCGGCGTGGAGTTGTTCCGTAACCACGAGGTTCGTTCCTTCAAACGCAAAGACAACGGCCACTGGAGCGTGCGCATCAAAGACCTTACCACCGGACAGAAACGCAGAGCCCGCACCAAATTCGTCTTTATCGGCGCTGGGGGGGGATCACTGCCCCTTTTATTGGCTACCGGTATTCCCGAAGGCAAAGGATTTGGGGGCTTCCCCGTTAGTGGGCAGTGGCTGAAATGTACCAACCCTGAGATTATTGCCCAGCACCAGGCCAAGGTTTACGGCAAAGCCTCTGTTGGGTCCCCGCCCATGTCGGTACCGCACCTTGACACGCGCGTGATCAACGGGGAGAAAGCTTTGCTCTTTGGGCCTTATGCCGGATTCACCACCAAATTCCTGAAGAAAGGGTCTTTCTTTGACCTTCCGCTTTCTATCAAGGTAAACAATCTCCGGCCTTTGCTGGCCGCTGGCTATACCAATATCCCGCTCACCAAGTACCTCATCAACCAAGTCATGCAGTCGCCGGAAGACCGTTTGCAGTCCTTGAAGGAGTACGTGCCCACGGCCCAGGGCGATGATTGGGAACTGGAAGTTGCCGGACAGCGGGTGCAGGTCATCAAGAAAGACGCGAAAAAAGGCGGCGTTTTAGAATTCGGCACCGAAATGGTCAGTGCCGCTGATGGTTCCGTAGCAGCCTTGTTGGGAGCTTCCCCTGGCGCCTCCACGGCTGTGTCTATCATGGTAGACCTCATCCATAAATGCTTCCCGCAGAAAGCCGCTTCTCCTGAATGGAAGGAGAAAATAAAGCAGATGATTCCCACCTATGGCATGTCCTTGGCCAAAAATCCGCAGTTGTGTGAGGAAACCAGGGCATTCACGGGCCGCCTGCTCCAATTGCAGGAACCGCACCCGGTACAGAGTTAGCGAATACATAGCCTCAGGTTTCTCCTGGGGCTATTTTTTTAGTCAGCTTTTAGAGTTATGCGGGCGGGGGCTTTGCGTCAGCAGTAGCCAGTTGGCTTAAATATGGGGCGTTTCTGGTGGGCGCAGAAGGATGTTTTTTCAATACAGGTTCTTGGTAGAGACAAGGCACTGCCTTGTCTCACGGTCGCAGATGAAAAACCCTTCACTGGTGTGTACCGCTGTTGTTGATGTTCACATCATACACCTCTTATGCCTCTTCCTGCGGCTTTTTTGCTCATAAGGAGGTTTTGTGCACGCCTTTCGTTACTCCCCTGGCATTTCCGCTTTCAGCGTTGATCCATGTGCGGCTCTTTGCATAGCTGCAGATAAGCGCTCACGGCCGCGAGGCCCCGCCTTCCGCCCTCACGCTGTGCCCTCTACTCCGCCCACTTCACTGCCGCTCAGGGGCGGTCGAGTGCTAGGCGCTCAAGCGAAAGGCTGGAACAGGCGATGCGTGGGAAATGGCGGTAGACCTCACAGGTTTCCAAAACCTGTGAGGTCTTGGCTCCTCGGGACCTGGATTTACCCCTCTTCCCTATTTGGGGTAAATTTAAGTTCTAGCGTATCTAAATTCAAGGCAGCTAAATAGCCAAGCCTGCTCTTGAAAACGCAGCCCCCGTCTATATTTAAGACGGAATCCACCGGGGTTTGTAGTGAGGTTTTCATCTGCTCTAGGGGGATTGGGGTGTGTCCGTGCACGACCTTACGGTGGCCTAGCTTTTGGGGATCTACCTCGAAATCCCTGGCCCATAAAAGGGTATGGCGGTCAGAAGAAGGGTCAGCGGCGGCGAAGTTGAATCCTGCGTGCACCAACAGGTAATCGTCCAGCTCCAGGAAAAGGTCCAGTTTTTCAAAAAACGCCCAGTAAACGGGCCCAATCTCCTGAAGGGAAGTCGCCTGAAAACTCTTCAAGGTCTCTTTTCCTCCGTTCAACATCCAGGTAGTATGGTAAAGGGCATCTTCGCGGGCTTGCAGCAGCATGTCTTCATGGTTTCCGCACAAGGCGTGAATGGAATAGCCCTCTTTCTGTGAGGCCATGATGTAATCCAATACCCCCTTAGAATCTGGTCCCCGGTCAATGTAATCCCCTAATAGGTAAAGGTCATCCTTGTGTTTTAGTTGGATCACCTCCTCCACCAGATACCTAAAGGTTTTTAAACATCCATGAATATCAGAAATGGCATATCGGCTCATAAGCTTCCCCCTCGGTTTTACCTTGTTGTACGGGCATGTTATAAGAAGTTCTGCCAGCAGAAACCTTCAAAGGCCTTCCTGTCACTCTTGGGCTGCTTTTGGCCTGTTTTCAAAAATACCGCCTGAAAACGTTGTATCTTGCTTCTTGATCTTCTTACCAGATTCCTCACCGCGTCATGCAATCTTTCCTGCGGCAAACCGCTGAACATATCTACCAAACATACACAGACCGTCTGAGCGATCTGTGCATTGTTTTGCCTACCCGTCGGGCCACGCTGTACTTCAAGAACGCCTTGGCCCAAGCCGCTCCTACCGGTATCTGGTCGCCGCAGATTTACTCCATGGAGGATTTTGTCTGCAACATGGCCCAGGTGGATGTGCTGGAACCCCTGCATTTGCAGCTGGACCTCTATGACCTCCTGCTGCGCTTTGACCCGAAGCTGGATTTTGACCAGTTTGTGGGGTGGTCGGCGATGTTGCTGGAAGATTTCTCGCGCATGGACATGGAGTTGGCCGACCCCAAAGCAGTGTTTGAATACGTGAGTGAGGCCAAGGCACTGGAACGGTGGGATCCCTCCAAGCCGGGCAGCAGCGCCCTTACGGGCAACGTGAAGCAATACTTTCAGCTGTGGGCCAATCTGGAGCGCACCTATTTCGCGCTGAAGGAGAAACTCGCGAAAGATAAACAGGCCTATACCGGCATGGCCTTCCGTATGGTCTCTGACCGCATCAAAGACATTGCGCAGAGCAGCGAAAGCTTTTACCGTTACATTTTCATTGGGTTAAACGCGCTGTCAAAGGCCGAGCAGAAGATCATCCACACCTTGCTGCAGGCGGGCAAAGCCGACGTGTTCTTTGATTCAGATGAGTATTACATGGCCCCGGAGGCTGAGAAACGGGCCGGTCACTTTCTGAAGCGCTACAAAACCAAGTGGCCGCTGCCCGAATGGAACTGGCAACAGAACCTGCTGCTCACCGACACCAAGGAAATCAACGTGATTGGCGTGGCCAATGCCAGCATGCAAGGCAAGATTGCCGGGCAACTGCTGCGCGAGATCCGGCAGCAAGACCCTACCGCGGAGATCGCCATCGTTCTGCCCGATGAAACCCTGCTCCTGCCGGTCTTGCACTCTATTTCAGATGAGGTCTCTGATTATAACGTGACCATGGGTCTCTCCTTTAAAGGAACGCCTTTGTTCAACCTGGTAGACCTTCTCTTTGACGTGCACCTTACCGGCGTGGTGCAGCCCACAGATACCGGCTACAAGGTGAACCGTTACCACCACCTGGCCGTGACCAAACTGTTGCAGCACCCCTTTCTGCGCCGGTATGAGCAGTACCTGAACAGCATTGCCGAGCGGGAAACGGATCTGGACCTGTTTCAGCACGTGCTGGATGAGATGGTGGCCCGCAACAGCGTCTTGCTGACCGCCGAAGAAATCATCCGGCTGGGCCGGGAACACCCGATGTTCATCACCCTCTTTCGGACCTGGGACGACTGCACCGACCTGATTGACACCTTGTACCAGTTGGTAGATGCCCTGGGCCGCATTTACCGGGTAGAATCTGAAAACCCCATTGAAACGGAGTACCTCTACATTCTGTACACCATTGTAAAGCGGCTGGACTCACTCTTTGACTGCCGTGAGCACAAGATCTCGGTGCGTAGTTTCAAGAAGTTCCTGTATGAGCAGATTGGCAATACCAAGCTGCCGTTCAGCGGGGAACCTATCTCGCCCACCCAGGTCATGGGGATGCTGGAAACCCGCGCCCTGGACTTTGAGAACCTCATCATCCTGAGCGTGAACGAGAATGTGCTGCCCCAGCCCAAGCAGCAGAATTCGCTTTTCCCGTTTGATGTGCTGCGCACCTTCGGGCTGCCCACTTACGCCGAGCAGGAAAGCATCACCTCCTATTATTTCTACCGCCTGTTGCAGCGGGCCAAACGCGTGAACCTGCTCTACGTGCTTCCTTCAGACACCTACGGTTCCGGCGAGAAAAGCCGCTTCCTGCTGCAGTTGCAACATGACCTGGCCCCGCGCAACCCCAACATCACGTTCTCCGAGATGACCGCCGTGGTAGAGCAACTGGACACCAAAGAGTACGAGCCCGACATCATCATCCAGAAAGACGCCGAGGTGCTGGCAAAACTAAAAGAGCAGCTGAAACGCGGCCTTTACCCATCGCACCTGAACCAGTTCGTGAACTGCTCTCTGCAATACTACTTCAGCCGCATCGCCAAGCTGGAAGAGGTAGACGAGATAGACGAGCTGGTAGGCGCTGACACATTTGGCACTATCGTGCACCAGGTGCTGGAAGACTATTTCAGGCCCTTCGCCGAGGAAGCCCGTCCGCTGGAGAAGCTGGATGTGCAGCAGATGATCGATGCGCTGCCGAAGAAAGTACAGCTGGAGTTCAAACGCGGCACTTTAGGCAACCTACCGGAGCAAGGCATGAACCTGATTCTGTACCAGGTGGCCGTGCAACTACTCACCCGCTACCTGGAAAGCCTGCTGCAGTCAGAGGAACTGCCACTTTACATTCTTCAACTGGAAGAAACCCTGCTCACCGACCTGGAGGTGAAACTACCCTCAGGTGAGAAAGTACCCGTGCGCATTGCCGGCAAAGCCGACCGTATTGACCTCAGTGGCCGCACCTTGCGCGTAATTGACTACAAAACCGGCAAAGTAGAGGCCCGCCATTTGAAAGTAGCCCCTGAGGAATTGGAGGCGACGCTCCTTCATGACCGCCACCTGGACAAGGTGCGCCAGCTGTGGCTCTACCGGTACATTCTGGCCAAGGAAATCCAGAAGGGAAGCTTGTTGGAAAGCAAAGTCCTGAACCTGCCCAAGAACCAATATGACTTTGAGGCGGGTATCATTTCCTTCCGGAATTTAGGTGCTGGGGTACTGACTTCTGAACTTCCGTTCGTAGATGCCTTGGGCGAACCAAAAGATTTCATAGAAGCCTCAGAGCACCTCCTCAAGGACCTGGTCATCCGGATGCTGGACCCTCAAGACCCTATCCGGAAAACCAATGACCTGGAAACCTGCCAGTACTGCGCCTACAAAAGCATTTGCGCCCGAGGGTAGTCTACAGCTTCCTATTCCTGAGGACTTGTTTTAAGGCTGTTTTAATAAAAATAGCCTTAAAACAAGTTTGCCAATTTGGTAAAGTAACCAAGAAAAATAAGCTGTCTCTCACGTAAAGCTTTCCATCACATCTCTAAAGAAGAAGGGCAATGTGAGGTAGATGTCTGAAGAAAGCCCTTTTTCTCCCATTCCACCAAAGACGCTTCTACAGTTAAAACCTTTTACCGAAGTTTTATTTAATGGCCCTTTTTGAGAAATCAGGCCCTAAACCTTACTTATGATTGTTCCTTCCTAAGGCTAATAATAAAAGTGCCTTCCTACAGGAAGTCTTCACCTGCTTTTTAAGGAAAAGGATGAATAGTGCTAGCCTCCTGCCAGCAAAGGCTTTCCACAGAAAAGCCCGAAGGTCCTGTTACGGCGCCACCGGGCTTAAATTAGGGTTCCAGGACCAGGGATTTAGTGCCTCAGAAAATAAGGTACTTCAAAGAAAGAGGTAAATGATTGGCTTCTTTAAAAATATGGGCGCCTCACCTAGGCAGCAGGTTGGGCAGGCAACAGACGGTACAGCATCTTTCGGCTTAAAAAATAAATAGCCACTCCTAAAGGAATACTGCACAAAAGCCAGGCCACCACGCCAAGCAGATTAGCGAACCAAAGTTGCTGCAAAGCCAGAAGCCAGTCTGATTGGAACATCAAGCTCAGTTTCTCCAGGGAAAAAGGAATAGGAGTAACCGGGAAAATGGTCTGCCCTAGGTCCACGAAGGGAACGTACAGCGCCAATTGCACCGGCTGCATCAAATACCCAATAAGAATGGTAAAAGCCACGTTCAGTCGCAGCCGCAAAGCCCAGAAAGTGCAAAGGATGGTAGTAAGCCCCAGGAAGGGAACCATGCCAAAGCCAGCGCCCAACGTAATGGTCAAAGCCAATTGGTGCGGCGTGACTCCTTGTTTGACTAATTCCAACACCGGCTCATACAGCCGCCGGCGGATAAATTTTTTAAAAGTTGTAAATGTAAAGGGCAACACAATAGAGGATAAATTTATTCAATATAGAAGTCTATGGTTCTTTTAAAAAGGTAACGCTTAAAGCAGACCTTTCCACACGTAACAGGACACTTATTTTGCTTTCTTCAAGATAGGTACTTCATTCCGTTTTCCGCCTGGTTTCCCAACCTTTAGCAAAAACAGAGAGGGAAACCTATTTAGGAAACCCTTCCTCTCTTAATACCAGGTTCCTGCTTAAGTAACCGCTCTTTTAATTAGAAAAACAGGAATTTCCTGCTTTTGCCCTTCTTTTCATAAAAAGACAGGGAAACCCATTGCTAACCCTATTACTATTTGCGAAAAATTTTAGGAAAGGGCACTTTTGCTTTATCTTTAAGTGTTGGTTCTGTTAACCAGCCTCACTCCTATGGACATCACGCTTTCCCTGCTGGCTTTTCTGCTTGGCGCCATCATCACCTATTTCATGGTGCGGTCAAAACTGGCTGCGCTCCAGACTCAGCTGCAGAACCTGGAAGGCGACCGCGTGGTGGCCTTAAAGCAACAGGAAGCCGCCCAGGCAGAAACCGCTAAGCTGCAGGAACAGGTTCGGCGGGAGAACAGCAAAGTCATGGAGCTGCACGCAGAAGTAACCCGGGCCGAGAATGACATCTACCACCTCAAACAGAAACTGTCAGATGAGCGGGCTGAGCTTTCCCATCTTCGGGAAACGTTCATGCAGCAGTTCACCCAGGTGTCTAACCAGGTGCTGGTCACCAATGCTGAGCACTTCAGGAAGGCCTCC
This sequence comes from Rufibacter glacialis, assembly GCF_008271745.1. Classification (GTDB taxonomy): domain Bacteria; phylum Bacteroidota; class Bacteroidia; order Cytophagales; family Hymenobacteraceae; genus Nibribacter; species Nibribacter glacialis. The sequence goes on along the minus strand of NZ_VKKZ01000023.1, from coordinate 226,401 downwards.
GCTGAAAACCTGGAGCAGGTGTTGTCTCCCCTGAAAGAACGAATTAAGGAGTTTGAAAGTAAAGTAGAGCAGACCTACGAAAAAACCCTGAAAGACACTACTTCCCTAAAGGAACAAATCACCTACATGGCCAGCCTGAACCAACAGATGAGCCAGGATGCGGTAAATTTGACCAAAGCGTTACGGGGCGAGAAAAAAGCCCAGGGGAATTGGGGCGAGTACCTGCTGGAGAACCTACTGGAGAAATCTGGCCTGGAACGGGACGTGCATTACCGCCGCGAACAGGTTTTACAGCACGACGATGCTAAGATTTTCCGGCCAGACGTCATCATTGACCTGCCCGACAACAAGCATCTCATCATTGACTCAAAAGTAAGTTTAGTGGCATATGATGCCTATTGCAACTGTGAAGATGAAGGGCAGCAACAACTTTACCTCAAAAGCCACGCCCAGTCCATCAGGAACCACTACACTGACCTGAGCCGCAAAAATTACCAATACCTGCACGGTATCCATTCCCCGGATTTCGTGCTGATGTATATTCCCATTGAACCGGCCTTCAATTTGGCCATCCAGCAGGATCGTGACCTTTTCCTGGAGGCCTTGGACCGCAACATCGTCTTTGTCACCACCTCTACCCTTCTAGCAACCCTACGCACGGTGGCTAGTGTCTGGAAACAGGAAAGCCAGAAACGCAACGTATTAAGGATTGCGGAGGAAAGCGGAAAGCTGTACGATAAATTCGCCAATTTCTTAGAAGACCTGAAAGACATTGGGGTCAATCTTGACCGGAGCCAACAGAAATACCAGGCTGCCATGAACAAGCTCTCTGAAGGAAATGGCAACCTGCTCAAAAAGGTAGAACTCCTGAAAAAATTAGGGGCCCGCACCAGCAAAACCATGGAGACGCAATGGCTTCAGAATACCTCTTCGGTGGCGTTGGGTTTACTAGAAGGTGATACCTTGAAGGAAGAAAACGTGGCAGACGGTATGGAAGGGTAAAACCTTTATAAAAGTACTTAACTGAAAAGGCAGTTACGGTTAACTTGATAGCCGTCACTGCCTTTTCAGTTTAAAATAACCTATTATGTTTACCAGCATTTGGTTCTTAAAGCAGGAAGGACCAACCTTTAAGTTGCCAGATTAGGGTAACTTATAGCAGCAATTGTAATTCCTTTAGTTCAGCAGATGGATGATTTTTCATCAGGAAGCTGGTTGATTCCATCTTCCGCTAAACGAGGGATTATCACTATTCCTTTAATGCTAATAGCTATGCCTTTGAAAGATTACATAAGAGTTTCATTCTTGAACCTTACCATTACTATACCTATTCCAAGAAACTCTACCCACAAAAAAAAGACGGACCTTTGGAAAAAGATCCGTCTTCCCCTTTAATGGGTAAAATGCTTAGTAATTTGCTTCTACTCCAGGTAAGTCTATTAGAAGGAAGGAGCTGTCAGCAGTGGCTTGGATACGAAGGGCGTCTACATCGGCTGACCGTACCTGGTCGTTTTTCTGCACCTGGATCCCATTTACAAAGAGCTCACCGGAAGTCACATAGATCAAGCCTTTCCGAATAGGGAAGGTTTTGAAGTCGATTTCTTTCCCTTCGCTAAGGTTTGCGTGGTAAATGGTGGAATTGGAATTGATGAACACCACATCTTCCAGTACTTTCTGCCCGGTCACCAAAGGAATCAACTGATTCTTCTCCCCGGTGAAATCAATGGGCTTTTGCTCATAGGAAGGGGTCAGGCCCTTTTTATTAGGGATAAACCAAAGTTGGTACAAGTGCAACTCCCCTTCTGTATGGTTGTGTTCTGAATGGCTGACACCCGTACCGGTAGACATGCGCTGAACCTCCCCGCCTTTGATCACCGTTTTGTTCCCCAAGCTGTCTGAGTGGGTGACTTCTCCTTCCAGAACAATGGTCACGATTTCCATTTCTGAGTGGGAGTGTTCAGGAAACCCGCTGTTCCCTTTGATGTAATCATCGTTGAAAACCCGCAATGGCCCCCATTGCACGTTGTTCGGGTCATAATAATCAGAAAAGGAAAAGAGGAAATATGAATCAAGCCAGCCATGGGTGGCATGGTGTCTTTCAGAGGCGGGAATCACTTTTATCATATGATTGACGTTTTGGGTTCCTGATTAAATACGTACCCACGTGCCGGAGGTTTATAATGCCTTTCCTATATAAAAAAGGTTCGGCGTTTAGGGGTTGTTCTGGTTAAAACAACCCCTAAACGCCGAACCGGAGTTTAATTTTGACGATAAGATTTTACTTGGCCGTCTTTAGTTTCTTTACTTCTTGCTGCAGGTCAAGTACCAAGGAGGTTAGTTTATCCAGGGAGATTTCCGCCAGCGGGAAGGTAGTGCTGATGTAGGCTTTCGCTTCCCACAGTTCCACCACATCTTCCAAAGCCACGGTGTATGGCTCATAGCTGGGGTTGTCTGAATGGAGCCTCAATGCCGTTTCTTTCTGTTGGTGGTAGATGCGTTTAAACACGATCCCTTCCTGCAGGCTCACCACCACGCAGGGGGTTCCGTCTTTTATTTCCTGCCAGTTTTCTACATAACGGCCCACAATCACCGTTCCCGAAGGGATGGGCAGCATGGAATCTCCCTTGATCTCAAAAGCGCGGTACGTGCCCGGGCTCTGGATCATAGGAAGCCTGAACTTAGGAAGCTCTTCCATGAATTCAGGGTCAGAATACCCATTAAGGTAACCTGCACTGGCCTTGTACGGCACCAATTCTATATTTTCTCTGTCCTGGGCATCAACCGTAATGGAGAGCACCTTGACATTTGGCTGACGACGGCCTCCTCCACCTTTGGCGGTATTAGGCAAATCTGGATTGATAAGCTCATCTACTGACAAGTTAAACACCTGCGCCATCTTCACCAGGGTGACCAGTTTAGGTTCTGCCCTACCCTCTTCATAGGCACCAATCAGGGATCGCTTAATCTCCAGCTTTTCGGCAAGCTGTACCTGGGTCAGATTAAGTTGCTTTCTTAGGTATTTGAGATTAGTGCTGAGCATATGTCTGTTTGTCTATTTTTAAGAAAAGTAAAAGTACTAATTCTTTAGCAAATAACTAACAGTTTTGGCATCTGATTCTGTTCCAGAATTAATTATTTTTCTTTCTTTAAGTACCACCTTTAAAAAAGACCTAATGATCAACCAGATACCATGATTTATATAATTATATAAGAATTAAGATACTTCTATGTTCTCATCATTATCAAACTATTATTTATATAAACCCTTGGAGGGCATTTGGATTATTTTGTACATTTGAACACTTTACCAATGAATCCCCCTAGGTGGTGGAGAAAAAAGAAATTATATGATTTTATTTTACTAATTCTTATTTTATGAATTCATCTTCGTTCAAGAAAGCGGTGTCTTTCTTTGCCTTGGCCTCTGTGTTTTCAATGGCAGGTTGCCAGCAGGATGGCTTAATGGAAGAGGTAGCTACTAAAGCGCCTGTTGATCCTTCCGCTTCCTCAAAAGTGATTGCAGGGAAGTACATTGTCATCCTCAAAAACAACAACGCGTTGTCCAGCTCTGCCGTTAGGGAGCGCGTGTTAGGCAAAAACGGTCTGGAACTGAGCCGTGCCCGTGAAATTTTACAAGGCGCCATCAATGGCTTCTCCGGTTCTTTCAGCGAAGATGAGATCCAAAAATTAAAAGCCGACCAGAACGTGGCCTTCATTGAACCAGAGCAAGCCATCATGCTGGGCAAAGGCTCTAAAATGGGTTCAACAGTTTCACTTTCTAGCCGCACTACTACCTCCAACACTACTACTTCCACTTCTACCACTTCTACGCAATCTATTCCTTGGGGCGTTGCCCGGGTAGGTTACGGCGACGGTACCGGCAAAACGGTATGGGTAATTGATTCTGGCGTACAGTCTAACCACCCAGACCTGAACGTAGACATTGCCCGCAGCAAATCCTTTATCTCCGGCGATGTGTCTATTGAAGATGGCTATGGCCACGGTACCAGCGTTGCCGGGGTAATTGGCGCGAAGAACAACAATGAAGGAGTAGTTGGGGTTGCCGCCAATGCTACTATTGTAGCTCTTAGAGTGTTTGACAACACTGGCTATGGTACCCTTACCCGTATCTACTCTGCCGTGAACCATGTGTTTTCTAACGCCAAACCAGGTGATGTGGTGAACATGAGCCTTCGGGTAAATGCCTCTACCATGTTGGATGACCTGATCAAGAAGACGGCCGCCAAAGGAGTTTACTTCGCGGTAGCCTCAGGAAACAGCTACATTGACTGTGTAGTGGATTCTCCGGCCCGTATCATTGCACCTAACGTGTACGTGGTTTCTAACATGGACATCAACAGTAACTTCAGCCCTAGTTCTAACTATGGCGCCTCTGTTACTTACTCTGCCCCTGGTACTGATGTACTGACCACTGGAACCAACAGCGGTTACCGTTATGCCTCTGGTACTTCCTTTGCTGCCCCGCACGTAGCTGGTATCCTGGCCGTGAACGGAGGCGTAGTTAATTCCCAAGGGTTCGTGAACAATGACCCAGACGGTAAACCAGATCCTATCGCTCTGAAATAATCTTTCAGGTTTCATAAAAAGAAAGGCCCGCCAACATTTTGGCGGGCCTTTCTTTTTGATCACATATTTCGTTTTAGGCCTGTTTTCAGAAATAGAAGCTAAAACGATTCTCTTTCAGGTCAAACCCGTTTTAACTATTCTCTTTATTGAACCGGCCAATCCCCAGCCTGATTTTCATGTAATCAATCTCTCCTTCCAGATAATCAAAGATGGGTTTCATGGCCGCTGTCTGTTTGGTTTGCAGAATGGCTTCGCGCACCCGGCTGTACTCCCAATCTGCCAGATATGGCTTCAAGTCCACTTCATAACCCTGCTGGTATAAAGTAGCCAGGTGCGAGTAAATGGTGGTCAGTTGAACCTGGCGCTGTTCAGATATTTGCTCTGGGGTTTTCCCTTGGCGCAGGAGTTCATAGGTGACCAGGTGGGTGGTGCCTTTCAATCGGGCCTGCTGCTGGTCGGCTTGTTGGGCCAGGAAACTGAGAATGGCGTTGATGAAGATCTCCCCGTACTGCTCGTACTTCGCCTGCGCCACCCCTGATATTGCCAAGAAGGCGGGTTTATTGGTAGGCCGTTGCTCTACGATTTCCTGCAAGGTATTATCGGTGAAGACCACGTACGGCGGAATGTTGCGTTCATTGGCCAATTGTTTGCGGAGTTGCCGAAGGTGCTCAAACAAGGCATTCTCCACCCCGCTTCTGCTTTTCTTCTGCCGCTTCTCTTTCTCTTCTTTGGGCAACGGTGCCTGGAATTTTACCAGTTCCACTTTTTTGCCCCTGAACAGCACCTCCTGGCTGGCATTCGTCAGCTTCAAGGCGCCGTGCTCATCATAGGCCACTTCCAGAATGCCTTGGTTGATGAGTTGATGGATATACCGCTGCCAATCCTGCGACGGCACCTCGCGGCCGGCCCCAAAGGTCTTCAACTGGTCATAGCCCCGGCTAATGGTCAACTGGTTGCGTGAACCCCGCAGAATATCCACCACTTGCGCAGAGGCGACCGTTTCTTTGGTTCTGGCTACCGCCGAAAGGATCTTCTGGGCCAGTTCGGTTCCGTTGAACGAGGTTGGCGGATTGTCGCAGATGTCACAGTTGCCGCAGTCCCGGTCAAACTCCTCGCCAAAGTAGTGCATGAGCGTTTTGCGGCGGCAACTGGTGCTTTCGGCAAATTGCTGCATGCGGTCCAGCTTGGCCAATGACAACGCCTGTTCCTTGTTGTCGCCCTGGGTTACAATATCCCGCAGGGTCATCACATCCGCCAGGCTGTAAAATAGCAACGCCTCAGCCGGAGCCCCGTCGCGGCCTCCCCTTCCTATCTCCTGGTAATAGCTCTCCAGGTTCTTGGGCAGGTTGTAATGGATAACCCAGCGCACATTGGATTTGTCAATGCCCATGCCGAAGGCGATGGTGGCGCACATGATCTGGATGTTGTCCTGCAGAAATTTCTCCTGCACCTTGTCTCGGTCTTTAGCAGACAGGCCGGCATGGTAATAATCGGCGTTAAAACCTTTTTCCTTTAATTTGGCAGCCAGAGACTCCGTGGCCTTGCGGCTGAGGCAGTAAATGATGCCCGGTTGGAACGGGCGCTCCTCCAGGAAATCCAAGATGGCCTCCATGCGCTTCTGCCCCGGCTGCACCTGCAGGTGGATGTTGGGCCGGTCAAAAGAGGAAATGAAGACCCGGGGGTTCTGTAGGTACAGCTGGGTAAGGATGTCTTTCTGGGTGAGACGGTCGGCGGTGGCGGTGAGCGCGATGATGGGCACCTCCGGGAACTGCAGCTTCAGGTTTTTGAGCTGCAAATACTCTGGCCGGAAGTCATGGCCCCAGGCCGAAATACAGTGAGCCTCGTCAATGGCGAACAAACTGATCTCCAGGCGCTTCAGGAAAGAAAAGAAACCGGCAGACAAAAGCTTCTCCGGCGACACATAGAGCATTTTCAGGCGGCCGTCAAAACACTGCTGTTCAATCAACTGCTGTTCTTTGGCGGCTTGGGAGCTGTTGAGGTAGCCCGCGTTGACCCCGTTGGCCAGCAGGGCCTCCACCTGGTCTTTCATCAAAGCAATCAAGGGCGACACCACCACGCATAAACCCGGCAGCACCAGCCCCGGCACCTGATAGCACACTGACTTTCCGCCGCCGGTAGGCATGAGCACGACCGTGTCCCGTTTTGCCAGAACGTTTCCAATGATATCCTCTTGACCCGGTCTGAACTGATCATAGCCAAAAAACTGCTTCAGAACCTCCCGTGCTTCCTTAACTCCCATTTTAATGTCTTTTCACAAAAATACGGCAAAATCGGCTCTTATCCTTTCGCCTCAAACCCCAGCAACAGAAATAGCCCGGAATTGCTTCCGGGCTACCCACGATTCCTCAATTTGGGGCTGTTTTTAGAAAATTGCGTCTAAAATGGCCGTGACAATTGACAGGGCCAAGCTGAACAAGATCGCCGTCAACAAGCCGCTGATGTCAACCCCGCTCAGAAGATAATCTGCCAGATACAGGATAATGGCATTGATCACCAGCAAGAACAGGCCCAAGGTTAAAAAGGTGATGGGAATGGTCAGGATAACCAAAATAGGCCGTACCACGGCGTTCAGGATAGCCAACACTAAGGCAAAAAGAATAGCAGTGCTGTACCCGTCAATTTTGACCCCGGGGAAGAACTTGGCCAGAACTATGGCAATGAAACCGGTAAGGATGATCTTGAGGATAAATCCCATGTTGTGTGGTTTAAGGTTAATGCGAAGCTTCTAAGCGTTTCTGTGATACGGCCATCCAGTTGCAGAGTTTATAGAGCAGGCGCGCGCCTACGTTTCCGTTCCACTCTGTGTCACCGGGGGCCACTTCGCATAAATCAAACCCAATGATCTCCCGGCCTGATTTCACCAGGGCCTTGATCAGGTACACTGCCTCCTCAAACTCAAACCCACCGGGCACCGGGGTTCCCGTACCTGGGCAAAGCTTGGGGTCTAAGCCATCAATGTCAAAACTGATGTACACCTTCTGGGGCAACTGCGCAATGATCTTCTTGCACTGCTTGCGCCACGAGGTTCCTTCATACATCTTGGTTTTGATCTTGCTGTCATAGAAGGTGGTGATGCGGCCATTAGACTGATCTACCAACTCCGCTTCTGCCTGACAAAGATCTCTGATGCCTACCTGCACCAGTTTTTTCACCTGGGGCAGCTTCAAGGCATTAAACATGATGGAGGCATGCGAGTAGGTAAACCCTTCATAGGCATCACGCAAGTCGGCGTGGGCATCAACCTGCAAGATGCCGTATTCCTCGTGTTTTTCCGCCAAAGCGTGCATGAAGCCCAACGGCGTACTATGGTCTCCGCCTAAAACCCCTACCAGCTTGTTCTGTTCCAGCAAGGCCAGGGTTTCTCTCTTGGACCATTGCAGCAAAGCCTCACCTCTTTGGTTTACTTCTTCAATGGTTGCCTCATGGATAGCGCTGTCCCCTTTGCTGCCGTTTTCCAGAAATTCAATGTACGCTTCCGTTTTCTCACGCAGGCGCTGGCTTTCCTGCGCCCAATCTTCCGGAACCGCCGGCATGTGGATGCCCAGGTGCCAGGCGTTGGGTAACTCCGGATCGAACAGGTCCAGTTGGGGCGAGGCGTCTCGCACGGCCGCGGGGCCCTCGGCGGTGCCGGCGTTGTAGGAAACGGTTACTTCCCAGGGAATGGGAAAAATCACGATTTCAGATTCTTCCTGGGTAAAAGGGAGGCCAAACAGGCCGCTTCCCACTTCCCCCACCCCGTTCTGGTCAAAAGAGGTGATCTTGGTGTGCTTGGAATCGCACATGGTAGGCATGTTCAAACTCATACAACTATTGGTTAGAAGAAAGTAACTCTTTTACGAAATTAGGCAGGGCAAAAGCGGCCCCGTGGATGTCTTCATTGTAGTAGCGTAAGCCTTGGGTGCGGGAGAAAGCCGCAGCCGCCTCCTGGTTGAACTTCTTGGGGTGCACGCTTCCTTTAGAGCAGAACGAAAAACTCCAGGTACCAGTGGGATACGTAGGAATGGCCGCCAGGTAACAATGCACGTTGTCTGCCCCAAATATTCCTTTGTACGTATCAAAAATCTCCACGAACACCTTGGTGTTGAACCTAGGCGATTCACTTTGGGTGATCATGACGCCTTCAGGAGTCAGGCACCGGTACACCTGGTTGTAGAATTCAGCGGTGAACAAGCCTTCGCCGGGGCCAACAGGATCCGCAGAATCCACGATGATCAAATCAAAAGAGCTGTCAGCACCTTCCTGAATGTATTTGATGCCGTCTTCAATGAGTAATTTAAGTTTTGGGTGGTCAAAGGCGCTGGCGGTCTCCGGCAGGTGGGCCTTGCAGGCTTCAATCACCAGTTCATCTATCTCTACCAATACCACTTCCTCAATGCTCTCGTGCCGAAGCAGCTCCCGCACCGTTCCGCCGTCGCCGCCGCCTATTACTAAAGCACGCTTTACATTGCCGTGGCTGAAGAACGGAACGTGCGTGATCATCTCGTGGTACACGTACTCATCTTTCTGGGTACACATCACCATGCCGTCTAAGGTAAGCATGTTGCCGTAGGCCAAGGTCTCAAACACCTCCACTTTCTGGTAGGGCGACTGTTTCTTGTAGAGCTGGTTTCCGGTGTGTTTTAAGGAAAGGGCAATGTTTTCGTCGCGCTCCGTGAACCACACATCCCGCTTGATACGGGGAATAGGCGTCACCTGCTGGCCAGAGTCGCGGGCCTCCACGGTGAAATCCGTGCGCTTTAAAAGGCTCTGCTGCCCCCGCAGGCATTCCATGGAAGAGCCATGGCTGGCCTCAAAGGCTTCAATCAAGTAATTGTAAGAAACCCAGGGGTCCACGGAATCGCCGCAGGTAAAAAGGTCCACAGCGGCATAGCCGAACTCAGGCCAGGTATGGATGGCCAGGTGGCTTTCCTGGATAACCACTACCCCAGACACACCATAGGGAGAGAAATGGTGAAAGGTACTGTTGATGACCGTGGCCCCGGCCGTTTCAGCGGCGGCCACCATGCTGTTCTCAATATGTACAACATCGTTCATCAATTCTGGCGAGCAGTTGTAAAACTCCACCAGGATATGTCTTCCTAAAGCGTCCATAAACGGGTTATCTAAGTCAGGTTAATCTTCTGACGCGCAAAACAACAAAAAAGATACTGGAATGGAAAGGCCCGAAAACCGGTGGTGAAGGGTCTCTTTTATGAAAAAGAGGCCTTAAACCCGCTCATCTGGCTCTCTTCCAAGCAAAAGAGCCGCACGGGGCGGCTCTTTTGCTTTATAGAAAATATGCCTGGGCAGGCTTATTTGGTAAGGAAGTTATAGGATCTGATGATTTCCAGGATCTTGATAAAGGTATTGGTATCAAAAAACAGGAGAAGCGGCAACTCCACCATTTTGGAGTTGTTGGTGAACTGGGTGATGACGGTGAACACCAAGGGCTGGAACAACGGATGGTCCGTAAAAATACCCTTGAGCGATTCAGCGATATCATGTTTGGGGGCCACCGGGGGCGACCCGTAGATATTGGATTTCAAGATATTGGCCAACTGGGTCACCAAAGCCCCGGTAATGATGTTGCTTACTTCCAGCAGCAGCGACTCCTGCATCTCAGTGAGAGGGTCACTCCCTTTCACGGTCATGCCCAGGCACACCTTTGACAGCTGTTCCACATGCAGGTCAGAGAATAGCATCAGGGTAGACCCATTCAGTTCCCCCTTTATGTCTGACTGGATAATCGTATGCGAATTCTCATACGCCCGTACTATTTTCAGCAACTCCTCGGCCTCCATTAACTGCAGGTCCGGCACTTTCAGCAGTACACGGTCTTTGGCAATCACTGCGAACGAGTCAGCTGCCCGGGCAAGCCCTATGTTCAGGATCTCTTTGATGATATCCCGCTCTAGTTCATTTACTTGAAGCTCCATGAATCAGGCATTAATAATGTTGTTTCCCATCAGCTTTTACCTTCTGGCAATAAAGTAACGCGTAATAGCCGCCACATCCAGCACCAGACACACTTTGCCTGATCCTAAAAGGGTAACCCCGGCGTAAATTTCAATGGTATTGACCGGTTTGCTTAAAGCCTTGATCACAATGTCCTGCTGCCGCAGAAGTTTGTCCACAATGAGTCCCAGCTTCCGGTTGTTGTAGGTCACTATAATGATGTTCTGCGCATCTCCGTTTAAATCGCTTTTCTTAACGCTGTAGTCGTTGAGATCGGTATTGAACAACTCGCGCATGGAGATGATGGTAATGGTCTCTCCATTGATATCGGCTACCAAAAGGTCTCCCACCTCGTGCAGTTCCTGGGTGGGGAAAGCCACCACCGAGTCGGTGTGCATGAGCGGGATGGCATAGAAGTTCTCTTCCACCTGGCACAGCAAAGCCCCTTTCACGGCAATAGAAGTAGGCAGGAAAAGCGTGAAGGTAGTGCCCTCGCCTTTCTTGGAATCTACCTTGATTCTGCCGCCTATGGAATCAATGGCGTTCTTAACCACATCCAATCCCACCCCACGGCCCGACACTTCTGTTACCTCTTTGGCCAGGGAGAAGCCGGGTTCAAACAGGTAAGACAAAACCTCTGTATCCCGAAGGTCAGCGGCGGCATCTGCCGTCAGAAAACCGCGATTCACAATGGCCTTTCTCACTTCCTGCTGGTCTATGCCTTTGCCGTCATCAATGAGCTTTAGGATCACCGTGTCCCGGTCGTTCTGGGCCGAGAGCGTTACATTCCCTTGCGGGCTTTTCTTGTTTTTTTTGCGAACGTCTTCTTTCTCAATGCCGTGCGAAATTGCATTCCGCATCAAGTGCAGCAAAGAGTCTGTGATGATCTGGAGGATATTCCGGTCTATCTGGATATCCTGGCCTACAATCTCCAGGTTGATCTCCTTCTTCTCCACCACCGCAATATCCCTCACAATCCGGGGGAATTTATTGAACAAAGACCCTACGTTAACCAAGCGAGCGTCCATGACGCTGTACTGCAACTCCTCGGTGATACGGTACAGGTGGGCACTTACATTCTTGAGGTCTTCGTTGTCCAGTTCCTTGCTCAGGGAAAAGATACGGTCCCGGTCAATGATCAGCTCTCCTACCAGGTTGAGCAGATGATCCAACTTCTTGATCTGAATATAGATCAGGTCAGAGAGCGAGAGGTTCTTGGTGGTGTAGTATTTCTGGACCTTTGTTAACTCTGATGAATTTTCAGAGAGAGAATTAATGATGATGTCCAGGTTGCGGAGCAGCTCGGGGCTGGGTTCTACCTCTTTGGGGCTGTCAATGTTAGTGATCATCTCTCCTAACAGATCCACGCCGTCAAAAAGAACCGTCACTACCTCATCACTGAAACTAAGTTCGCGGCTCCTGATCAAACCGAAGGCGGTTTCCAGTTTATGTGACACATCCCCAATGGACTCATACCCAATGGCCTTGGCATTGGCCTTGAGGTTATGCAGCAGCCGGAAGATTTCGGCCAGTAACTGCTCATCTTCTGGGTTCTTCTCCAGATCACTGATGTGCCGGTTCAGCGCATCATAGTACTCGAGAGCCTCGGCTATAAATATCTCTTTATACTCCTGATCTCTCGACTTCATCCTACCAATTTCTGTTGGAGCATAGCGCTCATGTTCCGGTCTGTGACGAACCGGTTGATAATAGAATTAATTTGGCCTAAAGCAAACACCCCATTCACTGCCCCACTCTCAATCGCTGACTTGGCCATCCCGAAAATCGTGGAAGTCTCCTCATTCTGGGCAATCACCACGCCTCCGTTCTCCCTCACCACCCTGGCCCCGGCGGTACCGTCCTGGCCCATACCCGTCAGGATAATGCCTAGCACCTGTTCCTGGGCGCAGCAAGCGGCCGATTGAAACAAGGCATCTACGGAGGGCGAGTCCATGGCCAGAGAGGGTTCCAAATCCAGTTCAAATTGGTAAGCTCCCCTTGTGGTCCTCTTCACCCGCATGTCTTGGCCACCCGGCGCAATGACAATGGTTCCGGGAAGAAGCGCCATGCCTTGAAAGCCTTCCTCTACCCGCCAGGTGGTCAGTTTCTGCAACCGGCGGGCCAGGCGCCTGGTGAATTTCTCTGGCATGTGCACCGCCACTAAGATTACAGCGGGCTGTTGCAGCGAAAGATCCTTTATCAAGTATTCCAACGCGGAGGAACCACCCGTGGAAGCGCCAATGGCCACCACCGGCAGAGGGGCATCCACACGAACTGGCGGACCCAAAAAAGATTTTTTCAAGGAAGCCTCCCCCATGGGGCTGGTTTCTTTAAGCTTTTCTTTCTGGGCGCCGGAAATGAACTGACCTACAAATTCCCGCAGGCACGACATAAAACCTGTCTTGAGGCCTTCTTTGGGGGCGTTTTTCTCAAAAGAGCCCTGAAACGGTTTTACCCGGTGAAGATAGGAGAATGGCGCAGAACCAGTGGTCGTCTGAGCCCAATCCTGGGACACCATGAGCAGCAAAGAAGACGTTTCGCCAAAAACAGGCTGGAAAAAGGGCACCCGGCCACTCATGGTCATGCTGAACTGGGCCACAATCAAATCAGGTCTGGAAGCCATTGCCTTGAACAGCAATTCTTCTCTGGATTGGGCAGTATCCACCACCTCCAGTTGGGGCTCGGCATCTATCATGCCGGAAAGCACCAATCTGGAGCGTACGGAGGTATCCCCAATTAAGACCTTAATTTTTGGTTGCTGCGTCTGCTGCACGGGTAGATAGGGTGGCGGAAGGTAAGGTTCTTTTCTGCTATTCTCCTTGAAAGGCTTTGCTCAACGCTTCCAGCACTTTGTCTTCTGAAAAGGGCTTGATGATGTAGTGCAAGGCGCCATATTCAGCGGCCTCGGTCATGATCACTTCCTGCCCTACGGCACTTACAATCACAACCTTGATGTCTGGGTTATCCTGTTTGATTCCCTTGAGCACATCTAGGCCGGTGTTGTCTGGCAAAATCACGTCTAGTGTCACCAGATCCGGAATTTTGTCTTTGGCCATCTGGAGCGCCGTTTTTCCGTCTGGGGCTTCCCCTACTACATCATAACCGGCATCTAGCAGCATGTTCTTCAACATAGTGCGCATGTAGAAAGAATCATCTACAATCAGTATTCTTTTTTTATCGGTGATTTCCATAAGTAATAAGGTCAAATATGAGCACTATGATTTCAATTGCATCACTTCATCTGAAGTAAGGATCTTGAAGATGTCCAGCACTATGATGAGCCGGTCTTCATGCTTCCCTATGCCTTCAATGAAGTTCTCATTGATGTTGATGTCCTGGATAAAGGAAGGTGCTTTGTCTATGCTGGATACGGGCAAGGTCAGAGACTGGGGCACCTCGTGTACAATAAAGCCCATGGTATACTCCCTGGCTTCCATCACCAAGGTATACGTATGCTGGTGCGGCAAGCCGGAAGGGCGCTCAATTCTGAAGCGCTCTTCCAGGTCCATAATAGCGATAATGTCCCCCCTGATGTTGGAGACCCCTTTTATGAAGGAAGGTGTTTTGGGCATGCGGGTGATTTCAGGGGTAATGGTTACCTCCTTTACCTGGTCAATGCGCACGCCGTACTCCTCCAGGCCTAGTTTAAAGACAATCAGGTGCACCTTCTCCTCTACTACCTTCTCCTTTTTATCTCTGATGTTCTGAGACTCCATTATTCCTGACCTCTGTTTTTAGACGATTTTTTGCTCGCAATCTTATTGTCAAAATCTACGTCGTTGGCCTCGTCTCCGGTGAAGGAGCGTTTGCGCGGCGCCGGCACTGCTGACAATTTGCGGGCGTTGCGGTTAGGGAACACCAGGTTTCCGTTCACCAGCTTGAAGGCGGAAATACTTCCCTGCAGGTCATCTGCAATGTCATTCAGACGCTGAGAGGCAGAAGTCATCTCCTGCATGGAAGCTGATAGTTGCTTCGCGGTTCCGGCTACCTGCTGGGTACCAGAGGCCGTCTGTTCCGCAATGGCTACCACTTCTTCCACGTATTTCACTACGTCGCCAATAGAGGTTTTCTGTACTTCGGTAGACACCAAGATATCCTGGGCACTGCGGAGCGTCTCACCGCTGGAGGTGGCAATGTTCTTAAAGGCCCCGGATGCCTCAAACGTGGCATTCTTTCCTTTCAATACCCGCCCTTCCATGGTAGCAATCGCCGCGGCGGCAGAAGAGGTATCTTTCTTCACATCATCTACCAGCGTATTGATCTCACTCGCTGATTTGCGCGAACCTTCCGCCAATTTCCGGATTTCCTCGGCTACTACCGCGAAACCACGTCCTGCCTCGCCGGCTCTGGCGGCCTCAATGGCTGCGTTCAGGGCCAGTAAGTTGGTTTGGGCTGCAATATCCGTGATCACCCCCAGTGATTTAGAGATTTCCTGGCTACGGGTGCTCAGTACTTCAATGGTTTTGGCGGTCAGGGCTGCAGAAGAAGAGATTTCTTCCATGTTGCGTACCACCTCGGCCACTGTTTTCAGACCCAACTGGGAAGTTTCCTCTCCCATTACCGCTGAACGGTTCACTACATCCGCTTTGTTGGCGGTTTCTTTGGTGGCCTTCATGATTTCTTCAATCAGTTTGAAGGCCTGGTCTGTTTTCAAGGCTTGGTTCTGTGCACCCTCTGCCATTTGTTGCATGGCCAATGCTACGTCTACCGTTACCCGGTTCATCTCCAATCCTTTGGCAGCCATCTCTTCAGAAGACGAGCCCACGATGAGCGAAGAATCATTGATTTCACCTAATAAGGCATTCAGGTTGTCTACCGCCAGGTTCAAGGCGTTTGACATAGCCAGAATATCACCGGCGGTATGGATTTCTACTTTTTGGGTTAAATCACCCTCAGAGATAGAACGTACCACACGGGATACTTCCAATACTGGCGTTACGATGGACTCTAAGAGATCATTCAGGGTATCTACCAGCTCTTTCCAGCTACCTGATACACCGTGCACGGTGGCCCGCTCCGTCAGCTTCCCTTCCACCCCGGCTACTCTGGCCACCCGGCTAACCTCACCCGCTAAGCGGTTCAGGTCTTCCACCATGCTGTTGATGGTATCCGCCAGGTCTGCTAATTCACCTTTGGCTTGTAAGGTCAGTTTCTGAGTTAAGTCACCTTTAGATACCGCCGTTACTACTTTCACGATTCCCCGTACCTGAGTCGTCAGGTTAGAGGCCATGGTATTCACGTTATCCGTCAGGTCTTTCCAAATCCCAGCCACATTCGGCACTTTGGCTTGGCCACCTAATCTTCCTTCGGTACCTACCTCTAACGCCACCCGGGTTACTTCCCCGGCAAAGATGTTGAGGGAGTCCACCATCTGGTTCAGGTTGTCTTTCAGCTCAGCTAACTCACCCCGTACATTCACGGTGATTTTCTGGGTCAAATCCCCTTTCGCTACCGCGGTGGCCACGTTGGCGATGTCCCGCACTTGCAGCGTCAGGTTAGACGCCATGGTATTCACATTATCGGTTAGGTCTTTCCAAACCCCAGCCACATTGGGCACTTTGGCTTGTCCACCTAATCTTCCTTCGGTACCTACCTCTAACGCCACCCGGGTTACTTCACCCGCGAAGATGTTGAGGGAGTCTACCATCTGGTTCAAAATATCTTTCAGTTGAAGGATCTCGCCCTTCACGTTCACCGTCATTTTCTGGCTTAGGTCACCTTTCGCCACCGCGGTGGCTACGTTGGCAATATCCCGTACCTGAGAAGTCAGGTTAGACGCCATGGAGTTCACGTTGTCGGTGAGCATTTTCCAGGTTCCGGCCACATTCGGCACAGAAGCCTGACCTCCCAGTTTCCCTTCGGTACCTACTTCCAAAGCTACCCGCGTTACCTCACCAGCGAAGATGTTCAAGCTGTCCACCATCTGGTTTAAGATGTTCTTCAGCTCTAAGAGCTCGCCTTTTACATCCACGGTGATTTTCTGGGTCAAATCGCCTTTCGCTACCGCAGTAGCTACGTTGGCGATGTCCCGCACCTGCAGCGTCAAATTAGACGCCATGGAGTTCACATTGTCAGTGAGTTCTTTCCAGGTACCACGTACTTTAGGCACGGAGGCCTGACCGCCTAGTTTCCCTTCGGTTCCCACCTCGCGGGCCACCCGGGTTACCTCATCCGCAAAGATGTTGAGGCTGTCCACCATCTGGTTCAGGTTGTTCTTCAGTTCAAGAAGTTCACCTTTCACGTCCACGGTTATTTTCTGGCTCAAATCGCCGCGGGCTACCGCAGTAGCTACGTTGGCGATGTCCCGTACCTGAGAGGTAAGGTTCGAGGCCATGTAGTTCACGTTCTCAGTTAAGTCTTTCCAAACCCCGCCTACGTTAGGTACATTGGCCTGACCACCTAAGATACCCTCAGTACCTACTTCTCTCGCCACTCTGGTTACCTCACCAGCGAAGATGTTCAAGGAATCCACCATCTGGTTTAGGTTGTCCTTCAACTGAAGGAGCTCGCCTTTCACATCCACGGTGATTTTCTGGCTTAAGTCCCCGCGTGCTACCGCAGTAGCTACGTTCGCGATATCTCTTACTTGCAGCGTCAAATTAGACGCCATAGAGTTTACATTATCTGTAAGGGCTTTCCAGGTTCCAGCTACATTAGGCACAGAAGCCTGGCCACCCAATTTACCTTCGGTTCCTACCTCTCTCGCCACGCGGGTTACCTCGCCGGCGAAGATGTTGAGGGAGTCCACCATCTGGTTCAGGTTGTCCTTCAGCTCGGCTAATTCGCCTTTCACGTTCACCGTGATCTTCTGGCTTAGGTCACCGCGGGCAACGGCAGTGGCCACATTGGCAATATCCCGCACTTGCAGCGTCAAATTAGACGCCATGGAGTTTACGTTGTCAGTAAGGGCTTTCCAGGTACCGGCTACATTTGGCACAGAGGCCTGGCCACCTAGCTTACCTTCCGTACCCACTTCCAGCGCCACGCGGGTTACTTCCCCAGCGAAGATGTTGAGGGAATCCACCATTTGGTTCAGGTTGTCCTTCAGCTCAGCTAGTTCGCCTTTTACCCCAACAGTGATTTTCTGACTTAAGTCGCCGCGCGCTACCGCAGTAGCTACGTTGGCGATATCTCGTACTTGCAGCGTCAGGTTAGACGCCATGTAGTTCACGTTGTCGGTGAGGTCTTTCCAAACCCCGCCCACATTAGGTACGGAGGCCTGGCCACCCAATTTACCTTCGGTTCCTACCTCTCTTGCCACGCGGGTTACCTCACCGGCGAAGATGTTAAGGCTGTCCACCATCTGGTTCAGGTTGTCCTTCAGTTGAAGGAGCTCGCCTTTTACGTCCACGGTGATTTTTTGGGTCAAGTCGCCTTTCGCTACCGCGGTCGCTACGTTGGCGATATCCCGCACTTGCAGCGTCAGGTTAGACGCCATGTAGTTCACATTATCCGTCAGGTCTTTCCAAACCCCGCCCACATTCGGTACGGAGGCCTGGCCACCTAATTTACCTTCGGTACCAACCTCCAAGGCCACGCGGGTTACCTCACCGGCGAAGATATTGAGGGAGTCCACCATCTGGTTTAAAGAGTCTTTCAACTGAAGGAGCTCTCCGTTTACATTTACCGTGATCTTCTGGCTCAGCTCGCCACGGGCCACCGCGGTGGCTACGTTGGCGATGTCCCGTACCTGGAGGGTCAGGTTAGACGCCATAGAGTTCACGTTATCGGTCAGCTCTTTCCAAACCCCGGCTACCTTTGGCACGTTGGCCTGGCCACCCAGAATACCTTCGGTTCCTACTTCTCTCGCCACCCGCGTTACTTCGTCTGCGAAGATGTTGAGGGAGTCCACCATCTGGTTCAGGTTGTCCTTCAGTTCGGCTAACTCGCCTTTCACGTTTACCGTGATTTTCTGGGTCAGGTCGCCTTTGGCAACCGCAGTGGCTACGTTGGCAATATCACGCAGCTGCGAGGTCAAGTTGGAGGCCATGGTGTTCACGTTGTCGGTGAGGTCTTTCCAAACCCCGCCTACGTTCGGCACTTTCGCCTGACCACCCAATTTACCCTCGGTACCCACTTCACGGGCTACCCGGGTTACCTCATCCCCGAAGATGTTCAGAGAGTCCACCATTTGGTTGATGTTCTCTTTCAGCTGAAGCATTTCCCCTTTCAGGTCTACCGTTACTTTCTGATCCAGGTTCCCCTGGGCAACGGCAGTGGTTACTTTCGCAATGTCCCGTACCTGAAGCGTCAGGTTGGAGGCCATCGCGTTCACGTTGTCGGTTAGTTCTTTCCAGATACCGGCTACGTTCGGTACCGAGGCCTGTCCGCCCAGTTTCCCTTCAGTACCTACTTCCAGGGCCACCCGGGTTACCTCACCGGCAAACAGGTTCAGGTTGTCAATGGTACGGTTGATGGTTTCAGCCATGACCTTAAAGTCACCGGACACCGGAATCTGGAACGTCTCATCCAGGTTACCCCGGGAGATGTTCTTCAATACCTTGCCTACCTCCAATACCGGAACGGCGATGGAGTCTACCAGGCCGTTGATATTGTTGATCATGTCTTTCCAGAAACCGGAAGCACTCTCAGCAGAGGCCCGGGCTTTCAGGTTACCCTCTACCCCGGCCACTTTAGAGATCCGCGACACCTCTCCTCCTACGCCGCCAATCATCTCCACCATGGAGTTGTAGGCTTCGGCAATCTCAGAGAAGATGTCGTTATTCTGTTTGGTCAAGCGTACGGAGACGTCCCCTTTCTTGAAGGCGTCCAGGGCGTAAAGCACCCGGTTCAGCTGCTCGTTGATATAATCAGAATCCTGCGTCTGGGTGGTCTGGCGCGGAGAATTGCTTTTCCGGGCCTGATCATTGGTCTCAGATTCTATGATGGCTTTTTCTTCTTTCTCTTCTTTCTTCTCCACTGATTTTCCTCCTGCACGGGCCTTTGTGGTAGCAGTTCTTCCGTTAGTCTCTACCAAAGGGAGGTGTACCTCTGGGGTAGCGACCTCCTGGGCTGGCATTTCCTCAGGCTGCGCGTTAGCCGGATTCTCTACCGGAGCCAAGGCAGCGCCCTCCGTAGACGCTTCAACAGGCGTCCCGTTTTCTGTCTTCCCAATCAATTTATCCTTGTTGAGTTTCAAGTTTTTCCCTAAAGCCATCTTTTCTTTGAATGAAGAGCGTTTTTACCTCTACTGCACCACAACGTGCCAATAATTTTATATAAGATGTCCTCTATTATCAGACATCCTCGCAATTTACTAATAAAACAAGACTTCCGGAAGTATCCTTGCTAAGGAAGTGCCACAAATTCCTTGGCTAAACCCAGATAATCCTTTGCCCCGTAAGAGGAAGCATCATAGTCCAGGACGCTTTGCCCAAAGGAAGGCGCCTCTGCCAGTTTCACATTCAGTCTGATGCGCTGCTGGAAAATATATTCGTCTATGTTCTCTTTCAGGTAATCTTCTATCTCGGCACTTAATTTACGGCGTTTATCGTACATCACCACCACAATTCCTTTGACCTTCAGCTTGGCGTTCAGCGTTTTCTTGATCTGTTGCACCGTGTTCAGGATCTGCCCCAGGCCCTGCAGCGTGAGCACTTCCATCTGTAGCGGAATCAGCACCTCATGCGAGGTGGACAAGGCATTTACTGTAAGCAAAGACAGGCTTGGGGGACAATCAATGAGAATATAATCAAACCCAGTCACTTCTTCCAGAAAATGCTGCAGGAAACGCTCCCGCTCCTCATGGTTCACTAAGGAAATCTCTACATCTACCAGGTCATTGGAACCAGGGACCACAAAAAGCCCGTTGGTTTCCTGCAGGCAATCAGTGAGTTTCACCTTGCCGGCAAACACCTCTGCTAAGGTAGCAGAAGGCTCTGTGATTCCCAAGGAATAAGACAGGTTGGCTTGGGGGTCAAGATCAATCAACAACACGCGTTTGCCCAGTTTTTGAAGGGCACTCCCCAGGTTAATGGTAGTGGTGGTTTTACCAGTACCCCCTTTTTGGTTGATGACCGATACGATAGTTGCTGCCATTGGTTACAGTAAAAAAAGGAAAAATATTTCCTGGTGTGGGACGAGCCGCTAAACTACAAATAATTCAAGGCCTCTCTATGGTTTTATGCCTCTTTTCAGCAAAGAACCCTTAAAACAAAAATCTACTCCCGGTATAAGCCATGAAGCTTGCAGGTGTTGGCCCTCAGGTTCTCCCAGGAAAAGCCATTATAATGCAGATGCGCAATGGTGGCCGGCTGAAAGTTCACCTCTTCATGCGCCAGGTCAGAGGCGAAAAAACTGATGGTGGGGTTATGGCCGATGACCAGCACGGTGTCTGCCTCTTCGGCCACGCCGTGCAACAGGCTGAGCAGGTCGCTTTCAGAGCCATAATAGAGGTCATGCTCCAGTTGAACCGGTACTTTGCGGCCTAATTGCTCTACCACGTTCTCCAGCGTCATCTGGGTTCTCACGGCCGGACTGCACAGGATCAGGTCGGGCTGGAGTTTCTGGTCTTTGAGCCAGAGGCCGGCCTCCCCTGCCTGCCGTTGTCCTAACAGGGAAATCTCCCGGTCAATATCAAGTTGCCCTATGGCTTTGTCTGCCGCTGTGGCATGCCGCATCAATAAGAGATTCTTCATGGCGAAAATGGACTAAAAAAACCTTTTTACCCCCTCAAGGTATATTATTTAACCTTCTGGGAACAATCGGCATAAAGATAGTGGTTGGATTGTCTCAAAAAATTACTACATCTTTGAAAAATTTTTGGGCATAGCCCCACTCAAATCCCATATGATAAAAAACCTAGTAATTGTGGAGTCGCCGGCCAAGGCCAAGACCATTGAAGGGTACCTGGGTAAAGATTTCATTGTGAAGTCGAGCTTCGGGCACGTGCGTGACCTCCCCAAAGACAATAATGCCATTGATATCAAGAACGGTTTCAAGCCCACCTACGTGGTCAGCGCCGATAAGCGGGAAGTGATCTCGCAACTGAAGAAATTAGCCAAGGAAGCGGAAGTTGTGTGGTTAGCGTCCGATGAGGACCGTGAGGGGGAAGCCATTTCCTGGCACTTGTCTGAAGCCCTGAACCTCTCAGAAGCCAAGACCCGCCGCATCGTTTTCCGGGAGATCACCAAAAGCGCCATCCTGAATGCCATTGAGAATCCCCGGGCTATTGACGTGAACCTGGTGAACGCCCAGCAGGCCCGTCGTGTGCTGGACCGCCTGGTAGGGTTTGAGCTATCTCCGGTGCTCTGGAAGAAAATAAAGACCGGGCTTTCCGCTGGCCGCGTGCAGTCCGTGGCGGTACGGGTGGTAGTGGAACGCGAGCGCGAGATTGAGCGCCACAAGTCGGTTTCTGCTTATAAAGTAGTAGCCCAGTTTGATGCCGGCGGAAAACGCCTGGAAGCGGAACTGAATACCCGCTTTAAAACCCAGGCCGAGGCCGAAGACTTTTTGCAGCGTTGCATGGGTGCCTCCTATTCTATAGAGAGTTTGGAGAAAAAGCCCACTAAACGCAGCCCCGCACCGCCCTTTACCACCTCTACCCTGCAGCAGGAAGCCAGCCGTAAGCTCTCTTTCTCCGTGGCCCAGACCATGCAGGTGGCCCAGCGCCTGTATGAGGCCGGAAAGATCTCCTACATGCGTACCGACTCTGTGAACCTGTCACAGGATGCCATGACCGCGGCTGCCGCTGAGATTTCGCGCTCCTTTGGGGAAAACTACGTGAAGACCCGCCAGTACAAAACGAAATCAAAATCAGCGCAGGAAGCCCACGAATCTATCAGGCCCACTGATTTTGCCGCTTTACAGGTTAGTTCTGACCGCAACGAGCAACGCCTGTATGACCTGATCAGGAAACGCGCCATCGCCTCGCAGATGGCCGATGCCGAGATTGAAAAAACCACCGCCACCATCACCATCAGCGGCCAGCCCGAGCGGTTAGTTGCCACCGGAGAGGTGATCAAGTTTGAAGGGTTCCTGAAGGTGTACACCGAGTCCACGGATGACGAGGAACTCGCCGACGATGACGTGAAAGGAATGCTGCCGCCGTTAACAGAAGGGCAAACTTTGGGTTTCCAGCGGATGCAGGCCACCGAGCGGTTCAGCCGCCCCGCCCCGCGCTACACCGAGGCAAGCCTGGTGAAGAAACTGGAGGAGATGGGCATTGGCCGTCCTTCTACTTACGCACCTACCATTTCCACCATCCAGAAGCGGGGTTACGTGGAAAAAGACAACCGCGAAGGAAAGGAACGAGCTTATAACGTGCTCACCCTGGAGCAGGACCAGATCTCTACCCAGAAGAAAACCGAGATGGCCGGCGCCGAGAAAGCCAAGCTTTTCCCCACCGACATTGCCATGGTGGTGACTGACTTTCTGGTAGCCCACTTTGAGAGCGTGATTGACTACTCGTTCACGGCCAGGGTAGAAGAAGAGTTTGATGAGATAGCCGCGGGTAAAAAGCAATGGGACAAGATGTTGGACACGTTCTACTCAAGCTTCCATCAAACCATTGAAACCAGCGCCAACGTAGAACGCTCTACTGTGAGTGGCGCCCGTGAATTGGGGGTTGACCCGGTTTCCGGCATGAAGGTAATCGCCAAACTAGGCCGCTTTGGCCCCTATGTACAGTTAGGCGAGGAAGTGGAAGGAACGGATGCAAAGCCGGTGTATGCCAGTCTTCGGAAAGGCACATTCATTGAGTCTATCACCCTGGAGCAAGCCTTGGAATTATTCAAGTTGCCGCGCGTGGTAGGTGAGTTTGAAGGCAAGGACATGAAGGCTGCCATTGGCAGGTTTGGTCCCTACATCCAGCACAACAGCAAGTTCTATTCCTTGCCTAAAGACCTGGACCCGCTCCTGGTAACGGAGCCAGAGGCCATTGCCTTGATTGAAGCCAAGCGCAAGGCAGATGCCGAGAAAATGATCAAGACGTTCCCTGAAAACCCAGAAGTGACGGTACTCAATGGCCGCTTTGGGCCCTACATCTGCGTGGGCAAAAAGAACGTCAAAATCCCCAAGGGGCAGGAACCATCAGAACTCACCTTGGAACAGTGCCTTGAATTAGCAGAGGCCACTCCGGACAAACCCGCGCGGGGAGGCTTCAAGAAAAAGGCTGCCCCTTCCGCAGACGCCCCTGCCGCCAAGAAAACCCCAGCTAAGAAAACGGCGGCTAAGAAAGGAACTACCACTAAAGCAGCCACAACCAAGAAAGCCGCTGCTCCCAAGAAAAAAGCCAGCTAGTTTTTAGACATAGGAGGTAAGACCTTAGATAAAGGACTTATATTTTTATTAAACCCCGTTACGGGCCTGTTTTCGTGAAAACGGGCCCATAACGGGGTTTATCGTTTCCGCGCTGCATTCGTATTACCTTCACCCTCTTTTGATAAGGAGCCTTGTATCTTACATCCTGAGTCCAAAAAAATGAAACAAAAAGTAGTCGTTTTAACCGGAGCCGGAATCAGTGCGGAGAGCGGGTTGGCCACGTTCAGAGATGCCAACGGCCTGTGGGAAGGGCATGATGTGATGGAGGTCGCCTCACCGGAAGGCTGGCAGAAGAACCCGAAGCTGGTGCTTCAGTTCTACAACGAGCGCCGCAAAAGCGCCCTGGCGGTAGAACCCAACGCCGCCCATAAGGCCCTGGTAGACCTGGAGCAGAAGTATGAGGTATCCATCATCACGCAGAACGTGGATGATCTGCACGAGCGCGCCGGTTCCACTAACATCCTGCACCTGCACGGAAAGCTGTTTGAGAGCCGTAGCACCAAAGATGAGCGCCTGGTGTACCCCATGAAAGGTTGGGAATTGAAACTGGGGGACCTCTGCGAGAAAGGTTCTCAGTTGCGGCCCAACATTGTATGGTTTGGCGAAGCGGTTCCCCTGATAGAGAAAGCCGCCGAGGAAACCATGCACGCTGATTACCTGCTGATCATTGGCACCTCCTTGCAGGTATATCCCGCAGCCGGCTTGCTTGCCTACGCTCCCCATGACACGCCCATCTACCTGATTGACCCCAACACCCCCGCCGTCTCGCACAGAAGAAACTTCACGATCATCCAGGAAAAAGCCACGGTAGGCGTCCCGGCTCTGGTCAAAAAACTGCTGGGAGAATAAAAGCGGGTTTTATGCCTGTTTTTCGAGAATACCTCTAAAAATCCCCTTCTATTAGCCAGGAAGCTCCCAGGCATTAGCGGGGTTGTACCACAGCTCTTCTCCCCTGATCTCCAGGGGGGAGGCAAAATTATTATGGTAAAGTTGCCCCGTGCCTAACCCCTGCGGCAACGGATTATCCAGCTCTGCCGCAAACTGGGCAATGGCATTAAGGCCTATGTTTGACTCTAACGCCGAGGTAAGCCACCAATCCACGCCCAAGGACTTTGCCACCTCAATCCATTCGCGGCTACTCACCAGGCCCCCCACCAAGGTTGGTTTGATGATGATATAAGGCGGCCGAAGCTGGTCTAAAAGGTTCCATTTTGCTTCTTTGCCTTTGACCCCAATCAACTCCTCATCCAGGGCAATGGGAATAGGCGACACGCTGCTCAACAGCTGCATGGTTTGGCCCTGGCCGGGTTTAATGGGTTGTTCCAGGGAATGAATGCCAAAATGGGCCAGCTGCCGAAGCTTTTCCTCTGCATCTGTAGGAGAAAAAGCGCCGTTGGCATCTAACCGCAACTCCAGCACCTCAGGGCCCGCCACTTTTCTTATTTCCTGTAAAATCCTCAATTCCTGGGCAAAGTCAAGCCCGCCAATCTTGAGCTTCAGGCAGGTGAAGCCCTGGGCCAGCTTTTTCTCAATCTGCTCCCGCATAAACGCTGGGTCGCCCATCCAGATGAGGCCGTTGATCTTGATGCCCCTTTCTGACCTAGAGAAATCTGTAGGGTACAGAAGGCGTTTGGCGCCCCTGAAATAATCCACCCAGGCGGTTTCGGCCGCAAAGCAGATAGAAGGCCATTGCTCCAGCGATTTCCAGAAAACCATACCCTCCTCAGATTCTGAGTCTTCCAGCTGCAAGGCGTTAAACTGGTGGCAAACCTTTTCCAGCAGCTGCCCGAACCCAGCGGAAAAATCGGGGCTTAGGCCGGGCAAGGGAGAACACTCACCCCAGCCGTGCTTTTCGGGGTTCTGGGTGTGGTGCACCCGCAGGTAATGAGCCTGGTGGATTTGCATGGCGCCCCTAGAGGTACGGGCGTCAAATTTGAAAGACAGGTCGCGGTGGAAAGGAGTTAAAACAAAGGGCATAGTTTCGTTTTGGCACCAGTGAAGGTACAACCTTTCGGTAAAAATCTAGTTTAGAAGGTGTAAATACGTAAAACCAAATGTCTTTCCATTCTTTAGAAGGTAATGCCGCTTTTTGGCCCAGGTTCCAGGGCATCCGGCGGCAGACCGAGCAACTATGCGCTCCCTTGACCGCCGAGGATTCTGTCATGCAGCCCATGGTAGATGTCAG
The DNA here is from genome assembly GCF_008271745.1 of Rufibacter glacialis. Classification (GTDB taxonomy): domain Bacteria; phylum Bacteroidota; class Bacteroidia; order Cytophagales; family Hymenobacteraceae; genus Nibribacter; species Nibribacter glacialis. The sequence continues at coordinate 200,414 of NZ_VKKZ01000023.1, read as the reverse complement.
CCCGCCCAAGTGGCACCTGGGGCACACCACCTGGTTTTTTGAGACCTTCCTCCTACTTCCGCATTTACCGGGCTACGAACCGTTCCACCCCCAGTACGCGTTCCTGTTCAACTCCTATTACAACACCATGGGCAGCCGGGTGGCCCGCTCTGACCGCGGCACCTTGTCACGGCCACCGCTAGAGGATATCTACGCCTACCGCCGGCACGTGGACCAGGCCATGGAAAAACTGCTAGCCCCCGCTTTGCTCCAGACCTTACCTGAGTTACCCGCCCTGGTAGAATTGGGCCTGCAGCACGAACAGCAGCACCAGGAATTATTGGTCACCGACATCAAGTATATCCTGAGCTGTAACCCCCTGTTGCCCGCCTACTCAGAAAAGAAGGCAACTGTATCTAGTCCGGTTTCAGAGAAACAAGGTCAAAACGAATGGTGCACGGTGCCGGCTGGGCTTTACTCCATCGGGTACACGGGCAATGGTTTCAGCTTTGACAATGAGCACCAGGCCCACCAGGTGTACCTGCAGGAGTTCCAGGCGCGCCGCACCCTGGTAACGAATGCTGAATACCTAACCTTTATGAAGGCGGGCGGTTATTCTGATTTCAAGTACTGGCTAGACGAAGGCTGGCAACTGGCGCAGCAGGAACAATGGCAGGCTCCCCTGTATTGGCTTCAACAGGACGGCGACTGGTGGCACTACACTCTGCACGGGTTAGAGAAAGTGGAGGAACAGGCCCCCGTCACGCACATCAGCTTTTATGAGGCCCTGGCCTATGCCAACTGGTCGGGGAACCGGCTGCTCACCGAGTTTGAGTGGGAAGCCCTGTCGCAGTTGCACGCCAACCCGGTGGGCGAAGGGAATTTCCTGGAAAGCGGCTTGCTGCATCCGGTGGCTTCGGCCCTGCCCGACCATCCTTCACATGTGGCCCAGTTGCTGGGCAACACTTGGGAATGGACGTACAGTGCGTATTTCCCGTACCCTGGCTTTGTCACCGCCCCGGGCGCCCTGGGCGAGTACAACGGCAAATTCATGATCAACCAGATGGTGCTGCGCGGCGGTTCCTGCGCCACGCCCCAAAGCCACATCAGGCCCACCTACCGCAACTTCTTCCACCCAGAGAAACGCTGGCAATTCACCGGCATTCGGCTGGCGAAATCCTAACGCAAGACATATTCTATGACCGCACGTACTACCCAAAACTCCCTTGTCAACTTGTTGCCCACGCGTGTCTCCGACGACAACGGGTTGGCGCAAGACGTCATGCAAGGCTTGAGCCAATCGCCTAAAAAGCTCTCATCCAGATTCTTTTATGATGCTAAAGGAAGTCAGTTGTTTCAGCAGATCATGGAGCTGCCGGAGTATTACCTTACCAAGCTGGAGCACCAGATCCTGTCCCGGCAGCGCAAGGAGATCCTGTATGCCATAGACACCCAGAATCCGTTTCAGCTGGTAGACCTGGGGGCCGGTGATGCCTATAAAACCAAGCTCCTGCTCTCGGAGTTGGTGGCCTCCAAGGCTGATTTCTCCTACGTGCCCCTGGACATCTCTGAAGACCAACTGAACCTGCTGCTGGAAGACATGCACCACCGCTGGCCCCACCTGGAGGTACAGGCCCTGGCTGCCGAATATTTCCAGGGCCTGGAGTGGCTGAACCAGAACCGGCGGCAGCGGAAGGTGGTGTTGTTCCTAGGCTCCAACATAGGAAACTTTGATTTGCCGGAGGCCCAGAACTTCCTGTGCGCCCTTCGCCAGACCCTGAACCCCGAGGATTCCTTCCTTTTGGGCCTGGATTTGAAAAAAGACCCCGAAAAAATCAGACGCGCCTATGACGACGCCGCCGGGGTAACCTCTGCCTTCAACCTCAACCTCCTGCACCGCATCAACAAAGAGCTGCAAGGTGATTTTGACCTGGACCAGTTCCAGCACTTCGCGGAATATGATCCCCTGGAAGGCACCATGCGCAGTTTCCTCGTCAGCCGGCAAGCCCAGGAGGTACACATTGGCGCCCTTAAGCAGACCTTCCGTTTTGAGGCCTGGGAGGCCATCCATACTGAGAACTCTTACAAATTCACCCTGCGCCAGGTAGAAGAAATGGCCGGCTCCTGCGGGTTCACCATCCAGGAGGTCTTCACAGACAAGACCTTCGGCTTTGCCGATGTGCTTTTAAGGCCTGTTTAAGGAAAATCAGCTTCAAATCAGGTGGGTAAAACCAAGGCAACTCAAAGATTGGCAAAGCCGAAGCTCCAGTTAAAAAAGGCCTATGGACCAAAGAAACCTCCAAGAACTGGATCCTTTTAATGTTTTCAGCTCCAACTCTTAACATTGGGCCTATTTTCTGAAAAACAGGCCCACAACAAGGCTCAAAGGAAAGACAAAAGGTAGTTTAAGTGTTCCCACCCGAACCCAAGACCCATGGACATCATCCCGTTGCATTTAGGCGTGAGCCATTTTCCTACGCCCGCAGTGGCTACCCAGGCTCTGCAAGAGGCCATAGCCCAGAACAACACCTTCTACGGGCCCAACGAGGGATTACCTGAACTGCGGCTGGCCCTGGCGCAGCGCTACCTGGAAGACGATGGGGTACCGGTACCGGCCGAGCAGATCCTGATCACCCACGGGGCTAAACACGCCATTCACCTGTACCTGCACAGCCTGCTGCACCCCGGTGATGAGGTGGTGGCGCTGGCGCCGTATTGGTTCGCCTTTCCGGAACTGATCAGGCAGAGTGGCGGGAAACTGGTGAGCGTGCCGGCCAATCCAAACCAGGAGTACGCGCTGGAGGTTGAAGCCCTCCGGGAAAAACTGAACCCCGATACCAAGCTCCTGATTTTGACCAACCCCGGCAACCCCACCGGGAAAGTCTACTCTCCCGCTGAACTGCAAGCCGTGGCCCAACTAATGGAGGAGTTCCCCAACCTGCACCTGCTCTCTGATGAAATTTACGATGGTTTGGGATTTGAGGGTCCGGTCCAAAGCTTTTTACGTTTTGAACACCTGCGCGATAGAGTGGCGGTGGTAAACGGTTTCTCCAAGTCCTTTGCCATGTCGGGGTGGCGGGTGGGGTACCTGGTGGCGCCCTTCCAGATCCTGCACAAAGCCACCGATCTGCAACTGAGATGGATCTCCGGGGTGTCGCCATTTCTGCAGGCCGGAGCCGCCGAGGCGATCCGGCAGCGGCACCAGATCTGGCAGCAGTTTCGGGAGGACTTGGCTCAAAAACGGACTCTGGTAATGCAGGAACTGAAGAAGATGCCCAAACTCAAGTTCACGGTTCCGCAGGCGGGGTACTATGTCACGTTGCAGGTGGAGTGTTGCCTGAGGCCCCAAGATCCCTCCTCTCCTTTCCAATTGGTAGAAGAATGGGCGGCGGCCTTGAAAGACCAGGTGGGGCTGGAAGTATTGCCCTCTACCAACATGGGCATGCCAGCCGCTGTGCGGATGTCCTTTGCCGTGCCTGATGAAATTCTTTCCAGCGCCTTGATCCGGTTAAAAGCTTTTGTCTCCTGAGTTTTTCTGGCGGTTAGATTGGGATAGCCTGGGTTTAAGGGGTGTTTTTGGCAAAACAGGTGCTAAACATCTCCTGGCTCTGAGGTACAAACTGGCTCGGAGGTAGAGACCTGTAGTCCAAAGCATAGTAGTCCTCCTTGGGTTAGGGAAATAAGCCGTACCTTTGCGGCCTGTTTCAAAAACCGTAGCCGTTTGATTTTCTCCGCCCACTACCGCGAACATTATAAAAGCACTTTCTGGTTGGCCTATCCTGTGGTGTTAAGCCAATTAGGCCACATTATGGTTACCGTGGCCGACAGCGTCATGGCAGGCCGCATTGGTACGCTCCAATTGGCGGCTGCCTCGTTGGGCAATAGCATCTTTACCATTGTCCTGGTCTTTGGGCTGGGCATCTCGTTTTCCATGACGCCCCTGGTGGCCCGCGCCGATGGCCGTAAGAACCACACCCGCATCGCCTTGATCCTGCTGAACGGCCTGGTCATGAACACCTTGATTGGCGTTTTGCTCTTCCTGGCTTTCTGGGGCCTCTCGCCGTTGCTTGCCTTTTTGAATCAACCCGCCGAGGTGGTGCGGTTGACCATTCCGTACGTGAACATCCTGTTCCTGTCTATGGTGCCGCTCATGGTGTTTCAGGCCTTCAAGCAGTTTGCCGAAGGGCTGTCCCTCACCAAGCAGTCCATGTACGTGTCTATTATAGCCAACGTGATCAACATAATCCTGAACTACCTGCTCATCTATGGCAAGTTGGGGTTACCGGCCTTAGGTCTGAATGGGGCCGCCTGGGCTACCTTGATTTCAAGGGTACTCATGGCGGTCATGATGGCCATGTTCATCTTCCTGGCGCCGCGCTTTGCCCACTACCGGAGCTACCTGCGTTGGCAGAGCCTATCCTGGACCCACATGACCCGGATGTTCAAGATCGGTTTCCCTATTTCCTTGCAGATGATTTTTGAGATGGGGGCTTTCAGTTTCTCTGCGGTCATGATTGGCTGGCTGGGAGCCAGAGAGCTGGCCTCGCACCAGATCGCGCTCAACGTAGCTTCGGTGACGTATATGATGGCCGGCGGCATCTCTGCGGCGGCCACCATTAGGGTGGGCAAGTTGCGCGGTTCCAGTGATGCCCACGCCGTGCACACCGCCGGGTACACCAGCCTTATCCTGGGCGTTTTATTCATGGCGGGGAGTGCATTGTTGATCATCCTGGGCAAAGACTTGATTCCGCACTTGTACGTGGAAGACGTCTCTGTGCATGCCCTGGCCTCTAAGTTGCTTATCATTGCGGCCATCTTCCAGTTGTCTGACGGGGTGCAGGTGGTAGGTTTGGGTGCTTTGCGGGGCCTGGAAGATGTGAAGATCCCCAGCATGATCTCCCTCTTCTCTTATTGGCTTATTGCCCTGCCGCTGGGGTACATGCTGGGTTTCTGGGCTGGTTTAGGCGCCATTGGCGTGTGGTTGGGTCTGTTGACAGGACTTACCTTTGCCGCGGTTCTGTTATTTTTGAGGTTTAAGAAACTCAGTCCGCAATAATTTTTTTTAGCTGGTAGTTGTACTCAAAGGAAACTCCTTTTAGGAGAGAATGTGTTACGCGAGCAGCTATGTCATTTTCCTTTTTACCTCTTTGGATCAGCGCGTTGTTTTTTGCTTCTTTTCCAGAAACTACGCCCACAACGATTGCCCCTGCGGCAGACATTCCCTGGTCGGTGCAGAAGCGCCTTACCTGGGATGACTTTGCCGGCAATCCCGCGCCCGAAAACCAACACCATGCCCTTACCTCTACCAACATGGAGATGAAGGTGAAGTGCGAGAACAATAAGCTCAAGTTCAAGGTAGAGGCAGTCTTCAACCCCAAGGAATCCTGGACCCGGAACAAGACATCGGTGCTCTTGCTGGCCCACGAGCAGCTTCATTTTGACTTAACCGAGCTGCATGCCCGCCTGTTGCGCAAGCGCCTGGCAGAACTACCCAATGCCTGCCAACGCGGGGCCGGTGATCTAAACAAATACGCCAATGAGGCCTTTAACAATTGGCACCAAGAGCAGGATCTCTACGACCAGGAAAGTCGGCATGGGCTTAACAAAGAAGTGCAGATGGAATGGATTGCCTCAGTGAGCCTACGACTGAAGCAACTGGAGGCTTATAAGTAGTTGTTGGTTATTAGATTTTAGTGATTAGTGTTTAGTTACTAGTGATTAGTTTTTGATTCATTGTTGGAAAAGGCCCTAAATCGCTAAAAAATAAAAGGAGAAGAGCTTGGCAGATACTACTGCCCAGCTCTTCTCCTTTTATAGCTACTTCACTTTCAGGCTTTACTTGTTTGAAGAAAACAACTGATCCCTTAAAAGCATTATTTATCACTAATCTCTAGAAACTAATCACTAATCTATAGCAACTAATCACTAGAAGCTAATTATAGTTTATCCAAATCTTTGGCAGCCGGACCAGCCACTACTTTCCCGTAGGGGTCAAAGCGCGAGCCGTGGCAAGGGCAATCCCAGGAGTTTTCCAGGTTGTTCCAGTGCACAATACAGCCTAAATGGGTACAGACGGCGGAGCACTCATGCCTGTTGCCTTGGGCATCACAATACACCGCTACCTTTCCGGCTCCTTTCTGCACCACTACGCCCGTGCCCGGGGAAATGACTTCTTCTTCCTTGCTTCCGGGTTTCACCCAATCCAGGTACTGGCCGGCTACGTTCAGGTTCTCTTTCAGGAATTCCTTGGCAGAATCGGTGGAGAAGGTGATGCGGCCTGGGTCATACAGTTTTTCCCAGGGATTAACCCTTTCCAGGATCAGGTCCGTGATCAGGATGCCGGCAATAGTGCCATGCGTCATGCCGTGGCCCGAGTCACCGGTAGCAATGTACACCTGCTTGTTGTCGCCAGGGTTACGGCCTATGAACCCCATGAAATCAACGGGCTCCATGACTTGGCCCGACCACTGGAACACCACGTCCTGCACCATAGGGAATTTCTTGCGGGTCCATTCTTCCAAGCAGTCAAAGCGTTCGCGCTCATCTCCCTGGCTTTGGCCGGTTTTATGGTCTTCGCCGCCCACAATCAGGACCTCGGTATCCAGGTTCTCTTCGCCTGCCACGGTGGCCAACCTTACATAGTGGTAAGGGTCAGAATCATCCCAATACAGGGCAGAAGGTACGCTTCCTTTGGGTACCCGCGCGCCCACCACGTAGGTGCGGTACGGGGCTTGCTTCGTGTGCATGGTCACCTGGTCATTGACCGGGGAATTGGTACACACAACCAAATGGTTCGCAGTGACGGAGAAACCGGCATCGGTGACGGCCCGGTGCACCCTGCCGGTATCAAATTGAGACACGTGGCTGTTGGTATAGATTTCCCCGCCGTGGTCCAGGATGTACCGGGCTAGGACAGAGAGGTATTTCACTGGGTGAAATTGCGCCTGGTGCGGGAACTGCAGGCATGGCCCGTTGCTGAGGCTGGGCAGTGGGCACTGTTTTAGTTTCACCACCTCTTTGATGCCCAGTTCATGGCAGGCAGCCAGTTCTTCGTCTAACTGATCTTCAGAGTCAGTGGCGCCCAGGAATAGATACCCTGGCAGGTACTTGAAATCACACTGGATCTTTTCGTCTTTGATGATCTGCTCAATCCGGTGGATGGCTTCGCGGTGGCTCTCATAAGCCAAAAGAGCCTGGGCTTTGCCGAAGACCTTGATCAGTTTGGAGAACCGATCATCCAGGGCCCAGGAAAGGTGGGCGGTGGTGCGGCTGGTCTCGCCGCCGCAGATCTCGCCGGCCTCCACTACTACTACCTTCTTGCCTTCTTTGGCCAACAGGTAGGCGGTGGTAAGCCCAGAAATGCCGGCTCCTACCACGCATACGTCGGTGGTGACATGGGAATCTAAGGTTTGGGTGACCGGCATTTCCACGCCCGGCTGCCAAACCGACAAAGTTGTACCTGTGTTGTTTTTCATAGTTGGGATGGGTGTAGGTGGTAGCGAACGCGAATGCAGTTCCGCCTTTTGAGGTACGCACACCTTTAGGAGAGGTTTCTAACGTAGGGGTCTCCTTATTTGCCTCTTAGGGACAGAGCCCTTACCTTGGCCTTAAAAACACCAATGGAAAACAACCTCACGTGGGAGCAATTCATGGCCGTAGACCTGCGGGTAGGCACTATCATAGAAGCTTCGGCTTTCCCGGAAGCCCGCAAACCAGCCTATAAACTGAAAGTGGATTTGGGTGAGTTAGGCATCAAAAAATCCAGCGCCCAGATCACCCATCGCTACACCAAAGAGGAACTGGTAGGTCAACAGGTAATCTGCGTGACCAATTTCCCACCCAAGCAAATTGGGCCCTGGCTTTCTGAGGTACTGGTCACGGGCTTTGAAGACGAGGAAGGTTTTATTGTCCTTTCCCAACCCCAGGCACCCGTTCCCAACGGTAAACGGCTTATCTGATCTTACCTTTAGCGCCTAGCAGGAAGATTTACAGCGAATCAGGACCTGAAACACGCTTGAATTTGGTGAGCACAGCTTTGGTTGTATCCTTGGCTACGTTAGAAGTATCAGAAACAGTGGTTGTGGAGTCCACGGTTGGGGCCGCCTGTTGGGCCGTTAACTTGGCTTCGCGGGCACTCAGGCTGTCTAACACCACCTCATAGATCTTGTCAAACTGCTCGGGGTGGGCAAGGTAGTAGTCATAACTGTGCTTGAAGGCACTATCAGAGACAGCGTGGCGTTTTAAAAGCAGGGAATGAGCCTGCTTATAAGCTACCCGAGAGGTGTCATAATTAGGAATCGTGCGCCCGATCACGGCTTCCGCCAGGTGAATGTCTATCATGAGGCGGGCCATCTTTGTCTCAGGGATAAGATCAGCCGGCTTCTCATTCTCTGGGTTGCAGGAGAAAAACGCCAATGGCAGTAAAAAGAGGCACAAACGTTTTTTCACGCGGTTGTTCGTAAGTTTGGGTAATTTTAATCGCTGCAAAACCTTCAGCAGGTATGAAAGACTTGGTCAGGAAGCTACGAAAGTACGAGATACAGATCAGAAAGGCAATTGACGCCCAGATGCAGGGCGATTTCAAATCTGTCTTCAAAAGCTCTGGCCTTGAGTTTGATGACGTACGCGCCTACCAGTACGGAGATGATGTGCGGGCCATTGACTGGAACGTGTCGGCCAAGGGCCACGGCACCTTCATAAAAACCTACCGCGAAGAGAAAGAGCAAAACGTGTTCCTGCTCCTGGACGTGAGTGGCTCCCACTCCCTGGGTAGCCAGGGGGCAAAGAAAATTGACATTGGCAAAGAGATTGGCGGCATTCTGGCGCTTTCCGCCCTGAAACAGGGAAGCCAGATAGGCATGATCTGCTTCAGCGACGGCAAAGAGCGCTACCTCAAACCCAGCAAAGGGAACGAGCACGCCTACACCCTCATCAAAACCCTGGCTGTGCTACAACCCCAGTCGCTGAAAACAAACATTGGGGCAGGCATCAAATTGTGCCTGAACGTGGTCAAGCGCAAGAGCATCATCATCTTGATTTCTGATTTCATTGACCAGAACTATGAGCGGGAACTCATCATGCTGGCCAAGAAACATGACCTGATCGTGTTGCAGCTCCTGGACAAGCGCGAGATCGACTTCCCTAAACTGGGCATTATTCCCTTGCTGGACAAAGAAACCGGGAAGACCATCTGGATCAACACTTCTTCCAAGGCATTCAGGGAACGGTATTTGGTGCCCTACGTCCAGAACCAGGAAAGACTGATGAAGATTTGCCGCCAATACCAGGCCGACTTTCTCCCTATCTATGTGGAGCAGGACTATGTACCCCAGTTGGTGCATTTGTTCCGGTCCAGAAACAAGACCATGAAGCGCAGTTCGTAAGAATAGTGCGGCCGTTTTACCGCCTAATTTAAAAAAGAAGCCCAAAAACCACCCTCTACTTGTACGCACCCATTACCCCTGTTTTGTCCCCGGAATCTGAATAATGTCAAAATTGCTGTCTGTCTTAAAAAAGCAAGCGTGGCTCTTGCTCTGCTTCCTGCCGCTCCTCTCCTGGGCCCAACTCCCTGCTGTCAAAGTAGAAGGGTTCTTCCTGCGTGATTCAGTGGAAGTAGGGCAGTCAGTGAAATACGTGCTGCGCTCGCGCCATGCCCCGCAGGCCGAAGTGGTCTTCCCCGACACGGCTGCCCTTTTCGCGCCCTTTGAACTGGTCAGGAAAGACTTCTACCCTACCCGCACCGTGAACGGTACCAGCACCGACAGCACCGTCTATACCTTGCGTACCTTCTCCCTCACCCCGGTACAGGCTTTGCAGGTACGGGTGCAGTTGTTTTACCGCGGAGACACTTTGCATCTCACTACTGCCCCAGACTCTGTGGTGCTGGTGCAGAACGTACCTGCCGTTCAGGAACCGTTGCAGCTTCATTCCACTACCCTTTTGCGGCCGGTACCGGAGCAATTCAACTACCTGTATTTTGGCATGGCGGCTATTGCTGTGAGCATTCTCATTGGCGGCATCTGGGTTCTGTTTGGGAAGGAAATCAACATCAGGTACCGGCTGTACGTGTTGCAAAAAGACCAGGCCCAGTTCCAGAGCAGGTTCCAGACCTCAAAAGAACGGTTCCAGCGGGGTAAAACATTAGATCAACTGGAGCGGGCGATCATCTTGTGGAAGAACTACTTAACCAAGCTGGAAGAAACAGAAATCAACTCCTTCACCACCAAAGAGATTGTAAGTTATTATGAAGAAGACGAACGGGTCAGCAATGCCCTCAAAGTCTGTGACCGGGCCATTTACGGGAACATCATCTCAGATGATGAAACCGAGGTGACAGGCTCCCTCCACGAACTGGCCGAGTTTTCAGCCTTTCGTTATGTTTTAATCAGAGACTCCCTGCGCAATGTGGCAAGCACCCGCTGATTTCTCCTGGCTTAACCTGAGCTGGTTTTCCTGGCGCACCTGGCAATCCTTTGACTGGGCCAACCCAGGCTACCTTTACGCGCTCCTGGCAGTGCCGGTGCTATTTCTGCTGCGGTGGCTATTGCACGTGCGCTTCCGCAAGAAAATGGATGTAGCCCTGTTTGAAGGCAACCTGACTTGGCACTGGACCAGCATTCTGCGCTACCTGCCAGATGTGGTGTTCGGCTGTTTTCTCATGTTGGTGCTGGTAGCCCTGGCCCGGCCCCAGAAATCAGATGAGACCGTGGAGCTTTCAGCGGAAGGCATTGACATTGTCCTGGTGATGGACGTGTCCGGCTCCATGGAACTGACAGATTTCCTGCCCAACCGGCTGGAAGCGGCGAAGGAGGTAGCCTTGCAATTCGTGAACGGGCGGGTGCAGGACCGGATTGGCCTGGTGGTTTTTGCAGGCCGGGCTTTTTCGCTGGCTCCGCTCACCACAGATTATGACCTGGTGCGGCAAAGCATCAAGGGAATTCACCTGAACATGGTTTCGGAAGACGGCACGGCCATTGGCAGCGCGCTGGCAGTCGCCATTAACCGCCTCCGCGACTCGCAGGCCAAGGCCAAAGTCTGCATCCTGATCAGCGACGGCGAGAACACCGCCGGCAGCCTGGACCCGGAGCTGGCGGCCCAGCTGGCGCATGCCTTCCACGTGAGGCTGTACACGGTGGGTATAGGCAAAGAAGGCACCGTACAGCTGGAGCCAGATTCTACGGGCAAGGCCGTGACCGTGCAGACGGGCCTGGAGGAGAAGACGTTGCGGCAACTGGCCTCCTTAGCGGAAGGGCAGTTCTTCCGGGCCCAGAACGCGAACACCCTTTCTGAGATCTTCCAGAGAATCAACAGCCTGGAGAAAACCGAAATAAAAGAAACCCGCTACCGTGACACCCGTGACTATTACCAGATATATTTGCGCTGGGCCATGGTGTTGCTTTTGCTGTGGCTCTTGTTAAAAAACACCTTTTTCACCAACGCGTTAGAAGACTGATGATGTCCATTGCAGAAAATATCCAGGATTTCCAGCAACGCCTGAGCGGCACCAACTGCCAATTGATAGCCGTGTCTAAGACGCACCCGGTAGAGCTCATCCGGGAGGCGTATGACGGCGGCCAGCGGGCCTTTGGCGAGAACAAGGCCCAGGAAATGATGCAGAAACAACCCCAGCTTCCCGCTGATGTGGAATGGCACATGATTGGGCACCTGCAGACAAACAAGGTGAAGTACATTGCGCCGTTCGTGCACCTCATCCAGTCAGTGGACAGTCTGCGTTTACTGCAGGAAATCGATAAACAAGCCCAGAAACACAACCGCGTCATAGACTGCCTGCTCCAGTTCTACATTGCCGAGGAAGACACCAAATTCGGGTTGGATCTGGAAGAGGCCAAACAGTTGATTTCCTCAGAAGCATTTGCGGCCTTACAACATGTGCGGCTCTGCGGAGTTATGGGCGTGGCCACTAACACAGATGACGAACAACACCTGCAGCGCGAATTCTCTCGCCTTAAAAGCTATTTTACCACCATCAAAGAGCAGTTCTTCCCTAACGACTCCTTTTTCAAAGAGGTCTCCATGGGTATGAGCTCTGATTACCAATTGGCTATTGCCGAAGGAAGCACCATGATCCGGGTGGGCAGTGCCATCTTCGGGAACCGAAACTATTCTGTTGCCCCCTAATTTTCACTTGATTTTCTTAAAATGACCGTAAAAACCATATTGATTCTTGGTGCCCTGTTGAGCGGCATTGGCGTGATGATTGGCGCCTTCGGAGCACATGGCCTGGCTAAACTGCTCACCGAGACCGGCCGCACCGACACCTTTGAAACTGCCGTGAAATACCAGATGTACCACGCGCTGGGCTTGTTGCTGGTGGGCGTCCTCATGACCCAGTTCCCAAGCGCCACCGGCCTGTCCGTGTCTGGCATTTGCTTTCTGCTGGGCATCCTGATTTTCTCAGGCTCCCTGTATATTCTCTGCCTCACGGGTATTACCTGGTTAGGGGCCATCACGCCCATAGGTGGCTTGTTCCTGATTGCTGGTTGGCTGAATCTGGTATGGGCCCTGGCCAAGAACCTGCCGTAACTTTAACAGCCTTTTTAATGAAAACGCCTCTCCTGCAATGCAAGAGAGGCGTTTTCATTTTATTTTTAAGAATAAGACGCAAAGCGGTAAAAGACCTTAATCCGTCCTACCCTTTCTTCAGCAGCCTTTGTCCAGGCGCCAATGCAGATGGACCTCAAGAATAAGCTTTATAGAAGCTTTCACCCTTAACATACGGGAGTTTATTCATTAGTTTTAGGGAAATGGCCCTGAAACTGTTCCAAGTCCTTATTTCGCGGCCACAATGGTGGTGGCAATAATAACCTGGGTTCTGCCCTGCACAGCGTTGGACTCAATGGTGATCACTTTGTTCTGCTGTCCCCGTTTGCCGGCACTATTAAAACTGGCGGTGATGGCAGCGGTTTCGCCGGGCCTTACCGGGGCCTTAGGAAAACCAGTGGCGGTGCAGCCACAGGTGGTGCGCACGTTAGAGATGATCAAGGGCATGGTGCCATTGTTGGTGAACTTGAAGGTGTGCTGCACCACGTCGCCGGGTTTTATTTCCCCGAAGTCAAACCGCTGCTCTTCAAATTGAATGGAAGGCCCTACCGGGGCAGGTGCCGGGGCGGCAATGGGGGCTACAGGAGCCAAGGGGGGCTGCTGCCCGCTAGTGGTCTGAGCCAGGGCAGCGGAACCGCCAAAAAGCAGAAACAAACCTGCCACTATTAACTTTTTCATGGTATTCCTTTAAGCGTATTTCACCTCCAACAAAGCGAAGATACTTAATCTTCTACCCGTTCAGGTGCATTCTCCAACAGTTTTTCATTGAAATTCACCAGGAACAGCTGCTCAGAGGCCCGGGTGGTGGCCGTGTACAGCCAGCGGGCGAATTCCTGGCCTACCGTATCTTCCTTCAGGAACCCATGGTCCACGAATACCGCCTGCCACTGCCCGCCCTGCGCCTTATGGCAGGTGAGCGCGTAGGCGAACTTAACCTGTAGGGCATTCAGGTATTTGTCTTGCCGCATTTCCTGTGACCGGGCGCGCTTGCTGGCGATATGCTGGTAGTCTATCAATACCTGTTGGTACAGCTCCTTGTTTTTATCGGCGGGCAGCGCGGGCGATTCTGTGTAGAGGGTATCCAGCATGATCTTGGTTTCCAGTTCGGGCTCGTTGGGGTAATCCACGAACCTGATCTGGACATCCGCGAAGCGCATGCCGTACATTTCCTCGTAGCGGATGATCTTGGTGATCTCCACGAAATCGCCGTTGGCCATGAACCCGATGCTGGACTCTTTGGGCAGCCAGGTGTAATTGTTGCGCACGATCATGAGGTAATCGCCTACCCCTATCTCGTCCTCGGCAAAGAAAATCTGCCGCCTGATGTGCTGGTTGTACAAGTTGGCCGTTTTGTTGGACCGGCAGATAACCGTGGTGTTGTCTATCCCGAACTTATCGTAGGCGTATCGCAGGCCGTCTTCCAGCTTATCGCCCCGCATGGAGAAGATATCCTTGAACCCTTTGGTTCTGAAGGCCAGGGACGGCTCCTCCTTGACCAGTTCGTTGCGCAGGCGGGTGGCGTTCATCAGAATGCCGGACTCCTCAGCCTGGCGCATCACCTGGCGCAACTCCATCTCGTGCACGTGCAGCTTAAAGTAACTGGTGAGGTACGAAGGATCCAGTGAGGGGCTGATGGCCTGGTTCACCGGCGGCAGCTGCGCGGTGTCTCCTATGAGCAGCAGTTTGTTGCTGGGGCTTTCAAACACGTAGTTGACCAAATCCTGGAGCAGCCCGTTGTCGCCGAAGGCCTTGTCGTCTGAGATCATGGAGGCCTCATCCACGATATACACCACCCGCTCGTTCTTGTTGGGCTGTCGCGCGAAGGCCAGGCCCTCAGAAAACGGGTTGGCCGTCTGCTTATAGATCTTCTTGTGGATGGTAGAAGCCGGCTTGGCCGAATAGGTGGACATCACCTTGGCGGCCCGTCCGGTGGGGGCCAGCAGCACATATTTATAGCCGAACTTGTTCAGCACTTTCACCAGGGCGCTCACCACTGTGGTCTTTCCGGTTCCGGCAAACCCCTTCAGCATGAACACTTCTTTGAGCCCGGTTTTGCGCAGGATAAACTGATCCAGTTTCTGGAAAAGCTGGGCCTGGTCTGGGGTGGGCTCAAAAGGGAAATTCTGACGGATGGCTTCAGATGGGGTCATGTTCAGTTCTGAGGTGATGTGGCAGTGGGCGGCAACGTGGCCATGGTGGCCGAAGCTTTGGCCACCAGGTTCTTCTGGCCCTGGCCATCTATACTAAAGATTTCTGCCTCACAAAAGTTCAACCTTTTGCCTTGTTTCAGCACCCAGCCTTTGGCCACCAGCGCGGTGCCCACGCCGGGGCTTAAGTAGGAAATCTTCAAATCCGCCGTTACCACGTGATGGTCAGCAGGAACCAGCGTAACAGCGGCAAAACCCATCACTATGTCAGCCAGGGTGGCAATCACGCCCCCATGGGCGAAGCCTTTGTGCTGTTTGTGCTTCTCCTGCAACACCAGGGTGCCTTCAATTAGCCCAATTTCTACGGTTTCTATTTCAAATTCCAGCAAATGCATGTAAAATTGCCGCTGAAGTTTTTCTTTTACCGTATTGGTGAAGTCAGGATTGAACGTTTTTAACATGAGGCAAAAGTACTGCCTCTGGACCTGCCCCACAACCTATGGAGAACATTCATCCGCTTGCGGAAACATACTCACACAAAACCAGAGTCCGGGTGTGCGGGCTCCTGGTGCAAAACAACACCTTACTTCTAGCTTGCCATAAAGCCGCGTTTGGCTCAGGGTTTTTCTGGATGCCGCCCGGTGGGGGTCTGGATTTTGGCGAGAAGGTGAAAGATTGCCTGGTTCGGGAATTCAGGGAGGAAACTGGGCTGGAGGTAGAGGTTGGCCGGTTCCTTTACCTGAACGAGTTCCTTAGGTCCCCGCTCCACGCCATTGAACTGTTTTTTGAGGTGAAACTGGTGAAGGGCACCTTGGCCCTGGGTTCTGACCCAGAGCATGCCTCACACGCCCAGCTTCTGGAGGACGTGAAATTCCTGTCCATCAGAGACATGTTCCAGTTGAAACGCGATGAGCTGCACCCCATTCTCCACGCCTTGGTCAACCTGGACGATCTTTTTATTCCAAGACAGATTTTCCTGGATTAGGCCTTCTCTTATCGTTTACAGGCAGTTTCCATAAAAACTGCTTCGAATGAAGGCTAGGCTAGCTGCCCTTTTGCTTGCATCCCCCGGAATTGATTCCTCTCTGGTAATAAAGAGGCCCCAGATAAGGAAGGCTGCCGCATAAAGGCCTGCTTACTTGGGAGGCGTGGTTTCAGAAAGGTGATGAGTCCCTAAGCAAGAAGAAAAAAAAATTGTTTACGGCATCCATCCCTATTGTCATCCTGCATGGATCACGTAGGCGAACGGTAGTAGCGTTTACTACAACGCCTTACAAATTCGCCCACAAGATCCTTACAGGATGATGAATAAAGAACAGGAGCAACCATGGAAACATCCTTTTCGCCTGACCACTTAAGAACAATGTCCGTGTATTAAGGCTGGTTTTTGAATAACAGCCTTAATACAGGAACTTTGGGTATCAACTTACTAGTGCTTCCGCCTAATCCTTAATAAGCACTGGCAAAATCCAGCTGGGCGATATCCTCCTGACTTAGTTCAAGTTGGGCGGCTTTAATTAAATCATCCAGTTGTGCCAGACTGGTGGCACTGGCAATGGGCGCTGAGATACTGGGCCTCGCCATGAGCCAGGCCAAAGACACCTGGGCCGGATTGGCGTTGTGTTTGGCCGCCACTTCATCCAGCGCCTTCAGAATTCGGAAGCCTCTCTCGTTCAGGAACCGTTTGACGCCCCCACCCCGCGGGCTTTTGCCCAAATCTTCTTCTGACCGGTATTTCCCCGTCAGGAAACCGCTTGCCAGAGCATAGTAGCTGATCACGCCAATGCCTTCCTGCAGACACAGAGCCTCCAGCCCAGATTCAAATTCCTGTCGGTTATAAAGGTTGTATTCAGGCTGCACACTTTGGTAAATGGGCAGCGCGTGGTGCTTGCTGACTTCCAGGGCTTCTTTTAGTCGGTCTGCTTTGATATTGGAGGCGCCAATGGCCCGCACTTTTCCTTCTTTGATCAACTGGGCGTAGGCTTCAAGCGTCTCCTCAAAGGGAGTACCGGTGTCATCCACGTGCGATTGGTACAGATCCAGGTAATCGGTTTGCAGGCGGCGGAGCGATTCTTCGGCCCTTTTTAAAATATAGGCTTTTTTCAGTCCTTTCTGATCAGGAGCGATCTCCCATCCCACCTTGGTGGCGATGACTACCTGGTCCCGGTTGCCCCTTGCTTTCAGCCAATTTCCGATGATGGTCTCAGACTCACCGCCGGTGTGGCCGGGCACCCACACCGAGTACCCGTCAGCGGTATCAATCAGGTTGAAACCTGCCTCCGTGAAGGCATCCAGCAGTTGGAAGGAGGTTTTCTCGTCAATGGTCCACCCAAAGACATTTCCACCGAAGGCCAATGGCCCTACTTCCAACCCAGATTTTCCTAGCGTGCGCTTTTTCATATTCTCTTGAGGTTAGATTAGTTAAATAAAAAAACCGCTGAGGCTTTTCTTTAAGCACCCAGCGGATAGAGTATTCTTATTCCCTCTTTAAGGAAAATAGTTACGAAATGGTCAGGAAAAATTCCTCCGCCGGACGGCGCACCTTCTTAGCCGTGGCCAGAACGTCATTCGCCGCATCACGGTAACCCAGGGCTAAGAGAGCCACACTCCGGAGGCCTTTCTCGCGCAGGCCCAGAAGTTCATCCAGGGCCGCGGGGTTGAATCCTTCCATGGGGGTAGAATCTACTTTTGCTGCCGAAGCAGCCACCAGCCCCGTGCCTAAAGCAATGTAGGCTTGTCTGGCCGCCCAATTGAAATTCTCTTCGGGGGTTCTGCTCTTGATCAAGCCGTTGATGCTGCTGGAGAAACCTGCAAGCGATTCAAGGGGCACGCCTCTTTCAGCGGCAATCTGGTTCATGTAGGTGGCTACCTGTTCTTCTGACAGAGAATCCCAGGCGGCGAAGATGAGCAGATGCGAGCTTTCCACCACCTGGGGCTGGTTGGCGGCTTTGGCCTGTATCTGTCTACGCACCTCGGGGTCTTCCACTACCACCACGCTATAGGGTTGGAATCCCATAGAAGAGGCGGAAAGCCGGATAGCTTCCAGGATAGCCTCTACTTTTTCTTGTGGGATCTTTTCTCCCGTCATGCGTTTGGTGGCGTAGCGCCAGTTTAAATCCTGCAGTAATTCCATGGTTGAAGCAATAATTATTGTGTCTACTTTAGTTGTATAAACAAATTTACGTACCTTTGGTTTCAATTAGATACTGGTTTACGTTTGTATACTGGTATACACCGTGAAATCATACAGATATGGAAGCAGTTATCACACCCAAACGCAACCTTTGCATCACGCACATCCTCCCCATCAGAGATGCGCTGGACATCCTGAGCGGGAAATGGAAAATCCCGATTATTGTAGCACTATGCGTTCATAAGAGACGCTTCAAGGAGCTGCACCGTGATGTGCAGGGCATTACCGCCAAAATGCTCTCCAAAGAACTGAAAGAGCTGGAAATGAATAAGCTGGTGAAACGCACTGTGCATGATACCTCTCCGGTCACCGTGGAATATTCCATCACCGACTATGGCCATAGCCTCACCCCCGTGATCAACGAATTGCGTGACTGGGGCATGAAACACCGTGACAAGATCATCTACCACCCGGAAGAAGCATAAGCAAAAGGGGCCGTTTTTTCAGAAACGGCCCCTTTTTATCTTTTAGCCAATCAGTTTCTTGGCTCGTTCTAGGTCAATCTCCTTCTCCCATTTAGAGACATAGATGGTGGCTACGGCATTCCCGATGAGGTTGGTAAGCGCCCGGGCCTCACTCATGAACCGGTCAATGCCCAGAATGAGCGCCAGCCCCGCCACGGGAATGTTGCCCACCGCCGGCAACGTGGCGGCCAGCGTGATAAAGCCGCTTCCGGTGACGCCGGCGGCCCCTTTTGAAGTAATCAGCAATACCAACAGCAGCGTTACCTGGTGGCTAAAGTCCAGGGGCGTATCAGTGGCCTGGGCTACAAACACGGCAGCCATGGTCAGGTAAATGGACGTGCCATCCAGATTGAAGGAATAGCCTGTGGGTACCACCAGCCCTACCACCGGTTTAGAGCAACCCAGCTTCTCCATTTTCTCCATTAAGGAAGGCAAGGCGGCTTCTGAGGAGGAAGTGCCCAGCACAATGAGCAGTTCCTCGCGTATGTAGCGCAACAGCTTGAAGATACTCAGCCCCATGACTTTCATCACCCCGCCCAAAATGACCACAATAAAGACAATACAGGTCAGGTAGAACGAACCCATCAACTGCCCCAAGGCTCCCAAGGACTCCAGCCCGTATTTCCCGATGGTGTAGGCCATGGCTCCTAACGCCCCCAAAGGCGCCACTTTCATGATCATGTGGATCACAGCAAACAAGGCCGTGGCAATGGACTGGATAGCCGTGTACACCGGCCGCCCTTTCTCGCCTATTTTTGACAAACCAAAACCAAACAACACAGAGAAGAACAGGATCTGAAGCAAGTCCCCTTGGGCCAGCGCATCAATGATGTTCTCAGGAATAAGATGCAGGAAAAAGGCCATAGCCCCAGTTTGCTCTGGTTTCTTAGTGGTGGTAAGCGCAGACAAAGCACCGGTATCTAAACTGGCGGCGTCTACATGCATGCCTACTCCGGGCTGCAGCAGGTTCACCACCAACAACCCCAGTAACAGGGCCACCGTGGTGAGGACCTCAAAATACAGCAAGGCCTTCACTCCTACCCGGCCCACCTGCTTCATGTC
The DNA here is from genome assembly GCF_008271745.1 of Rufibacter glacialis. Taxonomy (GTDB): domain Bacteria; phylum Bacteroidota; class Bacteroidia; order Cytophagales; family Hymenobacteraceae; genus Nibribacter; species Nibribacter glacialis. The sequence goes on along the minus strand of NZ_VKKZ01000023.1, from coordinate 181,008 downwards.
TTGCATGCCCGCAATCCCCGTGACAATGGTACAGAAGACCACCGGCCCGATCATCATTTTCACCAGTTTAATGAAAGCATCCCCCAACGGTTTCAACTGCACCCCCAGGTCGGGAAAAAAGTGGCCCACGGCAATACCAGTGATGATGGCGGCAATAACTTGAAAATAAAGACTTTCGTAGATGGGCTTCTTCCTGATCATGTAGGTGGGTGGTAAAGCAAGCCCTAAGGATACTGGATTTTATCTTTAGGGCAAATTCTGTGTTCCTTGGCAAATCTTATTTCCAAACTTATTAAAATTTTTTAAAAATACTTTACTGATTATATATATAAGTTTAAAATATTTATAAAATAGGCATCCTTTGAAAGAGGCGACAACCTTAATTACCTTGCTTTTGCCTTAATTTGAATAAAAGCAAAAACAGGTGATTATTGAAATTGTCTGGATTTTAAAGTGAGAAAATATTTCCTCCCATTCACTCTAAGCAATTTTCTTCGGAGTAGGTGGTTGTAAAGTGAGAAAGGCAATTAACATGATTTGTTCCTTTGGATTATAAGAAATAGATACCAAAGAAATAAGGCAGGGCACCTGCTTTTTCGTTTTTTGAAGCCATTTAATGGTTATCTGGGCGTAACAGATAAGCATCAGTCAGCCAATTTCCCATAAGGTCCTCTACGAAGAAGATCACAGAACATTTGTAGATTCAGCCCCCCATTATGACCAGGATATGAATATCAAAACCTATATCGTAGATGCCTTCACCACAGAAGCGTTCAAAGGGAACCCTGCCGGAGTTTGCCTCCTGGAAGAACCGCTGGCCGATGGCCAGATGCAGGCAATTGCCGCGGAACTTAATCTTTCAGAGACTGCCTTTCTCAGACAGCAACCAGAGCAGGTAGATAAGTTTGATATTCGGTTTTTCACTCCCACCGTAGAGATGGCTTTTTGCGGCCACGCCACCTTGGCCTCCGCCAAAGTGGTGCTGGATAAAATAGGGCTTTCGCGTGTTACCTTTCGCACCCACCAAAACTTGGTTCTGCAAGCCACCAAAGAGAAGGATAATATCTTAATGCAATTCCCGCTGTACGGATACCAGCCGCTGCCGCACCAACCTCTGGTCTCTGAAGCCCTAGGTTTGCCCTCTACCAATCATTTCTATTTCGCGGAAGAAATTCAAATGCTTTTGCTGGAGGTCCCGGACAAAGCTACCTTACTCCAGATCACGCCGGATTTCCCGCGCCTGGTGAAGGCATTGGACACTGTTAATGGGCTGGCCGTCACCACTAAATCGGAGGATCAGGAGTACGATTTCTATACCCGGTGCTTCTGGCCCTGGGTGGGCATCAATGAAGACCCGGTGACGGGATCAGCCCACAGTGCCCTGGCCAGGTTCTGGGCCGACCGGCTGCAGAAAACGGAATTGAAAGCGTTCCAACTCTCGGCCAGGGGTGGATTTTTACACCTGAAGCTGAAGAATGACAACATCTTGGAGGTGCGTAGCCAGGCCCAGATTGTATTGGAAGGAACATTATTTCTAACCTAAGGGAGCTGTAAGTCCATTGACCTCTAATCTTGGCTGTTGTTATTCATTTAAGGGCCGAGTTATCAAAAAAGCACCAAAAACAGAACCAGGTCGTTAACCTGTGAGGTGCCTCCGACAAGCCTTTGCCGCCCAGCAAAAGTTTCCTACTTTTAGCGGCTGGTACCTTTCGTTTTAGAGCCATTTTAGGAAAAACGGCCTTGAAATATCTAATAAGGCTATTCTCCCGTATGCTTCGGGATACACCTGGAACATCCACCGTTGGCAAAGTAATTAAGTAAAACCCATGCCTAAGATTCTGATCATTGATGATGAACGTAGCATCCGCTACACCCTTAAAGAGATTCTGGAATACGAAAATTACACCGTTGATGAGGCCGAAGACGGCGAACGTGGTCTAGAATTATTGCAGAAAAGCAAATATGACGTAGTGCTCTGTGACATCAAGATGCCTAAAATGGATGGCATGGAAGTGCTAGAGCGGGCGACGGCCCTGGTACCCGACACCCCTTTCATTATGATCTCGGCCCACGGTACCATTGACACGGCGGTAGAGGCAACCAAGAAAGGCGCCTATGATTTTTTGGTGAAGCCACCCGACCTGAACCGGCTATTGGTTTCGGTTCGGAACGCCCTTGACAAGGCCCATCTGGTCACGGAAACCAAGACCTTAAAGAAAAAGATCTCCAAGACCTATGAAATGGTAGGCTCCTCAGCCGCCTTGGGCAAGGTAAAGTCGGCGGTGGCAAAGGTGGCTCCTACCGATGCGCGCGTGCTGATTACCGGGCCTAATGGGGCCGGGAAGGAACTGGTGGCGCGGTCCCTGCACGAGCAGAGCAACCGATCCCAGGGGCCTTTGGTAGAGGTGAACTGCGCCGCCATTCCCAGTGAGTTGATTGAAAGTGAGTTGTTCGGGCACGAGAAAGGCTCTTTTACCTCGGCGGTGAAGCAACGCATCGGTAAGTTTGAACAGGCCCACGGCGGCACCTTGTTTCTGGACGAGATTGGGGATATGAGCCTCTCGGCGCAAGCCAAAGTATTGCGGGCCCTTCAGGAACACAAAATCACCCGGGTAGGCGGCGACAAAGACATCACGGTAGACGTACGCGTGGTGGCAGCCACGAACAAAAACCTGCTGGAGGAGATTGAAGCCAAGAACTTCCGCGAGGATTTGTACCACCGCCTCAGCGTGATCCTGATCCACGTGCCCCCGTTGAACGAGCGCCGCGAAGACATACCCGCTTTGGTAGAGAAATTCCTGCAAGACGTGGCCCGTGACTACGGCAATAAACCCAAGAAAATCTCTCCTGAAGCGCTCACCTATTTGAAAGGCTTGGACTGGCGCGGGAACGTACGTGAACTGCGCAACGTGGTAGAACGCCTGGTCATCATGAGCGAAGACACCATCACCGAAGACGACGCCAAGTCGTACGCCAAGTAGCCAATAAAAAAAAACTCTATTTCCTAAAGCAGCAGCGGCCCCTGATCAGATTCAGGAGCCGCTGCTGCTTTAAAGCCATTCAACAAGAAACAAGGCATAAACCTCAAGATACTAAAAGGTTACAACCTCTTATATCTGAATTATCAAAGCGGCCCATGACCTCAAAAGAACCATCAGCATAGAGCTTTCCCAGGTCTTTGGTTTCTATAAAAGCGCAGGAATCCACATTGGCCAGGTCAATGACATTCACCCCACCAGAACCAGCTTGATCAGTGATAGTAAACGGGTCATTCACGTCCCGCACCAATACCCGTAACGTACGCGATGGCTGGAAAATACCCTCTCCCGTGGAATAGGCCTGAGAAAGAAGTTCGGTCATGCCATATTCAGAGTGGATGGCTGTGGCCCCAAAAGCTTTGGTTAAAATCCCATGCAACTCTTCACGCACCATCTCTCTCCGGCGGCCCTTCATACCACCGGTTTCAAAGATGGTGATGCCGCTTAGTTCCTGGGCACCTGGTTCCTCGGCCAGATCCAACAAGGCGTAGGTGACCCCAAAAAGATAAACCTTCTTCTGGCTCGCTTTGGCTTCCTGAACGGCTTTTCTCAGATCGTTGTGGTTCTGGAGAAAGAAACCATTCTGGGATTGCCCTGATACCTGCATGAAGTGGTCCACCATCATGACCAAAGAGGAATCACCTTGTTCCAGGTAAGAAGGCAACAAAGCCAACACCACTGAACCCGCCAGGGGGCCATATGTTTCTTCAAATAGGTTTTGGGCGTGTTTTTTGTAAAAGTCTGTATGGGCTACCAAGTGCTGGCTCCGCTGTTGCAAGGTGGTGCCGCTGCTCTTGAAAATAGTCTGGGGCGTGAAAGGACGCGATTGCACCTGGTGGGTTTTGAAGAACTCTATTGGGAGAAAAGGAATTTGAGGCAACTCCTTCACCTGGGCTGGGTCTTTCTTCAGATGCTTCAGGTACGCCTGGTAAACCGGATTGTGCTGCGCCTGGTATTGGAATAGCTCCAGAGCGGCCGTGGTAAAGTCTGGTGGTCCTTTTTGGATGATGATTTTTTTGTACTCTTCCGGAAATCCCATGGGAGATGATGCTAAAATTATACAACAAAGTAAGCAAGTGCGCGTTAGGATTTGTACCTTAGGTGCTCATAAATCTGCTATGAAAAAACATAGACTTCTGTTTGGTTTAGCCCTTGTGTTGAGCTCCCTGGGGCTCACCTCCTGCTATGATGACCCTGATTTTTCACTTACCCCCAACCTCACCTTTAGGGGAATTGAACAGCGCACCTTGCGGAATGCCCAAAACATAAGGTATGACTCGCTTATTCTGGTGGTGAGGTTTCAGGATGGAGACGGAAACTTAGGGCTTTCTGAGACCATCTTTCCAGAGGATGAGGCCCCCCCATTCAATCCAGAGAAATTAAATGTTCCTCAAGGACCTGGCTTTCATAACATTCTTTGCGATCTTTATAAAAAGGCGAATGGTAAATACATAAAAATAACTAATCAAGCGGGCAAATCCTTCTATAATGGACGTTTCCCCAGAGTCTCCACCGATAAAAGATCTGAACCATTGGAAGGTGATATCCGCTACAGTATTAGTATTTATGAGAACCCAAGTCGTGAAAATCCAATACAAAAAGGTGACACCATTAGGTTTAGTATCCAGATAATGGACCGCGATTTAAATAAAAGCCAAGTAGTGAATACTGATGATATTATTTTCCTTTCCAAGGAATAACTTCATTGAATTAATTTGAGTAATTAATTATAAATCAAATGGCCTGCCTTTCACAAAGCAGGCCATTTGATTTATAACCCTTTAGTACAAGGCCGGGAAGCTTTCCGGGTCTGCTTCATGTAGGAGGGCGTAGACTGTTTCATACACATCCTCAGCACTAGGTTTTGAGAAATAATCGCCGTCGGTAGAGTAAGAAGGCCGGTGGTCCTGCGCGGAAAGGGTAGCCGGTTTTGAGTCTAAGTAGCGCCAGGCCTCTTGCTCATCTACCACTTTCTGCATCATATATGCGGTGGCCCCGCCAGAAACGTCCTCGTCAGTGAACAGCACCCGGTTGGTTTTCCGGATGGAGTCTGCGATCACATGCTCCAGGTCAAAAGGAAGCAAGGTCTGCACGTCAATCACTTCTGCGGAGATGCCCGAAGTCTGTAATTGTTCCGCTGCCTCCAGGACCACACGGCACATAGAACCATAGGTCACTATAGTAATGTCAGTACCGGTCCGCAGCACCTCTGGCATTCCCAATGGGATAGTGAATTCCCCTATGTTGGTCGGGATACGCTCTTTCAAGCGGTAGCCGTTCAGGCATTCCACCACCAGGGCCGGTTCATCTGCTTTGAGCAGTAAGTTGTAGAAGCCCGCTGCCTGGGTCATGTTACGGGGCACCAACACGTGCATGCCGCGCAAGCTGTTCAAAATCATTCCCATGGGAGAACCAGAATGCCAAACGCCTTCCAAGCGGTGTCCGCGGGTTCTCACAATCAAAGGAGCTTTCTGTCCACCTTTGGTGCGGTATTGCAGGGAAGCCACATCATCACTCAGGATCTGGATCGCGTAGAGCAGGTAATCCAGGTACTGGATCTCGGTGATAGGCCGTAAACCCCGTAGAGCGGCGCCAATGCCCTGCCCTACAATAGTGCATTCCCTGATGCCGGTATCGGTGACCCGCAACTCACCATATTTGTCCTGCAACCCGGCAAAGGCCTGGTTCACATCACCAATCTTACCCACATCTTCACCTATGGCGAATAATCGGGGTTCCCGGGCCAAGGCGGCATCAAAGCAAGCCTGTAACACCTCGCGGCCATCTACTGCCGGACTTTCCTCGGTATATTCCGGCTTGACTTCTTCCACCAACAAGGCAGACTCGTCTGATTGGCTGTAGAGGTAGGAATTGTAACGCTCCGCATTCTCCCCTTGCACGGTTTCCAGCCACTTCACCAGATCACGTTTGGCCGGGGTTTTCTCTCCCCGCACAATCTGTAAAGCTCTTCGGGCGGCCCTGATGGCATCTGACCGGAGTGGGTTGATGGTTTTCTGGAGCTCTTCCCGTAAGGAGGCTATTTTAGACGCATTTCCGTTGATACTGGCTGAAAGGGCCTGCAGTAAGTGCAGGCACTGCTGGTGGTCTTCCAGGATGGCTTTGTTGAAGGAGTTCCAGGCTGCGGCCCGCGCTACCCGCACGGCTTCTTTGGCTTCTGCCTCAATCTGGTTCAGTTCAGCATGTTCGGCGTAGCCGCTGGTGATCAACCAGTTGCGCATTTGCTTGATACAGTCGTATTCTTCTTCCCAGGCTAGGCGCTCCTTTGATTTGTACCGCTCATGCGAGCCAGAGGTGGAGTGGCCTTGGGGCTGCGTCACCTCTTCCACATGGATCAATACGGGCACGTGCTGCTCGCGACAAACCTTAGTGGCCTGCTGGTACACTTCGCACAGGGCAGGATAATCCCAGCCTTTCACCTTGAAGATCTCATAGCCTTGTTCGCCTGGGGCCTCGCGCTGAAAACCAGCCAGAATCTCAGAGATGCTGCTTTTGGTAGTCTGGTAATGGGCCGGTACCGAGATGCCGTAGCCGTCATCCCACACAGACACCAGCATGGGCACCTGTAAAACCCCGGCGGCATTGATGGCCTCAAAAAAAACTCCCTCAGACGTAGAGGCGTTGCCAATGGTACCAAAGGCGATTTCGTTGCCCTGGTGGGAAAAATCAGTGAATGGGTGCAGGTCTGGGTTCTGGCGGTATAATTTAGAGGCGTAGGCCAATCCTACCAGGCGGGGCATCTGCGCCCCCGTGGGGGAAATATCTGCCGTGGAGTTCTTGCGGCTGGTCTGGGGTTTCCATTTCCCTTCCTCATCTAATAAACGGGTCCCAAAGTGACCAGTCATACTGCGGCCGGCAGTAGATGGTTCCTCTTCCACGTCAGTGTGGGCGTATAATTGGGCAAAGAACTGCTGAACGGTCAATTCACCAATGGCAAACATAAAGGTCTGGTCCCGGTAGTACCCAGACCGGAAATCCCCGGGGCGGAAAAACCGGGCCATGGCCAATTGCGCCACTTCTTTTCCGTCTCCGAAAATCCCAAACTTGGCTTTACCCATGAATACTTCCTTTCGGCCAGTTAAACTGGCTTGCCGGCTTTCGCAGGCGATGCGGTAATCTTGCAATATCTCTTCTCTGGTAAGGGAAAGCTGATAGGTCCGTTCAACGGTTTGCATGCGATTTCTTATAAGGTCCGAAAAGGATTTTTAAAGCCAAAACTAAACAAGTTTTGCCCCATTTTCAAATGGCGGCATGGGGCCAAGCAGGTTTAACGTGATTTTGATAGTGATCCGAACTAAATTTTATTATTTTTGTTCTGTCCCTAACGGGGTTAATTAACTGAAGCAAACACTAAGAATTATGAAAAAAGTTTATCTTTTCCTGTCTCTTGCCCTAGCCCTGCTAACCCAAGGAATGGTTTACGCACAAGGGGTGCTTACCTTTGAGAAAGATCTCCATGACTTCGGTAATGTAACAGAAGGGGTACAAGCCGTTTACGAATTTAAATTCAAGAACACCGGAAACCAGCCACTTATCATTTCCCACGTGCAGGCTTCCTGCGGTTGTACCACCCCGGAGTGGCCCAAAGAAGCCATTTTACCCGGTAAATCTGGGGTAGTGAAAGCAGGTTACAACAGTGCCGGCCGCCCTGGCGCCTTCAACAAGACCTTAACCGTTACCTCTAACGGAAATCCGGACACTAGGTCTTTGTTCATCAAAGGAACGGTGATCCAGAAATCTGCCGCTCCTGCCCCGGCAGGCGCTTCCGTGGCGGAAGCAGCCAATTCTCCAAAAATCGATTTTGCCAGCACTACCTATGACTTCGGCAAATTGGAGAAAGGTCAGAAGGCTACGGCCAAATTCAGCATCAAAAACACCGGGAAATCTGATTTAACGGTTTCTGGTCTGCAGACCGCCTGTAACTGCGTTGGCTTCAAAATGAGCCCTTCGGTAGTAAAACCTGGTCAGTCTGCTAAATTGGAACTAACCTATAGCCCACAGGTGTTGCAGGATAGAATAGAGACAGTCACTCTCCTTTCAAATGACATTACTGGGACTACTCCTACCCTTACCCTTAAGGCCAAAGTAGTAGAATCCCTTGCCAAACAAAGTTCAGTTAAGGTTAACAAGGCGTCAGTGCCTTTTAAATAGTTTTTTCATAGTTTTATTTTGTACTAATGGCAGTAACACAGTTGCTGCCTTTTTTTATGCCCTTTTATAAAAAACTAGGGTATTCGCCCACCTATCTCCTTATTAGGGAAACAAAAAGGAAAACATTTCTAAGACAACTATAAGACTGTAATCAGGCGGCAGTAATCCCCTTTCGAATTCTGAGGAGCCGGGGAAAATTTACTTTTCGTTATTGGCATACCAGGTTTAACCTTTAATATAACTCTTTGCATAAGGGCTTCTTCTTCCATACTGGAGCCTATTTTTATTTTGGCAATTACCTTTAGACCCTCCTTTTAATGAATTAACCACAAATCAATCCTCCTTTTGGGTGGGTTTTCCTTTTGGCTGGAACTTGTTTTAGGGCTTTATTCTAAAAAAGAATCAAAAAACAGGATAAACCGAACAAACGTTAATTTATTCCCGCTTACAGTTGCAAATCTGCTAGCAGGTTGGTGTATATTTGGGTACTTTTTCACCAACTTATAAAAAATCATACGATGATAATTGGTCTTCCGAAGGAGATAAAAAACAACGAAAACCGTGTGGCCCTCACCCCCGGTGGCGTAGCAGAATTTGTAAAAAACGGCCATACTGTATACGTACAGAGCACCGCCGGCCATGGCAGTGGTTTTTCTGACGAAGACTATACTGCGGCTGGGGCAACGGTTCTGCCTACTATTGAGGAGGTGTACGCCATCGCCGAGATGATTGTAAAAGTGAAAGAGCCCATTGAGCAGGAATACAGCCTGATCAAGGAAGGTCAGTTAATCTTTACCTATTTCCACTTTGCCTCTTATGAGCCGCTTACGCACGCCATGATTGAGCGCAAAGCCACCTGTCTGGCGTATGAAACGGTAGAGTTGAAAGACCGCTCGTTGCCTTTGTTGATTCCTATGAGTGAAGTGGCCGGACGTATGGCTCCCCAGGAAGGTGCCAAATACCTGGAGAAACCATTGAAAGGCCGTGGTATCCTGTTAGGTGGCGTACCTGGTGTGAAACCGGCCAATGTTTTAGTTTTGGGCGGTGGTATTGTAGGAACACAAGCTGCCAAGATCGCTGCGGGTTTTGGTGCCAACGTAACCATCATGGACATCAACCTGAAGCGTCTGCGCGAACTGGATGACATCATGCCGGCCAACGTGAACACCATGATGTCTAACCACTACAACATCAAGCAGGCCATCAAAGACTCAGACCTGATCATTGGGGCAGTCTTGATCCCCGGTGCCAAGGCACCTCACCTGATTACCCGCGACATGCTGAAAGACATGCGCCCAGGTACGGTGTTGGTAGACGTGGCCGTTGACCAGGGAGGTTGCATTGAAACCTGCAAGCCTACCACCCATGAAAACCCAACCTTCATCATTGATGATGTGGTGCATTACTGCGTAGCCAACATGCCAGGCGCGGTTCCTTACACCTCTACCCTGGCCCTCACCAACGCTACTCTTCCTTATGCCCTGTTGCTGGCCAACAAAGGCTGGAAACAAGCTTGCCAGGAGCGCGAAGAGCTTAAACTCGGGTTGAATGTGGTAGACGGTAAAGTAGTTTACCCTGGCGTTGCCCAAGCCTTCAACCTACCGTTAACAGACGTTGCCGAAGTTCTGGCATAAGCATAAATTTAGCTTCAAATTAAAAAGGCCCTCCTCTGCAAGCAGAAGAGGGCCTTTTGGTTAGGTATGTTTAGGGCCTTTTTCAGGAAAAAACACCTGAAACAACCCCCGATTGCTTTGGCTTTTTAGTGGCTCAAGTACAAATTGGAAATTTAAAAGCCTCAAAGGATACTAAAGCTACAAACCTATTTTCTGGCAGATTTCAGAAAAGGAAGGTAAAACCGGAATGGGGGTAATGGTATTCGTTTGGGGCTGCACATGCCAGCAATAATGGTCGCGGCCGTTGCTCACCATGAGGTAAGGAGCGGCAATGCTTTGGTTATAGACGGCTACCTGCTGCACGGTGGCTTGGGTGATGGGAACGTGCCCTGCCTTGCATTCTACCAACAGAAGAGGCGTCCCCTCCGGGGAATACACCCGAAGATCCGTCCGCTTCTGCAGGGCGTGGTATTTGGTGCCCCGCTCCACGCTCATGAGTGTCAACGGATAGTGCAAATGCGCATGTAACAAATGGATGATATGTTGCCGTACCCACTCTTCTGGGGTTAACACCACATATTTGCGCCTTACCTGGTCCAGGATAAATGTTTTCCCTCCAGAATCCTTAAGTTTGTGGGAATATGCCGGTAAAGAAAGCTGATCCATGCGGTAAAAGTACTAAGTTAGGGGCAGACCGTTTGTTTTTGCGCCTTTTTTCTCATTACAGAACAAAAATAACACTATGAAAACCAAACAGGAAATTGTGGAGAACTGGCTTCCCCGGTACACGGGGAGGCCTTTGAATGAATTTGGTGAATACATCCTGCTGACCAACTTCATCAATTATGTGGTCATGTTTGCCGACCAGTTTGGGGTGGAGATCAAAGGCACCGACAAACCCATGCAAACCGCCACGGCGCAAAACATCACCATCATTAACTTCGGGATGGGGAGCGCCATGGCGGCCACCGTTATGGATCTGCTTTCGGCGGTGAAGCCCAAGGCGGCGCTGTTTCTGGGCAAATGCGGGGGCTTGAAAAAGTCGCGGTTGGGTGATTTGATCCTCCCCATTGCTGCCATCCGGGGCGAAGGAACCTCTGATGACTATCTGCCGCCTGAAATTCCGGCCCTTCCCTCCTTCCGCCTGCAGCGGGCGGTCTCGTCCATGATCAAGAAGCACGAGATGGACTACTGGACGGGCACGGTGTATACTACCAACCGCCGCGTGTGGGAGCATGACGAGGAATTCAAGGAGTACCTGCGTTCCATTAGGGCGCTGGGCGTAGACATGGAAACCGCCACCATTTTTGTGGTAGGCTTCATGAACGACATCCCGCACGGGGCCTTGCTTTTGGTGTCTGACAACCCCATGACCCCAGACGGCGTGAAAACCGCGGAAAGCGACCTCCGCATCACCCAGGATTACGTCACCAAACACCTCCAGATTGGCATTGACTCCTTGCTGGAATTGCGTGACTCCGGGGAATCTGTGAAACACCTGCGCTATGATTAAAAAATGGACTCCCTGGGGAGGCGCGGCACTGCTGGGCCTCTTCCTTTTCACTTCCTGCAACAAGGGGGAAAAAGCAGATTTGTTGGTGTACAATGCCACTGTTTACACTGTGAATGATGGGTTTGAAAAAGCCCAGGCCCTGGCAGTAAAGGACGGGAAAATAGTAGAGGTAGGTTCCTCAGAAGGCCTCCTGAAAAAATATGCGGCCTCTGAGGAAGTAGATGCCCAAGGCAAGCCGGTCTACCCCGGGCTCATAGACGCGCACGCCCATTATTATGGGTATGCCATGAACCAGCGCGATGCGAATTTGGTGGGCACCTCCTCTTTTGCCGAGGTAGTGCAGCGGCTGCAGGCTCACCGCCAGGAATTCCCGAAGGCAGCCTGGCTCACGGGCCGCGGCTGGGATCAGAATGACTGGCCGGTAAAGCAGTTCCCTACCAAAGACACCTTAGACGCTCTGTTCCCAGATGTTCCGGTATTGATTGAACGCATTGACGGCCATGCATCCCTGGCGAACCAGAAAGCGTTGGACTTGGCGGGCATCACCGCCCAATCAAAAATGACGGGCGGCAAAGTGGAAGTGGTGAACGGCCAAATGACCGGTATTTTGGTAGACAATGCCGTGAACCAGGCAGTGGCCAAAATCCCTTCGCCTTCCACCCCAGAACTGACCCAGATGCTCAAGCAGGCAGAACAGAACCTGTTCGCGGTAGGGTTGACCAGCGTGGTAGACGCCGGGCTTTCTAAAAGCGCCGTCCACCTCATTGACTCGCTGCAAAAGAAAGGCGAGCTGAACCTGCGGGTGTACGCCATGCTCACTCCCAGCCAGGAGAACAAAGACCATTACTTCAAAAACGGTCCTTACCTCACAGATAAACTCACCGTGCGCTCCTTCAAAGTATACGGCGACGGGGCTCTGGGTTCTAGAGGCGCGTGTTTGTTGCACCCCTACACCGATCGGCCTACTGAGACCGGGTTCTTGCTGGAAACGGAGCAGGAATACAAAGACCTGGCGGCCCAGCTGTATGAACACAACTTCCAGATGAACACCCACGCCATCGGGGATTCAGCTAACCGGATTATCCTGCAGATTTACGGAAACCTGCTCAAAGGAAAGAACGACCGGCGGTGGCGCATAGAGCACGCGCAGGTGGTAAACCCGGCAGACGTTCCCCTGTTCGGGAAGTACAGCATCCTTCCCTCGGTACAACCTACCCACGCCACCTCTGACATGTACTGGGCAGGCGAGCGGCTGGGCCTTGACCGGGTGAAGCACGCCTATGCGTTTAAAGCCTTGTTAGAGCAAAACAACATGATTCCGCTGGGTTCTGATTTCCCGGTGGAGCATATCAATCCGCTGTATGGTTTCCACTCGGCTGTGGCCCGGCAAGATGCTAAGAACTACCCAGCTAAAGGGTTCCAGATGGAGAATGCCTTGAACCGCGAAGAGGCTTTGAAGGGAACCACCATTTGGGCCGCTTACGCTAACTTCGAGGAAAAGCAAAAAGGCAGCCTGGAACCTGGCAAGGTAGCTGATTTTGTGATCCTGGACCAGGACATCATGACCATCAAGCCAGAAGCCATCAGAGATGTGAAGGTGGTAAGTACCTACCTGGGCGGGAAAAAAGTATTCGGGCAACCGTAACGTTTTTCTATCTGTTTCCTGAAAACAGGTTAAAAACAGAAAAGGCCACCTAAACCGGTGGCCTTTTCTGTTTTTAACCTGTTACAGCTACACGGCCGCCGCCGCCACCACAGGGCTTAGTTTTCTGGTCCTGATGGAAAAGAGCAGCACGAGGCCAATCACAAAGAAGATCAACAAAGTCAGGATGCTGTTGCGCATAGACCCGAAAATCTGCTCGGTTATCCCGAAGGCCAGCGTTCCCAGGGCCAGGCCAACTTTGTCGCAGATATCATAGAAACTGAAGAAGGAGGCGTGGTCCTTGGTTTCAGGCAGCAATTTGCTGTAGGTGGACCGGGAAAGTGCCTGTACTCCTCCCATCACCGCCCCTACCACAAAAGCCAGCACATAATACTGGTTGCCGGTGGTCACGAAATACGCGCCAATGGTAATACCTACCCACACCAAAACCGCCCACATGAGCGCCATGGTGTTTCCTATCCGGCCAGAAAGCCACGCGAAGAAGTACGCCCCCCCAATGGCCACCGCCTGAATAATCAGCAGCACGGTGATAAGCGCGGTATCAGGTAGGTTCAATTCCTTTGACCCGAAAAGAGAGGCTACGTACATCACCGTCTGCACGCCCATATTATAGAAGAAGAAGGCCACCAGAAACCGCTTGAGCAAGGGCAGGCCTTTGAGAAGTTTAAAAACTTTACCAAGTTCCCTGAACCCATTTAAGAGGTAGCTTCCTTCCTTCGCTTTGGGTTTGGTATTGTTGGGCAGGTACGCAAACGAATACTGGGAGAAGCCAAACCACCAGAGTCCGGTGAACAGGAAAGAGATGCGGGCCGGCAAACCAGAATCTTCAATGCCCACCACCTCAGGAAACAGAACCAGCGCCAGCGAAAGAATCAAAAGGATCATGCTCCCAATGTAACCCAAAGAAAAACCACGGGCGCTCAATTTGTCAAAATGCTCTTCGGTGGCTATCTCCGGTAAATAGGCGTTGTAGAAAACAATACTGCCGCTGTACCCAATAGCGGCGATCATGAAAAGCAGGATGGACAGGGAAAAGGTGGCCTCAGTAAAGAAGAACAAGCCCATGCAGGCACAGGAGCCCATATAACAGAAAAAGCGCATGAAGGCCTTCTTGTTGCCGCCGTAATCAGCGATGGCCGTGAGCAAAGGGCTTAGGAAAGCTATGGTGAGAAAGGCCCCCGTTAAGGCGTAACTGTAGAGCACCGAAGCGGAAATATTCCACCCGAAGAAACTGACCATGTCTCCTGTTTCACTTTTGGTGAGGGCGACATAGTAGATAGGGAAAATGGCGGTGGTGATCACCAGCGAGTACACAGAGTTGGCCCAGTCATAAAAGCACCAGGCTCTCATCACTTTAGGGTCATTGATGGTAGAAGTTTGCATCATGTCGGCAGGAATGCCCAGATTAAGAATGGTTAAGGAATCTAATTAAGCAATATTGGTAGAATTATACGCAGGAAAGTTTGATTTCAGTCAGATAATATAGGATGGCTTGCAGGTTCTTTTATCTTTGCAGTACACTCTAATGAAGTTTTTATGGGTACTCTTCCACTTACCCAGGACCATGAATTCCATGCGCTGCTCAAAACCAATGAGGCGCTTTTCATGGAAACGCTGTTCAAGCAATACTATACGGTATTGTGCCGGACAGCGGTGCGTTTCACCAAAGACACAGAAGCCGCGGAAGACCTGGTACAGGAAGTTTTCTGTAAAATCTGGCAGAACCGTGAGGTGCTGGACGTCACCTCCTCTTACAAAGCTTACCTGGTGCGATCGGTCACCAACCAGGCATTGAACTATATTGAGAAGCAGAAGCGGCTAGTACTGGCCGAGGATACTTTGCCGTATGAAGCGACCATGTCGGCCAACACGACCATGGACCTTCTAGCAGGCACTGAAATGGAAGAACGTATCAACAAGGCCCTCAGCGCTTTACCACCCCAATGCCGGTTGATCTTTGAAATGAGCCGCTTTGAAGAGCTTACCTACAAAGAAATAGCTGACTCACTGCACCTTTCCCCAAAAACCATTGAGAATCAGATGGGGAAAGCCCTCCGTATTCTGCGGGAACACCTCCTGCTCTTCCTTATCACTTCTGCCTTCCTGGCCAGGTTTGGGTAGAAAATTCCCTTCATGACCTTATTATAACTTTTTATGGCAAGGCATAGGGGTTTTACCGCCCTGCCCTGTCTTACAGACACCACGACACAAACCAAACATGACACATACAAACCTGGACTCCCCCGAAAACCAAGAATGGGTTTTGATGGCCAAAGCTTTGCGTGGAGAACTTTCTGAAGAAGAACAACATACATTTGCGACCTGGTTGCAGAAAGAAGAAGCCCACGCCCAGCAATGGACCGAGGCGCTGGAGATGTGGGAGGAAATAGGCACTGAACAAAACCTCTCCTTCCAGCCTAACCTACAGGTTGCCTGGGAGAAATTCTGTGCCTCCAATGAGATAGCGCCTTCCGCTAACGTCATTCCTTTGGTTCCGAGGGAATCAGAAAGCGACGCATCGGATTTCGCCCACACAGAGACCACCTTTTTACAGAAGTTTCCATTTTTGAAATACGCCGCGGCCCTGGTAGTGGCCGCCGGACTGGCCTGGCTGGGCTATCTCCAGCTTTCCCCCACAGCTGCCTGGACTCAGGTAGCTACCGCCTCAGGGCAGCGGCAGCTTTTTTTCCTGCCAGACAGCAGCCGGGTCACCTTGAACGGAAACTCAGTCCTTAAGTACCAAACAGCCTTCTCAGGGCAAGAACGAGTGGTGGAACTAGAAGGAGAGGCTTTCTTTGACGTGAAAAAGAATCCACAGCAGCCCTTTGTGGTGAAAAGCGGACCTGCCCAAACAAAAGTCTTGGGTACTTCATTTAACGTGAAGGCTATTTCAGGAGAGCCAGCCGTTTCTGTGGCCGTGCTCACCGGGAAAGTTTCCTTTTCCTCCCTGAATGATAAGCAGGAGGTATTACTTACCCCAGGGTACACGGGTTACCTTTCTGCCTCTGGCCGGATAGACAAAAAAGTCACCGTTCCATCAGCGGCGCCTACCTGGCGCGCACTTACGTTCCAGAACTCTTCTTTGGAAGCTGTCACGCAGGCCCTGGAGGAATACTTTAAGGTCTCCATCCAGGTTCAACAAAAGAAACTGTTAGCCTGCACCTTTACCGGCACGTTTGAAAACCCAGACCTTCACGAAGTATTAGCGGTGCTGGAAGCCTCCATTGAGGTAAAAATCATTAAAAAAGAAGAAGGCACCTACTCCTTTGAAGGGAAAGGCTGCCAATAGTACCTAAAGCCATTTTTGGCTAGTTTTCCAGATTATGCTTTTAAAACCTTTTATCCAATCTCTTTTACTTGCTTGCTCTTTAAGCTTCTTGGCTTCTTGTGACATTCTAGGTTCCGGACCCTGCCTCCAAGGCAAAGGCGCCACTAAAAAGGAGGCCCGGGATGTAAGCCCATTCAAAGGGATTGACTTGCGGGTACAGGGGAATGTGGTGGTTTCAGCAGGATCCAAAACAGAGGTGAGTTTGGAAGGCTTTGGCAACCTGCTGCCGGAGATTACCACCGAGGTCATGGGCTCCACCCTGGTGATACGGTCAGCTTCTTGCCTTGAATATGACAACGAAGACGTCACCATTTATGTCTCCCTTCCTGACCTGGACCATATAGAACTAAAAAGCGCCGGCACGGTACGGGTACAAGCGGTACCTTCTTCGCAAAAGCTTCGGCTTAGTGTATCCGGTTCTGGTACGTTACGCTACTCTGGCAGCGCAAACCGAATCAGCCTTTTGCAAACGGGCTCCGGCGAAATAGAATTAACTGGTACCGCCCACTATTTAGAGTCCATCTCCAGCGGGTCTGGGAAAATCTCTGGCTATTTTCTACAGACAGACACCGCCAAAGCCATTTCCACCGGGTCAGGGCACCAGCACATCTGGGTCACCAAAGTGCTCGACGCAACAGTGTCAGGAAGCGGGAACATTTATTACCGGGGGCACCCCTCCTCCTTGACAACCTATTCTTCTGGGTCTGGAAAGATTCTCAATGATAACTAGGAACTTAGAGGTGAAGTAGTTTAAGAAAAGGCCCTTAGATTTCCCGCCCTCTTTCTAAACCTACTGTAACCTTTGAGGTTATTTTTTAATCTCTTTGTTTTCCCTTTCCAAGGCTCATTCTTTAGATAAATTGGTTTAAGGGCCATTTTCCTAAAGCTAGGCCGAAATAGGGATTGGTCTTAAAACGGCATTTTACTTATTTTTAAGTATGGTAAACTTATGAGTGGCTTTTGTAAGTCCTGCTTAAATTACTGAAATTAGCCCCTCAAGATTCTGCCTCTTGCTGATGGTCATCCACCAAAATTTCAGGCCTTGCCCAGACAAGCTTCCATATACCTTACTTCCCTTTTTCTGGTCCTCCTTTGCCTGAGATCAGCGGCGCAGGAATTGCCTTCCGTAGAGACTATTACCTTCTCTTATAAAGCAACATCGCTGGAATCTGTCTTACTTGACCTACAGAAAAGATATTCTCTCAAATTCTCCTACAGCAACAGCCAGCTTCCCTTACAAAAGACTATTTCCTGTAGTGCCACCGCAGTGCCTCTAGAAAAGGCGCTGGAGAATCTCTGCGACTGCGCTAACCTTACTTTTCAGATCATTGGTGAGCAAATCGTCCTGAAGCCAAAACCAGGAAAACCTTTACCAGCACCCTTGAAAGCCTTTACCCAAACGCTGAGGGGCAAGGTAGTGGACGCCGAACTCAAGACTCCCTTGATTGGCGCCTCAGTCATCCTCCATTCTGTAGACCCAGCTAGGGCTACCAGCACGGGCATTGATGGTTCCTTCGTCTTGGAGCAACTGCCCATAGGCCGGCACTCTATTGAAGTAAGGTACTTGGGCTATAAGAACGGCTCCTTCACCAACCTTATGGTGGTGTCTGGAAAAGAAACGGTGCTCACCATTCCTCTGGAGGAAAATTTCCTGGAGCAATCAGAGGTTTTGGTGGTTGGGGAGCGTGACAAAACCTTGCCCCAGAACCTGCTCATCTCCTCCAGCGTGCACACGCTCAGGACCGAGGAGATCAACCGTTTTGCCGGATCGCGGCAAGACCCTAGCCGGATGGCGGCCAATTATGCGGGGGTTTCCAGCGCCTCTGACCAACGGAACGACCTTATTGTGCGGGGTAACTCGCCCCTGGGCGTTCTTTGGCGGCTGGAAGGTGTGGAAATACCCAACCCTAACCACTTCACCTTTACCCCCAACACCGGAGGCGCCTTCAGCCTCCTGAACAACAACCTGTTGGCCAACTCAGATTTTCTGACGGGAGCTTTCCCTGCCGAATACGGCAACCGGATTGGGGCGGTAATGGACATCAAACTGCGGGAAGGAAACAGTAAAAAAGTAGAGAACACCCTGCAATTAGGCCTGAACGGCATGGAAGTGGTGACGGAAGGACCCTTGGTGAAAAAATGGGGCGGCTCGTTCTTAGGGAGCATGCGACTATTCACGTTCCGTCCGCTGGAAAAGCTGGGGGTGGACATAGGGTATGATGGGCTTCCCAGGTACCAGGATGGTTCTTTCAAGTTAGTTTTGCCCACTCCCAAAGCAGGAAAGTTCTCTACCTGGGGCATAGCAGGCAGCAGCAATATCACCATCTATGATATTGATGAAGACACCACCACGTGGGGAAAGGTAAAATACCGCTTAGAGCCTACCTTGAATAATCAGATGTATGCCTTCGGTGTGCACCATACCTATTCCGGGCTACCTAAAACGGTGACGGAAATGATTGTCTCCACCTCAGGAAGTCAGGTGGAGGCCACGAGCATTGCCACTTACCGCAACCTTAGCTCCAGGCTTTCTTATTACCTGCGCAACTATGAGCAACAGCTGATTACCCGGTTCAACATCACGCACAAGCCCACGTACCGCCTCTTATTCAAGGGGGGTATCACGTGGCAGAAAATGTACTACAACAACCAGGAGATACGATACCAGGACCAGCGGGATGTATATGAGATTCCCTTAGATGCCCAAGGGGCCGCCGCCCTTTTACAAGGCTTTGTTTTAGCCAGGTATTCCCTTTCCCCTCGGCTGGATGTCCAGACCGGGCTATATACCCAACGGTTCTCCATTGGAAAGCGATCTGCCATAGAACCCCGGGTAGCGGTGGATTACTATGTCACTGATGACCAGAAGGTGTACCTGGCGGCGGGCCTCCATAGCCAAACCCAGCCCCTGGTGTACTATGAATACAAGTTCTTCTCCCAGGAAAAGCCTGAGTTCTACCAACCCTACAATAAACTGGACTTCACCAGAAGCCGGCAGGCCGTAGTAGGCTATAACTACAATGTCAACACCCATTGGCGCCTGAAGGCCGAAGCTTACTACCAATACCATTACCAAGTGCCCGTTAGTAAACGGGAAGGTGAAGAGGCCTTCTCCATGCTGAACATAGGCACAGACTACAACTTTGTGACGGTGGATAGCGTGGTGAGCGAGGGCACGGGCCGAAATTACGGGGTGGAGTTTACCGCAGAGCGTTTTTTACAGAAAGGCTTTTATACCTTGGGCAACCTTTCCCTCTTAAAATCAAACTTCACCGGCGGGGATGGAGTCTTAAGACCCACGGCGTTCAGCATTGGGTTCATATCAAACCTCTTAATAGGAAAAGAATTCAAGTTAGACCCAGAGGAACGGCAGAACATTTCCTTTGATTTAAGAATCAATTATGCGGGCGGTAAACGGGTAGTTCCCATTGACGAAGAAAAGACCCTGAATGAGCAAACAGATAAAATCTACTACGATGTGGAGAATGCCTACCTACCCCAACTAAGGAATTATTTCAGGTCAGATATCCGTCTTTCCTACCAGCTTAATACCCAAAAAACAACCCATTGGGTGTTTGCAGCCGCAGACAACATTCTTAATAACAAAAATGAGTTGTTCTACGGGTGGGATTTGGAAGAGAACAGAGCCAAGAAATACTACCAGTTGGGCATCTATCCTTATTTGGGGTACAGAATCCAGTTCTAATTTTTATGCCCAAAAATTCTCATCAAGCGGAAAAAGCTCTTTGGAAGTTTTAAAGGGAGGTACGGTTTTCGTTTCCTTTTCCAAAACAAGGGCCAAAATAAGAGGGCCTGCCTCTCCTACTACTTTGCGAATAAAGAAGAGGCTTTGATTTTCTCTAAGGTCAACTCCCACAAATGTTCATAGGGAATGATTTCAATCTCTGCATAGGCATCACCTGGGGTTGGGGTACGCTGGAGCTTCTGAAAGATAGAATGCCCTTTTTTCTGGGTGGTAGCATAGGCGAAATTTGAACGGACCAATACCGTCAACAGTTTGAAAAATAGCCGGCTTCGTTCACTGAACACATCTTTGAAATGGTGTTGGGCATACTTTTTCAAAGAATCTACCCTGTATTCTAAGGCCTCAAAGTCTTCAATTTTCAGATAATACATCACCTGCAGAATCAGGATGGCCACGTTAAAGCCCTCTTTGTCTTTACTGTAGGTAGGGGCGCTGTACAATAGGCTTTGCCATTTCACCGGCTGTTCTTCTTGAGGCGAGATGAATTGTAAATAGGCTTCAATCAAGGTCCATCTTTCCTGAGCCAGTTTGTTTATCTTTTTAATAAAAGGATTCGCCTGAACCTGGTGTAGCAGCATATAGGCTACCTCATATCTCCTTGCATGGATGGCCAGTAAAATATAATTTTCCATGAAGGCAAACCAGTTATTGCTGGATTGGTTAAAAGAAGTCAGGTATTGATTTGCCAGCACCAACCCTTCCTCCAACTTTTTCGCCCTTAGGTGGGCATATACCTGTATAAACTTATTATACCGGTGATCAAACCTCTTAGCTGCACTTTTATACTCTTTAAGTACTGCCTCTGAATTATTAGTTAAGTGAACAATTTCATCAAAGTTGCCAATTAATTCATGTAACCAGATAGAAATTCTATAGTAATAATGGAAGGTTTCAAACGTTTTTGCTCTTTGCCAAATGGTGTGCATATTGGCTAGAACTTCATCGATTTTGGACAGGTAGGCTTTTCTTGCTGCTATAGAATGGCTGAGCTCAATGTTTGCCTCAGAGAAATACATTTCTGATTCTTGATCAGCAGCAACCCTGGGCATTATCTCAGTAAGCTGCTCAACAGCTTTGTAATACAAAGCTTTTTCCTTAAGGTTAACAAAAGCTTGTATTAAAGCCCTTAAACATAAGGAGGCAATGTAATTAAAATCGTATTCAGTGGCTTTAGATAAAGCTTGTTTGAGCAATGGCAGAGCAAGGTCACTTCCTCCGGCATCAATCAGTACTCTTGCCTGTAGAAGTTTCGCTAAACAACTTTGCTCTACGGTATGGGAAACCTGCATTTGTTCGTTTCTGCTACCCACAAGAAAAAGTTGGTTCATCAATTTCCTTCTTAATCGGGATTTGATCATTTTCAGTCCCCCTTTTTCTTTAGAATCAGTATATAAAAGGGAATTAGCCGAGGAATCATTAGTTATCTTCCCTAATGCTATCTCTTGATACAACCGAAGTTCTTTTGACTTTTTGGAAAATAAGTGGGAAGGCAGCCCAATCCTCTTTTCCACTATTTGGACTAGTTTAATTAATTCTTCCATTAATAATATATATAAGATTTATATATGGGGAACCTTCAAACATTTATTGTTATTAATGGCAAAAATTCTAAATTTATAGATATTCATGGTATTGATTATACTATAAAAAATCTAAAACAAACATTATGCAAAAAGGGGATTACCGTTTAAGTAAACATTTTTTATTGCTTTTATTATATTTTTATACATAATATTTATAGTTACGAAAATACATAATATTTCCTTTAAAACCTCTTTCAAACCCTCCACTTTTGTGGTGTACTTTAAACCTAAGGAACCATGATAGATTTATTACTCGCCCTTTTATTGCAACTGTCTCTTCTTACTGGAAGCACAACTGAACAGAAAGCCTCTGATAATAATGTAGGCACCACTTCTGCTTACTCCACCAATTCTACTACAAGTTCGGAAAGCACATCAACAGTTACAGGAGAAACAAATCCTGGTGAGACAGGTTATGGCGGATCTGGCACTTGGGACACAAGAGACTAATAAAGAGGCAGATACAACTTATTCTTTAAAATAGAGGGTTTTATTATCTTATCAAGCGATATAAAAGGCCAAGGCTATTTGAGGCAAGTTTAGTAATATTGAGCAGGGCATATGCCTAAACCTTTTGCTCTCTATGAAAAATTACTGCGCAAACAGCCTTGGCATTATATTTTTTTGGCTGTTATCGTGTACAGCTCCCACTCAGGAACCAGCTATTAATATCCGGTTAGCCCAAGACCCTGAATCACTTCACCCCCTAAGTCCAGGGAGTGCACCAAAAATTCAAATCCTGAATTATCTGTTTCAAAGCCTTTTAGCTACTGAACTAAAGGATAAATCCATACAGCCCTTATTGGCGGCCGAGTTGCCTCTTATTGAAAGAAAGGATTCGATGTCTTATTTCACATTTGAAATTAGGCCAGAAGCACAATGGGATAACGGATCACCTGTTACGGCGCATGATGTGGCTTTATCTTTGAAATTAATCCACAGCCCTCTTTTAGACAATGAGCGATGGAGAGCACAATTTGATTTTATCAAGGACATAAAGCTTTATTCTTCCCATCCAAAACGATTGACAATTGTATGTTCAGGATATTCAACAGAAATGAAATTGATGGCAGGAGACTTCTTTGTACTTCCTGCCTACATATTTGACCCAAATAGTGTACTCTCTTCTATACCGTTGAAATTAGTCAGGGATAAATTTGATTCCCTGGCTACCTCAAATACATTTAAATCATATGCCAGCTTTATCAACCAAAAAGCAATGGCAAGGGACACTTCCTTTGTAAAAGGCAGTGGGCCTTACAGACTCAGCAATTGGAAAACCGGCCAAATCTTGATACTTGATAAAAAAAGTAATTGGTGGGGCAACAAAGTCAGCAAAGGCAAATCTGTTTTTAATTCCAAACCTTCAAAAATAGTTTTTCAAGTTATTCCTGATAATGCGGCTGCTTTGCTTGCTTTAAAGACAAAACAATTGGATCTGATGGATAATATTCCTGTTGTTCCATTTATTGAAATGAAGAAGGATAAAAAATACAATCAAGCATTTAACTTTTATTCTTCTCCTTCTTATGATTTAGCTTTTATAGGTATAAATGGAAATAAAAGTTATTTAAAGGATAACCTAACAAGACAGGCTTTAGCCCACCTCGTAAATATCCCAGAACTAATCCAAGTATTACAAGGGGGATTTGCAAACTCTACCGTAGGTATTGTACATCCCCATGAGAAACAATATTACCATACCAATCTTAAACCCTTTCCTTTTGATGTGAAGGAGGCGCACCGTCTTTTAAATAAGGCAGGATGGAAGCAAACACCTGCCGGGTGGAAACGAAAGAATGGCCGCAATGATGAAACATTAACCTTGTCCTTATTATATAGGGGAGGCAATTCAGAATCTGAAAATATTGCGTTGTTATTTAAACAAAATGCGCAGTCTTTAGGAATTAAAATTAATCTTCAAGCCTTAGAAAGCAGTCAGATTGGGGAAAAGCTGAATAATAGAGATTACGATTTGTTTATAAGAACATTGGTAGGGAATCCTTATTCTTATAATTTTATTCATCTTTTCCATACTTCAAACACTCATACGGGCGGGGCCAATGTGACAGGGTTCGGCACCCCGGCCACGGATGAGTTATTGGAGAGGATAGCAAAAGAGGAAGATCCAGCTGAAAAGGCAGTGCTTCTGAAAAAACTCCAGGAAAAGATGCAGGAAGAAAGCAATTTGATTTTTTTATATTTCCTCCAGAACAAAATGGCGATTTCCAAACAAATCGACTCCGTGGTGGTGTCAGGCATCAAACCGGGGTATGATGTCACCAGGTTCGTAAAAAAGAAATAAACTTCCATGTCCTTTCAAAAGGTCTGCCTGCAGCTGCTAAGGTTCTTCCTGACCGTTTGGTTTACTGTTTCTTTCGTTTTTTTACTGAGCCAACTCTTACCCGCAGCCAGATCTCCCAAGGGAATGCAGGAAGCTGATGCAGCAGTCTACGGAAGCACCAATGCGGAAACCCTTCAAAGGATCAGAGGGGACTTTTTGAAAAGGATGGGGTTGCACCTGCCGTTATTCTACAGCAGCATTACTTCTTATGGTGAGTCATTGGCAAAGGCACTCGCATTTCCTCCGGAAGATGCCCTTTGGGCAACGGCTGCCTTAAGGAAACATGGCGCCTCCCCCACCTTGGCTTTCTTTTCCTTATGGCAGGCGTGGGTGAAGCAAGCTACCCCAACAGAAAAACGTAAACACCGAGAATTATTAAATGCCTGGGCTGTGCAGGTTGTAGCCACCTCCCTTTCGCCCGAAGCAAAGGAGGCTTCTACTCTTTTTCCGGCCGGTTTTACCAAATCGGGTTCTAAACTAGAGCTTGCCTGGGAGACTCTCCAAAAAGCCACGGCCCCTGTCTATTATTCTTTCCCGGTTTTGAGTTGGGAAGGAACGAATAATATTTACCACCAATGGCTGAAGAGCCTTTTTTCAGGAAACCTAGGCATCTCTACCCAGGATCATTCCCCTGTCTTAGACAAAATCAAACCTGCTTTCCAGGTATCGGTTTTACTGGCCCTGACAGGCCTCGCCACCGCATTATTGGTATCGTTCTTTGCCGGGATTCACTTCTCCCAGAACCCCGGTTCTCTCTTCACCCAGGTGTGTCAGAAGTTCCTGTACATACTTGACAGTATTCCTGGGTTTCTTATTGCCTTGGCCATCTTTGCTGTGTATTTGGCCTTTGGGGGATCGCTTTCTTCTTCTTTGCCTCCAGACGGATCTTCTACCCCTTGGCATTTGCTTCTGGACCCTGCCCTCTTATTGAGCAGCCTTTGCATTGCTTTGTTTGTGATCCCCCACCTTTCCTTACAATTCACCCGAGGGTTAATTGAGCAAAAGGACAGGTTTTATCACCGTACAGCCATTGGCAAGGGATTATCTCCAAAGAGAACTCTATGGCGGCATGCTCTTCCCAACACTTTAGCTCCTACTCTTACCATTATCAGTGAGGTAATTATAAGTTTGGTGGCTGGTGTATTGGTAGTGGAAATCACTTTTTCCTTACACGGTATTGGCAGCCTATACACCAATTCTATTCTTACCGCGGATTATCCGGTGATGGTAGGCCTCACACTTCTGTTATTGCTGTTCCGGTTAGCCATAGTAGCATTAACAGATTTCACCCTGAATATTCTGGACCCACGCATGAAAACGATTTAAGCAGCTGGCATGGGGAAAGAAATCAAAAAGCGGACATTTACCAGGGGAGAAAAACTGTCTCTTACCTGGTTTCTTCTTTTTTCAGGCGCAGCACTTGCTGCTCAAGCCATCACGCTCTTCGGGCAGGAACCTCAGGCCCATCCGGAGCGGGCGTTTTTGCCTCCCTTTACCTCCGTGGCCCATCTTCTGGGAACAGATCATTTAGGCCGCGATTTACTTTTTTATCTTTTACTCAGTTGCCGCACCGCTTGGCTTCTGGCCATTCCGCCACTTTCTCTGGCTACTTTACTGGGGGTGGTGGCCGGGACCAGTGCGGCAATCTTAGGTAATTCAGGACTCAAAGTTTCCCTCTGGAAAATACTGGTCCTTCTTTTCTTGGGTTTTCTCTATTTCTATTTCAAGGGTGCGGTAAACTGGGCGATTACCACCTATTCCCTATCCTACCTTAGGTATGGTTATGAGGGAGTTTTAGTTTTCTTGCTGTTCCTGTTATGGGGTATGAAGGTGCCAAAAGGCCTAAAAAGAGGGAAAAATGAAG
The DNA here is from genome assembly GCF_008271745.1 of Rufibacter glacialis. Classification (GTDB taxonomy): domain Bacteria; phylum Bacteroidota; class Bacteroidia; order Cytophagales; family Hymenobacteraceae; genus Nibribacter; species Nibribacter glacialis. The sequence goes on along the minus strand of NZ_VKKZ01000023.1, from coordinate 155,127 downwards.
TAGCCATCCCTATAGAAGGAGCTTTGTTGAAAATAATAAATATTTGGTCCACCTTACCCAAATTGCTCCTTCTACTCATCCTGAGTGCCTTCACTCCCTTCTCCCTCTATAGTTTGATGGGTTGGATTTGCGTTACGTATTGGGTACTGCCTGCCCGTATTGCCCGGGCCAGTGTATTACAACTGAAGGAGGAAACCTATTATGAGGCTACCCGCGCTCTAGGAATTCCCTTCCGGAAGGTATTCGTTCAGTTTTTGTGGCCTTCCATCAAAGGACCAATTTTGACTAATTTTTGCTTTGCAGCCTCTGGCTTGTTAGGCATAGGGTCTACTTTGGCCTATTTAGGTATTGGAATCCCGGCAGATGTACCCTCCTGGGGGAAATTATTGGCCAACGCACGGTATTCTTATGAAGCCTGGTGGATTTTCCTTTTCCCCGCCATTACCCTTCTTTTCAGCATCCTAAGTCTGCAGACATTGGGGAACAGATTTTCCGCCCGGAGCACCCAAGCATCTGTTACAAAATAAGCTTATCTATTAATTACTCATCCTTATTAAACCCACTATAAGGCTTTAACAAAGCCTTATAGTGGGTTTTTCTTTTATAAATTATAGGTGATATGGTTTATTTTATAGTTACCTACTACTAAACCCTTTCCTATTTTACGCTCATCACACCCAGTATTATTGTATCATAATAAAGAGCAAAAGGAAATGAGTGTTACAGGGATAAGTTTTATAAATGCTTACAAGCAGGCTTCACCAAAGGTGATGTTGATGGCTACTAAGAAGCCAGGTGGGCAGACTTATCCTACAGGGTTGGTGAGGGTAGAAAACCATTCTGCCAGTATCGCAGGGATAGCTCCTCTTTTCGCTAACCGTCCTTCTTCTGAAGGGTTTGTTTTAGACGGCTTCTTTTTAGGAACCTTTGAATTTGATTCTTTAACTGGTCATCCAGGTATTCGATATTAGTTTTTGAGTTGTCTTCTGTATCCCCCATGCGGAAGTTAGTATTTTGTTTCAGTTTTTTTGTTGTTTGTCTGTTGCCTGCCGGCTTGTCACCGGCAGGCTTTTTTTTGGCCTACCTCTACCAAGCCTTTTTCCCTGAATATTTTACCTGCCACCGACCAATATTAATTCCTTCAGGTCAAGCCTTATGCTCTTTCCCTCCTGATGGTAAATTATTTAATCAGGTTGGTAAAGAAAACTTACTACCCCACCAAAGAGAGAGAACTTACAACTGGAACCAACTAAAACCTGAAAGCGGGGAAGTCGCATTCGGGGCAACTTCCTCAGGCAGAGAGATTCTTTCACTTTACTTTTCCCGCAGGATAAAAAGAAGCTAGGTCTCGTTTAAGGTGCTTTTAAATAAAATCAGCCCCTAAACGGAAAGATGCCAAAGTCCTTACTTTGCTCTATTCCCCATTCGCCTTCTCATCTCCAGCATAACGCGCCTTCTGATCTGCGCTTCTGCCTTAAATAAGGTCATGACCTGTTGTGCTGTTAAGACCGTCTTGAATTCTGGGTAATAATTCTTTCGGATGGTACTTAGCTTCACGGCATTGTCTAACTGCTGCGCCACCAGCTTATCGGCTTCCTCTGCGGAAAGGCTCTGGAGGCTGGTGCCCTTAGGCCTTGCCTGACGGGCGAGGTGGATGCTATTCACCTCGCTTTCATACCGCCTGTAGATAGGGCTGAGCGCTTTCATCTTTTCCTCCTCCAGCAGTAGGGTTTTCTGGATCTCGCGCAATTTCACTTGCGTGAGGCGCTCCTGTAGTTGAGGATTATTTCTGAGGTCCTGGGCCTGGCCGGAAACTACCAGCAGCAAACCAATCCCTAGCAGCATCAAGGTTCTATAAACTTTCATTATTGGAGGCTTTCTTCGTAAACGTAGGTCTCTGAGGCCGCAATGGCAGCTAACTCCGCCACTTCCTCATCAGAAAGGCTGGCTAAAAGATTATCTAATGATTCTTCTGGTCCAGCTTCCAATTTTCTTGTAGCAAGCCTTGGTTCCCGATTCGAAGCTTTTTCCTGGGCCATTGCTGCCTCGGGTTTAGACTCAATTTTCTTCTGTGCTTTAGGCGTTACCGGAGGAGCTAACACGGGTTTAGCTTCATGTCGCGCTACAGGGGCATGTTGCCCACCTGCCTTGGCAATAGGTTGGCGGGTGGTGGGTGCGTCTGCCCAAAGAAAATAACCTACCGCCAAAAGCACCGCCACACTTGCGGCCATAGCCCAAATTTGCCAGGGGAAGGCAGATTTAGGGGTAGCAGTGGCAGCCTCTCTCCTTTTAGCCTCTTTAAGAGTGGCATGCGTTATGCCTTCAAAGAAACCAGGAGGCACCTGGTAAGGCATTGGCTTCTGGGGTTTATCCAAATCAAATTCTTCTTTCATGCTTCTTTGATCATAAATGCCTTGACTTTACTGCTGGCCAAGTGGTAATTGGTTTTAAGCGAAGACACGGAACTGTCCAGGATCTTGCTTATTTCCTCATAAGGCAACTCATCATAATACCGAAGGGTAAACACCAGCCGCTGCTTCTCTGGCAATCGTAGGATAGCCTCCTGTAAGCGCACCAACACCTGATCACTTTCCAGGGTGCTGTTCTCATGTAAGGTATCTACCAGTTTCTCGCTGATTTCCTCAAAAGAGCCCAAAAACCGTTTGCGTTCCTTAAATAACCGGAGGCACTCATTCGTGGCTACCCGGTATAGCCAAGTATACAATTTACTGTCACCGTTAAAAGTGTGCAGGTGCTTGTACACATTGATGAAAGTTTCCTGCAGCAGGTCCTGTGCGTCTTCATGGGCAACTACCAGCCGCCGGATATGCCAGTAAATACGGCGGTTGTACCGGTCCATCAACAAGGTAAAGCCCTTGTCTTTGGTGCCTGGGTTCTGAAACAAAAACAAGATCTGCTCATCTGTTGCCTCATTCATTCCCCCCAGTTCATGTAATATTCACTCATATTGCTTAGAGTCTAAAGCCCTTGAAAAGTTAAATCCTGCCAAGATGATAATTTTCAGGAAGTACCGGTTCCTCCACTATCAAGCAAAAATCTCTTTCCCGCAAAGTTTTTTTTCAACTGCATTTAACCTTTCCAGTTTTCCCACCTCCTAAAGAAGGAAAGCCAGAAGCAATAAAATAGAACGGCTGTTCTAGCTTCTGGCTTGCCAAGATTACCCCAATTCCAAAGCCCACTAAACTAATCCTATTGAACCAAAACTTTACACCTATGATGAAAATGAGACAGATGTGTTGCATGCTGGCTTTGCCAGTGTTTCTTTCTTTTTCCGCCTGCCAGCAAGAGGAAGCCCCAATGCCGGCTACCACTGAGTTTGCAACCGCGGATTATCAACTGGTTGACCTAACCGAACTGGAAGCCCCTGAGGTTTCACTTGGCTCTGAGGCTACTGCCTTTACCTGTACGCCCCGGGAAACCAGTAAGGAAAAAATGGAGACCTTGAAGCGCGCGCTCCAGCATTTAGGCCTTGATGAAAACCAAAAAACGGCTGTCAAAGGGTTCGTTCAGCAACATAATGCCTGTATAGCCCCCTCCATTGACCGTATCCATAGCCTGCACCATGACTTATTGCGCAAAGCGAACGCTGCGCGGGAAGAGTACATTATAGCTTATAAGGCGGGTAAAATAACGAAACCACAGCTGGAAGAAAATCTAGCCAAATTACGCGCTTCCCTCAAAGCAGAATTGGAGAAGCATGAGGTAAAACAAAGGCAGATGCGCCTGGTAAGGAAATGCCGACAGGAGCTTCTTCAGAAAATAGAAGCCGTCTTAAACCAAAACCAGCTTCTAAAATGGAATAACTGGAAAAGCCGCTTGAGTTAAACTTCCAGATAGCTAAGGCCCCAACAAAGAGAGGCGAAGAAAGCTTTTGGCCTTCTCTTTTCTTCAACCAAGGCAAGGCAGTTTTGGCTAGTAAGGCTTCAGGACTTTTCTGAAGGACTGATTATCAATAAAGGTAGCCACCTTGCCACAGAAGACAGACGCTGCCGGTCCAACTTCATTTGCCCAGGAAGGCAGAATACCAGGTAAGTTTTATGGATTTACTTTCAGGTAGCCTACCACCTCTGGGTACTGTTTATTTTAGACGTCCTTTTTGCTGATCAATAAACTAGAAAACAAAAAGCCCTGCAAGTATCAACTTACAGGGCTTTTTGTTTCAGCGGAGAGGGAGGGATTCGAACCCTCGATACCGTTACCAGTATACACACTTTCCAGGCGTGCTCGTTCGACCACTCTGACACCTCTCCGGGGTCTTCTTTTTCGGAATGCAAAGAAAGGCAGAAGGAGCGGTATTTGCAACCCCCGCCCCATCATTTTTCTATTTAGTTCCGGAGCGTCATTTCCCCGCGTAAATCCATCTCCAGCATCCGCACCTTTTCCGGGTGGGGAACTTCCTGGGCCAGGACAAACATCATCTTTGTGATGGCAGCTTCGGTGCTAATGTCAGACCCCCCAATCACGCCCATTTCTTTGAGGTAGAGGCTGGTTTCATATTGGCCTTGGTGCACTTCCCCTTCTTCACACTGTGACACGTTCAAAATGGTGATGCCCCGGTCCACCGCTTCCCGCAACAGTTTCAGAAACCAGGGATAGGTGGGGGCATTTCCGGCGCCAAAGGTTTCCAACACCAGTCCTTTCAACCCCTCCGCTTTCAGCATGGCTTCTACCAACGACTGGTTGATACCCGGGAAAAGCTTCATCACCGCCACCTGGCTTTCCAGCTCCTGGTAAATCCGGAGGGATTGGGATGGCGCCGGCAGAATGACCGAGTTGTTGTATTCAATGTCAATGCCCGCTTTGGCCAACTGCGGGTATTTGCCCGAATGGAAGGCGTTAAAATGGCGGCTTTCCACTTTGGTAGAACGGTTACCCCGCAGTAGAACGGTATTGAAGAAAATAGACACCTCTGGCACCAGGGCCCTTCCCTTCCGGTGGGCTGAGGCTATTTCCAGGGCGGTGATGATGTTACGACGGGCATCCGTGCGCATACGACCGATGGGCACCTGCGCACCAGTGAAAATAACGGGTTTTCCTAAATTCTCAAGCAGAAAGCTCAGGGCCGAGGCGCTGTAGGCCATGGTATCAGTGCCGTGCAGGATCACGAAGCCGTCATACTCATGGTAATTCACCTGGATTACCTGCGCCAACTTAACCCAATGTTCTACGCCCACATTAGACGAATCAATAGGCGGGTCCAGGCTGAGCACCGTAAGCATAACCTTGAACTGCCTGATCTCGGGGACCCGATGGATGACCTCACTAAAATCAAAAGGCACCAGATGGTGGTCTTCCTTGTCAGAGACCATGCCTATGGTACCGCCGGTGTAAATAAGCAAAATGGAAGCCTCTGGGTCACGCGGGGCTGCCGTATTGATATTTACCTTTAAAAACTTCATAGAATTAGGCAAAGAGGTTTTGTGCGTTGGCCGTAGTAACCGCTGCTACCTCATCTAAAGTACAAGATTTGATTTCTGAAATGCGGGCCGCCACATACGGAAGGTAAGCAGGCTCATTCCTTCTTCCGCGCTTGGGAACCGGCGCAAGATACGGACTGTCGGTTTCCAATACTATGTGTTTTAAGTCAATTGCCTGTAAAACCGGTTCCAGGCCCCCATTTTTGAAGGTGCTCACCCCGCCAATGCCCAGCAGGAAGTTCACGTCTACAGCAGCCTGGGCCTCTTCTACGCTGCCAGAGAAACAATGGAAAATGCCCCGCAAAGTACCGTCCTGCTGTTCACGGATAATCTCCAGGGTATCCGGGAAGGCGTCTCGGGTGTGCAGCACAATAGGGATTTGGAGGCGTTTGGCCCACCCGCACTGAATGCGCAGCGCCTCTTTCTGCTCCTGCACAAAGGTCTTGTCCCAGTAATAATCCAGACCCGTCTCACCTATTCCTTTAAAAGGTCGCCGCTCCAGCCACTCTTCCATTTCAGCTAAAACTTCCTTGTAATCCTGGAACACATGGCAGGGATGAAGGCCTAAAAGCGCGTGGCACCACGGGTGGTTTTTCTCAATTTCCAACATGGCAGGAATAGAGGCTAAGTCTATGTTGGGCATGTACACCTCCGCCACATGGGCATCAAGGGCACGTTGCAGCATTTCCTCCCGGTCCTGTAAAAACTCAGGGGAAAACACATGCGCGTGCGAATCTATATAGGTCATGGATATGGCTTCTGCTGAACCTGTTTCTAGGCTTGTTTAAAAGAAACAGGCGTAAAAAGGCAAAGATAAATAATTCTGTTTCCAGTTCTCTTAATATAGCCTTCCCTTCCACCGGATCTTTAGGGGCAGGAAGAAAAAAATGATCAACACCATTGAAGTGAACAAGAGATAGAATTCCAAAAAGAAAAGGTCCAGCCCTTTCACTTTCACCCCCACCCGATGGGCACACACCAGTACAAAGAGGCTTTGGAGCAGAACCTTGAAAGCAAAAATAGCGGCAAAGACTCCCATGGAAGTATGCAGAAAGTACGGCAGCCAGACCGGGTAGTAAGAGGAATGCACCACAAACAAAAGCAGCATGTACCAGGGCAAATGCACTGAGCCCCGCATCCACCGCCGCCGCTGGTGCAACAAGGTTCCCAGGTTGGGGGCCGGGGCAGACCAAGCCAATACCGCTGGATCGTACACGTTGCCGGTTTTAAAGCCTTTTTCTAAAACCTGCCGGAAAAGCTGCACGTCTTCGGTGATGGAAAAGGGGATTCCCTCAAATCCACCCACACCCTCATACGCCTGACGCGTCACCAGCATGTTGTTTCCCATGGTAGACACGGGTACTCCCTGATCGGCCACTACCTGCATGAGGCCCAGGTTATACAGCCAATCCAGGGTTTGCAGCCGCTCAAAGAGGCTTCCCCCTTTGGTGGTGGTGATACCCGTCACAATGCCGGTCCAGGGCTTCAGGTGTTGGAGCATGGTTTCCACCCAGGTGGTTGGCACCTCAATATCAGCATCGGTGATGAAGAAGTACTCGGTGGTGGCGTGGTGCGCCAGTTGGGCCAACACGTTCGCTTTGCCTTTGGTATTGGGGAGGGTTTCCAGAATGGGCAGGCACCGCACGTAGGGATGATCTTGGGAAAACTGTTCCACCAGATGCCTGGTTTGGTCTGAGGAACGGTCATCACCCACCAACACCTCCAGTTTGTCTTTGGGGTAGTGTAGACGGCTGATAGCGGTGAGGCAGGTATGGATATTCTCTTCCTCGTTCCGCGCGGCGATGAGGATGCTTACCCGGGGGAATTCCTGGAGAAGTGGTACCGCTTTTGGTTTCCGGCTTCCCCACAACCCCAGCAGGGCCAGGAAAAGCAGGAAGTACACGACCAGGAAAACCGAGGAAAAAAGCATCTGCTAGAGGGTTTTAAAGGAAAAGCCTTGGTCAGAGAAATGGCGCAAGAGCCGGGGCAACACATACCGCAGGTTCTTTTCGGCCTTCAGGCTGTCATGGAACACCACCACAGAACCCGGCTTGCAAAAGGAAACCGCTTTTCGTAAACATGTTTCCGGCGACAAGGTTTCGTCAAAATCATAGGTGAGCATGTTCCACATCACCACCTGATAGGCGGGTTGTAGCAGCCGTAGGTGCCACGGGGTCATTTGCCCATAAGGGGGCCTGAATAGTTTAGGGCCTGCCGTTTCTGCGCCAAGTTCTTTCAATACCGCCTGGCATTGCGCTACCTGCTCCAGATACGCCTCCGGCGACAGGTGCCAGGCCTTCACGTGCTGCTGCGTATGGTTGGCCAACCGGTGCCCCTGAGCTAATGCTTGCTTGGCCACAGCCGCATGGCGTTCCAGGTTCTCGCCCACGCAGAAGAAAGTAGCTTGGGCCCCAAAAAGGGCCAGTTGCTCCAGTACGAAGGGTGTCACTTCTGGAATAGGGCCGTCATCAAAGGTGAGGTAAAGGGTCTTTTCAGCACCCGCTCTGTCCCACCACACCTTGGGCAAAAACCAAGGCAGCACGGGCGGACGCTGGTGGAAACGGATCACTGGATATGGTAAGTTTTATGGTGACGCAGTGGCCGGCAAGGTTCCCACGCCCTGCCTCCCCTCCTACTTTTTCCTGTCAGATTTCGGGGCTATTTTTTGGAAAAAACGTTAAAAACAAGCCCAGCCTTTCCTTTTAAATTACTTGATTATAAAGCTCTTAATTCAATTTACAGGATACTTTACTTAAACCGGCACGAAAGCAGCGTGATGTCATCACTGAACGAGGTGCCACTGTTGTAGCTATTGATTTCCTGCAACAGGTGCCGGTGGATGTTTTTGGAGCTCACAAACCGGCAGTCCTGCAAGACCCTGATCGTGTTCTCAATCCCGAACTCATCCTCCTCAAAGTTGAAAACCTCTGTGAGGCCATCTGTATAGCAGAACACAATTGAGTTGTGCGGCACAAAAACCGTGGTCACGTTCAGAAACGGCAGCTCATCCAGAATACCCAACATGGTGCACCCTTCCTCCAGCAACTGGTAAGAATTATCCTCAAAAAGGAGGATGGACGCGTTGTGCCCGGCATTCACGTAACTTAGCTCGCGGGTGTTTCTGTTGTAGATTCCCAGAAAACAGGTGATAAACTTCTCCGCGATGGCGTTGCGGTAAATAAGGTCATTCAACTCCCGCACCACGGTAAAAAGGTTGGTGGTCTGCCGCAAGATGGTGCGCAGACCGGCCTGGAAATTAGACATCAGCAAAGAGGCTGGTACGCCTTTCCCTGACACGTCTGCCACGCAGAACAGGAACTGGTCCTGGTCTATGGGAATAAAATCATAGTAATCACCGCCAATGGAAGAGTGCGGGATATAAGTGGCATGGATGGTGACATCCTGGTTGTTGGGCAGTGCCTTAGGGAAGAGCATGTTCTGTACCTCGCGGGCAATCTCAATCTCCTTGCGCATGGCCTCCTGGGTAAGCCGGTGGCGCTCCAGGCGGCGGTTCTCCATGGCCACCAGAATGATGTTGCTCAAGGTCTGCACAAAGCTCAGGGCCCCCAGCGTGGTATAGTAGGTGTTCACGTTGCCAATCATCACAAACGCCAGAATGCGGTTGTTGTGCATGATGGGGATGACCGTCTCAAACTCCTGCCACCGCCGGTCTACCTGAAGGGTGGCCAGCGAGGAGATTTCCCGCAGCTCCGTGATGGCGGGCGGTAATTCAATCTCCCTGAAATTATGCGAGGTGCCGAAACAGACCTTGCATTCCCATTCCTCATCAATCAGGAAAAGGGAAAGCCTTCTGATGTTGAGTTGGGCTAAAAGGGTGAAATGGTAGATCTTGTACAGCGCTTCCTCCGGAAGGTTGTTATTGATGGCTTTGGTGATTTCCAACAGTGCTGCCAGCTCCAACTTCTTCAGGTTTAACTCTTGCTCAACTGTAGGAAACTTCAAATCTGACATTAGTTATAGACATTAATGGCTCCTTCCCTCCAAATTCCCCTCAAACCTAAACAACCTGCTTCAGGAACCAAGCACAGGTACAGTTTTACTCAGTTAAAACGCCCAGAAGGGTTACTCTTATATGCTGTTTCTGTAAAAACACCAGTGAAACGGTCTTCAACGGCCGGGCCCGGGGACAGAAAACGGAACATCTTTCCCTATAAAAAGTTTTTCAGAGGCCGGGGGCCATCACCTCAGGTTATGGGCAAGCAGCCCTTCTTTGGTTGCCAGGAAATAATACCGGTGGCCTTCCCGGTCAAAATGCTCCGGGTCAAAAGGCACCTCTGAGTCCTGGTTGGGAAACAGGCACTTGACAAAGTTCATGCCTACCAGGCTCCTCAAAGCGTGACGCAGCTCTGGTTCCGGCATCTGAAGCTTTTGCCGCAGTTCTTCAAAAGAGGTAACAAAATAGAGCTCATCTATGATATCGAATTCCTGATCTGTCATGCCGTTCTTAGTTGCCGGCCCTTCCAGTGGTACTTCCCTTTCCATCCTAGAAAAGAACTTAATAGGATATAAGGCACATACACCAGTTGTAAGAACCAAAGAAGCGAAAGTAGCTTCTTTTTATGGTAAAACCCCAATATTTGGTTTAAAAGTACGGCATCAGCACCCAATTTCAGTAGTAATACGATCATGAAAAAAGACCATTCCCAAGTTTGGGCAAGAGCAGCCCCCAAAGTGCCCATGACTGCCACATTGGCCCCTAACACCACTACCGCCAGCATCTGCGAGGAAAGGGTCTCATAATGCCGCCATTTGCTCGCCCACCTGATCCTTTGGTTCACGAATTGGGTCACTGAAGCGGCCGCCGGTGTCTGGACTAGGGCTTCTTTGGCTTTGGCGAAAGCTACCTGCCCGGGAAACCGCTGATGGATTTTATGTAGCAAAAACTCATCGTCGCCGGAAGGGACTTGTTCATTTCCGGCATAGCCCTCTACGGCGTAGAAAGCGGCCTTTTCATAGGCCAGGTTGGCGCCATTGCACATGGTAGGTTTCTGCAAGGCGATGGAGGCGGCGCCCACCCCCACCAAAGCCGAGAACTCCAGGGCCTGCAGCCGCTCCCAAAAAGTACCCAACGGAGAATAGACCACGGGGCCACTGATGAATTTTGGCTTTTGGTTCTGCCTCACTTGGTTCAATGCCTGAAGCCAAAGCGGTGAGAGCCGGCAATCCCCGTCGGTGCAGGCGATCCAATCCCCCTTAGCATAAGAGATGCCAATTTCTACAGCCGCCTTTTTCTGCCTCTTTCCCGGAAAATGGCTCAACAACAGGAGCCGAAGGGGAAGGTCGCTGGATTCCTGGAACTGCCGCACCACGTCTGGCGTGCCATCTTCAGAATGGTCATCTACCACCAGCACCTCAAACTGGTGGGCAGGATATTGCTGTCCTTCCAGGTCCCGCAGCAGGGCCAGCAGGTTGTGGGCCTCGTTGCGCACCGGCAGGATCACCGTGAAAAAGGTGGTGGGCGTTTGAGGGTTTAATTCAACTTCCGGCAGGGTTTTCCAGGCGTACCAGCACCGTAGCACAATACCGGCATAGACCACCACCAGGAACAACACCAGCAGGCTCATCGGGAAGGGGAAAGTTTAAGGGGCAGCACGAACACCAGACCCAGGAAACTTGGCAAAGCAATGTTCAAAGTCCAGAGGGTGAGGCTGGCGCCCAGCACCAGCAGCGTGTCCTGCCCCATGAGCCCGAAGAAATGCATGGCCGAGAGCTCCCGCATGCCAATGTCTGCCAACGCATTGATAGAGGGCACCGCAGATTTGAGCAGGAACGTAGCCCCTACTCCCCACACGTATTCTTCCGCCGTTAGGTGCACGCCAAAGGCCCAGAGCAAGGCTACAAACTGCGCCATGAACACCCCGTACCTCGCCCCTGAAACCAGCAGGACCCTGGTTAACTCAGCAGGGGAATAGGTGCCCATTACGGAGAAATAATGGACCCATTTCCGCAGGAAGGAGACCCGGGTTAGCAGCGCCACCGCCCAATGAAAACTGAACAACAGCGCCAACGCCCATCCGTTCAACAGCAGCAAGGCCAGGCAGATAGAGAAACCCGCCGGAGAGGCCAAGGGAACATAGTATTTGAAAGTGAAATACGCAATAGCCCCTGAGCCTACCAACACGGTGGCATACAGCTGGCACAGCCTACCCAGCAGAATGGCGCCAATGGCATCTGCCCGGTGGGGTTGGTGCAAAGACAGGATTCTGCCGGCGTAATCCCCCATGCGGTTGGGGGTCACAAAACCCAGGGTAAGGCCCACCAACACGGCACGGTACGCCTCCAGGAAAGAGGTTTTCTCCAGTTTCTTGGAGAGGTACTGCCACTTATAGGCCTCCACGCCCCAGTTCACGGGCAGCAGGGTTACCGCCAGAAACAGGGCCACCCCCTTGGTCTCCCAGATTTGCCGCAGGGTTCCCCAGGAAAAAGTAGAATGGGTGCTGGCTTCCAGAATGGCCTGACGGAGGTAGTAGAGCGTGAGCCCCAGGACAAGCAGCTTGCCTAGCAGCACCAAATGCCGCCGCGATACCCGCAGTTTGGCAGATTGTTCGTATTTTTGCCCTTCATGATTCATTCCTCCGCAGTTCTTCCGAATAATAAGTTAATCTTAGGCATTGACCCTGGCACTAATGTCATGGGCTATGGCCTCATTGAGGTGAACGGCGCCAAAATCACAGTTCTCCAGTACGGGGTTCTCCAGCTCAAGAGTTACAGCAACCACGCCGTAAAGCTAAAAAAGATCTTTGACAGCACCCTGCGCTTGATCACGGAATACCTGCCCGACGAGATGGCTATTGAGGCCCCTTTCTACGGCACCAACGTGCAATCTATGCTGAAACTGGGCCGGGCCCAAGGGGTGGCCATTGCGGCGGCTCTTTCCCGTGACATTCCGTACGTGGAATATGCCCCAAAGAAAATCAAACAATCAGTGACCGGCAACGGGAACGCCTCCAAAGAACAGGTGGCCGCTATGCTGCTTCAGATCCTCAAGATCAAAGAAGCCCCTAAGTTTTTAGATTCAACGGATGCCCTGGCGGTTGCGCTCTGCCACCATTACTCCCAAGGAGCCAATCAAAAGGCCGGGGGAAAATCATGGAAGGCTTTCCTCACGGAAAATCCAGACCGGATGTCTAAATAACCTCTCCTGACAGCCCCTTCTTGATAGGGTATTAAGGGAATTCGCTCCGTTTTAGGAAAGTTTATCCAAAAACTGCCTAAAACGGAGCGAACTACCTAAGCCTGGCTTGTTGCCTTTGCTTTGATACGCTTCCAACGGAGATTACCTGCTAGGTGCTGCCGCCCACTTTAAGCGCCTGCTTTATCTGGCCGGCAATCCCCTCCATTTCCTCCGCCTCCAGTTTAAGTTTAGGATTGCTGAAGCTCAGATCAGAGATCTGATTCATGGGTATGAGGTGGATATGGGCATGGGGCACTTCCAGGCCCGCTACCGCCACACTAATCCGCTGGCAGGGAATCACCTTTTTCAGACCCACCGCTACTTTTTGGGCAAATTTATGCAAATCGCCCAGCGTGTCTGGGTCCAGGTCAAAGATATAGTCTACCGGCTCTTTGGGAATAACCAAGGTGTGGCCCTTCACCAACGGGAAGGCATCTAGAAACGCTACAAAACGCTCATCTTCCAGCACCTTATAGGCAGGGATCTCGCCTTTGATGATCTTAGAGAAAATGGTTTCCATAGCCTAACGGTTAGCGCGATATTTCCAGGATCTCAAAACGCAGTTTACCAGCTGGCACGGTGATCTCAGCGATCTCCCCTACTGACTTGCCTAACAAGCCTTTGCCAATGGGTGATTTCACGGAGATTTTGCCAGCCGCCAGGTTTGCCTCTTCTTCGGCCACCAGGGTGTAGAGCATTTCCATGTTATTGCCCAGGTTCTTCAGTTTTACCTTAGAGAGAATGAGGGCTTTGGTGAGGTCCAGGTTTGATTCATCTATGAGGCGGGCATTGCCCAACACCTCTTCCAGTTTAGAGATCTTCAATTCAAGATGGCCTTGGGCATCTTTGGCCGCATCATATTCAGCGTTCTCACTCAGGTCCCCCTTGTCACGCGCCTCCGCCAACTGACGCGCCACTTCTGACCGTCCTTTCGTCTTCAGTTCATGTAACTCTTCTTTGAGCTTCTGCAATCCCTCCGGGGTGTAGTAAGATACTGTTGCCATATTTTTAATGGGTTAGTACAACGATTAAAAAAGAAGAACGGCCTTCCTGTCTGGAGACCGTTCTTATGCTAAGGTATTACATTTTTTCATAATTGCCTATTTCAGGCGTAATATTTTGCCCCGAGGGTCCCCTCCCATCCGGTGGTCAAACGTCCCAGAGCTGTCTCCTTTGGCCTGCTGGTTTTTTCTGCATTTTGCAGAAATACCACAAAAACCGCGGCGGCATGGTAACAGGTTTAGGGTTTTGGTTCTATTTTTACAAGCGTATGCCAGAATCTACTGAACCATTCCTAAGACTTGCTGCCATTGACATAGGATCTAACGCAGTAAGGTGCCAGATTTCCAACATCTTTAAGTTTGAAGACCACACCCTGTTTAAACGGGTAGAATACATCCGGTACCCCATGCGGCTGGGCGAAGACGTGTTCGCGTCTGGGGTGATCTCCCGGCCCAAGGCTGAAAAATTCATCAAACTGCTGCAGGCCCTTCACCTTCTTATGGAGGTGCACGAGGTGCATGATTTCATGGTCTGCGCCACCTCGGCCATGAGGTCGGCTAAGAATGCCCCAGAGATCATTGCCGAGGTGCACAAGCGCGTGGGCCTGCGGATCCAGGTTATTGACGGGGTCACCGAGGCCGACCTGATCAACCTGGTCATCCGGCAGCAACTGGACGACCGCAATTACCTGCACATTGACGTGGGCGGCGGAAGCACCGAGTTCAACATCTACGTGAACCGCATGAAGGTGGCCTCGCAGTCTTTTGAGCAGGGCTCTATCCGGCACATGCAGGGCGACGAGTCCATGGAGATATGGCAGTACATGCAGGCCTGGGTCACGGAGAAAGCCAAACTCCACCACGTTACCCGCGCCATTGGCACCGGGGGTAACATCAACAAGATCTATGACATGGCCGGCAAGATGGGCGGCAAGCCCATATTCAGGAAGCAGATTGAGGAAGTGGTGGACCGGATCTCCTGCCATTCCATGGAAGAGCGGGTAAAGGTGATGCTCCTGAACGCTGACCGCGCCGATGTAATCGTGCCGGCCGCTGAGATCTACCTTTCGGCCATGAAATGGGCCCACGTGGAAAGTATGTTGGTTCCCCAGGTTGGTCTGAAAGATGGTATTCTTCAGTCTCTGTATGAGCGCCACCAGGGCCCCACGCAACACCATTTCAAATTAGACAGTTGATCTTCTTCTTAAAGAAAAAAGCCCAGGGGCCGCCAGTTGAAATTGGCGGCCCCTGGGTTATCAACTGATCTAGACAGGATACCAGCAAGGTAAGACATAGCCCTTGCCCTCCTGTTACCCGTTGCTGTTGCCTCCGTTTCAGAGGTCTTTCTTTAAAAACAAGTTTAAAAAAGACAGCTATCCACCTCCGTATCCATGGATAGGTGGTAGAATTCCTTGTGCATGTTGAATGGCTCCTCTCCCTCGGCGGGTTGCCGTTTGATGTAGGAACCGTCTTCGCGCATGATGTAGGAATTCTGGTTGTCCATGAGGTTGTAGCGCAGGATATTGATGGTCTGGCGCTTCAGGTCTTCGTGCACAATGTGGAAGAGGGCCTCAATGCGGCGCTCAAAGCTGCGTACCATGATATCGGCGCTGCCGCCCAGCACCTGGGGGTTTCCGTTGTTATGGAAATAGAACAGGCGCGCATGCTCCAAGTATTCCCCTACAATTGAGCTTACTTGGATGTTCTCACTCAACCCTTCGCGGCCCGGCCGCAGGCAGCAGATGCCGCGCACAATAAGCCGGACCTGCACCCCGGCCTGGGAAGCGGCATAGAATTCGTCAATGACTTCCTTGTCTTCCAGGGAGTTGATCTTGATCACGATACCCGCCGGTAAACCGTTCTCCGCGTTGCGGGTCTCCTGCCGGATGAGTTCCATGAGCTGCTGCCGCATGTCTTTGGGCGCTGTGATCAGATATTCATAGTTCTCTGGGTACGAGTGCCCGGTGATCACATTGAAGAATTCAGACACGTCATGGCCGTACACATCATCCGTCGTGAGCAGGCTGATATCAGTGTACATGCGGCTGGTCTGCTCGTTGTAGTTCCCGCTGCCAATGTGCACATAACGCGTCACCTTCTCCCCTTCCTTCCGGATGATCATGAGCATCTTGGTGTGCGTCTTGTACTTGCTGATGCCGTAGATCACGAAACAGCCGGCTTTCTCCAACTTCTCCCCTTCCCTGAGGTTCCGTTCCTCGTCAAACCTGGCTTTCACCTCTAACAGCGCCGAGACATGCTTGCCGTTTTCGGCGGCCTTGAGCAACGCGGCGGTTACCCGTGAGTTATCTGCCAGGCGGTAAATGGTTTGCTTGATCCCCAGCACGTACGGGTCTTCTGCAGCTTTCTCCAAGAGGCACACCACCGGCTCAATGCTGTTGTACGGGTGGTGCAGCAGCACGTCATGGTGCTTGAGGTACTCAAAGATGTTGTCCATGGCCCCGGGCGGCAAACTGGGCGCCGGCACCGGCGAAGGGGGTCGCTGGATCTTGTTCGCGAAATGGGGGTGCTTCACGATTTGCCACAGGGCTTTCAGGTCAATAAGCCTCTCAATGGAAAAGATGTTGCCGTTGTCAATGCTCCAGCGCTCTTTCAGCATCTTCAAGACGTAGGGCGAGGGGGTGCGCTCCACCTCCAGGCGTACCACGCGGCCTTTCTTACGGTTCTTGAGCTTCTGCTTTACCTCCTGCACAAAGTCCTGGTCCATGTCATCACTTTCCTCCAGAGTGAAATCGCCGTTGCGCGTGATCCGGAACAGGTTCACCGATTCTATCTCCACGTTGCGGAACAGCTTGTCCATGTTCCAGCGGATGATCTCCTCTATGGGCACGAAGATGATCTTGTTTTTGCGGGAGATTTCAAAAAAACGCGTCAGATTCCCCGGTACCTGCACAAAGGTGACCCGGCTCTGCTGCTTCTCTTCCTCTGATGTGCGCGTGACCACCGCAAAGATGAGCAGTTGGTTCATCATGAGCGGGAAGCCATGGTAGCTGTCATACACCATGGGGGTGAGCAGCGGATAGATGGTGTTCTTGAAATAAGAGGCGGCTTTCACTCGCTCGGCCTCGGTGAGGTCATCTACGCGGCAGATGTTGAACCCGTTCTTGTCAAAGTCTACGCGCAGGTCTTCATAAGCCTGGCATTGGTCGCCCACGAAGCGGTGCGCCAGGTCCAGCAGTTTCTTGCGGAAGGGGATCTCGCGCAGGCCGGAGTAGTCAATGCGTTCCTTGCCGAAGTCTATGTAGTTGTACAAGCTGCCCACCCTGATCATGAAGAACTCATCTAAGTTAGAGGCGGTGATGGCCAGAAACTTCATCCTGTCAAAAAGCGAGGTTTGGTGGTTCCGCGCCAGACCCAGCACCCGGTAATTGAACCGCAACCAACTAAGGTCACGGCTGATGTAGTTACTTCTTCGGATCTGTTCCGAGGCCTTGATTAAGTTCATAGCAGGTGGTCAACGTTACGTGTCTATTCCTTTTCTTCCTGGCAAGGGCGGCCTGGCCGTTTTTGCCTTCTTTAGCTAAATTAACGACTTTTTATGCCCATGCGCAATAGAAAAGCCTGCGTATAGCAGGCTCTTCCAACATAATATGGTGGCAGAAGCTTATACGTCTACTTTGGCGTATTTGGCATTGCGCTCAATGAAATCACGGCGGGGGGCTACTTCATCGCCCATCAACATAGAGAACAAATGGTCTGCCTCTGCCGCTGATTCAACAGATACGCGTTTCAAGCTGCGGGTGTCTGGGCGCATGGTGGTTTCCCAGAGCTGTTCTGGGTTCATCTCACCAAGACCTTTGTAGCGCTGCACGCCTACGCTGTCCTCTTTGCCTTTGCCCAGTTCGGCAATGGCCTCCAGACGGTCCTGTTCAGTCCAGCAGTAACGCTCTTCCTTGCCTTTCTTCACCAGGTACAACGGCGGTAATGCAATGTACACGTAGCCGTTGTCAATCAGGTCCCGCATGTAGCGGAAGAAGAAGGTAAGAATCAGGGTTCTGATGTGGGAACCGTCTACGTCCGCATCGGTCATGATGATGACCTTGTGGTAGCGGAGTTTGGCCATGTTCAGGGCTTTTTCATCTTCCGGAGTGCCGAAGCTTACGCCCAGGGCGGTGATCATGTTCTTGATCTCGTCGTTCTCATAGATGCGGTGCTCCTGCGCTTTCTCCACGTTCAGGATCTTACCGCGCAAAGGCAGAATGGCCTGGAACTTACGGTCACGACCCTGCTTGGCAGAACCACCCGCTGAGTCACCCTCTACCAGGTACAACTCACAGTTTACCGGGTCATTGTCAGAACAGTCGGCTAGTTTACCGGGCAAGCCAGAGCCGCCCATCACGTTCTTGCGTTGCACCATCTCACGGGCCTTGCGGGCCGCCAGACGGGCCTGAGCCGCCAGAATCACCTTCTGGATAATGATACGGGCTTCTTTGGGGTTCTCTTCCAGGAAACGGTTCAGGATCTCCCCTACCACCGTGTCCACGGCACCCATCACGTCTGAGTTACCCAGCTTGGTTTTGGTCTGGCCCTCAAACTGCGGTTCCTGCACTTTCACCGAGATCACGGCCGTCAACCCCTCGCGGAAGTCATCGCCCTGGATCTCTACTTTCGCCTTCTCCAGCATGCCTGATTTCTCAGCGTAGCTTTTCAGAGTACGCGTCAAGGCCCTTCTGAAACCGGCTACGTGGGTACCGCCCTCATGGGTGTTGATGTTGTTCACGTACGAGAAGATGTTCTCTGTATAGGAGGTGTTGTAGTTCAAGGCGATCTCTACCGGAATACCGCCTTTCTCGCTTTCCACGTAGATTGGGTCTGGGATCAGGTTAACCCTGGTTTCCTCAATATAGGCCACAAACTCCCGCAGACCGCCTTCTGAATAGAAAGACTCAAAAAGGAACTCGCCCGGGGTTACTTCCTCGCGCAGGTCTGTGAGGTTGATCCGGATGCCCTTGTTCAGGAAAGAAAGCTCCCGCAAACGGCTGGCCACCGTCTCGTATTTATATTCTGTAGTGGTGAAGATGCTGGCGTCTGGCTGGAAATGGACCGTGGTCCCTCTTTTCTCCGTAGTGCCAATCTCGCGTACCGGATAAGCTGGCACCCCAATATTATAATGCTGCTCATAGAGCTTGCCGTTGCGGTGCACGGTCACGTGCAGGTCAGAGGAAAGGGCGTTCACGCAGGAAACCCCTACCCCGTGCAAACCGCCGGAGACTTTATAGGAATCTTTGTCAAATTTACCGCCGGCGTGCAACACCGTCATTACTACCTCCAGGGCAGAACGACCTTCCTTCTGGTGGAAGTCAACCGGAATGCCGCGGCCATTGTCAGAGACGGAGATGGAATTGTCTGGATGGATGGTGACGCTGATCTCGTCACAGTGGCCGGCAAGGGCCTCATCAATGGAATTGTCTACCACTTCCCACACCAGGTGGTGGAGACCTTTCACGCCGATATCGCCGATGTACATGGCGGGCCGTTTACGCACCGCCTCCAAGCCTTCAAGCACCTGGATACTGTCTGCGGAATAGGCGGTCATGTTGTTTTGTTCGATGTCACTCATTGAGTTTTCGGTGGATTATTAACATGCAAAAATACGTATTTTTATCGGGGTTTGCCAGCTTCCGCCCGTTAAATATAGCCATTGGTAATTTATTTATTCTGCCCCTGAAAACCTCCTGCGCCCAAGGCCATTTACAGGCTTCGAAAATTGGTAATTTTCTAAAAATCAGGCTGTAAACCCACATACACTATTCTTACCGGAAACCTCTGCCCCAGTATCATCCCGTCAGCCACAGGCTCCCCATCACCTGTATCCCCTTTCCTTCTTTTAAAAGGAAAACCGAATGGGCCGCTGCCTCTTTTGGTAAGGAAGGCTCTCCCCCCAGCTTCCCTCCTGGCGCCGAATGCCTTTCCTTATTTCTCTTTCCTTTCTGGCTTGTTTTTAACAAACAGACGCATAACCCTTTGCCCAAGACAGGCTTCTTTCCCTGTCCGTACAAGTTCCACGATTTCGTTTGGCTAAGGCGCTGTTTAATGGGAAGATTCAGTTTTTAAAAAACCAATACATCAGAGGCAACAGGTGGGGGAAGGAAACCTTGGAACGCGGGCAACCAAGGGAATATTTGGCAAAATGGAGGTTTCTTCTTAAGTTTCCACCTCATTACTATTTATCCCGCACGACTACCCATTGGACCTCGTGCCTTTACCCGCACCAATCTCTACTAACACTCATGAAGGATGTAATTTTAGGTATTGACATCGGTGGTACGAACACCAAATTCGGGTTCATTGACCGTGATGGCATCATTTTAACCCAGGGCGAACTTCCAACCACGGAAGGGGAAACCGTCCATGATTTCCTGCGCATTCTCTATGCCGAGGTGCAGGCTAAATACAAGAAGATTGAAGATGAAGCCAAGGTGGTTGCTTTAGGCGTAGGTGCCCCTAACGGCAACTTCTACACCGGCACCATTGAGAACGCCCCCAACCTGAAATGGCACGGCATGGTGCCGTTGGTGGAATTGCTGCAATCGTACTTCAAGCTGCCGGTTTACCTGACCAATGACGCCAACGCGGCGGCCATTGGCGAGATGATCTACGGCGGCGCCAAGAACATGAAGAACTTTGTGGTGGTGACCCTGGGCACGGGCCTGGGCAGCGGCATTGTGGTGAACGGGGAACTGGTGTACGGCCATGACGGCAACGCTGGCGAGCTGGGCCATACCCTAGTGAACGTGAAGGGCAGCGGCCGGGTATGCGGTTGCGGACGCCGCGGGTGTCTGGAGACCTACGTTTCTGCCACCGGCATCAAGCGCACTGTGTACAAGTTCCTGGCAGATTATACCGATTACAGTGAACTGCGCGGGGTGAGCTTCAATGACCTCACCGCTGAGATGATTACCCAGGCGGCCAAACGTGGAGACAAAATCGCGATTGACTGCTTTGAATATACCGGCAAGGTACTGGGCATGAAACTAGCCGATACCGTGGCCCATTTAAGCCCCGAGGCGATCTTCCTCTTTGGCGGACTGGTAAGGGCCGAGGAATTCCTCTTTGACCCGGTACGCTACCATCTGGAGAAAAACCTGCTGAGCATCTTCAAAGGCAAGGTGAAAATATTGCCTTCTGGCCTGGGCCTGAACAATACCGCCGTAATGGGCGCCGCCGCCCTAGCTTGGAAAGAACTGGAGCGGGTGCCTATGGCATAACTCTCCTCCCATTCATGTAAAAGCCCGAAGGTCCTCCCTTCGGGCTTTTTGTTTGTGGGAATAATGGTATTAAACGCTGCAAGGCTCCTTTGATGGAAGGCAACGTTTTACAGGTTTTTTTTAAAACTGCTGCCAAAACCCTCTTGGTAGAATCTCTCTCCTTAGTGCCAGTTTTTATCAGGTGTCTTTTTCAACCGTTGGGCCGCAGCCACCACATCTTGCAGATCTACAGGGTCGTTGAAGGGATCTTCATCCAGTACCGTGACGCGGTTCAGCTCTTTCTGCCAGCGGCGCAACTCAGAAATATAAGGCTCACAAGGCACCCGCTTCAACATATCCCCATCCGGTTCCAAATCAAAAATCCCGTTGTGCAGCCACTGACCGGTGTGCCAGTCCGGCATGTCAATGGCCGGGAAAAGGCATACCCCGTGCAGGTCAAGGCCTGCCTCTACCGCTGCCAGAGACTCATCCATGACATCACGCAACCAGTCTTCCCGGCCATCTTTCAGCCCGCTGGTCTCGCCAATGATCATGGGCCGCCGGTACCTCTCCCAGACCAGGTGCAATAGTTCGCAGAGCGGTTTTATGCGGTCATCGTCCGGCGACAGCGCCTGGTGCGGCCCTTTCTCGCGGTATTCCATTTGCCCGAAGGAATAGTTATTGGCGCCCACAATGTCCAGGATTTCGGGGGATCCTCCCAGTTCAGGGTGTTCCTTGCCCGCAATGATGTCCCAGGCCAGAAAGGTGTCTACGTAGGTTTCGTGGTGGGCGGCTTTCTGCAAGTCGGGCCGGTCTCTGGGTGCCACCACCTGCACCAGGGGGTCTATGTGTACCATGCGCGCCTCGGGCACCACCTCCCTGATGGCTTTCACCCCGGCAATGGCGGCTTTACACAAGGCAACCCTAAAGTGGAACCGGTCTTCTTTGGTGGTTTTGTATGGAGCCACCCATCCCCATTCGCCGCCGCAGAATGAGAAGAAGGTGATCTCATTGATGGGGGTGAAAAAGTAGGGGCCAGGCAGCCGGTCTACCACGTAGTGGGCGGCCGCCCGGCAATAAGCGGCAAACCGTTGGGGAAAAGCTTCCGAGAAGGGATCCACGTCATCGGGGTACCCATAGTGGCAAAGATCCCAGATGGGAAGGATCTTTTGCTGCTGCATGGCCTGGATCATGGGATCAATCAGGGAGAAGTCGTATTTACCGGCTTTTTCTACCAAAGGCCACGGAATCCCTTCCCGGGCGACTGCGATCCCTAGGTTCCGCAGCAGTTCATAATCTGAACCGGCCAACCGGTCATGCTGGGTTTCTGCCACCAGATTACGCCGTTGCTTGTCTTTCCAGAGGAAGGTGGAGCACTCAAAGCCAGAAATAAAGAACGTAGGGAAAATACCGGGTTTCTTTGCCATACTAAAGAATACCTCCCAAAAACGGGAAAGGTTCTCCCTGGCAAGCCGGCAAGAAAAAGGCGCTTGTTGGTTATTACCTTACCCGCTTTTTGACTCTATATGATGGGCTAAAATTTCCTGGCCTGAAGGATTTACGGGATAAGGGAAATGGCAGAAGGGAAACAACCCGGGAAGAGCATCCAGGGCGTTTCTTTACCCTGTTCAATAAAATACGTATGGAAAGTAGCATAGCCAAGCAGCTGTGCTCCTTTTACTTAAACCTTACTCCTATGAAAAAGATGATGTTCCCCCTCTTGGTGGCCATAGCGTTGACCACCGGCTTTTCTTCCTGCGGAAGTGACACCAAAACCCCCGCGGAAAAGACCGGCAACACCAATACCGAAGACATGGTAGAAGGCGCAGACGGTGGGCTCGACTCCTTAAACCTTCCCGCCGACACAACCGACAATCAGGACCCCATCGAATAAGGAGGCTTGGGCAATTGATCGGGTTGATCAGCATACGCTGGAACTAAGAAGGGCTGTTTAGGGTGTAGTTTTACCAAACCACGTCCTAAACAGCCCTTTTTGACAGCCTGGGCTGCTAATGGATTATTGAAAGAACAGCCATTTGAACACGCGCGGGAATTCCCGTTGCCAATAGGCTTCTTTGTGTTCCCCGTCTTCGTGCACCTCATATTTCAGATTGGCGGCAGGAAGGCCTTGCTTTAGCAGCAGGTCGCGCATGCGTTTCATATCTGGTACCATCTTCTCGCCTTCCTTGGCACCCGCCACCAGAAAGATCCTGAGGTCTTTGGCCGGCTTGGTTTGGGCCGCATATTTGTAAAACTCCGGTGAAACCCAGAACGCCGGGGAAAAAATGCCGGCTTTGCCATACACCTGCGGGTACTTCAAGGCGGCATAAAGGGAGATAAGCCCACCCATGGAACTACCGGCTATGCCCGTATGCTCTTTCCCTGGCAGGGTGCGGTAGTGGCTATCTATGTAGGGTTTGAGCGTTTGCACCAGGAAATCTACGTAGGCATCTCCTTTGCCGCCCCCCATTTTCTGGTTATGCCAGGGGGTGTATTCATTCATGCGTTCCTCGCCCCCGTTGTCAATGCCTACCACAATCACTTCGCGGCCTTCAGGGGCAAACTGTTCGTTCAGGGTCTCATCTATGCCCCATTCCCCGCTGAAAGAATAGAAGGAATCAAACAGGTTTTGCCCATCATGCATGTACAGCACGGGGTACTTCTTGCCCGAGGTGGCGTAGGAAGGGGGCAGGTATAGCCATATCCGGCGAGATTTCTCTAGCTGGGGCATCCAGAACTCATTGCTCAGGATCTTGACGTTTGCGGAGGCGGTATGGTCTTTCGTAACGGAAGGGAAATTATCTTGCCAATTCTCCACCTCAATACGCAAGGTGTCCCTGCCTTGTTTGGCTTTGTAAGTCCGGTTTCCGCGCCCGGCCCCGTTGCCTTTGGTTTCTCCCTTCTCCCAACTGCCCCGGGTGATCTTATACTCCAGCTGCCCTTCGGCCACGGGCAAAGTCAGGGTGTACCGGTTGTCGGCGATTTTACGGAAGGCATGCGGCTGACTTTTGGGGTTCCAGTTGTTCAGGTTGCCCGCCAGAAAAAGCGTATCAGTGCCAGGAGTGTTGGCAGGCACCGTTACTACTTCAATAGTGACCTGGGCTTCAGCCGCTAAGGCGATAAAAAGCAACAGAAAGGGACTAAGCCAGCCTAAGAGATTTCTCATTTTCATAAATGGCATTTAAAAATCCAGGAAATCGATTTCTTAATTAAAAAAGTGTAGATTTACCTTCCTGATTTTACAATATTAGTAATAGAACAGACAAAAACCAGTACCTGGTGCCCAGAGCATGAAGAAGTTAGCGCTTTGTTTTCTGATAAGAGGCTACCGCCCTGCCCCACAAGCTGCCGGTGAGCCTTCCGCTCTTAGGCTGACCTCCTCTGTTCTTCTTCGGTCGCCGTCGTCTTCAGGAGAGGCTGTCCACCAGGTAAATCTTCTAGCGAATAGGCTACTACCAGCCCTTCTTCCCTTTCGCCATCTAATTCATAATCAATATTTTGCCTTCTTCCAGATGGAAGTAAGGAAAAGCTATGATTGGTTCAGATGTAGATTTTTCATTAGTAACAGAGGAAAAAAGGTAGCCTTTACAACTTGCCATCAGCCCCACGAAGCGGAAGAAACCAACCGGCAGCAGGAAGCCAGGCTAAAAGCCAACGATAACGATTTCCTATTTCAGAATAAGGTAAAATGGACTCCCTCTCTTTTCACCAAAGCCATGGGATATGTCATCTGCTTTTTGCGGCTGTTTTTTAAAAAGCCAGCCTTAAACGGCTGCCAGATGCTCCCTTTTACTTTGCTTGAAAATGACGCCGCCCCTCAATAGTCAACTGAACATGAAGCACACCCCTTACTCCCTCTTGCGTGCCAGGTTATTCGCCTTCTGGGCCCTCCTTTTTCTTTCCCTTCCGGTAGCGGCCCAGAAGAAGGCGGCCATTACCCGTATTGACCCCACCTTCTGGTGGGTGGGCATGAAAAACCAGAACCTGCAATTGCTGGTGTACGGCCCGGAGGCGGGTACCTACGCTTATTCAATTTCCTACCCCGGGGTGCAGTTGGTACAAGCCCATAAAACAGAGAACCCCAACTACGCCTTTCTGGACCTGACCATTGCCGCTGACACCAAACCCGGCACTTTCACCATCCAAGGGCAGAAAGGAAATCAGAAACTGACCCGCAAATACGAACTGAAGGCCCGCAGCCAGGAGCCCAAAGGGCAGGGCGTGACTTCCGCGGATTTGATTTACCTGGTCCTTCCCGACCGCTTCGCCAATGGTGATCCCAAGAACGACCGCTTCAAAGACATGGCAGACCCAAACGCAGACCGGAACAATCCTTTCCTGCGCCATGGCGGGGACCTCAAGGGCATTCAAAACAACTTACCGTACCTGGAGGAATTGGGAGTTACCGCCCTTTGGCTGAACCCGATCATAGAGAACGACCAGCCGCTCACAGATGAAGGCGGCCAGATGCGCAGTGCCTACCACGGCTACGCCTTCACCGACCATTACCAAGTGGATAGACGGCTAGGAGGAAACGAAGCATATCTGAAATTAATCAGGGCGGCGCACGCCAAAGGCATGAAGGTAGTGCAAGACGCCGTCTACAATCATGTGGGCATCAACCACTGGTTTATCAAAGACCTGCCTTCCAAAGACTGGATCCACCAGTTTCCCTCCTACACCAACACCTCCCACAAGTTCCAGCCCATTATTGACCCGCACGCTGCCCAGGCCGACTGGTCGGTGATGATAAAGGGCTGGTTTGTGCCCCACATGCCAGACCTGAACCACCACAACCCGTTTCTGGCCAATTACCTCATTCAGCACGCCCTCTGGACGGTGGAGCACTTCGGAGTAGATGCCTGGCGCATTGACACCTACATGTACAATGACGATGCCTTCATGAACCGCTGCAACCAGGCCCTGCTAGACGAGTACCCCAACCTCCACATCTTCGGGGAATCATGGGTGAATAACGTGGTGGCGCAGGCCCGCTTCACCCGGAATAACATCAACTTCCCCTTCAAGAGCAACCAGCCCGGCACCATTGATTTCGTGCTGTGGACCGCTATGAACGATGCCCTGAACCAGAAGTTCGGATGGGACGAAGGCGTAAGCAGAGTGCACCAGGTGCTGGCCCAGGACGCGGTGTACCAGGACCCCATGAAATTGGTCACCTTCCTGGACAACCATGACATGAACCGCTTCTTCTCGGTAATTGGCGAAGACCTGGACAAATACAAAATGGGCATGACCTGGCTTTTTACTACCCGCGGCATTCCCTCGGTCTACTACGGCACTGAGATCCTGATGAAGAACTTCAAAGACCCTTCAGACGCCGAGGTGCGGAGAGATTTCCCTGGTGGTTTTGCCGGTGACAAGGAAAACAAATTCACCGCCGCCGGCCGAAATGAGCGTGAGAATGAAGCCTTCAACTTCGTGAAGAAACTGGCCCACTACCGCAAGAACACCCCGGCCCTGCACTCGGGCAAGCTCATGCAGTTTGTTCCTCAGGAAGGCACCTATGTGTATTTCCGGTATGATGACCAGAAAACCATTATGGTGGCCACCAATTCCACTGACAAAGAGGTAGACCTGAAGATGGACCGGTTTTCAGAACGGTCGCAAGGCTTTACCAAAGGCCTTAACATCCAGGACCAGAAAACTATCAGCCTTCAGCCTACCCTAAAGATTCCGGCCAAAACCGCTTTGGTGCTGGAACTTCAGAAGTAACCCTATTTTTAACCTGATTTCCCTGAACCAGCCGAAAAACACCTTGTATATGAGTCCCATTAAAGCCTGCCTTTTTGATTTAGACGGAGTTTTGGTAGACACCGCCGTGTACCACTTCAAAGCATGGCGCCAACTGGCCCAATCGCTGGGCATTGATTTCACGGAGCACGACAACGAACGCCTGAAAGGGGTTAGCCGGGTAAGGTCCCTGGAGATCATCCTGGAAATAGGGGGCAAAACCCTGCCCCAGGAGCAGATACTGGCCCTGTGCGAGCAGAAAAACAGTGAATACCTCCTGGACGTGGCCAAGATGACGCCCGAAGAGATCTTACCCGGCGTGGTAGACTTCCTCCAAGCCCTCAAAGCCGAAGGACTTAAGATTGCCCTGGGATCGGCCAGTAAAAACGCCCAGCTTATTCTGGAACGCACCCAGCTGCTCCCCTACTTTGAGGCTATCATTGACGGCCGCCATGTGGTCAACGGCAAGCCCGACCCTGAGGTATTCCTGAAAGGAGCCGAGGCGTTGGGGGTTTTACCCGAAGAATGCGTGGTGTTTGAAGATGCCCTGGCCGGCGTAGAAGCCGCCAAAAACGGAGGAATGTTATGCGTAGGGGTAGGCCAGCCAGAAGTGTTAACCCTGGCAGACATCGTGGTGAAAGACCTGACCGAGATGTCCGTGGAGCGCCTGCATTCTCTGGCCCAGAAAGGCTGATTTGTTTTGGAGCTGTTTTCTTGAAAACGGCCTTAAACAGATACTCTTTGGTCTCCCTTTGAAGGGGCTTGGGGATGGTAAATAAAGGAGAACTCACCTTGTAGATATATTGTAGGGCAATCCCTTGTGGTTGCACTAATATAGAGTTCATCGCAAAAATTGCAACCACAAGGAATTGCCCCTACATAGAAAAGGCCAAAATAAGGAAGAGTTATCCCCTGTTTACCCTTTCGCAAGGGGACCAAGAAGAAGTAAAATAGTTTAGCGTCTGTTTTACCAAAAACAGCCAGAAACGGAAAATACTAACCGATAGAAAAAGTCTTGATACGTGTGTCTTGATACTTGATACCAACTAATATGAAGCAATTTTTAACCATTGATGAGTGGTCCATCATTGAAGAAGGATTCCAACCAGAATATAACCAGATCTCAGAAAGCGTATTCAGCTTAGGCAACGGCCGCATGGGCCAGCGGGCCAACTTTGAGGAAGCCTATTCCGGGGAAACCCTTCAGGGGAATTACGTGGCAGGGGTGTATTACCCAGACAAAACCCGCGTGGGCTGGTGGAAGAACGGCTACCCAGAGTATTTCGCCAAGGTATTGAATGCCACCAACTGGATAGGCATTGACGTAAAATTGGCCGGCGAAACCCTGGACCTGCACCAGTGCCAGGTGGCCGGGTTCCGTCGGGAGCTCAATATGCGCGAAGGCTGGTTATCGCGGCAGTTCACCGCTACCCTCCCCTCTGGAAAGCAGGTGCGGGTAGAGGCCAAACGGTTCACCAGCATTGTAGACGACGAGGTAGGCGCCATCCGGTACAGCATCACGCCGTTTAACTTCAGCGGCACGCTCACCCTTACCCCGTACCTAGACGCCGATGTCAAGAACGCTGACTCTAACTATGATGAGAAGTTCTGGAATGAGGTGGTGCAGGAGGCCCAGGACACGGAAGCGTATGTGGTGGCCGAAACCAAGAAGACCTTCTTCCATGTGTGCACCGGCCAAAAAGTAATCCTCACCCAAGGCGGTCAGGAAATCACCCCTAAAGCCACGCCCCTCACGCGGAGCAAATACGTTTCCACCACTTTAGAGATTCCTGCTCAGGAAGGCCAGGAAACCGTACTCTACAAGTACGCCGCTAACCTTTCCTCTGAAAACCACCCCAAACAAGACTTACTGGCCAACACCAAAGCCGTGGTAGCGGCCGCCGCGGCCAAAGGGTTTGAGCAGCTGCTGCAGGAGCAGGCCGCGGCTTGGGCCGCCAAGTGGGAAGAAAGCGACATCGTAATAGAGGGCGACGCCACCGCGCAGCAAGGCATCCGGTTCAACATCTTCCAGTTGAACCAGACCTACACAGGCGAAGACGAGCGCCTGAACATCGGCCCCAAAGGCTTTACCGGCGAGAAATACGGCGGTACCACCTACTGGGACACCGAGGCATATTGCCTTCCTTTCTACCTGGCCACCGCTGATCCGCAGATAGCGCGCAACCTGCTGGTGTACCGCTACAAGCACCTGCCAAAAGCCATTGAAAACGCCGAAAAACTTGGTTTCACCGGCGGGGCGGCCCTTTACCCCATGGTGACCATGAACGGCGAAGAATGCCACAATGAGTGGGAAATCACCTTTGAGGAAATCCACCGGAACGGTGCCATTGCGCACGCCATCCATGACTACATCCGGTACACCGGCGATGACCGCTACCTGGCCGAATACGGGCTGGAGGTATTGGTAGGCATCTCCCGCTTCTGGGCACAGCGCGTGAATTGGTCTGGGGCAAGAAAACAGTACGTGATGCTGGGCGTGACCGGACCCAATGAGTATGAGAACAACGTCAACAACAACTGGTACACCAGCACCATTGCCACCTGGACCCTGGATTACACGCTCAAGGCCCTGCAACACGTGCAAGAGGCAGACGCGGCCCGCTACCAGGAATTGGTGCAGAAAATGAACCTGGACGTGGCCACGGAGACGGAGAAATGGCAGCATGTGATAGACCACATGTATTACCCCGAAGATCCCGAACTGGGCATCTTCCTGCAGCAGGACGGCTTCCTGGACAAGGAGCAGACCCTGGTGAAAGACCTTCCGGCCGAAGACCGCCCCTTGAACCAGAAATGGTCCTGGGACCGGATCCTGCGCTCGGTGTTCATCAAGCAGGCCGATGTGCTGCAAGGCATTTACCTATTCGAGGACCGCTACGACTTGGACACCATCCGGAGAAACTATGATTTCTATGAGCCGCGCACCGTGCATGAGTCGTCGCTTTCGCCGTGTGTGCACTCTATCCTGGCCGCCAAGTTAGGCGATGAGGAGAGAGCGTATGAATTCTACCTCCGTACCGCCCGCCTGGATCTGGACGATTATAACAATGACACCGAAGACGGCTGCCACATCACCAGTATGGCAGGCACCTGGATGAGCGTGGTGCAGGGGTTTGGCGGCATGCGTGTGCGCGATAACCAACTGCATTTCAATCCGTTCATTCCGGCTGGCTGGAGTTCTTATTCATTTAAAATCCGGTTCCGCGGACACCTGCTCAACATCAAGGTAACCAAGGAGGCTGTGCTAATAGAAAACCAAGCCCCCCACGCCTTAACCCTACAGGTGTTTGGCCAATCCCAAACCATCGGCTCGAACGCCAAAGGAGAGTTCTCGCACCAGTTGGTATAAAGCTATCAGCCCCTAAACCTTTCTCCCACAAGGAAGGGTTTAGGGTCTGGGTTATTTTAGTAATTGGTTTAGCAGTTGTTTTAGAAAAAGAGTTCAGAAAAGAAAATGGCATGCCTGGCGTTCTTCTCTTTTTCCTCTGTGGCGGGAGATTAATGTCACGTGCCAAAATGTGGTGCAAGTCTCCAGACTCGCCGGAAACCATAAAAAGAAAAGCTTAGGATAAACCCTGAAAACAACCGGTAATAAATTAACCAACGAAGAAAAGAAGCTAGAAACTTCCCCCCTCTTATGGCACTAGTCTGAGGCCTGCGCCTGATAAAGAAAAAGCCTGCTCCTAGACAGGCACTACCAGAATTCCGTACCCTATGATCCAACCTAAGAACAAACCTTCCTTCCTTGCACTTCTGGTACTGGCTACTTTGGCCGGAAGCTGTACTTCGTCGGCTCCTTCCCCATCTAATGCCCAGGAAGCCACTACTACGTCTCCCGCCACGGCTACTATCCAACCGGTCAATGACCCTAACACCACCGAGGAGGAGGTGCAGGACCATAAGTTTGTCATCTACCAGATGATGACGCGCCTGTTCGGGAACCAGAAGACGGTAAACAAAACCTATGGCACCCTACAGGAGAACGGCGTGGGCAAGTTCAACGACATCAACCACAAGGCCCTGCAGGAAATCAAGAAACTGGGCGCTACCCACGTGTGGTACACGGGGGTGCTGGAGCACGCCCTCATGACGGACTATTCCAAATTTGGTGTTCCGTTAGATGACGCTGATGTGGTGAAAGGCCGCGCGGGATCCCCTTACGCCATCAAAGACTACTATGATGTGAACCCAGACCTGGCAGTAGACGTGCGGCAGCGGATGAAGGAATTTGAAGCCCTGGTGCAACGCACCCACAGCAACGGCCTGAAGGTCTTGATTGATTTCGTACCTAATCACGTAGCCCGTTATTATGAGTCAGATGCCAAACCTGCCGACGTGCAAGACTTTGGCAGCCAGGATGATAAATCTATCGGCTTCAAGCCGAACAACAACTACTATTACATTCCGGGGCAGTCGCTTCAGGTACCTGCCACCTACAACCCTTTGAGCGGGAAGTACCCGGGGCCGAAGGAAGACGGCAAGTTCGCGGAGAGCCCGGCCAAGGCCACCGGCAATGATGTGTTCAGCGCCAGCCCCTCAGAAAACGATTGGTTTGAAACCGTGAAACTGAACTACGGCATAGATTACCAGAACAACCGCACCGCCCACTTCTCGCCTATCCCCGACACCTGGAACAAGATGCGAGACATTCTCCTGTTCTGGGCGGGCAAGGGCGTGGACGGTTTCCGGTGCGACATGGCCGAGATGGTACCCGTGGAGTTCTGGGCCTGGGTCATTCCGCAGGTGAAAGCCAAACATCCAGACCTCCTCTTCCTCGCGGAGATCTACAACCCCAAAGAATACCACAACTATATCGAAACCGGGAAGTTTGACTTCCTTTATGACAAAGTAGGGTTGTATGACGGCCTGCGCCGCCTCATGGAGAACAAAGGCCAGGGCACCACTTCAGACATCACCAAAGTGTGGCGAGAAGAAAGCCGGGGCATCTCCCACCACATGCTGCGTTTCCTGGAGAACCATGACGAGCAGCGCATCGCCTCGCCAGACTTCGCGGGTACGCCTTGGGCAGCGGTTCCGGCCATGACGGTGAGCGCCACGTTGGGCAGCGGGCCCATCATGGTGTACTTTGGGCAAGAGGTAGGCGAACCGGGCCGGGGCCACGAAGGCTTCCAGGGCGAAGACGGACGTACCACCATCTTTGACTATTGGGGCGTACCCACGCACCAGGCCTGGATGAACGGCGGCCAATTTGACGGCGGAAAGCTCACTCCTGACCAACAAAACCTGCGCGCCTTTTACACCCGCCTCCTGCACCTGAGCACGAGCCGTGAAGCCATCAAGAAAGGGAAGTTCTACGCCTTGACCGCTGAAGAAAACTCGGCCCCGGCTGGGGTATACGCCTATCTGCGCCACACAACTCAGGAACAGGTGCTGGTACTGGTGAACTTCAACCGCAAAGCCACTGATTATGGTCTCTCCCTGTCGCCGGCAGCACTTACGGCCTTAAACCTTGGTGCCAAAGGCACCTTCCTTTTGCAGGACCTGCTCACGGACACGCCCCCGCTGTTTATCCAGCCTACGGTGAAAACCAGCATTACCCTGGCTCCTATGAGTGCGCACGTGTTCTTGTTGCAGAAGAAATAGCCTTTGGGGGTAGCCCTAGAATGGGTTAGCCTTTTTGGTATGTTTTCTTCAAATTAAAGCGTAAACAACCTTTCACTTTATACACCTACTTGCCCATGGCACAAACAATACAGGCGCAAGCCAAACCCCGGCTAAGTTTTTGGCAGATCTGGAATATGAGTTTCGGGTTTCTGGGGATTCAGTTTGGGTTCGCGTTGCAGAACGCCAACGTGAGCCGGATCTTTGAAACCCTGGGCGGCACCGAAATCGCTTTGTATTGGCTGGCGGCTCCGGTCACGGGGCTATTGGTGCAACCCATCATCGGGTACCTGAGTGACCGCACCTGGAGCCCGGTGTTTGGGCGCCGCAAGCCCTTTTTCATGGTGGGCGCGCTGCTGGCCTCCCTGTCCCTGCTCATCATGCCCAACGCCTCGGTGCTCTGGATGGCGGTAGGCATGCTCTGGATCCTGGACTCCTCCATCAACATCTCCATGGAGCCTTTCCGGGCCCTGGTAGGCGATTTACTTCCCTCAGACCAACGTACGGCGGGCTTCGCGACCCAAACCTTCTTTATTGGGGTTGGTGCAGTGGTGGCCTCTTCCCTTCCCTGGATTTTCAACAACTGGGTAGGCCTGCCAAACACTGCTCCCGCCGGCGAGATTCCCCCGTCGGTGAAATGGGCCTTTTACTGCGGCGCGGTCGTTTTCTTCCTGGCCGTTCTCTGGACGGTGCTTAAAACAAAAGAATATCCGCCGGAAGACCTGGAGGAATTCCACCGGGAGAACAGCCAGACCACCTTTTGGCAAGGGGTTTCTGAGACCTTCTTCGGGATCTTCAAAATGCCCAAGACTATGCTGCAGCTGGCCTTTGTGCAGTTCTTTACCTGGTTCGCGCTTTTTGCCATGTGGATCTTCACCACGCCCGCAGTGACCAGCTACGTGTACGGCACCTCAGACACCACCTCCAAGCTCTACAATGAAGGAGCCGACTGGGTAGGCATCTGCTTTGCGGTGTACAATGGTATCTCCGCCATCTTCGCGTTCGTACTGCCGGTCATCGCCAAGAAGACGAGCCGGAGAATGACGCACCTGCTTTGCCTGTTGATAGGTGGCCTGGGCCTTATCTCTATTTATTTCATTTCTGACCCCAACCTGCTGCTGCTTTCTATGGTAGGCGTAGGCATTGCCTGGGCCAGTATCCTTACCATGCCTTACGCCATTCTGGCCGGTTCTTTACCCGCCAAGCGCATGGGCTACTACATGGGCGTGTTCAACTTCTTTATCGTGATTCCGCAGATTGTGGCCGGCACCTTACTTGATTTCATCAATAAGCACCTCTTCAACGGCGAATCCATTTACGTGCTGGTGGTAGGCGGCTGCTCCATGATTTTTGCCGGTTTCCTTACCTTGCTGGTGAAGGATGTAGACGAGGAAAAGGCTTAGTCGCTCTCCGCTTGGCATTACAAAGAAGAAGCCCGAGGTGATGCCTCGGGCTTCTTCTTTTTTAGTCCTTTTAAAGAAAACAGGCCAAATACAAAGACCAATTATCCTTTAGTGCCGTTGTGCAAAAAACAAACATTTGCTATTTCACCAGATAAGGGGAAATGATTCCTTGCCAAATGGAGTAGCCTTCTGGTTTCATGTGCAGGCGGTCTCCCACGTAAAGTTCCTCGCGCATGTTACCTTGGGCGTCTAACATGGGCGCGTACACATCAATATAATCTGTGTTCTTCTGCTTTTTAAGGAACCGTTTAATGTCTTGGTTGGCCTCCTTCACCTTCCCCTGGATGTGGGCTCGGCTGGGGCTAGGTTTGATGCTCACGAAGCTGATTCTGGCATTAGGCAAGTTAGTTCTGATCATGCCAAAAAGGGTCATGAACCGGGGCACCGCCTCTTCTGCCGTAATACTGTCTCCTGAGGCCAGATCATTCTCGCCACAGTAAATGACCACCTGTTTCGGCTGGTACGGCAAAATAATTTCATAGGTATACCTAATCACGTCTACCAGGGTAGAACCGCCAAAGCCACGGTTTACAATAGGGTAGCCCGGGAAGCTGGCGTGAATATCCTTCCAACGGGTAAAAGAGGAACTGCCTACAAAAACAATAGGGTTGGCCGGAGGAGCCTGAACGCTATCCTGCTTTTTGAAGGCTTGGATATTGGACCAAAAAGCAGGGGCTGTCTGCGCCTGGGCGGATGCAGATAGAGAACCTATTAAAAGGAACAACAGGAAGAAGAGAATCTTTCTCATGAAGGGATATAGGAAATAAATTGATACTGGTAAGATGTTTCCAGCAGACGGCTAAGGTAAGAAATACTTTGATTTCTCCGCAAAGAACAGATGCAGCAGGAAAAAGCACCCTCCTTTTCATGCCTTATCTATACAAAGTCGGCTAGACAAAAAAGGAGGCGGAAAGGTACAACCCCTTCCCGCCTCCTTTCTGAAGGACGGATGAAAACTACAGGTTTACTTTTTTAACACCAAACTGCTGAAAGCAGGCAAGGTCACCGTCTTTTTACTCAGGTTGGCCCCTTTGGTCTTGAATAAAGTATTAGTGTACGTTTCCAGTTGAGTTGGCAGAGTAACGGAAGCCTCTTGGCCAGACAGGTTGTGCACTACCAGTACATTCTCGCCCGCGTGGCTTCTGGTATAGGCGCTGATGGCCTTGTTCTCCAGTGAGATTGGTTCCAATTTGCCGTAGGTAAGGGCTTTGCTGGAGTTGCGCAAACTGATCAGGCGGGCGTAATGGTTGTAGATGGAGTTCTTGTCTTTTTTCTGCACGGCCAGCGGAGCCACCGTAGCCTCAGTGCTATACACTGGTTTTAACCAGGTAGTGCGGCTTTTGTCTTTGGCTTTGGTATCCCAGAGGAAAGGCTCTCTGATCTGCTCATCGGGCTTTTTACCGGTCATGCCTATTTCCTCGCCATAGTAAAGGTACGGAGAACCCGGCAAGGTCAACAACAGAGAGGCCGCCACTTTGGCCTTGTTCTGATCATTGTTGAGCGAGCTCATGATTCGGTTCTGGTCATGGTTGCTCAGGATGGTGGCGTCAATGAAATCTGGGTTCACCGACTGATAGAAATCGGTGATCTTGGCGTGCTTGATGGCCAGAGAGTCTCCCCTGCCTTCATTTATGGCTTTCAAGATGTCCCAGCTCATCTCAAAGTTGAACAGGGCCGGCAAACCTTTCAGGTACGGGGCTACCACGTCAGAGGGTGCCCACACCTCTCCTACCAGGTATACATCTTTGTTCGCCTTCAACATCTCGCTTCGGAAATACACCCACCACTGGTGGTTGTCATGCGGTCGCTCGTCGGGGAAGATATGGCGGGCGGCATCCAGCCGGAACCCGTCTACGCCAATTTCAGTGAACCAGAAACGGCCCATTTTGAAGACCTCCTCGCGAAGTTTGGGGCTGTCAAAGTTCAGGTCGGGCATGCCGCCATAGAAATAGCCGTAGTACAGGTAATCACTGCCCTCTACCTTGTGCCAGTGGCGGGTGTTGTCTGAATCTGCCCCGGTAGGCCGGCCCTCTTTCTGGGTTTGCGGGTCGTTTTTATGTGTCCAAACGTAATAGTCGCGATAAGGGCTGTTCTCGTTCTTCACCGCATCCTTAAACCAGGGATGCTCGCTGGAGGAGTGGTTCAGCACCATGTCCATCACCACTTTGATGTTGCGTTTATGGGCCTGCTTGATAAACTCCTTGAAATCTGCCATGGTCCCGTAATCCGGGTGAATGCCATAGTAGTCGGTCACGTCATATTTATGGTAAGACGGCGATGGGTTGATCGGCATTAGCCACACGGCTTCCACGCCCAGTTCCTGGAGGTAATCCAGTTTGGAGGTCATGCCTTTGATGTCGCCAATGCCGTCCCCGTTGGAGTCCGCAAATGACTGCACGAAGATCTCATAGGTGATGCCGCGCGGCCACTGACTTACTTTTTTATCCTGGGCCTGAACCGCTTCGGGGGAACCCAACGTGCTAAGTGAAACAAGAACAGATAATGCGAGGTGCGATAAGGATGTTTTTTTCATGTGATAAAGGAAAGTTGGAATGGAAGTCCCTGTTAGAAACAGGCAGAGAAGAGGGCGAAACTCTTTGTGCCCTACCAGGGAGCATTATTTACAAGAGAAAAGATTTCCAGTAAAGCGGTTTAGTATAGCAGAAGAACTGGCCACCACCTACCAATGTTGGTGGTTTCACCATCCAGACGCAGGCTCCTATCTGCTTCCTGGTGAAAACACGCAGCAAGGGCTAGGGTACTGGCTTTACTTTATAGGTTCAATAAGAAGGAGCTAACCTTTTTTATTTCCGGCTGGTTTTCAGGAAACTGCCGGAAAAGGGTATCCGTTTACTGCCTGATTCTTAAAAAACAGGCAGTAAACGGATACCCTTTTGGCCTAGAGCCGCGGCAGCCCTTTCGCTTGGTTTTTATCAGCCTCAACAAAGCTGATGGCGTACCCCCCGCCCGGTGCCACCCACTGCGACAGCTTGGACTTGTTGTTTACCACCACCTTGCGGATTTGGTACGCTTGGGGATTGGTTTTGTAATGGGCACCCTTCGCATCAGCGTAGATAGTGGCAATATACGTTTTGCCCTTATCCAGGAAGTCCAGCCTGATGTTAGAGGTGCGGGCATCGTTTCCGCCCACGCTGCCCAGGAACCACTGGCCCGTGCCTTTGGCCTTACGGGCCACGGTCACAAATTCACCCGGCTCTGCTTCCAGGTAGTTGCTGTCATCCCAGTCTACCGCCACGTCTTTGATGAACTGGAAAGCATCTGGGAAGCGGTCGTAGTTCTCAGGTAAATCGGCGGCCATCTGCAGCGGGCTGTACATGGTCAGGTACAAAGCCAGCTGGTTGGCCAGGGTGCTGTTCACGTGCGATTTATTATCCGGGTTCAGCTTGCTCAGGTCCATCTCGAAAATCCCCGGCGTGTAGTCCATTGGACCACCAATCAAACGAGTGAAGGGCAACACCGTCACGTGGTTGGGTTTGGAACCTCCGAACGACTGGTATTCCGTTCCTCTCGCTGATTCGTTGCTGATCAGGTTGGGCCAGGTACGCGCAGTACCCGTAGGCCGAACCGCCTCATGCGCATTCACCATGATCTTGTAATCGGCGGCTTTCTCAATGGCGTACTGGTAGTGGTTCACGATCCACTGGCTGTAGTGGTTCTCCCCACGGGGCAGGATGTCGCCCACATATCCGCTTTTCACCGCGTCATAGCCGTTGTCTTTCATGAACTGGTACGCCTTGTCCATGTGGCGTTCATAATTGCGTACCGAGGAAGACGTCTCATGGTGCATGATCATCTTCACTCCTTTGGCCTTGGCGTACTCCCTGATTTCCTTTACATCGAAATCTGGATAAGGCGTCACGAAATCAAACACGTAGTCTTTGGAATTCCCGAACCAGTCTTCCCACCCAATGTTCCAGCCTTCCACCAGCACGCCGTCAAAGCCATGTTTGGCGGCGAAATCTATGTACTTCTTAACGTTTGCGTTGTTGGCTCCATGCTTGCCGTGCGGTTTGGCTTTGGTATAATCGGTGACGCCAAGTTCTACTGAAGGGTAATCATTGGTATAGGACCAATTGCTCATGCCGGTGATCATCTCCCACCACACCCCTACGTATTTGGTAGGCTTGATCCAGGAAGGGTCTTTGATCTTGCTGGGCTCATTGAGGTTGTAGGTCATTTTGGAGGCCAGTATGTCACGGGCATCATCGCTCACGATCACGGTGCGCCAGGGCGTGCTGCGCGGAGCCTGCATGTAGCCTTTGTCACCTACCGCATCGGGCGTGAGCCAGGATTCAAACACAAAGTTCCTATCATCCAGGTTGAGGTGCATGACGGGGTAATCAATCAGAGCCGCCTCGTGCAGGTTGATATACAGGCCGTCGGCTGACTTCATCATCAGGGAGGTCTGCACCCCGGTTGGGGAGAAGGGGGTTTGGGAAATATTTGCCGTTACCGCCTTGGCCATAAT
Source organism: Rufibacter glacialis (assembly GCF_008271745.1). Classification (GTDB taxonomy): domain Bacteria; phylum Bacteroidota; class Bacteroidia; order Cytophagales; family Hymenobacteraceae; genus Nibribacter; species Nibribacter glacialis. Next base: position 116,942 of record NZ_VKKZ01000023.1, on the reverse strand, counting down.
GCCTCTGATCTCTGAAAGCTTGGAGGTGGTATAGTCGTATTCCTGTGTGTCATAATCGCCCGCGATCCAGTAGGCGGTATGGTCCCCCGCCATGGCGAACTGCGTTTTCTCCTCCTTTATGACAAAATAGGTCAGATTCTTTTGGGTAGGAAACTCATAGCGGAAGCCCAGCCCGTCGTCGAACAGCCGAAAACGCACCACCATCTGGCGGGCGGTGCCTTTTTGGTGGAGGGTTACGGCCAGCTCGTTGTAGTGGTTCCGGATGGTCTTCACCTCGCCCCACACCGGGTTCCAGGTCTCGTTGAAAGCGGCGGTCTTAGTGCCTGCCACGGTAAAATTATTATGCAACGATCCCTGAAGGTTAGCGGTCTTCTGCTCCATGTTGGCATCTGAGCCTCCTGACGCGGCGTCAGCGGTTTTGGTCTTTAGCTCAAACCCCATCTTGCTGGGCTTGATGACCGGTTTGCCTTTGTAGCTCAGGCTGTACGAGGGAGAACCGTCCTTCTCCAGGGAAAACCTCATGCTGAGCCTCCCATTGGGGGATTTCAAGTCCTGGGCCTTTGCCGCACCCATACAGGACAGCAGGACACAGGCAATTATTACTAGTTTGTTCATGATCAATCTGGGGTTGATGATAGAATTTGGAAAACAGAAGGAAAAAAGAACCGCCTATTTCTTAAGCCAGGAGGCACTGCCGCTTCGCCTGTCACTTCTTCATTTAATCTTAAAGAGCGCACAGGGGACTAGCCACTTAAAGTGAGTAGGCAGGTTCCATTCCTATTTCAATGATCTTAGAAGGCAGATTTAAAAGGAAGGAGGCTACCCCAGGGTTGAAGTGGGATAGCCTCCTTGGCATTATGTAGGCTTACCTACTTCTATAATTTGGTTAACGTGTAGGTATTGGTAGCCAGGCTGAAGGTTATCCTATAGTTACCAGCAGAAGGAACTGCGATATTGTCACCACCTGAAACTAGGTTACCATTAGACCCTCCATAGTTCGTACCCCAATCATCATTCAACCGGAACTTGATGGACCCTGGAGTTAGATTGGTAGTGATAGACCAGGTTTGGGTACCATTGTTATAGGTCATATCCGTATCTGCACCCCATCCCCCGGGAGTGGCATCTCCAATCACGCCAAAACTATACTTGGCAGCCGTAAAAGTGTTATCGTTCAGGTTAAGGGTCAAGCGGTACATACCGGCAGTAGGCACAGATAAATCGCTTCCAGAGGTACTAACTTTACCTGCACCGGCATCACCATACGCCACATCCCATTTCTTGGCTGGTGTAATCTTAAACTTAGTATTACCTTCTGTGAAGTTGATGATACCGGTATAGATGTTGTTGCTGGTAGGTGAGATCAAGCTGTCAGCAGTGGCTGGGTTCCAACCCTGGTAAGCACCTGGTACATACACAAAGGAAATCAAAGGATAGGGATTAACCGTCATGCTCACCACGTTGGAATAAACGGGGGCAACAGCTTCACTTCCTGCTATTTGGGTTTTTACCCGTGCCTCTATAGTTGAATTCCTCCCAGTTGGTAAATTCAACGACAGCATTAGGGCATTAAAGTCCAGTACCGTGTAGCTCTTTGAAATATCTCCGCTCCCTAAAACAACTTCTTTAGGGTTAGCAAAGTTAGTTCCGGCTACTGCAAACTGCAGGGTGTTGGTTAAAGCAGCATCAAAGCCGAAATCAGCCTTGGTCCAGGTGAAATTTACTGCCTGGTTATTTTCATTCGCTTTTTGCAGCGTCAAGTTGTTCGCTGAAGCTGTGAACGCAGCTCCTTTGCCCTGGGTATTGGCAATGACTCTTTCCTCGTCTTTTTCACAAGAGGAAAAAAAGAAAAGCAGCAGCCCGAGCAGCCCGATATTCTTAATTAAAGATGTTTTCATATAGTCTTCATTTATATGTTCTGAACACTGATTAATACCCAGGGTTTTGGACTAAGTTAGGGTTTACCGTCAAGTCAAAAGATGGGATCGGGAATAATCTACGGTACTCCTCTACTCCTCTTCCTTCTTTGACACCGCCTTTCCAAGGCCACACATAAGTTCCAGAGGTGAATCTGCCAAAACGGATTAAATCTGTCCGGCGGTGGCCTTCCCAATGAAGTTCGCGGGCTCTTTCGTCAAGGATGAAATTAAGGTTCAACTGACTGGCGGAGATGTTACCGCTTGTATTGCCATAGGCTCTTTGCCGAAGTGCATTCACATAGGTCAATGCTTCCGCCATTGTTCCTCCTGCACCTCCTCTTACCACTGCTTCAGCAAACATCAAGTGGGCATCAGCTAGGCGGAACATAGGGTAATCTGTATCAGGATGTACTCCTGCAGGGTCTGAACCTGCGCCGCCAGTAGATTTGATATTACGGTACTTAGTCACGGCATAGCCGTCAGTGAAGGATCCAATACTTTCAATTTCCAACTTTTGGCCATCCCTATGGAATTGAGCCCGTTTGTCTGTATTGCCAGATGGATCAGCGAAAACATTAACAATGTTTTTAGTAGTTCTTATGCCTCCCCATTTTTCCTTCACCCCAAAATCAGCGTTGTTCATGTTGCCACCAATGGAGGCATTAATCAAGAACGTGGTTCCACCCCAGGTTTTGGTGCGGGTTCCATCAAATGCAATAGGAAAGATTATTTCTGGAGAGGTATTATTATCTGCCCAGAACAAATGTCTGTAGTTCTGTTGCAGAGAATACCCTGAATTGATTACCTTTTTGCTGTAGGTAACTGCTTCTGTGTATTTTGCCTGCCCTGTATATACTTCTGAGTTGAGGTACATCTTGGCAAGAAGCATCCAGGCAGCAGCCTGGTCGGCCCGGGCATATTCATTTTGCTTTGGACCCGCCAATTCTGACTCAATGGCTTTCAGCTCCGACTCAATGAAGTTGAATAAGTCTGCTCTCTTGATTTGATTAGGGAAAAAAGCTCCTACCTTATCTTGCTCAGTCACAAATGGGACATTGCCAAAAAGGTCCAAGGCATGGTAGTAACTCAAGGCCCGTAAGAACCGGGCTTCAGCACGGTACTTTTTCGCTTCTGCCAAATTAGCTTCCGCAACGCCCCTTTCGCTCAATTTAGCGTCAGTGGTTTCACGCAAAAATTCATTGGTTAAAGCAATCTGGTAATAGATCCGGTCATACATCATTCTGATGTACTCGTTGCTGGAAGACCAATCCATGTCATGTAAATCAAAGATGGTCCCATCATTCCAAGCGACCACCGCCTCATCCGTGGTCAATTCCTGCAACTGCCAATAAGCCCGTATGTAATTCGATTTCCCCTCATCAAACCCAGTCACATCTGGTGCACCAGAGGGTCCTTGCAAACCCGTTAAGGCATATCCGCCATAAAGCTTGGCTAACACCAGCTTGTAGTTGGCAAAATCATTATAAAGGTTAGCCGAAGTAACATCATACTTGGGAGCAAGATCTAAATCATCTGTACAGGAAGAGGCAGAAAAAGCCATCAATCCAGACAAAATCATCGCTTTTATATAATTTTTATTCATAAGAATTTATAGTCAAGATTAAAACTCTAGGTTAGCGCCAAGTGAGAAAACACGTGCTCTTGGGTAGAAGTTATTGTCAATTCCGCTGCCCACTTCTGGATCCAAGCCTTTGTACTTGGTGATGACGAACACATTCTGAACAACACCAGAAAGTCTTAGATTCACTTTATCTCTGTAAACCTTCCCAAAGTTGTACCCTAAGTTCAGGTTCTCCATGCGCAGGAACGAGGCGTTTTGCACATAGTAATCTGAAAAGTATTGCGGAGCGTTGAAGTTGGTTTCCAGGAAATTAGGAGAAAGATTGTTCAGATACGTGTTATTGGAGGTTACCTGGAAGTTCCCTTTATCTGAGTGGATGTTGTTATACACGTAGTTCCCAATATTTGCCCTTAAAACGAAATTCAGGTTCCAATTGCCATAGGTAAGGTCAGAGTTAAACCCTAAGAACACTTTTGCCTGCGGAGACTTGTAGCGGTACAAATCTCTTTCATTTACAATTCCATCTTTGTTCAAATCCACATAGACACCTTCCAGAGGTTTTCCTTCTGCGTTGTATACTTGTTTGTACACATAGAACGCGAATGGGGTAAACCCTACTGAACTTATCTGTAGGTTATTCCCGGTACCCCCTGAGATTTGACCACCAGGCTGTCCTACTGCATTTGGATCTTCAAATCTGCTCAGGCTGGTTACCTTCACATCATTGTAAGTACCATTTACGCCTACAGACCAATTCGCTTTCTCATTGTTGAGGATGTTGACATTCAAGGCAGCTTCAACCCCTTTGCTTTCTATGGCCCCCACGTTGGTAAACAAACCATTGGTAAGGTTGGTACCCGCCGCTGGGTTGATGAACGCAATAAGGTTATTGGTTTCTTTCAGATAATAATCCAAACTACCCGTTACTCTTCCTGCACCAAAGCCAAAATCAAGACCCGCATTGTATTGTTTGGTTTCTTCCCATTTCAAATCAACATCATACCCGGCCGGGCGAAGAGTGGTATAGAACTGGTTTCCAAATTGGTAAGAGGCGGTGTTCTGACCATAGCTGTAGAAAGGGAGATACCCATAGTTGCTGCCAAAATCCTGCTGACCAGTAAGACCATATCCTACTCTTAACTTAAGGTCAGAAAAAAGTCTGGAATCCTTCATGAATCCTTCTTCACTGATTCTCCAGGCCAAAGCAATAGAAGGGAAAGTACCCCATCTATTGTCTGCGCTATACCGGGAAGTTCCGTCTCTTCTGATGTTGGCGGTAAGTGAATACCGGTCATTAAAGGTGTAATTTATTCTACCAAAAAAACCGATCAGGGTGTTTTCAGTTTCAAAAGGGAACAAGGCTGCTGGGGTAAACACAACACCCGCCTCTGTGTACACCGGGAAGGAGGGGCTCTTGGTCAAGAAATTCTGATAAGAATAACCAGCCATTAATTCAACGCGGCTTCTTAAGGCCGTAAGGTCTTTGCTATAGTTCAAGTAGAAATCCAGGAGCTTATTATCTTTCTCCTGCTCATACTCAGAAAAGCTGCCTCCCTGATTAAACACAGAGGCCATGGTCATAGGTGCGAAGGTACTTCCCTCACTTCTGGACATGTCATAGCCAACATTCAGGTTCGCCCTTAGGTCAGGTAAGAAGTGGAACCTGTAGTCTACCTGTAGGTTTCCAATGCTTCTCATCACATCAGACACATTCCTTCTTTGCTCCAGTAAACTGAGAGGGTTTTTAGGCGCCAGGTTATTTGGAGTACCATCACTGTTCACCCACTCATAATAACCACCAAGTTTAGGATTTTCAGCATAAACAGGCTGGGTAGGGTCAAAAATCACGGCAGAACCAATGGCTCCTTCGTCAGCGAAGCGACTTTTTGACAAGGAGCTTTTCACGTTTAGGTTTACTCGTAAATGATCGTCAAGGAAGCTGGGATTTAAGTTTAGGGCCAAAGTACCCCGTTCCAAACCAGACGTTTTAAGTGTTCCCTGCTGATCAAGATAGCCTAAGGAAAGTCGGTAAGGAAGATTTTTGACAGACCCGCTTAATACCAAATTGTTGTCTGAGGCGAAAGCCCTACGGAAGATCTGATCTTGCCAGTTAGTCTTTGTATTCCCCAATAAAGCTTTCTGAGCGTCTGTACCACGTTCATTGATCAAAGCGCGGTACTCATCTGCAGAAAGAACATCTACCTGATCTGTCAAATCATAGAGAGAGGCAATAGTATTGAACTGCACTCTGAATTTCTCGCCGGCGGCTCCTTTCTTGGTAGTAATAATAATTACCCCGTTAGAAGCGCGGGTTCCGTAGATAGCTGCTGCCGAAGCGTCTTTCAGGATATTGAAAGATTCAATGTCATTAGGGTTTATCAAACTCAAAGGGTTTGGAGAGCCTGAAATAGCGCTATTATCTAAAGGAACTCCATCAATCACAATCAGAGGGTCATTGCTGGCATTCAAAGAAGATCCCCCTCTAATGCGGATAGTACTACCAGAACCTGGGGCACCCCCGTTAGAAGTAATCTGTACACCTGCCACTTTACCGGTTATCAATTGATCTGGCGTAGTTACTAGGCCACGGTTGAAACTTTCCTCAGTAACCGTAGCAACCGCCCCCGTTACATCTTCGCGGCGTTGGGTACCGTAACCCACCACCACTACTTCTTCCAAAGCTTTGGCATCGGTCAACAGGTTCACGTTGATAGTAGACTGCGTGCCTACCGGCACTTCCTGGGTCACGTACCCAATGTAAGAGAACACCAAAGTACCGGCAGTACCGGTGAAAGGCAACGAATACTGGCCATTCACGTCCGTAGCTGTGGCAGTAGAAGTCCCTTTCAAGACCACAGAAACCCCAATGAGAGGAGCAGCTCCGTCACCTGTCACGGTACCAGTGATGGTTCTTTGTTGGGCAGAAGCCTGCCCTAAGCTCAAAGCCAGGAAAGCCACCAAAAACAGAAGAAAAGAAGAAGCCTTCTTCCCTTGCCTTGGATTAAGCCAACCCTTGGGGACTAGCCGATTTTTTAGTAATGCGTTTGTCATATGTGAAGGGTTTTTGATAAGGAAAAGGTTTTTACTGGAAATCATAAAATCTTAAAAATCCATAACTCACTGAAATAAAAACTCTTAATCAAATCCTTTGTTTTAGGAAATCGATTTCCTTACCGATTTACCAACTTTTTCCAGGATTTCAAACTTTTTGGCCGTCAAAAGAGATATTTATTTTAACGTTTTGCCAAAATTACAATCCAAAATGGCAGGATAATTCAAAATATAGGCTTTTAACGCCGGCATTTTTACAGATGTTTAATTAGATTTGCGTTACCAGCGCCTTGAAACGGAAGTTTTTCTTATTATTACGGCCTCACTCCCACACGAAATCGATACCCCTCCATGAGCAGAACAACTATCCATGATATTGCAAAGGAGCTTAACACTAGTCCCTCCACCGTTTCCAAGGCCCTGAACAACCACCCCTCTATCAGCGCGGCCACCAAGGAGCTTATCAAAACGACGGCGGTGAACCTGAATTACCGACAAAACCGTCTGGCCTCTTCGCTACGGTCTGGGCGGACCAATATTATCGGGATCATGATCCCTAGTTCAGACATCGGGTTCTTTGGGGGAGTGGTACATGGCATTGAGAAAATTGCCCGCAGTAACGGGTACAATATCTTATTGTTCCAATCAAATGAAACCGGGGAGTACGAGGTGGAAGGAATTGAGACCTTGCTCCAGACCAGCGTAGATGGGATTATCGCCTCTATTGCTAAAGACACCCCCAATCTGGACCACTTCTTTGACGTGAAGAAGCGCAAGGTACCGTTGGTGTTGTTTGACCGGGTGAAAGATGAGTTGAATTCCCCCAGCGTGGTAGTAGATGATTACAAAGGGGCGTTCATGGCCACAGAACACCTCATTCAGCAGGGCTATATGAACATTGCCCATATCTCAGGCCCGCAGCACATCAAGATCTTCAATGACCGCCTGTGCGGCTACGTAGATGCCTTGAAGATGAACAACCTCCCGGTCAATGACGACCTTATCCAATACGGCCGGAACTCCATAGAATCCGGGAAATTCAGTGCCGAGCGCCTTTTGGGCCGAAGCAAAGACATGGACGCTATCTTTGCGGTAGAAGACTTCACCGCCTTGGGCGCTCTACAGTACCTGAAACAGGCAGGCGTTAAAATGCCCGAAAAGATGGGCATGATCGGATTCGGAAACGAGTCCTTCAGCCCGTACGTTACCCCTAGCCTTTCTACCATTGACCAGCAACCGGCCCGCATGGGCGAAGAGGCCTTCACCCTGTTTTTAGAGGCCATGGCCAAAAAAGCTAATGGCAGCCAAAACGGCGAGGTAGAGGTAGCAGAGGAAGAACCCAAAAAGATTGTATTAGACCCGGTCCTGATTGTGCGGGAGTCTTCTATCAGGACACCTCAAGGGTAAAGGAAATCGAAGAGGGGGCTGTTTTGGGCATGCTTTTCTATAAACCTGCCCAAAACAGCCCCCTCTTCTGTAAGGGTAACCTGAGATAGGCCCCAATTAAAAGCAAATTCACCCGTTCAGTTTACCTGGCTTCTCCTAGGGTCTGTCACTTCAAATACCATTTTCACATAGGCAAGGTCGTTCTTCCTGAACACCTCCCCTTTCTCCTGCAATCCTGCCTTCTGGTAAAAAGATCTGGCTGAGGCCCGCGCATGACACCAGATGCTACAGGCACCTTGGACCGAAGCAAAAGCGAGGACATGTTGTAACAAGGCGGCCCCGAACCCTTTCTTTTGAAAGGCAGGAAGGGTGCAGAATTTCCTGAACTGAGCCTGCTCCCCGTAAAGGAAGAGGGAAAGCACGGAAACCAACTGCTGCTCTACAAACAACCCAAAGTGGATTCCGGCTTCATCTTCCGGGAGGCGCACAAAGCTTTCAGGCTTGTCTGGCCACATCACCTCATGGCGCACCGGCCAGGTCTGGGCCGCTGGGATTTCCTTGATCTGGAAATGAGCGGGCATATTTGCGCTTCCGTAACCAGAATTTTACTACGCCAAAAAGAAGGAGCAGCACCAACGGAACGCCCAGGTTAATGGCTTGCCACTTGGTTCTTTCGTCGCGAAGTTTGGCTTTGTCCAGCGGACGGAGTTTGATTTCTTTGCCGCGTAGTTCAATCAAGCCCTTTTCATCCAGCAGGTAATCGGCTACGTTTTTGAGCAATTCCTTATTGGCGAACCTGGAACGGGTGAAACGGTCAAAGCCCAATTCTAACGGACGGCCGGTGCGCGGGTCCACTTCATTGGCGCCTAAATCACCGTCTGAGAACACTACTACCTGGGAGGCCTTCCCTTCAGCCTGGAACGGAATAGAGGAGCCCTCCGGCACCGGACGATTCTTGAAGACCGACTGGAACTTGCCTTCCAACAGGTAGCCTACCGGAATCGCGTTTTGGCTGAACAGCTTGGGGTCACGGTCTACGCGCGGGTCATTGAGGGAAATAGACACCGGTGATTCCCGCTTGCGCGAGTATTGCGACGTCCAGAGCAAGGGCGATTTTTTGATACCAACCGCCTTTACCGTATCAATGGAACTCACAAATTTGGTTTGCACGGCATCCAGGTTGCGGGTCATGGGCAGGTCACTGAAATTTGTGATCAAGGGGTAAAACCTCCAGGGCACCAACTGCGTCTGCGGCTGGTTGCCCATATACCCGGTAACCATGGGAATAAAACTGGCGTTGAGGTCCTGCACCAGGTCTGGGTTCACCCGCACCCCATACCGGAAAAGCATGTCCTGCAGGTTGAGGTCATACGGGAAAGCCAAGGCGCCTTCCTCAGACAGGCTGTCTAAAGAAGCGCGAACGCCATCCAGCAGAAACAACAGTTTTCCGCCCCTGATCAGGAACTGGTCCATCTTGTACTTATCCAGCTCAGAGAAAGGCTGGGTGGGCTTCATGAGTACCACCAGGTTGAAGTTGTTCAGGTCCGGCACCTGCGAAAGCTGCACCCGGTTTACCGTGTAAAATTCAGAAAGCGTGCCTAAAAAGTCAGCGGCCTGCGGAAGCCAAAGCTCACCGTGGCCCTGTAGTATTCCAATGCGGCCGGCGCTGGCCGAGGCCACTTTCCGGACAGCGGAGGCCAGCTCGTACTCCAGACCCTCTATGGATTGATTCAACCTTTCCTCGGGCGGAGCCGCCTGGCTGCCTTTGAGTAAGATGGCGGCCGTTTCCTTTGTGCCCGCTGAGATGATCGCTCCCGGAAAAACGATCTTCTCTACCTTCTTGTCTCCCTCCTGCGCGAAAAGGTTGGTAGGCTGAAGTCCTTTCTGGGCAAGTTGGGCGTAAAATTGGTTTCGGGCCTGCTCATTGGTATTGGCGCTGGGGTCCACGAACTGGTACTGGATGTTGCCGTCTGAGTAAAGCCGGAATTCCTCCAGCATCTCGCGGGTACTGTTCTGCAGGCGCCGGAAACCGGCCGGGAACTCCCCTTCCAGGTACACGGTGACTTGCACGGGCTCTTTCAAGGCCCCCAGCAGTTTTTTGGTTTGATCAGAGATGGTGTAGCGCTTGTCTTCGGTAAGATCCAGGCGGAAGAAGTAGCGGCTGGCCACAAAGTTGAGGACCAACAGCAGCCCCACGGCTACCAGAAAGAAGGTCCAGTCAGAACGGCGGCGGCTTTCCACTACCGACTTCTGGGGTTCAGGGGTAAGGGGATGCTCTACCATTTTCTGCTCTCTAAGACTAATTTGGTACCTAACAGCATAATCGTGATCACACTCAGAAAATACAGCACGTCACGCGAGTCAATCAACCCTTTGCTGATGGAGCTGTAATGGTAGGAAATGCCCAGCTGCGCGATATAGTAGGAAGCCGTTCCCCAAGCATCAATAGAGGCCAGCAAATCAAAACCGGTATACACCAGGTAACACAGAAACACTGCCAGAATAAAGGCCACAATCTGATTCTCAGTAAGCGAGGAGGCAAAGATGCCCATGGCCACAAACACCGCTGCCAGGAACACCAGCCCTAGGTAAGAACCAGCTACCGCCGCCGAATCAATGTTGCCCACCGGGTCTCCCAGTTGGTACACGCTTACATAGTACAGCAACGAAGGCAGCAGCGCAAACAGCACCAACAACAGGCAAGCAAAGTACTTGCCCAGCAGCAGCTGGGTGTCAGACAAGGGTTTGGTTAACAATAATTCCATGGTACCGCCTTTGCGTTCTTCAGCGAAGGTGCGCATGGTGATAGCCGGAATCAAAAACAGGAAAAGCCAGGGCGCCAGCAGAAACACGCTCTGCAAATCGGCGTAGCCGTAATCCAGCACGCTGCTGTCTGGGAAGACCCACATGAACAGGCCCGTAGCCACCAGGAAGACCCCTATGACAATATAGCCAATCAGGGAGTTGAGGTAGGAATTGAATTCTTTACTTAAGATTGCCAACATATTTTTCGGGATACATGTAGCAAGACACAAGTATCAGGATTTTTAGTGCAGTGGTTAAAGATGCGTTTCTGGCCCCGTTTCAGAAATTGAGCCAGAAACAGCGGCCTCAATATTTTATAATTGAAAGGTAACGTTAACAGAGGCGTTGATTTTATCAGTGAGCAGTTCAATTAGTTCTTGGTTCTGGTATTCATATTCATCTTCAATTTGAAGTACTTCAATGGGTGGAATTTCAATGGATCTATAATCAGCAGCTATGCGGGTTTTGTGCCCATCTTCCATCACTAGAATTAAATCTGCCCAAAGCACGTCTTTTTCTTTTATCTGCCGCTCGCTTTTGGCACTGAGTCCCAATGATTTGATGTTGAACCGCCTATCATTCTTGAAGATGTATTCAGCCGTCCTACTTCTCCGCTTGTTGCGGCCACATACCACTAACACATTGGGTCTATCTGCCACTGAGTTGTTTGTTAGATTTCTTTTTTCGGCTCCATTTACGGAAATAAGGACCTAAACAGCTTTTTCTATTTTCCTGATTTCGTCAACTCCTGGAACAGTTTCTCCAAGGAATTCTCTTCCTGCTGCAAGCCCACCAGCGGCCACCCTCGGTCGCCGGCCAGCCGGAAGATGGCCGAACGCAAATCTGAATTTGATGCCGCAATGATCCGGTATTTCAAGGCTCCGGCCGGTTCTACCCGCGTCACGCCGGGCAACGCCAACAGTGGTTGGGTGTCTACCTCTGCCTCAAACTCGGCCAGGATCCTGGTTTCCTTGCGGCCCATGTTCCGCAGTTCGGCCACGGGGCTATCAGCTACCAACTTACCCTTGTTGATGATGAGCACCCGGTCACAGAGGGCACTCACCTCCTGCATGATGTGGGTAGAGAACAAAACCGTCTTCTGCTGCCCCACCTCTTTGATGAGCTGCCGGATCTCCACGATCTGGTTGGGGTCCAGCCCGGTGGTGGGTTCGTCCAAGATGAGGACCTGCGGATCATGAATCAGCGCCTGCGCCAGGCCTACCCGCTGCCGGTACCCTTTTGACAAAGCGCCTATCTTTTTATGCCGCTCGCGGGTGAGGCCGCACAGGTTGATCATCTCCTCGGTACGGGCTTTTACCTGGCTGCTGCCCAGCCCGTGCAGTTTGCCTACGAAGTGCAGGTACTCGCGCACGTACATGTCCAGGTAAAGCGGGTTATGCTCGGGCAGATAGCCTACCTGCCGGCGCACCTCTTTGGGTTCTTCCAGTACATCATGGCCGTTCACCAGCACCGTTCCGCTGCTGGGCGGTAGGTAACAGGTGGCAATTTTCATGGTAGTGGACTTGCCTGCCCCATTAGGTCCTAAGAACCCCACAATCTCACCGGTGCTCACCATAAAGGAAACGTGGTCCACAGCGGCCTGCGGTCCATACAACTTGGTCAGGTCTTTTATTTCAATTCCCATGCGTGCGGGTTAGGCTTTCTTTTTCTCTGGACGGCCCTTGGGCATGAGCGGACGAACCTCTATGTCCACGTGGTGGTAATTGGGCGGGGACTGCAGCACGTGCAGAATGGTAGAGGCGATGTCTTCGGGCTGCATCATGTTCTCAGGGGCCGTACCGGTGCCCTCAAAGCCGTCAAAGAACTGGGTGGCGGTGGACCCGGGGTAGATACAGGTTACTTTGATACCAAATGGCCGCACCTCTTTGAACAGGCTATGGGAGATCCCCCGCACCGCGAATTTGGTGGCGCAGTAGCCGCTCATGTTCTCCACCCCGTTCAGGCCGGCAATAGAGGAAATGTTGATGATATGGCCTTCCAGTTGTTTTTTCATCTGCGGCAGCACCAGGCGGGTGCAGTAGAACACCCCGTTCACGTTGGTATCCATCATTTTATGCCAATCTTTGGGGCTCATGGTGTCTAAAGCACCCTGTATGCCCAGACCGGCATTGTTGATCAGCACCGAGATGTTCTGGCGCAGGCGCTCCACGGTCTGCTCATAGGCGGTCAGCACCGAGTGTTCATGGCGCACATCACACTCAAAGAAATAAAAGTCCTGGTGGGAAATCTTGGGCCGGGTGCGGCTCCAACTCACGACTGTAGCGCCTTTCTCTAACAACAGTTTGGCGGCAGCCAGACCTATCCCGCTGCTGGCACCGGTGATCACAACTACTTTTCCTTCTAGTTCCATAGCTTAGAATTTGCTCAAATTTAATCAAAAGAGATTTACTGTTACTTAATTGTTCAATTTTAGCGCCATGGTCTGAAGACGGGGCTTAAATAGGAAATTACTAGAAAAGGCTTTCTCTCCCGTAATTATTTTTCCGCCATCGTTCTCTACTTCCTCTTCTGGAGGTAGATTCTCAAAAGCTTTGTTCACTTCTATTAGGCAGGGTCACCTTTTTCAATGGAGGTTTCCCAACCATCATAGGTGGCATCCTGTTCCTGGGCAAGGTTCCAGAGGTACAGGACCATGTCATGGATGGTCTCTTCCTGGGTCTTTGCCTCTAATGAAACCTGTAGTTTAAAGGGCGTTTCTTCAGAATGGGGCTCAAAACCCTCTTCTTCTTTCCTGTAACCTTTAGCAGCAATTTCTTGCCAGTACTTTTCCAGGGAAGCTTCGTCCCGGAAATAGATCCAGTGGACGACCTTTCGGGAGACATCCGGATTGTCTCCTAGGTCTTCCAGGTTCCGAAGCACTTTCCCATTCTGGATCCGTTGCAAATCGGCCGGCTCGGGGAACAGGAACCCAAGATACGTTTCCCACTCTGGATCTTCCCAGGTTTCGGCCGCAAACTGGTACTGGGGGAAGGCCTCTTCTACCTCTTTCAAATGATGTTCCACCAGGAGCACCTCTGAGGCGTAGAAGTAGAACTTCCGTAAACCGGCGTTGAGCGTTTTACCTGCCATAATGGCTTCCAGGCCATTTTCAAAGGCAGTAACTAAAGCGTCTTCTATGTCCCCCAGCGCTTCCCATTCAATATCCTCCGGAAAGCCGTCTTCCCGCACAGATGCCAAGGGAACGGTGATTTCTATTACCTGATTTTGCTCTTCCAGGGGAGCCAAGGTTGCCAGGTTCAGATCCAAGCCTATAAAGGCTGGTTTTGACTCGATTTGGCAAAAGTAGACCTCCCAGTCTGGCTGATAGTCCTTTGTTTCCATACTATTCTTTTGGTACTGGCCTAAATATCCCCCAACTGCGGACGGAGCAGCAGTTCCTCTATCACCGTCTGCTTGGAGACGCAATGGGCGTTCCAGATGGCGAAGGCCACATCTTCTGATTTCATAAAGCGGTCCTGGGGCAGGTCCACGCCTTCCCAGCTGGCGGTATACGTGGCCCCTGGCAACACGGCGGTTACCCGGATGTTGTGGGGTTTTAACTCTTCGCGTAGTACCCTGGTCATACCGTAAAGCGCGTGCTTGGCAATGCAGTAAGAGCCCCCGTTGGTGTAGGCCGTAATGCTGGCGGTAGAACAGATGGTGAAGATGTGCCCGTCGCGGCGCTTGATCATGTCGGTAACCAGGCCTTTGGTCAAATCATAGGCGCTGTATAGGTTGGTGTTGATCATCTGGCGCAGCACCGTGTCGTCTTCCTGGTGTATTTCCCCGGGAACGAAGAAGCCGGCGTTGTTCACCAGCACGTCTACTTTCACTTTCAGGCTTTTAATGTAGTCCAGAAAACGGCGCACCTCCCCCTCCTGGCTTACATCGGCGGCCAGGTAAAATACTTTGGAGAAGGTATAGGCCTGTTCAATGTCCAGTTTCAGTTTATCCAGGTCTGGGAGGTGGCGTGAGCAGGTGATGATGTGGAAGCCTTCGGCCGCGAACTTGTCTACAATGGCCCGACCTATACCTTTGGTGCCGCCCGTCACCACTATATATTTTTGCATGGAAATGATGTTTTTTCTTTTTTCCACGTAATATAGGCATTTGAAACCAAGAATGGCCTAAACAACGCCTGCTGCGGTAATTTGCAGGGGCTTCTTTCCCACCTAATGCATGAAAACCTTTGGCGCATTTATACTCTTCTTGTCCAGTCTGCTCAGAAGGGGTGAATCACCCCGCATCGTCTTTAACCGGACCATTGATGAGGCGATCCTGATAGGCATTGACTCCATCTTTATTGTGGCGGTAGTGTCTACCTTCATTGGGGCCGTAACCTGTGTGCAGATATCGTATAACCTCACCAATGCCCTAATCCCGCGCTCCACCATTGGGTTCATGGTGCGGGAAATGACCATTCTGGAGCTGGCCCCCACCATTACGTCTATTGTGTTGGCGGGGAAGGTAGGCTCCAGCATTGCGGGTGGGTTGGGTACCATGCGCATCACTGAGCAGGTAGATGCCCTGGAAGTAATGGGGATCAACTCGGCTTCTTACCTGGTGCTGCCCAAGATTCTGGCGTCCCTGCTGGTGTTCCCCATGCTGGTGGTCACGGCTATGTTTCTTTCCATTTTAGGCGGATACCTGGCGGGAAGTTTCTCTGGCGCCTTGTCTGGGGAGGAATACATCATGGGGCTCAGATCTGATTTCATTCCCTGGAACATCGCCTTCGCCTTGATCAAGTCTTTGGTGTTTGCCTTTCTGGTGTCTACTATCTCCTCCTACCAGGGGTATTTTACGGAAGGGGGCGCGTTGGAAGTGGGCCGGTCCAGCACCAACGCCGTAACCAACAGTGTGATCGCCATCCTGATCGCTGACTTTGTCTGCGCCCAGTTACTGCTTTGATTCTTTGAGGCTTAATAAGGCCACCCGGGTGGCGAAGTACCATGATAGAAATCCATAACATCCATAAAACCTTCAACGGCAACAAAGTGCTGGACGGGATCAGCGGCAACTTTGAGTCTGGCAAGATGAACATGCTGCTGGGAGCCAGCGGTACCGGTAAAAGCGTGCTGTTGAAATGCATTGTGGGCCTGGTGAAGCCCGACATTGGCAGCATCACCTATGACGGCCGCATCTTCGCCAACAACAAACTGGACATCAAGCAGGAAATCCGCCGTAAGATAGGCATGCTCTTTCAGGGTAGTGCTCTGTTTGACTCCATGACCGTGAACGAGAACGTGGAATTCCCCCTCAAAATGCTCACCGACATGGACCGGCAGGAGCGCCAGGAACGCGTGGAGTTCTGTCTCAAGCGGGTGGGCCTGGAGAAAGCCGGCAACAAGATGCCCTCTGAGTTGAGCGGCGGCATGAAGAAACGGGTGGGTATTGCCCGGGCCATTGCCCCCCATTGCACCTATCTTTTCTGCGATGAACCCAACTCCGGCCTGGACCCTCTTACCGCCATCACCATTGATGAACTCATCAAAGAAATCACCGAAGAGTATAACATCACCACCATTGTGGTAACCCATGACATGAACTCAGTGCTGGAGTACGGCGACAATGTGATGTTCCTCTACAAAGGGAAAAAGCTCTGGGAGGGCCACAGCAGCACCATCATGGATACGCACGTGAAAGAACTCAACGACTTCATCTTCTCTAACCGCCTCATGAGAGATGCCAAGAAAGTAGAGGAGATCGCCGAAGAAGAGCGCCAGGAAGAAGGCCAACGGCAAGAAGATGACAAGAATCGCAACCGGTAAATAACACGAACCCGCCTTATAGCGTGAAGGGTAGTTTAGGTCGTGTTTTCATGAAACATGCCTTAAACTACCCTTCTTTTTTAACCTAAGCCTTCCACAGAAACCAAACCGCTTATTGGGATTAGTGCCTGAAGGCGATAAGCTAGTAAGACTATAAAATAAAAGGTCCCCGTTTAGAGCCTTCCTTTTCAGAAAGAGCGCCAAAACGGGGACTTTTTATTTTATTTACTCTACTTCTTATAGCTCAAACAGGATACCGGCAATGGTGGCGGTCATCATACAGGCAATAGAAGCACCCAACAACGCCCGTAGTCCCAGTTTTGACAAGTTGCCTTGCTGTGTAGGAGCCATTCCGCCAATACCCCCAATCTGGATGGCAATGGAACTGAAATTTGAGAACCCGCACAAGGCATAAGTAGCCAGAATAATAGATTTTTCTGACAAGGTTCCTGCTTCTTTCATTTTGGCCAGGTCAAGGTAAGCCACAAACTCATTGATAGCCGTTTTCTGGCCTAGAAGGCTACCTACCTGCAAGGTGTCTTGCCAAGGGCTACCCATCAAAAACGCAAAAACCCTGAACACCTGCCCTAAAAGGTACTGGAAGTTAAGACCTTGAAAACGGCCTCCGGTAGAGTCTACAATGATTTGGTTTAATCCAGTGGCTCCTCCCAGGCTCATCAACAGGTAGTTCAGCAAGGCAATTACCGCAATGAACGCCAAGAGCATCCCGCCCACGTTCAAAGCCAACCTTAACCCATCGGCTGCACCGGTAGACATGGCGTCAATGATGTTCACCCCCAGGGATTCCTTGTTTACCTGAAGCTTGGTATTAATTTTATCTTCCTCCGTCTCCGGCACCAGAATCTTGGCCATCACAATCCCCGCCGGGGCATTCATGATGGAGGCTGTGAGTAAGTGGGCCGCAAAAATAGCCTGCTGGGCCGGGTCATCCCCGCCCAGGAAAGCCACATACGCCGCTAAAACTCCGCCAGCCAGCGTAGCCATACCTCCGGTCATCAGACACATCAACTCAGAGCGGGTCATGTTCTGGATGAAGGGACGCACCA
This sequence comes from Rufibacter glacialis, assembly GCF_008271745.1. Classification (GTDB taxonomy): domain Bacteria; phylum Bacteroidota; class Bacteroidia; order Cytophagales; family Hymenobacteraceae; genus Nibribacter; species Nibribacter glacialis. Next base: position 99,364 of record NZ_VKKZ01000023.1, on the reverse strand, counting down.
GCAACGGCGCCTCGGTCTGGCCCAGGAAGATGTTACCAGCCGCCGATAAACTTTCAGCACCGGAAAGGCGCATTCCTTTTGACATAACCCAGGCAATGCCATAAACTATTTTCTGCAGAACACCCATGTAGTACAGGCCCGCGGTCACCGTGGAAAAGAAAATAATGGTGGGCAATACTTTAAAGGCGAAGATATAGCCAGTTCCGGCAGGTGAATTAGGTTTGGCCAACTCTCCGAAAAGGAATTCGGCTCCGGCATCAGCAAAGCTCAGCAGACGAACAAAACCTTCGCTGACCGCTTCAAAACCGGCTTTCACAAAGGGGACTTCCGTCACCAGGATACCGAAAATGATTTGGATGAGAACTCCCACCCCCACCAGTTTCCAGCTGATGGCTTTGCGGTTGGTGGAGAAAAGAATGGCAATTCCAATGAGGATAAAATAACCAATGAAGCCTTGGAAAACTGATAGCATAGAATGGAAGTATGGTCAAAATTAAATCAAATTCTGCTCAAAAAGAAAAAGTCTTGGGCAGGGCCCAAGACTTTCTTTATCAATGCGTATTTCAGCTTAATTCCGTTTGTTCAATTCGTCGCGGATTTTGGCGGCCCGTTCGTAGTCTTCCTTCTCCAGGGCGTCGTTCAGCATGGTGTTCAGCTCCTCCACAGAGATCTCTTTGAGGTTGCTCTTGCTGCTGCCCGAAGCAGAGGAACTACCGCTGGCGGCGGTGGTGGGGATCTCGTCGGTTTCTTCCTCGTCTTCGTCTTCTTCCAGGTCACTCAAGATGATACCGGCCTCAGACAGAACAGACTCTACGGTGTAGATGGGCACCCCAAACCGAAGCCCAATGGCAATGGCGTCTGAAGGGCGGGCATCCAGTTCAAACTCCTTCTCTCCGTCTGTGCAGACGATCTTGGAAAAAAACACCCCTTCTTTTAAATCCGAAATCATAATCTCCTGCACGCTCACTTCCATTTGCTGGGCAAACGACTTGAACAAGTCATGGGTCAGCGGACGTGTAGGGTTAATCTTCTCAATCTGGATGGCAATGGACTGCGCCTCAAACATACCTATGATGATAGGCAATCGGCGGCTTCCTTCCTTCTCACCCAATACCAGGGCGAACGATCCAGATTGCGACTGGCTTGACGACAAACCAAGAATCTCTAGCTCAATTTTCTTCACAGTTTCTCTTTATTTGTCTAAAGCTTTGGCGGCTTCTATCAATTTTGGAACAACCTCAGTGGCGTCTCCTACAATACCGTAATCTGCGGCTTTGAAGAAGGGTGCTTCCGGATCTTTATTGATAACGACAATTACTTTAGAAGAGTTAACCCCGGCCAGGTGTTGGATAGCGCCAGAGATACCCACCGCTATGTACAGGTTAGGGCTTACGGTGATGCCGGTCTGGCCCACGTGCTCATGGTGCGGCCGCCAACCAATGTCGGCTACGGGCTTAGAGCAGGCCGTGGCAGCACCCAGCGCTTTGGCCAGATCCTCAATGAGATGCCAGTTTTCAGGGCCTTTCAAGCCTCTCCCCCCAGAAACCACCAGATCTGCCTCGGTTAACAGGATATCACCAGACTGCCGGATGGTCTCTTTGGGCGCCGTGGCGAAATCTGCGTCAGCTAAATCTGCCGAGAAATTCTCTACCGTAGCCGTTCCGCCGGCCGCGGTGTCAATGTCCAGGGCGTTCTTTTTAACCGCGATTATTTTTTTATCTGAGGTCAGTTCCACGTCAGAGAAAGCCTTCCCGGAGAAGACCCCGCGGCGAACCGTGAACGAAGAACCGTTGATCTGTGGCAGAGACACCACGTTGGTGGCCAGGCTGGCGCCCAATTTCACTGCCAGACGCGACCCTATGGCTGCGCCGATGTTGGAGTTGGAGAGCACAATCACCGCGGAGTTTTCAGACTCAGCGGCTTTGGCGATCACTTTCACGTAAGCAGCGGCCACAAAATCATGCAGACGGCTGTCATTGTCTAACAATACTTTGGTAATCCCTTGCTCCCCCAGGCTGGAAAGGGCATTGGCCTCCACGTTGCCAATGGCTACGGCAGTGGCCGAGGTACCCAGGGCGGCGGCTACTTTGCTTCCGTACGAAGCTGCTTCCAGGGAAGACTTCTTCACTTCGCCGTTCGCGCATTCTATCACTACTAAAACTGACATGCTTATAGAACTTTAGCTTCGTTGCGTAATAATTTAATCAGGTCACCGGCATTCTCGGCCGCAATCATCTTCACCCCTGACTTGGCGGGCGGCAACTCATAGTTCTGCACACTGGTCTTGGCCTCCTGCCCTACCGGCTCCACTACTTTCAGGGGCTTGGTACGGGCGGTCATGATACCACGCATGTTAGGGATGCGGGGCTCAGACATAGGCTGCTGGGCACTCACCACCAACGGCAGGGTTGCCTCAATGATCTCTTTTCCGCCTTCAATCTCGCGCTCCAGGGTGGCGGTAGAACCGTTCACGTCCAGTTTGATGGCCGGCGCTATGGTTGGGATGCCTAATAGTTCGCCTACCATGCCGTGCACCTGGAACCCGTTGTAGTCAATTGACTCACGGCCCATCAAAATCAGGTCATAACCGCCTTCTTGGGCGTAGTGAGCTATCTGCTGGGAAACCAGGAAAGCATCAGTAGGTTTCAAATTAACTCTGATGGCGTCATCAGCCCCTATCGCCAAGGCTTTGCGGATGTTGGGTTCCGCGTCGGCCTCGCCTACGTTCAATACCGTTACGGATCCGCCCAGGGCTTCTTTCAGCTCAATGGCACGGGTAAGGGCATATTCATCATAGGGGTTGATCACAAACTGTACACCGGCCGTGTTAAACGCTTTGCCATCAGGCGAAAAGGTAATTTTGGTGGTGGTATCAGGAACGTTGCTAATGCAAACTAAGATCTTCATTTAACTTAGGGTTAGCTTAATTAAGTTAATTTTGAGGGCAATTTAAAAGAATAATTCATCAAATGGAAACGACCAACAGCAGATTGACGCAACTCCTGGCCTTCTATGAGGAAGACCCGAACGATCCGTTCACGCTATACGCCATTGCCACGGAATACCGCCCCACAGACCAGGCCCAAGCCCGGTTTTTCTATGAGAAACTGCTGGCGGAGCATCCAGAGTATGTAGGTACCTACTACCACGTGGCCAGTCTCTATCTGCAGCTAGAGGAGCCGGAACTTGCCCGTCAGGCGTACCAGAAAGGCATGCAGGTGAGCCGCCAGCAAGGCCAGCTCCACGCTTTCTCTGAGTTGCAGCAAGCCTACAACAAGATGATGGGTTTAGATTACGAAGATGAGTAAAAATTAGTTGGCATGCATACCATTTCCCGTCTTCGGGCTCATTTTCCGCAAACACCTGCTAAACCAACAGACAATGCCCCTTTTTGGTTTAAAGCAGGCTGTCTCTGGTCTATGCCTGGCGGGAGTTGATTGGATTGCCCTTTTGGGCTCTTTTGGCAAAACCGAGGCTAAAACAGGAAAACCCTTTTCCTTGGGGCCAGAGGCAGGCCCTTTTTGAGGATAGATTTTGCCGAAACAGCCAGGAAACCCTAGCCGGAATGTAAGTGAATCTTAGTAGATTAGGGACCCAAACAAGTGCCTAACCCGTTTTGAACCAATTCTATGCGCATGGCTTTCCTCAGAACCCTGGTTTTTCTCCTGCTGGTGCTTCTTTCCTTCCCCGGGCTTACCCAGGTGCGGCTGCCAAGGTTGGTCAGCAACGGCATGGTGCTGCAGCGCGACCAGGAACTCAAAATCTGGGGCTGGGCCGGAAAAAAAGAGAAAGTGGCCGTGTCGTTCCGGGGGAAGAATTACCAGACCCAAGCTGATACCGCCGGGAATTGGCAGGTGAAGCTTCCGGCCATGAAAGCGGGCGGGCCCTTCCCCATGACCATCAAGGGCTTTAACACCATTACCCTGCAAGACATTCTGGTGGGCGATGTGTGGGTTTGCTCCGGCCAGTCCAACATGGAGACCACCTTGACCCGGGTGCGGCCCCTGTATGAGGCGGAGATTGCCGCCGCGCACCACCCGCAGATCCGTTTTTACGTGGTTCCCCAGAAATACGACTTCCAGGCTCCTAGGAAAGACCTGGAGGGCGGCAGTTGGACCGCTGTCACGCCTACCTCGGTGCTGCCTTTTTCGGCGGTAGCCTATTTCTTTGCTAAGGAACTGCAGGCCAAATACCAGGTACCCATGGGGTTGATCCTCTCTGCCGTGGGCGGCTCCCCCGCTGAGGCCTGGGTCAGTGAGAAAACCATTAAAGCGTTTCCGGCCCACTTCCAGGAGACTCAGCGGTTCAAAGACCATGCCCTTATTGACCAGATAGAGAAAACCGGCGCCGAACAAAGCAAAGCCTGGCATACCCAACTTCGGCAAAAAGATGCCGGATACCAGCAGCCCAACCTGCCCTGGTACAGCCCCCTGGTGTCTACGACTGACTGGGCCACTATGAAAGTACCCGGCTACTGGTCTGACCAACCCATGGGCCCGGTGACCGGGGTGGTGTGGTTCAGGAAAGACCTTGAGGTACCGGCTGCCATGGTGGGCAAACCCGCCAAACTGCTCCTGGGCACCATTGTAGATGCTGACTCCGTTTTCCTGAACGGGATCTTTGTGGGCACCACCTCTTACCAATTCCCCCCCAGAAGATACGACGTGCACGCTCCGGTGCTGAAAGAAGGCAAGAATACTCTTACGGTGCGCATCATCAGCAACGGGGGCCAGGGCGGATTTGTGGAAGACAAGCCTTATTCGCTTTCGGCCGGCGGCCACACCATAGACCTGAAGGGCGACTGGCAGTATAAACTGGGTGCCTCCATGACGCCCATGGCGGGGCAGCCCACGGTACGCTTCAAACCAGTGGGGCTGTACAACGGCATGATCGCGCCGCTGCAGAACTATCCCATCAAAGGTGTGATCTGGTTCCAGGGAGAATCCAATACCGACCGGGCGGCCGAATACCGTCAACTGTTCCCGGCCCTGATCCAGGATTGGCGAAGCAACTGGGGCCAGGGCGATTTCCCGTTTTTGTTTGTGCAGCTGGCTAACTTCATGAAAGCCCAACCCCAGCCTTCGCAGAGCAACTGGGCCCTTTTGCGCGAGGCCCAGGCCAAGGCGCTGGCCTTGCCCAACATCGGCATGGCCGTGGCCATTGACATTGGCGAATGGAACGACATCCACCCGCTGAACAAGAAAGATGTGGGCCATAGGTTGGCCTTGGCGGCCCAGAAAGTAGCCTACGGCGACAAGAAAGTAGTTTCGTCTGGCCCCACGTTCCAGAGCATGACGAAGGACGGCCAGAAGATCATCCTGACCTTCACCAATACCGGCAGTGGGTTGGTGACCAAAGGAGGACCGCTGCGCCATTTCGCCATTGCCGGCCCTGACAAGAAATTCGTGTGGGCCAAGGCCGAGATCAAAGGCAACACCGTCACGGTCTGGAGCGAGGCCGTTCCGTCTCCGGAAGCGGTGCGCTACGCCTGGGCAGACAACCCCGAAGGCGCCAACCTCTACAACCAGGAAGGCCTTCCTGCCGCCCCGTTCAGGACCGATGTAGACTGAGAATTGCCCCATCGGGTTTAAGGCCCTTTTCTGGAAAAACACCCCTTTAACATCAGCCAACCAGGAACGCCTGCACCTTTCCAGGTCAGAGATGCTTTTCCAAAACCTTTAGGGAAAGCACCTGCGCTTTCTTATGCGGTACCGCTTAGGCTAGTTCCACCGCTTCCCTGTTGTATTTGTTCCGGTATTCCAGGGGCGAAATACCGGTGATTTTCTTAAAAGTGGTCCTAAACGCTTTGGTGTCTGAATAGCCCACAGAATACATCACCTCGTTCACATTCTCCCTGGAGGACTCAAGGCTCATTTTGGCTGCTTCCACCTTTACCCGCTGTATGTATTCCACCACCGTATTGGAGGTGGCTTTCTTGAAACGGCGCTCAAAATTGCGGCGGCCCAGGCAACACCTTTCCGCTAGTTCCTCTACGGTGAGCTTGGCCGGGAAATTTTGCTCAATATATTCCTGCACTTTTTTGATCTGCTCGTCCGGGTGCTCTTTCTGGCCATGGAAGATGATGAACGGGGACTGGCTGTTGCGGTCAATGTCAATCTCAAAGATCTTGGAAGACCGGATGGCCATGCTTCGCCCGGCGTATTTCTCTACCAGGTACAAAATCAGGTTCAGAGAAGAATACGCACCCCCACTGGTGTAAAGGCCGCCTTCATCCGTGATAATCTTGTAGGGCACCAGGTTCACCTCAGGGTACATCTGCTTGAACTCCGGGGCCGCCAGCCAATGAGTGGTGCAGCTGCGGCCTTTGAGTAACCCTGTGGCGGCCAGAAGGAAGGCCCCAATGCACAAAGACACCACTTCTGCCCCTTGCTTGTATTGTTTGATGATCCAGGGGAGAAACGCCTGGTTAGCGGCCACCACCTGCTTATGTCACCGTGCACGGCTGGTATGAGGATGAGGTCGGCCTGGGCTGCCTCTTCCAATACCAGCCCTGGCGTGATGCTGAATACCCCATTTGTGACCTTGTTGGTTTTGGTGAGGCCCACCAGCTGCACTTTGAACAAAGGGGCCTTGCCCGTTCTGGCTAAGCCCTCATTCACCATGGAGAACATCTTGCAAGTGGCCTCCAGGTTACTGAAGCTGACATCACCTTCGGGTATCAGGAGCGAGATGTGTTTCATAGCCTTAAAATAAAAAGGAAAGCAGTCGTAATCAACCCTTCTATTGTCGCAATCCCCCATCCTTGCAATTGGTAAATGATTGTATGTTTGCACTATACCAGCTCCATTTCCTAGTAAGTGGGGTCATGCCACCTTCGGGCGAAAGGCTATCCCAACTAAGGAAATCCCCGCCCGTTTAGAACCCAGTTTCAGGAAATCAAGCTCTAAACGAACCTCAGAAATTACTACCTTAGGTACCTGTTCAATCAACGTTTTACCCTTATGGAAAAAACCACCATCAAAAATGGAATTGAGATCAACGCACCCGCAGCGAAAGTGTGGGACGTGCTGTTGCAGGACCACTATGTACGGCAGTGGTACGCCGCTTTCAGTGAAGGCGCCTACGCCGATACGGATTGGAAATTAGGCAGCAAAGTCCTTTTCACAGACCACACCCAGAACGGCATGATTGGTAAGGTAGTGGAACACACGCCCCACCAAGTGCTGTCAGTGCAGTATGAAGGGTTGCTGGTGAACGGGGAAGAGGACACCCAAAGCGAAGGAGCGCAGGCCGTGCAAGGTGGCTTGGAAACCTACAGACTCAAAGAAACTGCCCAGGGTACGCAGATAGCCGTTGAGGGAGATATGTCACCGGAGTACTATGATATGATGGTAGAGTCCTGGGACAAGGCCCTGCTTAAGATAAAGGAACTGGCCGAAAATAACACTCATTAAGTTTCGGGCCTTTTTTCTTTAAAACACCAGAAAATCTGTTTCCGGCAATCGCCTTTTAGGCTTCCTGGGTTTTAAGGCGATTTGTATGCACCCGCCAAAGGAGTACCTCACCTCAAATAAATAACCATGGTCACCTTACATCCATACCTAAATTTCAACGGCAATACCGAAGAAGCCTTCACCTTCTACAAATCCATCTTCGGAGGGGAGTTTTCTGCGCTGCAACGCTTCAAGGACACGCCGGAGGCTGCTAGGGTTCCGACCCATGAAAAGGAAAAGATCATGCACATCGCCTTGCCCATTGGGCAGGGAGGAATGCTCATGGCCACCGATGCCCTTGAATCTATGGGCCACTCGGTTACCATGGGCAACAACTTTCACCTGTCTCTTTCCACCCAAAGCGAAGAAGAAGCCTCTGCCCTGTTCCAGGCGCTTTCTGAGGGTGGGAAGGTGTTGGTGCCCCTGGAGAAAATGTTTTGGGGCGACCTCTTCGGGATGGTGAAAGACCGGTTCCAGATAAAATGGATGGTCAGCTACACCCTTCCCCAGACCCAGCCAAGGCCAGAGATGGCCGCGGAATCCACCACCGTTTAGTTCCTCACCCAGGCATAAAATCAGTAAAACTGCCCAAGCCTTAAAAAAAACCATCCCCATAAAACCGCTCGCCTGATGACAGACGCCAATCGGTTTTATGGAGATGGTTTTTACAAGATCAGGAGAACTTGAAAAGCATGGCTCCTGATCTTGATTCCCTGGCAGGCAAATCCTCTCCAGGAAGAAAGCCTTCTACTTACCTTCTTTACTTGCCAAACAATTTATAGCCCAGGCTCAGAATCACCTGCTGGTTCCTGAAATCCACGCTTCCGGTGTTGGGATCTGTATAGGAGCGCTTGAGGCGTTCATACCGCACATCAGCGGTGATCCGGGAGATATCAAAACCCGCCCCTACTTGGTAGCCCCAATCTGAAGATTCAAAGGAATCCTTGATCTCTTCCTTCTGCATCTTGCTGTTAATCATGATGGATGCCACGGGACCGGCATAGGCGCGCAGGAAAAACAATTTGTAGCCTACCAGAATAGGTACATCCAGGTTAGTGAACCCAATCTCCTCTATGGACGTCTGGCCCATTTCATTCGGTACTTCAAATTTGCCGCCGGAGGAAGAAAGAACCGCTTCGGGCTGAAGGAGGAAGCCCGCCACGTTGAGCCTGGTGAAAACCCCGGCATGGAAACCGGTGATACTACCTTCTTCCCTGAACTGGGAAAAATTGGCATTTGGGTTTTTGAAGTCCACGTTAGAGGAACTAACCCCCGCTTTCAACCCCAAGGTGAACATTTGCGCCTGAGCCGCCAGGCTGGTTAGGGCAAAAAGGGCCAGTGAAAGAAAAATACTTTTCATAGAAGAAAGTGGTAAAGTAAAAGGAAGGAGATATAAAACGGTGTGTTTCCGGTAGTAAACGAACCATACGCAAATTTCTTTCCGTTTTCAGGGGTTTTACTTGAAAATTTTCGAAAAAGAAAAGCTCCGCAGGATATCTCTTGGTTTTTTCTTTCTGCAGGGGTACCGGCCCCAGGAGATTTCCTTGGCCGAAGGTTGAACAGATTATTTCCTTTTAAAAGCCCGTCTACTGTCTCTACCTTCCACTTGCCGGCTACCCAAACCAACAACCCCTAACCCATCAAGCCTTCTGGGAGGTTTGCAAAACAGAAAGAAAAATACTAGCATTAGTACCTGAACCCCAACCATATTCAGGAAGCGCCAGGTGGGCTTCTTTACTCTTGCTGCACGCTATGAAACCACTTTTATTGCTCCTCTCGTTCTGCCTTTTGGTCTTCTGCTCTTGTACCACCCTAGAAGGATTCAGTCAGAAAAAGGCTTTGCCGTCTGTGCTGGTTTTCTATAAAACGGCCGGTTTTTACCACACCTCCATCCCGGCCGGTCTTGCCGCGCTTCAGAAAATGGGGAAGGAAAACGGGTTCAGGGTAGACACCACCAAAAACGCCGGGAAGTTTGTGCCAGATACGCTGCAGAAATACAAGGCGGTTATTTTCCTCAACACCACCGGCGACGTGTTGAACGATCCGCAGCAGACTGCTTTTGAACAGTATATCAAAAAGGGCGGCGGATTTGTAGGCGTGCATGCGGCCACTGACACGGAATACTCCTGGCCCTGGTACAACCAGCTGGTGGGGGCTTATTTTGCCAATCACCCCAAGGTACAGACCGCCACGGTGCGGGTAGTAGACAAAGGCCATGCAGCAACCCATTTTCTGCCCGAGGCCTGGGTACGGAAAGACGAGTGGTATAACTTCAAGAACCTCAACCCCAAGGTGAAGGTCTTGGCCCATCTGGATGAAACCACCTACTCCGGCGGCACGAACGGCGCGCACCACCCTATTGCCTGGTACCATACTTTTGATGGCGGACGGGCCTTCTATACCGGCGGCGGCCATACCGCCGAGAGCTATGCTGAACCTTTGTTCCTGCAGCACCTTTTGGGCGGCATCCAATACGTATTGGGGTTAAAAGGCAAGTAACTTCCACCCGTTCCTCATAGCAAAGGCCTGCTACTTTTCAGAAAAGAGCAGGCCTTTGTTTGGGTGCGAGGCATGAAGGGTTGTTCTTTTACAGAATGCCGCTGCCGGGCATGGCTTTCTGGTTGATGTTGTTTTTGGCCAGGTTGTTCAGCAGGGTATCGGTTTTCTGCTCTTCTTCCAGGCTCATGCGCAAGAGTTGCGCCACCTCGGTTAGGCCCAGTTCCTCCGCCAGGTAGGCGGCGGTGCCGTAGCCGGAAATCTCATAGTGCTCAATTTTCTGTGCGCCGCAGATGAGGGAGGCATCCATGACCTCTGGGGTGGCATCTTTGTGCATGGTTTTCTCGCCCTCGGCGATGAGCCCTTTCATGCTGGGATTGCCATCGCCTTCGGGGCTAACTCCCAGTTGGGCGGCAATTCGTTCCAGGCGCTCGGCTTGGACCTTGGTTTCTTCCAGGTGGGTGGTGAAGGCGGATTTCAGTTGCTGGCTGTGGGCTTTTTCTATCATGCGGGGCAAGCCCACCATGATCAATCTCTCTGCGCTGTACAGCACCTGTACCTCGTGGCTCAGTAAATCTTGTAAGGTTTTCAATTCTGCCATAGTCTTGTCTTTTAATCTGTTAGGTGGTGAATCCTAAATTTTACGCACCCCCTCCCTTGAAGTTGATGGTATAAATACCCTATTCCCGGCTTAACTCCCTCTAATCTCCCCTTTGCAAGACTATTGCCTCCATAACTCAAAAATTTGGGTCTGAGGGAGCACGAGTTTTAACATAGCTGTCTAGCCTGCCCCATAAAAAAGCCTTCCCTGTTTGGAAGCCGTTTTTCGAAAACAGCCCCCAAAACAGGGAAGGCAAAAGAAAAGGAAGCGTCTTGGGATTTAGGGCACCACTACTACCTGGATGGTTTTAGCGGTAGTCCCGGTTCTCACCTTCACATGGTACAGGCCTGGCGCCAAGCGATTCTTGGTGGCCGTGGTAAGGCCCAGGGTGTGGGTATGCGAACCAGCTGACTTTTTGCCCAAAGCTTTGCTGGAGATCAACCGCCCCATTTGGTCATATACCTGTAGGGTCACATCAGTGGAGGCGGCCAGTTGGTATTGGAGGGTGATGCTGCCCGTTCCGGTGGGGTTAGGGTAAGCTACCACGTTTTTGGCCAAGGCACCTTGCTCGTCTTTGGAGCTGAGCAGGATGCTAGAGGAAGTGAGTCTTTTGGTGGTATAGATGCGGTACTCCCCGGGTTGTAAGAGAAGGGGCTGGTTAACGTTAGTCACCGCCAGGGCCTCTCCCGTCACGAAGTCATACCAGGTACCCGCATTCTGGAATTTAGGGTCAATGCTGCCGGCCGTCACCCCAAAGTTCCCCAGCACCGCCACGTTCATGTCGGGGTCTTGCAGGTGGATGGTTTTCAGGAGGCCTTCCAGGTTGAGGGTGTAGTTGGCAGATTCAAAGGCGGGCTGGTTTATTTTCAGCTTGATCAAAGCCGCGTAAACGTTGAAGAGCTTCTTGCGCTCCGGGTCCTGCAGGTAGTTCCAGAGAATGGGTTTGTTGCCCGTACGCCCGTTCTGGTTGATGGGGATCTCGTACCCCAGCTCACCGAACTGCCAGACCATCTTAGGCCCTGGTATGGTGAAGAAAAAAGCAGCGGCTAACTGCATGCGTTGCAAGGCGGTGTTCAGGTTCTTCACGTTGTAGGAGCCGGAGCTGGCCCCGTAGTTCAAGGCCTCGTACATCTGGCGCTCCTCGTCATGGCTCTCCATGTAGCCTACCACGTGCGGGCTGGCCCAGCCGCGTTGCTTGTAGGAGATCCAGTTGAAGTTAGAGTTGTCTGCATAGCCCAGAATGGCTTGTTTGTAATTGCCGTGCAGGTTGCCCCAGAGCATCATGCCATGGTTCGCCAATTCGGTTTCCTCTCTGTTTTCAGCAAAATGCTCCAGAATCACATAAGCGTCTCGGTCAACCGTCCAGATATGGTCTGCCATGCGCTTGAGGATGTCAATACGGCTTTGGTCATACTGGCCCATGGCGTTCACGTTGCCTATGGTCTGCTTCTGGGTGAAGCCTTTGGAAAGATCGAACCGGTAGCCGTCAATCTTGTATTCCTGGAGCCAGAACTCGGTAACACGGTCTACATAGTACTTGGTGGCGGCGCTTTCATGGTTGAAATCATGGCCCACGTTGAAATCATGGGTAGGATCCTGGTTGAACCAGGGGTTATCGGCTGTGGTCTTGCCGGTGGCCGGGTTGAAGTAGAGCTGCACCATTGGAGACTGCCCGAAGGCATGGTTCAGGACCATGTCCAGGATCACAGCCATGCCCCGGGCGTGGGCTTCGTCAATAAACCGTTTCAGCAAATCCTTAGAGCCGTAGTACTTGTCCGGCGCGAAATGATAGGCCGTGTTGTACCCCCAGCTCAGGTTGCCCTCAAACTCCTGGATAGGCATAAGCTCAATGGCATTCACCCCCAGGCGGCTCAAGTAATTCAGGGTATCGGTTAAGGTTTTGTAATCGTGCTTCTCTATGAAATCACGCACCAGCAGTTCGTACACCACCAAGTCGGTTTTCTTGGGGCGGCTGAAAGAAGGCACTTTCCAGGTATAGGCGGTTTGGTTTGTCTGGAACACAGACACCATGCCCGTGGCTTTCCCGGTTGGATAGGCTTTCAGGTTAGGGTAAACCTCCGCCGGTATAAATCGATCTTCATTAGGATCTAAGGTCTTCTGCGTATATGGGTCTCCTAGGCGTAGGTTTTCGTCAACCAGGTACTGATAGGCGTATTCCTGACCGGGCACCAGGTTGTCTATCTGGACCCAGAACCGAGAGCCGTCTGCGGTGCGGTTCATGGGGCTGGCCCCTACGGTCCAGTTGTTGAAGTCACCCACTACGTATACATTCTGCTTTTTGGGCGCATATAGGTTCAGCAACACGCTGGTGGCACTGAGGTAGGTAACGCCATCCTTGGCCCCCGCCGGAAGCGCTTGGACAGGCGTGGCGGTGCGCACCACAAACGTGAAAGAGTCCACTGCCGTGGTGGCCCCGCTTTCGGCGGTCAGTTTCACTTTGTTAGACCCGGCTACCGTGGCGATCAATTCTGTCTGGAGGGTAGTGCCCGTGGCTTCTTCCTTCACTTTCTCGCCGTTCAAATAAAGCGTGAGCTTTGCAGGAGCAGATGAAGTGCCTTGCACCGGTATTTTCTGGCCTTGGTTTACAAACAACCCATTCAGTCCTACAGCGGGCTGGGTAATCGAAACATTGACGGCGCCGGCTGAGTAGAGAGGTACCTTGATGTCTTTGCCTCCGTTGTCTTTGCCTTCTTTGCTGCCGTTCGCGGTGCGGAACACGAACATCAGGGCTTTGATCTCCTCATTGGCCGGCACATTGTAGTACGTGCGGGGGTTGAGGGTGATCTGGTACCGGTTGTTCCCTAAGGAGGTCATCAAAGCCGCCGGGGTGTTCACGGTCCAGGCCGCCTTTACGTGCCTCCAGTCGGCGTCTGAGTTACTCAGGTTGGTGAGTACCCCGGTATGGGCGTAGATAGGCTCATTCAGGTTGATCAGGCCCGCGGTTCCTTTGGTGGCATCAAAGGTGATGGTGACGGGCTCATTCTGCGTAGGAAAGGCGGGTGACCAGGTCACCACCTGCGCCTGTACCGTCTGTGCCAGCAGCAACACCAGCAACAAGCTTAGCAATCGGAACGTAGTTTTCATGCAATAGGCATTAAGTATTTAACGATGGGACAAAAGACAAACCGAGGGGAATCACGAAATCGATTTCCTTGCGAATTTATTAAATTCTGCGCGTTTTATCAGGTAAATATTACAAAGTTCTAACCTTATTTTTCCACCTTCTCCAGAAGTTGCACCTTACCCTCAGGAAGTGTAACTTAACCCAATCCCAAACTCGCCATTATGCCACAGGTACCCCCTACGCTTCCCTTAGTCCAGTCAGATAGTTGGCTAGCACCCTACGCGCCGCAGCTCTTGAAACGCCTGGACAGGTTAGAGAACACAAGGCAAGCCATCAACCATGAACACGCCTCCCTTGACGCCTATGCCGCCTGGCACCGGCAGATGGGCCTGCATTATGAGCCGGAGAACCAAGGGTGGCGCTACCGCGAATGGGCCCCCGCCGCCCAGGCCCTTTCTTTGATTGGGGATTTCAACTTCTGGGACCGGGCGGCGCATCCGTTGCAGAAAAAAGAAAACGGTATCTGGGAGGTATTCCTTCCCCAGGACCAGGTACAGGTACTTCACGGTCATCGGTTCAAGGTGCATGTGGTGGGCGCCACGGGAGAAGGCCGCGACCGGGTCTCCCCCTTCGCCTTCAGGGCTGTGCAGGACCAGGAGACCTATGATTTCTCGGGCCAGTACTGGGCCCCGGAAGAATCTTTCTCCTGGACCGACGAGGAATTTGATGCTACCCAACTCACCCAGCCCCTGATCTATGAGTGCCACGTGGGCATGGCGCAGGAAAAACATGGCGTAGGCACGTACCGCGAGTTCGCGGACCAGATTTTACCTAGAATCGCAGAAACGGGGTATAATTGCCTGCAGCTCATGGCCCTCATGGAGCACCCCTACTACGGCTCCTTTGGCTACCACGTCTCCAGTTTCTTCGCCCCCACGTCACGGTTTGGTACCCCTGAAGACCTGAAATACCTGGTGAACCAGGCGCACCGTTTGGGTATTGCCGTGATCATGGACCTGATCCATGCCCATGCCGTGAAGAACGTGGCCGAAGGGCTGGCAGACTTTGACGGGTCGGGCGGGCAATATTTCCACCAGGGGCCCCGCGGGCACCACCCGGGCTGGGATTCCAAGTTGTTCAACTATGGGGTGCCCGAGGTGCGCCGCTTCCTGTTGTCAAACGTGCGGTACTGGCTGGAGGAATTCCACCTGGACGGTTTCCGGTACGATGGCGTGACCTCTATGCTGTACCACCACCACGGCGAGGGAGTAGCTTTTGGCCACTATGACCGGTACTTTGACAAAAGCGTAGACGAAGATGCCATCCTCTACTTACAGCTTGCTTCTGATCTGGCCCACTCCTTTACCCCGGGTTCTTTGCTGATCGCCGAGGACATGAGCGGCATGCCCGGTCTCTGCCGCCCCATTGCTGATGGGGGAATAGGTTTTGATTACCGTCTGGGCATGGGCATTCCTGATTACTGGATCAAAACCCTCAAGCATAAGCGCGACGAAGATTGGAACCTGGACGAGATCTGGTATGAACTTACCAACCGGCGGGAGGGAGAGAAAACAGTGGCCTACGCCGAGTCACATGACCAGTCTCTGGTGGGAGACAAAACCATAGCGTTTTGGCTCATGGACAAAGAGATGTACTTCCATATGCGCACCGTAGACCAGCACCCGGTGATTGACCGGGGCATGGCGTTGCACAAAATGATCAGGTTGATCACCCTTTCGTTGGGCGGAGAAGCGTTCCTTACCTTTATGGGTAATGAGTTTGGCCACCCTGAATGGGTAGATTTCCCCCGATTGGGCAATAACTGGAGTTACCAGTACGCCCGGCGGCAATGGTCTTTGGTGGACAATGGCGAGTTGAGGTACCGGCAGTTGTGGCAATTTGAGAGAGACATGCTGGGCCTGGCCCAAGATAATACCCTCCTGGAACAAGGACCGGCCCAGAAACTACACCAGGATAACACCAACAACGTGCTCATCTTCCAGCGGGCTGGTTTGGTGTTCCTTTTCAATTTCCACCCCAAAAACTCGGTGCCAGATTACCGGTTCCCGGTGCTGGAGGCCGGTAGTTACTCCCTGGTCCTTTCTTCAGACACGCCAGAAACGGGTGGCCATGACCGCGTTGACACGTCAATCCGCTACTTCACCCAACCCACCAAATACGGTCCCCGGTTGAGCATCTATTTACCTAACCGCACCGCCTTAGTCTTGCGGAGAGAAGATTGATATCTGGAAGGAATTGGTCAAGCAGCGCCCACGTTTCTCCCCTTTTTTCTTAAAAGGGCTCTAAAACGGAAGAAGCTACTTACCGGTTGACTGCATTACCTCCTAAAGCTCCCTTCTGAAAAACAGAGGAAGAGGCATATAAAAGTCCAGTAAAAAGCCGACCGGCTGTGATGGTCACCCATCACAGCCGGTCGGCTTTTGTTGTATTGGAAAGGGGTTTCGGCTCTATTCCTGCAGAAGCAGAACGCTGTGCAGGCTTTCCATTACCTGGTCAGCCGTGGTACCCCACGTGAGTTTCTGCACTGCTTTCTGATTGGCTTCCACCTGATTTTTGCGCAGCTCCTCATCTTCCAGCAACTGCAGGATGTGCTGAGCCAGGCCTTCGGTGTCATTGCAATCTGCTATGCTGGCTTCCGGTAATACTTCGGCCGCGCCGGTCTGGTAGGTGATCACTACCGGGAGTCCGGCTTGGGTGGCTTCTAAAGCTGCTAACCCAAAAGGCTCAGACAAGGCGGGCAAGCAGAAGACGCTGGAATTCTTGAGCAGGGCCTCCGCCTTGACCGGCGGAAGGAAACCGGTGAAGGTCACCGCCGCTTCTATGCCCAGGCGCTTCACCATCTGCTTGGCTTCGTCTAGTTGAGGACCATGCCCGGCTACCACAAAAGTCACCTCCGGGTCTTTGTTCAACACCAATTTGGCTACTCGCAAAAATTGTAAGGGGCCTTTCTGGGCCACCAAACGTCCCAAGAAAGTAACCTGTTTTCTCTTAGGCGACTTCACCGGCGAAAGCTCGGTTTTCACGGCCCCATTATAGACCACCTGTACTTTTTTGGCGGATATGCCGTAGCGCTTGGTGATCATGCGGGCGGTTCGGTCGCTTACCGTCAAAATCAGGTCCGCCTCATGCATGGCTTTGGTTTCCAATTCATACACCCAACCCAAGGGCTCGCCTACCTGGCGGTCAAAGGAAAGGCTATGCACGTGCACAATCAAAGGCACCTTGCGTTGGTTTTTGATTTCCATGCCGGCCAAAAAGGTCATCCAGTCATGGGCATATACTGCGTCAAACTCTTTATGCGAGGCCAGTCTGGCCGCGTAACGGGCAAATTGGATCACCTCAAAATTAAGGGTTCCTTTGGTGCTACTGGTATAGGTGATCTGGGGCTGTCCTTGGGGGAAAGCATACGCTGGTGCTGGTGCTGGTGAAGATGGAATCTGGGGCTCACCCAGGCCATTTGCTGAAGCCAGTTTTTCCTCCGCTTCCCCTTCTTGGGAATAAGCCTGGGCCCCAGGGGCAGCAGGGTCTTCATAAGGAAACAGGGCCGCCGGCACCCGGTGGGTGGTGGCAAATCGTTCAAAGGTTTTGGCTACGGGAGCCTGCTTTATTTCTTCCAGGTCAAGGCCGTCTAACCCCACTACCTCAGCATGCTGATCAAGGGCCAGATTATCTGCCTGGGGCACAATCATGGTAAGCTCTACTTGTTTGGCTAAGGCTTCGGCTAAGTGAAAACAGGCTTTGCCTACTCCTCCATTTAAAATAGGCTGATCTTCCCAGCCAAGCATTAATACTTTAAGTTTTCTCATTATATGATGGATTCACTAAGATGCGCAAAGTGAGGTGTCTTGTAAAGATAAGTAAGGCAGACGCTACATCAAGCCTACCCCTTAATTTTTTTATTAAATTATTCACAAAAACAGAATTCTTAAAAGCATTCCGTAATTCTGCGGCCATTTTTACGAACAAATACGCAAGAAATTGCACCAAATTTTGATTTCTCCCTCTTCTATGGTGAAAGGGATAGTACCATGCGGGTGCCTCTTTTCAAGGATACTATCTGCAGGGAAGACGTAAGAGTTCCTCAGAGATAGCCTTCTCGGCAGGTGGAAGCAATCTAAGGTTTAGCCATCCATCCACGGCTACTGAAGGGCAAATCTCAGAAAAAGGCTTCTGCCAACGAAATCCCAGGTTCTTGAAGGGTTCCAGAGGAAAGGACGCGAATTTGTCCTGGCACTACTAAACCCTCTGATGGACGCAAAGGGTTCCACTCTGAAAGGTCAAAGTGTCAGGAGGAGCTTTAAGATCCGATGGATTAACAAAACCAGGTAGCTCCTTCTTCGGAATTTCAACTAAATCTACCAATCTCTTTTTTGACATGCGGGTGAAGACACAAGGCAAAACCCCAGGAGATAGGTGCTGCCTCTTCCTCAAGATTTCCAAGTTCATTGGACCAGAATAGGGTTCTAGCAAAGATAGCGCTTAAAGTTACGCCCACTGGGTAAGGAGATAATTTATGGATAGACTTAAAATTCGGGTTTGGTTTAGGCGGCGTTTTTCTGTTAACGCCGCCTAAACCAAACCCGGATTTTGCCAAGAATAATTCTATCTAAATAACGATACTCCTACTCCTGGTTGGTACTGAGGGCTAATTGGTAGGCGCGTTCATAATGTACCAGCAACTTCTTCCAGTCAAACATCTCAGAGAGACCTTCCACTTTATTCCGTTGCGTAATGCGCTCGCGGCGGCTCAGTTCTACGTAGTCAAACAGATGTTGCGTGAGTTGTTCGGCAGATTCGTCAAAGCTTTTCTCGTGGCGGTCAATCACGTAAATGCCTTTGTCGGTGTGTTTTTTGATGTTCTTCTTCACGTAGTCACCAAAGCCCGACAAGTCACTGGTGACGGCCGGTATGCCGCTGGCCACGCACTCCAGCGGCGTGTAACCCCACGGTTCATAGTAACTGGGGAAAACCCCTAAGTGACAGCCCCGCACAAATTGCCCGTACTCCATCCCGAAGAGCGGGTTGGTGGGTGAGATAAAGTCAGGGTGGTACACCACCTTCACGCGGTCATCAGAATTGTTCACCAGGTTGGAGGTCCGCAGGAAATGGAGGATCTCATCGGTCTGGTCGTTTACCAGGTTGTGGGTCACTACCGGTGGCAACAGGTGCGTCTTCCAGGACTGGATGGTGCGGCGGTACCTCAGTTTCCAGTAGTCATCCACGTACTTGTTCAGCTCCGGCAGGCGGTGGTCAGAGCTGGTGGCCGCGTCATAGAACAGGCGCTCCCCAATCTGCTCCTGAATGGCATCACACGTATCCTGAATCTCTTCCATGAGGGCCTTGGAATGCAATACGTGCGGGTTAATGGTGGTGAACGGCTGCTTGGTGACAAAGAACATCACCACCGTCATGTCGCTCTTAGACACCTTCATGCGGTGGTTCAGGCGGGCCAGGGCTTCCAGGGTAAGGTCAAAGCCTTTGTTGCGGTACTCAAAGCGGCCCGAGGTGAACAGGTAAATGGTTTTCTCCAGGTCAAAGGGGAAGCTCTGGAAGAAATGCCCCATCACAAACTTGTGGATCTTCTTCTTATAGGTAAGGTGCAGGTTCTGGAACTCGTGCATGGCAATGAACCGGCGTATGTTCAACCCGTTGGGCAACACCGTGTCCGGGATGCGGTCCAGGAGGTAGATACATTCCCGCACCGTTACCTCGCTCACCGTAGTAAAAACGTGCGACCCATGGGCGGCGGCCCGCTCAATGGAAACCGCGGGTTCAATATTGAAATGCCGGGCCTCCCGCTGCCAGTCAACAGAGGTGAGCTGGTCATAGAAGTTAGGGTCATTCATGGCCAGGTACCGCCCCAGCAAGGTGGCATGAGTGGTGAACACGATCTTTACCGGCACCTGCTCGCGGCGAAGGTCAGGAATGGGCGAACCCACCATCCATTCGTGGAAATGAGCCACCACCTGGGTTTTTTCGGCCAGGATGGTGATGAACTGCTTTACCTGGTGCCCAAAGGCCAGCACCTGGTGCAACAGGTCTTCATTGGAGGTGGGAATCTGGTGGTTTTCCCACAGGAAATATTTGATCTCTCCCAACTGACCAAACGCGCTGTACGGGTTAATGAGCACAATGCGCGGCCGCCCGGTCACCAGCCAGGTTCCATAATAGCATTCCACCCCCTGCGCCCGCAGCTCCAGCACGGCCTGCCCATACACATCTGAATAATCATCTGTGGGCTCAAACTCGTTGGCCGCATGTTGCGGGAAATAAGGCCCGATGAGGCAGTACTGGTCGCCCCAGTATTCAATCATGGCCGGTACTTTGGAGCGGATCACCGTGTAGATACCACCTACTTGGTTGCACGCTTCCCAGGCTATTTCCAGAAGATGCGGAGAAGCAGAAGACATTTGTTGCATGGGAGGGTCATTTTAGAGCTATTTTACTCAAATTAGGCTAAAAGGGATATATAAACAGTCAATTATTTAGATTTTTTCATTTCCGGATTTCGGCTCCTGCCGCACCCTCTTCCTAAGCGCTTCAAACTCAACCCAAAACCCCTATCCGCTTCTTCCAACCCTACTCTTTGCAAACTAAAGGATGCATGCTTATTATTTTCCGTCATTCAAGTGGAGCAAAGCCGCCTACAACCTCACCTACAGGGCCCAACCTTCTACCCTCTGCAACCTATCCTCGTTCCATTCCCACTTCTTCGCCTTTTTTCTGCCATGCAAAACCAAAAGCTTCGTATGCCTTATAAGTTATTGGAAGAAAAACCGCCGGAAACCCAAAGAGGCACCGGTTCCACCACCAGCTGATTTAAATTATGAGCATTGTATATGAAGGGCACGTGATCTGGGCCCAGGTAGACGCCAACATGCATTTACGCCACTCGGCGTACGCCGATTTTGCCGCCCAGGCCCGTATCTCCATGTTAGACAGCCTGGGCCTTGACTTCAAAGCGTTCCAACACCTGAAACTGGGCCCCATCCTGTTTCGTGAGGAACTCCAGTACCTGCGCGAAGTGGGGCTTAACGACAGCATCAAAATTGAATCAGTGCTCACTAAAGCCCGGGAAGACGGATCGCGGTGGTCCATCAGGCATGAACTGTACCGCGGAGACGGCGTGAAAGCGGCCATTATTGTGGTAGAAGGCGCCTGGATGGATCTGCAGAAGCGGAAGCTGGGAACCCTGCCCGAAGAACTGTCCCAAAAATTCATGAGCCTGCCCCGAGCGGAGGATTTCGTCCTGGAGTAACTGCTTGTTTTGGATGTGTTTTAAAGGAATCAGCCTTAAAATAGTGAATGATACAGGAACGATCAGGCTTTCCCCCTGCCTTATTTAAAGTTTCCCACTGGTCCCCACACCTTGGGCAAAGGTTTGTAATTCCGGAGAGAAGCAAACCTTAAAAACCCGCTTGCTGAACCTGAAAAAGGGTTGCGGCGGTAGCAGGAAACCAACCTATTTGTTTCAGGGTCATTATAGTAGAAATAGCCCCGAAACAAAGAACCTGGGTGGAAAGGAATTAGTGGAGCGCATTTTCTTTCCTGCGTTTTCTCAGTAGAGAGCATAGCAATCATTAAAGTTTGTATTTATAAAGGGTGCGCAGCAGGAACGCCAAAGTTTAACTTCCTGAAAAGAGGCTTCTTCTGGAAAAGGAGCCCTAAAACATATTTTCCGGTAATTATCTGACTTTTGTGGGGCAATATTTATTTGCCTTCCTAAATTTAGGTCATGATAAAACAAATTACCCTCCCGGGGAGGTACGTTAAGAAAAGTACCTCCAGACTATTGTTTCTTTCCCTGGTCTTCTCTGCCCAACTTGGAATGGCGCAGACCAAGAACCCCATGGTGGAAAGTATTGTGCAGGAAGCCACCCAGAACTCACAGCTGGAAACCTTGGCTCATGAACTCATGGACGTAGTTGGTCCGCGTCTGGTGGGCACTCCCCAGATGCTGCACGCCAATGACTGGGCCGTGGCCAAGTACAAAGGCTGGGGCATTTCGGCCCGAATGGAGAAGTGGGGCGAATGGCGCGGCTGGCAACGGGGCATCTCGCACATTGACATGGTGCACCCCCGCGTGAAATCACTGGAAGGCATGCAACTGGCCTGGAGCCCCAGCACCAAAGGAAAAGGCGTGACCGCCGAGACCATTCTGCTGCCGGAAGTCACCGACTCCCTTTCCTTCCAGAAATGGCTGCCTAGCGTGAAAGGCAAATTCGTTCTGATTTCCATGCCACAACCCACCGGCCGCCCAGATTACAACTGGCAGGAATGGGCCACCAAAGAATCATTTGAGAAGATGAAGAACGAGCGCAATGCCCTCACCGAGGCCTGGCGCACCAAGATGTCCAAAATGGGCTATACCGCCCGCACCTTACCGGTTGCCTTAGAGAAAGCCGGCGCCGCGGGTGTGGTGATGTCAAACTGGTCGGCTGGTTTTGGCGTGAACAAGATCTTCAGTGCTTACACCAAGAAAATACCTACCGTAGACCTGGCCCTGGAAGACTACGGCATGCTGTACCGCCTCACCGCCTCGGGCCAGAAGCCTAGAATCAACGTGGTAGCCGAGTCGAAGGAAAAAGGCATGGTACCGGCCTTCAATACCATCGCAGAGATCAAAGGCACCCAGAAACCAGATGAGTACGTGATTTTATCAGCGCATTTTGACTCCTGGGACGGCGGCACCGGCGCCACCGACAACGGCACCGGCACCATTGTGATGATGGAGGCCATGCGCATCCTGAAAAAATTGTACCCAAATCCAAAGAGAACCATTTTGGTGGGCCATTGGGGTAGCGAAGAGCAAGGCCTAAACGGTTCCCGCGCGTTTGTGGAAGACCACCCTGAAATAGTGGCCAAGACCCAGGCGGTTTTCAACCAGGACAACGGTACCGGCCGGGTAGTAAACCTATCTGGATCAGGGTTCCTGCATTCCTATGAGTACCTGAACCGTTGGCTGGCCCCTGTTCCGAACGAGATCAAATCACAGATCCAAACCAGCTTCCCGGGTTCCCCTAGCGGCGGTGGTTCTGACCATGCCTCCTTTATAGCGGCCGGCGCGCCTGCCTTCTCGCTTTCTTCGTTGAGCTGGTCGTACGGCAATTACACCTGGCATACCAACCGCGACACCTATGACAAGATCGTGTTTGACGATGTGCGCAGCAATGCCATTCTCACCGCCATCTTGGCCTACATGGCCAGCGAAGACCCTACTACTTCTTCCAGAGAGAAGAGTGTGGTACCGGTAAACCAGAGAACCGGTCAGCCCGGCACCTGGCCTGCCCAAGGGAAACCAACCCGTAAAGGCGGAGTGGAATAAACCTTCAGGGGAGTAAAAAAATTAAGTAAACAGTCCGTTTTTTTAAAACGAGTATAAAAGCCTTCGCAGGAAATTGGGTTCTTCCCCATGCCCCTGCGAAGGCTTTTTTGTGTGGCTATAAATCCAAGAAAAAAAAGGGGTCAACCAGCTGAACGGCGGCTGAGCAGGTATCCTCCTACCCCTACGGCCAATCCCAACCCTAAAATGGCCGCCCAACTTGTGCCCGGTTTTCTTTCCCTGGCCATTTCAGCGGAAAGCAATGGTTCATAGTTGATGCCGCTGGTGACCGTTAAGACCAATTGGATGGCTTCTTCAGGAGAATCCCATTGGGGGAAATGGCCACAGCGCGCAAACCAGTGCAGGCAGGCATCGGGGAAAAGCGAGAGCGCCCGGGAGGCCTGTGCCGGGAAACATACCCGGTCTTGCCGTCCCCAGCCAATGACCAATGGAGCGGAGATGGTTCCGCGCGGGGCACCTTTCTGGGTTTCGCCATACGCCAGATGATACAACAGCTCGTCAAAGGACGGCGAGGAAGCCAATGTTCGCATTTCTTCCAACACCAGTTCTGCCGGTAATTTCCAGGGGCGGGCCGAAAACTGCGGCAACAGCAAAGTCCGGCCTATGGGACTCCCGGCCAGCGCGGGCATGATTGGTTGCAGTTGCTGCACCAGGCGCTTGGAGGCCGCCACTGAATAATAGAAGAAAGGCTTCTCCCACCCTTGCCAGAACCCGCCGGGGTCTAAGGCTACCACCGCGCCCAACACCCCTCCGCGCCGGGCCAGTTCCAGCACCAAACGGGCCCCCATGGAACTTCCCACGGCGTCTATGCCCAAAAGCTGCTGCTGTTCCAGGAAATCGGTGACGGCGTCTGCCAGGGTTCTGATGGATACTTCGCCTGGCAAAGGAGGCGTGGCGCCATGTCCCGGCAAATCCACCACAATGACTTCGCGGCCGGCTTCTACCAACCCCGAAACCATCAACTGCCAGGAACGGGAGCTCCCGCCAATACCATGTAGCAGCAACAGCGGTTTGCCCTGCCCGAGGCGAAGGAAATGCATGTCCATAAAAATGTTCGGTTTTGGAGCCCAAGGCGTTATGAGGCTTTTTTTAAGGTACGCACATCAACGCCCTCGGTTTTTCCTTCTGGCCCTCCTGCTTCCTTATTTCTCTCTGCTCTTCCATAAGTTACACCTCATCACTTCCAGCGTTTCAAAGCAGATTTTACAAAAAGGAGCTGAAAACAGAACTGCCTAGGCTTTACCGGGTTGGCAAGCCAAGGCAGTTCTGTCTTTATTATAAGATAGGCTATTTATGGTACCCGCTGCTGGGTCACGTAGAAATTAGGGTCTACCTGAAGGTCTTCAGCTCCCGCGGGCAGTTTCGTTTTTTTCCAGGTACCGGCTACCGGTTGCAGCCATTGCTCCTTGCCCGCCACCATTACTTTCACAGGAAGGTTGAACCCTTTCACGCTGTTGCCCCAGCGGTAGGCCAGGGTATTGCCATCCACTTTGTATTCCAGCACCGGAATGCGCACATCGCGCAGGTACTGGTTGAAGAAGGAGGTCAAATCACGGCCGGTTTTCTGGCTGATGTACTTCTCTATCTGGGCAGTGGTCACGGTTTGGTGGTAGAATTCCTTGTTGAGGCCCCGCAGGATTTTCCGCCATTTCTCGTCATCGTTCACCACCTGCCGCAGGGTGTGCAGCATATTGCCGCCCTTGGAATACATATCACCCGAGCCGCTGTGGTTCACGTTGTAAGTGCCAATGATGGGCCGGTCACTCCTGATTCCCCGGCGGGTACCGATCACGTACTCACTCCCCGCCTTCTTGCCGTGGTAATATTCCACAAAAAGGTTCTCAGAATAGTTGGTAAAGCTTTCATGGATCCACATGTCCGCGGCATCTTTGTAGGTGATGTTGTTGGCGAACCACTCGTGGCCGCTTTCATGGATGATGATGAAATCGAACTTCAAGCCCCAGCCCGTGCCGCTGAGATCACGGCCCAGGTAGCCGTTCTGGTACTTGTTGCCGTAGGTCACCGAACTTTGGTGTTCCATGCCCAGGTAAGGCACCTC
The DNA here is from genome assembly GCF_008271745.1 of Rufibacter glacialis. Lineage (GTDB taxonomy): Bacteria > Bacteroidota > Bacteroidia > Cytophagales > Hymenobacteraceae > Nibribacter > Nibribacter glacialis. The sequence goes on along the minus strand of NZ_VKKZ01000023.1, from coordinate 74,305 downwards.
TACCAGCTTGAACCCGTCTTCATAGAAGGGGTAGGGCCCAAACCAATGCTCAAAGGCTTTCAACATCTGGGGTACCTGCTTGAACTGCTCTTTCGCCTTATCCAGGTTTTCGCGCAGCACATAATACGAGCAGTCCAGGTTTCCTTTCTCGCCGGCGTAGGTTTCTGAGAAATGCACGTAATCACCCAAGTTCACATTCACGCCATAGTTGTTGATGGGGTTGGTCACCGCCCAATGATAGGTTTTGGTACCATCTTCGTGCTGCTCAACCTGCCGCAACCGGCCGTTGGAGACATCTACCAGGTTCTGCGGCACCGTGACCCTGATCATCATGCTGTCCGGTTCATCATACATGTGGTCTTTGCAGGGCCACCAGAGGCTGGCGCCGTCTCCCTGGCAAGAAGTGGCCACAAACGGAAGTCCGTTGCTGTCTTTCTTCCAGGTCACGCCCCCGCTCCAGGGCGGATTGGTGCTCACCTGGGGTTTGCCACCGTAGATCACCTCTACGGTCTGCAGCGTGCCCGGCGTTTGCTTGGCCTGTAACTGGATAAACCAGGCGTTGCCGTCCTGTTTCACCGCCAGGTCCTGACCGTTCTGCCGTACCCGCTCAATGCGCATGGGGGGCTGCAAGTCAATCTGCATGGTTTGGTGCGGCTTCAGGACTTTATAGCGCACCAGGTTCACGCCGTTCATGGTACTGTCTTGCGGGTTCACCTTGAGGCGCAGGTCATATTGCACCAGATCCCACCACGCCCGCTCCGGCGTAATGGAACCTCTAAGGGTATCCTGGCGGGTAAAGGTAGGCGCCTTCTGGGCCAAGGCCGAAGGAAGAGTTACTAAGCCCAACACGGCGGAAAGACCAAGTGCTAAGGCGGAAAAGGGTTTTCTCATGTATAGGGAGTTTTAAGGGCAATTTTTAAAAAAGAAGCAGAAAACCGAAGCTTACCCTACTATTTTCTCACTGCTGGTGAAGAAGCGTTTCCAGCGTATTTTTGTCGAAATAGCGATTTTCTTCTTGACGGTTTTTGCGCCTCTTCTTAAGGAAGGGCCGCCTCCTTCAGAAGCAAATATAGCCATTCCAGCTTCTTAACCAGTTAGCAGCGAACATGATTAGAAACGTCCCCTAAAACCATTTAAACCCTGTTTTTAGAGAAACAGGCCAGAAACGTTTTTGAACGGTCAAACTTTACTCCTTCTCCAGCCAGACCGCCTCTATTTCAAAGGAATAAGGAGGATTAGCAGAGGCTCCGGTGAGAGGTTGCCCCAAAGAAACCTGAAGTTTCTCCATCTGCTGCAACTGGAACTTTTCAGAAGCAGAAGCCTTAAACCAAAACGGGTGAAAGCCAGGGTACGGCCTGGGCAGCAGCATAAACGAATCAGGGGCCAGGGAAGTCAGCGGTATTTCCAGTTCCTGGATCTCCGGGCCTGCGGTGACCTGGGCGGAGAAGGCTGCCGCGCTTTGCCCAATGAGGGTAACTTTGAGGGGCAAGGGGGCCGGTTGGCCGCTCCTAACTCTGATCACCAATTTGGTAAAGGCCGCCAACTCAGATTCCCTGCCTTGCAACTTATCCCCTATGAAGTGTTGAAAGCCCATGGTCTTTTCTACCGGTAACTCTTTAGCCGTTAGTTTCAAAACCAGTTGACCTGGTTTCTCGGCCGCGGTTAGTTCCCGTTCATCCCCGCGCCACAGGTTGGGGAACACATGGAGAGAGCGATCAGTGGTGGCGTTGAACAAAGACAAGGCGCCTTTTGGGTGGGCCACCAAGGTTTGGTAGGTGTCCTGGTGGTAATAGTCCCAGGCCCAGGGATCGCCTTCGTACCCTCCCGGAAAAGTGATTTGCCGGGCACCGTCCTGCACCATGATCCGGTAGGTGATCAGGCCCGGACTGGTGAGTTCCGCCGGAACCAGGGCTTGGTATTGGTGGGGGCCTACTTTTTCCAGGGCAATGGATTTATAGACGGCTGCCTGGTTGTTCAGGTGCACAGAAACCTTGGCCTCTGGAGAAACACTTACCACCTGCGCCCGCAAAATAAAGGGTTGCCCCGCGGTCACCTCTATCAAGGGTTCATGCGCTATCATGAGTTGATTGCTTTCCGGTTGCGGAGCCACGAATTCTTTTACCCGCAGGTTACCGAAAGGCCGGTCTCCTTCCCAGTTCCCCCTGCCCTTTCTGGTGAGCAGGTAGGTGCCGGGTTGTATTTTGAAGCTTCCGCCCTGGGCGGTGGTTTGGTATTGGTTTCCTTCATTTAACCCTGAAACAGAGAACGCTTCCCCTAATTCCGGAAGGCTCAAGCGCATGGCCTGGGTCTGCCACTGGATACGGGTGACTTCTTTGTTAGGCGAGGCCTTGGCGAAGGGGTCTCTAATAGGCACGGCATCGGGCATCACCTCCAGGCGCCACACCCCTTTCTCCAGCCGGTCCAGGAAATAGGCCCCTGAGCCACCGTATTCCACCACCGGTGAACTGCCTACCCCGGCTACCTTGGCCAGTTTGGCGGCGTTGACGGGCTTGGTGCGGGTGGTATTGGTGTAATAGAAAGCCCGGTCTGTGTTCATCTCGCTCAATGCTTGCTTATAGCTAACCCGGAATTCCTGGAAAACGCTGTCTTTGGGGTACGTGCCGAAGCTTTTGCGAAGGGGCACCCTCCGGAAAACCTCCCCGGCAATGAGCAAGCTGATGGCTTTGGAAGGCGTGTAGGCCAGGTTGAGGTAATGGGTCTGGTATTCGGTGTTGGCGTAGGCCGTGGCCATGGGGTCATAGGCAAACTGCGTGGCCCACTGGAAACCGGCCGCCCGGAAACTCTTAGCCATGGCGGGGTACATGTACGACCCCATCACATCACCGGCATCAAATTCATAGACCATCAAGGCCTTGTTCTTGAATTCTGGGATGGTGTCAAACGGGATGTGGTACCGATCTACGTGGGGAAGGTAATTGCCCGGAAGGGTTCGGTTGGCTACCAACCCGGTGGGGTACCACTGGAAGCTGAAGCCGTCCACGTTGGCCTTGGCCACAGCATCGGCGTAGCGGGGAGACTCACTGATGTTGTAGAACACAGGCTTGGTCCAGCCGGTGGCGCGGATGGCGGCCGCCATGCGGTTCACATACTCGGTGGTGCGGGCTTTGGGCCCGGAATGCTGCGGCTCATTGTTGACCTCGGCCCCTATGATGTTGGGGTCATTGCCGTAGGTGAGTTTGGTGTACGGGTTCACGTGGTGCAGCAGTTGCTTGAGGAAGTTCTCCTGCGCTTTGAAAGCATGTTCGTTCACCAGGGCCTTCTGCTTGCCGTACAGGCGCGAGAACCCGGGCGTTTCCTCGTCCTTCTCGGGGTACCCGTTGCCCCAGAAAGCGATGGGCGTGAGCATGATCCTGATGTTGCGCTCCTTCAGTTTGAAGACCAGGTAATCAAACAGGCGCAGGTGCTCATTTTCCAGCAGATTGCCCAGGGAATCAGAAATCTCAGTATCCCAGACGTGCACCCGGAACGCATTCAGGCCCAGGCGGGCGAAATGGTAGACGTCCTGGTCAATGGCCTTCTGCGGGTCTACGTTCCTGGCCTTCACAGATCGGTAGCCATAGGCGAAGGGCACCGTGTAGTTTACCCCAAAAAAGGCGGCTTCGCGGTTATCCTGGTTCCCGCGCAGGATGCCTTTCTGATCTATATACACCCAGCTGGGACTTTGGACCTTCTTTTTTTGGGCGATTCCCGTTTCAGGCCTCAAAATCAGAAAACACGTCAAAAAGCAAAGGAGGAGAAATGAGTACTTTATTTTCATGGGATATCCGTTCGTTTCAGACTTCCTTTTGCCAAAGAAGCCACAGACAAACTTACGGAAGGAAGGCCTTTCTTTTATAGAAAAGAAGGCAAATACGGGTGATACCAACTGATCCTACTTCTGACCTGGATTATAAAGAATCGTTTTTTTACTAAAGGCAGGTTTCCTTCTTTTTTAGGTACCACTTGTGATAAAGAACCTATCTAATCTTGGACAATATTAGTATTCTAATCACCTACCTTTGTAGGTAGCGCCAATAATTATCTACTACCTTTGCCACCCCTATTTACCTTTCCCGCGTGGGGAGATAAGTTAAAAAATTATAGCAGTTCCTCACCAGAGGAAAAGCCCTCCTATATAGATTCAAAATGGACAATACCTTCGGGATCCCGATCATCCCAGAAAACGAGGAAGAACGCCTACAGAAACTTCATAGCCTGAACCTTCTCCCTACCCATCAGGAAGAAGGGGAATTCAAGCATATCGCGGCCATGGCCGCCCGGATGTTCAACGTGCCCATTGCCCTGGTCAATCTCGTGGACAGTGGCTACGTTTATACCAAGGCCAGCGAAGGCCTTACAGGAGCTGGTCCAGTGCCAAGAGGAACAAGCCTCTGCTCCCTGGCTATTCTTAAGAATGAGGTAACCGTTTTTGAGAACTCCCTGGAGGAGCCCTGCCTTTTGGCCAACCCTATGGTGACCGGCGATTTTGGCTTGCGCTTCTACGCAGCCGCCCCACTGAGAACCAGCGACGGGTACAACATTGGCGCCCTTTGCATTGTGGACAAAGAGCCCAGGGTTTTTCCGGAGTCGGAGCAAAAGGTATTGGAGCACCTGGCCACCATTATCATGTCTGATATTGAAAAGGGAGTGGCATGAACGAAAAGTTATTAGCCAACGAACCTTACCTCCTCATTCGATATGATTTGGTGAATGACTCCATCCAGGCTGAATGGCTGGGCGAGCAGACTGAGGTGACTGTGAGGGAAGGCTGTGAGAAAATCCTCAAGTTCCTGACGGCCCACCGGTGTTTTAAATTGCTGAATGATAACACCAAAGTGACGGGCATGTGGTCAGATGCCGCTGAGTGGGTAGCCCTGGACTGGCTACCCAGAATGGCGAAGGCAGGCTGCAGGTTCCTGGCCCATATCTACTCCCCAGACATCTACGCTAAACTTTCAGCAGATAAGGCTATCAGTTTTGGGGTAAAAGGGGTAATGGTTGCTACCTTTCAGGGAAAAGGGGCCGCTGAGGAATGGCTGAGGGCGGTATAAAATCAGGCTTTGAGATACCCTTTAGATTTGTTGAGATTAGAATTTAATTAATTAACTCCTTCAGACATGGTTCTTTTTGAGAACAGCCTCGTGAAAATGGATTACGATCCCGCTACTGATGTGGTGGTAGTGGCCTATCCTGACTTACACGGCTACCTGCTCCCCGAGATAAAGCACACCATCACCCAGATCGTGGAGGTGATCAAAAACTATGATATCAAAAAACTTCTCCTTGACTCCACCAAAACAGTGATTTCCGTGCCTGATGAGGAAAGCAGGTACATTTCCACCTCCCTTGCCAGTGGGTTTTCCTTGACCCGCCTCCAGAAAGTAGCCCGTCTCCAATCTCACAGCCAGGAAGTGGAGGTGCGGGCCGAACAAAACATTGAACATATTCAGGCCACCCAGAAGCTTCCCTTTCAACTGCGCACCTTCAATGACAGGGGGGCCGCTATGGATTGGCTAAAAGAAGGCAACTGGCCGGTTCCATCAACAGTATAAATCATCCAAGTTATCCCGGGTAGGCACCTGTTACAGGTGGACTTTCAATATTTAATTCATGACATCAAACCAGAGAACAGAGGACAAAATGCACGGCTCCATTTTCGTGCTGTTGAAGCGGTACGTAGAGAGCACTTATGATTACAGCACGTGGAGGCGGTTGTTGGAGAAAGTGGGTGTAAACCATACGTATCAGATGCAGGAGATGTACCCTACAGATGAGCTTTTCGCTATTGTACACCAAGCCTCTGAAGACACAGGTATTCCCGCGTATGATCTTATGGAGCGGTATGGGGAGTTCCTGGTTCCTGATTTGCTGCTCGTTTACAAGAAGTACATCAAAGCTGAGTGGCGCACCTATGAGATGCTGCTGAACACAGAAGAAGCCATGCATGGCGCGGTGAAGAAGGAAGACGGCAGAACCACCCCACCAAAGCTGCTGGTCACCAAACAAGGGGAAAACAGGCTGATCATTGACTACCATTCCAAACGCCGGATGGCGGGCGTGGCGGTAGGAATTGTAAGAGGCATTGCCAAATATTACGGAGAGGCCGAAAAGGTGACCGTTACCCGCCTCACTGATTCTATGGCGGAAAGGGTGCAAATTTTAGTTGATTTCGAAAGATAAGTTTGTTAAATCGCGGCCAGAACGAGTAACCTCCTTCTCTAGGAAGGTTTCCGTTCAGACGCTGAACCAATAAACCCATACCTAAACCACTGGCATGAACCTGCTGCCCAACAGCCCCATCAAGATGGAGTACAGCCCAGCTTCGGATATCCTGACGGTGGAATACCCTGACTTATCTGCTCCGTTATTACCTATTGTGCGGGAGAGCCTGCTGGTCATGGTGGAAACGATCAACGACTACGACATCAAGCGGTTGCTGCTGGATACCACTCACACGAGAGTAGCCGTAAATGAAGCAGACAACCGGGCTATGTCCATGCTCCTAGCCGGTGAACTGGCGAAGACCCGGCTCCAGAGATTGGCGCGCCTCCAGCTCCATGACCCTGCGCAGGAGCGGGTGGCCCAAGAGAACATTTCCCACATAAAGGAAGCAGCCGTTCTTCCTTACCAAGTCCAGACCTTCTTCCACAAGCCCGAGGCCATTGAGTGGCTTAAAGCTCCGCAGGCGTAGAAGTATCCCTTAAAAGCTTCTAATAAAGAGTATCCCCTTTTCAATGATTTTCTGATTCTTTTTTCCGGTACCAAAAAGTTTCTTCGGGCAGGTAGCAAGTTGTTGCCTATTCTTGGTCTAAGCCTTATCAAGGTCTAAGTCTTGTAAAGAAAGGTTGATGGTCCACTTTCTTTGTTAGAAAATAGTTTCCTGTAGGTGATAAAGCCCTGGGACCGCCGTGATGGGAAGGTGGAAATTTTCAGGATTTGCTAAATGGTGGTGATGTTCACCCACTACCAAAGTGCAGGAGAACAAGATCCATGCTTTGGCTACTTCTTTTTGAATAGAATTCATAGGAGTGTCATGGCAGGTAAAGCTTAAAAGCCTGAAAGGTTTAAGAGATCCCTAACCAGAAGAAATGGTACCTGGTTTTGACGGCCCGAAGATAGCGATAAAAAAAAGGGGCCGAAAAAGAGGGACTTTTGAGGGTGGGTGAACCGGATCTGTTTACGGTTGGCAATACTGCAAAACCGCGTTTCCTGAGCGCAGGGCAAGAAAAAACCCCTAGAAACCGAAGTTATCTAGGGGTTATCCCGGTGAAAAGTGATCCCATTTGGATTCGAACCAAAGACCTACTGCTTAGAAGGCAGTTGCTCTATCCAGCTGAGCTATGAGACCATCGAAACAAAAATGAGTAATGGAGAATGTCTTTACATCCAACATTACTCATCTCTTTTCGTCGGGGTGGCAGGATTCGAACCTACGACCTCCACATCCCAAATGTGGCGCGATACCGGGCTACGCTACACCCCGAGTCTTGCAATTACAAAGTTTCCAACTTCTCAAACTCCCGTTCTCCATAATCGCGGTGCAAAGATACAAATTGAAATTTAAAGTCAAAATTTAATTTTCCTTAAAATTTCGCGGAGAGAGGGGGATTCGAACCCCCGGTACCCTTTAGAGGTACGGCAGTTTAGCAAACTGCTGGTTTCAGCCACTCACCCATCTCTCCGGGCAGCTCTTTCGGTTAAAGAGTGTGCAAATATAGCCGAACAAAAAGGAGATTACCAAAGCCCGGGGTAAAAATATTTATGAGCTACCTACCCCGCTGCGGCCATTCGCTTAGCTTCCAACCCCTTAGAAAGACAGAAATTTTTAAAATTTTTTCCTCTCACCGGCGTTTTATCCCGGTGTGCCCCGTTTTAGCGGCCTTTTTGCCAATTAAGCTAGGAAGAACACGTTTGTATGTTTCTTCCTAACTTGCCGCGGCAACCTTACATGCCCCATCTTTTCGCCTATGACCTGGTATTTGCCTTTCACTTCCATGGAGTTCTTTTTCCTTCTCCTGTTTGGGGTGCTCTACGGCGGATATCTGTACCGGATCAAGCGGCTGGCCCGCCAGTTTTCGCAAACGGCCAATACCATCTGGATCAAAGCCGTTATCCGGTCCATTTACATGGGGCTCTTGGTGGTAGCTTTGCTGGGCCCCTCCTTCGGGGCCATGACCAAAGAGATCAGGACCAACGGCAAAGACGTGTACCTGGCGGTAGACTTGTCCCAATCCATGAAAGCGCTGGACGTGCCTCCTGCCCGGCTGGAGAAAGTAAAACTGGAATTGCTGGACTTCATCAAAAACACCAATGCTGACCGGGTAGGCTTGATTGGGTTCTCCTCAGAGGCTTTCGTCTTGAGCCCGCTCACCTATGACCAGGGCGCTTTGGAGCTGTTCGTGCAGGCCCTTAGCACAAACCTGGCACCCCCAGATGCCGCCCAGTTGACGCCTGTGCTGGAACTGGCCCACCAGAAATTCAAAGACAGCGAATCAAGCCGGGAAACGGAAAGGTCTAAGATCCTGGTCATCTTCTCAGACGGCGAGACCTTTGGGGAAAGAATAGAATCTGCCACTTTACCTCTCCAGAACCAAGGCGTACGCGTGTTCTGCGTAGGGGTAGGCTCCTACGCGGGTGGCAAGATCCCCGTGGGCCGCACCTTCAAAAAAGACCAGGAAGGCCAAACCGTGCTGACCAAGCTGGAACCCGAGGCTTTGCAGCGCATCGCCAAACGCACCCAGGGGAATTACTTTGAGATCAACCAGAACCTGAGCGAGATGCCGCGCCTCCTGAGTGCGGTAAATGCGGTCAAAAGCGAATTACGGCAAACCAAGGTGGTGGAGGTAGCGGCCAACAAATACCTGTACCCTCTGCTGGCCGCCCTGCTGTTGATTGCCTTTGACGTGTTGTGGACTTTACAAGTGCTGCGGATATGAAAGTCTGGTGGTTTATCCTGTTCCTGGCTTTCTCCCCGTTTGAGGGACTCCAGCGCATTGCGCTCCGGAACCAGTATGCCCAGCAGGCCCAGGCGGCCTACCAAAAGGAAGAGTACCAGCAGGCAGCCTTCCTGTACGAAAGGGTTCGGCAAAACGAAGGCGGAAAGCCCCATCCTTCTATTCTGATGAACCTTGCTCACGCCTACTTCCACCAACGCCTGTTCACCAAAGCCTCTCCCCTTTACCGCGCCCTCCTGAAGAACTCAGACCCAAGTCAGCTTTCCACGGTGGCCACCCAGCTCTCTTACATTGAAGCCGAGGAAGGGAATTATACCAAAGCCCTCTCTTACGCCAAGCAAGCCATCATCGCCGATGAGACGAATCAGGCGGCGCGTTACAATTATGAGTTGCTCCAGAAATACCTGATCCTGCACCCTGAGAAAAAGCAAGGGCCTCCCCCGCCTCAACCCGCAGACAATAAAAAAGGGTCCGGTGGCCGCCGCCAACCCACTCCCGGCGGCACCCCAGCCGAAGGGGGATCTGCCCCCAACCAGGCGGGGTCACTGAACCAGAGCGCCGGGGCAGGAACTAACCCCCAAGCCGGTAAGAACGGAACCCCTGAGGAACAACCAACTGGGAGCACCCCAGGGCCGCAACAAGGCCTTAGTTCCCTGAACTCCCAGACCAGCAATAGAAGCGCCACCCACCAAGGGGCCGATCAGGAGAACCTCCAAAACCAGGCCCTGCTCCAGACACGGTTTGAGCGCCTCAAGAAACTTCAGCTCAGCCCAGAAAAAGCCAGGCAGTTACTGGATGCCATGCGCCAGGAAGAGGCCCAATACCTGCAACAGGTGCCGCGCAAAAGAAGCACCCAACGGGATAAGAATTCCCCCGATTGGTAAGCACATCCGCTTTTCAGTTGTTTTAGACCTGTTTTGTAAAAAGAAGCCCAGAAAGGGTAACCTCAAATAGCTTGAATAGAAAACACGGTGCTCTGCTTTCACTTAACTGATCATCTAACCCTTCGCGGCTTATCATCCGTTACCCATTTAAACAACTTTTATTAGCCTTAGCAGAACCCTTTCAACCTAACAAGCGTTTGGTTTTTATCTTTAATCTAAGTACTTTCAAACCCATAACTAGAAAGCACTACTGATCGGCAAGTCAATGAAGGATTTCTCTGTCTCAGATTACATACTAACCGTATTCTAACATCCTAAATCCACTTTTGTAACTATCAGATTATAAACATGGAACAAGCAACAAAACCAGCTATGAAAATAAATGAAGTATATGTCATCTCCGCCGTCCGGACTCCTATTGGAAGCTTTGGCGGGGCTTTGGCCAGCTTAACAGCCCCTCAGTTGGGAGCTATCGCCATCAAAGGCGCCCTGGAGAAAGCGGGAGTAGACAAAAGCCTGGTGCAGGAAGTGATCATGGGCAATGTGCTGTCAGCAAACGTGGGCCAGGCCCCGGCGCGGCAAGCTGCCATTGGCGCTGGTTTAGGATATGAGGTGGAGTGTACCACCATCAACAAAGTCTGCGCCTCCGGTTCCAAAGCCATCATGTTCGCCTCGCAGGCCATCATGCTGGGGCACAAAGACATCATTGTGGCCGGTGGCATGGAAAGCATGTCCAATGTGCCGTATTACTTGGACAAAGCGCGTTTCGGGGCTAAGATGGGCCATGGCCAGATGATTGACGGTTTGGTGAAAGACGGCCTTTGGGATGTCTACAACGACTACCACATGGGCAGCGCCGCCGAGAATACCGCGCGCGAAATGGGTATCACCCGCGAAATGCAGGACGAATACGCCATCAGCTCCTACCGCAAATCGGCCAAAGCCGCCCAAGATGGTTTCCTTAAAGACGAGATAGTACCAGTGGAAATCCCGCAACGCGGCAAAGATTCTCTTTTCATCACCGAAGACGAGGAATACAGCAAGGTCAACTTTGATAAGATCCCTAGCCTTCGTCCCGTTTTTGACAAAGAAGGTACCATCACGGCCGCCAACGCCTCTACCCTTAACGACGGGGCCGCCGCCATCCTGCTCATGAGCCGGGAGAAAGCTGAGGAACTTGGCTTGAAGCCGATCGCTAAAATCCTGGGCTTTGCCGATGCCGAACAGGAGCCGAAATGGTTCACCACTACCCCAGCCTTGGCCATCCCTAAGGCTTTGAAAGTATCTGGTGTAGACCCTTCTGAGGTTGACTTTTACGAGATCAATGAGGCTTTCTCAGTTGTTTCTTTGGCGAACAACCAGAAGCTAGGCCTGGAAGGCGGCAACGTGAATGTGTACGGCGGTGCGGTTTCTTTGGGTCATCCACTGGGTGCTTCCGGGGCGCGTATTGTTACCACCCTCATCAATGTCTTGCACAAAAACAACGGCAAGATTGGCGTGACCGGCATCTGCAATGGCGGTGGCGGGGCCTCTTCCATTGTGTTGGAGCGCATGTAAACAAGTTGAACTATACTAATTCTAAAAAGCCTTACGTTACATGTAAGGCTTTTTTTATTGTTTTGTATCCATGAAAAGGATTCTGTTTCTGTCTGCGTTTCTGTTTCTCACCATCGGCTTTCAACTGGAATCCCAGGCTCAAACCCGCGTGGTCACCTACTATGATTCTTTGCAGTCAGCCATCAAAGAGGTGTACTATATCAAAGCCTCGCCAGACACGGTCATCCATGGCTACTACCGCAAGTATTACCCCACCGGAGAACTGGAGGCGTTGGTGAAAGTAGTGGAAGGCAAACGCGACAGCCTTTATACCGAGTTCTTTCCAGATGGCAAACCCAAGCTCACCGTACCCTACAAAGAGGGCAAGAAGAACGGACCCTTCTCTGCTGTTTACCCCAATGGGAACAAGTTGCAGGAGGGCTTCTACGTGAATGACCTGCAATCTGGTCCTTTCAAAAGCTACCATGAGAACGGCCGCCTGAAAAAGGAAACCACTTTTTCAGAGGGCTTTCCTGAGGGACCGGTGAAAGAATACTTCCCAGACGGCAAACTGAAGTCGGAGATCACGTACGCCCGCAAGGTGCAGACGGGCGTGGCGCGTACCTTCCATCTGAACGGCGAGAAAGAATCAGAAGCCAATTACCGCAACGGAATGATTGACGGCGGCTACCGCACCTACTATGACAATGGCCAACTAGAGACCGAGACCTTAAGCCAAGGCCCCACCAAACCAGCCCGGCTCAAAACCTACTACCGCTCCGGCAAGCTCATGACCGAGGGCACCGTGCTAGCGGGTAAACCCGATGGTCCTTCGGTGGCCTACTACGAGAACGGGAACCGGCGCGCCACCCTTACCTACAGCAAAGGTGTGCGGGTAGGCCTGGCCCAGAACTTTGATGAAAACGGCAAGCTGCAGCAGGAAATCAAATACGCCAACAACGAGCGGGATCGCAAGATCACCCGCTACTACCCCTCTGGCGTGGTGGCTGCCCAGCAGGAATTCAAAGACAACAAACCCTTCGGCACCTGGCAGGAGTTCTACGACAACAAGCAACCCAAGACCACTGAGCCCTACAAGAACGGTAGAATCACCGGCGAACGCCTCACCTACCATGACAACGGCCAATTGGCCTCCAAAGCCACCTGGTTGAACGGCAAGATCATCAGTGCCCTGGTCACCTACTTCCCGTCGGGCAAGGTGAAATCAGAGACCTTCTACAAAGACGGCCTCAAGTTTGGCACCTTCAAACAGCTCTACGAGAGCGGCAAAACTGAAATGGCAGGCACGTTCCGCAACAACCGTGAAACCGGCACCTGGACGTATTTTGACGAAACCGGAAAACCTACCAAAAAGGTTGAATACCGCAACGGCCAAGTGGTCGCCGACAAGAAGTAGTTGGTAGTAATTAGTTGTTAGTGATTAGCCACAGTTTACGGCCTGTTTTTGGAAAACAGGCTGTAAACTGTGACCTTTTCCTGTAGCGGCGTTACACTGTTACGCCGTGGTGGAGGATCCTGCAAACGTCCACCCATCCTAAATCGTTCTTTCTCCTCTTCATCATCCATACGGCTGGCTTATCCCTACCATCCACCAACCTCGGTGTTACGGTGTAACGCCGCTACCATTCCGTTTTCTGCCTGATTCTCAGAAAACAAGTCTTAAACCACCCAAATGCAAGGGGAATCCCGCGTAAATAATTTCGCCTATTCCGTTTTCTGCCGTACTTTAGGCGCCTAAACTTAGATTATTCAGACTATGACGGACGCCCAGAACACTTCCCCTCTCCGCACGGATTGGACCATGGATGAAATTCGCGCCATCTACTATAAGCCTGTCCTGGAACTCATTGTGGAGGCCTCGCAGGTACACCAGCAATACCAGGCCACCGGCGAGGTGCAGGTCTGCACGCTGCTAAGCGTGAAAACCGGCGGCTGCCCCGAGGACTGCGCCTATTGTCCGCAGGCGGCCCGCTACCACACCGACGTGAAAGCGCATAAGCTCCTCAGCAATGAGGTGGTGCTGGACGCTGCCCGTCAAGCCAAAGAAGGCGGCTCTACCCGTTTCTGCATGGGCGCGGCCTGGCGCGAGGTGCGCGACAACCGCGACTTTGACCGTGTGCTGGAAATGGTGGAAGGCGTGAACGAGATGGGACTGGAAGTGTGCTGCACCCTTGGCATGGTCAACGAATACCAGGCCGAGCGCCTGAAACAAGCCGGCCTTTACGCCTACAACCACAATCTGGATACCTCAGAGGAGAACTACAGCAACATCATCACCACCCGTACCTACGGCGACCGCCTTGGTACCATTGACAACGTGCGCAAAGCCGGCATCTCGGTGTGCAGCGGCGGCATCATTGGCTTAGGCGAGACGGATGATGACCGCATAGCCATGCTGCACGTGCTCAGCAACCTGCCCCAGCACCCAGAATCGGTGCCGGTGAACGCCCTGGTGCCGGTAGAAGGTACGCCGCTGGCCGAACAGCCGCGCGTGAGCGTTTGGGAAATGGTGCGCATGATCGCCACGGCCCGTATTCTCATGCCGAAGACCATGGTACGTTTGTCCGCTGGTCGGCAGGAAATGCCAGTGAGCGAGCAGGCACTGTGTTTTTTAGCGGGAGCAAACTCCATCTTCTCCGGTGACAAACTCCTCACCACGCCTAACCCCGGCTTCGCCGATGACAAAGCCATGTTCGCTTTGCTGGGCCTCACCCCCCGCAAATCGTTCAAAGCCCAGACCTCGTGCGGCGGAACGGTAGATGTAGCGGAAAACGCGGCGGCTATTGCTGAATAAGAAGCTAGCCAACATGGTACCTGAACGGCTGCGGCGGCAATTAGATGCCAGAGACCAGCAAGGAATCCTGCGAAGGCTGGCTTGTCCCGCGCCCGGATTGGTAGACTTCAGCTCCAATGACTACCTCGGGCTGGCTACCTCTTCGGCCCTGGCGCAGGCCATAGCCGAAGAGGTAGGGGGAACCCCTGCGCATGGCGCCGCTGGTTCCCGGTTGTTGAGTGGCAACACCCAATATGCTGAAGACCTGGAAGCTGAAATCGCCGCTTTCCATGGGGCTGAAGCAGCTTTGCTGTTTACCTCCGGCTACGCCGCCAACTGTGGCTTTTTCTCCTCGGTTCCGCAACGCGGTGACACCATCTTCTACGACGAAGCCAGCCACGCCTCCATCAAAGAAGGTATCTGGTTGAGCTTCGCGCAGAGTTTCGCGTTCCGGCACAACAACCTGGACGACCTGTTCCAGAAATTGAAGCGGGCGCAGGGCGATGTGTACGTGGCGGTGGAGTCTCTGTATTCCATGGACGGGGACTTTGCCCCCCTCACGGACTTAGCGGCCTTGTGCCAGGAAAAAGGCCTGTATCTGGTAGTGGATGAAGCCCATTCCAACGGTTTGTTTGGGGAAAATGGCGAAGGACTGGTGGCTGCCTTAGAGTTGGAAGAACAGGTTTTTGCCCGTATCATGACCTTCGGGAAAGCGGTAGGGGTCCACGGCGCGGCCATAGTGGGGCCCAAGGTGTTGCAGCAGTTCCTGTTGAATTTCAGCCGGCCCTTTATCTATACTACCGCCCTGCCTTTGGCCTCTTTGGTAGCTATCCGGCAGGCGTACCGACGCCTTCCGGGCTTAACTGACGAGCGAGAACAGGTGCAGCAACTGGCCCACCTTTACCAAACCAACATCTCAGGAACCAGCCAATTAGGGCCACTTTCAGGAAAAGGGCTAATAAACAGTCCAATCCAGGCGTGGACCTTGCCCGATCCGGTGGCGCTGCGGGCACTTTCCCATCAGTTGCAGGTGGCCGGATTTGATGTGCGCCCGGTGTTCAGTCCTACCGTTCCCGCCGGGAAAGAACGGCTCCGGTTGGTGCTGCACGCTTTTAACACCCCTTTACAAGTACAAGAAGTATGCTCCCTCCTGCTCCAGCACATCCCAAAAGATATTTCATAACCGGCATAGGCACCGACGTAGGCAAAACCATAGCCGCCGCGGTGCTAACCCAAGCCTTGGAGGCGGACTATTGGAAGCCCATCCAGGCTGGCAGCCTTGACTTCTCTGACACTCATACGGTTCAGAGCCTGGTTTCCAACCCAGCCACCGTTTTTCACCCCGAGGCTTACCGGCTGCAAATGCCTGCCTCCCCCCACACCGCCGCGGCCGCAGAAGGGCTCCACCTCCAGCTGGAGAACGTGAAATTGCCCCAGACCAAGAACCATCTCATAGTAGAAGGGGCCGGGGGCGTGATGGTGCCCTTGAACGACCGGGAACTAGTCCTGGACCTGATCCAGAAACTCGGGTTGGAGGTGGTCATCGTTTCGCGGAATTACCTGGGCAGCATTAACCATACCCTTACCACCGTAGAGGTGCTCAAATGCCGCCAGATTTCTATTGCGGGCATCCTATTCAACGGAGAACCCACGCCCTCCACGGAGGAATTCATCTTACAGTACACTCAATTGCCCGCTTTCCCCCGGCTTCTGCAGGAGGAGGTTTTCGACCAGCCCACCGTAGCGCGGTACGCGCGAACTTTCCGGGATTATTTTACCAACCATGAACAATAGCCTCTCTGAACGCGACCAGTTGGTGAACTGGCACCCCTATACCCAAATGCAGACGGCCCCGCCGCCCATCGGCATTGTGCGGGGCGAAGGCGCCGTTCTATTTGCCGAGGATGGCCGGGAATACATTGATGCCGTCTCTTCCTGGTGGGTGAACATCCACGGACACGCCCACCCGCACATCGCGGAGCGGGTGAGCCAGCAGTTGCGCACCCTGGAGCACGTGATCTTCGCGGGGTTCACCCATGCCCCGGCTGTGGAACTCTCGGAGCGCCTCCTTAAGCTGCTTCCTGCCAACCAGGCCAAAGTCTTTTACACCGACAACGGTTCCACCGCCGTGGAGGTAGCCCTGAAAATGGCCTTGCAGTACTGGCACAACCAGGGCATTCCTAAGTCAAAGATCATCGCGTTGGAAGGCAGTTACCACGGCGACACCTTCGGGGCCATGTCCATTAGTGAGCGCTCTGTCTTTACCAGGCCCTTCCAACAGTACCTGTTTGACGTGGAGTTCCTGCCCGTTCCGGTACCAGGCCAGGAAGAGGCCGTGCTGGCGAAGATGGAAGAGCTGCTGACCCGTCCGGATATTGCGGCCTTTGTATTTGAACCGTTGGTGTTGGGTACGGCCGGCATGGTCATGTATGAACCTGAAGTGCTGGATAAACTCATGGCCCTCTGCCGGCAGAAAGGCGTGATTATCATTGCCGATGAAGTAATGACCGGGTTTGGGAGAACAGGCAAACGCTTCGCCGCTGATTATCTGACCCAGGCCCCCGACCTGATGTGCTTTTCCAAAGGCATTACCGGCGGCACCATGGCCTTAGGAGTCACCACCTGCACGCACCAACTCTACGCGTCTTTTCTGAGCGAGGATAAAACCAAGGCGCTTTTCCATGGTCACTCTTACACCGCCAACCCCATTGCCTGCGCGGCCGCCTTGGCCAGCCTTGACCTGGTGGAACCAGAGGATTTCCTGCAGAACCTGGACCGCATCTCGGCCGCCCACGCGGCTTTTGCCCTGGTTTTGAAAAACAAGCCAGGAATCAAGGAAGTCCGGCAGAGAGGCACTATCCTGGCGGTAGAACTGGAAGTAGGCGCCACCACGTACTTCCATTCCCTGCGTGACCAGCTGTACCAGTTGGCCCTTGAGAATGGGGTGTTGCTGCGGCCCCTGGGCAATATAGTGTATGTGTTACCTCCTTACTGCATCACGCAAGCCCAATTAAACCAGGTGTATGGAGTACTGGAACAAATGCGCGAATTGGTGACGAAGGCCGTTTAGGCTCCTTTTTTAGAAAACCAAGGGAAAACAGATGAGCAGGGGAAAAGAGCAGGAATACATTGTGATCAGAGGGATGGGTTCTGTGTCTGGCTTAGGGGGAACCCCGGAAGAGGTTCAGGCTTCCTACTCCAGCGGGAAAAAAGCATTTACCACCCTTCCTCACTTGGGTTCGCAAGTTCCCGTAGCGCCCCTGTCCCCTGCCGCCGAAGAATTACTGAGTTCTCTTTTGCAGGAAAATCCGGTGTATGGTTCCCTGGACCGCTCCGTACACCTAGCCATTCTGGCTTCCCGCCAGGCGTTGGCGCAAGCTGGATGGCAATCCGAACCCTCCTGTGCCATTGGCATCAACATTGGCTCTTCTAGAGGTGCCACGGGCCTTTTTGAACAGTTTCACGCCCATTTTCTGGAAAACTCAAGCCAACGACTTCCCCCGGGGGTATCTCCCAGTACCACCTTGGGCAATGTGGCCAGTTGGGTAGCGCATGATCTGCAAGCCACTGGGCCCCTTATCAGTCACTCTGTTACCTGCAGTACAGCGTTACAGGCCTTCGCGAATGGGGTGGCGTGGCTGAAAGCGGGCATGGCCAAGCGGTTTCTGGTGGGCGGCACGGAGGCTCCGCTTACGCCTTTCACTATTGCCCAGATGAAATCCATTGGCATCTATTCCAAATTTGCCGCTGATGATTCCCCTTGCCGTCCTTTGAACCAGGAGAGCAACACCTTTGTGCTGGGGGAAGGAGCCGCCGTCTTCGCCTTGGAAAGAATGACCTTGCCAGAGATGGCCGCGGTAGGGCTCTCTGAAATAGTAGTGGTGGAAGCGGTGGGATTGGGGTACGAACGCAGCCCCTCAAAAACGGGTATCTCACCGGAAGGCGCCCATTTTCAACTGGCCATGCGGGAAGCTTTAGCCCAGGCAGCCCTGATGCCTGCCGATGTGGGGGCTATCGTGCTGCACGCCCCAGGAACCAAGGCCGGCGACGCCGCTGAAATGCAGGCAATTCAGCAAATCTTTTCAGACGTTTCCCCTGCTTTTTACTCAAACAAGGCCCAGATTGGCCACACCTTGGGGGCGTCCGGTGCCTTATCAGCTGAGATGGCTATTTCCGCTTTACTGGGCAAAAACCTGACCCAATATCCTTCCGCCTCAAGAAGAACAGACCTCTCATCTAATTTCATGCCTTCCTCTATCATGGTCAATGCCGCAGGATTTGGGGGCAACGCTGCTTGCGCCCTTTTTAGATTGCTTAGAACCGCCTAATTGCTTTTCCTTTCTTAGCTAACTCCTTAGCATACGCTTATTCTCTTATTTCTTGTAAGGATACCTGCTCACGCCAAATCCTGGCTAAAAAGTTGTCATTCTGACCTTTCTAACTGTATTAGGCTCAAATTCATGTATGAACATGAAAGTTTTATACCCTCCTCTCTCTTTTCAGGAATTATCTAGTCTATTTTCAATTTAATTATATTACACCTTTGGTTCATCGGGGATTTGAACCCATTCATCGAATAAAATCCTTTTTTCTTACATAGTTTATAAATTCGCATCCACTTTTGGCACTTATTCAATTCATTTATATAATGGGTAAGTGAATTCCAGGGTTTTCATAAGTAATACCTGCAATAATGTTCACTTCCCCTCTTCAAAAAGTTACCGGAAGACCTGCAATCTTCGCTTTTCTCCTTTTTCTATTTCTTTCTGCCTTGCAGAATACTTCGCATGGTCAAACGCCAGGTTTGATTATTCAAAGATCGGTAGGTCCTGGGGCGGGCATTCTGGACCCCAATGGGGATGGGTACACCTCTAGAAACCCAGCGGGGTTTCAAAATGGAATAGATATGGGGGCGGCCAGTGAATTGCCTTTTCGGTTTCTCCCCCAGATGCCTACTCCGGGCGGACCAGAGCCCATGAATGATTTAACTACAGGATCAAACGGAGGTCATACAGATTTAGCCCCGGTTCCTCTGGCCATGGCCTTTAACGGGAGCCAGGTTTTGTTCAGGGTTCGTTTAGGGGGCAATTCTTCTGCTTCAAAAGGGTATAGCTTTCTGATCGATTCTGATGGGGTTTTCAATAAACAGCGGCTGGCCAATGGCACCTTGATTGATTACGCCACCCCCTCCAAGGTAAAGAATTTGGGCTTTGAATATGAGGTAGTTCTGGCCCTCAATTTTGACGTGATCATTTACCGCCACCGGGGCAGTGGAGACGATAATGACCCTTTCACCAGCAATGTAATCTGGCGGGGCAGTGCCAACGGTGGCTATGGGCAGTACTTTCAGAAAGCCATGGCCGGCACTACTGCCAGTGAAAACCCAGACTACTTCTTTGATTTTTATGTGCCCTTAACGGCCTTTAGCGCAGACGGAGGCCAAGGCATTCTTCCCACCACCCCCCTCCGGATATCCGGCTCTACAGTGACCAGCGCCCAAACAGGTTTGGAAGGTACCATCTCTGACGTGGGCGGTGTGAACGACAAGTACTACAACAATGACAAAATGAGGATTTGGAAAGAGGTAATACCGGCTTTTCCGTCCACTTCACTAAATCAGATCCAGAATGGTGATTTTTGCCAGACTTCCGCCCCTGCTGCACCAGTGATAAATGCCACCAGAGTAGGAACCTCCTCCATCACGGGGACCTCCTCAGAAAATGGCGGAACCATTTCTCTCTTCCGCAATGGAACCCTGGTAACAGCCAGTTCCCCTGTGACAGTTGTAAATGGTAATTTTTCTTTTCCTTTACCAAGTGGAACAAACTTGGCAACAGGAGATATCCTGACGGTGCGGGTTACGCGGGCGGCCAGTAGCAACTGTGCGGCAAGTACTTCTGTTTCATCAAATACGGTAACTGTAGCCAGTCAACAATTTGGAACATGTAACACTGTTCCTCCAGTGATTACTTCTATTAGTAATAAGGATGCTGTCACTGGAAATACAGTTTACCCAGGTGCCCAAATTAAAGTTTTTAAAGATGGATTGTTTTTTGGAACTGCAACTTCAAATACGTCCAATACAGGAACAACAGCAAGTCCGACTTACTCTTGGACTTATGATAACCCTACCTACCCTAGAGACTTATCATATCCTAGAGATGCAAAAAGTGAAAACATTACGAGAGATTATGCAACTATCACGACAACTGTAACACCAACTGGTGGAACCTGTGAATCATCTAGGTCTAACAGTTGGTACGTAAATTCGAATTCAGGTACCCCAACAACAACAGGTACTGCACAAACAACCCTTACCCCTGTGCCTACAAATACTTTTGTATGTACTGGTACAAAAACTTTTTCAGGAAGCTCTGAATCAGGGGCACTTATTTACTTATATATAAACGGTTATCCAGTTGATCCATCTAATGATGGAAGCTTAACAGCCACTACTACTGCTGTTGGTACTAGTTGGACAATTGATCTTACTAAATATGGATTGATTAAAGGGAATAAAATTTCTTTTAGGGCAAAAGTACCCAATGCTAATGCAGCGGACTATCCATCTGGTTATGAAGGCCTTTCAGCGGCAACTACTGAATTTACAGTTGATTCAAATTGCGAAACTGCCCTCCCAGCCATTACCACAAACCCTACCCTGTGCCCTACCACTACCACCATCACAGGTACCTCCACTGAACCTGCAGGCACCACCATTATGGTCTACCGAAGAAGCGGTACAGCTGCAAATACAGCCACAGATATGCGCGTTAGTGAGGTTGTCACCGTATCTGGCGGGAATTGGTCAGCCCCGGTACTGGGCAGTGCTAATCTAAAAGGAGGTGATGTGCTGTATGCCGTGGCCATTGCACCGGGTGGTAAAACAGAAAGCCCTGCCTCTGCAATGGTAACCGTCACCACCCCTTCTTCCGCCTTCAGCCTTGGGTTAACGCTGAATTCGCCCATCAAAGAAAGGGCAACAATTATCACAGGCACCAGTGCGACTAATGGGATTGTTTCGTTGTTCATTGACGGCCAGCGAATCGCTGGGACAGCAACAGTAACAGGAGCAACCTCATCCGCTCCAGTTCCCTGGTTTATCGCTATCAGTGCAACCAACCAAGCCAACCTGGCCCCGGGTATTGAAGTATCAGCTTCGTTGGCTGCCTCTGGCTGTGAAAGCCAGCCAACGGCTGCGGTACTAGTGAGTTGTGTAGCCCCTTCTACCACGCCTACCTTTACCCCGGCGGCCCAAACAGTTTGCCACAATAGCCAAGCGACCTTGACGGTAGCTAATACAGAGAACGGGGTGATTTACCAGATCTACGATGGGTCAACTCCCAGCGGCCCTGCAATGGTGGGCAACGGAAATACGGTTATCTTAACTTCAGGTCCCCTTACCAGCGCCACCGTATTAACGATGAGGGCCTACCAAGTAGGAGCCTCGGCCTGCCAAGCCACCCTGAGTGGTTCAACGTCGATCACCATTTCACCGGCCCCTTCCGTGTTTGTGGCTACCCCTGCTTCTGCTACTGTATGCCAGGGAAGTACCGCCACGGTCACCTTATCCGGTTCAGAAGAAGGCGCCTCTTACCAAATCCAGGTATTAAATGCCACCACCGGCACCTACTCAAATACCGGAAATGCGGTAGTGGGCACCGGAAAGGCATTGTCCCTAACCACGGGTACGCTTACCGCTAGCGGCACTTTCAAAGTGATTGCCACACGGAATGGGTGTTCCTCTGATATGGGCAACACCTTCACATTGACGGTTCCTTCTAACGCCTTGGCCATTGTGCCTTCGGTCCAGTCTGTCTGTGCCGGAAGCACGGCCTCTGTGGTCATCCAAAATTCAGAAAACGGGGTGGTCTACCAACTGCAAAGTGTTTCAGGTACGGTGTATACTAATACCGGCGCCTCTGTCACGGGCAACGGTGGAAACATCACCCTGACTACTGCCACGCTTTCCACTGCTGGGGCAAACAATTTCAGAGTGCTTGCTTCCTCCATGCAATGCGCTCCGTTCCCGTTGACCCAACAGATCACAGTAAATGTAACCTCAGGAACGCCTACGGTCTTCTCCCTGACTCCTTCCACACAGACAGTATGTAGTGGCATGGCTGCCTCCTTTACCCTTAACGGTTCCCAAGTGGGCATGACCTATCAATTATTGGCCAATGAGGTGCTTGTACCTAACAGCAGTGTAGCGGGAACTGGTAATCCGTTGACTTTTTCCTCCGGGGCCCTCACTACGGGCGGAACATACACGGTGAGAGCTTCCAATGCCTGTGGAAACACAGTCCCTATGAGTGGGAGTTCAGCCGTTACGGTGACGCCTGTAGCTACGGCCTTTGCCTTGACCCCAACTACCCAGATGATCTGCAACAATTCGGGCGCCACCTTCATCCTGGCTGGCTCAGAAAGTAGCGTAACCTACCAGCTCCAAGTGTACAATCCCACAACTGGGGCTTTTGTAAACTATGGCGCTGCTATCATAGGCACGGGAAGTGCGCTTACCTTACGTACCAACGCATTAACTTCCAGCGCAAACTTCAAGGTGGTTGCCACAAGGAGCGGTAGTACGTGTTCTGTGGAGATGAGCAATACGGTTTTTGTCTCTGTACCCACCAACAACCTGACCGTTTCTGCCATCACCCCTGCTGTCTGCACCGGTAGTACTGCCCAGGTTAGGGTAAATGCCTCAGAAGTGGACGTCTTCTACCAATTGTTTGTGAATGGGGTAGCCAATGGAACCGCCGTAGAAGGAACCGGGGGGGATATTACTTTGGTTTCCTCCGTCATTTCGGCTAGCACCACCTTTACAGTGCAGGCTACTACCGCCTCTTGTTCTGCTTTTACCATAGGAAATCCGGTAACAGTCGCTGTCTCCACTCCCACTGTACAGTCTTCTGAATTAACCACCCTTCCCAGTATCTGTAGTGGCTCTACTTCCAGCATCCGGTTGGGTTCTTCCCAGCCGGGCATCACCTACCAGATGTATAATGGCACTTCGCCTACTGGGTTTGGGGTAACAGGAACCGGACAAGCCATTACCTTGACTTCAGATGCGCTTTCCTCCAACGCCGATCTACGCATTTTTGCCATCAGCTCTGGCTGTGCCAATACCGCTATGGGATCAGCTCATGCAATCACGGTGAATGCGCTACCTACCCAATATACTTTCACCCCTACTAAAAAGGTAACCAGCTCCGGAGGCACCATCACCATTGAGATGCCCGCCTCCCAAAACGGGGTAGATTATCAGATATATGATGGGAATATGCCGAGCGGATCCCGGGTACAGGGTACCGGTGGCGCCATCACCTTAACCTCTGGTCCGTTGTCCAAGACCACTACCCTAACCGTGCAGGCCATTGGAACAGGCGGCTGCGGCAACACCACTATGAACGGCTACTCTATGGCCACGGTGGAATCAACCACGCTGCCTGTGACCCTCCTCAGCTTTTCGGGTTTTGAAGCTACGGCGGGGGCTGTCCAATTGACTTGGGCCACTGCTGTGGAGAAAGACAACGATTTCTTTCTGGTAGAGCGCAGCCAGGACGGAAAAGCCTTCGTGGCAGTGGGGAAAATCAAAGGCCACGGCACCAGCAATGAACTGCACCGCTACCTGTTCACTGATGCCGCTGCCCCTGCTGGTACCAATTATTACCGCCTGAAGCAGGTAGACTTCAACGGCCAGTTTGAGTACAGCAAAGTCATTGCTCTGAAAGCGAAAGGAAATTCAAAAGCCGTCCAAGCGGTGGTTACTCCAAATCCTTTCCAGCAGGAATTAGGCGTGGCCTTCACCAGTACCGCCTACAAGACTGTGCAGGTGCAATTGTTTGACCTGAACCAGAAACTGATCTATCAGGAAACGGCTGAAATAGCGGCCGGAAAAATGATCTGGAAGAAAGACTTTTCTAAAATAGCAAATGGCCTTTACCTGCTGAGAATCACCAGTGAATCCGTCTCAGAGGTGAAACGGGTGGTTAAAAAGGACTGATAAAACTACCTCTGTCAAAGGACCCCATTCCAAGCTATTTAAAATTTAGTTTGGGATGGGGTTTTCTGTTAATAATCCCCAATTCATTTATTAAATTCGCAGGTTTTATTTTATTTCTATGAAAATCATGAAATTTGGGGGCACCTCCGTCGGTTCTGCGGAACGGATGAGTGCTGTCTCACAATTGCTTCCTACCCAGGAGCCGGTGATCGTGGTACTGTCAGCTATGTCTGGCACCACCAACCACCTGGTGCAGATAGGGCAGCAACTGGCGCTTGGCGACGTGGCCCAGGCCGACTCTCTCACAAACCAACTGGAGCATCACTATAAACAGGTGATCGCAGATCTATATAAACAGGATGCATCAAAGGAAAAGGGGAAACAGGTTATTCAAACGGTTTTCACTCAAATCAGGGCGTGCTTTGACCATCCTTTTTCCCCGGCCTCAGAGAAAATTATTTTGGCCCAGGGCGAATTGCTTTCTACCCAGCTATTCCAGATTTTCCAGCACGAGAACGGGATTTCTTCGGTGCTGCTGCCGGCGCTGGAGTTCATGAAGATCACCCCAGACGAAGAGCCTGACCACGCCTACATCCGGGAGAACCTGAGAAAGCAACTGGAGCAATACCCAGATAACCAGCTGTTCATCACCCAGGGCTACATCTGCCGGAACGCCAAAAATGAGATTGATAACCTCAAGCGCGGCGGCAGTGACTACACCGCCTCTATCATCGGCGCAGCCGTGAAAGCCTCTGAGATCCAGATCTGGACCGATATTGACGGCATGCACAACAATGACCCGCGCATTGTAAAGAACACCTACCCTATTGCCGAACTCTCTTTTGACGAGGCAGCGGAGTTGGCTTACTTCGGTGCGAAAATCCTGCACCCGTCCAGTATTCTGCCGGCCCAGCAGCACAACATTCCGGTGCGCCTGTTGAACACCATGCAACCAGAGGCCCCGGGCACCACCATCTCTTCCAAGAGAAGCGGCCACAAGATAAAGGCAGTAGCGGCCAAAGACGGCATCATTGCTATCAAGATCAAATCAAGCCGCATGTTGTTGGCCTATGGTTTTTTGCGTAGCGTGTTTGAGGTATTTGAGCGGTTCAAAACGCCCATTGACATGATCACCACCTCAGAGGTGGCCGTGTCGCTCACTATTGACAACGCTACCTATCTGCCTGAGATCACGGAGGCTTTGCAGCGCTTCGGTTCTGTGGAGATAGACTCAGATCTGACCATTGTCTGCGTGGTGGGTGACTTCATGGAAGACCGTCCGGGGGCTGCGCTGCGCGTGGTGCAGTCGTTGCGCCACATCCCGTTGCGTATGATCTCCTACGGCGGAAGCAAGAACAACATCAGCTTTTTGGTGAACACCAACACCAAAGAAGAGGCTTTGCTCTCCATCAATGAGGGGGTATTTCAGGAAAAGGAGGAAGCGAATGCGTAGAGAGCATTTGACTACCTTCGCCCAGCACCCCACCCCTTTCTACGCCTATGACCTAGCCCTGCTGCGCCAAACCTTGGACGCGGCAAAGGCCGAAGCCACGCAATATGGCTACCATGTGCACTATGCCTTGAAGGCCAACGCCAACTCCCCTATTCTGGCCGAAGTGCTGGAAAGAGGGTTCGGGGCGGACTGCGTGAGCGGCAACGAGGTACGCCGGGCTTTGGAAGCGGGTTTCACCCCTGACCAGATTGTGTTTGCGGGCGTAGGCAAGTCTGACGCGGAAATCAACTTCGCCCTGGAGGCGAACATCTTCTGCTTCAACTCAGAATCGGTGCAGGAATTGGAGGTCATCCAGGAACTGGCCGCGGCTAAAGGGAAAACCGCGCAGGTTGCCTTGCGCATCAACCCCAACGTGGATGCCTACACGCACAAGCACATCACCACGGGGCTGGAGGAAAACAAGTTCGGGATCAATGCCTGGGAACTGGAAGAACTGGTGCCGCGCTTTTCGGAGTGGCCCAACCTGAAGCTCATTGGCCTGCACTTCCACATTGGGTCGCAGATCATGGACCTGACCGCTTTTGAAAACCTGTGTGTGCGGGTGAATGAACTGCAGCAGTGGTTTGAGGCTAAAGGATTGGTTTTCCCGCACCTAAACGTAGGCGGTGGTTTAGGCGTGGATTACCAAAACCCAGACGGAAACCCCATCGCGGACTTCGCGGCGTATTTTGCCGTTTTCCATAAACTGCTGGAGAAACGGCCAGGCCAGGTGGTGCATTTTGAGTTAGGCCGCGCCCTGGTGGCCCCCAGTGGCACCCTGGTCTCTAAAGTGCTGTACCTGAAGCACGGTCAGAAAACCAATTTCGTGATTCTGGATGCGGGCATGACCGAGTTGATGCGCCCGGCTCTTTACCAGGCGTACCACAAGATTGAGAACCTGAGCAGCCAGTTGCCCCCCATGACCTATGATGTGGTAGGCCCCATCTGCGAATCAACCGACTGTTTCTCTAAAGACACAGAACTGCCTGAGACGAAACGCGGAGACCTGGTGGCCATCAGAACCGCGGGTGCTTACGGCGAAGTAATGGTCTCTGAATACAACCTCCGTGACCGCGTAAAAGCCATTTATCTGGACTAATCTATCTTAACGAAGCTTTGCTTCCGGTTAAAAGTAAATCCAGTTTGAGGAGTGTTTTATTGAAAACGCTTCCTAAACGGGATTTACTTTTATATGTGGTCTTTGGCAATGGAGCATAGGTAAAGCCTCCATAGAGGGACAGAAACAGGAAAGGGTTTCAGGCCTTTTTTCTTAAAATCAACCAAAAACGAAAACACCCAACGTGGAAGTTGGGTGCTGACGCAGATAAAACGAACAAACTAAACAAGCTACTTTCTAAGGGTGGCTAAACCCTTTTGGTTTATTTCATTATCTTATATTATGAGGCATGCACGCGCTCTTTTGATTTCTTCACGCCCGCGTTCACGAAGTCGGAAGACAGGGCCATGATATAGGCGCCGGCTTTCCTGATCTCGTCTTGGGCTTTGATCAGATTGCCTAGGGTAACCGTTCCCAGCACACTGAAAGATTCATTTTCCCGCTGCACATTCTGGAGGTTGGTTAAGCCCAAGGCTACCACCAGTTCCGGTTCAGTGCTTCTCAAATATACTTCCAATTCAAAATCCAGGGCCAAGGCCGGAGCATTGGTGGTTTTGTGCAGCTTCTTGTACCCGTAAGAATAGCCTTTTGAGATAGAGACGATGTCTGAAAGAACGGCGGCTCCAGTGGGGTGCCCTCCGGCGCCGCGACCCTTGAACAACTGTGGTCCTGAATAGGCGCCTTGCACTACCACGCCGTTGAATTCCTGCTCTACCACAAACAAGTCATCTGAGGCATCTACCAGGCTGGGCAGTACCACGGGCACCAATTCGCCATCAGCGGTCAGGTGGGCAGAAGCCACCATCTTGATCACGGAACCATCCTGCTTGGCATATTCCACGTCCTGGTCATTGAGGTAATCTATCCCGAAGAAGGCGACATCCTCGGGGGCAATGGTTTTCCCGAAGGCGTGGGCCGTCAAAATGCAGAGCTTATGGCGGGAATCGGCGCCGGCTACATCCAACCAGGGATCCAATTCGGCGAAGCCTTTGTCCTGCGCTTCTTTCAACGCTTCGGCGTAGCCTTTCTGCAACAGGAAAATCTGGCTTAAGATATAGTTAGAGGAACCGTTCAAGATCCCGTGCACCCGCTCCAGCGGTTCGTTGGAGAAATACTCCTCCACGGTTCTGATGATGGGAATGCCTCCGGCTACGGCTGCCTCGTACAACAAGGTGCCGCCAAATTCCTCCTGCAGAGCCAGGAGCTCCGGCAAATGGAAGGCCACCAGCTTTTTATTCGCGGTCACCACTTTTTTCCCCTGGCGCAAGGCTTCGGCCACAATGGCAAAGGCTTCCTCAGCGTCGCTGATGGCTTCTACCAGAAGGTCCAGGCTTTCATCCTGCAGCACTTGTTGCCAGTCATAGGTGAAGTTCTCTGCCGGTAAAGGCCGCAATTTTTTGGGGTCTTTCACGCAGATACGCTCTACCTTGAAAGGAAGGGTCTCTTCTCTGGAGAGGATGTCATACAATCCTTGACCTACGCAGCCAAACCCGAACAAGCCGATTTTTAAAAGACGGTGGGAATCCATGTTTTTCTCTGTTGTTTTTTCTGTAAAAAGGAATCTATCAGGGTAGTGAGCTGGGGAGTCTCCAGCAGAAAGCCATCATGCCCGGCCAAGGACTGGATCACCTGAAACGTAGCCCGGGGAATGTACTTGGCCACGAACCGCTGCTCATTGAGGGGGAACAGTTGATCTGAGTCTACCCCTATCACCAGCGTATCTGCCTGCACACGACCCAAAGCGGTTTCCAGTCCGCCCCGGTTGCGGCCCACGTGGTGGCTGTCCATCATCTTGGTGAAGTGCCAGTAAGAAAAAGCGTTGAAGCGCTTGGCCAGTTTCTCGCCCTGGTACTGCTGGTAAGAGGCCGCCCGGTACTGCTGTTGCAGGTTGGCAGAAGTTTCTTTCTGGGCCTGGTTATAGGAGTTGTAGGTGCGGTAAGACAGCAGGGCCACGGAACGGGCGGTTTTCATGCCTTCCAGACCGGCATCATCAGTGGCCAGTTGCCAGGTCACGTCCTGCTCAATGGCCATGCGCTGGCTTTCATTGAGGGCGATGGCCCAAGGGGTTTGGCGGGCATTGGCCGCAATCTGTACCAACCGTCTTGCCACATCTGGGTACTCTACTGCCCACTCCAGAGCTTGCTGCCCCCCAATGGAACCGCCTATCAACACGTTTATCTGCTCTATTTCCAAATGGGTCCGCAAAGCGTCAAACGCCCGCACCACATCTCTGTTGGTCAATGTAGGAAAGGCATGGTAGTAGGGTTTGCCGGTATCTGGGTTGATGCTTAACGGCCCGGTAGACCCATAGCAGCTGCCCAAAGAATTGGCGCACACAATGAAGTCCTTGGCCGGGTCAAAAGTCTTCCCTTCGCCAAAAAGCCCCTCCCACCAATCTTTCACGAAGGCGTTGCCGGTAAAGGCATGGCATACCCACACCACGTTGCTGCGGTCTTCGTTCAGGGTGCCCCAGGTGGTGTAGAAGAGTTGGAAGCCGGGCAAAGATTGCCCAGACTCCAACGTGAATTCATCTGTATAAGTAAAAACGCGTCCTTTCAACATGGCCACTACTCACTTAAAGCCTCTAACTTGGGTTGGCGTATTTTTACTTTGGCAAACGCCTGTTCAAAGTCTGCCTTGATATCATCCAGGTGCTCAATGCCCGCTGACACCCGCAGCAGCGTGGGGTTCACCCCCGCCGAGAGTTGCTCCTCTTCATTGAGTTGCTGGTGCGTGGTGGAAGCAGGGTGGATGATCAGGGTTTTAGCGTCACCCACGTTGGCCAGGTGGCTCACCAATTCCAGGCTGTTCACAAACACCTCGGCTTCTTCTTTGCCACCTTTCAGGTTGAAGCTCAGCACGCCGCCAAACCCGCGCTTCAGGTATTTCTTGGCCAGCTCATGGTAAGGGCTGGAGGCCAGGCCTGGGTAGTTCACGCTCTCCACGAGCGGGTGTTTCTCCAGCCATTCTGCCAGGGCCTGGGCATTCTGTACGGTGCGGTCTACCCGCAGCGAAAGGGTTTCCAGCCCCTGGATCAATTGGAAAGAATTGAAAGGGCTCAACGCCGGTCCGAAATCCCGCAGACCTTCCACCCGCGCCCTGATGGCGAACGCGATGTTACCGAAAGGCCCGCCAGCGCCGAACACCTCCCAGAAATTGAGGCCGTGGTACCCTTCTGACGGCTCACTGAACTGCGGGAATTTACCGTTGCCCCAGTTGAAGTTTCCGCCGTCTACGATTACGCCGCCTAGGCTGGTGCCGTGGCCGCCAATCCATTTGGTAGCGGATGCCACCACTACGTTGGCCCCGTGCTCTAACGGACGGAACAGGTACCCGCCGGCTCCGAATGTGTTGTCTACCACCAGCGGAAGGTTGTGCCCTGCCGCTACCGCCGCAATAGACTCAAAATCAGGAATGTTGAAGCGGGGGTTGCCAATGGTTTCCAGGTACAGCGCCTTGGTGTTCTCGTCAATCAGAGCGGCATAAGTAGCGGGCTCATCGTTTTTAGCGAACCGCACCTCAATTCCCAGGCGCTTGAAAGCTACTTTGAATTGGTTATAGGAACCGCCATATAGGTTGCTGGAGGCAATGAAGTTATCACCGGCCTGCAGAATGTTATTGAGCGCGATGAACTGGGCAGCCTGCCCTGAACCTACGGCCACGGCCGCCACCCCACCTTCCAGGGCGGCAATGCGTTTCTCAAACACATCAGTGGTTGGGTTCATGATGCGGGTGTAGATGTTCCCGAACTGTTTCAGGGCGAACAGGTTAGCCCCATGCTCTGCGTTCTCAAAAACGTAAGAAGTGGTTTGGTAGATAGGCACCGCCCGTGAACGAGTGGTAGGATCTATTTCTTGGCCAGCGTGCAGCTGAAGGGTTTCAAAACGGTATGATGAAGACATGATCGTATCAGGTTACAATTAGAAAATTGAACAAATTCAAGAGCCAGAAAAGGAATAGACAACAGGTTTCCTCCTGCCGCTATGCGTCAGGCCCCTGAGAAATAAGAATTTAACGAAAGGGGATTAGCGACAACAGCAACAAATGTCCCCAATGGACGTGTTGCACATTCGCAAAATGGATGGGAAAGAAGTTGGTGTAGAACCAAGTGCCGCCATGGTCAGGCGCGGCGCTGCATTGTCAGAAGTGGCGTTGAATTGATTTTCCATCTTCGTATCAATTTATATTCCCCAAGTGGCAATATGTCCATTGGGTTCAGGAATTAGCACCTTACACGGCTGGTAGGTTGCTAGAGCTTCATTGAGCCTGTCTCTCCGCTCTTCTTTATAAATCAACTACCTAGATAATTGACTTGATGCTGCAAATCTATCAACGAAATCCTTACCCGCAAATAAATTCAGAAAAAAAGTGTAAATAATTTTCAAAAACCAACAAATGTTAGTAAATGGAGGTCTAAGCCGGGCCGCCAACAAAATTGAAATATTCTTGCCTCCTCTCTATCCTTTCCTAACTTTGCCTCCCTTAGTCAATTGCCATGCAAGCTTTAAAAGAAACCAATTTCCACTTTCCCCAGCAGACGGGGTTTTACCGAGGCAAGGTTCGGGATGTGTATTACTTTCAGGACAAGCTGGCCTTAGTGGCCACTGATCGTATCTCAGCGTTTGACGTAGTGCTGCCGCGGGCCATCCCCTACAAAGGACAGGTGCTGAATCAGATTGCCGCCTCTTTTCTGGAGGCTACGGCTAGTGTGGTTCCCAACTGGGTATTGCGCCACCCGGCCCCCAATGTCACCATTGGCCGGCAATGCGAGACCTTCAAAGTGGAAATGGTGATCAGGGGCTATCTGGCGGGCCATGCCTGGCGTGAATACAGTGCCGGGAAGCGCACGCTTTGCGGCGTACCTATGCCCAACGGACTGCAGGAAAACGACCCGTTCCCTGAACCCATCATCACGCCTACCACCAAAGCCGCCGAAGGCCATGACGAGGACATCTCTCGGGAGGAAATCCTGCGCCAGGGCATTGTGTCTGAAGAAGACTACCTACAGCTGGAAGCCTACACCAGGGCCTTGTTCCAAAAAGGAAGTGAGTTGGCGGCAGAGCGGGGCCTGATCTTGGTAGACACCAAATATGAGTTTGGCAAAGCAGATGGCATCCTTTATGTGATAGATGAAATCCACACCCCTGATTCGTCAAGGTTCTTTTACTCAGAGGGTTATGAAGAGCGGCAGAAAAACCAGCAGCCCCAGCGACAACTTTCAAAGGAATTTGTACGTCAGTGGCTCATAGAGAATGGATTTCAGGGAAAAGACGGCCAGCAGGTCCCAGAAATGACTGACGCTAAAGTCACCGAGATCTCTCAGCGCTACATAGAATTATACGAGCAGTTGTTAGGCAAAAAGTTCTCCCCCCAAGACTATGCCAGCCAGCCACATACGCTGCAAGAAACCATTGCGGCCAACATTTTTTAACTTACTTTGTTAAAGATATTCCACCAAAAATTGGTAGATTCGCATTCTAAACCTTTTTGCTGTTACTTATGAAGTACACAATAGATAAAAAAGAAAATTACACCATCATCACCATAGATGAAAAAAAACTAGACACCACGATCGCTCCTGATTTGAAGTCTGAGTTTGTGAAGTTGAATGCAGAAGGTATTACTAACCTGATCCTGGATCTTACCAACGTAAAATATACTGATTCCTCTGGCCTGTCTTCTATCCTGATAGCCAACCGCCTTTGCAATTCTTCGGGAGGGGTTCTGATCCTGACTGGCTTGCAAGAGCACGTTACTAAATTGATCACTATCTCTAAACTGGAGTCTGTCCTGAACATTCTGCCTACGGTAGAGGAAGGCATTGACCGTGTGTTTCTGCATGAGATTGAAAGCGATCTTACCAAAAAAGAAGAATAGATTACCTAAGCGGGCCGCAGTTTGGACTTTGAGCTGAAAATACTTGGGAGCTCTTCTGCCACCCCGTCTTTTGAAAGAAATCATACCGCCCAACTACTCACAGTTGGCAATCAGCTCAACCTGATTGATTGCGGAGAAGGTACACAAATGCAGCTGATGCGTTACAAAGTAAAGCATCAGCGCATTTGTAATATCTTTATAAGTCACCTCCACGGTGACCATTATTTTGGGTTAGCCGGCTTGCTCTCCACCATGCACCTGCAGCAACGGACAAACCACCTGAACCTGTTCGGGCCCAAGGGCTTGGCGGAAATCATCACCCTCCAATTCAAATACGGCGGCACCCAACTCCCCTACCCTGTCAATTTTGTGGAGGTGGACACCACGGTCTGCAAGAAAATCTTTGAAGACAAACACCTGACGGTGCATACCTTGCCCATGCAGCACCGGGTACCGTGTTGTGGTTTCCTGTTCCGGGAGAAACCAAAACCCCGGCATCTTCTCAAAGGAAAGCTGCCTGCGTTTCTTACCCCTCCGCAGTTGGTGCGCCTCAAATGGGGCGAAGACATTGTGAATGAACAGGGGGAGGTTTTGGTACGGAACCAAGATGTGACCACCGCGCCCAAACGCAGCCGCAGTTACGCCTACTGCTCAGACACTAAATACAAGGAAGACATTCTACCCCTGGTGCAGGGAGTGGATCTGCTGTACCATGAATCTACCTTTCTAAGCGATCTGGAGCACCGGGCCACGCATACCTTCCATAGTACGGCTGCCCAGGCGGCCACCTTAGCGGAGAAAGCCCAGGTACGCAGGTTGCTCATTGGCCATTTCTCGGCCAGGTACAAAGACCTGAACCCTCTTCTTAGTGAGGCACAAGCCATTTTCCCCAATACGGCCTTAGCGACGGAAGGAAAAACCATCAGTATCCTTGACTAAGGCAATATCCTTCAAGCGATTATGGCAATCCCATAGGATTGGACCTTTGCCATTTCTTGAAGCGGTTGCCTTTCTTCTGCCTCCAATTGAGCCACTACAAGAGATCGTTCTACTCTGGAGCAAGGGATACAAGACGGACCTGTTCTCTTCCAATAATTTGGCCTTCATTAACCGGGTATTTTCAGAAAACCAGTAGCAAAATACCAGGTACCATGTGAAGGCCCTTTTTCCAGGCCCGTTTCATATTAACTGTGTTTCTACCATCTTTGCGGCTGTTATTTCCTCTACCTCTTCCTTCTATTTGGTTATGCAGCAAATTCCTTCTTTCGGATCAAACATGGCCTACAAGAAAAGACAACTCTTCATGGTCTTGTGCGGTATTTTCCTGACCAATGCGTTGCTGGCAGAGTTGATTGGGGTGAAGATTTTTTCCGGGGAAGGCATATTCGGCCTACCCGGGGCGCAAATACCCGTCATGGGCGCCAACTATGACTTCAACCTCACGGCGGGGGTGATTATCTGGCCGGTCGTCTTCATTACCACTGACATCATCAATGAGTATTTTGGCAAAAGCGGGGTGAAACGGATCAGTTTTCTCACGGCCGCGCTCATTGCCTATGCCTTTTTGGTCATTGTGGTGGTGACGGCCTTGCCTCCAGCCCAGTTCTGGCAAGAGCTCAACAACCAGGGCCCCAACGGTACTTCCTTTGACATGGACTATGCGTTTAACAAGGTTTTCCGGCAGGGGCTGGGCATCATCCTTGGGTCTTTGGTGGCGTTCCTGTTGGGCCAATTGTTAGATGCCCAAGTGTTTCACTGGCTCAGGAACCTTACCGGCAGCCGCAAGATCTGGCTTAGGGCTACCGGGTCCACCTTGGTGTCGCAGTTGGTAGACACCGTGGTGGTGCTGTTCATCGCCTTTTACCTGTTTGGCAACTGGGACCTGAAACTGGTTCTTTCCGTGGCTGTGATCAACTACCTGTACAAATTCACCGTGGCGGTGCTGCTTACCCCCGTATTGTATTTAGCCCATGCGGGCATTGACCGGTACCTGGCCTCAGAGAATGAACCGCCCCCCGAAAGCCATTTGGCCTAACCTCTATCCTTCCCGTTTTCCTGGTCCTTTTCCAAAAAGCCTTCTATGCAGCACCCTCCCCTTTACCTCCTGAGCGGGCTTTGCGCCGATGAACGCCTGTTCAAGTTCCTAAGGCTGCACCACCCTTCGCCACTGGTGATCCAATGGGTTACTCCTGACCGGCAAGACACCATGGCTTCCTATGCCCAAAAGCTTAGGCAGCAGATAGTGCCCGGACAGGAACCGCCTATCCTTATTGGGCTGAGCTTTGGGGGAATGGTGATCCAGGAAATGGCGAAGCAAATGCCCGTGAAACGTTTGATCCTGCTCTCCAGCCTGACCAACACCCAGGAGTTGCCCTGGCATTACCAATGGGCGGGTGCCGTGCACATGCAGAAATGGCTGCCGCTGGGTTGGTTCAAAAGCTGGGTTGGGCCGGCTAGTTGGGTTTTCGGGGCGAAATCCAAAGAAGAGCGGCAAATCCTGGCTTCTATCTTACAGGAAACAGACACTCCTTTCCTGCGCTGGTCCCTTACCCAGATCCTGCATTGGCGGCACAAGGCCAGCCCTGAGAAAACGGTGGCTATCCACGGCACCCAGGACAAGGTCCTACCCGTTCCTGACTTCCCCAACCTCCACCTCCTGCCTGGAGGGGAGCACCTGATGGTGATGAGCCGGGCCCAGGAAGTAAGTGATTTGATCAACCGCTACCTTAAGTAACGTATTGCTGGTGTTTTAATAAAACCCGGCCCGAAACAGAACAAGCTTTCCCGTTTGCCTCCCAATCGCTTTCTTTGTACAAATATTCAGTAGACCATGGCACGAATCCTTACCGGTATCCAAAGCACGGGCCGCCCCCACCTGGGCAACCTGCTTGGGGCCATCCTCCCCGCGATAGAGCTTTCCAAAGTTTCAGGGAACGACTCGCTATACTTCATTGCTGACCTGCATTCGCTTACCTCCATCAGAGATGGCGAAGAGCGTCGCATGAACACCTACGCCGTAGCGGCTGCCTGGCTGGCCTTCGGCTTTGACACTGACAAGAATATTTTCTACCGCCAGTCTGATGTGCCCGAAGTCACTGAACTGACCTGGTACCTGAGCTGCTTTGCGCCTTACCCCATGTTGGCCAACGCTCACTCGTTCAAAGACAAGTCGGCGCGCCGGGGCCTTTCTGATGTGAACGCGGGTTTGTTCACCTACCCCATTCTCATGGCGGCTGACATCCTCTTGTACGATGCTGAATATGTGCCCGTAGGGAAAGACCAGGTGCAGCACCTTGAAATCACCCGTGACGTGGCCAGTACCTTTAACCACCTCTATGGGGAGACCTTCGTCTTGCCTGAGGCGCGGGTAGATGACAATGTCATGACCATACCCGGCATCAACGGGGAGAAGATGAGCAAGTCGTACGGCAATACCATTGATATTTTCCTGCCTGAGAAAGAGCTGCGCAAACGTATCATGAGCATTGTCACGGACAGCAAAGGCCTGGAAGACCCCAAAGACCCTAACACTGATATCACCTTCAAACTATACGCGCTGCTGGCAGACCAGGAACAGGTGGCTACCATGCGCCAAAATTACCTGGCCGGCGGGTATGGCTACGGCCACGCCAAACAGGCACTCTATGACCTGATCCTTACCAAATATGCAGAGCCTCGTGAGCGTTTCCAGTACTACATGGAAAACCTAGCCGAGGTGGACGCAAAATTGGCCGAGGGTGCCGCCAAGGCCCGGGCGATTGGAGCCCCGGTGTTACAGCGGGTGCGGGAGAAACTAGGATTTTAAGTTGAAGAAAGCCGCTGGTTTCGCGTCGGTCCTGCCTCTTTAAGATAAAACAACAAAGCCGAGGCACTACCCTCGGCTTTGTTGTTTTAGAAGCTCTCTTTGACAAAATAGGCTTTTAACGTATCGCCAGAAAAATAGAAAGAATACTTTTTCCCAAAGAAAGTTTGCTCCAAAGCTACCTCCTTCCACTTTTTATCCTTGGGCCGGTTCCATAGTTTCTGGAGAGACTGGAAAGGGATCCTTTGAGATTGGCGGGGATCAGAAGTGGAATAAGCATGAATGGTTGTGGTCTCCTCATCTAGCAGGTAAAGCCGGCCCACCTCTTCTACTGTGAAGGTGGGTACTGCGTAATCAAGCTCGTTGTAGAAGCCATCATACCTATAGCTTGCCAATTGGCTGCCGTTTACGTGGTAGAAGATTAAGTTCTTGGTTGTTCGGTCATATAGGGCGTCCCATTCCTGCTTGTCTTTAGTAAAAGTCCACTTCACGTAGTTGTACAAGGCAAAGAAGGAAGTATCTGAGAGGAACCGGGCTGTGACCATATCTGGCTTGCCAAACTTGAAGGCATAGCCATTGGGACCGTACAAGGTATGGCAGGTGAGAAAGTATTTCCGGTTCGGGTTGGTGTGCACTTGCCCGTCACACCCGTTTCCCCCGGTACTGCTGTAAGACTCCAACTGCAGCAGATTCCCCTTCAAGTCGGTGGAGAAATAGGAAATCCCTCCGAAATCACTTGCAGGCAACCCAAACCAGATATCAAACAAAACTCTCCCCTCTTGGGTAACCCCTCTGAACTCTGGCGCCATGGGCACACTCTCAATAATAAAACCGTCGTTCTCCAGCTTCAGGAAATCATGTTTTGTAAACTTCTTGCTGTACAGGGTCTTCCCATTTTTGGTCAAGGTGATGGAATACACGTGGTTGTGCGCCTTGATGACGCGTACCCGCGTGAGTTTCCCCTCGGCGCTGTCTCTTTGGATTTCTGTCAAGGAACTGTCATTCAGGCTGTATCCTTCGGTAATGGCTTTATAGGTATCAGGGCCCGCTTTGAATTCTTTCTGGCTGCGTTGGTAGGAGTATTCTCCTCTTTTATAAGGTTCTTGGGTAAACCGGAGGGTGTCTACTGAAGGCGGAAAAGGTTGGGGCGGCTCCGTTATCCCTATTGTTGGGGCAGAGATTTCTTTTTGCTGAATTGGCGTACGGCTTTCACAGGACATCAGGAAGAAATAGGCCACCCAGCCAGCTCCACAAAAATACTTTTTCATGGCTTATGTTACTTACAATCAAGGTTATTTGCAAGGAAGGGAAGAAAGTCTTCCTACTGGGAAAAGGCCTTTTCAAAGGAGCATCTTCTGTTTTCGGTCCTAATAGGCAGGTGAGCAGCTCCTTTCTGCCGCTTCTACCGCACATAAGCGGGTTTGTGCATGCAGTTTGTTAATCCCCTGGCATTTCCGCTTCTAGCGTTGATCCAAGTACGGCTCTTTGCATAGTTTCTGGTAAGCGCTCACGGCCGCGGGGCCCCGCCTTCCGCCCTCGCGCTGTGCCCTCTACTCCGCCCACCTCGCTTCGCTCAGGGGCGGTCGAGTGCTAGGCGCTCAAGCGAAAGGCTGGAATAGGCGATGCGTAGGAAAGTGCAGTAGACCTCACAGGTTTTGGCTGTTGCCTAGTAGTAGTTCAATTCTTCTATTTGGATCTACTTTGATAGCAGGTGGCAGCTGTCCCAAAATAAACACCCACCCCAGCTCTACTATCTAGGCTTTCTATTATGAATGGCTGACCTGGGGAGTTTCTACCGCAAAGCTTCACAGGGATTGGAGATTGGTTGGGTCTTTTCTTTTGTTGGTTTTTTGTCTTATTTTAGAAAAGGGCTTAGAAACAGAATCTGTGACGTTCATAACCTACGTCTCTGTCCGTTTTGACTCTTTTCAGGGAAACCAGCTTGAAAACAGAAAAGGCTCCTGTAGGGGATTACCCTGGCAGGAGCCGTGAAATTTGGGAGGATTTCTTTTCTATTGTCAGGTGGTAGGTTGGCTTATTCCGCTTTCCACACTTCCTGGCGCACGGTTTTGCCAACGCTCAGGATAAGGCGGGTGGGGTTGGGAACCAGCACCAGGCGGGCTTCTTTGTTAGGGAAAGCATCTGCCTCCACCCAAACCCCCTGCTTGCCGGTAAGGTCTACCTGGCCTTCGCTGTTGAGGGTCTCTGGCAAGTACGCAGTGGGGAGAAGCACATCCGTATCTGGGCATACCTTCAGGTGCACATCACCTAAGACATCTTCCAGGTAATCGCCATAGTTATCGTTGAACTCATCTTCCAAATCATGCAGCTCCTCTTCCACGTCGTCATAGCGATCATCATTGTAAGAGAGTTTGCCTAACTCCTGCTTCTTCTGGATTATGGTTACCAGTGACGTATTCAGTTCTTGGATATTCATTCGTTCTTATTTTTCACAAATTTTATAACATCTGCGGCTATTTGCAAATTGCCGGGCCAAATCCGGGCCGTAAATTCCTATTTTCTTTCCTGTGCTTTTATTCTATTTTTACTAAAATTGAGCATAAAACCTGTTTTTTACCGCTAAAAGCACCCTCTATGGCTGAACAAACCGATTTCCTCCCGCTGAACGGTACTGACCACATTGAATTCTATGTGGGCAATGCCAAACAGAGCGCCTATTTCTACCAAAGCGCCTTCGGGTTTGACCTGGTGGCCTACGCCGGACCAGAGACCGGCGTGCGCGATCGTGCCTCCTATGTGCTGCAGCAAGGCAAAATCAGGTTCGTGCTCACCACCTCCCTCCTGCCAGACTCCCCTATCTCTGAGCACGTGCGCCTGCACGGCGATGGGGTCAAGGTCATGGCCCTCTGGGTAGACGATGCCTACAAATCCTATGAGGAAACCGTAAGCCGCGGGGCCCGTTCTGCCGGGGAACCCCAAACCCTGACTGATGAATTCGGGGAGGTGCGGGTGGCTTCCATCTACACGTACGGCGAGACCATTCATACGTTTGTGGAACGGAAGAATTATACTGGCGCCTTCATGCCCGGTTACAAGCCTCGGAAGAGCACTATCCCGGTAAATCCGGTGGGCCTGAAGCACGTAGACCATTGCGTGGGCAACGTGGGCTGGGGAGAGATGAACACCTGGGTAGACTTCTACGCCAAGGTCATGGGCTTCCAGTTGCTGCTCACCTTTGATGACGAGGACATCTCCACGGAATATTCTGCCCTCATGAGCAAAGTCATGAGCAACGGCAACGGGTACGTGAAGTTCCCCATCAACGAGCCTGCTGAAGGAAAGAAAAAATCGCAAATTGAGGAGTACCTTGATTATTACCACAGCCCCGGCGTGCAGCACATTGCCATTGCCACCGATGATATTGTGGCCACGGTGGGCGAGCTGCGCCGGCGGGGAGTAGAGTTCCTGAGCGTGCCCAGCTCCTATTATGCAGACCTGCTGGACCGCGTGGGCACCATTGAGGAAGACCTCAAGCCCTTGCAGGACCTCAACATACTGGTAGACCGTGACAATGAAGGGTACCTGCTGCAGATCTTCACCAAACCCGCCCAAGACCGGCCCACCGTTTTTTATGAGGTGATTCAGCGCAAAGGGGCAAAATCATTTGGCAAGGGAAATTTCAAAGCCCTTTT
Organism: Rufibacter glacialis; assembly: GCF_008271745.1. Taxonomy (GTDB): domain Bacteria; phylum Bacteroidota; class Bacteroidia; order Cytophagales; family Hymenobacteraceae; genus Nibribacter; species Nibribacter glacialis. The sequence goes on along the minus strand of NZ_VKKZ01000023.1, from coordinate 34,190 downwards.
TGAATCAATTGAACGTGAACAAGCCCTGCGGGGAAACTTATAATCTTTTATGCCGTTTTGGGACTGTTTCTGACAAACAGTCCCAAAACGCTTCTTCTTCTACAACTGAACTATGGAAAACAATTTATCGCTGGAGCCGGCCGTGCTCTCTAAGGTGAACACCTGGCTGGAAGGCGGCTATGACCAAGACACCAAAACCGAAGTACAACGCCTGATTGACAGCCAGGACACCGACGCCCTCACCGATTCCTTCTACAAGGACCTTGAGTTTGGTACCGGGGGCTTACGGGGCATCATGGGCGTGGGCAGCAACCGCATGAACCGCTACACCGTGGGCATGGCTACCCAGGGTCTGAGCAATTACCTGCTCAAGTCGTTCCCCGGCCAGCAGATAAGCGTGGCCATAGCGCATGACAGCCGCAACAACAGCCCTTATTTTGCCAACGTGGTGGCAGATGTGTTCAGCGCCAACGGCATCAAGGTGTATTTCTTCAAAGAACTGCGGCCTACGCCGGAATTGTCTTTCGCCATCAGGCATCTGGGCTGCCAAAGCGGGGTGGTGCTCACGGCATCGCATAACCCCAAAGAATACAACGGGTACAAAGCCTACTGGAACGACGGGGGCCAGGTTACCGCGCCCCATGACAAGAACATCATTGCTGAGGTGAACAAGATCACCTCCCTGGACCAGGTGAAGTTTGAGCGGAACGAAGCCAACGTGGAATTCATTCTGGAAGAGGTGGACCAAGCCTACCTAGACAAAGTAGCTACTTTGTCAGTAGACCCTGAGATGATCAAGCGCCAGCAGGATTTGAGCATTGTCTTCACCCCTATCCACGGCACAGGCATCACCTTGGTACCACAGGCTCTGGAGCGCTTTGGGTTTACCAACGTGCACGTGCTGGAGGCGCAGGCCACCCCAGACGGCAACTTCCCTACGGTGGTGTACCCAAACCCTGAAGAGAAAGACGCCATGAACCTGGCCATGCAGAAAGCGGAGGAGTTGAACGCGGAACTGGTGCTGGCCACCGACCCTGATGCCGACCGCGTAGGGATTGCCGTGCGGGACCTGAGCGGCAAGTTCGTGCTCCTGAACGGAAACCAGACCGCCGCCCTACTGACCTACTACATCTTGCAGGCCTGGCAGAAAGCGGGCCGGTTGACCGGTAAAGAATACGTGGTGAACACCATTGTCACCACTGACCTGATCAACCGCGTGGCCGAAGGCTTTGGGGTAGACTGCTACGAAACCCTGACCGGCTTTAAATACATTGCCACCATCATGCGCGAAAAAGAAGGTGAGGCCCAGTACATCTGCGGCGGAGAGGAAAGCTACGGTTTCCTGGTAGGGGATTTCGTGCGCGACAAAGATGCGGTCTCTTCCTGCGCCATGATCGCGGAAATGGCCGCCGCCGCCAAAGACCAGGGCAAGAGCCTCTATGAGCTCATGATCCAGATGTACCAGGAGTTTGGGTATTACAAGGAAGATCTCATTTCCCTAACCAAGAAAGGCCACCGCGGAGCCCAGGAAATCCAGGAAATGATGCAGGAACTGCGCGAGAACCCGCCCAAATCCATTGCCGGGTCAGACGTGGTGGAATTGATTGACTACAAGACCGGCTTCCGCCGGAACCTGAAAACCGGCGAAGAAAGCGCCACAGGTCTGGAAAGCTCCAACGTGCTTCAGTTCCTCACCCAAGACGGCACCAAGGTTTCCGCCAGGCCATCGGGCACAGAGCCAAAAATCAAATTCTACTTCAGCGTGCGGGAGCCGTTGGCCTCTGCCGAGGAATATGAGCTGGTAGGGCAAAAGCTAGATGCTAAAATCCAGGCTATTATCTCGGATCTGAACCTGAAATAGCCTAACCGTATTTTTCAAGGTCTTACTTAAAAAGCCCTTCTGATCTCAATTCAGAAGGGCTTTTGGTTTCTGGCTTCTTTTGTAAAAACAGGTTCTAAACGCCTGTTACGAGCAAAATATGGGTTTAAGGCCTCTTTTCGGGAAATCAAGGCTAAAACGGAGGCAACAGTACATCCTCTTGGTAGTTTTACCTTTCAAGCATCATCCTGTCTTCTTGTCTTCCATTCTAGTATTCCAGCCTACCGTCCATAGGAACTAGCCCCCGCAACAAGAATCCTATAGGATTTACTAAAGATTTATTTTATCTTTTCACCTAACTAAATCCACCGCCTACTCTGGGCTCGTATACGTTAAGTTAAATGTAGAGCTACCATGGGCATGGCAAGGCTGGGCAGGCTCAAAAACGGGATAAGGGATACAGCCTTCTGGGAGAAGAGGGTGGGATTTAGTTTTCCCTTGGCAAGTGAGGTCTTTGAAAGTTTACCCATTGCCTAGGCGCTCATTTAGCCTTATATTAGCCTTGCCAGGGTCTCGTTTTTTTATGAAGGATTTCAAGGAAATCATATAATAAAATCCTGCGTTTTACGATTAATAACAAGAGGTTCATCAACTTAAGAAGAAAGACTATTTGATATAACTATTACTTCCCTCCTACTTCTGGATCATCCATTTAGTACCTGTTTCTGGAAAGGCAGACGCAATAGTTCTGTAGAATTTCTTCTTCAACATGATTACCCGTTTTGATGTTGTTTACTTTTTCCAGAAAATCGAATGCACTCCTTCAAAAGCTATCTGCTGATATTTGCGCTTTATCTCTATAGCTCCTCTTTGATGTATGGGCAACCCCCCACACCATCATGCGGTGCTTCCATCGCTGCCTTACCTTCCCCTACAGTCTGCTCCGGAACCACCTTAACGGCCAACCCTGCCGGCACCAGGTTCTTCTACCAATGGCGAAAAGACGGCGTAAACATCCCAAATGCGAACCAACGAACCTATCCTCTGGAAGAATCCGGTAGCTATACGGTGATTGTCAGGAGTGCCACCTGCGCCGCCGACACCTCTGATGCCGTAGCCGTGACCGTGAACAAGGAAGAGGCGAAGTTCAGTATAGAAGAACGGATACGTATTCAGCCACAAAGCGCCGACACTTGCGGGATACCCGTGAAAGTCACCCTCAAGAATGAATCTACCCCGGAAACAGGTCTGACCTACACATGGGAGATTACAGACAGCAAAGACGAAAAGGTAGATTCAAAAGTGGCCAAATTCCTGGACGGCACCACCGCTTCCTCGGCCAACCCTATCCTACAGTTCAACCAGAAAGGCCAGTATACCATCCGGCTACGGATCAAGGGTGCCTGCTTTGACCCCACCAAGCCAGACGGCCCGGCAGACGCCGTAGACCCAGATAACCCAGACAAAGAATCTGACGGCCGGTATGTGCATGAAGAGCAGGTAACGATCGTGTATCCGCAGGTGAGTCCGCAGACCATCAGCGAGTGCGAAGATTTATCGCCTACGGCTACTCCTTTCACTATCAACGGGGCCCAATTAGTAGGCAGCCAGGATGGTAAACTGGATTACAACCTGGGCACCCAAAGACCCGGCTCCATTGAGTGGAAGATAATCTCCGGAACCGGAGGCACCATCAGTGACCCTAAAATTGAAAACCCGGTGTTCACGTTTCCCCGGAAAGGCTCCTACGTGGTGACGTTGCGGTACGCGAACGAGTGCGAATTCTCAGATGCCCTGAACGGGATCACCCAGTTCAACATTGACTTCACGCCGCGCCCGCCCAAGCCGATTCTGCCGCTGGCAGAAACCTATGTCTGCGCCGGGGGCACCTATGAGCTATCGCCTACTCCTTCGCAGCCCAATAGGATGTATAACTTTTACGCGAACGAAACCAGCAACCGCCCTCTGAATACCAGTGGTCCCACCCCGTCGTACTTTGCAGGACCGGTTAACGGCAGAACCGTCCTGTACGTGGCTGCCTTTGAGAATGGCTGCGAAAGCCTGGAAAGGACTATGTTCACCATCAACACCATTCAGGAGGACATTGACAACACCATCTCCGCCCCAGACACCATCTGCGAAGGCACCAAACCCGCGGCTTTGTCCGGGACCAACGTGCGGGTAGGATCGCTGAAGCCTACGTACCTCTGGGAAAGCAAGGCCGTAGGAGCCTCTGAATTCTCAGCCGCAGCCGGAACCAATAACCAGCAGAGTTATTCGCCGCAGGAACTCTCTGAGACTACCATCTTCCGGAGAACCGTCTCCTTTGAAGGCTGCGACACGCCCAACCTCAGCAATGAGATTACCATTGAGGTGCTGCCCGTCATTGAACCCAGTGAGAACGTGATCTCTGTAGACAAGAAAATTGTGTGTAGGGGTGACGAGCCTACCTTCAGTGGCAACCTGCTCAACGGGGACATAGAATACCAATGGCAGAGCAGCACCACCAGCGCCACCACCGGGTTTGTGGCTGCGCGTGCGGCAGACGGTTCAGATAATAAAAATGGTGCCTCTTTCACCCCAGAATTTGTGACGCAGAAAACCTGGTTCAGGAGGGTAGCCAAGTACAAGGGAACCAACTGCGATTTTGTACCTTCCTCTGAATCTATTCTCATTGAAATAGATGAACTGCCCCAGGCCCCCAGTGTGACCTCTGCCGACGTGCGTACCTGCCAGGGAAGCTCAGCGGTACTGGAGGTTCAACCGGCCACTGGCAGCAACCTGACCTACATCTGGTACACTGATAAAACCGGGGGAGAACCCATAGGCGCCGGCACTTCCTTTACCACGCCAGCCTTGACGCAAAACACCACCTTTTATGTGGAGGCAGAAAATGAAAATAAGTGCGTGAGTACTTCCCGTACTCCGGTAAGGGTTACTGTGGCACCTTTCTCGGCTTCTGCCGGAAATGACACCACTGTCATTGCAGGGCAATCCCTGCAACTGCGGGCCACGGGTGGCGGCACCTACAAATGGACACCTGCTACTGGCTTAAGCAATCCAGACATTGCCAACCCGGTAGTGACCACTCCAGACAATGTCACCGACATTACCACCATCACGTACACAGTAACCGTTTCTAATGGTACTGGCTGTGAAGCCACCGATGAAATTACCATCACTATCATCCCACGCATTAAGATTGTGAATACGTTCAGCCCCAACGGTGATGGCTTCAATGAACTCTGGGAAATCCAGTACATAGAGAACTACCCCGAAGCTACTGTGGAAATCTTCAACCGGTACGGGGCTCAGGTGTATAAATCGCCTGCCAGTGGATACCAGCCCTGGGATGGGAAACAGAACGGGAACACCCTGCCCCTGGCCACCTACTACTACATCATCCGGCTGAACAAGAATGAAAGACCTTTTACGGGCAGTATTACCATTATCAAATAATCAGATGAAGAAGAACTTAGGCGCTTTTCTGGTTCTACTGCTCTTATCCGCCCCGGTGTGGGGACAACAACGGCCGCAGTTTAGCCAGTTCATGATCAATAGCTATTTACTGAACCCCGCCATTACGGGTATTGAAGATTATACCGAGGTGAAAATGGGTACCCGCCAGCAATGGGTGGGGTTGGAAGGAGCCCCCAAAACCTACCACGTGAGTGCCCATACGCCCCTGAACAAGCAGGTGGCCAGCGTCCGGAACGTAGGCAAAGGGATGTCCCGCACCCGCTCGGTGAACAAGAACCGGTTCATGCGTACTTACCCCCACCACGGAGTAGGTATTCAAGCCATCAGTGACCGCACCGGTCCCTTGCGCCGTACCAACGTGAACCTCACGTATGCCTACCATTTACCCGTGACCCGCAGCATCACTGTGTCTATGGGGGCCAGCGCAGGCATTTTGCGCAACAGCATCAATGCCAGCGAAGCCACCTTTACCAGTCCGGGAGACCCCGCTATTGCCAGTAGCTACGTGAACCGGAATTACTTTGACCTGGGCTTAGGAACCTGGATTTACTCCAACACTTTCTTTGTGGGCCTATCTGGGGCGCAGCTCCTTAGGAGCAACCGAGACCTGAACTTGGAGGAGAGTGAAACCACGTCTAACAATGTGTTGCAGAAACACTTTATAGGAACGGCAGGCTATAAATTCAACATCGGCCAGGAGGTAACATTGATTCCTTCAGTACTGGTGAAACTGACCCAACCCAGCCCCACCACAATTGATTTCAACCTGCGGGCACTCTATGCGGAACGCGTATGGGCGGGGGTCTCTTACCGCAGTGAAGATGCCTTCGCCGTCATGACCGGGGTCAACATCAGCCATATCATGGACGTGAGCTATTCCTATGACTACAACACCTCTCCCCTGAGCATTGGCAATACCGGTTCCCACGAGGTAGTACTGGGCCTGAAACTCTTCAACCGTGGGAAAGTGATCTGCCCCCGGTGGATGCATTGATTTCTGTTATCGTGCTGAAAAACAGGAGAGGTCCTTTTCATATGGAAAGGACCTCTCCTGTTTTTACCCTGTTCTACTGAAAATAGCTTCTAAACACCTTAGTTTTTGCTGCTGGTCAAGCGTTGTCGAATTGACCGTAGAGACAAGGCGCTGCCTTGTCTCCTGCCCCCCATTGACAGCCACCTTGGTGAATACGCTGCCATTTTTATGCTATTTTCCTTAAAACTATTCCTAAACGCGATCCCTAATTTCACACCGTATTACGCCGAAAAGTTTGCTTTGATAGAACCTGGAACAACCTTGAAAGCAAAAGCCCCACCTCTAGGTAAGAGGTGGGGCTTTTGCTTGGGAATTCGTAAAGGCTAAGATTTCAAGGGGTGGATGGTCTGGATGGTCCCGTCAGGCAGGTGGGTTAATTCCGTTACTTTGATGTTCCGTAGGTGCGTTTTGCCTGATAGCTGCGTGTCATGGTAGAAGAGGTACCACTTGCCGTTGAACTCCACAATAGAGTGGTGGTTTGTCCAGCCTTCCACCGGATTCAGGATCACGCCTTTGTAGGTAAACGGACCAGCGGGTGAATCTCCCACGGCGTAGGCAATATTGTGCGTATCTCCGGTGGAATACGAGAAGTAGTATTTCCCATTGTATTTATGCACCCAGGCCGCCTCAAAGAAACGCTTGTTATGATCAGTGGCCGGGAAAGGCTTTCCGTTCTGGTCCAGGATCTGCACATCTTTCACCGGGCCGTCAAACCCTAGCATATCGGCCCGCATCTTCGCCATTTTGGGTGCCAGGGCATTGCCGGTGGCTGGTTCAGGCGCCGCGGTGGAGTCATATTTCCCGGTAGCCCACCGTTGCAGCTGTCCTCCCCAGATGCCTCCAAAGTACATGTACGAAGTACCGTCTGTATCAGTGAAAACAGCAGGGTCAATGCTAAAGGAACCGGCAATGGGTTTAGCCTCCGGCTTGAACGGCCCGGCGGGCGAAGTGGAGGTAGCCACTCCTATCCGGAAAACATCCTGCTTGTCTTTCACGGGGAAGTAAAGGTAATATTTCCCGTTTTTGAAGGCAGCGTCTGGCGCCCAGAGCTGCCGGCCGGCCCAGGGAATGTCTTTGATGTCCAGGGCTACCCCGTGGTCAGTCACTTTCCCGTTGACGCTGTCCATGGAGAAGACATGGTAATCTCTCATGTCAAAATGGTCACCGTTGTCATTCTCCGGGGTACCTGCCTCAATGTCATGCGAAGGGTAGATGTAAATCTTGCCATTGAATACGTGGGCCGAAGGATCTGCGGTGTACATACCGGGGATCAGCGGTTGGGACAGGTATTTACCAGCGGTAGAATCTTGCCCTGCCGCCGCAACGGTGTTCTCCACCTGCGTGGAAGTTGTTTCAGAAGAGGCTTGCTTCTGGCAGGCACCGGTGAAGGCCGCCGCCGCAAGTACCAGGGGCAGGTATTTGGTAGATTTGAATGAAGTCATCTTCGCTATAGGATTTTAGATTAGTTTGGTGAATATATAGAAAACCACCCCATCAATGCAACCGATTTCAATAAATTTTGCCTAAAGGAGGTAATTCCCCAAGCCACCTGGTGCTGAACACCTTGGAAGGAATCTATTCTTTACTTTTCACCCGTTCCCCAGAGGCAACGGAGCAGCCAGGTGTCAACTCCGGCAGCTCCTTCCCTGAGGCAAAGGTTTAGGAAGAATCTCTCTGGTTCTGAAACCATAACCCGAATTTTTGGTGCTTCAGAAACCCATATCCGGCAAGTATTCAAATTATCCTAAGAAAAGAAGCACTAAAACTTATTTCCATAAGAATGAGACAATTACATAATTTTCAACTTTAGATTGAACCAAAAATATCAAATTCCCATTTTAGCGGTTCATTCCCGGAAACGCTCTCATTTCGGTGCCCGGTAACCTTCCAGGAAAAAAACAACGTAAAGACAAGATCAGGAAAAGACTTTCCCATACCTATTGACATTGCTATGATCTCTAAACACCCTAACCTCAGCGCCACTGAGAGTTTTGAAGAATCAAAAATCGCTCAGAATATTGAGGAGCCCGAAGAGGTAAAAGCCCACCTGGACACTGACTCATCCTTTATCGCCGACAACCCTCTGCCCCGGGTAGTCCTGAGGCCTAACAACTACTCACTGCTGGACGGCGAATGGAAGTTCTCCTTAGATGAGGAAGACCGAGGCTTGCGCGAAGGCTGGTACCTGGGCCACAAATATGACCACACCGCCAACTGGCCGGGCTCCGTGGAAGAGCACATGGCCAAAACCAAGGGAGAGGTGCAAACTCCGGCCTGGCAAGACAAACTGGTGGCTTGGTATGAGCGGGAGTTCACCCGGCCAGAAAAACTGGAAAGCGGCGGAAAACGGATTTACCAGATCACCTTTGGGGCTTGTGGCTATGAGACCAGGGTTTGGTTAAACGGAAGACTTCTGACCGATGTGGAAGGCGGAGAAGTGCATTACGGCGAATACAACTCCTTCTCCTTTGAGATAAACGAAGACCACTTGCTGCCGGTGAACTGGCTCACGGTGCGCATCTCCCACAGCATGGACGCTGAGGTACCCCGGGGCAAGCAGGAATCGCACGTGTACAAACGCGGTGGTATCTGGTACCAGACCTACGCGGGCGCCGTGCGCAGCGTTTGGCTGGAAACCGTGGAGCGGAACCGGCTGCGTTCCCGCGTGGGCGTGCAAAGCCTGATTGAAGACTCCCTGGTGCGGTTCAGCTTCACCACCCGAATCCAGGACCCGGGGCAGTACACCCTGCGGCTGAACATCTTTGAACGGGACGCCGAGGAGAATGATGCTCCTATTTCCACGTCAGATTACCCGCTCAGGTTAGAGGCCGGGCAAAAACAGCAATATGTGGTGATAGAGGTGCCCAATGCGCTGCTTTGGAGCCCAGAAGACCCGCACCTGTACAAATTCGAGGCGCAGCTGATCGATTCAACCGGGTATTCCGCTGAGATTGCCGGACACTTCGGCCTGCGCAAGATTGAGGCCCGCGGCCGCCATATCTACCTCAACAACGAGGAAATCTATTTGGACGGCATCTTGTACCAACCCGGTACGGCCACCTATGATGAGATGCGCCGCCACATGTACGCCATGAAGGATCTGGGCTGTAACCTGGTGCGCGTGCATATTGCGGGCATCGACCCCCGTATTTATAACCTGGCAGATGAGATAGGCTTGCTCCTGTGGGTTGAGGTGCCCAGCCCCCACTCCTCTACCAGACGCAGCCGGGAAAACCACCGCCGCGAGTTGCTCCGGATGCTGGCCCTTATTGAGACCAATCCTTCGGTGATCATCTGGAGCCTTTACAACGAGGACTGGGGCGCCCAGGACATCGCCACCAACCCAGAGACCCGGAACTACATCATGGAGATTTTCCATTTGATGAAGATCAGGTACCCGCAGTTCCTGGTGGTGGACAATGACGGTTGGCAGCACATTTCCTATGAAGGCAAGCTCAAGTCTGATTTGCTTACCGCCCACCTGTACACCCCAGAACTACCCAGATGGATAGAGCTGCTGGATAAGCTGACCGCCGGGGAAATGGAGGGCGTGGCCGTGTTGCCACTGGTCATTGGTGACCAGTATTTCTATCGCGGCCAGACCCCGTTGATCGTGAGCGAATGGGGGGGCTTCGGGTTCTCTGACTATGGCGGGCCCAAAAGTGCCGAGGAACGCACGAACCAGATTCTGGCCTTCAAGCAGGAGCTGCGCAAAAGGAACATCGCGGGGGATGTCTACACGCAGGCCACCAATATTGAGGACGAGAAAAACGGCCTTATTGATTTCCACACCGGGGAACTAAGCGTGCCAGCCGGCTTGCTCAGTACCCGCAGCCTCCCAGAGAGCACAACAGACAAAAAGAGGAGAAAAAAAGCCAAATAGGCCAAAACTTCCACTCATTCAAGCAGCCCGTTTTCCGGGGTGATTTAGTAAAATCGCCCCGGAAGACGGGCTGCTTCTTTATTGGACGGCAAAGGGTTAAACATTGGCTGGTTTATTCGGTATACTTGTCAGGACCAAACTTTTTCACAGATGAAGATAAAACACTACGTGCTGGCTTTGTTTTGCCTGGCCACCCTGGCTGCCAATGCCCAAAACCTTCCCGCCCCAGACCGAATCAAAACCAATCAAGGGGATCTGGTGGTACAGCCCGTGACCCATGGCTCTTTGGTGCTGCAATGGAATGGCAAAACCGTTTGGGTGGATCCCTATGGCGGTGCCACCTTGTATACAGGCCTAGCTAAACCAGACCTGATCCTGATCACAGACATCCACGGTGACCACCTGGATCTGAAGACCCTGCAGGCCTTGCCTGTCTCCGGTGCCATCCTTGTGGCCCCGCAAGCCGTGGTAGACCAGCTACCGGATCCTATGAAGGCCAAAGCCGTGGTATTGGCCAACGGAGCTAAAACCACCCAACAAGGGCTTGAGATAGCGGCCGTACCCATGTACAACCTACCCGAGACTGCTGACTCCCGGCACCCCAAAGGCCGGGGAAACGGCTACGTGGTGCGGTTGGGCAACAAGAACGTGTACCTGTCCGGCGACACCGAAGACATACCTGAGATGCGGGCGCTCAAGAACATTGATGTAGCCTTTGTCTGCATGAACCTTCCTTACACCATGGACGTGGACCAGGCCGCCTCTGCCGTACTGGCTTTCAAACCAAAAATGGTGTACCCCTACCATTACCGGGGCCAGAACGGACTTAGTGACGTCAATGCCTTTAAAACCAAAGTAGAAGCCGGGAAACAGCCCATTGAGGTCCGGTTGCGGCAGTGGTATCCCAAAGCCAACTGATACCACGTTTTTCCTACCATAAAGGCACCTGGTGATTTCCAGCGCCTTTTGAAGAAACAGCCCAAAAACAAAAAGCCGGTTCCCCTTTCCAAGGAACCGGCTTTTTGTTTGAGTTGGCAGATTATAAACGGTTATAATCCGCTTCCTCTGAGTTGGTGGTATCACTGTCTAAGGGCTGATCATTCATCCGGAGGCCATTGGCAGAGCCATCCATGGCGTCGTAGCTGCCTTCAAACTCAAATCCGGGCCCTTGGGTGTCTGACTCCTTGCTGTTCGGGTCATTGGCCCCGTAGCCGGTTACCTCGTTCCCGCCAATGTGCAGGTTCTCTAATTTGTCTTTCTGGTCATTCCGCTCCGTGTCCCCATTCGGGCCAATGTTACGTTTAGCCGAGGGATCAGGATGATTGCCAGGAGCGTTGCGCTGATGGTAGTCATCGTTGATGTTGTTCGCCCGGTTGTCATCTTCTTTATCGTCTTTGAAAATATCTAGAATACCCATGGTCAAGTTCCTTTAGTTATAGCCTTGTGTACGCAGAGAAACCCAAGGGGTTGGTGCCTAGGGTCTTTGAAGGAGGTCCCAGAGTTAGACCATAAAAAAAAGCGGAAGAACCATTTAGGATTGGTTCTTCCGCTTTTTTTATTTCTTAGGCCGGAAAGGGCTACTTCTTTTTGCCTTTCTTTTTCTGGCCATTGTTGCCATTACCGTTGTCCTTCCCGTTGCCATTGTTCTTGTACATCTTCTTCTGCTGGCCGGGGGCATAGGCGCGGGCAGACTGGTCACCATTTACCTTCTTGGCCTGGCCTGGAGGCAACCCTTTGGTAGAGGAGGTTCTGCTGCCTGGGTAAAAGATCTCAGGGAATGATTCTGAGGTGCGTTGGCTTTTAGAGGTGCGGGTGCCCGAGGGATAGCGTGAGCTGCTGGTATCTCTGGAACTGGAGCAGGAGGCGGCACTCACCAGGAAAACGAGCAACACCACCAATTGTACAATCTGTTTTTTCATGATTCTAGCTTCTAAGGAAAACAACTGTCAAAGAAGCTGCAAGTATAAAGCCAAAAATAAAGGCAAAATCCTCTTTCGACCTGTCTTTCTAAACTAAGCTTGAAACGTTCTACAGCCAGAGGATGTTCTTTGGAAACAAACACCTTGATATTCTTCTTTTTAAGGGACTTTCTGAATGCCCAGACTTCTTTCACTTTTTTTCCTTTTCTGTGTCTGTTTACAGGCGGTGGGGCAGGAATCAGCTGCCGCCCCCGGGGCGGGCACCCTCCTTTCGCCCGCTATTCCGGCAGCCCAAGCCAAAACGACGGCCGGCATTGCCGCTTACCTGAACAGCCACTTCCAGACCCCACAGCAAAAAATACAGGCGCTTTATGGTTGGCTGGCCGCTAACATAACCTATGACGTGCAGGCCCTTGCTTCCATGCCCCGGTATTATGAAAAGCAGGCCCTCATCACCCAGACCCTGGCCACCAGGAAAGCCCTTTGCCAAGGCTACGCCGAGGTGTTCCAGGAGGTGTGCGCCAGGATGGGAATCCCGGCTTATCTGGTCACTGGATTTGTGGTGCCCAAGGGTACCTCTACCCAAGTGGGGCATGCCTGGGGAGCGGCCCAGATAGAAGGGCAGTGGTATCTGTTTGACCCCACCTGGGGCGCCGGTTATATGGAAGAAGGAGCGTTTGTGTCCCGTCCCAACACCAGGTACTTTATGGTGGCGCCTGCCACCATGATCCAGACCCATATCCCGTTTGATCCTCTGTGGCAATTCTCCCAGAGGCCGCTTTCCTATCAGGAATTCCTCTCGGCCAAGGCCGGTGTGGCCCGGCCCACCGCGGTTCGCCCCTCTCCGGTCTTTTCTTTCCGTGATTCGCTGGCCGCCTATGAGGCTTCTTCGCACAGAAAGCGGTTGGAGGGGACCATCAGAAGAATCTCTGCCCACAAGGTGATTCCGCCGGTGGTATTGGACCATTTGAACCTCACCAGGAAAAACCTGGCCATCAACAAACAGAACGAGACCGTTGACCTGTACAATGAAGCAGCCAGGGCTTTCAACACAGGCATGGACCAGTTGAACGAGTTCATCAGGTACCGCAACAACCGGTTTTTACCCGTTACCTCAGACCAGGAGCTGAAACAGATGACCCGGCAATGCGCTTCTTCTTTCCTGCAAACCAAGCGGCTGCTCCAACAGGTGAAGCCCACGGATAACACCGATCTCTTCCTGACCACGCAGCACATGAAAGCCCAGGTAGAAAAGGCCCTGTTGTTGGTGGAGAAGCAAGAGGTGTTTCTGGCCCGATATTTCAAAACTCCTCCTAAAGAGCGCCCTGCCCTGTTCTTCCGGCCAAGCCGGCCAGAATAACCTCCTTTTCAGGATTACGCTTTTCGCTTTAGGTTGCCGGCCTGGTGGTTTTGGGTTCGTTTTTAGGAAACTAGTCCTATTCTATCTTAGAAGATGTGTATATTAGCTTCTATATCTTGATCCCACAACTACACAAACATGCTACAACAGATCATTTCCAGCCGCAGCCGGTTGTCTGTCTGGCTCTTGGCCCTCTCGTTGGCAGGGCCGGGCGCTATGGCCCAGGGCACCAAAGACCTTAACCTCCCCTACCAGCGTCCCGCTGAATCCATTGCCAAACTGATTGAGGCACCCGCCACTCCTTCCGTCTTGTTTGATTCCAAGGGCGAATGGATGCTGCTCATGGAGCGTGCGGGATACCCTTCCATTGAGGAAGTGGCGGCGCCCGAGGCCCGGATTGGAGGGTTGCGCATCAACCCGGCAGTGAACGGCAGCAGCCGGGGGTCTTCTTTCAATAACCTCAAATTCAAAAAGGTAAACGGCGGCCAGGAGTTCACGGTGCAAGGGTTACCCGCAAACCCCAAAATCACAGATGTGACCTGGTCACCAGATGAAAAACAAGTGGCGTTCCTGAACACCGTGACCAACGGCATTGAACTCTGGGTCATGGGGGTGAATGATAAAACGGCCCGAAAACTGACCACGGCTACGGTCAATGATGCCTGGGGCAACGCCTTCAGTTGGGCACCCGATGGCCAGAGCCTGCTGGTGAAAGTGGTAAACTCGTCCAGAGGCGAGGCTCCCAAAACCAACACTACGCCGGTAGGGCCTATCATTCAGGAGAACCTGGGCCGCACCGCCCCTTCCCGCACCTACCAGGATCTACTCAGGAACAGACAAGACGAGGCCCTTTTTGACTATTACCTCACCAGCCAGTTGGTGCAGGTTTCCTTAGACGGGAAGCAGACGAACGTAGGTGCCCAAGGCATTATCCGATCGTTCAGCGTGTCACCAGACGGTCAGTATGTACTGGTGAGCACCACCAAACGGCCTTACTCTTACCTGGTACCCTCTAGCCAGTTCCCTTACACGGTGCAAGTGTGGGACCGGTCTGGTAAACTGGTGCAGCAAATCGCAGACATCCCGTTGGGGGAAAATATTCCGGTAGGTTTCAACGCCGTAGCCACGGGTCCACGGCAAGTAGCTTGGCGGGCCGACCAACCGGCCACCTTGTTCTGGGTAGAAGCCCAGGACGGCGGGGATGATAAGAAAGAGGTTCCTATCCGGGATGTGGTCTACACCCAGGCGGCTCCTTTCACGACCAAACCAGTGGCCCTGGTGGGCACCAAGCTTCGGTTCAGTGGCATTACCTGGGGTTCCAATGACCTGGCCCTGGTGACCGAACGGTGGTGGAGAACCCGCCAGGAGCGGAGGCTGCGGGTAAAGCCAAGCCAACCCGGGGCAGAACCAGTGGTGTTGGTAGAACGCTCCTATGAAGACCTGTACACCGACCCCGGATATCCGGTAATGACCAAGAACCAGTTCGGCCGCAGCGTGCTCATGACAGATAAAAGCGGGCAAAACCTATACATGATCAGTGAAGGAGGCTCGCCGCAGGGCAACCGCCCGTACCTGAGCAAGTTCAACCTGGCCACCAAGAAGGCAGATATCCTCTGGCGGTCTGAGGCACCTTATTATGAGCTTCCCATTGACGTGATCAACCCAGAGAAAGGCCAGTTCATCACCCGTCGCGAATCTGAGAATGATCCGCCTAACTACTTCCTGCGCCAGGTGGGTTCCAAGAAACTGACCGCCCTGACCAAGTTCCAGCACCCGTCGCCTGAGCTACAGGGCATTGGCAAGCAGTTACTGACCTATAAGCGCAATGACGGCGTTACGCTGACTGCCACCTTGTACACGCCCAAAGGCTATAAGAAAGAACAAGGGCGTTTACCGGTGCTCATGTGGGCTTACCCACGGGAGTTCAAAGACGCGGCCACTGCCGGACAGGTAAAAACCTCCCCGTATGAATTCACGCGCATCAACTACGGTTCCCCCCTGTTCTGGGTCACCAGAGGATACGCCGTGCTGGACCGCACAGATTTCCCTATTGTGGGCGAAGGCGATGCCGAACCCAATGACACCTACGTGGAGCAGCTGGTGGCTAGTGCCAAAGCCGCCATTGACGAGGTAACCAAAATGGGCGTGGCAGACCCTTCCCGGGTAGCCGTAGGAGGCCATTCTTACGGGGCGTTTATGACCGCTAACCTGCTGGCGCATTCAGATCTGTTCGCCGCCGGTATTGCCCGCAGCGGAGCCTACAACCGCACCCTGACGCCGTTCGGGTTCCAGGCAGAGGAGCGAACCTTCTGGCAAGCCCCGGAGGTGTACGCGAAGATGTCTCCGTTCAACTACGCGCATAAAATCAAGACCCCGCTCCTCCTCATCCACGGCGAGGCCGACAACAACTCCGGTACCTTCCCTATTCAGAGTGAACGTTTCTACAATGCATTGAAAGGCCACGGCGCTACTACCAGGCTGGTGTTTTTGCCCGCTGAAAGCCACGGCTACGGAGCCAAGGAGTCCGTGATGCACATGCTGTGGGAGATGGACCAATGGCTGGAGAAATACGTCAAAAACAAACCCCAGCCGCAATCCAAGCTTTAAGCAAAACCATTTTTCAGAACTGTTGTTTTCCAGATAATCGCCTAAGGATTCTTAGGCGATTTTTTCTTTCAGGAAGAAAAAAGCATTTTTACCGAAGACAAAACCGCTTGCCCTGAGACTAGAGCTAAACAGGCTGGAAGGGGGAAATAGACCAACAACATGACGAAGACGGAACTAAAGAAACCCAACGGAGATGTGTTTCTCATAGCAGAACGTGCAGCCGACAATGCTTACATCCATGCCCAATGGATTGGTATCCAAACCTTGGATACCGTGAAGCAAGGGGGAAGCTTTTATATCAAGATGCTGGAAGAGCAGCCTTGCCCGCGCCTGTTGAACAACCACAAAGAATTGATTGGCCCCTGGGAAGTAGCCAACGACTGGATTGTGAGTTTCTGGACCCCCAGGGTAATGGAGCTGGGCTTGCATTACATGAGCCAGGTGTTGGCTCCAGGAATCTACGGAAAAATGTCCTTCCACCAGCTCCACCAGCACATAGGCGATAAATTCCAGATCAAGATGTTTGAGGAAGTAAACCCAGCCCTGGAATGGCTGCTTGCAGTGGACAACCCTACCCCACCCTTGCTCCAAACAAAATAACCATTCTTAATCAGGCTGTCTCCAGGGGCAGCCTTTTTCATGGCTGGTTTCAAAGGTTTTTCTTAAAAATAGCCCAAAAACCAATTAAAGCCTTATTTGATTTCCAACACTACCTCTCCCCCCACCGGGTGCCCTACGCACGTCAGGACGAGGCCTTGATCCAGGTCTTTCTGCGTCAGGACCTCATTATAAGACATCCATACTTCCCCTTCCAGGCAGCGGGCCACGCAATTTCCGCACCTCCCCGCCTCGCAGCTGTAGGGCAGAAAGATGCCGGCTTTACGGGCAGCCAGAAGAATGTTATCTGGGTACTGCGGCACTATCTGCCGGGTTACTCCCTGGTACAGAAGAGAGACCAGGTGCGGCAAGGTGTCTGGAGGAGCGATTCTCGCCGGTACTTTGGTGGTGCTGAACGTTTCCTGCCTGAGGTTGTCAGCAGGGATGCCCGCCGCCCGTAAGCCATACCGGCACAACCTACGGTAGTTCTCCGGCCCACAAACATAACATACTATTTTCCCTAAGGGCGCTATGGCATTTTCCTTGACTATTCGCTTGAGAAGGTCCTGGTGCAACCTGGCCTGGTCTAGCCTGGGGGAATTACTGAATAGAAAAAGGATCTTCAGCCGGTCAGGGAAATCACTTTCCAGTTGCAGCAACTCCCGGTAAAATAAGGTGCTATGTTGGTCATGGTTGCTGTACACCAATACGACGGCCACGGAAGGGTGCGCGTAAAGAACCGTCTTCAACAGCGAAAAGATAGGCGTAATGCCACTACCGGCGGCCCAGAAGAACACCTGTTGCACATGGTCCATTTCCTGAGGAAGCACAAATAACCCTGCTGCCCCCGCCGTAAGCACCTGCTCTCCCTCCCGGGCCTCATCAACTAATCTGCGCGAGAAAATGCCGTTGGGGATCCGCTTCACCCCTATGGTCAATGGTTCTCCAAGAATGGGGCTAGAGGTAATAGAGTACGACCGCCGCACCTCTCCCTGCGCGGTGGGTGCCACCAGCGTCAGGTACTGCCCCGGCAGATAGGAGATAGAATGCGCCTCTCCTCCACCAAAGACAAAGGTTTTCACCCCCGGTACTTCTTCCTTGATCTGGGAAATGGTGAGGGGCAGATACGGTACACTCATGCAGTTTTCTAAAGATTACCTCCCTATTTACGGCAACCCCAGTTAGGCAGGATGCACTTCTAACCGCGTCTAAGTTCTTTCTCAAGAATTAACTTTCTGAACCATTAAAAAGATAAGGTCACAGGAGGAAGCTTCCTTGCTATCTAAGGAGGCTTCTTCCTGTGACCCTGTACATGAATCAAATATTACTGAAGCTTATCTGACGAATGGTGCACAACTTAACCGTTGGTATCCCCGTCAGACTTGGCGTCATCATTGTTGATCTTCTTTTTGCGGCGGGGCTGGCTTTTAACGGCCGTGATTTTCCCAAACTTATAGTTCGCGCTGACTTTCACCTGGCGGTTATACAAATACATGGTGTTGACCTGCTCTGCCACAGGGGTTTTAAAGGAGCTTTTCTGCTTCAGGGTGCCAGAGAAGAAATTTTCCACACCTACCGTTAAGCTGCCGTTTTTCTGTAAAATATCTTTTTTCACTGCCAGGGAATAGAGCGCCAAAGCAGATGTCTTGCCCTGGAGCGTGACCCGCCGCGAATTGAACTGCCCAAACACCTGGGCACTGATTCCTTTGTTGAAACCATAGGAAGCATTCATGTTGGCCTGGTACATCATACTGGCGTTGGAGGCGTTCAAAAGGGAAGTCTGGCTTTCCAGGTCCACATAAAACACATTCACGTTCCCGCTGAGGTTCCCCTTCTCCAGGAACTTAGTGTTTCCAAAAAGGCTGGCCCCATAACTGGCGTTCCTGCCAATGTTCCCGAACCGGGTATAGTTCACGCCTTCACTGGTGGGTAAGATAAAAGCTTCAATGGCGTTATTGGTTTGCCGCCAGAAAATGGTGGCATTGACAGAGGTTCCCTTCTTGGAAAAGGTGCTGTACCCCACTTCATAGGCATGGGTGATTTCGGCACTCAGGTTGGGGTTCCCCACCTGGATGTTGAAGGTATCAATGCGGTTCTCAAAGGGATTCAGGTAGCCCAGCTGCGGACGCTGAATGCGTTTGGTGTAGTTGAACTTCAGGGTTTGGTTCTCCTTCAGGGACCTGGAGATAGCCAGGCTGGGGATAAAGTTCCCATAGCTCTGCTGCACCGTACTTTTGGAGGAAATGAAATCGCCCTCTACCTGGGTATGTTCATACCGGGAACCCAGCTTCAGGTTATATTTCTTATTCAGGCTGAATTCATAAGAGGCATAGGCCGCCCCTACATTCTGATCATACGCAAAAACATCTGACCTGCCGGGAACCTCTTTAAAAGGAGAAGCTGCGGGATTGGCCACTAAAAACCGGAAGTCGCTTTCTGCCGACCGGAGAATGGCTTTGGCTCCCATTTCAAGCAGGTGCTTGTTCTTGAAAGGGTGGCTGTAGTCAATCTGAAGGGTTTTCTCCTCATTGTAAGCATCATTCAGGTTTTGTTCTTTTCCTGCCAGCAGTTGTTCCTGATTGAGAATATCTGCGAAATGGTAGTTCTCCCGGTTGCTACGGCTAACTAGGCCTAAAACACTGATTTCCTGGCCCGGTTTAGCTAGTTGCTTGGTAAAGTCCAGGTTGACGTCAAAGTTGAGGTTGTCAAACTCGCTGCGGTTCCGTCTGGTGTTACGGGCGGTCACCGCCTCGCCCAGGTACTGCGTAGACGTCAGAAGGTTGCTGTACGCGAATTCGCCGCTTTGCATTCTTATGCCGGCCGCCAGGCTGCTCTTCTTGGACAGTTCATAGTCTACCCCCACCTGCAGCAGTTGGAACTCACCTTCCCGTTTCCCTTTCATGGCCTGCCGTAAGCGGTCAATCCCTGGAATGCCTTGGTAGATAGTTTCACGGTTGCTTTCCATAGGGTTGTTGCGCCAGCTTTGCCCGAAGGACGTATTCACCCCCACTTTCCCTTTCCGGTAATTCACGGTCCCGTTCACGGCACTGATGCGGTTTCCATAAGAACCCGTCACATTCCCGTTAAGGCCCTGCAAACTGTTTTTCTTGGTGATGATGTTGATGATACCCGCCGTGCCCTCCGCATCATATTTAGCCGATGGGCTGGTGATGACTTCCACGCTCTTGATCAAATCAGCCGGAATCTGCTGCAGCGCGTCAGAAACGTTGGTGGCCATGATGGCCGATGGTTTGTTGTTGATCAGGACCCGTAAATTGGAACTGCCCCGCAAGGCTACGTTCCCTTCTAAATCAACCGTTAAGCCCGGTACTTTTTTCAGGACATCGGTGGCGGTGCCACCGGTATTGGTGAGGTCTTTCTCAGCATTGTAGACCAGGCGGTCTACTTTGTCTTCTACCAATAGCTTGTCGCCCACCACCGCTACTTCATCTAAAGCTTTGGTTCCCCCTTTCAGCGCCACTACCCCAATATTGACTTCTTCCTTAGGGCCCAGGGTAACAGGGTCTACCACTTTGGTTTCATAGCCCAGGAAACTGACCGAAACCTGATAAGAGCCGGCGGCTACTTTACCCAAGGAGAATCTTCCTTTGTCATCAGACACCGTTCCATCCACGGTTTTGCCTGAGGCTTTGTCTACGAGAGAGATGGTGGCGAATTCTATGGGCTTTTTACCGCCCTCCTCTAATACCACCCCGCTTATTTTCCCATTTCCCTTAGGAATGGCTTGAGAGGCAGCAGGAACAGGCCTGTCCTGAGGGGTCTGTCCAAAAGTAGAGGGCACAGCTAACATTCCGGCCAGCGCCAAGAGTATCAAATTTTTCATATCTATGAGGTTAGAAGTTAATGAATCACTTTTCATCATAAGAAACCTGCTTTCTCCCGGGCCCCGGTGCAGGAATGGGCGACCATGACTCAGAGAATCAGACCGCAATAGCTTAGCGATGAGACAAGGTTAGCCAGCCTGCCGGTTACCTGAAACAAAATGTGACGAAACCCTGGCAAATTGGGACGGATTCCTTACCGCCTCGGTATCTGGCTCTGTTTCTACTATAAAGGTGGGGTAGTAAGCCTAATGATTGGGATGATAGAGGAGCACCTGGCACTGGAAGCGCCGCGGGAAGCAGCCCACCGGTTTGGGTCTGTCAGGCGCTTTGGCAAAAAGGGGTTGTGCTTCCACGAGTTTCTTCCGTTTCCGTACAAGAGACCATGAAACCCTTACCAGAAACCAAGATACCCGCCATGGATCAGGTCCTCTACCCTAACCTGCAAACCGCCACCTTGGCCATGGGTTGCTTCTGGGGCGCGGAAGCTTATTTTGGGGCTGTGGGGGGCGTGGTGAGAACCCGGGTAGGCTTTGCCGGAGGAACCACAGAAAACCCCACCTATAGAACCCTGGCTGATCATATAGAAGTTGTTCAGCTGGAATTTAACCCGAAGGAGGTGACGTATGGTCAGCTACTGGAAAGGTTCTTCAACCAGCACACGCCTACCAAAGAACCCCGCAAGCGACAATACACATCGGCTATTTTCTTCCATAACCCGGAGCAGGAGGAAGTGGCGCGGCAGGTGATAAAAGAGGCCGAAGGACGGCTTCAGGAGAAACTAAAAACCGAGATGCATTCTTACAAGGCATTTTACCTGGCGGAGGAGCGGCACCAGAAATGGAAGCTGCGGCGGGTGCCCGAAGTCCTGCAGGAATTGCAGAAAATATACCCAGATCCGGAGGCCTTTAACAACTCCCCGGCTGTGGCTCGGGTGAATGGCTATGTGGCGGGTATCGGGGAGAAGGAACGGTTCATGGAGGAGATGGGCAGCCTGGGTCTCTCCTACCCGGTTCAACAAGTGTTACTGGCCCATTTTTTAGCCCAGGAACTGGGCGGCTTCTCGTTCAAGCTATAGCTTTTGTGGCCTCCTGATTTGGTGCTCCTTTTCCAAAAACACGCTTTTTTCCCAAACTTCTTGGTTGAGGCGCTAGGCAAGTGGAGGAGTTACGATGCGGGTTTAAAGGAAGTAAGAAAATACCTTCTTCCCTTAAGGTGATAGAACAAAATCTAACCCGCTTCCGCTTTGGAAGGGAATCAACCCATTCAAGGGCTTTCCTCCCCCTGCATTTTTGTTGAGCAAGCTGGAGGGAATAGTAGGCTCAGGGGCTGGTTATTCCCTTTTAAGGTAGGTTACCTAGCTCAGAACCCAATGCTTATTTAAGCCCCGTTTTTCAAAAACTGACTATAAAAAAGGTTTGTATCTCCTGGCAAATCCAGGTAAAGAAATCAGGTTGATGAATCTGGGGAAGGAGGTGCCGGGTAGCCAAGGGAATCTGAGTTGATGCAGTACCGGACCTGGCTGGGGGTTCTGGGGTCTGGGAAAAGGTGCCCCAGGTGCAGGCCGCATCCCTGACAAAGCAGTTGGATGCGGTCCCGCCCGTAGGTGAGCAAGCGGGTTTTCCGCACATTTTCTTTAAAATGCGCCCAAAAACTGGGGAAGCCGGTTTTGGAATCAAACTTCTGACTGGAGGAGAACAAAGGAAGACGGCAACGGCTACAGGTATAAAAGCCTTTCGGTTGGCGCCCTGCGTTCTGTTCCCAGTCTATTTTGCGGTTCTCAAACATTGCTATCCTCCTTCTTCCATTCTTCCACCCAAAAACCATTCCCCTGAATGCGTACGCTGAACAGACGGTCAAACCCTTCCGCAAAAGAGGGCGGTTCCAGCTTTTTACGCACGTCATACAGCGCTATGTCCTTCACCTTGTCTCGCCCTTCCCTTGCACGGTTGCGTTCCAAAGCCTCCTGCAAGGAGGTCTGGAAGAAGTACCCGATGACCTGGAACCGGTGCTCTTTGAACCTGGTCAGGTACTTCTCCCGGTCCTCAACCCGCGGGTTGGTGTTATCTACCACCACCCGGGTATTGGTTTGCAGGCAAAGGCTGAAAAATTGGCGCTCCCGGTTTCTGGTCCTGAGCAGATCCAGGCTGAGGCGAACGTGCGAGTTGAAGAAGTTCCGCTGGTAAAACGTGGACTTCCCTGAGGCTGGCAAGCCGATGAACATGATGCCCTCCACTCAGTAGGCGCTACCTTACTTCTCCTGGGCAGGCACAAACTCCATGGAGATGGAATTCACGCAATGGCGGGTATTCTTAGCCGTGAACCTTTCACCCAGGAACACGTGCCCTAAGTGGCCGCCGCAGTTGGAGCAGACAATCTCGGTCCGGCTCCCGTCTGCATCTGGCACCCGGGTAACGGCACCGGCAATCTCGTCATCAAAGGAAGGCCAGCCGCAGTGTGACTCAAACTTGTCTTCTGACCGGTACAAAGGTGCGTTGCAGCGGCGACAGATATAAGTACCGGGTTCTTTGACCGTGTACAGCTTACCGGTGAAAGGCCGTTCCGTGCCTTTGTGCAGGATCACATACTCTTCTTCGGGGGTAAGCGCGTTATATTTCTTTTCTTGGTTTTCCATGATGGTATAAGTTTAAGGCAATTCATAAGACCAGAGTAACGTTTCTGGTGCACTTGAAGGTAACGTAGCAAAGGTAAGGAGAATTCCCCTACGGCTTTTTCCGGTGTTTTTGCAAAAGCAGTCCTGAAGCCCCAAAAAATGGTTCTCAGATTAGCTAGATCAGTAAGGATCACCTTGGTGCCTCTACCACAAAAAGGGCCTTACCAGCTTTAACAAAAAGAACGGCGAACTACCAATACTTGAGTTACCAACGGCACAGACGGCTCAACGGAAGCACTGGTTGTTGCCCGAGGCAATGCTAATGCAACTGGTTGGGGTATGTTTTTTTTGATACCAATTGGGGCATAGGTTTCTTCCCCGCATGCTAGAAGTTTACCAAATCTACCTTTACTTCCCATTTCTTAATCACCCAGGTCAAAAATTAGAACAATATTACTTGAAGTTGTTTTAGCTAGTTCTTTTCTGTTCTGTATCCATCTATTTTACCTTTTAAATGATTTATGAACTCTTCCAAATTTGTCCTTTGAAGAGAGTGCAACGATTCTCTGGTGTAAAAGCGGTTTGCTGAAAAGGGCATACTCGTTTACTAGCACATTGCTTGTTAAGAACAAAAAAGTTACGAATCACCTTGTCTCTTCAATGTTTTCAACCCCTGTTAAAAGTCTATATTTATATTACTTATGGTGGCCTGGCTCCCATATTAGTCTGACAAAAGAACTCAGTCTTTCATTTTCTCTGCTAACTGGAATTCCTGCTACTATTCCTATTAATAAATTATCTTCAATACCAAGTCGCATTTGGGGCCTTAGGACCATATCAAAGTCACCGTTCTCCAAGGTTTTGTTTAATTCAACTCCTATGAAGTTCCTCGTACCAGTTATCATGTAATGGAAATTGGTGTTGATGCCATAAGTTGTGTGAATACTCTTGGTTCGAAAATTCTGTTCTATCATGGGGCCGGTATAAATCAGGCAATGAAAGTTGTTTCCCCAGCGCTTGGCAACTACCAAAAACGGATTATAAATATTCCCTGTAAAAAAAGAATCTCCGAGCCTTTCAAAGTCTGAAAGTTCAAATTCATTGATATACCCAAGGGCCATGGAGGTGGCTATTGGCTCCTTCACCAGAAAGGACCATTGGGCTGCTACTTTTATGCTGTTCAATTGATTAGAGGGAATAGATTCTCTTGGAATACTTTTTAAAGGCGAATAAAATGTGAAGGGCAGTTCAACTTCCAATCCCAAACGATCAATAGGAGCCCATTCATACTCAATCAAGGCTTCATAAGAATCATAATCTAACCTATCTGTTAACCCAAATCCCAAGTTCCATTCTTTCTCCCCCTTTCTTACGCCCAAGTCTCTGATCAAGTCGATATATATGGGTTCTGCATGCAATACCTTGGCTGGTTCTTTACGGCCCTCCACTTCTTGAATGTAAAGACTGTCTATTTTTGCGTCATTGGTTTGGGCATAGGTGTACATAGAAGAAACCATTAGTAATGGCAGCACCAAAATATATTTGATGTTCATAACTAATTTATTTTTGTAGCTGGAAACCTTCTCTGATTTTTATGGAGGGATGGAGAAAAAACTAAACTAAAAACGAATCAAAGGTTAGGTGGCGGAGAGGTAAGTGAGGAATACCACGTTGTCAATCAAACTTATACTTAGCTTGTCCCTTCTTACTTATGTAAGTAAGCCTTTTAGATTGGGAGGGTCAACTTAGGATAATACGATAAGATGTATGATAGGATTTCAATTTTAATACAGTCCTCTGTGTCTTATGTCAAAAGATAATCTCAAATTCAAGCACTTATCTGAAAATGATTTAGACCTAACCTTCTTGATCATAACTTGAAATGAATTAGGTATTCAGGTAAGTGCGCAGCAGTAGTGTCTGAAGTATCAACGGCCTTGTGCACGAGGCGTGCTAAGCCTTGGGCCGTAGCATGGCTTATGCCCTTTATTAGCAACTGTTATTTATATTTCAGTTTAAGGTAATATTCTTCTGAAGGCTCTTTCGGGTAAAAATTGTCCTTCAATTTACCTGCTTTGATTACTAAATCACCCTGCTTATTCCACAAACATTCTTTTGGATTAAACAATAATTGGTCTAGTTCCAGGATTTTTACTAGCTCAATTGGGTCAAAGGAGTCACTTTGGTCTTTCTTTATTCTCCAAATTTGTAATCCTACAGGCTCCCCTTCCAAGCCGTATGGTCTCAAACAGAAAAAATACTGACCATCCTTTGTAAATTGTGGTTCATTCCAAACAGGGGTTTTTGTGCCTTTATTTGAAATCAGGTTGTATTCATTGTGCTCATAATGTTGGGTCACTAGAAGGTGCCTATCTATTTTTTTGTAATAGCCTCCATATTGGAAAGTTATATCTGCTTCCTCATTGTCGGGGAAAGTCTTGTCAAGGAAAACCAAAAATGAGTCTCTGCGTGTATATCCCTGGATTAGCAAAATAATCTTTCCGCTAGACTTCTTAATTAAAGCAGTATCTACAAAAGAACCATTGTTGCTTTCTTTCTGTGCTTGTCTGAAATGCTTTTCATCTACTTCTGTGATGGAGAAGATATTATTGCTATCGGTTTTTGCCTCTGTTGGAGCACCTTGAGGTGAGGTAACGGGTTCCCTACTGTTCTGTTCGCAAGCAACCGTTAAGAGAGACAGTAAAAGGGTTATAAGATATTTCATTAATTATAAATGTGGCTAACGACCTAGCCTAAACGGTGGCATAGCTAACGTTTAGCCTAGGCCGTTGGGCAAAGGTTTCCATTTAGATTTTAATAAGGAGTAAACTACAGAATCCAAGATTTCATTTTTCATTTTATAATGTTCTTTTAATATACCTTCTCGGGTAAATCCCAGGTTTTCAATAATTTTAATAGAGGGTAAATTTGACGGACTGATAAAAGCTTCAATTCTGTTCAACTTCATAATCTTAAACCCATAATTAATAACACATTTGAGTGCTTCAGACATAAACCCCCTCCCTTGAAAATTAACATTTAAAAAATAACCTACTTCTGCTCTTTCATGTTCCTCGTACCAATTATGAAAGCCACAACTTCCAATAATTTTTTGAGAGTCCTTCTCTATCAACTCCCATTTAAGCCATTTCATTTCAAGATTGTTCAATCGCTTATTGCTTCTTATCAATTCTGCATGAAGTTGTTCTACAGATTCTAACCCCAAAAATTTTACCTGTTCTTTTATAGGCAGATTCAGTAGCTCCTTTTGGACCTGTTTTGTTCGCTCCCTAAAAATTAGTCTTTCTGTTTCCATTCTTTTGATTCATGTACTTGGTTGAACGGCGCCAGTAGCCGTCGGCCGAAGCTGCCGTTTAGGTTTTGTTAGTAGTAGTCTTTATTTAACTATTTAACTTTCCCAGGTTATATGATCAAGGTCATCTTTTACATCTGTTTTTACAACTAGAAGCTGATTGCAAGGTTCTCCGTCAATTTCAATTGAGTAATCAAAAACGCCAAAATAATCCGCATCATATTTCCCATCAGGGTAAAGGCCAACTCTTATTAACCTTAACTTATCAAGAAGCTGTTTTTCTTTAGGATAATTATCGTTATCAATGTTAATGATACTGGAAAGTTCTTCTTGGCCTAACTCATCAAGGTAAAAGTTTATGTAATCAAAAGCTTCTCCCTCTTCTTTAAAGTCATTTGAGATAAGTGATTTGTTTTGTTCGTCGAACTTAGGAATGCTCTCAAGAAAGTTTTTTAAAACCTGAAAGGTATTCTCATCAATAAACTTTTTCTCAAAATTTATGTCAATACTAATTTTACTATTGTCTAAAATCGTGTGGACCTTATAGTACTCTTTTAAGGTTGAGATATCTATACTTTCAAAAAATGGTAGTTGATGATTGTTCATTTATTTAAATTTTCAATATGCTCTATATATTTTTTAAAAATGATAGCTACGATTAAGCTAAAAAGGGTTTTAATGTTTTTTAGGTGTTGTTTGTGGCTGTACTTCTGATTTCACTTTTCCTGAGAGTATTTCCTTGACATGGTCTAAATCCCGCCCACGCGAAAGTATTTTACCGTCTGGGCCTATCAAAATGGTTGTGGGGAAGGTGGTTACCTTCAACCGTTCCACTATGTTGTTTTCTCTTGCGCCTTCATCTTGAAATATATTGACCCAGTCAATTCTATTTTTCACTAAAAACTTCCTTACTTTCTCCTCCTCTTTTTCATAGGCTATACCTATCAGAACAAAATCGCCGTCCTTATACGTATTGTTCAGCTCCCTTAGCTTCGGCATTGCCGCGATGCAGGGGCCGCACCATGTGCCCCAAAAATCAAGTAGAACATGTTTTCCCCGGAGTGTCTCCATGTCTAGCACCTTGCCGTCAGTAGTGGACGCAGAGTACTTCGGGAAGTAAAAGCCTTCTGTGATTCCTTCAGCCCTGCTGCTATACCCTAGTTCCTCAAGCTTTACTTCCTCTCCTGACATAGAGACAGAGGAAACTCGGTACCGGTAGCCGTCAATGTTTACCGTGTCACTTAACTTATAAGCAATTTCCCCTTCCTTCGCGCCCTTGAAAGCTAGTTGTGCCGGTGCGAAAAAAAAGCTGCTGTTACCTGCATTAAAAGTGGCTGTAGTAAACCCATTGCTAACTGCTATTCTATAATCTTTGCCTCTCAGACGAACCGTTCCTTCACGGTGCTCCATTATTCCAATTTCCAAATAGAGGCTTTGCTCCAGGGTGTCCTCGGTGAAGAATTTAACTGTTTTAGAACCTTTATATGGGTTCAGGCTGACAGTGGTATTCTTACTGGTGATCTTCTGTCCATCGTAGTACTCGTATGCAATTTCAGTAGTAGGAAGTGACTCCAAGGCTTTTTTCTCCTCCTCGTTGGAAAGGTTGCCTTTGAAAGAGTGAATCCTGTCGTCGGTGAAGTCTTTGTTTTGGTTACCGTCTACTATTACAAGGAATTGCCTCTGTGAATCATAACCAAGCAAAATTGGGACCTGATGCTTAACAGCTTTATCCTTTGTCAGGAGGAGCGTGTCTATCCTATACTTTAAAATTAACTCCAGGAACTTCTCTTTTGGCAGCTCCCTCATGAGGTAACTCTTATATAATGTTTGTTCCGGCTGGAGGTCAAGTTCCCGTATCCTATATTGCTTTACTGTTACAGGCACCTTATATACCATTGGTTGCTCATCAAGTGGGAAAAGCATTTTTCTACCTGAATGGAATGGCCCAAACCCGTTCTTCACAGAAAGTTGAACGCTGGTCATACTTTGTGAAAAGCACTGAGAAAAAGCAGCATTTAATATAAAAGATAGAATAAAATATTTCATGTATCTAATAATATTATTTTCCCTTTTATAACCACCAACGTCTAGTATAAACGACGGGCGAGGCCGTCGGCCGAAGGCTGACGTTTATGCCTTGTTGGCAAATCGTTTTTTTATTAGCTGGCAATGCTGATGTTATTTTTTGAATTTTTTATTGAGTCTATAATCAAACCAACAGCTAATAGACCAAAGCTACTTGCGGGGAAACTGGAAACTGCTCCAAAAATCAACTGTCCGTCACTTCTAAAGTTAAATCTGCTTGCCCAGTAAATGTAGAATCCTAATGTATGGATTAGAAAATACTCTATTACTAATATTCCTGCTATCAATCCGTTCGTTGCTTCTTGAGTCCGTCCTTTTTTTAGAAAAATAGCCAAAGGTAAGCACACTAAGATTGCTAATGTAATGATTGTAGCTATACCTACATTTGAATAAGGTTCATTGTCGATTACCAATTTAAGCAGAGACTTTATAAATACCCCTGGAATAACAGATACAACTGGAACTATATAAGTTTTAGTCAACAGCAGACTTACTAAAGTAAATATCCCGCCTATGATTGTTCCGCTATACCTTTTATTGATTTTCATAATTTAAATGTTTGCCAACGTCTAGTATAAACGACGCGCAAGGCCGTCGGCCGAGGTGACATTTATACCTTGTTAGCTACTGTGATTTTTATCTTTTCTCATTTATGAACATTCCAATCCCATAAGTAAGGCGAAAACCAAATGCTAATGAGTCTGAGTCAAAATTTACAAATGAAACCTGTTCGTCCTGTTGAATTGAGAAAGTGCCAATCTTGTTTTCTTGTTTTAATAACTCAATTATGCAGTTGGCCTTATATCCTTTTTTTTTCAATATTGAGGTCATGTGTAAGAACCTCCTTTAGGTATTGAGTCTCTTCTTGCGTGAGTAAGATTGGATTACTTATAGTCGGGTATACAAGGTTGATGGAATCTGCTTCTTTTAATAAGGACAAATATTGCTTATGCTTCTGTCCACTTGAACAAGCACATACCACCAAAAGCACTACCAGCAAAACTTTATTTTTCATTGTTCTCATTGTAGCTAACGGACTCGTGTAAGCGGCGGTGGAGGCCGTCGGCCGACGCTGCCGTTTACACCTTGTTAGGCATAGTTTTTTATATCGAACTCCATCATACTCAAATATTCATCAAGATTCATTTCTCCCTTAGCCTTCTTTAATGCTACTTCGATAGAAATTGTAGCAGATGCAAGTATGTTTCGGTTGTCGTCTACAATACTTATTTTAGTTTTTAGGAAGTTGTCCCTCACAAATGTATCGTCGTAAATAGCGCATGAGAGTTGGTCTAAACACTGAGAAGCATGTATTAAAGAAGATTTCACGTCATGGTTTGGTTTCCCTTTGACATTGAGACAAAAAGTCTCGCTTAGTTCCTCGTTTGATACAAACTCAAACCCTACAATTTGCATGTTATGTATGATGTGCAGGAGTGAAGATTCAAATCTAACATTCGTATCTTTAGTGCCGCCCATTTCGGCAACTATTTCAACAATATAGTTTAAGTAAGTTAATACTTGTCCGAAACGGATTGTTCTATAAATGTCTTGAGTCCAATGAACGACTTTATAAAAATCGTTGAAGGATAAGGTAAGTGTTTGAATAGTGTTTCTTCCGTATTCAACCACTATGTTATTCTTGTTAATAGTAAAGGATTTGTGCGCTGCTATATTCCTCCACTGATTTGTTGAGATTGAAAAAAAAGGGTCTTCGAGGAAAAGAATTGAGTCGCTCTTTACCTGATTAGGAAAATCTCTGATTACTTTCCCGAAGTCAGAACCTGAATTGTTAGGGATAACACTAAACAATTTATAGTTAACAAGTTTGTCTAGTAATTTCAAGCGGGGTTTAAATACGCCCTCCAAAGTTTCGTCTATAACCTTGAAATAATAACTTATTTTGTCTCTTTCTGAAAATTCTTTTTCTTCTGGTTGCGTCAATACATTTGTCATCCATTTCATGTCCGTATTTGAAATTTCGTCAAAAGAGTCAGCTAGTACTTTAATGATTCGTTGTTTGTCGGAATTTATACAGTCCTTATAAATATTAAACGTCCACTCAAAAAGTGCGAAGTACTCAGGTTTAGTACAGAATCTTATATAATTAATAATTTCGGTTCTTAAAATCTCTTTATTTTTTTCAAAGATAGATTCATCTGAAAAGTACTTTAGTAGTTTTAATTTTATTAAAGCATTCCAATCTTCTACTGAAAAATCAGAAGGAAAATGTAAGTCCTCATATATTTTGTCTCGTTTCAAATCCTTTTAAAATTACGCCTAACGTCTAGTATAAACAACGGCGAAGGCCGTCGGCCGAGATGACGTTTATACTAGACGTTAGGTCTAGTTTTTTCTATGCAAATACCGCACGGCATTTTTCTGTTTTTGGCCTGCTTTTTCAAAATGAACAAGAAAACGGCTTGCCGTCCGCAATCAACTATTCCTCTTTCTACTTTTCCAGTCCGTCCGCTTTTGCCTTGATTTCTGAAAAACAGGTCGAAAACACATTATTCAAGTCGGGGTCATACGTTTTAAATGCTAATCAATTTTATTTTATAAAATTAAGAATGCTAATGTGCCAATAAAACAAGCTCCCAAAACTATTGTCGTACTTCTAATTGCTAGGTCTTTTAAACTTATCTCAGAATCTAGGAAGGCCCTATTTATTAATAAATTAACAAGCACTAGAACTCCTGCTCCAATTATTCCTAATAGTCCAAAAGCCAAGAACCTTTCTAAAAATGAAGTTATAGGTTCTAGAAGCAATTTTTGCTTGCCCTCTTTAGTTCCTAAGAATAAAGCAAAACTCAAAAAGCCCAA
Source organism: Rufibacter glacialis (assembly GCF_008271745.1). Classification (GTDB taxonomy): domain Bacteria; phylum Bacteroidota; class Bacteroidia; order Cytophagales; family Hymenobacteraceae; genus Nibribacter; species Nibribacter glacialis. Next base: position 2,815 of record NZ_VKKZ01000023.1, on the reverse strand, counting down.
TGTCCCTGACATCAAAAGTATCAAGAACCAATTGATTGCTGTTAGGAGTTTGAGAGCCATAAATTATATATACTGCTGATAAATTTTTCTGTAAGTCGAGAAGAACGGTTCTTCATGTTTAAAATTAGACCTAACGTCTAGTATAAACGACGGCGAAGGCCGTCGGCCGAGATGACGTTTATACAGTGTTAGCTCCAGTTGTTTTTTCCTTTTTTATATATTTTGAAGGTTCTTAATGAAAGTGAAAGCCTTTCCAGAAAGAGTGTCCTTGAACTGTTTCCCAGCCAATATCCCAGCCGTACAGAGGCAACTCAAGAGCAACAAAAACTAAGAAATATAGAACGTAAAATCTTAACATTGTTCTGTTAAGTTCTTTTCTTCTAAAATAAGTGGTAATCGCGCTGATTAAGATTGAAATGCCTAAAAGATAAAAGGTACATTGTCCGATGAATTTATCCAGTGAATTTTCGAATGTCGCTGTGACACTATTTTTGTACTTAGAATAATTTAAGACGATTTCGGGAAATTCTTTTAGTGTTATCCATTGTTCCGCTATCACATAGGCAAATATGAGACTAGCTGAAACTAGAAAAACAAGTACCCACTTTCTGCCCATTCATTTTATGATTTACAATTGGAGCTAACGTACTTGTGTAAGCGGCGGCGGAGGCCGTCGGCTGATGCTGGCGTTTACACGTTGTTAGCTGCTGTTTTTCTTTTTTTATGCTTAATGTTCACCTTCCCAGAACTGAATTATTTGTTCCCAAGCTTCTTTGGTTTTAGGTCGAAGCCAAATATCAAAATCTTTATGGTAATCAATATCCTTTTCTCCACTTGAAATATTCTGTATATCTTCAAGTAGTCCAACAACTAACAAATTTATTGTGTCAACATCTCCGTTTGCTAAAACAGTCTCGACAGAATCGAAAAAGGAGGTAAACCCATTAGTTTTTTTAGCTTTAGCTTTTTCAACGATATAGCGAGCAACTTCTCCAATATCTATATAATCATTTCTTTCTGTTGAGTAGTCGGCGTATTCCTTACTCTTGTAAATATCCCAGCGCTTCTTTAAATCGGGAATAGACGACGTAATCAATTCTATAGCTTTGTCCTTGTCAATAGAATTTGGCTTTTTATAGTATTCCCAATTTATCATAATTTTAAATTGCAGCTAACGTCTAGTATAAACAACGAGCAAGGCCGTCGGCCGTGGCTTGATGTTTATACCTTGTTATAGGGCGTTATTTTTACTTTTTTATAAACACAAATTCTTGTTGTTCATTCATTCCTGATGGATTCTTAAACACTAGGTCGCCGTTTCTTATTTCAACTCTTCTTTCTCTTAGCTTGTAAGTCTTCTTTGGGTTATAATCTTTAATTACTGTGATTTTATTATTAAATATATTCTCTACAGCGACTGTTGTTTCACTCCTTTTTGTCTTGAACTCGATAACTTCTACAGTATTCTTAGGTTGATTCTTCCTCCTTTTCTTTAGCTCAGTAAATTCAAACTTAACAATACCCTGAGTGTCGGTTCTTTTATAGAAGTTATCTTCATTTATTCCGACTTCTAAATCTGATAATGGGCTTCCTTTTTCATCAATGAATTTAATGACAACAAATTTTTGGCCTTCTACTGTTTGTCCCTCTACTTTACTTTTAGAATTTACAAACCCAACAGAATCAAATAAAATCAAGCTATTCTGACTAATCCTCCATTTTCCCGCCTCTTTTATTGTCCCATTGATTATAGCGGGTCTCAAGTAGGTAAATGAGGAATCTTGATTCAAGACAATGGAATATTTATGGCCATTCCTTTCGTGGATATATTCTCCTGTTTCAAATTGCAGGATGTTGAACCAGAAAGAAAGAAGTAAAACCAAGAGTAGCTTCATCAATTATTTTTATTTAATGCCCTATAACGTCTAGTGCATGAGGCGTGCAAGGCCGTCGGCCGAAGCATGGCTTATGCACAATGTTAGGCACTGGCTTTTTTCTTTATTCATTTATAATTACTGATACCCCCATTCCGTGAATAGAAAATGAAGGATAATCACTCAAGTCCGAATTAGGAATGTACTGTTTGTAATTCTCTTTTTCCAGTAAATGGAATTTCTCAATCCCATATCCCCTTGTGCTCTTGTTAAATTGATTCAAGAAGGGACCAACTCTTTTCTCTAACCATGAATCCATTAGGAACTCATTCAGCTGTTTATAACTAATGTTTTTCTTTCCGAACTGATTTTCATAACTCTTTGAAAGCTCTGTTGTCATGTCCTTGTAGAAAATCGGAGACTCGAAATGAAGGTAGCCGAGCTTATGTAAATTAAAATCTTGTTCAATCAGTGGTAAGCTTTCATTTATCTTGTCCAACGCCTTTGAAAATAAAATAGGGCTACGGTGAAATATCCTAAGCTGGACTGAGCTGTCTCTCACATGTTCTGTCATCCCGATTTTATAGTCGAGGGTATCTTTACCAGCTATCCAGAAATATGTAAATGACTTTGAGTAGAAGCCAATTTCGTACGACTTGTTTAGTTTATTTTCAATCTTAACTAATACTGTGTCTATCGGAATTTTCTCAGAATTAGACGCAATGGTGTCTTTACTCTGACTTGAGTTATTGCAAGACAGTAATACCAGAGATAATATTGAAATGATTATAAATTTCATTTTTTTAGCTTGTGCCTAACGGCCGCGGCTAAACGACGGCCAAGAGTTTTGCCTGGTTGTCTTTCAAAGTACCAACTCCGGCCGTAGAAAGCAAAGCGGCTGCACCTGAATACAACTTGGCTGACGTTTAGCTTGTGTTAGA
>NZ_VKKZ01000022.1 GCF_008271745.1 Rufibacter glacialis | reverse complement strand
CTTGTTTAGCAAAAAGCATAAAGTACCCAAGCCCAAAAAATAATATTAACAAGGTGGAAGCAAGAGTAAATAGATAGGCTTTTTTATCCATTAACCATTTGATTTTATATTTTAATTAATGCCAACGCCTTGGCTAAACGGCGGCAGAAGGCCGTCGGCCGATGCTGGCGTTTAGCTGTTGTTACGCGGCGTTTTTCTTATTCTTTATCTGACTCTTCTGTTTTTATTTTCTCTAGGCACGCTTTTAATCTTTGGTTTTCTTGTCCGTCCGTCATGTCAAGGATTACAACGTCCTTGATATTGAATTCTTCAGAATCGGCGGCGAACAGGGCAAACCAGATGCCGTCCTCAAAGTCGTTGTGCCAAGTAGTTATGATTGAGTGACTTGGTAGATAAGCTTCTTCAATTTCTGCATACCTATAACCAATTTCCTCGTCCGCTAAATCATGTACTAATTCTGCTTGACTTCCCATTGTGCAAATATAGCCGACGTCTTTGGCTATGATTTTTGTAATCACCTCGCCGATGTACCTTCTGGGCTTATCATTTACCACAAGGATACAGAGCCAATCTTTGTTTGGAAGTTGGTCTAACCAGTTCTTTTCTGTACTGTATCCGACTAGCTTTACTTTTCGGTTATTTATGACTTCTTCCAAATTCATTATTTAAATGCCGCGTAACGTCTAGTATAAACGACGGCGGAGGCCGTCGGCCGATGCTGACGTTTATACCTTGTTATAGGGCGTTTTTCTACCCTTCTACAGAATATTGTATTGGCTTTCTTCCCTCCAATTCAATAACGATACTTGAAAAACCATCTTCAAGGTTCAGGATATCGAAACTCCATTCTGATTTTCTAGAATCTATTTCTTTTGGTAATGTAATAGATTCTATTTGGTAATATTTCAACAGCTTAGCTTCAGGCAGTACTTTTTTTGTGTGGACTAAGAATTCTACTGTGGCTTTCCAAATTTCAGTGAATCCGTTGGTAATCATCTTGTAGGTTTCCCGCTGCGCTTCTGTGGACACTGTGTCAACTGATTCAATGTAAAGGGCAACAGGTTTGGAAAAACCTTCCAGTTTGATGTCCTTATCAAGGAAGTAGCTGTTCGTGTGTTTGTCGAATGATGCTCCCATGTCACCAAAGAACGGCTCCTTTATCTGTTGATGTTTAAATAGGTTTATCAAATTTTATATTCTTTAAATGCCCTATAACTATTGGATATAAGACAACTTACGCTTATCTGCACTATGTACTAAACTCCTGCTGGCTCCTTTTGAGATAGTATGTTTTTTTCTGGCAGGGTGCATAAGTTGTTGGAACAAGATCATATATGTGTTAGCTAATGTAACAGTTTGCTAGAGATTATCTAAGGGGCTAATTATTTTATCCAGGGCATGGGTGGTGATGTGGGTATAGATCTCGGTGGTTTTGCTAGAACGGTGCCCGAGCAGCACCTGGATGTACCTTAAATCCGTTCCTTGTTCAAGTAAATGCGTGGCAAAAGAGTGGCGGAGCGTATGAGGGGTGGCGGGTGCTTGTACTCCGGCCTTTTCTTTGCATGCATTGAAGAGGTGGCGAATGCTTTCAACCGTGTATTGTCCGCCTGTTTGGCCTTCAAAGAGCCATACCTTAGGTTTATATTGTTTGTAGTAAGCACGTAGGTTTTCCAATAACTTCTGTGACAGCAGGGTAGTGCGGTCTTTCTTGCCCTTGCCACCACGAATCAAGAGAAGGTTCCGCTTTGATTGCACATCAGTCAATTTTAGATTGATCACTTCACCTATGCGTAGCCCTCCAGAATAGAGCAGTTGCAGAATGCACCGGTGCTTCAGGTTCTCGGCCACCGACAAGATTTTCAAAACATCCTGTTTGCTTAGAACCTGGGGTAGCCGTTCTGGCTTCTCGGGCCGCTCTACCAGATTCAGCTGCACTTCGTGGCGCAGCAGCACCCGGTGGTAATAAAACTTGACGGCGTTGATGCTTTGATTTACAAACGAAACTGAATAGGTGCCCGCCTGTACCATACTTCGGTGGTAGTGGTTGATTTCCTCCTCTGAGAAAGCGTGGATTCTTTTTAATCCCTTGCCTCTAAAAGAATTCAGAAAGCGCAGCAAAAGGCTATGATAGGTGCGAATGGTGCTAAGGCTGTAGTTCAGGAGAAGCAGCTTTTCCAGGTACGGCAGCGGACAAGAGATATAGCCATCGCCTTTCAGGTAGCATTGCTCCCAAAGTTTAAGCTGCAGCTGCATATCCTTTACCTGTATGGTCTGAGAAAGCCATACCTGGGCTTCCGTTTCTACCTCTGAAAGTAAGGCAATCATACTGTCGCTATCACTTCTTATCACGAAGCACTGCATTTCCGGTAGCCAACTAGCCACTTTGCTCTTCTTGAGACAAGCATAGAGGTCTTTGTTATACTGGTAGCTGAGTTGTACATAGGCCTTTCCCTGGTATTCCAGGGGTTGCAGGCGCAGCACAGGCCGGGCTGGTACTTTTTCTAAAGGCTGCGTTAGCCTGGCACCTTCCTGTTGGAGCATCACAGTTCCTTGGGCCGGACGCAGCCGCTTAGCTCTAGATAAATAGCTGGTGTTGACCTTGGCCAGTCCCTGAAAGTGCTGATGCGTCATTTCAATGGCTTGTCTGGTGTGGTGCATCACAAAACACCTGTAGGTTTTGCTATACTTGATCCAGCTGGCTTCTTTCAAGCCCTTGGAAACGGATGGGTTGGGTTTGTGCCAGATACGGATAATACCTTTGCCGGCATGTTCCAGCGGGTTAAGGTACAGGACAGGAAATTGGGTAAGATAAGGCATAGCAAATGAGGAAGTTACTTACCCCAAGGTATAACCTTCTCTTCCCAAAGCCGTGTTATTACCCGGGTATATCCGTTTGTACATGGGTAATAAAACAGGTAATCAATGGCACAGGTGAAGTCATGCCAACAGTGCGGCACCGGGATTGTTGGTAGAAGCGATAAGCGCTTCTGCTCAGACCAATGTAGGTATCAATCAAACAATACCGCTAAAAGGCAAAACCAGGAAGAAAAACGCATTCAGCAGGTAAACACGGCCCTCCGGAAGAACAGAAGTATCCTTAGGCAACTCAGCCCTAAAGGAAAAACTACCATCCCCCGGCAGTACCTGGAGCTGGCAGGCTTCGATTTCCGCTACCTCACCCAGTTCTACCGGACCCACCGCGGCAACACCTACCACTTATGCTATGATTATGGTTACCTGCTGCTGCCGGAGGAAAAGGTGCTGATCGTGAACTGGCAACCCTACATGGAAGCAACCTGATACTTCTCTGGTACTCCAGAAGTTTCTAAAAACCTTCTCCCTGGTTAGGTCAAATATCCTGGGTGTTTTCCCTGGCTCCAGCATCTTACCAAATAAACTACCGGTACCCAACGTCTTCCTCCTCTCCTTCAGCCCTACTCCCGGGTGGCAAGGCAGGGCAATCAGGCCGTACAGGCATAGGACCATACACTTAAAAAAACCACGAGGCCACCGCATCTTCCTTGGCACATATGGTCTATTTGGTCCTTAGGCCAATTGATTGGGTTTTAGGTGCCTTTTGGCTAAATCACCTACTTACCGTAAAACATGCAGCGCCAGGATCTTCTGCACCTCGTACACATTCACAGATTTGTTGAATTTCTTCTGGATACTGGGTTCTGGTTCACTGGAGATCCAGATTTTCAGTTCGGCGTCCAGTTCAAAGGTACCCGCCGTCTCCACGCTGAACCGGGAGATGCTTTTGTAGGAGATGGAAATGTACTCTACCTTGTTTCCGGTGATGCCCTGCACCTCAATCAGAATAAGCCGCTTAGACGTGAAGATGAAGGTGTCTCTGATCAGTTTGAACCCCAATTCAATCTCCTCCCCCTCGGCCAGCAGTTTTCCGTAGTCTTTAAGTAAATCTGCCTGGCTCACGGCTCCGGCGTTGCCAAGTAGTGCTGAAAAGAATCCCATAGGTGTTGTGGGTGTTAAGTTGTGCTTCTGATGGTACTTCCTCTCTAATTTTGCGTGAGCAGAAAAGAGGATGTTCTTTTCTGCTCCTCTCTGGGGTTCAAAATGAACTTCTGAAACGGGTTCTGGGGAAACCACCTTCCAGACTTAGGCCTTTACTTCTTGGCTTCTGGCTTGGGCGCCTCTTCTCTTATGATTTCCAGGGCTTTGAGCAACTGGTCATCTTTTTTAGCTAGGGTATTCTTTAAGGTAGGCTTCACCGTGAGGTCCACCTTTACCCCCGTGCGCTGGGTGGGCCTTTGGTTTGGGTAGAAGATGGCGTTGCCTGAGAATTCCATGACGTAGTTGCCAGGCAGGTTCAGGCGTTTGAGGTCCCCATCGGCCCCGGCCGTTTGCTCGCCCAGGGTGATGCTGTTGGGGAACATGTGCTGCAGGTTCATGGTGAGCCATTCTCCCACGCCCTGGGTGGCGCCGTTGACCAGGATCACTACCTTGCCGTCATAGGCGTAGCCTTCCGGGGTAACGGTGGTGGGGTAATAGACCTCGGGCTGGGTGAGCAACTTATAGGTACCCACGGTCCCGGCGTTCATGAGGTAGTACCGGGCAAAATAACTGTTTCCCCGGCCAAACTTCCGGAACACATCCAGAAATACGAAGTCGCTGTTGTCTGGCTCGCCGCGCATGTCAAAGATGATGCCTTTGCCTTTCACGGCAATCCTAAAAAGGGAATCCATGATAACGGCTTCCCGCTCTTCTGAGGCGTTCTCAATGTAGCGGTTGGTGTCATGGGCCTTGAAGCGGTAGATGTCTTTAGACACCATTTCCAGCCCCACTCTCTTTTTGCCCGGCGCCTGCTTTTTCTTGAAATAGCCATCAATCAGTTTGGCCTTGGCGGGATCAGTGGGGTCCATGAGCCGCAAGGTGGTCTGAAGCGTATCCTGGCCCCGTTGCAGGTGCACTTTCATGACGGCATCTTCTGACCGGAACAGGAAATTATCGCCGTACTCCCCTACCCGGTGCCAAAGGGCCTGCTGGTTGGATACCGAAAGCACCGCGCCCAATGCCTTCACCCATTCCGTAAGGGCAATGTCATCCAAAGAACCCAGTACGTCCCCTACCTTGATGTTAGACCTTCTGCAGAGGGCGGGGTCAATGATGCCGGTGACCAGGATCTTCTCTTCCACCACCTGGTAATCAAAGGGCGGGTAGTAGCTGTTCTTGAAAATCTTGTCTTTGTGGTGCAACTGCCGGAAGAAGGAATACCCTTGGGTGTCATTCAATTTGGCGTTGAGCGTGAGCAACAGGCGCTCATACTCCTGGCGCGACGGGCATTGGGCAAACAGAGGAATAGCCTGGGCAATGGCCGTCTCCCAACTCTCATCCATCAGGTACTTGTAGGGGAACAGGTAATCAATGGCGGCTTTCATCTTGGCCAAGGCCAGCATGCGCATGGGGTACGGCAGGTTCTCCTTTTCAGGGAAAACGTATTTGGGCTCATTGGGCAGGGTACCACCGTAAGGGTTGTTTCTGATGGTGACGTACTGGTGGGGCTCGGCGGTATAGCGGCGCTGAAAGATATTCTCCAGTTGCTTGCGGTTGTTGCTGTTCAGGAACTTGGATCTGGTGTACCAGTGGTCGTTGAGGTTCTGCACCAACAGCGTCCCCTTCGGGTGGTCCCGCACCTTGTCCACCTTCGCCAGGGGCGAAGGACCCACCTCCTTCAGCAACGCCTGGTACACGCTATTCGCCTGCTTCTGGGTTTGGGCAGAATCTACCAGGGGCAGGTAGCGCAGGAAAAGCGAATCAGCGGATACTTTGCCCGTAGCCAGCGCTGGGTGCTGGTACTTGAGTAGGCCCCAGATATGATAGAAGTTTAGGTGCTTGTCGGTGTCAAGGGTGTTTTGCCCGAAGGCATGCCCCCAGGCAAGCAAGGCAACCACAAGCAACCAAGGCGCTTTTCGGGAAGCCCAAAAGGCAAAAACAGGGCGCTGATTTGAATGGTAGCGGTTCATCATAAGGCAAACTGGTTTCCTGCCACGTGAAAGCAGGTCTTTAATAACATTGGTCTGAAAATTCCCGAGTCCTCAAAAAATGGGGGTGCAGCTTTGGGCCTACCCTGAAGGAATTCTCCCTGGAAGCCTGTCTCTCCTTTTTTACCCGTTTAAAGGCCCTTTTCTCAAAAACGATCAATTAACGGGGCTAGTATTCTTACGGTTATTCCACCACAAGAACGCCTCTTCCGGCCAGGGAATCAGTGAAGTGCAGGTCATCCAAGTCAAGGAACTCCAGGGTTCTGCGCTGGTTGTTTTTCAGGAAGAGGGTCACTTTGGGTGCCTCGTCGTCGGCATGCATTTTTTTCTGGGCCTTCACGATCTGCTTGACGTGGATCTCATCTGCCCCTGCGCCTTTGAGGCCCCGCGAGAAACCCACATACACCCAGAACAACACAATGGCAGCGCACCCGGCGGTAAAAGCCAGTTGTACCAGCTCTTGGGTAAGCAGGTAGGTTTTATAGTGTTTTTGCCCTTGCAGGGCGAAAAAGATACCCCAGCAGACGGCGGCAAGGAGGTGGAGCAGCTTCACATACCTGGCTTGATTTCCACTGATGAGGATCCGGTCTCCTTCTAACCGCAGGATGCCCCTTTTTAACTGAAACGTATTCATTGTTTGTACCTATGCCAACACTATCCACGAACTTACCACAACTGGCGCAGAAACGGAAATACGACCGGGAGCCAGCCCCCTCCTATACGGGATTTCCTTCTGATTAGGCTTTTCCGCCCGCGCCTTTTGGTGCTGTTTTTTCTTTTTAGCCCTAAAACAGGCCAACGCCTTTCATCTGTGAGAGAACCTTGGCCAGGAAGGCCTCCCTTCGCTTGCAGGGCAGACAACAGCCGCCACTTCCACAGCTCCTAAAAGGAAAGGCCACTCCTTTCTATTGGAATGGCCTTTCAGGTTGTATTTTGAAAAATCTGGCTTAAAACGGAGGGGCGTCATCAAAAGAGGAAGGTGGCAGACCGCCGTCATTCATCTTACTTCCCATTCTGATGGAGTTAGGCGAACCGCCCCCAGAAGGACCCTCAAAATCAGAAGTAGGGAAACCGCCACCGCCGCCGCCGTCAAAACCGCCGCCGCCGCCAAAGCCGTCTTCCAGGTTCCCGAATTTGGTGAACTTACCAATAAACTTGAGGTGCACGCTGCCTACTTCGCCGTTCCGGTGCTTGGCTATGATGACCTCACCTACACCCAGGGTAGGATTCCCCATCTCGTCTTCGGTGATGCCGTAGTACTCTGGGCGGTACAGGAACACCACCATGTCGGCATCCTGCTCAATAGAACCAGATTCACGTAAATCGGAAAGCATGGGTTTTTTGTCGCCCCCGCGGGTTTCCACGGCCCGGCTCAACTGCGAAAGCGCGATCACCGGCACGTTCAATTCCTTGGCCAGCTGCTTCAGCGCCCGCGAGATAGACGCGATCTCCTGCTCTCGGTTACCGCCGCCTTTGCCGTCGGTGTTTCCGCTCATGAGTTGCAGGTAGTCAATAATGATCATCTGAATGTCATGCTGCGCTTTAAGACGGCGGCATTTGGTACGGAGTTCCCGAATGGAAAGGCCCGGAGTATCGTCAATGAAAATAGGGGCCTGACTCAGGCGCGAGATCTTGTGGTTCAGCTGCGCCCACTCATAATCTGCCAGGTTGCCTTTCTTGATCTTCTCCCCTTCCAGCTCGGCCTCCGCGGAGATAAGACGATTCACCAACTGGATAGACGACATCTCCAGCGAGAAGATCGCTACGCCTTTGCCAAAATCCACGGCCGCGTTCCGCATGGCGGAAACCACGAACGCCGTCTTTCCCATGGCCGGACGAGCCGCCAGGATTACTAAGTCAGAAGGCTGCCAACCCGACGTCACGCGGTCCAGGGCAGTGAAGCCACTCGGCACCCCGGTCAACCCTTCTTTCTGGCTTTTCTTGGCTTCCAGTTCCTTGATGGCTTTGTGCATCAAAGACTGCATGTCATCAAAGTTCTTCCGAATGTTGGATTCACTTACCTCAAACAACTTGGCCTCAGTAGAGTCCAGCAGGTCAAATACATCGGTGGTGTCTTCGTAGGCACGGCCCAATACCTCAGAGGAAATACTGATGAGGTCGCGCTTGATGGCGGCCTCCGTGATGATACGGGCGTGAAACTCAATGTTGGCCGCCGAGTTGATACGGGTAGTCAGCTGCGTGACGTAGAAGGCACCGCCTACTACCTCCAGCTCGCCCTGCTCCCGCAGTTCCTGGGTAACCGTTAAAATATCAATAGGCTCTGATTTGTCAAACAAAGCCAGAATCGCTTTGAAAATGCGCTGGTGCGCGTCTTTGTAAAAGCTTTGGGGCTTCAACAAGTCAATTACCGCGGTGAGGGCGTCCTTCTCCAACATGAGCGCACCCAACACCGCCTCTTCCAGCTCCAACGCCTGCGGCGGAAGCTTTCCCATTCCTGGAGATACGGTCTGCTTGGGAGTCCAGGCAGCCTTACCTCGCGTCGCTTTCAATTTCATCTCCTCCATAGAAGCAAATGTAAGCAAGTTCGCGCCTCAGGTAATCCACAAAATCGGCCTACATATCCACACTTGCCCAGGAAAGGACGGGCTTCTTTCTTATCTCCCTGATTCTCTTCCGTTCCGGGAAAACCAGCCAATCTTCAGAAAAAAATATTTCCTGAGTTGAAAGGCGGGTTTGAAAAAAAATGAGCCTTGCCTGGCAAGGTACCTTCCCTCTGATCCAGCCGGTTAGTCTTTCACCTTGGCGCTGGCTACCGCTCACCTTTTAAGGCCCGTTTTGTCAAATTCACCCCAAAAACAAGAGGCAACCTTTGGTTTGGAAGATTCTTTTAATTGCCGGTGCGGAGGGAGGTGAGGGCTGTAATCCACAAATTTTGTCTGAGATATCCACAAATCCGTTTCCCTCCTACGTGGGGTGCGTGTGCTAAAATTACTACATTTGCTCTCTTTGAAAGAGACTACATGAGTAAAGAGGCGTATCAACACATACACATGATTGCCATTGGGGGGAGCATCATGCACAACCTGGCCCTGGCATTGCACCGGAAAGGCTTGAAAGTCACCGGTTCTGATGATGAGATCTTTGAACCCGCCCGGGGCCGTCTGCTAGCCGATGGCTTGTTGCCCCAGGAAGAAGGCTGGTTCCCGGAAAAACTCCATTCCCGGCCAGACGCGGTTATTGTGGGCATGCACGCCCGCCCAGACAACCCCGAGCTGCTCTACGCGCAGGAACACCAGATTCCCATCTTCTCTTTCCCGGAGTTCATCTACGAGCAATCAAAGCACAAGCAGCGCATTGTAATTGCGGGCAGCCACGGCAAAACGTCTATCACCTCCATCATCCTGCACGTGCTCAAATACCACAACCGCCTGTTTGACTATGCGGTGGGAGCGCAATTGGAAGGCTTTGACCTGATGGTGAAACTCACCGAGGAAGCGCCCATCATTGTGATTGAAGGCGATGAGTACCTGTCCTCCCCTATCCAACGGGTACCCAAGATCCATAAATACCACCACCACATTGGCGTGATCAGCGGCATCAGCTGGGACCACATCAACGTGTTCCCCACGGAGGAGAACTACCGCGAGCAGTTCCGCATTTTCGTGGACATGACGCCCAAGGCTGGTACTCTCATCTACAACCAGGATGATGAGCAGGTGCAGGAAGTGTGCGTGCCCAACAACTCAGACGTGAATTATATTGGGTATACCATTCACGAGCACAAAATCAAAAAGAGCGGCAAAACCGTGCTCAAAACCAAAAAGGACGATGTAGAGATCCAACTGTTTGGGGAGCACAACCTGCGCAACATCAGTGCGGCCAAAGAGGTCTGCAAGCAGATCGGCATCAAAGGCCAGGCCTTTTATGAGGCTTTGGCTACCTTCAAAGGTGCTGCCCGCCGCCTGGAAAAAATAGGCGAGAACGAGCACACGCTGGTGTACAAAGATTTTGCTCATGCGCCCTCTAAACTGAAAGCCACCTCTGAGGCCCTGAAAAAGCAGTACCCTGAACGTCAATTGATCGCCTGCCTGGAGTTGCATACCTTCAGTAGCCTGAACAAAGACTTCCTGCCCCAGTACAACGGCACGTTCCTGTCGCCAGACGTCAAGATCGTGTACTTCAACCCCAAGACCCTGGAGCACAAGCGCATGCCACCGCTGGACCCTAAAGACCTGAAGGCAGCCTTCGGTGATGATTCCATTGAAGTGTACACTGATAACCAGGCCTTGCAGGACTATCTGCTCCGCAACAACTGGAAAGACAAAAACCTGCTCATGATGACCTCCGGCAACTTCGGGAACCTGGACCTTCAGCAGTTGGCCAATACCATTACCGCTTCTTAACCCCAGGTCTATGAAATTACATCTGCGCAAACCCATCGTCTTCTTTGACCTGGAAACCACGGGAGTGGACATCTGCCGCGACCGGATCGTGGAAATCAGCATGCTTAAGGTGATGCCCAATGGCGAGGAAATCCTCAAGACCACCCGCGTCAACCCCACCATCCCCATTCCCATTGAATCCAGCATGATCCACAAGATCTATGACGATGACGTGGCCGACTGCCCCACCTTCGCTAAGCTGGCCCGGTCACTGGATGAGTTTCTGCGTGGCTGTGACCTGGGAGGGTTCAACCTGATCAAGTTTGACATTCCCCTGCTGGCCGAGGAGTTCCTGCGTGTAGACATTGACTTCGATATTGAGAACCGCGCCATTGTGGATGTATGCCGCATTTTCCACCAGATGGAGCAGCGCACCTTATCCGCCGCCTACAAGTTCTATTGCCAAAAGCCCCTGGAAAACGCCCACTCCGCCGAGGCTGACACCATTGCGACCTACGAGATCCTGAAATCACAGGTGGCCTTCTACGAGAACGTTCCTTTGCCGGACGCCGAGGACCAAGCTATTTTCCCGGTGCAGAATGACATGCAGGCCCTGCACAAATTCACCTTCCAGAAAACCGCTGATCTTTCGGGTCGCATTGTTTACAACAGCAACGGCGTGGAGGTCTTCAATTTCGGTAAGCACAAAAACGTTTCGGTAGAAGATGTGCTCAAGAAAGAACCCAGCTACTATGACTGGATGATGAAAGGCGATTTCCCACTGTACACCAAGAAAGTACTGACCCGCATCAAATTACGGGGCGCCTTGCAGCAAACCACCCTAAAGTTCTAAGCCTCCTTTTCTGCCCTGTTTTCAGGAAAACAGATTAAAAACCGAAGCCTCTTTCTACGGAAGGAGGCTTCGGTTTTTAGTTGGCCTGTGGAACAGCGATTACATGCAGAACCGGAATGGGCAACCACAATGGATTGCCCCTACCTTAAAAACCATCTGTAGAGACCAGGCACTGCCTTGTCTCCACGGTTCCCTGAGGCCACTACCGTTCCAATTCGTTTAGAGCCCCATTTTCCTAAAATAACCTTCATTATAGGATTGAATTGGCATGTATCACATTAAGGCAAGCACAATAAATCACCCCTTCCTGTTAAGTTTCCGTGGAGGTAAATGGATCTGATGACGTGGAGACAAGGCAGTGCCTGGTCTCTACAGATGGTTTTTACCTCTGTTTTTACAAAAAAGCCCTAAAACAGAACGGCCTCCTTCAGGTGAGGGAGGCCGTTCTGTTCAAATGATCCATCATCGTACTACGTGATACGCGAAACGTGCTACGTACTACTATCTCGCTTTGTCAGATTTCAGCAGGAGCGCCATCAAGACGGCCCCGAATACAAACCATTTGGTGCTGGTTTTCATGGCTTACCGGGCGTTGTAGTATTTTTTCGCTTCGGGCAGGTGCTTCTTGATATCCGCGATCCGGGTCTCGTTGGAAGGGTGGGTGCTTAGGAATTCTGGTGGTGACTGTCCGTTGCTGGCCGCCGCCATCCGCTCCCAGAAAGGAATGGCCGCCTCTGGGTTGTACCCGGCCATGGCCATGAAGATCAAACCTAAACGGTCAGCCTCAGACTCCTGCGTACGCCCGAATTTCATTAAGCCAACCCCAGCGCCAATACCATAGGCGGTATTGATGACCTGAGAAGAGGCACCGCCCCCCAAGGAACCCAAGGTAGCCCCGCCAAACTCGGCGGCTAATTGCTGACTGATGCGCTCATTGGAGTGCTTGGCAATAGCGTGGGCAATCTCATGGCCCATCACCACGGCTAAACCCGTCTCATTCTGCGTAATAGGCAATAAACCGGTGTAGACGGCTGTTTTACCACCGGCCATGGCAAATGCGTTCTGCTGTTTGTCGTCTTGAATGAGGTTAAACTCCCATTGGTAGCCTGCCAACTGGTCTGAGGCGCCTTGCTGGCGCATAAAGCTTTCCACGGCTTGCTGTATGCGTTGCCCCACCCGTTTCACCATGGCGGTCTGGGTGGCATTGGTGGACAGTTTGCTTTGTTTCATCAGGTCATTGTAGGCCTGGAACGACATCTGGATCACCTCCTGATCCCCCACCAACGACAATTGCCGGCGACCGGTGATGGGAACGGTGGTACACCCTACCATTAGCAACACGGCCAAGGTGAGGAGTGAGTTTCTGAACATGCTCATTTTCATAGATAGGTTAAATAGTACTAAAATCAGGCTCCCGCCAGGCACTCCCCGGTGTATAGGAACTTTGCCATATACGGGGAAAAGAAGACAAAGTGTTGGTCTCTTTTAAATCCGGGCGCAAATCTATCTTTTTCCTCTATTCAATTCCATGCCAATTTTATTTAAGCACAGGTGACGATGAAGGGAAAGGAAGGAGTTGAACCTGTTTAAGTAAAGGCAAAACATAAGCCCCTAGCCCTTGCTGCGTGTTCTCACCAGCAAGCGGAAAGGTGCCTGCGTCAGAATAGTTGGTGATAATTTCAACAAGGAATGAGGAGATGGTCAATTCTTCTGCTTTACCAAACCGCTTCTAAGTCTTTTTCCGCCTCGTATTCTAAAAAGAAGGGAAATTCCCGCCGGGGAAGAAAAGAGCGCCACCGAATGGGTAGGTACAAGAGCACCTTTCATTTAGCTTTCACCTGAGCAGTAGTGTTTTTTAGTTCAAGTCTTTGGCCCAGGCTTGAGGTGGCAGGCAGAAAGCCCTATCTTTGAAAACAAAAAGTCATGAAGATACTTGCCATAGGCCGCAACTACGCAGAACACATTGCCGAGCTGAAAAACGAGGTACCCGATGAGCCCGTTATTTTCTTCAAGCCAGACACGGCCGTTCTCCGCAACAATGAGCCTTTCTACTTCCCAGACTACAGCACCGACATCCACTATGAGGTAGAACTGGTGTTGCGCATCAGCAAAGAAGGCAAGAACATCCAACCTAAATTCGCAGCCAAGTACTTTGATGGCATTGGCATAGGCATTGATTTCACCGCCCGTGACCTTCAGACCAAAGCCAAAACCAAAGGCTTGCCCTGGACCTTGGCCAAAGGGTTCAACGGCTCTGCCCCTATCTCAGAATTTTTACCGGTAGAAGATTTCCCGGCCTTTGACAACATCAACTTCGGGCTTAAAGTAAACGGAGAGCTGAAGCAGCAGGGCAACTCCGGCATGATGCTTCATGACTTTGGGGCCATTTTGGCGTATATGTCCCGGTTCATCACCCTTAAGAAAGGCGACCTTATTTTCACCGGTACCCCGGCGGGGGTTGGTCCGGTTAAAATAGGTGATAGACTTGAGGCGTTCATTGAAGACAAAAACCTTTTGAATTTTGAAATTAAATAGCGTACGATCCTTACTAGTAGCTTTTCTTCTGGGGAGTGGCGGTTCTGCCCTGGCGCAGGCGCAGCCTACGTCCCCAGCCCCTTTCTCCGCTAATCCCCTGGCGTTTCCCATCAAACCCGGCACCCAAAACTTTCTGTCGGGGAGCATGGGCGAGATCAGGCCCAACCACTTCCACGGCGGCATTGACATTAAGACCGAGGGAAAGATAGGCTTGCCTGTATATTCCGCCGGTGATGGCTATATCTCGCGGGTCAAGGTTTCCAGCTACGGCTACGGGTACCTGATCTACGTGACGCACCCCAACGGACTGGTGACCACCTATGCCCACTTGCACCATTTTGCCCCGGCCTTGGCCGACCACATGCTGGCCCTGCAATACCAGAAGAAATCGTTTGAGGTAGAGGCGTTTTTCAATGAGACGCAGTTTCCGGTGGCCAAAGGCGATGTGATTGCTTTTTCCGGGAACACGGGCGGTTCTGGCGGCCCCCACCTGCACTTTGAGGTACGGGACAGCAAAGACAACCTGCTCAACCCCTTGCGGTATGGCTTTGCCGAGATCGTGGACCAGATACCGCCTATCATCTACAACTTCGCCCTTACGCCCCAGAGCATTGATGCCCGGGTGAAAGGGGAATTCCTGCGCCGCGAGTTTACCCCGGTCAAGCAGGGCAATGTGTACACCTTGGCAGACACTCTCACGGCGGCCGGGCTGCTGGGGCTGGAGGTTCAGGCCATTGACCAGTACAACGGCGCAAATAACAGCAACGGCGTACAAGCCATGGAACTGAAGATCAACGGCGAAACCATTTACCGGCATAACATTGACGCGGTTCCGTTTCACCTGCAACGGCAGGTTTCCTCGCACATCAACTTCCCGGTGTTGAAACTGAACAACCGGGCCTTCCAGCGGCTGTACGTGGCAGATGGCAACACGCTGCCCATTTATGAGATAGACCACAACCGCGGCCGGTTCCGGATTGAGGAAGGCAAAGTGTATGAAGTGGTGGCCGACCTTTCTGATTCTTACAAGAACGTGAGTCAATTGCGCTTCTTCCTGAAAGGGGAAAGTAGCGCTTACCAGGTGTTGGGTACCCCTGCCGTCACCAAACCAAAGATTGGCCATGAGATCATGGACAGCTTCCTGAAAATCACCGTGGCCGACACCGCCAGGAAAGCCCCCAACCTGGACCTGTACATGGGCAATTACAAATACGCCGTTATCCCTTCCTACACCACCAAGGCCGGTTCTGTGTACCTCTACAACCTGATTGGGGGCCTACCTGACTCTGCGGAGGTAAAAGGGACGCGCGTCCGGTTCCCGTTCAACCACCTGGTGCCCCCTAACACGGAATTCCTGTACTCTAACCGCTTCATGGACATCACCTTCGGGAAGAATTCGTTGTATGACACGCTCATCCTGCAAACCAACCGTGATGCCCAGGATGTGTTCACCATCAACAACCCTTTAACCACGCTCTTCCAACCGGCCAAAGTCACCATCAGGCCTGCCAAGCTGCCCGTAGACAAAAGCAAAGCCGCGGTGTACGCCCTAGGCTGGGGCAAAGGCGCTGGTTTCCTGGGAGGTACCTGGAACGGAGACGCGATCACGTTCAGCGTGAAAGACCTGGGCAAGTTCAAGGTCTTGACAGACACGGTGCCCCCCACCATCAAATTGATCAGCAAATCACCCAACCAGATCAGTTTCAGAATCTGGGACAACCTGTCTGGCATAGCTTCCTGGAATTGTGAGGTAAACGGTCAATGGCTGCTCCTGAAATGGGAGCATAAAACCTCTACCCTTACCTCTGAGAAGTTAGATAAAACTGTACCTTTGGCCGGTGACGTGGTCCTGCGCGTGAAAGACACCATGGGCAACGAAACCGTGTTTACTACAAAGATTTAGTTGTTAGTGAGTAGTGTTTAATTGTTAGTCAATTTTCTGATAAATCATGTTTTATTTTGGAGCCTTTTTAACGAAAACACCCTAGAAACCAAGTGGTTAATCAGGAAAGAACCTCCTAAACCTGAAGACAAGAAACCACCTACTAACAACAAATCACTAATCACCAACAACTAATCCCTAACAACCAACCATAAAAACAATGCTACAGATAGGCGACGCAGCTCCAGATTTTGAGGTGAAAGACCAGAATGGCCAGCCGGTGAAACTGAGTGATTTCAAGGGAAAGAAAGTGGTGCTCTACTTCTATCCCAAAGATGACACGCCCGGCTGCACCGCCCAGGCCTGCAACCTGCGCGACAACCATGAGGCCCTGCTGGCCAAAGGCTACGTGGTATTGGGCGTGAGCGTAGATGACGAGAAATCGCACCAGAAATTCATCCAGAAGTTTGACCTCCCCTTCCCGCTGCTAGCCGACACGGAGCATGAGATCGTGGAGAAATACGGCGTTTGGCAGGAGAAAAACATGTACGGCCGCAAGTACATGGGCACCATGCGCTACACCTTTATAATAGATGAGGAAGGCCAGATTGAAGACATCATCACCAAAGTAGACACCAAGAACCACACCGCTCAATTGCTTAAATAAGTAGCATTACGCAGCCATTGGTTTTTTCCAATACTTAGGGTAAACTGCCTTTTCTGTTTAAGACCCATTATTAAGGAAACGGCCTTTAAACAGGAAGTCATTTTACTAATTCACTTTTTCAAATTTTAACATCGTCCAAACTACACATCAACTATATGAACCCATTCAACTACGACACGGAACAACTCCTGAATGTGGCGCACCAGGTACGCCGTGATATTGTGCGCATGGTGCACGCTGTAAACTCTGGTCACCCGGGCGGTTCCCTGGGCTGTACGGAGTTCCTGGTTTCGCTGTATTTCAAGCAAATGACGCACAAGCCGGAGTTTGACATGAACGGCGTGGGCGAAGACCTTTTCTTTTTGTCTAACGGGCACATCTCCCCGGTTTGGTACAGCACGCTGGCCCGCGCCGGTTATTTTGACCCCAAAGAACTGGCTACCTTCCGGAAGCTGAACTCACGTTTGCAGGGCCACCCGGCCACCGAGGAAAACCTGCCGGGCATCCGGATCGCCTCTGGTTCCCTGGGCCAGGGTCCGTCAGTAGCCATTGGGGCGGCCCAGGTGAAAAAATTGAACGGCGATGACAAGCTGGTCTACGTGCTCACCGGTGACGGAGAGCTGGAAGAAGGCCAGGTTTGGGAAGCCGCCATGTACGCCGCCCACCACAAGGTAGACAACTTCATCTGGACGGTAGACTACAACGGCCAACAGATTGACGGACCGGTAGATGCGGTGATGAGCCTGGGTAACCTGCGCGCCAAATTTGAGGCCTTCGGCTGGAAAGTATTGGGCTGCGAGAACGGCAATGATTTTGCCCAACTGCTGCCCGTGCTAGACGAAGCCAAAGCCTTGTCCGGCCAGGGCCAACCTATCTGTATCCTGATGAATACCCAAATGGGCTTCGGGGTTGACTTCATGATGGGCTCCCATAAATGGCACGGTGTGGCACCAAACGATGCCCAATTACAGGAGGCCTTGTTGCAGCTCAAAGAAACCCTCAACGATTACTAATATTAGAGTGGGTGGCGCCTGCGCTGCCCACTTCTATTCTTCTTCGGCATGAAGCAATTGCGCACCGTTTGTCTATGGCTGGTTTTCCTCCTGTTAGGGAGTGTTACCGTGCCTGCGGCTGCGCAAAACAAAGAGCCCGTGCCCAAGAAGACCCGCTTGCTGTTCCTGCTGGATGCCTCCGGTTCCATGATGGCCAAATGGGAAACCAGCCAGCGCTGGGACGTGGCCAAAACCATGCTGGCCCGCATGGCCGATTCCCTGGATTCCTACGCGAACCTGGAGATCGCCCTGCGGGTGTATGGTCACCAGTCGGCCGCCAATTTGAAGAACTGCAAAGACACCAAGCTGGAAGTTCCGTTTGCGGCGCACAATGCAGGGCAGATCAAGAAACGGCTGCAGCAGATCACGCCGAAGGGTAACACGCCCATCACGTATTCGCTGGAACAGTCAGCCAATGATTTTCCGCAGGACCCCAACGCCCGGAACGTGATCATCATCATCACTGATGGGTTGGAGAGTTGCGGCGGTGACCCTTGCGCCACCTCCTTGGCCTTGCAGAAAAAGCGGGTGTTCCTGAAACCGTTCATCATTGGCCTGGGCGATGATCCCGGCTACGCGCAGCAGTTTGGGTGCATGGGGCAGTACTACAACGCCTCAGACATCAAGACCTTTAGGCAGGTGATGGACAACGTGATCAGCATCGCGCTCAAGAAAACGACCGTATCCGTGGAACTCACCGATGAAGCCGGTAAACCCGTGGAGACGAACGTGAACATGACTTTTTTGAACAACGTGACCGGAATACCCGAGTACAACTTTGTCCATTACCTGGATGCGGCAGGCAAACCAGACAAGCTGGAGATTGACGCCTTGCTGACCTATGACCTGGTGGTGAACACGGTGCCCGCGGTAGAACTACGCGGCCTCAACATCAAACCAGGCCAGCACAACGTCTTCCGGGTGAAGGCGCCTCAGGGTTACCTCTACCTACGGCAGGATGCACCTACCACCTATGGCACGGTCACGGCTTTGGTCAGGCAGAAAGGCAGCCCTCAGCTTCTGCAGACCCAGCGGTTCCCCAGCCAGCACAAATACCTGGCAGGCACCTACGAGGTAGAGTTGCTGACCCTGCCGCGCATCAGGCAAACGGTGACCATCAAGCAGGGCCAGGCCACCACCATCACCTTTCCGCCGCCAGGGGCCTTGAACATCACGCAAGACCTCAAAGGCTACGGCAGTCTGTACCTCTTGCACCAGGACGGAAGCCAGGAATGGCTCTGGAACCTACCAGAAGGCAGCAGTAAAATAAGTTTACCTTTACAACCTGGCCGCTACCGGGTGGTGTACCGCATAAAAACCGCCAAAGGCAGCCAATTCACAGACGTGAAGAATTTCAGTATTCACTCCAATTTGACCACTACGATAAAACTTTATAACTAACATGAAGGATTTCCCATACTCAGAATCTAAAGATACCCGCTCCGGTTTCGGGGCTGGCCTGTTGGAACTAGGCCGTACCAACCCTAATGTGGTGGCGCTGTGCGCCGATTTAGTAGGCTCCCTGAAAATGGGGGATTTTATCAAGGAGTTTCCGGAGCGTTTCTTCCAGGTAGGTATTGCCGAGGCCAACATGATTGGTCTGGCGGCCGGTATGACCATTGGGGGCAAAATCCCGTTCACCGGTACCTTCGCCAACTTCTCCACGGGCCGCGTGTATGACCAGATCAGGCAGAGCGTGGCCTATTCAAGCAAGAACGTGAAGATCTGCGCCTCCCACGCCGGCCTTACCCTGGGCGAAGACGGAGCCACCCACCAGATTCTGGAAGACATTGGCATGATGAAGATGCTGCCGCACATGACGGTGATCAACCCTTGTGACTTCAACCAGACCAAAGCCGCCACCATCGCCATCGCCGACCATCAAGGTCCGGTGTACCTGCGCTTCGGCCGTCCGGTGGTGCCCAACTTCACTCCTGCTGACCAGAAATTCGAGATCGGCAAAGCCGTGATGCTGAACGAAGGCAAAGACGTGACCATCATAGCCACCGGCCACCTGGTGTGGAAGGCGATTCTGGCGGGCAAGCTGCTGGCCGAGCAAGGCATTGACGCCGAGATCATCAACATCCACACCATCAAACCATTGGACACCGAGGCTATTTTGGCATCAGTGAGCAAGACCCGTTGCGTGGTCACCGCCGAGGAGCACCAGTTCAACGGGGGCTTAGGTGAATCGGTGGCCCGTCTGCTGGCCCAGCAACTGCCCCTGCCGCTGGAATTGGTGGGTGTAGACGATTCCTTCGGTGAAAGCGGTACCCCTGAGCAGCTCATGGAGAAATACGGCTTGAACGAACAAAGCATTGTGGCGGCGGTACAACGCGTGATGGCCCGGAAGTAGTAAATAGTTGCTAGTGATTAGTTGCTTGTGATTAGTTGCTAGTGATTAGGTCTGCAGCTGATCCCGTTTTACAGGCTATTTTTGGAAAACATGCCTTAAACCAGTGAGGTCCTGGAGACCTGACTGGTTTAAGGCATGTCTGCTGCGGGGCTCCCGTCCTGTGGTTCAGGGCCGTTAAGTTCTAAAAATATAGCTGGTTCAAGTTTCTAACTTGGACCTAACATGAGCTGAAGTTTTCAACTTCAGTGAGGCGAAAGCCTCAAACTATGCAAGGATAGTAAGGAACTTCACGCCGGTTTAAGCTTGTAAAGTAGAACTTAACGGCCCTGCGTCCCGTGGCTGGGGATGAACCGCGTCTCAAGATGCGCCGGGAACCACTGGCAGACCAGGTGTATGCCAGGTAAACACACTTCTGCTTCTGTTTCCGGGCTGTTTTGGATAGAACAGCCTAGAAACAGAAGCATTTTATTGCTTACTGCTGTTCCTTTGAGAAAGTAAGCGGGCATTCCCGCCCCTAACACCCAATTACTAACAACTAATTACTAACAACAAGTAACCCACCACGAACCCCACCCTTCCTTGGAAGACAAAGAGATCTTGGAGAAATTCCAGCAGCCTGATTTCCGCAATCTGGCCTTCAACCAACTGGTGCGAAAGTACCAGCAGAAGGTCTATTGGCACGTGCGCAAAATGGTCATTGACCATGATGACGCCGATGACCTGACGCAGGAAGTCTTTGTGAAGGTGTGGTCCCATCTGGAGAATTTCAGGAAAGACTCCCAACTCTACACCTGGATCTATCGCATTGCCACCAATGAGTGCCTCAATTTCCTGAGTGCCAAAAAGAAGCGGTTCTTCCTGCCCATCCATGACGTGGCGGCCGAGCTGGCCGAGAAGCTGGACTCTTCTGACACGCTCTCCGGTGATGAGATTCAGTTAAAACTCCAGAAGGCGCTTCTACGTCTTCCTGACAAGCAACGCCTGGTCTTCAACATGAAATACTTTGATGAGCTAAAATACGAGGAAATCTCTGAGATCCTGGGCACTTCTGTGGGGGCGTTAAAGGCTTCTTACCACATTGCGGTGAAAAAAATTGAGGAATATTTAAAGCAGGATTAAACCCCCACGGCTAAAAGGCATCTAAGAACCAGATGGAAAGGAAAAAGGAGATAGTGATGGAAGATTTCCCAAAAGACCCGGGCTTTAAAGTGCCGGAGCATTATTTTGAGGCCTTGCCCACGCGCATCATGCAACGGACGGCGTATGCGCCGGTGCGGGGCAACTCTGCGGTTTCCTGGTTCTGGCAATTGAGAACGGCCGTAGCCAGTGCCTCTTTGGGCGTGGTCTTTGCGGTGGCTTTTCTGGCCTCGCATTATTTCTCTGCAGACCCCACCAGTGGTGCAGAAATGGCAGACCTTTCCCAAAAGGATATTTACCAGTACCTGACCACCCATGTAGACCTGGAAACCGCTGACCTGGCCGAAGTGCCTGCCGTACGCCCTGGCCAGACCCTGGAGTTTCTGGATGTGCGGAGGTCAGACATAAATGAAGAACAAAAAAGAGAGATGTTGGAAGAAGCGTATGAATACCATTAATATAAAGAGAATGAAGGTTACTCATTTGCTGTTCTTGTTTCTGTTGCTCACCGCCTCTTCGGCTTTTGCCCAAGGACAGAAAAAAGAAACCCCTGAAGAACGCAAGGCCAGGATAGAGAAAATAGAGTCGGCTAAAATCGCTTTCATCACTGACAAGATCAACCTGACCGGTGACCAGGCGCAGCGCTTCTGGCCCCTGTACCAGGAGTATGACCGGCGCAAGAACGAGCTGCGGCAGAAATCCCGTTCTTACCGCGATGAGAGCCTATCCAACCTCACCGATGAACAGATTGAGGCCGGTCTGCAAACCCGACTCAGCATACGGCAGCGGGAACTGGAACTGGACAAAGAGTACATGGACAAATACTTGCGCATCATTACTCCCCGCCAGTTAGCCCTCTTCTACCGTTCTGAGCGTGAATTCACCAAACTGCTCCTGGAACGTCTGCAAACGGCCAAGAAATAAATTTGATATAGAAAAACAACAAGGGAGGCTTAAGCCTCCCTTGTTGTTTTTCCGCCTGTTTTCAGGAAAAGCCCTAGAAGCGATTTGGGCCGTAAAGGGTCTTAATGGGTTGGGCAGGATTTAGTCCTAATTATACGCCTTGAAAGAAGGTAATACAGTTCTGTTCTTCTTTTTCCCTGGCGGAAGTTTTTCCCTCTATTAGGGCAAAGCCTCAAGCCTTTGTTTAATTAACTAGAACATTGGTGTCTTGCCGTATACCAAGGGGTTTTTCTAGCCTAGTTTTAAAAAAACGGCTTATAAACCTACCCCTACCCTTCTTCCCTCCTCTCCCTAGTTGAACCTCCGGGAAAGGCCTAATTTCCTTCTTCGTATCTTTGCCCTGCACCTAACCAAAACCGCTATGCTTTCTCCCCGCCAACTATTTCTGCAACACCAGGCCCAAACCACAGATTTCCCGTTGCTGCTGGAAGTGGAAAAGGCCGAAGGGGTCTTCATGTATGGCCCCAACGGGGAGCGGTATCTGGACCTGATTTCAGGCATCGGTGTGAGTAACGTGGGCCACCGGCACCCCAGGGTGTTACAGGCCATTCATGATCAACTAGACAAATACCTGCATTTGATGGTGTACGGGGAAATAGTGCAGGCCCCGCCGGCTCAACTAGCCCACGCCCTGGCCCAAACCCTGCCGGCCGGGCTTGACAACGTCTATTTCGTTTCCTCGGGTAGTGAGGCCGTGGAAGGGGCGTGTAAGCTGGCCAAGCGGTACACAGGCCGTACGGAGCTCATTGCCTTTGACAAGGCCTACCACGGCTCCACCCAGGGTTCTTTGTCACTGAATGGTTCAGAGAGCTTCAAGCGGGCTTTCCGGCCCCTTTTGCCAGATGTGCGTCATATTCGGCACAACTCCTTTCCTGACCTGGCGCTCATTACCTCCCGTACCGCCGCCGTGATCCTGGAAACGGTACAGGGCGAAGCCGGGGTGCGCATTCCTGCTCCTGGCTACCTGGAGGCCTTGCGCGCGCGCTGTACGCAGGTGGGCGCCCTGCTCATTCTGGATGAGATCCAAAGCGGCTTCGGCCGTACCGGCACCTTCTGGGCTTTTGAGCAGTTCAACGTGGTGCCTGACATTCTCACCTGCGCAAAAGGCATGGGCGGCGGTATGCCTATTGGGGCCTTTATCTCCCGCCAGGAGGTCATGCATTCCCTGAAGAACGATCCTATGCTGGGCCATATCACCACCTTTGGGGGCCACCCGGTTTCCTGCGCTGCCTCTTTGGCAACCTTACGCGTGCTCCAGGAAGAGAACCTACTGGGGCAGGTACCGGCCAAGGCAGAAGCATTTAAAAAACGGCTGGTGCACCCGGCCATCAAGGAAATCAGGCACCTGGGGCTGATGATGGCGGTGGAGTTCAATTCCTTTGAAACGTTAAAGGCCATCATTGACAACGCCATCTTGAAAGGGGTGCTCACGGACTGGTTCCTGTTCTGCGACCACTCCATGCGCATTGCGCCTCCGCTTACCATCACCTTTCCAGAAATAGAAGAGGCGTGTGCCCTTATCATGGCGGCCATCTCTGAGGAAGTGCGTTTTTAAGCGTTTATTGCAAAAAAAGGCTGGAAATATCAATATCTTTTTCTTGAACCTTTTATACCCTGTTGCAGTACAAGACACGAATCAGGAACTTGCCTAGCTTCCTGGCCTTCCTTCGCACAAAAACACTTTCTTCTTTTCAACCTGCGCTTCCCTCATGGAGATTGCCTTAGTTCTCTTTTTACTTTTGGCTGCCGTTGCCCTGTTCGCCTCTGAGAAGCTCTCTGTAGATGTGGTCACGCTCATCCTGCTGATCATCTTAACCAGTTTCCAAATCATTTCTCCGGAAGAGGCGTTTGCGGGTTTCAGCAGTGACTTCATCATCATTCTGGCCTCCATCTTCGTGCTGAGTGCGGCCCTGGAAGATACCGGCATCTTAGACTTCCTGGTGAACTGGCTTATGCGGCACGTGGGGCACCGACCTACCGCCCTGCTCTTTTTCATCATGCTGTTCCCGGGCCTGGTGTCCGCGTTCATGAACAACACTACCGTGACCGCCCTCTTCGTGACCCCCATTGTGGGCGTGGCCAAGAAAATGCGCACCAGTAGCTCTAAATACCTCATGCCTTTGGCCTATGCCTCTATCTTAGGCGGCACCTGTACGCTTATTGGCACCTCTACCAACGTGGCGGTGAGCGGGTACATGAGCAAAGCCGGGTATGAGCCGTTCGGGTTCTTTGAGTTCAGTGGGGTTGGTCTTATTCTTTTTGGAGTAGGCATCACCTACATGATGACCATTGGCCGGCGCATGTTGCCCCAATCCTCGCCCCAGGGGCTTACCACCAAATACAATATCAAGACCTACCTCACAGAGATCATTGTGCAGGAAGACTCCCCCTTGATTGGGCAGGTGGCCTTTGCCTCAGACCTGTCTAAGATGGGCTTCCGTATCCTGAACATCATCCGGAGCAAAGAGAACTTCCTGCCAGATTACCGTACCCGCATCAGAACCAATGACGTGCTGCTGGTAGAGGGCGAAATGGCCGACCTGATCAAAGTGAAGGAAACCAAGGGCATCAAGATCCTGGCCGATGTGATTGTGGAAGATGATCTGGTGGGGGGTGATATCCGGCTCGCAGAGATCCTGATCACCGGAAAATCAGACTTGTTGAAGAACACGATTAAACAGATTGAATTCCTGCGCCGGTTTGGGCTGGTAGTCCTGGCCGTTTCCCGGCAGGGCGAAACCATCAGGACCAAGATCGGGGATGTGCAGCTGCAGCTAGGCGACTTGCTTCTGGTGCAAGGCTCGGCGGAGCGGTTGGAGTATCTGAAAATGAACCAGCACCTGGCGGTGCTGGATGAGTTCAAGCCCATTCTGTTCAAAGAGCGCAAAGGTATTCTTACCCTATCGTTCTTTGTTCTGGCCATCATCCTTGGCAGCGTGGGTCTTTTGCCCCTCTCCATCTGCTTTTTGGGGGCCGCCGTGCTCAGCGTGTTATTCAAATGCATTTCCACAGAACGCGCCTACCAAGTCATTGATTGGCGCCTGCTGATCCTGATTGGGGGTATGACGGCGTTTGGGATGGCCATGGAAAACACCGGCGCCGACAAATTCCTGGCCAATGCCATTGTGGGCCTGCTGGAACCCTTCGGGCTGATTGTGATCCTGGCAGGTTTTGTGCTCCTCACCGTGTTCCTGACGCAACCCATGTCTAATGCCGCCGCTGCGTTGGTGGTGTTGCCGGTGGCGATTCAGACTGCCCTTCAGCTAGATGCCAATCCAAGAACCTTTGCCATTGCCATCATGCTTTCGGCTTCCGTGTCTTTGGTGACTCCCTTTGAACCTTCCTGTATTCTGGTGTATGGGCCGGGCAAGTATACTTTCAAAGACTTCCTTAAGATAGGATCTGGCCTTACCCTGCTCCTGGTGATCATTATCCTGGTATTGGTGCCTATGTTCTGGCCGCTGTAGGTTTCTGGGCTTTTCTGTGATAACCGTAGCTAAAAGGAATTTTAAACAGGCCGCCCGTGGTTCCGTAAAGAGGGAGAGGAACATCTTTTTTGCGTATGAACCGTGTCTTGTGCTCTTGCTTTCTAGTACTTCTGATTAGTTGCCGTCCAGAGAAAGACGCTGACGCCCCAGCCGTTGATCAAACCCTGGGGCAGACCGTAGACTCTGTATCCAATACCCGCATAGACGGAACCGCCACCGCCTCTTCCCCTCCCCTGGACATCAAACAACAGATTCCAGAGTTATTGGAGGCCCACCTCAACCGCACCCATGCCGCATGGAAGTTCCCCACGCTCACCGAGTTTGACGTGCAGCGGGTGCCCCAGGAAGAACAGGGGCCTTATTTCATAGAAGCAGATTTCAACGGGGATACCCGTCTGGACTACGCCATTCAGGTGGTGGAACGGGATTCAGCCTATGTGTATGTGTTTCTGAGGGATAAAGAGAATGGCTTTCAGGAATACCTGCTGGAGCAGGATCAGCTTTATGACATTGATGCCCAGAAACGAAGCATCAGGTACCTAACCCTGGCAGAAAAAGCGCATCAATACCATGACTATGGCACCCGCAAAACCATTTCCATACCGCATGACGGGGTTTCTGTGGGAGCAGAGAACTATACCGCCACCTATGTCTGGGACAACGGGAAATTCAAGAAATACGAGACAGGCGACTAAAGAAGGAAAAGAAATTACTGCAACTCCAGGAAATCAATGGCTTCCTGTTTGATCTCCTGGCGGGTGAGGCCATCTTTCACGCCCGTGGTAATCTTCTTGACCAACACCCCCACCACAGCTTTCCGGAAACCCATTTTCATGGCCAGGTCAATGCAGAAATCCATCTCACTGTCGTCTACAATGCCATCGGCGAGCATCATCTCCACCAGGTCATAGATCTGGTCAAACCGGTCCAGGTCATTGTTGGGCATGGTGGGTTTCACGCTTCCGCTGTCGGCCAGCAGGGCGCGCACATCCTGTGGGCGCAGGCCTTTGCGTTCCCCAATGGAAATGATATGTTCCATTTCCGCCGCATCAATGTGTCCATCAATTTTAGCCAAAGCCCCTAAATTCACAATGTGGCTTTTAAGCCGTTTTGTTTCTTCACTCTCAAAAATTGAAAACATAGAGTCAGGTAATGATTGGTATGATGATTTCTAAGGCTGCAGGGTTAGTCTCTGCGCAAAAAGTGCGCAACCGGAATTATGCCAATTTATCTACGGACTTTTGAAAAAAACGCTGCACCATTTCAAGAAAAGTATTTTTATTTTTCCAGAACCGCGTTTTTTAGGGAGTTCTTGAAAAATATACTGAAAACAGGTGGCTAGTGAGAACCCAGTTTTGGAGGCCTTTTTACCGAATGCTGTGCAAAAAGCTTGAGAATTATAAGGTATTGCCTTACTTTGTGGCTCCGTATTAGATGTTAAGATGAAGAAAATAGCAGTTTTTACGTCAGGGGGAGACGCCCCGGGCATGAATGCCTGTATCCGCGCCGTGGTGCGGACAGCAGTTTACCACAAATTGGAAGTATACGGAATCGGCCGGGGCTATAACGGCATGATCCAGGGAGAGATTTACCGCTTGTTCTCCCACTCCGTCAGCAATATAATTCAAAAAGGAGGCACCATCCTCAAATCAGCCCGTTGCATTGAATTCCAGACCCCTGAAGGCAGAAAGAGAGCGTTTGAGCAGATCTCCAAGTTCGGGATTGAAGGCATAGTGGCCATAGGCGGGAACGGGACTTTTACCGGCGCCAAGGTATTTTACGAGGAGTACGGCATTCCTATCATAGGTGCCCCCGGCACCATTGACAATGACCTGTACGGCACCGACTACACCATAGGCTATGACACCGCCGTAAACACCGCCTTAGACGCCATTGATAAAATCAGGGACACGGCAGACAGCCACGAGCGCGTTTTCTTCGTGGAAGTGATGGGCCGTGACTCAGGCTACATCGCCCTCCCCTGCGCCATTGGCGGCGGGGCCGAGATGGTGATGATCCCCGAGACGATTACTTCCATGTCTGAGGTGATAGAAACCTTGCAGCAAGGCTGGCGCCGCTCTAAAACCTCGTTCATCATCATTGTGGCGGAAGGGGAAGAAGAAGGCGGTGCCACCGAGATTGCCGCCAAGGTGAAAGAGGCCCTGCCGCAGATGGATGCCAAGGTGACCATCATCGGTCACGTGCAGCGGGGTGGCCGCCCCACCGCCGCTGACCGTCTCCTGAGCAGCCAGATGGGTATGGCCGCCGTGGAAGGCCTCATTGCCGGCCGCGCCAATGAAATGGTAGGCGTGATCAACGGGGAAGTGGTGTACACACCTTTCCATGACACCATCACCAAGAAAAAACCAATCAGCGAAAGCTTCCTCAAACTGGTGGAAGTCCTGAGCGTGTAAGAAAAGATTTCCGTTGTTTATTTGATGCGTTTTAAGGCTGATTCTTAGGAATTGGCCTCAAAACGCATTCTTTTTTTCGGCATCTCCTGAGGGTATCGCTAGGAAGACAGAGCCATTTATGAACCTGCGCGAATAGGCATTCTTTGAGGCAAATTTTTAACAGGGAAATAAAATATTAGATTCCTCCGCCAAACTCTTGAAGAAGACCATATTTTAAAAAACCATCCCTAAAACTCTCTTCATAGGAAGCTGATTTAGAAGGTGTTTTGACCAAAATGTGCCAGAAACGAGTATTGGATCCTTTCTGCCTGTTCTATAAGGCTGATTTGGCAAGTTCCCTTAAACTAATCAACCAGAACCTCGTTTTTACCAACTCACCTAAGAGAGAAAAAATGGAATTCAGACAACTAGGGGCTTCTGGGTTGCAGGTGCCGGTACTGAGCTTTGGGACCGCTACTTTTGGCGGCGGCGGCGACTTCTTCAAGGCCTGGGGAAGCACCCAGGTAGAGGAAGCCACCCGTTTGGTGCAGCTTTGCCTGGAGGCGGGCGTCAACTTCTTTGACACCGCGGACATCTACTCGCAGGGAATGTCAGAGGAGATTCTGGGCAAAGCCATAGAGGGACAGCGGGACAAGATCATTCTTTCCACCAAAGGCACGTTTCCTTTCGGCCCAGGGCCGAATAACCAAGGTTCTTCGCGGTGGCACCTGCTCAAGCAAGTAGAAGGCAGCCTCAAGCGCCTCCGCACCGACTACATTGACCTGTACCACATGCATGGCTTTGACGGCAACACCCCCGTTGAAGAAACCCTGCGCACGCTGGATGACTTGGTGCAAAGCGGAAAGGTGCGCTACCTTGCCGCCTCCAATTTCTCAGGGTGGCATCTGATGAAGTCTTTGGACGTCTCAGAAAAATACGGCTGGAACCGCTACGTAGCCCATCAGGTCTATTATTCGCTCGTGCACCGGGAGTACGAATGGGAATTGATGCCCTTGGGCTTGGATCAGAACGTGGGCGCTATCATTTGGTCTCCGTTGGCCGCCGGTCGGTTAGGAGGTAAATACCGCCGGGGCCAGCCGCTGCCCCCTGACAGCCGGGTGGCCCAAGGCGGCAGCCCGGTGCCCGAGGCGGTGGTGAACGAAGAGCACCTGTACACCATCATGGATGCCCTGGATGCCGTAGCCGCTGAAACCGAGAAAACGGTAGCCCAGGTAGCCCTGAACTGGCTTTTACAGCGACCCACTGTTTCCAGCATCATTATTGGCGCCCGCAATGAAGAGCAACTAAAGCAAAACCTGGGGGCAGTAGGCTGGAACCTCAGCAAAGAGCAAGTCAAAAGGTTGGACGCCGCCAGCGACACCCCTCCTATTTACCCTTATTGGCACCAGCGCCAGAACATCAAACTTAATCCCCTGCCGCCTTTCTACCAAGGGTTAAAGTAACACTACCCCTGGCTAATCTTTACGTTTGGGGGCTGTTTGTAAGAAAACAGCTCCCAAACGCAAGAAAGGTTATCCGTTGAAAGCCTGGGCCTTTGATCTTATAGACCAATCCTTTCCCTTCCCGCAACCCTGTTTGGGAACCTGAGATTCAGGAAACAACCGCTGGCTTTCTTCATCTATAGTTATCAGAAAACAGGCTGAAAACGCTTACCTAATTGGCACACAGCATTTAATGACCTCACGCACCTCCCTCGTTAGCGCCTTTCTCCATTTCGGCTTGGATGTGGGCTACCACCTCTGAAAACTGACCTGGGTGGAACCACTGAAACTCTGGGTCACGGTTAAACCAGGTGAGCTGGCGTTTGGCATAGCGGCGGCTGTTGCGCTTAAGCAGCCGAACGGCTTCTTCAAAAGAGCAAAACCCATCTAAGTAACCAAACAACTCAGTATACCCCACGGTCTGTAGAGCCTGGTGCTCCCGGTAAGGAAGCAGTTGCTTCACTTCATCCAAAAGGCCCTGGGCCAGCATCTGGTCTACGC
The DNA here is from genome assembly GCF_008271745.1 of Rufibacter glacialis. Lineage (GTDB taxonomy): Bacteria > Bacteroidota > Bacteroidia > Cytophagales > Hymenobacteraceae > Nibribacter > Nibribacter glacialis. The sequence goes on along the minus strand of NZ_VKKZ01000022.1, from coordinate 524,838 downwards.
GGTGGTTGATGCGGTCATACAGTTCAGGGCGCTCACGGGTAAGTCCGATTTTGATAATCCGAAAACCGCGGGTACTGCCGTTGTTCTGCGTTCTGAACGAGGAATAGGGCTGTCCACTGCTCAGGCACACTTCCAGGGCCCGCACCACCCGTTGCGGGTTCTGTGGGTCCACCTGGGCGGCGTATTCCGGGTCAAGTTCCTGTAACTGCTGCACCAGGGCCGGCAGTCCCTCCTGCGCCAGCCGCTGGTTCAGTTCTTCCCGCACGCCGGGTAAGATCTCCGGCATTTCGTCTAAGCCTTCGCACAAGGCCCGCACGTACAACCCAGAACCGCCGGTGGCAATCACCACCTCATGCCCCTGGAAGAGTTGGTGGAGCAGGCGCAAGGCATCTTCTTCGTACTGCCCGGCATTATATTCCTCATGAATGGTATGGGAATTTATGAAATGATGCGGCACGCCTCCCTGCTCCTGCGGGGTGGGCTTGGCGGTACCAATGCTCAGTTCCTTGAAAAACTGGCGTGAATCTGTGGAGATAATCTCCGTTTGGAAGTGTTTGGCCAATTGCACGCAGAAATCGGTCTTGCCCACGGCCGTAGGGCCTACCACTACCACTAAATATCGTTCTTGCTTCATTTGATTTCATTGTAAAGGGCTGTCAATTTTTGGCTCTCCATCTCCCAGCACCACTCCGTCCGCGCCATAAGACAGTTTTGCCGCAGCCTTAGGTAAGTTTCCTGGTTGTGCAGCAAGGTTAAAAGGGCCGTTTTCACCTCTTCTACCCCCAACCGGGCCAGGAGCGCCACCTCATGCTGGGCGTTTAGGCGCTGGTATTCAGGAAAAGGTACACAAACCTGCGGAATGCCGGCCTGAACATAATCAAAAAATTTATTGGCTAATGAATAAAAATAACTGAGGCCTCGGTTCTCTTCCAGCAGCATGATGCCTGCCCAAGCACCGGCGGTTAACCAGATTAGGTCTGTAGGAAGCACGTTTCCCTTAAACTCCACCTGGTCTTGAAGCCCTAGTTGGTGGGTCATTTGCTGTAAACGGCCCCTTAACGGTCCCTCGCCGCACACAACCAACCGAGCGGGCACGTGTTGCAGCGCCAACAGCAAGGTCTCCAGCCCTCGGCCTTCGTTCAAAGCACCTTGGTAGATAAAGTAGGGTGGCTCCTGCTGCCGGACCAGCGGCCCCAGTTGCCGCAGAGGCATGTTTTGCACCAGGTGCACCGGTCGGCAGTATTTGGCCTCAAAATAAGCCACCAAAGAGCCGCTCACGGTATAAGCCAGGCTGGCACGGGTAAAAGCCAGCCGCTCCACCACCGACCAGACTTTCCTTACCAGAGGCCGGTGCACTACTTCAGGCAACTCCGGGAACAGCTCATGGGCATCATAGATCAGCGGTTTGCGGCGGAAAGCGGAGGCAGTGAGGGCAGCCAAGGCGGTGTCCGTGTCAATGGCGCCGTACAGGTCATAGGAATGGGTAAGAAACCAACCCAGAAGGCGCAGGTTGTATTCCAGGTAAAAGAAGGGTCCTTTCAGGAAATGGCACCTGATCCGGTGGGTCTTGAAGAGCGTGGCGGGCATCTCCAAAGACTGCGGCAGCAGGCGGCCCACCAGGGTTACTTCATACCCCGCCTGGGCCAGGGTACTAGCAATCCTGAGCATGCGCTGGTCATGGGTAAGGTCGGTGGTGACGGTAAAAACAAGGGATTTGGCCATTTTGGCAAGGAAAACACGACTCTGAAAGGGACGGTGCAAATAACCAATATTTAAGTTATTTTTGCTAAACACGTTTCCCATCAATAAGTGCCGCCCCAAGAAAAGTGGCTCCTCCAGATTCAGCTTAACCCGTAGTATGACAACAAGCAATCCTTCTGTAGACAGAACAGCCAAGGTGACCGCCGCCACCCGGTTGGTGGACCTGGCGGAGCACGTGAGCGGCAGCCGGAAATTCATCTTCGTGTGCGACTTAGATGGCACCCTGCTGGCGGTGAACAAGGCCACCAAAGAGGCCAACTTCCACGGGAGTGACTGCCCGGAAAAGCTGAACATCAAAACCCTGCTAGATGAGAAACAGCGCCAGCACTTTGACCGGAACCTGCGGTTGCTTCGGCGTCGCAAGAACATAAGCGGCTTTATCCAACCCAAGGTCAAGATCCTGAACACGAACCTGCTGTACTTCAAATCCAGCCTGGTGGCCCTGGAAGGGTTTGAGTTTCTTTACATTGCCGTACGGGCCGCTTCAGCAGAAGTGATGCCCGCCGGCGATCTCTTTGCCTCTGAGTCAAGCTACCGCACCATTTTTGAGGAAAGCAGTGAGCCTCTGTTCATTCTGGACAAAAAGGGCATGTTCATTGACCTGAACAAAGAAACGCTGGGCATTATACAACTGGAAAAGCAGGAACTCATTGGGAAAAACGTATTTGAGGCCTTTGACCTGAACCCGTCAGAAAGGATCGCTTTCAGAAAAAGAATCAAGCAGGCCTGCGAGGGGAAAACCCAGCGGTTTGACTGGTGGTTCAAAAGCAGTGATGGCAGCCTTTTCCCCTTGTATCTTTCTTTCCGGTGCGGGCGTTATTTTGGGCAGGAAGTGGTGTTAGGCACCGCTACCCCCATGGAAGATTCCCGGCATTTGCTGGATCGGGGCCGGCAACGCCAGGAACAGCAGGAATTCATGGCCCAGCTCCAACCGCTTTTCACCAACCTTAAATCTCCGGAAGACATTCTTTCCACGGTCCTGGAGGAGGTCACCAAACTTCCCCACATCAACGGTGGCGGCGTGTTTGTGTACCAACCGGCTAGCCGCATGGTGCAACTGGTCCACAGCAAAGGCGACCAGTCTTACCTGCTGAAGGAAAAAAGCATCTTAGCGCTGAACCCGGAGTTCCTGGCCCAGCTGGAGAATAAGAACAAAAACCGTTCGCTGCTGAGCATCTCCCGCAATTTCCAGCACCTCTTTGATAAACGGGAGATCTTGGCAATGCCCATCAGCACCGACAAGCATTATCTGGCCACCATTATTCTGCTCATTGATGATGCGGCCAACATGACCAGTGCCCTGACTGAGTTTGTGAACCACCTGGGCCTGGAGATAAGTTCTTACCTTTCCAGGTTTGAGCTTCGGCAGGAACTGCATTACTCAGAAGGCAAATACAAGACGCTCTTTGAGTCTTCCAATGACGCCATCTTCCTGCTCAACAACACCCAGATCGCGGACTGTAATTTCCAGGCCACCGTGTTGCTGGACTGTGACAAGAAAAGCATTCTAGGCAAGCGTTTGGCAGATTTCTCGCCAGGACTGCAGGCCGATAACTCCTCTTCGGTAGAGAAATCTCTGCAGATAATTGAGCAGACGCTGCATGACGGCCAGCCCCGCAGCCTGGAATGGCGCATTGAGAAAACAGATGGCGCCATCATTGACAGTGAGATCAGCTTCAGCGCCATCATGTTGGAGGACGTGGGGTTTGTGCAGTGCATTGTCCGGGACATCACTTCGCGCAAAGAAGCCCAGGCCCTTATCCGCCGCCAGGAGGTTTTGCGCGAGTCCATGCACCAGTTCCGGTCTTTCCTGAGCCAGGTGAACCTGGCCTACGTGAGCATGAACCTTGATTTGCAGGTACTCTACGTGAACGACTACTTTTTGCAGTATACCGGCTATAAACGCGAAGAGGTAGTGGGCAAGAACTACTACGAGCTGTTCGTGTCAGAGAAGGAAAGGCCTACCCGTATCCAGGAAATCAGGAAAGCCCTTCAGAACCAATCGCTCCGCAGCTATTATGAATGGGACCTGATCACCAAGTCGCAGTCGGTGAAGATCCTGCGCTGGAACATCATGTTTGAGATGGATGCCGAAGGCAATGTGGTAGGTATCACGGCCGTGGGCAAAGACATGACAGACAAGCGCATTGCCATGGAAGCCCTTAAAGACAACAAGATCCGTCTGCAGGACCTCTTTGACAACGCGCATGACTTGATCCAGAACATCTCCACCGACAATAAATTCATCTTCGTGAACCGGGCCTGGAAAGAGAAACTGGGCTACAATGACTTTGACATTGAGAACCTCACCCTCAATGACATTGTGCACCCGTACTACAAGGCCAAGCTGATCTACCAACTGCGCAACCTGTACAAAGGAGATGATGTGAACAAAATTGAGACGGTGTTCCTGACCAAGAGCGGAAAACCCATTCACTTGATCGGCTCCATCAACTGCAGTTGGCAAGACGGCAAACCTATTGCCACCCGCGCCATCCTCCACGACATCACGGACCGTATCAAGGCCGAGCGCCTGCAGAAGGTGTACTACAGCATTGCCAACCTGGCCATTTCCTCCAAGGATTTGCCCTCGTTATACAGCGCCATCCACCGCGAACTGAGCAAAATCATTGAAACCCATAACTTCTACATTGCCCTTTTTGACGAGGAGAAAGACCAGATCAATTTTGTGTACTATGTAGACCAACTATCCAACATTCCGGCGGCACCCAGACCTTTCTCCCTGGGCATGACCGAATACATCATTAAAACCGGCAAGCCTTTGTACGCGACCAAAGCCGATTTCATGGATTTGGTGGATAACGGCAAAATTGAGGTCAATGGCGTGGTACCGGAGGTAATGCTCTGCTCCCCTCTTTCCATTGGGGAGCGCATTATTGGCGTGATTGCCGTGCGCGACTACAAAAACCCAGAGGCTTATGTGCAGACAGATATTGAGATCCTGCACTTTATTTCCAACCAGGTGGCTTTGGCCATTGAAAGGAAACGGAACGAAGAGCAGATCACCATCCAGAACGCCCGCCTGAAGGCTATTTTTGAAAGCGGCACCCACTTGATGTGGTCGGTTAACCGGCAATACCAGCTTACCTCCTTCAACCAGAATTTCTTCAACGAGATCCATTCCTGGACCGGTAACGTGCCGCTGCTGGGAATCAAATTAAGTCAGTTGGTAGGGGAAACCATCACGCAGGGCTATTTCCACCGCATGAAGGAAACCTATGAACTGGCTTTTGCTGGCCAGGCTCAGCAATTTGAGATAGAGCTCCACCATTCCAACGGCTCTAGTGCCTGGCGGGAAGTGTTGCTGAACCCTATCTACCTGGAAGACGGTAGCTTTGAAGATGTGTCGGCCATCGCCCTGGACATTACAGAGAAGAAGATCTCCCAGATGTCACTGGCGGTCAATGAAGAGAAGTTCCGGCAGATTTTTGAGTCTTTCCAGGACCTGTACTACAAGACCGACATGGCGGGTGAGTTCCAGCTCATCAGCCCCTCCGTGCAGGAAGTGCTGGGGTATCTGCCCAACGAGGCCATGGGGCTCAATGCAGACCAACTGTACGCCCGCCCTGAAGACCGCGACGAGCTCCTGCGCATGCTCTTCAACCAGCGAAGCGTCCGGAACTTTGAGACCTCCCTGCTTACCCGCCAGAACCAGGAGATTGAGGTATTGATCAACTCGCGCCTCATCCTGAACGCTGACAAGGAACCTATTGCCATTGAAGGTGTCTGCCGTGACATCACGGAACTGAAAGACACCCAGCGGGAACTCATCAGAGCCAAAGAATTGGCAGAGAACTCGCTCCAGGTTAAAAACCAGTTCCTGGCCAACATGAGCCATGAGTTGAGAACCCCCATGAACGGCATCATTGGCATGATTGACGTGCTGCACCATACCGCCAACAACGCGGAGCAGATGGACTATATTGAAACGCTTAGAAAGTCCTCTGATGCCCTGCTGGATATCCTGAATGATATTCTGGATCTTTCCAAAATACAGGCCGGAAAACTCCAGTTGCACGAAACCGGCATTGACTTGTTCTATGCGCTGGAGCGGACCCATGCCCTGTTCTCTAACCGGGCCATCCAGAAGGACCTCACCTTCACCTATGACATCTCTGAAGATACGCCCCGTTACATTGTCACAGATGAAACCCGGCTATTGCAGGTATTGTCTAACCTGACCTCCAACGCCATCAAGTTCACCAATGAAGGCACGGTGAGCGTGGAGGTGAGCAGAGTGGGCGGCGAGGGAGATGAGCATAAACTGCTGTTCAGGGTAAACGACTCCGGCATTGGCATCAGTGAGGAGGACATCCAGTTGCTGTTCACCAACTTCACGCAGCTTGACAATTCCTCTTCCAAGTCCTTCGGGGGCACTGGTCTGGGGCTGGCCATCTCCAAACAGTTAAGTGAATTATTGGGCGGAGAGATAGGCGTAGAATCGGTGCTGGGCCAGGGTAGTACCTTCTGGTTCACCATTGTCTGCCATGAGGCGGAGAACATCAAGCAGATCCATGAGCAATTGCAGTCATCCAAGGAGTTAGACGCCATTGGCCAGTTTTCTCCAGAACCGGTCCTGCTGCTGGTAGATGACAACCAGATCAACCAGAAAGTGGCCCTGAAGCTGCTGGAACGCATGGGCTGTACTGCCGATCTGGCCTCTAATGGCTTCGAGGCCATTGAGAAAGCCACCCAGAAACGGTATGACCTCATCTTCATGGACATCCAGATGCCGGAAATGGATGGGGTAACCGCAACCCAGGAACTTAAGAAGCTGCTGGCGACCAACTGCCCTCCTATCATTGCCATGACCGCCTATTCCATGAAAGATGATGCGGAAAAATTCATGAGTGAGGGGTTAGACGATTATGTTTCCAAGCCCGTTAAAATCTCTGACTTGCATGAGCGGATCTTGAAATGGTACGGCAATGGGGTACCCGCTGACACGCCTCTGGAAGAAACCACTCCTTTGCCGCTTCAGAACCAGGAGAAAACAGAATTCTCCATGAACCTGCACGTGCTGGAGCAATTGAAAGACCTGGGCGGCGATGAATTCGCCTTACAACTGTACATAGAATTTGAGGAAGAAACCTCAGAATTATTGGACGAAGCCAGACGAGAAGTGGCCGCACAACATTATGAAGGCATTTTAAGTACACTGCATCAAATCAAAGGAACTGCCTCCACCTTGGGTCTTGACTCCGTTTCTACCTTGGCCCAAACCCTGGAACACGACATAAAAAAGGGAAAATTCACATTTGTTGATACCACCTTCTCTGATTTGGAGTCAAGTTTTACTAATTTTAGAGCAAACTATCGAAATATAATCTTATCGAACTAGCCATGGCCGAGAATAAAACCATTTTGATTGCAGAGGATAGCTCTGTCATTCTGAACCTTACCAAGAAAATCCTGGAACTACAGAACTATACGGTAGTGTCGGCCAAGAATGGCGGGGAGGTTCTGAAGAAGGTGCAAGACCAGAAAATTGACGCCATTTTGATGGACCTGAACATTCCGGTGAAGAACGGCATGGAGTGCACCAAGGAGATTAGGGCCAACCAGGATCCGCAGATCGCCCAGATTCCTATTATTGCCGTCACCGGCAACGCCAACAACTATACGCTGGAGCAATTCAAAGAGGCCGGCATCAATGCCTATCTGCCCAAGCCTTTGGATTTTGACATGCTGGTGCAAACCGTAAAAGAGTACGTGCACTAAGCGGAATTCTTTTCTTACCTATGCAGATCAAGTATACCCGGCCTTTTTTAAACAGGCTAGAAGATATTTTTGCCGAGTCTGAATACATGCTGCGGTATGAGAAGGGTACTTTCAAGTCCGGGTTCTGTATCTTGAAAGATACCAAGGTAGCGGTGGTAAATAAATACTTCCCTTTGGAGGGCAAGGTCAACTGTCTGGTAGAGATCCTGCGGGCAGTTGACATCCTTCCGGAGAGCCTACGCCCCGAAAGCCAGGAACTGTACCTGGCCATCAAACACCAAACCATATCCACTACGTGAAAATCACCTTCTTAGGAACAGGTACCTCTCAGGGCGTACCCGTCATTGGGTGTGAATGCGAGGTATGCCGCTCCTTGGATTACAGAGACAAACGGCTCAGGGTTTCTGTGTTGGTGGAAGTGGGGCAAAAATCCTTCATTATTGACTCAGGGCCTGATTTCAGGCAACAGATGCTGCGGGAACGGGTGAAACGGGTAGACGCCGTCTTGTTCACGCACGAGCACAAAGACCACACAGCGGGGCTGGATGACATACGGGCCTTCAATTTCATGCAGCACCTTGACATGCCCCTGTACGCCGACCAGCGGGTGCTGAACCAGTTGAAACAGGAGTTCAGCTATATCTTCACCAACTCCACCTATCCCGGGGTGCCTCGGGTTGAACTCCACCCCATCCAGAACGAGCCTTTTGAGGTGCAGGGCATTCCCGTCACCCCTATTCATGTGCTCCACCACAAGCTGCCCGTGTTCGGCTTCAGGATAGGGGATTTCACTTACATCACAGACGCCAACTACATCTCTGAAGAGGAGAAGGAGAAGGTAAAGGGCTCCAAGGTGATCGTTCTCAATGCGCTCCGGAAGGAACCCCACATCTCCCATTACTCCTTGTCTGAGGCTCTTACTGTCTTAGAGGAACTGGCCCCTGAACAAGCTTATCTCACCCACATCAGCCACCTGCTGGGCTTACACCAGCGGGTAGAGAAAGAACTTCCTTCTTTTGTGAGGCTCGCCTATGATGGCCTTTCGCTTACCCTATAGCCGTGCACCAGAATTACTTCTTTTTACGGAAATTAGCCCAGAAACTTGATCAGCAGCTTAAGGGTTTCACCTTGCAGGCCGCCTTCAGCCAGGAGAAAGATGAACTGGTGCTGGCCTTCTACCAGGAGGAAAAGGAATTCTACCTGAAAGCCATTCAAACACCTACCTTTTCCAGCCTGCAGTTCCCGCAGACGTTCAACCGGGCCCGCCAAAACTCGGTGGACCTTTTCACTGGTTTGGTGGGGGAAGAAGTTCTGGAGGTGCGCGGGCACCAGCAGGAACGCAGCTTCTACGTCCGGTTCACGAACGGGAAGGTGTTGCTGTTCAAATTGTTCGGGAACCGGTCTAACGTGGTGTTGTATGAGCAGGACCAGGCCACAGAGCTTTTCCATAAGAAACTCTCCAAAGACCTGGACCTGGATTACCGCACCATGGACCATACCTGGCACCTGACCAAGGAAGCGTTCCTGCAGGCGCCCCAGAACCTCAAGAAGCTTTTACCTACCCTGGGTGAGGTTCCTTTGCTGTACCTGCAGGAAAAGAACTACGCTGCGCTTTCACCAGATAAGCAGTGGGAACAGGTAGAGGAAATGCTGGCCTTGCTGGAGAACCCACCCCACTACTACCTTATCACGGTCCAGAAGTTGCTGCGGCTCTCGCTACTGCCGTTGGGCCAGGTTTCCGAGACCTTCACAGACCCCATTACGGCCTTGAATGCCTTTGTGCCCCAGTACCGGGCCCAGGAGTATTTCCAGAAGAACTACGCTACCTCGCATAAGCAGCTCAGCAAGCAACTGGAGGGAGCCCAGAAAATCTGGTGGCAGATCCAGGAACAGTTGGAGCAATGGCACCACGGCACCCCCTACGCCCAAACCGCTGATGTAATCATGGCGAATCTGACTAACATTCCGGCAGGTAGCAAGGAGGCAGAACTTTTTGATTTCTACGCCGGCACTACGCAGCTGATAAAGCTCAACGCAACCGAGACACCGCAGAAAACCGCCGAGCGCCTGTACAAGAAGGCCAAGAACCAAAAGATTGAACGGCAATTGCTGGAAGAACGGGCCGCCCGGAAGGAGGAAGAGGTGGAACGCCTCACCAAGGAGCTGCAAGAACTGGAAAGCATGGATACCGCCCCTGCTTTGCGGCAGTTTCTCAAAAAACACACCCCAAACCAACCGGTGGCCCAGGTAGACCTCCCCTACCACACCTTTGAAACGCTTGGATTCAAGATTCTGGTGGGCAAAAACGCAAAAGCCAACGACAAACTTACCCTGAAGCACACCCACAAAGACGACCTGTGGCTCCACGCCAAAGATGTGCCTGGATCGCACGTGGTGATCAAATTCCAAGCGGGCAAGGCTTTTCCTACCCCCGTGCTTGAAGCTGCCGCCCAGTTAGCGGCCTTTTACTCTAAGCGAAAGAGCGACAGCCTCTGCCCTGTCTTGTACACGCCCAAAAAGTACGTCAGAAAACCAAAAGGCGCTACCCCCGGCTCCGTGGTAGTGGAAAGGGAAAAAGTGTTGCTGGTGAAGCCCCAGAACCCTTTTAAACAGACGTTCTGATTTCTTCTCCTTCCTTTGCAGCCTATTTCCTGAAAACTGCCTATAAATAAGGTCAGCCCATAGTTTGGTTGGTCTTTCACTTGCCGAAGTTAGGTTTTTAGGCGGAACCCTTTTGATTTTGATCTTATCAAGGATAGCTTCCCCCTATTTCCTAAACCGAGACTGAGGCTTTCCACTTTCTATCCTTTCCAGCGCCTACCCCCATCCAGAACCAAATGCGTACGGTTTTGGTCAACTCAACTGTACCTTGTATTGCCCTTAAAGTTCCAGACTTCCAATTGGTTGCCTAAGAAATGACCAATAAGCCAGGCAGTACCCTATTCCACTTTAAGGATAGGCTCTTCTTCTGGGAAGGGTTCGTCCCATGCTCTTTTTGAACTTTACCCTGCACCAGCTTCCTGCGGAATTAAGACCCATCGGGGCCATGGGCAAGAACAGAGAACGATGCTCCTGAAAACAGGTTGTTTTTCAGGAAAGTATTTAAAAATATAAAAGCTGCTCAGTTCACAAGTCTTTAAGGAGTTTAGAGCAAGGGCTTGGAACAACCGGGGCAATGCCTTCCACCTGGGTAATCTCTTGCTTCTAATGAACAAAAACCTGTAAAATAACTCTTTGATAATGTAAACATTACAAAAAAGAACCAGTAAAAAGGTCCATGACTTCTACCGATCAGTTCTACAAGAAAAGCACCTTGGTTTTATTGGGAATCATCTTGCTGGTATATGCCCTCTACATTCTCACAGACATTCTTGTACCCATTGCGTTCTCCCTGCTGCTGGCCATTCTACTCAATCCCTTGAACAGTCGGTTAATGCGCCTGAAGATTCCCCCGGTATTGTCTATCCTGCTCACGTTATTGGTAGCCATGGTGGTGGTGGGGGTGCTGCTTTACCTTTTGTCGGCGCAGATCATGCAATTTGGGGAGATGGTACCAGCCCTTAAGCTGAAGTTCACGCAGATCCTGACGCAAATCCAGAATTTTGCCCAAAATACTTTTGGGATCAGTATTCAGAAACAAACCCAGTTTCTGAAAGAAACGGCCAATAGTGGAACGGCGTTGTTGGGAAAAACGGTCAGTAGCGTACTGGGCATTTTCAGTCTGCTGTTCCTGATTCCGGTGTATGTGTTCCTTTTCCTCTTGTACAAGCCCCTCATTCTGAATTTCCTTTTTGAGGTGTTTTCCTATAAAAACAGCCATTATGTGGCGGAAATCCTCCATGAAACCAAATCAGCGGTGCAAAGCTATATTGTGGGGCTCTTGATTGAGGCCTCTATTGTAGCCTTCCTGAATTCAGCCGCCCTTCTGCTGCTGGGTGTTCCTTATGCCATTCTGTTGGGCGTGATAGGGGCCATTCTGAACATGATTCCCTATGTGGGCGGGGTTATCGCTATTCTATTACCGGTGCTTATGGCCACTGTTTCCAGCGAGGGGTATACCACCCAGTTAGGGATCATAGGCGCCTATGCCGTCATCCAATTCCTGGACAATAATGTGCTGGTACCCCGAATTGTCTCTTCTAAGGTACAGATCAACGCCTTGATTTCCATTTTGGCGGTATTGTTGGGAGGTGCTTTGTGGGGCGTTTCAGGTATGTTTCTATCCATACCCTTGGTGGCTGTCTTGAAAATCATCTTCGACCGAATTGAATACCTCCAACCTTGGGGCAGACTGCTGGGAGACCAAATTCCTGCCTCCTATCCTGGACAAGCCTCTCCAGCACCTGCTTTGGCCAGAGAAGAAGTACCCCCAGCAAAAGGAGAAGTAGTGCACGGCGCCATGAGACCAAGCTCAGACAGTGCTTCCAGACCTTAACAGTATCAGTGATAATAGCTCACTGCCCTTCAAGCTAGCTAGCGGCAGGGGCTTATTTATAGATGATTCAGGTGATCTTGTCTGCAGGGGATTGGCAGCAAAGTTCTCAAATTTTGCTTAGGCCTGAGGTAAGCAAGTATTTCCTATTGGGACTGTCTGCTAATGGAAACGGAAGGCATACTTTTGATTTTTCGTATCGCGGTAAACTGCTACCTCTTTCCCTGAAGGAACCACCTTCTTGGTTGATTTGCGGTTTTTCTTGTCGATCACCATCAAATACACTTCTTTATCATCATTGACCGGCACCGCCGCCATCCCTCCTACTTTTATCACCATAGGATTCCAATGGCTGCCATCAAAGCTGTACAGGATGGTAAAATTGTTGATGCCTGTCTCATTTACAATGGTGACATCATCAATTTCCAGTGGATCCATGACCTCTGGTAGAGGCGGCGGCGGAGGGGGCGGAGGTGGTGGACTCCCTACCATCATGGTATCCTGCGTTGGCAGTGCCGCCGAGTCTGATGGTTGCTCTGGAGCAGTAGAGGTATTCTCTGTTGTCGTCTCCCCTGATTGCTCCTTCATCGGTTGCGCACAACCGCCTAGTAAGGGCAGCACTATCCATAGGAGGAGACACCTTATACTCTGGATCATACAGGTTTCCATTATCCTTTAGGTTGATCATTTGACGTGGGAGAAGAAGACTTCCCGAGCAGGTATCCGGCCACCGTACCTAACAACCCGATGGCGGGAGCAATCTGGTCGTTGCTATAGCCGGCGGTGATGAGGAAGAGGGTGCTGATGATGATGAGCGTCACCATTAAAACCCGTACAATGTTCTCTTTCTCAATGTGGCTACATTTGATGACATGCACCAACAGCCCCATCATAATAACTCCAAACCCGAGCACGCAGAAAGAAAGTTCGCGGGCCAAATCAGCCTTGGTTCTGGGGTTCTTCCCGGTCCCGAAGGTGTACCTTTTGGCAGCGGCGGATTCTGTAGAGGAAGCAGCTTCGGCCGGATCTGAGGCATTGCCAAACTGGGCGGCAGTGGCACTGTCAACTACCTCCTCCTGGCTATCGGGTATCTGCCTAGCCATTACTGGTTGGCAAATCCAGCATTGCAACAGTATAAAAACTACCACCGGTAATCGCATTAGCTTCATAAGGCGTTACGCTTTAACACTTTATTTACCTAATATACAATAAATTAAAGAAAATAAATATAGTTTTGGATTATACTAATTTTAAAATCAGTACCAAGGTTGTGCTGAATTTTAACTTCCCCTATAAAGCGTATGAACCCCTTCAAGGATCTAATCAGTTTAACAAGGCATCTCGGAGGCATAAACTTCAAAATGGAGCAAAAACAGGCTTTGGGGTGGTGACAATTATCACAGTACCAAGGAGGTCCTCTTAAGCTCTGAAAAGGCGGGGTGGTTGTACCATCCTTGTCCTCCACCCTGTATATGCCTAGACCCAGGCTGAGAACCTGATCTTCATGCTGATGGTAAATGGGTTTTCTAAAGCCTGTTTAAGAGGAAGAAGCCAGTGGTTTAAGAAACTAGAAAGGCCAAAGACGTAAGCCCTGGAGGTATAAAGAAGGTAAAGGAGCCCGACAAGTGCAATGCCAGTTCGCATTGCCGGCTAATAAAGCGAGACACCATTCCAAGACTGCCCCCCCAACGGCAGTTCTCGCCCCGCAACAAGCGCCTACCAGCCCTTTTTATGAACCAGGAAGTCCTCATTGCCAAAAAGGTTAAGGGCATACATGTAAGCTTGGTAGAAACTCACAAAAGCCTTCTCCAAGGGTACCCCATCCCGGATTACATAATAGGGGCTAACAGCCCCTTGCATGTGCAGTGCGTTCATCTTATTTCTCTTTTTCACCTGCGCCTCCCACCTGAATTCCATTTACAGATCAGGAAAATAGTGAGACAATAATCAAACCGGTTTTTGCCTGTTTTGCCTTAACTAGGCCAAAATCAGTATTTACACGATTATCTCCACTCAAAAGGCCGGTGGAAAGTATTGCCTCAAAAGAAAAGTGATCAAGTTGCCTGCACTACTCAAGACTTGGTACACTTGCTAATGAAACACCTGGGTAAAGGACCTTACCAAGCTTTCCGTTTCAAAAAAGGCAATGCTGCTATTATATTGATGTTTCATGCCCCAAGAACACGATAAAGATAAAGTGCCCCCACACTAAAAAAGACCGCCCTGGAGGCAGTCTTTTTTAGTGTGGGGGTTTCAAAACTACAGTATGTAAGGGCGGTAAATACCTGAAAGCCTTAGAGTTGGCCATTCACCTGTGCTGGTAAGGGCTGCTCATGGCCCCCACGGCTTTGTGTTAGCCGTTTCTCCCCTCCTCCAGTCTCATGCTTTTGCCGAAGCAAGTACATGCCTGTGGAAACGCTCAATAATAAACCAAGGGGAATTATTACTTTACCTCTTTTCATAGATTCTCTGTTGATATAGGACAGATTAGGTTTACTGCATTCCCTTTAGAAAGTTCAAAGAGTACAGCTTTTCCTTTCCAAACGCAGTACGTAGCCCTTCCATTGCCTATCATGAAGGGGAGAATTATCTAGGATCTTATACTAGGTACACTAAGACTGAATAGCAGTAGGTCTCCTTAAAAAGTATGGTTCTCCAGTAGGGGCAGAATATTAAAATCTTTGGTTTTCCTCTAAAACAAAAAAGCCCTGTAACTATCTAAGTTACAGGGCTTTTCTATACTCAATGTGCGCGCGGGGAGATTCGAACTCCCACACCCGTAAGGCACCACCCCCTCAAGATGGCGTGTCTACCAGTTTCACCACGTGCGCAAATCCCAAAAGGCTGTTCCTGATTTGGTGGTACAAATGTATTGCATCCTTTTATTTCTTCCAAGCCTTTTTTAACTTTTAAACCCTCCCTTCCACTAGAAATTGAAATAGACCACCTTGTCCTCCCGTTCCGTGGTCAAGTCTAACCTAGTTCCTAAGCATGCTTGAACGCCTTCCTTCTTCATCCACTCTTACTTTTTATGGCTGTTTTTTGGCTCCTTGAATTGGCCATTAAAAATTTAATATGCTTTTAAAAAGCGGATTTAAACCTTAATAAGGTTTAAATCTAAACGTTTTCATAAAATAAATAAGCTCTAAAGCATTCGATATAATTCACGCAGCAACAAAGACTCTAATTTATTTTACTCAAACTAAAACAATTACTCAAATTCTGCACCGCATCTAACAATAAAAAACAACTTAAAATATATTTTCATAAGCCTTATTTGCCACATTTTATTACAACAACAGCTGCATCACTAATATATCACTTATATAATTTTAACACTGTTATTTTAAATCATATAAATTAATTATAAAATTTGTTAATACATTCTTTAGTTTAATATTTTTAAAATTGCCATATTATTAATTGAATTAAGTTAACTAGTATTCAAAGAAAACTTAATAGTAGAAATCCTAAACAAGTTTTTATCATAAACCCTTGCAATTGTTATAGTAAAATTATTTTAATATTAATATTTTATTCAACCACGTTAACTCCAAAAGGCCTCTAAAAGATACGTATTTTCAACAATTACAAACATCTATTCTACTATTACCCTTTACGCACAATATCTACACCATAAATCAGATCATTATTTATTAGGCTCTAAAAACAACCTTCAAACAAAAAAATGAAACTCCTTAAACCTTGTGCTTAATACCTTATCATTTCCTTTTCACAACTCACCTATTATAAAATCGTATTTACAGAACCTAGAGAAGAGTAAATCTATGGAAGGTTTGGTTTGCCATCTGAAACGACAGGTAAAACTATCCTTACTCCTTCCTTACCGCAGAAAATGACTAAATGCGATCCACTTAAAGCAAAACATACAATCACCTGATCTTTCTTAATAATGGTCAGTAGTTTACAAATTCAAACCTGAAGACTTACTTGAAGTACTAAAAGATCCGAATTCAACTAAGACGGAGCCATGAACAGGTTACAAGAAAGTTTCCTCCACCAGAATGCTAATATTTTTATCTTTTCTATTCCATCCAAAATCCATCGTTAACATTTTTTATTTAATTAATTTTTAATTAGTAATAAATAACAAATCATCTTTAAAAAAAAATTCATCTAAACATTCAACCAACTTCAACTATAAAATTCTAATGCCAAACCAAGGTAATAACTAAAAGGCACTCATACATCGAAAGACAAAAACCCATTCCATTTAAAGTAGTACAAGATTAAAATGAAGGAACAACACAAAGATTGGATTGAATCATTTGCAAAAGCAGGATATGTGGCAAAAGGATTGGTATATATTCTCATTGGGGTTCTTACGGCAATGTTCGCCTTTGGAATAGGGGGAGAAAAAGCCTCCAATACAGATGCCCTGCGACAAGTCAAAGAGTTTCCCGGGGGCGGATTCTTATTAGGGATATTAGCTGCCGGGTTGTTTGGGTATGCCCTTTGGCGATTAACGCAAGCCATTAAAGATACCGAAAACAAAGGATCAGGCGCGAAAGGGATTGGCAAACGGTTGGCGTACGCATTTAGTGGTCTGCTGTATGGCTCTTTGGCATTTGTAGCTTTTAAAATAGGAACAGGAAACCAAAGCAGTGCCGGCAGCAGCGGCGGCAAAGAACAATCTGTTCTTACTGAATTGTTAAGCCATGACTACGGAAAATATGTAGCCATCCTTATAGGATTAATAACCATTGGCAACGGGCTTAACCAACTAAGAAAAGCAGCAACCGCTTCCTTTATGAAAGAGGTTAAAGGGTTGCCCAGAGATCGGTTCGATTTTCTTAAAAAAGCCGGGCAAGCTGGTTATGCCGCGCGGGGAATTGTCTTCTGTATTATTGGTTTCTTGTTTGCCCGCGCAGCCTGGGCACAGCAACCGGAAGGTGCCGGCGGCACAGAAGATGCCTTCACCTTCTTACAAACCTCCCCTTTCGGGAATGTGCTGTTGGGAATTGTAGCTTTGGGCCTCATAGGCTATGGTATCTTCATGTTCGTGCAAGCCAGGTATAGCCAAATCTCTATTTCCTGAGGTTGCCTTTTCCTCCCAATATCAAGTAGGGCTTCCCTTTCAAGGGAGGCCCTACTTTTATTTTAGGGGTGTTTTCCAGAAATGACCTCTAAATCCCGGATCGGTAAAAATCTCTCACCCCGCCCTACTTCTTGTAACAGATAGTTCATAACTTCCGGCCATGCAACCGGTTCCTTTTTACATTGTAGATGTCTTCGCCAATGCGCCTTACAAAGGCAACCAATTGGCTGTATTTCTCCCGCCAGAAGACCTCACCACCCATCAAATGCAGCAGATGGCGCAGGAAATCGGGTTTGCGGAATCTTCATTTATCCTTTCCTGGCAAGCGAGTACCCAAGGGTTTGCTTGCCGCTTTTTCACCGTGGAATATGAGGTTCCTTTTGCCGGACATCCCACGCTGGGCACTGCCTATGTTCTTCAGCAATTCGTGCTACAGAAACCAGTTCCTGAACTTAGCCTTCACCTGAAGGTGGGGCAGATCCCGGTGACTTTCACCTATTCCCATGATACCCCAGATTTCCTGCTCATGCGGCAAATCAATCCGGTTTTTGGGAAAGAGGTGCCGCAAGAAGAATTGGCTCAACTCATAGGACTGCCACAAGAGAGCCTACACCCCTCGTTTCCGGTACAGGAAGTCTCCACGGGACTGCCTTTCCTCCTCATTCCCCTCCAGAAACTGGAAGACATACAGCGCCTGAAGCTCCAACCAGACCAGTTGTTTGCCTTTCTCCAGCACCATGGCCTGTACAAGACGCAACGGCCAGATGGGCTTTCCGTGGCCCTGTACTTTTTTTGCCCGCAAACCTATTCCGCAGACCACCAGGTGAATGCCCGCATGCTGGCCCTGGAGAACGGTCAGGTGATTGAAGACGCCGCCACTGGGAGCGCCAACGGCTGTTTCCTGGCTTATTTATTAAAACACCGCTATTTCGGAGAAGGCCCCCTAGACTTGCTGGTGGAGCAGGGCTATGAACTGAAACGCGACTCCACCATCAAACTGCAAGGCTCGCTAGCCGCCGAGGAGCAATATGACCTCCAGGTGGGGGGCCAGGTGCAGCTTATCGCGAAGGGAGAGTGGTATGCGCACTAATATTCTTCGGAGAGCTTTTCCCTGGCCAGCCCTGCTCGTGCTGGTCATGGTTTTTCTGTCGTTTTTAAAGGGTTTTGCCCAAACAAGCCCTAAAACAGATTCAACCTTCGTATTGAAGCCAAACCAGGTGTTTGATGGCCAGCAGATGCGGCAAGGGTGGGTGGTAGTGGTCCAAGGAGACCGCATCACCGCCGCCGGGCCTGCCACCTCCGTTACGGTGCCTGCCCACGCGCGGGTCATTTCCCTGCCGGGCCAGACGCTTTTACCGGGCTTGATCGAGGGGCATTCGCACCTGCTGCTGCACCCCTACAACGAAACCTCCTGGAACGACCAGGTACTCAAAGAAGCCGATGCCCTGCGGGTAGCCCGAGCCACCGTGCACGCCCGCAACACGCTGCTGGCCGGTTTTACCACCGTACGGGACCTGGGTTCTGAAGGAGCTGAATTCGCGGACGTGGGCCTGAAGCAGGCCATTGACCAGAACATAATTCCCGGTCCCAGGATGCTGGTGGCGGGTAAAGCCTTGATTGCCACGGGAAGTTATGGCCCAAAAGGATTTGATCCGGCCTTTGAGGTGCCGCAAGGTGCCGAAGCCGCCGACGGCATAGACCAGATTTCCCGAGTGGTGCGCGATCAGATTGGCAAAGGGGCCGATATCATTAAAGTCTACGCTGATTACCGCTGGGGCCCGAACGGCGAAGCCATGCCTACCTTCACCCTCTCAGAACTGAACCTGATAGTAGAGATCGCGTCCAGCAGCGGCCGCCCCGTAGTGGCCCACGCCAGCACCCCAGAAGGCATGCGCCGGGCAGCAGAGGCCGGCGTAGAAACCATTGAACACGGTGACGGCGGCACGCCGGAAGTTTTCAAACTAATGGCCAAACGCAAGGTGGCCCTCTGCCCTACCCTGGCCGCCGGCGACGCCATTCTGCAATACAACGGCTGGCGCAAAGGCCAGGATCCAGAACCGTTGCGTATCACCCAGAAAAGGGCCAGTTTCAAAGCAGCCCTGGCCGCCAAGGTACCCATCAGCGCAGGCGGCGATGTAGGGGTTTTCCCGCACGGCGACAATGCCCGGGAACTGGAAATGCTGGTGGAATATGGGATGTCTCCCCTGGAAGTGCTTCGCGCCGCCACCTCGGGCAATGCCCGCCTCTTCCACCTGGACCAACGGCTAGGCAGCGTGAAGACTGGTTTATTAGCGGATCTCATCTCCGTGGCTGGGGATCCCCTCAAAGACATTTCAGCGTTACGCAAAGTGAACTTGGTGATGAAGGGTGGCCAGATATACCGGCAACCATAAGAATCTTCCATTTTTGCCTAAAAGGCTTTTTCCGCCTGTTTCTTTAAAAACAGGCGGAAAAAGCCTTTCAATTAAGCTACAAAATCAAAGGGTGGCTACAAAGGAGAGGTGCTTACCAGTAGGGCTAACCGCTAACCGGGTAATATTCTTGATTCCCTTGGTGCTGAGGTCGGCGACCTCCTTCCACTTACCACCGGCTCCGGGGCGAAAGAGGAAGATCTTGCTGCCTTGGGCCATGAGCAGTTGGCCGTCTGGAGTCCAGGCATAGTCTTGGCTGCCCGGCAAGGCCTGTACTAAGGTTTCCCGCTCCATGGTTTTCAGATGGATAAGCTTAATGTCGGCTACCGCATCAGAAACGGGCACCAAAAAACTGATGGCCTGCTGCCTGGGCACCTTCTGCAGGCACCGCCCCACAGATTCTTCCAACTTCACCGGCTCTTTTTTACCGGGTACTGCCAGGTAAAGGCTCATGGGAGGCGTTTCCGGGAAAGCGGCCACCAACATAGAATCCTGGTTATACCACACGTGGTACCCGATCAACTGCGGCATTTGCAAGACCAAGGCAGGCGAGCTGGCTGCCGGCTTCAGCGGGAAACGCCACAGGTGCTGCTCTTTGCCCCGCACCACCGTGAACGATTGAGCGTCTGGCATAACCAAGGGAGAATATTCCGCCTCAGGCGTGGCCGTCAGTTGCGAAGTCTTCTTCTCCTTGAGGAAATACTGGTAGATATCAGTGGGTTGCCCGTTGCGCTGGGAAGCATACAGCACCGATTTCCCATCTGGCGTGAAGCTGGGCTGGTTGTCATACCCTGGCCGCTGGGTAATGTTGAGGGGCGCACCTACCTGGTAAGTTTCCTTCTGTTTTTTCAGCGGTACTAAAAAGATGTCAGTATCCGGAACGCCTTGCGCCACGGCACCTGCCGCCCAAAAGCTTAAAATTATGGTGAGGTAGGTGTGTTTCATAGAGCAATCCTTTTTTTAGTTAACATATTTTTTCAGCCGAAGACTGTGTCTACCAAATGCTACTTCCTCCTCAGATAGAATAGCCTCGGTTTGTTTGTCCGATTCGATCAACAACACCATTCCTGTGAGATGGGCGGTAAATTAGTTTTAGCAGGTGAATTTACCCATCTTTGTTTAACATGCCTCAGATCACCGTCATTATTCCGGCCTATAATGAAGCCCTTTCCATTGGGAAAGTGGTAGCCGGCATTCCCCGGGAACTGGTGCAGCAGGTCATAGTGGTGGATAACAATTCAACGGATAGCACCGGGCAGGTGGCAACCCAGGCCGGTGCCACCGTGGTGTGGGAGCCCCGGCAGGGCTATGGCCAGGCTTGCCTCACCGGTATTGCCCATGCTCTTAATCAGGTCCCCCCACCAGACATTATCCTCTTCATGGACGGCGACTTTTCTGACTATCCAGAGGAAATCCCCCTAGTGCTGCACCCCCTTCTCACCCAAGGCTATGACCTGGTGATAGGATCAAGGGCGCTGGGACAACGGGAGCCGGGTTCTATGACAATACCGCAGATCTTCGGCAATTGGCTAGCCACCACGCTGCTCCGCAGTCTGTACAACGCTCGTTTCACAGACCTGGGTCCTTTCAGGGCCATCAGCACGCAAGCCCTTTGCCAGTTGAACATGCAAGACCGCACCTATGGCTGGACCGTGGAAATGCAGTTGAAAGCAGCCCAACAGAACATCAGGTACACTGAGGTACCCGTTACCTACCGCAAACGGATTGGGGTTTCCAAAATCTCCGGCACGGTCAAAGGCGTGGTACTTGCGGGCTATAAAATCCTTTGGACCATTGGCAAGCACTACCGCAGAAAGTAACATAACATGGAAGGGCTGGAAATAACGTTGCTGGTGCTGTATGCGGCTTGTCTGGTATTCCTGTTTCTCTACAGCGCGGTCCAGTTGCACCTGACGGTCTTGTACCGGCACTACCGGAAAAGGCCAAAAAAGGAACCGGCGCCGCTTCACCAGTGGCCCACCGTGACGGTGCAACTTCCGCTGTACAATGAGGTATATGTGGCTGAACGCCTCCTGCGGGCCGTAGCGGCCTTAGACTACCCCCGGGAACTGCTGCAGATCCTGGTCTTAGACGACTCCACAGATGAGACCGTGGCCCTGGTGGCGCGGGAGGTGGAGAAAGGGCAACGGCAGGGGCTCTCCATTCAACAAGTTCGCCGGCCAGACCGAACCGGGTACAAAGCCGGAGCCTTACAACATGCCCTGCCTCTTTCCACGGGGGAATTCATTGTCCTTTTTGACGCCGACTTTTTACCTGCGCCCGATTTCCTGCGCCAAGCCCTTCCCTATTTCACCTCCGCGCGGGTGGGCGTGGTGCAAACGCGTTGGGGGCACCTTAACCGGTCCTTCTCTTTGCTTACCCAATTACAGGCCTTTGGCTTAGATGCCCATTTCACCGTGGAGCAAGGGGCTCGAAACAAGGGCCACCACTTTATCAACTTCAACGGTACGGCTGGCATCTGGCGCAAGAAAACCATTCTGGAGGCCGGTGGTTGGCACGCAGACACGCTCACCGAAGACCTGGACTTAAGCTACCGCGCGCAACTGCAAGGCTGGGAATTCAGGTACGTGGAACATATTGCGGTACCGGCAGAACTGCCTGTGACCATGCCCGCCCTACGGTCGCAGCAATACCGCTGGACCAAAGGGGCTGCTGAAACCGCCCGCAAACACCTCTGGCAGGTGCTCCGCTCAGACAAACCCTGGCTATCTAAATGGTTCGCCTTTTTTCACCTGCTCAACAGCAGCGTGTTTGTGGCGGTGCTGGTTGCGGCTTTGCTGAGCGTGCCGGTCATGCTGGTGCAAGACCGGTACCCCGTGGTGGTGCACTTATTGGGGTACTCTTCGGTGTTCAAAGTCAGTTTCCTGATCCTGGGTTTCTTTTACTGGACGGCTGAGCGGCACCTGTACTCCGGCACCCTTTCCGGCTGGACGTTTCCCGTGCGGTTTTTCTATTTCCTGGTCATGTCATTGGGGCTGTCGTTGCACAATGCTTTGGCCGTGCTGGAGGGGTTCCTGGGCCGGAAAACCCCCTTCGTCCGGACACCCAAATTCAACCTAGCCCCGCAACAGAAAGGCAACTGGCGCCTGAATCAATATTCGCTCTCCAAGGTGCCTCCTTTGGCTTGGTTAGAGGGGCTGCTTTGCCTTTACTTCCTCTTCGCCGTTGGCGTGGGGGTGGTACGTCAAACGTATGGGTTTCTCCCCTACCACCTGATGTTAAGCCTGGGGTTCGGCTTGGTCTTCTTCTACACCTGGCGCCATAGCAAATGAAGTCATTGCCTGCTTCTGCCTTGCCTCTGCCTTCCTGGTTGGTGGTTTTTTCAGGAATACTTTCCTTGGCGGCCGTTTACGTTTTAGGGTATGAAATCGCCCGGACTGATTTTGGGGGCCTCTTTTGTTGGTTTAGTCTGGCCTTTTTAGCCTACTTTCTGCAAATGAAGGCCAAAATACCCTTGTGGTATGGACTGGGGTTAGGGCTGGTATTGCGGCTGGTACTGTTGTTGGCCATGCCCGCCCTCTCAGATGATTACGCCCGGTTTCTTTGGGACGGACACCTGCTCCAGAACGGCCTGAATCCTTACCTAAATTTGCCCAGTGATTGGATGGAAGTTGGCGCGCCCCTGCCTGCCGGACTTTCCCCAGCCCTTTACCAGACGCTGAACTCTCCCCAGTATTACTCGGTTTATCCGCCGGTGTGCCAGTTCATCTTTTGGGTGAGCACCCTGATCAAAGGAGACGTGCTGGCCAGCGTGGTGATGATGCGGGTCTGCGTAATGCTGGCGGAAGCAGGTACTCTTTGGCTGCTGCCCAAAGTACTGCAGCGGCTACACCTCCCTCCTGCCCAAGCCCTTTGGTACGCCTTGAACCCAGCGGTGATCCTGGAACTCACCGGCAACCTCCACTTTGAGGCGTTCATGATATTTTTCCTGGTGAGCGCTTTTTACTTTTTCTCCGGGAAAAGGTGGGCACTGGCCGCGGTTTGCTTGGGGCTTTCCGTGGGAAGCAAACTGTTGCCGCTGTTGCTATTGCCCTTGCTCCCCAGGTATCTGGGCTGGCCAAAGGCGGTGGCGGTGGGGCTGCTGGTGGGGCTTACCCTCCTGCTCCTCTTTTCACCATTCCTTAGCCCTGATTTGGTAGCGCACCTGGGTTCCAGCCTTACCCTGTATTTCCAGAAGTTTGAGTTCAATGCCAGCGTGTACTATCTGCTGCGGGCCGTGGGCTTTTGGTTGGCGGGGTTTAACCTCATTTCCTTTTTAGGCCTTGGCTTACCTATCCTGACCTTGGCAGGTGCCCTTTGGTTGGGCTTCGGGCAGCCGGCCCAGCCTAAGTCCTTTCCCTGGTTGGTGATTGCGTCTTTGGGGCTCATGAGCCTCTATTTTTTCCTTTCCACCACGGTGCACCCATGGTACCTCAGTACCTTGGTGGCTTTGGCCTGTGGCACTCGCTACAGGTTCCCGATGGTCTGGTCTGGAATGGCAATCCTTTCCTATGCAGCCTACCAAACCACTGCATACAGAGAGAACCTTTGGCTGGTAGCCCTGGAATATGGGGTAGTGTTCTTCTTCTTAGGGTGGGAATGGCGGAAAGAACGGCAGAAACACGCGTCCGTTTTTGCGGGTTGAGATGAGCCGAACGAGAGGAACAAATAAAAACGCCTCCTGAGTCAGGAGACGCTTTTATTTTGGATCAGTTTTTTAGAAAAGAAGCCAAAAGCGGCTTAGACTTCCATTCCCTTCAATTCTTTCATGGGCCTAAGGAAGAAATCATTCACCGGCTTTACCGCTTGCATGGCCGCCAGGCATTCTTCATATAACCGGTCACTGGTCACCACGTCATCAGTGAGCATGTAGGTGGCATTCCAGCTTTTGTGCCGAAGTAAGGTAATGGCGGGGTTCTCGCTGTCATAGCCTTTGGGCGTGGTTTTCAGCTTATCTCCGCCCAAACCGACAAAGTATTTCTTAAACGCAGGGGCATTAAGCAGTTCCTTCAGTTCCTGGTAGTTGTAGTCAATTTCCTGCCGGATGGCCTTTAATTCCGGGGCGGGGGGCATCCAAACGCCGCCAGCCAGGAAAGAACCGTCATTGGGACTGATGTGCAGGTAAAAACCCGGGTTGATGGTCTTCCGGCCCCCTTCGGCCAGGTAGGCGCAGATATGGTCTTTGTAAGGGCGCTTGTCATGGGAGAACCGTACATCACGGTAAATCCGGAACATCAGGTCTTTAGGGGCTTGCCCCTCCAGGGCTGGTTCAAATTCAGTGGCTCCCTGCAAAAGCGTAGTTAGAAAAAGGATGAAATCCTGGCGGGCGTCCTCGTAGCGGCTGCGGTTCACCTCAAACCACTCGCGCTGGTTGTTCACCCGAAGGTCGCGGATGAAGGCTAAGGTAGATGGGTCTAAATGTTTTTTCATGAAGTCTATTATTGGAAGGCGGCTGCCTTGCGAAGGAAACAAGAAAGCACCAGGGTAAGTTCTAGTCTAAGGTACCCCAGTTTGGACCAATGACCGCTTGCACGCATTTTAGGGTTGTATTCTGAAAATTGGCCAGAAAACAGGCGCCTTGGCTAATTCCATATTCAACTGCCTTCAACGAGAATCAACACAGAAGTAAAAACAGTTGGCACCTCCGGAATTAAAATCGTTCAGCAAGCTTAACTTACCCTTTAGAGCGCTAACTTACCTGAAAGGGCTTCTGGATTATAGCCAAGTCACTTAGCTCACTGGACTTTCACCAAGGCTTGCAGGTGGGGCCAGGCGGCCAGGTCCGCTTCTTCGTCCACATCGGCGAGGACCGGGAGGTACGAGACCACCAACTCTAACTCTTCGGCGACGGCGACTGTGGAGGTAAGCACATTTTCTGTACTCCAGGGAATGTTGGCGAACAAATCAGGAACCAGGTAATTGAGCCCCAGCAGGTAATAACCGCCATCTTTTGCTGGGCCGAGGACCAAATCTGTCTGGGTTAGTTTTTGAAATGCTTCCTCCAGGTGGGCGGCAGTGAGCCCAGGGCAATCGCTTCCGATGATCACCACCGGGGAATAGCCTTCTACTAGTCCTTTGGCAAATAGGGTATGCATGCGGTGACCCAGATCTGGCAAAGAGGGTTGCAGGTGCTTTTCAAAGTCAGCCTCCGCCCAAAGATCCTGCTCCATAATCTCATCGGCGTAGCACACCCATTTAGTGGCTTGTATTGGGGTTGCAGCCGCACGGGTAGTCTGCAGAAGTTCCTGGTAAACCTGCAAGGCATTTTCAGGGCCAATGGTTTGGGCAAGCCTTGATTTTACCTTGCCCAGTTTAGGCGCGCGTACAAAAATCAGCAGTAAGGGTTTACTCATAAACTTTCTGTCCTTCTTTAAGCCAAATACCCCATAACCGGGAATAGGCATGCACTTTTTGGGTTGATCCGTGCACATTGACCACCGGCCTTCCTTCCTTGACCCATTGGAAGAGGCCGCCGTACAGGTGATACACCTTTGGGTACCCAAGAGCCTTCAGTTGTTCGCCCAGGCGTTCACTGCGGTAACCTACCGTGCAATATACTACCAAGGTCTTGTTTTTTGGCAACCGGGTAAGTTGTTCATCTCCCACCTTCTCAAAATCAAGGAATTGGGCTGATGCAAGATGGCTTACCCGAAACTCTGCAGCGGACCGACTATCTAGAAGGAGGATATCTTCAGGTGTCTTATCCAGCAAGTCAGTCACTTGTTGGGGTGTGAGCGTGGGCACCGTATCTTTATAAAGCGCAGACAGCAGGCAGTCATACAGCGGATAAGGACCCTGCCCTCCCGCCGGCGGCCTGCAACTTAGAAAGAGGAGGAAACAAACAAACCAGCACAGGTTGAAACGGTTCATGGTCAGGCCACGGTTTCGCCGCCGCAACTGGAGCCCGCGCCGGCAGTACAGCCAAAGCAGTGTTGGTTCACCACAATATCCCGCAAGGAAAGTGCTTCCAGGTTAAAATCGCGGAGGTGGCGCGGGGCGCGAGCCTCTACCGGCAAATCCAACATCTGGTTGAAATCACAGTCATAGAGTGATCCTTCCCACCCCACTGAAAGCGTGTGGCGGCACATCACGTTGGCGGCCGCGGCGGGGTTGAAGGCATTCACCAGCTTTTCCATGTAAGGCTCATAGTTGCCCGTGGAAATTAGGTAATCTAAGTACCGGCTGATGGGCAGGTTGGTGATGGCAAAGAGGTTGTTGAACGTGATGCCGTAGCCCTGCTGCAAGCGCCGCTTGAATTCACCTTCCAGCGCCTTTTGGTTACCCGGCAGAAATGCCCCGGCCGGGTTGTACACCAGATCCAGGGTGAGGCCACTGTCTTCGTGGCCGTACCCCACGGCGTTCAGCATTTTCAAGGCT
Organism: Rufibacter glacialis; assembly: GCF_008271745.1. Taxonomy (GTDB): domain Bacteria; phylum Bacteroidota; class Bacteroidia; order Cytophagales; family Hymenobacteraceae; genus Nibribacter; species Nibribacter glacialis. Next base: position 498,056 of record NZ_VKKZ01000022.1, on the reverse strand, counting down.
TTGATGGATTTATCAAACACTCCGTCTCCCCGCTGGGTATCGGTGCGGCTGGCGGTAAAGTACGGCAGGGAGGATACCACCTGTACCCGGTGCTGCCGGAAAAACTCGGGCAGGTCATGGTACTTGGGATTGGCGAGGATAATGGTGAGGTTGCAGCGTACGAGGAGTTGGCGGCCTAATTTAGAAATCTCCTCTACAAACCACCTGAAATGCGGGTTCATTTCCGGCGCCCCACCCGTCAGGTCCACTACCGGAATGTCGGTCTTCGCCAGCACCTCCAGACACAGCTGCATGGTTTCCCGGGTCATGATCTCCTTGCGGTCTGGTCCGGCATCTACGTGGCAATGTTTGCAGACCTGGTTGCACATTTTGCCCAGGTTGACCTGCAAGATGGAAATATGGGAGGGCTTCAGGGGCCACAACCCATGGTCCAGGAGCCGTTGCCCAAAAGCCGGAAAAACCGTCCCCTGCGGAAGCGGCTGCCGAAGCACCTCCAGCTGGAAACCAGCATCAGCGAAAGGGCTATTTTGGGCGGCTAGGGATTTCATGTTCTTAAATTTGGAGATGTGAGGATTTGAAGATGTGGAGATGTGCAAATTTGAAGATGTGGAGATGTACAAATTTGGATATTATGCAGTTTTAAAAATGAGCAAAGGGTTTAATCATTTATACATCCTCTAATTTTCAAATTTTCAAATCTTCTCATCTCCAAATCAAACCTTACATCATCACTTCTTTCACCTTGTTCATCATCTGAACGCCATGCACCAGGGCGGCGCCTCCTTTGATGGCGGCGGCTACGTGAATGGCTTCCATCATCTGGGCTTCGTCGGCGCCTTTTTCCAGGGAGCCGGTGGTGTAGGCATCAATGCAGTAAGGGCACTGCACGGCATGGGCCACGGCCAAGGCAATCAAGGCCTTTTCCCGTTCAGTGAGAGCGCCTTCTTTGAACACTTCGCCGTAGTAGTCAAAAAACTTAGCGGCCAGGGTAGGTTGGAATTCAGCAATGGCGCCAAACTTGCCTAGATCTGCCGGGTTGTAGTAGGTTTTTTCCATGGGTACACTTTTTTAAGTGAGATGAACCGAATATGGGTTTCTGTTGTAACGCCTTCCTCTCCCATTTACGCGTTTCAGGGCCGAATTTTCTAAAACAGGGCAAAAAAGCTTTTCCAATCAGAGATCTACAGGAAGAGAGACAAACTATTAAAGGAGTGGCGTTATTTGACCTGTTTTATTTGCCCGAATGGGTACCCATCACATACATCTCTTCTAAGGTGGGGTTCACACTGCCCCCTTCCGGTTCCAGGGTCACGGCAAAGGCTTGGGCCTCTTCCACTGCTTTCATTTGAACCAAGGCCCGTTCAGTGGCTCTCACGAGGCCTGCATCAACTGGTTTACCCTGGGCCAGCGCCCAAAGCTGGTACTGCTTGCCTTGTGGGGCCGCCGGTAACCTGGCCGGATCCATATAGACTTCTTTGGTCTCCTGGTTCCAGAAAACGGTAGCCTGCGCGTCAGGGTGTTGGGGAACCCCTTTCAGTTGCACGGCCAAGGTCTGCGGATTGCGCAGGACTCCCAAAAGATTCTCCGTCTGAAGACTCTTGTGCTCCAGCTGGTTCACTTGCAGGGCATACAGGCGGGTGCTCTGGCGGGCGCTGACCAGTTCACTGCGGGTGTTGCGCAAGGAACTGTACAGGTACACATTGGCAGCGGCGCTGATCAACAGCAACACGGCAGCCGCCATCTGCCACCAACGGGTATTTTCTTTCTCTTTCTGAAGGCTTGGGGCAGAAGAAGTAAAAGGCAGCACTTTGCCGTTGGGCGCCTGCGGCACTTCCGGTGCGGTTGGGGCGGGGTATAATTTACGTAAAATCTGATCTTCCAATTCAGGGCGTGGCGGCTTGGCATGGGTCAGCGCATAGGCCTCCATGGTTTGCAGGCATTCGTCCAGGGCGGTGTGCACTTCTGGGTACTGCTGGGCCATGCGCTCTACCTCCTCCCTTTCAGGAGGCGTGAGCCCGCCGGCTGCGTACAGCTCCAGTACTCCAGAATCTATATACTCCTGTGTATTCAACTCTATTTGATTAATTTGCTCAAGAATTTAATGGCCATGCGGGCCCGGGTTTTTACCGTTCCCAGCGGGATGTTCAGCTCTTCTGCCACCTCGCTTTGGGTGAATCCGTTAAAGTACATCAAATCTATGATTACTTTTTGATCCGGGTTCAAACGGTCGGTCATTTCCTGCAACCCGATGTGGTCCGGTTTGATGCCGTCACTGCTCACCATGTGGGAAGTCACGGTGTTTTCCATGGGTTGGGTTCTTGAACTTACGCGGTATTGTTTTGACCGGATTTTATCAATGGCCAAATTTCGGGAAATGTTCAGCATCCAGGTAAAGAGCCGTCCCTTCTGCTCATCATAGCTGGGAAAAGCCGACCATATCTTCACAAAACTCTCCTGCAGAACATCTTCGGCTACTTCTTCCTGCTTCACAATCCGCAGGATCACCCCATACAGCGCAGCAGAGTAGTTCCGGTACAGCAGGGTGATAGCGCGCTGGTCTTGCCCCCGTAACCGCGCTACCAGTTCCTCTTCAGAAGAAATATTCAATGTTGAGTCCAACAAGTAAAATCGTTAGGCCATACGGCCGGTGGAGACTGAGCAGGGGGAAGTGAAAGTTCCTTGCTTTACGTAACCCTTTTAACACCGTCAGGTAAAATATGTTTTAGGGCTCCGGTCTTGCACATCTAGGAACAGGGTATTTTACGCACAAGTAGAAAGCAGGTTCCTTCTTTTTGTCCGTAGAAGTACTAATTACCCTAATTTAACCACTATGGCTATCCAAACCTTGAATCCATACACGAATAAAGTGGAGAAAACCTTTGAGGCCGCCACTTCCCAGCAGATTGAGGAGACGCTTCAGAAGGCAGATACCGCCTTCCAGGCATGGCGCACCACCACCTTCTCCCAAAGAGCCACCCTGATGCAACGCGCCGGTGATGAACTGGCGGGCAACACCGACTACTACGCCAAAATCATCACCCTGGAAATGGGCAAGCCGCTGGCGCAAGCGCGCGGCGAAGTAACCAAATGTGCCATGGTATGCCATTATTACGCCCAGCATGCCGAGGAATTCCTGCAGGAGGAAGACATCAGGACCAGCGCCCTGCGCAGCTTCATCTCCTTTGAGCCCTTGGGTACGGTGCTGGCGGTGATGCCTTGGAATTTCCCGTTCTGGCAGGTGTTCCGGTTTGCCGCGCCCGCCCTGATGGCCGGGAACGTGGGCTTGCTCAAACACGCCTCCAACGTGCCGCAATGCGCCCTTGCCATTCAGGAGGTGTTTGACAAGGTGGGGTTCCCCGAAGGGTGTTTCCAGTCGTTGCTGATTGGGTCTCAGGAGGTGGAGCAGCTCATCAAAGATGACCGTATCAAAGCCGTCACCCTCACCGGCAGCGAAGCCGCCGGGGCCAAGGTAGCCGCCGTGGCGGGCCAGGAGATCAAGAAGACGGTGCTGGAATTGGGTGGGTCAGATGCCTTCATTGTCTTAGCCGACGCTGATGTGGAGGCCGTGGCCAAGAAGGCGGCTAATGCCCGCCTCATCAACACCGGCCAAAGCTGTATTGCCGCCAAACGGTTCATTCTGGAGAAACCCATCGCCGAGGCGTTTCTGGCCGCTTTTTCCAAAAACCTGCAGAAAAAGAAAACCGGCAACCCGCTGGAAGACGATGACATTGACTACGGCCCCATGGCCCGCGTAGACCTGGCCCAGGAACTGACCCAACAGGTGGAGCGCGCGGTGGCCGCCGGTGCTCACCTTTACCTTCCAGGAGGCCAACCCGACCCAGACAAAGCGCTCTTCCACCCCGCCATCCTCACTGACATCCAACCGGGCAACCCCGCCTATGAAGAGGAGTTCTTCGGGCCGGTGGCGCTGGTGTTCATTGCCAAAGACGTTGAAGAGGCGGTGAAGATAGCGAACGACTCCCCCTTTGGGTTGGGCGGCTCTGTCTGGACCAATGATGTGAAACGCGGGCAGGAACTGGCCAAGCAAGTGGAAGCCGGCGCCGTCTTCGTGAATGCCATTGTAGCTTCAGACCCTGCCCTGCCGTTTGGGGGCGTGAAGAAATCAGGTTACGGGCGGGAGTTGTCTTACCTGGGCATCAGGGAGTTCGTGAACCAGAAAACCATTTGGGTAGGTGAACCTCAGGAATAACCCAGCACCTTATAGGTAACATACCCCATCCACTCGTGTAGTAGTTTAGTCCACTGTTGAAGCGCCTCCGGATCAGGGATGAGCAGGTCATCTAAATGGAAACTGCGGTCATGGGTCCGGAAATCTGTGGGGAAGAGGTCTGTTTTCAGGCCTACTTTCTCAAAACAACCCTGAGCGCGGCGCATGTGAAACGCCGAGGTAAGGAGCAACAGCTTCTGCAACCGGGGTTGGGTCTGCACCAGCTCCTTGGTGAATTGGGCATTTTCCCGCGTATTCCGGCTCCGCTCCTCCAACAGGATATCGACGGCGGGGACGCCTGCATATAGCGCCGTCTGTTGCAGGTTCCTGGCCTCCGTCCTGGCCACGTCTTTGATAGCCCCAGACCCGCCGGAAATGATGATTTTCTTCAGCTTGCCCATTTTGTAGAGCTGGATGGCATCCAGTATCCGTTCGGCGCCCTCTTGGTAGTGGACCCGGTCATGGGGTGATTTGTTCACCTCTGTGACACCGGTCAGCACAATACCGGCGTCATACACCGGTACGTCTTTCATCAAAACCGGCTCCGGTTCCCAAGCCAGCCAGGCTTCATTACTCAAAAAGGGATTGGTGAAAAACAGCAGTAAAACCAGCCCGGCTTTAAAGGCGAAGCGGCTTCTGGCCTGCTTTTTCAGAAGTAACCCTAAAACGAAGAGGGCCACTATCCATAACAAAGGGGAGATAAGGTACTGAAGCAGCTTAGAGAGCAGAAAGAACATGGATTCAAAGGAAAGCCACCAAACCAAGGTTGCCTAATTAATAAAGGGAAAAAGAGTTGGCTAGCAAGGCCTTTTCTTGATCTTTAACCAAAGAAACGGCGAATCACCCACAGCACCAAACTGATGAGGATACTCAACAGCAACATGGTGGTAAAGGGCGCAAAGACTTTGAAACCGGGCCGGTTTACCCGCACATCGCCGGGCAAGCGACCGAACCAATCCAGCCGAGGGCCCAGCAACCAGATGATTCCTCCTACCAGGGCAATGCCCAGGCCCAATAGCATAATGTATTTCCCAATCGGCTGCATGTTTTCAGGGTTATGTTCAGTTTATGAGGTGGTTCGTTTTACGGGTACTTTTACGGAAACAAGCGTTAAACGGCGCTTCCTCTGGCCCACTTCCCTACTGGACGAAGTTCTGAGAAGGCCAGGCTTACCTCCGTTTTTCCAGGTTCCTTGGTTTGGTGAGCTGTTCTGTTTTCCCTCTCCTTTCCGATAAAGAAGGCAAAAACAAACAATAATTTTTTCCCTTGTCCCCGGCAGATTGGCGGTAGCTGCTAGGGGCAGAATCTTACTTTCTAAAGCCAAAGTTTGTTTTCTGGAGCTTAATCCGGTTAACTTGCCGGTAAGAAATCCTGAAATCACAACCTCTGCCTCTAATTCTCACTTCCTATGAAAGCTGTTGGTATCATTCCTGCCCGGTTCGCCTCTACCCGTTTCCCCGGTAAACCCCTGATTATGCTGGAGGGCAAATCCATGATCCAGCGGGTGTATGAGCAGGCCCGGGCCGCCAACCTGCAGGAAGTGGTAGTGGCCACTGATGATGACCGGATCAGGGACCATGTGGAAGGATTCGGGGGTAAGGTGACCATGACTTCGGCCCATCACCAAAGCGGCACCGACCGCTGCCATGAGGCCTATACAAACCTGAAGGCTTCCTTTGAGGTGGTGGTCAATATCCAGGGAGATGAACCGTTTATTCAGCCCGAGCAGATCAACAAGGTGTTGGATTGCTTTTCGCAGAAAGAGGCCCAAATCGCTACGCTGATCAAACCGGTAGTGTCTGCTGAAGAGCTCTTCAACCCGAACAGCCCCAAAGTAGTGGTGGGCACCCACCAGCAGGCGCTCTACTTCAGCCGGCACCCTATCCCTTACCTGCGTGGTGCAGAACAGGAAGAATGGCTTTCCCGCCATGGGTATTTCAAGCACATCGGGATTTACGGGTACCGCAGTTCAGTCTTGGCAGAACTCACCCAACTCCCTCCTTCTGCCCTGGAAAAAGCCGAGTCGCTTGAGCAGTTGCGGTGGCTGGAGCACGGGTTCAAGATAGTTACCGCCGTGACCCAACTGGACACCATTGGAATTGACACCCCCGAGGACGTGCAGAAGGCGCTGCAGTACCTAAATAGTAATTAGGAATTAAGAATTAGGAATTAGGAATCTCTATCCCCCTGGAAACTAAGCCTGTTTAGGGGTGATCAGCCACCGGCTTTTTTGGCTTTGTAGCCCAGGTCCAGCAGTAGTTGCAGGATTTTGTCTCTGAAATCACCCTGGATGGTGATTTCTCCGTCTTTCGCACTGCCGCCTACCCCGCATTTGGATTTCAGCGTTTTGCCCAGCGTCTGCAGGTCATCGTCCTGTCCCACGAAACCGGTGATCAGGGTGACTTGTTTGCCGCCCCGGCTTTTCTTGTCCAGCTGCACCCGCAGGTTCTGTTGCTGAGGGGGCAGGGTCTGGATTTCTCCCTCCTGTTGGTATTCGTACTCAAAATCCGGGTTGGTGGAGAAAACGATCCCCTCGCGGTTCTTTTTGTTCTTGCTCATGGTATCAGGCTTTGGCCCCCAAGGAGGCGATCACTTCTAACGACTTCGGATACATCTTCACTTCAAACTCCGTGGCTTGGCCCATGAATTCCCCATCAGCGTGGAAATACTGGGGTTCCGGGCTTTGTACTTGCACGGTGGAACAGGTATGGAATTCTGCTAAGTTGGAATGCGCAATCTGTTTGGTCATCAAACCAAAGCCCAACTGAATAGCCTCTGCTACCCCCACATGCCGGATGAGGCAAACGTCCATCAGACCATCCTGAATGTCGGCGTTGGGCGCTATGTAGGCATTGTTGCCGTACTGCGAGGCGTTGGCAAAGGCCACCACAAAGAAATCTGAGGTAAGGTCGCGGCCGTTGATGCTGACCGTGGCCGTTTCTGACTTGAAATTCCGGAACTCGCGCACCACCAACTGCACATAGCTGGAGAGCCCGCGTTTGGTGCTGGCCGCAAAGACAGAGCTTACCAGACCGTCAAACCCAATGCCGGCCGTGCAGAAGAACGGGTGCCCGTTGATCGTGCAGGAGTCAATGTGGTGGAAGGTAGGCTCATTCAACAAGGCCAAGGCCTGGGGCAGTACCAGCGGGATGCCCAAATGCCGGGCCAAACCGTTGCCGGAGCCTTTGGGTAATATGCCCAGGGCAGCAGAAGTGTCTTTCACCCCGCGGGCTACCTCGTTCACGGTACCGTCTCCGCCCACGGCCACCACCAATCGGGCCCCAGCGGCAACGGCCTGTCGCGCAAGGTCGGTGGCGTGGCCAGCATGCTGGGTGAGCACGATCTCCGGCGACCAGCGGGCGGTATCCAGGTGTTCGGCAATCAGGTCTGGTACTGATATGCTGCTCTGAACCCCAGACTTAGGGTTGAGGATAAAATATGCTTTCTCCGGGGCAGTCACCTGTTCCATTTGCTGTACGGTTGTCTTGGCCACACCTCCTACATGTTTAAGGCCCTTTGCCATAAAATAAGGCAAAAAAGGCGGTCCATTTTTGTGGGCTGACGTTTAGGGGGTGTTTTGGCAAAAATACATAAAAAAAGTGGTGCCGCCGGAAGGCGACACCACTAGCTATGCATTATCAAAGGGTTTACCCGATGCGCGCGATCAAGTCGGCGGCCCGGTTTGAGTACCCGAACTCGTTGTCATACCAGCCTACTACTTTCACCAGCGTTCCGTTGGCAGAAGTAAGGGCGGCGTCAAAAATACAGGAGTGCGGGTTGCCCACGATGTCAATAGAAACGATAGGATCCTCGGTGTACTCCAGGATGCCTTTCAATTCGTTTTCGGCGGCTTTTCTCATAGCGGCGTTGATTTCCTCTACGGAAACTTCCTTCTTCAGGATCACCGTTAAGTCAGTCAAAGAGCCATCTGGAATAGGCACGCGCATGGCTACCCCATCTAGCTTACCGTTCAGGTGCGGCAACACCAACCCTACGGCCTTGGCAGCACCGGTAGAGGTAGGAATGATGGAATACGCCGCGGAACGGGCTCTGCGCAAGTCGGCGTGGGGCGCATCTTGCAGGTTTTGGTCGGCGGTGTATGCGTGTACGGTGGTGATATAGCCTTTGTCAATTCCGAAGGCATCATCCAATACCTTGGCCATTGGGGCCAGGCAGTTGGTGGTACAAGAAGCGTTGGAAACGATTTTCTCTTCGCCGGTCAACACATCTTCGTTCACGCCTAATACCACCGTGGTAATGTTGCCTTTGGCGGGAGCAGAGATCACTACTTTTTTAGCGCCTGCCTCTAAGTGCCCGCCTGCGCCTTTCTCATCCACAAAACGACCGGTAGACTCTAATACTACGTCTACGTCTAATTTACCCCAAGGCAAATTCTTTGGCTCACGCTCAGCGTAGATCTCAATGCGCTGGCCGTTTACGGTAATGCTGTTCTCATCTGCTGTAACGGTTCCGTTGAACCGGCCGTGCACTGAGTCATATTTTAGTAAGTGCGCCAGAGTGGCATTGTCTGTGAGGTCATTGATGCCCACCACTTCTATGTTTTCGCGCTCAATCAGGGTCCTAAAGGTAAGACGGCCTATGCGGCCAAAGCCATTGATGGCTACTCTTATTTTCTTAGACATGTTACGTATGTTTTGTTCTTAAATATCGCCGGCAAGTTACATGTTCCGGCAGGCAAAACAAATTAAAAATTTACCGGCTCATTTTGAGCCAATTACCGTTTAAACGCATTTTTTTTGGGAGATATGCTTGTCAGATCAAAAAGAGCCTTCTATATTTGCACCATCAAAACGGAAAAAACGGTCCGTTCGTCTAGGGGTTAGGACACCAGATTTTCATTCTGGTAACAGGGGTTCGATTCCCCTACGGACTACTAAAGGGGAAAAGTTAGTTTCAAAACTGCTTTTCCCCTTTTCTTTTTGGCCTAATTCCTGCGAAATCTCCGCCGTTAGGCCGAAAAAAGAGTTGACTCTGCTGGTTCGATAAGCCCGGTTTTCCCAATCATAAGCGATTCCTTCCGGGAACACCAACGCTTGCAGCCTCCTACGCTGAGTGACACTAAAATTACCCATTGACTTTGAGAGGTTTACACTAAATTCAAGGCCGCTTCCAGCAGCTTTTGCTGGTTCAACATGGGGGCGGCGAGTTTTTCCAGCTGATCCTCCAGTGCCTGCCCCTCTGCCGTGAGCTCTGCGCTGAACCTGGTGTAGATTTCCCGCTTTATCTCTCCGAAGGTATGGCACCGCTCCAGCGTGTCCAGCTTTGCGTTCAGTGCCGACAGCTGCCCTTGCAGGCGCCGGGCTTCCCGGGCATAATCCTGGGAGAGGCGCTAGAACACCTGCTCCATGGCCTCCTGCACCTGGGGCAAAAGCACAGGAGTTACTTGGTAATGCTTGAGCAGGTCCTGGTAAAGGTTTTGCATTTTCGAGGCGTTGCGGTTGAGCCGGCAGCCGATCTTGTTACAATTGTAGTAGAAAAGCTCCTTTTTTCGGACGATGTAGCCTGTCAGCGGTTTGCCGCAAGTGCCGCACTTGATGTGGTGGCGCAGCGGCAAGTGCTCTTCCTCCTTTACCTGGGTGTAGCCATGCTCGTTCTCCTGCTGCAGGCCGTTGACCCGCAGAAACAACTCTCTGAAGATCAAAGGCTCAGGCCGTCCCACGGCCACCTCCCCTTCGGCTAGCAGGCATGGGTGACGAGGCTGCAGTAGAAGGGGTTTCGGAAGATCTTGGTGAGCGTCTGGTTGAGGAGCGAAAGGCCCGGCGCCTTGAGACGCTTGATGATGTCAGTGTTGGAGAGGCCCTGCTCGGCCTTCAGGTGGAAGGCCTTCCGAATGAGTCGACCTATCTTGTTGGGCCTGATCACCTGCTCTCCATTTGCTTTCAGCAGGTCGTAGCCCATGGGCGCTTTGCCCGGCCAGCAGCCTTTCCTCACCATGGCCAGCATGCCGGCCGTATAGCGTTCTTTACGCTGGTGGTTGTCGAGGTGACTCATTGAAAAATAAAGCTGCTGCATGAGCATGCCCATGGCCGTGGAGGTGTCCACCGGTTGGGCCACAGCCAACAGGGAAATGCCCAGCTGGCGGAGCTGATCGGCAATAAAGGCAGCGCTGGTGCCGGAGCGGGAGAAGCGATCGTGGAAGTGGACAATGATGTAGCCTATCTTGTGCTTGTTATTTTTGACAAAGTCGAGCATGCGCTTAAACTCCTTCCGCTCGTCAGACTTAGCGCTCTCGCAGGTGCCTCCTAAGTGCCCCAACACCTGGTAGCCGTGGTGCTTGGCATAGGACTCGCAGCTGGTGGGCTGGGTTTCCAAGCTCTGGTTCGTTTCGGCCTGCTCCTAGATGGAGACACGGGTGTAGATCACGGCCACCTTGCCACGGATCACTTTCTTGTTGCCGGCGTCAAGGTCCGCCTGCCTTCATATCTCAACCATGGCATTCACGGTCTTACCACCAAAGGATGTGGGTAGGCCTTTGCCGCTGAACGTGAAAACTTCTTTAAGGAACCTTCTCTCACCTAAAAGGTGCCTTGTGCCTGCAGACGGATTCTATGAATGGATGGCCCCACCACAGGGAAAGTTGCCGCACAGGTTCCAGCTCAAGAATGAAAAGCTGTTCTCCTTTGGCTTTATTTGCTTTGGCATGGACTGGCAGGTAAACTCCACACCGTATAGGTGAGAACTTATCCAAACTTTTTTAAATAAAATATACCGATTGGTTTTTTATTGTATATTTGTGTCACCTATGGGGAAAGGAATTTCAAAATCAGAGCGAACAAAGCAATTCATTATCGAGCAGACAGCGCCTGTCTTCAACAAAAAAGGCTTTGCAGGCACTTCCCTCAGTGATTTGACAAATGCAACCGGACTCTCAAAGGGAAGTATATATGGAAACTTTAGAAATAAAGACGAAGTTGCTATTGCTGCATTTGACTATAATTTCAATCGTGTTACACATTACATCAAGGAAAGAATCCTAGCGAGCGAAAATTCCATCGAAAGCTTATTGGTTTATCCGAAAGTCTACCGGAACTTTTTAAAAATCCCTTTCTTAGAGCCTGGCTGTCCCATTCTTAATACTTCGACTGAGGCGGACGATACTCACCCTAAGTTAAAAGAGAGGGCATCTAATGCGCTGCTGATTTGGAAAAATTCGATTGAAAACCAAATCAAGAGGGGAATACAAAGAGGAGAAATCAAACCCGACACCAACCCAACAGAATTTGCTGTTGTATTGATATCGCTTATAGAAGGAGCTATCATGCAAGCAAAAGTTACAGAAAGACAGACGGAGCTGATGACTACAATGAACTATCTGGAAAAAATAATTACCAACCTGAAAGTCTAATTTTTTTGGAAAATAATATACCGTTCGGTATAAAATAAACCTATAAGTCAATGGAAATAACGCACATCAAGGGTTTTCTCAACTACTATGAAAAAACCAGGCAGATAACAGACAGAGTAGTCCAAGTAATACCAGCTGATAGAATGGACTGGGCCTATATGGAAGGAAAATTCACCATTGGTGACTTAGTTCGCCATATAGCCTCTATTGAAAGAAACGTTTTTGCGGAGATGGCCATAGGCAACAAGCCCAACTATAAGGGTTGTGGTAAAGAACTGGCCGATGGTTATGATAACATCCTTTCATACTTCAACCAAATGCACTTAGAGTCAATTGAAATTTTCAAGTCATTATCTGATGAGGCACTAAAGCGGAAAATTAAATCTCTGGATGGCAAGGAGGTTGGGCTGGGGAATTTTTTAAGGGCACTGTTCGTGCATGAGATACACCATCGGGGAGCATTATGCATTTACCTGAACCTATTAGGTGTAGCCACCCCTCCTATCATTGGCCTAATGGAAGAACAGGTACTCCAACTGAGCAAATAGCAAAATAAAATGAAAGAAGTATTCATCGTATCAGCAAAGCGAACGCCGATGGGTAGTTTCTTGGGGTTATTAGAAAGTTTTGCGGCAAGCCCATTTAGAGGTGATGAGATATAAACGAGGCATATGCCCCAGTAGTTTTAGCTAACCAGCAAATCCTCGAGATTCCTTCCATTAAGACCAATGTATATGGTGGAGCGGTCGCCATGGGTCACCCGCAAGGTGCGTCTGGGGCAAGGATTCTCTGTACGCTGCTGTCTGTGTTACATCAGAAAGAAGGCATATTCGGGGCGGCAGCCATCTGTAACGGCGGCGGTGGCGCGAGTGCGATGATTCTCCAAAATTGCTCCTAACTGAACATGGAGGGCCTTTAAAAGAGTGCTAAAATAAAGCCAACTGAAATTCGGTGATATTGATCGGCGACCTAGGAAGACGATTGGAAAGAAGGGGTGCAAATTAAAGTAAATCTAGGCAGTGGAATGGTTAGGGATACAAATTAAAACTCTTTCCTCTATGCTCCTGCCAGGAGCGGTTGGAATGATGTCAAACAGATTAATGTGCCATCTCTTAAACAAAGGCTATCATGAAGCCGAGTAGTAATCATCAAGGTATCACAGAACAGATTCAATAATACTATTCATTCAAATAAGAAAACACTATGGAACAAGGAAGTTTATTTTTCAAAACGATTGAAATCAACGGGCTGGAAATTTTTTACCGGGAGGCAGGTGACAAAAGCAAGCCGGCTATCCTGCTGCTACATGGGTTTCCTTCTTCATCTCGCATGTATAATGACCTGATGAAAAACCTGTCTGACAGTTATTACCTCATCGCCCCGGACTATCCCGGCTTTGGCCAGAGTAGTGCACCCACCCTCAAGGAGTACACCTATACTTTTGATAACCTCGCTACTACCATTAATCGCTTTATAGATGCGCTAGGTTTAAGAAAGCTCAGTCTTTATATGCAGGATTATGGGGGTCCTGTCGGCCTTAGAATTGCTTCACAACGCCCCGAGCTCATTCAGGCACTCATAGTTCAAAATGCAAATGCCTACCATGAGGGATTAGGAGAAGCCTTGGCTCCGTTAGCCGCTTACATTCTAAACCCAAGCGGTGAGACAGAAAAGGCGGCTAGAAGCTTCCTTACCCTTGAGGCCACAAAATGGCAATACACAGATGGTGCAGAAGATGATTCCAGAATAAATCCTGATAGCTTTATCACAGATCAATATTACCTGGATAGACCTGGCAACGATGCTATTCAGCTTGCTTTGTTTAGAAATTACGGCAGCAACTTCCAGCTTTATGAATTTTGGCATGCTTACTTCAGAGAGCATGAACCAGCTACACTGGTGATTTCAGGTAAAAACGACAAACTATTCACCGCGGCAGGTGCAACAGCTTTTAAAAAGGATATTAAAGATGCACAAATCAGCTTATTGAATGGAGGGCACTTTGTGTTAGAAGAACATTACTTGAAGGCAGCTTCTATTATTAAGAATTTCCTACAGGATAAAGGTATCAAGTAATAAAACAGTAATCAAAGAGCCGAAGTATTCTTATAACTAGGTCCGATCTATCTTGCCCTGCTCTCCTATGTCAAGATTGACTTAAATCGCTTTATTATAAATAATCGGATTTAACGTTTTTAGTTTCCTGCGTCAAAATATTATCCTTTAAAAATATGGATATGGAAATATCTGATCTTTGACTAAGGATAATCCCATGCTTAAAAACATTATCAATAAATGGAATAAGAATCATAGGAGCTATTTTACGGTTCTGCCAATCTCCTTCTACCTGGTAATTTACCTGACCTGCTAATTCAGGTGATAAGCGTTGCAGCTGAAGGTTCATTGAGTTATCAATATAACGAATCTCTTTTTCAAGAAAGACCTTATCCTCATTGCTCTCTTATAACACGTAGCGCATAAGACCTGAAAACTCTTCAATAATATCGGCAGTTACCACTTCATTACTCTTAGTTGCTGAAGCAAAAACCATAATTAAGGTATTAAATATAAAATGCGAACTGATCTGTGCTTTCAAGTATTTTAATTGGGTTTTAAGATCGTCCTGAATTAAGTGTTGTTGACGCTCCTAATTTTTAATCCCTGCCTGGTTAACCCATAGCCGATGGATAAGGAGAGGATAACTGCCTTACTCCGAGTGCTTATTTCGAGTTCTGACAAAAAAGGTTCTTTTTCAGTTAAAAAAGCGGGAGGCTGTATAGCGGGTGAAAAACTGAGTTTAAAAAAGACAATGGTGATAAATAAAAAGATCACCCAAAAAATGTATTTTCTTTAGAAAACTATACCTTTATAAACCAGGGAATCAAATACAAACCATTCAAATAAAGCAGTACCATACTCAGACCGGTACTCCAGAATAGTGGAAGGTATATACTTCCGTCCTGTTTTCTGAAAGGGCTTATCGTATTGACGGTATGCCAAACAAATAAGCACAAAGAGGTCCATACTAGTACATGAAGGAAAGATTTCAGCCTAATCTTAAGCGCCTTTATATCCTGAATTGTAGAGCTGCTGTTTTATACCCAAAGTCAAATATACCTCAAAGAAAGCAGCTAACACTTCTATGTTATATCAAATACCTGTTTAACTATTCAAATTTAATTCATCCATTAAATTGACTTATTAAAATAGTATATCCGACTGGCTGAATAATGGAATTTCCGGAGTTTAATGCAGTCTTCAATTTTGAATCATATCAATTTAAAATGACAACAGTGACACCGGCCATTTTCCGGCCAGTTGTATCTGCTTGACCGATTAACGAAATGTTTTTGCAACAACCATTCTCACCTTATTTATTTATTTATTGCATGAAAAGCTCCACACCATTCTTTTTAAGTCTATTGCTAATGTTTTGCACCTCTTACTTATGCAATGGACAAGCCTCCAATACTCAATCCGTAAAAGTTGACCGCCTTATTAAATCGATAAACTTAAGCTTAGACAATCATTATGTATTTCCTGACAAGGCTCAAAAGATCATAAAGTTTCTTCAAATTCAGACAAAAAATAAAGCCTATTCATCCTTTTCAAACGATCCTCATAAGTTGGCTAAACAAATACAAGCTGACATTTATAAAATACACCGTGATCCTCATATGCTTGTTGAATTCAATCCTGGCTTAACGGACCGACTCCAGGGCAAAATTGAGCCTACAGAAGAAGAAATTATGCAATCAAAAGCGTTCTGGAAAGAGAACAACTATCTGTTTAAGAAAGTAGAACTATTGCCAGGTAATATTGGCTATCTTCCCTTGAACGGATTTGTTGAACATGTAGAAGAGGCGAAACCAATTATAGCATCAGCACTGGGATTTTTAGCAAATACCAGTGCTATCATTATTGATTTAAGGGAAAATCGAGGTGGTTATCCTGGTATGGTAAGCCAGTTAGAAAGTTACTTTTTTAAAGAAAAGACCCGTATGAACGATTTGGTAAACCGCTCCAATAGAGACACCACCTTTTATTATGCTGACCCCGCTAAAACAGATGGTTTAACTTTATCCATGCCAATCTATATTTTAACCAGCAAAAAGACTTTTTCAGCCGCTGAGGATTTTAGTTATGCGATGCAACATGCTAAACGGGCAATCCTTGTAGGAGAAGTAACTGGCGGTGGTGCGCATCCAACGAAGCCTTTTTCTGTAGGACAGGGCTTTATCATCTCAATCCCATTTGCACGATCACTAAATTCTGTTACCCAAACCGACTGGGAAGGAACGGGTGTAATCCCTGATTTTAAAATTGAAGCCACAAAGGCCCTTTTAAAAGCACAAGAGCTTGTATTCAGAGACCGTCAAACAACAGCAAAAAATGAGAAAGAGAGACAAAAACTGGAATACCTGATAAATGCACTTTACGTAAACAATGACCTTCTCACTCTCCCCTTAGATCAATTTGATCAATTAACAGGAACCTATGGACCGCTGGTCATCTACCGCGATGGCAATAAGCTTTATTGTAAGATTGCAGATAAGGTCACTGAACTGGCACATATTTCAAAAAACCTTTTCGTGCTGGATGGCAATGCACATATTGAATTTATAAAGGACAACACAGGCAACTATTCCAGGGCCAAAATTTTTGTAAGTGATGGAGATATGTTTGAGGAGCCGAGAATATAACAGGATAAGCATAAAGATAGCCTTTGTCTACCAACAGATGTGGGTATAGATCTTATTGATTTAATGGACCTACTCCTCTAGCACCGCCTGGATGTAGTGCAGATCCATGCACTGCACCAGTAGGTGCATGGCAAAAGAGTGGCGCAGCGTAAATGGCGTGGGGAGGGCTCTTATCCCGTCCTTTTCCTTATACTGGCACGGGAGACGTTCCGTATGCTCCCAGCCGCATACTGCCAGCCCTGGGAAGTTTCTCTGCTTTGAGCTGAAAAAGCTTTGTTTCCCCTTCCCTCCAGCCACTTGCGAAGATGCCTTTCTAACTAGTGCCGCTTATAACAACTGTTATGATAAACAACACCTATATAACTAATGAAATGAGCTCTACCACTCCTCCCCTACCTCCAGATAATTACTCACAGCCACCAAATCATTTTGGATAATGTTCGATAATTCTATCCTACGGACTACTTCAAAAGCCGCTTCATGCAAATGGAGCGGCTTTTTTGCTCAAGACCCTATTCAGCCCCTACTCCCCTAGACTTGCCGGCAAAGCAACAGACGGCCTATTATAAACAAAAGATAGGCCTTCCGCTAAATGGACTCGCACCACGCAGCAATTCCTCGGAATTAGACGAGCAGCGAGTCCAAATTATAAGGGGGATGTTGTGCCGGCAATAGCCATCAGTGAGGCCTGGAAGTTTGGAATTCCACCATGAAAGGTATTGACCCGGCTTATTCCTGAACCAATCAGTAACGGTGGGTAAACTTCAGTTCTAAAGTAATTTACGCCAGAGTTATTGGTAGCAAACTACATAGGTATAGACGGTGGATGAAAGCAGTTCCTGATTACTGTTCCTTTTTGGAAAAATAAGTAGCTCCCAGGCTTGCCATGATGACACAGATAATGGACAGCCATTGCGTAAGGCTCAGGTACTCCTCCAGGAAAAGCAAACCAGAAAGGGCACCAAACGCCGGGTGCAAGCTCATCAGAATACCGAAGGTCTTGGGGGAAAGCTGCCTAAGCGCCCCCATTTCCAGCGTGAACGGGATAGCACTGGTCAATAGGGCCACTGCTACGCCAATCAACAGCAGGGAACCGTTCACGGCCACCAGGCCACCGCTGAAAATCCCGAAGGGCAGGACGAAGGCGGTGGCGAAAATCATTCCCACGGCTACAGCATCTCCCCCTACCATGAGTTTGGAAACCTTCCCGCCCAACACAATGTAACCTGCCCAAAAAGCACCCGCCAACAAGGCAAGGGCCACACCTAGTACGTCTACGTTGTCGTTCTGCCAGGGGGCAATAAGTACTATGCCCAGGCACGCCAGCAGCACCCAGAGTAAATCCAGCAGTTTCCTAGAGCTTAACAGCGCCAGCACCAAGGGTCCGGTGAACTCCAGGGTAACTCCCAGCCCCAGCGGGATGCGTTTGATGGCAAAGTAAAAGACCAGGTTCATGGCCCCCAGGCAGGTGCCATAGGCCAGGCAGTACAGCCATTGTTTTCTATTCAATTGAAAAAGGTTGGTCCTGAAAACCGCCATTAAGATAAGGGCCGAAAACCCAATACGAAGTGAAGCTGTACCGCTGGCCCCCAAATACGGGAAGAGGTGCTTGGCCACCGAGGCCCCGCCCTGCACGCTGACCATAGCCAGTAGCACTGCCGGAATAGCAGGTATGGAGAATTTATACTTTGAGAGATTCATTGTCTGGAGGATTGTTTTATAGGCTGAAAAACCCAGGGATACCTTGCATGGTGAAACCACCAATCCGGCAGCTGGTACCCCCTACCTTTGGCGGGCTAGTACAGTTTTTGAAAAATAGGGATGGAGCATTTTTAGATTAACATAGAGAGTGGGTAACCGGGGTGGAGCCTGTGAAGCTCAGCAGTAGGCACTTCACAAGGCTTGCTGGTGTGAAGACTTAGAATCCTTTTTATGAATAGCGAAAGCCAATCTAGATGGGAGTTCTATTCCTGTGGCTCTGTTTCCTCAAGCACTTCTTGCGGTTCAGCACGGCAAGCCCGGCTATCCCTTATTAAAGGCTCCTAACCCTGCGGCTGTTGCCTTTTGCGGTTCAGGTATTTCCTGACAGGGAGATCATACACTACCATAACTAAATAAGCTACGCCTAACAAAAGAATAGTTCCGAGGGAAACGATAAGGAACAATTCTGCGGCTTCGGGTTTGTACTTGGTGAAATAGTTACCAAACATCCAGATAAAGGCGTAATGGGTCATGTAGAGGGGGTATGAGATATTTCCGGAGAAAACACAGAGTTTTTTTAAGCCTGGTGCCAAACTGGAACCGGCACCCAAGGCCACCAGCAAGGGGAAATAGAACAGGACAACCAACGCCTCTGCCACCCAGTTAAACTTAAAATGGGGCATGACAAATGCCAGCGACAGCAAGACTGCCAGCCCAAGGAAACCAAGTCTGTTTTTGATCACCCAATTAGAACGGTAAATCAGGAGCCCAGCTGAGAAGGAGTAGGAAACCCTGGCGCAGCCGTCCCAGAAAGTCTCTCCCGACCAGCCACCCAATAGGTTTCCGGCCCTAAAACTAACCAGGCAAAGGGCCACCGCGGCCAAGGTAGTCAATACCGCCAAATGACGACGCGAGAGTCTGTACAGAACCAAGGCATACACTATATTGGCAATGTATTCCCAAAACAAGGACCACGAAAGGGCATTAAGACTGAACAGGTTGAAGGCCCTGTCTTTCATGACTGGTAAGGGGATAAGAAAGAGGGAGCAAAGAAACACCAGCAAAAGTTTACCCGTGCCATACTCTTCTGTGTAAGCGGCGAACGGATCAAAGAGAAAAGCCAACAGCCCCAGTACCGAGCCCAGCACCACCAAAGGGTGAAGCCTTATCAACCTGGCTTTAAAGAACTCCAGAACCCCCATCTTACCCAGTCGGTCGTTGTAAGCGTACCCAATAACAAACCCCGACAAGCAGAAAAAGAAGTCCACGGCTAAGAAGCCATGCCCAATAAAGTTTTTGCTGGAATCTGGGTAAATCCATTCCATGAAATGGAAAATCACTACGGCCAAAGCTGCTACTCCCCTTAATCCATCTAAGATGACAAAGTGCTGTTTGGTCTGTAAAATATCCGGGGTGGTATCAAGATGCCCCGGGGTTACTTTGAGCATGTTCATGGAACTCTGGTAAGGGTGAAAAGCAATAGGCAACTTACTGCAAAATGGGTTGTTTGCCATAGAAGCTGGTAAGGAATGCGCCAATATATTAAGTTTTTCACAGCCCAACCCAGTGATTAACTTATAAAGTGCTTCCTGCGCTAGGCTTCAATACCAGATTCTTTTTCTAAATAACCACTAAAAACAGAAGGTAATAAGTTAAATGACAGTACCCAGGAAGGAAGAGGATTACCTTAACCATTGGCATACTCAGGATAAAATCAGGAGCTTCCAAAGCAGGATGAGGCACTTTTACTTATTTCGCGGCGGAAACGCCTCTCACTCTGCTCTCTCCTGTTGTTTCTAATTTAGAAGGGCAGAATAATCTAACTGACCAAGAGCAGGTTTACCTTTTTAAAGTCCGGTTCACTTGTCTTTTTCCTTGGAAAGCTTTTGCGTGCAGGATCTCAAAAATGGACCATAAACCGTTGGGTAGCTCCCACGGTCTCATTTTTTCTGGTACACAATAAGCACCGTTAAATCCGTGTCTTTGTCTGGGGCTAGTCCGTGAGAACTCCCTGGTCGGGTTAAAATGGCATCGCCGGGTTTAACAGGAAAGGTTTTACCGTTCATCTGCATTTGGCCGGTGCCGCTCAGAATGTAGTACACCTCATCTTCCTTCTGCAAATGATACCCAATGGCAGCACCCGGTTTCAGGACCCTTTTCCGAAAAGCAGTAGTAAAACCAGGAACTCCCTCAAAGAAACTGTAGGCCACGGTTTCTCCGCCCCCATTATGCGGACCCGGTTGCTTTTTAGCGATCTGCGCTTCTTGTTCCAGCACATATCCCTTTTGATCAGGCACCCTTTCCTGCGCGCTAACATTACCTATGGCCAAAAGGAAGGCCGAAACGCACGAGAGTATAACTTTGATTTCCATAGCCTTAGGGGTTGATTTCAACAAATATAGAGGGAATAAGATCAAAGGAAACTCCTTTATAAAAAAGAGCCAGGAAACCGTCTAGGTTTAACCCAGGCTTTACCGGGACTAGAGGCGAACACAAACCTTTGGCAGAAGAGTGAAACCAGTGGATACTCGTCAAGACAAGGTAATAATGAATAATCCTGGAAGAGGAACAACACTAACTAACTCCACCCAAAAGGTTTTCTTTGGCCTTTGGCTGCTTGAAGGATAGAAGCCCTTCGGGAGGTAGGTTTGGTAAAAAGAACAACCGGTGATCTGGCACCAGCGGCTTTCCAAGTATTCATTTCTACCAACCCAGGATCAATTGCCAGCCATTTTTCCTTACACGCTCAACAGATTAAGTCCCAGGCCTTGAAAGTGTTGCTTTAAGTCAATGTTTTCCAGCCGCTGGGCCTTTACCTTTGTGGTATAGCCCTAAGAAACCCGGACATAAGAGCCCTCCGCCTTATCCAGAGTACCTTTGTTGGCAGTTTTCCCAGGCCTACCTACGGGGCCCCCAATCTACTTGGGCAGCATGTTAATCTAAAGAAACGATAGAAAGTGATGCCTTTTACCATGTACCAGTTCCTATTTATCCTACTCCTTATGTTTGTTCATCCCAGTTCTCCAGAAGCCTTCATGAAAACTCCTTCCGCTCAAGTTTCCATCATTGACGCCGTCAAAAACAAGCAGGTAGAGGCCGTAGCTGCGGCCTTGGAAAAAGGCGCACCGGTCAACACCCAAGATGAAGACGGGAAATCGCTTCTGCTTCTTGCTACCCAAACCAACCAACTGAAGATGGTGCAATTGCTGGTGGCCCATGGCGCAGACGTAAACCAGCAGGATAATATCCAGGATAGTCCTTTCCTATATGCGGGTGCGGCAGGCTACACAGATCTGGTGAAGCTGTTTCTGGCCAATGGGGCCCGGTTTGACGTCTTCAATCGGTACCACGGAACGGCCCTTATCCCCGCCTGCGAAAGGGGCCATATTTCGGTGGTGAAAGTATTGGCTCACACCCCGGGGTTTCCCATAGACCACGTGAACCGTCTGGGCTGGACAGCTTTGATGGAGGCTGTGGTGCTAGGCGATGGCAGCAAGATCTATGTCACCATCGTACAGACCTTGGTAGACGCCGGATGCAATGTCAATATCCCAGACAATGACGGAGTCACTGCCCTGCAGCATGCTAAAAAACGGAATTTCTCCGCCATTGCAGAGGTACTGGAAAAAGCGAAACACTCCACCAAATAAGCTGCTTGAATAATTAGTAGCCGCCTACCCAATTCCCTACCTCTTCTCACTCTTTAGATAAAAAGCCCGCCCATTTGCCTTTGCTCCTGGGGTTTGGGTAGGCTCGGGTTTCAGAGGTATTTTTTTAAAATTGCCCCTGAAACCCGAGCTGATTATCTTGCTCAATAAAAAGCTCCTCCCTCCTTCCCAGCCTTCTCCCAGAAGAAACTGGACTATTTTACCCTTCCTGCCTCCCTTCCACACGACTCTTCCACCAAACTTTGCCTCCACCTTCCTTACTGCTGTTTCCAATGGTGGTCTATGGATTTGGTTTGTGTTTAAGGCCTACTTTTGGCAAAACATCCTATAAAAGATATATTTTTAATTAGATATTTTATAGCTACATTAGAAGCATTGATCCCCCTGTACTTCTTAAACCGTTCCGCCGATGGGAAAAGGTGTGGTTTTGGTGTTTTGTCTTTTACTGTTCACCATGGTCGCACGTGGGCAGGATATCATTACCCGCTCCGATGGGGTAATTCTCAAGGCCACAGTGCTGGAGATCAGCCCTACTCTGGTGCGCTTCCGGCTGTTTGGGGCGTCAGACTCTCTCCTGTACCAGATCAGCCCAAGGGATATCCAGACTATTCAGATGGCAGACGGATCAGTGAAGACCTTCTCCCCCGCCGCCACCCCAACCGGCACCTCTACCCAGGATCTTCCCTTTGACTATGAAACGCATTTCAGGAAGAATATCCTGGCTTTCTATCCGCTGGATCTGATCTTCAGCAACTTCTCTTTCTCCTATGAACGGATCTCTTCTTCCGGGAAACTTGGGGTCAAAGTTCCCCTCATTATAGACATGGGGACAAACAGTGACTTTTATGACAACTCGTTCCGGGAGAATGAGATCTTTGGCATTGGCCTGGAGCTGAATTTCTACCCCAGCGGTCAGGGAAGGTTCAGGTACTTTATTACCCCAGCCTTCCACTACCGGTCTTATTCCGTCTATTACTATGACTACCGGCCTATGCAGCCTGAGCCCCAAAAAGCAGATGCCTCCATGGTCAGCCTGGCGCTAAAAAGCGGAGCCTATTTCCATTTGTCAAAGTTGTTTCTGGTGGGGGCAGATTTAGGGTTGGGGTACCGGTTCTTCCGGACCCCAGATGAGGATCCCTACCTCTTTGAGAGGAACAGAGTGTTCTTACCCGGCAACATCCACGTAGGGTTTCGGTTTTAGCCTCCTGATATATGAAAGCATTCAATCACTCTCCGTCTTGGTTTTTAGGGGTTTTCCGGTTTTCAGAGGTGAAACAGGCCATTTCCTGGCTGGTGTTACTCGCTTTTCTGCCTTTGGCCACGGGTTGCAACTATTACCGGCTGAAGCAGGAAAAAGAGTTGTCAGCGGAGAAAGTAGCCAGTTTGCCCAATTACAAGCGGTTTATCCTGCACCAGGGTACCAATGCCTGGGAATTGACGGGGTTAACCGTACAGGAAAATACCCTTACAGGCAAGGTCAAAAGCGTACCAGAGGATTTACTTTCTTTTGTCAACGTGAAGCCTAATTCCTCTATACGATACAAGAACCAGAGCAAAGGCGTGGCCCTGCATGTGGTGCACCTTCACGTCAATGAGATGGCCTTGGCCAACGAACAGGTAGTGATTCCGGTCTCCTCCCTGAAACGGATTGATATCGCCGATAAAGACACAGGTGCCACCGTTGCCTCGTACGTGCTGGGCGGTATTGGCGGACTGGCGGTGGCCTTTGCCCTTGTGGCCGTGATAGCAACGTTGCTCAAAAGCTCTTGTCCTTTTGTGTATGTGAAAAACGGCAACAGCTACCAGTTTGTGGGGGAAACCTACGGTGGAGCCATCTTTTCGCCGCTGGAGCGGGATGATTATATGCCCTTACCCTTAAGCGCGGCACAGGAATCCAAGGTGCAGGTAAAGATCACCAATGAACTGAAAGAGCGCCAGTACACCAACCTAGCTCAACTCCTGGTGGTACAACATGCCCCCCATGTCAAGGTGCTGCTAGATCAGCAAGGGAAAGCCCACGCCCTGCAAGAGATCCTTCCCCCGGTTTCAGCCGTGGCCACTGGGGGGGCAGATTTCACGCCGGAACTACAGGCCCAGGACTCAGCGGTCTGGTCAGCCAGCAACCACCAGGTGAACCTGAATTCCCTGGTGCTCCGGTTCCCAAAGCCGGCGGGGGCCAAGGAAGCCAAACTGGTGCTGCACGCCCAGAACACCCTGTGGATGGATTACCTGTACGGGGAATTCACAAAGCAATTTGGGGGCATCTACAACCGCTGGGCCGAAAAGCAGAAAGACGTACCAGCGGCGGAGCTTTACCGGTGGCAGCAGGAACAGGGAATCCCGCTTCTGGTAGAAGTCAACACCCCTACGGGTTGGCAGGTGGTGGAAAAGATACCTCCGGTGGGGCCCTTGGCTGGCCGTGATCTGGTTATTCCCCTACCGGCCCACCACGCCCAGGAACAGGTGCAGGTACGGCTCTCCTGCGGGTTCATGTTCTGGCAGATAGACCAGGCAGGCATGGATTTCACCTCCCTTCTCCCCCTGGAGGTGCAGAAAATAGCCGCGGCCAGCGCTTTTGAAGGTTCAGGCCAAAACATGCGGCCCCTTTTAGTGGCCACAGACCAGGTTTATCTGCGGCAATTCAACGTGGGCGACGCCGTTGAACTCACCTTTGCCCTTCCTCAGAAGCCCAAAGACCAGGTACAGACTGCTTTCCTGCATACCAGAGGGTATTATGAGCACATCAGAGAGTATACTGGCCTCCCCAACCTGGTTTCCCTGCGGGCGTTTGAAAAGCCAGGGCATTTCATAGAGTTTTCCCGTCAGAAGTATGTGCAGTTCGCGCAAGAGAATAACTACCAATCTTTCATGACCGCCCATGCCCAGTGATATTCTTTCTCCAGCAGCATCTTCAAAGCAGGAAGCCTTAGACTTAAATCCGGCAGGGGGAAAACCAGCGAAGAAACCTTTGGTAAAACCTGTCATTCTTAACCGGTATCAAAGCTTTTTAGCCATCAGCCGGATTAGGTGGCATTTGTTTTTGCTTATCCTGGGTCAAATCCAACACCCTATTAAAGCCTTCAAGGCCATGCGCACCCTGATCAAGACTAGGCGCCGGTACTTAGGGGATTCCGCCTTGAAGAAGGTGGCCAAGGTAGGCGGTCGCTACTACTATGAATACAATACGCCGGGCTGGCCATCTTCCGCCTTTGATGATTATCACCTGGCTGAACTCAACCGGATCCTTCCTTTCCAAAACAAGCCTTTTGTTTTAAAGAACGTCATTATCGCTATCACCAAGAAATGCGCCCTCCGGTGTGACCATTGCTTTGAGTGGGAGGCCCTGAACGGAAAGGAGAAACTCACCGTGGAGAACCTGCAACAGATGGTGCACAATTTCCAGAAACAGGGAGTAGGGCAACTACAGTTCTCAGGAGGTGAACCTATGCTCAGGGTGCCTGCCCTGCTCTCGGTATTACAAGCGGCGCAGCCCACCACTGATTTCTGGGTGCTTACCTCAGGTCACCTTTTTACTTTGGAGAGTGCCAAGGCATTGAAGAAAGCGGGCCTGACTGGCGTAACCATCAGCCTGGACCACGTAGATCCCGTTCTTCACAATCTGTTCCGGAAATTTGACACTGCCTATGAATGGGTGGAAAAAGCTGCCTATCATGCTTCTCAGGCTGAGTTAGTGGTTGCTTTCTCCTTGTGTGCCACCAAATCTTTTGTGACGGAAGAAAACCTGATGGAGTACGCTCAGTTAGCCAGCCGTTTAGGAGCCGCTTTTATTCAAGTGCTTGAACCTAGGTCCGTAGGGCATTATGCCGGGCAAGCGGTGGGGTTACCGGTAGAGCAGCAGAAACTACTGGAGAATTTTTACACCAACTTGAATTACAACCCCGCCTACCATCACCTACCCATGGTGGTGTATTATGACCTGCAACGCCGAAGGGCCGGTTGTGCCGCTTCTGCGGACCGCCATGTCTATGTTGACACTGATGGCCAACTCCATGCTTGCCCCTTCTGTCGGAAGCCTGCGGGAAATGCCTTTGAGAAAGACATCTCCCCTATTTTAGAAAGCATCCGCCTTTCAGGTTGCCTGGTAGTGCCAACTCTTTGAATTACCCTTTATTAAGCGGCTTCCCCTTGCTCTTTGATCTTTGTAGGTGAAAAACACCAGTGCCTCCTGTTTAGGGCTTGTTTTCCTAAAACAAGCCCTAAACAGGAGGCACTGGTGTTGGGAAGGGTTAAAACGGATCAATTAATGGCCACCTCAGGAGGGTGACCTTGGATACTTCTACAAAATCAAGTTTTTGAATGACGCGTAAGTGTCCACGCTTTTTTCCTTTTGTTCACTCCCGGCTCAGGCAGCGAAAAGTCTTTTGCTGTTTTGACTCTCCTCTTCCTGGGCTTGAAGGTGATAGGCTTCTTTACCTAGCTTTTTTAGCATGCGGTAATGGGACTGGATGGCGGAGACAAAGGTAGGGCTTTCAATATAAGGCAAGTTAAACTCTTGGGCCGTTTGCCGCACAATCACCGCAATAGCAGGGTAGTGAATATGACAAACTTTGGGAAAAAGGTGGTGTTCAATTTGTCGGTTCAACCCGCCTAAGAAGAAACTAGCTAGGGCGCTGGTAGGGGCAAAATTTGCCGTGGTGCGCATTTGGTGCTCGGCCCAGGCCTCTTCCACGTTACCTTGTTCATTTGGCACCGGAAAATCTGTTCCTTCTACCACGTGGGCCAATTGGAAGACCAAGCCCATCACCATGCCCTCTGCCATGTGCATCACCAGGAACCCCAGGGCAGCTTGCCACCACGTCAGGTTCAACACCACTAAGGGAATGGCAATGAAAATCACGTAGTGCAGGATCTTGTAAAAGAACAGGTTGAAGTATTCTATTCTTGGGTGTTGGGCGGTATGCTGACCAATATTCTTTTTGAAGAACTTGATGTAATCTTTTCTGAGAACCCAGGAAAGCGAGGCTAGTCCATACAACCAAAAGGCGTACAAGTGCTGGTACCGCTGAATACCATTCACCTTTTCGCTCGCATCTAACCTGATAAGGCCAGGCGCCACCTCAATGTCCTCATCATGGCCCGGTATGTTGGTGTAGGTGTGGTGAACAATGTTGTGCGTGATGTTCCATACGTAAGGGTTGGCGCCCACCAAGTGGAAAAGGAAACTCAAGCCTTTATTGACGCGTGCATGCTGGGAGAAGGATCCATGAATGGCGTCATGGCAAACGTTAAAGCCAATAAAGGCCGCAAAAGCCCCCAGGGCCAAGGTCAAGCCCAGCATGGCCCAAGCACCAAACCACCCCGACAAAATGAGCAAGTACAGAGAAAAGAAGCCTAGGACAAAGAAGGCGGTTTTCCCCCACATGGCGCCGTTGCCATTTTTTGAAAGCCCCTTTTCTTTGAAAGAGGTTTCTACCCGCTGCCGGACAGTCGCAAAGAAAGCTGACTGGTTTTTATTGATGAATTTTACTTTTTGTGACATGAATGCGGAATTGATTGAGGGATGAAAAGCAATGGGTTATCAATGACTGTGGAATTCCAGGCCTCAACCTCTGCAATTACATGAATCAAAAAATAAGCAACTTGTTTACCCTCCTTTTGTTAAAAAAGAACTCCATGAGGACAGATGATCATCCAGTTCTTGCCAATAATGGTAGGCAAAGACCAGGAAAGCGAATAGGTGAAAAGAAGTGAACCTCTAAAGATACCTATCTAAGGTCATTAAAATCTTGGAGGGTAGGAACTGTTCCTCTTGCTTGCTCTTCTTAAACAGGCAGCGCTATAGTAGAGTTTCACAAACCACGGAATAAATACTTAAGCATTTTTCCTAATTCTAAAAAAATGGAGGTGGCGCCACTACCGCAGGTGGTAGGTTTATATAGAAAGGAATTGTAAAAATTCCTCCCAGACCTGTCAGGATAGAAATATTGGGAGGCCAAAGGATGCATATTTTGAAAGCGGTAAAAACCCAGAGTTTAAGAGACATTTTACCTGGTTCACCTCCCATCAGTAAAGCTTTGCTTTTCCTGATCACCCTCAAGGTTTACTTTTCCTCCCAGCCTTTTCATTTCCTCTTTCTTCTTTGTGACTTCCAGGAGGAGATTAATGATTCCTAATAGTCAGTGGTTGAATGATTTACAAAATCAAAAAGAATTTATACCACATAAGTTATACTTATCCTTTGAATACTATTATTCAACTAGTTAAATCAACACTTCATCGAATAATACCTATATTTTTTATTGGTAAAATTAAATTTGCATAACATAAAATTCCCTTCTAAGACTTCTCACCTAATCAACGCTACATATTATGAATGAAACTCTACTACCATTCTCCTGGACTCAAAGCAGACGTAATGGCCTCCTGCTCTTCCTGTTCTTTAGTCTCTTCCTTTCAGGAGGTGCTTTCGCCCAAACAAATGCCTACGCAGCTGCTGGGCTGCCAGTGCCTACAGTCAAATCAGATAAAGATGATTATGCTCCTGGTGAAGTGGCAATCATTACCGGCACCGGCTGGACGAAAGACACGCAGGTTGATGTACATTTTGAAGAAACTCCGGCTTATCACCTAGAGCATCAGCATGATTTCCATGGGGTGGTAGTGGATGCAATGGGCAATTGGAGAATAGAATATCCAATTGAGTTAAGGCATTTGGGTGTTGCGTTTGATGTCTCTGTGGTTGGAAAGCAAACGGGCTATCTGGCATTAACCCATTTTACTGATGATGTAGCACTTTCTGTAGGTGGGAATTCATCACTCCCAATAAGTCTCAATATTTCTGCAGACAAAGCAGCAGATGCCGTTACACCAGC
This sequence comes from Rufibacter glacialis, assembly GCF_008271745.1. Classification (GTDB taxonomy): domain Bacteria; phylum Bacteroidota; class Bacteroidia; order Cytophagales; family Hymenobacteraceae; genus Nibribacter; species Nibribacter glacialis. Next base: position 469,557 of record NZ_VKKZ01000022.1, on the reverse strand, counting down.
TTATACTTTAATCGGGACTACAGCTAATGGTAGCGTTCGTATTTCTGAGGGACCTGGTAATGGAAATAGAGGCAATATCAGTACCAACGTTACTCAATTAGTATTGACGGCACAAAACGGTTGGGAGTTTCAGCAAAGTGGTGTTTCTGCTTCGGGAACTAGTAGTGATATAACAAGTTTTGGAACTATAAGTTATACTCCAAGAACAATAACTATTCCGGTTAAAGTCATTGGTACTAGTACAAGCGACATAATTATCATCAATAATGTTAATATTAGACCTGTAAATGGGAATACTATTCCGAATACTGGTACCATTACATTGTCTTTTAATGGAAGTATAGCAGGTGCTACTTCTCCTACAAGTTTAGCCTCAATTACGCAAACTGCAGGTGTACCATCAAAATTAGCATTTGTTCAGCAGCCAAGCAATGCACATACTGGTGTAGCTATTTCACCTGCTCTAACAACTCAGGTTCAAGACCAATTTGGCAATTCAGTTTCTGGCACTAGAACTGTTGGATTAACAATAAATAATTCTGGCGCTTTAGGCGGAACAACATCTGTTTCCACTAGTTCAAGTGGTTTGGCAACATTTAATAATATCACGGTTTCCCCTGCTGGCTCCTATAATTTAACAGCTTCAGTTACAGGATCACCGTCGTTAACTAATGCTTTAAGTAATCCTTTTATTATAAGTAACCTTTGTAATGCCCCAACCATAACCACATTAACAAGCGGCCAACCTGTACATCAGGCAAAGACGTATGGTGATAACGCAACATTCACGATAAATGCCACGGGAGTAGAATCCTATCAGTGGCAAGTAGGTACTGGATCGCCAATTGTTTGGTCAAACATTTCTAATAATGACATTTATTCTGGAGTAACTACTTCCACATTGACTTTGGCCAAGCCAGGAGTTGAAATGAGTGGAAGGAAGTATAGAGTGGTGTTATCTGCTTGTACACCTTCTCAAACAACAACAAGTGATGCTGCTGATTTAATAGTCACACCTCAAAACCTAAGAGCTACTTCCTTAGTAGCTTCAAAAGAGTACAACGGCTCTCCTGCTCCGGGCACAGTTTCCCTGGGAGCGGTAACAGGTATGGTGGGGACTGAAACGTTAACCATTACGCCCCAGGCAAGTAATTTCAGTGATGCCAACGTGGGAAGTGCAAAAGCCACTACCATTACCTATATCCTGGCAGATGGTGCAAATGGTGGAAAAGCCTCTAATTACGCCATGGCACCTTTTGCTACCACAGGGGAAATAAACCCAAAACCGGTGCTGGTGACCCCGATTCCCAATCAAAGCAAAGTTTACGGAACACCAGAACCTACATTTACTTTTGGCAACAATGCCGGTCTGGGCGAAAGCGCCTTCGGAACTACTAAGCTGGCACGCACACCTGGGGAGGACGTGAATACTTACTCCTACTCCCTGGGGAATTTGTCCGCTGGAACCAACTACAGCCTGAGCTTAGACGGCAGTAACAAGTTTGCCATCACCGCCAAAGACATCACCGGAACTTTCGCTTCGGCTAACAAAATATATGACGGCAACCCGGACGCAGCTGCCACCAACCGCCAACTAATAGGCGTAATTGGCTCTGACGCAGTTACTCTGAACGGAGGAACGGCCACCTTCGCTGACAAGAATGTGGGAGAGGCTAAAACAGTGACTCTTTCTGATGCCACCTTAGCCGGGGCTGCGGCTGGCAACTACCGCCTTGCCACAGTGAATTCGACTTCCGCCAGCATTGGCGCTAAGTCCTTGACGGCTGCCTCCACGGTAGCCTCTAAAGTCTACAACGGCTCCGCCGCTGCCGGCTCAGTTACCCTGGGTACCGTTTCGGGGCTAGTGGACTCTGAGACCCTGGCCATTATTCCTACAGCCAGCAACTACGTAGACGCCAACGTGGGTACTACCAAAGCCACATCCATCAGTTACACACTGGCTAATGGGACCAATGGAGGCCTTGCTGCCAACTACAGCATGGCTCCTCTGGCTGCCTCGGGGGAAATCACCGCCAAGCAGGTAACGGTAGTGCCGAACGCTCTGACCAAAGTCTATGGCGAAGAGGATCAAGCCTTCACTTACACCTTGAGTGAGCAGCCACTAGCTGGAATTACCCTGTCGGGTGCTCTGGGCCGTGAGCCCGGAAACAACGTGGGGACCTATGCCTATACTCTAGGCTCCCTGTCGGCTGGTATCAACTATAGCCTGAACCTGACCAATGCTTCCCCCCTGGCAACTTTCGCCATCACCGCTAAGGAGGTATCCGCCTCCTTCACGGCAGACAACAAAGAGTACGATGGTAACGCTACTGCCGTCGTCCTAACCCGTGCATTGGCTGGGGTGCTGTCTGCTGACGCCAGCAACGTGAGTCTGGGCACCAGTGGCACGGCTTCTTTTGCCTCGGCGGCAGCCGGAAACGGCAAGACAGTGACAGCAACAGGCCTTACCTTAACCGGCCCAGCCGCAGGTAACTACAGGCTGGCCACTGCCACCGCTACCACTACGGCCAACATCACCCCGAAAGCCATTACGGTAACGCCCATCGCTGGCCAAACGAAGGTGTACGGAGCTGCTGATCCCACCTTCACTTACACCGCAAGCGAGTCTCTACTTACTGGCAATAGCTTCTCTGGAAATTTAGCGCGCGAAGCCGGAGCCGGAGTGGGCCAATACGCCTATACCCTAGGTTCTCTAACTGCCGGAACTAATTACAGCCTGAGCCTCCTGGGCGGCGGTAACAAGTTCGCTATCACTGCCAAGGAAGTAACGGGTTCCTTCTTGGCGGCCAGCAAAACCTATGACGGTACCGCTGACGCCACCGTGACCGCCCGCAGCCTGGGGGGCCTGGTAGGATCAGACGCGGTGACCCTGACAGGGGGCACGGCCGCCTTCGCTGACAAGAATGTGGGCACCGGCAAGACGGTGACCTTGACTGGAGCCGCCCTGGCTGGCGCTGCCGCGGGCAACTACACCCTGGCTGCCGTAAACACAGCCACTGCCAACATCACCGCCAAAGACATTACAGGCACGTTCGCATCTGCAACCAAAGTGTATGACGGTAATACAAATGCGGCTGCTAGCAACCGGCAACTGGTGGGCGTGGAAGGAACTGACGCAGTCACTTTATCTGGCGGCACAGCTGCCTTCTCAGACAAGAACGTGGCCAGCGGAAAGACGGTGACCTTGTCTGGCGCAGCTCTGGCTGGAGTTCAGGCCGCCAATTACAGGCTAACCTCAGTGGCCACTGCCTTGGCGGACATCACTTCGAAGGACCTTGTCATCAGTATTTCTGCACAAGATAAAGTGTACGACGGTAACGCGAGTGCCGTAGTATCAGCTTCCATTACCAACGGATTGGTTACTGGCGACAAAGTAACGGTAAGTGCCTCCAATGGCTTATTCAATGACAAAAACGCAGGAACGGCCAAAGGAATATCCGCTACCGTAAGCAAATCAGGTGACGATGCCGGCAACTATCTGGCCAATGCCACCGCTTCTACTTCAGCAACTATCAACCAGAAAGCCTTGACAGCCTCCTCCACTGTTGCTTCAAAGGTATATGATGGTTCCGCTGCCACAGGCACCGTGTCCTTGGGGGTAGTAACAGGATTGGTAAATTCAGAGACATTGGTGATCACCCCTGTTGCTGCCAACTTCGAAAATGCCAATGTAGGTGCTGCCAAAGCTACTTCCATCTCTTATGTACTAGCCAATGGCACGGAAGGAGGGCTTGCGGCGAATTATAGCATGGCTAGCATTGCTGCCTCCGGAGCAATTACAGCCAAACTTATCAGCGGCTCCTTCACGGCTTCCGACAAAGTGTATGATGGTTTAGCCAATGCAATGGTTACAGGACGGTCCTTGAATGGCGTGATACCGACTGATGCAGCTTCGGTTAGCTTAACCGGGGGCTCCGCTGCTTTCAGTGATAAGAATGTTGCCAATAATAAAACCGTAACCTTAACGGGTGCTTCTCTGGCAGGAACTGGTGTAGGGAACTACAGCTTAACTTCAATAGCTACCACTACAGCCACTATTACCACCCGTGACCTGATGGTAAATGCAACAGGAAAGGACAAAGTGTATGATGGTACTACCACCGCTACTGCCACACTTAATGACAACAGAGTGGCCGGTGATGCCTTGAATATAGGGTATGCTTCAGCCTCCTTCTCTGACCCAACAGTAGGCACGAATAAAGCAGTAGTTATCAATGGCATAGCTATCACTGGGGGAGCAGATGCTGGTAACTATACTTTACCTAACCCTACCACCTCTACCACCGCCCAAATTACAAAAGCCAGCACTACCACCACTTTGGTTACCAGCGCCGGTCAAGTAAGATTCATGGATAACCTGACCATGACCGCTAAGATCACCCCTTTGAATACAGGCAGTGCCTTAACCGGTTCCGTTGAATTCAAAATTGGGAGCGTCATTTATGGTACGGTAGCCGTTGTTCCAGTTCCTGGTTCTTCAGATGGTTCCGTTCAAGCAACCTTGATAAAGCAGGTGGCTGAATTACCTAGCAACTACAACCTAACTGCCACCTTTTCTGCCACCAACAGCAATTATTCAGGTAGCAATGGTAGCAAGGCCCTAACAGTAACCCCAAGAGATGCCTCTGCCAGGGATGTCAATGCAGGTTTCTATACCGGAGATGTTTTTGCCTGGACCACTAGCAGCACTTCCAGTAAAGCAACAGTTACCCTTATTGCCTCACTTAAGGATGTGAACACTCCCACTGGTGATTTAAGGGCCGCAAAAGTTACTTTCTATTACGTGAATGGTACCACGTTAACGCCTATCCCTAGTGCCAAAGACTTGCCGGTAGGCTTGGTAGATGTGAATGATGGGTCGGTGGGCTTTGCCACTGCCACTGTCCAGTTTGACATAGGATCCAATAACGCTATGGATTACCAGGTGGCCGTGGGGGTAAGTGGCGCCTACACCAACCAGCCTAGCACTGCGCAAGCCATCATCACCGTGTCAAAACCAGTACCGGGTGGGTTCATTGTGGGCGGAAGCCAGATGACGAATAAAAATTCCAATGGGTACCTCAAAGGACAGGAAGGCATGAACACGGACTACCAGTTTGATATCCAATACACCAAGTCGGGCACTTCTCCCAAGGGGAAAGCGAAGGTAATGATCCGCAGCTACTATAAGCCAGACGGAACCTTAGATAGCAAATTGCACACGTACCTGATCACCACCAATGCCATTGCAACTTTGAATATAACCAAAGCCCCAGATGGTTCAGCTACTGGAAACTTCAGTGCCAAAGCCAATATTGTGGAACAACTGGATGACTTATCCATTGTGGCAATTGAGGGAGGTTCCACTTTCCAGATGGAAGCTTATCAGAGGAATTGCGATCAGCAGGTAGCCATTACCTTGTTCAGGAAAGCGGGCGGTATCTGGTTCTCCAGCAATTGGACCGGAAGCAACACCGTAAAACAACAAGTGAATGCCACCAGCAAAGTGTTTGTGGAAGGAGGAGGAACCATGGCTTGCTCCACCCCAACCACCCCTGTAGCTACCACGTCTAAAGCTGTGATCGCCACTGCTCCGGAGAAAGCAGCAAAAGCCGAGCCCAAACTAACTTCCTACCCTAACCCCCTCACAGACGAAGCTACCGTTGAATTCAGCGTAACCCAGAATGAGGAGTACAGCCTGGATGTGTATGACATGAAGGGCGCGTTGGTGAAACACCTGCAAAAAGGCAAGGCAGGATCCAGTGAAACCATCACTGCTACCTGGAATGCCAGAACATCAAACGTGGGGGTATACATCATCAGATTGTCCACTAGCAACAAGGTGAAAACCCTGCGCGTTATGAGACAATAACCTTCCAGCCCTCCTATTAAATGCCCCTTGCTTCTTCAAGCAAGGGGCTTTTAATTACCTGTACCCTCCATTTCCTTCAACATTGCCCTAAACAGAACAGCCGTTGAGATACGTAATCTCAACGGCTGTTCTGTTTAGGGTAAGATCTAAAATTCTAAGTCCCTTCGGGCACCGGCATGACAGCGAGGTAAGGCTCTATGACGTCCATGTAGGAGACAGCCTGATGGAAGGTTCCCACTACCTCTACCCCAAATTTTGCCCAAACCTCCACGAACGTATTTTCATACGGATGCAGGGTGATAGACCATCCATTGAAATGCCGCAACGCCAGGGCTTCGCCTTTTTGCGTGAGCAGTTCGGCCTGAACCCAAGGAGGAAGTTTCCGGAATAGCGAATGTTCTAACATGTAAGGCTGTCAAACTGAATGTTCTTTCCCATAAGGATCATAGGGAAGATAAAGTTTCAAGTCCAGTTAAGGTTTCCTCCGGGAATCTTAACTTCACAAATACCCAACTCTCCCAAATCTAAACTTATAGTTTTAATGACAAAGGAATGGAGCCAGAGATAACCCTTCGGCGAATAAGGAACTCACTTGCCTCCTTCTGGAACCTGTCCTTTAATCGTTCACCTCCATCTTCTCCCCTATCTTCTTCGCCACTCCTTTCTTTGCTTGGAACCACCTTCTGTTCAATGCCTAAAAGAAGTGTAGAATGCCTGATCTAAGCTTAAAGACCACCGGAGGCCATTCCTCTACCTATTTTGGCCTTGTTTTACAAAAAAGAAAACAAAAACAGCGCTTCCCTACACATTGATGAACACGGGGTTGACCATGTTTTCAAATGAATAGATTTCATCCCATTTCTCCTGAGTGATCAGGCCCCTTTCCTGCACCACAATAGCATGGATAGACTTGCCGGTGGCCAAGGCTTCTTTGGCAATGGAGGCCGAAGTCTCGTACCCCAGGATTGGGTTCAGGGCGGTGACAATGCTTATGCTGCGCATAACCTCTTCGCGGCACACCTCCACGTTGGCTTCAATCCCATCAATACATTTGAGACGAAGCGTGTTAATAGCGTTGATCATGTAGTTCATGGACGTGAACAGGCTAAAGGCGATGACCGGCTCCATCACATTCAACTGCAACTGCCCGGCCTCGGCGGCCATGGTGATGGTCACATCCGCCCCTACCACATAAAAAGCGGTCTGGTTCACTACCTCCGGAATTACGGGATTCACCTTACCCGGCATGATGGAAGAACCGGGCTGCATTGGGGGTAGTTTGATTTCATTGAGGCCTGTGCGCGGACCCGAGGAAAGCAGGCGCAGGTCATTGCATATCTTGGAGATCTTGATGGCGCTCCGTTTCAACATAGCCGACACCAGCACGTAAGCCCCCATGTCTGAGGTGGCTTCCACCAGGTCGGGGGCCAGGGTGATGGGCAGTTTGGTGATCTGGGCCAGGTATTTGGTGCAAAGCTCGGGGTACCCTTCCGGGGCATTGATGCTGGTCCCGATGGCGGTGGCACCCATGTTACATTCGGTAAGCTTAGATTGGGCTTCCCGCAGGTGTTTGATGTCATCTCCCAGGGTGGTGGCAAACCCCTGAAACTCCTGGCCCAGCGTCATAGGAACGGCATCCTGCAGCTGGGTTCGGCCCATTTTCAGCACGTTTTTGAATTCCTCGGCCTTTTTCAGGAATGACTCCTGAAGGGCAACCAGGGCCTGCAGGTAAACATCCACTTTCAGGTGCAGGGCCATCATGATAGCCGTAGGATAGGTGTCGTTGGTGGATTGGGAGCAGTTGACGTGGTTGTTGGGGTGCAGGAAGGTATATTGCCCCTTCTGGTGCCCCAGGTACTCCAAGCCAATGTTGGCGATGACCTCATTGGCGTTCATGTTCACCGAGGTACCCGCCCCGCCCTGGATAAGGTCGGTTACAAACTGGTCGCGGTATTTGCCGGCAATCAATTCATCACAGGCGAACATGATGGCTTCCGCTATTGTAGGATCCAGCACGCCCAGGTCGCGGTTGGCCATGGCGGCAGCCTTTTTCACGTAGGCGAAGGCGACAATGAAAAGAGGCTCTGAGGCGTTGGTGATGCCGGTGATATTGAAATTCTCTAAGGCTCGCAGGGTCTGCACCCCATAATACACGGAGTTAGGAATCTCTTTTTCTCCCAGAAAATCATGTTCGGTTCTGAAGGTGGTGTCCATGTGCAATAGGTTTAAATACGGATGCGCGCATCATCTTGTACTTTACCCCATTTCAGGCAACTTTGTTTTCTCCGGCCCTCTGTCCCGGAGAAGAGTGTCATACCCTTTTAACCTGTTTTGGCAGCCTTTTCCGGAATATGCCGCCAAAACCCAGCTACACTTTCACAAACTTTACTTTGATGATGGTGGTGAGGTAGTCATAGATCTCCGTCACCTCTTTGTCATAGAGAAACGTGTTGTAAAAGTCGGCCTCCACCTTGCTCACCCGGCACCCGTTGTCCACCATCTGGAAAACCACCTCCCTGATCCGGAGCGGATGGCCAGCCAGGTTGAGCATGCACGTGGCATCCTGGGCTTCTACCAGCAGAAAAAGGTGGTGGAGGGCGTCATCGGCGTAAGGATTCAGATCGGTCATTTTTTACTAGTTGTTCTGCCTTGAACGAGTGAGTCCGGCCCATGGTATCGTTTTAGCACTATTTTTTACGAAACACCCGCTAAACAGCTACCTTTTTCGGCTTACTCACCAGGTATACCCCACCAAAAATCATACTGGCGTACAGGGCCTTTTGGAAGGTGAAGACGTCTTTGCCCAAGCCTACGGCGATCAGGATGGCAAACGCCGGTTGCAAATAGATGTACACCCCCACCAGCGCCGGGCTGGCGTATTTCATGGCCCACACATTTAACAGGTACGCCACAATGGTCATGCCTATCACCACAAAAGCAATGGCTCCCCAGATGGCTGCCGGGAAGGATCCGTAAGCCGGTTGAATGACCTGCCCCAGCCCAAAAGGAATAACCCCCACCGAACCCACCAGGAAAATACGGCTGACCACAGTAATAGGATTATAGCGCTGCATCAGAGGTTTTACCAGCACCAGAAAGGCCCCAAAGCTGGCCGCGTTCACCAGAATCAGGAGGTCGCCCAGCAGATGGCCCTGGGCATTGCCGGCCTTGCCAGAGATGAGCAGCAAGGCACCCAGACCCGCCAGAAGAATGCCTACCATGCGGAAAACCTGAATCCGTTCCTTCAGCAGGAAAGCGGACAACAGCACCACCACCACCGGCGAAACCGTCTGGATGAGCGAAGCATTGATGGGCGAGGTAAGGTTGAGGCCACTGAAGAACGAAAGTTGGTTGATGGTGATCCCGAACAGACCGCACAGGATCAGGCGGAGCCAGTCTTTCTTGCTCTGCACCTTCTCCTTCACCACAAACAAAGACAGGCTTCCGAACACCAGCACCGCACTCACCACCCTGATCACAATCAATCCGAAAGGCAAAATATACCGGGGCATGATCTCCTTGGCAATGCTGTAATTAGCCCCGTAGATAAGGGCTACCAAAAACAAGGCGCCATGCACCTGTAACTGTCTGTTCATGCCGCAAAGGTAGGCAACATTCAGAAGCCCTCCTGCGCCTACTCCTTCCTTTCCTACTCACTTTTCAGAAACTACCACCTAAACGGGAATCCCTCCGTCTTCTGCTCGATTAAGGGTTTTTCTTCAGCTTTCTTTTGCCCTGTTTTTAAGGAAAGAAAGCCAAAACGCTTAAAATGAGCAGAGAGTGAGGAAAATTTGATCACCGAATACTATGGATAAAATTGGAGGTAAGAAGAGCCTTCTGCGGCCTTGTAATATCATCCTGTCTCCCCAAGTTCAGGGTCTGTTAAAAGCCCAGGCTCAAAGGAGGCTTATTGGTAGAACACCATGATGAAGAACCTAGGCTCCTTACTTCCAGGGCTGAAGGCTAGTTCACCATTACCCAACAACAAATTCCGGTGGCACTTTTCAGGGGAGCTTTATCATCTTACAAAGGAAGAGGCAAGAGAGCAGGTCCCGGAACCGATAGGTCTCAGGACACTGCAGGATGGGTCGCCAGAAAAAGGGTTTTTCCTGTAGCAGGTTACGTATTTTTCCCATTACCTTTGCATGCCCGCTCTGCTCCTTTCAGAATGCAAGCTGGCTGCCGGAAGTCATTGAACCCGTGCTTTCGCCTTTAAACCTTTTACCATGAGTGATGCGATAAAACATGAGTGCGGCATAGCCCTGGTCCGCCTCCGCAAACCCTTAGAATATTACACTGAGAAATACGGCACTCCCATGTACGGGGTACAGAAAATGTACCTGCTCATGGAAAAACAGCATAACCGTGGCCAAGACGGGGCTGGTTTTGCCAGCATCAAGATCAATGCTACCCCCGGCACCGAATACATTGCCCGCTATAGGTCTGTCAAGACCAAGGCGATTGACGCTATTTTTGGGAAAATAAGCGAGAAATACGGCAAGATGAAGCGCAAGTTCCCGCAGGAATCCAAGAATGTAGAATGGCTCAGACAGAATCTCCCCTTTTTGGGTGATGTGTATCTGGGCCATTTGCGTTACGGCACCCACGGCGAGAACAGCGTTGACAACTGCCACCCCATGGTGCGCGAGAACAACTGGCGTAACCGGAGCCTGGCCGTAGCCGGTAACTTCAACATGACCAACGTTGACGAGCTCTTCAACGTGCTCACCGACCTGGGCCAGCACCCCCGCCAGAAGATTGACACCGTGACAGTACTGGAGAAGATCGGGCACTTCCTGGACGAGGAAAACCAGCGCCTCTTTGATTACTTCAAACCCGACCACAACAACGAAGAGATCACCGCCCTGATTGAAGAAAACCTGGACCTGCAGCGCGTTCTGCGCCGGGCCTGCAAGGACTTTGACGGCGGGTATGCCATGGCAGGGCTCACGGGCTACGGCGCCGCCTTCGTGGTGCGGGACCCATCGGGTATCCGGCCGGCATATTATTACATGGATGACGAGATCGTGGTGATCGCTTCGGAGAAACCGGCTATTAAAACCGCCTTCGGGGTGGAATACAGCCAGATCAAGGAAGTATCGCCGGGCCATGCGCTAATTATAAGTAAGAACGGCGAAGCCTCTGAGAAAGAGGTCTTGCCTGCTTTGGAGAAGAAATCCTGCAGCTTTGAGCGCATCTACTTCTCGCGCGGCAATGACCCCGAGATTTACCAGGAACGCAAGATGCTGGGCAAACTCCTGAGCCCGCAGGTCTTGAAAGCTGTGGACTACGATTTGGAGAATACCGTTTTCTCCTACATCCCCAATACCGCGGAGTCTTCTTTCCTGGGCATGATGGAAGGCGTGGAAGATTACCTGCGCACCTACCGCCGCTCGGCCATAGAGGAAGCCAACGGTGATGTGACCAAGCTGGAGAACATCCTTTCCTTCAAGCCCCGGGTAGAGAAACTGGTCATCAAAGACGCCAAGCTCCGCACCTTCATCACCGACAATGATTCGCGCGATGACCTGGTTGCCCACGTCTATGACACGACCTATGAGGTGGTGAAAAAAGGAATTGACACCGTGGTGGTGATTGATGATTCCATCGTGCGCGGTACCACCCTGGAGAAAAGCATCATCAAGATGTTGGACCGCCTGGGGCCGAAGAAAATCATCATCGTTTCCTGCGCCCCCCAAATTCGCTACCCAGACTGCTACGGCATTGACATGTCTAAGATGAAGGAGTTTGTGGCGTTCAGGGCCATGATGGGCTTGCTCAAAGACCATCAGCGCGAAGGAATGGCCACCGAGGTGTACCAAAAATGCCAAACCGCCCTGGCCAACGGGGCCGCCAAAGAGAAGAACTTCGTCCAGGAACTCTACGACCAGTTCACTCTGGAGGAAATCAGCTCTAAAGTTGCCCAGATTGTGAAAGCCCCTGGCGTGAAAGCCGAGGTGGAGGTGATTTTCCAGACCGTGGAAGGCCTTCACGCCGCTATTCCCAACCACATTGGCGACTGGTACTTCACCGGCAACTTCCCTACCCCGGGTGGGATGAAAGTGGTGAATAGAGCCTTCGTGAACTTCATGGAGAACAACAACGGCCGGGCTTACTAAGTCGCCAGAAGATTTTATGAACCGAGCGGCCCAGTCCGTTATTCAATAGCTAAAAAGAGAGGGCTGCACCATTCTGGTGCAGCCCTCTCTTTTTAGCCGTTTTTTCAAAAACAAGCCTTAAAACCTACTGTTTCACAAACCGCTCCTGCACCAAAGTTGTGTTTGTCTGGATCCGTAGAAGATAGGCACCAGCCGCCAGATGCTGCACCGGAATAACCAGCACGTCCTCGTGTTGAACAGGCTTTACCTGGATTACTCTGTTCCCCCTGATATCCATAATCTCAATAACTGCAGTAGGTTCTACACTTAGACCCCTGAGATACAAATAATCCTGGCTGGGGTTGGGATACAAGGTCATGGAAGCCAGGGAAGGTCCGCCTGCTTTTACCGCTACTACTTTACTGTATTCATACTTTCCGTCATAGTCAATCTGCTTCACGCGGTAGTACATGACAGTGGCATTCTTGGCCGTATGAAGAAAAGAATAGTGCTGCACCATTTGGCTGTTTCCTTTACCGGACACCGTTCCTATTTTCTGGAACCGCTTTCCATCTTCTGATACCTCTACTTCAAAGCGGTCATTGTTCACCTCCATGGCGGTGGCCCATTGCACCTGCACCTGCAGGTTTTTCCACTCAGCTCTCACGTGCAGCCAAGTTACCGGCAACACACCTTCCACTGTTCCCAAGGCTAGTTGACCAAAGGCGTTCACGTTATTCCGTTGGGCATAGCCGCCCACCACCGTCCGGCCTTCTTTTCCCGCAGGCTCTAATGTTCCGCCACCCGTAGTCCACTCTTTACCGCTGGCAGCGCCCATTGGCCGGGTCAACAACCCGAACCTGTTGTCTGATACATTGGGGAAGCCAAGCAGAGAAGCCTGGGCGGTATACTTTCCAGTGGCAGGCGTGGCATTGGGTTGTACTTGCCATACCCCTTCCTTCTCTAAAAAGGCGTATCGCAAACTCTCTTCCGTGACCTGAAGGTCCTGGTCCTGGTGGTGCGAGAGCGGGGTAAAGTTCACCAGAATGCTTTGGAAACCATTTCCGCTTAATCCATTAGATATCAGGTCTACATTCCGTTTTCCTGCAGAATTTCCTACCGGGAAGGAATAGGTGCCACTGCTGCCTACCGCCCGCCTCAAATTACCCTGGATGTATAAAGAGGCATCTACTATTTTCAAAGCATTGGGGTCCTGGTTCAGGAGAGACAACTCATGCCCCTCTGTTTTAACGATTCCGCTTTTCAGGGTGATGCCCTGGCTTACGCTGACCGCCTTGGACAGTGTAACGCCGCCGCCGGTTTTAGCCACCAGTAGTTGGGCCACTGTGCTTGGCAAGGCCTCTCCGGTCACCATCTCAGAGTTCCCAATGAAGCCATAGTGGGCTTGGGCAGAAAAAGACCGGGTACCACTCACCCGCACATTGCCAGCAGAAGTCCCCGTACCGCTAGCGGTGATTCCCTGCGGAGACCCATATAACAAGGTTGCCCCTGGTTCCAGCACGAAGTTCCCGGTTCCTCCCACGGCGCGGTTACTGCCTATCTGAAACACAGCCGGGGCTTTAACGGTGAGCGTTCCGCTTACATCAAAATTGGCACTAACCAACTGGTTTCCAGACTCATTCATCGTATTCGCAACTGCGGCGGTGAGCAACAGATGTTGGTAGGTCACTTTCTGGGAGGATCCATAAGTTCCTCTGATGGATTGGTGTTGGCCGTTGATCGTCCCATAGAACTCAATGGTGCCGCCACTGAGGGTATACGGTGTATTTTTCCCGTCTAGTTCTGGGAAGGTGGTACCGGTTCTGCTGGTCCTGAACACGCCGCCGGTCATGGTTAAACCCGCATCTCCCTTCAAAGACTTGTTCGTGATATCCAGAATGGCGTTGGGTAGAATGGTCAAATTCTGATTCACCGTGGTAGTGGTGGAAATGGTTTTTGAAGAGATACCAGGTTCATTCTTGCCGCTGATCAGCAGGTTGTGGTAAATGTTAGACGCTCCTCCTCTTATAATTTGGTTTCCCTGACCAGCCAATTCAACAGTACCTCCGGTTAATTCATAGTCTCCTGAAAGGAGGGGCACAGTGGTGTTCAACGTGTGAATCTGATAGGCCCCACCACTCATGACCAATTTACCGCTACCAGTCACATCTCCTGAAGCAGTGGCCACCAAGGTGCCATTCCTGATCTCTAATCTACCTCCCTGAGGATATTGACCGGTATTACTGGAAATACCAACATTGCTGGTGACGGTGACGGTAGTAGGATTGTCTATGATGATGATTTTGCCACTGGCAGTAGTGGGGAAAGCGGTTCCGGTTTGTTGTGGGACTTTGCCATTGTAGACATAGGTTGCCAAATGGTTGAAAGATCTCCTGCTGTCAGAAACCTGTACGTTCCCACTCAGGCCGGTAGCATTGATACCTGCGGCGCTGGTGACAAACAACGTGCCGCCCTGTTCCAGCCTGAAGTAGCCCTGCCCCTGTACCTGATAGCCCTGCCCCGCAGCATCGGTGGCAAAATCCAGCGTACCGCCGTTCTCAACGGCCAAGGTACTGGCATACACAGAATTGGTTGGGTTTAGTAAGAGGTTGCTCCCAAGCCGAACCAAGGCTCCGCCTTTGACTGTCAAGGAGACATGGTTTACCGGTCCGGCCGCCTGGAGCATTTGCCAAGAAGTTCCGTTAAACCGGATCCCGCTCTTGCTCGCGTCAATGGTACTGTTGCTGTTCAGGACAGAGGCAGCATCTGTGGTTAGATTCCCTTTCAGGTCAAGCGTGGATACCACAGAAGCAGTAGGCCCCGGGGTAAAGGTGAGGGTGGCTTGTTGCAAGACTAAGTCGCCGGCTACGGAAAGGTTGCCGGTTCCGCTGGTTTGGTTTTGCAGCACGTAGCTACCACCAGCTAAGGTGAGGTGTTGGCCAAACTGAAGGGAAAGGTTGGGGCCCGCCAAAAAAACAAGTGAAGAGGAAGCGGCTAAGGTCGCTTGAAAACCCTGGGCAGCCAATGGTGCCGAAGAATCAAGGAGTTGCCACTGGGTATTGGCGTTGGGGAGGGCTAGGGTCACTTTGCCGAACCAATAGCCATGGGCCTGCGGACTGAGCTGGGTGTTACTGAACAAAAGGGCATTAGCCTCCGCTGACTCAATTCTGATTTCAGAATTGGCATCAATCTCCTCTGTGCCTGCCCAAATCAAAGCACTGGATTTATAAGCTGCGTTTTTGATTCTTAACCTGGAGCCCGCCAGCAACTGCAAGGTTCCCCGGTTTTCTATTTCTCCTTCCTGTACCAGTTCCGCTAAATCTGAAATGGTAAGTTTGGCTGTGGTCAACAGCTTTTGACTCCCTGGTATGGTAAATGTCTTTTGGGAGGCAATGAACAGGGTAGCCACCTGGAGAGAACCTGATAATTGGGCAGTATGCTCTACGAAAAGCGTACTGGTTATGGGAAGGGGGTACGAAGCGGGCTTCCAGGTTCCATCAGCAGCAAACTGCTCTAAAACACATGTGCCCCCGGTTTGGCTTAAGGTTCCAGTAGAAGCAGTTCGGTAATCGCCCACTACAAAAGTACTAGGTGATTGGGCTGATCCAAATAGATGAAAGGAGGTAATAAATAAGAAAATTAAGAGGGAAATTTTTGGAGAAAGGTTTACATAACCAGGGTAGCAGGCTCTAACCATCATCTTGAATGCTTTATTAGTTTATAATTTTTTATTTAATATTTATAGTATAATCCAGCAAACCAGAGTACGGCAAGAGAAGTTCAATCAAATGTTAATGTTTTATATTTATATAATTATATTAAAACTTAGTTTACTTGACTTTTTTCAAAAAGCATGATTATAAAAATCCCTCTATTCCTGTTAAAGCACAGCCGATAAAAATAAAATCCTAAAAACTGGTGATAAAAAATTCCTGCTTTTAGAAGGCTAGACTTTCTAGGGTAGTCAGGTCAAGGGGAAATTTCTTAATGGAAGCTGTGTTTCTTCTGGCAAAGCAGAAAGTCAAACCTATGGTAAGAGCAGTATTAGAAGCCCCCAAACAGGAGGATCCTCAGGTTTAAAAGGAGCAATCATTCTTTTTTCTTCAGCAGTGGCTAGGATAGATACGTAGAAGCGAATTCACAATATTTTTAGAGTTCCTAATCCTGTCGTACTTTTGAAATAATTGAACCCGCCCATGGTGCCCTACTCTAAATCCTAGCAAAGTAGTAGCAAGTCATAGGGCATCCAGAAACTGGAAGCGCACTTCCCCCTGGACCGCTTACGCGTACCTATAGCCTTTTACAGACTACTACTACCCCATGGAAAAAAAGCAGGCCCCCATTAGCTTCACCATTGAAAAAAACTACGACTCTGACTTTTGCGGAAGCATCCCGCTGCATTTAGTAAATCTTATCCAACCCCACGGTGTCTTGCTTACCTTAGAAAAAGACAGCCTGCGGCTAGTACAAGTAAGTGAGAACGTGGAGCAATTGCTGGGCATACCAGCTTCTGATATCCTGGACAAGCCTATTTCCGCTATTCTTCCGCCATCGCAGTTTGAGCTTTTCAAGACGCATGTGCAGAGAAAGGTGAACCAGGTAAAAGTACCTTTCAGCCTCACGTTCCTGGTAGAGGAAAAAGAAGCCGCCTACACCGCCTTGGTTCACCCAAGAGAAGACTATGTATTGGTTGAACTAGAAGACAACCAAAGCTCTTCTGCGAAAGACTCTTTCCTTGAATTATACCAGCAAATCAAATACCTCACCTCTTTGATAAAAGGGGCGGAAAACATCCAGGAAATTGCTCAGATCACGGTAGAGGAAATAAAGAAACTAACCGGATTTGACCGCGTGCTGGCCTATCAGTTTGACCCTCAATGGAACGGGGTGGTCATAGGCCAAGCCAAGGAAGAAGGCATGGATGATTACCTGGGGTTGCGTTTCCCGGCCTCTGATGTCCCCAAACAATCAAGGGATTTGTACTACAGCAACCCTTACCGCCTGATTCCAACCAGAGAGTACACCCCCGTCCGGCTAAGGCCCCTCATCAACCCGCTCACCCAGCAATTCACCGATCTATCTGACTGTAACCTCAGAAGTGTGGCCACCGTGCATTTGGAGTACCTGGCCAACCTGCAAGTCAGGGCTTCCATGTCAATGCCTTTTATAGTGGACAACAAACTGTGGGGCCTGGTTTCCTGCCACCACAGACAGCCCATGAACCCCAGTTATGAGATTCGGTCGGCGCTGGATTTACTGGCGGGAATTGTATCAGCCCAGCTGGCGGCGAAAGAGCGGGAGCACACCATTACGTTGCGGGCCCAGTTGCGGGGCATTCATGCCCAACTACTGGAACAGCTGTATACTACCGCCTCTCTCTCAGAGGGCCTTTTGTCTGGTGCCTCCACCATTATGAACCTGCTAAACCTTTCCGGGGCGGCACTGTTGTTTGAGGGAGCTGTGTGGACCGGTGGGGAAACGCCTTCGGCCCAAGACCTGAAAGAATTGATTTACTGGCTCCGCCGAAACAATACAGACAAGCTTTTTGCCACCGACACCCTCCCCCACCAATACGTGCGGGCCCGGGACTACAAAGACGTGGCCAGTGGCTTGATTGTACTTCCTATCAATGCCGCCCAGGGGGATTATATCCTGGGTTTTAGGGCCGAGGTGCTCCAGACCATAAGCTGGGGCGGAGACCCTAACCAGGCTATTAAGTTGGAGCCAGACGGAAAGTCCTACCACCCTCGCAACTCCTTTGCGACCTACCAAGAAACCGTGAAACATACCTCCCTGCCTTGGTTGGAAGAAGAAGTAGAGGCCGCTGAATCCTTACGAAGTGCTGTCTTGGAAAAAATTATCAAGGAAAGATATTGAGAACCCTCCTTGCCCAGTTTCTTTTAAGATAGAACTTTAACACCATTTCCCATGGTAAATTTGAAAAAGCCAGCCACTGCCCCTAAAACAGACCATTATCTGGTAGGGATAGGGGCTTCTGCGGGTGGCCTGGAGGCTATTCATAAGTTATTTGACCATTTTCCAAATAACTCCAGCTTTTCGTTTGTCATTATCCAGCACCTGTCGCCTGACCATAAGAGCCTGATGGCAGAGCTGCTGTCTAAGCATACCCAAATGCGGGTGCAGGAAGCGGAGCATGACATGGTCACCCGCCCCAACTGTATCTATGTGCTGCCCAGCGGCAAGCAGCTGACCCTCCAGAATGGCCGGTTACGCCTGGTGGACCAAATCAGGAACCGGGAGCCTAACTTCGCCATTGATGTCTTTTTTGAGTCCCTGGCCAAGGACCGGGGCCGGTATGCCATTGGCCTCGTGCTTTCTGGCACCGGCACAGACGGTACCAAAGGCGTGAAGATGATCAAGGCGGCCGGGGGCATGGTGATGGTACAAGACCCGGCTACCGCCAAATTTGACGGCATGCCCCGCAGTGCCATTGACACCGGGGCCGTGGATTATGTTTTCGCCCCAGAGCACATGCCCCATGAAATCATGGAATACACCCGCCAGCTCCCATTGGTGCAGAACCTGACCGAACAGGACGGAAGCATAGAAAACGAGGAAGTACTCCAGGAAATCCTGGACCTCATCTGTACCCATACCCAAACCAATTTCAAGAGCTACAAGCAGGGCACCATCTACCGCCGCCTTAAAAAGCGGATGGACCTGCTGGAGGTGGCCTCCCTGCCAGCGTACCTCACCTACATCCATGAGAACCCTGCTGAGATCAAGCAGCTCTGCCAGGAATTCCTGATTGGCGTGACCCGCTTTTTCCGGGATCCGGAGGCCTTTGACGTGCTGGAGCAGGAGATAATCCCTACCATCATTGCCAATACCCCTCCGGAGGAAACCATCAAGGTGTGGGTGGCGGCGTGCAGCACCGGCGAGGAAGCCTATTCCATTGCCATGCTGTTTCAGGAGGGTTTTCAGAAAGTAGGCCGGGAACCGCAGGTGAAGCTGTTCGCCACGGACATTGACCAGCGCGCCATCAGGCAGGCCTCTAAGGGTGTTTATCCGGCCTCCATTGCCAAAGAAATCTCAGAGAAGCGGTTGCAGCAGTTCTTCCATTTCAAGAGCAACCGCTACACCATCAAGGAAGACCTGCGGCAACTGGTGGTGTTTGCCCAGCATGACCTGCAGAAAGACCCTCCCTTTAGCCGCATAGACCTTATCTCGTGCCGCAACATGCTCATCTACCTGAACCCAGACCTCCAGAAGAAGGTAATGTCGGTGTTCCCGTACGCCTTGAAGCTGGAGGGGTACCTGTTCCTGGGCCCAAGTGAGCACATTGGGGAGTTGAAGAACTTCTTCGTGGAAAAGGACCGGAAATGGAAGATTTTCCAGAAGGTGAAAGAAAGCAAGGGAATCCAACAGACCTACGGGGTAAGCCATCACTCCCATGCCTCTTCTGAAGGCCGGGGCACCACCTACCGGAGTGCGCAGGCCCTTAAGTACAATGAACTGTTCCTAGATGCCGTGGCCGATGACCTGAAGATGACCGGCCTCTACATTGATGACAACTACCACCTTTTGCACGGCGTGGGCGATTTCAACCGTTTCCTGAAACTACCCCAGAAACGGCTGCAACTGAACCTCTTGGAAATGGTGCCTAAGGAACTGGCCGTCACCTTGAGCGTGGAGATCAGAAAGGTGCTCAAAACCCACAAAACCCTCTCCAGACAGGTCATGGTAGCATTGGGTTCAAAAACCCAGCTGGTGAACCTTACGGTGAAACCTATCTCCGTGGAGAAAGACCTGCCCAAGGTGTTGCTGGTGCTGCTCCAGGAGGTAGGGAAAGCCAACCCCTCGCTCAAAACCCTGCAGCCTTCCTTGGTCTCTGAGACAGACACCGATTATTTCCACCAGCTTTCCATTTTAGAGGCCGAATTGAAGGAGGCCCGTGAAAGCCTTCATCTGACCGTGCAGGACCTGAGCACCTCCAATGAAGAACTGCAGTCAACCAATGAAGAACTCATGTCGTCCAATGAGGAACTGCAAAGCTCCAATGAAGAGATGCAGTCGCTCAATGAGGAGCTGCATACGGTGAACTCTGAGCACCAGCTCAAGATAAAAGAACTGCAGGAGCTGAACGAAGATTTGGACAACTACATCAGAAGCTCCAACATAGGGCAGCTCTTCCTGGACCATCACCTGGCCATCAGGAAATTCACCCCCACGGTCATGCAGCTGATCAACATCATGGACTTAGACATAGGCCGACCCATCCACCACCTGTCGCATAACCTGAAGTACAGTGGCTGGCTGGAAGACATCCAGAAAGTGAACAACACCTCCACGGAGGTAGAGCGGGAACTGGAGACTACCAAGGGTAAGTACTTCCTGATGCGGATCATCCCCTACCTCAAACATGACGGCACCAAAGACGGGGTGGTGTTAAGCTTTGTGGAAATCACCACCATGAAAACCCTCAGCAATGTGGTGCAGGGCGTCTTGAACAGTTCGCTCAACAACATCATGGCGTTCCAGGCGGAACGAAATGAGGAACAGGAAATAGTGGATTTCCGGTGGAGCATGCTCAACCGGAAAGCGGAGCAACTGATAGGGAAATCACAAGCCCAACTCTTGCACCAGAGCGTATTGCACGAGATGGCTTTTTTAAAGAAATCCGGGTTGTTCAAAAAATTCGTTCAGGTGGTGGAAACCGGGCAGCCCCTGCACATAGAGCAGGGCCTGGAAATAAACGGTCAGCGCAATTGGTATGAGGTGGCTGCCGCCCAGATGGGCGAAGGCTTGACCGTCACCATGGGTGACATCACCGAGAAGCGGATAAGTGAGGAGAAGATCCTGATGGCCTATGAAGACCTGAAACGGGCCGAGGAAGACCTTATCAAACTGAACACGGAATTGGAGGTACGGGTAGCAGAAAGAACCAAAGAGTTATCTGAAAGCCAGGAACGCTTCCGGCTGGTATCCATGGCCACCAATGACGTGGTCTGGGACTGGAACCTCATCACCAACGAGCTCTGGTGGAGTGACACCCTCAAACCCATCTTAGGCTACGAACCCGAGGAAATGGGCAAGGGGATTAACGCCTGGTTTGGGAAAATCCACCCCGAAGACAAGCAGCGGGTGATCAAAGGCATCAATGAGGCCATTAACTCAGGTCAGGACCAATGGGTGGAAGAGTTCAAGCTTACCCGCGCCGATGGTTCGTTTGCCTTTGTCTACAACCGGGCCTACATCCTGCACAATGAGTACCAGGTGCCGTACCGCGTGCTGGGTTCCTTCATTGACCTCTCAGACCTGAAAGACACGCAGATGAAACTCAAAGACACCAATGCCCACTTGCTGCGCGTGATTGATGACCTTGACAATTTCGTGTACACTGCCTCCCATGATCTAAAAGCCCCTATCCACAACATTGAGGCCCTATTACGGGAACTGCAGGTAGAACTGCCCCGCGAGGATTTTGAGATGATGGACGTGCAGCAGATCATGAACATGATGCAGGGCGCCATTGAGCGTTTCAAGAAAACCATTGGTAACCTCACCGAGATCACCAAGCTCCAGAATGACCACAGCACTGATGTGACCAGCGTAGACCTGGCCCATCTGGTGCAGGACGTAAGCCTTGACCTGGACCCTTTGATCAAGGAAGCCGGAGCTCACCTGGACCTGGATGTAAGCCAATGCCCTTATATCTCCTTCTCTGAGAAGAATTTGCGCAGCATTGTCTATAACCTGATCTCCAACGCCATCAAATACCGGTCCCCGGAACGGGAGCCCAGGATTACCGTGAGGTGCCAGGAACAGAAGAAGTACCTGGTGCTGGAGGTGCAAGACAACGGGTTGGGGCTTCCCCAGGAACAGCAGGAGCAGCTGTTCTCCATGTTCCAACGCTTCCATGACCATGTGGAAGGCACGGGCATTGGATTGTACATGGTGAAGAAGATCCTGAACAATGCCGGCGGCAAAATAGAGGTAGACAGCCATCTAGGCGAAGGCACCACGTTTAGGGTGTTCCTCCCAAAATAACTTGCCATTCCTCTAAGGGCTCCTACAGAAAAGCCTCGTTTTGGCGCTGCTTTATTAAAAACACCACCAAAACGAGGCTTTTCTGTAGGAGCAATCTTATGCGGTAGCCCTTTCTAATTGATGGTCCTTTTCTATTCTCAGACTGATTTACCAAAGCAAGTGGTTTATTCCACCAAGAACTGGTATCAAGGAGACAAGGCGGTGCCTGGTCTCTACTTTCCGCCGTTCCGGTAGATTCTGACGGGGAAAAGCCGGTAGTCGTTCAGGTTAAGGGCGTACAGGAAGCCCTCCCAGTGGATGACAGGCACAATGCCCGTAGGTTGGATGCCGTTGTTGTTGGGAATGGTGACCAGGGCATTGCCCACGTAAGACACCTCCTTGAGCCCCAGGCGCAGGGCCAGGTGGTGCTGGAAGGCTTCTTTCTGGTCTTTGGAAGAGGTAAAACCAATCTGTTTCGCCACCAGCTCCTCAGACTTCCCTTCGGTGTAATACGTGACTTTCTCTACGGTATTGATGGAGATGTCTGGCACGTACAGGCGGGGCACGGCGGTTCTGGCCTCCCCGGCATTGTAGAACTTAACTGAATTGGTGATTGGCTGTACCAGATCAGGCAGGTTGGCGATTTTCTCCAGCCGCTTCAGCCTTTCAACCTGGCTCTTCTGGGCGGAAACCTCTATGGTACCGCTGGCGCCCGTGGCTCCCTGTGACAAGAGGGCATGTTTCTGGTGTACGTCCAGGATGGCGGTGAAAGTGGTAAGGAAATGGTCGGTGTTCTTCAGGTGGAACAGCTCCAGGTCATGGAACTTCTTCCGGGACACCAGGTACGTGTGGATGTTCTTGGTCTTCTCATAGACCGCCTTCATCTTGGCGGCCTGTGGGGTACCTTTGTACCGCAGCCCCAACTCCTGCAGCTGCGTGAGCCGGCGGGTAGAATCATTGATGTACGCTATCTCCTGTACTCCAAAATCAACGGGCGCGCCTACTACTTTCCTTTTGCCCGTTTCTTTCATCCCAAACAGGGTCCGCATGAACTCTATCATTCAGTAAGAATCTTTTTTAGGTGGAGCGTCTCAATTTCAACCTGTATTTTCTCGGCGTTCTTCTGGTTCTCAAAGAAATTGTCCAGGTTGTTTAAATACAGGTCTAAGAGGGAGTCCTGCTCCTGCGTCAGGACTCCTTCCAGGGATTTCTCAGGCGAGATATTTCCGGCCATTATTCAATTTCTATGCGTTTAGATTTGCCCAGCGTGCCCAGGATCTTACTGTTCAGCTCTTCCTGCACCTGTGCGAGCTCTTTCACCGCCTCGGCCCGTTTGCGGCTTCCTTCCTCAGAGATTTTTATTACGGCATCCAGGGTCTCTACCATGTCTTTGTTTACCTTTTTAAGGGTATCCAAATCCACAATGCCCCGCTCGTTCTCCTGCGCGGCGGTGACCACATTTGTCTTGAGCAACTGAGAGTTCTTGAGCAGCATCTCATTGGTAGTATCAGTTACCTTCTTCTGGATTTCCAGGGCCTTGCGCTGTTTCTCCAGGCCCAAGGCAATGGCTACCTGCTGGCGCCACACCGGAATCACGGTCACAATGGAGTTCTGGATCTTCTGGGCCAACACATCATTGGTGGTCTGGATCATGCGGATCTGCGGCATGGATTGGGTGGCAATCGTATGCGACAAGGTGAAATCGTGCACCTTTTTCTCTAAACGGTCTTTAAACGCCACCATATCAGCCAGGCGCTGCACCACCAGTTCGTCTTGCCCGCTGCTTTCCACCTCAGACTGCAGTTGCGGAATGAGTTGGTTCTCAATCTCGTCAATCTTCATCTTGCCGGCAGCTATCAGCGAGCGCACCTCATGGATGTACTCCACCACCTGCTTGAACATGACCTCCAGACCGGTAGAGTCTTTCAAGACGCTCTGACGGGTTTTCTCCAGCTTCACCACCACATCATCTACGTTCTCGGCCACTGAGTTGTATTGGCTGGCCAGCTGTTTGGTCTTGTCTTTGATCTTGCCCACAAACGGAAGTCGGGAGAAGAACCCTGGTTTCTCCGTCTCGTCTACCTTGATCATGTTGATCTGGGTGAGCAGTTCATTGATGGCCTCGCCGGCATCTCCAGAGTCTTTAGCCTTCACCTTGCTCAGGAGCTCATTGGAGTAGTAGCCTAGCTTGCGCTGGGTTTCCACTCCAAAGGAACTGAGGCTCTCGGGCTTGGCGGGATCTATGGTCTTGGAGATTTCCAGGGCTTTCTGCTGGATCAGCTCTTTGTTCTCTGACAGAACGATATCTTTATTTTCCATGGTGGTTCTATTTTGCCAATTTAGGGTTTCTGAGCGGTCTCCAGCTCAGTGACAAATTCTCTGATCTTCTGGTGGCGGCCATTGACCTCATACCATTCTACCTCATGCCTGGGGAGGTAGTCGCCCAGCAGGCCGTGCACTTCCTGCAGAAGCTCCGGTCCTTTGCGGGTCCTGAACACCGGGTTCTTGTAGAAGGCGCTCAGGTACTCTACTTTCACCTGCCCGCCTTCGGTCACCGCCAGTTCCTTCACCTCCACCACCAACTCAGAAGACTTCTGGTTATCTGTGACAATGGTTTTGTACACGCCTTTTTTCTCGTCTTCCAACACGGCCTTGCACCGTTCCTGAAGGTCTTTCAGGGTTTTCTGGAGTTTCAGGTTGGGTCTGATGCGGTGGCCGTAGAGATATCCTAAAAAGCCCGCCAGTATGAATGCGAAGAAGATTGCCATATTTTTGTTTTTTATCTAAAAACGAAGAAACTACTCCATTCTATACGCACGCTGAATTCAAATTGCCAAGGTTCCCCAGCCCAAGGTACCAAATGTTTTCTTTTCCCGTAGGAACCTACCCTGAAATGCCTTTAACTGAGGGTCCTCTTCTGGCTTATGAGTCGTGAAAGGTTCGTGAATATTACTATTTCCAGCCTGTTTTCTGAAAACCCTCTCTAAAACCTATATGCTGCCTCACCCTTCCCAGGCTGAGTTCCGTTACCTGAAGCGTGCCTAGGTACATTTTTCTCCTGCTGAGGAACTGGTTTGCCCTGGGTCTTGGGGTATTACTTTGCCCGCCCAGGTTGGCATCTCATCTTCTTCTGAATAACCTCTCCTCCAGCAGGCAGGCCCCCTTCGAACTAAATCGGGCTTTGCCAGATGATTCCAGCGTATTTTAAAGAAAACAAGCCAAAAGAAGCCGCCGCCGTGGGTACCTGGGCCAGAACGCAGATACATAATCTGCCATTTTAGGGTGGATTACCGGCTATTTCCCCTTCCCGGAAAAGCCTGCGGGAATATTAGCTACCTTTGCAGGATATTTACCATGCAAGATGCTTCAGAATATCCTCCATACCCTCAAGATCACCTCCCTGAACCAGATGCAGGAAGAAACCCTGGCCGCGGCCCAGAAAAGCGATGTGATTCTGCTTTCACCTACTGGTTCTGGCAAGACCCTAGGGTACCTGCTGTCGGTGTTGCCCCGCCTGAAGCCCGAGGTACCGGAAGTGCAGGCCCTGATTTTGGCGCCTTCCCGGGAACTGGCTATGCAGATTGAGCAGGTATTCCGCAGCATGGCCACCGGGCTACGGGTAGATAGCCTCTACGGCGGACACGCTACCAATCCGGAGAAACGGAGCCTGGCTAATCCCCCGGCTTTGTTGATCGGTACGCCGGGCCGCATTGCCTATCATCTGCGGGAAGAGAACTTCGCCACTTCTTCTATCAAGACGCTGGTGCTGGATGAGTTTGATAAATCCCTGGAATATGGTTTCCAGGAAGACATGGCCTACATCATAGGGCAGCTCCAGAACCTGGACAAGCGCCTGCTGGTGTCGGCCACGGCCATGCACCAGGTGCCTTCCTTTACCCGGCTCAAGAACCCGGTGACCGTGAACTTCCTGAAGGACGCCAGCAATGCTCCGGCCTTGCAGGTGAAAACGGTGGAAGTGCAGAAGGGCAACAAGATGCAGGCGTTGCTGGACGTGCTGTGTTCTGTAGGCACGGCCTCCAGCATGGTGTTCTGCAACCAGCGCGAAACAGTAGAGGCGGTCAGCGACTTCCTGCGAAGCAAAGGCCTTCCCCACGGCATTTTCCACGGCGGCCTGGAGCAACCCGACCGGGAGCGCACCCTCATGAAGTTCCGGAACGGCACCTACCGCACCCTGGTCAGCACGGATCTGGCGGCGCGGGGCCTGGACATACCAGAAGTGGAGTTCGTGGTCCATTTCCAGGTGCCCGACCAGGAGAACTTCACCCACCGCAACGGCCGCACCGCCCGCATGAACGCGAAGGGGACCAGCTACCTGCTCCTGCAACCTCAGGAGAAGCCACCGTACCTGTCAGAGGTGCCGCCTCTTGAAAAACTGCCTTCAAACCTGGCCCTGCCCCCTGCCTCTCCCTGGGAGACCGTGTACATTAGCGCGGGCAAAAAGGATAAGGTCAACAAAGTGGACATTGTAGGCTGGATGCTGCAAAAAGGCAACCTGCTGAAAGATGACCTGGGCCGCATTGAACTGCAAGACAACGCTGCCTATGTTGCGGTAGCCAAACAGAAATTAGCCAAAGCGGTACAGCTGCTTCAGAAAGAGAAGCTGAAAGGCAAGAAAGTGAAGATTGAACAGGCGAATTAGAAGAGCCTGTTTAGTAAAGAAACCGCCACTAACTCTTGCCCTTGCTGCGTGTTTTCACCAGCAAGCGGAAAGGCTCCTGCGTCTGGATGGTTGGCCCCTGGGATCACCAACAATGGCGGCTGGGCTGTTTATTTTTGTTCTGTACTAAACAGGTTCGAATTTCCATTTCTTATAAAGTAAAACCCCACCTTTGCTGGTAATTGAAGCCGACAAAGGTGGGGTTATTATTTGGGAGCCATGTCTTTTATTCAATTTCCAAGATACAGGACTGTTTAGGATTGAATATCAAAGGGCAACTAAGCCGCCTTTTTTGGTGTTCCCAGGAGCCAACAAACCCAAAGGAAGGCGCTAATCTGCTTATTGGTGAGAACACCAACAAGGGCAAATAAGATAGAACAGGCGAATTAGTATTTCTTACCTCAAAAATATGAAACCCCGCTCTTGCTGCCGTTAATGGCCAATAAGAGCGGGGTTTATTTGTAAGGCAATAATGATCTCTATGGACCGGAAAGCAAAGCAGTTTGAAATATCAAGGGATTAAACTTTCATATCAATTTTAAGGCTGCTTTTCTAAAAACACCTTCTAAATGGGAAAGCCTGAGATTGAGGGCCTAGCATCAAGACAACAATTTCTCTTCTTTGAGCCAGTCAAAGATGATCTGGTCTACCGGAGACACTTTTTCGCGGTCGGCGTAACCCAACCAGACCACCTCTTCTATTTCATTGGCGGGTTGAATAGTACCCTGGAAGGACCCGGTGTAGCAGGTCATCTTCACTTCTACCCCTTCCGGATGGCTATCGGCCTGGGCCTGGAACGTGCCAAAGTAGTTCACGGTCTCCTCTACCAAGTCCACGTCTAACTCCTCTTTGATTTCTCTGGACAGCGCGGCAAAATCATTTTCGTTTTCCTCGCGTTTGCCTCCCGGTATGTAGTACTTGCTCCGCCCTTTGCTGCGGGTGCTCAGGATTCTCCCGTCATGGATTTCAATCCAGGCTAGTTTATCTATGGTTTTCATGGGAACTGGTATTGGGTACGCGTATGAACTAAATATACTCAATCTTACGGTGCCGTCCCGCCTCTGGCGGCAATATTATTCCACAGAAGGCCTATGATTTGGTTAACCCTTGAAATTTTCTTTTTGGGTCTGATTTAGAGAAAAACAGCTTCAAAATTCAACGTTTCCTCTGTCTTATTCTGTAGCTGGTGAACACGTTATGACCAAATTGGATGGGGCCTTAAGTTTCGTCTACAGCCTATTAAGCCGTTAAAATTTAACGATTTTAAAAATAAATTTTACTTTTTCTAGGATACTTTGAACTTATGGCTACCTTTACGGGTAGTAGATGTATAATAATCAACAATATGAATCAAGGAACAGTAAAATTCTTCAACGACTCTAAAGGGTTCGGTTTTATCAAAGACAACAATTCAAATCAGGAGTACTTCGTACACGTATCTGGATTAGTAGATGAAATCAGAGAAAACGACGAGGTAGTCTATGATCTTCAAGAAGGAAGAAAAGGACTAAACGCCATCAACGTTAAGCGCGCTTAGTCTTTCGCTATAAAGACAAATTACAAAAAAGCCTCTCCGATTGGGAGAGGCTTTTTTTTGTGCCTGCTTTTTGTCTATGGCGATTCTAGCCTATTTCCTGAAAAAGGGACTTTAAACGCTGCTGGCCTGGTTTGGTTAAGTGGTAGAATAAAGGTTCTGGGCTAGGAAGTCATTCCGGAACTTCCCGGTTGGGTCATACCTCTGGATTAACTGCTTGAAGTCTTCCAGCCGCTCATACCGATATTGCAGAACCTTGGGCGACATGGTAAACAATTTGCCCCAGTGCGGCCGCGGATGGAATGGCTCCAGTTTTTCTTCTATCAACGGCAGAAGTGTCATCACTGCTTCTGAATCCTGCTTCCAGGTGAAATGGAACGCGACCGTGGTCTGCCTGTATTGCGGGCTCAGCCACAAGTCATCTGCTTTGATGGTTCTGATCTCAGAGATGAACAGATAAGGGGAAATGAAGGCCTGTAGGCTCTCCAAAGCGATAATTGCTTCATAAGCATGTTCCACCGGCACAAAGTATTCACTCTGCAGTTCTTTCCCGGCGCTAGGCTTGAAGCCCATCTTGAAATGGGGTAATCGGTCATACCAGGGGCCGGGTACGCCCATCTGCTCCGTGGTATTTACCGCCGACTCACTTTTAATGGGGTGCATGTTCTGGGTTGCCAGCCTGGCCCCGAATAACTCTGGTTCTGCCTCACCTGAAAGGCCTTCCTCTACGATACTTTTGATCCAGACTTCGTTTAGGTTCTGGTTTCTCCAATCAGTGAACAAACTGACGCTGTACCCTTACCACATGATCGCCAAAAAAAAATGATATTGCAGCGATCGCAAATGTATATGCCGGTGTACAAATTGCATCATTTTAAAGGAAGGCAGTAGGTCAAGGGTAATCTTGGTCACTACCCCCAAACCTCAAAGTGCCACTACTTCTCCGTTGAACTGTTCTCCAACTTTCTGTCGGAACATAGTCATCGGTTTACCTGCAGCATTGAAAAACTAAATGGCTAAAACGAATTAGCCAAATTTCCGTTTTGAGTGCCTGAACCATGGGTGGCTGTGGCACAAGCCCAACTACAGTGATATGTGATAAGGAGCCATATTAGGCACGGCATAATCTTGTTCCTACAAGATGGTAGCAAGATCACAGTATCGCAAACCTGCTTCTACTGTAAATGTTAGTGCTTGTGTATCAAATGCTACTTCTGAGGCCCGGTTCTGCAATGAAATTAATTCTTCATCACTATCAGCTATTGATTTGGAAGAATGCCTTGAACCTAATGCTCTAACCTTTGAGGATTTCTTAACAAAGGCTTATAATGCTTAAATGATTTAGGCATATGCACTTCCTCTATACCATAGGTGAGATTTCCAGCCCAATTTATGAAATTCTTTGGTGAGAGGAATGTCACTCACATTTTAGCATAAATTCAAATCATTAAAAAAGGATTATATTTAATGCAACTGAAAGGTAGAATAAAAATACAGCTTATATTAATAAAAATAAACTTAAAAAGGAAGCTACATATATGTAACAAAGAAACAATATCAACACCTTATTTAATTATATCTCATTACAGTATAAAAAACAAATTACTAAAATACACATATACTTAAACTTACAGGTTATTTAAAAGTAAAAAAGCCTTATTGTATAATCAATAAGGCTTTTTTACTTTTTATATTATCAAAAAAAATTTACTCTAACCGTATCAAATGATTGAGCTTTCTTGATGAATTGTCAATTCAAGTGCTAAAATATGCCTTGTGTAAAGTATTCTCTCTCTGTGTCAATAATTTTCACCCCTTCAATTTTAGCTTCCCTGATTTTATCCATACTATCAACTATACCAGAAATTGTACCGGTAATCTTTCTTACTTTCTGTATGGAAAAACCTTTTTTCTCCAACCGCTGCACAATCTCATTTAATTGATCCATATGCTCATCATCTATAGAAGCAATAAATTGTATTTTTACTTGATCCATAAGCCCCATAATGAAAATTGAATTTATGATTACCAATGTACACATTAAAACGTTCTCATTGATCAAAAAGTTTAAATTATTTAGCTTGAACCAACCCAGCACCAACATCGCTGCTTGGCAGATTCAACCTCTTAGCATTACCAGTTAGGGCTTGCCAAAGTTGATAAGCAGTAGCTGAGGGATTGGCTTCGGCATACAAGGCTGCAATACCTGCTACATGTGGAGTAGCCATACTAGTACCAGAAATAGTATGAGAGTTTTCTGGAGACTTCCAGCAACTAAAAATATCAACTCCAGGTGCTGCAATATCTACTTGGCCATGATTAGAGAAGTCTGCAACCTTGAACTTGCTGTCAACAGCCCCAACTGCCATTATGGATGGACAGCTCGCCGGATGAGAAACTGGCATAACTCTCCCTCTTTTACGAGCACTATCATTTCCAGCAGCAGCAATGATTAGGGTTCCCTTCGCATTTGCCCTTCTAGCAGCATCCTCATATATCAGAGAATAAGATTGTCCCAAAGATGGAGCGCCTAAAGACATTGAAACAATTTTACAATTATTTTCAACAGCCCACTCAATGCCATCTAGAATACTTCCATCAGTCCCCCTGCCCCCATTTGATAAAACTTTACCCACAAAAATATTAGCTTCATGAGCAATACCATATCTAGATCCTAGATTAGAACGTTTAGAACCCAAAGCAGTCCCAATACAATGAGTGCCATGGCCATTTAAATCTTCAACATCTTCGCCAGGAATGAAAGATCTAGAATCTACTACTCTTCCAATAAAATCTGTATGTCCAGTATAAAAACCTGTGTCTAACACAGCAATTTTAACACCTTTACCAGTATATTTAGAAGCAAGTACATTAGTTGCCAATAGTCCCCAAGTAGATTTTTGATCAGTTAAGGCTTCAATTTGTTCTTGAAAACCTTGACTACCCTGTGCCTTTTCATAAAGTTGTTTAACAGCATCGTAATATCCCTCTAAATATTTTTTGTCCAAACTTTTAATAGCATAAATAACCCTTTCAGGTTCCATAATTATGTCACCATTTGGATTATTTGTCAATAAAGAGGTCATTTGATCTGAGTAAGGCTCTGTTTTAATTAAAGCTACACCCAACTCTTTATAATAAATTCCATTGCTGTCATCAGGAATACTTCCTGACGAAATTGAAGTTTCTTTGAAGTCACTAGTTGAAGCAACATTAAAATTTGCTTTTTTTAACAAGTCCATGTCCTTCTTCTCTGATCCTCCATCTACAAAGGAAACTAAAAACCGACCCGTTGTCTCGCCTCTTTCTGGGATGTTACCAAATTGCATAGTAAAATCATTTTCCATATCTATATAGTTAAATTAAAGAAGATTAATTATAATTTATAAGAAACATCATTTTCACTAATAATCAATAAACAAAAAGCTAGTTTCTATGATGATAAATGCAAATAGATTATTCATAGTTAACCATTGAAAGTTATGCTGATAAAATCAAAATTATATTGACGTAATTCGATTGATTGTAAACAATTTTTTCTTTGTTAATGCTTTACATAAGTTTCATCCTCCTATTCAATATAAACTAATTGTCTGGGAAATACTTCAATTACTGAAATTTTAAAGCTACTTTTATAATCACCATCTTTAGTATCAACAAAAGTATCATCAATCCATAATATAACATTTTTTATTGTTACATTTAGAAATATACCTTTAACAACTAAAGGTAAGCTGGGAGGGAGCAACCAGGCTAATATATAATTTATTATTACAATTTTAATAACAATTACTTAGACAAAATTAAAACTCTTTGATATTATTTTTAGTATGTTCAACTAAATCATTCTTATTTTATGCAAGTGCATAATAATTAATAAATGCAGACCATATGACCCTAAGAATCACAAGTCATCTAGCTGAATTTGGCATCTCATTTTTTTAATACCGATTGATATGCTTTTTAAATCGGAACAGGGACATTGTAATAAAAAAATTAAATGAAACAGGTATCTATACCCTAATAGCCATAGAGGCACCTACTACAATTAAACACTCTTAGGCTTAATTGAAACAATTTCAATCTTTCACCTAAATTCACATTTTCTAATCATGAAAAAGCATACACACTTTTAAAATCCTTTAAAGATTCCGATAATTTAAGTTAAATCAGTACCCATGTTTAAAACTATAAAATAATAAAAATACAAATATCAACTCAGAAGTAACTTTAAACTATTCCATTCTTTACCTTGTACTTCAATAATCGCTAAATAATTTGCTTGACATGGGTACTAAATATGAACTTGAAACTAAAATTTTAATTGGATACTGAAGTAAGGTTTGAACCAATTGAACTCTTGAGTTATATCTTTCTCCAAATCTGCTGTCCCGGGCACAGGGTCACCTATTTTTAATTCGTTAAGCTGTTTTACCCAAGTTGATGCCCACCCGCCCGATAAAGCGATTCTCCGGTCTATGTTAATTCCACCACCAGTAAAAAATGTAGGATAATCAAAATTAGTACCTAGCCCTAGCTGGGCGAAAGGATATAAAGGCCTTATATCCGGCGCAAAATAATTAAAATTAATCATTGCACTTACATTAACTTTCCTAAGCTTCTCTTCGCCTGCATCGGCAATAATGGTGCGCCCATTTGCATCTACTGCTGTACCAAACTTTGGAAAGGTAATATCAGTAAAGGCAACACCTGCGGAAACATCAGGTATAAACCGGAAGAACTTTCTTATTACAAGAATGCTAGTAATTTTATCAGTTTCTTCGGCTTGAACGATTTCAGCTTTTTCTATATCCGTATTATTTAATTTAAATCCCCCTTTACTAATTTCAATTACAGCATATTTAACTTTCCCTCTAATTGCTGTAACTGGTTCAAGTGGGGTATATAACTGTTCACTAGCCCCTATTTTGTTAGCAGTTTCAATGGTAGTTCTTACAAGCAATGACAGCTTGTTCAGATTTTTAAATCGCTTTTCTTGTACAATTCTTTCCAATTCAGCTTCAGATAAAATATTAGTTACTAAAGTTTTCACTGTAAATTCTTGAAACTTCAAAGAGGGTGAACAAGAGAAAATATTAATGGAGTCTCTTAAACTCTGTATTCTTAACTTTATATTTTCATTTTGCTTTATCAATGTTTTTATGTTTTGGTTTATTAAAGATGTATCAGTACTAATTGAATGATTAAATGTTAATGAACTTAATTTATTAAAAATTGAATTAACATTTTTGTTATTGTTATTATCCAATAAATTATTAATTTTTTTAACTCCTTTAATAAGATAATCTGTATAATTATCACAGGCAAGCTGTTCAGGGGTTGGAGTTACTGGAGCTGGTGGAGCTGCTGCAGGTGGAGGAAGAAGGCTTGATAATCCTTTAATTAATTTTCCGAATGCTTCATTGTAATTACTTTCAATTATATCTTCTATTTCAATTATATTAAATTTATTATTAAATTTTAGAGGATTCAATGATTTGATCCATATATTAACAGAAGTATTATCTATCAAAAAAATACTTGAATCTGTTAAAGGATTGAAATCAACAGGAACCTTACCATAGTCGTAAAATAATTTTCCATTATTATATTCTAAAAATATCTTTTCTTGCCTCTTAATTAGTTTCCCGTTTTCTAAAATTTTGTTCACACTTTGTCCCAAAGAATTTAAATTAGTAACTAAAACTATCATTAAAATCAGATAAAGGGTTTTCATTTTTATTTTATTTACTGTTTTACAAAAAAGGAATGCCCTCAAAACTTTCTTAATACATAATTACTAAGGCAGCAGTATGGACACTATCTAAATGCACAATTAGCAAACATATTATCCCTATTGCACTGATATATTAAAAATCACATACTTATACCGCTTAATTAGTAGCCAACTAAGTACAAAAATGGAAGCGCAACTTCTATTCGTTAAGAGCGTTATCGGATAATTTCATTTGTTGATATTGTCATCAAAAGAACTGTTCGGCAAATTGATTAAATGCACTATTAACTTATAATCTTTAGGAAGCTACAGGTTAATTTATAAAGTTGAAAATTGCACATTAACTTAACTAGTAACTGTAACCTGGCCGTTGATTTCCCGGGTAAGTTGGATTGATGATAAAGTCTCCATAAGGATAAAACCTTTGATCACCTGGAACGTCAAGTACTCCCCATGCTAGGCCGCCATAACGCGAATCTCTTGGCGAGGTACCATCCATTACAGTTACATTTAAAGCACCGTTTTTCCTGTAAATTGCCCTATCATCAAAAGCATTCCATAATGCATCCATATGGCGCCAATTGCCATTATCGTTCCATTCAAGGCATGCATGTCCGACATCACCGTTATTCCATATTAAAAATTTTAATGTAGCAGGAATTCCTAAAGCTCTTAAAAGAGTAATTTGGACAACTGCCCATTCATCACATATTCCACGCCATCCATTTTGATTGATTGTTAAATTATCAGAACAAGTAAATTCACTAATATTAGTTATATTACCATCATAAACCATTCTTTGGCGAACACTGACCCAAATTGCAAATGCCCGGTCGGCGGTTGTAGATGCAGTACCTGCCATTTGTCTTGCTAAAGAACTCCATGTTGTTACATGGTGGCATTCATTTTCTTCTAACCAATCACTAGTAGGCTTTGTTTTCTCCTTTGCAATTTCAATTCTTTCACTTTTTTTTAATTTGACCTCATTTACCTTTGTTAGAACTTGTTGAGAATTAATATTAAAGGTTTTAAGCGTAGTATTTGACATTACTTCTACCTCCCAAGATATTTGAGGCTTATCTACTCTAAGATCAACTATTGGCCTTATTGCATGAATATTAGTACTTGATGCTCCTGTTTCTGCTCCTACTATCAGTGCAGCCATACCAGATGGAACCGCTTGCGCTCCATGAATTGTAAGATCAAAATCATCTGTACGTACAAGTTTATTATCTATTATACCTTCATCAATCCGACTTATATCGCGCTGCAACAGAGCAGCAAAAATATTTAGCTTACTTTTAGATTGTACTATAACAGTAATATATCCTTCATCTGACACAGGTGTTTCATGCCAAACATCCCCTCCATAAGTTCCTAACCAATTTAATAATGGTTGGTTATCACTAAGCTCAGGAAACCGTCCTAAAATATGCATTGTATTCACAAAATTGCTCATAATGTGTATTATAAATTTTATTAAACAAAAATGGTAAATAATAATTAATTCATATTCTAAAACCTATCCACCTGGTTTAGTTGGAAGTTTTGATGAGGTTGTTCCGGAGGTTGTTCCGGAGGTTGTTCCGGAGGTTGTTCCAAAATTTAGGCTCGAGCTTCCGGACATAGCGGGGACTAACATATTATCAATAGGACTCATGTTTCGCAACGTCCATCTCGGCACATCCTTGTTTTCTATCAAATTCATTATTTCACACTTTTGATCCTCAAGTATACCAGTGGCCATCAAAAGCTTCAAAGAATTAGCCCGCTCTTCCAGTGAGGTGTCTTCAAGAACTCTCTCCAACAATAAGACATTAAAATATTTACTTTTAAAAATCTGTAAACTATCATCATTTTGATAATTCCACAAACTACTTAGAAAGCTAACAAGTGCAGTAATGATTGTTCCTATTGCAGTTGCTATTGCAGCGAATTTAGCTAGTGATGATGTTGGTAAATCATAAGTTGAAGTTTGCGTTTCTACAAGTCCTGGCGCTCCCGGCGCATTTGGTAGTGAACTTGTAGTTTTAGTGAAAATTTTCATAGGAAGGCTTTATATTTTGTATATAAATGACATAAATAATAGCTTACACTCTAAAGAAAAAATTATTAATATATCCTTTTCTGATTTTATAAATGATATCATTTATAAAATCATTTATATATCTTTTATAAAAAGTGACCATTCTTAAATAAATTAGTTAAAGTTTATATCTTTTAAATCACCAAACTTAATTAAATACACACTTTGGGCATCTAATTTCTTTCATCACCATTTATCTTAGCTATAAGCTCTTTGTATGAATGAATATGTAATTTTTCATAAATATTTTCTAAGTGCTTCCGTACAGTTTTATTCGCAATAAAAAGTTCTTCTGATATCTGCTTTATAGGCAATCCCCGTTTTAAAAATTCCATGACTTCCTTCTCTCGTTTACTTAGAACTTCGAATGCTGCTATAGGTCGTTTAGGGACATGCTTTTCTCCTTTTAAATATGCAAGTACCTGATAAGCTAATGACGGTGAAAGCGGCAAACCACCTTCTAAAACCTCATCAACAGCGTTAAGTAATTGGTGTGGTTTTGCATCTTTTAGTAAATATCCTGTGGCTCCAGCTTGTAGCGCTTCAAATAGCTTCTTCTCATCATCCATAACTGTAAGTATTATTATTTTTATCACTGGGTAAAGTTCTTTTACTCTCCATGTGGCTTCAATACCATCTACTTCAGGCATATTTATATCCATCAGAAGCACTTTTGGTATAGTACCCATGGATAATCTTTGTAGTAAAATTTTCCCATTCTGAACTTCAAACAACACCTCCATCTCTTCGCTAAGCGCCAGCTTATCACGGATGTCTTGCCCTAATTGAACATTGTCTTCCACGATGCCGACGGTTATCTTTTGCATTCAAAGTAGAAATATGATTTGTTCTGCAGATGAAAGGTACAATGAGTAAAGCAGCTTGTAAATACGGCAAATGACGTATTTTTAAGCCCTTATGGGGAGTAAAACCTTGATACAAGTACCTGAATTAGAAGAATCTAGAGTGAACGCGCCTTGTACTTCTTCTGCACGCTTACGCATATTGGTAAGTCCAGAACCATTTTTAGAAGAGAAAGCATCTAAACCTTTACCATTATCTGTGATAGTAAGTGATGCCTCTGTATGAGAAACCTTGAAGATTACAGATACCTCCAATGCACCTGCATATTTTAGGGCATTGTTAGTTCCTTCCTGGGCAATGCGTAACAAGTGATTAGCAATCAAGGGATGGACCTCTAAAGTATCCTCAATAGCCATGAATTGCCATTTAAGACTGGGCAATTTGCGGTCTTCCCAAACCTTGAGTAATAACCCGTGCATTCGCCCTCCCAAAGCTTCTGCTGTAATCTGTTCCTGATCAAGAAGCCAAATGGTTTCTCTGAGGGTATGATTCATCTCGCGGGTGAATTCACTTAAGCGAAGAAGTTGATCTGAATTTGGAACTCTACGGTAGGCTAGCAATTCCAGCCGAGAGTTAAGGTGAGTGAGTTGAGACCCAAATCCATCATGCAAGTCCCGCCCTAGCCTTTGGCGTTGTACATGCAATTCCTTTTTAAATTTTTCTACTTTCAATTCCGCTACCTGTCGTTCATGCTGGGCTTCCAATAGCGATTGCAATTGGGGCCGGTAGGACTCCTGAAACTTTACTTTCTTATTTAAAAATTGCATGCGCTGGTACATCCAAGCTAGGAGGTTTTCCAGCAAATCAGTCATTACCATAAATTTGAAGGTTTATGGTGAGTTTGATTTTGACCTATTCCATCAATGCAAGACGGCCGGAAAAACGAGGAAGACGTTTTCCAATCTGGACGGGTATAAAAGCTTTAGACCAAAGGCTGCTTCAGCTATTGGCCCTTCTACTTTATTGTATTAATTTATAGAATTAATTAACATGAAATAATTCAGTAAATACAAATCCTTCTTTAAGGACATGATTTATAAGCAAGCCTTGCGGCATTTATAAAAACAGAAATATAATCAAATGGATAACTTCAGGTTTGATAAATAAATATTGTTAAGGCAATTTAAAATATTGTTAAGGCAATTTAGACTTAAGACATTATCAATGCAATACCTATTTATAGGTATTCTATTAATTGATTACCAGCAAGATAGGCAATCATTACAATAAAATATATAGGTTTATGTTCCCGTAGAAGTAAATAGAGGGTGGTGATAAGTGTAAGGAGAAGTGGAGATACTTCTCCTTACACTAGCTTGGAAAACGGCAGCAGCATGGCTCAATAATGCTAAGCCTTAAGAAAAGAGATGGAATGCCAACCTACGCCGCTACCCGCTGCAGAATACACTTGCACGGCTCCGCAGACGTCACCTTGAGCATATGCTTCTTATGCAGCGGGATGGCGAAGAAGTCACCGGGCTTCAAAGAATAAACCTCCTCCTCTACTGTGATGTCACACGTGCCTTCCAAAATAAAGAAGCGTTCATGCTCGTCATGGTGCACTTCCTCTTCGGCCATGTCTTTGAGCCAGACAATGGCGGTGGTCACGCTGGGGGTATACCCAATGATCTTTACGTAGATATCTTCGGCCTCTGGGGCCAGTTGCAGGTCTTGCCGGGTCAACCAGGGCGCGAAGTCCTTCACCTTGATGGCCGGCGAAAGTTCTGGGGGCGACGAGACGGGCTCACCGTTCTTCATGCGCTCCATGTAATCTATGGTGGCCAGCACGAGCGGTTTCACCGTGCTTCTTGGTTCCACGGCATGGGCCAGGGCATAGGCCTCTATGCTTTGACGGATGGACTCAATCTCCTGGCGGATCTCAGGGTGCGCGGCCGCCAATGCCTCTACTTCCTGCGTTTCCTCAGGCGTGGTGGCAGCCATGACGTACAGCTCTAAAATCCCGGATTCTATGCAGTCAGTGATGGGGTTCATGCAGTTCTTTCCGCTCCTATGTGTTTAAAGGCCAGTTTGAGGTGGCTTTTCAGTTGTTGTTCAGAGATACCCAAGGCTTCGGCGGCCTGGGCACAGGAATATCCTTTCAGGTAGATCAAATCAATGATGGCTTTCTCCTGAG
Organism: Rufibacter glacialis; assembly: GCF_008271745.1. Classification (GTDB taxonomy): domain Bacteria; phylum Bacteroidota; class Bacteroidia; order Cytophagales; family Hymenobacteraceae; genus Nibribacter; species Nibribacter glacialis. The sequence goes on along the minus strand of NZ_VKKZ01000022.1, from coordinate 430,564 downwards.
GTGCCAATTGGCAGAAAGCCTCTTTTACCCGGGCTTCTTCTAATTCTTTTGCACGCCGCTCCTCTTCCTGCCTGGCCCGCTCTTCGGTTCCATTGGTGTGCAACAGGGTACCGTACAGGCCGGTTTTCTGCGCTTCCAGGGCAATTCCCCGCCCAAGGGCCAAAGCCCAGGTCAGGAATCGGGTTTTGGAAGGGTCAAAGATATGGATGCGCGACCAAATGGCCAAGAAGGTTTCCTTCAGGACCTCTTCGGCCACTTCAGACGAAGGTACCATGCGTGAGATCATGCCCATGAGCACCGGTGCGTAGGCGTCATACAATAATCCGAAGGCTTCCTGTTTCCCCAGCCTGATGGCTTCTAACAGCCGCTGTTCACTCTCTCCCCCCATTCTATTTTCTACCATACTCCGCTGATGTCAAAACCCTCTTCCTTCAACCCCAATTATTTAAAGTTTTCCCTAAGATACAGGAAGCCTGTGATTTCCGCAAACCGCAGGCAAAGGCACCTGCGCACCTAGGCTTTCAAGCGCGAAAAAGGATCATCCTGTCTAAATCCAACGTTTTGCACCAGGGGTTATTTGGGCAGTTGCAGGACGTATTGTTTCCCCGGGGCCACGGTGAGTTTGTAGTTCTTGATCCAGGGGTTGTACAGGCGCAGGGTTTTGTAGTTGGTGCCCTGGTCCACGGCAAACTGGGCAAGATCTGGAATAGAGGATGTAACCGTCAAAGAGCGGGTGGGCAACGCCTCATACCCCTGCTCCTGGGGCAGGTCAAAGCCATACTTCTGCGGATTCCCCAACACTTCTTTTAGCGCCAGAATGCGGAACATGTACCGCGAGGTCTCGTCGGTGAGGTACAGGTCATAATAGGAGCTAACCTTCTGTTGCGCCAGGGCGCGGTCAATGCCCCCTACTCCCCGGTTATAAGCAGCAGCGGCGTTGGTCCAGGACCCGAATTTCTTTTTCGCGGACTTGAGGTAGCGGCAGGCCGCCAAGGTGGATTTCTCTACGTGGAAGCGTTCGTCTACCTCCCCATTCACCTGCAAGCCGTAGCCGCGGGCGGTGTCGGGCATGAGCTGCCAAAACCCGGAGGCCCCGGCCGGCGAGGTCACCTGACTGAAAAGGCTCTCAGCCAAGGAGAGGTACACAAAATCAGCGGGTATGTCATTCTCTTTCAACAGCCGCTCAATTTCCGGCATATACCGCTGCATCCGTTTCAGCCCCAGCAAGGTAGTGGCCTGCAGGTAAGAATTCACCAGCAGTTCCCGGTCTAACCGCTCTGCCACATCAGGCACGTCCAAAGGCACGGGTTCCCCGGCAAACGACATGGCCGTGGGCAAGGTAGGGGCCTTGATGAGTCTACCGCTGGCAAAAGGGGCATCCGGTCCGGCTGCGCTCTGCTGCAGTGGTTGTTGGCTGCACAGGTTCAAAGTAAGGCCCACCAGGCCCAGGGTTCCCAGGTATTTCCAAATGTTGTGTGTCATACGCTCCTCCTTTCAGGCTGATTCTTCCGTTGAATAACCTCCTTCCGCCCGCTTTTATTCTATTCCCCGGATCATTCCGCTCTAGTCTTACGGGCATTTCCTCCGGCAGACTACAAGATACGTTCCAATTTTTCAGATGAGGGGTTTGCTGCCCTTTGGTACCTAAGGTACTCATTTCGGCCCCCTTTTTCAAGAAACAGCCGGAAAACGTGGCCTTTGGGCCATACAACATCTAACCTAAAACCCTGCAAACCAATGGGTAACTTTAAGGACCCAAGTCTTGGGCCAACTGGGTGGCAGGTGCACCCAGTTTCCGCTTTAGGTTTGAATTTCAGAAAACAGGTAAAAAATGGCCTAGCCTTTGGTTCTTCCTTAACCCATTTCCTACCTCCGCGTATAGACGTTGTAAACACAAACCAATACCATTCATAAAACTATGGCAAAGCTAAAAACACTGGAAGATCTATTTGAACACCAATTAAAAGACCTATATAGCGCTGAGAAACAATTAATTGCCGCGCTACCCAAAATGGCCAAGGTGACCGAAGACCCAAAATTGAGATCCGCTTTTGAGACGCACTTAGAAGAAACCAAAGCCCAGAAAGACCGTCTGGAAAAAGTATGCGAACTGGTAGGTATTAGCCCGGGCCGCATGAAGTGCAAAGCCATGGAAGGCCTGGTAGAGGAAGGCGAGGAAACCATTGAGGAAGATGCTACCCCCGAAGTAAAAGACGCCGGTCTTATCGCCTCTGCCCAGCGCATTGAGCACTATGAGATTGCCGGTTACGGAACGGCTGCGCACTTTGCCGAGCGTTTGGGTCATAAAGAGGCTGCTGAGCTTCTGAGACAAACCCTGGCCGAGGAGCAAAAGACAGACACCCTGTTGAACGACCTGGCGAAAAGCTATATCAACGAGAAAGCCGAATAGGTTTTCCAGCCTCACGGCTAAACAAAGAAGCCTGCTCTCCAGAGAGCAGGCTTCTTTGTTTTAAGGGCATTTTAGCGAAAACTGCTCCTAAACAGCAAAAATAAACCGCCGGTACAGGACAGGTTACCGGAAGAATCCGGAAATTTGAAGCCGCATGTCAGCTACCTCTCTCCTTCCCCTTTTACCCAGCTTACCGGTTAAGGAAGCTTTGCCGCAGCTCTTAACCGCCCTGGAAACCAATACCCGCGCCGTGTTGGAAGCGCCCCCCGGGGCCGGAAAGACCACCTTGGTTCCTTTGGCCTTGCTGGAAGCTGAGTGGCGCCAGGGGGGCAAGATCCTAATGTTGGAACCCCGGCGGCTCGCGGCCCGGGCGGCGGCCCAGCGCATGTCTGACCTCCTGGGTGAGGAAGTAGGCCAAACGGTAGGTTACTGGGTGCGCATGGAGCACATCGTCTCTGACAAAACAAAGATTGAGGTTGTGACCGAGGGCATCCTTACCCGCCTCCTCCAGAGCGACCCTGGTCTGGAAGGCGTGGCAGCCATCATCTTTGATGAGTTCCACGAACGCAGCTTACAAGCTGATGTGGGTCTGGCCCTGGCGCTGGATGCCCAGGCCATTCTGCGACCCGACCTGCGGCTGTTGGTTATGAGTGCCACCTTAGACACCGCCTTGGTAGCCAATTGGCTTGAAGCCCCCATCATTAAGAGCGAAGGCCGGCAATTCCCGGTGGAAACCCACTACCTCTCCCCGGCTGAACTGGCCGCCGTAGGGCCCAGACCCGTTGAACGCCTGGTGGGCCTCGTTCCCAAAGCCATCCGGAAGGCGCTGGAGCAGGAAGCCGAGGGGGATATGCTGGTCTTCCTGCCCGGCATGAGTGAAATGCGCCGGGTAGCGCAAGCCTTGGAGGGAAAACTGGCCTCTTCTGTTGACCTGCACCTGCTGCACGGCGACCTGAACCTGACCCAACAATTGGCCGCCATCAGGCCCGCCCCCGCCGGAAGGCGGAAGGTGGTGCTGGCCACCAGCATCGCCGAAACCAGTTTGACCATAGAGGGCGTGAAAGTGGTCATTGACGGCGGATTTGCCCGGGTTCCTAAATTCGTGCCGCGCATTGGGCTCACTACCCTGGCCACCATTCCGGTTTCGCGGGCCGCCGCCGATCAGCGCCGGGGCCGGGCAGGCCGTTTAGGCCCGGGCGTGTGCTACCGCCTGTGGACGTCGGCTGACCAATTACAACTCGCCGACCGCCTTACCCCTGAGATCTGTGAAGCGGACCTCACCGGCCTGGCCCTGGAATTAGCGATCTGGGGCGCCCAGGACGCCAGCGACCTGAAATGGCTGGATATGCCCCCGGCCCCGGCACTTTCCTTGGCTCATGACTTACTGGTGCGGCTCCAGGCGCTGGATCCTTCCGGCAAGGCCACCGCTCATGGGAAAGCCCTGGCCGCGTTAGGTTTGTCGCCTAGGCTAGGGCATCTGGTGGTGCGGGGCCAAGCCATGGGGCTGGGCACCACGGCCTGTGATCTGGCCGCCCTCCTGTCGGACCGGGATATCCTCCGGCCCCTGCAACTTTCCTGGTCTGACCCTCTGCCGGATATCGCCTTGCGCCTGGAGCTCCTGGATGGGCAGTCGCCGCCCACCCCGGGGTATGCCGTTGATGCCAACACCCTCCGTAAAATCAGGGAGCAGGCCCAGAACCTGCGGCAACGGATCAGAGAGAAAAGAGCGCCTTTGGACATCAGCGCCACCGGCTTGTTGACGGCCCTGGCTTATCCAGACCGCCTGGCGCAGCGTGAAACCTCGGGTAGAGTCAGGCTTATCTCGGGGCAACGGGCCGCCTTGCCCACCGAACAATTGGGGGAAGCGGAGTTTTACGCTATCGCGCACCTGGAACTAGGCACCAAACCCAGGGTGCTGTTGGCCGCCCCGGTCCGGAAGGAAGAATTGCTGACCCATTTTTCGGACCAACTAGAGCGCGTGGCCGAAGTACGGTGGGAGGCCGCTACTGAGAAAGTAGTGGCCCGGCAGATCATCAGAATGGGGGCCCTGACTTTGCAGGAATCGGCTTTGCCGAATCCTGACCCAGAGTTGGTAGCCCAGGCGCTTTTGCAGGCCCTGCAGGAAAAAGGGGTGGACCGGTTGCCATGGTCTGAGGAAGCGCTAAAGACGTTGCGGCGGTTGGCGTTCCTGCACCACCAATCCCCCGCCCAATGGCCCGACTTTTCAGAAAACAAGCTGCAAATGACCCTGGAAGAGTGGTTGTTGCCGCACCTGCTGGGCTTGAGAACCCTGGAGCAAGTGGCCCGGTTAGATTTCAAGGAGATTCTGCTGGCTGATTTTTCCTGGGAGCAGCGGCAGGAGATGGACCGGCTGGCCCCTACGCACCTGGAGGTACCCAGCGGCTCCCGTATTCCCCTGGATTATTCACACCCAACCACCCCGGTGCTGGCCGTGCGGCTGCAGGAAGTATTCGGGATGCTGGACACACCCCACGTTGGCGGAGGCACCGTGCCGGTGCTGCTGCACCTGCTCTCCCCCGCCTCGCGCCCGGTACAGGTAACCCGGGACCTGAGCAGCTTCTGGAGCAGCGGGTATTTTGACGTGCGCAAAGACCTGCGTGGCCGTTATCCCAAGCACCATTGGCCCGATGATCCGCTCTCGGCGGTCCCCATCAGAGGCACCAAAAAGCGGCCGCAAGGATGGTAAACTCAGGAACAAAACTTTCTATTGATGGAAAACTGGTCCCATACAGAAGACATTTAGAAAAATGGGTTTTAATGCCTTTTTTCAAAAACAGCCCTAAAACAGAGAAGGGGAAGCCGTGGCCTCCCCTTCTCTGTTTTAGCTGAAGCTGATTAGGAATTTCCTCCTCCTGCTCCGCCTGGGCGTTTGTCGCCGCGTTTCTCGCCTTCGTGGCCTTCCACTTTCACGATCTTGTTGTAAAGGCCTAATAATAGGAAAGGAGCGGGCCACTGTCCTACGAACAAGGCTTCATCGTCCTTCTTCATGATTTTCAGAGTAGCGGAAACCGCCATTGAGCCTAGAGCGGCCCACAGGAAAAGGTCAGAAGGTAACTTGGCAGTATACTCCTCAATGGTACGTGCTACCGGTCCTTCTTTATGTTCTGGATTAAAGTTATCGGCTTTTTCTTTCAAGTTTGATGCATCCATGGTTTTATTTCGTTTTTAATAGGTGGTACATGGGTATCAAAACGTAGGAAGCAATTCTAGGGTTGGCTAAAATGCGTAAGAAGTGAGGCGGCACCCATGATTGGGGCAGACTTTACCTACTTCTACTGAGGGAATTATCATGCGTCTCTACCAATCCGCAAGCTAGACAGCGCTCCCTTCAAATTGAAAAAGCCCTGTTTCCAGAGTAGCAATAGACGGGGTCTTGTTAATTCCGCCCGAATAAAGGCCGCATAATCCCTTGCCTTCCTTAAAAAAGGAAAAGACAACCAAGGGTTTTAAGGCTGTTTTCAAAAAACAACTGAAAAAAGGTGGGTCAGAAACAGCAGCAGGTTCTTAGAAAAGATCTAGGGTTAGTTGGGAAGGGGCTTGTTTGGGCTTGCGCCTGGAAACCTTGAGAGCAGGAACAGACTCTTTCTGGACTTCCTGGAGAGGTGGAACTTGGAGTAGAACGGGTGGGCCTTCAATGGTGAACACAGGAGTCTCTTCGTAGCGCGAGGCCACTACTACCTGGGTGCCATCTGCGTGGGTAGAGAAAAGGTTCTGCACCAGCTTGGGGCAGTTATTGTCTTTGGAAAGGTGGCCCAGCAATACGTGGCTCATGAAGCTGGGTTTGTAGCCCGTAAACAGGTTCAGGGCCTGCCGGTTAGAAAGGTGCCCGTGGTTGCCCCTGATCCGGGCTTTGAGGTGGTATGGGTAACGGCCATTCTCCAGCATTTCCTCATCATAATTGGTCTCCAGAAAAGCCGCATGGCACAACTGGAACTGGCGGATCACGTGGTCGCACGGCGATCCGATGTCCGTAAACACGCCCACGTTGATGCCATTGGCTGAGATCAGAAAGGAATGCGGGTCGGCGGCGTCGTGCCGCTTGGGAAAGCCGGTAATGGATAGATTGCCTACCTGCGCGGGCTCATAAGCCGAAAAAGACCGGAGCAACTGGGTATCCAACCCAAACCGAAGCCGATTGTAGGTACCCGGGGTGATGTACACCGGCAACTGGTATTTCTTGGCCAGCACCGGCAGTCCTTTGATATGGTCGGAGTGCTCATGGGAAACAAAGATGGCTTTCACTTGGGTCATGGAAAGGCCCAATCTCCGCATTCTCCCCTCCGTTTCGCGGCACGAAATTCCCGCGTCTATCAGCACCGCCTCCTCTTCATTGCCAATGTAATAGCAATTCCCGTTACTCCCCGATGCCAACGATGTTATCTTCAACCCCATATCAAGGCAAAATTAAGGAAGTTTCCCTCATTCCCTTTCGCCTGTACCCAGCAAATTATTTCAACCCAGTTTTACTTAACATAGGTTTTAAGATAAGCCCTGGCCGTCTGAATGAGCACTCCTCTAGTCTAAGTATCGGCACAGACTACTATTTATAGATTACCCTGAAAACTTACCAAGGCATAATCGTAGCCAAGAGCAGGAATTCCCATGGAAGCTGAAGCACGAAGAAACAGCCGGTTCCTGCCCTTCTTTTTCAAAAAAGGTCAGAAACTGGAAAGGGTGCTTACTACTTGATTTCTTAAAAGTACCGGCCAAACGAAGTGCTGCCAAATGTGCTATTTTGGCAGGGAAGACGCGCGGGGAATAAGGATAGGGTCTAACACAATGTGCTCCTGGGCAGCTTTATAGTAGTCTTTCTCCCCAATGAGTTTCAAGAAAAGCTGGGCCGTCATCTCCCCCATTTTCACGGTCTGCTGGTCTACCGTAGACAAAGACGGCGTCACGAAAGCCCCAAAGGCCTCGTTCGCAAACCCCATTACCCCTACCTGTTCCGGCACCTTAATGCCTTTCTCCAGCAAGAGTTGCAAAGCGCCCATGGCGGTATAGTCCTCGGCCGCGAACACCGCGTCAAATGGTATTTTCTCGTCCAGAAGTTGCTGCACAGAGGCCCTGCCGAATTCCAATGAAAGCCTTCCCTTCAAGGTCATTTTCTTGGGCACCGGCAGCCCGTGTTGTTTCATGGCCGCTTTATACCCCCTGAACCGTTCTTTGAAAATGGTAAGGTCCTGGTCTGAGGTAAGGTGCACAATGCGGCGGTATCCCTGCTGGAGCAGGTGCTCCGTGGCCACAAACCCCGCCTGGTAGTCGTTGATGGTCACCGAGGGAACGGGCAACTGGCCAATGGCGCGGTCAAAGAAAAGCAGCGGTACCTGCCGCTTGCAGATCTGTTCATAGAAACCCGCCCCTTCGGCCTCACTGGACACCGACGATATAATCCCGTCAACCCGGGATTGCAGGAACGTGTCTATGCCTTTCTGCTCCTGCGACAGCGATTCGCCGGTCTGGTATAAGAGGATGCTGTAGCCATTGTCGGTCATGACTTTTTCAATGCCGTGTACCACCGAGCTGAAAAAGCTGGTGTCCAGGCTGGGCACAATAATCCCGATGACGTTGGTGCGGCCCGACCTCAGCGAGGAGGCGAGCTTGTTCTGTTGGTAGTTCAGCCGCTTGGCCGTTTCCAGCACTGCCGCCTTGGTGGCCACACTAATGGCCGGGTGGTCATTCAAGGCCCGCGCCACCGTGGAGAACGTCACGTCCAGTTCCCGGGCTATGTCATGTATGGTAGTTCGCTTCAAGGCTTTGGTAATATAAAGGCAAAGATACTCAAATCACTTTCTGAACCCACTTTCCCGGTACTCCTATTCGCGCCTTCGCTTGCACTTTACTAAATGGAAGGCCAAAAGAACCAACCAATACCCTCATGCAGAAGCACATTTGCCAACTGTGGAGGGAAGAATGCTTTGTCCTTTTCCCGGCTGGACCTACTGAACTGCCCCCTTCCCTAGTAGCAGATTTGAGCATCTTTGTTAATTCCCCGGCACATTATTTTCGAATGTAAAAAATAAACCGTAAACTTATGCCAACGTTGGCACAAACCATTGGATTTAGATAAGAATTGGTCAGGCCACGTAAAGAATCTGACTCGCACGTTTCGCTTTAACCCCTTCTCGGCATATGCTTTTACTTGGAATAGACGTAGGCACCTCCTCCATCAAAGTCTCAGTGGTAGACGCTGCCACCCAGAAAGCCCTGACTTCGGCCCAGTTTCCGGAAACTGAGTCAAAAATCAATTCCCGGCAGCCCGGTTGGGCAGAGCAGGCACCGGAGATGTGGTGGGAACATGCGCAGAAAGCCATCCTAAAAGCCAATGCCACGGGCGCCTATGATCCGCAGGACATCGGGGCCATCGGGATCGCGTACCAGATGCACGGGTTGGTCATAGTAGACCAGCACCAGGAGGTGCTGCGGGAATCCATCATCTGGTGCGACAGCCGGGCGGTGCCCTACGGCCAGCAAGCACTAGAGCACATTGGGCAGGAACAAAGCTTGACGCGGCTGCTCAACTCACCGGGTAACTTCACGGCCGCCAAACTGGCCTGGGTAAAGGAAAACGAGCCGGAAACGTTCAACAGAATCCACAAGATCATGCTGCCCGGTGATTACCTGGCCATGAAACTGACCGGCGAGATCACCACCAGCGTGTCGGCGTTGTCGGAGGGAATTTTCTGGGATTTCCAGCAAGACGAGGTGTCTAAGGATGTGATGGGCTTCTTCGGCTTTAGCCAAGAGATCATCCCGCAGGTGCGGCCCTTGTTCTCTTCGCACGGCGAGGTAAAGCCGGAAGTGGCGGCGGCCTTGTCTTTGAAAGCAGGTATTCCGGTTACTTACAAGGCTGGGGACCAACCCAACAACGCACTGTCTTTGAACGTGCTCAACCCCGGTGAAGTGGCGGCCACGGCCGGAACCTCCGGCGTGATCTACGGCGTGAGCGACCAACTGGTATCTGATCCGCAGTCGCGGGTGAACACCTTCGCGCACGTGAATTACTCTCCAGCCTCTAAGCGGGTGGGCGTGCTCATGAACATCAACGGCACGGGCATCATGAACAGCTGGGTCAAGGAGAACCTGGGCCACGGCCTCTCCTACCCGCAGATGAACGACGAAGCACTCAATACCCCCATCGGGAGCCAGGGCCTGCGCCTGTTCCCCTTCGGGAACGGGGCAGAGCGGGTGTTCAACAACCGCATTCTGGGGGCGCAGTTCCACCGCCTGGATTTAAACCTGCACAGCAAGGCCCACGTGTTCCGGGCGGTGCAGGAGGGCATCGCGTTCACCTTCCGGTACGGGCTTGACATCATGCGCGAGAACGGCATGAACCCGCAGGTGATCAGGGCCGGGCAGGCGAACCTTTTCCTGAGCCCGCTCTTTGCCGAGGCTTTCGTGAACGCCACCCACGTACCGGTAGAACTCTACCAGAACGACGGCAGCGTGGGCGCAGCCCTGGGGGCGGGCATTGGGGCCCAGACCTTCGCCTCTGCGCAGGAAGCCTTTAGCCGCTTTGAGCGATTGAAGGTGATTGAGCCCACGCAGTCCCCCGCGTATGAGGAAGCTTTCCAGGACTGGAAGGCCCTGCTTGAAAAACAACTGAACAACTAATTTTCCAACCATAACCGCAAAGCCATGGCAAACCTAACAGTAGGAGAAAAAGAGTATTTCAAAGGAATAGGACAGATAAAATTTGAGGGCCCCGAGACCGACAACCCTTTGGCGTACCGCTGGTATGACGAAAACCGCGTGGTGGCCGGGAAAACTCTCAAAGACCATTTCAAGTTCTCGGTGGCTTACTGGCACTCGTTCAACGCCAACGGCTCAGACCCGTTCGGGGGGCCAACGCTGAACTTCGCATGGGACGAGAGCTCTGACGTGATCACCCGCGCAAAGGCCAAAATGGATGCCGCATTTGAATTCATCACCAAATTGGGCCTGCCCTATTACTGCTTCCATGACGTAGACGTGGTAGACTATGGCAATGATATCAAGGAAAACGACCGCCGCCTGCAGGCCATGGTGGAATACGCGAAGCAAAAACAAGCTGAAAGCGGGGTAAAACTGCTGTGGGGCACGGCCAATGTGTTCTCGCACGAGCGCTACATGAACGGAGCTTCCACCAACCCAGATTTCCACGTGCTGGCCCATGCGGCGGCGCAGGTAAAAGGTGCCCTGGATGCCACTATCGCCCTGGGCGGCGAGAACTACGTGTTCTGGGGCGGCCGCGAAGGCTACATGACCCTGTTGAACACGAACATGAAACGTGAGCAGGAGCATTTGGCCCGTTTCCTGCATTCGGCCAAAGACTACGCCCGTGCCCAAGGGTTCAAAGGCACGTTCTTCATTGAACCCAAGCCCATGGAGCCCACCAAGCACCAATATGACTATGACTGCGCCACGGTGATCGGTTTCCTGCGCCAGCATGATCTACTGGGCGATTTCAAAATCAACATTGAGGTCAACCACGCCACCCTGGCCGGCCACACCTTCCAACACGAGCTCCAAGTTGCTGCTGATGCCGGCGTATTGGGTTCAGTAGACGCCAACCGCGGGGATTACCAAAACGGCTGGGACACTGACCAATTCCCGAACAACCTGAACGAACTGACCGAGGCCATGCTGGTCTTCTTAGAGGCCGGGGGTATGCAAGGTGGTGGCGTAAACTTTGATGCCAAGATCAGAAGAAACTCCACAGATCCTGCTGACTTGTTCTACGCGCACATCGGAGGGGCCGATTCCTTTGCCCGCGCCCTGATCACCGCCGACAATATCCTGCAGAAATCAGACTACCGCCAGGTGCGGGAAGAGCGGTATGCATCTTTTGACAGCGGCAAAGGCCAGGAATTTGAGCAAGGCAAACTGACCTTGGAAGACCTGCGCGCCTACGCCTTGGAGCAAGGGGAACCAGCTGTGAAAAGCGGCCGCCAGGAGTACATGGAGAACCTCATCAACCGCTATATCTAGTCACCCGTTTCTCTTCTCCTCTGTCAAAGAAGGGAACACTTTTATTGATTTTTCATGTAAATACCCAAAAAGGGCTGCCTCTAGGAGAGACAGCCCTTTTTCTATTCCTAATTACTTTGTAGCAAGTACTTTGGTGTTTGTGTATAAATGGAAACTGATGAACTAATAGAGGACCTGTTTAGTACTGAACAAAATAGACAGCTCAGCCGTCCTTGTTGGTGTTCCCAGAGACCAACAATCCAGACGCAGAAGCCTTTTCGCTTGCTGGTGAAAACACGCAGCAAGGGTAAGAGTAGTTAGTGGCGGTTTCTTTACTAAACAGGCTCAGAGTTTAAAAGCCATAAATACTAGTCATAAACCCTGCTGCGGGTGATTCAATAGATTCTCCCCTTGAGGATTGCCCAAACGAGAGTTTGAGGCAGCGAGCGCAGCTCTAAAGAGGGGTGTTTACATCTGCTGGTACACGCATCTCCCGTTAACCAGTTCAAGGAAGTATCAAGAACGATTTCCTCTTTGAAACAGACTGCAATGCGTGCTCTCCTGTGTAAATACCCCCTCTTTATCTCCCTCAAGGGGAGAATCATACAGAAATAGAAGGACCAAAGCCATAAAAAAATCAGGCTCTTTCGGAGCCTGATTTACAGAGTTTGTTTTAAGTGCCCTTTTCTGGATCTAAGCAAAAACTGGCATCAAAAAGTAAAGGTGCGGACTACGCCTGCTCCTGCATGATCTCTTTCATTTTCTCAGCGTCTGCCACGAATTTGGCCAGGCCACTGGCGGTGAGCGGGTGGTTCAGCAGCCCTAAAATAGGCTCCAGCGGACAGGTGCAGACATGGGCGCCGGCTTCGGCACATTTGACTATATGCATGGAGCTGCGGATAGAGGCTGCCAGAATCTGGGTGTCATAGCCCTGGATGGCGAAGATGTTGGCGATCTGGGCAATGAGTTCCACCCCGTCCCAACCGATGTCATCTACCCGGCCCAGGAAAGGGGAAACGTAAGTGGCCCCTGCTTTGGCCGCCAGAATGGCTTGTCCCGCAGAGAAAATGAGGGTGCAGTTGGTCTTGATGCCGTTGTCAGTGAAATACTTGATGGCCTTGAGACCGTCTTTGATCATGGGAACCTTCACCACAATGTTGGGGTGCAAGGCCGCCAGAATCTTGCCCTCGGCCACCATCGAATCAAAATCTGTGGACAACACCTCGGCACTGATGTCACCGTCCACTATCTCGCAGATGGCTTTGTAGTGGTCTAGAGTTGCCTGCTCGCCTTTGATGCCTTCTTTGGCCATGAGCGAAGGGTTGGTAGTGACGCCGTCCAGGATTCCCAGGTCATGGGCTTCTCTGATATGAGCCAGATTGGCTGTGTCAATGAAAAATTTCATATGCTTGTAGTTTAGTTACTTCTTTATACTCAATTATTTAGGCAGAACCTCCCCTACCTTCTGAAACGGCTGCAGACCGCTCTTTCATGTTACACCTCCTGAAGGCAGAGGTTGCCTCCTGTACCGACAATTAGGTGTTATTTTTTAAAAACAGCCCTGAAAGGGGAATTCCTTATCAAAACCTATTGCTTTTGTGACACCTCAGGTCGTGCATAGGTAGCATCCTTGCCCTCATAGTCAAACCAATCAAAAGCGGCTTTGTTCTGGGAAGGCTGGCCATGGGAGGTAGCGTACATGCCCAGGGTCACGCCTACAAAGCCCCCGGCTACACGAGTACTGAGGTATTTGCCGTCTACGTCTCCTTTGAGCAGGCGCCATTTGCCTTTTTGGGTGCTGTAATAAAAAGCGTAGGTGTCTCGGTTGAATTCAATTTTAAGGAAAAGCGGTTTCCGGCTTTCTTTTTTAGACAAGGCAATTTCAGCCAGCACCGTTTGGTCAGCTTTCAAGAGCTGTACCACCGCCTCCTGGCCTTTTTTGGTCTTGCCCAGGGCGTAGTGGTGCTGGCTGTTCTGGAAAGCGACCAGGCCGGCAAACTCGTTTGCTTTTTCGGGTTGGAACTCCAGTTGGGTGCTGGCGCTTCCCGTGAGGTGTTGCTGCCGCCGGGCCAGGAAAGAGACATTCACTTTTTCCGTGAAACTCTCGGGCCGCACCTGCAGCGTCAGCTTTCCTTTGGGTTGGCTTAAACTGTACCAGGTGGTACCAGGGGTTCTAAGCTGTAGCCAGTACATAGGCAAGGTGCCAGATACAAAGTCTTCCCGGTAGGTGAAGTTGCCTGTGAGCGGGAAAGCAGGGGTCATCTGGGCCGGCAGGTTGGGTACTGGGTACGAATACTGCACCAGGTCATGGTCGGCATTGATGATGGGCCAGCCGTCTTGCCAGGTCACCGGCGCCAGAAAGGTCTCGCGGCCGGTGTTGTAGTAATCACCGGGACCATCGTAAGGACGCGTGGCCAGGAAGATTGCCCACCATTCGCCCTTCTGGGTCTGCACCAGGTCCGCGTGGCCGGTGGCCGAAACAGGGTTGGGCCGGTTGGCAGGTAGGTGGCGCTGGGTCAGGATGGGGTTCTTCTCATAGGGCACATACGGTCCGGTAACCGTTTTGCTGCGCAGGATCACTTCAGAATGATTGACGCTGGTACCCCCTTCGGCGGCCATGAGGTAGTAATACCCGTTCACTTTGTAGATGTGCGGCCCCTCAATCCAGACCGGTTTCTTAGACAGATCCACGCCCCCGTTCACCAGCAAATGCTGCGGCCCCACGGTTTTCATGGTCTTCAGGTCGAACTCAAACATCCGGATGGTGCGGTGCCCGTCGTACAAGGGTTTATTATCCGGGGCCTCTGAATTGTACATGATATACGATTTCCCGTCTTCATCATGGAAGAGCGAGGGATCAATGCCGCTCACGTTGGGAAGCCAGTGCGGGTTAGACCAGGGCCCGGCCGGATTGGTGGCCGTCACCACGAAGTTGCCACCTCTGTCAATAAGGGTGGTCACCATGTAGAACGTGCCGTCTTTGTAGGAGATAGTGGGCGCAAAAATGCCCCGGGAAACGTCATGCCCCGCCAGGTTCAGCTGCTCTGGACGGTCCAGGATGTTCCCAATCTGCGTCCAGTTCACCAAGTCTTTGCTATGAAAAATGGGCACACCCGGAAAATAGGCGAACGTGGAGGTGATCAGGTAATAATCCTCCCCCACCCGGCAGATGCTGGGGTCAGGGTAAAAACCCGGGAAGATCGGGTTCTGGAACTCCTGTTTTTGCTGCGCCTTAACCGAAACAGCCCCAAACAGCGCCAGAAGTACCACCACCACCAGAGATAGCGTTCGCCGCAGGTAACCTGTAGACCTAAGATTTATTTTATTTAACATATTTATTTAACTGAGGATCAAATTCTATTTATTGGCTTCTTTTCTTAAAACAAAGGCTGAAACAGGTATACAAATCTTTTGTGGAAATTCCTTTCCGCTGAAGATCAATTAAATTTACTGGCACCTTTGGAAAATCTCTTAGGTTTAAGCGGAATCTCTCGGGTGGCTTTCTCCATGGGTTTCCATTCTCCTTTCCTTGGTAAAGCCTACATCGGCAATAGCGCAGAGGTTACTTCCGTGACTTCCCAGGATTACAAGACCCGGAAGTAAGCTCAGCGCCATCGAAGGGTTTAGAGGCTGCTTTTCCTTACAAGCCGAAGCCTAAGTACCATTGATCAGTCATCCCTTATTTCCTTCTTTCCTTCCAGCCGGTTTTTAAGCCGTTTTAAAGAAATCAGGCCTAAAACGTTATTCTACTGGCTTGGCCGCTGGATTCATGCTTTCCGGAGGCCCCAGGTAGCTGGGTTTCAGGCCACCGGCGTCAATCACGATCTTCTGCAACACCACGCCTGAGTCTACCATCCAGAATTTAAGCACCTGCTCCCCTGGCTTCTTGAGTTGATGCCTGGAGATGGTGAGGTTGATGTTGTTGGCCACGTTGCGGTTCCACTCCCCTTCTGTCTTGTTTGCGTGGATGTTGATGATCTGCGGGGGCTCCTCATTAAAAGAGATGGCGTAGCGCAGGCCCTGCGTGTTGTGGAAGTTGAGGGTAGGCGATAAGAATACCTGCACGTTCACCTCGCCCCCTTGGTGCAGGTACACCTGATAGGCCAGGTGCGGACTGCCGGACCCGGGTGTCTGGCTGGGAGCGGTCACCGGAAAGGTGGTCATGGCTGATCCCGTGCGGCCCAGGTCCGGGATCCGTTTCCACTGGATGTTGTTTGCGTCTACCGCGCGGGTAAAATGGTCCGCTTCCATGGAAATATAGCCGTTGCTCTCTACAAAACCATTGAACTGCCGAAGGTTGGGGTCTTTTGGATGAACCACCACTGCCTGCACCACCACTTTTTTACCGGTGGAACTGGTGATAGTCAGGGGTTCCCTTTGGGTTCCGTTCGGAACCTGGGCCCAATCCACCGTCACCCCCACGCGCTGCTCCTTGGCCACCGTACCAGTTGGGTGCGACACCTTCAGCCAAGGGGCTCCGGTCTGAATGGAATACGTAAAAGGCTGCTGCCCGCGGTTAAAGATCTCCAGGTAGTGGTTTTGGGTCTGGAAAGGGGAAAACTCAGGTAAAACGGCTTCTCCTTTTTCCTGTGGCCACCATTTGTCGGTTCCCTTAAGGGCCACGCCCATCTCAGCCGCAACCGGCAAAGAAAGCTGCTTCAACTCCGGCAGGACATCTTTCTCCGGTTGTTGCCAGTACGTGTAACTGATGTGCGTCTGCGACATCATGTGGTTCCATTTGCCGCCGGCTATTTCTTTGTGGTACACCTGGGTGAGGGCGGCATCACGGTCAAAGAGGCGTTTCACTTGGTCCGCTAGGTCGTTGGTGGTGGCCCTGCCTTGCTGCGCGTACCAGTGGTTCCGGCCCGTGGTGATATGCAATTCATTGAGGTTGGCACTGGCCTGCACCGGGAACAGCACCAGCTGGTAATAGGCGTCTCGGTACTGGGCAGGCAAGGCCTTGGCAATCCGCTCCGCCTCTTCGGCCAGTTGGTTGTACTCCCTGACCACCGTCTCAGCCTCCAGGTAGTTGGTATGGCTGTAGGTGTTGGGGGCCAGCAGTTCTGGTTTGCGGCGGCCGTTGAACTTGGTGTATCTGGCCAGGAGGTGGGCAATGGCGGGGGCGTGTTCCGGACCGAACTGGCGCTCGGCCCATCGCCTGGTGTATTCTGCCAGCCGGTCAGCAGGCCATTTTTCCGGGTTCCAGGCATAGTCCAGGAAAAACTCGGTGGGGAACTCCATAGGCTTGATATCGCCTACGTTCACGATCCAGATGCGGTCGGCCTTGTGCTGGTAGGCCAGGTGCATCTGTTCCCAGACGCGGGCAATAGGATTGGTGTTGAGCCATTTGTAGTTCCGGGGACCGCCCACGTAGTCAAAGTGGTAATAGATGCCGTAGCCGCCGGAATGCTGTTTCTCGCCTACCTTGGGGAGTTTACGGATGTTCCCCCAGTTGTCATCGGCTAGCAAAAGGGTCACATCATCGGGCACGCGCATGCCTTTGTCATAGTAGTCCTGCACCTCTTTGTACAGGGCCCAAATCTGCGGCGTTTGGGAGGCATCTTTGCCCGTCACCTCAGAGATGATCTTGCGTTGGTCGGCCACAATGCGCTCCAGCAGCCCGATGTTGCTTTCCTCGCTCATGGGTTCATCGCCGTCGCCGCGCATGCCCACGGTCACAATGCTTTCGTACCCGTTCATGCGTTGGATGCCGCCTTTCCAGAACTCGCGCAGTTTCTCTGGGTTGGTGCTGTAGTTCCAGGGGCCGGACCCGTAGCGCCGCCACTCATCGTGGGCGCGACTGAGGGGTTCGTGGTGAGAGGTGCCCATCACAATGCCATACAGATCAGCTACCTGCGGGTTAATTTTGTCATCGTCGTTGAAGGCGCTGCCCCACATGGCGGGCCACAGGTAATTGCCCTTCATGCGCAAAATCAGCTCAAACACCTTCTCGTAGAACTTGTGGTTGAAGCCGCCAAACTGCTCCCTGGCCCAGTTGGAGAGCGCCGGAGCCTCGTCATTGATGAAGATGCCCCGGTACTTCACGGCGGGGGTGCCTTTGGTGTGGCGGCCTTCGGCCACGTACACGTTCGCCTGGGGCTTGACCGGCACATCAGCCCACCAATACCAAGGCGAGACGCCAATCTGAGCCGACACGTCATAAATGCCGTAGATGGTACCGCGTTTGTCGCTGCCCACAATCACGAGGGCCTCTTCTACGCCTTTCATGGGCTTCTTCACCACCTGCACTGCAAACGTTTCCCACTTACCGGCCAGCTCTTTCAGATCCAGTTTCTTGCTTTTCATCAGTTGGTCAATGAGCGGGCTTTGGCCCAAGGTGCCTACCAACACCATGGTGCGGGCTTTCGGCATCTTTCCGCCCACCGTCAAGGACGGTTCAGCGTTGGTCACTTTCTTGAGATCAGCCTGGAAATCGCGCAAGGCCCTGATCACTCCCGCATGATCCCGGTCACTGATGTAGAACGGGGCGCTTTTCCCGCCCTCGGCGAGCGCGAAGGAATTGGCCTTCTTTTGGAAAAAGACATAGGAAACATCATCCAGCGCGAAGGCGGCCGGCGTGATGGAAAGTCCTATAAAAAGGAATAGGATTTTTTGCCAACTGCGTAACAACTGGTTCATTCTGCGGGCATGGTTTTGAGGAAGAGTACGCATGAGGGAGGTTCAGTTAAAATGGACCATAAACGTAAGTGCTTAAAAACGCCAGTAGCTGGCGGAGGTGCTTTCAGGCTCCCCTTTCCTGCCCAGTGGCCATCTGTTAATAGCCTGATTTTCAAAAAACACGTAAAATTCAGGCAGGTTGGGGCGGATTCTGCGATTGTTTAAGGGGCAGGGTATAAGGTGCGCTCAATGCCCATTTCCAGGCCTCTCAGCTCCGCTAAACCCCGCAGGCGACCAATGGCCGAATACCCAGGGTTGGTCACCTTGTGCAGGTCATCCAGCATCTGGTGCCCGTGGTCGGGCCGGAAGGGAATGGGTTCTGGCCGGGTTTGGTTGATTCTGACCAACTCCCGCATCACCCCATACATGTCCACGTCGCCGGCCAGGTGGTCAGATTCATAGAAGTTGCCCTGGTGGTTTTTCAACACATTGCGCAGGTGCGCGAAGTACACCCGCTCCCCTACCGCTTTCAGGATTTCAACGGGGTTGTTATGGCCGCCAGCCCCTAAGGAACCCGTGCAGAAACAGATGCCGTTGGGTGCGCGGTCTACCCTTTTCAGGATGAAGAGCAGGTCTTCTTTGTTAGACGCAATGCGGGGCAGGCCTAAAATGGGGTACGGGGGGTCATCTGGATGGATGGTCATTTTCAGGCCGTTTTCCTCACAAACGCCCATAATCGACTCAAGGAAATAAGCCAGGTTCTCCCGCAGGCCGGCGTGGCCAATCTCTTTGTAGATGCTGATGCTCTGGGTGAGGTGCTCCAGGGTGATGAATCCTTCCATGGGTACGCCCATCCGGATGATCTCGCTCAGCTGCTCCAGTTTTTCCTGGGAATACGTCTTACTTCTTTCCTGGGCCAGTTGCACCACGGGTGGGGCATAGTCCTGGGCTGCGCCTTCCCTTTTCAGGATAAAGAGATCAAAGACCGCCAAGTCTGCCCAGTCAAAGTACAGGGCTTTGGCCCCGTTCTTCAGTTCATAGGCCAGGTTGGTTCTGGTCCAGTCCAGCACGGGCATGAAATTGTAGCAGATGATGTGCAGGCCACAGGCTGCCAGGTTGCGGAGCGATTGGCGGTAGTTTTCTAAAAACAGCTCACAATCTGCGGCCCGGGTTTTGATGGACTCGTGCACCGGTACGCTTTCTACCACAGCCCAGGTAAGCCCGGCTTCCTCAATAATGCGCTTGCGCTCCTGGATTTCGGCCAAGGGCCACATTTCCCCGTGCGGGATATGGTGTAAAGCACTTACAATACCCGTGGCACCGGCCTGTTTCACATCTTGCAGGGTAACGGGGTCATTGGGGCCGTACCATCTCCAACTTTGCAGTAATGACATGTTCTAACGTTTAATTTTTTATTGATTACCCGAAGAAAAACCCAGCAGACTTTTCAGAAAGCCTCTCCTTCCCCTCGTCAGTGGGTACCTTCCTTATGTATGGGCAAGACAGAGAAATCCCTTCTAAGACGGGCCTTTCTCCAGAAAGACAAAAACGGCAAGCTCTGTTTCCAAACTTGCCGCTCCGCCCTTCCATTATATTTCAGGAAACTTCTTCTTCCAAGCTGTTTCCGGCCCTTGCCCATCTTCATAAGGCAGGCTGCTTTTCTTGTGATTTACTTAAAGTACCACGGAAGCCCTGTACCTTAAAAAAAGCCTCCTGCCTGTCTGCCGCAAAGGACAAGCAGGCAGGAGGTAGAGGTTTAGTTATAGCCTGGGTTCTGATAGTTGGATTTTTCTGCGGCGGTCATGTTCATGGCGTCTAACTGGCTTTGCGGAATAGGGCGCAGGTAGTGTTCCGGTTTAATGGTACGAGTGACTGTTACAGGGGTATGGTTTCCGTAGGTACTTCCGGCAATGCGGTAGGTGGTGGCGAGTTCATTCCACTTTTGCGTGCGTACCAAATCAAACCAACGGTACCCTTCGCCATAGAACTCACGCGAACGTTCTGCCAGAATGTAGTTGATGTCAATGGTGGCCGGGGTAGCCGCTACCATAGCAGCGCTATTGTCGGCTACTTTAGCCATATTCCCGTTGTTGTCAAAACGCCACTTACCGGCCCTGGCCCGGAGCACGTTGATCAGGTCTCTGGCGGATTTACCGGCCTGGGTAGTGGCCCCCTTCACGGCAGCCTCGGCGGCGATGAAGTACAGTTCAGAGAATTTGGCAATGTTGAACGGACGGGTGCTGCCCGCGTTCGGCTGCCCTAATCCGGTGCCATTGTCGGTTCGGTAGGTACCAAGTTTCCAAAGCTTAGGATACACGATCCGGCTTATGCCATTGGGCGATATCACATAATCCGCTCTTCCGGGTACCTCTCCAGCTCCAATGTTGCTTCTACCTGCCCCAGACGGGTAAGCAATAGCAGTAGCTGGTTCTTCATTCAGGAAAGTCAAGACTGGTTCACCCGGCCGTACTGGCAAAAGGTTGGCGTTATACAGCACCGGGGCTACGGTACCGCCAGCTTTTGGCCAGTTGGCCCGGTAAACGGTGGTAAAGGTTCCGTCGTAACGGGAATCATTTGTTTTGTCGGCGAATGTGTTCTGGATCACGTTGATGGTGGGCGCCATACGGGTCCAGGGACGTCCTAAATCTTGAGAAGCTTCCCGTTGGACAGAGCTAAAAGGTCCCGTCCCGTTGGCGTTGGTATAGCTCCTGATGTTGGTATAGTTCCAGGTCATCATCCAGCCCGCAAAGTTATCCGGGGCACCGCCACTCCCGAAGGTAAGGCTACCTCCATTGTAAAACTCGCTTTTCTCGGTATGGTCCGCGTACAAAAGAATCTCCGAGTTTCTGTCGTTTGAGCCCACGTTCACATCATAGTAAGTAGGTTGCAACCCAAAAGGACCTGGATTGTTGATAGCCGTGACTGCTATATCATAGGCTTGTTGGAAATACCACTGCGCATCCTTTCCGTTAGGGTCTGTGCGCGGAGTGGCAGGATAAGTAGGGATATTGTTCGGGTTTTGGAGCCACCAACCGTAAGTCAGGTAAGCTTTTGCCAAATAAAGACGGGCCAGTGTTTTAGTAGCACCACCAGTTACACGGCCTCTTTCTGGCAAGTCGGTGATGGCCTGCAGGAGATCCGGGAAGATGGCTTTGGTATATACCTCTGGTACCGTGTTACGCACAGAGGTTCTCGCTGGATTGGGGTTATACTTCAATTCCCCATTGCCTAGATCCAGAGGCACTCCCCCAAACGTTTGCACCAGTTGAAAATAATCAAAGGCGCGGAAGAATCTGGCTTCAGCAATAAGCGCTGGCGAAATAGTGCCCATGGTGGTGGCATTCTCAATGACCCCGCTGGCGGTGTTGATGTTAGGGAAGGCAGCTCCCCACAGAACATCGGCCCGGCTGTTGGTAGAAGTCAGGGCCCCTTGGTTAGAAAGGTCCATGACTCTAAAGTTCTCGTCGGCATCACTGGCATAGGTCACTTCATCAGTACCGGTCAGGGTTGCGTTGTAATAGTAGGCTTGCCCGTAAATGTAACGCAAGTGAGCATACATAGAGGTAATTCCGCCGTTGATACCCCTTTCCGTTTGGAAAAATCCGGGGGTATAAAGGCTACGTGGCTCCTCTTCCAGAATATCTGAGCACCCCACTGAAAACATGGAGATCACGGCTGCTCCTACAAAGGCTTTTATATTAAGATATCGTTTCATTGAATTCTTTTTAGAAAGTAACATTTAAACCAACCAGGAAACCGCGTGTGGCAGGTGAGTTTGTACCTAAAGTCAACAAACGTCTCAGGTTATCAGACAAGGGCACTGCCGCATTCTCATTACCGAAGGAGTTGGTTTCAGGGTCCATGCCTGATTCTTTGTTATAAGGCGAGAAAAACACGAATGGGTTCTGGGCCGTGGCGTACACCCGCAGTCTATCAAAACCAGCCCCTTTCAACCAGTTGTTGTTATCAAAGTTATACCCCAGGGAAATAGTGCGTATTTTCAGATAAGAGGCATCAAAGTACCCCAAGGTACTGCCGTAGTTAGGGTTATCGCCGCTTCTTTTCCCGGCAGGGTTAGGATATTTGGCATCGGTATTTTCTGGCGTCCAGTAGTCTACCTTTACGTTCCCCCGGCGGCCGGTCATCATATTGAGGTACCCAGACGACCCATACAGCGTGCTATTGAGAAGACCACCGCCCTGGAAGGCCCCCACTGCGCTTAAGTCAAACCCTTTGAAAGAAACCCGGGTATTGAAGCCTCCCTGGAAATCAGGATTCACGTCCATGATCTGGCGATCGTCAGGCCCTATTCTTCTAACAGGGGTTCCATCAGGATTGAACCCGCCGGTATATTTCACCTTGATGGTACCTACTATCTGGTCATCTGTTCCTGGTTCCAGAATATTTCTATAGGGGTCTTCGGCTTGCCATAGGCCTACTTTCTCGTAGTCATAGATCACATTGATCGGATGGCCCACAAACCACCAGTTCCCTTCATCGCGCTGTTGGCCGCCGGCCAGGGCTACCAGTTTGTTGCGGTTGGCATACATGTTGAAGCCAGCTTCCCAGGTCCAGCCGTTCAGGTTGTCCAGGATCACGCCATTAAGGGAGAGTTCCACCCCCTTGTTCTGGGTTTTGCCAATGTTGGCTACGTAGCTCCCCACCCCTGTGGTAGCCGGCAGACCTACTCTCAATAAGATATCATTGGTTTTGGTGACATAGTACTCCACCGTTCCGGAAAGACGGTTATTTAAAAGAGCGAAGTCTAACCCGTAATTGAAGGTTTCAGAGAATTCCCATCCTAGGTTAGGGTTGGGCAGTTCGGTTATAAACAGCCCGGTTTGGTAGTTATCAGGACCAAAGTTATAAGGTCTGGTGCTCAGGCGACCAAGGGTAGCGTAGGGATCAATGGACTGGTTGGAGGTTTTCCCATAACCCGCCCGGAGTTTCATCATGTTCACCAGGCTCACCCCTTCCATAAAGGACTCGCGGGCAATGTTCCAACCAACTGAAATGGCCGGGTAGGTATGCCATTTGTGTCCTGGAGCCAGTCTGGAAGAACCGTCTGACCGTACAGTGGCCGTCAACATGTAGCGGTCATCATAGGAGTACATCACGCGGCCCATCCAGGACATCAATCCACTCTTCCAGTATTGCTGGTCACCAGGGGCTACAGTGATTTCACCGGCAGCCAAACCCAGGTTGTAGAACTGGAAAGCATCAGAAGGAATATCTCTGGCCGCCATGCGTGATCTGTTGAATTTGCTTTCTGAGGCAGAGTATAAACCAACCACGTTAATCATGTGCTTCTCAGCAATGGTGCGGTCATAGGTCAACAGGTTTTCAATGGTCCAGTCAGTGGTATGGGAGTTACTAACCGAAGCAGTGGAGGGAGTGGTGGCAGTGGAACTGCCAATGCCCTGGGCAGTATAGGCCCCACCGTTGCTCTGACGGTAATTAATGCCAAGGTTGGCACGATACTTTAAACCTTCTATGCCAGGGATTTGGATCTCCCCATACATGGTGTTGTAGGTTCCGAACGCTCTGGTTTCGCTTAACCAGCTGTCACTTAAATCTTCTACAATGTCTCTTGAAAACACCCATTGCTCATCAAGTGGCATCTTCACGGTTCTTTTCCAGGTGCCGTCTGCCTTATAGGGATTGGCAATAGGCGACATGCTCAAAATGCCGTAAAGACCTACGTTTGAACCTTCAGAAACACTATAGGTATTATAAGTGGTGAAGCCCAACCGGAGGTATTTCCCTACCCCCTGGTCAAGGGAACCACGAACCGAATAACGGGTGTATTGTTGGGTGGGGATTACCCCTTTCTCATTGTAGTACCCGGCATTGAAATTATAGCTCCCTTTTTCAGTACCTCCGGCTACACCCAGATCATGACTGTTGACCATGCCTTTTTTGTACAGCAGGTCTTGCCAATCCGTGTCCACATCATCCGCTTCATCCACGGCGTTGTTGTAAATACGGGCCGCCTTGCGAAGGGCAACAAACTCAGCACCGTTCATCATAGGGTATTTGGCAAAAACATCTTTTATGCCTACAAAGCTGTTGTAGCTCAGTTTGGCTTCCTGCCCTTGTCTTCCCCGGTTGGTGGTGACCAAAATCACGCCGTTGGCACCGCGTGAACCGTAAATGGCGGTGGCAGAGGCATCTTTCAAGATATCAATACTGGTAATATCATTTGGGTTGATGTCCCCGATTGAACCGGCGAAAGGAATTCCGTCTAGTACCACCAATGGGTCATTGCTGGCATTGAGGGAACGTGCCCCCCGGATTCTGATTTGCATGGTAGCACCCGGCTGAGAGGAGGATTGCGAGAACTCCACGCCTGGCAAACGCCCCTGCAGAGCCTGGGAAATATTGGCCGCAGGTACCTCCCGCAGTTCCTCTCCTTTGATGGAAGCAACCGAACCGGTAACTGCCTCGGCGCTCTGGGTACCATACCCCACCACTACTACCTCTTCAATGGTCTGCTGGTCGGTGGGTAGGGTGACATTCACCGTACTTCTGTTGTTGATGGCTACCTCTTGGGTGACATATCCAATGAAAGAGTAGACCAGGGTACCGGTGCCGTTAGGGACTGTGATGGAGTAATTTCCTTCTACATCAGTAGGTGCGGCGGTGGTGGTTCCTTTGAGAAGCACGGTTACCCCGGGCAAGCCTCCTCCTGAGGAATCAGTGACTCTCCCTTTTACAGTAAGGCTCTGCGCCATGGCTTGTACACCCATCAGCAGAGAGACCACCAGCAACATAGCTAGTTTCAAGATTTCTGGCTTCCGGAGAAGCGAAATCAGTGATCTTGGATTTTGGGTACTGTTACCTTTCATACATAAGTTTGTTAAGTTGGTAGAGGTAAGCGGTTATAAGCAATAGGTGTGTTAGAAGCAGGTCCCCTGCCAAGCACCACGATCAAAGAATTCAGCGGGGCTTTTCTCTGGGTCTTCCCTGGACCTCAAGATTCAGGGTACTTTCCAGAAGGAACACTTAAAGGAAGCTTCCCCAAGAAAAACCCTCCTATCTTAGAAAGAGCCTTGGCTTGAATCTTCTTCACAAGGCAGAAGAACCTCCCTCCTACTTTAGGCTGCCAGAAGGATTATGGAAGTGTCTTCCTTTTCGTCTTCCGATGCTCTATAAGGAGGAACTGATTGGTTTCCCTTCCTGCCTTTACAAACTTGGATATTATTTTCAAATATTACAACCGATTTCATAAGTTATTTCAAAAAAATACCATCATAATGAGCAAGTATTTTTGAAAAATTTGAATCAAACTACCCTCAACTAAGTTGTATAACTTTGAAAAACCACACCAGTTCTACCCAAAACATGGCGTTAAACCTATTTATGTCATGATTTACCAGGACTTCATCCTATTTCAAGTCAGAATTCGCTACATTTGAATATACCTTGGCACCAAATCAAGGAAAGGGCTTGGAAGGCCTGAAATGCATAAAACGCTATTATTATTGAAACCGATTTCATACATTTGTTTCCAAACGATTTTTGCCGCATGGAGAAAGACATCACCATATATGATATTGCAAGGGAGTTGAACCTGTCGCCTACCACGGTAAGCCGGGCTTTGAATGACCATCCTGCCGTAAACCAGAAGACAAAACAAAGGATCTCTGAGGCGGCCGCCCGCATGGGCTACCGTTCCAACCTGTTCGCCAGCAACTTAAGAAAGCAACATACCAATACCATCGGGGTGATTGTCCCCCGCCTCAATAGCCCTTTCATGTCCTCGGTGCTGTCTGGCATGGAGAAAGTAGCCAACGACGCGGGCTACAACCTCATCATCAGCCAGTCCCTGGAGACCCTGCAGAAGGAGATCGCCAACGCCAAAACCATGTTCAACAGCCGGGTAGACGGCGTGCTGGTGTCCTTGTCGTATGAAACCGAGAATCTGGACCACTTCCAGAGTATCATCAACAAAGGCATTCCCGTGATTTTCTATGACCGGGTGGCCGAGCACCCAAGCTGCACCAGCATTGTGATAGACAACCTGCAGGCCGCTTACCAGGCCACCTCGCACCTGATTGAGCAAGGCTGCACCAACATCGTCCATATTACCGGTAACCTGAACAGGAACGTGTACTCAGACCGACTCAAAGGCTATAAATATGCCTTGGTGGACCATGACCTGCCGTATGATGACCGTAACATCATGATCAACAACCTGAGTGAGGAGGCGGGCGAGGAGGCGGCCAGAAAGATCCTGGCCATGAATCCTATGCCAGATGGCGTGTTCGTGTCAAATGACACTTGTGCGGTAAGCTGTCTTAAAACCCTGAAACAAGCGGGTGTCTCAGTGCCTAAAGACATTGCTATAGCAGGTTTCAACAATGACGCCATCTCCCGGGTGGTGGAACCCAACCTGACCACGGTCAATTACCCCGGCCAGGAAATGGGCGAGGTAGCCGTAAGGGTACTGCTCATGCAGATGTCCGGCACCGTGGAAGGGATTCCCAGCAACACCATCAACCTTAGATCCGAGTTGATCATCCGGGAATCCTCGGTGCGAAGCAAGGTAGGCAACACCAAAAAGAAAGCAGTGCTTTCCTAAGCCAAGAGCAATTGTGCCAGGGCGCCCAGTGGGTACTTACTTCTTTTTAGTGCTAAGAAAACCCTTCAGCAGAGTCGTTTAGGGCTTGTTTCAGCCAAAAGAGGCCTTAAACAGCTTTTAGGTTCTTTCAACATCAGACACCATTCGCCTATTCATATGAGCAAGACCCACCTCTTCCGTTTCGCTTTTTTGCTGTTTCTGTTCTTTTGCCAGGGAAACGCCCAAGCCGAAGATGGCTACCGGCTATGGCAACGGTATGATCTGGTGCAGGACAAAGAACGGCTGCAACAGTACAGGAAAAGCCTGGGACAGGTGGTGGTGCAGGGCGCCTCCCCTACCCTCACGGTGGTGAAAGAGGAATTAGAGATGGCTCTGACCGGGTTGCTGGGTTCTAAGGTGGCCGTTTCAGGCGCGGTTTCGAAAAAAGCTGCCTTAGTGGCGGGCACGCCGGCTACCTCTTCCCTCGTCAAAGACCTCTCTCTGGAACCTCAGTTAAAGGAAGTGGGACAAGAGGGTTTCCTGCTTCTTTCGCAAAAACACAAGGGAAAAAGCTATACCGTTATTGCGGCCAACACCGAAAAAGGGGTGCTGTACGGCACCTTCCATCTCCTCCGGCTGCTGAAGACCCAACAGGACATCCAAAACCTGAAGGTTAGCAACAGCCCCAAAACCAAGCTCCGCATCCTGAACCACTGGGACAACCTGGACCGCACCGTGGAGCGCGGGTACGCCGGCTTTTCCATCTGGGACTGGCACAAACTCCCTGACTACATAGACCAGCGCTACTTAGACTATGCCCGCGCCAATGCCTCCATTGGGATCAACGGCACGGTATTGACCAACGTGAACGCCAACTCCCTCGTGCTTACGCCTGAGTACCTGAAAAAGGTCAAGGCTCTGGCAGACGTTTTCCGGCCCTATGGCATCAAAGTCTACCTGACGGCCCGTTTCAGTTCCCCCATTGAATTAGGCAAACTCAAAACCGCTGATCCCCTGAACCCCGAGGTAAAGGAGTGGTGGAAAAACAAAGTAAACGAGATTTACACCTACGTGCCTGATTTTGGCGGTTTTACGGTAAAGGCGAACTCTGAAGGGCAACCGGGCCCACAGAATTACAACCGGTCCCACGCTGACGGGGCCAACATGCTGGCCGAGGTGTTGGCGCCCAAAGGTGGCATTGTGATGTGGCGGGCCTTCGTCTATGACAACAACGTACCGGATGACCGGCACAAACAAGCCTATACCGAGTTCAAACCGCTGGACGGCACCTTCAAGGGAAATGTGATGGTGCAGGTGAAAAACGGGGCCATTGACTTCCAGCCCCGCGAGCCGTTTCACCCCTTATTTGGCGCCATGCCCAAGACGCCGCTCATGATGGAGTTCCAGATCACGCAGGAATACCTGGGGCAGGGCACCCACCTGGCCTATCTGGCCCCTATGTTCAAAGAAACCCTGGAAGCAGACACCTACGCCAAAGGAAAAGGCTCTACCGTAGCCAAGGTGGTGGACGGCAGCCTGGACCGCCACCCCATTTCCGGCATGGCCGGCGTGGCCAACATTGGCAATGACATCAATTGGACCAGCCACCCGTTTGGGCAAGCCAACTGGTATGCCTTCGGGCGGTTGGCCTGGGATTATGACCTTACCTCAGAAGCCATCGCCGACGAGTGGATCAAGATGACCTTCTCCAGCTCACCTTCCTTGGTACCCGCCGTTAGGAAAATGATGATGGGTTCCCGCGAAGCGGTGGTGAACTACATGACCCCCATGGGGCTGCACCACCTCATGGGCTGGAGCCACCATTACGGTCCGGGTCCCTGGATCAAAGACAAACCCCGGGCAGACTGGACCTCCGTATACTACCACCGCGCCACCGAGAAAGGGATAGGTTTTGACCGCACCAAAACCGGCAGTAACGCTTTGTCGCAGTACGCACCCGAGGTGCAGGCCCAGTGGCAAAACCCGGCTACCTGCCCAGAAGAGTTCCTGCTTTGGTTCCACCACGTAGCTTGGGACGCTAAAACCAAATCTGGCCGCACCCTTTGGGACGAGCTCTGCTACCGCTACTCCGGGGGCGTGGACTCGGTGCGCACCATGCAGAAAACCTGGGATTCCCTGGCGGGTCAGGTGGACAAGGAACGGCACCACCAAGTGAAGCAATACCTGGCCATCCAGGAGAAAGATGCCCGCTGGTGGCGAGACGCCTGCCTGCTGTACTTCCAGACGTTTTCCAAAAGACCCATTCCCCAAGAACTGGAGAAGCCGCAGGGCACTTTAGAGGAGTATATGAAAATAGAGCCCAAATTCTCCCCGGGCATTTAACCCAGACACCATGCAAAACATAACCCCATCTCCGCTTCCAACTACCAGAACTGCCATTGTCACCGGGGGCGCCTCAGGAATAGGCTTGGCAATTGTGGAGAAATTCATCCAGGAAAACATCAAAACCATTGTCATTGGCCGGGATGAACAGAAACTACAGGCAACCAGGGAGCGTTTTGGTCCGCTCTGCATCACCGAAGCCTTTGACTTGAACCATCTGGCCGGGATTCCGGCTCTGGTGGAACGGCTGGCGCAGGAGCACGGCCAACTGGACATTCTGGTGAACAACGCCGGTGTGAACATGAAAAAACCTCTGGTGGAGGTGACAGACGAGGATTTCCAGCGCATTCTGCTCACCAACGTGAGCGCTGTCTTCTCTCTGAGCCGCGAAGTGGTCAAGGTGATGCTTCCCTACGGCGAAGGCGCCATTGTGAACATCAGTTCCATGGCCTCCCAGTACGGCATCCCGAAGGTGATTGCCTACACCGCCTCCAAATCTGCCATTGAGGGCATGACCCGGGCCATGGCCACTGAACTGTCGCCGCTGGGCCTCCGGATCAATTGCGTGGCCCCGGGTTTCATCGCCACCGCCATGTCGGCGAAAGCCATGGACAGTGACCCTGAACGCAAAAACAAAGCCTTGGGCCGCACGCCCATGGGCAAATTCGGGACGCCGGCAGATGTGGCTGACTCCGTGTACTTCTTCGCCACCGAAGGCGCCCGCTATGTAACCGGCACCGTGTTACCCGTAGACGGCGGAAACTCCATCGGGTTCTAAGGCAGGATGACCCGGGCATCCCTTATTTTGAGGCTTTTTTCTGAAAATGGGCAGAAAACCAAACCTGAGGCATTTTTAACAGAAGGATAACATTGGACTACTTCCTGGGTCACCCTTCTGACTTTATTCAATGATCATATAGCTGAAAACGTATTATTCCATGAGAAAAAGTAGAATTTTGTTAGCAGCCAGCGTGGCCCTTGCCTCTCTGGCCTGCGTGTCCAGCCAGACCCGCCGGGCAGAACCTTCGCTCAAGACCGTCTTCAAAGACGCGTTCTACGTGGGCGCGGCCCTCAACTACCAACAGGCATCGGGCAAAGACCCCAAGGCCGAGGCTATCATTGCCCAGCACTTCAATACCATCACCCCAGAGAACCTGCTCAAGTGGGGCAACGTGCACCCGCAGCCAGACAAATACAACTTCAAACCCGCCGATGATTACGTGGCGCTGGGCAAGAAACACAAGCAGTTCATCATTGGGCACACCCTGGTGTGGCACCAACAAACCCCAGACTGGGTTTTTGAAAGCCAACCCGGCCAACCGGTCACCAAAGACAAACTGCTCAAGCGCATGGAAGAACACATCATGACGGTGGCAGGCAGGTACAAAGGCCAGATCAACGGCTGGGACGTGGTAAACGAGGCCCTGAACGATGACGGAACTCTCCGCAAAAGCAAATGGCACCAGATCACCGGTGAAGAGTATTTGGCCAAAGCCTTTGAAACTGCCCGCAAAGCAGACCCCAAAGCAGAGCTGTACTACAATGACTACAACATGTGGAAGCCGGCCAAAGCCGATGGAGCCGTAAAGCTGGTCAAAAGCCTGCAAGCCAAGGGACTTAAAGTAGACGGCATCGGTATGCAGGGGCACTATGGCCTGGAGCACCCTTCCATCCAGCAGATTGAGGAAAGCATTGTGAAATTCTCGGCTTTGGGCAAGGTAATGATCACCGAACTGGACATTGACGTGCTGCCCAACCCCAGCAACCGCCAGGGCGCCGACATTGACGCTACCTTTGAGTTTGACCAGAAATACAACATATACACCACCGGCTTGCCCAATGAGGTGCAGCAGAAACTGACCAAGCGTTACGCTGAGATCTTCGCCCTGTTCCACAAGCACCGCGACAAGATTAGCCGGGTAACGTTCTGGGGCGTGACTGACGCGGACTCCTGGCTGAACAACTGGCCCATCAAAGGCCGCACCAGCTACCCCTTGATCTTCGACCGCAACTACCAGCCCAAGCCCGCTCTGCAGGCCATTGTGCAAGCGGTACAGAAGAAATAACGCAGTCTCAAAGCAGAAAGGCCCTTCTATTCAAAATGCCCCTTGGTTTAGAGGCTGTTTTTCTGAAAACAGCCTCTAAACCAAGGGGCATTTTGGGACTTCGTCAAATTAGTAGATTCTCCCCTTGAGGATTGCCCAAACGAGAGTTTAAGGCAGCGAGCGCAGCTCTAAAGAGGAGTGTTTATGAGGCGTTTCTGGTTCTCCTTTGGGCATTCAATCAGGTAGGTTCTTTAACTTAGAGTTCATATGCTTTTCTAAATAGAGCTCACTAAAAGTGGGCTGCAGGAAATTCTCCTCAGGCTACAAAGCCCTGATCTGCGCTTCTTCCAAAGCGATCAGGTCCTGGAGCAAGTCAAGCGAAACGGTGCCGGGCTTTCCGTTGCCTACTGATTTGCCGTCTACCTCCACAATGGGCAGAATGCGTTTGGTGGTGCTGGTCATGAACGCCTCTTTTGCCTGGGCGATATCCTCCAGGGTTATGGTGCCTTCCTCTACCTTATATTTCTTTCTGGCCAGTTCCAGCACGTTTTTGCGGGTGACTCCGTGCAGGATTTCCCGGGCGGGGGTAACCAAGGTGCCGTCTTCCTTCACCAGAAAGAAATTGCTGCGCGGAAACTCAGACACCACGCCGTTCTGGTGATACAGGACATCATCTGCCCCTTTTGCTTTGATCTGCTGAATCAACCGGATGCCCACCGTGTAGTTGATGGTCTTGGCGGCTGCCAACTCGCGCACATAGTCATGGGTGATCACTTTGATACCCGTGGCCAGCTGGGCTTCTGAGGGCATGGTGAGCGGCTGCTGGAGGATGATCAGGTTGGGCGGGCCGGGGTCATACCCGTTCGCCGAGTAGCCGCCCGTTAAAATCATTTTCACCCCGGAATCAATAAGCCCGTTCATTTGGATCAATTGGGTAAGGGTAGCCGTCAATTCTTCCTCAGAGAGGGGCACCTGCAAGCCCATGAGCAAGGCCGAGGCATAGAACCGGTTCAGATACTCTTCCAGGAAAAGAGGTTGGCCGTTTAGGGTTTTGAAGAAGTCGAAGATTCCGTACCCGCGTTGGATAGACAGGTCGCTGACGTGCAAATAGGCGCTTTCAAGGGGCAAAATCTCCTCGTGCAGGTAGGCGTACAGTTTATGGGTTGAGGACATGGTGTTTCTTTAAGAGGTCTATGGTTTTATCAAGGGGCAAAGCTTCTACCTTGGTTTTATCTTTGCCGATGGTGGTCTCAGCTTTAAACAACGAGTTGAGAATGGCTTCCTCAGTAGCTTCTATGGCGCCCATGAACAAGGAAGACATCTCGTCGTTGCGCAGCAGGGTCATGGTCTGGGTTTTATCCTTGGTTTCATACGGAACGCGCAGGCCCGGGTGCGTGGAAAAGGCGATCACATAATCGCCGCTGCCGTTGGAGGCAAGGCCACCGGTTTTCCCCAGGCCTAGCATGGCGCGGCTGGCCAGGCGCTCCAGGTTACGGGCATCCAGGGGCGCATCGGTAGCCACCACGATCATGCAGGAGCCGTCGGCTTTTTCCAGGATCTGCTGCCGGAAAGAGAAACGCCCCAGTTCCTGCCCTACCGGCACCCCGGCAATTTGCAACACCCCCCCAAAATTGGATTGCACCAGCACCCCTACCGTGTAGCCGCCCAGATTGGCAGGTAGTTTACGGGACGAGGTACCAATGCCGCCTTTGTACCCAAAGCAGATGGTTCCAGTGCCCGCGCCCACATTGCCTTCTGCCACGGGTCCGGCCGCTGCTTTTCTGATCGCTTCCAGCACGTGTTTCTCCGTGACATGCCGCCCTCTGATGTCGTTCAGGCCGCCGTCATTCGTTTCCCCTACCAGCGCGTTCACCGACTGCACCTTTTCATTGCCCGGTTGTTGCAGCGTGTGCGTGATCACGGCGTGCATGGCGGTGGCCACGCTCAAAGTATTGGTTAAGATGATGGGCGTCTCCAGGTTGCCTAGTTCCTGCACCTGCGTACTGCCGGCCAACTTCCCGAACCCGTTGCCCACGTACACGGCCGCCGGCACTTTCTCCTGGAACAAGTTCCCGGCGTGCGGAAGAATGGCGGTGACCCCGGTGCGTACCTGCTGGCCTTGTTGGAGTGTCACCTGCCCCACCAGCACCCCGGCCACGTCTGTGATCGCGTTTTCTTTGCCGGTAGGCAGCACGCCAATCTTGGCTCCGTATTCACGAAGCCGTTTCCGTTCCTGGGCACTGGCCGGGCTTGTAGATACCATGAGCATCATCAGAAGTAGAAGTAGCGGGAACTGTTTCATACGCAAGGGACCGTTAGCCCGGTAAATCTATTGTTTCTCCGGGAAAAAACTCCTCTTCTGGGGCCTTCGCCCATCAAAAAGCACTTTAATTTACCGTACAAACACCGGCAGAAAGCATTTCATTTATGCCCTGTTTGAAGTATCTTTCTACAAAATCCAAACGAATGAACAGACGGAATTTCATAAGAACCGGCTCTTTGGCCGGCATAACTTTTTCAGCCTTGGGAATAGGCGCCTGCGCCACCTCCTCCACCGGAAATGAGGTCAAAGCAGAATCCGCCTCTGCTGCGGAAACCGGCCCGGAAACCTTTTCGCTCAATGAGGCCACCATCCCTGACCTGCAACGCAGAATGCAGCGCGGTGAACTTACTTCCAAGGCTATCACGCAACTGTACCTGGACCGCATTAAAGCGGTAGACCAAAATGGCCCCAAAACGAAATCGGTCATTGAAGTCAACCCAGACGCCCTGCAGATTGCCGAG
This sequence comes from Rufibacter glacialis, assembly GCF_008271745.1. GTDB lineage: Bacteria > Bacteroidota > Bacteroidia > Cytophagales > Hymenobacteraceae > Nibribacter > Nibribacter glacialis. Next base: position 396,834 of record NZ_VKKZ01000022.1, on the reverse strand, counting down.
GCCATGGACCAGGAACGCAAGGCAGGCAAGGTACGCGGCCCGTTACACGGTATTCCGGTCATGGTAAAAGACAACGTAGACACCCATGACAAAATGAGCACTTCGGCGGGGGCTTTGGCCTTAGCCGATAACAAAGCCGCCAAAGATGCCTTCATTGTAAGTCAATTACGGGCCGCAGGTGCCGTCTTGATCGGGAAAACCAACCTGAGCGAATGGGCCAATTTCCGGTCTACGGAGTCTTCCAGCGGCTGGAGCGGCCGGGGCGGGCAAACCAAAAACGCCTACGTGCTGGACCGCACGCCCTGCGGGTCTAGTTCTGGGTCAGGCGTGGCCGTTTCTGCCAACCTCTGCGCCGTGGCCGTAGGCACCGAAACCAACGGGTCTATTGTCTGCCCTTCGGCAGTAAGTGGCGTGGTGGGCTTCAAACCTACCGTGGGCTTGGTAAGCAGAACCGGTATTATTCCTATCTCCCACACCCAGGATACCGCTGGTCCCATTGCCCGCACCGTCACCGATGCGGCCATTCTGCTGGGCGTACTGGCAGGCGTTGATGCCCAGGATGCTGTCACTAAGGAAAGCACCGGCAAAGCACACAAAGACTACACCCGCTTCCTGGATGCCAATGCGCTGCAGGGCAAACGGATTGGGGTGGAGAAATCCTTTCTGAAAGGCCACGTGGCCATTGACGCCCTGTTGCAGCAGGCCTTAGAACAATTGAAGAGCAAAGGTGCCACCATTGTGGAAGTGGAGGTCATGAAAAAGATCAGGGAAGTCTCGGGCTCCAGTTTCAAGGTTCTCCAGTATGAATTCAAAGACGGGGTGAACAAGTACCTGGCCACCGCCAATGCCCAGGTTAAATCCTTGAAGGACGTGATTGAATGGAACAAGCAGCACGAGGCCACCTCCATGCCTTTCTTCAAGCAGGAAATCCTGGAAATGTCTGAAAAACTGGGCGACCTGAACACGAAGGAATACCAGGAGGCGGTGAAGAAACAGGTATCCGGTTCCCAGGCCGCCATTGACCAGATCATGAAAGAGCACAACCTGGATGCCATCTCTGGCCCTACTTACGGTCCGTCCTGGTGCATTGACCTGGTGAACGGCGATTCCTTTACCGGTTACGGACTTTCTACCCCGGCGGCTATCTCTGGCTACCCGCACATCACGGTTCCCCTGGGCCAGGTGCAAGGCTTGCCGGTAGGCATCTCCTTCTTCGGCGGCGCGTATTCTGAGCCTCAGCTGCTGGGCATGGCCTTCGCCTACGAGCAAGTCTCCAAAAACCGGAAAGCCCCGCAGTTCCTGAAAACCACTATTCCGTCTTAGGAAGCTGTTTAGGGCTTGTTTTAGGAATAACTGCTCCTAAACCCAGTGGTTAACCTTGCATCAAGGTTAGCCATTGGTCTCCCCTATTATGTCATCCTGAAAGGATCTTGGTAGCGAACGGCAAGAACGGTTCAAAAGAGCCTTTCTAGTTCGCCCACAAGATCCTTTCAGGATGACAAAGAAAAAAGGCATGGTTATTTTAGTTCCAGTACCAAACCAAAGAAAAAAGGCTTGAACCATTGGTTTAAGCCCTATTTCTTACGACGTTAGATGAACCTTTCCGACCCCCGCTTTCTTTGCCCTTGTTGGTGTTCTCACCAACAAGCAGAATAGCCCCTCCTTTGGGTTTGTTGGTGAAAACACCAACAAAGGCGGCTTAAACTCAATGGCAATTTTACATCGAGGGAGCTAATTGGTCTCTCCTATTTTGTCATCTTGAAAGGATATAGGTAGCGGACGGCAAGGACAATTCTGGAACACCTTTCTAGTTCGCCCATATGATCCTTTCAGGGTGACAATGAAAAGTAGGTTATTTTTGTCCTTATACTTAGTTAGTTTTCCTTGTACCTAGAATAGAAAAAGGGCTTAAACCAATGGTTTAAGCCCTTTTTCATGCGACGTTAGATGACCTTTACCGGCACCCGCTTTTCATTAGGCAGTCGGTGGGGTTTTTGGGGCCGTTTTCTGAAAACAGCCCCAAAATTGCTGCTGCTTGGCTATACCTGGGAAACAGCGGGTGACGTGACAGCAGGCCGGGTAGGCACCTGTTGCTGTTTGGATTTCTTTTTGAGCTTGTTCCACCAGATCAGGGTTCCGGTGATAGGCAGACTGGTGGCAATGAGGCAGCAGATAAAATAAATGATCTTGGAGAAAGTCCCGAAGATATCACCAAGGTGCAAGGCTTTGACAGAGGCGGCTACTTTCTCGTTCCACTTCTTGTCGGCGAATTTCTCCACCTTCAGGGGCTGGCCGGTGTATTGGTCTAACTGCACCTTGTCGGCTGCTGACAGCGCGAAGAAGCCGCTCTGGGTTTTGCTCAGCACCACGGCAGCGGCAGAATCGGCGGGCAAGGTGATGCGGTAGTTGCCCTCATAGGGCAAGAGGCCGTTGGTGGTTTGGATCAATTGAGACAACCCCGGTTTCTGGTTGGAAATGGCAGCCAGATCTGAGGTCATTGGTTTTTCAGAGCGCTGCTTGAAGATCTGGTCTCCCAGTACGGCGCTGGCTCCTTGGCGGTACCAGTCAAAAGACCAGCATAGTCCTGTCAAGGCCATGATCAACAAAAGAAACGAGGAATAGAACCCAAGGGAGTTGTGCAAGTCATGGTTGATGCGTTTCCAGTTGCCGCTGGTTTTCACCTTGAGTCCCTGCTTCCAGTTCTTCAGCTTCTTGGGGAACCAGATCACCAGTCCGGTCAAGATGATGAACACGAAAATAATGGTAGAGGCGCCTACAATGATTTTACCGGGGTTCAGCTCCCCTGATTCACGCTTCACCAGCAAGGTCCGGTGCAGGCCTTCCACGGCCTCAAAAAAGCCATGGGCGGGGCCTTCAGTGGTTCCTTTTACTTCGCCGGTATATTGGTTCACCAGGTAAGTGGTGCCTCGTCCGCCGCCAGGGCCGCCCTTGCCCCCTTTACCGCCTTTCCCGGCAACAGGACCAGCAGCTTCGGCTTTAGGGCCTTCCCCGGTTTTGGCTTTGGCTCCTTCGGGTTTACCGCCTTTGCCCCCCTCTCCTTTTTTAAGGGTAAGCCGGTAGGGTTTGGCCGGGTCTTGCGGAATCTGGAGCGCGGTTACTTTGCCTTTCTGGGCGGCCTGCAATTGGCCTATGAGCACATCCGGCGAGAGGGCTACGGCGTTGGCCGGCACCTCCACCTTGTATTTTTCCGGCTCCAGCATTTCCTCTATCTCTGTGTGGAAGGTGAAGATGGTGCCGGTAAGGCAAACCACAAACAGCACCAGACCGCTGGCCAGCCCCAGCCACAGGTGGATGTCATTGAATAATTTTCGCCAGGTGAACCCCTTTTTCATGTGTTTTGCGGTTAGTTTTTAATTTTTGGCAGAAAAGCTGCCGGTCCCCAAGCACCGGCAGCCGTTACGCTTTGTTTTTCTTCGTCCTTACTTAAAAACGGTAGGTTACCGTACCGGAGAAGTTTCTGGGTTGAATGCGGTCAATAAAGCTGGTGCGGTAGGCATCATACCCCACGGCGTCTGTGATGTTGTTGAACAGAACCCGCACGCCCCAATGCTGGGCAAAGTCATAGCCTAGCTGCGCATTCAAGGTAGTATAGGCTTTGTTGTACCAGGGCTTTTTACTGGTGTCTACGCCGTGGGTGAGGTAGCCCACCTGCGTCCAGTCATTGTAAGGGCGCTCGCCCAGGTGGTACACGCCCAAACCTACGTTCACTCCTCTCAAGGCACCGGAATTCACCCGATAGTTGGCCCAGGCGTTGTAAGTGTGTTTGGGGGTGTTATTGGGGGCTGAGCCCTCCACATTCACCAGAGTGTTCTGGAACCGGGCATCAATGTAAGAATAGCCCAGGATCATCTCCAGGTTCTCCAGCAAGCGGCCGGTCAATTCCACCTCGGCGCCTTTGCGCACATCATCTCCGGCCTGGCGAAAGACGGTTCTTCCGTTCACCAGGACAGGCTGGTTGTCGGCCCCGTACAGTTGCTGGATAATGTTTTTCTCCTCAATGTGGTACAGGGTCAGGTTGAAGCGCAGGCGTTGGTTCAGCCATTCAGACTTCAGACCCGTCTCCCACTGGTCAATGGTAGAATTCCCGAAGGTATTGCCCGCTTCATCCAGTTGAGTGGTGCTTTCCGGGGAAGTGCTGTTGGTATAAGAGCCAAATACGTTCAAGCCGGGTTTCACCGTGAACATCACTCCTGCCAAAGGGTTCCAGTAACTGGCCCGGCTAATTAGGGCCGAAGTGGGCGTGCTGCTTTGGTTCGTGCTGTACCTGATGCCTCCAAATACTTTCATCCAATTAGCCACATGGATCACATTCTGCGCCGTCACCCCCATTCTGGTATCATTGCTCTGAGTGCCGCCGGTTGAGGTAAAATTGGGGATACCAGCCGGCAGTTCATTGGAGATGGTGGCAGGGTCCAGGATATTGATCTGACCGGGAATGGCGATAGAGTTGAAGGTAGGCTGATATAGATCCGTCGTCCGGAAATCAACGCCTACCTGGAACGTGTGCCGCACCGGGCCTGTCACTACCTCGTCGCCCACCAAATCCAGTTGAATGACTTTGTTTTTGTCTACGCGGGTCTGGTTATGCCCGATGGACCGTCTGAAGAAGGTAAGGCGATCTGTGTTCACGCCATCAACTTTGGGTAGCGCCGTCAAGGTGGTTCTGATGGCATCCTGGTCGTAGTCAGACTGGAAATAGGCACCCCGCACGTAGAGTTTGTTGTTCTCATCCAGGTATCGCTTGAAGCGGGCGGCGTAGGTGGTGTGCTTCACCATCTGGATGTCTGACTTGAACCCCAGGTTCAGGTCATGGGGGATGTCAAAGATCTGGTTCGCCACATTGCCCACCGACATGTTCACCGTACCCGCATCAATGGATTGGTTGTCATTGAGGTAATCCATCTCCAGGGTGAAGGTGGTTTTAGCATTCGGCCGCCACTCCAGAGAGGGATTGATGTAGAACGACTCGTTCATCATGTGTGCCCGGTACTTGCCGCCGGTTTCATAGGCCCCGTTCAGCCGGAAAGCCACCGTGCCGGTTTCATTCAGGACATTCTGCACATCAAAGGTTGGCCGTACCAAACCGAAGCTGCCCACGCGCATAGACACGTTGCCGGAATTTTCAAACTTAGGCGTTTTGGTCACCACGTTCACAATCCCGCCCGGGCCGCCTAAATCGGTGGCGGCACCCATGGTCACGGCACTGGAGCCTTTTAAGACCTGGATGCTTTCCACGCCCTGCATATCAGAGACAAAGCCCATACCTCTGAAGTCTGACTGCACGCGCACGCCGTTCTTAAGGGTAGGGATTCCTCTGAATCCGCGCGAAGAAATGCTTTCCCGCACCCCGCCATAGGTGGCATAGGTGTACACGCCTGGCACGTTGCGGGCCGCATCCATTACCGTCAAGGCCCCTTGCTGCTCTATCAGGCGGTCAGAGATAACTGAAATGGACTGGATCTGGTCAATGGGTTTCAAGGGAAGGCGGGTGATGGCATCTAACTTGTCTGGCTGCCGCTGCCGTTCGCCAAAGACCTCTACCTGCTTAATTTCATTCGTAACAGGCTTCAGGGCGAAGGATAATTCCAGTTCCTGGTTTCCCTGCAGTTGGAACTTCTGGTCTATCGTCTGAAACCCAATCATAGATACTCTAATCTGGTATGGACCCTCTGCCAAGGGTTTGATCTCAAAAGATCCGTTTTCGGTGGTAGAGGTGCCGTAGGCGGTTCCTACCAAGGCAACAGTAGCGTAGGCAACGGGAGCTCCGTTTTCCTGGGTGATGGTTCCTTTTATGAGGGATGTATGGCGTTGGGCGAAAACAATCTGGGTAAAGAGTAAGAGAAAGCTATAAAGGGTAATATTTTTAAGCATGACAGAGGGATTGGTTAATCAAAGGCGCTTTCCCAACTTATCAGGTGCTTTCCTTTTTATGCGACAGGGCGCCTCACTCGTCAGCCAGCGCCACCGCTATTTAGATTTCTTCTAAACAGCAGCAAACTAACTATCTATTTAGATCAAGTCCAAATAATGAAGGAAAGTTTTTAAGGCCGAACGGAACTTATTTGAGAAGGCGACAACATCGCTTTGTTTTCGCACAGACTTACTGGGTACTCTGACATTCCACTGCTGTTTCGCAAATGGCCTTGTCCCACCTTTTACATTTCGGGGCTATTTTGAGAAACACGATTAGAAATATGTAATAGAGATAGGCATTGGTTACTACCCTATGCTAACTTAGGTAAGTAGCAGGAAGATTCTGCCCCATTTTTAGGAAAGGGGTCTAAAACGACCTTACTGTTCCTGCTCCTTCCAAAGCGCTTCAAGACTGGTTGATCTTCCTCCTGATCTATTTGCCTTCTTCCTTCCTCTATTCTTTTTCGTTTCCCGGCTCCTTTTCTTTAAAGAAGTCCAAACCGCCCGCCATCGTTTTCAAATCCCCTTGCCTCTCCGTAACTTACTGCGTCATTTCATGATTCTATGTTAAGGAAACTGTTTTTTGCCGGGGCATTAGTGGCTGGCTCTCTTGGGGCGGCCAATGCCCAGAACGCGCCATCGTGGCTGCGCTATTCTTCTATTTCGCCCGACGGGCAAACCATTGTCTTCACCTACAAAGGCGACTTGTTCCGGGTACCGGCCAGCGGTGGCACGGCTATTCCGCTCACGGCGCACGAGGCCCATGATTTCATGCCCGTTTGGAGCAAAGACGGCAAAACCATTGTGTTTGCCTCTGACCGGTACGGCAACTTTGATTTGTTCCAGATGCCTGCCACCGGCGGCGAGGCCCAGCGCATGACCTTCCACTCGTCCAACGAGTACCCCTATGAGATCAGCCCCGACAACAAGACGGTCTACTTCGGGTCTACCCGGCTAGACATGGCCTCTAACCGCCAATTCCCCACCTTTGCGCAGCCCGAGCTGTACAAGGTAGCTTTGGCCGGCGGACGGGTGCAGCAAGTGCTGACCACTCCGGCAGAGGAAGTAAAACTGAGCAAAGACGGCCAGGTGATCCTGTACCAGGATAAAAAAGGCGGCGAGAACCAGTGGCGGAAACACCACGTGTCTTCGGTGGCCCGGGACCTGTGGCGCTATGACACCAAAACCGGCCAACACACCAAACTCACCACCTACGCCGGCGAAGACCGTACCCCGGTTTTTGCCAACAATGACAAAACCATCTATTATTTAAGCGAGGAGAGCGGCTCGTTCAACGTACACCGCATGGCCGCTGACAAACCCGGCCCTTCCACCCAACTCACCAAGTTCACCAAACACCCAGTCCGCTTTCTGACCGCGGCCAACAACGGGGTCTTGTGTTTCGGATTTGACGGGGACGTGTACACCATGCAGCCGAACGGCACGCCGCAGAAGGTGAACATCGTGCTGGCCACCGAGGGCAGGACCAACAACGAGCGCATCGTGCCCGTGGCTGGTGCGGGCGTGCAGGATTTGGCGGTTTCGCCTAACGGCAAGGAAATCGCTTTTATTTACCGCGGTGAGGTGTTTGTTTCTGCCGTGGAAGGCACCGCTACCAAGCGCATCACCAACACGCCAGAGCAGGAACGCAGCGTGAGCTTCTCGCCAGACGGCAAGACCCTGCTCTACTCCAGTGAGCGCGGCAAAGGCTGGAAAATCTACCAGACCCAGATGGAGCGGGAAGGCGAACCTTATTTCTATGCCTCCACCCTGCTCAAAGAAACCGCCCTCATTGACAATGACAAAGAGAACTACCAACCCCAGTTCTCGCCTGACGGCAAAGAGGTTGGCTTTGTGGAAGACCGCATGACGTTGAAGGTGTACAACCTCAAAGACAAGAAGGTGCGCACCCTGCTCACCACCAATGAACTGTTCTCCATGCGCGACAATGACCTGTACTTCACCTGGAGCCCAGACAGCAAGTGGATCTCGTTTGAGTTCTCGGAGCCCGGCTACTGGAACGGCGAGGTGGGCATCATCTCTGCTGACGGAAAAGGAAAGAAAATCAACCTCACCGAGAGCGGCTACCAGGATTCTGAGCCGCAATGGATGCTGAACGGCAAGATGCTCATCTGGCAAAGCACCCGCGAAGGCATGCGCTCCCAGGCCAACAGCGGGGGGGCCCAGTCAGATGTATTCGCCATGTTCCTGACGCAGGATGCCTATGACAAATTCAGGCTGAGCAAAGAAGACTATGCCCTGATCAAAGAGCAGGAAGAGAAAGCCGCCAAAGAAAAGGAGAAAGACAAGAAGAAGAAAAAAGAAGACGAGGCACTCCCCATTGACTGGGAAGGCCTGAAAACCCGCAAGGCACGCCTTACCCTGCATTCCTCTAACCTGGCCGATGCGCTGGTGTCTAAAGACGGCGAGACGCTTTATTACCTGGCCCGCTTTGAGAAAGGCTTCAACCTCTGGAGCACGAATTTGCGCACCAAGGAAACTAAGATGGCCGTGACCCTCAACGCCAACCGTGCCTCCATGGAGTGGGACAAAGACCTGAAGAACATCTTCCTGCTCGCCGATGGCCGGGTGATTAAATTAGACCCCGCCGCCAACAAGCAGGAGAACGTGGCCATCAGCGGCGACATGAACCTGAACGTGGCCGCAGAACGCGCCTTTATGCTAGAGCACGTGTGGCGCCGCACCCAGAAGACCTTCTACACCGCCGGCTTCCACGGCGCCAAGTGGGAGGAACTGAAGCCCGACTACGAGAAGTACCTGCCCCACATCAGCAACAACTATGAATTCACTGAGCTGCTGAGCGAGTTGCTGGGCGAATTGAACGTGTCGCACTCCGGGGCTAGCTTCTCCAATGTGCCGGCAAACGCCGATGCCACGGCTTCCTTAGGTGTTTTCTACGACCAGAACTTTACCGGCAACGGCCTCAAGATAGACGAAGTTCTCCTGGAAGGTCCGCTCCAGAAAGCTGGCCTGGACGTGACGGCGGGCATGATCATTGAGAAAATCGATGGCGAAACCTTAACTCCCGAGAAAGACTACGCGCAGTTCATGAACCGGAAAGCCGGCAAGAATGTGCTACTCACCGTTTTCGACCCTAAATTCAAAAAACGCCGCGAAATCACCGTGAAGCCTATTTCGGCGGGCGAAGAGAATGCGCTTCTTTACAAGCGTTGGGTGCGCCGCAACGCCGAGGAAGTAGACCGCCTCAGCAACGGGCAACTGGGCTACGTGCATATTCCCAACATGAGCGACCCCAGCTACCGCACCGTCTATGAGGAAGTAATGGGTAAATATGCGAACCGGAAAGGCATGGTAGTGGATTCGCGCAACAACGCCGGGGGTGACCTGGTAGCGGATCTGGCCATGTTCCTGAGTGGCAAAATGTTCCTGAGCTACACCACCGACAACCGGTCGGTGGGCATGGAACCGTCTTTCCGCTGGAACAAGCCTTCCATTGCCCTGGCCAACGAAGCCAACTATTCAGACGGCCACTGCTTCGCGTTCAGCTACCAAGACCTGAAACTGGGTAAATTGGTGGGTATGCCGGTGCCGGGCACCTGTACCTTCGCCGGCTGGGAAAGCCTCCAAGACAACAGCATTAGATGGGGCGTGCCGCCGCTGGGCGTGAAAGACGTGCAGAACCGCTACCTGGAGAACCTTCAGACCGAACCAGACGTGAAAGTGATGAACGAGTACCACCTGGTCAGCAAAGGCAAAGACCAACAACTGGAAGTAGCCGTGCAAGAGCTTCTGAAGGAAATAAAGTAATCTCTCTAAAAAGTAAAAGCCCGGTCATACCGGGCTTTTACTTTTTAGGAGGTTTTCGTACATCCAGTTTGGAGAATGCAAGTTTGAAGATTAGCTGACCGCACTTGTTTCAGCTTCTTTTCTGAAAAATCATTAGAAAAGCCTACTCTTTCCCTATTTCAAAGAGACAAATATACTCCTACTCTGTTTCTCTGTCATTCTGAAAGGTTCTTGGGAGCGAACGGTAAGAACGGTTTAAAAGAGCCTTTCTAGTTCGTCCACAAGATCCTTCCAGAATGCCAATGGGTATAGTTTCAATGGGTTGTTATTACCATATCAAAATCGGTATAATCCATCTGCCATCAGGACACATTTGAAAGGCATGAAAGACAAAGACATCAGTAAATTCCTTAGTTTGGTCTTGCGGCACAAACCGGAAGCCTTGGGCATAGTACTGGACCCGGAAGGCTGGACCAACGTGGAGGTTCTGTTGCAGAAAATGCAGGCCAGGGGAAAAGGCATTACCCTGGAGAAACTTAAGGAAGTAGTAGCCACCAATGACAAACAACGGTTCTCTTTCAATCAAGACCAGACCCTGATCAGGGCCAGCCAAGGGCATTCTCTGGCAGTAGACCTGAAATTACAGCCCCTCGCGCCACCACCCGTCCTGTACCACGGCACGGCGCAGCGGTTCGCCGCCGCCATTCAGCAAGAAGGCCTTAAAAAACAGAACCGGCAGTACGTGCACCTTTCCGCGGAGGTTGAAACGGCCATGAAAGTAGGCGCCCGGCACGGAAAACCCGTTGTTTTTCTAGTGGAAAGCGGACAGATGCACCAAGACGGCGTTGACTTTTTCCTTTCTGAAAACCACGTCTGGCTCACCCACTTTGTGGCCCCCGTCTACTTGAAAACACATACCGGTCTTGCTCTTCCTTAGCTTATCCGGCCAATGGTTTTTCTCCTTGTTTGTTCAAAACAGCCGCGAAACAACCAAGCACCCTTATCAGGACATTCGCTAAGAGGGGTGTTTTCACCGTAATTTTCAAAAAGGGTAGGCAATACAAAGATTAGCGGGCATACAACTCTTCTTGCAAGAAAGGAAGCAGCGCCAGCACCACGGCCTGCTCATACAGCTCTTTTCTGGTGAGGGCACCGTTGGAGAGGATGCCTATGGCCCCGCCCTTCTGCTTGGAGTTCAACTGCCGGAAGATCTGGTCATTGGCACTGCCCAGCTCCAGGCCCTGCTGCACCAGCTCGGCTACGGCCGGAGGCAGGAAAAACGTGCCGGACCGGGCTTTTCCCTCGATACTCTGGCCCGCGATGACCACCCAGGCAAACGTAGCTAATTCCCCTTGCACCACCTCTACGCCTCCCTCAATCCCCACCCAATAATCGGCGGAAGGGTGTGCTACGCGGGCATTCTGGACCCGGTTCAAGGCTCCCTGCAGTGTCTCTTCCTCTGTCATGGGTTGGTCTGCCACCTCTGAAGGAACAGAAATCCCCGTCACCGTAAACGCCTGGCTCGGCATCATGCGCTCAAATCCGGAAAGGGCGGCTTGTACTTTCACCGGGTTGGTGGAAGAAACCACCACGCTTTTTTCTTTTGTGTCCATGTTATTGCTATGTGGGCCGCTGGTTTCTTACCAGAAGCCACCCTTTGTTTTATCCTCAGGCGTTCATCAGGCGTTTGCCACCTCTTTTTAGTAAATGTGGGCCAAAGATAAAGGGTGGTAGGAACATCTGCCGGTAAACCTTGGTCTTTACCGGGCGCCGTTGGGACCTGAATACCCCGCGCTACGCCCCTGCTTTTGCGGGGCCGCTACAAATTATCCTAAAAATACAAGACTTCGCCCGGAAGCTTTGCGTACAAGCTTCGGTGGCCAGACCGTTATAACTGGTACCTCCCCTTGCCAGGCTGTCACCTCTGTGCCGGCCTGGTAGTACTAGGTTTTGCTTTGCGCGAGCGCCCAAAGCAAAGGAACGTCTTCTTTTAACCATAGAAAGAACCTAACTGGCTATGCAGGTAACCGAAAAACTTAAGACATATTACCATTATTACCAAGATTTAAAGGAGAAAGGCGGCCCCGAAGAAAACACGGAACTGTTTGAATCAGTGGTGGAACTGGAGGAAGACATCATGTCGGTGTTCGGGCTGCCGCCTTCGCACACCCACCTGCAGATCCTTTGGCAACTCACCGAGGCGGTGCCCCTTTCTGAGGAAGCCATAGAGGAAACCGAGCAGCAGTTGAGAGAAGCCGCTACCGAGCACCTCATGGCGCCCGTGAAAACGGACCTGGAGGTGTTATTGGAAGCCAAGACCGAGAAACTGAGCGCCTTCAACGTGCTGCCTGAGATTGGCCAACCCACCCATGATTATCCCATTTTTCTGTTTGAGGAAATGTTGCTCAAAAGCAGGGCTACCCCTGAGCAAGTGCTGCAGGAAATGGAAAAAGTGAAAGAATTGGACTGTTATGGAGAGGTGGCCACCCTGCTGTACAACCACCGCAAGTCTTTCAGGAAAACCAAGATTTACAAAAAGCTGAAGCCGCAGCTCCAGTTCCTGGACACCTACCTCCTTCAGCTCCAGGCCTTAGGCGACAGCAGTGAGCACAGCATTTTTGTGTCTAGCCTTTTCCAGAGGGAAGACAAAGATGCCCAGCTACTGGCCCAGCTAGCGGCCCTGCCAGAGATTGACCTTCCCCAGGAAGACAACATAGATCCTTCTACCTATTGCCCAGAGTCCATCCTGCTGGCAGACACGCTAGAGATAGAGAAGATCGTATACGGCGAGGATACGGCGGTGACCGTGAATGGCCTGCTCCACACAGGAACCGTGCGCAAGAGGATTTCCCTGGGTTTCGAGTTTGAGGACCTGTACGCCCTGTTCACCCATTACCTGGGGCACGACCAGCAAGTACTTCCCCCGGCCCCTCAAAACCCCTCTTCTGCTGCTTCTGACACCCCGGTGGTGGTTATGCTGGAAGACGCTACCGGCTGCACCCTGCTGGTGGACCAGCATACGTTCAAGGTGTATAAACCCTTGGTGTTGGGCGAAGACGGTACCCACCAGATCATGCAGGAGGAGTTTTACCTGGTGGAGGAGGTTTTACCCAAAGGTGCCATGGACAAAGACCCAGCGGAGGTATCCCAAAAGAAACTCCACACTCTTTTTGGCCAGCTTACCAGTGGCTACCAAAAGTACCTTACCTCCTATGAGGCCGGCCTGTCTGAAAGGGAAGCCCGTCAGGTAAGCGGCTTGGACCATCCTGTTTTGTTTGAACTGGCCCAGCACCTACATACGCTTCAGCAACTGGGAAACCAGCCCGGGCTGAAGTAATACCTTGCCGGAAGTTCCTCCCAAAGTCCTTCCACCGCTTGGGAGGGTTTTAGCAAAGCCTCCCTTTTGAACCTCCGTTTAGGGCGCGTTTTAGGAAAACGGGCCTTAAACGGTGGCTTCCTTAAAATGGAAGAAATGGTCTTGCGCACTGCAAAGGTAAGCCTTCTGGAATATTGGCTTTCCTTAATGGACGATAGAGACCATTCCGTTTCCGGTTTTGACGGGTGAACCTAAGTTCGTTTTTGGCCTGTTTCCAGAAAAACAGGGAAAGAACTGAAAAAACTTTCAGGATGGCTCTAATTTATTCTTCCTCATTTTCAAGCCCTTGAAGGAAAAGGTTAGAAAACGGCCTAAAACCAGAACTTTTTTTGGCCCTAGGTTTTGCAAATCAAAATCACCCCGCTATATTTGCACCATCAAAACCGAAAGATGGTCCGTTCGTCTAGGGGTTAGGACACCAGATTTTCATTCTGGTAACAGGGGTTCGATTCCCCTACGGACTACTAAAAGGCCCCTCAGTTAACGCTGAGGGGCCTTTTTATTTCACTTCGGACACCAATTAAGGTTTCCACTGCACCAATGGTTCTTATATTCCGCAAAACTTAGTTCCTTCCTTTAGTCAAAGCACGGCACCCAGTGTCCATTTAATACCTCTTATTCCCTCTGCAATCCAGCTTTGACATGAATCCTCTGCTCATGTTCCATCCATATATAAGTAAATTGAACATAGGACTGAACATCATATAATCCACCGATAATTTAGTAAACGGCATATATAAGTAAATACCCTGCATCGATAACTGGAGATTGAAGAATAGGAAGCTGGCTTTTCTCCACCCTCATCGGCTAAGGCGAAGGCCCTTATTGAATCTAGGGAATCTTTAGATGCAGTCTCTCCTATCCATCTCATTTTTTAAAAGCGATCTTTGATTTATGAGACGGCAAAAAGAGAAATCAATGTGCCAATTAGGGCAGATAACGGAAGCCCCTGCCCTGTCTCAGGAAACTGCCGTTTAACGGGACAGGTGAAAGCTAACGATTAGCGGACTGGTGAGGCTTGAAAGCACAGAGCAGCACAAACCACTCAACTGACAATAAAGATGGGCTACACGGCTCAAAAGTCATTGTATTGACAGATGGTTCTTTCCTTTTAACTGACGTAATTTCTGGTATTTGCTAGACTTGAAGCGAAAGAACTTAAGTAGAAATGCAAAGAACCTAGTATTTAAAGCAGGGATTATATTGAAGTGTGATTTCCTGAATATCTATATTTTTACCGGAAGTCTGCCAGCATCTTTATACTGTTCTCAGGCACCTTGCAACCATAGGTGACTTTTATCCATGTGATGTATCTATTTGCGCACCCACCATTTTTCGGTTGGGGTTATCCCCGGCACCACTTTCTGTCCCATGATGGGTGTCACAAGTCCTATGTTGTTTCGTGCCGCCAATTCAGCAACCATGTTGATTGACTCATCCCAAGCATGTAACGCCAGATCAAAGGTCGAAAAATGGATAGGGAACAAGAGCTTAGCGTCTACCTCACGGGTGGCTTTGACTACCTGCTCTGGAAAAAGGTGGGTATTGGGCCACCCGTTGTTCCATGCATCTATCTCCATAAAAGCTAGGTCAAAGGGACCGTACTTGCTACCGATCTCCTTGAAATGCTCGCCGTATCCCGTATCGCCGCTCCAGTACAGATTCTTCTCTTTGCCTTTGATTACATAGGAAGCCCACAGCGTTTTGTTTCTGTCATTATAGCTTCTTCCAGAGTAGTGCACCGTAGGGGCAGCGGTTATCTTCAGTGAACCATGGGTGACAGATTGATGCCAGGCCAGCTCGGCAATCTTATCCTTCGGAACACCCCAACCCTGCAATCTGGCTCCTACGGCCAGCGGCACGATGAACTGTATGTTTTTATCTGCTAAAAACTTCATGGTCTCGGTTTCCAGATGGTCATAGTGGTCATGGGTGATGATGACAATATCAACCGCTGGGAGTTCTTCCCGATGCAAAGGAGAGACACTCATTCTTTTGGCAATCATAGGTAAAGGACCCGCGTTCTCGAACACTGGGTCTATCAAAATACGTTTCCCGTCCAGCTCAATGATAGCAGTGGAATGCCCCAGCCAATACGCGGCAAACGGAGAGGGTACTCCCGAAAAGTCCTTTTTTGTTAGTACCTGTCTCGGGAGTTCATACACTGGGGCATTGGGAGATTTTGTGAAGAACCTCCAGAACCCAGATTTACCCCCAGTTACCTTCTCTTCATAATACACGATCTCCTTTGGGCTTACAAATTCATTTTTTTCAGGTGAATAATAGGCATGTTTGGAATATGCTCCTAAACGTTCGTCACTAGACTTTAATTTGCCAATTTGATTATTCACATAACAACCAGTTCCACCTAAAGCAAGGAGAACGACGGTAACAACAAGGCTTAAGCTATATTTTTTATTCATTCTGAAGTTTATAAACATGAAGTGACAATTAGAAATGAAGTCACCTAGAAGGTTAGAACATATTTCTAGATGACAACAACGGTTGATTATGCTTTAGAGGAGTATATCCAGTAGAAGGTGCCAAAAATCACAATAACCAATCATCACTCAAACACTTGGTAAGAGCAGAGTGTTTCTTTTGTTTGTATTCTTTCAGAATTCCCCAAAAGAAAATTTTTATCCTCCATTAAAAACGGGTACATCCAGGTCATGAGCTAAACTAGAACCCGAGCTCAAACCTGACGGTAGCCAATCTCAATACCGATTCCTGAAAAATTAAAAATCTTATACTTAACCACTAATTATCGTCTATCAGCTAGATGCGATATATAGATATATACCTGAGTATACCTGATTTTCCTATTGGTTATTAAATTAAGGCTGAACGCAGCTACCGGGACCGGCGTCCCTGGCCTTCCTACCAATGTTAAATCGCCATCTCTGCAGCCTCTGTTCCAATTTTATTTGCCATAGAAGTGGATTTTTAGAGGTGTATTGGGAGAGGGATTTATTTGATATACTGCTTTCGCTGACCTTTTCCAATCCATCTAAAGGTCTTAGTTTTATTGAAGCTCAAATGTAATGGTGACGTTTCCAGACCCCACTGCCGCAGCAAGTCCTAAAGGATCGTTGATGCGCCCTAACCTAGTGTAGCTATAAGAGGTAGAAAAGCCTTTATAGAATAGCACCAGAGTTTTAGAACCATACAGCATCAGATCGCCGGTTTGGATTGCTCCTGGGTTAGAGGCATTTGTAGGGAGACTGGCTGACAGATCAAAATATTTCTCATTACCGTTTAGCTCTCTCATATCAACAGTCATTGGCAACCGGGCTTTGAAGGCCGCTGCAGCAGCGTTATCATGGAGCGTTGCTGTGAAGGTGTTAGACCCAATCTTAATTTTCATTAGGCTACCTGAAGGGTTATTGTTTCCATTATCACTTTCTGTATCCGGTCTATCAAGTATAGGGGCATCTTTATCACATGATGCATAGCTCACTAAAAGAGTAAATAAGGAGAGGATTACTATCAATGGGTACTTCATAGTGCCTATGGTTTGTTTTAAATCATGTTTGCCTCAGCAAGGCATCCGCAACCTAATTCTCATTTTGATATTCTTCGTCTGTGACAGGGTGTAGCCATTTCACAATCCCTTTCTCTGTTTTGGGTAGAATGTACATTTGTTGCATTCCGATAGTGGGGCTTGCGCCATGCCAGTGCATCACATTGGGCGGACACTTCACCACATCTCCTTTCTTAAGAGCCTGCCTAGGCTCACCCTCTATCTGGTGGTATCCCTCACCATCTGTGATGATTAAGATTTGCCCGCTAGGGTGTATATGCCAATTACTTCTGGCGCCAGGCTCAAAATATACGTTACCTACCAGGGTATTGTAAGTGCTGTCATTATCAACCACCCCGTAATTCCAAGCCTTGCCAGTGAAATTCTCTGCTGGTCCCGGTTCACCTTTCGGAAAGATGGCTTGTAATTCATTCACCTCCCCTGCTTGAGGAATTGTTTGTTCCTTGCAACCAAGGGTCAACAAGGCTGCGATAAAAAATGCAGCCTTAAAGGGAGCTTTCATTGTTCTTAGTCTCATACCTTTTTAATTAAGGGTGTCAAATGTTAGCCATTCTGCCATCAGCTCTACCAGGGTAAGGCTGATGGCAGAATTAAGTCTGTAATTGTGTAATAAAGACGTGGTGATTTACTCTTCACCGATTAGCTTCTCTTGCTTACTTATTTCAAGTTTTGCGTGAAGAAGGATACCATTTTGTCAAAGGGAATCAACTCTACTTTGTCATATAGATCAACGTGGTCTGCCTTGGGAACAATAACCAATTCCTTTGGCCCGGATAACATTTTATACACATCTTCAGAGTAATAACGTGAGTGGGCATTCTCTCCAGCTATCAACATTACCGGACGGGGGGAAATCAACTCAATGTTTGCCATCATCGGGAAATTGAAGAAGGATGTTGGTGTTGTGGCTGTCCACGCCGTTGTGGAGTTAATCGACCTGGGGTGGAACCCACGCGGTGTCCTGTAATAATCGAAGAAAGAGGCTAAGACGGGGTTCTGATTTTGGGGAAGCGTCTCAGGAAGCACTCGGTCTCCTTTGACAACATTGCCCTTTTCGTCAAACGGAACCTCGTGTAAGCCCAAGGAATACTTACCGTTCTCGGCATCTGCCCAGCGCTGCTGGCTTAGGTAATCAATCACTTTTTTGCGCTGCTCTAAGGTATAACTGTCCTTATGACTGCGACTGATGCTACGGGACATATCATACATGGAAGCCGTGGCTATCGCTTTAATACGGGTGTCACTGGTGGCAGCGGTAATCTCCATGCCGCTCAAGCCGCAAATCCCTACAGCCCCTATGCGTTCCCGGTCAACGGAGGGCAACAAGCCTAGGTAGTCTACCGCTGCGCTGAAGTCCTCCGTGAAAATCTCAGGCGAGCCTAGGTTACGGACTTCCCCGCCGCTTTCGCCTGTAAAGGAGGGGTCAAATGCCAATGTAACGAAGCCTCTGGAGGCCAGTTCGTTCGCGTAAAGCCCCGAGGACTGCTCTTTCACCGCACCGAACGGCCCGCTTACGATAAGTGCCGCCAAACGCTTACCTCCGCTATTCTTAGGGATGTATAAGTCGGCTGATACTGTGATACCGTAACGGTTCTTGAATGTTACCGCCTGGCGGCTAACCTTGTCGCTTAATTTAAAGGTAAACACCTCTTTTTGTTCTGCGCTTTTTACGATTTCCTTTCTTTGTTTGGTCTGAGAATGGGCTAGTCCAAACAGTAGGATGGACATAACCGCTATACTTGCTATTCTTTTCATTTCAATTTCAGTTTGGTGAATTCTCCCTTAGAAAAAGGATACTTACTCTATTGTCTTGATAACTCTTGCCGGGATTCCGCCTACAACGGTATTGTCTGCCACATCTTTGGACACCACTGCACCTGCCGCCACCACAGAATTTTCGCCGATGGTCACGCCTGGAAGAATGGTGGCGCTGGCACCAATCCAAGCATTCTTCTTGATATGGATTTTACCTGCAGTAAGGGTTTGTCTTGCGGCGATAGGAATAGGATGCCCTTCCGAAAGCAGGCTTACCTTAGGGGCAATCATTACATTGTCTTCAATGGTGATGCCTCCCAAATCCAGGAAGGTGCAGTCGAAATTGATAATTACACATTTCCCGATTCTGGTGTTCTTTCCGTAGTTGATTTGAAAGGGAGGGAAAACAGTGGTAGTCTCTTCAATCTGAGAGCCGGTGATGATATTTAACAACTCCCTGATCTTCTTCGAGTCTGCTTCGCTGTTCAACTGGATGAGCAGTCTTCTGGTCTCGCTACAGGCGCTGTCGATCTTATGATAATCTGCATCATTGAACGGAACCGCTTCACCCGTCAGTAGTCTTTCAAAAATATCTATGTGTTGCCTTTCCATCTTCGTGTCATATTTTACTTATGCAAAGATACTAGCTATACTTGTCTGATATATTACACTTTTAACGTGCATAATGTCACATATTACATATCCTTCAATTATAATGGACATAATAAAAAAAGATAGCATAGTTTTGTTTGAAGTGCTTGGCAATAAGCATCTTCCTGAATATTTACAGAATCGTTTTCACATTCATATCTTCTGCCACCGAGGAAGGATATCCTTCTCTTTTAATGACAGGCCATATAAATGCGAAGCTGGGGAATTTGTGTTCTGGTTTGCTGACAGCAAGCTGACAGGTTTGACTTTTTCTAAAAATATAAAAGCAACAGTCTTGTGTGTGGAAAAGGATTTCCTAGATTTTAATATTCCTGACCAAAGGTGGAGTATCGATGCTCTACTTCACTCGAAAGAAAACCCTGTTCTGCATCTGAGCAATAAAGACGACAAGAAGAGGGTGCTTTCAAATTTCCAGCTCTTGCACTCTAAATTCTTGGAGACAGACCATCGTTTTTACAACGAGGTCTTGAGTTTGCAGATGCAGGTATTCATTTTAGAGATGTGGCACACGTTTGCTAATGAGTATGAACACCGAAAGCGAACCTTAGAAAGTGGGACCCATTATGAGCGTTTCATGCAATTGGTGCAGGAACATTGCATGAAAGAGCGGGAAGTTCATTTTTATGCCAAAAGGCTTCACATTACCGCTAAACATCTGAATTACATCTGTAAACAGAACACGGATGTGACCGCCTCTGACTGGATACAGCGCTATACCAAAGAAAGGATCATTCTTCTTTTACAAGACAAAAACCTGAACATTTCCCAAATTGCCGATGAAATGAATTTTTCAAGCCGGTCATTTTTCACTCGGTACGTAAAAAAAATATTGGGAATCACTCCTAGTGATTTTAGGAATCGATTGGGGTAATATTAATTGAATGGCTATTAATTAAATACTCTCCCACCACCTTTACGCAAACCTGAGGAATCAGCTAGCCTATAACGCAAGTTATGTTTATTAGGACACCTTTAAGGCAGTCTCCTCCTCTACTGCAATAGTCTTGTAACAGGGCCATATCTTTGTGGATAAGGTTCGATAATTCACTCCTACTGACTACTAAAAAGCCGCTTCATGCAAATGAAGCGGCTTTTTTTATTTTTAAGCCATTCCATTAACGACCATAATCCAGGTCACAAACGAAACCAATGCTAATAACGCTTCTATTTTTAATTTGGTAATTTGCCTATATCTTACGAACACATTCTCTAAGCTAAAATCCAGCTATTTTAACGTACCTCCTAAAAATTAAAAAGCTAAACGGTATTTTCTATTCAAACGCTGTAGAGAAAGCGCAGCATTTGATTATGAACCATACTTAAGAATGTTTCATAACTTATTCCTCAGAAGATCTAAGTTTATTTATTGCTTCCCATACACATTCTTCTCCGCATGCCCCATCTAAACAGGCTTATATTTTCATTGTTTTTACTGCTTTTCAGTAAAGTTTATCAAGCAAGTGGGCAAGAAGCACAAAGGCTTAAACGCTTAGGCAGTGAAGAGGAAAACGCTGTCACTTCCGCTACAATGAATGCGGCAGGCGAATTAATCATGTCTGGCTCTTTCATTTATGGAAAGGGTCAAATGCCAATTGATAACGTCCTTTTAATAAGCAAAGCCCCGAAGAATGCCAGATGTGGCTTTTTAGCGAGGTTCAAAGCGGACGGAAAAGTAGAATGGAGTCGTATTTTGGAAAGTAACAGATATGGCGCATTTGAAGATATCGTCCTTGATTCAGAAGGAAATATTTATGCCCTTGGTAGCTTTCATGGGGAGTTAACTTTTAGAGATAAAACATATACCGAAGATTCCTACATTCCGCGCTATTTTGTTGCCAAATATGACGCTTCGGGTAATCCATTGTGGTTACAGTATGTCCCTGGGGAGGTGAACATAGAGGTTGTATTTACCATTGACACCAAAAACAATCTATACTTTGCGTGCCGCCAAGGCAGATCAACTAGTACTTCTGTAATAACTACCCGGCTGGTACTCTACAAATTTGACAAGGACGGAGCCCCGCTGTTAGAAAGCATTCTATCCAGCAACACAACCTCCGGAGTTACCCACCTCCGTGACATTATTGTGGATTCTAAGCAACAGCCCATTATTACGGGGCAATTCATGTTTTCAATGATTATTGGGAGCAAACTGTTGGAAGGCCGCAATCTGGCAAATGCCTTTCTACTTAAATGTAATGCTGACGGCTCCGTTAAGTGGGCCGCCCAGGTGGGAGAAAGTGAGCAATATAATTTACCTACTAGCTTAGTTTTAGATGAACTGGAGAACATATACTTAACAGGCAGTTTCTCGCATAAATCTGACAATATTTCTTTAATACAAAAATATCATCCGGAAGGGGCAAGAACTTGGAATTTTCAGGTTGCTAGAAAAACCACTGTCGAAAATACTGGAGGCATCTATGCAAGTGCAATTAAGTTGAACAAAGAAGATAACTCCATTCTTTTGACGGGAGCTTTCAAAGGAAACGTCACCTTTGGAAACACTTTCTTGACCACCCAACAAAGAGCCACAGATGGAGAAGCCTTCTTGACAAAAATACAACCAGACGGCCAAGTGGCGGGGGCGCTGCAATCTAATTCAGACGGCACAACTATACCATCAAAGCTCTTTATAAATCAACAAAAGGAGTTTTACTTGGTAGGTATTACCGTTTCCTCCACCCTTCAGTTGAATAATGTGATTTCCACAAAACCCACCAATGACTTAGACATATTCTTATATAAAGAGAAACTCTCTATTCTTGATCCCAAATTAGTCATTGAGCCTGAACCCGAGGAAGAGAAACAAATAACTATCCCTAATATTTTCACACCCAATGGTGATGATAAAAACCAATTCTTTGAAATTATCAATTTGAATAAAGACCAAAAGAATTCTTTGGTACTCTATAACCGTTGGGGAAAACAAGTATACCACAGCCCTTCTTACCAAAACAATTGGGAAGCAACCGGGCTGTCGGACGGAACCTATTTTTACATTCTATACCTGGAAAAAGAAAATAAGACCATGAAGGGTTGGGTAAATATTGTTAGATAGGAGGCATTTCTGATCCAGATTCAGTGATAGGAAAACCATTATGAGTAGATCACTCCTTATGGACCTTTTGCGTCGGATACCTAAAAGGGCATCTGACCAAATTCGTGCACCTGATTGAGGAGAAAAACCCCAAACGCTTTCGGTGACCAAGTACACGCTATTAATAGGTATTTCCTACAGAAATCTATCTGGCAGCACCGGCTAGCTTAAGGGAAAGCCTCCTTCCAGATGGTTCAAGAACGACTGAGGTTGGAGACACAGCTGCTTTGGCTGCACTCCAAAATAAAAAAATTAAAAAGATGGGGTACAGTGTGAGTTTAGATAACCTTTCCTACTTCGTGAATTACTTCTAGAAGCATACAAAGCTCATGATGCAGAG
Source organism: Rufibacter glacialis (assembly GCF_008271745.1). Lineage (GTDB taxonomy): Bacteria > Bacteroidota > Bacteroidia > Cytophagales > Hymenobacteraceae > Nibribacter > Nibribacter glacialis. The sequence continues at coordinate 374,345 of NZ_VKKZ01000022.1, read as the reverse complement.
TTCAGGAAGTAGATATTCTGTTCCAGAAATTCCTGGAGCAACTTAAAGTCATTGTGAATAAGGTTCAATTATTCACTCCTCCGGTCTACTAAAAAGCCGCTTCATGCAAATGGAGCGGCTTTTTTCTTACCTTTGGAGTTTAATTTACACTTCACCCTCTAACACTCCATAAAAAAATTTAAGGAGTTTGGAAACAGCCCAGACAATTGGATTGCCATCTTCGGGTAGGGTGACTATAGGCACCCGATTCACAGAGTTCCTCCCCGCTGCCGGAAATTTCAAAAATATAGGGCTGGTTATTTGCCTTAAAGGCAATCTGTAAAAGCTCTGGCCCGTCAAAAATATCCATTTACCGGCTCTCTTGAAGAGTCAAAAGAATCTCCGTGGTCTACTTCAACTTTGCCAATTGCACAAAGCATCAAGTTTGCCTCCATTCGTTATAATAAATAAGCGTCTAAACACGAACCCCGGAAAAAGGAAATAGAAATTGATTTCCTAAAACATATATAAAGCCCTAAAACCATCCTAAAGCATTTTTTATCCACGATTATAGCAATTAGGATTAGCTTTTATTGCGGCTCTTCTTTAGCCAGGTAGGGCGGCCTTGAGAACAGGCAATTCAACTTACAAGGTAATTTTGAATCTTACTCTCCACCACGTACCAGATCCAACGCAGCTCTTCCCAGGAGGGCCTGGTTTGCGGAGTCCAATTCTGCTTTAAAGAAGTTTTTTGGTCCCAGCACTTCAAAGGCTCTGCCCCCGTGAAATGGGATGTAACCCACTGACTGCGTATAGCCCATCCAGCCGCTCAACATTTCGTGGAGCTTTTCCGGGTGTTGCAGAGCAAGGTCACGTTGCTCTCGGGGGTCCTCTTTCACGTTAAATAGTTGCCAATTCCTTCCTTCCCCAAATGGAGGCATCAGAAACCGGATTTTCCAGTCGCCTTTGAGGTAAGCTTTATTTTCCAGGCTCTCAATCCCAAACCCAGTGTCCTTGTCCCTTACGGTACTTCGTTTATTGATTAACATTTCATTAAAGGAAATACCTGTCATGGCGGCTAACTTGTTGTTTTTAAACGTATCTGGGCGATTGGTCCCTGTGATATCGAGCAGCGTGGGCATAATGTCAGTGCCTAAAATCTTATTGGTGGCATCCACTCCTTTCAGGGTAACGCCCGGCCCGGAGATAATGAAGGGTACCCGGACACCCCCCTCGCCCGTAGTGGTTTTAAAATAAGAATATGGCGTAGCGGTTACCTCTGCCCACGCCCCTTCCAGTGAAACGAAAGAGTCCGGGTTGCCCATGTTTTCCAGGCTGTTATTAAACGGCTTCATGTTTGTTTTATAAAACGAAGGGTCTTTGGGGTTGGCGCCGTTGTCACCGATCAAGATGACCAGTGTATTTTCCAGCTTGCCTGCTTTTTGCAGGGTCTCCAACACCCGGCCGATGTTGAGGTCCATGATTTCAATCATGGCGGCGTAGAGTTCCATCCTACGGGCCTGTAACTTTTTCTCCTTCTCTGAGAGCTCATTCCACTTTTTATATTCTCCTGAACCAGGGTTCATCGGAAGATCTTTGGCTATCAGGCCCAGCCTTTTCATGTTGTCCATCCGAACCTGGCGGATGTGGTCGTACCCTTGGTCATATGCTCCCTTGTACTTATCCTTCCAGTCGGCTGGCACATGCAGTGGATCGTGGGGCGCCGTAAAAGCCAGGTAGCCGAAGAAGGGCGCATCGTCCTTCTGCTCGGTGATGTACTGGATCATTTTATCGGCGTAGTAGTCAGAAGAGTAAAAATCATTCGGCAGCTTTTTCAGCTGCACGCTGTCATCATAATACACAGTGTGGATTACTTCTTCAGGCCCTAACGGGAAAATATTATTGAAGTGACTGACTCCTCCACCCAAGAAGGAGAAACTGCGTTCAAAGCCTTCCTCAAACGGCCGCCTTCCTTCTTCGTGCCCCAAGTGCCACTTGCCACTCATGTAGGTGTGGTAGCCGTTTTCCCGCAAGGTTTCGGGCAGGGTCATGACCCGGTCGTTCAGATACCCCTCATAACCGGGCTGCTGGTACTGGCTGGCAGCCTGAAATGGAGGCATGGCACCAACACCGCTGATGTGGTTGTCCATACCGGATAGGAACATGGCACGGGAGGGGGCACAAAGTGGTGAAGTATAGCAATGTTGCACAATCAGGCCGTTACTAGCCAGGCGTTGGATGTTAGGGGTGCGGATCTCTCCGCCGAACGGCGACAGGTCTGAGTACCCCAGGTCGTCTACCACGATAAATAGGATGTTAGGCTTGTTTTTAGGGGAGGAAGTCTGGGAATCAGCCTCGTTCTGGTCTTCAGATGTACGGTTTCCGCAGGAACCTATCAGGAGAAGACACGCAGTACAAAGCAGGTAAAGGAGAAAGGATGTCGTTTTCATTCTTTTCCGTTGAATAGTTTGGGCTTGATAAGGCAGCATGATCTGGAACAAGGTCCATCAAGTGCAGTTAATGAGCACCGGGGGTACTAGGTGGCGAAAAGGCTACAGGAGCAGAGAGGAAGAGCTTTAGATTACAGCGGCACCTTTACCTAACGTAGCGTTGCTGTAAAATAGATGAAGTTCCTAGGTCATCTAGTAACCCAAATGATTAAGGTTCGTCAGCGCTTAAAGCGCAACTTTGCATGCGTAAAAGTTATTTTTACGACTATAGAATCACTTTGTTCATCAAGATCTTAAAAATAAGAGGCAGGCGTTTAGCGACAGGAAACTCAGAATTGTTACCCTCTCTTTTCCCATATGTTTATATAATTGCTATGGTTTGCCCTTTCGCCAGACCCTGTCTAGGGCGGCCTCAAACAGCAGGTAGCTGCTTAGTTAAATATTACTGAAGTATCTCCATCTCGGGCATGTTGTGCTTTACATCAAAGGCCTTTTGAAAAGCTTCTAAAGAGGTTAGTATTTCCTCTGGAGAGACCGACCGCATTATAAAAACCAAAGTAGACACCCGTTCCTCTGAGGGCCAGGCCTCCAAGTGATTTGGTGGATGTATAATGTGCTGGACCCCGTTCAGTATCACAGGGCCGGCTCCTCCAATGTCCAGCAAACCTTTCACCCGCATAATATCTTCTCCTTTGGCGTGCAGCAACATACTCAGCCATAAGCCAAAAGCCGTCCAGTCCAGCGGTTCCCGGAAAGTGATGGACACGGAGTTAACATCCTGCACATGCGTTCCCTTCTCCTGGAAAACGGGTGCGGGGTCTGCTGCCCTTTGCCTGATGGTAACAGCCGGGCTGAACAGCAAGGCAGCATCAATAACACCATGGACGGCGGTATGCCTCCCGGCGGAAGGGTTGATAACCTGTAATTCCCTCAATAGTTGCTTTACCTCTTCGCCGGGTGCCAAGTCTGTTTTGGTAATGATAAATTTGTCCGCTACCAACGCCTGTTTTACAGACTCTGGCTGGCGCCGCAAATGAAAGAGTCCGTTCACGGCATCTACCGTAACGATCACATTCTGGATATGAAAATGATGCTGCAGCACCGGGTGCGATAATACTGTAAATACAATAGGCGCCGGATCCGCCAGGCCCGTGGTTTCGATGACTACTTTGCTTACGTCCCGCTCCCCTTTTTGTACCCTGTTAAGCAGTTGAGTCAGTGCCTGCACCAGGTCATCCCGGGTAGAGCAACACACACAACCGCCCCCTAATAGGATGGTGCTTTCCTCTACCATTTGCAGCAGGTGATGGTCTAGGCCTACCATGCCAAACTCGTTTACCAGCACGGCTGTGTCTTGCATTCCCTGTTGCCGCAGGGCGTGCTGCAGCAGGGTAGTTTTGCCACTTCCCAAAAAGCCTGTCACGATGGTAACAGGCAGCTTATGCTTAGCAGACATCTTGTTTCAATTTCGCAATCAGGACGGTGTCCAGGGGGTTTAGGGTATACCCTGCCAGTTTTTCCGCAGCTGGCCAAAGGCCACCCAGGTCGTCTATGATCTCCTGCCGGCCTTTGCGGTCGCTGAGGAGATACTTGCTTCCGTTCCATTCCTCTACTTTTAAACCGTAATGGCAGAGTATTTTGTTAGCCAGGCTGGCCCGGTGCAGGCGTTCTCGCCTGTAAAGCCTGAGCTGGTCTCCATCTGGTATACCTGCCCCGGTACTTTTGTCGGTCCAATGCACCTGCAGGATGGCTCCTGTACATAACACGCACATAGGGCTTATACTTGGCTTTGCTTGCTTCTTGGAAAGCGGCGGGCAAAGTCATCGGCCATCTCGTCGCAGGTTACCCAGCGCACGCCCTCATGGCTGTTGATGTACTCAATCAGCCTTTCGTGCATGAGCAAAACCTGGGGCCGTCCGCTTACGTCGGGGTGTATGGTCATCGGGAAGACAGCATAGTCATGCTCGCGGTATACCCAGTCGAACTGATCCTTCCACATCTGCTCAATGTCCCGGGGGTTCACAAAACCGTGGCTGTTGGGAGATTTCTTGATAAACATCATCGGGGGCAGGTCATCCAGGTACCAGTTTGCCGGAATCTCTATCAGATCCGTTTCCTTTCCCCGCTGCAAGGGCTTCATCCAGGAAGCGGCCTGCTGGGTATAGTCGATTTTGGTCCATTTATCCCCCACGCGCACATAATAAGGATGGAAGTCGTTGTGCATCAGGCTGTGGTCATACTTAATGCCATTTTTAAGCAATAATTCGTTGGTGATGTTGGAGAACTCCCACCACGGCGCAACGTAACCGGTAGGCCTGCGCCCCGCTACTTCTGTTATGAGGTCAATACACCTGAGCAGCACGTCTTCCTCCTGCTGCGCAGTCATGGCAATCGGGTTCTCGTGGGAATAGCCGTGAACGCCTATTTCATGGCCGGCCTCCACCACCAGGCGCGTCTGCTCCGGGAAGGTCTCAATGGAATGGCCGGGGATAAACCAGGTGGTTTTGAGGTTGTACCTGTCAAAGAGCTTCAGCAGGCGGGGCGTACCAATTTCACCGGCAAACAGACCACGGGAGATATCGTCAGGGGAATCTTCTCCGCCATAAGAGCCGAGCCAGCCGGCAACAGCATCCACGTCTACCCCATAAGCAACGAGAATTTCTTTTCTAGCCATCGTTCCGAATTTTTACCTGTCCAAGTCCCCCGGAGTACACCGGATCGTATATTGAAAGTACGCAGGCCGGAAGGCATAGTTCAGCGATACAGTATCTGTTTATCAAGGCTTTACCCGTATAGCTTGGCAAAGAGAGATCTGTTCATGTCACGGAGGTACGGGAGCCGCCTACGCTGCTCCACCACTTCCCGAAGGTCTATCTCCGACACAATCACCTCGTTCTCTTCGCTGGCTTCGGCTGTTACTTCGCCCCAGGGGTTCACAATGCAACTTCCGCCTCCGAACTCGGTCTCCTCCTTTTCGGTGCCGGTGCGGTTTGCCGCTATGACATAGGCGCCATTCTCCAGCGCGCGCGATCGGGTTGCTATTTTCCAGGCATACCCCCGGGCTTTGCCGAAGGCCGAAGGGTAGAGAAGGATATCGGCCCCCTGGAGCGCCAGCACGCGGGCCCCTTCCGGAAAACCAACTTCGTAACAAATCTGCAGGCCAATGTTGCCGACCGCTGTCTGGAACACCGGAAACGCATCGCCCTTGGTAAAGCGAATGCTCTCTACATCCCAGAGATGGGTTTTGCGGTAAGTGCCCAGCAGCTCTTCTGGCCCTACCAGCACAGCCGTATCATACACCAGCCCTTTGCTCAGACTCTGCTCCAGTATGGCGGCTGCTATGTATACACTATGTTTGCGGGCCAGGTGTTGCATCCATTCCACGGTAGGGCCGGGTATGGTTTCTGCCATTTCCACATCCCGCTCCTCTACCCGGTACCCGGTGTTGAACAACTCCGGCAATACAATCAACCTTGCCCCTGCCTTCAATGCCTGCACCACCAGCTTTTCAGCTTTCCTAAGATTGGCTTCCCTGTCACCCAAAACGCAATCCATCTGGACTGCCGCAACTTTTATTTTTTCTGATTCCATAACCCTATCTTTTCAGAAATCACACCTTTCCTTTCTTATCTCTTACGTGAGCGGGTGGGATTGATGGTTGAAAATGCATTTGGAGTTTCAGGAAAAAGATTGGTAGGCCTAGATGGAAATTATACAGTAAGAACACCAGCTCTTTTGGCAGCTCACCGCCTTTTTATAGTTTCCTGTTACCTCTAGCTCCTTAGTCTCCTTTATTACCCAATTCAATTAAAGAATGAGTCTACACATTTGGAGCTGGTACAGTTTAGAAAGCCTGCGTCACGGGCATCAAAGGCGAAACCCTCCTATATCTGGTGGATCTTGGGTATATTCGCCAAAAAATAATCTACTCCATTCTATCAGGTCTACCTACCTGCGAATGTACTGCTGAGGGACCAAGGCCAGGCCTGCCACTATTGAGGCAAATTTCAGCATACCCAAAAGCCTTCCCTACCCAACAAATGAAAATCCTGTTCTTAGTACCACCCCAAGTTCACCTCCTCGACATTACAGGGCCTGCCCATATCTTCTATGAGGCCAAAGTATTTCACCCTGAACTGGAGTTGTGCTTCTTCTCTATAGACCCTTCCGTTGAGGTGGAAAGCTCGGCAGGCCTGTTCTTCTCAAGATTGACTCCGTTTGAGTCCTATTCCTTAGGGAAAGGGGATTACATCTTCATTCCGGGAATAGAGTATTCTGTCCTCTCAGACCCTGCCTTTCTCCAGGCTTCCCAGGGTTTCTTTGAGTGGCTGCGGGTACAGCAGGCGGCAGGGGCCACCATCTGCTCCGTCTGTACGGGGGCGTTCCTTGTGGCGGAGGCGGGCCTGTTGAACCAGAGAAACTGCACCACGCACTGGGCCTATTTCTCCCGATTCGCCGCCAAATTCCCTGAGGCGGAGCTGAAGCGCAACCGCTTATTCGTAGAGGACAGGGGCATTTTCACCAGCGCAGGCGTCAGTTCTGGCATAGACCTTTCGCTCTTTATCCTGGAGAGGCTGTATGGCCAGCGGCTTGCTTACGAAATAGCCAAAATCACGGTGGTCTATACCCGTAGGGGAAGCGATGATCCTCAGCTGAGTGTTTTTCTGCGCCACGGAAACCATCTGGAGGACAGGGTGCACGCCGCCCAGCAGTACATCTTTGAGCACCTTGGGGAGAAACTGCCAACCGCAACCATCGCTGATCAGGTAAATATGAGCCCACGGAACCTCACCCGCTTGTTCAAAAAGGCGACCGGTCTGACGATAGGCGAATACCTAAATAAGGTGCGGGCAGAAAAGGCCAGTCATTTGCTAAGAGAGGGTCATAAGCTGGAGTATGTAGCTAGCCAGTGCGGCTTTGAGGGGGTCAGCCAACTCAGGAAGCTTCTTAAGGCTGCCCATGAAATGGACGGTGAATTGATCAGTATCCTTGTTTTGTCCGAATAGGCGCCCTCTATGTCCTTCTTGTCTCTTTCTTTAGGCGATACCTTTGCCCCGAAGAAAGAAAACCAGCATGAAGAAAGTTACCCTTACGTTCCTATTACTCCTCCTTTTCATCACCTCCCACGCCCAACTGGACCCGCGTCTGCGAGGCATCACAGAAAAAATAGAGAAAATTCTCAAGGCCACCAATACCCCAGGGTGTGCCATTGCCCTAGTGGAAGGTGACAAAGTGCTCTATACCCAGGGTTTCGGATATAGGGATTATGAAAATAAGATAAAAGCTGATGCCAATACCCTTTTCCCCATTGGTTCTACCACAAAAGCCTTTACCGCCGCCCTTCTTGGCCAGCTTCGGGAGAAAGGAGCACTTACATTTGAAGAAAGTCCAAAAAAGTATGTGCCGGGGTTAAGATTCTACAATGACCAGTTAAACAATTCGCTCCTTGTGCAGGACCTGATGAGCATGCGATCGGGGCTTGCCCTCCATGACAAGGCCTGGTCAGGATTTCCTGTGAGCGATAGGGATAGTTTGCTGAGAAGAATCGAATATCTTGAGCCCTTTACCCCCTTGAGGATGAAATGGAATTATAGCAATTTCTCCTATTTCGTTCTGGGAACCATCACCGAAAAGCTTACTGGAAAACCCTGGGAAACAAATGTAGAACAAGCGCTTTTCAAACCCTTGAAGATGACCAGTTCCACCATTGGGGTAAAAAGCCTGACCGAGCGCCCCAATGTGGCTTTAGGGTATAACTTCAGTAACAACCGGCTGGAGAAAGTAGATTATTATGACCTTTCTGCCATGAACTCCGCTGGCGCAATAAACAGCACGGCCCAGGATATGGGGAACTGGCTGCTCACCTGGGTCAATAAGGGAAGATTTAACCAAGAGCAGGTCCTGCCGGAAAAATATGTGGAAGAGGCCATGAGCCCCCACGTGGTTATGCCGAAGGGGTATCTAGCGGAAGAGGAGTTCCCGGCGATATATGCGGCAAGTTATGGCTACGGATGGATAATCTCCGATTACAAAGGACATTACCGAGTAGAGCATGGGGGCAGTATAGATGGGTTTAGGGCAACGGTTGCCTTTTTCCCGAATGACAAGGTTGGAGTGGTCGTTTTAACGAACCAAACTGGCTATGAGGCGGCGATGATGATCAGAAACACGCTGATGGATTCTATGCTGGGTGCCAAGAGAACAGATTGGCTAAACATCTATCAGAAAAACCGGGGAGTGAGCCCATCTGAGGCTAAACCCCTTGCTACCTCAGCAAATCCTGCTCCTCCAGCAGTCCTAAATCCCCAGGAACTCCATCAGTATGTGGGGACTTATGCCAATCCCGGATATGGGAGCATCAAACTCTTTTCTGAAGACGGCTCCTTGTACACCTATTTCAGAAAAAGAAAGGTAAAAATCGTTCCTGCTTTACCAGACACCTTCCATGCCCTTTCCACTGTGTATCCTTATAAGCGGGTAATGCCGCCACTCCAGTTTCAAAAGGATAAAAAAGGCACTATATCCTCCTTGTTCATCAAATTCGAATCAGACTTGAAAGCAATCGAATTTAGTCGTCAGTGACCGCAGCCCTATCGCTCCATTTTCCATGGACAATCTACCGGTGTTCTTAGAAGACCATAATGCCAAAAGAGAATTCTTGAGTAATTAATGAGAATGTAACTGGAAACTGTGCTATTAAAGTTTATTGTTTGGGAGACATCAGCCCTGGTCCATGGTGAAAGAAGGTCTATCAGAAAATCTCATGGATTTCAGAACTATTTAAATGCCATAGTCTTGCAAGTCAATGGGGTATTTTGTGCTATGATTTTGGTTCTCCTTTTATATCCTGTCTAACAGACCGGGAATATTTATTAAAGTTGCAGATTCCTTTCCTTTATAATCTCTGCCCTTCTTTGAAGGTAAAACCTAAAAAGAAAGCTAAAATCCCTAAATCTATCTAATAGAAGAAGCAGCTTGCATAGCAGGAATTACCCTTTTAGCCTTAAACTTTTGGTACTTCCTCCCGAAATACACCATAGAGAAAGCGGTTAACAAAACACCTAGCGCGGATAGGGCTATCACACTGTTAGAAAAGAACGTGACCCAGTTCAACTGAACCTTGAAAATCTCTTTGCTCAGCAATACCCCTACACTGCCCACATACCCAAACGAATCTGCCAGGTAAATCAGGAAGCCCACGTTTCCGGTATACTTGAAGGTGGAAATCAGCCGGTCAAAGAAAACGGCATTGAAGGGAATGTACACCATGTACAAACCCAACCCGACCAGCATCATCCACCAGGCGGGCGCCAGGAATTTAGCCGAGAAAAGTAGAGTACTGCCCCCGGCCAGGACAAACCCTAACAGAATGAAAACATGGGCGGTCTGCAGGGCTTTATGGTTGTTCCTGATGAATACCATGCTGCCAATCAACACCAGAATAATAAGGGTAATGGGGGTTTCAGTTTTTGCGAAAATAGCGGGTTGGTTCACATACCCCAGCTCTTTCCACATCTCTGCCCCGAAGTTATCTCTGATATCCCGGAAGATGGTCGCAAAAGAATAAATCAGGACGCAGATGGCAATGCCAACTGAAAACTCCCTGATAAATCTTTGCCGGTCTTCCTGGGTCATGGCCGTCCGTTCAGCCCTGAGTTGGATGTCTTCCTTACTGGGTGCTGGAATCTTCTCCATCAGGTAAACGAAAAGCACCAGGGGCGGCACAAACACCAGACCAGTGCAGAAGGGCATCCAGAATTCTGACACCCCAAACTGCACCATCAGCCAAGCCCCCACGGATTTGACAAACCCAGAGGCGAAGATGAAACTCACCGCCAGCGTGGCTCCAATAAAATCAGTGCTCCGCCGGCCCTCCACGTAGGAGAAAACCACGCCCCAGAGCATGCCCAAGGGAAACCCGTTTATAAAAAGGAAGACGATGTTATACGGCAAGGGCACCAGCGCGAAAAACAGCCAGCTTACCCAGGAAATCCCCGTCAAGAGGAGAATCACGGTTCCTCTGCCCGTACGCTTAAGCTCAGAGATGTACTTGATACCGTAAAATTTCGCCAGCAGGTACCCCAACATCTGACTGATCACCAGCACCGTCTTGTAACTATACCCTGCTATTTCAAGCCCATCAAACGTAGCCACTGTAAACGACTTCCTGAAGCCAAAAATCATGATGTAAGTAAGAAAAACCACCACCGCGGCATATATCCCTACCTTTATCTGGCTTCTGGTCATTTCAGTTCTCTCAGTCATAGTACTTACTTTGGTTCTTAGGTTTGAAATTTTTCTTTTGCTCTGGGAATGTAGGTAATAGCGGTGGAAGTTGGATAAGGACCTAAGGGATTTGTTCTAATTTTCTTTGAAAAAGCCCTTTACCGGGTAGTTTCAGAAAGTAGCCTCTCTTCTGAAATCTTTCATTTGCTTAGTCCAATGCCAGAGCCAACATCTAGAATTTGATTTCTTGAAATCAATCTCCTGAAAAGCCTCGGGGAAAACCTGAAACGCTTATTTCATGCACCTCTCTCTGTTTCCTTAAGCCTGCCTCCCTCCTACTCCTGAGCATCAAAATTGCCTACGTCTCAAGAGGGAACCTAAAGACCAATTCCCGGCAAATGCAGCAGGAATTGGTTATAAGAAAATGAAGTAGGTTTCCCTTGTAGGAGACTCTCCCAGGCAGTGATTACCCCAGAGCCTCGGTTTATTCCAGTTTTGGCTTCTGTTAAATCCGGAGGAACTGTTACTTTTGGGGTCAAGGCTGGAGAGCGGGCGAATTTCCAATTAAAGTACAGTTCTTAAGGTTTTAAATAGGTCAGCATGCACCTACTACTGGAAGACCTACAACAGGAAATGGCCTGTTTACAATAGGAAAAAGTAAGAAAGAGGCCGTGTTCTAGGAAGGAAATTATCACAGCGTCCCCTTGCGTACCCAGGTCAAAAACTAAACCTTTAAAAATTGAGCCAAGTGCAAGATGTATCCTTTGGGCTGATGTTTTTCCTGAAGCGTCACCAGGAAATGATGGATCAGGAAGTACACCTTTCGCACCAACAGATAGCGCATGAACCCAACAGCTCCCAGAAAGTGATCTCGTGACTGCTGAAAAAACTGGAACAGACCAGGGCATCCTACTAAACCGTAACTTTATAGAAACCAACCATCTTGACCTATTCTAAATGTGTGACTATAGTCACTGTGCCCCGAAGCCCCTTGTCTTACCTTTGCATTGTTCCATCATAAGGCAATACCAGAAATGGAGATACTAGGGTATGCGGCGGCTTTATTTATCGGGATTTCTTTAGGCCTGACCGGAAGCGGTGGCTCTATTCTAACGGTCCCTATTCTGGTGTACCTCATTGGTTTAACGCCCGTCACGGCCACCGCCTATTCCCTGTTTGTGGTAGGCGCCACCAGTTTGGTGGGCAGTTTCAAGATGTACCGCAGAAACCTGGTGCGCTTTGATACGGCCTTAGTATTTGGGATCCCGTCTCTAGTGACGGTACTCTTCACGCGCGCTTTCCTCATACCTGCCATTCCTGACATTCTCTTTTCCTTAGGCTCTTTACTGGTGACCAAAGACATGTTGCTCATGCTGTTGTTTGCTTTGTTGATGGTAGCTGCCTCCTATAGCATGATTCACCAGAAAAGGAGGATCAAGCCCACACCCCAGAGGGCCAGCATTCAGTATGGATCTGTTATTGGCCAGGGTATGCTGGTGGGCCTGATCTCTGGCCTGGTGGGTGCCGGGGGAGGTTTTTTGATCATTCCGGCCTTGGTGCTGTTGACTGGACTGGATATGAAGGTGGCAGTGGGCACTTCCCTCTTCATCATCGCGGCCAATTCACTCTTCGGTTTCCTGGGCGATGTCTTGCATTCCTCGATTGACTGGGTTTTCCTGCTGGCTTTTTCCTCTTTATCTGTGGCGGGCATTTTTATTGGCACCGCCCTGAGTACCAGAATCAACGGGGTCAAGCTAAGGAAGGGGTTTGGGTGGTTTATCCTGGCCATGGGCCTTTACATCCTGCTCAAAGAGATCTTCCTGAGGTAAGAAATTAGCGTTACACTTCTTGAATGGCACTAACCTGACTTGCCCATTTCAGAAGCAGTGACCGGAGAAAAAGCACTTCCGCCCGCAGAGATATTCCTCTATCCCCAAGCTACCCAACCAAAGAAGGCAACTGGGCCTAGGTAACCAAAGTCACTGGCCAAGCATTTCTTACCCTATTTTTTGCAGGATACTTTTCAATAGACAGAAACCCATTACCATGGTAGCTGAATTAAATTTTAACTGTGGGCTGCCGAAAAGTGGGTACTTTGCAAAAAACAAGGAGGAAACCTTAGCTTTGGTTTTCTCTGCTAAGTTATAGCCAAATGAGAAGTAGGCTTCAGGTGACCAGATGAGCACCCACCTTAACGCAGAAACCGCTTAAGACTTTAACTCTAGTCTAATGGATTCTAAATTTACCAGGTGTGTTTTCCACTGAGCAGGGAACCTTAAATTGGCTGTTTCTTCTGATTTTATAGTATTCGGCTTGATCAACTATGCGTTTTGGAACCTGATGCCGTTTTACTTTTGACCTACTTTTGTAAAAATGAACCAGAAAACAACCAGAGACGGCTTCTCCTTTCGTGCTATTCCCGGCTGGGTGATCACCTTGGCCCTCTTCGGGGTGTTATATGCCACCGGTCTGCACCCCGAAGCCATTGGGCAGGTACAACGTCTTTTACTCGCCACCGGCCTTAAATCCGCCGAGGTGCCCTCTGCACTTGAACTTCCTGAAACTCCGGCTTCGGCGGCTATGGCGGGGGCAGGTTTTCATATGAGAGATTTAGAAGGGAAAGTGGTCGCTTTTGAATCACTCAAAGGAAAGGTCATCTTCCTAAACATCTGGGCCACCTGGTGCCCGCCGTGCATTGCCGAAATGCCCAACATCCAGCGTCTCTACGAGAAAGTGGGCTCTGACAAGATTGCATTTGTCATGCTCTCAGTGGACCAGAAAGGCATAGACAAGGTAAAGAAATTCATCACCAGGAAAGGCTATACATTCCCAGTGTACATGCCTGCTAGCCAGTTGCCTGAGGAATTCAGTAGTCCTGCCATTCCTACTACTTACATTATTTCACCGGCAGGCCAAATTGTGGCCCAGCAGAAGGGCATGGCGGAATATGACACACCAGAAGTGCGTGAATTTCTGGAGAAAATGGCCCAGTAACAAGTCCTATACTTCTAAGCCGCAGCACTTGCTAAGGCACCTTTACCAGCCCGGCAGCGGAAGCGCCTGTAGCCGTTAACGCGTAGAACTACAAACCTATCCGCCTTCAGGAAGTACTTTAACAGGAAAAGTGTAGTATTGCCCAAGCCATTCAGGAAGGAAAAGGAAATATATTAATCGAAAGGTTGCTCCTGCTTCTCTGGCATGAACAGGTACCCCTTGGGTAAATAATAAGCGTATAAAACACTGGTAGGTTCTTCATGAGGGTAAAAACACTTTCTAGCCTACTGCTTTGAAAGCCGGGGAAAATAATAAGTAATATTCAGGAAACCAGAATACCCTTCGCAGGACACGTTTTCATTTGCCTCTTTTTTGACTAACCCGTTTTTGGCTTCCTTCTTAAAAAGAGGCAAAAAATGAAGGCCTCACATGAAAACAGCAGTGAAGCATCAATGGCCTTATTCAGCCTGGGCAAAAAACAGGTTGTCTAACCACTTATCAATGGAATAGTCCTTTTTGCTGAAGCTCTCTTCCTGGGCCACGTATTCAGGCAGCGACAGGTCAGAGGCGTTGTAGATCACTACCTGGCGAGGGTCAAAACCGGGTTCTTGGGTTACGTAGGTGTTGTTGGTCAATACCCGCTTGCCGCTTCCCAGCGCATCAATCACCCGCATGGTAATGCCGGTTTGGGCCGTAGAGGAAAAGTCCACCACAGATTTTGACCGGCAGAACAAGGAGAAGTACTCCCAGCGGTTCAACCGCCTAAAGGAGACGTGCCTGAACTCTACTCCTTTGCCCCTAAACCTGTCTTTCAGGTACTTGAACCAGTTCACGTAGATGTGCGTGTGTACCCGATAGCCCCTTTGGGAGGTGAATTCCAGAAACCGCTTCAAAAACTCATACTTCTCCTCGGTAAGGTTAGAGCAGAAAATGAAATCGTACATCGGAGGTCCGCCTTTGGCCTTGGCATATTCATCGGTATGGAACGTGGGGGCATACGGGATGCGCAGTTGAGCCGCATCTTGGTAGTCAAAGGTGAGGGTTCTGTCAAAATAAGGCAATAAATACCGGTAGTCCGCATCCCAGGCCTTGTAAGAATCCCACTGGTAGAGGATTGTCTGGACCTGGGGGTTCCTTTCTTTTAGCTCCTCCACAAACCAGCCCTGCATTTTGTACCCCCTGATCACGATCAAATAATCAAAGGTTTGTTGGGCCGTTTCCTTGAGAATCTTCCGGTAGTGGGCATCTTGCCATTCATCCAGCCGGTGCGGAAAGAAATTAGCGACCAATACGTGCTGAAGAGTGGTATTCCGTTCATAGTAAAAGGTCACCTCAGCACCGCAGGATTCTATTTTCTCCCGAACAGCCTCCCCGTAATGGTAAAATTTGCAGGAAATAAATAAAACTTTTTTTCCGGCAAGCTTCTGTTTTACTCTCTCAATCATCTAAAATCTTTCTAAAGGAACCTTCATTCCTAAAAAGAGGCGTACTGACCCTGCTTTTGAGGGAGAAAACCTGGTCCGCATCCCTTTTCAACTACTCTGGCCAAAGGTTCTTTTTACCAACTACCCTGCTTCTCCAATCAGGTAAGCCCACAACCAAGGAAATGGACTCTTTACCAAGGTTTTCAGGCCTGTACCTTTATAAATATAAGCAATAACTAAAATTCTATCATTTTTTTAATCCATCCGCAAATTCACCTACTCTACCCGAATTGGTTTATCCTAAGAAGAGGCGCTCTTTTACCAAAAGGGCTCTGTCGTCTCCTACACCTTTCTTCCTTATCCTTACCGGGTTTTCCGCTTCTTTTTTGGGAAACCCTTAAAACCAGAGTTCCTCTCCTCCCAGTCACCTTCCATAGGAACTCTGGAAGGTGACTGAATCTGGTACAGCAGAATAAGAATCAACCATGCCGGTTCGAGAATTGAAAAGCATGTGGTTTTAGAAAAACGCCCTTGAAATGCTTTGGGAGGAAAGGTTAAGTTCCGGTGGAAAGGCGGTTGGGAAGGGCTATGACCGGAGCCTCTTATATTGCTATTCCCGCCGGCAGAAAATGGCAGCCAAGTCTTAAATTCTGATGGATGTTGTGGTTTTGCGTTAAGGTACACACTGCCTGGTACCGCCATCTTTTAAATATTTCAGGAATCTAATACAAATTGGCCCTTTCCTTTTTTAACCAGCAGAAAGAGTCCTATATTTCCCCTTCTTTAGCCTCTTGATGAAGTGTTGGTTTCACCCTTCTGCCAGCGGCAAAACCTATCAGCATAATATGAAATTAAAACTCTTCCCGCTCCTTTTCCTCCTCGTTGCCGGTGTCCTCTGTTCTCCCGCCTTCGGCCAATCAAAGTACGAGCTGAACTCCGGTTGGAAATGCCAGCCCATTGCCAAGGTAACGGACAACGGGCAAGCCATCTCGCTCCCCTCCTACTCCACGGCCAATTGGGCTTCTGCGGTAGTGCCCGGAACGGTGTTGACTACCCAACTGGTGAACAAGCAGATCCCGGACCCGTTCTATGGCATGAACAATGAGAAAATCCCGGATATCTACACCACCGGCCGCGACTATTACACCTACTGGTTTACGAAGGATTTCACAGAAACAGCCCCGAAAAAGGACGAGCAGGTTTGGTTGCACCTGCGCGGGGTCAATTACAGCTGTGAGGTGTTTCTGAACGGGCAGAAGCTGAACCAGGAAACCCACCACGGCATGTTCCTGCGCCAGAGCTATAACATCACCGCCCACTTGGGAAAAGACGGCCAAAACCGATTGGCCATTGTGGTGTACCCGCCAGATCCGGTAGGCAAGCCAAACGGCGGTCAGGGCGGCGACGGGACCATCGCCAAAAACGTGACGCACCAATACGTGGCCGGCTGGGACTGGATCCAACCCATCAGAGACCGCAACACCGGTATCTGGGACAAGGTCATCCTTGAGAAAACCCAGCAGATCAACCTGAAGAACCCGCACGTGGTTACCCTGGTGCCCGGCAAGCGGAAACCCGATGGCCCCCAGCAGCCGGCTATCATTAAAGTGTCCGCGGAACTGGAGAACCCCACGGATAAAAAAGTGAGCGGGGTATTGCAGTATGTGCTGGCGGGGCAGATGATTTCCCAGAAAGTGACCCTTCCGGCCCGGGCCACCCAGAAAATCCAGCTCAAAGACCTGTCCCTCCAGAACCCCAAGCTGTGGTGGCCCAACATGTACGGCCAGCAGCACCTCTACCCCATGAAACTACAGTTCCTGGTAAACGGGAAAACCCTTTCTGATGAGGAAGACGTGCAGGTGGGCGTGCGCGAGATCCAAACCGAATGGAACGACCACACCCGCAGCATGCAGATCCACGTGAACGGCCAGAAGATCTTCATCAAAGGAGCCAACTGGATCATCTCCGATGCCATGCTCAGATTTACCCCCGCCCGGTATGATGCCGAGCTGCGTTACCACCGCGACATGAACCTGAACCTGATGCGGGTGTGGGGTGGTGCCTTGGTGGAGCGGCCCGAGTTCTTCGAGGCTTGTGACAAATATGGTCTGCTGGTGATCCAGGACTTCTGGATCACGGCTGATGCGAACGGCCGCTGGGTAGACCCCCTGAAGAAAGACGACCAACTGACCCGCCGCAAATACCCGGACGACCACAGCCTGTTCCTGCGCTCCGCCGCTGACCAGGTGAAAATGATCCGCAATTACCCCTCGCTGGCCATGTGGTGCGGCGGCAACGAGATCACCCCGCCGCAAGACCTTCTCACGGCCTTGGAAGACTCCATCCTTCCCCAACTGGACGGCACCCGCTGGTTTATCCCCTACTCCAACGCTGATAGCATGTCGTTCAACTCCATTGGCGGCGGTGGCGACGGCCCGTATACCATCCAGCCCATCAGCCAATTCTGGGCGTACCGCACCTGGCCCTTCAACACAGAGGTAGGCTCGGTGGGCGTGGGCGATCTGGAGTCGTTGGAGCGTTTTCTGCCGAAGGCCAACCTGGTGGCCCCGCAGTTCCTGGGCGCAAACAGCAAGCCCACAGAGAAAGTGGACTCCATGTGGACTTACCATACCTACACCGGCGTTGGGTATGAGCACCATATTCTGCCGTACGGTGCCCCCAAAGACATCAAAGATTTCACCCGCAAGGCGCAGCTGGTGAACTATGACCAGTACCGCGCTCTAATGGAGGGCTTCTCCTCGCACATGTGGGACTGGTACACCGGCACCATCATCTGGAAAACCCAGAACCCCTGGACTTCCATGCGCGGCCAGTTGTACGACTATTACCTGGACCCCAATGCCGGTCTCTTCGGGCTGCGCAACGGCAGCGAACCCCTGCACGTGATGTTTGACCCGGTAGACAGCATGGTGATGGCCGTGAACAACGGCTTTGAGATCAAGCGCGACCTGATGCTGGTGGTAACAGGCTATGACATGGCCGGCAAAAGCACTTCGCTGGGGCAACTGGTGGTAGAGGTAAGCCCCTCTACGGCCAAGAAATATTTCCCCATCAAAGGAGCCCTCAGAAGACTGGGCAAAGAGAAGGGCGCGTTCCTGTCTCTCCGGCTCCTGGACTTCAACCAGAACGTGGTGAGCAACAACTTCTATTGGCTGCCCAATGCCAAAGGCCAGTACACCGGCCTGCAGGAACTGGCCAAGGCGCCGGTACAGGTAGAGGCCAAAGAACTAAGCAAAGGCAAGGTGGAAGTCACGCTTCGTAACCCCGCCAACAACCCGGTGGCCTTCTTCAACCGGGTTTCCCTTATCAACCCGCAAACGAACCTGCGTCTGTTGCCAGTATTCAACAGTGACAATTATATCTCGGTACCACCCGGCGAGCACCAGACCATCACCCTGGAATACACCCCGGAGGCGGGTTCCCCCGCGCCCGCCATCACCGTGGAAGGCTGGAACGTAGACCTGAAGACCTACCCCATCAAGCCTTTGGTCCCATAATCACAAAATCAGACCTGAAACCCTTCACTCCTTCTCCTGCCCCTCTTAGGCCACTTGGCCACGGAGGGCAGGGTAATTTTAAAGAATCGACCACATGCATCTCAAAGCTTTTCTAAAACGCCACTCCCTGCTGCTGCTCCTGGGCTTCCCCTTGGCCTGCTCCCAGATAAACCAGCAGCAAAGCAACTCCCCGCAGGCGGGTAGCCTGACTCAATTGGTAGATCCTTACATTGGTACCAGCTTCCACGGGCACGTGTTTATGGGCGCCAATGTGCCGTTTGGGGCGGTGCAGTTGGGGCCAACCAACATGTCACAGGGCTGGGACTGGTGCTCTGGGTACCACTACTCAGACTCCACCATCGTGGGCTTCGCCCATACACACCTCAGCGGCACGGGAATAGGCGACTTGGGTGATATTCTGGTCATGCCTACCACCGGTGACGTACAGTTGGTGCGGGGAAGCATCAAAAACCCGAATAGCGGGTACTACTCGCTTTTCTCGCACGAAGAGGAAAAGACGCGCCCCGGGTATTACGCGGTGCGGCTGAAACGCTACAACATTCAGGCGGAACTCACCACCACCCAGCGGGTGGGATTCCACCAGTACACCTTTCCTAAAGCAGATCAGGCCAGCATCATCATTGACCTGAAAGAAGGCATTGGGTGGGACTCTCCCACGGAGACTTTCATTGAGCAAGTGAACGACACCACCCTGGCCGGCTACCGGTTCTCAAAGGGCTGGGCGAACGACCAACGGGTGTATTTCACTGCCGTTTTCTCTAAACCCATTCAAAAGTTCGAGAGCTTCCAGGTACATGACACCGCCGCCACCTCTCCCAAGCCCGCCTCCAAAGGTACGCGCATCAAAGGTGTGGCGCGGTTCAAGACCAAACCCGGCGAGAAAGTGAAACTGAAGGTAGGCCTGTCGCCGGTGAGCACGCAGAACGCGCTGGCCAACATCCAGGCGGAACTCCCGCATTGGGACTTTAACCGGGTAGTGCGCGAAGCAGATGCCTCCTGGAACCAGGAACTGCAGAAGATCCGGGTGGAAACGACTGACTCGGCCCAGCTGCGCACGTTCTACACGGCCCTCTACCACACCATGATTGCGCCGTCTATCTTCAATGACCACAACGGCGACTACCGCGGCACCGACAAGAAAGTGTACCCCAAGGCCTCTTTCACCAACCTCACCACCTTCTCGCTCTGGGACACCTACCGGGCCACCCACCCGTTGTACACGCTGTTGCAGGCCAACCGCGTCAATGACATGGTCAATTCCATGCTGGCTATCTACCAGCAGCAAGGCAAGCTGCCCGTGTGGCACCTCATGGGCAACGAGACCAACACCATGGTCGGCTACCCCGCTCTTCCCGTGGTGGCCGACGCCATTATGAAAGGCTTTGACGGCTTTGACAAAAACCTGGCCTATGAGGCCATGAAAGCCACGGCCATGGGCAACGAGTTCGGGCTTACCTGGGTGAAGAAACAAGGGTTTATCCCGGCGGAGGAAGAGGTGGAAAGCGTGGCCAAAGGCCTGGAATACGCCATCAGTGACTGGTGCGTGGCCTTGGTAGCCAAGCACCTGGGCAAAGAGGAAGATTACCGCTACTTCAGCCAGCGCGGCAAGAACTACCAGCATTACTTTGACAAGGAAACCCGGTTCATGCGGGGCCGCGTTTCCCTAACCAAATGGCGCACCCCGTTTGACCCGTTCAAATCGGAACACCGCAAAGATGATTACGCCGAGGGCAATGCCTGGCAGTACACCTGGCTTGTGCCCCAGGACGTGGAGGGATTGGTAGCGCTCATGGGTGGCGAGAAAGCCTTCGCCCTCAAGCTGGATTCTCTGTTTGTGGCCGAAGGTGACATGGGCGCGGAAGCCTCCAATGACATCACCGGCCTCATTGGGCAGTACGCCCACGGCAACGAGCCCAGCCACCACATCACCTATCTCTACCCTTACGTGGGCCAACCCTGGAAAACGGCCCAGAAGGTACGCCACATCCTCCAGCACATGTACACCGACAAACCAGACGGCATCATTGGAAACGAGGATGTGGGCCAGATGTCTTCCTGGTACATTTTCTCTACCCTGGGCTTCTACCCGGTGAACCCGGCCAACGGCGCCTATGTGTTTGGTAGCCCGGCGGTGAAACAGGCCACCCTCACCCTGCCTTCCGGAAAAGTGCTGGAAATCTCAGCCCCGAAGAACAGCCCCCAGAACATCTACATCCAGGGCATCACCTTCAACGGGAAGCCGTACACCAAATCATATATCCTGCACAAAGACCTGATCAACGGCGGCAAGTTGGAGTTTGAGATGGGCAGCACCCCGCACCCTACCTGGGGCGTTGCCAAGCAAGCCTGGCCTCAGTCTGTTCCTGCTCAATAAGGAAAGAGATTAAGAGCGATTTCCAATTTTGGGGAAAGCGCTTTTAAGTCTGCTGATTTTAAAAAAACCTGCTCCGTTTATGACCTGTTTATCTTGAAACCGGTTATAAACGGAGCAGGTTTTTTTATAGGTTCATTCGGTGATAAGGCTTTTTCTTTCTTACATGCTCTTTCGGGATAATACCTCCGAACAGCCTGCCTTCTTGCACGTGATAAGCTACGCATTCCGTCACCCTTTGAAAAGGGGGTATTTGAAAAGGGGGTAGGAGATGATAAAGGCCGTTGAAGAACCATTCCCCTCCCCTAAACGCAAGGGCAACCACAAGGGATTGCCCCTTCCAAACTCATTAACGGTATAACTTTAAAAAGTAACGGAAGTAAATCCGCGCCATAGAAGTTTAAGGAAAGGTGGGATGTTTTCTCTTGCTGATCTTGGCCAACAAGGGGTACTGGTAGGGGCAATCCCTTGTGGTTGCCCTTGCTCCGTTACGAAAGCTACCGGTTCCTCGGCTGCCCTGGTCATCCCCCTACCCCCTTCAAAGGGGGACGGAATTCGTAAAAAACAGAACATGGTTTAAAACATA
Organism: Rufibacter glacialis; assembly: GCF_008271745.1. Lineage (GTDB taxonomy): Bacteria > Bacteroidota > Bacteroidia > Cytophagales > Hymenobacteraceae > Nibribacter > Nibribacter glacialis. The sequence continues at coordinate 352,776 of NZ_VKKZ01000022.1, read as the reverse complement.
TAAGGGCGGGTACAAACAGACTCCCTCCAAAACAAAGAACTCCTCCCGGGCTAGCTGCTCAGGAGGAGTTCCTTGTTTTTGGGCTGATTTTAAGAAAAAGGGCGCTAAACGCAGAAAGCTACCATCTCAATCCTGATTAGCGCTTGAGCCAGGTTTGGGGTACTTCCTGGGGTTGGCTGCCGTCTTTGCTGTAGAGGAGTTTCAGGGTGTAGCCGCCGCCGCCTTCAATGAAATCTAGCTGGAAGGGTTGTAAGCCTTTCTCCAAGGCTACCTGTCCGCTTTTTTCCAGGGGGGCATGCAAGCCGTCGTTGTCTACGACCAAACGGTCTGCAATACGGAGGACTCCGCCGTCATCACAGGTGAGGAAGAAGCTGTAGACGCCGCTTTCGGGCACGTCCAGATAGCCTTTGAACTGAATGCCGAAGCTGCCTGATCCCACCTTACGGGGCACCTGTAGTTTCTCTACTTCCAGGGTCTCGGTGGGGGTGGCCTTCTTCATGCCGTTGGTGGTTTTGAAGTTGCCTTTGTAATACACGGCGGTGAGGCCAGATGCAGTTTTACTTACTTTAGCGGGAACGGCCAGCGTCTGCTTCTCATACCGCACGCCATAGGTATCGCCTTTGAGTCCTGCGGGAGTGAAGGCCGCTAACTTGAGGGCAGTCGTTTGGGTGATCTGGAGGGGTTTGTCCAGCAAGGGCGAGGTGGCGCTGGGTTGGCTTCCGTCGGTGGTGTAGCGCACCTGAAGGTCTTCCAGCTGTTTTTGCGGGTGCAGGGTGGCTTTGTCAGTGAAGACGTTCACGTCCAGGAATCCTTCCAGGTCAGGGAGGCGGTAACGCACGTTGAGCGCATCTAGGCGCTTGTAGTGGCTCTTCATGCGGTTCAGGTAGCTGGTATAATTCCGGTCTTTAGACCACACCACTTCGGCTAAGGCCGTCATGCGGGGCATGTACATGTATTCGGCGCGGGCTTCAGACGGAATGTATTCGGTCCAGATGTTGGCTTGGGCACCCAGGATGGATTTTGCCTCGTTAGCGTTCAGGCCTTTGGGCACCACCTCAAACTGGTATACGTTCCGGAGGGAATTCTTGTCGGGCAGGGCATCAAAGTACAGGGGGCTGTTAGGGGTCATGACCACTTGGTTGCCGTTTTTGGCGGCCATCAAAGGAGCCTTGGGCACCCAGGTGCGCCAGAACATAACCACCGCCTTGGAATCAATGCCACCGTCCAGCACCTCGTCCCAGCCAATCAGCTTCTTGCCTTTTGATTCAAAGAACCGCTGCATCCGGTGCACGAAATAGCTTTGCAGTTCCTCCACGTTTTTGAGGCCTTCGCGCTTCATGAGTTCCTGGCAGCCCGGTGATTTAGCCCAGGTGGTTTTCTCCACTTCATCCGCCCCCAGGTGAATGTACTGGCTCGGGAACAGGTCGATGATCTCCTGGAACACGTTTTCAGCAAAGGTATAGGTACTTTCCTCGCAGGGGCAGATGGGCACCGAGAAGGTTTCGCCCCACCCGGCTTCTCCACAGGTCAGGAACGGGTAGGCGTCAATGGCAGCCTTCATATGCCCGGGCATGTCCACTTCCGGGATGATCTCAATGTGGCGGGCCGAGGCATAGGCGATGATGTCGCGCATCTCTGCCTGGGTATAGAACCCACCGTATAGGGTCTGGCCGTTTTTCTGCACGATGTGGCGTTTGTCCAGGGCAAAATCAGGGTTATCCCTGGACATTTTGATCACCGCTGAATCATGGTTGTTGAACGTGCGCCAGGCGCCTTCCTCGGTGAGTTTTGGGTATTTCTTGATCTCAATGCGCCAGCCTTGGTCATCGGTGAGGTGCAGGTGCAGCTTGTTGAATTTGTAGAGGGCCATCAGGTCAATGAACTTCCGGAGGTAATCGGTGGTGAAGAAATGCCGCGACACGTCCAGGTGCATGCCCCGCCACCCGAATGCGGGTTCATCGGTGATCTGCACCGCCGGCAGTACCAGGGCCTGAGCACCGGCAGAAGTCTTGCGCTGCTCTATCGCCACCGGCAGCAATTGCCGGAGGGTCTGCACCGCCCTGAACATGCCGGCTGGCGTTTTAGCCGTTAATTTCACCTGCTGCGGGCTGATTGCAATCTGGTATCCTTCGTCGGCCGTCAGGCTCTTGTCATATTGGAACAGGATCACGTTGGAGGTTCCTTTTTTGGCCTCTTTCAACGGTTTCGCCCCGGTTCCGGCTAGCAGGGCCTGTAGCTGCGCCACTTCGTTCTTGAACAGTTTGCTTTCCTTGGGCACCACCACTTTGGTTTGGGCGGTAATGGTAAAAGAACCCGGTTGGGCTACCACTGAACTGGGATACGGAATAAGGTCAAAGGGTTTCTCTGGCGTTTGGGCCCTCAAGGCCTCAACCGGCCCGGTAAGAAGCACCACCCACAGCAAAAGGGGGAAGAATCGTTTTAGCATGGTTTTTGGAAAATGGGTAAGAATCGTCTTCGCCCCGGCGTTTCCACCGGGGCTAAACGGGATAAAAGGAAATTTAAGTAGATGGAAAACCTCTTCTTCAAGGCTTAAATAGGCCGCTTATCAATTGCTTTCGATGGGTTTGATTTCCTCGCGATGCAGTTCCACGGGTTTGTCCAGGAGCAGCGCAATGACGGTCATTTCCTGGTCTAGCACGGCCTCCGGCACGTTGAGGTAGATGATTCCGGGGATGTCACTCCAGTACTGCTTGTTGAAGATCTCATGGCTGAGCAGCGTGCCCTGCCCCACCACCCTGCTGCGGTGAATCTTGTTCTTGAGGCCTTTAAGAACGATAGGTCCGTTGGGTTTGCCATTCACGAACAGGTACAGCGTTTGGCAGTCTTCCGACAAGGCGGTGGCGCCCGCATAATGCCCGGCTGGCAGCCCGGCGCGGGTCTTGTAAAAAGCCTCGGCATGTTTGCGCACCCAGTCCTCTATGCGTTTATCGGCTATTTTCAGATTTCTCACTTCTGCCCCATCAGGTTGGAGGGCCGTGGCCGCAAACGGATTCCAGCCCTGGCCCACGTTATCAGCGAGTTGCCGGAGGATTCTGTTGACGTCTACCGGGGGGATTTCTTTCTTTGTCTGCAGCGTGGCCAAGGCAATCTTTTCTGGCGCTGGCTCGCCTACTCTAAGCGGCTCGTCAAAAGACAGCGCCACCACGGTCAGGTCTTGGTCATGGCCGCTGGCCGGAACGTTGATAAAGGTGCTGTTACCCTGCTTCTCAAACGGGAGCGGGGTTTTATTCCCCACCAGGGTCACGCTTTTAACATCCGACAGCAGGCCCTTCACCTGGATAGATTCTTGGGGCTGGGTAGGCAGGAACAGGTACAGCTTTTTACGATCCGCAGAGAGCGTGGTGCTGCCGTAGAAATGTCCTTCGGGCAAGCCCGCCACGGTGCCGAAGATGGCTTCCTGGTGCTTGTTCGTCCAGCGGCCCAGCGCCTTCAACAGCGCCACCTGCTCTGCCGGTATGGTACCGTCTGGTTTAGGCCCGATGTCCAGCAGCAGGTTGCCCCCGTTGCCAATGCAGTCCGCGAACGTGCGGATGATCTGGTTCGCGCTCTTGTAGTGGTGGTCATGCGGCGAGTACCCCCAGGAATCATTCATGGTCAGGCACAGCTCCCAGTAGGCATCTTGCGGCCGCACCACAGGCACGCCCTGCTCGGGGGTGGCGTAGTCGCCGTAATGGTTCAGACGAGAATTGATGATCACGTTCTTGTTGTAGCCCAGCAGCATCTCCCGCACTTTCTGGGACTGCCACTGCTCGGCATTGTGTTCCCAATCGCCATCAAACCAGTACAGGTCTGGGTTGTAGCGCTGCGAAAGCTCCTGGAGTTGCCCCTGGTAATAGCCCAGAAACTTCTGCCACCGCTTTGGTTCCTGGGTCAGGTTGTAGCGGGTTCTGGTGCGGGTGAATACGTCATAATCAGGGTAGCTCCAGTCTGGCAGGGAAAAGTAGAAGCCGGTTTTCAGGTTGTTTTTGCGCAAAGCGGCCACAAACGGGGTGAGCACGTCTCTTTTGGCGGGCGTATGCAACTTGGTGTTGAGGCCGCCTTTCTTGCTGTCCCAGAGGGCCACGCCGTCATGGTGTTTGGTGGTGATCACCGCGTACCTGGCCCCGGATTCCTTGATCAGCGCCGCCCATTCCTCGGGCCGGTACTGCGCGGCGGTAAAGCCCGCCAACTGCTTCATGTAGTCTTCATGGCTGATATAGTTGTTGAAAAACGACCATGATTCCGGAATGCCCTGCACGGCGTAAATGCCCCAGTGGATGAAGATGCCCAGCTTAGCATCCCCGAACCATTGCATCTTGGCCTTCCGCTCGGCCTCCGTCTCTTTCTTCGCCTGGGCTACGCCCGATAACTGGGCAAGCACGAAGCAAATCAGAAGTAAATACCTGTATTTGTGCGTCATCTCGTAAAAAATAATCCTGCGCCTTAGATATTAGGTTTGTGAAGGGACAGGGGTACTACATTGGATTTCGTCAAGCGCCGCGCGCACCTGCCTGATCTGGGCTACGTCCGCTACCTGCTGCTCAAACTCAGACAAAGGGCTGTGGCTGGACATGGGCGGATAGTCTTTCCGGAAGACCATCTCGCCTTCCACTACCCGGCGCACCGAGGCATGGATTTCCTTCACCCCGGTGCTGGTCATAATCTCCCGCACGTTGGCGGGGTTCACGCCGCTCCCGGGCATGATGGTTAATTTACCAGCTGCCCTTCGCTGCAGTTCCCGCAGCAAGGGCACGCCCCGCAAGGCGGTGGCCTCTTGCCCAGAGGTAAGCAGCCGGTCTACCTTCAGGGTTAATAGATCATTCAAGGCCGCCAAAGGGTCACGGGTCAGGTCAAAGGCGCGGTGGAAGGTTACGCTGAGCGGGCCGGCGCACTGGATGAGTTCCTCGGTTCCGGCTAGGTCTATGGCTCCTTCTTTCGTCAAAAGACCGATCACCACCCCATCGGCACCCAGGTCGCGGCATACCTGTATATCCCGCTTCATGATCTCCATTTCGGCGGCAGAATACAGGAAATCGCCCCGGCGGGGCCGAATGAGGACATGCAGTGGCAGCCGGATGCTGTCACGCACCAGGCTGATCATGCCGGCACTGGGCGTGGTGCCGCCGCCGGCCAAATAATCACACAGCTCTACCCGCTGGGCCCCGCCCTGCTCCGCCGCCACGGCTGAGGCCACAGAGTCAATGCAGATTTCCAGCGCGAAGGCGGGCTTAGAACTTGCTTTTTCCATCTACCAGCTTTTTCCCTGATTGGTCTTGAATGGCGTAGTTGAAGCCCTTGTGGATGCAGTAGCCACCGTATTCGCCTTTCTTGTTGAGCGCAATGAAGCCCACCTGCAGGTCTTTCACGTCTTTGTGTTTGGAAATGATCCGCTCCACGGCCAGCCGGCAGGCATCTTCCGGCGAATTGCCTTGCCGCATGAGTTCTACCACCAGGTGGCTGCCTACCATCCGAATCACAGCCTCGCCCAGACCCGTGGCCGTGGCCGCCCCTACCTCATTGTCCACGAAGAGCCCCGCTCCAATGATGGGCGAATCCCCTACCCGGCCGTGCATCTTGTAGGCCGCACCGCTGGTAGTACAGGCCCCAGCCAGATCACCGTTGGCGTCCAGGGCCAGCATGCCTATGGTGTCATGGTTCTCTATGTTGATGACCGGCTTGTACTTGGATTCCTTAAGCCAGTTTTTCCAGTCTTTCTCAGAAGCGGGCGTTAACAGGTTCTCTTTCTTGAAGCCTTTAGATAATGCGAATTCATAGGCGCCTTTCCCCACCAGCATCACGTGCGGGGTGTCTTCCATGACTTTTCGGGCCACGGAAATAGGATGCTTGATATGCTGCAGGAACGCCACTGCGCCGCAGTTGCTGTCTTTGTCCATGATGCAGGCATCCAGGGTCACTTTCCCTTCCCGGTCGGGGTAGCCGCCGTAGCCTACCGTCCGCACGTTGGGGTCGGCCTCGGGCACCCGCACCCCGGCCTCCACGGCATCCAGGGCGTTTCCGTTCTTGGAGAGAATTTTCCAGGCGGCCTCATTGGCGGGCATGCCGTGGTCCCAGGTAGAGATCACGATGGGTTTGTTTGTTTTGGCGGCACCCCGTATTCCCCCGAATACTTTTTCCAGGTGGAAGGCTCCACCCAGAAAGGTGGCGCCCAAGGCAGATACCTTGATGAATCTACGTCTACTGCTCATCTGCTGTCTTTATTTAAGTTCTATGTCTGAACTGTCTTTTCAATGGTATGGCAAAACCTTCCATAGCCTTTGAGGCCTGTTTCCTGAAAAACAAGCCCCAAACGCCACTTGGTTCTCTTCCGCTTTTCTGCCGCCTTTGTTGGTGTTTTCACCAACAAACCCAAAGGTAGGGGCTATTCTGCTTGTTGGTGAGAACACCAACAAGGGCGAAGGAATAGTAGCTGGGTGGTCAACTATTCTGTTTTCCTAACCAGTTTCATTGTATTGCCTAACCTGGTAGCGTTTGGGGCCTATTATCTGAAAAACAAGCCCCCAACGCTACTTAGTTAGGCTTTCAATAAGTGAGGCCGCTCGGCGTGCAGTTTCAGGATCAACTCCCCGAACAGCGTGTTGGCCCAGGCAAACCACTTCCTGGTGAAGTTGGAAGGATCATCTTTGTGGAAGGTCTCGTGCATGAAACCAGTGCCCGCGTGCGTCGTCTTCAGGATGTGCAGGCAGTTCTTGATCTCGGCATCTGATTGGCTCGTCATGGCCTGCATGATGATGCTCATAGGCCAGATCATCTCCGGGCCTACGTGCGGACCGCCGATGCCCTGTCCTGCTTTGCCCTTGAAAAACCAAGGATTGTTCTCGCTCAACACGAACCTGCGGGTGTTCTGGTACACCGGGTCCTGGAGAGAGCAGCAGCCCAGATACGGCATGGCCAGCAGGCTGGGAATGTTGGCGTCATCCATGAACAACCGGTTCCCAAAACCGTCTACCTCAAAAGGATGCACTTTCCCGAAGTTCAGGTGCTCGCCCACCGCGTACTGCTTCAGGGCGTTCTCCACCTCGTTGGCCAGGGCCGTGCATTCGGCGGCAAACGCCGCGTCTTTGGTCACCTTCTGGCTCAGCTCCGCCAATTGCCTCAATGATACCACCGCGAAATAGTTGGATGGCACCAGGAACAGGTACATGGTGGCGTCATCTGAAGGCCGGAACGTGGAGCAGATCAACCCCACCGGCTTGATGGGATAGCCATAACCGGCACCGGCCACGGTGTCGGTTTGCTTGGGCGTGTTTCGCTGGAACGTGTAAGGCCCCTTCCCTTCTTTGCGCTGCTGCTCTTTGAAGGTCTTCACCACCAGGTGCATGGCTTTCTGCCACTCCTGGTCAAAGCAGTTGGTGTCACCGGTGGTTTTCCAGTAGTGGTAGGCCAACCGGATGGGATAGCAAAGCGAATCTATCTCCCATTTCCGCTCGTGCAGTTCGGGCTTCATGTCGGTGAGGTCCTTTTCCCACTCGCTGCCCTTGGGGCCGTCGTTGAAGGCGTTGGCGTAGGGGTCAATGAGGATGCATTTGGTTTGGCGGTTGATGACCCCGGCCACCAGGTTCTGGAGCTTCTTCTCCTGCTTCACGAAGGGCAGGTACGGCCACACCTGCGCGGTGGAATCACGCAGCCACATGGCCTCTATGTCGCCGGTGATCACGAAGGTGTCTGGTTTTCCGTTCACCTCTTTGTAAAACACGGTGGTGTCCAGGGTGTTGGGGAAGCAGTTTTCAAAGAGCCAGGCGATCTCCTGGTCCCCGATGGATTTCTTCACCTCCTGCAGCTTCTTCTCAATGATCTGGCTGGTGAAGTTTCGGTTGGCCGGCGCCGGGCGCTGGCTCTTGAAGGAGTCTTTGAAACTGAAAGACATGAGGGAAAAACCAGTGGTGGCCACGCCTAAGGCGGCCAGGCTGCCGGTTTTCACAAATTCTCTGCGGGTGGGCATAGGGTTGTTTTCTGTGGTGAATGGTTTCTGAGGTTGGCGGTTGGAAGCATTCCTTCATTCAAGGTTTTCTTGAGAAAGGCCCCTATTCCGAACCCCAAGTTAGGATAATCTTTCTTAGGCTGTTTTGGGAAAAACACCCCACTTTCAGAGGTTCATTGGGGCCAGGCTTGGTCTGGCATAGGCACGGGAGTATTGGTGTTTTTAAAGATGGGCAGCAAAGCGTTCCAGTGCCGCAACTGCTGCCCTAAGGCCTTGGACAGGGCCGCTACTTTTTCCGGGTGCCGGTGGGCCAGGTCAGTGGTTTCGCCCAGGTCTGAGCGCAGGTGGTACAGCTCTTTCTGCCCCGTGCGCAGGTCGTAGACCAGTTTCCAGTCTCCTTGCCTGGCTGCGCTCTTGTAGTTGATGCCTGGCCCGCCCTGCGGCAGCCAATTGTTGGGGTGGTGCCACACCAGCACCCGATTGGTGTCTTTCAAGGCTGGATTTTTCAAAAGAGGCAAAAAACTCTTTCCGTCCACCCCTTGGCTCGCAGGGACTTTTTTCACCCCGGCGACCTCCAACAACGTGGGGAAGAAATCCTCTATGATCAGGTACTGGTGGGCGGTGGTTCCCGCCTTTACTGTGCCCGGCCAGCGCACCAGCAGAGGCACCCGGATGCCGCCTTCGTACACTGATCCTTTGCCGGCGCGCAGCGGCAGGTTGTGGGTTTGCGGCTTCCCGCCCCGGGGCGCACCCATGCTGAGGCCGCCGTTATCAGACACGAACAGCAGAAGAGTGTTCTGATCCAGCTTGTTCTTTTGCAGATACGCCAGCACCTCTCCCAGGCTTTTATCCATGCCTTCCACCATGCTGGCGTATTTCGCCTCCTGGGGATCTAAACCGGCGTCCTGGTATCTCTGGATAAAGCGCGGGTCGGCTTGTAAGGGGTCATGCAGGGCGAAGTGGGACAGGTGCAGGAAAAAAGGCTTCTTGGTTTTAACGGCCCCGTCCAGGGCTTTCAGGGCCTCCAGGGTGATGGCCTCGGTCAGGAAGGTCTCGGTGCCATAATATTCGCTCAGGTCCTGCACGGCGTGCCAGCTGATTTTCCCGGGCAGGTTGCCGTAGTTCTCGGTACCCAGAAAGCTCTGGGGGTGCCCGGCGGCGTTCCCGGCAATGTTGACCTGAAAGCCCAGGTTATACGGGTTGGCGCCCGGTGTACCGGCGGACCCAAAATGCGCCTTGCCCACGTGGATGGTGTAGTACCCGGCTTCCTGCAACAGCCTGGGCAAAGGGATGGCGGTCACGGTGTGCGGCACCCCTGGCTTTGGGCTCAAGCCGTTGTAGTTCCAGGCCAGGGGGAGGAACGTGGAATCGGGGTGGTCCGTGGGGGCATCACGGCGGATATTGGTCCAGTTGGTGACGCGGTGGTGCGCCGCGTTCAGGCCCGTTATCAGGCTTACCCGGGTGGGCGTACAGATGGGGGTAGCATAGGCATTGGTGAACTTCATGCCTTCGCGGGCCAAGCGTACCATGTTAGGGGTATGGTACCGCTGGTTCAGGGCCTCCACCTTTCCGCTGAAGGGCACCGAGGTATCCATCCAACCCATGTCATCTACCAGAAACACAATGATATTAGGCCTTTGCTGCGCCAGGGAGAGCAACGGAAACAAGTAAATAGCGAGTATCAGGAAACGTTTCATGAGAAATTAAAGTCAATTATACAGCACGCAGCGGAAGAAATCCCTTCTCTAAAGCCCTCCTCTTGCTTCAAAAAGGAAGGGTGGCAACCGGCGCAATTTTGGAGAGGCCGCCTGATCCCAGGAATAGCCCAGCCCGGGCACACGGTCCTGCACCTCCCCCATTCTCTTCCTTCTGAGGACAAACTACCCATTCCCTGTTTCTATGTCATTCTGAAAGGATCTTGTGAGAGAACGGTAAAGGCGGTTCAACAAAGCCTTTCCAGTTCGCACCAAAATCCTTTCAGAATGACAAAATCGGTAGAAAGTGGACCGTTCAAACAAAATAGATAGCTTGAATGTCTTGCCTGCAAGCGCCTTGTTTGAGAGTCTCTTTCCTTGAAACTGCCCCAAAAGGAGGGTCCTTCCTGTTTATTGCCCTTTCACGATTTCATAGATCCTAATGGGTTGGGCGGCCTCAGAGGAAAAGACCAGCTGGGAAACGTTCTTCAATTGGCTGGCCGCCAGGGTCACATAAGCCTCACTGCCCCTATAAATGGTTTGACGAGTCCCCTTTTTACCAGGAACCGAAATGGTCACGGGAACACCATCTGTTCTTAGCAACACGGTCAGCGGACTACCTTTCAATTCTGCGGGCAGCTTTACCGTCACGGGCTGGCCTCCCTTAATGGTTTGGTACGTGTTGATGCTTTTGTCATAGGCGAAGAGAGAGGGGTCCTGGCCTACCTTTGGCTTCACTTCCAGCCGGTATTCTTTGAGGTAGAAGTTCTGTCTTTTGGCAGAGTTGTTCCTGAACCGCACATACCGGATGGAAGGGTCAGCGAACTCCACTCTTCCTTTGCCGCGCTGTTCGGTCAGGGGCACCGTTCTCCACGTCTTGGCATCTGAGGAAACCTCCAATACGCCCCAGGCACCCAGGTTGTTGGTGGAAAAATTGAAAGACAAGGCAGTCGCCTGCCAGGCATCTCCCATTTTCAGGCCCAGGTATTCGGTGGTGTCAAGGAACACGGTCTCCAGCATGGGCGAAAACGAAAGGCCTTGGTTGTTGAACACCAGCGGCTGCGAGGCAAACCGGACCGCTTTGCTGTAGGGGGCGTTCACCAAAGCATCTGCCTGGGCAGGTTGACCAGAAGCTTCTTTCTGGTTCAGGAAGGAGCGGCCGGTATGCTGGAAGAGTTCCTCTACAAAAGGCTTCACATGCAAGGCCCCGGTTTTCACCCCCGGTTGGTAGGGGTTCTGGTTGAGCGTCAAATTTACCAGGGCCATGCTGTCCAGTAAGGCTTCCACGCGCAGGTATTCGGCCCAGGCCGAGCCAGGTTGACCGCTGGCCTTCTTCTCTGCCATAAACATAGCGTGTTTACCGGCTTTTCCTAAATAGTTGAACTGAACCAGCCAGGGGGCTATCTGCTCTACCAGCCGCTGGTTCGTGCTCTTAGTCCTGATCTCAGGACCAGCAGCTTCTATGTTCCTGAATTCCTGGGCGAGTAGTTTTCCTGCTTCCGCCGGGTATTGCCCGCTCCGGTACGCCTCCAGAAAGGACTGCAAATGGGGCTTAAGCTCTACTGATTCCTCGCGGCGGTAAAGGTGACCGTTGGGGCCCGGGTCACTGTTGTGCGCGCTGAAGGTTCTGAAGGCCGCGGTGGCCTCGGGCATGAGGAAGGCATGGGCCGCTTCCCAGGCTTTCTGGGGATGATACGCCTGCAGGTTCCAGCTATACAAAGCCACACTGAAGATAGCCGGTTTTGATGCTTCTGCTTTGTCCATGGGGTTAGAGACAAAGCCCGACATATCCTGGGCCGCCTGCTGGTCCAGGCCATAGGAAGGCCCCATCAACAGATGGTTGCGCACATAGTCACTTACCGGGAAGTTCCACCACACGTAGGCGGGTCTCTTGATTCTCCGGTTCACCCACTCCAGGCCTTCTTTGGTGATATCGTCTACCACGCGGTTGCCCGTCCACATGACGTGGATGGCGGGGTCTAGTTTCTGGCCCAGAATGTCAAGATAGGTACCTTCTTTCTTGTTCGCCCAGCCCTTGTTGTATTCAGTAGGGCACATGATGAGCGGGGCCACGTCTTTTTTCTGGTTGATGAAGTTCCGCTGGATGTGGTTCAGGAGGTTGGCTTGCATGTGGGCATCCGTACCTACCCCCGAGATGTCATCAAAAAAGACCGCGAACGCCCGCACCCCCAGGTCATACATCAGGTTGAACTTGGCCAACACGGCCGCGCTGTCTGCTTGGTTCCATTTGATGTCTTTGCCCGGATGGATGGCCCACACAAACTCCACCTTGTTCTGTTTGGCTACGTCGGCTAGCTCTTTGATATGGGCCGCCTCCTTGGCCGGATAGGGATCCCGCCAGTGGGGGGAAGAATGGTAAGGGTCGTCTTTAGGACCGTAGATGTAGGTATTCAGCTTCAGTTTGCCGTAGAACCGCAATTGCTCCAAGCGGTCGGCATGGCTCCAGGGCTCGCCGTAAAATCCCTCTACCGTACCCCGGTACGCCACATCCGGAAAATCCACAATGGTGGCGGGCAAGAGCGTTACCTGGCCATTTTTATCTTTCTTGGTTAGCTGGAGAAGCGTTTGTACCGCATAAAAGGTGGCCCGGTCGTCAAAGGCTTCAATGGTTATTTTCTGCGGAGTAACCGTGAGCTTGTACGCGCCTGAGCGTTGCAGGCGAGCATCTTTCTCTTTCAGTTTCGAGATTTTCAGAGGAAGGGATTTCCCCTTCTGGGTGATGGGCAACCCAGCCTTCAACAACGCCAGAACGGATTGTTCACTGGCGGGTAATCCACTAACCCGATAAGGCCGGACAGGCACAAAACCCTCCTGACTGATTACCGCTTCCTGGGGTTGTGGCAGCACCTGCTGCGCCCAGGAGAGCAAAGAGAAACAGGAAAGCAGGATAACTAAAAAACTTCTTTTAGAACAACTGGCAAGCATACTATACATAGAATTAAAAGCAACTTGAAAGGAAAAGACCTTGGGGCCTTAGCGCTCCTAGCAATGGTAGGAATCAACCTTTTTGCTGGGTTTTTAAGAAAATAGCCATTAAACAAGCTCTGAAAAAATGTCTCCTTTTGGGAGCCTTATTTGAGCACGTTTACCGGCTTCTTCTGTGAATCCTGCATTTGGAACACCCTTACCCAATCCACCACCATTTGCACGGGCAGATCCTCATCTTTGATGGTGCCTACCCAGTTCCCCCCCAGGGCTTGGTTCAGGATGAGGTAGAACTGCTGGTCAAAGGGCCACTGGCGTGCATCTGCGTTCTCTATTCTGGGATAGGTGAAGGTTTTCTGGTTGTTGACGAAAAAATCCATTCTGTCTGGATACCACTCCAACCCAAACACATTGAATTCTCCTTCTTTAAATGCAGGGGTGGCGAAGTACAACGGATTCTTTTTCTGATTCATCTGGTCAATGTACTCGCTGTGCAGGGTCTGGTAAAAGATGGTATCATAGTTCAAGTGCTCCATGACATCAATCTCCCCGCTTTTAGGCCAACCGCCGTATTTGCTGTCCTGCGGCATGAGCCAGATAGCCGGCCAGGAACCTTTGCCCTTGGAGAGCTTGGCCCTCACCTCCACCTTGCCATAAGTAAAGACGAACTTGTCTTTGGTGTGGATACAGGCCGTTTGGTATTTGGCGGTATCGTTTTTGTCTTGGTTCAGAACGGCTTTCAGATAAAGCAACCCGTCTTTCACATAGGTGATCTCTGGGTTATCGGCGCAATAGCAGGCCCAATCCGGGGATCTCCGACCCGCATAGCTCCACTTGCTGGGGTCTGGGGCGCCGTCTTTATTGAATTCATCCTCCCAAAGCAGGGTCCAGTCTGAGGTGGTTCCTTTCTGGGGCACCGTAGCGCAACCAGTGCACAAGAGTAACAGGAAAACGTAAAGTTTTTTCATCATTTCAGGAGGAGGTAAAGTAGGGGAATATTGGTACCCAGAGGAACAGCGTCGGCTTCTACGTCCTATTCAGATGCTTGACAAATCAATAAATCACAGTTATCTTTTTCTGCTCTGTGGTGGGATTGGAACCGTAAAATCCGGGGGCTTACCTGTTCCTAAATTCTTTGCGGGCTGTTTTTTAAAAAGAGCAGTAGAAGGAAAGATCTATGAAAGCATTGGTTGTTAGATGGCTTCAAAAGCAGGCACAAGAAGTACAAGTGGTTGAGACATGCAGGCCTCTCAATATTCCATTTTGGGTATTTAGGAATTCACCACTGGCCAAACATTATGACACGGGGTAATAGGTTCTACCCCACTACCCCGTGTCCAAAAGTTTTTAATAGTCAGAAGAATGACTTCAAGCGAAAAAAGTTACTCTGTCGCTCCTGAGTTAACTACTGTAGGCCAACCAGGGTTCTGGTAGATGACAGAGGTGCTTAGGTCATTGTTCTGGCTAGTAAGCAGGAATTCCTTGATAGGAATTGGTTCCAAGTAATGCGCGAATGCCCATCTGTACCCATCTCTAACTAAGTTAGTGGCTGTCAAGTTAACCTGATAAGGCCGTAGGTACAGACTGGATGATTTCTTAGAAACGTTAGCTGTTTTACCTGGGGTACCTGCCTCAATGAGAAGAGAAGTACCCTTGGTAGGATCTTTGTACCATTCCTGCATTGGGCCCCAAAGCTTGAAACCTTCAATGATATAAGGAGTGGTTTTAAGTTGATCCATCGCTCTCCAGCGCTTAAGGTCTGTGTACCGCATACCTTCGGCAATGAATTCAGAGCGTCTCTCTCTCCTGATGTTGTACAAGGTCATGTCCGTAAGGAGTTTTCCTGCTGAATAAGCCGCAAAATCATTTTTGGCCTCTTCGTTGATGTTGGTAGCGGCAATGGTAATGTTGAAATCAGGGTTCACCCCAGCTCTCTCCCTGATCGCTCTCCAATACTTGGTGGCTTTGCTATTCAGGGTTTTTTCCTTTAAGTAAGAAGCCTCTATGTAGTTCAAGTAGGCCTCCACTGCTCTAAAGACGATGCTCCCGGTTGACCCCATGCTACCTTGTGAATTTGCCCATAAGTAAGAGAAGCCTTTTTTCACCGCATACCCCGTCACATACCGGGTTTCAACCAAGCCTATGATGTCTGGTTTACCTTCCAAAATAAGAGTACCGTTGGTATTGGTTCTGTCTGTATAGCGCAAATCACCAGGGGCTTTCATGAACAGTTGAAGGCGGTTATCGCGGCCTTCCTTCACGGTAGAAATAGAATCATCGCCTTTGTACCCTGAACCAGCGGCATAGATAGGCAAGCCATTTGCCATCAGAAAATTTTCCACATACCCTCTGGTATAACCCGTATTACCACCGTTTTGGTTGATGTAGTGGTTTACGTTATGGTTAATACCCAACGTAGGGTCATACCGACGCCACAACAGCACCTCAGAATATTTATTCATGTCCTGATCTCCAAACATGTTAAAATATGGGTTCTGAGAGGAGTTATACCCATTGTCTTTGGTGTTGGCCACCAATGGCACAGCCTCTGCTACCACCTCAGCAGATGCCATAGCCTGCGTGAGGAAGAAGTCAATCTCTGCGTCAATGTTGATGCTGAAGTTCTCTACTTTTCCGGCACCAGGCCAGTTAGGGCCACCTGGTACATGGGCAGTTCCCTTGTGGTACATGAGCCAGGAAGCCTCATGGAGGGCAGCCCGGGATTTCAATAGTAGGGCAGCATTCTTAGAAATCCTGTTTTTGCCCCCTGGAGGGGTTGCACTCAGAAACTGAATGGCAGAATCAAGGTCTGAGAGGATGAACCGCGAAACCTCATTTCTTGGTCTCCGTTTAGAGGCAGCCACCAGCAATTCTGGTACATCTGGGAAGGCCGTTTTGACTATTGGAAAGTCTCCGAAAGCTTGTACTTTATTTAGGTATTCATATGCCCTCAGAAAGTATGCCTCTCCTACGTAATGGTTTATGTTGGTAGCATTGCCTTTGATTTTACCTTCTTTCCAGCGCGGTACCACATCCCCAAGGAAGTAATTTATATGACGGATATTGAAAAACTCCCAATTTCCTCCAGATTGCGGAACCCGAAATTCCCCCGGTACCCAGCGGGTAGCGGCATTAGTAGTAGCCTGATTATCAGTATGGTTATCATTACCATGCGTTCCTACATTGAATCCATTGTGTGTTGGAAAGTTGTAGCGGGCAATGGTATAAGATGCCAAGTCACTCTCCGTCAACAGATATTTAGAAGGTGGCACCAAGGATAATGGCTCCCGGTCCAGAAATTCATTGCAACTAGTAGCTCCAAAAAGGCCTAAAAAAGCCAAAGCCGTGTATAATTTAACAGATATACTTTTTTTCATTTTAAGACAAATTAGAAGGTTACACTAAGGCCTCCAGAAAGGACTTTTCCCAATGGGTATGTTTTCCCATCGTTCCAGCCACTGAGAGCTACAGTTTCCGGATCGAAAATATCAATCAACTTAGTAAAGGTTAGCAGGTTTTCGCCGGACAAATAGACACGCATTCTGGAAACTCTTGCCACTGAGGTGAATCTTTCAGGAATTGTGTATCCGATCTGCACATTTTTTAGTCTTACGTAAGCCGCATTTTGCAAATAACGTGTTTGAGACTGTTGGTTTTTACCAGTATTGAAATAGGGTTTAGGGAAATAAGAATCAAGGTTTACCTCAGCTTTACCTGCCTTCACCATTCCAGAATTTTCATCACGGAAGAAATCCATGTGCTCTGCAAAACCGGCAGATTGCCACATTCCTCCTGAGGCACCCCAGAAATAGGGACCATTTGGCATGTAATCTCTTTTACCTACGCCTTGAAGTAAAATTCTCATGTCAAATCCTTTCCAGTCACTAGTTAGGTCCAGACTGAATCTATACCTAGGGCTGCTGTTCCCAATGATAGAACGGTCTCCTTTGTCAGTTAAGGTGAAGGCCCCCCCATTCACTTTGCCGTCTTTATTTAAATCAGCATACATGATATCACCTGCTCCCCAGTTGCCTCCTAATAAACTTTGGCTTGTAGTAGCCAGGTGGGCCTCCATCTCTTCTTTAGTCTTGGCTATTCCCACAGTGGTATATCCCCATATCTCGCCTACTTTTCTTCCATTATACCAATTATTAACATCCCCGGTAACGTTAAGATATTTAGTTACTCTTTGTTGGTCATCAGAGAGTACCGCACGAACACTATACCCTAGCTGCCCAATACGATCCTGCCATTTGGCTTCAATTTCAAATCCTCTTGACTCCATATCAGAGTTATTGTAGAATGGCACTTGGGCGCCAAGAGTTGCTGGCAGGTCCGGCACTGGCCCTACCATGTCAAGGGTCTTACGCTTGTAGAAATCAAGGTTTAGAGCCAGTTTATTATTGAAGGCCCCTAAATCAAACCCTACGTTCATAGTGGTTATCCTTTCCCAGGAAAGAAACTCACTAATCAAGCCAGGAGAATTAGCTGTATTTGGCCTTATCCCATTTACCAACCAGGTTCCATTATTTGAGAAAACAGGAAGGGTGGCGAAGAAAGGATGAAGATTATTAGTATTCTGGTTCCCTAATTCACCATAAGAGGCTCTAAACTTTAATACCTGGATCTTATCAAACGCCCAGAAGCTCTCTTCCGCAATATTCCAGCCCGCAGAGACCGATGGGAATACATTCCACCGCTTTTCTCTTATATACCGGGAAGTACCATCATAGCGGCCATTTACTTCCAAGAGGTACCGTCCCTTGTAATCATAGTTCAACCTAGCAAAGAAACCAGCAGTAGACCAGTGGCCGTACTGCCCATCGGAAACCCTGCTGTCACCCATAGCCGTATTGATAGTGGGAAGTTCAGCAGTGATAAGGCCAGTGCGGAAGCCTGCCAAGGTACGGAACTTTAAAAGTTCAGTATTAAACCCACCTAACACTTTGAAATTGTGGCTGTCCTTTACTTTGAACTCATAGTTGGAATAAAGATTAGCCCCAAAAAAATTGTCTTTTCTAACAGACTCATTAACAGAAGTATACTCGGCTGGATTATACCCAACTGCTAACGCATAAGGGTTCTGATTGGCATCATAAGCATAGGCGGGAGTAATATCACTATGGAGATTATAATTAGTAATACGGTAATTAAGATCAGCAATGATATTCCACCCTTTGACAGGAGTAATGGTAATCTGGCCCTGCTGGACAACATTATCCCGCTGGTCCTTGGTTTGGCCCCCATCTAACAACTGTGCGATTTCACTAGGGTCTGAATAATGTCCATTAGGATCTTTGACAGGGATGGTAGGCCAGCGACGGGCAATGTTATGGTAATACAAATCATTCATATGCGAGGCTCTGGAGAAATCTTCCCGCACGTACCTAGAAGTGTAAACCAACTTCGCATATTTACTAACGGTAGTGCTTATTTTACCAGTGGCGGTATAACGTTGGAATCCATCACCAGAAAACTTAGACAACCCTCCCTGGTTTAGATAACCCAAGGAAGCATAGAACTGGGTATTTTCAGAGCCCCCGTTCAGACTGATGGCATGGTCTTGGGAAAAAGCATACTTTTTGTATTGCTCTTTAAACCAATCAGTATTGGCGTTTGAACCGGTATAATACTCATACCTCCCGTTGGCATTGGGAACAGTCGCATCCTTGATTTCCCCTTTTTGGAACTGCACTATTCGGTCTAGCACGGCTTGGCTGAACTTAGGCCCTTCCCCATCATTCGCGGCGGCTTCATTCCAGTAAAGTGCAAACGTATGGGAGTCCAACATAGTAGGTAACCCAATAGGGCTGGTAGCTCGGAAATTATTGTTATAATTAACCGTAGTTTTTCCTGCCTTGCCTTTCTTAGTGGTCACTAAAATAACCCCAAAAGGAGCCCGAGACCCATAAATGGAGGAAGCTGCCGCATCTTTAAGAACTGTAATAGATTCTATGTCCTGCGGATTAATGGCATTTAAAACTCCTTCCATGCCATCAATCAATACCAAAGGCATTGAACTGGTGGAAGTACCTACTTGTCCAACCCCTCTTATATTGAAATTTAGGTTTTGGTTTAATTCTCCTCCTAAGCCTGCTGTTTGCAAATTAAGACCCGGTATAAGGCCTTGCAGGGCCTGGCTTACATTTTGGACAGGCCTAGATTCAAGCGCTTTGGCATCAATAGTAGAAACTGCACCCGTCAGGTTGGCTTTCTTCTGGGTACCAAAGCCTACAATCACAATCTCATCCAGCGCTTCTGAATCTTCCTGCAAGGTGACAGTGATGTTGGCCTTGCCTGCCGCTGCTACTTCTTGCCTCTGGAACCCTATAAAGGTAAAGACAAGGGTACCGCCTGCGGGTGCATTTATCTTAAAAGTTCCGTCAATGCCCGTAGAAACAGCGGTGGTAGTGCCTTTTACCATAACCGTTACTCCGGCCAGCGGCTCCCCGTTAGCGGAAGTAACTTTCCCTTCCACCGGTGTGGATTGTTGGAAAGCAGTTGAATTAGTGCCTAAGTTTTGGGCGGCTCCTACCCCAGGACTCTTCTTCCTGAGATCAGCCAACATCTGGCCGTTAACGGGCACGCTCATAGAGCCCGCTAATAGCAACAGAATGGGTAGTTTGTAATTGTTTTTCATACAGGAATTGGTTTATAATTAGTTAAAATGACACTCAAACAATACAGAAAGTAATTTTTCGCATAACAGTATCGCGGACACTTTTTTTGGAAGTGTCAAGTAGATACTTATAAAACAAGTTACCTTATTGAAAATATTGTCCGTCCACGCAACTATAACATCAATAAGGTAGGTATTTTAGATCATAAATAATAGTTTGATAAAAATAAATTTAATTAATGAGTTAATTAGTGTGTTCGTACACACTCTTTTAACCTAAAAAACCTGCCTACTTAAGTATTTTTTGTCAAATGCTCGTATTATTTGACAATACAATGAATGCATTGAGTTATATCAGAATCCTGGTCCAAGGATGGCAGGTTACATTGTGAGCTTTCCATCACTTCTTCCAAACAAGAGAAAAACTGCCACCAAATCCTGCCGGCTTCTACCCAGCAAGCATCTTCTCCATTTCCTAACCTCCCTTTCAGAAAGCCTACTTTTCTGAAAGGGAGGTAGACGTCAGTCGGCTTGAAATCTTAACTTCTTTAGAAGTCTTACCTTCTTTTTTGTTAGTGAGCCAGTAGCACAGCACTTTTTTTCCCTCCTTTACTCCTGCTCTTATCATAGTTCTCCATCACCAATGCTGCGGCACCTATCACTTCAGCTTGGTGCCCCAAAGAAGAAACCTTGACCTCTACATTCTCTGAGATATTAGGAATACAATGTTCATTAATGGCTTGCTGGATGGGAGCTAGCCACAGTCGCCCGGCCTGGGAACCTCTTCCGCTTAGCACAATCAATTTAGGGTTAAGTAAATGGATCAAAATGGCAATCCCTCGCCCTATATTATAGGCAATTTCATAGAACAGCTCAATGGCGAAGCGGTCTCCTCTTTGAGCCGCTTCCATGATTATATTGGAGGCTTCCTCTACACTGTCGGTAGGCAGGTTCTGTAGGATCGTGACCTTGCCTTCCTTTATGCCTTGGGTTGCTTTTTCAACTACCACCAACAAAGAGGCTTCTGTTTCCAGGCAGCCGCTTTTGCCGCAACTACATATCTTATTGTTGGTGAAAAGGGGAATGTGGCTGAATTCGCCCGCAAAGCCATTGTCTCCTCTGAACAATTCTCCATTCAGGATCATACCTAGCCCAATGCCCCACCCCAGGGAGAGCACCATGACGTTCTTTTTTTTGACGGCGACGCCGAATTTCTGCTCGGCCAAGGCTACCAGGCTGGAATCATTGTCAATGAGCACCGGAAGCCCTACTACAGCCTCAATGTGGCTTACAATACTTCCTTGGCTTGTCTTCAGGAAAGAGTGGTTGACTCCTTTCTCCACATCCACAAACCCAGGCATTCCAATACCAATCCCAACAACACTATCTTTATCTACCCCTGTTTGGGTGATGAAAGAATCAATGTAGTCTGCCAGTTGGGGCAACGCGTTGGGGTTATCCGTGAGGGGCAGGTCAATCTGTTCCACCTCACCCACTAAGGTATTGTGCATGTCCAGAAGGGCAATCCTGGTGACTAACTGATCCATGGCCACAGAAACCACGAACATCAGGTCTTTTTTAAGGGAATACATCTGGGGCCTTCTTCCTCCGGTGGAGTGCGCATAGCCATTCTCTACCACGGCCCCTTCTGCGATGAGTTCATTCAGCACCTTTGTCACCAGAGGAAGGCTCTTTTTGGTAAGTTTACTTAGGTCTGCACACGAGAGCTCCTTAGTAAAATATAAGAACTTGATGACACTCCTCTTATAACCGGTTTGCTTGTCAAACATCTAATTTAAGCCTTGGTTTACCCCTGAAATTAAATTTATGTTAACAAGGTAGTGTTTGTTTTAAATAATTAAAAAAACTTTTTGATTTTTTTAATTACTACCGTCCACTTGTAAAAAAAGGACACTTTTACCAAGGCAGTAATTGTCTTCACCTCCAGCGGAAAGGTGGCTTTTTACGGAAAGCAGCTTTAGGCCTCGGTTTTAAGAAATTAAGGGATATACCCGTTCTATACTTCTTGAGGACACCTACGCGAGGCATCTTTCTCCGGCATTTTCATATTCTGATGTACCGGGAAACGGGACTATTTCTTAGCTTCCACAATAGCTCCTGGGTTTAGAATCTCCTTCACCTACATGGGCACTGCTGAGCATTTCATCCTTTGCCAGGAATACTCGGCTTTCTCTAGGGCACAGCCTCACCCATACGATTATGTGCCTAACCTCCTTAAATAGTATATCTATGTTTTACCCCTTCTTTGCGAAAATAGCCTCTAAAGAGCCCGGCGACGTTGACGTCTACTTCCTTAAGTACTTTTCCCCTATAAAATTCCTTCCCCAATGCAGGAACAGGACTAGCCAACAAGAACAGACTTTTGTGTACTGGATTACGGGATTTTCAGTCAACCGGCTCCTAAAATGGATAAGGCATTCTTTTGGCCTATTCATCTAAAAATTCCTTGGAAACGTCAACCGGCTGCTGCCACCTGGGAATCAGGTAACAGCAGCCGGTTGGTGCCTAGTCTTTTTTACAGGATCTTACTCCTTCAGCCTGATGCGCTTTTTGAATTTCTCTTCGCCGCCAATCAAGACCTTAAGGTAAAACCTTCCTTTGGGGTGGTGGCTTAGGTCATAGGTGAAGATCCCTTCCCTGATCTGTTTATAGGTTTGCTCGTGTACCACCACGTTGCCCGGATCAGTGACAATCTGCACCAGCACATCCTGGGGCGAGTTGGCGTAGTAATCAAAGGTAGTGCTGTCATTGGTGCGCGTGGGGTACAGGCCAAAAGAACTAAGGTCCGCTACGGGCGCCTTTGGGCCACCTACCGTAAAGGAGTACTGCACAGAAGATCCAAAGTCTGATTCAAAGTCCTGGAGCATGGCGCCTTGCTGGTTGAGCAACCGGGCCTTGCCGCGACCGCCTCTGGGGTTGGCCCAGAACTCCAGTCCATCGCCTTTGGCGTCCAGGAGGCTGAAGGTGTAGGTTCCTTTATCTAAATACAGGGTGTCACGGTAGAGGGTGTTGGCTTTGAGCGTACCGGCCGCCCGTTCCTTCACTACTTTTCCGGCTGCGTTTTTAACAGAATAGCTGGTTTGCTCGGGTTGGCGGTTGGTCATCAGGTACACGATCAGCACGCTATCCTGGCCGGGCACGGCCGTAAACCTGCTGCTCATCTTGTTATCTGCCGTGTATTTGTCCTTTTTCCCATTCGGTTTCAGGAGTTCTACCTCGAACTCATTTTTCTCTCCCTGACCGTGCAGGAGGCCGGGTAATACCAAGTGTTGCTCGGCGGCCGGGGCCAATTCGCCCTTCCAGGTATATTCTTTCCGGGGGAAGCCCTTGGTGCCGTACCGTACCTTCACCTCCCGCAAGGGCTCAGCCCCCAGGTTTTTGATCAGGATTTGCGGCTGGGCGCCAGCGGGGTTCAGCCGCCGGTAGGCGTCTTTGGAGGAAGGAACCATCACGTCTACCAGGGCTACGTCATGCTTGGCTTCTGGCGCTTTGTACTGAATCAGATAGGCTGTGATGAATTCGTCAGCGCTGGGGTTAGAGGAGACATAGGGCTGCATGTTGATGTCCACGGAATGCTGCCCACCCGGCTTTACCGCCAGGTCATAGAGGTCCGGCTGCATGAGGTCACCAGGGCACCAGTTGGCTCTGTCGTACACCCAGGTGCCGGCCTGAGGATATAAAGGGTTGTCGCCGCACTTTTTCCAGATGTCGCGCTTGTCAATCATTTTCCCGTCATACCAGATCTCGCGGTATTTATTGCAGAACTCGGCGCAGTTGTCTGGTTTGTCCATACCATGTCCGGTCTGCACCACCCGCAGGCGGGCCATGGAAGCTTGCGGGTTCGCCTGGAAAGAAACAGGCTTCAAGAGGGTCTCAATGTCTTTGGCGCTGTCGCCGTACCGGTAGGCACCGTCATAGATCTTCTGGATGGCAATGGGCTGCCGGGCGGGTTTCCCTTTGATGATCTCAAACTCCAGAGTCACGCTCCAGCCGCGGTCTTCGTTAGGCTCCCAACCGGTGTGTTCATAGTCTATCTCCACGCTATCACGCAGGAGCAGGCTGAAATCTGTCACGTCCACTTCCCAGTTAAACTGCCAGTCTTTGGCGAAGGCCCCGCCATAGGGCGTGAGCATGCGGGCAACCTCATAATCCAGGGAGGCGCCTTTCACCCCGCCGGTCCTCCGGATGGTGATATGGTCTTTGTAGTCCCAGTCGGCGCAGCGCATGTTATCAGGGCAGCCCATGCGTACTTTCAATTTTATGCTGCGGATGTCTTCTTTCACCTTCGGGAACACGCCCCAGGCTTTATGATGCTTGGTGCCCTTGCTGGGGTCAGTGACCACGGTCACCTTTTGGTGGGTGGTCACCCGCAATGTATCAGAAGCGCGCCCGTCCAAGGCAAAAAGCAGTAACAAAGCCAGCAGGCCGAAAAAATGTTTCTTTAAGTAAGGTTTCTTGGTCATAAAGGGCAGTAATAGGTGTTTAAAAAGGTAAGCGGCGGGTAAGGCGATGGTTATTTGTATTGAAAGACATTGAAAGGCCGGGCGGTACCCGTTACCTTCAGCACTACCACGCCGTGCGCCGGAATTTCAAAGCTCATCTTCTTGCTGGTGGAAAGCGGCAACTCTTTCTTCTCCCACAGGTTGCGGATGGTATAGCCTCTGGCCGCCTCCAGCCCCACCGAATTTGGCTGGAGCGCCATGGTAGCTTTCTGTGCCGACCTGTTAAGCAGCGCCACCGCCACCTGGCCGCTCATGGTGGAGCGGAGGGGCTTGGCCCATACTTCCAGCTCTCCCTGGTCTTGCAGGCGCCGGGCTTGGTACCCCAATTTGTCTTGGTTTAAGGCAATCAGCTCCTTATTGGTCAAGATACTGATGGTCTGCGGAGTCATTCGGCGCAAATCATTTCCGGCCAGCAAGGGCGAGTTCATCATGCACCACATGGTAAAGTGGGTCTTATCTTCCTCATAGCTCATACCCCGGCCCACCTGCAGCATGTCCATATCATTGACATGGCCCGGGGAGGAGTGTTTCCAGAGGTTGGCGTTGAGATCCACAATATGCATCACGGAGGCGAAGGTGTTGTCTATGTCCCCGGAAATGCGCCAGGAATCTGCCAGGGGCACCACCCAGGTACCCGGAAACTTCCAGCGGCACACATTGTACACGGCCTCCGGTTTGATTTGCCTTATCAGTTGCCCAATGTGGGTATACCGGGTCTGCTCGTCCAGCCCCAGCCAGTCGCCACCGCACCAGTCAACTTTGATAAAGTCATAGTCCCACTCCTGTAGCATCAGCCGCAGGTCCTGCTCTTCGTGGCCGTACAGCCCCATGCCTACCCCCACGGTATCTTTGTCCCAGTAAGAAGCGCAGGTGTTGATGCCGGCGTCAGAGTAGATTCCCGCCTTAAGGCCTTTGGAATGGATGTACCGGCTCAGGGCCTTCATTCCCCCCGGAAACCGGGTGGGATGGGCCAGTAAGTTTCCTTCCGCATCGCGGCCCCCAAAGAAGCCGTCATCAATGTTCAGGTAGGAATAGCCGGCCGCCTTCATTCCAGTGGACACCATGGCATCAGCCTGCGACCGGATGATCTCCTCGGAGATGTTGGCCCTGAAATTATTCCAGCTGGCCCAACCCATGATAGGGGTCTTCGGGCGGACCGCCGCCTGGCCTTGCTTTCCCCCCAGCGGGGAAATACCAGGGGCGACGTTGCTGCCAGGCTTCTGGCAGGCAACCAGCACGGCCAGCCCCAGCAGTAGGCCAACCTTCCTTACCTTATTTTCTACCCCGAAAGGAATACGATACCTCATACAAAACTTTCATTACTTTCTTCTTAAGACGACGGCTCCATAGGCCAATTGCAAGGGATAACTCATCGTTTCCGGCACTTGGCCTACCCCCATTTAAAGTACCCTTGATTCCAGTTTCTGGAGGCAAGGAGTTTAGCCTGAAGGATCTTCCCTACCTTCCCATGAAGCACTTCTATCTTAGAAAAGGCTCCGGCGGTTTAGGCACCTTTTTTTTAAAAACGACCTAAAAACCTAAAACAACCACTTCCGGCTTAGTACTTTCCCCTACCCTCACCGCTTGATGCTGATTTGGTAGACGCCGTTATTCACGGTTTTGAACCTTACCTCCGCGGCGTTTTCAGTTGTTTTTGCCAAAGTCTTCCCTCCTGCATCCACCACGGTGGCATTGGGCGGCAAAAGAATCCGGCAGGGTTCGCCCTGGAGGGAGACTACCTTCGCCTGCACGGCCTGGCCGCTTTCCCAGGCGAAGTCCACCACGAAGGCACCCCGGGCCCGCATGCCTTTCACCCGCCCCTTCTGCCAGTCCGGGTCTGAAGGCAAGGCAGGCAACAAACGGATCACATTCTCCGGACCATGGCTTTGCAGCAGCATCTCCGCCAGGCCGGCGGTACCCCCAAAGTTGCCGTCTATCTGGAAGGGCGGGTGGGCACAGAACAGGTTGGGATAGGTACCCCCGGAACGGGTGTTCATGCCACTGGACGGGATCACGGGTGTCAGCAATTGTTTAAACAGGAGAAGGGCATGGTCGCCGTCGCCAAGCCGCGCCCAGAAATTGATCTTCCAGGCTCTTGACCAACCGGTGCCGCCATCTCCCCTTTGCTTAAGCGTCTCACGGGCGGCCTGGGCTAATGGCGGCGTGGCCCAGGGGGTGATCTCGTCATAAGGGTGCAGGGCATACAGGTGCGACACATGCCGGTGGGTTGGCTCCGCGTCTGACCAATCTTCCAGCCACTCATTCAGGTCACCGGCGGCACCAATCTGGTTAGGGGCCAGCCGCTGCCTGATCTGACCGATCTTCTCGGCCCAGGCCGCATCTTTCTTCAGGATGCGGGCGGCCTCCAGGCTATACCCGAAGATCTCACGGCAAATCTGCAGGTCCATGGCGGGCCCCATCACCGTCTGGCCTTTGAACCCCGAGGGCATGACGTAGGTGTTTTCGGGGGAGTTGGAAGGCGCCGTCACGAGCCATTTCTTTTTGGGCTCTTCTACCAGAATAGACGCCAGAAACGTGGCCGCGCCTTTGATCACCGGGTAGTACTTGGCCAGGAAGGCGGAATCTCTGGTGAACTGGAAATGCTCCCACAGATGCTGGCTGAGCCAGGCGCCTCCGGTAAGGGTGGACCCCCAACTGGCTCCTTCGCCCGGCGAGGTGAAGCCCCAGGGATTGGAAATAACGTGCGCCACCCAACCGGGGGCGTTGTAATAGGCCTTCGCCGTCTTCTGCCCGGTTTTTACTAAACCCGCGGTAAACGCATGCAGCGGAGCAGCCAAGTCACCCAAGCCGGTGGGTTCTGCCGGCCAGTAATTCATCTGTAGGTTGATGTTGAGGTGGTAATCGCCGTTCCAGGGAGTTTGCAGTTCCTCGGCCCAGAGGCCCTGCAGATTGGCGGGCAAGCCTCCCGGCTGCGAAGAGGAGATCAATAGGTACCGCCCGAAGTTGTAATACAAAGCCGGCAACTGGGGGTCTGGCTTGTTCTGCGCATACCGGATGAGCCGTTCTGGCGTGCTCAAGGTATCTACGCCCGCCGCTGCGCCCTGCAACTGGAACTGGTTCCGGTGCCAATAATCGCCAAAGGATGCCAGATGCCTTTTCTTCAGCCGGTCTACCGAGATTTTAGTGGCTTGCGCCAGCACCTGGTTCACGGTTTTGGCGGGGTCCGGCCCGCGTTGGGTGTAATCAGCCAGGTTGTAATCAGTGGCGGCGGTCCAGAGCAGCAGGCATTCATCAGCGCCGGTGACCTGGAGTTCACTGCCTTGGACCACGGTTCGGCCTCCTTTAGCCTGCACCTGCACGGCCGCCATAAACCGCATGCCCGGCTTGTCGCCATTGGGTAATTGCCCGGTGAGCACCACCCGGTTCGGCTTGGCGGAAACCCGCGCATTTTCCTGGCGGCTGAGCGTGGTGGTGAAATTCAGGCCTCCTTTTGCGGAGGAGCGTAGCCGGAGGAGCAATATTTTGTCAGGGATGCTCAGGAAGGCTTCCTGGGTGTAGGTCACGTTGCCCCGTTTCCAGGAAGTGGTGGCGGTGGAGGTGCCCAAGTTCAGGGTGCGGCGGTAGTGGGTATAGGCTACGGCGGTGTCTCCCCATTTAATATGCAGCTTGCCCAAGGTCTGGTAACTCCCGAACGGGACGTTTTTGCCGCTACCGTTTCCAGACCCGGCGCCTTTAGCTACAAACTGTTTTTGCAGCAGGGCCTGCGCTTCTGCGTTTTTCCCTTGTAACAGGAGGTTCTGGATCTGCCCCAGGTACAGGTGGGCCGCAGGATGGTCGGCTTCCTGCACCCCACCCGACCACAGGGATTTCTCATTGAGGACAATCTGGTCATGGCTCGGATTCCCTCCAATCAGGGCTCCTAACTGGCCATTCCCCAGGGGCAGTGCCTCATGGAATGTAGCCGCCGGTTTCTTGAAGAACAACGTCTGATCGCCAGCCTGCGCCAAGCTCACCTGGCACACTCCCAGCAGGAGCAGGAGAATCGCGAATAAGGCCTTCTTTTGAATCTTCAAATGGATCATGCCAATGTGGGTCACCTTCCTACAGAAGATGCACCGGTTCTGATTAAGTATTTAATTTTGGGTAACGGCCTCTTTCAAGGGTGCAGCTACAGGTGGCCCATCCCTCTTTAAAGGCGGGGTTACTTTATTCCTTTTTTCTGATGGTATTCCTTGGGCCCAAATTTTCCCGTTTGAACCAGTAGGTCACTGCTTGATCCAGGAGCAGTGGTGTAGGGCTTTCCTACGTAAGAACTTGGGTTGGATCTATTGGTAGAATCGCCTGCCAATCCATTGGTATAGGCAGGCGATTCTAAGAGTAAAAGCCGTTCCGGTTTACAGGCCCATTTTTAAAAATGGGCCCTGAAACCTATTCTGCCTCAAAGAAACAGGTTAGGGGTAGAAAGGCTTTCTGGCAAGGGCAACGGATTATTTCACAATGATCTCGTCAGTGAATAACCAGCCTTTCTTCTCCTCGGGCTTGGCGCCTGAGCGGCCGTTTTGGGCAGTCACTTTCACGTAGCGGGCTTTTTTGTTAGGCACCTCGGCTACCAGTTCCTCTTTGAACACACCCGGTTTGTCAGCTATTTCGCTGAACACTTTCACCGTCTTGTATTTCTTACCGTCTTTAGAGATGGCGTATTCCACGCGGGCCGGAAGATGGATGCCGTCGTTTTTGGTTTGCAGGTAAGAGCTGGAGATGCTGTTGATGCGTTGTTTCCCTTTCAGGTCAATCACGGCTTCCACATCGGTACCCAGGAAACCGAGCCACTGACCGTTGGTGAAGCTGTTGGCAGCCTGCTGACCGTCTACCAGCGTCAAGGGGCCAGCGGCGGTATAGGTGCGGTGCGGGGCGTGGGTCAGATTCACGGTTTGCCCAAAAGCCTTGTGCATGTCTACCTTCTTCGTGCTCACCTTGCCCATCTGCACGCCATCCTGGAAAGAGGCGGCTTTCACTTCAGCGGACTGCACCAGGTTGAAAGGCCCAGTGTAGGCATTCGCCTTTGGCGAAGGCGCAGATCCGTCCAGGGTGTAGTAGATCTGGGGGCCAAGGGCATCTGTAGCCAGGGTCACCGTAGCAGCGGCTTTGGTAGGGTCTACTTTGATCTGCTGCTTCACGTTGAACGTGCTTTTGGCGTAGTTCACGCCCATGGTGGCGTAGCGTCTGTACTGCTGTTGCATGCGGTTCTGGAAATCATTCCAGTCTTTCCTGGCCACCGGCGTCCAAAGCACTTCAGACAAAGCCGACATACGCGGGAAGATCATGTACTCCACCTGCTGGGTGGTGGGGATGTACTCCGTCCAGACGTTGGCTTGGGCGCCCAAGATGTATTTCTTCTCGTCAGCGGACAGCACGGAAGGGATAGGCTCAAAGGAGTACACCTTCTCCAGAGTGGTGAGGCCGCCAATGGCTATTGGCTCCAGACCAGGTTCTCCCTGGTAGTGGTCAAAGTACACGTGTGAGCCCGGGGTCATGACCACGTAGTGCTTCTGTTTGGCGGCGGCAATGCCTCCCTCGGTACCTCTCCAGGACATCACGTAGGCATTCGGGGCAAGGCCACCTTCCAGGATCTCGTCCCAGCCAATAATGGTTCTGCCTCTAGCGTTCATGAATTTCTCCATGCGCTGGATGAAGTAGCTCTGTAGTTCATGCTCGTCTTTCAAGCCTTGGTCTTTGATGCGCTTCTGGCATTTAGGGCATTTTTCCCAACGGGTCTTAGGCGACTCATCACCCCCTATGTGCACGATCTTGCTGGGGAACAGCGCCATCACCTCGGTCATGATGTCTTCCAGAAAAGTGAAGGTTTTCTCGTTGCCGGCGCAGAACACGTCGTCAAACACCCCCCACTTCTTTTCTACCTCAAACGGCCCGCCGGTGCAGGAAAGCTCTGGGTAGGCGGTGAGGGCGGCCAGCGCGTGGCCGGGCATCTCAATCTCAGGAACAACCGTGATATAGCGGTCTTGGGCATATTTCACCACCTCTTTGATCTGCTCCTGGGTATAGAAACCGCCGTGGCGCTCAGTGGAGAACTGGTGCGGCTGCTTGCTGTAGTGCCCAATCAGGGTACCATCGCGCCAGCCGCCTACCTGGGTCAGCTTTGGGTATTTCTTGATCTCAATGCGCCAGCCCTGGTCTTCGGTCAAATGCCAGTGGAAGGTGTTCATCTTGTGCATGGCCAGGTAATCTATGTAGCGCTTCACAAACTCCACCGGGAAAAAGTGACGGGCCACGTCTAGGTGCATGCCGCGCCAGCTGAAGCGGGGTTTGTCTACCACTTCCAGGGCGGGCAGGGTTACCGGGGAAGTGGTAGGCTGCGCGGGAAGCAACTGCCGGATGGTCTGGGTGCCCAGGAATAAGCCATTAGGCGTTTTGGCGGCCAACACCACGCGCTCTGGCTGCACTTTAAGGGTATAGCCTTCCTCGCCCAGCGTATCTACCGGGGTTTTAAGGGTCAGGAAGATACTGTTGGTGGCGTTCTTGTCCGGTGCTTTCTGCACGATGGCCGGCTGGATACCGGTCATTTCCTTGAAACTGCCGGCCAACTGCTCCCCTATCTTGCGAAGCTGCTCATTTTTGGCATCCACAAAAATCTTGGTGTCTTTGGTCAGGGCGAAGCTACCGCTTTGGCGACTCAACTTCACGGGCTGGGGAATAATGGAGATAGCCTGTTGCGGCGCCTTCTCCTGTCCGGTGGCCACCGAATACGGGGCCGACAGGAAAGTCAAGGCACACGCGGTCACCAGGCCAACCATCTTTTTGCTCAGGGTCAATTTCATGTGATGAGGGTTGTGTTAAAAATTGAATTTAGTTTATATGTTGCTCCTGCCTTGGGGAATGTAGTAGCCCCTAGGCTTTTTGCTTGGTTGAATTATCTTCTGTGTTCCTCTTAGCGGCTAGAACTGGAGCAACCCCGCGTTTCTATTTTGCCCGCCTTTTTCAGAAACCGGCTCTGAAACGCCATTTTAGTGGGCAAATCACCGGCCACGTTTCTTCCTTCCTTTTACCAAAACAGGCCTTTTTCGTCCAGGACGATTGTCGTTTTTCCGGTTATCCAAAGCCTCTGTTTTTCTCCTTTTTCTGGAAAACTATCCGCTTTTCTTACTTTCTTAAGTAGTAGCAGTTTTTGGCTTACTTTGCAAAAAACGTCCTCTAAACGACTTCCTTTTTCGGCCCAGGCCGATTTACTGCACCATGATCTCATCCGCGAAAAGCCACGTGGGTTGCCCTTCCCCGCTGTGTCCTTTGGGGCAGGCCGGTAAGGCCTTAGCCGTCACGCGAACATACCTGGCCTTGCGGGCCGGGAAGCTAGCTTTGAAGTCATGGATAGTTGATTGCTGCTCGTCTGCGGAGATGGTGTGCCCCACTGTTTGCACCTCCTTGAAGCTCTGGCCATCGGCTGACACCTCAAACGTCACGGCGGTAGGCAGGAAAATCCAGTCGCGGTAGTGTTGGAGGCAACCCAGGGTGATGCTGCGCACGGTTTTCTCCGCGCCCAGGTCTATGGTGGCCACCAGGTCGCGGCCGTTGAAGCCGTGCCAGTATTTGCCTACCGCGTGCTTCGCCCGTACCCCATCGGTGAGGGAATTGGGGCCGTTGGCGGGGTAATGGCGATTCACGGGGTTCACGTACTGCACGTCTTTCCCCACGGCTTGGTGCACGGAGAAGGCTTGCTCGGCGGCTTTCAGGCCCATCACTTTCCCGTTCATCACAGAAACCGCCTTTATCACCACTGATGAATCAATCTTGAGCGGCTGGGTGTACTGCGGGCTTTGGGTGGTAGGTTCAGAGCCGTCTGTGGTAAAATGGATGGTGGCGCCGTGCACCACATCTGAGGCGAGTTGCACCCGCAGTTTCCCGGCCTCCGACAATGGGGTGATCTCTACCGTGTAATTGCCCGGGGAGTACTGGAGGCCTCTCTGTTCAAAGCCCCGGAAATGCTTTTGCAGGCGTTGGTTGAAGCTTACCCAGTCCTTGCTTTCCTTCGGTGACCACACCACCTCGGCCAGCGCCAGCATGCGCGGCAGCACCATGTACTCCAAGTGCTCCGCGGTGGTGATGTACTCCGTCCAGACGTTGGCTTGGGCACCCAAAACATGCTTTGCCTCCTCGGGAGTCAGTTCTTTGGGGATGGGTTCGTATTCATAGACCTTCTTGAGGGTGTTGAACCCGCCAATGGCCAGGGGTTCGCCCTCGGGGCCAGCCTGGTAATGGTCAAAGTACACGGGGTTGCCGGGCGTCATGATCATGTCATGCTTCATCTTGGCTGCCTCAATGCCGCCGGTCTCGCCCCGCCAGCTCATGACGGTGGCCTGAGGTGCCAGCCCACCCTCCAGGATCTCGTCCCAGCCAATGATGCGGCGGTTCTTGGAGGCCAGGTACTTCTCCATCCTCCGGATGAAGTAGCTTTGGAGCTCTTCCACGTTTTTCAGGTTCTCTGAAGCCATGCGGGCCTGGCAGCGGGGGCATCTCTTCCACCCTGATTTGTCTACCTCATCCCCGCCAATGTGCACGTACTGTCCAGGAAACAACGCCACCACCTCCGTCAAAACCTCTTCCAGAAAGGTGAAGACCTCTTCGTTGCCGGGGCAGTAATTAGCTGAGATGCCGGTGTAGTTTCCGCCGGTGAGCGGCAGTTGCGGTTTCTGGGCGCAGCTCAGGTGTGGGTAGGCCGCAATGGCTGAGGCCACGTGGCCGGGCATCTCAATCTCGGGTACCACGGTTACGTTCCGCTGGGCGGCATACTGTACAATCTCCTTTACCTGCGCCTGGGTGTAATAACCGCCGTAGGTAGGCACCTCGCCCTCTTTGGCCTGGGGTCGGTCGCTCCATACTTTGTCGTTCTGGTCTACGCGCCAGGCGCCTACGCTGGTGAGGCGGGGGTATTTCTTGATCTCCAGACGCCAGCCCTGGTCATCTACCAGATGCCAGTGGAAGGTGTTCATCTTGTAGCTGGCCATGAGGTCAAGGTACTGCTTCACCACGGCAGGCGAGAAGAAATGGCGGCTTACGTCCAGGTGCATGCCCCGGTACTGGAGCCGGGGATAATCTTTGATCGCCATGGCTGGCACTGCTAAAACAGCGTTCGTGCGCACCGCGGGAAGGGTCTGGATCAGCGATTGAATGCCGTACACGATCCCGGCCTTGGTGTTGGCCCGGAGCCGGATGCCGGTGGGCGTCACGTCTAACAGGTACCCTTCTTCCCCAATCTCTTCTATTTTCTCCAAGGCAAACGAGACGGTCTTTCCTTTGCGGTTTTTGATAGGCAACTCCAGCCCGGCCACCTGCGTGAGGTAAGCGTTCAGAAACTGGGCGGCGGGTTTCAGAATTTTTTCATTGTTCTCCAGCCTGATGGAAGTTTCCCCGTCTATCACAAACACACCTTCCTGCACCTGCAAGCTAACTGGTTGCGGAATGATGCTCACCCTGGTTTGGGAAAAGCCTAGGAACGGCAGAAAGCATAAGAAAAGGACCTTTAGGAATTTACTCATCAGAAACTAGTTGGGGGCAAACAGACACACATGGGTTTATGGACAGGTAGACAGTTTAAAAAGAGCTACTGGCCCAGGCTAGGTTTCCCTTCCTTCAGCAAGGCGTTCTGATAAAGCCCAAACTCAGATAGGGTTGGGTTCAG
The DNA here is from genome assembly GCF_008271745.1 of Rufibacter glacialis. Taxonomy (GTDB): domain Bacteria; phylum Bacteroidota; class Bacteroidia; order Cytophagales; family Hymenobacteraceae; genus Nibribacter; species Nibribacter glacialis. Next base: position 319,403 of record NZ_VKKZ01000022.1, on the reverse strand, counting down.
CCGAGACGAAAGAATCCGCAACCGTACTTTACTGGCGGTGACTGGGTTAAAGCGCAGAAGCCGCTTATAGCCTACGGTAGTGCCTTCGGTGGCTTTTTTCCAGGTCTGTCCATCCAAATACTCCAGGACAAAGGATTCAATGCGCTGGCCTACTGCAATATTTTCTTGCAGCATTAATACATCAAAGGTCTGCTGGCCTTTTAGTTGCAGTTCTATGACGGCCGTGGTGTCTTTTTCTGAGGAAGTGGTGAAATAGGTATTGTACTTGCCGTCCAGGATTGCATTCAGGTTTTTGCCGCCCGCGGCCTTGATCTTGGCTTTTTGGGCATAGTTTACCTTAAACGTCTCGTCACGCAGGCGCTTCCAGCCCTGGAGGTTCTTCACGTCGGCCTCGTGGATCAGGCCCCGTGTATCTGGGGGCAGGTTGAGCAGCAGCACACTGTTGCGCCCTACTGAGCTGTAGTAGATGTCCAGGAGTTTCTCAGGGGTTTTCACGCTCTGGTCTTCCTTCGGGTGGTGGAACCAACCCGGCCGAATGGACACGTCGGTCTCCGCGGGGTACCATACCAGGCCCGTGGCGTTCCTGATTTGCTCACGCCCGCCCAGCACGGTGCCGCGCATGTCGCCCTGGGGTTTAAAAGCCAGGCCCTGCTGCGAATTTGCCGCCGTGGCCGTTTGGTCCAGGTTATTGGCCGGCACCACACTCCACTCTGTTTCGCGGCCGTAACCGGTCTCGGTACCTACCCAACGGATATCTGGGCCCATGACTGCAATGGTGGCGGCCGGTTGTAGCTTGCGGATGTGCTGGTACCACCGCTCAAAATCATACACCTGTTTCTTGCCGTTTGGTCCTTCGCCGTTGGCGCCATCAAACCACACTTCTTCAATGGGGCCGTATTGGGTCAGGAGTTCGGTGAGTTGGGCAATAAACAAGTCATTGTAGGCCTCGGTGCCGTACACCGGCGAGTTCATGTCCCAGGGGGAAAGGTAGACCCCAAACCCGATGCCGTACTCCTTGCAGGCCTCGGCCACCTCTTTGACCAGGTCACCCTTGCCGCCTTTCCAGGGGCTGCTTTTCACCGAATGGTCCGTAGTGGCGGTGGGCCACAGGCAGAAACCGTCGTGGTGCTTGGCCGTCAAAATCACTTGTTTGATCCCCGCCTCCTTGGCCACGCGTACCCACTGGCGGGCATCCAGTTGCGAGGGGTTGAAAATCTTGGGGTCTTCTTTGCCGGTGCCCCACTCGCGGTTGGTGAACGTATTCACGCCAAAATGGAAAAAAGCCGTCAATTCCAGCTGCTGCCACTTCAACTGCCGGGGCGAAGGCACCACATGGGCCGCCTTCTTGATGATCTCCGCCATGGAGTCTTCCGGCTTTATCAATACATAGTTCTTTTCCTGGCCTTGCTGGGCAAAGGCCGCGGAAGCTCCCGTCAAGAGCAGCGCAAACAAGCTGGAGGCAATTCTTTTCATACTGGTTTCCTCAGATGATGGTATAGATTCTTTGATGGTCCTTCTATCCTAGAAGCAATTGTTCCTCTTCGCTTCTTTGTACCTCCCCTGCCATTTCCTCTGTCTCAAGCCCTTACCCCTTCACTTTCCCAAAGCAATTTTACCTGGGTAAGTTGAAATTGGATTGCCCGCTCCTATAGCGGTGGTTTTAGGTCTATAAAGGGAAATGTATAAACACCAAAAACTCCTTCTAGATAGGCGCAGACTAATAAACCGGGCAAATGTGTGCTTTTTAGCGTGATCGTGCACACAAATATATATTTTATTCGCAAGCCGCAAAAAGAATTAGACTTTAATGCTGGCCCTTTTCAAAGAAGGTTTTCGGCTGTTTTTGGAAAAACACGCCCTTTTCTCGGGTATTTGCTTTTTTGGGGGAAGACGGACGGACGGCCATCAGGAAATATCTCTTTTAAAAGTTTCTCAACGTAAAAAAAGTTTGATTCCGTAGATTAAGGGGAGGTTATAGTAAAATTCTCGGCTAAGGAATAAGCCTATCACGACAAGGAGGAAATAAAGGATTGGGTAATGAAAATCCATCTCCAGAGGATTGATACATCTCCTTAAACGTAATTGCCCATTAGTTTCAAGGAGAAGGTGTTTCCGGGTCATTTCTTAAAAAACTGTCTTTAAACAACCTATCCCTCCTTGGACTAAAAAGGTTCCTCCTCCTATTTCACAGGGAGTGCGTTTACGAACAGAACCTTTGCGTGTTCGTAAACATTGTCATCTTTTGTTTAGTTTTTTTCTATTCGTTTTTTAACTTTACTCCTCACCACTGGCAACCGATATTTCTTTCTCCAGTGGGTTTAGTCTTTGAGACTCCTTTCAAAAAGTTTGAGTTTTCTAGATCCTTAGGATAATCGTCTTACCTGACCCAACATGCGCACCACCCCCACCTTACTTGTCCTGGCTGCCGGCATGGCGACCCGCTATGGGAGCCTGAAGCAGTTAGACAGTTTTGGCCCCCATGGCGAAACCATTATTGATTACTCTGTTCATGACGCCCTCAAGGCTGGCTTCGGCAAGATCGTCTTTGTGATCCGGGAATCTATCCGGGAGGAATTTGAGGGCGCTATGCGCCACCAGTTCCCCACCCTGGACAACCTCTTCTATGTGACGCAGGAACTGGACCATTTGCCCGCGGGCTACCAAGTTCCTGAAAACCGGATCAAACCCTGGGGCACCGGCCACGCGGTTTGGGTAGCTTCCTCCCATATCCAGGGCCCATTTGCTGTCATCAACGGCGATGATTTCTACGGCTACCGGTCTTTTGGACTGGTGGTAGATTTCCTGCGGCACAGTACGAGTGAGACTGAGTATGGCCTGATAGGTTTCAAGCTGGAGAACACCTTGTCAGAGCATGGGGCCGTCTCCCGAGGTCTGTGCCAGCTAGACGAGGAGGGATATTTAGAGGCCGTCACCGAGCAAACGCATATCATCAAAACAGGAGATGGTATTGAGGCGCAGAACCCAGACCAGGAACCGCTGCAACTTACCGGGCAGGAGCTTGTCTCCATGAACCTGATGGTTTTTAAGCCGTCTGTGTTTCCTCTTTTTGAACAGGGGCTGAAGGAATTCCTGGAGGAGAACAGCACCAATCCTAATGCGGAATTCTATTTACCGGCGGTTGTAGACCACGCCGTCAAAACCGGAAGAGCCCAGGTGAAAGTGCTGGAGACTCCGGAAAAATGGTTCGGGGTGACTTACCCAGATGACAAAGCGGTGGTCATGCGCAACCTCCAACGCCTGGTGCACGAAGGCACCTATCCTCAAAACCTTCGGGAGACCCATTCTGCCAACTCTATATGAAAGACACCTGCAACGCCGCCGCCCAGACCTTAACAGAGGTGCTGGCAAAATTCGCCACGGCAGGGACCGTGGCCGGAATAGAGCCCTTCGGGTCCGGCCATATCCATGATACTTACTGGGTTAAAACCGCGGAGTCCACCTCCCCTGATTACCTTCTGCAACGCGTGAACCACCACGTATTCAAAGATGTGCCCGCCTTGATGGAGAATATCCTGCTGGTGACGGCCCACCTCCGGAATAAGCTGGCCGCCACACCCGAAGCCAACCCGGCAGAGGAAGTTCTGACACTGCTCCCCACCCGCCAGAACCAGGCCTTCTACCAAGACGGCGACGGAAATTTCTGGCGCATGTTCCTTTTCCTCCAGAACACCCGCAGCTATGATCTGGTAGAGACAGAGCAGCAGGCATTTGAAGGAGGCCGCGCCTTTGGCCGGTTTCAGGCGCTTTTGGTAGACCTGGAACCTGGGTTGCTGCACGAGACCATCCCGCATTTCCACAACCTCCAGAGCAGGCTTCGGCTCTTTGACCTGGCCTTGGTGCACAACCATGAAGGCCGGGCCCAGGAAACCGCCGCTGAGATAGCTTTCGTGCAGGAACGGGCCGAGACCATGCTGGGCATCCTTACCCTGGGCCAGGAAGGCAAACTTCCCCTTCGGGTTACCCACAATGACACCAAGTTCAACAACGTGTTGCTAAACGCCCAGGACCTGGCCCAATGCGTGATTGACCTGGACACCGTGATGCCGGGCTACGTGGCCTATGATTTTGGAGACGCCATCCGGACCACCGTGAACGCCGCCCCCGAGGACGAGGAAGACCTGGCCAAAATACAGGTGAACCTGCCTTTGTTTGAGGCCTTTACCAAAGGGTACTTACAAGAGGCTGGCACCTTTCTAACAGAAAAGGAGATTGAATCCTTGACCATGGGCGTCACCCTCCTGCCCTTCATCATGGGGCTCCGCTTCCTGACCGATTACCTGGGCGGTGACACCTACTATAAAATCAAACACCCCGGCCATAACCTGCAACGGGCTCGGGCGCAATTCAGGCTGGTGCAGCTCCTGGAAGAAAAACAGGAGCATTTAGGGGCCATTATCCAAAAAACGGCTCAAAACTGTCGCCTCACTGCCCAAGGCCAAAGCTAAGCGTATGAAAATCCTGCAAATACCCCAGATCCCCCATTTGTTTCTCCAAGGCCCTATCCAGTTGCTAACCCAGGAGCTGGATGCGCTGCCTAGGCACCCGGTGGCGGAGATGCCCTGGCCAGATGCGCTGGCCAAACCAGACGTCACCTTTTCCATGGCCTACAACAGAGACTGCCTCTTCCTCAAATACTACGTGCAGGAGCGCTCTGTCCGGGCGCGGCACCGCCGTACCAACAGTCCTGTCTACAAAGACAGTTGTGTGGAGTTCTTCATCGCCTTCCAAGGCGAATCTTCTTACTACAACCTGGAGTTCAATTGCCTGGGTACCTGTAGAGCAGGCTTCGGCCCGGGCCGGGAAGACCGCACCTTATTACCAGAAAGCACCTTAGCCAAGATCAAGACCTGGTCTTCGTTGAAGGTAGATCCGCGGCAGTCGCCGAGGGTTCGGTGGGAACTAACCGTTGCCATCCCGTCAGAGGTGTTCACGGCCCACCGCCTGCCTTCGTTTGAAGGGGTGCCGGCCAAGGTGAATTTCTACAAGTGCGGTGATGAACTGCCTGAACCCCATTACCTGACCTGGAACACGGTGAAGGCTCCCCAGCCCAACTTCCACCTGCCCCAGTTCTTCGGTAAACTCCTTTTTGCCTGAGTTCTGTAAAAACAACCTGAAAACACAACATCGGAACGGAAACACCTGGCGCACATCACCGGCGCTTCTTTTCCCCTGATCATCTGCAAACTCCATCAGCACCAAACCACAAACCACATCCTATCAACACGAGAAATCATGAAAAACAACCGCAGAGATTTCCTTAAGATTTCCGGCCTGGCCGGCCTGGGCCTGGCCAGCTCTGGTCTCTTGAGTGGCTGTGCCACGGCAGAGCAGGCCTCCAAGCTGTCACAGATTGAGAAACAGGCCAAACGGAAGTACACCCAACGCTTTAATATGAGCGGCTACCAGGCCCCTAAACTTGATAAGGTGCGCATTGGGTTTGTAGGACTGGGCATGCGCGGGCCCGGGGCGGTGTACCGCCTGAGCCGCATTGAGGGCGTGGAGATCAAGGCCCTGTGCGACCTGTTACCGGAGCGGGCCGAAAGTGTGAAGAAGAAACTTCAGGACGAAGGCTTTGCCCACAACCCCACCCTTTACTCCGGCAAGGAAGATTCCTGGAAAGAGATGTGCGAACGCGATGACATAGACCTGATCTACATCACCACCCCCTGGCACCTGCACACGCCGCAGGCGGTGTACGCCATGGAGCACGGCAAGCACGCGGCCACCGAGGTGCCCGCCGCCACTACTATTGAAGAGTGCTGGCAACTGGTGGAAACGTCTGAGCGCACCAAAAAGCACTGCATGATGCTGGAGAACTGCTGCTATGACTTCTTTGAGATCCTCACCCTGAACATGGCCCGCCAAGGGTTCTTCGGGGAGATCGTACACGGCGAAGGCGCCTACATCCACCAGTTGGTGGACCTCAACTTTGACAAGAAGAACGGGTACCAGAACATGTGGCGCCTCAGAGAGAACATGACCCGCAACGGCAACCTGTACCCTACCCACGGCTTGGGCCCCATCTGCCAGGTCATGAACATCAACCGCGGCGACGTGATGGATTACCTGACGGCCGTGCAGACCGATGACTTCATGATGTACGAGGAAGCTCAGAAACTCGCAGCTTCTGATCCCTTCTACAAGCCGTTCGTGCAGGATACCTATCGGGGCAACATGAACACCACCACCATCCGCACCAAGAAAGGGAAGACCATGATGATCCAGCATGACGTGACTTCGCCCCGCCCCTACTCCCGGATTCACCTGGTGAGCGGCACCAAAGGCATTGCCCGCAAGTGGCCGGAGCAGAAGATCGCCACGGGCCATAGCTGGCTGTCAAAAGAGGAGGTGAAGAAACTGGAGGAGCAGTACACCCCAGATATAGTGAGAAAGATAGGCGAAATGGCCAAAAAGATAGGGGGTCACGGCGGCATGGACTTCATGATGGACTGGCGCCTCATTGACTGCCTGCGCAATGGCCTGCCCCTGGACCAGGACGTATACGATGCCGCCTCCTGGACCGCAGTGGGCTTGCTGAGTGAGTGGTCGGTGGCCAACCGCTCCAATTCCATAGACGTGCCTGACTTTACCGTGGGGGCCTGGCAAACCAATGCCCCTGTCAACCTCTCGTTGGCCGGTGGAGGAACCACCAACGTGATCATCAAGTAACTCCGTTCTGGATCTTTCCTGCGCGCCCAAAAGGAATTCCGGTTACCGTTGCCCCAGGTGAAAGTCTGGGGCAACGCTTTTGAGGACAGTCCTTCTACCCTTTCTCCTAATAGGACACTCCTGCTCTATCATTTCCCAGTGTTCCCATTGTTCCATGCGAGGAGCGCCTGCCCGACCTGCCGAGGTTGGGCAGGCTGCTTCCTTTTTGGCTAAATGGCTGACTTTCTACTACGCAGTTATCCGCTTTTTTTACAAGAATAAGCCGTAAACACCATGGGTTCCTGCACGGGAAGGTTTACCGGGACTGGCTGTGTTTAAAAAAATAAATATTGGCGTACCTTTACCTTCAGAGATTTCTGCGGCTCTGGGAGGACGCAAAGAGCCCTCAAATCCTTGGCCTACCCTTGAAGAGAGCACTTCCCACTGCCGCTTCTCCCTGAACAGACAGATAGAAAAAGTACCAGGAGTTCCAGGCCTTTTATACTTGGAAGCAAGATGATAATTGAACGATATGAAAACGGGCAACGCAGATAGAATGGTAAGGATCAAAGACATCGCCGAAAAAGCGAAGGTCTCCACGGGAACCGTAGACCGGGTGTTGCATGACCGCGGAAGGGTGGCCGATGACGTGCGTCTGCGGGTTCTTAAAATAGCCAAGGAACTCAACTACAAGCCCAACCTCCTGGCCCGGGCCCTGGTCAAAAACAAATCCTTCCGCCTGGCGGCCCTTATCCCAGACCCTTCTATTGACGGGTACTGGCAATCTCCCAAAGATGGCGTAGAGAAAGCCGAAGGCGAGCTGAAGCAGTACGGCATCATGGTCACCCAGTTCATCTTTGACCCTTTTGATGCCAACTCCTTCTCCAAAACCGCAGATACCCTTGACGCAACCAAATTTGACGGGATCTTGATTGCCCCCATCTTCTATCGGCAGTCATTGGGCTATTTCAGGCAATGGAAACAGAAGGGCGTCCCATTTGTGCTGTTCAACACCCACATCCCCGACTATGAGCCGCTCATGTACATTGGGCAGGACTCTTACCAGAGTGGTTTTCTGGCGGGCAAACTCCTGCACTATGGCAGCAAAGAGAAAGGCACCTTTGTGGTGGCCCATATAGGCGAAGACATCCAGAACTCCTCCCACCTTTTGCACAAGGAACAGGGGTTCAAAGACTACTTTTTCCAGCACCACCTGGAGAAAGAGCACCAGGTGCTGCCCATCGATTTCCAGGGCAATTCTTCGGCCGCGGTTGCCGGGCAGCTGGAAGAGGTCCTGCAGAAAAACCCGCAGGTGAAGGGCATTTTCGTGACTACCTCCAAGGCCAACATGATTGCCGAATACCTGCACCGGAAAAAGGTGGAGGGCATTTGCCTCATTGGGTACGACCTGATTGAAAAGAACCTGCATTACCTGGAGAACGGTACCATTGATTTCCTGATCAACCAGAACCCAAAAGGGCAAGGGTACTATGGAATCTACGCCCTGGCAGACCACCTGGTCTTCCAGAAGAAGAACCAGCCTATCAAATACCTGCCGCTGGACATCATCACCAAAGAGAACCTGCAATACTACATTGACGCAGATAATTAACGGGCAAGGATTGCCTTTACCAGAAACAGCCCCTCCCTCCTTCAACAAAGCTCTCCTTCCGGGCAGCAGGGTCCCAGGTTGGGTAAATAGGGCCCAAAACGGTAAAAGAACGTGCTAGAGATAATATTTGAAGACGCGCACTATGTGGCCATTAACAAACCCAATGGGTTACTGGTGCACCGCACGCGCATTGCCGAAGAGAAAAAAGAATTCGCCCTCCAGATCCTGCGCGATCAGTTAGGCTACCGCCTGTTTCCCCTGCACCGCTTGGACCGGGGCACCTCTGGCGTGTTATTATTCGCCAAGTCGGCAGAGGCCACCGCTCCCGTGGTGAAAGCCTTCTCTGACCGCCAGCCAGATAAAACCTATTTCGCGGTGGTGCGGGGCTATGCGCCCGAAGAAGGTACCATTGACAGCCCCATCAGGCCAGACAAAGACCACCAGCACAAAGATGCCCAGGAGGCCATCACCCATTTCAAACGGCTGGCCACGGTGGAACTACCCATTCCGGTGGGCCCCTACCAAACCGCCCGCTACAGTTTGGTGAAAATCAAGCCAGAAACCGGCCGCATGCACCAGTTACGCAAGCATTTCGCGCACCTCCGGCACTACATCATTGGCGACAAGAAGCACGGCGACTGGCGGCACAACCGCATGTTTTTAGAGGAACTGCGGAGCCAGAGTTTGTTGCTGCACGCAGCCTCCCTACAATTTGAACATCCGTTTACCGGCGAATCCATAGAGATCAAGGCGGCGTTGCCGGAGAACATGCGGCGCCTTTGCCAACAATTCTCCTGGCTTCCGGTCCTGGCCCAGCAAGATGCCCTGCCGCAGCCGGTACCGTCATCCCTTTAAGGGGAAAGGCCAGTAAGCCGCCACAGGTGGATGTAATTACCTCGGTGACATGGAACGTCAGAAGAAAGGACTTCCTGCCCCTTATAGATGAAACGCGCCACGCCATCCAGGTTAAAAGCCAGCCGCTGAAGAAGCAAGACGTGAGCATCAGCGTCTATTTCCTTTCTTACTTGCCCTCTTGCCCAACAACTTACCCCCTTGGCAAAGGTCCCGTTGTCTATTCAGGGCAAACCTGGCAAAGTGCTACTTAGGCCAAAAATTTATTTTCCTAAATTTTGGATATTTTATAAGTTATTAAGCTTTTCTTGCTAGATTGTAAACTTTTTATTGTACATTGTACGAAATAATGAACGTATCTACTGCCCCTGGTGTAGTAGATGTATACTAACGCAGCACGCATGAACAATGGAAAGGTAAAATTCTTCAATGAGCAGAAAGGTTTCGGCTTCATTAAAGAATCAAACTCGGGACAGGAGTATTTTGTACACGTTTCTGGGATTACTGAAGAAATCAGAGAGAACGACGAAGTAACTTTTGATCTTGAAGAAGGTAAAAAAGGAGTAAACGCGGTTAATGTTAAACGCGTCTAGTATATAGAAGAATAAAAAAGCCTTACGACTTGTAAGGCTTTTTTATTCTAACCGGCAGGGTTTTCCCTGTCTTTTTTAACCTCGGCTCTGCCTGGCAGGACCACCAAAATTAATGGCATGAACAGAAAATATCTAGTAGACACTGAAACACGTGAGTATCTATGTATCGCTTTGAAAAAAGGACAGGATTGGGTTCCTAACAATCAGGATTCCCTTCCTAATTTTATGAATACGCGTTCTAAAGAAGGAAATGCCGAAGCAGAATTGGTTTCCGGCGAATTCAATGACAACACCTTCTTTGAGAAATGGATCCGCAACGGGACCAACTTCTTATTCAGGTAAGGCCCCGCTACCGGCACTGCCGGCCTACTATTCACCATCACTCGTATTACCAACAAAGATCAATAACACATAATGGGTAGATCACAAGAAACCTTCAGTAAAAAAGAAAAGGAGAAGAAAAAATTAAAGAAACGCCAAGACAAGGAACAGAAGAAGGAGGAGCGCACCGCCACTTCTAGCAAAGGCAAAGGCATTGATGAGATGCTGGCCTACGTGGATGACAACGGGAACATCACCTCTACGCCCCCGGATCCTAACAAAAAGAAACTGGTGATCAACCAGGAAGACATCCAGATTGGGATCTCCAGACAGGCCGAACCAGACCCAGCCGACCTGATCCGGAAAGGGACCATCACCTTCTTCAACACTTCCAAAGGGTACGGGTTCATCAAAGACCATGACTCGCAGGAAAGCATCTTTGTGCACCAGAATGCTTTGACCACTACCGTGCAGGAAAACGACAAAGTAACCTTTGAGGTAGAGAAAGGGCTGAAAGGCCTGAATGCCATCAATGTGAAGCTTGTTGAAAAAGAATAACCAGCTTTAGCAGAAAACCCGGTAGCCTTCACCGCTTAACCGGCTTCTGCGGCCCTATAAAAAAGGGATTGGTGGCCACGTCTGCTAGACGTGGCCACCAATCCCTTTTTTATTTAACCTTCAGACTACAGATACCTGTTGACGGGGTATTGTTGAAAATGGGTTACTTTTTAAAAATCACCCATTAAACTAGGGTTTGTGCTGCTCTTTGAGGGCGCTATACAGCACCGGGCTGAAGAACCGGAGGTTCTCCATAAAGCAGGTCATGGTGTAGAACTTCTCCAGGTCCACGTCTGGGCTCTCGGCTAAGGAAACCAAGACAGCATCCAGGGTCTGCGCGAAATGGGCGTCAAATTCCTCTTCGGTCATTTTCAGGGGTTTTCTTTGTGATGAGGCGCCATAAGCCGTTGTCAGTATTTGGCTCTTTGGCCACCTCCTTCTGCACCAGTAACACGGCCCGAGGGCTAGTAATTCCTTCTTGAGCTGTCTAATCGCTCCTGCGTGTTTCAGCGGCTTTTTATGAAAACCAGGCCTAAAACAAAGCAAGCTCTCTCCCCTGCCAGCCTCCAGGAATTCAACCCCAGATAGGAACAAGAACCAAGAGGCCTTTTTCTATAATCCAAGGCTACTTCCCCGACTGCCCGGGGCAGCCTTAGCTTACCATTTGGGCAAACAACCGGTCCAGGGTTTCCTGGGCATTGGTGCATAAACCCGGGTGAACCGCTGAGGACTGCACAATGGTGCTTCGGGTGGCGGTAAGCCACCTGAAACGCGAGGCAATAGGCAACCTACCAATGGTGCCCCCAGCTTTGCCTCCGGTGCAGATGGTGGAGAACACCTTCAGCCGCTCCTCCAGTTCTGGCAGGTCTACCCTGGCGGAGAAAGCTTTTAGGCGGTCCTGGTTCAAATGGAAAACCGTTTTCAGGAATCCTTGCGCGGGGCAGTACAGAATGACACCCACGTTGAGGAACTCCTCGCGTTCAACGCAGGGAACCACCCGCAGCGTGGCGTACTCAAATAAGTGCTTTTCTTGCATGCTGCGCTTCTTTGATGAAAATTTCTGTATGGTTCAGGCGGGTCTCCAAAAACAGGGCGTAAGCCTGGCGGTGTTCCTGGGCAGAGGCAAAAGGAGAGTCGCCGGTCAGCCAATCCTCTGGGATCAACGCCACAATGGCCTGGATCTGCGCGGGCGTGAGCAAGGCTTTGAAGGCGGCGTCTACCTCCTCTAACTGGGTGGCTTGCGGCAGCAGCACATGGTCTTTGACCTGCACGAACGGCCGCTTGGCCTGCTCCTGCCAGTTCTGCCAGGAATGGTGGAAATAAAAGGCTGCCCCATGGTCTATAAGCCAGAGTTCCTTGTGCCACATGAGCATGTTGGTATTGCGGGCGGTACGGTCTACGTTGGTGATGAGGCAGTCCAGCCACACAATCTGCGAGGCCAGCAGCGGCTCCACGGTGGTTACCAGGGAATCAAAGGTGATGGCACCAGACAGGTAGTGGAGGCCCAGGTTCAGGCCTGTACTGAACTGCAGCAGGTCCTGGATTTCCTCATCGGGTTCTGCCCGGCCAAAGCTCACATCCAGGTGGGCGAAGACGATCTCCGGGATCTTCAAGCCCAGTACCCGGGCTATCTCTCCGGCCACCAGTTCAGCAATCAGCGCTTTCACACCCTGCCCCGCTCCCCTGAACTTGAGTACGTAAAAGAATCCGTCATCGGCTTCTACGATAGCGGGCAGCGAGCCCCCTTCGCGCAGCGGGGTAACGTACCGCACCACATGCACGGTTCTCAGGTCAGGTTCAGTATGACTCATAGTTACTTCCTTCATGGTCTGTCAAAAACTTTCCGCGGCCGTTAGGCACGGAACATCACCGGCGGGCATCAGCGGCAAAGGCCGGGTAGATGCCTGGCAGGCAAAGGTAAGGCGAAAAGGGCTAGGATGCGTTATTCCGTAAAAAGCCAGGCAAGGGCGGTGGTCACCTCAAAATGCACTTTGACCGGACCGGCTGCCGGCTCTTCGGCTATTGGTTTCTCATAAACCTAGTGAGGGTCAGTCATGACAAAGCATTCCGGGGCCATGACTATGGCAAATTTGCACAAGAGCCCAGCAGCGAACAGAGTGGCCATGTGCTGTTTGAGCCACCGTTGATTGTCGGGTAGCATAGAGGTGATGTTTCGGGCGTCGGTGAGCCACAGGGTTACTTCTTTCAACCGGGCACAGTCAAAGGCCAGGCGGTAACTGTTCCTGAATTCTTCTGGCGTGGGGTTCCTGAAAAACGTGCACAGGAGCAACCCATGCCGCTTGTCTAGCTGAAGCCGGAAGACAGCATCCTCGTAAAGGGTTTGCGGGGATAGGATTCCCCAGGGGTCAGCTTCAGTAATGTTCACGGCTTATTTTTAAGGAAAGGGAATATTTAGGGGAACAGGTTTTCCGCGGAAAAGTTATAGCTCGTTAAAGACGCCTTTTTTTCTGAAATACCTGAAAAACCCAATCAGGATTTTTTTCTTCCTTTCCAGTTCTTGCGCGATTTCTCTTTCTCCTGCTCGGTTTTGAACTTGGTGAACTCCTCATTAGACAAGGTCACCGAGTAATAAGCCGAGGAAAGGATAGTGACATCATCATCAAAGTCGTACTCCAGGGTGAGGTACAGCTTCTTATCTGGGTTCAGCACGTACTCCTCGCCTACCTTGTCAAATACCTTGAACTCGTATTCGCCGTCTTTGGGTTTGCGGGCATCTGTGCGGGCCAGGCAGTCACCGGTGAGCACCAAAGGGGTTTCCAGCTCCACCTCGTACTCAAAGTCCTGGTAGTACCGCCCATCTTTCTTGCTGGTCAGGTATTCCACCGTGTCAAGGTGCACCTCTACGCCTTGGTGGCGGCTGTCTCTTTGAGGGGTGATGTCTAGTACGTTGCCTATTACTTTCATGGTCTTTCTGCGCGGTCCATGGTCCAAGCCTTGGTTCTCCCAATGTCCTTGGCCCTGCTTCTTCAAATTAGTGTCCCAAAGGTACGGCTTCTGGGGTAAAGAGCCCGGCCTTCCCGCAAAATCATGGCTCCTGACCCGGCTATTCTTCTTTCCCGTTCTGGGTTGGCCCAAGTTGAGCCGCTTTGGGCCTCTTTCCCTAAAAACAAGCCCAAAGCGGCTAATGCCGTCAACAAGGAAAGTGTTTGCCAGTGAACAGCCGTTTTATCAATTATACCGGCCCTTGCGCTGCGGGTCCTGGAGGAAGAGTTGCAGGAAGATTTTCTGGTCCGTGATCACGGCCCGTTGGGTAGGATAATCCTCCAGACGCCGGTTGGTGGTGTACCCGAAATGTTCGTACCCCAGGCTCAGGTTCTTGTACACCTGCACCGTAACCCTGGGCCGTACAATGCCAATGGAGTTGTTGCCTTCCAGGCCTTCAAACGTGTTGAGCCAGTAGTGGTAGTACACAAAGGCAGCGGTAGCATGCCGCCCCAGGCTAAGGGTGCTCTCAATTTTCCCGTGCAGGCCGGTGGTGTAGACGTAGTCACGCAGCCCGTTGGCATCTGGGGCAAAGCGGGTGCTGTTCCCGGCCAGGGGAATCACGCCCACGTGGGCATTGGTGTAGAGGCTTACCTGTTTGCTCAGCGGCAACCGGGTGAAAAGACCGGGACCGAACCCCAGGGCACCCAAGTCAAAATTGCGGGTGTTCCAGTAGTCATAGTACTGGAAAAGGCCGGTGAGCACGTCTAGTTTGCCAAGGGAAGAGTTGCGGCCGAAGAGGATTCCGTAGCCGGTGATGTTGTTGATGGTACCTGCCGAGGTGTCATCGCCGCCTTTGCTGAATTCGGCGCGCAGCCGGAAGAGGTCAAATGGTTTGCGTTTTTGCAGCTCAAACGGGTTGCCGTAGTCCAGTTGCACGTTCACCATGGCCTTGGTGTCACTGGACCCGAATACCTCATCCTGGCGTTCGTTCTGGCGGTGCACCCCGGCAAAGAGGGTGACGTTAATGGGTTCCTTCTCATACACCTCCCGGTTGGTGACCTGGAAGGTCTTGCCCTGCAACAGCCGGTTCAGGCCCCGCACCGGGTTCACCAGACCGGCCGCTACCTCCCGCACCGCCCTTTCCCGGCCGGTGGTTCGGTCATCCAGGATATTGGAGCTCAACCTATACAGAATCTCGCCCAGGGCGGCCCCGTTTAGCGGCGTGTAAATCATGTCATTGTAAGAAGGCAGCGTGTTTTCCCCGAAGTACTCCCAGGTAAGGCTTCCGCCTACGGCGAAGGGCAATGACTGCCAGTAATTGTACCCCTGTGAACGGGCGGCGTTGAAGTACAAGGTGCCTTGGTACGGGTGCCCAATGAAGTTGATGCCAAATTCATCGGTATCCCATTCCGGTTCAGATCGCAGGTTCCTCTTCCAGGAATCAACGCTCACGTAGCCATAGTCGGCCTTGGCAATGTAGCGGTTGAACCCCATGAACAAGGCATTGACGCCCACCACCTGGGCGGCGGGTTTCCAGAGAGGCTGGCGCGGGTTGTAAACGGGGTCATCATGGAGCAAGTCGCCGTATTTGTTGAAGCGAGTGGTATCCAGGAGGTGGGCGTTGCCGGGTTCTATCCGGCCCGGTGTTTCAGCGAACAATCTTTTTTTCCGGTCTTTGATGCGTTGCAGTTGCACGTCTCTGGCGCCAAGACCGGGTTTGATGGTGGGAGGTGCCGTGATCACCTGGGCCTGCACCCCCATTACCCAATAAAAACAGAGAAGAAAAGTAAGGGTATATTTCATATGCGCGTGTAAGTCTGGCAGGCGACACGGACCTTGCAATCCTTGGGCCTACAGGCGTCATACGGAAAAAGCAGAAGAAAAGTAGTATTTATCCCATGCAGTTCGGTTTCCAGAGGAAGCAAAAAAAGTCTCACAAGAGTGTTTCGCCCTTATATTCAAGAATATAGACTTAAACTATTCCAAGTCAATCCTGCTGAACCCTTGGCTAAGCGCATAGAGGTTTGGCACTCTTTGGCAAGCGCCGCTGCACTGGGCCCCTTTCTGCCAGAATAGAGGAACCACCCGGCCACTTCCCCCGTTTTTGCTTCTACTACCTCTTACCTATTCAAGGAAATGCTTCGCTGGCTGGACGTGATCAAATTTGCCAAATACAGTAATCCTGAACCATCCAGGCGGGTGGATAAAACCGAGGCGGAATGGCAGCAGGTGCTCACTCCTGCCCAATACCGGATCTTACGGCAGAAAGAAACGGAACCGCCCTACCGGAATGCCTATTGCCGTTCTTATGATCCCGGGGTGTACGCCTGCGCCGCCTGCGGAAGCCCTTTGTTCCACTCCACCCAGAAATACCACGCCATCTCTGGTTGGCCTAGTTTTACCCACCCCCTCACCAAAAATGCCCTCCAATACCACTTCGACGACAGCCACCACATGCAGCGCATAGAAGTACAATGCAACACCTGCGACGGGCACCTGGGCCACGTATTCCCAGACGGCCCTGAACCCACCGGCCTTCGCTACTGCATCAATTCTGAGAGTTTGCAGAGAGTGGAGGAGATCTCTGAAAAAGAAAGCGAAAATACCTGACCTTCTGCCCTGTAAGGCGGCCTTTGCTCAGGTAATTATTTTAAAACAAGTACGCATTTCGTCCCCCTTTGAAGGGGGTAGGGGGATGACCAAGGCAGTAAAAGAACGAAAAGCAGATGTTAAATAGCACCAGAGACAGATTCTCGGGAATGCCATGATCAGAAAGAGTTATCAACCCCTACCCCCTTCTAAGGGGGACGAAATGCCTTTAGAAAGCAAATAGAAAAAGCCTCCTGCCCTTCCTTTTTTTCGGAGGCACAGGAGGCTGTTCTATTTCAGTGAGCCCAACTACTTCTTAGAAGTCTTTGGTGCAGCGGTTTTCTGATTAGGAACCGGGAAGCCCCGGTCACGCATGAGCGCGTCTATCTTGGCGTCACGGCCTCTGAACAGGCGGTAGGCTTCAGCGGGATCCATGGAGTTGCGCGGGGCGAAGAGGTATTTCACCAGTTTGGCGGCTACTTCTTTGTCATAGAAGCCGCCGGGAGCCTCTTCAAACGCTTCAGCGGCATCTGCCGTGAGTACGTCTGCCCACAGGTAACCATAGTAGCCGGTGGCGTAGCCTTCACCGGAGAACACGTGGGTGAAGTGCGGCGACCGGTGGCGCATCACAATCTCCTTGGGCATGTTCAGGGCCGCCAGCGTCTCGCGCTCAAATTTGTCGGGGTCAATGCCGGCGGGTTCTGGAAGCGTATGGTACTTCATGTCCATCAGAGCCGAGGCCAGGAACTCAGTCGTTTCAAACCCTTGGTTGAAAGTGGCTGCCTTCTTGATCTTGGCCACCAGGTCTGCCGGCATTACCTGTCCGGTTTTGTGGTGCTTCAGGAACTGGTTGATCACCTTGTCCGTGGACAGCCAGCGCTCCAGCAACTGCGACTGGAACTCGGTGTAGTCCCGCACGCCGCTGTTGAGGGTGGGGTATTTCACGTTAGAGGCCAGGAAGTGGAGGGCGTGCCCAAACTCATGGAAGAACGTGGTGGCATCATCCCAGGAAATAAGCACAGGCTCACCCGGCGCGGGCTTGATGAAGTTGGAGTTGTTGGAGGCCAGCACCGTTTTCTTGCCGTCAAAGGTAGAGAAGCTGCGGTACTGTGAGGCCCAGGCCCCGGAGCGCTTACCCGGACGGGCGAACGGATCTAAATACCAAAGGCCTATGTGCTCCCCGGTGGTTTTATCAGTTACTTCCCACACTTTCACGTCTTCATGGAAAACGGGCACAGAACCGGCGGGAACGGGTTTAAAGGCGAAATTAAACAACTCACCGGCCGTGAAGAAGATGGCCTGCGTGAGGTTGCCCAGCTCCAGGTACTGCTTCACTTGGTCAGAATCCAGGTCGTATTTCTTTTTGCGCACTTTCTCGGCGTAGTAGCGGTAATCCCAGGGGGCAATGGTGATCTTGGCACCGCTGGCATTGGCCACGGCCTGCATGTCTTTCACCTCCTGCTTTACCCGGGCCAGGGCTGCCGGCCATACGGCGTTCATCAGGTTCATGGCGTTCTGCGGGTTCTTGGCCATGCGGTTCTGCAAGCGCCAATCAGCGTAGGTGTCATAGCCTAGCAGTTTCACCCGCTCATCCCGCAACTGCAGAATCTTGGCGATGTTCTGGTTGTTGTCGTTCGCATCTCCGTTGTCGGCGCGGGAGTAATAGGTGTTCCAGACTTTCTCGCGCAGCGCCCGGTTGTCTGCATAGGTCAGGAACTGGTCCATGCTGGATCGGGTATTGGTCACGGCGTATTTGCCTGGCTGCCCGTGGTCTTCGGCTGCTTTGGCCGCCGCTTTCAAAAAAGACTCCGGTAACCCGCTGGCCTGCTCCTTGGTGAAATAGGTCACGTACCTTTCCTCATCGGCGAGCACGTTGTTGCCGAAGGAGGTATACAGCGAGGACAGTTCCTTGTTGATGGCCGCGTACCGTTGCTTGGCCTCGGGGCTCAGGCCAGCTCCTTCCATCGCGAATTCCTCATAGATCAACTGCACCACGCGCTGCTGGTCGGTGGGCAGAGGAGATTTCTGCGCATGGTCATACACGGCCTTGATGCGCTGGAACAATTTGGGGTTCTGCGAGACCTGTGACCGGAAATCAGAGATTTTAGGCGCCAGTTCGGCTTGAATCTTCCGGTACTCCGGCGACGACATGTTGCTGCCCCAGATACCGTAATAGATGAAGGCCCGGCCTAACTCCTCCCCTGCTTTCTCATACGGCACGATGGTATTCTCAAACGTAGGGGCCGCCGGGTTATTCACAATGGCCTCAATGTCTGCCAGGTGCAAGGCCATGCCTTTTTCCAGGGCAGGCTTGATGTCCCCCAGGTTCATCTTGTCAAAGGCCGGTACCCCGCCGTACGGACCGGTCCATTCCGCCAGCAGCAGATTTTCTGGTTCCTGCTGTGCTTGGGTTACGGCCGGAGGGGTGGGAACGGTGGCAGTAGGCTGCTGGGGCTGCGTGGAGGTACAGCCTACCAGTGCCAGCATCACCAGAAAACCTGGTTTCTTGCCAAAGGCTATGGTTTGTTTGTTCATCTTAAGTTCAGTTTCAGCAAAAGCGCAAATGGCACTTCTGGGGGTATTTTGAAACATGAAGTTACTAAAAACAAAGCATAAACGCGCCGGAAAGAGCAAATGAGCCTAAAGCAACAATGAAGGGAAGCAGCAAAGTAAAACACCAGCCCTGCCTATCCAACACAGATTATCCCCTTGAGAAGTTCCTCATATACAGATTAAAGCACGATCGCAGATTGCCTACTTACAAGGGTTTAGGCAATGATTCCGCTTGTTAATAGATGATTATGCTGGTGGCTGATTACACGGGCTGAGGAAGATATTCTGCGAATGGCGCTGTTCGGGATTTCCAATCCCGAACCATACTGTCGGGGATTTATAAATCCCCTTTCAATCCGTTTCGCCTGGTTAAGTAGAGCTGAGGATTGGAAATCCCCGACAGAGTGCTTTCGGATGGATAAATCCGAAAGAGCCATTTAAAGATAAGGATTACGCACAGGCCAAGGATGGTATTACCCGGTTACGCCCAGCTGTTTAGAATGAACGAAGGTTAGCTGCGTCTTCTCCCGCCTTTTTCATCCCCCTACCCCCTTCAAAGGGGAACGAAATGCGTCCCAAATCGAGAATATCCCTGCTTACATGTAATCCTTATCAGAATCTCCTACCCATTATAAAGGTCTTCTAGCTACTCCTTCCTTCGTCAACTTCACGGGTTTGATAAAGCCGTGCTGGTCAAAGGACATTTGCTCTATGCAGGTGACGCGGTGGTCTCTGTCGGTTTCGGTTAAGGGGCGGCGGTGGTAGACAATGTACCATTCGTCTTTTTTGGGTACCTGAATTACGGAGTGGTGCCCGGCGCCGGTGGCGATGGCGGGGTCTTGCTGCAAAATTTTGCCCACCCGCTCAAAAGGCCCGAAGGGAGAGTCGGCCACGGCATAGGCCACGGAATAATCCGGCCCGGTCCAACCGCCTTCTGACCACATGAAATAGTATTTCCCGTTCCGGATGAACATAAACGGGCCTTCCACATAATTCTGCGGCGTGATTTCCTTGAACGTGCTACCATCTGGAAAAGGCACGAAACCAGTGAAATCATCCTTCAGTTTGGCAATGTTGCAGTGCCGCCAGCCGCCGTAAATCAAATAATACTGGCCGTCTTTATCCTGAAAAACAAACTGGTCAATGGGTTGTGCCCCGTTGTGGAACTTGTCTACCAGCGGCTTGCCTAGGTAATCCTTGAATGGGCCCTCGGGCTTGTCAGCCACGGCCACACCGATGCCGCCCAGTTCCTGGTCGCTCTGAATATCATTCGCCCCGAAAAACAGGAAGTACTTTTTGCCTTTCTGCACCACCGCGGGCGCCCACATCGCCTTTTTCGCCCATTTGACAGAGGCGGTATCTATGATGCGGTTATGCTTGGTCCAGGAAACCAGGTCAGGGGAGGAAAAGGCATCCAGGTGCACCTGGTCTTTGTAGCGCGCCGAGAACGTGGGGTAAATCCAGTACTTCTTGCCGAAGATGATGCCCTCCGGGTCTGCGTACCAGCCCGGGAATACAGGGTTGCCTGCGGTCACTGCGTTTTTGTTTTCGCCTGCTTTATTGGTTTGTGAGGTTGTACATGAGGATAGGCAGAGGCCTAAGAGCGCGAACGCCAGACAAATACGCAGTTGTTGCTTCATTTCAGATTCTGGATTAGGCAGAAATATAAGAAAATACCTGAAAAACGGGGATGGCTAATAACAAGTGTGAAAAAGGCAACCACCAGGGATTGCCCCTACAAAGGGTGGTGTGGTATTTCAGACAGTAGGGGCAATCCCTTGTGGTTGCCCTCCCTTTACTACCCGCTATTTCCGTTGCAAACAAATCCCCCCTTTCCCTCCTATTTTCCAAAAAACAACCCCTAAACGCCAAGGCTCTTCCGCCTTCTGCTAAAAAGGCAAAACAAACCCTTCGCCAGAAAATACCTAACTTCAACCCTCAGAACAACGGCGACATGGCGGAGAAAGAACAGGCACCCAGGCAGGCAAGCGTACCCCCCACAGAGTATTTCTTGGAAGGCATATCAGGGGCGAGTCTCACCTACGCTACCATTGCCCGCCACTCTTCCGCCGAGGCCATGGCAGGCGGCAGCAGTAGTTTTGAATTGCAGCCAACCCACCTGGAGATTAACCGGGCAGTGATCTCGGGGGTGTCTCCTTTGGTGCGTTTTCCGGCTGTTTCGGTAAAACAGCTCCCCAACGGACTGCTGCTTTCCTGCGGCTGTCCCGCTCCCAAACAGGCGTTGTGCGCCCACCAATCGCAGGTGCTGCAAACGCTTCTGAACCGAAACGATTTACGGGCCTTTTTTGACGAAAAGCTCCGTAAGGAGAAAATAAAACCGGTGGCGGCGGAGTACGGCCTGGCCGAAGAAGACAACCTAGACCAGTACTTCTCCCTGGAATACGCGAATAAAAGCCTGTCCATCAAACCCCGGCTCACGGAGTTGCTGCCCATCACCGAGGAGTCGCAGGCGTTTCTGAAAGAGAAGTTGGTACCCAAACAAGGGCTGCCTTTTCTGCCTTCGGGCCCCAGCCCCAAAGAAAACACCCAGCGCATCATGGTGCTGGGCGAGCACAAATACTACAAGCACCTGAGCGTGGAACTGCTGGAGGCGGCCACCACGCAAACCGGGAAAATCAAGAACCCGCTCAAGGCGCTGGCTCCGCTGGATTTAGTCTGGCAAACAAACCAGCCCGAGGAACTCAAGTTCTACACCGCCCTTTCCCGCTTCCAGAACAACTACAACACCGAACCCTCTCAGGCCGACCTGGAAGCGCTCAAAGCCTTGGTGCAGAATCCGCTGGGCCTGGAGGTGTACCAGCATAACCCTGATATATCAGCTAACATCACAGCTAGTTCCGTTTCACCTATCCAACTGAAGAAAGCACCCTTGGATTTGGTGCTGGAGGTGCAGGTGAAAGACAACTTCTACTCCGTCACCGCGCTGCTGCACATAGAAGACCAGCCGTACGCGTTAAAGCACCTGCAGATCAAGTACGGGCACTTCCTCCAGATCCAGGACCGGCTGTATCTGCTGCACAACCCGGACTTGCGCCGCGTCATCGACTTTTTCCAGAAGCGGGGCTATTACCTGCTGGTGCATGCCTCTAAGTTTGAAGAGTTCCGGGAGAACATTTTGGCGAACCTGGAAACCCGCATCAAGATCTCGTACTCGTACCTGAAACCGGCTACCCCCAAGCAACTGGAAGAACAGGGCTTTGACGAGGGTCGGGAGCAGCTCATTTACCTTTCAGAATCCGAGGATTACTTGTTGCTAACGCCGGTCATGCGATACGGGCACGTGGAGATCCCGGTGCTCTCCCAGAAGCAGATTTACGCGACGGATGTGCTGGGCAATTCCTTCACCGTAGTGCGCGACAGGGAAGCCGAGTTGCAGTTTCTGGCCCTGATTCTGCGGCAGCATCCGTTTTTCAAAGAGCAGCTGCACCTGGACTGCTTTTACCTGCACAAAGATCGGTTCCTGGACCAGGAATGGTTTCTGGAAGCCTTTGACACCTGGCGCAACAAGGACATCACCGTACTGGGCTTCAAAGAACTGAAAACCACCAACCTGAACCCGCACAAAGTCAACATCACCATTCTGGTGACCAGCGGCATCAACTGGTTTGACACCTCTTTGGATGTGCAGTTCGGGAAGCAGAAAGCCTCGCTCAAGAACCTGCACAAAACGCTGCGCAACAAAAGCCGCTTCGTACAACTGGATGATGGTACCCAGGGCATTCTGCCGCAGGAATGGATAGAGAAACTCAAACGCTTTTTTGAGCCCGCAGAGGTGGTGGGGGAACGCCTGCGCACGCCCAAGATGAACTTCTCCACTATTGAAGAACTCTACGAGGAGGAAGTTCTGAGCCAGGAGGTGCGCCAGGAACTAGTCACCTACCGGACGAAGCTCGCCCACTTTGAAGCCATTCCTGAGGTGGCCGTTCCTGCCGAGTTGCACGCCACCCTCCGCACGTACCAGCAGCAGGGCCTGAACTGGCTTTCGTTCCTGGATCAGTTCAACTTCGGGGGCTGTCTGGCAGATGATATGGGCTTGGGGAAAACGGTACAGATTCTGGCTTTTCTGCTCTCGCAACGCGGCAAAGTGGCCCGCAACACCAACCTGGTGGTGGTGCCTACCTCGCTGCTGTTTAACTGGCAGGAAGAAGTAGCCAAGTTCGCGCCTTCCCTCAAAATATTGACGGTGTACGGCAACAACCGCGTCAAAAATCCGCTGGAACTGGACGGCTATGAACTGGTACTCACCACGTACGGCACGTTGTTGTCAGACCTTCTGGTGCTGAAGGACTACCGGTTCAACTACATTATCCTGGACGAGTCGCAGAACATCAAGAATCCGGAATCGCAGCGGTACCGGGCGGTGCGTCTGTTGCAGGCCCGCAACCGTATCGTGATGACCGGTACGCCGCTGGAAAACAACACCTACGACCTGTACAGCCAGCTTTCCTTCGCCTGTCCCGGCTTGCTGGGCAACAAACGCTTTTTCCGCGACCACTATTCCAAGCCCATTGACCAGTTCAAGAGTAGCGTTCGGGCCGCCGAGTTGCAGCGCAAAATAAGTCCTTTCCTGCTACGGCGCACTAAAGAACAAGTAGCCAAAGAACTGCCGGACAAAACCGAGATGGTGCTCTATTGCGAGATGGGCACCCAGCAGCGCCAGGTCTACGCCGCCTATGAATTGGAGATCAGGGAATTCATTTCGGCCCAGGCCGATGCGGAAATCCAGAAGAACCCCATGCACGTGCTGCGCGGCCTCACCAAACTGCGCCAGATCTGCAACTCCCCTGCCCTACTGCCTGAGGAAGCATCTTTCGGTGAGGCTTCTTCTAAGCTGAACGTGCTATTGGAGCAGATTGAAAGCAAAGCGCCGCACCACAAGATTCTGGTGTTCTCGCAGTTCGTTTCCATGCTGGAATTGATAAAGAAGGAGCTAAATACCCGCGGCATTTCCTATTCCATGCTCACCGGCCAGACCAAAGACCGCCAAGGCGCGGTGGCGGCTTTCCAGGAACAGGAAGACGTGCGGGTGTTTCTCATCAGCCTCAAAGCGGGCGGCACCGGCCTCAACCTCACCCGCGCCGATTATGTGTACCTGGTAGACCCCTGGTGGAACCCCGCCGTGGAGAACCAGGCCATTGACCGCACCTACCGCATTGGCCAGGAGAAGAACGTGGTCGCCGTCCGCCTCATCTGCCCAGACACCGTGGAAGAGAAAATCATGAAGCTGCAGGCGAGTAAGAAAGACCTAGTGCAGGACTTGATCAAGACGGATGGGGGGATGCTGAAGGCATTTAGTAAACAGGAGTTGCTGGCGTTGTTGGGGTGAGGTGCGTTTAAGAAGTGTTTTTGGGAAAAAGGCCTGGAACAGGTGCATGCCTTTTGTCCTTGCTGCTGCTTTAGTGCATGCCTTTTGTCCTTGCTAGCGTGGCGGCTGCTGTCTGCGAGGCCCTTCTGCTTGGTCTTTTCATAGCTACCCTTCGTGCGCTCACGGCCGCGAGGCCCCGTCCTCCCCGCTCGCACTGCCCTTTCGGCCTGCACCGTTCTGCTCTCTTAGTAATCGTCTATCTAGGGCCAAAAGCGAGGCGCGCTCGGGAAAGACTGGAAACGGGGAAAGTAGCATTACCGGTGATGATGTACCCTCTGTAGAGACTAGGCACCGCCTTGTCTCCTTACGCATTGCCATCTCTTGTCTTCTACACATGGCTATCTTTTGTCTCTCTCACGTATTACTATCCTCTGTCTTTGGCACCCATTTCTAATCAAATGCCAAGGAATGTTTTCCTGTGGGGTTAAGGGGTTGGTTCTGCTCCCATCCTTCCTAAACCTACCAAAGAATTCTGAGCAGACGGTCTATGGAATTTGCCGAGGGCGGGCATCTTTTGCTTAGAAAGGATTCTTCCACCTAACGCCTTCCGTCATGAAAACTCCCAAGACCATTTCCACCACTATGCCAGTGATAGTGGCTACTTGTTTCATTTTGCTGGCGGTACTGCCCATCTTGTTGTTAACTACCCTTTCTTATGGTCAGAGCCAGGTGGCAGAGACCTCAGATTCAGAGTTCAAAACCCACCCAAATGGCTTGATTTATAGCAACCATACCATTACTCAACTCAAGGCCATTGTAGATTCCTTGAATTTGAAACACAAAGTATGTGAGCTGCACAAAGAGTATCGGGCTATGTCCCAGGCCCGGGGGCATTATACCTCTCTAGCAAAAGGAGACATCAAAGCTGCAAAAGCTGACCTGGAGCAGAACATTTCCTTTGAAGGGTTTTTAAGGAAATACCGGCCCGCCAACATCAGCCAGGATCTACTGGTGGCCAAGGACAGAAGCAAAGATTACGAGGGGAATGAAACTATAGAGTTCTTCAGTTTACCGCTCAACGGAAAAGGAGAGCACACCATTAGCATTTCAGCTGACTCCTTTCAAGAAAAGAAACCCCTGAAAGAAAATTGGGTAGTCAACTATCGTCCAAAAACCAGGTATTCTGAGGAAAGTATAGCGGCTTTTTACTTTCCAGAGGAATTCAATGCTCCCCCTCTGCCCAAACAGTATGCCCGTATGGTACAATACGCCGATTGCCTGATAGACACCACCGCCCAAATCTATGTTGAGACAGTTTGGGGGAGAAACGGGAACCAAGGAAAGACACCCGCCGCCATAGAGAACTTCATCAGATACGTCCACCAAGAGACAGGTAAGCCCGAATATGATGAAAAGCAGGGGGAAGCTTTTTCTGCAAAGCATTCCCAGTGGTACCACCACACCAGGAAAACCATGGTTCAGGATGATCTGTCAAAGCGGAAAGAGTTCATGGATCTTTTAACCAAGGCACTGTCTGTTGCTCTAATAGAAGGTGGGTATGACAACGAATTTGAAGAATACGTGGGGTTGTATATTTCAAGAAAGGCAGAGTTAGACTTGAAAAGGAAACGCCGTGTAATAGGAAGCTGTAGCCAGGATACTGCTCCGCGGGCCCATGCGGTGGCTATCGCCAAACTGTCTGCTGAAACGGTAAACTGGGAAACCTTCTTGCGGGCCCATCTTGATATTATGAATGACCGTTTTGATCGGGTTTCAGACGGTAACTATGCCTGGGCCGGAAGAAAAACCTATATCAAAGAACTGGAAGTAGTAGACATCAACGTGGCAGACCTTCTTCTGGGTATCAGCCTCAGGCTAGAGAACTCCGGCGAGAACCATTACTACGGCAACATTGGGCGAATAGGCAGAGCGTTAACAGAAGCTCAGAATGCCCCCTCCCTAGAAAACCAAATCCTTGCCATGATCCAGGACAAACAATTGGATACTTACAACCGAATACTTCTGTACTACCTGTTTAAGCACTACAATATCAACCTAGAGGATAAGAATCGGCAGAAAGCAAATCTTAAACGCTTGAATGAAGCTGTTCAACATCTGCCTGCTTATCTGGCTGCCAAAGCGACCGTGAAAGATTAGATAAAAACCTCACCTGCTCCCTGGTTCAAGCATAGGTTCCCTCCGCAGGTTCATTCATAGCTCTTAAGCTACCCTAATTTTTTTTACCACCTACAGCAAAAGAGGCTGTTTTGGTGCTGTTTTTCTTTAAACAGCACCAAAACAGCCTCTTGCATCACTAGCTTTCTCACCAGCCTCAGAAGAAGAGGTTATTGCTTCTGGGTAAGGTCAAGCAAAGAGATGGTGTATTCTTTGGTATTGGCATTGTAAGAAAAGCTGTACCGCTGCGGATACAAGCCGGCCATCTGATAAGAGGCGGGCTGCGGAATATCCATGGTTTGGGTGCCAATAGTAGGCAGGGTTTTCAGGTATGCCAGCGTGAACATGGGCTCATGAAAGATGAAATTGCCATTGAAAGAGCCATAGATAAAGTTTTTGGCGAAGTTCCCCGGGGTGTTATTGACATCTGTGAAGTCTATCCAATGGGCTCCCATGCCAGGTACTATGCCGGGGGTAATCATATAATTCTGGGGCCTGAATTGCGCGGCAGGCATTTGGTCGGTGGCGGCGCTTCCCTGGATATTGGCTACCTGATCTGGCGGGATCATGTAGAAATGCAGGTCAAAGTGGGGCGCACCATACAAAGGTCCCGGGTCATGGCCCTGGGGATTCCAATCCAGCATGACATGGTCATAGAGGGTTTGATCTGCCTGCGCCGGTAAGGCGAGGGTATACATGCGCATGGCGTTGCCCAGGTTACCGGTGATGGCTTGTTCAGAGAAGGTCAGGCCCAAAGAGGTGGGGGTGCCTGCGTCATTGGTGGTGACCCAGGTCCTGGCATTTCCCTGCCCCACGGTCACCAAGGGGCCGTAAAAGGTACCAGCCATGTCATCGTCATCATCATCAGAACAGGTGGTGAAGAAACTTAAGGAACATAGGAGCCCGCACCAGAGCAAGGCCTTGGTATAAAATACATGTGCTTTCATCAGAATAGAAAGATGAATGAAAAGTATAGAAAACAAGGGGGAACCAGAACAGCGGTTGCAATAGCGGGTACTGCCGGTAGCGCTAACTAGAAAAGGTGGGCAGATGACGGACGTAGGAACGCCAACACAGGTGACAGGATACTCCACCTAGGGAGAGAAGGGAAATTGCTGGGAGCCTTAGCAGCTCCTTTAAAGGGCTTGTGCCGAAAAACGGAACCATGCCTTAGACGGTTTCCCATGGCCTGAAAACTAGATACCGGCTTTTTCAGATACCACCTTATTGCCTATTCTGAGGGCCGGTTCTTCTTCAGGTATCCGGGGGTTCGGCCCCAGCTAAGCCCTTGTCTGATGAAGATAAAAACACTCTTAACAAAATGCAAAACAATTCTACTTTAATCTAAATAATTAACAGATTTAAGGTACTTTACCTAGGGTGGTGGCAGAGAAACTGCCATTTATTTACCAAGATCGTTTTTATTGGGCGAGGAATAGCTAACTTTTACCGGCCAGTTTACCAGAAAAGATGTCTAAAATCTAGTTAGCCAGCCTCTCCCTCCGGTGGGAAAACCTTTGGGGTCCCTGATTCCGACGGTAGGAAACCTCAAGCCCTTGCTTTAGGTAAAGACAAAGAGAGAAAGCCCTTTAGTTATTCCGCCGGCGTGATCCTCAGAAAAATCTACCTGTTCTTCTTTCTCGTTTGCCTTACCGGCTGCGCCCACCCAGACTTGTACACCCGGGGATTGGTCACCCAGAAAGCCATGGTGGTATCAGCCCATCCGCTGGCCTCGGCGGTGGGGGCCGAGATTTTGCGGCGGGGCGGCAATGCGGTGGATGCCGCAGTGGCCGTGCAGTTTGCCTTAGCTGTGGTGTACCCAGATGCCGGCAACATTGGCGGGGGCGGATTCCTGATCTTGCGGCTCAAAGATGGCACCACCCACGCCCTGGATTACCGCGAGAAAGCCCCCGCCGCCGCCCACCGTGACATGTACCTGAACGGGCAAGGCGAAGTGATAGAAGACTTGAGCTACAAAGGGCACTTAGCCGCCGGGGTACCCGGCACGGTAGACGGCATGGTGCAGGTGCACGAAAAATACGGCCGCCTGCCCTGGTCAGAATTAGTGCAACCAGCGGTGGTTTTGGCGGCTACTGGTTTCCCGCTCACCAAAAAAGAGGCGAAGAAGCTGAACGATCAACGCCAGGATTTTGTGCAGTACAACACCCAAAGCCCAGAGTTCTTCTTCCAAGACCATTGGCGCGAAGGTGACACCCTCCGGCTAACCGACCTGGCCCGTACCCTGGAACGGATTCGGGACCAGGGGCGGGCTGGTTTCTACGAAGGCCGCACCGCAGATCTGCTTTCCGCGGAGATGAAACGGGGTCGGGGCATCATTACCAAAGCAGATCTGGCAGCCTATCGTTCCGTCTGGCGTACACCAGTCACGGGGCAGGTGGGCCCTTTGCGCGTGATTTCCATGCCTCCTCCTTCCAGCGGCGGCATTGCGCTGATTCAATTATTGACTATTTCTGAAAAATACCCCTTAAACGCCTGGGGCTGGAATACGGTACCCTCCAGTCACCTCATGATAGAGGCTGAACGCAGGGTGTACGCCGACAGGGCAGAGCATTTCGGCGATGCCGATTTCTATGAGGTGCCAGTGAAAGGATTGCTGGATACAGCCTACATCAGGAGCCGGATGAGAGGGTATTCCCCTACCAAAGCCACGTCCAGCCAGAAAGTCTCGTCGGGTACGCCTCCCCTGCCTGAAGGTCCGCACACCACCCACTACTCCATTGTAGACGCCCAGGGCAACGCCATTTCCGTGACCACTACCCTGAACAGCAGCTTCGGTAACAAGGTGGTGGTGGGCGGGGCCGGTTTCCTGCTCAACAACGAGATGGACGACTTCAGCATCAAGCCCGGGTTCCCCAACAGCTACGGCCTGGTGGGTGGTGAAGCCAACGCCATTGCCCCCGCCAAACGCATGCTCAGCTCCATGTCTCCCACCATTTTGGAAAAGAACGGCCAGCTGTTCATGGTGGTGGGTGCCATGGGCGGTTCCACCATCATTACCACCGTGTACCAGATTATCCAGAACGTAACCAAACACGGACACACCATGCAAGGCGCCATCTCCGCCGGCCGGTTCCACCACCAATGGAAACCCAATTGGGTTCTCTCAGAATGGGGAGCCCTGGGATTTGGCACCGGCCTGGGACTCTGGCTGAAAGGCCACAAAATCGCCCCCGCCATCCACGGCATCGGCCGGGCCGCCGGTATTCTGGTGCTGCCAGATGGCCGGTTAGAAGGCGGCGCAGATCCCAGAGGTGATGATGCGGCAGCAGGGTTTTAAGTGGGTTGGTTTCATATAGTGGCAATCCCTGATGGTTGCTTTACCATTCCCCACCTATTTTCCAGAAAATGCATGGTACGGACAGGTCGCGACCTGTCCAATCTCTTCAGGAAATTGATTTGGCAGTACATAAGGCAATTACCAGCTAACGTGAAGGGCAACCACCAGGGATTGCCCCTACACTTCATACAAGCGACTCACCTAACCTACGCCATCTCTTTGGCCTCTACTTTAAAGGGGTCTGCTTCAGAACGCTGCATTTTGAAGAACAACCGCGTGATAGGGATCAGCATGAGGCCAGCCAAGGCAAAGGCGATGAAGGAGATCTTCAGGTTGAAGGCGTGTGCCAGGTACCCGATCATAGGAGGCCCAATAAGCATGCCCACGATCCCGAAGGTAGCGATCAGGGAAATAGCAATGCCGGGGGAATACGTTTTAGACGCTCCGGCCAGCGTATAGGTCATGGGAATGACAGAGGCCGTGCCAAACCCCACCAGCGAGAAACCAATCATGGCGGGCCAGAACGTGGGGAACAGAATGGCCAGGCTGATGCCGGTGAAGATGAATACCCCGCTCAGCATATAGGTGGTGGCCATGCCAATGCGGTCAATGATCTTGTCAGACACAAACCGCGAGAGGGCCATAAAGGTCATAAATGTGAGGTACCCGACGGTAAACACCTCTTCTTTCACCACCTCCTGGAAGTAAATGCCGCTCCAGTCAAACATGCCCCCCTCACACACAGCGGCAAAGAACACCAGCAACCCCAGGTACATGATGTACGGGTCGGGCTTTTTGAAAGACAGCTTGTTGCCAGATGGGGACTGGTCATTTTTGAGGAGGTACCCGAAGGTGAAAACCGTTGCCAACAAACTCACCACCGACACCGAGATCAGGTGGGGCACCATGGGTACGCCCAAAGAAATCAACAAGGTGGTAAAGCCAACCCCCACAATGCCCCCAGTGCTCCAAAGTCCGTGAAAAGCCCCGTTGATCTTGCGGTCAAATTGTTTCTGAAGGGTAATGGCCTGCGTATTGACGGAGATATTGAAAATACGCATGCTCAACGAGAACAGGAACAAGACAACGGCCAGCATACCCGGCGAAGGAGCCAGCCCAATGAGGGAAAGCGCCAGGGAATTCAGCAGAAAGCCCACGGCCAGGGGAATCCTGGTCTCAAACCGAGACACCAGCCAGCCAGACAAAGGCACCCCAATCAACGAGGAAACCGGCATGGTGAGCAAAATGGTGCCTAACTCTGCCTCATTCAGGTCTAGAGCTTGTTTGATGGTAGGTATTCTGGAAGCCCAACTGGAGAAATTAAAACCGGACAGGAAAAAGAATAAACTAAGCGAAATCCGCTGCTTTTGAATCAACTGCATTGTACTAACGTAAGGGCGCAAAGATGCGCTTTTATGGCTAAACCGGTGCCAATGCTTGCCCTTTGCCTTTCCAGGGCACCGGCTTTTCCCCCTGCGGGCAAAACCTTCTACGCGATTATGTCCCTGATGGGTAAAGATCTGGCGGTTCTTGCCGAACCTTGATGGTCTTTATGGGCCGTAAAGCCCGGGTGCTATCTATAAAAATGAAAGCGTCATAGCGTTTGGGCATGACCGAAGGCACGTAGTTGCCCAAGTGCTCTACTTTGGGATTATACACCACGCCAATGGCCCTGTGCCCCACCGGCTTGTTCAGCACCTTGTTCTCGCGCAGGTCTTTAGAAAAGATGATCTTGTCTGTGGGGCTTAGCTGGTGGAGAATCTGTTCCCAGCTGCCGGGCGTGGCGGGCGGTACCGGCATGGTTTTCATGGGGGCTCCCCAGCTGCTGGCCGCGATCACGGTGCCTCTATGCGACCCAAAACCCACGATATAGACATTTTCCTCCCCGTACTCCTTCCGGGCCAGCTGGCCCACGTTTACCTCACCGCTGCTGGCCATGTCGGTGTAGCGCGCGTCGCCTACGTGGGTATTGTGCTCCCAGACAATGGCCTTGGCCTCTGGCCCATGGAAGTCCAGCAGGCGTTTCATGGTTTGGGCCATGTGGTTGTCCCGCACGTTCCAGGATTCTGTGTTGCTGCTCACCGCGGCACGGTAGTAGCGTTCGCCGTTCAGGGCCACCAGGGCATACTGCTCGGCCACAAATTGGGCTTCAGTAGGGCGCGTGCCCGCGGCGAGGTTCTGTTGCTGTATTTCCTTCC
The DNA here is from genome assembly GCF_008271745.1 of Rufibacter glacialis. Taxonomy (GTDB): domain Bacteria; phylum Bacteroidota; class Bacteroidia; order Cytophagales; family Hymenobacteraceae; genus Nibribacter; species Nibribacter glacialis. The sequence continues at coordinate 287,713 of NZ_VKKZ01000022.1, read as the reverse complement.
AGAGGCGGCTGGTCTGGGTACGGCAACTGGCCGAGGCATTGGCCACCGCCTGGGCGTACTGCATGGCGTCTGCGCTGTAGGGCTGGAAACACTGATGCACCTGCCGGGCGGCTTTCAACAATGCTGGGTTTTGCTCCACGTAGGGCATGAGCTCGTTCATAGATTCCCAGAGGCAGTACACATCCAAACCGTAGAAGCCTACTTTCTGTGCAACCGGTTTGCCCTGGTTGTAGCCGTTGAGCCAGGTGACTAGGTCTGCCACTTCATGGTTCCCCCACATCCAGGTGGGCCAGCGGTTGTATTGCTCCAGCAGGGCAACGGTGGCGGCACTGTCTTTTCCGGGACCTTTGATAAACTGGTTCACCCGATAAGAATCGGCCCATTCGCCCTCCACCGCCATAAAGTCAAAGCCTTTCTCCTGCATAAGCCGCTTGGTGATGGCGGCCCGCCAGGTGTAGTACTCAGAGGTGCCGTGCGAGGCCTCGCCCAGCAATACCACCCGGGCCTCGCCAATCTCCTGTAACAGGAGATCCAGGTCCTGCTCGTTTTTAAGCGGATGGTTGGGAATGGTGAGCGTGACGGTCTTGTCGCTTTTTTGCGCAACGGGTGGCGCAGAATTCTGCTGGGCTGCTTTTTGCGCCGGAGACGGTTTACAGCCCAACATCAGAAAACAAGGCAAAAACAGAAACCAGATCGCCCGTAGGGGTATTTTCCACTTGTTCATACCGCATTTCAATTTCTAGAAGTGTATCTAAGGTTTTGGGATAGCCTGTTCTGGAAACCTGAACTTGCACCAGAAAGCCTGTGCTAACCGTGTTTAGGGGCTATTCTCCTTAAAATGGCCCTAAAACGGGATTGGCAGAGACACTCGCAGGAGCTGCACACCCTACGAGGTCGGGTTGAGTTCTGAGTCTTGAGTCGAGAGTCCTGAGTCTGATAATATAACCTGCTGGCGCGAGTCTCCAGACTCATGACATGGGAGGAAGCGATTCTCCAGACTCGCCGTGAACCACTTGCAGAAGCGCCTACGGTCAGGGACTGAGGCCGCCAAGGCTTTTTACGCAGAAGCCATGGCGGCCCACCCATTCTCTTTTACAGGGTTCCAGGCGTAGTGCCGGGTGAACCGGTGAGGCCACCCAATGGATCACCCGCCGGCCGGACCGCATCAGTTCCACTTCCGGTGTTGGTACTGGTACCGCTATGGCCCACAGTGCCGGTTCCGTAAATATCTGGTGAAGTGCTGATATGGTCATTGGCACTGCCGGGGCGATGGTCCGGGAAGTTGCCTGTCTGGTCGCCGGTGCTGCGGCTGGTGCTTCCGGTGGTGGATTCTGAGGTGCTGCCTACGCTTCCAGCTTTACTTGTCTGGCTTAAGGAGGTGTGGTGATCAGCGGCCACGGGGTAGGTGGCTGGCTGGGGAACCGGCCGTTGCGCCGAAGCAGAGCCGGTGTAGGTGCCTTTCTTCTGCTGCTGCAGGTAATACCCCACTGCCCCGGCCAGGGCTAGTCCGGCCAGCACCGGGAAGGTTTTTCCGGCGGTTTTCCCAGAATCCTTGGGCAACCAGCCGCCGTTCACCTTGTTCCAGTTGGTCATAGGGGCATACAGGTTGCCCTGGAACGGACCCGACGGTTGGCTTTTGAAGTGGTTGTGGGCGATCATTTTCTGCAGGTACTTATCAAACAGCAGGGCCGGAGACACCAGGCGCTGCAACCGCATCATGCGGCTCATGTTGCCCACCGTGACCTGCTCCTGCGGCTTTCTGGTGAGGCGGTAAATGGCGTTGGCTACCCGTTTGGCAGGAATCACCGGGTCTGGCGCTTTTACGGCCTGGCCCATGTAATTACCGGCATGCTGGAAAATAGGCGTGTCAATAACCGCCGGCAGCACGCAGCACACATGGATATTTTCTTCATCGGCGAGTTCCTGGGTCAGGCTGATGCTCATGCCCCGCACCGCGTACTTGCTCATGGTATACGGGATGGAGAAGGGCTGCCCCACCAGCGCCGCCATAGACGAAACGTTGATGAGCGTACCATACCCCTGCGAACGGAACTGCCGGATGGCCACTCGGGCCCCATAAATGTACCCAAACACATTGACCTCCATCAACTGCCGGATGTCCTCAGTAGGGATTTCCTCAAAGCGCCCGAAAAGCCCCACGGCCGCGTTGTTCACCCATACGTCAAACCCGCCAAACGAGGATTGGGCCTGGTAAGCCAACGCATTGACCTCCTCCTCTTTGGCTACATCGGTGGGCACGGCAATGGCCTGGCCTCCCAGGCGGTTGCATTTCTCGGCTACTTCTTCTAAACCAGCCCCAAAACGGGCGGCCAGCACCAATTGGTACCCGCGGCGGGCAAATTCATACGCGGTGGCGCGGCCAATACCGCTGGAAGCCCCTGTGATCACTGCTATCATATGCGTTCGGTTTCAGGTTGATACTGGTAAAGAGGTACGCCCGCCTACTGGTTAAGTTCATCAGCCTAAAGGAATTAGGTATTTCCCACATTCCTCCTGTCGTTTTCCGCAAACCCTGAAAAGGAGCCGTTTCAGAGAAAACAGCCCCAAAACAGAGGGATCGGTTCCCTATCTTAGAATTGGCGAAGGGGCAGTCCTGACAAAAAGCGCGTAGTTTGTTTTTCGCCTCCTTTGCCAAAAACGGGCTTTAAACCTGGCACCCCGGCACCCGTTGAATTCCGATGCCAGAAATCTACCCCTTGAAGCCCAGGCGCCGAACCGGCGGAAGAGAAGTCAGCTAATCCTGAAATGGCCGTTCAGCACTTCCAGAAAAGCGGGCTGGTTGTGCGACCAGGGGATATGGCCGCAAGTGGGCAGGAACGCGAACCGGGCCTTTGGGTACCGCTGCACCACATGGCGCATGCTTTCCCCGTAAATATCCTGCTGCCCATACACCACCGTCACAGGACAACTCGGGTCCTGGCCCGGCGACAATTCCGGGTGGGATAAGATGGCTTTTACCGTGCGGTTGATTGGCTGGGCTTTGATGCAATGCAGGGCAAATTGCTCTGGGTACACCTCTTTAAAGCCCCGGCTGAAGTTCAGGAGGGCCTGCCGAAAGAAACCCCGATATCCCTGATCCCGCCCCAACAGCCCCAGGCCAGCGTGGGCGTTCATAGCCAGCCACTCCCACCACGTGCTCTTTCTCTGGTTGTAGCGGGCAATCTCCAGGCTCATCTCTTTCCAGTGGGTGCCGGTGCCCGAGGCCGGGTTGGCGAGAAACAAACTCAACAGCCGGTTGGGGTTGCGCTGCGCATACAGTTGGGCATACAGCCCGCCCCAGGAGTGCCCTAACAAATGGAACCGCTCTAGCCTGAAATGGCCGGCCAGGCAGGTGATGTCTGACAGGTAGCGGTCCAGGGAATAGTCCTGGGACCGGCACGGCGACATAAGCGTACCCCGCTGGTGAAAGGAGAGGACCTGAAACTGCCGGGCCAGGTACTTGCGCACAAAGGTCAGCCCCTCGGGCACGCCCGGGCCGCCGTGCAGCAGCAGCACGGTTTCCTTACCGGGGTTGAGGTGCAGGGTGGTAAACAACCAGGCATCTTGATGGGGCAGCAGTACGTTCATGGCTTTCTTTTCTGTAACCAGGGGCTAAATGATTCTCTCCACTTCTGCACCATCCGCAGGGGCGGAAGGCCGGCTTACCGTACAAACGTGATGCTGCCTCCTTTCGCAGTCGCCACCAGCCGCACGAGCGCCCCCAAGACCAAGGTTTTGTTCACCTTGCCGTGCCCCGCCGGAAACCCGAAACACACTGGAAAGTCGTATTCCCGCACCGCGTCCAGGAGAATCTCCTCGGGGGTTTTGCCAAAGGGCGGGTCATCTTCCTGCATGTCTACCAGCTCCCCTACCAGCAGGCCTTTCACCTGGTCAAACTTACCCGCCTGCTTCAAAGAAATCAGGTAACTATCTAGTCGGAAGGGCTTCTCGCCTACTTCTTCCAGGAACAGGATCTTGCCGTTGGTGTTAGCCTCTGACAGGGTGCCCTTGGCAATGCAGAGCACACTGAGGGTGCCACCCACCAGCGGGGCCTCTGCGGCTCCCGTCCGGTTGAGCGGGTGCGGAGGCACGCGGTAAGCCAGCTTCTCCCCGAACAGCGCCTTGCGCAGGCTTTCCCAGGACTCTTGGTCGTAGCCGGTTTCCAGGTCGGCGGCCATGGTGCCGTGGAGGGTGGCGGTGCCCAGCCTGCTCTGCACGAGGCTGTGCAGGAAGGTAGTGTCACTGTACCCAACGAGCCACTTGGGGTGGTCTTTGAACTTACTGAAGTCCAGCTGGTCCACTACCCTGCTGATGCCGTAGCCGCCCATGGTCTGGAACACCGCCTTTACCTCGTCCTGGTCCAGCATCTGCTGCAGGTCCTGGCGCCGCAGCGCATCTGGTCCGGCCATGCTTCCGTGCCGGGGGCCAATGGTGCGCCCCAGCACGGGTTTCAGCTGCCATTCCGTTAGAATCCTGACCATGGCCTCAATGTACCCAGGCACAGTGTAGTTGCTGGTGCTGACCAGGCCTACTTTGTCGCCGGGCTTCAGAAATGGAGGTACCATCATGCATTTGCCTTTCTCTCCGCAACGCGGGATTCTTTAGGTGGTTGGGCCAGACCGCGAATACCGTGTTTTCCCCGCTTCACCTCCGTAGTTTTCTCCAAACAGTCCTCCCCGAGGCGGGAGAAAGAAAGCGCGGAGATGGGCCCCTGCTCCTTTCTGTTTAGCACTCTTTTTCAGAAAAACGGCCAAAATTCACCGGTCAGGCGTTTCCTGACCTTTACCCATATAACCGGACTAATGAAGATTGTGTAGTTTTGGGAAATATGGAACGGCAGAGAATGGCAGCAGGGGAAGAGACAGAATCGCCTAAAACGGCAGCAGAACGCCAGGGGATCAACCTCCACAACGAGCGCTCGCTGCACGCCGGCCTGAAACAGTGGTATGCGCAACCGCACGACCGGTTTGAAGTGCCGGTGAGCGGGTTTGTGATTGACCTGGTAAGAGGCCCGCAGCTGGTAGAGATCCAGACCCGGAACTTTACCGCCATCAGGCCCAAACTGAAGGCGCTGCTCCAGGACCACCCCGTGCACCTGCTGCACCCGGTCACCTATGAGAAATGGGTGGTGCAGGTAGAGGACAAAGGGGGCGCTATGCTGTCGCGCCGCAAATCACCGTACAGGGGCGCCCTTACTGACCTGTTTGAGGAACTGGTACGCCTCCCGGACCTGGTGCCGCTAAAAGGCTTTACCCTGGAGTTTGCCCTCATTAGGGAAGAGGAAGTGCGTTGCCGCGATGGCAAGGGCAGCAAGCACCGCAAGAAAGTGAGCATCAAAGACCGTAAGCTGCTGGAGGTGGTGAGCACGCACCGGTTTTCCTCGTCGCAGGATTTCCTGCAGTTCCTGCCACAAGACCTGCCGCAGCCCTTCTCTAACCGAGACTTGGCGGCAGCCCTGGCCCTGCCCTTACACCGGTGCCGCCAGATCACCTACTGCCTCCGCAAGATGGAAGCCCTGGCCGTAGTGGGCAAGCTTCGGAACGAGCTGCTCTACGAACAGGCGGTTCTGGCGCCATAGCCAAGGGCAGGTTCGCAGGTCCAGGGTCTGTTTTCGGCCTATTTGGCGAAAAAGGGGCAATAAACCCGCCGGTTCTCAGCCTCCGGTTCAAACGTAATGCGCTAAGTTGTTTCTTCCTTCTGAGGGTGTGGGCCACTCCTCCGTATTTAACCTGAATCTTACCAACAGACACAACCCTCTGCCTGTTTCCCGTATGTCTTAGGTGAATCACAGAAAAGAAGGAGGCCGGATGATCCCCAGCAGAAACAGCTACCAGACCGGGCGTTTGACCGCCGCCCCCCATCTTCCCACCCTGGAAACCACTTCTAAGACCGGGCTGCACCCTCTGGGCTTGGACCCCGACAAAGATGGGCTGCTCTACGTGCCATTAGGTTATGACCCGGCGCTGCCCGCCGCCCTGGCGGTGCTGTACCATGGTTCAGGTGGCAACCCAGAGCAAGGCCAATGGCTACTGCAGCAATACGCTGATGCTGCCAACCTCATTCTCCTGGCGCCGGCCTCCCGCAAATACACCTGGGACGTGATCGTGAGCGACAGTTTTGGCCCAGATGCGTGGTACACTGACCAGGCCCTGGCGCACGTGTTCTCCCATTATGCCATTGACCCGGGCAAGATAGCCGTGGGCGGTTTCTCAGACGGTGCCTCGTACGCCCTGTGCATGGGCCTGACCAACGGCGACCTCTTCACACATGTCATCGCCTTCTCCCCCGGCTTCGGCTTTAGCCGAGAGAAAACAGGCCAGGCCGCCGTCTTCCTATCGCATGGCCAGCAAGACCCCATTCTGCCCATTGACCCCTGCAGCCGGAAAGTGTACCGCGAACTGAAGGACTTGGGCCTGGAAGTAAATTACCTGGAGTTTGAGGGAGAGCACGAAATACCAGGCCCTGTCTCAGCGGCAGCGGTAGAATGGTTTCTAGGGAAGAAAATCGGATAGAGGAAGGTCCAGGAAAGGCAGAGCACCAAGGGGCAGGAAACCAGAGAACCGGGTAGCTTTAAACGTTCCGCTGGCAAGGCCTGCAGTATAAAACCTAAAAAGCCGGAGGCGGGGTTTTATTCCCCGCCTCCGGCTTTCTGGAGCACCAGCAATGTTAGTTCAGGGTTTGGTCACCTTCGCACAAGCATACGTGAAGGTTCTGGTCACCCCCAGGGAGCCGGTTACTTTGGCCGGACGGTTGTTGGCGGTGTAGGTATAGGTGTTGGTGCCGGTGAAGTTGAGGGCGGCGGTGTCAAAGGTGGCGCCTGGCCCGTGCGTGGTGCCTTCTGTGGTGGTCATGGACGTGACCGTGAGGATGTTGTTAGGCGACATGTTCTGGATCACCAGGCCCGGCGGCAGGTAGTTCTGCGAAGGGTATTCATGGTAGGGGTTTATTTTATCGTCATGGGTATAGGTGGTCTTGATGACAATGTCATTGAAGGCCCCGGAGCTCTGGAAATTAAAAGCCCGGTATTCCCGCACCTCCGTGAGGTTGCCTTTGTCATTGTAGGTGAACGTGAAATCATTCAACAAGCGCGGCGCACCGCCGGTGACCTGATAGTTCTTGCTGGAAATCAGCTGCTTTTTGGCATTGTAGGTATGCTCTCTGGTGGCCATTTTCACCGGCTGCGAGCCAGGTGGGCCCGTTCTGGCATACAGATCTACCCGGCTGATCAGGCCTTGCGCATCATGCTCAAAAAGGTAGTACTGGAAGACCGTACCGTTTCTGAAAATGGTGGTGCTCACAATCTTCCCGGCCACATCTACCCCAAAGGCAATGGTGCTGGAAGAGGCCGGATTCTGCGGATAGACATCTTCTACCCCCGTTAGGTCAAGGCCAACATACATATAGTCCCGGGTGAAGGTTTGGCTGGGGTTGGGAGAGACCACCTCTTCCTTGAGCAGTCTGCAAAGGACTACTTCGGGTTCAGGCGTTGGGGCCGGGTCTTCTTCCTTTTTGCCTGAACAGCCACCCAGCAGGAAAAGGAAGCAGGAAAGGGTCAAGTAGGTTCGTAAAAGTTTGGCCATAGGGTTTAAAGGAATAAGGTTTGGTTTCAAAGGGACTTCAAAAAATGAACCGGGAAAAGCCTACGGAGCACAGGTACCCACCGGGCTACTCACTGGTTTTCTAAGTGTTTTTCAAAAAATGGGGGATAAATGCAGGGGGAGGCAAACCAGGGTTAGGCTAGTAATTCTCTTCTGAAGCTACGCCATGCCATAAGGGGCCCAGCCTTCTGTATGCCGCTGTAAAAGTAGGAGATTGGACAAAAAAATGGAATACCCAGGGCCCTTGCCGCCAACAAATTTTCACCCTTGGCGCCTACCTTTTCGCACCCCTAGGCCTGCTGCTGCCGGGTTCCTGCCCGCTGCCCAAGCCATGGTCTGAAAACGTTGCCCTGGGTCAATGCTTCCGGAACCAGGCTCCCCTACTTTTGCTTACGTTCACCGGGCACCCCTTTGCCTTCGCCGCGACTAGCTCTTCAAATTGAACTGGCCCGAGGGAGCGCCCACTAAACCAATAGCCATGCATCTTCCAAAACACTTTTTCAACCTCCTCCTTCTCTTCTTCTTTCTGGTAACCACCGCCTGCTCTGATGATTCTGGGCAGAACCCCACCGACCACCGGCTGCTAGGCAAATGGAACGTGCTTTCCAAAACCAAAACGGAAACCTTCCCCGGCGAGGCGCCTGAGGTGGAGAAAGAGGGATATGATGCCGGAGAGAAGACCTATACCTTTACCGCCGACGGGAAGCTGGTGATTGTGGATGGCCACGGAAACCACTCCACCACCTTACCCGCCTGGATGGACGGAGATAAATTGTTCATCGGGCAGAACCACCCGAACAAACAACCTTACACCGTCACCATAGAGGGGCAGCGAGCGCTTCTAGTCAAGGAGGAAACCACCACCAAAGACGGCCGAACCCTCCTCAAAATAGAGGAAGTCCTCCTGGAGCGGTAGTAATCTTCCTCGCCACCGCCACTGCTAGCCTTAACAAGATGGGCGTTTAGGGGCTGTTTCTCTGGAAACAGCCCCTAAACGCCTTTTTATGGTCCCTTAGCAAGGGGCCTCCGCTACACCCCGTCACCGTCGCACTCCCCTTGAAATATTCACCCATTCTATTCCGTATAGGGGGAAGGACCAACTTCGCCCCTTATGAGCCGGCATTACCGCATCCATGATCAGGAAAAGCGTTACTTTCTCTCCTTCAGTCCTTTAAACTGGTTAGATGTTTTTATTCGGCCCGAGTACAAAGACATTGTGGTAGACAGCTTCCAGTACTGCATCCGGCACAAAGGATTGGAGGTATATGCCTGGTGTATCATGAGCAGCCACGTACATGCTATTGTGGGCACAAAGGGTGAGAACGCCTTAGAGGGCATCCTCCGCGACTTGAAGAAATACACCGCCAAAACCATCCTGCAAGCCATTGCTGAAAATCCGCAGGAAAGCAGGAAAGCCTGGATGTTGTGGATGTTTGAGAGAGCGGGCCGCAGCAACCCCAACAACCAGCACTTCCAATTCTGGCAACAGCACAATCACCCCATTGCGCTCAACACCAACTTCCTGCTAGAGCAAAAACTCCGGTACATTCATCAGAACCCCGTTGAAGCAGGAATTGTGCGGGAGCCCCAGGAGTATCTCTACAGCAGCGCCATAGATTATGCAGGTGGCAAGGGACTGGTGGAGGTAATTCTGATAGAGTAAAAGCAAGGCTACTTCAAGTTTGAGCGAAGCGGTAACTTGGAGTAGAAATGACCGTTTGTTTGCAACTGGCGCACCTATTACCACAGGAATACCAAGGGCAGTTACAAACTGTCCTCATGAATAGCCACAAGTTACCGCTCCGCTCAAACTTGCGGCATGAAAGCGCTATTGACTATGGAGGTGACGGATGATAGGTGATGGAAACACCACTGTTTAAGCCCTGAAGTTAAGGAACCGGCCCAAAAACAAAACATACTTCAAGTTTGAGCGAAGCGGTAACTTGGAGTAGAAATGACCGTCAGTTTGTAACTGGCGCAACACACTACCTAATTATGACCAAGCCAGTTACAAACTGGCTTCATTGTCAGCCACAAGTTACCGCTTCGCTCAAACTTGCGGCAGGTAAAGGGGCAGATAAGGCTCAAGTTTCCGGCAGGTAAAGAAATACCTTAAATCGATCAAGGCCTCAATTCCCAAAAAACCTCCCAAAAAGCACCATTCCTAATTCTTAATTCCTAGTTCTTTCGCCAGAAAAGGGGCCGTCTTGCTCATGGAGGCAGCCGCTACTTCCTCCGGCGTGCCGGTAGCCACGATCTGGCCGCCCTCCTCCCCTGCTCCGGGTCCGATGTCGATGACCCAGTCAGAGGCGGCGGCTACGCGCATGGTGTGTTCCACCACCAGCACGGTATTGCCGGCCTCTACCAGCGTGTCCAGTTGGGCCATGAGTTTCTCCACGTCTGCCGGGTGCAGGCCGGTGGTGGGCTCGTCCAGGACATAAAGGGTGTTGCCGCGGTTGGCGCGCTGGAGTTCGGTGGCGAGTTTGATGCGCTGGGCCTCGCCGCCCGAGAGCTCGGTGGCGGGCTGCCCCAGGCGCAGGTAGCCCAGGCCTACATCGCGCAGCACGGTCAGGGCGCGGTGGATGGCGGGTTCCTCATCGAAGAATTCGCCGGCGGCGTCTACGGTGAGGTTCAGGACCTGGGCGATGTTAAAGTCCTTGTAGGTCACCTCCAGCGTGGGCGCGTTGTAGCGGGCGCCGTGGCAGACGGGGCAGGGCGCGTACACGCTGGGCAGGAAAAGCAGTTCCACCATCACGAAGCCCTCGCCCTGGCAGTTCTCGCAGCGGCCTTTGGCCACGTTGAACGAGAAGCGGCCCGCGTCATAGCGGCGTTTCTTGGCCAGCGGCGTGGCCGCGAAGAGTTTGCGCACGTGGTCAAAGAGGCCGGTATAGGTGGCCATGTTGGAACGGGGCGTGCGCCCGATGGCTTTCTGGTCTACCCGCACCAGCCGCCGGATGTGCTCCATCCCACTCACGATTCGGCCACCGGTGGTCTGCGGCGCGGCCCGTTCCAGGTCATCTCCCTCCTCTTCCTCCGCCTGGATTTCCTGGCCCAACTGTTCGGCCACCAGCTCTACCAATACCTGGCTTACCAGACTGCTCTTGCCCGAGCCCGACACGCCCGTGACCGTGGTGAACGCGCCCAGCGGAAATTCGGCATCCAGGTTATGGAGGTTGTTGCGGGTCACGCCGCTCAGCTTGAGCCAGCCGGCAGGTGAGCGGCGCTCACGCGATGGCATCGGCGCCAAGCCGAACAGGTAGGCCGCGGTCTGGGAGTTGGCCACCTGCTGCAGGCCATCGGGCGGGCCGCTGTAGAGGATTTCGCCGCCTTTCTCGCCGGCCGCGGGGCCCACGTCCACGAGCCAATCGGCTTGCCGGATTACGTCCAGGTTATGCTCCACCACAAACAGGGAGTTGCCGGCTTTCTTCAGGTTGGCCAGGGCGGTGAGCAGGGCCAGCGTGTCACTGGGGTGCAGGCCCGCCGAGGGTTCGTCCAGCACGTACACCACGCCGAACAGGTGCGAGTACAGCTGCGTGGCCAGCCGCAGGCGCTGCAACTCGCCGGGCGACAAGGTAGGCGTACTGCGTTCCAGCGCCAGATATCCTAGCCCCAAATCCAGCAGCACCTGAATACGCGCTACCAAATCCTGCGCGATGCGCTGCTTGGCAATCACCTGCTCGGGGTGTTCCTCCTCGTGTTGGGTGTGGGGGTTGGTAACGGCATTCACGTACGGTTGCAGGGTCTGGGCCACGCGCTGCAGCGGCAGGCGGGAAAACTCCGTGATGTCAAGGCCCGCGAAGGTGACGGAAAGCGAGGCGGGGTTGAGGCGTTTGCCCTGGCAGGTGGGGCAGTCGGTGTGGAGCATGTACTGCAGCACCCGCTTTTTCATCTGGGGGCTGTGGGTGTTGGCAAACGTATGGAACACGTGCCGCCGGGCGCTGGAGAAGGTGCCCATGTAGTTGGGTTCCTCTTTGCGTTTGAAGGCGCGCTGGGTCTGTTCGGGCGAATAGCCGGGGTACACGGGCACCACGGGTTGGTCGTCGGTGAAGAGAATCCAGTCGCGGTCTTTCTGGGGCAGATCGCGCCAAGGGCGGTCCACGTCAAAGCCCAGGGTCACCAGAATGTCGCGCTGGTTCTGCCCGCCCCAGGCCATGGGCCAGGCGGCAATGGCCCGCTCCCGGATGGTGAGCGAAGGGTCGGGCACCATGCTTTGCTCGGTGACATCATAGATGCGGCCCAGGCCGTGGCAGGTGGGGCACGCGCCCTCGGGGGTGTTGGGCGAAAAGGCCTCGGCGTAGATGATGCCTTGGCCCTTGGGGTAATCTCCGGCCCGGCTATAAAGCATGCGCACCAGGCTGGAGAGCGTGGTCACGCTGCCCACGCTGGAGCGCGTGGTAGGCGTGCCGCGCTGTTGCTGCAGGGCCACGGCCGGGGGCAGGCCCTCAATGGCGTCTACCTCGGGCACGGCCATCTGGTGGAACAGCCGCCGCGCGTAGGGGCTCACGCTCTCCAGGTACCGGCGCTGGGCCTCGGCGTACAAGGTGCCAAACGCCAGCGACGACTTGCCCGACCCTGACACACCGGTGAACACGACCAGCGCATCTCGGGGTATAGATAGGTCTACGTTCTTGAGGTTATGCTCGCGTGCCCCGCGAACGGTGACGAAGCCGGTGAAAGGAGTATTAGGGGGAGAAGAAAAATCTTGTGCCATGCTGTAAAAGTAGGAAACGAAGGTCAACCCCGCTTACGAAAGGCCGAAGCAGCGGTTTTACTTCCCCTTTCCTACCCCACCCAATACAAGGCAACTTTGTTAGCAAGCTGTTTTATGAAAATCTGCCTGTAAACAGGAGGTACTTCCAACCAGAAGGAAGAGTATAAAAGTACCCTCTTGTTACTCCAAGTAGTTGCTTATCTTCTCCATCATTTCAGGGAGGCAGTCTTCTATTTCCCCTTTATAAGTGTTCTCACTGCTAAAAAGCATACAGGCGGACACCGAAGAAGTGTTGGCGAGGGTGACTTTGATGATATTTTGAATCCTGTATTGGCGGAACCATATATCAAAGAGCTTCGCCCGGACTCCTTGCCTGCTATCTGACGGGTCACAAACATACAGAAGCACGATTCTTTTGTCTTTGAATAACTCCAGAATGAAAGAAACAATAGTATCTGAAATTCTGGGATCAAAGGTAATAAAACGAGACCTTGGGAAAGAATGGAAGGGAGAAGTAGTCTCCTCTAAAGAATGTTGGTTTTCACGCAGTGGCTTAAACCCGAACATAAAGGCATGGGCAGCAAAAAGGGTACCTTCTGGAAAGTACCCTTCTGCTTCAGTTGTATATACGAAGTAGGCTTTACCCTGATCCGTTAAGAATTGAAATCCACTACTTACTTCTAGAAGTTCGTAAGGATTCAGGTTTGACGAACTTGATGTCATTGATTTGTTTCTCTTCAGGGTTTTCAAGGTAAGCTTCAATCCGCTTTTTATCAGCGGCCATTTGCTTCACTACCTGGTCCCAGTCTACTTTTCGTTTTGTTTCGGTTGCCATCAGGCTCTCCTTTCTTGTTTACGTGCTTTTGTAAGTAACTCTTGCAACTACTTCAACACTACTATTTACAAAGTTATTATAATCTATACAAAATTGAGCCACAAAAGGTTTGGCGTTGCCTAAGGACGAATTTGAAAAGCTTGCCTCCTAAGTTGCTACAGTTCTATTGGAGGGCTTTTTCGGGAAAGTAGACGTTAAACAAGACGATCATAAAGGTGGGTATCTGCGATGTGCTTCAGCGTACAGCGTCTCCACCGCCAGCGACGAATCCACGATCCCGACACGCCTGTGAACACCACCAGCGCATCTCGGGGTATAGATAGGTCTACGTTCTTTAAATTATGCGCGCGCTCCGCGAACGATGACGGTGAAAGAAATATTAGAGAGAGAAGTAAAATCTTGTGCCATGCCGTGAAATTAGGAGACGAACGTCAACCCCAGTTACGAAAGGCCAAAGCAGCGGTTTTACTTCCCCGTTCCTCCCCTATACAAAGCAACTTTTGTTTGCAGGCTGTTTTATGAAAATCTGCCTGTAATCAGAATGTACTTCCAACCAAATGGAAGGGGATAAAGTATTCACTTGTTAATGCAAGTAGTTTTATTAGCGCAGATTCAAGGCGGTGGATAGCCATAAAGTATATTTGACAGCAATACATATCCTTTCCCTACTCTGCCCCCCTGAAAGGGCCTGGTGGACGAACCAGAAAAGGCCTGGCGTCAAGGAATTACAGATTGCCAACCAGATCCTTAAAGGAGGACAAAAAAAATTGGCTGTTGACTACCATATATGCTGACGCCCAAATAGGTTTGACAATCAGCAAAAGCCTTCTACTGGATTGCGCTATTTAACCGTAAAGGCATTATGTGATACAGGCTCAGAATCCCACCTCCTCTTATCCATCATACAGGATAGACCACTACAGAAAAATTACATATCAACAATCTTTCTTTACACTTACTTCGCTGGCCTTGAGCATATAGGAAAGAAGGGGGAGGATTCTTACCTTAGAAACAGCATCAAACCATCCAAGCCTTTCCGCTCATGCTCCGCACCGAAGCTTCTACCCCGCTGGCGCAAGCCCGCCAAACCCGGGTTTCCTCCATTGATGTGGTGCGAGGCTTGGCCATTGTGATCATGGCGCTAGACCACGTGCGCGATCTGTGGCACACCACCTCGCTGGCGCAAGACCCGCTGTCGTTTGACACCACTACCCTGGCCCTGTTCCTGACACGCTGGGTCACGCATTTCTGCGCGCCCACCTTTGTGTTCCTGGCGGGCACCTCTGCCTACCTGTCGCTGCACCGAGACGGAAACTATGGGCGCGCCCAGCGGTTCCTGCTTTCCCGAGGCGTCTGGCTTATGGTGCTGGAGGTCACGATCATCAGCTTCGGGATCTGGTTTGACATCTTCTTCCGGACGACCATGTTCCAGGTGATCTTTGCCATCGGGTTCGGGTTTGTGGTGCTGGCAGCGTTGCTACGGCTCCCGGCCAAAGTCATTGGAGGGATCGGGTTGGCTATTATCCTGCTGCACAACCTGCTGCCGCAAGTAGGTCCGGCGGAGGGCATGGCGGGTAAATTCGCCTATTCCCTGCTGTTCCGCCAGGGGTTCTTCCCGGCCACTGAGCATTTTTCGTTTCTGGTGGCGTATCCGGTGATCCCGTGGCTGGGCATTCTGCTGCTGGGCTTCGGTTTTGGGCCTGTTTTCAGGAAAACGGAGCCAGAACGCCGGAAGCTGCTCTGGCTTTCAGCGGCGGTGGCCCTGGGCGTGTTCGCCGTGCTGCGGTACGTGCAGGTCTACGGAGATCCTAACCCCTGGGCGGTGCAGAAAACGGCGGTGTTCACGGTGCTGTCGTTCCTGAACGTAACCAAATACCCGCCGTCCCTGTTGTACGCGGCCTTGTTCCTAGGGCTTATGTTTTTAGCGCTGGTTTTGCTGGAACGGGCCCAAAACGGTTTTGCCCGCTTCTTGACCGTCTACGGCCGGGTGCCGCTGTTCTTCTACCTGGCGCACTGGTACCTCATTCACACCGGCATGCTGTTGCTCATGTTCTGGCAGGGCCTCACCTGGCAGCAACTGCCGTTCGGCACGCTGGAGTTTGGCCGGCCCAAAGTAGGCGTGGGCGTGGAGCTGCCCTATGTGTACCTGGTCTGGGTAGCGGTGGTGTTGGTGCTCTACCCCGCCTGCCGCTGGTACAGCCGCTACAAAGCCGCCCACGCCGAGAAGAAGTGGCTGAGTTATCTGTAGCATCTGCTTTAAAACTGAAGAGAACCATACTTCCAGTTGGAGCGCAGCGGTAAATGGAGGAGAAATGTTAGTCAGTTTGAAACTGGCGTTTTGCATTTTAGGATTGCATCCTACGCCAGTTACAAACTGGCATTAATGTAAGCCACAAGTTACCGCTTCGCTCAAACTTGCGGCATGAAAAGGCTCAGTTATCTGTAGGAAGAAGTTTGTTCTGCTTATGAATAGGTAGATTCGGGTTGAAGGGCTCCTTAGGTAAACTATCCTCTTCACCCCTCTTTCCAATCCGTTGCCTTTTATACACCAGAAGCTCCATCTTAAAATAGATGGAGCTTCTGGTGTATGGTATATTTCAATGCTTCTAACTCCTTTCTTACGCTTATTTCCTTTCCCTCCTACAACCTGGTACACCAGAAATAGAATAGGAACGGTCAGGACTTGTCAGCATCTGTTTTGGTTTGGGTGATTTCAATTTTTTCGGTCTCTACTTTCTTCACCTTGTTGGGGGGTGCTGCTTCTCCCATAGGGGTACCGGTAGGAATGGCGGCGTCTGCCTGGTCTACTAAAAGCCGCTCGTCTACTTCTCTCGCAGGGTTGTCACCCTGGGTTCTTTCGCCTATCACTTCCAGATAAGGGCTATGCGATTCTACGGTGGTACTGGTTGACCGCATTTCCATGGAAACCAATTCGCCTTCTTTGTCGCCCCCAAACTTGCCTACCACGGTGCGTAAGAGAGATTCAGAAAACCGGTCACTGAAACCCGCTAAGAAAGCAATAAGCCAAATCACCTCGGGGTTGCCAATGCCTGTTCCCGCCTCAGACCCTTGAATGGTCAACAACCCCACCTTGAGCACCAGGTAAGAGATTACCCCCATGATGATGCCGGTCAAAGGCCGGGCGAACAGCCACCGCAAGGGCTCGTTCAGTTCTTTGTCGCCGGCATTGGTGAACCGGTACAAGATGGCCGAAAAACTTCCTAAGATGCTCCAGATCAACACTGGCACCGGGATAGAGAGAATCTTGATGGTGGTTTCAGTGGTGATGTTCCAGTGCGTGGAGCCATACCACAGAAACAGGCTGATGCCCACCAGACTGGCCAAAGAAACCACCACCGCCACCATCCTGATGTTCTTCCTTCTATCTTTTTCTCGTTTATAGGAGTTGATGGCATTCTCTATGCGGGCCAAACTCATGTCCATGATCCTTAGTTCCTGGGTGGTGGTGGCCTCATACACGTTCCCCACGTGGTCCAGGAGCAAAGGCATCACCTTCCTCAGAAAGTCAGCATCAATGACACAAAGCACTACCTGATGTTGCAGCGTACAGATTTTGCTCAGGCAGTTGTTGCGCAATACCTCAATGGGGTCGTCAGGATTGAACCGGTGCTGTTGGTATTTCTCCTTTGCCTTAGACGCCTTCTCATACAAGAGGTTGGAGGCTTTGGCTATTTCAGCGCTGGCCATGTCTGACAAGGACTTAGCCGCAAACGTGGCATTGAATACTGGATCTAACATGGCGTTGGCTTTAGAGGTGACAACTCTTGGCAATGGAGGTAGCCTAAGGTAGGGTATGGTTTTCCCGCAGCAAATACCCACTTATGGGTAATTCAACCCCGTTACCTATTATAATTTACTGATTTAAAGAGATTTATACAAACATGTGACCTGTATAAAGCGGAAGGGTCTACTTACTTGATACTTCCCAGGATGTGCCTGAAGCGCACTCTAGATAGCCTTCTCCTTCTGAAGTTAGGAGTCCACTTAACCACTTGCACTTGCCCAAAACGTACAAGGCTATTGTCGTAAAATGCCGGTCCCAGAGGATTCACCACAGTTCCTTCTCCTTTCAAGGCCTGCGCCGGCTCTTCTGGGTTTTCTCTTCCTCTCTTTTGCCTATCAGGTACCCGGCAGGCGTTTTCTACTGCCTTTATGGACGCCCCTTTCTAAACTTACTCCATAGGCAGGGCCGGAACACAATGGTTTCAGGCCTCTTTTTCCAAAAGAGGCCTGAAACACCAGACCACGCGCCACCTAGTACCCAGACCCAGAGCACCTTAGATTTCTCTACCCTTTCCGTATCTATCAAAAGGGAATATAGAGGAAGAAAACGCCGCAGAGCGCGGCGCTAGTTCTTCTATTTTGCGTGAACTACGTAGCTGAGCCTAGGCAAATACTGTATTTTGAGAAAAACGGGTCAGAAACGGCAAAGAGGTCAACAAAACCCTCCCCCTTTTGCGTAAGGGGCAATCTAAGAAGGCACCAGGCACCTGTGAAATGCCCTTGCCTCCACCCTAAACCTCCCTGCCTGAAGGTATGATATTTACCCCGCGCCACCTGCTGAACATAATAAAAGACCAAAGTGACAGCCAACTTCAAGGACCTTCCCAGGAGGTCATGCCTAGGTGACGGCTTCCTACCAGTTGCACCACCGCGAAAGAATATCCTCAAACCAGCTTAACTGTTTAGCCCCCAAAGACCCTATGGATGCAGCCATGCGCCAGACCCAGACCAGTGATGTATTCCGGAACTACCAGATTCCGCCGCAGTTTCTAGACGAAGTATTCAATGCCCCGGGCCAGGTGCACCCCCACTATGAGAACGTGTACCGGCAGTTCCTGGAGTTCTCCAAAGAAGAGTTCAAAGAACTCAATGAGCACGCCAAGATGTCCTTTTTCAACCAGGGCATCACCTTCTCGGTGTACTCAGACAAGGCAAAGGGCGTGGAGCGTATTTTCCCTTTTGACCTGTTCCCCCGCATTATCCCGGCCACCGAGTGGGCCCGGGTAGAGGAAGGCATTCTGCAGCGCTGCGTGGCCATGAACCTCTTCATTCAGGACATCTACTCCAAGCAGCACATCCTCAGAGACAAAGTAGTGCCCGCCGAGCTGATCTTCTCCTCCAAGAACTACCTCAAGGCCATGCTGGACATTAAACCAGTGGGCGGCATCTACAACCACATCTCCGGCACCGACCTCATCAAGCACTCAGATGGCGAGTATTACGTGCTGGAAGACAACCTGCGGTGCCCTTCGGGCATCAGCTACGTGCTCTCTAACCGGGTAGCCATGAAACGCACCCTCTTCCAGATGGTGCGGCAGTTCAACGTGCGCACGGTGCAGGAATACCCGCAGGAGCTGCTGGCCACCATGCAGTCAGTGTCACCGCACGGCATTGATGCCCCCAACTGCGTGGTGCTCACCCCGGGCGTGTACAACTCGGCGTACTATGAGCACGCGTTCCTGGCCCTTACCATGGGGGTGCCCCTGGTAGAAGGCCGCGACCTGTACGTAGAGCGCAGCTTTGTGTACATGAAAACCATCAACGGCCCCAAACGGGTAGACGTTGTGTACCGCCGCCTGGATGATGACTTCCTGGACCCAATGGCCTTCAAACCAGATTCGCTCCTGGGCGTGCCCGGCATCATGGCCGCCTACAAGAAAGGCAACGTGAATTTGATCAACGCCCCCGGTACCGGCTTCGCCGATGACAAGGCCGTGTACACCTATGTGCCCGAGATCATCAAATACTACCTGAACCAGGAGCCCATCCTCAACAACGTGCACACCTACCGCTGTGAGAAGGAAGATGATTTCAAGTACGTGCTGGAGAACATGGCCAACCTAGTCATCAAACCCGTGGATGAAAGCGGTGGCTACGGCATCCTGATCGGGAACAAGGCCACCCAGGAAGAGCTGAAGGAGTTTAAAACCCTCATTTCTGAAAACCGGCGCAAATACATTGCCCAGCCCATCATGGACCTGTCTATGCACGCCACCTTCATTGAGGGCGAAGACCAGTTTGAGCCCCGCCACGTGGACCTGCGCACGTTCACCCTGCTGGGCAAAGACCGGCAGTTCGTGCTCAAAGGCGGACTTTCCCGCGTGGCCCTCAAAAAAGGCAGCCTCATTGTGAACTCCTCGCAGGGCGGCGGCTCCAAAGACACCTGGGTTATGATGGACGACGGCTCCAACAACGCCTCTATGCAGCAAAATGGGTCTATGTCCCAAAGCATGACCATGAACGGGCAAACTATGACCATGGGCCCGGAAGGCATGTCTATGGCCAAACCAGGCGCCGAATAGCCGGTGAATTACTTTTAGGCTTCTCACTGCAGACTCTAGCCGTGAGGGTAGAGGAAGAGGGGTGTTGACACAGGAGAGCACAGATGGCAGCGATACTACTCCACCTATGTTCGTACGAAGCACATGATCCGCAATGCGTGGATCGCAAGGTGTCAACACCCCTCTTCGCTCCCCTCAAGGGGAGAATATTTACTTAAAAACAGAGAAGGGCAACCACAAGGGATTGCCCCTACTCCCACCTATTACCACGTACACCAACCTCCTGACTCAGAACTCAAGACTCAGGACTCAGAACTATAAAAACATTATGCTTTCACGAATTGGCAACAGCTTGTTTTGGATGGGGCGCTACATTGAGAGAGCCGAACACATTGCCCGTTACACCCGGGTACAGTATGTCTCCAGCGTAGATGCCCCGTTGGGGCAGAACCGCGAGCTGATCCTGGAATCTATCCTGGACATGGCGGGCAGCAAAGACGCGTACCTGGCCCTGCATGAGAAACTGGAAGACGACAAGGTCATTGACTTCATCTCCATCTCGGAAGACAACGCCTTCTCCATCATCAGCTATATTGGCCGCATCCGGGAGAATGCCCGCGGCTCCCGTGACAACATCTCCATTGAGTTGTGGGAAGCCATTAACCGGTTTTACCACAAGGTCAATGAACTCATGACCTCTGAGATGCCCTCTGAAGAGATTGAGTTCTTCGCCCGGCGTATTGAAGAGAACAGCTACATCACCAAAGGGTACATAGAGAACACGCTGCTCCACAATGACGTCTGGATGCTCATTTCGCTGGGCATGCACCTGGAACGCGTGATCCAGGTGGTCCGGATTCTGCAAACCAAGCTAGACGACATTGAGAAACTGGAGATGAATACCCAGGAAAGCGCCTTGGAAAACTACCAGTGGAGCACCACCCTTAAGAGCACCGAGGCCTTTGACATGTTCATGCGCTGCCACAAAACCAGCCCCACCCGGTCACACGTGTTAGATTTTCTGCTTTTTGATACCCAGTTTCCCAAATCTGTTGCGTATAGCATGAACCGGGTGCGCGATTGCATTGAGGGCATCTCTTTTAACCAGGAAGAAAGCCGGAAGGAATCTCTGGAGTTCATGGCCGGCAAGCTGGCCTGCCGTTTCCAGTACCTCACCATTGAGGAGGTGGAAGACCGGGCGCCGCAGTTCCTGAAAAGAACCCTTGACAATGTGTATGAACTCGCCAGCCAGTTAGACGTCAAATACCTGAAATACAACTAAGCCCCCGCGGCTTCCGCCAGAATGAAGACAGAATACGAGGTGGTGTACAGCACCCAGAACATCTATGAGGAAACCGTTAGGGAAGCGTTCTATTCCTTCCTGGTTCTTCCCTGCCATGATGATAGCCAGGTAGTACGCCATCTCTCCTTGTCTAACTCTCTGGAGGCCGAGGTATTCCACCACCCCAACGCGTTCGGGTTTGAGGTCACCAGCCTGCACACGGTGAAACCGTTCCAGGTCTTTGAGTTTCAGATGCGGGCCCTGGTGGAGAAAACCGCTCCCTTGTTTCCGCTGGAAGGCATCTTGTCGGTGCCTGAGGAGCAGCAACTCCTCTGTGATCACCTGTTCTACCTGGAAAACCATTTGTTTCTGGGCGCCGGGCAGTACACGCAGATCAAGGAGGCCTACCGCCCTGGCTTGTTGATGCGGGCCCCAGACCAGCTGGTGTATGATTACCTGCAGCAGTTGAACCGATTTGTGCACGGCTTGCTGGAGTTTGACCCCGAGCCTACGCACGTGTGCACCACGGCCAACGAGGTCCTGAAACTGCGCCGGGGCGTTTGCCAGGACTTCACCCACCTGTTCATAGGCATTGCCCGGCTCAACCAGATCCCGTGCCGGTACGTTTCTGGGTACCTGAACCAGGGCCTGAACCTGACCGGCTCGGCGGTGATGCACGCCTGGGCCGAGGCCTACATCCCGGGCTTCGGCTGGCAGGGCTTTGACCCCACCAACCACCTGCTGGCCGACGGGCACTACCTCAAGGCGGCGCACGGCTCTGATTACGCCGACTGTAGCCCCCTGCGGGGAACCTTAAAGACGAACGGCGGCCATAAAACCACCTATGGCGTGACAGTAACCCCGCTAGAACCCCCACAGGCCGCTCAGCAACAACAGCAACAAGCCCAATCTACCCTATCACTTTAACCAGGGCGGCGCTTCTTCTGCGTTTAACAGGTGTTTTACCAGAAGTAGCAGCTTTCTGTTCCTCAAGAGAAACCATGAAAACATTTCACTGCAGTTGCGGCAACAAGTTGTTCTTTGAGAATTCTTTCTGCCTGAAGTGTCACCGCGAAACAGGCTGGTGCCCGGTTTGCCAGGGCATCCATGCCATGGAGCTGGACGGCAAGGGGGGCTATGTCTGCACCAATCCAACGTGCCGGTCCAGCGTGGTGAAATGTTGTAACTACGTTACCCACAACGTGTGTAACCGCATGATTGAAACCCCGCAGGGCCAGCCGCACAATTTTCAGCAGCTATGCGGGTACTGCCAACTCACCGAGACCATTCCAGACCTGTCAGTGGAGGGCAACCCCCAGAAATGGTACCACTTAGAAGTAGCCAAACGGCGCCTGCTCTACCTGCTGGACCAGCTGGGCCTCCCGTACGGCTCTAAATCCTCTAACTTTGAGTTGCCCCTCTCCTTTGACTTCAAGGAAGATGTGGAAGCCTCATCGGTGCTGGGTTGGATGGGCCTGGAGAAAGGCGAAAAGGTCTTTACCGGCCACGCCGATGGCAAGATCACCATCAACCTGCAGGAGGCGGACCCGGTGGAGCGGGAAAAACTGCGCGTCGCCTTCGGGGAAACCCACCGCACCTTGATTGGCCATTTCAGGCATGAGATAGGCCACTACTACTGGCAATTGCTGGTGCAGGACAAAGACGAGGAAGCCTACAAAGCCATCTTCGGCGACCATGAAAACCCGTCCTATTCAGACGCCATGGACCAGTACTACAAAAACGGCCCCAAAGCCAACTGGGCGCATAGCTACATCAGTGCCTACGCCACCATGCACTCCTGGGAAGACTTCGCCGAGACCTGGGGCACCTACCTGGACATGATGGCCGTTCTGGACACCGCTGACAACCAGGAACTGCTGCAACTCCCCAACCATGATCTGGTAGACACCCAACTAGAGGAAATGCTCACGCGCTACGCCGATCTAAGCCTGCGGGTAAACGAAGTGAACCGGTCGCTGGGCCTCCCCGACCTGCTGCCTGAGACCTTCTCTGATCCTGTGGTGGAAAAACTCACCTACATTCACCGCCTCATCCAGCGCAATCGGAAAAAGCCTGACCCTGCCTAACGCTTTTTTCGCCAGGTCTTCAGCCTAAGGAAATGGGTAAACTCTTGGGAAATTCATGGAGGTTTTCGCCCAAGGCCGTTTCAAGGGCGTTTTTACCATTTCCCCTGGAAAGTACTTCCGGAAGAAATCCATTGATTATTCCAAAACACCCCGGAAACGAGCGCAGGCCAGAAACCTGCCCCCGTTTCCGGGGTGTTTTTCGTAGTTCAGGCTGTTATCAAAAGGCTTGGGCTGGGGCATAAAAAAGGCCTGTTTTCTGAAAAACAGGCCTTTTTCGGGTTTCCCTAATTACCATACGCTTCCGGTGCGGGAGTTAGGTTACTTCTTGGGGGAATGCGGTTTCTTGGTGGGGTATGGGATTTTGTTCCGGAGGCTTTTGATGCGTTTCTCGTCAAAACTAGGAAGCTGCAAATCATCGGCATCGCGCCATTGTTGTACCCTTTCCTCGGTGGCCTGGGTTTTCTCCTCTGACTTGCCCGTGTCGCGGCCCATGAACAAGGTTTGCGTGGGGTAAGCCAAACCGGTGCCGCTGGCTTCCACAATATCCAGCATGCGCAGCAGCAGGTCTTCCTGGATCTCCAGAAACTCGTTGTAGTCTTTCACCAGCACGTAAGAGAACACCTCCAGGTTGTAAGAAGAAGCGCCTATGCCCACAAACCGCACCCGAGCACTGTCTGGATCAATCTTGGGGTGCGAGTACAGCAATGACCGCAATTCAACCAGCAGGTACCTGATCTGGTCTGGGCTGGAGTCGGCCCGCACGCCCAGGGTGGGGTGAAACCAGACGCGGTCCCGGTGGGCGAAGTTCTCAATGCGCTGCGAAGAGAAATCGCCGTTGGGAATGGTGACCACTGTGCGGTCGTTGGTTCTGAGGCGCGTAGACCGCATGCCAATGGACTCTACGGTACCCGAGGTCTCGCCCACCTTGCAGAAATCACCTACCCTGATGGGCTGGTCCGCAATAAGGGTCACGCTCCCTACAAAGTTCTCCACGGTTTTCTGCGCCCCCAACGCCAGGGCGATACCGCCAATCCCCAGAGCGGCCAGCCCCGTGGTCACGTCAAAGCCCAGCGAACTCAGGAAACCGATGATCCCGAAGGCGATGATGGCGATCTTGGCCCCCCGGCGCAGGAACAGCACCGCCGACAGGCCCGCCAGGTTGTGGCGGTTCATCATGCGGCGCTGCAGGAACTGGGTGAGCACATCTACCAACCGCCACAACAGCAGCAGAAACGCCAGCATGCCTATGATCACGGTCAGTTGGCTGAACCGCTGCCGCACGATAATGGAGATGCCAATTTCCTGGTTAGAGAAAATAAAGAGCCACAGCGACAAGTAAACCTGAATGGGCAGCGTGAACGCCTTGATAATGCCCATGGTGGGTTCCTGGGTAGCTTTCTTCCAAACCAGCCGCAGCAGGTACGCCAAAGCCCGGGTAATGGCCCAGGCGGCCGCGTAGGCGAACAGGGCCGTGACCAGCAGCGCCAGCAAGTGCCCGATGGGGATGCCTTCCCACTTCTTCTCAATGGTGAACTCAGGCATGACCTTGTCCGCGAGGGGCTTGGACACTTCTTCTATGGTGACCGGAATACGCTGAACGGTCTGGGACGAAAACAACCAGATAGGGCCACCGACCGGGTCTTCGGTTTTCTCCAGGAACAGGTCAAAGGTTTCGCCGTTCACTGAGGCCGAACCAACCCGCTCCAGGTTAGGACCCAGGTTGTCGTCTGTCTTGCCGTCATAGGTGTCATTGATCAAGGTATAGGGCGTCAGGTTTCCCTTGTTCAACAGGCGTTGCAGGGCATGGGCCAGCCGGGCCCCGTGTTGCTCGTCTTGCAGGGCACTGTCCAGGTTGAGGAAAAGGGCCGCTTTGTTATAATTCTCCTCTGAAATGGCTTTGATGAAACCAGACACGGTTCCCCGGGGCGTGCGGCGGCCCAGCGAATCAGGGAGCCAGTCGGGCGCCAGAATTTCTTCCACCACTGAGGTGGTGTCAGCGGCCGGCTCTTTGGCGGTTTCCTGGGCCAGGGCAGATTCTACCGGCGCCACGGCACTCAAGAAAAACGTAAAAAAGAAGAGGAAACGAAAGGAGGCGGCCCGTCTGAGAGGACGTGAAAAAGCTGGCCCGCCAAAAAGTGAAAATTCCATGGACTGAGGTTACAGATTCAAACTACTGCTGGAAGCACCGTTCCCAAGGGCCAAGCTGCCTCTGGCTTAACGTGGAATGCCCACCAGTATCCGCTGACCCTCCTGGTCTTCCCTAGAATACCTTACAAACGGCTCCCCAGGCCCTGAGTTGCCCCTGGCGGCAAAGAAATCCCCTCACCAGTCTTTAGAAACTTGGTAAAAAACGGAGCCTTTTCTTTTCTTTAATCTGCCAGCATCAGCTTCTTTGGGGCCTGTTTTTCAAAAAAGAGGTTCCAAAGAAGCGTGCGCTTTTCCACTTCCCAGCCAACGGCTTTTTTTTGTACCTTCCTGCCGGCAACGGGAAACCACCCGGCGCAACTATCTATGAACAAAACGCGGCTTGAGGCATTCAGTGACGGGGTGATAGCCATCATCATTACCATAATGGTCTTAGAGATCAAGGTACCGCACGGCACCGAATGGACGGCCCTGGCCCCGCTCCTGCCCGTGTTCCTGAGCTACGTGCTCAGCTTTATCTACCTGGGCATTTACTGGAACAACCACCACCACATGCTGCACAGCACCAGCAAGGTGAACGGCAGTATTCTCTGGGCCAACCTGCACCTGCTCTTCTGGCTATCCTTGATTCCCTTTGCCACCGGCTGGATGGGCGAAAACAGCTTCGCGCCGGCGGCTACGGCCTTGTACGGCGGCATCCTACTCCTGTGCTCTATTGCCTATTGGGTACTGGAGCAAATGATTATCAGAAAGGACGGCAAAGACTCTGTGCTCGCTAAAGCCATTGGCCCTGACCTGAAAGGCAAAATCTCCCCGGTATTGTACCTGACCGGCATCGCCCTCTCCTTCTGGAGCCCCTGGGCCGCGAACGGGGTCTATGTGCTGGTGGCGATGATGTGGTTAATACCAGATAGAAGGATTGAGCGGGTTTATGAAGAGGGGCATTGACAACCTACACCACATACACCAAAAATTTAAGAAAACTTAATGTTAACTTTCTTAAATAAAAACAGGCTAAAAACAAGAAACAAATATTATCAATTGCAATTATTCTATTCACACAAAGAACAACTACTTCTCTGTCAGTTATTCAATAATTACCTTTCTAAAGGTAAGGGAAACCCTTCTTTCTCTATTAAAACTAATTCCATTAAAATTATCTATTTTCCTGGCTGATATCCCATGTAACCATTTATATCGAGACTCTCCCTTTAAAACTATTAAGCTCCTTGGTTCTAATAATACTTCTACTCTAAGAGTTCTATCAAACTTGTATAAAATATCCATTATACAAGGTGAACCTAAACTCAATGAGATTATAGTATCATCAAAGCAAGGAACGCAATCAATATGATGAGCTATACCTTGACCAGGCAAATATTCATTTACTATTACTTGGTCTGGAATAGAATTAATGTATCCATCATTATAGAGTCTTTGTGCTAAATGGGAAGCCCATGCAGGAAGATCTCCAATAAACATGGAGTAATCAATCTTCCTGCTTTTATAATCGTATTTATATCCATAATGCTGAACTCTCCTTTTTAAATCACCTAACCAATCTTGGTTATCAATAAAATGAAGTAGGTTAAAATGCTCTTCTGATGATATATAGTTTTCACAGTACACTAACCCTTTAACTTTATTTAGGGCATCAAATTTATTTTTTGGAATTTTAGCTTCTGAAGAAAACAAATCCAACTGCGCCATCATTTCTAATTTTTAAGTTCTAGAATTTCAAAAAAAACAACTTCACCACTAACATCGTTCCTACTATATGGATTTGTTTTATAATCTATTTGTTCAACATTACTCAAATACGTTATAAACTCAAATTGAGATTTAAAGCTTAAATACTTATTATTTTTTTCCAAAGAATTTGGATTTTGAAAAACAAAATATAATTTACTTTGCTCATGTCTCCTAGCAACACCTTTAATAAACCTTGCTAACTGAATTTCATCTAAGGATTTGCTTGCAAAAAGATAAGACGCATTTATTATTATAGGGTTTTGCAAACCCACATAATCTGCTAATAAATCATCTGAAATTTGATTCCAACTACAAAAAAAAGAGGCTCTACTTTCTTTGGCAAAAATTCCTCTATTCCAAAAGCCATGAGCTTTTCTTAACATAGCAGGGGAAATATCAATTCCTATATAATTAGTTTTCAATAATTCCCCAGACTTCTGATAATGCAAATCTGATATAGCTAAACCAGATGTTAAAGGTCCGCAACCAATATCAATGAAAATAGGTACAAGATTGGCATTAGTAAAAAGCGAAAGGAGCGAATCATAAATCCTTTCTAATACAAAAAAAGTGGTGAAAAAATGCTTACGCATATTAAAATAACAATAAAGCAATACTTTATCATCATCTGTTAGATTTCTAAAACCTATAGTAAAATCTGCTTTGCCAAATTCTAATATTTGCTCTCTAACCACTCTACTAGGATATCCTAAAGGCATTTGATACCCTTCAGTATCGACATGATTAATTATTGGTTTTACAATTTCTAAATCAAAAATCCCTAACATCCTATCAGATGGTACATATAATTTTGATTTATTCGAATCAACAACTAAATCATCTAAGGTTTCAAGATTACCACTAATTACATTTTCAATTAGTGGATGGAGAAGAAATGGGTACTTGTTTTTATTATCTTCATTAATATACAATGATTGTAAATGAGTTATTTCATCATAAAAATGATAACCAGCCAGTTTCACTACTGCCCTTTGATACATTTTTACTAAAAATACTACAACAGCATGAGTATAATCTTCTTCTCCATCGAATTGGGACTTTGCTAGTAAATCCAAAATTCGAAGGAAGTTCATTCTGAAATGAGTCTTTGCGTTATCAATTTCCTCATAAGCTAACATATGAGCTAATAATCTAAACTTTATAGAAGAGTCAGGCAAGTTAGAGACAATATCAAATATTGGATTTGGGTTAATTCTTTCAAAAATAGTAGCAAAAAAAACTAATAAATTAATTATTTGCTCAGAATAAGGTTCTCTAGATAACAAGACCTCTTTAAATAGGGCACAATCCTTGAGCTCATAAAACGAATCTTCAAACTCATGAGCACTCGCTAAAAGGTCTACTTTTTTTAACCCATAATAATACAATCTAACACTTACAATCTTCGAATCAATAAATCTTTCAAACTCGTAGACAGTGTCTATTCGCTTTACTGTAGATACAAATTCAGCAATATTCATTTAACTTATTTATTTCTTATATTTTTTATTTTTTTATCAACTTCTGCAACCGCAACTAATTCATCTAAATTAAACTTACTTGAATCACGCAATTTTTCAATCAATTTATCTTTATCAATATTTATAAGCTCTGGAAAATTATTGAACACAAAAGCAAACAAATGATACTGTTGCGAAATATTTTTAGGATAAAACCCATCAATTAAGCTACAAACAGATTCAAATGGGTCAAGGTGTTTGTAAATAGGCAAATACTTGTTAAACTTAATTACCGACTTATCAACATATTTACCATCATTATTAAAATTCAAAACATCCGATTTAATATGGTTATCCATTTCCAATTTTGCTTTATCAGAGAATACCAAAAAATCAAAACTATTATTTAACCTTGCGCATCCTTTCTTACAAAATTCAAACACACTTTCTATAGCAAACCTATCAAAATATGAATTAAGCTGGAATTTAATATTTTCTCTGTTTTTGCCTAAAGATTTATAGAATTCATTTCTAAAATTTAAAACATCAGTCTTAACTAAATTCCTATACCCATAATATAACCCAAGTACAGCTAAAATAAATTCTGCATTAACTTTTTCTATTGAATTGTCAACACCACTAAAATAATTTCTAACAGCTTGCTTATCAGTATGCCCTAAAGATTTATTAGAAAACTTTATTAAGAATACTAAAATCGTAACTGGCAGAGATGATTGAATTGCTTTATTTGCTATTAATGATTTATAGTCAATACTAAACTTTTTATATTGATTAAACAGAATAGCAATTTTCTTTAACTCATCTCTCTTTTCTATTGTTTTTTCCAATTTAACACATTCATCAATCAGAGCTACTGCCCAATCAATATCAAATACAAAATTAGCATAAATCCCCTCTATGATACTTTTAAAAATAAACCTATTAATATTACCCTCAACTTCAATTTCAGAAGGAAATAAAATCCATTTAAAAAATACGTTTATTTTTTTACTCTCGCTTTCATATGTATTTATTAGACTTAAGACATCGAAATAGCCTGGTGAATATTCATTAAATTCATTTGTTATATTAGAATATAGCAAAGAAGCATTTTTCAAAAATGCTATAGACCCTAGAATTTTATCAAATTTTAATAAAACGCCCTTCCATTGCTCAATATCTCTTTCAGATACTTCATTTCCATATTGCACATCTAATAATGAAATAGAATCTAGTTTATCAGAAATAATAGAAGTAACACTTTCTGGCAAATATGAGTCAGGAAAAGAATTCAATGAAGCTAAAAATGAATTCCTTACAGAATTATTAAAAAAATGCACATACCTAATTCTAGAGACTGGCAATGGCTGGCTCAAAAAAAACAAATTAGTATTCTCTAAAAGCCTACTATTTTCTTGGTTATTCAAGACAACCTCCACTAAAACTTGTGTTTCATCAAAATCATTAATTGCATGCTTTGATAAAACAAGATAATTTGGAAATAAGCTTAAATTATCTTGTTTCCTATTCTCCTTAATATAAACCTCATTATCTTCGAAGCAGTTAGGGTATAAGACTCCTTTACTTAAATAGATGGGTAGATTCCCAATATTCATTTGAATATAAAAAGAGTTTCTTTCTATGATAGAGCTCTTTTTATTACTGCCCTCTATAACATTAGTTCCAAATAAGCTCGATTCTTCGTTCTGACTTACGCTCTGTGCCTCTAATCTTCCTAACAGCTCACGCTTATTACCGTCAGAGGGTAGGCCTAGGGATATGCACTTAGCCCTTAAATCTTCAACCTTTAATTTATTAATTTTCATCTATTGTTGGTTAAAAAGGCAAATCATCATCTTCATCATTAAAGAAATTACTATTATCCAAACCAGCGTCTTCAACAAATTCATATGTTGAGCTGTCGAAATTATTCAAATATTTTGGCTTGTGAATATTTGCAATTAAGAATAATTGCTCTTTCGCTCTGGTACATCCAACATAATAATGTTCTGGTGTTTTATATATTTCATCCATAGCCGTTTCCATATTGGGCATAATGACTACCTGAAACTCTAGACCTTTTGCTGACTTGTATGTTGTAACTATTATATTCTCCATATATAATTCAACATTCCTCTTTTCAGCCTTAGGCATTTCATTGTAATATTTAGAACATTTGAAATCTCCAAGAGTTGGAATTAATTTATAGTAATATTCTACTTCTTCAATTGAGTACACTAAAATAGCAATATTAACATCTCCAGCGTCATTCAGCCTTGTTTTAAGTATTTTATGCCTTTCCTGCTCATTTTTAGCCATAAAAACAGTAGGCTTTATACCTCTCCCTTTTGGCATCCTATCCAAAGTAACCAAATTGTTTGCCCTCTCATTTAATGGCAAAAAGAACCTTGCAAAATTATAAGTTTCAAAGTTATTCCTATAATTATATTGCAAATTAACTCTTTGAACACCTCCAAAATCTTCAACAATTGAAATTATATCTTGAGCATTAGTTCCTTTACTATGTAACTTTTGAGCGTTATCAGCGCCTACATTTATTCTTTTCGTTTTATTACCAATAGTTTTCAATATCCTCTTCTCAAAATCTTGGCCTTCATCTATTAATATTTCATCAAATTCGCCAACATTCTTGAGCTTCTCAATCATTTTTTCGCACGTGTCGCTGTGCTCAAGGTATGAACTTGTATTCTTTACATACCATTCGTAAAATCCAGTTATCCTCCACTTCATATCTGGAGTAGCAATATTCACTAAGCTAATTTTCAATAGATTTTGATAAGTAAGCACTAATACATTTTTCTTCTCTCTTGATAATTTAGCTGCTCTCATTAAGGTAACTGTAGTCTTGCCACTTCCAGGACACCCAGTTACAATTAAATGTTTTTCCCCACTATAATTTATTGCATCCATCATCATTCTACCACCTGGAGAATTGAGTATTTCAGTTTCTGAAATTGTATTAAAAACAAATGCCATATAATCTATTATTTAAAAAAATTCAACAATTACTGTTTGGGTTTTACTTATTACTTATTTTCTTTATAATACCTAAGTTATATTTTAACTGGCCCACATGCCAGACATCTAAAATATAAAACTAGCTGCCTTTAAATTTTCACTCAATATCGTACAGTGATTCTAATGAACAAAACTTTATTCTACTAGATTTGATATAAATTTATAGTATAGTACTTTAAACACCTTATATACTTTTCTAAATAACAACCCTTTCCCCTTGCCTTTCAACCCATTTACCATAGACCTGCCCGTTCGGGAGATATCCCTTCCATCCGTTAACACCTAGCCGCCCAGAACACGCTCATTGTGAAAGCGCCTCCGGGGGCGGGCAAGAGTACCCTGTTGCCGCTGGCTCTCTTAGACGAGGCCTGGCTCAAGGGGCAGAAAATCATCCTGCTGGAACCCCGTCGGCTGGCGGCTCGCACCATTTAATCAAACAAACCAATACCCCAATTCCTCAACAAGCTTCCAATTTTATCTACTTTTCACAACCTATACCCAATTTCACTACCTTCGCATGACCGGCTTTTCATGCTACCTCATGCCTGATACCCAAATCTCACAGGAAATACTTGTTTTTCACGGCCGCACTGCACCCGAGGCGGGTAACCTGGTGGGGTATGGGGCCTTGATGGCACATTTTACCTTGGCCCTGCCTTTGCCTCGGCAATTGGCGCTGATCAGCAAGAAGAACCGCCGGTACCAGCAACCGGAGTGGCTGGTGTTTCCGCCTTCCTATGCGCCGGCAGACACCTTGGCCGGGCACCTTACCTTCGCCCTGAAGTATGAAGGCGTTCACCTGCTGTTTTTCAAAAAGCTGTTCCAGCACCTGCCGCTCACCGAGGTGGTGGCGCTTATTCAACAGGAATACACGGGGCAGTACATGCGCAAGGTCTGGTTTCTGTATGAGTGGCTCCTACAGGAGCAGTTGCCGCTTCCAGACCTGACCTTCAAGAATTACGTGCCCTTGCTGGATGAGAAACTACAGTACGGGATACAGACGGGCTTGCGGTCGGGGCGGCACCGCATCCTGAACAACCTGCCCGGCTCCGTCGCCTTTTGTCCGCTGATCTGTAAAACCCCTGCCCTGGACAACTTCCTGCAGGAAAAGCTGGATGAGAAAATAGGCCAGGTGCTGCGCGGGGTGCACAAAGATGTGCTGAGCCGCACCTCGGCGTTTCTGCTCTTGAAAGACTCCAAAGCCTCTTTCAGCATAGAAGGCGAGCACCCTACCCAAAGCCGGGCCGTACGCTGGGGACAGGCCATTGGGCAGGCCGGGGCCAGGCCGTTAAGCAAAGCCGAACTGCTCCGGCTGCAGCAACAAGTCATTGGCAGCAGCCGTTTCACCGCCCTGGGCTACCGCACGGCCGGTGGGTTTGTGGGGGAACATGACCGAAGCAACGGGGAGCCAATCCCAGACCATATCTCGGCCCGCTGGCAAGACCTGGAACCTTTGATGGAGGGCTTGCTGTCTGCGGCCCAGCTCCTGCAAAAGGCGCAGTTCCATCCGGTGCTGGCGGCTGCCCAGATTGCCTTCGGGTTTGTCTTCCTTCACCCGTTGGTAGATGGCAATGGCCGGCTGCACCGCTACCTGATCCACCATTTACTGGCGGCTATGCGCTTTACCCCGCAAGGCATCATCTTCCCGGTGTCGGCTGCCATTCTGGAACACATCACAGATTACCGCCAGGTGCTGGAAGCCTACTCCCACCCCCTGCTGGACTTTATAGAATGGCGCACCACCGCAGACCACAACGTGGAGGTCTTGAATGATACCCAAGATTATTACCAGTATTTTGACGCCACCCCGCAGGCGGAATTCCTGTTCCAATGCGTGGCCTACACCATCAGCCACATTATTCCGGAAGAAGTAGCGTATCTGCAGAAATATGACCGTATGAAAGCCTGGCTGGATGACCGTTTCCAGATGCCGGACAAAACCGTGGCCTTACTTATCCAGTTCCTATGGCAGGGCGATGGCCTTTTGTCAGCCCTCGCCAGAACGAAGGAATTCG
This sequence comes from Rufibacter glacialis, assembly GCF_008271745.1. Classification (GTDB taxonomy): domain Bacteria; phylum Bacteroidota; class Bacteroidia; order Cytophagales; family Hymenobacteraceae; genus Nibribacter; species Nibribacter glacialis. The sequence continues at coordinate 254,484 of NZ_VKKZ01000022.1, read as the reverse complement.
CGGCCCTCACGCCAGAAGAAGTAGAAGCCATAGAAGCGCAGTTCAGGCTCTTTTTTGAGAGGGAGTAGCGTACCACGCGTCTCGTCCCCCTTTGAAGGGGGTAGGGGGATGATTACTCTTGCAGATAATCACATTCCCGAGACTTATACATTCACGCTTCATAACTGTTGCTGATGGCTCTTCAACAGCCTTGGTCATCCCCCTACCCCCTTCTAAGGGGGACGGAATGCGTGCAAAAGGTTTTTGACCATTCTATTGAAATGGGAAACCAAAAGCCAGGTAGTAAGTAACCCTCCTGTTTGCATTCACGAACCAAATCATCTGCTTGTGCCGCTGTTTTTGGGCTATTTTCTCAAATACAGGCGTCATACATAATGAGTACTTTTGCAGAAGTGGGCACAAGCAGAAGCTTTAGCCCGTATTTTTGTAGTCTAAGTCGTTGGTAGAATTCATTTACGCTTAGCTCAACCTCTTAAATTCTCACCCCTTGCCTTTCGATCCTTTTACCATAGACTTACCCGTTCGGGAGATTATCCCGGCGGTGCGTGAACACCTGGCTGCCCAGAACACGCTCATTGTGAACGCGCCTCCGGGGGCGGGCAAGAGCACCCTGTTGCCGTTGGCCCTTTTAGACGAGGCCTGGTTGAAGGGGCAGAAAATCATCATGCTGGAACCCCGCCGGCTGGCCGCCCGCACCATTGCCGAACGGCTGGCGCAGCTGCTGGGCGAGGAGGTGGGCCAGACCGTGGGCTACCGCATCCGGTTTGAGAACCGCATCTCAGAGAAGACCCGCCTGGAGGTGGTCACCGAGGGCATCCTCACCCGCATGCTGCACTCAGACAATGCGCTCAAAGGCGTGGCGCTGGTCATCTTTGACGAGTTCCATGAGCGCAGCATCCACGCAGACGTGGCCATGGCCCTCTGCCGCGAAGCCCAGGCCCACCAGCGCCCCGACCTGCGCATTCTGGTCATGAGCGCTACCCTCAACATGCCCCAGCTCACCCGCCTGCTCAACGCCCCCGCCGTAGAGAGCCAAGGCCGGCAATACCCCATTACAGTGCAGTACGCCGGCGAAACTGATGCCCAATTGCTGCATGAGATGACCGACCGCGCCATCCGGAAAGCCCTGCAAGACCAGCAAGGCGATGTGCTGGTGTTTCTGCCCGGCGAGCAGGACATCCGGAAAGTGGAAGCCCTGCTCCGGCGCGGCCTGCGCGAAGTGGCTATCCATCCGCTGTACGGCATGTTGCCCCCCGGCAAGCAGTACGCCGCCATCATGCCCGACCGCAACGGCAAGCGCAAAGTGGTGCTAGCTACTTCCATTGCCGAGACCAGCCTCACCATTGAAGGCGTGACCGTGGTCATTGACACTGGCTTCGCCAAAACCCAACGCTTTGACCCCGCCACCGGCCTCAGCAGGCTGGAGACGGTGCGCATTTCCAAGGACGCCGCCGACCAACGCGCTGGTCGGGCGGGCCGGTTAGGTCCCGGCACCTGTTACCGCCTCTGGACCGAGGCCCTGCACGAACGCCTGGCCCCGCACCGCACCCCTGAGATCCAGGAAGCCGACTTGGCCCCGCTGGTACTGGACATGGCCGCCTGGGGCATCTCAGACATCAGGGCGCTCACCTGGCTAACCCCGCCGCCCAAAGCCGCCCTGCTATACGCCCAGGAAACCCTGCACCAGCTCAACGCCCTGGAGAACGGACGCATCACCGCCCATGGCCGTAAGATGCACGCCCTGCCCACGCACCCGCGTCTGGCCCACATGCTGCTGGCCGCCCAGGAAAGCGACCATCTGGCGTTGGCCACCGATATTGCCGCCCTGCTGGAAGAGCGTGATCCGTTGCCCCGCGAGGCCGGTATTGACCTGAACCTGCGCATTGAGGCCCTGCGCCGCACCCGCAAGGAAGGGCTGCACCAGAAGCGCTTTTCCAAGATTGACAAGATTGCCGCCTCTTACCGCCGGATGTTCTCCCTTGAACCCGAGAATACGGCCGTAGACCCCTATGAAACGGGTGTGCTGCTGGCCAACTGCTACCCCGAGCGCATTGCCTACGCCCGCCCGGGGAACAACGCCCAGTTCCAGCTCGCTAACGGCAAATACGCCTCTGCCGGCCACCGCGATGACCTTGCCCATGACCCTTGGCTGGCCATTGCCCACCTGCACGCCGGCGGCGACGGACCGGGCCGTATTTTCCTTGCCTCACCGCTCAACCCCAAAGACCTGGCCCCGCTGGTAAAGCAGAAAGACGTGGTCAACTGGGATCCCGAAGAAGGCGAACTCACCGCCTCCCGTGACATGCGCATCGGTTCCATCGTGCTCCAAAGCAAACCCCTGCCCGAACCCGACGAACGCTTCTTAATACCCGCCATCTGCGAGACCATCAAACGTGAAGGCGAAGATTGGCTTAATTTCTCTGACCAGGTAAAGCAGTTCCAGAACCGCGTGCTCTGCCTTCGGAAATGGCACCCCACCGAAGGCTTCCCGGATATCAGCACCCCTACCCTGCTCATGACCTGCCAGGAGTGGCTGGCGTATCACCTGGAAGACGTGCAGATTGGCCAGGACCTGCTGGACATTGACTTGCTGCCCCTGCTCCAGAACATGCTTACCCGTGAGCAACGCCAACGCCTGGAAGAACTGGCCCCCGCTACCTTGACCTTACCCGACGGCCATGCCTTGGAGCTTTATTACCCAGACAACGCCCAGGCCCCCATCATGGAGGTTAGGTTACAAGATATTTTTGACTGGGAAAACAACCCTACCGTAGACGGCGGTGATGTGGGAGTGGCCTTGCACTTGCTCTCTCCTGATTTAAAGCCCTTGAAAGTAGTCAACAGCCTGCATTACTTCTGGGCAGAGGAGTACCGCTTGATGCGAGGCTCCCTGAAAGCCCGCTTCCCGAAGGTGGATTGGCGATAGTTTGATTACTGGTTGTTGATTGCTGAATGTTACGCGCCAGCCACAAAGACCTCACAGGTTTTGAAAACCTGTGAGGTCTTTCTTTATACAGCGATTTCCGTTTCATACTTGTTTTACAAAAAACAAGCATGAAACGGAAATCTTTTATTTAAGGTGGGGTGGCAGCTACGCCAATAGCTGGTTCCTTACTTTTCCTGCTTTTCCTTGGCATTGCTACTAGCCCGGGGGCTTTTCAGGTGTCTTTTCTAAAAAACGCCTGAAAACGATTCGCTTTTTCAGGTGGCTTAGTGCTTCCGGTTTGGTGGGTGTTCTTCTCTGACCAGGCCAGAAAAATCTTTATTGGCCTCAGAAGCAAAGCGCCTATTGCTACAGAAGGGCTAAGCGACCCATTGCCCGGTTTATTAGTTGGGGTAACGGCACCGGCACAAATCAGAAATCTTTGGGTGCGACAGCCCAGCTCCTCTTTCCCGCTTCTTTTCACAAAAACGGCCTTAAATAAAGGCTGCCGCTTCTTTTTCTCCTCTCACTTTTCTTCTCTCACTTTTTCTGAAAAAAAAACAGGCCTCCTGCATCCTTTTGCTTTGAAAAAGACTCTTCCTTTTACAAGACAGATTCTTACGCCTTCTTTCTTCTTATCAACCCTAAACCGTTACCCAAATGAACGTACCTAAGAGTATTTTGAGCGCTATTCTGATTGGTATCTCTGTGCAGGCCACCAGTTGCGTAGACGAGGAAGAATTACCAAAGCCCAAACAGGAACAAAGTGACGCGGAAGGAAAACCTAAAACAGCTGGTAACTGCCTGAGCTGTGGCATGGGATAAAAACCTCACTTTCTTCCTGTTCCCGCCATGCCAAAAGTCTTTGCCTCGCTTGCTTGTAACCTGGACGTAGATATTCTCTCGGCTTCCCTGCCCTTGCTGCAGGAAGGCCGCGTGGAAGGTCTGGAGTGGTCTTTTGACACCTTGTTCCAGCAGGAACAGGTGCCCTCTTGGTTTCTGGCCTTGCTGGAGACCTACGGGCGGGAAAAACGCCTGATAGGGCACGGCGTGTTTTTTTCGCTGTTCTCGGGCAAATGGTCAGAGCACCAGGAGGCCTGGCTCCGGCATTTAACTCAGATGTCGGCTGCGTACGGCTTTGACCACGTAACGGAACACTTCGGGTTCATGACCGGGAAGAACTTCCACCATGGCGCCCCGCTTCCAATTCCGTATACGGCCGCCACGCTGGCCATAGGCCGAGATAGGTTAGCCCGTATTCAAGAGGCGGCCCAATGCCCGGTGGGACTGGAGAACCTGGCTTTCTCTTACACTTTAGAGGAAGTGAAACGGCACGGGGCGTTCCTGGAGGAGTTGGTGGAACCTGTCAACGGGTTTCTGATCCTGGACTTGCACAACCTGTACTGCCAACTCCACAATTTCAGTTTGCCTTTGGAGGCGCTCCTTCCATGGTACCCCTTGCACCGCGTGCGGGAAATCCATATTTCTGGGGGCAGTTGGCAAGATTCTGCGGTACTTCCCCAGCGCAAAGTCAGGAGAGACACCCATGACAGCGCAGTACCCGAAGAGGTTTTTGACCTCCTTTCCGCCACCATGCCCCTGTGCCCCCAATTAAAATACGTGGTGTTGGAGCAACTAGGCACCGGCCTCAAATCACCGGAAGACAAAGCCTTGTTTTACCAGGACTTCTGCCGGATGGAAACCCTGGTAAAGCAGCACAATGCCTCTACTTTCCCGTCTCTTACCGCGCCCAATCTGTTTCTGCCCCTGGCTCCTGGAAAGCTTCCGGCGCCCGTAGAGGATGAAGCCCTTTACCAGCAACAACTTCTGCTTTCCTCTATTCTGGAAGAGTCCCCTTCCCTGACCCAGGCCCACCAGCGGTTACTGGCCTCGTCCCTGGCGAACACTGCCTGGGCCATTGAGCACTGGGAACCCCACCTGCTGGAAACGGCCCTCCACCTGGCCCAGAAATGGAAAAAGCCTGACCTTTCCGCTTGACTTGCGAAGGGCCACCAGAGGTTTACGCCTTCGTTTTGGGAATACAAGCTGAAAACCTGCCAAAAACCTTTCTATTCTTACCAACTTCCCGTGGCGCCCTAACCGGAACCTGCTAGCGGATTCCCGTGGCTTGCCGGTCGGTAACAGGGGCACCCATTCCTTTTTTCTGTCTCCCATGGGTAATTTCTGCGGTGGCCAAGCCTTGCCCGCAAGTATTTACCCATAAACGTGCCTCTACCCTTGAAACTATTTTCTAATTTGTACCCACACTCAGCTTCTATGGTTTTTAGGTGTGTTTTTGGCAAATTCCTTCGTTTTTATGTCCCAACCCCTTAAAGTTCTTTTCCTTTTCCTGGTGCTCTCTTTCTCCTGGCCGGCTTTTGTACTGGCCCAGGAAAAAACTCCAGAAATGAAAGAACCCTGGTCCTATGGCGTAAACGGGTATTATGGTGCCTACTTCCGGTACCGGTCTGGGCTTTCGCTGCTAAACTATGCCAACTTGCACGGGGTGGAACTGTACGCCAACAAGCACACACTGGGCAAGCGCCACTGGGAACAGCGCTACAAGCTCCCGCAGATTGGCTTCGCGCTCTCTTACTTTAACTATGGGGTACCCCAGGAACTTGGCGAATCGGTGACCGGCACCTCTTACCTGGATGGCTTCATCACGAAGGTTGGCAAAGGAAACCTGCGCTATAACCTGGGCACGGGATTAGTCTATACTACCCGGTACTACAACTCCACCTCCAACGAGAACAACAAAGCCATTGGCAGCCCCATCACGTTCTCCCTGCGGGGGAACCTGCGCTACGAGCACCCCCTTACCCAAAAATGGTTCCTGAATGTCATCTTCGCATTTAGGCACTTCTCTAACGGAAGCCTGAACCAGTCCAACAACGGCATGAACATGCCCCTGTTGGGCGTGGGGGTGCGGTACCAACCCAGAATGGCCGTGCCCGTGGCCTTTCCTGATTCCTTGATTCTCGCCCTTGACAAGTCCCTCCGATTTAATGTGCTCGTAGCAGGCGGGGTGAAAGAGGTTCTGCGGGATGACTTCAAGCACCCGGTGTACATGATGTCGGCGTACGCCAGCAAACGGCTTAGCCATACCAACTCCCTGCTGTTGGGCGCAGATGCGATCCATGACACGGCCATTGGGGAAGAATACCTGAACAAGGGCATGGATATCCCAGAAGGGTTTTTGGAGAAAGAATCAGCGGGGGTGTTTCTGGGCCATGAACTGCACCTGAGCCGCCTCGCGGTGGTCTTCCATTTTGGGCGCTACCTGTACCAACCCCACGGCCTCTTCCCTGACTATTACCAGCGGTACGGCTTCAAGTTCATGGTCTCCAGGCACCTGTCGGCGAGTGCGTTGCTCATGGCCCATGACGGCCACGCCAACGTGATTGAATGGGGTCTGGGCTTGCATCTGTGATAATTTCTAAGGTCCCTTTTTCCTGAGGCCTCTGTTTAAGGGCTGTTTTACCGGAAAGCCTAATAAACTGCCTGGAAAGCCTGGGGTTCCTGGTCCTCTTTTCGGGGGTTTACCTTTTTGGGCGCTGGCACCTACTGCCAAATAGAACGTATTCCCTATATTTACACCTGCAACCAATCTTTGAGAACATGTATACTGGACTTCAGCACGCGCACTCTTACCTGGCCTATCTGGTGCTTTTAGGGGTAGCAATCGCCTTCCTCGCGGCCTTGGCCGGCTTATTCGGAGGAAAAACCTTTACTGACCAAAACCGGAAAATGGGCCTGCTAGGCTTGATCCCTACGCACCTGCAATGGGTGATTGGCCTGATCCTATATTTTGTATCGCCGCTGGGCATGTCTAATGCCTCTGGGGCCGCCATGAAAGACGCCACCTCCCGCCTTTATTTTCTGGAGCACCCCTTAATGATGGTGATTGCCGTGATCCTGATCACCATTGGCTATTCCAAGGCCAAACGCCAAATCGGGTCTACACAAGGCTTTAAAACCATGGCTATCTTCTACGGACTGGGCTTGCTCCTTATCCTGAGCCGCATTCCCTGGAACGCCTGGCCCGGCAACTAAGCGCTGCCATTTCCCTTTTAAATAAAGAAAGCCGCTCTTGCTATGGTAAGAGCGGCTTTTGTTTTATCTCTTTGGGAAGGAGCCTGAAGGAAACCTTTGCCCTCTTTCCGCTTACAGTGAGGCAGCCCCATTTCCGGCCCCTTTTCTTCAAAACACCCCAGAAACCCTGGCTGCCCATAGAATAGGATCCTTACCGAAAGCTACAGGCACTTGTTAGCAAAGGAGTTTCCAGGTCATTGCAGGCAATGGGTAGGGGCTTTCCTACACCGTTCCTCCTCAAAGCCATTTACCAGTTTAAAGGGTTTATTTCAAAAAACGCACTTAAATCAGGCTGACTTCCTAGACCTTATTTCTGGTGCCTGCTAGCGGCTAGCGTCTGGGGTTTCTTCTCTACTTTACCTAGCACCCACTCCCCTACCTGCAAGCCCTGCGTACGGCCGTTGTCAATGGCATCCATGAAATGGATGCCGCCATAAAACCGCGAAAGGCCGGCTTCCACGGCCGCCGCCTGAAACGAGTCAAAAGAACGGGCAGGCAACCCGAACCGCTCTTCCACGGTGTCTGTGTAGTTAAAGTCGTTTCCGAAATAATAGCTCAGAATCACCGCCGAGGCCGCCGAGATGGTAGAATGTCCGCTCAGGTATTCAGGAAACGGTGGTGTCTGCAGCAAAGGCTTGTAAGAGGGATCCAGGTACTGCCGGATAGCGGTTTCCGGGCGGATGCGGTTACTCCGGAATTTTTCGTCCCAGCAGGAAATGAAACCGTCCATGAGACCGATGGACACCAACGTGTGCACCTTCAGGGCCTGGGCAAAAGACACCTTCGCTTTTTGGCAGGCAATGCCCGTAATGCCCAGCCAATGCGCCCCCGGCGATATTTTCTTCAGGCCGGCTTGCAGGTGGCCGTTGTCCTGGAGGGCAAACGGATTGCAGTCCCAGAAGGCGGCCATTTCCTGTTGTTCCAGGGTGATACTTCTGCTTTGCTCGTAGTTTTGCCGCAGCATTTTAAAAAACGGCGAGTTTTTGTCTTTGGAGAAAGGAATGGGTGGCGCTGGCTTAAACTGATGGCAGGTATCTAAGGTGAAAGGCCGTACCGTATTGAAATAAGGTTCCACCGGCGAGAAATACGCGGGCGGGGTGGGGTACCAGGTACCTTCCTGCAGGGTGGGCGTGTACCTGGGGTAGTTACTGATGCGGTTGTACCGGTCTGCCTTGGCGTAGGCCAGCACCTGTTTGCTTACCGCCTGCGCATAGGTGAGAGAAGCCCCAATCACCTCTTCGGCCAACCCTTCCCGCCGGCAGGAATCCAGGAACTGTACCTGCAGCGAGTCCAGCAACCGGCCCGACGGCTGCATTTTTTTGGCCGTTTCCATCATGGCCAGCAAGGCACTCAACTCGGTGGAATACCCAGACAGTCCGTCGGGTTTGGGAATGGCCGGGTACTGGTTCAGGACGCCATGCATAGTTACATAGGCGCTATCATTTTGGGTGATCACTTCATAGCCCGCCAAGGAAGCGTAAGAGAAAAACCGGGAGGCCAAGGGCGGGTTGGTGACATCATTCACCATGATATCAGTCATCTTGTGGATCACCTGACTGATCTGCGCGGGCCCGAACGCCAGGTTCTGCTTCTTTTCCTTGCCTGGCATGGCACATCCCCACCCCAGAAACCAGACCAATACCACTAATAGCAGCCTTTTCATTATTGTAACCGGTAAGCTTTAAGGGGAAGTTGGTTCATGCCAAACAACACCTGGTTGTGGATGGGTAAAATGCTGCGCACATCTCCCACCAACTTAAACCCAGATTTGTGCTGTGGCACGCAGGTGAAGTTGCCCTTCCCATCATTCTGCAACAAGAGGCCATAATTCGCATCGGCTTTGCCGAACCGCAGCCTTGCTTTGTTCACATTTCCTGCCATCAAAAGATCAGGTGCTCCGTCTTGGTTATGGTCTACCGTAGCCATGGCAAAAATGGGTGCGTACTGGGCTTCTAAAGGCAACTTCATTTCTTTGAATTTTCCGTTGGCATTTCCTTGGAAATAAGCCGTTTGCAGATAATTGCAAGACAACCGGCCGGCTCCCTTGATTTCCTCCGGGGTAAAGATATTGGTCAGGGTAGCATTGGCATAGCTGGCGTAATCCTGGAAGCGGGTGCGCATCATGCTCATCTGGTCAAGGAGTTCGTCTCGGGTAACGTACGGGTAGCTTTTGCCCTGCATGTAGAAACAAAGGATGGGGTCAATGGCGCCGTTGTCATCAAAGTCTTTGTACACCAGTTCGGCGGGCTCTTTGTCTGAAGCTTTGCATTGGGTGTTCAGGCCCTGGTTACCCAGGATCAGGTCTGGCTGTTTGTCCTGGTTGAAGTCGCCTACCAAGATCTTGTTCCACCAGCCGCTGTACTTTCTGGCAAAGAAAGCCGACGTGTTGTCTTGCAGTTTGCCCTTGGCATTGCTGAAAACCGTCACGGGCATCCACTCACCAACCACAATCAGTTCTGCTTGGCGGTCGCCGTTAAGGTCTTGCCAGGCGGCATCTGTGACCATGCCAATGGATTGCAATTGGGGCGCCAGGGCGGTAGTCTGGTCAGTGAATTGGCCCTTGCCGTTGTTAAGCAGGAGGTAACTGCGGGGCGTTTCAGGATAACGTCCCGGCACCACCCTTCCGCCCACGAACAGATCCAGGAAACCGTCGCCGTTGACGTCTGAGGCCCTCACACTGCTTTTGCTGGTGGGCATAGCCGGGAGCGCCTGCGTACTTTTAGTGAAGTTGCCTTGGCCATCATTGAGGTACAGGCGGTCTTGCAGCGCAGCATCTGTGGGCATAAAGTTGTGGTAGCCGCCGCTGACCACATACAAATCAAGTGCCTTGTCCTGGTTGGCGTCAAAGAAAAGGGCATCCACGTCATCGCTGCTTTTATCAGAGGCGAAGGCCACGGTGGGTTTTAAGCTGAATTTCCCGTTTTTGCCCTGTATATAGAGGGTTCCCGCCTGGCCAGCCGCCCCGCCCATATAAATATCTTCTAGCCCATCAGCGTTTACGTCGCCTTTTACCAAACATGGCCCTGAAAACGACAGTGGGTTGATCAGGAGCGGCTGCCGCTTGAAATCATTGATAGGGCTTTTCTGGTGCGCGAAGGAGACTGGCGCGGCCGTCTCTGTGAAATAGCTTTTCTTGCGGCTGGGGCTCCTGTAGGTAGAAGTGGCATTTTTTTCCTCCAGCGTCAACACCTGATTGGCTTTCACCTGGGTCAATACCTGCTGTTTTCCGCCTACCCACACTACCCGCACCGAGTCCACGATAGCAGTCTTGCCCAGCCCGAAATGCAAGACCGGGCTTACGCTGGACTGAAACCCACGCGAGGGCATCTGTTCTAGGAACTGTTGTTGCCCTTGGTGGTAGAGCGTCACTTTGGCGCCCAGGCCCTGGGTATTTTTGCCACTGCCCGCTAGTTTTACCTGCAGGTAGTGGTGCTTCAGTTGCTTCTCAGCATGGTTCTGGTACACAAAAGCGGGTTGGTTCACGTTGTTGGCTACCAAATCAAGGTCGCCGTCATTGTCTAGGTCCGCGTAGGCCGCACCGTTGCTGTTAGAAGCCTGGTCAAAGCCCCAGCTTTTGCCCATGTTGCGGAACTGAAGGTTGCCCGTATTCCTGAACATGTAGTTGGTCACGTTAGAGGCGGGCATTTTGGAAAGCAGATTCATCACACTCTGGGGCGTCACCTTGCCACCCAGATACTGAAAGAAAGCGCTTCTGAACTTGAGGAAGTCCATGTTGGTGAAATCTTTCAGGAAACCGTTGCTCACGAACAGGTCTTTCCAGCCGTCGTTGTCATAATCCGCTAGTAAAGGCGCCCAGCTCCAGTCTGTGTTGGAAACGCCGCTCAACTGGCCCACTTCACTGAACGTGCCGTTCCCGTTGTTGACCTGCAGCATGTTGCGCATGTACTGGTGGTTGAAACCCGCGCGCACGATCATGTCAAAGTACTCATAGTTGTCAGGCCCGAAGAGCAGTTTCTGGCGCTTGTTGTCTTCGGGCAGCATGTCCAGGGTCATGATATCGGGCAGGCCATCATTATTGATGTCACCTATGTCGTTGCCCATGGAGTAGATGGCCGTATGTTGAAGGCTTGTCTTTGATTGGTCTGAGAAGGTACCGTTCCAGTTGTTGATCAACAGGAAATCAGGTGCGGAATAATCATTGGACACATACAGGTCTGGCCAGCCGTCTTGGTTTAGGTCTGAGATACCGGCCCCCAACCCATACGAGAAGGCCGATTTATGCAGGCCTGCCTTGTCTGAGACATCCTGGAAAGTTCCGTTATTATTTTGGTACAGCTTTGCCTGCATGTTACGGGCCGGCTTCTTCAGGATGTCTTGAATGGTCACATCATCCAGGTTGTTGAACTGAACCGGGTTGTGGTTCAAGAGGAACATGTCCAGGTCATGGTCCTGGTCATAGTCAAAGAAGGCGGCGTGGGTGCTGAAGGAAGAATCTGCGAGGCCCATTTCACGAGCCTGGTCAATGAACGTGGGTGTCCCGTTTTCCCCTACTCCCTGGTTCATGAATAGTTGGTTGGCGCGGGCGTTTCCGGGCAGATTTCCCGAATAGCACTGGTAAATATCGGGCCTGCCGTCTCCGTTGACATCAGCAATGGTGGTACCGGTTTTCCAGGTGTTGGCCCGGCCCGAGACGCCGGCGGCGTTGGTCACGTCTTCAAACCTCATTTGCCCTTTGTTCAGGTAGAGTTTATTGGCTACCAGGTTCCCCGAGAAATAGAGATCCTGTAGTCCATCCCCGTTCACGTCACTGATGGCCACCCCTCCCCCATTGTAAAAATACTGGTAGGTAATGATGTTGACCTTGGGCATGTCCCGTAACATATTCTGGAACCCGATCCCGGTTTTCTCCGGCGCGAGCAAAGAGAATAAAGCAGGATCCGCGTGGGCCACGGTGGGTTTATTTTGGTCTTTCTCTTTGTAATTCCCCCCGCAACCCAAAATAACCAGCAACCCAAAAACGAGCCCACTAAAAGAGAAACGTTTACACAAAACCATGACGGATTATTAAAAAGCCTATAATAATACAGAAAACTTTTGAATTATGTAAGAGGCCTTTTCCTGTTTCCAGGATAAAAAATGGAAACAACGCCCAAAACGGATGAGGAAGGCATTTTCTGCTAGGATTATCTTGCTTTTAATTTCCTGTTCCCAACCGGTGATTTATAGAATGCTGTTCTTCTGCGGGTTAGCTTTGGTTGAATAAAAAGGCTAACCGTGTAAGCTGGAACTTGACCTGTGCATAGGAAACCACACTTCTTGGCTTGCCCATAAAGGATTCACTCCCCTCCTAGCACCTACATACTGCTCCTACCTCCGCTACTTAACAGGCTATTTATCTTTGTTTAAGCACCTCTTAAAGAAGAGGAAGGTGCAGGTAGCAGGAAAAGCCCTTTACTCCTATGTAAGCTATTATGCAAAGGAAAGATCACTGGCCCAATGTAAAAGCTGTTTTTGCCCCGCGTCTACAAAAATGACTTATTACGCCAAACGAGGCATCTTTTAAGGATAAAAAGCCGTACCTAAAACCTCATAAACCTTTACAACTATGGAAGATAATCAAGAAACCAAAGCCCTTTCTGACCTAATCCAAAATCCGCAGGAGATCTCCAATATCATCAACAATCCGGCTGATAATGGCATGAAATTCTACCAGTCGCTCCGCAACAAAGACAAACAATATGTTGCCTTTGCGGCAGGTATAGGCCTGATTGCCTATGGTTTTTTCCTGAACCGAGGAAGCAAAAAAACCACCTCTGGCCAAGTGGGCAGCGGAAAGAAAAACAAAAATAAAGGAGGCCAATCGTATGGCGGCCACCAGTCTGGTTCAGATGCTAGCACTGCCTCAGGAGCTGGCAGCGGCTATGGCGGCAGTGGCAACACCGGAAACTACAACGGCGGCGATCACAACCACCAAGGATAGGCGCAAGCCTTGGCACCCTATCTCCCTTTTCAAGGTGCGGGTTTCCTACCCGCACCTTTCTTTTTGCCAGCAGCCTGGTCAGGCCAAACAAAAGCTTTAACAGAAGCAATGCTCTTCCTCTGACAGACATTTCCTGTTGAAGGCTCTTTCTCTAAAAACGGCCGCAAAACCTTCCATCCGCTTTTAAGGCAAGCTACATTATAAGTTATAGGAGTAAAATCCTTTTGACGTCACTTCCTACTTATTAATTGGTTATTTTTGTAAAAAAGGGAGCAAAATATCCTCTTTTATCTCACCATTCTTCACCATAAAAGAAGGCATCTTGCAACTTAGCCAGGTTGCCTTCCCTCCTGTTTCTGTGATGATAGTAAACCTTCAAGACCTTAATAAAAAAGAAAAAGGCCTCTACCTACTTGTTCTTCTCTTCTTTACTACCCTCTTCTTTGCTAAATTAAGCGGGGTGAATGCCGTTGTAACAGGGATCTTGGTGCTCTACTGTTTTTGGTTCAGCTCCTTCCGGGAAAAATGGGAAACCCTTAAGCAACGGCCTTACATTCAAGGCATGTTGTTGTTCTATTTTGCCTTGGTGGTGAGCACGATTTTGTCTGATGACATTGGTTGGGGACTCCACAATCTGAAGATCAGGTTACCCTTGCTCCTCTTCCCAGCCAGCATTGGGCTTTTGCATTTACAAGAAAAGCTTAAAGAGAGGATTTTGTTATCCTATGCCATCATTGCCACGTTAGTCGCCCTGTTTTGTTTTGTGACAGCAGTCTATACTTCTGATTTCTTCTCACGGCCAGAATATCTTTACAATGATTCACTCACTGCGATCAGTAGACAACAATCTATTTACGTGGCGTTGGCTATAAATATTGCTATTTTTATTTTCGCCAGACATATCTTCTTCCGCCCAGGCTCTTACAAAGGCCTTATGTGCTTGGCAGTCGTATTTTTATTTGGGTTTAGTTACCTCCTGGCCAGCAGAATCATGTTTGCGGTACTTCTAGCAAGCTCGCTAGGTTTCAGCTTTTATTATATTATCCGGCAACGAAGGGTTTTGGAAGGCATTACTTTGGTGTTAGGAATGGTCATAGGGACGGTGGTCATCCATAAATTAATGCCTTCTACCTTCAACCGATACAAAGAGCTTACCTACCAGAAGTTTGATTTTGAGAGCCGGGGCAAGGAAAGCCATTACAACATGGAAGTTACTCCAGACCAATGGAACGGGGCTAACTTCCGTTTAGCCGCTTGGACGTGTGGTTGGGAAGTTTTTCAAAAGGCTCCCTTACTAGGAGTGGGCTTAGGAGATAAAGAGACTGAACTGATTGAGAAATACCAGGAGAAGAAGTTTTACATAGCCATTGAAACAGACAAAAATGTGCACAATAATTATTTAGACATCTTGTTCAGTTTAGGCATTATAGGCTTTCTTATCTTCCTATCAGGCTGGCTGCTTTTACCCATTTTATATGCGTACAAAACCCAGAATAGCTTAGCACTGCTGGTAGTGGCTACCTTTGCCATTGCATGGATTACAGAGGTGTATTTTGGCAAGAATTTTGGGACGATGCTGGTGGGGTTCTTTGTTCCGTTTGTGCTTATTTCTAGTGATCCATTGATCAGTACTACCCAAAAGAGATATTGAAGACTCTATAAGAAGAATTATAAAAAAAAAATTTAAGATCCAAAAAAATAGTAAATTTTTCAGTAAACTCTTCTTCTAATTTGAAGGTAAGACTTCACTAGTATACATATGAGCGAAGAAGGAAAGCAACTCAAGGGTATTATCAACCTTTACATCAGCGAACTCACTTATTCCCCCTATAAAAACTGTTTTTAAGCCTAATTTTTTTGCTGGAATTAAATCAGTTTCTGAGTCACCTACCATCCAAGAGGAAGAAAAATCAATCTTAAAAGTATCTGCAGCTTTAAGGAAAAGCCCCTCTTTAGGTTTCCTGCAAGTGCAGCCATCTTCCTCTAAATGAGGGCAAAAAAAGAATTGGGTGATTAAATTACCCGTCAGTTCATTGATCTTGTTATTGATTTGTATTAAATCATCTGTTGAAATTATCCCTCTTCCAACGCAACGCTGGTTAGTTACAACAATAATCCTTTCAAATTTTTCTTGAGCCGCAGCTAAAAATTCTGAGATACCAGGTAGAATTTCAATGGCTGAAAAATTAGTCACATACCCGTTCTCTATTTTAAGATTAATTACTCCATCCCTATCCAGAAACAGAGTATCAAACAGCTTAGGGAATGACATTCTTCAAAAGGGATTGGGCATATTCATAATCTTCTGGTATTCCAATATCTATAAAGGTCTCATCAAAAAGCTTTCCATAGGCACTTATTTTGTTGAGATCTCTTTGCAGGAAATCAATTTCAAAAGAAAATTTTGATGGCATGGATAAAATTTCTATTACTCTTTTATTCATGTGATAGATTCCCCCATTTATTAGAAGGTCCTGCTTTTTACCAGGTTCTTTTTCTTTAAAGGATACTATTTTATGGTCGTTGGCGCAAACTACGCTACCATACCTGTCAGAGTGAGGCATCATTTTTAGTGCCAAGGCTAAATCTGCCGAGGTTTCCTTCGCAAAAGTATGCAGTTGGGATAGATCTATTTCAAAATAAGTGTCTCCGTTTAATATGAAGAAGCTATCTCCCAGGATTTGTTGCGAGGCTTCATATATGGCTCCGCCTGTCCCTAAAAGTTCTTTTTCAATGCTATAACTTATCTCAATCCCAAAACTGTTTCTGCTGTCCTTATAATAGTCTTGGATTACTTCATACTTATGACTAACGGCAAAAACCACCTTCTTGATGTTATTCTTTTTAAGGGAATAAAGAATATAATCAAGAAATGGCCTACCTGCTACCTCGGCCATTGGTTTAGGAACATCTTGAATAACAGATCTTAGCCGGGTACCTAAGCCTCCGGCTAAGACAATGGCCTCATTTGTCATTATTTATAACAAATAGTTCCCTCTCCACAATTTCACAGATAATATGGCCTATGAGGATATGAGATTCTTGAATCCGGGGAGTATCATTAGATGGAACATTCAAGAGATAATCAACTTCATTTCTCATTGCTCCCCCACTTTCTCCAGTTAGGGCAACTGTAAGTACATTATTCTTCTTCGCCTCCCTAAAAGCATTAATAATGTTTTTAGAGTTTCCTGAGGTAGAAATCCCTATTAATACGTCTCCATTTCTTCCTTTTGCTTTAATCAATCTTGAGTAAACTTCATCATAGGAATAATCATTCGCTACTGCCGTTAAATAGGAAGTATTCACATGTAGCGCTTCAGCAAACAAGGGTGCACGATCCAGATAGAACCTTCCAGAAAATTCAGCAGCTAAATGTTGGGCATCCGCAGCACTCCCTCCATTTCCGCAGAAAAACACTTTTTTATCTGCTTTAAAAGCTGAAGAAATATAATCCGAAACTTTAGCTATGGTTTCTAATAATCTCTTGTCTTTCAGCAGTTGGGCTTTTACATCTATACTCTCTTGAATTTTTGATGAGATAAAGTCTTGCATACTAAATATATTTTGTCTTCCAGGAAATAGCTCCTTGACTATAAAAATTCACCCTTTCTACTTGGCCACCAAATTGATTTAGCTTATTAATCAAAGGATATAGCGAGCTATTTCTAACATAGAACATCATGTACCCCCCGCCCCCGGCACCAGATATCTTGCCTCCAATGGCTCCATTCTTAATAGCAGTGTCATAAATCTCATCTACCACCGGATTAGAGATTTCATCTGCCATTTTCTTCTTAGAAATCCAGCTTTCATGAAGCAATTCTCCTATCTCATCTAATTTTCCTCTTAATAATGCTTCTTTCATATTGAAGGCTAGCGCTTTTAGAGAATGCATGGCTTCAATTGATTTAGCTGAATTATTATGCACGTTCTTAACCTGCGCATCAATGATCTTAGAAGACAACCGGGATGTACCAGTATAGTATTGGATCAGAGAGAACTCCAGTTCATGGATATACTCTTCTTTGATCCGGAGAGGATTCACGACCACCCGGTCTGCATGGAATTCCATAAAATTGAACCCCCCAAAGGTTGCTGCATATTGGTCTTGTTTTCCACCCGACAATGCCAAATCTTCCCGCTCAATGCTATAGGCCAAGTGGGCAATGTCATATTCTCCCAAAGGAAGACCTAACCATTCAGCGAATGCCGCCACAATGGCTACCACCAAAGTGGAAGATGATCCTAATCCTGATCCTGGAGGTGCATCAACAAAGGTTTCTAGTTGATAATAAAGGGGCGTTTCAATATTGAATTCAGATTTGATCCTATTATGAATCCCTTTAATCAACCTAAAATCGTCGTTTTCATTTGCAAAATAATTCACGTTATCAAAAACGATGCTCTTATCAATATCAAAACACTTAAAAATAACCTGAGGAGTGGTTAGCGGGATCAGGGTAGCATAAGCGAACTTATTAATGGTAGCATTTAAAATTGCCCCTCCATAGGTATCACTATAAGGGCTTACATCTGTACCACCTCCTGCTAAACCTAGTCTTAAAGGGGCCTTTGCGCGAATTAACATTTATAATTTGTAAAATATGGTATAAATTTTTTCTTCTTGGTCTAATGATTATCTTCCATATACATTTCTATTGCTTTTTCTGTATCTCCTACATATTTCATTTCACCATTTTTCATAAATACCGCACGATTACAGTATTGTTTGATAACATCCATGCTGTGGCTCACCAAAATTACCGTTCTACCTTTTATCCATGAACTTTCAAACACCTTAACGGCTTTCTCTTGGAATTTCACATCACCAACTGCGAAAATCTCATCAAGAAACATAATATCGGCTCCAGCATTAACGGCAATTGAAAAACCTAGTCTTGCTACCATTCCTGAGGAAAAAAACTTGATTTTAGAATCAATAAATCCATCAAGTTCTGCGAAATCAATGATCTGATGAAAGATTGCATCTATTTCTTTGATCTTCAAACCTAGTACGGAGCCGGACACATAAATATTCTCTCTGGCAGTTAATTCATGGCTCATACCTACCCCAAGGTTCATAAGCATGGTTGTGCCTTTAATTTTAACATAACCACTATCTGTAGGATAAACACCTGCAAGAAGCTTAATCAAGGTTGACTTACCAGATCCATTTCTACCCAGCAGACCAATGCATTCACCTTGCAGAATCTCAAGGGACATATTTTTAATCGCGGGTACATATTTGGTCTTTGGAGGGTTAAAAATATTAAATAAACGGTGTTTCACCGTATTATGGCTATTTTCTGAAATCTTAAAAGTCTTACTAATATTCTTTGCCTCTATAGCAATTGACTTCTGCACATCCGTTTTCTCCATGTCAACTATTATAATTTCTCAGCAGCCTTAGAACCGATTTTATTTAAAAGAATCAACCCAATTATTAAGAATGAACAAGCATACCCGTAATCAAATAGCATTAAACTAAAATCTGGAGATACGCCTTGCATCATTACCCGCCTAGCATTAATGATGATACCAGCTATTGGATTAAGATGATCAAAAGTGGGCAAAGCTTGTTTGAAGCTAGTCAGTTTATAAAAAATAGGGGACGTGAATAAAAGTAGAGTAGCAATAACCTGCCAGATCTGGGTTATGTCTTTAGCATATATAAAAATATTTGAAAGGATAAGAGAAACTCCTAAAGCAAGTATAAAAATGTTCACAAAGACAGGTATAATCCAAAAATTATAAAATGAAAGACCCATAGATTCAGGTTCAATTAAATTATAAAAAAGCATAAACATAATAAGGTTAAAAGAAAACCCTATTACATTACTCATTAAAGTAGAAATGTAAATCTCCAATTTATTCATATTACTGTATTCATATAAATACTTCTTTGTATGGAGAAGGCTAATGGTACCACTAGTACTTTCTATAAAGAAATTATAGAAAATAAGACCAATAAAAAGATAAGAGGCAAAAGCTGGAATATCTTGTTTTAAGATTATTTGAAATACTAGATAATATATACAAATATCTAATATAGGCTTTAGCAATGCCCAAAACAGGCCAAGCCTATTTTCATAGTAGCGTAACTTAAATTCGATTTTAGCTAATAGCCAAAGCCTTTCTAATTTATTATTTTTCTTAAACCAAGTAACAGAATCTTGTAAAAGCATTATTTTTTAAAAAATGTACTATATACCTTATAAGCGATAGGTTTAACCAAGCTATTCTTCTTAATAAAGGAGATAGCTTTTGCAGATAACTCCCCCCCAAATGGCAGTCCTTCTAACAGATTACTATCTTTAGAAGGATTATCTAAAACAGTGACCGACTTATTTGCAAGAGCCAAATTAAAGACATCAGCTGCAAAAGTGCCATAAACCTCTGGATACTTCCTAGTGATGTATTCATATAACAACAATTTTTTATTTTTCGAGATACTTCTAATCATAGAAGACTTACGAACCCTATAAAAGAACAACACCTCCGGTAAAACTACACCATAAAGACCTTTATTTACCATAGACAGAACACCGTCATAATCCTCTAGTCCTTGAAATGGCATTTTATTGTCATTGAGACCACCACTTAAAAAGGATTGCCTCTTAAAAACCAGTGCACTTGAATTAACCACATTATGAAATAAGATAACAGGTGGTTCTGGGACAAAGGTAGGCCAAATTGTGCTAGCTCCCTCAAAATACTGCGTCCAGGAACCTACAAAATGAACATTACTTTTATTTTTCAGGACGTTAACTGCTTTGGTAAAATATTCTGAGCCAACTATATCATCAGCGTCTAAAAATGCCAGAAATGCCCCTTTAGCATATAAAGCTCCAGTGTTTCTTGCTGATGCAAGACCTTGATTAGGTTTATCTATGACTACAAAACCATTTCGATTCCTGAATTTGTCTAAAACAGAAATACTCAAACTGTCATTACTGCCGTCATTAACAATAATGATTTCCTTGTACTTATAATCTGAGCCTTCAATGGAAGATACCGTCTCTTCCAAATACTGGCCCAAATTAAAAAATGGAATAACAATGGAAAGTAAATCCTCCTCTTCTACTTTGTCAGGAGTACCTAAGGGAATGCCCGAAAATGGATTATTCCTTATGTACGGAAAATAACTGGATTCCTGGTTTTGCTTAAGAACAGCTTGAAGAGCAGGATTTTTTTTGCGATAGATGGATTTAAGGTCATACACCTCTTTCACCTTCTTGATGGCATTTTTAGAAATGGAGATCCTTTGTTCTTTAGGAAGGGCAAGTATTGCCTTTAATTGAATCGCAAAAGATCCAGGTGTATCATGGTCAAAGATGAAGCCGTCAATCTCAGGCTCAATCACCTCGTAATGGCCACCTTGTTTTGAAGCCAATACAATTTTACCTAGACTCATCATTTCAAACACTACATAAGGCAGGTTATCATTCAAACTAGGAACAATCACTACCTTGGCTGCTGCCAAGCGTTGTTTGATTTGAGAAGGGCTAATTTTATCTTCAAGCTTAAGTAAGCCTTTTTGAATATAGACTTTATATTTATGCCTAATGATATCACCCATAGTCTTACCCTCTGGATGATACACTATATCTTGTCCTCCAATTAAAAATAATGGCTCAGTAAAACCACTATCCCACATTTCCTTGAAGTACTTCAACAGGTTGGAGGCACCTTTCTGATAAGTTAACTTCCCAAAAAAAATAATTTCGGCAAGCTGGTCGTTCTCAGATTCTGGAAGAACAACGTCCTGAAATTCATAAGGATTAGGAATAATTTTCACCTTCTCATTGGAGAGATGAAATCTTTCCGCCAATTCCCTAACCATAAATTGACTTGGTGATATGACAAGATTTGCTGCCTGCAAACAAAACCTCTCCATTTCACAAATCCAATAATTGGGATATTTGTATTGCTGCACATGGTTATACTCCATATAAAGGAAAGAGGGAGAATGCATGGTGATAACCACTGGAACATCCTTTACCCAATTGTAGTGCAGGTGTTTGAACTGCAACAGGTAGTAAGCTATTCCTAAGTATTCTTGTGCTTCTATAATGTCTGGGGCTCCCTCTGCTTCTACATAGGCTTTTACAATAGATGCAAATTCATAGCTTATGTTGGTCACGTGACCAAGATGAGAGGAAGAGTTAGTATGGTTTGGGTTAAATCTTACTATTCTAACTCCCTCCCTTTCCTCAGATATGATTTTTGGAACCGAGGTATCATTCACAAAAACCGTCACCTTGTGGGCATTGGCAACAAGCATTATTGCGGTATGATAACAGTATGTGCTAATTCCGCCGCCAAAGAAAGGAGGATATTCTGTTGTAAGGAGCCAGTAATTCAAATTGGGTATAGATAATAAATTCAAGCTTTACGCTCTTTTTCCTGTAATATATTTGATGACATGGCCCACTCGCTTAAACCAGGTTGGAAGAATCTCATACTCGTGGTCATAATACTCTTGCAATAGTTTCCCCTGATGGTTCTCCTTTAAAAATTTATTATAAGTTTTTTCATTACATAGACACTCAGTAAGGTATTGGACTTGGCTTTGAAGGTTTTCAACCTCCTTTTGCAAATTCACCTTCAAAACAAATAGCTTAAATAGTTGAGGGTTACTCTTAACTATATTATCTTCTTGTCTTTCCACCTCATGAATAAATTCTGGCAAATCCTTTAAAGTATATAGTTGTGCTCCTAAAAAGAAGTTGCTCTCATTTAACCAATCTCGTCCAGATATAATTTTCTGAATCTCATCGAATTTTTCACTACCTAAATTCCTGATGTCTGTAAAGTCAATGTAGTTATACAAAGTTAAACGATTACAGATGACTCTACCAAATCCTTGTTCTTTTGATAATTTATCTAAGAAACTAAAAGTTACATCATATTCCTTATCATTAATTGACAATATATTGACTACAGGGTTACCACTTGCCAACTTGTATTTTGAAAGGAAGAAGAAAGCAGCAATATCAAAAGGTGAATGCTTCAGGAGGCTCTCAGACCCTATTTTAAGAGTAAGGGAAAACTTGACATCTAACTGGCTCTCACTAATGATCTTATACAGTTCTTTAATTTTATCTAAATTGTATTGATCGATCAAAAATGATACATATAGATCTTGGGATAAAGAGCCTAGTCCATAATCCACCAGTTCTGATGGATCTTTCAGAATGATGCAAAGGTCATCAATGAGTTTCATACTTCTTTGATGTGGTACCCTTGAGAGGTGACGATCCACGATAAAAGCCTTTCCCAAGAATGCGTAATTGTACCTGCCTCATTGTCTAATATATTCCCTTCTTCTAAACTTGCCCTTATCTCCAGAGGATGAAAACGCTGGAAAAACTTTGTTATGATGTCAGATCTTACCCAAAACATAGTGCCGGCCACATAGGCTAAGTCTATTGGGTAAACATCATATTTCTTTTGTAACTGAGAAAGTAACCTACCATTATTGCTTTCAAAGTACCCTGGCGAACTAGCTTCCTTCATTACAGATCCTCTTGATGCGATTATGCCAATCTTATTGTTTCTTTCAAAAGAGTTTATAATCTCATCAACTAAAGTAGGTTCAACAATTCTAATAAGATTATCAAACCACTTGCTTCCATTAACTAAGTGAGGACTTTTTTTGTCATGGATAAAAACTATGTATTTGGTTTTTATACCTAATCTTAAGTAAGTATCTAATAAAACAAACTTACCTCCAATGTCTTTCCCTACGTTGGTTGACCTTCTAAAGACCACATTTTGGCTGGGTATGAAATCGAAATCTGTGATTGCAGTATCATTGCACATCCCATTATGAATCACTGAGTTAAGGAATAATTGAAAAGGATACTTTTCATTCAAAGGATGTATCTGTTCCTGAAAGCTATCCACTCCATAAAAGCAATGTACCATTATAGAAAATATGGGTGCCCCTTTCATTAAGAAATTGGAAGATAAATAAAATTTCAATATCCATCAGTTAAACTAAGCTTTCCTTAAATGAAAAAAAGCCTTAAGCAAGCATCATGACTAGCCTTGACGTTTAGTAAACTTTTTCAACTACGAATAGAGGCCTTTCTCTACTTGCATCAAGACCGCGCCAAACGTATTCTCCTAATATTCCTATAGCTATCATTTGAAAGGAAGACACAAACAATACCACTACCATAAGCGCAGACCAACCCTCTACATCTATAAAGCCCATAAAACGAGAGATCATAATGTATAACCCGTAAATGAAAGCCCCTAACCCAAGCCCTATTCCGATTACAGAGATAGCTCGAATAGGGAAAAATGAAAATGAGAGTAATGAGTCGATTAAAAGCTTAATCTTTTTCTGTAGAGTCCACCTTGACTTTCCAATCTCTCGCTTCTTCCTTACATAGGGTATGTTTATGTAGGCGTACCCCATCCAAGTCATAAGATAAAAGATGTTGCTATTACGCTCCTTCATCTTAACAACCTCTTCCCTTATCTGTCTATCAAAGAAAACATAGTCAAAGCCTCCATCAGGGATATTCTTAAGGGCGATTTTTTTCATAATGGAATGGAAGGTATTGGAGAAGAATTTCTGAACAGGCGATTCTTCCCTATCCATTCTGTTCCCAATTACCAACTTGAATCCCTGCTTCCAATAGTTATACATTTGAACCATCAATTCAGGTGGGTCTTGCAAATCTGCTGCAATGATAACCGTACAATCACCGCTTGCTACCTCCATGCCTGCTACAACCGCATTATAGGAACCAACATTCCCTGCCAGTTTTAACACCTTAACCTTACTTGGATACAGTTTCTTAAATTTTAGTAGTTCTTGGAGGGTATTATCTCCTGAACCGTCATCAACAAAAATATACTCAAACTCAACCTCTTCATCAAAAAGGCTTTCACTAGATATTAATTCTTTTGTTGTGGCAGGTATATTCTGTTCATTGAAGTAACAAGGAATTACTATGGAAAGCTTAGTCATGAAAGAATTCTTCAATACTACTACATACTGTTTCTACCTCCTCTTTGGTCATACCAGGCCACAAGGGCAAGCTCAGGCAGGTATTTGCTATATCTTCTGCTATTGGGAAGTCTCCTTTCTTGTATCCTAAATATTTGTAAGCTTCCTGCAGGTGGGGTGGCACCGGGTAATGGATGACCGTGCCTATCCCTTTCCTTTGAAGAAATTGTTGTAATTCGTCCCGCTTTGTTGTACGTACCATATAGATATGGTAGACGTGTGTTGCACCATTGGTTAAAACGGGTGTATTAAGTTGATGCACGTCAGCCAAGCATCTATTATAATGGTCTGCCAAGTTTTTTCTCTGTTCAGTCCACTCAAGCAAATAAGGTAATTTCACACTTAATATGGCCGCCTGAAGCTCATCCAACCTAGAGTTAACGCCCTTGACCTCGTTGTAATACTTCTTATGAGACCCATAATTTCGGAAAGAAGTAATTTTCTTAGATATCTCCTCATCATTGGTGGTGATGGCGCCCGCATCTCCCAAGGCTCCAAGATTTTTCCCAGGGTAGAAGCTGGTCCCATTGGCATGACCAAAACTCCCGGTCTTCCTTCCGTTATACAAGGCCCCCTGTGCCTGTGCGTTGTCCTCCACAACATACAGATTGTGCTTCTTTGAGATTGCCATTATAGCGTCCATTTCACACGCCTGGCCATATAAATGGACAGGAATTATGGCTTTGGTTCTGGAAGTAATAGCAGCTTCTATTTTAGCTGGGTCAATATTATAGGTAGCTATATTAGGTTCTACGGGCACCAAGGTGGCCCCTACGTATGACACGGCCAGCCAAGTGGCGATGTATGTGTTTGACGGGACAATCACCTCATCCCCCTCGCCTATCCCTAGCACCTTCAACGAAATCTGCAGCGCATCCAACCCATTGGCCACCCCTATGCAACTAGCGGTATCATTGAAAATGGCGTATTCCCTCTCAAATTGCTTAACGTAGTCGCCTAAGATGTACCATTTGGAGTCAAATACGCCCTGCATTGCCTCAAGTACCTGATCCCGGATCAATGCATTCTGGGAATTAAAGGATAAAAAAGGTATTTGCATATTTGAATAAGTTAAAACTGTAAAATAGTTGCGCCCATGGAAAGGCCCACCCCGAACCCGGCCAACAGCACTTTGTCGCCTTTTTTAATTCTGCCCTGTCTCATTGCCTCCCTAAGTGCGATCGGGATGGTGGAGGAGACCGTATTCCCGCAATCCTCCAGGTAAACAAAGAATTTTTCTTCGGGAATACCCGCCCTTTTCCGGATGGTGTTCAGCATGAACTGGTTAGCTTGATGAAAAACAAATAGGTCAATTTCCTCCATTGACAACTCATGCTTAACTAAGGTGTCTTTTACCAGTTTGGGAACATTAAATGCGGTGAACTCAAAGATAGCCCCACCATCCATGTAGAGGTCATCCCCATCAGGTTCTAGGCCCTCAACCAAGTTGTTCCGCACGAAGTTCGTCCTAGCGCCGCCATTTTTCACAATCAATGAGCTGGCGCCGGATCCGTCTGTTCCATACACAAACTCAAGAATCTCGCCACCCAAAGATTCACCGTCTTCTTCACCTGTTACTAGTGTGGCAGCAGCCGCATCCCCGAACAGGGTTTTATTGCTCTTGTCAGAGGGGTGAATAAACTTAGTGTATGTTTCAGAGGTTATCAGTAGAACGTTCTTGGCCTGTTTTGTGGCAATAAGACCTTTGGCCATACCAAGCCCATAGATGTACCCCGAACAGCCCAAATTGAAGTCAAGGGCGCCGCACTGTTTGCTTAACCCCAACCTATCCTGCACCAGGCACGCGGTTGTGGGGAGGAAATAGTCGGGGCTCTGGGTGCAAAGCAATATGAAATCTATGCTCTGTGGATCAATACCATGGGCTGAGAACAGATCCAGGGCGGCCCTGACAGCCATATCGCTGGCGAATTCATCCTTGGCGGCAATATGGCGGCGGAAGATACCCGTTTTGGCGGCTATCTTCTCAATAGTCCATTCCGGGTGCTCGGCAGCGATTTGCTGATTGTCCAGGACGTGGTCAGGGAGATAGTATTCGATATACTTTGCTCTGGCACTACCCATTACCCTTGCTTTAGGCTTACCTTGTCATAAACCTCCTGTACCGTGTTACATTGCTTCAATTCCTCGGCAGTGAAGGATACTTGGTAGTCATCCTGTATCATCACCAGAATCGACATACCCGTGAGGGAATCCCAGGTAGGAAGGTCCCGGAACCGTGTATCCATTCCTACCGTGATCTCATCTGCGTCAATGAACTGTTCCCGGAAATTGTCTATAAAGGCTTTAGCTTCCATTTTCGATTATGTTTAAGATCTTTCTTTTACTGTTCTTGTAAGCACTGAGCTCTAACTCAAAGTAATAGTTTTCTTCATCCTCCCTGACCAACTCAGGCTTATACATCCGGTGGTACCGGAGCACCGCCTTGTTTTCCTTGCTTACCGTGAACCTGCAGACCCGGAAGCCTAACCGGTCATAGGCAAAATCCCGTACCGCAATGTCCACCAGCACCGGAATAGACTCGTCGATACCCTTCATGAAGACCCAGCTTCCCAATTCGAAACTTTCGCCCTTGAAGTTGTAGATCCTTGCCAGGCCAAGTCTCTTACCCTTGAGGTCCTCGGCAATGAAGTAATACTCCCTCCTTTCGGCCTCCCTCTCCTTATAACTCCTAACCCAAGCCTTCTGCTCCTCAACGTCAGGGGAGGTACCGCTGAGGTACTTATTGTCCCTCAACTGCACGATAAACTCAGAATCCTCCTCCTCTACCAGCCTCATCGTAAAATTTTCCAGCTTCAACTCCATCATGCCAGCCTTAACTTAAAATCAGAATAGTCTCTTATGTAGTCAGCTTCAGCATAGGTGTGGGAAGCTAAGACCAAGCAGATGGCCCCGGAGGAGAAGTTTATCTCGGAGGCCCAAATCATGGGCGGAATGTGCAACCCGTAATAGGGTCTGTTCAAGCTTACAATTTTCTTGTTATACCCATCGTCCAGAAGAACCTCGAAACTACCACTTGCTGCAACCAGGAACTGGTGACACTCCTTATGGGCGTGTGCCCCCCTTGATTCTCCCCCGGGTATGTCATACAGATAGAAGATACGTTTCACATCGAACGGAACGTCCACCGAGTTATGCACAGGCGTTATATTACCTGCCCGGAAATTGATTCTCTGCAGCTCGATCACTGAGCAGCCATAGATACCCAGCCCCCTATTTACCATTTTTTGTATTTAAAAACACCCCGTAATCGCGTTCGTAATCTGACTCGGCAAACACTGTAGATGAAACCATCAATGCAAGAGAGTTCGTCGAGAAATTTTCCATATGCCTCCAAATTAGTTGGGGAATATACAGGCCATAATAAGAACGGTTAAGGGAAAACACCTTTTTATTGACCCCGTCATCCAAGACAACGTCAAAACTGCCGGATAGAGCAATAATGACCTCCTGATTAGTTTTGAAAGAATGGCCACCTCTCTTTTCTCCCCCAGGTACATCATAGATCCAGTAGGTCCTTTCAATGTGAAATGGAAAATGCTTGTTCTCCTCCAAAAATGAAAGATTACCCCTTGGATCAAGTATCTTAGGAAAATCAATTATACCGCATTCATTTAAAGTAGCCACTTAATAAAAATACAATCTAAAAAGTTAAAATAAAGATTAGTTACATCTATAGATGTATGCTATGAATATAACATTCAAAAAAATCAAGGTTAATTATATTCTTTTATGAGAGAAGAATATTTTACATGCTCGTTTAATTATCTAATTAAAGACTACTTTTTAAAGACTACTTTTTTATAACCTCTAACCTTACAAAAGGGAAGGATAAAATGCGCAAATCAGGTGATGCATCTATACGTTCAGAAGTAATATCAATTTTTTTGATTGAATCAGAATTGTTCATTAGAAATAAGAAATAAAAAGTATCTCCACTTCTCATAAACATTCTAGGTTTATAAATTTTATTATTGCTACCAACAATTTTCAACTCAGGGCTAACATTTTTGCAAATAGGAGGCATAAATGTATCCAGCTTTAATATCACACTATCTTTGACTGAAATTGTGGAATCTAGGCCAATGGAAGCTTCACCATTCGTCCACCTAAGATTACCTTCAAGATTATAAAAACCTTCAGTTTTATGAAGTGGTAAACTTTCTGAGGTTACTATAAAAGCACTTTCTCTAACCTTCGGCTTTAAGAAAACCTTTTCGGCTTCTAAATCTATAGCTGCAATCAAATTGCCTTGATCATCAAATTGCCATCTTTCATCATATCTTGTTTTCAAAGTATCAGAAGGGCTAATAAATTTAACAAGATCTGTTCTAACTCCATTTTGGAATGAAGGGTTAGTATTCACTACGTCAAAATGAGCAAATTTAGCATTGGAGAAAACTCTTAATGCTTCTGGATGTGAAAATGGATGAAATGGAAAGGAAATGCCTTGAATAATTATCTTTTGAGGAGTGCTAGAAGCTTCTAATCTTCCTATCTGCTTATCAAGACTTTTTAATAGGTTTCGCTGGGTACCTTCCTGAATCAGAACCCAAGTATTATCTAAATCGCTGTATTTATTTTTATTGAATACGGGGCTTAGAAGACACAGTACAACAACAGCAATCGAAAAACCTTTAGCTTTATCTTTTTCAAAAAGAACTACAGGTAAAATTAACAAAGGCAAGTAAAACAAATATGCACCATTGAAGGAGTAACCTTTGAAATGATGATTTGGCAGAATAGCATTAGGCACCCATGACAAACCAGTTGCTATTATACATCCTGCTAATAAATACAGTAGTTTTATTCGATTAGAGTTTTTTGATTTGATTACCAGGAATAGAATCAATATCGCTACTATAATGTTAACAATGTTAATTGATTCATTTGCATACCTAAGCCACTCCGGAATCACCAACATAGGATTTAAACTTATGTGGTAATCTGAGTTTACTTCTGCGTCAGGATTAATGAATGATGATTTTACTAGAATATTAATAGCAAATGCAATTACCAAAGCACTACCAGTTGCAATCATTGGAATGAAAGCATTAAATGCATGTTTTCTCCGGTAATAAATAAACCAAAGAAAAGCTGATGATAACCCTACTAATCCATAAGTTTCTTTACTCAAAAATGCCAAGAAACAAAATACAAATAGACTTATATTTGCAAAGGTTATTGAATCTTCATACTTAAAAAAATATACAAGGGCTCCAATTAGTAGAAAAAAGTATGATAACTGAGAACCTATATCTTGAGCATAAAATATATAGAAATAGGGTTGAGAAAACAACAGAAAGCAGTACAGTATAAAGAATAGCAAAAACAACTTGGTAATTGGAATCTTGAATATGTATTTAAGTAAAAGAGCACCCAAAGCTGTATTAATACATACTAAAGCAATAACACAAGCAATACTTCCTTGTATTCCTGTGTATCCTATTATTTTCATGAATGTTATATGAACCGGTCTTGGCCAAGTTAACAATCCAGAAAAAGAATAAACGTCCAAGCTTGAGTTGGCTACAGCTGCAGGTATGTAATAATCCGAATGAAGTGGATATAATGGGCTATAATAACCAGGAAAGACAAACTTTAACACAAGAGCGTGAATAACTGCCGCTACTAATGTAAAAGATATCAAAAATATAAATTTAGAAGATTTGAGTTTCTTTATATCAATTCCTAAAACTCTATCATTAAAAAAGATTTGTTGAGTTTGTGGTATGTTTTCAATTTGAACTTTAGATTTTTTGTTTATAAAATTTATAAAATCGGTTACCCTTATCTCATTACCAAGCTTAATAAACCTCTTTTCTACAAATTGCCATGAAAATACCCCAAACCCAATGGCTAATAATGATGAAATAACCTGATGGCTATGGACTCCCATTTCTGGAAAAACAGCATGAAGACATTGTTGAATTACAAAGCCATAAATATACACCCCAAAAGATGCATCAAATGGAAGCTTTATTTTTTGTACAACATAGGGCAATGAAGCAACAACAACTGTCATATAGAACAATGCTATATAGAATACAAATTGAAAAACAATTGAATCCTTGAGCAGAATAATAAGCAACAGGAACAAAATGGAGTAGGGAATCCCTACTTGTATATTTTCTTTGTTGACAGCAAATAGAGCACCAATACTAAAGCAACCAGGCAGTAAATGTGCTTCTGGGTTCTGCGAGAAGAAGCCAGGTAGATATAATGGAGCAAAGAATGATACACCAATAATAATAGTAAAGAAGATATTTGAATTTACTTTGTTCCTAAGAAATCCTAAACCATAAAAAACGGCTAAATATAAATAGCACAAAATTTCATAAGAGAGAGTCCATAGTGATCCGTTCAGACCAAACTTGCTCTCTGTAAAAACACCTGATAATTTCCACCGGATATTGTATAAGAAAAGGTTATCGCTTATATACCTCCAAGTTTCTGACATTGAGAAGTATTCAATTAAAGGCAAATGCGTAAACAAAGGCCCAATCATGAATACTGAGATCAATAAACAAACAAGCAGTCCAGGAAAAATCCGCAATGCTCTCTTTAATAGAAAGCTAAATGGATCTGGTTTTGCTATAATGCTATTTGTCACCAATAAGCCACTTAAAAAGAAAAAAAACTTTACTGCTAATGAACCAGAATAGTCAAAATGCAGAAAATTAAGTACTATATCTTGATAGGGAGGTTCAGGTGAAATGGAATAGGAATGCCCTATTATAACAGCTAAGGCCGCAAACAATCTTAGTATATCAAAATTGTTTTCTCCTCTTTTTAAAACGTCTTTTAAATTCTTCTGGGAATACATTAAAACAAAAACTAACATAAAAACACCTACAGATTCGTATAGAATTCTTGTAAAGCGCTACCTACTAAACCATTGATATTATAAAGGCATAAGCCTTGCTCTATCTCTTCGTTACTTTCAATACAGAATTAATTTAAGAGTTGGCAAACTTAGAAGCTATCTTACTTAAGTAGCCATGGTTAATATATCTTTAAGCACTTCTTTAGCTGCATCCTTGAAAAAGTATTCCCTGATATAATTTGTTTCAAGATTACTAAGCTTAACAAGCTTTTCATTAGATAAATAATATTCTATTACTTGTTCAGAAAGCTGTACAGGATTATTAGCAGGTACAATAAAAGACACATCCCCTGGTAATCCATCTATTCCTTCAGATGTAGTTACTAGAGGAACTCCATAGTGCATAGCTTCCACCAATTTACCTTTTACTCCTGCTCCATATCGTAGTGGCACTACAACTAACTTTACCTCCTTGTAGGTGCGCTCTAACTCTTCATCGCTTACAAAGCCCTTAAAGATGACATCTTCATTAGCTAGCTGTTTTACCTGCTCTGGAGGGTTAGAGCCAATTATGATGAATTTCGCATCTGGTATTTGTTGCTTCACCAAAGGCCATACCTCTTTTACAAACCATATTACTCCATCCACATTGGGCATGTGCCCAAAGCCTCCTACAAATAATATGTCTTTTCTTGATGCAAAGTCAACAACAGGTTCATTTAGGGTATTGTAAATAAAAGGTCTTATGACCTGTACATTGTAGTTGGGGTTCAAAGCACCAATAATTTTCTTTTCTTCTTCGCTGGGAGTTAGAATTACATCACTATGGTCAAAAAGGTATGTCTCTGTTTCTTTCCATTTATTGGCTCCTTTTAGAATAGAAGGATCCTTCTCCAGTTCATATCTTTTCTGCTCACGCAGGTAATGAAGATCATGGCCATAATATAAAATCAAGGCTTTTGAATGTTGTTTGATGAATTCAATATACTTGATGGAGATATGAGGCCTATTCAAATAAACGTAATCAAATTTATCACTATTATCTTTAAACCACTGTTGCCAATTGTCTCGGTACCAAGGACCATACAATACTTCAATACTCATTTGCTGAAGTACTGTGGTGTAAGGTTCATGCTGATAGAAATTGTCTCCTAAGAACTTTACATTGAACCCCATGTTCACGAGGAGCTCTAAGTAACCAAAAGTGGTTCTTGAACCAGCATCTTTATCAAACTGGGGCACGTAGTGGTCAATCATTAATATGGTCTTCTTCCCCTTACTTCTATCGCGCGCCCAGAATACATTCTCAGCATTTGGGAATTGATCTTTCTGCAAGACCAGTATCCACTTTTCAAAAAACTTAGTATTATTTATTTTTTGATATTCCTTGATAGAACTAATTGCACTTTGCTCTCGGTCATTACCATGTGAATACCCTTCATAATGAATCACCTCAGATAAAGGCTGATACACTACTTTGAAACCTTTCTTTCTAATGGCAAAAGCCAAGTCTGAATCCTCACAATAGGCCGGAGTATATCTAATATCAAATCCCCCAAGTTCCTTCCATAATTCAGACCTGATAATAATACTGGCTCCAGAAACATAGTCAACCTCCTTCACATAGTTGAATTCAGGCGCATCTGGATCTTGTTTATGGCCATAATTCCAGCCAGAAGCATCATCCCAGATTATGCCACCTGCTTCTTGCAATCTCCCATTTGGGTAGATAAGTTTAGAGCCAGCCAACCCAATGGTAATATCACGTTCCATTAGGTCTGTTAATGCCGTCAGCCAGCCTTCTTTTACCTCAGTATCATTATTGAGGAAAATCAAGTACTTGCCTTTGGCAAATGTGGCTGCATGGTTACAATTCTGCAAGAAACCTAAATTCACCTCGTTGCGTACTGAAACGAGGTTTTCTATGTAAGAATCAATCTCCTTCGTCTCATCTGTGGAGCAGTCATCCCCAATGATCACCTCATAGCTTACCCCTAAGGAGTTTCTCTGAATAGCCTTAATGCACCTATAATTCATTTCCCAAGCATTATAAACTGGAATAATTATGGACACTAATGGTTGGGCGTATTTTGGCAACGTGATGGGATCATAGGAGACAACATCAGGCTCTTTGAGCAAAGAAGTTGGGGCCGATAATTCGGTAGTGTTAGTTGAAGCCATAATTCTGGAGGAACTCTCAGTCTTACCTCTAAGTTTATTCACTACCTTCTTGACAAGTTTGTACCTTTTAGTGTCTTCTTTGAGTAACCTCCCTTTTACCCCATAGTAAAGACTTAGTAGCTTCCAGCCTTCTGAAACATAAATTTCATTTAATCTTCCATTTAAATTGTCTATCTGGTTATATAGGCTGTGTAATTTCTGCTTTTGAGACGTTATTATATTGTCTTTATCTTCTAATTCTTGTTGTAAAGATGTGTTTTTTGAAGTAGCATTCTGTATTCCTTCTTGTAGTTGTAGAATGCTTTTCCCCAGTTCGGTTAGTTTTTCAAGTTGAAGGTCATTGGCTGCCTTCGCATTGCTTAACTCTAAAGACTTTTTTTGATTCTCCGACTGCAATGCCAGCACATAGGCTGCCTTCAGCTCCAGTTCCTCTTGCATTGAAAGTATAAGGTTATCCTTTTCTGCTATATGCTTGTCAAGCGATTTACCCCATGCTCCTAACTCTAAGATGTGTGCTTCTTTCTCGACAATTGTATCTGTGATTTCCAGGTAATCCTTGCCAGTATTAAATACAACTGAAGACAACTGCAGTGCCTCTTGTTGTACAATATTACTACAAACAGAGAGTAGATACTTCTTTGAACTTGATGGTGAGTGTAAGTCCAAATCACATACTTTAACCTGATTTAGCTGGGTAGAACCGACTGGAGTAATAGCACT
Source organism: Rufibacter glacialis (assembly GCF_008271745.1). Classification (GTDB taxonomy): domain Bacteria; phylum Bacteroidota; class Bacteroidia; order Cytophagales; family Hymenobacteraceae; genus Nibribacter; species Nibribacter glacialis. Next base: position 220,751 of record NZ_VKKZ01000022.1, on the reverse strand, counting down.
GATAATTTCAAAGCCTTGACTAAAAAATTCTATGTTAGTAAAATATCGACTTAAAAAACGCTGAAACTCTTCTGCATTAAATTCCTTAATATGGAATTCATTGACATAATTGTACCGTTCAGAATAATTCGCTCTATCTGGTGTAGAAATAATTAAACTTCCATTATTCCTTAAAACTCTTTTTACTTCCTGCAGAAAGGCATGCTGCGTGGGTTCATCTACGTGTTCAATGGTTTCAAAAGAAACCACAACATCAATGGAATTATCTGGGAGTGGAATTTTAGCAACAGACCCTGTTAAAAAACGAAGATTAGTGTTATGACTGCTATAGGTTTGGGTAGCGTATTCTATGCTAATTGAGTCAATATCGATTCCAATAACTGTGCGAGCATTTTTGGCAAATAGCGCTGAGCCATAGCCTACGCCGCACGCAATATCTAGTACATCTTTATTGTTGACAAACCCGACACAAGTCTCATATCGGTGTAAATGCTCTATCCCGATTTCATCGGTTAATAATTCTGTTGTAGGAACAAACCTTTCCCCTGTAAACTCCACGGTGATACCTTAAAAGATAAAAGATTAAAATCTGGCTCACAAGGAGCACCTTAAAACCATGACTTATATATTAAAAATAGTGTGCCTTATTATTCAAAACAGCCTTTTTAAAACCTTTTCTTTGATAGTGCCCAGAAAGCTTCTTTTCTCATAGGTACGTTTATACCATTCTATGTCCTGCTGCTTGCGCACAATTTCACTGATTAACTTCTTATTCAGCTGTTTATTTCCTTCATTATTCTTTTCTACAGAAGCTACTTTTTCTTTCAACTCTTCTACAAGTTGCTTTTGTCCTGCTAAGGCGCATTTCAGTTCCATTATCTCCATGTTCTTCTCCTCAAGTATTTCCTGTTTATTAGAAAGCTCTTGCAGCAGTTGCTTTTGGATACTATCAAGGGAACTATGTATCTCTTCAAGTGGATCTTTGGGGGAGATATAATCTTGTAATAGTAAGGTTTTTCTCATATCAATATTCTATCTAATATTCAAGCGCTCACGTGGTCAGAGCCATTATAACTCTCTTTTCTTGCTTATTAAAAATCTTATAAGCAGACCTGTATTCTTTGAAATTTAAACCAACGTTAAATTTTGTCTCACAAACACCAAAGGAGTAATCACCCATCACTCCTAGCATTTCCTGATTATTATAGTAATTCAAGATTTTAACAATAGCCTCCACCTCGTTTTTAAAGTAGTCCCCATTTAACCCGGTTTTAATAATATCTGAGTTGCCCACACAATCACTCAGAAGTACTGGTTTTTTCAATGCTAATGCTTCCAGCACACTAAAAGAAAGTCCTTCAAAGAGTGAAGTAGAGATAAAGACATCTGCCTGAGCTACCAATTCTTTGGCGACTTCCGGGGTTTGCCAACCTGTAACCGTAATGTTTTTGGATGATAAAGCAGTTCGTTCTTTGCCATCACCCGCCCAAATAAATTCTATTTGATCATAATCCTCAAAAAAAGCAGCAATGGTGTTGAAGAGTGTTGGGTTCTTTTGCTCCTCAATACGACCTGTGGTTATCACCTGGAATTTCTCTTTCTTTTTCCTAGGGAAAGGAGAATAAGGTATTTCAGGTAGGACAACCCCATTATTTATATAAGTCGCGTTAATGCCAATTTTTTGGTATTCAGCCATTTCTGAGGCGGAACAACAGACTACCTTCCCTCCTACCCCGTTCCCAAACCTTTCAATTTGCTTGAAAATGAAATTTACGAATGGGTTTCCTGCCGAGAGGAAAGGAGCGCCATTTGGAGTGTATACCACATTTTTGATTCCGGCCCACCTGCACGCTAGTCGGCCCAAAAGACCGCTCTTAGAGGAATGTAAATGCACCGCATCTACAAAGCCCCTGTTTTTGAGTCTTTTTAAAATGTAATGGAGTTCAGTTAGCGCAGAAAAGTCTTTGAAAGGATGAATGGACCTCTGGGCAGATTTCCACCGGATAAACCGTACATTCTGCTTTGGGAAGGTCTTTTTGACATCTTTGGCAGACATCACCTGTTTCCGTTCACCATGTACAATGATGTGGAGATCCTCTGGCATGGTCTCCGTCAGCGACTTCACGAAAACGGCAACCCCAGAGGCAAAAGGTTCTATTACGTGTACTATTTTCATGCGCTGGGGAACAGTTGGGGGAGGTACTAAAAGCTACTTTATAAATTTGGTTTGGGAGACACCAAAGTTAGTTATTTTTATATCAGATAAAACTACCAATCCTTCTTTGGCGTCATTTTTTAAAGACTACCTTGTTTCCTTTGTCCAAAAAAGAAGAAACTGGCAACATATATTAATACTTTTTACCTTTTTTTTCAAGAAACTCCTCTATTAATTTAAGTTTATATATTATTCCAAGTTATATTAAATTATCTATTTGGCCTCCTAACAGTTTATTAGTCGATTTTAATTCCTTTTTATTACCAGATCACGAAATTTCTTTCTTTTTTTATATGTATATACATATAATTTAATTCCTTTTGTTTTTGACAAATAACACGAATTGGTACGGCAACCCTCTTAGAATTAAGAGCTTAGCCTTCGCCAACCATTTATAAATAGTACCAATTCCGAACTCATTGACAACCCGATCCCTTCCTATTAATTGAGTTCTTCTGTTCGAGATGGAAAGGCCCTTGGGGTTGATTTCACAGGTAACCAATACCTTGTCTAAAACAGCACCTTTGGTTTGGTGCAGCATGACAAAAAACAGGGCATAATCCTCTACCAGGTGGAAGTTAAGGGGATAAAATCCTGTCTTTTTCAACAATTGTGCCCTAAACATGACCGTGGGATGAATAAAGACATTCCTGAAATGCATCTCAATCAGGATGGCCTCATGCTGGGTGGGGGTGGTATAGAGGTAGCTGAAACCTGATTGGGGGTCGAGGAACTTACACCAAGTCCCCAACAACCCTACCTCCGGGTTCTGATCAAGAAAGGCCACCTGGTCATAAAACCGGTCCTGGTGACAGATGTCAGCACAGTCTAACCTGGCTATATAGCGTACCACTAGGTTGTCCTCTATCCACTGCAGGCCGGTATTCAAAGCCGCAGTAATGCCCACGTTCTTCTCTATCCTGATGACATGGGTGATCATGTCTTTCTGATTCCCCTCAATTCCTTTCAAAACCGGGGTGGTACTACCGTCATCTACCACCACCACGCACAACCGGCCGGGGTAATAGGAAATACTTTCCAAAGACGCTTTCAACCCCTCATGGTTATTGTAGCACGGGATTAAAACGCATACTTCAAATTCAGCAATGGGGGACGTCTGGGTTTCTTTCAAAATAGAACAGTACATTCAAGAAGAGGAAAGGTAGCAGGCTTTACCCTGCTGCTTTTCTCCATTTATTCACCCAAATTTACTGCACTTGGCAGTGGTTCCCAAACGGTGGCAAAGGAAGGCACTAAAGTCCAGCCTGGTTATTTTCCTTCTTTTCTTCCGTTTTCCCTTTTTTACTTCGGAAATCAAAGTAGGGAAGCGTACTGCTAAAAGGGACTACCGTAAAAGACAAAACGCCACAGGGCCTAGGAGCAAAATCAATGGGAGAGGATATGCAATATTTTGTGGAGAAAGATTCTGTGGTTCGGGAGATCTGGGGGAAGGGAGATACCATCCTTTTTATTTTCGCGGGATCTGCGGCGGAATTTGCTCTCAACAAGGCCGTTGACTGGCTTTATTTTACCGGAAGGCTTCCGGCTGACCCCTTAGGCAGGCTTTTCTCTACCGTGGCCTATGCCCGGCAGATTGTGTTTTCCTCTCTGGAGGGCGCCCATAAAACCATAGACAAGATGGCCAGTATCCATGCCGGCGTGGAAGCCAAGCGGGGCATGGCTATTCCTGACTGGGCGTACCGCGATGTCCTGTTCATGTTGATTGATTATTCCATCCGGTCATTTGAGCTGCTGGAACGCAAACTCTCCGTGGAAGAAAAGACGGAGGTATTCGATGTTTTTTACCGGGTGGGGCACCGCATGGGCCTTACCGGTTTACCGGGTACTTTCCAAGAATGGACCCAGATGCGGCAAAGCCATCTTCAGCAAGACCTAGCCTCCAGCCACTACACCCATGATTTGTTCCAGCAATACAAAAAGCACCTGGGCACGCTTCGGTACCGGATCTTGCTCGAAGCCCAGATGATGGTGGTGCCAGACCGGGTAAAGGAGCTGTTGGGCTTCCGGAAAATCTCCCTGTTAACACCACTCTTGCAGGGCTACAAAGTAAGCCGGGCCCTGCAACTGGATTGGTTTCTTAAATCCCTCATCTTACCGGGGGCTTATAAAAAAGAGATTAAGGACCTTGACCAAAGGCCTACTTAAACCGTGTCTGAGGTTAATTGTTTTAGCCTTGTTTTTTGGATTTCAGCAATTAAACCTACCTAGAACGTACCTGAGGATGCCTTCCGCATTTTCATGGAAAACTTGAGTGGCTAAAGCAAAAGAATCCTTTCCCGAAATCAAACCCAGGGGCTCCTTCCGGGAAAACCCCTTCCCCTCCGACCCGTACATCTTCCCAGGAAATTCCAGTGGTTCTTTCCCCCAGCACCTCTCCTACCCTTTCCGGAGAAAGCCGTTGTGATACACTGAAGAACCAAGCTTAGGAGCTTTAGGAGCCTTACACAAATAGGGGCAAACCGAAAAATCACCTATAACACGGGGCGCAAACTACTTCCCCACAGGAACTGAACCATGGAAAACAAAGACGTCAGTATTGGGTACCACGCCTCCCATGAACAATTCAAGCCCAGTCACCTGCTCTCCCTGGTGCAGCAGGCGGAACAGGCCGGTTTTGGCAACATCCTCTCCTCAGACCATTTCTACCCCTGGAGCGAAAACCAAGGGGAAAGCGGATATGCCTGGAGTTGGCTGGGAGCCGCCATGCAAGCCACTTCTTTGCCCTTTGGCGTGGTTTCTGCCCCAGGCCAACGCTACCACCCGGCCATTGCCGCCCAGAAAGTAGCCACTCTCTGCGAGATGTTTCCGCACCGTTTTTTCATAGCCGCGGGCAGCGGACAGTTCCTGAACGAGCGCATCACAGGGCAGAAATGGCCCAACAAACAGGAACGAAATGAACGCCTGAAACTCTGTGTTGACATCATGCGAGCCCTATGGGCAGGAGAAACCGTTTCGCACAAGGGGTTGGTGGAAGTAGAAAACGCCAAACTCTACACCCGCCCCAGCTACACACCTCCGGTTTTGGGAGCCGCCATCACCCCGGAGACCGCGGAGTGGGTGGGGTCCTGGGCAGATGGCCTGATCACCATTTCCCAACCGCCTAAAGAGCTCCAGGCCGTGGTAGATGCCTTCATACGAGGCGGCGGCGAAGGGAAGCCCATGCATTTGAAGGTGCAACTCTCCTATGACCAAACCAAAGAAAAAGCCCGGCAGGGAGCCCATGAGCAGTGGAAGAACAATGTTTTCCCTTCGGCCCTGCTCTCCGAGATTCCCACGGTGAAAGGGTTTGACGCCGCCGGCTCTATGGTAAAGCCCGACGAATTGGAACCGCACGTACGCATCTCTGACAGTGCCCAGGAGCACATAGAATGGCTCGCCAAGGATTTGGAATTAGGATTCACGCACCTCCACCTGCACAACGTGAACCTGCAGCAGGAACAGTATATCCAGTTTTTCGGGGAAAAGGTGCTGCCTGAGCTTTTGAAAAGAAAATAGCCCCTTATTGCCCAACCCTCTCTTTCATTCAACTTGGTAGTTGCCACGGAATACATTAGGAGCGCTAAAACTCTCATGTTCCTGGCGGCAGAACGCCCGGAAGCCGCCGCACCTAATTGGGGCACCGGGTACTAAGTCTGAAAGCCTTGGGAGCTGTGGTTTTCCTAGATTCTATCACCCTTGTTCCTTATCACTCATAGAAACCCACCCTTTCCACATAGGCGGTTCTGGTTTTCAGGGTCGTTTTGTAAAAAGGAACCATAAACAAGTATTGCCTAGGCATGTTTCAGGCACCTTTTCACAAAAACTGCCGCTAAACAACTGCCACTTCACCCACTGATCACAGGATTTCTCTCTCTCCTTAACCTGACAATTGGTTTATTTTGCCAGAAGATAGTTCAAGAGAACTGCTCTGCTACCTTTGTAAAGGAAGAGAAGGGACCTTTACGGCTTGACCTCTTTCCTAGAACATCCAAACAAAAACAGACGATTTCATGCACCTTCCCAAGCACCTTACCTTTCTCTGCCTCATGGCAGTGGCGCTGCTTTCCTGCCAACGGCAAAGCAAATCAAAGACCCCGCCACAGGATTTCCAGGTAGATTTTGAAAAATTCACCTTAGACAACGGATTGACTGTGGTGTTCCATGTAGACAAATCTGACCCGGTGGTGGCCGTGGCCCTGACGAGCCACGTGGGTTCTGCGCGGGAGAAAGAAGGCCGCACCGGTTTTGCGCACTTATTTGAGCACCTGCTGTTCCTGGAATCTGAGAACCTGGGCAAAGGCGGCCTGGACAAGATGAGCGCCCGCATTGGCGGCTCCGGAGCCAATGGCTCTACCAACCGTGACCGCACCAACTATTACCAGACCGTTCCCAATGACGCGCTGGAGAAAATGATCTGGGCCGAGGCCGACAAACTGGGCTTCTTCATCAACACCGTGACCGATCAGGTGTTGGCCAAAGAGAAGCAGGTTGTGAAGAATGAGAAGCGGCAAAGCTATGACAACGCCCCCTATGGCCATACCTCGTACGTGATTGACCAGAACCTGTACCCCAAAGACCACCCCTACCACTGGCAGGTGATCGGGTCGCTGGAAGATTTGCAGAACGCCACCCTTGCAGACGTGAAGGAGTTCTACCGCCGCTGGTACGCCCCCAACAACGTGACGCTGGTGGTTTCCGGTGACTTTGAGCCGGCCCAAGCCAAAGCCTGGGTAGAGAAATATTTCGCGGAGATCAAGAAAGGGGCTGACATACCCAAGCAGGAGAAGCGGCCGGCGGTGCTCAGCCAAACCAAGAAACTCTACCACGAAGACAATTTTGCGCGACTGCCGGAACTCACCATGGCCTGGCCAACCATCCACACGTACCACAAAGATTCTTACGCCCTCAGAACCCTGGCTACTTTATTAACAGATGGTAAGAAAGCGCCCCTCAACAAGCTGATCGTGGACGAGAAGCAATTGGCCGGCCGGATCACCATGTACCAAAGCAGCGCTGAACTGGCAGGGCAACTCATGCTGAGCATCAGGGGATATGAGAAAGTAGACCTGGACCAGATCCATGCCGCGGTAGAAGAGGCTTTTGCCCGCTTTGAGCAGGAAGGATTCTCTGACGAAGACCTGGCCCGGATCAAAGCAGTGCAGGAGGTGAATTTCTACAACAGCCTGTCCAGCGTACAAGGCAAAGGTTTCCAGTTGGCCCAATACCAGATCTTTGCCGGCGACCCGGGCTTCATCAGCAAAGACATCCAGAACATGCTGGCTGTCACGCGCGAAGACGTGATGCGGGTATTTGGGCAGTATATCAAAAACAAGCCGTACGTAGCCACCAGTTTCGTACCCAAAGGCCAGGCCGAACTGGCACTGGCCGGTTCCCAAAAAGCCAGTGTGGTGGAGGAGAAGATCACCGAGGGCGCCGAAGAGAAATTTGATGCCACGGCCTATGCCAGCTACCCCCGCACCCCCTCCAGCTTTGACCGCACCGTGGAACCGCCTTACGGCAAAGCCCCCGAGACCAGAGTGCCCGCCGTTTGGGAGGGAAAATTGAAAAACGGGCTTAAAACGCTGGGCATTGTGGACAGAGAAGTGCCCTTGGTGCAGTTTAACCTGCGCCTGCAGGGAGGCCTGCTTCTGGAAGACTCGGCCAAAGTGGGGGTTTCTAACCTGCTCGCCGAACTTCTCCTGAAAGGCACCAAGAACAAAACCACGGCCCAACTGGAAGAAGCCATTGAGGCTTTGGGGGCCTCCATCAGCGTCAACGCCGGTGAGGAAAGCATCACCGTTTCCGGCAGAACCCTGGCCCGCAACTATGCCCCCACCATGGCGCTGGTGCAGGAGATCCTCTTGGAGCCGCGCTGGGACGAGCAGGAGTTCAAACTGGCCAAGCAACGGGTAGAAAGCCAGATAAAGCAGCAGAAAGCCAATCCTAACGCCATTGCTGAAAACCAATTCCGCAAATTACTCTACGGCCCTGGCCATATCCTTTCCCGGAACATTCTGGGTACCGAAGCCTCTTTGCAGGCCATTTCCTTCCAGGACCTCAAAAACTACTACGCAGCTAACCTCTCTCCTACCCTGGCGGCGTATCAGGTGGTGGGGGCCGTGAGCCAACCAGAGGTTCTCGCTTCATTGAGTGGGTTAGAGCAGAATTGGAAAGCGAAGGAAGTATTTGAGCCCAGATACCCTGCTCCCGCCCCGCCCAAAACAGCCACCGTTTATTTTTATGACGTGCCGGGTGCCAAGCAATCGGTGCTCAGGCTGGGATACCTGGCCTTGCCGGCCACGCATCCGGACTTCTACCCGGCGCAGGTGATGAACTACATTCTGGGCGGGGGTGGCTTTGCCTCCAAGCTTACCCAGCAGCTCCGTGAAGGCAAGGGGTATACCTACGGCATCAGTTCTTCGTTTGGCGGTTCTCAGCTGGCCGGGCCGTTCCAGATCCAGAGCGGGGTGCGCAGCAATGTCACCTTTGAATCAGTGGATCTGATCAAGCAGATCATGCAGAGCTACGGTCCTACCTACTCAGGCCAGGATCTGGACGTTACCAAAGGCTTCCTGGTAAAAAGTAATGCCCGCGCGTTTGAAACCATGGGTGCCAAGCTGGGGATGCTCCACAACATCAGCACCTATGGCCTGCCCGTTGACTACGCCAAACAACGCGAGGCGCTGGTAAAAGAGATGACGGTAGACAAAATTAAAGGGCTGGCGCAGCAGTATGTGAACCCTAACCGCATGTATTACCTGATTGTAGGCGACGCCGCTACCCAACTTAAAAAACTGGAACAATTAGGTTTCGGGAAACCGGTGCTCCTTAACTAAACCCAACTTGTAACTAGCATAAAAGAACGGCCTGTCCCTTAACAAAGGGCAGGCCGTTCTTTTACCACTTACTTTTCTAAATCAGGCTGTAAACCAAGTTAGGCCCTCTTTGGGTTTCATGTGCTGTAGGGGAAACCAATGCCTCTCTTCCCCTTCGGCCCGCCTGGATTATAAAAATGATTAGAGCCTCTAAAACAAAATGCCCTGGCATCTGGTGCCAGGGCATTTTTAAAGTAACCTGAAGAGGAAGGCTTTATCAGATAGAATCTGTCACCACCAAAAGCGCGAAAATCACCCCAGGTATAAAGAACAGCAATGTCAACAGAATACTTATCCAGAACCTGCTTCCCAGACCTTCATGCAGGAATACCGCCAACGGAGGAAGGAGAATAGCCAGGACGATCATTACTATGTCACTTAACGCGTTGGTTTCACGCAGGGCATGTCTCATCTCTTTTCTGAATTCCTTCTTCTCTGCCTTGGTCATGTGCGCCAGGCGGGTTTTGGCGGCTTCCAAGGCAGTGTTTGCTTCCAATTTCTGCACAGGCTGCGTTACCTTGGCCTCAGGTAGGTTGCCGGCCACTTTTTTGGTTTCCAGCAATACAGGTTGGGCTTTTTTGGCAGAGGCTTCCAATACCGGCTCGGCCTTTTTGGCCACCGTTGGGCTGGGCGTTACTGTTACCACCGGCACCGCTTGGGCGGGAACTACGGTTTCTGCGGGCGCCTGCACCGGTTCTGTTTTAGCGATGGCTCTCTGGTAGGTTTCTGGTTTGACAGAGGCGAACCGGTAGTACTCAGTTGAGCTACAGGAAAACAGAAACTGGCCAGCCAGAACCACAAGAACGAACTGGAGTAAACTTTTGAATTTCATAATACATGGGTATTAGGTGAACAAAAACGCCTGTAACGGCTGCTTTGCCCCGGACCGCCAACGTGGCCGGCCTTCGCAAAACAGGTTTTACGCGCACCTTCTTTTGTACTATGCTTATCTGATATTTGTTATAAAATAAATAAGAAATTATGCCTGGAAACCATAAAAAATGTACCTGTTAGCACATTCTTTAGGCAATTCTGCAATACGAGAGGCTCCTTGCGGTCTGACTTTAGGCCGACGGATGGCTGGAGATCTCCCCAGGGAGCTGTATGGTTACCTGGGTGCCTTCATTCAGCTTGCTGGTCATTTTAATGGTGCCGCCCATGCTTTCCACGTGGGTTTTCACCAGGAACAGACCCATGCCCCGGCCCTTTTTGTTCAAGTGGAAGCGCTTATACAGTTTGAACACGTTATCACCGGCTTTGGCCATGTCAAAGCCAGACCCGTTATCAGAGAAATGGATCACCACCCCGCCTTCGGGCTGGAGGTGGCACTGGATCATGACCTGCAGGGCCCTGCCTTCTGCCCGGTACTTGATGGCGTTGGAAAGCAGGTTATAGAAGATGCTGTACAGGTAGGCCCGGTTGGTATTGAGCCTGATGGAGGTGTCCATCTCCACCTTCAACTCCCCTTTGTGGTGCATCAGGGATTCCAGGAAATACTGACGCACCTGTTCACAGACCTCGGCCACGGCTACCATTTCCCTCTCCAGTACGTCTTGTTTGTCTCTCAGGGAAAGAATCAGGCTAAGGTCCCGCAGGACCGTGTCCATCTTGAAGACACTGGTTTTAAGGTAAGCCAATGACTGATCATAGGTGTCAGAGTTTTTGTCCTGTTTTGAAAGAAACTCGGCCAAACCCATGGCATTGGCTACCGGCGCCCGCAGATTATGCGACACAATATAGGTGAACTGCTGAAAATCACGGTTCTGCCGGTACAGGTCACGGGTCATTTCCAGCTGCTTTTCTTCTGCCTCTTTCCGGAAGGTGATGTCCTTCTGGATGACGATGTGCCGGGTAATGGCCTGCTCCTCATTGAGGATTGGCGTGAAATCCATAGCAAACCACACCTTCTCGCCCGTTTTGCGGTAATTGAGGGTACTGATGTGGAAAGGCTTACCCAGCTGCAGTTTGTCAATGATTTGCTGCCCTACGTCTAGATCAGAATCTGGCCCCAAAACAAAGGTACCGGGTATCTTGCTTTTCACTTCCTCCAACCTGAAACCGGTATTGCGGGTGAACGCTTCATTGACCCATTCAATACGGCCCGCGGCATCAGTGATGATCACGCCGTTGGAGATCTTGCTGGCTACCAGAGACAGTTTCTCTAACTCTTTCTTGGCCTGTATTCTCTCCGTGATATCTGAAAAGTAAACCGAAAGCCCTTCTTCTGAAGGATAGGCCTTGACCTCAAACCACAGGTTGTAACGCTCCAGATAGGTTTCAAAATGCACCGCCTGGCCCGTTTCCACGGCTTGGTGGAAATAGCGGAAGAAGGCACTGGTCTTGAGAATAGGGAGCAGTTCCCAGATACTTTCGCCTAAACACTCCTGCCTGTCCAGCTGAAGGATCCGTTCCGTTTCCTTGTTGATCAGCTGGAAGCACCAGGCGTGGTCCAGCATGAAGAAGGCATCTGTGATGCTCTCAAAAACCGCCAGCAGGGCTTCGGCCTGTTTCCTGATGATGACGCGGGTCTGGTTCTTCTCTGTGATGTCTTTGGCAATGGTATGCACCCCTTTCACCCCGTCTTTCCCCAGCACCGGCATCTTGGTTACCCTCAGATCAGTGGGTGGTTTGTCTGGCTGGTTTACCTGCAAGTCAAAGGTGACAATCTCTCCTTGAAAAGCTTTTTCCAGGTAATGGAGGCAAGGAGCAAGCGCGTCTTGGGGTATGATCTCGCGAAGGTTTCGGGTGATGATTTCCTCTTTGGGCAGGCCACAGGAAGCGATGAATTGAGCATTCGCGTCCAGGATGTTTCCGGCCCGATCTTCATAAATCATCATGTCTGGGTTGCTGTCAAACAAAGACCTGAACCGCTGCTCACTCTCCTCTAACTGAAGTACCGCCTGCTTTCTCTCCGTGATATCACGGCAGGTGATCACAAAGGCCCTGATCATGGGGTTCTGCAGATGGTTACTGATCACTGCCTCCACCCACCGCCACGCTCCGTTTCCGGCTTTGAACCGCACGTCTGGCACCTGCACCACCTCAGAATCCTTTACCTCTTCCCAAGCAGCCGTTGCCAGGGCTACATCTTCCGGGTGGAGCCAATCCAACAAGCGGGACCCTAGTAACTGGTAAGTTTGATATTTGAACCGTAGGGGCCCAGGTTCTTCCAGGTAGGTGAATTCTGCGGCTTCATTTAATAGTCCCATCAGGCAGGGCCCGTGGTCTACCAGTGCTTTATGCCTTCCTTCCTTTATCTGCAATTGTTGCTGCGCCCGGAGCAGGTCTTGGGCTACCCGGCCATGGCAGTACATGAGCTGATCCTGTTCAGACCATACCACTGACCAGAAAATAGGCACCTCAAATCCTTCTTTGTGCAGGTACCGGTTCAGGTAATGCTGGAGCCGTTTGCCCTGGAGGGTGTTCTGGAAAGCAGCCAAGGTGGAGGCTTGGTCGGCGGGGGAAATTACTTCCAAAAAGTTTTTCCGGTCCAGTTCTTCCGGAGCATAGCCCAGCACTTCCTGCCAGGCCTGTCCCAAATAAGCAAAGTAGCCATTCTGATCCAGGGCACAGAGAACGTCTGAGGACCCCTCCATGACCTTATCCAATATGATTCTATCCCATTGCCTCTCTGGTACCCCTGACGCGTTTGCTTCCACTGCTGAACTGGTTTACTGAATGATAGGCAAATTACAGCAATTGAAATCATTTTAAATAGGATTATGGCTACAACAAAAGAAGTAGTTCAAATTGTGCAACTTTATGCTTTATCTTTTACTAAAAGCCCGAAATTCTCCCATAACACATAGGAAATTGAATTTTTTACCAACTCATAGTTGTACTTCAAAACTCACTTTTTCTATACTTTACCAACATGTCACAGCTATTCCTCTACAATTGCTTCTTCTAAAGCCATAGCTTGAAGTCACTGTTTATTCCAGAGAGGAAAAGGCGCAGATGGTTTTATTTAAGATGCGGGTGGAAGGGGTTACAACCTAAAATTGAAGAAGCACCAGCAGAAAGGAAAGGCATATCGTTTTCACGGGACTTCCTAAAGAACGGTTTGGAAACGGTTCTTGGATTGAAGAAACGGGCAATAGGTAGAGATAGGAGTTCCTCCTCTCCTAATGGCAAGAGAACCAAAAAGGAAGAAAAGAGGGAGTATAATGTAGGATAAAGGAAATGGAAGAAATGAATCTTCTATGAAACAGCCATGGCTATAGTTCAGCTACCACTTTCCTGAAGTCTGACTCCTTCAAGGGTTTCAACAGGCTGGTGGTAATGCCTAAAGACCGCATCTGGTTGATGTCTGAGGCGTTGCCCGAGGTAGACAGCACCACAATCTTAGTAGAGGTTTCCTCCACCAGGGGTAACCTTTTATATTCCTCTATAAAGGAGAACCCATCTAAAACGGGCATATTGATATCCAGCAAAATCAAAGAGGGAAACGCCTCCGGGCTCTGCAGCCCTTGCAAATAAGACAACCCTTCCATGCCGTTCAAAGCCACAATCACCTCTTCCGCTATTCCTGTTTCTTCGATAACGGTTTGATTGAGGAAATTCGTGATTTCATCATCCTCTATCAGAAGGATTGACTTTAATTTTTTCACTGGCACTTTGTTTCAGGTTGTGAGATTGAGGTAGTAAAGTAACACCAAAGGCATGGATAAATACACATCTTTCTGCCTTGTTTTTACTTAAAAAGTGAAAAAACAAGGCAGAAAGTGGAAGGTATAGCCAATAAAAGAAGAAAAAGAGGATTAAAAGGCCTATAAAAACCTTCTATAGCTTAGTTTCTATATTTTCTAATTCGTCCGGTATGTTTTTGCCCTTGTTATTTTTCAAAACCAAATACCCTGCCAAACCGCTCACCAAAGAGGCCACCAGAATAGCAAATTTAGCATTGGTCTGGAACAGTTCCTCCTGGAAGGAAAGCAACGCGATGAAGATGGACATGGTAAAGCCCACTCCGGCCAACAACCCGGCTCCCAGCATCTGCCCCCACGTCACATAGGAAGGCAAGGAACTGATCCGCAGCCGCACAGACAGCCATGAAAGCAACATGATCCCTATGGGTTTGCCCAGGAAAAGTCCCAGCAAAATTCCCAATCCCAGAGGGCTGGCTAATCCCGCCACCATGCTCTCCTCAAACCTGATGTTGGTGTTCACGAACGCGAAGATGGGCATGATCAGGAAATTGACAGGCTTCACAATAGCGTGCTCCAGGCGCTCCAGCGGAGACTCCTGGTCGGTTTCATTGGTGGGGATGGTAAGGGCCGTTAATACCCCCGCCAAGGTGGCATGCACCCCGGAATGATGGATGAAGTACCACATCACCGCGCCTGGCACCAGGTAAAAAAGCAGGTTAGTAATGCCCAATCGGTTGAAAGCCACTAACAGGGCCAGCAGGCCGCCCACGTACAGCAAATACTGCAGGTGCAGGTCAGTGGAATAGAAAACAGCGATCACCAAAATGGCTACCAGGTCATCTACGATGGCCAGGGCGGTTAAAAAGATCTTCAAACCAAGGGGCACCCGGTTCCCTAACAAAGAAAGCAGGCCAATGGCGAAGGCAATGTCAGTAGCCATGGGAATGCCCCAACCACTGGCGGTGGGCGTTCCCATGTTGAAAAGGGAATAGATGATGGCGGGCACGGCCACCCCACCCAAGGCCGCGAAGATGGGCAAGGCCGCCTGTTTGAAAGAAGACAGCTCTCCCTCTACCAGCTCGCGCTTGATCTCTAACCCCACCAATAAAAAGAAGATGGCCATGAGGCCGTCGTTCACCCACAGCAAGATGGGGTACCTAAGGCCAATGCTCTCTGAGGCATACCCTACCTCAGTTGCCAGAAAAGTCTCTAGACCTGGGCCCAGCGGGGAATTGGCCACCACTAGTGACAGGATCACACAAACAATCAGGATTAAGCCGCCAGCAGAGGCTGACTGGAGAAAGGACTTGAAAACAGTGAGGTTGATTAACTGACGGATCATAGGCAGAAGGGTTGATGAGAAGACAGATGGTGGCGCTGTTGATTAACAAACACTCACTCTTTAGCCAGAAATAGGGAAAAATCAGCGGCTTTTCTGGGCGAATTTTTACAAACATAGGCACAATCGCTTAAAAAAACGCGTATATTTAATTTCATCATTGTTTCATAAAGCCTTGGACTCCAACTCCTCTACCTTGCCCCTGTCCTTTCTGCAGCAGCTTCCGTACCTGGCGCAGGTAGAGTTGCCTACGCTTTCTACCGAGCTGCAGCACGCCTTTTTTGCCCAATACATGCAGCGCCGCAAGTCTATGGGATTTGCCTACCTGCTCTGGGTCCTCTTCGGTTTGCACTACGCCTACGTGAACAAATGGGCCGTGCAGTTCGTGTTCTGGATCACGGGTGGCGGCCTGGGGGTTTGGTGGATCATTGACCTGTTCCGAATGCCGGGCATAATCAGGAGGTATAATGACGCCTGGGCCCTGGAGTGCCTGGCCAACATCAAAATGGTGCATAGAAGCTAAGGCTCCCATCTGTTTTCTGCCCCTTTTTGAAAATTCGGCCCTAAAAAGGAAGGATTACCCTTTGCTATTTTTTTTCCGGCGGGTGCGTTTGCCTCAACAGTTTTAGCAGCACCCCGTTCGTCCAACCAAACCCATCCTGGTTGGGGTATTCCCCGCCTCCGCCCTGAGCGCCAGGTTTTTCCACGTTGTACTTCTCGGTGAGCTTTCCCGTAGCCTGGTAAACGTTCTCATTCTGTCTGACCCATTGGGCGGAAATGGCAGCCGCCAGCCTGTTCTGCCCGTAGGCACGCAAGCCTTGGATACTGAGCCATTGCAGCGGCGCCCAGCCGTTGGGCGCGTCCCATTGCTGTCCTGAATGGGTGAGCGTGGTCCTCAACCCGCCCTGCCGCAGGAAATCCTTTTCCAGGCGTTGCGCCACCGCTTTGGCCTGCGCTTTGGAGGCCATGCAGAAGAAAAGCGGGGTAACTGCCGCCAGCGTAGGAATGTCGGTGGTCTTCTTTTGCACCAGGTCATAGTCAAAGAAGAACCGTTCCTTCGGGTTCCAACAATAGAGAAGCAAGGCTTCTTTCCGCTGTTCTGCCTTCTGAGTGTAGAACAGCTCCTGCGCGCGGTTGCCGTTTAGTTGGGCCATGTGGGCAAGAGTTACTTCCAGGTGGTACAGCAAAGCGTTCAGGTCTACCGGCACCAACTGGGTGGTTCTGATGGTCAGCAGGGTTTTTCCGTCTTCAAACCAGCGGCTGCTGAAATCCCAGCCAGACTCGGCGGCGGCCCTTAGGCCACGGTAGACCTCCTGCGGATCCCTGCCCGAGGCATGGGCCACTTCCACGTCTTCTTTATAGGCTTCAGGGCGGGGCGAGGGGTCGTCATCCCAGTAGCGGTTCAGGACCGTGCCGTTGGGCATCCGTACCACCCGCCGGTGATGGGGCTGGTCCGCTGAAAGGGTTTCCTGCCCCTGCATCCAGAAAGCATACTCTTTTAAAAGCGCCGGCTCATAGGTTTTCAGCACCTCAGGTCCTTTCTCCTGGGCCAGGAGGCGCAGCATGAGCGCGTAGAACGGCGGCTGCGACCGGCTCACGTAGTAGCTCCGGTTCCCGTTGGGGATATGGCCCACCGTTTGGATGAGGTACGTGAAGTTATCCACCATGTCTTGGATCAAGGGGGTTTGACCGCTCTCCTGGAGGCCCAGCATGGTGAAATAACTGTCCCAGTAATAGATCTCCCTGAAGCGCCCGCCCGGTACCACGTAAGCCTTGGGCAAGGGAATAAGGGAACTTTGCTCCGCCAACGGCTGGCGGGTCAATACCGGCCATAACCGGTGAATGTGCTGGGTGACGGGCAAGCTGGCGTTGGAGGTGAAATTAGTGGCGGGCTCCTGCGGCAACTCAAAGTGCTTCAGCACAAAGGCTTTCAGGTTGAACCCAGGCTTGTCTTTTTCCTGCGTGTAGGCCTGCATGATCTGCTCTGGAGGAGCCTTGGGAATACAATCTGGGAAGGTCTTGGAATCTGGGAAAACAGGTGCCAACTGCACATCCTTGAAAAGTTGGCCCAGTTGCTCATGCGGCTTGAACTGGGCCTGTGACGAGAAGACCCCGCCCCCGAGGAAGATGAAAAGAACCAATAGAAAAGGGAAAGTAACAAGACGTGGAGAGAAGGAGAACGGGTGTTTCATGGGGAAAGGACTGGGTTCAACTTCCCCTTCTTTACGCAGAAACCTTTGTTTTAGGATACAAAACCCCGCACTAGTGGGCGCTAGCCTGGCTGGCAACCAACCGTTTCCCACCTAATTTTATAAAAATAGGCCGGGTTCAGGAGACCCGTTGAAATGCCCCAAGGCGGAGGCAAGGCCAAGACAACTTACCGCATGTGCAACAACCGGTCAATGTCCTGGATCTTGCCAAACACCACCAAGATGTCGCCGGCCTCAAATCTGGTTTCGGCCTTCACCACGCCCAGCACCGTGGGTTTCTGGTACGTTTTCCCGAAAAGGTTCTTAGACTCCTGGGAGCGCAGGATAGTGAGCACGTTCACCTGGTAGCGGGCCCTGAAATCAGACTCGGCAATGGTCTTGCCTACATAGCGATCCGGCACGGTGGCCTCAATGATGTTGTAATCCTCCGTGAGGTCAAAGGAGTCGATCACGCCCCGCATCTCCAGTTTTTTGGCCAGACGCTCAGCGCTTTCCTGCTCCGGCCTGATGATCTGGTCTACCCCTATCGCTTCCAGCACGGTCTGGTGCAAGGGAGAGATGGCCCGGCTCATAAGCCGTTTCACGCCTAATTGTTTGAAAATGGCAGTAGCCATGACAGAAGCCCCAAAGTCCTCGCCTATGCCCACCACCACCACGTCGGTCTCCGCGGTGGGCAGGGTGGAAAGGGCTTGCAGATCGCTGGCATCCAGGCAAATGGTGTGGGTCACGCTGTCTTTGTAGGTTTCCACCTTTTGCATGTTCTTGTCCACGGCAATCACCTCATGGCCCATCTCGGTCAATTTCATGGAAAGCGATGACCCAAAATACCCCAGTCCAATGACTATGTAACGCATATTCTACTGATGTTATGTGATAATGATGGTTTCTTTAGGGTAGCGGTACCGCAGGGTAGACACCTTGCGCAGCAGCCCTATGATCAAGGTAAGCGTGCCCACCCGTCCTAAGAACATGGTCAAGATAAGCACCACCTTGCTGGGGGTACTCAATAAATGGGTAATGCCCACCGTCAACCCTACGGTGCTGAAACCTGAGAAGCACTCAAAAGCCACCGCCGACAACTCCATCTGGGGGTCAAAAATAGTGATAAGGAACACCGCCACCCCTATCACCAACAAAGAAAGCAGGATAATGGCGAAGGCCTTGGACACCGACTCGTTATCGATCTCCCGTTTGAATACCTCCACCCGGTCTTTTCCCCGGGCCAGGTTCACGATGTTGAGGATGGCCACCGCGAACGTGGTGGTTTTGATACCCCCACCCACCGAGGCCGGCGAAGCCCCGATCCACATCAGCAGCAAGTAAAGCAAAATGGTGGGGGCCGCCAGCGCCGACATGTTCACGGTATTGAAGCCCGCCGTGCGGGGCGTGACTGACCCAAAGAAGGCACCCACCACTTTCCCGGTCAAGCTGTGTTCTGCCAAGGTGTTATTGTACTCCAACAGAAAGTAAAGCACCATGCCCACTACCAAGAGAATGGTGGAGGTGATGATCACCAGCAAGGTATTCACGTTCAGCAACCTTGGCGTGTGCTTGATGGGCGTGTTGGGCGTAAGCCGGTCCAGCCAGGCCAGGAACTTATAGCGCACAAATTTAAAGAGGTTGAAGACGATGGGGAATCCAAGTCCGCCAATGATGATGAGAACCGCAATAATGATTTGCAGGGGATAATTGAACCGCAGCATAGGGTCATATAGTCCCATGGAAAGGGTAGAGAAACCAGCGTTACAGAAAGCCGAGACCGCATGGAACAAGGCAAAGCTCAACTTGTCTGGTAACACCTCCGCCGGAATTCCCTGCAGGGAGGCATACACCAGCAAAGCCCCCACCAACTCAAGACCCAGCGTAAAACTGACAATCTTGAAGAGCGTGCCCGTAATCTGGCCCAGGTTGTCTTCATTAAGCCAGTCTTTGATGAAGAGCGAACTTTTAAGCGAAGACCCCTGGAAGAAGATCCCAAAAAAGCTGGCAAAGGTCATGATTCCCAAACCACCCACCTGAATGAGGATGAGGATGATCACCTTGCCGGTGGGGGTGAAAACGGTAGCCGTGTCTAGAGTCACCAGCCCGGTCACGCATACGGCGCTGGTAGCGGTAAAGAGGGCGTCTATGAAACTGATTCCTGCAAAGGTGGCTTGCGGCAACAGCAGCAGGAAAGTGCCCACCAATACCAGGAACACGAAGCTCAGCACGAACATCTGCGCCGGGTGCACCGTGCTGCGGTAGAAAAGCAGCGTCTTTTTTGACATTTCTATGAAAAACACATAGAAAATGATAAAATAGACCGGCTGCTCACTGTCAAAGAACCGCAGCAAGGTGCTGGCACTGGTAAACTGGTTATGCATCATAAACCTTGACACCAAGGTAAAGAGCATGAAGAGGAGCAAAAGGCTTTCAAAGATCAGAGATGGCCTTCGTACCCCATTGGCCAACAGCACCCCGGTTCTCAAGCCCAGGCCAGCCAGAACCACCAGGAAAAAGGTGTGATAAAAGTAATGCAGCAGGGCCGGCACGTAGGCCGGGTGCTCAAAACCTATGTCATACAGAAACACCACCAAACCCACAGAACTTAGGTAGAGCAGCAAGGTATCTACCACCCGCACCACCATTGGGGTTTGCCCCAGGGCAGCCTTAAGGGGGGAGATGGGGAATTTATTTTTCTTAACGTTCATTTGCCAAAAAAGCCGGGGATGAACCAACACACCTCCCATACCAGCCCCAATGTACGAGACAAATGAATACTTGGCAGAACATTTTTGCCGCCAGGAAGTACTTAAAAGGCAAACGCTCACCTTAACCTCGCCTACTATGGATACCTATAACCTGAAACCCGAACACATGAGAGCCCCTGAGCACTTGAATGAGAAGGAAATCCGGCAAAGCCTGGAAGAACTGGACGCTAAGATAAAGGTGCTGCAGGGCAGGGCCCACGCCACTACCGCAGACTCACACCATACGTACCATGAGCACATTGCAGCGCTGGAAGCCAAGCGCGCCCTGATCGCTCAGAAGCTGGACAATTCCTCCAGCGCCACAGATAGCACCTGGCAAGACATCAAACGCAGCCTGGAAGAACTTACTGACGGCATAAAGAAACTTTTCTAGCCCCCTCCTGCCCCACCGTTTAATTTTAGAAGAACGGAATACGGTATGATTTGAAAAGCCCGAGGGTTTAGAGGCTGATTTTGCGAAATCAGCCTCTAAACCCTCGGGCTTTTTACTACCTTACTTTGGGACTCCTATCTTCTACTTACAGGGGCAAAGCCTAAGTTCTAACCCGCTCGTCCATTAGCCTGGTTCTGATTCCCCCGCACCAGGTTACTTTTTACCTTCTCATTTTTACTTTTAGCTAGTTCCAGTGGATCTGGTTTCCTGCTTATTTTCCAGAAACAGCCGCAAAACCAACTTTACCTGAAAACGCAGCCAAGAACTCTTGAATATGCCTGTCAGCTACACCTCAGGATGAAGGCAGGAAAGGAAAGCGCACGTCATCAGAAACCAGCACCCAAGGCTTATGGAAGCAGCTATCTTTTCTCTTACAGCGTGGAATACTGCTCCGAGATAATATGGAGAATATCTGAGGTGAGGGGTTTTGAGAAGAAGTCATTTACCTCAGACAGGTTTTTGGCATGGGTGATGTCGTTCTTGTCTACGGCCGAGGAGAGCACGAACAGCAAGCATTTCTGGGTGAGTTCCAAAGGCAGTTTGCGGTACTCTTCAATAAATTCCCAGCCATCCATGCCCGGCATGTTAATGTCCAGGAAAATGATCTCCGGAAATTCCTCCGGATTCTCTTTCACCAGGGTGCCCAAGGCCTCCAACGCTTCTTCTGCCCATAAGTAGCTGCACACGTTCGTCGCGAACTGCTGACTCCTGATCACACTTTCGCAAAGGAAATTGTGGATCTCATCATCGTCAATTAAGAAGACTTTCTGGTATTTCGCCATTTTTGGTGGTACTTGAAAAAAACACTTTGAACATAGACCTCACGCCAACCCCTATTCCTAAACTCTCCGCTCTTTGCTTCAACCTGGGATTGACCATGTGCCACCCTCCCTCGCTGCCCCTATATGAGGGAGAAAACGATGAGAGGGCTCAAAAATTTCACTGCCCCGCTTTATTGTCTATGCCTACCTCATAGCTATGTATTTGGAGGAGTCAAAAGCCGTTTGAAAATACAGGAATAAAATGGAATTCCAAATCATGCTTTTGCCCCAGAATTTAATGCTTTGTAAGCCTGAGATAAAAAATAAAACAGCTGTTACTCCTACCTTCAGTTCCTCCTTATTCCTTCTGCCACCTGCCTGGCCTATTCCTTTCTCCCGTAGTTTGATTATTCCTGCGAGTTGGTTCTCAAGAAAGCTAAAACCCATTTAAAGTACAAGCCTCATCCTCTATTTTACCACCTTCAGGTTTTCTACCTCTTACAAGCCCCAGGTTTTTCCTGGGAAGCCGTATCTCCCTTCCTTCTCCATAAATTTTCAAGTTGGATTTGATAGGACTTTCGGGCTTATGGTGCTTGACCGGTCTCCTCCTTCTTAAATTATATACGAGCCAAGGACGAAAGAAATTTATCCTCTACTTTGGATACAACCCAGAAAGAACTTTCTCTTCTCCGCGGAAAATGAGCATCAACGCTCTTCTCTTGGTTCCTTGGTAGGGAGAAAACCTCTTTTATTCTGGCATAAGAGGCGGCAATTAGCAAGAGATAATCCCAAAGGGCAAATAAATTAATATAAATAAAACGGTATATTTGAAATATACCATGTGAATATATTTAATATCTTACTTCTCCCCTATCCTTTCCTGGCTCAAAAACGTAATACCCATAAAATACAAATCTTCTTGCTTAACCTTTGCCACTAACAAGAGCAGTCCCATTAAACGAATTGGCTATTTGATACTACCTCTACCCTGATTCAATGACCTACCGTTACCACCTCCTTTGCCTGGCTATCTTTGCCATCATGGGTCTTGCCCGGCCAATTGCCCAGGCTCAAAACCTGCCAAAGACAGAGCCGTTCACCCTGGTATACAAACTGAAGGCCTCTGCCGCTTCCGCCACTGCCAAAAGCGCTGGTTCTTCCGCCGTGCAGGAGGTAGTGCAACGAATAGCCACCACCAAGCCTGAACAGAAGTTCCCCCAGGCTACTCCCCTCGCACAGGCTAAATCCTCAAAAAAGGGTGCCGTAGACCTTTCCCTGATCTACCAGTTACGGTATGCCCCCACGCAGACCTTTGAACAGGTTAAAAAGCAGTTGCTGAGTACTGGCCAGGTAGAATACGTGGAGCCCCTCTATCTCCATGCCCCGTTGTTCGTTCCCTCTGACCCCCAGGCAGACTCCGTTTCCGGAGGCCAGAACTACCTGAAAAGAATTGGCGCCTACAAAGCCTGGGACATCACCAAAGGTGATACCACCGTGGTCATTGCCATCTTAGACACTGGGGTAAAGCTTACCCATGAAGACCTTAAAAACAACCTGAAGTATAACTACGCAGACCCCATAGATGGCATTGATAACGACAAAGACGGCTATGTAGACAATTTCAGGGGTTGGGACCTGGCCGACGGCGACAACGATCCTTCCGCCGATGCCAACGGACACGGCACCATGGTAACGGGAGTAGCCTCGGCGCAACCAAACAATGGGGTGGGGTTAGCCGGGGTAGGTTACAACTGCAAATTTTTGCCCATCAAAGTGTATGCGTCTAAGGCTACCGGCTCTTTCAAAGGCTATGAAGCCATAGTATACGCTGCCGACCGCGGGAGTAAAGTCATCAACCTTTCCTGGGGGGCGGCTAGTTTCCATTCTGCCTTTGAGCAGGATGTCATCAACTATGCGGCCATCAACAAAGACGTGGTAATTGTAGCCGCCGCGGGTAACACCAATGAGGAACTGGACTTTTATCCGGCTTCTTACCAGAACGTTCTCTCGGTGGCTGCCCTGGATAGAAATGATGTAAAGGGTAACAGCCACACCTACAGCCACCAAATTGACCTGGGTGCCCAGGGAATGGACGTATTGACCACGCATAATTCTGGGGATCAAGCTTATGCGCACGGTACTGGTTCCTCCTATGCTTCTCCTATGGTGGCCGGCGCGGCGGGCTTGCTGCGTAGTTATTTCCCCGCGCTCACGGCGCTGCAGGTCATAGAAAGGCTACGGGTAACGGCTGATGACATCTATTCTATTGCCGGCAATGCTGCTTTCCGTGAGAAATTGGGAAAAGGCAGGTTAAACGTATACCGCGCCCTCACAGAAGCTGCCCCTGTTTCAGTGAGATTGACCACCTGGAGTCTGACCGGCTCCGCGGCGCTGACCCCGGGGGCTGAGATCAGGCTAGCGGGAAACTTTGTGAATTACCTGAGCCCGGTTTCAGGGCTAACGGTGAGCATTTCCTCCTCCAGCCCTTATCTGCAGGTAATCCAGGAAAGAGTGGCAGTGGGCAGCGTGGCTACCATGGCGGCTACCGACATTTATGCCAACCCCTTCATATTAAAGATCGCCGAAAACACGCCCTCTAACACGGCAGTCACCGTTAGGCTCGCTTTCAATGCCGGGGGCTATTCTGATTACCAGTACATCAGGCTGGTGCTGAACCCAGATTTTGTGACGGCGAATGTCAACAACCTGGTGGCCTCTATCATGAGCAGTGGCAACATTGGCTACAACGGGCTTAAATTCACCCAGGGCAAAGGCGTTACCTACCGGGGCAGTGAGCCCTTGCTTCCGGAAGGCGGTTTGATGATCGGGTATTCCCCCACGCACGTCTCTGACAACATCAGGAATGAAAAAGGCAGCACAGACGGGGACTTCTACGCAGTGACCAACCTGCAACAGAAGTACAATGCGCCCTACGCCGATTTCTATGCCTCCAACCTCATGGAGGATTCCATCACCGCCACCAAGACCAAAGGCCTCCGGATCCAGCAGAACGTCTATGCCTGGACCAACGCCCCCAACCAGGATTTTGTAGTGCTTGAATATGTTCTCACGAACCGCACGAAAGAACCCATCACCGAAGCTTTTGCCGGCATGTTCGCTGATTGGGACATCAAGGCTGCCTCTAAGAACGTGGCCGAATGGAATGCGCCCCTACGCCTGGGCATGGTGCGGCACCTGACAGACAGCACCCTTTGGGCGGGCATCCAGATCCTGACGAACGGGGCCCCGGGGTTCTATGCGCTGGACAACTCCCCTTCGGCCGGAATAGTGCTTTCAGACGGGTTCTCCACCCAGGAGAAATTCCTGGCACTTTCAGGCGGCGTACAACGGGAACGGGCGGGGGTAGGCGAAGGTAAAGATGTTTATTTCGTGATCTCCTCCAAAATAGGCCCATTGGCTCCCGCCGAAACAGACACCGTGGCCTTTGCTCTGGTGGCCGGAAGGTCAAGAGAGGAAATTACCAAAAACGCTTCGGCGGCTCTTTTGAAATACCACCAGATAAACGCCGGCAAAACCGTGACCTCCGTTCCAAAGGAAATCACTTCCAAAACGGTGGCTTTGTACCCTAACCCTACCACCGGCAAAATCACCGTAGCGTTGCCCTCTGCCATGAGACAAACGTCCGTAACGGTTCAACTCCTGGACGGCAAAGGCCTTGTTTCACCACAGGGTACGTTTCATAAGAAAGAGAAGCTGGAATTTGACTTCTCCTCCCTTTCTGCCGGCATCTACTACCTGAGGTTGGCCTCAGACGCCGGAGTGGTCACGCAGAAATTCCTGATTGCCAAATAGCCTTCCGTTTCAGGATGTTTTTTAGAAAATAAGGGTAAAACCACTACATGCCATAAAACAGAAAAGGCGACCGTTGGGCCGCCTTTTCTGTTTTAGGAATCAACAAACGGTTAAGCTTGCTGTTGCTGCAAACGGATCAAGTTCAGGGCTGAACCGGCTTTAAACCACTCAATCTGACCTTGGTTGTAGGTATGGTTCGCCTCAAAAGTATAGGTAGTACCGTCTTTGTGCGTCAACCTTACCTGCAGAGGAACCCCTGGGGTGAAAGAAGTCAAGCCTAACACGTCAATCACATCCGCTTCTTCAATGCGGTTGTAGTCTTCTTTGTTGGCGAAGGTAAGCGCCAGCATGCCTTGTTTCTTCAGGTTGGTTTCATGGATACGGGCAAAAGATTTTACCAATACCACTTTCACGCCCAAATGACGAGGCTCCATGGCCGCATGCTCTCTTGAAGATCCTTCTCCGTAGTTCTCATCACCCACTACCACAGACCCTACGCCGGCTGCTTTGTAGGTACGGGCTACTCTAGGAACCTCATCATACCCTTCGCCTTGTACCAACAGGTTTTTCACGCTATTGGCTTCGCCGTTGAAAGCATTGATGGCCCCAATCAGCATGTTGTTGGAGATGTTGTCCAGGTGACCACGGTATTTCAACCAAGGACCCGCCATAGAGATGTGGTCAGTGGTACACTTACCCTGGGCCTTGATCAACAGACGCAGACCAATGAGGTCTTGTCCGCTCCAAGGCTGGAAGGGCTCCAATAGTTGCAGACGGTCTGAGGTAGGGTCTACTACCACGCTTACCTGGCTTGGATCTGCCGCCGGGGCTACATAGCCCGCATCTTCCACGTCAAAACCGTTTACCGGGAACTGGATACCGGTTGGTTCATCCAGCATCACCTGCTCGCCGTTCTTATTGGTGAGGGTATCTGTCAAGGGGTTGAAGGTCAAATCACCGGCAATGGCAAAAGCAGTCACAATCTCAGGCGAGGCCACAAATGCGTGCGTGTTCGGGTTCCCGTCGTTCCGCTTCGCGAAGTTCCGGTTGAACGAGGTGATGATGGAGTTCTTGCGTTTCGGGTCATCTGTGTGACGTGCCCACTGGCCAATGCAAGGACCGCAAGCGTTGGCCAATACCACGCCGCCAATCTCAGCGAAGTTCTCCAGGATACCATCACGCTCTGCCGTGTACCGTACCACCTCAGAACCTGGGGTAATGGTATATTCGGCGTTTACGGTCAAGCCTTTCTCAACGGCCTGTCTGGCCAGAGAAGCGGCGCGGGTCAGGTCTTCATAAGAAGAGTTGGTGCAAGACCCGATCAAACCTACTTCCAGTTTGGTGGGCCAGTTGTGCTCCCGCACGGCAGCGGCAAACTGAGAGATAGGCCAGGCGGCATCTGGGGTGAACGGACCGTTCACATGCGGCTCCAACTCGCTCAGGTTGATCTCAATCAGTTGGTCATAGAACGCCTCTGGGTTCGCGTACACCTCCTCATCGGCGCGCAGGTGCTCAGCCACCTGGCTTGCCAGTTCAGCGATCTCACCGCGCTCGGTTTGTCTCAGGTACTCCGCCATGGACTCATCATAGGCAAACACCGAAGTGGTAGCGCCAATCTCAGCACCCATGTTACAGATAGTGGATTTACCGGAGCAGGAGATGTTTGCGGCACCTTCGCCAAAATATTCCACAATGGCCCCTGTTCCGCCTTTCACGGTCAGGATACCCGCCACTTTCAGGATAATGTCTTTTGGCGCAGCCCAACCGCTCAGTTTACCGGTCAGTTTCACGCCAATCACTTTCGGGAACTTCAGTTCCCATGCCATGCCGGCCATCACGTCTACGGCATCAGCACCGCCCACGCCAATCGCGATCATACCCAAACCACCCGCGTTCGGCGTGTGGGAGTCGGTCCCGATCATCATTCCGCCCGGGAAGGCGTAGTTCTCAAATACCACGGTGTGGATGATACCCGCACCCGGCTTCCAGAACCCGATACCATATTTATTAGAGACAGAGGCCAGGAAATCATAGACCTCTTTGTTTTCTGAATACGCTTCAGCTAAATCCTGGTCAGCACCCACGCGGGCCTGGATCAAGTGGTCACAGTGTACCGAGGATGGAACCGCTACCGTAGGACGGCCTGCTTGCATGAACTGGAGCAAAGCCATCTGAGCCGTGGCATCCTGCATGGCTACGCGGTCTGGCGCGAAATCTACGTAGGATTTACCCCGCTCATACGCCTCTGTTGCAGAGCCATTGTATAAGTGGGCGTAAAGAATTTTCTCAGTCTGAGTTAAAGGCCGGCCTACTGCCGTACGTGCCGCTGCAATCCGGTCGCCCAGTTGCGCATACACTGCCTTGATCATGTCTACATCAAATGCCATAGATCTGCTTTGTATTAATTTAAGTTCAATGCTAACGTCGCGCACAAATGTCGCAAACAGAACACTTTTACACAAACTTTTAAAGGCCCACCGCCCTGAAAGGTTTTTACCCGGCCATGTGGCATTTTGAAGCGCGAAGCTTACTTTTACCAGATGAACAAGAATTCCCTTTTCAAATATTCTTTTTTCACGCTGGCCTGGGCCGCCATGGGTTTACAGGGCTGTTCCTCTCCTTCTACGGCTACTTCTGAGCTGCCCGAAGGCGCCTGGCGTGGTATCCTCCAGGTAAGCAACCAACCCATGCCGTTCAACTTCACGGTTTCCACCCAGGAAGGAAAGAAGGTAGCCTATCTTCTTAACGCAGATGAGAAGATTTTGATTGATGAAATTTCCTTTTCGCAGGACAGCGTGCGGCTGCAGATGCATATTTTTGACGCGGCCCTCATTGCCAAAGTAGACGGCGACAAACTGAATGGCCGCTGGGAGCGGAAAGACCAGGCCGTACCCTACAGCCTGCCGTTTACCGCTGAAAAAGGGAAAACCGCCCGTTTTTCTGAAAACCCGGCCAAACCCGCCCTGGACGTTTCTGGCAAATGGGAAGTGCTGTTCACTCAGGAAGACGGCAAAACCTACCCGGCCATTGGCGAGTTCCAGCAGCAAGGCAATGCCCTGACCGGCACGTTCCTGACCGCTACCGGCGACTACCGCTACCTGCAGGGCCAGGTAGACGGAGATCAACTCAAGCTGTCTGCCTTTGACGGGGCGCACGCCTACCTGTTCACTGCCCAGCCCCAACCAGACGGTTCCCTCAAAGGCGACTTCTACGCGGGTCAGTCCAGCCACGAGACCTGGACGGCCAAACGCAACGACAACTTCCAACTGGCTTCCGCAGATACTTTGACTTACCTCAAACCCGGCTATGAGCGGCTGGACTTCTCTTTTCCTGACCTGAACGGCAAGAAGGTTTCGCTGAATGACCCGCAGTTCAAAGGCAAGGTGGTCATAGCGCAGATCTTCGGGTCCTGGTGCCCCAACTGCATGGATGAGACGCAATTCCTGGCGCCTTGGTACGCCAAAAACAAAAACCGGGGTGTAGAGGTAGTGGGCTTGGGCTACGAGGTAAGCCCCGACTTTGAGAAAGCCAAAGCACGGGTAGAGAAAATGCGCGACCGGCTCAACGTCACGTACCCCTTGCTGATTGGCGGCACCAAAGACAAGGAACTGGTGGCCAAGTCACTGCCGGCTTTGAACCACGTACTCTCCTTCCCTACCACCATCTTCATTGACAAGCAGGGCAAGGTGCGCAAAATCCACACTGGCTTCTCGGGCCCTGGCACCGGCAAGTATTATGACGCGTTTGTGCAGGATTTCAATAAAACCGTTGATGAACTGTTGGCGGAGAAATAACCACCAGTCAGTTAGGGCTTGAGGTTGGATTATCCGCCTGAAGAGGAAATGTTTAACCGTCCCCTTGCTTTTCCTCCTTGCCTTAAATCTGTTTCAGACCAATTAACGTAAACCCAAGCTTTTAGCCAAAGCTTGGGTTTTTCTGGAAACAGAAAATACCTTCAGGCTTACCCTTGCCATTCCCAAACAGTTTTAAGCCATGCCCCAATCAAATCCTGACAGCGCCAAAACCAAAAAAGAGCTGATTGAACTGAATGACGAGCTGGAGA
Organism: Rufibacter glacialis; assembly: GCF_008271745.1. Lineage (GTDB taxonomy): Bacteria > Bacteroidota > Bacteroidia > Cytophagales > Hymenobacteraceae > Nibribacter > Nibribacter glacialis. The sequence goes on along the minus strand of NZ_VKKZ01000022.1, from coordinate 191,643 downwards.
ATTATTTCCAGAACACCATTATTCCGCAGCTGTTTGTAGACGCTGATTTGATTCTCAGAAAGTTCACCCCGCCGGCCATGAAGCAGTTTGACTTCTCGCCAAAACACATTGGCCGGCCCATGGAAGAAATGGTGGACAACATCAGGTATTCCACCATTGTAGAGAACATAGAGGAGGTCATTAAAACCGGGGAGATCTTTGAGAAGGAAATCCAGACGTCTGACTTCAGGTGGTTCCAGATGAATATCCTCCCTTACATCATCTTAAAGGAGAAAAAGACCAACGGGGTCATCATCACGTTTGTAGACATCACAGACCGCATGAAAAACCTGCGGGAGTTGGAAAGGCTTAACACATCGCATGAGACCTTTATCTACTCGGTTTCCCATGACCTGAAGGCCCCCCTTTCTAACATTGAAGGGTTGGTCCACAACTTACTGGAAATCTCAGATGAACTAGCCAAGGGCAAAGCCGATAGCAAAGAAGAGCAGAAGTTGGTGGCGGGCATGTTGGAAAAATCCGTGAAGTCCATGCGGAACATCATCAACGAGCTATCTGAGATAACCAAGATTGAAGGCAACTACCAGGAAAAGCTGGAGACGATCCAGTTTGACGACATTCTGAAAGAAGTGGAGCTGACGATCAAGGAAAAAATAAACGAAAGCAAGGCGCACCTCCACTTTAACCTGAAAGAAACCCAAATCAAATTCTCCCGCAAAAACCTAAGGAGTATTCTTTACAACCTGCTCAGCAACGGCATTAAGTACCGCGCCCCTGGCATAGAACCAGAGATCCATATCAAAACCAGAAAGACGAAGGATTTTACCGTGATCTCTGTCAAAGACAATGGCCTGGGCATTGCGAAAGACAAGCTGGATTCCATCTTCATTCCTTTCACCCGCTATGAGAAAAAGGTGGAAGGAACCGGCATAGGGCTTTACCTTGTGAAGAAAATAGTGGAGAATGCCGGGGGAAAAATCACCGTCAAGAGCAAGCCAGGAGAAGGCTCTGAATTCAAGGTCTATTTACAAGAACAGGCGTAAAATAGATGCAGGATGTTCCTATTTTGGACCTCCTTTCTTCCAACCAGGCCTAAATCAGCCAGACACCTATTTCTCGCGTTCTATGGTGTAGCGGATGAGTTGCTCCAGGGAATCCCTGGAGGGCGAAGCCGGGAACGTGTGCAGCAGCTCCAGGGCGTCGGCGTGCAGTTTGTTCATGCACTGGATAGAGTACTCCAGGCCGCCTGATTTCTTCACGAAGTCAATCACCGCATTGATCCGTTCAGATTTGCCGTTGTTGTTCTTTACTTGGTAGATGATCTGGCGCTTGGTAAGCCAATCGGCCTTTTGCAGGGCGAAGATCAGGGGCAGGGTCATCTTCTTTTCCTTGATGTCTATGCCCACAGGCTTCCCGATCTCGGCGGTGCCGTAGTCAAACAAATCATCTTTGATCTGGAAGGCCAGCCCTACCTTCTCCCCAAACAGGCGCGCTCGTTCCACCAAGGCCGCATCAGCTCCCACCGAGGACACGCCTACGGCACAGCAAGAGGCAATCAACGAAGCCGTTTTTTGCCTGATGATATCAAAATAGACCTCTTCGGTGATGTCCAGCCGACGGGCTTTTTCCATCTGGAGCAGTTCGCCCTCGCTCATTTCGCGCACGGCGTTGCTCACGATCTTGAGGAGCCCAAAATCATCATTGTTGAGCGAAAGCAGCAAGCCCTTGGAGAGAAGGTAATCCCCCACCAGCACCGCGATCTTGTTTTTCCAGAGGGCGTTCACCGAGAAGAATCCCCGGCGGTAGTTGGAATCGTCTACCACGTCATCGTGCACCAGGGTGGCCGTGTGCAGGAGTTCAATGAGCGCGGCGCCCCGATACGTGGCATCGGGGATCTGTTCCTGGACGAGCTTGGCCATGAAAAACACGAACATGGGCCGCATCTGCTTGCCCTTGCGTTTCACAATGTAGCCCATGATCTTGTCCAGGAGCAAAACGTTTGATTGCATAGACTGGCGGAATTTCTTTTCGAATTCCTGCATCTCAATCGCAATCGGGGCCTGTATCTGGTCTAAAGGGCTGCTCATCTCTCGGGCGCAATATTACGAGGCTCCGCCCTCAGAAGCAAACGCCGGTTTGGAATTCCCGTTATTCCCGCGTTACTTCCCGGCTTTTTAAGATATTTGCGTCTATGATAAAACGCGCCCACTTTCTTCTCTCCTCCCCCCACGGCCGTGACTTTGCGGTAGACGCCCGCTGGCTCGCAGACGGCCAAGCCAAACCGGTGGTGGTGTTTGTGCACGGCTTCAAAGGATTCAAAGACTGGGGCCATTTCAACCTGCTCGCCGACTATTTCGCGCACCACGGCTTCGTGTTCGTGAAACTCAACCTCTCCCACAACGGGGTAGAACCAGACGGCAGTGACCTGACCAATCTGGAAGCCTTCGGGAACAACAATTTCTGCATTGAGCTAGACGACGTGGGCACGTTGCTGGACTACCTGAAAACCAACCCTGCCGCTATTCCAGCCCAGGAGATTGATACCGACTACCTTTTCCTGATTGGCCACAGCCGCGGGGGCGGACTGGTCTTGTTGAAGGCCGCGGAGGCCCCAGAGGTAACGGCGGTGGCCACCTGGTCCGCCATCAGTGACATAGACCAGCGCTGGGCCCCAGAGGTCATGGCTAAGTGGAAGCAAGACGGGGTACAGTACATTGCCAACGCCCGCACCGGCCAGCAGATGCCCCTCTACTACCAGTTGGTGGAGAACTTCCATGCCAACCGGGCAAGGCTGGACATTCCCAAAGCCATAGAGAAACTACAGATGCCGTTGCTGCTTGTGCACGGGGAGAAAGACGAAACCCTGCCCGTGCAGATGGCGCATAGCCTGCATGCTGCTAACCCTTACGCAGAGCTTTTCCTTCTGCCGGAAGGCGACCATGCCTTCGGGGGCCGCCACCCCTACGACCAGGAACACCTGCCAGACCTGGCCAAAGCCGCCGCCGACAAAACCATCCAATTCTTCCAAGACACCCTGGCGCGCCTTTCATGACTTCTCTGTACCTCCTGCTAGGCAGCAACCTGGGCGACCGCTGCTTTTACTTAGCGGAAGCCACCACCCGTTTAGAGGCCCTTTTCGGGAAAACAAGGCAAAAATCCAGCTTCTACGAGACGGCGGCCTGGGGCCTGGAAGACCAACCCCCGTTCCTGAACCAGGTGCTGGTCTTCAACACCGGCTTTTCGCCCAGGGTAGTCCTGGCCCTTACCCAACGCATAGAACAGGACCTGGGCCGCATCAGAAAGGAGCGCTGGGGAGCCCGGGTGATTGATATTGATGTGCTGTTTTATGGCCAACAGGTGATAACCACCCCGGAATTACACCTGCCCCACCCACAGCTCCACCTCCGCCGGTTCACATTAACGCCCTTAGCCCAGGTAGCCCCCACCTTTATGCACCCGGTCCTGCAGAAAACTATATCCCAACTACTGGAAGAATGCCCAGACCCGCTGGAAGTGAAAGAAGTTGGGTAATAATGTGCTAATTTTTTAATGTGCTAATGTGAAGATTTGAAGATGTGAAGATTTGGAGATGTGGAGATGTGAAAATGAGGCAATGGGCTGAGGTGTTGAAGGTAAAATTGGGCAATTATTTTTAGGCTGATGCCCTAAATGGGCCTGATTTTAAAGAAATCTTGTCAAAACGCCCAAGAAATGGGGTTGGTAACCTATAGAAAACACTTTAGGTTTACTTTAGTAAAACAGGTCAAAAACTGAAGAGTAGATCAGGGAGAGGTCATCGGTTAACAACGATTTAGCTCATTTCCAATCCCCAAATTTCCAAATCTTCAAATTTCCAAATTAACAAATTAGCACATTAACCCTTACTTGCGCACATCGAATTTCTGGTAGACAGAGTTCTGGCTTACGTACTCCGGCACCAGCTGCTTCATTTTCTTGATCACTGCCACATTGTTCTGTGAAGCGAAAAGGTCGATCAGGGCCTGGGTTTCGTGGAGCACCTGCTCACTGTGGGGCGTGGGTAGGTTGGCCAGCCTGATCTTGGGGTGCGCGGTGGCCTGCACCGATTCATTCTCATGGAACAGCTCTTCCTCCAGCTTTTCGCCGGGTCTCAATCCTGTATACACAAGTTGGATGTCTTTGCCTAGCGTCAGGCCAGAGAGTTTGATCATCTTTTTGGCCAGGTCCACGATCTTAATGGAGTCACCCATGTCAAAGATATAGATTTCGCCGCCGGTGCCCATTGAGGCCGCTTCCAACACCAGCTGGCAGGCTTCCCTGATGGACATAAAGTACCGGGAAATATCAGGGTGCGTCACCGTAACGGGGCCGCCGTCTTCAATCTGCTTTCTGAACCGGGGAATCACGGAACCCGTGCTGCCCAGCACATTCCCGAAGCGGGTAGTCACAAAACGGGTGCGCTTGTTGCCGGAATCGCGGAGGTAATGGTCCAGGGCCTGCACGTACATCTCGCAGAGCCGTTTAGAGGCGCCCATGACACTGGTAGGGTTCACGGCTTTGTCGGTGGAAAGGAGCACGAACTTCTGGGCCTGGTACTTGATGGCCAGATCCGCCAGTATTTTGGTACCCAGAATATTGGTATTCAACGACTCCGTAGGGTTCTCCTCCATCACCGGCACGTGTTTGTAGGCCGCGCAATGGAAAACCAGCTCCGGCCTGAAGCTGCGGAAAACCGCTTCCATGCGTTCTTTGTGGCAGATATCGCCCAGCACTACCTCAAAGTGGAGCTTTACATACAGTTCCGTCAGTTCCAGTTCCAGGTCATACAAAGCAGATTCGGCCTGGTCTAACAAGATCAATTGCTTTGGCTTGAACTTAATGAGTTGCCGCACCAACTCGCTCCCAATGGAGCCCGCGGCGCCGGTGACCAAGATGGTGCGGTTCTGCAGTTCCTTGTGCAGCAGAGGAGAATCAATCTCGGCGGCGGGCCGACCTAAGACATCCTCAATGCGCACTTCCCTGATCTGCTTGAAACTGAGTTCACCGTTGATCCATTTATAGACGGGTGGCACCACCAACACCTGTACCCCGGCATTGAGACACGCTTCTACCAAGGTCCGGCGCCGGGCAATAGGAAGCTGCTGCACCGCCACGATCAGCAGATCTACCTGCAGGGAGGCAAGGTGCTTTTCCAGATCTGCCGCCGGACAGGTGATGGGCACCCCGTTGATGATCAGGTTCTGCTTGGCTTTGTCATCATCCAGGAAAGTCACGAAGTTGTAATACGTGCCCATGTCTTGCTGCAAGGTCTGGAGGGTGATGCTGCCCACCTCGCCCGCGCCAAAGATGACCACATTGACCTTGCTGGAACTACTATGCTGCCACTCATAATGCACGATCTTGGCCCACACCCTAAACAAGGACATAGCCAGGATGCTCCCCAGAAAGTCAATCAGAAGCACCGAGATGGGAATAAAATTCTGGAAACCCAGCAGCTTGTTGTAGACTAGCTGCGCGAAAATCAGCAGAAATGAGCTGGCCGTGAGCGCCAGGAACAGCTTGCGCAGGTCATCTAAGCTGGTGTAGCGCAGAATGCCGGCATACGTGCGGAAGTAATAAAAGGCAATAGCCCTTACCACCAGTACAATGGGCAGCATCTGCACCACTGAAAGCTCTGTGTACTTCTTCAGGTCAAAGTTATAGCGCAACAGGTACGCCATGAAAAAAGACAGGGCACATAAACAGATGTCCAGGCCAAACACTAATTGTCTTGGCATTTTCTGGTTGAAAAGCTGCTGTATGTGCCCCATCTCGCGTTTTATCTGGTTGCCGGAAAAGCAAACTTGGTTTATCCTACCTGGCTAACTTCGGCGTTCTTGTCAATTTTTTTCACCAATCCCTGCAACACCTTGCCGGGCCCGCACTCCACAAAGAGTGTTGCGCCGTCAGCGATCATCTGCTGCACAGACTGAGTCCAACGTACGGGAGCGGTCAATTGTTGGATAAGGTTCTGTTGGATTTCTTGCGGATCTACGTGCGGTTTCGCGTCTACATTCTGGTAAACAGGGCAAATACCCTGCTTGAACTCCGTCTGTTTGATGGCTTCCTCCAGTTCCGCCTCCGCTGATTTCATAAGGGGCGAATGGAAAGCACCGCCCACAGGCAATACGAGGGCCCGTTTGGCACCGGCGGCTTTCAGGCGCTCACAGGCTTCCTGAACCCCGGCAATAGAGCCCGAAATTACCAACTGGCCCGGGCAGTTGAAGTTGGCAGCTACCACTACCTCGTCCACTTCGGCGCAGATTTGCTCTACTTTTTCATCTTCCAGGCCTAAAATAGCCGCCATGGTAGAAGGCTGCTCTTCGCAGGCCTTTTGCATAGCCAGGGCACGTTTAGACACCAGTCGCAGGGCATCTTCAAAAGACAATACCTTATTAGCCACCAGGGCAGAGAATTCACCCAGAGAATGACCGGCCACCATCTCAGGCTGGAAGTCCTCGGCCACTGCCGCCTGAATGACGGAATGCAGGAAAATGGCGGGTTGGGTTACTTTGGTTTGTTTCAGTTCCTCGTCGGTCCCGGAGAACATGATATCGGTGATGCGGAACCCCAGGATCTCATTGGCTTTTTCAAAAAGGTCTTTGGCGGCGGGGTGCTGCTCATAGAGGTCTTTGCCCATTCCTACAAACTGAGAGCCTTGGCCCGGGAAAACATATGCTTTCATGCGTTGCGTGTTATAGAGGTTTTCAGCCTATTTTCTGCAAATAAGACTTAAAACGTACGTTTTAATTTTTTTGGTAAAAGCAAAGATATAAAAATGGTGTCCATCTTTCATGAAAATAGCCAACTTGGACTATACCTGATGGGGTAAGGCAGGGAACGTTTCCTTAGGTGCTAAAGCACCCAAGGTACCTGATGGAGGACAAATAGAGGATTTATCTGATGGGAAGTTTCCGCCAAAAAATAAAGATTCCGCACTTGCGTAAGGCAGGAAGAGGGCGGCAGCCCGTTAAACCTGAAACAAGCTGTTTTCTTTTCAGAAAGGAAAAAGGCTGGGGTTGAAGTTCAGGCCGAACCAAGTGAAAAAAGAAGCTTAGACGGTTCTTCAGTAGGCTTTTACACTGGAGGCTTTCAGCCCTAATTCTAAAAAATAACTTAATTTCTCATGCACTACCTTGCGAGAGGTACAGCTTTCCGCTTCTTTCTCTAAGGTATACACCACCCCGCTCACAGGATCAAAGGCCCCTAAGGCAAAATGTTTCCCTTCCCTCTCCCCTTTTTTAAGAAACCGGATGGCTGAATATAGATCAGAAAACATGTGCTGAATCACCACTCCATACCGGGAGGCAACAGCAATAATTTGTTTGGAGGTATCCATAGCGAAACACGATGTTTTTCTAAAAGCAGGTTCAATCTTCAGGGGCTTTGCTGTAAAAGAAGGGTCAGGTGAGGCAAGGATTTTTAAAGAGGCATCACCCAAATAGGAGGTTGTTAGGCAGAAGGGTCCGAAGTATCTTTTAGGTGGTTATATATTATTGCTTTTCAAATATTAGATAGTGACTTAGCGGTTGATCAGCCTCCGGGATTCTATGCAAGACTGGTTACCGATTGTTTATTAGGATATAACTTTAAAGGGCAAGGGGTAAGAAGGATAATATAGGGCAGTTACTATTTCTGTTATACTTATTTCTTATAGAGGGCTTGTAGATGTTGCTTTGCTTTTGTCTTACTTACTCATCTTTACTCCATCAGAAACACAGTCAGGGTTCTGGGGCCGTGGGCTCCTAAAACCAGGGACTGCTCAATGTCTGCCGTTTTGGAAGGCCCGGCAATAAAGACCCCGTACCCGTATTCTGCGTCGCCAATTTTCTCGTAGGCATCATGCATCAAGGGCACCATCTGGTGTTTTGGCAGAATAATAGCCAAATGCTGACAGATGAACGGCACCACCCGCACCCCCAGCAGATCCTCGGTCACCCAGCAAGCCCCGTTTTCCGCTACTCCAAAATGCCCTTTTATGATGGCCAGGTCCACGTTCTCCAACAGGTGCCGTTGTGGGTCTTCCAACGCCGTGGCATCTGCAAAAGAGGATACTTCCGGCACGTGGGAGATGATCCGGTGGTGGGCCTTGAAATCCTGCAGCAGGATTTCCTGGATCTCCTCATAATCCCTCACTTCTAGCACCCAGCTCCCAATGTTCACGGCTACCTGAGAAAACTTCTCCACCAGGTCAGGCGTCTCCAGTTGAAAAGAGGGCACCAGCGGCAAAGGTGTCAAAGCAGGTTGGTTCTGGGCCACGGCAGCCAGTATGCGTTCTCTGCTAGTCATGCTGTGGGCGGTTTTTGCGGTACCATTCGCCAAAAGATTCTTTTGGAGGCTGCGGCATCTCGCGCTGTTTGTACCAGGGATTCATCTGGTTGCTGACCAAAAAAGGAACGGTTTTCATAAACCAGCGGCCCGCTTTGCCCGACAGCTTAAAGGTGTTGGGCGAAGACAGCACCAGGTTCATGGCTTTCATACCGATGGCCTTCTTTGGATCAGCGTAGCCTTCCTTCACAATTACCTGCCGCCATTTGTAGAGTTGGGTGTGGATGTCAATCTTCACGGGGCACACGTTGGAGCAGGAGCCGCACAAGGTGGAGGCAAAGGGCAGATCGGCGTGCTTCTTCATGTCCAGGTTAGGGGCCAGAATAGACCCGATAGGTCCCGCCACCGCCGACTGGTAACTGTGTCCGCCGCTTCTCCGGTACACCGGGCAGGTGTTCATGCAGGCCCCGCACCGGATGCACTTAAGCGAGTTCCGGAAATCCTCGCGCCCTAACTGCACGCTGCGGCCGTTGTCTACCAAAATGAGGTGCAGTTCATGCCCGGGACGGGGCTTCTTGAAGTGGCTGGAATAGGTGGTAATGGGCTGACCGGTGGCGCTTCTGGTCAATAATCGTAAAAACACCCCTAAATCAGACCGTCTGGGAATCAGCTTTTCAATTCCCATGCTGGCAATGTGCACATCTGCCAGGTGAGCACCCATATCGGCGTTGCCCTCATTGGTGCAGACCACGAACTCCCCGGTTTCGGCAATAGCGAAGTTCACTCCGGTAAGGGCCGCCTTACGGGTCAGGAACGTCTCGCGCAGGTGCTGGCGAGCAGTTTCGGTTAAAATCTGCGGGTCCGACAAGCCGGCCTCGGTGCCCAGGTGCTGGTGGAAGATATTGCCTATTTCCTCTTTCTTTAAATGGATACAGGGCAGCACAATGTGACTGGGCGGCTCTTTGGCCAGCTGCACAATGCGTTCCCCTAAATCAGAATCGATCACCTCCAGGCCTTGCTGTTCCAGGTAATCGTTCAGGTGGCATTCCTCGGTGAGCATGGATTTACTTTTCACCATTTGGGTCACCCCGTGCTGCTGGAGAATGGAGTGCACGATCTGGTTATGCTCCTGCGCATCGGCTGCCCAATGCACCGTCATACCATTGGCTTGGGCATTGGCCTCAAACTGCTGCAAATACTGGCTCAGGTTAGACAGGGTATGGAATTTGATCTGCGAGGCCGTCTCGCGCAGCAGCTCCCAGTCTGGGATGGCAAAGGCGGCCCGGTCGCGCTTCTCCCGGATAAACCAGAGCGTCTCGTCGTGCCAGTTGACCCGTGGTTCGTCCTGGTTGAAATCCTCGGCCAGTGCCGCGTGGTCTTTGGTGTGCTCTTCCTTCATCCTCATCCCTCCTGCGCGTTTAAGATCTCGGCGATGTGCATCACCTTCACGTTGCTTTTCTGCCTTCTCAGAATGCCTTCCAAGTGCATAAGGCAACTCATGTCGGCTCCCGTGATGACCTCGGCCTGGTGTTGCAGGTGGTCCGCTACGCGGTCTTTGCCCATCTTTACGGAGACGGCTTCCTCCGCTACGCAAAACGTGCCCCCAAAACCGCAGCACTCGTCTTTCCGGGAAAGCGAGATCAGTTCCAGGTCCTGCACCATGCTCAGCAGTTGCTCAGGCTTGGAAAAGGCCGGGGCCACCAATTCTGACATCTGCGCCAATCCCAGACCCCGTTGGCCGTGGCAGCTCTGGTGCAGCCCTACCTTGTGCGGGAAGCGGGCAGTCAGTTTCTCTACTTTCACCACATCCGTCAGGAATTCCACTAACTCGTAAACTTTCCCTCGTATGCCCTGGGCCTGGTCTTCGTGCTTCTCTGAGTGCAGGTGGTCTTTGATGTGCAACACACAGCTTCCCGAGGGAGACACGATATAATCAAATTGGGCGAAGTTCTGCACAAAGAGCTCGTTGCAGTCTTTGGTGAGGTGCTCAAACCCGGAGTTGGCCATGGGTTGCCCGCAGCAGGTCTGCCGCTGGGGGTACACCACCTTCACTCCTGCTTTCTCCAGCAGTTCCAGCGTGGCAATGGCCGCGTTGGGGTAAAACTGATCCACGTAACAAGGAATGAAAAGCCCTACCGTCATCTTCTATGCCTCCTGGTGGGTTACTGCGTAATATTTCAGTTCAATGAGATCATTGGGAAACGGCTTGGTGTTCCACTGCGGGTGTATGGCCAAGGCCGTACCAATGGCGGTAGCCTGCGCCAGGGAAGCGGCGTACACTTCCTTCTCTGGAAAATGGCCGGCCAACAGGTTCATGTAAATGGCGTTCTTACCGAAGCCTCCGTCCACAAAAATCCGTTTTACCCCAGTATCCTGCAGCACCAATTGGCTCGAAGCCACCTGCTGCGCCACCAAGTCCAGCATGAACTGGTGGTAGGCCTCTACCCCGTTTGAAAAAGCCGCCAGATCCCGCTCCGCAAAACCGGAGGTGGGCAAGGCATTGCCTTTCTCCTGGTTGACTTCTGGAGTTCTCTGGTTTCGCTGCAGTTTCTGGATGATCTCCGGGTGATACTCCAATGTCTTGAACAAAGCGGTACTCATGTCAAAATGGATGGCGATGCGTTTCACCTCCTGTTCATGCTCATACCCGCCAAAGAAACGGGAGGCCTTCACGGGTTTGCCTTTGTACTGTAGATAACTGAGGCAATCCTGCTTCAACTCCTCGGCCGTGAGGGGCGCGGTATTGAACGGGTTGAGCGTGATGCACCAGGTACCGGTGGAGATCAGGGCAAATGGTTCCTGGAAATTCACCAGGTACGGGATCAACGCCGCCGAACTGTCATGCAGCCCAATGCCTACTTTGTAGGTGTTTCCCGGAAAACAGGCCGAAAGCACCTCGTCGGCTCCTTTCAGCGGGGCCAGTTTCTCCCGTATGCCTTCCTGGTCTACCCACGCGTGGTAATCCCCTTTGGTAAAATCCCAGAGGTTGGTATGGCAGCCTATGCTGGTGATGTCTGAATAAAACTCGCCGGAAATAAGGGAGCTGAGGTATTGAGGCAAGTGCAGCGCGTACTTCATCTGCTGGAATACCACGGGCTGCTCCTGCTTAATCCGGTACAACTGCATGCCTGAGTTGAGACTACCCAGCACCGGCGAGGCGGTTTCCTTTGAAAAATTCTCCTCTCCCCCGTAGGTAGCGTAGAACTGCTTCTGCAGCTCCTCAGGATAGGGTTTCAGGTAATTGTAAAGGGGCGTGAGCGGCTTGCCGTCTTCGTCTACGTACACGAAACTGGCCCCGTAAGTGGAGAAGTTGATGGCCTTGATCTCAAATTCAGGCCGTTTGAAGACCGCCCGCAAAGAATCAAACACCGATAACCGCAGGCTTTCCAGGTTTTCGCACGGGTCACCGTCTTCATCTACCGTCTCGGTAAACTTAGCCGTCCGCTCATACACGATCCGATAGTGCTCATCAAAGAGGAACAGCTTCTTGTTGGTCTTGCCCACGTCAAAGATGGCGATTACCGGTATCTTCTGCATGCCTTGGTTAATTGAGTGATGGAGTGATGGAGTGAAAGAGAGAATAGAAAGGGAAGGTTCACCCTCTTCCTTCTCTCGTTCCAACCTCAAGGTCTTCGTCTTTGCCTATAAACCAGAGGAAACGGTTTTAAGGCCTCTTTCCTGAATCAGGTTCTCCCGCACCTTCAGCTGACGGTACAGTTGCAAGGCGTTCACGGCTCCGCCCGCCCGCATTTGCGCCTCGGCCACCAAGGGCCGCACATCAGTACGGAAAGCGTCTTGCAGGATTTCCTGCGCCCGGGCCACGTCGTTCTGCTGCTGGGCCTCATTCAAGGCGGTTCTGTCTACCATTAACGACTGCGCATAGGCAATCATGATGGCCTGCACCGACTGCAACAGATCTTCCAATGGGTCTTTCAGGTTGTGCGAGGCGTCAATCATCCAACCCAGATCAGTGGCGTGGTTCATGCCTCGGGCGTCCATGCCCTCTACCAGTTCATTGAAGATCAAAAACAGTTGGTAAGGCTTGATGCTGCCGGCAGTTAGGTCATCATCTGCGTACTTGGAATCGTTGAAGTGGAACCCGCCCAACTTGCCTTCCATCAAGAGCAGAGAAACGATCTGCTCAATGTTGGCATTGGGCAAATGGTGCCCAAGGTCTACCAGGGTATAAGCTTTAGGACCCAGTTTGTTCGCGTACAGCAAAGACTGGCCCCAATCGCCCACGGTGGTGGAATAGAAATTGGGTTCGAAGGCTTTGTACTCCACGTACACTTTCCAGTTATCTGGTAAGGCGGCGTACACCTCCTGCAGGCACTCCAGCGTGTTCTGGAACGCCTTCCGGAAATTCAGCTGGCCCGGGAAGCTGGAGCCATCGGCGAGCCAAACGGTCAACGAATCTGAACCCAGTTCCACGCCGTGTTTGATCACCTCAATATTATGGTCAATGGCTTGTTGGCGCACCGCCCGGTCCACGTGTTGCATAGACCCGAACTTGTAGCTCTTGGCCTGGTCCGCTTGGTCCTGGAACGTGTTGGAGTTGACGGCATCAAACTTGAGCCCGAATTGGGCCGCCAGGGCTTTGGTGGCTTTGTAGTCCTGCGGAATGTCCCAGGGAATGTGCAGCGAGATGGCCCCGCTGGAGCGGTTCAAGGCGTGCAGCAAGCCCACGTCCTCAATCTTCTCTTCCAGGCTTCTGGGCTCGCCGCCCCCGGAGAAACGCCCGAAACGGGTTCCGCCGGTTCCCAAGGCCCACGAAGGAATGGCAATCTGAAAATCCACCAGCTTCTGCAGCACCTCCTCCACCTTGGGAAGCCCCTCGGCCAGGAACTCAAACTTGCGCGTATGTTCCGCCTGCTGGCTGTGGTTGAATTCGTCTATTTTATATTTCTCTAGTTGCATGGCTTTGTTTGTTAGGTCCCCCCTCCGGAGAGAGAAGGATGGGACATGGGTTTTGGTCTTGATTTTCAGAAAACCGCCTGAAAACAGCGAAGCTTGTGGCAATGCCCTTTCCTCAGCTCATTTCACGGTAGTTCAAGGGTAAGCTAAATCGTTTTGGGGCCATTTCCAGAGAAACAGCGCCAAAACGATTGCCTTAGCCGGCTACCTGGGGAAGGCGATGGCCACGCCGCCGTCCACGTTGAGCATGTTTCCCGTGGATTTGCTCAGCAGTCCGCCCACAAAGGCGAAGCAGGCATTGGCGATGTCCTCCGGCAGAATGATCTGATTCAGCAGCGTGCGTTTGGCGTAGTAAGCCGGCAGTTCCTCTACGGTGATGCCGTAGGCTTTCGCCCGCCCTTCGGCCCAGCCACCGGCCCAGATGTTGCTGTCTGAGATCACCGCGTCGGGGTTCACCACGTTCACCCGGATTCCGTCGGCGCCTAGTTCGGCGGCATTGAGGCGGCTCAGGTGCAGCTGGGCGGCTTTTGCGCTGCCGTAACCGGCGTTGTTGGGTCCGCTCACCAGGGCGTTCTTGCTCACGATGTTGAGGATATCGCCGCCAATGGCTTGCTTGCGCATCACTTCCACCGCGGCCTGCGTCACGAAGAATTGGCCCTTCACCAACACATCATACAGCAAGTCCCAGTCTTTCTCCTGGTGGGCTTCAATGGTTTTGGAGATGGACAGGCCCGCGTTGTTGATCACGATGTCAATGCCCCCAAAAGCCAGGGCCGCGGTGGCAAATGCCTCGTGAATCTCGTCGCTCTTGGTCACATCCAGGGTAGCCGTGGCGTAGGAATCTTTGCCGTACTGCTTCTTGAACTCCTCGCCGGCACTTTGCAGGCGTTCCTCGTTCATGTCGTTCAGGATCACCACGCCGCCTTCCTCCACAAACTTCTTCGCGATGGCTTTGCCAATCCCCCCGGCACTTCCCGTGATCAGGGCAATCTTGCCGGAAAGGGCTTTAGGCTTTGGCATGCGCTGCAGCTTGGCTTCTTCCAGGAGCCAGTACTCAATGTCAAAGGCTTCCTGACGCGGCAAAGAGGTGTATTCTGAAATGGCCTCGGCTCCTTTCATCACGTTGATGGCGTTCACGTAGAACTCAGAAGCCACGCGGGCGGTCTGCTTGTCTTTGGAGAAGGAGAACATGCCCACTCCCGGGTACAGGATGATCACCGGGTTGGTATCTCTGATGGCCGGGCTGTTGGGGTGCTTGCAGGATTCGTAGTACTGGGTATACATCTGGCGGTATTGAGCAAAAGCAGGCGCTAAACGCTCCTTCAAAACCTTCACGTCAGACAGATCCTCACCGGGCTGCAGGTCCAGTACCAACGGGCTGATCTTGGTGCGCAGGAAGTGGTCTGGGCAACTGGTACCCAGGGGCGCCAACCGGTCCAAATCATGGGAGTTGGTAAACTCCAGCACGCGGGCATCATCGGTGAAATGGCCCACCATGTGGCGCTCGCTGGAGCAGAAACCTCGCAAGACCGGAGCCAAAGCCGCGGCTTGTTGCAGGCGCTGCCCAGCAGGCAGGCTCTCTATTCTGGCTCCGCCGAAGGCCGGACCGTTTTTAGCATAGTTTTCTTCTAAATATTCAGCACACTGCTCAATCACCTCCAGGGTGTTCAAGTAGCTTTCATAGGCGGTGTCACCCCAGGTGAAAAGGCCGTGCGAACCCAGCATGATGCCCCTGATGCCGGGGTTCTCGTTCAGGCACTGGCGCAGCTGTAATCCCAGGTCGAAGCCCGGGCGCTGCCAGTCTACCCAGCCAATGGCCCCACCAAAGAGTTCTTCGGTGATGCGCTTGCCGTCTTTGGCCGCCGCAATGGCGATGGCCGCGTCTGGGTGCAGGTGGTCTATGTGCTTGAACGGCAGAAAACCGTGCAAAGGCGTGTCAATGGACGGGGCTTTGGAGGCCAGGTCAAAGATGCTGTGGTTGAACAGCTCCACCATCTCGTCTTCGTGGGCAATGCCGCGGTAGACACTCTCCAGGCTTCTGAGCCGGTCTACGTACAAAGCCGCCAAACCACTTTTCTTCAGGGTCCCAATGTCACCGCCGGAACCTTTGATCCACATCACCTCCGTCTCCTGACCGGTCAAGGGGTCCTTGGCCGTGGTCTTGCAGGAGGTGTTTCCCCCGCCGTAATTCGTCAGGCGCAGGTCTGCCCCCAACAGGTTAGAGCGGTAGATCAGCAGTGCTACCTCATCGCCCTCCAGTTCGGCCGCCTTGGCCTCGTCCCACAGATAGCTCACGTGCTTGAATGTGGTGTTTGTCTTAACTTCTGACATAAAACACAATATGAAAGTGTAGATGGTTGATTGCGCCCTCTGTCAAGGAAAGGCGCTGTTTTTGGTATGTTTTCAGGAAATCAGATGCTAAACGCGCCTCTGATTTAAAAGGAGTTTCCCAGGCCCACCACCATGATGGAGGTCATGATCACGGCTACGCCCGCCAGAATGGTTCTAAAGGTTTTGCGCCGTACGCCTCTCCACTCACCCAGGGCCATGCCCCACACGCTGGAGATCAGGATGATGAAGGCCATGTGCAGAATCCAGGAACTGGCGCCGTTGCCCAGTTTGCTTTCGCCCATGCCGTAGAAAAAGAACTGCATAAACCAGGTGACCCCGGCCAGGGCCGAGAACAGGTAATTCCTCAGCAAGGGAGTGCCTTTATCTGTGTAATTGCTGAAGGTCTTGTTGCGGGCGTTCAGGATCATGCACCAGATGAAGTTGGTGGTAAGGCCGCCCCAGAGAATCACCACAAAGGTGACGTTGTTCTGGAAAAGAGGATTGCCGCCCATCTGCACCGCTTCCAGGGCCATGGGTTTGCCGGCCTCAATTCCGTAGTTGAAGCAGGCGCTCAAGACACCCGAGATGATGCCTACCGTGAAGCCTTTTTTAATGTCGAATTCTTTGATGCCTTCGGTTTTCTGCTCGGTGGTCATCTCCTTCTCTTTCATGGTGCCCGCTTTTCCGCAGACCGCAATGCCCACCAGGCAGAGCGCAATGCCCAGCAAAACTACCTGCCCGCCGGGGCTGCTCAGCATCCCGGTGAAGGTCTCCCCGTCGGTAGTACCCACAAAATCGCGGTAGATAGGTGGCACCAACGCCCCGAAGGCGGAGGAGAAACCCAGGATGAACGACATACCCAGGGAAACGCCCAGGTAGCGCATGCCCAACCCGAAGGTAAGGCCCCCCACTCCCCAGAAAAGTCCCATCAGGTAAGTCCACATGACCGTGGTGGAATCTGTTCTGCTGATGATGCCCATGAAATCAGGAACGGTCAGGTACGCTGCTACCAAAGGGGCAAAAAGCCAGGAGAAAATGCCGCCCACAATCCAGTAAGACTCCCAGGCCCAATTCCTTACCTTCTTGTAAGGGATATAAAAGCTACCGGAAGCGAAACCGCCGATAAAGTGGAAAAGAACGCCAAGAAGTGCCTGCATAACGTGGGTCTAGAATGAATGATGACTCAAGATAGAAGGATGGCAGATAAACACTATCCTGTACTGTCATGGCAAGCAGCTGTTTTCAGGAAAATACTTTGGACGGTTGGCTCTGCTTCTCAGAGGGAAAAGGCTTGCGGGAAAATAGGGAGGCTCCTACGAGTGGTACTACAGGCCCGCAGCTTCTTCTCCCGGTTTCCGCGCTCCAGCTTTGCCTGAATAAGTCGCACTGGAAAAACCTTGGTTTGAACCCTTTGGCTATTTCACATCTGGGAAATAAAAGGATTCCAAGAGGTGGGGCAGCGGATACCGAGCTTGTTTTGGGAGGTGCTTACTGCAACAGTTTCTCAAACTCGTGCTTGCTCACCTTGAAGATGGTGCCATGCCGCATTCCTTGCGGAAAAGAGATTTTATCTGAGATATCTTCCCAGGTTTCCAGATCCTCAGACTGCACGGCCCCCATGGCACGCTGCGTGTATTTATCAAAGTAGACGATCCACTTCTTCCCCAGTTGCAGGGTGGTGGGGCCTTCTGCCCAATAGTTGCCGGTGATGGGAGGACCGGCCGCCGAGTAGGGTCCCGTGAGGTTCTTGCTGTAGGCTACTTTAAGGTTTTTCTGCGCCGGTTCCCGGGTTTCGTCTTTCAGGAACATGACGTACCGGTTTTGGTCTTTGACAATACTGGCGTCTATGACATTAAACCCCGGCTCATACAGCAGCTTGGTGGGGCTAATGTCTTTGAAGTCTTTGGTGGTGGCGTAGTAGATGCGGTGGTTGTATGCCTTATCCATGGCAGATTGCGTTTCAGGGTACAGACCGGTAATGGTAGTGGCCCAATAGATCAGGTACTCTTTGTTCCTGGCATCATAGGTAATCTCCGGGGCCCAGGTGTTGCGGGCGTTTGGCTCATGCGCCATTACGGGAATAAACTTTTGCTCCGACCAATGCAGGAGATCCTCTGAACTAGCGTATCCTATTCCTTTCTCGTTCCAACTCACCGTCCAGACCATGTGGAATTTGCCGTCTCCGCCCCTAATAATGCAAGGGTCCCGCATCAATTTGTCAATACCCGCAGTTGGTTTGAGAAAGATAGAGTCGTTTTTGAGCGCCTTCCATTGGTACCCGTCCTGGCTATAGGCCAAGTGCAAACCGTCGCCGTTTCCTTTGAAGTAGGAGAAGAGATACACCTCCTCTTGCGCAGGTTGCTTTGGCAGTACCGTACAGGAAATCAGGGTAATAGATAAAAGAAGAAAGGATAGAAGTTGCTTCATACTATTTTCAGCAAGAACACTGGGGTGGCACTTTTGATTTAACAGGCATAAGGAAGGCTTTTTTAACCAATAGGAAGTCAGGAGAAAGGACCTTTTACTTTCAACTACTTCCTTAAGCTTGAGGCTAATTCCCGTCTGGTTTCAGCAAACTGGCACTAGGGCTGGGGGGCCAGTTAAAGTTTTTAAACGGATCAGGCTTTTTGGGGTCATAGGTAGGAAGTTCCTGCAAGTAGGCCGCCAGGTTGAGGTTATGGGCCTTTATTCCCTCTGCCACCATTTTAGCGATTTGGTATGCCCCGTAGGGATTGAAATGCGTGTTGTCATTCAGGTTCTGCTCTGGGTAAATCACGAAGGCGTTTTTAGAACCCTCTACCCCTAGCGTCTCATACAAAGTAGTGGTGTGCGCGGTTAGGTCTATGAGGGGAACCTTCTCCTGCTCGGCTACTTTTTTGGCCGCGTCTGGGTAATCCCCGTGCGAGTTGGTCATATCCCCTTGTTCGTTGAAAGACCTTCTGGCCGTAGGCGTCAAAATCACCAGATGACCGCCCTTGCTTTTCACCTCGCTGGCAAACAGGCGAAGCCGCTCGGTGTAAGACTTATAAGGGCCTGCGTTGGGTCCTTTTTCCTTTTCATCGTTGTGCCCAAATTCCACGAAAACATAGTCGCCCAGCTTGAGAACGCTCAGGATCTTCTCCAGCCGGTGGCTCCCAATAAAGCTGCCCAACGACAAGCCTGACTCAGCGTGGTTGGCAATGGCTACCCCGGGTTTGAAAAAACGGGGAATCATCTGCCCCCAGGAGGCCCAGGGCTCATCTTCCTGGTTGACCACCGTGGAATTCCCCGCCAGGAAAACGGTGATTTGGTCTTCCACTTTGGTAATCTCCACCGCTGCCAAGGCAGGTTTCTGGCTAAATTCCAGGGTGAGCTTGTTGTCCCAGTCCAGCTTGGTCAGCTCCCGGGGCTTCAGGCTTACCTGCTTGGTGTCGTTTATTTTGCGGTCTTTGATATGTACAATAAAAGTCTTGCTCACCGACTGCCCTGCCTGGGTCTGGATGTTCTCCAGCATCAGGCGCCGTGATTCCGCCTTCACGGTGGTGGCGGATTTCCCTTTAGGGTCGCCCAAGGTGACGGTCACCTTGTAGTTGCCTTCCGGCACCTTCACTGAAAAATAGAAGGGCTTCTCGCTTGTCACAAAATCGCCCTTCAGCGCATCTTTGCTACCCCGGTCTACCGCCGTGACCGGGGTAGCCGGTTCAAACCCGTAGCCTTTCGCTTCTGAATACACATCCTTTGCCGTGGCGCCGGTAAATCCTTTGGCCACTTTGCCGCTGCCGAAATCAAACTTGACCGTGGTTTTCTGGGCAAAAGCAGCAGTGCATCCAAAGAAAAGAAGTGCTACACAAAGCCCCTGCAGGCGATTACCTTTTAACATGCTAGTTGGAGTAGAATCAAACCTAAAAATGGAAGGGTCCCACAGCAGGAAAGACCCAAGGGTAAGGGGTAATTAGAACAAGAACCAGAAAGCCTATATAATAGCTTTCTGGTTCTTGTTTAAGGCAAAGCCTATTTCATTTTCGTGATTTCGGTTCCGGCTAGCAGGAAACAACCCAGGCCATAATCCTCGAAATCTGGCTTGCTGGTGTAAGATACCGGCTGCCCGTCTTTTGGTTCTTTGCCGGTGCCTTGCAGGTAGCCCAGGAATCCATTGGGGTGAACGGCATCTTTGGTCATGGCATTCCAGGCTTTGGCTATGATGGGGGTGTACATTTTTTTATCCAAGAGGCCATTGTTCACGCCCCAGGCCATGCCGTAGACAAACAGCGCCGTACCAGAGGTTTCTTTCCCGCCAAAATGATTCGGGTCATGCAAGCTCACGTTCCAAAAGCCATCTTCCCGCTGAATCGGAACGAGTGCCTTCATCATTTCCAGGTACGTCTTCTGGTATTCCTGGTAGTTGGGATGGTCTTTCGGCAGCATGCTCATCACCCGCACCAGCGCAGCTACTACCCAACCGTTTCCTCTGGACCAGTAGATATCTTTCCCGTTCGGCGATTTCATCGGCGGCACAAAATCTTTATCTCTCCACCACAGCCCGTGCTCCTGGTTGTATAGCCCCCCGCCAATCTCGTTTTTAGTAGCCAGGTACATCTCGTGCATTTTTTTGTAGTAGCTGTCGGCACTTTCCGGGTACACCTGCGCTAACTGGGTGTACAAGGGCATCGCCATCATCAAGGCGTCAATCCAATCCCAGTCATTGACCTTGGTGCTGTTCACCATGTTATCCATAGAGGCTTTGATAGAACGAATGCGCTCTGGCTTCGGATCTATTTTATACAGGTCAATGTACGTTTGGCCGCAGGTCTGATAATCAGCATGACGCACATGATCACCCCCTGTCAAGCCCCAATTATGTTTCTGCCCCCAATCTACCGCGTAATCATAGTATCGCTGCTGCGGGTCTGTGCGGTACAGTTCCATGAGGCCAATGTAGTAGATGCCGCGGGTCCAGATGTTGCTGGGCCGGGTTTTATTGGTGACAATCTCCTTGCCTGGGTCGGGCCACTTCTGCATGAAGTAGTCGTTGGTGAGCCGCAGGGTTTTGAGGATCTTTTTCTTTTTAGGCAATTTTCCTGGCTTGGCCTGGGCCACGCTAAAGAGCAATAGAAAACTGAACAGGAAGAAGCTTCTCAGCAAGATTATTCGGTTTGTCATTTTGAGGGTGTTTTTATGAAAATTGCTTGTAAACATGTTATGAGTGAAACTCTGCTAGCCCCTGTTTAATGCCTCCTTGCTGAGGAGGAGAAAATAGGGTAAGCCAAAAGGCCGTTTCAAGGCTGCTTTAACTAAAACGGGCTCAAAACAGATCCACACTTTGCAGCCCCGGAGATACTTATAAGCGGGCGGTTCTGCCCGGCTTCAGGAGGTACTTATTCAACTCCAGCTTCTTGTTCTGCCTGATTCCCTCTGCCACGGCGGCGGCGTTTACCCGGGCCCCGGCCTCAATGGTGTGGGTATGGTCTTTGGTGTTAAAATAGGTGCTTCTCACCTTGGCCTCACCTTCTTTCTCATAACGGTCAGCAATGATGCCGTTCAGGTCAAGGAAGGGCGCATTCATCTGGGCGGCGGCCTCGGCGGCCCATTGGCCGTAGTCCTGCCGGTTGCGGTTGGCCTTTCCGTCTTTCCAGGTATTTCTGGGCACCGGCGACAAAACAATGGCCGTGGCGCCCTTGGCCTGCACCTCAGAGATGAACTGCCGCAGGTACCAACCATACGAATGCACCACCTCCTGCTTCTTGGTGATGAGGTTGTCAATCTCCTGCGTTTCCTCGCTGTTATTCTTGATAGTACCCCGGGCCCGAAGGGTGTCATTCACGGGGCTGCTGTCATTGTGCCCGAACTGGATCATGACAAAGTCACCGGCTTTCACTTTGGGCAAGACCTTGTCCCAATGGCCTTGGGTGCGGAAGGTGCGGCTGCTGGTGCCGCCCAAGGCGTGGTTTTCCACCTTAATCCTGGTGGTGTCAAAATGGTTGGCCAGGAAACTGCCCCAGCCCCACAAGCCCCCGCCGCCATCTCCCCGGCCGTTCTTCACAGTAGAGTCGCCAATGAGAAAGAGGGTGGGCTTTGGCTCATAAGTTTTCAAAACCGCGCAGGAAACAGCAAATGTCAGGCATAGCAGAAGCAGAAAACCAGTAGGTTTTCTCTTGTTCAAACGGTGGTGGGGCAGGACAGGTATTTTCATAGGGCATTCACGGTATGCAGGACAACTAGTGGGGAGGGAAGAAAAGCTTTCAGGATTTCTTCAGGTATTTTACCAAAGGGTGCTTTTTGTTCATTTTCAAGCCTTCCACCACGGAGGCCGCATTGATTCGGGCGCCCTGGGGGTTGGTGTGTGTGTGGTCAGTGGGGAAAAGCGCTTTTACCTGCTCTGGCCCCAGCTTGTCGTATTTAGCAGCGGTGATTTTGTTCAGGTCAATAAACAGGATATTCTCTGCCTGGGCGGTTTCCGCCGCCCATTTCCCAAAATCCTGGTTTGCCAGCACCACTTTGCCCTCTTTCCATTGGTTGCGCGGAATCATGGAGGCAATAATGGGCGTAGCTCCTTTGGCTTTGGCTTCCCTTACAAATTTGCGCAGGTACCAGCCGTAGGTGTGCACCACCTCTTTTTCCCCGTCTTTCCAGATCAGTTCCTTTGTTTCTTCGCCGGTGCCTCGCAACACGCCCCGGTAACCTGCTTTGCTGGTGTCTGGCACGCTGCCTTCATTGTGCCCGAACTGCATGATCACGAAATCACCAGGCTTGAGCGTAGCCAGCACCTTGTCCCAGCGTTTTTCCTTGAGGAAGGTGCGGGTGCTTCGGCCGGCCATGGCCTGGTTGCTCACCGAGATCCTGGTCGTGTCAAACAGCTCCGCGATATAAGATCCCCAACCCCCATACCCGTCACCCGTGTTCCGGACGGTGGAATCGCCGATGATGTACAGCGTTGGCTTGGTTTTCTGGGTGAACCCAGCCAGAAGGCCTGCTGCCAGGAGAAGGAGAAAGGCAAAGGCAAAAAGTTTTTTCAGGTGCATGGTTCTCTAGT
The DNA here is from genome assembly GCF_008271745.1 of Rufibacter glacialis. Lineage (GTDB taxonomy): Bacteria > Bacteroidota > Bacteroidia > Cytophagales > Hymenobacteraceae > Nibribacter > Nibribacter glacialis. The sequence goes on along the minus strand of NZ_VKKZ01000022.1, from coordinate 169,103 downwards.
TGCTGTTTTTCCTTTTGACAATGGTGATGGGGGTACGTTTAATGGGCTGCATGCCTTCTCCTATATGGAAACTTGGGTGCGGAGGCTGGTTATAGGCCACATTCTGCCAGGCAATGGCCATCCGGTACTGGGGGTCATGCATGAGGGTAAGAAACCGGTGGGAGGTGGGCATGGTGGTAGTAATAATGCGCAGTTCCTGGTTATCCTTCGTCCGGAAGATGACTTCCTCGCGCCAATCTCCCAAGATGTCGGCACTTAATGCAGGGGTAGATTTGGAGCCGTTGTTGGAGGCGCAGTTTTCTGCCGTGACAAGGCGCCCGCCCCGGTATTTGTCAATGTGGTTGCCGTCTAAAAGCTCCCGGGTGAGGTCCCCATCCCACCAGATCACGAAGTTGGTGGAAGGTGGATTGGGGCCGATCTTTTGTTCTTTTAGGTTCAACAAGCCGTTGGAACCTGAAAACCACATCTCTGCTCCTGGGTTGGTTGGGTCAATGTCAGCGGCCACGCCTCTGCCTACATCCTGCCCTTCTAGTCCTCTCCAAAGGATGGCGCCGGTTCTGGCGTCATACAAAGCAGCACCCGGGCCTGAGGTAGAATGCTCATTCTCATGAATTCCGAACACCTCCAATCCCGGCCGGGAAGGGTCCAGTTCTGTCACGTGCAGGGCATCGCCGTGGCGCAAGCCCGTGGTGAACAAGCCCTGGCCGTTGTCGTCCACTACCATGGCGCCGTAAATGATCTCGTCTTTGCCATCCTGGTCCACGTCTGCTATGCTGAGACCGTGGTTGCCCATGCCGGAATAAGGGTTTTCTCCATCCTGGGAGTCGAATACCCAGCGCGAGGTGAGTTGGCCGCCGCGGTAATCCCAGGCAGCAATGACGCTGCGGCCGTAGTAGCCCCGGCACATAAGCACGCTAGGCAGTTTCCCGTCCAGATAAGCGGCGCCGGCCACAAAGCGGTCTACGCGGTTTCCGGTAGCGTCATTGCCGCCGTTGCCGCCTACGCCCCCCCAGCCCGCCAGGTTTCCGCGCCCCGGAAGGTAGTCAGCCGTGGCCAAGGCCGCTCCGGTCTGGCCGTTGAACACGGTAAAGAATTCAGGGCCCTGAAGTATTTTCCCGTCAGCATCCCGCCAGTCTTTGGCTTTATCACCCAGGGCTTTGCCGGCGCCGTCTATGGTGCCGTCGGCGGTTTTGCAGGCGAATTCGGCCTTGCCGTCTCCGTCCATGTCCATGACGATGAACTGGGTATAATGCGCGCCTTCTCTGATGTTCTTGCCCAGGTTGATGGTCCAGAGCAGCGTACCATCCAGCTTGTAGGCCTGAAAGATGGGCTCGTCGGTGAAACCCTTGGAGGGGGTATCCCGGCCTTGCCCTGTTTGGTGCAAGATGATCTCGTATTCCCCATCGCCATCCAGATCCCCTACTGAGGCGTCATTGGGCGTGTAGCCTTGGGGCGTCTTCAAAGGGATAGAAAGATACTGCTGGGTCCACACCTTCACCGGCTCTGAGGCTTCCTGCTCTTTGCCCTGCAATACAGGCCGCACAAAATAAGCGGTGGGTTGCCGCAGGTCTGCCTTGGGGTCTAGGTAGTTGGTGCTAGTGGTAATTGGGCTTTGGTTTACCTTAACGGCTTTGCTGCTCCCGGTTTTCCGGTATAAGTTGAAGGTCAGGTTTTCGGGCTCGTTTCCCAGAAACCGCCAACCCACATACACGGAACCTGATCCTATGGGCACCGCTACCAACCCTCTGCCCAGGTATTCCATCTGCCTTTGCGCCAGCGCCTGCCCGGTGTATAGGAGCCCTATACAGAGAAGGAAGACTTTGCCTGGGAAGCTACATGCATGCATAGGATCTGGTATAAACACTGGTGCAAAAAAGATGTTTCGGCTGTGATTTTTTAAAAGAAGTCCTTAAACTACCGCCTCCCTTTGGTGCCTGGCTTTCCTTGGACAGAAAATCCATAAAAAATGGCGGAAGAACGTATCCTTCAAGAACCTACCCATCACACGCTTGATCAATTCCTCTAAAAGTAAGCACCCTAAATTCTTTTCCTATCCTGCACTATCCTGCCAGGCCGGGGAGGAAAAATATTTCCGGCGCCTACCCCCTTACTGCCCCCAGAAAAACAGGGCACGGCAGGATGGCCCAGGACCTTTGCCTTGCTACCTTTAGGCCCAAGGCAACGTTGCCTAAAGAGAATTTGGGGTAGGCATTTGCTGGAGTTAAAAAAAGGGAGCGGAAACCGGGCACCTACTATCACCGGCCAGGCAAGCTCCGCCCCAAGGAAACGTTTTATTCGTTTTTAGCCTATTTTTCAGAAATCTACCCGGAATCCTACGTTTTATATTGACTTCCCATCTGCCATGGATAGAAAACTCCTCCTACTTTCGGTCTTCTCCTTCAGCTGCTCCCTGGTCTCCTGCGTCTCCACACAGCAGGTGGTGCTCACCAACCGTTCTTCGGTTGCTTTGCAGGACAAGGCCATTGCCATTAAGAGAGACCAGCTCAAAAGTCCCTCCGCCACCGGTGCATTCCCCGTCTTGTTAACCCAGTCCGGCGACACCGTGGCGGCCCAGACCGATGACCTGGACGGGGACCAGAAGTGGGATGAGCTGTTTTTCGTGACAGACCTTCCCGCTGCCGGCCAACAGACCCTGACGCTTTCCTGGGTGCCTACCAAGCCCGCATACCCCGTCAAGACCAGTGTTCGTTTTGGCAAGCGCACGTCTAAAGACACGCCGGTGCAGCCCAAGACCAGTGATACTCTGTACGCGAACCAATTACCCAAAAGCCCTGGCTACGGCTACCAGCCCTACCAAACCGATGGCCCCTCCTGGGAAAATGACAAAGTTGGGTTCCGGCATTACTTTGACGGCCGCAACGCCAAAGACCTCTTCGGGAAGCGGGTGGCGTATATGTCTCCAGAAACCGTGGGCATTAGCGCTACCGGGGCAGTAGAGGACAATTACCACGTCATGGCCGATTGGGGCCGGGACATCATGGCGGTTGGTAACTCAGCGGGCATTGGGGGCCTTGCCCTCCTCATCAACAATAACTTTCACCGCTTAGGGGTGACGGTGAATGACTCCATCAACAACGTGGAAAGCACCAGCTTCCAGATTCTCACCGAAGGCCCCGTGCGCTCGGTCATGCACCTGAAGTACCACGCCTGGAGGCCGGACGGCACCAACCGCCGGTACACCGTGGAGGAAAACCCCGCCATCTGGCCCGGCATGTATGCCTACCAGAATACCGCTAGAATTTCTGGCTTGCAGGGCGATGAGCTATTGCTCATTGGCATGAACAACCTGGACCCGACCGATCCGGTGAAGGAAATCAACGTGGACGACAAATGGGTGGTACTGCTCACGCATGACCGCGAAACCTATAACAAAGAATGGCTCTTAGGCCTGGCCCTGATCCTACCCAAAAGCACCTATCAAGGCTTTGTGGAGGCCCCAGTCTCGGGCAGGCTGGCCCAAGGGTATTTTGCCAAGATGAAGGTGCAGGACAACCAACCCGTGACCTATTACGCCGTGGGTGGATGGGAACTGAGCAACGAGGCCTTCAAAGAGGCCGCCTCTTTTCAGAACTACGTGCTGGACCTAGCCAGACAGCTGGGGGCCGAGGTCCAGGTGCAGGTCAAATAGAACCAACCCTTTTCTTCTAAAAAAGGCCTCTTTCTCCAAAAAGAGGCCTTTTTTAGGCCTTTTCCCTCCTCACCAGCTAAAAAACAAGCGCTGAACAGTTAACTTTTGCCGCTCCTTCCTCCCTACGGGACAGTACAGGATAGCTTCGTCTGAATTTCTTTCTACTTTGTCTAACTCACCTGCTTTCAGCCATTTATGGCCTGTTTTCAAAAGGGTGAGATAAAAACAACCGTAACCGAAAACTATCCATACCATGAGACCTGAAGCAACCTTCATACCCTTTACTGCCCCGCGCCAACCGCAAGCTTGGCTCTGGGGCAACGCCAGAAAAGCGTTCCTGGCCCTGGCTTTTTTTGGTTCCTGGCACGCAGCGGACGCCCAGACTACCCCTAAGAAGGTATCTGACACCAACACGCCGCTCCATGCCATGCAGCCCGATTATCCTACCCCCTATGGCACTACCAAAGTAGAGGATGTGACCAAAGTCCTGCACCGGGTCCACTCCTACCTGGACGCCGCTACCCCCGCCCGGGTGGTGGACAAGAAAACCGGCAAACAGGTAACAGATCTCAAGAAGCTCAATGAAAATTCCGCCATTGAACAAGGAGATTTTAGGCTCACCAGCTACGAGTGGGGCGTCACCTATTCCGGCATGTTGCTGGCCGGCGAGGCCACCGGTGACCAGCGCTTTACCAATTACACTACCCAGCGGCTGAATTTCCTGGCTGATCTGGCACCTTATTACCGCACGGAATTGCAGAAGAACCCTAAACTGGAAACGCCTATGCGGCAGGTTCTCCTGCCCCACGCCCTGGATGATGCGGGTGCCATGGCCGCCGCCATGATTAAAGCCTCGCGGGCCAACGTGGTCAAGTCAGACCTTCGGCCCCTCATCAACAACTACCTGGACTATATCAGTAACAAAGAATTTCGGCTCGCCGATGGCACCTTGGCCCGAAACCGGCCTTTGCCGAACACCCTTTGGCTGGATGACCTGTTCATGAGCGTACCCGCTTTGGCCCAGATGGGAAAATTAACCGGTGAGCAGCGCTATTATGATGATGCGGTGAAACAGGTGGTGCAGTTCTCTGACCGTATGTTCAACAAGGAGAAAGGTGTGTACATGCACGGCTGGGTACAAGGCATGGAACCCCACCCGCAATTCCACTGGGCCCGGGCCAATGGCTGGGCCGTCATGACCCTGGTTGAATTGCTGGACGTGCTGCCCCAGAACCACCCCGGGTACCCTAAAGTCCTGGATCAGTTACGGGCGCACGTGAAAGGCTTGGCGGCGTACCAGGCAGGGGAAGGTTTCTGGCACCAGCTCCTTGACCGCAATAATTCCTACCTGGAAACCTCGGCCACCGCCATTTACGCGTATTCCATTGCCCGCGGCATCAATAGAGGGTGGCTTGACAAACAGGCGTATGGCCCTATGGTGCTACTTGCCTGGAACGCCGTGGCCACCAAAATCAACGCCAAAGGCCAGGTGGAAGGAACCTGCGTGGGAACGGGCATGGCTTTTGATCCGGCCTTCTACTTTTACCGGCCCATCAATGTGTATGCCGCGCATGGGTACGGCCCGGTGCTGTTAGCCGGAGCTGAGGTCATTACCTTGCTCAAAGGAAGCAAATACGAAATCAACGATAGCTCTGTCCAGTTTTCCTCCCGGTAGGCTAAAAGGCCAGCTCCCTCTTCTGCCTATCCCTACCTTTCTTTTTCGTCTCACCTCCTCCATGAACGCGCTGGTGCTTTACATGGGGAAGAACACTGCTATGAAAAATGCCCTCCTCTACCTGGGGTTGCTAGGTACTTTGTTTTTGGCTAGAAAGAGCTCCCTATTAATGTTGTCCAGATAAAGAATGTGGCCTCAGGTAAAGCAACCGGGAAATAGCACATCCATGAAAATGTGTTAAACTTCAACTCTGCCAAATAAGGATAAAGCCCTTATAGGTGGTGGTACAGCAAAAGAAGTAGGAGATGCTAAAGTGGGGTTTTGATCCGGAAACAAAATGGCCTTGCTGCTTTAGGTTTTTACCTTGTTTTTAGAAAAGAGAGCTAAAATTGAAGTATGACATTGACCTTTCAGGAAGGAGGCTCTTGTTCGTAGGCCTCACCTGTTGTCCACTATAGGCAACGTTCTGGTGCTAACCCAAACTATGGTCCCTCACTGCCTACCACCCTATGGCGCAGAAGCTTCTTCCGTGCCTTCTGAACTTTGGGGAAAGACAAGGAAGTAACTCCTGCGCCATAGATTAGGCTTCAGGTTTGTTTAGGGGCTGGTTTCACAGAAACGACATTTAATTAACTGCTAATAAAGAGACTCCTTCTAGCAGGGATAGTGCGTCCCCAACTTACCCAGTCTTTTCCAATTCCAAACCAAAAAGCCGGTGCGAACCAAGAATAACCTCGGTTGCACCGGCTTTGATATTTGCTCTTCGGAGTAGACCTAAAGCGCTCCTTCTGGCTTACTTTTTAAGGGATAAGCCATCCGGGTGCAGAGGCACCATCATGAGGTCACTTTCAGTTAACATACTGGAGTTGAAAAGCACCCATTTCCTGTCTGGGCTGATGGATTGGTGCGCGTGTGCCTGGCTGGAGAACGGGCTTTTGGTGTTGGGCCGGTGCCCGGTGGTTAATAAGGTGGCGGTGCCTTGGTCTATGTTCAGGCGGTAAATGTTGCCGTCAAAAGAGTCGCCCACGGCCCATTTCAGGTCTTTTGTACCGGCAGCGTGCCAATACCCTCCCAGTTCTTTCGCCTGCCCCAGCAGCTTTGATTCATTGTTGCGGATGTTGTGCAAGACAATGCCCGTGGGGTTCTTTTTTAACCGGTCAATATGCCCCATCACGTTGAAAAGGATGTGGTCTGGCCCGGCAAATACCTCGTGCGTGACCCATTCATCTGCCTTCTCTTTGTACACGGGGCGGTTGGTGGCCTTTCCGTTCTTGTCCACCGTTAAAACCCACATGCGTTGCGGAGCATCACCACCGGTTTCCCAGCAGTACATCATCTCGCCAGAGACAAAAGGGTTTGCCTGAAAGTGGCCCGTCCGGAAAGGCACCTCCACCAGTTTGGTCGTCTTTTTCGTGTCCAGGTCAATGCTGTGGATGGCTGAATTCGCTTCCCCTACTCTGGTGGAGAAGAAGATCCGCTTATCATTGATATCCAGACAAGACCCACCCGGTTTAAGGTCACTGGGAATGGTGGCCACCACTTTTTCATAGCTGCCGGGCGGTTTCACCTGGCCGGCTTCGCTGTCTTTGAGCAGCTCACCCAGGTTCAGCTCTATCACCTGGTTGTCCCTTATCCGGAAGGCCACGTTTCTTTTGTGGCCCAGCAGGAGATCCCCCACCCCGGCGCCGGTGGTCACCTGTACAATTTCATGGGTGTCCATGGAAATGGCGTAGAACTGCCTTTCCCTGCGGGGAGCCCCAGCATTGGCCGCAAACGTAACATTGCCGCCGGCTGCTGTATTACGGTTAGAGGTAAAGACAATATATTTCCCGTCTGCCGTCCAGTTGGGGTGGTCCTGGTATATCTTGGAACTGCTGTGCCTGGAGGTAGTAAGCGCCGTGATTTTCACCCCGGTGACGGGGTCTGGAATAGTCAGGCTCTCAGAGGGGAACCGTTGCCCGAAGATATCAGTGCCGGCCATGTCAAAGGTTTTGTCTACGTGTGCCCGGTCTGAGTAATCCACGCCCCCAATTACCTGGGCCTGGGCCGACACCGACACGCCTGTGGTGCCCAAAAACGCTAACAGAATGCCTATCCCCTGTTTCACAGGGGAAGGAATTCTTTGGGCTTTTCTTTTATTCATGGAATTGATGTTCATTAGCATGGGGAATATCTAGCAAGTTGAAAAGAAGCTGAAACTTAATAACCAGGGTTCTGCGTCAGGTTGGGATTGGCATTCAATTCAATAATAGGCACCGGAAACAGCTCCCTGAACTTGGGAGAATCGGTGGTCCTGAATCTCCAGTCCCAGGTCAGGAAGGTGCCAAACCGTATCATATCCCTTCTTCTGGAACCTTCCCAAATGAGTTCCCGCGCCCTTTCGTCATAGATGTCAGTAAGGGTGACGGTAGCCAGTGGCGTAGCATTGCTTCTGGTTCTCACCCGGTTCACAAGGCGTAAGGCTTCAGCGGCAGAGCCTCCTGATCGCAACAAGGCCTCGGCTTTGGTGAGCAGAATCTCCGCGAACCGGATCAAGGCGACGTCATTATTCCCTGACTGACCCACCCATGACGGATCTGGCTGCCACTTCACCAACCGGTAGCCTTCGTTTTCTGCCGAATTGGTGATGTTTTGGTGAGGCACTAATACCAACTGCCCTGCCCCAGTATTTCTAGGAAGGGGTCTTCCGTTGGCGTCCGTTTGGGGGCCCAAAAGAAATAAGCTCTTGCGCACATCCTGATCCTCATAGCGGTCATAGGCCATTTCAAGCACAGTAAAGCCATTTTGGGGCGTGAAAGGCAGGTTGTATTTGAACCTATGGGAGTCATGGGTGCCCCTAAGCACAAAGTTGTTCGCCCCTCCGTTTCTACCGGGGTCTACCGTGATGGCATAAATGAACTCCGGGGAGGTATGATTGTTCGCCACAAAGTTGTCCAGGAAATTTAGAGGCAGGCTGTAGCCCCCAGAGTTTATGACCATATCACTGGCGGCAATGGATTCCTGCCAAGAACTTTTCCCAGTATAAACCTGTCCGTTTAAATAGGTGATGGCTAATATGGAGTAGGCAGCCTCCTTGGTTATGCGGCCGTAATAGTTGTTTCTATTATTTCCTGTTCCTACAGAAGGCAAGTTTGGAATGGCGGCATTTAGCTCGCTCACCACAAAATCAAAGACTTCTGCCCGCGAATTTGTTTTGGGGAGGTTCTTAGGATCTATGCGGGATTGGGTCACAAGGGGAACATTCCCAAACAAGTCCATGGCATAAAAATAAGCATATGCCCTAACCGCCCTCATTTCTGCTTTTTCATCTTCCAATCCTTCTCTAGGGGTGTTTCCCAAGTTCTCTAGTACAGCGTTGGCTCTGCCAATCACAGTGAATACTTCCCGCCAGGCACTTAAAATTCTATTGTTCTGCGGAGTCCAGGTGTGGTTGGCTAGCTCCAGCCAAACGCCTCCGTCCCCCCATCGTCCGTCTGACCTGGAGGGAATTAGAAACTCATCTGTGCCTAAATGGATTACCCGCCACCCATTACCTCCGTTCCCGGCAAAAGACATGGCACTATAGACGCCTGCCATAGCAGACAACACTTCCACGTCGGTCTGGTAGAAGCTTTCTGGTGTCACCCTTCCATACAGCTCTTCATCCAGGTCGGTGCAACTTCCGCAAAAAGCCACCAACAGCCCCAGGATGATACTTTTCTTTTTTGATATAAACGTTTTCATCTGATAAGTCTTAAAAAATGAAGGCTACTTAAAAAGTGATGCTGGCACCTACCATGTAGGTTCTAGCCCTGGGATAGGTCATGTAGTCAATGCCTCTGGGAGATTCGCCAATGCCACTGATGCTGGAAATCACTTCAGGGTCTAGCCCTGAGTAGTTGGTGATCAGGAAGAGGTTCTGGCCGGTGACATACACCCGGGCATTCTTCAAAATGGACACCTTGGCGGTATTGAAATTGTAGCCCAGCGTCATGTTATCAAGCCTGATGAAAGAGCCGTCTTCAATCCATCTGGAAGAATACCTTACGTCTCCTTTGTACCCTACCTCATCTTCCAAGGCCGCCCTAAGGATATTCTGACCAGGCAATATGTTTTTCCGCTGCAGGTCTAAGGCCGTATTGTTGAGTACGTCATTCCCTTTAGACCCTCTGAGCATGAATGAGAGATCAAACCGCTTGTAGTTGAAGGTGTTGGTGACCCCAAAGGTGAAGTCAGGCTGGGTGTTTCCTATGATGGTTACATCTTCCGTTAAAGAAAACCGACCGTTCCCACTCACGTCTTCATACTGTTCCACCCCATTCTCGGTACCTATGTATTTTGGACCATAAAACGTTCCTAAGGGCTGGCCGGGAATGATGGCCTGGCTGTTGATGCCGGTAAACCCAAACCCTGAAAGCTCATAGTTCTGCAGGATTTTGGTGCTCCATTGTTCGTTGGAAAGGCTGATCACCTCGTTCCGGTTGGCGCTCCAGTTTAAATCCACCTTCCATTGGAAGTCCGTTTTGTCAAAAACATACCCGCCTAAGGCAAGCTCCACCCCTTTGTTCTCTACTTCCCCCACGTTGGCTAATTGGGTCGTCACCACCGAGGGAGAAGGAATATTGAAGCTCAGCAACAGGTCAGTGGTGTTCTTCTTGTAGTAGTCAAGCGAGCCGTACACCCGGCCTTTGAAGAACTGGAAATCTGCCCCAACGTTGAACTGGGCGGTTTCCTCCCATTTCAGGTCTGGGTTCGCATAGCGTTCCGGTGACACAATGGTGATCGCGTTGCCTCCAATGTTATAGGTGCTGGAAGTGGCCCCCAAAGTGGGCAAAGACAACAGGTTCCCGATTTCCTGGTTACCGGTGATGCCGTAGCTAACCCTAAATTTCAGGTCACTTACCAGGTCCGTTTTAGGGAAGAAGCTTTCATTGGAGACTCTCCAGGCCACGGAACCAGAGGGAAAAACGCCCCATTTGTTGTCTGCGCCAAACCGGCTTGACCCGTCACGCCGTACGGTCAAGGTAACCAGGTACCGGTCCAGTAAGTTGTAGTTCACGCGGCCGTAGAAAGAGATCAGTTTACTGCTTTCCTGGTAAGAGGTAATGGCGTCTCTCTGGCTGGCGGCGCCAATGTTGTAGTATTTGAATTCGTCAGAAACAAAGTTGGAGACCCTTGTGCGGTAGCCCTCATCTACGAAATACTGGTAAGAATACCCCCCAATGGCGTCAATATGGTTGTTGGCATTGATCTCCTTTTTAAAGATCAGGGTGGTCTCTAACAACTTACTCCAGTGTTCTGAGGCCTGGGCGTTGGCTAATCCGCCCAACCCCTGGCCTAAGGGGTTGGCCCTGGGCACGTAGGCGTTTCCTTTGATGTTCTCATAAGTGTAGCCCAGGTTTACATTGACACTCACCGGCCCCCATATGTTGTAAGTAGTAGAAATGTTGCCCAGGTTTCTTCTGGTGGTCCGCATGTCCTCAATCTGCTCGGCGTAAGAGACTGGGTTGATGATGAACTGGTTTATCTGGGAATAATTCCCTTTCTCATCATACACGGGGTAGGTAGGGTTAAACCGAAGGGCATCTTTCAGGATATTCCCGCCTTCGCCCCCCAGGGCACTGGAGATAGGGGCGTTGTCTTCCTCTACCACTGCTCCGCCCAGGTTCAGGTCAATGGACAATTTATCGTTCAAGGCTTTGTGGTTGATGTTCACCCTACCGGTAAAATTATCTATACCAGAGGAGATGATGATCCCCTGTTGCGAGATGTACCCCACCGAAGCCCGGTACAAGGTGTTTTCCGTTCCACCACTCACGGATAGGTTATGATTCTGGGAATACGCCGTCCGGAAAATCTGATCCTGCCAATCTGTGCTGGCTCCTTTGTCTGTGAAATTGGTGATGTTGTTGTCCTTCATGAACTGGCGGTACTCATCGGCTGACAAGACCTCCAAGGTCTTGGCTACCTTAGACACCCCAAAATAGGTGTCATAGCTGGTGCTGATAGACCCTTGCTTGCCTTTCTTGGTGGTGATGATGATGACCCCGTTGGCTCCCCTGGACCCGTAAATAGCGGTAGCAGAGGCATCTTTCAGGATCTCCATGGATTCAATGTCAGACGGGTTGATGGAGTTGAGCGGGTTCACGGGTTCCTGGTTGAAGATCATCAACTGGCCACCGCTCCCCCCTATGTTGCTTTGCCGGGCCGCATTTGACAATTGCAGGGGCACCCCGTCTACCACATACAAAGGATCATTTCCGGCGCTGATAGAAGTACCTCCCCTGATCCTGATGGTAGAGGCCCCACCTGGCCTGCCGCTGCTGGGGGTCACATTCACCCCAGCCGCTTTGCCTTGAATCAATTGCTGCGGGCTCACCACTACCCCCTTATTGAATTCTTCGGCCCCCACAGAGGTGATAGCACCGGTTATATCGCCCCGTTTCTGGGTACCATAGCCCACTACCACCACCTCGTCCAAGGCTTTGGTATCAGTGGCCAATTGCACATTGACCACCGTCCGGTTGCCCACCGCCACTTCCTGGCTGTTGTAGCCAATGTAACTGAAAACCAAGGTCCCGTTAGCGGGTGCCTCAATAGAGTAACTGCCATCTACCGCCGTAGCGGTACCAATGGTGGTGCCTTTCACCACCACGCTTACCCCCGGCAGCCCTTCACCACTGCCGGCGGCCGTTACCTTGCCCGTCACGGCAGATTGTGCCAACGCACTTATCTGCAACAGGCAAAGCATCAGCATAAGCAAGACCTTGCCCATGCGTCTAGAATAAAATCTGTCCATGATTGTGTTGATATAAAGAAATGGATGTGAGTGCTGGATGAACCGAAACTTCAGGGATACTCTGATTCAGGGTTCCGTCTTTAGATACAAAGGGTGGGACCTTGCCTCATGGGACAAGCCTCATATCTTAAAAACCCCTGTTTTCAATCAGCGAAGGGATTCTGTAAAAGGTGATCAGGCGCTAGCAAGGCTAAACATTCCCTCTCAAAGGAAATCATGGATCAGATGCCTTTTACCATAGTAAGTATACCAAACCAAAACGGCGGGGGCATCCTGCTGTGTCCTGACCCACCCTAACTTTTTCATGAAAAAACCCTAAAAGTTATTCTATAAAAACCTATGCTTCACGTACTGCGCACCTAGCCTAGTAAACCTTTTTAGGAGTGTAAAGAATCTTTTCTTTCGCTATCAGTCCTATATTTCCCCTAGCCTGTGGGCTTCCCTTCTTTGGTAATTCCTTTAGTAGCCTAAGTCATTTAAGGAGTTCTTTTAGAAAAGCAGGCTTGAAACGGCTAACTGTTTCCTGGTCAGGTTTCAGGTGTATAAGTAAGGCGCTGCACCTTGGGCCCTTGAAGCAAAAGCCAATCATTAAATGGGAGACAAACAACCGGATAGTGCAGGATACTTATGCCTGACTGGTTGATTATTTTTAAAGGATAGCACTGCCTGCGCTTCCCTGATTTGTTTGACAGTTTCTGCCACTAATTATACCGGCCCGGGTAGCTCTCTTTTATCCTTCCGTTAAACAGCCCACCCATGTCTAGCCTTAAACCACTTATGAAACGACGCCAAGCTTTGCAAACGGGTGTAAAAATTGTCGCCCTCTCTGCTTTGGGCATTGCGGTGGGTCCTGTTTCTCTTTTAGCCCAAGGCAGAAAAAAGGGTGCTCTGGTGTTTAATGTATTGGATTTTGGAGCGGTAGGCGACGGGAAAACCCCAGACACGGAAGCCATTCAGAAAGCCATCAATGAAGCCACTAAGGCGGGAAAGGGCGCCCGGGTGTTGGTGAAAGGGGGGCGCAAGTACCTGATAGGAACCCTGGACCTTAAACCTAACATAGATTTCCACCTGGAAGGAGATGCCGAGCTGCTGGTGAGCACGAACCAGAACGATTACACCGCCCAATCCGCCGCCATTATAGCCCGTGATGCCCATAATCTCACCATCTCGGGCACTGGTAGCATCAACGGCCGCGCCCTGGAGTTCATGACCCATTTTGACGAGGCCAATGAGTGGTGGATTCCCAAGGAATGGCGCCCCAAGCTCTTCATCCTCACTGCCTGCCATAACCTGAAAGTAAGGGATATCACCATTGCCAAGGCGCCTAGCTGGAGCCTCCACATGATGGGTTGCGAAAACGTGTTGGTAGACAACATCAAAATCCGCAACCACCTGGATGTACCCAACTGTGACGGCATTGACCCAGACCACTGCCGCCACGTAGATATCCGCAATTGCCACATCGTGTGCGGCGATGACGCCATCGTGATCAAAGCCACCCGCCAGAAGGAGGATTTCGGGCCTTCTGCCAATATCACCGTCCGGGACTGCCTCCTGGAAACCCAGGACTCCGGGGTTAAAATCGGGACGGAGACCACGCAGGATATCTACAATGTCACGTTTGAGCGGTGTGAGATCAAGACCAGTTGCCGGGGCCTTACCATCCAGCTCCGCGATGAGGGGAACGTGCGCAACATTGAATTCAAGGACATCACCTTTGTGTCACGGTACCACTCTGCGCCCTGGTGGGGCCGGGGCGAAGCGATTTCCTTTACCGCCATTCCCAGAACCCCGCAAAGCAAGATTGGGGTCATTGAGAATGTGAAAGTCAAAAACGTAAAAGGCCGTGCTGAGAACAGTGTGCGCCTCAACGGCACCAAAGAAAGCCGCCTCAAGAACGTGACCTTTGAGAACGTGGACCTCACCTTTGAACGCTGGACGCGCTATCCAGGTGGTTTATTTGATAACCGGCCCACCACCGCTTACCCAGACATAGAACCTCATAGAAATCCGGGCTTTTACCTCAGGTTTGCCGATGGCGTTACCCTGAAAAACTGCACCGTGAAGTGGGGGAAAAACCTACCCGACTACTACAGCCATGCCCTGGAAGCTCATGATGTCACCGGCCTCAAGCTAAAGAACTTCAAGGGAGAAGCCGCGCACCCCACCAAGTTCAACCCCATTTCCATAAAGATAGAAAGCTGAAGCTGAGGAGGAAGCTGGAGATGAGGAGTAGGCAAGCATTTTTGTTTCAGGACTATTTTCAGAAAACGGCCCCTAAACAACCTTTAAGGTACATCCTCTTATGAAGCATTCATTAAGTAGCCAAGCCATTAAGTAATGAAAACCCCACTCTCCCTTATTTTCATCCTGAAAGGATCTTGAGAGCGAACTGCGATAGCTTTATATGATGGTCATTACCGTTCGCCCACAAGATCTTTCCAAGATGACAAGGAGGAATAGAAAGGATAAGCCCAGGGTACCCCTCGCCCTTTATGATACTCTTCACGCCATCTATTCATTCCTTATTGAGAATACTGCATTTAGAATACTGAGTGCTGATTGAAGAATAGTGCTGCTCCTTAAAAAAACCTTTGGATTCTATTTTAGAGCTGATTCTTGAAAAACGGCACTTAAACAGAACGATCAAAACTTTCACCTAAAGGTTTATCCTTCAAAATATCTTAACAAAATGTACCTCTCTCCTATGCTGTCTGTTTCCTCTACCGTCAAGTTCTGCTTTCTTTTCTTAGGGTGTGCTTTGCTGGGAAGCCCCAACAGTTTTGGCCAGGAAAAGGAAAAAGGGAAGGAAAACCGCAGTTATAAGATCTTCCAATTCCCAGCCAACATGATACCGCGCATTGATGGCAGCAAGGAAGATTGGAGCATGGTGCCCGAGTCCTATACCGTTGGCATGGACCAGTTGATAGATGATACCGGCAAAAACCCCAAGCCAGACCCGAAGAACCTGGACGTAAAGGTGAAAGTAGGGTGGGTGAAGGGCCTGAACCGCCTGTACTTCCTCTATGAAGCCTATGACAATTACTGGGACTTCACGCACCCAGACCTGCACAACGACATTTTTGAGGTGGTAGTAGATGGAGACCAGTCGGGTGGGCCTCTTATAGACCGATTCCACCCCAACAAAAGCCTGTCTCCCATGGACGCTTACTTCTCTTTCCACGGAGTGCACGCCCAGAACTACCACATCTTTACCCCCGCAGAGGGGAAAGACTGGGCCTTGGCTTGGGGCAGCCAACCCTGGATCAAAGACCTTCCCTATGCCAACTTCGCCTATGACTACAAATTCAGGCCGGGCGAGGCAGGCAAACTGATTCTGGAGTTTTGGATCACCCCTTTTGACTACGCCGGGGCAGAGGCCCCCTCCCGGGCCGTAGAAACGAAACTAGTGGAAAACAAAAACGTGGGCCTTGCCTGGGCCGTGCTGGACTATGATGATGTCAACAGCAAACAACACGCCTTCTGGAACCTGTCTAAAGAGCACACCATGTACGGGAATGCGTCTTTCCTGCTGCCTTTCCGGCTTATGCCGCTGGAAGACCAATTTAAAAAGAAGCTGAATGCCCAATGGTCGTTCAAAGTAGTGGACATGGACCGCCGTTTGGTTTCCTTTATAGATGAATCAGAAGGCAACATCACTTCCTGGAAATGGGATTTCGGCGACGGGAAGACGTCCACAAACCAGCACCCTACCCACACCTATGAAAAAGCAGGCCTATATGTGGTCACCCTATGGGTAGAAGGACCAGCCGGAAAATCGCACCGGGCGAAAGTGTGGGATGTGGCTGTGAAGTAGAAGGATTTTGAGGAACAGAACCGGTTCATGAAAAGAAGCTGTTTCAGAAAAAACAGCCTCTTTTCATGCGCGGGAGTTTGGATAGGTTACTTCACCAACTGCTGCTTCAGCCATTCCATGGATTCCTGGTTTGTTTCCTCAAAGCGCCAATGACCGGTGATAGGCGTGATGGCCAGGGTTTTTGGGGCCTTTACAACGTTCACCGCAGCATACACCGAGGTGGGCGGACAGGTATTGTCGTTGTAACCCCACGAGTAGAACCCGGGAACGGTGACGTGCCGGGCAAAATTAACCACGTCATAATAGCCAATGGTCCTGAGCTTGGCGGGGGTGTTGGTGACGGCCGCGTAGCGGGCGCTCAACAGGTGGGGCCACCCTCCGGCCCTGCCGTGCAAATACCCCGTCATATCAGCCAAGGCTGGGTAGAAAGAGGCGAGTGCCTTTACCCGCTTGTCCAGGGCGGCCGTGACAATCGCCAAGGCCCCACCCTGGCTGCCACCGGTAACCACCACGTTCTTCCCGTCAAACTCAGGGAGGCTGCACAGGTAGTCTATGGAGCGCACGCAGCCCAGGTAAACGCTTTTATAGTAGTAGTTGTCCCGGTCATCCAGCTTATGGAACATGTAATCACCGAAGGCGTTGCTGATGTTTTTATAGGTGTCACTGTCCAACTGGGGAGAGATGCCATGTATTTCAATGCTGAGACTGATAAAGCCGTGGTCAGCGAAAAAGGTGCTGGGACTAGAGGCTTTCACCCCTGCCCCCGGTGGCGAGAACAGAACCGGGTAGTTGCCGGGAGCCTTCGGTTTGCAAAGATAGCCATACAAGCGTTGTCCTTTCTTGTGATTCTGGAGGTTGACCAGGTACACGTCTACCGTGGTGGTGGAGTGCTCAGGCAGAAAGGTCAGTTTCGCATCCATGGGCACTTTGGCGGCCTCCGCTTTCGCCTCTTCCCAGAAAGAAGTGAAGTCAGGAGGCAGGGTCACGGTAGGCGCTATTCTTTCCGGTGAAAAACCAACTTTCACCTGGCTGCTGTACGTTTTGCCCTGGTGCTCTGTCTTGACTACCAATTGCCGAAAACCTGGCTCCTTGCTGGTTCCTATGTCTATCTTTCCTTGTCCCTGCTTCAGTTTCAGGGTTCCTCTTTTCTCTGCCGGCAGCATCTCAGGGCCAAACTCATAGCTGATGCTCGCCCCCTCCAGAGGCACATCATTCTTGAACACCATTACCTGTACAGAAGCGGATTGGTTCACATTGTACTTCCAGTCAGCGGCATTAGGGGTGAGCACAAAGGAGATCAGCTTTAATGGCGCCGCCGAATTCTGAGCACCTACTTGGCCTGATAGCAGCAGATAGAGGCATAGAGTTAATAGAAAGTAAGTCTTTCTCATTGGAAGGAGCTTAAACATAAAATATGTGGGTACTTGTTTAGCGACCTTTTTTCTAGAAATAAACGCTAAACAAGTTTGTAAAGTAAAGGATTTTGACCCTTTGAAGTTTCACGAATATCATCTCTCTCCAGGGAATTGTATGCTATTCAGAAGAACCTGGCAGAAGATGCTTCCACAGCAAAGTTTCAGTTAAGCACCAACCTTCAGTATAAAAACGCCTGTCGTGATTTCTGACCTCTTTTCACAATAATTACTCCAAACAGCCTAAAAGCACCACCCGTTATGGTGATGCTTTTAGGCTGTTGGTCAGGTACCATCTAGTTGGGAAATATGAGCTTTAGGTAAAGCAACATCAGGCAAAAGGACAGAGCACTTCTCCATATCGGAGCTAGGAATTTCTCCTTACAACTATTCTCCTGACTTTGATGCAGATTCAGTCCCGGTTGAAAGGCTCTCATAAATTTCGGCTTCAATGATACTCATGGTACCTTTCGCTTTGGCATCATCCCGCGCCACCCCATCGTCTAGCTTTTTGCCATTCACTTCCACTCCGGAGTTAGCCCCATTGGTGGCCGTTGTACCGGCCAATTGGATTCTTACTTTGGTTCCTTTGAGGGGTTTGCATTTGATGGTGTGGTACCCCAAAGAGGTTTGGGTGCTCCCGTTGAAGGCTTCTTTGCCGTCTACGGTGATCAATAACGGGTAAACACGTGATCGGAAATTATTCAGTTTAAGGGTTATCTCGTTAACCGTTGCCTCCCGTTCTAAGGTATACTCAATCCAGGCGGTGGCCAGTTTACCATCATTCACCCAGTCAGAAAGCTCGTTGTCATCAAAGCTGGCTTCTGCTTTATCAGCATTGGCCCCGGCAGTGGCGCTGACCACTTTGATTGGGGTCCGGGTCATGGTGTAAGAAGGCGTGGCCGGAGTTGGGCCCCGGTCCAGGATGGAAGGAAGACCGGCGGCCGGCAAGGCTTTTGCCAGGCCATTCTCGGTCTTGAAGGGTTTAGTGGTTAACACCAGGGTGGCGCTTTTGAGTCCTTCGGCTTTGGCCTGCACGGTGATCTTGCCAGCCTTAGTGGTAGAGCGGATCAAGAACCGGTTCACGCCCCCTTCCACCGGAAAACTTTTGGCCATGACATAATTACCAGGCCCCATGGCCATGCCGCCCCGCCATTCCGCCGGTCCGTCTAAGGTGTAGCTAATCATGTTCAACGCGGTGGGGCAACGATTTCCCTGGGCATCTACCACTTCCACTTCCACCAAGGCCAGGTCATGGCCATTGGCCAGAAAATCTGTTGGTCTTTTAATTGGGGTCAAACGTAAGGCCACAGGGGCACCCACCGTTTTGAGGGCATAGGAACAAACTTCTTTGTTATTAGCATCATACCCTACCGCGCTGATGGTCCCCTCCTGCCAGGCAACGTCTTTGAACGTGAAGAGAAACCCATCACTCCTGGTGCCAAAGCCCTGCGACTTCCCGTTCACCTTCAGCTCTACTTTAGTTGCTGAAGAGATGACCACGATATCCTTCTTCACGCCGGGCGCATAATTCCAATGGCCCACAATGTGCAGGCGGTGTTTCTCTGGATTCACCCAGCCGTCCCACATGACCTGGTGGGCGAAGAAGTTCTGTTTTTTGATTCTGAGGGCGTCTACCTCCCCACTGCGTCGGTAATTTTCCTCTCCTCGGTGGTGGGTGTTCGTCTCTGACCAGATAATGTTCACGCCGCCGCTGCTTACCCGTTTCCCGGTTCCGGGCCGCTCGTTCCAAAACTCAAACCAGCGTTTCACATTTTCCACCGCATGGCTTTCCATGTTGCGGTTGTACGCGGCCGCGCTCTGCCCATTATGGAGGGGACCATCACCGTCTTTGTGGAAAGGGGGCGTGAACTCATCCCAGTACTTGCGGGAACCTTCATCACGGGAATATTCCATGGCCCACATAGGAACGCGGGCACTTTTGTTTGTGTACAGCATTTCGCCGCCGTATTCGGCAATCTTGCTGTCTAACATCTCACGGCTACCGATGGCCCGGCCGCCGTGCGGATCATACTGGTCTCTGATGGCTTTCATTTCTGCCATATGTGGTTCGCTGATGCTCTCGTTGCCGCACTCGTAAAAAATGATACTTGGGTTGTTCCTGTTATAGATAATGGCATCGCGCATGAGCGCCTTCCGCTGATCCCAGCGTACGCCTTCCACATCTTTCTCGGCGTCACCGGCGGGCATGGCCTGCATGAGGCCCACGCGGTCACAGCTTTCCACGTCCTGCTTCCAAGGGGCAATGTGCATCCAACGGACCAGGTTGCCCCCGCTTTCCACCATCAGGCCGTTACTATAGTCACTCAGCCAGGCCGGAACAGAAAGCCCGATGGCCGGCCACTCATTGGAAGTACGTTGCGCGTACCCATGCACCATGATCACCCGGTCATTCAGGTAAATCATGCCGTCCTGGAAGGCGGTTTTTCGGAAACCGGTTTTGGTAGTGACCGCATCCACGGGCTTATTGTTTACCTTAAGTACCGTTTTCACGTCATACAGGTACCCGTAGCCCCAACTCCAGAAATTCAGGCCATTGACTTTGGCGGCAGCCTTGATGGTTTTGGTCTCGCCAGGTGCTAGGGTGACCTTCTCCCCGGTAAAGGTTTTCACCAATTTATTATTCAGATCTGTCACGCTGACTTCATAGGCCACCTGCTGCGGCTGGGTGCTCTCGTTCTTCACTTGGGAAGCAGCATGAAGGATGGCCGACTTTCCCTTAATATTGATAGCATCTGCGTACACATACACCCCGGTAGTACCCAGATTGCTATACAACGGCAGCGTTTGGTAAATCTTTGGCAGCACGTGCAGGTACACGTTTTTATTGATGCCGCCATAGTTGGCGTTGAAGTTCTTGTCCTCCCACTGGAATTTTGAGTTTGTGGCCTTCTCTCGGTAGTTCCAGTCATTGTCAATACGGGCGGCCAGCACATTTTCCTCGTTCCCGAAGTTGGCTACATCGGTCACGTCAAAACCAAAGGCCATGGCTCCGTTCTCGTGCAACCCGATAGGCTTTCCGTTCAGATAGAATTCACCGGCCTGCCGGATGCCCTCAAATTCTAGGAATATCTTATGGCCCTTGGCCGAGGCGGGTAGCTTAAAATGCTTGCGGTACCAGGCAATTCCTGTGGGGTGGTCCACGATGTCCTTTTTAAAGGCATCATCTTCGTTCCAGGCATAGGGCAGCGTTACCTTTTTCCAACTGGCATCATTAAAGGAAGGAGCCGCCGCTTCTTTCGCATCTCCCACTAATACTTTCCAGTCACTGTTGAAGTTATATTTTACCCGTTGGGCGGCGCTTAGTAAAAAGCTAACCAGAAATAGAAAAGTAAAAATTGTTCTCTTCATGACCATTAAGTTCAAAGCAAGAATTAGATGAGTTACCAAAAGGCATCAGGCAATTTTGTTGGCACCATCATGTGGTGAAAGAAGCAGTGGATTGCCCCTGATACTGTTTCTATAGGAGTGTTATTGCCATGCTCTAAGAGGAGTCTGCTTTTTATTTTTTAGTCTCCGGAAGGACAGAATACGCCTTTTTCAACCCGCCCAGATCAATGGTGATGTAGTCCAGCACCACGCCGGGGTCCAGCAGGTAGATCTTAAGGGTGTGCTTTCCTTTGCTTAGCGCAGGAAACTTCACCTGCCGCTTTGCCCGGTTCTCCAGCACATTCACCTTCCATTCCTCGCTTCTTCCCACCGTCTTGAAGTCCACCACCTGCACGGGGCCGTTGTCTAAGGAAACCCCGTAGCGCATACTATACCCCGTAGTAACCGGATGGGTAGGAAGTGTGAAGACAGAGACGGTGGGCGCGGCGGCCGTGAGGGCGTAGAAGTCGTATTCTACTACCGGTGCCTGCTCTTTCAGGCTTTCAGGTTGGGGAACGGAGTTCACCTGTAGGGGCAATGCCATCAGGGATTTCCCCGTATGCCCCAGGCCCTCCACCACTTCCCAGCTCTTTCCTTCCTTTCCGGAGGCGCGGGAAAAATTCTCGGCGTGGATGGAGACGTACCCCTTCTCTTCTACAAAGCCTTTGTGATCTTTCAAGGAAGGTTCCATTTGGTTAGCAGCCTTCACCGCTACTTTAAACTCCTGGCCGCCTCCTTTGAAAGTAATGTGACCTAATGCCTCTGGTTTTTTTGGAACCTTGTCCCAATCAACGCTTACCCAGATACGCTGCTGCTTTTGCCCAATGACTGTTGTTAACTCCCCTTTCGGCACTGACACCTTGATCCATTTGTCAGAAGGCTTCGCTTGCCAGGAAACAGACTGATGATTGGTCAGGAACAGATCCACAAAGTAAGAGGTACTTCCCCAAGGTTGGAAAGCCGGCAATTGAAGGCCTGGCCCTGAGGTCAGAGATGAATCCTGGGTGACAAATCCCTCTGGTGCGATACTCCACGAAAAAGAGCTGTTTTTGGCAATTTCAGGTAAAACCGGCTCCTGGTAAACGGGGAGGTCACGGGGCTTCATGGACATCATGCCCTTCCACTTCCCGTTGGCTAATTGATGGTTGTAATAGTCCGTCTCTTTCATGATGCCCTCATAGGCCTGCTTAGCTAGTTGGACATAGTCAGCCGCACTGGTTCGGTTCTGCTTGGCATACAGGTAGCTTTTGTCGCGGTACAGGAACTTCTTGTTCATGAGCGAGGCACCTACCACCGGGTAGTAGACCAACTGATAGAAGGCGTCTGCGTCTTTGGCAGCTATCTGGCCACGCAGGGCTTTTACCTGTTTCTCCAGCGCCTCATACTGGTCTATTCTTTTCTGGGCTTCGTCACCGTAGTAGAAATGGTTGTAGGCGGTGTACGTCGTCTGGGTGGTAGGCTCGGTCCGGCTCCAACCCATGAACTCCGGTTTCCGCTCAAAAGCCAGGTGATAGTACTTCCAGAGAATCTGGCTCATAGCGCCGGCCTTCTCCTCCCCAAACACCTCGCTTACCCATTGCCGCAGGTGCTGCTCCGCAGAGTTACGGCCTTGGAAAGCGCTGGCGTCATACGCCATGTCCAGGAAAAGGTCTATGTTGTGTTCCAGCGGCTTGATGTCGCCCACGTTCAGAACCCACAGCTGGTCTGCCTTCATGGCATAGGCCTTTATCATTTCTTCTTTTATCAGCGAAGGGTGGGTGGAACTCAGCCACAGATAATCGTGGGGCCTCCCCCAGTAAGAGGCATGGTAGTACACACCAGATCCCCCGGCCCGCTGCTGCTCCTGCGGGTTGCTTAACCGGTGGATATAGCCGTAGTTATCATCGGGCCAAACTAGGGTGATGTCTTCGGGGAGTTTAAGGCCATGGTCATAGATGTCCAGTACCTCTTTGTAAGCGGTAAAGACCTGCGGAACGGCGGTTACGTTTTGGCTTACATGCTTCTTCAGCAGCTCACGCTGATCTGAAATGATTTTCTCCAGCATGGTGGCAGCCTCAGAAGTGTTCTTGGCTCCTTTCATACCACTGTCATGCACGCCCCGCATGCCCATGGTGTAGATGGCCTCCAGGTTTTTGGCCTCTTTTACCCGATTCTCCCAATAAGCTTGCACCGCCTTTTGGTTGCTGAAATAGTCAAAGGAACCCATGGTGGTCTCCTGCCATTCATCTACGTTGTTGCGCAGCATGGGCTCTGCGTGCGAGGTGCCCACCAGAATGGAGTAGGCATCAGCCACCTTTTGATTAGCTGGGTAATGGAAAAAAGCCTTGGTGCTGGGGTGCATGGCCGGCCAGATGAGGTTCGCCTTGAGGCGCAGCAGCAACT
The DNA here is from genome assembly GCF_008271745.1 of Rufibacter glacialis. Lineage (GTDB taxonomy): Bacteria > Bacteroidota > Bacteroidia > Cytophagales > Hymenobacteraceae > Nibribacter > Nibribacter glacialis. Next base: position 146,000 of record NZ_VKKZ01000022.1, on the reverse strand, counting down.
CAAAGATCCTGGCGTAGGTGTTGGGCCCGATGTCCTTGAGGTCCTGGTCCAGGTTCTGGGCCGCCCAGGGCTGCAGTCCCCAGTCCTCGTCGTTGAGGAAGATGCCCCGGTACTTGACCGAGGGCGGACCCTTCACCAGGGTACCGGCTGTTACAAAAAGATCCTTTTTAAGGGCAGGCTTGGCATCGGCCCACCAGTACCAGGGGGACACGCCCATCCTGCGGGACACCTCAAACACCCCGAACGCCGTTCCGCGGGGGTCGCTGCCGGCAATGACCAAGGCTTTTGATACTGGCGCGAAAGGCTTCTCCACAACGGCAATGGTATAACTTTCCCACCTCCCCTTGATTTCCTGCACCTGCAACGCTTTGCTCTCCACCAACTGGTCTATGAGCCCAGACTGCCCAATGGTACCGACAATGACCGGCAAGGCAGGAAGCTCTTTTGGGCCTGTTTTTCTGATTTCGGGCCCAAAACCGGTGACTGCTTTCATGTCTTCGGCTAAGGCCGCTACCGCGATTCGCACCACCTCCGCCGCCTGAGCATCTAGATAGATGGGAGCTGCCTGGCCCGCCTGCACCAGTGGGAAGCTACCAGGCGTTGGCTCAGCCGTTACGGAGATGCCTCCCGCCTTCTGCGCGGTTTGGGCCTGAAGCCTGAAGCCTATCAACGTATAGGCAAGACCCAACAAGAAGGCAATTCGTTTAGTCATTCACGTGTTTTGTGGCTATTGAAAGGCTTTTCTCACCCTTCGCTGATGATTGAGCTTTTGATTTTATACTTTGAGAAACTAACTACACGAAACAATTCAAGGATCGCATCCTGCTCTTACAGGTCTTCCCCCAGAAGGACCTAACCTTAAGAGGACTCTTACTTTTTGGAGCCCCTGGAACTAGTAGCCCCTGACAAGTTCTAGAACCTATCAGGGGCTACCTACTTTAAACCAAGCCAATGGGAAAAAACTCGCTTTCGTTGTTTTGGAAACCTGAGGAAGATGATTTTCGCCTGTTTTTAAAAAATCGGAGCAAAAATGTCCCAAACTGAGCTGGCTCTTTCAGAGAGAAGGCTGCGTTTCTATTCTGAGAAACATTGATCCTGAGAAACATAGAAAAGAGGGAGCCTACCCCTTAAAACAGGCTTCCGTCAATGGCAGTACAAAAGTCCTTACATTTTAAAAGGCAGGTACCAGTTATTTGGATCCACCAATCTTGCTCTTACTTCCTGGGCCCTTGGGTCATTTGCTTTCACTAACTTCTCATAGACTTTATCAGCGAGGAATGCTGGATCTTTTCTTCTTCTTGCAATTCTTAGCAAGTCTTGCCATCTGTGGCCTTCAAATGCTAACTCTAAGGCAGCTTCATGTATCAAGGCGTCTTCTACCCGATTCACTAAATTTTCTGTACCCTGAGCATAAAAATTGATATTTTGCAAACCTACCTTGCCTCTGATTCCAGCATTACGGTACCAGTCTCCCCTAAAAGACGGGAAGTCCCCCTGCCTTGCATCAAAGTTATAGGGTGCTGGCAGAAAAGTCTGCTGACTGTGTGTTACATCTGGGTTTAAAGTAGGTAGGCTTGGATCAGTATAGGCAGCTTTTATACCATTCTGTAATAGTGCCAGAGCTAATTTAGAATGACCATCACGGTTGGCAGCCTCGGCAAACCGAAGGTGTAAAAGTGATGCTCGAGCCAAAAACCAGTTACCTCTGTTTTCAAAAGGCTGAGCCGCACTGAAATTCTGCAGATACTTTCCTACTACCGGTTGTCCTAGTTGATATCTTACAGCCGTTCCTCTGGAATCACCAGGAGTTAAATTATTATTAGTTTCACCAGCCCATTTGTCAATTGCAGCTTGTGAGGGTTTTAATAAATAACTGCCTCCTGCATTTGCAAATAACCTAATGAAAGGATTGGAAGGAGTAGTATTTGCGGTAAAAGGCAGATCCCATATCCACTCATTATTATAAAATGAATTTTGAATACCAGCAAAATCTGCAGCATGATTGAATACTGCTGTACTAAACCCGCTAACTCTATACTGGTCAAAGTACCTGTTGCCTCTTGAGGCATCAGTAGCACCGGTTTCCAGCAGGGCCCTATAGTTAGTTGCGGCCTGCGTGTAATTCCCTTTCCACAGATGCAAGTCTCCTAATACCAAACGTTTATTCACGAAGAACTTTTGGGTACCAAAACCTCCTATGTTTGTCACAAGGGAGCTACCCGTTGGGTACACTTCCTTGTAAGGTATTCTTTCAGTTACCGCAATTAAACTGTCTAACAACACCTCAAACTCAATTCTCTGGAATTTAGACTGATCTGTCAGGTCTACTACCTGGGCCAAGGGGTCTGTGATATAGGGTACCCGCCCATACTGAATGCCCAGTTGCAGGTACAACCAGCTTCTTAAGGCCATAATATCAGAGTAACGATGGTTGTACTCATCTCTGGTGATCTTGTTTTCCTTGACCATCTTATTGAAGTTGTGCAGCACATCATTACAGTTGATGATGACTTCATAATAAGGTCTTGGATTAGCGTAGTTATTTTCTGGCAGTACAGAATGGTAATTGATCTGTAGCAAATCAGAATTACCAGCGGCGTTTGGCGTTACATTCAGCAAATCTGCCCGTAGCTCATTTAAGATAATGTGCCGTTCTGCCAGATTCATGAACTTGCCATACACCCCAATCACCGCCGCATCTGCATCAAAGATATTCTGGTAGGCCTGTCCTGCATCAATGGTGGTTTCAGGCGCTACATCCAGCATGTCTTCACAGGAGAAGGTGCTGAGGCCAACCAGCACCAATGCCACACCACGGACTACGGACCTGATAAATTTATTTTTCATGGGTTAATCACTTAATGCTTTTGTGAACACTTTCTCTTACAGACCAATTCTCACCCCTAGCAAGACTGATCTAACTTGCGGTACCAGCCCCACGTCTACCCCTTGGGCGAAAATGGTTTCCCCGGCACTGAACTCAGGGTCATAGCCTTTGTAGTTAGAGAAAGTAAGGAGGTTGTTACCAGTGGCATAGAAAGAAGCCGATTTGATGTATTTCGTGTTCAGTGGCAGGTCATACCTTACCGTAAGGGTTCTTAGCCGCAGGTAAGAGCCGTCTTCAATCCACCTGTCGGAGAAACGGTTGTTGCCCAGTGGGTCTCCAAAATTGGCTCTTGGCATATCGGTTACCTGACCATCTGTTCGCCATCTTCTTATGACCGCGTCTGTTTGGTTGCCGGTACCGGCGGCGGACTCAATCTGTGCTCTGGTGTAGTTATAGATATCGTTGCCCTGGCTGAACGTGAAGTAGGTATCCAGGGAGAATCTTTTATACTCCAGTCTGGTAGTGAACATGCCGGTAAAGTCAGGATTAGGGTTTCCTATCACCACCCTATCGTTTTCATCAATCATGCCTTTAGAAGCCCCTTCATCATTATGATTCACAAAACGCATATCTCCCCCCTGGAACGCGACCACTTGGCCACTGGGTGTTCTTGTGCTTAAGCCTGATTGAACGGCCTCGGCGTTGGTAGTGTACACCCCGTTTGTTTTATAGCCATAGAACAAATTAGCTTCCTGGCCTACTTTGGTAAGAATAGTAGCGCCGGCGTATTGTGTGGTGAATTGATCAGCAGATAAGGCTGTCACTTCATTTTTGTATCTTGAAAGGGTAAGGCCTATATCCCATTTAAAGGTACCGGTGTTGACCAGGCGGCTGTTCAATGCCAGCTCCACCCCTTCGTTTTTCATTTTCCCGTTGTTGGTGAACATGAAATCAAACCCGGAAGCGGAAACCAGTTGTTCACGCACCAGCATGTTATCAGTCACGTTGCGGAAGGCGTCTACACTGATAGATAGCCGTTCATTGAACAAGCCCAGATCTACTCCAGCGTTGACCTTCCGGTTCGTTTCCCATTGCAAGGCTGGGTTGCCTATATTGCCCCTTACCAACCCCTGGAAATCTAACAGGTTCTGTGAAACATAGTACTGGCGGGCGTTGTAGTTCCCAATGTCATCATTCCCGCTGATGCTGTAGGTGGTGCGCAGTTTCAGCATCTCAATGAAATCAAACCCTGCCATAAAATTCTCAGAAGAAACCAGCCAGGCAGCCCCCACAGATGGGAACACCCCAAACTTTCTGTTGAACAGGCTGATTCCCTCTTTCGCCTCTGTCCCGAACCGGGAAGAACCATCTACTGCCACCGTAAGCGAGAGGAAATATTTGCTCAACAACCCGTAATTGGCCCCGGCGTAATAGTTCAGCCAAAGCCAGTCCCCAATTTCACCACCGGCCCTGCGCAAGGCAGCAGCTCCGGTACCAATGGTTCTCAATTCATCAGTGGCGGAGTTATACCCGAAACCAGTATCTGATTCGCTTTCGTTTTTGCTGTATCTCAGGCCAATGCTGCCGTCAACGCGGTGTATGTTGTGGAAGGTATTGGTATAGGCTAAGCGGGTGTCACTGAAGGTGGCGAACAATCTTTGCACCTGTGCCCCCATCCTGCTTTCTGCAATGGCATTTTCTAACTGTTCTGCGCTGGTGCCTCTGCGTGGCACAAAGAAACTCTCGCGTATTTTATCATAGGTAATGCCGTACTGCGTGCTGGCCACCAGGTTTTTGGTGAAGGCATAATTGAATTTAGCGGAGCCAAAGAACCGGTAGTTGATTCCTTTGGTCTGCATGTTACCCGTAAGAACCACCGGATTGCCTACATTGAAGATATCCGTATCTGATAAGTTGGGTGAGGTGATACCTTCGTTGGATATTTCATTTTTAGACAGAAACGGAGCCTTGATTAAGCTGAGGTAAATAGGGTTGGTATTCAGGGCAATCCCCTGGTCCACCAGATTCTGCTCACTGTAAGTAAAAGCCAGATTGGAGTTGACCGTCAGCTTTGGCGTCATGTTCAGGTCAGCATTAAACAAGGTGTTATACCGCTGAAATCCCTTATTTTGGACAATACCATCACTATCCAGAACCCCAAGCGACAAGGCGTACTTGGCTATGTTGTCGCCCCCCACTACCCGCATGTAATAATTCTGGCTGTAACTTCTCTTCATTACTTCCTCCTGCCAGTTGGTATTGTTATGGTAGGTGTAATAGCCAGGACTGGATACATCATCATTCATATAGGGCCGCGCCTGGATTTGGTTATCCGTTAACCCTGTGCTTTTTAAAACATCAGATAAGTAAATGCGGTAATTGGAGGCATTCATCACCGGAATAAAATTAGGAGTGAAATTGACGCCCGCGTACGTGGCAAAGTCAATCTTGGTGGCTAATTCCTGGGCCCGGCCAGTGGTGATCATGATAGCGCCGTTGGCTCCCTTAGAGCCATAGAGGGAAGCAGCGTCTTTGATAACCGTGATGTTATCTATGTCTTTGATATCAATATTGGAGAGCGGGTTGGTGAAGTGGTTGCTGATAATGGATCCGCCATAATCGTTCATGTCATAGATCATTCCATCTACTATGATCAACGGCTGGTTTGTGGTGTACAGAGAAGAGTACCCTCTTAAGAACAGATTGGCACCTATTCCGGGCGTACCAGACCGGCGAACCACATTTAGGCCGGCTACTTTCCCCTGGAGGTAGTTTTCCGGCGATTCAGCAGAAGTACTCCATTTTTGCAGGCTCGGATTCAAGGAGACTACCGCCCCCGTCACCTGGTTTATAGGTTTATCAATGTTATTCGGTAAGACCGCGATATCATAAATGGAAGTGAAATTGCCTTCATGCAGACTCACCATGAGTTGGCTCCTTCCCTTTATCGCCACCTCTTTCCGCTGAAAGCCTTCGCCTTCTAGTGTAAGGGTAGACGCAGAAGAGGGCACCGAGAGGGAGAAGGTTCCCTTATCATCTGTCAAGGCGGCTGAATACCCGGGCACACTCACACTGATGCCGGCCAGCGGAAGCTTGGTGGCAGCAGCCGTTACCGTACCGGTCACCACTACCCCCCCCACTGGCTGCCTGGCCACCGCTACTGTGTCAGATAAGGTAGCAACAGAATCTGTCTGTTGAGCCACCGCACAAAAAGGGGTGCTGGCTAAAGCCAAAAGGAATGATATCTCTTTTATTTTTTTGTAAAATACAGGCATGTACTTCCTTAGCTAAAGGGTTGTTAAAAGACCGGCACTAATTCCAGGTAATCCAGGGTGAGGGGATTGAGTGCATTGGTAGTGGAAAGGGCACTTCTCAGAAAGGCATTCAAATTGCCATATTTTGCAGCGGTGTACTCTCCTAGCTCCTCTCGCACTGGCAAGGTAGAAGCCGCTACTGCCTTGTAAGGGAAAGCGGTGGCATCTAGTGTTCCAAGAACAATTCTTTGATTGAAGGGATCGGCTTGAAAATCATTGATCACACTCCAGTAGACTTTGTACTTGGTAGAGTTCACGTTAGGAATCACATACCGTAACCATAAGCCAGAGACACCGTGCCCAGTGGCACGCAAGTATCGGTAGTTCTCCCCTGACGTGCCGCTTCTTCTTGTCTGAACGGAAACATTTCCTGCTTTATCAGGATGGCTCAACCGGAGAGCTCTTATGTCAAAAATAGACTCACCCTCAACCCTGATCGGTTTGATTTTCTCTTGGTTGGCAACAGTGAGTTTGTTTACCACCAATACCATTCCATTGGAAGTACGCTCTTCCCGTACCACGGCACTCTTATCTATTTGCACCTGCACGCCAGATCTGGAAACCAGGGTAGGTGGTAAGGTTTCTTTGGTGAACGCCCCTCTAAAGGCAAGATCTTTAGTAACCGCCCAATTGGTGAGGGCATTGGTACTGTCTGTAGTACTAGTAGAAAAGAACTTCTGGAATCTGCTGAATTCTGCTGAGTAGGCTTCATCTGTCAGCATGATGAAGGTGTACACAGAATCTTCATTGGCGAGGTTGTAAACGCGCTGGAAAAACTGGTTCTGCTGGACAAAACCGGTTGCAGGATCATACACGGGTCTACCCGTAGCGGGGTCAACCCCCGTTTGTACAGCAAGGCTATCCACAAAAACCCTTTCGTCCAGTGACTGCATATAAGCTTTCTGACGCGGGCTGAGGTTGGTACTGGTTAAGAATTCCCAGGAGTTCATTTTGGGCGTCAGCGGTGCCCCAACAATATGCAATACCCCGTTGGCGGTATATTTATTCGCTTCCTCAATTTTGGCTGACTCTACGGTAGCGTTCGCCTTGTTCCAGAGAACATTCTTACCGCTTAAGGTCTTGATCTGGTTTGTAGCAGGCAGCGGCGTATGGGAAAAATATTGCTGGTAACTGATGTGGTTGCTTACAAACTGCTTTAGCCTTTCCGGGTTGTTTAAAATGTTCTGGTCTACGTTCTGCAGCGCTTCATTGGTGGGCGCCCAAACCGTGAAGGTTTTAGAAGATTCGAGCACCTGATTAAGGCCTGTTTTCACAAGAAGGTCATGAAACCTGGTTAGCCTGGAATTACTGCTAATCTCCTGCATTAAGTTCTTAGTCAGTGCCTGGTCATTCTGGTCTGTATGGTCTTCCCAGGCATCTTTACAGGCGGTAAACCCTGCCAGAAGAAAGGCCATTATCAGCAACTTTTTATAAAAGTCCATTTCTGTTGATTGTTTATAGACAAAATCATCTTGAGGGTTTACCGGCAGATTTTCGATTTCTACCGGTAAATCTGTTTGAAGCAAATCCTACATTTAGCACTACATCCTATTCGTAAACTAGGGTACCATCCCTTTTTATTTTAGGGTAAAGCTGGTCCTGATCCTCTGGAATGAACTGGATCATGTCAAGCCTATGGACGCCATTGGTGTTGGCGAGGCCTACAAACTTGATTTTATGACGCCCTGTAGTTTCCACGGTGATAGTGCCGGCTAATCTGGCGTGGGAATTACCTGGGTTATCAGCTAAGTAGTGTTTTATTCCTTGGGCCAACAGTTCTCTTTCAACACCTCCAGGGTAGAACAGCTTCATATCAATGGTTCTTGGCAATACTTGATTATTAAAATATACCTGCAAGGGCGCAGTGTTACCAATTTGCCTGAACGCAATCCAAACCTTATATCTTCCCTTGACAAGGCTAGGCGTTGTAAATTCTACTAACCTTGCCACGTTATCACTCATCCTAACAAGTAAATAATCATTGTAGGCATACCCGGCGTTGGCGTCGGCACCAGTGACATAAGAAATGGTTGGACTATTAGAACCTTCAAAATATATATCTTTGAAAGAGCCCACCGGGAAAACGACATTAGGAGACCCCTGTCTTCTGAATTGCGGTAGAATGCGTATTTCAGGTTGATCAGCTACGTCAAAATACACCCGCACGGGGTTTCTCTTTTTTATCTGGTAGTTTTCTGTAACATCATGCAGCACCCCATTGGTGGCCGTATTGTCGCTGGCTTTTCTGTCTACCAACGCTCCTTTTTCCAGCACGCCATTGAAGATATCCTCATTGATCAAGACCTGCTCCCCTTTCAACTTTGAAGTAATAACTTCCTGTGGTGCCAGGGTAACATGGGAAGTTGCTGTTACCAGATCAGCGAGATATTTACTGTCATTCAGAATATGATAAGCCATGTTCAAGTAAAGGCTGTCACTTTTATCAGCTGGGTTGCCGGTGTGGGAATACTTGGCCTTCAAGGCGTTGTAATTGCTGATCCCCATTTTCTGGTAGACGGAATTTTTTTGACCCAAAACCGTATACCAAATTCCAGCGCCGGTTGTGTTCAATTGATTGAACAAACCAGTCGCCTTTAAAGCCGCCGTGAAAATGGAATACTCCGGGTTGCTTTCCAGCATTTGCGCCACTGTTTTGCTGGCAGGCTGTAATACCCGGTCAATGGTGTGAATGATTCCGTTTCCCACCCGTATGTTGGCCTGGATCACATTCGCCTGCCGGTTCACTCGGGTTCTGGAAGCACCATTTTCCACCTCAGCACCCGTGATGACATATTGCCCCAGCATGGTGATTTTTGGAAGCTTTCCATCAGTAAACGTTGAAGTAGGGATGGTGTCCTCCAACAAATGCAACCGTATTATCCGCTTCATTTCCTCAGCATCTAACTGATCTACGGAGGTAGCCCCTTTCTCTTTCAAGAAAATGTCAATAGCTTCATTGGTGGGCGCAAACATGGTATAGGAACCATAAGCTGCCAGAAAGCCGGCCACTTCGGTTTTTTCCAGAATCTTTATCAAACTGGAAAACTGATTTGCGTTTTTCTCAAAATAGCCCAGCATGTTCACGTCAGTGGTGGTAGCAACATCTACCACCTCTTTTTCACAGCCCCACAATAAAGTCATCAATACAAGGCTCAGAGCCGTTATTCTAGCTTTCAAGGCTTTGGCAAAAATTGAGTTTCCCATAATAAAAGTTTTAAAATATTATCTGCCTTTGTAGAAAGGATTCTGCTCTAAGCTCTTGTTGGTGGTAAGCTCATATTGGTATATTGGCCAATAATGGCTGTTCTGATCTTTGTACTTATTTAGAATAGACTGTTGCCGGTCGGCCGGAGCGCTGTTGATGGCCAACTGGTTCAGAAGATCTTGGCGGGAATAATTAGATCTCCTGGCATTTCTCAAAACATCATACCACCGCTTGCCTTCAAAGGCAAACTCGCGGGCCCGTTCCTCCAGAATGAAATTGATCATATCATTCATGGAGTTGGGGTTGATGTTTGGGTTATCCGTACCCGGGAGAGCGTTCGCCCGGCGCCGAACCCGGTAGATCAACTCCAGTGCTTCTGGCCCTTTTCCGCTGTTCTGCGCCACCAGCGCCTCGGCCTTCATCAGCAGCACATCCGCGTAGCGGTAAAAAATCCAATGGGCATAGGATTGGTCTTGCGTTCTGCTCTCTTCTTCTGTGAGGCCAAGGTATTTCCAGACAGCACCGGTTGACACTCTTACCGAAGCGTTTGCCCTGATATCGGCGTTCAGCACGTCTACAGGATCAGGAGGGAAAACTTGTTCCAATACGCGGGTGGCCGCCACAAATCTTCTGCCCGTCACGGTGCTGAACATGGGAAAGAAAGGGTTTGTCCGCTGGGGGTTGAACTGCAGGGAGAAAATGATCTCGCTGGAATTTCCCTGGACAAAGAGTTGCTGAAACCATTGCGGGTTATTCACCCCTTGTACCAGCCCGAATTGCCCTGAGTTGATGATCTTATCAGTAGCGATGAGGGCACTATCATATTTTTCTTTCCAGAGGTACACATCTGCCTGTATGGCGTTGACCGAGTATTTTGTGATCCGGCCTTTGTTAAAGGCACTGTTCCCGTAGGAAATAATGGCTAACTCTTCTGCCTTCAACAGGTCATTTGCCACCTGGTCCAATACCTTGGCCTGGCTTGTTTTGGCCATGGCAACCGCCTGATCATCACTAATGGTGGCCGTAAGCTTCAACGGAACATCGCCAAAACTCCGGGCCAGGTAGAAGTACATGAGTGCCCTGATGGCATAGGCTTCCCCCAAATAGGTATTCAGCTGCTCCTGCGTAAAGGTCTTGTCTTCTGCCAGACCCCCCGGGGCCCGCTCTATGACCGTATTACATTGGTTGATGGTTCTGTAGAAGGGTCTCCAGTTAGAAAGAGGGTTGGTATCTACGATATTCCCGTTCATTACCTCCAGCTCCCCAAACCTGATCCCTGTATTAGCTGAAAGCATATCGGCCCTCAGTTCTCCCCATAAAAAGAGCTTTTCTGCTAGGTCCTGGTCTAACATGGAAGAATAAATGCCTACTACAGCAGAATTCACCTGTTCTTTGGTTTTCCAGAATTCATCCCCTACAATACCATTTTCGGGTTTAAGATCTAACCAGCTATCGCAAGCACTTGATACTAGAACCAAGAGGACCAACGCTGCTTTATATGTGTATTTTTTCAACATTCTGTTTTTCTCTTAATCAAAAACAAATCTTTAAAACCTTACATCAAAACCCAAGGTCAGCGTTTGCACCGGAGGGGTTCTTGAGGTGTCAAACCCTATTTTAAAGGGATCGCCTCCTGCCAGACCCACTTCCGGATCCTGGCCTGTATAGTTGGTGAAAGTAAACAGGTTGTTGGCTGTTAGATAGAAGCTCAGGTCATTGGCTCTGATCTTCTCAATGAGTGGCTTAGGAAGATAATATCTGACGGTAACTGTTTTAAATCTGAGGAAAGACCCATCTTCTACATACCGGTCAGAGGCCAGCCAATTGTACCCCATATTGTTCAAGGCACGAGGCATGTCTGTAACGTCTCCGGAGCGTCTCCATCTTCTCAGGATAGCAGTGCTCTGGTTGGAGAAATCATACATATTCTCCGTATACATCTTGGTCTGGTTGACAATGTCATACTTGTATCTGAAGTTGAAGAACATGTTCAATCTCCAGTTCTTGTACTTGATGGTAGGACCAAAACCGCCGGTAAGCTTGGGGTTGGCATTGCCCAGATACACAACATCTTTATAGTCTATGTTGCCATCATGGTTGATGTCTTCATAGATGGCATCACCAGGCTGAAATACATAATCAAGGGAAGGATAGCCAAAGCGCATGGGTACTACCTGACCGTTAGGTCCTACAATGGCATTCCCGTTTTTGTCTTTCGCAATGGTTGCCTCTGCATCTTTGTAGACGCCTTTATACCGGTAGCCATAGAAAGAACCAAATGGGTTGTTTTCCTGAATGGTGATCAGGTAGTTTCCGTTGGCATTCAAATTCCCTCTTTCACGCGGGTAAAACTCTGATATCTCCCTGATCATGTTCTGATTCTGGGACAGGTTCAGGCCAAAGTCAACGGTGAGGTCTTTTGTTCTATAGGCCGTCAAATTTAACCCTACCTCCCAGCCCATGTTGTCCATGGTGCCCACGTTCATGTCTATATCAGTAAAGCCTGTGATAGATGAAATCAGCAGGTCCTGGAAGAACATGTCCTTCGTGCGTCTTTTATAGATATCCGCGTCAATGGAAACCCGCTGGTCCATCATGATCAGGTTAATTCCAATGTTTGACTGCAATACCTGCTCCCACTTCAGGTTTTTCAATTTCATGGTAGACTGGTACAAACCAGCCATTCCCAGGTAATTGTAGTTGTAGTTTTCATACAGGTCATAGTGCCCGTAGGCGGCCCGCGGCTCATTACCGCTTGCCCCGTAACTGCCTCTTATGCTCAGGTCATTGATGAAGGTTACCCCCTGCATGAAGGTCTCGCCAGATACTCTCCAGCGTCCGGAGACGGAAGGAAAGGTTCCATACCGGTTGTTTTCCCCGAATCTTGAACTTCCGTCGCGGCGAACACTCACGTTCACGATATAGCGGTCCAGGTACCCGTACTGGGCGGAAAGCAAGGCCCCCACGCTTCTGGTTTGGGAAGAGGAGGAGCCTAACCGGTGCTCATTCCCCTGGATCCTGGCGGGAACGGACGGGTCTTGCAGGTAAGCAGAAGCAGTGTTGGAGCTCATCACGCCAAATCCTTCATTTTTGGCATCAAAGGTCATGAAGGAGAAGACCCCCTGCAGGTTATGATTGTCGCCCAATCTGGGCGTATAGAGCAGGTTTGTTTTGGTATTCACACTGAACCTGTCATTGTCTGAGTCTGAGGCGCGGTTTACGGTGGTTTCTGTCCAGGGACGGCCGGTTGCGGTCTGGGGCAAGAACATTTTTGTTTTGCTGTTATTGATATCGAACTGGATATCAGAAGTGGCCAGCAAAACACCTGGTAACACATCATACTGCAGGTTGAATTTAGGGATGATACGTTCCCCTAGCTGCCGGTTAATGCCTTCCCGTGCCATTGCCACCGGGTTGAAAGTACCGGCACCACGATTTGGGTTATCCGTTCCTATATAGCCCCCCTGAATGTTGTTGGCCGGTGAGAAATAGTTAGGTGTGCGCTCTCCAAATTCATTGTACTCATACACACTCATGTTGGGCATCTTGTTATAAGCCACACTTCTGATGGTGTTGGTGTAGTTCTGGTTGTTGTCCAGGTGCGTATAGGAAAGGTCTGTTTTGAACCTGATTCTGTCTGATACAGTAAAATCCAGGTTGATCCGGGCAGATATGCGGGAAAGGTCTGTGCCAATGGTGGTACCTGCCTGCTTGAAGAAGCCCAGGGAAGTGTAGTATCTGGCTTTGTCACCACCCCCAGATAAGGAAATGTTGTGGTCCTGGATATGACCTAACTGCGTGATTTCATCTATCCAGTTGGTGTTTTTATTGTAGTTGTGGTACCAGTAAGGATCTTTAGGATCATACTGGAATTCTTTCACATCTGGTCTGAGAGGAGTTCCCGTTCTATTCATGAAAGCCTCCGGAATGTACTGGGAGTACTGGTCTCCAGTCAGCATGGGGAGCGCATCAGGCTGTTTGGTAACTGATCCCCTGAAGGTATAGTTTAAGGCTGGTTTTCCAATTCTACCTCTTTTAGTAGTGATCACGAGTACCCCATTGGAAGCCCTGGCACCCCAAATGGCGGTAGCCGCCGCATCTTTCAGAACTGAAATCTCTTTGATGTCTGAAGGGGCAATGTTCAGGAGCTGGGCATATCCCTGCTCATCTGCCGTGGCAAAGTTGAAGTCAGAGGCAATCTCTATATCATATGGCATGCCGTCTACCACAATCAATGGCTCAGAAGAGGAGTTGATGGAAGAGGTACCCCGGATACGGATCTGCATCCCTGCTCCTGGGTCACCGGTGCTGGCCACAATGTCCACCCCTGCCAAACGGCCTTGCAAAGCTTCATCTATAGAGGCAGCAGGTAATTCCGCCAATTTGGAAGCATCAATGGTGCTGATAGCTGAGGTCTGGTTTCGGGTGTCCACGTCCATCATCCCCGTGTTTGTTTTTTGCTGAGAGATCACCTCCACCGTGTTCAGCATATTGGATGTAGACTCCAGAGGCACATTGACCACAGACCGGTTGTTCACCGTGAAGGAGAAGTTCTTATAGCCTATGTAGGAGACCATTACCCTATGCTGGGGGTCTCTCATTCTAAGAGCATACCCTCCGTTGATGTCGGTGCTTACTCCGCCCAGGGTCCGGTTCTCGCTATCTATCTCATACACAGACACCCCAATCAGTGGCTCTTTGGTTGCTCTGTCCGTCACCGTTCCCCTAACAATGGTCTGCCCTGGCTGGGCTTTGGCCACCATACCGCAGCAGACAAAAACCACCGTTAGAATGAAACAAGAGAAATTCCCTAAAACTCTTTTCATATGTATAATCTATAGATTACCGAAATTCTTAATTGTCGCGGTACCGTAAGTAGTTGTCAAGCTGGTGAATGATGGCTCTATTTGACAAAACATTGCTGTTTGCCTTGATGACATTCGCTTTCCTGTTAAAGGCATCTGTGATCACCATTTGCCCGCCCACATAAGAAACACCTACTGTACCTATATTGCCACTAATACTTTGGAATAGAGTTTCATACCCTCTCGGGTCCTCAGGCTGGTCTTTCACCGGCACCTGTTCTTTGGCAATGATATGGTACTGGATAAACCTGGCTACCTGATCACGTTGCTCTTGGGTTTGAGTAGCAGGGTTGAAATTAGGCACTCCTGTTGCTACAGTACCCGGAAGAAGACCATCTTTCACGGCCTGTTGTATGGCGGCGTTGGTAGGAATGAGGTAAGTATAGGGCGTTCCTACGGTTGTTCCTTTTACATCATTGGTAGACGCATCAAACATGATGGTGGAACCTCTGAGGTAACTATTAAAATGGGAGAAATTAGGATTAGCCGCGATGTGCTGACTCACTTTCAGCTCAGAGAAGTTCAGGATACGGTCAACGTAATAGACCACCCCATTGCTGGCTTCTACTGGCCCGGTTAGGTTAACTACTTCGTTTCTGTCTACATTACCGGCAGCAAATACTTTCTTATTGTTGTATTTGATGTACTCTTCACTAAAGGTCTTGATAATGCCGTCCCCAGTGAGGTCACTGTAAATCCTGTTCTGGTTTTCCCCGGCCGGAACAATATGTTGGTCTATGATTCTTTGCAGGCGGACAGAAGCCGGGGCACCTGTAATGGTGGCCCCTCCGGTAGGCGGAGTATACACCCAGTAATTGAAACGGGTATCCCAGGAGAATCCGGCGGCCGTTAACACCTGGTCAGAGATCAGGAACAGGGTATACTTCACGTTTGGCAGGTTGAGGCTTTCTTTATAACCGGCCAAAGCCCTGATCATCATGGAATACTTGGGATCCAGGTACGCTTTTCCATAAACGGTATGGAAAACATTGGCTTCCTGCACTTTATTGGTCCCGTAGAAGAACCCATTACTCAGCATTTTTGCCTCTACCACGTTGCTGCTAGGGTCCATTCTGGCCTGTTCGCTGGTTTTAAGAGGAGCCTGCCTGAATTTAGAAGGCCATACCGCCGAAGGGAACATATGGGCATTCAAGAAATCACGGATGATCTCAACCGGCATCTCATCCAGTGATGTATAATGCTGAAGAAGTACTCTGTTAATATAATTGGTGACTACCTCATTCCGGGGAGCATAAATGGTGTAGGTATTGGTCTGCCCTTCATTATTCAGGCGGTTGGCACCACGTACTTCAAACCCTTCATCATTCAAGGCAAACTCCAATTGCCCATCATAGATCTTAGCGTACACTGGGTTGGCCGAACCGGTTAATACCTTGTTGCGGGCCGTTGCCTCTGCGTTTTCCTGGTAGTAAACCATGTACTTTTCAAAAAGTCCCCTGAAAACGCTGTATTCTGATTTGCTGGCCAGGTGTTCTTCTATGTTTGCCAGCGGGAGGATCACTTGATCAATTTCATGAATCACGCCATTCTCAGAAATAATATTGGGGGTAACCACCTGGGCGTTTGCCACATGTAGGTTCCCGTTCCAGTTGCTGCCAGGGTAAAAGAAATTATAATCTGTAGCCGAAAGCTGTTGCTTGGCGAAAAAGATCTGCGTAAAGTAGGGAAGGTATTTATTGTTGTTATCGGTGAATACAAAGTTTCCGGTCCTGTTGCCGGAAATGATATGTTGATTGGCCACTACCTGGGTTCCTATTTTCGCGGAACCGGTATAGACCCCTTTGTAATAGGCACTTCTGCGCTTAAAGGCCTGATCTACCGTCCAACCTACATTGGCCTGATAATCATCCAGCCGGTCGGTCATGAAAGCATTATATACCAAGGCATAGGAAACTATCTGCCGGGCTGTTTCGGTGGAGATGGCGTCTACCCCAGAAATACCTGTTTCCGCAAAGTACTTCACAAATGCCTGGTCATTTGGGGCAAAAAGGGTCCAATAACCGGCAGCACTAAGAATATTCTTGTACTCAGCCTTATCAATCAAGGCTAAAAAGTTTTTAAAATTACCCCTATCCTCTAATTGCTTGTAAATAGCGGGCTCAAGGTTTTCAGGCCTGGCATAATATTCCTCTTTGTCATCACAATTAGTCAGAAAAACTAATAATGACAGCAAGTACATGAAGACTTTTACAGATTTGGTCATAGTAACAGTAAATGAATCAGGCTTCCATTTTGTGGTATGGTCTACCACCCTTGTTGGCTTAAGCAGGTAAAGAACCACCTTCCCCAGAAAAGCCACTGTTTAAAATCGCATTCTATTTTAGGAGCTAAAAAGTCAGTGCTTAGACTATTTTCCTAGTTTTATTCCAATACAGGGAAATACTAATTCCCTGAAATTTAATGCTATAGCTTTAAACTCTTATTTATCCCCCCTTTTTGCCAAAGGCCTTGGCCGGTAAAATTGACCTCCTCCCTTACCAGGGCGCAGATTCTGTTAAACTAGAAGCGAGCACTTCGCTTTAGTTGCACGATCAAAAGAGGAATAGGGCAGCTAAGACTGGGTACTACCTAGCGAGGTGGACATTCTGCCAAAGGCATCCTTGGAACACCGTCCATGTCAGTACCATAAGGCAGGCATCCCACTGAATACCAGCACCTTTTGTTGATTTTCCCTGCCTAAATGTTTAGGTGACCTCTGTAGGTTTTAGACTGGGGCTACGTGAGTTACCTTGCCTAAATGAGGTAAGAATTAGATTAGTAGAGTTTGGCCATATATGCAAATTTCTTTGGTGGGGATAGTTTTGTTATTTTATTTAGTATTAATGTTATAAAGCTAATGAGTAGGCCGGAACCAACTATCCTGCTCTGTCCTGCTCTGTCTTGCTTTCCGTTTATTATTCTTTCTTTTTCATTGCTCCTCATCCGTCAAGTATTACCGTTTAGAGAAAAAAACCGCCGAATTTTGAAAATCTTCCAATCCTTAGACCTCTGACTTTATAAATTGTAGCGCAGAGGAATCCTTAAAAATCTTGTTATCTTATTTTTTCCTCACCTTCTACTAAGGGCCAATGCGGTTAGGTTGGAAAAAGAACCCTTTAGCTGTTTCAGAGCAGTTTTAGAAAAAAGACCATTAAAATCCTGATCAATGGGCTTTTGATTTCTTCTGGTCCCACCTAAGAGTTCTGGTGACGACCTTAAAGTCCAGCCTTAAGTAGTATGGTTCTAACCTAAAGGCATACTACCTGGTACAGGAGTTTTATCATTTTAACTTCAACAGGCCGCCTCCGGTGCTTTAACTTAGAGCACCGGAGGCGGCCTGTTGAAGTAATCTGTTATTTGGCCTCTCCTATTCGTTTTGAGCGCCTCCTACTTTAGAACCTTTCCTGCCTTTCAAAGCAGTTTTAAAAAAGGAGGCAAATACCCATAAAACCGAGCTTATTTCACAAGTTTCAGAACAGACCTTTCATTTCCCTGGATTGCCTGCACATAATAAACCCCCGGTAGGTAGGCGTGTCCAATCAGCAGTTTGCTGTTGGCAGCCACACCTCTTTTCTCCTCAATAAGCCGGCCCGCAGCATCAGTGATGATCAAGGTGATGGGCGTAGGATTCCTGCTTTTAACCTGGAGGTTGAAGAAGTCAGTCGCCGGATTAGGATAGGCCGAAATTTGAAAATCCCTCTCCTCCAGCAGGGCTGCTGCAGCGCCTGAATTGGATATTGGAGACACACCGTGGTGGAGTGGTACCGTAACCGTTAAGGCTTGGGTACTAATATTTCCTGCTATATCAGTAGCTGTTATAGTAATGGTGTAGATGCGGCCATTGCCTGTTCCGGAGCGTTCTGCCCGAAGCCTTACCTGGTGTTCATTCACTATTTCCATATCTGGGCCTGTATTACCATCGCCTACACCATTTTCGGGCTCATTGCTGGTGACAGACAGCACCACGTTCACATTATTCCTGTCGGTGACTACATAGCTTACTTTGATGTCTTCCAAGGTATGGTTCGGTACCATTAACTTTGGCTTATTGACAGAAGCTTTGGTGATCACCGGAGCCGTGCGGTCATAAGCAACGCTGCTTCCATTGGTAGTGGTGGTCACCTGCGTTCCCATATTCCCACTTTGGTCTTGGAAATCAATGGTAAAAGCAACCTGTCCTTCCGCATCAGCGGCGGTCATAATGTAGGAGGCAGTGTAACTATTAGTGACCCCAGCCGTGGGAGGCACCGGGTTGCCGGCTATGGTTACCCTAGGAGTCTCGGTACTTTCTGAGGCGGTGAAGTTCAGGGTGATAACATCTCCCTCTTTGGCATACCCCAGATTATGATTGCCAGACGAGATAGCCACAGAAGACAAGGTTGGTTTGGTCCGATCATAGGTAACGGTACTGGCATCGGTTGTGGCAGTTACCAAAATCCCTGCATTGCCTACCTCATCTTCAAAATGAATAGTAAAGGGTACCAGGCCCTCCGCTTCGGCATTGGTTAAGGGAAAAGAGGCGCTAAACTGATTATTTTCCATTGCCGTGACTGACCCTACTTTGCCAGCAACGGTTACCTTCAGATTGGTGACAACTTCCGAAGCCGTGAAGGTCAAGGCAACCACATCGCCTTCTTTGGCTAGCGCAGGTGTAGCGTTGCTAGAAGCAATGGTCACAGCGGTCAGGGTTGGGGCGGTATGATCAAAGGTATAGATCTCTCCCTTGGCATAACCTTCGCCCAAAGGATTATTGGCTTCGTCTGTGATGCCCGTGTTGCTGCTGTTCACATTCAGGCGCAGGGTGCCGTCTCCTGTGATATTACCAACGGTTACGACAAAGGACGATCCTGAGCCTGCACTCACCGATTCAATGACTCCGGCAGCGGTTTCAGTTGACGTAAGGGTAAAATCAGAAACATCCACACCCAACACCTCTTCGGAGAAATCAACCCGGTAGGTAACAGAAGTAGCATTACTGACTTGCGGGGCAGCTGCCTCTCTTGTGATGCTGGAAACTTCAGGTGCCACCATATCAGTGACCTTAATGTTAGCCATGGTAGGAGCCTCCATATCAGTACCCAGGTAGAAACTTGGGTGGGGCGGCTGGTTGTAGCCCGAATTCTGCCAGGCCACTGCTGTCCGGTACTGCGGGTCATGCATCAAAGTAGGAATCCGGTGCTGAGTAGGGATGGTGGTGGTAAATAATATGAGCTGCGTGTTATCTGAAGTCCTGAAGATCATTTCCTCCCGCCAGTCACCCAACAGGTCGCCGGTGAGACCAGGCGTGGCCTTGCTGTCATTGTTGGAGGTGACCGGCGCTGCCTGGTAAATGGTAAAAAGCCGGTTCATGGACTTAGTGGCCGGATTCCACTTGTCCAGTACGTTTTTGTCTAAGAGCTCGCGGCTTAGGTCGCCGTCCCACCAGATCCCAAAATTGAAATTAGGCTTGCTGGTGCCAATCTGCTCTCCTTTCACGTTGTACAGGTTCCCGGAGGAGCCCCATATCTCATAGCCTTTGTGCGCCGGGTCAATATCGGCGGCCATGGCCCGACCAACGTCACCGGTAGTAGGCACCCCAAAGATAGTCTGGCTCGTTTTGGCGTCATTTAACCGCAACCCGTAGGTATCATATTGGCTGGGAGACTCCAGGCTTTGCCAGATTTCCAGTCCCGGGCGGTCTGGATCCATGTCACTCATGTGCAGGGCATCCCCGTGGCCATAGCCCCAGGTCCAAAGGCGCTTACCGTCATCGTTGATGGCACTGGAACCGTTGATCACCTCATCTTTCCCGTCACCGTCCACATCCCCTATGGTCATCTGGTGGTTCCCCTGGCTTGAAAAGGTGTTGTTAGTGGGATCACTGGCATCCTTGCTGTCAAAGATCCAGCGCAGGGTAAGTTTCCCGTCTCTCCAATCATAAGCAGCTCTTACTAATTTGTCATAATACCCTCGGCCTACGATCAGGCTGGGCCGGGTACCATCCAGATAAGCCACCGCCGACACAAAACGGTCCTGCCGGTTACCATAGCTATCGCCCCAATCTGTCACATTGCCGCGGGCTGGTTCATAGGTGGTAGTAGCCATGGCTGCCCCGGTTAGACCGTTGAAAACCGTCAGGTATTCAGGGCCTTTTTGCACCCAGCCACCAGAGTTGCGGTGATCCACATTAGCATCCCCAATGATGGTACCCATGCCATCCATTGTGCCATCGGCGGTCTTCAGGATGATCTCTGCCTTCCCGTCTCCGTCAAAGTCATAGACCATGAACTGGGTGAAATGCGGCCCGGCATTGATGTTCTTGCCCAGGTTGATGCGCCACAAATGGGTACCGTTCAATTTATAGCAATCAATGATCTGATCACCGGAATAACCGCCTGAATTGTGGTTCAACTTGGAGGGGTCCCACTTCAGGAAGATTTCGTATTCACCGTCGCCGTCTACATCACCCACGGAGCAATCGTTGGCCGAATAGGTATAAGCTACCCCATCTGGAGTGGTGCCTCCGGCTGGGATTTGCAGGGGAAGGGATAATTGATTCTTGGCCCAAACCGAAACCGGAGCAGACGGTGCGCCTTCCTTTCCGTTCAGAACAGGGCGCACTGTGTACGTGCCATTCACAGGGGTATTATCCTCAAAATTAGTGGAGGCGGTGATGGGCGTTGGGTTTAGTTTTACCCCATCGCGGTACACGTTGAAGGCGATAGCCGAAGGATCTGTGCCCAGCAGGCGCCAGCCTACATACACCTTGGTGCTGGAGGTACGGGCCGCCACAACGCCACGGTTCAGAAACTCCATTTGCTTTGGCCCGGACACCACGGCATCGGGCTGGGCAAGCGAGCTGAGGCGCAGGGTGTTGCCATAGGTGGTACCCCCGTTGATGGCATAGGCTCTTACATAATATAAGGTGGAGGGAGCAAGTCCGGTAAGGTTCACGGTAAATTGCCCGGTACCTGCTGTAGAAGCAACCACCTTGGCATTGGCAGTGGTTGGGTTGGGACTGGTGCTGTATACCACGCCGCGTTCGGTAATAGCTGAGCCGCCATCAGAGGTTATGTTACCTCCCGCTACCGCAGTTGTAGGTGTGATGTCACTGAAACCAGTGGTAGAAAGAACGGCAGGGGCCGCCGGCGGGGTGTACACCCGGACAATAGGGGTAGAAACCCCGCTTGAATTTGTTTTGGTGTACACAACAAAGGGAAATTCACTTCCAGAGGCAATCGTCAGGTTACCCACCGGCTCGTCTATGCCTCCCAACGTATTATTTGGGTCTCTTAATTCAGCCCAGGCAGTAGCACCTGCCAACTGTTTGAATACCCTGGCTTGTGAACGGGAGGTGCTGGCAATGTTGTCAATAAAAGAACAGTACAGGTTGCCTGAAACATCTCTGGTCAAGCTTAGACTAGGAGCATCACGGGAAGAAAGCGCCGTGGGCGATCCCCAGGTACCGGCTGTTTTATTGTATACAATGATGGTAGCTCTGTTGGAGTTTCCGGTATTAAAGTAAGCAATAGCCAGATTATTGGCTGCATTAAGGGCCATGTTCGTGTGCCGGATGCCCCCTATGGTGGTGGCTGTGGCAGATGCCCAGACGCCATTGCTGTACCGGAAGAGCGCCATATTTCCGGTGGTGGAAGTAGGAGTTGATTGGCTCACAAATGCTAACCAGGGAACATCTGTTTCGTCTAATACCAAACTTACGCCAACCGCAACGGTTGCAGTAACTGCACCAGCACCTACGGTCACCCAGGAAGTGCCATCGAATTTCTTTACATAAGGAGCCAGGGTGCTCCCTTCCCCGAAGGCGATATAGGGCGTGTTGTCTGAGTCAAAGGCCAGCGAACTCCGGGGCGTGGAGCTGTATTGGGAAACGGTATTGGTCACCGAACCAATTGACACGTAAAGGTTGCTGTTGTCATTGTTCAGCGGCTCCCATACATTGCCTTCTGGGTTAAAAGTTTTGACAGCCAGCTTATTGCCATTTGAGGCATCTACATAGGTTACAAACAGGTTGTTCTTCTTATCCAGGTGGATTCTGGTATAAGTAAGGTTGTTACCAAGGTTGTCCCCCACCTGTTCCCAGAGACCTGTAGCAGGGTTCCTTCTTTTTACTTTCACCACAGGCGAACTGCCTTCGCGGAAAACAACATGCGGAACATCATCTAGGGCGGTAATAGACGGGTAGGAAGCAGCAGAAGATGCTATCTGGCCTTCATTCCCCAAAATCTTCCATTGCTGAGCGGAAGAATCAGTGGCACCTGAGACTATGAAAACCAGTGTCAGGGCCAAATAGCTTAATTTTGAATGGATAAAGGACAAGATTTTCGAAGTGCCCCTTCTTCTTTTAAATAGTAGAGATATTCCCATAGAATACTGAAATGAGGTGAAGAAATGATGTAAAACTTAGTTACCTGTGGCTGTTCCTAACTTGCTGGTAGAATATGCCATATGGCTTCTCCATTAAAATCATGATTATGGATAGGTAAGTTTATGTAACTAAGGAGGATAGCGCATCCTGTTCTATCCTGTTTTCTTATGATTATTTCTAATATTTTATAAATAAAATACAAACCACCTGCCACACCTCAACCTGATAGAATAGTAGATGAATAGACAGAGAATCAGACTAGACGCTGGTCTTTTCTCTGCTTCTGCTAGAACCCAGCGGAGGATTTCCGGTAAAATTTAGATTGGCTGGACCAAAGGGGCCGTTGGCTTTTACTATTCAGGTTGTAAGGGCGTTGAAGAGGATACCTAAGTAGAGGCCCAAGCCCCGTACTTTATACTTTCAAGTAACCAACTCACAAGACCAAAGAGAATGCTTTTCTGTACTTCCACCAGGTCAAGGTTCCTTTCTTCAGCAGGCCATTAGGTTGGCAGGATAGCACAGGATAGGAAACATTCAAAAAGGAGCTACTTTTAGAAAAGAGGCCTCGAAACCCTTGTTTCTCAAAGCCTTTCCTCTACCCTATCTTAATAGTGAAAAATACTCTATCCATCATTTCTAGCTTTCTACGCCACCCTGCCTTGAGAAAAATGCAGAAGCTTTGTCTGTTCGGTATGGTTCTGATGCTTCCCTTAGGTGCCTGCGCTCAGAAGAACTTGCCGCGGCAACCGGTTTCCAAACCTTTGTTTGCGGACCCCATCTATGATGGCGCGGCTGACCCGGTGGTGATTTACCATAAAAAGGAAAAGAAATGGTTTATGCTCTACACCAACCGCCGGGCCACAGATACCCAGGCCGAAGGTGTTACCTGGGTCCACGGAACCCGCATAGGGATAGCGGAGTCAACCGACGGCGGTGCCTCCTGGACCTACCGGGACACAGCCAACATCAATTACCGTCCGGTGGCCGCCTATACGCATTGGGCACCAGACGTGGTAGAACATAATGGCGTGTTCCACATGTACCTCACCTACGTACCCGGCATTTTCACCGATTGGAACCACCCGCGCCACATCATCCACTTGACCAGCAAAGACCTGTTCAATTGGGACTACCAGTCTACCCTGCCCCTAGTCACCGACAAAGTCATTGATGCCTGCGTGTTTCGGTTACCCGATGGCACCTGGCGGCTCTGGTACAACAATGAAAGAGACGGCAAGTCCATTTACTACGCAGACAGCAAAGACCTGTACCATTGGCAAGACAAAGGTAAGGCCCTTCAGGCCAGAGGAGAAGGACCAAAGGTATTCCAATGGAAAGACCAGTACTGGATGATTATTGACGCCTGGAAAGGCTTACAGGTATTCAAATCCAATGACCTGCTCCATTGGCAAGCCCTGGAAGAGCGACTATTGGAGGAACCAGGCCAAGGCCCCGATGACCAAGCCATAGGCGGACACCCAGACGTAGTAGTGAACGGGGACAAGGCGTACCTTTTCTACTTCACTCACCCCGGAAGATCAAAAGCCAATCCGGCCCCGGCTAATTCAGTGGCCGCCAAAAGGAGTGTGATCCAACTCGCTGAACTGGGGTACCAGGAAGGCAAACTCACCTCTGACCGGGATAAGCCTACCTTTATCAACTTAAAACCAGGAAAACGGCCATAGATCTTATCACATCTCCCTTCTTGGGCAAGTAAGGAAAGGCGTAATCTAAAAGCACGCAAAGCGGATAATTCGGCTCCTCCATATCATCAGTATCTTCCGGTATAGGGCCTCTTTTGGTAAAATAAGTCCTAAACCGCAGGAACAGTTTAAGGCAAGTTTTGGAATAACTCCCCTGAAACCGTTATGTATTCACTTCTCCCCAACGCTTTCCAGCATAAGCAGCCAGCACCAGTCAGAATGCTTTTCTTTTTGGCTACGCTTCTATTCATGGAATTGCCGCTACTTCCTGTGCACGCGCAGCCCACACCTTTCTTACCGGCTATTGATTTTTCGCATGCTGGTTACGGGGGAGGCGGTGTTTCCATCCCTAAAGTTCCGGCAGTTTTACTTGTAAGGCCTTCGGGGCAAGATGACACTAAATTATTGCAAGGAGCCTTGGATCAGGCAGCACGTTTACCGCTTCAGCCAAATGGATTCAGAGGTGCCCTGCAACTGGGCGAAGGTAAATTCCTGGTCTCTGGACAGCTTCACCTGAAGGCAGATGGAGTGGTGCTAAGAGGAAGCGGAAACCTAAAAACAATCATAGTAGCTACCGGCAAGGGCCGGCGAAGCTTGCTGGTTGTTGGCAAAGAGAATCTCCCCAAGCCAGGCCCCTCCGTCAAAGTAACAGACCAAGTTGTTCCGGCCGGGAGCCGCACCTTTACCCTGGAAACCCTGGAAGGGTTCCATACGGGTGACCTGGTCGTGATAACCCGTCCCAGCACCAAAGAATGGATCGCCGCCCTAGGCATGGATACGTTAAAAGGGGTGTTCTCTGATCTTCGTTTCCACTGGCCGGCAGGTTCCCGAAACCTTGTTTGGGACCGCACAATCATCTCTCTTGACCCAGCTAAAAACCAGATTACCGTTGACGCCCCCATTACCACTGCCCTGGAAAAGCCATACGGAGGTGGCACGGTAGCGAAAGTCATGGCAGAGGCACCACTACAGCACCTAGGCCTAGAAAACCTGGTTCTGGAAAGTGAGTTTTCCAAGGCCAACCCCAAAGATGAGGAACATGCCTGGTATGCCATCAGTGTAAACCACGTGCAGGATGCCTGGGTGCAGAATATCACGGCGCGTCACTTTGTGTCTTCGGCGGTACGGGTTGGCCCTAGGGCCCGAAGAATAACGGTAGAAAGCTGCCGGAGTGAACAACCCATCTCTGAGGTTGGCGGCTACCGCCGACATAGCTTCTTAGTTGAGGGGCAACAGGTACTTGTGCAACACTGCACCGCAGAGGCAGGAATCAATGACTTCGCCATCGGGTTTACGGCAGCCGGCCCCAATGTCTTCCTGAATTGTATTGCTACCAAGGCCCAAGGCCCCAGCGGCTCTTTTGAGAGTTGGGCTTCGGGCGTACTTTATGAAAATGTGCAGGTAAACGGAAATGGCCTAAGGCTTACCTATGACATAGAACGGGCACAAGCCGGCGGCTGGACTGCCGCTAATTCTGTCCTCTGGAATTGTACTGCCCAAGAGATTGTCACTAAAGGACCTGCTACCGCGCCAGTAGTTTCCGTCACGTCACCTGAGCCGCTCTTCTCAATCCAGCTTTCAAAAAGACTGGGTAAACAGGCGTTGGCAGCCATCAGGAAACAGCCGGCTGAATACACCCAAACAGATTTCAGCCTTCTCAGAGAATTCACCCCCACAGACCTCCCTCCTGCTCCATCTGAGCAGAAACTGGCTTCCTCTCCCCTTCAAATTGTGAACGGCCGGTTTGTGATCGGGAACAAAACGCTCTGGGGAGGAATGGTGAATGATGCCTGGTGGCTGGGACAAACCTCACCAAACAACGCCTTAGATGCCGGCCTCAGTATTACCCGTTTCGTGCCGGGCAGAACGGGCCCAGGCCTGACGGAAGACCTCTCTGCCCTAGCCTCCAGAGTAGCTGCACAAGGCACCCCTTTTTACCAAAGCGGCCCCGCCATCTGGTATGACCGGCGACGCGATGACCATTCCATTGTGGAGCGCCCCAACAGCAACGTGTGGGCCGCCTTCTATGAACTACCCTGGGCCCGCAGCGGGCAAGGCAAAGCCTGGGACGGTTTAAGTAAGTACGACGTGAGCACCTACAATCCTTGGTACTTTGACCGCACCCGGGAATTCGCCCGTCTCAGCGACCAGAAAGGCCTTGTGCTGTACCATCACCTGTACAACAACCACAACCTATTAGAAACCGCTTCGCACTGGATAGACTTCCCCTGGCGGCCTGCCAACAACATCAATGAAACCAACTTGCCAGATCCGCTGGAACCGAAAGCCCGGGTTCACGTGGCCAACCAGTTCTATGACGCCACCAACCCAAAGCTAAGAGAACTGCACCGGGCGTACATCTTCCATGTATTAGACCTACTGGGACACTTTGACAACATCCTCTTCGGGTTAAGTTTCCAGTATTCCGGGCCCTTTGCGTTTCAGAGGTTTTTTCAGGAAACTGTGGCCGAATGGGAGCAGAAGAACAACCGCACTGTGCGCCTGGTGCTGGACACCAGCAAGAACGTCACCGATGCCGTATTGGCTGACCCTGCGTTGGCGAAACAGGTGGCCGTCATAGACATGCGTTACTGGCACTACCTGCCAGACGGTACCTTGTGGGCCCCAGAAGGCGGCAAGAACCTGGCTTTCCGTGAAATGCACCCCAAGGAGTTCGGCGACAATACCACCCCACAGCAAGTCTATCGGCAGGTGCGGGAATACCACACCAAATACCCAGACAAAGCCATTGTTGCCTGGCACAGCGGCGCCGGGCCAGTGCCCGCCTTGATGGCGGGCGGGGCGCAGGTCATCATGCGCAACCCTACGGCTGGGCACGGGCAAGGAAGGACCGTAGATGCCCATCCGCTGGATTCCTTTGTACAGCAGCATCTGGCCGCCCACCTCATGCACCTGCAACCTCAAGACGGACTGCTTGCCCATAGTACCCAGAACTGGGCATTAACTGATTTAAAAAGGAACACGGTTCTTCTGTCCTCCCTTGCTGGTCAGGAAATCACCTTTGATCAGAAGCTTCCTAAGAAAACCTATACCGGTCGTTGGTTTGATCCGAATTCGGGTAAAACGCAACCTGCTGAGTTACCAGCCAAGTTAAAAAAGGGAACGGCCTTACCTAAGCCTACTGCCGCCCATTGGCTCTTGTTACTGAAGGCTGCTCGATAATTTTAAACAGGTAGAAATTAATTGCCACTAAACTATTGGAGAAGGAAGTGATTCAGAAGCTATCTCATTTATAAGATTATTAGCTGCGCACAGAAAAAGGCCTTCCCAAAAAAACATAGCCCAGGTACTCCTTCCTTCTCTGTCACCCTGAAACGACCTAGTGAACAATCTAGACCGGCCTTTCTGAACCGCCAGTGCCGTATGCTACCAAGGTCTTTACAGAATGACAAAAGGTGGAGTTAAAGCCGTTTGCTTACTACTTTTTTTCGGATGGGTTTAGCAGAAGTAGGTTTAACGGTAGCCGACTTAGCAGAAGAAGAGGAAGCAGAGGTTGGTACTAAGAAAATAGAAGGAGTTGGAGGAGATGCCATGCCTTCCCCTACATAAAAACTAGGGTGGGGCGGTTGGTTGTAAGCTACGTTCTGAGTGGCAATGCCCGTGCGGTATTGCGTATCATGCATAAAGGTGTAAAACCGATGGGTAGTAGGAATGGTAGTGGTAAAGAGGAGCAGCTCCTTGTTATCGCTACTTTTGAAAATCACCTCTTCGCGCCAGTCCCCCAGAATATCAGCACTTATGCCAGGGGTGGCTTTGGTGCCGTTGTTACTCTGCGCCCCAAACTCGTTTGCGGACAGTAGTCTCTCCAGCTTGCTGGTGTTGTAGTCCCATTTTTCTATGGCAGTGCCGCTTAGGAGTTCGCGCAGCAGGTCGCCGTCCCACCAGCTGCCAAAGTTCATGCTTCGGGGCCGGGTAGGCGAAATTTCTACCCCTTTGGCGTTATACAATCCTCCGGTAGCTCCCCAGGCCTCATATCCTTTGTGTCTGGGATCAATGTCAGCGGTCATGGCCCGACCGATGTCTCCCTGGGCAGGCACGCCCCAAAGCTTTTCGCCGGTAGCGGCATCACGCATCCAGAGACCGTTGCCCTGGTATTGCCGCTGTGACTCATGGGCGGTCCAGGTTTCTAAGCCAGGGCGGTCCGGGTCCAGATCACCCACGTGCTGGGCATCACCATGGCCTAAACCCGTGCTATAGAGCCCGGTACCGTCATCATTGATGGTCATAGAACCGAACACCACTTCATCTTTGCCGTCCTTGTCTACGTCACTGATGCTTAAGTTGTGGTTGCCCTGTCCCGCATAAGCCCTGTTGCCTTCGTTGTTAGAATCAAAAACCCAGCGTTGGGTTATCTTGCCGTTCCGCCAGTCCCAGGCCGCCAATACCGCCCGGGTGTAATAGCCCCGGGTCATGAGCAGGCTCGGCCGCTGACCGTCAAAATACCCCACCCCGGCCAGGAAACGGTCCACCCGGTTACCATTTGAGTCGCCCCAACCAGCCACCTCGCCTCTGGCCGGCACATAGTCCGCGGTTGCCATGGCAGCGCCTGTTCGCCCATTGAAGACGGTCAGGTATTCCGGTCCTTCCAGAATGAACCCAGACTGGTTCCGGTGGTCAGCTGAAGCATTCCCGATGACCTTACCCGCTCCATCTACCGTTCCATCGGCGGTTTTACAAGCTATTTCGGCTTTGCCATCACTGTCCAGGTCATACACCATAAACTGGGTATAATGGGCCCCAGCCCTGATGTTCCTGCCCAAGTCAATGCGCCACAACCGGGTTCCATTTATTTTGTACGCATCCAGGAAGACGTTCCCGGTATACCCTCTGTGGGAATTATCTTTGGCGTTGGAAGGGTCCCATTTCACAATGATTTCATACTCACCGTCGCCGTCTAAATCACCAACACTGCAGTCTCCGGGACTATAAGTATAATTTACGCCATCTGGAGTGGTACCGCTGGCTGGTTGTTGAAGGGGTATCCGCTTAAAGGGCTCAACCCATACTGAAGCCGGAGCAGAAGCCGCTTGCTCCTTCCCACCTATGACCGGCCGAACGGTGTAGGTTTCATTCACATTTGTTTTGTCTGCGTAATTGGTGGCGCCGGTGATGGGAGAAGTATTCAGTTTACTCTTCCCGCGGTACAGGTTAAAGGCAATATTCTGGGGATCAGTGCCCAAAACCCGCCAGCTCACGAATACCTGATCCTGGGCGGTTCTGACTGCTACTACCCCGCGCCCCAGGTTTTCTACATGACGTTGCGCAACTCCGGCAGTAAAGACAAACAGCAACAGGCACAAGATCCCCAGCCTCTTGTTCCCATACCTGTGCTGCTTTTCATTATGGGGGAGCAGGCGTTCTATAGGATTCTCCTTTCTTTTTGGAGATTGATGCTCAAAAGAAACGGGTTCGTATTGATTCATATAGGTAAGACTAAGAGGAGGCAGTTTTCAAAGTTACAACCCTTGGTTTCCTTCTGTTTCAGAGCCGGTTTAGCGGAAAAAGGCCTAAAACCAATTAAGCCATCCTCCTAATAAGAGGATTTTGTCCCGGGCCTTTCAAGGGAGCCGCTAGCTGGAACAATTCTTTTTGAATCAGGCAATTCAATAGAACCTGATCTATTACCTGAAGGAAAAAAAACCCTGACAAGTGTTCTACCTGCCAGGGCTTCCCGTTTAAAACAATTCGTTTACTACAGGCCTGTCAAACTGCTGGGAATTACCGTCCGTTTTTGGCAGGCCGAAGTAGAAGTACAGGGTCCGTTTGATAGGCCCGGAAACCTTGTTCAACTCGCCTGCGGGGCCCAGGTTTTTGGTGTTGGCACTGATATTCAAGGCTAATTTGGTGCCCAACGCCGGAATGTTGTCCAGGAAAGACACATTCCCGACAGGCAGTTCCGGATGCGGCTTTATCCCTGAAAGCCCATAGAAGTCAAAGCGGCGCACAAACAGCCCTTCCTGCGGAGAGGCGACAATGAACTTGCCTTCCGCGGTGTTGAACTCCATCCAGATGATGTCTGAGAAGTACCCCTTGAACTCTGGGTACTGCCACGGGGCACTTCCGGTCTGAGTGTCGTTATAGTAATTCTCCCACACGCCATGCTCCATACCCTGAGGTCTGTTTTTCCAAACGCGGTACGGGCCTTTGCCCAGCCACTTGGCCCCAATAATGAAGTTCTCTGGGTAGGTGAAGCTGATACCGGTGAAAGGATAGTGCCCGTTCAGGCTGTACTCATAGTCAAGGCTTACCCAGCCGCTGCCGTGCATCTTCCATTTGGCATACTTCAGGTCGCCGGAGTAATTGACTTCCACCACGTGGCCGTCACCGTCTTTGTAATGCCTCACGTTGGCTACCTTCGCATTCCCGGAAACCATGACAGGTCCATCGCCGAAATTCAGGTTTTTGGCCGTGATATTGGTGACCTCCGTCAAAGTGCCTTTCTTCTTGTCCAGCTTGATCCCAATCTCGCCGCCTCTCAGTTGGATGGTGGAATCCGTCTCCGTGACTTCCACTTTCCAGTCCGGCACCGCGTTTTTTTTCTGATTGGCAGAATCAGTTTTAGTGGCGGCTTTGGCCTGGTCCTTGGTCAGCAGCACAATGCCCTCCAGCAGTTTATCAGGGGTTTTAACGTTCCAGGTCCAGGTGTAGAGCAGTTCTTTCTGCGGGTCAAAGGCTGAAAGCAGCAGCACGTCATACTCTTTCCAATCAGCGGGCAGGTTGAGTTTCAGGCTTCCTTTGGCCGTTGGCGCGATAGAAGGCCCGGCACCGGTGCCTTTCTTGCGGGTCACCGTTCCGGTAAACGTGTCACCGGGCTTGCGGTAATCCGCCAGCTCCCACTGGAAGGTGCATTGGTTCAGGTTGGTGAAATGGTAACGGTTCTCCACCGGGATAGTGCCATCAAACGCAGCGGGCAGTTTCTCCATTTTGAGGTGGACCGGCGAGTATATTTCCTTGATGGCGAAGAAGCTGCCTTCTTTCTGGCGATGCGGGCCCACCAGCCCATCGGGGGCGTTTACCCGGTTCACGTCTATGATATTGTTCAAGTCCGTGCGCACGATTCCCTCGTCGGCCAGGTCCCACAGGAAGCCGCCTGCCCCCAGTTTGCTGTTCCAGTGCAGTTCCCAGAAATCAGCCAGCGAGGTTCCACCGCCGCCATCATCCTGGGCGTGCAGGAACTCCGTAGGCATGTAAATATTAGGGCCTTCCAGTAAGTTTTTGGTGCTGTAGTAATCTTCGTAGTGGTTGCAGTCTATGCCGTTGAACGCGTTGCCGGGACGATGATGTGCATGGATGACCGGCCGGTTAGAATGGTCATACTTGGCATAGTCATCTACCAGTTCTTTGTTGTGGCCACCTTCATTGCCGTTGCTCCAGAAGATGATGGACGGGTGGTTCGCGTCACGGGTCACCATTGACTTCACCAGCGGGGCTCCGGCCTTGGTGCTATAGGCTTTCTGCCAACCGGCCAGCTCGTTCAGCACATACAGCCCCAAAGAATCACAGAGTTGCAGAAAGCTTTTGTCTGGCGGGTAGTGGGAGCACCTTATGGCGTTCATGTTCATTTCCTTCATCAGCTTCACATCCATCAGGTCAATGTCGCGGTTCACTGCGCGGCCCGTCTCTGGCCACCACACGTGGCGGTTCACCCCTTTCATCTTGATCTTGGTGCCGTTGAGGTAAATGCCGTCTCCCTGTCTGATCTCTATGGTACGGAACCCGAACTTATCCGAGGTCTGGTACAGGTTCTTCCGGCCTGACCGGATAGAGGTCTTGACGGTATAGAGATGAGGCGTTTCTGCGGTCCATTGCAAGGGGCTGTTGACCTTGGTTTTGATGTTCACCAGGGTGTCTTTGGCAATAATGGCCCGACCGGTGCCCACCACTTTGCCGGCGGCGTCCACTACTTCGGCTACCACTTCCTGGCCCGGCTGCGGGTTCACCAGGTGCACGTTCATAGAGAAGGCTCCGTCTGCCTTGGCGTCAATGGCGGTATAGGCCACGTGCTGCGTTGGATAGGCTTCCAGGAAAACCGGGCGGAAAATGCCCCCGAAGATCCAGTAGTCGGCCAGGCGTTCCGCGTTGTTCACGGACGCATCTGCTGACATTTTGCTCACCGTGACTTCCAGAAGGTTGTCTTTGCCGTACTCCAGCTTGTCTTTGATGTTGTATTTGAACTGGTAGAAGGCCCCCTGATGGATGGGCCCTGCTGATTTGCCGTTGATTTTCACCTCGGTGTCGGTCATGGAACCTTCAAAAACAATGTACACGTCTTTGCCTTTCCAGTTCTTGGGTACCTGGAACCGGTGCTTGTACAGGCCTTTCTCATCCGCGAAGCGAAAGTTCTTGCCGTACGTCACGTAGTCACGCCCGTAGTTGTAAGTCCCAAAGCCCTGCTGCTCCCAGTGCGAGGGCACCTGAATGGTGGTCCATTTCCCGCTTTGCCGTCCGCCAGTCACCATAAAGTCCCAGGCTACGGTGTTCTTGTTGTCGGTGCCAGACAGGTACTGGACTTGCCGGGTTTCTGGCCCTTTCGCGTAGGCTCCGGCCAGGCCCAGCCACAGGAAACTAAGGAGTACGATTCTTCTAATCAGCATGTGCTACGTGTTGTGGTGGTATGGTACTAGATACTCAATGGTAAGTTTATTGACTACCAGAGGTAAGATGCTTACCTGGAAGCCTTACCCAAGCAAGGGAACGTCTTGTGACTTCCTTCCCAATGTAAGGCCGGTTTAGGAGCTGTTTTCAGCAAATCAGCTGTTAACTCACCTTTTATTTTATTGCTTCTGGGGTGCCCTTCGCTCCTTCTGCTCGTTACTAGCTTTGAAATTAAACCCGCGATTTGGCGGAAGCATCCTGTTCTATCCGGTTGTCTTGGTTTTAGCTGTTGCCCTGCGCACCCTCTCCCCCAGAATCTCCCTAAGGGCAAAAACTGTTTCAGGCTTATTTTACTAAAAACAGCCAAAAAAGGCCCCATTAGGATATTGACTGGTGAATTAAGGTAATCCTGGATTTCCTGCTTTCTTCCTAAAAGAAAAGGGAAACAGAAGATGGACCTCCTGTCTCCCTTTCCTATTGGGCCTTTCCTTAATTAATACCCAGGGTTTTGTTGAGCCTGACGTTGATCAGAGTTAAGCGGTTGCCCATTGACGGTTAACCGCTCCAGGTGTTGTAATGGAATTGGCCTAAGGGCATGGAAGCCTTGTAGATTTTTAACATCCGGATTGAAGGCCTTTGCCCTATTCAAAAGTGATTCTGTCCGAACCAAGTCTTCCCACCGGTGGAACTCACCCGCCAATTCACGGGTCCTTTCATTCAGGACAAAATGGATAAATCTATCTGCCGTGGAAGACACACCAGAGGGGTAAAGCTCACTTGGGGCATTAGTGGTAAACAAGGCGGTAGTGGCCCTTATCTCAGAATAGGTACTAGCCACATTGTCTTTTTGACCACCTTCCACTAGCCAGTATTCCGGACGCTTTGCTTCCCCGGCTTTATAGGCGGCCCTTTGCCTTAGGACATTGATATATTCCAGGGCTTTGGCATAATCACCTTTACGTCCATACGCTTCGGCAGCAATGAGGTACGTTTCTCCTAAACGCGCCAGTATACCATCTTTTACTCCTTGTTGCTGGTTCGCCGTTAGCCGGAATGGATCAAGCCACTTCACCAACGTTGGGTACCTATTCCGGGTGGTAAAGGCTGAAACCAATTCACCTCTACTATTTCTGTAGTATCTAGGGAAAAGAGCATGGGGTGACGCATCAATGGTAGCCTGTGTCAAAGCGGTAGCCGGGGTGTTGACCCAGATATAGGCTGCTGTATCCCCCTCAGTAAATTTGGGTTTGTCTCTTAGGCTTGGGTCAGGCGCATTGGAAGCTGACCATTTAGGAATGGTACCCGGGTTATTGGAGATCCAGGCTAGCTTGAAGCTCTTATAAAAGCGGGAATCATTCTTACGATCATATATGTCCATGGTATAATCCGTGGGCATCAACCTACGGAAAGGTCTTCCATTTATGATATCACGCCGCATGCCAGGAAGGTTGTCATACTGCATGATGTAATACATGTGGGTCTGGTTCCCATAACGCCCGGCAATCAAAGGATCATCGTTCCATTGGGCAGAGAATATAATTTCTTTGCTGGTCTGGGACTTGTTTACATTGTCATCATAACTAGACAAAGCCCACAAATTAGAAAAGTCATTTTCCAGAACATATACAGGGGATTTGATAACCAAATCAGCAAAATAAGCAGCGCTGTCTATATCAGTTGGCTGCTGGCCGCGCTGTTCCGCCTTGGCGCTGCCTCTGGTAAGGTAGGCCTTTGCCAAGAAATGCTGGGCGGCTCCTTTTGTTGCCCGGCCAAAATCCCGTTGGGTTGCTGGTAAATTATCAGCCGCAAACCTGAGGTCTGAAATGATGCTTTTGTATACCTCTGGCACCGGGGCTCTGTTGAATTCTGTTCTGATACCTTGGGTGGGCTCCAGCACCAATGGAATTGCCCCAAACTGCTGCACCAGGGTAAAATAGTAGAGCCCCCGCAAGAAGCGTAATTCTCCCATTCGTTGGGCTTTGGCTACCGGTGTGGTAAGGGTTCTCACCCCTTGCACCTCTGGCAGATACTTGATTCCGTTGTTTGTGCGGTTTATTCCATCATAATAAGTAGCCCAAACCTCGTGTATAAAAACATCTGGGTCAGCTGGGTTGGCATTCAACCGGCTATCATAAGTGTTATAGTAGTTAAAGTTCACCTGGTCCCCATGGGTAAATTCATCGGTCCCAAAATTCCAAAGGGCGTATGCCCATTCGTAGGTGAATTTTGTGCGCGTTGGCTCATAGGAAGCGTCTATCAGATCCTCTACCCCTTGCTCAGTACGGTAATAGTCCTCTGTGAGCGTACCCACTAATTCCTCTTCCAAGAAGTCATTACAAGAGAGGGTACCTAACAGCAGAAGCGACGCCAAAATGGATGCAATACGTATATTCCTCTTTTTCATTTCCTTGTCTCTTTATTCATTAAAACCCAACTCTCAAACCAAACACATAGCTTCTGGTGCTCAGGCCAAGAGCTCTTCTATTTTCCGAAGCACCTGTACCCGGATCACTTACCTCAGGATCCAAGGCTTCAAAATCAGTGAACAAGAAAGGATTGACCACATTCACATACACTCCTAAGTTGCTTCCCCTGAATTTGGAGACAAATGACTGCGGGAAAGTGTAGTTCAAAGAGATGTTCCTCACTTTCACAAAGTCTCCCTTCTGGTATTGGAGTGACTGCCCAAACTCAGAGATATCCTTGTCTTTAACTGGCCGTGGGTACTCATTGCTTGGATTAGTAGGAGTCCAATAATCACGGGCAATGCTTTGATATCTGCCACCTAAACCTGGGCGGTACATGATATTGTTTATCAGGTGGCCCATTCTGGCGTACACCAGGAACGTCAACTCAAACCCTTTGTAAGACAACCTGTTGTTGACACTACCAGACCACTTGGGTCTGTTAGATCCCAGCACCATCAGGTCTTGGGCATTGATCTGAAAATCGTTATTGACATCTACCACCCGTATGTCACCAGGTACCCGTCCATATTTGGCGGCTAGGTCTTTCTGGTCTGTCTGCCAGATTCCGTCAAACTTATAGTCATAATAAACCCCCAGCGGTTGTCCTATAAACCACCTGTTCCCCACATCATCCACCTCCCCAAGGTGTGTTTCCACGAACTCTTCTTTGTTTCTGGAGAAGATAAAGTCAGTGCTCCAGTTGAAACCATCTGCTGACTGTACATTATGGGTAGTTAATGAAACTTCTACCCCCGTGTTACGGGTAGCGCCAATGTTCTGTAAAACACTGCCGAAACCAGAGGCGGTTGGCACCGCTCTAGGCATAATTAAATTTGTGGTGTTTGCCTGGTAAACATCTACCGACCCACTGATTCTGTGATTAAAGAAGGTGAAATCAATACCACCATTGAAGGTGCTGGTTTTCTCCCAACTTAAGTCTGGTAACCGTTGACCAGTTGGGGTGTATCCGTAGGCCGCCGTCTCATTCCATATGTACGGGGTACGACTCAAAACTCCACCTGTCTGGTAAGGGTCAACAGAAGACTGACCTACCGCACCGTAGCCTACCCGCAATTTAAGTTCGTTGATAAAGCTTACAGCTTTCAGGAACTCTTCTTCCTGCATTTTCCAGGCCAAGGCAAAAGAAGGGAAGAAATCCCATTGGTTACCCGAGGCTAATACAGAAGACCCGTCATAGCGACCAGAGGCAGTCAACAAATAGCGGTCTTTAAAACTATAATTAACCCGGCCCATAAAGGACTGCATGGTTCTAAGGGAATAGCCACTCGAAAAAGCACTGGGCTGCCCTAGATTGGTGGTTCCTATGTTGTACCATAACTGGCTTTCATAAGGCAAATCAGTGGCTGTGATACCTGAAGATTCAAATCTGTCTTTCTGGACACTTTGTAATAAGGTTACCCCTAAAGCATGGTCACTCCCAAAGTTCTTGTCATAGAACAGCAGGTTCTCCACCACATAAGTGAAATTCTGGTTTTGGCTGTTGACCGCCCTGGAGGTACCCTGGCGCTCTGCAGAAATACCACTTTCATAGGTCCCATTTCTGGTTTGCCGGAAATCAGGCCCGAAGTTCAGCCGGTACCGCAAGCCTTTCCCCAATTTTGCTTCGCCATAAAAACTACCGAAGAAACGTGTCGTCCGTCGCTCGTTGAAAACCAAGTCGGCTTCCCGAACTGGGTTGTACACCTGATCATCCGCTCCCGGAAGTTCTATGAAATTCCCTTGAGGATCATACGGCACAGCAAGTGAGTTCTGGGCAATAAACCGGCCGTAGATATTACCCCCCAAATTCTGGATGTTGACGTTGGCGTTGATAGAAGCACCCATGGTCAGGAACTTGGCTACGTCAAAATCCATATTCAGGCGGGCATTATATCTCTTAAAGTCCTGGCCCCGCTGAATCCCTTCCTGGTCTAAATACCCCACAGAAAAAGCAGTTCTGACTTTGTCAGAGCCGCCCCTAACCATGATCTGGTGGTTTTGGGTAACGGCATCTTGAAAGGCCATATCTTGCCAATCAGTGCTTCTTACATTCGCTGGGTTATAGATGGGGAGTTCAGCTACTCCGTACCGGGCCTGTTCTTCTGCCGTGGCAGGGCGCATGCGGGGAATACGCTTTTCCCGGTCAACCCACTCGTACCCCATGGCTAAGGATTCCCAGGTATAAGGGTCCGCCCCAAATAACCGGAAGTCATCTACAGGATTGGGAAAAGGAGTAGAGTATCTATCTTGACCATTTATATTCCTATAGGCTTCGCGCCTGAGTTCAGCAAACCCTGGACCATCAAAAAGATCTAATTTCACCAATGGCCTGTCTAAACTGAGGTAGGTATCATAATTGACGGTGAATTTACCTTCCCTCCCCTTTTTAGTGGTTACTAGAATCACCCCATTAGCACCTCTAGAGCCGTAAATAGCTGTTGAGGAGGCATCTTTCAAGATTTCTATAGACTCAATGTCTAATGGATTAAAGTCGTTTAACCCTGTTCCCTGGGCTAGCGGTATTCCATCTACTACATATAAGGGTTGGTTAGTAGCACTTATAGATCGGTTTCCTCTGATGGTGATGACGGGAGCCTCTCCAGG
Organism: Rufibacter glacialis; assembly: GCF_008271745.1. Lineage (GTDB taxonomy): Bacteria > Bacteroidota > Bacteroidia > Cytophagales > Hymenobacteraceae > Nibribacter > Nibribacter glacialis. Next base: position 108,033 of record NZ_VKKZ01000022.1, on the reverse strand, counting down.
TCTAAAGGTACCAGCAGCTACGTCAACACCAGCTGCCCGCCCTTGAAGCGCTTGGGAGATATTCTGCACCGGCACCTGCGCAATCTGTTCCGCTGATACTGAAGACAGGGCACCCGTTACGTCGCTTTTCTGGGCAGTTCCGTACCCCACCACCACCACCTCATCCAACGCCTGGGCGTCTGTTTTGAGGGAGACGTTGATGGTGGTACGCCCGTTAAGGGCCACCTCCTGGGTCACATACCCTATGAAAGAGACCAATAAAGTAGCATTTGCATCTGGTACGTTTAAGGTAAAATTACCTTCCACGTCTGTGGCAGTAGCAATGGTGGTACCTTTTACCATCACCGTCACGCCTGGCATGCCTTTCCCGTCTTCACCGGTCACTTTCCCACTGACGGCCACGTCTGCGTAGGCGGAAGTCTTATGGTTCTGATTTGCCTCCCCTCTTTTGGTTGTAGCCACAGTTGCGGTAAAGGCGGCCCTACCGTTGCTGGCTCCTTTCAAGGTCACCATGCTATCAGCATGCGCTGCATTTGTGCCAATGCCAAGCAAGGGCAAGGCTAAACAAACATAGCAAGCATAATAAAATCTCTTCTTCATACTATCCTTCTATTAAGTACTACAGGGCTTTCATGGCGGTCTGCTCAATGGACTATTACTTAAAAATAAAAACCTTTCAATGGACACGTATCCTGCACTATCCTGTCTGTTGTTGCGGGTCACGGTATTTTCACCTTGCTTTTCCTCGCTTTTAAACCACCTAAGAACAGCAGCTACTTCACCGAATAAGCCATCAAAACAGCGGCTCAGGGAGAGTACCCGGTAGACAGGATTATTGGAGGGCGAAGAAAAAAAAATACCCCTAAAAGAAGGAAGCTCTGGAAAGGATGGTTTTTCCTGGCACGCTGCGGCCCGACTTGCCTGGAGGAAAGCGGCAGAAGTAGTTCTGGCAAACTAAGGTTCTAGAGTCCAATCATTCTTCTCACCAGCTCAGAAACAGATAGGGTACAAGGACGTTCTTCTCCCAGTCCAGCCTTGGTGGAGGGAGCAGAATAGAAGATGTGACACCTAAAGGGTTTATGAGAGAAAAAACCAGCCTACAGGAAGCCCAAAAGCAGGCTTACCGGGAGATGAGCAGCTATTTTATCTAATTCGGTACACTTTGAAATCATCTATCTCTTGCCGGGATTGTACCGTCCTGAATCCGAAGTATCCTTCCCGTAACGGTTCTGGGTCTTGAAAGGAGAAGTACTCTTCCTGGTCCACGTAGAACTTGGTGATGCCGTCTTTCACGACAATTGTGATGAAGTACTCCTTGTTAGGTTGTAGCAAATGAGCGGTATCCGTGAGGTCAGTGTAAAGGACCCGCTCCCCGTTTCCGGTGTATTTTCTGAAACGGGTGGTAGAATTAGTGTTCCCGCCAAAGCCCACATAGTACAGAAGCAAGGAATCATATTGGCTGAATTCCCCAGACCTGGTAAAGAGGTTTCCGTTCTTGGGGTCAAGGGCCATCCAGAACTGGTTCAGGTCTGAAAGCCGGTCGTTTTTTCCATTTCCCACCAACACTTTCCGTTTAAACTCAATCAACAGGTTCCCTGAAAGCTTTTTGTTAAACCAGACGGTGGCGCCTCCGGCTACATCCAGTACCAGTTTACCGCCTTGGACATGCACCTTAGAGGAGGGTGAAAGTTGGGCTTCTACCACCCAGTTGCGTAAGTCTGAATCGAAGTTGTCTTCATACAGCAGTTCAGCTTTCTGGTAGAACGCCCTGCTCTTCTGGGGAACAGCCCCACTTCCCGTAGTTGCTCCTGTCTGCGGAACACAACTACCCACAAAGACCAGCAAACTAAACGAAAACAGGAGCCCTAAGAATTTAACTTCTTTCATCAGTCTATGGGCAAAACAAGTGTGGAAAATTAATTCTGAGGGTTTTCCAACGTAAGCGATGGTTAGTTTTTGGGTTTCCCGGTAGAACTCCAGAGCTCGTTTTGTTCCGGCATCTGGTCCCCTACCAATTCCAGCAACTGAATGGCATTGAGGCACCATTGCGCGGTATTGTTGGTGGAGATAGTGGGCACTTCTTCCAGGGGTTTCAAGGCCTGTACCCCCTGAATTAATTGTGGGTCAAACTGCGCCTTGGTTCTGGGAGTCAGAAACTCGGCCCAGGCGCGTTTTGCCAGTTCCGGGTTTCGCTTCCTTTTGGCAGCATAGGCCGGTAAACGCGCAAAATGGGGACCGGGCGCTCCCAGGGTGGTGCGTCTGCCTAAGGCTTTTTCAATGGTGTCTTCTGAAGCCCCATATAACTCACTGTATTGCAGCCAGAGTCTGTTCCAAGTGTCGTTTTGCAAAAGGTCGGTTAATTCAAAGGCTACCTCTGGGCCACCCATGAGTACGGTCAAATGCGCAGAACCAATCGCATCTTTGCTGAGCATGTACATTTTCTGCGTAGCCGGATCATACCCAAAGGCTCCCTGCTTGCCAGAGAAGAACCCATACGGCATCTTAGCGAAGCTGTTGACCCCGGCCATGATTTTATCGCGCCACCGTTTATCACCCGTCCGTTCCCATTCGGTCATCCAGTTCCCTACCAGGGCCAGCCAGTCTGGACCAATGCGGGAGTGCGTGGGGTATTCGCTTTTAGGCAGAATCAACCGCAGCGGATCTACTTCTACCATTGCTTTGTCTGCGATTTGGGCTACTGCGCGCATCATGTCACCGGTACGTTCATCGGTGGTGAGGTAATAGTAGAACCGGCGGTAAGGCGCCTGGCTTTCGCGCACTTCTTTGGAGCCGTCTCCCCAGTGCCGCACGTTATGGCGGGAGCCCAATCCGGCCAGCTTCCCGATGTGGTAGACATCTACCTCACTGGTATGGCGGGTCATGGCCTCGGCCATCTTAAAGATATCGGCGCGGCCGGTACGCAGGAAACTGTACCAGAGCCACAGGTCAGGGGCTAGTTCCGTGTTGGCCCAGGCGAATCCACCTATGTCATAGCGCCAAGTATGCCGCACGGGGTCATACGCATGCATGACATCGCCGTAATTCCAGAAGCCGTACCAGTTGCGTTGGTCTATTTCCTTTTGGTAGAAGGCAATGGCCTTGTCTAGTTGATCTTCTATCCAGCTTTTACCGGAAGTGGAGCGGTCGGGCAAACTCCATACACCGAAGGTATTGACCGAATGCAGGTATTCTGGCGTGGAAACCAATAAAGGTGTCTGGCGGCTAAGGCTGGTGAAGCCACTCAATTCTTCATGCGAGGGAACCTCTGCCCTGGCGAACAAGGTCAGCTCACTCGTGCGGGCAATCCCGTAGGGCGTACTGAACCCTTCCTGCACGTCTTCATAGGTGGCCTCCAGGCCATGGGCCAGGGTATCATAATGGCGCATGTCCATGGCCTCTGCGTACGGGGACCATAGCCAAACCTTCAAGTCGGCCACCCCTTTGGCCGCATTCCGCACTTCCAGAGCCGCGGGGTAAGATTGCCAGAAGTCTTTCAAACCCACGGCTAGCCCGCCTTGCACATCTCCCACAAAAGCCAATCCAGAGGCCCGCTTGCCGGCACTGGCGTCTAACCAGGTGCTTTGGGAGTTGGTCCTTTTCTGGATATTGAATCCGTCTGCGTTGTTCTGGACCAGTTTGTAGTCATTCCAGACCGGGAAGTCCTGGATAAGTTTTTGCTCCGGCTCAGCGAATTGTTCCTGGTTGGCGATGCGCTTTCCGGCTACCTGATTTGGGAAGACATTCTCACCCTGGTAGGTAACCAGCCGTCTTCCCACCAAAGGCCGCACCGGTTCTGCCCAGATTCCGGGCCCTTCCCCCGCAAAACGCACGTGCCGGTTATGGAGCTGTTCGCGCAGGGGCACAGAGAACACCACCGCCAGTCCTTTGATGAAGTCCTGCTGGTCATGGCCATCATAGACCAGGGTGTTCACCAGGCGCACGGCAGTTGATCCGGCATAGAAGTACATCCTGATACTGAAGGGCAGCCACGAACGTCCGCCTTTCTCCGCCTTCAGTTTGCCTTCTACCCGTACCACCGCCCGCACCGGCCCAGATTGCTCTACCGTTACTTTCTCCACCTTGCTAAAGAATAGCTCCTTTCTGGGAGATTCATGCACCTCCCCGTCCGGGCCGTTCTGCAACACGCATTCTAACCGGCCTTGCGTGCCTACCACACGGCCACCCGTCACCAGAGAGTCCAGGAGAAAGCGCCCGGTTCTGGGGATGACGCACTGGAGGTTGCCGGTCTGGATGCGGACGCCTTGGGCATTTTCCTTTACCTGCACCGGCCCTTCTGTTTTGGCAGCTTCTGCTTTGCCCAGGTGCAGTTTCAGGCCAGCCTTGTCAGGCCTAGCCACCGTGGCAAAACCGCTCCACTTCAACGAGCCATCGGGCCAATACGCCAACGGCCACGTTTGCAGGGGCAAGGTCTTGCCAGCAGCATCCGTCAAGTGGAAGGACTGCCCCTTCTTTACAGTTCCCTTCGGCCACGGCACTCCCCAACTTACCCCGGTAGCGCTGTTCAAGGTGTGACCATGGAGCCACTTGAGGTCTACGGGGACAGGTTTCCCTTTTTGGGCCGAAATTGGAAAAACAACCCCAAAACACAAATAGAGGCCAATAACCAAACAGGTGAAACGTAACTTTCCCATGGGCGTGTTCTTTAGGTGGTGAAGGCATTCTGAAAAATCTACCCAAAGCTCAGTCTTGCTACCCCACGCTAACAGGGTCTACGGGCGGGCGGTCCTCTGCCGGGCACTCCCACTTGTGTGGCCAATGCCGGAAAGACATTCCTTAGAAAGGCTCGGTTTTCACGTAGGCTTTCTGGGGAACGGGAGTTCTGGCGGGCGGTAGGTTTAGTTGCCTTTTCTTCCTAAGGAGCCGGAAACCGCACCTGCCGAGGTACTGTAAGGGGTCAAGGTCACTGGCCCCAACAACCCGGAAGGCATTGGTTGCCATACCGAGGCATCAAAAGGCTTGTAATTGATGTTCACGAAATTGATCTCGTAGTAATTACGCCACTGGATTTTCTGCTGGTCCATGTGCCGGATGCGGTTGGCCATCAGGTTTGCTACTTCAATTTTCAGGGTGTTTTTACCCGGCTTCAGGTACTGCCCTACCCTGGCCTGGAACGGGATACTGTTGATATACCCCACTTCCTGACCGTTAATCCACACTTTGGCGCTTTCGTTTACTTTTCCCAAATCCAGCACATATTCGGCCGCTTTTTTGGCAGGCACCTCAAAGGTGATGGTGTATTCGCCGGTACCAGAGAAGGATTCGCCTTTTTTGTCTGGTAACTCGGTCCAGGAGGTCAGTTGCGTTAACTTCTGCTCAGCAGGCAACTCGGGTCCGCCTTGGGTGAAGCGGAGGCTCCAGGTTCCTTTTACTTCTGAGGGAGCACCGGCATTATCCAGGTATTGCCAAGCTATCACCTCAGGGGTCTGTTGGGTGGTGGCCTTCAGGATGAGTGCCTCGCCGGGTTTCATCTGGACCCGTACCGTTGTTTTCTCATGAGAGGTGGAGGAAGCCGCCAACCCGGCATTTCCGCTTTGCGGGTCCAGCATCACCACCGACTGGGCAGCCACGTTCAAAGGTATAGTGGTGTCAATGGCTTTGGCGGTATGGTTTACAAGGTAGTAGTACTTCCCATTGCCAATATGGCGGCGGGTGAATTTCAGTCCGGTGTCGGTGAGGGCTTCCCGCTGGATGTTCTTATAAGCCAGGGCCTTTTGGATGTCTTTGGATAGCAGGATCTCGCCTTTGCCGGCTTTCGTTTGCCTGATGCCGTTGCCCGCATCGGTAAAAGAAAGGGACTTCGTTACTTGTTGCAGCTTCTGTCTTCTGTTCTCCAGGTCATGCAAACCGGGAACCTCGGTGGGCAATTGCTCTATGATAACAGTAGCGCCTTCGTTGGCCAGTTGGATAGCTCTCTCAAAGGTGGTTTCGGCCATGTACTTGCTTTGGGGTAGTACCAGCACTTTGTGCTCCGGAGCAGCAGCGGCCGTCATAATCTGACCATTGTTTACGCTGGATTGGTGCAGCATTTTATCGGAGACAAAATCAACAGAGTAGCCCGCTTCCATCAATCCTTTTGACTGCTTGTAGAATTGCGTGGGATGCAGCCATTCATCCACTTCGTGTACCCCGATCATCATTTGCATGCCCTCAGGTTTGCTCCACACATCATGGATGGGCCAGTACACCAATATCTCATTATCTGCCTTGCCCGCTTGCAACACCGACTGGACCCGCGTGATATATTGGTTGAACCCGTTGAACTGCGGCCACAAACTGTTGGCCGGGGTCATGTTGAGCGAGGCATAAAACAACCAACCGGGCCAAGCCACCTCTTCTGGCGAGTAGGTGACCCCGTGGTAGAAGACATGGTTCACGCCAGACAGGAAAACCTGCTCCACCTCGGGCTTCATCTGGGAATAGGAGGTCTTGAAGTGTTCCCCTAACCACGTGAAGGTCTCACTGGACACCAGGTTTTTCCCGGTCACGTGCGCTGCCGAAGACGCGAATTTCAACATGATAGGATCTGGGTCTACGTTCCGCACATCGGCACTGTCGCGGCGCAGACCGGGGATGGGGAAATAACTAGACCCGAAGGTCTCGCACTCAGGGATGTCTACGGCGGCGTATAAATCCAGGAGGTTCCCGGGAGAGCCATGCGATTGGTTTTTGGTGAGGCTCTTGTGTTTGTGCGCCCACTCGTTCCAAGGAGTATAGAAGTTGTGGTAGAGCATTTCGCTCATGGTTTCCCGATAATCAGATTTAAGGCGGGCTACTTTCTCTGTGTGCTCTTTGCTCACCAGCTCCCGCAGGAAAGGCCGCAGGTCATACCCTCGCCGCTTCTGGAACTCCTCAAAAAAGCCTGCCGACCAGTCCGCGCCGTACACTTCATAGCTGTCGTTATAAAACGCCCTTACGCCGTGGTTGCTGCCGTTGAAGGCTTGGGTGAAAGGCTGTAAATAGGCTTGGGTAGCTGTTTTTGACAGATGGTCCAACGTATAGCCTACTCCGCCCGGGGCAGCTCTCTTCACCATTTGGCGGGTCTTTCCGTTGAAAGCGGCGTAAATCTCCCAGGTACCAGCCGGAGCTTTCCAGTTCAGCTTGCCCTCGGGGCTTACTTTGTCGGTGAGGTTCAGGATGGCTCCTTTGTCATGGTAGGCCATGACCGCCTGCAACACCACGCCTACTTCCTTCTGCTTGGGGTCTTTCACCTCCAGCTTCTCGGTCAGCGTCTGCCCGCCGTTTAGGGCGTACTTTTGCAGAATCAACCTGGAAGCAGCATGCTCCGGCGTTACCTGCGGCCCACCAAAAGGCCATCCCGTGCCTTGGGTCATGTCCACGCCCATGTTCAGGCTGCCCGCTTTCTTTACCGTAGCATCCAGCATGGCCATCCATTGCGGGGACAGGAAATCAAGGTACCTGCTCTCATGCCCTTTAGCCCCGTAGATGGGCGCAATCTCCACGCCGCCTATGCCAGCCTTTGCATATTCGGCCAATAGCCGGTCAATGTTCTTTTCATCTACCGCATTCCCCATCCACCACCAGCGGGTCCAGGGGCGGTTCTCTTTTTTCACCTCAGGCCACAAGGCCTCCGTTTGGGCCTGTTTTGCTGAAATAGCCCCGGAAACCACCGTGGAGGCTTGCGGCTGACGGCAATTGGCCAGCAGAGTTGCGAACAAAGCAAGCGAGGCAAGGGATCTGTATTTAAATGCCATGGGGAAGAATCTGGGTGGTGAGGTAAAATAGGGAGGAATAGCCGGTATTCTAGCCTTTTAACTTTTTTGTGTTCTTAATAAAGCTACGCCAGGTAAAACACTTCTGGCAGGGGAACGGAGACCGGTGAGTTGTCTGGGTTGGTTTCCATGATGTCGGCCATGTAGGCCCACCATTTCTGCACGATCTGGGTAGTGCCTAAATCCTGGGAAGAGGCTCCCTGCTGCTTTTGCACCGCAAATAAGGTATGGGTCTCCTCGTCCAGAAAGATGGAATAGTCACTGACGCCTGCCTCTTTCAAAAGTTGGGCTACCTCTGGCCAGATCTGGTCATGGCGTTTTTTGTATTCCGCCGCACAGCCTGGTTTCAATTTCATTTTGAACGCGAATCTCTGTTTCGTTTGTACCATTATTTCTTTTCCTTCTGCTGCTTATCTAACTCCAACAACTGGGCAAAGGGCACCACATTCGCCCGGGTGGCCCAGCCATTGTAAAGCGTTTCCATTTCCTTCACCTTTTCAGGATGTTGGGCGCTTAGGTCGTTCAATTCTGACCGGTCTGCGGTGATGTTGTAAAGCGCCCACTTGTTTTCCGGAAACATGGAAACCAGTTTCCAGTCGCCCTTCCGTACCGCGCGGTTGCCTTCGTGCTCAAAGAAGAGCGCTTCATGCCCCGCCCATTTCTGGCCTCTGAACACAGGTGCCAGGCTGATGCCTTCCATGGGTTTGATGTTTTTTCCTTTGTAGGTGCTTGGGTAAGCCACCCCAGCGAAATCTAAGGCGGTGGCCATTAAATCTATGAGGTGGGCGGGCTGATGGTTGATGCTGCCGGGTTTGATGGTTCCTGGAAAATAGGCGATAAACGGCGTGGAAATGCCGCCCTCGTGCTCCCAGCGTTTGAACTTGCGGAAGGGCGTGTTGCTCAGGTTGGCTCCGGCGTATTCATAGGAGGTGAAGGAAGCAGGATCACTGGCAGGCTTTTTACTGGCTTCATTTATCTCAGAGGTAAATTCGGGGCCCTCTATGACTTCATAGCTTCCTCCGTTGTCTGACAGGAACATGATGAGCGTATTCTGGTCTTCCCCGGTTTCTTTGAGTTTCTGCCGAAGCCGGCCAATGTTCTGATCCATTCTATCTATCATGGCCGCATATACCGCCATCTTCTCTTCCCACCCTTTTTTCTCTTCTGCTGAAAGCGAAATCCAGGCGGGCACTTCCGGGGCTCTAGACGGGAGTTTAGCTCCTGGGCCTACCACACCCAAGGCTTGCATGCGTCTGAAGCGCTCTTCCCGCAGCACGTCCCACCCTTTGCGGTACTTTCCTCTGTACTTGGCGATATCCTTTTCCAGCGCATGCAAGGGCCAGTGCGGGGCGGTGTACGCCAGGTAGAGAAAGAAGGGGTTGTTCTTATTTTTCCGTTCGTCTATGAACTTCAAGGCGTACTCTGTGTAGGCATTGGTGGCATAGAAGTCTTTGCCAGGCGTGTATTCCGCTTCATCCAAGGCATAGGTGAGTTTTTGGTTGGGGCGGTAAGGCCGGTTCCCGAAGTAGCTGTTGGCGCCATCCAATAGCCCGAAATACCGGTCAAAGCCATGTTTCAGGGGCCATTCTTCTTTGCGGGAATTCAGGTGCCATTTGCCGGTCATCAGGGTCGTATAGCCTCCTTCTTTCAAGGCTTCAGCCATGGTGACACAGTTTTGGTTGAGCATGCCCCGGTACGAAGGATGCTGCCGCTCATTCACCATATGCCCTACTCCCGCCTGGTGCGGATAGACGCCGGTGAGCAAAGACGCCCGGGTAGGGCAACAGCGCGAGGCATTGTAGAATTGGGTCATTTTGAGCCCTCCCCTGGCCAACGCGTCTAAGTGCGGGGTTTCTATCTCCGCCCCAAAACTGCCCAGGTCAGAATACCCCATGTCATCAGCTAGGATGATGATGATGTTGGGCGGCGTTTTCCGTGGCCCCAGGCCCACTAAAAGGCTGGCAGCAACCACCAAACAAAGGCTAAGGACACGGGGCGTTTTCATGGAAGTAGCCTGAAAGGTAAAACAAAAGGTGTCTACTAGAGGCGTGCGCGCACGTCATCCATGCTAAATATAGCCGCTCTTTTCCTTTTGATTATCCTGCTGTGACCTGCCCGCAAAAGCTCTGTTCCAGGCTCCTGCCCCTTATCTCCTCACCAATGACACTCCCATCAGCCCAATCACGACATCATTGGCCAGGGCTTTCACTTCTAATGATTTTAGCTTCTTTTTGGAATTCAAGGGAAGATCCAACACCGTGGCGGCACCTCCCGGGATATAGCTGTTGTAGGCGAAGCCCTTGATATCCGTGTACTTGAAATTCTGGATGAGGTCACCGGTCTTTAGGTGCACCCTGAGCGGCTTAGGCTTGTCAACTGAGAAGGGTAATAATAAAATAAAAGCTTTTCTTTTCTGTGGAATACCATCCTTAATTATAAATTCTTACAAAAAGAAAGAGCGCGCCCTTGGGCGCGCTCTTTCTACAAAGTTATTCTCCTGAAAAAGAATCTTAATAACCTGGATTTTGGTCATACAAGCCTTTTTTAACATCTAGTTGGGTTTGCGGAATAGGATAGACAATATCATTTGCAGTGACCGCATTAATTTTTCTGGCAACATCTTCCGTGGCTCTCCAAGCATTCATCACGTCAAGCACCTTACCTGTTCTTACCAGATCATGCCACCTAAGCCCTTCAGCCGCAAACTCTCTTCTTCGCTCGGCTAAAAGCATATCCAGGTTCACATTAGCAATAGGTTGCAGACCTGCTCTGGCCCTTACCTGATTCACGATGACATCCACCTCTCCCTGACTGCCTCCGGCTCCACCTCTCAAAATGGCTTCTGCCTTCAGCAACAAGACATCTGTGTACCGTAGCACGGGATAATTGATAGGCCAGTTAAAACGGTCTACCCCTGCCCGGCTTACATCCAAGAACTTCACAAACTGTGCCCGGTTGACCAAAGCTCCGTTTGGATCTCTGTAAGAAGGCAAGATGATGAAATTATCACGCACGTCATTTGCTGAATAGGAGTTGATCAAATCATTAGATGGTGTTTTAGGGCCATCTATTGGAATACCGCCCGGAAATGGAATACCTATGGCTCGCGCATATAGCTCTTCATACATCTCAGATGGCAGATTAGAACCCACCCCTACATCCCCGGCGCTTCCGCCAATGGCTTGCACATCAAAAACTATATCTGGGTTGTTCTCATTGGTATAGGAGAAGATGCTGGCATAGTTATTAACCCAGGAGTACTGCCCACTGCTGATGACATCATTCAATAAAGTAAGTGCTTTACTATACTCATTTACCCCCAAGGTAGGTCCGGCCGGATGTAGCTTGGGCCCGGAACGGGTTAGGTGTACCAGGGCTAATATTCCTTTGGCGGCAGATGCAGTTACCCTTCCTCTGTTTTGGGCATTGTAGGTAGTAGGCAACTTTGAAATGGCATCTTCAAGATCTGATATGATCAACGCATATACTTCTTCAACCGGGCTTCTGGGTACTTCAAGGGCCTGGGCTGGCGTCAGAACTCTATTGAATAATGGAACTCTGCCAAACAACCTCACCAGATCAAAGTAGTAGAAGGCCCTTAAAAATTTTGCCTCCCCGATGAACCTGTCTCTGGTAGCGGCATCTGGAACTACCGTTTCGTTTATTTTATCTAAAACCGTGTTCGATCGTAAAATACCTACATAATTGGCGTTCCAGGCATCTGATATCAACGGGTTGGTGGCCAACGTTTTCTCAAAGTTGTTCACGGGGTTCCACTCTCGCACACCAGACACACCGGGAGCATACACATTATCTGATCTAACCTCAGACAAGTTCAGGCTCCTGACCGGATAGCTCCCCAAGGCATTATAAATACCGTTTACTGCAATTTGGAAATCTTCCGTGTTTCGGTAGAAATTAGCAGCACTGGCTTCTGAAATGGGTGCTTGGTCTAAATCGTCTTCACATGCTCCTAGACTAAGTAGCAAAGCCGAACAAAGTAGTATTCCTATTCTTTTCATGATTCTGGTCTTTTAAGGGTAGTTAAAAGGTGAGGTTCAATCCAACTATCATGGACTTAGATAATGGGAAAGCGCCATAATCATCACCTCCATTGTTCACAGCTTCTGGGTTGAAACCTCCGGTGTACTTATCATCCCCAAACCAGTTTTCAGCAGTTACATACACTCTGGCACCGCTGATGAATTTGCTTTTCATAAGCCCTCCAAGGTTATAGCCCAAGGTGATGTTTCTTACCCGCCAATAATCAGAAGGGTATAACCAATCTGTGTTCTTGATCCGGCCAAAGCTGGATGGGGCTTTGTGGGTCTCCCCGTCGCCAGGGTCTTCGGGCGACCTCCATCTGTTGCGGTACATCCCCAAGGTATTGTCTATAAAGTCCATACCCGTTCTGTTTACCGCACGCCCAAAGGTAGAGTAGATTTTTCCGCCCCACTGGCCTTGCACCAGAACACTTAGATCAAACCCTTTGTAACTAAAGGAATTGTTGATACCCCACACATAATCTGGATTAGGATGGCCAGATAACACACGGTCACCTGCATCTATTTTGCCGTCTTTGTTGGCATCTAGGTACTTAGGATCTCCTGGCTCTTGCTTGCCATACATGGGGTAGCCAGCAGCTATGTCTTGGGCTGACAACAGGCCCACTTGCTGTACCAACCACAAGCTGTACATCGGCTGACCAACCATTAATAAGTTATGGTTTATGTCCCAATCTCCGCCTGCAATGGGGGTATTGTTAGGACCAAGCTGCCTTACTTCATTCTGGTTGTGGCTGAAATTCAGGTTTGTATTCCACTCAAACAAACCCGTCAGGTTGCGGGTGGTAAGCTCTAATTCCCAGCCTCTGTTGACTACTTTCCCAATGTTCGTGAGCGCGGTGGTAAATCCGGAAGCCGTAGGAACCGGAATATTCAACAGAAGGTCTCTGTTTGTTTTAACATAAAAGTCAAATGAGGTGAATACGCGGTTTGAGAGCAGGCCCAAATCAAAACCAACATCTATGGTCTCTGATTCCTCCCAACTTAACCTTGGGTTAGGAAAGTTTTGTGGAACCTGCCCGTTCGCCAAACCTGATCCGAAAGAGTAATTAGCTACCCGTAAGCGGGAGATATCATCATAATCACCAACCCCGTTGTTACCGGCAATACCCCAGCTTGCCCTTAACTTCAGATCATTGATAACTGGTATATTCTGCATAAACCTCTCCTGAGAAACCCTCCAGCCAATAGAAGCAGATGGGAAAACGCCCCACTGTGTTTCATCTCCGAATCTTGAAGAACCGTCTCTCCGGATAGAGGCCGAAAGCAGGTAACGGTCATTGTAGTTATACTGCACCCGACCAAAGTAGGAGAACAGAACATTCCGAGTTTCAGCACTGGTGCCTGAAAAGGAGGTAGCTTGATTTAAGGTTGGAATCTCATTGGAAGTATACCCTGCCCCGCTAAGTCGCCAGCTGTCGAATTTGTAGTTGCTATAAGAAATCCCACCTAGTGCAGAAATATTATGCATCTTGGCAAAGGTTCTATTATAGTCTAAGGTATTTTCATTTACGAAGGTTTGTCTACGATAGCCTAACAGACTCCCTGTGGTGTTTCTGTTGATGGCTAACTTAGCGGGTAACCAGTTTTTGGTTGTTGCATCAGCATGGTCTAAGTTAAACGTAGTCCTAAAATTAAGCCCTTCCAGGATTTTATACTGTCCGAAAATGGTAGCCAGCGTTCTGAAAACTTTATTTTCCCCTATGGCTTCTCTGGCAACCGCAACCGGACTTACCCTGGCAGGTCCCCAGGTGTACACGTTAAAAGGAGCAACACCTGTTTGCAGACCTGCACTTTCCTCCACTACCGGGGGCATAGAAACCGATAAGTGCATTAACTGGTCTTTACCCTCCACCCCAGGGTCATTTGTAACCGCATAAGAAGGAGAAAGATTTAGACCTAAAGTTAATTTGTCATTGGCTTTTACCTCCACATTGGCTCGCGCAGAGTATCTCTCATACCCCAGGCCAATGGCCACTCCCTGCTGATTTAAGTAATCACCAGAAACAAAGTAATTGACTGCATCTGTGCCTCCACTGGCAGAAAGCTGGTAGTTTTTCACATTACCTTGGCGGAATAATTCATCCTGCCAATCAATAAACTTCAAGCCAGGGTATCCTTCCTGTAGCCATCTGTCATCAATCATGAAGTTGCGGTTTACTGACCCGGCAGGCAGCTTTAGTAGTACTCGCCTTTCTTCTGTAGTTTGATTGGCTGTTCTGCCTGTACCGGAACGCACCCAGTTGTAATTAATGCTTTCAATCGCCCTATCAATCCATTCTTCCCCGTTAAGCACATCAAGCTTTTTAACCACTTCACTAACACCTCCATAAACATTCAGGTTTATCTTGGCTTTACCCGTTTTCCCTCTTTTTGTGGTGATCAGTACCACTCCGTTTGATGCCCTGGAGCCGTAGATAGCCGAAGCAGCCGCATCTTTTAATACTTGGATGGACTCTATATCATTGGGATTGATATTATCTAAGGGGTTGCCACTGGAATAACCCCCGCCAGAATTTTGCGGCTGAACCGCTAACGGGAAACCATCAATCACATAAAGAGGCTCATTGTTGGCCGAAATTGATCCTGTTCCTCTAACCTGGATACTAAAACCTCTGCCAGGCACTCCACTGGTTTGTTGAACCCTTACGCCGGCCATTTGGCCTACTAATGCTTGGTCCACCCTGGCCAAAGGGCGCTCATTTAGCTTTTCAGCATTCATGGTGGCAATAGCCCCAGTTACATCGGCTCTTTTCTGGGTGCCATAACCTACTACCACTACTTCTTCTAAGGCTTTGGCATCATCAGACAAAGTGATATTTAAAGTTGCTGGCCCGGTGAAGGCCTTTTCCTGGGAGGTAAATCCTATATAAGAGAAAACCAGGGTTCCTGGGGCTTCTGGAACAGCGATAGTAAAGCTCCCATCTACCCCGGTAGAAGAAGCAGTGGTAGAGCCTTTCAGTAAAACAGTAACTCCTGGTAAAGGATCTCCAGTACTAGAAACAACTTTTCCAGAAAGTGTCCACTGAAAAGCATAGTTATTGTCTGCAAATGGATGAGATGTAGCCTTATACGGAACTACAACACCTACCATACTCAAAGGAATACATGCGAGGAAGCAATTAAGCCGCCATAGCCTACTTTGCTTTGGTAAAAACTTAGTCATACTTTATCTTTAAATATGTAAAACACTATTCTGTTTAGAAAACCTCACCTGCCATGAATAGGTAGGAGATATACCCCAAAGACCCTGTATCAAATATTGACCGCTGGTATCTTCTTTAAATATTAACAAAATGCTACACTAGAAATAATGATGGAAACTAGATTCCTAGAGAACTCAAGAACCTTATTCCTTCTTCCAGCCTTTTACCAAAACTAGATCATCACTTACTTCTTTCTATCCTGTTGTATCCTGTTAACAGCTAGCAAAATTTATCTTCTAGGTATTGCTATTGAAAACAACTTTGAGCCAATCTTCTAAATTGCCAATAGGCAAGGCTCAGCAAATTTGTAGCTGAACAAAACATGGATTACCTGAATCAAACGCATAAAAAAACCCTGCCTCTTCTTAAGAAAAGCCAGGGTTAAAAATTTTAAAGTTCTATTTTATAATTAGAGCGAATTTCTTCGAACAAGCATAAAGGGATTATGGATTTTCTCTCTCAACTTCTGCTTGATCATAAACCCTGCCGTTTCCCCCATCAATTCATGGTCTGTGGAAACTACCGTGATGCCGGCATCCAGGATCTTTTTCAAGGGGGTATCATTATAGGAGATCAGGCCAATGTCTTTTCCTAATTGCAAATGGTTGGCCCGGGTTTGGGTGATCAGGTTGGCCAGGTCTGACTCTTCCAGGACAAGGAAGGCCGTTCCGGGAACCAAGGGTTCCTGCAGCACGCAGCCTATGACGGCATGCTCCATAGACATTTCCCGGCAGAATTGCCGAAAACCTTTGACAATCTCTATGGGGTAGGAAATCTCCCGTGGGTACACCAGCACAAACTTATTATACTTACTCAACAGGTCTTCCCCAGAGTGCAAGGCTCTTCTGATGTCCCGTTCAAAATCCTGGAAAACGGCCCCACAATTCCCATGAAACGTCTCTACGTTCTTATCCAGGAGAATCAGCTTGTCTTCGGGTATTTTGTTCAGGGCCTGGGTGAATTCCTCCAAGCCGGAGGAGATATGGGGCATGACCACATAGTAGTCATACTTGCCGATATTCTCCTGGATTAGGTTCCCGCAGATTTTACCGTCATAATGGTGGATGTGCAGATCTACCACCGCGTCTTCCCCTAATACCTTGAGCATGGAATAGTAGATGGCTTTTTTATAAGCACTCAGCTTATTGAACAGCAACAGCACCCTTATTTTGCTGGCGGCGAAGCTATTGCTGATATAACAGCCTTTGCCTTTGACTGAGCTGATCACGCCTTTCTTACGCAGAATCCTGTACGCTTTCTCAATGGTGTCTCTGGAAAGGTAGTACATCTCACTGGTCTCGTTGATGGACGGAACACGCTCACCACGTTTCAATACACCGGCCTCTATATCCTGAATTACCGCATTGACCACCTGTAAGTACTTGGGGATGGCTGATGTAGAATCTATTCTGTCTAGAAGTTCCATAGAGTTAATTAAAAAGGGGATATCAATATTTAAACAACTTATTCAAAGAAAACTAAACTAGAGGCCATTTGAGGTTTTGCAAAAATTGTAATTTCCGTTTACCTCCCTACCCTCCTTAGATGCTACTTACTACTTCTTCCTTCCGCCAACTTCTCCACAGTCCGATTGGTACTTGTGCTATCGATTGCACAATCCTATATAAAAAAGAGGTGGAAAAACACCTTGAATACTCATGACAACCTGATTAGATATTATCCAATCCTTGGTCTTTCTATTGAAATTTAATCAATTATTTCTTTTCATACTAGGTTTAAAATAAAAATTCTGTAATTATTTTTTTCTTCTTCCATTTTTAGGCCAGCTCGCTCGTTTGCCTTATTGCTGCAACAAGGCGGTACTATTCAAAGCCAATCTTGTAGCCTTTGGATACAGGAAACGTCTTGGCAAACAGTTCAAAGAAACGAAGGAAAAGCAAGGGCTTATCATTGGCAACTCCAGCTGAAACCAAAGCAGGTGGATGATGGTAATGTTTGCACAGACATTGCGTTTTTGGCAAAAACCTAAGCCCCTATTATCAGTCTTCTTCTACTTCCTGCTCTTGACTAATTTGCCTTTTTCTAAGTTCCTTACCTCTCCCAAGGATTCTATTGAGAAGATCCAGGCTCTCCAGGAGCCTGACCAACTGAGTCAATGTTTTGAAGTAGTTTTGGGAAAAGAAGGCCGAATTCATGAAAGATCAATTGGGGCCTCCCGCATTAGAAGTCAATACTTGGGAAAACGGCGCTGGCTAAGAGGCTATGCAACCTGCTTCTTGAAGGATTTCTAAAAAACAGGCCCTAAACTGCCCAAGCTATTTATCTAAGCCAGTGGGAAGCAGTACTTCCATCATAGGTTCCAGCTTAAAGGCCACTTTGGATCCTTATGGGTAAAGCGGGAACATCCAATACGCATTTCCTTTCAATCTGTAAGGGAACCAGGGAAATTGAAAAGCCCGTTCTGGAGGAAAAGAGGTACCATCTCTTCTCTCCCAGGAACGGGCTTTTCTCAACATGTTATGGCAAGGAGGAGCACCAGGGGCAACGTCCTCGCCAGCAACTGGGCTCTATCTTACAATCTCTACCCAGCCTTTAAAGGTTCTTACGTCTGGCTTCAGGCCATAGAAATCCACTTCCACCTGATAGAAGTAGGTGCCTTCTGAGAGGGCTTTGCCGCTGTTGTCAACGCCGCTCCAGTTCAGGGCCGGATCACCGCTGCCTTCAAAGACTTTGTTCCCCCAGCGGTTAAACACCTTCAGCGTGGCTTTTCTGATAAAGGTAGCTCCCTGTTTTGGCGTGAAGACATCGTTCTTTAAATCACCATTAGGGGTAAAGATGTTAGGCAGCGAGAACACGATACAATTGTCTTTGCACACCACATTGCTCTGCTCCCCTTCTACCCCATCCAGGCCAGTAGCGGTCACCACGTAGCACCCGGCATAAGATACCAGATTCTGGTGGAGGTACTCGTAAACGGTTTGTCCGGTATTGTCTATGGTGGCAATTTTTACCAGCGGCCCGTCCTCGGTCTCTTTATAATATAAGGTGTAGAAATCTATGGAATTGGGGCTACAACCTGTCGGCAGGGTCCACCGCAACCGGTTGGTGAAGGGAGCGGGACCGGGCTCAAAACTTTCATCACAGACTAGCGGGTCAATCTCCAGGACCGGGATACAAGGCCTGGTGACGCACACCTCCTGGCTGTTGTTGAGGATAGGATCTGGCAGGAAGGGGTTATTGAAGGTACCTTTGGTTTGCACAAACACACAGTACTCCTGGCCGGGCTGCAACGGAATCTCTTTTCGGTAGGTCCCTGAGGTGGCGGTGGCCTGCACACTGTCGTATTTCACGAAATTCCGGCTACCATTCTGGGCCAGGTAGATCACGTGGTAGAGCTGCCGTTCCGGGGTGCTGGCATTGTTCCAGGGCACATTATAGGTCCAGTTCAGCACCAGGGCCGGACCAGCGGCCTGTGCTCTCAACCGTACGCTGGAGGCCGAGGAGGAATCTACCAGACTAGTGGGTGAACCGGTATTTCCGGAATTATAAAATTCTATCCGGTAGGTATAGGAGGTGTCTCGCGTATTCAGGTTGTTATCCGTGAACACGGTATCGTTCAAACTGGTGAAGGTATACCCTGGTACCGGGGTGAAGGCCGCCGTTGCCCCTCTGTTTTGACCCAAGGCCCGCAGCAAGCGGTAGGTATGCGGACCAGGGAACAATGCCACTACCGCCGGGCGGGGCTTGCTCCACTCTACCCTCATCTTACCGGTGGTAGCACTGGTTTCTGTCACACTCACTTTAGTCAGGGAAATGGACTCCAGGGAGGCGCAAATCTCATTAGAGGCAATACTGCTTCCGCCCTTGGGCTGAGGAAACTCAGCGTAGATGCGGTAGCAATAGGTACGGTTACGTGCCAACCCCTGGCCGTTGTTGTTGTCCAGAAAGGTGGTCACACCGGCACTTACCTGCCCTACCAGCGTATAGCCCGCTGATTTAGGGATTCCGGTCTCACATGCATCAGGTTTAAAGTCAGAAGGCCCTTCTTTGCGGTAGATGTACATGGTGGTGGCATTAGGACAAACATAGTCCTGCCAAGTCAGTTGGATGCTGCTGCCAGATTTGGGAACCGCATTCACCAATACCGGCGGCGGCCCCACCACCGTTATCCGCCAGGGCCGCAGATCCACTAGTTTTATCCTACCAGCAGGAGGTACATCCTCTGCCCGAAACACGACCTGGTAAGGAGTCCGTTGCACATCGGCGCAGCTGGTCTGCCAGTTGAAGATATGGGTGGTGTCATTCAACTTGGGGAAGGTGGCCGGGGGCAGCATGCTCCCTATGGCCGTGATAATGACCGGATCGCGGTCCGGGTCACGGGCCCTGACGGTGTCGCGCAGCAGGGTACCCGCCACGATACAGGTGTCGCGGGGGATGAACAGGACGGGCGGGCGGTTGGGGTCCTCGCGCACGAAGATCTGCATGTCCCGGATCACCTGGCCAATCAAGCGACCATTTCGCCACTCCTCCACCACGAAGGCGATGTTGAACTCACCCAGCACCCCGGGAGTGTTCCAGGTCAGCTGGCCGGTATTGCGGTCCAGGGTGAGCCCAGCAGGCCTGTTGTTAGCATTATCAACTCTACCTAAATAGTTTTCTAATCCTCTGTATCCAGGTGCGGTTCTGCCGGTTGGGTTACCACAGGCATCGTTTGCATTAAAGACCCTTGGCTCCAGCATTTTATAAGAAAGGCTGTCCCCGTCAGGGTCATAGCCTCCCGGGTTATGGATATAAATCTGATTCCGAACAGCAACGTCTACCGGATCATATTGAAGCACAGGTGATTTGTTGATTCCTAAGAAAGGATCTACGGTGAGGGTACTCTGCAAGAAGAAGGTCTGCTGTACGGAAGAAGAAATATTGACTACCCCGCCATTCCGGTTTTCCCCCACAAAGGTCACAGTGAAGGTGCCCGGTCCAGAGTAGATATGTTCAAACCGATAAATATTCAGGAAGGTACCGTTCTGGTTACCACCTATCAATGTCCTTGATTCCCTGGGCACGCGTTGGCTGGTGCAATCACCAAAATAGAGGGTAGCTTCCAGATCCTCAAACGGGGGTGGTGCCACACTGTAGGTTTCAAGGGTAAAGAAGAACCGAAGGGGATTCCGGGCAGCAGTGGTATCACTTTTCACGTAGATGTTTCCGGCCCGCAAGTGGGTAGCCTGCGCTTCTTGTATGGAAACCAAGGAAAAAAAGATCAGCCCACCCAGCAAAAACAATAAGGCTCTCACTTTCTGTAAAATTAGAGGCATATAGTAGGGTTTTGCACGCAAAAACAAAGATAGAAGAAGCTAGATACAGCCCACTGGCAAGAGAAACAAATCCAATGCCTCATGGTTATATTTATACGTTTGTATGGCTATAACGAATTACCTGTACCACTGTTGTAATTTACGAATCATTTAGTGTTTTTAAGCGAATTTGGGGCAAACAGTTCAAAAACAAGCGGCTTTTTCCTCCTGTTTCACCTCTCAGAGGCCAATTATTTAGATTCATTTAAAATAAAAACTTCCATTGCTTGAGAAAGCCTTGGCATGTACCTTTGAAAAGATTTAACCGATCCTTTACACACCTTTTTATCAACCTTAACACAACAAAATGAGTTGGTTTTCTAAAACGTTTTCCAGTAGTATAGGCCGTAAATTGGTCGTGGCCGTGACTGGTTTGTTTCTCTGCTCTTTTTTGGTGGTCCACCTTATAGGGAATCTTCAGTTGTTCAAAAGTGATGGAGGCGCGTCCTTCAATATTTATTCCCACTTTATGGCCACCAACCCGATCATCCGGACAATGGAGATCGTGCTGTTGCTTGGGTTCGTGTTCCACATTTACCAAAGCCTTTACCTGAACCGTAAAAACAACAGCGTTAGAAAGGTGCCTTATGCCTACAACCGCCCGCAAGACAACAGCAACTGGTCTTCGCGCAGCATGGGATTGCTAGGCACGGTGATCCTGCTGTTCCTGATCATCCACTTATACAACTTCTTCTGGCGCGCCCGCTTTGGCGAACCTAACATGATTGACATTGAAGGCACCGGCTATGACGATTTATATTCAGTGGTGGTGCAGTCTTTTCAACTGTGGTGGTATGTATTGATTTACGTGGTAGCCCAGATTGCTTTAGGCCTTCATTTATACCACGGTTTCTCCAGCGCCTTCCACACCTTGGGGCTGAACCACAAGAAGTACACGCCGGCCATCCAGAAGTTTGGGGCGTTCTTTTCCATAGTAGTACCTGCTGGCTTTGCCTCCATGCCACTCTACTTTTTCATTCAAGGTCTTCTGAACTAAGCAATACGCTATGATTTTAGATTCTAAAATTCCCGAAGGGCCATTGGCCGAGAAATGGGACAAGCATAAATTCAACGTGAAGTTGGTAAACCCTGCCAACAAGAGAAAATACGATATCATTGTGGTGGGAACCGGCTTGGCCGGCGCTTCTGCCGCGGCTACCCTAGCCGAGCTTGGTTACAACGTAAAAGCATTCTGCTATCAGGACAGCCCGCGTCGTGCCCACTCCATTGCCGCCCAGGGAGGTATCAATGCCGCCAAAAACTATCAGAACGACGGGGACAGCGTGTACCGTTTGTTCTATGACACCATCAAAGGGGGTGACTACCGTGCCCGCGAGGCCAACGTGTACCGTCTGGCCCAAGTGAGTGTGAACATCATTGACCAGTGCGTGGCCCAAGGCGTTCCTTTCGCCCGTGAGTACGGCGGGTTGCTGGCCAACCGCTCCTTCGGGGGTGCCCAGGTAAGCCGGACTTTCTACGCTAGGGGCCAAACCGGTCAGCAGCTGTTATTGGGTGCCTACTCTGCCCTGAACCGTCAGATTGCCTATGGCAAGGTGAAGATGTACCCACGCACCGAGATGCTGGACCTGGTGATGGTAGACGGCAAAGCCCGCGGCATTGTGACCCGTCACCTGATCACCGGTAAGATTGAGTCACATAGCGCCCATGCTGTGATTCTGGCCACCGGGGGCTACGGCAACGTGTTCTTCCTTTCCACCAACGCCATGGGTTCCAATACCACGGCTATCTGGAGAGCGCACAAGAAAGGTGCTTTGTTCGCCAACCCTTGCTTTACCCAGATTCACCCTACCTGTATTCCCGTGTCTGGCGGCTATCAGTCTAAGCTGACGCTGATGTCTGAGTCCCTGCGGAACGATGGCCGGGTTTGGGTGCCGAAAGCCGTGGGTGATAACCGTCCGGCCGACCAAATCCCAGAAGACGAGCGTGATTACTTCCTGGAGCGTAAATACCCTTCCTTTGGTAACCTGGTGCCCCGCGACGTGGCTTCCCGTAACGCCAAGCTGGCTTGCGACGAAGGACGTGGCGTAGGAACCACCAAGCTGGCCGTTTACCTTGACTTTGCTGATGCCATCAAACGCGAAGGCTTGGACAAAATCAGCCAGAAATACGGGAACCTCTTTGAGATGTACGCCAAGATCACCGGCGAGAACCCTTATGAGCAACCCATGCGCATCTACCCTGCGGTACACTACACCATGGGTGGGCTTTGGGTGGATTATAACCTCATGACCACCGTGCCAGGCTTGTATGCCACCGGTGAGTGTAACTTCTCTGACCACGGTGCCAACCGTCTGGGCGCATCTGCCCTGATGCAAGGCCTGGCCGATGGATATTTCGTGATTCCTTACACCATTGGTGACTACCTGGCTCAGAACCCTACCACTAGAGTAGAGACCACTCACCCGGCCTTCAAAGAGGCCGAAGCGAAGGTACAGGCTGACGTGAACCGGTTGTTGAGCATCAACGGTACCAGAACGGTAGATGATTTCCACAAGGCCCTGGGTCTTCTGATGTGGGATTACTGCGGTATGGCCCGTAACGCCGAAGGCCTTCAGTATGCCAAACAGGAAATCAGGAAGCTGCGTGATGAGTTCTGGAGAGACGTGAAGATCCTTGGCGTGAACGAGGAACTGAACGTTACCCTGGAGAAAGCCGGCCGTGTGGCCGACTTCCTGGAGCTGGGCGAACTGATGGTAGAGGATGCCCTGAACCGCAACGAGTCCTGCGGCGGTCACTTCCGGGAAGAATACCAGACCCCAGAGAACGAAGCCCTGCGTGATGATGAGAATTACACCTATGTAGCTGCGTGGGAATATACAGGCATTAACCAACAGCCGGTATTGCACAAGGAAGAGCTGAAGTTTGAGAATGTGAAACTGACGCAGAGAAGCTATAAATAAGTAAGAGTTAGGAATAAAGAAGCAGGAGATAAACTCCAGTAAGCTGTTTGAGTAGCTCCACTTCCTTCCATTCCTGATTCCAGATTCTTAATTCTTAATTAGAAAGAAAATGGCTGGTAATAATCCTAACAGCAAACCAATGAACCTGACGCTGAAAGTATGGAGACAGAAAAACTCCCAGGCGGCCGGTACGCTGGAAACATATCAAATTAAAGACATCTCCCCGGAAATGTCTTTCCTGGAAATGATGGACGTGCTCAATGAGGACTTGCTCCTGAAAGGCATTGATCCGGTGGCGTTTGACCATGACTGCCGCGAGGGTATCTGCGGAATGTGCAGCCTGTACATCAACGGCCGGGCTCACGGCCCGGAGCGTGGCACGACCACCTGTCAGTTGCACATGCGCAAGTTCTCTGACGGAGACACCATTACCATTGAGCCCTGGAGAGCAGGTCCGTTCCCGGTGTTGAAAGACCTTTGCACCGACCGTTCGGCCCTGGATCGCATTCAGCAGGCAGGTGGGTACATCTCCGTGAACACCGGTGGGGTACCTGACGCCAATGAGATCCCGATCCCTAAGAATATTGCGGACAAAGCGTTTGACGCGGCTACCTGTATTCAGTGCGGCGCCTGTGTGGCGGCCTGTAAGAACGGATCTGCCATGCTCTTCACTTCTGCCAAAGTTTCTCAGCTGGCCATGTTGCCCCAGGGTAAGGTAGAGCGGAAGACACGTGTAGAGAACATGGTGGCCCAGATGGACAAAGAAGGCTTCGGGGCTTGTACCAATATTGGTTCCTGCGCGGCTGAGTGCCCGGTGGGTATCTCTCTGGAGAACATTGCCATGCTGAACCGCGAGTACATCAACGCCTCCTTCACCTCAGAGAACGTGTAACGATTTCCCGGGTGTTTTTACAAAAGGCGAGGCTTTCTATCTGGAAGGCCTCGCCTTTTTTTGGTTCCTTTTATAAAAACAGGCGGGAAACGGGGAACAGGGAAACACCAGTTGTTCTTCCCTTCTCATAAAATGGAGTAAATTAGCGCCTGCTTCGCTTCATTTTCAGCCAAACAAAGATCCTGATGATCCTAATCATATCGGGCACTAACCGGCCCAACTCCATCACCCTGCAGGTAGCCAGGCTCTACCAGCAACTACTCATTGCCAAAGGGCAAACGGCAGAGATCCTGGACCTGCAAGACCTGCCGCTAGACTTCGCCTCCCCTACCCTGTACAAAAGTGAGTTGTACTCGCAGGGGTTCCTGGAACTTAGGCAACGCGTGGCGGGGGTCCAGAAGATGGTGTTTATTGTGCCAGAATATAACTGCTCATACCCCGGGGTATTAAAGGCGTTCATTGACGGGTTGGAGTACCCCCAGGCGCTGCGTTACAAGAAGGGAGCCCTGGTGGGGCTTTCTACGGGTAGCCAAGGCGGCAACATTGCCTTAAGCCATTTAACCGATGTTCTGAATTATTGTGGCTTGCATGTGCTGGCCCAGAAGCCCCGGTTCCCGTACATCCACAAGCACCTCCAGGATGGCCAGTTCACCAACACGCTGTACCTGCAGTTGCTGGAAGAGCAGATCACCGAGTTCCTCCAGTTTTAATCCATGAATCTTGTAGGCCTATTCAAAAAAGAAGCCCGAAAACGTAGAACGTTTTCGGGCTTCTTTTTTGAAAGCAGACGGTAATTAGTCTACATTATCATGCAGGAAACGGTTGTCTCCTAGTAGTTCATTGTCATCATTCAGGTTGAACCGGGAGATCTTCTGCTCTGCAGAGGGCACCACATTCTCCAGCTGCACGTTTCTGCGCAAGTAAGCAGGAACTTCCAGTTTCTCTTTGATAGAAGCATCTGAATAAGCATCTGCACTTAATCTGCGCAGGCGCTCGCGGCGCTCATCCATGCGGTTGGTCTGGGGGTTCCGGCTTTCCTGGACAGGTTCAGGGACAAAAACCTCTTCCTCGTACGCAGGTGAAACGATTCCGCTATCCGCATCCAGGTCAAACACGATTCTGCTTGTATTCTCTGCCACTGGCACGGGCTTGCGTACCGGCTCGTTGGCTACCAATTGGGTAGCGGAAGCAGGCGGCGTCACCGAATACGTGGTAGGGATTACCGGAGCGACTGGCTCTATAACTTCTTCAGTTACTGCCTGAGGCGCAGTTGCTCCAATGGTTGGTCCGGCCTCAACGGTCTTTTTTGGAGCTGGCAGGCTTTCAATTTCCCGCGCAAACCCGGTAGCGATCACCGTTACCCGGATGCTGGCTCCCAAAGAAGAATCAATGCCGTGCCCGAAGATCACCTCAGAATCATCACCTGCTTTTTCCTGGATGTAATCTGTGATCTCCGTCAGTTCATCCATCTCCAACTCGGCCTGGTCACCAGACATGATGGAGAGAAGGATCTTCTGAGCGCCATGGATGTCGGTGTTGTTCAGCAACGGCGAAGACAGGGATTCCTCGGCGGCCCGAAGGGCACGGTTCTCGCCTTCGGTGATGGCAGAACCCATCACGGCGGCACCGGAGTCTTTCATGACAGTTTTCACGTCTTCAAAGTCCACGTTCACCTCAGAAGTCACCGTGATGATCTCGGCAATACTTTTGGCGGCGGTGGTCAAGACGTTATCTGCTTTGGCAAACGCTGCCCTGATAGGCAGGTTCCCGAACATCTCGCGTAGTTTATCATTCAAGATAACAAGGACCGTATCGCAGTTTTCGCTCAGTTCCTTGATCCCGTTGTCAGCGGCAGTACGCTTCTTGCGGCCCTCAAAGGCAAAGGGAGCGGTCACGATACCTACCGTCAGGATGTCCATTTCCTTGGCCACCTTGGCAATAACTGGGGCGGCACCGGTACCGGTTCCTCCTCCCATTCCTGCCGTGATGAAAACCATTTTGGTATGGGCGCCTAACAGTTCCCGTATCTCTTCCTTGCTTTCCAAGGCAGCCTGTTTGCCACGCTCTGGGTTAGCCCCCGCGCCAAGACCTTCGGTCAGGGTGGTACCAATCTGGAGCTTGTTGGGCACACTGCTGCTTTTCAACGCCTGTTCATCGGTATTGCACACCACAAACTCCACGTCCTTAATGCCTTGGTTGAACATGTGGTTCACGGCATTGCTTCCCCCTCCGCCAACACCAATGACCTTGATGATGGATTTGGAGTGTGATGGCACATCAAACTTATACGATGAAAAACTCATGTTATCTCTCCTGAAATTACGCGTTAATAGTTCTGTTGCTTATCGTCAAAATCATCGATGAGCATGCCTTTGGTGCGTTCTATAATCTTGTTAAAGAATCCACCTCCGCTGCTGGCCTTCTGCACTGGTTTCACCTCATTCACCACCCGGGTGTCTGGGCTGTTGGTCATTTCAGTGTAGCGGTTTACCCGCTCATCCAGGGCTTGATAACCAGCTAGAACCAACCCAACGGTAGTTGCAAACATGGGGCTTTTCACAGAGTCTATCTTGCTCTTTCCCAAATGCTCATTCGGATAACCGATACGGGCATCAAGGCCAGTCAAATACTCTACTAATTGCACCAGGTTCTGCAGTTGTGCCCCGCCTCCGGTTATCACAACGCCCGCCGCTAACTGGTTCGCATACCCGCTTCTAACAATTTCTGAGTAAACGAGTTCAACAATTTCCTCCATTCTTGCTTCTATAATAAAAGCAAGGTTTTTCAAGGATATCTCTTTAGGGGTCCGGTCACGCAAGCCAGGAATGGAAACAATCTCATTGTCAGAGGCTTCGTCGGCAATAGCCTTCCCGAAACGCACTTTCAACTGCTCCGCCTGGTTCTGCATGACCATGCAGCCCTGCTTGATATCTGAAGTGATAATATTTCCACCGAAAGGGAGAACCGCCGTATGCCGGATGATATTGTCTTTGAAGATAGCCAGGTCTGTGGTTCCGCCGCCAATGTCAATCAAGGCTACACCAGCCTCGCGCTCTTCCTCACTCAGCACAGACATGCAAGAGGCCAAGGGCTCCAGGATCAACTGATCAATCTCCAGGCCCGCGCGGGTAATGCACTTGGTGATGTTGTTGACTGCGTTAGACTGCGCCGTGATGATATGGAAATTACCTTCCAGACGCACGCCAGACATGCCCACCGGGTCCATGATGCCATCTTCGTAATCCACCTTGTAGTCCTGCGGCATCACGTGGATGATCTCACTGCCGGGTGGGGTCACCAGGCGGTACATGTCATTGGTAAGACGGTTCACGTCTTCCACGGTGATCTCACTGTCTAAGGAAGTGCGCGTGATGCTGCCGTTGTGCTGCAGACTCTTGATGTGCTGCCCGGCAATACCTACGTTCACTACTTTTATATCAATTCCAGATTGCTCCTCTGCTTGCCTAATGGCTTTGCGGATGGCCTCAACTGTCTTGTCAATGTTACTTACCATGCCCCGCACTACCCCTTCAGATACTGCTTTGCCCAAGCCCAGGATCTCCAGCTTGCCATACTCGTTCTTCCTACCTACCAGCGCGCAAATTTTGGTTGTTCCAATGTCTAAGCCTACAACTATTTTGTCGTTCTGCGTCATATCATTAACTATTCACAAATAATCTGATCCTTGTATTCAATATTCAAGCGGCTGTACTTATCCCAGCCCACTACTGGCATCACCTCTTTGTAAAAGATGAAAAGCTTTCTGAATTTCTCCTGCACGTTTACCGGCTTGCCAAATTCAATGCGCTGGTCCCCCACCTGGGTCAAAAAACTCACCTTGCCTTTCTGGTCAATGTCCATGTGGGCAAGTTGGGCGTTCCAAAAGGGATCTTTTTCTATGAAGCGGAGCAGAGACAAGTACGCCTTGCCCACAGAATCCTGAAAAAAAGAACCGGACTTGGGTTTGGCCACCACTGAGGATGTCACGGGGATGACATGGGCCGTGTACAGGGTGGACAAAGGCAGTTGATTTCCTTCTTCGTCTAAGTACACGTCTTTCTCAGTACTCAGCAGCCGGGCAATAGGCCGGTTTTGCTGTATGGTGACGTTAATATTCCCTTCCAGATCTCGAGAGACCTCCGCTTGCCTTACAAATTTATGCGATTTTATTCGCATTTCCAGCCGCTTCAGGTCAATCTCCTCTTTTTTCATTCCGGTGAGTGGCTGGTTCCCGTTACGGGTCAGCAGCGCCATCACTTCCGATTCACTAAGAAAGTAATTGTTATACTCATTATCAATTTTAATATTGACTTTTTTGCATATTTTTCCCTCCTGCCTATTTTTTGAAAATCCCGCTAAAAAAACAAAGCCCCCCATGCAGAATAGGGCAAATAGAAGCGCTTTTACCTTCCTATTCCATAACATGGTCCTTCTCCTCCAATAAACATTTAATCTCTGGTACCAGGGTGTCTATGTCGCCTGCCCCAATGGTGGCCAACACTTTATAATCCAAATCTTCTCTGAGTGCCTGCAGAACTGCATTTTTGGGCAAAAGGCGCTTTTTCACACCTGTTATCTGGTCATATAACAGGGCCGAGGTCACCCCCGGGATAGGTTCTTCCCGGGCCGGGTAGATCTCCAAGAGCCATACCTCATCTGCGAGGCTCAGGCTCCGGGCAAATCCTTCTAAAAAGTCGCGGGTGCGAGTGAATAAGTGGGGTTGAAAGATAACTCTCAGCTTCTGCCCCGGATATAACGCCCTGACCGATTGGAGGAACGCTTCTATCTCTCTGGGGTGATGCGCGTAATCGTCTAAATATACTCTTTTTTTGGTTGCGTATAACTTTTCAAACCTTCTTTTTACGCCGGTGTAAGTAGAAATTCCTGATTGGATTTTCTGGACCGGTACGCCTAAAAGGGAAACGGCCTGCGCCGCGGCCACCGCGTTCTCCACGTTGTGGAAGCCGGGCACTTGCAAAGCGGTCTGGGGCAAAACTAAGTTCCTTCCTTTGACGGAAAAATTCATGGCCCCATCAGCTATCTGCAAGTCGGTGACGGCTAACTCCTCTTTCTCAAGTCCGTACCGGATAACCGTTACCGATGGGTCCACCACTTCTGCCAGGCTCTGGTCTGCCGTGTGGTTCAGCAAAAGGTAGCCGTTGGGCTTGATCTGCCGCACAAACTGCTTAAATGACTCTACCAAGGCTTCTTTCTCGCCGTAGATATCAAGATGGTCTGGGTCAGTGGAGGTGACAATGGCAATGTCTGGGTGCAGGGTCAGAAACGACCGGTCATACTCATCAGCTTCCACCACGGCTAGAGCCCGCTCTTCCTCCTGGTGCGGCAACAGCAGGTTAGACCCTAGATCAGTGGAAATGCCCCCTAAAAACGCGGAAGTAGATACCCCGGCGTGGTGCAGAAGGTGCGCCACCATGCTGGAGGTGGTGGTTTTCCCGTGGGTTCCTGCTACGGCCACCAGGTACTGGTCCTGCGTTAAGAGCCCCAGCACCTGGGAGCGCTTCATGATGGTGAAGCCGTGGTGGACCAGGTACTGTTTCTCCTGGTGCGAGGCTGGAACGGCGGGCGTCAGGATCACCAGCGTTTCCTCTTTGTTTTCCCTAAAAGAGGCCGGAATCAGCTGCACGTCATCCGTAAAGTGAATGGTGGCGCCTTCCTTCTCCAGTTTCTGGGTCAAGGGCGTAGGTGTTTTGTCATACCCCGCCACGGCAAACCCCTTGGCCAAAAACCAGCGGGCCAAGGCACTCATGCCAATGCCCCCAATGCCCAGGAAATAGATATGACGGTATTGTTGCAGATTCATTAGGCTAATTTCAAAAGTTCCTGAACAATGGCTTCAGTAGCCTGCGGCTTGGCCAGTTGCGCGATGTTTTTCCGCAAGACCTGCTGTCTGGTGGTATCCTGCGCCAGAGCGAAGGCGGTATCCCACAATTTCTGGGAGGCTTCCACATCTTTCACCAACACGGCGGCTTCTTTCTGGACCAGGGCCATGGCATTTTTCGTTTGGTGGTCTTCGGCCACGTTGGGCGAAGGCACCAGGATGGCGGGTTTCTGGGCCAGGCAAAGCTCTGAGATTGAGAGAGCCCCGGCCCGGGAAATCACCACGTCAGCGGCGGCGTAGGCCAGGTCCATGCGTTTGATGAAGTCATAGGCCTTGATCTGGTCAGTTGGCTGCTGTTTGGCGGCGGCCTCTGCAGTAGGGTAATAGAGTTTCCCCGTCTGCCAGATGAGGTTATAGCCGGCCTCCTGGATTTTCTGCAAAGCCAGCTCAGTGCTTTGGTTCAGGGTACGGGCGCCCAGACTTCCGCCAATGACCAAAAAGGTGAGCCGGTCTGGGTTCAGGCCGAAGAACTTCATGGCCTCCGGCCGTTTTCCGGCCAGTTCTGTGATATCACGGCGTACCGGGTTTCCCGTGAGCACGATCTTGGCGTTGGGGAAATACTTGTACATGCTGTCATAGGCCACGCAGACCTTATCTACCTTGTTAGCCAACAGCTTATTGGTGATGCCCGCATGCGAATTCTGCTCCTGGATCAGGGACGGGATTCCCATCTTTGTAGCCGCGTATAATAGCGGGCCGCTGGCGTATCCCCCTACCCCTACCACAGCATCTGGCTTGAAGTCTTTGATGATTTTATATGATTTCCTAACGCTGGAAAGGACCTTCAACGGGAAAGAGAGGTTGTCCAGGGTCAGGCGGCGCTGGAGCCCACTGATCCAAAGGCCAATGATTTTATAGCCCGCCTCGGGCACCCGCGTCATCTCCATGCGGCCCATGGCTCCCACAAAGAGGATCTCTGCCGAGGGGTGCAGCCGCTTGATTTCATTGGCAATGGCCACCGCCGGATAAATGTGTCCGCCTGTGCCCCCGCCGCTGATGATGAACCTATAGTTTTTCTCAGGCATTCGTCAATACATTAACGGGTTTGTTCGCCGAAGGCATCGCCGCCAGTTTGGCTTCGTGCTCGCTCCGGCTCACGCTCAGGATAATTCCAATGGAGATACCCGTAAAAATCAAGGAGGTACCTCCCATGCTCAGCAGTGGCAGCGGCAGACCCGTGATTGGGCCCAGCCCAACGGCCACCCCCATGTTCACCATGGCCTGAATGACCAGACTGAAACTGATGCCCGCCGAGAGCAATCCGCCGAAGGCCCCCAAACTATTGGTGACGGCCATCATGCCCCGGTACAGGAATGCCAGGTACAGGAAGACCACCACGGCCCCTCCCAGCATGCCGTACTCCTCAATGATGATGGCGTAGATAAAGTCAGAGTATGGGTGGGGCAGCACGTTGCGTTGGTCGGAATTACCGGGCCCTTTGCCCAACACCCCGCCCGTGGCAATGGCGATGTACGATTGTTCCAACTGGAAAACCGTCTGCTCTTTATCCATAAAGTTCTCAATCCGGCTCATGGCCGTCTTCCCCCGTTGCCCCAAAGACAAGGCGATCACCCCAAAGAAAATCCCCACTGCGATCATGGATAGAATGGGTTTCATGGGAACCCGGCCTATAAACATGAGCAAAAGGCAGGTCAAAAACAGAAGCAAAGCCGTGGAGATGTTACTCATGGCAATCAACCCGCAGATGAGCCCGCTCCACAACACCAGCGGAATAAGTGTGTTTTTAGAATCAATGTCCATCTGCCGCTTACTCAGGATACTGGCCAGGTAAGAGATCAGGGCCAATTTGGCCAAATCTGAGGGTTGAAACGTCTGGTTGATGATAGGAATAGTGAGCCAGCGCGACGCCTCGTTGATGTTGGAGCCTTTCAGGTAGGTGTAGATCAGCAAGGGCACCGAGAAAATCAAAGCCAGCAAGCTTAGTTTAGCATAATACCGGTAGTTGATCTTGTGCGCCAGCCACACAAAGGCCAAGCCAATGAAGATAAGGCTGGAGTGTTTGAACAGATAATACTCAGTATTACCGCCCATTTTCTTGTAGGCCAGCGTACCCGTGGCCGAATACACCACGGCAATACTGATGAGCCCAAACGTCAAGACGATCCCCCACAAAATAGGGTCGCCCTTCAGGTTATCGCGAAGCCAGTTTTTGATAGGAGTGGTCATGCTACGGGTTGGTTAAGGGCGGCTACTGCCTCGGCAAAGGCCCGGCCCCGGTGTTCATAATTCTTGAAAAGGTCAAAGCTGGCGCAGGCGGGGGAAAGCAGCACTACGTCTCCGGCCGCGGCGAAGTCTTTGGCTAGCTGCACCGCTTCCTGCACATCCTGGGTCTCCACCATTTTCAGGCCGGTTTGGGAAAAAGAGGCGAAAAGCTTGCTGTTATCCACGCCCAGGCACACAATGGCTTTCACCTTCTCCTGCACCAAAGGCAACAGGGGCGAGTAGTCATTTCCTTTGTCGGTACCGCCTACCACCCATACAATGGGCTTCTGAATACCATCCAGGGCGTACCACACCGCCTCCACGTTGGTGGCTTTGGAATCATTGATGAAGCGAACCCCATCTATTTCTCCCACGGGTTGCAGGCGGTGGCCGGCGTTTTGGAAAGTGCCCAACGCCGCTTCTATCTGCGCCGGAGAAATGCCTACTAGCAAGGCAGCACCCACGGCCGCCATGGTGTTGTATTGGTTATGCTGCCCAATTAGCGGGGAGTTGGAGGTGGCTACTTGGACACTCTTTCCAGCAAAAGAAGCCGAAATCGAATGCCCCTGGAATTGAAGCGCTGCCCCCTGGGTATTTTTCAAGCCAAACGGCACCTGGGTTCCGGGCACGGCATGAGCCCCTAAGTACTTTTGGATCTCTGCGTCATCCTGGTTGAAGAGGAAATAATCTTCAGAGGTCATGTTCTGCGCCACCCTGAACTTTGAGGCGGCGTAATTCTCCATCTGGTAGCCGTAGCGGTCCAGGTGGTCTGGGGTGATGTTGAGCAGAATGGCAATGTGGGCCTGGAAGGCATACATGTTATCCAGTTGGAAACTACTCAGTTCCACCACGTAGTAGTCATACCCGCCTTCCAAGACCTTCCCCGCCAGGCTCTCCCCCACGTTCCCGGCTAGTGCTACCTTCAACCCGGCGCTTTTGAGCAGGTGGTAAGTGAGGAGTGTGGTGGTGGTTTTGCCGTTGGTGCCAGTGATGCAGATGAACTTGCCCTTGGCATAGCGGCCGGCAAACTCAATCTCAGAAATGACAGGGATATTCCGCTCCACCGCGCCCTGAATCACTGGGGCCGTGTCTGGGATACCCGGGCTTTTGATGATTTCCTGGGCCGAGTAAATCTGCTCCAGCGAATGGGTTTCCTCCTCAAAAGGAATCTGGGCCTGGCTCAACTGCACCCGGTATCTTTCTGCAATAGACCCACGGTCTGAGACGAACACGTCAAAGCCCTTGGCTTTTGCCAACAAGGCTGCTCCCACGCCGCTCTCCCCTGCTCCTAGTATGGCTATTTTTTGCATTGCTTTTGTTTTTATGTTCTTCGTTTCAGACCTGTTTTCCAAGAAAGAAGCCTGAAACGTTTCCTTTTCACTTCTGCTTTTCTAAACTATTTCTCCCTCTTTGTCATCCTGAAAGGATCTTGGTTGCGAACGGTAACTACGCTACCACCACTGTCCATCTAGTTTGCCCACAAGATCCTTTCAGGATGACAGGAAAAAGGGGGTTCGGGCCAATTTCACGAAAAAGGCCCCTAAACAGCTTATCTTAATTTTAATGTAACGAGCGTCAAAATGGCCAGCATAATGCCCACGGTCCAGAAGCGCGATACGATCTTGGACTCATGGTACCCTAATTTCTGGTAGTGGTGGTGCAGCGGCGACATCTTGAAGATGCGGCGGCCCTCGCCGTATTTCCTTTTCGTGTATTTGAAGTAGCTCACCTGTAGCAACACAGACAGGTTCTCCACCAGGAAAATGCCGCACAGGATAGGGATTAGGAGCTCTTTTCTCAAAATCAGGGCTAAAACAGCGATGATACCGCCAATAGACAAGGAACCCGTGTCGCCCATGAACACCTGCGCCGGATAAGAGTTGTACCACAGAAAACCCACGCAGGCCCCCACGAAGGCGGTACAGAAAATTACCAGCTCGCCCGTGTTGGGAATGTACATGATGTCAAAGTAATCGGCGAAAACGGAGTTACCGGAAACCCAGGCAAAAACGGCCAACGTGGTACCGATGATGGCGGAGGTACCCGCGGCCAAGCCGTCAATGCCGTCGGTGATGTTGGCGCCGTTAGACACGGCCGTAATGATCAGGATCACCAGCGGGATGTAGAGGAACCGGGCGTAAGATCCCAACAAAGGGCTGGCGAAGCTGAAGAAATGGTGGTAATCCAGTTCATTGTTCTTGGTGAACGGCACCGTGGTGATCATTTTCCGGACATCTTGGTAAGAGGTGGAGAAGTCAATGGCGGTGATGCCCTTGCTGGTGAGGTACTGCCGCACCACCACATCCTCCGAGAAAAACAGGGTCAAGCCAACAATGAGGCCCAGCCCAATCTGGCCCAGGATTTTGAAACGGCCGGCCAAGCCCTCTTTGTTCTTGCGGAAGACTTTGATGTAGTCATCCAGGAACCCGATGGCCCCCAGCCACACCGTAGACACCAACATTAACAGGATGTACACATTGTCTAGCCGGGCAAAAAGCAGAGTGGGCAGCATGATGGCCAGGATGATGATCAACCCACCCATGGTGGGCGTGCCTCTTTTCTCCAACTGCCCCTCCAGGCCCAGGTCACGGATAGATTCGCCCACTTGCTTGCGGTGCAGCAAACGAATAAGGCGCCCCCCGAAGATCATGGCGATCAAGAGCGAAAAAAGCGCAGCCAACCCGGCTCTGAACGAGATGTAGCGCATCACGCCCGCCCCGTAGAAGTCGAATTGCCTGTCTAAAAAATCAAATAGGTAATAAAGCATCTGTTTCTATCTTTCAAAAGGAGAACGGAAATGCCCGCCCTGCTCTGGTGAAGTTCCTTTTTGGCGCTAGCCCTTATTTCTGCAACAAGGCAAACGATTCCTGGAGCACCTGCTTGTCATCAAATGGTGCACGCACGCCTTTCACTTCCTGGTAGGTCTCATGGCCTTTGCCCGCTACCAGAATGATGTCGTCCGCCTCGGCCAGGAGTACCGCGGTTTTAATGGCCTCACGGCGGTCAATAACGGAGAGCGCCTTCTTGAGGTCGGTAGCTTTCACGCCCGCCTGCATCTGGTTCAGGATTTCCTGCGGGTCTTCATCACGGGGGTTGTCAGAAGTCAAAATCACGCGGTCGCTCATCTTAGCAGCGATGTCCGCCATGACCGGGCGCTTGGTGGCATCACGGTTTCCGCCGCAACCCACAATGGTGATCACTTTCTGGTCGGGCCTTCTGATCTGCTGAATGGTTTGCAGCACGTTCTCCAGCGCATCAGGGGTATGGGCGTAATCCACTATGCCGGTAATCTGCCCAGCAGACACCACATAGTCAAAGCGGCCCGCGGCAGAAGTGAGGCTGGACAGACTCGCCAGCACCTCTTGCTTGTCTTCGCCCAGCAGCGTGGCGGCTCCGTACACGGCAAGCAGGTTGTAGGCGTTGAACGTACCGATCAACCGGAACCACACCTCCTGCCCTTCCAGCTCCAGTTGCAGCCCCTGAATGGAATTATCCAGCAGGCGGGCCTTGAAATCAGCTTCCTTGCGGAGGGCGTAAGTGTATTTGGCGGCTTTGGTGTTCTGCAGCATCACCATGGCGCGCTTGTCATCTGAGTTCACCAACGCGAAGGCCTTTTTGCCCAGATGGTCAAAAAACAGCTTCTTAGCTTTGATGTACTCATCAAAAGTGCCGTGGTAGTCCAGATGGTCATGGCTGATGTTGGTGAACACGGCCCCGGTGAACTGCACGCCGGTCACGCGGTGCTGCACCAGGGCGTGCGAACTCACTTCCATGAAGGCGTGGGTACAGCCGGCTTTCACCATCTGCGCCAACAGGCCTTGCAGGGTAATGGCATCTGGCGTGGTATGCGAGGCCGGAATCACCGTCTCGTTGATTTGGTTCTGCACCGTTGACAACAAACCAGCATTGTAGCCCAGGTCGCGGTACAGCTTGTGCAGCAAGGTCACACAGGTGGTTTTGCCGTTGGTACCCGTCACGCCAACCAGTTTGAGTTTCTTAGAGGGGTTACCGTAGAACTCAGCCGCTACGTGTCCCATCGCCTCGGCGGCATTGGGCACTTGCACAAAGGTCACGTGCGCGGGGGTGTTCTGGGGCAGTTCTTCGCAAAACACGGCCGATACGCCCTGTTCCACGGCGGAGGCAATAAAGTCATGGCCATCGCGGAGCGTACCCCGGATCGCGAAGAACCCTACGCCCGGGCCTGCCTGGCGAGAATCCATCGTTAACGCAGAAAGCTCGGGGTTAGTAGGCCCGAGCAATTGCGGTGACTGGAGTACCTGTAGCAGGTTTTCTAGTTGCGCCATGTGTAGTTAATGTAATGGTAATGGTGGTTCCTTTGGCCACGGGTTCTCCCGGCGGAATGCTTTGGCTTTCTACCCGGCCCAGCCCGATGGCCCGCACTTTGATGCCGTGGTTCCCTAAGAGGAACAGGGCATCTTTCAAGGTCATGTCCGTGACATCGGGCACTCGCCCCATTTTCACCGGCACCGGTTTCAAGGCCACGGATTGCTTTTGCGTGTCTACCCGCACCCAATCTTCCTCAGGGCTCATGGGGTGGGCACTCACGCCAAGTTTATTGCAGAGAATGGTCAGTTCTTCCTGGTTACCGGCGTGCAAGACCGGCAGCTTAGGCGCTATCCCCACCGGGCGGCGCGCCATGGGCGCATGGATGGCCAAATCCTGGGCGTAGGCTTTGGCGGCCAATTCCCGGAACACCGGGGCGGCCACATCACCACCGTACTGGGCGTTCTTCTGCGGGTTGTCAATGATCACGATACAGCTGTACTTGGGCCGGTCAGCGGGGAAGTAGCCCACAAACGAGGTGGAGTATCTTCTGGTGTACTGGCCGTTGATCACCTTGCGGGCAGTTCCGGTTTTACCGGCCACCTTGTAGTCTTTGCTTTTCAGGTGCTTAGCCGTGCCGTTTTCCACTACGCCTTCCATCATTGTCTTCAACTGCACCAGGGTCTCGTCTGAACAGATCTTTGGGATGAGCACCTTGGTGTCAAAAGACTCCAGCACCTGGTCAGCGCGCTTGATGCTTTTCACGATCATGGGCTGCACCTTCACGCCATTGTTGGCCACGGCGTTGTAGAAGGCCAGGGTCTGCAAAGGAGAAAGCTTCATCTCATATCCAATGGCCATGGTGGAAAGGGACGGACGGCTCCAGCTGCGGTCTTTGGGTGATTTGATGTAAGGCACCGCCTCGCCGTTCATCTGGAAGCCCAGCGGCTGGTGCAACCCGAATTTGTGCAGGTAATCCACGTACTTCTGGGGATTGCTCTCAAACGTCTGCTGAATCAGCTTGGCCACCCCTACGTTAGAGGACTTCTCAAACACCTGCTGTAGCGTGATTTTCCCGTAACCGCGAGTATCGGTTTTCACGGCCCCGCCGATGCGCTCAGAACCCACGCCAGTGTCTACAGTGTCATTCAACTGCAGGTCGGTTTCTTCCAACAAGGCCATCATAGAGGCCAACTTGAAGGTGGAGCCCGGCTCTGTGCGGCCTTGGTTACCCACGGCGTAGTTGTAATCTTCGGCGTACACGCCTTCGCTTTGGCGGCCCAGGTTGGCAATGGCCTTGATGTGCCCGGTGCTCACCTCCATCAGGATCACGCAGCCGTGGGCAGCGTCGTTAATGGTCAAAGCGTGGCGCAAGGCATTTTCCGCTACGTCTTGCAGGTTGATGTCAATGGTGGTCTGGATATCAAAGCCGGGCATGGGTTTCACCTCCGTACCGTCGTTGATGGGTTTGTTACCACCCGCCATGCGCTCATACAGGGCCTCGCCGTCTTTCCCGGCCAGGTGGCGGTTAAAGCTGAACTCCAGCCCCGCGCCGTTGCGGTCTTCGTTGATGAACCCAATGGTCCGTTTGGCCAGTGACCCGAACGGCAGGAACCTACGGTCCAGCTTTTCGAAGATCACCCCGCCCCTGTTTTTACCCGCCCGGAAAACCGGCCATTTGGCCATCATCTTCTTGTCCTGGTAATTGATAAGGCGGCTGTTCAGACGCACGTATTTACGTCCGGCGCTGCGGGCGTTCTTGATTTTGCGTTTGTAATATTCCGGTGAATGGTCCCCATAGAAACGGGACAACTGGATGGACAAGGAGTCTATGCCCTTGGCGAAAACGTCATCTGGGGAAATGGTAGGGTCAAACGCCACCCGGTAGAACGGCAGCGAGGTAGCCATGATGCGGTCATCATTGGAGTAGATGTTGCCGCGGGTAGCGTAGACGGGCTGGTAATGGAACCGTTTCTCATTCGCGATCTCGCGCCAGCGGTCACCGTCTTTCAACTGGATGTACCCTACTTTGTAAATAATCGCGAACGCGAAAAGGCAGATCGCCAAAAAGGCCACCCGCACCCGCGTGACGATAGACCTTTTAATATTCATCTTTCTTGATAACTACTTGAATGGGTGGGGTAGAACTTTCCATCAAACCCAGAGGCGACACGTTACGGGCCACCTCAGACTGTTTGCTGGCCTCCATGTAATCAGATTTGAGGGTAGTGTAGTCGGCTCGCAGGTCTTCGGTCTCGGCTTTGGTTTTGTCAATGCGGCGGAGCGTGCGGTCTGCGTAATGCGTGTTGCCAATGTAGAACAAGGTCACCGCCATGAGAAAAAGCACCTTGGGCAGGTACCGTACCGGCAAACCTTCGGCAAAGAACCAGTCTACCTTGGTGTAGCGGTCCAGTAATTCAAACAGGCTGGTGCCCTTCTGGCGCGGCGGCCGGGCCGGACGTGGCTTCTCTACCTTAGGCACTTCCCGCAGGGTGTTTGCCTTGGGCCGATTCACTTGTGGACGTGCGGTGTTGACTGCCATAATCAAATCGTAAACTAATGTGCTTTCCCTTCTATCTTTCTACTTCTTCAACGATTCTGGGGTCTCGCGCTTCTGCGCCACCCGTAGCTTGGCACTGCGGGAGCGGTTGTTTTCCTGCAGTTCCAGCGCCCCGGGCACAATGGGTTTGCGGGTCACGGAATCCAGCGGCTTGATCTCATTCCCGAAGAAGTCTTTCTCCACCTCACCGAAGAACTTGCCCTTGGCGATGTAGTTCTTCACCAGCCGGTCTTCCAGGGAATGGTAAGAGATCACCGACAGTCTTCCGCCGGGCTTCAGCACCTCTACAGCTTGCTCCAACATCTCCTCCAGGGCTTTCAGTTCATCGTTCACCTCAATGCGGAGCGCCTGGAACACCTGGGCCAGGTACTTGTTCTCTTTGCCTCTGGGCGTGCAGCCCATGATGGCCTGCTTGAAATCTGCGATGGTTTCTATGGTCTGCACATTTCTGGCAGATACTACTTCCCGCGCCAGGGTCTTGGCGTTCTTCACCTCGCCGTACAGCCCGAAGATGCGGTGCAGTTGTTCTTCTGAGTATTCCAGGATCACCTGCTGCGCCGTGAGCGGACTTTCTTTGTCCATGCGCATGTCAAGGGGACCGTCAAAACGGGTGGAGAAGCCGCGCTCTGCGGTATTGAATTGGTGGGAAGAAACGCCCAGATCTGCCAGAATGCCGTCAACCTGCTTCACGCCGTACAGGCGCAGGTATTTTTTGAGGTACCGGAAGTTGGCCTTCACAAAGGTGAACTTGTCAGAGATCAGCTTTTCAGCCTGTTGCTCGGCATCGGTGTCCTGGTCAAAGGAGTAAAGTTGCCCGCCCTGCATCTGAGTTAGGATATGTGCAGAGTGGCCGCCCCCGCCAAAGGTGACGTCTACGTAAATGCCGCCGGGTTTAAGGGCCAACGCATCTACCGATTCCTGCAACAAAACGGGCTGGTGGTATAGCATAGGCTGTTATTCAGTTGGGGGTAAGCTCGGTTGGTCCCCGAGGAACTTCTGCGCCAGTTGCGAGAAGTTCTGCTGGTCTTTTATTAAAAATGCGTCGTATTTGTCTGGGTTCCAGATTTCCACCCGGTTCCCTAAGCCTACCACAATGGCCTCTTTCTCAATCTCGGCGTACCGTACCATGGTGCGCGGCAAGATGAAACGGCCGGCCCCGTCCAGTTCAATCTCCGTGTTTCCCCGGAAGAAGTTCCGCTGGAAATGGCGGTACTCCTCATTGAACTCATTCAAACTCGCCACCCGGTCATAGATCGTTTTCCACTCTGTTTTAGGGTACAACACCAGGCATGGCTCAAACCCGCGGGTCAAGACTACCTGGTTCCCGCACTCATCTGGCAGGTTGGATTTGATTTTGGCAGGCAGCACCAATCTTCCCTTCGGGTCTAGCTTACATTCGTATTCGCCGGAGAGGAAATTCATGGTGGTAGAGGCAGTGACGAGAGTCTTTGGTACAAAACAAAAGTACTAAAGGGGCAGGCAAAGTCAACCACGGTCTCCCACTTTTTCCCACTTTGTGGATAAATCATGGTTATCCACCCCACTTATGCACATTATCCACATTTTTCCCCGCCACTTCGGGATAAGTTATGGATAACGTTTTCAATATATTTAGTAAATAACCCGTGAATACTTACGTATAACCCTTACAATCAATCGGTTAACTTAGTTTACCGCCAAGCACCTACAGCAAAAATCACTTGTGGTGAGAAGGTGGTGGAAAGTGGGTCAAAAAACCATATATTTGCAGCATGAGAGGAAAACTCCGTCATGTGGTGCTTTTGGTGCTGGCGTTTAGCCTCCTGACAGGTTCTGTTGGGATGGCGGCAACCCAGCGCTTCTGCGCCATGTTGAGCATGGCTCCTTCTCAGGAAATGACCCGGAAAATGGAGGAGATGGGCTGCTGCAAGGCCAAGAAAAAAGCCTCCTGCCCAGACGGCACCACGCGGGTAGACAAAACCCCTTGTTGTTCGGTAGCCACCACCCACCACAAACTGGACATTCCTTCTACCCTGAAGCTCAGCAAGGTAGAGTTTGTGGCGCTGCCGCCGGCCTTAGCCTCGGTATTCCTGTTACCCCCAGTAGCCCTCACTCCTATTGAAGGTTCCTGGCCTTTTTACTCAGATACCTCGCCCCCTTTGGCAGGCCGGGCCCTACTCCACCGTCTGCACATCCTCAACATTTAGGTCTTACATCCCTTCGCTCAGTTGAAGCCGGTTTCCCGTGCTTTCGCTCCAGAACAGATGTTTTACTTAAATGAAATCCACCCATGTTATTCTCTAAACGTCAGGCGGTATTCGCGTTGACCTTATGGGGGCTCCTGCTTCCTTTTATAGGACAAGCCCAAGCCCTTGCTGGCCGCGTGGTAGACGCAGCCAACGCCACTCCTCTCATTGGCGCCTCCATTCTCTGGTTAGGCACCAGCCAGGCCACCAGCACAGATGCCAACGGCCATTTCACCCTGGCTCCGGCACCCAACGGCGAGACCGCCGTTTTGGTCTCCTACATTGGCTACAAATCAGATACCGTGCAGGTACAGGGCCGCGCCCATCTAGTAGTGCAATTGAAGCCTGTCACTTCTCTGCAGGAAGTCACCATCACGGGGCGGCAAGACCGCTATTCGGCGCTAACGCCTACCAACTCCCAGGTCATCACCGCCCAAGACTTAACCAAATCAGCCTGCTGCAACCTGGCGGAAAGCTTTGAAACGAACGCCTCCGTGGAGGTTTCTACCTCAGACGCGGTGTCAGGCGCAAAGCAGATCCAGATGCTGGGTTTAGATGGCGCCTATACCTTGATGACCACAGACAATGTTCCGGCCCTGCGTGGACTCGCTACCCCGTACCGCTTGAATTACTTGTCGGGTACTTATATAGACGCCATTGACATCATCAAGGGAACGGGCTCGGTACTGAATGGCTATGAGTCTATCTCAGGGCAGGTGAACGTGCGGCTGAAGGATCCAGAGAAATCAGACCGGCTGTACGTGAACCTCTACGGCAACAGCCTGGCCAAAT
Source organism: Rufibacter glacialis (assembly GCF_008271745.1). Classification (GTDB taxonomy): domain Bacteria; phylum Bacteroidota; class Bacteroidia; order Cytophagales; family Hymenobacteraceae; genus Nibribacter; species Nibribacter glacialis. Next base: position 65,901 of record NZ_VKKZ01000022.1, on the reverse strand, counting down.
GGGACGCCAACGTGAACACCTCCTTCACCCTCACCCCCAAACTGAGCACCGTGCTCATGCTGCACACTGACCAGCTCAGCAACCGCGTAGACGGCAACAATGACGGTTTCCTGGATTTGCCGCTGGGCAAGCACTACAACGTGTTCAACAAGTGGAAGTACAACACGGGCAAGCAGTGGGTGGCCGAGATTGGTATTCAGGCCCTGCGCGAAACCCGTTTGAGCGGGCAGGTTGGCTACCGCCCCGGCATGCCGCAACGGGAAGGCAGCCTCTACGGCATTGAGTCGGAGACGGACCGGTTCAGCGCCTTTTCCAAAACCTCCTACACCTTCAAAAACAGGCCGTACCAGAGCATCGGGCTGATCTTATCAGGTGCCCGTCATGACTTTGACTCGCACTACGGTCCCAGAACGTATGACGGCTACCAGAACAGCGGCCTGGCGAATCTGATCTTCCAGTCGGCGTTTGGAAATACTGCCCACACCTACAAAACCGGGCTAAGCTACCAGTACGAAGACTTTCAGGAAGACCTGGCCGGGCAACGCCTGAGCCGGAAGGAACGGGTGCCGGGGGCGTTTTTCGAGTACATTTACCAAAACAGCAAGAATCTGACTTTGGTGGGTGGGGTTCGAGCCGACCACCACAACCTGTATGGTTGGGTGTACACGCCCCGCTTCAACATGAAGTACGATTTCAACCCCAACTCCATCTTGCGCCTGGCCGCTGGAAAAGGGTTCAGGGTAGCCAACCCCATCGCTGAGAACGTGGCCTCGCTCATCAGCAACCGGGCGTTCTATTTCCAGAACAACCTGCAGCCGGAAAAAGCCTGGAACCTGGGGGGAAGCTTCACGCAGTACTTTGAGGTGGGCGAGCGCAAAGGAGCCTTCATCACGGATTACTACTACACCACCTTCCAGAACCAGATCGTGCCCGACATGTACAGCAGCCCGTACCAGGTAGCGTTCACGAACCTGAACGGGGAATCCTTCTCTAAAAGCTTCCAGGCCGAGCTGCAGTATGAGATCTCGTCTATGCTGGATGTGAAAGCGGCTTACAAATATTTTGATGTGCGCACCACCTATAATGGCCAACTGTTGCAGCGGCCGTTCATCCCCAACCACCGGGCGTTCCTGAACCTGGGGTTTGCCACGCCTTTTGACAAATGGCGCGCTGATTTGACCACCCAATGGTTCGGCAACCGCCTGGTTCCCGTGATGGAGCATGCCATGGATCAGCACAACGCGCCTATCAAAACGCGAACTGTTCACCCCTATGCGGTGTTCAATGGTCAGATCACGCGGGCATTCAAACGCTGGGAAGTGTACGTTGGTGGCGAGAACCTGCTGGATTATAAACAGAAAAACCCGATCATCGCCGCTGACCGCCCCTTTAGCCAGGACTTTGACGCCAGTATGGTGTGGGCGCCGGTCATTGGCCGCGTGATTTATGCAGGAATGCGTTTTACTATCAAATAGTGGAGTATTGCTGATTGTCCATTGCTGGTTGTCCATTTAAAAAGAAAAAAATCAACAACAGACAATCAACAATTAAAACCGTTTCTGGCCCGATTTTGGCAAAACAGCCAGTAATCCTTTCAAACTGAATTTAGTCTATAAACCTATAATCCTTAACCTCTTACTAAAACATCATGAAAACGCTTAAAATCTGGATGCTTTCTTTAATTCTTACTGGTCTGGCTTCTGTAAGCTTTGCCCAAGGCGGCAAGAAAGTCGAAGAAGTGAAATTCAAGACCTCTGCGGTGTGCGGTATGTGCAAAGCCACCCTGGAGAAAGGTCTGGCCTATGAGAAAGGCGTGAACAAAGCTACCCTGGATGTGAATTCAAAAGTCCTGACAGTGGCTTTCAATAGCGACAAAACCTCTGTGGAGAAACTGAAGAAAGCCGTGAATGACTTGGGCTATGACGCTGATGCTTCTCCTGCCACGCTCCGCGCCTATGACCGCCTGGATGCCTGCTGCAAGAAGGAGAACGGCAGCCACTAAGCTTCCTTTTCCCTAAAGTTTCAACAGGAAAGCCTGCTCAAATGAGCAGGCTTTCCTGTTTTCAGGTCTTACCCTTTTAAGGTTAGTTTTCCCGAAAACCTATTGAAAACGTGGTACCTTGGCAGCAGTTTTCCTCATAGCTTCCTGGGCTGGCACTTTTTCACAAAAAGGAAAATCGCCTTACCTTTAAGTATACCATCCATAGGTTGGCTTATCCACTTTCCGTTTGCTGCATGAGATTAATAACAACGCTTCTATGCCTGGCCTGGCTGACAGCCGCCGTTCCTGCTGTTGCCCAGCCCCAACTGCCCATGCCCCGTAACATTGCGGCTGCTTACCAGAAAGGCACCCGTAGCCCTGACGGCCTGCCCGGCAAAAACTACTGGCAGAACACGGCCGCCTACACCATCAAAGTCGATTTTGATCCATTTTCAAGAAAACTGTCCGGAACCGTAGATATTGACTACACCAACAACAGCCCAGACACGCTCAAGCAGATCGTGTTCAAACTCTACCCCAACCTGTACCAGAAAGGAGCCCCGCGGGCCAGCCGCATTGCCCCGCAAGACGTGAGCGAAGGAGTACAGATTGAGCGCCTCAGCGTGAACCAGGAACCGCAAGACGTAAAGAAACTGCGCATAGACGCTACCAACCTCACGCTTCGCATCAAACCTCTTCCGCCTAAGCAGAAAGCGCAGTTCTCTATTGCTTACCACTACTTCTTGAATGCCGGGTCGCACATGCGGACGGGGCAGGTAGACTCGCTCGGCTCGGCGTTTGTGGCGTATTTTTTCCCGCGCATTGCCGTGTATGATGACGTGGACGGCTGGAACCGCACGCCCTATTTGGGTCCGCAGGAGTTTTACAATGACTTCTGCTCGTTTACCACGGAAATCACGGTACCCAAGAATTTTGTGTTGTGGGCCACCGGCGACCTGAACAACGCCCAGGAGGTGCTCACCAAAAAATACGCCAAGCGCCTGGCCAACGCCGAGAAGAAAGACGCCATCATCGCCATCATTGACAGCACAGACCTGAAGCGCCGCGACATCACCGCCCAGAACGACCGCAACACCTGGAAATTCACCGCCCAGAACGTGGTGGACTTTGCCTTCGCCACGTCAGACCATTACCTCTGGAACGCCACCAGCCTGGTAGTGGACCCCAAGACCAAGCGCCGCACCCGGGTAGATGTGGCTTTCAGCCCCGTTCACCATGACTTTGTGGAGGTGATCCATTTCACGCGCAAAACGGTGGAAGCCATGAGCTACTCTTTCCCTAAATGGCCTTTCCCCTTCTCCCACCAGACCGTTTTTGATGGCCTGGACCAGATGGAATACCCCATGATGGCGAACGACAACCCCGTGACAACCCGCGAAGACGCCATCATGCTCACAGACCATGAGATCTTCCACGCCATGTTCCCCTTCTACATGGGCACCAATGAAACCAAGTACGGCTGGATGGACGAAGGCTGGGCTACCCTGGGTGAATGGATCATCTCCTCTATCATAGAGCCCAAGCTGGTAGATGACTACGGCGTGCAGCCTTATGCTCAACTGGCTTCCACTGAGGCTGACATGCCCACCATGACCTTGTCTACCCAACAAACCGGCACCCCTTTCTTCCTGAACTCCTACCCCAAGCCGGCCCTGGGCTATCTCTATGTGAAACAGATGCTGGGCGACGAACTCTTCACCAAGGCCCTGCACCACTACATTGGGCAGTGGAACGGCAAGCACCCCTTGCCCTGGGACTTCTTCAACGCCATGAATGCCGGCGCGGGCCGTGACCTCAACTGGTTCTGGAAGCGCTGGTTCTTTGACCCTGGCCACCCAGACCTCGCCATTGCCCACGTACAGCAACAAGCCGGCAACTTACAGGTCACCGTGGAAGCCAAAGGCACCAAACCCGTACCCATAGAACTAGTGGTTACCTACGCTGACAACACCACCTCCAAAATATTTCGGGATGTGTCTGTCTGGGAAGCCGGCAACACAACCTTGCAAGTGGAGTTCAAATCAGAGAAAACGGTGAGGAAACTGGAGCTGAAAGGAACCTATGTGCCAGACACCAACCCCAAGGATAATGTGTATGTGATGAAGTAAGGCACCAACAAAAATGGAAGGCCGGGCAGAGAAAGATGATTTCTTCTGCCCGGCCTTCTTTTTTTGTTTTTTTTCATGAAAGTAGCCCTTAAACGGTTTGCCGCCCTTTCACCAGCCGGTCTTTCTCTTGGTAGAGCTTCCACCAGGGCAGGTAAGGCTTGTCATGGTGCTCATAGTGATACCCAAAGAAATAGCAGCTCAGGAATGCCCATAGGTGGTTGCGGCCTTGGGTGGAGGATTTGTGCTTGTTGTCTGGGTCATGCTCCCCTTTATGCGGCAGATAGGTCCCGAAATAGAACAGCTGGAACGTGGCCAACACCGCTGGCGCCATCCAGAAGAGAATGATGTTCTCTTGGGGGAACCAGAGCTGCAGCAAGTGAAAGCTGCCGCCCATCAAGAGCAGCTGTACCACCGTAATGTACTGCCTGGCAAAGCTGAAGAACCACAGGAAGAAGTTTCCGCCGTGGTAGTCGGGGTCTTGGTCCGTGGCCACGTGGCGGTGATGCTGGTGGTGCTTGGGGTAAAGGCGCCCGTAGTAATTATAGGCAAACAACCCGGCGGTAAGGGTGCCAATGATCGTATTCAGCTTTTTATTTCCGGGGGCCACCACGCCGTGCATGGCATCATGGGCCGTGATAAACAAACCTGTGTACAGATGCATCATCACCAACACGCCCAGGTAAGTAATTGGAGAACTCCAGGAAACTGGCCAATGCAACAGAAACCACAGCACGCTCCCCCAGGCCATAAGAAGGGCGCAGGCGATAAGGATTCCGGTGTGCTTTTGCAAAAGGTGCTTCAAAACGAATCTTACTTTGTTCCTTTTACGAAGGTAATGTTGTTTCTGCTAACAATGCTTGTGAATGGCAACAACCACTGCTGTCAAGCTAAGGAGAGGCAGTTTCCATTAGCCTTGCTCAAGTACCTCGTTACCAGGCAACGAGGCTACATGACCGGGTATTCTGTAGCGACGTTACAGGGAAACGTCGTACGCATTCCTTCCTCCCCAGACAGTTTTGAAATTTCACTATTATGACGAAAGGCTAACAAACTGGCCCAAAAGCAAGCCTCTTTTCCAATTGCTGTTTAAACACCTGCTGCTTCCAATGATTAGAACGTCAACAAAGCATCACGTACCTCTTCCATGAGCCACATGGGCGTGGAGGTGGCGCCGCAGATGCCAATGGTGTTTCCCTCTTCAAACCAGGCAGGGTTCAGTTCCTCCACCATAGACACAAAGAAGGTATTGGGGTTGGTGTCTTTGCAGACCTGGTACAGCACCCGTCCGTTGGAAGATTTGGTACCAGAGACGAACACGATCTTATCATACTGCTGGGCGAAGCGCCGCAACTCCTTGTCGCGGTTAGACACCTGGCGGCAGATGGTATCATTGGCTGCCACGGAATACCCCCGCGTTTCCAGCTCGTTCTTGATGCGGTAGAAATTGTCGGTGCTTTTGGTGGTTTGGCTGTAGAGCGTGATGTTCTGGGGCAACTCATGGCGCAACAACTCGTCTAGGTTCTCAAACACGATCGCCTCATTATTGGTTTGGCCTAACAAGCCCAGAACTTCGGCATGGCCGTGTTTCCCGTAAATGAAAATCTGGTCTTTTTTGTCGAAGGAGGTCTTGATGCGGTTCTGGAGTTTGAGCACCACGGGGCAGGAGGCATCTACCAAGGTGAGGTTGTTCTGCAGCGCCGTCTGGTAGGTAGAGGGTGGCTCGCCATGGGCCCGTATGAGCACGCATTCATCACGAAGGCTTTGTAACGTCTCATAGTTGATGATCCGCAGCCCCTTTTTCTGCAACCGCTCCACCTCCACATCATTGTGCACAATATCACCCAGGCAGTACAGGTAGCCCTGTTCTTCCAGCAGGTCTTCGGCCATCTGAATGGCATAGATCACCCCAAAGCAAAAGCCTGAATTTGAATCAATATGTACCTGTAGCTGACGCATATCTGTTTAACCAATTCCCTTCCCAGATTGTTTGTGCCTGCCTGAATTTTTGGTGGTAATCCCATTTTGCAGGGTGGCTGCCTTTCTTCTCAGATACTGGAGCCCGTAGTGTAGAGCCTGTGGATTGGTGGACACCGCGAAAAGGAGCAGCTTCTCTGCCGCTCCCATTTTTCTTTGGTTGCCTTAAATTAAACAAATTAAAGAACACCTTGCACCTTTCTCCCGAAAATTCATTCTTTATGGAAGAAGTCCAAGTGCGGATTCATACTTGAAACTTTGTCAAGCAACAAAAAGCATCAAGCCAAGAGGTAGAAAAGCTTTTTAGTGAATGGTTTTTTTGCTTTAGTACAAAAGCGCCACCTCCTAACCCTCTATGCTATTTTCATGGTTAAGAAATTGAGGCAAGCACAAAGGGCCTAGGTAGTAAATGAAACTGTTAATGCGTTGAGCCCTTACAGGTTGATTTTCTCCATTTGTTGTTGTTCCTGCTTGGTGAGCAGATCTTTGCGTACCAGGAAATCACGCATGATCTTAACGGTTTCAGAAGAGATTCCAGAACGGGGATGCCGCATGATGGCGGCCATGAACACCTTCTTGTCCTCTGCCAGGTTGTTGCTCATGTTCAGGTAGCGCGGTATGTAGTTCTCAATGGAAAAACGCAGGAATCGCACCTCAGGGTCATGTTTATCAAGGGCCACGGCTTCTTCAAAGATCTGCGATGATTGCCGCAGGTACTTCATCTTGGCGTAGGGGCTCCAGACATGTTTGGCCATAATGGCGTGCGAAACCGCCTTATAACCTAGCTTCAGAGGATCCCTGCCCTGGTAATTGTCCATGAGGGTGATGAACTTCCTGGCAATGCCCTCATCTTTGGTGGCCGTCTGGTAATAGGCAAGCAAAGAGGAATGGGCATAAGGGTCGGCTTTCTGCTGAAGGGCCACCAGAAAGAGACACAAAGAAAGAAGAGAGGCCATTGACTGCATTAGATCGTATTAAACTGGTATCTAATATACGAACTTAGCAGTAAAGCCAGCTTCGTATTATCAGGCACTCTTACGCGTTCTACCAAAATTTGGGCAGCAGGAAGTTGCTTAATTTTCTTAAAAAGCTTTAAATAATAGATATACGCCAGATAAACGCCCATTCTGGCACCTCTGGGCAGAGCAAGGATTCCTTGGTAGGCCTTGTCAAAATCCTGTTGGATATTGGCCTCTATCTCTTCTTTGTCCTGGTTGCAGAACGACCTAAAATCCACCTCAGGGAAATACACCCGGCCCCGGTCCTGGAAATCGCTCTGGATATCGCGCAGGAAATTCACTTTCTGGAAAGCCGCTCCCAGGGCGCAGGCCGCCGGTTGAAGACGGTCAAACATGGCTTGGTCCCCTTCGCAGAAAACGCGCAGGCACATGAGGCCCACTACCTCGGCAGAGCCATAGATATACTCGTCATACAGGTCACAGTTGTAGCGCTGGTCCAGCAGGTCCATCTCCATGCTGTGCAGAAAGGCATCAATAAAGGCCACGTCTATTTGGTACCGGTGCACTACCATCTGGAACGCGTGCAAAACCGGATTCAGGCTTATCTTTTCCTCAAGCGCCCGGTAAGTCTCCTGCTTGAACCTTTCTAACAGCCCCGCCCGGTCATGGGCGTGGAAGGTGTCCACGATCTCATCCGCGAACCGCACAAACCCATAAATGGCGTAGATGGACTCATGGAACCGAGGGTGTAGTGTTCTGATCCCCAAGGTGAAGGACGTGCTGTAGCGCTGGGTGATCAGCTTGCTGCATTCCAAGGTGGTGGCATCAAAAAGGGCCTTGGGCGAGGATATCATAATGTCATCAGATTAAAGTGGGTTCCTGCAAGGCAAATTCCTTCATGACCTCTGCGGCCACCACCTGCCCCGAGATGAGCGACGGTGGCACCCCGGGGCCTGGCACGGTGAGTTGGCCTGTGTAAAACAGGTTGTGTACTTTCTTGCTCTTTAGGCTGGGCTTGAGCACGGCCGTCTGCAGCAGGGTATTGGCCAAGCCGTAGGCGTTGCCTTTGAAGGCGTGGTAATCTTTGATAAAGTCCTGATGGGCGTAGGTGCGTTTATAAAGCACGTGGCTCCTGATTTCCTGCCCTGTGATCTTCTCCAGGCGCGTCATGACCATCTGGTAGTATTTTTCCCGCACTTCCGGAGTGTCCTGTAAATCCGGGGCTACCGGAATCAGGATGAACAGGTTCTCCTTCCCTTCGGGGGCCACAGAGGGATCTGTCTTGGAGGGCACCGACACGTAAAACAACGGATTCTTGGGCCAGGCCGGGTGCGTGTAGATCTCATGGGCATGGGGCCCGAAGTCTTCGTCAAAGAACAGATTGTGGTGGCGCAGGCCATCCAGCTTCTTGTCTACGCCCAGGTAAAAAATAAGCGACGAGGGCGCCATGACCCGGGAATCCCAATATTTGTCTGAGTAACTGCGAGCCTCCTGGGGCAGCAGATTCGTTTCCAAATGGTGGTAGTCTGAACCGCCAATAACCACTTCTGCCTCATACTGGCCTTTGGCGGTGATCACCCGGGTGATGCGCCCGTTAAGGACCTCCAGGCGCTCCACTTCCTCGCCTAACCGCAACTCTACCCCTTGTTCTTTCGCCAGCGCCACCATGGCCTCCACTATTTTGTGCATGCCGCCCATGGGGTACCAGGTCCCCAGGGCCATGTCTGCGTAGTTCATGAGGCTGTACAAGGCGGGCGTGTTCTGGGGCAAGGCACCTAAAAAAAGGATAGGAAACTCCATGAGCTGGATAAGCCGGGGGTGCTGGAAGAATTTGCGCACGTGCTTGTGCATGGATTGAAACACATCTAGCCGTAGCACGTCCAGCAGCAACTTCACATCAAAAAACTCCGTGAGCGACCGGCTGGGCTTGTACACCAGATTATTGATGCCTACCTCGTACTTATAAGCGGCCTGCTTGAGGAAGGTGCGCAATTTAACGGCCGAGCCAGGCTCAAGCGATTCAAAAAGCGCCTCCAGGGCCGGCATGGCCGCGGGTAGTTCCATCACATCACCCGGCCCGTACAGCACCTGGTACGAGGGGTCTAGCCGCACCAACTGGTAATAGTCAGCGGTGGTTTTCCCGAACTTCTTGAAAAACTGCTCAAAAACGTCGGGCATCCAATACCAGCTGGGGCCCATGTCAAACGTGAAGCCCAAGGCATGGAACACGCGGGCGCGTCCGCCGGCCCCTTCATTTTTCTCCAAGAGCGTAACTGCATACCCGGCCTGGGCTAGATTAGCCGCGGCCGCCAATCCGGCAAAGCCGGCCCCTATGACAATTACTTTCTTCTTGGCAAGGTCGTGCATATATAGGATGGAGTAGTACGATGGCGTCTGATTAGGAAACCTGTGAAAGATAAATTTACCTTTTACAGTAACAAGATACATTATTTCTAGGGCAGTATACCACTAAAGCCTTCTTAAAGATGCCTGCAAAAGGAAAACAGGCCCTTTGTCAGTCGGCGTATGCGTACCCTTTCAGGTCTTGCTTGAGTTCTTTGCGGGCCAGGTGGATCCGGTTTTTGACGGTACCAATGGGCAGCTGCAGTTTGTCAGAGATCTCCAGGTACTTGTAGCCTACATAGTACATCATGAAAGGGGTGCGCAGGTCATCAGGCAGTTTGTCAATGGCGGCATAGATGTCATTGAGGGCAAATTCACCGGAGGCTCCGTTCGCCGAAACCATACGGGCATCTGCCGGATGGCTCTGGATGTAGTCAGTGGTATCTACGGAGCTGGACCGTTTGGTGATTTTATTGTAATGGTTGATAAACGTGTTGCGCATGATGGTATACAACCAAGCCTTCAGGTTGGTGCCAGGCTTGAACTTGTCCCGGTTCACGAAGGCTTTGAGGAGGGTTTCCTGCACTAAATCCTTCGCATCATCACTATCACGGGTCAGGTTGTACGCAGCTGGACGGAGGGTGGGCGCCATGCGCTCTACAACGGAAGTAAAATCTAGTGCTGTCATTTGTTTAATGTTAAATATCAAACGCTAAACAATATTACGAATCAAAAGGAAGAATGGCTAATGTATGTTTAAGTATTTTTTATTTTATTTAAACAAAATACCTAACAAACGCCTTCCTTCGCTTCTACCCTAAAATTCCTCAGGTTTAAGATAGCAAACAAAGGCAAAAAGGTGCAGGCCTCTCCCGCTGGCCAAAGCAAGAAAGTCTACCTCCCTCGCATGCATCCTGTAGGAAAGCAAAAGGGAGGAAAGGGAAGGGCACACGGGAGTGAGGGCAGGAACAACACCTTCCTTTTGGCTTTCTTTTTCTAAAAACAGACAGAAAACCATCTCTGAGAAAAAAGTTGAAATGGCAGGCCAAGGCGTCCCTTAGGTGGGCAGCGAGCTATAAATGACGGAAAAGAAACCGGAGCCTTACCTCACGCAGGCGTCAGGGCCGCGGAAGCTAACCATTGCTCAAAACTTTCCAGGGTTTTGAAATAGGTGACCCTGGCGGGAAGTTCCGCCAAAAAGGGCTGTAAAATATACCCGCTTACCAGCAGCTGGGTGAAAGGAACCTCCTGCAGCAATTGATCAAGGTAGGCCTCTATCTGGTCACGGGGCGGGGAAGTGGTAAAGACCGAACAAAGATACTCTGGGCGGAACTGATGGGCCGCCTTGATCAGGTCTTCCAGGGGCAGATGCTGGCCCAGGTACAAGGTATGAAAACCCATGGCCCTGAACTGGAAATGGCTGTAGAGCAGGGACAGTTCATGCAACTCGCCTTCTGGCAGGTACAAGAGTACTTTGGGGGCTTCTGGCAAACGGTTGAGGCGCTGGCCATCTATGGCCACCAGCATCTTCTGCCTGATCAATTGACTGATGAAGTGCTCATGGGCCGGGGTGATGTTGTCTGTCTGCCACAAGAGCCCAATCTTGTCCAGGAAAGGATACACCACCTGCTGCACAGAACCCGGAAAGCCCAACTGCAGCACGGCCCTGCCCAAAACCCGCTCAAACAGGATCTCGTCTAACCCCACCATGGCGGCCACCAGTTGGCTGATCAGCTGCTCCTGCCCCAGTTCTTTCTCCGTGACCTTCAGCACCTCCTGGGCTATCTGGGCGGGAGTGAGTAGGGCTATCTTGGAGATCTTGTAGCCCTCCTGGTACAGCAGGGCCACGTTGAGCAGGCACTTCAGGTCACTGTCATCATAGTACCTGATGTTGGTAGAGGTCCGCTTGGGAACCAGCAGTTGATACCGCTGCTCCCAGATACGAAGTGTATGGGCTTTTATTCCAGACAAATGCTCTAACTCTTTAATAGAGTAATGCGCCACGGCAGAGAGATTAGAAACGAAACATAAAGTTAACGCTTCCGGGCGACACGAAAGAATTTAGGATGGACCCAAAGCATACCAAATGACTCTGAGCCGTCTTTTCCCTTGGTTTTATGGTGTACTTTGTGCGCAATGTCTAAGGCCTTGAGGTAAGTGCTTCTGGTTTTCCCAAACAGTTTCACCCGCCTGTGGATAAACAGATCATGCACCAGGAAATACGCCGCCCCATACAGAGAGATGCCTACCCCTATCCAGAACCGGTAGTCCAGCGTCTCTGTGCCATAAATGAAGCACAAGGCGGCAATAACCCCATAAAAGACAAACGAGACATCATTGAGCTCAAAGAGATGGTTGTGCCTGGTATGGTGCGACTTGTGGATGTTCCACAAGACCCCATGCAACACATACTTATGGACGGCCCATGCCACCAACTCCATGGAAACAAAGGTTCCTAATACTATCGCCGCATTCGTCAGCATATTCTCTCAACCAGCAGGTGGGTCTTTTGTTTAAAATATCTGTCTTTAGGAACGAAGGAGCATATAATTACCTGAAAAGACACCTTAAATGTAGAAAACTGCCGCTGCCCTGGCTACTTTTCAGGCCTGCTTTTTTTAAACCAAGGCAAAACCGCTCTTTCCATGGAGCTTGACTAAGGGAGACTGGCGGCTCTTTCTACCACAGAATGGGTTCATTCTTCAAGAATGCCTCAATGCCCGTCTGGCTATCATCGGTGGCCCGGGCCAGGGCGTTGCGCTCGGCAGCGTAATCCAAGGCCTCTTTCAGGGGGAGTTCCTGCAGAAGGGCGAACAGTTCTTTGGTGCCTTCCATGGCCTGGGCCGAATTCTGTACGCAGAGCCGCTGCGCCAACTCCTGCACCCGCGCCTCCAGCTGGTTTTCTGCCACCACCTCATTCACCAGCCCATAGGCTTTGGCTTTCTCCGCGGAGATAAGGTCACCGGTCAGAAGCAATTCCTTCGCCCTGGCCTCCCCTATCCTTTTAAGCAGGAATACCTTGACAATGGCGGGCAGGAAGCCGAACTTCACTTCGGTGTAGCCAAACCGGGCCGCCTCCACGGTGAAGGTGAAGTCACAGACCGTGGCCAAAGCGCAGCCACCGGCAATGGCGTGGCCCTGCACCTGGGCAATCACTACTTTTTTAAGGGTATATATCTGGTAGAGGAGGTGCAGGAACAGGGTAGAATCTTCCAGGTTCTCCTGGTAGTTGTTGTGCTGCATCTGCTGCAGATATCTAAGGTCGGCGCCCGCGCAGAACACCGGGCCGGTGGCCCTGAGCACAATGACTTTGCAGTTCTCATCGTCTTCAGCATAGTCAAAGGCTTGGTTCAGCTCCTTTACCACCACATCACTGAGGGCATTGCGTTTCTCGGGCCGGTTCAAGGTGATGTAGCCTACCCGGTCTTGACAGTGGTAGCTGATGTAGGTAAGCAAAAGGGTTTCTGCGGATGGCGTAGACGTATGTTCCATGCCTCTTTTTACGAAACCGCCCGTGAAAGGTAGGAAAATTTTATACCGCCTACCCCGCAAAAAAGCCGGGACTCTCTACGGGGCCGGGCTTTACTGTCGTATTTTTCCTGGTTACTTACTGCGGAAGCCTTCCATCCAGGGGATCAGATCCTTGATCATGGGCTCCAGGCTGCTGCCGTGGCCCCCGCCAGGAATGGAAACAAATTTGAGGTTGGGCGCATTGGCCGCTTTCATGGCCTCATAAGTACTTTGCGACGTGAAGAAAGGCACCATGATGTCTGCGGTACCGTGGTACAACCGGGTAGGGCTTTTAGGCACCCAGTTCTTCAGGCTGTTTTTCTTCAAGGCCGCTTTCAACGCCTGTTCTCCGTTGCCACGCAAGGCCGCTAAGAAAGTAGTATTGAACAGCTTTTCTGGGTCTTTGGCCAAGGCACTGTTGATGGAAGAACTGGTGCGGGTACCGTCAATCAGTTCCTGGATGCGGGTGGCGTACGGCTGCTGGAAGAAATCAGTCAAAGGCCGGTTCCAGTTGTAGGTCTTGTTGTAGGCCTGGAGGATAAAAGCCAGGTTGGCCGGGTATTCATAGGGTTCCCCGCCTATGATCCGGGTCAGCATTCCTTCCAGGTCATACCCTCCCGCGCCGGCGCCGGAAGCCGTTACGGTTAACCCATGGCCCGGATGCTCTTCAATCTCCTTCTGCGCCGCCAGCGTCACATACCCTCCTTCTGAATAGCCAGCCAGGAACAATTCACCCGACAAGGCCAGCTTGTTCTTTTGGAAGAAAGATTTCCCGGCCTTGATCATGTCCACGACGGCGGTACCAGAATGCTCTACATCATAGTATGGGTGCAGGATCTGCTTGGAAACCCCGTAACCTATAAAGTCGGGCACCAGGGTTAGGTACCCGGCAGCGCCGAAGGGTTCAAAACCCGTGAGGGAGTTTATCTGGAAATTACTGGGTGCGTACTTTTGGTCAAAGGTAGTGCCGTGGTGGGCACTGAGGATAGCCGCCGGGGCCGTCAGATTCAAGGGCACTACCATCAAGCCTGAGGCCTGGATCTCTTTCCCATTGTAGTTGGTGAGGTACACCAGGCGGTACACATCCACGTTGTACTTGATCAAAGCCGCCAACTCCGGGCGGCCGTTGGAGACGGCGATCTCCTTCAATCCGGCGGCTGGAATGGTGGTAAGTTTTTCAGCGGAGACCAACAGGTCTTTCTGGACTTCCTGCACCGGTTTCTCTTCTAACACCACCGTGTCTTTGCAAGAGGCAAACCAGCAGGAGCCAGCCAATAATATAGAAAACAAGGTTATTTTCACAGGAATCAAAAAGTTGTGTTTGTCTATCTGACAAGGATAAGCGGTAAGGTAAAGTTCCAAGGATCTGGCTACAAAAGGCCCATTTTTGAGTCTAAGACCACTTTTGTGTTTTCTGCCTAAAACTGGCTTTTCCCATCAAAAACAGCCTTTTTGCGTATACTTGCAGGAACCACTTTGAAACGACCATGGCCAAGAAATCTTTCCAGGAAATCATCAACAGTCCGGGCATGCCAGTGCTGGTAGACTTTTACGCCGATTGGTGTGGCCCCTGCAAAACCATGTCGCCAATCCTGCAACAGGTGGCGCGGCAGTACGAGGGCAAACTGAGGGTGATCAAGATTGACGTGGACAAGAACCCAGCGGTGGCCCAGCAGTACCGGGTACAGGGAATTCCAACGCTCCTGTTGTTCCACCAGGGCAAGCAGCTCTGGCGGCAGTCTGGCGTGGTACCCGCCCACCAACTCAGCCAGGTAGTGCAACAGCATCTGCCGTAACCTTGACTGTTTAGCACCTGTTTTGCCAGAAATGGGTGCTAAACAGGTTTTGCTTCAATAGGAAGGTTATTCTTATTTTGCTTCTATCCCTAAACCCTAATGGTTTAGGGATTACTTTTTTAAAGAAGTATGTAAAAGCGCAGGACTACATTCCTACCTGTTACTTCTATGGTTCTTTTGCGCTTCTTCAAACCTACATAATGCCCGCAGGCACCATCACACTGTAGGGTTTTCTGTTATTACCACACTCCCTGTTATTTATTCTACCTTCTCTCTTTAAGCGGACACCTGTTTTCAGGGTCTTTTCTAAAAGTAGGCCAAAAAATAGTGCCTATTCCTTTTTTACGTTTAGTTGTACCATATGAAACACAGCTTTAGTTGACTAATAGTTAAATACCACTATATTAGACGCCTGTGCAGTTCTTAGTGCCAAATTAAAGTTTGACTATAAGTATCACATCTCCACATATAGTGCAGATAAGCGTAGGTTTACTCTTATCCAGTAGTTGGCACACATGCTAAAAATGAAAGAGAAAATTAAGGATATAAATCAAGGTGACCTTTTAACATTTAGAGCTGCTGACGGGCGGTATAAAGTACTCCTATGTACAAGCACCTATAAAGATAAAAGTCCTCAAAATTATACTTTTGCCGCTCTGACAGTTGACGAGCAGGAAAAACCTACAAAACATAGAGTAATCGAAGGCGGATTTTACGGTGTTGGCAACAGAAAGGACGATTACTTCAAATACTCTGATAGAGAACTAGAACGGATGTGGTCTGTTCATCCTGAAGTCAAACCATACTACATTGGTTCTTATGGACTGACTATTTGGAGAAAAGACTTTATGCGTTTCCAGGAGAACTTCGAAATAATTGGAAACCTAGAAATAGTCAACAATCTAGATAAAAACGGAAACGGGAGCATGAACGCAAGCGACTGGGATTTTTTAAGAGACTTCTTTAATGGAGAATATCATCATTTGCTTCTTAATAGAGGACAGAAGCTTTTTAGAATAGAATCTATTATCAAGCATTAAAAAGCACGATGTGCCAACAACGTGTAAACGCCAGCTTCGTCCGACGGCCTCGCCGCCGTTTACACAAGTACGTTAGGTCAAATGAGAAAAAATCAATGAAGTATAGCTTTAACACTGGGCTTAGTAGACTAGAACTTCACGATTCTTCTATTGAAAAGTTGGAAAGGGTTGGAACTGATGTTGTCATTGACTTTGATTGGGCCAAGCTAGCCGACTTTGCTGAAATGAACTTGGGCCCGCTTATCCTTGGAACATCCCGAATCGTGTTAAAAAATGTAAAATCGGAGAAATATACTGAGGAAATAACAGAAGGGATTATCTCTGAAATCAGCATCCCTGACGATTTCTTAGCCTATTTTGAAACGATAGGGGAAAACAAAAGCACCAGCGATAACTATATAAGAATAAGCGGGGTTTACACGAAGTTACCTGATTACAGCTGGATTAACTTGGAATTTGAATTTAAAAGCTTTGAATTCACTTGGGATAACCACGTGACGAATGAGGAGTGGCTTCAAGGAAAATTGCATGAATGAAAAATCAATTGACCTAACAACACCTAAACGTCAGCCACGGCCGACGGCCTCCCCGCCGCTTACACGAGATCGTTGGGCTTCATTATAATTAATAAAAAATGGAATTGTCAGAAGAAAATAAAAAGACATTGTTGCTCTCTGTTCATAAAGCTATCGAAGAATATGCAGGACACACAGCTAATCATCTTTTCCATAGCAGGACTAACAAGTTCATAAATTACCCATCAAACGGCGGACTAACAGAAGAAGAGAAAGTAGCCTTGGGCCAAATAAAAGAAAATGAAGTATTGAAATCAGCATTCAGGAAAGTGATTGCGAGCAACACTGCTGACGTCTTTTTCGATTTCTTCAATATACTTGACGGGACAGCCGACCCTGAAACAGGCAAGTGGAGCGAAGTTCTGTTAATTGACAAACCCGAGGATTTTGACGACCATCAAGAGTTTCTGCATGATTCCTTTTATGAGACTTACTGGGACTGGAAGGAAAAAAGAAAGAACAAAAATTGGTCTCTTGATTTGAATGAAGGAGAATAAAAATAACGTAGCCCAACAAAGTGCATAAGTCATGCTACGGCCGACGGCCTCGCACACTTTTTACACAAGTCCGTTGGCGGCAACTTCAAATAATATGCTAGAGGAAGCAAATTGGGTGGTTACCAAACATGACTTTAGGTCTGTCTTGAGGACTATAAAAGAATACTACCCAATTGAGAATCCTGATGGATTTGACGAGGAAAGCGTCCGCGGCTTTACAGGGGTGGAGAGGATGGAAGAGATTGTATATAACAATTTCTATATCCAGAAAAACTACAGGGAAAGATGGGGCGGATTTAGGAAGTTCCTAAAAAAGGGGATCAAGGAGCATTTCCGAGAGACAATGATTGCTTTTTACCCCTGTTATTCAGGGGTTGTCACCTTGAAGGCTGAGAAATTCCAAGAATACACGCTCAGGAAGGAAGTGCATATCTACATCAGCCTCCTTGGCCCTTACTACACCATCGTTGGGGTGGACAGGGCTGAGATGGAAAGTTTGGATGGGGCCTTCTCTGCGAATATGGCTTTGACCGTCTCTCCCTTCCTTGAGTTCGGAGTGGCATTTCTTAACCTTCAGGAGAAGATATCGGACTACTTCCCCGATTTCAAGTTTGTTCCCTATCGCATCGGCAAGAGGGAATTAAAGGGTATCTCATTGGTAAACCAGAGTCACCCTAAACAAGACACCGTATTCAGCGCCCTGTTCCGACCAGAGGATTTATATTACTCAAAGGTTCGGGGAGATGAGAGGTATGGGTACGACGACTGGAAGTTTATACAACAAAGTCGGCTTTAGAACAGGGGAAGCCAAGGAAATAGAAAACTCCTGAGATTTGAACTTATTAATAAAAAGAAGCTACCAACAACATTGAGCATGAGCCATGCTACAACCGACGGCCTTGCACGTTTTTATACTAGCCGTTGGCAGTAATTTATATTTATGGAATTCAAACCTCCTATAAGTGCCCGAGAGACAGACGATTTAATTAGGATAGCAAACTTTCCTGATAATTGGAACCCTTTGGCCGTTGAACAGGCAAAGAAAGAACTGTTGATAAGAAATGTTCCAATAGATTACGAGAATAAAAAAGTGGCAGTATTAAACCGTTATGACCAAAAGAGAAAGGAAATAGCTGCCAAGAGAAGAGCAAGGGAAGCTTTTGAATGGCATGATTTCATGTTCGACTTTCACCATGTGCTTCTTGAAATGCTCTGTGATTGGGATATGAAGAAAAACGGGTATATAACAAAGCATCGTCAAAGGAAATATACACTATCCATCATCTCACTCCTGATTTTGATAATTTATGTCTATTGGAATTTTATAAAATAACAACTGGGAACACTATAAATACGTCAGCCTCGGCCGAAGGCCTTGCACCTTCATACACTAAACCATCACATGTATATAGGAAATTCACGATCTAATGGTGCTTAGCAAATTATTAAATATTAAGTTGCTTTAATTTATACCTTTATCTCATTAAATATTTCAACAAACATGATGCTGTTCATTGGAAATCTAGGCCCTGGAGAATTACTTTTCTTAGCAATCCCCTTTCTATTATGGATTTGGGCACTATTAGATGTTTTAAAAAGCAATTTTAAAGATGGGGCTACTAAGATCGTGTGGGTTCTGGTGATAATTCTACTTCCCTTTCTAGGAGTCTTGCTATACTTGCTATTTGGAAGAAGCCAACGCGTGGTGATTTAATTTTACCTTTTACTCTTTGTTTAAAAGCGGATATCCTCTAAGAGAATGGAAGAGGTATGTAAATTCCTCAGTAAAAGAAATTGCTTCCTTAAATCCCACTCAGGCGAAACGATAGCCTAGTAAAGCGTAAACCAGAAAACCTTCACCATGACCAAAAAGGAATTCTTTAAGATAAGGCTCTATTTTACAGCAATTATTGCGGTATCTATTTGGTCACTTTTGGCCTGGAACCATTACCACGGCGGGGTCCCTAGTCACCACCTTGCGGCTAATAAGGATTTGCCGGCCATTTCAAATGGATGGGGTGCGTTAGTACTTCCCCTGTTAGCCTGGTTCCTCACCTATCGGATCCAAAGAAGAATTTTTGACAACCGAGAGGGAAGCCAAGACCCTAAAAAATACTTTCTACCAACCCTTGTTAGATTTGCAGGTGCCCTGCTGTTCGGGATTGCAATTTCTACCTGTTTTTCATTGGGGTATTCAGAGATAACGGATTACTTGGTGTTAGGGCTGCTTCCGTTGGCCCTCTTCTTTCCAATTTATAGGGCTGAGTGCTTATTAGGATTTGTGATGGCCATGACGGTTACTTTTGGGGCAATCCTCCCTACTGGATTCGGCCTTTTCCTGGTTTTAGTCAGTTTGGTGTTGTATCGCTACATCCGGCCAGTAATCAGGTATATCTTTTCAAAGCTTGCTCTCCTGGCCACCTCCAGCAAACACAAGCCGCAGCAATAAGGAAGAATAAACCTCCGGTTACAATTTCATTTTCATCAATGGCACTTTGCTCTATATGTTCAATAGGCAAGCAATTAGAAATAAATAAATAGAGAACCAAGGGAGATACTGGTGCAGTGATCCAAAACCAAATTATAAATATACAAACTTAGCTTTTACAGTTAAAAAATAATTGAATTATTGAAATTTATTCACCCTCTGTCTCAATTACATATACAACTACGTAACTAGTCATACTTTATAAACACATCACTATAAAAAAAATAATTTTTTTATTCTATGATCCTCCTGCTGAGTTTACTAGTTTATCCGATTACAGAGACTTTAAAATATGTCTTGTATTCATCGATTTTGTCGCACGTATCTGCTTATCACAAAAAACGCAATTTTGATTTACTGAACTTCATAAAAAAAACTTTAATCTATTCTTTGTTATGCAATATTCTATTATTCTGCCTTTTGTTCTATATAAATTTTTTCTACATGGATGGAAAACTAAAAACTAGTAATTATGCAGGTTGGCACCACCATATCAATAAGTATTCTTACTGCTTAATAACCATTTTATTTGCCTACCACTTCTTCAAGAAGTTTACTTCCAAACCAAAAAATTAAGATTGGTGATTAATTGAATGAGCCATAGACAAACTTCGACCTAAAACGTCCTAAAATGCCATTTACCTAGCATGAAATCAATCAGCAACTAGCTTGCTAAAAAATTCTCCATAATCACATATTTTAAAGCCTACCTTACTGGTTGCTCCTGATTATTCTACATCTCACTCCTTTTCTACGTAGATAGCAAAGTGAGTAACCAGTAGTTCTCCAAAACAAATTCTGCCCTAAGATGAGAAATAAGAAAGTCATTGACCTGGTATTAATACTGCTAACCTATGTGGTGGTTAAAGTGGTGAAGAAAGTGATCGGATTTAATTACAACCCATTTAAGGAAGGAATAATGACGGTTAACTTCTTGGTGGATGTGGCCATATGGGGAACGGTGTATGCCATCCTTTACTTCCTGTTTAAAATAATCAGAGCGAAAACAGGATGGGGCGCGGAAAGAGGAGAACACGTCTGAGAAGATGAAAACCATTGCCCTCCTACCCCAGCACCGGAGGATTTAGGCTTCGTGGAATAAGGCATTTTTCTAAAAAACAGCCTGTAAACCATGTTCACAACTACTATCAGACCCTTTCCAATTTTTCCGCCAATCTGCTTCCCAAGCATGCTGCTTCTAGGACCAGATGACTCGGTTAAATCCAAAGGCTTTCTGCCTAACCCATCTTGTTTTAGAGCCATTTTTAATAAAACAGAGCCAAAACAGTTTCCAAAGGGATTTTTATTCTGCCCCATCCGGTCTCGCCTTAACCACCACATACCGGTATCTGTAAGTTTCGCGCCTTTACCACGACAAATCCAGTGGAGAAAACCGATGAATTAGGGGCCGTTACCAGAGGATTCTTCCGGCAGTGACACCTAAACCCCATAACTTTCGTTTCCTTAGCATTCTCAGAAACCAAAACCTATGTTTAAAAAATCTCTGGCGGCCCTGGCGTTTGCCGCTCTCCTGCACTTCCCCCTGCTGGCGCAGAACAACGCTACTCCCACCTATCGCTTCTCCATTGACCTGGGTCAGGTGAAAGACGACAAACTGCAGGTAACGCTTATCACCCCAGACATAAAAGAAGACGAAGTACTGTACCAGATGCCTAAAATGGTGCCGGGTACCTATGCCGTCTATGATTTCGGGAAGTTTGTGTCAGAGTTCAATGCCTTTGACAAGAAAGGCAAGAAACTAAACGTGGAGCGCCTGGACCAGAACACCTGGAAAATCAAGAAAGCGAATAAACTGGCCCGCCTCACCTACCTGGTAGACGACACCTGGGACACGCCCAAGAAAGAAGACATTGTGTTTGAGCCCGCCGCCACAGACATTGAGGCCGGCAAGGTGTTCCTCATCAACACGCACGGGTTCTTCGGCTACTTTGCCAACAGAACCAAAGAGCCTTACCAGATCACGGTAAACAAACCAGAGGAATTCTACGGGGCCACCCCCTTGAGAGCCACCAGTTCTACCCCCACTTCAGACACCTATTTGCTGCAGAACTACAATGACCTGGTAGATGCTCCCATGCTCTACAGCCGTCCTGACACCGCCCTGCTCAAGGTAGGCAACGCTGATGTGCTGGTGGCCACCTATGCCGCCGGGGGCGGAGCGCGTTCCAAGAACCTCGCCCAAAGCATCAAGCCCATTCTGGAAGCCCAACGGGTGTACCTGGGTGGCACCTTGCCGGTAGACAAATACGCTTTTCTGGTCTACATTGACAACAAACCCAACCGCACCGGCTCATACGGGGCCCTGGAGCACTCCTACTCTTCGGTGTACTATTTCCCCGAGATGCCCCCGGCCATGCTGGCCGAACAAGTCCGGAACATCTCGGCGCACGAGTTCTTCCACATTGTCACGCCGCTGAACATTCACTCAGAGGAAATAGGCAACTTTGACTTCAGCAACCCCAAAATGTCAAAACATCTTTGGCTGTATGAGGGCGTGACCGAATATTTTGCCCACCATGTTCAGGTAAACCAGCGCCTTATTGAACTGCCTGAATTCCTGACTGAGACCCGCAACAAGATCATCGCCTCTAAACAACAATACAATGACGCCCTCGCGTTTACTGAACTGAGCCTGGGCGCCCTGGACAAGCACGAGAAGGAATACGGCAACGTGTACCAGAAAGGCGCCCTCATTGGCCTGGCCCTGGACATCAGGTTGCGCGAGCTTTCGGGGGGCAAGTACGGCCTCATCAACCTGATGAAAGACCTGAGCCAGACCTACGGCAAAGACAAGTCGTTCAAAGACGAGGAACTGTTTGACAAGATCACGGCCCTCACCTATCCTGAGGTGCGGGATTTCTTCCGGCGCTACGTGGAAGGCACCGAAGCCCTGCCCTACACCGAGCTGTTCAAGAAAGTGGGCATCACCTACCAACCCACCGGCACCCAGAAACGCATTTCGTTGGGCAAGCCCACGCTGGGCTATGACCAGGCCTCAGGGCACCTGATGGTGGCCAGCGTGGAGAACCTGAACGCCTTCGGGAAGCAGATGGGCTACAAAGCCGGGGACCAACTATGGCAAATCAACGGCGAAGACCTGAACCTGCGCAACGCCACCGACCTAATCAACAAACACGTAACCAATGCTTCAGAAGGCAGCCCGTTGGCCATCACGGTAGGCCGGAAAGACGCCAATGGTACCGTGCAACCCGTGGTGCTAAAGGCCCCCCTCACCGCCACTGATGAAACCGTTTCGCACCTGCTCACCGCAGACCCCAAAGCCACCCTAGAACAGGTAGCCCTGAGACAAGCCTGGCTCTATTCAGTCCTGTAAGGGCAACCTCTCTTTTTCCCAGATCCGTTTAGGGGGTGTTTCATCTAAAACAGTCTTTAAACGGATCTTAGGTTAAAAAGCATTCCTTGCTTGTCAGGCGAGTTGTCTTGGCGCAGGCCAATACCGGGGCTTTAAGAAATAGGAGGAGAGCATGATTCCCTTGCCTAAATTTCTTATCTTACAACAGATAAACTGTTACCATCTCCGCAGAATTTCTGCGCACCTTGTCCGTTTTCTCAGGTAAAGAAACAAAGCAGCGGGTGCGGTGTTCTGTGTTTGTATATGACCTTCTCCAGCGTGTATAACTCTGCCAGACATTTCCTGTTCCAGTGGCCAATGCTGGGGCAACGAGCCGTGTTTTTTCTTTTTTGCCTCTTGCTGCCGATTTCCTTTTCCCAGGCCCAGGAACGGGTTTCGCTCAATGGTACCCTGCGGTCTGCGGCTACGGGGGAAGCCCTTATAGGCGCCAGTGTCTCGGTGGCTGGCACCACCACGGGCGTGGAAACCAACACCAATGGGGTATACACGCTTTCCTTGGCGCCGGGCACCTACCAGATCCAGTTCTCCTACATCGGGTTCAAGACCCTCACCCGCGAAATTGCCCTTACCACCAACACGCGCCTGAACCTGGAACTGGAGGAAAACACGAGCCAACTAAGCGAAGTGCTGGTGGAAGCCGAACGCAATACCTTTCAGGAGCGCCTCTCCACGCCCCAGATGAGCATGGAAACCCTCTCCTCCCGGGAGGCTAAGTTGTTGCCTGCCCTGTTTGGCGAGGTAGACATCATCAAGACCCTGCAGTTGAAGCCCGGCATCCAGAGCGGTGGCGAGGGTAGCAGCGGGCTTTTTGTGCGGGGCGGAAGCTCAGACCAGAACCTGGTGCTCTTAGACGATGCCCTGGTATACAACCCCAGTCACCTGTTCGGGTTTTTCAGCGTGTTCAACCCAGACGCGGTACGGGGCGTGGAACTGTACAAAGGCGGGTTCCCGGCCCAGTTTGGCGGCCGCCTCTCCAGCGTACTGGACGTGAAACTGCGCGAAGGCAACCGGAAGGAATATGACGTGACCGGCGGCCTGGGCTTGATTGCCTCCCGTTTATCAGTGGAGGGCCCCATCCAGAAAGACAAGTCCTCGTTCCTGGTCTCGGGCCGCCGTACGTACGTGGATGTGTTCACCCGCATGATCAACAAGGCGAAGGAAAGTGACCCGGACTTCAGCCCCATCCCCGACTACTATTTCTACGATTTCAACGCCAAGGCCAGTTTTGAATTGGGCCCCAACGACCGCCTTTTCATCAGCGGCTACTACGGCCGTGACTTCTTCACCTTCAAAGACGAAGACTTCAATTTCAACTTCAACTGGGGGAACCGGGTGGCCTCTGCCCGGTGGGTGCACCAGTTTTCGCCCCGTTTTTTCGTAAACACCACGTTTTCATCGTCTAATTACGAATACGCCATCAAAAACCAGCTGGACATCTACTCCTTCAGCCTTACCTCCAACATCACTGACCTTACCCTGAAATCGGACTTTGAGTACATTACCTCAGAGAAACACCACCTGCGGTTTGGCCTGGCTGTTACGGATCACCGGTTTGTGGTGGGCCGCCTGGAAGCTAATAGCCAGGACGGTTCTGTGAACGTGGGCGCGGGCAACGAGTACAGCGGGCAGGAGTACGGTCTGTACGCCTCAGATGACTGGACCTTCAGCCCCGCCTTCACCTTGAGCTACGGCCTGCGCCTTTCCGGTTTCCTCAACGACGGCAAGAACTTTCTGGGCCTGGAGCCCCGGGCCGCGGCCAGTTACCGGTTCACCGAGACCCTTACCCTCAAGGCCAACTTCACCCGCATGTTCCAGTACGTACACCTGGTCTCCAACACCGGCGCCTCCCTCCCCACCGACATCTGGTACCCGTCCAGCCCCGGGGTGCGGCCCCAGCGCTCAGATCAGTTTACCGTGGGTTTGACCAAGCTGCACAAAGACAAGTACCTGTTCAGCACAGAGGCCTATTACAAGAAGATGAACCGCCAGCTAGACCTGAAAGACGGCGCGCAGATCTTCGGCAACAACGCCCTGGAAGAGGAGTTCGTCTTTGGCACCGGCGATAGCTACGGGCAGGAGTTCTACGTGGAGAAAAAAGAAGGTAAGACCACCGGCTGGATTGGCTATACCCTTTCCTGGTCTACCCGCACGTTCCCAGACTTGAATAACGGCAAAACCTTTCCCACGCGGTTTGACCGGCGGCATGATCTCTCCGTTGTAGCCCTGCAGGAAGTGAGCAAACGCATAAGCGCCACGGCCACCTTCGTGTACGGCACAGGAAATGCCTACTCGCTGCCGGTGCAGCGGTTCGTGTTCCAGGACGTACCGGGCGAAGACTATACCGTGATTCCGGTGTATCCGGAGCGCAACTCGTTCCGGTTGGCGGCTTATCACCGGCTGGATTTTGGGCTGGTGTACAAGCTTCGGCCTAAGCGCGGCGCGGCTGACCTTACCTTCAGTGTCTACAACGTCTACAATCGGCGTAACCCGTACTTCGTTTACTTTGAGACGTTGAAAGAAGACGACTCTGACCAGATCACCGGGTTTGTGGCCAAACAGGTCTCCTTGTTCCCGGTCATTCCTTCGGTTACCTATAACTTTAAATTCTAATGGACGTGGCCTTTTCTTTCCGTTCAATGCTTTTGTGCCTGGCCCTGGGCGGTGCGCTGGCTTCCTGTGACATGGAGCAGGAGATTGAGGTGAAACTGCCCAAGCTTCCGCCCCAGTTGGTGGTGGAGTGCTACCTGGTGAACAATGAACCCATGAAGTTGGCCTTGTCTGAGTCGGCAGGCTATTTTGACGCACCTGAGGCCATTATTGTCAAAGGCGCCACCGTGACCATCACCAAAAACAACGAGGCGCCGGTGGTGTTGAGAGACACGGTATTGGTAGACCAGGAAAACCAGAAGGTGTACACCCATTACAACCGCCGCCGCGTGCGGACCGCGCCCGGCGATGTGTTTAAACTCCTCATCACAGACACCCAGGGCCGGCGGCTCACCGGCACCACCACGGTGTTGCCTCCCGTGCCCATTGACAGCGTGGGCTGGAAATTCAACAGCAAACCTGAGCAGAGCCAGGAGGCGTACTTACTGGTGCGGTGGCAGGACGATGCCGCTTCCAAGAACTTTTACCGGCTCTTGGTGCACAAAGCCGATACCAGCGGGATTGACAGCCAGCTAGATGCTGAAGTAGACGACCAATTGCGCAACGGCAAAAAGATCACATACACCACCACCTATCGCTTTCAACGCAACGACACCCTCACCATCAAGTTATTTCATTTAGACGAGTCCTACTACGAGTTCATCAGCAGCATTGAAGATGCGCGTCGGGCCAACGGAAACCCCTTCGCGCAGCCGGTTACCATCAAATCAACTGTGGCCGGAGGCTTTGGGGTGTTCACGCATTTGAATTTTCAGACGAAGGAAGTCATCATCAAGTAAGACCGCAGGTGGTAACCTGTTTGAAGCTTCCTTTGGGAAATCAGGGAAGAATCAGAAACGACTAAAAAGTAAAAGCGGAACCGGCACCAGGGTATTTCCCAGTGCCGGTTCCGCTTTCTTGTTTAGTTCTGATTGGAGACTATTTTTCAGAAAAGGGCCTGAAAAGACAAAGTCTTTGAAGTACCATCCCTAAGCTTCTCCCCTTGAGGATTGCTCAAACTCCCGTTTGAGCAATCCTCAAGGGGAGAAGGTGCACTTAGAAACAGTCATACTTTTGCATGCTCACAAAATGACCTAAAAGCAGAAGCAGCAATGGAGATTCTCGGCGCTGCTTCTGCTTTCAAAGGGTACTTCTGTTTAGAAGGCGTTTTCTGAAAAGGTGCCTTGAAACGGGATTCGGTTTCTCTGGGACAACATTAGGTGCTGGAAGTAATAGCAGAAGCCTGTCTATTTCGCCCACAAGATCCTTTCAGGATGACAAAGAAGGAGATGGAGTTAGAGATGGAGAGCGGATGAGAGGGTGAGGCTGATGCAAAAAGCAATAATGACTCTATACAAAACTCAGGACTCTAGACTCAGGACTCAGGACTTCTTTTACTCCTGCCGTTTGATCAGTTCCTTGATAAGCAGCGTCATGTTCGGCTCTGCTTTGGCGGCAGATTCCAAAATATCCATCAGTACTACTTTCTTGATCTTACCAGGCACGCAGAGGTCGGTGATCACGGAGACCGCAAAAACAGGCAATCCCAGGTGCACGGCGGCAATCACTTCCGGTACGGTACTCATGCCCACGGCATCGGCGCCAATGGTTCTGAGGTAGTTGTATTCAGCTTTGGTTTCCAGCATGGGGCCTGGCACGCTGACGTAGACGCCGGTTTTTACATTCAGACCGTGTAGTTGCGAGATTTCCAGGGCCTGCTGTACCAGGTGCTCGCTGTAGGGCTCGCTCATGTCTGGGAAGCGGGGCCCTAACTCGTCCAGGTTCTTCCCGATGAGCGGGTTGGAAGGCAACAGGTTGATGTGATCAGTGATGACCATGAGGTCAGAGGTGTTGAATGCGGGGTCTAACCCACCCGCGGCGTTGCTCACAAACAGCTTCTGGATGCCCAGCAGTTTCATCACCCGGATAGGGAACACTACTTGCTCCATGCTGTAGCCTTCATAGAAATGGAAGCGGCCCTGCATGACCACCACCTTACGCCCGCCCAGTTCCCCGAAGATCAGTTTTCCGGAATGGCTCTCCACGGTAGATACCGGGAAATGCGGGATATCGGCATAGTTCAGGCTGAAGGCTACCTGAAGGTCTTGCACCAAAGCGCCCAGGCCGGTTCCCAGCACGATCCCAAAGTCAGGCTGGTACTGGTTTGTCTGCTCCTGAATGAAACGAGCGGCTTCTTGCAAGGTGGTCATCATGGTCATGGTGGTAAGGTTAACTGGTTTAAGGGCGATTTTCAGAAAAAAGACCCAAAACCAGGGTGGTTCTACAAAGCCGCAAGGTCGGAAAAAAAGAGGAGAACCGGAGGCCCGGCTCTACAACAAAAAAGACTGCACGGGAGCAGTCTTTTTTGTTGTAGAGGTTAGGAAGAACCTTTACTGGATCTCAATCTCGTAGGGCAGCCGGGCCTGAATGCCTTGCATCTGCATCACGCGCTGGTACTGCCGGTAGTAGGGCAAAAGCGGGCCCAACTCCTTTTGCAGCGTGTAGGCCTTGATCTGACTTTCTGTGTCAGAGAAAAGATTGTCCATGAAAGACTTTTGGGCAGGCAAGGTCCGTAAGCGGTATTCGCCTTCTTTCAGGTCGGCTTTTTGGGCGGCAATGGCAATGGCTTTGTCCAGCCCCCCTAACACGTCAACCAAACCTCTTTCCTTGGCCTCAATCCCTGACCAAACGCGGCCCGAGGCTATTTTCTTCAGCTCGGCCAGAGGCATGTTCCGTGATTGGGCGGCTTTAGAGGTGAAATCCTCATAAATGCGCTCTACTTCCCGCTGAATGTGCATTTTCTCATAAGGCGTCATGGCCCTTGTCACCGAAGGCACGTCTGAGAATTTACCTGTCTTCACCCGATCTGTGGTGATGCCCAGCTTGTTCCTGAGGAAGTTCTCTGAATTCACCATCATGCCAAACACACCAATGCTGCCGGTAATGGTAGTGGGGTGCGCCACAATGGTATCACAGGCCATGGCAATGTAATAACCGCCTGAGGCCGCCATATCTGACATAGACGCAATGATAGGCTTCACTTTCTTGGTCAACATCACCTCCCGCCAGATGACATCTGAGGCCAGTGAACTTCCGCCCGGCGAATTGATGCGCAGCACCACCGCCTTCACGTTCTTGTCCAGACGCGCCTTTCTGATGGCTTCAGACATGCCCTGGCCCCCAATGGTTTCATCATCGCCTTTGCCGCCCACAATCTCCCCGGTGGCATAAATCACGGCGATCTTGTTAGACGAGGAACCCGACTTCTTGGTAGGATCAGCGGCTTTCTTGTAGGTGCCCAGGTTCACCAGTTTCAGTTCTTTGTCTTTCTTCACGCCGGCTTTGCCTTTCATGTAGCTGGTGGCCTGGTCATAGTACCCCAGGTGGGTCACCAGACCGTAGCGCAACGCATCCTGGGCATTGTGTACCAGCATGGAATCAGAGATGTTCTTCAGTTGACCGAAATCCTTTTTGCGGGCCAGGGCCAGGTTCTTCAGCATGAAATCATTGAGGGAGTTCAGGAAAGACTGGGTCTGCTCGCGGCTGGGATCACTCATCTTTTCCAGCAGGAAAGGCTCCACAGCGCTCTTGTATTCGCCTACCTTGAAGATGTACGGTTGCAGCTCCAGTTTCTCCAAAGTACCCTTGAAGAACATCACCTCAGAGCTAAGACCGTTCAGTTCCATGGTTCCCTGCGGGTTAAGGTAAAAGCGGTCGGCCACCGAAGCCAGGTAATAGGCTTTCTCAGAAGAGAACTCGCTGTAGGCTACCAGGAACTTCTTGGACTTCTTGAACTCCAGCAAGGCGTTCCTGATTTCCTCCACGGAGGCCATGCCGGCCTGCAGCATATCCAGGTTCAGGAAAATGCCTTTGATGTTCTCATCAGCCGCGGCTTTCTTGATAGAGGCTTTGATATCATCCAGGCCAATTCCCTGCTGCCCGAACATATCCTCCAAACCCAGCTCGGCGAACGGACTGCGGGGCGAACGCTCCACCACTGGCTGGTTCAGTTTGATCTCCAGCACAGAGCCTTCGGCAATGGTCACGGTGTCACTGGACGAGGCCGCTGCCGCAATGCCCAGCAAGATCACGAAGCCCAGGATCATGAATAAAACCAGCCCCACCATGGTGGCCAGCACAAACTTCAAAAATTGTCGCATATTTTAAATCAAATCAAGCGGCCAGGCAGCACCCGGTCATGTTCCTACATTTGTCGAAAAGTAACTAGAATCCTTACAAAGTTTTCGCTTTCTTCTGTTTCTTTGCCTAAATCAGGAAAAGTACCTAAAAGCAAGTGGCGGCTTAAACGCCGGGGGAATGGATAACAGGAGTTCAGGGGCGCCTTCTCTGGTTTCTACGGGTCCTACCCTTCCCTGGGTGGGTACCAAGCAAAGATTTATACTGTGAAGGAAGGCTGGCGCCACCATGTATCTGAATCACCACCACATAAGCTAAATAAGACCTGCTTCGTATAGAGAAGGGCATGAAGAAATGGGTATTACTCACGCTGCTGCTTTTACTTGGGGTAAGTAGAGGGCAGGCGCAATACAAGCGGAACCTGAACGTCAAGTACTTTGGGCTCACCGTTCACCCCAAAGGCGACGACAATGCCGACCTGATGCCCCTGAACCCAGACGGCAAAGGGTACCTGGTGCTGAACGTGGGCGCCAGCGTGGGGTATGAGCATTTCCTGGTGCCCGGTAAATTCTCCGTGAAAGCCATCCAGGCCCTGTACGCCGACTGCGCCATGCGTTTTGCCGGGTTTACCCATTTGGGCTTGCGGGCCGTGATTTTCCAGGCGGGCAGGCATTCACTGAACGGAGGCCTGGGCCCTACCCTGGTCTACCGCCGCAACTGGTCTGAATTAGACGGCTATAACAAGGCTACCTCCTTCTTCGGGGGCAACCCTAATGACAAGTGGCAATCAAGAATGATCTGGTACGCCGGCGAATTCGAATACAACTACCGCCTCTCTGACCGCGTTGATTTCTCCACCTCCTTCGTGCCAGGCTACCCAGACATCATGAGCCTCTCGTTTGGGCTGCGATACTGGTTGAAGGATTAATTGAGAGATTGAATGATTGATAGATTGAGAGAATGGGTGATAGGGAGATTGAATGAATTTAGCAACAATCCGTCACAAGGAATTATTTCCAAATATTCAAATTTCCAAATCCTCCAATAAAACCCATTCTCTCAATCATTCAATCTCTCAATCAATCACTAGTACCTATACCAGTCTCCCCATTGGTTGCGCAGGTTCTTGCGCATCTCGTTTTCGCGGGCGTTGTTGCCGGGGTTGAAGAAGATGGTGCCTTTCAGGTCAGTAGGAAGGAAATCCTGGGGCACGAAGTTGCCTTCATAGTCATGGGCATATTTGTACTCGTCGCCATAGCCAATTTCCTTCATGAGCTTGGTGGGCGCGTTGCGAAGATGCAGCGGCACCGGCGGGCTGCCCTGCTCCCGCACCAGGGCCCGGGCGCTCCGGATCGCTTTGTAGGCAGCGTTGCTCTTGGGAGAGGTAGCCAGGTAAATAGCGCATTGCGACAGGATGATGTCGCACTCTGGGTACCCGATCACGTTCACCGCCTGGAAACACTCGTTGGCCATGATAATGGCCGTAGGGTTGGCATTGCCGATATCCTCAGAGGCCATGATGAGCATGCGGCGGGCAATGAATTTAGGATCTTCGCCGCCTTCTATCATGCGCGCCAGCCAGTAGATGGTCGCGTTGGGGTCTGAGCCCCGCATGGACTTGATGAACGCCGAGATGATGTCATAGTGGGCCTCGCCGCCTTTGTCATACAGGGCCAGGTTCTGCTGCGCGATCTGCTTGACCAGCTCATTGGTGATCTCCAGTTTTTCCGTCTGGCCGCTGCCGTCAATCACAATCTCCAGCAGGTTGAGCAGTTTACGGGCATCACCACCCGAGATGGTGAGCAGTGCCTCGTATTCCTGCACCTCAATGTTCTGCTTCTTCAGGATCTCGTCTTCCGTCAGGGCTTTCTGCACCAGCTCTACCAGTTCCGCTTTCTCCAGTGACTTGAGGATGTACACCTGGCACCGCGACAGCAAAGCAGGGATTACCTCAAACGAGGGGTTCTCTGTGGTGGCGCCAATCAAGGTGACCGTTCCTTTCTCCACCGCCCCTAGCAAAGCATCTTGCTGCGATTTGTTGAACCGATGGATCTCATCAATGAACAGCACCGTTCCCTGCCGTTTACGGGCCTGATCGATCACGTCTCGGATATCTTTCACGCCCGCATTGATGGCGCTCATGGCTACGAACGGCACCTTCAGTTGGCCCGCTATGATTCCAGCCAGGGTGGTTTTGCCTACGCCTGGCGGTCCCCAGAAAATCATGGACGGTACCATGCCTGCCTCAATGTACCGCCGCAGCACGCCCTTGGGGCCTACCAGGTGTTTCTGACCGGCATATTGATCCAGGTTGTGGGGGCGCATGCGCTCCGGCAAAGGGGCTTTTGTGGTTT
This sequence comes from Rufibacter glacialis, assembly GCF_008271745.1. GTDB lineage: Bacteria > Bacteroidota > Bacteroidia > Cytophagales > Hymenobacteraceae > Nibribacter > Nibribacter glacialis. The sequence goes on along the minus strand of NZ_VKKZ01000022.1, from coordinate 34,078 downwards.
GGAACATAGAAAGCAGGTGTCTGGTACAGTGGCTTTCCCTTGCAGGGAAGCGCGGAAACAAAAGGCTAAATTACTTTCTTTCTGCCACTGTTTCCTGCCTGCTTTACTTAAATACACCGCAAACGGTTCTGAAGGATGAAGATACTTTTGGGGTAGTGTCCTGCCGGTTCCCTCCTGCCTGATTCCTAAACCGGCTTATTCCTCTTGCGTATGCAGAAGGGCAGAGGGTTTCTGCCCCGTTAATCAAAAATAAGATGAAAACTGCAGTAGCCGGCCGCACCCTATTGACCGCAGTAGCGGCCTTCACCACCGTAGGAGGCTTTTTGATGGACTGGAACAAAACCCACCTGTTCAACGCCAACTGGCCGCCCCACGCCAAACTCCATGACTCCATGACCATTTTGCTGGGCACCCTGCTGGGCGGAAGCAGCCTGTATCTGCTCCAGAAAAAAGACGGAAACCAGGCGGCGCAGAACCTCAAGGCCGCGGCACTGCTTCCGGCATTCTTCTACCTGGCCCAAGTTGGGAGCTTCGGATTTCCCGGCGCCGAGGGCATGGACGCCGAGTTCCCGGAGAAGATTCCTTCCGTTGGTCGGCTCCGGCTGAACGAAGGGCCGTTCTCACTGGTCATGCTGGCGGCTATTAGCGCCGGTTATCTGCTGGCCCGGAAAGGCAACTCCTAAACTGCCTTCAAACACCAAAGGGCGCCGGTAAGGCACCCTTTGGTGTTTGAAGCATGCCTCTTTTACTATGAACCTGTTTAGTAAAGAAACCGCCACTACCTCTTGCCCTTGCTGCGTGTTTTCACCAGCAAGCGAAAATGCTCCTGGATCTGGATTGTTGGCCTCTGGGAACACCAACAATGGCGGCTGGGTTGTCTATTTTTGTTCTGTACTAAACAGGTTCTATTTCAGGGAAGATGGGCACACAAAGGCGGTACGGGGAATCTGGGTCTCAGAGATGGCTTTGTAGCCGCCAGCCACATCTACCAGGTTAGAAAAGCCCCTGGCTTTCAAAATGGAGGCTGCAATCATGGAACGGTAACCGCCGGCACAATGGAGGTAGACGGTCCTTTCCTTCGGGATTTGCGGCAGGTGCTCGTTCAGGTTGCTCAACGGAACGTTGAGGGCACCTTCTATGTGCTCCGCGTCAAACTCACCGGGTTTCCGGACATCCACCACCAAAGCCGGGCTTTCCTGTAGGCGCTGGGCGAACTCCTGCGCCGAGATAGAGGATTGGCTGGCGGTTTCCTTGCCGGCTGCGGTCCAGGCGGGCAGGCCGCCTTGCAGGTACCCCAGGGTGTTGTCATAGCCTACCCGGGCCAGGCGGGTGACCACTTCCTCTTCCCTACCCTCGTCAGAAACAAACACAATGGGTTGCTGGATATCAGGTATCAGTTCACCCACCCAAGGGGCGAAGCTGCCGTCTATGCCAATGTTGATGGAATTGGGGATATGCTGAGCGGCAAAAACAGTGGGTTTGCGGGTATCCAGCACCAAAGCGCCGGTCTCCTTCACCATCGCCTCAAACGCCTGCGCCGACAGGGGCTGTAACCCATTGGTCAAGACCTGCTCAATGTTGGCGTACCCTTGCTTGTTCAGCTGCACGTTTAGCGGGAAATAGCCAGGGGGCGGCAGCAGGCCATCAGTCACTTCCTGCACAAACTCCGCTTTGGTCATATCGGCGCGCAGGGCATAGTTCGTTTGCTTCTGGTGGCCCAGCGTGTCAAAGGTTTCTTTGCTCATGTTCTTGCCGCAGGCGCTGCCCGCCCCGTGGGCCGGGTATACCAACACGTCATCGTCCAGCGGCATGATCTTGTTCCGGAGGGAATCATACAGCATGCCCGCCAGTTCTTCCTGGGTCAGGTCAGATTTGGCAGCCAGGTCTGGGCGGCCCACATCCCCTATAAACAGGGTATCACCGGTGAAGAGGGCGTAATCTTTCCCAGTTTCGTCTTTTAGTAGGTAGGTCACAGACTCAGGGGTATGGCCCGGGGTATGCAACACCTGGAAGGTCACCTCGCCTACTTTCAATACTTCCCCGTCCTGGGCCAGATGCGCCGGAAAGGAAGGCGCTGCCGCTGCCCCGAACACGATCTCTGCCCCGGCGGCCTGGGCCAAATCCACGTGGCCGCTCACGAAATCAGCATGGAAGTGGGTTTCCAGCACGTATTTGATCTTAGCGCCGTTTTTCTCTGCTTTGAGCAGGTAAGGCTTTATCTCCCGAAGGGGATCAATGATGACGGCTTCCCCTTGGCTTTCAATGTAGTAGGCGCCCTGTGCCAGGCAGCCGGTATATATCTGTTCAACTTTCATGTCTTCCTATGTTGTATGTAGCATCTGCCCGCAAATCTCAGAAGAAAAACCCGGGTGTAAAGTGACGTTGGTCACCCACTGCAGGCTAGGTCTCTTCTGGCTGGGGTACCTTTCCCGCTTTAGAAGAAACATCTACCAAGGCAAATGGGGCCTAAAGATAAAATTTTCCTGTGGATTGATGCCAGAGGAGGAAGCAACCAAAGCCAGCTAGTTTTTGACCCTTTCTCAAAAAAGGAACCAGAAACCGCCTGACGCTTTTACTCCCGAAGGCGGAAGAGTCTTTCTACCAGGTACCTTATTCATCTTTGCCATAGCACCTGCCACCACCGCTTTTTTCTTGATTCAGAATATCTCCTTACTTTAGGCAGCTGTTTCATGCTTTGGTCCTGCAAAGTGATGCACGAAGCAATTTATAAGCTGTTTTTCCTTGCCACCTTACCGAGGGTCCTGCCAGCCGGGTCGGGTTTTCCTGCGGCCTGATGGCACCGCTTTTGGCCTCTTTTGGCAGAAACAACCCTAAAAGAAACGATCTTTTCACCTCCTACCCAACCCTATGGCAATGCCCAAGCTCCCCTCAGAATCAAGCGATCAGAAAATAGAGACGTATTTTGCCCAAGCCCCGGCGTTTGCGCAACCCATTTGTGAAAAGCTGCGGCAAGTCATTGCCACCGCTGATCCGGCCCTTACTTCTACCTGGAAATGGAGTGTACCGGTATACGAAAAGAAAGGCCCCGGGCTGGTCTGCGCCATTGGGGTGTTCAAGCAGCATGTGAGTTTGTCGTTCTTCCAGGGCGCTTTGCTAGAGGATAGCCACGGCTTGTTCACCGGCCAGGACGCCAAAGGCATGCGCAGCATCAAATTCACCCAGGTAGACCAGGTGCAGGAAGAGGTATTGGTAGAGTACATACGGGCCGCTACCCAGTTGGCCCCCGGGGCGGCCGCCAAGTCTGCGGAACGAACCGTGATTGAAATACCAGAAGATCTGAAACAAGCCCTGGCGCAGGCCCAGCAACTGGAGAGATTTGAGCAGTTGGCTTACACGCACCGCAAAGAATACGTGCGCTGGGTGCTGGAAGCGAAACGCCCTGAGACCAGAGAAAACCGCATCCTGAAAACGGTGGAAAGGATTACCGAGGGAAAGAAATTCAGCTAAGGTCTTTGAGAGCCTCTGCCAGGTCGCGCAGGAATTCCCGATGGTCGCCCACGTGGTAAATATCGGTTTCCACCTCCTCGGTGGAGGCGTACAGGCTGCCCCCGTACTTCATGTCCAGGTATTTGGCGGTTAACCGGAACGGGACCTCAAATCCGTCGGGCAGGACAGGGTCAGCGCCCACGGCCAGCAGGAAAATGGTTTTGCCTTTCAGCTTCCGGCCCAGGTGCTTTTGCCCGGTGACCAGATCTGTGAGGCGGTCAAAGAACATTTTCAGCCACCCGCTCATGGCATACCAGTACACGGGCGTGGCGAACACAATGACTTGGTGTTGCACCAGCTTTTGAGCCAATTCCTGGAAATCATCTTCCGGCGGATAATCCTGCTCATAGCGGTACGGCGAAACGCGGTACTCCAGCAAATCCACTACCTGGTGCGGGGTCTCCTGAAACACCTTTTGCAGAAACCGCTTGGTATCGCTGTCTTTGCGGGCGCTGGCCAATACGATGAGCGGAACTTCCTGCATAGCTTAAGAAACGGAAAAGCATTCAACTATTGGCGCGCGTCTAAAGATTAGGGCCTTGGGATGAGGCGAGTTTCAAGGCTAGCTGGGAACCATGCGCAAACTTTTGGCCTTTTTACCCTTAAGATAACACATGAACCTTCTATTCAAGCCACGCTTGGCATCGCGGCGGGCACGAAGGTAGTCTGGAGAATATCCTTTATCAGTAGGCACGAGTCTGAAGACTCGCTCCAGGATTTGGACCAAGCATCAGACTATTCTCAGAACTGGAATGGCGCAGGATAATGCTTTGCGCCTTTATTCCAGCTTATTCTTTAACTCTATCCCTCCTTCTATTGCCAAGGCAGGTAAAACCAGCTGTTATTCCACCACGTGGGCTACAAACTGAGACAAGTTGGTGATGATGCCCCGCTCGCGGCGGAAGCCGATGGCACTGCCCTCACCGGCCCAGAAGACGCCTGCCTGGTAGCGGTACCCTTGGGGGTCTTGGGGCAATTCGGCCCAGGCCTGGTAAATGTGGGGCTGGTTTCCGTACTCCCCGGTGGTGGAAGAGACATCTGTGTTCTCGCGCACCAAAATGTTCTGGCCTTCGCGGCCGAAGTAGGGTTTCTCCACCGCTTTTCCGGTAAAGGGGGTAAACTCGGTACGCAAAAGCAAAGGGTGATATGGAAATTGCTGCCACAGCCAGGCCAGAAACCCTTTGCTCTGGAAGATCAGGGAATAGGCCGGGTTGGCCACCATCACGCTGCGGCTGAATTGCAGGTCCACCAGGTCGGCGCACAGTTCCGGTTCCAGCTGCACAAACAGCTCCCAGGGCACCAGCTTGAACAGGAACGGGAAGCGGCGCCATTGCTCTGCGCCCACCTGGGCCCAGATGCCACGCTCTGCCCCTAATGTAGACACCTCCATCTCGTCTACGGGGCAGACATGGGTATCAAAACCTGCTTCGCGGGCCGCCTCAGCCAAAACCTCACAGTTGGTGCTGTCTTCTTTACTGCCTCCTAAATAAACCAACAGCAGGGCAGGCTCCAATTCGGGGTTCAGCCCTTGCCAGGTTCTGAATTGCTCTACCAAGGCCTCATACAGACCGTTGGCCTGTTGCGCCTCATTCTTACCGGCGGCGGCCAGGCTGGCCCATTGCACCACGGCAGTCTCTGGGACTGAGGTAGCGGTATCAGCGTTGAATTCCAGCAGTTTCACGCCCTCCGGGGTTTGGGCGAAGTCAAAGCGGCCGTAGATATGCCAGTGGCGGTCGTCTTCCCAGGAGTGGCGCACCGCTTTCCAGAGGCGCTCAGGAATCCCGATCTTGCGGAGGAAATCATCTGGCACGCCTTCCGGCACGGCTTCCACCATCATCTGGTATAGGGTGGTGGCGCCTTCCAACAGGTCATCAGCGGCGGCTTGGGTTAAGACCACGGCTTCCCCGGAAAGGTAGGTCTGGCATTCCTCCTCCACTACCCATTCCCAGCCCATCTGCCTCACCATGGTGGTGACATCGCCGTGGTGCGGCATTAACTTTACGGGAAGTGACATATCTGCCATGAGGTAAGAAGGTTTGCGTGAAAAAATTATGTTACAAAGACTCTGTCAACCTCGTTTAGGGGCTGATTTCTGAAAATAGGCCGGAAACCAGAGGCTGGGCCGCTGGCTCCCGTTACACAAAAGAAGGAAAAAAATCAGCTTCCGAAACCGCCTGATCTTCCGCCAAAGGTACCGGACCGGCTATTGGTAGGGCGGGTGGCCCGCACATTACCGGAGGAAGTGGTTGGCTTGCTGTAGGCACCGGTGGTTCCTTTGAAAGCCTGGGCGCCGCGTGACCGTTCAGCAGCCGTCTGTTGGCGCCAGGCCTCATTGCGCTGCACGGTGTTGGGGTTGGCATAGTAAGCCCGGTTAGGCGAAAGCATACGGCCCGCCATGTAACCGATCCCGCTCCACATGAGCACGTTCATCATATTGAACCCAGAACCGTTGGTGGGGTTCGCCTGCGAATACTCCTGCATGCGGCGCTCCAGCTCCAGGCCCTGCAAGGTATCTACCTTGCCGTCGTTGTGTTTCAGGATGGCCATCACCTTACCCGCCTCGGCCGGACGCTCGTCGGTGATTTTCCAGTTGTCTGGGCTGGTCTCGGTCATCTCCGTGATCACGCCCTGGCTGTATTGCGGCGCGGCCTCGCCGGCATTCCACTCCGTGGAGGTCTCATTCTGGGCAGAACGGTTGTCTGAACAGGAAGCCAGGCCCAGGCACGCGGCGGCGCTCACCAACAGTACGTTGCGCGAGAAATCACCTATAAGGAAATAACGCTTTTTCATATAGTAAGGGTACGAAGGCCATTTCTGGCTTGTTTTTGTAAATATACCTTAAAAAGGTGGTTTTTACCCACCACGCGGTTTTGGCGGCTACTTTACTCCCAAAGGGGATAGTGCTCCAGGTGTACCTTCTGCTGGAAAAACAGCTGGGTAGAGGCCTCAAAGGAAACCGTATAATCTGATACGTAAAAGTGGGGTTCACCAGGTAAACGATCAGACGCGATGCCTGATTGTGTTAGTACCTGGCCCAGGTGGCGGGCCACCAGCTCAGAGGCATCCAGCACCTCTACCTTACCCCCGTAGAACTGCGTGATCTGCTCTTTGATGAGCGGGTAATGGGTACAGCCCAGGATCAAGGCCTCAATGCCGTTCAGGGCCGGGTCTGACAAATAGGTCTGGATCACACTCTCAGAGATGGTGTTGTTGAAGAATCCCTCCTCAATCATGGGCGCCAGCAAAGGCGTGGCCAATGACTTGAGCATGATGCCCTGGTCCAGGTTGTCAATCTTCTTTTTATAGACGTTGGAAAGCACCGTCTGTTTGGTGCCAATTAGACCCACGGTTTTTTGGGCGAATTGCTGCCCCACATAGGCCACCACCGGGTCAATCACATTCAGGACAAGCGCCTTGCTGCCCACGTATTCCCGCACCAACTCATAGGCTGCCGCCGAGGCGGAATTGCACGCAATCAGAATAATCTTACAATTCTGCTTAATGAGGAGATCACAGATTTTAACGGAGTAGGCCTGAATAGCGGCCGTAGATTTATCGCCGTACGGCAGGTGCGCGGTATCACCAAAATACACCAGTTGTTCCTCCGGAAGATGCGCTTTTATGGCTTTAGCCACGGTTAAGCCCCCTATTCCACTATCAAACACCCCAATGGGGCGGGCTTTGTTCTCAGTACTGTTCATGCCTTTATCAAGGTCCTACCCAGGGGAATAAATTCGCCCTCAGTAGAAATACCTATATTTCTAAAATACAAAATTAAGATGCACTTTCCCGCAACAAGACAAAAACAGAAGCGTAGAAAGACCATACAAGTTGGAACTAAAATAGGAGGAATAAAAATGAAAGTATTATCAACCCGTACCCACGGAATCATGGATTACCTGGTGGGCTTACTTTTGATTGCCGCTCCTTTTATCCTGGACTTTGACCGTGGCGGCGCCGAAACGTGGGTGCCTATCATAGTAGGTGCTGTTATTATATTGCAGGCGCTCATGACCAACTTTGAGGTGGGCTTGTTCAAGACCATCCCCATGAACATGCACTTGACCATGGATTACCTGATCGGTATTTTCCTGGCTATCTCTCCCTGGATCTTCAATTTCCATGAGTATGTGTACTTGCCTCACTTGGTTGTGGGGATCATGATTTTGATAGAAGCCGCCATAACTCGGGTAGTTCCTACCCACGGGGCTATCTCTAACCGCACCATCCACCACGGCCACTCCCACTAAGGGATAAGCCAATTACCTTAAATACAGTGTAAAAAAGCCGGCATAGCCTGGCTTTTTTTGTGCGCCCTTATTTTTGCTAAACCTCTGGCTGGTTTACCCTTTTCCGTTTGCGTACCTTTGCCCCATGAATTACCTTTCAGCAGACTCTATCTCCAAAAGCTTCGGCGACCGCTGGCTTTTCCAGAACCTTAACTTTGGCATTAACCGCGGACAGCGGGTGGCCCTCATCGGCGCCAACGGAGCCGGCAAAACCACTTTGCTGCAGATATTGGCCGGCACCCTGCCCACTGACAACGGCACCGTGAGCGTTCGCCGCGGCGTGAAAGTAGGCTACCTGTGGCAGCAACCAGAATTCCCGGCCGGAGCCACCGTACAGGAAGCCATCTTCTCTGGCCAAACCGAAGTGTTAGATGCCATCAGGGATTACGAAGCCTGCCTGGAGGACCCCAACACAACTGACGCCCGCATGCAACAGGTCATGGAGCGCATGGAAACCCTGCACGCCTGGGAATACGAGGTGCGCACAAAGCAGATCCTGGGCAAATTGGGCATCCAGAACCTGGAGGTGCAGGTAGAGCACCTTTCCGGCGGACAGAAAAAACGCGTGGCCATGGCCCGGGTGCTGATTGAGGAACCAGACCTGCTGATCTTAGATGAGCCTACCAACCACCTGGACCTGGAGACCATTGAGTGGTTTGAGAACCTGCTCACCACGGAACAGACCACCCTGCTCATGGTTACCCACGACCGTTATTTCCTGGATCAGGTAGCCAACGAGATCGCGGAACTGGACCGGGGCCAGCTCTATTCCTACAAGGGCAACTACAGCTATTACGTTGAGAAAAAAGCCGAGCAGGAAGAAGCCAACTCCGCGGAGATGGGCAAGGCGAAGCAGCTCCTGAAGAAAGAACTGGATTGGATGCGCAAGCAGCCCCGCGCCCGGGGCACCAAATCCAAATCAAGGGTTGACGCTTTCTATGACTTAAAAGACAAAACATCGCAGAAAGATACCCGCACCCAGCTGGAATTATCCGTTAAGAGCACGCGGCAAGGAAACCAGATCCTGGAGATTGACCACCTGAGCAAACGGTTCGGGGAGAAAGTGGTGCTGGACGATTTCAGCTACATCTTCAAGAAAAAGGACCGGGTGGGCATTGTAGGCCCTAACGGAGCGGGCAAGACCACCTTCCTGAACATGCTCACCGGGCGCTTGGCCCCAGACAGCGGCGAGATCATCGCCGGCCAGACCACCGTGTTCGGTTACTACACCCAAAGTGAACTCACCTTCAATGAAAACCAACGGGTCATTGACGTGGTGAAGGAGGTGGCCGAGGTAGTGGAGACCGGTAACGGCGAAGTCATCACCGCCAGCCAGTTCCTGCAGCACTTCCAGTTTCCGCCGGCCCAGCAGTACACCTTTGTGAGCAAGCTGAGCGGCGGCGAGAAACGCCGCCTGCAATTGCTGCGCGTGCTCATCAAGAACCCCAACTTCCTGATTTTGGATGAGCCTACCAATGACTTGGACATCCCCACGCTCAACATCCTGGAAGACTTCCTGCTGAACTTCGGGGGCTCCCTGCTCATTGTCTCCCACGACCGTTATTTCATGGACCGCCTGGTAGACCACCTCTTCGTGTTTGAGGAGAACGGCCACCTGCGTGACTTCCCAGGCAACTACACAGATTACCGCGAGTGGGCCAAGGAGCGCGAAAGCCTGAAGGCGGAGGAAGCGGCCCGAATTGCCTCTCAACCCGCCAAAGCCGCACCGGTTGCCGCCCCCGTGGCCCCTTTGCCAGAAACAGCCCCTAAACGAAAGGCTTCTTTCAAGGAGAAACAGGAATATGACAAACTGGAAAAAGAGATAGCCGATCTGGAGACGGAGAAAGAAACCCTGGTCCTGGAAATGAACGCCGGTGATGCCACCCACTTCCGGTTAGCCGAACTGGCCCAGCGCATCCAGGAGATTGACTCAGCCGTGGAAACCAAGACTGAACGTTGGCTGGAATTAGCTGAATTCGTTTGATTGTAGGACCAGGTAGCACGAATCAAGTAGCAGGATAAAGGCTCCTGTTTAAAGCTCGTTTTAGAAAAACGAGCCTTAAACAGGAGCCTTTACTTTTTGCTAACAGGTTGTTTTAAGGCTGATTTAAGCAAACCGGCCGTGAAACGCCCGGCAACTTCTTTATCCCACCAAAGGGGAACAAAAGCGAAGCATGGGGTTGGGCATATAGCAATCAGGCCCGGGAGGAACAAAGTCCTCCCGGGCCTGATTGCTATATGCTTTATTATAAAACCTGTTTAGTAAAGAAAGGGACAAAAAGAATTTGCCCTCGCTGTGGATTCTCACCAGTAAGCCATAAGGCTCCGGCTTGAATTGCCGGTGTTCTCACCATTACCCTTAGGCCAAGCGACAATGCGTACGACGTTACAGTGTAACGTCGCTACAGGATACCCGATCATGTAGCCTCGTTACACTGTAACGAGGTAAGGCGGCTGGACCAAGCGTTCTACTTTTCTGCTTCACTAAACAGGTTAATATACTTACTTGATACCTGCTACTAATAAACGTTAGGTTTGCGCTGGTAACTGAAGGAGAAACCTACTTTCTGCGGGGTGCTCACCTGTTGCTCCTCTAACTTCTGCTTGACGGTGATCTTCCTGATCTCTTCCACGTCTGGGGCTACCAGGTCATTGTTCACGGAGGCCACCATGGCGCTTTCAATGAACAGCCTCAAAGTTTCCTCGGTGATCACATTCTTGGCCATGTCGTTGTACGTCAGGTCCAGCTGCTTCACGCCTTCCAGGTAGAAGTGGTTCTCTATATTGATCAGCACGCGCCCCAGCAGGTAGCCAGGGTCATTGAGGCGGTTATATTTGATGGAGTCGGCCATGAAATTGTAGGCCATGATGTGCCCAAAGAACCGCCGGCGGAAGTCTTCGTCCACGTAGCGGCTTTTCATGAGCTCATGCTCGTCTGGCAGGGTGATCACGTTGGAGTGCATGACGAACACCAGCAGATCTCCGGAGAATTTGATATGGAACTCAAAGTCATTGATGCTCCGGTACTCTATCACTACAGTTGCGTCTACTTCCGCGATCCGCTTTTTCAGGTTGTCCACCAATTCAATGGAACAGCTCCTGAGTTGCTCAAAAATATCCCGGGTATTTCTGAAAATAGTCTGCTTGGTGGAGGATTTTTGCCGCAATCCTTCAAAAATGGTCTCTATTCTATCTTCCATAGTACGCCGTTTGGTAAAACCTAAGTGTGGACAAAAGGCCACAAAAGTACCTTTCTTGTACTTTCCGCAGCACCTTTTAGTTATCAATTTTCTTTCAGGGCACCAAAATACAGCCTTTCCGGACGAGTTCCCGCAAATCTTCCTCAGAAATTTCTGCCTGCTGCCGCAAGACCTGCCAGGTGTGCTGCCCTAACTGGGGAGGGGGAGAAAGTGGCAAATGGCCTTCAGGGGCCGAAAAAGCCACCTGCCGTACCCCTTGCGGCCCCTGCCCTTCAGCCTGGATCAACTGGGGCTGCACCAGGGGCTGGGCCAGTGCTTCAGGAATAGAGTGGACTGCCCCGGCCGGCACGTGATTTTGGATTAATGCCTGCAACAGTTCCTGCTGGTGATGCCGGGCCACCAGTTGCTGGAGCCGGGGGAGCAGGTCTTGGCGGTGCATCACCCGGTCTTTGTTCGTTTTAAAGAGTGCCACCGAACCCAGCTCTTCCGCCCCTAATACGCGGCAAAGCGCCTGGAACTGCCGGTCATCCCCCACGGCCAGCACGATCTCTTTTTCATCAAGGGTCCGGAAGATGGTGCCATACGGAACAATGTTGGGATGCTCAGAACCCATGCGCACCGGTGCCTGGCCCGCCACCAGATAGTTGGTGGCTTGATTGGCTAGCGAGGAGATAGCGGCATGCAGCAACGACACCTCTACGTACTGCCCCAAACCCGTTTTCAGGCGCCGGTAGAGGGCAGCCAACAAACCTTCTTTCAATTGGTGCGCCGCCATGAGGTCTATCAGGGCAACGGGCATTTTCACCGGCGGCCCTCCCTTTTCGCCGTTCAGGAACATGAAACCCGCCTCGGCCTGGAGCACGGCATCATACCCTGCCCGTGGCACCTGACGGCCATACCCCGTGACCTGCCCGTACAGCAGCCCAGGGTTGAGGCCAGATAGCGTGCTATAATCCATGCCCAGCTTCTCGGCGTCACCGGGCTTGAAGCTGGAAAGAACGATGTCCGCCTTTTTCACCAGCGCATATACCAGGTCTTTTACTTCTTCAACTGAAAGGTCTACCGCCACTGACTTCTTGCCCCAGTTCGCGGAGGCGAAGTAAGCCGACAAGGAGGAGTCAACGGGCTCTGTGGGAAGTTTCCAGCGCCGGGTCACGTCGCCGCGGGTTTTGAGGTTCTCTATTTTATATACCTCGGCCCCCATTTCAGCAAAGAACTGCCCCACGCTGGGCCCGGCCAGCACACTGGCAAACTCCACTACCAGCAGATCATGAAAAAGGCCTTTGGTTTCTCCCATTGTTTTTCAGGTGTTTTCCCAAAAATGGGCAAAAAAAGGGGAAACGGAAATCTGACAGCCCGCCAGCCGCCAAAAAGAAAGCAGGCAGCGCCCAAAGGTCGCTGCCTGCTTGTCATCCTATCAATCCAATTCAAGTAAATTCTTTTTACCGCACCATGATCCGTTGGGTGGTGCTGCGGCCGTTCACCGTCACTGACAGTAGGTACATGCCGGCTCTCACGTTCTTGAGTTCCATTCCCATCTCAGCGCCTGCGTTGCTCACTTCGCGGCTATGCACCACTTTCCCGTTCATGTCTACCAGCCGGATGATGGCGTTCCCGTTGGCAACCTCCGGCAGACGAATACTCAGGCTACCGTCTGTTACCGGGTTAGGGAACACACTCATGGCCCCTGCTTTACCGGTTGCGGTATGGTTCACCGAGATCACTTTAGAGTACTCAAAGGCATTGTTGAAATCTACCTGTCTCAAGCGATAATACACGGTTCCTGAAGCAGCGGTGCGGTCTGTATAAGCGTAGGCGACAAGGGCAGTTGAATTGCCGTTTCCTTTCACCTGCCCCACTTTCACGAAGTCTTTGCCGTTGGTGCTGCGCTCCACCTCAAAGCGGTCATTGTCTTTCTCAGAGGCGGTATTCCAGGCCAGTTCCACGGCCCCGTTGCGGGAGACACCCACAAACCTGGTCAAGGTAACCGGCAGCGGATTGCCAGGTTCACACTCAATCACGGTCACCGTTCTCTCGGCTATGGCACTGGTACAGTTGTTGGTGGCAATTACCCGGAAAACCTGCGCTGGCCCTACTTGCCCTTCTTCCAAAGCAGCCAACACCGTCACATAATCTGCCCCTTCCTCTAGAATGATAAAGCCTTCCGGTACGTTGAACTCATAGGTTACTCCGGCCTGCGGATTCTGGACGCTGAAGGTTACCGGGTCCCCTATGTTACAGATGCGCTCTGGCACCACCAGGGCAACTACAGGTGGGGTACACGGCCCAGTGGGGCAATTCTCCACCCGTACCGGCAGGCAAACCGCTTCTGCCCCGCAATTATTTCCGTTCACTGCCACCACCGTCACAAAGAGCGTGGAGTCTGGCTTGGCGTTGTTTACTCTTATGTTCACATAGCCATATCCCTCAGAGACCTTTATAAACTCATCTGGCAGGAAGAACTGGTATTTCACCTTGCCTTTAGGGTCTCTGTTGTCCACGGAGAAAGTATAGATCTTGCTGCCGGAGGCGCATACCACTTCTGGCGCATCTACGTTGAGCGGAGGCTTGGCACATGGGCTACAGCTTGGCTTGAGGGTAAGGGCTAGCACAGCCTCACCAGCCTCACAGAGCTCCTTGTTTTTAGTGGGGTTACTGGCCAGCATCAGAGAGACATTTCCGGCGGTGGCCCCCGCTCTCACAATCAAGGTGCCGGTTCCCTGGCCAGAGACAATAGTCCACCCGGCGGGTACCCCCCAGACCATGTCATGGGAATTGTTCCTGCCGTTCACCTTGTTGCCAGAAGCTTTGAACACCATGATGTCTCCGGGGCAGAAGGCCGCTCCCCCGGAAATAGAAACCGCGATTCCTTTGCCGGGATTCACCGGCATGGTTGCCACTTTGGTACCACATTCAGCATGGTTTACCGTCACCTTCATGGTTCCGCTCTTCATGCCTACCCGTACTTTTACCTTGTTGGAGTTTTGGCCACTTACAATTTCCCAGCCAAGGGGCGGTTCTCCGGCCTTGGCTCTGGGCACCTCCCAATCATAAGAAGTATATTCATTGGCAACGGAGTATTCCACTATCTCGCCGGGACAGGGCTTGGAAGGGCCTTCCATAGGCCGGGGATGAGAGGAACTGCAATCACCACCTCCCGTACCGCCGCCGTCATTTCCACCGCCGCCGCCGCCGCCAGAAGTCTTGCATCCGCTCAGATCAAATGAAACCTCCCCTACCGTAGTGGAGGCTTTTGCCTCAGCCCGCAGGGAAGTCATCCGGTTGTAATCTGCCGCGGCAACGGTATAGGAGAAATCAGCGGTTCTGCCGTTCTTATACCCTGAACCAAGATTGAATTTGATAGAGTAGAAAGGATTGTTGGTCCCGTTCTCATAGCCGGAGGGCCCGGTAGCCGACAAAGCCTTTGCTCCGCTGGGAAGCTCAAAGGAGGCATGGCTCAAATCATGGCTACAGGTAACCCGCACCCCAAAGGAAATGGTCACGGTGCCATTGCTACTGTTCAGCGCAGCTCCCTTGAAGTTGAAATCAAAGCATTCATCTAATTTGGTACCAGAACATTGGGCCTGCGCGTGATGGGTTAGCCCTAAAAGTAGAAGCATGAGGGTGCCTACCCATGAAAGTAGAGTTCTTTTCATGACGAGATTTTTTGGAATTAATAGGATAGATGCAGAGGTAGTAACTCAGTTCCCCTGGCGAACAGGGACAATGCAGAGGGGCAAGCCAATAAAGGCTGTAAACAATTAATTTACAGGGACTTTATGAATCTAACGTAAGAAACGGGGGACGTATAGGTGGAGTCATAACTTGTTTATCTTATGTATATACCTTATTTAGTTTATATTTTCAGTATCTACCTCTTTAACGGCCCCGAACAAGGGCGGTTTCACCTATTTTGCACTTTCATGCATTATATTTTAAATTTATCTTATTTAAACACAAGCCATCCTTCACTTTGTCGTCTCCTACCACCACCAAACCGGGTTTTCGAAAAGTATTAGAATTACCTTATATATTAAATAACCAATAAATAGAAAGCCTTTACCTACTCCTTCTCCTATACCTTCAGCTCTCTGATTTCTTTACCTAGCCACCCCTTTCCCAACCTCTACTTTCCCCGACACTCTGTTCCTTTGGCGTAAGTCCGGCACCAGCACCAGCCACACAAGCTGGAACCGATGCAGATACGGTGATCCCACCTCGGCATTATTCGGCCCACTTCAATTGGACATCCTGGGGCATAACCTGAATGAGACGGCCTATGACCGACTGTTGAATCTGAGCAATGGGAACCCTATAAAAAGGAAGCAGGCAGCAACCAAAGGTTACTGCCTGCTAAGCATCCTATCAATTAAAATCTTTGCCTTATCTCACCATTACCCGCTGGGTAGTGCTGCGGCCGTTGGTGGTGATGTTGATCAGGTACACCCCAGGCTTCAGGTTCAGGTTAGCCAGGTTCAAGGCTACTTCTGACGCTACGTTGCTTAGCTGCTGGGCGTGCAGTACTCTTCCGCTCATGTCTACCAACTGGATGGTGGCTGACCCTTTCACTGCCTCATTGAAGCGGAGGGTCACTCTTCCATCGGTCACTGGGTTAGGGTACACACTCACGGTGGCTGCGCTACCGGCTGCGGCTACATGGCTCACAGAGATCACTTTGGAATACTCAAAGGCATTGTTGAAATCTACTTGTCTCAAGCGGTAGTACACGGTTCCAGAGGCGCTGCTGCGGTCTGTGTAAGTGTAGTCTACTGTGGCAGAAGATGTTCCGTTACCTTTCACCTGGCCAACTTTCACAAAGTCTTTGCCGTTGGTGCTGCGCTCAATCTCAAACCGGTCATTGTCTTTCTCAGAGGCAGTAGTCCAGTTCAGTACAATGGCACCACCACGAGACACTCCGGTAAAGCTGGTCAAGGTGACAGGAAGTGGGTTACCAAGGCCACAATCAGCTACTACCATTTTCACTTCTGCCGTTTCAGTACCGCAGTCATTTGTGGCGGTAACGGTGATGGTTTGTGGTTGACCCAGTTGCTCTTCTTCAAACACGGCCACTACTGTTACAAAACCTTCTCCTTCTTCTAACACCAGGAAGCCGTCTGGCACATTGAAGGTATAGGTAACACCTGCTTGCATTTCAGCTACTCTGATGGTAGTAGGCTCGTCAGCTAAGTTACAGATAGTATCTGGGGCTATCAGGGCTACATTTGGGGCCGGGCAAACACCGCCACCGCAGTTGTCATTGGTCTTCACGTAGATTCCGTCTGAGGCAGTTCCGCAATAGCCTTTTTTGTAACCGCCTACTCCGTTTCCGTTGTTGCCGTTGCCGCTTACTTTGGTATTGTCACTCACGTACAGGTTAACCTCGCCGTCAGTTGAACCTGGAATCACTACGATTTTGTCTGTTCCTTGTCCGCTTTGGATTGTCCAGTCAGCCGGCACGGTCCAGTTGAAGATAAACTCGCCTTTCGCGGGAGCTTTTCCATTACCGTTCCCGTTGACCTTTTTCACTGAAGCGGTATACGTCTGAGGCTCTTTCACGCAAATAGAATCTGGCCCAGCGATGGTCACCTCAAAATCTTTGCCCGGCTTCACTGGAAGGGTGGCAACTTTGGTACCACAAACCGGATCGGTCACTTTCACCTTCATGGTGCCGCTTTTCTGACCTACTCTCACGGTCACACAGTTGGTGCCCTGGCCAGAGATAATCTCCCAGCCTACAGGCGGCTCGCCGGCGTGTGCTCTTGGAACATCCCACTCAAAAGAAGTATAACCACGGTCATTCTCAATGCAGTAAACCTCAATATCACCTGGGCAGGGATGCTGGTTTCCGCTGATGGGTCTTGGCTGAGAGGTGTTGCATTGGGCCTGGGCTTGGCCAATGAAGGCAAAAAGGATAAGCATAAGGGTGCTAACCCATGAAAGTACAGTTCTTTTCATGATAGGAGATTTTAAACGTGAATTGGATAGTTTTTAGACGTAGTTGTCCTGGTCACCTTGCAAACCGCAAGGCTATATGTAATTTTTGAAAGCTAGGATAGCAATTAAAAAAGCAAGGAAAATTTAATCTGTATCTAAGAAGAAGGGAAGTATAGTTAGATTCATATTCTTTAATTTTACTTTAGTTCAACAACTTGGTTATCTTCAATTTCTTTCTATACCTGCTTTAACGAACCAACTTACTTGCGGTTTCACGCAATTGTATTTTAGCAAAATGTTCCAAACAACTTCTTTGAAATATTATAATACTTTGTTTGTTTACAGGCGAAACAAGCATATTTTGTCCTTTTTACTAAAAAACCACACTTTTGTTTATTGTATTCTTACCATGAATTTGGATGCTCAAGCAAAACCCAAATTTCTATATAGTGCAATTTCTATACATTGTACAACATATATTGATTTCCGGTTCCGGTCTCTTTTCACCACGCTCCCAGTCAAACTAGATCAGTCTAATTGTAAGAAAAGGTTATCTTTACAATCCCATTATACAAGAGCCAGTATAACCAATGCACTGGCCAACAAGATGACACAGAACAATGAGCGTAACATTTGATGATTTCAACCTGCAGCCCGATTTACTAGATGGTATTCGGTCAATGGGTTATAAACAGGCTACCCCTATCCAGGCCCAGGCCATACCCTATATATTAGAGTCAAAGGATTTGATCGCCTGCGCCCAGACCGGCACAGGTAAAACAGCGGCCTTTCTGGTACCCACCCTCAGCAAGATCACAGAGGCCAAGTATGACTTCACCAGCACCCTGGTGCTGGTACCCACCCGTGAACTCGCCAAGCAGATAGACGACCAGGTGGAAGGCCTGAGTTATTTCACGGGAGCCACTTCCATTGCCATCTATGGCGGCAACAACGCCCAGAACTGGGACCAGCAGAAAAAAGCCCTCACCAGCGGGGCTGACATTATCATTGCCACGCCCGGCCGGTTGATCGCCCACATGCAGATGGGGTACGTGAAGCTGGACCAGGTGAAATACCTGATCCTGGACGAGGCCGACAAGATGCTGGACATGGGGTTCATGGAAGACCTGATGAAGATCATCTCCCAGTTGCCCAAACAGCGCCAGACCCTCATGTTCTCGGCTACCATGCCGCCTAAGATCAGAGGGTTCGCCAAGCAGATTCTACAGGAACCGGAGGAAATAAGCCTCTCCATCTCCAAGCCGGCCGCTAACATTGACCAGCGCATTTACCTGGTGTATGACAACCAGAAGCTACGGGTGCTGCAACACATTCTCAAAGACGCCCAGATCCAGACCATGATTCTTTTCACCTCGCGCAAGAACGCGGTGAATGACATTGTGCGCTCTCTGCAGAAAATGGGCTTTGAGGCCGAAGGCATCAGTTCTGACCGCACCCAGGATGAGCGCGAAGCCACCCTGCAGCGCTTCAGGAACAAGCAACTGCAGGTGTTGGTAGCCACAGATGTGATGTCCAGAGGGATTGACGTGGAGGGAATCAGCCACGTGGTGAACTTTGACGTACCCCAGGATGCCGAGGACTACGTGCACCGCATTGGCCGTACCGCCCGGGCAGAGACTTCCGGCGTGGCCATCACCTTCGTGAACGAACAAGACCAGGAAAGACTGGTGAAAATAGAGAAACTGATTGAGCGCGAGCTTCCTAAACTACCCCTTCCAGAAGGCGTAGGCGAAGGCCCGGCCTTTGACCCGGTAGGCAACAGCAAAAGAGGAGGCCGCGGTGGCAGAAGCGGCGCGCCCGCTGGCCGTGGCGGACGCCCCTCAGGCGGCGGGCGCTCCGAAGGTACGCGCAGAGAAGGCAGCAGCGGCGGTTCCCGCGACAACAACCGTCGCCGGGAAGGGAAACCCCGGACAGATAGACCAGCCGGCACTACCCCGGAAGGCGCCGCCCCTCGCCCACCCCGTACCGAGGGCCAGCCCCAGGCTCCCAGAGCCGAAGGGGAAGAGGTGAAAAGAAAGAAGAAACGGCGTAAGAAACCAGTGGGACCAAAACCTACGGAGGGCGGACAATCAGCTGCCAGCACCCCAACTGCTTCCGCTGAATAGCGCTTAGATTATTCCTTCCACAAAAAAGGGCTGTTTTGCAGAAAACAGCCCTTTTTCGTGGATTACCCCTTATGCTTGTACTACCGGTCCAACAGCAACCCAATGCCCAGCAAAAGCACGTAGCAGAGGGTAGCCAGGGCCATTTGCTTCAGAAGAGGGTCCAAATCGGCGGCTGTCTGCCGGCGTTTCACTTCCCGCCCGTTATAAACCAGCAAGGGAAGGGAACCCAGGAAAAGCCAGGGCCAATACGTGCTGTTCTCCCGCACCCACACAAAAACCACGGTGCAGAGCAGGCCAGCCAACAGCAGGAACCAGTGGTACCGGCGGGCCTGCAAAGCCCCTAACCGTACCGGCACTGACCGTTTGCCGGCCAGCGCATCTGATTTCAGGTCTCTGATGTTGTTCACGTTGAGCACCGCCGCCGAGAAAAAGCCCAGACTGGAGGCCGGTAGCAGCATCTCAGAGAAAAAACGTTCTGTTTGCAGAAAATAGGTGCCTACCACCCCTACCCAGCCAAAGAAGAAAAACACTGAGATGTCGCCTAATCCGGCATAGCCATACGGCTTGGCACCGTTGGTATACCCAATGGCGGCCCAGATGGCCCCCAAGCCCAGCAGCAGGAAAAACAAAAACAGGTACAACCCCGAAGCACCCAAAGCCACCCACAACAAAGCCACCCCAGACACCAATGACAGCAGGCTGAACACGATAATGGCGCCGCGCATCTGCGCCGGCGAAATCTGCCCGGCCTGCACCGCCCGCTGCGGCCCTTCTCGGTGCTGGCTGTCAGCGCCGTGCTTGGTATCGCCGTAGTCGTTGGCCAGGTTGGAGAGGATCTGCAGAAACAGGGTGGTGAGCACGCACAACAGCAACACCGGCCACCTGGAAAGATGGTCGGCGGCCGCCAGAAAACCGCCCATGCCTATACAGGACAAGGCCAAAGGCAACGTACGTAACCTGAACGCCGACACCCAGGTGCCGGCGGATGGCCGTTTCAGGGCCGTTTTTTGTACCTCCACCTAAAAACGCTTAGCTATTGATGTCCCGCAGCAACTCCTCGCTCAGCGGAGAAACCTTAGACGGATAGAATTTAAGCACCTTGCCGTTTTCACTGATCAGGTACTTGCAGAAGTTCCAGGAAGGCGCCGCGGCGTTACTGCCGTTCACCTGTTGGCTGGTGAGCCATTTGTACAAAGGCTGCTGTTCTGCGCCCACCACAGAGGCCTTCTGGAAAAGCGGGAACGTTACTCCGAAGTTCTTCTGGCAGAATTGGGCAATCTCCTCGTTGCTCCCTTTTTCCTGGGCGCCGAAATCGTTGGCCGGGAAACCCAGCACCACTACCTTGTCACCGTGCAGTTTGTGTAGTTTCTCCAGGTCTGCGTACTGCGGGGTGTAGCCGCACTCAGAGGCCACATTCACGATCAAGACTTTCTTTCCCTTGTAGTTCTTAAGGGTGGTTTCTTTTCCGTCTATGGTGTGCAACGGAATGCTGTAGATAGAAGATTCCTGGGCGGTATTCATAGTGGTAGAAGTAGATTTCTCTTTAGAGGTAACTCCCGGACTGGAACAAGCAGTCAACAGGGTGAGCGAGAAAAGGGTGATCAGTTTTTGCATGACAATCAATGCGTTATTATTCTTTAACCCGGTTTGGGGCACTTTGGTTTTCTTCGCTCCAGGCGATACCCCTGGGCGTTTTGAAGCCCTTTTTCAGAAAAGCAGCCTGAAACGCCGGCCGCCGTCTCTTAGACCAGAAACCGGGACCGGCGTTTCAGCATCCGTCTACTTACATTCTCTCCGGCACGGAAATCCCCAGCAAGCCCATCACCCGCTTCAGGGTCTTGGCTACCTGGGCAGACAAAGCAATCCGGAAACTCAACACCTGCGCGTTCGCCTCCTGGAAGATAGGTACCTCGGTGTAGAACCGGTTGTAGCTCTTGGCCACGTCAAAGGCATATTGGGCAATAATGGAAGGCGCGTAGTTGCGGGCGGCCTCGGCAATGATGGAGTCTGCGTAATTGAGCAAAACCAGCACCTCGCGCTCCGTTTCATGCAGCACCTCCACCTCAGAGAAAGAACCGGCCTCGGCAACGATCCCCAATTCCTGGGCTTTGCGTTGGATAGCAGCAATACGGGCGTGGGTGTACTGGATGAACGGCCCGGTGTTGCCCTTGAAGTCAATGGACTCCTCTGGGTTGAACAGCATGCGCTTCTTGGGGTCCACTTTCAGAAGAAAGTACTTGAGCGCACCCATGGCCAGGGTATGGTACAGCTGTTGGGCCTCCTCAGAAGAGAACCCGTCAATCTTGCCTAGCTCATCGGTTTTCTGGCGGGCCGTGTCAATCATCTCCTGCACCAGTTCATCGGCGTCTACCACCGTGCCCTCCCGCGACTTCATCTTGCCGCTGGGTAGGTCTACCATACCGTAAGACAGGTGGAAGATGCCATCAGCATAGGGTTTGCCCAGTTTCTTCAGGATGGCTTTGAGCACCTGGAAATGGTAGTTCTGCTCATCAGCCACCACGTAGACAGACTGGTCATAGCGGAAGTCCTGGTATTTGAGTTCGGCGGTGCCGAGGTCTTGCGTGATGTACACCGAAGTTCCGTCGGCGCGGAGCACCAGTTTCTCATCCAGTCCTTCCTCGGTGAGGTCAATCCAGACAGATCCATCGGCTTTTTTGAAAAACACGCCTTTTTCCAGGCCTTCCTCTACGCGGTCTTTGCCCAGCAGGTACGTGCCTGACTCATAGTAGAACTTGTCAAAATCCACCCCAATGTTCTGGTAGGTGGCGTTGAAGCCCTGGTACACCCAGCCGTTCATCTTTTCCCAAAGGGCAATGGTGGCGGGGTCATGCTGCTCCCATTTCTGGAGCATCTCCTGGGTTTCCAGCATCAGGGGCGCCTGCTTCTTGGCCTGCTCCTTGTCCATGCCCTGGGCTACCAGTGCATCTATCTCCTTTTTATAGGCTTTGTCAAATTCCACGTAGTATTTGCCCACCAGGTGGTCGCCTTTGATGCCGGCACTCTCTGGGGTCTCTCCCTGCCCAAATTTCTCATAGGCGATCATGGACTTGCAGATGTGGATGCCGCGGTCGTTCACCAGGTTGGCTTTGATCACGTCATATCCGGCGGCTTTCAGGATCTCGGCCACGGAATAGCCCAGGAAGTTGTTGCGCAGGTGCCCCAGGTGCAGGGGCTTGTTGGTGTTGGGCGAAGAATACTCTACCACCACCCGCTGTTTTTGACCTGTTTCCTCAGAATTAGCACCTAAACCTGCCACCTGTTCTGAGAATTGCTGCAGCCACACGCTGTCTTTGATCTCAATGTTGAGGAACCCTTTCACCACGTTGTAGCCGGCTACCTGCGGGGCTTGTTGGGTCAAGGCTTCTCCCAGCGCCTGGCCAATCTGCTCCGGGCCTTTGCCTAAGGCTTTGGTGAGCGGGAAGGTGACAAAGGTGAACGTACCGGCAAACTCTTTGCGGGTAGGCTGCAGGTTGATCTGCTGGGCGGGCAGGGCGTGCTGGAAAGTATCTTGTAAGGCCTGGCTCAAGGCCTGGGCAATCTGGTTTTCAAGTTGTTTCATCTGTGGTTAAGCAGTAGGCGCCGTTTGGGCTTCTTGGGCCAAACGGTTCTGAATGGCTTCAGTGGTATATTCTAATATGTCAAAGGCGTTTTGGGCCATGGTGTTCTCCGCGTCTAGCGTGGGGTTGATTTCCACCATCTCAAAGCACACCACTTTGGGGTCGCTGACCAGGTGGTAGCACAGTTGCTTGGCTTGGTCCACGTTCAGGCCCACTTCTACCGGGGTACCAGTGCCTTTGGAGAACTTGGAGTCCAGACTGTCCACGTCAAAAGAGACGTAGATGATGTCACACTCCCGAAGGCGGTGCAAGGCTTCTTCGGCCACCTGCTCTATGCCTTTGGCGATGACTTCTGGGTAGGTGAAGTTCTTGATGTTGTGCTTGTCAAAGAGGTACACCTCGGGCTTCTCATAGCTACGGGTCACAATGTAGACAATGTGCTCGTGTCTGATCTTCGGCTTGTCAGTACCTACTTTCTTCAGGGCTTCCCAGAAAAACAGGGTCTCTGAGTCAACGTCATTGACTTTGCAGTCTTTGTTGTCCTCGGCTAATGAGGCGGCCAAGGGCATGCCGTGCATGTTGCCAGAGGGGGTGGTATAAGGCGAGTGGATGTCAGCGTGGGCGTCTACCCATATCACCCCCAGCGTTTTGTCTGGATACGCGGCCTTGATGCCCGCAATGGTGCCGCCGGCATTGGAATGGTCACCGGCCAGCAGCAACGGGAACATTCCCAGCCCTAATGTTTGTTCAACAGTGTTACTGATGCGTTTGTACGTCTGCAGCACACTGTCAATGTATTTGGCATGCGGGAAGAGGTTCTTTTCAAACAAGACATCATTGAGGTTGGGTACCTCTATGGTGTTGAACCGCTTGAAATAATCTGAATGTTTGTTCAGACACGCAATTTTAAGGGCGTCTACGCCCAAACTAGCTCCGCGTGTTCCTGCCCCCAACTCAGATTTCACTTCTATCAGTCTGATTTTTTTCATGCAAAACGGAAACTAGTTTTTGCAAAGATGGTAAAATACAAGCAATTTCGCACGGTATCCGCTTTGGATACCCCTTTACATTATAATGGATAAATACACAGACCTCATACACCAAACCTTTGATTTCCCTACGGAGGAATTCACTGTCCATAACAACGAACTCTCTTTCAACGGCATTCCCATGATGGAACTGGTAAAGCAATACGGCACGCCGTTGCGCCTTACCTACCTGCCAAAAATCAGTTCCCAGATTCAGAAAGCCAAGATCCTGTTCAAGGAATCCATGGAGAAACTGAATTACCAGGGCACCTACACGTACTGCTATTGCACCAAGTCCTCGCATTTCTCCTTTGTTTTGGAGGAAGCCCTGAAAAACGACATCCACATTGAAACCTCCTCTTCCTTTGACATGCCTATTATCAGGGCATTATTTGAAAAAGGCAAGGTAAACAAAGATGTGTTTGTGGTGTGCAACGGCTTCAAGCGCGAGCTGTACCGCGACCATATCACCTCCATGATCAACGATGGCTTCAAGAACGTGACGCCGGTACTGGATCATTTGGGCGAGATTGACCACTACGAGGAGTTTGTGAACGGCGAGTGCCAGGTGGGCATCAGGCTGGCCTCTGACGAGGAGCCTAAGTTCCAGTTCTACACCTCCCGCCTGGGCATCAACTATAATGATGTGGTGGGCCTGTACAAGACCAAGATAGAGAACAATCCTAAGTTCAAGCTTAAGATGCTTCACTATTTCATCAACACCGGTATCAAAGACACGTCTTACTACTGGTCTGAGTTGAGCCGTTTTGTGCACAAATACTGCGAGATGAAGAAGCTGTGCCCAGACCTGGACACCATTGACATTGGCGGCGGTTTCCCCATCAAGACCTCTATCCAGTTTGACTACAACTACCGGTACATGATTGAGGAGATCCTACGCACCATCCAACGCATCTGTCGTGAGGAAGGCGTGCCGGAGCCCAACATCTTCACGGAGTTCGGGATTTACACCGTAGGGGAAAGCGGCGCGCACGTGTATTCTATTCTGGATACCAAGCTGCAGAACGACAAAGAGCTGTGGTACATGATTGACGGGTCTTTCATCACCAACCTGCCAGACACCTGGGCCCTGAACCAACGTTATATCTTGTTTGCCCTCAACAACTGGGACAAAGACTACCAGCGCCTGAACATTGGCGGCTTAACCTGTGACAGCCAGGATTACTACAACTCTGAGATGCACTCGTTCCAGGTGTTTTTGCCCAAGGTTCAGAAAGAGCAGGCAGAGCCGCAGTACATTGGGTTCTTCCACACGGGCGCCTACCAGGAAAGCCTTAGTGGCTACGGCGGCATCAAGCACTGCCTAATCCCCTCGCCCAAGCACGTGATCATTGACCGCGAAGCCGACGGCAGCCTCAAATCATGGGTTTTCGCTGAGGAGCAGAACGTGGATTCTATGCTTCAGATTCTAGGATATAAGGACTAAGAAATATTTTTTGAAAAGGGTTTTAATCCTAAACAAAAACCTTAGATTTGAAGTAGAATACCTTATATGTTTGTATACTGAATAATATGAAGAACCTGTTTCTGTTAGCTTCCATCTGCGTACTGGGCTTTGCCTCTTGCAAATCATCTACCTGCCCTGCGTACTCACAAAAATCTGATCGCTCTGTAGAGCAGAAAGCAATGGTGAAAGCCGTTGCCAAGGCTCCGGTTACCAGCAAAGTGAACGGATAACGTTCTTCTGACGATACTCGACCTTATTGAAGCCCCGGGAGTTTTCTTCCGGGGTTTTCTTATGTAATGCCCCAGAAGAAACAACTTCCCTACCTGTTGTCTTTTTGGGAGAAACGGCTGTTTTGAGACTCTTTTTGAGAAAAGCCTTGGAAAACAGTTTTCCTTTGAAGAAGCTATGCAATCAAAAATCCAGAGGAGCCTTAAAGAGGGTACAAAACCAGTTCCTTCAGCTAGCCACTTCCTCCTACAACCAACTATTAGAACACCTTACACTTGGCAGGCTCTCTAGCGCCTGCTTTGGTATGGTTCCTCAGGCGGTTTTGGCCACAATGAATTGGGCGGCTTCCAGTAGATTGCTTTTCTGCTGGGGATGGGTACCTGGTGGGTGTGGCCCTACTAATATGCCTGAGATGCCGCAAGATTGAGCCGCTTGCAGGTCACGCGGTTGGTCACCTACAAGCCAGCAGGCCGCCGGGTACAGGTGGAACCTGGCAATGGCTTTCTCCAGCATCAGGCTGTTGGGCTTCCTGGAAAGGGACTCTGACTTAGACGGATGGCCCGGCGCCATGTAGAGCGCATCTATCAGGTGGCCGCAGGCGGCCTGAAGTTTGACGTGGCAGGCTAATACATCTTCTTTGGTATAAAGGCCTTTGGTGATTCCGGCTTGGTTCGTGACTACTACCAACAGGTAGCCGTGCTGTTTCAAGAGGGCCAAAGCTTCCGGCACACCTGGGCATACTTCAAAATCCTGTAGCCGCCAGGTGTATTCACCCCTTTCCACATTCAGGACCCCATCACGATCTAAAAACACCGCCTTGGCCAAAGGAACCGGTTGTTGCTGTTTCTCCATGGCCTCAAAAGTAAAGAGAATGCAGCATGCTTTTTTCAGGGCATACCGTTTTTGCCCTATATTCTCTAAAATGGGTGAAGAACGTGTTAATCCCGCTTACGTACGTTAACTACCTACCACCAACGTCCCCCTTCATGCGCGTAGCCATCATAGGAGCAGGTATTTCAGGATTGGCCTTAGCTTACTACCTTCAGAAGCTAGGGGTGCGTTATGACCTGTTTGAGAGTGAACCTGAAGTGGGCGGCGTGATCAAAAGCATGCAACACGGGCCGTATCAGCTTGAGTTGGGGCCACATTCCCTGCAAATGAACCAGGAACTGGAAGAGCTTCTCCAAGAGCTGAAACTGGAAGAGGATGTCCTCCGCCCTACTCCCCAAAGCACCCACCGGTACATCAGGAAAGACGGGGAATTCTATTGTCTGCCGTCTACGCCGAAGCTCCTGTTGCAGGATTCCTTCTTCCATTGGCGCACCAAGCTCCAGATCTCCCAGGAGACGCAACTACCCCCCCAGGAAATCCCGGAGGAAACGGTAAGTCAGTTTTTCCAGCGCCGGTTTGGGCAGGAAGTGGTGGACTACCTGATCAACCCTATGGTGGCGGGCCTGTACGCCGGCGACCCAGACAAGCTCCTGTTGGAGAGAACCTTTCCGGGTTTGAAGGAACTGGAAAGGGAACATGGCTCGGTACTGAAAGGGCTGGACCTACAGCAAGACTTGCCATCTAAACCGGTGGTTTCCCTGGTGAACGGCCTGCAGTCCCTTCCCCAGGCCATTGCCTCCAAGTTGGTGTCGCTGCACCTGGACCACAAGGTGGAGATGATCCACCGGGCCAAGGGGAAATACCTGCTCAGCATCCAGCATGACGTGGAAGGGCTAGGCGATGAGGAGTTTGATGCCGTGGTCATCGCCTTGCCTGCCCACGCCGCCGCTGAACTGCTTGACTTCACCTCGCCTGGTTTGGCGGCCGCCCTATATAATGTGACGTACGTACCCCTCACAGTGGTGCATACCGCCTACCGGAAGCATGCCGTTGGATATCCGCTGGCTGGGTTTGGGGCGCTGCATCCGCAGAAAGAGAACCCCTTCAGTTTGGGGGCGGTCTGGAGCAGTTCCCTTTTTCCGGGCACCTGTCCACCAGATGAAGTCTTGTTCACTTCCTTCATAGGCGGCAGCCAGGCCCCGGAGGCTGCCCAATTGCCCGAGGCGGAGATTCTGCTGCAGGTACACGAGGAACTGCGGGAAAACTATTCCATCTCGTCCAAGCTTCCCGTGTTTCAGCACTGCTACCGGTGGCCCACTGGCTTCCCGCAGGCTGACATGTTCATCAATGATGTGCACCAGCTCCTGGAACTTCTGGAGCCAGAGCAGCTCTATGCCTGTGCCAACTGGCTTACCGGCCCCGCCGTGCCCGACTGCGTGCGGCACGCGAAACAACTGGCCCAAAAAATATATTCCCAACGGCCCTCTTTTCCATAAACCCTTATAGATTATATTTGGGGGATGAAAGAGTCTGTGGTGGTCATCCCGACCTACAATGAAATAGAAAACATTGAAGCGATAATCAGGAAAATTTTCTCGCTCCCACACCTTTTCCATATTCTTATTGTAGACGACAATTCCCCTGACGGCACCGCTGAGGCAGTTTTGCGCCTCCAGACCGAATACCCAGACCGCCTGTTCCTGGAGCAGCGCAAAGGCAAGCTGGGTTTGGGCACCGCCTACATCCATGGATTCAAATATGCACTGCGTGCCGGGTATGAGTACATCTTTGAGATGGACGCTGATTTCTCTCACAATCCTAAAGACCTGATCAAGCTGTACAAGGCGTGTAATGAAGACGGCTATGACCTGGCCATCGGTAGCCGGTACAGCAACGGCGTGAACGTAGTGAATTGGCCCATGAGCCGGGTGCTGCTCTCCTACTTTGCCAGCCGGTACGTACGCTTTATCACGGGCATGCCCATTCATGACGCCACCGCAGGTTTCAAATGCTACCACCACCGGGTGCTGGAAACCATCAACCTAGACAGAGTCAAATTCATTGGCTACGCCTTCCAGATTGAGATGAAGTTTCTAACCTACATGTATGGCTTCAAGATAAAGGAGGTGCCCATCATTTTCACAGACCGCACCAAAGGCCAGTCAAAGATGAGCAAAGGGATTATCAAAGAGGCGTTCCTGGGCGTTATCCAGATGAAGGTAGCCAGCTACTTCCGGAAGTTTGACCGCCGGAAGATTGCCTCTGTGGCCGCTCTTTTGTAAGAGAATCAAGGCCTGTTCAAAAAAATTGCCTTGGTCCGTCATCATGGTTTTGCGGTTGTTTAGGCGTATCTTTCCCTTTCTTTTTTATGATGGTATGCTTTGCCTGCGGTTCAGACCCTGCCGGCGACCTATATCTTTGTCTCTAACCCCAACCCTATAGCAGTGAATACAGACATCTTATTTTGGGTAGGATTCAACGCCTTTGTCCTCCTATTGCTGGCCCTGGACCTGTTCGTCTTCCACCGGAAAACCCACGAGGTGAAAATCAAAGAGGCCCTGTGGTGGAGTGCTTTCTGGATTGCCCTTTCCATGGCCTTCAACGTTCTTGTCTATTACTGGAAAGGAAGCGGCCCTGCCCTTGAATTCCTGACGGCTTACCTGATTGAGAAGTCCCTGAGCGTAGACAACCTCTTCGTGTTCATTTTGATCTTCAATTACTTTCAGGTACCTGCCAAGTACCAGCACAAAATCCTGTTCTGGGGCGTGTTAGGGGCCTTGTTTTTCAGGGCCGTCTTCATCTTGGTGGGCGTTGCGTTATTGGCTAAGTTCCACTTCATTGTCTACATCCTGGGTGGGTTCCTGATTTTCACGGGTATCAAGATGGCTACCTCCTCCGGCGACGAGGACCTTGACCCCAGTGCGAACCCGGTGGTGAAATTCGTGGGCCGTTACATGCCCATCACCAAGCGCCACTATGAAGGCAATTTCTTTGTACGCCTTGATAAAACCCTTTTTGCCACGCCGCTGTTCCTGGTCCTGATCATGGTGGAGACCACTGACATCGTCTTCGCAGCAGACTCTATCCCAGCTATTCTGGCTATCTCCAAAGACCCCTTCATTGTGTACACCTCCAACGTGTTTGCTTTGCTAGGTCTAAGAGCGCTGTACTTTGCTTTGGCGGGAATCATGCAGTTGTTCCATTACCTGCACTACGGCCTTTCTGTCATCTTGATCTTCATTGGCGCCAAGCTCATCCTGCAGGATTTCTACCACATTAACATGTTGGTGGCGCTGGGGGTAGTCGCGTTTATTCTTACCACCTCTGTGGTACTGTCCCTCATTTTCCCGAAGAAGGAGAAGCCGCCAGTACCTTTCACCGGCCAGGAAGAAGACCAGGCATAACACGTTGCCTTTCTAATTTCACTGCCCCCGTTTAGAGATTGTTTTCTGCAAAACAGCCTCTAAACGGGGGCAGTGCTTTTTCAGGGCATCTCCCGCCTCGTCTACCTATCCTACTTTATTGCTGAGTATACTTCGCTATGCAAGTGAAGGAGGCTGGAAAGGTTCTTCTTGTTTCTAGGCTGGTTTCTTAAAAACAGCAGTAAAACTAGTAACCCCGTTCCTTACTACACATCCTCCTAAAAGAAAAGGCTACGTTTATGCAACGTAGCCTTTTCTGTTGGGGGAAATGAACAATTAAAAATCAAGCAGATCAATGGGTGCCAATTGCAGGGTATCCATGATCTGGGTAGTGTCTGGTTTGGCAATGATAAAGCTTCCGGCCCGGCCGTTGAGGTTCACATACGGCGACACGCTGGCGTGCTCTGAGGAGGAGATCAAACCCCTTTTCAACATGTTACCGGTAATCAGCTTGAAGAAATACCTTGGGTACGCCCGTAGCCCTCCGTAGACATCAAAATAGGTACGGTATTGTTTAGGCTTGGGCACGATACTGGCCAGGAACAGGCTTTCCTCCAGGTTAAGCTGGCTAGGCGATTTAGAGAAGTAGAAATTCGCCGCCTCCTTTACGCCGTACACGTTGGGGCCCCACTCAATAATGTTGAGGTATACCTCATACATTCTCTCTTTAGGCGTTAAGCGCAGGTTTTCAATTATCCAGACGATCAAGGATTCCTCCACCTTTCTGGTGATGGTTTTCTTTCTGGTCAGGAAAGCGTTCTTCACCAGCTGCATAGATACGGTACTGCCGCCCCGCACAAAAGAACCTTCTTTGATATTGGTGATAAGCGAATGGCGGAAGGCGCCTTCATGGAAGCCCTTATGGGTAAAGAACCGGGGGTCCTCGGCCGTTAAGATCGCGTATTTCAGGTACCGGGGAATCTGGTTGAATGGGGTGAAATTAGGGTTAGACGGTCCCACGGCAAAAGACCGCACTGGCTTACCCTTTTCATACACCGTATGGACAAATTCGGTGTTCAACTTCCGTAGGTCGTTTGGCCCGAAATCTGTGATCTGGAAGTTCTTGGCATCCAGGTCTGAGTCAAACTTCAGACTATCCACCTGGGCCATGTCTACGAAGAAATTCATTTTGTATTTGAACGTTCCCGTGGCTTTGATGCCCTGGAACGTATCAAAAAGCCCTGGAGGCAACGAGGAGAACAAGTCATTGGCTGGTATCTCCGGAGAATCTACCTTGATGCCGATTTTACGGCTTGGCTTGGTCTCATAAGTGAGCTGCGGATAGAAGATGGCCTTGTTGATCCGGACCTCAGACTCCGGCTCCAGGGCGTAATAATGGTCTCCCAGGGTAATCACATACTTCAGAGCCCCATTCTGCACGGTTACGTTCTCATCGGCTATCTTGGGGTGGTTCAAGACAAGGCCGTATGCGCTAGACTCCCCTCTGATGGTCAGCTGGTTGTTTTTGTACACCTTATCTGTGATGCTAAGACTGAGGGTATCAAAACGCATGGTGGCCCCAAATTTCTGCTCAATGTAGGGTACCTCAATACTTCCTGATTGGCTGTCTCCGTAGAACTTAGCCGAAAGAAGGTATTTAGCAGGGTCAATAAGCCCTTTCACATACATGGTATTGGTCACAGAATCTGTGGTGATGGTCATTCTGGCATCAATACCTCCGTCTTCCACCAAAAGGGTGGGCAAGTTCATGCTGATGGTGCGGCCCTCGTTCTTGAACAGAACTCCCATGTTCCGGAAATTCACGCCATCTGGCACATTCTCAAAAGCAGTTTCAATCAATTTATTCAATAAGGTGCCGTAATTAGAGCTTTTTGCGGTAGTGTCTGCCGGTTCGCCCTTGCCTTTCTTCTTGAATAGGAAGGAAAAGTTATCGGTACTGTCTTGCTTGAAGGCTGTTACCATCCCATTGGCCACGTCAAATTGCTTGAAAACCATTCTTCCTAGAAAGAGAGACCGGAAACTTACGGTAGCTTCTACGGTATCTATTTGAAGGAGCTTTGGTTGGTTTTGGGGCAGTAACGCAATGTTGGTGACCAAAACAGTGTTGAAGTCCTTGAATTCTGCTTTTCCTATCTGTAGATCAGCGGGGTATTTGCTCTCTACCTTCTTGATCACTTTGGCTACCGCGAACTGTAAGATCCTCTCGCGGTTTAGCAGGAAGGCTACAAAGGATATGATCAATAAGGAGAGGAACACGCCCGCTCCAATCAATAGCTTCTTTTTATTCCTGACAAAAAAATCTCTGAACTTTGACAAGGTGGTTTCTATGGTTAATGATACTGCGGAGAGCCATCGCAAATTTTACTCCAAACTGCAAAACTAATGCAATACTTGACACAATAACGCGGCTAGCAAGGCAACTGGATAAATACGAAGACTTATTTACAAGGTTTATCTAAAGGAACACGAAAGCAGTAGGTATAAGTTCTAGGTACTAGAGGTTCTGATCTTCCTTCCTATCTTTGGGTAAAATCTAGTGAATATGAATTTAACTGCGCTTACGGCTATTTCACCCATTGACGGTAGGTACCGGGGTCAGGTAGCTTCCCTGGCTGCTTATTTTTCTGAATACGCCCTTATCCGCTACCGGGTGCTGGTGGAGGTAGAATACTTTATCTCCCTTTGTGAACTTCCGCTCCCCCAGTTGCAGGGCATTGACGCCTCGCTGTTCTCCTCCATGCGGAAGATCTATGAAGACTTTTCTCCTGAAGATGCTCAAACCATCAAGGAAACCGAGAAAGTCACCAACCATGATGTGAAGGCGGTGGAGTACTTTATAAAGGAGAAGTTCCAGCAATTAGGAATAGGTGATCAGAAAGAATTCGTGCACTTTGGTCTTACTTCGCAGGATATCAATAACACCGCCATACCTATGTCCTTGCAGAGGGCATTGCAGGAAGAGTATTTCCCTGTTTTGTCTCAATTGAAAGAAACGTTAGCTACGCTGGCAAGTGAATGGAAGGATATCCCCATGCTAGCCCACACCCATGGACAACCTGCTTCCCCTACCAAATTGGGTAAGGAGGTGCAGGTCTTCGTGGAGCGTCTGGAACAACAACTCTTTTTACTAGAGCAAATCCCTTTTGCTGGGAAATTCGGTGGAGCCACTGGTAACTTCAATGCCCACTTTGTGGCATATCCCTCTATAGATTGGGTGGCCTTCGGCAACACGTTCCTAAAGGAAAAGCTTCAGTTACAGAGAAGCCAGGTTACTACCCAAATTGAGCATTATGATCATTTAGCGGCTCTCTTTGACACCATAAAAAGGATCAATACCATTCTGGTGGATTTTGCCCGGGATATCTGGCAGTACATTTCCATGGGCTACTTCAAACAAAAAATCAAGGAAGGCGAAATTGGTTCCTCCGCCATGCCCCACAAAGTGAACCCTATTGATTTTGAAAATGCGGAGGGCAACCTAGGATTAGCGAATGCGATTTTCGCCTATTTATCAGAAAAGCTACCCATTTCAAGATTACAAAGGGATTTGACTGATTCTACAGTGTTAAGGAACATTGGCGTACCTATCTCTCATTCTTTATTAGCGTTGAAATCACTGCAGAAAGGAATAGGCAAGCTCCAGCTAAACCAGGAAGCCCTCAACCAGGATCTAGAAGAAAATTGGGCAGTGGTAGCAGAAGCAGTTCAGACAGTTTTGAGAAGAGAAGGGTACCCAGCTCCTTATGAAGCATTGAAAGGCTTAACCAGAACGAATGAGAAAATAACGGAGGTATCCATCAGGAATTTCATTGAAGGTCTAGCAATCTCTGAAGCTCTTAAAAAAGAATTGCATACCATCACCCCCTTCACCTACACAGGTGTAAATCTGTTCTAGGGCAGAAACCAATTCAAGAACAGCAAAGGAATTAAAAGCGAAAGCCGGTGAAGCAGGAATGATCATTCCTGCTTCACCGGCTTTCGCTTTTATCGTGTGATGAAGATAAAGAGGAATTTCCATTCAAGATAAACCAACTTTCTTACTTCCCTTTACTCCTAAACCTTCTGAATAACTTAATCCCACTGAATACCTCTCTTGATTTCTCACTTATACTATATTAAATCAATAAAGAACCTTCCAGCAACAGTAAACAAGGGTCTTTCTAGGAACCTTAAAGAGAGTAAACTACGGGAGCATGAAGAAGCCAGTAAAGAGGAGCTGCCCTCAGCAGTTGAGGAAATTTCAGCGGTTGGGTCTGGGATAGGCTATAGGAATAAGCACTAAAAGAGCGTAAGAATCCCTCCCTTCCCTCCCCCCCCTTCTCCTAGGGTATAGACGCAGGACACCCCACGCCTCCTTCCGGGGGGTGGGGTGTCTGGTATAAGGGGGTTGGCGGCTACCTACTCTCCCGCGTGTGACCGCAGTACCATCGGCTCGGCGGGGCTTAACTTCTCTGTTCGGAATGGGAAGAGGTGGACACCCGCGACATAGCCACCATTATCTTTCGC
>NZ_VKKZ01000021.1 GCF_008271745.1 Rufibacter glacialis | reverse complement strand
GGAACGGGATGAGGATGAGCATGACCCAGGGCTCGGACCCGTACGAGAACGCCCTGGCCGAGCGCATGAACCGCACGCTGAAAGAGGAATTCGGCCTGGGCAGAGTGTTGGCTGACCTGCAGCAGGCAGAGCTATTGGCCAGACAAGCGGTGGAACTATACAATCATCACAGGCCCCACTTATCCTTGCAGATGAGGGCACCTGAACAAGTACACCAACAGCAAATAAAAATCCCGGTCTGCTGAAGCAAACCGGGAAATGGTAAATCTGTCAACTTATAGCAGGACGATTCAGAAAGATAATATTTTACCTATCTCTCATCAGTTGTCTGTTAACAGTAGTTGGAGAAGCTATATAATTGCCTCTTGTAAAGAAGGTATAAGTTCTTCCTGGCTGGATGTTACCTGATGTCCAAGTTGTATAAGCAGTGGATTTTCCTTCTAAGAATACAGCGATGTTATAGGTCCCTGGGGGAATGGTAACATAGTTGGTAGCCTCTTTGAAAGACACCTTAGAAGCAATCACCACTGTATCTGTCACCGGAGAAGTCCCCACTGCCTTGATGGTAAATTTACCAGGTGCACCTGCCATAGCATTTACAAACTTGAGGTAAGATTTGCTAAAATCATAAGGTGGTATTTCATCTTTAACAGTCAGGAACTCATAATTTCCGCCTTGGCCAACTAGATATGCCGTATACCTTTCCTTTTCATTTAGCTGAATGTTCGTCTTCAAAACTTCATTCATTTTAAGATTCGTAGTACCGGCTATTGTTGTAGTGTCAATAGCTGATAACGTATAGCTTCCAGCGGGTACGTTTACGTATCCATAATTTGCTGGATGAATAGCATTGGCTAATGCGCCATCTCTCCACGCCAACCCAACAATTCTACCATTACTAGGAGTTTTGGCGGTGACTTTTTGCCCGTTCAGGTAAAAATTTACCATAGGGGCATCTTGGGCAGCAACAGAGAATTTTATATCAGCACCTGACGTAACATACTCAGTTTTCTCAATGATTGCGTTTTCCTCACAGGCTCCAAGGAGTGTTCCTAAGGCAAGGAAAGCCAATATATTTCTAAAAGCTTTTTTCATATTATGAAACCTTTTGATTATTGTTCGCTAAACCACATTGGTTTGACATGGTAGTTATTTTCTAATGCGCCAATCTTCGCTAATGCTGCTCTATTCCAGATGTATTCTGAATTATAGCGAGGGCGAACTCTTTGCGCAGGTTGGTCTCCATTTTCCCCAAAGTAGATAGGGGGTAATTCATACCCTGCAAAAACTGGTCTGGCAGTTCCTGACTTTGGATCAACTTCAGTTGCTACATTGTAATCATATCTTCTAAGGTCAGACCAAGTTTCAATAAAGCCCCAACCCCATTGAGCAACGTATTTTTGCATTAGGATATGGCCTAGGGTAAGGTTGTTAGCACTTGGAAATAATTCTGGATTTGCTAAATATGCAGTTTTCCTTTGGTCAAACGTGGCTTTCTCTGCAGCTGTACCAAGAGAGTAAACAAAATCCATATGCTTTTCAACGCCGTTTCGGTAGGCAGCTAGCGCTGTTGTCTTATTCCCTAATTTTAAGGCAGCCTCAGCTTTTATAAACTGTAGCTGTGCATACGTCATGATAGGGAATCTGGCAGCGTTCTGGAATAAATACTTTCCTTGTGCAGTAGCATTGGCAGTAGCCACGTCTGAAGTAGTACCATAAAGGTTTAGCGGCCGGTCATTTGCAACTGTAATTTCAGCTGTTCCGCTAAATCCAATCCCGGTGTACTTCCCGCTGGGGGAGGGTGCCAACATAATACCTATACGCGGATCCTTGATGTGCTCAGCCGTAAGAATAGGGTCTTTTACCTTAGGGGTTATGGTTCCATTAGCGGCATCCACATTTCTAAATACTGGGTTATTGCCACCCAATAACCCAGTAATGAATCTTGATTGACGTACGGTCAGGAAGTTGCCACGCATTGGCCCCAAGAAGTTCGCATTGCCATTTACAACTCCCTCAAATCTAATGGAAGCATCATCTGCATTGCCTTGGAAAGACTTATCTACGTATTCAATCACTTTAGGAGCCCACTGGGCTGCGTAAGTAGCCTTATTAGACATATGGTTGGCGTTGATAGCTAACAAGCCGTATACAAACCTTTCCCATTTATCTCTGATGGCCATGTCTGGATCTGGGCTGTTAGCATTATGGAACTGTCCATAAATTAAATCGCCATCTTTAATCCGAGAATTAGGATGGATTTCCTTTCTCCCCTTCGCGAATGCATCAAGGGCTTTTTGAGAAAGCCTTCTTACCTCTTCATAAACAAACTCCTGCGAATCATAATCGAAGTCTGATCTGGAAGGATCAAAAGCCTGCGACACAATTATCTCACCATGGTAATCTGTGGTCATCTGCCAGTTATAAGCCTGGAGCGCATACCCAATCCCGGCGAAATCCCACTTCTTCTGCTCCTCCGCTTTCAGGATCAAATCACGTAGATTAAGGCCACTGGTGAAATATGTTGATCTCCACAATTGTTGAGAAAGGTCAGCCACACTATTCACGTATCCATGTCTATCCCAGATAGTTTCTGTTGTTGACTGGTGCCAGTTACCAATGTACTTTGCTAAATAACGGGCATCAAACTGAAGAGCTAATCCAATCTCAGACTGAATTGGGGCAAGATACAGGTGTGGATCCACTGCCTGATCTGGCCCATTAGGGTTAGTATTAACATCTAACCAAGTCTCGCATCCTGTGGAGGCAAGTAAACTAGCTGCGACAAGAGAAGTATATAATAATTTCCTCATATTCAATAACAATTAAAATCCAATATTAATCCCAACATTCAGCCCCATAGGCATTGGCATATTACCATAATCAAAGCCATATCCACCACTTCCACCTGTAGCCAAGCTTGTTGCACTACCTACTGGGTCTAGGCCAGAATAATTTGAAATAATAAATAAGTCTGTGCCGGTAACAAAAATATTAGCAGACTTGGCAATTTTTGTGGCCTGAAGCAAAGAGGTAGGTAGATTATACCGCAATGTTACATCTCGTAAGCGAACCCATTTTACATCCTTCTCTATAAAGTCTATATCCAATAGTGTGGAAGAATAGTAGGTAGGGTCAGTAGCCGGATTAATGACAATATTGTTTCTAGTAGGGTTATCTGAATTTTCTCTGCCATCCAGAATCACACCTTGATAAACCCTAGGTTGAAAACGATCCAACGTTCTCATACTCAAGCCGCGAACCGTAAGGAAATGTTCAGTAGCATTGAATACGTCCCCGCCACTTCTAATTTCAAGTAGGAAATTTAAGGAAAGGCCTTTGTACTTGAAGGTATTTCCTACACCCATTGTAAAATCAGGTGTTCTGTCTCCAATCACTACCCAATCAGTTGTATTTCTAAGAGGATAACCTGTTGTAGGGCTGATCAAGATATCACCATTGTTGTTTCTCAAGTAATCATATCCTGTAAAAGAGTTTACCGGACCACCCACGCGGGCACCATTTCTCACGTTGCCATACAACCAGGTATCAGAGTTATAGTATTCAGGAATAGCTGTAGGAAGCTTCACCAACTCTGAGTAATTATGGCTGAAGTTCACGTTCATGTCCCAGCTAAAGTCTTTTATGATAAGAGGGGTAGCATTGATCTGGAATTCATATCCACCAGTTTCAATTTGTCCAGCGTTAAAGGTTTTCAGGATAAACCCTGTTCCATAACTTAATCTTAAACCTCTCACAATCTGCTCCTTAGAAACTTTTCTATAGTGAGCAAAGTCAATTCCTAAACGGTCATTGAAAAATTTAACTTCACCCCCAACTTCATAAGAAGTGGTCATTTCTGGCACCAATGCTTCAGATGGGCCATTAGCGGCATAGCCAAAACCACCGCCTGTTGTAGCTCTAGGCTCTAACCAGGGGCGTATCATATAAGGAGCAGCATCTTTACCTACCTGCGCAGCAGACGCTCTTAGCTTACCAAAGGAAACAATGTTCTTAATATCAGCAAATGGAGCAAGCTCAGTGAACACAAAGCTTACACTAGCAGAAGGATAGAAGAAAGAATTGTTCTGTTTAGGAAGAGTAGAACTCCAGTCGTTACGCCCAGTGAAGTTCAAGAACAACATTTTATTGTAATCTAAGCCCAAAGACGCAAAAGCACCAATTAACCTTCTCTGCGATAACCTGTTTCTTCCTCTATGGGTAACTGGGTCTGTGTTTTCTATAGAATAGAAATTAGGGGCTAGGTATTTTTGACCTGTTACAGACTGACTGTAATTGTTCTGGTCATTGACGGCGCTACCTATCTTAAGATCAACACCAACCTTATTACCTAGCAATGACTTAGTAAACTGCCCATAGTATTGGATGTTTAAGTTTCTGCTTGTATTCAAGGTCTGATCAAAAACTCCCCCAGTGGCACCAGACAGATTAGACTGTGCATGGCGTACCATCTTTATTTCTTGGGTGAAATAATCTAATCCAACATTTCCTACAAACTTAAACCATGAAACTGGATCAATCACCAGTTTAGCACTGGTCATATAACGATCACTAATGTTTCCGATTGAGTTTTTATTGATGTTAAAGAAGGGGTTCTCTAACTCAGTACCAGCATCAGCTTGAGTTTTGGAAGAGAAGTATCTTCTATCGCCATTCACATCCAAGTAGTTACTTGCGTCATCATTTGCAGGCCAGGCCAATAATCCTAGCATAGGACCACCGCCAAGGCTGAATGCTGATTTTACATCTGAGAAAGTATAAGCAAATGATACATCTGTAGATATATATTTATTTAACTTGGAAGTAATTGCTGAAGAAAGGCTAAATTTTTCTTGCCCAGTATTTGGCACAAATGAACCGGCATCTATATAAGATGTTGAAACCCGATAAGTTGTAGCATCTGTTCCGCCGGAGAGGGATAAGTTATGACGCTGAGATGTGCTGGTTTGAAAGAAATTTTTAACGTTATCATAAATAACATCGCCTTCATCATAGGCCTCTCCAAAATAGGTTGTTATAGCTGAACCTTCATCTGTCACACCCAAGGCACCTCTTCCGTAGGTACGCTGAACCTGAGGATATTTCATCAGCCGGTCCATTCTAAAGCTATTGCTATAGTTAATCCTGGCCTGGCCCGCTTTTCCCCTTTTGGTGGTAATCACAATGGCCCCAGAGGCGGCATCAATACCGTAAAGGGCAGAGGCCTCTGGCCCTTTCAGAACGGTGATGGATTCAATATCTTCAGGATTGATATCAGAGGCTCTGTTACCGAAATCAACACCTCTATTAGCCAAATCCCGGGTAGAAGCCGAAGCAAGATCTGCAGTACTAAAGGTATTATTGCTTACAGGAAGACCGTCCACCACAAATAATGGTTGATTGCTTCCACTTAAAGAACTTACCCCTCTTATAGTAATAGAGGCGGATGCTCCAGGAAGGCCAGAAGTAGATTGCACATCTACGCCGGCCACTCGGCCCGCCAAAGCGTTCACAAAGTTTTCCCGTTGGGTTTGGGCAACATCAGCACCTTTCACCTCAGTGATAGCATAACCTAAAGCTGCTTTTCTTTCCTCAATACCCAGGGCCGTCACTACTACCTCATCCAAAGCCTTAGAGTCGGTTCTTAACACCACGTCAATGGAATTGCTTTCTCCTATGGTACGCTCTTGGGAAATAGTACCAATAAAACTGAAAACTAATACTCCACCTACTGGAGCCTGAATGGAATAACGGCCATCTCCGTCTGTGGAAGAACCGTTGGTTGTTCCTTTCACTACTACGCTCACACCAGGCATGGCGGATCCGTCTTCAGAAGAGGTAACCCTTCCGGTAATGGTCTTGCTTTGGGCAAAACCAGCCTGTGCAATACACAAGCTTAAGGTGAAAAGCATTAGCCGTAACATTATTTTCATAAGTGAGAATTAAGTGATACTAATTGGTTATTGTTGTTAATCTGTCAAAGGGAAATAAAAAGGAAATTATCTCATAGGCTTATCTTGTATTAGCTGGTATTAAGTATGACATATGGACTGAATAAGAAGAGCAAATGTTAATTCTTTGGATACTTTTGTAAAAAATTCACTTACTAATTAATCTTTTGCTTATTTCGCTATAATATTAGCAATAATGATGATTTTTATAAAATTAAATCTTCCCGAATAGCCTATTTTTATTAAAAAGAAATTTTAATCACAAATATAGTCCCCCTTATTATGAAATTACCAATTAGCCGATTATCGGCTAAAACATAACTTTAAACAAGGCAATTTTCTTCATTTATATGCTTCAAATTCAATGACATGCAGGAATATTTTACTATATTATTAAGTAAACTTTTAGAGCCATTTAGCCGATGACAAAAAGAAATAGCAGCCAAAGAATATTTTTGTAAGTAACCTGTGGTTTTCATGCTTTACCGCTTTATGCTCCCCAGGTAGAAACGCCACCAGCCCAATTCACCTAAACAACTCATCACCCCACCTTTACCACTTTGACCACAACTTCTACTCCCCAGCCCAATCTACCCACCAGCGCCACAGAGGCAACGGGTGCCGCACCTAGACTAAGACTCAGGTCATTAGATGTCTTTAGGGGCATTACCGTGCTGGCTATGATTCTGGTGAACAACCCCGGCAGCTGGGGTAAAATCTATGCGCCCCTCAGACATGCCGCCTGGCACGGCTGCACCCCCACTGACCTGGTGTTCCCGTTCTTCCTCTTTATAGTAGGTGTTTCCATTGCCTATGCCTTTTCGGGGGCAAAGCAGATACCGGAGAGCCATACCAAAACTATTGGCAGAATCATCAGGCGGGGCCTGACGCTGTTTGCCCTGGGTATGTTTTTGGCCTTGTTTCCAAAATTCGACTTCGAAACGGTGCGTATACCGGGGGTGCTGCAACGCATTGGGGTGGTCTTCATCTTGGCGGCCATTATCTTCCTGAAAACCGAAAAACGCACCCAAATCATGATCATCGCCTTTTTGCTGATAGGCTATTGGGTGGTGATGATGTTTGTTCCGGTACCAGGCATTGGCGTTTCTAACTTATTGCCTACCACCAATCTGGCCGCTTGGCTGGACAATACCCTGTTACCGGGCCACCTCTGGAAGTCAACGAAGGTGTGGGACCCCGAAGGCATTCTGAGCACCTTGCCCGCCGTGGCTACTGCCCTCACAGGAGTACTGGCCGGGCAGTGGCTCAAGAAGAAAGACGATATGGGAAACAAGATCGCCTGGCTCATGGTGTGGGGCGTGATTTGCACGTGCCTGGGCTTGGTCTGGGATCTGCATTTCCCCATCAACAAAAGCCTCTGGACCAGTTCGTATGTTCTCTATACTTCAGGGTTGGCCATGCTGGGCCTGGGCCTTTGCTATTGGGTCATTGACGTGAAAGGCTACCAGAGATTCACTACCCCATTTTTAGTTTATGGCGTGAACGCTATTACCGTGTTTTTCCTCTCCGGACTTATTCCCAGGATCATGGGCATGATCAAAGTAGACACCCCCGCCGGAGAAGTAGACAGCAAGACTTACCTGTATGAGACCTTCTACACGTCTTCCTTCAGCCCTTACAATGCCTCCTTGGCCTGGGCCCTTACCTGGATCTTCTTCTGGATGGTCATTCTCTGGATCATGTACAAAAAGAACATCATCATTAAGGTCTGACCGGAACTACCGCAAGAACCAAAACAGAAAAGGCCACTAGTTAGTGGCCTTTTCTGTAGAAACAAGGCAGAGAGGCCTAGAGTCTGTAAAGCATCTGCTTGGTAAGAACTCTTGAATAGCAGAAATTGCACCTGCCTATTGGCTAATCCGTATGGCCTACTAATGGAAAGAAGACGCCCTCCCTTTATCAGAAGTCGCCTGAATAGCTTCGGGTATGCGTTGAAAGGCATCTCGGCGGCTTTCCGGTCTGAGGTGAACCTGCGGTGGCACGTTATCTCTGCCGGCATGGTGGTGGCGGCCGGCCTGTACCTTAGCCTAACAGCCCTGGAATGGGTGGTGATCTGCTTTGCCATTGGCCTGGTCTGGATGGCAGAGCTTTTCAATACCGCCTTGGAAGTAGTGGTCAACCTGGTCTCACCCAACCACCATCCGCTGGCGGGCAAAGCCAAAGACATAGCGGCCGGCGCGGTGTTGGTGGCTTCGCTGACGGCTATGGTGGCTGGGCTCTTCGTATTTCTACCTTATCTGTGGGCTTTGTGGGAAAAGTACACTTAAACATTCTTTCTCAGTCCCGCGTTTACTACTTTTGCCCAATTTTGAAAGGCAGTGGCCTCTCTAGGTGTCTTAATTTACCTTACCCATGACTACGAACGACGTATTGAAGAACCTCACCCAATATAACGTGTGGGCGAACTGGCGCGTGCTCAAAAGCTTTGACCGCATCCAGGGAGACCTTCCTGACTATGCCCAGCTGATGTTCAGCCACGCATTGAATGCCCAAGCCATCTGGATTGCCCGCATCACGGGTACCAAAAGCCCGGTAACGGTTCTACAGCGGCATACCCTACCGGAACTGCACCAGCTGCATGAGCAAACCTCCGCTAAACTGGCAGAGCTATATGCCAACGCTGACGAGGCCGAGTTGAACCGCACTATAGAGTACACCAATACCCAAGGCAAAGCTTATTCTACCAAAGTACAGGATATTCTGACCCACGCCATCAACCACGCCACTTATCACCGGGGCCAGGTAGCACGTGAGTTGCGGTTGGCCGGGCATGAGCCCATCAACTCTGACTACGTGACCTACGTGCGCATTGTGTACGGCCAGGATCTGGAAATCTAAGATAGACTTGTTTAGGAGCCTTTTTTAGAAAAGGAACTCTAAAACAGAGGAAATATAAAAGAGAGGGGGAAGCTATGACAGCTTCCCCCTCTCTTTTATATGATATGATCAACCTTAATTTAAGGATACAGCGGGTACCTCCGTGATTCTGTCATTGGTCACCACAATGTTGGGCAGCTCTTTGTTCTTGTATGGTTCTTTGGTGCTGAACTGTACTTTATAGGTACCGGCGGGAACACCCTTGATCAGGAACCGGCCGGCATCATCAGCGAAACCTCCAATGGTATCATTCGCAGCGGAGATGACCAGGATGCCGGGTTTGGCAGCGGCAGGGGTGACCGTACCTCTGATGCCCCCGGCTACCGCATGGGTGAGGGTTCTGATCACGGGCTTCAAGTTGTACTGGCCGCTGTTGCCGCGGGGCACGACAGATTTGGCGGCATCAAAGTCCAGGAGCACCACATAGGTCACATCAGCCTGAAGGTCAGCGTTGAGCTGGAGCTTTAACCCAGAGGTCTGTCCACTGGGGGTGGTAAGGGCCCGGGTAGTAGATTCGCCTTTCAACTTCAGGGAGTTCTTATCACCAAGTAGCAACCTGATCTGCGAGATACGGCCGGCGGGAAGATTGGCGGTCGCCAACAGGGTATCACGGCCGTTGGCGAAATCCAGGAGGTTGTAGACGCCGGGCTTGATGGTCTCCAGGGTAGTCCAGCCGGTGCCGTCATCATTCGTTTCGCGGTGCACCTGCACCCCGCGTATGTCTACGTTTACTTCTTCGTAGTCACCGGGGGCATCCGTTAACCGAACCTCCATGCGGGCAGAACCAGCTATGTCTTTCTCATCTGAACAAGAGGCAAACCCGAAGGCCGCCATCCACAGCATTCCAAATACTAAGCGTTTTTTCATAAATAGGTAAAATAGGGGAGACCAGGCCACCAGTAGTGGCCGCCTGCTTTAACGTAAAACAGGTAGAAGGTTTATAACAAAAACGAAGCCGTTTCTGGGGCGTTTTATCAAAACATCCCCAAAAACGGCTCCCTTACAGGTAAAGGTTTCTGTTACTGCTATTTATATTTCTGTTACTGCTGCTTAGTGGTGTCTACCGGGGGCACAGGGGCGGCAGGTTTTTTAGGCGTCAGCAATTTGTTCAGCCGGTTCTTGGCTTCGTTTCTGAGCTTCTGCTCTGCCTCCTGGCGTTTCGCCTCCAGTTCTTGCCGGGCCCTGAGTTCCAGTTCCTGCTGTTGCCGGGCTACTTCGGCTTTGATACTGTCTTTGTTGGTGGGCACGTTCACGTTGTATTTCTCCTTGACGCCTTCCAGTTTATTGGTCACCACCTGTTTCACTAAAGAGGAGGCTTCAGCTTTCAGGCTGCTGCCTTTCAGCGCCACGGCGGGGTCATTGTAATTACCAGTCACCCCCAAATGTAAAGTCACCCGGTCTAAACCATCCAGGTTTTGCACCCCTGTTAAGCTGGTGATCTTACCGGCCAGGGCATTTCCTACCTTGCCGGAAGGCACATCCATGGCCACCACGTAGTCTACTTTTCCACTGATGTTGTTGGTGCCCCCCACCGTCATCTTGATATCGCCCACGGCGAAATCAAAGGGTTTCACCACCAGGTTCCCGCCAATGATCTCGGCGGCAAAGCCCCGGTTTTTCAACGAGAAGTTCTGCACCTCCTTGAGGTTGGTGATCTGGCTGATCTTGGCCAAAGTAGGCATATTGGAGACCACCGCTTCTACCACCTCTACCAGGCCTTTACCAGTAAGCGTACTCATGACCGGCATCATGTCGCTGCCTAATTCTCCACTAAGGTTGAACTTGGTAGAGAACTCGCCCTCCAACAGTTTGGCAATAGGAGCCAACTTCTGGATTGTGTTGAAGGAATTGAAAGCTTCCTGAAAATCAAGGCTCTTAATGTCCAGCCCGAAGGAGAACTTGGGGTGGATAAGGTCCCTGGAATCATAGGAACCGGTAGTGGAAAACTTGCCACCC
This sequence comes from Rufibacter glacialis, assembly GCF_008271745.1. Lineage (GTDB taxonomy): Bacteria > Bacteroidota > Bacteroidia > Cytophagales > Hymenobacteraceae > Nibribacter > Nibribacter glacialis. The sequence goes on along the minus strand of NZ_VKKZ01000021.1, from coordinate 554,548 downwards.
AACGTGTTGAAAGAAACATCTTCCAGCCTGGCTATCTGGTCTTTAAGCGTCACTTTCCCTTTCAGGTTCTGTAGTTTCAGGTTATCATAGAGCACGGTACCGGCCTGGGTTGTCAACACCATGTCCAAGTTGGCGGGTATCTGCACAACGCCTTGCGCTTCCTGGGTAGAGGAAGGAACCGTTTGCCCGGTATGCTCATCAACCATCCACTCGTTCACGTTGAAACTGTTAGAGGCCAAGGTGAAGTTACCGCGCAAGGGCTGGTTTTCAGAGAACAGGTACCCCATGTAGTTGGAGATAGTTCCGTTCATCTGCACGTCACTCTTGCCCAGGAACCCGTTCAGTTGCTGCAGGGCCACCTGCTCATTGTTGAAGGTAGCCTTGGCCGAGTTGATGCGCATACCTTGGGGTAAGTCCACGCTCTTGTAATTCAACTGCGAGATCTGCACCGTACCGCTGGCCTGCACGTTTCCGTAGCGGCCCGCGTCCACATCAGTCATTTTTCCTTTGGCCAGGATGTTCCCGTTCAGGCGGCCACTCAGCGTGGTGCCCTCTATGGGGATGATCTTGGTGAGTTTGGTCAGATCCAAAACACCTTTGATGTCGGCGTCAAACTGGGGTTGGGCCAGGTTCTTGATAGACACCCGGCCTTCCAGCGGTTCTTTGTCCAGCAGCATCTTGAAACGTGACACCTGAATATCCGTGTCAGCGGCTTTACCGGTGCGGTTGACTACGGTAGAGACCACCGTTACTTGTTCCAAAGGCGCCGGAAACTCAGCCGATTTCACGTAGCCATTGGTCAGGTTTAACTTGGCGGTCACCATGGGCATGTGGTTTTCAAAATACACACCTTTGGCTTGGGCATCCACGTCCAGTAAGCCGCGCAGGGTGGTGCCCTCTAATGGGAATACCTTCGTGACTTCGGCCAGGTCAAGCTTCGCCTGTAAGGCGCCATCAATTTTCATGGGATCCAGGCCATCTATCAAGACGCGGCCATCTACCGGGTTCTTGCCCAGGTCTAGGTGTAATTTGCGCACGTCAATCACGGTATGATCCAGGTTGCCGTCTGTGTTCTTCACGCTCAGGTCAAGGTTGATGTTACGGGCCGCCTGCGGAAGGTCCGGGTACTGGAAGGTGCCGTTGTTCACTTTCAGGTCTACCCCAAAGCCCGGCATGGTGGTCTCATTGAAGATCCCCTTCACATAGCCGTTGAACGCGACTTTGCCATCGGTCTTGATATCTTTGAATTTGTCCGTGAACACGCCAGGCACCAGAGAGAAGATGTTCTTGAAATCGGTCTCCAAGGCTTTGAAGGTGAGGTCTAGGGCAATGTCATCAGAGGGCATGGCAATGGAACCGGCCATGCCCAGGGCAAAATCATTGATCCGGAAGTTGTTGTCTTTGAAGGTGTATTTCGAGTTAGCCAAATCCATGGCCATGGTCACGTCAGCGTCCAGTTTTTTGTTCTCCAGGTAATTCACGCCCCCGTAGGTTACGGTGAAGCGCTCGGCCTGGGTGGTGGTCTTCATGTCAAACACCTCCTTGGCCAGGTCGCCGCTGCCGCTGTGCTGCACGCTGTAGGCGTTCACCCCAAACGGGATGCTCAGGTCTTGGTACACAATTTGGCCATTGTTGATCTTCCATTCGTCAATCGCCATCTTGAAATCAGTGGAATCCTGGGTGTCAGGGGTGGCCGCAGAGTCCGGGATTAAAATGTCCCAGTTGGCTTTCCCGCTCTTGAGCACCAGCAGTTTCAGGCGCGGCTGGTCCATCTGCACCGAGTTCACCTCTAACTGGTCGCCGGTGAGCACGCTCATGAGGTCCAGGCCCAGCTTGAAATTAGGCAGGTACGCCAGCGTGTCTCCCTGGAAAGAGTCTTTCCCGATGATGGTCAACTCCTTCACGTTCAGCCCCAGGTCTGGGAATGTGCTAAAAAGCGACAGACTTACGTTATTTGTTTCGTATAAAACCTGGGCGTTAATGCTCTTGGCTATTTCTTTATCTAAACGCTCTTTGATCTTATCTTTGAAAAAGACCGGGACCAGCGCAGCAGCGGCCACTAACACCACTAGAAAAACCGCCAGACCTATAAATATTTTTCTCATGTTGGTAATGATGTGTTTTCAGCTTGTAAGTTTAGGTATTTTCAGATGAATATACTCTTCTGCAGGCTATTGCAATTAATGTGCCGGGGGTTTTCCCAGCAGAAGGAGAGAAGCGTCTTGTATTTTCTCACGGGTTGTTTCACGTTCTTTTTGTCCAGCGCGGCCCTGGCCCAGGAAACCTCCAGTACCCTGCCGTATGCCCACCGCCTTTTCCTTAACCCGGCCTACACCGGTTTATTGTCTGACTACAGCCTTACGGCGGGGCACCTCTCCCAATGGACTGGGGTCAACGGCGGCTACAGCACCCAGTGGGCCAGCGGTGAATACCGGTTTAAGACAAGTAAGAATGCGGTAGGGGCCACCTTCATGGCAGACCGGGCGCCAACTGGTGGGTATCAGAAAGTGCAGGCGGGCCTGTTATATGCCTATCACACCAAACTACGGGAAAAACTGGACCTAAGTGCCGGCATGCAAGTAGGATACGGGTCACAGAAGCCTTCTGCCAACGGGCTTATTTTCGAGGATCAACTCTCAGCGGGCGGCACGGTCACCCAACCTACGGCAGAGACCTTCGGATTGGACAAAACTTCTTATGCCACTGTGTCCGCGGGCCTGCTCCTTTTCACCCGCCAGTTCTGGGTAGGTCTTTCTGGCCATCATATGAATAACCCAAGAGTAGGGGAAATGGCGGGCAGCACCACGGCGCCCGTCTTGCAACTACAAACCGGTTACAGATTTTACGTAAAAAGCTACTTTGACAGAAACCATTTTGAAGAAGTCAGCTTTATTCCTACGCTTTCGTATACGCAACAACGTTCTTTTAACCGCTTAGATGCCAGCCTGTATGCGAACATCACTCCGGTTACGCTTGGCCTGGGAGTCACCATGCTACCAGGTGTAAAAAATACTTCATTGGCTAGCACTATTCAGGGTATAGTTGGCGTTACACATAAAGGATTGAAAATAGGGTATGGGTACCGGCATCCGCTGGCGGCAAATCCAGTGGCGTTGGGTCCTTCCCATGAACTTGTTCTTTCATTTGAGAAAGTGGATTACTTGAAGATTTTTAAAAAGCTAGGCTCCGACAAAAAATACAATCGCATTGCTTGCCCAGCATTCTAATTTTCTATATTATTGCGTGTTAAAAGCCACATTTGATCTAAAGAATACAATTTTACCTGGTACTTACCAATTTTATGAAACTTTCTAAGCACTTAATGTATGTACTGGCGGCAGGAGCCATCGTGTTCTCCTCCTGCTCCAAGAACAAACGTCCCACAAGCCAGGATCCCGGGAAGCAAAGTACTGCTACTGGTATTGCCTACGATGATGAAGATGGTGGTTTTGCGGTAGCAGACTACAGTGACGTGCCGGAAGGTCCGGGTTTGGTATTTATTGAAGGCGGTAGAACCACCCTTGGTTCTTCTGAGGAAGATGTGGCCATGACCCGTGACAACATTGAGCGTACCGTTACCGTGGCTTCCTTCTACATGGACGAGGCCGAGGTAGCCAACATTCACTGGTTAGAGTACCTGCACTACATCAGAAAAGACTCTTCTGAGGAAATCTACGCCAAGGCTCTGCCTGATACCACCGTTTGGGAGCGTGAACTTTCTTTCAACGACCCTTACGTTAACTATTACCTGCGTTACCCAGGTTTCCGCTACTACCCGGTAGTGGGCGTGAGCTGGTTGCAGGCGCAGGATTATTGTACCTGGCGTACGGCCATGGTGAACAAGAACCTGGCTGCTGACTATGACGGTGATCTGGCTGAAGGTGCTACGCCTCCCATTGAGTCTGGCGCCATTCTTCCCAACTACCGTCTCCCCACAGAGGCTGAGTGGGAATATGCAGCCCAAGCCTTGATTGGAACCCAGTTGAGCGAAGAGGAAAACCAAACCAATAAGCGGATCTACCCATGGGACGGCCACCAGGTGCGTAACCCATACGGAAAAGGCCAAGGCCAATTCCTGGCTAACTTCAAGCGGGGCCGTGGTGACTACGCTGGTATTGCCGGTTCTTTGAACGACGGTGCCATGATCACTGAGTACGTATACGCTTACCCACCCAACGACTTCGGTCTGTACAACATGGCGGGTAACGTGAACGAGTGGGTACAAGACGTGTACCGTCCGCTTTCTTTCCAGGATGTGGAAGACCTGAACCCAGTACGCCGTAACGGGGTACAAGATGACTCTTCTATGTATGACGTGGCTGGCTTCCAGTCGTTGATCACCAACACGGTGCGCGTGTACAAAGGCGGTTCCTGGAAAGACGTAGCATACTGGTTGTCGCCAGGAACCCGTCGTTTCATGGAGCAGGATTCTGCCACCTCTACCATTGGTTTCCGTTGCGCCATGATCAACACAGGCTCCAACAAATAAGAAATCTTATTACCCCTATAAAACAAGAAAGGCCGGTCTATCCGGCCTTTCTTGTTTTATAGGGGTTTGTAAAAACTACAGGGTATACGCCATGGAAGCCACACTCACGGCCCGTGCCCCGTGCCGCAGCAGCAACTCGGCACAAGCCTCAATGGTAGCTCCGGTGGTAATGACATCGTCTACGAGTAAGACATGTTTTCCTTCTACTGCCCAAGGCTGTTGGATGCCATATAAGTGTTGCATGGCTTCCCAGCGCGCCTGCCGGTTCTTCCGGGTTTGAGAACTACTGGCCTGGTTCTTCAGTAAGACGTCTGCCGCCAAGGGTACCTCCAAATGCTGCCCCAATGCCTGCGCAAAGCCCGTTACCTGGTTATAGCCCCGCTGCCGAAGCTTGCTTTTATGCAACGGTACCGGCACCACCACATCAATCGAATGGAATTCCGGCTGTTCTTTGAGCTGCGCCCCAAACCACCTGCCCAGCAATTCACCCACCTCTTCCTGCCCCCGGTATTTCAACTGGTGCAACAGCCGCTGTACCCGGCCTTTCTCCTGAAATTTGAGGTAAGCCACGGCTAACTGAAGAGGAACCCGGCCCCAGAAAACTTCATGCAGTGCGTTGTGGGTAGGGGAGAGGTGGAAGTGGGTGTAGGGGAGCTTGATGCGGCAATGGCTGCAGATGACTTCCTCGCCCAGGGCCAGTTCCCCACCGCAGGCGCGGCAGTCCTCGGGGAACAGCAAGGCCAGGAAATCATGGTATAGCGTACGGAACCCCATCTGCAGCTGTGACATAGACTACTACTTCCTGATTTTGATGTAACTTTACGACAGCGGCGCAGATGCCGCCTTAATGACGCACAACAATGAGCCAAGTAAAAGAATTCAACGACTACCGCACCCGCATGAACGAGAAGATCATGGAGGCGGACAATAAAGTAATCAAGCGCTTTTTCAACCTGGATACCAATGCTTACGCAGAGGGTGCCGTAGATGTAAAGACCAAGGAGATGCTGGGCCTGGCCTGCTCCATGGTGCTGCGCTGCGATGACTGTATCAAGTACCACCTGGGCAAATGCTTTGAGTGCGGCCTCTCTGACGAGGAAGTATACGAAGTCTTCGCCATTGCCAACCTGATTGGTGGTTCCATCGTGATTCCGCACTTTAGAAGAGCCGTGGAATACTGGGAAGAACTAAAGACTGAGCAACAGGGTTCGTAGAAAACAGGGGTTCCCCGCGAATGCGTTTTAGGGCTGTTTTCCTAAAACTACCCGCAAAAGCAAAGGTAATTCAGCTGTGGATTACTCTATGTAACTACTGCTCCGGCGTGGTTTACTACATCAAGTAAACCAATGTCATTTCGCTGTTTGCAGGCTGTTTTCGCAGAAACAGGTATAAAATGCTTCTGCAGGATGGGTGGAGAAAGAGTAGCTATCAACATAGAGAGAATCCCTTTCCGCCCCTACTTATTCACATCGTATAGAATGGACCACGAAGAAGATTTTGATGTAAGGTGGGCTGCCTTGCGCCAGGAGATCAAAAGTACATTTGGCAAAAAGCCTGATCTGAATGCCATCCTCTTTTTGATTGGTGTGCAGGAACTAGGACAGGGTATTCGGGAGTTTACCAAAGAGGAAAAGCAGGACCTGATGCACATTGCCACCTGCAAACTCCTGAGCTTGTCTGGTTACTATGAACTGCAAGGCACCGACCAGGAAGGATGGCCCCACTGGAAATCAGTGAAGCCGCTGCCCGCCTGCAACCTGAAAGAACAGGAGCGCATGCTGAAGTGGCACGCGCTGGAGTATTTTGATGAATTGAGGTAAATGAAGATTATCAGTTACAATGTGAATGGCATTAGGTCTGCCATATCCAAAGGTTTTCTAGATTGGGTGAAAGCTGCTAACCCAGATGTGCTCTGCCTTCAGGAGATCAAGGCAGACGAGACCAAATTTGACAAAGCGTGCTTTGAAGAGATAGGGTATCATGTATACATCCATCCCGCGGTAAAGAAAGGCTACAGCGGAGTGGCCATCTTATCCAAGGTTGCCCCTAAGGACGTTTGCATTGGCTGTGGCATAGACCAATATGATCAGGAAGGACGAGTGATCCGGGCTGATTATAACGGGTATTCTGTGTTGAATGTCTACATGCCATCAGGCTCCAGCGGGGAGCATAGACAGGGGTTCAAGATGGAATGGCTCCGCGATTTTCAACAGTACATTCAGGGTTTAACAGCCACTGTGCCCGGTTTGGTCATTTGCGGCGACTACAACATCTGCCACCAGGCCATTGATATCCACAACCCTAAATCAAACGCCAAAAGCTCCGGTTTCCTGCCTGAGGAACGCAACTGGTTCTCCAGTTTCCTACAGGATGGGTACATAGATTCCTTCCGGCACTTCAACACCGAGCCGCACCAGTACACGTGGTGGAGCTACCGCGCCAACGTCAGGGCGAAGAACCTGGGCTGGCGTATTGATTACCTGCTGGTTTCTGAGCACCTAAAACCCTTGATGAAACGAGCCGCCATTCTACCGGAAGCCAAGCACTCTGACCATTGCCCCATTTTGCTGGAGATGCACCCGGTGGAGGCATAGATATGTAGAGACGTTTAAGACCTGTTTTGAGAAAACAGGCTGTAAACGGTCTTGGTGGAGACACTCGTAGGAGCTGCGCGCACTACGAGGTCTATGGAGCAGGCGACCTTGCGGAAAACGAAAAAACCTGTGAGGTCTTGAAGACCTCACAGGTTTAGAGTCAACTGGCGTGAGACTATAGTCTCGTGACTTAGGATGAACCGAGTCTCCAGACTCGCCGGGAACCACCAACAGGATTGCGTAACCTCAGTGGATACCTTTCAAGAATGCGTTTATAGTCTGTTTCTCCGGAAACAGTCCATAAACGCATTTTCATTTTTAGTCTGCTGCCAACTATCCGAGTGGCTATCTTCAGGAGCAATTAGGTATTCATTAGCGCTTCTTTTTCCCGCGCACCTGATTTTAAGTCCTATTTCTGTAAAACGGGTTAAAAACAGGGCAACTTGCTGCCAAATCAAAGAATTAACAATAAATTAGTAAGCAGAAGAGTTAAAACTCTATTGATGAAACACGTATGATAAAAATGGAATCGGCTGGTACGCTTTCTCCTGTTACTACCGTTCCTGGGTTCCTCTAATCTTCCTTTACTTATGCGGGCTGCCGGTTCTTTAGACACAGTATTACAGCAGCTTCAGGCGTTTAAGCGCAAATTCTACCTGAACCTGCTCTTTAAAGGCTCCTTACTCACCTTTGGGTTGGTGCTTTCCTCTTATCTGCTCATCACCCTTCTGGAATACTTCTTCTATTTTCAGCCGGAGGTGCGGGCCTTTCTTCTGTTCTCTTTTCTGGCCATCAGTGCCTTCGCCGTCATCAGGTGGCTTTGGGCACCAATTATGGGCTTGGCTAATCTGAAGAAACTCCTTTCAGATGAACAGGCGGCGGTGCAGGTATCGCATTATTTCCCTGAGATCCAGGACCGGCTTCTCAATTTGCTGCAGTTAAAGAACGTGGCCCTGAACAATGACCTGGTGGCCGCCAGTGTGGAACAGCGGTCTGAGGAACTGGCCGGTTACCACTTCCCGGAGCGCATTAAACTCACCCAGAACCGGTCTTACTTTAAATACCTGCTCCTGCCGCTTTCGCTGGTGATCATTCTAGCCTTTGTGTACCCGGCCTTGTTTGTGCAGGGCACCGAGCGCATTATCCATTTCAAGAGGCATTACGCACCCAAGGCTCCCTTTCAATTCGTGATCAAGAACCCTTCGCTGCAGGCGTTCAAAGGAGAGGATTTTGCGCTGACCGTAGCTATTGAAGGAAACTCCATCCCAGAAGAGGTAGCCCTGGTGGTGGACGGGAGACCCTTGAAACTCAAAAAAGGCCCCGGAAACACCTTTGTCTATGAATTTCAGCAAGTGCAGGAGTCTGTTGATTTCCAGCTGACCGGCGCGGGCTTCTACTCAGACCCCAACACCTTGAAAGTAGTGGCCCGGCCCATGCTTCGGCAACTGAAGGCCGACCTGAAATACCCGGCTTATACCAAAAAGGCCGCTGAAACCCTTGACAACACAGGTGACCTCACCATTCCCGAAGGCACCCAGGTGACCTGGCGGTTAGCCGCAGACAATGCCGATTCGCTCTGGCTCCGGTTTACGTCGCCGGCCCAAACCGTGAAGGCGCAGCAACGCGCCGATGAATACGTAGTGAGCAAGACGTTCTTGCAGAGCCAGGGCTACAGCATGCACCTCAAGAACCAGTATTCTGAGAACAAAGAACAGATCTCGCACCAAATCACCGTGATCGCAGACCGTGCCCCTGAGATTACCCTGGAACAGTTCCGTGATTCGGTGCTGTACTCTTATTTAGTAGTAGGCGGGACTATCTCAGATGATTACGGTTTCAGCCGTTTGGCGCTGCATTACCGGGTGCTGCGGGGCAACAAAGCCGCTACCGGCTACCGGGCAGTGGCCATTCCTTTCAGCGGCTCCCTGGCTACGCAAAGCTATTTCCGGCAAATGGACCTGAAACCGCTCAACCTCCAGCCCGGTGACCGCCTGGAATACTATGTGCAGGTAACCGACAACGACCAGGTACCCCAGCCGAAGAGTGCCCGTACGTCTACCTTCATCTTCAAGTACCCAGACCCGTCTGAGGTGCAGAAATCCATTGAAGAGTCCTCGCAGCAGGTACAGTCCCAGATGAAGTCTTCGCTCACCAAAGCCGAGGAACTGAAGAAATCACTGGAGCAGAACGAGGAGAAGACCAAGCTGAAGAAAGAACTGTCTTTCCAGGACAAGAAAGCCCTGCAGGAACTCGCTGAGAAGAAGAAAGCCCTGCAGGAAGAACTAGCCGAGCTGCAGAAGATGAACGACCAGCTGAACCAGCAGCAGGAGCGGTTCTCGCCCCAAAATGAGAAACTAGCCGAAAAACGCGACCAGCTCAAGAAGATGATGGACCAGCTGCTGGATGACGAGACCAAAAAACTCTACGAGGAACTGGAGAAGCTCCTGCAGCAGAAACAACCCAATCCCGCGCAGATTCAGCCGCTGCTAGACAAACTCAACAACAAAGAAGAGAACCTGCAGAAAGAGCTGGACCGCCTGCTGGAAATGTTCAAGCAGCTGCAGGTAGAGCAGAAGCTGGACAACGCCCAACAGAAGCTGGATGACCTAGCCAAGAAACAGGAAGATCTGGCTAATAAGACGGGTGAGCAAAAAGACAAAGCCAACCAAGAACTGCAGCAGGAACAAAAGCAGCTTCAAGAGGAATTCAAGCAGATGCAGGAAGAACTCAAGGAGGCTGAGAAGATGAACGAGCAGCTGGAGAACCCTGAGGACATTCCAGACACTGAGAAAATGGAGGAGCAGATAGAGCAGGAGCAGGAGAACGCCCAGGAGTCTATGGAGAAAGGCCAGAACAAGAAAGCGAGCCAGCAGCAGAAATCAGCGGCCCAGAAGATGAAGCAGATGTCGCAGCAGATGCAAAGCCAGGAGATGGAAGGCGACATGCAGCAAGCGCAGCAGAACCTGGACCACCTCCGCGACATCCTGGAGAACCTGGTGACGCTCTCCTTTGACCAGGAGAAGCTCATGAAAGACTTCCGGAACGTGCAGCAGAGCGACCCACGCTTCATCGGACTGGCCCAACAGCAGATCAAGCTCTCAGATGACGCCAAGATCATTGAAGACTCTTTGCTCTCCCTGGCCAAGCGCGTGCCGCAGATCCAGTCCTTCGTAACCCGTGAGGTAGGCGCCATGGAAGGGGAGATGCAGAACAGCTCTGAGGCAATCAAAGACCGTAACCTGTCTAAAACAGGCAACCACCAGCAACTGGCCATGACCTCTATGAACAACCTGGCGTTGATGCTGAGTGATGTGCAGCAGCAGATGCAGCAGGCCATGATGGCCATGCAGCAGAGCGGCCCGGGCAAGAAGAAAGGCAAAGGCAAGAACGGCAAAAACCAACCGGGGGCGCTGGGCCAGATGCAGCAGCAGTTGAATGAGCAGATCCAGCAGCTTCAGAAAAGCGGGCAGAGCGGCAAAGAACTGTCTGAGCAGTTAGCCCGCTTGGCGGCCCAGCAGGAAATGCTGCGCAACGCCATGAAAGAGCTGGCACCTTCGCCCACCGCCCCAGGGGGCAAGGAAGGCGGGGAGAAACTCAGCAATTTGAGCAAGCTCATGGAACAAACCGAAACTGATCTCGTTAATAAACGTCTTACAGAGCAGACCATGATGCGGCAGAAGGAGATCCTGACTCGTTTGCTGCAAGCTGAGAAGGCCGCCAATGAGCGCGACCTGGACGAGAAACGGGAGGCCAATACCGCCAAGGAATTGCCTGCCCGTATCCCGCCATCGCTGCAGAAATACCAGGAACGGCAGAAACAGCAGACAGAATCGCTCCGTCAGAACCTACCTGCTTTGACACCTTATTATAAAAAGCAAGTAGATGCTTATTTTAAGCGATTAGGTTATTAGATTTGCAGACATTTCAGATATAGTAAACATATTATGAATCAAGTAAAAATTCAGATTCCTTCTATCATTGAGAATATCCGCATCGTGGAGAGCTTTATTGACAACTCACGGGAGAAATTTCAGATTGAAGATGACATCTATGGTAATATCATGGTTGCCGTGACAGAATCTGTGAACAACGCCATCAGACACGGAAACAAGTTTGATAAAGATAAAAACGTTTATCTTTCTCTTTTTGTAGAGCCCAATCAACTGCGGTTTGAGGTACAGGACGAAGGCAACGGGTTTGACCCAGAAACCCTATCTGATCCCACAGCCCCAGAGAACCTGGAGAACCCCGGCGGAAGAGGTATCTTTTTAATGCGCAACCTCTGCGACGACGTCTCTTTCAGCAATGACGGCCGCACGGTTTCCTTAACCTTTAATATAGAGAATGCAGGAACTACCCATTGAGTTCTTTACCGAGGAGGTAGAATTTGAGGTAAAGAACGAAGAGAAGGTCAAAACGTGGCTTTCTGAAATTATTTCGAAATATTCTTTCGAACTAGAATCATTGAACTACATTTTTTGTTCAGATGAATATCTTCATCAAATGAATGTAGAATACTTGGAGCACGATACGCTCACTGATGTCATCACCTTTGATAATTCCGATGTAGAGGGAGTTATTGAAGGTGATGTTTTCATTAGTATTGACCGCATTGTGGACAATGCCGCCACTTTCAACATTTCACAGGAAGAAGAGCTTCATCGGGTCATGGCCCATGGGTTGCTCCACCTACTAGGTTTTGATGATAAAACGCCTGAAAAGAAGGCGTTAATGCGTTCCAAAGAAAATGAGTGTTTAGATAGCTTTTAGTTTTAAACACCTCTTCCCTTAGTTTTCCTCACTTATCAACAATGTTTCACGTGAAACATCACACTAATCCACACTATGTTCACAAGTTATGATGTAATAGTAGTTGGGGCGGGACATGCCGGATGCGAAGCAGCACATGCGGCCGCCACCATGGGATCGAAAGTACTACTCGTAACCATGAACATGAACACCATTGCCCAAATGTCTTGCAACCCAGCCATGGGCGGCGTGGCCAAAGGGCAAATAGTAAGAGAAGTTGACGCCCTAGGTGGCATGAGCGGAATCATCACCGATAAAACCATGATCCAGTTCAGGATGCTCAATATGTCTAAAGGCCCCGCTATGTGGAGCCCCCGGGCCCAAAGCGATAGAATGCGGTTTGCCGAAGAATGGAGAACAGCACTGGAGCAAACGCCCAACGTTGATTTTTGGCAGGAGATGGTCTCTGAGATTTTGGTGGAAGATGGCCGGGCAGTAGGAGTGAAGACCAGCCTTGGCATTGAGATCAAAGCCAACGCCGTAGTCTTAACCAACGGTACCTTCCTGAACGGCATCATCCATATTGGCGAGAAAAAATTGGGCGGCGGCAGAGCCGCCGAAAAATCCGCGAAAGGCATCACCGAGCAATTGGTGTCTTTGGGTTTTGAGGCAGGCCGCATGAAAACCGGAACGCCTCCGCGCGTAGACGGCCGCAGCCTGAACTATGAGGTAATGGAAGAGCAGAAGGGAGATGAGAATCCTTCCAAGTTCTCTTACACAGACACGCCTGCCCTCACCAAACAGAGAAGCTGCTACATCACCTACACCAATTCCAAGGTTCATGACATCCTGAAAACCGGGTTTGAGAAATCACCCATGTTCCAGGGAAGGATACAGGGATTAGGACCACGCTACTGCCCGTCCATTGAAGACAAGATCAACCGTTTCGCAGAGCGCGACCGTCACCAGATCTTCGTGGAACCAGAAGGGTGGAGCACCGTGGAAGTATACGTGAATGGTTTCTCCAGCTCGTTGCCGGAAGATGTGCAGTTGAAAGCCCTCCGGGAGATTCCCGGATTTGAGAACGCGAAGATGTTCCGGCCCGGTTACGCCATTGAATACGACTTCTTCCCACCTACCCAATTGAACCTGACCCTGGAGACAAAGTTGGTGGAAAACCTCTACTTCGCGGGGCAAATCAATGGTACCACCGGATACGAGGAAGCGGCCTGCCAAGGTCTTATGGCGGGAATTAACGCCCATAACAAGGTGCATAACTCAGAACCGTTCATCTTGAAAAGATCAGAAGCCTACATAGGTGTTTTGATCGATGACCTGGTGAATAAAGGGACTAACGAACCGTACCGCATGTTCACCTCGCGCGCCGAGCACCGCATCTTGTTGCGCCAGGACAATGCTGATCTTCGGTTAACCGAGAAAGGCTATCAGCTGGGTCTTGCCTCAGAAGAACGTCTGCAGAAAGTGAACCGCAAAAAGCAGGAGACTCAGGAAGTACTGGCGTATCTGCAGCAGAAAGGAATTGAGCCGGAAGAAGTAAATGCCATGCTGCTTTCCCTGGACTCAGCACCTATCAGCGAAAGAGCCAAAGCGGGCAATTTGTTGAAGCGCCCCAACGTGGAGCTGGAGCACTTGCTGGAATCTTCGGAGAGCCTGAACCTGTTCCTGAGCAAATATTTACCAGACAGCCTGGAGCAGGCGGTTATTCTTTTGAAATATGCGAGCTATATTGACAAAGAAAACCAGATGGCCTCTAAGATGGAAGAACTGGAGAACTACCGCATCAAAGACCGGCTGGACTACAAAGCCATTACCGCGCTTTCCAATGAAGCCCGGGAGAAGCTGCTGAAAGTACAGCCAGAAACCCTAGGACAAGCATCGCGCATCAGTGGCGTATCCCCTGCGGATATCTCCATCCTGATGGTATATTTAGGAAAATAGAATGAGCTACGAACGGCTAGACCATTGCCCCATTTGTTCCAAGACAGAGTTTAAGAATTTTCTAGTAGTACAAGACAAGAGCGTAAGCCAGGAGAGTTTCGTGATTGTGCAGTGCCTGCATTGCCAACTCAAATTCACCAACCCCCGGCCAGAGGAAGGAAGCATAGCGCCGTACTATGCTTCTGAAGCCTACATTTCCCATTCTGACACCAGCAAAGGGTTGTTGAACAAAACCTATCGGTTGGTACGGTCCATGGCCATCAAGAACAAGGTGGAATTGGTGAACCGGTTAGGTGCCAAAGGCAATCTTCTGGACTACGGCTGTGGGGTAGGCTATTTCTTACAGGCTTGTCAAAAACAGGGCTGGCAGATAGAAGGCATAGAACCCAATGAAGCGGCCCGCCAGCAAACCGAAGCGAAAATTGGGAAGCCGCTGTTTCAGGGCCCTTTAGAGAATTTGGGCGCCGAAACGTTTGACGTAGTCACCATGTGGCACGTGCTGGAACACGTGCACACGCTCAATGAAACGCTCAAGGCCTTGGTGAATGCCACCAAGAAAGGGGGGTACCTGGTGGTGGCCGTTCCTAACGCAGATTCTTATGATGCCAAGAAATACGGGGCAGATTGGGCCGCCTATGATGTACCCCGGCATCTGTACCACTTCAATAAACCCAGCATGCAGCGGCTGTTGAAGAAACACCGGTTAGATCTGAAAGAGGTCTTACCCATGAAGTGGGACTCCTATTACGTGAGCATCCTGAGCGAGAAGTACAAGCATGGTCAAACCAAGATGCTGGACTCGTTTTTCACAGGGTTCAGGTCAAACCTGCACGGGGCTAAGAATGACAATTCCTACTCCAGCCAAATCTTCATCGCGCAGAAAAAATAACCAGATACCATAAGAGGAATGACCTTATAGTTCGCACTATAAGGTCATTTCCATTTTACAGCCAAAAATGAAAAAACTGCTTAAAAACGCTTTATCAGGATTTGCCTTGTTCCTTGGCGGATGCGCCAGCATCAGTAGCCCAGAAGGGGGCGCAAGAGACGTCACCGCACCCAAGCTGGTCATGAGTACTCCCAAAGATGGACAGACCAACGTGAAACCAGAGACCATTGTGCTCACCTTTGATGAAGCCATTCAGACGCTAGACCTCACCCGCCAGTTGATCATAGCGCCCTTTACAGACAATAACTACAAAAGCCGGGTAAAGGACAGAACCGTGGAACTGACCTTCTCCAAGCCTTGGGAAGAAAACACCACCTACAGCCTCAACTTCAGGAACAGCCTGGCAGACATCACGGAGAAAAACCCCGCCAAGAATTTGGTCCTTACCTTCAGTACCGGGGCCTGGTTAGACTCTGGCCGGGTGAGCGGCACGGTGAGCCAGTTGTTCAGCAACACTCCGCCCAAAGAAGTGAACGTGTTGCTGTACCCTACTACAGATACCTCCCAGGTGACCAAGGGCAGGCCGCTCTACGTGACGGGCGCAGACTCCACGGGGAACTTTGCCTTCCGGAACATCAAAGAAGGAGACTACTTTATCTATGCATTGACAGAGACCAACAACAACCTGCGCTATGATAATGAGAAAGAGTACATCGCCTACCACCCAGAGCCCATCAAGGTAAGGCCGGCGGTAGAAGGGCTGCAACTCAAACTGCACTCACAAGATGTGACCCGGCCCAACGTGGTGTCCAGGAGAGGCTTCACCAACGTGTATGAGGTGGAATACAACGAGGGGCTTACCGCCGCTACCGTCACTGCCTCAGACAAAGACACCAACATCAAAGCATTGCTGTCTACCAACGGCAAAGTGGTGAGTTTATACCCTGGCAGCGCAGCGGAGAAAACCTGGCTTCTGGAAGTGCAGGATAGTGCCAGCAACACCCGCGTAGACACCATAGCCGTACGCCTCAGCGGCAAGGCCGCTCCCCGAAAAAACAACGGCTTCGCCGTTCGAAATGGCGCCACCGTACAGCCCGGCGATGAATTAACGCTTCAATTTGAGGTGCCCCTCAAAATTGTTTCGCCCGCCGGAGCCTTCACCTTTACCTTAGATTCTACCACCACCGTGACAACCAAAGAAGCCAAAGACCTGCTGCTGTCCCCAGACGGCACGCAGATAGCGGTGAAACTTCCTCTGCCCGCCAAACGGGAAATCATCATCGCCATGGATTCCACCAAAGTACTTCCCTTCATAGGGGAGCCCTTTGCTAAAACCTCGCGCACCATTC
This sequence comes from Rufibacter glacialis, assembly GCF_008271745.1. Taxonomy (GTDB): domain Bacteria; phylum Bacteroidota; class Bacteroidia; order Cytophagales; family Hymenobacteraceae; genus Nibribacter; species Nibribacter glacialis. The sequence continues at coordinate 538,519 of NZ_VKKZ01000021.1, read as the reverse complement.
AGGTAAGTGACAAGCCTACCACTGGTAGCCTCAAGATTCAGTTGGCCACCACGCAGAAAAGCTTCTTGGTACAGCTCCTGCGCCAGAATGCCGTGGTGAAGGAAGCTAAAAACCTGAAGACCATTCTTTGGAACAATCTGGAACCCGGTTCTTACCAGATCCGGATCCTGGTAGATGAAAACGGCAACGGCAAATGGGACAACGGCCTCTTGAAAGAGCGTCGGTTGCCTGAACCCGTGGTGTTCCCCAAAGATATTTGGGAGATCAGAGCCAACTGGGAGATAGAGTCTCAGGTGATCCAATTCTAAGGTGGATACAGAGTGGATAATTGTGGACAAGATTATGGATAAAGTAAGGCCAAGTCTGAAAATCCAGAAACCCGAACCCCTGAAATCTGCGTTCAACAGGGCAAGTGTGCGTAGCGGTGCATAAAAACAGAAATTCCCGGAAGTTATGCACCTGAGTATAAACGTTGCCGGACTTTGACCCGTTTTTATGTGCAGAAGTGGAAATCCTCTTTAAGTGCTTGATTCTTACCGCAGAAGAATCCACAGAAGAAACTGAATAAGTGGGACTACTAAGAGGATATTCTAAAAGCGCGGGGAAAACGTGGGGACAAGAAATCTTATCCACTTCTGCACAGCCCTAACGATGAAAGAGAAGTTTTTTTAAAAAAAAGAGTTTTATAATAGATATCCGGTTGACTTCGTGGAAAAGTGGGAGAAGTGCGCAGATCGGGAAGGAGAAAGGGGAGCTGGGGCGCGGCCCGATTTGATCCGGAAGGCGTTCCTGGGACCGCAGAATGTGGAAGAACCGCGATTTTTGAGTAGTTTTATGAAAATCAAGCCGGAAACGGTACCATATAACCAATAGAAACTATGGAACAGGACAGAGAACAATTCGACAACGAGATAAAGTTAGGATACGGGATAGGCGATTTACGCTTCGGGCTGAGCATGGACGACGTGGAGGAGATCATGGGCGAGCCGGAAGAGGTAGAGGAGTCTGACGAGGAAGACGAGTTTGAGCACAAGGCCTGGAATTACTGGGACAGCGGTTTCTCGTTCTATTTTGACAAAGAAGACGATTATCGACTGAGCTGCATAGAGACCGCCAACCCTAACGTAACGCTGTTCGGGAAGAAGATCTTTGAGATGAGCCAGCAGGAAGTGGAGCAGTTGTTCAAGGAACAGGGCGTGCAGAACGTAGAGAAAGAGAAGATTGAGAACAATGTGACCTGTCTCTCTTTTGAGCAAGAGATGATTGACCTTTACTTTGAAGAGGGCAAACTTTTAGCCGTCAACTTCGGGGTACACATGGATGATAACCTGGAGGTACTTTGGCCTGAAGAGGGCAAATAAGAAAACAGCATCTTTTCTCACAGGAAAGAAAACGCCCAATAAACAGAAAGAACCGCCTCAAGCGGTTCTTTCTGTTTATAGTCCTTCTGGGTGCATCTAGTTTATGGCGTGATTCCCAAAAACAAGCCTAAACTGCGGCTGAATTCCCAGGAAAGGCCGTGGTCTGTGCCGAATTTGGAATTCTCCTGGCCCTCGTTTTAGAGGTTCCACGCATTTTACCGTGGAACAGCTATTCAAAAGGGCCTGAGAAAGGCGGTTTTTAAGACCTTCAGGAGTATGGGCAACAAATAACGGACTCTGAGAGCCTACGCTTGCCAGAGTCTCCTAAAGCGTCTGTAAAGACAAAGGCCATTTCTACACTTGAACTTGTTCTAAGAAGAGAGCAAATGAGAAGTTCTAAGGCTTGTCAGAGAAACTGTCCGAACTGAACCATTGGAAGAATGCTAGGTGTTTTTGCCATTGTTCCCTAAAAACAACCTGAAAACAGCTTAGGATAGAGATCAACACAATCTGCCAGATAGAACCCCAGGCCTATAAAGCAAAAGAGCCGCCCCACGACAGGACGGCTCTTTTGCTTTATAGGGTTTTAAGAAGTGGTTTATTCTATTTAGTAAAAAAGGCTTTAATCTCTTGCTGGATAACTGGATTGATAGCAATGGCCAGAATAATTGAGATAACCAGGCCCAGGGTGACTGAAAAGATGTCTCTGCCTATTAAGACAAAGGTCTTGGAGAATTTGGTGCCTGGATCTTTGGCCCTGATGCGCATTCCCAGCTCACGGCCTGCCAAGAGTCCTACGAACACCCAAGTGGTACTCATTGGAATATTGTTGACCTCTTTGAAGTAGTACAGGATGATAGAGTACACCAGATCAATGATGGTAGCACTGCGCACGTCTCTCACCTCAGATTTCTCATTGATGATGCCCTGGATCTTCTCACCCCGCATGTAGAAGATGTAGGCCAGTCCAAAGAAAATGAAGGCAGCAAAGACGGAGAACTCAACTACATTTAGCTGCCGGGGCAGGTAAACGGCAATATTTGCCAAATCCTGGGCCAACCAGGTATGCCACAAGAAACCACTAATGATCCATTGCGCCCAAATCCAGGCTCCGTGCGCCTCGCCCTTTATAAAACGCTTGATGACCCCAGACAGCAGCAGGTAAATCAGCAATGCTACTACAAAGGCTGCTACATAGCCCATCAGGCTTTTGTTCACCATGCTAAAAATGGCACCAGAGTCAATGGTGAACACGCTTAAGAGCATGAACGTGGTAGAAACCGGGATACGGAAGCGCGTTAACAGCAGCAGAATAACCGGGGCCGCCAACTGTAAGAATACAAAGTTTTCTGGGGTGTCTTTGAATCCCTTGGAAGCTAACCGCTGGTAGGTGACATCTCCGTTGAACATGTACCAACTGTACCACACGGTAGCCAGGAAAATACCGCCCATGAAGAGCCATTGCCAGTACCACTTCTTGTTTTCATTAGAGACAATGAAGGTACCAATGGTTTGGATACTGTCATTCGCAATGGCCGAATAGCCAGCAAAAGCGAAACCCACCCACATGGCAATAGAGGCGTACGGATACACCACACCACAAAGAATAAGGGAGAAGGCTATGAAATAAAGGAAGTTTTTTTCCTTCCGAAGGATAATGTCCAGTACACCAATTCTTCTTCTGAACTTGTAAGGCTGGGCGGGTACTATTGACCCTTTACCCTTTGTTCTTTTAGCCATTCAACATTGTTTTAGTAAAACGTAGCTCAAAGGTACCAGGCATACACTAATGCCTTCCCTCCAATAGCACTAATGGTAGCTACATACGGGCAAGTACCTCTAGAGTAGGAAAAAGTAGGTAAGCAGCTAGAGATTTATTGGAAGGTGGAGTACCTGTAGAAGTACCAAGTGACTTCCACCGACGCATTTTCCTTTATAAGCCTATAAAGCAAAAGAGCCGCCTCATTTCTGAAGCGGCTCTTTCTATCTATCAATAGCGGCTATTAGTTGAGCATCCAACGGAAAAGCAGGAACAAGGAGCCAGACAGGAACATGGATACCGGCAAAGTAAGTACCCAAGCCAGGGCAATGTTCCTGATGGTACCGGCATTCAGGTTTTTGATACCGCGGTTGGCCACCATACTACCGGCAATACCAGAAGAAAGAATGTGGGTGGTACTTACGGGTAATTTGAAGACAAACGTAGAGAAACCGATCACACTGGCAGCCATGAACTCAGCAGAGGCTCCTTGCGCGTAAGTCAAGTGCTCTTTCCCAATTTTTTCGCCAATGGTCTTCACAATGCGTTTCCAGCCAATCATGGTACCAATTCCCAAAGAAAGCGCGATCATCATGATTACCCAGTCAGGAGCGTAATCCGTGTAAGAACGCATGCCAGTCACGCCTGCCTTCAAATCGTCACGGTCACGCTGGCTCATGGTGATGTCCTGGCTGTCCATTAATTTATCGGTGCCTTTGGTAATGAGCAGAATGTCGCGGCGCAACAGGAAACGGGTGTCTTCAGGAAGGCTGGTCATGTCTGGGTTGGAAGAAAATACATTCCGCATCTCCAGTACCTCCGCATTCAGCTTAGTCAGTTCATTGGCGTCTGAGGCAGAAAGAACGGTTGGGTCTACCTTGGCCAGCACCTGCTCTACCTGGGTAATGGAGTTTCTTAACCCGGCTGGGTCTTTGTCAATATCAAGGGCATAGTAAGAAGGAACAATGGCAATCAAGATCAGCATCACCAAGCCCACACCTTTCTGGCCGTCATTAGAACCGTGGAAGAAAGACACCAACGTACAGGTGATGATCAGGATAATCCGGATCCAGAGGGGAGGGGCCTTTCTTTTGTGGGGCTCTTTGAAGATGGTCTTGTTCTTTACGAACCTTTTCAAGAGAAACATCAGGAAAACAGTCAGGGTGAAGCCCAGGATGGGGGAAACCAACAGGGACATCCCCGTCTTGGTTGCCTCAGACCAGGCGAAGGAAGCCTCAGTGGTAGAAGGCAAGAGGGAATAGGCAATACCCAAGCCTAAAATGGAACCGATAAGGGTGTGCGAGCTGGAAGAAGGAAGGCCATAATACCAGGTACCTACGTTCCAAACAATGGCGCTGATCAACAAGGCGGCAATCATGGCAATGCCGTGCCAGACATCCTGGTCAATGAGCGTTTCAATGGGTAAGAGGTACACAATACCCATGGCCACGCCAATACCGCCGGCAAATACCCCAATAAAGTTCCAGAAACCAGACCACACCACGGCCGCCCATGGGCGAAGGGTGTTGGTGTAGATAACGGTGGCCACGGCATTGGCCGTGTCATGGAATCCGTTCACAAACTCAAAAGCACACGCGGCCAGTAAGCAAATTACCAGCAAGATCAGTAGATCTGTTTCTAATCCGAACATAATGTAATTGTGGTGAGAAAAGGGTGCCAAAAGTAGCGGATAAATTTCCGCTCAATGTTACCGAATTGTTAAGGAATGGTTCAGGTGGAAATTTTGTGAGCGCAAAAGTACAAACTAAGTGGTAAGCCCCTTCATGCTCAATCCATTTACCTGAACAATTACTTTGTAAAAGAGGTAGGTCCTACTTCAAAGCAATGCGGCCTTTTAGAGAAAGTGCCAAGTAAACCTCTATATTTGCGCCCATGAGCACTACTGAGAAAACCACAGAAAACGCACAGTTAAAAGACATCATCTCACACGCAAAGGAATACGGTTTCGTGTTCCCGTCCAGCGAGATCTATGACGGCTTGCAGGCCGTGTATGATTACGGTCAGAATGGGGTGGAGTTGAAGAACAACCTAAAAATGCTTTGGTGGAAATGCATGACCCAATTGCACCAGAACGTGGTGGGTATAGACGCTTCCATCTTCATGCACCCGCTTACCTGGAAGGCATCAGGCCACATAGACTCGTTCAACGATCCTATGATTGACAACCTGGACTCCAAGAAACGCTACCGCGCCGACGTTCTGCTGGAAGAAAAGGCCGCTGAGTACGAGAAAGCCGGAGATGTGGAGAAAGCCCAGGCGCTGCTGCAGGAAATGGGACGCTTATTGGGCGCCGAAGACCTTAAAGGCGTACAGCAATTGATTATCTCAGAGAATATAAAGTGCCCCATTTCAGGCACTTCCAACTGGACCGACGTGCGCCAGTTCAACCTGATGTTCTCCACACAGGTTGGATCTGTGGCCGAGGACTCCAGCACCATTTATCTACGTCCTGAAACCGCCCAGGGAATCTTCGTGAACTTCCTGAACGTGCAGAAGTCAGGCCGTATGAAAGTGCCCTTCGGGATTGCCCAGATAGGCAAAGCCTTCCGGAACGAGATCGTGGCCCGTCAGTTCATCTTCAGGATGCGTGAGTTTGAGCAGATGGAGATGCAGTTCTTCGTACGCCCCGGCTCTGAGATGGAATGGTACCAGCACTGGAGAACCATGCGCCGCAATTGGCACGAGGCTCTGGGTGTGCCCACTGAAAAGCTCCGTTTCCACGACCATGAGAAACTGGCCCATTACGCCAACGCTGCCGTAGACATCGAGTTTGAATTCCCGTTCGGCTTCAAAGAAGTAGAAGGAATCCACTCCCGTACTGACTTTGACCTGAAACAGCACCAGGAACTGAGCCGCAAAAAGCAGCAGTACTTTGACAACGACCTGAACGAAGACGGCAAGCCCTATGGAAACTACGTGCCTTACGTGGTAGAGACCTCTGTAGGCGCTGACCGTTTGTTCCTGATGACCTTGTGCAACGCCTACCAGGAAGAGGAAATCACCGAAGGCGAGAACACCAAGACCCGGACCTTCCTGAAATTCCACCCGGCCATAGCCCCGGTGAAAGCCGCCGTGTTCCCGCTAGTAAAGAAAGACGGCTTGCCCGAGAAGGCCATGCAGATCTTCGATGACCTGAAGTTCGACTTCAACATGATCTACGAGGAGCGTGACGCCATAGGCAAACGCTATACCCGCCAAGACCTGATCGGGACGCCTTTCTGTATCGCGGTAGATTACGAGACTTTGGAGAATGACACCGTCACCGTACGCGAGCGCGACAGCCGCGAGCAGAAGCGCATGCACATCTCTGAGCTCCGTCAGTACATCGGCGACGCCGTGAGCTTCAAGCGCATTTTCGAGAAAATCTAACCTGTGGAATAAGCTGATTTCTCAAAAACAGCTTCTAAACATACCAACAACAAAAAGGCCTCTGCAGCAATGTAGAGGCCTTTTTATTGTGAGATAAACTAAGAGTAGGTAATCGCCTGAAAGTTGGTTATCCACGTGGATGTTTAAGCAATGCCACAAGAAAAGCAATTGGTTCACGTCTGTGACTTGGACTTCCTATGGTCTGCAGTTTGCAATTGCAGTAAGGCGGGAGTTTAAAAAGCACTCCTTATATATAGTTAGTATAGAGCAAGGCCAGGGATTCCAGAGAAAACATGATTCTATAATATAGAAGAGAACCGCTGGAACAAGCTTGCAACCCGTGTCCGCAGGCACAGCTGAACGCTGCACCTCCTTTTGTCATCCTGGAAGGATCTTGTGGGCGAACTAGAAGGGCATGAGCGAAAGCGCTAATATTAAGGTGTGGTGTTCCTTTATAGCAGAGAGCCAAAGAACTTCTATTCAGCATTACCTCTATACACGAGATGCTAACTCACCCCAGCAATGTGTCCTGCGGCAGTTACGAACTGCAGTCATGATGGGTCCAAGTCACAGATTTGAACCATGAAAACTTACTGGCTACTGCTCCGCTTAATCAACCCTATGTTCTAATTCAAAAAGTAAAAGCGAATCGGGTCTGTTTTAGTGAAAACAGGCCCGATTCGCTTTTTGGTTCTTAAGGGACTTATACCTCAGGAGAGGGGAGAAGCCAAAATGACGCCATGGCCAGCGGCCTCTGCATTCAGCGTCAGTTTCTCTCCCTCTTGTTGAAACCCGCCGGTAAACGGATGCTCGGCAATGAAGAGGGGTGTGTCTAAATCTATGTAGTCGAACCCGCCAATCCCAGCGGCGAAGTGCGCGGAGAAAGTCATGGCCAGAATACTTTCTACCATTCCACCGATCATGAGTCCCAGTCCGTGCACCTTTGCCAAAGCTGCCATCTGGAGCGCTTCCAGTACGCCGCCCTTCATCAATTTTATGTTGACAACGCTGGCGCTCTGGTCCTGCGCCAACCGCGCCACGTCCTTGGCACCCCGCGCTGACTCATCGGCGGCGATGGGGAAAGGACACGTAGTTGCCAACACTGCCAGATCTTTCCAATCTTCCCGCGGAAGTGGCTGTTCCAGCAAGATAACCGGGATTCCGGATTCTCTTACTCTGTTAACAAACTGCTGTGCCCGTACCAAATCATAACCGCAGTTGCCATCTACAATCAATTTAGCCGTGGGCGCTGCCGTGTGGATAGCCAAGAGGCGCCGGAAATCATAATCCACATCCACCCCTTCGGTCTTTACCTTGATCACAGAGAAGCCACGATCCACAATGGAACTGGCAGAAGCTGCTGCATGGGCCTCATCACCGGCGGTAATGGTGAGGTCAGTGGTAAGTTGGGTCTGTACCCCGCCGAAGAAAACGTAGAGCGGCATCTGGTAATGTTTGCAAAGTGCATCCAGCAAAGCCATCTCCAGACCGCAACGGGCGGCAGGGGCATCAGAGGCCAAACGTGCCAATTCCTGGGCCAGCGTCCGCCACTGTTTCACGTCTTTCTGGAGCAGGTGTTTTTCCAGTTCCTGCAAAACCACCAGGGTGCTCTGCTGTGTCTCACCGCTCACCGCCGGAAACGGAGCCGCCTCGCCTAAGCCCGTGGTCCCATCTGCCAGGGTGACCTGCACCACCACATTCTCTACCTGGTATTGCGTGCCGGTGGCAATGGCGAAGGGTTCAATCAGTGGCAAATTGAGCGGTTGATAACTCACAGAGGTAATCTGGGTGGGAGACATGGTTATTCGTTTATAAGTACTCCGGCAAATAAGCAAAGAAAGGAGAGGGTACCAACTAAAAATGGGTGGTGGAATAGAATAGGGGTAAAAATCTAACGAGTTATGCTGTGAAAAAGTAGCTTTCCTGTTTCAAGGCAGTTTCAGGAAAAGAAGCCTTCAAATAGGGAGTTGTCCACGGGGGCAGGAGGAAATTCGAAACGTCAGGTCTTGCCATATTTCTAAGAAGCCCAACTGCAGCGACTTTGGTTTCATGGCTCGGGATGAGGTGAATCTTGGGACTCGGCGGAGATGATGAGTTTGATAATGATGAGAAAACCATTCCCCGCGTAAGGATCAAGCAGAAATACAACAGCCTTGCTTTCTCTGCTGCCACCGGTAAGGTCATCTTGATACTCCTCCTTCTAAGCCCCAGGGCACCATCCGAACACTAGAAAAAACTTTAGATAGTTTCATGCGCTAAGAACAGCAAGCGGTAATCAATTTTCTATTTAGAACCTCTTTTCTGAATAGCGGCCTTAAAACGCACCTTGGCTTGAAACCCGTACACAAGTTTTTATTGCTTAACTTTGCTAAAAGGAGCGAAGAGAGCCACATAGGTTTTATTTTGCGGGTTCATTGTTCCAAAAGGTAGCAGCTGAAAGGGAGCCTGGCTCTTTTTAGCGCTTACCCTATTATTATAGAATAACACCTACCACCCATACAGACACAAAGGTGAAGTACAACGAGTATAAGCAACTGGATTATGCGAACCTGGCCGAAGAGGTGAGAGCCTACTGGAAGGAGAACCGCATCTTTGAGCAATCCGTGGAGACCCGTGCCGGTCAGCCCACGTTCGTATTCTATGAAGGGCCACCCTCGGCCAACGGCGCACCAGGCATTCACCACGTGATGGCCCGAGCCGTGAAAGACATCTTCTGCCGCTACAAAACCCTGCAGGGTTTCCAGGTGCAGCGCAAAGGCGGTTGGGACACCCACGGCCTGCCTATTGAATTGCAGGTAGAGAAAGAACTGGGCATCACCAAAGAAGACATAGGCAAAACCATCTCGGTAGAGGACTACAACGCCCGCTGTCGTGAAACCGTGATGCGCTTCAAAGACCAGTGGGACGACCTCACCCAGCGCATGGGCTACTGGGTAGATCTGGACAACCCTTACATCACCTTTGACAACCAATACATAGAGTCTAATTGGGCGCTGCTCAAAAAACTCTATGACAAAGGCTACCTCTACAAAGGCTACACCATTCAGCCATACTCCCCTTCAGACGGAACCGGATTAAGCTCCCATGAACTGAACCAGCCGGGCTGCTACAAGGAAGTGAAGGATACGTCCATCGTGGCGCAGTTCAAAGTCATCAAAGATTCCAAATCAGATTTCCTTTTCTCTGGGTCTAACGATGGCGTCTATATCCTGGCCTGGACCACCACCCCCTGGACCTTGCCCTCCAACACGGCTTTGGCCGTTGGTGACAAAATCACCTATGTGCAGGTAAATACTTTCAATGCGTATACCCACCAACCCTTAAGTGTGGTGCTGGCGAAAGCCCTGGTAGGAAAGTATTTTTCAGACAAGAACAAAGACCTACAACTGGCAGATTACAAACCCGGAGACAAGGCAATCCCTTTTGAGATTGTGCAGGAGTTTACTGGTAAGCAGTTAGTGGGTCTAAGGTATGAGCAACTGATGCCTTATCTGCAGCCCTTCTATGACGCGGATAAAGCGTTCCAGGTAGTTGGCGGAGATTTCGTGACCACTGAAGACGGTACCGGCGTGGTGCATACGTCCCCTACCTTCGGGGCCGATGACTTTAGGGTAGCCAAACAGCACGGCATTCCCGCCCTCACCATAAAAGACGAATTGGGCAATGAACTCCCCACGGTTGACCGCAGAGGAAAGTTCATCAACGAGATTGGCGTAAGGTTGCAGGAAGGCGTTGCGAAGTACAACATCAAAACCCATAAAGTTCTTGGGCCCGATGACTTCTATGTCAAGAATTACACGAATGAAGATGAAAGCCACCCGGACTACAAAACCACGGACATCATCATCTCCATCATCCTGAAGGAAGAAAACAAAGCCTTCAAGGTTGAGAAATACGAGCACACCTACCCGCACTCTTGGCGCACCGATAAACCGATTCTCTATTACCCGCTGGATGCCTGGTTCATCAAGACCACCGCGGTGAAGCAGCGGTTGATTGACCTGAACAAGACCATCAACTGGAAACCGGAGTCTACCGGCGTAGGCCGCTTCGGGAACTGGCTGGAGAACCTGGTGGACTGGAACCTGTCGCGCTCGCGCTACTGGGGAACGCCGCTGCCTATCTGGCGCACCGAGGAAGGCGACGAGGAAATCTGCATCGGCTCAGTGGCCGAGCTAGACCGCGAGATTGAGCGCAGCATATTGGAAGGCTTCATGACGGAGAACCCCCTGCGGGCCGCCAAAAAATCCGTGGAGAAACCTACGGGTACCAAAGCCGAGCATGAGGCCAACACCCTATTGGAGTTTGCCGGTGAATTTGCCCTGAGCCCCACCGGAACCGAGGAACCCCGCGCTGAACTGGGCGTGACCGACTTCAACTACGAAGGCTTTGATTTGCACCGTCCGTACGTAGACAACATCATCCTGGTAAGCCCCAGCGGCAAACCCATGAAACGGGAGCTGGACCTCATTGACGTGTGGTTTGACTCTGGCGCTATGCCGTACGCGCAGTGGCACTACCCGTTTGAGAACAAAGAGATCTTTGAGGCCAACTTTCCCGCTGACTTCATCGCCGAAGGCGTGGACCAGACCCGCGGTTGGTTCTTCACCCTGCACGCGCTGGCCGTGATGCTGGAAGACAGCGTGGCCTTCAAAAACGTGATCGCGAACGGCTTGGTGCTGGACAAGAACGGCAACAAGATGAGCAAGCGCCTGGGCAACGCCATTGACCCGTTTGAGACCATCGGCCGTTTTGGGCCGGATGCCACCCGCTGGTACATGATCGTGAACGCGCCACCCTGGGACAACCTCAAGTTCAACCTGGACGGCATCACGGAGGTGCAGCGTCGGTTCTTCGGTACGTTGCAGAACACGTACTCGTTCTTCGCGCTGTATGCCAACCTGGATGGCTTCACGTTTGAGGGCGCAGAAATTCCAGTGGCCCAGCGCACGGAAAGCGACCGCTGGATCATCTCCCGCCTGAACACCCTGGTGAAAGAAGTAGCCGCCTACTTTGACGACTATGATCCTACTAAGGCCGCCCGCGCCATCCAGGATTTCGTGGCCGATGAACTGAGCAACTGGTACGTGCGCCTGAACCGCAAACGTTTCTGGAAAGGCGAACTGAACCAAGACAAGCAGGCCGCTTACCAGACGCTCTACACCTGCCTGGAAACCGTGGCAAAGCTGGCGTCACCCATCGCGCCGTTCTACATGGACCGCCTGTTCCTGGACCTGAACCGGGTGAGCGGTCGCAGCACGGCGGCTTCCATCCACGTGGAGTACTTCCCGCAGGTGCAGGAAGACCTGATTGACGTGGATCTGGAGCAGCGCATGCAACTGGCGCAGAACGTGTCTTCGCTGGTGCACTCCTTGCGCAAGAAGCACATGATCAAAGTGCGTCAGCCGTTGAGCCGTATCTTGATTCCTATTTTAGATGAGAAGATGAAAACGCAGCTGCAAGCCGTGGAAGACCTGATTCTCTCTGAGGTGAACGTGAAAAGCCTGGAGTACCTAGAAGACACCACCGGTATTCTGGTCAAAAAAATAAAACCGAACTTCAAACGTCTGGGCCAGGTGTTCGGGCCGAAATTGAAGTTGGTGGCCGCGCAGATCCAGAAGATGAGCCAGGAAGATATTTTGAAGATGGAGCGCGAGGGGTTCTTTGAGATTGCGGTGGAAGATGACACCACCGTGCTGAGCCGCGAAGACGTGGAGATCATGTCGGAAGATATTCCGGGTTGGCTGGTGGCTTCTGAGGGTGCTTTGACCGTGGCCTTGGACATCACCATCACCGAGGAACTGCGCCTGGAAGGCATGGCCCGCGAGCTGGTGAACCGCCTGCAGAACCTGCGCAAAGACAGCGGCCTTGACGTGCAGGACAAAATCAGGGTATTCCTGCAAGATGGCAATGAAGAGGTAGCTGCTGCCGTTCAAGCCTTTGGCGGGTATATCTCTGAGGAGGTACAAGCGGTGGAACTGGCACTGGTCTCTTCTTTGGCGGAGACAGAGGCCACCATCCTTGACCTGGAAGGCTTCAGCCTGCCGGTTCGGTTAGAGGTAGCCAGATAAGTTTCTCCTTCCCAGGAATAAAAATGAAGATTGAACGCCTGCTGTTTTAGACCGCTTTTCGAGAAAAAGAGGTAAAAACAGCAGGCTAAACCTAAATCATGAAGTACGCAAAATACTACCTGGTCGCTCTGCTGGTGATCGCCATTGACCAAACCGTGAAGATGTTGGTCCATAACAACATGCAAATGGGAATGGCCGGCCAAATACCCGTCTTCGGGGATTGGTTCAAGCTGCATTATACCCTAAACCCGGGCATGGCCTTTGGCGTGGAATTGGGTTCTGACTACGGTAAAATCATTTTGACCCTTTTCAGGATGGTAGCCATGGTAGCCATTGGGTATCTGGTGTTCTACCTGGTAAAGCACCGCTATCCCAAAGGGTTGATCTGGTGCGTAGGACTTATTCTGGGGGGTGCTATCGGGAATCTGATTGACAGTATCTTCTATGGCGTGTACCTTGACAATGCGCCCTATGGGTCTTCTACCCCCTGGCTGCACGGGCAGGTGATTGATATGTTCTACATTGATATATGGGAAGGGATTCTGCCGCATTGGATCCCCATCATTGGGGGTACGCCTATGTCGCTTTGGCCTATCTTCAATGTGGCAGACGCTGCCATCTTTGTAGGGGTCCTGATCATTATCTTCAACCAGAACAGGTTCCTGAACCAGCCGCCGGTCAAAGAAAAGCATGAGATAAACATAGTAGAAGCATAAAAAAGAGGGCTGCCTTGCAAGGCAGCCCTCTTTTTTATGCATGGTTTCCTGTTAGAAGGAATAGCCCATGTTAAGCTGTGCGGCAAAGATGGAAGTGCCTTTGTTGTAGATATAGCCGGCGGCCCGCATCCCAAAGAAAAGGCGGTTGTCATTGAAGAAGTCGGTTTCCAGTACCACTTTACCCCCGAAGTCCTTTTCCCGGATGTGCACGAATACCTCGTCGTCGTTTCTACCTGGCGTGATAACGGCTCCTTCTTCAACCCCGCCTCTTACCAGGTCAAGCTCTGAACGTCTTCTCACGGCTGGCCCGGCGCCTAATTTGATGGTGTACTTAGGGGTCTCATACAAGTCATAGAAAAACGAAGCATCAAACATCACAAAGGCCTTTCTGGAGGTGAAAAGACTGATTTCCTTACTGTAGCGGGAAGAACTCAGGTATTCACCAGAAACCGAGAAATGCAAGTGATCTGTGAGTTCACGCGTATACTGTTGAGAGAACAGAGCCCCACTGTTGTCCCCGTCTAAGATATAGGCAAAACCTACCCCCGTTCTAAAATGGTTAGGGTAGCGGTGTTGCGCAGTGGCCCCTTGCAGGGCAAAGAGGACGAAAAACCCAGCCAAAACAGTTTTTAAGAAGAGGGTGCTTACATGGGTAATGTTTTTCATAACGGAAAAGAAAAAAGGGCAAAAGGGAATATAGGGCAAATTGTATTGTGCATACTTAGGTTTATTTATTTAAGTTGTGTCTCTAAAGAAATTTCAGGCTTTTCTGGCTCTTTTGAGAAAAGAGGGCAGGAAACAACAAATCTACCGGCCTGTCAAAAGTTGCCATAAGTCTCTGCTTTTATAAGCATGGCCCCATCGCAGCTCTTAAATACTTAAACTGGCAATGCTCTTAACCACCCCTTTATTACAGGTAGACAACCTGCACCTCTCGTTTCATGCTGGGCAGAAAGAGGTGCAGGCGGTAAAGGAGGTGTCTTTCAAAATCAGGAAAGGGGAAGCCGTCGCCATTGTGGGAGAGTCTGGGTCGGGCAAAACGGTAACCGCGCTTTCTTTGATGCGGCTGCTGTCTGCCAGGGCAGACCACAAAGCTGGCAAGGCCTTTTTCTCTTCTGAGCAATTAGGTTTGGTAGACCTGTACCAGCTCACCGAGAAGCAACTGCAGAAGGTGCGGGGCAAGGAAATCTCCATGGTGTACCAAGACCCCATGTCGTCGTTGAACCCCATCATGTCGTGTGGAAAACAGGTTGCAGAGGCCTTGCTCATCCACTTGCCTATTTCCAAAAAAGAGGCGTATTCGCGTACCTTGGCCATTTTTGATCTGGTAAAGCTCCCGCAGCCCGAACGCATGTTCAGGAGTTACCCACATGAATTGTCTGGGGGGCAGAAGCAGCGGATCATGATTGCCATGGCCATGGCCTGTAACCCGGCACTTCTGATTGCTGATGAGCCTACCACCGCGCTGGACGTGACGGTACAGGCAAGCCTTCTGCAATTATTCAATGAGCTGCGGGTAAAGAAGGAAATGGCCCTGCTGTTTATTTCACATGATTTAAGCGTAGTAGCCCAGATCGCAGACCGGATTCTGGTCATGTACCAGGGCAGCATAGTAGAGGAAGGAACCGTTACCCAGATCTTCAGCCAGCCGCAGCACCCCTATACCAAAGCTTTACTTGCCTGTAGGCCCACCTTGCAGACCCAGGGAACCCGCCTGCCTACCATCTCAGACTTTTTGGAAAGCTCATCTTCTCTTATGCGAAGTATGCAGGGACTTCGCACAGGAGAAGAAGGGTTATTTCCCGTGGAAAAAATAAAGAATGGAGTGGCAGATGCACCTTCTCTGCAGGTATCTACCCAGGCAGACAAACCTCTTCTTCAGGTGCAGGATATCCACGTGGAATTCATGCGCAACCGGATGTTCGTTTGGCAGAAAAAAGAGGTGAAACAAGTACTGAAAGGCGTTTCCTTTGAGGTTTTTCCCGGAGAGACCTTGGGCATTGTAGGCGAATCGGGTTGTGGAAAAACTACTTTGGGCCGGACCTTGTTACGGTTGATAGAACCCAGCAGCGGCCTGATAGTTTTCAACGGGGAAGATTGGGCTTCCCTGCACCCGGAAGAACTGAGGAAAAAGCGCAAGAACTTCCAGATGATTTTTCAGGATCCGCTTTCGGCCCTGAACCCGTACATGAAAATAGGGGAAGCCATCATGGAACCCATGCAAGTGCATCATGTGTTACAGAACCAACAGGAAAGAAAAGAACGGGCTCTTCTGTTGCTGGAAACCGTTCAACTGCTTCCTGAACATTTCCACCGTTATCCCCATGAATTTTCCGGGGGGCAGCTGCAGCGTATCTCCATTGCAAGAGCCCTCGCCCTGGAACCCTCGTGTATCATCTGTGATGAGATTGTATCATCCTTAGACGTTTCTGTGCAGGCGCAGGTCCTGAACCTGTTGAACCGCCTGAAGCGGGAACTGAACCTCACGCTCCTCTTCATTACCCATGACCTTTCAGTGGCTAAGTTCATGTCTGATCGCCTGCTGGTGATGGACCAGGGCTTGGTGGTGGAACAGGGGAACGCGCAGGAAATCTTTTCTTCTCCCCGGCATCCCTATACCCAGGCATTGCTGCAGGCCATTCCGTCTGGCAACCTTTCTGATATTTTAAGGGCGCAAGAGAAACGAAAAGGGTACAAAGCAAGTATAGACGAATAGGTATATTTGCGACCTGCTTCCTTCCCACCTGTTTTGACCTTATTTTCTAAAAAGGGGTCATTATCCTGCTTCGGCAGATAGGCAGCGGCAAGAAGGAAGGCGAATTGAACAAAAAGAAAAAGGCTGTTAACGTACAGCCCAAATTGGTTCGGCTCTCAAAGAGTAGGGCCAATGACCAATTGACAAGAATTAATGGAAAGAAAAAGAAGAGGCCCGGGCGCAGGAAGAGATTCTGCCCCCAGGTCTGCCAATAACAGAAAAGATAAAGGCGCCCCGCGCCGAGGCAAAGGCGATTCAGCTGGAAGACAAGGCGGCAGCCCAAACGCCGGTGAAGTGTCCAGGCATGTGCTGCTGAACATCTTCAGCCAGGAGCCCAAGAAAGTATTCACCTACCGTCAGTTGCACCGCCGCTTGGGCATCAATGACAAGGAGGGCCGCGAGGAAGTATCTGGCCTTTTAAAGAAAATGAGCAAAAACGGCGAGTTGATTTTCTTGCCGGAAGATGCCTATATCCTGAACCCCGCGTTCAGGGAAAGCCTTGAGAAAACTCAGGACCGCCCGGCCCGCGGAAACCGCAGAGAGCGGGAAACAGATAGAGGTGGCGTAGTCTCCAGAAGAGGCGGCCCCACCGTGGTAGGTAAAGTAGATTTGGCCAACGGCCGCCATGCCTACGTGGTCACCGAGGAAAGCGAGCAGGACATCAGAATTCCCGTGGAACGCCTCATGTTCGCCATGGACGGGGATACCGTGCGGGTACAGCTTCGGCGCAGCCGCCGGGCCAATGAGCGCCCCGAAGGCGAAGTGGTGGAAGTGATCCAACGCCAGCGCGAAGAGATTGTAGGCCGCCTGGAGATGTCAAAAGGCTACGGCTTTATTGTGCCTGACCAGAAACGCATGTACTTTGACGTATTTGTGGGGGAGCGCGGCCTGGCCGATGCCAACCACGGCGACAAGGTGCTGGTGAAAGTGACCGAGTGGCCAGATGACCCTAGCAAGAAACCAACCGGGGAGATCATCAGGGTGTTCGGTCCGGCTGGGGAACACAACGCCGAGATCCACGCCATCATGGCGGAGTTTGGATTACCGTTTGAATTCCCAGAATCAGTGGAGAAAGAAGCCGAATCTATTCCTGAGGGAATTACCCCGGAGGAGATTGCCAAACGCCGTGACTTCAGAGACATTACCACTTTTACCATTGACCCTGCAGATGCCAAGGACTTTGATGATGCGCTCAGCGTGCGTCAGCTGGAGAACGGCAACTGGGAGATTGGCGTGCACATTGCAGACGTGACCCATTACGTGCAGCCGGGCAGCAAACTGGAGAAAGAGGCCTACCGCCGCGCCACCTCGGTGTACCTGGTAGACCGTACCATTCCTATGCTGCCAGAGCGCCTGTCTAACGGGTTGTGCTCATTGCGGCCTAATGAAGACAAACTCACCTTCTCTGTGGTGTTTGAGATAGACGAGAGTGCCAAGATCCATCATTACTGGATTGGCCGCACCATCATCCACTCAGACCGTCGTTTTGCCTATGAAGAAGCCCAGGAGGTGCTTGAAACCGGCCAGGGGGACTATGCCCAGGAAATCCTGAAGCTGAATGAGCTGGCCAAGAAATTCAAAGACAAACGCTTCCAGAACGGGGCCGTTAACTTTGAGACCATTGAGGTGAAATTCAAGCTGGATGAGAACGGCAAGCCGTTGCACCTGTACGTGAAAGAACGCAAAGACGCGCACAAGCTCATTGAGGAGTTCATGTTGCTGGCCAACAAGTACGTGGCCGAGCACGTGTACAAACAGCGGAAAGGCAACAAGAAACTGACCATGGTGTACCGTACGCACGGCGCCCCAGACCCAGAGAAACTGATGAACTTCTCTTTGTTCGCCCGCAAGTTCGGGTATAAGGTAGATCTGGAAGAAGGCCGTGACATCTCCAAGGAGTTGAACAAGCTAGCTGACCAGACCCTGGGCAAGCCAGAGCAGAGCGTGTTGCAAAGCCTGGCTATCAGAACCATGGCCAAAGCCAAGTACAGTACTGAGGAGGAAGGCCACTTTGGTCTGGCGTTTGCGCACTACTCGCACTTTACCTCGCCTATCAGACGTTACCCAGACATGATGGCGCATCGGCTTATCTACCAGTACAGTGAGAAAGACTTCACTGCTGAGAAGGAGGAGTTTGAAGAACGCAGCCTGCATTCATCAGACATGGAGAAACGCGCCGCCGATGCGGAACGGGCTTCCATTAAGTTCAAGCAGGTAGAGTACATCAGTGGGTTTGTGGGGCAACAGTTCAAGGGCATTGTCTCCGGTCTCACAGATTGGGGCATGTACGTAGAGATAGAAGAAAACAAGTGCGAAGGCATGGTGCGTCTGGCAGACCTGCAAGACGACTTCTATGAACTGGATGCCGCCAACTACCGCATCATCGGGCAGAACAACAAGCGCATCATTTCCTTCGGGGATGAGGTGATAGTGGAGGTGAAAGCCGCCAATATCCTGGAGCGTACCATTGACCTTACCCTGGTAGACACGGTAAAATAGAAACAACTTACCCCAGAAGCGTTTTCAGTCCCTTTTCCAGAAAAGGTGCTGAGAACGCTTTTCTTTGCCGGCAATACCTCCGGTTCCTTTATTTTAATGTAGCTTTGGGGTCCGGTAAAGAAGCCGGTTTACCCTATTTTAGAGCAAATTGCCATTACGCTTAACCAAAAAACTGTGGATATCTCACAATTCTCGGAACGCATAAACCAGACGCTGTCCACGCTCCATTATGGGCAGACGCCAGAGGAGCTGTACGCGCCAATCCGCTATATGATGGAACTGGGGGGGAAACGGGTGCGTCCGCTGCTGACTGTTTTAGGGGCTTACCTCTTTCATGATGAGGTGGAGAAAGCCATTATGCCCGCCATTGGGGTAGAGGTTTTCCACAACTTCACGCTCATGCATGACGACATCATGGACAATGCCCCGCTGCGCAGAGGAAACGCCACGGTGCATGAGAAATGGAACACCAACACCGCCATTCTGAGTGGTGATGTGATGTTGGTGCGTGCGTATGAGTTCTTCCTGGGCATTGAGCCCAAGAAACTCCCTACCGCCCTGAAGCTCTTCAGCACCTGCGCCGCCCAAGTGTGCGAAGGGCAGCAACTGGACATGAATTTTGAGACCCGCCAAGATGTGCAGATTGAGGAATACCTGCACATGATCCGGCTGAAAACGGCAGTCTTGCTGGGCTTCAGCCTGGAACTAGGCGCCCTCATCAACAATGCCGCCGCGGAGGATGCCCGCCATCTGAAGGAGTTCGGGATCAACATGGGCATTGCGTTCCAGCTACGCGATGACCTGCTGGACGTGTACGGTGATCAAGCCAAGTTTGGCAAGCGGGTAGGAGGCGATATCCTTTCAGACAAAAAGACCTATCTGTTGCTGACAGCGCTGGAACGCTCCTCGGCCACCCAGCGCAAAGAGTTGGTGAAATGGCAGAGCAAGACAAAGCCTGAAACGGAACAGCAGAAAGTGGAGGCGGTGAAGGAGATCTATGATGGGTTGAACATTCAGAGCATCACCCAGAACCAGATCAATCATTACTTCCAGAAAGGCCTGCACCATCTGAACGAGGTAAACGCCCTGAACAGCAAAAAAGAGCTTCTTAGGCTGTTGGCTATTCAGTTGATTGAGCGCGACAGCTAAGGTCTTTCATAACTGATTTCCTGCGGCTTTAAGCCTTAGAGAAAGCTATTCTGGGGGCATGACAGTGACCCAGTGACAGATTAAATATAGTATAACCAATATATCACGTTTCAGGTCGTTTTCTTAGAACCCGGCCTGAAACCCATTCCCTTACTTGCCATCTTCTTATGCCAATAAGCATCACCTTCATCATTATTGCCGTTACGGTTCTGGTATCTCTGTTTGCCTGGCGAAACCAGAATTTGATGGAGAACTGGGTACACCATCCGCAGTCGGTGGCGCAGAACAATGAATGGTGGCGCCTGCTGACCTCAGGCTTTCTGCACGCAGATTTCATGCACCTTTTCTTTAATATGTTCTCTTTGTACATTTTTGGAGGAGTGGTAGAGCAACAGTTCATGGCCGTGTTCGGCTTTGGGGCAGGGGCAGCGTTCTATATATTGCTGTACCTGTTGGCTATTGTGGTCTCAGACCTGCCTACGCTTTTCAAACACCGCAATGACAGCCGGTACTATTCTCTGGGGGCCTCTGGCGGGGTAGCGGCCATTATTTTTGCCAGCATCTATTTCAACCCCCTCACAGAACTCATTATCTTCCCCATTCCTATTCCTATCAAGGGCTATATCTTTGGGGGCCTGTACCTCTTCTATTCGTATTACCTGAGCAAGAAAGGCAATGATGGCATTAACCACAGCGCCCACTTCTATGGGGCGGCGTTCGGGTTTCTGGTGAGCCTGATCTTGGTGCCTGGCCAAATTTCGCATTTCATCAGTGATATCATCGGGTAACCCTTAGTAGGACTTCCCATAGTCTAACCAGTTGACTCTTCTTCTGAAATTTCCGTATACTACTGTAATACAGGTAATTCAAGGGAGGTGAAGATGAAACGCAGGTTGTATAATGCCAAGATATTTTTGGTGCTTTGCTTATGCTTGCTGCTACAGGCAAGAAGTGAAGGCCAGTCGCTCATGGGAAAAGTAGCGGCCTCAGCAAAAGTATCCTCTTTGAGCCTTGGCGAAGGCATTGCCCAACAGAACCCCTTGCTGCTGGAACTGGTAACTAGGGCCGGCCTTATGCCAGTGTTGTCTAACGGAGAGGCGTATACTTTTTTTGCGCCCGCAGAAAGCACTTTGGCGCAGCACCAGCAAGATTCACCGGAACAGCTGAAGGCTTTTCTGGAACAGCACATTGTCAAAGGCAGCCTCACCACCCAAGACCTGCGCGACGGGGCCGACCTGACTTCCCTGAGAGGCAGCAGCCTTAGGATCTGCCGGAAGAAAGGAGATATCTTAGTGAGTGGGGTTCGGTTAACCCAGCCAGATCAGCTCTTCAGCAATGGCGTGTGGCATCAAATGAACGGCGCCTTCCAACCTAGCAAAACTTCTTTCTAAAGATATTTGCCCTTTAACAGCAAAGGCCACCCAAAAGGTGGCCTTTGCTGTTTTCCCTGAAGGGAAGCTATTTCTACCTTACTTTCTGTAAACCAGGCCAAAATCCGACCAGGAAATATATCTTGTCTCAGAAGCAACCGTTTGCCCAAAAGCTACATCTTTAGATTGAAACGTAACCCTATACATTCTTATGAAAAGATTTAGCCTCTTCTGTTTACTGGCCGTGCTGGCTCTGGTTGGTTCCCTGTCTTCGTTTAAAAGCACCCGTTCCTCTTTGGTAGAGGACGAGACCCGTTCGGTGGCTCCTTTCAAGAAAATAGGGTTGGCGTATCCGGCCAACGTGATTCTGCGCCAGGGCAATACCCAAAGCCTGAGAGTGGAGGGAGATGCTGAGCAGTTGGCGCAACTGGTGACCGAAGTACAGAACGGCCAGCTCACCATCAAAAGGAAAGACCGGCAAGAGTGGAAGAATGAGTCATCAAACAAGAAACGGGTGACCATCTACATCACCGTACCGCAGGTAGAGGCTCTGTCTGTGAGCGGGTCAGGGAGCATCAAAGGAGAAGGTACTTTCAAGAGTGCCACCTTGGACCTGGCGGTGAGCGGATCTGGTGCTATCCAGTTACAGGCCCATGCAGACAAGGTTTCCAGCCGTATCTCCGGCTCCGGCAACATTGAACTGAAAGGCGAAGGAAAGGAAAGCACCATTTCGGTAAGCGGTTCCGGCTCCATGAAAGGATTTGAGTTCAAGACCAATGATGCCAAAGTAAGCATCAGCGGCTCGGGCTCCTGCGAGATCCATGCCACCACCTCCCTCAAGTCCAGCATCAGCGGCAGTGGCCGGGTGTGGTATGAAGGAAGCCCTACCATAGATACCCGTGTAAGCGGCAGCGGCACGGTAAAAAAACGCGGATAAAGCGGTTTTAGCCCTGTTTTAATAAGAACAGCCCTATTCTATAACTTATCCTAAGCGCCTGTCTGCCAGAGAAAGACTTCTCTGGCAGACAGGCGCTTTACTATAGGTGAGTTTTGTGATAAGTAAGAATAGACTAGGTAAGCGGTAGGGGAAACCAAGTTTTGAACTGTCAGTTAGAGACCATCAACGAACCTTACGTTTCTGCATGAGATCTTTCTTCTACCTCTCCCTTCTGGCCTTTGCTGTGTGTGGTACCGGTTGCATGAAAAGGTATGCGCCTACCGGCTTAGAGCACAGGCTGTCTTCCTTGCCCACCCCGTTTCACGGAAAGGAAGTGGACGTGTTTTTCCCGGGCGAAAGACCAGCCGATACCGCTTTTGTGAAAGTGGCTATTCTAGAGCAAAAGGCCACAGGTAATGCCGTTCCTTATAGTACGCTAGTGAACGCCATCAAAGCCAAAGCCAAGTTGCAGGGCATGGACGCGGTATTGCTGTTAAATAAAAACCAAAGCACCCACCTTGAGAGGGAGGGAATAATTTCACAAATACTCTCTGAGGCCATTGCGGGCCGTGACCTGGAACCGGAATATTCTTCCGTCACCACCCATGAACTGGCCGGGATAGGCATCAAATACAAGAAGAACCTGCACTACTTGCCAGAGTACGTGAAATCAAAAACCCTCTACCAACTGCGTGACGGGCAGCAGGTATTATTGGGTACAGTGCCCGTAGACCAGGAGGGAATAGCTCAGGAGTTTCCAGATGCCTCTCCAGATGCGGAGAACCTGTACTCCCAGTTTGTTCTCCACTATGACCTGCCACACCTCCTCCACGAGAAAGGCCTTCAATGGCGCTTTACCGCTGTCCAGGGAAGGGTGGTAAAACGGAAGCTGCAAAGTCTCTCAGGCAACCTGGCCCAGAAAAGAGTGAAGATCAACTACAATGCCCTTCTGCTCCCGGAAGAGATGGTGCTACTCACCGGGGAAGAGGTCCAACCAGAAGTAATCCGGCTAACGTACAATGACCGGCGTCAGGTCATAGAGAAGAAGGTATTCCGGGGGGAGCAGCTGTACGTACGCGAGGCATTCAGCTACCACACCAACGGCAAGCTAGAATCTATTTTGCACCATATCATAGAAAACGGCCAGGAAACGCCTTTCCTGAAGACCCAGTTTGACTACTACCAACCCTTGGTCTCTGCCCATCAGGAATAAGAAGTTGCTGCTTTAGCCACGCACCCAGGCTTTGCTTCATCAGGAACCTGTAGAGGCATCCCAGCTTAGCCGGTAAGCGCAATTATTAGATTGAAATTGAGAAAGGGTTTGAGGGCCGTTTTTATGAAACAGCCCCCAAACCCTTTCTTGTATTAGCACAGCCAAGCTGGAGTATGACGCCTTATTGCAGCGTACGCCCCCTGAACAGCAGGAAGCCTACGTGCCCGAAGATGTTCCACCGGTTCTCGTCATTGTCATAATGGATAAAGTGCAGGGCTGCCGGACCAATGGGCAAGTGCATAATAATGCCGGTACTGGCCGTAAGACGGGGCCGGTCAAAACCGCTGGCTCTCACCGCCTGTTGCATGGGGCCTTCTTCCAGAGGCCGGTGCGTCAGGTGCACGAAGGCTTCTGAGCGCCATTCAAATTTAGTGAGAAGGCTTTGGGAGTACCGTAAGCCTACGGCCCCGTAGCGGCTGGTGCGGTAAGCATCTAGAAAGAGCGTACGTGAATCTGGCAGCGGGTTGAACGCCGGCGAAGAGGTCAGGGAAGAGCGGTAATTGGTGAACGGCCCCTGAGTGCTGACTACGCCTTCAAAGAAGTAACCCCAACTGCTCTTATCATTGTTAAACGGATAGTACCCCTCATAGGTGGCTGAGAACTGCAGCCATTTATGGTTTGCGGTACGGCTTTCCGTTAAAAGGGAGGTAGACCCTGGTCTGTAAGATTCTTCCCCAGAAACGGCCCGTAACCCCAGTACCGCCCGATGCCCGCGGGTGGAATACATTTTCCGGTTAAGTGAATTGCGCTCAAACCGAAAGGCAGCGGTGAGGCCCACAAAGTCGGTCTCGTCTAGCTTGTCATCAGAAGAGACGTTCTTGGCATTGGCATACTCATCTTCATTAGAGAAATAAGCGCCGTCAATCACAAACCTGCTCCGGAAGTTGTGGCTGAAGCCCGCTTGAAGCCCTACCTTGAAATCGCGTTGCTGCACTTGGGAACTGGCCGCGTCACCCAGGTCAAAGAAGCTGGTGCCGGTTTGGTAGTTGAACCTGCTGTACATGACAGAGGGCTCTATGTAGAACGGAATGCGGGCGGGCATATTCAACCTGATCCCAAACTGGCCCGCAGAATAGAACCTGCCCAGGTTGGCGTTCAAACCCACGGTATACAGGAGCCGGTTCAGGTACCGGTATTCCAGGCCCACGTAGAGGTTGTCTACGGGCCGGGTGCTGAACACGGCACCTACCTCTGCGGTAGCGTTGTTGCTCTGCTGGGCGTCAATGTTGAGCACGTACCCCCCGGCGGTGCTGTCAAACTGGATGCGCGGGTAAATACCCCTGAAAAAGTCATTGGCAGCCAGCCGATAGTAGCCTTCCTCAATCTCATCTATGGTGTATTCCTTCCCTTTTCGCAAAAAGAACTTGCTCACGTAGGTGTTCTGGTTTTCCTTGAGGCCCTGCACCTGCACCCGGGCAAAGCGTGGCGGGGGAGCTTGGGCCTGAAAGGCATTCCGTCTTTTCACCAGGTCCGTAGAGTCTACTTGCTTGGTGATCCGCTGTTTCAGGAGCGGTAACTTCGCCTCGGCAGACTGAACCCCAATGTCAATGAGTTCTTTCACCTTCGCAAAATCGGTGGTACCGAAGCCTTCCAGGTCTGGTTGGATCAAAATCCCGTTGGGGCCTACGGCCAAGGTATCGGCTACGTCAAAGCTCAGGAAGATGAGGGAACTGCCCAGCAACTCATCGTCTTTGTCTTTGGGGTACTTCTTGAAGGAGACATCCCCCACGTTCACCCCAATAATCACGTCTGGCTTGAACTCAGAGCGCATGACATCAGTAGGGAAGTTGTTGAACAGGCCGCCGTCAAACAGGTACCTACCGTCAGGCTGCCGGATAGGCCGGAAAGCCAGCGGTACCGCCATGGAGTTTCGCACGGCATCTGCCAGTGACCCTTTCCGTTGCACAATCTGCTGCCGGGTGAAAATCTCGGCGGTGAGGGCGCGGAACGGGACAAAGAGTTTATTGAAGTTATACTCTGCAATGGCTCCCCCGGCGGCCAGGGTAGAGGCCAGCGCATAGTTGAGGTTCACGTCACTCACCAGCCCCCCGGTGGTTTGCACTTTTAGGCTGGACTGGAGGGTGAGAGGCAAGCGCAAGGCCGCCGGCGAAGGATCCAGGCTGAAGTAGTTGAAGGCCCGGTCTTCCAGCTGCCGGCCAGACACCCAGTACTGGAACTTGGGTGACAACACCAGATCCTCAATGTCTTGCGGAGAGAAGCCTGCCGCGTAGAGCGACCCTACCACGGCTCCCATGCTGGTTCCTACAATGTAGTCAATGGGGATGTTGTTTTTTTCCAGCACTTTCAGGACCCCCACGTGGGCGAGCCCTTTGGCGCCGCCGCCGCTCAAGACAACTCCTACTTTCTGGGCGGAGGTTTTTGCAGAAAAAGAGAAAAATAAAAGGAAAACGAAGAATACCCTTAAATGAGATAAGAGTGTTGGCATATACTACAGCTAAAAATGGGTTAAGAGGGCTTGCCTTGCGTGTTCTGTGTGCTTTTGGCCAATAGACAAGGTAAGACCTTGGTGGGAAAGGAAGTACTGGCAACGGCTTTACAAAGCTTTAGACAAAGCCCCATACGTGCACTTACTAAATTAAGGGGTAAAAGGTTGGTGGAAAGTCTTTTGTTCCAGGCCCCGCTGCCAAGAAAGGGCCTAGGGAACGGCGGCGGCGCTAAAACGGGAAACCAGACCTTACTCAAAGCTGCCTCGGGCACCCTCTTTGGTACCTTCTGGGGTGGCAGGGCTCTTATCTTCCTGCAAGGGAAGCACCCAAGGCGATGGGCGGTGCGGGCTCCAGGGAACCGCTGCCAGGTTCACGGTGGAGTCTACCAGCAGTTGGTGCGGACGCCGATTTAAGCTTACCTGGGTATGCGCAAATACCTTCACTTGGGAATAGCCCAGCGTTTGGTACTTGTTTTTCAGAAACTGACTGTATTGCCAGATCAAATCTGGATGGGTGGCTACCATACGGGCCTGCTTGGGGGTAAGGTGCTGCTGGGGGTATTCCCAGAAGACTTGGCCGTCTGCCACCACCCGGTACTGCGCGTAACCGGATTTGGAGCGCAGCATCATGTGCCAGGCCATGCGGTGACCTTCCTCGGTCCAGTTGGCATTGCCCGGAAACCACCAGTGCCGCAGGGGCAGGGCTATCTGCACCAGGAAATGGAGCCCTAAGAGAAGGAATAGGGCTTTTTCCCTTGTTCGTAACCCGTGGGTGGAGCAAACAGGCGCGTCAGGGGCAAAAGCTGGCTTACGGGGCAGCAGCTTCCTTCGTATGGTTTCCGGGGGGAAAAAGAAAAGGCAGAGGGCCAGGGCCAGGTACGGGAAAATGCCAATGTGGAACACCGCTGAGTTGAACCCATGAAAGAAGATCGCCAGAATGAACGCCCACTTCCTGGTGGGGCGCCACAGCAGCAGCGGAACAATCAAAAGGTCAAAGAAGATACCCCCGTAGACTACCAGTTTCTGGAAACAGGCCTCTTGCAGAAGTCCGCCAATAAGATAGAAGTGGCTCTTATTGGCAAACCACATGTTAATGGGAATGCCCGCCAGCCAGTCAGCCTCTATCTTGGCCAGGGCAGCATAGGTATAGACAATGGCCATCTGCACCACAAAGATCAACAGGCACCAGCGCGGGCAACTGGGTGAGCGAAGTTCCGGGCGCCGTTTCGCGTCTAGGGAGGCGTAGGCGTGGGCCGGTACCAGCATCATCAGGAAACACAGCACCAGCAACAGGTAGTAATGGTTGTTGTAACTGGCTTTCTGCATGAGGTAAGCGCCCCACCACAGAAGCGTGAAGGCGGTAATGCTGGCCCGGTAAAAAAGGCCCACCATCACCAGCAGCCCCAGTACCGCCATTACCCCGTAGTAGAAATACATGCCGTTGCCCGGAAGCGGTTTCAGCCATTCAAACCCAATAAAGGGGAAATGCACGGCAGGCTCTACCAAGGCCTTCTTCACCCAGCCTGTTAAAATCGCTCCGCCTGATTCCAGGAACAGCAAAAGCCCAAAACACCACCGGAACACCACCAACGGCGCATTGTCTACCGGCTGCCTAAGCCAGGTGAAAAGCGATGGTTTGGCTTGTATATAAGTAGTATTTGAGCTCATGCGTACTATTACGAAATGACAAACAGGAAGAGCCTTATTCTGATAAACTGTTTTGGGCTTGTTTTGGAGAAAAAGAGCTAAACAGATTCCTTGGTTTTGCAAAAGGTAGCGGCGTTACATTGTAACGCCGCGGTTCAATAAAACAGAGGTTTCCCCACAGAACAGGCCTGCCTACCTGCCCCGCAAGAACCAGACGCTGCCAAGGTGGTTTTTGCCTGATGGGCCCAGTATTGATCCGTGGAGCCACGGCGTTACGGTGTAACGCCGCTACAGTAGGGCTTTTTCCTGCTTTTCTCAAACCTATCCTGAAACACCTTCCAAAAAAGCCCCTCTCTGTGGGAGAAGGGCTAGGGGAAGGCTCTTACCGAAGAGGCTTGGGCATGACGGGCAGGCTTTCATGGCCTTCCGCGTCTACGGCCTGTACGGCAAAGAAATAATTGTCTTTGGAGTAGGGCAGGGTAGTGGTGGTGCCTTCCACATAGATCTTCTTCTCCCACATGGGCGCTGAGGTTTCCCGCATGAGAATGTAGTAACCCACGGGTCTTTCGCCTTTGGCGGGGGCCTTCCATCTCAACTCAGTCTGGTTGGTGAGGTTGCTGGTGACTACGCCTACTTCCTCAGGTGAATAAGGGGCCAGGGCCAGGTTTGCCAGGGTGGCCAGGTTCATGGCGGTGTTCTTGCGCACGTACTCAAAGTCCACGTGCTCCGGGAAGTCACCGTAGGCGATGCCGTTTTCGGTGCGCACGTTCTGGTGTTGGTAGCGGTAGTTCTCGTTCATCTCGCATACCCTGATGGCGGTGAAACCGGCCTGGCTGAAGGGGGTATGGTCGCCGCCGCGCAGGAAACGGTCGGTGCGGTAGTTCAGGACCACCTCCAGCTGGGGCACGTACCGCGAAGTCATCTCCTTCATGTAGCGGGCCAGTTGGCGGCTGCGGCTGTCGTTCTCACCGCCGGTGCTTTTGCGCAGGGCCGTCATCTCAGGGGTTTCCAGCGCGGGAACACCCTCAGAGAAAATCCGCACGCGGGTGTTGTCTTTCAGGTTGGTTTCGTCTGAGAAAGAATTCCCGATCATGTCATTGTTGAGCATAGCCACCAGGTTCCAGTTCTCGGCTTTGGCACGCTCTGCTAGGTGCTTGGCGCCGTATAGGCCCTGCTCTTCGCCCTGCACGCACACAAAGATGATGGTGGCGGGAAAGGACTGCTTGGCCATGACGCGGGCCAGTTCTAGCACGGCGGCGGTACCAGAAGCGTCATCATTGGCGCCGGGGGCTTTGCCGGTGGCATCCATCACATCTGAGTTGCGGGAATCAATGTGCCCGCTCACAATGAACACGCGGTCATCAGCGGGATCAGTGCCTTTGAGGGTGGCCATCACGTTGGCCATTTCCACGTCTTCCTTGATGCGGCGGCCGTCGGCTTTGATGGTGTATTTGTCCTGGGTCACCGTCATGCGGCCGTTAGAGGTGGCGGCGGCTTTTTTGAATTCGGCCTCGGCCCAGTTACGGGCGGCGCCAATGCCTTTTTTCTTGTCTTTGACCGTGCTCAGCGAATGGCGGGTCTCAAAGCTCACCAGGCCGCGCACCAACCGCTCCAGTTCCTGGGCAGAGACCTGCTCGGTCAGGGACTTGATCACAGGGTCGGTTTTGACAATGGTTTGGGCCCCGGCCAGGTGGGAGAGCAGGAAAACGCCGGCCGCAGCGGCCCCTACGCGGGCAAAAGAAGGAAAAGAAAGAAGCATAAGAAGGAGTGGTTGTCTAAATGGGGTTTTCTGTCGTGTAATTTCCGCAATAATCGGGAGAAACCAATAACCTGCGGCCTGCCCCGATGAGAAACTGTTTCAAGCCCTTTTTCAGGAAAACAGCGCCAAAAGGGGGAGGAAAAAATGTTCTTCGTGGAACATTTTCAAGGGCAAGCAACGTGAACGTGTGTTAGTACGTTTTACTCAGGACCACCAAATGCATGAACTATGAGCCAACCCGTTTCACCCGGCAGAGAGTTTCTGGACAGTGTCCATTATTACTTTGACCAGGCAGCCCAACATTCCAAACTCCACCCTGGTATCATCTCCCAGATCAAGATCTGTAACAGTGTCTACAAAGTCAACTTCCCGGTTGAGGTAGACGGCCAGATACAGGTGTTTGAGGGAATAAGGGCCCAGCACAGCCAACACAAGCTGCCTACTAAAGGCGGTATCCGGTACAGCATGCACGTAGACGAAGATGAGGTAGTAGCGCTGGCCACCCTCATGACATTCAAGTGTGCCGTGGTAGATGTGCCGTTTGGCGGGGCTAAAGGTGGGGTCAAGATCAACCCCAGAACCTCCTCGGTTGAGACGCTGGAACGGGTTACCCGCCGGTTTGCCTCAGAACTCATCAAGAAAAACCTCATCGGCCCGGCCGTAGATGTGCCCGCGCCCGACTATGGCACCGGTAGCCGCGAAATGGCCTGGATAGCCGATACCTACCACACCTTCAAGTTTGGCGAGACCAACGCCTTAGGCTGCGTGACCGGGAAGCCGGTAGGCCAGGGCGGGATCAGGGGCCGGAACGAGGCCACTGGTTTAGGTATCTTCTTCGGGCTGCGCGAAGCCTTGCATGACGAGGCGGTACTCAAGCCCCTTGGCCTGAGCAGCGGCGTAGCCGGCAAGCGGATCATCATCCAGGGGATAGGGAACGTGGGCTACCATGCCGGCAAGTTCCTGCAGCAAGACGGTGCCCTGATCATTGGAGTGGCCGAGCGTGAAGGCGGTCTCTTTAACCCCGACGGACTGGACATTGACAGCATTTTCCTGTACCGGAAAGAAAACAGTACGTTTGAGGGATACCCTGACGGGAAATTCATCCCCAACTCAGCGGAGATGCTGGAGTACGAATGTGACGTGTTGCTGCCGGCTGCCCTGGAGAACGTGATTCACCTGGATAACGCTGAGCGCATCCAAGCCAAAATCATTGCCGAGGGTGCGAACGGTCCTATCACGCAGGAAGCGGAGCGCATCTTGCATGCCCGCGGTGTGGTGATTCTTCCGGATCTGTACCTGAACGCGGGTGGGGTAACCGTTTCTTACTTTGAGTGGCTCAAGAACTTGTCTAACGTGCGCTTCGGGCGCATGGGCAAACGCGCCGAGGAAGCCAGCCTGAAACGTTTAGTGAGCACTATTGAGAAAACCACCGGGAAAACCCTTACCGCCGAGGAGAAACTCCTGATCATCCACGGCGCCGATGAACGCGACCTGGTGTATTCTGGCCTGGAAGACACCATGATCACAGCTTACCAGGAAATGCGGGAGGTGACGCACCAGATCAAAGGCATCACTGACCTGCGTACCGCTGGTTTCTATGCTGCCATTGAGAAGATTGGCGTCAGCTACCAGTCGCTGGGTATTTTCCCGTAAGGTTTGTTTTTTTGCTTGTTTTCCGGAAATCAGCCTGAAAACAGGAAGCCCTGCCAGATCTTTTCTGGCAGGGCTTTTTTTTACGGAGGAAGCTTTTCGTTTACTGCCGGTTTAAAGCGGAGGTAGGTTGTGGTTCCTAAAGAGGTGAGGGAAGAGGGTTTCCGCTATTCTTGGGGTAGCGAAGACTTTTAGCAAAGTGCCAAAGGCAGGGAAAAGGCGTGATAACAGAATTTCCCTCTCCCCGGGGGAGAGGGCTAGGGTGAGGGGCTGCGGGTGTTCAAAGCAAAGGCCTATCTACTTGGCAACATTTCCCTCATCCTAACCTTCTCCCTGAGGGAGAAGGAACCCCGGTATTGGGTTTTGGGCTTGATTTACAGAAAGAAGCAGGGAAATGCCTTACTGCCTAACAATTTTATACTCCCCTATGAGGAACGAAGGAAAGCGCAGATTTACTTCTCCAACCAACAAATATCTGGTTCAAGTTTTCAACTTGGACCTACCAATTTGGGAAGTCTGCGACTGCCCTCGCTGCCTCGCAGCGAAACCGGGAAAGGCGGTCCTTAGTTGAGAATAAATAGAAGCTAATAAGGAAATAACACCAGATCCTGAACCAAAACAGAAATTCACCTCAGACCAGCCGTTTTAGGTTCTTTTTCAGGAAAGGGCCCATAAACAGGTTTATTAGAGGCAGACTGTTCCGTATTTCAGGTGGTTCCTGTAATTTACCAGTGGCCTTGGCTACTAATATGTAAACCTTTTCGTACCACGGTGGAGAATCCGGCCTTACGCGCAGAATTTGTCAAGCTCATTGCCCAGGATCAGGCTCTGATCCATAAGGTATGCAGCATGTACTGCCGGGACCCGGAAGAGCGGAAAGATCTGTTTCAGGAAATAGTACTGCAACTTTGGCGGTCCTATCCTACGTTTAAGCACGAATCCAAGGTAAGTACCTGGATGTACCGGGTGGCGCTGAACACCGCTGTCTCCAGTTTCCGGAAGGAAAGCCGCCGGCCGCACCACGGGTCTCTCTCAGACATGGACCTGCAGATTCCGGCCGCGCCAGATACCTCCGCTGAGTACGAATTGAAAATCAAGTACCTCTATGCCGCTATTGACCAGCTTTCTCAGGTAGAGAAGGCCATTGTGATGCTGTACCTGGAAGATAGAAGCTATGATGAAATGGCTGAAATCATAGGTATCACCAAATCAAACGTGGGTGTGAAATTGAACCGCATCAAGGCGAAATTAGAGAAGTTGTTAACCCCGGTGTATGATGAAATTAGATAGCCTCAAAGATACCTGGAAGGTATATGCCGCCCAGGCTGCCGCCGCCCACCAAGTGACGGAGTCCCAGATTGCGGGCCTGCTCAAAGCCCGCACGGAGAATGCCGTGACCACCCTGAAACGCAACATCTACTTTGAGTTGGGGGTGCAGGTCATGACCATTCTGGTGGCGGGCCTGGGGGCTATCTTCTTCAAGGAAGACCCGGCTTTTCAGGCGCTGTGCATGGTGGTGATGGTGATCTGCCTGCCGTTCCTGGGCTATTTCTGGGCTCGGCTGTCTTATTTGAAAGGCTTGAATGTGACTACCACCAACCTGAGGGCCACCTTAGGCAACCTGATTGAGATGCTCCATGGGCTTACCAAGCTCTATTTCTGGACGAACATGCTCCTGGCGCCCATCGGCCTGGCCGCCGGGCAGTTGGCCTACCTGAAACTGGCCAAAGGCATCAGCCTCTCGCACCTGCCCTGGGAGCAGATGTATTTCCGGTTGATCCTGGGGTTTGTGATTGGGGCCGTGCTGGGCTATTTCTTCCTGAGATGGTACATCCGGAAGATGTTCGGCAACCACCTCAAATCCTTGAAAGGCGCCTATTGTGAACTGGAAAGCCTGGAGGTAGCCGCGGCATAAATTTTCTGTTCCACGTGGGTTTTCCTTCCTGACCGTGTGACCCTTCTTGTTTTCTTCTATAAAATTTATTCCTGCTTTTTCAGAAGATGCCGCTTTATAGGTAAAATCCTCTGCGGATACTTTTCCTTACATCTGGGCAAGCCTTGGAGGATTTTTCCTGTTAAGGCTTTTCTTACCATTGTTTTCGGGCCGTTTTCACTAAACAGCGGCATTTTCCTAAATGGTTAAGCAACCGTCTACTGCTTGTTGGTACGGCCAGATCTAGGGTTGCTTGCCCAACTACCAGATAAAATCCCGCTATGGCGTCTCTTCGACAAGATTGGTTCAAGCACTCTCTTTTCATCCTCCTTTGGTTTCAGAACCCTGGTTTTTAGCCTGTTTTTGAGAAAACATCCTCAGGAAAGGCGTAAAAAGACCTAACAGACCTGTAATATATAGGCGCTTGTACAGACTAATGGAAGAGAAAGGCCTCCTTATCCTTCTGTACGTATGCTTAAAGTTTTACTTTCTCACCAATGGAAAGAAGCCACCCGGTCAAGCGTGTGGCAGAAGAACCTGGCCATTAACCTGGTCCTGGGGTTCTTCATGCTGATCCTGCTGCTGTATGTGGTGCTGATCAGCCTGTTCCTGGACAAGATCCTGGAACAGCTGCTGCCCGGAAAAGATCCGGTGGCCATCATCAACGGGGTGTTGCTCTATTACTTTCTGCTAGACCTGGCGTTGCGGTTCTTCATGCAGGAACTGCCGGTGCTGGGCATTCAGCCGTATCTGCACCTGCCGGTGGGCAAGGGGAAATTAGTGCATTTCGTGCTCTGGAAGTCCATTACCAGCCTCTTCAATTTTCTGCCCTTGCTGCTGTTCATTCCGTTCGCGATGAAAGTATTGCCTGCGGTGTACGGCACCAGCGGGGTGTGGCTGTGGGTGCTGGGGCTTTTCCTGCTCACGCTCACCAATAATTTCCTGACCCTGTATTTCAAGCGCCAACTGGTAGAGAAACCCATGGTGACGGTGGGGTTTCTGTTGGCGGTAGTAGCCCTGGCCCTGGTAGATTACCTGGGGTACATTTCCTTGGGCGCCGCCTCGGGTACTTTCTTCCAGGCCCTGGGCCAGAACCCGGTGTGGGTGCTGGTGCCGCTGGTGCTGCTGGTGGCCGTGTACCTGCTCAATTACCGGTTCCTGATGGCGCATACCTACCCAGAAGAGATGCGCGTCAGAAAACAGGCGAGCGTAGGAGCCTCCGCTGAGATCGGTTTTTTGCAGCGCTTTGGGGAACTGGGCACCCTGATTGGACTGGAGCTGAAGTTGATCCTGCGCCACAAACGGCCCAAGTCCACTACCATGATGTCTGTCTTCTTTCTGGCGTACGGGTTCATCTTCTACACCAATGAGATCTACACCAACGGCTTTGCCATGCTCATCTTCCCGGGTATTTTCATGACCGGCTTCCTGATGCTCAGTTACGGGCAGTTTGTGCCGGGCTGGCAGAGTGCCCATTTTGATGCCTTGCTCACCAAGCGCTTGAGCCCCTATACCTTTTACCTGGGCAAGTTCTGGCTCTTTGTACCTGCCTGCACCATTGCGTATCTGGTCACGCTGCTCTACGGGCTCATGCCGGGCATAGGCGGCAAGATCGTGCTCATCAATACCGCCTGTTTTCTCTACAACATAGGCATCAACACTTTTGTGGTGTTGTTCCTGAGCACCTACAACAAGAAACGCATTGACCTGAGCAAGAGCGCTTCTTTCAACTGGCAGGGGGTGGGGGCTTCCCAGTTCATCATGATGTTGCCGGCCCTCCTGCTGCCCATCCTGATCTACCTGCCCTTCGGGCTGATGGATAGACCGTGGTGGGGCATTGCCGCCATGGCGCTGGTAGGGCTGCTGGGATTCATCTTCCACCGGCAGTTGCTGGGCGTGGTGGTCAACCGGTTCCAGCGGGAGAAGTACGCCATTGCCGCCGGTTTCAGGCAGGCATAAGCGGGTGGTCTAGCGTGACCAAGGAAAAAATTTGTCTCTGCAGTTAAAGTCTTACAACAACGCAAGTGATGGCCCTTTCAAGGTTGCCGGCATGCGCCAATTGAAAACAATATGATAGAAGTACGCGACCTCCAAAAAAGCTACAACGGGGTAACCGTAGTGAATATTCCCGCCCTCTCCGTGCAGAAAGGGGAAACCGTAGGGCTGGTGGGCAACAACGGGGCTGGCAAGACCACCTTCTTCCGGATGATCCTGGACCTGATCAGGCCCTCCAGCGGTGAGGTGTTCAGCCAGGGCGAGAACGTGCGCTCCACAGAGGACTGGAAACAATACACTGGCTCGCATTTGGACGAAGGCTTCCTGATTGATTTCCTTACCCCCGAGGAGTATTTCGCCTTCCTGGGCAAGCTGCATGGCTTGACCACGGGTGATGTGCAGGCTTTCCTGGAAAGCTTCCGGGACTTCTTCAACGGGGAGATCCTGGAACAGCGCAAGTACATCAGGGACTTCTCTAAAGGAAACCAGAAAAAGGTAGGCGTGGCCGCCGCCGTCATGTCTGATCCTGATCTGCTTATTCTGGATGAACCCTTCGCCAACCTGGACCCCAGCTCTCAGATCAGGCTCAAGAACCTGCTCAAAGACCTCAAATGCCGGGGCATGACCATGCTTATCTCCAGCCATGACCTGAGCCACGTCACCGAGGTGTGTGACCGCATTGTGCTGCTGGAAAAAGGCAAGGTAGTAGAAGACATGAAAACCGACGAAACCACGCTTCAGCAGCTGGAAAGCTACTTTACCGTCTAGTTATCCACCAGTCTTTCTGTGGAAAAGCAGAATGTCGAAACACACTAATCCACAGGTGGTGGGTAATGCAGAATGCTTTGTTTAAGGGCCGTTTTTCAAAAACAGCCCTTAAACAAAGCATCTTCTTTTGGAAGCCAGTGCCGCTTAATGTGGGGGTGAGAAACTGGTGATGCAGACCAATGCCATTTAAAGCCTAATTTAGGAAAATGGGCAAGTTTATGAGGGCATCGTCGGTCAGCAAATATACTTAGAACATCAGCCTTGGAGGTCCTCATGGCCTAGTTTACAATAAAGCAGCCGGGCGTCAAGGGAACTTACCTAAAAGACAAATTGGCTTCCGCCGAACCACCACGGGAGGCTCTTCTTTCCAGGCTTGTTTTGAAAAATCTGGCCTAAAACGCAGTTGTAGTTTCGGGCGTATAGCCTACCTTCAAGACCCACCTCTCCATGGATTCACTCACCCACGCCGCGCTGGGGGCCTGCCTCGGCGACCTCTTGCTGTCTAAAAAGCTAGGCAAACGGGCTTTGCTTTGGGGGGCCGTGGCGGCGAACCTGCCAGACCTAGACGTGGCCGCGGCCCTGTGGTTAGAGCCCTACCAGAATCTGCTGGTGCACCGGGGGGCTACCCATTCCCTTCTGTTCGCGCTGGTAGCGGCCCTGCTACTAAGTGCCTTGGCGCACCGGTGGTACAAAGACCGGCAGATCTCCTGGGGGCAGTTCTTCCTGTTTTTCCTGGTGCAGCTGGTCGTACATGACCTGGTAGATACCTGTACCGCCTATGGAACCGGCCTGCTGGAGCCTTTCCAGCACCATCGCTTTTCTTTTCACCTGCTGTATGTGGCAGATCCTTTCTTTTCTTTGGGGTCTGCCGTGGCGCTGGTGGCCCTGCTCTGGCTCAAGGACACGCACCCCGCCCGGTGGCGCTGGGCGGTGGCAGGTTTGGTGCTGCCGGCGCTTTACCTGGGGTACGCCGTGTCAAACCAGATACAGGTGCGGGAGAAAGTAATAGCCTCCCTGGAAAAACAAAAGCTGCCTTACTCTGGATTTTTTGTCACGCCCACGCCGCTGAACAATTGGCTGTGGTACGTGGTGGCGCAGGCAGAGGCCGGGTATTATGTGGGCCACGTGTCTGTCTTCTCTCCGCCGGAACTCACCACCAAATTCCAGTATTTCCCCCAGAACAAGACTTTGCTGACCTCCGCACCAGACCAACAGGAAGTACAGGAACTACAGAAATTTGCCCGGGGGTATTATACCGTAGAGCGCCGGAATGACTCGCTGGTGTTCAACGTGCTGCGGTACGGGCAAATCATGGGCTGGCAGAACCCCCGCAACCCATTCACGTTCCATTACTATCTGTATCCGCAGGGCATAGACAACAAACTGGTCATGCAGCGCGGCCGCTTACGAGGCTGGAACCAAGAGGCGCTCAAGGCTATGTTCAAGATGATCCTGGTGGGGCGGGAGAAGAAACCTTAAGCGAAAGGCCAGTAAATGCCTAAAGAGAACTTATAAATTGCTAGAGCCCTCCGCTGATGAGGGCTTTTCAACCCATACCTCCGTTCACGTTAAAGAGAATCCAAGTGGCGTATCTGCTGGAAAGCATTGATTGGTTGCTGATCTGGAACATCGTGTACTTCACGGTGATGATAGGGGTATGCCTGCGGATTATCTATGACACCGATTCTACCTCCAAAACACTGGCCTACCTGCTGCTGGTGATCTTTGTGCCGGTGATAGGCATCATCATCTACTTCTCCTTCGGCATCAACTACAAGAAGCGCCGCATGTACACCAAGAAACTGGTGGAGGGCGAGATCTTCCTGCAGGAGCTGGAAGAACGGGTGATTTCCTACTCCAAGGAAATATTCGCCAGCAGTGCGACGGTGCAAGGCTACAAAGAACTGGTGAAGCTTTTGGTGAAAGACGGCCTTAGTCCCTTGACCGGCGGCAACCACGTGGAACTACTGCTGAACGGCGAGGAGAAATTCCCGAAGGTGCTACAGGCGCTGCGCCAGGCCCAACACCACATCCACCTGGAATACTACGTCATTGACAATGATACCATAGGCAACCAAATCAAGGATGTCCTGATTCTGAAGGCGCGGGCCGGGGTGGAGGTGCGCTTTATCTATGATGATTACGGCAGCAGGGCCATCCGGGGAGAATACGTGGCCGAGCTACGGGCGGCCGGGGTAGAGGCCTATCCGTTCCACAAAATCCACTTCCTGTTGCTGGCCAACCGGCTCAATTACCGCAACCACCGCAAGATCATCATCATAGACGCCCAGATAGGGTTTGTAGGCGGCATCAACATTGCAGACCGGTACATCAACCAGCCCCAGCACCAGGAAAGGCTTTTCTGGCGCGACACCCACCTGAAAATACAGGGCCCCGGCATCTATTACCTGCAGTACCTGTTTTTCTGTGACTGGAACTTCTCCTCGGGCCAGCAGCTGCACCCGCATAGAAGTTACTTTGTTGCCGAGCCCCAGCCAGAATCCCACACCTTGGTGCAGATTGCCGCCAGCGGGCCAGACTCTCCGCATCCAACCATCCTGTTCTCGTTGCTGCAGGCCATCTTCCTGGCTCAGAAAGAAGTCCTGATCACCTCGCCGTACTTTATTCCTGGCGAGAGTATTCTGCAGGCGCTGACCGTGGCGGCCATGGGAGGAGTCTCTGTGAAGCTGCTGGTACCGGGTACCTCAGACTCCGCGCTGGTGAACGCGGCGGCCTGGTCATATTATGATGACATGCTCAAGGCCGGCGTAGAGATTTACCTGTACCAGAAAGGTTTCGTCCATTCCAAGACCATGGTCATAGACGGCACCGTGAGCATGGTAGGTACCGCCAACATGGACAACCGCAGCTTTGAGCTCAACTTTGAGGTGAATGCCGTGGTCTATGATACCGCCCTTTCCCAGCAGCTGCGCGATGTTTTCTACCAGGACCTGGAGCACGCCACCAAGATTGAGCTGGAAGCCTGGCGGGAAAGGTCTCGCCTGAAACAGTTCTTTGAGAAACTGGCCCGTTTGCTGTCGCCGTTGCTGTAGGAGGGGAAGGTGTTTAGGGCCTGTTTTCAGGCAAAGGAACCTATAGCTGCTTAAAGGGCAAACCCCAGCTGGCACCGCTGGCCTACCAGGGCAGAGATATTCTGGCGCAGCTCCAGGTTGGTTTTTATCTCTTTGAACTCCCGCTCAGACCGGGCCTTGATCTCTTTGCGTTGCAGGGCCTCCAAAAAGCGCCGGGCATCTTCTGCACTCTCCAATAGAAGGCCGGGCACTTTGGTGGGTTTATCGTCTTCGCCTTTGGCCACCATGGTAAAGTAAGAGGTGTTGGTGTGCTTCACGAAGCCCGATTTCACATTCTCAGCGATGACTTTGATGCCCACCAGCAAAGAGGTGTGGCCCACGTAGTTCACAGAGGCCATCAAGCTCACCAGCTCGCCCACCTCTACCGGCTGCAGAAAATTAACCCCGTCCACTGTGACCGTCACGCAGTAGTTACCCGCATGCTTGGCCGCGCAGGCATAGGCTACTTTGTCCATGAGCGACAGCAGAATACCCCCGTGGATCTTGCCCCCGAAGTTGGCGTAGCTGGGAATCATCAGTTCGGTGAGGGTGGTGCGGGAATGGGAGACTGCCCTGAAGATGTCTGGTTCTGGAATAGGTTCGTGCATGGGGCTTCTACGCTGTTTTCCAGAAATAGGGTAGAAACCGGGAGAATCAGGAACGCACCTCTGGATTACCTGGTACTGATGGAGGAACAGGTGATGGAAGATAACGTCATCTTTCCTTGGTGCAGCACCAGCTGGCGTTTATTCCTTAGGTCGGTAATTTTCTTTTGTACGGCCTGCTTCTCAGCAAGTGAGGGAAAAGACGCATTTCCGGCCAGGCCGAACTCAAGTGAAACCACTGCTGAGAAAGTATCTGGCAGAGCACCAGCGGGTTGTTTTCTGAGTTTTTGGAGAAGAAGCTGCTGATTGGATAGATCAAAAGCAGGAGAGGTGGCATACAGCGACTCCAATTGGTAAATGCCGGCTTCCTTTGAGATGAGAAGCAGGGCAAGCCTCGGCTCTTTTGGAAAGTCACCACTCCGGAAATGAAGGGAAGTATCCACTATCTTCTTCAGCAACAAGGTATCCAGAGCAGGGGGAACAGATTGGCCGCTACCCATTCTGACACCTATCAGGAACCCTGCAAGAAGAAGATATTTCATAGGGGACTAGGCCAGTATTACAGGAACACTACGTCATCAATCACTTTCTCGCCCATCTCAGAATTGATGAGGGAGATGACTTTGGTCTTGGCCATGTTCAGCTCGTGCTTGAGCGGGGCCGAGGTAAGGCGCACGAACAGCTTACGGTTGCGCACGAACACCTCCTGGGTTTTAAGGGCAATGGCCTTGCCCATGATCTTCTCCCAGGAGCTCACCAACTGCACCTCACTCAGCTTCCCGTTCAGCTTATAGGCTTTGAGCATGGCATCAATGCTGTCTTTCAAAGAGATAGTATCAGCTTTGCGCATGAACGGACTGGTAGGATTAAGCGGACGCAGGGACATAAAGGGCTTTTTTAGGTAAGGCTACGGCGCTAAATTACTTTAATTGCAGGCGCTTTGGTGGGGTTTGGCCAGATGAATTTACCAACCGGGTTATCCCCACGGTTACCAGAGTTATACACTTGCTGTTGACAGGCTGTTTTACAGAAATCCAGTCCAAAGCACCTTTCCTTCATACGAGACTTCTCCGCAATCTACGGCCGAAAAGGCTGATATTATTTCAATGAACCCTAAAGCGCTGACATAGGAGAACCACCATCAGAGCCGGGAAGGAGACTACTACAAAGAAGCAATTATAACCCCATTCGGCCTTTTGGCCTACTTTCCAGAAAAGAAGCAAAAATCAGGGGTATATCTATCCCAGCATGAGAATCCACTGTAGCGGCGTTACACCGTAACGCCGTGGTGCAAGTCCCAAACTGTGGTGCAAGTCCCAAACCGAGGTGCAAGTCCCAAACCGAGGTGCAAGTCCCAAACCGAGGTGCAAGTCCCCAAACCGTGGTGCAAGCCGCCAGAGCAGTTCCTCAAAACAGTGATTTTCCCCTAGCCAGATCAGTTTGGTGGTTTACAGAGGAGAACTGCCTAAAGATAAATCAGCTTCGGCGTTACAGGGTAACGCCGCTACAGGTCTTCCTCCTCAATGGTCTCGGCGGTGCCTTCTGAGATTCTGAACCGCCTGATATTGTTAGACAGGGGCTGAAGGATTTTATCGGTGCGGTCCAGGTGCGTGTCTGTAAGGAAAATCTGGCCGAAGGTGTGGTTGGCCACCAGTTGCATGAGCTGCGTGATGCGCTTCTCGTCCAGGCGGTCAAAGATATCGTCCAGGAGCAGGAGCGGTTTCTGGCCGTTTTTCGCAGAAAGCATCTCAAACTGGGCCAGCTTGAGGGCAATCACATAGCTTTTCTGCTGCCCCTGTGAGCCGAAGTTCTTCACGCTCTTGCCCTCCATCAGGAACACGAAATCGTCTTTGTGCGGGCCCACGGTGGTGCGTTGCAGGAGCAGGTCTTTGCGGTGGCTCTGGTCTAGCAGGTAGGCATAGTTCTGCCGCAGGAGCTGGCTCTGGTAGGCCAGCGTCACCACTTCATGGGAATCTGAAAGGTGCCGGTAGTGCCGCTGGAACACGGGTTCAAAGGATTCCAGAAAGGCCGCCCGCCTGATGCCCAGTTCCGTGCCCAGTGGCATGAGTTGCTCATCTAACACTTGCAGGTACTCCTTGTCCACATAGTTCTTTTCATAGAACTGCTTCAGAAGCGAGTTGCGCTGCTTAAGCACGTAGGTATAATGAATGAGCAGGTCCAGATAGGAGTGGTCCAGCTGGGCCATGAGCGAGTCAAAGAATTTGCGGCGCTCCTCACTGCCCTCCCTGATCAGGTCGGTGTCATAGGGCGAGATGAGCACCACCGGGAACTTGCCCACATGTTCGCTCACCCGCTCATAAGGGGCTTTGTTTAAGGTGATAATCTTTTTCTGCCCGTTTTTTAAATAACACTGCACGGCGCTTATTTTCTCTTCGGTTTTAAACCGGCCGCGTACAATGAAATAGTCCTCGCCCTCTTTGATGTTCTGCAGGTCTGAGGAGGTAAAAGCGCTTTTGGTGAGCGAGAGGTAGTGGATGGCGTCTAATAGGTTAGTCTTGCCGCTGCCGTTGTCGCCAATGAAACAGTTGATGTGCGGAGAAAAAGGCAAGGTAGCTTCCTCGTAGTTCTTGAAGTGCAGGACGTGTAGATTTTCGAGGAGCATGAACTTGTTTTCAGATTTTTACTTAATTTCGCATGTTATAATACCTTACAGAACCAACCCGGGGCTAAAGCTACCGGTAAAAAGCCAGCAGGCAAGTTCTGAAATTTTTGACTTAACCCTTACGAATTACCTATACTAGTATGGCAGAGACGAAAGCAGCGAAGACGAATAATGCGAAAAAGGCAAAGGTAAACGCTGCCCCAGCATTTTCAAAAGAGACCTATATGCGCTGGTATGAGATGATGCAACTCATGCGCAAATTTGAGGAGAAAGCCGGCCAGTTATACGGCCAGCAGAAAATCAAAGGTTTCTGTCACCTCTACATTGGCCAGGAAGCCTGTGCGGCCGGTGCCATCACCGCCCTCACCAAAGACGATAAATGGATCACGGCCTACCGTGACCACGCCCACCCGCTGGGGCTGGGAACTTCTCCTAACGCTGTTATGGCCGAGATGTACGCCAAATCCACCGGTTGCTCTAAAGGCAAAGGCGGTTCCATGCACATTTTTGACAAATCAGTCAATTTCGCCGGCGGCCACGGGATTGTGGGTGCCCAGGTGCCTATGGGCGCGGGTCTGGCCTTCGCTGAGAAATACAACAAGACCGGCAACCTGTGCATCACGTACATGGGTGACGGTGCCGTGCGTCAGGGAGCCTTGCATGAGGCCTTCAACATGGCCATGCTCTGGAAACTGCCCGTGATCTTTGTGGTAGAGAACAACGGCTACGCCATGGGTACCTCGGTGCAGCGTACGTCTAACGTGACCGAACTCTACAAACTAGGCTTGTCTTATGACATGCCTTCTGAGGCGGTAAATGCCATGCGTTGCGAAGATGTGCATGATGCCGTAGCCCGTGCCGCTGAGCGTGCCCGCGCCGGTGAAGGCCCTACCTTCCTGGAGTTCCGCACCTACCGCTACAAAGGCCACTCTATGTCTGACCCGGCTAAGTACCGTACCAAAGAGGAACTGGAGAACTACCGTAACCAAGATCCTATTGAGAGCGTGCGTTTCACCATTCTGGAGAACCAATACGCTACTGAGCAGGAACTGGAAGAGATTGACAACAAAATCAAGGCCCAGGTACAGGAGTCGGTGGAGTTCGCGGAGAAGTCTCCGTACCCAGAACCAGAGGAATTGTACACCGACATCTACGTAGAGCCTAACTACCCTTACGTGATGGACTAAAAAACCAGGCCCGCGGGAACCCAAGCTAACCGTTTGGGGTTCAACGGGCAAGGCTTTTTTCAAGAACAGCATCTAAATTTTATTCATACTTACTGATGTCAAACAACACAATGAAGCGAGAAGGCGAATTCGAGCTATTAGAAAACCCGGATGCGCTGGCTGACCGGCTACTCCAGTCGGAGAACTTTGTGGAACGTAACAAAAACCTCTTTATCGGGATCTTTGTAGCCATTGCGCTCGCCATAGTAGGTGGGTTTCTGTATTACCAGAACCAGCAGACTAAAAACGAGGAAGCCTTGGCTGCCATGTTCCAGGCAGAGTATTATTTAGAAGCTGATTCCTTGAACAAAGCCCTGAACGGCGACGGCCAGAACGCGGGCTTCAAGTCCGTGGCAGAAGAGTACGGCAGCACCAAAGCGGGTAAACTGGCCAACTTCTACGCCGGCGTGGCTTCCTTGAAACAAGGCAAATTCCAGGAGGCCCTCAATTACCTGGAGGAGTTCAAGTCTGATGATTTGCTGTTACAGGCCCGCGCCTACAGCCTGCAAGGAGACGCCAACCTGGAATTGGGTAAGAAAGAAGAAGCGGCTTCCCTGTACAAGAAAGCCGCTGAACACAAAGCCAATGACTTCTTCTCTCCGCAGTATCTCATGAAAGCCGCCATGGCCTATGAGGCTGGCAACCAGTACGCAGAGGCCGTAGAGGTGTTTGACCGCGTGATTACAGACTACCCGCTGAGCCCAGAGGTGAACGACGCTAAGAAATACAAGGCCCGTGCTGAGGGATTAGCCAAGAAATAAGGCTTATCAAAGCCGACTTACCCAGAGCGCCTGTTGAAATTTATTTTCAGCAGGCGCTCTGTTTTTTTGTGCAAA
Source organism: Rufibacter glacialis (assembly GCF_008271745.1). GTDB lineage: Bacteria > Bacteroidota > Bacteroidia > Cytophagales > Hymenobacteraceae > Nibribacter > Nibribacter glacialis. The sequence continues at coordinate 494,680 of NZ_VKKZ01000021.1, read as the reverse complement.
TTTGCGTAGAACGTTTCCGGGCTGGTTTGGGTAAAAAATGCCCAAACCAGCCCCAGAGAACCACCCTTCCTTTAACCTTCATAGAAAATGGCAAGCGCCCTTAAAAACCTCAGTAGTTACAACTCAGATAACTTGCCAGACATCTCTGGCAAGAAATTTGGCCTGGTAGTGGCAGAATGGAACAAAGAAATCACCGACACCCTCTGCCAAGGGGCTTATGAGACATTACTCCAGCACGGCGCCAAGCCCGAGAACATTTACCGCAACACTGTGCCCGGCTCTTTTGAATTGACCCTGGGGGCCCAGTTCCTGGCCCAGAGCAACGAGATTGATGCCGTTATTGCCTTAGGAGTGGTGATTAAAGGCGAGACCAAGCATGATGACTACATCTGCCATGCCGTGGCCCAAGGCCTCACCCAGGTAGGCCTAAAGTTCAACAAGCCCGTGATCTTTGGGTTGGTCACCACCAATGATGAACAGCAAGCCTGGGACCGGGCGGGCGGTAAACACGGGAACAAAGGCGTGGAAGCGGCCGCTACCGCCATCCAGATGCTGAACTGGGTAAACTAGGGCTTCCTTGAAAAGAATAAGCAGAGAAGAAGGGCTAACCACGTATAGGGCTAGCCCTCCTTTTTTTGATGGATGGTGGTAGCCCAAGAAAACTGAGGTGGTTTTGCCCTGGTTTCACTAAAATAGGCGCTAAACAAATGGCCGCCATCCGGCAATTAAGTCATAGTGATGGCGGTCCCTCAGGCAAGCCGCCCCAGAGCTGAAGCCTTGAAAGAACCCAGCAGTAAATCTTTATCACTACTGCCCATCACATAAGGCACCTGGAACCTGGGTCCGGCTGAAGAAGCTTGCCCATAGAAGGCCTCTTCCGTATTGGAATCAAGCTATTTTCCAAATAAAGGAAGTGGACTTGCTTGGTCTCTCGTCTGAGAGAAATAGTTAAAAAATTGATTAGCAGGAAATTGCTTGCCTACGGAGCCTTGGGAGGCAAGGTCTGAAACATTAGGGTTGAACGGGAGAAAAGGTCAGCCAAAAGCAGCGAAAAAGCGCCAATTCTTTAAAAGTAGGCGGTTTTCAGAGGCTATTGTCTCTAAAGAGCCAACTTGTATTATCAAGGTTTCAGCCGAAAAAAGTACCTTTGAAAAGAAGAAATAGAAGAATTCGGCTATCAATTTGATACTCTGCTTAGTTTTACGAAATATTAACTGTATTTTTGCGCAAAAAATAAATGGACAGTCTATTGGTAGAAGCCTGAGGTAGTATAAATTATCCGTACTTAAGGCAGCAAGATTTACCAGGGCAGACTGACTATCTTATCTTGAATACAAACAAACCATACCCAAACCGTTACGAACAAAACAAGCCATGAGTGAAGAAAAACAACGGTATTCCCAAGAGGAGTTGAACGAATTTCAGGAAATTATCATTGAGAAACTGAACAACGCCCGCCGGGAGGTTGCCTTTATCAAGGAAACCTTGAGTCGACGAAATGATTCTGGTACTGACAATACAGCCTCTACTTCCAAAGTATTGGAAGACGGAGCAGATACCCAGGAGAAAGAAAGTCTGAACCAGTTGGCCTCTAGACAGTTGAAGTTTATCCAGCAGCTGGAGAATGCCCTTATCCGCATCAAGAACGGAAGCTACGGGGTGTGCATCAAGTCTGGTAAACTGATCCCGAAGGAGCGTTTAAAGGCGGTGCCGCATACGCAGCACACCATTGAGGCCAAAATGAGCCGCAACGACTAAATTAAACCGCATACAATTTGAACCTGTTACTGAATCATCTTCAGGCGCTTATTTTCTGCGCCACCTCGCCGGTGTCTATTGAGGAATTGCAGAAATGCCTTTCTGAGGCCCTGGTCACAGAGGTGAGCGTGAGTGATGTGTTGGAGGGAATTGAGCAGCTCAATGCTCAATTCTCTACCGACGCGTTCGCTTTTCAGATTTACGCCATTGGCGGGGGCTACCAGTTTCTCACCAAGCCCGCCTATGAAGATTCAGTCAGCATTTTATTGAAGCATAAGTCCAAGAAGAAGCTGTCGGCCTCTGCCTTGGAGACCCTGGCCATCATTGCCTACAAACAGCCCATCACCCGCTCACAGGTAGAGCAGATCAGAGGCGTCAGCTGTGACTACGCCATCCAGCGGCTGCTGGAGAAAGGCCTGCTGGAAATAAAAGGCAAAGCCAATACCATTGGGCGCCCCGTCCTGTTTGGCACCAGCCAGAAGTTCATGGAATATTTTGGTCTCAACCACCTCAAAGACCTTCCGCAGCTCAGAGACCTGGCCCCGGAAGAGAACACCATCGGCGAAGCCGCCGCGCTCTAACATAGCACCACATCCCTTGCATCACATCCTTTTTATACAGTAGCGATACTGCAATTTTTCACAAGAACATGGCTAGAAACGAAGATATGCCTCAAGAAGGCACAGACCGTCCACGGAATAATAACTCCGGGGATGACAACAAGAAAGTATTTGGCAGAGGCACCCGCTTTGACCGCTCAGAAGGCGACAGGCGCGAAGGAGGCTTCCGCAACCGAGAGAGAGACTCAGACCCATCAGATAGAGCCACCGGTGGCCGCGAGCGTTCAGAAAGACCGCGCCAAGATGATGACCGTGACGGAGAAGTAAACACCAACCGCGAGAACAGAGAACGGGCTCCCAGAAGGGAAAACGACCGCCGGGGAGGAGATTTCCGTCCGGCCCGCGGCTTTGAGAGACCAGACAGAGGCAACGACCGCCCAGATTTCAGGCCCCGTGGTGAGAATGACCGTTCAGACCGCAGATCCCCCAGAGAAGGCGGCTTCAACCGCTCTGAAGGCAGAGACACCCGCAGCGGTGGTTCTTTCCAGGACCGTCGTGAAGGCGGCAGAGGCCCGGCCAGGGGCGGAGAAGAAAGAGGCGGCGAGCGCCGTTCTTTCGGCAACCGTGACGAGCGGGGCGGTGACCGCCGAGGTTCAGACCGTCCGGCTTTCGGAGCCGGCAGAGACGATAATCGTCCGGCCCGTAGCGGTGACCGCCGCGAAGGTGGTTTCCAAAAACCAGGCGGTTTTTCCTCAGACCGCAACGACCGTGGGCTCAACCGTGGTGGCGATGACCGCAGAGAAAGAACCGGCGACCGTGAAGGCAATGGCTATAACCAGGGCGGTGAGCGCCGCGAAGGAGGCTTTAACCGTGATGAGCGCCGCAGTGATGCTCCGCGCGAAAACCGGCCATTTTCTGGAAATCGTGACGAAAACCGTTCAGAGCGCCCAGCCCGCAGGGAAGGCGATCGGCCGTTTGACCGCAGTGCTCCACGTGAAAACCGCGGCCGCGATGACCGTGCTTCATCTTTCCAGAAACGGGATGACCGTCCGGAGCGGGGTTCATCAAGGCCAGATCGTACAGATAGGCCAGCCCGCGGGGCAGACCGTACAGATAGAAAAGACCGTCCGGCCAGAGCCGACGGCAAAGGTTTCAAAGAAGGCCGCTTCGGGCGCACTGATGAGGAAACCCAGGAAGCTCCTTTCTACAACCTGAAACGCTATGAAGAGCGCCGCAAGAAAAGAGACGAGTCGTACGGAAACGAAGACCTGCGCCTGAACCGCTACATCGCCAACGCCGGTATCTGTTCGCGCCGCGAGGCAGATGAGTTGATTGCCGCCGGTGAGATCAAGGTAAACGGACAGGTGGTAACGGAGATGGGCTATAAAGTGGCTCCCACAGATACGGTGCAGTACGGGCGTAAAACCCTGAGCCGCGAGAAAACCGTGTACGTGCTCCTCAACAAACCAAAAGACTTCCTGACCACCACAGATGACCCTGAGGGCCGCAAAACCGTGATGGACCTGGTGAAGAATGCCTCTAAAGAGCGCATGTTCCCGGTAGGCCGTCTAGACAGAAACACCACTGGTTTGCTGTTGTTCACCAATGACGGCGAACTGGCCCAGAAACTGACGCACCCTTCTAACAAGGTCTCTAAGATCTACCAGGTAGAACTGGACAAGCCCATCACGCAAGATCATGTGAAGCAGATCCAAGAGGGCCTCATGCTGGAAGACGGCAAAGCCGAAGTAGATGAAGTGGCGCTTTTAGGAGACAGCAACAAGTTCTTAGGCATTGAGATCCACATTGGCCGCAACCGCATTGTGCGCCGCATCTTTGAACACCTGGGCTATGATGTAGTCACCCTGGACCGGGTGCAGTATGCAGGCTTAACCAAAAAAGACCTGCCTAGAGGCAACTGGCGTTTCTTATCTGAAAAAGAAGTAGTGCGTCTGAAATACTTTATGTAATCTGTCGTTCCAAGAATGCTGAATTTGGCGATAGACCGGGGGAACACCCGCATCAAGGCCGGTCTTTTTCAAGACGGGCATTTGGTGCAGCAGTTCACCGCACCAGATTTCTCCTCTCTGGGGGAGCAACTGGCGGGTGTTCCCCTGCAAAACGCCATCATGTCTTCAGTGAGTCAGGAGTCAGCGGAACTGGTGCAGCATATTCCGGTGACGGGGCACCGGATACTGTTCAATGCCCAGACTCCGGTGCCGGTGCAGAACCAGTACGGTACACCCCAAACCTTAGGGGCAGACCGGTTGGCGGCGGCGGTAGGGGCGCAGTACCTGCTCAAAGACCGGCACTGCCTCATCATAGACGCGGGTACCTGCATCACCTATGACCTGCTGGAAGCCAACGGTACTTACCAAGGCGGCAGTATATCGCCGGGCATTGCCATGCGGTACCAGGCGGTCCATTCCTTTACCGGCAAACTACCACTGCTGGCGGGTTTTGACTTACCGCCCAGACCTGGTAAAACCACCGCTGAGGCCATAAAAGGAGGAGTTCTTTTTGGCGTGGTGGCCGAGGCGGAAGGCATGATTCAACATTATGAACGTCAATACAAACCATTGGCCGTTATTCTCTGCGGCGGAGACGCCCGGTTTTTTGAAAGTACAGTAAAAGCACGCATCTTTGTCATTCCCGAATTGGTTTTAATCGGGTTAAACCGAATACTTGAGTATAATGTATAAGCCTTTCCGCGCACTGTTATTGATTTCTGGTCTAGCCCTTGGGGCACAGCAAGGGCAGGCGCAACAGCTCTCCAACTCCCCTTATTCCCGCTTTGGGGTAGGAGACATGGCGCATGGTACCAGCTCTATCCGCAGTGCGGCCATGGGGCAGATAGGTGTGGCCTCTGGTAGTGGGGCACTCATCAATGACCAGAACCCGGCGCTGCTTTTCTATAACAGCTCAGTCACGTTTGAGGCGGCCGTAGCCGCGGAACTGAAGCGGTTGTCAGATAAGAATAACTCCCAGATAGACGGAACGGCCAACCTGGGGTCTTTGGCCCTGGCGCTTCCCCTTTCCCGCCGCTGGACGGCTTCCATTGGATTGCGGCCGTACAGCAGGGTGAACTATGCCTCTGTCTCCAGCAGCCCCGTGAAAGGCGCAGAGAACACCGTTACCTCCTTTAGCGAGTACAACGGCAGCGGCGGCTTGAACGAGGTGTATTTTGCCAATGGGGTACGGATAGCTACCGGTTTGACCGCTGGGGTGTCCGGGTCTTACCTCTTCGGGACCATTGACCGGCAGGAGTCCACGGTGCTGGTAGATAGGGAAGACTCCACCAGTGCCTTGCAGAAAACCTTGATCCGCACCTCTTCGCGGTATTCTGGCCTTATGTTCAAAGGCGGGCTGCATTACCGCAAGAAGGTAAGCGACAAAGCCAACCTGGCTTTTGGCGCCACCTATACCGGCAAAGCCCACATTGAAACAGATAGACAGGTAGCGCAGGAAAGACGTTTTCTGGATGAGTCTGTCATCTCCAGCCTGGTCACCGATAGTTTGGAAGGCTATACCACCCTGCCGCAGATGTTGCAGGTAGGCGTGGCGTATGACAACAACAAAAACTGGTCTTTAGGCGCAGACTATACCCAAACCAAAGGCTCTGATTTCAGAGGCTTCAGCTTAAACAAAGGCGAAGGCCGTCAGGAAATGGGAGACGGTTACCGTGTGGGCGTAGGCACTGAGTTTACCCCGGATGCCGGCTCTGTGAGCTCTTATTTTAGACGGGTAACCTACCGCTTCGGGGGCTATTACGGTAACTCAGAGATCAAAGCCATTAGCCAGGGAAGCAACGCCGTGACCGCCCATGACTTGAAAGACATGGCTGTCACCTGGGGTTTTTCGCTGCCCTTGGGCAGAGGCGTTCGTCCGCCAGACTACACCCAGGCCTTGCTGAACACCAGCTTTACCGTGGGGCAGATGCAAGCGAAAAACACAGGGCTCAAAGAGCAGTATTTCCGGGTGAACGTGGGAGTGACCTTCAACAACAAATGGTTCATCAAGCGGAAGTTTGACTAAGCCCTCAGCGTTCACCAGACAAATCCATAAAAAGAAAGACAGATACCAGGCCCTGAATCACTCGCTGATTTTTGGGTCTGGTATCTGAACCGTTTAAAGGAATGCGTAACCGCCTTAAGACCCTGCTCATACAACATTGCTGCCCCTCGGCGCCCTTCTTGCTGGTGCTGCTGCTGACCGCGTTCAGTGGGGGCTGCCAGCAGGCAGATGAGACCATCAAGCCCATTGAGTACAAAGGCCCTTCTTCTGAGACCTACAACCAGGTCACCATCTACAGCGACTCGGCCAAGATGAAACTGAAGCTGAGCGCCCCGGTGGAACAGCAGTTGCAGAACGGTGATATAGTATATACCAAAGGCATGCACATCACCTTCTATGAAGAAGAGAAGCCTACTACCATCATCACCGCCAAGTACGGCCGCTATGACAAAGCCAAAGACCAGTATGTTGCCCGCAATGATGTGGTGGTGAAGAACATGGTCAAGCAAGAGCAGCTGAACACCGAGGAGCTGTTCTGGGAAAGGCAGAAGCAAACCATCTTCACAGACAAGTTTGTGCGCATCACCAGTACAGATGAAGTAGTGACGGGCGTGGGCTTAACGGCCAAGCAAGACTTCTCAGACTACACGCTAAAACAGTTCTCCGGCTCTTTTGTCTTAAAGCAATGACCCTCAAGCAAACTATCTACATGGCGCTGGCCGTCGCTTTCCTGGTCATTGGCGTGCACCAATCCATTGTGGTGGGCGTGCTGGAAAGTTACTGGATCATCATGTTGTCTTTTATCTTTCTCATGCTTTTCCGTATGGATAAGCCAAAGCGTTAACTTTCCTATCTCATGGACCTTGCCTTCTTGTACATATCAGCCGCAGTAGGGATTCTGCTGCTCGCGCTGTTCAGCGTGGCTGAAGTGGGCATGCGACAGATCGGGCGGGCGTACCTGCGGTTACAGGTGGCAGAGAACTCCCACTCCCTGGTAGGTTTCCTCCTGGCCCGCGAGCGGCAGACTTTGCTTTCTATTCACTTGGGCATAGGGCTCTCCCTTTTGTTGCTGGGGTTGGGCTTGTTTGGGAGCTTCTCCTTTCTGTTGCAGCAGGCGCTACCAGCGCAGGTGGCCCAGGTAGCGGCAGGCGTGGGAACCGTTTTGGCAGCCTGGCTCCTGGTGCTGGGGGTGGGTACACTGGCTAGTCTTACCGCCCCGGTCCGTCTTCTAAAACTGGCGGCCGCTCCAATGGCTTTCTTCGTGGTCTTGTTTTATCCTCTCACCTCTATCATTACCTCCATTTTTGGCCTGTTTTCAGAAAAAGACGACGAAAGCGAGACCGAGGTAGTGGCCAACGGGATAGCTTTGCAGCCTTTCGCTGTTAAGTTACATTCCCCCGAAGAGATCGTGCTTACCCCTACCAATGAGGTAGACAGCAAGATCTTCCACAACGCCCTGCAGTTCAAGAATGTGAAGGTGCGCGAGTGCATGGTACCCCGCACCGAGATTGATGCCATTGAGCTGGAGGAAGGGGTAGAGGTGCTGCGGCAGGCGCTGGTGGAAACGGGACATTCCAAGATCCTGATCTACCAGGACTCTCTGGACCATATTCTGGGCTACTGCCACCAGTTCTCGCTGTTCAGCAACCCGGCTACCCTGGAAGAGATTCTGACTCCCATAGAAGCCGTGCCCGAAAACATGCTGGCCAAAGAGCTGTTCGTGAAATTCATCACCGAACACCGCAGCATTGTGCTGGTGCTGGACGAGTTTGGCGGCACCTCCGGTATTGTGACCCTGGAAGACGTGATGGAAGAGATCTTGGGTGACATCAACGATGAGTACGACGAGGAAGACCTCCTGGAACAGGCCTTGCCAGAACCCAACACTTACCTGTTCAGTGCCCGCCAGGAAATTGACTACCTCAATGAGAAATACAACCTGAACCTGCCAGAGGGCGACTATGAAACTTTAGGCGGTTTTATCTTGTCTGTATTGCAAGAAATACCCAACGCGGGCGATGTGGTGGTGGTTCCGCCCTTTGAGATCAGGATCCTGTCTATGGACGAACACCGCATCAATACGGTACATCTGGCCCTTAGGTTAGCCCCTTCAGAAGAATAACCTGCGCGATAGGTACTTATATTTTGATTTTATCACTTATTGCGATTATTTTGCATAACGCTTAAAATTCGTCAAACACTTACATGGCATTAATTAACAAGATTCGGGAGAAGTCAGGCTTCGCCATTGGCGCAATTGCTATTGGCTTGCTCATTTTCATTGTGTTGGGAGACCTGCTGGGACCAAATTCCCGCCTGTTCGGGGACAAGTTGGTAGTGGGGGAAGTAGCCGGGCATGAAGTGTCGGTGCAGGAATTCGATGCCATGTTTGAAGAGGCCAAGAACAACTATACCAGCCAGTACGGCCGTCCGCCGTCAGAAGCTGAGTTGGCTTCTCTGCGGGAGCAGACCTGGAACCAACTGGTTTTCAAGTATGCCTTTGAGGAGGAGTTTGAGAAAGTAGGCTTGGGTATTTCTGCGGAAGAGCAGGTAGACATGGTGCAAGGCCGTAACGTACACCCGGCTTTGAGACAGATGTTCACTGACCCACAGACCGGTATGTTCAACGTAGAGCAGGTAAAGCAAACCCTGCGCAACTTGGGCAGCATGCCTGCAGAGCAGCAGGCCGCCTGGCGTAAATACGAGGCAGATCTGGCCACAGACCGCCTTCGGAACAAGTACTACAACCTGTTCACCTTCTCAAACTACGTGACCACTGAAGAAGCCAAGCGCTTCAACGCCGAGCAAAACACCAAAGCCAGTATCACGTCTCTGTTTGTGCCTTATTTCAGCATCGCTGATTCTGCCATCAAGGTAACCGATGACCAGCTGAGCGAGTACCTGAACAAGAACAAGAAGAAATTTGAAGTAGAAGAAGGCCGCTCCCTCACCTATGTGACCATACCGGTAACCGCTTCTAAAGAAGACAGCACCCAGTACAGTGAAGAAACCGCTGAACTGGCCGCCCGCTTCGCTACCACAGAGAATGACTCTCTGTTTGTGAAGGCAGAGTCAGATACGCCTTTCAACAGCGCGTACGTAGCCGCCAATGAGTTACCTGAAGAGTTGAAAAACCAGTCTCTGGAAAAAGGCAAGATGTACGGTCCGTTTATGCAGAACGGTAACTTCAGCCTTTACAAAATCATGGATGTGAAAGACGGTGGCCAGGCTTCTGTACGCGCCAGCCACATCTTGATCAAACCTGAGAACACTACGCCAGAGGCCAAAGCCGCTGCCAAAGCCAAAGCCCAGGATCTCCTGAACCAGATCAAAGGCGGTGCTAACTTTGCCCAACTGGCCGCCCAGCACGGAACCGACGGAACTGCCTCTATGGGTGGTGACCTGGGTTGGTTCACCGAAGGCCGCATGGTGCCGGCTTTTGAGAAAGCGGTATTTGGTGCCTCAGGAGCCGGTCTGTTGCCTAACCTGGTAGAGACGGACTATGGATACCACATTGTGAAAATCACCGAGCCTAAAACTACCAGAACCTATCAGGTAGCGCAGGTATCCCGGGCCATGACCCCTAGCGACAATTCCCGTGAATCTGCCTTTGGGCGGGCCAGCGCCATTGCCTCTAACAGCTCTAGCCTGGAAGACTTCAAGAAAGCGGTAGCCAATGAGAAAGGCGTGATGCAGGCAGAAGCCAAAAACATCACCGCTGCTGACCGTGCCATCAACAACCTGCAGAACGCGCGGGAGCTGGTTCGCTGGGCTTTCTCTGAAGACACCAAAAAAGGCGATGTTTCTCCGGTGATCACCATGGATGACCAATACGTGGTGGCGGTATTAACCGGCAAGCGTGAAAAAGGAACCGCCAAAGTAGAAGATGTACGCGATGAGTTAACTGCCGCCGTACGCAACGAACAGAAAGCCAAAAAAATCAAAGACAAGCTAGCTTCCCTTTCTGGTTCATTAGATCAGATTGCCGCTAAATACGGACCAGATGCCTTGGTTCGTCCGGCCAATGATGTGACATTGGGCGCGGCTACGGTACCAGGTTTAGGGTATGAGCCAGTAGCCATTGGAAAAGCCTTCGGCCTTAAGCCAGGCCAGCGCACCGGTCCTATTGATGGCGAAGGTGGGGTGGTGATGGTGGAGCTGAAAAGCATCACGCCAGCGGCCCCGGTAGCAGACATTGCTTCTGTGAAACAGCAACTGCAAGGTGTGCGGGCCGGTCGTGCCCAGAGTGCCTTGTATGAGGCCGTACGCAAGAACGCGAACATTGAAGACAACCGGGTTCGGTTCTTCTAGAACACCCAGAAGTAGGAGATATTGCAAGAGCCGCGCCACCAGCGCGGCTCTTGCGGTTTAAACCAATTCCTTTCTTCCCTGGTTTTCAAAAAACGGAGGCAAAACAGTATATTGAATACCAGTAGAATTCGTTAAGGAAGAATAGCTTAGCTGGAGACACCATATGAAAAAGTTGATATTAGTCTGGGGGCTGCTCCTGGGGGGGCTAGGGTGGGGTCTTCCGCAAAGCAAGGCGCAGGGAGTGCCCGAGCAACTGAGCCTGGCCAAGGAATACCTGCGGCAAAACGAGTTCAGCAAAGCCGAAGCCCTGTACAGCAAGCTGATTGAGCAGGAAATCCAGTTTGGGCAGGTGTACCCAGACTACCTCAAGACGCTGCTGGCCCTGCGTAATTTCAAAGAAGCCGACAAACTGGTGAAGCGCGCCCAGAAGAAACACCCTGAGGTGCCTGCCTATGCTGTAGACGAGGGACGGGTGCTAAACGCAGCGGGCAACACGGGCGCCGCTGAGAAGAAATGGGCGCAGGTAGTGCAGGCCACCACACCCGAGAACGTCTATGGGGTGGCCACCGCCTTCCAGCAGGCAGACATGCTGGAATACGCTGAGAAAGTGTACCTGCGGGCCCGCCAGTTAAGCGGCAGCGACAAAACCTTTGCCCCACAGCTCCTGCAACTGTACGCCTACCAACGCAAAACCAATCTGCTGGTAGACGAAGTGCTGCGGCAGGTGAGGAACAGCGCCGTTCCCCTGGCCTATGCCCAGAACATGCTCCAGAATACGCTCCGCGACGAAGAATCACTGAGTATGCTAGAGCAGCGCCTCATGACTGCCGTACAGGCTGAGCCAGATGACACCCCGGTACAGGAGCTGCTCATCTGGGCCCTGTTGCAACGGAAAGACTTCGGGCCGGCCCTGCTGCAAACGCGGGCGTTGGACCGCCGCACCCAGGGCGGGGGCGGCAGGGTACTTTCCCTAGCCGACATCAGCCTGCGCAACAAAGACTACGCCACCGCTATTGAGGGCTATACCTATGTCATGCAGCAGTACCGTACCGGCGAACTGTACCCCATCGCGCGGCAGCGCATTATCAAAGCCCGCGAAGAACAGGTCAAGAACACTTTTCCCATTGACAAGGAGAAAATAAAACTGCTAGCCCAGGAATACGAGACCCTGCTCCAGGAACTGGGCCGCAGCGACCGTACCGCCGAGGTCATCAAGGAGCTGGGCGAATTACAGGCCTTTTACCTGGGTGCCCAAGAGGCCGCCATGAAGAACCTGCAAGAGGTCATTGCCATGCCCCGGGCACAACCCAACGTAGTGGCCGAGGCCAAACTAGGCTTAGCCGACATCTATCTGCTGCGCGGCGAGCCTTGGGAAAGCACTTTACTGTACAGCCAGGTAGAGAAAACTCACAAGGAGCAGCCGCTGGGCTATGAAGCCAAGCTAAGGAACGCTCGTCTCAGCTACTACAAAGGTGATTTTGAATTAGCCCAAAGTCACCTGGACATCCTGAAACTGGCTACCAGCCGGGAGATCGCCAATGATGCCCTGGACCTGAGCCTGCTCATCATTGATAACACCGGAATGGATACCTCGGCGGCCGCGCTCAAAGAATACGCCGCCATTGATTTCCTGGTGTTCCAGCACAAATACCCAGAAGCCCTGGGTGCCTTGGATAAACTGCTTACTAAATACCCCGGCCACAGCCTCACCGACGAGATCTACTTCCAGAAAGCAGAGTTGCAGCAGCAGATGGGCCAGTTTCCAGAGGCGGCCCAGAACCTGCAACGCATCATTGAAAACCCCAAATACGACATCCTCTCAGATGATGCGCTGTTCTTGCTGGCCAAGCTGAACGAGGAGAATCTCAAGCAACCCGAGAAAGCCCAGGAACTCTACAACCAACTGCTGGTGAAGCATCCCGGGAGCGTGTTCGTGGCCGAGGCCCGTAAAAGGCTCCGGAAACTGCGCGGCGATAAGGTGTAAATTTAACGCCCCTAATGTTTCAGGGTCCTTTTCAGAGAAAGAGCCTCAAAACACCAGGGGTGTTCAGAACCGAATTACCCAAGCCCTTACGCTTTCACCTCAATCTCCGGATTCACTTCCCGGAGGGCGTTCAGGAAGGCTTCTTTTTCTGCCGGAGAGAAATAAATAGTATCCCAACGGTGATAGTTGATGACGAGTCCGTGCAAGCCCAAGGCAGGCCGCAACCCAGCCCAGAGGTGAGTATTTAGCTGCACGTCCCTTATTTTATGAATAGGAATACTGCCGTGGAGCGGACCGCAGCGGTAATAGAGCGTTTCCCCGGAGATTTGGTAATAAGTGCAGAACCAGGTCCAGAGCAGCAGTCCACTGACCAGCAGACAGAAAAGCCCCAGGGCCATCTTCCCTAGGAGCGGAAGTTCACTTGAGGCTTCCTGCACCACCAGGGCAGCCAACAAGGCAGTAGTACCCCAAACCGCCAACGCTACCACCCAGCTTCTAGAAGAATAGAATGTAACAGAAGCCATTACGTTCAAAATTAGTCTTCCTTAAGATACGGAAAACTTCCCCTGAGCTTCTGCTTTCAGGTTAGTTCCTAGAAAACCAGCCGGAAACGGCATGAACAAAGACCTCACAGGTCTTCAAGACCTGTGAGGTCTTTTGAATGATCAGCCAGGGTTATCGACTGTTTCGAAAAAAGCATGGAAGTAAATCTGCGCAATAGAGGCATAGAAGGGCAGTTGAAAACTGCCTCTCATGGTAGGTCCAAGTTGCAAACTTGAACCATAGAAATCCATGGGTTAATTTTGTTAGGAAACGACTTTCTAAGCGGCAATGCGTTTCCCGACTCCATTCTGTAAACCAGGCCCAAAACGCAATACCAGGGTTCCTTCTCCCTCAGGGAGAAGGCTAGGATGAGGGGGAGTAGGTTCCTAACTGGAGAAGCCTTTGCCTTGAACGCCCGCTGCCCCTCACCCTAACCCTCTCCCGGAGGGAGAGGGAATTCCCCTTATCACACCTTTTCCCCGAGAACCTGCTTTGCCTTGAGCCCTTAGTTAAGTAAGTATGTCCGAGCCATAGAACCTAAGTTGAAGCCTTGAAACGTGGGGAGCCAAGACCTCACAGGTTTCCAAAACCTGTGAGGTCTACCACCATTCCCCCACGCATTGCTTATTCCAGCCTTTCGCTTGAGCGCCTAGCACTCGACCGCCCCTGAGCGAGAGCGAGGCGGGTGGAGTAGAGGGCACAGCGCGAGGGCGGAAGGCGGGGCCTCGCGGCCGTGAGCGCTTAGCGGAAACTATGAAACAGAAATGCTCATGCGCCTACGAATAAGGCAGAACAGCCAAGGGAATATCATAAGGCATGCACCTACGCGACAAGCAGAACAGCCAAGGGAACTACGTAAGGCATGCACAAACCAGCTCTAAAAGCAAAAGGCTTAAGTCTTAGTGATTACGGAAACACCAGTAACCCTAACTTTTTTAGTGTTTCTGCAAAACACCAAAAGCCGGTTTAATCCTGGCAAAAAGTAAACAACAACGCCAGAAACAAGAAGAAAGAAAGGTACATGAGCCCATCAACCAAGCCGTAATCTTTGTATTTGTGGTAAATTTCTTTGAGTCTTTTCACGCAGAGATCGCTAGAATGGAAAGTTGGGTGTCTTAAAAGCACCAAGGTTTAGGAAGGAGTGCCCGGTTATGTCTCAGATTTCGTATTTTTGTGGCCTCATTCCACAGAACAAGCCGCAGCAACAACCGATGCAGAAACGATGGGTAGTAAAGGAAGCGCCGGACGCCGCAAAAGTACAGAATCTAGCCGATAGCCTGAACATTGGTTCTACCTTAGCCAGCATTCTCTGCCAGCGGGAGATTGGCACCTTTGACAAGGCGAAAGCATTCTTCCGCCCCTCTTTGCACGACCTGCATGACCCGTTCCTGCTCAAGGACATGGACAAGGCGGTCAACCGGCTTCTGGAGGCCCTCCATGGAGAAGAACGCATTCTCATCTACGGCGATTATGATGTAGACGGCACCACCTCGGTGGCCTTGGTCTATGGGTTTTTGCAGCGGTTTTTTCAGGGCCGCATAGAGTACTACATCCCAGACCGCTACGCGGAAGGCTACGGCATCTCGTTCCAGGGCATTGACTGGGCGCAGGAAAACGGGTACAGCCTGATCATCTCATTGGATTGCGGCGTGAAGTCCATAGACAAGATCGCGTATGCCAACACCAAAGGCATTGACTTCATCATCTGCGACCACCACTTACCCGACGAGGAATTGCCCCAGGCCGTGGCCGTGCTGGACGCCAAACGTTCTGACTGTCCATACCCGTACAAAGAACTGGCTGGCTGTGGCGTAGGCTTCAAGTTCATGCAGGCCTTCTGCCAGCAACTGGGAGTTGATGAGGAGCCCTTGTTCCAATTACTTGACCTGGTGGTGGTGAGCATTGCCGCAGATATTGTGCCGATCACGGGCGAAAACCGTATTCTGGCCTACCATGGTTTGCAGCGCCTGAACAACGGCGTGCTGCGGCCCGGCCTCCAAGCCCTGAAAGAACTGGCTGAGCTGCGCAGCGAAATGGACATCACCCAGATCGTCTTCGGGTTTGCCCCGCGAATCAACGCCGCCGGCCGCATGGGAGATGCCAAGCGCTCGGTAGCCATGCTGCTGGCCCAAACGAAGGAGGAAGCCTTTGACATGGTGCAGAAGATCAACGTCTCCAACTCAGAACGGCGGGGCCATGACACCAGCATCACCAAAGAGGCCTTGCTCATGATTGAGGAAGACGATTTCCTGCGCAACGCCCGCTCTACCGTCTTGTTCAAAGAGAACTGGCACAAAGGCGTGGTAGGCATTGTGGCCTCGCGCTGCATCGAGAAATATTACCGCCCCACCATCATCCTCACGGAGTCTAACGGCAAGGCCACCGGTTCTGCCCGCTCCGTGCATGGGTTTGACGTTCACCAGGCCATTGTGGCTTGTTCAGACCTGCTGGACCAGTTTGGCGGGCACATGTACGCTGCCGGGCTTACGCTGCCCGTAGAGAACGTGCCGGCGTTTAGGGAGCGTTTTGAGCAAATCGTGGCCAGTACCATTCTGGAAGAGCAGTTGGTACCCATGGTAGAGATAGACACACCGCTGGAGTTCCACCAGATCAGCCAGAAGTTCTTCAACATCCTCAAGCAGATGGAGCCGTTTGGGCCGGGCAACATGGCACCGGTGTTCATGAGCACCTGTGTCTATGATACCGGTTCGGCCAGAGTGGTAGGCGATGCCCATCTCAAGCTTCGCCTCACCCAAGACGGCGAGACCTTCTTTGACGCCATCGCTTTCGGCATGGCCGAATACTACCCGCGCATCCAGAAAGGCATTCCTTTTGACGTGTGCTATTGCCTGGAGGAGAACGTCTTTCGTGGCAACGTTTCGCTCCAGCTGCGCATCAAAGATATCCGCTTCGCGTAGGAAGAACCCGTTGCCCGTTTTTCAGCTGTTTCTGCTGAAACAGGGCAGAAAAGGAAGTAGGGGCAATCCCTTGTAGTTGCCCTTTGCCGTCCCCATGGTTTTGCCGTGGCTTTCTGCCTTACTGTTCCACGTGGTAGCTGGTTCTAAATAATCCTTTTCATTACGTAACCATCCGATCAGGGCAATTACAAGGATTGCCCCTACCTTTCTTAACAAAGCCCCCGTCCGCAAGTCAGAGTTTCCGCCGTTGTTGGTGTTATCACCAACAACTCATCCTGCCGCTTAACTGCCTCCTCCCATAAGTCAGAGTTCTCTTTCCAGAGAAGGATAAATTCCAGTTTTGGGGCTGTTTTCTCAAAATAGGGCTTAAATGTGATTTAGCTGTAATTCCCCTCGCATGTAACGGGGAGATAATGTATTTTTAAGTTCAGCTTACCATCACATGACAAACAACTACTACCTACCATGAAATCCAGAATCCTTTTGGCAGGGCTCTTGCTGACCGCAGGTGCGTTGACGGTGCAGGCGCAGGCGCCCGCCAAGAAAATACTGACCCATGAGGTCTATGACTCCTGGAAAAGCATTGAGGCAGATTCTATCTCCCATAACGGCAAGTACCTGCTGTACGCGGTGAACCCGCAGGAGGGCGACGGGGTGCTGCATCTGCGTGAACTGGGCCTGAGTACCGGCAAGACCTTTGCCCGCGGGTACCGCAACGCCTTTACCGCCGACAGTCGGTTTGCTGTTTTTCAGGTGAAGCCTTCCTTTGCCGCTACCCGCCAGGCCAAGCTCAAGAAGAAAAAGCCCGAGGAGATGCCCAAAGACTCGCTGGCGATCCATGACCTGGCCAAGGGCAGTACGTACTATGTGGCGCGGGTGAAATCCTATAAACTCCCGAAGGAAAACGGGGAATGGGTGGCTTACCATCTGGAGGCCCCGTTGGCCACCAAGGCCGCCAAAGATACCAGCAAAACCAAAACAGCCACTCCGGCTCCAGCCGCTAAAGCGCCGGCTGGCAGACCAGCCGCGGGCGGCTCGGGCAAAAAAGAAGACGGCACCGAACTGGTGCTCCGGCACTTGCCCACCGGGCAGGAATACCGGTTTGATCGCGTCACAGATTTCCTGTTCTCCGAGAAAGGCAACATGCTGTTCTTTGTGAAAGCCGAGAAAGATTCCTTGCACAAAGCAGGCGTGTTCGCGTTCAACACCTCCGCCCGCAAGGTAATGCCTGTAGACAGTGGCCGGGTTTCTTACAAGAACATCACCACAGACAAAGCCGGGGAGCAATTGGCCTTCGTAGCCAGCAAAGACAGCACCGGCAAAGACATCCGCTATTTCCACCTGCTGCACTGGACGCCCAAGGACAACCGCGCCCGCGTGGTGGCCGATACCGCTTACAAAGGCGTGCCGTCTAAATGGATGGTGAGTGAGCATGCGCAACTGGGCTTCTCAGACAAAGGCGACCGCCTGTTCTTCGGCACGTTCCCGCGGCCTACCCAGTATGAGAAAGACTCTACCAAGCTGGAAGAAGACAAAGTAAGCCTGGATGTCTGGACGTACCGTGACCCGCTCATTCAGCCCATGCAGCTCAAGCAGCTGGAGCGCGAGCAGAAGCGTTCGTTTCTGGCTTTGTATGACGTAAAAGGCAAGAAAATAGTGCAGCTGGCCACGCTGGAGATCCCAGACGTTTCTCTTAACCCGGGGCGTACCGCCGATGTGGCCGTGGGCAGCAGCAACGTGAACTACCTGTTGAGCGTGGGCTATGACACCCCTTCGCGGCAAGATGCCTGGTTGATTGATTTGAAGGACGGAAGCCGCCGGCTGGCCGTGAAAGACACCCGCGGTACCCCTCGGTTGTCGCCGGCCGGCAAATACCTGTACTGGTACGAGCCCTCGGACAGCTCCTGGAAGGCTATGTCTGTGAAAGCGTCTAGCCCCGTGAACCTGACCAAAAAGCTGAAGGTGGCCTTCTACGATGAGCAGAATGACGTACCCTCTCTTCCGGATGACTATGGCCTGACCGGCTGGACGAAAGATGACCAGTACCTGCTGGTGAACGACCGCTATGACCTTTGGCGTTTAGACCCCGCCGGGAAAGCCGCCGCCGTGAACATCACAGACGGGTACGGCCGGCAGAACAACCTCCAGTTCCGGTACGTGAGCCTGAACCCGAGCCTGCGGACAGTTCCCGTAGACGATAGGCTATTGCTGCGCACCCTGAACCTCAAGACCAAAGACGCCGGTTTCTACACCGATTACGTGACCAAAACCGGAGTTCCGCAGAAAGTCCTGATGGAGCCGTATAGCTTTGTGAGCGTACGCAAAGCCAAAGACAGCGACCGCCTCGTGTTCCGGAAAGCCAACTTCAAGGAGTATTCAGACCTGTGGGTGACCAATACCGCGTTCGCTACGCCGCAGAAGATCAGCAACGCCAACCCGCAGCAGAGTGAGTACCTATGGGGCAGCGTGGAACTGGTAGATTGGCGTTCAGACAACGGGACTCCGCTGGAAGGCCTGCTGTTCAAACCAGAGAATTTCGACCCGAAAAAGAAGTACCCCATGCTGGTGTATTTCTATGAGCGCAACGCCGAGACCCTGCACAACTACCGCTCGCCGGCACCCAGTGCCTCTACCATCAACATTCCGCTGTTCGTGAGCCAGGGCTACCTGGTGTTCGTGCCAGACATCATCTACAAAGACGGCTACCCCGGGGAGAGCGCCTACCACAGCATCATACCAGGCGTGCAGAGTTTAGTAGCCAAAGGGTTCGTGGACGAGAAGAATATGGCGCTGCAAGGGCAGAGCTGGGGAGGTTACCAAGTAGCGTACCTAGTCACGCGCACCAACATGTTCAAGGCCGCCATGGCCGGTGCGCCCGTGAGCAACATGACCAGCGCCTACGGCGGAATCCGGTGGGAGAGCGGCATGAGCCGTCAGTTCCAGTATGAGCGCACCCAGAGCCGGATTGGCGGTACCCTGTGGGAGAAGCCCATGCAGTACATTGAGAACTCGCCGCTGTTTTACGTGCCCAAGGTAGAAACCCCGCTCATGATGATGGCCAACGACAATGATGGTGCCGTGCCGTGGTACCAAGGCATTGAGATGTTCATGGCCCTGCGCCGCTTGAGCAAACCGGTTTGGCTCTTGGTCTACAACGGCGAGGCCCACAACCTCATGCAGCGCAAGAATCGCAAAGACCTGTCAGTGCGCATGTCGCAGTTTTTTGACCATTACCTGAAAGGAGCCCCGGAACCCGCCTGGATGAAGAAAGGCGTGCCTACGCTGGTAAAGGGCAAAGAGTACGGCCTGGAGCTGATTGAGGAACCGGCTAAGACTACGCCCACCCCTGGTCAGCAACCAACCGCTACTCCTACCGCCACCCCGACCACCATGCGGTAAGGGTTTACAGGTTTTTTTCCTGAAAGTACCATAAAAACGCCCCACTTCCCGGCAAGGGAGGTGGGGCGTTTTTATGGGCAGATGGTTAGGCAGGAGCAACGGCCGCTACGGCAAAGGGAAACCATCTGGAGTAGGAACAGGTGCAGGAGGGAGGCGAAAGGCACCTGATATGACAGCCACCGGCGCAGAGGATAAAAACATTGGGGCTTTGGTCATGGCCAGCCTGAACCAGAATGCGTCCTTGAAGAATAGCTTTGGAAAGCCCATAGAAACGCAGGGCAAGACCATTATCCCGGTGGCTCAGATAGTCCTATGATTTGGCGGCGGCTTCGGGCAAGGAAGGAAGAAAAGAGAAGCGGCGCTCCCGCAGGCCGGAGGAGAAGGAGCGGGTTTGCTCACCATTCTAAACGGCGCGTTTGAGGTAACAGCAGGCAAGACGACGTTTAGTGCGGTCAACTCAGCTATTCCTGCTGGGAACAGCGTTTGGGGTAGCCGTTGGAAAGTTCTTAGGCAAACGCCGCCGGTAAAGTGCTTCAGCAGAAAAGGAGGCACCAAAGGAGAGGTTGGCCCAAACCGAGGACTGCTTCTGTTTTAGGCCCGTTTTCTGAAAAGGGGAACGGAAATCAATTGGTTTTTGCCATGCTACCCGGGGCAGCGGCGGGCGGAGGGATAGGTACGCAGAAAGAACTCAGCGCGGCTACATCACCGTAGAACCAGTTCACGTCTACCGGGGCGTTAATTCCCTTTACGGTGCCTTTTTCAGAATACTGCCAGAAAGCCATCTTGTCACCGGGGTGGGTGGCAGGCTCAGCGTTCTGGTAGCGGGCAATCCAGAAATGGTATCCTGGGAAGTGGCCGCGCAGCTTACGGTCATAGAATGCCTGGTAGGTGTAGATGATGGGTTTTACGCCGTAATGTTCCTCAATGGCAGAAAGCCAGAGGCGTACGTCATTGCGCATCTTCGCGTCAGGAATATCTGGGGCAAACGTCTCTACGTCCAGTACCGGCGCCAGGTCGCCAGGCTGTAGCCTAACGGTGTTCTTGAACTTCTCTATCTGCAGGTCAACGTCTACCCAAGGCAGGTAATAGTGGTAGGCCCCGCGCGTAATCCCCTGCTGGCGGCTTTGCTCCCAGTTACGGTCAAAGAAAGGGTCTTTCAGGAAATCTCCCTCAGTGGCTTTGATGAACGCGAAACTGATGTTAGACTCTTTCACATGTTTCCAGTCTACCTCTTGTTGGTACCTTGACACGTCTATGCCATGCAAGAAAGACGAAGGGCCGGAGCCGGCGCCTAGCAGCAGCGAACAGGAGAGAACTAAGGCCGCTGCCGCCCCAGAACGGCGAGCTGCTTTGCGTAACAGAGAAAACATAGACGCTATGGGCAAGGAGTAAAGAGTAGTAAAAGGTAAGGGGAAACAGTAGCTTTTGCAAGTAATCTTTACAGGAGGCTAGCACATTGTTTGATAAATCATATTGAGGGCTAGAACCTTAGATGGAAAGATACGTAGCCAATGCTCTTTTTCGTTAGCGTACTACATCTGCGGTTTATTGCTTAATTTTAAGGCAATGATTTTACGTTCCGAAAACCTGTTCAAAAAATACAAGTCTCGCACGGTGGTAAACGATGTGAGCGTAGAGGTAAACCAAGGCGAGATTGTAGGCCTCCTGGGCCCGAACGGAGCCGGGAAGACGACTTCGTTCTACATGATTGTGGGGTTGGTGAAGCCTAACTCCGGACGCATTTTCCTGGATCAGGAGGACATCACCAGTTTGCCCATGTACCGGCGCGCCAAGAAAGGCGTAGGGTATCTGGCGCAGGAAGCTTCGGTTTTCCGAGATCTCACCGTGGAGGAGAACATCATGTCAGTGTTGGAGATGACCGACATCAGCAAGCAAGCTAGAAAGGAGAAAGTAGAGGAGTTGCTGGAGGAGTTCTCGCTCACACACGTGCGCAAGAACAAAGGCGTGGTGCTGTCTGGCGGGGAACGCCGCCGGACTGAGATTGCCCGCGCCCTGGCCGTAGACCCGTCTTTCGTCTTGCTGGATGAGCCCTTTGCCGGGGTAGACCCCATCGCGGTAGAGGAAATCCAAACCATCGTGGCCAAGCTCAAGACCAAGAACATCGGCATTCTCATCACCGACCACAACGTGAACGAGACGCTCTCCATCGTAGACCGCGCCTACCTGCTGTTTGAGGGCAAGATCCTGAAATCCGGCACCGCCGAGGAACTGGCCGCCGATGAACAGGTACGCCGCGTGTACCTGGGCAAGCACTTTGAGCTGAAGCGGAAGGTTTAATTAATTGTTGGTTGTTGATTGCTGATTGTTGCTCCAGTAAGCTTACCTTCTGTGTAGCCCCCTCTTTTGTCATCCTGGAAGGATCTTGTGGGCAAACTAGAAAGGCTTCTTTTCATCGCAATTACCGTTCGCCACCAAGATCCTTTCAGGATGACAGGAAGGGAAGGAGGGTTTCTTTGGGGAAATCAGCGGTGAGCAACCAATTCATTCAAGAGCAGTACAAGCACATATTCCAACGCTTACAGCAGTTGCCTCTCTTGATCAACAGCCTCATCAAAGTGACCAACGATAACCTTAAAACGTAAGCAGGTCAAAACAATCAACAACCAACAATTAACAATATAAAGAGTGGAGATAATCAATTCGCTGGTAACATGGGTAATGAAGAAGAGGATCCATCAGATAGACCTCTTCAGGAAGTACCCGCATGATGTGCAGAACGAGTTGTTTTCAAACCTGACCAATGCCGCCCGAAACACCGAATGGGGGCAGAAATACGGCTACTCAGACAAAATGAGCGTGCGCGAGTTTCAGGAACGGGTGCCTATCTGCGCCTATGAAGACCTCTACCCGTACATTGAGCGTGTCATGCGCGGCGAGCAGAATGTGCTGTGGCCCACCAAGGTGGAATGGTTTGCCAAGTCCTCCGGAACCACCAACGCCCGCAGCAAATACATTCCTGTGACCCCAGAGGCGCTGGAAGACTGTCACTACAAGGGAGGCAAAGACATGCTGTCCATTTTCGTGAACAACTACCCAGAAACCAAGGTCTTCGCGGGCAAGAGCCTTTCCATCGGCGGCAGCCACCACCCCAACGACTTCAACAGCAATACCCGCACCGGTGACATCTCTGCGGTGATCATGCAGAACCTGCCCATTTGGGCCGAGGCCATGCGCACGCCCCCGCTCAAGGTGGCCCTCATGGACAAGTGGGAAGAGAAGATCGCCAAGATGGTGGAGATCACCGTGAAAGAGAACGTAACCAGCATCTCGGGCGTGCCCACCTGGACTTACGTGCTTTTAAACCGCATTTTAGAGGAAACAGGCGCGAAAGACATTACCGAGGTATGGCCTAACCTGGAGCTGTTCACCCACGGGGCCGTGGCCTTCGGTCCGTACCGCGAGCTGTTCCGGCAACTCATTCCCTCAGAGAAAATGAATTACCTGGAGGTCTACAATGCCTCTGAAGGATTCTTCGGGATACAGGATGAGCCCAGCCTGAAAGACGAGATGCTTTTGATGCTGGACTACGGCGTCTTCTACGAGTTCATCCCCATGGAAGAGGCCGACGGGGAAAACCCCAAAGTGCTCACCCTGGACCAGGTGGAACTGGGCAAGAACTACGCCCTCATCATCTCAACCAATGCCGGCCTTTGGCGCTACAAGATTGGGGACACGGTGAAGTTCACTTCATTGGCGCCTTACCGCATCAAGATCTCAGGCCGCACCAAACATTTCATAAACGCCTTCGGTGAGGAGGTGGTAGTGGAGAACGCCGAAACCGCGATCACCAAGGCGTGCGAGGCCACGGGTGCCACTATCACTAACTTCACGGCCGCCCCGGTGTACTTTGAGGGCAAGAGCAAAGGCGGGCATCAATGGGTTATAGAGTTTTCCCGGCAGCCTTCCAGCCTAGATCAGTTCACCGAGGTGCTGGATCAGACCTTGCGCAGTATCAACTCAGATTATGATGCCAAACGCCAGAAAGACCTGGCCCTGCAGGCTCCGTTGATCACCGTGGCCCCTGCCGGCGCCTTCCTGAACTGGCTCCAGCACAAAGGCAAAATGGGCGGACAGCACAAAGTGCCGCGCCTGGCCAACGACCGCAAGTACCTGGAGGAGATCCTGGAGGTGAATAATCTGGGGTAAAAGTCATTCCACCCTTACTATTCCCTGTAGCGGCAATATTGCCTTTGGTATGTAGATTCTCCCCTTGAGGGGAGTTAGAGGAGTGTTTACACAGGAGAACTTACTACTGCGGGTTCTTGTGGTCTTCTATCCAATAAAGAATCTCCTGCACAACATAGGGCATTCTTCTCTTCACATCCATGTCCTCAAATCTGAGTAATCTCACCCCATAGGCGCTCAGTTCCTGCTCCCGCTTAGAATCATATTCTCCTTTTTCATCATGGCTGCTTCCGTCCACCTCAATAGCTAACCGTAGTCCATGACAGTAGAAATCAACAATGTAACTGAGCAAGGGTACTTGCCGGTGAAATTGAAGACCTAGTTTCCGGTTTTTGATTTCTTCCCAAAGTAATACCTCTCCCAGGGTGCTGTTGTTGCGCAGTTGTCTTGCCTTCTCCCTTAGGTCTGGGCGGTATGGGATGATTCTGTTTGGCATGGCAGACAGTTTACGTAAAACATTTACTGCAGGTGTAAACACCCCTCTAACTCCCCTCAAGGGGAGAATCTTGCTAAACTTCTTTCCGCCCGTTTTCTCCAAAATACCCCTAAAACACAAAACACCGCTTGGAGCGGTGTTTTGGTAAGCGTGTATCTACTGCATCTTCTATTCTAAAAAGCTGCTAAACATGCCGCCTTCTTTGTTGGCGTTGCCGCCGTGTGGCATCAAGGCCTGGATCAGTTTCTTCACCGGCATAGACTGGATCCAGACGCGGCCGGTGCCTCGGAGGGTAGCCAGGAAAAGACCTTCGCCGCCGAAGACCATGGAACGCAGGCCGCCGGCCCGCTGAATGTCAAAGTCAATCCCGTTCTCATACGCCACCACGCAGCCGGTGTCTACGCGCAGGGTCTCATTGTGCAGGTGCCGCTCAATGACTGTGCCGCCCGCATGGATAAAGGCCAGGCCATCGCCGGTGAGGCGCTGCATGATGAAGCCTTCGCCCCCGAAGAAGCCTGCGCCCAGCCGCTGGTTAAAGTGCATGGCGATCTTAGTGCCCAGGGCGGCGGCTAAGAAACCGTCTTTCTGCACCACCAGACCCTGCGGGAATTCAGAAAGGTTGATGGGCATGATGGTGCCGGGGTAAGGAGCCGAGAAACCTACTTTGGCCTTGCCGTGGCCACGGTGCGTAAAGTGCGTCATGAACAACGACTCGCCGGTGATGGCGCGGGCGCCCATCTGCACCAACTTCCCGAAAAAGCCTGAGTTGGGGTTGGAGCCATCGCCCATCTTGGTCTCAAACTGGATGCCGTCTTCCATGAACACCATGGCGCCGGCTTCGGCGATCACGGTTTCCTGTGGGTCCAGTTCTACTTCCAGCACCTGAATATCAGCGCCATGAATGCGGTAATCTACTTCGTGGGATATCATAAGAGGTTTATTTATTTTTTCTTCGGCTTGGGCTCTGATGATTTCTCGCCTTTCTCAGAGAAATCATCATCTGCGTCATCGTCTAAAGCGGCCCTTTTTTTGAAGAAATCCTCCTCGTTCTCTTCCTCCTCCACGGTTTCCTCAATGGGATAATCCTCCTCCTCCTCCTCGCGTTTCTTTCCTTGGTCGCCCACTAGTTTCTTGTCAGAGACGTTACGGTCCAGAAAGGAATTCAACTGGTCAATGTTGAAGTTAGAGGTAATATCACCCAAGGGGTTGATCTTGATCTCAAAGCCTTCCAGCTCAGGGTGTACCTTTGCTTTTTTCTCGGGCTTGTTCTCCTTTTTGTCCTTATCAGATTTCTTCTTTGCCATAGTAGTAGAGGGTTATGCCAGGCGTGCGCAACACCACCCGGTCTGTTGCTTCTACTACAAACGGGAATTCTGGAAGAAGGATAAACGAATTAAAAAGAAACCGCCGTCATAAACAAGCAGCACTTGTCTATGACGGCGGAAATATTCTTACCTGAACGTGTTTCAAGCCCCTTTTTGCAAGGAATGGGCCTAAAGCGTAGGGTTTGCTTTGAGGCGTACCAACCGCTTAAGCGGCGTACTGCGCCAACTTGGTCAAGGCAGCGTCAATGCGGTTCTCGGTTTCTTCGCGGCCTATGATCTCAATGATGGCCATAAGGTCTGGGCCTGCTTCCACGCCCGTCAAGGCAATGCGCAATGCCTGCATCACCTGGCCAATCTTCAAACCGTTGCGCTCCAGAACCTGCAGAAGCAAAGCTTTCACTGAATCAGCATTGAACTCAGGCAGCGAGGCAAGCTCGTTTCTAAATTCCTCAAAGGCACCTGCGGCGGCGGCCGACCATTTCTTGGCGGCTACCTGCTCATTGTATTGGGTAGGCGCCACGAAGAAGTAAGAAGCTTCTTTCCAGAAATCCTGCGGGAAGGTCACGCGCTCTTTCATTAAGCCTACGATCTTCTCGGCGCGCTCTTCAGAGCAGTCAATGCCTTGCTCAGGCAGGGCGGCCAGCAGGTACTGGGCCAGTTCTGCGTCTGGTTTGGCGCGCAGGTATTGCTCGTTGTACCAACGGGCCTTCTGGATGTCAAAACGGGTACCGGATTTACCGATGCGCTCAATGCTAAAGGCCTCAATGAGTTCCTCCATAGAGAAGATCTCCTGCTGCGTACCCGGGTTCCAGCCTAAGAAAGCCAGGAAGTTCACGAAACCATCTGGTAAATAACCAGCCTCGCGGTAGCCGCTTGATTTCTCGCCGGTCACAGGGTCTGTCCAGTTCAACGGGAATACCGGGAAACCCAGCTTATCGCCGTCGCGCTTGCTCAGCTTGCCGTTGCCGTCTGGCTTCAGCAACAACGGTAAGTGCGCGAACTCCGGCATGGTGTCTTCCCACCCGAAGTAACGGTACAGCAACACGTGCAGCGGCGCGCTAGGCAACCACTCTTCGCCCCTGATCACGTGGGTGATTTCCATTAAATGGTCATCCACTATGTTGGCCAGGTGGTAAGTGGGCATGCCGTCAGACTTCATCAGGACCTTGTCGTCAATGGCCGAGGAATGCACCATGACCCAGCCTCTGATCATGTCTTTGAGACGGATTTCCTCTTTGCGCGGCACTTTGAGGCGGATCACGTACGGGTCACCGCTCTCTAACCGGCGCTTCACCTCATCCTCAGGCAGGGTGAGGGAGTTTTTCATGGTGGCGCGGGTGATGGCGTTGTACTGCGGGGTGGCTACTTTGGCGGCTTTCAGGCGCTCACGCATTTCCTCCAGTTCCTCGGCGGTGTCAAAGGCGTAGTAGGCGTGGCCGGCGTTCACTAGTTGCAGGGCGTAGTCCATGTACATGGGCTTGCGCTCAGACTGGCGGTACGGCGCGTGGGGACCACCGTGCACGGGACTTTCATCTAGGGTGATGCCGCACCATTCCAGGGAGTCAAAGATGTATTGCTCTGCGCCGGGCACAAAGCGGGTTTGGTCAGTATCTTCAATGCGCAGCAACATTTTGCCGCCCATCTTTTTCGCGAACAGATAATTATACAGCGCTGTGCGTACCCCGCCAATGTGCAGCGGCCCGGTGGGGCTAGGGGCAAAGCGTACTCGTACTTCTCTTTCCATGGTATATAGGTCTTTCAATAGCGGTGCAAAAGTACGGTATTTCAAGGCTTTGGTAAAGCTTTTACGCGTAAAACCTTGCGCCTCTGTTTTCTGCCGCACCAAGCAGGCTCCCCTCTTTTGAAGGCAGGGGCTGGTAAGGAAACAGGCTGGCGGCCAAGAAGTTTGTAAACCTGCCGCTTCTAGTACGTATGAAGAAGGAAAACCAACGGCATGCTCAAAAACAAGCTACTAGAGTTCTGGGGGATTCTCAAAGAAGTGGTGTTAGACTTCATGGATAACAATTCCTTCCAGAAGGGGGCTGCCCTGGCATATTACACCATCTTCGCGCTGCCGCCCATTCTCATTATCATCATCAATACCGCCGGGGCTGTTTTTGGGCACGATGCCGTGCGCGGGCAGGTGTATGAGCAATTGCGGGAGCTGGTAGGCAGCAAGGGGGCTTATGATATCCAGGAGATGGTGGAGAACATCAACCAGTCTTCCGACTTCACCTTTGCTACCGTGGTGGGGGTGTTTACCTTGCTGGTGGGGGCCACGGGCGTCTTCATCTCCCTGCAGGAGTCGCTGAACCAGATATGGGGCGTGAAGCCGAAGCCCCGGAACGAATACCTCAAACTGCTCCTGGACCGGTTGCTGTCCTTCGCCATGATCCTGGCCATTGTGTTCCTGTTGCTGGTGAGCTTGGTGGTGCACGCTATTCTGGTGGCCATTACCTCTTTTCTGGCCAACAAGGTAGACCCGTCGCTGCTGCAGTTAACGCAACTGGCCAATTTGGTGGGTTCCACGGGGGTGGTCATGTTCCTGTTCGCCTTGATCTACAAGTTTCTGCCCGATGCCAAGATCAAATGGCGCGATGTCTGGATAGGGGCCTTGGTGACGGCCTTGCTCTTTTCGCTGGGGAAATCCTTGATTGGGCTGTACCTGGGCAACAGTGATTTCGCGGGTATCTACGGCGCCGCGGGCTCCGTGATTGTGGTCCTGACGTGGGTATTCTACACCTCACAGATCGTCTTCCTGGGTGCCCAGTTCACCCTGGTGTACGCCCGCCGCTTCGGAACTGACATTTACCCCTCAGACTACGCCGTGCGGGTCATCAACAAAGAAGTAGAGATAGGCCGCGCCCCAGTGAACGATGAGCCCGGCCCCAATGAGGCCAAGGCCAAAGGAGAGGAGTGTGATTGAATGATTGAGAGATTGAATGATTGAGAGAATGATTAAATGAGTGAGAAAATGGGAAAGCAAGAGTACTTCAGAAGGTTTTTGAGGCAGTTTTCAGAAAACCGGGCTTAAAACAGGGTTTTCCTATTCATCTTTTAAACATTCATTCCTTCACTCTCTCAATCATTCACTCTCTCACTCTCTCACTCTCTCAATCATTCAATCTCTCAATCATTCATTAAAATTTCACCGCAATGCAGGAGATCTCCACGTTTACGTCTTTGGGTAGGCGGCTTACTTCTACGGTTTCGCGGGCCGGCGGATTGCTGGTGAAATAGCTGCCGTAGGTTTCATTGATGGCGGCAAAGTTGCCCAGGTCTTTCACGAAGATGCTGCACTTCACCACGTGGCTGAAATCCATGCCGGCTTCCTGTAGAATGTACTGCAGGTTTTTCATGACCTGGTGCGTTTCAGATTGGATGTCGCCCTGTACCAATTGGCCGGTGGCCTGGTCCAGTGGGATCTGCCCGGAGACGTACAAGGTGTTGCCAGCCAATACCGCCTGGCTGTAGGGGCCAATGGGAGCCGGAGCGTGTTTGCTTTCTATAAGGTTGGTTGCCATAAACAAAGAGGTTAATCAGTATCTTTACCAGGCTAAAGGTACAGAAATATGAACACATTGGTTTTGGCTAGCCAGGAGCAGGAAGCAGAAGTTAGCCTGAAATTCTATAATAGAGCCTACCTTCATTTACAAGATCCGGCAGAACTGAAAGCCTGGCTGCCACAGGCAGATTTGGTGATTGATCTATTGCTGCATGAGCAACCAGAGCGCCTAGCCCAGTACAACCAGCAAGGAAAGGGCGAAAAGCTTACCGTGTTCTTCAACGCGAATAACCTGAACCTGACAGAGTTCGCCTCTGCGCACACCCCTCTCAACTTTCACTTAGCAGGCTTGATAGGCCAGCCTCTGCTAAACCGCGAAGTCCTGGAAGTAGTCCCCCTCCGCGAGGATTCTCAACGGGCCATAGATAAGGCTTTTGTCTTCCTGGCCTCGTTGTACCAGTTGGTGGTCAATAAAAAATAAGACCTTATCGCCCCCTTTCGCGAAAACAGCCCGAAAGTAGATTGAAACCGGCTGACTTCTCGCTGGCGCCCGCTGCTTGCGGATGGTGATCGCATACATACCAAATTTAAAACTAACTTCTTCCCTCTTTGTCATCCTGAAAGGATCTTGTGAACGAACGGCAATAACGCTTTTACCTTGGTCTTTTTAGTCGGGCCACAAGAGCTTTCCAAGATGGGATAATGGGGAAGCATTAGAACAACCTGATTGCTGGACTTGGGGATAGCCAGAACCAAGGAATCCTCCATCATGCGTGCGGCCAAGAGCGTCAGGCTCGCACCCGCGAAGGGGATTTCAGGTTGTTTCCTGAAAACTAGCTAGAAACGGAAAGGGAAGCTGTTTAGCTTCCCTTTCCGTTTTAATAAACCGATTTCCTAAGGCTCAGGTCACCCTGGGCGCATCACGCCTATTCCCTCGCCCTTCCAGTCCGGGAACAGGGTTTGGTCGGCTTTGATCTTCAGGTGTTTTCCGGCTACTTCGCTGAAAATGCTGCGGAAATCAGTCGTAACCGGAAGGTCACGGCCGTCTTCCAGGTTTTCTTTGGCTAAGGTGGGTACCTGCCCGTGCACCAGCCCGCCGTTCACGTTATTGCCCAGGAGGAACATGCAGGAGCCACGGCCGTGGTCGGTGCCGTTGCTGCCGTTCTGGTGCACCGTGCGGCCAAACTCGGTCATGGTCATTACATCCACTTCGTCCTGGTAGGCGTCCAGATCAGTCCAGAAGGCGGTGATGCTTTGGCTCAGGTCCTGCACGTTGCGCGCGAACGGGCCCTGGCCAGCCCCCTGGTTGAAGTGCGTGTCCCAGCCCCCAGATTCGGCAAAAGCCACTTCCAGCCCCACGTCCATCTTGATAAGCTGCGCGATCTGCTTCATGGAATTCCCCAGCGGACTATTGGGGTAAACCGCGTTATTGGCCGGCATGTACTTTTTGGTATCTACCTCCTTCAGCATCTTCACCGCTTCAAAGCTCTCTTTGCCGGTGCGGTTGAGCAGGGAGGAAGAGGTCTGGTCATAGAGGTCCTCAAAGCTGCGGGAAGCCAGGGCCGAAGCTTTCTGGTTTCCGCGGAGCTGAATGCCGAAGTCTTGTAAGTTGCTGATGGCCACGGCGGCATGGTCACCGTAGAAGGAGCGGGGCAGGGAAGAGGTGAGGCTAACGGCCTGAAACGGAGTGGCCGCTTCATGGCCCAATAGCCCCACCGCCCGGTTCAACCAGCCGCTGGACGTGCCTTTGTCAAAGGGGGTACCGGCCTCCATGTAGTCTTGGGCGTCAAAATGCGATCGGGTAGGGTTAGGGGAGCCCATGCCGTGCACAATGGCCAGCCGCTTTTCAAGGAACAGCGGCTCAAACGCCTTCATGGCAGGGTGCAGGCCAAATCTGCCGTCCAGGTCCAGCAAGGGGTTAGCTGATGACTTGGCGGCGGTCATGAACAGACTGGGGCGGGCCTTCTGCAGATAAGCATCGGTAAAGGGCGTCACGGCCATTAAGCCGTCCATGGCCCCGCGCTGGAAGATGCAGACCAGTATTCTGTTGCGCTTGTACGGCCTTGCCAGTTTATAGCTGCTGGCGGCCTGGGCCAGGAAGTTGGGCATGCCCCCCAGCCCGGCTACAAACATGGCCAACGCCCCTGATTTCAGGAAACCTCTTCTAGTGATCATATCCGTGTCTTTTGGTGATGGGTGAAAGCTGTGTTCCTTTACCGGCGCTGGAATTCTGGCGACCCTATGATGATGCCTACCACTTGGGCCAGCATGGGGTTGCTGCCGTTGTTCCCCTGCCTGGCTCTGGCAGAATCTGAGGTAGCTGCGCCTGCGTTTTTACGGCCACCGTTCTTTTTTTCAAGGCGGGGTGCCATCATCTGGTCCTCGTCTTCTGAAGCATCGGCGGGGGCCATGGGGTTGTTCTGGCTGGCGGCAGCATCCACCTTGTGGCTGAAGTCAGGGTCTTTGAGGGAAGGGGTCAGTCGCTTGATGGTCTCGGTGAGGTCCCGCTCAGGCAGGAGGTAGCGGCTGTAGGTGGCCAGGGCCACCTCTGCGCTCTCCGGCTCCCGGTGCTGGTTCAGGGCCATCAGATCCAGCCGCACGCCGGGTATCCGCTGCGAGGCCAGGGCCAAGCCAAAATTCATGCGATTCAGCAAAGAGCCGGTGTTGATCCAGTAGGCGGCCTTGTCTGGGAACCCCGTGGGAGCCTGGTAGTAATACATGCGCTCGCCCATTTTAGAGATCCAGTTGTGCAGTTGGAAAGGGGCATTTACCTCGGCGTTCAGGCTGCGCACCGAACTGATGGCCAACTCAAACGGCGACTTGGTCTTCTCACGCAGCGCCTCCTTGTCCCAGAACTCCGGCGAAGAAACCATGGTCAGCAACACCTGCTGGATGTCGCCACCTTTCTCAGTAAACGTCTTAGCCATTTTGTCTATAAGGGTTTGCGGCGGATTGTCGTTTACAAAGCGTACGGCCAGCTTTTTGGAGATGAATCTGGCTGTGGAAGGGTGGTGGGCCAGGAGTTTGATCAGCTCCACGCCTTCTTCATAGCCGCCGTTGGCTGCGAATTCTTTGCTCAGCACCACCTTCTTGCCTTTGTCATGCTTGTTGGCCGCGAACCGGAAGTCCTCTTCCAGCACGTACCCTTGGGTAGCCATGGCCGCTAAACGCTTGGGCCCCGGGGCTGCCGCCTTGTTCCCCGCTGCATTGTACTGGGTGATAGCGGGGTTGATAGTCCAACCAGTGAGCACCCGGGCAGCCTGGGTCACGTCTTGCTGGGTATAGCCGCCGTCTACGCCCAGGGTGTGCAGTTCCATGATCTCGCGGGCGTAGTTCTCATTGAGACCTTGCTTTTTCTGGCTGGCCTTTACCATCTCCATCATCTGCAGGCCTTGGGCAGACGAGTCCTGGGCCTGCCGTTCTTGCAAGGCGCGCAGTTGGTACTGCTGTACTTTCTTCTGGGAAGGGGTGAGGCTTTCTGAGGAAACGGTGCTTTTGAAATTGTCCAGATACGTCAGCATAGCCGGCGATTTGGCCGTAGCCAGCAGCAACCTCTCAAACTGGCCCAACGCGTTAGGCCTGATCACATCCCGCTCATAGGAGAGGATATAAGGAGAGCAGTTCTTGTTGGTGAAGGACACGTTGAAATGGTTAAACCAGAAGCTGGTGAGAATCTCCTGTAACTGGTTCTGGGTGTAAGCCGCCCTAAGAATCTTCTGGTTGATGAGCTCCTGGTACAATTCGCGCTCTTGCCTGAACCCTTTCTGCTTCATGTAGTCACCCAGCTTCTGGCGGTACTCCTCATTGGCAGATTTGTCTGCAAAGCCATTCTTTACCTTCGTTTGGTCTATCACGCCCTCTTTGACCGCCTGGCGTACCAATTGCCCCCTCTGCGGAAAGGTTTGCACGATCTGCTCATTGGTCATTTTGAGGGTGCTGTAGGCTTCCAGCCGCTGCTGGAGCGCTTGATCGGGAAGTTGGGCGGTGAGTTGCTGTAGAAGCCATTTCTCCAGCCCCATCTTCACCACTTCGTCTACCTGCCTGGGTTGGGCTCCGTAGGTGAACCGGCTAAGTAAATGGGCGGCAGCCTGCCTTTCTGTAAGCCCCGCCTTTTTATAAGGGAACTTCGGCCCTTTGGCAGCCACGGTGTTTCTTTCCCTAAAGGAAGAAAAGATAAGCCCCCCTGCCAGCAGGAGCAGCGCAAGAACCGAAAACTGGATTGCTTTTTTCATAGCGGTGAAGGGATACGGGCTTGGACAAGATGACAAACAACAGATAGTCAGGCCTTGAGCCTCTTGTGCTTCAGGATCAAAGGTGTTCTGTGTCTTATAGATAGAAAACGGCTTACAAAGTTTAATGGTAAGCTCACTTTTTTTAGCCGTTGTCCTTGGACCATAGGATGATGAGGGAACCTACCGCCTGAAACCGCCAACCATGAAGCTCTGTTTGAGGGCTGTTTTAGGGAAAAGGACCTTGAAAGAGAGGTGGCAACCTTTGGTCATGAGGTTTTGTTTCAAGGTTATTTTTGGGGAAAGGCCCCTGAAACAGAGCCCGGAGAGCAGACTGCGTCTGGAATTGTAGCTAAACCAGCCTGCCGTTTGGTAGCTACTGCCAGGAGGAAGTGGAGTAGGACCAAGCAGGCGTTGAATGGCAAACAGCGCCTTTTTGACCTCCTTTTCTGAAATGGGGGCTGAAGCAGAAAGGGCCTAAAACAAGAAGGGGAAGCCGTTTGGCCTCCCCTTTTACCTTAAGCAAGGTGATATTACTCCACCGTTACTGATTTAGCTAAGTTACGTGGTTGGTCTACGTTACAGCCCCGCATCACGGCAATGTGGTAGCTGAGTAACTGCAAAGGAATCACGGAGATCAACGGCATGAGGGCTTCATGGGTATTGGGTACCTCAATCACGAACTCGGCCATTTGCGGGATCACGGTATCACCTTCGGTCACAATCGCGATCACCCGTCCCTTACGGGCTCTTACCTCCTGTATGTTAGAAACGATTTTCTCATAAGAGCTGTCTTTGGTAGCAATCACCACCACCGGCATGTTCTCGTCAATCAACGCGATAGGGCCGTGCTTCATTTCTGCCGCCGGGTATCCTTCTGCGTGGATGTAAGAGATCTCCTTCAGTTTCAAGGCGCCTTCCAGAGCTACCGGGAAGTTGAACCCACGGCCCAGGTAGATGAAGTTAGACGCATCTTTGAAGATCTCAGAGATGGCCTGTATTTCTTTGTCCAGCAGCAATGCCTGCTCCACCTTGGCCGGGATTTTCTCCATCTCCAGCATGAGGGTACGCAGAGCCGTCAGTTCCATGGTGCCACGCATCTCAGCGATCATCATGGCCATAAGGGAAAGAACCGTTACCTGAGCCGTGAAGGCTTTGGTACTGGCCACCCCTATCTCAGGACCGGCGTGGGTATAAGCACCGGCGTCGGTGGCACGGGCGATAGAAGAACCTACCACGTTGCACACCCCAAAGATCATGGCGCCTTTGGCTTTCGCCAGTTCCAGGGCCGCCAACGTATCAGCGGTTTCACCAGACTGGGAAATGGCAATCACAATGTCTCCCTCGCGGATCACCGGGTTCCGGTACCGGAACTCAGAAGCGTACTCCACTTCAACAGGGATGCGGGCAAACTCTTCAATCATGTATTCGGCCACCAGGCCGGCGTGCCAGGAAGTGCCACAGGCCACAATAAGAATGCGTTCCGCGTTTTTGAAACGGGTGGCATACTCTCTGATGCTGGACATGGTCAGTTGCGTGTTCTCGGCCACCAAACGGCCGCGCATGCTGTCCATGATAGAACGTGGTTGCTCAAAGATCTCTTTCAGCATGAAGTGAGGGTAGCCGCCTTTCTCAATGGCTTCCAACTCCAACTCCAGTTTCTGGATATAAGGCGTCTGCACCACGTCTTCTTTACTGCGGATGTCCAGTACCCCGTCTTTGATCACGGCTATCTCAAAATCATTAAGGTAGACCACTTCATTGGTGTACTCAATGATAGGAGTGGCATCTGAGGCCAGGAAGTACTCGCCTTTGCCTACGCCAATCACCAAAGGGCTGCCTTTACGGGCGGCCACTAATTGCGTAGGGGAATCATGGGAAATCACCACAATAGCGTAAGCACCTACCACCTCATGCAGGGCCAGGCGTACCGCCTCCGCTAAGGAAACCTTGCTTTCCTTTTGTACATCCTCAATCAGGTTCACAAACACCTCAGAGTCTGTGTCACTGTGGAACTCATACCCTTTGTTGAGCAAGTGGGTCTTCAACGAGGCATAGTTCTCAATGATGCCATTATGGATGATGGCAATCTTCTTGGAAGTAGAGTAGTGTGGGTGCGCATTGACATCATTGGGTTCCCCGTGGGTAGCCCACCGCGTATGGCCAATACCAATCGTGCTGGTTGTATCCTGAGTGCCAATGTGGGCTTCCAGGTCAGCTACTTTCCCTTTCTTTTTAAATACTTTAAGATCACCGCCGTTCAACAATGCCACTCCAGCACTATCATAGCCGCGGTATTCCAAACGCTTCAACCCTTTCAGAATGATTGGGCAGGCTTCTCTCTGCCCTACATAGGCTACAATTCCACACATACTATTTAATAGTTGGTTTAAATTTGGGGATATAAATGGATTATTATTGAGCGGTTGAATAGAAGAGTCTGAGTTTGATGCGGCGCTCAGCGTTGGGACTTTGGTTGGCCTCCAAGATGGCGCGGTTTACCGTTTGTGCCAGGTTGGTAGGCGTTCCAACGTTACTGGTCACATTGGAAGGCAATAAGATAAGGCCGTTGTTTTCTCTTCTGTTATACAATAGGTTCTGAAGATAACTGGTGATGTTCACTACATAGACGTACCCGCCGCTTTTGCCTCTGTACTGGAGGGTGGCGGCCACGTTGCTGCCTTCTGCCACCAACGCATTGGGAACACCTTGTGGCGACGTGGAAACCCTGTTGGAGCGGGTAGCCTCTACCAGGGTAATCACCGGAGGTAACGACAAGGAATCAGCTCCGTTTGCAATGGGGATGATCAATTCAGCTTTGTTGATGGCTAAGTTCTGATCCTGTTTCTTACCGGTTCTGGCGGCTTCAATAGGGTCTTTCTCCCGGAAGAAGGAGATATGAGGTAACTCAATCTTGGTGACGATGCCTGTACCAGCCTGCAGGAACGTACGGTTGCCGGCTGCCCCTGAAGACAACGTAGCGCCGTTGGTTTGCAGCGCAGCCAGAGCAGATCCGTTTCTGTTCGCCTCAATCTGGTTGTAATACCGCTCCGTGAAAAGAAAGGTTGTGGTCTTGGCAATGTTCTTCTTTGACTTGTAATGGAGCGACAGGTTGGTGTTGGCAGAGGTGGGCAACAAGCCGATGATGGTCCCCTGGTCTTCTGTTCCGGCAGCCGGCTCAATCACCAGCCCGTTGATGGCGCTGATAAACGCCTGGGTGGTGGAGGTTTGCGACAGCGATTGCAGCACCTGGTTCGCGAAAGTACCCGTGATCTTGATTTTGATCAGGACCGGTAAGGTCTTGCTGGTATCTGTGGGGTTCTTATAGGTGGCGTCTGGCTGCGGCAGGAACGTCACGGTGCCTACCGGCGTCTCATTATAGGAAAGCTTTCTGGAGGTGTAATAGGTGGCATCATCCCGGAACGCCTCTGTGAGGCGGTGCACGTTCAGTTTTATGTTTTTGCCTTTTTCCCCAAAAGCATAGTTATAATCCAGATTGATGATCAAAGAATCTGCTCCTTTGGAGGCATCTATGGAGTCTGGATGGGCCGGAAACGCCAAAGGCGCGAACTCCGCGAAAGTGCGGGCGGTCACCGTGCCAAAGGTAGCGTCTGTGATTCTACCGGCCTGCACACGGCTAGCTCCCAAGGTGATGATGGAGTCCTTGAGCAAAACCGTGGAGGCTTTTATGGTAGCGGTGTCTGTATAAGAAGTGCCAATTTGGGTACCGGGCTCCTGCAACTCCAGGCCAATGGCCGTTGGGTCTTCACAAGCAGAAAAAAAGAAGGAGGAAAAAAACAGTACAGCAGCAGCTTTACTAATTCGCAAGTTCATTATACAAGTTAAAGTAAGAATCCAGGGTGTTTTCGTCTGAGCTAATGGTGTTGATCTGCTTGGTGTTGTTGTATTCCTGAAACATAGCATTGAGGTTGTCACTGAAATCCTCATTTGATTTGATCACCATGTCAGCGTATTGCATCCCCATTTTGATGAAGGCTCCAAAATCACCGGCCCGCAGGTTGGCCAGCATCTCGTCTTCAATGTCCAGCATCTTGGCTTTCTCTAGCAGGTCGCCCTCAAACTTGTGGGTAAACTCACTGTTGTACACAGAGAAAACAGATTTTGAGGTCTTAAAGATAGGGTCATTCTTGTAAGTGCTCTTCAGGTACAGCGGAATAAGGCTGGTCATCCAGTCATTGCAATGCACAATATCCGGGGCCCAACCCAGTT
Source organism: Rufibacter glacialis (assembly GCF_008271745.1). Classification (GTDB taxonomy): domain Bacteria; phylum Bacteroidota; class Bacteroidia; order Cytophagales; family Hymenobacteraceae; genus Nibribacter; species Nibribacter glacialis. The sequence goes on along the minus strand of NZ_VKKZ01000021.1, from coordinate 457,262 downwards.
TCTTCACCGTTTCCAAGACGCCTTTGCAGAAAAAGATGGCCCGCTCATCATTGTCTGGGTAAAATTTGTTGTCTTTGTCCACCAAAACGGACTTGCGGTGAAAATAGTCTTCGTTGTCAATGAAATATACCTGAAGCTTGGCATTAGGGATAGAGGCTACCTTGATAATCAGGGGTTTCTCTTCTTCGCCAACGGCAATGTTTATGCCAGAAAGCCGCACTACCTCGTGCAGACGGTTCTTGCGTTCGTTGATCAAACCAAACCGGGGTACGAAAATCCTTACTTCCATCCCTCGCTCTTGCATCGCTTGTGGCAACATCCTCAGGAATTCCGCTACTTTTGTGGTTTGCAGAAATGGATCAATCTCAGTAGCCGCGTATAAGATTCTCAATTTGGACATAGGTTGGAGTGATTAAAATAAAACAGGCAATAGGAATTGCGAAATGCAAAATTAAGCAATTATCAGCTGATTCTCAATTTATTTGAATAAAATCCTACCTTTGGCGTCTTTTCCCAGTACACCCTTAAATCAGAGCCCCCCATGTTGCATCTTTCTTCTATATCTGACATTCGGCAGCAGACAGAACTGCTTCGGCGGCAGGGCAAACGTATAGGATTTGTACCTACCATGGGGGCCCTGCATGAAGGGCATTTAACGCTGGTGCGGGCCGCCCGCCACCAGAATGACATCACCGTCTGCAGCGTGTTTGTGAACCCGGCGCAATTCAACAACCCCGAGGATTACCGGCTTTATCCGCGCATCCTGGAAAAGGACGCCCAAATGCTGGCCCAGGAAGGCTGTGACATCCTGTTCTCCCCGGCCGCCGAGGAGATGTACCGGCAGACGCCCCGGCTCCACTTTGACTTTGGGGAGCTGGAACAGGTGATGGAAGGGGCGCATCGGCCAGGGCACTTCAACGGGGTGGCTACCGTGGTGAGCAAGCTTTTCCACCTGGTCAAGCCGCACCAGGCGTTCTTTGGGCAGAAAGACCTGCAGCAGTTCGCCGTGATCCAACAACTGGTATTGGATTTGAGCTTTGACCTGGAATTGGTCTGTTACCCCATCATCAGGGAAGAGGACGGGTTGGCCATGTCTTCGCGCAACCGCCGCTTGGCACCTGAACAACGTGCCGTAGCGCCCCGGCTCTACCAGGCCCTGCAACTGCTGCGGGAGAAACTGGAGACCCTGCCCGTGCCCGCCGCTAAACAGGAGGCCGAGGCGTTTTTACAGCGTTTTCCGCAAATCAAGCTGGAATACCTGGAGGTGGTGCATGCGCAAACCCTGCAGCCCTTGCAGGAGGTGGGCCAGGGGGCTCCCGTGGCATTGTGCCTGGCGGCCTTTCTAGGCGAGGTAAGGCTCATAGACAATCTGCTATTGTAAGGCTTCTGCAAAAGCAAAAAGGCAGGGCGTTAATTGTCTCATAAATAATCTATAACTTTGTGTGTTTTTAGATTGTTTTGATGCAGATTGAAGTTCTTAAATCCAAAATACATCGGGCCAAGGTAACCCAGGCCGAGTTGCATTACGTGGGAAGCATTACCATAGACGAGGATCTATTGGATGCCGCCAACATGGTTCCCCATGAGAAAGTCCAGATCGTGAACGTGAACAACGGCGAGCGGTTTGAGACCTATATTATAAAAGGTGAGCGAGGGACCGGTATGATCTGCCTCAATGGCCCTGCCGCCCGCCGGGTGCAGGTAGGGGACATCATCATCATCATCTCCTATGCCCTCATCAATTTCGCTGACGCCCGTTCCCACGAACCCACCGTCATTTTCCCCGACCAGCATAACCGCTTAGTGTAGCCTTTGCCCGGCATGAAGAAAACCGTCAACGTACTCAAGTACCTGCTGCTTCTGGCGGTTTCGGTTTTCCTGATGGGCTATGCCTTGCGCAGCATCAACTTCACGGCGGTAAAGGCCGAGCTGGCCCAGGCGAACTATTCCTGGATTGTCGTTACCCTGTTGCTCTCCGTGGCAGGCTACATAAGCCGGGCCATCAGGTGGCGCATGCAGTTTGTGCCATTGGGCTATAAACCTGGGCACTTGCAAACGTACCATGCCCTCATGGTGGGGTACCTGGCCAACATAGTACTGCCCCGGGCCGGCGAAGTGATCAGGTGCACCTTGCTGCGGCGCACCTCAGAGGTGCCGGTGAACGTCTCGCTGGGCACGGTGATCACCGAGCGGGTCATTGACCTGGTCATGCTGCTCCTGTGCATGTGCTTTACCTTGCTGCTGGAGTTTGACCGCCTGAACAGTTTTTTCCTGGAGATTTTCTCTGAGAGCTTCAAGGGCATGGAGCAGAACCTGCAGACGCTCTACCTGCTTGGGGCGGTAGGCATCATAGGGTCTGGCTTTGTCATCTGGTACCTGTACAAGAATATCTCCAAGTTGCAGCGCAACCCGTTCTTCAAGCGGGTGAGTGACTTTGTGCTAGGAATCTGGCAAGGCATTTTCAGTATCGCCCGAATGGAGCAGAAAGGGGCCTTCGTTTTCCACACGCTCTTTATCTGGGTCACCTACTACCTGACCAGCTACCTGGCCTTTTTCGCCTTGCCTGGGACCGAGGACCTCACCTGGCAGGCGGGCATGGCCATTTTGGTGGTGGGCGGCCTGGGGATGTCAGCGCCGGTGCAGGGCGGCATAGGCGTGTACCATATACTGGTGAGAACCGCGCTTCTCCTGTACGCCGTGCCCTTAGACAAAGGCATGGCCTACGCGCTTATCACCCACACCACCGGGGCTTTTCTGGTGGTATTGATGGGCGCCATCAGTCTGGTGGCTAGTTTCACCAAGGTGAAACGCGAACCGGCCAAGCAGACCGCCTAAGCTCTTTCAGGGCTGTTTTCTATAAATAAGTTCCAAAATAGAACGCCAGGATCTGGCGTTAACTCCTTGCATCTAGGTTCTTTTCGTTCCACTCCCTTTCCTTTAGGTTATGCTTCCATCACAAGAGAAAATCGTTGCGCTTCCCCAGTTATTGGCTAAGGTGGAAGAATGGCGCGGCCAAGGCCAGAAAATTGTGTTTACCAATGGCTGCTTTGACATTGTGCACGTGGGGCACGTGGATTATCTGGAGCGCGCCCGGCTTTTAGGCGACAAGCTGGTAGTAGGACTAAATACTGACCAATCTGTCAGTAGATTAAAAGGACCAACCAGGCCATTGCAAGACGAAATGTCACGTATAAGGGTTATGGCATCCTTTTGGTTTGTAGATGCAGTAGTGCTCTTTGACCAGGAAACCCCTCTGGAATTGATTACCGCGCTAGGGCCAGATGTCTTGGTGAAAGGCGACGACTATGCTCTGGAGAACATTGTGGGGCATGAGGTGGTCTTAGCCAGAGGCGGTGCCGCGAAAACAATTCCGTTGGTGAAGGGGTACTCTACTTCACAGGTAGTGGCTAAAATCCTGGGAGAGAAGCCATGACCAGGAAACGATAAATCGATAACTTTTAAAAGACAAAGAAAATGGGTGGGATTTGGATTATAATGATTGTGATGATGCTGGCCTCGGCGTTGGTCAGTTGGACATTGAAAAGCAAGTTTGAGAAGTACTCTAAACTGGGCCTGCGGTCTGGGCTTAGCGGACGCGAGGTGGCGGAAATGATGCTAGCTGATAACGGCATCACAGATGTGCGGGTGATTTCCACCCCGGGCCGCCTCACTGACCACTACAACCCCGCAGACAAGACCGTGAACCTGAGTGAGTCGGTGTATGAGAGCCGCAGTGCCGCCGCCGCCGCGGTGGCCGCGCATGAGTGCGGGCACGCCGTGCAGCACGCCAAGGCCTATACGTTCCTCAAATTCCGGTCGGCTATGGTGCCTGCGCTGAGCGTAGCCAGCCGCTACATGCAGTGGATTCTGTTGATTGGCGTATTGCTGATCCAGAGCACGCCTATTCCCCTGGCTATTGGGGTGGCGCTGTTCGCCTTGACCACGATCTTCAGTTTTGTCACCTTGCCGGTGGAGTTTGACGCCAGCAAGCGGGCCCTGGCCTGGATGGATACCAGAGGAATTGTGACGGCGCAGGAACACGTGATGGCTAAAGACGCCCTTAAATGGGCCGCTATGACCTATGTGGTGGCTGCCTTGGGTTCATTGGCAACTTTACTGTATTACGCCTCGCTCCTGTTGGGCCGCAGAGACTAAAGCAGATGATGGGAACATAAAAAAAGAGGGCGATGTTAGTCGCCCTCTTTTTTTTATGTCAGGGTCCCGTTATGGCGTTGTTTTTTAGGAAACCCCTTAAAAATCTACCAAACAAATGTTAGCTTTGGTGAGGTGGTCTATAAGTGTGCTGCTTGCATACTAAAATTTGCCTATTTTTGTTTTACCAATATTAAAACTTCCTTTCTTCTCATAAGTATTACACCACATGGACTTTAAACTAACTGAAGAACACTTAGCCGTGCAGGAGGCTGCCCGGGATTTTGCGCAGAATGAGCTGTTGCCCGGGGTCATTGAAAGAGACGAACACCAGAAATTCCCTGCCGAGCAGGTTAAGAAGATGGGGGAACTGGGTTTCCTGGGCATGATGGTAGACCCCAGGTATGGCGGGGGCGGCATGGACACCGTTTCTTACGTGCTGGCCATGGAGGAAATCTCCAAAGTAGACGCTTCTGCCTCTGTGGTGATGTCAGTGAACAACTCGCTGGTGTGCTGGGGCCTGGAGAAATACGGCAATGAGGAGCAGAAGCAGAAGTACCTGCCTCGCCTGACTTCCGGGGAGATCATTGGGGCTTTTTGCCTTTCTGAGCCAGAGGCTGGGTCAGATGCCACCATGCAGCGCACCACCGCCGAAGACAAAGGCGACCATTACCTGCTCAACGGAACCAAGAACTGGATCACGAACGGAAGCACCGCCTCTGTGTACCTGGTGATTGCCCAAACCAACCCAGAGCTTCGCCACAAGGGCATCAATGCCTTGATCGTGGAGAAAGGCATGCCTGGGTTTGAGATAGGCCCCAAAGAGAACAAACTGGGGATCAGAGGGTCAGACACGCACTCCCTGATGTTCACTGACGTGAAGGTGCCTAAAGAAAACCGCATTGGCGAAGACGGCTTCGGGTTCAAGTTTGCCATGTCTACCTTGAACGGAGGCCGCATTGGCATCGCTTCCCAAGCGCTGGGCATCGCTTCTGGTGCCTATGAACTATCGTTGAAGTATTCTAAGGAACGCAAGGCATTTGGCGTGCCTATTTCCCAGCACCAGGCCATCCAGTTCAAATTAGCGGACATGGCCACCAACATTGACGCCGCCCGCTTGTTATGCTTGCAAGCCGCTGCCGACAAAGACGCGCACCGTGACTACTCAAAATCTGGGGCCATGGCCAAGCTTTTCTCTTCAAAAGTGGCGATGGATACCACCGTTGAGGCGGTTCAGATACACGGCGGGTACGGGTTTGTGAAAGAATATCATGTGGAGCGTCTCATGCGCGATGCCAAAATCACGCAAATTTATGAGGGAACATCTGAAATTCAGAAAATAGTAATCTCAAGGGAGATATTGAAATAGGAAGAGGGTTATACAACGCTGAAAGTTGATATTTAAGTATATAGTGTTTGGCTGTTTATAAATATATAACTTTTTTGTTTGATAACTTAAAAGATTAGTACTAATTTTAAACCGACAGACAACTTGAAAAATCAACAAAAGTTAAAACCCTTTAATTAGTGCCCTTACATGGAAGATTACAATAAAATTATTGAGTCGCTGAAAGTGCGCTACATCAAGGCCAAGAACCTGATGTTGCAGCAGCCGCTCACGGTGCGTAACTATTATGATGTTGGGAACAACTTGATCTTAGTGCACAACGGCATTGTCGCTTTCGGAGACGATAAACAAGTAGCGGAAGAGGGGCAATTGCTCTTTATTCCGGGAGGACGCAGCACCAAGCTCTACTATGGTGACACTGAGAGCCGGGTAATCTCCAATGATGACTATATTACGACCAAAGACAAGTTCTTTAAAAGCAACAATGACCTTGACCTGATTGGGGAGGCAGATGATAGCCACAGCTTCGTGAGTTTTGAAGCCAAGGTATTTGACTCTGTGAACTTCTTCACCTCTCTGGAAGTGCCGGCGTTTGTGATTACCAGCAACAAGCTGGCCACGCTGGTGATCAAGATTGTGGAGGAGAGCATGCAGGAGCTGCCAGGCAAGGAGCGTATCATCAGCCTGTACACGGAGCAGATGGTGGTAGAATTGATCCGCTACATCTTGAAGAACAAGATGTTTGTGGAGCAGCTGGCTACCAACAGCACCTACTTCAAAGACCCGCGCCTCATTGACCTGTTCAACTACATCAAAGAGAACCTGGGCGGCGACTTGTCTAACAAAGTACTCAGCAACGTAGCCAACGTGTCTGAAGACTATGTAGGCCAGTACTTCAAAATGCTGACTGGTATCAACCCGCAGGATTACATTGAATACCAGCGCATGGAGCGTGCCGTGTTCTTGCTGCGCACTACCAAGAAAAGCATCAGAGAGATCGGGAAAGACGTGGGCTACAAAGACACCGCGTATTTCTGCCGTCGTTTCAAGATGATGTTCGGGATTCCGGCCGGTAAAATGCGCCGCCGTGAGTCTTCTATGAACGTGTAAGCGTAGAACACTCGTAAAAACAAAAAGGCCCGCCAACAGCGGGCCTTTTTGTTTGAAGGCTATTTTTCTAAAAACGAGGTCTAAACAGAAAGCCCCAAATTTCCTTTTCTGGGACTAGGGTGCTGGAAATGGGAGAAGCCCAGGGTTCAGGGTGAGGCCTGGCCCATTTTACGCCTGTTTCTGGCAAGGCAGACTCAAAACCCGGCTGGTAAGAACTAACACCCAAATGGTGGTGCCTACGTGGTCTGGTACTTGCCCAGCTCTTTCTGCTGAAGCCGGCAGCGGCGCAGCCAGGCGCGGGCAGTAGCCAGGTCGGCGAAGACCTCAGCCTCAAACGATTCCACATTGGCGTAGAACGCATCAGCGGTAGCTTCAGCAAAGGTCTCAGGGTTCACCACCATGGCATAGTACTGCAGGCCCGCCTTGGCCGCCTCAGGGGCCCATTCTTCAAGGGTCCATTCCAGGGAGTGGCTCCAGGAGCCCACCATGGAGCGGGTGTCTATGAGCATAGCATTGTAGTCTGCTTCTTCTAAGGTTTCCGTATAGGCCTCCATGCCGGTTCTTACCGCCTCAGGGGTAGAATAGCCCTGCCAGGTAGCCTGAATCCACTGGTTGTCATGGTCCAATGAGATGGTGAGGTACACATTCCCGAAAGCATTCACAAGTTCTGATCTCATAACACAGCAATTAAGATAACAAAGTACTCTCCGGCTGCCGGAAGCAGACGGCGGGGAAGCCTTTTCCCCTCTGGCCCGCGTTTCCAACCCCTTTCAGGAAACTGGGCGCCAAACGGCCCCGGGCGAAGATCAATCCTCAAGAAGCGGGCCAAAAAGGCATAGCAAACCAGCCTCTTTGGGTGAAGGGGCTGCAAAGGGCTGAAAACAAAGCTTTTTGAGGGGTTACAGAAACAGGTCGCCGGCGGCTTCTGGTTGGTAGATCACTTCCTCTATCTGATAGGTAAGCAGTCCTCTGGGCGCCGGGCATTCCACCTCCTCGCCCACTTTACGCCCTAAGATGGCGGTGCCTACCGGCGAGAGGACAGAGATTTTCCGGGTGCTCACGTCTGCGTTCTTGGGGTAGGAGAGGGTAAGCTCCATCACGGTGTTGCTTTTCTTCTCGCGCAGCCGTACCAGCGAGTTCATGGTCACTATGTCTACCGGTACCTCTTCAGACGGGATGATTTTGGCCTCCCGCAGTTCTTTGCACAGGCTCTCAATTGTGGCGGGGGCGCCAGAGGTACGCTGGGCCTGCACCAGCAGGTGCAGACGTTCGTAGTCTTTCTCGGTTAAAAGTATATTATCCATTGGATTAAGGGTTAGGTTTCTCTCTTAAAGAAGACCCGCTGCGGCACGCGCAAAGCACCCCCATAGAAAACCCAGAGAGTGCTCATGTACAAAAAAAGGCAGGGGCGGAACAGTACAGCCTTAGGCGGATGGCCGGCGGCCTCCTGTGAAGGAAATCCGGGGGCGCGTGCCTAAAAGCAACGGTGGAGGGGGCCGGGGGTGCCCGGCTTAGCTAATGAAAGCTTTGGGAGTGGTATAAAAGAAAAGGCAATACCCGTTCAGGTCATCATGCTGGGCGGCATGATGCGAAGCTGCTGCCAAACCCGTGAAAGGGTTGATGAGCAAAGTTCGTATGTAACTGAAAGACGGCACGGCATTTTCTCTGGTGATTATCAAAGATAACCCCTAATTGCGTCAATAGCAAGGCCAAGCGGTTACTCTTGCGGCAGGGCCACGTTAAACCGCTGCTTTACCTTGCTTACCTCAGAAATAAACTGCGGGCTCTTCTCTATGTGGTTGCCTACCACCAAGATATCGGCGCCGGCTTTCCAGGCGGCCTCTGCCTTCTCTGGGGTGTTCACGCCGCCGCCCACCAGAATGGGCACAGATACCGCCTGGCGCACCGCCTGGATCATGGCAGGGCTCACGGGGTACATGGCGCCGCTGCCGCCGTCTAAGAACATGTAGTGCAGGCCCAGCATCTGGCCCGCCAGGGCGGTGCAGGCGGCAATGGAAGGCTTGTCATGCGGAATGGGGGTGGTGCCGCTCATGTAAGAGGCGGTGGTCTGCCGCCCAGAGTCAATGAGCATGTACCCGGTGGGGTAGAGCGGGAGGCCACTGTTCTTAAGCAGGGGCGCCGCCGCCACGTGCTGGCCAATGAGCAGGTCCGGGTTTCGGCCCGAGATCAGGGAGAGCAGCAGCATACCATCAGCCTGCGGGTCTATGTAGAGGCCGCTGCTGGGGAACAGGATCACCGGTATGGAGCTGTGCTGCTTGATGTACCCAATGAAAGAGCCTTGCTCTGGGTTAGAGATCAGGCTGCCGCCCATGAAAAAGAAATCCACCTCATGCCGGTGGCTCAGGGCCAGGATCTCCTGGCAGCGCGCAACGGTGAGGTGGTCTGGGTCTAAGAGCACTGCCAGCCGCTTGGGCCGGTTGGCAGTGTCCTGAGCGTTATGCGTAGGGAACAGGTGGTGATTGGGGCGATTGGGCATCCGTGATATCGTCAGGCTGTAACTCGTATTCCAGGGTGGTGGTTTCTTCCACCAGAATGGGTTGGGTGGCGGCCGGGGCCTTCAGGTGCTGTTCAATCAGCTTGGTCAGGTACACCATTGCCAGCGCTGCCAGCTGTTGTTCCAAGATCTTGAATAGATCCGACTGGAAGAACTCCTTCAGGGAAGAACCTTTGTCTTTGCGCTTGGCCCGGTAGCCGAAGGTGGCGCTTTGGGTGCCGGTGCTGGGGTGGTACACGGCCGGGTAGCTGCGCTCAATGGCGCTGTAGAGCGGCTCGTCGTCTTCCACGTCTGGGATAGAGGAGATCCAGGCACGGTCCTCGGCGCTCTTGAAGCGGGCCGGGTTCTCCAGCCGGTTGCTTTTCTTCTTTTTAGGCTTCGCCTCTTTTTTATTGCTGAAGGCTCTGCTCAGGAAGTAGATACCCGCCAGAATACCGCCGGCAATGGCCAGGTTCTTGCCAATTTGCTGAGACTGGTCTTTGAGCTCAGTGACATCACTGAGGAGGGCGTTTTTATATTCTTCTTTCTGACGCTCCAGGAACTCGCGGGGGTCATCAAAAAGCGGATTGGTTAGTTCGCTCATGGCAACAGGTATAGGTTAGATCGTTTGGTTAGATTCGTCTGTTTTGTAGATGGTGTTCCGGAAGGCTTTGTCAGCCATGCCCTGAAATACCTTTTTATCCAGGCCTACCAGCAAAATGACCAGCAAGATAAGGTAAAAAAGCGTGACAATCCCGAAGCCCCAGTACCGGCTGTCTAAAAGGTCGTTCAGCAGCAGGGCAATGAACACATTCAGGAACAGCAACACCATCAGCGCCACCAAGCCCAGGAGTACCCCGTGCACCGTGCTCACAAAAATGCTTTTCAGTTTGGTTTGCAGGTCAAGCTTGACCAACTCTATGCGGGTATCAATGTACCCCATTAAATTACCTATGATGCTGTCAGTTTTACTTTTGTCTTCGGTAGCCATGTGTCTTGTGTTTGAGGGTGCGTAGGTGATATACGGTACATCTACGGAAAAATATTCCAAAAATAAACTTCCTCAAAATTCCATACGCAAATGGGCCTCTGAGGGATAACTTAAATGAGGGCTGCGTAAAACCGGTTTAGCGGCTGATTTTCAGAAAATAAGTATAAAACGGACCGCCAGAACACCCACTCCCCCACAGGAACTCGTATTTTTGCGGATAGCCCGCCTGCCTTTGAACCGTTGAGCAAGAATTACTACCATATTTTAGGAGTCTCCTCCAATGCTTCGGCCGCCGAGATAAAGGCGGCCTACAAGCGGTTGGCCCTGAAACTGCACCCCGACAAGAACCCCAACAACATTCACGCCGAGGAGCGCTTCAAGCAGGTGAACGACGCCTACCAGGTGCTCTCTGATCCCAAGCGGCGGGCGGCCTTTGACCTGCAGCGGCAATACGAGCAGGTGCGGCGCCAGGCCCAGGCCTATGCCACGCCCCGCTACCACCACACGCGGCAACCGGCCGGTTTCCAGGAGCGGCACTACCGGCAGCGGCCCCAGAAACCCACCCATTTCTCTGGCCGCGACCTGCTGATCGTGCTGACCGTGGTACTGGCGGCGGTGCTGCTGGTGGTAGGGGCCTACCTGGGGTGGAGCAGGATCGCCTCGGGCCGGGCCATGGAGCAGGGGCGGCAAGCCGAAGCGCAAAAGCATTGGCAGCAGGCCCATGACGCCTATTCCGAAGCCCTAGAGCACAAGCCAGGGCTGGAAGAGGCCCGGGTGCGGCGGGCGGCGCTGCGGTTAACCTACCTGAAGAACCCCACCGGCGCCATTGCCGATTACACCGTGGCCCTGCAGGAAAACGGGAAACCACCGGCCACCTGGTATGCCGCCCGCGGCAAGAGCTACCTGCAGGCCAAGCGCTACCCAGAGGCCTTGCAGGACCTGAACAAAGCCATCTCCCTGGATACCACGCAGGCCACCTTCCTGCTGGACCGCGGGCTGGTGCACCTGCAGGCCGAAGACAACTGGCCCCAGGCCCAGGCAGACCTGAGCCGGTTCCTGCAGAAAACCCCCGCAACCTCGGCGGAAGCCACCCAGGCCCTGCTGTACCGGGCTTTCGCGCTTTACCGGCAGCAGGAACTGGGACAGGCCTGGCAAGACACGCAGCAGGCCCTGCGGCAAGATTCTGCCAATGCCAAGGCCTTTTACCTGCAAGCCAAAATAAAGCAAGCCCAGGGCGACAAGGCACAGGGCTGTGTTCTCCTAAACAAAGCAGCCAAACTGGGTTTCGCCCGGGCGCGGGAAGAGGCCGCTTTCCAGTGCCAGCCGTAATAACATGGTAGTCCCTTCTGCCGCTTCCGCGGACACCCTAGGATTTTTGGGGTGTTTCTCGGAAAACACGCCGGAAATTGCACCCGTCAAAGAAGAAGATTAGATAATGGACCCAGCGGCCAACCCTCTGGGAACCACCCTCGTTGTAGAAGTTTCCTCCCTTTACGGGAAGCTGATTAGCATGAATTCCTGAAGTCAGTGCCCAGGCGCCGGTTCAGGAAAACCAGCCCGGAAACGGAGAGGAGTACCGGCAGAAAAAGAACGGCTTGCCAGAAAAGGCCTGGTTTTGCAGAAAGAGAAAGGAAACGGTTCTGTGGTGCCAGGAAATAAAAAAACGGTATCTTAAGCACTAAAGCAGGCTTTAGCAGCGTAAGAGAGAACAAGAAAGGCTTTAGTAGAGATGGAAATAAAAGTGACAGAATTCAGCCAGTTGTCCTTGACAGAACAGATGAACTGCGTGCAGACCACCGGCAGATACCTGCATGCCCGCTTAAAAGGGTGGTGCCACATCAGCCTGTATTTTATGGGTACTTTTTACGCGGAAGTCTGGCTCCTGGAGCATTGCGGCAGCGTGGGCATGGTGCGCACCTTCACCTCTCAGGAACAGCTGGAACCTTACCTCAAAACCACCTCACTGGAGAAACTGGTGCAGGAACTGATACATGAAAAAGAATAGCTCAGGTTTCTATCAGGGTGGTCTTAAGCCCTAGCCACGAGCCTTCCTCCGTTTTACCCACCACATACGCCTGTACCTGTATTTGGCCTACTCTATACACCCGTACCTCCTGTAAATTTGCCTCCAGCCACTGTTGCAGCGCCACAAACCGCTGCGCGATGGCTTGCTGCGCCGGATCCTGACCTGGGTCTTGGCGCACCATGTTGCGGAAGAAATAAGGCAGCGTGACCTGTTCTACCGGCTGGCCGGTGCTTCCCATGGCTTTCAGGAAATCAGCCTCCGTTTCAAGGGCTGTACCCGCTGGTAGCGTAAAAGGCTCCAGCGCAGATTCGCTTTCACTGAGAAACCATAGGCCTTGGGCGGCCTGCTCTAATTGCTGAAGGAGAGAGGACATTTTTCTATTGATTTAATCTGCCGGGGAAATACTGTGCATCATGTCTTGAAGAAGAAACAGGAAGCCTGCTGGCCAGACTTCCTGTTCTCTCTTGGGTTGACTGCAGCGTGGCTCCCGCTGCAGAGGTTGAACGTCTTGTTATTGGGTAGGGCCGTTGTCTACGCGGGCCTCAATGGTGCTCTGGATAGTGGCAGGCACGTTAGAGAGAATGTTGTAGCCGGTAGCCGCCTCAATGGCATCAACGGTGGTGCGGTACGTGCCCCAGGTGCTGCTGATGCTGGTGGAGTTGGGCGTGTTGATGGCAATCACGCGGGTGCTGGTGGTCACGCGGCTTACGTCGCCGGAGCCATTGGGGAGTACCACAATCACTTTCCAGATGCGGTTAGGCACGGTCACTTTGCCGCCGGCAATGGTTTCTTTGTAGCCGTTGAGGCCGGTGCCGCCCACGCCGTAGCTGCCCATGATGATGTAGAGCTCATTGCCCGCGTTGATGAGGGTGCGGCAGTAGTTCTCCAAGCCCGCCCAGGTTTGCTGGTTGTTGGTGCTTGCCTGTGGGATCATGTTAGACATCAGGAAGGTAGCCGAGTTGTCTGCCACCGTGAGGGTACGGTCTGCCGAGGGGGTGTTGTGGCCCCGGTCAAAGCCGCTGCCGGTATAGTCTGAGGTCTGTACTTTGTAGAAGGCGCTGGGCAACGAGGTGTCGGCCCTGAAGTCATCCTGGCGCGGCGTACTGCCCACCCAAGCACTGCTCAGGTGCCAGCTTACCCAGTTTGGGGTGCCCCGGTAGCTGTTATACGACATCACGAACTGCGGTTTGCTGACCAGGTAGTTGCTGTAACTGGTGCCGGCGCCACTGGGGTTACCCATGGCCAGGTGGCTGTCTTGGGTGGCAGTGGCATCACTGGAAGTGGTTTGGCTAAGCCCGGGAGTGGGTGCCACCTCTTCCATGGAACAGGAGGTGCCCAAGCCTAAGGCCAACGCGAACAGCAGGGGGCGGTAAAATTTTTTCATAAAGCAGGGTTTGTTTGATTATTTGAAGCAAGGTAGCAGGTTAAAAGCGTATAGTCATGATTTGGATAGGAATATTATGTGTTAAATAATTATGATCGACCTTTGGGGAGCCAAGTGCAGGCGGACGGTTTTTCTGCCGTTTCCCCAAAATCGGCCCATAAATCCCCCAAGGGGATGCGGTGCAGGAAGGGGCAAGGTCCTCCAGTACCTGGCTGCTTAAACAAATTACCGCCTCAGGCGGTAGTGACTAAAACTAAACGTAAGTTAGATTCTCAATAAGCGGCAGACCTTCCCTTGGCCGGCAAAGGCCGGTGAGGGAGTGCCTAAGGGAAAGGCTTGGTATGCAAAAGACCTTCCCTTCCTGCTGAACCATGAATACTGGTACATGAACCGAAAAACAACCTATGCTGCGGCCACCGCCGTGGCGCCCACCATAGAACGCCATTTTGCCCAGCAGCAGACCGAAGCCCGGCTGCGCGGAGAAGGAAACGTAGCCCCTGCCCCCTCGGTAGAGGTGGTGGAAGCACTCATTGATGTCGCTTTCTGGGCCAGTCTCAGAAAAGAGGAAGGGCAATCGCCTAAGATCTCCCTGGCCTTTCTGCCGCCAGACCAAGCCGGTAGGCCGCTTCTGTTCGCCCAGCGGCTTCCGCTTTCTTCTCATACCCTCACCAAGTTGGCACCGGGAGTGGAGCGGGCGGGTATCCATCTGGGTGTGTGGCACGAAAACGGGGAGTTGTACCTGTGGGGCACCACCCGCGAGATCCTGAGTCTGTGCTTTGTGCTGGATGTGTCGGAGCCGGGTCTGTTGGTGGTCAAGCACCGGCGGTCCAGCGGGTTCGGGAAATTTGCCAACGTGGCCGTGCTGAAAGGAGATGTGGTCAAGATCATAGACGAGCGCAGCGACAGCCTGCCAGACTGCCCCGAGGTGCTGACTTCCCTGCTGGGCTTTACCACGCCTTCCTCTTGGAATGCCTCTGTGAATGTCTTGGTGCAGCTAGCGGTTTCTATGCGGGCGCACGGCAACGGCGGCACCCTGCTGGTAGTGCCGGCCGGTTCAGACAAATGGCAGGAGTCTATCGTGCAGCCCATGCAGTACGCCATCTCACCCGCTTTCTCATCCTTGGCTGAACTGATGCGGCAAGACAAGGAAGACCGAAGCCACAGCCTCTGGCAGGGAGCCTTGCGCCGCGAGATTGACGGAGTGGCAGGCCTTACGGCGGTAGACGGGGCCACCGTCATCAACGACCAGCATGAAGTACTGGCCTTCGGGGCCAAGATCTTGCGCTCTGACGGGAATGAGCAAGTAGAGCAGATCGTGGTCACAGAACCTGTAGAGGGCAATGAAGCCATCATCATCCATCCGGTCTACAACGGCGGTACCCGTCACCTCTCCGCCGCCCAGTTCGTGCATGACCAACGCGACGCCACCGCCCTGGTGGCCTCCCAAGACGGCCGCTTCACCATCTTCAGCTGGTCTCCGTGTGAGATGATGGTGCACGCGCATAGGGTGGATACGTTGCTGTTGTAGGTGTTTTGGAATCTGTTTGGGAGAAATAAGGAATAAAGGTTGATATGCTTGGCGATTTTTGCTGATTTTACTTTTGCGTATGAAGGAAGGCCAAACTCTATGGAGCAGAGAGGAATTGATTTTAGCAATAAATCTGTATTGTACGTTGCCCTTTGGTAAGCTCCACAGTAATAACCCAGAAGTACAGCAATTAGCGAGGGTAATAGGGAGAACTGCTAACTCTGTAGCCTATAAGCTTGTGAATTTTGCAAGCTTAGATACAAGTTTACAAGAGCGAGGTATTAAGGGTGCTAAGAACACAAGTAAACTGGACAAGCAGGTTTGGAATGAATTCAACCAGAACTGGGAAGAGCTTCCTTTTGAGAGTGAAAAAATAAGGGCAAAGCTCTCCCAATCTACGATTGAGGAGATTTATCACATTAAGGAAACAGAACTTCCTAAAGAGGGAAGAGTGAGAGAACAAATGGTTAAAATGCGGGTGAACCAAGCTTTTTTCAGGCGAACGGTTCTAGCAGCATACAACTCCACCTGCTGTATCACTGGCCTCCAAATTCCTGCTCTTCTGGTAGCTGGGCACATAAACCCTTGGGCTGTTGATGAGAAGAATAGATTAAACCCTAGAAATGGGTTGATCATCAATGCCTTGCATGACAAAGCTTTTGAGGCGGGCTTACTGACTATTACTCCTGATTACCTTATCAAAATATCTTCCTCTCTGAAAGAAGAAGGGACTTCTGCTTCTGCCACAGATTATTTTCTGAAATATGATAATAGGAGAATGATCTTGCCTTCTAGATTCTTACCTGAAAGGAGCTTCCTGGAATACCATAATTCGCAGAGGTTTATCCCTTGAACACCTTCTCCCGGTGCCAAGCCAGATTCTCTGGTGCAGGGTAATGGATGGCGCCAAACGGTAAGTTCAGCCGTTTCCCGGCCAGTTTCTTCAAGGCGTAGGCATTCGCTTCGTCTTCGGCAATGGAAGGGGAGACCACTACCTTTAATTGCGGGTCTATAGTGATCAAGCCGCGGTCAAAGGCCCGGTGCAGGTTGGGGCAAAGGGCCAAACCGTTGGTGACGCGGTCGTCACTGGTGCGGCTAAAGGGCACGATATGGCAAGCGTCAACCATTGAGAAACCGTGGTTGGAAATAAGGCGCATGCCGGTGATGCAGCAGGTGAAATTATAGACTTGCGGTACCAATTTCTTAAACAAGCCGCCTCTCACAAACACCTGCTCTTCGTCGGGTACCGTTTGCTGAAGCGGGGTGTAGATGGCAGGGCTTTCGTTCAGGATGTATTTCTCCAGGTTATGGAGATAGCCCCCGTCGCTCTTCACTTGTTGGTGCAGACGGCTGGCAGGAAAGTAGCGCTTTAGCAAAGCGGTCTTCAGATGATGGCGGGTTTCCGGCAACAGCAGAAGAGCGTAAAGGTCCTCGGCTAGGTAAGCGTAGTCCACTAAACCATTCAACACATGGAAGCTTTTGATGTGGGCATTCAACTCTTTGCCCGGTAACGTCTTCACAAACCAAAAGCCTTCGCTGGCGAGATAGTAGAAGGGCAGGAAGAAATCTGGGTTATGACCGGTAGTAACTAGCAGCGCGAAGTTCTCTTTGAACACACCTACTAGCTCAGGCGAGATGAAGATCTGGTTTTGGTGTACCTCCCCTTTCTCAAACTGTTCTATGATGCTCAGCAGCAGAATTGCTTTATGCGGTGCTGGTCCAAACTTGGTCACGCCTTGCCGTAAGCGGGTGAACTTCTGTAGATAGAACGTAAGGCTTTCTTGGGGCGCAGGCATCAATTAAAGGCGGAGGTTGACAAGGTAAAAGAAGGCAAAATCTGTGTTTTGGGGCTAATGTACCAAAAGCAAGTCTAAAACAGATGAAGGCTCCCGGAGAGTGTTTCGCTTTTGGAAAGGAAAAAGGAGCACACCCTTGTCTTAACTGCTCCCTGATTGAAATATTTTAAGGTGGCCAATAACATAATTCAGGAAATAAAAGTAACTTAATGGGAGATAGTGTTAGCTATCAGGCATTTAATTTGAAGTGTTCAAACAAGGCATTTAGGCTTCACCCTTAAAAGACAAGACCATGGATTCACCCGAAACACTATTGGCCCCCATGACAGGAGCCGAACACCGGCTAGTAGGCGGAGTGCAGCTTGATTTTGTAAAGGCTGGCGATGCCCGGGTAAAACGGATGATTTATCCCCCTGGCTTTAAGTGGTCTACCCACATGAAACCCATTGTAGGAACAGACTTGTGCATGCACGCGCACCTGGGTTTCCTGGCGAAGGGGCGCCTGCATATCGTATACGCTGATGGCATCACCGAAGACCTTATCGCGCCGCAGGTAGTGGCCATAGAGCCCGGGCACGACGGCTGGGTGGTAGGGGAGGAACCCGCCGTTCTGATTGAGTTCGACTTTGAGAAAGAAACCCTTAGCCGCCTGGGCATGGATACCTTCCATCACCACCGGCTGCTGCCCAAGGCGGAATAACTCACGGTGATTTCTGCCAAGTTCTTAACTGGTTACCAAGGCCAACCAAGAGGCAATGCTCACCTGAAGGTTGAATAACAGGGTTAAAATTGCTTGTTTTCTACACAGGCGCTTTGGCGGCCTTTTTGTTAAAAGTGCCTTAAAACCGGCATCCCGCTTCAGGAGGTAAAGCGGGATGCCGGTTTCTCTTTGTATACATACTATGGAGTGACTGCGGAATTTGTTTAAAAGAGCGATATTAAGTACCCCTTATTGGGTAAATCTAAGTCTTAATCCTTGGTTCTTTACGATGCTACAGACGTTAGCGAGACGGGTGTTTTGTCTAAAAGTGTTGGTAACTGGTGTGGATAAGCCTAAATATGTTAGTAACTGCTGGCGGTTGCTTACTCTAGTCGATGTTTCTTGCAAGTTTACAGCTTACTTCTACTTACATTGTTTTTGAAGAACGCTTACGCTCAGTGTTGCTTCAGCAGATGTTTGTAAGTTGTCATTATTGATACAGAAGTAAAGAGTCTTGGCATCTTTAGGAATAGATAATTGGCGTGTATCCTGTGGGACATTCTTTGCTTTCCATATGCTAGAGTTCTTATCAGGAATCTCTCCTTTGGTTCTTTCAAAATGGTTAGCATCTTCTAAGCTAGTGGTTATGAAATAGTGACATGTAGTAGATCTTGTTTGATTAGAGGAAGCCCTAGACAGTGCTTTAGCACCAGAAAATAGAAAATCATTTGCTCCTCCAAGCATTGACAAAGATGCCAAGGTTGATGCAGTAGCCCAGTCTACTGCTGGTTCTCCCTCATCTCGCAAGTCTATTTTGAATACAATACCGTGTGCATTGGCAGGGAGGTCAATGCTAATTACTTTTCTGGAGCTTCCTGGATTAAAGAACGAGTGAAGCTTCGCTCTAGTGAGTGGTAAGGCGTCGATGAATTTGTATGTGCATGTAATCTTAGTTCCATTCTCATGCCACATGCGGATGTCTTCCTGTGCCTCCCCATCTTTGTAAGTGGCTATGGATTTAACCTTCCCATTTGGATACCAAGACGTGCATAGGCCAAAAGGAACGTCAGGGTCTTCGCTCAATAGTTTACCTTCCCACTGCTTTTTCCATGATGGGTAATAGAAGTTCCTGACAGTACCGTAAGGTACTCCTTCAACTGTTCTTTTTATGATGCGGGCATATTTAATGTCTTCTCTTAAATGTGTTCGCTCCCAATCCTGATCAAAGTATACGGTATCTGTAGTAAGGGGTATAATTTGCTTTGTGTTTGACTTTTGCGCCTGTAAAGTGAAGGTGAATATTAAAAGTATGACTAAGAGTAGGAATGGTTTCATATGTTGTTTTGAGGTTCACTATTATCCTTCTTTGCTTTTGCTGCTATTAGGACCAGCAAAGCGAATTAGGAATATTCCTCTGCAGTATCCATAACTAATTCTTTATAAGTGATCCTTTGATTTATTCTCTCAAACAACAGCTTTTCGTCTGTTTCCAACTTCTCAATGTTGCTTTCGACAAAGGATAGATACTTGCTCATTTCTGGCTCATTCCTCAACCCATAATAGGCCTGGGCTAGGAAGGTAGCAGCTGCCAGGGTATTACTATTAGGGTACTTAAAGTCAACTTCGTTTACAAGAAGCTTTATTCCCTCATCGTATCTGCCTGAGGCGATTAACGCAGAGCCACGCGTGCCCCTTATATGCTCGCTGTTTGGTAGAATACTATAAGCTAACTCAGAGAATCTGTCTGCTTCAGCAAGGTTTTCTATCAGCAGGTAATTCCACGCGAGTCCATTGTAAACAATGGGTTTATAACCAATATTCTCAGTCTCTTCCATCATGGGGATAAGGGACTCTAGGTAATATGTGGATTGTTGGTGATCACCCATTTTCAGGTGAGCTAATCCTGTATTCATGATGGGCAAAACCAATTTTGGGTTTCTGTCCAAACAGTACTGATATATCTCAATGGCCTGAGCATATTCCTTCGCCTCAAACAGATCATATGCGTCCATGAATTTGCCAGTAAGACTTAGCTCCATTAGGCTTTCCTGCTTGTAAGAGGGAATCTTCAAGATCGATAGGCCATCAGAGAAGAGCCTCATGCCTTGGTAACTGCTCCTGGTTGGAATCAAACTGGTCAGACCTGTAAGGAGGCAGACCAAACCAATCGCAGAAGAGGCATGTAACCCAGTATCAGGGTCAATCTCAAACCCATTGAAATAGAAGAGCAGGGCTGCAGTCAGGAAATTGACGATAAACCCACCACTGGTGAATAGGATAAGTTTAAACTTGATTTGCTTAAGGTTTTCGAACGTTGCGAAGGCCAGTCCTGAGTTGACGTTGGAGTTAATTATTACCTTGACACCCATGATCTCAGTACGATAGACCTCATGCCCTCTGCCTAGTACCATTCTCCTTGGGATGCCCCCAACCATCTTGGCGAATAATAGATGCCCTAGCTCATGAGTAATTAGCGCTATTTTGACTCCTAAATATAGGAAGAGCAGGTTTAAGGCGATGTTGGACCATTTGATGGCAATAGGTCCTTCTGGTATCCTCAACAGGAGGCCAATGCATAAGAAGATCCAGTACGATTTAGGGGCTAACGCTAGAATGGTTCTTGTATTCAATGTTGTATAATAATGGTTGAATAAGGTTGATATAGCTCAGCCGCTAATAGATTTAGATTATTTATTACTTATGTTGCGCGTGTTTATAAGCACTGTGGTCTCCCTGGCTGCACTCCCATAGATTGCCTTTGCTGCTTCCTCTTTTAACACTACCACATCCACCAGTTCTGATGGGTTTAAGGCCTTCAGCTTTGTAACTTCTTCCTCAGCCATTAAAAGACCATCCTTCACAAACAGAAACGTTGATGGGGCCTGCTCATATGCTTTCAACCTTTCAAGCAGAGAGTCAAAGAGCTGTTGTCTCAGTTTAGCCTTATGGGTATTGGTAGTTACCTTGATTACTCCATCTTTGGCAGCCTCCCTATAGGTTATACTGAGATAATCTCTGCTCTCAGAGTTGTTTTCGATAAGCTCTATAGATTCAATCTCTTCTTTGGTCGCATATTGCTCTAAAGACGAGTCTTGAGGTATGGGTTTGCCATCCAGAACTATCAAAGGTTTCTTCCCCTTGAAAGCCTCCAAAGGAGAGTTGTCGGAGCTTGCTTTGTTGGGTTTAAGACTACAGCCTGTAAGTACAAGTAGAAGAGGGAAGAATAGAGAAAGGTACCTAGCCATGTTTATAGATAGAATGGGTAGAAGGTCCAGACTAGTAACATTTCTTACATGGTCTTCTGCTGTAGTTGTTCTCTGCATCTGAGCGGGTGACTGCTGAGATAATATGGGTGCATCTGTTCAATCCACTACAGGATGAGAAGCTATGATAGGCGTAAGCACTGCCTCCTTCACAGATGTACACCTTAGGTGAAGACCTAGTAGCTGTTTTCTTGGTTGGTGCTTTCTTGGAGGTTGTTTGTGTGGTTTGGGCATAACTGCAAATTGACAGTATCACAAACAAGAGGGTGAGTAGTTGCCTCTTTATAATCATTTATAGCATCTATGTCTAAGGTTGATTAAATATAGAGTTTTAAGTATGAATATAAAAGCATAGTACTACTACAGTGCTATTAGCTAGTGTAGTCACGTAGATCTTAATGGCATTCAATAGCAACTATAGGGTAGGTTGTTATGGGTAAAGAATCCCATAACTTACTCACGTCTTTATCGTCATGGGTAAAAAAACGGTAAATTTACCCATAACTCTTTCCAGAAGCTGGTTGTCGTTCTTGCACTTCTATCCTAAAATGTGTTGTCTATTGTGAGACAGCAGATGATACAGAAGAGAGGGAGGTTGGGTAGGCGGGTAGTTACTTCCAGTCACTAAAGACGTATATAGTACCAAGCTCGTCTTAAAACAGGTTCAATACTGAGTTAAAATCAACAAAGATGCCTACTGCCTGAAGCTCTTTAAGAATCTTCATTTTCCACGCTCCAGAAGCATCATACTTCTCATATAATATCCCGCTGAGATCACTTGGGATTTCTAGATTGTCATTGACTAGCATTCTGACACGCTCTTTACCAAGCTTACCCATGAAATAACCTACTTCCAATACTACATTCTGTCTAGCTCTTTTATGACCTCCATCCATGGAGTCATCTGGAGAGAATAAAGCAATAGCATAGTTTGAGCTTCTACCTTCCTCTACAAGTTTGTCAATGATGGTTCTGCCTCTATCTGGCTGTTCATGCAGTACGATGTTTCTGACTCCAGCACGGGTAAGAAGCAATTGCACTTGAGTCTTCATCAAGCCATCATGCCCATGTATTATAAAAACAGTGTTGCCATTAGCTATTGCAGGTTCATCTTTTACTAACTCTGGGTTGGCTCTGATGATATCGTCCAAAGCTTGAGAGAAATAGTCTAAGAAGACTGTATTGAACTTACTTATAGAACTACTCATAGTTCTGTCCTGCATCAACGCAAACACAATTTGAGACGCGTTCTCCTTCATTTCTGCACTCTTCTTGTACAAGTAGTATGAAAGCGATTTAGCCTTTTCATGTTCAGAGGGTAAGTACCAATCTGAAACCCAGGCATCTTCTTCGACATCATTCGGCCATCCCTTCCATGCACTTGTCTCAATCTCATACTTCTGGAAAATGGGATTGTCTTTCACTTCTGAGTGGATATGTTGAAACAGATGTGCGGCCTCACTACCAAAAGTTCTTTCTTCTGCGCTTCTAATACGTTTGATATAAAAAGCAATGAGGTCTGGGTTTAATGCCATTGGTAGTGTAGATGAGGTGCTTGAATATTTTCAACCCTGAATATAATGATTTACTTACCATTATATCTTTCTGACTGCGGCGTTTTATAGGTGCATCTGTTTAAACCATAACAGTATTAACAGTATGAAGTACAGTGATAGACCTAAGTGTCCCTTCCTCATAAAGATGCAAACTCTAAGTAAAAACTTAGCAGATGTTTTCTCATGTGCTGTATAAAGCAACGAGGTCAAGCTAAGCTAAGTGTAAAACACCCCGTAGAGCTTTAATGTGTTTATGTCTCCTTTCAGAGAGACAGTAGGAGAGACAAGCAACGCAACAAAATCTAGTGAGTGTAGCCAATAAGCAGGTATATGCGTGTCTTGCTAGTGTCTCATCTGAGTTTTCTCTTAGAGGTTGTAAACTGCCAGAAATGAGTGAAAAAACAAAAATCCCGCTCCATTGCTGAAGCGGGATTTTCTATGCTGGTGGTGATGATTGGAATCGAACCAACGACACAAGGATTTTCAGTCCTTTGCTCTACCGACTGAGCTACATCACCAGCACCTTTTAAGAACCGTTCCGGAGATGTTTCGCTGCCGTTGTGGTTAAAAAGTATGCAAATGTAAGGAGCTAGCCCGGATTTGCAAAACTTCTGGCAAAAAAATCTTTTCTGACCTTTTCAGAATACTTTGTTAAATTCGTTCGTAGTACTAGCAGTTTCCATGTCTAAACTTCCTTTCTGTGATCAGTAATATCATCTTTTTTATTGTGGCGGCGTTAGGTATCGGCCTGTTTGTGTGGCAGATGCGGAAGATTGCCCACAACATCAACCTGGGGCGCGACAAGAAGATTTCAGGGGATGTTTCTACCCGCATAAATACCCTTTTGCTCGTTGCTTTTGGGCAACAAAAAATGTTCAAGCGGCCCTTGCCTGCCGTTCTGCACCTGTTTGTGTACGTCGGGTTTCTGGTCATCAACGTGGAATTGATAGAGATCCTGATTGACGGGCTCTTCGGGACCCACCGCATTTTAGGGGTGCTGGGCCCGGTGTACAGCGTACTCATGGCCATCAATGAGATCTTAGGGCTGTTGGTGATCATTGCCTGCGTGATTTTCCTGGCGCGGCGTACCGTAACCAAGGTGCCCCGCCTTACCCGCGGGCCTGAGATGCGGATGTGGCCCAGGCTGGACGCCAATGTGATCCTGATCACGGAGATCGTGCTTATGCTGGCCTTGTTCGCCTTCAACATCGCGGATCAGAAGCTGGCCCTGTTGGGCGGGCATGATTTGCCGGGCGCATTCCCGGTGAGCGGTCCTCTGGTGAACCTGTTCGGGAGTGATGTGCCAACCCTGCAGGTGATCGCTGGCATTGGCTGGTGGGTGCACATCATCGGTATTCTGGCCTTCATGAACTACCTACCCAGCTCCAAACACTTCCACATCATCATGTCTTTCCCCAATGTGTACTACAGTAAGCTGGAGCCGAAGGGCCAGTTCAGCAACGTAGAGAGCATCACGCATGAGATCAAGGCCATGTTAGACCCCAGCTACGTGGTGCCCCCGGCACCTGAGGGGGTGGATCCGCAGAAGTTCGGGGCCAAAGACGTGGAAGACCTTACCTGGAAGCAGCTCATGGACGCCTACACCTGCACCGAGTGCGGCCGTTGTACCAGCGTGTGCCCGGCCAACCTCACCGGCAAACTGCTCTCGCCGCGCAAGATTGTGATGGACACCCGTGACCGGATGGAGGAAGTAGGGCACGCGCCCATCATCTTCGCGCCGGCGCACTACAAAGAGGAATCTGAGCGCGTGAAAGTGACCGAGGAACGCACGCTGCTGCGCGGCTACATAACGCCAGAGGAGCTGTGGGCCTGCACCACCTGCAATGCCTGCGTGGAGTCCTGCCCGGTGAACATCAACCAGCTCTCTACCATCATTGACCTGCGCCGGTTCCTGGTGCTGGAAGAATCGGCCGCGCCGGCCGCGCTCAACACCATGTTCAACAACATTGAGAACAACGGGGCACCGTGGGCCTTCTCGCCCAGCGATCGTTTCAACTGGGCCGATGATTTGTTTATCACTTCCAAAAACTAGCCTCTAAACCGAATTCCCCTAACAAGCATTAGCTTTTGTGCAGCATGCCGAATACATTAGCACATGAGCACATCATCTAATTAGCACATTACCTCTATGTCAGAGAAAAAACAGATACAAGTACCCGTCATGGCTGATTTGGCCGCGCGGGGTGAAGCCCCCGAAGTGTTGTTCTGGGTGGGCTGCGCCGGCGCCTTTGACGACCGATATAAAAGCGTTACCCGCGCCTTCGTGCGCATCTTAGAGCACGTGGGTACCAAGTATGCCGTGTTGGGCATGGAAGAGACCTGCACCGGCGACCCCGCCAAACGGGCCGGCAACGAGTTCCTGTTCCAGATGCAGGCCATGACCAACATTGCCACCTTAGACGGCTACGGCATCAAAACCATTGTGACTGCCTGCCCGCACTGCTTCAACACCATCAAGAATGAGTATCCGGCTTTGGGCGGCAACTATGAGGTGATCCATCACTCTACGTTCCTGCAGAACCTGATCAACGAAGGCAAAGTGAAGATTGCCGGCGGCGGCGAGTTCAAAGGCAAGCGCATTACCTTCCATGACTCCTGCTACCTGGGCCGCGCCAACAACATCTATGAAGCGCCCCGCGACGTGCTAGCCGCCTTAGACGCCGACCTGGTGGAGATGAAACGCAGCCGCGCCAACGGCCTGTGCTGCGGGGCCGGCGGCGCCCAGATGTGGAAAGAACCGGAGCCTGGCAGCAAAGACATCAACGTGGAACGTGCCCAGGAAGCCATTGGTACCGGAGCCACCATCATTGCCAGCGCCTGTCCCTTCTGCATGACCATGATGGCCGACGGCGTAAAAAGCCAGAACAAGGAAGACTCTGTTCAGGTGTTTGACATTGCCGAACTCATCGCCCAGGCCGAAGGCATCAACGGGTAAGGGTATCAGGTAGCAAGTGGTTTAAACCTAATGCCTTTCCTGCTTCAAGTTTGCAACTTGGAGCCTTTTATGAAGCAAGTTTTTAACTTGCGTGGCTAGTATTAGGGAAATAGCATCACAAGTTGCAAACTTGCTTCATTTCAACCACAAGTTAGAAACTTGCGGTATATAAGGTATATAAAGGGTGTTTGACGAAAAGGTGAAGTAGGAGGAAGCGCGTTTAGGGTTCGTTTCAAGAAAAGCGGCCCAAAAACAAAAAACCTTCCTGCTTCAAGTTTCTAACTTGGAGCCTTCATTGCCGCAAGTTTTTAACTTGCGTGCTCCACAGGAGAAAAATTCAGCTTTTACATCTTCCATCATGAAAGCCCTCAGGTAGAAATTGGCGGCATGGGTGGTCCGGTAAGAACCAGCAGGGTGATTATAGGCTGTTTTTCAGAAACCGGCTACCAAACGAGGGGTTTGACTTCGGTCTTTGTTGGTGTCATCACCAACAAGCGCGTTGCCACCGAAAGTTGTAAGAAGTAAATCGTCTTCAGGCTTGTTTCCTGAAAACCGGCTTGAAAACACGAAAGCATAGTCTTGTGTCTTAATACGTGAGACGAGGGTCAATTATAAATTAGCATATTACAAAAAATGTACGTTCCTTTTGAGCAATTACCGCCTTATAGCCGGCTGTGGATATATCAGTTAGACCGCAAACTTACCCCAGAGGAAGAGGTGTGCATGAACCAGCAGCTACAGGATTTCGTAACGGAGTGGAGCAGTCATGGGCGTGATTTACAGGCCTCTTTCACCATAAAGGAACACCACTTCCTGTTCCTGGCCACCAATGAGGAAGTGGCCTCGGCCAGTGGCTGTTCCATAGATAAATCAGTGGCCTTTTTAAGGCAATTAGAGCAGGATTTTAACGTTCAATTATTTGACCGTACCAAGTTGGCCTTCAAACAGCAAGACCAGGTACAGATACTTCCTTTGACAGAAGTAAAAGGCCTGGTGACGGCCGGAACGTTGGCTCCGGACACCCTCTACTTTGACACCCTGGTGCAAACGGTGGGGGCGTTGCAGGAGCAGTGGCCCAAACCCGCCAAAGATACCTGGCTGGCTCGTTACTTTTAACCCGGTCTTTAAGCCAATAACGCGTAGGAATGCACATGATGCGACAGAACAGAACCTTTGTACTGGGAATGGCCTTGTCTTTGGCGGTGGCGGCTTGCGGGCCTTTCCGGAGCTCCGTGCAGAAAGGCGACAAGAACTTTGGCCAGGAAGAATACCAGTTGGCCATTAACCACTACCAGACCGCCCTCAAGAAAGGGCGTACCGGTGCCGAGGTTAACTTCAAGCTGGCAGAGTCCTACCGGTTGTCTAATCGGCTGGCGCTGGCCGAGCAGTACTACAAAGCCGCCCTGGACGCCCGTAAAACCGAGGAAACCATGTTCCGGTACGGCATGGCCCTGAAAGCCAATGGCAAGTATGAAGAAGCCGCTACCCAGTTGCAGAGTTACCTGGCCGTGGCTTCCAACAAAACGTTCATGCGGCTGGCCCAGCTGGAACTAGATAACCTCAAGCAGGTGGCCACTATCCGCGACCAGCCCACCTACCGGATCGTGACCCCAGTGCTCGCCGCCAACACCGCTGCTTCTGAGTTCTCGCCTATTCTGCTCAACAATGAACTCATCTTCTCCTCTACCCGCGAAAACGCTACTTACAAAGGCAACGGCGAAGGCTTCCTGAATTTGTACGTGGTGCCCGTGGCAGATACGGGCATGGCCGCGGCCCCTACCGTAAGGCCCTTCGCCGCGGTATTGAACGCCCCTGAGGTGCATGATGCCTCACCGGCGTTCACCAATGAAGGTCGCACCATGGTCTTCGCCCGGGGCAACACCGGCAAAAAGAGCGGAAGCGAGAACGTAGACCTGTATATCTCACAATACAAAACCGGCGAATGGTCTGAACCCCGTCCCGCCAGCTTCAACGACCCTGTGGCCTGGGATGCCTCGCCCGCGTTCTCGCCAGATGGCCGCACCCTGTACTTCTCCTCCAACCGCCGCGGCGGCCAGGGCGGGCGCGATATCTGGAAAACGACCCTGGATGCCGCCGGCCGTTTCTCCCGCCCAGAGAACCTGGGGCCCACCATCAACACGCCCGGCAACGAGTCCTTCCCTTATGTGGGGCCAGACAGTACCCTGTACATCGCCTCAGACGGCCACCCCGGGTTGGGCGGGCTGGATCTTTTCCGGATCAGCGGTGATTCTGTCATCAACATGGGCGCGCCTATCAATTCAGTGGGAGATGACTTCTCAATCCTGATCACCGGTGACAATCAAGGATTCTTCGCCTCTAACCGCACCGGCGGCCAAGGCGGCGATGACCTGTATTCCTACGTGAAGCGCCAGCCCAAACTGGTGAATTTCTTTGTAGACGGTCGCGTGGTGGAACGGAACGAGAAAACAAACGCCCTTACCCCCGTGGGCAACCTGCGGGTAGCCCTGCAGAACGCGCAGGGCGTGAAAATAGAAGAGGCCACCGCCGATGCCCAGGGAAACTTCACCTTCCGGCTGGATTCTGCCAGCGTGTATTCTGTGGTAGCGGAGAGAACCGGGTACTTCACCGCCCGCCAGCCCGTGGTAACCCAAGGCAAAACGCCGCCCCAAAGCCAGCTGACCCAACCAGTCACTAACATCCGGCTAACGGCCACGCTTACGCTGGCCAAGATTGTTCGCAACAGAGCCATTGTGGTAGAGAACATCTTCTATGACTATGACAAAGCTGATATACGCCCAGACGCCGCTGTGGAGTTAGATAAACTGGTGCAGACCTTGTTAGACAACCCCGCCATCACCATTGAGCTGAGCTCACACACAGACAGCCGGGGGGTAGACATCTACAACCAGGACCTTTCACAGCGGAGGGCCCAGAGCGCCGTAGACTACATCATCTCCAAAGGGATTGATCCTAAGCGCATCACGGCGCGCGGCTACGGGGAGTCAAGGCCCGTGGTGCGGAATGCGAAAACAGAGGAGCAGCACCAGCGAAACCGCCGTACCGAGTTCACTGTGACCCGCATTGACGAACAGCCACAACGGTAAGCGTTAGCGTGAAGATTGATCGCAAGCACGAAATTGGAACTGCCCCTTAGCCCGAGCTTGCAACTTGTGTCCGCACGTATGCCTGATCCTCTTTTGCCCGTTAAAGTACATGTTATTCCTTAGCAACGGGAAGGCATGAGCTGCAAGCTCGGGCCAGCGATGGCATGGTGAGGCCCTGCGTCGTTTGTGCCTTAACTTTAAATACCAGAAGAAAAGCCTCCCATAACCGGGAGGCTTTCTTATTTTTGCCTCAGCAAAAGGCAGAACTGGGTTTCAGGGCTGTTTTTGAGGAATAAGGCCATAAACGGTCTGCTACTTTTATTCATTGCCCACCATGGAAAACCGGTATCTGCAGCGCGGCGTCTCCGCCTCTAAAGAAGATGTGCACAACGCCATCAAGAACATAGACAAAGGCTTATTTCCGCAGGCGTTCTGCAAAATCATCCCAGATCTGCTGGTGGGTGACCCCGAGTTCTGCAACATCATGCACGCCGACGGCGCGGGTACCAAATCTGCCCTGGCGTACCTCTACTGGCGCGAGACCGGTGACCTTTCCGTCTGGAAAGGCATTGCCCAGGACGCCATTGTCATGAACACCGATGACCTGCTGTGCGTGGGCGCCACCGACAATATCCTGCTTTCCTCCACCATTGGGCGTAATAAAAACCTGGTGCCCGGCGAGGTGGTTGCCGCCATCATTAACGGCACAGAGGAAGTGCTGCAGATGCTGCGCGACAACGGCATCGGGATTTACAGCACCGGCGGCGAGACCGCCGATGTAGGCGACCTGGTGCGCACCATTATCGTGGACAGCACCGTGACGGCCCGCATGCGGCGCTCTGACGTGGTTTCCAACCATACCATCCAACCCGGTGATGTGATTGTGGGGTTCTCCTCTTACGGCCAGACCACCTATGAAAGCGAGTACAATGGCGGCATGGGCAGTAACGGCCTCACCTCGGCCCGCCATGATGTGTTTGCCAATTACCTGGCCAAGAACTACCCAGAGAGCTTTGACCCCGCGGTACCGTCTGATCTGGTGTACTCCGGCAACTGCCAACTCACCGATATCAATGAAGAAACCGGCCTTACCGTAGGCAAATTGGTGCTGTCGCCTACCAGAACCTATGCCCCGCTGGTGCAGGCTATCTTGAAAGACTACCGTAGCCAGTTGCACGGCATGGTGCATTGCAGCGGCGGCGCGCAGACCAAGGTGCTGCACTTCACCAGGAACGTGCACATCATCAAAGACAACCTGTTGCCGGTGCCGCCGCTGTTCCGGCTCATCCAGGAGCAGAGCAACACCAGCTGGCAGGAAATGTACAAGGTCTTCAACATGGGCCACCGCCTGGAACTGTACGTGCCTGAAGCGATTGCCCAAGACCTGATCAGCATTAGCCAGTCGTTCAACTTGGATGCCCAGATCATAGGCAGGGTAGAGGCCAGCGAGAAAAACGAATTGACCATCCAGAGCCCCTACGGCCAGTATTATTACGAAGGATAAACGAACGTCCGGTACATGGCCTGTCCCTCCTGGTTTCAAGGCTGCTTTTTGAAAAGCAACCCTGAAACCAGGAGGGATTTTGTTTTTGCTGTGAACGGAAATGCTTTTGGCTCAGGTTCACGGGGACGGAACAGACAGTAAGAAGCCCTTTTTGAGGATAGGCTGTCCGTGAATATAGATTTGGCACAATATTGGATTTAGAGTGTTTATCGTTCTATTTTAAAGACTTGGCCATGAAACGTTTCTACTTCCTGGGGATTTTCTTCCTGCTCCTGGGCCATGCGCTGTCTGCGCAGCCCGCTTTAGACGCCGCCCTGTTGGTGGAAACCCAACGCGGCGAATATTTCCAACTGAACATTGGGGGCCGCCTCATCAATGTAGCCCCGTCTTCCAGAGTAGCCGTAGCCGACTTACCAGCGGGCCGGCACATGCTGAACATTAGGGTGCTGGGCCGGGGACGCAGGGCGCAGAACATTACTGCCGAGGTTCTCCTGGAGAGGGGATATGAGGGCGTGTATGTGTTGGCGCCGGCCGTGGCCGGAAGAGCATTCCCTTTGGTGCTGCGCAAAGTAGACCAGGTGCCCTTGTCGCGTCCCTTGCCGCCGGCCCAGGGCAACGACGTCTGCCGCTATACCATGGAAGAGCAGGACGTAGAGCGGGTGCTTCGGTTCATGAAAGAAGAAGGGTTTGATGACCGGCGGCTGGAGATCGCCAAGGGCGAAATCAAACTCGCGGGCGGCCTCATGACCGAAGACCTTTTCCTGCTCATGAAGGCCCTAAGCTTTGAAGAACGCCGGGTAGCGCTGGCGAAGTTCGCTTATGGCTATGTCTGTGATCCCCAGCGCTTCAGCCGGGTCTTAGATGCTCTGGAATTCAGCAGCAGCAAGCGGGAACTCCAGGATTTCCTCTACAAGAGATAGTGGGTACTTTTAAAAC
The DNA here is from genome assembly GCF_008271745.1 of Rufibacter glacialis. Taxonomy (GTDB): domain Bacteria; phylum Bacteroidota; class Bacteroidia; order Cytophagales; family Hymenobacteraceae; genus Nibribacter; species Nibribacter glacialis. The sequence continues at coordinate 426,432 of NZ_VKKZ01000021.1, read as the reverse complement.
AGAAGGGGCTCCGTTGCATAACGGAGCCCCTTCTGTTTCAGGATGCTTTGTTGCTTCTTCTCTAACGAACACTAAAAGTGGAGTCAAGAAGAAGTCTTACGTCTTATGTCCTGCGTCTTGTGTCTTAAAACTAACCCTACCGCAGGCGGTCCATGGAGCGTACTAAATCCTCATCGCGCTTGATGAAGCGGTTAGCCAGTACGTTCATGAGCAGACCCACAGCCGGCAGGTAAAAGCCAGAGAGGTACTCGCCCTGCTCCTTGGTTTTGATCAGGTCTTCGCCCACGTAAGAAGAGAAGTAGAAGGCGCAGCCCATCAAGGCGGCCATCACCAGGGAGTTCAGCAAACCCAGTTTCATTTGGGTAAGGCGGCTCTTGTACTGGAAAATCTCATACAAGGCGATCAAGGCGGCCACGCCGGCCAGAATGGCAATGAAAATAGTGCTGGTGGAATCGGCTTCCGCGCCGGCAGAAGTAACCGGGCCAAGGCTAAAAGCAGTTAAGGCATATTCCTGGCCATTGGCGGGGTTGGTTTTCGCCCAGATGGGCACAAAGAACATGGCCACCATGGCTACCACAATCAAAAACAGGAAAACGCTCTGGACTCTCTGTATCATATACTTGTTTGGTTTCTGAATCAGGTGCAAAACTACATAAAACTTACATATCAAAGATACCCCTCCTCCGCAATCCTTCTTCACCTGCCAGAGGAGTTGGCGTGCTTTGGTAAAAGCTTGTCTATTAGATGATTAATGGTTGTGTTGGGGCGCTTGCGGAGTTTTCCACAGGCTAGTGTGCAAAGAAAGGATTTTTTACTCTACCCAAAGCGGCTAAATTGCCTCTGGTGGCATGAACGTTGCAAGCCTCCATTCTTTAAAAGCGCAGAAAAATGAAACAATTCGCGGTTCTCGGTTTAGTGGCCATGTTATCTATTGGTGGGGGAATAGCCATAGCGGCACCAGCCCAGAATTCTCAGGCAGTTGCAGGCAGGTACAACGAACCTTCTAAAGCGGAAAAGAAACGGGCCAAGGCCTTGGCCAAAGCCATCAAGAAAGATGAAAAGCACCGCTTGGCGTTGAACAAGGCCAAAGCCAAATATGAGCGAGACCAGGCCAACCTCAAGGAAGACTATAACCGGCGGCAACACCGGCTGAACGACCATTTCGCCAAGGCCAACAGCAGCACCAGCAGCCTGGAGCAGGAAATGGCCCGCCTGAAGCAGGAGTACGAGCGCGACAAACAGGCCTTGCAGGAACGGTATGAACGCCAGCGCGATGCCCGCCAAGCGGCCTGGCAGTCAGAAAGAGGTGCTACCTTGGTGAGACCCTAACGGCGGCTTTTGGCGCCTCCCAAGAAGGATAGCCCTTGCTAGAAGCTCGTTCTTGTTGTCGGCTACTCTTTGATAGCGCTATGCCATTTTCAGGCGGTTTTCAGGAAAAGGGCCTAAAAACCGGCCCTGGGTTTCAGGCCTAGAGCGAGCAGTTTCTGAGACTCACGCCTCAATTCTGTATCTTTGCCCCATGCGGTATTTTTTAGAAGTGGCGTATGATGGCACCAGGTTCCACGGTTGGCAACTGCAGCCCAACGCCCTCACGGTGCAAGAGGTGCTGGATGATGGCCTGCGCAAGGTGTTCCGCCTTCCTCAGGTGGAGACGGTAGGCAGCGGCCGCACTGATACGGGCGTGCATGCCGCCCAGCAATGGGTGCATGTGGATTTGCCCCAAGTGCTTCCGCCCGCAGAAATCCAACACAAGCTGAACCGTATCCTTCCCCCGGATATTGTAGTAGGCCAGGTCATGCCGGTGGGGCCTGAAGCGCACACCCGGTTTGATGCCATCAGTCGAACGTATGAATACCGCATCACGCGCCAGAAAAATCCCTTTCTGGTACGGCACGCGCACTACCTGTCCAGAACCCCAGATGTGGACAGCATGAACCAGGCTGCCCAGGCTTTGCTGCACCTGGAAGACTTCACCACCTTCTCCAAAGTAAAAGGCGATACCAAGCACTATAGGTGCACCATTACCCACGCCCATTGGCGGGAAGAGGGCGACTTGCTCATCTTCACTATCAAAGCCAATCGGTTTCTGCGGGGCATGGTACGGCTGGTGGTAGGTACGCTCCTGGACGTAGGCAAAGGAAAACTCACGGCAGTGCAGTTCAGAGACGCCATAGAACGGCAAGACCGGCGCCTGGCCAGTGGGGCGGCTCCCGCCGAAGGGTTGTTCCTGTACCGGGTAGAATATCCCGCTGGTTATTTTGCCCAGCAGAAAGCGTTGTTTGAATTGGCGGCTAAGGCCGCGATGAAGGAATAGCGGACTTCTCTATAATACTACGAAACCCTAGTGCATGCCTTTTGCCGTTGCTGGCATGGTGACCGGTTGATGCAAGAGCCCTTATGCTGCCTTGTTCTATAGCTGCCCTCCGTGCGCTCACGGCCGCGAGGCCCCGTCTTCCCCTCTCGCACTGCCCTTTCGGCCTGAGCTGTCTGTTCCTCTTAGTAATCTTTTATCTAGGGCCAAAAGCGAGGCGCGCTCGGGAAAGACTGGAACAGGGGGAAGTAGCATAAACGGTGAGGAGAACCCTGTAGAGACAACGGCACCGCCTTGTCTCCCACGCATTGCTATCTTTTGCTCCTTGGCATTCCTATCTTTGGCTCCTTGGTATTCCTATCCTCCCACATCTTCCTATCTTTTGCTCCTTCGCATTCCTTTCCTTTCCTCCCACATCTTCCTTTCTTTGCAACAACTGATTCCCTCCTAGGAAAAGGATAGATCCTGCTTCTCGGCCTCTACACCGCCTGCTCAGAAGACCTCGTAGTGTCTTCAGGCCTACGAGTGTCTCCGCCGATACCGGAAGCCGAAGGGACGCTCCAATTATTCCGTGGTTTATTGTGTACTTTTGTGCTGAAAAGCGTAGGTAGTTTCAGGGCCTTTTCCTGAAAAACCGGCCTAAACGTTTGAGAGGGTCTGTGCGGCCCCAGCTTCTGTTTGTTCTATGGGAGCAGAAGCAAAGCGGCACCTTAAAGCATACTAGCCACATCCATCCATGAGTGAAATAGGAGGCAGCAAGACCGGGAGCGCGTTTGACTGGGAAGTGTTGCGTAAGATATTCCGGTTCGTGAAACCGTACCAGCGGGTGTTCTACCTGGTGATTTTCTTAACCGTCGCCTCGGCGGTGCTGGCTACGGTCAGGCCGTTCCTTATCCAGGAGATGGTAGACAAGCAGATTCTGCAGTACAACTGGCAGGGTGTGAACCGTATGTTTATGTGGCTCATCGGGCTGTTGGTGATGCATACAGTGGTCTCCTACTTCCACACGTACTTTGCGGGGTGGCTGGGGCAGTACGTGGTGCGCGACATCCGGGTGAAGCTGTATGAGCATATCCTGAAGCTCCGCCTGAAATTCTATGACCGTACGCCCATTGGTACGCTGGTGACCCGCAACGTGAATGATGTGGAGACCCTGTCTGATGTCTTCTCAGAGGGCCTGGCTGCCATGATCGGGGATGTGCTCCAACTCCTCTTTATTCTGGGGTACATGTTCTGGATTGACTGGAAACTTACCCTGGTCAGCCTTTCCATGTTTCCGCTGCTCATTATCAGTACCTATATCTTCAAGGAAAAAGTAAAGGACTCGTTCCAGGAGGTGCGCAGCGCGGTGGCCAAATTGAATGCCTTCGTGCAGGAGCATATCACGGGCATGATGGTGGTGCAGATCTTTAACAACGAGGAGCGGGAAATGAAGAAATTCAAGGCCATCAACAAAGAGCACACCCGCGCCAATGTCAGGTCTGTTTTGTACTACTCCATCTACTTCCCGGTGGCCGAGGTCATCGGCGCCGCCGGAACAGGGCTGTTGGTGTGGTACGGGGCCAAGGGCGTGATCCAGGATACCGTGACGCTGGGCTCCTTGATTGCCTTCATTATGTACATTGGCATGTTCTTCAGGCCCATCCGCCAGATTGCCGACCGTTTCAATACGCTGCAATTGGGCGTGGTGAGTTCTGAGCGGATCATGCGCCTGCTGGAAAGCCAGGAGATGGTTTCTGACTCCGGCACGTACGCCCCCGCCACCATCAAGGGCGAGGTGCAGTTTGAGAAGGTCTGGTTTGCCTACAATGACGAGGATTGGGTGCTGAAAGGCGTCTCCTTCAACGTGGAGGCTGGGCAGACAGTGGCCCTGGTAGGCGCCACGGGAGCCGGAAAAACCTCCATCATCAACCTGCTGAGCCGCTTCTATGAGATCAACAAAGGCACGATCAAAGTTGATGGGCATGATGTGAAAGAATACAACCTGGAGGTGCTGCGCCAGCAGATTGGCGTGGTCTTGCAGGATGTATTCCTGTTCTCGGGCACCATTGCAGACAACATCAGCCTGGGCAACAAAGACATCACCGAAGACCAGATGTGGGAAGCCGCCCGTCTGGTAGGTGCCGACCGGTTCATTGAGCGCTTGCCTGGTGGCCTGCAGTACAACGTGATGGAGCGCGGGGCCACCCTATCAGTGGGGCAACGGCAGCTGATCTCGTTTGTGCGCGCCATGGTCTACAACCCCAAGATCATCATCCTGGATGAGGCCACCTCCAGCGTAGACTCAGAAACCGAGGAATTGATCCAATTCGCCATCGCGCAGCTCATGCAGGGACGTACCTCTATCGTGATTGCCCACCGCCTCTCCACCATCCAGAAAGCCGATAACATCATTGTGCTGGACCGCGGCGAGATCAAGGAAAGCGGCCGCCATGAGGAACTGCTGCAGACAGGGGGCTATTACGCCCAACTCCACGAGATGCAGTACAAGAATTTTGTGTAGGTAGAGGGTATTGCAGGGTCGTTTCTGTAAAATAGCCCCTAAAACGTACCTTTGTAGCTTTCACTGAAAAGCGATATTCCCTCCTGGTAAACCCACCGAGGATTCTAAGAAGAAAAGATGCAGAAGAAGTTTTTGATTTACATGGCCATTGTGATTGGCCTGGTGCTGGTATTCTACACCTACATGGGCGGCTTTGCCGAAGTGAAAATAACCAAGGCAACCTCTACCTCGTTGTTTGTGGCCGGCAAATACTTTGAAGGTTCCACCGAGGCCGAGGAGCTAGGCCAGATCTACCAGCAAGCAGGTGAAGCCGTGGAGCAAAAACAGTTGACGGGGGATTTTGCGGGAATTTTCTACAACAACCCCAGCAGAGACAGCAAGACCGTGAAAGCCTTCATTGGCGTGGCCATCCAAGACACCAGCGTGGCGTTGCCGGCTGGGTTCACGGTACGGGTAGTGCCAGGGGGCCAGCCCGTGCTCAAAGGAGAACTGGACGCGAACATCACCATTGCGCCCAGACGTATCTACAGCGCCCTGTTTGATTACGCCAAAGAGCAGAACCTCACGCTGCAGGAGTTCTACGTGGAACGCTTCCCCGAAGGGAAACCAGCTGTGGTGGAGGTAGGTTTGAGCAAGAAATAGAAGCTTTGTTTCAAGGCCGGTTTCTGAAAAACTGCCCTGAAATAAAGTAATAAGTGCTTATTCTGAAGCTGTACGTCCTAAGTAGAAAGAGATGCCTAAGGTGGAATTACTTAAGTTAAAGCCAGAATAGAAGTTGCTGTTTTTTTGATAATTCCCTGAATTTTCATTTCCAGATTTTAAAGTAGAATACCCGAAGCTGCCCATAGTGAGTTCTATTCCTATAATATTACTTGGGAAGAAAACCAGGCCTGGCGCTATATCTATTCTGCCTCCTTTGTGTATGGTAGGCTCAGACAAGGCAAGATCATTTTTAGATTTACTATACTCGTATAGGGTGCTTCCTTGCCCAAAGAAAGCGAACTTGTTTGCTACGGGTTTATAAAGACGAACAAATGGCCCTACTGAATACTGATTGTTTATGCCCTTATAATCAACAATCTCAAAGTCTTCGGTTGATGAATAAACTCTTGTAGCTGCCTTATACACATTTCTATTATACCCCGCAGAAATACCTAGAGCTAGATTCGGCGACGTGAAAAAGGCGATTTTAGGGCTTACGTCAAGGTTGGAGGTCTTTACAGGAATGTTTACGTTCTGGCCTGATTCATTTTTATGTTGATTGTAACCAAGCGAGCCAGAAACAAGCATCTTTCCTAGATCCTGAGCAAAAATCAAACTAGAGGTACCGCATAATGCAATGAGGAGGAGGAATTTTTTCATAAAATAATGTATAAAGTTATAAATGAGTGGCCGTATAAGCTATAAGTTGTATGGGATGGTAGTGAATCAAATATTTAGATATTAAATATATAAATTATTAAATACAAGTTTACCTATTAACGGGTCTTAAGTTTAATTATTTTGAGCAAAGGCAAAATAAATATGACGAACGTTTAATGGTTTGTCATAGAATAAACTATAGAATTTGAGGCCGCGTTTAAAATGACCCGCCAAGTCGAAAAGCTATGAAGTGATATATAAAAGAAGGACCAGCTTTCTACGGCTGGTCCTTTCGTTTACGCGTGGCTTGCGCCTGATCTATTATAGAAAAGCTCCTTATAGGAGTACGGATTAAGAATTACGGGTGTTCATGATCCTGAACGCCTCGGCCCGGGTGATCTCCTTCTCCAGTAGTAGAAGGTTGTTAGGGTTGATGATCAACAGCTGGAACTGGTCCTTAAGGTCATGATAATAGATCATCATGGTCAAGTCCTCATACCCCCGTCTGAAGATCTTTCTAGCCTTCGACTTTATTTCATGCAATTCCAATTTTATCTTCCTCAGTTTTTCCATCATGACTCTTACCTTCCCTCTAAGGGTTTGTAGAGTAGTTATACTAGGATTTTACAGCTGCGGTTACGGTATCATAAGCAGAAGTAAATAGGATTATAGCTGTATTTTAGGCTAATGTCTAAAAGGTAATGAGCTAACAGCCTTGGAGTTGGTGAAAGTTTAAGGTGTCCAGAGTATTGCCTTTAAAAGGTAGTGTCCTGCTAGCTATACGTGCTGCCTTCCTTTGTGCTGGGTGAGGTGAAGTAAAATGCAACCTTATACAGAAGTCTAACAGTAGGGAAGTAGGGATAGTCTACTGTAAAGAGAGCGAATAAAAGGTGAGCTTCTTCTCTTTGAGAATTCCCAGATACGAGGCAAAAACATAAATTCCCTGAAATGAATCTGGAAAATGCAGATGACCTTACAGGCGCTTCCAAACGTGCTTTTTGAAAAATCTAACGGGGAAGGGTAGGACCGCGACACGGTTTGAAGACAAAACCCCAGCCACAGGGTTCGCCAATGGCAAGCCTGCGCCTGGGGCACTAACAGGTGAAACATAGGTGCTTTAGTTATCTGAGAAAGTATAACCACAGAAGTTATAGATCTCAGCCAGGGGAGCTACTGGTGGCAGGGTTTGTTGCAGCACCAGAGGGGGGTTATGGGTTGATACAAAACCCCATCGGTTACGGTTGCAGTAGTGCAACTCTTCTGGTAATTCCAGTTTTCGGTGTTGTTCCATGGTATAGTACCTCCTCTTAATAAGATTGAAATAAAGGGTGTTACCCCTACCCAAACGTGTAATTTTCTGACATATTTCTTTTGATCACCAAGCAAATGTGCTTTACAGGAACCGGGCTTCAGAATTCTGGAAGCAAATCAACAAGGTAAGGGGGACTGATGGGCCGCAACTTTGCTTTCTGGAATAAGCTTAGGTCGCAATTCCCTCAAGGCAGGTGACTGCCGCCGAAGGGCAATGGCTTTGTCTGGTGAGGGCCTTCTGCCGCTCATAAGGCAAAGAAGAAAACAGACCGGCTATTCTGCTGTTTTCATGGTAAGGGCCGAGTCTTCCTTATTTCCCGGGTTTTCCAAAAAACAGGAGGGAATCAGTAGGCACGGGCTTTCTGCTGCCACCCTTAGGCTTGGTTGTCTTTTATGCTTAGAATGCCAAAACTATGCCAGAAACAGGGCTTAGATATGCTTGGTTAAGTCCCTGATTCGGCTGCGCAGTTGGTCCAGGTGGTTTTGCTGTTGCTTCTGCTTTTCTATTTCCTCCAATTGATGCAGCAGGGCCTGCATCTCGGCCAGATATGCGGTGCGATCTTTCTTTAGCCCAGCCGGCGGATGGGCCTCTCCTTCTTTTCCCTCAGACTTGAACACGTTCCCCTCGCCGTAAATGACCCAGCGGGAGTTAAGATCGGGCAATTGCTTCAGCAGGGTGACCAGGTCATCCATGCAGTATTCTTCTCCTTGTAAAATACAGCCCACCGTTTCTGGCGGGGTATTGGTAAGAACGCTGAGCTGGTACACGTCCAACTCCTTAATGCGCATGTAGAAGTTTAGTCTGGCGCTAGTCTGCTGAAGGTTGATTGCCATGGTGTCAATAGGTTAGAAGTACGAGGGAACGGTGTCTCCGGATCTCAGTACAAAGGAAAAAGCCGTACGAGGGCGGTGCCTATCCTTCCCCCTCATACGCAAGATCAGGAACTTGCGTTGATGTGCCCTTTCTGCTCAACCGGGGGCTGCGGGAACCTTAAGATTACCGGCTGAGTTGCTATCTTAGCGGGGCTGTTCTTCCAGGCTCTTTACAATCACAAAGTAGGCATTAACGCCTTACACCTATGTACTTTGATTTGCTGTGGCAGTCTTTCCGTGATTACGCGTGGTACCTGGGTGCTGAGTTGTTGCACCCGCATTGGGGCAACTACGTGTACTGGCTTTTGGGGCTTTCCCTGGCCGTCTACCTACTGGAACTGGTGTTGCCCTGGCGCACAGACCAGGCCAGGATTAGGCAAGACTTCTGGCTTGATGGATTCTACCTTTTCTTCAATTTCTTCCTTTTTTCGCTGATCGGGTTTTACGCCATTTCCAACGTGGCGGTACATGCCTTCCAAGATGTGCTGGCGTTGGTGGGGGTGCAGAATCTGGTAGCCATTGAGATCAAGACCTGGCCGGTATGGGCGCAACTCTTGACCCTGTTTGTGCTACGCGATTTCATTCACTGGAACGTGCACCGGCTGCTGCACCGGGTGCCCTGGCTATGGGAGTTCCATAAGGTACACCACTCAGTGCACCAGATGGGGTTTGCGGCGCACATGCGGTTCCACTGGATGGAAAACGTGGTGTACCGCACGCTGGAATACGTACCGCTGGCCATGATAGGGTTTGGGCTGCAGGATTTCTTTTTGGTGCATATTGTAGCGTTGAGCATTGGGCACCTGAACCACGCCAATGTACGGCTGCCGCTGGGCCCCTTGAAGTATGTGTTCAACAACCCGCAGATGCATATCTGGCACCATGCTAAGCGCCTGCCGCAGCCGTACGGGGCCAATTTCGGCATTAGCCTCAGCCTGTGGGACTACTTGTTCAAAACCGCGTACGTGCCCCAGGATGGCCGTGATATTGAACTGGGCTTTGAAGAGAGCGAGGCCTTCCCCCGCAAATGGCATCAGCAGATGCTGCATGGCATCTGGCCACCTGCCCCAGAAAGGTCCTTGCCAGAAAAAGACCCAGGGCCGTCCCCTTCTTTTGGGCAGGAGCTCAGGTAAGGGCCGGGTAGTTTTTATACGGTGTTTTCTGGTGATCTTTTTCAGGTGAAAATGCATCAGTTTTGTTTTACTATATTTGCACGGAAGATTGATAGAAGCATTCTCTACCTTGTTCTATAAGAAAGATGGATATGAAGACCCAGTTTGAGCCGTTAAACATGATCATGTTGGTAGACGATGATGATACTACCAACTTCGTGAACAAGCGCTTGTTGACAAAACTAGGGGTAGCCAAAGAGATCCTGATCAAGAAAAACGGGGCCGAAGCCCTGGAATATCTGCAGGAATCTGCCCGGCAGGGAATCGCGTATCCAGATCTCATTTTCCTGGACATCAAAATGCCGGTGATGGATGGGTTCAGCTTCCTGGACGAATACCAGAGCCAGAATCTGGCGCAGAACAACAGCATGATCATTTTGATGCTGACCTCCTCCGCCAGCTTCTATGACCTGGAACGCCTGAAGGAATACGACTCTGTCAAGAAGCATTTCTCCAAGTCATTGACCGAGAATGACATCAAGGAGATTATGGCGGAGTACTACCAAAAGAAGTAAAAAGTACACCACACCCTTATAACAGAGAAGGCGCCGTATCAAACGGCGCCTTCTCTGTTATAAGGGAAGATCCTTGTTATAAGGGGGAAATCAGACCAGGGGCGCGGTGATAAGTGGGGTGGCGGTGGTATTCAGCGGCCAGGTGAAATGCATGGCCGTGCCCCCTGAATCTGAACGCACCCATACGCGACCACCTTTCTCTTCCATGATCTTACGGACAATGGCCAACCCAATACCCGTACTGTCTGGGTGGTTTACGTCACTGGTGGTTTCAAACAATTGAAAGACCTTTTCCTGGTCTTCCACCGGAATGCCTGGCCCGTTGTCTTCCACCACAAATTCCCAGTGGTCTTGCTGTAGAATACCTCTGACCCATATTTTGCCGGCTGGTTTATCATTGTATTTCACGGCATTGCTCAGCAGGTTGCTGAAGATTTGCTGCAGGTAGATCTCCTCTGCCTCCAGCACCGGCAGGTCATTCGCGATAGTGATCTGGAACCCCTCAGGAACAGACAACGCGGAAACAATATTGTATACCAGCTTGCCCACTGATACCGGCTTCTTCTGAATCTGCTGCCTACCCGTCAGGGAATAAGCCAATACGTCGTTAATGAGGTGTTCCATGCGCCTAGTCTGTAACCGGATCATGGGCATGACGGCCTGGGCTTCTTCCTGGTTTCCCTCTTCCAGGAAATCTGTGACCACCTCTGTCAACCCCAAGATGTTCTGGAGAGGCGCCTTCAAGTCATGCGTGACCGTATGGGCAAATTCATCAAGGGTGCGGTTCACCTTTTGTAGCTGCAGGTTCTTGGTTTCCCGTTCCTGCAGCAGGGCGTTTACCTCCTGATTAGAGGTTTGCAGTTCCTGGTTCAGGTGCTGGATTTCCTGCAGCTGATACTCCGCCTCAATGGTACGTACCCGTAGCTGCTCCATCAACGCGATGAGCTGCATGTTCTGGCGCTTTATCTCAGCATAGGGTGATATCTCAGACTCATGGTTGAAGAAGTCTGCCCACCCCTGAAGAATGGCTTTGTTGATGGGTGGGTGGTTGACGGGAATGCGCTTCTGGAGCCGCACGCGGGTGCCCTTCTCAAAATCACTGTCCAGGTGGAAAAAGTCTACCAGCTTACGGGAGCTATAGATGCCCTGCCCTTTGCCCCCGGTGGGAGTGTACCGGCGGTCCAGGATTTCCTGCACGTTCGGAATACCCCGGCCCCGGTCAGTGATAAAGGCTTCCAGCAGCAAAACACCCCTGTTCTCAATCATGCTGAACCGGATGATGCCTTCGCCCACATGCTCCAACACGTTGCGGCAGATCTCAGAGACCGCCGTGGCGAATTTGGTCTGAGAGGCAATGGGCAACCCCGAGAACTCTGACAGCTGCATGGCCCGTTTATAAGCCAGAACAACATCCAGCTCATTCTGCAACTTGATGGTGGTGATAGGTTGGTCCATGGGGTTATTCGGTAGCCCGTACCACTACCACCAGGGTGTCATCTGTGGTGCGGGTGTTGTCTTTGTAGAGTACTGCCGCTATCAACGTTGGATCATGTCTGGTCAGTTCCGGATACTTCTGCAAATCCCAGCGGGTTTTCAGCCCGTCTGAGTGCAAGATCATGACATTGTTCCGTTCCCAGGAAAGGTGTTGGTCATTGATGGTGGTAGGTACGCTCATGCCCAGGGTGCCATTGTAGGAAAGAAGACTCTTGGAGCGGTCTGGTACAATCAAACGCCCCGAGATGTTGCCTATGCCACAAAAGAGCAGGTTGCCCGCCTCTGCGTTCCAGTGGGCAATGGCGCCTACGGCCCCCCGGGTTTTCTTGATTTCAGCATGAATGCCCCGCAGCATCTGAGAAGGGGTGAGTTTGGGCTGTTGGTGGAAAGCCTTGAGGGCCGTCAGGGACGCTTCATGGGCGTGTTCCCCGTGGCCTAACCCGTCTAAAGTTAACAGGTAAGCGCCCTCGTGTGACATCCGCAGACCCCAGGCATCACCACTTACCTTCTCGCCGGCTTTGGGCACCAGTACGGCCCCCACTTGAAATTTCTTATCACTTCTGGCGGCTGATTTTGGGATATACTTTTTCTGGTAGATGCGGGAGAGGATGACAGTGCCCACCCCGCGTTGCGAATAGATGTCAAAGAAGTCAGAAAGCCGCTTAATGGCCCCTAAGCCCTGGCCCATGCTCCCGTAGGTGGAAACCCCATCTTGCATCATGCGCTGCGGATCACTCATGCCCGGACCGTTGTCCAGGCAAAGCAGCTCCAGCCCAGCGGCGGTTCCGTTCTCCCCAAAGATAGGCTTTACCAGAAGCTCCCCGCCTAGGGTGCCGGCGTGTTTGAGCAGGTTGGTAGCCATCTCCATGACCACCAAATTCACGCGGCCGGTTTCTGTTGCGGAAAAGCCGGCGGCTTCGGCAATCTTGGTGATGTCCCGTTTGAATATGTTCAGGAAGCTCCGGTCTGGGAGAGAAAACTGTTGGTGCGCCTCAAAATTAAAATCCATTTTTCCACCGGATAATTGTGACCGTCGTGCCTTTGCCGGGTTCGCTCTTGATATCGAACTCGTTCACGAGCCGTTTGGCGCCGGGCAGGCCAAGCCCTAAACTTTTCCCGGTAGAGTAACCGTCTTTCATGGCCAAGGGAATGTCTTGAATGCCGGGGCCCTGGTCTATAAAGGTGAGACGAACCCCGGGTATGCTGTTCCTGCTGATGATCTCCAGGTGAATGATACCGCCGCCGCCATAGCGCAACATGTTCCGGACCAGTTCACTGGCGGCCGTGATCAGTTTGGTCTGGTTTACCAGGCTCATCCCAATCTTGGTGGCCAGCTCCTTTATCCGGTTCCGGAACAAAACTACATCCTGTTCTTTTTGTATGGGAAGCTTCTCTTTAGATAAAACTATCATAGAGGCCTTCCTCATCAGTGTCTAGTTGGCCAATCTTGGTACGCAGCAGCTCCATGCCCTGCTCCACGTCCAGGGCGGTATGCACGCCTGAGAGGGTAAGGCCCAGTTCTACCAGGGTAATGGCTACGGCCGGCTGCATGCCCACCACCACGGTGGTAGCATCCATGATCTTAGACATAGACGCTATGTTGCCCAGAATACGGCCCATGAAAGAGTCCACTATGCTTACGGCAGAGATATCAATCAACACCCCTTTGGCTTCGGTCTTGCTCACCATGTTGATGAGGTCGTTTTCCAGGGTGAGGGCCAGCCGGTCATACAGATCCACCTGAATGGTTACCAGCAGGAAGGGGCCCATTTTTAAAATAGGAATTCTTTCCATGGCAGTATGGGGTTAAAACCCGAAGTTCTGTTTAGAGCCGGAGGGACCGTTCTGGGCGGCCCGGGTCACTTGTATGTTCAGCATGGAGAAAGACATCTTGAGGGCGCTGGCCAGGGAAGCTTTGGTGTAGATGTTGGTCAGGTCAATGCCTAAATGCACAATGGTCTGCGCAATCTCTGCCCTGATCCCGCTAATGATGCACTCGGCCCCCATCAGGCGGGCGGCGCTCACGGTCTTGATCAGGTGCTGGGCTACGAGAGAGTCAACGGTGGGCACGCCAGAGATATCCAGAATAGCAATACGGCTACCCGTGGCCACAATCTCTTCCAGCAAGGCTTCCATCACCACCTGGGTGCGGGCACTGTCTAGGGTGCCAATGATGGGCAGAGCCAGAATACCATCCCAAACCCTGATCACCGGGGTAGAGATTTCGCTCATCTCGTTGGTCTGGCGCAGGATCACTTCCTCGCGGCCTTTGATGTAGGTTTCCATGGTGAGCAGGCTCAGGCTGTCCATGATTTTGTTCATGGAGATGATCTCTTTGTACAGCGCGGCCGGTTCGTCTCTGAAGCGCTCTTCCAATACCTGGCTCAACACCTCTTTCAGGCTCAGAACATAGGAACTGGTTTCACGGGGTGAGAAGCCCTGGCGGGCCCGCATGATGGAAATCTCGTTCAGGATATCATGGATAGGCTCATAGCCGTCTGATTCTGTGTCTTCTGCCCGGGCAGAGGAAAAGGCCTTCAACAGAGAGGAAAGTAATTCCTCTGACTGCTGCTGCAGCTCAGACACGCTCATGAGGTCATCTCTAAGGGCAGCATCTTTCAATTGGTTGCCCATCCAGACCTCCAGGATTTGCTTTTTCTTTCCTTTCAGGGCAGCGGCGCTTTCTTTGTTCATAAGGGTTTATCAGGTTAGGGGCCTATGTCACTTTTTTACCTCTTTCCTGAAAACAGCCCTAAAGCGCTGGACGGGAGGTAATGGGTAAAAGTAAGAAATAAAGCATCTAAACGGGCGGAACGTAGATTTGTTTTCAGTAAGGTGCTGAGCTGGTGGATATAAAAACAAAATTCCCCACCGTGCGAACAATGGGGAATTAACCGGGCAAAGGAGTTGCTAGATGCTTGGCTAGGATAAAGCAGAAAGGTGTTTCATGCCTTATTTATTAAAAGGAGATTGAAAGCAGAAGAGGTTCCAGCGCGTTTTGAGCGCCACCATTTCCTCAGAGAAATCCCCGCGGCGCCTTGCCGGTTGCCATGGGGAAAGCAATCACTAACAAATGCACTCGGCCACCACATGAATTAGTACCTTCTCTTTAGGCGATGAGTGGGATTTCGGGTTCTTTTTCTGAAAATCGGCAGGAAACATGCGGCCCTAATCACTCACCCCAGTTTTGCCCAGGGGTTTTCTGTAGCAGCAGTAGTTTCATGCCTTCCGTCAATAGCCTGGGTACTGTGCCGGTGAAGCCGATCTCCAGAAGAAACAGGTTTATGGTGCGGTAGTGGGCACCCACCGTTTTACGCCATGCTGCTTTGGCTCAACGCCGGGCCTGCCTAATGGCCCGGCGATCAAAAACCGACGAGGGGCTACCAGCGCCAGAAACGAACTTGGCCTACAATGCTACAGAATAGCTAACTCTTTCACGTTCTCAGAGATGATCTGGCCGTCAAACAGGTTCACGATCCGGTGGGCGTAGTCAGCGTCTGAGGGCGAGTGGGTGACCATGACAATGGTGGTGCCCTGCTCATTCAAGGTGCTCAGCAGCTGCATGACCTCCTGCCCGTGTGCCGAGTCCAAATTCCCCGTAGGCTCATCAGCGAGCAACAGTTTGGGCTTGGCTACCACGGCGCGGGCAATGGCCACCCGTTGCTGCTGCCCGCCGGACAATTGCTGCGGGAAGTGGTTGCGGCGGTGCGCGATCTGCATCTGCTCTAACACCTGCTCCACGCGCTGCTTGCGTTCCGCGTTGCTTACTTTCAGGTAGAGAAGAGGCAGTTCCACGTTCTCATACACCGTAAGCTCGTCAATGAGGTTGAAGCTCTGGAACACGAACCCCAGGTGCTCCTTTCGCATGTTGGCGCGCTGCCGCTCACTGAACTTGGAAATCTCCTGGTCCTGGAAATAGAATTCGCCGCCGCTGGGGTTGTCCAGCAAACCTATGATGTTCAACAGCGTGGACTTGCCACAGCCTGAAGGACCCATGATCGCCACGAACTCCCCCTGCCGTACGTGCAGGTTCACATTCACCAAGGCCGTGGTTTCTACCTCGTCTGTGGTGTACTTCTTCTGAAGGTTGACCGTCTTTAACATATAGATGGTGGTTTATGGCTGTTTATTACCCGTTTTATTTCTCTTGTTGATTACCTCACATAAGTAAGTAGGGCTGGATTAATCTTATATAGAATAAATTTTATATGATTCAAATTTTCAAGCTGGACGTATCCTGTCTGGAAGTTTGAACCTTCCGTGAGATAAAAGCCTCACATCAACTCCAATGCACCCAGCATCACGACCAGCAGCAGCGAGTATCCTCACGCCTTTCGTCCCCCTTGGAAGGGGGTAGGGGAATGATTTCTCCTGCTGATCATGGCGTTCCCGAGAATTACCTTTTCATTTTTCTATAGTTTTTCAGCTGGTTCTTCATCCTACTTGTCATCCCCCTACCCCCCTTCAAAGGAAGACGAAATGCGTATTCGTTTTAACTCAAGACTCAGGACTCAAGACTCAGGACTATTTCAGCTCCAGCTTTTCTTTGTCATTGAAGGTGTCATAGGAAGAGACCACCACTTGCTCGCCGGGTTTGAGGCCTTCCAATACCTCATAGTACTCCGGGTTCTGGCGGCCCAGCCGAATGGGACGTTTAGTGGCTACTTTTCCGGATTCATCCAGCACGTAGGCCCAGGCGCCGCCCGTGCTCTGGTAGAATCCGCCGCGGGGCAATAGCACCGCCGGGGCCGGGTCTGATAACTGAAGCCTGATCTGCAGGGTCTGACCGCGCTTGATGCCTTCCGGCACCTTTCCTATGAACTTCATGTCCACCGGGAACTTGCCGTTGGTTACCTCTGAGTACACCAAAGCAATCTCCAGCGGGAAGGTTTGGCCGTTGTAGGAGAAGGAGCCCCGCTGGCCCGCAAACACGCGGCTCACATAGTGCTGGTCCAGCTCGGCTTTTACTTTGAAGCCGCTCAGGTCATCAATCTGGCCAATGATCTGCCCGGGCTGCACGGGTGTGCCCAGTTCCACCTGAATAGAGGAAAGCTGCCCAGAAATAGGGGCTTTGATGTACAGGTTCTTAAGGTTGTCTTCCATCAGGCGCAGGTTGCGGCTGGTGCGGGCAATGGTGGTTTCCAGCTGGGCAATCTGCTGCCTGGCGTTGCTTTCCTCAAACTTCTGTGACTCCAGTTCAATGGCCCGCTCGGCCTTCAGGCGCTCGTATTCCCGCCTGAAATTGAAGAATTCCTGCTGAGAGACGGCTTTGGCCTCATACAAGCCAATATTGCGTTCATAGGCATCTTTGGCGGCGTCTACCTGGGCGTCTAAGGTAGCCAGTTTGCGGCGCAGGTTGAATTTGTTCTGCTGCAGGCTTAGCTTGGAGTTCTGCAGGTTGTTGATGAGGTCGTTCATGAGGGTCTCCTGGTTCATGAAGTCCAGCACCAGCCGGTGGTTGGTGAGTTTGAGGATGGGGGTGCCTTGGGTCACGGGAGTGCCGCCCTCTGAGTATTTCTCGTCCACGGTGCCGCCTTCCACGGCCGGGATCATGATGGTCTTGATAGGGTGCACCGTGCCGTCTACCGGAATGAACTCCTGGAAAGAACCCTGGCTCACGGTGGCCATGGTGAGCTTCTGGCGCTCCACGTTCAGCTTGGAGCGGTTATCAGCGAAGCCAATGAAGTAGGTCAGCAAGCCCACCAGCGCCACGGCCGCGGTATAGGCGGCTATTTTAGGAAAGGTCCAGCGTTTCTTTTCAATGATGCGGTCCATGGGTGTGCCTGCTAAGTTGTGTTTGCTCTCCCAATTGCTGTGCCATTTACGTAAAGCGCTGAAATACAACAGGTAGTGCGCCTTGCGTTTTGGGAAGTGTACGCCAGCGGACACCTTATGCCCAACCCCGGACACCTGTTGCCACACCGCCTTTTGGCCTTGTTTTCTTTAAATAGAGCTGAAAACCCTCCCCAGGCAGCCAAGATATGAAAGACCAGGGAAGGACTCTCAGAGGAATACCAAGGGCATTTCCCAACTTCCTTAATCAGGAGAAAAAATAAAGGCGAACTTTTTAGAGGCATTATATGTATATACATTAAATGTACATACATTTGTATCGAGTCTTTAGAACGAGGATCGACCACGATAAGCTAAAACAATAAAACCAAAGTTATGGAAACTACAAAATGGGTATTGGACCCAATGCACTCAGAAGTTCAGTTCAAAGTAAAGCACTTGATGATCACCACCGTGACCGGATACTTTCAGCGGTTCCAGGTAGAGGCGGAAACCCAGGATGAGCAGTTCACCAAAGCCAACAGCGTGGTGTTCACCGCCGATGTGCATTCTATCAGCACCAACAATGAGCAGCGCGACACGCACTTGAAATCAGCTGATTTCTTTGATGCCGAAAACTACGGGGAGATCCGGTTTGAAGGCACCGACTATGAGCACCTGGGCGGGGAGGAGTACCAGTTGCACGGCACCCTTTCCATCAAAGGCGTTTCTAAGCCCGTGACGGTTAAAGTAGAGTTCGGGGGCATTGTGGTAGACCCGTACGGTCAGACCAAAGCCGGTTTCACTGTGTCCGGGAAGATCAGCCGCAAGGAGTTTGGCCTTACCTGGAATGCCGTGACTGAGGCGGGAAGCGTGGTGGTCAGCGATGACATCAGGCTGCACGCGGAGATCCAGTTGGTGAAGCAGTCCTAAGGCAATCCTGGAGAGGGCGTTTGTGCCAGGTGGCTCCTTAGTTGAAGTCCAGGGGCTACCCCAGGCCAGAACGCTCTTTTTCCCCGCTGCCCGTACAACTATTCTAAAACAGAGCATATGCAATTTGAGCGATATCCCCTGGAACAGAGAGGATTGAAAGATATAGGCTGGCTGAAAAGCAACTTCGTGTTCAGTTTCTCCGGCCACTATAACCCGGTACGGGCAGGCTTTGGGTTGCTGCGGGTGTTCAATGATGATGTGGTGCAGCCTGAAAACGGCTTCGGCCTCCATGCGCACGCCAACATGGAGATCATCTCAGTCATGCTGGCCGGCTCCATGAGCCACTTGGATTCTCTGGGCTACAAAGAGACCGTGCACAAAGACTGGGTGCAGGTCATGAGCGCGGGCAGCGGCCTGCGCCACGAAGAGCATAACGTGGGGCAGGACAACGTCCATTTCCTGCAGATCTGGATTGAGCCCAAGCTGCAGAACGTCACGCCCCGGTACCAGCGCCGCTTTTTCCCCGAGGAGAAACGCGTAAACCAGCTGGTGACCATTGTGAGCAACGAGGAAGGCCAGAACCATTGCTGGATCAACCAGAACGCAAAGCTCTCGCTGGGGTATTTTGAGCAAGGCCAGTCGGTGACGTACCGTTTCAACCCGATGAACAAAGGCGTATTCGTCTTCAACATCAGCGGTTCTTTAGAAGTGAACGGCCAGCCGGTAGACCACCGCGAAGGCCTGGGCATTTGGGAGACAGATCAGTTAGACTTTACTTTTTCAACCGATAGCAGATTCCTCCTCATTGAGGTGCCTATCAACCATTAACCAGAAACCATGGAAAACAGAATTTTAGGCCTGCACCACATCACGGCTATTGCTGATCAGGCCAAGAAGAACGTGGACTTCTATACCAAGGTATTGGGCCTGCGCCTGCTCAAAAAGACCGTCAATTTTGACGACCCCGGTACCTACCACCTGTACTACGGTGATGAGCGCGGCAGTGCCGGTAACATCCTGACCTTCTTTCCCTACGAAGGCGCCCGCCGGGGCAGCGCCGGCACGGGCATGGCCACCAACATTGGCTACTCAGTGCCTGAAGGCAGCTTTGATTTCTGGATAGACCGTTTTGAGAAGCACAACATCCTCTACAACAAGCCCTCAGAGAAGTTCGGGGAGAAGTACCTCACGTTCCTGGACCCTGACGGCCTCAAACTGGAACTGGTGGTGCCCCAGAACCCAGATAACCGGGTGGCCTGGCAAACCGAGGAGGTGAGCGCCAACGTGGCCCCCAAAGGCTTCCATAGTGTCACCTTGACCTTGCAAAACATCAACCCCACCGCCGCCATCCTCACTGACATCCTGGGCTACGCGCTGCTGGAGAAAAGCGGCAACCGCTACCGCTACATCACCGATGCGGTGGAGCACGCCGCCATCATTGACCTGGTGGAACTGCCCAACGAAGCCCGCGGGATCGGTGGGGCTGGTACGAACCACCACATCGCCTTTAGGGTGAAAGACGAGGAAACCCTTATGGAGTTCCAGAGGAAGGTGTCGCGGGCCGGCCACAGCATCACGAACAAGATTGACCGCAACTACTTCTACTCGCTCTACTTCCGGGAACCGGGTGGGGTGCTGTTTGAGATTGCCACAGACAACCCCGGGTTCGGGATTGACGAGCCCTGGGATCAACTGGGATCCAGCCTGTTGCTGCCGCCGCAGTATGAGCCGCGCCGCGCTGATATTGAGGCCGTTTTACCAAAAATAGACTAAAATGCCTGCTCCCGGGCAAGAGTTTCGGGGCCGTTTTCACCAAAAGAGACCGTAAACATGGAAGCGTTCACTATTACCCGCGTCTACGCCGATGAGAACGGGGACAGCCGTTTTGAGGAAATCACCAAACCCCTGCGCGCTGAAGGAGACATTGGTTTCCTCTCAGAGCCTGAGGAGGTGGAAAGCATCATCTTCCGGAAGGTAGTGGCCAGCTATGACTATGACGCCCACACGGCGCCCGCCCGGCAGTACCTGGTGATGCTGGACGGAGAGATTGAGATAGAGACCTCGCTGGGGGAGAAACGGCAGTTCAAGGCCAGTGACATCTTGTTGCTGGAAGACACCACCGGCAAAGGGCACCGCACCAGAAACCTGTTGCCGGCGGTAAGGAGTTCTATTTTCATTACCTTGAAAGAGGGTACCGGAAAATAACCTTCGGCCTTGCCGCCTGTTTAAAGTTGAGCTAAACACAGACCATGAAACTAGTAGTTGTATCAGGAAGTGCCCGCCCGCAGCGGCAATCGCATCAGGTGGCCTTGGAGGTAGGGAAGAGGCTGGAAGAGAAAGGCCATACGGTCCATTTGCTGGACGTGCGTGAGTTGAATTTCCCTTTGCTGGAAGCCATCTTTGACAAAACGCCTACCCCTTCAGAGAAAATGAAGGAAACCAGCGCCGCTATTGCCCAAAGTGAGGGGTTGCTGCTGGTGTCTCCGGAATATAACGGCAGTTACTCCGGGGCCTTGAAAAACACTCTGGACTACTTCTACAAAGAGTATTCCCATAAGCCTTTTGGGATAGTGGGAGTGTCTTCAGGAATGCTGGGCGGCATCAACGCAGCCAAGAGCCTGCAACAGTACGCCCTTGCCCTGAAAGGGATTGTGCTGCCCAATGTCCTGCTCACGCCCAAAGTACAGACCCTGTTCCAGGAGGGGCAGTTGATAGACACCGCCTACGCCGGCCGGTTAGATGAATTCCTGAATGATTTCCTGTGGCTGAGCCAGGCCATCCGCGCAGCGCAGGGGTAACCTTTACAGAGAAAATATATGTATACGCACCAGAAACACGTTATTACGCAGGGCAAACCCTTGTCTGAGACGGGCAAGGCGCTCATCATGATCCACGGCCGCGGCGCTACCGCGCAGAGCATCCTGTCACTGGCAGACCATCTGCCGGTAGAGGACTTCTCCTTGTTCGCCCCGCAGGCCACCAACCACAGTTGGTACCCCTACAGCTTCATGGCCCCCATAGAGCAGAACCAGCCCGCCCTTGATTCTGCCCTGGCGCAGGTGCATGACCTGGTGAAAGCCATTGCCCAGGAGGGCATCAGCAGCCAGAATATCTACTTGCTGGGCTTTTCACAAGGCGCCTGCCTCACGGCCGAATACGCCGCCCGCAAAGCCCAGCAGTTCGGTGGTCTTTTCCTCTTTACCGGCGGCCTGATTGGGCCACAGGTGACTACCAGTCGCTACAAGGGCACCTTTGAAGGCACCCCGGTGCTTATCACTACCGGTGACCCAGACCCGCACGTGCCTGTGAGCCGGGTAGAGGAAACCGCCCAGATCATGGAGGCGCAAGGCGCGGTGGTCACCAAGAAGATCTACAAAGGCCGGCCCCACACCATCTCGCCCGAAGAACTGGATTTGGCCCGCCCCCTCTTGGCGGGCAGCCCTGAGGAGTAAACCATTTTAAGGCTTTTTTCAGAAAACTGCCATGGAACCAAGCATCAGAAACAACCTTGCCACCCACCAGTTTGAGACGGAGGTAGAAGGCAAGACTGCGTATATCCAGTATAAGGTCAAGGAGAACGTGATGACCGTGCTGCACACCATTGTGCCCAAGGAGCTGGAAGGGCGGGGACTGGCCGCCGCCATGTCTACCCACGTGTTGCAGTACCTGGCAGAGGAGGGAATGCAGGTGGTGCCCTTGTGCCCGTATATGTCTGCTTTTTTAAAGAAACACCCAGAATATCAGCACTTAATAAAAAATTAAGCTAGTTTAGAGTACCTCAACACCAGTGAACCTTTTCCTCTGTGCCTATGCCGTACCAGATTGACTTCAAAGGAGAGAAAGTGATCCCTATCTCTGAGCACCAAACCATACTGGATGCTTCATTGGAGGCTGGTATTCCGCATTACAACGCGTGTGGTGGCAAGGGGCAGTGCTCTACCTGCCGCATTCTGGTGCTGGAGGGGCAGGAACACCTGTCAGAGGTCAAGAACCATGAACGGGCCATCAAGGCGCTCAAGAAATTCCCCGACAACGTGCGGCTGGCCTGCCAGACCTACGTGAAGGGCGAAGATGTGCAGGTGCACCGGCTCATCAAAGATGACACCGATCATTACCTGTTCCTGGACGGCGAGCAGGAAGATACTACCCAGGTCATGGGCAGGCGCGGCAAACTGGCCCTGTTTTTTATAGATATCCGCAACTTTACTCCTTTCATTGAGGCCAATCTTCCCTTTGATGTCATTCACATCATGCGCCGGATCTTCACGCTCTTCCGTAACGCCATAGAACTCTACAACGGCAAGATCATTGACACCGCCGGAGACGGGTTGTACGCCGTTTTCGGGCTGGATTCCAAAATCCGGCAGGCGGCGGAGTCGGCGGTGCTGGCGGGGATCAAGATCCTGGAAGACATCAAGATCTTCAACAACACCTACATGCGCAAGTACTTCAGCCACACCTTTGAGGTAGGCATTGGCGTGCACGTGGGCAAGGTGGTGTACGGGAACGTGGGCATCGGGCTGAACAACAACCTGACGGTGATGGGCTTCCCGGTGAACGTGGCGGCCCGTCTGCAGGCGGCTACCAAAGACCTGAACAACAGCTTTGTCATCTCTGAGCGGGCGTACCAGCTGTTGCCCCATCCGCCGTATGCGCCGGGCTGCGCCCGCATTAACCTGAAGGGGGTGAGCAGTGCATTTGAGGTGCGGCTCATAGGCAAGCCGTACCAGTATGCCACCGTTCCCCAGCCCCAGTAAAGGGCTGCTGTTTTAAGCTTGTTTTCAGGAAAAGATGGCAGATGTAGGGATTGACCTAATCTGCCGTCTGGTTCATCTGTTTCGCTGTCCATAAGGTGCGCTGCCCATCAGCTGGTAAAGTCTCTGCGGGAAGCGCCCAGAGAAGGTGGCCGCTGCCCTGTCTTGGCCCGCCTTGGAAAGCACGTACTGGCCTAGTCGCCTTCCAGGATTTTGAGCAAAGGCTTGGCCAGGAAGAAGGGCCGGATTTGGAGGCTTTCCCACGTGGAACACCTTCGGTCAGCAATAGTCCAGAGCAGGGCAAGAGATGGCTTCACAGGGTGTTTAGAGGCTGTTTTAGTTAAAGTAGGTTAAAATCAGAGCCTGGTTCCTGCAGAATTTAAGGCGGTTGTGTATCTTTCCTGGGCTACGCCACGCCTATGTTCCTTCCGGTTCCGTTCCCTGTTCGTTTGCCTTTCCTGTTCGTGTTGCTGCTCTTGAGTCTTTCAAAGCTGGCGCAGGCGCAGGGCGGATTTGGGCGGGTGGCCGGCACTGTGATTGACGCCCAGAGCAGGCAACCGCTCGGCTTTGCCACCGTGTTTATCGCGCAAACCACCTTCGGTACCAACTCCGCGGAGAACGGGACCTTCCAACTGACCAACCTGCCCGCCGGAAGCCATGAGCTGGTGGTGTCTTTTCTGGGGTATGAAACACTCTCACATAAATTCACGCTGCAGGCGGGGCAGCAGCTCTCGTTTCGGTTTGAGGTGGTGCCCAAGGCCAACCAGTTGCAGGAAGTGGTGGTGCGCGCAGACACCAACTGGCGGCACAACTACGGCGTGTTCCTGAAAAACTTTATCGGGCAGTCGGCCAATGCGGCGCAGGTCCAGATCACCAACGCAGATGTGCTCTATTTCCATTTTGATGCCCGGGAGCGGGTCCTGACCGCCGAGGCCTCTAAGCCTCTGGTGATCGAGAACAGGGCACTGGGCTACCGGCTGCATTTCGTGCTGGAGGATTTCAGGGCTGATTTTAAAAACGGGCAGGTTTTCCATGCTGGCCACCCCAGGTTTGAAGAACTGAAGCCCCGCAATAAGGCCCAGCAGAAACGGTGGGCGGCAGCGCGGCTGAAAGCGTACCACGGCTCGCTCATGCACTTTACGCGGGCCCTCTACACGCAAAATCTGGAAGCAGAAGGCTTCAACGTCCGGAAACTGCAGCGGCGGCCCAACCCCAACCGACCACCGGAGCAAGAGATTCAGGCTGGTTTAAAACGGGCCCGCGCCGCCTCTAAACCCGGAATAACGGTGACCTATGCGGGCAGCGGCGGGCAGGAAGACAGCCTCAGCTACTGGGGGCGCATGTCCAGGTTAGACAAGACCGTGGCCTACCTGTACAAAGACCCCCTTCCGTATGGGCATCTGGTGGTGCGGGAACCCGAGAGCAACCGACTGCGGCTCCAGTTTGAAGATCATTTAAACGTGGTGTATGCCAAGGAGAAGGAGGAACCCAACTACATTAACCAGAATGCCTTCGCAAAGCGGCGGGCGCCCGGCCCGCAGACTTCGCTTATTACCCTGTTGGAGCCTTATACCTACATTGAGCCCAATGGCATGATCCTGAACCCCTACTCCCACGTGGTGGAAGAATACTGGGCCTTTGAGAAATTGGCCGAGATGCTTCCGCTGGACTATGAGCCCACCCAGACAGAGTAAGTCTGCCCAAGGCTTTAAAAACGGGGTTTTAATGAAAATAGGACGGATTTGTAATAAAATCTTGCAAAAACCAGGCCGGCCTAACGATTTTTAGTAGGAATAGTTACATATTGTATTCATTTTTATAGAAAATAATCAAAAGCATAATTTTTGGCAGGAGACGGTGGAACCGCGAAGAAGGGGAGGTGGAACGTCTTTTCCACGTCTTGTCTCCCGCAGGGCAAATAAATAGCCCTTGCATTATCCTGTCTGGAAGGGGTTCTACCCGGCAGTTGAAAGAAATATAATAGAAAGCCCGGCCACTGGTGGCCTATACGCACAGCTATCCTTTAAACGAATACCTAGTCATCTAGCACATTATATACCATTAACTATTCCTGCCCTATGCCCACTTCTACCCTTTTTGACATGCGGTCATTTCTGGCCGTGGCCTTTCTTCTTTTTTCCTCGGTGGCCTTTGGCCAGGAAGCCCCCGTTAAGTTCGGGAAGGTGACCCAAGAGGAACTGGACATGAAAGTCTATGCCAAAGACACCAGCGCCGCCGCTGTGATCCTGGCCGATTACGGCCGTTCCTATTTCTCTTACAACCAAGGATTCCAGGTCAATTTTGAGCGGGTCTGCCGCATCAAGATCCTGAAGAAGACCGCCTATGACTGGGCCAACGTGGTAGTGCCGTATTACCAACGCAACAGTAGCAAAGAAACCGTCACCAATATCAAAGGCGTTACCTATAACATGGAAGGCGGCAAAATGGTGAAGGTGAAGATGGAAGACAAAGCCATCTTTGATGAGAAAGAGTCAGCGAACTGGTTCAACAAGAAATTCACCCTGCCAGCTGTGAAAGAAGGCTCCGTTTTGGAGATTTCCTATACCGTAACCTCAGACTTCGTCTTCAACCTGCGCGACTGGTCTTTCCAGTATTCCATACCCGTGGTGCACAGTGAGTACCGCGCGTCTATTCCGCAGTATTTTGAATACAAGCAGGTGACCCAGGGCTATGAGCCTTTCGTAGTGAATGAGGCTTTACCTGGCAATACGAACTTCACCGTGCGCTGGAACAGTACCTTTGATGCTTCTGGGCGTACGGCCGGTGGTTCTGAGACCGTGAATGCTACCTGCGTGAACCACCGCTGGGTCATGAAAGATGTGCCCGCCATTGCGCCGGAGAATTACATCACCACGCTCAGTGACTACGTGTCAAAGATCGAGTTTGAACTGGAGTGGGAGCGTTACCCCAACCAGATACCCAAAAGATACGCCGGCACCTGGGACACCTTCAATGAGGAGCTCCTGACCGAGGAACGTTTTGGCTTGCAGCTGAACCGCACCGGTTTCTTCAAGAACGAGGTAGCGGCGCTTCCGGCAGCCACTGACACCCTGGCCCGTTTGAACTCCATCTACGAGTTTGTTAAGAAATCTGTGAAATGGAACGGAAACGCAGGCAAGTATGCCACCAGTACCCTGCGCAAGGCCTTTGACACCAAGACCGGCAACGTAGCCGACATCAACCTGATGCTGGTGGCCATGCTGCGCGATGCCGGGTTTGAGGCCTATCCGGTGGTACTCAGTACCCGTGACAATGGCCGCGCGCCTTTTTCACCGGTTCTGAGCAAGTTCAACTATGTGGTGGCCTATGCCAAGGTAGGCAACAAGGTCATTCTCATGGATGGCACAGATCCTTTGATGCCCCTGGGTTTGTTGCCCAAGCGCTGCCTGAACGGGCAAGGCCGGCTTATCTCTAAGACCACCGGTGACTGGATTCCGCTTCAGCCTGCAGACCGTACCACTGAACTGGTCAACGCAGACCTGCAAGTGCTTCCTACCGGTATCCTGAACGGGAAAGTGAGCGAGTCAAGGAGTGGCCTTTGGGCCCGCAACCTGCGCTACAGCGTACAGGAGGCCGGCGAGAGCAAATACCTGGAGAAACTGACCAACAGCCAGAACCAACTGGAACGCAAGAGCCCGTCGCTGCAGAACCTGAAAGAACTGCACAAGCCCTTCGGCCTGCAGTATGAGGTGGCCAGCGTGGGAGACGACCAGGCCAAAGACATCATCTACCTGAACCCCATGCTCTTGAAGCAGGAGCAGGACAACCCTTTCAAGAACGGCAACCGCAAGTACCCGGTAGATTTCGGGCACGCCATGGAAGAGGTCTACGTGTGCAACTTCACCATCCCGGAGGGGTACGCGGTAGAGGAAATGCCGAAGAACGTGGTATTGGCCTTGCCGGAAAACGGCGGAAGGTTCACCTACATGCTGCAGGTGAACGGCAACAAAATACAGGTCATGAGCAAAGTGACCATTGCCAAACCCGTTTTCTACGCCGAGGAATACGAATACCTGAAGCAGTTCTACACCCAGATGGTGGCCAAGCACGCTGAACAGATCGTGTTGAAAAAGAAAGGATAATCAGGTTTCAGGCCTAATTCTCACAAAACCATGCAAAAACGACTGATCGCGCTCCTGCTCTCGCTCCTGGCGGGCGCTGCCGCCTGGGCCGGAGACACACCCACGTATGCGGCCTTCACCATCAACCCTGCTCTCTCCAAAGGGGCTGATGCCGTGATCCGCACCGAGGAAACCACGTTCACGGTTCATTCTGCCAAGTCGGCTAGCCAAAAGATAAGGGCCGTGGTGACCGTGCTCAACGAAGACGGGAAAAAGCACGCACGCCTGGTGGTGCGCTATGACAAACTGGAGAAGGTAGACTTTATCAAAGGCACCGTCTATGACGCCATGGGCAAAAAAGCGGGCACGCTGAAAGCCTCAGACATCAAAGACTACAGTGACAACGGCGAAGGCACCCTCTTTGGCGACAACCGGGTAAAGGTGGCCGTCCTGGCCCATGTCGCTTACCCTTACACGGTGGAATATGAATACCAGACCACTACCAGCAACATGCTGTTCTACCCGTTCTGGTACCCAATCTCAGCGGAGAAAGTAGCGGTGGAACAGGCGTCTTTCCAGGTGAACATGCCTGCGGGGCTGGAACTGCGCTACAAAGAAGCGCATCTGCCTGAGCCGGGCAAGGTAGCCCAGGAAGGCAACCAGAAGGTGTACCGGTGGCAGGTGAAGGCGCTGGCTCCGGTAGAGGAAGAACCATACGGACCTGATCTGATAGACATGGTGCCGGCCGTGAAAACCGCGCCCACTGCTTTTGAGGTGGAAGGCTACGCCGGTACCATGCAATCCTGGCAAACCTTGGGCGAGTTTCACAACAAGCTCAACCAGGGCCGTGACCAGTTGCCTGAGCAGACCAAACAGCAGATCCTGGCCCTCACCAAAGACATCGCCAACCCAAAGGAGAAAATCAAGGCGGTGTACCAGTTCATGCAGAACAAGACACGGTACGTGTCTATTCAGTTAGGAATTGGCGGGTGGCAGCCATTTGAGGCCACCATGGTAGACAGCAAAGGCTACGGCGACTGCAAAGCCTTAAGCAACTACACCAAAGCCCTTCTGGACGTAGCCGGAATCCCCAGTCATTACGCCATCATCTATGGGGGGGCAGACAACCGGCCGGTTATGAAAGACTTTCCCAGCCGGCAGTTCAACCACGTGGTGTTGTGCGTGCCTATGGCCAAAGACACTGTCTGGCTGGAATGCACGAGCCAAACCGATGATGCGGGCTACACCGGTTCAAATACAGGAGATCGCTATTCCTTACTTGTGACTCCGGAAGGTGGGAAACTGGTGGCCACTCCGCGGTTCACGGCCTTAGACAATACCCAGAAACGGGCTGTGCAGGTGAAGCTCAATGCCCAGGGTGCGGCTACTGGTGAGGTGTTTACCCGTTTCACCGGCATCCAGCATGAGGGTCGCAGCCACATCATCCAAAGCTATAAGCCAGACGAACAGCTCAAATGGCTCTACCGGAACACGCAGATCCCGGCCTTTGAGATCAAAAACTACCAGCTGGAGAAAGTGAAAGACGAGCCGCAGGTCAAAGAGAAGCTGCAGCTCGTGCTGCCCAAGCTGGCCTCTGTGAGTGGGAAGCGCCTGTTCATCACGCCCAACCTCATGAACCGCTGGACTAGCGTGCCCGCCGTGAGCGCCAACCGCAAGCAGGATGTCATCTGGCCCATGTCTTTCCATGACGTAGACAGCGTGGAGTACGAGCTTCCGGCCGGGTACAAAGCGGAGAACATGCCCAAGCCCGTCAAGATCGCCTCAGCCTTTGGCGAGTACCAGGCCCAGGTGCAGATCCAGGGCACCAAACTGATCTATGTGCGCCAACTGACCATGCACAAAAGCAGGCACTCCGCTGAGAAATACATGGAACTGGTCAATTTCCTGAAGCAGGTGTCGCGGGCAGACCAGCAGCAGGTCGTATTGGCCGCCGAGACCACTTAACCAAAAGAGACTATTGCGCACAAGAGCCCGTCCGCAACACCCTTGCGGGCGGGTTCTTTCCTTATTTTCTATTTCCAGTCTGTTTTCCAGAGTTTATATGAAAACCAAAAAGCTTTTAACGCCTTGGCTAGCCCTGCTTTGGCTGGTGGTAGGCATGGCCACACCCAGTTACGCAGATGATCCTTTCAAGCTGGGCCAGCCTACGCCAGAGGAACTGAAGATGACCACCTACGCCCCGGATACCAGTGCCGCCGCCGTGGTGCTCTATGACCTGGGCGAGTCTTCGTTCCTGTTCACCAAGGGCACCCAGGTGCAGTTCAGGCGCATCGTCAGAATCAAGATTCTGAAAAAGAACGGCCTTGACCAAGCTGATTTCCTGGTGCCCTACTACCGCCAGGCCGATGGCAAAAAAGAAGAGGTGCTCAACGTGAAAGGCTTCACCTACAACTGGGAGAACGGACAAATGGTGAAGATGAAACTGGATGAAAAAGCCATCTTTGACGAAAAGCAGAATGCCAACTGGTACCTCAAGAAACTGACCATGCCCGGGGTGAAAGTAGGCTCGGTCATAGAACTGACCTATACCATCAAATCAGATTTCATCAAGTTGCTGCGCGAGTGGGAATTCCAGCAGACCATTCCGGTGAAGTGGAGCGAGTACCGGGTAGGCATGGTGCCCTTCTTTGAGTACAGCCAGGTCAAGTACGGGGTGCACCCGTTTCACATCAAAGATGCCAAAATTGAGCGAAAAACGGTGGCCGTCACCTGGCAAGATGATGTAGGCATCACCAAGATTGACCAAAGAGGCTCGCTCTCCATGTCGGTGGTGCAGTACCAGTGGGCCATGAAAGATGTGCCGGCCTTCACCCCTGAGCCGTACCTGTCCAACGCCAAAGACTATGTCTCTAAGCTGGAGTTTGAGCTTTCCAAGATCCAGTACCCAGACCAGGCGCCCAGGTTCACCAGCGGAGACTGGGAGAGCTTCACCAAAGAACTCCTGAAGGAAGAAGAATTCGGGGGGCAGCTGGCCAACCCCGCGTTCCTGAAGAAGATAGTAGCCGAGGCAGTGGCCGGCAAAACCGACTCGCTGGCCAAAATGAAGGCTGTGGTAGAGTACGTGAAAAACAACATGCGCTGGGACGGCAAGCACCGCATCTACACCGACAACCTGCGCAAAGCCTTTGACAACCGCCAGGGCTCTTCCTCAGAGGTGAACCTCCTGCTCACCGCTCTCCTGCGCGAGGCCGGCGTAGAAGCCAATCCTATGCTGGTGAGTACCCGCGACAACGGCCGGCCGCTGGAGAACTCGCCCATGATCAGCAAGTTTGACTATGTGATTGCCTGTGCCTCAGTGGGCGGCAAGAACTACCTGTTAGATGCCACCGAAAAAGACCTGCCCTTCGGGATGCTGCCCTTGCGCTGCCTGAACGGCAAAGGGTGGGTAGTGCAGGCCCCCGCCGGAAAATGGCTACCCCTCACAGGCGTAGAGAAGAACATGCAGATGGTGTCTGGGCGGCTCAAACTACAGCCCACCGGTGAGGTGACCGGCACCCTGACGGAGAACTTCCTGGGCGTGCCGGCTCTGCGCACCCGTTCCGCCATCAGGGCCAAGGGGCAGGAAACCTATATCAAAGACTTTGTGAACGCCGGGCCAGATTGGGTACGCCAGGGGGTGAAAATCCATAACCTGGACAATCTGCAAGAGTCCCTGAAGAAGGAATATGAGCTGAACCGGACCGGAGACGGGGCGGCCGCTGACCTCCTGTACCTCGCACCCATGCTCACGCACGGCCAGGGAGAAAACCCCTTCAAACTCACGGAACGCCAGTTTCCCATTGACTTCTCCACGCCGGTAGACGAGACCTACGTTTTTACCTATGACCTGCCCCAAGGCTATGCCCTGGAGGAGATGCCGCAATCGGCCAGTATCACCTTGCCGGGCAATGCCGCCAAATTCACTTACGTGGCGCAAATGGTGAACGGGCAATTGCAAGTCATCAGCAAACTCAACATCAGCAAAACCTTTTTCGAGCCTAGTGAGTACGCTAGCCTGCGTGAGTTCTACAGCCGTATGGTGGCCAAGCACGCTGAAAAGATAGTCCTGAAGAAAAAGAGCTAGCTCGCCTTTTGGGGTGGTTTGGCAGCAAGAGAAGGGGAAATGATTTTCCATTCCCAGACCTTCTCAAGAATCAGCTTTTTATATAGGAAGCCTTGCCTTACCGCAAGGCTTCTTCCGTAAAGAAGATACTGTCTTATGAGTTTCTAAAGTAAACGCTACCGGAGGAGGAAGAAAGAAAAGATGAGAGCACTGCCATTTCTGTTCTTTGTGCTAAGTGGGTTCCTGATGGCCTTGCAGAGTCTTGGTCAATCCAATAGACTCAACCACTGGTGGCAATACTCCGGCTCTTACTGGATCAATCCGCAGTGGGCGGTGACCGCACACCTGCAATACCGCAGCTACCAGCTCTTCAAAGACCCGCGGGTGGGCTATGTAGGGGGAGAGGTGCAACATGCCTTCAAGGATGTCCCCATCTCGCTGGGGGCAGGATACGCCCACCTCTTCAACCGCAACTACGTTACCGAAGAAGAAACAGAGCTTACCCATGAAAACCGCCTCTACCAGAACCTCACCCTGCGGGGGAGCGTGGGCGGCGTGGGCATCTCGCACCGCTACCAGGTAGAGGAGCGCTGGCTCCGGCAAGGCTACCATACCCGGCTCCGGTACCAGCTGGCGCTCCGCATCCCGCTGGGCCCTAAAGAGCAGGAGGAGCGCCCCTGGTACGGCATCCTCCGGAATGAGGTGCGGGTGATTATCCGGGACCAGCCTTTTGACTCTAACCGGGTCTATGGCGGCCTGGGCTACACATTCAACAAGCACTTTACTCTGGAAGGGATGTGGATGTCTCAGCTAGTGGGCCGCGGTGGCAACCACGTCCACTTTACCATGTTCGTGCTGCGCCATGACTTTGGGCGGATGGAGTAGAGGGAGTCATTGAGAGAAGATCAGTTTTAGCCCTGTTTCCCTAAAAACAGCCTAGGAACGCGCCGGTGAGAAAGCAGAAAGCCCGTTGCTCCTGAAGAACAACGAGCTTTTTGTCGGAATGGCAGGATTCGAACCTGCGACCTCCAGCACCCCATGCTGGCGCGATACCAGGCTACGCTACATCCCGATGGTTACTAGTATCTGCTGCAAAGTAAACAAAAAAACAAATGGTGCGAAAGAGGGGCGCCGTTTCTTCTAAAGAATTTGTGCCGGTTTCTTCTGTTAAGGGTCTGGTTTTCTAAAAACAGGCCAGAAATGCCGCTCTGCTACTGTTGGCAAGCAGATGATAGCCGCAAGAGTAAGTCCCTGATCTGGCTGGTGTTTTTATTAAGAGGGAAAAACGCCGAAGTGGATTCAAAGGTATGGTTTAATTCCTGATACCCCGGGTCGGTTACTCCTACCTGAAAATCACTTAAACTAAGTTTTTGGATTTGATACGGCGCAGCTTGCCGCATGACAGTCACGGTAGCTGGATAGAGATCATTTGAAAGAGAAAGCGAACGTTCGGCCTGTACATCAACTGTGAGCCCGGCTAGGTTTACTTTGTATATTTTGGACGAGACCACGTGCGTGCGTCTTAGATTTTCCGTGACCTGGTAGGTAAGCAGGCATTGGTCCACCTCTATATAACCTACCCGGTACACAGTATTATAGATACCCACCGCTCCCTGGTCAGTGAGGGCAGTCACCAACTGGTTTATAAGATCTTGGATGTTTTCCTTTTGGGTCTGTGCTTGTAAGTGGTTTTGTGCTTGTGAGGGTAACAGCGGGAGCAGGCTGAATACCAGCAGGAGGAGGCTTGAGGTGGCTCTTTTGATCATGTCCAGAGGAAGTTGACGCCTCAAGTTACTCTAAAACCACGTAGGTATTGTTGCCCAACTGGTGAATGAAAGCCTATCTGTTAAGGGCCCGTATTTCTAAAAACAGGCCCTAAACAGGGCTAATCAATGTCCTCGGTCTGCAATTGACGCTCATAGAGGGCACGGTACAGTCCATCGGTCTCCAGCATGAGCTCTTCATGGCTCCCGTGCTGCACCACCACGCCGTCGTCCAGCACCAGAATGCGGTTGGCCAGTTTCACCGAGCTCACGCGGTGCGAGATGATGATGGAGGTGCGGTTGGCCATCACGCGCTGCAGGCTGTTGAGAATGGCGTTCTCCGTCTTGGTGTCTACCGCCGAAAGAGAATCATCCAGGATCAGGATCTTAGGCTCCCGGGCCAGAGCGCGGGCAATGGACACGCGCTGCTTCTGCCCGCCGGAGAGGGTGATGCCCCGTTCGCCCAACACCGTGTCAAACTGCTGCGGGAACCGCATGATGTTCTCATAGACATCGGCGTCTTTGGCAGCCTGCAACATCTTCTCCTCAGGCAGGGAGTCTACCCCAAACCCAATGTTGTTCCGGATAGAGTCTGAGAACAGGAACACGTCTTGCGGTACGTACCCGATCTGGCTGCGCAGGCTGGTGAGGCTGTAGTCTCTGATGTCTACCCCATCAATAAGGATTCGGCCGCCGGTGGCGTCATACAAACGGCAGATGAGGGCCGCAATGGTGCTTTTACCCGAGCCGGTGTTACCGATCACAGCCAGTGTGTCACCGGGGTTGATCTGGAAAGACAGCTTCTTGAGGGAGTGGATGCCCGTGTCTGGGTACACAAAATCCACCTCGTCAAAGACAATGGCGCCCTTGATCTCTTTCTCCAGGTTCTTCCGGGAGACGATGTCGGTTTTGGTGTTCAGGAACTCGTTGATCCGCTGCTGCGAGGCCGCCGCCCGCTGTACCAGGGAGGTAGTCCAGCCCAGGGCCGTCACCGGCCAGGTGAGCATGTTCACGTAGATCAGGAACTCGGCAATGACCCCGGGCGTGATGCTGCCGTTGATCACTTCCTTGCCGCCGTACCACACCGTGATGATGGTACTCAGGCCAATCAGGAACAGGATAAGCGGGAAAAAGAGCGAATTCACGAAGTTCAGCTCCAGTGACTTGTTGCGGTAGGTGTCAGAGGCGGTGGTGAAGTTGGCATGTGAGTCCTGCTCCCGCACAAAGGACTTGAGTACCCTGATACCCGAGAACGCCTCCTGCACAAACGTGGTAATGCCGCTCAGGCTTTTCTGGATCTCGTCACTCTTGCGCTCAATGATGTTGTTCACGTAGTAAATGCTCACTGAGAGAATGGGCAGCGGCATGAGCGTGTAGAGGGTCAGTTCCACGTTCACTGAGAGCATGTAC
Source organism: Rufibacter glacialis (assembly GCF_008271745.1). Classification (GTDB taxonomy): domain Bacteria; phylum Bacteroidota; class Bacteroidia; order Cytophagales; family Hymenobacteraceae; genus Nibribacter; species Nibribacter glacialis. The sequence continues at coordinate 392,114 of NZ_VKKZ01000021.1, read as the reverse complement.
GGGATCACCATCAGGAAGAGCACCAGCAAGTTGACCCCGTACATGATGGCCGGGCCCAGGTACATGCGCACGCGGCTCACATCCTCAGAGATGCGGGCCATGAGGTCACCGGTGTTGTTGCGGCGGTAGAAGGAGAGGGGCAGGGTCTGGTAGTGGGCGTAGATCTCGTTCTTGAGGTCGTTCTCAATGAGGCGGCTCATGACAATGATGGTCTGGCGCATGAAGAACAGGAAAATGCCGCGCAGCAGGGCCATGAGCACGATCACGCCGCCATAGAACAAGGTGCTGCGGGCGAAGGAGTCATACACGCGCTCCTGCTGGGAAAACCCCTCGTGCAGTTGGTACATGGTGATGCCCTCGCGCACCAGGTCAAAGGCGTGGCGCACCACCTGGGCGGGGATAATGGCGAAGATGTTGGAGACGATCACAAACACAATTCCCCAGAAAAAGCGGAATTTATATTTGAGCAGATATTTATTTAAATATTTAAGTGATTTCACGGGCTGCGTTTAAAGAAAATACGTACTAACACTTGTTAGGATTTCCTTGGTCTTCAAAAATATAAATCTAATTTTGCATCAAAATTACCAATAAGCTTCCCCAATATCTAACAAAGCCCAGTTGGTATTCAAGGTAAACAAATCATGATGGAAGTTAAAGAACTACTTACAGAGCAGGAGTCTTCTGTTTTCAGCCAAATAAGCGAATATCAGCACGAGCAGGTTGTTTTCTGCCACGACCAGGAAACCGGCCTGAAAGCGATCATTGGCGTGCACAACACCGTTTTGGGCCCGGCTCTGGGCGGTACCCGTATGTGGACATACGCAAGTGAGGCCGAAGCGCTGCGCGATGTGCTGCGTCTTTCACGCGGTATGACCTTCAAATCTGCCATCTCAGGCCTGAACCTGGGCGGCGGAAAGGCCGTGATCATAGGCGATTCCAAGAAAGACAAGACCGAGGCCATGATGCGCAAGTTCGGGCGGTTCGTGAATAACCTGAACGGCAAGTACATCACCGCCGAGGACATGGGCATGACCACCCAGGACATGGCCTACATTGGCATGGAAACCAAACACGTAGCCGGTCTGCCAGAGTCGCAGGGCGGCAGCGGTGACCCATCACCGGTAACGGCGTATGGCACGTACATGGGCATGAAAGCCGCTGCTAAAAAAGCGTGGGGGAATGACAGCCTGGCCGGCAAGAAAATCTCTGTGCAAGGCGCTGGTCACGTAGGCGGTTACCTCATTGACTACCTCACCAAAGAAAATGCCCAGTTGTTCATCACGGATATTGACCAGGAGCGTTTAAAGCGTATTTCTGCCAATACCGGCGCCACCGTGGTAGGCTTAGACGAGATCTATGACCTGGATGTGGACATCTATTCCCCGTGCGCCATGGGAGCCACCATCAATGATGATACCCTTAGCCGCTTGAAGTGCCAGGTGATTGCCGGTTGCGCCAACAACCAGCTCAAGAACGAGGAAATCCACGGCCCCGCCCTGGTGGAACAGGGAATCATTTACGCCCCAGACTTCCTCATCAATGCCGGCGGTATCATCAACGTGTACTCAGAAGTGAAGAAGCTGAACCGCGAGTGGGCCATGCAGCAGACCGAGCAGATCTACAACACCACGTTGAACATCTTCGCCAAAGCAGAGGCCGACAACACCCACACGCAGAAAGCCGCCACCCAATTAGCGCAGAAGCGTATTGATGACATGGCTAAAATCAAGCAAACCTATTAATCCCCTTCCCCCCAAAGGAACAAGGGCAGTGAATGCGTTGTCGGTCTGGTTCTTCGGAGCTGGGCCGGGAACGCATTCTCGTTTTAGGGTATTTTCTATTTAGGGATTTCCTCTGGTAAGGAATCTTCTCTGGTAGCATACCTCCTCTGATGCGGGTCCTGCTCTGGTGCGATATTTCCTCTGGCGCGAGTCCTCCTCTGCTGCATATTTTTCTGGCGCATTGTTCGCTCTGGCGCGAGTCTCCAGACTCGTGCCTCCAGATGATGGGGAGTCTCCTGACTCCCTTCGCTGCGTCAGCAGCGAAACCATGCATGGCTTACTCCATGACCGCTTTCACAACCCACCCGTCTGAGCGCCCTCCTACAGCTCAGGATAGGGCTGATTCATTCACCAATAAACATGGTTCAAGTTTTCAACTTGGACCTAAAATGATCGGAAGTTTTAAACTTCCGTGAGGCGAAAGCCCTAAACCGAATTTGGCTAACGTAACATCAAGCAAACTCGGGAATGAATCAACCCTGCGGTAAAAGGAGGCTTGTCATTACAACCTTGTCCGCTCAAAAGACCTCGTAGTGTGCGGAGCTCCTACGAGTGTCTATGGTCCTTCCTTCCAATCACAGGAAGCCAATTCGTGCATAGAAGAGCAGAACCCAACCCCCAGCCATCTGCGGAACAAAATACCTGCCGGTGGTTCCCGGCGAGTCTGGAGACTCGTTTCATCCTTGGGCACGAGACCATAGTCTCGCGCCAGTTGGTCAGTGTCCGCCAGGGAGCAAAAGGCAAAAGGGAACGGTGTAGGAGTGCCCCGGATTTTCTCTGCTGTTTTCCGCAAAACAGGCTCTAAACACAAGTCGTTTCCTGCCAACGCTGGCGTAGTTGGGACGCTTTGGAACTGGAAATTAAAAAGAAGGACCGTTTGTTTCTTCCTCTACAAGTTCGGACCTTTGCGGCTGAATAGGGGGTAAGGCCGTACAGCCTGTAACGCCGCCGCTTCAAACGCCAACTTTTACCGTATTTTTCACGTTCACCACGTTCTTTCCTTATTATCATGCTCAACCGCAGAATACTCCGAATCAAAGCGATGCAAGCCATCTATGCCTACGTGCAGGCAGAAGGGTCAGACTACCAGTTGGCCCTGGATTTGATTGCGGACAGATTCGCCCCAGACCTGATGGCCATTGAGGCCCAGGACCGCAGAAAGCTGGAAGGGCAGAAGCAGATTGCCAGTCTGCTGTTCAAAGAGTGGTACAAAACCCGCAAATTTGACACCGAGGAAAAAGATCGGGAGATCTTAGACGCCACCCAGGCGGCCGTGAACTTCTACCAGAACTCCCTCAAGAAAGACTTAAAATTCTTCGGGAACCAGATGCTGGCCGCCGCTGAGGAAATCTATGACCGGTACCTGCTTACGCTGTTGGTAGCCCAGGAACTGTTGCACCAGATTGACAGCGAAGAGCAGAAAGCCGCCACCCGGTTTACAGAGCGGAAAGACGTGAACCTGCGCAAACTGCTAGAGAACAAAGCCTTGCAGAAACTGCTGGCCAACAAGTTCCTGGAGCAGCGCGTGATCCGCAGAAACCTGAGCTGGGCCGGAGACATGGAGGTGATCCAGAAGATCTACCGCAACAACCTCAAGAAAGACGAGGAAGTGCTGGCCTATCTGGAACTAGTAGAGCCTACCTATGAGCAAGACCATGAATTGCTCAAACATATCTTCAAAAACGTTATCTTTAAGGACGAGAACCTGCAGACCCTGTTTGAGGAGAAAGACCTGAACTGGGTAGAGAACAAGTCTGTGGTGAAGAACCTGGTGAACAAGTCCATCAAGATGCTGGAGGAGAACACCGATGAGCACCTGGCCCTGTTAGATCTGTCTGCCAGCTGGGATGACGACAAGGCGTTCTTTGAGGAACTCTATTACGAGACCCTGAAAGACGACGAGAAATACGAGGTCATGATCGCCGAAAGCGTGCAGAACTGGGACGTGGAGCGGGTAGCCCTCATGGACAAGATCATCCTGAAGATGGCTCTCTGCGAGATGCACATTTTCAGAAGCATTCCCGTGAAGGTGTCTATCAATGAGTACATTGACATCTCCAAGGTGTACAGCACGCCCAAAAGCAAGCAGTTCATCAACGGGGTGTTAGACAAGTTGTCGCAGGATCTGATCGCGAGCGGTGCCATCCGGAAATCTGGTAGAGGGTTGCTGGACAACAAATAATCCCGGCAGGTTTTCGTTCGTATGAGTAAGAAGGGCTATCAGTGCCCCGGTTTCAGGCGTGTTTTTATGAAACTACCCCTGAAACAGAAACTGACAGAAGAAGCCCTGGCACCGTAAGCGCCGCGGCTTTTCCTGAGTACCGATGCAGAAGGCCCGGGAGAACGTCTTGCGCCTGCCATCTTGCTACTTGTGTCTTATATACTTATCACAACCTAAAACTATGGGCAAAAAAACCAATGCTATCCTTGCCTTTTCCACCGGTATCGCCACAGGTGCGGTGCTGGGTATTTTGTTTGCGCCGGAGAAAGGCCGGGAAACCCGTGACAAACTGAGCTTTCAATTAGAGAAATACCGCGCCAGACTTTTGGAGCTTTCCAATGACCTGATTGCTGGAAGAGAAGAGCAAGGTTCTGCCGCCAAAACCGAAGGGCAGCGCGTCATCAAAGATGCCCGTGACAAGGCGGAGCGTCTGCTGATGGACGTAGATACGCTTATTAACGAAATAAACAGTAAGAAGGAAATATAAGCCCCTTGACCATGACAACCGTTACCCTTATTCCCGGCGACGGGATAGGTCCTGAGATCACAGAAGCCGTGAAGGCGATCTTTGCAGCCGCACAAGTGCCCCTTACCTGGGAAGAAGAAAACGCCGGACAAACCACGTTTGACGCCATGGGGGAGTTGATTCCCCAACGCCTTATTGACTCTTTAGAACGAAACAAAATCGCACTGAAAGGCCCCATCACCACCCCGGTGGGCAAGGGCTTCAAGAGCGTCAACGTGCAGCTGCGCCAGAAATTCGATCTGTATTCCAATGTGCGCCCGGCCAAGACCACGGCAGGCGTGAAAACCCGCTTTGAGAACGTAGACCTGGTGCTGTTCCGCGAGAACACCGAAGGGTTGTACGCCGGCCTGGAGACGTTTGACGAGCGCCTAGGTATCTCTGACTCCATTGCCCGGGTGACCGTGCAGGGTTCTTACAAAATCATCAGAGCCGCGTTCCAGTTCGCAGAGAAACACAACCGCAAGAAGGTGACGGTGGCCCATAAAGCCAACATCCTGAAATCAGCGGGCCGTATTTTCCTGGAAGCCGCCGCGCAGGTGTCTAAGGAATTCCCCAACGTGGTGTGGGATGACAAGATCATTGACAACATGTGCATGCAGCTGGTGAGCAAGCCAGAGCAGTTTGACGTGGTGGTGACCACCAACCTGTTCGGGGATATCCTCTCTGACCTGTGCGCCGGTTTAGTAGGCGGTCTAGGCGTAGTGGCCGGTGCCAATATTGGGGATGACATGGCCATCTTTGAAGCCGTGCACGGCTCGGCCCCAGACATTGCGGGCCAAGGATTGGCGAACCCCACCGCTTTGCTGCGCTCTGCCTTGATGATGCTGGAGCACATGGGCTTGCACGACAAGGCCAGGCAGATTGAAAACGCCCTGGAGAAGACCCTGCTGGATAAAAACTGCTGCACCCGTGACCTGGGAGGCACCGCCTCTACCTCAGAATTTGCCCAGCATATCATTTCTAATTTGTAACTTGTCCTATTCTTACGTAGGTAACCCCTTATGAAAAAGCAATTTGTAATCGCATTGCTCCTGGCAGGTGGTCTCTGGACTATCAGCTGCGAGAAAAAAGCCTCCACCGAAGAAACCGCTACCGTAACGGCGCAGAATGCTTCTGAAGGAAGTGCCATAGCCGCCAACGATCCGGCCACCAACCCTAATGTAGCCGGCCAGGAAGAAGTGAACCCCACCGGCCCTAAGCCAGCCATGACCTTCAAGGAAACCGAGTTTGATTTCGGCGACATCAAGCAGGACAAAAAGGTAACCCACACGTTCACCTTCACCAACACCGGGCAGGCCCCGCTGGTGATTGAGAGCGCGACCGCCACCTGTGGCTGTACCGTGCCAGAGTGGCCCAAGGAGCCTATTGCCCCCGGCAAAACCGGCACCATAAAGGTGGAGTATGACCCGGCCGGCAGATCTGGCCAGCAGTCCAAGCAAATCACCATCACGGCTAATACTGACCCGCAGGTTAACCAGTTGACCATCAAAACCAACGTCATCGGCGCAGTGCCCCAGGCAGGAGCCAACGGACCTGTACGTTTATAATCTAAGAACCCTTTATGCTAACCATCTTATTGCAAGCCACCCCAGAAGGGGCCAACCTGTATTCCAACTTCCTGTTCATTGGATTGATCATTCTGGTGTTCTACTTTTTCATGGTGCGCCCGCAGCAGAAAAAAGCCAAAGACCAGAAGAAGTTCCGTGAAGAGCTGAAGCGGGGCATGAACGTGGTCACCATTGGGGGGCTGCACGGCCGCCTGCTCAGCATTGATGATGATACCGTCTGGATTGAGGTTGACAAAGGCATCAAGCTGAAATTTGACAAAGTAGCCATTGCCGTGGAAGCTACCTCGCGGGTGAACGCCAACACAGAACCTACTAACGCGTAAACCGCCCTTGCCATTCAACAGAACAAAGCACGCCCTCCTCTGGTTACTGAGGCCTTTTTCGCCCAAGCAGAAACAGTACTGGAGGGTGGTGTTGCTTTGTTTTTTGACGGCGGCTACTTTCTGGCTCCTGAACGCCCTGAACAAGAGCTATACCACGCAGGTTTCTTACCCCATCCAATTCAAATATGACCCCAAAGCGCTGTTGCCGGTAAAGCCCTTGCCGGAAGAGGTGGTCATCAACGTGACCGGGAAAGGATGGAAGCTGCTTAGGAAGAGCCTGATGTTCAATGTAAAGCCAGCCGAGATCACTTTCCGGAACCTGCCCACTATTAAACGGTTGCCGGGGCATGTGCTGCGGCCGGCCATCTCTAACGTGTTAGACGGCCTGAACCTGAACTTCGTGGTTACCGACACCATCAGCTTTGACTTTGACCAACTGGTGACCCGCAGGTTCCCGTTGGCCATTGATACCACACAAATAAACGTTGCCCCGGGCCACGCCTTCACGGGGGCAGTCAAGATACGGCCAGATTCGGTGACCTTTACCGGGCCTAAACTGATCCTGGACCAATTCCCCAACCCTTTCCTGTTATCCCCGCCTGACCAAAGCCTGACGGCCCCTTTCAAAGGAGAGGTGCTGCTTATCCATGACTTCACTTCTTTGGTGAAGGCAGACGTGAGCGAGGCAGAAGTGGAGTTCAAAGTCACCGCCCTGGAGCGGAAGGAGATACCCATGCAGCCCATTCTGCAGAACTTCCCCGCCGGATACCGGTTAAAGCTGGTGAACGGGCCTGTGGTGCTCCAGTATTCGTACCTGCCCCAGAACCGTGACCTGCTCCAGCCCGACCTGTTCCAGGTGGCCCTGGATTTCCTGAAATTCAATTCAGCAGATTCCACCATTGTGCCTACGGTGCTGCAGAAGTCGCCCCATACCAGACAGGTGGCGGTGCTGCCCGGCAAGGTGAAGATCTCCCTGGCTCCCCAATAACATATGCTCAAAATAGGGATCACCGGCGGAATTGGATCTGGCAAAAGCATTGTCTGCAAATGCTTCCAACTGCTAGGCGTGCCCGTGTATGACTCTGACAGCCGCGCCAAGTGGGTGATGAACCATGATCCAGAACTACGGGCCCAGCTCATCACGGCGTTCGGGCTGGAGACGTTTGATGCCCAGCAGCACCTGAACCGCACCTACCTCAGCCAGAAAGTGTTCCACAACGCCCAAGAACTGGCCAAACTCAACGGCCTGGTGCACCCGCAGGTACGCAAAGACTTTTACCAATGGGTGGCGCAGCAACAGACCCCTTATATCTTGAAAGAGGCAGCCCTCATGTTTGAGTCTTCAGCCTATACCCAGGTAGACCACGTGCTCACCGTCTCTGCTCCCCAAGCCCTGCGCCAGACCCGCACCCTGCAACGCGACCCTCACCGCACCCCTGCCGAGGTGGAGGCCATCATGGCCAAGCAACTGCCCGAAGAAGAGCGAGTGCACCGGTCCCAGTTCGTTTTGTACAACGATGATGCCCAGTTGGTGCTGCCCCAGGTGGTAAAACTGCATGAGACTTTCCTGAGGTTGGCTTCAGAGAAAGACGCTTCTTAACGTTTCTGGCTTACTTTTTCAGAACATTCCTTTTAGGAGATTTTTTCCACATTACTCTCTTTCCAGCCCTTTAAAAAGTGCTGAGCGAGGAAAGACGGCTTTGTTTTAGCGGTGGTTTCGGGAAAATAGGCTTGAAACGATATTGGCACAGACACTCGCAGGTCTTGCAGACACTACAAGGTCTTTTGAGCGGGCGGTATGAAGCCTGGGAACAGCCAAGGGAAGAAGTACTCGTAAGGTGTAAACATCCCCCTTTGCCTCCTTCAAAGAGGGAGTATCTGGAATGCCAAGGAGCAATAGAAAGGAAAGCGTAGGAGACAACGAATGAATGCGTAGGGGCAAAAGAAAGGAATGCGTGGGAGACAAGGCGGTGCCGTTGTCTCTACAGGGTTCTCCTTACCGCCTTTACTAACTTTCCCCAGTTCCAGTCTTTCCCGAGCGCGCCTCGCTTTTGGCCCTGGATAGACGATCACTGAGCGGAACAGACAGCTCAGGCCGAAAGGGCAGTGCGAGAGGGGAAGACGGGGCCTCGCGGCCGTGAGCGCACGAAGGGCAGCTATGCAACGGAGTAGCATAAGGGCCCTTGCCATAAGCAGTCGCTACGCCAGCCATGGCAAAAGGCATGCACCATGTCTTAAGCGATGCTGAACCTGCGCAATCCAAAGCATCTTTTGCCGTTCCTGCTCACCAAAAACCCAATTCTATAGGGGCTATTGCATTCTAAGGCTGTTTTTCAGAAATCAGCCCTACTAAAACAGCAAAGCTTATTTGATAATCGGGTAGCGCGTGAACGGTTTAGCCGGGTCGAAAATCTTGCGGTAGGTAACGTGGGTCTTGTAGATGCGGGCACCCAGGCCCCGGGTCACCAGCATCATCTTGGGGTTGAAATCCCCTACCCAGTTCATCTCAATCTCGCGGGCTCCGTAGGCGTTCAGGGGCGCCTGCGCGTGGCAGATGAGGTAGGAATCCACGCCTTTGGCCTGAAACTCAGGAACCACCCCAAAAATGACCCCAAACACCTTCTTGTCGGTGCGTTTGTTGTAACGCCAGCGGTGGTAGAGGAATTTGAGCTTGGCGGGCAGGTTGAACTTGCCGTTCAGGTGCTTGAAAATCTGGTTCAGCTCCGGTAGCATGATGAAGAAGGCGATGGGCTTGCCCTCAAAGTACACGAAGTTGATGAGCTGCTCCACCATCACGGGTTTCATGCTCTTCACCATCTTCATGGCTTTCTCCAGCGTCATCTCGTTGATACCCGAGTGCCCCGACCAGGCCTTGTTGTAGACCTCCAGGAAATCCTGCGCCAGTTTCTCCAGGTTGTTCTTGGAAGGATGCCCGAAACTGTAGCCCGGGGTAGCGTCCAGTGCCTCTGAGCGTTGGTAGACCTTGTCCCCGAACCGCGCGTGCGTGTCCATGTAGTAGGTGTATTGCTTGAAATACACCTGAAACCCAAAGCTCTCAAACAGCTGCTGGTAATAGGGCGGGTGGTAGAACATCCCGAAGTTAGGTTCCGTGAACCCCTGCACCAGCAGTCCCCACCACCGGTCCCGCTCCCCAAAGTTGATAGGTCCGTCCATGGCTTCCATGCCCTGCGCGGCCAACCAATCCTGGCAGGCGGTGAACAGGGTATTGGCCGCCGCTTGGTCTTCCACACACTCAAAAAAGCCCATGCCCCCGGTCACGTACTCAGACGCGTCTTTGGTCTTGTTGTTCACGAAGGCGGCCACGCGGCCGATGGTCTGCCCCTGGGCGTTCTGCAGAATCCAGCGGATGGCGGTGCCGTTTTGAAAGTTGGGGTTTTGCTTAGGGTCAAAGACCTGTTCAATGTCCTTGTCCAGGGGCCGAATCCAGTTAGGGTGGTCCTGGTAGATAGTAGAAGGAAGGTCCAGGAAGGCTTTGACGGTGGCCGCGTTGTTAACTTCTATCAAGTGCATAGTAGGTGGGGCTAGGGAACGCAAAACTACGCAATTGGCGGCACACCCGTCTGCCCTGATTTACGGCAGATTCCGCAAAAACTTCCTGAAAGCATAAAGGGAAAGCAGGTTGGGTTGCCTGGCAAAAGAGGCCTGTGAGAAGAAAGGTCCTTATTCTCCTGGCTTGCCACCGGCTTGATGCGTTTCCAGGTAGGCGGCGGTGAAGGGGTGCTCTTTCACGGTGCCGGCCTCCATGATGTGGAGCACCGTCCAGCCCCTTTCCTTCAGGTAGTCAGAGATGATGGCCCGGTGACAGCGCCACCACACCGCCTCTGAGCACATGTAAGCCGTGCGCTTATCGGTGGCCACTTCCTTCAGACGTTCTATCCCTTCCTCAAACGCCGGGGTCTCGGAGTAATCGGCGTAGCCTCTGAACGATTCACTTCGCCAGACAGTGTTGGCTGAGTCCGGTTTGGGCTTTCGGCGGCCGCCCAACTCGGGCTGTGGCCTATAGTCTATCCTGGCTTCGGGCAGGTACGTCTCCAAGGCTGAGGCATTGAAGTGAGGATATTTCTTAGAGCCTGGGTATCGGCGCACATCCACCAGCACCTCTATGTGGAAAGACTGCAAGGCGGCCACAAACTCCTCGGGGCTGCGGGTAGAATGGCCAATGGTCCAGATGGTGCGGTCGGTTCCTTCCATGGGGGTTGGTGTAGTTAGGCGGTGTAACAAAGTTCTTCAGCGCAGGGCCAAATCCGGTAGGCGAAGTATTATTCCCTCTTTATACTGCTGGAAGGCCTACACGACCCATGTTGCCCGAGCGCACGGTGACGTTTCCCGGCCCTGGCCAGTGTCCTTGCTGGGGGCAACCCAGCAAAGGAAATTGGTCGTCTGGGCTTGCATTCAACTTGCCTTTCCTCCTTCCAGCAATGAAAATCCTGCCTATTGTAGCCATACGTGCGCCTGCCAGGTGGGCTCCTGCGCCTTTTTGTTGTGCTATACTGCTGTGCCCAGCGCTCTAACTGGCCTTATCTGCATCTTTGGTCTTTATCAATGAAAATACAATGCTTACCGTAATGATAAACCCGATGACAATCAAGGAAATGAAAGTGGGAACCTTGAAGATGTCTATCGTTACCATTTTAAGCCCTACAAAAATTAGAATAAAGGCCAGTCCTGTAGAAAGGAACACAAACCGGTGGATCACATGGGCCAGGGCGAAATAAAGGGAGCGAAGGCCCAGAATGGCGAAAACGTTGGAGGTATAAACGATAAACTGGTCCTGGGTGATGGCCAATATGGCCGGAATGCTGTCAACGGCAAAAATAAGATCAGAAATCTCAATCAGGATGAGCACCAGGAAGAGGGGGGTGGCAAAAACCTTCCCTGCTTTTTTTACAAAGAATTTATCACCCTCCAGTTGATCTGTGACAGGCATTATTTTCCGGAAGAACCTTATGACAGGATTCTTCTCTGGCTCCATCTCTTTATCCTTCTCCACAAACATCTTGTAGCCGGTATAAATGAGGAAGGCGCCAAACAGGTAAATAGACCAGTGGAATTTCTCTATCAACGCCACCCCGGCGAAAATAAAAATCACGCGCATGACCAGGGCACCCAGAATCCCCCAGAATAGGATCTTGTGCTGGTAGATAGACGGTATCTGAAAATACTTGAATATCAACACGAACACGAAGATGTTGTCAATGCTCAAAGTCTTCTCCAGAACATACCCTGTTAAAAACTCAACCGCCTTGTGCTCCCCGAACCAGTAATAAACGAGGGAGTTAAAAACCAAAGCCAGAGAGATCCAAACCCCTGACCAGATCAGTGCCTCTTTAACAGACACGACGTGCGCTTTGCGGTTGAAGACCCCCAAATCCAAGGCTAACATAAGGAGGACAAAAAGATTGAACCCAATCCAAAAGGTGCTATTCACTTCCATTCTTACAATTTATTTCAATGGTGATGTTAACGATAGATTGACAAGTAGGTGATACTATCCCTGCCGTAGGCGAACCGCTGCGGGCGCCAAGGTAGACTGGTCTGGGCTAGTAGTGCGAGGCAGGATCAATGGTGGTATCCCTCCCCGTTTGGGAAGGATGGCTTCTGTCTCGGTTTCAGAAGTTGCACATGCGCCGCTGTCCTGTATCTGTGAGCGGAAATCGCCCTGTCCCCGGGTTTTTGCCTTCCATTTCTCTGGCGAGCCTTCTTATAGAGCATAAAAAAGAAAGCAGTCTATGAGGAACCGCTTCCCATTGTAGTGCCTGCAAGGAGAGCTCCTTTGGGGTTTCACCCCGTAGGCGAGTATGGTTGAGCGTGCCCAAAACGTAATTTTCTGACGTTTTGACAAAAGCGATGAAGGAGTTGACAAATGACGTCAAAACAATAGCCACGGTAATGATGAATATCATTGGTAGCCATCTCTTTTTTCAGCCTGCTTTTTACAAAACTCCTTGAAAACGCCAGGTGAGCCTATAGGGCCAGACCGTCTTGTCACATCCTGATCTGCCTTTGTGGTACGTTTGTCAATTGGGTTTCTTCTCGCCTTAACACACCCATACCTTAAGCAGGGCCCCTTAGAAACTATTGCTTAGCCCATCAACGCAAAATTTCATCTGCCTGTTTTTGCACTTCGCGGTTCACCTCACGCTTGATGATACCTTCTACGTCAAGCGTGTCCAGGGAGCCGACTCTGGTGGATACTGAATCAATACCAGTATGGCGTTCAAACTCAGTATTAGCGATATCTTTGGCCGCCTTGGAGGCGGCATCAGTAGCCGTTGTTGTGATGGTATCACAAGAGGAGCCCACAAGAATAAATAGAGCGAGGAATGGGGAATAGTTCACGGGTTCTTAAGTTTAAAGTTCAAAGATAGGGGGAACTGCTCATACAGTGTCCATAGAAGTCAATAAAACCATAGACGCTGTACTTGCCACGAAGAACCCGGTAAAAAATTAACCAGCAAATGGCTAAAAGATAGTTCTTCCATTGACGCCGGTGTACGGTACCCCAAAAAGAGTAGTTTTTATCAGCAGTTCTCATAAGCAACGCAACCGGAGGGGTTCTAGTGTTATTTTTGCCTTGGAGAGCGGATCGTTACAAATAGGCTGAACATCCTCGGGGAGTAACCTTATTGGCTCTTACTGCCTTTTGTGATTCAGGCCGGTCACCGATAGACGTGCTAAGACCCGCTACTTTCTCAGAGACACTTTTACCACCTCCTGATTGGTCCGCTGTAAGTGCTCCTCTACAAAGGATGCAAAACTGGTTATTTGCGGGCAGAGGTAGTTTGCCTAAATCTATAACTTTGCGTATATCCATTTAGATAATGCCGTGAACGGTTGGGTGCCGTTCCGTAAAAATCTCTGGATAATCAGGAATCTGTCTTCTACCTATGGCCTCGTTTTGTAGAGTAAAAGCTTTATTTTTTGAAAAGAAGGGATAAAGGATTTTGGTCTTTTTGGATGAAATATGGAGCCCTGAACGGTTCTAATTTATTAGAAAGTTATGGTACACCTGCCTCCCCTCATAACTGACTTGGGCTTATTGCTTACCGCAGCAGGAGTTACCACCTTGATTTTCAAGCGGCTCAAACAGCCTCTGGTGGTGGGCTACATCATTGCGGGCATGTTAATAGGCCCTCATTTCGCCCACCTCCCCACCATCAAAGAAATCCAAAATATACAGCTCTGGGCCGAGATTGGAGTAATTTTCCTCCTCTTCAGTCTGGGGTTAGAGTTTAGTTTTAAAAAGCTGGCGAAGGTAGGCGGGGCCTCCTCTATAATGGCCCTGGTAGAGATAGTGATCATGCTCCTGCTAGGCTATCTCACTGGTCAGCTTTTGGGATGGTCTACCATGGACAGTATCTTCCTGGGCGGAATTCTATGCATTTCCTCTACCACCATTATTATCCGGGCCTTTGAAGAGCTAGGGATTAAATCGCAGCGCTTTGCCGGCCTGGTGTTTGGGGTGCTCATTGTGGAAGATTTAGTCGCCATTCTCTTGATGGTGCTCCTTTCTACCCTGGCGGTAAGTCAGCAGTTTGCCGGAACAGAGATGCTGGCCGCCGTGCTGAAGTTAGGATTCTTCCTTTCCGTCTGGTTTCTGGGAGGAATCTTTCTGATACCTACTTTCCTGAAATGGGCCAGTAAACTCATGAATGATGAGACCCTGCTGATAGTGGCTATTGCCCTTTGTTTTCTAATGGTGAAGTTAGCGACCGAGGCGGGCTTTTCCCCGGCTCTGGGGGCCTTTATCATGGGCTCCATTCTGGCGGAAACCACCAAGGCTGAGAAGATTGAGCACTTGGTAGGGCCGGTAAAAAACCTGTTCGGGGCCATCTTCTTTGTCTCTGTGGGCATCCTTATCAATCCGGAGATGATTTTGAAGTATGCGGGTCCTATTGCCCTTATTTCCTGTATCACCATATTAGGGAAAGTTTTCAGTGTTGCCGGGGGCGGCCTTCTGGCCGGGCAGGGACTCAAAGCCTCGGTTCAGGCTGGCATGAGTCTTCCTCAAATTGGGGAGTTCTCCTTTATCATTGCCACGCTGGGGTTGTCTTTAAAAGTCACGAGTGATTTCTTATACCCTATTGCGGTGGCGGTTTCGGCCCTTACCACTTTCACTACGCCTTATATGATCCGGTTTTCTGAGCCGCTGTATGTCTTTGTGGAGTCAGTGTTGCCAGAGCGGTGGAAGGCGTTGCTGAACCGCTATAGTACCGGGGCTTATACCATCAATACCACCAGTGATTGGAAAATGGTTTTGAAATCCTATGTCCGGAACATGGTGGTGTATGCCATTGTCATCATTGCCATCACCATGCTGGCAGACAGATATCTTTATTCCTTTATAGTGGCCAATGCGGAGAAAGGAATACGGGCAGATATCTGGACTACGATCGTGACCCTGGTGCTGATTGCCCCGTTCCTGTGGGCGCTGGCCCGGCACCACCCCCATAAAGAGGCGCATAGCCGGCTTTGGGCCAACCGGAAATACCACAGTGTTATCATCGTGCTGGAGTTTGCCCGGGCTGGGGTAGCCGTTTTGATATGTGTGGTTCTATTAAACCAGTTCTTCTCTACGTGGGTCGCTATTTTGGCGGGGGTGGGCATCATTGCCTTGTTGGCGCTTTTCTCTGAGAAGGTGCAGAATTTTTATACCCGCATTGAAGATAGTTTTTACTCTAACCTGAATGACCGTCAGATAAGCGATGACCACCAGATTGCTCCCTGGGGGGCGCACCTGACCAGTTTCCTCATCAGCCCATCTTCTGCCATTATTGGCGGCACCTTAGAGGAACTCCAGATAAGGGAAAAATTCGGCGTGAACATAGCGGTCATTGAGCGGGGAAACCGGACCATTATGCCTCCTACCCGATACGAAAGGATTTACCCCTATGATAAGATTTATGTATTTGGGGTGGACGAGAACATAGAATCGTTTCGGCTGTTTGTCCTGGATGAGAGCCCGCCAGGAGTCAATATGAAGGCCGTGAAAGAGGATGTCAAGCTCCAGAAACTGGTAGTATCTTCGTCTTCTCCCCTGCTGAATAAATCCATAAGAGAATCTGGTATCAGGGAGCTAACAGATGGCTTGATTGTGGGAATTGAAAGAGCGGGTAAAAAGATGATGAACCCTGATTCAAAGGTAGCTTTTGTGGAAGGGGACATCCTGTGGATTGTTGGGAAACCCTCCCGCATCAAGCTTTTAGAGGAACCTGCCATGAAACCAACAGTAACTGAGGCCTAAGCATTTGGTTTTACTTCAGGTATAAGTCTTTTCCTTGATGGAAGCAGTATAGAAAGCTAATGCACTTATAAACAAGAAAAATCACCCCTGTAGTTGGAGCGGCTCCAATGCTCAGGAAGTGCCTTTAAGAAAAGCCCGGTAGTAGGAGAACAAGCCAATCAAGCTAAGAAGGAAAGCGCCCACGCTGGAGATCGTGACCGCTAAGCCCACTAACATGAAAGCTATGCTGACCAAGACGATCTTCTGGGCGTAGGCATAGACTTCAACTGACTTCTTTGGGTTCTCCGCACTGATTGTCCCGAAAAGGAGATAGGTGTGGATCATGGAAGAGAGAAGCCAGAACAAAGCCACCCGCAGAATGAGACCGCCCAAGTCATTGATAAGAGGCTTGTCAAGGGAGTCAATAGGTACCAACAGTAGATAGTATTCTGGCATGAAGGTATAGACACCCACAATAACAGCCGCCAAACCCAGCATTGCCAGGAACAGATGGTTCACCCGATGGAAAGGAGAGGCGTAGTATTCCATCCCCTTCTGTATCCTTTTTTTGAAGGTATAGCTCCAAATCAGGAAGACCCCTGTAAAGGCAAGCAGGAACACCGGCAGAAAGATTTTTATATCAGAACTAGTCACTGCCTCAGAGTTTTATGTCCTTACTATCTTAAGGTACTAATCTTTTACCAAAAAGGATGAAAGGATGCCCATAAACATCTTTCAGAAGCTTTCCCATACTCCCTCCAAGGCTTGGCTCAATGCCTGGTATATAATGTCTCTAATGTCACGCGAGGGAGGTTTACTTCTTACAGGGAGCGATGAGGAAGAGGATATCAGGTTTGGAGCCTTCTGCTGACAGGTGCGGGTGCGTTTGCCAGGCGGATTATTGATTCAACACCTGAAATGGCGATGGAGCGTAAGAACCGGGAACTTAGGGTTGAAGGATGGGGCTAGGAATTGAGAAAGGAAGAAATGCTTTAATCCTTGATTTGCTTTTCTCTATCAGTGAGGCGTTGGAAATGCCCGTTAAGGAATTGCTGGATTTCAAGTAGGATACTCCCTTTCGTTGGCTCCATTCCGGCGTATATAAAACCGCAGAGTTTTGGTTTTTAAGATTTTTGAGAGGATACGGGTTTTGCCTACCTTGCTGTAATAATCCAGTAAGCATGCTGAACTCCTCCAAGGTTGCCTAAATTTAGTTGGATAAGGGTGGCTCACACCGCAATAATATAGGTAATAGTTGGGCTAAATGAAAATCCTGGGCCTTTTCTGTAAACCGGGCTATTGCAGGGGACAAAGGGAGATTGGGGGCCTGGCAGAGTACTCATCACCTCTTGTGGCAAGTGCAGTATACCTCTATTCAAGCTAGATAAAACCAAGGGGTTATCCATTAACACCATATGGGCGGGCATTCCACCCGAACCTTAGACGAGGTGATAAAGGCGTTGCAGTTATTCCAAGTAGAAGTACTAGCCGATGTACAGCGCTATCTCAATAGTGCTGTGCTAACTGAAGGTATTCCTAATCACGTCATAAATTATCTGCCATCGTAGATTTAGGTGGCCAGTGTAAACCCAGACCAGATTCCTTAATTACTTCTTTGAGAAGCGATTCCTTTAGAGGGTACGCCAACTATATGGACACTCAGTAATTTGAGGAGGCTTTGTTGAATTAAAAGCAGATTACCGTTTCAAGGAGAACAGCCTATGGGTTCTCAGAGGCTAACGTGGTAGCGCTGGTATCGTGTGCACTCCGACTGCCTAAAGGCCCAACAGTGGAACGTGCAGCACAACATGGAAGAAGGCGTAGCCACACCGCATCCTTTTACCAATGTATATTTAGAGACGCATCAAGAAGAAGGCTTTTACAAATCGCTTTTACTGTAATTTATAAGCCTTCCATGAACCTATATTCTGCGTTTCCAGCATTAGTTTGTATTATTGGAAAACTAATATTGGAGTTTCCGTATAGTAAGGTTCAAGCTAGTATATGATGCTTCAATAATGCATTTAGGAGGAGCACCTAGATAACCGTATAAATTATAGAGCTGTTTTGGAATTCGGCTCTGCTATCTGACTCCCTGGCCAAGAGGCTGATATCTTTTAAAAGCTTATACCATTTATACCATATTTCCACCTGCTTATACGCCATTAAATTGAATGATAATATATACAAATAATTATATATAGCTATGAAGAACCTCTTTTATCTGTTTCTGTCCTGCGCACTAGCAGTTGCCTGTACTGTCCAAAAGCCTTCCGTCCCGGTAGGTATCCTCACCAAAGAGATGCCTGTAGTCCCGGTGCCGGATGCGGTAGCCGCCAAGGTTCCGCCAGGCTACAAGGCTGAAGTGTTTATAAAGGATTTGAACTGGCCCACCAGCATAGATTTTGATGAAGGCGGCAACGTGTATGTGGCAGAGGCCGGCTACGTGTATGGGGACCCGTTTGCGCCGGCCCGGGTCTTTCAAATCACCCCAGAAGGGAAGATGAACCTGTTTGCTGACGGCTTTCTGGGCCCAATTACTGATATTCTCTGGAATAGGGGTTCACTGTATGTTTCCCACCGGGGAAAAATCTCCACGGTGGGAAGCGATGGCGTCGTAAAAGACCTGGTCACGGGCCTCCCGAGTTACGGGGACCACTTCAACAACCAGATGACAGTGGGACCCGATGGCAAGATCTATTTCGGGCAGGGCGTAGCTTCCAACTCAGGGGTGGTGGGATTGGATAACGCCTATCCCTATATATGGCTTCTGCTTTGGCCGGATGTCTATGACATTCCGGCCAAAGACATCAAACTGAGCCGCGAAAGCTTCCTGACCCCGCAGCCCAGCAATGTCCTGGCCCGCCAGGGTAACCTGCTCAGCCTGGGGAGTAATGTAACGTATGCCGTCACCAGTATCTTTAACCGGAACAGGGAGACCTCCCTGCTGGTCCGCACCCGGGGCTTCCAGCCCTTTGGCGAGCACAGGCGCACTGTAAAGGGACAAGTGAAAGCGAGTGGGACCATCATGAGAATGAATGCTGACGGGTCAGGGCTGGAAGTATATGCTTGGGGACTGCGTAACCCCTTCGGGGTGATGTGGGGGCCGGACGGCCAGCTGTATGTGACAGACAACGGCTATGATGAAAGAGGCAGCCGTCCCATTGCCAACGCCAAAGACAACATCTACCAGATTCGCCAGGATGGCTGGTATGGTTACCCCGATTACTCTAGCGGTATCCCGGTAACTGACCCGCAGTTCCGCTCGGCGCGGGGGCCAAAACTTAAGTTTTTGATGGCCGAACACCCCCCTGTCGAGAAACCATGGCTCACGCGTCCCGAGAATGCGGCTTCCACAAAATTCGACTTCAGCACCAATAATACATTTGGCTACAGAGGACATATGTTCCTGGCAGAGTTCGGCTCAGCCACTCCCATCACAGGGGATCCGCACCCCGCTACCGGATATGTGGTGGTGCGGATAGACCCAGCGACAAAGGAAGCAGCCCCGTTCCTGAGCAACGGGGCCCCGGGCCCCGAAGGTTTTGAGCATGTCTCCACCGCCGGCCCAAGGCACCCGGTAGAGGCGAAATTCTCCTCCGACGGACAGGCTCTCTATGTGGTGGACATAGGGGTAATCCATGGCGATGTGGCCGCGGCAGGGCCTTTCCCGTTGCCAATACCCGGTACAGGGGTGATTTGGCGGATCAGTAAAACCGGGGTAGCCGGCTCCGGGCCTCCAGCGGACCTCTCAGCTTTGCCACCAAGGGTTCAGAAACCTAAAAAGTAGCGGGATATATGCCCTGGATTCCCCTTTACCACTGCGTGCAGGGGAATCCGTCTCCCTGCAATCCCAAGGAAAAGGCAGACAACGAAGAGACCTGTATGTGCCTGGAAGTAGGACATGTAGAAAAGACTTCGGAATCAGGGGCGGACTACCTTTCTTATCGCCTTTTCCGTGCCTGCTCTGGCGGTCGGCCTTCCGTTTAAACGGCTCAAGACCAGGTAAGAAGGAGCAGCCAACTCGGAGCACCTTAGCCCGTATGCGCACAAAGCGGCCTGGTAAATTAGGATACCCTATATTTCATTGTCATCCCTTCGGAACTGAGGTAACCTTAAATCTGATTCCCTATGAATATGCAGCAAGCGGATATAGAGAAACTCATTGGTTTTATTTCTGTCCTGTATGAAAAGGAGGCCTCACCGGAAGCGGTCGGCTGGCTAGGGGAGAAGATACAGAAGGTAAGTGAGGCCGACTCCCCAAAGGAACTATTCCTTGCCTTTAGTGCTGCACCCCGCTTTACGGGCAGGGGCTTATTGCACCCGGAGAAGGCTGAGTTGGAAAAGGCCGAAGCCCTTCGCCCTGGCTTTGACCCCTCCAACTGGACCTTGGCCCAGACCGCCCGTACTCTCCTTCTGCTCGCCACCCCATCCCGGGACGAAGGCACCTTTCTAACCAAAACAGATCAGCTGTTCAGTACCGCGGAGATGGGCGAGCTGGTGGCCTTATATGCCAGCTTGCCCTTGCTGCCCTATCCGGAGGCGTTCAGGCTCAGGGCGGCAGAAGGAGTCAGAACCAACATGGGTACCGTATTCGATGCCATCGCCCTGGATAACCCGTATCCGGCCGATTACTTGGAGGAGGGGGCCTGGAACCAGATGGTGCTGAAGACGGTGTTTACTGGAAAGCCATTGTACCGCATCTATGGCTTGGAAAAATGCAGCAATCCCACGCTTGCCCGTATCCTGTCGGATTACGCCCATGAGCGGTGGGCCGCGAACCGGCTGGTAACTCCTGAGCTTTGGAGGCTTGTAGGACCTTATATAAACGAGTCTCTCTTAGGTGACATCAAAAAGTTATTCTCCCACCCAGATCCCCTTCAACAGGAAGCGGCGGCTCTGGCTTGTTCACAAGGCAGTTTTGTGAAGGCGAAAGAGTTGCTGGAAGCGCGCCCTTCCCTGAAAAAAAGAATAGAAACAGGCGAGCTTAGCTGGGATTACATCGGCAAGAAATCACTCACGGCAATCTAACCATTACTTAAACCATGACTCCCGAAACCATGATGTATATAGACCCACACATACATATGACCTCCCGCACCACCGATGATTATGCCCGGATGCGCGATGCCGGCATTGTGGCCATCATAGAACCTTCTTTCTGGCTGGGTCAGCCGAGAACCCAGGTAGGCTCCTTTAAAGACTATTTCAGTAGCTTGTTAGGCTGGGAAAGGTTCAGGGCCAGCCAATTTGGCATCAAACATTACTGTACCATAGGGTTAAACTCAAAGGAAGCGAACAATGAAGCATTGGCGGAGCAGGTAATGGAGCTTCTGCCATTGTTCGTCCTGAAGGAAGGCGTGGTTGGCGTAGGCGAGATTGGCTACGATGACCAGACGGCCGCCGAAGACAAGTATTACCGGCTGCAACTGGACCTGGCCAAAGAGGTAAGCTTGCCGGTGCAGATCCACACACCGCACCGCGACAAGAAGGCGGGCACCATAAAAAGCATTGAAGTGGCCCTGGAGCATGGCCTTCAGCCCCACATGGTAATAGTGGATCACAACAATGAAGAAACCGTGAAAGACACCCTAGACGGAGGCTTTTGGGCAGCATTCACGATTTATCCTAACTCCAAAATGGGGAACGAGCGGATGGTAGAGATTGTGAAGCAGTATGGCACAGAACGGATTATCGTAAACAGCTCTGCTGACTGGGGGGTAAGTGATCCGCTATCGGTGCCTAAGACCGCTTTGCTAATGTTGGAAAGAGGCATTTCAAAAGAAGATGTCCGCCTGGTGTGCTACCAGAATGCCTTAGATGCTTTTGGGCAGAGCGGCCAGATGAAAGAGTCTGATTGGCTGAAACAGGTAACCATAGACCAGCGCGATAAATTCTCGGATAACTCTATCCTACGGGGCGGGCAGGCGCCTGTGGTCGGAGAAATAGTATCGACGAACCTGTTGGAAGATAATATAGTGCAGTAATGGGAATCCTTGCCTATGTCAGGCTAATGCGTCCTGCCAATATCGTGACGGCCATAGCCGACATTATGATGGGTTTCGCCGCCTCTGGAGCGCTGGTCACGGTTGCAGTTTGGGAGAGTAGTTCCTTTCCCTCTATAGCCTTGGCCTCTCTCCTGTGGCTGGTGCTCTCCACTATAGGCCTTTACGGGGGTGGGGTTGTGTTTAATGATGTGTTCGATGCTGACCTTGACCGGATAGAGCGTCCTGAAAGGCCAATCCCAAGCGGGAAAGCCACCGTTTTGGGAGCTACCATGCTAGGGACTTTGCTCTTGGCGCTTGGGATTCTGGCTGCCGGGCAGGTATCTGTGCTAAGCGCATTTATCGCCAGTGCTATCGCCGCCTGTGCCTTGTTGTATGACTGGAAGGGGAAACACCACCCCGTTCTCGGTCCTGTGAACATGGGCGCCTGCCGCGGGGGCAACTTGCTTCTGGGCATCAGTGCCATTCCAACCGCTGTAGAGCAATTCTGGTATCTGTCCTTGATTCCGGTCGTGTACATCTCCGCCATTACCATGGTAAGCCGTGGAGAAGTGCACGGAGGCAACCAGTTTGCTCTCAAGGGAGCCGTTTTACTTTATGGCGTGGTTATAGGGGGAATCATCAGCTTGGCCCTGCTGCCGCAGTTTAACGTGTTATACAGCTTGCCGTTCCTGTTGCTGTTTGCCTACCTCATATTCCCGCCACTGTTAAAAGCAATTCCAGCCAAAGAGCCTGCCTATGTTATGCAGGCAGTTAAGGCGGGTGTACTGGCATTGATTGCCATGAATGCCAGCATGGCAGCTGGGTTTGCCGGCTGGCAATACGGGATTTTGGTGCTTCTCCTTCTTCCAGTCTCACGCTTCATTGCCAAAAAATTCGCCATAACTTAAGCTAACTGGAACGGCATCTAATCTCCCTTTCCCATATGAAATCAATTGTACAGGAATTTAAGGTACCCTTTACCTACGGAGTGTATTTTACAGAAGGCCTCTTCCATCTGGATAACCCATTGCTGGTTGACCTTATAAAGAGACAAAACAGCCCTGGGCCTCATAAGGTGCTCGTTGTTCTGGATGAAGGGGTGGCCCAAGCGCATCCACAATTAGTAGGGCAGCTCGCCGCCTATACGGCACATCATGCTGCTGCTATATCCGCTGTGAATCCCCCTGTACTGGTACCGGGGGGGGAGGCCGCAAAGAACGACCCGGCCCTCTTGGGCCGGGTCCTAGGGGCCATCAATGATTTTGGGGTGTGCAGGCATTCTTACGTGGTGGCCATAGGGGGTGGGGCCGTGCTGGATATGGTTGGTTTTGCCGCCGCCACCGCACACCGGGGCATCCGCCTTATCAGAGTGCCTACCACTGTTCTTTCCCAGAACGACTCCGGTGTAGGTGTCAAAAACAGCATGAACGCCTTCGGCAAGAAGAACTTCCTGGGAACATTTGCGCCGCCTTTCGCCGTGCTAAACGACAGCGGGTTTTTACTCACGCTCGAAGACCGTGACTGGCGCGGCGGAATAGCGGAAGCAGTCAAAGTGGCCCTTATAAAAGATGCCTCCTTTTATTTCCAGATAAAGCAGAATGCACGGAGACTGGCTGCCCGGGAGATGGAACCGATGCAAGACCTGATTTTTCGCTGCGCAGAAATGCATGTGGCGCATATAGGCGGTGGTGATCCTTTTGAATTCGGCTCTTCCCGTCCGCTGGATTTCGGGCATTGGGCCGCACATAAACTCGAGCAGATGACAGATTATAAGCTGCGCCACGGGGAGGCGGTAGCTATAGGCATTGCCTTAGATGTGATGTACTCCAAATTGGCGGGCATGCTCAGTGAAAAGGAATGCAATGACATCCTTAGCCTGCTGTGCGAACTGGGCTTTGACCTCTATATCCCTGCGCTCTCCCAGAGTCTGGAAACGTCGGCCGGAAAGCTGCATATACTGCAGGGGCTGGAGGAATTCAGGGAGCACCTGGGTGGGCAGTTAACCATCATGCTGCTTCAGAAGATTGGCGTTGGGGTTGAAGTCCATCACCTGAATGAAACGCTGATAGCTGAAGCTGTGGACCAGTTACGGAAGTGGCAACCTTCCAGTCTAGTTGGTGTGACGGCGTAATCGTTTCATTTTAACTCCAAGTGATGCATCTTCAAGACAGGTTTCATTTAACCTATTGCACGAACATCCACCCGGGTGAGGCCTGGGGGGATGTGTTTGATAGCTTGGTGAGGTACTTGCCGGCGCTGAAAAAAGAGTTATCCCCGGACAAACCTTTTGGCATAGGGCTGCGCCTTTCAGACCTGGCCAGCCGGGAACTTTCCGAAAATAGTACTTTGACTGCTTTCCGTACCTGGCTACAGGAGAATGACCTCTATATATTTACCATGAACGGCTTTCCCTTCGGAGGTTTCCATAACCAGGTCGTAAAGGACGAGGTGCACAAACCTGACTGGACAACCTCTGCCCGGTTAGATTATTCGAAACGGCTGGCGCATATTCTGGCCGCGCTTCTGCCGGAAGGGGTGGATGGAGGCATTTCTACTTCCCCACTGTCCTACAAGCCCTGGCATTCAGGCACCTCGGAAAAAGAGGCCGTATTAGGTAGTGCAACCGCTCACCTGATAGACCTTGTAAATGAGTTGCTTCTAATCAAAGAAGAAACAGGCAAATTAATTCATATTGATATTGAACCGGAACCGGACGGTTTCCTTGAGAATAGTGGGGAAGTAATTAGGTATTTCCATGACTGGCTGCTTCCAGCAGGAGTTGAAGATTTGGTTTTATCCAGAGGATTAAATGAGCAACAGGCAAAAGAGGCAGTATTAACGCACCTGAAATTATGCTATGATGTCTGCCACTTTGCGCTGGCCTATGAGCAGCCGGCAGAAGCTTTTGCCAAGCTAACAGCAGCCGGGATAGGCATTGGGAAAATCCAGCTCAGCGCCGCCCTGAAGGCGCAAGTTCCGGCCGATGGCACCGGAAGGGCAACACTGCGGGAAATGCTTGCCCCTTTCGCCGAGTCAACGTACCTGCACCAGGTAGTGGCCAGGGACGCGGCTGGCAGCCTCACCCACTATCCCGACCTGGGCCTTGCTTTGGATTCCCTTCCAGGGAGCGACGCTATCGAATGGAGAACACATTTCCATATACCCCTTTTCACGGATTCCTTCAAGGGGCTGCAATCGACCCAGGAGGATATCGTGCAGGTATTGGCTTATCTCCGGAGCCGACAGGTCACGAACCACCTGGAGGTAGAGACCTATACGTGGGAAGTGCTGCCCGAAGGACTAAAGGTAGATTTAGCGCAATCCATCCGGCGAGAGTTGGAGTGGGTCATGAAAACCATTAACCTAGATGAGGATGGAAAAGACGGTAGTCTTAAACGTAGTGGGGCTCACGCAGTCCCTGATAGGTAAAAATACCCCCTTCCTGGCTGATTGGGTGGCGAAGCAGGCTGACGGGGTTGCTATCCGGCCCGTCTTCCCTGCGGTGACCTGTACCGCCCAGGCCACCTACCTGACAGGAAAGTCCCCTCAGGAGCATGGCATCGTGGGGAACGGCTGGTACTTCCGGGAGGAGTGCGAAGTAAAATTTTGGCGGCAGTCGAACAAACTGGTACAGGCCGCGAAAGTCTGGGAAACGGCGAAAGCGGCGGATCCGTCCTTTACCTGCGCCAACATGGGCTGGTGGTACAACATGTATTCTACCGCCGATTACACCCTCACCCCCAGGCCGCAGTACTTGGCAGACGGTCGGAAACTCCCCGACTGCTATACCCATCCGGCCGGCCTGCGAGACACTCTGCAGGAGCGGCTGGGGATGTTTCCTCTTTTCAACTATTGGGGGCCTAAAACATCTATCAAATCCAGCAAGTGGATAGCGGACGCCTCCAAGATAACTGATGAATTATATGACCCGACCTTAACGCTCATTTATCTTCCCCATTTGGATTACAATTTGCAGCGCCTAGGGCCGGGAGATCCGCGCATAGCCACTGACCTGCAGGAGATAGATGCCGTCTTAGCTGATTTGATACCCTTCTATGAATCGCGGAGGGCGAATGTGGTCGTACTTTCCGAGTATGGTATCTCTGAGGTAAACCAGCCTGTACACCTGAACAGGGTCTTGCGGGCGCATAATCTTATTGCCCTTCGTGAGGAGCGTGGCCTTGAGCTACTAGATGCAGGTGCCAGTGAGGCATTTGCCGTAGCAGACCATCAGGTGGCCCATATTTATGTAAAAGACAAAGACAGGATAGAGGAGATAAAACAGCTTATTGCTCAGGTCCCGGGCGTGGAGGAGGTATTGGCTGGCGGGGAACGGGATAAATACCGCCTGGGGCACCACCGCTGCGGGGAATTGGTGGCGGTAGCCGGCAAAGAAGCTTGGTTTACCTACTACTATTGGCTAGATGACAAAAAAGCCCCTGACTTCGCACGCACCGTAGAAATCCATAAGAAACCAGGCTATGACCCAGTGGAGATGTTCGCCGACCCGAAAATCACCTTCCTGCTGCCCTTAGTGGCGGGCAAGTTGCTAAAAAAGAAGCTAGGCTTCAGAACCCTAATGGACATAATTCCACTGGATGCCACTTTGGTAAAAGGCTCTCATGGGCGTATCCCCGATTCGACAGCAGAATGGCCCGTATTCCTTTCAAATAAGAAAGAACTGGTACCTTCGGCGGATATACAGGCCACAGAGGTATTTCAGCTTATCCTGGCCCATCTGGCTGTAAAGCAACAACAGGAATCCCGTCCAACGTATCATGAAAGCCCGTTGAAGAAATAGAAGTCCACTTTTTTATTGACGATCAGGTATCTATTATTAAAAAGAGAGAATTTATGGCAACCACCTCTACTATTCTGGCAACTCTCCGGCAAGATGATTCTAAGCTTAACTGGCAGCAGCTGTTATCTGATATAATATCCGCTTTTGACTGTTCTACAGGTACTATCCATACCTTGGATAAAGAATCTGAGCTTCTTAAACTACAGGCACACCAGGGCATACCTGACTTTTTACTGCCTAAAATGACTGAGATTCCAATAGGCAAAGGTATGGCGGGAATAGCTGCAGAACGTAGACTGGCTGTAGAGATGTGCAACTTACAGAAGGATGACTCCGGTGTGGCCCGCCCTGCGGCAAAAGAAACGAAAGTAGAAGGGTCTATTGCTGTACCCATGCTGCTGGATGGGGAACTCTATGGTACCCTTGGGATTGCCAAACCGGTACCTTATGACTTTACAGAAGATGAAAAGCAATCTTTGCTGGAGATTGGCGAAGAAATGAGTCGTCGTATCCAACTACTTGCATGTCGTAAGTAGATAAATGACATTCTTTTTAACCTCAACAACGAGAGGGAAGCCAATATGCATGGTTGGTAATGAGGGAGCGGTGGTGGCAGAAGTCATTTGAATTGGCTGAGTCGGACTGGGTAGGTGGTTATTGTTCCCACTTGACTTTTCCGGGCGAGACATATAAAGCCTGCAGTTTTTCGAGGGTAAAATGAACTGCTAAACATACCTCCTCCTAGCTGCGCTCGGCGGGCAAGGGTATTAAGGAATTGCTTCCCAGTGGACTCTACTTCCTGGAACTCTGTCGGCGGGCCGAATTACCTTCATGTTGCGGCTGCCCCCCAGCCCCAACACCACCTCCTTCGTGGATACCAACTCTAACACGGCTGCCAGTATTTTCCGCAGTTCCTCGCTCGGCGTGAAGGCATGGTACTGGATGAAGACGAGCTTTCCCCGCTCAAAGTATTTCATGGTGGCGTATTCCGAATCGTAGTAGGCCATCTTGTAGACTTCCCTTTCGTCAACTTATTTGTAGGCTTGGTGATGGCAGGTCTTCCGATTTTGCATAGCCTTTTTGGAAGAAGATGTTTTTCGTCCAATTACAAGATTCAGGAATCTACCACCTTTACCTTCACAGATAAAAGCCTTTTTATACTAGGGGAGACTTTTACCAACATCTTCACCTTAGACTCCTTACACAAAGTCACACAAACAAAAGCCTTGTTTGTGTTTCATACTTATATCTGACTTTAGTTAAGCAATTGTCTACGTATTCTACTATAAGTCCCCGTACTTCTCTCCGGTGAACCCTTGGCCTATCAGGTTGCACAGCCCGTACTGCTGGGCCTTGTAGAAGGAATCGAGGTATCCAAGGATTCTCCCTCCGTCCATCACCCTATAAGGGGTCTGCGGGGTGACTACTGCTTCTCTGCATCTCTTCTCCCTAAATGCCTCTGCTTTGGCATTTAGGTTCTCTTCCACGGCTTTAAGGGCCTCTCGCTAATGACTACACAGCTGGCATCGAAGGGCTTTTCTCTTGGTATGCCAGCCTTATTTTCATCGAACAACATGGGTGACGGGCCTTACCCAGGATTGGTTTCACAGGGGGCGCATTCTGCCATGGGTTTCAGGACAAGGTTATCGGTCTCTTTAGAGTACAAGGTTGAAAAATCAGAGAACATCTGTATTGCCTTAACGGAGGTTGGGTGGGGCAGGCTATGAGAGGAGCCAGGCCGTAGCCGCAGCCTTGTTATAGAAGCTACGGCTCTCTATCCCTGTCCCGTCTTCCCTAGCGACCCCCACTTCAGCCCGCTGGGCCGCTCCCAGGCCTTATCCGCATGCAGGATCCTGGCGGTCTTCTCATTCTCAAGCCGGGTTTTCTCAAGGTCTTTGGCAAAATTACTCAGGAGCGCCCCGCCACTGCCCAGGATTTGTACCAGCAGTTCAAGCCCGTGGCCAAACCCCAGCAACCGCAGCGCCTGCAACAGATAGATAACCTGCTACAGACCCTGCATGGCCTGGGCCTTCTCAGGAAGACCGGGCAGGAGCAGTACGTAAAATAGAGGAAGGAAAATGAATCAAAGCAGGAAGCCTGTTCAACAAGAACAGGCTTCCTGCTTTATAAGCTTAAATGCCACAGGAAAATAAGGAAGGTGCCCGGTACTCTTATTGGAAGATAAGGCGGCTGTTTCCAGGGAAGGATGGATCGAGTGTTTGAAAAAGAACGAGCATAAAAAAAGCCTCACCGGGTAGGTGAGGCTTTTGAAGTGGGGCGTGCTGGATTCGAACCAGCGACCCTCTGCTTGTAAGGCAGATGCTCTGAACCAGCTGAGCTAACACCCCTTCTTTTTGTTTTGGTGACCTTTTGTCCCCGTTTTGATGATGCAAATATGGGGGTTGTTTTTTTAACTACCAAATCCTGTTTTGAAAAAATACTTAAATTTTCTGCAAAACCGTTTCACCATTGGAGGCCTGCCCCAGGGGGTGTATATTTAACGCCTGAAAATCAGAAAGTTTGTGGGAAGTAGAAAAAAGTTAGTCCGGTATTTTTTTTTCGCGGTAGCCGGATTTTTTTTCATGGTGGCCCTGGCCATGGGCTTGCTACAGGTTTACCAGGATAAAATCATCCAGCTTTTTATAGCCGAGGCCAACCAGCACATCAAGACCAAGGTGACGGTGGAGAAGATAGAGGTAACCTGGTGGGAGCATTTTCCGCAGGTGGCCATCCGGTTGCAGCAGGTGGAAGTGACAGAGGCGGTGCCCGGCAGCACGGTGCCTCTGGCCAAGCTGAAAAAGGTCTATGCCTCGTTCCGGCCCTGGGATCTGTTGGGCCGCAGCTACCGCATCAGGGAGCTGCACCTGGAAGAGGGGGAGGTGTACGCCAGGGTGCTGCCGAACGGGAAAGTGAATTACCGGTTTTTCCAGAGCGCCGACACCGTGCAGGACGAGACCCTGGATTTCGATTTGCAGCACATAGGCTTGCGCAACGTGCACGTGGTGTACCAAGATGCCCCTCGCCAGCAGAAGTTCAGCGTACAGGCGCATGCGCTTACCGCGGCCCTGGCCCTGGAGGGACCGGTGCTGCAGGTAAAAGCCCAGGGAGATGCCTTCATCCACACCCTCGCCATAGGGCAGAACGACTACCTGAAAGAGAAACGGGTTACCCTGGCCAGCAAACTCAGCATTGACACCCAGCAGAAGACCATTGCCCTGGAGCCTTCAGAACTGCAGATAGCCAAAGCCGTGTACCAGGTGGGCGGCCAGATTGCCTATAGCCAGAAAACGCGGGTAGACCTGCACGTCAACGGCAAGAACACAGATGTGCAGTCTATTCTGGCCTTGCTGCCGCCGCGTATTTCCCGGCAGTGGGGTCAGTACCGAAGCAACGGCGAAGTCTACTTCAAAGGGAAGGTAAAGGGCGAGGTGTCTTCACGCAAGAGCCCGTTCCTGGATTTTGCCTTCGGTGCGCGCGGCGCTACCTTCTACCACCCAGAGCTCAAAGAGAAGATAGAGCGGGTTTCCTTAGAGGGCCGCTTCACCAATGGGGCGCAACGCAGCAGTCAGACCTCTCTGCTGGAGTTGCGCAAGATTCAGGGCCGCCTCCACGGCAAACCATTCAGCGGCGAAGTGGTGTACCAAAACTTTACTGATCCTACGCTGCGGTTGCAGGCCAGGGCGCAGGTAGACGTAGCCCACGTTTTAGGCCTTTTTCCGGTAAAACACCTCAGAAGCGGGAGTGGACAGGCGCAGGTGCAGTTCTCGTTTGCGGGCAACCTGCGTGCTTTCCGGGCCAATCCTTACCATTCTGGCGTCAAGGCGGCGGGCACTGCCTCGCTGCAGCAGGTAAGCCTGCGGTTCCGGCAACACCCGTTGCCGCTCACGGGTCTTACCGGCAGCTTCCGGTTGCGGGGCAATGATATCGCTATCACAGACTTGAAAGGGATGTTCGGTAGCACCGATGTGCAGGTCAAGGGCTCTTTCCGGAACGCGTTGGCCTGGGTTTTCTTTAGAGGGCAGCGGCTCAAAATAGAGGCCGATGTCTCTTCGCGGTTCCTGAACCTGAACCAGGTACTGGCGGCATCTGAGGGCAAAAGCTCAGGTGCGGCGGCCGGTAGGGGAGGGAAAGCAGAGGCGTATGGCTTCAACATGCCGGCGCGGCTGGAGCTTGACCTGAACACCACGGTGAAGAGGGTGCAGTTCCGTCGGTTTAAGGGGCGCCAGCTGCAGGGGAAGGTCCAGTTGAAGGACCAGGTCATCTCAACGCCCGGCCTGGCGATACAGGCCGTAGGAGGGCGTTTCAAGGTGCAAGGGCGCATGGATGCCCGCCGGCCCCTGATCAAGGTGACCTCGGTGGCCACGCTGGAGAACATCAACGTAGACAGCCTGTTTTATGTGTGTGAGGATTTCGGGCAGCAGTTTATCACCCAGCGCCACCTGCGCGGCGAGTTGACGGCGCAGATCAACTCAGAGACCTATTTTGACCACCACCTGTCGCCGCGCACAGACTTGGTGCGGGCCGAGGTCAACACCATCCTCCGGAACGGGCAACTGCTCAACTTCGCGCCCATGCAAAAGCTCAGCCTTTTCGTGAAACGCGGGGAGTTAGCCCATCTTCGGTTCTCAGAGATAAAGAACAACTTCTACATCCGGAACCGTACGGTCTACATCCCGGAGATGGAGATCAAGTCCAACGCCGGGCGCTTGTCCACCATCACGGTCTCGGGCACGCACACCTTTGACCAGCAGATGGACTACCGCGTGCGCCTTCCGCTCAAAAACCACCGGCCCGACAAAGACGAACGCTTTGGGGTGATTGCCACGGGAGCAGAAAACAACCCCAACCTGTTCCTGACCGTCAAAGGCCAGGAAGGTAACTTCAAAGTAGCCTATGACCAGCAGCGGGTCCGCCAAAAGGTGGCCGCCGACCTGAAACGCGAGAAGAAGGAGATCAGGGAAATCTTCCAGGGTAAAAAGAAACCGGAAGAGAGGCCGGAAGAGAAAAAGGTAAAGCCGGCGGCCAAGTACTTTGAGTTCTAGAGACCGGGTTGGTTGTTTCACTGCTGGTTTTCAGGTAACGCCTTAAAAACAAAGCTGCGGCACCAGACGCGGTTTTGCTGGACTTTTGAAAAACAAGGCCGGAAAAAGGAAACAGGGTCGCTTTTACCCGGCAGTTTTCTGCCTTTCTCCGGAAAACACGCGCTAAACGCCCAGACTTCGGTTACACCTTTCAAGAAATACCTATGCTACAGGAAGGGGAAATAATTCTTCGGCCGTTGGCCGACCAGGACCAGGAAGCGCTGGCCAGTTTAGCCAACAACAAAAAGATCTGGGACAACCTGCGGGACCTGATGCCTCACCCGTATACCGTGCGTGATGCCCAAGCCTTCATACAGATGACGGGGCAGGAAGACCCGCAAATGACCTTCGCTATAGCGTATGAGGGGCAGTTGTGTGGCGTGATCGGGTTGGTAGGGCAAACAGATGTTTACCGCAAGACGGCTGAGATTGGGTACTGGATTGGCGAACCGTTCTGGGGCCAAGGCATTGGAACCACCGCCGTTAAACTTGTCACGGCGTATGGTCTGCACCAGCTGGGCTTCATGCGCCTGCACGCTGGTATCTTTGAATACAATGAAGCCTCTATGCGGGTGCTGGCCAAGAATGGGTACACCAAAGAGGGCGTCTTTCAAAAAGCCATCTTCAAGAATGACCAGATCTGGGACGAACACCGGTTCTCCATCACCCGTTAGGGTTCAAGACAGACGGTTGCCCTGCTTCTGAGCACCTGTTCTTCTGATAAAACTGCTTTTCACGTAGAAGCAGAAAGTGTCTGTTCTGCTGGGGACTGCCCAAACCTTCTTATATTGTATACCGCCTAGCATCTGCCTAATCCATGAAAAAGATCCCTTGCCGTCTCCTTCCTTTTCTCTTGTGGCTCGGGCTTTTCGCCTGCCAGAACAACCCCGGCACCAGCACCCAAACCACCCAGGCCAATTCTAAGGTTTATTACCCAGAGAAAGGCGATAAATGGGAGGTGAGAAAACCAGAGCAAGTGGGCCTGGATCCTGAACTGCTGGCCCAGGCGGTCTTATACGCCCAGACCCAGGAAACCAAGATGCCGAAGGATTTCTCTACCCAGGAAGAAACCTTCGGGAAGCTGCTGGGGCCTATCCCTAAAGACCGGGCGGGCACCAACGGCATCATCTTGCGGCACGGCTACATTGTGGCCGAGTGGGGCGATACCAAACGCGCCGACCCTACCTACAGCATCGCGAAGAGCTTTCTATCTACCCTTCTGGGCGTGACCCTGGACAAAGGCCTGATCAAAGACGTCCATGACCCGGTGGCCCATTACATCAAAGACGGCGGCTATGACTCAGAACACAACCGCAAGGTGACCTGGCACCACCATGCCCAGCAGACCAGTGAGTGGGAGGGAGAACTCTTCGGCAAGAGCCACACCTTTGTGGGCAAGGAAGAATTTGGCAACGGCGAGCGTAAACCCCGCGAACTCAAAGAACCCGGTACTTTCTATGAGTACAATGATGTGCGCATCAACCGTTTTTCCCTGTCGCTGCTGCGCCTCTGGGAGAAGCCCTTGCCCCAGGTCCTGAAAGAGCAGATCATGGACCCCATCGGTGCCTCAGACACGTGGCAGTACCTGCCCTACAAGAACTCGTACGTAGACGTGAACGGCAAACAGCTGCCCAGCGTGAGCGGCGGTACCCGCTGGGGCGGTGGCCTGTGGATCAATACCCGAGACGAGGCCCGGTTCGGCTATCTGTACCTTCGCCAAGGCAAGTGGAAGAACAAGCAACTGGTCTCCAAGGAATGGGTGAAGAAAGCCACCACGCCCGGTCCGCACGGCCCTGACTACGGGTACCTCTGGTGGCTGAACACCCAGAAAAAACAGTGGCCAGACGCGCCTGCCACCAGCTTTGCCGCCTTGGGGGCCGGGTCCAACACTATCTGGGTAGACCCGGAGCATGACCTGGTGGTGGTCTGGCGCTGGCACGGCACCAACGGGAACGAGTTCTTCAAGCGTATTCTGGCGGCCGTAAAGAAGTAAGAACCAGAAAGGGAACTGCATTGGCGTTTAGGGCCGGTTTTCAGAAAAACCAGTCCTAAACGCCAACTCGTTTTAAGCCGTGTCGTTTGTGTTATTCTACACCAACCCCTTGAAACTATGGCTGAAGAAACCACCGCTCTTTTGAAAGATTACTCTGATCAGGAAAAAGGAGCCTATTTGGGCGCATTAGCGACCATTGCCTCGGCAGACGGGCATGTGTCTGAAGACGAAATACAGTTTCTGCAACTCACCAGCGAAGCGGCAGAACTGCCTGAGAACCTCCAGCAGGAAGTGATCTCTATTGCCAGGAACCCCTCGCAGATAAGCCTGCAACGGTGCCTTGACGTTCTCAAAGGCAGTCCCCTGCGGTTCTCGTTTATCACTGATATCATCAGTTTCGCCAAATCTGACGGCCAGTATACCAGTGATGAACAAAAGCGCATTGCCGAGGTGAGCAACTACCTGGGCATTGACCAGAACCAGTTCAGCATCCTGGACCAGTTTGTAGACAAGGCCAACCAGGCGCAGGAGAAGGGCGAAGACCCAACCTCCCAGTCGTTCCTGAACAAAAGCGGGTTCGGGGATATGTTCAAGAAATCTGGTATCTCGCCAGCCATGGTGACCGGTATGCTAGGCGTGTTGGCCCCTATCGTGATCAGTGGCATGATGAACCGCCGCCGTGGCGGATACGGAGGCGGAATGATGGGAGGAGGCATGGGCGGAGGCTTAGGCGGATTGCTGGGCGGTCTCTTAGGCGGCGGAATGGCCGGCGGTATGATGGGCGGCCGAGGCGGCATGTACGGCGGGGGCCGCATGGGCGGCTTAGGCTCCATGGCTTCTATCCTGGGTGGCTTGGGCGGCCGGGGCGGCTACGGTTCTGGAATGGGCGGCGGTGGCCTGGGTGGCCTGCTGGGCGGTATCCTGGGCGGAGGCCGCAGAGGCTCCGGCTGGTAAACCAGTCTCCGCGTAAAAAATCCGCGTTAAAAAGTAATCCCTGTTTAGAGGCCTATTTCACAAAAATAAGCCCCAAACAGGGATTTTGCTTTTACATCGGGCAAGGCCCGGAATAACTTTCCTTAAGACTTTAAGCTGAAGTGTTCTTCACGAACCTGTATAGAGGTAGCGTGCACAAGGGCAACCACAAGGGATGGTCCCTACTGATCCTGAGTTCTGATTTATTCCTCCTCACATCTCCAAACCTTCACATCCCCAAATCTCCACATCCCCACATCTCCACATCCCCACATCTCCAAATCTACTACTCTTCCCGTTTCAGGTAAACCGTCTGCGTAGGGAAAGCGAACGCAGCGCCGTGCTTTTTCACGATTTCCACAATCTGGTAGTTGATTTCCTCTTTCACGTCTATGTAGATGTCATAGTCAACGGAGTCAATGAAGTACAGCACCATGATGTCTTTGGAATATGGACCGATGTTGATGAAACGGATGCGGCCGTCCTGGTTTGTGCGCGGATACCCATCTATCAAGGCCTGGATGTCAGTTACAATGGCTTGGAGTTGCTCTGCGGTGGTGCTATGGGTGAGGAAAATATCAAACTTCACCCGCCGGAAGGTGCGCAGGGTGAGGTTATCCAGGGGTTTGTCAATCATGCTTTTGTTGGGCAGCGTGACGTAGCTCTTCTCCAGCGTTCTGATGCGGGTGCTCCGGAAACCGATTTTCTCAATGGTCCCGGTAATCTCGCCCACCTGCACCAGGTCGCCCACCACAAAGGGGTGGTCCAGGAAAATGGTGAAGGACGCCAGCAGGTTCTCCAGGCTTTCCTTCGCGGCAAAGGCAATGGCCAGACCGCCCACGCCCAGGCCTGCTACCAGACCAGCCACGTTCACCTTGAACACCGTGCCCAGAATCACGAAGAAGCCAATGATCACGATGATCACCTTGGAGAAATCCACGAAGAAAGGCACCAGCTGGTCGTCCAGTTTAGAGAGGGTTCTGGCTGCCCGCTTGGAGAACATCATGCCTATGAAATCCACCAGGCGCATGATTACCCAGGTAAGGGCGCAGATAAGGAAAATGCTGTAAATACGCTGCAGAATACGCTTGAGCCCCAGTTCCTCTTTGCCGGGTAGTCCCAGTTCCGGCGGATAGTTCAATTGGTCAAAAGCCACGTAAAAGAACACCAGAAAGGAGATCACCTCAAAAGGCGTCACCAACAGGCGCTTGAACTCTTCTGTGGTGACATCCTTGGTGAAGCGTTGCACCACGGCTTTAAAAAGAATAGCTGAAAACAGCTTGGAAACGAGTGTCTTGAACAGGAAACCGCTCAGCATGATCCCTATGAAGATAAGGTACTGCTGCACAGTGTTCCCCAGAAAGGTGAAACGGAGTATATCTATGACCTGGTCTTGCATCTGTTAAACTTTATGCCCTTTGCAACCAATAAGGCGGGGCAAGGGTCTTTCACTAAAATGAAAGGGCAAATCTATGAAACGAAAATCCTTATTGCAGCTTTTTGCCTGGGGTCTGTTCCTCAACCTTTGGGGTTGCCAGGTGTCAGGCACTGGCGCGGAAGAGGGCGTTCTTTCTGAAGGGCAGTGGCTGGCTTACGCCGAGGTCCAGTGCGGAAACAACCCCTGGGGGTACTGCAACAATACCCCAGACACCAAGGTTTGTGTGAAAAAGTATGTCCAAGACCAAGGGTTCACGGTGGCAGAAATCACCTTAACGGTGGAGGAAGGCCTTATTACGTGCGCCGCCTGTCATTGCCCCACCGGCCGTACCTTCAAAGTAAAGGTAATGGAGCCGGATGTAGCCAAATTAGTGGCCGCCGGGTTCAAGAAAATTTAAAGCCCATCGCCGCTATGGGCGGTCCAGTACCTGAGTAGCCCAAGGCCAACAAAAGACAAATTAGAAAAGAAGTGAAGGAGTTAGGCTTTCCTGCATCCAGAAAGCCCAGCGCCAGAGCAGCCTGAAAGATCTTGGTGCGCCAGCGGCGGTGAGAAATCTCTCCAATACATTTTCAGGCTAGTTCTGGGAAACCACCTTAAAAAAAGAGGATCGCGCAAGGCTACTGCCCTAACCAGAAAGACAACTATATAGGCAAACAGTTACACTATACCAACCAGGTAACACTTTGCATTTTTGCCCTTGTTGGTGTTGTCACCAACAAGCGGAATGGTTCCTTCCTTTTGGTTTGTTGGTGACAACACCAACAAAGGCGGTATATTGGGAAACAAGTTACACTATATCTTTATATACATCCATTTCCCTTTTCTGTCATTCTGGAAGGATCTTGTGGGCGAACTAGAAAAGCTCTTCTAAGCCCCCATTACCGTTCGTTGCCCAGGTACTATCAGGAAGACAAGGAAACCTAGAAGGACAAGAATACAAGGAATGGTTGTTTCTGTCCTTCCGCGTAATTCCTTTCCTTTCCTGATTACCCAGTTCCCAAAGGGATTCTTCTCCTCTACCACTGATCTACTAAAGTGAGGCCACAAAAAAAGCCTGCCGTTTGAGGGGCCTTTTTCTTAAAAGACCTCTCAAACGGCAGGTGGTATTAGATAAAATAAGACTGCTGATGCCTTGCAAATTACAATAGCTGGCTTAATGCAATCTCAAAGCAGGTTTTGGCGATTTCCGTTTTCTTGGGGTTCCGCTCATGGGCTTTCTCCAGGGCCTGCCGGATGGTGCGGGAAATATCTGTGAAAATGGCTTCATCAGTGATTTCCACGTCCTGCTCCATGAGGTAAGCAAAAACGCGGGCCATGCCGCAATTGGCCACAAAGTCCGGTACCACAGACACCTGCTGGTCGGCGAACTCGCCGGTGGCCCCGAAGAAAATCTCCGGGTCTTTGAAGGGCACGTTGGCGCCGCAAGAGATCACCTCCAGACCGTGCTGCTGCATGCGCTCCACCTGTTCAGTAGAGACCAGCCGCGAGGCCGCCGCCGGAATAAAGATCTCGGAGGGAAGGTCCCAGATGCGGGCGTTTACTTGCTCAAAAGAAAGCAGGTGATCGGCGGTTAAGGTATTGCCCACCCGGTTCAGGAAAAGGGCGGTGATCTCTTCAAAAGAAAAGCCTTCTTCCTTGATCACTCCGCCGGCGCGGTCAATGATGCCCACAATCTGCACGCCTTCAGAAGAGAGGTAGTAGGCGGCGGCTGCGCCCACGTTGCCCCAGCCCTGGATAATGGCCCGCTTGCCCTGGAGGGCGCCGCCCCACAGTTCATAGTAATGGGCTACGGCCTTGGCTACGCCATACCCGGTGATCATGTCGGCCACGGTGTACTTGCGGGCCAGGGAAGGAGAATAATGCACATCTTCCAGCACCTTGCTCACGCCCTGGCGCAACTGGCCCAGCTTGTTGATCTTCTGCGGCTCCGTAGCCTTGAAGTGTCCGTTCACAATGCCTTCCTGCGGGTGCCACAGACCGTATTCCTCGGTGATGGGAATCACCTCATGGATCTCGTCTACGTTCAGGTCGCCGCCGGTGCCGTAGTAGTTCTTGAGCAGCGGGTACACCGCCCGGTACCAGCGCTCCAGCACGCCTTGCTTGCGCGGGTCTGCTGGGTCAAAGTTGATCCCCGACTTGGCGCCGCCGATGGTGGGGCCCGAGACGGTGAATTTCACCTCCATGGTTTTGGCCAAAGACTCTACCTCACGCTTGTCAAGGCCTTTGCGCATGCGGGTTCCGCCACCGGCTGCCCCACCCCGCAGGGAATTGATCACTACCCAGCCCTCGGCCTCGGTTTCAGAATCTTTCCACTCAAAAACAATTTCAGGGCGTTTGTTCTCAAACTTGGTCAGTAGGTCTTTCATAGCGGGGAGAGGTTTTTAGGGTTATGGGGGCAAAGGTACAGGATAACGGTTGTTTGTTCTTAAGAGAAAAGAAGTTTCAGGGGTAATTCTGGAAAAGGCCGGCCTAAACCGCTTTGGCGCTTCCCGGCACAGCTGGGCGTGGCAGCCCGAGGTATTGGGGCGTAACTGCGGCAAGGATGAGCAACTTTAACAAGGGGCGGTTTTCAGGGGGCAATTTGCCCGGCATGAGCACGTTACCTCCTTTGCAGTGCCTTTTAAAGGGCAAACGTGCTGTAGAAGCGGAACCAGGGAGCCAGCAAAGGAGGGGAGGAGGTGTTCCCCAAATTTTTTTGCTCCTGAACTTCTTTCTGCGGCCTTTGCCGGAGAGGCGAAAAGAGGCCCTGGAAGAGGGCCATTGCAGATTTTTTAAGGCCA
The DNA here is from genome assembly GCF_008271745.1 of Rufibacter glacialis. Classification (GTDB taxonomy): domain Bacteria; phylum Bacteroidota; class Bacteroidia; order Cytophagales; family Hymenobacteraceae; genus Nibribacter; species Nibribacter glacialis. The sequence goes on along the minus strand of NZ_VKKZ01000021.1, from coordinate 353,396 downwards.
ATTGGCTTTTCTAGGGTCTTGCCTGATGGGTTTTGACTATATCTGTATATGGAACTGTTTCAGTATTAAGGATTTTATATATCCAATTATCTTCTTTATACGTAAATCTGCAATAAGCCAAGTAAACTCGTATAGCGAAGTGCCAGGACGTCATGCCTATAACATGGAAAGTCGCCATGCGTTAAAGTAACGTAATGTTCAGGTGTGAAACTAGCCGGGTTGTAGGGCGGGTTTAAGGGCGCGGCTGGCGCGTCTATTTGTAGTACTGATTTAGTGTGTCCTTATGAAAAGTTTATTATCCAGAGTGGAGTCTAAGAAGATAGATAAGGCGGCGTCTATGCTCAAAGTGTTGGCGCACCCAAAAAGGTTGGCCATAGTGGATCTTCTGGGTAAGGAAGATAAGATGACTGTGACGGAGATCTATAATTACCTGGATCTTCCGCAGGCTATTGCCTCTCAGCATCTGATCACGCTGAAAGACAAGGGGGTTCTCTCGTCTTTCAAGGTAGGCACCAAAATCTATTATTCCCTTTCTATCCCCAAGCTGATTGATGTGATAGACTGCCTGGAGGAGTGTTGCGGAGACCTGTAACTTTCCTGCTTGCCTAGTTCCCCCATCAAGTAAGTATTCCCCGGAACCGTTTCCAGCCTTTTTTCTAGAAAGTAGGCCAGAAACGGTTTTATTTTGCCCTTTGCATTCTACTAAGCAGATTTCGCCACAGACCTGCCGGGCTTCACCCCATTTAGTTGCAGACCTGCCCAAAGTTGGATTGCTTTGAACCAGATAACCTCAAAGCAAATGAAGCTCAACAACTTTCTCCGTCTTTCAATTTGGCAACAGGCCCTCCTTCATGGCTTTCTGGTGTGGTTTTTATTCAATCTGTATGATTCCGGTGCGTATGCCTACCGGGTAGCCACAGAAGGACACTTTCTGTTCCTGGCTGAGGGTGCGCCTCTAACAACTTGGAACAGGTTCTTAAGCGCCAACTTTGATTCCGGGGGATTCATCTTGGTAATAACCCCATTTCTGGTAGAAGTGAATTATCATCTGGTTCTAAAACGAAGAGGTGTAAGGGCGTATATCCTAGCTTCCGTATTGCTGGCGTTGGGGGTAGTGCTGGGAGTGTTGTTTGTGTGGTGGAAAGGGGGCATTTCCTTTAACCTACGGTTACATGCGATGCAATTTATCGTGCCTTTTCTATTGCTGTTGGCCTATTCTTTCTTTTACGCGCTGGTTCGTTATGCCTTCAACCAGAAACTAAGGCAGGTAGAAACCTCAAGCCAGCACACCCAAGCCGAGTTAGACGCCCTCAAAGCCCAGTTGAATCCTCATTTCTTCTTCAACACGCTCAATAACCTTTACGGCACCGCCCTGCAGGAGAAAGCCGAGAAAACGGCCCAGAGCGTAGCCCAACTCTCAGGCATAATGCGGTACGTGCTCACCGAAGCCCAGCAAAATTTCACGGATGTTTCCCATGAACTCCGATTTCTGGAGGAATACCTACAGTTGCAGCGCATCCGTTTACCGGACCGGGCCAACATGAGCCTACAGACAGACATCATGTATGACGGGCAACCAGCCTCCATTGCCCCGCTGTTGCTGATTCCGTTTGTGGAGAATGCCTTTAAGTACGGGATCAGTCTGGAGCAGAATTGCTTTGTGCGCCTGCGGGCGGAAGTGAAAGGCCGGAAGCTGGACCTACTCGTGGAAAACCAACTGCTTCCCGAACGCCAAACCGATCACGGAGCCGGTATCGCGCACGTGCGCAAACGACTGGAGTTGCTCTACCCAAGGCGTCACCAGTTACAGATCTCCCAAAACGGCACGTTCACTGTCAGCTTACATCTGGACCTCAGTTAACTCTTTTGCTTTTCTTAAGGTGCCCTTCTTCCTTACCTAAAGTCCTGTGTCATGAAACTGTTTTACTTTCTAGTGGCTTGCTGCTGTTGTTTTGGGCAGGCGCAAGCCCAACTGCGGCTCTCAGGCCAAATTCAGAATGCCCGTCCGGGAACGGCAATAACGGTTAACGTGCCGTTCGATGCTTGGTTCCATGCTTCCAATTCCAAAGAGGTGCAGCCAGATGCCCAAGGTAAATTCGCTGTAACGCTACCCGTACAAAAGCCCCAAGTCATTTTCCTAGACTACGCTGGTCATAGGGTGTACCTGTACGCCAAGCCCCGGAAAAGCCTGGAACTCTCTATTGATTGGAAAACCTTTCCTGCGGACATCCAGTTTGGCGGCAGTCTCAGAAAGGAAAACCAATTCCGGCAGGAGTTGGGACTCACGCGGTACCGCTTGGGGCCGGAGACCTGGAATGACACTTTGACCGCGCCTGCCCAGATCTTATTGGCCATAGGCCAGAACCAGCGGATGGTCGCTACCCAATTAGCTAACCGCAAGCGCGTATTTTCCCCAGCGTTTATACAAATGACCCAGGCCGATATCCAGTATTACCCGGTCGCGAAACTATGGCGCCTCACCTATGCGAACAATGTGTGGGGCGGCCGCAGCCGGTCGGCTTCTGGCCGAGAGGAATGGCGACAGGCATTGCAGAAAGCCCATGCCGCCCAGCCCATTTCCAACGCCGCTGCCGTACCCAGCTATTTCTATCAAGAGCTGCTAGCCTATTATCCGCGCTTTCTAGAGGTGTCGGCAGCTTCCAAAGCGGAGTTTGCGAAGGTGGTGGAAGAAATCTTTCAGAAACCTTTCGCAGTGGCTTTAACCGAAATAAAGGAAAAGGGCGAACGCTTTTGGGAATACAAGGCGCTGGTACACGGGCTAAGCGGACCTGCGCTGGAAAGTGGGCTGGCTTCTTTCCTGAACAACGGCATACTGGCTGGGGAGTTAGCCTATCAGCAGGAGGCGTACGATGATTTTGTGGCGCGTTTTCCGGCCAGTAAATACCGAAAGCATATAGAGCAACAGATGCAACGTTTCTGGCAGAGCCGGAAAGAAGGAAACGAAGCAGGCATCCAACTGACCCAGTATTCCGACTCCCTTCAGCGGTTGGAGGATATTCTGCCAGCGCACCAGGGTAAAGTCGTGTACGTGGACCTATGGGGAAGCTGGTGCGGCCCCTGCCGCGAGGAGTTCGCCCACGCGAAAGCCTTACACGAACGCTTCCGAGGCAAGCCTGTTGATTTTGTGTATATTGCTTTTGAGCACAGCGTCAACCCACAGAAGACGTGGCAGGAAACCATCAAATTCTATGGGTTAACAGGTAGGCACGTGTTGGGCAACAAAAAGCTGGAACAGTACTTTCAGAAACTCTATGCAGCCAACGGAACAATGATCTTCCCATCTTACCTGCTCATTGACAAAACCGGAAATGTCGTGACCATCCAAGCCCAACGGCCCTCGGCCAAAGAAGCTCTGTACAGGCAAATTGAATCTTTGCTATAACCCTTTAGCCGTCCATCCGCATGCGTTGTATTGCCCTAGACGACGAGCCCATTGCCTTGGCCATTCTGCAGGACCACGGCCAGAAGGTTCCGTTTCTCCAATTAGAAGCCACCTTCGTGAGCGCCACTGAAGCGTTGGCCTATTTGCGACAACACCCCATAGACTTGATCTTCCTGGATATAAAGATGCCTGACATCACCGGGGTAGAAGTGGCAAAACTGATAGGGAAGCAGACCAGCATTATCTTCACTACCGCTTTCTCAGAGTACGCACTGGATGGGTTTGATTTGGCCGTCACAGACTATCTGCTGAAGCCGATCACCTTCCCGCGGTTCTTGCAAGCCTGCACTAGGGCACAGGAACAGCAGCAGAAGTCAGAAGCAACTACCGGGGATCCCGCGCCTGAGTATCTGTTCGTGAAAGTGGGCTATGATTGGGAACGGATCAATTTAACGGGGTTGCTCTACATTGAGGCCGATGATAACTACCTCACATTCCATGAGCCCCAACGCCGCACGCTTACCCGTATGACCTTGGCCGAGGCGCAGGAGAAACTGCCGGAGGAGCAGTTTGCGAAGGTGCATAGATCCTTTCTGGTGGCCATTGACAAGATAGAAAAGATTGAGCGGCACCAAGTCACGTTAGGGGGTAAATGCATTCCCGTGTCGCCCAGCTACCGTGAAAGCCTTTTACAACGGCTGTTATAAACGCCAATACCCATTTTGGCTTGTTTTCTGAAAATCATGCAGTAAACGGGTTTAGGATTTCAAGTAACGATATTCTTTACTCTTTATACTTCAATACCAGCACGGCCGGTACGGGCCGCTGGCCTTCTTTGTCTGAGGGTTTGATGGTGTCTTTGCCTTTGATGTAGAGCGCACTGGAGCCGCCGCCGTCCATGTTCAAGGCTTCCTGGCAGCCCAGGTCCACCATCAGTTTGGCTAGTTGGTCCAAGGTGGCACCTTCGGCCACGCCTTTGTGGCGGCCTTCCACCATGAGGATGATCAATTTATTATCTGGGGTGTAGCCCATGACGGTGCGCGGATTAAGCCCCCTAAAGCCAGCGCCGCCGCGCATCTCCTCTTCGGCGGTGATATGGGGTTTGCCGTCTTGCACCAGCACCGGTCCGCCGCCCACGGCCACTTGGGGCTTCCAGCGTTTCATGCCTTTCACGGTGCGTTTAGACGGCTCTGGGGCGGGGCGCTCCCCTGCGTTGATGTTGTAGGGCGCAGCCAAGGCCATGGTTTTCTTTTTCTTGCCCACGTTATAGGCCCAGGCCACATCTGCGGTGCGGTTCCGGAAGAACCCGATGGCGCCGGTAGTGGGGTGGAAGGTGAGGGTGTCTGTACCCTTGGGGTTCTTACGGCGCACCGATGCCTGCGGGGCCAGTACCTTGCCGTTGTTGATGACCAGGTTCAGGTTGCGGTTATCAGCGAAGGAGAAGAACGTAGTGTTGACCGTGGCCAGCACGTTGCCGGTTTCCTGCTCATAGTATTGCCGGGGCGTGTACCGCTTGCCGTTGCCTACCTGGGTAAGAACCTCCAGTTTAGGGTCTTTCAGGTCGGCTTCCAGATAATAGGCTTTAAACGGTTTGCCATCCAGGGAGTCTGACGTGGTGAATACCTTCACCGTTGCCGGAAGGCCTTGTTGATGTTGCGCGGAGGGAGTCCATTTCACCTGAGCAAAACCGGCAAAAGAGACCAGGAGGGCAGTAAAGGGGAGGAGCAATCTTTTCATGGCGCCAATATAAAGACTAACCTTGTGGTTTGGGTAACAGTGGCGTAAAACCTTCGTCTATGTGGGGCTGGTTTTCCGTCTGATTTTAGAAAGGAGACCTGAAATGCAGGGGCAATCCCTAGTAGTTGCCCTTCACGGGGATGAACGGAAAGGGCAACCACCAGGAATTGCCCCTGCTGATCGTATATCCCAGCATGGACCAGGTATGCGTGGGAGACAAGGCGGTACCTAGTCTCTACATCTGTCATAGGCATAAAAAAGAGGGACACTCTGTGAGGAATGTCCCGCTTTTACGGTGATTTTATGAAAATGGGGTCTAAGCGTGCGCCTCAGAAGACTGCTTCTCCAGGTCAAATAGATCTGTGAGCACGTCAATCAGGGTTTCGGCTTCGCCGCGTTTGCAGGCGGCTTTCAATTGCAGCACCGGTAACTTGATGATCTTCTGCATCATGGACTTGGTCACGTCATCCATGTGCTTGGCTTCCTGCGGGGAAAGCTTCTTCAGGTAGCGGGCCATCTCTTCCTGACGGATGGTCTCCAAGGCGTTCTTCAGTTTCTGGATGGTAGGGGACACGTTCATCTCCTTGCTCCAGTCCTCAAATCCGGCAATGGACTCTTTGATGATCTGCTTTACCTGCGGAACGGCCTCTAATCTGCGTTGCAGGGCCTCAGAGGCTTTGTTCTGGATGGCGTCAATGTTGTACACCAACACGCCCGGGATCTGCTCAATCTGCGGCTCCACGCTGCGCGGAACGCTCAAGTCAATGAAGAACTTGTAGGTAAGCACGTTCAGGCGGCTCACCATCTCTTTGGTGAAGAACGGTTCGTCGCGGGCTACGGAGGAGATGATGACATCGGCGGCCTTCATGGCTTCCACCAGGTTCTCAAACGGCACCACCTCCAGGCCACACTCCTCGGCCAGTATCTCGGCTTTGGCTTTGGTGCGGTTAGAGATCTTCACGTTCTGGAAGTTGGAGTCAGAAAGGTGGCGGCACACATCAGCGCCAATCTCACCCAGGCCTACCACCAATATGTTGGGGTTGGCGATCTCAGCGGTGAGGGTTTCTACCAGTTCCAGGGCGGCGTAAGAAGTGGAGGCGGCTCCGTCTCTGAACGAGGTCTCCTGTACTACGCGCTTGTTGGTGAAGAAGATGGTGTGCAGCAGGCGGTGCAGGAACGGGCCGGCGGCCTCGTTGTCCACGCTCCACTGGTAGGCTTGTTTCACCTGGTTTGAGATCTGCATGTCGCCCACCACCTGCGCATCAAGGCCCATGGCCACGTTGAACAGGTGCTGCACGGCATCAGCGTGCTCGTTCACGATGGTGAAATAATCCAGGTACTGGGAAATGTTAGCAATGCCTTTGCTGATGCCTAGCAGCTTCACGATCTCGTGGCTGTAGTCATCATCAGAAGTATAATACACCTCCGTGCGGTTGCATGTGGAAAGCACTAAAATGTCAGTTGCCTGAATGAAATTTTTGAGCGTTTGCAGGAACTGTCGGCACGACCCCTCATCCAAGGCGATAAGCTCTCTTATGTCTAAGGGAGCTTTTTTGTAAGAAAGACTGACGGCTCTGAAATTGTGAAGCATACGGCAGTTTTAAAATAGCATGCAAAATTACGCCGCTATCTTTTAAGAATGAATTACTTTTAGATCTTTCTTTTATTTATACTCATTACAAATTGCGGCGCATAGACGCTTCTTCTGCTATCTTCGTTTAGAGAGAACTCAATCCGAAGACAGGCGTATCTCTTCTAGCGTTGTTTTTGTTCATGATTCCAACCTCCATTTATTCCAAGAAATCTAGGCTGAAGCTGCTCATCATGACCATTGCCCTGGTCATTGGCGCGGCTACCGTCATCTACACCAACCTGCTGGTAGCCAAGCTTTCTGAGCGCGAGCAGCAGTTGATTGACTTGTATGCCAAGGGCCTCAAGTACATGATCAACGCGGAAATAGACTCAGACAACCTGGTGTTTATTCAGGAGGAAATCATTGACGCCAACCGCTCCGTGCCGGTGATCCAGACCGATGAGAAAGAGAACGTCATCGCTTATAAGAACCTTAATATCCCCGAAAAGATTTCAGAGAGCCGGAAAAAAAGGCTTTTAAAGCGGGAGATTGAGAAGATGAAGGCCCAGCACAAGCCCATTGTGGTCTCTTACCAGCAGGAATTCAAAAACTACATCTTTTACAAGGATTCTGAGTTGCTCACCCAGCTGCGCTACTACCCCTACGTGCAGCTCACGGTCATTGCCTGCCTTTCCATTATCGCCTACTACGCCTTCAGCTACTCGCGCAAAGCCGAGCAGAACCGGGTATGGGTGGGGTTGGCCAAAGAGACTGCCCACCAGTTGGGCACGCCGCTCTCTTCGCTCATGGCTTGGTACGAGTACCTGAAAGGCAGCCCAAAGTTTGAGAACGAGCCTATCATAGATGAACTGGGCAAAGACGTGCGCCGGCTGGAGATCATCACGGAGCGGTTCTCCAACATCGGCTCAGTGCCCGTGCTCAAAGACGAGCCCTTGCAACGGGTGGTGGAGAATGCCATTGGCTACCTGCGCAACCGGGTGTCTAACAAGGTGGCGTTCGCCATAGAATCTGAGTTCCCGCCTGAGACCACGGCCAAAGTCAATATTCCGCTGTTTGAGTGGGTGATTGAGAACATCTGCAAAAACGCCGTAGACGCCATGGAAGGCAAAGGCAGCATCACGTTGCGTCTGGTCAAGTCAAGCACCAAAGACGCCATCGCCCTGGACATTCAGGACACGGGCAAAGGAATTCCCAAGACCAAGCAGGAGGAAGTGTTCGTGCCGGGTTATACCACCAAGAAGCGCGGTTGGGGCCTAGGACTGGCGCTGGCCAAACGGATCATTGAGAATTACCACCAGGGCCGGCTGTATGTGAAGTCTTCAGAGGTAGGCAAGGGCACTACGTTCAGAGTGGTGTTGAACCGGTAAGGGTTTTGGGCGTGCTTTCTGGAATAGAGGCTTGAAACAGGTTTAGCGGAAGGGGTTCCGGGCTTGGCTCATCAGTTCTTAGTGGGGGTTGGCTGGAGCGTGGGCATGCCCAAGGTGATGGTTACCGTTTCTCTAGGAGTTCGGTCAGGCCGAAGAAGGATTTTATTTGTAAGGTTTGCGGCTAAAGCATCCAGTCTTTTTCTTTCAGACACCATTCCTATATAAGAGAAAATCACTAGTGGGGTACCACCTTTTGCTTGCATCATGGAAGCCGGAATGGTTAGCTCAAACTGCCCCTGCATATTAGATATTGTAGTAAGGGAAGTTCCGGCTAGCTGAATGGAGGCTCCAATGATTGGCGCTTGAGTGGCTGAGTCCAACACTATTCCCTTCAAAGAGATTGGCGCGGGTTGAGTAGTGGTAGTAACCGAAGGCACAGAAGCGTTGGAGGCTACTTTGATGGTCTCCCCTTTTTTTACTGTCTGTGCTTCTGCTGCCTTAGAGCTGAACCAAGCAAACAGCCCTAGCAAAACTGGCCGCCACGCCCATTTTCTTTGTGGTACAGGAAAAGCCGTCAACTCCCGGTTTAACTGGGTTGACCTGAAGCGCCCGCAGGTATGTTCTTTTGCCAACCTATTGACTACCTCCTCATCTGACATAGCAGTAAAGTCCACCACTGGTTTCTGGCAATTTTGGCAAAAACGGCTTTGATTCTGTGGCGTCATGGAGGCCCAATCCTGGTGGCAAGGCTGTGAAATAGAGATGGAAAGGCGGCGAGTTGGCATGGCTTCTGTTTTAGGCTATTTTCTGCGCGTATGACCAAGGCGATTCAAGAGAACAGTTGCTTTATTCTCTGCAAGAAGCCATGGTCAGGTATTGGTTTGCTGAACTGAATGGCTATGCCTCCTAGAACTGCGGTGTCTAAAGCCATGATAATCTTTGGGTGATTCTTTTTAAGCAGCTTAGAGAGCTTTACTTCTTTCATTTCATACCCAATAAAAGCGAAGATGACTTTTTGTTTTCTGTTGACCAGATAAGCAGGTACAGCCAATTCAAAATGACCGTTTTGGTCAGCTGGAACTGCAATGGACGTTCCTTTCAAAAGGATGGTCGTTCCTGGCATGGCTTCCTTGCTTTGTGCATCTATCACAGTGCCTTTCAAAACAAGTAGGCTGACAGATATTTCAGAAAGCTCCTTCATGCTCTTTCCCCTATTCTCAGAAGCGGGCCGTTGGTTGGTGCTATAAACGGGAGAAGAAACTTGCTTCGCTACAACGCTGGTAGTGCTAAGCCAAGCGGTTAGGCCTAACACTGCTGCTGGCCAGTTCCAACGCTTGGGGCTGTAAATGGGCGCAGTTAACTCTTTCCCTATCTGATCCTTCCTAAACCTGCCGCATTTGGTGTTCTTGTTTTTCGCCAGCCATTCCACTACCTCTGCATCAGGCATAGCCGTAAAATCCACCACCGTTTTCTGGCAACTTTGGCAGAAACGGCCCTGATTCTGAGGTGTCATAGCGTTCCAATCCTCCTGGCAAGGTTGGGGCACAGAAACGGTGAGACGATGGCTAGGCATGAGGCAGTGGTTTGTCTAAATATACACAGACCTCATGGCTTTCAGAATATTTCCTTAACTTTTACCCTCAATTTCTACACCCTATCTACCACGTGAGCCTGAAAAGCCTTTTCCGTCGCAAAAGTTTATCTTCTGTACTGCATACCCCGCCCGCCGATGTAGCTGCCCATCCCGGTACTGTGGACGAGGGGCTGGAGCGTAACTTAACCGTCAGAGACCTTACCTCTCTGGGCATTGCCGCCATCATTGGGGCTGGTATCTTCAGTACCATCGGGAATGCCAGTTATGAGGGCGGGCCGGCGGTGTCTATGCTGTTTGTGTTCACGGCCATCGCGTGCGCCTTCTCAGCGCTGTGCTACGCGCAGTTCGCGGCCACTATTCCGGCCAGCGGCTCAGCGTATACCTATGCGTACACGTCCTTCGGGGAGTTGGCCGCCTGGATCATTGGCTGGGCGCTGATCATGGAATACACCGTGGGCAATATTGTGGTGGCTATCTCCTGGAGCGATTATTTCACCGGGCTCATGAGCGGCATAGGGCTGGATATCCCGGTCTGGCTTACCATGGGTACGCAAAGTGCGCATAAGGGCTATTGGGAGGTCATGGCGCTGCTGCAGGCCGGACAGCCTTTGTCGGCGGCAGATCCGGTGCAGTTGGAGGCCTATAATACCTGGCTGGCGGCCCCAGACTTCCTGGGCGGGAAACTGGTGATAGACTTGCCGGCCTTCATGATCAATGCCGTGATCACCACCCTAGTATACATCGGGATCAAAGAATCCAAAAACGCTTCTAACCTGTTGGTGGTGCTCAAGATGGCCGTAGTGTTGGTGGTGATTGCCGTGGGTATTTTCTACATAAATCCTGAGAACTGGAGCCCCTTCGCCCCTAACGGCGTGGGCGGCGTGCTGAAAGGCGTGTCTGCGGTGTTTTTCGCCTATATAGGGTTTGACGCCATCAGTACCACCGCCGAGGAATGCAAGAACCCGCAACGTGATCTTCCGCGGGCCATGATCTACGCGCTCATTATCTGTACGGTGCTGTACGTGATCATCACGTTGGTGCTTACCGGCATGGTGTCTTACAAAGAACTGGCCGTGGGTGATCCTTTGGCGTATGTTTTCACCAAAGTAGGGGTAGACTGGTTGGCCGGGGTGGTGGCGGTAAGCGCTATTTTCGCCATGGCATCTGTGCTGCTGGTGTTCCAGATTGGTCAGCCCCGCATCTGGATGGCCATGTCCCGCGACGGATTATTACCGCCCGTTTTCTCCAAAGTGCATCCCCGCTTCAGAACCCCCTCTTTCGCTACCTTGGTGACCGGCTTTTTTGTGGGCGTGCCCGCCTTGCTGCTGAACATGGAACTGGTGATAGACCTTACCAGTATCGGGACCTTGTTCGCCTTTGCCTTGGTGTGCGGCGGTATTCTTCTCATTGACCCGCATGGTACCTCAGATGCCCGCTTCAAAGTGCCTTACCTGAACGGGAAATTTCTGGTGCCTTTGATTTTGGTGGTGGCGGGTGTGCTGGTCATGCTGTATAACCGCGAGGCTATAGACCAATTCTGGAGTGCCGTGGCCTGGAGCGGAGGGTATGAAGAGTTCCGGCACCAGATTCCTATGCTTGTATTTCTGATTTCCAGTGTGCTGTTGGCTTGGGTTTCCTTCCGGCATAGGTTGTCTCTGCTGCCCGTTCTGGGTTTGCTGACCAACCTGTACCTCATGACCCAGTTGGGAGTGAACAACTGGATGCTCTTCACCATTTGGTTGTTGATAGGCTTGGGCATCTACTTCGGGTACAGCTACAAGCACAGCAAACTGGCACCCAAGCCGCTAGCCAGCTAGATAGTATAACAGCTTAAACATAGAGCGGCGGCTACGGTGAGGTTTTAAAAAGGTTTCAAAAAAGTTTCTTTTTTTCTCTTTGGGTGGTAACTTGCTTATACTTTAAGCAAGCAGGCAGCGGTATGCCTTGGCTTGGGTAAGTATCTGAAAAAGCTGAGGCCGTGGTTGAGAGAGAGATTTTTGAAAGCAAGCTGCATTTAACCTACCGGAGAGACTTGGATATTCTGTTCCTGCGGTGGCTGCTGTGCCCAGATTCCGCTCAATTACGCGACGGGTACCGGCAATCGCTGGAGTTGGCCAAGGAAGTGCAAAGCGCCTATTGGATGTTTGACCTGCGCAGCCGTGGTATAATCTCGCCTGAAGACGAAGCCTGGATGCTGGAACAGTTCTTTCCGCAGGTAGAGGAAGAAATAAGTGGCCAAAGCTTCTTCGCGAATTTGGTAACCCCTACCCATTATACCCACATCAGAGAAGGGATTGGCCTGGAATATCTGGAGAACTTCGGCACATCAGCCAAATTAGGAGTTTTCCTATCTGAGCAGGAAGCCATCGCCTGGCTCCTGAAAAGCCGCGCCGACCGGTAGTTTCCCTTTTATTTCGCCCGGTTCACGAGCAAAACCCCTCCCAGGATAATCGCCATGCCCAGGTAGTGCACCAGGTGAATGGTTTCCCCGTCGGCCACGCCCCAAACCAAGGCCACAATGGGCATCAGGTAGGTAGAGGTGCTGGCAAACAAGGTATTGGTCATATGAATGAGCTTGTTGTAGAACACCAGCCCAATGGCTGTGCTAAAGACCGCCAATAATGTGATATAGCCTAAGGCTTCCCAGGCCGCCGGTTGGGCCGCCAACTTATCAAAGGCCGCGGTGGTGCAGAGGTACACAAAGGCGAAAGGTCCCACCGTTAAAAGTGCCAGGCTGGCCATAGTCAAGGGTTTGATACCCGCCAGGCAGTGTTTGATGATGTTCAGGCTGCCCCCGTACAAGACCGTCGCCAATACCACATACAAGCCATAAAACGAGTTGGAGGAGGTTTCCTGGGCGCTGCCCGAGAAGATGAGCACCGCGGTGCCAACAATACCTATCAAGATGCCCACCACCCGTAGGAGCGTGATCTTCTGGCTGAAGAAGATGGCCCCAATGATCAGGGTGAACAAGGCGGTGAGCGAATTCAACACGCCCGCCAGGCCGCTGGCCAGGTGCGTCTCTGCGTAGGCAAACAGAAAAGACGGGATCAGGTTGCCAATCAACCCGCTTAATACAAGGAATTTCCACTGGCCGGGTTTGGGTGCCTTTAAGCCTTTCAATGCGAAGGGCAACAGGGCCAGCATGGCAATGGTAATCCGGATAGCGCCCAATTCATCTGAGGAGAACACTTCCAGCCCTTTCTTGATCAGAATGAACGACGTGCCCCAGATCAAGGCCAGCCCAATCAAGATAACCCAGGCCAAAGGCGGGGTAGAAGTGGCAGTAGGGGAAAGGGTAGGCGAAGTAGGTTGACTAGACACAGCAGCAGCGCGAAAATTGGAAGGGCAAAGATAAGAGATGTCCACACGATTCTGGCCTGTTTCAGAGAAATCAACCGCAAAGCGGAAAGGGCTGCCCAAAAGGTTACCCCAAGTCTTCAAAAGCAAACAGAGAAGAAGGCAGCAGCAATAGACCCAATGAGCCGCTACCCTAAGGGCTCACACGACCTCGCAGCGTCCGCAGGTCCTGCGAGTGTCTGGGTCAGGGGCTTCCGTATCGCGTGCATCTGTGGGAAATAAACACCCCCTTTTGCCCTCCTCCATGGGAATACACATGGCAAAAGGTATTTCGTTTTGAAGCTGCTTTCTGTAAACCAAGCTCAAAACGCAATACCGGGGTTCCTTCTCCCCCAGGGAGAAGGCTAGGATGAGGGGGGAAGGTTCCTGCCTGGAGAAGCCTTTGCCTTAAACGCCCGCAGCCCCTAACCCTAACCCTCTCCCAGGGGGAGAGGGAATGCCAGCCTCCTTTGCCCTTCCTGCTTCTGATCTTGGCCCGGACTCCTCTTTCTAAGCAATAGGAAAAGCCCTGTAAACGCTCAAGTTTGGGCAGTTAATTGGGAAACCGCTGGCTGGCTTCATAGACCCGCAAAAAAAAGCGCGTTTTCCACCTGTTGTTCAGCAAACAGGCAGAAAACGGGCTATGAATAAAAGGAGACGGCTCTACAGTTCCGCGTACTCCATGGAATTGGCAATCTCGTCTAAGATCGCGTAAATCTCCTCCGGGTCCTCCGTCTGTACCAGGCGGGTGCGGTAAGATTTCACGTTGGGCAAGCCTCTGAAATAGTTGGCGTAGTGGCGGCGCATCTCAAAGATGCCCAGGCGCGGGCCTTTCCATTCCAAGCCTTTGTCAAAGTGCATTTTGCACATATCAATGCGTTCCTGAATGGTAGGCGGTGCCAGCAACTCGCCGGTTTGCATGTAATGCTTGATCTCCCTGAAAATCCAGGGGTAACCAATAGAGGCGCGGCCAATCATGATGCCGTCTACCCCAAACTCCTCTTTATAGGCCACCGCTTTCTCAGGTGTGTCAATGTCGCCGTTTCCGAAGATGGGGATCTGGATGCGCGGGTTCTCCTTTATTTTCCGGATCAGAGTCCAGTCAGCTTCGCCTTTGTACATCTGCACGCGGGTGCGGCCGTGCACGGTAAGGGCCTTGATGCCGATGTCCTGCAGACGTTCGGCTACTTCCTCTACGTTCTTGGTAGACTCGTCCCAGCCCAGGCGGGTCTTCACCGTCACCGGCAAGCCGAAGGGCTCTACCGCCTGGACAATGGCCGAGGTCATGGCCACCATCTTAGGAATATCGCGCAGCAAAGCCGCTCCGGCACCCTTGCAGGCCACGTTCTTCACCGGGCAACCGTAGTTGATGTCAATTAAGTCTGGCCCTACCTGCGCAGATATAACGGCAGATTCGCGCATGGACTCTATGTCTGAGCCGAAGATCTGGATACCAATGGGTTGCTCGTAGTCAAAGATATCCAGCTTCTGCCGGCTCTTGGCCGCGTCTCTGATCAACCCTTCTGAGGAGATGAACTCCGTATACATCAAGTCGGCGCCGTTGGCCTTGCACACTGCCCTGAAAGGCGGATCGCTGACGTCTTCCATAGGCGCCAGCAGCAGCGGGAAGTCCGGAAGCTCTATCTTGCCGATTTTTACCACGTGATTGAGTTTAAATATTTCGCGTAAATTTACCCATTAAAACCACAACGCCTATATGAAAGGTTTCATCTCGCCCCGTCTGCATCCGTTTAAGTCCCTTGTGTTGTTTACCGGGTTGGTGGTGGCGGGCCTGTTCATTGGCAATTTCCTGGGCATGCTGCTGGTGAAAGTGGTCTTCGGGTACGGCCTGATGGAGATCACCAACATGCTAGCCCGCCCCGCCGATTACCCTGATAGCCGCAGCGCGCTGGTGCTGTTCCAGGGAGTGGTGCACCTGGTGGGGTTTACCGGGGCGTCCCTGGCCTTTCTGCGGATCTATGTTCCTGGGGCGGCGCTTTACCTTTCGCCGCGGCCTACCGTGCCGTTCTATCTGCTGCTGGGGAGCGCGGTGCTGCTGCTGGTGATCATGCCGGCGGCCTCCTGGGTGGTACACTGGAACGCCAACGTGGATTTCCCCGCCTTTCTAGAGGCATTTGAGCGCTGGGCCCGGGCCAAAGAAGACGCCCTGCGCGAACTGACGTTGGAATTGACCAAGATAAATACCGTTCCGCAGTTGTTGCTGGGGCTGGTGGTGTTTGCCGTGTTGCCGGCCATTGGCGAGGAGTTGGTCTTCAGGGGCATTGTGCAGCAAGAACTGGAGCGCTGGTGGAAGAACCCGCACCTGGCCATTTGGGGCGCCGCCATCATCTTCGGGGTCATTCACATGCAGTTCTATGGCGTGGTGCCCAGAATCATGCTGGGCCTCTTGTTTGGCTACCTGTACTGGTGGTCGGGCAATATCTGGGTGCCCATCATTGGGCATTTCATGAACAACGGCTTCATGGTGCTCATGATGTTCCTGGCGCAGCGGCAGGCGGTGACTATCAACGTAGAATCTACCGAGCCTGAGAGCTGGACCATGTCTTTGGTGTCATTAGGCTTGAGCATAGCCCTTTTGTACAGCCTGTATGCCGGTTTCCGGCGATTGCCTTCTTCCCGGGTAGAGGAAGCCCCCCGTTTTTAATCCCTTTCTTCAAAACACCCCTCAAACAGCGCGAGGTTGCCTTTCCTTCCGTTGTGGCGTATAGTTATCCTGATCCATGGAAAAACCTAAAAAGCAAATGAATAACCTGCAGCTGCGCCTTTTGGCTGGGGTGCTGGGCGGCGCCGTTTTTGTGGGCGGCATCTATTGGAGCGAGTGGACGTTCTTCCTGCTGTTTCTGGCGCTCACCGTACTGGGCCTGCTGGAGTTTTACCGGCTGCTTTCTGCCAGAGGGTTTCAACCCAACCGGGCCATTGGGGCGCTGCTGGGCATAGGGCTGTACGTGCTGGGCTTTGCCGTGGAACGGGGCACAGTAACCAGTGACTGGCTTTTTGTGCTGCCGCCCGTCATGCTGCTGGCACTGGTGGCCGAGCTCTACCGGAAAAAAGAACAGCCTTTCACCAATGTGGCGCTCACGCTGGTAGGCGTGTTCTACATTGCCGCTCCCTTTACCCTGCTGCACGTACTGGCTTTCCTGCCAGGCAGATACAGCTGGCAGATCATTTTGGGGGTCATGTTCCTGATCTGGGCCTCTGACACGGGGGCTTACGCCGCCGGCAAATCCTTTGGGAAAAATAAATTATTTCCCCGTATTTCGCCCGGCAAAACCTGGGAAGGCTGGGTAGGAGGCGTGCTTTTGTCTCTGGGAGTGGCCTGGCTCTTGTCGGTTTTCTTCCAGGATTTAGCGCTGTGGCATTGGCTGGGAGTAGCCCTGCTGGTGTCTGTGTTTGGCGTACTGGGGGATCTGGTGGAGTCTATGCTCAAACGAAGCCTGGATGTGAAAGACTCCGGTACCTTGATTCCCGGCCACGGTGGCATTTTAGATAGGTTTGATAGCCTTATTCTGGTGGTGCCGTTTCTGGTAGCCTTTCTGGAACTGGTGAAGTGAAAGATTAATGCATAGAAAACGACCTTGCGTTAGTTTGCTGTTATAAATTTGGTAATTTTGCGGCTAAACAGAATCCCCAGATTGTTAAAATTATAAAATTATGGCAGCTTATAAGGCAGTAATTCAAGGCAAAATGGCTTACAAAGAACCAGCCCCCATCAAAGACAAGGAGAACCCCTTTGAGTCAATGATGTCACGTTTCAACATTGCAGCTGAGGCGTTGGGTCTGGACGATGAGACATATGAAGTTTTGAAATCGCCCACCCGTCAGGTGATCGTGCACCTTCCCGTGACCATGGATGATGGCAGCGTGCGGGTGTTTGAAGGTTTCAGGGTAATCCACTCTAATATCCTGGGTCCGTCTAAGGGAGGGATCCGCTATGATAAAGGCGTTTTCCTGGATGAGGTAAAAGCCTTGGCCGCTTGGATGACCTGGAAATGCGCCGTAGTGGATATTCCGTACGGAGGTGCCAAAGGAGGTATCATCTGCGATCCCTCTACCATGTCTGCCGGTGAGTTGGAGCGTCTGACCCGGGCTTATACCGTGGCTCTGATTGATACGTTCGGTCCTGACCAGGATATTCCGGCCCCTGACATGGGTACCGGTCCGCGCGAAATGGCGTGGCTAATGGATGAGTACTCCAAAACCAAAGGTATGACGGTAAACTCCGTGGTAACCGGCAAGCCCCTGGTACTGGGTGGCTCTTTGGGCCGGGTAGAGGCCACGGGCCGAGGCGTGATGGTATCGGCTATGGCCGCCATGGAAGTGCTGGGCATGGACCCTACGCAATCAACCGCTGCTGTGCAGGGCTTCGGGAACGTAGGTTCCTCCACGGCCAAGCTGCTGGCTGAGCGCGGGGTGAAGATTCTGGGCATCAGTGACGTGAGCGGCGCCTACTGGAACCCGAACGGCATTGACATTGCCGGCGCCATTGAATACAAGAACGCGCACAACGGCCGTCTGGAAGGATACGCCGGCGCAGAGCCCATCAGCAATGACGAGCTGCTTACCTCGGCGGTTGACCTGCTGGTACCCGCTGCCGTGGAAGACGTGATCACCGCCCGCAACGCGGACCAGATCCAGGCCAAGCTGATTGTGGAAGGTGCCAACGGCCCAACCTCAGCCAACGCCGATAAGATCATCAACGAGAAAGGCATCATGGTAGTACCGGATATCCTGGCCAACTCAGGTGGCGTGACCGTCTCTTACTTTGAGTGGGTGCAGAACCGCCTGGGCTACAAGTGGAGCCTGGAGATGGTGACCGAGCGCTCTGACCGGATAATGACCGAGGCATTCAACAAAGTGTACGCCACTTCCCTGAAATACAACGTGCCTATGCGTATTGCCGCCTACATTGTGGCCATTGACAAAGTAGCGCAGACCTATAAATTCCGGGGCGGCTTCTAAGCAGGGCCACTCCCAATAAGGGATTAAAACAGCTAATCTTGCCGCCTCCGGTCTTTTTTTTAGACAGGAGGCGGTTTTTTTTATATTTTTGCTTAATCAGCCCAAAAAGCCACTAATGAAGATTCACAAAGAAGGAAGAAAGATTCTGTTTTTTACCCTGTTAGGATTGCTCGTCGTAAACTTGATGCTTTACTACTTCAACAGCGCGCACCTCACCTTCAATAGGATCTTCTCCGGCGTCTCCTTTATAGTTTTCCTGCTCATTCTGCAGTTCTTCCGTAGCCCTTACCGCAACCTGCTCTTGCATGAAGACCTGGTGGTGGCGCCCGCCGATGGTAAGGTGGTGGTGATTGAAAACGTGGAAGAGCCGGAGTACTTCAATGATGTAAGGAAACAGATCTCCATTTTCATGTCGCCCATCAACGTGCACATCACGCGTAACCCGGTGTCTGGCGTGGTCAAGTATTTCAAATACCACCCCGGAAACTACTTTGTGGCCTGGCACCCCAAATCCAGCACCAAGAATGAGCGCACCACGGTAGTGGTGGAGTCTTTGGCTGGTCCGCAGGTATTATTCCGGCAGATTGCCGGGGCTATGGCCCGCCGCATTGTGTGGTATGTGACCGAGGGTGATGAGGTGAATCAGGGCGAGGAGTTCGGGTTCATCAAGTTCGGGTCACGGGTAGATATCTTCGTGCCGGTAGACACCGAGGTGAAAGTGCAGTTGGGCCAGAAGACCAAAGGCGGCCAGACCGTGATCGCGCAATTGAAAACCAGCAGTTCCGGTTCTTTCTTTGGGTAATTGGTATCAGGTAGCACGACTTTTTGATATTTTAGATTGTTTATAAAACGAAGAAGCCTCATCTGGATAAGATGAGGCTTCTTCGTTTTACAGCTGTTTTACGGAAATAGGCCCCGAAGCAGAAATTTTAAGTCTTGCTACGTGATACTACCTCAGAACCAGTTCTGCGCCAGGGCCATGATCTGCTCCAGGTACTTCTGGTCTATCTCGTCAAAGTCATCCAGGCGGTCACTGTCCACGTCCAGCACCATTTTGACTTCCCCGTCTTTGATCACCGGTACCACAATCTCGGATTTGGAGGCGCTGCTGCAGGCAATGTGCCCAGGGAATGCCTCTACGTCTGGCACGATGATGGTCTCACGACGGGTGTAGCAGGCGCCGCAGACCCCTTTGTGGAAGGGGATGCGGGTACAGGCTACCGGACCCTGGAACGGTCCCAGCACCAGTTGGCCTTCTTTGGTGAGGTAAGCGCCCACCCAGAAAAAGTCGAAGCTCTGCTTCAGGGCTGCCATCACGTTGGAAAGGTTAGCGATCAAGTCTGTTTCAGGGGCTACCAGGGCTTCTATCTGGGGGAGAAGCGCCTTGTATTTCTCTTCTTTGGAGAGGCTATTGTCAATGAATAAGTCTTCGGCCATGAGGGGTAAGGTGCTAATTATGGAATGTGTTCATGTGCTATTTTTCTACGAAGCACATTATTTTCTTGAACGGCAAAGGTAACTCCAGAGGTTTCCTGGAGCAACTGTCTTTGGGTATACCAACCAGAGAGATTGCTGGTGGGGTTTAGGGGCAGATTCTGTCAAAATAGGCTTAAATCAGGAAAAGCCTTCTAGTGAAGAGGAGATGTGTTTCGGTAAACCGTGAGTTCGTCTTCCCCCAATAGATGGCGGGTGGCAGAGGGCATGATGGGCAGGTGGGGCGCTTTTACGCCTTGGTGCAGCTTTACCGGGCTCTGGAAAATCCGTACTTCATCCCATAGGTTTTTTTCCAGCAGCGCCTCCAGCAGCACGGTGCCCCCTTCTACCAGAACCGACTGCACATTGCGTTGGTAAAGGTCCTCCAGCAGGTGGTCTAGCAGCAGGCCCTCTGCGGGAAGGGTGACAAATTCTGTATGGGTAGTGCTTTCCTTTTTCTGGAGGGTATAAAGCAGGGTAGGGGTGCTGTCGTCTAGCAGGTGGTGGGTAGGTGGTATCTGCAATTGCTTGTCTATGGCCAGGCGCAAGGGAGGCGGTCCGGGCCAGTGGCGTACATTCAACTGCGGGTTGTCATGGAGCGCCGTGCGGGTGCCTACCAAGATGGCCTGTTCCTCGGTGCGCCACTTGTGTACCAATTGCTTCGCAATGGGGCCAGAGATCTGGCAGGGCTGGTAGTTGGGCTGCGCAATAAACCCATCAGCTGATTGGGCCCACTTCAAGACCAGGTAAGAGCGTTTTTGGGTCTGGAACGTGAAGAATCGGCGGTTCAACTCCTGGCCTTCCTCTTCCAGTACCCCAATATGTACCTTACAGCCCGCGTCTACCAATTTCTGAATGCCTCTGCCGGCCACTAGGGGGTTAGGGTCTGTGTTGCAGATCACCACATCCTGAACACCGTGCTGGAGCAGGAAATCAGCGCAGGGCGGGGTTTTCCCGTAGTGAGAGCAAGGCTCCAGGGTGACATATACCCGGCTCTGAGGAAGCAGGCTTTTGTCTTGTACGCTATTGATGGCGTTTACCTCGGCGTGGGGACCACCGTATTGCTGGTGCCAGCCTTCGCCTATGATCCGGTGTTCGTGCACCACCACGCAACCTACCATCGGGTTTGGGCGTGCCCACCCGGCACCCAGCGCCGCAAGGTCCAAGGCCCGTCGCATGTATTTCTTGTCTGAATTCATTCTCTGTATTTACGCACCACTTCGCTTTCCTTGCCCTAATATCGGGTGTTTTTTCAGAAATTGCCCAAAACTGAGTTTATGCCTACCGTTGAAGCCCTGCTTGCGCAACTTGCTGCACAATTAGAACCCCTGTATGAAAAACCCGAGGCCCACACCATGGCCGAATGGGTTTTGGAGCATGCCCTAGGGGTGGGGAGGTTTGAGCTCCTGCAACGCCGTCGGGAAGAGGCTTCTGAGGAACTAGAGGCCCAGGTGCACCAATACCTGGAGCAGCTCTTGCGGCAGGAGCCCCTGCAGTATGTGCTGGGCGAGGCCTCTTTCTATGGGCGGGAGTTTGGGGTGACACCTGCCGTTCTCATTCCCAGGCCGGAGACTGAGGAGTTGGTGCAGCGGGTGATCAGGACTTATCAGGATCAGCCGCAGGTACGGTTGCTGGACATTGGCACCGGCAGCGGGTGTATCCCCATCACTCTGGTGGCAGAACTGCCAGGTGCCCAAGTGTGGGGTCTGGACGTGTCACTGGAGGCCTTGGCCATAGCCAAAGAAAACGCTCAAAAGCTAGGGCAGCCGGTAGCTTGGCTGCATCAGGATATCCTGCGGGAGGTTCCGGCGGTGGCGTCCCAAAGCCTTGATGCTGTGATAAGCAATCCGCCGTACGTGCTGGAAGAGGAAAAAGACCTGATGCGCCAGAACGTGCTGGCATTTGAGCCGCATTTAGCCCTGTTTGTTCCCAATGAAGACCCCTTGCTCTTCTACCGCCGCATTGCCGGGGTGGCGCAGCAGTTGCTCAAGCCCGGCGGACGGCTGTTCTTTGAGATCAATGAGCGGTTTGCCCAGGCTACCATAGATATGTTGCAGCAGGCCGGCTACCAGCAGGTAGAGGCGCACCAGGACCTGCGGGGCAAAGAAAGAATGGTGGTGGCTCTCTGGAGATAAGTTGACCTGCTTATACGCATGGAAATAACCATGTTATCTGAAAATATTATAAAAACCACTACCTTTGCCCCGTAAAAAATAATATCCAAAGCGATAGGCTTTCCGTAAAGAGTTCGGCTCTTTGAACCAATAGAGTACCCATGACCCAACCCGTTCCCCCGTACACCGCTCATGAAACCGCTGTTATAGACCCCGGTTGCCAGATTGGAGAGGGTACCAGAATATGGCATTTTTCGCATATCATGGCCGACTGTGTGATAGGAAAACGCTGTAACATTGGACAGAACGTGGTGATTTCGTCCGGCGTCATCTTAGGGGAAAATGTCAAAATCCAGAATAATGTGTCGGTTTACACAGGAGTGGTGTGCGAAGACGATGTCTTCCTGGGACCTTCCATGGTGTTCACCAACGTGCTCAACCCCAGAAGTGCCATCAACCGCCGAGGCGAGTACCTGAAGACCTTAGTGCAGAAAGGCGCCAGTATTGGGGCCAACGCCACGGTAGTCTGCGGGCATACCATTGGGGCCTACGCC
The DNA here is from genome assembly GCF_008271745.1 of Rufibacter glacialis. Classification (GTDB taxonomy): domain Bacteria; phylum Bacteroidota; class Bacteroidia; order Cytophagales; family Hymenobacteraceae; genus Nibribacter; species Nibribacter glacialis. The sequence continues at coordinate 331,241 of NZ_VKKZ01000021.1, read as the reverse complement.
CTGATTGGCGCCGGGGCCGTGGTGACAAAGGACGTGCCTCCCTTCGCGCTGGTGTACGGCAACCCCTCCAAACAGCACGGGTGGGTAAGCGAGGCAGGCCATAAACTGGCTTTCAACAATCAGAATGAGGCTGTTTGCCCGGAAACGGGGGAGAAATACAGCCTAGAGAACAATGTAGTAACTAAATCTTCCATTCAAATAGATTAACTGTGTACCAGCAACTCCTCAAAAAAGAAGCCAAACTGGCCGTCATCGGATTAGGGTATGTAGGACTTCCCATCGCCTTGGAGTTCGCCAAAAAAATAAGTGTAATCGGGTTTGACATCAACGCCCAGCGCGTGGAGTTGATGAAGAACAACGTAGACCCTAGCGGTGAGCTGGAGGCCTCTGCGTTTGAAGGCTGTGACATCACCTTCACCCATGATTTAGAAGTGCTGAAAGAGGCCCGGTTTTTCATTGTGGCGGTTCCAACGCCTATTGATGCCTATGCCTTGCCAGACCTGAAACCTTTGCTTGGCGCCTCTTCCTCCGTGGGGAAGGTCCTGAAGAAAGGCGACTATGTGGTATATGAGTCTACGGTGTACCCCGGCTGTACCGAGGAAGACTGTATTCCGGTTCTGGAGCGCGAGTCTGGCCTTACCTTCCTCCAAGATTTCAAGGTGGGCTATTCGCCTGAGCGCATCAACCCCGGCGACAAGGAGCATACCCTTACCAAGATCATCAAGGTGGTGTCGGGCTGCGATGAAGAGTCATTGGACATTATTGCTAAAGTGTACGAACTGGTAATCCAGGCGGGCGTGCACCGTGCTTCCTCTATTAAGGTAGCCGAGGCCGCCAAAATCATTGAGAACACCCAGCGCGACGTGAACATCGCCTTGATGAACGAGCTTTCCATCATCTTTGACCGGATGAACATCAACACCTATGAAGTGTTGGAGGCCTCGGGTACCAAGTGGAACTTCCTGAAATTCTTCCCGGGTCTGGTAGGCGGTCACTGCATTGGTGTTGACCCATATTACCTCACTTACAAAGCCAAAGCGTTGGGCTATGATTCCAAAATCATTCTAAGCGGCCGTACCATCAATGACGGCATGGGCGCGTATGTGGCCAGCAAAGCCATCAAGATGATGATCAAAGAAGGCAAGGCGATCTCCAAAGCCAAAGTTCTGGTAATGGGAGCTACCTTCAAAGAGAACGTGGAAGACATCCGTAACTCCAAGGTAGCTGATGTGGTGAATGAACTGAAAAGCTTCGGGGTACAGGTAGACGTGGTAGACCCATATGCCTCCTCAGAGGACCTGGAGCATGAGTATGGCTTCGCCCTGACTGAGAACCCCAGCAACGACTATGATGCCGTGGTGGTAGCCGTGAACCACAAAGATTATCTGGGCCATGATGAGAGCTTCTTCAAGAGTATCTCCGCTGATAATCCTATCGTGATTGATTTAAAAGGGATTTATCGGGGGAAAATCAATACCTTGCCGTACTGGAGCTTATAACCTATTGTTGTCATGAGTAAAATTCTTGTAACCGGCGGAGCAGGCTATATTGGCTCCCATACTGTGGTGGAGCTCGCGCAAGCGGGTTACACCCCTATTATTGTTGACAACTTCTGCAATTCAGAGGAGCGGGTGTTGCAGGGCATTTTCCAGATACTGGGCAAAGAGATTCCCTGCTACAAGATTGATTGCACAGATGCCGCCGCTTTACAGGATGTTTTCTCCAAAGAAGGTGACATTGCGGGCGTAATCCATTTTGCGGCTTACAAAGCCGTAGGAGAATCTGTGAAAGAGCCGCTTAAATATTACCATAACAACGTGGCCGGTTTGGTCACGCTGCTTCAGGTGATGGAGGCCAGCAAAGTTAACCGACTCGTTTTCTCTTCCTCGTGCACCGTGTACGGGGTACCAGAGAAACTGCCGGTCACCGAGGAGACCCCTACGCAAAAAGCCAACTCGCCTTATGGCAACACCAAGAAGATTGACGAAGAAATTCTGCAGGATGTTGCTAATAGCGGAAGCTATGCGGTGAAGTCCATCGCGTTGCGCTACTTCAACCCAGTAGGGGCCCATGAATCTGCTTTGATTGGGGAACTTCCCTTGGGGGTTCCCAGCAATCTGATACCGTTCATAACCCAGACCGCCGCTGGTATCCGGGAGAGTCTGACTGTGTTCGGTACGGACTATGATACGCCAGACGGAAGCAATATCAGGGATTACGTGCACGTGGTGGATCTGGCAAAAGCCCACGTGGCCGCCATCCAACGCTTAGAGAAAGCTGAACCTGTGCCGTATGAGGTCTTCAACATCGGTACCGGGCAAGGCAGCAGCGTACTGGAGGTGATCAAAGCCTTTGAAAACGCCACCGGCCAGAAGTTCAACTATAAAATAGGCCCCCGCCGCCCGGGAGACGTGCCTGCTATTTACGCAGATGTCACCAAGGCTACCCAGGAACTCGGGTTCAAGACGTCTCTGTCGTTAGAAGACAGCTTGGGCAGCTCGTGGGCTTGGCAACAACAATTGATGAAGTAATCGATAAAAAAAATGAAAGTATTAATCACCGGAGGAGCCGGTTTCATTGGTTCCCATGTGGTACGGTTGTTTGTCAACAAGTACCCTAACTACCAAATATTCAATCTGGATAAACTCACGTACGCGGGCAACCTTCAGAACCTGACGGATATTGAAGAGGCGCCTAACTACACCTTCATCAAAGGTGACATCACCGACCAGGAGTACATCAATGGTCTTTTCCAGGAGCATCAGTTTGATGCCGTGATGCACTTGGCCGCTGAGTCACACGTGGACCGGTCTATCACAGACCCCATGGCCTTTGTGCGCACCAACGTGAACGGTACCTGCAATTTGCTGCACGCCGCCAAAGAACTCTGGAAAGCTGATTTCACCGGCAAGATCTTCTACCACATATCTACCGATGAGGTGTACGGTTCCCTGGGCGAGGAAGGCATGTTCACCGAAGAGACCAAGTATGATCCCCGGTCTCCGTATTCGGCCTCAAAAGCCAGTTCAGACCATTTCGTGCGGGCCTACTACCACACTTATGGGTTACCGGTGAAAATCTCCAACTGCTCCAACAACTACGGGCCTAACCACTTCCCTGAGAAGCTGATCCCGCTGGCGCTGAACAACATCAAGAACAACAAGCCGGTGCCGGTATACGGCAAGGGAGAGAACATCAGAGACTGGCTGTACGTGCTAGACCACGCCCGTGCCATTGATGATGTGTTCCACAAAGGCAAAGAAGGCGATACCTACAACATTGGGGGCGTGAACGAGTGGCGCAACATTGACCTCATTCATCTGCTCTGCGACATCATGGACCAGAAACTAGGCCGTGAGCCAGGTACCTCTCGCAAACTCATCACTTTTGTCACTGACCGCGCCGGGCACGATTTGCGTTACGCCATTGATTCTTCCAAGATCATGAATGAGCTGGGCTGGAAACCGTCTGTCACCTTTGAGGAAGGCCTGGAGAAAACCGTGGAGTGGTACCTGCAAAACGAAGAGTGGCTGCAGAATGTGACTTCCGGTAGCTACCAGGAGTACTATAACGAGCAGTACACCCGCTAACCAAAAACAGAAGTGCGTTTGAAGGCTGTTTCCAGAGAAATGGCTTTTAAACGCACTTCTTGCTTATACCACCTGCAGCCAAACCAATAGTCTCTTCCGCAGATGGTTTATTCAGGCTGGGGGTAGGGCGGGAAACTAAAGGCAGACCAGTGTTTAAGAGCTGTTTTGCCCAAAGTAGCCTTGAAACCCTTCCTAATTCTTAATTCCTAATTCGTAATTAATCACCCCGTGTACGAACATCCATTCCATAACGGCTCTTTAGAGCAGACTTCCTTTTTAGTAACCGGCGGAGCGGGTTTCATTGGCTCCAACTTAGTAGAATACCTCCTGAAGTACAACGCCAAGAAAGTGCGTGTGCTGGACGACTATTCCAATGGCTTCCACAAGAACCTGCGGGCATTTCAGGACAATGACCGGCTGGAAGTGCTGGAAGGGGACATCCGGGACCTGAACGCCTGCATGAAAGCCTGTGAAGGCATGGATGTGGTGCTGCACCAGGCTGCGCTGGGTTCTGTGCCCAGAAGCGTGAAAGACCCGGTTACCTCCAATGAAGTAAATGTAGGTGGTTTCGTGAACATGCTCATGGCCGCCAAAGAGCAGAACGTGAAGCGTTTTGTCTATGCCGCCTCTTCCTCTACCTACGGTGACAGCAAGTCTCTGCCCAAGGTGGAAGACAAGATCGGGAAGCCGCTTTCTCCTTACGCCGTGACCAAATATGCCAATGAGCTCTATGCCGATGTATTTGGCAAGACCTATGGCATGGAAATTATCGGGCTACGGTACTTTAACATCTTCGGGCCGCGCCAGGACCCGAACGGCGCCTATGCGGCCGTGATTCCCCTGTTTGTTGATGCCGTGTTGAACAACCGCGGTCCCAGAATGAACGGTGACGGCGGGCAGACCCGTGACTTCACCTTCGTGGAGAACTGCGTGGAAGCGAACATCCGTGCGGCGTTGGTAGAGAACCCAGAGGCCATCAACCAGGTCTACAACATTGCGGTAGGCGACCGTACTTCTTTAAACGACCTGTTCAACATCCTGAAAGAAGAAGCCGGCGTGGACGTCCAGGCCGAATACGGTCCTGAGCGCGCCGGTGACATCAGAGATAGTTTAGCTGATATCTCCAAAGCGCAACGCCTGTTGGGCTACAACCCTCAAATCAGAATCCAGGAAGGTCTGCAGAGAACCTTGGCCTGGTTCCGTGATAACCAAGACTTTATCTACAACCAGAAATAAGACCATGAAAGGAATTGTTCTAGCCGGAGGCTCAGGCACCAGATTACACCCGCTCACGCTCGCTGTCAGCAAGCAGTTGATGCCCGTGTATGACAAGCCCATGATCTATTACCCGCTGTCTACGCTCATGCTGGCCGGCATTAAAGACATCCTGATTATCTCCACCCCACACGACCTGCCCATGTTCGAGCGCTTGTTGGGCGATGGTAGTCAGATTGGCTGTAATTTCAGCTACCAGGTGCAGGAAGTTCCTAACGGTCTGGCCCAGGCCTTCGTGTTAGGCGCAGATTTCATTGGCAATGACAAAGCGGCCCTGATCTTGGGCGACAACATCTTCTACGGCTCCGGCATGAGCAAGCTCCTGCAGGCCAACAATAATCCTGAAGGGGGTGTGGTGTACGCTTACCACGTGCAAGACCCAGAGCGTTACGGTGTAGTGGAGTTTGATGCGCACATGAACGCCATTTCCATTGAGGAAAAGCCGAAGCAACCTAAATCCAGCTACGCGGTTCCTGGCCTCTATTTCTATGACAATGATGTGGTAGAGATCGCCAAGAACCTGGAGCCCAGCCCACGTGGAGAGTACGAAATCACCGATGTGAACAAGGAATACCTGCGCCAAGGTAAACTGAAAGTAGGCATCCTGGACCGCGGAACAGCCTGGTTAGACACGGGTACCATCCAGTCCTTGATGCAGGCCGCCACGTTTGTACAGGTGATTGAAGAGCGCCAAGGCCTGAAGATCGGTTCCATTGAAGAAGTGGCCTACCGCATGGGCTTCATCAACGCCGAGCAATTACAGCGCGTGGCAGAGCCCCTTCGCAAAAGCGGCTACGGTGACTATCTGTTAAGCGTCTTAAAGGAGCAAGCAAGCTTGTAATCCAGCAGAAACGGTTTAGAATCCATCAAAGCCCTGTGCAAGGTTCGCCTGCACAGGGCTTTCCGTTTCCAGATGGTTTACACGAAAAGGAGCCGAAAATGTAGCGTCGTAATACCATTACGGCGTGGTTCTACGCAGCAGAAAGGCCCCAAGAACGTGAGAACTTGACCTGGGCGTTTAAATGCGGGTCTTTTATAGAGGAGGGCTGCTTAAAATGTTTCTCCCAAAGAGATGTTTCTATCCTGGAAAGCTGGTCTGTTGGAAAGAAAGCTGCTTTTTTAAAGGAAGCTGCTTGTTCCATGGAAACACGTCGTAATGGTATTACGACGCTACATTGCTCTGCTGGTACTCCTCTTCGGACTTGGGCGCTTTCTCTCAATTCACACCAGTTTTTGCCCTCATTCTCAGAAATGGAGCTGAAAACAAACTTAATTAGGGAAGATCAGCCCTACCACCAAACCGGTTAGGATAAGGACCGGGGCCGGGATCTTGGTCCATTGCAGCAGCGCAAAGGTGAGCACCACCAACCCGAAGTTATAGGGCGTATTCTCAATGGGGTGGTAGAGCATGATGGCCGCCGCGCAGACCATACCGCTGCCCACGGCATTGACTCCTTCCAGAGAGGCCTGGATGACCCGGTACTTCCGGAGTTCTTCCCAGAACCGGATCACGAAGAAGATAAGGAAGGTGCCGGGCAGGAAGATGGCAATGGTGGAAACCACGCCTCCCAGAAGCTGGCCACCCCACCCGTAAGGTCGCATGGCCAAGGTGCCAATGTAAGAGCAGAAAGAGAACACCGGGCCGGGCAAGGCCTGCACCAAGGCAAAGCCAGAGAGGAATTCCTTGGAGTTGAGGTAGCCTTTGAATACCACGAACTCGGTGTACATCACCGGGATCAAAACCTGGCCACCCCCGAAGATGAGGCTGCCGTTCCGGTAGAAGTTCTCAAACAGCAGCACCGCCCGCAGTTGGGTAAACCGCCCTAGTAAGGCTGCGGCAATGAGAACCCCCAGAAACAGCAGGAAATTAGCCCATTCTACCTTCATGGGTTTTTTCTCCAGCACAGGCTGTTGCTGAAACCGGAGGGCCGTCAGGCTTCCGCCAATGAGCAGCAGCACCGGGAACACCCAAGGCGACCGGAAAAAGAAAGCCAAAATAGCCGAGATCACCATGATCACGATGCCACCTTTGGTGTGCACCACTTTGGAGCTGATGCGCCAGGCGGCAAAGGCCACAAAGCCCACGGCCATGGGCTGAATGAAACGCGTGAACCCCAAGGGCGCGCCTCTACCTTCCAGGAAAGAGATAATCAAAGCCGCCGCAATCATGATCAGGGCGGCGGGGGCAATCCAGACCAGGAGCGTGAGGTACGCCAGATTGGGGCCGCCCACCTTGAACCCGATGGCGGTAATGGTTTGGGTGGAGGAAGGCCCGGGCAGAATCTGGCAGAGCGCGTTCAGTTCCAGCAGTTCCTTCTCACTGATATAGCCCCGTTTCTCTACCAGCAGACGCAGCATCATGGCAATATGCGCCTGGGGGCCGCCAAACGCCGTGAGCGAGAGGGAGCCTACATCTTTCAGGAAGAGATAATTACGAGGGCGCAAGTTAACGGAGGGTTGGATGTGGTTTTAGGCCTGTTTTCTAAAAGGGAAGTAAAAAGGAAAGGAGCCCAAAAGGCTCCTTTCCGAAAGTCTGAAAACAAACTATTTTTTCAATCCCAGTTCCACCAGACGCTCGTTCAGGAAATCGCCGGCGGTGATGTCTGGGAACTGTTTCGGGTTTTGGGCATCAATACAGCCTTCCAGACAGGTCAGGTCCATCTCAGAACGTGGGTGCATGAAGAACGGAATGGAGAAACGGGACGTGTTCATCAGCTCCCGTGGCGGGTTCACCACCCGGTGGATGGTAGACTTTAGCTTGTTGTTGGTGTGGCGCGACAACATATCACCCACGTTCACGATCACCTGCTCGGGCAGGGCCGTGATAGGGATCCACTTGCCATCGCGGCGAAGCACCTGCAGGCCATCAGCAGAGGCGCCCATGAGCAAGGTGATCAGGTTGATGTCACCGTGCTCGGCGGCGCGTACGGCATCAGCGGGAACCGCGTCTGGGTTCTCAATAGGGAAGTAATGGATAGGCCGCAGGATGCTGTTCCCGTTATGTACCTTGGCGTCAAAGTAATCCTCAGGCAGGTTCAGGTAAATGGCCAGGGCTTTCAAAACCTGCTTGCCGGCGGCTTCCAGGCGCTTGTAGGCCTCTAAGGCGACTTCCTGGAACTCAGGAACCTCTGTTGGCCATACGTTATCTGGGTATTCTTCTTTGATGGGGTCGTTGTCGGTTACTTCCTGGCCCACGTGGTAGAACTCTTTCAGGTCACCGGTGTTGCGGCCTTTGGCGTGCTCCTTGCCTTTGCCCACGTAGCCGCGTTGGCCCGCCAGCCCCGGTATTTCGTATTTCTGCTTTACGTCATCTGGCAGGGCGAAGAACTTCTTGATGGCCGCGTACAGCCGCTCGGTCAAGTCATCACTCAAGCCATGGTTCTTCAACGCCACAAAGCCAATATTCTGGTGCGCATCGCCCATCGCCTTCACAAAGGCGGCTTTGCGTGCAGGGTCGCCGGAGGTGAAATCGGCTAAGTCCAGAGAAGGGATTTCTTCCAATAATTTATCGCTCATAAACCTGTCTTGACGTGTGATTAAAAGTCATTATGAATTCGTGGCAAGTTACGAAATTTCTATCTTTGAAACATTCTACGTACTAATACGAAAACATATACTATGAAAAAGAAACACTTGTCTTTTGTAGCGGTGGCAGCCATGCTTCTGACCGCTGCCTGTGACGGAAAACGCGCTGAAACTACTGCTGAGGGAGATGCACCGGTAGCAGACACCACCGCCATGGCGGATCACTCTGGCATGGCCAATGATACCGCCGGAGTACAGCACCAGGGTTCTATGGGTACGCCTATGGAGAAAGGGGGCCTCAAAATATACTCCTACAGCAACTCCGTGGATTTCCCGGATGCCGACCTGGACCTGAAACAACCGGAGAAGAACGCCAAGGTCACCGGCGACTCTGTGCAGTTCGCCTATGAGGTGAAAAACTACCAACTGAGCCAGCAGACCTCAGACGCCGGTTCCCATGAGCACGCCAACTCCAAAGAAGGTCAGCACATCCACAACATCGTAGACAACGAGCCATACACCGCGCATTACAAACCATCGTTCAAGAAAGCCATCAAGCCGGGCCAGCACGTGGTTTTGTCGTTCCTTTCCCGCTCGTACCATGAAAGCATCAAGCACGATGATGCCTATGACCTGCGCGTGATCAACGTGGGCAACGCCACCAACAGCGCCAAGAAGTTTGACGAGAATGGCCAGCACCTCTTCTACAGCCGCCCCAAAGGCGAGTACAAAGGCGCTGACACCCGCAAAATTATGCTGGACTTCTACCTGGTGAACACTAAGTTAGCCAAAGACGGCAACAAGGTGCGCGCCACCATCAACGGCAACGAGTTCATCTTAGACCAGTGGTTGCCGTACCTGGTAGAAGGATTGCCCATGGGCGAAAACACCTTCAAGCTGGAACTGATTGACAACAACGGCCAAGTGATTCCTGGTCCGTATAATACGGTGGAACGCAAGATCACCCTGGCGAAATAATCGTTTTCAGCCTTATTTCATAAAAGCCGCTCCTAAACAGGGGCGGCTTTTCTTGTGAAGATAAGTGCTTGCTACGCATAGCCGGTGAGGGGTAGAGACAAGGCATGCCTTGTCTCTACGGTTGTTCCTAGGAGTACCGTTACCTGAACTCTTGATAGAAAGAGCACGGAATCTCAAAAGGTCTTTGCGGGTTTATGGGCTGTTTTTCAGGAAACCTTCGTAAACTACTTCTTTGCAGGCCATGGAGCCTGTCTTTTCACTCCCTAGAATAAAAAGACCTATGAAAAGCCCTTCGTTCACGGTTGAACTGCACTTTGACCCCACCCACAGCATCACAACCACCGGCAAGCACGTGCGCGACGGCCTGTCTACCGTTCTGCGCACCGGCGACTACCTCTGGCTCAGCTGCGACGAACAGACCACCCTGGAGCGCCTGAAGAAAACCGGTGACCACACCTTTGGGGAGCACGTGCACTTTGACCTCACGGAGTACCTAGACCTGCCCGACGGCAAGAATTCTGAGATAGACATTGAAGGCATGGGCGTTAGCGGCGGGTATCTGTGGCTGGTGGGCTCGCATAGCCTCAAACGCAAGAAGCCCCGCAAAGAGGAATCGGTGGACAAGCAGATCAAGCGCCTGGCCAAGGTGGCTTCAGAGGCCAACCGGTATCTGCTGGCCCGTATTCCGCTGGTGCAGGACATCGCCACCGGTGAATTCACCCTCTCCAAAGAATGCAAAAGCCAGGAAGATCCCTCTAAAACGCTGAAAGCCGCCCAACTCATAGGGGCGCACGAAGGCAACCAGCTCATGCACGCCATCAAGAAAGACCCACACCTCAAAGACTTCCTGCCCATTCCGGGCAAAGACAACGGGTTTGACATTGAAGGATTGGACATGCAGGAAGGCCGCATTTTTATGGGTTTGCGCGGACCCGTGCTGCGTGGCTGGGCCATGGTGCTGGAACTGGAGCTGGAAGAGGCCGAGGAAGAAGGGTTCCTGCAACTCAAGACCAACGGTGACGGCCTGCTCTACAAAAAGCATTTCCTGCACCTGATGGGCAAAGGCATACGGGAACTGCGCATCAAGGGCGATGACCTGTATGTGCTGGCTGGCCCTACCATGGACCTGGACGGTACAATCGCCGTCTACCGGTGGCCCAAGGCCATGATTAACTCCAGAAAAGGCGAGCAGATGGTGCACCGCAAAGAACTAGACCATCTATTTGACGTGCACCACGGCAGCGGCCCCACCTCAGGCAGGGACAAAGCCGAAGGTTTGGGCATTTTTGACAATGAGCATCTGCTGGTGGTCTTTGACAGCCCCACAGATGACCGGAAGGCCGAGGAAAACATTGTTACCGCCGATGTCTTTTCGATCAAAGACGAGTAAGAATATATAGCTAACTGCATATACATAATCATCCGCCACCGGCGTTACAGGAAAGACTTCTCTCTCAGGGTTTTGGGGCAGTTTTTGCAAAAGCTGCCCCAAAACCCTTCACCCTTCGCAAGCGCACATGGCATGAAACAGACGGTCCTGCTTTTCATCTTCCAAATATTGGCTGGGTGGGCCTTTGCCCAGGTTAAAGGGGTAATTACAGACAAAGCCACCAACAAACCGGTCGCCTTCGCCAATATCTGGGTAGAGAATGAGAACTTGGGCACCACTTCCTCAGAGAAAGGCGAGTTCGCTTTCACGGCACCGGGCCTGACTGGGAAAACCCTGATCATTTCCTGCCTGGGCTACGAGAAAACCCGCGTCACTATTCCAGCTGGGACTTTGAAGATAGGCCTAGCGCCCTCGGCAGTGGCGTTGAAGGAAGTAACGGTGAAGAAAAGTGCCAAGCGCAGCAAACTGGTGGTGAACAAGCTGGACGGGAACACGCACTATTCCTTCGGGAGCAACGGCACCCCCTGGATTGTGGCCCAATACATTCCGTACCAACCCAGCTATGCCGCCACCCCTTTCCTGGACGCTGTTTCACTGGTGACGTTGAGCAACCTCAAGAACGCTTCCTTCAAGTTGCATCTCCTACGCGTAGGCAAAAACGGCGAGCCCGACCAAAGCCTGCTTTCCACGCCCCTGCTGGGGTTGGCCCGCAAAGGCATCAACACCACCACTCTGGATGTTAGCCAGCACGACCTGCAGATCCCTGAGCAGGGACTTTTCATTGCCTTTGAGTGGCTCATTCTCAAGCAGAACCGCCATGAGGCCGAAGACCCTGAAACCGGGGCGAAGGAAGGATCCGCCCGGGTTTCCTATGAACCCAGCATCCGGAGCTACGGACCAGACCACAAGAGCCCCAACGGCTGGATCTACCACCAGGGCAAATGGATCAGCACGAACCAGCGCGAAGGTGACGCCGTAACTTCGGCCACGCCCCATTTTCAGCTGACGTTGAGTAATTGATCAAAGAAATTCACTTCTGATATAAATTATGGGAAGCTGCATGAACATGTTACATCAGCTCAGTTCCAATTCTAATATGTTGTTTAGGTATGGGGTGTTTTATGAATTCAAGTAAGTCAACTAAAGCTTCTTGTATGTCTGTTTCATAGTCTAATGATGTAGCTATTTTCATTAAATGAAAAAACTCAACCTGGTTATTTTTGAACGTAATATCTTCTTCTCTATCTGTACTAAGGGTGCTGTCACCTTTTTTACGATATTCATATATCTTGAATAGATAATTATCAGCATCAAATTTTACCTTAACTCCGTCATTTTCTAGATTTTCATTATCTGTGATGATATAATCCCATCTGACTAGTTTACTGTCTGTAGCTGATATAAATAACTCAGCTAAATCGATAGCTTCAGATACCTGTTCATATGAAGGGGCTTTATAGTAATGTTCTAATTTATGACGTAAGTTCCTTGTATTTGCAATAATACTAGCAGGAGCGAATCCCATAGCTTGTAAAAACATTAACTGTGGTTTTATATCTTTTCTAGATGATACGTTATTTGAGCTTTTAATAAAAAGATTTACAGCATCTGGATACTTTGCTGGATCCATTCCAAAGCACCAGAAAATTTTGTCTATTTGACAGTCTATCGCTCTTTTTGCATTTGACAGAGCATTTACCCTTCCTCTTTTATCATCAATTTTAAAATCTTGTTTGCTAAAGCTTAAGAACTCTTTGGGAGAGATTTCAAAGTTATGCCTTAATGCTCCTCCATTAGTTGGTTGGATATACCCTTCTTTAAAGTTTATTTTTACTTTTAGCACTAAGTCAAGGAGTGTCATTGGGTAATATTTAGCTAATATTAAATATAATGCTTATTTAAAGTACATAATTTATCCCTATGTAACTTAATCAACAGGCCTCTTTCAAGAAAACAGGCTATTAACGCATCAGAATTGAAAACGCCCGCCCCGGATGAACCAGGGCGGGCGTTTTCAATTCTGCCTTACTTTTCTGAAAACAGGCGATTATCTGCCGGTGGTAGAAGTAGCGGGTGTAGGGTTGTTCTTGGCTTTGGCCATGGCGTCATAGACTACCTGCATCACCTTGGTGCGGGTGTTCAGTTTGCTTAGAACGGAGCTCTCACGGGTAGGGTGCACGCGGTTAGACAGGAACACGTAGACCAGTTGGTTCACGGGGTCAACCCAGCTGTAAATGCCGGTGAAGCCCGTATGCCCGAAGCTCTCTGCCGGGGCGCTCTCGGCCGCGTTTCCGTTAACGGTACCGGGCTTAGACGGACGGTCAAACCCGAGGGCGCGGTAGTTGTCTGGGCAGAACTGGCATTTGCTGAAGGTGCGCACCACATTGCTGCCAATGTAGCGTTTGCCAGCGTAAATACCATCATTGAGGTAGAGCTGCATCATCTTGGCTACGTCATTGGCGGTCCCGAACAGACCGGCATGGCCGCTGATGCCGCCCAGCATGGCTGCGCCTTCATCATGTACTGTGCCGTGCAGCAACTGCTTCCGGAACAACGAGTCATACTCCGTAGGCACAATACGGGAAAGCGGGTAGTGCTTGTAGGGGTTAAAGGTAAGCGTTGAGGCGCCCAGCGGACCGTAGATGTTCTTCTTCAGGTAAGATTCAAAATCCTGACCTGTCAGGTGTTTCACTACCAACGGAGCCAAAATGAAAGACAGGTCGCTGTACACGTAACCTGGTTTCTCGTTCAGCGGCGACTCTTTGATCTGCTTGTAGATGTCCTCTTCAAAGCCCTTGTGGATGAACAGGTTCTGCGCTACCCGGGTAGGGAATTTAGCCGAGGAATCAGTGCTGAAAACACTGCCTTTCAGCTCGCCGTTTTTCTTCACCTCTTCTTTCCAGAACGGAATCCAGGATTTCAGGCGGGCCTGGTGGGTGAGGATGTTGCGGTAGGTAAGGTTCTCTTTGTTAGAGCCCTTCATCATGGGAATGTACTCGCCCATGGTCTTGTCCACGTCAAATTTGCCTTCGCCATTCAGCTTCATGTAAGCGGCCAAGGCGGTGGTGATTTTGGTCACCGAGGCCAGGTCATACAAATCGGTGTTCTTCACCGGGGTCTGGTTCTCATACGTGTGGTACCCAAAAGACTTGTAGTAGATCACTTTGCCGTTCTTGGCTACCAGCACCTGGGCACCCGGGGTGGCTTTGGCCCTGATGGCTTCGTTCACCAGCGAGTCAATACCGGCCAGGTCTTTAGAGCGAAGGCCCACCGCCTCGGGCTGGGTATAGGCCAGGCGTAATCCGCCTTCGGTTCTGAGGCCGTCGTTGATCCGGAAGTAGTTGGACACGTTCACCGGCAGCTTGCCTTTGGCACCCACTCCCCCAAAGATGATCTGGGCGGCTACGTCTTGGGTCAACTCGTTCTCCTGATAAGTAGCTAGCACGCCGTGGGCTTTCTCAATGTCTTCAAAACGGTTGAGGCTGTACACATTGCCAAACACGCTCACCACGGTGGTTTTAGACCGGATCAGGTCTTTCAGGAACAAGTTCATCTCGGCGGTGATGCCAAAGGTATTGTTCCCGGAGGCCTTCAGTTGCAGACGGTGCACGCCCACCAGAATGGTGTTGTAGTCTTTCAGCTTCTCTTTCAGTTGCTGCAGATCCGCGATAGAGCTGGTAGGAGGCAGGAAGAAATTGTCTACCTGCGCGTACTTGGCCAGGCTCCGCTGGAACTCAGTCTCGGTGCTGGTACCCAAAGCCAGGGCCGCGATTTTCAGCGTGTCCAGGGTCTTGATGGGCAGGATCTGGTTCTTGTTGCGCAACAGCGTGAGCGATGCCTCCGTCAACTGGCGGTTGATGTGATCAGCGGTAGGGTTGTTGAGGTCGGAGATCAGGTTCTTGGTCTCAATAGGTTGGAAGTTGTCCAGTCCCATCCATTGTTTGGCCGCCAGCACTTTGCGCACCCGGTGGTCTACCTCGGCCTGCGTGATCTCTTTGTTAGCAATGGCTTTCTTCACTTCTTCAATGGTAGTTTTCACGTCCATGGTGTTCAGGAGCATGTCATTGCCCGCCAGCAAAGCCTTCACGTCCACAATACCGGGGGCGTAGAATTTGGCCACGCCTTGCATGTTGAGGGCATCGGTGAATACCAGTCCTTTGTAGCCCATCTCTTTTTTAAGCAGGTCGGTGACAATAGGCTTGGAAAGGGTAGAGGCCAGGTCTTTGGTGTTATCCAGCACCGGAATGTTCATGTGGGCTACCATGAGGCTGCCCAAACCGTTCTTCATCAGCTCCCGGAACGGGTACAGTTCCACGGAATCAAGGCGCATCTTAGAGAAATGGAGCACCGGCAGGCCGTAGTGTGAGTCTACGTTGGTGTCACCGTGGCCGGGGAAGTGCTTGGCGTTGGCCAGTACCTTGTTGTCTTGCATGCCCTTCACGTAGGCCATGGCTTTGCGGGTCACATTGTATTTGTCTTCGCCGAAGGAGCGGAACCCGATCACTGGGTTGTTGGCGTTGTTGTTCACGTCAATCACCGGCGCGAAGTTCACGTGGATGCCCATGCGTTGGCATTGGCGCGCAATCTCAGCACCCATGTCATAAATCAGCTTCTCGTTCTCAATGCCGCCCAGCGCCATCTGGTACGGGAACCGGGTGGTGCTGTCCAGGCGCATGGCCAGGCCCCACTCCCCGTCAATAGAGATCATGAGCGGCACTTTGCTTTCTTTCTGGTAGCGGTTGGTCATATGCGCCTGCCGTACCGGCCCGCCCTGGAAGAAGATAAGGCCTCCCACTTTGTAGGTGGTGATCAACCGACTGATGGAGTCAACGTGCGCCTGGTTCTTGTTGGAATACACCGGAATCATGATGAGCTGCGCAATGCGCTCTTCGGGGGTCAAGGTCTTGAACACCGAGTCTACCCACTGCATCTTCGCGCCCATGAAAGGCGGGTCGGTTTTGGGGTTGAAGGCCGGGGCGGCGGGTTTCTTGGCCGAGGCTTTTTTGGCAGCAGTCTTCTTGGCGGCAGATTTGGTCTTGCTGGTCCGGGTCTGCGCGTGCATCGGGATAGACCCAATCAAGAAGATAAAGAGGAGTACGAGGGAAAGAAAGCGACGTTTTTTCAAAACAACAGGCAAAATATAAGGTGTGGGTGCGGTTGAGCATGCAAATTACTGCAATTTTAGCAAAAACAGGTCCAAAATGCAGCAAAGTTCCGTGCTACGCCACCGCAGTGCCCAACAACCGGATGGTGCCCTGGGTGGCGTCCATCTCAGCCTCAGCGCCCACGGGCACGGTGAACTTGTGGGTGATGTGCCCAATCATGGCCCCGGTGTACACCGGAACCTTCAAGGGTTGCAGGTGGTGCTCCAGTACTTCTTCCAAGGTGAGTGAGCCGTAGCCGCCTTTACCAGGCTCACAGTCAGAGCATTTGCCAAAGACCACGCCCTTCACCTGGTCCAGCACCCCGGCCAACTTGAGTTGCGTGAGCATACGGTCTACCCGGTACACGGCTTCATTGGTGTCTTCCAGAAAAAGGATCGCGTCTTTCCAGTGGGGCAGGTAGTCAGACCCGATGATGGCGGTAAGCACGGTGAGATTGCCGCCCACCAGTTTGCCGCGCGCGGTACCAGGGGTGATGGTGGTAATGCGGTCTTTGGTGAGGGTGAGGTTGTCGCCCAGTTCCTTGGGGTTCTGGAACAACACGGGGCTGGCCTCAAATAGCACCTGCCGGAAAGAATCAACGGAAAACTTGTTCCAGGTAGCTGACCCCACCGGACCATGGAACGTCACCAGGCCGGTCTTAGCGGTGATAGCCAGCAACAAAGCCGTAATGTCTGAATACCCGATGAGGGGCTTGGGGTTCTTTTGGATGGTCTTGTAGTCCAGCAAGGGCAGCAACCGGGCGCAGCCCCAGCCCCCATGAATGGCCAGGATCCCTTGCACGGTTTTATCGGCGAACATGGCGTTCACGTCCGCTGCGCGGGCCTGGTCAGTACCCGCCAGATACCCGTAGCGGTCAAACACGTGTTGGCCCAGTTTTACCTTCAGCCCCAGCGCCTCCATAGACTCCTTGGTGATCTGCACCGCCTCCCGGCTGAAAGCCGCCCCGGCCGGACAGATAAGGCCCACTGTGTCACCGGCCTTCAGACGAGGCGGCAGAAGGATCTTAGGGACTTTCTCCGCCGCAGGAACCGACGTGAAACCCAGAAAAGGAAGAGCAGCGGTGGCCACGGAAAGCGAAGCCAATACCTGGCGGCGGGTACGGAATAGCATAAGGCAGGAAATTAAACGGTGGTCTGTCTTTGGGTCCGTTAAAATAAACAGATCGTAGCAGTTTCGCCCGTTTTTCTGCCGTTTTCTGAAAACAGGTGCAGAACGGAAAAGTGTTCGGTTGATCAGCCGGTAGTTGTTGCCCGTAGTCCGTCTCCCTTGGAAGAAGAAGGTGGATGATGACCAAGCCGGATGTCTGCGCGTAGTCACCTGCTAGTACGTTTTAAGGGTGTTTTGCAGAAACCGAGTCCAAAACCCAATAACGCAGTTCCTTCTCCCCCAGGGAGAAGGCTAGGATGAGGGGGAAGAAGTCGCCAGTTAGAAAAGCAGTACCTATAAAACAGATGTACGGACAGGTCGCGACCTGTCCAAAGCGGTTCCAGCCTTGATGCTGTTTCCATGGAACGCCGCTGCCCCTCACCCTAGCCCTCTCCCCAGGGGAGAGGGAATTCCAGAGTTGCGTTTTGAGGCTGTTTTAAGGGAAATAGGCGCAAAACGGTTTTTGGAATCCACACCACCATCACGGTCTTTCAACAGAAGACGGAATAAAAATTATTACCTTCTGACAAGCCTACCTGCCTGAGAAGCCGCAATTTTCCGGAGGAATTTTGGATGGTGTCAAATTCTTGGACTAATTACGGGTTCCAAACCTGTACACTATGCAAACCACACTGAAGGGCCGCCGTTGGCTCTTGCTTCCTTGTCTTTTCCTGTTCTTTCTGGTAGGGTGTAGCACCGCCAAGCCAGCCCCGGTAGTTTCTACGCCGGCCCCCGCGCCGCCACCCTACGGTCCTGAGGAAATAAAACGGCAGGTGCTGGCTTCAGAGTTGAGCACCAATCGGTTTGTGGGCTTTGCGCTGTATGACCCGGCCTTGGGCAAAATGGTGGTGGAACACAATGTAGACAAGTACTTTGTGCCTGCCTCCAACACCAAGCTCTTCACCTTCTACGCTTGCCTTAAAATGCTGGGCGACTCCATTCCGGCGCTCAAGTACGTGGTGCGCGGCGACTCGCTTATTTTCTGGGGCACGGGCGACCCGACCTTCACCCACATGGACTTGAAGAACTCCCTGGCCTACGACTTCCTCAAAAACCGCAAAGAGAAGCTGTATTACCTGGAGGCCCCTTTCACCAGCACACCCTTCGCCAATAACTGGGGCTGGGATGACTACAACTACTACTACCAGCCAGAGCGCAACGTTTTCCCCATTCATGGCAATGTGGTGAAATTCGCCCGCAAAGGCGGCGTTGCCCAAAAGTATACCACCACCCCCGCCATCTTCAAGCCTACCGTTAAAACCGATACCGCCCGCTACCCCCACCGGGATACCTTCGTGCGGGCCTGGCGCACCAATGACCTAACGTATTTCCCCAAACACGCCTCCGCTGATTTCTCCGTGGAAGTACCCTTCATTCCTTCCCCTGAGATGACCGTGCGGCTGCTCGCCGATACCCTCAAGAAAAAAGTGACTTTGCTCAAGCCTCGGGCGTTGCCCCAGGGTTCCCAGACTTTCTATGGCCTGCCTTCAGACTCGGTGTATAAGCGCATGCTACAGGTGAGCGACAACCTGTTTGCCGAACAACTCATGGCCTTGTGCTCGGGCACCCTCTCAGACACGTTGTCGGTGGAGCGGGCCATCAAGCATGTGGTAAAGAATTACCTGAGTGATCTGCCTGATGCCCCGGTGTGGGTAGACGGTTCAGGCCTTTCCAGCATGAATATGTTCACGCCCCGGAGCATCATCGCGCTGCTCCAAAAACTACAGCAGGAGCGCCCCGAGGCGCAGTTGCTGCCCTTGATGGCCACCGGCGGTAGACCCGGCACCTTCCGGAGCATCTACAAAGCCGAACCTCCCTTCGTCTTCGGTAAATCCGGTACCTTGGCGCACGTGCACAACCAAAGTGGCTACATTAAGACCAAAAGCGGGAAATTGCTGCTGTTCAGTTTCATGAACAACAACTACAAAGTCTCCTCCGGCGATATCCGCAATGAGATGGTCCGGATCATGACGGAGGTGCACGAGAAGTATTGATGCTATAGCGCTTGATTGAACTCCTGTAGCATCTGTTTTAAGGGAATTTCCAGAAAACAGCCCTAAAAAGGTAGAAACAGCTTTACGCAAAAATCCCCCGGGCCTTCTTCCAATCGGAGAATGCCCGGGGGATTTTGCGTGAAGCAAACGTGCTAATCAGTGATTACCACCCGTTGGGTAATGGTGCCTTTTGCGGTACTCACCGTGAGGAAGTACAGGCCAGGGGCCAACGTCGCGGTGGTCAGGGAACCATCAGGGGACACAGATACGGTGGTGCGGGTTCTGCCGAGGGCGTCTTGCAGGGTGATATGGGTGTTGCTGCGGGACAGGCCGGGGGCTAAAAACAGTTTCTGGCCTCTTTGCACGGGGTTCGGGTACGCCTGGGTTCCAGAAGCCAGCGTTGTTTCCTCTGCGGAGGAAAGGGGGTTAGGCGGGAATTTGGTGCGGAGCAGGTTGTTCAGTTCAGGGTTAGCAGGCGTGTTGTCATACCCCAAGGCCCAGATGCCTACCCCGGCTAATCTTTCGGTGTTGATCAGGTCATACTTCAGGCCCAGGCTTTCCGCGTCATCATAAAACGTCTGGAACCACTGACCGTTCGTCTGGTAGATGTAATAGGGCACAGCGCCTTCATTGTTCCATTGGCGGGTGTAGTTGAACGTAGCCAGTTCTGTCTTGGCGGCCGAATAGGTGACCGACATGGAGGCTGAATTGCTGTTCTGGGTAGTGGCGGTGGCTCCTACGGCGTTGGTGCTGGTGGCCCATCGGCGGCCATAATAAGGCAGAGCCAGCAGGAGTTTGGAAGCCGGAAGCTTGGTGAGGTAGTCATTGACAGACTTGGTCAGGTTAAGGGTGGGGCCCCAGAAAGCCCAGCTGCTGGGAGCCAGTGGAGCTACCGGCCCGGCATAAGAAGAACCCGCGTACCAGTAGTCGTACCCCATGATCAGGAAATCATCTACCTGCGTCATGCCCGCCACATCAAAGGCGTTGGTGTTGCTGAAAAGCGCGGGCAACGCGATAGATACCTTTGAGCCGGGCACCTCGGCGTGGAACCGATCCGCTAAGGTGTTCATGAAGCTGGTGAGGGCCGCCCGTTCCGCATTGGCTACGGTTTCAAAGTCAATGTTCACGCCATCGGCCCCCCGGGCCTTCACCAAGCTGATCAGAGTGGAGATGAGGGTTTCGCGTCGGCTGGCATTGTTGAGAACCGCCGCGTTGTTAGCCGCCCCGAAGTTGGTGACGGTCAGCACCACCTTTACCCCAGCGGCGTGGGCAGCCTGTATGAGGCCAGTGGTGTTCCAGGTTCTGATGGTGTTGTAGCCGCCGGTGTTGGGGTTTACCTCATAAGAGAAGTACGCAATGGTGTGCAGGTTACTGAAATCATAGTTCTGGTAGGTTTCGCCTTGCCAGTAAGGGTGCCAGCCAAACACTTTCTTGCCCAGGGGAGCAGCACGTTGGGCATTGGCCGTGCCAGCCGCCTTGCGCAGAGCCCTTGGGTTGCGGCCGAACACCTGGTCGTATTCTGCATCTGTCTTGAAATCATACTTGCGGTAGCGGTTGGCTTCCTCTTCATGAACTGACTGGGCCTGGGCTGCAACCGTGGAGAAGAGAGAACAGAGCAGGAAAAAAGCGAGGGAGTAAAGTTTTCTCATAGGGGGAAAATGAAAAACCGTTCTTACATACGCCCAGACCTTCTGGGGCTTATGTAAGAACGGGAAAAAGAGGCGAATAAAAAACTACTGGAACAGCGAGGCCGTGCGCAGGTCTATAAGGGTGGCCTGAGGCGAAACCCGTTTGGCGCGCAGGAACCGTTTCAGCTCAGACGCGTCATGGTTGGCGGCGGCGGGGTCCATGCTGTTGATGCGCACGCGGCCCGCGGAATGGATGAACTCATTGTTGCCGATCCACATGCCCACGTGTACCACGCGCTCGGGCTTGCCGTCTTTGGCCGGAGAGCCGAAGAACAGCAGATCACCGGGTTTCAGGTTCTGGAAGCCTTCTTTGGTATCAATCAGTTCGCCCACGTGCACCTGTTGCGAGGCATCACGCGGCAACACCAGGCCATTCATGAAATACACGGTCTTGGTGAAACCGCTGCAATCCACGCCTTTGAACGAGGTACCGCCCCACAGGTAAGGCAGGCCCAGCAGGCGCTTAGAGGTTTCTACCAGGTTCTGTTCGGTTGGTTTGCGAGTGGCAGCCCAGTCTGTGTACTTCTGTACTTCAGAAGAGGTGACAAAGGCGGTGCGGCCGTCCGGGAAAGAAACCTCGTGGAATCCTTTGGTTTGGCCTTTCAGCACCATCACGTCACCGTACACCAGGTCAGAGACGGTGGCGCCTTGGGTATTGGGCGTGGCGTAGGCAAAGCCGTAGGGGTGCGTGTACAATAGTTTTTCGCCTATTTGCCAGGTGGCAAAGGCGGCTTCGTTCATTAGTTTGATGCCCGCACCGTCTACCCAAGCCAGGTATTTGTCTGGGGTCTGCACCAGGTACCAGCCGTCTTTCTGTTTCCAGACGCGCAGCGGGGTACCCATGGTGGCCTGCGTGGCCAGCTCCGCGGGGTGCTTGGGCTCAGAGCGCAGGTTGGCCACGGAGAGCGTGACTACCGCAAAATGGTTGTCCTTCAGTTCCGCCTGTGGGAGTACCTGAATGCTGTCCTGGTAAGAGAGGCCCGCCTTCTGGAGGCGCTCCAGCAAGGCTGTCTTGGCTTCGGGCATATTGGTCTCACCGGTCAAGACGGGACCGGTGGCTTTCACGGTGAAGAGCGCCACCCGCTTGTCGGGGGCCACCTGTTGGCGCACGGCCTCCACGTGTGGGGCCAGTACGGAGGGGGCCACAGTTGCCGAGGCAAGTACGGCTTCAGGGGCAGGCTTACTGCTGGAGCAAGCCGCCAGGAAACCCAGCATTAAAACAGGTATTATTTTTTTCATGTAATGGATAAACCTTAAATGGTTAAGTTAAGGGTGTGGGAAATATCTTGTAAGGTACTATTTTAATTTATTTTATAAAGTGGGAATAAACCAGTATGCAAGGAATAGAAGCCGCTTCCTCCGCTTTTTAAGGGGAGCGTTTCTCTTTGTGCCAGGTGTTTTGGTCTTCTTTTTTGGGCTGAATGCCTGCTCGTTCTCCTCAACGTCTCCTCAAGCTACCCTTAATCAACCTATGGCGGGTGCCTTGGGTTCAAAAAGCAAACCAACGGGACCAGAAATCATAGCGGCGCTTAGAGCGCTCTCCATAGAGGAACGGGAAACGTATCTGCTGCACCAACTCCTGAAAGAAGGCAACGGTCTGGAATTCCTGCGGCTTACCAAACGGGTCCCGCTCATGGCCATAAGCCCGCAGGGCGATACCTTGAGGGGGTTCTGCTTTCCTATGTTGGACTACCTGGCGGTAGGCGGAGACAAAGACTTTGTGCGGGTGCCGTTGCAGCCTAAAAACGCCCGAACCGTGGCTGAGGCCTGGACCTGTACGTTACCCACCCGTAAAATAGTAGATGCCATCTATGCGGCGGCAGACGTGAAACTGGAGCCGCGCCCGCTTACCCAGCACCGTGACAGCGTGGTTACCTTCCTGGAGCACAACCAGATGATTCAGAAGCAACTCAAGGGAAAAAGAAAAGGTCTGCTCCTTGCGGGCCATAAGAAAGATGTGGTGCTTACTCCCCGGCTGCTTAGGCAGGGGCAAAAAGACCGGGTGGCCCTTTACGGGTGGCATAAATCAGAGGGTACGCCTATTCAGCCACTGTACTTGGGGCACACGGCTACTTACACAGATTACAGCCATGGCATCAGGTTGCTCTACAACCGGTTTGAGGTCAATGGCCAAACGTACACCTTGCAGGAACTGCTAGCCCACCCCGTGTTACGCCCTTTGGTCTGCGACGAAGACATCTGCGAACCAATCCGTTATTAAGAAGCGCTGTTTTGCCCTGGTTTACTTAAAAACAGGCCTCAAACGCGTTTACCTTTCAATATCTTTGCGGGTAAGTATTTTACTCTTGCCATGACTCCTTTTACTACCCCTGCTACCGTTTCTATCATAGACTATACCCCCACGCATGCCACCCGTTTCAGAGAGCTGAACCAGGCCTGGATTGAACGCTACTTTGAGATGGAGGAGCTGGACCACAAATCACTAGGCGATCCAGACGGGTACATCATCGCCAAGGGCGGCCACATCTTCATGGCCGAGTACCAGGGCGAGGTAGTGGGCGCCTGCGCCTTGATCAAGGTGGATGACCAGACCTACGAACTGGCTAAGATGGCCGTCACTGACAAAGCTCAGGGCCTGAAGATTGGGAAACGCCTGGGCGAAACCGCCATTGGGAAGGCCCGCGCCCTGGGAGCCACTACCCTCATGCTGCTTTCAAACCGCAAGCTAGAAACCGCCCTGTACCTGTACCACAAACTGGGCTTTGTGGAAGTGCCTGATGAACTCAATGAATACAAGCGCGCTGACATAAAAATGGTGCTGGCCCTGGTGCCTTGATTCGCGTTAGTTTTTTATATTTCATCTATGAAATCCTTCCTATCTCTGCTGCTGGTAGTCCTGCCGTTGGTAGCTGCCGCGCAGAGTGCCACCGTACAGGACCGAGCCAACCTTCAGCCTTTGGCGGGGGTGCGGGTAGTGCCTGCCCAGGGCGGCCTGCCGGTTCTCACCAATGCCAAAGGCCGGTTCAGTACCCAAGGGTTGCAGGACACAGACAGCCTTCGGTTTGAGCGCTCAGACTACCAGCCGCGCACTTTGGCGGTGAGTCAGCTGAGAACCCTAGGCTACCGGGTACTGCTCTCAGAACGCAGTTATTCCCTGGAGGAGGTGGTGGTCTCCGCGAGCAAGTTTGAAGAGAAGCGGGCCGATGTGCCGCAGCAGATCCAGGTGCTGAAGGCGCGGGACCTGGCCTTCCAGAGCAGCCAGACCACTGCTGATGTGCTGCAGCAAAGCGGGCAGGTGCTGGTGCAGAAAAGCCAGGCCGGCGGCGGAAGTCCCATTTTGCGTGGGTTTGAGGCGAACAAGGTGCTCATGGTGATAGACGGCGTGCGGCTCAACAATGCCATTTACCGGGGAGGGCATCTTCAGAACGTGATCACGGTAGATAATGCCGCGCTGGAGAAAGTAGAAATAGTGTTTGGACCGGGATCGGTGGTATATGGCTCAGACGCGCTGGGCGGCGTGGTTCATTTCTACACCAAGAACCCGCTGTTAGCGGATAGCGGCGGAACCCGCGTCACGGGCGGCGCCTTCACCCGGTACGCCACCGCCAACCAGGAGAAAACCGGCCACCTGGACGTTTCTATAGGAGGCCAGAAATGGGGCAGTTTCACCAGTTTCACCTACTCAGATTTTGACGACCTGCGCCAGGGCAAGAACCGCAACCCGTTCTACGGCAACTGGGGGCTGCGTCCGTTCTACGCCCAACGCGTGAACGGCGAAGACGTGATGGTGCCCAATGAAAACCCCAACGTGCAGAAGTTCACCGGCTATAAGCAGTATGATGTGCTGCAGAAGGTATTGTTCCAGCCCTCGGCCCATACCTCGCATCTGCTGAACGTGCAGTTCTCCACTTCCTCAGACATTCCGCGCTATGACCGCCTGACGGAGGTAGATGCCCAGGGTCGCCTGAGCCACGGGGAGTGGTACTACGGGCCGCAGGAACGCTGGATGGCCGCCTACACCTTTGCCACCAAAGGCAGGGGCTGGCTCGAAGACCTGCGCGTGACGGCCGCCTACCAGAGCGTGGAAGAGAGCCGCCATAACCGCCGGTTTAACCGGGGCCCGCTGCAGAACCGTTTTGAGCACGTAGACGTGTACACCCTCAACGCCGATGCCAGCCGCCTGCTGGGCGAGCACGAACTGCGGTATGGGCTGGAAGGAACATACAACCAGGTCACTTCCCGGGCATACGGCAGCAACCTTACCACTGGTGAGCGCACGCCCTTAGATACCCGTTACCCCAGCGGCGGCTCTGACATGCGCACCGCCGCCGCCTATTTCACCCACACCTGGGAGATCACGCCCCAATGGATTCTCTCAGACGGAATCCGGCTGAGCCATGTGGAACTGAATGCTGATTTCTCCAGAGACAAGGCTTTCTTTCCTTTTCCGTTCAATGACGTTACCCAGAAGAACACGGCCGTGAACGGGAATGTAGGGGTCGTTTACCAGCCGGGGCATGAATGGCGGTTTGCGGCCGTGGCCTCGTCGGGTTTCAGGGCGCCTAACGTAGATGATCTGGGCAAGGTGTTTGAGTCCGTGGCCGGGCAGTTGGTGGTGCCCAACCCAAGCCTGAAGCCGGAATACACTTACAACGCAGAGCTTTCCGTGGGCAAGACCATTGCGCAGCACGTACGGGTAGAAGGCACCGGCTTCTATACCTGGTACCGCGATGCCATCACCACCCAGCCTTTCTCGTTTCAGGGGCGCTCTGAGGTGGAGTACAACGGCCAGTTGAGCCGCGTGGTGGCGAACGTGAATGCTAACAAAGCCTACGTCTACGGCTTCAGCGGCTCGTTGAACGCTGATATTACCCAAGCCTTCCGATTGGCCTCCACGCTCACCTACACCTACGGCCGCATCCAGTCTAGACCCAGTGAAACACCCCTGGACCATATTCCGCCTGTTTTCGGGAAAACGAGTCTTTTTCTGACCTTGCCTCAGTTCCGGTCAGAGTTCTTTGTGCAGTACAACGGCTGGAAACGGCTTGAAGACTACAACCCCGTGGGCGAAGACAACCTGCAGTACGCCACCCCGCAGGGCGTACCAACCTGGTACACGCTTAACCTGAGAACCGCCTACCAGTTCCACCCGCGCCTGCAGTTCCAGGTGGCGCTGGAGAACATCCTGGACCAGTTCTACCGCGTGTACGCCTCGGGCGTGAGTGCTCCGGGCCGTAATCTGGTGCTGACGTTGCGCGGGAATTTCTAGCGAAGAAGGAAGATGAATGGCCTGACCACATCGGCTCCCGTTTTGGACAAGTTCTCAGGAAAACAGGGTGGAAAAGGGGCCTTTGTGTAGACACTCGTAGGACCTTCGGACACTACGAGGTCAGGAAACGGCATTGCGGTAATTGACTATTAGGCCATGGATTAAAAGATAGGCTGGTATTCTTTTGTGTCAGCATTGGTTCCTGCATGCTAGCTTCTAGTGTTCTGGGTTCTAATGTGATTGCTTCCAATTTCCTCACTCGTTCTCTCCTCACTCTTTCTCCTTTGTCACCTTGGGAAGATCTTGTGAGGATCGGTAAGCACATCTTTGTTTTGGGGCTGTTTTGCCAAAAATTGGCTTTAAACAATTCACCTCTTTCTGTCATCCTGAAAGGATCTTGTGGGCGAACGGTAGTAGCGCTTCTACAAGGGCATTTTAGCTCGCTCCCAAGCTCCTTTCAGGATGACAAAAGAGGAAAGTGAATCTTACTTCTGAGTTACCGCAAAAGCAAACCTCCCGTTTTCGCTCCCTTTGCAAGAAAGGAGGAGGAAACGGGAGGTTTGCTTTTAAAAAAGAGAAAGTGGCAGAAGCCAACGCCCCTTATAACTCAGGTAAGGTTTGCAGCAATGATTCTAGTTCTTCCGCTCTTTGTCTGGTGAGGCTGAGGACTTTGTCTGCCCTGACCACCTGCCACATGGTGCCTTCCGCTTTTCCGTAGGTAGCATCTATCAGGTTGATTTCCTTTTCTTTGAACAAGACCCATTGCCGCTGAGCTGCCACCAAACTTGCCTTCGCGGAGGAATTCAGCTTTGGTAAAAGGCTGTGGTACGTTGCGTTTAGCTTCTTGTCCCATTCCTGAAGGGCAGTGTACGTGCAGTTGCACATGCCCGCGGTGGTCTGGTTCTCTTTTTGATCCAGGCACTTGGTCAGGTTTACGTCAACGGGGTCTTGTTTATCTATTTCCTGCGCCAACGTAGGCCTGGAAAAGGCAAGGCTCAAAAGCAGCAGGGTTGGTGAAAACAAATAAGAAGGCACAGCTTAAGTCTAATTACTAACAACTAATCACTAACAACCACTTACTGCACCTGGCTCTTGTCTACGCGCTTGGGGGTTTTCTTGCCTTGCACGAAATCACGGGCGCCCAGGGCTACGGCTTTGATCATGTTGGTCATGTGGGCCATGTCAAGGCTCTCCACCTCGTCATCCACGGAATGGTACAGCTTGTCTTTGTCTATCTGTACCGAGGAGATGGTGTGAGCCGGTACGCCCAGGCGGGCCAGGGTGGCGTTATCTGAGCGGTAGAACAGGTTCTGGTCTGGGTACGGGTCTGGGTGAAAGCTGTAGGCGGTGCCCTTCACGGCCTGTTGCAGCAGCTTGCCGAAGTCAGATTTCTCATAGCCGGTGATGTAGGCGCTGTTCGGCCCGAATTTGGAGCCTTTGCCGATCATCTCAATGTTGAACATGGCCACAATCTCATCGGGGTTCAATTGCTTGGAGAAATACTGTGACCCGAAGCCCCCGATCTCCTCGGCGGTGAAGGCCACAAAGATAAGGGTACGCTCCGGCTTGCCTTGTTTCTGGAAGTGCCGGGCTAGGGTGATCACGGCGGTGGTGCCAGAGGCGTCATCATCGGCGCCGTTGGCAATAGAGTCGCCGGCTACAGGTTTCATGATGCCCACGTGGTCATAGTGCCCGGAAAACACGATGTATTCGTTGGCCCGTTTGCCGGGGATCATGCCCGCCACGTTGGCCAGGGGCAGCTCGTCCACGTCATTCTTGATCTCAATGTTGAAGGAGGTCACCTCTGTGAGCGGGGAAAGCACGAAGATGAGGGTGTTGCCTTTGCCAAGCTCCATCACCGGGCGGGCCTGCCGGAAAGAGCCGGCAAAGCGCTTGAACATTTCCTGGTGCTTGGGGTGCACCACCACCAGCACGTCTTTGTCTAACCGGCGGGCGGTGTTCAGCTTTTGCCTAAAGTCATCGTTCTCGCCAATGAACACGGGTTTGGGGGCTTTTTCTTCCCACTCAAACTTACGGTGCACAGTGGTGTAGAAATACTCGTCAGAAGAGAAAGACTGGTTGTTGAGGGTAACAGTGGCCTTGCTGGGTTTTAAGGCGTACATTTTGAATTCTTGCCGGAAATCAGTGTCACCGGTGAGCGGCTTGAGGCCGATGCTCTTAAACTCACTGGAGATGAAGTCAGCGGCTTTTTCAATGCCCGGCGTAAACGTCTGGCGGCCCATCATGTCGTCGGCGGCCAGGGTCTTGATGATACGGGTCACGTCTTTCTGCTGAATGTTTTTCTGGGCCACCACTCCGGTCAGGGGCAGCAAGGCAAGGCACAGGGCAAGGGTCTTTTTTAAAATCATAAGGTAGTGAAGGTATGGGCAGAAGAGTAAATATACTGGCTTCCGGCATATATAGTTCATGAGTCGGTAGAAGGGGCAGATTCTTACAACGCCTTACCGACTTCCCTGGCAGATGGGCCGCCAGAAAGGAAGAAGCCCGATATTTGGTGCCCCGTGATTTGGGGAAAGGGAAAAGGTTTTCTGCGCCCGGCACTTCCTTCAGGCAGCCAGGCCAGCGTCTCTTTTTCAGGCCTTTTTCAATAAAAGGCCCTAAACCAGAAGGGGGAGAGCCTCAGTTGCCTGATTCCAGGGGCATCTGCTCGTCATTGAGGGACCGGCTTTCCTCCCGGGCAATGGCGTCGTCTTCACCTTTTACCTCCACGCCATGGTCGCCCAGCACATCTTCAATATACAGCATTTTCACCAGCACCATGATCACGGCCACCATGGGCACAGCCAGCAGCAGTCCCCAGAAACCAGCCACCAAACCCAGCACCAGTTGGCCTACAATGGTTAGGATAGGAGGAAGGTCAATTATGCTTTTCTGCACCAGGGGCGTGAGAATATAGCCTTCCAGGCTTTGGAGCCCTATAAAGAACAGCGCCACATAAAAAGCCATGTTGGGGTCCTGCACCAGGGCCAGGGCCACGGCGGGTAAACCGGCAATGAAGGGTCCTATGTTAGGAATAAACTCCATGAGGCCAGCGAATACGCCTAATAACAGGGGCAACGACACCCCCATGATCCACAAGCCAAGGGTGGTGAGCGTCCCTATCACGGCCATGGCCAGTAACGTGCCTTTCATCCAGCCCCATAAGGTGTACCGCAACACATGGATGACTTCCCGGGTACGGGCCCGCCGCGGCTTGGGCATCAGCCGGACCAGTCCGTTGGTCGTTTCCTGCGGCAAGATGGCCAGGTAAATCCCGATCACCAGCACAATCAGGATATTGGCCAGCACCCCAAACGTGCTGTAGAGCACTGAGAAGGTGTTTTTCATGACAGATCCTCCCTGCCCCTGTAGCCATTTCTCTGGTGGCGGAATCTGTTGTAACATTTGCTCGCCGTAAGGCAAAGACAGCACCAATCCCTTTAGCCGTTCCTGTATGGCCGGCCATTGCTGCTGCAGTTCCTGGCCTTGTTTGGAGAGAGTAGGGCCCAGGTACATCAGGAACCCTACCAGCAGGGCCAGCAGTAGCAGGCACACCGTGGCCAACGACCATTTGTAAGAGAATTTGAGGTGCCGCTGCAGGAAACTACTGCTGCCGTGCAGGAGAATACCAAACAGAACCGCGGCAAAGAAGACCAAGAAGACCTCAAAGGCCATCCTGATGACCGTGTACGCCACAAAGAGCAACACTACCAGCAGCGCCACTACTAATGCCTTGCGCACAAATACCTGCAGTGGATCTGGTGGAGTAGGAAGAGGAGAAACAGGAGGAGGCATAGGCATATATAAAATAAAAAATATAGGCGAAACTGAAAGTCTATGCTGGGGGATATCTTTCTAACCGAAAAAAGAGTTTCTATATAGGAGGGGCACCATATTTATACGTATGGGGTTTAAACGAGGCTAATCTGGAGGGAATTAAAAAAATAGTAGAAAAGTCAGATGAGAACGAAACTATTCGGGCGCAATTTCGATAAAATGGATTCGCCGATCTATGAAGACGGCGCCTGGAGCAGAAAGCTTTAAGGTAAAACGATATGAAAAAAATAAAATTCACAACTATGGAAAATCAAGCAAACCACTCGCCACAAGATGCTACTTCTTACTCACAAGATTCAGCTAACTCTCAATCTGGCCGTCAGGGACAAGACGCTGGCAAAGGCGGAATGTTGGACAACCTGACCAGCACTTTGGGTAATATTCAAGTGCCAGATGCCGTGAAGAACATCCAGTTGCCGCAAGCGGTGAAAGATTTTGGTGCTACCTGCTCCCGTTCATACAACAGCATGAGCACTACGCAGAAAGTACTGGGTGGCGCTGCTTTGTTAGGTGCTTCTTACTGGGTAGCCAGCAACCAAGGATGGATTGGGCAAACTAAATCTGGCTCTGGCTTCAAATCAAATAAAAAAGCGAAAGCTACCACGGGTTCTGCCCAGCATAATTCCTAATTCTTAGGAAACCTGTTGACCCCATTGCGGGAACAGCAATGGCAGAAAAAGGAAGCAGGTTTCCTGGCTGGTGTTCTTTGAGTAGGTGGCGCCTATGCGCCAGAACCAGCTCAGAGGTAGCCACCGGGAACAAGCGCCTCTATCTAGACTGCAAGAACTGACCCCGCTATAACAGAAAAGCCGGACACTTTAAAGTGTCCGGCTTTTCTGTTATAGCGGGGTTCTGAACTCTTATCTGGGGCCTCTGTTGCCAGAAGGCTTGCTACCGCTGCCCTGGCCACTGCCTTGGCGTTGGTCTGGCCGGCGGCCACCGCTCTGGCTGGCGCCCTGCCGCTGGTCGGGTCTCCGACCGCCTTGTCCGCCGCTTCTAGGGCCACGGTTTTGGCCTGGGTTGCCGCCGCCACTGTTTTTGCGGGCTATCTTGTCTGTTGCTTTGCCACCGCTCAAGGGCAGCTTGGTGTAGTCGGCGTGGAAGGGCTGGTCTTCCTCTACCGGAATATTCTGCTTGGTGAGTTTCTCAATGTCGCGCAGGTACGGCAGTTCGGTGTCATCACAGAAAGAAAGGGCCATTCCTTCTGCGCCGGCGCGGCCGGTACGGCCAATGCGGTGCACGTAGGTTTCAGGCTCGTTTGGCAAATCCACGTTGATGACGTGGGTCAGGTCATCTACGTCAATCCCGCGGGCGGCAATGTCAGTAGCTACCAGGGCCTTCAGCTCATTGTTCTTGAATTGGGTCAGGGCCTTCACGCGGGAGCTCTGGGCTTTGTCACCGTGGATAGACTGCGCCGAGATGCCGGCTTTGGAAAGCTCTTTGGCAATGCGGTCTGCCCCGTGCTTGGTGCGGGAGAAAATCAAGGCGCGCTGAATCTCTTCGCCTTGTAAAAGATGCTTTAAGAGAGCGCGTTTTGTGGTCTTGTCCACAAAGAACACTTTCTGGGTGATTTTCTCCACGGTGCTGGAAACCGGCGTTACTTCCACATACACCGGGTCGCGCAGAATGCTGGCCGACAGCTTCTGGATCTCCTGCGGCATGGTGGCCGAGAAAAGGAGCGTCTGGCGGTTGGTGGGAATCTGGGCGATCACCTTGCGCACGTCATGGATAAAGCCCATGTCCAGCATCCGGTCGGCCTCATCCAGAATGAAAGTTTCAATGTGCTTGAGTGAAAGCAGTCCTTGGTTCATCAAATCCAGCAGACGGCCCGGGGTAGCCACCACAATGTCTACGCCGCGTTTGATCTGCTCTACCTGCGGTACCTGGCCCACGCCGCCAAACACCACGGTGTATTTTATCTTGGTATGGCGGCCGTAGGCTTTGATGCTGTCGCCAATCTGCAAGGCCAACTCGCGGGTAGGGGTCAGGATGAGGGCTCTGATGGCTTTGGCCGGGTGGGCCGGACCCGCCTCGTGCAGGCGGTGCAACAGCGGCAAGCTGAACGCGGCGGTTTTACCGGTTCCGGTCTGGGCACAACCTAATAGGTCATCGCCGTTCAAAACGGGCGGGATGGCTTGTTCCTGGATGGGGGTGGGGGTGGTGTAACCCTCTTCGTGCAGAGCCTGCAGCAGAGGTTCTATAAGTTGTAGTTCTGAAAAAGTCATTCTGAAGGATAACGGCCGTACATGTGGCCAAGCATGAAAAATAAGAGGCGGCAATGGATGCCTATCTCTGTAAGACACAAAGATAGGGAAAAAGATTCAGTCTGGTTTTAGGGCTGTTTTAGCCAAACTGCAACGTAAACAGGCCGTTGCCTAGCCGCAATGCCCGGGGCTTGGGTAACCTTACCTCCAGAAAAAGGGTTTATAACAGGTAAGACGGTGGCGGCAGTGGCCCCGGGAATACGTTAAACCCCCAGAAACATGGAATCTAAGAACATTAAAAAGAGAGATAAAACGACTAGAAAGCCTTCAAAGAAACGCCTGAACAAGTGGCTCAGAGCGGGCCTTAGCGGATTGGCCGGGGCTTTGGCGGTGACCCTGGTGCATGAAAGCGTGCGCAGGTTCTATCCTAATGCCCCGCGCATGGATATTTTAGGCATGCGGGCCATTGCCAAAGGACTGCACTTTGCGGGGCAAACACCCCCTGAGGCTGATAGGTTACACACCTGGTCTCTGGTAGGCGATATCGTGTCTAATAGCCTGTACTATAGCTTAACAGGCGCTGGTAAAAAAGCTCTTTGGCGCGCCACTATCTTAGGCGCCGCCGCCGGGGTAGGCGGTGTGGTCTTGCCAGGCCCCATGGGGTTAGGTGTTGCGCCCAGCGCCCGGACCAGACAAACCCAGGCCCTTACCATTGGCTATTATCTCTTTGCCGGGGTGGTAGCCGGCGGCGTAGCCAGATGGCTGCGCAAGGTGAAGGTATAGATGCCTTTTAGTTTAGGCTGTAAAGCCTCTTAGGCCTCCTTTAGCAAAATCAGGCCTAAGAGGCTTATTTTGCTTCTTGAGAAAGCTTTGTTACGTGGCATTCAATAATTAATTATTGATTAACGATAAAAAACTATTGTTAATCAATTTTATTTTTAATTCCTTTGGCATGTGCAAACTAGCCAAATAATGAAAAATAACTCTCTCTTAACCGTCGCCACCGCTCTGGGGACTTTTTTCGCCATCCTGTTAGCCTTGGGCTTAGCTGTCCTCACCTTTGTTTTTGTCCACTGGCACATCACCCCGGAAGTATATAAAAAGGTGAAGGTAGACATGCAAACCCAGGAATTAGTGTTCATTAATTCAAAAGGGGAAACAGTAAAAATCCGCCAGGGCGGGGAGGAGGAGGTTGTTGCCAGTACGGAAAGCGCCGGGGCAGGGGAGGCTGGGCAGAAACAGCGGTACATACCCTTGCCGCAGGTTGATAGGTCAACCTTGTATTCTTTGTACTTGCACACCGCAGGCATTCTGCTGCTGCTGTTTTTCATTACCAAAGAAGTTCTGAAAGTGATAAAGTCTGTGCAAGAACTCACTACCTTCCGGAGGAACAATGTACAGTCATTCCGGAAGATAGGGTTCATGTGTCTGGGGATATCGCTGCTGCAGTGGGTGACGTCGTTTTTCATGGAAGGGTATTCCAGGGACAGGATGACGCCTATGCTCTGTATGCTGGCCGCCTTTATTCTGGCCGAAGTCTTCAAAGAGGGTAACCGTTTACTGGAGCAAGACCAACTTACTATTTAGCCTGTATGCCTATTGTTGTGAATATTGACGTGATGATGGCCCGCCGGAAAATGTCATTAACGGAATTGTCTGAAAAGGTGGGCATTACCATTGCCAATCTATCAGTGTTGAAAACGGGCAAGGCCAAAGCCATCCGGTTCTCCACCCTGGAAGCCATCTGCCAGGTGCTGGACTGCCAACCCGGCGACATTCTGGAGTTTGTGGCAGAGTAGTTGGTGCTGGTAGTTCAAAAGCCATTTAGGGGCTACTTTCAAATAAGTAGGCCCTAAATGGCTTTTGAATTACTCTTAGTTGGCAAAATTACTTTTTCCTGCCTGAACCGCTTTTCTTGCCCCCGCCGTCTTGCTTGTTCACGGTGGCCCAGGCGCGTTTCTCCGCTTCTTCCTCGCTAAGACCGCATTTCTCGTAGCTTTCTTCAATGTGTTCGGCCTGCCGTTTCTGTTTATCAGTGTAAGCCGATTTATCTCCTTGTGGCATGGTTCCTCCCTTCTGGTTAAAGTGAAAAACGGTTTTCTAGCCTATATACGAAACTGGGGTTGACAGGGACACAGGACACAAGACGTAAGACACAAGATTTAGGACGCAAGACGTAAGACAGCTACAAGGCGTCGGGCCTTTGGACGTGCCACTTTCCTCTGGGAAAGAGAGAAGCCTGTGTCTTGCGTCTTACATCTTGCGTCTAAACTTAAGGCTTGCAGTGGCAGAGGACTTCCCGCTGAATGGGCGCGGTCTTGTAGTCGGGCAGCGAGAATTCCTTCATGTACACCACCGATAGCTCGTTGATCTGTTCGGCTTTGGGATGGTCTTCGTTCCAGCGGCGCAGCAGGTAAAAGCAGTAATAGGGGCGCATGTACGCATTGGGGCCAAAGAGGTAATTCTCAGAATATTTGCGCCAGCGGTCGTTTTTGAAGAGGCTCATCACCGAGGCCGGCTTGGTGGTGTCCGGTTCTTTTCCTTGCTGGTTTAAATCAACCTTGCGGTTGCCGTTGGTGATGCCTTCCAGCACGTACCAGCCATCGTCTTTGAAAACATTAGGGGCAAACATGCTCCAGTTCTGGTCTAGCCTGGGGATCATCACCGCCCAGTGGGCCCCGGTGGGCACCTGGAAATAGGGTTTGCCCAAGGTGCTCAGGTTCCACCAAAGCGCTAAAACCAGCGCCACCAACACCACCCCTTCCCGCAGGTACTTGCCCAGGAAAGAGTTTTTCACCCGGGGGGTATTCCACTGCAGGCGCAGCTGCAGGTCTACCGGTGACCGCCACCCATTGCCCGCCTTGGCCCAACGCTTGTGCAACCGGGCATAACCAGTGCGCAGGTATTTGTCAACGGTGTCCATAACAGGAGTGGGCAGCAAACCAATCACGGCTGAGATACTGATCAGGTAGAACAAACCCACAAACAAGGTCAGGCTGATGCCAATGTGCAGCCCCACAATGGCCACAAAGAAAATCATCCTGAACCAGGTATTCTTCCAAGGGATAAGCAAGATAAATGGCAGCCACAGCTCCAGGAAATAGGTAGCATGGGTGAGTTGCTTCATCAACAGCGGGTACTGGTACAGGATGCGGCCTCCCGGCATGAGGATCTGGTCTAAGCTGAGGGCGTAGTACAGGGCGGTGCCGTCGGTGGTCCAGTCTGGGCCGCTTTTGAGCAGGGCGGTGAATACATACACCCACGCCACCTGCAGCAGATACGCCGCAGAAGCCACGCTCAGATAATGGGGAGAGGTTTCTGAGGTAAGGGAGCGGCGGGCATCTAAGGAGTAGTGGCGGTGCCAGGGCAGGAACATGCCCCAGAAAAGCAACATCCGCAGGAGGCTGTCACCGGACTGGGTGATGAGAGGGTTACGGTTCTGCAGGGAAAGCAACAGAAGCCATGACAGGAAGGTAGCCCACCGGGTATGGTACCCCAGCAGCAGGCACACTGCCGCCGCCCCTGCTACCACGAAGAGGACCACTTGAAACTGCCACATGCCGCTTAGGGCGTGCAGAGAGAAGAAATACTGGTTCCAGGCGTTGGCGTGCAACGCATGCAAGGGCAGAATGCCCATGTTAGAATAATGTGCCTCCAGATCAGAAGCCCTTATGCCAATGTCTAACAGAAGAACACTAGCCACCCACACCCGCATAAAAGAAAGCGCCCGGGTGTCTGTATAGAACACACGATGCAGATACTGGCTAAGTAGATGCATAGGATGACGGTTGACGGTAAAGAAAACAGAAAAGGCAAAACCAATGTGGCCTTGCCTTTTCTGCAATACAAGACGCTTCTAAAAGCGTTTTGGTCAACTACTAACGGCTAGTAGTGGTGCCAGTAGTAGTACCAGTGGTGGTGCCGGTAGTGGTACCAGTGGTAGTTCCGGTGGTTGTTCCAGTAGTAGTACCAGTAGTACCAGTGGTAGTGCCAGTAGTGGTACCAGTTGTTGTACCAGTGGTGCCGGTAGTACCGGTGGTTGTGCCAGTAGTGGTACCGGTGGTAGTACCAGTTGTACCGGTAGTGGTACCAGTGGTGCTATAGGTAGTGCCAGTAGTGGTACCGGTAGTAGTTCCAGTAGTGCCGGTAGTTCCAGAAGTGGTACCAGTTGTGCCGGAAGTTGTACCGGTAGTGCCGCTTTCAGTGCTCATATCAGTAGAGGTGGTATCCGTGGTAGTCTCAGAGCTGCCTGAGCAAGATGCCAACGCCGATGTTGCTACCATGGCGGCAACCGCGAACATGTTTACAAAAGTCTTTTTCATAGTTTTGACAGGTTAATGAATGATTTTTTAAAATTGGTTTTCTTTTTCAAGCTTCATGTTTTACGCATCCTTCTTAGAAAGGTGCCATAAATCCGCTTTTTTTATTCATACCCATAGCCATCGTTTAACTTGTGGCTCTGGTAAGCGTACCAATGACCAGCCACTTTATGCCTGTTCTCCATGCTTCCTTCCTCTACCACAGTTCTATTTGACGGGGTATGTAACCTTTGTAACGGATTTGTTCAGTTTGTGATCAGGCATGATCCTAAAGAATATTTCCGTTTTGCCTCGCTGCAGTCTGAGATGGGGCAGAACCTGCTCAAAGCCCATGGCTTGCCTACCCAGCATTTCAATAGTGTTTTGCTTGTAGAGAACGGGAAACTCTACACCCGCTCCACCGCCGCCTTGCGCATTGTGCGCCATTTGAGCGGAGGCTGGTCCTGGCTGTACGCCTTGGTAATAGTGCCTAAATTCTTACGTGACCCGCTCTATGACCTGGTTTCGCGCAACCGTTACCGCTGGTTTGGGCAGCAGGAAAGCTGTATGCTGCCTACTCCCCAGCTCAAAGCCCGGTTCCATTCCTAAGGGCACCTTTTCTCGCTTATTTCTATTTAGTTAGTAAGAAGCATCAGTAAGGAGCGGTATCAACCATGTCTGCCCGTCGGCTTTAAGGCCTTTTCTCTACTTCTTCTATGGAGATTTGGTTTTTTTTGGCTGCTTTTATGAAGAGAAGTCAGAAACGGCCCTTACTTTTGTTCCTTGCCTGGCCGTGACCGGAGGGTTTATTACCTTTTATTCAAACTTAGTGGAAAAAATAGACGCGTTTTTAGTCCAGGCCAGCAGTTTGGCCTGGGGCATGCCTTTGTTGATTTTATTGATGGGCGGTGGCCTTTTCCTGATGCTCTACTGCCGCCTGATCCCGTTCCGGATGATGGGGCACTCCCTCAGCATCCTGCAAGGGAAATACCAGGATCCTACCGCCGCCGGGCAAATCACCCCCTTTCAGGCCATGGCCAGTGCGCTGGCCTCTACCATTGGTATGGGAAATATTAGCGGGGTAGCGGTAGGCATTGCCATGGGCGGCCCCGGCGTCTTGTTCTGGATGTGGGTGAGTGCCTTTGTGGGCATGGCTACCAAATTCTTCACCTGCACGCTCTCCATTATGTACCGCGGCCGCAATGAACTAGGCAAGGTAGAAGGCGGACCCATGTACATGGTCACCGAAGGCTTGGGCAAGAAGTGGAAACCCTTGTCTATCCTGTTCGCGGTGGCCGGCCTGTTTGGCACCTTGCCCATGTTCCAGGCGAACCAACTTACCCAGATCATTACAGATGTGGTCTTGAAGCCCAGCGGCATGGTGGGCGAAGACACCTTTGTCTCCAACCTGTTCATGGGCATGGCCATGGCACTGCTGGTCTCCATTATCTTGTTTGGTGGACTACAGCGCATTGCCAGCGTAGCCACCAAACTGGTGCCGTTCATGGTAGTCCTGTACACAGGTTCGGTACTCTACATTATCTTTTCTAATCTGGCGGCCGTGCCCAGCATGTTCGCCCTCATCTTTGAAGATGCCTTTACCGGCAATGCCGTCATGGGCGGGGCCGTGATGCAGGTGATCATCATGGGCGCCCGCCGCGCGTCTTTCTCCAATGAGGCCGGTATTGGTACCGCCGCCATGATGCACGGTGAATCGCAGAACAATGAGCCGGTGCGCGAGGGTTTGGTGGCCATGTGGGAGCCGTTCATTGACACCATCATTGTCTGCACCATGACCGGCCTGGCTATTCTGGTTACCGGCGTCTGGGAGACCAACGGGGGCAACGGAGTCACTATGACCGCTGATGCCTTTGGAGCCGCTATGCCGCACGTAGGCAAGTACCTGCTGGTGATCTGCGTGTTTATCTTCGCGTTCACCTCCCTTTTTTCTTACTGCTACTATGGGTCTAAGTGCTTCACGTACCTGTTTGGGTTCAAGTACCGCCGCCTGTATGACTACTTCTACATTTTCACCATCATTATCGGGGCAGTGGTCACCATCACCTCGGTGATCAATTTAGTAGACACAGCGTTCGCCTTCATGGCCATTCCTACCATGACCTGCGCCATCTTGCTATCACCTAAAGTAATGGCCGCCTCCAAGAACTACCTGGCCAGGTTGAGAGCCGGGGAAATTCAGCAGTTTTAAACGCATAAGTGTTTTAGTTCTGCTTTTGGCTTTTGTTCTAAAAAGCGGTCTCAAAACGTTGACGTGAGCTTCCAACTCGTGTCTGCACGCATACTAGTCACTTTATATTTTTAGAATAAGTGACAATAGTTCGTACTTTGGTTTCATGAGAATAAGATGCCATCTGATCTTGCTTGCAATTGGCTTGACGTTTATTCATTTCTCTTGCGAGAAAGATCCTGGACCTGAACCGGCTGTATCCACTGTCATATTATATGATTCAAATAGATACTATGATGGGAATGTGGAACTGATCAGTAATCATCAGGATAAAGAAATAAGCTCCATTGCCTGCTGGTTCATCGTCATTGATCAATTACCACCAGAATGTGGAACTTTAGAACAAATATCTGATTGTGCCATTGGCAAGAACATAGCGTATTTTAAAGTCAAGGGTATAAGGGGTGGGCACCCTGTCACTTTTAAGGCAACAGCGAGGGAAAGGACTACGCAGAAAACAGTTTCGAAGACCGTGGAATTGATAATTAAGCCGGGTTCCTGTGTGGTAATGGATATCTTCAAGTGAGATTAGGGTTGGGGTGGGCGAAAGTGTATTTATTAAACATTTGTTTTCTGCTTTTCAGCGTTCAAGTATTTCTCTTAATTTATAAACACCTTTTCCTACTTTG
Source organism: Rufibacter glacialis (assembly GCF_008271745.1). Taxonomy (GTDB): domain Bacteria; phylum Bacteroidota; class Bacteroidia; order Cytophagales; family Hymenobacteraceae; genus Nibribacter; species Nibribacter glacialis. The sequence continues at coordinate 292,044 of NZ_VKKZ01000021.1, read as the reverse complement.
TACTTCTGGAAAGATCTTGTGGGCGAACCAGAAAATTGGAAAGGTTCAACTTTAAAGATCGTTAATAAGATCTTTCTTGGAGAATAAAATGAGGCAAAGGGATCAAAAATACGTGCGGACACGAGCTGTAAGCTCGCGCCAGCGGGAGGACGTTTCAAGGCCATTTCCTAGGTGAAGGCCAAAATGCAAAAAGGCTGCTCCCAGAGGAACAGCCTTTTGTGTCAATAGTCGTGCTACGTGATACGCACTACTTGCTACTAAATTACTTACTCAGGTACAGGTTGCGCTCAGAGTAGATCTTAGTGAAGTATTCGTCTTCCAGGGTGTCAATGAAGTAGATGGCCTCACCGGTAGATTTCATCTCTGGGCCCAACTCCTTGTTTACTTCCGGGAACTTGCTGTGGGAGAACACCGGTACTTTGATGGCGTAGCCTTCCAGCTGCGGGTTGAAGGTGAAATCGGTGACCTTTTTCTCTCCCAGCATCACTTTGGCAGCATAGTTCACATAAGGCTCCCCATAGGCCTTGGCAATGAACGGTACCGTGCGGCTGGCGCGGGGGTTGGCCTCAATGATGTACACAATCTCGTTCTTGATGGCGAACTGGATGTTGATCAACCCCACCGTGTTGAGCGCCAGGGCGATCTTCTTGGTGTAGGTTTCAATCTGGTTCATCACGTTCTCGCTCAAGTCAAACGGAGGCAGCACCGCGTAGGAGTCACCGGAGTGGATACCGGCAGGTTCAATGTGCTCCATGATCCCGATGATGTGCACGTTCTCCCCGTCGCAGATGGCATCGGCCTCGGCTTCAATGGCGCGGTCCAGGAAGTGGTCTAAGAGCACGTGGTTGCCCGGGCTGTCTTTCAGGATGTCCAGCACCTGCGCTTCCAGCTCTTTCTCGTTGATCACGATCTTCATGTTCTGGCCGCCCAATACGTAGCTCGGGCGCACCAGCAGCGGGAATTTCAGGTCTTTGCACACTTCCAGTGCTTCCTCAGCAGAAGTTACGCTGGCGAAGGGAGGGTACGGGATGTCATTTTCTTTCAGCAGGGTAGAGAAGGCACCGCGGTCTTCCGCCAGGTCAAGGCTTTCATAGGTGGTGCCCATGATCTTAATCCCGAAGCGGGTCAGTTTCTCGGCTAGTTTCAGGGCCGTCTGTCCGCCTAACTGCACAATCACGCCTTCTGGTTTCTCGTGCAGGATGATGTCATAGATATGCTCCCAGAACACCGGCTCAAAGTACAGCTTGTCAGAGATGTCTGAGTCTGTAGAAACCGTTTCAGGGTTGCAGTTGATCATGATGGTCTCATAGCCGCACTCGGTGGCGGCCAACACGCCGTGCACGCAAGAGTAATCAAACTCAATGCCCTGGCCAATACGGTTAGGGCCGGAACCCAACACCACCACTTTCTTGCGGTCAGAGACTTTGCTCTCGTTCTCGCCGTCAAAGGTGCTGTAGTAGTACGGCGTCACCGCTTCAAACTCAGCGGCGCAGGTGTCTACCATCTTGAACACGCGCTTGATGCCCATGCTGGTGCGTTTCTCGTGCACTTCGCTCTCTTTGCAACGCAGCAGGTAAGCTAACTGACGGTCAGCGAAGCCTTTTACTTTGGCGGTGCGCATCAAGTCTACCGGAATGGTCTCCAGGGTGTATTTCAGGATCTCGCGTTCGGTGAGCTCCAGCTCTTCAATCTGCTGCAGGAACCAAGGGTCAATCTTGGTTACTTTCTGAATGGTGCTGGTGGCTACGCCGAATTTCATGGCGTCTTTGATGGTGAACAGGCGGTCCCAGCTGGGGTTAGCCAGGCTGTCCATCAACTGGTCGTAGTTCGTTTTCTCCTTGCCATCGGCACCCAGGCCGTTGCGCTTGATCTCCAGGCTTTGGCAAGCCTTCTGCAACGCCTCCTGGAAAGTACGGCCAATGCCCATTACCTCGCCCACCGATTTCATCTGCAAGCCCAGTTTCTTGTTCGCGCCTTTGAACTTGTCAAAGTTCCAGCGCGGTATCTTCACAATCACGTAGTCCAGCGCGGGCTCAAAGAACGCCGAGGTGGTTTTAGTGATGGAGTTTTTCAGTTCATCTAAGTTATAGCCAATGGCCAGTTTGGCGGCTACTTTGGCTATAGGATAACCCGTGGCTTTAGAAGCCAGTGCCGAAGAACGGCTCACGCGCGGGTTGATCTCAATCGCGATGATGGTGTCATCTTCGGGGTTCACCGAGAACTGCACGTTACAGCCGCCGGCAAACTGCCCAATGCCGTTCATCATCTTGATGGCCAGGTCACGCATCTTTTGGTAGGTGGTGTCTGGCAGGGTCATGGCCGGCGCTACCGTGATGGAGTCACCGGTGTGGATGCCCATGGGGTCAAAGTTCTCAATAGAGCAGATGATGATCACGTTGCCGATGTTGTCGCGCAACAGCTCCAGTTCGTACTCTTTCCAACCCATGATGCTTTGCTCCACCAGTACCTCGTGGGTAGGGCTGGCGTGCAGACCGCGGGTCAGGGCCGCGTCAAATTCCTCAGGCGTGTTCACAAAACCACCACCGGTTCCCCCCAGGGTGAACGACGGACGGATCACCAGCGGGAAGCCGATTTCCTGCGCGATTTCCTTGCCTTCCAGAAATGAGGTAGCGGTGTTGCCTTTGCAGACGTTCACGCCCAGCTCAATCATCAAGAGGCGGAATTTCTCACGGTCCTCGGTGGTCTCAATGGCGGCAATGTCTACGCCAATGATCTTCACGCCGTATTTCTTCCAGATGCCGGCTTTGTCGCAGTCAATGGCCAGGTTGAGCGCGGTCTGTCCGCCCATGGTAGGAAGCACCGCGTCTATCTGGTGCTTTTCCAGGATCTCAATGATTGATTTCTTCTCCAGCGGCTTGAGGTACACGTTGTCCGCGGTGATGGAATCCGTCATGATGGTGGCGGGGTTGGAGTTGATGAGGGTGACCTCAATCCCTTCCTCGCGCAGAGAACGGGCGGCTTGGGAGCCGGAGTAGTCAAATTCACAGGCTTGTCCAATGACGATAGGACCAGAACCAATGATCAGGACTGACTTGATGGAATTATCTTTAGGCATTAGTAAAGCGGTATGTATAAATTGCCCAAAGTTAAAGCAGAAAGTTTAGAACTGTAGAGAAAAAATGAGGCCCGGCGCAAATTCCTTGTAATAGTCTTAATTAGCTTGGTGAAGACAGAGCAATTCCTAATCAGAATGAAGGGATTGATGCGTTTTTATCAGGAAGGGCCCTGCTTTGCCTAAGGCTACGGTGCAATTCCGCCCCCTGCGTTGCCTGGCTACGCCGAGAATAAAGGAGGAGGGGGCAAGGTAGAGGTGCGTATTTCGGCCAATTCCCAGAAAACAGGCACAAAACGCGAAATGGATTTCGTGGTTACAGCGAGACCCCGCGGCGCTCCCACTCAGAGGCCAGCTCCAGTTTGGGTAACAGTGTCTTCAGGAACCAATGCTCTAAATCAGGCTTGCCGTGGAAAGGCGTGAGGTCTACCGGCAACTCATCTTTGAGGTGTTGCATGCGCGCCGTATGGAAGATGCGGGAATCCAGGATCACAAACGCGCCTTTGTCTTTCTCGCGCCGCACCAGCCGCCCGAAGCCCTGCCGCAGCTTGTGCTGGCTGGCGGGGTAGTAGAACTTGCTCCAGAAGAAACCGCCCTCCACCTCGCGGCGGTGCGCCACCAACGGATTGCCCAACGACGGGTTAGGCAGCCGGAAAACAATCACCTGCGAGAGCGTGACGCCCGGAAAATCCACCCCAGACCACATGCGGTCCAGCCCCAGCAACACAGAATGCTCTTCCTGCCGGAACCGCCTGATCTCCCACAGGCTGGTGCCTTCCTGCTTCAGGAGTTCAATGTCATAAGCCGGCAGGCGGGAATGCAGCCACCGGTAGGCGTCTTCCATGTCGCGGCGGCTGGTGAAAAGCACAAGGGTACGGCCGTTTAAGGCCACAATGCATTTCAGCAGCGTTTCCATGGAGGTCTGCAGCCAGTCATGCTTCTGGTCCTGCGCCATTTTGTGCTCATAGCAGGGAATAAACGCGGGCACTACGGCATGTACCTTTTCCTGCTGCTCATAGTTGAACGGCGAGAGATAGCGGACTTCCTGCTCAAAGGGCTCTGAGCGGCCCAGCTGGTTCCGGAAGTACTGCGTGTTGCCTGCCACGTACAAGGTGGCCGAGGTGAACAGCAGGCTGGGGTAGACGTGCTGCAGCTTCTCCATCTCGTCTTGCAGGTAGTAGGGCATCTTGCAGACGGCCCAGTAGTGGCCTCCTTTCTCCAGCACATGGATCCAGCGGCGCGAGGGGAAGTCACTGGTGATCTTCTGCAGCGAATCGGCAAACTCAGCGGCCTTTTCTTTGTAGGTCTCCAGACGGCTGAAGGTTTTGTCCTCGGGCATTTTAAGGAGGCGCAACATGCGGTCAATCTTGGCGGCCACAAACTGAAGGGCGGTGAGCAGTTCCTGCAGGGCCTGTTCAATAGCAGCACTGAACTCCCTCTTGACCCAGCGGCCGTTTTCCTGCAGAGAGATCTCCTCTTGCCACCGCTGCTCACCCCCCGGAATAGGCAGCGCCTGAATCAATTCACCGCTGGCCCTGATGGTGGCGCAGTCGCGGTAAATGGAATCTATCTCGTCCAGCACCAGCAGGGAGGTCTCCGTATCCAATTGGTGCGCCACCTTATTCGCCACCCCTTCCAGGAAGCCTTTCCGCCGGTCAGTGCCCAGTAAGGGCTTCAGGAGCCGGGCTTCCACAATGCCCAGGCTGAAGTTCATGCTCAAAGCGCTGCGGGCGAAGTCGGGGAACTGGTCGGCCTCATCAATGATGCAGTGTTGGATGGTGTCAGTGAGTTTGGGCGGCAGCTGCAGCAGTTTGTGGTGGTTGGTCACAATAATGTCAGCGGCGTAGGCCTGCTCCATGTGGCGGGCGTAGGTGCACTTGGCCGGTTCCAGGCACAGTTTGGGCACGCAGACTTCCTGGGCATTGGCCTCAGTGAGCAGGCGGTACGTGTCTGGTAGAATAGACCTGATGTTCTGCGGGATTTCCTCCACTTCGCCCTGCGTATGGTGCACGCGCAACACCAGGTAAAGCCAACTCAGCCCTTCCCTAATGGTGCCTTTCTCCTGCACTACCAGCTCGTCATACAAATCCAGGAGGGCAGATACGCACAGGTAGTTGTTCTTGCCCTTCACAATGGCGGGCCGCAGGTGCGCGTGTAAACCGCCCTTGAAGCGCAACCGCGGAATCTCGCCTTGCATGACCTGTTCCTGCAGGTTTTTGGTGGCCGTGGCCACCACCACCTTGCGGCCGGGGTTGAGGCGCAGCAGTTCGGCGGCGGCCATGAGGTAGCCCATGGTCTTGCCGGTGCCCGTACCCGCCTCGGCCACGAACGTGCCTTTCCCGGTAAGGGCTTTGTTGCAGAACTGGGCGTATTGCAGCTGGGCATACCGCTCGGGCAGGCCGTGTTTCCTGCACCAGGCGTGTAGCGCGTCATAGACGAGCTGGTCAGAGGGCGGCGCGATGTCTACCCTGGGTTTTACTACCGGGGCCTCGGGCACCGTGGGGAGCCAGGAAGTAAGCTGCTCCCGCAGGTGAAAAGGCAACACGGGTACCTCTGTGGTGGCCGGAGGCGTGAGCCAGTGCAGATCCAGCGGTTCCAGCGTCTCTATGCGCTCGGCGGCGTGTTGCACCGCGCGCCAGGCGCTGCCCATGAAAATGGAGCCTAACTTGAGCACTTGCCGTAGCAACTGCATGAACAGCGTGGGCTCGCCGGGGGCATTCTCTGGGGTGCTGGGGATGTTCTGCAACAGTACCTCCAGGAGTTGGAAAAGGTGCGTGTGCAGGGCCGCCAGCGCGACGTGCATGGGCTGGGAAGCCGGTTTCTTCTGGGCAGCAGTGGAACGCGCCACCACATCGCCCATCTCCATGAGGTTGAGGTGCGGCAGAAAGAACGAGGAGAGCAGGGCCAGATCAGCGCAGATGGGCGGCGAGGCCATGCCCGCCAGCACGTAATGCTTGAGCCAAGTCTGCTCGTGCCGCTCCTGAAAGAAGAACACGTGCGTGAAGGAGGCCAGATGGGCCTGCACCTCCGCTTTCAGTTCTTGCCAGAGAGGCGCGCTTTTCGCCTGCTCCTTGCTGATTTTAGACTGCTGCTGCACGCTACGGCCAAACTCCACCTCGGGGTTGAAGAACCACTCCCTCATAACCGCACTCCCTTTCTGCAACGACAGCACGCCCACCTGCAGCAACCCATGTTTGGAACCATAGGAGCCCGTGGCGAACAAATGCAGAAGGGCAAAGGAAGGGGAAGCAGCTTTCATCAGGACCTCACACGTCAACAGCGGGCAAAGGTACTCTATGCCAAGGAATTTGCCGCAAAATAGTGCGTGATGCTAAGGAGCTTAGGAGGATTTGTTTTAGAGCCGATTTTGACAAAAAGTACGGAAAACAGGAAAGAGGTGAATGAGGCTTCGCTGGCGCGAGCGCCCCGCTCGTGTCCGGACGCATTGGAACGAATAATTCAACCTCATTTTGTCATCCTGAAAGGATCTTGTGGGCAAACGATAGAGTCCTTTTTTTCATGCCTTCCTAATTCGTCTACAAGATCTTTTCAAGATGACAAATTGGAGGAAGTTCCATTGGAATCCCTCTATGGCGCGCTTGTAACTCATGTCCTGACGCTCCCTTGGTTTCTAATCATCCGCTTGCGCATGGAGCAGATTACATTTCTAGCTTATTTTGGACGAAACCCTCCCAAAATGAAAAAAGCCGCACAAAGCGTGCGGCCCTTTTCTATATATGCAGTTGTGTTGTTCCTTATTTAGCCAACGCTACTTCACTCAGGGTAGGATAATCTGTGTAGCCCACTTCACCGGTATTGCTGTAGAACGTGTTGTAATCCGGGGCGTTCAGTTCCGCGTTCTCCGCGAAGCGCTCTACCAGGTCTGGGTTGGCAATAAACGGCCGGCCAAAAGCTACCAGATCAGCCAGCCCATCTTCTACTACTTTGTTGCCGGTCTCCTGCGTGAAGCCGCCGTTGATGATGAGCGTGCCGTGGTACAACGGACGGAAGTGCTTCGCGATCTCTTTGATGGCGTAAGGCAACTCCGCTACTTTGGGTGACGCCTCCGTGAGGTGCAGATAGGCCAGGTGATAGTCGTTCAGGCGCTTGATGATGTACTCAAACGTGGGTGCGGTTTCCTCGTCTACCGTAATGCCGAACTGCTCGTGCATAGACGGGTTCAGGCGCACCCCTACGCGACTCAGGTCAAGCACCTCTTTCACGGCATCCAGCACCTCAAAGAAGAAGCGGGCGCGGTTCTCAATGGTACCGCCGTATTCATCGGTGCGCTGGTTAGAGCAGCGGCTGAAGAACTGGTGGAACAGGTACCCGTTGGAAGAATGGATCTCCACGCCGTCAAAACCGGCTTCTACCGCGTTTTGGGCCGCTTTTTTGAAATCGGCTACTATTCCCTTGATCTCGGCGGTTTCCAGCGCTCTGGGCGTCACGGTTGGCTTGAAACCTTCCTCGGTAAAGGCCTGGTCATTGGGGTTCACGGCAGACGGAGCCACCGGTAAGGCGCCGTTGTGGAAATCTGGGTGCGACATGCGGCCCACGTGCCATAGCTGCGCGTAGATCTTTCCGCCCTTGGCGTGCACGGCCTGGGTCACCAGTTTCCAGCCTTCTACCTGCGCAGCAGAATAAATGCCCGGAATGTTGATGTAGCCCACGCCCTGCGGGCTTACCGGCGTGCCTTCTGAGATGATGAGACCGGCACTGGCGCGCTGGGCGTAGTATTCGGCGTTCAGCTCAGTGGGTACGTTTTCGGGGTTATTGGTCCGGCTACGGGTCATAGGGGCCATGACCAGGCGGTTGCTCAGTTGTAAGGCGCCTTTGTGGTATGGTTGTAACAGCGGTTGATTTTCTATTTGGCTCATTGTTTTATTTCTGTGTAAACATAAGTTGTGTATACAACTATATAGGTAAAAAAATATCAGCTCTTCTTCTCGCGCAGCTTGTCCATAAAATCACCAATCTGGGTGGCTTCCTCGGGGCTGATCTGCGGGTATTTCTCCTCCAGATTCTGCATGAGGAAGTCTGTGAGCTGAAGCAGTTCCAGGCCTTTCTCTGTGATGATGATGTCTACCTTGCGGCGGTTCTCAGAGCATTGGCAACGGGTCACCAAGCCTTTTTCCAGCAGCTTGTCTACCAGGCGCGTGGCATTGGAGTCACGGTCTAGCATGCGTTCCTGAATGAGGCCCAAGGTAGCCGGGGTAGGATATTGCCCCCTGAGAATGCCCAGCACATTGTGTTGCTGCAAAGACAACCCATGCGGCTTCAGTTGGCTCGCTAGCTCTTTTTGCAGCCAATTGCCGGTAAACATCACGTTTACCAGCATACGCCGGTGCGGGGTACCAAAGCTCTTCTGTTTTATTTCGTCTTCCAGTTTCATGGGCGGGACCGGTGGGGTAGCAAATCTAGTGATAACTATTGTATATACAATTATTGCACCTGTTTAGTTTCCCTTGCGGCCGGTTTCTTCTGGGAAAGTACTGGTTTAGGGCCCGTTTTTTTCAAAACAGGCCCTAAACCATAGAAGAGGGTTTGTATTGAGCGCTATTTCTGGGAAACCTGCAGTTTGTTCTCCAGCATGCGGTTGTTGTACTGCTGAATGAAGGCCTTGAGCTGGTTTTCCATGGCTATCCTGCGGGCGGGCTCTTTGTCTTGGAGGTCTTCCTTCAGGGATTTGTCTTGGCGGTAGTTGAAGAGGCCCAGGGTTTTGGTGCCGTCAAACTGCAGGAAGTAGTCGCCCTCGGTCCATTGGTAGCCGCCCTGGTAACTGATGGCGAAGTTGCCTTCCTGCGGGTTTAGCATGTTCTTCCCGAAGGAGAAATACGGCTGGTCATAGCCCAGATACCCCAGCACGGTGGGCATGATGTCTATTTGCTGCACCACGCGGTCCCGCTCCACGCCCCTGAAAGAAGCATCGCCGGGGGCGAAGAAAAGGACGGGCACCGCGAAGTTTCCCCAGGCGGTCTGGTACTCGGGGTAATAGGTGTGAGTGGCCGAATGGTCGGCGGTGATCACGAAAAGCGTGTTCTGGAACCAGGGGGCCTTACTGGCGGTCTGGAAGAACTTGCGCAGGGCCATGTCTGAGTACCCGATGCACTCAAAGATCTCAAAGGGGCCCTTCTTGAACTGGCCCTGGTACCGTTCCGGAATCTTGTACGGGTGGTGCGAGGAGGTGGTGAAGACGGCGGTCATGAACGGCTCCTGGAAGGTCTTGAGCTTGCCGGCCATGAACTGCAGGAACTCCTCGTCCCAGATGCCCCACATGCCGTCAAAGTCCTCGGGCTTGCCGTACTCGGTCATGCCGTAGTACTCTTCCACGCCAATCAGGTTCATGAAGGCGTCAAAGCCCATGGAACCGTTGGGGGCGCCATGGAAGAACGAGGTGTGGTAGCCTTTCTGCCGCAAGGTGCGGGGCAGGCTGGGCAAGTTATTGCTCACGTACTGCGTCAGCACGAACGGCTCCTGAATGCTGGGGATGCTGGTGAGCACAGAGGGCAGGGCATCAATGGACTTGCGGCCGTTGGCAAACGAGTTCCAGTAGACCTTGCTATGGCCCATGAGCGAATCCAGGAAAGGCGTGAAGCCGGTGTAGGTGCCGTTCTCCAGGTGCCGGTTATAGCCGCCAATGGCTTCCTTGCCGAAGCTTTCCAACACGATCACCACCACGTTCTTAGGTTGGAACCGGGCGGAGTCTGCGGGTTGGTGCACCGGCGAGTAGAGCTGCGCCACTTCCTGGTCAGAAAAGTAATGGATGGGTTGGTAGCTGGTCTTGTTGATGGTTCTGATCACCGAAAAAGGCGTGTTCAGGACGAGGTACATTTCCTGCGGCCGTTTCACGTACTCCCCGGCGTTGCTCAAGGTGATGGGCCGCGTGCTGTGCCGGAACCCGCCCCGCATGGCCCCAATGGCCAACCCCACGGTAAGCACCAGCACCACGGTGTGCCACGGATAATAGAACCACGGGTTGTAAGTAGGGGCTTTCTCCAGCCTGATGCGGTTGTACAGCCAGGCCATGGCCAACACCAAGGCCAGCCAGATAAGGGCCACATACCAGAAATCCACCAGAAAACTGGACGCAAACGTACCCCAACTCTCATTCGCGAATTCTTTCACCACGCTACCGGTGGTACGGCGCAGGGTAAAGCGGTAGTAGATGAAATCAGCGCAGTTGAGGGCCAAACCTATGCCGTTGAAGACCAGGAACACCCACTTCACCACTTTGCGGTACCCCGGGTGGTGCCGGAACCGGAACGGCAGCAGCATGAGGGCCAAAAACAGCAGGTTGGTATAGAGGACCGCCACCAGGTCAAACCGCAGGCCACCCCACATGAGGTACAGCAGGTCAGAGAAGGAAGTCTCCGCGAAAAAGCCCTTGTTGAAAAAATAAAAGAGCAGCCGGCAAACGGTATAGAGGAGCATCACCACTCCCAGCGCCAACAGCATGGCCAGGTGTACACTACATTTTAGCGCCTTAGGCCTAAAAGAATTCATCATGTTCAAACAGAAGAACCACAAAATTAAGGAAATATCACGGAGTGGTAGAACGAAAGTGCTGAAAACGCCAGCCTGTTCCCGAGGAAGCCTTTTGTAGCGCGGATTTATCAATAAGCAAGACCTCACAGGTTTTGAAAACCTGTGAGGTCAACCATCCTTCTTCCCAGGAGGGGAATACTTTTGCAGGAGGAAGGAATGCGTGGGAGAGAGGAATGCGTGGAGACAAGGCGGTGCCGTTGTCTCTACATGGGAAATCATTACTGCTTCTGCTACTTTCCCCTGTTCCAGTCTTTCCCGAGCGCGCCTCGCTTTTGGCCCTGGATAGACGATAACTAAATGGAACAGACAGCTCAGGCCGAAAGGGCAGTGCGAGAGGGGAAGACGGGGCCTCGCGGCCGTGAGCGATCGGAGGGCAGCCATGCAACGAGCCGCATAAGGGCCTATGCCAATGCAGGGCACCACGCCAGCAACGGCAAAAGGCGTGCACAGGAAGCGGTTATCCAACAATTTCTGGTTGGCGTCAGGCTAGATTCCATTTGATTAGCACAGCCTCGTTTCCCTGTAACGAGGCTACTTAATCGGGTATTCTGTAGCGACGTTACACTGTAACGTCGTACATGTTCCCCTTCCTGACCGGAGAGAGCACCAGCCATGGCAAAAGGCATATAATAGCTTTAAAAATACCTGCAAAGGGCGCTGATAAACCTCTCGCAGCCATTTCTGGCGCAAAAGAAAAAATCAGCTATGGAACGAGAACCTCGTTTCAAAGCTGGTTTCAGAAAAACAGGTAAAAAAACAGCTTATAAACCGAAGGCATCTTTCAAACCCGTCACGGCTTGTTTCTGGGCCGCCTTTGCTTCGCGCAGCACCGTAGTCATGCCAAAGAACTCATGCGTGACGCCATCATACACTTTGTGGTCTACTTCAACGCCGGCTGCCTCCAGTCTATCTGCCAACTGCTGGCCTTCAGTCTGGAGCGGGTCTAGCTGGGCATTGATGATGGTGGTGGGAGGCAAGCCTTTCAGATTGGCGCCTACCAGGTTGATCCAAGGGTTCTTGCCGTCAGCGGGAGTGCGCAGGTACTGCTGGAAGAACCATTCCATCATGGGCTTGTCCAGGGGCTTGGCGGCGGCGTATTTCTGGTAAGATTCCGTGTTGGTGGCGTAACCGGCAATGGGGTACACCAATACCTGGTGCACCGGCATCTGTACTTTCTGGTCGCGGGCCATCATGCTCACGGCGGCGGCCAGGTTGCCGCCGGCGCTTTCGCCCACCACGGCTACCTTTTTAGGGTCACCTTTGAGAGACGCGGCATTCTGCAACGCCCATTTGTAGGCGGCAAAGGAATCATTGTGCGCGGTAGGGAATTTGTTTTCAGGGGCCTGCCGGTACGCTACGGAAATCACTACGGCATCTGTCTGTTCGGCCAGCCCACGGGCCGAGGCATCATACGTGTCCAGGTCGGCAATGACCCAGCCGCCGCCGTGGTAATACACAATCACTGGGTAAGAAGCCTTGCCGGTTTTGGGCGTGTACACCCGCGCATGGATCTGTCCGCCGGCTACGGGAATCTTTTTGCCCACGGTATCCACCCTGGAAGGCGGCATGGCAATGTTGTTTTCCTTCATCAGGTCCAGGACGGCCGTGGTAGGCGTGGGGTTCTGGCGGGCCTGTTGGGCAGTGAGCTGCGGAATAGGCTTGGCGTTATAGCTGGACAGCTTGTCAATGACCGCCTGCATGGGACCGGTGATCTCATCTGCCCAGACCGGTTTGGCACCAGTTGGCTTCAGGCCTTCTTCTACCAGTTCAATGGAGTCTGCCGTGTTGGTAGTGCCAGAGGGAGTGGCGGTATCTGCGGCCTCATCGCGGGCTTGGCGCTCTGTCTCCACGCTACGTTTGCTCTCACAGGAACCAACCAGCATGCAAAAAGCGGCTATCAAGGCCATGCTTCCCAGGTAGGTATTAGGTAATGTTCTCATTATCATAGTAGTAGGATTAAGGCAAACAGGAGCTGTCTGTGGTAATTAACATACGCAAGCGCTATAAATACGGATTGTTTTAAGGGGGCAAAGATGGAGAACAGGCAAGAAGAAGGAGGCCTGGGGGCTTGTGGTTCATAGAAAACCCGCTTATATTTGTTCAGCCAAGCAGGCATTCAGCGAGAGTAGCTCAGTTGGTAGAGCATCAGCTTCCCAAGCTGAGGGCCGCGGGTTCGAATCCCGTTTCTCGCTCCAAATTTTCTCCTTTTTCGTTCCGGTTTCTTTAAGATGGGTATGTGTAGAGTCCTGAGTTCCCTGCGCCTTTGGCAGGCGATTGCATGTGTGGTAGTAGTCTCAGCGGCAGCAAGCTGCACCGCTCCCCGATCCATCATCCACTCGGGCCGGGTAACGCCCCACGGGGAGTTCAAGATAGGTGCGAACGTAGGCGGCAACGTGGCCACGGAACCCATCAGCCAACTCAAAGACATCACCGAGGCTGCCATTGAGGCCCTAGCCAACCGTGACACTGTTTTTTACAACGACCAGGTGCGGGTGGCTACCAAGGCCGCTCTTGCCTACACCCTGGACCCCGTAGGACCCACCTTTGATTTCTATGTGCGCTACGGCCTGGTGCCCCGGGTAGACGTGGGGTACAAATATGCCTCTGGTGTACACGTGCTAGATGCCATGTACCAGTTCATGGGCCCGTTAGGCGGAACCACCGCCGGCGGCTCTGGTCAGTGGTACGGGAGCATGGGCGTACAGTACGCCGGGCAGAGTTCAGGCATTCTGGAGGGCATCTTCCTGGATAAGCTGGCCCCCATTGTGCAGTTCAAAGCCACCCGCCGCGATGTGCTGGTGCCCCTGGTGTTCAGCAAATCCTTTGGCGTGGATGAAGAGTTCGGGAACGTCTCTTTTGGGGTGGCCTACAACCATACGTTTCTGGAATACGGTCTAGAGCCAGGACGCCTGTACGAGAAAGTAGGTGGGAAATCAATGAAGGTGGAAGGCCTCACCCAGAAACAGAGTTTCCCGTCTTACGGGTTCTTCGTGAATGCCAAGATTGGTGCCCGCCGCATCTATCTTCTGCCCGCCCTGTCTATGTACTACCAGAATTACGGCACCTATAATCTGCTGCAGAACGAGCAGGAAAGTTATTCCGGCATCACCATTGTGCCGTCTTTAGGCCTGCAGATAGGGCTGGGGCAGGGCAAGACCAGTAAACGCTAACGGCTGTTTCAAGCCTTTTTCCTGAAAAGTAGGCCAAAAATGATTGCTTGTAAAAGCGGCTAGATAACTATAAAAGCCCTGGGATTGATACTAGATATCAATCCCAGGGCTTTCTGATTTAGTAAAGGCCCCTCCGGCAGGGTGCTTTTTGCGCCTGTTTTTCAGAAAAGAGGCCTGAAAGATACCGGAGCAGCGACAGCCTCAAGCGGCAGGATTGAAGCCTTGCCCTGCCGCTTGCCTCTCCCCGCAGAGGCTTTGAAACAAGATGGCAGAATGGGAAAGGGTACCAAGAGGGATTTTCCTTGGTACCCTTTCTCCTGTAGATTCCATAAAGGGTGCTTTATCTGAAGCGTTGCTTCCCGAGCGAATAGAAGCCGCCTTATTCTGCGGTAGTGGGATCAATGATGAAAGAAACCTCTTTGATGGAGTTGGCTGGGAAACCTCCTTTTTGGGCGTGTTCCCGGATCATCGCTTCGTTTGGGGCAATGTACACGCAATAGATCTTGTCACCGGCAACATAGCTTTGCTGCCACTGGATCTGAGGGCCCATTTGAGACAAGACACTACAAGACGTCTGTGAAATGCCTTTCAGTTGGTCGGCGGTGAGTTGGCTGGCGCCGGGAACTTCCCGTTCAATGAGGTACTTGGGCATGGCTGGTCTGAATGAAGGTGAACCTACTCGTCTGGCTTTTCGGAACCGCCCCGTTTCTTTGTGGTTTCTGGTCTCCACCTGGTGTTCAGAGAGGATCCATTGGGATGATCGCTAGAGGATCTGAGGGTTGCAAGTAACAGGCAGTGGCCTGTTCAGAGGAGCTTCAAACGCGCACTAGGAGAGTGCCTGCGGCGAAGGGCTACCAGCGGGTCGCGACTTGTCTTCGGGCAGCGGCACGAATTCCTGGTTATCGGTGGGTGGTAACAGAATGCGGCCGGCTTTCCAGTCGGCTTTGGCCTGTTCAATGCGGTCCTTCCGGCTGGAGACGAAATTCCACCAGATAAACCGTTCGCCCAGTGGTTCACCGCCCAGAAGCATGAGGGTAGCCGGTTCCTTGGCCAAAATAACAGGATCTATGCCTTGGTTGAAGACCAGCATCTGGCCCGTGCCGTACGTGCGGCCCGCTACTTCAATACTGCCTTTGGCTACGTAAATGGCCCGCTCTGTGTGTTCCTGGGGTAAGCCAAACCGGGTGCCCTGCTCCAGTACCACGTGCAGGTAAAAAAGTGGCGAGTGGGTTTTAACCCCGTTTCTCAGCCCATAGGCATCACCGGCAATGAGGCGCATCCAGACGCCGGCCTCCGTGAAAATGGGAAGCTGTTCCGGTTGGTAATTGTCAAAGGCGGGGGCGGCTTCCTCGTCTTTCTCCGGGAGGGCCACCCAGGTCTGGATCATCTCCAGTTTTCCGCCGGCCAGGGTAGCCGGGTCTTCAAACCGTTCTGAATGGGCAATGCCGCTGCCGGCGGTCATCCAGTTCACCTCACCGGGTCTGATGATCTGCTCCACGCCCAGGCTATCGCGGTGCGTGACTTGCCCACCGAACAGGTAACTGACCGTGGACAAACCTATGTGCGGGTGCGGCAGTACATCCAGAGAGGTCACCAAGGGTGGCTGCACGTTTACCGGGCCGGCATGGTCCATGAAGATGAAGGGACCCACCATCCGGCGCAGGCGGAAAGGCAGAATCCGGCGAACCTCCATTCCGGGAGCCAGGGAGGCTTTTCGGGCATCAATCACAAGGTCCAGCATAGGCAGTGTTTTGGCTGTGGTTTCCTGAAGTTAGCCGTAAAACAGGAAGATGGCAAGCAGGAACCGGCAAAAGAGGGGTTTCTCTGAGAAACCTGGTTTCCTCAACTCCTTCACACTTTTATCGTTCTAAAAGATGTAGTAACATTGATTATGGAAATAGGCATCACCACCTTCGTAGAGAATACCCCAGACCCGGCTACCGGAAAAGTGCTTCCCCCGCACGAGCGGATGCGGAACCTGATGGAAGAAATTGAGCTCGCCGACCAGGTGGGCCTGGATGTTTTCTCTATTGGGGAACACCACCGCTCAGATTTCATTGTCTCCTCGCCGGCGGTGGTGCTGGCCGCGGCCGCGGTGAAAACCAAAAAGATCAAGCTGTCCAGCGCTGTGACGGTGTTAAGCTCAGATGACCCCGTGCGGGTATTCCAGGATTTCGCGCACGTGGACCTCTTGTCTGAGGGCCGCGCTGAGATCATGGCAGGGCGCGGGTCGTTTATTGAGTCTTTTCCGCTTTTTGGGCAGGATATGAAAGACTACCATTCGCTGTTCGCGGAGAAGCTGGACCTGCTTATTCAGTTGAACAAAAGCGAGAAGGTCACCTGGTCTGGCAAGCACCGCGCGGCCATTGATGACCTGGGCGTGTACCCCAGGCCCTACCAGGCGGAACTTCCCATTTGGGTAGCCGTGGGCGGAACCCCAGAATCGGTCATACGGGCCGCCCAGTATGGTTTGCCCATGGCCCTGGCCATCATTGGCGGCATGCCTGAACGGTTTGTGCCTTTCACGGACCTTTACAAGAAAGTCTACCTGCAATCTGGGTTTCAGGCGCAGAACCTACAACTGGCCATTAATTCGCACGGCTACCTGGCAGATGATTCGCAGAAGGCGGCCAACGAGTTCTACGGCCCGTACGCGTACCTCATGGGCAAAATTGGCCGCGAGCGCGGATGGTCTGGCATGAGCCGCGAACAGTATGACCTCATGCGCGGCCCCGAGGGCTCCTTGCTGGTAGGCAGTCCGCAGCAGGTGATTGACAAGATCCTATGGGAGCACGAGTTGTTCGGCAACACCCGTTTCCTGCTGCACATCAGCGTAGGCACCCTGCCGCACGCGCAGGTGCTGCGGGCTATTGAGTTGTTAGGTACCGTGGTGGCCCCGGCGGTGAAGAAGGCAGTGGCAGAAAAGGGGTGATTCCTAAAATGGCCATCTGATTTTTTATGCCGCGTTGAATGTATTCCGTTGCAGATACCGTGATCGTCCTTGTAGAGACAAGGCATGCCTTGTCTCTACAAGGACGATCATTTCCACCAAGAACAGTGCAAATCCGCATTTCCGCTGGAACAGCAAACATCTATGAATAGAATTTGTCATCAGCCCAATTCTGCGGGTTATGATAAATGTAATGGGCAATATTTTTATGGTCTTTTGCATTGCGGATAATATGGTCATGAAACCGTGCCTGCCATGCAAAATTAGGCTGAATTGAACGTGCAAATCTGGTGACGGCAGATTTGTAGGAACCAATAATAGAGGATAAGGTGTGTTTGCCCTGGTTCTGGAACCGTTGTTGACCTATTGTTTTATCAGTAGGAGGTTCTTGAACGGGTGAATCAAGAATAGGCGGACCAGGAATCGTAGAGACAAGGCACTGCCTTGTCTCTACAGGGGTTGAGGGGCCTGCCGAATGATCCGCAGGTGGTTCCTCCGGTTTCTGAATCAGAAGGAGGCCATGCACATGGTTGGGCATAACCACAAAGGAATCTAATTCCACAAACGGGAAATGGCTGGGAATCTCAGCCCAAACCGTATAGGCCAATCTGCCAATCTCTGATAACTGCATTTCCCCATCAAGAATGCTTCCAAAATAATGTTGCCGGTCTTTGGTACAGATGGTGATGAAATAGGCCGCATTCCATCCGTAATCCCAGTGCTGCAAACGGGCAGAAGCAATCCGGTATTTATGTTGGAATTTATCAGGCATGCCCTGTTTATCTAATTTTTATCCATAGATAAACGGCTAATCTATAATAAGTTTTTGAAGGAGAAAGGAATGCGTGGTAGAGACAAGGCATGCCTTGTCTCTACGGTATCTGATCACGCCATCAAATAGAACCTTATCTCCGGGTACGGGCCGCCAGTTTCTGGTTCTGGGCAACGCTGTCTGGGTGAGGCGGGTACAGGAATTTCCGGATCTCCTGCAGGTAGCTGAAGCTGCCGTTGGGCAAGTTGCTGAGGATGATGAGGGCGCTGTGCTCTTTGGGGTTCCTGAGCAGATACGTGGAAAAGCCGTGCCACAGCCCGCCATGGTACACGGCGGTATCACCGTTTTCCAGAGGCTTCAGGCGCCACCCGAACCCGTAATCTTCCTCCTGCTTTTTCTTCTTATTCAGAATACCGCCGGTAAACGCCTCTTTCAGGGTTTCTTTGCTGACCAATTTCTGTGTGTACAGGGCCTGGTCCCATTTGTAGAGGTCTTCTACGTTAGAGTAAATGCCTTTGTCGCCCAGCACGGTATCCAGGTAATCTGAGGTGCGTTTCTGGCGGAAGCGGGTGTGGCCGGTGGCAATCTTGCCGGTGAGGGTGGCCACGTCTGGGCTGTAGGTAAAGGTGTTCTTCATCTCCAGCGGCTCAAAGATGCGCTCCCGCAGAAACGTGGCGAACGACTTTTTAGATACCTTTTCCACAATAGAGGCCAATAAACTGTAGCCGGTGTTGCTGTAGTCAAACCGCACGTTGGGTTTGTAGTACGGTCTGGGCTGGTGGGCCACCATGAGGTTGATGACGTCCTGGTTGGTGAGGTTCTTGTTGCGGTCTGGCCAGAGTTTGTCGCTGAAATAGGTGTAGTTAGACAGGCCGCTCTGGTGGGTGAGCAGCTGCCGGATGGTGATGCCGTGGTACGGGAACTCCGGGAAATACTGCTGCACGCTGTCTTCATAGCGGAGTTCGCCGTCTTCCTTCAGCATCATAATGGCCATGGCGGTGAACTGCTTGGAGACCGAGGCCAGCTGGAAAGCGGTTTCTACGGTAAGGGAATCTTTCTTGTAGAAATCGGCCATGCCGAAGGCGCCCTTGTAGACAACCTGGTCATACTTGGTCACCAGCACCGTGCCGTTAAAGCCCCTTCTTTTGTGAAAGTGCTTGAAAACGGAATCCAGTTGATGGCCCAGTTTCCGGACGCTGTCTGCTGTGAAAGACGCCGGAATAGCGATCTCCTCCTTTGTTTCCTCCTCCTTGCCCCAGAATTTCTTCTTCTTCCCCGACTCCTGGCAACTGAGCAGCAGGAGGCAGAAAAGGGAGGCGGGGAGACATCTGTACAGTAAACGTTTTGCGCTGAGAAAGACCATACCTAAGATTACCAACAAGAAAACAGTTTCTAAAGATAAGGCAACAGATAAGACAACGAAAGAAAATTTTCACCATTGTCTGGGGCAACATTTCAGAATCTGGTCAGCGGTTGGGAGGGGAGGCAGTTTTTTGTTTCAGCATCTTATCGGCCCAGGGAAGAAAGAACTTGAAATTAGGGGCATCGGTATGGCCGCCGTCATGTTGGCGCCAGGCTAATTCCCCGTCCAGCAAACCCACGTTTACGGCCGGCATTTTCGCGGTTTTGTAATCATGGCCTACGCCCAGGTCACGGGCACCCAGCAGTTTGAACACCGGGCCGGCCGCCACCGTCGCCATGTAACTGCCCTGTTGGTCTAGCCACTTGGCGTCGCCTTGCTCAGGGATGCCGTAGCTGATGAACGTGAGCCGAGGGGCGCATAAGGCAATGAGTTGGTGCGCGTCTACCGGAAGATCGTTGGCGGTTTTTGGGCCAAAGGTAGCCTCAGAGGCGCCGTATTTGAGGAAATTGCCCGCCATCCAGTGGTATTGGCCGCTGCCGGTGAGGCTTTCCACGGCTTCGCCGAAGTTGCGCCGGTGCAGCTTGGCCCCGCCTTCGCCGGAAGAACCGATCAGGCCCATGGCAAAGCGCTGGTCAAACGCCTGCGCCACCAAAGCCGCTTTCCCGAACCGCGACACGCCTTCTATGCCCACCCGTTTGGCATCTACCGCCGGATCGGTTTCCAGGTAGTCCAGTCCGCGGGAGGCACCCCAGGCCCAAGCGCGTAACGCTCCCCAATCGTCTGGCTTCCGGGGCTGGCCTTTGTTCGTTAAGCCGATGATGCCTTTGGTCAGTCCCGCGCCGTTATCGGCCTGGATACTGCCGGGTTCAATCAGGGCGTAGCCCCAGCCGGCCGCCAGCAATTGATGCGTAGGAGGCGGGTCACCGGCGGGTGGGGGCCCGAAGGTAGGCGAGGCGGCGGTAAGGGGATTATAAGCCGGGTATTGCTCAAACACCGCTTTCAGCGAAGGGTCTTGTTTCACCAGCAGTTCCTTGAAAGCAGCGTTGATTTTCTCCATGCTTTCTTTGGGCGGCTGGGCAGGCGCGGGTAAGGCGCTTCGGCTGAACATCATCAAGACCGGCACCGGACCTTTGGCGTTGGCGGGCGTGACCACGGTCATAGCAATGTTCACCTCCAGCAAAGGGTACTGCGAGTTGTCTACCTTGCCTACCAACTGTTTCGCATTGACAGGAATCCAGCCCACCATTTCCCGCTCAGAGATTACCGTCTGCCAAGTTACTTTGGGCACATTTTTCGGAATTCGGCCGTAAATCTCGCGCTCAAACTCCTCCACGATCTCTGGCCGCCGCTGGTTCCACCAAATGGCCGGGGTGGTGACCTTCTTGCCGTTCTTCAGGGTGAGCAACTCCGGCAGGTTAGGGTAGGGGTTCGCCTTGGCCTCATCATAGTTGGCTGCATTGGGCGCTTTCTCGTCTCCACTGGGACCCGGCCGAAGCGCCTTGATGCCCAACTGCTTCATCATGTGCTGATGGTCCTGCTCAGCGGTGAAGTTGATAGGAGCTGGGTAGTTGGCGGCCGTTGTACCCGTAGAAGCCTGTTGCGCGGAGGCAGGGGAAATGGTGAAGGCGAGTAGAAGGTAGAGGAGGTTTTTCATGAGGGCCGGTTAATGCCTCAAGATAATTATTAAGTAGAACCAGAAGGGTAGTGAAGCTCCTCTTATTCTAAATTATTCTAGGGTATTTCGCTGATTTTGAGCGGATTTGAGGAGTGGTGGCATCTTGGTCCTGGTGTTCAAGAATGATGCTTAGGTCCAGGCTGAACTAAGCATATCAACCGCCTTATTAATGCGCTGATGCTCCCCAGTGTTAAGCTTCTGAAATTTCAAGTCTGGTCATTGCTTTATTTTTACGCCTTTGTACCCGTCTACCAGCATGGTGTCAATTTCTCCTTCGCTGTTTGCGGCAAACTCCACGTCTGACCAGTAGGTGCGCTGAATAAATTTGGTACCATGTTTTTTTGCTTCGGCTACCGGAATCAAGGCACCCCAGGAGCAAGACAGATTACCATCTTTGAAACTGACTTCCATGACAAAGTCTTTGAGGTAGAAATCAGAGTCAAATTGGTATTGGCCCACCAAACGCGCTGCTTGCTCAGGATGAATAATGCTCTTAGTGAGGGTAGTCTTTGCGACGGGCTTTTTCAATACCAGGGCCGCCAGCTGCATTCCCAGGTCTGCCGGTAGCGAGATGTAGTTGTTTGAAAGGACAATGACCGTCAGTTTTTCTTCTGGGTAAATGCCAAAGTAAGAGGAGAAACCCGGCGACCGGCCATTCATCTGCACTCTTTTCCTGTCTAGATGATTCCGGATAAACCAACCGTATCCTACATTATCGCCGTAATCGGTAAAAACCTTCTGCCATGATTCTTTTGACAACAGCGCATGGTTTAAGATGGCGGTCGCAAATTTATAGAGGTCTTCTGTGGTGGAGTAAATGGAGCCGTGCCCGGTTTTAGAAGTCCAGTTGATGTGGTAGGCATTTTCTACCTCGTAATGGCCCACCGGTGCATACCCATTGGCAAGGTTGGTGATAATTTCACTTTCACCGTGGGAATGGCCGGTATTGGTCATTTTCAGGGGATTGAAAATGCTTTCTTTCAAATAGGTGCCAAATGGTTTTCCGGTTACTTTTTCAATAATGTAGGCTAAAACAATATAATCAGAACGGCCGTGGTTGTACTTACTACCCGGAGCGAACAGCAGGGAGTCTTCTTTGATGTAGTGAATAAGTTGATCTAAGGAATGCTGGAATTTTGTGATGCTATCATAATCCACTTTTTGGTTTTCGCCAATAGCCGGGATGCCAGACCGCTGGGTTAACAGGTGATGTACCGTTAAGCGGTTCCCGTGTTTATAACCGGGAAGATACTTTGCCACCGGATCATCTAGAGACAGCTTCTTTTCCTCGGCTAATTTCATGATAGCAGCCGAAGTAAAAATCATGGAAACGGAGGCTAAGAAGAATTTAGTCTGGGTGGTGTTGGGCAGGTTGTAGGACCTGTTCATTTGGCCATAGGCCTTTGAAAACAGGACCTTGCCATTCTGGGCCACCAACACACTGCCGCTATAGTTGTTGGTTTGCACATAAGGCATGATCAAAGCATCCATTTCTTTGCTTTGTGCCCTTAAGGGTAACGTGAAAACCAAAACCAAACCAAGGGAGAGAAGGATTCTTGTCATTTTGGGCTCATGTAGTAAGGTTTTATGAGGCTAGTTTTACTTCATCATGTGCTGGTGGTCCTGCTGGGCCGTGAAGTTTTTGGGAGCGGGGTGGTAGGGGGAAAGACGCATTCACATGGGCTGCATGAATTGCCGCCTACAAAACGATGGCTACTGTCCGCGGCCCTTTCTCCTTATTAGATGATGAGCTTCTAGAGCAGTTCTTCTCCTCCCAACACCTCCTTCATGACAAGGTCAAGGTCTAGCAGTGCTTGGGAGCAATTCCCATGAAAAGAAGATCCGTGCATGGTGGCCAAAGTAGTAGGTTGCAAGGTGGCTAATTCCTGCAGCAAACGTTTGGTGTTGTTGTGGTAGGGCATGTAACTGTGCAGGGGACTTTTCTGGTAAGTAGCTAGAGTGGTACGGACCTGGTCCAGAATGTCAGAAGTAGTAAGGGCTTGTACATTACCATCATGGTGGAAAAGATCTGAGCAGAGAAGCACTTTGTTGGTTTCTTCAAAAAGAACCCCGGCATCCCAACCATGAGGCAAATGTGGCGTGGGAATAAACCGGTATTGATATTTGCCGGTTTTCAGGAGGTCTGCCTTCGTCAACCCTCTGGCAGGTCGTAGGGCGAAGTCACCCATGTTCACCAAAGCGCCTACCTCGCTGCAAACAGCCTGCGCGTTGGGGGCAATCTGGAGCCATTCATTCAGAGCACCGCACTCATCCACTTCAAAATGACTAAAGCCAATCCAGCGCAATTCTTTGGGGTCTAATACTTTAGAGACAGCTTCCCGCAACACTGGAAACATAGAACGCATGCCTGTGTGGTAGAGCATGGGCTCCTCGTCCTTGATAAGGAAATGATTAAACTGCATATTGAATTCAGGTACCCATACACAGATGCGGTACAGGTCTGGGGCAATTTCATTGATGGTTGTCATAACAGTACACGTTTGGGTGAGAAAAGCGATGGTATAGCAGAAGGTTGAGGCGCCAAGGTTTTGCTGTATTGATCGTAACTTTTAATGCTGCCCAAAGAATTGTAAGAACCCGACCATCATCCCCGAATATTCTTCAGGTGCCAAGTTTTTGCTTGTGCTATTGCCGCGTAAAAAGAGGAATGAAAGAATGCCCTCACAAATGGAGATAGCAGGCAATTACGTTTTTATCTGTTACTCTATTTGTGAAGGTCTTAGTGTTAATCCATTAGAAATCAATTTAATAAAAACCTTATAGAAACAAAAGGGGACTGAGGCAAGGCGTAAATTGATGTAACAGACAGAGACAAACAAGGAGCCTAAAGCACTTAATCTTTTCACTCCCTAGTTTCCAGAATCTTGCCGAAGGGAACCCTATTCATGCCGCTTCTGAAAGGTATAGGCTAACCGGAAGTCTACAAACTCTGCTGTCTGCCGATGCGCCAGCAGTTGAAAGCCCGCGCTGAAGTGGCGGTTTACGCGGTACTGCAAACCCCAGCGGTGGAAGAGGCAGTCGTAGTAGGGCGTTTGGTCAAAGACATACGCGCCCAGGCGCTGGCTGAACAGAAACCGGCCTAGCAAAAACTCATGCCCCAGCAGCAGCCCCGCTTTTACCGGACTGGCAGCAAGGCCTTCTCTACGCATCCTGGCTTGCAGCTCCTCGTCGTGGTAGGCTTCGGCTCCCAGCGTGAGCATGCTCAGGCGACCTACCTGCCGTCCCGCCTGCAGCGCCAGCCCACCCAGCGGGTACCGCTTGCGGTTACCTGCCCCATCAGAGCCACGGCGTAGGTTGCCCAGCAAGGCCGCATCATAACGGGTAGAGTAGTTTCGCCAGTATTTTTGGGAGGTGCGCGTACCGGAATACCAGGGGCGGGAGTTGGGTTGGTAACTGACCGCCAGGCCAGCCGTGGGCCAGTTGATGCCTTTGTTGGGTTGGCGGAAACCTCCATTGGAAATGTGTTGGTAATTGACACTCGGGTTCAGCCACCACCGCTCCGATAGCCGCACCCAGCCACCAACACCCACCAGCAGATAGGCGCTCATGCGGGTGCTGTACGACTGGTTGCCCGGGTTTTCTATGCTATCATACGGGTTGGTGAGGTAGGAGAGTCCTGCGGCACCTTTAAAGGAGAGAAGCACCCGGTCGCCAAGCCGGTAGGTGGGTTCCAGAAAATAAGCGGCGGTGCCGCTCTTGCCCAATACTCCCACATCGTAATCATAATAGGCCAGCAGCAGGCCTTGCCGGGGGTAGCAGTTGCAGAGGGAAAAAGTGGCGGAATCATTGCGCTGCCAACTGAGGATGGTTTCTAAGCCGGTTGGCCGGGCGCCCCTGGTGTTCTGCACCTCTACAGAATGCGCGAAAATAAAGCCCTGCTGCACCCCAAGCCCAAGAGAGAAAAGCGGTTTTTCCCTCTTCGCGGCAGGCCCTATTGCTGCGGTAGAATCTGATTGGGCGGTAGCAGGAGTAGCGCCTACCGCAAAAATAACTGCCCCCAGCCATTGCTGTGCCGGTACATGCCTCGTGAGAAAACGGGGGCACTTGCCCGCTCTAAAGAGAATCTGGCACAGATAAAAGGCAGATAGCAGCAGGAACATCGTGTAACGCTTAGATGCGGCCGTAGTGGCAGATGAAACAGATAATTGATGATACCATTATTACGCACTTTTCCGGTGGAAGAAGCTGACAACATCTTTTCTCAAGAAAAGCAGTGATTTTTTTCATCTCAACAGGGGGTGCAATTTCTCTAGAAGTGTCATAATGTCCTCCGGCTGTTCCCGTTCGTCGGATTATATATGCTTCCAGGTATAGTTTAAAGTCATGCCATTGGTAGTATCGCTTTTCTTCATTTTACCTCTGCTTTCCCCAAAACACCGCCAAAACCCACCCCTTTGTTTTCTCCCCTCATATTCCTGAACTTTACCGCGTGAAACTTCTCCGCAAAGTATTGGTCAAGGCGCTCGGGTTTGAGGGCTATCTGCGTCTGGTCAGCCGCATGTACATCATCATGGTGGGCTCGGGCCGGGGCCGTGAAAAGTACCCAGAGCTGTTCTTCCTGAAAAGAATCATCCGTCCGGGGGCCACCTGTATTGATATTGGGGCCAATCTGGGCTACTATTCCACGTTCATGTCCCGGTTGGCGGGGCCTAACGGCCAGGTGCTGGCCGTGGAGCCGGTGCCGCTGTTCGGGCGCATCTGGCGGGACAACGTGCGGGCCAGCGGCGTAGACAACCTCACCCTACTACCATTTGCCCTAGGTGGCGAGAACACCACCATTGAAATGGGCACGCCCGTGCGCGACGGCCTGGTGCACCACGGCATGACCAAAATCGCGAGTTCGGCGCAGGAGCAGTATGCCCAGACCTACCAGGTGGAAATGCGCGTGCCAGACGAGTTATTCGCCGATCTGGAGCAGCTTCATTTTATCAAATGCGACGTGGAAGGGTATGAACACCAGGTGTTTGCCCACCTGCAGGAAACTATAAAACGCCATAAACCGTTGATCCAGACAGAGCTGAATGGCTCAGAGAACCGCCGCGCGGTGGTGGAGATTTTAACCCGCATGGGGTATGGCGTGTACACGTTATCCCCTAAACACACGTTATCAGCCTGTAGCCCGCAAGAAATTGAAGAGTACCAGGGCGGCGACTTTTATTTTAAACCAAACCCATACGCCTAGTGAAATTTATTTTGATCACGCTGGCGGTGATGTTCCTGTTGCGGTACCTCATGCCGTACATCATCCGCTTCCTCCTCAAAACATTTGTCCAGAAACAGATGCGCAAGGCCCAGCAATACGCTTCGTTTCAGGGCCAGGCGCACCAGCACCAGCAATACCAGCAGGCCCGGCCGCAAGGTCATGGTCAGGGCGCGGCCGGCGGCAAGGTGAAGGTGGCGTTTGTGCCAGAGGAAAAGCGACCGCGCAAAGACTTCCCCGGCGGTGAGTACGTAGATTATGAAGAAGTGAAATAAACTGAGTATCTTTCAAGCCCGATGCCTTCCGCATCGGGCTTTTTTATTGCAATCAAACCACAATGGCCTCTCCTAAGATCAATTTCAACCGCCACGTGTTGCCGCACCTGCTGGTGCTTCTCTTTTTCCTGCTGCTGGTAGTAGCCTATTTCTCACCTATTTTCTTTGACGGCAAAAGCCTCATGCAGCACGACGTGGTGCAGTTCCAGGGCGGCGCCAAAGAGATCGCCGATTTCCGGGCCCGCACCGGCGAGGAAGCCCTCTGGACGAACTCCATGTTCAGCGGTATGCCGGCCTACCTCATCAGCGTGCAGTTCTCCGGTGACCTGTTCCAGTACGTGCACACCCTCTTCACCGCCGGTTTGCCGCTGGTAGCCTCCAATATCTTCATCACGCTGGTGTGCGCCTATATCATGTTCGTCCTCTTCGGCCTGCGGCCGATGCTGGCGGCGGTAGGAGCCATCGCCTACACATTCGTGTCGTATAACTTCGCCATTCTGGAAGCGGGGCACAACACCAAATCACTGGCTATTGCCTACCTGCCGCTGGTGCTGGGCGGGCTCTGGTACGCCTATAGAAAGAACCTTTGGCTGGGTGCGGCGCTGTTCGCTTTCGGGTTGACCATGCACATCCGCATGAACCACCTCCAGATCACGTATTACCTGCTGTTCATTGTGCTCATCTTCGGGCTGGTGGAACTGGTGCATTGGGCCAAGGAAGGCCGCGCCGCCGATTTCTTCAAACGCACCCTGATTCTGGCCTTGGGCGCTGCCCTGGCCGCCGGGGTGAGTTTCGGACGGATCTACACCACCGCGGAGTACGGCAAATACTCCATCAGGGGCGCATCTGAACTGACCCAGGGCAAAGACGCCTCGGAGATAGGTACCGGCCTGGACCGCGAGTATGCCTTCCAGTGGAGCTACGGCGTGGGCGAGACCATGACTTTGTTGGTGCCCAATTTCTACGGCGGTGCCTCACAAGGGCCGTTAGACAAAGACTCTGAAACCTACAAGCAACTGGTGCAGGGCGGCGTGCCTGAGGCACAGTTGCAGAACGCTACCATGCCCTTTTATTGGGGAGACCAATCCTTTGTGGGCGGCCCCGTGTACATGGGGGCTATCATCTGCTTTTTGTTTGTGCTGGGCTTGCTGGTGACGCCCCGCCGTCTCTGGGTCTGGTTGTTGAGCGCTACTATTCTGTCTTTCATCCTGAGCTGGGGCAAGAACTTTGAGGCCTTCAACTACTTCATGTTTGACTACTTCCCGGGCTACAACAAGTTCAGGGCGGTGAGCATGGCGCTGGTGATTGCGCAGGTGACCATGGTGCTGCTGGCTATTCTGGCCCTGTGCCGCGTGCTTCAGGATGAGCCCATTGAGAAACTGCAGAAGAAGCTGTTAACGGCCGCAGGCATCACGGGCGGGCTCTGCCTCTTGCTGGTGTTGTTCAGCGGTATGTTTGATTACGTGGGCGCCGTAGATGAGCAACTGGCCCAGTACCAGTACCCTATTCAGGCCATCAGAGAAGACCGCGAGTCTATGCTGCGTGGCGATGCCCTTCGTTCCCTCATCTTCATCTTGCTGGCGGCCGGTACGCTGTACCTGTACATCAACCGGAAAATGACCGCGTTCATGGCCACCGGGGTGATAGGGCTGTTGATTCTGGTAGACCTCTGGACCGTAGACAAGCGCTACCTCAACAACGACGATTTCCAGAAAGACTACAGCAAGGCTTACTTCCAGCCTACGCCCGCTGATCTGGCCATTCTGCAAGACCAAGACCTGAGCTACCGCGTGTACAACGTAGCCAATCCGTTCAACGATGCCCGTACCTCGTACTTCCACAAGTCCATTGGCGGGTACCACGGGGCTAAGCTGCGCCGCTACCAAGACGTGATTGAGCACCACATTGCGCAAGGTAACGTGCAGGTGCTGAACATGCTCAACGCCAAGTACGCCATTACCGGCCAGGAGCAACAGCCGGTGCAGCTCATTCCGGGCTACCTGGGCAATGCCTGGTACGTAGATGAAGTGCGCGCCGTAGATTCTCCAGACGAGGAACTGGCCGCCCTCAAGGGCATAGACGCCAAGCATGAGGCCATTGTGGACATCTCTAAATTCCCGAACGTGAAGCCGCAGAATTACAACCCCGCCGGCTCCATCATCAAGCTGATTGAGTACCAGCCCAACTACCTGAAATATACCGCCGTGGTAGCGCAGCCCGCGGTAGCGGTGTTCTCTGAGATCTATTACGCCGATGGCTGGCAAGCTTATTTGAATGGCAAACCGGTAGACCATTTCCGGGCCAACTACATTCTGCGCGCCATGAACCTGCCGGCCGGTAGCCACGTGATAGAGTTCAAATTTGAGCCGAAAGAATACGCTTTGGGTAACACCGTGGCCCTGGTTTCGTCTTTGCTGCTGTTCGCGGGCCTTATCGGGGCCGTGGTGTACGGCTACCGCAGACGGCCAACCCAGGCATAAGAAGTACAGAAGATAGGCGCTGCCGTTTTAGGGTTGTTTTAGAGGAAACGGTCTTAAAACGGCTGCTTCTTTTTTTGCGCTTGTCGTACTTCGTCTGCCCGGTTTACCGTTATAAAGCCTATGCAGAAATCAACCTTCTATATCGCGCAAATGGGCAGCGCCACTGAAGAGCATACGGTCAGGATGAAGCTAGACGGACAGCAGTCGGTGAAACGGATGGCCTTTGACCTGGCGGCCCGGCAGGTAGACGTCTGGCACACGGGTGAGATACGGCCCATTTCCTCGGCTCTGTCTACCTTGGGCTTGGGTGCCCGGTTGCTTCAAACCGAATACTCAGAGAAGGCCGCCCCTCATACCAAGACAGAGACCTCAAACCAGGAGCGGAAGCTGCTGCAGATCGTGCTCCTCATCAACGCGGCCTTTTTCTTCATAGAGATGGTTGCCGGTTGGTGGGCCAACTCCATGGCCCTGGTAGCTGATTCCTTAGACATGCTCGCTGATGCCCTGGTGTATAGCCTGAGCCTTTGGGCAGTGGGTAGTACTTTAACCCGGCAGAAGAATATTGCCAAACTGAGCGGTTATTTCCAGCTGGGACTGGCCGTGCTGGGTTTGGCGGAGGTGGTGCGCCGGTTCATGGGCGCTGAGGCGCTACCAGATTTCTGGACAATGGTGGGGGTTTCTGCTTTCGCGCTGGTGGGCAATTCCGTTTCTTTGTACCTGCTGCAGAAATCCCGCCAGCAAATACCCCTAAAAGCCAGCCTGATCTTCACTTCTACTGACGTTATGGCCAATCTGGGGGTGATGGTGGCGGGAGTACTGGTGTATGTTACCCAATCGGCGGTGCCGGATCTGGTCATAGGCGTGCTGGTGTTTCTGCTGGTAGCCCGCGGCGCTTTCAGGATCCTGAGCCTTGCCAAATCATAGAAATAACCTGTGTCACAAACGTCGCCCCTGCAACTTCTTACAGACCCGCTCCTGCATGACAAAGGAGTAACGTTGCGGGTGCTGCGCGAGGACCTGCTGCGCCCCGGCATTCCCGGAAACAAATGGCGCAAACTGAAATACAACTTGCAGGCGGCGCGGGCGCAGCAGTGTGAGACCCTGGTCACTTTCGGGGGAGCCTTTTCCAACCACATCGCCGCCGTGGCCGCCGCCGGGAAGGAGTTCGGGTTTGCCACCATGGGCTACATCAGGGGCGAAGAGACGTTGCCGCTGAACCCCACCCTCCAGTACGCCACCGCGTGTGGCATGCAACTGCGCTACCTCGGCCGCACCGACTACCGCCTGCGCCAAGACCCCGGTTTTCAGGCCGAAATCCTAAAAACAGCCTCCAAGCCCTACCTGCTTCCTGAAGGCGGCACCAACCTGCTGGCCGTACAAGGCTGCACCGAAATAGTGACGGATCTGCGGGAGCCGTGGGATGTGCTGTGCGTAGCCGCTGGTACGGGTGGCACCCTAGCTGGCATGGTGGCAGGCGCTGCCGGCCAAGGCAGAGTCATCGGGTTTCCCGCTCTCAAAGGCGGCGAATTTCTAAAGCAAGAAGTAACGGGGCTGGTGCAGGCGTCTACCGGGCACACATTCCAGAACTGGGAGCTGCAGACCCATTACCACTTCGGCGGCTACGCCAAGCATACCCCAGAACTGCTGACCTTCATTCAAGCCTTCCATGCGCAACACGCCATTCTGCTGGATCCGGTGTACACGGGCAAGATGCTCTACGGCGTATATGACCTGATCAGGCAAGATTCCTTCCCGCGGGGTACCCAACTAGTGGCCGTGCATACAGGCGGGCAGCAGGGCTGGGCCGGCTATGCCCAACGGTACAAGCTGGCGCTGGATTTTATTTCAGATGGGCAATAGGTGCAGGTAATTTTACAGGGAGCAAAAGGAATTACGTTGCCTGCTTTACAGGCTTCATGAACTGCGGCAGTTTCGCCTTGATGCCCACGGCAGCCAGGAGCAGGAAGCACGGCAGGATAGGGTAAAGCCAGCGGCCGTCCCAGTCTTCAATGGTGAGCATGGTGATGCCCGCTTGCAATACAATCGGCGTCAGGAGCAGGGTTTGTGTGGGGGCCGAGAGGTTCCCTTTCTTCCAGCCTATCCACGCCAGCGCGTAAACGGGCAGCAGGTACGCCAGAATGGCCAGGTTATGTGCCAGCGAATAGAAAGGCTTGGCATGGATGAAAAAGAAGAAGCCTTTCAACAGGGCCATGACCAGAAAATACAGCGGGTTGACCCAGACAAACCACAGCACTTGTCCCAACTGGGTAAGGGTGGGCGGCGGGAGTTGGGGCTGATGATAGTCGGTGAGCAGGAACCCGGTATAGCCGTAGATCATGTCTCCTCGCCCGTAGGGAATCATCAGCACGAAAGCCTTCAGCAGAAATCTATCTAAGGCAAAATAGAAGCCGACAGCCAAGGCCAAACCCGCCAATCCCAAAGCCCATTTATTGAACCTGGCGAATGGCTGGTAGAGGGTGATATAATAGGCACCCAGAGTCAGAAGCAGGACAAAGCCGTTGGGCCTGGCAAGGGTAGTCCAGACAACCGCTAAGACAAAGGCGATGGCCAACGTGCGGGTCTTGGGCAGCAGCGCCAAACACAGGCTAATGGTGAAAAGGCTGGTAAAAAGCGAGTCCGTGAGAATATAGCAGTTCCAGGCCTGTAGATCAGGGTTGAAGACGAAGAGGGCCGTGGCCCCTACGGCCAACCAGGCGTGTCCGGTGAGGTGCTGGGTGGCTTTGTAGAGGGTCAGGGCGGCAAGACCGGAGAAGGCCATCTGGGCCCATACCACATACTTCAGGGCAAGACCCGCCTTAAAAAACGGGAGCAGAAAAAGAGGGTACCCCAGGTAGCGCCACACCTGCATGTAAGTCACGGGCTGGTCTGCCAATATTTCCTGCACGAACAAAATAAACCGGTGGCTGTCAAAGACGACTCTGGCACCGTGGTGCTGGAAGAGCATCACCTGCATCAAAAGCCAGCCCAAGGCAAGCACCATCTTGGCACCTTTTAATGGAGTCATAGAATTATCCTTCATGAGGCGCGTCAAAGGTACATATTCTTCCTGTGTAGGGAATGGCTTTCCTGTTTCAGGCTTCTTTTCTAAAAACCTATCCAAAATGGCAGGGATAACCTTCGGCGCGGTTTTCGCATATACCAAGTGACCTTTACTATTATTTTCATGCGACTCCTCTTTGTCTTGCGTAAGCTTATTCCTTGGTTATTGATTTGTGTGGTGGTTGGTCTGGCCTGGCGGTACTTGCTCCTGCCGGTCAAGAATTTCCTTAATCCGGTGGAAGAACCTACGGTAGAAGTGAGCCATCACACCGTGCTAACCAAGATTGAGGAGATGGGTAAACTAGAGCTGGTGCGTTTCAATTTCAAAGATGTGGTGGAGTACCAGAAAGAAGTCTCCCGTTTCCTGCCCAATTCCAAAGTGGCCCTGATTGTGGGTGGAGAGGCGGTGGGCTGTATTGACCTGCAGAAGCTCCAGGCCAGCGACTTACAGTTTATAGGTGATTCTGTCCTGCACGTGAGCCTGCCCGCCCCCGAGATCTGCTACTACCGCATTGACCATACCCAATCCAAGGTGTTCGGCAAAGAGAATACGTATTTCCAGGATGCCGACCTGGTGGATGAAGGCTATAAATACGCCGAGGAAAACGTAAAAAAGGCTGCCCTAGCTAGCGGGATTCTGAAACAGACCTCCGTGAACGCCGAGAAGATCCTGAAACCCATGCTGGAGAACATGACCGGCCGCAAAGTCTACCTCATGCCCCGCGAAACCATGGCGCCCCCGCCCGTGCTTAAGAAAAGATGACGTGGGGATTTGAAGATTTGAAAATGTGGAGATGTGCTAATGTGAAAATGTGCTAATATGGAGATGGCAGCGGATGTGGTGGGTGTTGAAAACACCAACAGGGCTCTTAGGCTTAATCACTGTTAGGCCGCTTTCTTCAGGTTTCCGCAGGTCACGAAAGTTAATTTGCCTTATAGAGGGAAAGGTATTTTGAGGCTGTGCCTCATTGAAGTTGAAAACTTCAAGTCATGGTAAGTCCAAGTTTGAAACTTGAACCAGAGAGAGGGAGCCTCTCTGGCAAAAGCCAACCCTCTTCCCCTCTGGCGCGAGGCGGCAGTAGTAGGCTGAGTAGATTCTAAAGACTTAAAATCATTTTAGTCAGAATCATTACCGGCTTGTTTTATCAAAATGGACCCAAAATAACCTGGTTGCCCCAATTCCCCTACCTTCAAATCTCCTGATTTCTACAACCCCACATCTTCAAATCTCCTCATCTTCAAATCCTCACATTCCCAAATCAAAAAATTAGCACATCAGCACATTCCCACATTAGCACATTCCCACATTAGCACATCTCCAAATCTCCACATCTCCACATCTCCACATCTCCAAATCAAAAGTCTACAACCCCAGTTCCTTCCACGCATCCTGGATCAGGTCTAGTTCGTAGCCTTTGCTTTGCAGGAAGTACTGGATTTTCTGGCGGCGGGCCAGGGGGTTGCGCTCGCCTTCGGACTTGTTCTTCTTCTCCAGCAGGTGCAAGAGGTTCTCCCAATACACGTCGGGGTCTATCTCCTGGAGGCCTTTCCGGATGCAGAAGTCGGAGATGCCTTTGGCTTTGAGGCCCTGCTGGATTTTGCGGCGGCCCCAGCGCTTGAGGCTGTATTTGCCACGCACGAAGGACTGGGCATACCGTTCCTCGTCCAGGAGCTTTTCCTGGGTGAGGAGGATGACCAGTTTATCGGCCTCGTCCAAGTCCAGGCCGTAGTCCAGCAGTTTGGTGCGCACCTCGTTCTGGGTGCGTTCCTGGTAGGCGCAGTAGGCGGCTATCTTGGGCAGCGCCTCTTTCTTGGTGTATATTTTCTTTTTCTTGGGTGAGAACACAGAAGGAATCGTTAGGTGGAACTGCCGGCGCAGGTATACTTCTATAAACCCCAAATACGCCCAAACAGTTTGTCTGAAAGCCCCAAAAGGAGCGGGAAAAGCCAAAAATACGGCGGATGCTAGCCTGAAATCCCCGACCTTTGCCCTCGCAAATTACTACCGCTTTCTGCCATGACCAAAGGTGTCCAGTACATGCTGCTTTCCACGTTCTTCTTCGCCTTCATGAACGTGTGCGTGAAGTTCCTGTCGCACCTGCCGCCCATGGAAGTGGTGCTGTTCCGGTCTATTATCTCGCTGGTTTTAACTTATACCATGATCCGGAGGGTAAAGGTCTCGCCGTGGGGCAACCGGAAGCCCATTCTTCTGCTGCGGGGGTTGGCCGGGGCTTTTTCGCTGTTGATGCTGTACACCACCCTTCAGAATATCCCGCTGGCGGGGGCGGTGACCATCCAGTACCTGGCGCCTATTTTCACGGCCTTGCTGGGAGTGTTCATTGCCAAGGAGAAAGTGGCGCCGTGGCAGTGGGTGTTCTTCCTGATTTCCTTTGCCGGGGTGCTGGTGATTGAGGGCGTAGACACGCGGATCTCGTTGTACTACCTGCTTATTGGCATCGGCAGCGCGTTCTTGTCTGGGGTGGCCTACACCTCGGTGCGCAAACTGAGCGAGACCGAGCACCCGTTGGTCATTGTGTTTTACTTCCCGCTGGTGTCGTTGCCGCTATCAGTGGTGTTCTGCCTGTTTGACTGGGTGCCGGTGCAGGGAGACGATTGGCTGTGGCTGGGGCTGACGGGCATCCTGACCCAGCTGGGCCAGTACTTCATGACGCGGGCTTACCAGGCAGAAAAGCTGGCCCGGGTGGCGAACCTCAACTACATCGGTATTCTCTACGCGGTGGTACTGGGCATGGTGTTCTTTGACGAGACGTTCTCGCTCTACGCCTACCTGGGTATTGTGCTGGTGCTGCTGGGCGTGGCGCTGAACATGCAGTACAGCAGGAAATTACGCCAACGCGAGGCAGCGCAGGCAACTGCCTAGGCGTTTTGGGCATCTAGTGAGTAAAACAGGCCGTTAATAGCCTGCGGGCTTTGTTTTGTAGCGCATCTTCCCTTTACTTTATTTTTTTTCGGAATGGGTTTTTCTCAGGCAAAACCAGCAATGAATAAATATTAAAGTTTTTGAATAAAGGAATGTGTCATAACGGAAGCCGGTGTCGTTATGCTGCTAAATCCCACGCCCATGTCTTCTTCGTTTCCTTGCCTTTCTCTGTCGACCCGTGGCCGGATGGTCTTTTTCCTTGGTGCTTGGTGCTTTTTGCTGGCCTCCTGGGCCCAGGCCGGGGTGCTGAAAGGCAAGGTGACCGATGAGAAAGGGGCGGGCCTGGCTTTTGCCACGGTCTACCTGCAGGGCTCTACCGTGGGCTCCACCACCAATGAGCAAGGCGATTACCAGTTCCAGGTAGAGGCCGGCAAGCATACGGTGGTGTTCCAGTACGTGGGCTACAAAAGCCAGACCCGTACCATTGAGGTGCCCCAGGAGGAAACCCCTCAGCCGCTGGTGCTCAACGTGCAACTGCTCCCCGATGTCTATAACCTGAACGAGGTGCGGGTAAGCCTCAGTGGCAAAGACCCCGCGTACGGCATCATGCAGCAGGCCATCGCCAAGCGGGAATACCACCTCAAGGAAGTGCAGGCCTACACGGCCCAGGTGTACGTGAAGGGCTTGCAGCGCCTGATCAACGTGCCCAAGCGCGTTTTGGGCATCATGAAAGTGCCGGCCGGACTCAAGCCCGGAATTCTGTATTTGTCAGAGTCAGTGGCGGAGTTGAGTTTCATGCAGCCCGGCAAGTACCGCGAGCGGATGATCTCCTCTAAGGTGAGCGGCAACAGCCGGGCCTTCAGCTTTAACCAAGCCTCTGAGTTTAGCGTCAATTTTTACCAGAACCTGGTCAAAGCGCAGGGCGTGAACGAACGCGGATTCGTATCACCGTTGGCCAATAACGCCATGTTCTTCTACAAGTATGAGCTGGT
Source organism: Rufibacter glacialis (assembly GCF_008271745.1). Classification (GTDB taxonomy): domain Bacteria; phylum Bacteroidota; class Bacteroidia; order Cytophagales; family Hymenobacteraceae; genus Nibribacter; species Nibribacter glacialis. The sequence continues at coordinate 256,587 of NZ_VKKZ01000021.1, read as the reverse complement.
AGGCAGCAGCCAGAACAACGGCCATCTCATCCACCGCATCAAAGTCATTCCCAAGCGCAGGACTGATCCGGTGGTTACGGGCTACCTGTACATCGTGGACGGCTCCTGGCGGCTGCAGAGCTTGAACCTGTACGTGACCAAAGACCAGCAGATCGAGTTCGTAGACACTTTGCGCATCACGCAGCAGTTCACGCCGGCACCCGGCAACGTGTGGGTGCTGCAGTCACAGAAGTTTACCTTTGATGTAGAGGGCTACGGGTTCAAAGGCAATGGCTATTTCATGGCCGTTTACAGCAAATACCGCGTAAAACCCGCCGCCTTCGTGAAGCAGACTCCGGCACCCGCCCCGACTGCCCCTGTGGTTTCGGCGCCCGCCGCCAGCGCACCCGTCGCCGTAGAGGCCCCGGTTCTCAAGCCCACCAAAAAAGAGCGTAAGGCGCTACGCAATGCCCCACCGGCCAATGGCGTGCCAGAAGCGGAGTATTTCAAGAAGAAGGAAGTGCTCCTCATTGAGAAAGACGCCAATACCCGTGACAGCGCCTATTGGGCCGCGCTTCGGCCCGTGCCCCTCACCGAGGAAGAGGTAGGGGATTACCATACCAAAGACAGCCTGCAGGTCATCAAAGACTCCAAGCCCTACAAAGACTCCCTGGATCGCAAGAACAACAAATTCTCAGCCACCGACCTGCTACTCTCGGGCTACACGTACCGCAACAGCTTCGCACGCACCCGGTTCAACATAGATCCTCTGACCCGCATCTGGCAGTACAACACCGTGGAGGGCCTGGTGGCCAACCTGCGCATTGGTTACACCAAACAGTTCGAGGACCGCCGCAGTTTTTACCTGGCACCCACGCTGCGGTACGGGTTCAGCAATGAGAAAGCCCAGGCCAAGCTGATGGGTACCTATTCCTATGACCTGATCAAGCGCCGGTCCGTCGGGTTTGAGGGCGGCCGGTTTGTTAGTCAGTTCAACGCCGCAGAGCCCATCACGCCGTTTGTGAATACCGTTTACACGCTTCTTTTGAAGGAAAACTACCAAAAGCTGTACCAGCGGGAGTTCCTGCGCCTGTGGCACAACCGGGAACTGGTGAACGGCTTGTCCGGGACGTTCACAGTAGACTATGCCCAGCGCGAAATGATGTTCAACACCACCCATTACGTGGTGCGCGACCGGCCCACGAAGGAATTCACCTCCAATGAGCCGGTCAATGCCGAGGTGGGCAGTACTGCCTTTCCGCGTCATCAGGCGCTGACTGCCGCCGTGTCCCTTACCTTCCGCCCGGGGGCGGAGTACATCTCCCACCCAGACCGCAAGATCAACCTGGGTTCCAAGTGGCCTACTTTCAATTTCCTCTACCGCAAAGGCCTCTCCGGCGTGCTGGGCAGCGATGTGGATTATGATTTCCTGTCTTTGGGTGTGAGCGATGAGTTGCAGCTGGGGTTGTTGGGCACCAGTGACTATTCGGTGAGCGTGGGTTCTTTCCTGCGCAAAAACCAGCTGTATTTCATGGACTTCAAGCATTTCTCCGGCAACCGCACCATCCTGTCCGGTGATTTCAGCGGGTTCCAGTTGCTGGACTATTACCGTTACAGCACCCAGCGAACGTACGTGGAAGCCCATTACAGCCACCATTTCAACGGTTTCATCCTGAACAAGGTACCGCTGCTGCGCAAACTCAAGTGGCAGGAAGTGGGCAGCGTGAACTACCTGCACACCGCGGCCGCCGGCCATTACCTGGAACTGGGCGTAGGCCTAGAGCACCTGTTCAAGATCTTCCGGGTTGATTTCGTGACTGGTTTCCAGGAGCGCCAGAAAGTGAGTTCCGGCTTCCGGATTGGGTACGGTTTCTAGAAAACGCCTCCTTTTCCGCCGGGCGGAAGATAAAAGGCGCGTATGCCTGTAAAGCGGTACTCCGTATTTTTGCCTTATGATCCAGTTAAAGAGCATCCACCACATTGCCATCATCTGCACCGACTACGCCGTTTCCAAAGCGTTTTACACCCAGGTACTGGGGCTCACGCTGCTCCAGGAAATCTACCGGGCTGAGCGCGATTCTTACAAGGCAGACCTGGCTTTGAACGGGCAGTACGTGGTAGAGCTGTTCTCTTTCCCCCAGGTGCCCGCCCGCCTGTCTTTCCCGGAGGCCGCCGGTCTGCGGCACCTGGCCTTTGCGGTAGAGGACGTAGCCGCCGCCCGCCAGGAACTGATGAATGCCGGGGTCACCGTACAGGAAATCAGGGTAGATGAGCATACCGGCCAACGCTTCTGCTTTTTCTCTGACCCAGATGGGTTGCCGCTGGAGTTGTATGAAGGGTAACAGGCCGGATTCCGGCAGGTTTTTCTAAAAGTGCTTTGAAACGCCAGGATGAAAATAACGCCCGCTGCTTGCACGTGGGGCTGGTGCCTTCGCTAGTAGTTAAAAATTACAGGACAGAAACGGAGATGAAGGCTTCTTTCTCCGCTGGGTGCAGGTCTGAAATCATGGGATAGGGCGTGACTTCTCTCAGCGTGACCCGGTAGGTTTTACTGCCGAAGGGAACGGTGACCATGCTGCCCAGGGCAAGGGTTTTAGAAATGCTGGTGCCGCTGGAATCCTGTAACTGAACGTCTGCCGCGGCCCTTCCGGCCCAGATACACAGCACATCTTTGGGACAGCGGCTATCTTCTATCTTCTGCAGCGTGACGGTAAGACTGCCTACCGCAATGGGCTTCTGCCAGGAGAGCGCCACCGGAGGGCTCTGTTGGAGCGGCTGTAGCGGCGGTGGGGGTATCTGCGGCTCCTGAGAGGCTACCTGTTTGGTTCGGGCGCAGCCCAGCAGGAGAAAGACGATAAGAAGAGGAAAGAGGCGTTGGCGCTTCATAGGTGTTTTTGGAAAAAGGGCAGGTTATCCTCCTTCGTTTATAAGAGCCTTCCGCCAGGCCGAAGGTTGCACCAGCCTCATGTTTTTGCATCCTTTCTTTTGTGGCTACTTTCCTGAAAACGAGCCAGAAACAACGGAAGCGGAGTATCTAATATAGCAAGCTGGTTGTCTATGTCTTTTGGTCTGTTCTGCTGCCGTACGGTACCCATGTCCCGCTGGAATGATCAGATTCTGCCGTGCCATAGATGACCTGTTAGCGAAAGCACTTCTAACGTGGGGCCGCCTTTTACCTAAAGCAAGAAAACCGACGGTGAGGTCGGCTTTCAGTTTAATTGCGATGTGTTTTAGGAATTACAGGGCTGAAACAGAGACCATGGCTTTCTTCTCGCTGGGAGAAGGGTTGTTGAAACCGGGATAGGGCTGTACATCGCTCAGGATAATCCGGTAGGGTTTGTTGCTGAGCTGGACGAGCACGGTGTCTGCCGTCCGGAAACCGCGGTTATTGGGGGCCGGTAATTGTTCGCCCAGATAGAGTTGCTGGTTGAGGGTTTGGCCATTGGCGTCTTGCAGATGAAGGGTAGCCACGGCGTGGCCGTACCAAAAACAAATCACATCTTTGGGGCATCGGCAGTCTTGCAACGTAAGCAAGTTGACCACCAGCCCGCCAATGGGAGTAGGTTTCTGCACCGTCAGGATAGTAGCCCCTTTGGCTCGGGCCTGTCTGATGGCTTCCTCCTCTTCCGGTGAAACCAAATCAGGGCGCGTGCAGCCAAAAGCCAGGGCCAGCAAGAAGAAAGGTAGAAGCTTTGTTTTCATCATACAGCGGTTTGAGGTTCCTTTCCAAGAAGAGCCTTGTCCCAGCCCAAAGGTTGCAGCCTCCTAAAATTTATGCCACGGGCTGAGCTTCCTGCTTCTTCCCTATAGGCAGATTGTACAGTATCACCGACAGGAAAATCACGCCATACGCGATGATTTTCTGCTGGCTGGCCACCTCCCCGAAGTACAGGAACGCCATGGTGAAGTTGATGATGGGGTTTAGGTACATGAGCACACCCACTGTAGCCGATTTGAGTTCCTTGAGCGCGTACAGGTTCAGAAACAACGGGATCACCGTGAAAAGCCAGCTCAAAAGCACAATCTGGCCCACAAAATGACCGGTGATAGGTTGCGCGTCTTCGCCCACGAACCAGGGGTAGCTAGGCCCGATGAACAGGAACGCCAGCAGCAGCTGCAGCGTGAGCAGCACGATCTTGTCATAGTCTTTGAGCAACCGCTGCGTGATCAGGTAAAAGGCGTAAGAGGCGGCAATGAGCAACCCAAACAGCAGGTTGTACAAAGAATCTGTGCCCACCAGCAGACAACTCATAAAGCTTAGCCCCACCGAAAACCACTGGTTCACCCGCAGGTGCTCCCGCAGGATCAGGAACCCCAGCACCGCCGTGAGAATGGGGCACAGCAGGTAAGAAAAGGAGCCGGTCTGGATGTCTACATGGTTCACCACGTAAATAAAGGCCAGCCAGTTGATCGCCAGCAAGGCCCCGCCCAGGAGCGTGAACAGGATGAACCGGCGTTTCTCCAAGCGGTCCTGCCCTTTGAACCGGCCCAGCGTCTGGCGCCACTGCTCCCGGCGGGTGGTGCCGGAAACCACCAGCAGGGTCAGCACCGCCACCAGAACCCGGAAGTACAGGATCTGGCTGCTGGGGAAATCGTGCAGGGCTTTCAGCGGAAACGGGATAAAGCCCCAGATAACAAAGGCGCTGATGGCAGCGACGTGGTAGCGATTGAATTTCACGGATTTTTTTTCAGAAGCCCAAAGGTAAGAAGTTGCCGTGGGTACCGCCTAATTCGCAGGCCGTTCAGGCTAAAAAGGAAGGGTTCCTTTTTGAAACTGCCTCTGACAAGCCTGGCCTGTCTATTTCTGGCCTCTTTTCTTCAAAAAAGCCAGAAAACGCAGACCAGGCGCTCAGCCCTCCGGGGAAATTCAAGGTGACGGAGTAGGGCTTGTGTTGTATATTTGACTAACAGACGTCCCTACCATGTTTAGTTTCAAAGAAATTGCCCAGGTAATGGGCGGCATGTTGGTGCAGTGCAACGGAGAATACCCGGTGCAGCACCTGCTCACCGACAGCCGTAAAATCGCCAATGCCGTTTCCTCGGTGTTTTTCGCCATTCGGGGCGAATTCCATGACGGGCACCAGTACCTGCCTGAACTTTATGCCGCGGGGGTGCGGCAGTTTGTGGTGGAAGACGCCGCGGGAATTTTGGATCTGTCTGCCTACCCGGCTGCCAACGTGCTGCTGGTGCCTGACAGCATTCAGGCCCTACAGCGGCTGGCGGCCTATCACCGGCGGCAGTTTACCATTCCGGTAGTGGGCATCACGGGCAGCAACGCCAAAACTATTGTCAAAGAGTGGCTGTCCCAGCTGTTGAGTGCTTCTGAACGGGTGGTCAAGAGTCCCCGTAGCTATAATTCTCAGATCGGGGTGCCGCTCTCGGTGTGGCAGATCAATGAGAGCCATACCATTGGCGTGTTTGAGGCCGGTATCTCCAAACCAGCCGAGATGGAGCACCTAGCCAGCGTGCTGCAGCCTACCATTGGCGTGTTCACCAACCTGGGCTCCGCGCATGACGAAGGGTTTTCCTCTTCTTCCCAGAAAATGCAGGAGAAACTGAAACTGTTTGAGCATGCAGACCAACTCATCTACTGCGCCGACCAACCCGCCGTGCAGGCCGCCATCCAGGCCGCCGGATTCCCCGGCTTCGCGTGGAGCGCGCACGAGCACCCCGCGGCCCAGGTGCAGATCAAGGTGCTGGAGATGCACCACGGCAAAACCAAAATCAGGTTCCGGTACGCGGGCCAGGGCCAGGATTTTAACCTTCCCTTCGCCGATGACGCCTCGCTGGAAAACGCGCTGCATTGCCTGGCGGTGCTGCTCTACCTGGGCCTGAAACCCCAGGAACTGACCCATCGGTTTGAGCGCCTGCACCCGGTGGCCATGCGCCTGGAACGCAAAGAAGCAATCAACGGCTGTTACGTCATTGACGACACCTATAATAATGACCTGGCCGGCCTTCGCATTGCCCTGGACGTGTTGGGCCAGCAGGCCCGGCGGGGCCGGAAAACCCTCATTGTCTCAGATTTGCTGGAGGCGGGGGTAGAGGAACTGGCACTTTACCGGCAGGTGGCGCAGGAAATCACCGCCCGCGGCGTAGACCGCGTCATTGGCATAGGCGATATCATCACCCGTCACCAAGACCTTTTCCCCGCGGGCAGCGAGTTCTACCTGGGCACAGATTCCTTTCTGGGGCAGCTTCGCCCGGAGACTTTCCGGCAGGAAACCATTCTGGTGAAGGGCGCACGCGTGTTCCAGTTTGAGAAGATTGTGGCGGCGCTGCAGCAACAGGTGCACGGTACCCTGCTGGAAGTGAACCTGGATGCCCTGGTCCACAACCTCAACTACTACCGCACCAAAATACCCGCCCAAACCAAGATCATGGTCATGGTGAAAGCCTTCGCCTACGGGGCCGGGGCCTATGAGATCGCCAACCTGCTCCAATTCCACCGCGTGGATTACCTGGCCGTGGCGTACGCCGATGAAGGCATTGCCCTGCGCGAGCATGGCATCACGCTGCCCATCATGGTCATGAACCCCAGCCCAGACTCGTTCCTGAAAATGCAACAGTACAGCCTGGAGCCGGAGATCTATTCCGCTGACCTGTTGCACCAGTTTCTGGACTATTTTCCCAAAAAGAGCCGCAAAACGCCCAAGATCCACTTGAAGCTGGACACCGGCATGCACCGCCTGGGGTTTGACGCCGCTGAGCTGGAAGAAGCCCTCACCGTGCTGGACCAGATGCCACACGTGCGCGTGCAGAGCGTGTTCAGCCACCTGGCCGGCGCCGATGAAGCCCTCTTCAATGACTTCACTCAGGAGCAGATCACCCTTTTCAGGCAGATGGCTGCCCAGGTAGAGAAGGAATTAGGCTACCCCGTGACCAAGCACATCCTCAACTCGGCGGGCATTGTGCGGTTTGGCCAGGAGGCTGCCTTTGACATGGTACGATTGGGCATTGGCCTGTACGGCGTAGAATCGGCTGGCCAGGAGCAAAGCAGCCTGCAGACCGTGGGCCAATTGAAGACCACCGTATCACAGGTGAAATCTATAAAAGCGGGTGAAACCGTGGGCTACAGCCGCCGGGGAGTAGCCTCCTCTGACAAACAGACCGCCACCATTGCTATCGGCTACGCCGATGGCTATGACCGCCGCTTCGGGAACGGGGTGGGCGAGGTGCTCATCAACGGACAACGGGCGCCCCTCATCGGGAGTGTGTGCATGGACATGTGCATGGTAGACGTAACCGGCCTGGACGTACGCGCTGGAGATGAGGTGCTGGTGTTCGGGGAAGGGCTGCCGCTCACTGAACTGGCCGCGCGCATTGGCACCATTCCGTATGAGCTGCTCACCAACGTAGGCACGCGGGTAAAGCGGGTGTTTTTCAACGCGTAGCCGTTTCAGCGGTTTTTTTGCGGAAACAGGTGAGAAACGCAGAAATCTGTGAGGTCTTGGAGACCTCACAGATGAAGAATCTACTGGCGCGATACTATTGTCTCGGGCTCTACTGGCGCGAGTTTATAACTCGTGCCCAGGGATGAAGCGAGTCTCCGGACTCGCCGGGAGCCACAAGCAAGATGACATTCTATCAGGTATAAAACAGAACAGCCACCGGAGGTCGTCCAGTGGCTGTTCTGTTTATAGAAGGCTTTTTAAAAAAGAGCCCGTTTTCAGTGGCCTAGTTGCGGCTGTTGAGCTTAGAGAGCAACCGCAGGATTTCAATGTATAACCAGATCAAGGTGACGGTGAGGCCGAAGGCAGCATACCACTCCATGTTCTTGGGGGCGCTGTGAGCCACGCCCTGCTCAATGGTGTCAAAGTCCAGGATCAGGTTCATGGCCGCAATGATGACCACAAACAAGCTGAAAATAATGCCTGCCATGCCGCTGCTGTGAATCAAGGCCATCTCTACGCCAAAGAACTGCAACACAAACGAGATCATGTAATAACAGAAAATCCCGAAGGTGGCGGTTATGATAATAGACTTGAACCGTTCAGTGGCTCTGATGACACGGGTGCTGTACAAAAGCAGCATGGCACCGAACACGGTAAAGGTCAATAGCATGGCCTGGTTCGCGATACCCGGGAACTTCAGTTCCAGCATGCCGGAAACGCCGCCCAGGAAAAGTCCTTGCAAGGCACAGTACACCGGGGCTATGTACGCCGCCCAATGTTTCTTGAAAGTAATCAGGAATGCCAGGCCCACACCCACCAACGGAATGGCGATCAAAAAGGGCAGGGGCACGCCCATCATGCTAAACAGATCCCAGGCAAAAACCGCGAAGACCAGTACGATGCCCACCAGCAAGGCAGATTTGCCAATGGTGCCGTTCAGGGTCATGGCGGGTCCGTCTACCAGCTGCGTTTCAGCCGATTGGGTAAACGCTTCTTCTTTAAGAGCGGGGTTGTTGGATGTGAAAAGGGACATGGTTTTTTGTTGGTTTTACGAAATTTACGATAAATCCGGCAGGCGCGCAAGTAGGCTTAAGGGAACCGGGATATTTATCCTTTGGGAAAAGGGCTTAATCTACAGAGGACCGGAATAGGATCTTCAGGAAACTGAAGCTTTCCTGAAAAAGGATTTTCGCATCCATCCTGGAGAAGGTAACCTCCGGTTTCAGCTCCACGGTCACCGGCTGAATAGATGGGCGGGAAGGCGCTTTGGATAGAAGATAAATAAACTCCAGGTCAAACAGGTAGCGGTTGGTTTTGGTTTTCAGAAACACCTGCTTTCCTTTCTGGTTAAACCCTTTCAGACCGCATTGGGTGTCATTGATGGGCAGGTGCAGCAGGTGCTTGGTGAGGAGCTGGAGGGCCTGCGAGATTTTAATTCTGATAGGCGGCACCTGCGCATAATATTCGGTTTCCCTAACCCCCGCCAGGATATCTGCCTCGGCTTGCATCAACCCATTGATGATCTTGGCCATACTCTCCAGAGTGTAGGGAAAGTCAATATCAGTGTACAGGCACAACGGGTTCTCGCTTGCCTGCACGCCTCTGCGCACGGCAAAGCCTTTCCCTTGGTTGGCCTCATGGTGGAGATACGTAAAATGCCGCAGGTGGTCCTGCAGGAACGCGACGTCAGTGGGCAGAATGCCCCGGGTAGAGCCGTCGTTCACCAAAATCAGGTGAAGGGCTAGGTCAGGGTAGCACGCCTGCAAGTTCTGGAAGTTGCTCAACAGGTGATAAGCCCAGCCTGGAGCAGGGTTATAACAGGGCACTACCAGGTCAAATACAGGGGCTATGGGCGTGGGCGGTTAATTCACTGCAAATTAAAGATATTTAGAGAGTAGCTTGCAACCAAATAAGCTAGGGTAGTACATGAAGGCGGTTATGGGCCTTGTTAGCAACAACCCCTTTACCTTTGCCAGATAGAATAAGAAAAGCATGGATAATAAGTACGGTGCCAGAAGATATGCCTTGATCAGTGCGGGAGCTATGCTGCTTCTCTTTATAGCGGTGGTGGGCATAGAGGTAATTCTGCATCCGGGTCGGTATCTGTTTGAGATGCACGGGGACCATATCAAGAATTACTACGTGGTGGCGTACTACGTGAAATATAATGTGGGGCTTTGGTTCACGGGCATGAACTACCCCTTTGGGGAGCTTGCGCTTTTCTCAGATAACCAGCCGCTGCTCTCCTTCCCGCTGGCCCTCATTCACCACTATGTCTGGCCAATAGCGCAGTACGCAACGGCCGGCCAGAACCTGTTTTCCATCTTCTCGCTCGCCATTGGGGCCTGGATTATGCAACGGATATTGCTTAGGTTCCATTTGCCGGGTTGGTACACGGTGCCCACGGCGCTATTGGTGGTGGCTATGAGCCCGCAGAGCACACAGTTTGACTTCCAGTATGCGCTCAGTTATACCTTCGCGATGCTGCTGCCCTGGCTTTTGCTGATGAAATACTTTGAAAACCAAGGGGAGTGGAAGTGGTGGGGAGCGTATGTGGCAGTTTCTTTGGCGATCGGGTTCATCCATGTGTATTTTCTGGCCATGAATGGGCTCTTTGGGGTGGGGGTGGCGCTGGTCTATGCCCTGCAAGAGAAGCAATTCAAGGTATCCGCAAAGCTGCTGGTGGGGGTATTGCTGCCCAGCGCGTTGTTCCTGCTGTTTATGGCTGCCGTAGACCAGGTGCCTGACCGGCCCCAGCACCCGGAAGGCTTCTTTGTGCACCGGGCGAACCTGGAAGGTATTTTCTTTCCCTATGATCTTTTTTACCTGCCTCTCCTGCAGAAGGTGTTCCCCACCTTGCAGGATTCCCGCCAGGTGAGTTATGCCTACGCGGGAATAATTGGTACTTTCTGCGTGCTGGTCTTTGTGGGGAAAGGGCTGCGGTATGTGTTCAGGAAAAAATACCAGCTTATGTTGAAACCGGTATTTCCCCGTGCCTTGCGATGGAGCGTGTGGCCGGCAGTAGGAGTGCTTTTGTTTTCCATGGCCATCCCCCTTAAGTATGGTCTGGAGGAAATAGTGGAAGGGTCTCCTTTTCTGGAGCAGTTCCGGGTGCTGTACCGCTTTGCCTGGACTTTCTATTATGTGTACGCCTCCGTGGTGGCTTATTTGTTGTATGCTTTGTACCGACGGTTGCGGCGAGTAAACAAGACGGTAGCCGTTACGGTGCTGGCTGCCGCTTTGTTTGTATGGGCTCTTGATGCGGTCTTTTTCCTCAAAAAAGAATTCCAGACACTGCGGGCTTTCCCGGTGGGGTATTCCTTCAATGGGCAAGAAGACAATCTGGTGGAGGCGCTGGAAGCCCATGGGCAGGCAGTCCAGGAGTTTCAGGCCATCGTGCCTTTGCCCTACTTTTGCATTGGGTCAGAGAAGATAGACGTAGGCTATCCCTACAAATCAGTTTACGAAGGCATGCGGGTGTCTCTGCAGACGGGGCTTCCTTTGGCTACCATGATGATGGCCCGCACCTCGCAAGCTCAGGCGCTGGCCCAGGCCCAGTTGCTGAGCAGTGCCTTCATTGAGAAATCACTCTTAGGGAAGTTGCCTAACCAAAAGCCTTTCCTGCTCATTGTCACCCCAGAAAAGAGAACTTCCGCAGAGGAGCAACTCCGGCAGAAAGCCTCCTTCCTTTTCAGGAAGGGTAACTTAGACTTCTATACGTTGCCGCTAGAGGCGCTGCGCAAAAATGAAAAGGCGCGTATAGCACAGGAATTTGCTCAAGATTCAGCAGCCTTGCCTAAAAAAGGGAGTTGGTGCCTAAGCCAGGACAAGCCTTTTGTTTGGACCGTATTGGGAGCCGAATCTACGGCCGGCGTTTTCGGGAAAGGTGCCCTGCGGGTGGGAAAAGGCCCTCTAGTGCTTTTTAACGGGGCTTTGCCGGCCGGAAAAGACACCCTGTGGGAAGCCTCTGTCTGGAGCAATGCCGCTGCTGACCGGCAATTGCCAGTGCTCCACTATGAGCAAGTAGATGACCAGGGCAACGTGCTGGCTCAGGAAAGGGTGCTTGGGGCTGCCTCCTTTGAAGTGTATGGAAGCTGGGTGAAGCTTGACCTTGCCCTTTCCAAACTGCCTGCCGCAAAATCTGTCAAGATCTGGTTAGAGGGCAGTGATATATGGGCAAGCTCCTTCCTGCTGAAACCAGTAGGCACTGGAGTGTACTGGCCATTGCCCAACCAAAAATTGCTGTATAATAATTATATTATTCAAAAATAGGAGCTGGCAAGCCGCAGGATTCTGCTCCTGAAGGTTTCTGAATAAATACTGGTTTGGGCCTGAAAACGAAACTATTATAGACGAGGGCGAGGGAAAGGCGCGTATCTTTTTGGATTCAAATGGAACACCTTGTACCTTGCAACAGTTTATAAAGAGTCTAAATAAAGCGAAGAAGGTGCAGGAACAGCAGAAAAGTGTGCGGGATATGAAAATAGGGGAGAAAGGCATTATCTGTTGCCTCACCGACCCTGAGATGTCTTTGAAACTGCTGGAGATGGGCTGTATTCCCGGCGAAGAGGTGAAACTCAACAGCCGCGCCCCCCTGGGCGATCCCATTACCATCATTGTGAACGATTACACCCTTTCCCTGCGTTTAGACGAAGCTGCTACCATCAAGTTAAAGTAAAGGCTTAGTCTATGTCACAAGTTCTTGCGCCGCCTCCCGCCTCTGTGCCCCATACCACCACTGCTTCTTCCCGCAAGGTTGCCAAGATCGCTTTGATCGGCAATCCCAATTCCGGGAAGTCCTCGCTGTTCAACCACCTGACCGGGCTGAACCAAAAGGTGGGGAACTTCCCTGGGGTGACCGTGGACAAGAAAACCGGCATCAGTCAGCTGACCCCCAGCCTCAAGGCCCAGGTCATTGATCTGCCCGGCACCTACAGCCTCTATCCCAAATCATTAGATGAGAAGGTCATCATTGACCTTTTACACGATAAAAAAGCCGACTCTTACCCAGACGCGCTTATCATCACCGCAGATGCCGCTAACCTGAAACGCAACCTGCTGCTGTTTACCCAGCTCGCGGATCTCCAGATTCCGGCGGTGCTGGCCCTGAACATGATGGACGTGGCGGAGAAGCATGGCGTCAAGATTGACCTGGCGGAGTTGCAGCAGGAACTGGGTGTGCCCGTGATTCCGGTCAACGGCCGTACCGGGAGCGGCCTGGCGGCGCTGAAGATCCTCCTCTCCCAGGAACTGGAGGCCCCTAAGTCTACCTTTTTCCAGATCCCGGAGCACCTGCTGGTCATGGTGCGCCAGATCCGCTACTACTTTGAGCTCAGCAATGATTACCTGGCCTGGCACTACGCCCACCAATACCACAAACTTTCCTTCCTGTCAGAAGACGACAAGCAGTATATTGGGGAGTTGGTGAAACAGTACGGCTTTCAGTCCCAGGCTTTGCAGGCCTCTGAGACCATTGACCGGTATACCCGCATCAATGGCCTGCTGCTGGACGCCATGCGCGTGACCAAAGCGGAGAACAACGAGCAGTTCAGCAACAAGCTAGACCAGGTGCTCACGCATAAAGTGTTTGGCTACCTTATTTTCTTCGGGGTACTGTTCATGATCTTCCAGGCTATTTTCGCCTGGGCAGCCTACCCCATGGATCTGATAGACACGGGCGTAGCCACCCTGAACGCCTGGATCCATACCCAGGCAGATGGGCCGCTGGTAGACTTGCTCACCGATGGGGTGTTGGCCGGTTTGGGCGGCGTTTTGATCTTTATTCCGCAGATTGCCCTGCTGTTCGCTTTTATCGCTATTCTGGAAGAGACCGGTTACATGGCCCGCGTTACCTTCCTTATGGACAAGATCATGCGCAAGTTCGGGCTGAACGGCAAGAGCGTGGTGCCCCTTATCTCAGGCGTGGCCTGCGCGGTGCCGGCCATCATGGCCACCCGTACTATTGACTCCTGGAAAGACCGCATGATCACCATCTTCGTGACGCCGCTCATGAGCTGCTCGGCGCGTCTGCCCATCTACACCATCATGATTGCGCTGGTGGTGCCAGAAACCTATTACCTAGGCTTTTTGAGCTTGCAGGGACTGGTGCTGATGAGTTTATATCTCATCGGTTTTCTAGCGGCTATCTTTTCGGCGGCTTTGCTCAAATGGGTGCTGAAAACGAAAGAGCGCAGTTACTTCATCATGGAGTTCCCTACCTACAAGATGCCGCGCTGGAAAAACGTGGGCCTCACCATTGTAGAGAAAGTGAAGGCGTTCGTGTTCCAGGCCGGTAAAGTCATTCTGGCCATCTCCGTGATCTTGTGGGTGTTGTCTTCCTATGGTCCCGGCAACGCCATGCAGCAAGCAGAGGAACGGGCTACTGCTGAACTCACCACCTTGGACCTGAACGAGGCCGACGCGGAGGCGCACATTGGTGGGCAGAAGTTAGAGGCTTCCTACGCCGGGCAGTTTGGGAAATTCATAGAGCCGGCCATCCGTCCGTTGGGCTATGACTGGAAAATCGGGATTGCGCTGCTGACTTCTTTTGCCGCCCGCGAGGTGTTTGTAGGCACTATCTCCACCATTTACAGCGTGGGTGATTCTGAGAACATCTCTACCGTGAAAGAAAAACTGATGGCCGAGAAAGATGCCAACGGACAGCCGTTCTTCACCCCGGCCCGGGCTTTCTCGCTGCTCATCTTCTACGTTTTTGCCATGCAATGCATGAGCACCCTGGCCGTGGTGTACCGCGAAACCAAAGGCTGGAAATGGCCTATCCTGCAGTTGTTGTATATGACAGGCCTGGCGTATGGCTCTGCGTTCCTGGTGTTCCGGTTGTTCTCTTAGAAAGCGTTTTTAGCCAAATTTTGGGGAAATAGGTTCAAAAATGGTAGAGACAAGGCACTGCCTTGTCTCAGCGTTAGCCTTCGGTCTCGGTCATTGCATTTCGTGAAGCAAAAGCAACCGTTGCTGAAAACTGTAGTTCGTGGAGTAAAACTGTGCCTGGTCTCTACGGGGTTCACTATTCAGAAGCTGCTTTTTGCCTTTTTTCCTAAAAAAGAGGCTCAATCTAGCATAAGCCCGTTGAACTATTCACCCAGCCAATAGGTTAATTCCTATATAGAAAGCCCTGCGTCCTTGGGTTCTATGGCTATGGGTTTTGGGTATTTTCTTCTCTCAGTTCTCACCAGATAATATCTTAACGCGTACATAATGCGCTGTTGCTTGTGTTTCAGTGGATTTGTTTGTACATTTGTGCGATTAAAGTGAAATGGAGGGGACGAGAGAGTCCCCCTTTTTATTTGTTATCCAGAGCACGAATGGCCTTAGATCAGAAAACAATAACAGATTTTGCGCAGGAAGCGTTGCCGGAGCCAGACTTGTTCCTGGTGTCAGTACAGGTGTCAGATACACCGGTGCGGCCCAAGGTGACCATTCTAGCCGATGGCGACCAGGGGATCACCATCCAGCAGTGCGCCAAGATCAGCCGTCGGGTGTCCAAGAAGATTGAGGAGGTGTACGGCGAAGAGATGGAGTATTCCATTGAGGTTTCCTCACCAGGCGTAGACTATCCCCTTACGGAGGCCCGCCAGTACGCCAAGAACGTGGGCCGCAACATCAAGATCACCTTGGCGGCAGGCGGAGAGAAAGTGGGGGTGCTGCAGGAAGTAGTGGAAGACGGAATTTTATTTGC
This sequence comes from Rufibacter glacialis, assembly GCF_008271745.1. Taxonomy (GTDB): domain Bacteria; phylum Bacteroidota; class Bacteroidia; order Cytophagales; family Hymenobacteraceae; genus Nibribacter; species Nibribacter glacialis. Next base: position 241,518 of record NZ_VKKZ01000021.1, on the reverse strand, counting down.
CGAAGAGGTAAAACAGAAACATAAGGTGTCTTTGCAGGAGCCCGTGAAAGTGCCCTACGTAGACATTGTGAAAGCGCAGATTGTAATCTCTTTTAAATAAGAAAGACATGGATAGTTCAATATTAATCGAGTCGTTTGCGGAGTTCGCTAAATTCAAGAACATTGACCGCCCTACCATGATGCGGATCTTGGAGGACGTGTTCCGCACTATGATCCGGAAGAAGTGGACGACAGATGAGAATTTTGACATCATCCTGAACGTAGAGAAAGGCGACTTGGAGATTTGGCGTAACCGCGAGATCGTAGACGATAACTCAGAGGATATCTGGGACGATGACAAGATCAGCCTTTCTGAGGCCCGCAAGATTGAGCCCGACTTTGAAGTAGGGGAAGAGGTTTCTGAGCTGATCAAGCTGGAAGACTTCGGCCGTAGAGCCGTGCTGACAGCGCGCCAGACCCTTATTCAGCGCGTGAAAGACCTGGAGAAAGACTTGCTGTACCAGAAATACAAAGACCAGGTAGGGGAGATCATCTCCGGCGAGGTCTATCAGGTATGGAACCGCGAGGTGTTGATCCTGGACTCAGAAGACAACGAGTTGCTGATCCCTAAATCTGAGCAGATCCCCAAAGACCGTTACCGCAAAGGTGACGTGGTGCGGGCGGTGGTGCAGCGCGTGGAGATCATCAACGGTAACCCAAAGATCATTCTTTCCCGTACCTCTCCACAATTCCTGGAGCGTCTGTTTGAAGGCGAAGTGCCCGAGATCTTTGACGGCCTCATCACCATCAAGAAGATCGTGCGCGAGCCAGGTGAGCGCGCCAAGGTGGCCGTGGAGTCGTATGATGACCGTATTGACCCGGTAGGAGCTTGCGTGGGCATGAAAGGTTCGCGTATCCACACCATTGTGCGGGAGTTGGAGAACGAGAACATTGACGTGATCAACTACACAGACAACATGGAGCTGTACATCCAGCGGGCGCTGAGCCCTGCCAAGATCAGCAGCATCAAGATAAACGAAGAAACCGGACGCGCCTCTGTGTTCCTGAAACCAGACCAGGTTTCCCTGGCCATTGGTAAAGGCGGGCAGAACATCAAGCTGGCCAGTAAACTGGTAGGCCTGGAGATTGACGTGTTCCGCGAAGCCGAGGAGTTTGACGAGGATATTGACCTGACTGAATTCTCTGACGAGATTGAAAGCTGGGTGATTGACGAACTGAAGCGCATTGGTCTGGATACAGCCCGCAGCGTGATGGCCGTCAGCAAGGAAGATTTGGTGCGCCGTACGGAGCTTGAAGAAGAGACCGTAGAGGATTTGCTCCAGATCATCCGCCAAGAGTTTGATTCAGAAGAAAACAACTAGTGGTGCGCTTTATGTGCCGGGTTATTTGACCTTACTGGAGGGTGGGTGCCATTTTTGGCCTATTTTCCGGGGAAGAGGACAAAAACGCGAAGTCGTCAAGGCCACCCATCCTTTTTAATGAGTAAGAAACAAGTAACTACTAAAAGTAAATTATAACAGCATATTTGAACATGTCAGAAGAAAGAACGATGAGGCTTAAACAGGTAGCAACCACTTTGAACATCAGCCTTTCCACGGTAGTGGAATTCCTGGGGAAAAAAGGGGTTGAGATCGAGAATAAACCTACTTCAAAAATTACCCCGGAGCAGTTCAATATGCTGTCGAAAGAGTTTGCTTCCTCTATGCAGGCCAAGGCCGAGGCGGCAGATCTGAACCTTCCTGGGAAGAAGCCGCAACCAGAGGAGCGCCCAGAGCCTAAGAAGCAGCAACCGGAGCCTGAGCCGGAAATGTTTATCAAATCCAACCAGGTGAGAACGCAGCCGGCAGAGCAGCCCAAGCCCGCCGCACCAGCGGTGCAGGCGCCTGCTCCAGAACCAGCCGCGGCGGCTACGCCTGCGTCTTCTTTGCCCGGTATCAAAATCCTGGGTAAGATTGAGTTGGATGCCAAAGGCAGACCAGTTCCCAAGCAGGCTCCAGCCCCTGCGGCTCCGGCAGCCCAGGCGCCTGTGGCCCAACCGGCCAAGCCGGCAGAGGCACCGGTAGAAGCAAAAGCGCCTGAAGCCCCGGCAGCAGAGAAACCTGTTGCGCCCGCGCAACCCGTGGCAGCAGCCCCGGCAGCGGCTCCCGCTCCCGCTCCGGTAGAAGCAAAGGCTCCTGAGGCCCCCGTTGCGGTAGAGAAACCCGCTGCGCCAGCGCCAGTGGAACCAACCCCTGCGCCTGCTGCACCAGTGGCAGCACCTGCGCCAGCCCCAGTGGCGGAAGCGCCTAAAGCGCCGGCTCCAGAGGCCCAGCAACCAGCGGCTCCAGCCCCGGTGGCTTCGGCACCAGCCGCAGCCGCTAGCCCAGCTCCGGCCCCTGCTGCTGCTCATTCAAAACCCGATGAACCAGCTGAGGCAAGTACACCAGAGGCTCCAAAAGAAACCATCAAAGCCCAGGCAGACCAGCTGAAAGGCTTGACCGTACTTGGTAAGATTGAATTACCGGTAAGCGGTGGTCGTGGCAAGGGCGGCAAACCGGTGGCATCTTCAGATGAGCGCCGGCGGGGCAACCAGCCAGGCACGCCCGGCCAGCCAGGCCAAGGCGGCGGAGACAAGAAGAAACGCAAACGCATTGAAGTACCTAAAACCGGTGCCCAAGGCGGTACTAACCCGGCTGCTCCGCAAGGACACCGCGCCGGTGATAGAGCCACCAGTAACCGTCCGTTAGGAACAGGCCAAGCCGCTAACCGCCAAGGCGGAGCCGGTGGAGCCCAGCAAGGCAACCGTCCTGCTGGCGGTGGCTACCAAGGCAACCGTCCAGGCGGCGGAGGCCCAGGCCAGCGCCCCGGCGGACCAGGACAGCGGACGGGTGCACCCAATGCGCCACGTGCTGAATTAACGGACAAGGAAATCCAGGATCAGATCAAGGCCACTCTGGCCCGCTTGAGCGGAGGCAAAGGCGGAAACCAAGGAAACCGCGCCAAATACCGGAGAGAAAAACGCTCTGCCGTGGCAGATGCCGCAGATGAGCGCAGATTACAGGAACAGCTGGAGTCTAAGATCCTTCGCGTAACGGAGTTCGTGTCAGCCAATGACTTGGCCGCCCTGATGGACGTGAGCGTGAACGACGTGATCAAGACCTGTATGAACCTGGGTATGTTCGTGTCTATCAACCAGCGCCTTGACGCTGAAGCCATCACCATCATTGCCGATGAATTCGGTTATGACGTGCAGTTCGCTTCTGCGGAGGAAGAGGAGAACATTGGAATTGAAGAGGACGATGCCGAAGAGGATCTGCGGCCGCGGGCTCCAATTGTGACCATCATGGGTCACGTTGACCACGGTAAAACCTCTTTGCTTGACTACATAAGAAGAACCAAGGTAACCGCCGGTGAGGCGGGGGGAATCACGCAGCACATTGGCGCCTACCAGGTGACCACTGAGGCCGGAAAAGACATCACGTTCCTGGATACTCCGGGTCACGAGGCCTTTACCGCCATGCGTGCCCGTGGTGCCAAGGTGACAGACGTGGTAATCATTGTGGTAGCTGCTGACGACAGCGTGATGCCACAGACGAAGGAAGCCCTGAACCACGCGCAAGCGGCCGGGTCGCCTATCGTGATTGCCATCAACAAAGTTGATAAACCAACCGCCAACCCAGACAAAATCCGTGAGGAACTTGCCCAGTTGAACGTATTGGTGGAAGAGTGGGGTGGTAAGTACCAGTCCCAGGAGATCTCAGCTAAGACCGGACAAGGAATTGACGAGCTGTTGGAGAAAGTGTTGCTGGAAGCCGAATTACTGGATCTGAAAGCCAACCCAGAACGCCGTGCGGTGGGTACCGTGATTGAAGCCGCCCTGGATAAAGGCCGTGGCTACGTGGCTACCGTGCTGGTACAAACCGGAACCCTGCAAATAGGGGATATTCTGGTAGCTGGTTCGCATTACGGAAGGGTGAAAGCCATGACCGACGTGTTGGGCCGCCGCCATAAGAAAGCCGGTCCTTCCATGCCTATCCAGGTGTTGGGGATTGACGGGGCGCCGCAAGCCGGTGACAAGTTCGTGGTGATGGAGACGGAGCGTGAAGCCCGTGAGATTGCCGTGAGCCGCCAGCAGTTGCAGCGTGAGCAGAGCATGCGTACCAAGAAACACATCACCCTTGATGAGATCGGTCGTCGTTTGGCCATTGGTACCTTCAAGGAACTGAATGTGATTGTACGCGGTGACGTGGATGGTTCTGTGGAGGCACTTTCTGACTCCTTACTGAAACTGTCTACCGAAGAGGTGCAGGTGAACATCCTGAGCAAAGGCGTAGGCCAGATCTCAGAGTCAGACGTACTGTTGGCTTCGGCCTCAGATGCCATCATCATTGGTTTCCAGGTACGTCCATCCGTGAATGCCCGCAAACTGGCAGAGAACGAGCAAATCGATATCCGCCTGTACTCTATCATCTACAATGCCATCAATGAGTTGAAAGACGCCATGGAAGGTATGTTGGCACCAACCGTTCAAGAGGTGGTGATGGCCAACGTAGAGGTACGCGAGGTGTTCAAGATCACCAAGGTGGGCACCATTGCCGGCTGTATGGTCACAGATGGTACCATCACCCGGAACTCGAAAATCCGATTGGTGCGTGATGGGATCGTGGTACACTCCGGTGAGATCCTGGCTCTGAAACGCTTCAAAGACGATGCCTCTGAGGTACGCCAAGGCTACGAGTGCGGTATCAGTATCAAGAACTTCAATGATCTTCAGCAAGGAGATATCATTGAGGCCTACGAAGAGCGTGAAATCAAACGGACACTTTAACCTGCCCCGTTTCACATAAAAAGAGAGCCCCGCCTACCCAGGTGGGGCTTTTTGTTTGGGGGCTTTAGGCTCGTTTTTCAGAATAAAGTCGGGAAAGGGGTGCCGTTGTTGGTGTTCTCACCACCAACTCCTATCCATTTCAGTCTGATGGTGGTTTTTGGAAAGTGCCTGATAAAAGTGCCTGATAAAGGATTGTTGGTGATACCACCAACAATGGCACGTAAGAGACTATGGATTCTTGGGAATGGCCAGGAGAGAGAGTTGTACAGGCAAGGCTATGGGCGGAGACACTCGTAGGACCTGCGGACACTACGAGGTCTTTTGAGTTAGAGCTATTTGGTTCAGGTGCTGGTCCTTTTCTGCCTCATTTAGAATAAAAGAGCCGTAAAACAACTGGTGCATTTTTAACCAAGGGAAGTTCTTTTCCGCCGCTATCCCGTTTCTCAGAAAGACCTCGTAGTGTCCGCAGGTCCTACGAGTGTCTCTGCCAAGGGCGGCTCAGCACGCACCTTTCACAGGTTTTGTTTTAGGCCAGGTTTCTGGAAAAAGGGCTATAAACAGGAAAGCCCCTTCTACGGGTAGAAGAGGCTTTCCTGTTTATAGCTGTAGCAGCTGGCAGAGATTAGAAAATCAAAAATTTACGGTTGCGCTTGTTAAGGCTCTGCTGGTAAAGCTTACCGTTGGGGTTGTCCTGGTCAATGAGGCGCTTGGACTTGCGAGTTTTAGTGGCTCTTTTAGAGGTCGCCTTGTTTTTGTAAGAACCCGTAGAGAACCTTCCTACGCCCGTGTCATATTTGTTATCTGGCATGGAGTACCGCGGGCCGGAGTACATGCCACCGCTGGTCTTGGCAGAGGCCACGGCTTTCTGCCGCTCCAGCAGCATGGTGCGCTCAAAGTTGCCCGTGCCAACCTGGCCTTTCTTGATGCCTTCAGGGCCGCGCCGGGCCGCTTCACGCTTTCCCTTGCGGGGCTTTTGCGCCTTGGCCTCAGACGCGTTCGCGCCCAACAAGACAAGCGTCATTGCAAAGGCAATGTATCTTAGGAATCGTGTCATCCGATAATAAGGGCTGAGGGGGTGGAAATATTATATTCTGGGTAACGGTAAACGGCAGAGAACTGTTCCGCAAAGACAAGGTTAAGTTGAAGAATATTTTTATACTTTCCTAAGGTTTAAGCCGGGAAAGGGCGGCATGAAGAGTATTTTTAAAGGGACCCCCACAAGAGAAATATTCTGTGTGGATTTCTTTATATTTGCGGTTCTTATTTTTGGGAAAAACAGACGTTTAGACAATAGAACATGGCCCATTACAATAACCTTCTGCTGGAAAACAAAGGCGGTATTTTGTTTATCACGGTAAATCGTCCTAACAAGATGAATGCCCTCAACATTGAGACGGTAAAGGAAATCAACAGCGCCTTCCAGGAAGTGTATGATGATACCGAAGTGCGGGGGGTAATCCTGACGGGAAGCGGGGAGAAGGCCTTTGTGGCCGGGGCCGATATTTCAGAGATCGCGGAACTGAACGAGGTGAACGGGCGCCGTTTCGCGGAACGGGGCCAGGACGTTTTCTCCATGATTGAGGAATGCCCTAAACCAGTCATTGCTGCCGTGAACGGGTTCGCCTTAGGCGGAGGCTGTGAGTTAGCCATGGCCTGCCACATCAGAGTCGCCAGCGAGAATGCCCGCTTTGGGCAGCCGGAAGTAAACCTTGGGCTTATCCCCGGGTACGGCGGAACCCAGCGCCTAACCCAATTGGTGGGCAAAGGCAAAGCCATGGAACTCATGATGACCGGAGACCTGATCTCTGCGGCAGAGGCCAAGGAGATAGGCTTGGTGAACCACGTGACCACCCTGGAAGAACTGAACGCCAAATGTTTGGAGATCATGCAGAAGATTGTGGCCAAAGCGCCGTTGGCCGTAGGCATGATCGTGGACTGCGTGAACGCCTGGTATGACAAAGAAGAGAACGGCTACCAGACCGAGGCCAACTCCTTCAGCCGCTGCTGCGGGTCAGATGACTTCAAAGAAGGCACCTCGGCCTTTTTAGAGAAGCGCAAGCCAGCCTTCAAAGGAGTATAAGATACACTCGCTCCCATTTAAATCATTGCCTACTCCCGATTTTAGCCTGTTTTTCAGAAAAGCGGCTAAAATCGGGAGTAGGTGTAAATAAGAAACTTCTATCCCTTGCCTACTTCCTTTCCTGGCACCATTCCCTTGCCTAACCAACTATGAGTTTAGCTAAGAAACTGGTAGGGCAGACCGCAGCCTACGGACTCAGCAGCATTGTGGGCCGCGCCCTGAACTATCTGTTGGTGCCCCTGTACACCACCGTCTTTGAGCGTGAAGAATACGGTGTCGTCACCTATCTCTACGCTATTGTGGCCTTCCTGAATATTGTCTACACCTATGGCATGGAAACGGCCTTTTTCAGGTTTGCCAACAAGCCAGGGGTGGACAGGAGAGAACTCTACCACAAGGTGCAGACGCTCATTCTGGTTTCCAGTCTTCTTCTAACAGTTCTTATTCTACTTAACGCAGCATCCATTGCCGCTGCCTTAGACTATCCTGGTAAGGAAAAGTATATTATTTGGCTAGCCATTACCATGGCGGTTGATGCCCTCTCCGCTATTCCGTTTGCCCGGTTGCGGTTAGAGAACCAGGCCATCCGGTTTGCGGTGATCAGGCTGGTCAACATTTTCCTGGTGATTGGCGGAAACCTTTTTTTCCTCGTATTCTGCCAGCAGGTGTATGAAGGGAAATACCTGGCGGAACTACGGCCACTGATAGAAGCCATCTATGACCCAACCTTAGGGGTTGGGTATATCTTTCTGGTGAACATGGTAGCCAACCTGTTGTTCATTCCCATGCTGTGGCGCGAGTTCTCTGATTTCCGGTTTAAGTTAGATCTGGGCCAGATGAAGCCTATGCTAGGGTACGCCTTTCCTATACTGGTCATGGGGCTGGCTGGGGCTACCAATGAGATGCTCTCTAGGGTTATGTTGGAGCATTGGCTGCCCGAAGGCTTTTATCCAGGGGTAACCAATAAACAGGCGGTGGGCGTGTTTGGAGCCACTTATAAGCTGGCCATCATGATGAGCCTCATGATCCAGGCCTTCCGATATTCGGCGGAACCGTTCTTCTTTGCGCAGGCGCAGGATAAGAATTCCCCTGCCACTTTTGCCGTGGTCATGCGGTGGTTTGTGATTGTGTGCGCCTTGGCCTATTTGGGGATCAGTGCCAACCTGGACATCTTCCAGTATTTCCTGGGGCAGGAAGAGTACCGGACGGGATTAGAAATAGTGCCGGTGCTGCTGCTGGCCTACCTGTTCAACGGTGTCTACTACAACCTCACCGTCTGGTTCAAGCTCACTGACAAGACCCACTACGGTACGTACATCACCATCTTTGGAGCCATTGTCACGGTGGTGGCCAATTATCTGCTGATTCCGGTGCTGGGCTACATGGGCAGTGCCATTGCCGCGTTTCTCTGCTACTTTTCCATGGCGGTGGTGTGCTACGCCATTGGGCAGAAGTATTTCCCGGTGCCTTACCCCATTAAAGCTATTTTTGGGTACCTGTTACTGGCTTCAGGCCTTATCTGGCTGGCTTATGCCTGGGAAATGGAGAACTTCTGGCTGCGGCAAGCCTACCACCTGGGGCTGTGTGCGGTATTTTTAGCGGTGGTATGGGTGGTGGAAAAGCCTCTGCAGCGGCAGGTAAATAGATAATTCCGTATATTAGCTTCCTATGAATACAACTCTCCCCGTTAACGTCATCAACCTGGGCAAGCACCCGCTGCCCGCCTACGCCACGGAACACTCTGCTGGGTTAGACCTTAGAGCCAATCTGGAGGCGTCTGTGACCCTGAAGCCCTTGCAGCGCACGCTTATCCCCACCGGGATTTGTATTGAACTACCAGAGGGGCACGAGGCCCAGATCAGGCCCCGCAGCGGCCTGGCTTTCAAACACGGCATTTCCGTTGTAAACAGTCCCGGCACCATTGACGCTGACTACCGCGGCGAGATCAAGGTATTATTGGTCAATCTCTCAGACACTGATTTTGTGGTGGAAGACGGGGAGCGGATCGCGCAGATGGTAGTGGCGCGCTACGAGCGCGTGGCCTGGCAGGCCGTAGAAGAGCTGACTGAAACCCAGCGTGGGGCCGGCGGGTACGGCAGCACGGGTAAACAATAAATTGGCTATCTTCGGTTTTTACTATATTTTCGAGGAAATAGCCTGCAAACGGGAGATTAGCATATCTAAATCTGGAAAAACCCGTAGGTAGGCCATACTTAAGCAACCTATTTAAGAGACACTATGAGAATCATTGTACCAATGGCCGGCATGGGCAAACGTATGCGCCCGCACACCCTTACAGTTCCTAAACCCCTTATCCCAATTGCGGGTAAACCAATCGTGCAGCGGTTGGTGGAAGACATTGCCAAGGTGTGCCAGGAGCCCATTGAAGAAGTAGCCTTTATCATTGGTAACTTTGGGAAAGAAGTAGAAGCGCGGTTAATGAAGATCGCAGAGTCTGTGGGTGCCGTAGGTTCTATCCACTACCAGGATCAACCGCTGGGTACCGCCCACGCCATCTTGTGCGCCCAGAGCGCCTTGAAAGGAAACGTGGTAGTGGCCTTCGCCGATACCTTGTTCAAAGCAGATTTCAAGCTGGATACCTCTGCTGAAGGTACCATCTGGGTGCAGAAAGTAGAAGACCCGCGTCCGTTTGGCGTGGTAAAGCTGAACGAAGCTGGTCATATCACCGAGTTTGTGGAGAAACCACAGGACTTCGTGTCTGACTTAGCCATCATTGGCATCTACTATTTCAAAGACGGCGAGTACCTGCGCAGCGAGTTGCAGTACCTGCTGGATAACGACATCAAAGACAAAGGCGAGTACCAGATCACCAACGCCCTGGAGAACATGAAGAGCAAAGGATCGGTGTTCATCCCCGGCCAGATCTCTGAGTGGCTGGACTGCGGAAACAAAGATTCTACCGTGTTCACGAACCAGCGGTACCTGGAGTATATCCAGGATGAAGAAGGTTTGGTATCCGGTTCGGCCCAAGTGAACAACAGCGTGATTATTCCGCCGGTTTATCTGGGAGAAAACGTGGTGTTGAACAATTCTGTGGTAGGTCCGCACGTTTCCATAGGGAACAACACCCAGGTAACCGGGTCCGTGATCAGCAACAGCATTGTGCAGGAAAGCACCAAAATAAACCATGCGCATATTGCTAACTCAATGGTAGGCAATCACGTTGTATATGAAGGAATGCCGTCAGACTTGAGCTTAGGCGACTACAATACCCTGCGTGGCTAGACAGGAGGATTAAGTTATGTTGAAAAGAGGACTCACGATAGTGGCCGCTTTGTGCGGGTTGGTAGTGGCGGGAGAAAAAAGCTATGCCCAATCTGAGCGCAAGAAAGAGAAGGAGACGGCGGTGCAAACCGCCGGAGCACCTTCCCTTAGCTTGAGCCCGCAGGAGCAGCAGCTAAGTGAGTCCTATTTTCTGGAAGGCATGAAGTTCTTCGTGCTGGAGGAGTATAACAAAGCCCTTGACCGTTTCCAGCGGACGTACGCCATCAGCCCCAACAACGCGGCGGTCAATTACAAATTAGCGGAAACCAGCCTGCTGCTGGGCAACGTGCGGGGCGCTCTGCCCTTTGCCAAAGCTGCCCTGGAGCTGCAACCCAAGAATGCCTATTACCATCTGCTGCTGGCCCAGATTTACACGAACCAGCAGGAGTATGACAATGCCATCAAAGTCTACGCTCGGCTTACCCAAGAGCTCCCTAACACTGAACAATACCTCTTCAACCTCACCGACCTGTACCTGGCCAAGAACCGCCTGGAAGATGCCTTGCGCACTCTGGATAAGATTGAGCAGAAATACGGCCTGATTGAGGAAATCTCCTTTAAAAAGCAGCAAATCTACCTCAAGCAGAACAACCTGGTAAAGGCGCTTCAGGAAGGAGATAACCTCATCTCCTCCAAACCAGAGGAAGTCCGCTATCTATTGGCCCAGGCCGAGATCTTGGCCGCGAACAAGAAGACCGTAGATGCCATCAAAATGGCGGAGAAGGCCTTGCGGGTAGCCCCTGACAATGCCTATGGGCGCCTGATGCTGGCCGACCTGCTGCAACAGCAAGGCAAGACTGCTGAGGCAGATGCCCAGCTGGAACTGGCCTTCGGAAATCCTTCTCTGGACATTGACTCCAAGGTGAAGATCCTGGTAGATTACATCCGGCGGCTGCCCAACGATAAAGTAGCGGCCCAGGCCATGAAACTGGCCGAGCTGACCACCAAGGCGCACCCCCGGGAAGCCAAAGCCTTTGCCGTGGCCGGTGACATCTACGTGAACGCCAACCAGAAATTACCCGCCCGTGACCATTACCTCAAGGCGGTGGCCTTAGATCCGGGGCATTACAAGATCTGGCAGCAGATCGTGCTCCTAGACGGGGAACTGAACCAGAACGACTCCCTCATTGTCCACTCAGAGCGGGCGCTGGAGTTCTTTCCTAACCAGCCCATGTTCTGGTTTTACAACGGCACGGCCCATCTCATTGGCAAGAACTACCCCAAAGCCACCAAGTCATTGGAATATGGAAGACGGCTGGCTGGAAGTAACAAAGACCTGCAGTTGCAGTTCAACCTGCAGTTAGGGGATGCCTACCACTCCTTAGAGCAGTTCGCGCTCTCAGACCAGGCCTATGAAGCGGTACTTGCCGTAGACCCCAGCAATCCGCACGCCCTGAACAACTACAGCTACTTCCTTTCTGTGCGGGGGCAAAACCTGGCCAAGGCCAAAGCCATGGCAGGAGCCTTAGTGGCCCAATTCCCTGATAATCCAACGTACCTAGATACCTATGCCTGGGTGCTGTACAAGCTCAAAGATTACCAGGGAGCTAAAAAACTTTTAGAAAAAGCAGTGGCGGGTTCTTCAGACGCTACTATCATTGAACACTATGGTGATGTGCTCTACCAATTAGGCCAGCGTGATTTGGCGCTGAAACAATGGGTACGGGCCAACCAGGTGGGCGGTGCCTCAGAAGGCATCAGCAAGAAGATTAAAGACAAAAAACTATATGAATAGAAGTAGCGTTATCTACGCCCTGGGTATGAGTTTGCTGGTATTGGTAGGGTGTCAGAGAAAAGTAGCCTCTGGGCCCGCTGCCGGAGTGTCACCGGAAACCATGAACAAGGTAAGCGTTGTCAATACAGATTACACCTACTTCTCAGCCAAAGGAAAAGTGCAGAGTGAGAACAGCGGCCTGAGTGCCAACATCACCCTGCGCATGAAAAAAGACGAGGTGATCTGGGCTTCGGTGCAAAAACTGGGGTTTGAGGTAGCCCGCCTTAAAATCACCCCAGACTCGGTGTACATGGTGAACAAGGTGCAGAATGAAACCCTGATAGGGTCATTTGCCCTGCTGGCCAAACGCTACAACGTTGACGTTGATTTCAAAACGCTTCAGGAACTGCTCATAGGCAATTATGTGCCCGGCGATGCCCAGCAGGAGAAGTTCAAGCAAGACGGTCCGGTGCAGAACGTGCGGCAGGTGCGGGGCCAGCTGCAGATTGACCAGATGATAGACACCACCCGCTTCAAGCTTAAGCGCACCGAGGTACGCAACCTGGCCAACAAAGACCTGATGACCGTAGACTACCAGGAATTTGAGGAGTTGAACGGGCGCCCTTTCGCTAAATCTTTGCTGCTCACGATCCAGCAGCCCGAGGGAAACACAGCCAAGACCTCTATTGTGGTGGTGAAACATAATCAGGTTTCCACGGCAGATTCTTCTCTGGATTTCCCTTTTTCAGTACCTTCGAACTATGAACGTAAATAGGGCGGGGCTTCTTTATCTTTTTTTATTCTTTTTCTTGATTGGGTTGACTTCTGCAGAGGCGCAGCAGAAGAAGACCTCCCGTCCCTCTTCTAACGCGTCTGCCAAGAAGAAAACACCCGTAAAAAGCAAAGCCCAGTTGGAGCGCGAGAAAAACGCGAACCTCAAGCGTATTCAGGAAGCCAACCGTATCCTGGAGCAGACCGCCCAGAAGAAACAGGCCTCACTGGGGCAGCTCAACGTGATCAAGGAAAAGATCACGGTGCAGAAAGGCGTCATCAACAACATCTCCTCAGAGATCACCTACCTCAACCGCGACCTGCGCACCACCGAGGAGAAAGTAGCCGATGCCCAAACCGATCTGCAGCGCCTGAAGAAAGAGTACGCCCGGCTTATCTATGCCGCCTCCAAGACCGCCAACAGCTACAACAAGCTCATGTTTCTGTTCGCCTCTGATTCTTTCAACCAGATGATGCGGCGCATGCGCTACCTGCGCCAGTACACCGAGGCCCGTAAAAACCAGGCGGCAGCCATTGAGGCTCTGCAACAGAACCTGAACCAGCAGCTCAATACCCTTACCTCGCAGAAACAGCAGAAGAAAAGCCTGCTCACGGTACAGCTGAAGGAAAACAACAACCTGCTTTCCATGCATGACCAGCAAGACAAGGTCATTCAGCAGTTGAGTCAGCAGGAGCAGTCTCTGAAAGAGGAGGTGGAACGTCGGCAGCAGGCGGTACGGCAGTTAGATAAATTGATTGCCAACATTGTGCGGGAAGAGATTGCCCGGGCGGCCCGTGCCGCCGAGGCAGCTGCCAAAGCCAAAGCCGCCCGTGAAGCGGCGGCCGCCGCCAGAGCCGCCGCCGCGGCAGGGAAACCAGCCCCAGAGCCTGCCGCCGAGAAACCCGCGGCCACTGCCACCCGCCGTGACCGGGTGACCCTTACCCCAGAGGCCGCCGTCCTGTCCAACAGTTTTGCCGGGAACAAAGGCCGCTTTGCCTGGCCCGTAGAGCGCGGGTTCATTTCCCAGCGCTTCGGGCGCCAGGCGCACCCGGTGCTGAAAGGCGTGGTAGTGGAAAATCGCGGCATTGACATCCAGACCGGAGCCAACGAGCGGGTGCGGGCCATTTTCGGGGGCAAGGTGCTGGCGGTGCATACTATCCCTGGCATGAACAACATTGTGATGGTGCAGCACGGTGAGTACTTTACCGTCTACGCCAAGCTCCGCACGGTGAGCGTGACCGAAGGCCAGGAGATAGGCGCGAAAGAAACCATTGGCACCGTCTACACTGATGCCGAGGGTACCTCAGAACTGCAGTTCCAGATCTGGAAAAACCAAACGAACCTGAACCCCCAAGGCTGGCTCATGCCTAAATAAGCATTCCTATTTAGCGGCCTTTTTGACAAAAACGGGATAGAAATAGAAAGGGTAGAGAACTGCGGTTCTCTACCCTTTCTATTTGCACGGGAGCGGATGGGTTAAGCTTCAGATGGTGGTTCCCAGCGAGTCTGGAGACTCGCAGCATCCATAGGCACGAGTCTGAAGGCTCGCGCCAGCAAACTAATAACCGGCAAGCTAATAATTGTTGCGTCTACTTTGTAAACACAATTTGTCGCTATTCCTTTTCTGGTCTATATTCTAAAAATAGCTCTTAAACGAGGAGAGAAATCAACGTTTGTAGGTAAGAGGACAAATAAAACATATTGTCATCCTGGAAGGATCTTGTGGGCGAACTAGAAAGGCACTTATGGAATGCATTTGCCGTTCGCCACCAAGATCCTTTCAGGATGACAGAGAGAAAGTAGGTATGCTTGTTCCTGACCTTGTTTTTAATTCAGGTTCTTGGCTGCTTCTTTTGGACCTGTTTTCTGAAAATAGCTCTAAAACGACGGGGTAGGATCAGCGCTTATAGATGAGGAAGACGGCGGGTTGTTTATGCAGGTCCGGTACTTTCCCTTTCCAGTCGGCTACACGCAGGGTTTTGATGAATTCATTGGAGCCCGTGATGTTGGCCGCTATGCAGAGCTTGGTGTTTTTGTTCAGGTGCTGGAGCAAATCTTCTATCATCTGCTTGTTGCGGTAGGGCGTTTCCATAAAAATCTGGGTCTGGTCTTTCATCGCCATCTCTTTCTCCAGCCCTTTCAAGGCCAGAATGCGGTCACGCTTCTCAATGGGCAGGTACCCGTGGAAGGCAAAAGACTGGCCGTTGAAGCCCGAGGCCATCAGCCCCATCAAGATCGCCGAAGGCCCTACCAGCGGCACCACCTTTACCCCGTGCTGGTGTGCCAACCGGGCTAGTTCCGCCCCCGGGTCGGCCACGCCGGGGCAGCCCGCCTCTGAGATTACTCCGGCGTCCTGGCCGGCCAATAAGGGCTTGAGGGCCGCCGTTAGCTCCGCATCTGAGGAATTCTTGTCAATGACTGTGATCTGCAGTTCTTCAATGGTCTGCGAGGGGGCAATGGATTTGATGTAGCGGCGGGCGGTGCGGGCATTCTCCACCAGGAAATATTTCAGGTGAGCTGTCACCTCCGCCACCTGCCGGCAGATCACCGCAGAGGCCGTGTCCTCAGCCAGCACGGTAGGAATCAGGAAAAGAGTGCCTTTGGCGGGAGTACTCATGTTTATTAGGTATTTTATCTAAAAGCGGCTTAAAACAGGGGAAGCAGCTGAGTCCACTTTTATCATCTAGATTATTGCCTGTTCGCCCACCAGATCCTGGTTCAGGCGCTTTCCTCGTTTACGGTCGGGATTCAACAGAAAAATTAGCCTTCAACTTGAATTGCCAGAGGTGCACCTACGCCAGGTTCTGAAAAGCAGGTTTTATGCCTGCAGGAATTCCATGGCCAACCGGTAGAACTCCTGGGGTTGCTCAGCGTGGAGCCAGTGCCCGGCGTTCTCAATGGTTTGGATAGTCGCCTGCGGGAAAAGGGCCTGAATCTGGGGCAGATCCTGCTCTGGTTTGATGTAGCGCGAATTACTTCCCCGCAGGAAAAGCGTGGGCTTGGTGAAAGGCGTCTCAGAGACAATATCACTCAGCACTTGGTCCAAGTTCCGCTCAATGGCGTCCAGGTTCAGGCGCCAGCCAAAGCTGTTGTCTTCTTGGCGGTACAGGTTCTTGAGCAGGAACTGGCGGGTGCCATAGTCGCTTACCTTCACGGCCAGTTGGTCATCGGCTTCTTGCCGGTTCTGGATAGAAGCCAGGTCAATGGAGCGGAACCCCTCCAGGATATCATCATGGTGCGGCGGGTAGTACTTGGGTGCAATGTCCGCTACCAGTAGCTTAGAGAGCTGGTCTGGGTGCTGCAGCGCGAAGTTCATGGCTACTTTGCCGCCCATGGAGTGGCCAATGATCATGGGGGCCTGCAGTTGGTGCTGCTCTATGAACTCCAGAATATCATCAGTCATGAGTTGGTAGCTGAACTCCTCTGAATGCGGCGAGCGGCCGTGGTTGCGCAGGTCAATCAGGTAGACCTGGTAGGTCTTGGAGAACTCGCGGCCCAGGGTTTGCCAGTTGTCTAAAGTGCCAAAAAGGCCGTGCAGAATAAGTAAAGGCTGGCCTTCGCCTAAAAGTTTATAATTTAATTCCATAGAATTGAGCGGTTGGGTATGCGGGTTTTAGGTCTGTTTTACAGAAAACAGATCCATTTCGTTCTGGTCTGGCAGGGTACGCGGGGCCAGAGCGCCTTCAGTTGCTCTACATCCAGTAACAACGAGGTGATTTTCACTTGCCGGCCGTCTGCCAGGGAAAGCGTGAGGTAGTGGTACGAGCTCCAGAAAAAGCGCTGGGACGAACTTTTCGTATGGGTGATCTGCCTGACCTGCTGCGGGGTGAGCAGGTACTTGCCGCTGGGTTGCAGCAGCAGCGCGCTTTGGGTTTCTTTTTCCAATTCCAGGGCGTTTTCCCGCTCATGGCGCCAGTACTGCACGTGCACCAGCAAGGTGGGCAGCGCGAAGAGGAACAGCACTACTCCTAAACCCAGGGCAATGCCTTGTTCCAGGGGCGTGTCTGTCTGGTCCCGCAGCAGCAGGCCCAGCATGGAGCCGCCCAGCCAGAAGCTCAGCAAAGACCAGAACACCATCTTGAATTGGCGCATGGGCGAGAGGAAATACACCCGCTGCTGTTTCTTGAAAAGCCAGTCGAAGAACCGCACGGCGTAGTGCGCCGCCACCACAAAGGCCGCTATCTTAAACAGCACGCCTAGCATAAGCCAACCCAGTTACGTCGCGTTCTGCTGCTGCTTTTCTGAAAACAGAAGGAAAAAGAGAAGCCTGTCATTTAGGAGTTGAGTTGGCGCAGGTACAGTTGGATGGTATTCTCCAGGCCGTAATACAGCGCGTCACAGATCAGGGCGTGCCCAATAGAGACCTCAGCCAGGTTAGGTAACTGTTCTTTCAGGTACTTGAGGTTGTCCAGGTCCAGGTCATGGCCGGCGTTCAAGCCCAGGCCGCACTGCTGCGCCACGCGCGCAGCCTCGGCGTAAGGTTGCACGGCGGCTTCGCGGTGGGTGTGGTAGTGGTGGGCGTAGGCCTCGGTATAAAGTTCAATGCGGTCGGTGCCGGTGTGGGCGGCGCCTTCTACCTGGGCATTGATGGGGTCTACGAAAATGGAAGTCCGGATGCCGTGGGCTTTGAACTTGGCAATGACGTCTACCAGAAAGTCTTTGTGCTTGATGGTGTCCCAACCGGCGTTGGAGGTGATGGCGTCTGGGGCGTCTGGCACCAGGGTCACCTGTTCGGGCTTCACAGACAGCACCAGTTTGATGAAGTCAGGCGTGGGATTGCCCTCAATGTTGAACTCGGTAGTCACTACGCCCTTCAGGTCGTATACATCCTGAAACCGGATATGCCGTTCATCGGGCCGGGGGTGCACGGTGATGCCTTGGGCGCCAAACCGTTCGCAATCCAGCGCCGTTTGTACCACATTTGGGCGGTTGCCGCCGCGGGCGTTCCGTAGCGTGGCTATTTTATTTATATTTACGCTCAGTTTCGTCATGTTGCTTTTGCGTTAACGTTCTTCCTGAAGGATTTGGCAAAGATAAAAGAAACTTAGCGTCCCATTCCTAAATGATTTCTGACCCGGGTGCCGCGGCACCTTTACTAAATAAACTATGAGCCTGAAAGAAAAAGTAGAAGCCGGTATCAAGCAAGCCATGTTGGCCAAAGACAAAACCCGTCTGCAAGCCTTGCGGGGCATCAAATCCCAGATTCTGCTGGCCGAGACCGAGAAAGGCGGCGTGCAGGCCCTTACCCCAGACACAGAGCTGAAGCTGTTGACCAAGGCCGCCAAGCAGCGCCGCGAGTCGGCTGAGGTGTACCGCACCCAGTCCCGCCCCGACCTGGAGGAGATTGAGCTGGCCGAGCTGGCCATCATTGAGGAGTTCCTGCCGCAGCAACTGGACGAAGGCGATCTGCGCGAGCGCCTGCTGGAGATCATCCAACGCGTAGGTGCCCTGGGGCCCTCAGACATGGGCAAGGTGATGGGCGTGGCTTCCCGCGAACTGGCGGGCCAGGCCGACGGCCGCGCCATCTCCAACGCTGTGAATGCCCTTTTGAACAACACCAACGCCTAAGGAACCTCTCATACGTGAGCACGTTTGACCTTTTCCTGCTGTTGCCCGTGGCGTACGGCGCCTTCAAAGGCTATTTTAAAGGCCTAATCCTGGAGGTGGCTTCCCTGGCCACCTTTGTCCTGATCACCGTGTTCGGGATGAAGCTGGTGGGGCTGGTGACACCGCCCATTCATGAATGGCTGGGCGAGAGCGCCGGATTTCTGCCGTTTCTGCCCTTCCTGCTAGTGTTCATAGGCATCGGGTTTGCCGTACGGGCCGTGGGCAAGATGGTCAAAAAAGGGGTGCATTTAACCCCGCTGGGACTGCTGGACAATGTGATAGGGGCCGTGCTGGGCGGCGGTAAATGGGCCTTGGCCATCTGCCTGCTCGTTTATTTTGCCAACGCCACCGGTTTAGACACGGCGCTGCACACGGTGCGTGAGTCTGAGGTGTACCCCTATTACCTGGAGGCCGCCCCTAATGCCTGGGCTTTTGTGCAATGGATTATCCCCTTCGGCCGCGAGGCCCTGGAGTCTTTTGCCTAGCAGGCGGGCAGGGTAGAGGAGCTCTGGGTTTAGGCCTTGTTTTCTGTAAACCAGCCCTAAAACGGCGGCTCCGCTGGTTAGTTACTTGATTTTATTTCCTGTTTTGGGCCTGTATGTTAAAAAGCGGGCCTGAAACAGGAATATCTTTTTTCCTCTTCGTTGCGTTTCCCTCTCTGTGCTGTTGCTCTTAGATAATTTTGATTCCTTTACCTACAACCTCTATGACTATTTCAGGCAATTAGGGGTAGCGGTGGAGGTGCGCCGGAATGATGTCCCGTTGGCTGAATTGCAGGCTTTGCCGTTAGAGGGAATTGTGCTGTCGCCGGGGCCGGGCACGCCGGAGAAGGCCGGGGTGATGCCAGCCGTGATTGACTTTTACCATGACCGGCTGCCTATGCTGGGGATCTGTCTGGGGCACCAGGCCTTGGGCCAATTCTTCGGGGCCAAAGTAGAGAAAGGCCTGCGGCCGATGCACGGCAAGGTCTCCCAGATCCACTGCGCGCCGGACCCTATCTTTGCGGGCCTGCCAGAAAAAGTACCGGTAGTGCGCTACCATTCTCTGGTGGTGCAGGAAGCGCCCGCTACGTTGGTGCCGCTGGCCCACACGACCGAGGGGGAATTGATGGCGTTTCGGCACGCGCACCTGCCGCTTTACGCCCTGCAGTTTCACCCAGAGGCGGCCCTCACCCAACACGGACTGGAAATGCTCAGAAATTGGGTGAATATTGCTAATATTACAACCCTATATTAGTTTCTACTTACGATCATTACTAGCGATTTTCTCACATGAACTTGGAAATCAAGAAGGAAGGCGGGTTTGAGTACATAGATGAAGGCGAGGGCGAAGTGCTGTTGCTCCTTCATGGGCTGTTTGGCGCGCTTAGTAATTGGCAGGGAGTGGTCTCTTATTTTCATAAAAATTACCGGGTGGTGATTCCGCTCATGCCCCTCTATGAGATGCCGTTGCCGCAGGCCAGTGTGCCGGGCCTGGTTGAGTTCGTGGAAGACTTTATTTCTTACAAGCAACTGTCTGATTTGACCTTATTGGGCAACTCATTGGGCGGCCATGTGGCTCTGGAGTTTGCCCTCAAGCGCCCGGAGTGCGTAAAGCGCCTGGTTTTAACCGGCAGCTCTGGTTTGTTTGAAGATTCTATGGGCGGTTCTTTCCCTAAGCGCGGGAACTATGGTTTTGTGAAGGAACGCATTGAATACACGTTCTATGATCCGGCCGTGGCTACCCAGGAACTGGTAGATGAAGTGTTTGACATCACCAACAGCAACCCCAAAGTGCTCAGGATCATCTCCATTGCCAAGTCTGCGCAGCGCAATAACCTGGGCAAAGACCTGGGGGGCATCACGGCGCCAACCCTGCTGATCTGGGGCTTGAATGATACCATCACGCCGCCCATGGTGGCGCATGAGTTCAATAGATTGATCCAGAATTCTGAACTGCACTTCATAGACCATTGCTGCCACGCACCTATGATGGAACATCCGGAGGCCTTTAACAGTATCTTAGAGAGATTCCTGATAAAGACTGCTGTGTATGATCGCTGAAGAACTGATAAACCAGATGGTTCCCCCCCTCAAACTCTCTGACACCGGCGAAAAAGCCGTGCGTTGGATGGATGAGTTCCGGCTGAACCAGTTGCCCGTGGTGAAAAACCGCAAATACTTAGGCTTGGTCACTGAGGAGAATGTGCTGGAGGCTAAGAACCCAGACATGGTCCTGGAGAACATTCCCTTTGATTATGAACACGTGCACGTGCAGCAGAACCAGCATTTCTACAATGTGATGGAGCTCGCTATCAAGAACAAGGTACAGGTAGTGCCCGTGTTGGATGATTTGCAGGAATACCTGGGCGTTATCACAGTGAATGACACCATCTCCGCGTTTGGCCAGATGTCTGCGCTGCAAGGCCAGGGCGGTATTCTGGTGCTTTGCATGGCAGAGCGGGACTATTCCTTGAGTGAGATAAGCAGGTTGGTAGAATCCAATAACGCCAAGATATTAAGTGCTTATGTCTCACCAGATGAGGCAGACATCTTCAGGATAAAGCTCACCCTCAAGATCAATACGTCAGATCTTTCCCGCATTGTGGCCACCCTGGAACGGTTTGGGTATAAAATAACTGCTCAGTTTCAAGATACCTCCAGTGCCCCGGAAGATCAGGACAGGTTGGACATGCTTTTGCGTTACCTGAATATCTAAATTTTAAATATTACCGGTAGCAATATATATTTGTTCTGATATTGAATGCTTTGCAGTATCTTTGACCAAGACGGAAGATGAAAATAGCGATAGTTGGTAAACCTGTGAAGGAAGAGGTTATTCCTTTTGTGCGCCGGCTATTTGAAATCTTGGTCAGGGAAGGGGTGCAGGTGACCGTGGCAGACCACTTTGTGGAGTCATTGGCGCCTTTTGCCAGCATTCCGCCCCAGGCGGAGGTATTCACCCGCCAAACCAGCCTCAAAGATGTGAACTACATGTTGAGCCTGGGCGGTGACGGTACCTTGCTGGACGCGGTGACGTACGTGGGGGCTTTGCAAATTCCTATTATGGGCATTAACATGGGGCGGCTGGGTTTTCTGGCTACGGTGCCATATGCCCACCTGGAAATGGCGCTGGACTCATTGCTGAAAGGGCATTTTACGCTGGAAGACAGATCCCTTATTCACCTGGACAGCGACCAGGAGGTCTTTGAGGGGAAAAACTTCGGGTTGAATGAATTTTCGATTTTGAAGCGGGATACCTCCTCCATGATTGCCGTGCATACGTACATTGACGGGGAATATTTAAACTCCTATTGGGCAGATGGCCTGATAGTGGCAACTCCTACTGGTTCCACAGGATATTCACTATCCTGTGGCGGGCCGGTAATGATGCCGCAGACAAACAATTTTGTAATCTCTCCCGTATGCCCACATAACCTGAACGTGCGCCCCCTGGTGGTCTCTGATAAAAGTGTAATTTCTTTTGAGATTGAAGGACGGAGTACCAGGTATTTGGTGTCATTAGATTCGCGGTCTAAACCAGTAGATGCAACCATCCAGCTGGCGGTAAGACGGGAGGATTTTAATGCCAGATTAGTAAAATTGAATCAAATTAATTTTCTGACTACCCTTAGGACTAAAATGCATTGGGGGTTGGATCAGCGGAATGGTTAATTAAAACTCAAATATAATAAAGTCCTATTGTCTGTTTGCGGTAATAAAAAAAAGCATAATTTTGTCCGTTGCAGTGAAAGAGGCGCTTTGTAATTAAATTGTTAATAATAGTTGATGGCATGAAAAAATTTTTCTCTACTTCTTTAATCTTGTTTATTCTCTTTATGGCTGCTGCTCCTGAGGCAGAGGCCCAGCGTTTTAGTAGGAGAAATCTTTACAACAGTGTAGGGATCAGTTTGAACGCCATGAACTACTTTGGTGATGTGACGCCAGAGTCTGATTTCACCAGTTTGCGTTTGAACTCCACCCGCCCCAGCGTTTCAGTGAACTTCACCCGCAAGTTCACGCCCAGGATTTCTGGTAGAGCCGCCCTTTCTTGGGGCAGGATCACCGGAGATGACAGCAAAAGCGCTAATTTCTCAGAGCCAGAGAACGAGCCAAGGTTCAAGCGGAACCTCAGCTTCAGAAATGACATCAAGGAATTAAGCGTACACGGGGTAGTAGATCTGTTTGAGAACCGCAGAACCTACCTTCGCCGCCCAGACTTTACTCCGTATGCCTTTGTAGGCGTAGCCGTTTTCCACCACAACCCTAAAGCCTATTATGATGGTCAAGAAATGCCGGCCGGTTGGTATGAGTTGCAGCCGTTGGGTACTGAAGGACAATATGCAAATGGAGGTAACTATCCAGATCCTTACAAAAAAATCCAGTTTGCCATTCCTTTTGGCCTTGGCGTGAAATACAAGTTGGCTAGAAGCTGGGATCTTGGTTTTGAGATCACCTGGCGCAAGACATTCACTGACTACTTAGATGATGTAAGTTCATCTTATGCTGATAAAAGTAAGTTGAGCAAAGAGGCTGCCATTCTTTCTGACAGAAGCGCTGAGAACTCAAGAGCCAGCTCTTATCCAATTATCACTGAGAATGGTTTCAGAAGAATACAGGGTTATGGAGCTGACGGAGACCAAAGAGGAGACGTTTCTGATGATGACTGGTACATCACTACCGGCTTTAGCTTAAATTATATCTTAGCTCCAACAAGAAGAGGCCCGAAATTCCGTTAATCCGGAAACACCTTTTGATTTTGAGTAAATGGTTTTAAGAAAAGTACGCGCACTCCTTATTTGGACCTTGGTACAAATAGGGAGTGTTTTTTTTGCATTACCTGCTAACGCGCAGCAACAAACAGGACAGCCAAGAACCACCAGTGAGGTAGGAATTGGCATTGGAGGAGTAGTGTACAAAGGGGAAGTAGCACCCAGGTACCGCTTAAAGAGTAACCGGCCCGCGCTTACCCTCTTCTATAAGAAAGACCTCTCTACCGCCCTGGTGGGGCGAGCGTCCCTGCTTGTGGGCCGGGTGCGCGCAGAAGATGAAGACCTAACAGATAATCCCTCCTTTCTGGCCCGGGAACTGCCTTTGTCTATGTATAGGCAAGCAACGGTCACAACCAGCCTTCTTGAACTGAGTGGCGGCATTGACTATAACTTCATGGACTATTATGATTTCAGGCGCCCCGTGCGGTGGACTCCTTATTTTACCGTGAGTTTAGCCGGGTTGGTGTACAACAATAAAACCACGGCGGTAGACCCCACCATTATCTACCCAGATCCAGAGACCAGAGACAAGGAGCAGGCATATAGAACCGGCTTCTCCTTTGCGGTGCCAGTGGGGCTGGGGGTGAAGTATGCGCTATCTGAACGGTGGAACCTGGGGGCAGAGGCAGGGGTGCGGCTTTTTGTCACCGATGCCTTTGATAATCTGGTAGATCAGAACGAGCAGGTGATGAATCCCAACAGCAGAGACATGTATTTCTATAATGGAATCAGCATTTCTTATACGTTCTATAAAATCAACTGCCCCATTCCGTCAGGTAAAAGCAGGAAGGAGAAATAGGGATAGGCATAATGTGATAAGCTTTTCCTAAATTGCATTGAAATTTCTTTTTAATGAGCCTGAAGGAAAAGATAGACATAGACAATTTGCCCCAACATGTTGCCGTTATCATGGACGGGAATGGAAGATGGGCAAAGAAAAAAGGCAATCTCAGGATTTTTGGCCATCAGAACGCCATTACCGCAGTGCGCGAAACAGTAGAGGCTTCCGCTGAGTTAGGGGTTAAGTATCTGACGCTTTACGCTTTTTCCACAGAGAACTGGTCAAGACCCAAGTATGAAGTAGAGGCCTTGATGCAGTTACTGGTCAGCACCATTCGCAAGGAGACCGAGACGTTGAATAAAAACAATATCCGGTTGCAGTCCATTGGAGATATAGCGGCTTTGCCTCACGCGTGCAGAAAGCAGCTGGAAGAAGCTATTGCCCTCACAAGCCAGAACACCCGCATGACTCTGGTGTTAGCCTTGAGCTACAGTGGCCGGTGGGAGTTGGTGAACGTGATGCAGAAACTTGCCGCTCAGGTAAAGGCTGGGGAATTGGAGCCGGAGGCCATCAATGAGGACCTGGTAAAGACCTTTTTGACTACCGCAGGCATGCCAGACCCTGAACTTTTGATCAGAACCAGCGGGGAGCAAAGGATCAGTAATTTCTTGCTTTGGCAGCTCGCCTATACAGAGCTGTATATCACAGAACTTTTGTGGCCTGACTTTAGGAAAGAACATCTTTATGAAGCCATACTTGCTTTCCAGCAGCGGGAACGCCGTTTTGGGAAGACAAGCGAACAATTACAAAAAGCCCATTCTTAATGAGTAAGTATTTTTGGCTGTTATGCCTCTTAGTAACGTCTGGTATAACTGCCACTGCGCAAATCAGACTAGGTGTTGGCAACAGCAATGCGGCAACCTCTATAGATTACGCAAACCCTAAGAAATACGAGATTGGCGGCATAACCGTAAGCGGAGCCAAATTCTTAGATCCTACTACGTTGATTTCCCTTACGGGGTTGAAAGTAGGAGATGAGATTGACGTGCCCGGTGATGCCATCAGTAGCGCTATTCAGAAGCTCTGGGATCAGGGTATTCTGGGTGGCGTGGATGTGCGGGCCACTAAGATTGAAGGAAATAAGATATTCCTTGATTTTTTCCTGACAGAGCGCCCTCGCCTGTCCCGTTTTGATTTCTCAGGCACCTCTAAGTCACAGGCAGAGGATCTGCAGAAAAAGATTTCCCTTAATAAAGGAAGGGTAGTGACAGATGCACTTCTTAATTCTACCCGCACCACCGTACAGAAGTTTTTCCAAGACAAAGGGTACCTTAATGCGCAAGTGGTGATCCGGCAAACGCCGGATTCTGTGATCGCTAACAGCGTTGCCCTGGAGATCAAGGTAGACAAAGGAGAGAAAGTACGCATTGGCGAACTAGACATTGAGCGCATCAACGCTGCCGGCGAATCAGTAGAAGATGGTGGTTTTGGAAGCAAGATTGCCGGCCTCTGGAAAGAGGAGGAAGGGTTCAGTGAGAACAAGCTGAAACGCCAACTGAAGAAAACCAAAGAAAAGAAGTTCTATAAAGTATTTACCGGTGGTAAGTTCAACAAAACGGAGTACGAAGAAGACAAGAAGCTTCTGATTGACTTCTATAACAAAGAAGGCTACCGTGATGCTACCATTGTCTCTGATTCTATCTACAAAATAAGCGATGACCGCATCGGCATTCAGATTGTGGTGGATGAAGGCAAGAAATACTATTACCGCAACATCAGCTGGAGTGGGAACTATTTGTATGATGATGCCACGCTGGCCCGGGTGTTAGGCCTGGAGAAAGGCGATGTCTACAACCGCGAGGAACTAGACAAACGATTGAACTATAACCCAACCGGGAACGACGTCACTTCCTTGTACATGGATGATGGTTACCTGTTTTTCCAGATTGAACCTGTAGAGGTGGCCGTGGTAGGTGACTCCATTGACATTGAACTACGTTTGAGTGAAGGCTCGCAGGCTACCGTGAATTCCGTTACCGTTTCTGGAAACACCAAGACCAGTGACCACGTGATTTTGCGGGAACTGCGTACGTTGCCGGGGCAGAACTTCAGCCGGTCTGCGTTGATCCGCTCTCAGCGGGAACTTTCCAACCTGGGGTATTTTGACCCTGAGAAAATCGGGATGGAGCCTATCCCAAATCCTGAGAATGGAACCGTTGACATCCGGTACACGGTAGAGGAAAGGCCAAATGACCAAATCACCCTTTCCGGTGGTTGGGGTGGTGGTCTGGGCGCCGTGGGTACGGTAGGTCTAGTCCTGAACAACTTCTCTTTGCGCAAAGCCACTGACTGGAAAGAGTGGAGACCAGTACCATCCGGTGACGGACAGCGCCTTGCCCTTAATATTCAGGCAAACGGCAAGCGGTACCAGTCTTACTCCCTGTCATTCACAGAACCTTGGTTAGGTGGCCGCAGACCCAACTCCTTAACAGTTAGTCTGAGCAAGTCCATCCAGAGATTCAATGAAAGAGATGAGCTCAACCAGTTGAAAGAAGCCTTCATTGACATTACAGGGGCAAGTGTTAACCTGGGTAGAAGACTACGGTGGCCAGATGATTACTTCAATATAAGTAACTCGTTGTCGTACTTCCGGTACAACATGAGCAATGGCTCTACCATCTTTAGAGGGTATTCTGAAGCGGATAAGATCAGAGATGCCAACAACATCTCCTTTATCACTTCCTTTGCCCGGTCCAGCATTGACAACCCAACCTATACCCGTTCCGGCTCTTCTATTGGTTTGAACGTGACCTTTACCCCACCTTATTCACTGTTCAAGAGCACCGTGAATAACTTCCAGTGGATTGAGTTCCATAAATGGATGTTTGATGCCTCCTGGTTCCATTCACTGAGCGGAAACGGAAAACTGGTGTTGAATACACGGGCCCACTTCGGGTTTATCGGTACCTACGGATCTGATGGGGAAATTGGACCGTTCGAGCGCTTCAAGTTAGGGGGCTCTGGTTTAGGAGGTGGTTCGTTTATTGTGGCTACCGACTATGTAGGGTTAAGAGGATATGAAGACCAAAGCATCAGCCCTAATGCGGCGGGTGGGGTTGCCTTCAACAAATACGTGGCAGAACTACGGTACCCTATCTCCTTGAACCCAGCCGCAACAGTGTTTGTCCTGGGCTTTGCCGAGGCGGGTAACAACTTTGGCAGCTACCGTGAATACGATCCATTCAAGCTGTATCGTTCTGTAGGGGTAGGCGCCCGGGTGTTTATGGCGGCTTTTGGTTTGTTAGGCTTTGACTATGGTTGGGGACTGGATACCGTTCCAGGTTTGCCTGGGGCAAGTGGTGGTCAGTTCCACTTTATCATAGGCCAGCAGATCAGGTAATTATTGGAACAGAATTTGTTTAGATAAAAATGATGAAGAAATTAGGCTGCGTTTTATTAGTGGGAATGTTTCTTCTCTTCGGAAAAGAAGCCAGTGCCCAACGCTTTGGCTATATTGATTCTGGTTTTATCTTGCAGAAAATGCCCGCATATTCCAATGCCCAGGCTGAGGTAGAAAAGCTCTCTCAGACATGGCAGAAGGAAATTGAAAACATGCGGGCGGAACTTGAAAAGCTTCAAAAGAGTTATCAGGCTGAGGAGATCCTCTTAACGCCAGACATGAAGGTAAAGCGTCAGGAGGAGTTGACCCGCAAAGACACAGAGCTACGGGAGTTTCAGCGGAAGATGTTTGGGTTTGAAGGCGCTTTGTTTAAAAGACGTCAGGAACTGGTAAGACCAGCCCAGGATCAACTGTTTGAGGCGGTGGAGAAGATTGTGAGGGCTAGAGGCTTGAACTTTATGTTTGACAAATCTGGAGATGTGGTGATGTTGTACACAGATCCCCGGCATGATTACACAGAGTTAGTCTTGGAAGAGCTAGGATTGGCCTCTAAAGAGCAGAACACCGCAGGTGCCCGTCCGGCTGACGCTTTGAAAGAAGATCCGGCAGATGTACCTCCCTTGCCAGAAGGGGCTACCACGCCAGCCAATCCAACAAACAAAAAGGTAGAACCTAAACGTCAGGCAACACCGGTTAAAAAGAAAAACAATTAAACAAACTAAGCAAATTAAAATGAACAAATTGAAATCTCTGTTGGTAGCCGCTTTTTTACTAGTAAGTGTGGCTTCTTTTGCACAGACAGGAAACGTAAAAATTGGCTATACCAATGCAAACTACATTATTAGCCAGCTTCCAGAGAGCCGCCAAATTGAGTCTGACCTGAAAGCCCATAGTAGCCAATTAGAGAAAGAGCTTCAGAACAAATACAAGTCTTATCAGGAGAAAGTAGAAGCGTACAAAAAAGGAGCTCCTACCATGACAGACGTAGTAAGAGCTGATAGAGAAAAAGAATTGACTACCCTGCAGGCTTCTATTGAGGAGTTCCAACGGAACGCTGATGCTTCTCTGCAGAAGAAAGAGCAGTCTGCGTTAGAGCCTGTAATGACCAAAATCCAGAAGTCTATTGACAAAGTAGCGAAAGAGAACGCCTATACGCACATCTTTACCGCTGAAGCTTTGTTGTATGGCCCTGAAGATGGCAACAGCTTTACTGACCTGGTGTTGAAAGACCTGGGGGTGACTCCGGCTCCTAAAGGTTCTCCTGCTGCCTCTACGGTGACTCCGGGTGCCAATGCTGCCCCTAAAGCCGCCACTCCTGCCACTACGGCCCCTGTTAAAAAGAAAAAATAAGGACAACAGCCTTATAAGTGAAAGAGCCGGTGACGTATTTCGTCACCGGCTCTTTATTTTTGTGCCATATTACAGAAAACACCAAGGAAACACATGGAGGAATCACCTGAGGCTTTTGAAGAGGAGTTGGAGGACTTAGCCAGTGCTGACTCTGATGAGTTGTTTGAGCACCACCGCATACAGGTAGACAAAGGGCAAGCCTTGCTGCGCCTTGACAAATTCCTGATGGACCGATTACCCAATGTGACCCGCAATAAGTTGCAGGAGGCCATCAAGGCCGAATCTGTGCGGGTAAATGCCCAGCCAACCAAAGCCAGTTACAAGGTTAAGCCCTTTGATGTCATCACCGTCACATTGGCGACCCCGCCCAGAGAGACAGACGTTGTACCCGAAGACATTCCTCTCAATATCATCTATGAAGATGAGGAACTGATGATGATCAACAAGCCAGCAGGAATGGTGGTGCACCCTGCCTATAACAACTGGTCTGGCACCTTGGTGAATGGCCTGGTGTACTACTTGCAGAACTTACCCACCCATAGGAACGGCGAGATACGGCCAGGTCTGGTGCACCGCATTGACAAGGATACCTCGGGCCTTTTGGTCATTGCCAAGACCGAACTGGCTATGTCTTTTCTGGCGCGCCAGTTCTTTGACCACTCCATTGAGCGTACGTACTATGCGTTGGTTTGGGGAGTGCCTGCGCAGGCGAAAGGCACCATTGTGGGGCACATCGGGCGGAGCCTGAAAGACCGCAAGGTTATGGCCGTTTACCCAGATGGCGAATTCGGCAAGCCGGCTGTCACGCATTATGAGGTGCTGGAAAGCTTCACGTACTGCAGTTTAGTCAAATGTAACCTGGAAACGGGCCGCACCCACCAGATCAGGGCCCATATGAAGCATCTGGGACATCCCCTGTTCAACGACAGCACCTACGGCGGCGACAAGGTAGTAAAAGGCCAATTGACGGGTTCCTATAAAGCTTTTGTGCAGAATACCTTTCAGGTATTGCCCCGGCAGGCGCTTCATGCCAAGTCCTTGGGCTTTATCCATCCCATAAGCCGGAAGTTTATCTTCTTTGAATCTGACTTACCTGAAGACTTTGTGGCGGGGCTTGAACGGTGGCGGCAATACGGTCAGGTGCTCCAGAATAGAATACAGGCCTAAGCTTATCAGTAACAGGAGGCGCGGCTTTATGGAGTGCGGCCGTAGTTATTCAGGCAGGAAAGGATATCAAAGACGAACGGGTAGGTTTCAAGGCTGTTTTATGAAATGTACGGGTAAAACAGCACCTACTTATTGCAGCTCCTTTTCTGTGTTCCAATCATCTGGTGGCAATAAAGTCCAGATAGTTTGCTTTCTTTCCCCAGTCGTTTTACGGTTAATTTGTAGAAAATAAGGCATAAAAAAAGCCCCCAGAGATTGGGGGCTTTTTTTATGCCTTGTTGATGGGTTGCTTATTTCATTGCCTTTAAGCCATTCAGACCGTTGGTGGCATCTGCATTGGTTGGATCCAACGTTTTTACCTCCTGCCAGTGCTTAGTGGCATTGGCTTTGTCTTTCTTCAGATAGTAGTAATAGCCCAGGTAATTGTTCGCGGTGATCAGGTCTTTTTTGTATTTCTCTTTATCACCAGAGGTCAATTTGATAAACTCCTCATAATGCGGTTTGGCCAAGCCTAATTTGGTGTCTGGGTCCAGGTTTGAATTAGCCCGGGCTCTCCAGAAGTGACCGTACGCATACGTAGGGTTGTTGGTGGTGATAAGGGTATACACGCTATCTGCCGTCTTATAATCATCGTTCAACTCATGGGTATAGCCATAGTAGAAGAGGTCTGTGTTATTAGGCGGCGTGGTGGCGAATTTAGATTTATAGGCCTGAATCGCTTTAGGGTAGTTCTTAAGGCTTAGGTACTGCTTGGCCAGAAGATCATCATACAGCGGGTTCTTAGGGTCTAATTGTTTCGCTTTCTCAATGAGGGCTACCGCTTCCTGTGGCTTCTTGTTCTCTACCAGGATGTTCGCGTAGTATTCATAATCTGATGGAATGCGTTTGCTTTCATCAAATTTATTGAAGTACGCCGTCATGGCTTCCAGAGCCTTGTCATACTGCTTGGTGTCATAGTAGTTATAAGCCACCAAGCGGTTCATGGCAATGTTGTTAGGATCAGACTTCAACACCGACTGGATCTCATTCATCGCATTGGCGTAGTCCTTGGTCAGGTACAGGATAGAAGCATATTTAGCGCGGGTCTCAGGCGTGTTCTCTGCCATTGACACATACTTCTTGATGTACTCAGAGCTCTTAGGATACTGCTCGGCGCGGTAGTAAAGCTCAGCCAGTTCCAGGTAAGTAGGAGCGTAGTTAGGGTCAGCTGCCACTGCGGCGTCTAGCGCCTCTTTGGCTTGCGTAAAGTTACGAGACTGCACATAAAGCTGGCCTTTGCGTAAATGCGCCTTGGCCGACTTGCCGTCAGCAGCTATTGCTTTGTCATAATTGGCCATCGCCTTACCGCCGTCTACAGTTTTGTTATGAAGATAGGCATCTCCTAACAGCACATAGGCATTGGCATTCTTAGGGTCTTTGCTTACGGCTTCTTCCAGCAATTTAATGGCTGGAGAAAGGTCTTTCACCCCAGAAGTCACATAAGCCTCGCCAATCTGGATCTTGATGTTGTTGTCTTTGTTTTTGGTCATGGCCAACGCTTTGTCAAAAAGCTGTTGGGCTTCAGCAGTCTTGTTTTGTTGCAAAGCGGTTTTGCCTTGTTTTACCAAGCCTGCGGCGGAGTTATCTTGTACAGCATAAGTAGCAAATTCTGCTTGCTCCTGGGGGAACTGTGCCAATGAAAGCTTATTTTCAATCTTACCAGAACGCAACCCATTGCTATGTGCTGAAGCTCCAGCGGCAGAGAGGAAAGCAGCCGCTAAAACACCATACGTCTTCCAGTTCTTAATCATTGTTTTGGTTGTTAGTGTGAGTGAAATTCTAATTGATTTATTGTCTGAACCCTACTATGCGAACTGGCATGGATGCGGGCACTAAACCTGATTTTAAGATAATCCTTTGTCCCTTGTCTCCGGTAATGAAGGATGCAAAACCTGTGCCAAGTCCTGCCCGAGCTTCTTTACTTACAATAAAAACCTCTCTGCGTAGTGGATAAGTTCCTTGCGCCAGATATCCTTGGTAGGGTTGCACATAATCATCTTCAGACGTGGGGTTTTCCTTTACGCTGATGCCTACCACGTTTACCTTGTTCAGGAAGCTGATAGCCGTACTGTCATGGCGGTCACTGATCCAGTTGACGCCAATGACCCCAATCGCGTTCTGATTTTCTGCTACGTAGTCAACCAGGTTTGAGTTGGAGGTAGAGGCATAGCTGTTGGGGGGCAGCGGCTTTCCAAGGTTGATAGAATCCTGGATGAACCGGGCAGTGCTGGAATTTCCATTGTCAAAGACAATGGTGATCTTGCCATTGGAGGCAGTTGGATCAAGCTGTTTCCAGGTGGTTTTTCTACCCGTGAAGATATCCCGTACCTGCTGCATGGTAAGCGTGGTGTCTGTATTTGCCTTGTTTAAGATAAGGGCAACACCATCTACCGCAATCTTGTTGACCCTGGGGGTGATCTTCAATTTGGCAAACTCAGCCTTCTCCTGGTCATTCAATTGTCTGGCCATAATAGCGAACCGCACCGTGTCAGTAAGCAGGTCCTGTACCACCTGCACCTCTGGCTTATACACCGCCTGTACCTTGGCATATTTGTACAGGTTTTGGAACATCTGGATCTGGGCGTCTACAATAGGGGCAAATGATTCATCTACGGTGATCTTAATAGAGCCGGAAGTAGGTGAATCTACGGGGGCGTTGCCAGACTGGCCACAGGAGAAGGTAGCCAAAGCTATACCTGCGGTGCACAGAAAAGTCAAAAGATTAATCTTCTTCATTACGTCTGGATTTTTTAAAATATTGTTGATACGCACGCACAAATCTAATAAAACCGTAGAAAAGGAGCAGTCCGCCTAATATTATTTTATATTCTCTGGGGAAAGGTATCTGTTGTGGGCTGGATAGTAGAACGTATAAACCAAAGCCAAAGTATAGAAGTACCATTAACATGGAGACATACTTCATGATGTTTTCATAGGTGCTGGTTTGGCGTTCGCGCAGGGGTCTTCTAGAGTAATTCATGAGGCTGCTGATAAGAGGTGGCTTTAAATAGAACTACGTAATTTCAGGCCGAGGGTAAAAAAGAACTCCGGAGACGGGCCATTCTTGTAGGAATGGCTGTCTCCGGAGTTCTTACTTTTTAGAGCAAGTGAAACGGTTACTTGATCACGATACGGTAAGGCACTGTATATTTTACAGATACTTTACGGCCGTTCTGCTCACCTGGGCTCCATTTAGGCATGCCCTTGATCACACGTACAGCTTCCTCATCTAGACCATAACCAAGGCCTTTCATTACTTCAATGTTAGTGATCTCACCGGTTGGTCCAACTACAAAGCTCAATACTACGGTTCCTTCAGCACCTGCACGCTGGGCGGCAGATGGAATCCGGAACTTGTCGCTGAGGTATTTGAACATGGCTGCTTGTCCACCGGGGAACTCAGGCATCTTCTCTACCGCAATGTAAACTTTGTCTTCAAATACTTCCTGTACCGGACCAGCAGGACCGGTACCGTTCTCAATACCTTCCAGAGTAGGAGGCGCCGTAGGATCACCTTTTACTGTTTCAGTACCAGCGTCAGTTTTTGATAGTTCCTTCACGTCAGGAATCTCTTCCTTCACTACTTCTTCGTCTTTCTTTACCACCGGAGGGGTAAATTTAACGGTAGAACGTACGGGTGGTGGTGGTGGTGGTGCGTCTGGTGGTGGGGGCGGTGGTGGTACCACCTTCTCTACGGAAGGCGGAGCTGCCAAATCCACTACTTTAACTACCGGTGCTTTTACAACCTCTTCTTCATCTTTGAACAAAGACTGGATCAAAGGAATACTCAAGAAGAGAACGAAAAGAAAGATTGCAATAACAATCGCCCGGTTCACGTGCTTCGTATATAGTTTACGCAGCATGTACGCGCCATACTCTTTGTTACGGCCTTCAAAGACCATATCATCAAGCGTAGCGGTTTGTAAACGTTGATTATCCATTATTGCCCTCCTTTTTCTGCGGTTCTAAGTAATGTAGC
This sequence comes from Rufibacter glacialis, assembly GCF_008271745.1. GTDB lineage: Bacteria > Bacteroidota > Bacteroidia > Cytophagales > Hymenobacteraceae > Nibribacter > Nibribacter glacialis. Next base: position 207,787 of record NZ_VKKZ01000021.1, on the reverse strand, counting down.
ATCTGCGTTGTCCAGTTCTACCACGGCATACTTCTGGGTGCCGGTGATGCTCATCTCATCTAAGATATCTACCAGATTCTTATACTTTGATGTTTCATCGGCCTTGATAAGTACTACCAGGTTGGGGTTCGCCTTTGTCGCTTCAGATACCACTTTTCTAATACCCTTGGCTGACCAGTCACTCTCTTCCACATCAGGGATGATGTTCATGTTAGGCTGGTGAAGACCACGGTAATAGAAGATTCGGTTATCGCCTCCAAGAAGAACGGTGAAAGCATTAGAGGCCTTCAGTTCGTTCTGCTCTTGTCTGTCCTTTGGTTTCACCGGCATGTTGATCTCCATGATCTGCGGCTTGGCCAAAGTGGTGGTCATTACGAAGAAGGTAAGCAACAGGAAGCCTAAGTCTACCATGGGGGTCATGTCCACCTTGGTAGAGCCTTTCTTGGCCCGTTTTTTACCGCCTTCGTCGCCGCCGCCTTGCTGTTGTATTTCTGCCATCTCGTTTCCCTTTCGTTATTAATTACGAGGTTTAACTTCCATATCTGTGATGAGATTGAAACGGTTCACGTTCTTGTCTTGCAAGATCTCAATCACACGACCAGCTACCGGATAACCCGCACCTTGATCTCCTTTGATGGCTACAATAGACTGGGGGTTAGAGTAACGGGCTAATTGCACCAGGTCACCCAACTCATTTCTAACAGAATCAATAGGAATACCCGGTTGGTTTACCTTTTTCTGATCCTCGGGGCTCAGAGCTAGAAAAGACTTCAGCTGAGAAATAGGAACGCCAAACGAGCCCAGAGAAGCGAATACATCTTTTTCTGGTTGTGTGAAGCCTACGCCGTATTTCTCACTGATCTTGTCTATCATTCTCAATTTAGTGGCTTTGTCATCTACCCCTAAGAACACCCGCTCATCATTACCAATACTGATGGTGATGATGTTGGCATCTGGTGCTTTGATCTCTGAGGTGGCAGATGGTGTGTCCACTACCAGCACTTCTTCTGGTGCGAACTTCGAAATAAGCATGAAGAACGTTACCAGAAGGAATGCCAAGTCCACCATGGGCGTCATGTCCAGGGAGGGGGAGCTTCTGTGTGGTTTTACTTTTGGCATTTTATCTTCCTTCTACTAGAAAGTTCAACTAGATTCTGTTGTTGTTCTCAGTGTGCTGAGCGGCATACGTCTGAATGATGCTGTAAGAAGCCTCATCAATGCTGTACGTCAACTCATCAATCTTGCTGGTGAAGTAGTTGTACGCAACGATAGCAATGGCAGAACCTGTAATACCAAGAGCCGTGTTGATCAAGGCCTCAGAGATACCGTTTGCCAGCTGCGTAGCATCTGGAGCACCACTTGCAGTTGCAAGAGCCGCGAACGCTTTAATCATACCCAATACTGTTCCAATCAGACCTACCAGGGTAGAAGTTGAGGCAATAGTAGAGATGATCACCAGGTTTTTCTCCAGCAAAGGCAACTCAAGAGCAGTAGCTTCTTCAATCTCCTTCTGGATAGCCAGGATACGCTGATCTTTGGTCATACCATGCTCATTGTGCATTTCTTGGTATTTCAGCAAGCCTGCTTTTACCACGTTACCTACTGAACCTTTTTGTTGGTCGCAGATAGCGATGGCGCCATTGATGTCATTTACATTCATTTTCTGGCGCACATTGCGCACGAACTGCTCAAGGCCTTTACCACCTTTTGCTTTGCTGATGGTCATGAAACGCTCAATAGAGAAAGCCAATACCAAGATGTTGATCGCGATCAAGATTGGTACAATGAAACCTCCTTTGTACACCTGGCCCAGGTAATTGCCTGGAAGTGGGTGGTTAGCGTTATCACCGCCTTCAAAGTTAGCGGGGTTACCAAGAATGTAAAGATAAATCAATACGGCGGCAATGATGGCCACTGGAATTACGATGCTTGCAAACATTGAGCCTGCTTTGCCTTCTTTTTGTACTGGTTTTGCAGCTGCAGGTGCACTCTTTTTTTCCATTGTGTCTAAAAATTTAGGTTTAGTTGTTTGTGTTACTGTGTTAGTTGTTAAAAAAAATTGGTTGTTGAAAAGTTAAATGCTCTTTTGACATTAAAAATTCCACTGAGCCGCTTAAACCGCCCATAGAATAAGTGAAGTGTAGGAGCAACCTAAATACAAGCCTAGGGATTTAAACGCAAAATATCAAATTATGCTCGAAAATTTATTGCAAAAGTACAATCTATTTAGGGTATATTTTGAAATTCTTCTATTCAAGCCCTCTGGCTAAGGTTGGGTTTTGGCTTGTTCCCAATACACGTCCATCTCTGCCAAGGTCATCTCACTGAGTTTTTTTCCCTGGGCTGCGGCCGCTTTTTCCAGGTACTGGAACCGTTTGATGAACTTCTGGTTTGTTTTAGCCAAGGCTTCTTCTGGGTTCAGGTCCAGGAATCGGGCAAAGTTGATCAGGGAAAAGAACACATCGCCTAGCTCTGCGGTGGCATGGGCCTTGTCTTCCGGGGTGAGGTGGGGCTTGTCAAACTCAGCTTTGAATTCAGCCAGCTCCTCTTCTACCTTCTCCCAAACCTTTGATGGTTCATCCCAGTCAAATCCAACCCCGCGGGCCTTCTCTTGAATGCGCATGGCTTTCACCATGGACGGGAGCGACGAAGGAACGCCTTCCAAAACTGATTTATTGCCTTCTTTCAACTTCAGGCTTTCCCAGTTCTGCTTTACCTCTTCCTCTGTCTCGGCTTTGGCGTCACCATAAATGTGGGGGTGCCGGAAAACCAGCTTGTCACATTGGGCATTCAACACCTCAGCCAAATCAAAGGCCCCTTTCTCAGAAGCAATCTTGGCATAGAAAACCAGGTGTAGCAGTACGTCACCTAACTCCTTCTTGATCTCAGGCATGTCCTGGGTTAGAATCGCCTCTGAAAGCTCATAGGTTTCCTCAATGGTAAGGTGCCTAAGGGTCTCCATGGTTTGCTTTCTGTCCCAGGGACATTTCTCCCGTAAATCGTCCAGAATGTCCAGTAAACGGTTGAAAGCGTCTAGCTGGGCCTGGCGAGAGTAAGCGGGTGCTGCAGGGTGTTCCATTTAGCAAAGATAAACGTAATGTTAGGAATTTAGCAGCTACGCATACTTTCTTGATCTTTTAGTAACACAATAAACCGTAAATTTTTACCGGTCAGGTAGTTTGTGCCAACCTGTTTTCAGCCCGTTTTAGGAAAAAGAGGCGAGGAACAGGTTACGTTCTTGCCTGGACCTGGTCAAAGCGCAGAACGATTTATTTTCTACTTAGATGCATGTGGTATGCGGATTCCATAAACCCAGGAAGAAAAAAAATATTTTTCTTTTACCCCTTATCAAATGGCCGGTGAAAAGCTCATCAGGCAAAGGGGAAGATCGGTTGGAAGTACCGCCACAACGCAGGAATGGGGTAAAAGGTTGTCAGTGGTAGCTGTGACTAAATAGAAAAGGCACCAGAAAAAGGAACAGCGGGTGGGGCCTTTGGCAAGAACCTTACAAGGCCCCATTCATGCAGCCTAGGCAGAGCAGCCCACCGTCTTTCCCCGTTTCTCAGGTACTTACTCGTAACCGGTTCCTGACCAAGAAACAGGCGCACGGCTAAACTTTTCTGGGTGGTTTGGTAGAACGGTTGCTATTCTCTTGGGGCGCCCTGTTTTTAGCCTATTTTATGAAAAGGGGACCTGAAAGAAATGCCCTCCGTCTCTGCCTGGCTCTTTTCTGAACAGGAAATCCTTTTGGCCTTGCGCAGAAAGCAATGGCTGATTGGGAGTTAAGACCATGCCTTCCAGGGTGCTGAACAGAGGATAGAAGATGAAAATAATATTGTTTTAATAACCGTGGCAGGCGGCACGTTTGTCTTCTTCATTGTGTTGATTCATTTCTATTTCACTACTTTTGTGTGTTCAAAAAAAGGAATCTGTGGCACTTATAAAATCAATATCAGGAATCAGAGGTACAATTGGAGGAGAAGTAGGGCAAGCCCTAACGCCGGTAGATGTGGTGAAATTTGCTGCGGCATTTGGCACCTGGGTACTGCAGACCACCAATAACAATACTATCATAATAGGCCGTGATGCCCGTCTTTCTGGTGAAATGGTGAACAGGTTGGTGGCCGCTACGCTACAAGGCTTGGGCATCAATGTGATTGATCTGGGCCTTTCTACCACCCCCACGGTAGAGATGGCGGTACCGGCCAAGAAAGCCGGCGGCGGAATCATCCTCACGGCCAGCCACAACCCCAAGCAGTGGAACGCCCTCAAACTTTTAAACCAGCACGGCGAGTTCATCAATGACGCCGAAGGTAAATTGGTGCTGGAATTAGCCGAGCAGGAGTCTTTCCAATTCGCGGAGGTTTCCAAACTGGGCAAATACACCCAAAGCGATAAATTCCTTAAAAAACATATCAAAGCGGTCTTAGACCTGCCTTTGGTAGACATGGAAGCCATCAAAGCGAAGAAGTTCAAAGTGGTGGTAGACGCCGTGAATTCCAGCGGAGGGTTTGCCGTGCCAATGCTGCTGGAGGCCCTGGGCGTAGAACACATTGAGAAACTGCACTGTGACCCCACCGGTAACTTCGCCCACAACCCAGAGCCCTTGCCCGAGAACTTGGGCGAGATTTCCCGTCTCATGGAGAAAGGGAAGTTTGATCTGGGCATTGTGGTAGACCCAGACGTGGACCGTTTGGCCCTGGTCAACGAAGACGGCAGCATGTTCGGCGAAGAATACACCCTGGTAGCCGTAGCCGACTACGTGTTGCAGCACCAGGTAGGCAATACCGTTTCTAACCTTTCCTCTACCCGCGCCCTGCGCGATGTCACCGAGAAAGCCGGTGGCCAATACTTCGCCTCAGCCGTGGGCGAGGTGAACGTGGTGAACATGATGAAGGAGCAAAACGCCGTTATAGGCGGCGAAGGCAACGGGGGCATCATTTACCCAGAGCTGCACTACGGCCGTGATGCCTTGGTGGGTATCGCGCTGTTCCTGTCGCACCTGGCCAAAACCGGGTTGAGCATGTCACGGTTGCGGGCCAAGTACCCCAACTACCATATCTCCAAGAACAAGATAGAGCTCACCAAAGACATTGATGTAGACGCGGTACTTTCCCGAGTGCAGAAGCACTATGCCAAGCAGCCGGTGAACACCATTGATGGCGTGAAGATCGAGTTCAACAAAGAGTGGGTGCACCTGCGCAAATCTAACACGGAGCCCATCATCCGGATCTACGCCGAGTCTGACAGCCTGTCTACGGCTGACCACCTGGCCAACAAGATCATTGGTGACATCAAAGAGATCATCTCAGAAAAGTCTGAGTAACCCATACCTTTTACTTAAAAGTAACCTTACCTTATTTTCAGGACACCTTCTTATGAACCGTACCTGTTTCACCTGCTGTTGTTGTAAAAACTAAGATCTGCCATGCGTGTATATTTAGATAATGCGGCTACTACGCCCCTTGATAAAGAAGTTTTTGAGGTAATGGCTCCCTTTATGCTGGAGCACTACGGAAACCCATCGTCTATACACGCGCACGGCAGGCAGGTGCGGGCCGCCATTGAAGGTGCCCGAAAAACAGTGGCGGGCCTGATCAACGCCTCGCCCTCTGAGGTGTTCTTCACCTCGGGCGGTACCGAGGCCGATAACCTGGCCATTATCTGCACGGTAAAGAGCCTGGGCATCAAACACGCCATCTCTTCACCGCTGGAACACCACGCGGTTTTGCATTCGCTGGAAGTGCTGGAAAAGAACGGCGAGGTAGAACTGACCATGCTGCGGGTAGACGCCGCTGGTGCGCTGGACCTGGCGCATCTGGAAGCCACCCTTTCGGCGCAGCCGCGCACCTTGGTCTCGCTCATGCACGCCAACAACGAGCTGGGCAACCTAAATGACCTACAGACTATCTCAGAGATCTGCCAGAAGTATGGCGCCGTGCTGCACTCAGACACGGTGCAAACCATGGGACATTACCGGCATGATGTGCAAGCATTGGGGGCGAATTTCCTGGTGGGGTCCGCGCATAAGTTCCACGGACCAAAAGGCGTGGGCTTTATCTATGTTGACTCTGCTATCAAGATCCATCCGTTGATCCAGGGCGGGTCACAGGAGCGCAACATGCGCGGCGGCACTGAGAACGTGTACGGCATCATTGGTCTGGCCAAAGCGCTGGAGATCGCCTACCGGGACATGGACGAGCACCACCGGCACATCCAGGGCCTCAAAGACCGCATGATCACCAAACTGCGCGAGCAGATAGAAGACGTGCAGTTCAACGGCCTTTCGGCCGAAGGCGACAAGAGCCTGTACACCGTCCTGAACGTGAGTTTGCCGGCCTCAGAAATGAATGAGATGCTGCTCTTCAACCTGGACATCAACAAAGTCTCGGCCTCGGGCGGCAGCGCCTGCACCAGCGGGGTAGACCTGGGTTCCCATGTACTGCGGGCCATTGGCGCCGACATGGAAAGAGGCAACGTGCGGTTCTCCTTCAGCAAATACAACACCGCAGACGAGATTGACTACGCAGTGGCCACTCTGGCCAAACTCTACCAGAAAGAGACGGTATAATCTGAAAACCTTTGCTTATAAACTAAACAGAAAGCCCCGCCTACCACGCGGGGCTTTCTGTTTAGGGGCTGTTTTGGGTAAAGCGGCCAATAAGACTTCGGAGCATCCGGGGGACCTACAGCTGTCTGCGGCTGTAGCCTACGCCCCTGCGTTATCCTTTTTGTTTGCGACTCATTTTTGGGAAACGGCCACTAAACAGAAACTTAACCTGAGGCTAGCTGAAAATGAGCAGGTAACGTAGTAGCTTTGCAAGATCAATCTACAGACATGGCAGACATAGGCAAAGACATACAGCGGGCCGCAACCTTTCTTTCCCAGGGCAAACTGGTCGCCATTCCCACGGAAACCGTGTATGGCCTGGCCGCCAACGCCTTTGACGAGGCCGCCGTAGTAAAGATCTTTGAAGCCAAGAACCGGCCCGCCTTTGACCCGCTCATTGTGCACACCTTTGCCGTGTCTGAGATAGCAGGCATTGTGCGGGAGGTGCCGGATGTCGCCTATGTGCTGGCTGAGCGTTTCTGGCCGGGACCGCTCACGCTGATTCTGCCCAAGGGGGAGCGTGTGCCGTTTCTGGTCACCTCGGGCCATGACTCTGTGGGCGTGCGTATTCCGCGTCACCCGCTTACCCTTGACTTGCTTCGGCAGCTGCCTTTTCCGGTGGCTGCGCCCAGTGCCAACCCGTTCGGGTATGTGAGCCCCACCACCGCGCAACACGTGCAGGACCAACTGGGCAGCCGTATTCCCTACATCTTAGACGGAGGGGCCTGCGCCGTGGGTATTGAGTCTACCATTCTCAGCCTGAACGGTGATGAAGTAGAGGTCCTGCGCCTGGGCGGTCTGGCCCTGGAAGAACTGGAAGAGGTGGTGCATATCTCCAAGGCCCGCATCAAGACGTCTTCGTCTAACCCTACCGCGCCCGGCATGCTCAGCAGCCATTATTCACCCCGCAAGAAGGTGCTGCTGGGCAGCATTGAAGCGAACCTGCCGTTAGTAGATGGAGCCCGGATAGGCGTCATTTCCCTGAAAAAGAACTTTCCCCAGGTACCCATTGGCCAGCAGATCCAGCTTTCCGCTTCCGGGGATCTTGGCGAGGCCGCCCGCTCCCTGTTCTCTGCGCTGCGCACCTTAGACGAGCAGCCCATTGACCTCATTCTGGCAGAGCCCATGCCCGAGCAAGGCCTGGGCCGCGCCATCAACGACCGCCTGCAACGCGCCAGCTTCCAGGGCTAAGGCCAATGCTTTTAGCGGTTATTTTTCTGAAATAAGCTTCTAAATAGAGGAGGTGTGGTTAGGGCTTTGAGGTGCGTTTAAGTGGCATTCTTAGAAAACAGCCTCTAAACTGGTCGGGAGTTCTTGCCGCAGCACCCGCTGGCGCAAGCTTGCCGCTCGTGTCAGGGCGCATTCCAGAAGATTTTTCTCACTGTACCCAGATTCAGGTATCTGGACTGATAATGCCTTTCACCCCTTAAGGCCTTTCTTCCTTTTTTCTGTCATCTTGGAAAGATCTTGTAGGTGAACTGCAAAGGCGTTAGCTACAAGCTGTTCTAGTTCTCCCACAAGATCCTTTCAGGATGACAAAAGAGGGGAAGCTATTTGGCTGCCAGGCGTGCAGACACGAACTACTAGTTCGCGCCAGCCTGAATAAGTGTGGAAGAGCTTTATGGAATTGGTGAATCTGTAGAGACCAGGCACTGCCTTGTCTCTTACGCATTCCGGAACCTTTTTAGCACCAGTTAGCACCAGGCTAGGAAATGCGTGAAAACAAATCGAAAGCAATGCGCAGGAGACAAGGCAGTGCCTAGTCTCTACGGCAGAAGATAAAAATTCCGCTTTTAGCCTGCTTCCGTAAAACAAGCCCATCACCAATAATATCAAAACACAAAAAGCGCCAGCCCATTAACGGAGCCGGCGCTTTTGCTTTTAATCAGGTTGGTCCTACAGGTTCCGCTGGATGAATTCCGTCATTTTGGTGAACAGGTGGATGCTGGTGTTGCCGCCGCTGATGCCGTGGTTCCGGTTAGGGTAGTAGGCGCTCTCAAACGGGCGGTTGGCTTTGACGAGGGCATTGGCCATCTCCACAGCGTTCTGGAAATGCACGTTGTCATCGCCGGTGCCATGGATGAGCAGGTACTTGCCCTTCAAGCGGTCTGCGTAGAATACCGGGGAGTTCTTGTCATAGCCGTCTGGGTTTTCCTGCGGCGTTTTCAGGAAACGCTCGGTGTAGATGGTGTCATAGAAGCGCCAGTTGGTCACCGGTGCCACGGCAATGGCTGCTTTGAAAAGGTCTGCTCCTTTGGTGATGGCCAGGGAACTCATGTAGCCCCCAAAGCTCCAGCCCCAGATACCTATGCGACTTTTGTCAATATAGGGCAGGCCGCCCAGGTGTTTGGCGCCTTCCATCTGGTCAAGGATCTCATAGTGGCCCAGGTTGCCGTAGGTCATCTTCTTAAACGCTGCACCGCGGCCGCCGGTGCCCCGGTTGTCAATCACGGCAATCACGTAGCCTTGCTTGGTGAGGTAGCTGTGCCACAGGTAATTGCGGCCTCTCCAGCTGTCTACCACTTCCTGGCTGCCGGGGCCGCTGTATTGGAACATCAAGACCGGGTATTTCTTGTTCGGGTCGAAGTCTGTGGGCTTGATGGTGTAGCCGTTCAGGGTCACGTTCTCAGAGGTCTTGAACTGGAAGAACTCGGGCTTGGGCATGTTGTAGCTGGCCAGGGTGTTCTTCAGGTTCTCATTGCTCTCCAGGACTTTGATCTGCTTTCCGTCTGAGGTATGCAGGCTGACCACGGTGGGCGAGGTGATGGTGGAGTGATAGTCCAGGTAGTATTTGAAGTCGCGGCTCAGGTTGATGGTGTGCGTGCCTTTGGCGGGCGTGAGGGGTCTCTTGTTCTTGCCGTTCAGTCCCATGCTGTACAGGTGGCGCTCCAACGGAGACACCTCGGTAGAAGTGAAATAGACCAGGCCGTTCTTCTCATCAACGCCGTAGAAGTTGCTCACTTCCCAATTGCCTTTGGTGATCTGGCGCACCAGTTTGCCGTTCATGTCATACAGGTACAGGTGGTTGAAACCGTCTTTCTCTGAGCTGTGCACGAACTGCTTGCCGTTGGCCAGATACGTCAGGTCATCGGTGACGTCAATGTAGGCTTTGTCGGTCTCTTTCAGGATCACCTTGCTCTGGCCAGTCTGGGTGTTGGCGTGCAGGATCTCCAGGGTGTTCTGCAGACGGTTCATGCGCCGGATGGAGAGCATGTTGGGCGTGTTAGTCCAGTTGATGCGCGGGATGTACTGTTCCGGCTCAGTGCCGGTTTCCATCTTGGTGGTTTTGCCGGAACCCAGGTGGAAGGTGTAGATAGCCACCGTGGCGTTTTTCTCACCGGCCTTGGGGTACTTGAACTTGTAGTCCTGCGGGTAGAGTGGGCCCCACATCTGCATGTTGTACTCGGGTACCTGGCTCTCATCAAACTTGTAGAAGGCGATCTGGTCTCCCTGCGGCGACCAGAAGAAGGCCTGCGCGAAGCTGAATTCCTCTTCGTACACCCAATCCGTGCCCCCGTTTATGATAAAGTTCCACTTCCCGTCGGTGGTGATCTGGCGCTCCTGCATGGTGGCCAGGTCTACGTAGAACAGGTTGTTGTCACGCATGAAGGCCACGTACTTGTTGTCTGGAGAGAAGGTGGCGTAGCTCTGCTTGCCGCCCTGGCTCAGTTTCTGTAGTTTCTTGCTGGCACGGTCATACACGTAGAAATGGCCTTTGCTGCTGCGGCGGTAGATGGGCTCGTGCTCAGTCTCAAACAGGATTTTGGTCTCATCGGCGCTGAAGCTGTAGTTGTCATACGCCAGGGTCTTGCCGTCTACCTTGATTTCTTCGCCCTCAATGAGGGTGCTCACGGGCTGGCCGGTGGTCACGTCTACCTGCACCACGTCTACGGCCTGGTTTTTCTGGTCCGCTACCTGCGACGAGTAATACTGACCATTTCGCATCCAGTTCACTCCATAGACTGATTTGGCCTGGAAGGTGCCTTTCCGGAAAATGTCGTCCAAATCAAAGTCGCGTTTCTGCTGGGCCTGGGCGCTCACCGCCATCACCAGGCAGCACGCCGCTATCAGCCAGCGGTTCATTCTATGTTTCATTCGGTTTGTTAGAAAGTTCTTAGCCTTAAAAGTAGGCATTTATTAGGTAATGAGTGATTGAGAGATTGAATGATTGAGAGAATTATGGGGCAAGAAAGCATTCAATCTCTTATTCATTCATTCTCTCAATCATTCAATCAAAACTTAATGCACACATTCTGCGGGTCGGTGAAGAAGCGGAGGGCTTCCCAACCGCCTTCGCGGCCTACGCCGCTTTGCTTGGTGCCGCCAAAGGGGGTGCGCAAATCGCGCAGGAGCCAGGTGTTCACCCATACAATGCCCGCTTGCAACTGATGCGCTACCCGGTGAGCGCGGGTCAGATCCTGAGTCCAGACGGAGGCGGCGAGGCCGTATTGGGTGTGGTTGGCGTAGGCAAGGGCTTCCTCCTCGGTATCAAAGGGCAGGAGCGTAACCACCGGCCCGAAGATCTCCTCGGTGTTGGTGCGGCAGGTGTGGGGAAGGCTCTCAAAGACGGTGGGTTGCAGGAAAAAGCCGTTCGCGCAGCGGCCCTCCAATTGCACGCGTTCGCCACCGGTGAGCAGGGTGCCGCCTTCTTCCTGCGCCAAGGCGATGTAGTCCTGCACTTTCTGCAGATGCGCCTCGGAAATGAGGGCACCCATGCGGGAACCTTCCTCCAAGGGATCACCTACCGTCAGGTTTTCGACTCGTTTTAGGAAAGCGGCTTTGAAACGGTCATACAGCGGACGCTCCACCAGAATACGCGAGCCGCAGAGGCAGATCTGGCCCTGATTGGCGAAGGCAGCCTGTACGGCGGTGTTCACCGTTTTCTCGAAGTCACAATCCGCGAAGATGACGGTGGCGTTCTTGCCGCCCAGTTCCAGCGACAGTTTCTTGAACATCGGCGCTGCCATGCGCGCAATGGTTTTACCGGTTTGGGTGCCTCCGGTGAAGGAAATGGCCTTTACCTCGGGGTGTTCGCATAGGGCAGCGCCGGCTTTGGGACCGGTGCCGTGCACGATGTTCAGCACGCCCGGGGGTAAGCCGGCCTCCACGCAGAGTTCGGCCAGCAGATGGGCGGTGTAGGGCGTGATTTCTGAGGGCTTGGCTACTACGCAGTTCCCGGCGGCCAGGGCCGGGGCAATCTTCCAGGTGAACAGATACAGCGGAAGGTTCCACGGGGAAATACAGGCCACCACGCCCAGCGGCTTGCGCACGGTGTAATTCACGGCCACGCCTTCCATGGTGTGGGCCTCAGAGGCGAAGTGTGGCCCGCCGGTGCCGAAGAAATACAGGTTGCTGCTGGCCCTGGGGATGTCTACGGTACGGGAAAGCGAGAGCGGCTTGCCATTATCCGTGGTCTCGGCCTCCGCCAACCGCTCCAGGTTCTGGTCAATCAGTTCAGAGAGCTTTATGAGAAAACGGCCCCGTTTTTCGGCTGATAGCCCAGACCAAGCCGGAAACGCCGCCTGCGCCGCCTCTACCGCCACCTGCACATCACGCTCGTCAGAATCCGGGATCTGCGCATACACTTCCCCGGTAGCCGGATTGAGGTTGGGCAGGTACGCACCCGAGACCGGAGCCACGAAAGTACCGTTGAGGAAGTTCTGGAGGTGCAGCATAGAAAAGGCGCTAGAGGTTAGACATAAAACGCTGGACGAAACTACTTCCCTTTACAACCATCAGCTTCAAGAAGTAAAGGCGGCGTTCCTTCTCCCTGAGGGAGAAGGGTAGGATGAGGGGGGAGTTAGCTTCCAAACAGGAAAGTCTTCCCCATGAAACAACAATCCTTAAAAAAAACTGTAACAAACCGGAGAAGCTTTAGTCTTGAAACCGCCGCTGCCCCCTCACCCTAGCCCTCTCCCTCCAGGGAGAGGGGGATTCTGCTGTTTTCCGTTTTGAGCCTGTGTTCCGGAAAACAAGCCCAAAACGCAACTTCCTCCCATGTTGGAGTAGGTAACAATCTTTTGCAGACTCAAGACTCAGAACTCAAGACTCAGAACTCCCTTTAGAGGTTCCCTAACCGGCCACCGTCTACGGGTACGTTGATGCCGTTGATGTAGCCTGCGGCAGGAGAAGCCAGGAACGCGGCGGCGGCGGCTACCTCGGCTGGCTTCGCGAACCGGTTGGCTGGGATGCCGGCTAGCATCTCCTTTTCAATTTCTTCTCTGCGGAGACCGGTTTTCTGCATTCTGGTTGCAATCAGCGAGTGATGGCGGGCGGTGAGCGTGGCGCCTGGTAGCACGTTATTCACCGTAATCCCGAAGGGAGCCAGTTCAAAGGAAAGCGTCTTCGCCCAGTTGGCCACGGCACCTCTGATGGTGTTGGAAACGCCCAAACCTCTGATGGGCTGCTTCACCGAGGTAGAGATGATGTTGATGATGCGGCCGTACTGTGCCTCTTTCATGTACGGCACCACCGCCTGTACCAGCACGTGGTTAGACAGCAGGTGCGCCGCGAAGGCATTCTCAAATTCCTCCAGAGCAGCGTCTAAAGCTGGTCCGCCCGCGGGGCCGCCGGTGTTGTTCACCAGGATGTGCGCTTGGCCTAGTTTGGCTAAATGAGCTTCTAAACGCTCCTGCACTTCCCGAGGTCGGCTGAAATCGGCTACCACGTACTGGTGCTGTTGGCCAAATTCAGTGGGAAGTTCTTGCAGGGTTTCCTGCAGGCGTTCTTCGTTGCGGGCTACCAACGTGACCGTAGCGCCTAAAAGCGCTAACTCCAGGGCCACCGCTTTGCCTATGCCCTGGGTACTGCCGCAGACCACGGCGTGCTTGTGCTGTAAATTCAAGTCCATGGTAAAGAGTTCTGAGTCTAGAGTCTTGGGTTCTAAGTAGTCAAATTAGGAAATAAAGCCGTGAAGTACCTCTTCTCGCCCTTATCCTCTTGGAAAGATCTTGCGGACAAGCTGTACTGGCGCTTCTATTAATGCTTTTCTGGTTCGCCCACGAAGTTCTTTTCAGGAAAACAAAAAAGAAGTGCGGCCGCCAAAGAAAGACAAAAGGGGTGGGCAGAAAGATGGAAGTGGGGATGGGCCGTCCTCCATCAGTCAGGTATACAAACCAAGGCAATAAGTAATGAGGTCGAAAAAGAGGAGCAGTAGTTTTCAAGCTGTTTACTAAAAAAGAGACCAAAAGCGGTGTCTATCTTTTATGCAGGAGGTTTCGTACCTTGGGGCAGTCTCTGGCCTGAACCAAAGACGCACTTTCTACTCAAACGCTACTGCCATGGCCTTACAACCTGCCTTCAACTTCAAGAAATGGATTGAGGAACACCGCCACCTGCTCAAGCCGCCGGTAGGCAACCAACAGGTGTACAAAGACAACAAAGACTTTATTGTGATGGTGGTGGGCGGACCCAACTCGCGCAAAGATTACCACATCAACAATGGTGAGGAATTCTTCTTCCAGCTGGAGGGCGACATTGTACTCAAGGTCATTGACAACGGCGAATTCAAAGACATCCACATCAACGAGGGTGACATTTTCCTGCTTCCGCCCAACGTGCCGCACTCTCCGCGCCGGGGGCCTAATACCGTGGGTCTGGTGATGGAACGCTACCGCGATGAAAGCGAACTGGACGGATTCCAGTGGTACTGTGAGAACTGCCACACCAAACTGCACGAGGAGTTTATCCCGGTCTCCGATATAGTAGGCCAGTTACCCGTGGTCATGAATTCCTTCTGGGCCTCAGACGAGAAACGCACTTGCTCTACCTGCGGTGAAGTGATGGCGAAACCGGAAGTGGCGCCGTAACTTGTCAAATTGCCCCTTCTTACCTGCTTTCTGTCCCCCGTTGTCATCCTGAAAAAATCTTGTGGGCGAACTAGGCAGGCTATTGCTACGCTTAATCTTTTGGCCCTTAATTGCCAGATGCACATAAAACAACACAGCCGCTAATGGATCACCTTCAAAGAGAACAGATCATTACTAAGTATCTGGAAAGCTACAACCGGTTTGATGTAGAGGGAATGGTGGCCCATTTCAGCGAGGACATTGTCTTTGAAAATGTGGCGAACGGCGAGGTCAATTTATCTTTAAAAGGAGTAGATCCTTTCAAACAGCAAGCCGAGCAGGCAAAGGCCTACTTCTCTTCCAGAAAGCAAACGCCTATTTCCTTCTATCACCAAGATGACCAAACGGAAGTGGTGCTAGACTATCATGCCGTTCTGGCCATGGATTTTCCCACCGGGCAAAAGAAGGGTGATGCGTTGAAGTTGCAGGGGAAATCTGTCTTTACCTTTTCAAGAGATAAGATCATCAAGTTGGAGGATATTAGCTAAGGAGGCCGAAGTCTTCTCCAGGAATAACGTGGTACACGCGCCGCGCGTGGCTTAAGTACCGTAGGCAGTAGCGGTGAAGCCGGCAGGCGGGTAGCTCAATAGGTAAACGAGAAAACTTTCCTGCTCCATTGTCATCCTGAAAGGACCTTTTGTACAAATTAAAAAGGCCTCAGTACCTTTGTAAGATATTTGGTTAGATACAATAAAAAAATAAATGAAACTTACTTCAGGGCTTCTATTCCTTCTTTTAACCTTCACAACTCTGGTTTCTAATGGGCAAAGTATAAAGCAGTTAAAATCAGTTACAAAACAAGACTCTAAAAAAGAGAAAGTAGGTGTAATTTATGGGAGCTTTGTGCAAAGGTTAGGTTTCAGTAGTGGAGGGTTTGCGCAGGATATCCGGATTCAGAATACAGAGACGAAAGAAATTTTCAGTTTCAGAGTTAAACCCACCTTTAAATCAGCAAAGGAAAATACTTTTTGTTTCTTCCTGAAACCGGGCACCTATAAAATACTTAGCTACTGGTGGACTGAAAGCAAGTGGTATGGTGGTCAGATGTTTACAGAGCATATCTACAAAGGTGTGCAATCATCAAGTGTTGCTGATAAACTAAGGAGAGGGGAAATTAAGAAAGAGGATTTAGAGCAATACTCTTTTGTGGTGGCCGATAACTCAGTGTACTACCTAGGTACCTGGCATTTTGATAAAGAGCTGGTTTCTTTTACAAATAATAAGGAGGAACTTGATAAAACGATTGAGGTGGAATACCCGAACCTCAACTGGAAAGAGGCCAAAGTAGAAATTCCTAAATAGACATATTGTAGCAAATTCCTATTAGGTATTCAACACAAAGGCCCGCCTTCTCCAAAGAAAGCGGGCCTTTGCTATAGCAGCCGTTTCAGAGCCATTCTTTACAAAACAAGCTCCAAACGCAGGTTATTCTTCTTCGTGGTCTTCTTTCATGTTGTGGTACACGGCCTGTACGTCATCGTCTTCTTCCAGGCGGTCCAGCAACTTGGTCATGTCTTCCTGCTGCTCTGGGGAAAGTTCTTTCAGCACGGTAGGGTAGCGCTGCAGCTCAGAGGTTTTCACGTGGAGGCCGCGCTCTTCCAGGGCTTTCTGCATGGCACCAAAATCCGCGAAAGAGGTTTGGATGATGATCTCGTTCTCCTCTTCGTCTTTGTCAATGCTCTCCAGCCCGAAATCGATCAGGTCCAGTTCCAGTTCTTCCAGGTCCAGGCCTTCGCCGTTCAGGTGGAACACGCCCTTGCGCTCAAAGATAAAATCGAATTGGCCGGTGCGGCCCAGCTCACCGCCGGTGCGGTTGAAGTGCATGCGTACGTTGGCCACGGTGCGGTTCACGTTGTCCGTGGCGGTCTCTACCAGAACGGCTACGCCGTGCGGGCCGTAGCCTTCATATACCACTTCTGAGTAATCGCTTTCCTCTTTGCCTTGGGCCCGTTTGATGGCGGCTTCCACGCGGTCTTTGGGCATGTTCACCCCTTTGGCGTTCTGGATGCACACCCGCAGGCGGGCGTTGGTGTCTGGGTCAGGGCCGCCGGACTTCACAGCCATCACAATCTCTTTCCCTATGCGGGTGAACTGCTTGGACATCATGTCCCAGCGTTTCATTTTCCGGGCTTTCCGGAACTCAAATGCTCTTCCCATTGCGGTTTTCTAAAACGAAGTACAAGCAAATATCGGGAAAAACGGCGGATGCCCCAACAGAGTTGCTATACATGTTCGGCTAAATAATCTTCCAGCGTACGCGTGCCCCTGAAAGGCGCTACGCAGTCCCGTTTGGTCACCTCCACAAAAAAGGCGGCCTTCTCATAAAGCGACCGGTTCACCAGGCGCACCACCGGCAGAAAAGACTGCACCACCCAATATGGTACCTGCGGCACGGGGGTGCGTTTGCCTGCGGCCTTGCCAATGAGTTGCACCAGTTCCCGCCGGGAATACGTCACGGGTCCGCCCAGTTCCACCGTGGTCTCGGGTTGGGTGAGCGCCCGTACGCAGGCCTCGGCCACCTCGTGCTCATGGATGGGGTTCGTGATACCCTCCCCGGGCCCGATAGAGGCCAGTTTCCCTTTGCGGGCCATGGGCAGCAGGTCCAGGAAGGTAGAGAAAAGGGCGGGTGGTTTGATGATGGTGGCGGGCAGGCGGCTGGCCTGCAGGGCCCGCGCGAAATCCTCATGGGCTTTGAAATACGCCACTTTGGGGTGCTGCTCTCCGCTGAAAGCGCCCACGTACACAAATTTCTTCAGGTGCGGGGCATGGGCCAAGGCCAGTTGGAGCACGTTCAGGTTACCCTGGAAATTCACCTCATGGAACGAGGTGCGGCTGGGGTCTGAGAGACGAAGGCTTTTGCCCAGCGCCGAAATAATGTAATCCACGCCCTGTACTAGCTGGGGCGTAAGGGTCTCTGGTTGGGTAGGGTCACAGACCACCACTTCATCTACGGAGGGTTGTAGCTGCTCTGCTTTCAGGGCGGTGCGGGCCGTGGCGCGTATCCGGTAAGGCTGGTGTTTCAGCACTTCCAGTATGCTGGCGCCTAGGCTGCCGGTGCCACCTAAAACAAGTACGGTTTCCATAGGCAGGAGGGAAAAGAGGGGGGAATCAGTTTCCTACTTTTCTCCAACCTACTTACTTTTTGCGGTATTCTCAAATAAACAGGTGTAAAACGCATAGGATTGCAAGTTAGGCTCGTTTATTTTGGATAAAACTTAATCTGTTGATAAAGAGACTAAACCGAGCATGCTGGATTTCTAGGTTGCTTTTGAAAAACGGCCTATAAAGTGAGTCAGGTGCAGTAGGCAGTGGCTTCTATCTCCACCAGAAGGGCAGGATCAATGAGGGCCTTCACCTCTACCATGGTAGTCACCGGCCTGATGTCTTTGAAGAACTCCCCATGCGCCCGGCCCACTTCCTCCCATTGGCTTATATCGGTCACGAACATGCGGGTGCGCACCACGTCCTTCAGAGAAACCCCGGCCTCCTGCAAGACCCGCTCTATCTTCTGCAGAATACACACGGTTTGGGCATACGGGTCGTGGGGGCCTATGACTTGCCCGTTCTCCACGGCGGTGGTGCCGGCCACTTCTACCAGGGGGCCTACTTTCACGGCGCGCGAGTAGCCTACGCTGGTTTCCCAGGGAGCGCCGGAGGAGAATAATTGACGGGTCATGGTGTAATAAGGTATAAGGTGAATGATGCCGTAAGTTTATCTAACCTGATGCACATATACCAAAAACTCGGGTGACAGAAGGAGGCAAGTCGGAAGTTTTGGGCCTGTTTTGCCAAAAGAAAGCCGAAAAAGAGCCGTGTCGTCGTGCTGGCAAGACTATGTGCCAGAGTTTTCGTAAGTTGAGCAACCGTTCTTACTTGTTTGTCTTGTTTTCCATGTCGCATCAACCGCTTAAAATAGACATCCATACGCACATCCTGCCGGAGAAATGGCCCGACCTGCGGGAGCGGTACGGGTATGGCGGCTTCGTGCGGCTGGAGCACCACAAGCCCTGCTGCGCCCGCATGATGCTGGATGACCGGTTCTTCAGGGAAATCCAGGAAAACAGCTGGGACCCCGCCGCCCGCATGCGGGAGTGCGACCAGCACGGGGTGCAGGTGCAGGTGCTGAGCACGGTGCCGGTCATGTTCAACTACTGGGCCAAGCCCGAGCACACCTGGGACCTCTCCAAGATTCTCAACGACCATATCGCCGGTGTGGTGGCCCGCTACCCCACGCGGTTTGTGGGCCTGGGCACCCTGCCCATGCAAGACGCGGGGCTGGCCATCAAGGAACTGGAGCGCTGCGTGAAGGAACTGGGGCTGGCGGGCGTGCAGATCGGTTCCAACATAAACGATATCAACCTGGATGATGCCGCGCTGTTCCCCATCTTTGAGGCGGCCGCTGATCTGGGAGCCGCCGTCTTTGTGCACCCCTGGGACATGATGGGTGAAAAGAAGATGCGCAAGTACTGGCTGCCCTGGCTCGTGAGCATGCCCGCCGAGACTTCCCGCGCCATCTGCTCCCTTATCTTCGGGGGGGTGCTGGAACGGTTGCCTAAACTCCGGCTGGCTTTTGCGCACGGCGGCGGTTCGTTCCCGTTCACGCTGGGGCGTATCCAGCACGGTTTTGACGTGCGCCCCGACCTTTGCGCCGTAGACAACCCCGTAGCCCCCGAGAACTACGTGGGCAAGTTCTGGATAGACTCCCTGGTGCACTGCCCTACTACCCTTGACTTCGTGGTAAAGCAGTTCGGGGCCGACAAAGTAGCCTTGGGCTCAGATTACCCTTTCCCGCTGGGTGAACTGGAACCCGGCAAGTTGATTGAATCCATGCCCTATACCCAGGAGGTGAAGGAAATGCTCTTGAGCGGCTCAGCTCTGCAGTGGCTGGGGCTGGAGAAAGAGCGGTTTATGGGGCAGGTCCGGACGCAGGCCAGGCAAGGGTGACCTCTGGGGGAAGCCGGGCTTAAAATAGGTTAGGTTCCCCGGCTAAAACAAAAAGGTGGGGTTAGGGCTTGTTCTTCTAAAACAGGACCAAAACGGCTGGTAAACGCGGCCGTAGAGTTTCCTCAAAAGTATATGGTAGTCTAACGCCTGTTAGGTAATTTAGCCAACCGTTCCACCCAGCTAGTTAAAGAACTTCATGTCTTACCAAAATACGCTTGCCTACGCCCAATCACAGGACCAGGCAGATTCCCTTCGTTCCTTTAGAGACCACTACTTTATTCCACAGCAAAACGGCACCGACACGGTGTACCTGTGCGGCAACTCCCTCGGCCTTCAGCCGAAAGCCGCCCGTGCCGCCCTGGAGCAGGAAATGACCAAATGGGCAGAACTAGGCGTGGAAGGCCATTTTACCGGCGACTCTCCCTGGTTCACGTACCACACCCTGCTGGCAGCGCCTACCGCCCGGGTAGTGGGTGCCAGGCCCGAAGAGGTAGTGGTCATGAATCAACTTACCGTGAACCTGCACCTTATGTTGGTTTCCTTCTATCGGCCGCAGGGCAAACGGTTCAAAATCCTCACGGAGGCCGGCGCCTTCCCCTCTGATCAGTACGCCCTGGAAAGCCAGGTGAAATTCCACGGGTTCAATCCAGACGAAGCCATTCTGGAGGTAGCCCCCCGGCCGGGCGAGCACATCCTCCGCACCGAAGACATTCTGGCCACCATCCGGGAAAACGAAAGCGAACTGGCGCTGGTGATGATGGGCGGTGTGAACTATTACACCGGGCAGGTGTTTGACATGGCGGCCATTACCCAGGAAGCCCATGCCGTGGGAGCAATGTGCGGGTTTGACCTGGCCCATGCTGCCGGCAACGTCACCCTGCGCCTGCATGACTGGAACGTGGACTTTGCCGTGTGGTGTACCTATAAATACCTGAACTCAGGCCCGGGGGGAACCTCTGGGGTGTTTGTGCATGAACGGCACGCGCAGAACCCAGACCTGCCCCGGTTTGCGGGATGGTGGGGCCATGACCAGGGCCAGCGGTTCCAGATGAAGAAAGGCTTTATTCCCATGGCCGGAGCCGATGGCTGGCAGCTTTCCAACAGCCAGGTGCTGCCCATGGCGGTGCACAAAGCCTCTTTGGAACTCTTTGACCAGGCTGGCATGGACAATCTTCGGGCTAAAAGCGAAAAACTCACCGGCTACCTGGAGTTCCTGATCAAAGAATTGCAGCAACCCAAAACAGCCCTGGAGGTAATCACCCCAGAAGAACCTTCGGCCAGAGGCTGCCAGTTGTCCCTGCTGGTGCACCAGAACGGCCGCCAACTGTTTGACACGCTCATGGCCAACGGCTTCATCCTGGACTGGCGCGAGCCCAACGTGATCAGGGTAGCCCCCACGCCCATGTACAATACCTTTGAAGACGTATACCGGTTTGGCCAGTTCCTGGCGCAGCATTTCAGAAGCTAGTTTTTTGGCGAGCTAACCTGGAAGTATAAGCTTTTATAGATTTTCGCTCTTCCTAAAAAAGACCGTTTGGTGGCCGTTTTCTACAAAACAGCCACCAAACGGTCTTTTTCATTTTATAGGCTTGGGAGGAGAGGTCAGAAAGGGAGAAAAAGATGGAACAGAAATTTATGGGTGATTTTGACCTTTTTTTATAAAATATAGCAGGAAAAAGCGCAGGTTTCCCGTATGTAATAAGGTTTCGTGATTTTTTTACGCCTACCCCTCCAGAAGAATTACCTGCCATGGACATTTACCTGCTCTCTTTTGTGGTCATCGGTGCCGCGGCGCTGGCCATGGCTTGGTTGCCTATTTGGTTCAAGAAAGTGCCCTTCTCCTACGCCATGCTTTTTGTGGTGGTGGGGTATGGGTTGTACAAGCTGCCCTTAGGCTTCCCGGAACCTGACCCGCTGCGCGAGAATGACCTCACGCTGCGGCTCTCAGAGCTATGCGTCATCATCACGCTCATGGGAACGGGTATCAAGATCAACCGGAGCGTCTCCTGGGCCAGTTGGCAGGTGCCGCTCCGGCTGGTGAGTTGGACCATGCTGTTGTGCATTGGCGCGCTGGCCTGGCTGGCCTGGCAGTTTCTGGGGTTCTCAGTGGCATCAGCGGTGTTGCTGGCGGCGGCCATGGCCCCCACAGACCCGGTGCTGGCCTCTGATGTGCAGGTGGGCCCTCCCAGCCAGGAAGTGGAAGACGCACCCCGTTTCTCGCTTACCGCCGAGGCCGGGCTGAATGACAGCATGGCCTTCCCGTTTACCTGGCTGGCCATTGCCCTGGCCACCTATGGCCTGGCGCCTGAGAACTGGCTGGTGCATTGGCTGTGGTATGATCTGCTGTACCGCATAGGGGCAGGCGTGGCCATGGGGTACCTCTTGGGGAAGGCGTTGGCCTACCTGCTGTTCAGGCTGCCCAAAAAGGTGGGTTCCTTTAAAACCGAAGACGGGTTTGTCGCTATCTCTGCCACGCTGTTGGTTTACGGCCTGACCGAGATGGTACACGGCTACGGGTTCATTGCCGTTTTCATCACGGGCCTTACCCTCAAGAACTACGAGAAAGACCATTCCTATCACCGCGAGCTCCATGATTTCACTGACCAGATTGAACGCATTCTGGTGGTGATTGTGCTCATTGTGCTGGGCGGAAGCATTGCTCGGGGACTGTTAGATGCCCTTACCTGGCCGGGAATTGCCGTGGGCGTGGCTTTTGTGTTCGTGGTGCGGCCGCTGGCGGGGTTTGTGAGCCTTTTTGGGGTTTCCCTGAAAACGCCGGAGAAATGGGCCATCAGCTTTTTCGGGATCAGGGGCATAGGGTCTATTTTTTACGTGGCTTTTGCGTTAAGCAAGGCCTCTTTCATGGACCCGCAGGAGATTTGGGCCGTGGCGGGCTTTATCATCCTGCTTTCTATCTTTGTGCACGGTTTTCTGGCTTCCCCCGTCATGCAGTACTTAGACCGTACCAGAACCCCCGGTGAGTTTGTGGACCCAGCCTTAACCCCGCTAGAAATACAGGAAAGAGAAGAGGTAGCGGCTGCAGCGGCCGCAGCAAGAAAGGAATAGGTTTTAACTAGACATGCAGGATTTATCTACCGCGTTCCAGAAACAATTTGCCTCTTTTCTATTGCCCTTGCCAGACGCAACCGTCTATCTGATCCCAGCCTTTATTCCGGCAGAAGACCAGCTGGCTTTGCAGGAAGCCCTTACCCAGAAAGTAGCCTGGCGGCAGGAAAAGATCAGGATGTTCGGGAAGCAGATAGACCAGCCCCGGCTCACCGCCTGGTACGCCGACGCGGGCAAAGCCTACACGTATTCTGGCCTAATCTGGGAGCCGCTGCCCTGGCTACCGGAGTTAACCATTTTAAGAACTGCGTTGCAGGAGTTGACCGGCGCCTCTTTCAACAGCGTATTATTGAACCTCTACCGCCACGGGCAAGACAGCATGGGCTGGCACGCAGATGATGAACGGGAGCTGGGCCAGAACCCCATCATTGCCTCTGTGAGTCTGGGCCAGGAACGCACCTTCTCTTTCCGGCACCGGCAGCAGAAAGACCTGAAACACACTCTGGTGTTGCCCTCCGGCAGCCTGCTGCTCATGGCCGGTCCCACCCAACATTTCTGGCTCCACCAACTCCCCAAAACCACCAAAGCCCAACAACCCCGGCTCAACCTCACCTTTCGGTTTATCTATTGATTGAATGATTGAGAGATTGAATGATTGAGAGATTGGGAAATTTGAAGATGTGGAAATTTGGAGATATGAAGATGGAGTGATTTGAAGATGTAAGGATTGGAAAGTTTGAGAAGGAAGTGATTAGGTATAGACTGCGGATGAGGGACGATGTGGTGAGGTAGAAATGATTTTTTAATAGCACAGAAGTTACTCCCGTGGCTCGTGGTACCCGAATTGTTAGTCACGGAAGTTACTTCCGCGCCATAGTAAGGAATACCCATCTTCAAATTTCCACATCCTCAAATCTTCAAATCCATCCATCTTCAAATCATTCATTCAATCTCTCAATCATTCAATCATTCAATCAGAAAAGACTCGTTTGATACGTGCCGCTCATTTTGGCTTCGTGTTCCAGGAGCCATTTTTTGCGCCACAGGCCGCCGGCATAGCCTACCAATTGGCCTTGGGCGCCTATCACGCGGTGGCAGGGCACCAGTACCAGCCAGGGGTTGGCTCCGTTGGCCACGCCCACCGCGCGCACGGCCCCGGCGTTGCCCAACCGTTTGGCCAGGCCCAGGTAATGGTCGGTGCGGCCCACGGGGATTTCCTGCAGCGCCTGCCACACCTGCTGCTGGAAGAACGTGCCCTGGGCGTGCAGCGGCAAATCAAAGGAGTGCCGTTGGCCGTTGAAGTACTCTGTGAGCTGGGTGGCCGCTACGTGCAGGCAGTCCGGGATCATCAGACTATCCTTTTCCGGGCTGTTTTCTACAAACTTGGCTGAAAACAAGTGTTTTTCGGTGCCACTGAGTTGGATCAGGCCAATGGGCGAGGGCACGTGCTGCACAAATAGGGCGGACGGAGCGGGCATGGAGCGGCTTTTCACGATTTTTAACCTAAGTTTACCTTTTCTTTCCGTAGAATGTATGATTTCATGGCTGTTTTTGCGCCAACGGTAGAAAAATAACCCCAATACATGGAGAAAACTTCCCATCTCAGTGTTATGGGCGGGGGCCTGGTAGGTTGCCTGCTGTCTTTGTACCTTTCCAAGCAAGGGTATAAGGTAGATGTGTATGAGCGCCGGCCAGACCTGCGGCGCCATGACATTGGCGGCGGAAGATCCATCAACCTGGCCCTGAGTGATCGGGGTTGGCGCGCGCTGGAAACCATTGGCATCTCAGAAGAAATCAAGAAGGTGGCCATTCCCTTGTACCGCAGGGTAATGCATGACAAAAACGGCAATCTTTCTTTCCAGCCCTATGGGCAGGAAGGGCAGGCGATCTACTCCGTGTCCAGGGGTGGCCTGAACGAAGTCTTGCTGGACCTGGCAGAGGCGCAACCCTCTATTTCGCTGCATTTCCAGCAACAGGTCCTGGAGGTGGAGGTGAACTCAAACAAAGTCACCCTGCTGGATACCAACACCCAGCAGGAGCACCAGATCCAGCCAGACGTGATCTTCGCCGCCGACGGCGCTTTCTCCATGGTCCGGTTGTCTTTGCAGAAAACAGAGCGGTTCAACTATGAGCAATCCTACCTGGACTACGGCTACAAAGAACTCACCATTCCGCCGGCCGCAGACGGGGGCTGGCAACTGGAGAAAAACGCGCTGCACATCTGGCCCCGGGGCCAATACATGATGATTGCCTTGCCTAACATGGACGGCTCCTTTACCTGTACCATGTTCTTCCCGTATGCGGGCAATCCCTCTTTTGAGTCGCTTCAGACGGCAGAGGATCTGGAGCGTTTCTTTGGCGAGGTGTTCCCAGATGCCGCGGCCCTCATGCCAGACCTGGCCCAGGAGTTCTTTGAGAACCCCATTGGTACGTTGGTGACCATCAAGTGCTTCCCGTGGAGCCACGCAGGCAAGATCCTGCTGGTGGGAGATGCGGCCCACGCCATTGTGCCCTTCTACGGGCAGGGCATGAACGCCGGGTTTGAAGACTGCACCGTGCTGCGCAACCTGCTGGAACAGCACCAGGACGATTGGGAGACCATCTTCAAGACCTTCCAGGACGTGCGCAAGCCCAACACAGACGCCATTGCTGACCTGGCCGTCTATAACTTTATTGAGATGCGGGACAAGGTAGCCGACCCGCGGTTTCTGCTGCAGAAGAAGGTAGAAGCCAAAATCACCGCCCAATACCCAGACTCCTGGCTTCCGTTGTATTCCATGGTTACCTTTTCCCCAGATTTACCGTATGCCGAGGCACTGGCCAACGGGCAGCGGCAGGAAAAGATCATGAATGCCCTCATGGCGCATATTGAAACCGAAGAAGATTATGACAAGCCTGAAGTACAGCAGTATCTGCAAGCCCACCTGACATAACTTTTTTTGAGTTATCTGTCTGTTATCTCAAAAAGACCTATAAAAGCCCCCCGTTGTAGCGTCTTGTTTTGCCAACCTGTCAACACCCTTTCATGACTGTGAAAAGGTGAAGCGAACTGACCATACCACATGCTGTTTTCCCGCTTAAAAGATTATTACCTGGCGTTAGGTTCCTTTGTGCTGGTGCTGGGCATGACCCTCTACGCCTACTACGTGTCCAGAGCCAATGACCAGGCCGAGGACGCGCAGCTGTTCAAGATAAAGCAGGTGCAGATCAAGGCTACCCTGGAACGGCGCATGGGCTACTACCTGCAGATCCTGAAAGGCGTGAACGGCCTGTTTGCCGCCTCAGACACCGTGACCCGCCATGATTTCCAGAGTTACCTGAACGCCCTGCAGATCAGCAAGAACTACCCGGGGGTGCAGGGAATCGGGTTTTCGGCCATGGCCACGCCAGAGCAGGTGCCTAACCTGGAGCGCCGCATCAGGGCAGAAGGGTTCTCTGACTTCCGCGTGTGGCCAGAGGGGCCACGCACCGAGTATTCTTCCATCATCTTCCTGGAACCCCTCACCGGCGTGAACCAGCGGGCCTTCGGCTATGACATGTTCAATGACCAGACCCGCCGTGAAGCCATGGAAGCCGCCCGTGACTTCAACCTGCCCGCCATGACCGGGAAAGTACGGCTGGTGCAGGAGAGCATAGGCAAGGCGCAGCCCGGCCTGCTGATCTATCTGCCGGTGTACTATGGGGGCAAAGACCCGGTAGACCTGGCTGCGCGCAGAAGCAACCTGAAGGGGTTTGTCTATGCGCCCTTCAGAGCGGCAGACTTGTTCTACAACACCATAGGGAATGACTTCAATGACATCAGTATCTCCATCTATGACGGCAAAGAGGTAAAGGAAGAGGCCCTGCTGTACCGGAACGCCAGCAACCTGGAGGCAGACGAAAGCGAAGACAGCCTGCTGATGGCCCAGGATGTGATTCGGGTGGCCGGCCGCACCTGGACCATGGAATACAAGGCCACCCGCGCCTTCACAGAAGCCTCTGGTATTGACCAGCATGACCTGATCCTGCTGGGCGGGAGTATCATCAGTTTGCTTATCTTCTTCGTGGTGTGGTCTTTGCAGCGCTACCTGCGGTCAAACCAACTCACAGAACTCATCACCAAAAACACCACCGCGGGCTTGTTCATGCTGGATGGCCGAGGGTATTGCACCTTCCAGAACCCGGCCGCCGCGCGGCTGCTGGGCTTTGACCTGGATGAACTCAAGCGCCGGCCCCTGTATGAGTGGGTGCACAAAGGGCAGGAGCCTGGTAACCTGGCGCCGGAACTGGTCTCGCAAAAAGCCTTCACGTTTGAAGACACCTTCCTCTGCCGCAACGGCAACTCCATTCCGGTGGTCTGCTCTACCCGATTTGTGAAGCAGGGCGGGGCCGTGGTAGGCCACATTCTGGAAGTACGCGACGTGACCGAGGAGAAAAAAGCCCAGCAGGCGCTTCTGGAAAGCGAAGCCCGCTTCCGGAACATGGCAGACAGTGCCCCGGTGATGATCTGGATCACCGACCAGAACAGTGACTGCACCTACGTGAACCGCCAGTGGCTTAAATTTACGGGCACCACCTTAGAAGAAAACCTGGGCAAAGAGTGGGTGACGTTTGTGCACCCAGATGACCGGCAGGCCATGAACCGGGCCTACCAGCAAGCCTCCCAATCACGAACCGAGTTCAAGGTTGAGTACCGCCTGCGCCGCCGGGATGGTGATTACCGGGGCGTGGTGACCATGGGCATTCCGCGGTTCAGCGCCGAGGGAGAGGAGTTCCTGGGGTTCATTGGGTCTTCCATTGACATCAGTGACCGGATCAAGATGGAGCGCAAACTGAAGGAGAGTGCAGATACCCTGCAACGCATCTTCATGCAGGTGCCCGCCATTGTGGGGCTGGTGCGGGCCAAAGACCTGCGCTACACCCTGGTGAACGCGTACCTGAGCACCTTGTACCACGGCAAAGCCAAAGTAGGGGAGAACGCCCTCAACAGCCTGCCAGAGGCCCAGCGGGAGAGATTCAAAACGGTGATCCAGCGCATAGTGGAAACCGGCGAACCATATATTGGGCAGGAGGTGCCCATCACCTTTGAGGGCTCCGCCCAGGAACCAGAATACGTACGGTATTTCAACCTGGTGTACGAGCCCATCAAGAACAGCAGGGGCGAGGTGGAGTCTATCCTGACCTTTGCCGTGGAAGTGACCGAGCAGGTGAAAAGCCGCGAGCAGCTTTCTTCCATCAATGATGAGCTGAACCAGAAAAACCAGGAGCTTACCCGCATCAACAATGACCTGGACAACTTCGTGTACACGGCCTCGCATGACCTGCGCTCACCGCTGGCCAACCTGGAGGGGCTCACCACGGCCTTGCTGGAAACCGTAGAGGGCAAAGAGCACAGTGAAGAGCACATCTTGCTGCACATGGTGGCTTCCTCTATCTCTAAACTGAAAGGAACCATCCATGACCTCACAGAGATAAGCAAAGTGCAGAAAGACCTGGATTCTCTGGCCGAGGTCCTTTCCTTTGCCGAAATCCTGGCCGGGGTGGAGGAAGACATTTCCCCTATGATTCAGGAGGCCGGCGTGCAGGTGGAGGCGAGTTTCCAGGTCAAGTGCGTGCGCTTTGCCCGTAAGAACCTCCGCAGTATCCTCTACAACCTGGTGTCTAACGCGGTCAAGTACCGTGACCCTAACCGGAAGCTGAAGGTGAAGGTGACAACTGCCCGCCAAGACGACTGGGTCGTGCTGAGCGTGCAAGACAACGGTCTGGGCATCCGCGAAGACCAGCAGGAGAAGCTGTTCACCATGTTCCGGAGGTTCCACTCGCACGTGGAGGGTACCGGTATAGGTTTGTATATCGTGAAACGCATCATTGAGAACAGCGGTGGCCGCATAGAAGTCTCCAGTGAGGCCGGCCGAGGCACCACCTTTACCGTCTATCTGCAAGAGCATCCGCAACCGGTTGCACTCTGTAACTAAGAAGCGTTTCCTGTAAGCCCGCAAGGTGCAGCTTAGGCTTTTTGGCAGTGGGGTTAGAGACCTTTTTAAAGCAGGTTCCGGTGAATCTAAGGCTCTGTAAACCGGTCATACGAACTACAAAGTGCTTTATGGGCCTAGGCAGGATGCTCCCTGATAGTCCTCTTCATTAAAATTAAAGCGAAGCCCCTGTTTAGAGGCTGGTTTAGAAAAACCAGCCTCTAAACAGGGGCTTCGGCAGGGAGAGCGGGGGTGGCTACCCCAGCAGCGGCAGGAAAATCTCCGGGTCAATCTTTTTGAGCAGCTGCTCTACCTGGCCTCGGGTGAAGCGGCCGTTTATCTGGAGCATCAGAAACGAGTTGCCGTATTTGCGGTAGCCCACTATTTCCTGCACCTGGTCTTGGGCAGCGCGCATCCTGAACTGCAGCGCCCCCGGGTTGTCCAGCACCACCGGCAGGTTCTCATAGTTCTCTTTCTGTAACACCTGGTCCAGTTCCTGGGTGAGGCCGCGCTCCAGCAGGCGCTGAGCCCGGTTATTGGTGGGCGTGAATGAAAGCACCCTCACCGAGGTGATGTTGGCCAGGGCCGCCGTCACCGTGGAATCCGCATCTTTGGGGAGCAGGTAGCGGGTCACCAGGCCTATGGGCAGGGTGGTGCCCTTGAACCCGGCCTCGTTTTTATATTTCTGGTAGAAATCTGCCGTGGTCTGGGCCGGGGGCAATTTGCTGGTGCTGCTGCAACCGGAAAGTATCGTTAAAAAGGCCAGGGCAACCACAAGTGCAAAGCCATTACGTATTGCTTTAGGGAAGAAACGGGAGGTTGAGTTTTGCATACAAATTCTGTTTTAGACCTGTTTTACGGGAAACCGGCCCAAAACGCTCACCAACCCGTGCCCCGGCCTCTGGAAACGGCTCCTGGGGTGGCGGCGCTACTGGTCCAGCCACGCCCGGAACGCGCCCACGCGCTCGCGGCTCACCAGCACCTCTTCCTGCGCATGGTGGCGCAGCACCACCTTCAGGCGGCTGTTGGAGTACTGCACAATGTCCTGAATGGCGTTGAGCTGCACCAGATACCCCCTGTTCACCCTGAAGAACCGCTGCGGGTCTACTAGCTGCTCCAGCTGCTCCATGGTATAGTCCAGTGCGAAGCGCCGGTTGTCTGCCGTCTGCAGGAACGTGGCTTTCTCAAAGGAGTAGAAGAAATCAATCTCCTCCACCGGAATAGCCCGCAAATGTTCCCCCACCTTCAGCACGAACCGGTTCTTGTAGGCCCTAGCCGATGGGTTCTGCAGTTGCTGTAAGGCCTGTTGCAGAAGCTGGAGTTGGCTGGGCTCCGCTGCGGCCAGCGTGCCCGTGGTCAGGTGTTGCAGCTTCCGGAGGGCCTGGGCCAGTTCCTCCTCGTCAATGGGTTTGAGCAGGTAGTCAATGCTGTTGGCTTTGAAGGCGCGCAGGGCGTAGGCGTCAAAGGCGGTGGTGAAAATGATGGGGCAGGAAACGGCCACCTGGTCAAAGACCTCAAAGCTCAGCCCATCAGCTAATTGGACGTCAAAAAATGCCAGGTCCGGGGCAGGCTGTTCCTTGAAATAGGCCACCGCTTCCTGCACCGAGGCCAATTGGGCCACCACGGTCACCGGAACCTGGGTTTGGGCCGCCAGGAGCCGGGCCAGCCGGTTGGCCGCCAGAGGTTCATCTTCTACTATCAGCGCTTGCCGCATTATGGGTAGGTTATGGGTTATTTATTGCCTGTTTTCCGGAAAATAGCCTTGAAACGGCGCTTTTACTGCCAGGGTGAGTGGGGCACATGGCTGTTTCGCCTGCCCTTTACGTTGCCGGGTGAAACGACAAAAGCGGGAGCCGCACGGTAAAGGCCGAATCGGTTTTCTGAATCGTCATTTTTTTATCGGTCAGCACCTCGTAGCGGGCCTGGATGTTGGCCAGCCCCAGACTGCTGGGCGGCTCGTGCTGGGCCTTGGGCTGCAGGTTGTTCTCTACCTTCAGATAATCCCCTTCCAGAGTCACCGTCACGCGCAGGGGCTCTTTGTCCCAAGCCCGGTTATGTTTGACGGCGTTCTCCAGCACCGTTTGCAAAGCCAGCGGCGGTACCTGCCACCCAGGGGGTACGCTGGCCGGCAACTCTACCTGCAACCCTGCCCCGTGCCTGATTTGCTGCAGAAACACGTACTGGCGGGCAAACTGCAACTCTTCCTCCAAAGGCACCACTTCTTTCTGCTGCGAGTCCAGCACGTAGCGGTATACGCCGGAGAGTTGTTTGATGAATTTCACGGCCAGGTCGGGCTCCTCGTGCACCAGGCCGGTGAGGGCATTGAGGCTGTTGAACAGGAAATGGGGGTTCACCTGGTTTTTGAGCGCCTCGTACCGCGAGAGCGCGTGCTCCCGCTTCAGGCGCTCGGCGCTCACCGCAGACTCCCGCCAACTGTTCAAAAACGCCACGGCATGGATGGTCATGGTGATGATAAGCGTCACCACCATCTGGGTGACCATGGTCCAGCGGGCCACGGGGGTGGCCAGGTAATTGATGTCGCGTTGTGGAAGAAGCACGTACCAGGTCCAGTTTACCAGGAGAATGATAACCGAAGAATAGACAAAGACGGCCAGAAGTGTGACCAGAAACCGCTTTAAGGGAGCTTCTTTCCAGGAAACCCACCGGTCAAGGTTATTGCTCAGGTAACCGTTCCCCAGCCACAGCGAAGAGAAAAGCGAGAAGGCGTACAGGAAATAATAAAAGGCCCGGTTCCCGTCGGTGCGGCAGCTTTCGCAGGCCAGCAGCACCTGCACCATCGCCAGCAGGGCAAACAGCAACATCCATTTGAAAACAGAGAGCAGGCGCTTGGTAGGGATACCGTAACTAGACATGGCCGGAAGGTAAGGATTTTAACGATAATCTGCCGCCCCGCGGGCTGGCAGGGGCGGCAGGGTTCTTTAGTCACACTTCGCCAAAAGCGCCAGGCTGGCCTGCTCGCCCCAGGCAGGGGCCAAGGCGTGGGAAGGGGTAAAACTGCGGTATTTTTCCTTCGCGGTTTCCAGGATGGGTTTAGCGGCAGCGGGACCACCGCCAAACATCTTCGGAGTATTGAAGGCATTCTGGCCCAGCAGAAAGTACACCCTGGGGTTGTGGGGATTCAGCTCCTTCGCTTTCTCCAGGGCTACCGTGGCCAGGCCGGCGTATTTCATGCCCCGGGCCATAGGCGAGATGACCAGCCGGGCCTGGTGCAGGTACGCCTGCAGGGCAAACAGCTCTGATTCCTGGGGCTTAAGTTTCAGGGCCCGGTCCAGGTAGGTCTGGGCCTTGTCCAGGACGGCGTCGCGCTGGGTTTCCTCCTTCAGCAGAAAGCTTAGGCCGGTATTGGCGTAGGCCGCATAATAGGCCGGCAGCCATTCCTTCGGCTCCGCCTCCGCGATGCGCTGTATTTTGTTGGCCACCGGCTGTTGGTCCTCGGCGGTTTTTGCGGCTCTGAGTTGCTGAATGGCTTCGGAAAGGGCCGCTTGGTAATCGCCTTGGGCATACGCGTAGAGCATTAAAAATAAGAACGGAAGCAGGAGTAATTTTTTCATGGCGTTTTGTTTTTAAGGTGTTTTTTGAAAAGTAGGGTGAAACTGAAGTAATCCATTAAATGGGTAAGGGGGGAGGAAAGAGGAGCTGATAACCAGGTAGCACATTGGCACATAAAAATCATTAGCACATTACTTGGCGTCATTGATGGAGATAAGCAGGGCTACCAGGACAAAGCGTTTGGCGCCGGGCTCCACCGGCTGGGCCGCGAAGGCCCCGGAGGCATCCGGGGAGGAAGCGTAGCGGTAGCCGAACACATTCTCGCGGCCCAGCAGGTTGCTGCAGGAAACGTGCAGGATGGTGGAGTAGCCTTTCAGCGTGGTGAGGTAGCTGGCGTTCAGGCTGAGGTCCTGGTAGCTTCTGGTGCGGCTCTGCTGGAAGCCTTCCAGGTTGGGGTTATGGTACGGCCGGCCGCTGGTGTAGCTAGCGGTGACGCCCACGTAGGTCTTGATTGGGAAAATCATCTGCTTGTACACCAGGTTCACGTTGTGGGTAAGAGGCGAAGCCCGGCCGCGCCGCCACCGGGTAGCCCTTGTAGAGGCGCTTGCTGCCCAGCAGGGAGTAGGAAACCCAGTAATCGGCTCCTTTCACGGTCTTTTGGTCGCGCCAGAAGATTTCCACCCCCCGGGCGTAGCCGTGGCCCCCGTTGGTGATTTCAGTGGCCTGCAGCAGCTGGGGTGCATTGTAGCGCACAAGGTTCCGGTAGTCTTTGTAGTACCCTTCCACCCGCAGGGTACGCTGGTTGGCGGTGCGCTGGTAATTGAGGATGTAGTGGGCGGCACGCTCGAACGTGAGGGGTTGGCGGTACTTGAGTAAATCGTTCTCGGGGGTCTGGTAAAAGTGGCCGTAGGCAAAAGACACCTGGCCGTGGGTACTGACCTGGTAGGCCAGGGCCAATCGGGGGGAGAGGGCATTCTGGGCCAGGAAGGTGGACCGCTCCCAACGCAGCCCCGGGCGGGCCACCAGCTTGTCGCCCAGGTAAACATCGGCCTCGGCAAACCCGGCCAGGTTCTGCTCGGGCACGGCGGCGGTTCTGTGGTCATCCTCCAGACGCTGCCGGTACTGCTGCCGGTAGCCGCGTAGCTGTACTTCCAGGCCGGTGCGGAGCGTGACGGCGTGGTGCAGGTCCCGGATTAGCACGGCTTTTCCGGTCCAGGCATTCTCCTGGGTGTTGACCCGGGCATCGCCGGCGGCGAGGTTATCCACCGTGTGGGTAAAGGCCATGCCCGCCTGCAGGGTCCATTTCTCTTGGAACGTCTCTTCATAGGTGCTGTTCAGGAACAGGTTGCGGTTGCGTACGTCAATGGGCGTAGGGCTGGCAGGTTGGTCCAGGTTGGGTTGCAACAGGCCCAGGTGGCTATCTGCGTAGGTGCCGTAGAGTTTGATCAGGCCGGTGGCCGAAGGCTTGTGCCGGAACACCAGGCTCCCGGCTTTGGTCTCGGGCATGTGGCGCCAGGCCCGGCGTTGGGGCACCAGGTTCATGTAAGGCTGCAGGTTGGTGTATTCGCCAGACACGGCCAGGGAGGTGTTCTGCCAGCGTTTGGTGCGCGAGAGGCTGGCCCCCACGCTCATGAGGGAGAAGCCGGTCTGGGATTCCTCGGCCAGACCCTGGCTCTGGAGCAGCAGCGCCGAGGACAGGGCCTGCCCGTATTCAGCAGAGAACCCGCCGGAACTGAAGGCCATGCCACTGAACAGGAAAGGGGAGAACCTGCCCCGCGAAGGCACGTCCGGCACGCTGGCATTGTACGGGTTGGCCACCAACAGACCGTCAATAAATGTCTTGGATTCATAGCTGTCGCCACCGCGCACGAACAGTTTCCCCTCTTCGCCTACTTTCTGGGTGCCGGGCAGGGTGTTCACCGCGCCCATGATATCCGCCGAGGCCCCGGCCGTGGTGACAATGTCGCGGGAGGTGAGCAACGCGCCCCGCTTTTCATCGCTGGCCTCAAAAGCGCCCGCCGTGATGGTCACGGTCTGCAGCTGCCGCTGGTCGGGCTTCAGGGTGAGGCGGAACGCCGGCACCGGCTGGCTCAGGTTCACCGGTTGCTCCAGGGGGCTGAACCCCAGGAAGCTGACCACCAGGGTCTGGGTACCCGTTTCCTTGGTGGTGAACGAGAACGCGCCGGCCCCATCCGTGGAAGCGCCCTCATACAGGCCCTTCAGGTACACGTTGGCTCCCACGACCGGCTGGCCGGACCCATCCAGCACCTGGCCTTGCAAGATAATCTGGGCCTGAGAAAGGAGAGGGGTAAGCAGCAGGAGGGTGAAGAGGAC
Source organism: Rufibacter glacialis (assembly GCF_008271745.1). Taxonomy (GTDB): domain Bacteria; phylum Bacteroidota; class Bacteroidia; order Cytophagales; family Hymenobacteraceae; genus Nibribacter; species Nibribacter glacialis. Next base: position 173,525 of record NZ_VKKZ01000021.1, on the reverse strand, counting down.
AACGGTTTTCATGGCGGTATTGCTTCGTTTCTAAACAAAGATGAACCGCTAGGAAGAGGGCCGAAAATAAAGGTGGATGAACTGTGGAGAGAGGTGGATGAACCGTAGCAGGAGAGAGATAAGCGGGTTTCCGGTTTGGGCCTAATTTCGGGAAAAGAGCCCCTAAACAGCAAGAGCCCGCTACGGCGGGCTCTTGCTGTTTCCAAAAGAAGGAAAGCTTATTTGTTATTAGAGGCAACTCTAACGGAAGGGAGTTGGAGTGAAGTGCCCTATGTAGATCTTTACATAGGGCAGGTCTTAAGCCTATTTTTGGCTGGAGGCTATTCTTTTGTTGCTCTCTTTTTCTTTGGCGGCTAGCTTGCGGGCTGCTTCCTTTTCTTTCAATTCCTGAGCCCGTTCTTTGGCGGCTAATTTCTTGGCCTGCTCTTTTTCTTTCAGGGCCATTTTCACCTGGCGCTCTTTTTCTTTGGCGGCCCTCTCTTTCTCTTCTAAGGCGGCTTCTCTCTCCTCCTCTTTCAGTTTCAGGGCAGCCATTCTTTCTTTCTCAGCTATCCTTCTGGCTTCTTCTTTCTGTAGCAAGGCCTCATCTAAAGCCTCATACTTAGCGTCAATCAGGGCCTGACGGGCGATCTCTTTTTGTTTCGCCATCTCCTTGCGTTCTTTGGCTTTTTGCTTGGCCAGCTCAGCCCGCTCTTTTTCTTGTTGTTTCATCTGAGCCTGGCGCTCTTTGGCCTTTTGGCTCGCGCTCTGAGCTTGGGCGGTCCCTAAGGTAAGGGAGAACATAAATAGCAGAAGGGTAAAATATTTAATCATGGTTCTTGAATAGGTTGTCTGTTGTTTGTTTCAGGGTAAAGTAAAAGAGAATACATTTAAAATTAAAATAAATGAGAATAAAAGTGCTTATAATTTTATCATATTGTACAAAACAAAGTTGATGTAATTATTCTTATAAAACCATATAATCGTTAATACCCTCTTTTCTTTTTTAGGCTGAAACGTCATTTGGCTTTCTAAAGCAAATGGCATGCATACATACGCCAAATAGCTTGAAAGGATAACAGGAACTGCTTTAGGGGACTGAACGGCTATGTTTCAGGGCCGAAATAGGAAAAACACCCCCTAAACGCTTGAGGAAAAAAGAGCCATTTACGAGAAGTGGCCACCAAAAGTATTTAATGACAGTTCTGCAAGGGAGAGTTCTGTCCATTTGGGCGGAACACCAGGCAAAGGGGAGATGCCGGGCAAGAAGACAGCACGTTGAGCCAAGGGAATGAGTGTAGTAGCCAAGGAAGTCCTGCAAAGATGAGCGTAGGCTGGAACCGCCTCCTTGCGCTACCTCCAGCCTAGGTGAGTTAAAAGGGACTTTTCCGGAAAACAGGCCAAAAACAAAGCCGCCCTTTGGGAAAAACCAGAAGGGCGGCTGAAAGAAGGACGTTTAGGCTGATTAAAACTCAGCGCTTTTAGGGAAGCGTGGGAAAGGAATCACGTCTCTGATGTTGCCCATGCCGGTCACAAACAAGAGCAGGCGCTCAAAACCCAGGCCAAACCCGCTATGCGGCACCGTTCCAAAGCGGCGGGTGTCCAGGTACCACCACATCTCTTTCTCGGGAATGTGCATCTCCTGCATCCGTTTCACCAGTTTCTCATAGTTTTCCTCCCGCTGCGAGCCGCCAATGATCTCACCAATGCCCGGGAACAACACGTCCATGGCCCGTACGGTCTTGTTGTCATCGTTGAGCTTCATGTAGAACGACTTGATGTCTTTAGGGTAGTTGGTCAGAATCACCGGTTTCTTGAAGTGCTTCTCTACCAGGTAGCGCTCGTGCTCGCTCTGCAGGTCAGTGCCCCATTCTACTTTGTACTCAAACTTCTGCTTGGCATCAATCAAGATAGCCACCGCCTCTGAATAGGTCAGGCGCTGGAAGTCGTTCTCCACCACAAAGGCCAGGCGGTTCAGGAGTTCCTTGTCATACATGTCGTTGAGGAACTGGAGATCGTCCAGGCAGTGGTCCAGGGCGTAGCGTACCAGGTAGCGCAGGAAATCCTCGGCCAGGTCCATGTTGTCTTCCAGTTCATAGAAAGCCATTTCCGGCTCCACCATCCAGAACTCCGCCAGGTGGCGGCTGGTGTTGGAGTTCTCGGCCCGGAAGGTAGGCCCAAAAGTGTACACCTCAGACAAGGCCATGGCGGCCACTTCGCCCTCCAGCTGCCCAGACACGGTCAGGTTGGTGGAACGGCCAAAGAAGTCTTCAGAGAAATCAACCGTACCGTCTTCAGTACGGGGTGGGTTTACCGGGTCCAGGGTGGTCACCCGGAACATCTGGCCGGCGCCCTCGGCGTCAGAAGCCGTAATAATGGGGGTATGGATGTAGAAGAACCCGTTGTGGTTGAAGTAGCGGTGAATGGCAAAGGCCATGGCGTGCCGAATGCGCAACACCGCGCCAAAGGTGTTGGTGCGCGGGCGCAGGTGGGCGATCTCGCGCAGGAACTCCAGCGAGTGGCCTTTTTTCTGCAGGGGGTAGGTTTCTGGGTCAGCGGTGCCCAGTACCTCAATAGTGCGGGCCTGTATCTCCACAGACTGGCCTTTGCCCTGGCTTTGAACCAAAGTACCAAGTACAGAAACGCTGGCACCGGTGGTCACTTCCCTCAGGGCCTCGTCGGTGAACAGGTTCATGTCTGCCACCACCTGGATATTATGGATGGTGGAGCCGTCATTCACGGCAATGAACGTCACAAACTTGTTGCCGCGCTTGGTGCGCACCCAGCCTTTTACCAACACCTCCTGGCCGCTGCCGGGCATGTGGAGGACTTCTTTTACTTTGGTTCTTTTCATATTCTTTCTCGTATCGGGTAGCAAGTATCAGGTAGCACGTATTCTGCTGTTGCAAAAGTAAGTAGAGAACAGCAAAAATTTTAGTTAATAACAGGAGTCTTGCCACGCGGTGCCTGTTCCCTGCTACCTCGCCCCAGGGGGCGATCAACCTTTTTTGCATTCCAGTAGTAAAAAACCATAACTTTGGGCTAGTCCGCACTTGTGTGGCCGGTGCCGTTTGCCTATGCAGAGACTTGATTTAAAACAGCTATTATCCCAGAAACTATCCCCGCAGCAGATCCAGTTCATCAAGTTGCTGCAGGTGCCTACCGCTGAGCTGGAGGCCCGCATCAAAGAGGAGCTGGAGGTGAACCCCGCGTTGGAGGAAGGGGATGTCGCCGATGAGCCTGCGACGGATAACGAGGATGCCAACAGTGATGCCGATGATGACTTCGACAACACCGAGGATGACTTTGCCGAAGACGAAGCCCGCCGCGATGACGATGACGTGGACATTGGCGATTACCTCAATGATGACGAGATAGCTGGCTACAAGATGCAGGGGGATGGGCCCGGCGACGAGGAAGACCGCGAGATGCCCATCGCGTTTACCGGTTCGCTCACCGATGCCCTTATGGACCAATTGGGTTTCCTGAACCTGGACCCCAAGCAGATGGCCATAGGCGAGCAACTCATTGGTTCCATTGACCAGGACGGCTACATACGGCGCGAGCTGCAGGCCATTTCCAATGACCTGGCCTTCTCGCAGAACATAGAGGCCTCTGAGCAGGAGATAGAAGACGTGCTGCGCCGCATTCAGGCCTTTGACCCCCCTGGTATTGCCGCCCGTGACCTGCAGGAATGCCTCTTGCTGCAACTGGAGCGCCGTGACCCGGATGAGATCACTGAGGTGGCCGAGCAGATCATCCAGGACACCTTTGATGAATTCACCAAGAAACATTACGCCAAGATCCAGCAGAAACTGGAACTAGAGGACTTTGAGCTGAAGGCCGCCATTGACCTGATCCTCAAACTGAACCCCAAACCCGGCGGAACCGGCGGCGCCACCCGTGTGCAGTACGTGATCCCAGACTTCATCATCACCAATGAAGACGGCCAGCTCCAACTCTCGCTCAACGCCCGCAACGCCCCAGACCTGCGCATCTCCCGCTCCTACGCCGACATGTTTGACGCCTATGACAAAGGCTCCAAAAAAGACAAGAAGCTCAAGGAGACGGTCACGTTTGTGAAGCAGAAGCTGGATGCCGCCAAGTGGTTCATAGACGCCATCAAACAGCGTCAGAATACCCTGCTGCGCACCATGGAGGCTATTCTGCGCCGCCAGTATGACTATTTCCTGGAAGGCGACGAAAGCAAGCTCAAGCCCATGATCCTGAAAGACATTGCCGAGGACATTGGCATGGACATTTCTACCGTGAGCCGCGTGGCCAACAGCAAAAGCGTGCAAACCGAGTTCGGGATCATCCCGCTCAAGTTCTTCTTCTCAGAGGGTATTGCCACTGATGCCGGCGAAGACGCCAGTAGCCGCGAGGTGAAATCCATCCTGAAAGACATTATTGAAGCCGAGAACAAGCGCAAGCCTTTGTCTGACGACAAGATTGAGAAGATGCTCAACGAGAAAGGCTACAACATTGCCCGCCGCACCGTAGCCAAGTACCGCGAGCAGCTCAACATCCCGGTAGCCCGGTTGCGCAAAGAACTTTAGGAAGCGAAGCTTCCAATTAGGAATTTAGAATTAGGAATTAAGAATTTTAATAAAGCATGATGTAACCCTACTTTCTATTGCACATGAAGGGAATCAAGTCACCTGAGAACCGATTCCTTATTCCTAATTCTTAATTCCTAATTACCAAAGTGAATCCCCGCATCGCGACGGCGCTTTCCGTTCTCTTTCATCCGTTGCTTCTGCCTACCTACCTGTTTGGCTTGCTGCTGTATTATCTGCCGCCAGAAGTGTTCTCTTACCCGCCAGAAGGCAGGCGGCTGATTGTGCTGTTGGTGTTCATTCTCACGTTTCTGTTGCCGGTGTTTGGTACGCTCATGATGCAGCAGGCGGGGGTGGTGACCTCTATCACCTTAGACGCCCGCACCGACCGGCGGTGGCCGCTCTTGCTGGCCGCCACCTGTTATACGGTGCTCACGGTGATGTTCTTCCGCGTCTCTTTCTTTGACAACCTGTTCTTCCTGATCATGTTGCTAGTCACGGCCTCGGTGTACATGACCTTGGTCATCAACCAGTTCTGGAAGATAAGCGCTCACAGCATTGGGTTGGGCGGCGGTTTGGGGATCATGGTGCTGCTGCACGGGTGGCTCCCCGAGAACTACCTGCTGTACCCCATGGCGCTGGGGGCGGTGGCCTGCGGGGCGGTGATCTCTGCACGGCTGGCCTTGGGGGCGCATAATACCAAACAGGTCTATGCCGGTTTTGCCCTAGGGTTCCTGTTAGGGATTAGCCTCTGGGGAGCGGCCTTTTAGGCGGTTTTAGGCACGGTTTTGGCAAAACAGCCCTGAACCCCGAGAGCGCTCTTGCCGCAGTTGTCTCAGCTGCCCGACCTTGCCGGGGTCCAGGTGCGGTTAAGCGTTGTTTCTTCCAAAACAGCCCTTAAACGGAGATCAGGTTCGTCGTTTGACGTTTGTTGCACCTGAGAGGGAAAGTCCCGGGGCGTACGCCCTGCTTGAGAACAGAACCGTTTTAGATAATAACAGATTAGTCCTTTGCCTGCCATGCGTTTCAGAACCTTAGCCTTTTTCTCTTTCCTTTGCCTGGCGCTGCTCTTCTCTGAGGCCGGGGCCCAGGTGCCTGCCACTGAAAACAAGGTAGTGCAGGACTTCATGCGGTATTTGGCGTCCCAGCAGGGACGGCACAACCGCATAGACAAGAACATGCTGCCCTGGAAGCTCTCTGAGGTGTACCTTAATGACTCGCTCTGGGCCAAAGTCAACATCTCTGATGAAAGCCGCCTGGCCGCCCGGCAAGGCTTGCATGGCGCCGGCCCACAGCTCAAGATGGATTACCGCCTCACCAAACCCGAGTTTGAGCGCCTCAAAAGCCGGATCAGACAACAACCCAGAACCCAATGGACAGAAACCGATTTTCCTGACAGCACCGTGGTGGTGCAGGAACTGAACCTGGCGCCCATCACCTACTACGCCTATTCCTACCCGGTGGTGTTGCCGTCTAAGAACCTGGTGCTGGTGAAAAAGTACTTCCGCTCTGAGAAGCTGATGGGCCGCTGGTCTTGCATTGAGGTGTACCGCATCATCAAACCCGGTAAGTACCAACTGGAGAACTGTTACCTGAGAACGTATGACCAGGGCGTGAGCCGGTTCTAAGCGGTTTCATCTGGTTCTGGGTGAGCTTTTTAACCGCAGAGGTGGTAAAGTCTGGGGCGGTTGCCTATATTTACCTCACGCTATACTAACCTCCTCTCGCCCATGAACAAAACGCTACACCTCATTTTAGGGGCCGCCTTTCTGGCTATGCCCGCCTTTGCCCAGCAAGCCGAACCGCTAGATGCGGCCGTGGTGGAAAAAATCCGCCAGGAAGGCCTCAAGAACTCCCAGGTGATGGAAATCGCCTTTTACCTCACAGACGTGAACGGCCCGCGCCTGTCTGGCTCTACCGGGCTGGCCAAAGCCAACCAGTGGACGAAGGACAAGCTCACCTCCTGGGGGTTGAAGAACGCCGTGATTGAGCCCTGGGGCAACTTCGGCAAAGGCTGGGAGGTGGAGAAATCCTACCTGGCGCTTACCAAGCCCTACTACCAGCCCATGATCGGGTCACCCAAAGCCTGGACGCCGGGCACTAACGGGCCAGTGAAAGCGCAGGTCATGCTGGTGAAAGCCGCCAAAGAAGAAGACCTGGCCCAATACGCCGGCAAGCTGAAGGGCAAGATTGTGATGATGGAGGTGACCAACCCCATCAAAACCACCTTCACCCCAGATGGCAACCGCTACACCGACGAGCAACTCCAGAAAATGGCCGAGCCGGTACAGCCAACGGCGGGCCGCACGCCCATGACCGATGAACAGAGAGCTGCATTCCAGGCCCGCCGCGCCTTGATGGTGAAAATGGGCGAGATGTTCCTGAAAGAAGGCGCAGTAGCCATGTTCAGCGGCCGCAGCGGGTCGCACGGCACGTTCTTTACCAGCAACGGCGCTTCTTATGCGCTAGATGCCAAACCCGTACTGCCTGAGTTTGAGGTAGCCCAGGAAGACCTGGCCCGCATGAGCCGTCTGGTGGCCGCCGGTATTCCGGTGGAGGTGGAGTTGGAAAGCAAAACCCGCTTCCTCACTGAGGATCCCCAAGGCTACAATGTGATCGCGGAGATTCCGGGCACCGACAAAAAGCTGAAGTCTGAGGTAGTGATGCTGGGTGGTCACCTGGACTCCTGGCACGCCGCCACCGGCGCCACCGACAATGCCGCCGGGGTAGCCGTGATGATGGAAGCCGTACGCATTATCAAAGCCCTGAACCTGCAACCCAAACGCACCATCCGCATTGCGCTGTGGGGCGGCGAGGAGCAAGGCCTACACGGTTCGCGCGGCTACGCCAAGAAACACCTGGGAGATCCTGCTACCATGAAGCTGTTGCCGGAGCACGCCAAGATTGCCGCCTATTACAACCTGGACAACGGGTCGGGCAAGATCAGGGGCATTTACACCCAGGGCAACGAGGCCGTGGCTCCCTTGTTCAAAGAATGGCTCAAGCCGTTCCATGACCTGGGCGCTACTACCGTGACCAACCGCAACACCGGGGGCACCGACCACCTTTCCTTTGACGGATTGGGCCTGCCGGGCTTCCAGTTCATCCAAGACGAGCTGGAATACAACACCCGTACCCACCACACCAACATGGACACCTATGACCGCCTGGAAGCGGATGACCTGAAGCAGGCCTCTGTGATTGTGGCTTCTTTCGTGTACCAGACCGCCATCAGGAAAGATAAACTGCCACGTAAGGCGCTTCCGCAGCCTAGGCCGCAGTCATAAACCTTGTGGCAAGGCAAACGGAACGGCCTTTCTCCCGGTTAAGGGGAGAAAGGCCGTTCCGTTTGCCTCTGTCTTGCCATTGGCTTTACCTTTGTCAAAACCCTTTCTTGCCCTGCCTTTGGCAAGAAAGGCTAACGCTCAATACAAATGAAAAAACGCTGGCTGTCTTTCCTGTTCGCGATGGGGATGGTGGTTTCTGTCAACTGCCAGGGGCAAACTCCTTCGCCTAAAGACCAAACCTCCTCGCCCAACAACATAGTGCCTAAACCGGTCTCGTTCACGGCTACCGCCGAGAAACCCGTGACCCTGAACAAGCACACCCTGCTCATCGCTGATGCCCCGTTCCAGGAGCAGGCGGTGTACCTGCAAGGGTTACTCAAAGACCAGTTGGGCCTCACCCTGGAAATTGCTACGCCCCAGACCAAAATAGGCAGGAACTCCAGGATCGTGCTGGCCTATGATTCCATTGAAGCCAACCGGCCCGAGATGTACTGGCTGGAGTCAGGCGGAACCACCGTCCGGTTGAAGGCACGGGACGTGACGGGCATGGTGCACGGCATCCAGACCTTGCTGCAGCTTCTGCCCCTGCAGAAGGAAAAGCAGGTGGCGTTTCCTACGGTGGAGGTCAAAGACTACCCGCGTTTCGCCTACCGCGGCATGCACTTAGACGTGAGCCGCCACATTTTCCCAGTAGATTTCCTGAAGAAGTACCTTGATTACCTGGCTTTCCATAAGTTCAACACCTTCCACTGGCACCTCACTGATGACCAGGGCTGGCGCCTGGAGATCAAAAGCTATCCCAAGTTGACCGAGGTAGGAGCCTGGCGCAACTCCACGCTCATCGGGCATTTCAAAGACACACCCGCCCGCTATGACTCTACCCGTTACGGCGGTTTTTACACCCAGGACCAGGTGCGCGAGGTGGTGAAGTATGCGGCCGTGCGGGGTATCAACGTGATCCCCGAGATTGACATCCCGGGCCACAGCCGCGCCATCATTGCTGCCTACCCTGAGTTCAGCACCCGCCCAGACACCGTGTGGCAGGTGGCCAACACCTGGGGCATGTACAACCGGCAGAACAACGTGCTGGCACCTAACCCGGGCACCTTCCAATTCCTGAAGACCGTGTTTCACGAGGTGGCCGATCTTTTCCCTTCGGAGTACATCCACATTGGCGGCGATGAGTGCAGCAAGATGTGGTGGAAAGCAGATCCTAAGTCGCAGGCCTTCATGAAAGCCAACGGCCTCAAAGACGAGAAAGAACTGCAGACCTATTTCATCAAGCAGGTGTCTCGGTATCTGGCCCAGAAGAACAAGAAGGTGATTGGCTGGCACGAGATTCTGGAAGGGCAGCTGGACACCTCGGCGGTGATCATGAACTGGGGCGGTGCCAAACAGGGCATTGAGGCGGCCCAGCGGCGGCACCCCGTGATCATGTCGCCGGGCAACCCGCTGTATTTTGACGCCTATCAGTCCAAAGACCCCAAAGACAGTCTGGCTATTCATGGGTACAACCCCTTAGATGCCGTGTACAACTTCAACCCGGTTCCCGCTGAACTGGAGCAGCTCAAGCTGGAGAAATACATTCTGGGCGCCCAGGGCAATGTCTGGACCGAGTACATGGGCTACCCCAGCAAGGTGGAGTACATGGTGTTCCCGCGCATGACCGCCCTGAGTGAGGTGCTCTGGACCCAGCCCAAACAGAAGGACTTCTCAGATTTCAAGCGCAGGGTGCGGGCCACCATGCTGCCGCGCTTCGCGTTCTGGGGCAGCGCCTATTTCAAGGATTTTGACAGGTGGACAATCGCTGATAAGTAAGGCCAAAAGAACTTCTTTTTCTCCCGTGGCAGGCACTTTTCCGGTTTAGGCCTCGTTTTTAAGAAAGCAACGCAGAAACAGGCATTGGTTTGGGTACTGGGTTCTACTTTGTATCTTTACTCATCACCCAAGGTTTTCTTACATGACACCCCTTAACACCAACCTGTTACTGAACTGCATGCTCACCATCTCGTTCCTGATCTTGATGTGGCGCATAGATGACCCTAACATCCTCATCACCCTGTTTGCCTTTCTGGGGTTTTTGATGTTTCTGGTGCTCAAGTTCATCCTGGTGCTACGCGATCGGAAAAGTAAATCCTCTAAGTAACGTGCCATGACCCCATTCTTCTTGAACCTTGCTCCAGTAAACCAGAGCGGCTCTACGTTGGCCAAACTGTACCTGTTTATGGGGGTGGTGTTTTTCATTCTGGGGGGGCTAGGGATGTACCGGCAATTCACCGCCCAGGAAGTCTCTCTGAATGTATACCTGCTGCCCTTCTTGCAACTGGCGCTGGCGGTCTCCTATACCATAGTAGCGTGGCGCCGTCGCAAGCCCAGCGGCACTACCTATGTGCAAGTGACAGAGGAGCACCTGGAGCTGAAGCTTGCTTCTAACCAGGCGCCGGTCACGCTTCCCTGGACCAGCATCAGCCTGCTGCGGGTGCTGCCCGACAAATTACTGTACCGGCTTACCTCAGGGCAAACTGGCCAGATAGAGTTTGACGCCATCCCCGAAGAATATGAGGACACGGTGCGCGAGGCCATCCGGCAGGCGGGTAAGCAGAAGGGCGTGAGTCTGTAAAGGGGAACTTCACAAAATGATAAGCGGGGAGCTTAGGGACAGTTTTTGAGAAAACAGCCCCTAAGCTCCCCGCCTTTTTTTGCTCGTCAGGTAGTACAAGCGCCTGTGTTTCACGCAAAGAGGATCTCCTTCTTCTGGCAAGGCAGGCGCTGAAACTGGTAATAAGAACGTTTTAGAAGCCGGTTTTGTATTATTATAAGAGAGTAGTGAACCCTGGACAGTATAAACCGTAAAAAAGCGGGTACAGGCTTTCCTGTATGCCATCAGTACAAGATCTACACTATGAAAAAGCACCTGTTCCATCTACTGCTCTCCGGCGCCGTGTGCCTAGTTTCTGCTTGCGGTGGGTCCTCTAATGAGGCCACCTCTGTAGACGCTGCCGGAAGGCACAATGAAAAGCTGCTGGAGAGTACCGGCAAAGACGAAGACGTAGGTTGGTTTGTGGCCGAGGTAGGCAGCGCAGGCATGTTTGAGGTGGAGCTGGGGCGTTTGGCCTCCAGCAAAGCCACTCAGCCCCAGGTGCGGCAATTCGGTCAGTTAATGCTGGACCACCACACCCAGTCCAATGCCCAATTGAAGGAGATCGCCAACCTCAAGAACCTGATCGTGCCCAACGCCATGAGCGATGACCACCAAGAGGTCTACAACAAAGTCATGGGCAACGCTGGGGCCACCTTTGACAAAGCCTACGTAGAGGCCATAGTAGAAGACCACAAAGAGGCCATTGACAAATTTGAGGAAATGGCGGAGAAAGGCAAAGACTTGGAGCTGAAAGCCTTCGCTCAGAAAGGGTTGCCTACGCTGCGCGCTCACCTTTTACAGGCCGAGAAACTGGAAGATGAGTTGGAAAAACAACAAAAGCTCCAGTAACCTGCGTACATACGTAGTATTCACCAAGCCAGTACCTGCCCACAGAAAGCCCTGAACGGCTGGTAAGGGGGTACTGCTTTAAAGGAAAAGCTATGAAAAAGTTATTGTACGTGATCACAGCCGGTGGTTTCAGCCTTCTTACCGGAACCGCCTGCAGCAGGATAGATGCGAATACCTCTAATACCGTTCCTACCTCAGATGCCTATGCGGCCACAGTCACCGCCGGGGCCGGGACTAGCGGAAGCACCGCCAGGGCAGATGCCATGGTGACCACCAGCCCAGGAGGCACCGTGCCGGGCACCATGATGTACGGGACCCGTACCATTACCGAAGCCACGTTCCTGATGGAGGCCGCCAGCAGTGGCATGATGGAGGTGCAGCTGGGTAAATTGGCCCTGGAAAGATCAGCCGATCCCAAAGTGAAGCAGTTCGCCCAGATGATCATTGACCACCACACCAAGACAAACCAGGAGTTGGCTGAACTGGCCGCCGGAATGAACGTGACGCTTCCTACGGCCCTGATGCCAGATCACCAGAAGCTGGTAGACAAGCTCTCCAAGCTTACCGGGAAAGCGTTTGATGAAGAATACACGGAAGACATAGAAGCAGCCCATGAACAGGACATTGCCCTGTATGAGGTAGTGAGCAACGGTGCCAAAACCACTTCGGTGAAAGCATTTGCCATTAGAACCTTGCCTACCTTGCGCATGCATGAACACCACGCAGATGAGCTGGAAGACAAGAAATAGTCACCACCCTTTCCTTATAATCAAAAAGAGCCTGCTGCTACAGCAGGCTCTTTTTGATTACCCCCAGAGGTTCCTGATCCCTGGCTAAGGCTATCTCCTTTCCGGCCCATTCTTACGGCAAAAGCTCCTTATATCTGTAGCCGGGCAGGTTGTTGCAGACTCGCTTTCCTGCTTCTGAACCCAGGGGTGAGCCGCGCTCTACAATCCCCTCAACCAGCCGCTGGCGCAGGAAACTTTCCCTTTGACCCTATTGCCGCTGCCGGTAGTCCTGGTTTCTATGGCTGGGGCAGTACCCGACCCCCTCTGGATTCAAGCAGTGCTGGTGGGAGACTCCCGTACCGGAAACGAGGCCTCAAAAAGAGGAGCGGACGTTTTTACCCTCTTAAATACCGTATTAGTTCCGGTATTTATCGCTTAACTGTCTCATTATCAGTCCGTATACAGGGCAGGATGAACGAGAATAAAAATAGAACTATGAAAAACATCATGTCAATGCTGATGACCGGAGCAGTGCTTGCGGGCACAGCCTGTACAAGCACCAATACGGGAACCGACAGCACCACTGCTGAGACCACCACCACCTCTACCAGCGCCAATGCCGGTTCTTCTACCGGTAACCGGGCCAATGCCTCTGGCACCATGTCCAGCACCACCACTGGTACGGGCACCACCGGAGGAACAACCACCGGTTCCACAGGCTCTACCGGCACCACCGGCGGGATGACCACCGGAACCACAACCGGTTCTACCACCGGCACTACTGGTACAACAACTGGTACTACTACCGGCACCACCGGAGGCACCACAGGGTCTACTACCGGTACTACTACTACTGGCACTACCACCGGCGGAACCACTGGTACCACCGGAGGCACAACAGGTACTACCACCGGAACTACGGGCGGAACCACTGGTGCTACCGGAGGTACTACCACGGACTTGACCAACATGACCGATGCCGCTTTCATGATGACAGCTGCCAGCAGCAATATGCTGGAGATACAGGCCGGAAAACTGGCGGTGCAGAGTGCCTCCAACGCAGAGGTGAAGAAATTCGCGCAGATGATGGTAGATCACCATACCCGGGCCAGCAAAGAGCAGATGGCCCTGGCTACCCAAATGAAAATCACGCTACCTAAGACCCTGATGCCCATGCACCAGGAGCTATTGGATAAATTGAAAGGCAAAACGGGTAAAGAGTTTGATGAAAGCTACATGGATGCCATGGAAACCGCCCATAAGATGGACGTTGCCATGTTCCAGATGAAAAGCACCCGTGCCGAAACCCCCACGGTAAAGGCATTGGCCACCAAGACGCTCCCCATGTTAAAGTCACACCAGGAAATGGCCACCAAAATTGAAGACCTGGTAGATTAAGGCCTGCTTTTCTGTAATGTAGATGAATGTCCGTGTTTTGAGGGTGTTTCAACTGAAACGCCCTCAAAACACGGACATTCTTTTTTCACCGGGCCAAAACCCAAAGTATGCCAGGGCTGGGAGCCCGTTCAGCCAGAACCTAACTCCGGGGGCAACCCTGCGTATAAAAGTAACTTTAAGAAAAACTGTCCTAAGAGATCATACTATCGCTATGAAAAAATTGATGCCCATCTTTGCCGCCGCCGCTTTGTTGACGGGTGCCGCTTGTTCTACCTATACTTCCAGTACAGATCCAGATGATATGGGTACCGGGTACGGGCTGTTAGGGGATAAAGTAGGTACCGGCCACAACAACAGTGCGAGCGTTGCCGAGGTCAACAACAATGCCACCTTTGACAACCCCGCCACCGGCGCCAGCACAGACAGCGCTACCGCCAGCCAGAACCTAGACCACCAGTTTGTAATGCGTGCCGCCAGTGGTGGCCTGATGGAAGTGGAGGCCGGTAAGATGGCCGCCGCCAAAGGGCAAATGGCCGGGGTAAAGCAGTACGGGCAGCGCATGGTCACTGACCATACCAAAGCCAACACAGAACTGAAAGCGCTTGCCGCTGCCAAAGGCATCACGTTGCCCACCGCGCCCCTGCCAGAGCATCAGCAGCACCTAGACATGCTTTCTAAGCTTTCTGAGGGAGAGTTTGACAAAGTCTACATGCAGCACATGGTCACCGCCCATGACAAAGACATCGCAGACTTTGACCGTGAGGCCAAAACCGGGAAAGACGCGGAGATAAAAGCCTTCGCGGCCAAAAACCTGCCTATTCTGCAGGCGCACCGCAAAGCCGCCCAGCCCGTCTATGAACAGGTAGGAAGAAGTAACTAAGGTCTCCTCCATCATACTATACCAAGCTGCCCGTTCTGTACCTACAGAGCGGGCAGTCTGTTTTCAGGCCTGTTTCAGGAAAACCGGCGGTAAACACAGATTATGGGCGCACAACAGCAGCAGGGGGAAGGGGCCTGACGGAACAGATTGGTTTTTGATCATCTGAATTGAGTACCTTTGGGCAAACTTTACAAAAACCATGAAACATATCATGCCTTTCTTTGCGGCTTGCGCTCTGTTTGCCGGTGTTGCCTGTTCTACGTACACTTCCAATACAGACCCTAATGACCTGGGTTCTGGCAATGCGTTGGCTGAGGAAGTAACCACCACCACGCCAGAGGTTGAGGCGCCCGCCCCTGCCACACCAGCTCCCGCAGACACGGTGAAAGCAGACGCCGCCGCCCACCAGACAGAAGCCGCCCATTAATAAAAACAGTGGCTGGCAGACTCTCTTTCCAGAAGAGTTGACGTTTCCAGCCCATTTTAAGAAGCGAAGCCCAAAAACAGAACTGCCTTGCTCCAAGAGCAAGGCAGTTCTGTTTTTGTATTTTAAAGCCGATTCTCCTAAATCAGCCTTGAAACATTATTCGGTTTTCTTTTTGCGGCCGGGTGTTTTCTTCTCTTTCACGGCCGGGGCCGAGGCATCAGCTTCTACGGGTTCTTTCTTTTTACGGCCTCTGGTTTTCTTCTCGGGAACTAGCACCGGTTCCTCTTCTGGTTCAGGCTCTTCCACAAACACCGGTGCCTCAATGTAGTGGCTGGTGCTCAGTTCCTCTTTCAGGAAACGGGCCGTGTACCCAAGGTTGAGTGCCGCCACTTCTTCCGGAGTGCCCTGCGCCACGATCATGCCGCCTTTGGCGCCGCCTTCAGCCCCAATGTCCACCACATGATCGGCTACCTTGATCAGGTCCATGTTGTGCTCAATGATCAGCACACTGTTGCCTTTGTCTACCAGCTTGTTCAACACGTCAGACAAATGCTGGATGTCCTGGAAGTGCAAACCGGTGGTAGGTTCATCCAGGATGTAGAGCGTGCGGCCCGTGTCTTTCTTGGAAAGCTCGGTGGCCAGTTTCACGCGTTGTGCCTCACCGCCAGAAAGAGTAGTAGCCTGCTGGCCCAAGGTGATGTAGCCGAGGCCCACCTGGTTCAAGGTCTGGATTTTGCGCAAGATGCGGGGCTGGTGCTCAAAGAACTCCACGGCGGTTTCCACGGTCATGTCCAGCACATCAGTGATAGACTTGCCTTTGAAACGCACTTCCAGGGTCTCGCGGTTGTAGCGTTTGCCTTTGCAGGTTTCGCAGGGCACGTACACGTCAGGCATGAAGTTCATCTCAATGGTGCGCATACCGGCACCCTCGCAGGTCTCGCAGCGGCCACCTTTCACGTTGAACGAGAAGCGTCCGGCCGCGTAACCTCTAATCTTCGCCTCCGGCATAGAAGCAAAAAGGCTTCTGATCTCAGTGAACACGCCAGTGTACGTAGCCGGGTTTGAGCGCGGTGTACGGCCAATAGGGCTTTGGTCTACCTCAATCACCTTGTCAATGTGCTCCAGGCCCTCAATGGCTTTGAACGGCAGCGGCTCGCGCTTGGCGTTGAAGAAATATTTGTTCAGGATAGGGTAGAGCGTGTCATGGATCAGCGACGATTTTCCGCTGCCCGATACGCCCGTCACGCAGATCAGTTTACCCAACGGCAATTCCAGCGTCACGTCTTTCAGGTTGTGGCCGGTGGCTCCACGCAGAATCAGGTTTTTGCCGTTCCCTTCACGTTTCTGCTTCCGCACCGGAATACCTCTCCTGTAGCTCAGGTAATCTGAGGTAGTCGTGCCGCTTTCCATCATCTCCTTCGGCGTGCCCGCCGTCACCACCTGCCCACCGTGAACCCCGGCACCCGGACCGATGTCCACCACGTAGTCAGCGGCCAGGATCATGTCTTTGTCGTGCTCTACCACCACCACGGAGTTTCCCAAGTCCCGTAGGTCTTGCAGGGCTTTAATGAGCTTCTCGTTGTCGCGTTGGTGCAGGCCTATGCTGGGTTCATCCATGATGTACAATACGCCCACCAACTGCGTGCCTATCTGCGTGGCCAGACGGATCCGCTGGCTTTCACCACCGGACAAGGTTCTTACTGACCGGTGCAGGTGTAGGTATTCTAATCCCACGTCTACCAGAAAGCCGATCCGCTTGCGGATCTCTTTCAGCAGTTCGCGGGCAATCAGGTTCTGCCGCTCGTTCAGGCGTTCCTCCAGGTTAGCCACCCAACCGGCCAGTTCCTGGATGTCCATCTCAGACAATTGCCCAATGTGTTTGTTGTCCAGCTTGAAGTGCAGCGATTCCTTTTTCAGGCGGTAGCCGTTGCACTCGGGGCAGGTGCTTTGCTGCGTGTATTCCTGCACCCAGTTGCGCACGTTGTCAGAGTCAGACTCCAACTGTTTTTTCAGGAAGTTCAATACGCCCTCAAACACGAACGGCTCTTTCTTGCCTTTGGGATCTTCTTCCTCAAAACCATACAATAAATGGTTCCAGGCATCCGCCGGAATGTCCTGGATAGGAACGGTGAGCGCGGTTTTGTGGCGTTTGAGTAGGGCAGTGATCTGGGAGAAAATCCAGATGTCGCGGTATTCGCCCAGGGGCGCGATGCCACCGCGGCTGATGCTCACGCTCTTGTCCGGCACAATAGATTCCTCCGTGAGTTCCTCGATCTCGCCCAATCCGTTACACACGGGGCAAGCGCCGTAGGGGGAGTTGAACGAAAAGGTGTTAGGCGCCGGATCATCATAGGCGATGCCGGTGGCGGGGTCCATCAGGTGGCGGGAGTAGAACTGCGTCTCATTGGTATCCGCGTCCATGGCCAGGGCCGTGCCTTTGCCGTGCTGCAACGCGTTCTGGATGGAGGTAGACAGGCGGTACCGGTCCTCGGCCGATGGCACCAGCTTGTCAATCACAATCTCAATGTCGTGGATCTTATAGCGGTCTACCTGCATCTTGGGCGTCAGTTCCGTTAACTCGCCGTCAATGCGGGCGCGCAGGAAACCCATCTTCCTGATCTGCTCAAACAGCTCGCGGTAGTGGCCTTTCCGACCTTTCACTACCGGGGCCAGAATGATGGTGCGCTTGCCGCTGAAGTGCTCCAGGATGTGCTGCACAATCTGGTCATCAGACTGCTTCATCATCTTCTCACCGGTCACGTAGCTGAAGGCCTCAGCAGTACGGGCGTAGAGCAGCCGCAGGAAGTCATAGATCTCGGTGATGGTGCCTACCGTGGAGCGCGGGTTGCGCGAGGTGGTTTTCTGCTCAATGGAAATCACCGGCGAAAGCCCCTCAATCTTGTCCACGTTGGGGCGCTCCAGTCCGCCCAGAAAAGAGCGGGCGTAGGCCGAAAACGTCTCCATGTAGCGGCGCTGCCCCTCGGCGTAAATGGTGTCAAACGCGAGGGAAGATTTCCCGCTGCCGCTGATGCCCGTGAAGACCACCAACTGGTTGCGCGGGATCTTGAGGCTGATGTTCTTGAGGTTGTGTTCCCGGGCTCCGTACACCTCAATAAAAGGCACATCTACGGTAGAGGAAGTATTTTTGGCTACGGGAGTAGCAGTTGATTCTTTTGGCGTCATCCGATCAGTTTCGGTTTAAAGAGCAAAGGTAGGCATTCCCGCGCTAGAATGGCACCGGGCGATCCATCTCTTCTTAACCGAGTTTGCAGCGGAATAGTTTAGGGAAGGGGCGGGGTTTTTATGGGAAGCGCTTTAGGGGTGTTTTTGGGAAATGCGACTGGAAACGGCCTTGGCAGAGACACTCGTAGGAGCTGCGCACGCTACGAGGTCTTTTGCGCAACGGTTTATTGGATTTTCAGACAAAAAAGGCGTATTTTCTGGAAAGAGGCTCGGAAACAAAAACCTGTGAGGTTTTCAAAACCTCACAGGTTTGATTCAACCAAACTGCTTCACGTATCTCTCAAATGACCTCGTAGTGTGCGCAGCTCCTACGAGTGTCTCTGGGTCACCCCACTCAAATGCTCCAGTTGCTTACCTTCCAACGTCACATAGCCCTTCATCAAATCCGCCGTTAAGCAGGAATGTACGGGCAGCACGCCCATCAAACCACCGATCTCAAACTGAGAAAATAGCTCCGGCGTGGTGCGTACAATGCCGTGTTCCTGAGACAAGGAAACCAAGGCAGTTTCTGGCAGAGGCTCTCCCCAACCACTCTCCGTCAACGGCACCACCAACCCAAAGATGACGGCACCATCTGGCTGCTGCAGGGCATCCTTGGAGAAGTGCACGGCGCCGCCGTAGAGAATCACCTCGTGGCGGTCTGGGTGCAGGGCTACTACGGGGCAAGCCAGGGCCACCGCAATGTCTTCCAGGCGGCAGGAACTGATGAGGTTCTGCGTGAGGTCATAGAATACGAAGTTGCCGGGCCGGATCTCGTCTATGCCGCTGAAGTCTTCCATGGTGCTGCAGCTGGGCGTATCGCCAATGGAGAGTTGCAACTTTGGCCACGTGCTGGAATAACGTTCCTTTAAGCCCCGCATCTTCGTTAGCGTTTCCTGATGGATAGCGGCAATGCTTTCATGGCTTCGGGCTTTGTAAGAGTGACCGGCGTGCGCCAGGAAACCTGAAAACGTGTGTTGCGGGGTCTGTTTCAGTTCGGCTAAAACGGCCTCTAAAACCACTGTGTCTTCGGTCTTGATGCCGGTACGCCCGTAGCCAGTGTCTGCCTTCACCCAAAGGTGCACGGGCGCCGCCAAGTGTTCCCGCAGGAACGCCACGTCATCCGCGGAGGTGACGGTCAAGTGCAGGGTAATCTGCTGGGCTAATTCCGTTATCTGGGGCAATTGCCGGCGGTTCAACGGGAAGGCCACGGTGATGTCTTGCCAGCCGTGCCGGGCGAAGTACTGCGCCATCTTCACTGAGGAAACCGTGATAGCGGTAATGCCTTCCTCTCTGAACCATTCCCCTGCCTGCCTGCTTTGGTGCGTTTTGAAGTGCGGCCGCAACCGGACTTTGTGCCGCTTCGCTTTCTCGGCCATGCGGCCGATGTTAGCCCGGGCAATAGCTTCATTGAGTAAAAGGGTGGGCTCAGAGATCTGGTCAAGAAAAGACATAAGCGGTAGGAGAGAAATGGTTTAAGAATTACAAGGCGGTTAAGTCCGGGAACCTGAGAAGCAGGGAGAAAAGTTTGCTGTTTCAGCCCCGTTTCTGTGAAAGCAGGCAGTAACCACAAAGCCGGGAACAGAGCTTACACCGGCCTGATGGGTCTTCCGGAACGAGGGGCACGAGGTTGGGCGGCCATGGCGGGTTTGTCT
This sequence comes from Rufibacter glacialis, assembly GCF_008271745.1. GTDB lineage: Bacteria > Bacteroidota > Bacteroidia > Cytophagales > Hymenobacteraceae > Nibribacter > Nibribacter glacialis. The sequence goes on along the minus strand of NZ_VKKZ01000021.1, from coordinate 153,900 downwards.
TGTTTCATCTGTTTGGGACCGTACCAGAGCCAGAAGCCGGTGATGGTAAAGATCAGCAGGGCCACGCCCATGATGGTGCTGTAGATGACTTTGAGCACGCCGCTGTCTACGCCAAACACGCGGTCCAGGATGGAACCGTCGTGCAGGTTCTCAATGAAGTCGGCGCGGCGGGTTTCCAGGTGCAGGAGCTTCCCGGTGGCACCGTCCAGCTGTACGCCCAGGTACTCTTCCACGAAGAGGAATTTGACGGTGCCTTTATCGGGGCGCATGTCAATGCGGTCCAGGGTGAGGGTGACGTCTGCGCCCAATGAGTCTTTCACCGCCTTAAAGGCGTTGGTGGTGAGGCTGTCTACCGGGAGCCAGTCTTTTAGGTTGGTGGAGGTGCCCGTGTGGGTCTTGGCCAGGATCAGACCGCCCGTGTGCTTTTTCCAGCCCAGCAACAGCCCGGTCACGGAGATCACAAAGAAGAAGACGAAAAGGAACGCGCCGGTGAGCCGGTGCACCTTTCGGAAATCGCGGAGTACGCGGGCCTGTTGCTGTCTTTTGGTGGAGTCTGTCACGGCAGGGGAGGTAAGCGGTCTAGAGGTATAACGCAGGGAAAGCAAAGGTAGTGGATATCTAACCCGCTCAAAACCAAAAGAGCCCCGAAACGTTTCGGGGCTCTTTTCAGGGAAAAAGGGGAGAAACGCTTATTTCACCTCCACCATTTTAGCTCTTAGTTCCTGGGGTACCTCGTCAATGGAAACAATGCGCAGGGCACCTTCCTGCAAAGGAGCAAACACGGTGGTCTGGCTCAGCATGGCCTGCACGTCTTTCTGGTTGAATTTATACATGGCGCCCGTAGCTGGGTCTACAATCAACAAGCCAATAAGGCCGCCAAACACCAGGTTGCCAAAGTACCATCCGTTTACATCGGCCTCCAGGGTGAGGGTTTTGTTGCTGAACCCGGGTTTGCTGAAATTGATAGAATACACGGCTTTCTTGAAGAAACCGTTGCCTGACTTCAGAATGACCGTGGTAGGCGTCTGGCCTGCGGCTACTTCTTTGCCGTTGCGGTCTACAATGGTGAAGGTAGCGCCGTCTGGGGCACTGGAAAGGCTAATTGGGTTATTTCGTTTTTGAGACAATGGAAGCGCAGCCAGAAGCAAAGAACGTGGCGGCGCACAAGAATAGGGTAAAGGTTTTTTTCATTATAAATAAAGGGTTAGGTTGGCGCAGATAAAATGGGGGAGGATAGATACTTAGGGATTTAATAAGACAAATATAATTATATTTTGAGATGGTGAAAGCTGGTTGAAGCTTGGTTATAAAATTATTTATAGAAAGCGAGAAGCCACAAGAGAGAAGGGCCTGTGAGCGGGCAAGGGCTATAAACAAAAGAGCCCGGAAACGTTTCCGGGCTCTTTTCCATAAAAGCGATAAAAAGGCAAGGCCTGGGCTCCCTAGAAGTTGGGAGACAGCAGGTACTTGCTGTAGAAATCATCAATGACCTTAACGGCATCAGTGGCGTTGTCTACCAGGTGCACCAGGTCCAGGTCCTCTGGGCTGATGTTGCTCTCCTGGGTCAGCATCACATCTTTGATCCAGTCAAACATGCCCTGCCAGTATTTCTTGCCTACCAGCACAATAGGGAACTTGCCAATCTTCTTGGTCTGGATGAGGGTGATGGCCTCAAAGAGTTCATCCAGGGTGCCAAAGCCACCGGGCATGCCAATGAAGCCCTGGGCGTATTTCACAAACATCACCTTGCGTACAAAGAAGTAGTCAAAGTTGATGAGCTTGTCTGGGTCAATGTAGATGTTGTTGAACTGCTCAAAGGGCAACTGGATGTTCAGACCCACAGAGCGGCCCCCCTCAGAGTGGGCGCCCTTGTTACCGGCCTCCATGATGCCCGGGCCACCGCCCGTGATCACGCCGTACCCGTGGCGTACCAGCTTGGCGGCTATCTCCTCGGCCATCTTGTAGTACGGGTTCTCTGCTTTGGTGCGGGCAGAACCAAAAATAGACACGCAGGGACCAATCTTGGCCATTTTCTCAAAACCTTCCACAAACTCAGACATCACCTTGAAGATCTGCCAGGAGTCAGCGATCTTGATCTCGTTCCAGTCTTTGTCTGTGAACGCCTCGCGGATGCGCTTGTCATCATCACTGATCACGGGCGCCTCTTGCTTGGCTATCTTCTTGGCCTCCTGCAAAGAGCCCACTTTGTTGTCGTTGGCGTTGGGCTGAATGATGGTGGTGCCGCTTCCTACGTTAGTGGTTTCGTCGTGCAGCTTGGTTTTACTCGTTTTTCTCAACTTCGTCATAGATCTATCATGTATCAAGCCTGGTTTACGAAAAATGGGCCGTAAACAGGCACGTTAACTTCAACTAAAAAAGCAGGCTCAGGCATAAGCTCCTGACCAGCTTCCATCAGGTCACAATAAGGTGAAACAATACGTTTTTGGTTTACTTCTTAGGGTGAGAGGCAGAAACGCCAGGCGCTGGCCCGCCTGCGGTGTCCCGGGGGCTAGGTGAGCAGCCTGGTGGGCAGCCTGTTGGCTTACTTTGACCTTATGGCAATCACGGGGTCCAGGTGGGAAGCGATCACCGCCGGAATAATACCGGAGAGCACGCCAATCACCACCGATACGCCTAACCCTAAGAGAATGTTGCCGGGCGTAAGGATAATCTCCAACGTACCCATGGGGATAAAGGTTACCAGCGAGACCAGCAGAATGCCCACGCCCCCGCCTATAAGGCTCAGGAACACCGACTCAAAGAGGAACTGGAACAGGATGAAAAAGTTTTTGGCGCCCAGTGATTTCTGGATCCCGATGATGTTGGTACGCTCCTTCACAGACACGAACATGATGTTGGCGATCCCGAAGCCTCCTACCAGAATAGAGAAGCCCCCAATCACCCAGCCGGCAATGCCAATGATAGAGAACATCTCGCCAATGGCATCGGCCATCATCTCTGAGCGGTTAATGGCGAAGTTATCTTCCTCGTAGGGCTTCAGGCCGCGTATGGTGCGCATCTTGCCCTTTACCTCGTACTCCAGGTTCTGCAGGCCCACGTCGTCGGCCTTGCCTTTGATCATGAGCACCGGCTGAATGCCCCGGGGGCCGCCGGCAAACATCTTCCCGAAGGCGCCAAAAGGCACATAGGCGTTCTTGTCGTTGGTGGGCATGCCCTCAAACAGACCGGCGCCCTGTTTCTCCATCACGCCAATGACCGTGAACTTCTGGCCCCGTATCCGGATGTCGTTGCCCACGGCGTTGGCCATGGGGAAAAGGTTCTGGGCTACCTCGGCGCCAATGATGATCACGTTGCGCGAGCCGTCAATTTCCTGTTGGGTGAAAAAGCGGCCCTCTTCAATGGGAACCTCAGCTACCAGGTTAAAGCCTTTGGTCACGCCCTGCAGCATGATGCCGCTCATGCTGTTGTTGCGGTGCTTGAAGGTGTTGCCGCCGCGCCTGGAGACCAAGGCCACGGCCTCCGCGTTCTCCAGCTGCTCTTCCATGTACTTGAACTCGCGAGTGGTGGCCGGTGGGCGCTGCATGAACTTCCACCAGGGTATGTCTGAGCCGTCTTTGAAAATCCAGGGGAATTTCTCCACGTACACAATGCGCTCGCCCACAAAACTCATGCTCTGCCTGATGCTGCGCTCCAGAGAGTCTACAATGGTGAACACTGAGATGATGGCGAAAATGCCTATGGTTACCCCCAGCAAGGAAAGAATGGTGCGCAAGAGGTTAGACCGCAGGGCTTGCCACGCAAACTGAAAGCTCTCATAGACCAGGCGTAAGTACAGCATGAAGGAAAGGTACGGGTTGTAAGGATTGTTAAGGGAAAACCGCTGTCTCAAATAGTTGGTGGTGTGACAAACTTATTAGTAGAGAAAAGGGTTATTTTCTTACACGGCTCCACCGGCCTAAAGCCTGCTTTCAAGAGGCATTGTCACTTATATTTGCCTGAAAGTAAAAGAAATTAGTGCAAACTGTCTACCTTTGCGCTCTATTTTCGCTATTTATTTTAATACCGTAATATTAAAAATGAAGTTATCAGAGTTCAAATTTGACCTGCCCAATGATCTTATGGCTACGCATCCGGCCCAAAACCGTGATGAAGCCCGCATGATGGTGATTCACCGTGACAGTGGCAAGATAGAGCATAAAATCTTCAAAGACATCATCACTTACTTTGAGGATGGTGATGTGATGGTGACCAACAACACCAAAGTGTTTCCGGCCCGTTTGTACGGAAACAAGGAGAAAACCGGCGCCAAGATTGAAGTGTTCCTGCTGCGTGAGTTGGACAAGCGGATTCACCTCTGGGATGTGCTGGTAGACCCGGCCCGCAAGATACGGGTGGGCAACAAGCTCTACTTCGGTGACAGTGACCTGGTAGCGGAGGTGATTGACAATACTACCTCGCGGGGCCGTACCATCAAGTTCCTGTACGACGGACCAGACGAGGAATTCTACAAAGTGGTGCACAGCCTGGGCGAAACCCCACTGCCTAAATATATCAAGCGGGAGCCCGAGCCCGAGGACGAAGAGCGTTATCAGACCGTGTACGCCGAGGTGACCGGAGCCGTAGCCGCTCCCACCGCTGGTCTGCACTTTACCAGAGAGGTGCTGAAGCGCCTTGAGTTAAAGGGTGTGGATGTAACCCCGGTTACTTTGCACGTAGGGTTAGGTACGTTCCGTCAGGTAGACGTGGAAGACCTCACCAAGCATAAGATGGACTCTGAGCAGTTCTTTGTGGCCGAGGAAACCGCTAAGATCGTGAACAAGGCACTGGACGCCAAGAAGCGGGTGTGCGCGGTGGGTACCACCACCATGCGGGCCCTGGAGTCTTCTGTTTCGGCCAACAGCCGCCTGAAGCCCAATGAAGGCTGGACCGATAAATTCGTGTTTCCGCCCTATGATTTCAAAATCGCGAACAGCCTGATCACCAATTTCCACATGCCGGAGTCTACGCTCCTGATGATGGCCGCTGCCTTTGGCGGGTATGACCTGGTTATGGAAGCGTATCAAGAGGCTATCAAAGAGAAATACAAGTTCTTTAGCTACGGCGATGTCATGTTGATCCTGTAAGGATTTTAACCCTGTGAAAAAGCCCTATCCGTGCGCAACACGGATAGGGCTTTTTCTTTTATCATGGTCCCAAGGTATTCACTCTTCACCTGGGTGGGCTTGGCAATGTCTTTCGTGAAAAGGCGTTACTCCCTTGCCTGGGGCGCTTTTATGCCGCGGTGCCCTCCTTCCTTTTCCATTGGGGTAGGAATAAACCGATTTTTTGGGTTTTTCTGTAAGAAGCCTTCCCTTGGCCCATTCAGCCCACTGGTAGTATTTATAAGAAAAGCTTTTCCTGAAAAAGTAAAAATAAAGAAGGGAATTTCTATATTTATGATAGGAAAGCCTTTCATAGGCAGAAGCCTCCTGTACATGGTGAAATGCTATGAAGCAAAATGTTAATCAAGTACCCTCCTTTGCGCCCCATGAAGGCCCTTCTGGACACCCTTTCCCCCAGGAGGCCGATGCCTGGCAGCAGGTTCAGGCGCAGATGGAGGCCCTGCGGCAGGAGTTGGCCAGCACCAGGCAGGAGCTAGCCCAGGCCAAGGCCCTGGCGGATGCCTCCCAGAGCATTCCGGGCGCGGGCGCGGCTAGCATAGGAGGCGTTCCCCAGCAAGAACGGGCAGTGGCGCTGGAACTGCTGGGCAAGCAAATTCTGGAAAAAGCGGCCACCCGGGGCAGTACCCTGGAGCAAATCATCTCCTTTTACCTTTCCGGTGTGGAGAAACTGCATGAAGGCATGCTCTGTTCCTGCATGCGCCAGAAAGAAGACCGGTTGTATATGGTAGCTGCCCCTGGGCTGCCCCTGGAGTTTTCTGAAGCCCTGAACGGCATGGAAGTGGCGGCGGAGGGTGGTTCTTGCGGGGTGGCGGCGTACCTGAAACAGAAGGTAGTGAGTACTGACATTGCCACTGACCCTCAATGGAAGCCCTTGCGGGACAAGGCCCTGGCTTATGGCATCAAGGCGAGTTGGTCTATTCCCCTCATAGGGTTTGGAGACAAGGTCTTGGGGACGCTGGCGGTTTACTACAAAGAAGCAAGAGCGCCTTTCCCGGAAGAAGAAGCCTCGCTGGAAAGCATCCGGTACCTGCTCCAACTCATCCTGGAAAACAAACTGACAGAGCAGGAGCTGCGCCAGAGCCACGAACGCTACTATTATGCCACGGTGGCTACCAATGATGCCATCTGGGACTTAGACGTAGTAAACTACCGAATTGATTGGGGCGTTGGGTTTGAGCGGCTGTTTGGGTATAAAATAAAGGAGTTCGGGCCTGAGTTAGACTTTTGGGCAGCCCAGGTGCACCCAGATGATCTGGAAAGGGTGGAGGCTTCTTTGCAGAGCGCCAGGAGCAGCCGGGATCTGAAGTACTGGCGGGAAGAATACCGGTTCAGGAAAGCCAACGGGGAATATGCCCACGTAGTAGACCATGGCACCCTGATCAGAGATGAGGCCGGAAACCCCGTCCGGATTGTAGGGGCCCTGCAAGACGTGACCAGCCAAAAGGAAACGGAGAACGAATTGCGCAAACTGTCTTTGGTGGCCCGGGAAACGCTGAACGGCGTTATCATCATGCAGCCAGACCTCACCATTCAATGGATCAACCCTGCGGTGACCAGAACGCTGGGGTATACCTCAGAGGAAATGATAGGCAAAAGGCCAGGTGTCTTCCTGGAAGGCCCGGAGACAGACCCAGACACCCTGGCGTACATTGACAGCAAACTGGCCAGAAATGAGCCGCTGGAGTGTGAGCTGGTGCAGTATTCCAAGGCTAGGCAGAAACTCTGGTTCAAGTTGCAGGTGCAGCCCTTGCTGGATGCGCAGGGGCAGGTAGAGAGCATCTTTGCCCTGTTCACAGATATCACCCAACGGAAGTCTGAGGAACAGCAGCTGCGGCTCATGGAGTCCGTGATCGCGAACAGCAAAGATGCCATTGTCATCAACAAAACCACGCCCGCTCACCCGCAGGTATTAGAGGCCCTGTATGTGAATCAGGCCTTCACGCAAATCACCGGGTACACCGCCCAGGAGATCCTAGGAAAAGACCCTGCCTTCCTCATCGGGCCCGAGACAGATACCAAGGTCTTGCAGGAGGTATATGAAGGCATGCTAGAAGGCGTGGCCAACGAGGTGGAACTGGAGATCACCCACAAAGATGGCCATAGGTTCTGGACCTATCTCCAGTTTGTTCCCATGTACAACCACAAGCAGCAGCTCACGCACTGGATCTCTTTGCTGCGCGACATCACCACCCGGAAGAACTATGAGCGCGAACGCGAGGTGCTCATAGCGGAACTGACCCAGAACAACGCTGATTTGAAGCAATTCACGTTCATCACCTCCCACAACCTGCGTGCGCCCTTGGCCAACCTCACCGGTATCGCCAACCTGATAGACACTGAAAGTATACCTGAAGGCCGCAACCGGATTCTGATCCAGAAGTTCAAGGAGTCTACCGTGCAGTTGAACACCATCATAGAAGACCTGCTGGAAGTATTGGTCATCAAAGATAATCCGCATATCAACAAAGAGCAGGTGAGCCTGCAAGAGGCGTTTGAGAAAGTGGTGGTGTCTGTGGATGGCCTGTTGAGCAGTGATGATATCCAGCTCACCACTGATTTCTCACAGGTGCCAGACGTGTATTACAACGCCAGTTACCTGCACAGCATTCTGTTGAACCTGCTCACCAACGCCATCAAATATCGCTCGCCAGACCGTAAGCTGGTGATTGAGGTAAAGGCCGCGAAGAAAGACGACAAGGAGTTCCTGTATTTCTCTGACAATGGTCTGGGCATTGACTTGAAACGCTACGGAGAACGCATTTTTGGTTTGTACCAGCGGTTTCACCACAACAAAGACAGCAAAGGCATGGGGCTCTACATAGCGCATTCCCAAGCCAAAGCCATGGGTGGGAACCTGAGCGTGAAAAGCGAAGTGAACCAAGGGACAACCTTCATCCTGGAATTCTAATCCAAAAGGTTTTCCAAGTAATAAAGCATCTGAGGTGCCGCTGGCACCGCAGGAATGGGAATAAACCGTTTCTGCGGCGCCAGCGGTGTTTAGGGGCTGTTTCCCGTAAAACACCTGCAAAACACCTTGGCCTGGGCTGGCGGTATTGCGTATCTTGCAGCCATCATGCACACACCTTCTCTCAAGCAGTATGCCGTGGTAGTGGCCGGTGGCTCCGGTAGCAGAATGCAGGCAACCCAGCCCAAACAATTTCTGCCTATTGCCGGGCAACCGGTGCTCATGCACACCCTCCGGAAGTTTCAGGCCTATGACCCAGGCATGCAGCTGGTGGTGGTGTTGCCAGAGGCCGAGATCTCTACCTGGCAAGAGCTGTGTGCCCGCCACCAATTCACGCTACCGCACCAGGTGGTAGCAGGTGGCAACAGCCGGTTCCAGTCTGTGAAGAATGGGTTGGCGGCGCTGGCCGAGGAAGAAGACGGCCTGGTGGCGGTGCATGACGGGGTAAGGCCTTTCATTGACAATGATATCTTAACCTCTGCCTATGCTACGGCCGCCCAAAGCGGGGCCGCGGTGGTGGCCGTTTCATTGAAAGACTCTATCAGGCAGGTGCGGGGAGGCACTTCCAAAGCCGTGGACCGTTCTGCCTACCGGCTGGTGCAAACGCCCCAGTGTTTCCGGTTGCCCTTGCTGCGCAAAGCCTATGCCCAACCAGAAATCCCCCTCTTCACCGATGACGCCTCCGTGGTGGAGCGGTTCGGACATAAGATAGTGCTAGTGGAAGGGAGCTTCCGGAACATCAAACTCACCACGCCGGAAGACCTGATCCTGGCCGAGGCATTCCTCTTGCAGGAAGCTTCCGGGAAAGGGCAGGATTGAGATAATCAACAAATAGCCTTGCCAGATGTTTTATCTCCGTTTTCAGAAAAGAATGCCTAAAACAGGCTCTTACGCCTGGGTTAGACGCCAATTGCTGGAGCTAGTTTCTCTTCCAGGAACTGTTGGTGCGCCAAAATGACTTCAGGTGAGATTTTCTCCAGCTGGGGCTGCGGCTGGGAGATGTTGAGCACGTATCCTTCCAGGGGGAGCAGGTTGAGTAAGTCGTGGGTGATGCAGAGGACCGTTTTTTGGTTTTCGCGCACCCAGCCAGCCATGAGGTCAAAAACTTTTTTCTTGTGGTACACGTCCAGCTGCTGGGTAGGCTCGTCCAGCAACGCAATGGGGGCGTCCTGCAGCATGAGTTGCGCGAGCCAGACCAGTTGCTGCTCGCCGCCGGAAAGGTATGTGAAGGAACGTTGGCTGAGGTGGGAGATGTGCAGGTGCGCCAGGGTAGCTTCTACGCGGTCATAGTCAGCAGGAGTGTAATGGTCTAACAGCCGCTTCTGCCGGAAAAGGCCCATCACGACCAGTTCACGTACCTGAATAGGGAAAGCCACATTGTTCTTTTGCGGCAGGTAAGAAAGGGCGCGGGCAATGGTGCCAGCCCGGGAAACGTAGGGCTGCCCCTGTAGCAGTATCTGGCCCTTGAACGGGACATGACCGGTAAGGGTCTTCAGGAAGGTGGATTTGCCGCTGCCGTTGTGCCCAATAATGGCAATGAAAGCGGGCGCGGGCACCAAAAAAGAAAGGTTGCGGATCAAGACACGTTCGTCATACCCCGCAACCAGTTCTTTTATCTCTAAGACGCTCAAAGTAAGTAAGAATTAGGAGAATTAGGAATCAAAAAAGGCAGAACCGATTCTTAATTTTGAATTCTTAATTCCTAATTAGAATATTAATATTCGTCCTCGTTGAACATGAAGTCTTCTTTGGTAGGATAATCCGGCCAAACTTCTTCAATGCTCTCATAAGGCTGACCATCGTCTTCCAAAGCCTGTAAATTCTCTACCACTTCCATAGGGGCGCCTGAGCGGATAGAATAATCAATCAATTCATCTTTGGTAGCTGGCCAAGGCGCGTCTTCCAAATAAGAGGCAAGTTCAAGTGTCCAATACATAGTAAATTCGCTTTTAAAGTATAGCTATACAAACAGGTTCCAGGAGGTGTACGGGCTGCAAAAATAAGATTTTGATTGACAATTCAAATATTTCTTATTATCCAATGCACTCCGGTAACGCTAAAACACAACGGACAATCTGATAAAATGTTTACCTATCCGCTGCTTTTATTACTGGTGGCGGGCGCTGCTGGAGCCGTCGCCGGTGTTAAAGAGGTAGTTGAGACCTATTTGCACGCCTGCTACCATATTCTGGCGCAACACATAATAATCTGAGTCGCGGGTGAGGTCTTCAATGTGCTCTTCTTTGCGGATGTTCACGAAATTGTAGCTGTAGCGAAGGTTGGCCGTCAAGATCACGTTAGAGGTGATGCTGTATTCGGCGCCCAGGCCCAGCAAGATGCCCAGGTCATATTTGTTGAACTCTCCTACGCGGGAATTGCCGCTGCGGTCGCCCTCCTCGGTGCTGGCCAGCAGGTAATTTCCCTGGGGCACGGAGAAGGAGCGGTCTTTGATCTGGTAAGAGGCGGTGCGGGTGAAGGTGTTGCGTTCCGTGCCTTTCTGCAGAATGCCCAGTTGGGGGCCCACCTGAAAGTTGAACCGCACCGTGCCGGTAGAGGTGTACTTGAACAACAGGGGCACGTTGTAGTAGACTAGGTCTATCTCCTTCTCGCCGGCTTTGTTTCCGCTATTGTCTATGAGATCAAACCGTTCGCCCTGGTGGGACCGGTAGAACTCTGCCTGCACGTTGTGGTTCTCATTGAACTTGTACCCCGCCACAAACCCGTAGGGTGCCCACTTGGTGGTGAAGCGGTGTTTGTAGTTCACGTCCTCGTACTGTTCATCATTGATGACCCAGGTATTCTGGAACTGCGTGGTGACCCCAATGTAAGGGCCTTTGGTGTTCTGGGCGTGCGCTAGGAAAGGAAGAACTAGGAATAATAGTAGAAAGTATTGCTTCATGTCGTAAGCCGTTAGAAGGTTGGATTATTTCTAACGGCTTACGAATGACTTAGGCAGTTTTGTTACTTGGCTGCGCAGACTTTTTGCGCAAAAGCTCTATCAGCTCGTTTTTCGTGCGGATTTTGCGGTTAAAGTTCTTGATTTTCCCTTCCAGCATGGCCCTAAAGGTCTCATTGCCAGGATTTGGATTTAACCGGCCCAGGTTGGTTTCCAGCACTTCCAGCTCCTGCTTGTCATACTTGATGAAATCACGCAGGGCGTTGATGCGGGCGTGCAGTTGGTCGTTCTCAGAGTTCTTGCCTTCTGGCAGGGGGCGCTTGCGCATGAAGTGCTCCAGGCTGCTCAGTTCAAAGATCTTGTCACAGGCTACCAGAAAGCTTTCCCACACGGCGTCAGACTCTTCCTGCTTCACGGGGCCCACCTTCTTCCAGGCGGCCTGCAGTTCCTTGGCTTTGGGCACGGCCTGCTGCACGGGTTCGTCTAGCAGGGCCTCGGCCTGGGCCACCAGCGACTTTTTCTTCTCCAGGTTGTCTTCCAGGTACTTGTCTTTAGACTCGTTCTTCTGGCTGTTGATGTGCTTTTTGAGGCGCTCAAAGAAGTGGTTGTTGGCCGCCCTGAAGCTGTTCCAGAGGTCATTGGACATCTTGCGGGGCAGGGTGCCGCCAATCTCTTTCCACTGGTTCTGCAGGTCTTTGAGCTTTTTGCTGGTCTCTTCCCACTCCTCAGAGTTTTTCACGCTTTCAGACTGGGCAATGAGGGCCTTGTACTTGTCTACGGTGCGGGAGAGCATGTCTTTCTTGTCCTGGAAGAATTCCTTCTTGCGGGTAAAGAAAGCCTCTACGGCCGTTTTGAAGCGCTCCTCCAACTCGTCGGTGAGGGTCTTGTCTACCGGGCCGGTCTTGATCCAGTTCTGGCGCAGTTCCTTGAGCTTATCAGTGGTTTCCTGCCAGTCAATGCTGGTCTGCAGCGCCTCCGCCTGCTGAATCAGCGTGATTTTGGTAGAGAGGTTCTTGTCGCGGTTACGGGCTATGGCTTCCTTTATCTCCTCCTCGGCAGCAGAGAGACGCTGGTGCAAAGATTCAAAATCGCCAATGGCATCATACTTCTCAATCTGCTCCTTCAGGTGCAGCACCTTCATCAGAAAGGATCCCTTGTTCTCAGAGGTTTCAATCTTCTCCAGCAGGCTGTCTACCTTTTGTTTGAAGTTCTCAAAACGGTGTGCGAAGTAGTGCAATGATTCCTCGGGGACCTCCTTTACATCGCCAACCTGGCGAGCCGGAAAGTGCATAAATGGCTTCAACCACACTTGGTTTCCCTCAATGTAGCCGTACTTATGGGCCTCCTCAGACAAATCTTTGGTTTCCATCTACTGGATAATTAACTGAAAAATTTAAAGTCTATTTTGGTACAAGTTTATGAATAAACGCCAATTATCATAACCCCGCCCCGCCAAAATTTCCGATATTTGTACCCATTGGCAGAAAATACACGCAACCAGACATTTGTTTGCATACTGATTTTTATAAACAAGGTTATGGGTTTCGTTCTGGGCCTGTTTTTGGCAAAGGGGCCCTAAACGTTTTCTAGCCAGTATTCGCACTGAATCAATACCATACACTATGAGCAACGAAACCATCATCTTCTCCATGGCGGGGGTGAACAAGATTTACCCACCGCAGAAACAGGTTCTCAAGAACATTTACCTTTCTTTCTTCTACGGCGCCAAGATTGGCGTGCTGGGTCTCAACGGCTCTGGTAAATCCTCGCTGTTGAAGGTGATTGCCGGCGTAGACAAGCAATTCCAGGGCGAGGTGGCCTTTTCGCCGGGTTACTCTGTAGGCTACCTGGAGCAGGAGCCGCAGCTGGACCCCGCCAAAACCGTGATGGAGATTGTGCAGGAAGGCGTGGCCGAGACTGTGGCCCTTTTAAAGGAGTTTGACGAGATCAACGAAGCCTTCGCAGATGAGAACGCGGACTTTGACAAACTGATGGCCCGCCAGGGCGAGGTGCAGGAGAAACTGGACCACCTGGGTGCCTGGGATTTGGACAGCAAGCTGGAGCGCGCCATGGACGCCCTGCGCACCCCGCCCGGGGAAGCCGTGATTGGCAACCTCTCTGGGGGTGAGAAACGCCGCGTGGCCCTGTGCCGCCTGTTGTTGCAAGAGCCCGATGTTCTTTTGCTGGATGAGCCTACCAACCACTTGGATGCTGAGTCTGTGCTGTGGCTGGAGCAACACTTGCAGCAGTACAAAGGCACCGTGATCGCCGTAACCCACGACAGGTACTTCCTAGACAAAGTAGCCGGCTGGATTCTGGAACTGGATCGTGGCGAAGGCATTCCTTGGAAAGGAAACTACACCAGCTGGCTGGAGCAGAAAGCCGAGCGTTTAGCCAAAGAAGAGAAAACCGAGAGCAAGCGCCAGAAGACCCTGCAACGCGAGTTGGAGTGGGCCCGCATGAGCCCGAAAGCCCGCCAGGCCAAATCCAAAGCCCGTTTAGGCAACTACGAGAAAATGGCCTCTGAGGAAGCCAAAGAGAAAGAGCAGAAACTGGAGCTCTTCATCCCAGACGGACCCCGTTTAGGAAATGTGGTGATTGAGGCCGAGGGGCTGAGCAAAGCCTTCGGCGATAAACTGCTGTTTGAAGACCTTTCGTTCACGCTGCCACCCGCCGGTATCGTGGGTATCATCGGGCCGAACGGCGCGGGTAAGTCTACCTTGTTCCGTCTCATCACCGGTCGTGAAGCCGCTGATGCCGGAAACATCACCGTAGGCCCTACCGTGGAAACCGCCTACGTAGACCAGCAGCACGAGAGTCTGGACCCGAACAAATCTGTGTTTGAGACCATCTCCGGCGGTACCGAAACCATGCTGTTGGCTGGCCGCCAGGTGAATGCCCGCGCCTACGTGAGCAAATTCAACTTCACCGGCGGCGACCAGGAGAAGAAAGTAGGGGTATTGTCTGGGGGAGAGCGGAATCGCGTGCACCTGGCCATGACCCTGAAGCAAGGCGCCAACCTGCTCCTGCTGGATGAGCCTACCAACGACCTGGACGTGAACGCAATCCGGGCCCTGGAAGACGCGCTGGAGAACTTCGCCGGTTGCGCCGTGGTGATCAGCCACGACCGCTGGTTCCTGGATAGAATTGCCACGCACATCCTGGCCTTTGAAGGCGACTCACAGGTAGTTTGGTTTGAAGGAAACTTCTCTGACTACGAAGAAGCCAAGAAGAAACGCCTGGGTGACGTAGAGCCGAAACGTATCCGTTACAAAAAGCTGATGAACTAGGTTTGTTTTACAGCTGATTTCATGAAAAGAGCCCGGGAACGTATGTTTCCGGGCTCTTTTTGGTTTCTGGGGGAAGTTTGAACCGCAGTAGTGCTTGTTGGTGATAACACCAACAAGGGTTAGAAAACACATGGATAAAGTATTGCAGTTGTTTTATCCTTTTATGAAACGTTTATAAGCTTTGGAGTAAATATAAATTCCGTATTATTTCTATAATAACTCATTAATCTAACCATATGTAAAATGGTATATTCAAGTTTCATAATTTTGATAATATCTTATGTTGCTGATTGTCAGGGTTTTGTTATGTGGATAACTGCTGTGAGAAAATTGGATAAATTCGGCTTCACAGGCAAGGAGACAAGTAGTATTTGTATCTATATTTGAGTCAACTAATCTTCTTAGTATGACGTGACTAGAAAAGCTAAAAGAAAAAGCACCGGAGAGGCTCCGGTGCCCAATGGAAATTCCAAGTGGATGATTGCAGTCTTTGCACTTGGAGCTCTTGAAAGTATAGTAACCCACCTTGACAGCATTATTACAAAGCTGCTACAATGGTTTTATTAATGAATGGGTGTCCTCTTGGGACACCTTTTTCATTTATACCTCGCAAGTATAACTTATAAAGTTGGAAATACATTCGATATCATCTTAAGAAATCCTCCTGTCAAAGCTCTGTTTTTACTACTCCTCCGGCTCTGCTAAAAAATATGTGCGGAAAGAAAAACAGGTGAGTTATATAC
Source organism: Rufibacter glacialis (assembly GCF_008271745.1). Classification (GTDB taxonomy): domain Bacteria; phylum Bacteroidota; class Bacteroidia; order Cytophagales; family Hymenobacteraceae; genus Nibribacter; species Nibribacter glacialis. The sequence goes on along the minus strand of NZ_VKKZ01000021.1, from coordinate 138,883 downwards.
TCCTTGGGCCGCAGATGTCCTTGTTGGTGATAACACCAACAAGGAGAAAGGGAGAAGGGGAAAGCTGAGCATATCTTCATTGATCCTTTTCCTGGAACAGGCGGATTGTTGATGCTTTGTTAAATCTATTACGAAATTTTTTTTTGATATTTCGCCGCCTTTATCGCCGCCGTTGTTGGTGTTCTCACCAACAACCAAATCTACGGTTCTCTAGTCGGGATAGTGGATATTCGCCGTTGTCGGTGTTCTCACCAACAACCATAACTACGGCTCCCTACTCAAGATAATGGGTTAGAAAACCGAAGTCATCCTTGTTCTCCAAATAAAACCTAGCCGAGGAGTAATAGTAGTTCTCCGGCAGTTCAGCCAGTTTCCATTTCTCCTGCACCGGGTTTTGGTGGATGTACTCCAGCTTCTGCTCTGTCACGGCAACGGAGTAGCAGTGAATAGACAAAGGATTCCGCTCCCAAATCTGATATTGCCGGTCCTTCGCCTCCACCCGAAACCGCTCCAAGGCTTCAGGGTGGTTCTTTGCCAAGTCAAATTTCAACTGTTGTCCGGTGAACTTCAGGAAATCCCGCTGCAAGTCTTGGCGCCGGTGTGGTTCCTCCATCTTCCAGAGCAAGTGCAGGTGGTTGGGCATAATTGCAAAACCATACACTTTTACTCGCTTCTCCCTCACCAGAAACTGGAGGCTGTCCAGGATAATATTCTTGTACTTGTCAGGTTTCAACAAGTGCTTCCACTCCAGGATAGTGGCTGTAAAGAAGGTGATATGCTGGTGTTCCTCCATTGATGGTTTGTTGTACCGAAGCGATAACTGAATTGTTGGTGATAACACCAACAATGGCGCGATTGAGCAGTTTAAAGAATGTGGATTGTCACATAGTGATCTTACGTTAAAATAAATACGATATTGAGGCACTAAACAGGACGAGCGAGCCTGAGTTCTTCCCATAGATCTAAGGAGCGACTATCCTGAAAAAGATTGCTAATCCAAGGGTTGCCTTATCTATTACCCTTCGCCCTTGTTGGTGTTATCACCAACAAGCACCAGGGCAGGCGGAATAGCCCACCTGTTCTTGCCCTGATTCCTTAAAAATGGCTCCATAACCACCAGTTACACGGTAATCATTCTCTTAAGTAGGCAGCCAAAGAAAAAGAAGCAGTTCGCTTTAGGGGTATCCAAATTAGTCTATATCTTAATACAGCAAAAAGATATTAGCGGCGGGGCATAGATACAGTTTATCTACAGCCAAGGCGTCTCTCATCCAACTAACCACCTACCCATGACCAGACTTCTGCAAAGCACCTGCCTGCTGCTTCTTTCCCTTCTGTTTTCCTGCTCAAACCAGAAAAACACCGCAGAAACAGCCGCCGCTCCCACCAGCGACTACTTTGCCAATCCAGAACAAGGCGTGCAGGACGGCGGGGTGAAGATGGTGCCCATTCAAACCCCTAAGGGCACATTCAACGTCTGGACGAAGCGCGTGGGCAACAACCCCAAGATGAAGCTGATGTTGCTCAACGGCGGTCCTGGGGCCACGCATGAGTATTTTGAGTGCCTGGAAAACTTCCTGCCTGCTGAGGGCATTGAGTTCATCTACTATGACCAACTGGGCTGCGGCAACTCAGACAACCCCCAGGACACTACCATGTGGAGCCTTCCCCGCTACGTAGAGGAAGTGGAGCAGGTGCGCAAGGCGCTGAACCTGGGACCGGAGAACTTCTATCTGTTAGGGCATTCTTGGGGCGGCATTCTGGCCATGGAGTACGCCCTCAAATACCAGCAAAACATGAAAGGCCTCATTATCTCCAACATGATGGCCAGCGCCATTGACTACGGCAAGTACGCCGATGAAGTCCTGGCCAAGCAGATGGACCCGCAGGTGCTGGCCCAGGTAAGGGACATTGAGGCCCGCAAAGATTTCCAGAACCCCAAATACATGGAGTTGCTCATGCCGCACTTCTATGCCAAACACGTGTTGCGCCTGCCCCTGGAGGAATGGCCCGAACCGGTAAACCGCTCCTTCGCAAAAATGAACCAGTCTTTCTACGTGACCATGCAAGGCCCCAGCGAGTTCGGGATCTCCGGCAAGCTGGAGAAATGGGACCGCAAAGCCGATCTGAAAAACATCACTGTGCCCACCCTGTCTATAGGAGCACAGTTTGACACCATGGACCCCAAACACATGGAATGGATGGCTACCCAAGTACAGAATGGCTCCTATCTGTATTGCCCCAAAGGCAGCCACATGGCCTTCTATGATGACCAGTCCACCTACATGAAAGGCCTGGTCACCTTTATGAAAGGCGTAAACGACGGGGAAAAAGAAGTGAAGCTGTAACAACGGATATGCGCGCTTCAGGAGGAAGCAAGGTGAGGCTATAGGCGGCCTCCTCTGTTCTTTTTACGCCTGGTTTCAAAGACGGACCCCAGAAATGTAGTGGATGGGGGCTTTCTGGTGTTGGGGTAAGGCAGAGCCGGCCGGCCCTTTAGTCAGAAACGACTTTGGCTTCTGTCCGGGTGCTGCTATGGGCAGTTGGGGCAGGGTACTCTTCTGCTTTATGGGCCGATTTGAGAGGGTTGTAGGGATACAGTACCATCAAACTGAAAAGAGTGGTAGCTCCCATTTCTAAGAGTTCGGCCCTTTTTCCGGATGGGCAGAGACTCATCGCTGCAAAGAGCAAAACCATGGAAACCACCTGGTATAGACGCGGCACAGGAACGGACCATCTGTTGACGAGCGTTCTGATAGTCTCACTTTTCCGGTAGAGGGTGGGGAAAACCAACAGGTAAAAGGCGATCATGACGGTTAATACCTGGGAGAAAATAACCTTGTTGATCTTTACGCCCCTTACTACCAGGTTGTGCAGGTTCGTTTCTCCCTGGGCATTGTGTTGTTGGAAGAAGTCAGAACTTTCCCTTTGGAAAATGCGCTGCCCCCAGCTGATTTCTTCCCCCATCACAAAAAAGGACAGGGAAACAATCAACAAACTGCTAATAGAGAATCGGGGAGAAAAAGGCATTCTGATTCTAGTCAGGAAAAAGCCAATCACCACCACCAGTGGAAGAATGGTGAGCCATTCAATAAAGCCATCTTCCCTGGTATACACCTCCTCAAACCAGGTTTTGTCAACGTATGCCATGAGTATACCCAAGCCCACAAAAACAAACGTATGACCCAGACCTAATTTCTCTGGTAGGGAAAGAGTGGATGTAGACTTGGTAGTATATAAAGGAGCCATGGTACATTGGGTAGAGACTCTGGCGTAAACGCAAGCCTGTTTTGTATTGCTGAGCTATTTCTGGGTACGACGGACGTAGAGCACACCTGACGGGCTGCTGGCGAAGGGTAGATAAAATTATAATTTAGAAAGTGGGAAAAGCGTGGATGAAAGCTTAGATCCAACTACATATCCTGCCACAACCGCAGGTAGCTTTTCCTCCCTTCAAAAGCGGGTGAAAAACCAGAGGTGCCTTGTTTGTCTAATTTAATAATCTTCCACTAAATGCAAATAGAGGAGGGATGAATTGCTTCTGCCTGAGGAGCAAAAAAACAGCAATCACCGGGAAGCCGTGCTTCCATTTCAGCCCTATCAGGTTCTTACATGGTTTATCTGCCCTAAAAGTTAGCAGAGCGACCACTTTGACCGGAGGCTTCAATCTGGACAAAGGCAGCTCTTTGTCCCGGAATAAAGAGAGAACTGGCGGCGGTGGAAGCAGTAGGAAGCGGCTATTTAAGGCCTCTTTCACTGGTGCACCGGCTCCGCTTGCGCTCGTCCTCCTTTCTTGGAAAGCGCTTAAAGTACCAAGGAGGCTTTTAAGATAAACCTGAGCTATCCCGTTTATAACCATTCAAAGGAGGGTGGCCGAAGGTTGAAAAAGACTAGGCAATACCTCCGTTCAGGAGACGTCCATATTGATTTTTCCTTCGTTACAAGAAAGACGGATATAAAAATAACAGTATGGGTATGAAGACTTTAAAACGATTTCTTGCCGGACTGGTGTCTCCAGTGGCAGGAGCATGGATGGGGGCGGCGCTATTGGTAGCCGGATGTGCTTCGTCCACCCAAATCACCGGTACCTGGAAAAGCCCTGAAGCGGCTACCACTTCTTTCAACCGCATTGTGGTGACGGCCCTCACGGACAATGTGGTGGCGCGGCAAACCATTGAAGCGCATTTGCAGACCCAATTGCAGCAACGCGGGGTAACTGCAGTCAAGAGCATTGACATGCAACCTCCGGGCCTCATCCAAAACAACCAAAGCAACCCTGACGCCATTCTGGAAAAAATCAGAGGTGACGGGCATAACGCTATCTTAACTGTGGCGGTGGTAGACAAAGACACCGAGACGCGGTACGTGCCGGGGACTACCATGTACGCCCCCATGTCGCGTTTTGGCTGGTACGGTAGCTTTAGGGGATATTACGGGTACATGGCCCCTACGCTTTATAACCCTGGCTATTACACGCAAGACAAAGTCTATTTCCTGGAAACCAACCTGTATGATGCTGCCTCTGACCGATTGCTGTGGTCTGCTCAGTCAGAGTCTTACAGCCCTTCAAGCCTGCAGGACTTCTCAGAGAAATTCGCGGAGCTGACCGTAACCCGTATGCAGGAGGAAAACCTGATCAAATAAAGGCCTCAAAAAGACCTTATCCGGAAACCCATCCCGGGTGGCCCGCTATATTAAATGCACTAGGTTTTTCTGGTGCCTACTATGTAAAAACAGCCTGGAAACGCACGTTTCCAGGCTGTTTTTACATTATCCTGGGGTAGCCCAAGCCTTAGTCTTTGAACTTCTTGAAAATAGCCGTGGCAATGTGGCCGCCAAACCCAAAGGTGTTGCTCATGGCGTAATGCACTTCCTTGGAGACCGCCTGGCCCAAGGTGAGGTTGAATTTTTGGGCCAGCTCCGGCTCAGGCTCGGTCACGTTGATGGTGGGCGGTACCATGTTTTCCTGCACCGCCTTCACGCACGCAATGGCCTCAATGGCCCCCGCCGCGCCCAGCAAATGGCCCGTCATGGATTTGGTGGCGCTCAGGTGAAGAGCCGAATTCGCCCCAAACACGCGTTCTACGGCTACCAGCTCACTGGCGTCTCCAATAGAGGTGGAGGTGGCGTGGCAGTTCAGGTAATCAATGGCGGCCGGAGGAATATTGGCTTCTTCCAGGGCCTCGATCATGCCTAGATAAGCGCCTTCGCCTTGCGGGTGGGTGCCGGTGAGGTGATAGGCATCAGCGGCCATGCCGCCGCCCACTACCTCGGCCAGGATCACGGCATTGCGCGCTTTGGCACTTTCGTAGCTTTCCAGAATGAGCGCCCCGGCGCCTTCGCCCATCAAAAAGCCGTCGCGTTTTACGTCAAAGGGGCGGCAGGCAATGGCGGGGTTCTCATTGAACGTAGACAGGGCCTTCAAAGCCCCGAAGCCGCCTATACCCGCCTCGGTGATAGAGGCCTCAGAGCCCCCGGTGATGATCATATCGGCTTTGCCCCATTTGATGTGGTTGAAGGCTTCAATAATGGCGGTGTTGGAACTGGCGCAGGCAGAGACCGGCGCAAAATTCACGCCGCGCAGCCCGTACTTCATGGAGATCACGCCCGCAGCGATGTCCACGATCATCTTAGGGATGAGGTAGGGGTTGAAGCGCGGGGTGCCATCGCCAGAGGAGAATTCCACTACCTGGTCCTGGAACGTGCCAATGCCACCGTGCCCGGTGCCCCAGATCACACCAATGCGGTTGCGGTTCAGGTTCTCAAAGGTGATGTTGGCCATCTGTACGGCTTCCTCCACGGCAATGAGGGCGTATTGGGTGTAGAGGTCGTTTTTGCGGGCCTCGGTCTTGGGCATGAAGTCCAGGGGGTTGAAATCCTTGAGTTCGCAGGCAAAGCGGGTCTTGAACTTGGAGGCGTCAAACCGGGTGATGGGGCCAGCGCCGCTCTCCCCGTTGAGCAAGGCCTGCCAGTAAGCGGGAACCGTTTTTCCGATGGGGGTCAAGGCGCCCAGGCCTGTGATGACTACGCGTTTCATTGCTTGTTTTTTAGAATGGGGTGGTAAACGGTGGGCAAGCCTTGGTTGCTGGCCTTGCCCAATCCGGTGTCTTCTCCCTAAAAAGCGGAAAGAAGAGGCAAGATACTGGTTCAAAAATGAAAAGCCTCCCGTACCTTTCTTCTTCCAACCGTAGATGCCCGTTTTGGGGCTGTTTTTTAGAATCTGGCCGTTTTTTATGAAGTTCTTTTTCTCTGTTCTGCTGTATTGTCTTTTTTGTAGTGCTGGTGGCCTCCAGGCCCAAACCGTACCTGCCCCACCCATGACCTGGCAAGACCTGGTGCAGCAACCCATGCCCGCGCCGGGCGTGCGGCTGGCTTACGGACCAGATTCGCTGCAGTTTGGCGAACTGCGGGTGCCCGAGGGGAAAGGGCCGTTCCCGGTGGTGGTGCTCATCCATGGCGGGTGCTGGCTCTCGCAGTACAATTACCGGTACATGAACTACGCAAGCGCGGCCCTGGCCAAGGCAGGATTTGCCACCTGGAACATTGAGTTCCGGCGGGTGGGCAACCCGGGGGGCGGCTACCCCGGCACCTTCTTGGACGTAGCCCAGGCCGTTGACCACGTGCGCGTGCTGGCCCGACAGTACCCGGTTAAGGCCAAGGAGGTGGTGCTGATGGGCCACTCCGCGGGCGGGCACCTGGCCCTGTGGGCGGCCGGCCGCTCAGAATTGCCCCGCAGCAGTGCCTTGTACACCAAGAAGCCCTTGAAAGTCAAAGGCGTGGTGGCCCTGGCCGGCATCCCAGACCTCACCACCTACAGCACCCAGAAAGGAAGCTGCAACGCCGCCGTGGAAAAGCTGTTGGGTGGTCTGCCAACTGCTATGCCTCACCGCTACGCGGAAGCAACCCCATCGCCAGCTTTGGCCTTGAAAACACCCGTAAGGATGGTGCAAGGTGGCAAGGACCCCATTGTGCCAGTGAGTCAGGCGCAGAATTTTGTGAATCATTCCTCTTCCAGAAACAACAAGGCAAAAGTGGTGCTGTTGCCCGAGGCAGGACACTTTGATCTGGTGGCACCTACGTCGCCGGTTTGGCCTACCATTGAACAGGCGGTGAAGGAGTTACTGGTAAAACGGAAGTAATGGAGTGCCTTAGGTAATGTAGTTCCTGAGACGCTTGCCTCACTGAAGTTGAAAACTTCAGGTCATTTTAGTTCCAAGTTGAAAACTTGAACCAGCACACATTTTGTCATCCTGGAAGGATCTTGTGGGCAAGCTAGAAAGTCACTTGGTTTGCGTGACGGCCGTTCGTCACCAAAACCCTTCCAAGAAGATAGGGTACAAGAATGGACCATCATTTTTGTCTTGTACCTCTATACTGTTTCAGGCCTATTAATGCAAAAGAGCCCGAAAACGCTGGTTTTCGGGCTCTTTCTGTGGAAGATTGCTTAGGTTACTGGGCTGAGGCCGTGGCGGTGCCGGTTGGCTTCTTCGCTTCCAGGTCCAGTTCAATGTTCACGGTCTCTGAGATGAACTGGTCACCCAGGGTTTTGTCATTGCCATAGTTCATCTGCCACTGGCGGCGGTCAATGTTGAAGTTGGCTTCGGCCTCCAGTGCGTTATCATCCAGTTCAATACGGGCCGGGAAGGTGATGTTCTTGGTCACGCCTTTCAGGGTGAAGTTCCCGCTGACGCTGAAGTTGGCGCCTTCTACCAGCGAGGTGTCCTTTCCGTCAGATTTGTAGGGTTCCACCTTGGTGATCTCAAACGTGGCCGTCCCAAATTTCTCGGCATCAAAGAAGTCGCCGCTCAACAAGTGGGGCTTCAGCTTGGTCTGGAACATTTCTCCCTGTTCTTTCATGGAAAGGGATCTGATGTTGATGGTGAACTCACCACCGGTGATCTGGTTATTGGCCACGGCCACCGTGCCCGAAGACAGTTTGAACGTACCCGGGTGGTTCTTGCCCACGCCATTGCCGGTGAACTCTACCACCGAGGCCGCCGTGTCTACCACAAAGGTTTGCCCGGTGGCACTGGCGGTGGATTTTTCATCGGTGATGGTGGCCTGGTCACCTTCTTTGGGAGCCTGGTTGCAGGAAGCTAGTGCCAACCCGGCCACTAAGGCCAGGCCGGCGGTTCTGAGGGTGAATGATTTTTTCATAGTCGTAATTGGATTTTTTGTAAAGGAACAGGTTGTTAAACCACCTGTTCTCTGTACCTTTTTCAACGAAGAACCTCCGTATTTGTTCTAGTTGCCTGAAATAGTACGGCCAGCGCTTCCAGAAAACCTGACCAAGAAATCGGCCCAGAGAGACCCTAGCCAACGCCCCTTTCCCTGTCTTTCTTGAGAGAAGCTGAGTTGCAGCCGGTAAAAGCCAAAGAGACATGAGGTGTGACGAGTCCGCAAATCCAAACAGGAAAATACGTCTACTGAAACACCTGTCTGTAATGGGCAAAGCCTTAGCAAACTGAGAACAGAGTGGTCTCTTGGGTTACTTACCCGACTGTACCAACTTCTCGGCCCTGAACACCCCATCGGCGGCCTGCAGGATCTTCCCTTTCAGCTTGGGGTTGTAGGCTGGGTGCGCCTGCAGAAAAGCCCGTACCGTTTGGGCGGCTCCCGCGCTCTGGTAAGACCCAAACGTAACCGACAGCCACGACGCGGGGAAAAAGATGTCGCCGGTGCGCTGAATTTCCTCCAGCAGGTTCAGGCTTTCAGGCAGGTATTTCTCTGAGGTAGCCGCCCGCAGCGGGTGGTGCAGATAGCCCAACGCCGCCAAAACCCAAGACTCCACCTCCCGGTTTTCCTCTTTCTTCAAAGAGGCGAAAAAGGCATCCCGTTCCTGCACTTGCCCAGAAAGCGCAGGCAGCATGAACTGGAGGCGTTTCTTGCGGTCTGGGTTAGGTATGCGTGCCATCTGGCGGGCCAATATCTGCGGGCTGTTCTGGTAGTCGCGCACCGCCAAAGCCAGCGCCAGGGAGGTATAGTCGTCTTCAGAGAGTTTCACGCCGGCCGGGGCCTGTTCCTGGTCCCAGATCTGGTACAGGCGGTTTTGCGCGGCGGCACTCAGGGCAATGCTCTGGTAGGTTTTGAACAGCAGTTTTTTCACGTTGCCCGAGGTGGCTTTCTCCAGGGCGGCCCAGAGTTCCTGTTCCAGTTGCGGGGCCAGGGCGGGCCGTTGGGTGGCGGGCAGGAACCGCCAAAAAATATCACTGAGCTGGCCCGTGAGCAGTTTCACGTTCAGCTCCTCGGTTTCTTTGGAAAGGCCGCTGCGGTAGAAATCCAGCAGTTGGCGGGGCGTGACGCTGCGGCCGTTCTGCAGGTTCTCATACAGGTTGATGTACGCCGAGGCCCGGGCCACCGGGTTCTTGAGGCTGTACAGTCCGGTAAGCATCTGGGCATCTACCGGGAACACGCCGTAGCCTTGGCCCGTCACGTCAAAAAGCACGAACAGCGGCTTCTCTTGGCCCACGGCTTCCGGCAAGGTGACTTCGGCCTCATTCATGTTCACCGTCAGTTCCTGAATGCGGTTTGGGTACACCAGGGCCAGCTCAAAGAACTGCGGCCAAAACCGGGCAGAACCGTCTTCGCCTTTCTGCCGGATGGTCAGGTTGGAAATCTTACCGCCTTGGGTTTGCAACGTGTACTCAAACTGCGGACGCCCCGGCTCGTTCACCCACACCTGGTTCCAGGCCTGCAAATCGGCGGGAGTGAGGTCGTCCAGAATTTGGATAAGGTCAGGCCAGGTGGCGTTGCCGAAGGCGTATTTCTTCAGGTACTGTTGCAAACCTTTCCGGAACGCTTCTTCGCCCATGAGCCGCTCCAGTTGGCGCATCATGACCGGGGCCTTGTGGTAGATGATGTTGCCGTACATAGAACCGGCATCCTGCAGGTTGTCCAGTTCCTGACGGATGGGATTGGCCCCGGCCGTGCGGTCTACGCCATAAGCGGCGGGCAAATGGTCTACCACAAACTTGAGGTCGAAGTTGGAGTTGGGTACGGCCACCTGCGTGATCTTGTCGGCCATGAAATTGGCGAAAACCTCTTTCATCCAGACGTCATTGAACCACTCCATGGTCACCAGGTCGCCAAACCACATGTGCGCCGTCTCGTGCGAGATCAGGCTGGAGCGGGAGATTTTCTGGTCCTGGGTGGCGCCTTCGTCCAGGAACAGGGTAGAGGCCTTGTACTGGATAGCCCCCACGTGCTCCATGCCACCGTACTGGAAATCGGGGATCGCCACAAAATCGAACTTCTGGAACGGGTAGTTGATGCCGGTGTACGCCTCCATGAACTGCAGCGCATCGCGGTGGATCTGGAAAATGGGCGACAGGCTTTGCTGGAGTTTCTCCTTGTCGGTCTCGCGGTGCAGGAAATGCATGGTTCGGCCGTTGGCGGTCTGGGCCAAGTGGTCAAATTTGCCGGCCGCAAACGAGAACAGGTACGTGGGAATGAGGTCTGATTTCTGGTAACGGTACGTTTTCTGCCCGGCACTTAGCACCGAGTCCTGCAGCGGGGCGTTGGCCAAGGCTTTCCACTCCTGCGGCAGCGTGAGCGCGAGCGTGAAGGTGGCTTTGAGGCTAGGCTGGTCAAAACAGGGGAAAACGGTGCGGGCGCGGTCGGGTACCAGCAGCGTGTACAGGAAATCCTGCTGCCGGTTCAACGACAGGTTACCCGCCGTGGACGTTATCTCCACCTGGTTCTCGCCTTTTCTCAGGTGCCGGGCCGGCAGGATCAGGTGCTCCTGGGTGTGCGCAATGGGCACTATTACCCCGTTTACTTTCACCTGCTTGAGCTTGTCAGAGGTTTCCTTGAAGTCAAGCTGTACCGGCTGCCCTTTCTCTTTCAGCTCAAAAGTAATGACCTCAGAAGCCTGTATGGGAGCCTCTTTCTGGGCCGGAATAGTCAGGTGCAGGTCATAGTTGATCTGGCTTAGTTGCTGGAGCCGGAAATCAGCCAACAATTTGGAGACCCCAGGCACTACCGGCACCACCGGGCTGCTGCTGGAAGGCGAAGCGTGCTTCATACAGGAAACCGCCGTTAAAAAGGAAAAGAAAAGGAGGCCTTTCTGCCAAGACCGGATCTGCTGATTTTTCATGCTACCTTAAAAGTACGAAGAACCCGCTGTTCCTGCTTCCTGCCTTGGCTGAAAATTCTGCCGCTGCCACCACCCCGCCTGCCCCGCTTTTCATCCCTTACAGCTTTAGGCCTGTTTTTAGAAAAAGGCTCAGAAAAGAGGCGCCTTCTACTCCTAGCCACAAACCAAAGAGGAGCTTCTGAAACGCTATCTGTTTAGCACCCCTTTTCCCGAAAACATGCTTGAAACGGAGCGGCCCCTGTTTCTTTGGTACGTACCAGCAAAAAGCTTCTGCCGCGGAAGCCGTTTCAGGCCCACTTCTCAGAAAATAGGCCTGAAACGATCACCCGGAGTAGCGGCATTCGCAGACATGTGAAAGCCATTAAGGACGGCGAAACCAAGGTGTGTTTTTTTGCCCGCTGCCTCCGGTGCGGAGTGTTTTCTATTGGGAACCGGAGCCCCCCAGGCGCTGCAGGAGAGAACAAACCTCGTAATTTTTCAATCGGCGGGGCCGAAGGGATTGGACTTCACCAAATCATTTTATCTTTAGCATTAGCAAAACCGCTGGGCTTGAAGCTCCTTCGTTTACGGCCTGTTTTCTTGACATCCTCCTTAAACCAGAAACCTTCCATCATGCCTCTTCCCATGTCCTCGGTCAAGCTTTACCCTTTGGGCGAAACGGCGGTGGTACTGCAACTGGGGGAAGAGATGGCGGTAGAAACGCACCAGTACGTGAAGGCCGTGGCCCGGTTCCTTGACCAAAACCCGTTTCCCGGTCTGGTGGAATACGTGCCCGCCTTCACCACCGTCACCGTGTACTATGATCCCTGGCTCCTGAGCAACCGGGGCCAGCAAGACCCCTACGCCGTGGTGGAAGGCCACCTCACGCATCTGCTGGCGCAACTGGAAACCGGTCTGGAAGCTGAAAAGCCTCCCGTCAAGAAAATTCCGGTGGTGTACGGCGGTGAGTTCGGGCCAGATCTGGAGGAGGTGGCCCAACAGGCCGGCCTTAGTCCGGAAGAGGTGATCACCCGGCACACGCGGCCTGAGTATCTGGTGTACCTGATCGGTTTCGCGCCGGGGTTCCCATACCTGGGCGGCCTGGACCCCAGCCTGGCCACTCCCCGCAAACAGGTGCCCCGTTCCGTGGTGCCGGCGGGCTCGGTGGGCATTGCCGGAACGCAGACGGGCGTGTACCCCCTGGAAACCCCGGGCGGCTGGCAGATCATCGGTCGCACCCCCTTGGTTTTGTTTGACCCTGAGCGGGAGCTGCCCAGCCTGCTGCAAATGGGCGATCTGGTGCGTTTTGTGCCTGTTTCAGAAAAAGAGTACCTAAAACGGAAAAAGCAGGCGCATGGGTTTTAGCGTGGAAAAAGCCGGTCTGCTCACCACGGTGCAAGACCTGGGTCGGTATGGCTACCAGAAGCAGGGCATGGTGGTAAGCGGTGCCATGGATGCCTTCGCGTTGCGGGTGGCCAACCTGCTGGTGGGCAATGCCCAAAACGCCGCCGCGCTGGAGATCACGCTGGTGGGGCCTCGCCTGCTTTTCCAACAAGACACGCTCCTGGCGGTGACCGGCGCCGATCTCTCGCCGAGGCTGGACGCCAAACCGCTGCCCATGAACCAGCCCGTTTTTGTGCGGGCCGGAACCCGGCTGGAGTTCGGGCGGGCGGTACAGGGTTGCCGCGCCTACCTGGCTCTGGGCGGTGGGGTAGACGTGCCGCCGGTGATGGGCAGCGCGGCTACGTACCTTCGGGCAGCGGTGGGCGGATGGCACGGCCGGGCGCTCCAGAAAGACGACCAAGTGCCGCTCAAGGGCCTCAAGCCGGAGCAGCTAAAGGCCTGGCAAGAGAGACTCCCGGCGCCGGAACCGTTCCTGGCTGCACCCTGGGGTGTTTTCCCTGCAAGCCTGCCCCCGTACGCCGGGAACCCTACGGTACGGGTGGTGCCGGGCCCGGAATATGGCCTGTTTTCGTCGGAAGCCCAGGAAGCGTTCTGGCAGTCACCGTTTCAGGTAGCTCCCGCCTCAGACCGCATGGGGTACCGGATTGCAGGGCCGGCGCTGACGCTGAAAGAACCGGTAGAAGTACTTTCCAGCGCCGTCACGTTTGGGACCGTGCAGATACTGGCCAACGGAAATCCTATTATCTTGATGGCCGACCGCCAGACCACCGGGGGCTACCCGCGCCTGGGCCAGGTCATCTCTGCGGATCTGCCCTTGCTCGCGCAGGCCAAGCCGGGAGCCACCATACGGTTCCAGCAGGTATCGTTGGCCCAGGCGCAGGAGTTGTATTATCAACAGGAAAGAACCTTGGCGCAGCTTGCCAGCGCCCTTCACCTTCACTTGAAAAGATGAACCAGACCCTTACCGTTGACCTGAACTGTGATGTTGGCGAAAGCTTTGGGGCTTACCGCCTGGGCCAGGACGAAGCTCTGCTGCCCTTGGTGACCTCAGCCAATATTGCCTGCGGGTTCCATGCCGGTGACCCAGCCGTGATGAAAAAGACCGTGCGGCTGGCCCTGGAACACAGCGTGGCCCTGGGCGCGCACCCCGGTTTCCAGGACCTGGCCGGGTTTGGCCGCCGTGACCTGGCCGTCTCTCCTGAAGAAGCCTATGACCTGGTGGTGTACCAGATAGGCGCGCTCTGGGGGTTTATCAAGGCCGAGGGCGGGGTGCTGCACCACGTAAAACCGCACGGCGCGCTGTACAACATGGCGGCCACCAACCCCGCCTTGGCCCAAGCCATCGCCGAAGCCGTGTATAACGTAGCGCCGGAAGCGGTGCTGTATGGCCTGGCCGGAAGCGCCTTGGTGCAGGCCGGGGAGAAACTGGGCCTGAAAACCGCGCATGAAGTCTTCGCCGACCGGACGTACCAGCAGGACGGCACGCTCACCTCCCGTAGATTACCAAACGCCTTGATCACGGATCAAAATGAGGCGGTTCGGCAGGTGGTGCGCATGGTGAAGGAAGGTGTGGTGCGGTCGCAGCAAGGGGTAGACGTGCCCATCAAAGCAGATACCGTTTGCCTCCACGGCGATGGAACGCACGCGGTGGCCTTCGCCCGGCAGATCAGGGAGGCGCTCACAAAGGAAAACATTTCTCTGCGGGCATTTCAGGGCTAGTTTTTATGAAACAAACCAAAAACCGGAGTGTGCTCCTGGGCGCCGCTTTCCTCATGGCCACCTCGGCCGTAGGGCCGGGTTTCCTGACCCAAACCACCGTTTTCACCCAGAGCCTGGGCGCGAGCTTCGGGTTTGTGATCCTGCTCTCCATTCTGCTGGACATCGGTGTGCAATTGAACGTGTGGCGGGTGATTGCCCTTTCTGAGAAACGGGCCCAGGACATCGCCAATGCGGTGCTGCCGGGCTTGGGTGGGTTCATCGCGTTCCTGATTGTGCTGGGCGGCTTCGCCTTCAACATTGGGAACGTGGGCGGCGCGGGGTTAGGGCTCAACGTACTGACCGGCCTCTCGGTGGAAACTGGGGCGGTGATCTCGGCGGCCGTGGCCATCGGTATATTTCTGGTGCGCGAGGCCGGCCAACTCATGGACCGCTTCGCGCAGGTATTGGGTGTTCTCATGATTGGGCTGATTGTGTACTTGGCCTGGGTTTCTTCGCCGCCATTGGCCGAGGCCGCCCTCAGAACGGTGGCCCCGGAGCAAGTGAGCTTCACGGCGATTATCACCTTGGTGGGCGGCACGGTGGGCGGCTACATCACCTTTGCCGGTGGGCACCGCTTGCTAGACGCGGGCGTGAAAGGAAAAGGAGCCTTGGGGCAGGTGACCGTGAGTGCCGTGTCGGGCATCACGTTGGCCTCGGTGATCAGGGTGTTTCTGTTTCTGGCTACCCTGGGTGTATTGCAGGGCGGCCACGTGCTGAACCCTGAGAACCCGCCGGCCTCGGTGTTTGAACTGGCAGCGGGCGAGGTAGGCTACAAGTTGTTTGGCGTCATGATGCTGGCAGCAGCGATCACCTCGATGGTGGGGTCTGCGTACACCTCGGTCTCTTTCATCAAATCGTTCCATCCCCGAATCGCTCGGCAAGAGAACTGGTTCATTATTGGGTTCATCCTCATCTCCACGGTTATTTTCGTCTCCATTGGCAAGCCGGTGCAACTGCTGGTGTGGGCGGGCCTGCTGAACGGGTTCGTGCTGCCGGTCACCCTGGGCACCATGCTCATTGCCGCCCACAAGAAGAGTATCATGGGGGCTTATGTGCACCCCCGGCTATTGACCTTGTTTGGGATATTGGTGGTGCTGGCCATGGCCTGGATGGCGGGCGATACGTTGGTGCAGCAGATCAAGACCTGGTAAGTTTCTGTCTGCTTGACTCCAAGAAAAGGGTAGGTGCCTGCCTTATGCCGTTGCTGGCGTAGCAGGTGCTTTTGGCGAAGCCCTTTCGCCGTTGTTGGTGTTCTCACCAACAACCGAAACTGCATCTCCCAACCGCTTCTTCCTTTGCGGTATCAAGTGCACGCCTTTTGTCCTTGCTGGCGTGGTGGCCGCTGTTTTCGAGGCCTTTATGCTAGCTTGTTGCATGGCTGCCCTCCGTGCGCTCAAGGTCGCGAGGCCCCGTCTTTCCCTCTCGCACTGCCCTTTACGGCCTGAGCCGTTCATCTCTCTTAGTACCCGTCCATCCAGGGCCAAAAGCGAGGCGCTCAAAGGAATGACTGGAACAGACAACGCGTGGGAAGGCGGGGATAACCCCCGTAGAGACAACGGCACCGCCTTGTCTCTTTCGCCTTGCTCTCTTTTTCTCCCACACATTCCAGATACTCCTCCTTTGAAGCAGGGCTGTTAAGTTCTACTTTAAAGGCTTAGACTGGGGTGAAATTCATTTCCATTCTTGCCTAGTTTGAGGCTTTCGCCTCACTGAAGTTGCAAACTTCAGCTCAATTTGGGTCCAAGTTAGAAACTTGAACCAGCTATATCTTTAGAACTTAACGGCCCTATCCCTTTGAAGGGGGCGAAGGGGATGTTTACACCTGCTCAACCTCCCTACTTGCAAAAAGACCTTCCATGGTTCAAGTCTTTGACTTGGACCTGCCATGACCTGAGGTTTGCAACTTCAGTGAGGCGATAGCCTCAAAAGCATAGTTAATGAGTATGTTCTCCCTTGTTTCTGACGGGTAGAACAATACTTCCGCTTTAAAGAGGAAAAAGGCGTTTTCGGGTGCTTTTCCCGAAAACGCCTTTTAATTGGGTAGTTCAGCTGTCAGTAACCTGAGATTTGAACCAGGATGTACTTAGAAGACGCGTCCTTCTGCGCGGGCTTTGCGGCCTTTCTTCACGGGCTCCGCTTTCTTGGGTTCAGCAGGGGTAACCGGAACATCGGCCTTGGCCAGAACCGGGGCGCCGTCTGGGTCCAGTTCTACCACCTCGTAGCCCAGTTTCTCCAGCCCGGGTTTGATAGAGACCTTGTCACCTACCAGCATGATGCTCATTTTCTCTATGGGCAGGTATTTCTTGGCCAGGGCGTTGATCTCCTCTTTGGTGATGGTTTGCAGGATCTGGTTCTGCTTGGCCACGTAATCGGCGTCCAGGTTGTAGCGCAGCATGTTGTTGAGGAACGCGGCTTTCTGGAACGAGGTCTCGTACTTGCGGGCGTCACTCTGCCCGATGGCGCTGCGCATGAAGGCCAGTTCCTCGTCGGTGATGCCTTCTTCCCTGAAACGCTTGATCTCTTTCATGAACTCCACCACGGCGCTGTCTGACACGTTAGACCGCACGCCCGCATAGGCGGTGTAAGGCCCTGAACTTTCAGTACCGGAGAAGTAGGAGCCGGCGCCATAAGTGTAGCCTTTGTCTTCGCGCAGGTTCAGGTTGATGCGGCTGTTGAAGGCCCCACCCAGCACGTAGTTCATGAGACCGGCTTTGTAGAAGTCACCGGTGGCGTCATAGGGCATGGCCATGTACCCGATTCTGATCTCAGACTGGGCGGCTTTCTCTTTGTCCACGATGAAGATCCTGGTTTTGTCAATGCTGGCCAGTTTAGGTTCGGCGGGCATGGTCACGGGCTTGGCGGCCCATTTGTTCAGGAAGGCCAGCTTGGGCATGATCTGGTTTTGCTCCACATCACCTACCACCACCAAGTTGGTCACGCTGGGCGAGAAGTAGTTGGCATAGAATTTCTTCACGTCATCTAAGGTGATGCTTTCCACGGTGGTGCTGGTGCCAATGACCGGAATGGCCTGGATATGGCCTTCGCCATACAGGGTTTTGTTGTACACATTGTTGGCGATGACGGTAGGCTGGGTGCTTTGGTTCTTGATGGCTTCCAGGCGCTGCTTCTTGAGGCGGTCAAAATCATCCTGGGAGAAACGGGGGTGCATCATGCGCTCTTCCAGCAACGCCAGGGTGGCATCCAGGTTCTTTACCTGACTCTGCACCTGCACGGTCATGGTCTCAGAGCCGCTCCCGAAGGAGATAGACGAGCCCAGTTTCTCCAGTTTCGTGCTGATTTCCTCGGCAGTGAATTTCTCAGAGTCCTCGTTCATGAGCGACGCCATCAAAGACGCGATGCCGGCTTTAGACGGATCGTGCGCCTCCAGCTTGTGGCCGCCTTGCAACGTGAACAGCAAGGTTACGGTAGGCACCTCGTCATTCTTGGCACCGATTACTTTGATACCGTTAGCCAGATTCTGTTTCCAGAAGGGCGGTACGGTGATCACCGGGTTCTTGCCGGCGGCTGGTACTTTGCTGCGGTCAAAGGTGTCTTTGGCTTTCACGTAGGTGAGGCCGGCGTACTGGTCAGCGGGCGCTTTGTAACCGCTTGGGTCTACTTTGAAGTTGTCTGGTTTGGCCACCATCTCTGGTTTGCCTTTGGGCACCACGCTCAAAACCACGGCCTTTTTGCCTTTGAGGTACTGGTTGTACACCCGCATCACATCGGCTTTGGTAACGGCCCGGTGGGCTTTGAGTTGGTTGGTGAGGAAGTTGGGGTTGCCTGTGAAGGTCTGGTAAGCGGCCAGGGTAGAGGTCTTGCCTGCCACGCTGGAAAGGCTGTTGATGATGCCCGACTCATAGGAAGCCTTGAAGCGCTCCAGGTCATCATCGGTGACGCCTCTTTTCTCAAACTCCACCAAGGCGTTGCGCAACTCTTTCTCCATGTCAGCGAGGGATTGGCCCGGCAACGGCAGCACGGTTAAGGTGAACTCGCCCGCCAGTTCAGAGGCCGGATGGCCGGCGCTGGCCTGTACGGCTTTCTGGGCTTTGGTCAGGTTCTGGTACAGGATAGAGGTCTTGCTGCCGCCAATGATCTCCGCCAACACATCTAGGGGCACTTCATCTGGGTGGTAATTGGGCACCGTAGGGAAGGTCATCTGCAACATAGGGAAGCGGATGTTGTCTTCATAGGAGATGTAGCGGTCTTGGGTGAGCACCGGGGCCGGCAGCTTCATGTTTTTTACCTCGGGGCCGCGTTGGATGGGGCCGAAGTATTTCTCTGCCAGCTTCACCACCTGGGCGGGGGTTACGTCACCGCCTACCGTTAAGGTGGCGTTGTTGGGGCCGTACCAGCGCAGGAAGAAGTTCTTGAGATCGTTCACGTTCACCCGGTTCAGGTCTTCAATATACCCAATGGTGGTCCAGGAGTAAGGGTGGCCGTACGGGTACAGGGCGGCGCTGTTTTTTTCGTACACCAACCCGTACGGGCGGTTGTCATAGTTCTGGCCGCGCTCATTCTTCACGGTCTCGCGCTGCACCTCAAACTTCTTCTGGGTCACGGCATCCAGCAAAAAACCCATTCTATCGGCTTCCAGCCAAAGCGCGGTCTCCAGTTGGTTAGAGGGAACGGTCTCAAAGTAGTTGGTGCGGTCGCGGTTGGTGGTCCCGTTCAGAGTGCCGCCAGCTTGCGAAACGATCTTGAAGTGTTCCTCGTCGGCTACATTGTCTGAGCCCTGGAACATCATGTGCTCAAAGAAGTGCGCGAACCCTGATTTGCCCACTTCTTCGCGGGCCGAGCCTACGTGGTAGGTCACGTCTACGTGCACGATGGGGTCAGAATGGTCCTCATGCACGATCACGGTCAAGCCGTTGGGCAACACATACTTTTCATACGGAATCACCAACTCGCCACTCTTGCGGGTCACTTTCTCTACCAATCTGGTTTGGCCTTGCTTCTGCGGAGCGGTTACCACGGTGGCAGGCTTCTTGGTGGGGGCAGCCTTTTTCTGGGTTTGAGCCTGTGCCTGGGCAGAAAGTGCCGCCGCCATGCACATGACCATGATGCTTTTCTTTGACATACGCTTGGGTATTTATAAAAGGTTGGTACCAGTAATATTACCAAAATAAATAGCACTATGCAAATATCAGGTATTGTATTTTCCTGGTGTGGGTGCAACCCCATTGGGGAGTTCTACCCTGACAAAGAAAAGGGTCATTATCCACGTCTAAAGAATTCGCCCTGTTAAGGGCAACCCGGGTTAGCAGCTGGGTAATGCTGAATAAGGAAAAGGTATTAGTGAAGGTAAGTTTCTATGTATGATGGGTTTAGTGGACTGTTTCTGAAAAACAAGGTGAAAACAGCCTGGAGCGGGACCGGCGGAAAGGGCAAAGACAACAATGACCAAGTTAAAGAAGGCAAGCCAAACGGCCTCTATTTCCCCAGTTGCGATCCCTTTCGTTTGGCGGCTGTTTTCACCAAAACAGAACGTTAATAGAAAGTTTCAAATGTTAAACTATGTTAAATCTAGGAAAGGTAGGAGAAGGCAATGGAGTAAATTTCTTAACATTATGCCAGATACTCCCTTACTCCGTGAAATTCTCTAACCCTTTTGCCGCGCCCGCATGAAAGCACTGATACCCGCTTTTCTTTTTCTGTTCTCCTTCTGTTTCTCCACCGCCGTTCTTGCCCAGAACCAGAAGGGGGAGGTGAAGGGAAAACTCTGGGATACCGCCCACAAAGAGGCATTGTCTTACGCCACCATTGCGGTCTACACGGCTCAAGATACTACTTTGGTCACCTTCAGGGTGAGCGATGAGAAAGGCAATTTCAAGGTGCCGGGCCTGGCCCTGAACCAACCGCTCCGGATTGTGATCACCATGACCGGTTTCAAAGTGTACCGCAAAGAGTTCACCCTGACCTCTGGCAATGCGGCGCTGGATCTTGGGCAGATTGAGATGACCCAGTCAGACAATTTGCTAAGTGAGGTGATTATCACTTCTGAGGCGCCGCCCATCATTGTGCGCAAAGACACGCTGGAGTTCAATGCCAACTCCTTTAAAACCCTGCCCACGGCGCTGCTGGAAGACCTCCTCAAAAAGCTGCCCGGCGTAACGGTAGACGGCTCCGGTAATATTGCGGTGAACGGTAAGGCGGTGAACAAGATATTGGTAGACGGCAAGGAGTTCTTTGGGAATGACCCCAAGGTGGCCTCGCGCAACCTGCCCGCCGACATGATTGACAAGGTGCAGGTGGTGAACGATCCTGATGCCCTTCGCCGAGACCCTGACCTGCCCGTGAACGAGATTCCGCAGGTGATCAACCTGAAACTGAAGAAAGGCATCAAGCAGGGTGCCTTCGGGAAAGTGTACGCGGGCACCGGCACTGACAACCGCTATGAAGGCGGCGGTATCCTGAACATTTTCCGCGACACGACCCAACTGAGTGTGCTGGGCTATTCGAACAACCTCAACCGGCCCGCCTTCGGGTTTGAAGACATTTCCCGGATTGGGGGCTTTAGCCGCAGCGGCATGAACTCCATCATGGTACGCAGCGACGGCGGTTTCGCGGTGAATGGGATTTCCTTCGGTGGTACTGAAGAAGGTATTCAGCGGTCCAGCGGGGCCGGTGGCAATTTCAACACGCTTTTGAAGGGAGATGTAAAGGTGAACCTGCAATACTTCCTCGGGGGCATTGACGCTGACCTGAACCAACTGGTGAACTCCACGCAGCACCTGCCGCAGGACACCCTCATCTCGCGCCGTACCCGTGACCAGGACAGCGAGAGCCGTAGCCACCGCATAGGAGGCCGCCTGGATTGGAAGATTGACTCGGTGACCAACCTCAGTTTTTCGCCCAGCGTGGTGTTGGCGCGGAGTGGGTCATTCCAGGACCTCCACACCAATACGTTCCGCAGTTTCTATGAGCCGCTCAACACCAGTGACAACCATCAGGTGCTGGACAACCACACCACTACCTTCTCAGGCAATTTCTCCTTTGACCGCAGCTCCCGCCAGAAGAAAGGCCGCCTCTTCAACTTCTACGGCACCTACCACTTCAACGACGGAAACCAGACCCAAGACTACCTGGTGAACAGTTCTTACTTTGGCCTGAACCCCTATTCTGAAACCCTGGATCAGCTGCGCGACAATGTGGTGATCAACCGGGCCATGACGACCTCTTTCTCGTATACCGAGCCTTTCAGCAAGCCCCTGAGCGGCGTTTTACGGGCCAATTCGGAGTATTTCAATGACAAGAACTACGTGAACACCTTTGACCAGGACGCCGAAGGAAGAGACCAGCCGGTGCTGCTCCCCAAGCTGTCTGACGCGGTGGAGCGGAGCGGCTGGCGCAACCACCTTACCGCCAGCCTAAAATGGAAAATAAAAGACCTGACGGTGCAGCCTGGCGTCCGGTTCACCCTGCTGGACATTGACAATTCCTTCCAGAAACTGAAGCCCCTTCCCCAGCAGTACTTCTATGCCTTCCCGTCTTTGACGGCCAACTGGAAAAGCTTCAACCTGAGCTATAACGTGAACGTGCGCGAACCTTCGGCGGCAGACCTGCAACCGGTCACGGACCAGTCCAACCCCTTGTTCGTCCAGTTCGGCAACCCGAAGCTAAAGCCCACCATCTCCAACTCAGTCAACCTGCATTTCCGTAAGTTTGACACCAAACGGTCCATCAATTACTGGGCGTACCTTTCAGGTAGCTTCAACAAAGACGCCGTGACCCGCGCCAGAACCCTAAACCAGACCACCGGCGAGCAAACCACCCGCCCCGTGAACACAGACGGCAACTGGCAACTGAACTGGAACGCAGACATCTCCAAAGACTGGAAGTTTGACGGCAAAAAGCAATTCACGTTAACGGCCTCTGTTTGGGGAAACTACGTGAAAACGCTCATCCTCCTCAATGAACTGCGCAGCTACGGCCAATCCATCTCCGTCACGCCTACCCTGAACGCGCGGGTGAACCTCAATGACAAGTTCGAGTTCAGTGAAGCCCTCAGCCTGGGGTCGCGCCGCAGCCGGTACCAAAACCAGGCCTTCCAGGACATCCGGTTTTCTACCCGCAGCTCAAAGACCGGGGTGGTGGTACGGTTGCCTAAAAAGCTGGTGTGGGAAGCCACTTTTGACTACAGCTTCAACTCCAACACTGCGCCCGGCCTCCGGAAAGACGTGAGCCGTCTCAATGCCGGAGTCACCTACCTGTTCATGAAAAACGACCGGGCCCAGTTGAAGCTATCTGTATATGACTTGCTGGACCAGAACGTCAGCGCGTACCGCAGCATACGGGAGAATTTTGTGGAAGACTTCCAGACCCAGGTACTTACCCGGTATGCGCTGCTGACGTTCACCTACAACATCCGCAATTTTGGCGGCAAGGTGGGCGGCACCAACACCTTCTTCCGGTTCTAAGGCCCTAGCTTGAGTTGAAAGCCTTGTCTACATGATCTGGCCGCAGACACTTTATCGTAGGGTGGACAGAAGCGCACTAAGGATCAGGATAGATTATCTTGAGCCTTCCAGCCCAGGGTTCTCTGCCTCTGCCAGCGGGTAAACAACCCCAATGGGCAGGTAGCTGCCTGTTAAGCCTAAAACCCGCCATCGCTTCTCTAAGTTGACGTGTAACCATTTAGGTCTTGTTTCTGTAAAAGGAGCCCTGCAACGCAAGCGGGGCTTTTTCTTTGGTGTTAGGGGATCCCAGGTAAACGACATGAAATAAACCCGGGCTTGCGCTTGAATTGTCTTCCGTTCTTGCCGGCAATTTTGTATGTTGCTAGGTACCCACAGAAGTGAACCCTGCTTATAACCCCTCTTTCCAATGGCATCAACCTATCAAGAAGAAACCTCCTCAGCGGCACTAAGTATTTTTCAACGAGGCGGCGAAATGGGGGCCTTGATGCGCGCCTATGATTGGGAGGCGCACCCCTTGGGTAGCCCTGAGCAGTGGCCCCAGAGCTTGAAGGCCAACATCAGGTTGTTGCTCAATTCAGAGTTTCCTATGTTCATTTGGTGGTCTCAGGGGCTGTACGCTTTCCACAATGACGCGTACCTGCCTGCCCTGGGCCAGAAGCACCCCGCTGCCCTGGGGGCGTCGGCGCGTACTATCTGGGCCGAGATCTGGGAAGACATAGGCGGCATAGCCGAGAATATCTTGGCCGGCGGAGAGTCTTTCTATACCGAGGGCCTGCAGTTGTACCTGGACCGGAACGGTTTTCTGGAGGAAACCTACTGGACCTTCTCCTACAGCCCTGCTTTTGATGATGACGGCCAGGTGGCGGGTGTGTTCTGCGCCTGCTCTGAGCAAACCAGCACCATGCTGGGGCAGCGCCGGCTCAGCACCCTTACCGCCCTGGCAGGTACCTTGTCTCAGCTCCACACCCTGGAGCAGGTGGGGCAGACCTCCTGTGCGCTGCTGGCCCAGAATCAGAATGATATCCCGTTCAGCCAACTGTACCTGGTCAACCGGTCGCAAAGCCAGGCGGTTTTGCTGGGAGAATCCGGGCAGGCGTTTTCCCCGGCCCCACCGGTTATCTCGCTACAGGGGCCGGAGGGAAGCCAGGAATGGCCTTTTGAAGAAGTGCGGCGTTCCCGTAAAAGCCTGCTGGTGGAAACCGGACGGCAGCCAGGGGAACGGTCTTTGCCAGAACGGGCCGTGGTCCTGCCCATCGTGCGCTCTGGGCATGAACAGGTGCTGGGATTCCTGGTTTTGGGCATCAGCCCAAGCCTGGGCTATGATACGGATTACCTCAACTTCCATGAACTGGTGGCTGGGCAGATTGCCACCGCCATTGCCAGCGTACAGGCCCGCGAAGAGGCGGCCCGGCGACAGGCCGAGCTCAGCAACCTGTTTCAGCAGGCACCCGTGGCCATTGCCATTGCCACAGGGCCAAACTTCGTGATTGACCTGGCCAACCCCGCTATCTGCGAAATTTGGGGCAAAAGCCAGCAAGAGGTCCTGGGGAAACCCGTATTGGAGGCCTTGCCCGAGATAAAGGGCCAGGGTATCAAGGAACTGCTGGAAGGGGTGGTGCAAACCGGAATCCCGTATGTGAACAATGAATTGCCCCTGCAGTTTATGCGCAACGGGGCCATGGAAACAGTATACCTAAGCTTTGTCTACCAACCGCTGCGCAGTGCCCAGGGGCACGTGACCGGCGTGATTGCCGTGGCTGTGGAAATCAATGAGCAGGTGGAGGCGCGGCTTCAGATTGAAGCCAAAAACAAGGAACTGCTGGCCATCAACGCAGACCTGGACAACTTCGTGTACTCGGCCTCCCATGACCTGAAAGCCCCTATCTCCAATATTGAGGGCCTGGTGCAGACCCTGGTGGAGCATTTGCCTAAAGAGGTGCAACAGCAGGAGGTGGTGCAACGGGTGCTACGGTTGATGCATGCCTCAGTGAGCCGCTTCAAGCGGGCCGTGTCCGATTTGACCGAGGTAGCCAAGGTGCAGCGCGAAGCCGGCGAAGACGTTACCTTTATTGACCTGGCGGAGGTGGTGGCTGACGTGGAGCTGGACTTCGAGAACATGATCAATGCCACCGGCGCGCGCCTGCAGACCCAGTTTGCCCCTGATTCCACCGTTCGGTTCTCGGCTAAAAATGTGCGCAGCGTGGTCTACAACCTGGTGAGCAATGCCCTCAAGTACCGCTCGCCCCACCGCATGCCCTTGGTGGAGATCACCACTCAGGAGGTCCCGGGGTATCTGGTATTGTCCGTGAGCGACAATGGACTGGGCATCAACGCCTCTGACCAGGATAAGATCTTCACCATGTTCAAGCGCCTGCATGACCACGTGGAAGGCACTGGCATTGGCCTCTACATCGTGAAACGCATTGTGGAGAATGCCGGGGGGCACATTGAACTGGAAAGCGAGAAAGACCAGGGCACCACCTTCCGGGTTTTCTTTAGACGGTAAGAGGGTTAGAAAGCCGCCCACCGCCTTTCACCAGAATCTCTGAGCCCTCGGCCAGAAACACCGAGACCGGCTCCGTCTGGTTCAGAAACCCGAACGCAGGACCGTAGACAGCCTCAAAATCCACCTCAACGGTGTATTCCCGGACCGGGTACAGCTCCCATCTGGGGTGCGCCACCTCATACGCCGAGGTCTGGCCGGCGCCAAGTCGGGTGAACCCCCAGAAATGCTCAGTGATAAACTCCTCCTCACTGCCCACGGCAATGGGAACCGGACGCGGATCGGCGGTCACGCGCAGCGAGTGCCAGTTCTTTTGCTTCCAGGCGTAGCTTACCTCCAGGGCGGTTGGCGTGGCCTGCCAGGAATGGCGCATGGACCTGGTCTCATAATGCTCCCCGTAGAGCGTGTTGGCCACCAGGCTAATGGCCAGCCGCGGGACAATCTCCTTAAGGAACACCACTCCCCGTTGCGTCACCCCGTTCTCCTGGCGCTTAACGTAGAACCGCAGATTCACCTCCTCAAAATTGGTGTGGAAGGGCACCCTGATGCCCTTGACGCGGGTGTTCTGGAACAGGAAGCCTATCAAGCTCACGTAACAGGTGCCGTTCCACAGGTCCAGTTCCGTCCCGTCTGGCACGAAAGGGAGCAGCACCTGCGGGTCTACCCGGTAGTTGGCCATGATGAGCTTGCGCCATTCGGCTTGGAGAAAGGTCTTTTTCATAGGTGCATGTTACGTTGTTTTGGTGCCATAAAACCCGGTGGCACAACCATGGAAAAGCTTTATGGGGGTGACCGCAAGCCCTGCCTCTTTGAAAATGGCCGCTGCTTCCTGCGCGTTCCCGAAGGCTTGGGTATAATACCCCAATTCTTTGTAATGCCCATACTTTCTAGCAAAGAGAAACCCAATAACCGGTATCAGGTACCTTATGTACCACAAGTAGGGTACCTTCAGCCATGGTACGCCGGGTTCAGAGATTTCTATGAACGTAAAACGGCCGTTGGGTTTCAGGAGCCGATGCGTTTCGCGGGCCAGTTGGCTCATTTGTCTTTTGCTTAGCGTCTTCAGCCCAAAGGCACAGGTTACCACGTCGTAAGTGGCTGGCGGCAAAGGGTTCTGCAAGACATCTGTTTGGTGCAGGTGCACTTTGTCTTCATACTTTTTATGGTTCTTTAGAGCGGCGCAATGCAGCATGCCATCAGAGAAGTCAAGGGCGGTAAGGTCTGCGTTTTTCCATTTCCTGAGGATGGGGCCCCACATCTCGCCCATGCCCGTCATTAAATCCACTACCTGCACCGGTTGGTCGCTGGCGGGCAGCGACGCCAACATCTGGCTTCTCCATAAACGGGAGAACCCGAACGAGGTAAGGTAATTCATCCGCTCATAAGAGGAAGACATACCGTTGAAGAGGTGGACCAGATAGCTTTTCTGGAAATGCTGGTCCTGCTGCTGGGCTACCGCCTTGGTGGGAAAAGGCGTGGGGAGGGCAAGGGTTTTCATAGGGGCTTGACATTTAAGGAGAGCACTGCTTTTTCACTGCGACCCTTTATCACCTCTAAAATCATCTGGTGCAGGTCATCCATCAGAAAATCCGCCCAGAGGGCGCAATAGGCATTAAAGGTGGTGGTGACCCGGTAGGTAGAGGTAAGGCTGAGCAGGGCGGCGCCCGAAGGGAGTGGGGTGATATGGTAACTGCCCTTGACTACGTCAAAGAACTGTCCGCCCACCATCACGTGCTCATCTAAGGTATTGGGCGGAATGGAGTGCTCGTCTAAGGTGACCTGGTAAGTAAACCCCTGGCCCTCGGTCCATTCCTGGATATCGAACTTGAACTGGATGCCTTTGTCCCAGGAAATAAAGCGGGTAGCGTTTTCGCCTTCCCGGTCTAAGTGGCCGGTTACTGGTTTGGGCACATTTATCAGGTGAATGAAGTGGGACTGAATCTCTTGTGGCCGGATATCTTTCACGTTCTTCACATGCTCCCACACCCTAGGGGGAGGCGCTTGGATTTCAAGGGAGGTGGTAACGGTATGAAAGGAATCTTCGGGCGTGATGTGCCGCTCTACCACCAGAAAAAGCAGCGGGAGTACCAGGAGGGAATAAAGCGGGGTTTTAGGCCCTTTGGCATGCAGCCGGAACAACCGGATGACAAAGGCGGCCACCGTGGCCAGCATGATAAACGGGGCCACAATGATGACCAGGCAGATGATGCCCTCCAGCTTTAGGAGAAAGGCCAGCAATACAAAAAGCAGAATGCTTCCCCAGGGAATAATGATGAGGGACTTGTAAGAAAGCAGCTGCTCTTTGGTGCTGAACAAAACCGGGATAGAGCCAATCACCAGCGGCAGGATGAACACATAGGAGATAGACACCAGGGTATGGTCTGCAGAAATGAGGCAGAGCATGACCACGGCGTACAGCGCGGCCAGGATAATGCCATACGTCAGGCGGAGGTTGGGTTTGGTGGACATAGAGATTCCGTTAGGAGGGAAGACCCGCAATAGGGGGCAGGAGAAGGTTTGTTTCAGCGGTAGGAGGTATGCGGGTAATGCTCAGGAAAGGGAGTTCCCGGCAATCTTGTTCGGCTGGCTAAAAACATGGAGGACCAGGCAAAAGAGGAATGGGCCAAAGGTGAACAAGAGGAGATAAGGGGTAAGAAGAAGCAGGAGATAGGCAATAAAGTGTCCCTTAAACAGGCAAGCCACCAAGGCGCTGCCAATAAAGAAGCCCCAGGGGCGCAGCAGCCATACTGTGAAGTTCCTTTTCGGTACTTCCGCCCGCAACGGGATCCAAATGGCCCACAACACCGTCGGCATGAAAAGGAGAAACCCTAAAAATGCCAGTTCCTGTTGCGGAGAGAAAACGCAAAGGAACTCTGCCGCCAAGAGGGCACTGAAAAAGAGAGCGTAGAGCATCCAGTTTTGGGCAGTGTGTTTCATGGCGGAGGCGAATTTCAATGGATAAAAAAAGCGAAAGGCTTAGGCAGAGGGCTGGCAGGAAGGGAAGCCGGCGTTTCTAGGCTGTTTTCCTGAAAAGGGCGTCAAAGCCGGGGCAGGAAGGCAAAGCGCCACCGCTTCCTCAATGGTCCGGACTTGGAAGGTATAACCTGCCTGCAGGAGTCTGGCAGGCGCCACCCATCTGCTTTTCAGGAGCAATTCCGTTTCAGTGCCCAATAGGAAAGCCCCTATCTCCAGCATCCATTTTCTGGCGCGCAGCCCTAGCGGTACGCCCAAGGCCTGCCGGATGGTGGTCATGAAATAGTGGTTAGGAATGGGTTTGGGAGACGCGATGTTGAAATCGCCTTCCAGTTCTTCGTGCCGCATCAGGAATTCAATGCTTTGAATCACGTCTTGCGCATGGACCCAACTGAAGCACTGCAGGCCGTTTCCTTGTCTTCCGCCCAAGCCCAAGCGGGCCAGGTTCAGGTAATAGGGCATCACCCCGCCTTCTTTGGCTAACACGATGGCCAGGCGCAGGGCTATTTTTCTGGTGGTCGGGGTGTGTTGGGCATAAAAGGCGTTTTCCCATTGGCAGCAGACGTCTACAGAGAAGCCGGTACCCACCTCGCCGGTCAGTTCATCCTGCGGACCGTCTTGGGCATGGCGGTAAATGGTGGCAGAGGCCGCGTTCATCCAGAGGCGGGGCGGGTTTTGGACGAACCTGATGGCTTCACCTAACGCGTACGTGGCCTGCACCCGGCTGGAAATGATTTCCCGTTTGTTCTTCTCTGTGTACCGGCAGTTCACGCTTTTGCCGGTGAGATTGATGAGCAAGTCGGCGTGGTCCAGGTGCTGCACCCAGTCGCCGGTAGGGGTGGCGGCGTCCCAGTAGACTTGCCGGGCAGCGGTAGGTTGCGCAGATGGTTTCCGGGTGAGGACAATCACCTCATGCCCCTTACTTGTGAAGTGCTCGGTTAGAAACCGACCGATAAAGCCGTTTCCCCCTGCCAGAATAATCTTTGCCATACCTGTGCTCTTTAGGTTGTTTATAAATATTGAACTTTCAGTAAAAAATGAAACATAGAAGGCAAAAAAAAGCTGCTACTTGAAAAGCTTGAACATGGACCCGAAGAACCAGTTCTCCTCAGCCTTGAGCATGGTTTCCAGAGTTTTGTCCACGTTGCCCGCCAGTTTGTTGATGTCGGTCACAGTGGTTTTGAAGGTAGCGTATTCCGGGTCCTGGGCATCGCCCTGTACTTCCTGCAACTGGGTCAGGAGTTTGAGCACCGGCTCCAGCTCGCGGCGTTTCCGTTCTTTGGCCACCTGGCGGGCAATGGTCCAGACGTCCTTCTCGGCGAAGAAGTATTCCTTGCGCTCGCCGCTGCGGTGCTGCTTCTCAATCAGGCCCCAGTTCATGAGGTCGCGCAAAGTCATGTTGGCGTTGCCCCGGGAAATCTGCAGCTGCTCCATAACCTGTTCGGTGGTGAGGGCCTCCGGCGAAATCAGGAGCAGGGCATGTACCTGGGCCATGGTGCGGTTGATGCCCCACTCAGACCCCAGTTTGCCCCAGGCCTCAATGAATCGCTGCTTTGCTTCGGGTAACTCCATGGCTCAAAGATATAAAAGTTTTTAAACTTTCAATATTTAATGAAAGTTTATTTTGTCGATTTTCCGGAACAATTAAAAGGGGAGGTGAAAGGTGTTTTTGCTTTTCTTTGGTAAGGCGATTGGCGCGGACCGGAGCAGGCTAAGGGGAAACCCAATCCTGCTGGATTATTGCTCTGCTCTGCCACCCGGACAGGTAGCACTATCATGTAGAATAGGACCGGAATGGGAAACCAAAAGTTTGCTGGTGGGAAAGGCGTTTTAAATTTGTATTCGGCAAAACGGCCTTAAATCACCGAAGGATAGTTTTGGCTGTCAACACCTCACAAATCTTTAAACTAAGCAGGCTTTTCTTACCCAGTTAACGCCCTGTTGTTTAGCGGCCGTTTTTAGGAAAACGGCCGCTAAACAGGTAAAAGCTTTAAGCGCTAGCTCCTGATGAATGGGCGGTCTGTCCCGCTGAAAGAGGACGGCAACAGCAGCCAGACCCAACTAGGAATGCTGCTCCTCTATGTCATGGTTGACCATCCAGTTGATGCCGAAACGGTCGGTGCACATGCCGAAGAAGGCGCCCCAGAAGGTCTTTTGCAGGGGCATGGTAATGATGCCGCCTTCTGCCAGGCCGTTGAACAGGCTGGTGGCCTCTTCCATGCTCTTGGCGTCAATGGAAAGGGAGACGTTGTTGCCCACCGTGAGCGGGTGGCCCATAGACTCCAGCGAATCGTTGGCCATGAGAATGGTGTCTTCGCCGATGGGCAGAGCGATGTGCATGATTTTCTCCTGGTCTTCGGCCGGAAGGCTGGCCCCGTCGGCGGTGTCTTTGAAACGCTGCAAAACCACGAACTCGCCGCCGAAGACCGACTTGTAGAAATTGAAGGCCTCTTCGGTGGTGCCGTTGAAATTAAGGTAAGGGTGTAAGGATGGCATAAATTGGGCTAGTAAAATGATAAAAGGGATAAAATAGAATTCTTAACGGTTAGGACTAGAAGCGGCATCTGGCAGGCGGTCGTACCACAGTTGGACCAGCCCCGAGGGGAAAGTAAGGCTTTTGGTGAGGGTGAGCAGGTGCTCTGGCCGCCCGTCCCTGAACAACCGGATGCCGCTGCCCAGCAGATGCGGAATAACGGAGACAATCAGCTTGTCAATGAGGTGTTCTTTGAGCAGGGCTGCCACTACCTCTCCGCCCCCGTCGCAGTAAATGTGTTTGCCTTTCTGCTCCCGCAGCGAGGCAATGAGGGCTTTCGGGTCTCCGCCGTAAAACTCCACGTTGCCCACATAACCGGTTCTGGTTCGGGAAAGGACATAGATTTTTTTGCCGGGGTGCAGGACTTTCTGCCCAAACGTAAGGACTTTCTCATAGGTGCGGCGGCCCCAGATGACCGTATCCACGGTTTGCTGGAAGGCCTCGTACCCGTAGTCCTCACCAGGCCGTTCCACCCTGGCCAGGAAATCAAGGTTGTCGTCTTCCCTGGCAATGTAGCCGTCCAGGCTCATGGCAATGTAAAGGATGACCTGTCTCATGCCGCAAAGGGTTTTAGGGTTGTTTTTCTGAAAAGAGGCTTATTTCCTGTACTGGTTTTCGTAGCGGGTGATCCACTGCTGAGGCGTGACCTTCGCTGCCAGTTCCCCCAGCAGCGCCAACGGAATCTGGTCTGTTTTCTTGAACCGCATGCAGCTTTTGCCCATGTCCAGTTTGGCGGTGCTGTGTTTGGGGTATTCTGTGGTAAACCAGTGCAGCAGTTCCGGGTCGGCGTAGAGGCCCATGTGGTACACGGCCATGAAGTTCTTCTGCCACGCGATGCTCAGAAATGGCAAAGGCAGGCTAGGATTGCAATGGTACCCCGCCGGATACAGCGAGTGCGGCACCACGTAGCCTATCATGCCGTAGCTCATCTCCTCCACAAAGCCCTGGGGAAGGTTGGCCCGTAAGACTTCGCGTAGCGCGTTCATGGCTTTCTTACGGTCTTCCGGGAGCGCCTCAAGGTACTCCTGCAAACTAAGGGCAGTGCTAGGCATAGGGATCAGGATGTGGGATGGCGATGACCAAAGTAAACAGAAAAAATGAGCCGTAAAAAGAAGAGGAGCTTGTTTTGAAGCTGTTTTAGGTAAAAGGCCGCCAAAACTCCTCTGTCTTCAGTAGATAGGAATAGGCGGGCAGAAGGTTACCTTTGCCGCGCAGCGCAGGAGAGGCATCTTTCTGGCCGGTTACACGTTCGTAAGCCCTATGGGAATTCTCGCATTCATTGTATTTGTGGTGGTGATCTGCACCATCTTCTTCCGGTGGGCCACGCGCAAAAACCGGCGGCGCAAAAAAGTCATGGCCCAGGAGTTTCCGGCGGAGTGGCGCAAGATCCTCACCGATAGGGTAGGCTTCTACCACACCCTGAAAACCGATGCCGAGAAAGAGCGCTTCGAGAAGATGGTGCAGCTGTTTCTTTCTGAGAAGCGCATTACCGGCATTGAGGTCACCATTGATGACACTACCAAGGTGCTGGTGGCGGCCAGCGCCATCATCCCCGTGTTCGGCATCCAGGACTGGGAGTACCAGAACCTGGGCGAGGTGCTGGTGTTCCCCGGCAGCCTGGAGCGGTTCAAAGACGAAGACAGCGAGGCCGTCTCTGAGGTGCTGGGCCGCGTGAACCCGTTCCAGAACGACCACTACGTAACCCTTTCCAAACCCGCCCTGGAGCGCGGTTTCAACGACATGGCCGACCGCCAGAACGTGGGCATCCATGAGTTCGCGCACCTGCTAGACCAAGCTGATGGCGAGATCAACGGCACCCCCACCGCTTACCTGCCCCAGGAACTGGTGTTGCCCTGGCAGCAACTGGTAGACCGCAAGATAAAGCAGATCAAGAAAGGCGAATCAGACATCAACCCGTACGGCGCCACCAATGAGGCCGAGTTCTTTGCCGTCTCCACGGAGTATTTCTTCGAGAAACCGGGCCAGATGGCCGAAAAGCACCCGCGCCTGTATGCCATGCTCACCAGAATCTTCCGGCAGAACCCCAAAAGACGTTTCGGACTTAATTTCAGAGAATTGCTCAACCCCTACGGCAAACGCCTGGGCCGCAACGAACCCTGCCCCTGCGGCAGCGGCGAAAAGTACAAGCACTGCTGCTTGTTGAAGAAAACGGCCGCTTAAAGAAGCAATGGGCCTGGGTAATATACTTCCTGCCCGCTATTTCTCAGAGCCGGTCTGCGGCGGGTAATGTGGGATATTCAACCCCAGAACGATGTTCCGCTGCGCGAGAAGAATTCCCTTGGATAAGGTGGGTTTTACCACGCCGTTGCCTCCCCGGTTCTCCATGCTTTTCCTGGTTTCCTGGGTCAGGAGTGGGTCATCGTCAAAGACGATGTCATCAAGGTAATACTCGTTTCTGATGCCGGGCTCTTTGACGGAGAAATGAAGGTGGGCCGGCGTGTTGCGGGCAGGGTAGGGAGCCGGCCGGATGGTGTAAATAGCGTAATGGCCCCTAGAATCTGTTTTCACCCAGCCCCTGAGGTGCCCGTGTTGTTTCGCTCTTTCATCCAGGCCAGGCTTGGGCGAGTAATAGCCGTTGTTGTCTGTTTGCCAGTAATACAGAAGAACCCCCGGGGCAAGCGTCTTGCCGTCCCGCTGGTACACGGTGCCCTGAATGACCAGTCTTTGCCCCTTCTCATGCCAACCGGCACTGGTGTCTACGGCATTGAGGGTAGCAGGCAGGCCTACAAACATCAGCTCACAGCCGTCACAGCCACCTCCAACTGGTTTCCCGGAGGAAGCAGAAGCCTCTGTGGGCGGGCGGGAAGGAGCTTTTGTCTGCCCGTTGCAGGCGAGCAGGCCTTGGAGCAGAAACAGGAATAGGGTAAAGGCGGGCAGTCGTTTCATAGGCGTTCGTCTTTCTGCCGGTCGCGTGGCGTCCTATGTTCCCTTTTACGGATACCAACCCAAACCGGCGGCCCTGAGGGGTGTACCGGAAAGCCGTTCCAGGCCTGCTTTTCAGAAAACAGACCTGAAACGCTTGGTTAGTACAGTACCTAAATCTTCACCGTTTTCCACCGCCCTTTTTTGAAGAACCACCAACTGATGAGGGCGTGGAGGGAGTGGCTGCAGGCAATGGTGACAAAGATGCCGGTAGGCCCGAACCCCAGGTACACGGCCAGCAGGTACGCCAGCGGGATCTCCAGCACCCACAACACCACAATGTTGATAAAGGCCGGGGTTCTGGTGTCGCCGGCCCCGTTGAAGGCCTGCACCATCACCATGCCCAGCCCGAAGAAGATGTAGCCCAGGGTGATGATTCTTAGGCCCTCAGAGGCCAGCGCGATCACGGCCGGTTCCTTGGTGAAGAAGCTGGCCACGTGGTCCCCGAAGAAAAAGAAGGCCAGCGTGGCCAAACCCAGAAACACCATGTTGTACCGCGCAGTCAGCCACACCGCCAGCTCGGCCCGGCGGGGTTTGCCGGCCCCCAGGTTCTGGCCTACCAGCGTAGTGGCCGCCGAGGAAAGTCCCCAGGCGGGTAGTAGCGTGAACATGATCACCCGGAACGCAATGGTGTAGCCGGCTACCGCATTGCTCCCGAACTCGGCAATGATGCGGGTCAGGAAAATCCAGCTGGCAGATTCAATCATGAACTGCCCCATGCCGCCCACCGACACCTTCAGGATCTTGGTGACCACTTTAAACCGCAGTACCATGTTCTGGCGGGTGATCTTAAGCAGGTGCTGGCCGTTGAACAAATGGTACAATTGGTACACTACGCCCAAGCTTCGGCTGATGGTGGTGGCCCAGGCGGCCCCGGCCAGGCCAATCCCTTCCACCGGGCCCAGCCCGAAGATCAGCAGCGGGGCCAGCACGATGTTGATGCCGTTGGCGAACCACAAGGTGCGCATGGCCAGGTGCGGCTGTCCGGCTCCCCTGAAGGTACCGTTGATGAGAAACAGCAGGATAATGGCCAGGTTCCCGGCGAAGATGATGCGGGTGTAATCTACCCCTATGGCCAGCACCTCAGGCGAGGCCCCCATGAGCCGGAGAATGTCCTCTGCGAAGGCGAACGTGCCCAGGCCCATGAGCAGCGCCAGCACGGCCCCGGTCACCAGAAGCTGGAACGTGACGGTGCCCGCTTGCTGGTACTTCTTCTCGCCCACCCGGCGGGCCACCATGGCGGTGCCGGCCATGCTGATGCCCATGCCCACCGAGTACACGATCATGAGCACTGATTCTGTGAGGCCCACCGTGGCAATGGCGGCAGATCCCAATCGGCCCACAAAGAAGATGTCTACCACCGCAAATAGTGACTCCATGAGCATTTCCAGGATCATGGGCGTGGCCAGCAGCACAATAGAAGCTTTCAGGCTCAGGCGCGTATAGTCCTGCTCTTTTCCTTTCACGGCGTCCCAGATCAAGGGAATTAGCTCTTTGCGTGTTTTCATGGGAAGATGAAGATAAAAGGGGCTGCCCTTGTTTCTCATGGTGGCTCTGGAAAGCAAGGCAGCAGGCATGAAGTGGCGGAGCGATGCCCCTGCCGCCAGATGATATGTGTTTCTAGAGGGACAAGTACGGTGGCCAGCAGGCGAAGGTAGGGAAAAGGAAGAAAAACTAGTCTTTTTTTGGGCTCTCACCAATTACCGGGTTTCTCTGTTCTGGAGCCGCCAGTAGGCCTATGCCGGGAAAGCCTGATGAAGGGAGCTGCCGCGTTCTGTCCCTCTTCTGGATGCTCTGCTTAGAAAAGGTGGGGATAATGAAGGAAAAGATTAGATTCACGGAGCCATTTATCCAGTGAAACACTTACGGTTTATCTTCCCGTTATGCCACCAGACCCGTCCCCAGCCCTGAATGACCTTGTCCAGCTTCGGAAGTACCTGCACCAGCACCCTGAGCTCTCCGGGCAGGAGCAGGAAACGGCCCGCTTCTTACAGCGTTACCTGCAAGCGTTCCAGCCATCAGACCTGTTGAGCGGGCTGGGGAGCGGCACAGGGCTGGTAGCCCTCTGGGACAGCGGACAGCCTGGACCTACCATCCTGTTCCGGGCAGAGCTGGATGCCTTGCCCATTCCCGAAGAGGAGGCCGGTTCCGCTTTCCCTTATTTTTCCAGAAACGCCGGGGTTTCCCATAAGTGCGGGCATGACGGCCATGCCACCATGGTGGCCGGGTTGGCTCCTTTTTTACAGGAGAACCCACCAGCCCGGGGTAAAGTAGGCTTGCTGTTCCAGCCCGCCGAGGAAACCGGTGAAGGAGCCGCCGCCTTGCTGCAAGACCCCCGTTTCACCAACCTGAAACCAGATTATATTTTTGGGTTGCACAACCTGCCGGGCTTTCCGGAGGGGCAGGTGGTGTTGCGCGAGGGAGGGTTTTGTGCCGCCTCCCGAGGAATGCGCATTACCCTGGAAGGCAGAACCTCGCACGCCGCTGAGCCTGAGAAAGCACACTCCCCCGCCGCCTGCGTGGCACGCCTGCTCCAGGAACTGCCGCAGATTCCCCAACGCCTGGCTGCCCGGCAACTGGTCCTGCTCACGCTCACTCACGCGCGGCTTGGTGAACCCAGCTTCAGTATCACCCCGGGCATGGCCGTGGTACAGGCTACGCTCAGGGCCTTCCAGGAAACGGACATGCAGCAGTTGATAGCCACCACTGAACAGGTAGTGCGGCAAGAGGCCCAGGCGGCCGGTCTGGGGGTGCAGATCAGCTATGAAGAAGTATTCTCGGCCACGGAGAACCACCCGGAGGCCTTTGCCCTGCTCCAGACCGTGGCCCAGGAAGCAGGGGTAGACGTTGCCCTTCCCAAAGAACCGTTCCGGTGGTCAGAGGACTTCGGGCGTTATGCCCAAATAGCCAAGATAGGATTCTTTGGCCTGGGCGCGGGAGAACAACAACCCAACCTCCACCACCCGGCCTATGATTTCCCAGATCAGCTTATCCCGCACGGCCTGCGCATGTACCAGGCGCTGGTGGCAGCTTGCCTGGCCCCAGACTTGCCGTGAGCATTGGGGCAGCTATCTGATTCTTGCTTCTTTCTGCTGTTAGAGGAAAGGGCAGCCCGTCATCGCCCGCAGGACAAAAAAAACAGCCCGGAGACTTCCAGGTTTCCGGGCTGTTTTTCAGAATTCAGGTCAAAAAAGCAAGTATATTTTTTCGGAGGCAAGACACCTCTACCAGAGGAGAGACAGGGTGGCCTACAAGCCTGTGATGTCGTTCTTGGCGTACCGGGTGGCGGGCAGGTTCTGCATGGTTTCCTCCAGGAACTCCACCTTGCCCGTACCAAGGTTATACACGGCGCCCACAATCAGCAGATCGCCTCTCTGGTACGCCCGGCTCAGCACCGACTCCAGCTGGCGCAGTTCGTTCACCTGGTTGATGACGTTCAGCTTTACGGCCTGGTCAAGGTTGTTCGTGCCGGCGGCCAGGGCGGCGGGCTTGATGGAGTTGATGAGCGTGACAATGTGCCCGGGTGGGTTCTCGGGTCTTTTCAGGGCGGCACCCACGGCCCCACAGCCGCTGTGGCCCAGCACCACCACCAACTTGGTGCCCAGGTTCAGGTAAGAATATTCAATGGTGGCGTAGGTTGCCTCGGCCATTACCTGGCCGGCGGTACGGGCCACAAACAAATCACCAAAGCCCTGGTCAAACAGAATCTCGCCGGAAACCCGGGAGTCTGAGCAGCCCACAATGGTGGCAAACGGGGCCTGCCCCTCAGAGAGGCTTTTGATCAGAGCCGGGTCTTGGCGCGGGTGAATGCTGTGGCTCATCTGAAAGCGTGTATTGCCGCCCTTCAGTTTCTGGAGGGCGTAGTACGGGTTGGCGAAGGCCGAGTCACGGTTGACAATGTGGTTGGTTTTGCGCCACTTCGCTGATTTCATGTTCTCCGCGATGGTGATGGGCGCTCTTTCTTTCTGCGCGGTTCCGGCCCGCTGGGCGCAGGCCTGCTGCAGGGTCAGGAAAAAAACGAAACAGGCCAACAGGCTAGGGTATCTCATACGCATATCTCATTAGACGTTAGGAATAGTTCTAAAATACGTACTAACGGTAGTGCTGTGCCAGGGGTTATCCTGCAAAGGGTAGTTACAGAATAGAACACTTACGGGGCATTGGTAGTATTTAAGGGAAGGTGCGGCAGCCGGAGGAGAAGAAATAGCTTCTCCGGGTGCAGCTTCGGCTGGCTGCCTCACCTCCTTTACGTCCAAAGCAAGCGCACATGCCTTACCAGCCCATAGAGAATTACGGAATCATAGGGGACTTGAACACCGTGGCCTTGGTGGGGCTGAACGGGTCTATTGATTTCATGTGTTTCCCCAACTTTGATTCGCCCAGCATCTTCGCGGCCCTGCTGGATGCCGAAAAAGGCGGCAGTTTTCTGATAGAGCCTCTTTTCAAGGAAAGGAAAACAAAGCAGCTGTACCTGCCAGAAACCAACGTGTTGCTGACCCGCTTCCTGTCGGCGGAAGGGGTAGGGGAAATCACCGACTTTATGCCCGTGGAGGAACTGTTCAGCGGCAAGGAATTGGTGCGGCGGGTGACCACCATCAGGGGCGAGGTGAAATACCAGATGCAGTGCAGGCCCCGGTTCAACTATGGCCGCAGCGAGCATACCGTAGAGCGGGTGTCAGAGAACGAAGTGCTTTTCTCCTGCCAAGAGGGCGGTTCCATCGTTCTGCGCCTGCTGAGTTCGGTGCCGTTGCAGG
This sequence comes from Rufibacter glacialis, assembly GCF_008271745.1. Classification (GTDB taxonomy): domain Bacteria; phylum Bacteroidota; class Bacteroidia; order Cytophagales; family Hymenobacteraceae; genus Nibribacter; species Nibribacter glacialis. Next base: position 100,521 of record NZ_VKKZ01000021.1, on the reverse strand, counting down.
TGACCGGCACAGATGTGGTGGCAGAGTTCACCTTAGGGCCCACCCAAACCGCTGACTTCATTTTAGAGCACGTAGGCCAGGAGCACCCCAAAGGCGAAGACTTTGAGGCTTTCGTGACGAAGAGTCTGTTTGAGACCGTGAACTACTGGCAGAACTGGGTAAGCCAATCTACCTATACCGGCCGGTGGCGCGACACGGTCAATCGATCGGCGCTGGTCTTGAAGCTGTTGATCTCGCACCAGCACGGCTCCATTGTGGCTTCTCCTACGTTTAGCCTGCCGGAGAGCATCGGCGGAGGCCGAAACTTTGATTACCGTTTCACCTGGATCAGAGACGCCTCTTTCTCCATGTATGCCTTGATCAGGCTGGGCTACACCAAAGAAGCCGGCCATTTCATGCATTGGGTGGAGGCCGTCTGCCAGGACATCAAAGGACAGGACCGGCTGGGCATTATGTATTCCCTGGATGGGCACCGGCAACTGGAGGAAAAAGAACTGGACCACTTTGAAGGGTACAAGCAATCTTCGCCCGTCAGGATTGGGAACGATGCCTACGGCCAGTTGCAGCTGGACATCTATGGCGAACTCATGGATTCTGTGTACCTCTCAGACAAATACGGTGACCCGATTTCGTATGATTTCTGGAAAAGCCTGGAGAAACACCTGGACTGGCTCACCCTCAACTGGAACCAGCCCGACGAGGGCATCTGGGAGGTACGGGGTGGCCGGAAGAATTTCCTGTACTCCAGGCTGCTCTGCTGGGTGGCCTTTGACCGGGCTATCAGGATTGGCACCAGCCGGTCTTTCCCCTTGAAAGAGGAATGGCGCACCCAGCGCGACAAGATCTTCAACAGCATCTTCACCGATTTCTGGGACGAGGAGAAACAGGCGTTCATGCAGTACCCCGGCGCCCAGACCGTTGATGCGGCCACGCTGCTCATGCCGCTGGTGCGGTTTATCAGCCCCAAAGACCCGCGGTGGCTTTCCACGCTCAAACGCATTGAAGAGGAACTGGTGTCAGACTCGCTGGTGTACCGCTACCGACAAGACCTGGCCGCCCCAGACGGGTTCGTAAGCCACGAAGGCACCTTCTCCATGTGCTCCTTCTGGTACGTAGAATGCTTGTCGCGCTCAGGGCAGGTGGAGAAGGCCCGGTTTTACTTCGAGAAAATGCTGGGTTACGCGAACCACCTGGGCTTGTACGCCGAGCAACTGGGTTTCCAGGGCGAGCACCTGGGTAACTTCCCGCAGGCGTTCACCCACCTGGGGTTGATCAGTGCCGCCTATAACCTGGACCGGCAGTTAAATAAACGAAATGCTTAAGCGCGTTTCTTCACTGTAAATAAGAAAACCATGGCAAAACAGACCGCACAAACCGTATTAGTGACCGGCGCCAGTTCAGGCATTGGGCAAGGAATCGCCATCGCCTTCGGGCGGCAGGGCGCCAACGTCATCATCAATTACCACGGCGATGAAGAAAGCGCCCGCGATACCCTGAAGCAGGTAGAACAGGGCGGCGGCAAAGGCATTCTCTGCCAAGCCGATGTGGGCAAGGAAGAAGACGTTGCCCGCCTGTTCCAGGAAGCCCTGGACGCTTTTGGCACCGTAGATGTGCTGGTGAGCAACGCGGGTATCCAGAAAGACAGTGCCTTCTCTGAGATGACGCTGGAGCAGTGGAACAAGGTCATGACCACCAACCTCACCGGCTATTTCCTGTGCGCCCGTGAAGCCATCAAGATCTTCGATAAGAAAAGTGAGGTGGGGCCCGAAGGAAAAGCCAAAGGCAACATCATCTTCATGAGCTCGGTGCATGACATCATTCCCTGGGCCGGGCACGTGAACTACGCCTCGTCTAAAGGCGGTATTCTTATGCTCCTAAAATCACTGGCCCTGGAAGTTGCCCCTAAAAAGATACGCGTGAACGGCATCTCGCCAGGCGCCATCGCCACGGACATTAACGCCGATGTGTGGCAGGACGAGGAAAAGAAGAAAGAGCTCATGAAGCTTATTCCCTACCAGCGCATCGGTCTGCCTGAGGACGTGGCCAAGGTAGCCACTTGGCTGGCCTCACCCGAGAGCGACTACATCACCGGCACCACCATCTACGTAGACGGCGGCATGACCCTGTATCCCGGTTTTGTGGATAACGGCTGAGGTCTGTTTTTAGGCTTATTTTATGAAAGAAGCAAAAATCGCCTCATCAGGAGTACTGGTGAGGCGATTTGCGGTTGAGAAAGGTAGATGGTGTTCGGGGCCTGTTTTTAGTAAATATGAGGAAATGATGCATAAATCCGCTCTGTAATAACCCCTATTTAGCCTTAAGAAAATTAGCGTCTTGATGTGATCAGCGCTACTTTTCTTAAGGCTACTTTAGCTTGATGACTTGTTAGATTAAACTTTGCCCTCTTTGGTGAGCGTGGTATAGATGTATTGGATGATGTAGATGAAAAGGGGCATTGGAGGTAATTCAACATTCATAGGATATACAATCAAATATCAAAGGAGTGAGAACCGGTGAAACAGCATGCTTTTCATCTGCCGTTTCAGCTCGCGCACCCTCCAGTTTTCTTTTTCGCATTGCTTGGCATAAAAGCTGATTTCAAGGTCATTGTTCACTTTCAGGATTTCATCCTAGTGGCCCCTTCCCAATTGGTGGGACAGTGTCTCACTATTTTGAAAAGCTTGGTAAAGCATCCGCATATAGAAGCAGGTTGGAGCGGCCAAAACCCTTTCTATAACTTTGGGTAATGTCTTTTGATGGCCGGACTAACGTGATGGATTTTCCCTTATTTTCTACCAAACAAAAAGAGCCCAGAAATGCCTTTCTGAGCTCTTTTTGCAAAAACAGTTTGAAACCAACTTCGGGTATATCCAAGCCTCCTTCGGCAAGAAGAAAACTGATGCCGGAATAAATGAAAGTAGGTAGCGGCTTACTTTTCAGCCGTTTTAGGCGGAGCCAAGGTGACGCTGTTCACGTCAACGGTGATTTCCTTCAACCGCGTGGCAACTGCCGGAGACATCGATTCCTGGTAACGGCCGCCTAGGTGCTTGGCCAGGAATTTCTCGGCCGCGGCCAGCATGGCCATGTTGTTCACGGGGCGGGCAAAACCGTGGCCTTCGTCTGGGGCCACTATGTATTCCACTGGAAAGCCACGGGTACGGAGGGCGATGACAATCTGGTCAGATTCGGCCTTGTTTACCCGTGGGTCATTGGCGCCCTGCACTACCATCAACGGGGCTTTGATCTTGTCTGCGGAGTTCAGCGGCGATTGGCGGGCGAGCTGTTCTTTGCCTTCGGGGGTATCCAGGTCACCCATGCGTTCTGAGAACACCTTCCGGATAGATTCCCAGTACGGCGGAATGGTGCCCAGCAGGGTGTGCAGGTTAGACGGGCCCACAATGGAAACGCCGGCGGCATACACCTCAGGGGTGAAGGCCAGCCCGGCCAGGGTAGCGTAGCCGCCGTACGAGATGCCCATGATGCCTACCCGTTTAGGGTCAATGGTGCCTTGCGCAATGAGATGTTTCACGCCCCAGGTAATATCATCCTGCATTTTCTGGCCCCACTCTTTGTTTCCGGCGTTCAGGAATTCTTTCCCGTACCCGGTAGAACCTCTGAAGTTGGGCGAGAGCACTGCATACCCGCGGTTGGCCAGGAATTGGTGGTAGCTGTTGTAGCCCCACAAGTCGCGGGCCCAGGGGCCACCGTGCGGAACCACTATCAAAGGCAGGTTCTTCCCGGTGGAGTTCTTAGGCAAGGTAAGGTAGGCGGGTATCTCCAGGCCGTCAGATGACTTGTACCGGATAACCTGCATAGGAGCCAGATCCTTCACCGGTAATTTCGGCCGCGGCCGGTATTGAAACGTTAACTGTTTAGTTTTGCGGTCAAACAGGTGTACTTCCCCGGGGTTCACATCGCTTAGAATGTTCACCATCCAGTACTGCTCATCCTTAGTGGAAGAACCAAGGAGAACCATTTGGCCCGGAAACTTCTTCTCTACCACACTGAAGTCTTTTTCATAAGTTTTGTCTTTCCAGGTACGGCGCATTTTGTCGTCTTGGTACGTGATAGCAATAGGGGCATGGGTCACTTCTGAAAGAAGTACCTGGCCCACGTCTACCCGGTTTTTAGGGTCTGTTTCTACCAGTTCTTCTTTGAGGGTGACGGGGTCTATCAACACCAGTTGTTGCAGGTTGCGGGAGCCTTTATCGGTTTTGAGGTAGAAACGCTGGTTGTCTTTGTGGAACCCTACCGGAACGCTCGTCTCAAAAACGGTGGTGCTGTAAATAGGCTTCAGTTCTTTGTCCTCTACGCGCAGGATCTCCGCGCTACCGTCTGGCTTGGAGCGGGTGGCCAGGCGTAGTTTATCGTTCCAGTCGAAAGTCCAGCCCGTGATGCGGTCGGTGTTCTGCCGTACCAGCGTCTTTTCGCCGGTGGTCAGGTCTAGGCGGTACAGGTCATGCCAGGCCTTGTCGCGGTCGTTCAGCCCTACATACAAGATGTTGGGTTCTGACTCTGACATGTGGTACAACATTACCCGGGTGTTGGGCACGTTGGTCAGGTTGCGGGCCGCGGGAACCTCCTGCCCGGAAGTTAGTTTTTGGCTGGGCTGCACCGCATAGAGATGGAAGTTCTCATTGCCGCCTTTGTCCTGCACGTACAGCAGGGTTTTCCCGTCTTCAGACCAGGAGTAGGTAGCGATGGGGCGGGTGGTATCGGCGGTCATGGGCTTCCCGGCCGTAAAGGGTTCTTCGCGCTTCTTTACCCAGATGTTGCGCGTGCCTTTGTAGGGTTTGATGAAGGCGATAAAGGAGCCATCGGGCGAGATCTGCGCATTAACGATTTCCGGGTCCCCGAAGAAGATTTCCCGGTCAATGAGCGCGGGCAACTGGTTCGTCTGCGCCACCAAGGGCGACGACCCCAGCAGCAGGGCGAATACCAAAAGTAAGCGGGTAGTTTTAAACATGGTTTTATTGGGTTAGGTGAATTGAAAGCCTGAAAGTGAATCTGCCTGGGGGAGTAGCGGCTATGATAGCGTGATGGGAACCAGTAAACCAAAAGACGGCTGAAGGGAGGGAAGCGCAGACCTTAGTCCACGGCCAGAGGTGGGCCTACCACCTCCATCTCATGATGGTCTTTGAAAAGCTTCGCGATCTGCACCTGGGTGGGCTCTTCCTTCAAGGCAGACATGGCCACAAAGAATTCTTCCAGCTTGCCGGCGGGCTGCAGCATCACGGTCATCTTGCCGGTGGGGCTTACCTGTGTCCAGGCGTGGGGTACTTGGCGGGGCAGGAAAATGCTTTCCCCGGCCGTTAACCTGAATTTTTCCTGCCCTACCAGAAACCGGTATTCCCCTTGCAGCACCTGAAAAATCTCGTCCTGCAGGGGGTGCACGTGCACCGGCGTTCCCCTACCCGGAGAAAGGCTGGTCTGTTCAAAAATGGCCAGCGCACCGTGGGTGTCCTTGCCAGATACCTTTACATCCAGTACATTGGCATTCACGCCTTTCAAGGTGAGGTGCCCGTGGTACCTTCCCTCGCCCGAGGCTACTTTAAAGCCTTTCCGCGTTTTAGGGCTGATTTGCCAAAAAGGGGTGAAAGATAGAAGGGGAGCCGATGCCAGAAGGATACTTAAAAACCTGCTTCTTTTCATGCGTCATGAAGGGTAGAAAGCTGGAAGTCTTACATGCGTGCGGGCAGAAGGGTGTTCTGGCTATCTGCTTGGGAGACAGGAGATAACGACGATGGGCCACCGAAGATAGCATTTGTTTTGGCGTATCAAAGCATATGGAGACAATATCTGCTTCTGCGTGGTGGTGGCCTGTCTGTTTATACCCTAGTTACCTATAATTGGAAAATTCAGAACTTCAACTTGAAGAAAAGCGTTAATGTAATAACTTTGTAATTACATTAACGCTTTTCAACTATGGAAGTATCAATTATTCAGATAGGAAATTCTAAAGGGCTCCGATTGCCCAAGTCCATTCTAGATAGATACAATATCAAGGATAAGGTTGAGCTGATTTTCGAAGAAGGGCAGATCATACTAAAGCCAGTTGAGCAGCCAAGAAAAGGCTGGGACAAAGCTTTCAAGAAAATGCATGAGAAAGGTGATGATCAACTTCTACTCAACGATGTTTTTGATGATGAAAACTTTGAGGAATGGAAGTAAATCAATATGAAATCGTGCTGGTGAACCTTGATCCGACTGTAGGGAGTGAAATTCAGAAAACCAGGCCTTGTGTGGTGATTTCACCTAATGAGATTAACCATAACCTTAGGACCGTGGTCATTGCGCCAATGACTACAAAAAGCCGCACCTACCCGACACGGGTAAAAGTAAAACATAACAGCCAGACTGGCTGGGTAGTTATAGATCAGATAAGGACAATCGACAAAATCCGGATTGTTAAGAATTTGGGGCAACTGAATTCTTCTGAAGCCGCGGCATGTAAAAGAATTATAAAAGAAACCTTTGTTGACTGATAAAAAGAACAACTATAGGTAACAGGTAGTATATACAAAACCCTTGCTCCGTTGCGGGCTTTGTATATACTACCTGTTATCAGTAATTTCTAGTAATGAATAAGCACCCTCACAACGACCTAACTATTGAAGTGTTTGATGACCCTATCTATAAATTGGATTCGGCAGACAACAACTCCAATTATGCCAAACATTACCTTGGTAGTGGTGCGCGTGAATTTCCTACTTCAAAACACGGGATTAGAATTTATAAAGAAGAAGAGGAAATAAGCAGTTGTATCATTATAGGTTCAGGAGGTGCAACTGGAATTCAAGAGCAATCTTCCATCATAGAAAATGATAATATACTCATCTGTTGCTGTGACACAGTTTTCTGCCTTGCTCTACCCGATTTGGAGCTGAAATGGAAAACACAGGCAGACCAAGCCACCTGCTTTGGCATTTACAAGATTCAGGACGGCTTTATAGTACATGGCGAAATTGAAATATCTCGCTTGGACAACCTAGGAAATATAAAATGGAGCTTTGGGGGTGCGGACATTTTCGTTTCTATTGACGGTGAGGAATCTTTCAAACTAGAGCCAGACCATATAGAATTGACCGACTTCTATAACAGGAAATATAAAATAGATTTTGAGGGTAATCCAATTCAATAGTAGCCTAAAAGAAAAGAAAACAGCAGGTAAAAAGGTACATAAGTCATGCTACTTCTGACGGCCTTGCACGCCTCATGTACAAGGCGATTTCCTGAAAACACTCCCAAAATAGCTTCCGCGGAAGCAACCACAAAAGGAAAGAGGAAAAGCTACCGTTGACTACTCCTGAACAAATAGAAAACAGTCTTGCTCTTCTTTTTTCAAGGCCCATGATGTCTTCGCTGGTATCTTCTGTTTCTGGGCAATTTTGGAGAAAAAAGCCCCAAACAGGAAACTTCCTCTCCTCGTCACTTTAAAGCGAATAGTGCAAGAATAGGAGGGAAAGGAGAAAACTTACCCCGGTTACTACGGAAATGTAGAATATTTTCCTCAAATTAGACGGCACAACCACCCTTTGCCGAAATCCATGAAGAAAATCCATGCTTTGTTCCTCCTTTGTGCCATCGTTGGCATAAGTGCGTTTACCCTTCGGCCCGAAGAAGAGTATGCCTATCCGTTCCAGGACCCCTCTCTTACGGTAGAGGCCCGGGTGAATGACCTGGTGTCAAGGCTCACCCTGGAAGAAAAGGTAGCCCAGATGCTGAACGCGGCCCCCGCCATTGACCGCCTGGGCATTCCCAGTTACGACTGGTGGAACGAGGTCTTGCACGGCGTGGCCCGTACCCCGTACAAAGTCACCGTTTTCCCCCAGGCCATCGGCATGGCCGCCACCTTTGACACCACCTCCCTGCAGCAGATGGCCGATTTTTCGGCACTGGAAGGCCGGGCCATCTACAACAAAGCCATCGCTGACGGCAAAGGCGGGCAGCGCTACGTGGGCCTCACCTACTGGACGCCCAACATCAACATCTTCAGAGATCCGCGCTGGGGCCGGGGCCAGGAAACCTACGGCGAAGACCCGTTCCTGACCGCCATGCTGGGCCGGGCGTTCGTGCGCGGCTTGCAGGGCGATGACCCCAAATACCTGAAAGCCGCGGCCTGCGCCAAGCACTACGCCGTGCACAGCGGCCCAGAGCCCGAGCGCCACGTGTTCAACGCCACCGCCACACCCTATGACCTTTGGGATACCTATCTGCCGGCCTTCGAGGAACTGGTGGTGAACGCCAAGGTGGCCGGCGTCATGTGCGCCTACAACGCCTACAAAGGCCAACCCTGCTGCGGAAGCGATGAGCTCATGAACGACATCCTGCGCAACCAATGGCAGTTCACCGGCTACGTGACCTCCGACTGCTGGGCCATTGACGACTTCTTCAAAAACCACAAAACCCATCCAGACGCCGCCTCGGCCTCCGCGGATGCCGTCATGCACGGTACTGATATTGACTGCGGCACAGATGCCTACAAAGCCCTGGTGCAGGCCGTGAAAAACAGCCAGATCACTGAGCGCATGATTGACGTGTCGGTGAAGCGGTTGTTCACCATCCGGTTCCGGTTGGGCATGTTTGACCCGGCGGCCATGGTGGCTTATGCCCAGACCCCGCTGAGTGTGCTGGAAAGCGCGCCGCACAAAGCCCATTCGCTCAAGATGGCACAGCAGTCTATGGTGCTCCTCAAAAATGACAAGAACACCCTGCCGCTCAGAAAGAACCTGAAGAAGATTGCCGTGGTGGGTCCCAACGCGGACAACGCCATTGCGGTGCTGGGCAACTACAACGGCACGCCTTCTGAGATTGTGACCGCGCTGCAAGGCATCAAAAACAAAGTAGGGGCCGGTACCCAGGTGGTGTATGAACGCGCCTCTACCTTCACCAGAGACACGCTGCTGGTCTACACCAACATTGCCCCGCAGTTGAGCTTTGAGGGCAAGCCCGGCGTGAAGGCCGAGTACTTCAACAACAAAGACCTGAAAGGTTCGCCCGTGGCCGCCCGTCAAGAAGCCGGCATCAACAACTTCTGGCAAGAGGGGGAAACGGTGGTGGGCAGCATGAAAGCCTACAATTTCTCGGCCCGCTACACCACAGATTTCACCGCTTCCGCCACCGGCTCTATCATGCTGGAAGTGGAAGGCGATGACGGCTACCGCATTTCAGTAGACGGCAAAGAACAGCTGAACGCCTGGGAGCGCAACCGCTGGGGCGCCCGAAACTTTAAGCTGAACACCACGCAAGGGCAGAAGTACCGGATTGTGCTGGAGTACTACCAGGACGGGGGCAAAGCTTCTGTGGCCCTGCGGGCCGGTAACTTCGCCAAAACCGACTTCAAAGCCCTGGCCAACCGTATCAAAGACGCAGACGCCATCATCTACGTGGGCGGCATCTCGCCGCAGCTGGAGGGCGAGGAGATGAAGGTGAACGAACCCGGCTTCAACGGCGGCGACCGTACCTCTATCCTGTTGCCCAAAGTGCAGACCGACTTAATGAAGGAACTGAAAGCCACCGGCAAGCCCGTAGTGTTCGTGATGATGACTGGCAGCGCCATCGCTATTCCGTGGGAGGCCCAGAACCTTCCGGCCATTGTGAACGCCTGGTACGGCGGGCAGTCGGCGGGGACGGCCATCGCTGATGTGCTGTTCGGGGACTATAACCCGGCGGGCCGTTTACCGGTTACTTTCTACAAAAGCGACCAGGACCTACCCGGCTTCGGCGATTATTCCATGGAGAACCGCACCTACCGCTACTTCAAGGGACAGCCCCTGTATGGATTCGGGCATGGCCTGAGCTACACCACCTTCACCTATGACAAATTGGAGCTCCCTAACAACGCTAAACCCAACAGCAAGGTGCGGGTAAGCGTGCGGGTCACCAACTCCGGTAAAATGGACGGCGAAGAGGTGGTGCAGCTGTACGTGACCCGGCAAGCCGATGGCTTCCGGACTCCGGTGAGAGCCCTCAAAGGATTTGAGCGCATCGCCCTGAAACGCGGCGAGAGCAAGGTGGTGGATTTTGAGCTTCGGCCGCAAGACCTAGCTTTGATTGCCGGAGACGGAACCACCAAGCACGTGCCGGGCAACGTCACCATCAGCGTGGGCGGAAGCCAGCCAAATGCCCAAACCAGAAAGAGCAAGAAAACGGTAGAGGGAACCTTGGCGTTGAAGTAGCTATTAGGAGAAGCCTCTATAGGGGATGAGTTTGGCCTCCTGTTTTTGCCTTGTTTCTATGAAAGCAAGGGGAAAACAGGAGGCTTTTTCATGGGTTCCTTTTCTGGTGAAAGAGCTTCAGATATCCGGAGAGAAACAATTCAAGCGCCTACCGAATTAGGGGAGGTTTTCCCTTACCAATGAGGTATTTTCTTGCCCGTTGCCGGCGCCTCTCAGGTTCAGCAATGCCCCTTTTGAGGCGGTCGCCTCACTGGAGTTGGAAACTTCAGTGCGTGGTGGGTCCAAGTTAGAAACTTGAACCAGAGAAAGAAAAAAGCCCCTACACCTCAAGGGGCAGGGGCAAGGTATGGGAAACAGAACTTTTCTGGATTAGAAGCCTGTCAACCGGAAGAGGGGTTATAGTCCCAGATCTCTGTTTTCTTTGAGGCGTTTGGCTTTGCTGCTTTCTTCCAGTTCCTCAAAGAGGTTGTTGTGGAACGTGAACGTGTGCATTTGCCAGATGTCATTGGCCCGGTAGTACATGATTCTGAAGACCAGCGGCTGCACCTGGTGCTTGACCAGATACGTGTACATCATCACGTTGGGCCCTGCTGTTCTTACGGCCAGGTTCTCCACCCCAAAATAACGACCAGACACCTCCACTTGCCGCTTTAGCTGCATTTTCATGTCCACGCCAAGGGGCATGGGCATGTTGGTGGATTGGGCGAAAAGATAGTCCAGGGCTTTGTCTGTGTTTCCGGTTTGGTACAGGGCAAAGAACTTCTGAGACATCTGGTCTGGCGAGGTTTGCGCAAAAGAGACGTGAAACGCCAAAAACAGGAGGAGGGTAAAAACTGGTTTCATACACTGGCTTTAGGGGTGGCTGATCAAGAACTGAGCACGCTCCAGACACGGGGGCTGCGCATGGTTTGAATATAGTGTTTTTCTATTAATTCATCGGCGTGTAGCCGCAAGTTTCTTTCCTGGGCCAAGGGCATTAAAAAACCGGCAAGGTGTTCTTGCCGGTTTTTCTGAAAATGGGTGTTTACTTCCTGAGCAGTTTCAGCAGTTTCTGGGCGGCTTCTTCTGAGGAGGCCGGATTCTGGCCCGTGATCAACAATCCGTCCTGCACCACGTGCACGGCCCAGTCTTCTTTTTTGGAAAAAAGGCCGCCTCGGCTTTTCAGTTCGTCTTCCAGCAGGTAGGGCACCACCTGGGTAAGGCCCACGGCTTCTTCTTCGGTGTTGGTGAAGCCGGTTACCTGTCGGCCTTTCACCAATGGGTCGCCGTTTTCTGCTTTGGCGTTGAGCAAAGCCGCCGGGGCGTGGCAGACGGCCGCCACGGGCTTCTGGGTTTTCCAGAAATCCTCAATGAGCTGCAAAGAGGGGGCGTTCTCATACAGGTCCCACAGGGGGCCGTGCCCGCCCGGGAAGAAGATGGCGTCAAAGTCTTTGGCAGATACCTCAGATACTTTCTTGGTGTCAGCGAGCAGCGCTTGCAGGGCCTGGTCTTCTTTGAAGCGCTGGGTGGCTGGGGTCTGGCTTTCGGGGGCTTCGCTTTTGGGGTCAATGGGCGGCTGGCCGCCTTTGGGCGAAGCCACGGTGACTTCGGCACCGGCATCCTGGAACACGTAGTAGGGGGCCGCGAATTCCTCTACCCAGAAACCGGATTTCTCGCCGGTGTCACCCAGCTCGCTGTGCGAGGTTAAGACCATTAGTATTTTCATCTTGTTTTTTCTAAAAGGTGGTAAAATCAATCACAGGTTCCGTCTGGGGCGCAGGAGGCACCTTCAGTGTTCATCAACTGAGGCTTTTCCTCGTCCCAAACCTTTTCCAGTACTTCCTGGAAGAGCTCAGTGGGTTGGGCACCCGAGACGGCGTACTTGTCATTGAACACGAAGAAGGGGACGCCTCTTACGCCCACCTGCTGCGCCTGATAGATGTCATGCTGCACGTCCTGGGCGTAGGTGTCGGCTTGCAGGGCTTGTCTGATTTCTTCCCCGTCAAGGCCTACTTCCTGGCCTAACTGCACCAGCGTGTCCAGGTCGCCTAGGTCTTTGCCTTGGGTATAATAGGCGGCAAAGAGGCGCTCTTTCATCTGGTCTTGTTTCTGGTGCTCTTTGGCCAGGTGCAGCAGCCGGTGGGCGTCAAAGGTATTGTTGATGATGGCCTTGTCAAAGTCATAGTGCAGGCCTACTTCTTTGGCTATTTGGGTCATGTGGTCGTTCATCTGCTTGCCTTCAGCGGCAGTGGTGCCTTTGCGTTTGCCCAGGTACTCGTGCACCGACTGGCCCGGCACCGGTTTCAGGTCAGGGTCCAGTTGGAAACTGCGCCAGATGACCTCAACCTTCTCCTTGCCCGGAAACGCTTCCAACGCCTTCTCAAACCTCCGTTTGCCTATGTAACAAAAAGGGCAAACCACATCTGACCATATCTCTACTTTCATGCTGTTTTTCTTTAACTGGTGAATAATCGCCGTTAAATTTAATACTAGTACCGCGCCGGAATGTTTTAGAAGGCAGGTGTAGGCAGGTATCTTCTAAGTAACCAGGGCCGCCTGATCAGAAGACAATAAATACAGGAGCACCAGGCCGCAGCAAAGCATAAGGCCCGGGAAACGTGTTTCAGGGCTGTTTTCTGGCAAGGGGACCTGAAACGGAAACGGTTCTGGGCACCAACAAGCAGGGCAGCCCCTTGCGGAACTGCCCTGTTATCTGAAAAGCGGATGATGGTCTGAAACATTTGGATCTTGCCTGAGGCGACGCTCTTTTCAAAGGTGCCATAAAACGGTCACCGCTACCTGTGCTTTCTTTTCAGAAGGCCGGCTTTACAGGAAAAAGAGCATCGGCCAGGGGCCGTTTCGCTTCTGGCTTACGGGTGGATGATCAGGAAGATAAAGGCGGCCAGGTTCACCAGCAGCACCACGCCGTAGATGATATTGGTTCGGCCGCTGGCCAACGACAGCATCACCGTGAACACCGAGAGCCCCAGCAAGATGATGGACTTGATGTCCAGCCCCAGGATCAGGTTCATGTTGAGCATACCGCTCACCACCGCCACACACGGAATGGTTAACCCAATACTTGCCAACGCAGAGCCCAGCGCCAGATTCAAACTGGTCTGCAACTGATTGTTGCGGACGGCAATAATGGCGGCAATCCCCTCAGGGAGGAGGATCACGGCAGCAATGATCACGCCTACCAGGGCTTTGGGCAGATCATAGCTGATAATCACGCTTTCAATGGTAGGAGAAAGGGTTTTAGCCAGTAACACCACAATGCCCAGACTCAGGATCAAAATGGCCAGGCTCATGGCAAACACCTTGTTGGTGACCTGTACGCCCGCCGGTTCATCCTCTTCGGTGGTAGACAGAAAATATTCGCGGTGCCTCTTGGTTTGGGCAAACAGAAAAAAGCCATAGATGACAAGGCAGGCCACGGAGACAAAGATAAGCTGGGGAGTGGAGTAATAAGGCCCCTGTATACTGGTGGTGAACGTAGGGAAGATGAGCGTGAGGATAATAATGGAAACCAATGACACCAGCGCAATGGTGGCCGAATGCTTGGAGAAGATCTGCTCATGGAATTTCAGGCCGCCAATGAAAAGACAGAGCCCCACAATGCCGTTCAGGATCAGCATAGTGGCCGAGAAAACCGTATCCCTGGCCAGTACCGACGTCCGTTCGCCGCCTGAGATCATAAGGGAGATAATGATGGACACCTCAATCACCGTGATGGCCACGGCCAGGATGATGGTACCAAATGGTTCTCCCACCCGGTGGGCGATCACCTCAGAGTGGTGGACCGCCGACATCACGCTCAAAATCAACAGGATGCCCGCCACCATCTGGAAAACGCCGCTCTCATGGATCAAGCCCGAGAAAAACAAACCCCAGGCCAGTAAGGGGATCAAGGTGGTCCATTGTAAGAATAATTTCATAGTAGGTAGGTATAAGGTATGAATGAAAACCCAAGGAACTTGAGTCAAATAGGATACGGCTTTTAGACTGGGGCCTGCTCCCTTTTACGGGCGTTGCGGCAGGTAAAATACTGGCCAGAATCCCCTAAGATACTATTTTGCCGGGTATGTCCTTCGCGCGCCAGGCAGGAAGCTGCCGTTTCCGGAGGCTTTTTCTGCCAACCAGCCCCAACCGTGGCTTCTCCTTAAGCGGCCCCTCGGGCAAAACCCGAAGGCTTGGAAATAGGAAAACACCCAACCCAGGAAGGCCCCCTGACAGGCAGGTAACCAAGAAAACAACGCTTTTTTGCTAGGTTTGTTGGTTTATAGCCGCCCATATACCGTAAGAAAAACCGGCTCAAGGAGAGAGAATGGCTTTGGCAGCAAGGCGCCTCCTGCTCTGGACCTCGGGACCGCAGCCTCTACTCAGACTTATTGTTCATGAAATACCTGTTCACCTTCCTGCTCTCTCTCAGTTTCCTGCCTCTTTTTGCGCAAGTCACCATAAACGGGCGCGTGCTGGATGCCCGTACCCAGCAGCCGCTGGAAGGCGCCACGGTGAGTGAAGCCGTGACCAGAATCCAGGCAGTCACTGATGCCTCTGGTCAGTTCAGGCTGGTGCTGTCCTCGCGGGCTGATACCTTGCTGGTGCAGCGTGTGACCCACCGGTTGCAGAAACTGGTGGTGCCCCAAGGCAGAAAGCCGCTGGTCATTCTATTAGAACCGTTGGCAGTGGATTTGCAGGAAGTGGTGGTGAAAGGTTATGAAACCCGCCGGCCTTTATTGCAAACCGCCGGGTCAATGGCCGTGCTGGAAAAGCGGGATCTGGAACGTTTCAGTGAAACCACGCTGGTGCCGGCCCTCAACACCATACCGGGAGTGCGCATGGAAGAGCGGGCCACCGGCAGTTACCGGCTTTCCATCAGGGGCAGTAGCCTGCGCGCGCCGTTTGGGGTGCGCAACGTGAAGGTGTACCTCAATGAGGTGCCGCTGGTGGAAGCCAATAGCACTCTGCCCCTCAACCTGCTGGATGCCGCCACTATTGGCTCCGTGGAAGTCATCAAAGGTCCGGCGGGCAGTACGTACGGCGCGGGTACCGGTGGCACGGTGCTCCTGGAGACGGTTCGTCCGGCCCCGGGTGAGACCAGTGTCTCGGTCGGAGGGGTGGTGGGTTCCTTCGGGTTACGCCGAGCCTTTGTTTCTGCCGCCGTGGGTTCTGAGAAGTCTAATTTTCTGGTGCGTTATGACCGGCAGGAACTGGAGGGCTACCGCGAGCAAAGCGCCCTGGACCGAAAAACCCTGCTAGTGTCTGGGCAGCTGAACCCCTCAGAAAAACAGACGTTCTCGTTTCACGGTTATTATTCAGATCTGTACTATGAACTGCCTGGGGCGCTTACCCGCACGCAGTTTGCGCAGAACCCCCGCGCCGCCCGGCAGCTGAACAAAGATCAGAAAGCTTCTATTGACCTCAATGCCCTTAACCTGGGGCTGGCGCACACCTATCGGTTCAATGAAGCCTGGAGCAATACCACGTCGGTGTTCGGGGTTTTCAGCTTCTTTGACAACCCGTTCCCTACTGATTACGAGCGCAACACAAACCAAGCCCTGGGCGGGAGAACCCGCACCACGTACCGCACCGCCATCATTGGTCAGCCTACCCGGTTCACGCTGGGCGCGGAAGGCTACCGCAGTTTCATGAACTCGCGCCACTACCAGAACGTGAAAGGCCAAACGGATACGCTCCGCTATGATGATGAGATTGTCCAGCAACAAGGGTTCGTGTTCGGGCAGACCGAGGTGGATTTGCCGGCCAATTTCATCTTGACGCTGGGCGCCAGCCTTAACTCAGTGCAGTACCAGTTGACCCGCGTGTTTGATGCGGCCATCTCTAGTTCCGTGCCCACCCAGCGCCGGAACCTGAACCCGCAGTTCTCGCCGCGCGTGGGACTGGTGAAGGTCATTACGCCGCACCTCTCGGTGCATGCCAGCTGGAGCACCGGCTTCTCACCGCCCACTGACGCGGAGATCCGGCCCTCCACCGGTTCGTTCAACACCACCCTGCAACCAGAGAAAGGCCGCAACTATGAGGTAGGCATCCGGGGGAATTCCGCTAACCGCCGCCTCACCTATGACGTGGTAAGTTTCCGGTTCAGGCTGAAGGAAACCATTGTGGTGCGCACCAATGCCCAGGACCAGGACGAGTTCCTGAACGCCGGCGCCACCTGGCAACAGGGCGCGGAAGCCGCCGTAGGCTATGACCTGGTGCAGGCGCCCGCCAAAAACCTGCGGCAGGTACGCCTCTGGAGCACCTATGCCTTCAGCTATTTCCGGTTCCAGGACTACGTGTCAGGCGACAACGACTACTCGGGTAACCGGCTCACCGGAACGCCTGCCCACGTGCTCACCCTGGGGCTAGACGCTTCAACCAAACCCGGCTTTTACCTCCACGCCACCGCCAACTATACCTCAGACATCCCCCTGAATGATGCCAACACCGTGTACGCCCCGGAGTACTACATCTTTGGCGGCCGAACAGGTTTTAGGCGCACGTTGCTGGGCAGTTGGAGGCTTGATCTGTACGCGGGCGTAGACAATGCCTCTGACCGGGACTACAGCCTGGGCAATGACCTCAATGGTTTCGGGGGGCGTTATTTCCAGGCGGCGCCAGGCCGGAATTATTATGGCGGCGTGCAGGTGAAGAAGAGCTTTTAGCCTGTTTTCTGAAAAGCGGGTCTAATACAACTTGGAGCTTATAGGCAGATTTGCTTCTATCGCCTTTATTGTTCTTGGCAATATCTCCTCTGGGGCTTTCGCCCCACTGAAGTTGCAAACTACAGGTCATGGTAGGTCCAAGTCACAGACTTGAACCAGGGGAAAAAGTTGTTTAGGGAGAAGTCTGTAGAAAAGAGACAGGACGGTACAGGCGCAGACCCTCGTAGGACCTCCGGACACTACGAGGTCTTTGGAGTGGACGATTATTGCAGTTTGACCCTGAATCTACCTCTCCCGGAAGAGAGATATGTCTCTGCAGAAGATAGCAATGCGTGGGAGACAAGGCGGTGCCGTTGTCTCTACAGAGGGTTCGTCACCACCACCTTTGATAACTTTCCCTTGTTCCAGTCTTCCCGGCGAGCGCCTCGCTTTTGGCCCTAGAAAAGCAGCAGCTAAGAGAGATAGACAGTTCAGGCCGAAAGGGCAGTGCGAGAGGGGAAGACGGGTCTCGCGGCCGTGAGCGCACGAAGGGTTGCCATGCAAATACCCAGCATAAGGGCCTCGTTAAAGGCAGCCGCTACGCCAGCAACGGCATAAGGCGTGCACGTGCCACAGCAGTGCTTATGGCGAAATATGGCCGGGAAACGCACCATAGCCTATTATTTCTCAGAAGGAAGCCTGTTGGAAGAAGTCAACATCAGATTAATCCTGAAGTACAGAAGTAAACTAAGACTATCCCTTCAACCTTTTGCCATTAATAAAAAAAGGCGTTCCCGGGTTCTTTCCCCGAAAACGCCTTTAAAATGGGCTTACTTTAGTCAAGCAAACCGGTAAGATCAGCTTAGAAGACGCGGCCTTGCACTTTGGCTTTGCGGCCTTTTTTCACCGGCTCTTCTTTCTTTACTTCCGGGGTAGCCGGAGCATCGGCTTTCGCCAATACCACGCTTCCTTCTGTATCCAGTTCTACCACGTCATAGCCCAGTTTCTCCAGGCCTGGCTTGATGGAGGCCTTGTCGCCCACCAGCATGATGCTCATGTTATCTACCGGCAGATACTTCTTGGCCAGGGCGTTGATCTCCTCCTTGGTGATGTTCTGCAGGATCTCGTTCTGCTTGGCCACGTAGTCAGGCGTCAGGTTGTAGCGCAGCATGTTGTTCAGGAACGCGGCTTTCTGGAACGAAGTCTCGTAGCGGCGGGCGTCCGCTTGCCCGATGGCTTTCTTCATGAAGGCCAGTTCAGCATCAGTGATGCCTTCTTCCCGGAAGCGCTTGATCTCTTTCATGAACTCCACCACGGAGGCATCAGAAGCATTGGCACGTACGCCAGCCATAGCGGTGAATGGACCAGCTTCCTCTGTGCCGTTGAAGCCGGAACGAGCGCCGTAGGTGTAGCCTTTGTCTTCGCGCAGGTTCAGGTTGATGCGGCTGTTGAAAGCACCACCCAATACATAGTTCATCAGGCCGGCTTTGTAGTATTCGCCGGTGGCGTCATACGGAAGTGCCATGTACCCGATTCTGATCTCAGACTGGGCCGCTTTCTCTTTGTCTACGATGAAGATCTTGGTCTTGTCAATGCTGGCAGCTTTGAGGTTAGACGGCATGTTCACCGGTTTAGGCGCCCACTTGTTCAGGAACGCCAGCTTGGACATGATC
Organism: Rufibacter glacialis; assembly: GCF_008271745.1. Lineage (GTDB taxonomy): Bacteria > Bacteroidota > Bacteroidia > Cytophagales > Hymenobacteraceae > Nibribacter > Nibribacter glacialis. The sequence goes on along the minus strand of NZ_VKKZ01000021.1, from coordinate 82,044 downwards.
TGCTTCTGGTCAGTGTCACCTACCACTACCAGGTTGGTCACGCTAGGCGAGAAGTAGTTCGCGTAGAATTTCTTCACGTCATCCAGGGAAATGTTTTCCACGGTTTTCACGGTGCCCTCTACCGGGATTGCCTGGATGTGACCCTCGCCGTACAGCATTTTGTAGTACACATTGTCAGCGACCACGGTAGGCTGGGTGCTTTGGTTTTTGATGGCTTCCAGACGTTGCTTTTTGAGGCGCTCAAACTCCGCGGCGTCAAAACGAGGACGGAACATGCGCTCTTCCAGCAAAGCCAGGGTGGCATCCAGGTTTTTCACCTGAGACTGTACAGAAACGGTCATGCTTTCTTCGCCACTTCTGAAACCAATGGAAGAACCCAGTTTCTCCAACTCCGTGGTGATTTCCTCTGCGGTGTATTTCTGCGAAGACTCATTCAACATAGAAGCTGTCAAAGAAGCAATACCCGCTTTGGACGGATCGTGCGCTTCCAGTTTGTGGCCACCCTGCAGCGTGAACAGCAAGGTCACGGTAGGTACTTCGTCGCTCTTGGCGCCGATTACCTTGATCCCATTGGCCAGGCTTTCTTTCCAGAACGGAGGCACGGTGATGGTTGGAACGGCACCCGCTGCCGGGCGTTTGCTGCGGTCAAAGGTGTCTTTGGCTTTCACGTATTTCAGGCCAGAGTACTGGTCTGCGGGGGCTTTGTAGCCGCTTGGATCTGCTTTAAAGTTATCGGCTTTCGCGATCAGCTCAGATTTGCCCTTGGGCACCACGCTCAGGATCACGGCTTTTTTGCCTTTCACATATTGGTTGTACACGCGTTGCACATCGGCTTTGGTTACCGCGTTTACCGCCTGTCTTTCCTTTACAAGATAGTTGGCATTACCAGTCATAAACTGGTTGGCCGCCAGGGTAGACGTCTTCCCAGAAACGCTGGATAGTCTGTTGATGATGCTGGCCTCATAAGAAGCTTTGTAACGGGCAATGTCCTCATCGGTCACGCCTTTTTTCTCGAACTCGGCAATGGCATCGCGCAGTTGCTTCTCCGCATCAGCTAAGTTCTGGGTAGGCAGCACACGGGCAGAAAGCGTGAATTCACCGGCCAGTTCAGAAGTGGAATGGTACGCACCGGCCTGGTTGGCCTTCTGCGTTTTCACCATGTTCTGGTAAATGATAGACGTTTTGCCACCACCAATGATGTTGGAAAGCACATCCAACGCCGGCTCATCTGGGTGATTGGCAGGCACGGTAGGCAACGTCATCTGCACCAGCGGGAAACGTACGTTGTCTTCATAGGAAATGTAACGGTCCTGGGCTAATACCGGAGCGGGCAGCTTCTGGTTCTTCACCTCGGGGCCGCGCTGGATAGAGCCGAAGTACTTCTCCGCTAGTTTCACCACCTGGGCCGGGGTTACGTCGCCACCCACGGTTAAGGTAGCGTTGTTAGGACCGTACCAGCGCAGGAAGAAGTTTTTCAGGTCATCTACGTTTACCCGGTTCAGGTCTTCAATGTACCCGATGGTGGTCCAGGAGTAAGGGTGGCCATACGGATAAAGGGCCGCGCTCATTTTCTCATAAGACAGGCCGTATGGGGCGTTGTCTACGCGTTGGCCACGCTCGTTCTTCACGGTCTCGCGCTGCACCTCAAATTTCTGCTGCGTCACTGCATCCAGCAGGAAGCCCATGCGGTCAGCCTCCAGCCAAAGGGCCGTCTCTAACTGGTTAGAGGGAACGGTCTCAAAGTAGTTCGTTCTATCGCGGTTGGTGGTCCCGTTCAGGGTTCCGCCAGCCTCAGAGACAATCTTGAAGTGCTCCTCGTCGGCTACGTTATCAGAGCCCTGGAACATCATGTGCTCAAAGAAGTGCGCAAATCCTGACTTACCCACCTCTTCACGACCGGAACCTACGTGGTAGGTCACGTCTACGTGTACGATGGGGTCAGAATGGTCTTCGTGCACAATCACGGTCAAGCCATTGGGCAGCACGTATTTCTCGTAAGGGATCACCAACTCGCCGCTCTTGCGGGTCACTTTCTCTATCAGTTTGGTTTGGCCTGACTGAGATTTAGCAGTGGTGGTGGTTTTCTTGGCCGGGGCCGATTTTGTCTGGGCTTGCGCCTGGGTTAGCAGGGCGGCGGCCAGCAAGATGGCCAGGGTGCTCTTTTTTGACATGTATAGTTTGTATAAGTTAGTAAAGGGTGCGTTTTAAGAATAAAGATCTGAATCCATCACACAACGCTGGAAGGGAAAAAGTTCATGGTGTGCAGGTAAGTTCCAGTTTTGTCCATGAAAAGCCCAAAAATACCAGCAGTCGGAGAGGGAGCCAAAGCTTTAGTCGGGAAAGGGGAGAGATTATTACAGGGGCTGCCGTTTTAGGACCCTTTTTATGAAGGAGGCCAAAAAATGGGTTGCCTGCAGAGCAACCCCCTTACTTGAAATAACATACAAGTCTGGTTCTATTAGTTTACCCGGCTGAATTCCAGTTCTGAGAAATGGAAATCTGGGTTATTGGCATCTAGCCGAAGCTCCTGGATAGTACCCTCTGGGCCGGGCAGGAAACGCGCCCTGGTGGGCGTGAGCAGCGCGAAGTTGTTTTTCCAGGCCAGGTCAAAGATGTCGGGTTTCCAGAGGGAGAGCTCGCCGCCCAGGGCAGGAGCCGCCGCCAGGCTCAAAACCAGCTTGCCATTCTGCACCGCCACCGTGGCGTTGCCATACACCGGGCTGTGGTAGGTGCCGGCGTAGTCATTTAAGTTGCGCGTGAGTTTACCTTTGGCGGCTTTTCCCTTGGCCGCATCGGTCGGAGCGGCTTTCTGTGCCTCGCGGGCTTTGGCGGCCAAGTCCAGGCTGAACCGGCTCCAGTCGCGGCCGTTCTGGATGCCCAGGAACTGGTCTATGGTGTAGTTGGCGATGGGTGCCATGATGCTGCTCATGCTGTTGGTCAGGATCACAATGCCCAGGTTCTCTTCGGGCACCAGCACGGTGCGGCTGTTCATGCCTTCATGGCCACCGCCGTGCACCACTATCTTCTTGCCCTGGTAATCATTGAGCATCCAACCCAGCCCGGCCCCGGTGAAGTGGACGGTAGGGTTGAGGGCCGAAGCCTGCGGGGCAATGGGGGTAGGGTTGTGCAGGGTCCACATGGTGTGCGAGGCGGCCTCAGAAAACAGGCGCTTGCCCTGGTAGGTGCCTCGGTTCAGTTGCAGCTTGAGCCATTTGGCGTGTTGGGTGGCGCTGGTGAAGATACCGGCGGCCGGGTTCCAGTTGTCCCAGGCGGTGAGGACGGTGGGCACGGGCTTGCCGGCATCTGTAGTGGGATTGCCATGCGGCGAGGCCACATTCTCCACGCCTTTGAGTTGGTGCACCGAAGTATAGGAACGGGTCATGCCCAGGGGCTGGAAAATACGCTCCTGAATGAACTGCTCCCAGGTTTTCCCGCTCACGGCCGCCACCACTTCGCCCGCGGCGATGAACATCAGGTTAGAGTAGCCATACCCGCCCCGGAACGGGTAGGAAGGTTTGAGGTACTTGGCCCGCTCCAGAATCTCCTTGCGGCTGTAGGTGGTATTGTACCAGAGCAAATCCCCCGAGAAGGTCTGCAAGCCCACGCGGTGGCTGAGCAGGTCTCTGATGTTGAGGTGCTGGGTTACGTACGGGTCATAGAGTTGCAGGTACGGCAGGTAGTTGGTCACGGGGTCGTCCCAGCGCAGCTTGCCTTCGTCTACCAGCATGGCCAGGGCGGCGGCGGTGTAGGCCTTGGTGTTGGAGGCAATCCCGAAGACGGTGTTAGCATCCACGGCACCGCCTTTCTGCAAATCGCGTACGCCGTAGCCTTTGGCGAAGACCACCGAGTCGTTTTTCACAATGGCAATGGCCATGCCCGGCACATTCCAGTCTTTGAGCGCCTGCTGGTAGTAGGCGTCTAATTTCTGAAGGTCCGCTTGGGCAAAAACAGGGAGGGAAAGGCTCCACAAGAGCAGAGCCAGAAAAGTGAGCCGGACAGACCGGGCAGAAGCTGGAAAAGACATGGGTGAGGGTTTCGTTTTATCCCCCAAGGTACGAAAAAGTGCAGTGGTAGAAAAGAGGCAACCGGGGCAGAGCGCCTGCTTTTCAGAATAATGCGTTACCTTTGCGGTGCTGCTGCGGCGCCCTAAGGCAACGCAGCGGGCCAAACCGTTTCCGGGCCAGTTTCCCGGAACCAACGTAAAAACAAACCAAATGGGGCGCATACTGGCCATAGATTACGGGGTAAAACGGGTAGGCCTGGCCGTGACCGACCCCTTGCAGATCATCGCCTCTGGGCTGGACACGGTGCACAGCCAGGATGTGCTGGCCTTTCTGGCCAGGTATTTCCAGCAGGAACCCGTAGACGAGATCATTGTGGGCATGCCCAAGCACCTGGACAGCTCAGACACCAACAACACCCAGCACGTGGTGGGGTTTGTGCGCAAGCTGCAAAAGCAGTTCCCAGACAAGAAAGTGATCACCCATGATGAACGGTTTACCTCCCGCATGGCGTTCCAGACTATGATAGACATGGGCATCAGCAAGAAAGCCCGCGCTGACAAAGCCACCGTGGACAAGATCAGCGCCACCATTATTTTGCAGAGTTATTTAGAGAGCAGACAATACTTATGATTTATCCTATAGTTGCCTACGGCGATCCGGTGCTGCGCACCAAAGCCCAAGACATTCCCCTGGACTCCCCAGAGCTGGAAAAGCTCATTGAAGACATGTATGAAACCATGTACCACGCGCACGGCGTAGGCCTGGCGGCTCCCCAGATAGGAAAGAGCATCCGGCTGTTCGTGATTGACTCCAAACCGTTCATGGAAGAGGGCCAGGAAGAAAAGGGTGTGAAGCAGGCCTTCATCAACCCGGTCATCCTGGAAGAGTCGGGTGAGGAATGGGGCTTTGACGAAGGCTGCCTGAGCATCCCCGGCGTGCGCGAGGAAGTATGGCGCCAGGAGAACATCAAGATCCGGTACTATGACCTGCAGGGTCAGGAGCATATTGAGGAATTTGATGACCTCACCGCCCGCGTGATCCAGCACGAGTACGACCATATTGAAGGCATCCTCTTCACCGACCACCTGTCAGCGTTGAAGAAGCGCCTCTTGAAAGGCAAACTCACCAAAATCACCAAAGGCGACGTGGACGCTGATTACCGCATGAAGTTCCCCGGTTCGGGAAAGCGGTAATTCGCTTTTAGCGTACTTTTTAAACCTCACAGGTCTGCCAGACCTGTGAGGTTTTCTGTTTTAGGGCTGTTTTGGGAAAAAGAGGCGCCGAAAGGGTGGTTGGGTAGACGCTCGTAGGACCTTCGGACACTACGAGGTCTTTGGCGTACTGAGGAGGATTCTGGGTTGAGTATTCCTATGGTGGGGATGTTACTTCCATGCCTTTCTCAATACATATCAATTATCTGCTAAAAAGGGACAGGAGTAACTTACGCGCCATATTTTAAAATGACTCTATGGATGTTCCTTTGACCAAACTTGAGGCGCAGGGCAGCAGCCTTTTACTTAAGGTATTTGTTGACACGAGAGCTAAATCCACTTTTCGCTTATAGATAATGTCCTCTGGAGGAGGTAGGAAGCCTCTGGCTTGTTTGCACAATTCTTCTTTTAATTGTAATAATAAAACTGTATCTTCCTGTCAAGCAGTACTTAACAGAAAGATGGTATGAAGCAGCTCTTCCTATATCCGTTTTTTGCGTTGCTCTCTTTCACCGCCCTAGGGCAGAGCCTGAGCCTGAGTCAACTCCTGAAGCTGCAGAGTATGGGCAAGCAGGAGATAGGCGCCTTTCTGGGAGAAAAAGGGTGGGTGGCCAAATCTGATGCGGCGCCCGCTGAGGCCAAGCTGGGCAAAGCTGTCTGGGCCTTCAACCCGGAGGGCGAGGGCGCCGATGCCTGGTGCATTCTCTATTATAGTGACACCAACCCCAACCGCATCCTGTACAACACCCAGGGTGGGCCTGCCTTTGACAAGATCAGAAGACATGTGAAGCAGCGGCACATGGCAGTACTGGAGGAAGGGGAGCAGATAGAAGGCCTTGATTTCGTGGACGCCTACACAGATTACGCCGATGACCAATACGTGGCGCGCCTCTATGATTACAAGCAGATCAACTACTACGGCATCAAGATCTTCACCAAAGAAGATTACCAGAAGGCTAAGAAAACCGCCCGGCTCTAGGGCTTCAGTCGCCCCATTCCTGTCGGGGGTACCGTACGGAAGGCTTCTTTGTTCTGCCGCCGGGTTCCCTTTTGCGGCCGTTCTTCTGAAAACAGCCTTCAAACGCCCAACTCTGGCTTGTATCTTCTTCGTATAGAGAGCTATGCGAAAAAGGTGGCTGTTTCTGTTGCTCTTTCTGGGAATAGGGCGTGGGGCTTTGGCCTGGGGGTTCTACGCGCACCAGCGCATTAACCGGCAGGCCGTCTTCACTTTGCCCGCAGAGATGATAGGCCTCTACAAGCAGCATCTGCCTTACCTCATGGAGCAGGCCGTGGCCCCAGACAAACGGCGCTATGCCGTGCCAGAGGAAGGCGCCCGCCATTTCATTGACCTGGACGCCTACGGCGACAGCGCCGCCCACAAACTGCCCCGCTCCTGGGCTGAAGCCATCCAACAGATTTCCCCGGACACCCTGCAACGGCACGGTATTGTGCCCTGGCACATCAGTTTGGTGCAGTACCAGCTTACCCAGGCCTTCAAGGAGCATGACCTGCAGCGCCTCTTGCGCCTTTCGGCGGAACTGGGCCATTACGTAGCCGATGCCTGCGTTCCCTTGCATACCACCCGCAACTACAACGGCCAGTTCACCGGGCAGCGCGGCATCCATGGGTTGTGGGAAAGCCGCTTGCCGGAACTTTGGAGCCAGGAATATGATTTCTTTCTGGGAGCGCCGCAGTACCTACCGCGGCCGGGCCAAACTGCCTGGCAGATCGTGGCACGGTCCCATGCCGCCCTGGATTCTGTCTTTTCCGTGGAAAAGCAACTTTCCCAGACTTTGCCAGAAGACAAGAAGTACAGCCTGGAAGAGCGCGGGGCTACCACGGTGAAAGTGTATTCCCGCGCGTTCAGCCAGGCCTACCACCGGGGGCTCCACGGGCAGGTAGAGCGCCAAATGCGGCTGGCGGTCCATTTGGTGGCCAGTTACTGGTTCACGGCCTGGGTAGATGCCGGGCAACCCGACCTCCGGAACCTGGCCCCGCTTACCCCGGAGCAACGCCAACAGCTGGACTTGGAGAAAACCCAGTACCAAACCGGCGAACATGACACACGCGAACCATAGCCTGCTCCGTTCAAGGAGTGTTTTGTGGAAAACATCCCTTAAGCGCATCGCGTGAAGGAGAAGGCCGCCGGTGGGCGGTGAGCAGGAGAGGAAACTTGTAAGCAGAAGACCCGGCCATGAAATCCCATAAACTTGACGTATTCCTGATTTCCCTGGGATTGGCCACGCTGGTGGTGCAACGGTTTTTCCTGCCTCCTGTGAAAAAAGAGGCGGAAAAGGGCCAGACCGTCCAGTTGATAGCCTCTGCCCCGGCAAAACCTAAATCTGCCCCGGTACGTCCACAGGTAGTGCGGGAGCCAGAGTGGCCGCTCACCTTTCCCGCTAATTCAAAATACCAGGAACTTGCGCCACCGCGCGGCGTGCGGCCCAACCCTTTCCGGGAGGTGCAACGCATCGCCCAGGCCAATGGGCAGGTAAGCGATTACGCCGGCAAAGACACCGATATGCGGCTGCTGTTGGCGGCCCATGCCGGCAAAGACTATCTGTTCGTGTTGCAACAGCAGGCGGCCAATGAAATGCTGCGGCGCGAGATCTTCCCGCATTACTACGCAGACCCCACCCACCCGCGCATGCTGGAGGCTCTTGCTTTCTACACTGAGCAGCTACTAGAGGCCAGGTCTGAAGATGCCAAGCTGATGTACATGTGCCTGCGGGCGCTGAAAGATCATTGGCCCTCCAGCAAGGTGGCGCAGGTAGCTTTGGCTACGGCCAGGAGGGTAGAGGCCCGCCAGATGCGGTTTGCCCAGGATACAACCACCGTGACCGGACACTACCGGCAAGTGTATGCCCGGGAGCTGAAGAAAATGGGCAATAGGTTGAAAAACAGGTCATAAGTGGATAATCCTGTGGATAAGCAGGTGTATAGCAAAGTGGATAAAACGTTGATAAAGAATCTATTTCAATTGTTTCAAGTAACTGACTTAAAGCATTACTTTAGGAGCGAGGGGCAGGATATGGGGCGGAAAGTATAACTAGAAGCATGTCTTTATTTCTTGAATCAATGACCTATTCTTTCTCCAGGCGCGCCCTATTGGTGCTTGTCTGTTTCAGTGCGCTCTCCCTGTCTTCCTGTGAGAAGATGCTCCGCGACATGGCTTCCAAGACCTCCCAGACACAGGCATCCTCAGCAGATTCAGCGGCCGTGGCTTCCGCTTCTGACACGGCTGCGGTTCCCCAGCCCAAAGAGCCGGAATTTGAGATCACCTATCCTAAGGGATCAAAATATGTGGGGCTCACGCCGCCGGCCGGCATGAAATCAAACCCCTTCGAGGAAATTCCCGCCATTGCGGAAACCCACAAAGGCAAAGCCAACTGGGCCGACAAGCACGCGGACATCAAAGGCGTATTGCTGCAGAACGCCCGGAAAGACTACCTGTTTGTGCTGCAGCAGCAGGGTGCCAATGAGATGCTGCGCCATGAGCTGTTCCCGCACTATTACCAGGACATGGGCAATACATCGGTCCTCAACACCATTGGCTTTTACACCGAGCAACTGATGGAGGCCAAGTCAGAGGATTCTGAGCTGATTTACAAGTGCCTGCGCGCCCTCAAAGACTACTGGTCTGAAAAGCAGATTGCCGCGGTAGCGCTGGCCACTGCCCAGCGGGTGCAGGCCCGGCCCATTGCCTCGGCCGCAGATACCACCACCCGCAACGGAAGCTACCGGCAGGTTTACGCCCGGGAGCTGAAGAAAATGGCGAATCGGCTTGCTAAAGGTTCCTGAAACGGTTCAGGCAACTAAACTGGGGTGAAATTTGTACTATACTGGAAGCGTCTTTTTGGGGTGTTTCTGTAAATAGACGTAAATCAATCTGTTAAGAAAGAAGCTTCGTCCTTTTTATTAAGACTAGAAGAATATATGGCTGAGAAAAATGAGCATAAGAAAATAGAGAACTCCTTGTTCCAGGTGCGCTTGCCTTTGTTTCTGGGTTTGGCCGTGGCGGTGGGTATTCTGGTGGGGGCTACCTTCTTCCAGCCTTCCAACAACAACCCCCAGGGCACGGCCCGCGGCTACCTCAAGTTCAGGGAGATCCTGAGCTACATTGACCGGGAGTACGTAGACACGGTGAACACTGAGAAGCTTTCTGAGTACGCCATCAACAAGATGCTGGAGAAGCTGGATCCGCACTCCTCTTACATCCCGGCCAAGGATCTGACTATGGCACGCTCTTATCTGGAAAGTGACTTTGACGGGATTGGGGTGGAGTTCAACATCTTCCGGGATACTCTGTACGTGATTGCGCCGCTCAGCGGAGGGCCTTCTGAGCAGGTGGGTATTCAGGCGGGAGACAAGATTCTGAAGGTGAACGGCGAAACCATTGCCGGTGTGAATATTTCCAATGAAACAGTCTTCAACAAATTGCGGGGCCCCCGAGGCTCTAAGGTGAGTTTGACCGTGCTGCGCGCCAGTGAGAGCAAACCGCTGCAGTTCAACGTGACCCGGCGTAAGATCCCGTCCGTGTCGGTAGATGTGGGGTACATGGTAGACAAGCAAACTGGTTATATCAAAGTGAGCCGCTTCTCTAACGGTACCTATGACGAATTCAAAGAGAAGCTGACCGCCCTGAAAAAGCAAGGCTTGCACCGCCTTATCCTGGATTTGCGTGATAACCCCGGCGGTTACCTGGACCACGCCACCCGCATGGCCGATGAGTTCATTGCCGGCCATAAAAAGTTGGTGTACACAGATGGCAAAGGCTCTAAGTATGACGCCAATTACTACGCTAAAGTGAAAGGGGACTTTGAGAGCGGCGAGCTGATTGTGTTGATCAATGAGGGAAGTGCCTCGGCCTCTGAGATTTTGGCAGGTGCCTTGCAAGACCATGACCGTGCCCTGATTGTGGGCCGCCGTTCCTTTGGGAAAGGTCTGGTGCAGGTGCCTATCTCGCTCTCAGACGGTGGCGAGCTGCGCCTGACCATCTCGCGCTACTACACGCCCAGCGGCCGCTCCATTCAGAAACCGTATGACCCCGAGTCAACGGAAGATTATGAGATGGACCTGATGAACCGCTACAAACACGGGGAGTTCTTCACCCAGGACAGCATCAAGTTCAATGACTCGCTCAAGTACAAGACCAGCCGCGGGCGCATTGTGTACGGAGGCGGAGGCATCATGCCAGATGTGTTCGTGCCGCGTGACACCCTGGAGAACACGAACCTGCTAACGGAACTCTACCGCAAGAACGTGCTGCGCGAGTATGCCCTGCGGTACTTCGGGAACCACCGCCAGGAGTTGAGTACTACGTCATTGTCGCAGTTCCAGGAGTCTTTCCAGGTGACAGACGCCATGATGCAGGGGCTGTTGAAAGAGGCCAAGAAGTCCGACATCAAGGTAGACCCCAAGGAACTGAAACGCTCAGAACGCATTATCCGCAATAACCTGAAGGCCTTTATAGCCCGCAGCCGCTATGAAGCCGCCGGCTTCTACCCGGTCTTGAATGAGATTGACCCAGATTTCCAGCGGGCCATGGGGCTTTTCAGCGAGGCCCGGCACCTCAGCATGGGCAAGTAGAGAAACCAGTGGGTACAGACCCATTTCCTGGGCAGGAAAAAGGAACTCATCACTCCTGCCAAACGAAGGCCGGAGCGAGGAAGTCCTTCCCTGATTTAGGATAGAAAATGAGCCATTGGGCATACTACAAAGCAAAAAGCGCGGTGGGATTTTCCCGTCGCGCTTTTTGCTTTGTGCCCCGGAAGTCTTAACTTATATGCCGCATTCAGGCGTTCACCTTTTCTCCCATTTCTTTGCATGGCATACTATCATAGGTTAGGCGATATTCCCCGCAAACGGCACACGCAGTTCAGGCAGCCAGATGGTAGCCTGTACCATGAGCAATTGGTAGGCACCCTGGGTTTTTCTGGGGTTTCCTCGTTGCTCTACCACCGGCATGCCCCTACCAGGATCACCCGCATTGGGGAACCCGTGCCCTATGAACCCGTGAAATCTGACGTGCCGCTGGCGCCTTACCACATCCGCCCGTTCAAGGGTGAAGCCACCGGCGAGGACTACCTGAGCGCCCGCAAGACGCTTTTGATGAACAAAGACTGCACCATCTCCATCTGTCTTCCGCGCGAGCGCGAGATGACGTATTTCTATAAGAATGCGCTGGCAGATGAGATCGTATTCATTCATGAGGGCTCTGGTGAACTGCACTCGCAGATGGGCCGCCTGGAGGTGGAAGCCGGTGATTACGTGGTAATTCCGCGTACTATCATTCACCAATGGAAATGGAGCGAAGGCCCGGTGCGCCTGCTCATCACCGAGAGTTTCAGCCCCGTAGAAACGGTGCGCCGGTATAGAAACCATTTCGGGCAGTTGCTGGAACATTCGCCATATTGTGAGCGGGATATCCGGCCGCCGCATGAACTGCTCCAGGAAGACCAGCCCGGCGAGTACCTGGTACAGATCAAGAAAGAAGGCTTCCTTCACCAGTACTACTATGATTTCTCGCCACTGGACGTGGTGGGTTGGGACGGGTATTTCTATCCCTACGCGTTCTCCATCCATGACTTCGAGCCCATTACCGGTCGTATTCACCAGCCACCGCCCGTGCATCAGACGTTTGAGACGCAGGGTTTTGTGGTGTGCTCCTTCGTGCCGAGGCTGTTTGACTACCACCCGCTGGCCATTCCGGCCCCTTATAACCACTCCAACGTAGACTCAGACGAGATCCTGTACTACGTGGCCGGTAACTTCATGTCCCGCAAAGGCATTGACATCGCCTCGTTCACCATCCATCCCAGCGGTTTGCCGCACGGTCCGCACCCCGGCACGGTAGAGGCCAGCATTGGCAAGAAAGAAACGCATGAACTGGCCGTGATGATTGACACCTTCAAGCCCCTGTATTTGACCGTAGAGGCGCTGGACCTGGTAGACCAGAACTACCCCATGAGCTGGAACCCAGACGTAGCCCCGCAAGCCCCTCGGCCCGCTGATATGATGGATTAAGGGATTTGGGTATGTTTTAGGAAAACCAGGCTGTAAATGGATGTTGAAGGCAGCGACCTCTCTGGAAGGAGAGGCTGGTGGGTGTACGTTTTCCATAGTACAAGGAAGTTTATAAACTTCCGAAATAGCTGCCCACAAGTTACGCTGCCGCTAAACTTGCGGGAGAAAAAAGGATTAACTATGATGTTGAATGCTACTGAGGTGAAACTAATTGGAACATGGATAGTTGAAGGAGGAAAGGTTTTGGAGAATGATGTTTCCAAGCGGATTAAATGGCTGGCAAAAAATTACTTACTTAAGCTAGCTACAGATGTAAATGGCTAGGAGGTTCTTTTTAAAGATCCTCTAGATGGCAGATTGTGGGAAATGACATTCTTTGAGAGCCATTTACCTGGAGGAGGACCTCCAACTTTGAGTAACCTAAGTGTAGCTGAAGCAACAGAGAAATACAAACATCTTAGTGTCTGATCCCCCTCCTCCCGCAAGTTTAGCGATAGCGTAACTTGAGGGTACCCAGTGGAGTAAGTTTATAAACTTACCTCTTCCCCATGAGCCGCAGCTACAAAGTAAGAAACCAGCAGAGCCTTTACTTTGTCTCTTTCGCCACCGTCAACTGGATTGATGTATTCACCAGAAGGGAGTACAGAGATATCTTTGTGGAAAGCCTTCAGTTCTGCATCAAACACAAAGGCCTGGAGGTTTATGCCTGGTGCCTGATGTCCAATCATGTGCATTTAATAATTGGTTCAACCGGAGAGAAATTAGAAAATATCCTGCGGGACCTGAAACGGCATACTTCCAAAGAGCTGACCAAAGCCATTGAAGAGAATAGTCGGGAAAGCCGTCGGGCATGGATGCTCTGGATGTTTGAGCGGGCCGGTACAAAGAACCCAAATAATACGAAGTATCAGTTCTGGCAACAACAGAACCACCCTATTGAGTTAAGCAGCAATGTAATGGTAGAGCAACGGCTAGAATACCTGCACCAGAACCCAGTGGTGGCAGGCTGGGTAGAGGAGCCAGAGCATTACCTCTACAGCAGCGCCCGGGATTATGCCGGGCTGAAAGGCTTGGTAGAGGTGTTATTGGTGGAGTAGTCTGGAAGTTTATAAACTTCCAGAAGTGCTACCCACAAGTTACGCTATCGCTAAACTTGCGGGAGAGGAATGTTGCCCTCACCTCCTGTCATCCTGAATGGATCTTATGGGCGAACGGTAATAGCGTTTACTACAACCTTTTCCTAGTACGCCCACAAGATCTTCCCAACATGATAGAGGAGAATAATGTTAGATGACAAAAAAGGAGGGAGGCGCTGAACTTGCGGCTGCGGATATTCATTTAATTCCCCTTTTCTGCAAAACAGCCAAAAACATCCGGCACCTCTCCGTTCCTTTCTATGGCATCAAACTTTCCCTGATGTTATATCTTTGCGCCGAAGTACCTTTTAACCTTTACCAATATGCGCAAAGACTCACCCGCCCATAAATTGCAGAAGCTGATTGTAGTAGGAGACCGTTTGCTCATTAAGCCCAAGAGCACGAAGGAGCAGACCAAGAGCGGCTTGTTTCTTCCGCCGGGGGTGCAGGAGAAAGAGAAAGTGCAGGAAGGCTACGTGATGCGCGTTGGTCCCGGGTACCCCATTCCCGCCGATTATGGCCTGGATGACGAAATCTGGAACCAGGACGAAAAAGAGCAGGTGCGCTACCTCCCCCTACAGGCCCGTGAAGGGGATCTGGCCATCTATCTCCAGCGCGACGCCGTGGAAATCAATTACCTGGGCGATAAGTATTTCATTGTGCCCCAGTCTTCGGTGCTGCTCCTGGAGCGGGAAGAAGAATAGCCTAAAACGGAGAGCAGGCGCGTGTTTTTGCGCCTCTTTTTATAGATTTTTGCCAAACCAGTTTCCCTTTCGTGTCCGCTTCCGAATAAAATTTGTTCGGAAGCGGACATTTTTATTTTGCTTGCTTTTTATAATTAATTGATTATCAATTAATTAAATAATGGTATGATGCTTGGATTATAGAAAATGCAGTAAAATTTTTCAGAATCTGTGCAACCACCTGTGTTACGCAGTGTCTTTAGCATAAGAGACTGATTAACAAGGAATATAAAGTTGTTAAAGTAGGTGTTATGCGTTTCTTTCTGCTTTCCTCTTTCCTGGCCTTGGGCTGTCTCAACTGGGTCATGCCGGTTTTAGCACCGGCTTGCAAAGTAGACGGGGAACCACAGGAAGTGCATGGGATAGCAGCGGCCAAGTGCCAGGAAGAAACAAGCGAGAGAAAAAAGAGAGTGCCTGCGGTGTGGCTGGAAGGTGCTGCGAAGAGACAAGGCTTTTAGATAGAATAACGCGTAGGGGCCTGGTGCTTTCACAGGCGCATACGGTAAAGATAAAGCGGCTGGCAACAGCTGCCTTCATGTTGGTTGTTTGTAGTGAGCCGGCCCTTTTAGGGCCGTTTCCTTTTATAGGATTTTTCAGAAAACAGGCCAAAAGCAAAGTGCTTAACCAAACTGATAAACTGATGAAGATCATCTCCCCAGATGACGCGCCTCCCTTACCGTGGGCCTTGACCAAGGTAACTTTGTGCCATGGAAACCTGCCTGACTCTCAGCCTACCCGCCGTTGATTTGGTGAAAAAATACAACGTGCCAGTTCCCCGGTACACCAGTTACCCTACGGTACCCTTCTGGGGAAACAGTCTGCCCGCCGTGGCGCAGTGGCAAGAGGTGTTGCTCTCTACATTCAGCGCCTCTAACCAGCAGGAAGGCATCAGTCTGTACATCCACCTGCCGTTCTGCGAGAGCCTGTGCACGTATTGCGGCTGCAACAAACGCATTACCAAAAACCACGGGGTAGAGCCGGTGTACCTCAAGGCGGTGCTGCAGGAGTGGGGCAAGTACCTGGCGCTGTTCCCCCAGAAACCCATTATCAGGGAAATCCACCTGGGCGGCGGCACTCCCACGTTCTTCAGCCCAGAGAACCTGCAATACTTGATCAACGGAATTTTGGCCCAGGCCGAGGTGCACCCGCAGCACGAATTCAGCTTTGAAGGCCACCCCAACAACACCACCGCCCAACACTTGCAGGCGCTCTATGACGTGGGGTTCAGGCGGGTAAGCTACGGCGTGCAGGACCTGTCTGAGAAAGTGCAGAAAGCCATTAACCGGCTGCAACCGCTGGAGAACCTGGTGCAGGCTACCCAACTGGCCCGTCAGATCGGCTACACCTCGGTGAACTATGACCTCATCTACGGCCTTCCGTTCCAGAACCCGGCCAGCATGGAAGACACCTTCCGGCAGGTCATTGGCCTGAAACCCGACCGCATCGCCTATTACTCGTACGCCCACGTGCCTTGGAAAGAGAAATCGCAGCGGCATTACTCTGAGGCTGATTTACCCTCAGATTCTGATAAACTGGCACTTTACACGTTGGGCCAGACCATGCTGTCAGAAGCGGGCTATGAAGATGTGGGCATGGACCATTTTGCGTTCCCCCAGGAGGAACTGTGCGTGGCGCAGCGCGAAGGCCGCCTGCACCGGAACTTCATGGGTTACACCACGAACCAGACGCATCTCATGGTGGGCCTAGGCGTGTCCTCTATCAGTGACTTGTCCCGTGGGTACCTTCAGAACGTGAAAACCGTAGAGGAATACTACGCGCTGCTGGCCATGGGCGAGTGGCCGCTGTTCAAAGGTTACCTGCTCACTCAGGAAGACGCACAGATGCGCCGCCATATCCTGGACATCGCCTGCAACGGGAAAACCAATTGGCAGCACAGCCCCGGAGCCGAGTTGATCCGGGAGCAGGTGCAGCCCGTATTGCAAAGCCTGGCCGCCGATGGGTTGATAGAGCTAGGAAAAGAGGAGTTGGTTTTAACTTCCACCGGTCTCCGGTTCCTGCGTTCCGTCTGCGCCGCCTTTGACTTGTACCTGAAAAAAGGGACAAATAATGCTTCGGCCCAGCCGATGTTCAGCAAAGCGGTCTGATAATCTGGGAATCTGGAGCCATGGCGCTCAAGGCAACCAATTGTCTTTAGAAGGATAAATCCTTTTGAGAGAGCCTCTCCCTTGGAGGAGTAAGGATGGAGTGAATTTCCGAGGCAAACCGATGTACTAGTGGTAAGAACAAGGGTTTAGGGTCTGATTTCTGAAAATCAGACCCTAAACCCTTGTTCTTTATTGTCATCTTGGAAAGATCTTGTGAGCGAACTAAAAAGGCGTTGTAGTAAATGCAATCACAGCTGGCCCACAAGATCCTTTCAGGATGGCAGGAGGAGTGACAGTAGGCGAGGGCTCGTGATAAAATGGTGGCTGAAGGATAGCAGTAAGACCTTTGGCCGGTAAACAGTACTAGTGGAAAGTCTATAAGAAAACCATTTTGCGGACGAATTGCCTCGCCTTTGGGGGATAAATAGCCCTGGAGAAAAGTCCACTAGTTGGGAAGTCAAAAACCGTTACGCTTTCCGCAGTTTCCGGTAGATCATAATAGCGACCATGAGCAGGACAGACAAGCCGATGAACCCTAGTACGCCCCAGGTGGCATCAAGCCCGTTTTTCAAAACCACCAGGAAAACAATGCTTACCAGGAAAAGTGTGGCCACCTCGTTCCAGATGCGCAGCGCGGTGGAGCTTTGTTTGATCTCACCGCGTTGGTGCTGCTTGTAAATGCGATGGCAGTACAAGTGATAGGCCAGCAGTCCGGCTACAAAGCCCAGCTTGATCCAGAGCCAAGTAGGAATGGGGGTGTAGTAGTGCAGGAGGCTCAGGCCCATGATGACTGTGATCACCGCCGAGGGCCATGTGATGCCGTACCACAGCCGTTTCTGCATAAGCGCAAACTGGTTCTGCAGGATGCTTTTCTCGGGTTCGGGTTTCTGGGCCGTTTCTGCGTAATACACAAATAACCGCACAATGTAGAAGAGGCCCGCAAACCAAGTAACCACGAAGATGATGTGCAGTGATTTGAGGTAATTATAGTCCATAACAAGATCCATGAAGGGAAAGCTGCCGCAAAAATCGGGGTTTGTTGGCTAGAAACCTACAGCGCTGGCCCCTGGAGAAGACATTGCCTCAAAAGCGGCTTTGGGCCTGCTTTTTCTGAAACAGGCCCAAAACAGGTTGCCGCAACAACACGGATTACAGCGAAACCCGTACGCCAATGGCCAGGTTGAGGATGTCTGGGATGGAGATGCCCTTGTTGCGGTACTTGTCAATGATCATGACCTCGCTGCTACCAATCTCGCCGTAGAACTCGCCGTACACCGGGCGGTTCCTGCCTTTGAACTCGCGGCCCAGGGAAGAACCCACAAAGGGCAGAATGCGGGTAGCGGTAGGCCAGATGTAATAGCCGTCGGGGTACTTTTTTGGGAAAAAGGTCTCAAACTGCTCACCAATGGTCATGCTGATACCGGCGCCTGCCTTGATCCAGCTGATCTTGACATCTTTGAACAGTGGTTTGGGGTGCGACTGGTAATAGACCCGGGTGGTGAAGGTGTGGGTGGTGTTCTTGAAACCGTAGTTGGGCGTGAAGCCATACATAAGCTCAGCGTTGGTACGGTCGTGCTTCCCGAAATCATAGCCAATGCCCGCCGCCAGAATCCCTATGAGGCCGGCATGCTGCGCCACCACGTAATCAGGGGCATACCATTTGTTTTTGGGGCGGTCTACCTTGTCTGAGGCAACTTGGTCAGGAACCGCCTCCTGTGCCTGGGAAGTAAAAGAACCAGTGAGGCAGAAAAACAGGCAAAAAGTAAAAAAGAGCGCGCGCATAAAGTCTAAAAATCGATTTTTTCAAAGGTTACCTGCTCTCCGGTCACGGTCACCAGCACATAGCTGCGCTTGAGGGCCGCCGCCGCCGTTACATAGGTGATGCCGTCGTTGTAGGGCTGCTTCACCTGGTGCGAGTGCGTATGTCCGTGCAGCGAAAGGCGCACGTTGTACTGCCGCATGAGTTGGGCATAGGCTTGCTCCTTGGCTTTGTTGGCTTCTGAGTTGTTGGGGATGATATGGGCCACCACAAACTTGTTCCTGATGGTTTCCGGCGTCTGTAGTTCCTTTTCCAGCCAGCTTACGTCGGGCACGGCCTCATCAAACTCCAGGAAATTGGTGTTCAGGAAAATGAATTTGTTTGGCCCAAAGGTGAAGGAGTAGTTCAGGGGACCATACATCTCCTTGTAGAGCTTGTCACCGTCGCCCAGGCAGTCATGGTTCCCAATCACGGTCACATAAGGCACCCTCAGCTTGGCCAGGGCCCGGTGCATGCGCTCAAATTCGTCTTTGAAGGCGTAGTTGGTGAGGTCGCCGCCATGGAGAACAAAAGCGATGTCGCGGGTGTTCATGTCCTTGACCATGTCCTCGGTCTCAGCAAAGAAACCTTGGGTGTCTGAGGTGAAGGCGAACCTAAGCGGCTTCTGCGGGGTGTATTGGGTTTCCAGGGCCTTGATTCGGGCTACGTTCTCTTGCGTCAGGTTCTTGAACTCCAGGTTGCCGGCGTAGGGGTGGTATTCAAAAAGGTCACAGCCTGCAAGCAGGAAGAGAAAGGACAGGGCCAGCCACTTATAGTAGGGTGGCTGCTGGTTTGTTTTCATGGAGTTCACGTGAATATAGATAAAACGTAATGGTTCTTCTATACCAAAAACAAAAACCAAGGTTGCTGGTTTTAAGTTATTTAAGAAAATATGTGCGGGAAGCTCGGTGGCCTCTAATTTAATGGCAGTAACACGTTAAAAATCTGGACTTTGTGAGTATATTTGTTTTATGCGTAGATATGGTGCTCTCCCAAAAATATTGCTTCTGGTACTTGTGTTGCTGGTGTGGGGAGGGATTGCCTGCAAGCGCATGAGCAACGTGACACCAGTAGCTGAAAACGAGATGGATATGGTGAACGCTACCCCAGACCCAGGGCAGGAAATGCCGCCGGTCTCCGGTGAGAAACCCGTGGCGCCCAACCATGCCCGGGTAGTGCTGCTGGTGGTGAAGGTCTTGCCTGATCTGGCCCCCGCCGGCAACGGGCCCTGCAGCCAGGCGCCCTGTAAGGCAGAGGTGCAGGTGGTGCAGCTCATGGGCTACGGATCTGCTTTTGAGCAAACCCTGGCTCCCGGCCAGAAGCTGCGGGTACATTTCCCTATGTCCGTGAAAGCGGTCGAGGGCAGGCCCGGCGTAACGGCCGGGAAAAAAATAAAGGCCGAATTACGGGGTTCTTTGAACGAGGGTGATCCTTTGGTTGTCCGTTCCTATACCGTGGTGGATTGAATTTTTTGAAGCGGCTGTTGTAGCCAGATAGTACAGACACAGACAACTCCTATTACCCAAGACAGACTTTACCTCATGAAACGTATATCCCAGCAACGGCAGTTTTTAATGTCATGCGCTTTGCTCCTTTTCTTTGGGGCGCTTTTTTATCTGGCGGCCACCCAGCCTATGATGAAAGCCCGCCAAGCGGCCAGTTTCTCTGTGGAGCAAGACCTGCGGGAAAATGGGCACCAGGCCCGGCTGCACCGCTTGCACAAGAAAGGAGCCATTGGTACCAAAGAGAACCCGCAGGCCCGGTGGCAATATGAGGTAGACCGCCTCAAAGACCCGGCCACGGGCAAGATCCCGGAAGGCATCAGAGAGCTGGAGTTGGCCTACACCAGCCGCATCTTAACGACAGAGCAGGTTTTTTCGCAGAAGAACCCCTATAGCCAGCTGGCCACCTATACCTGGAGCAGCCGGGGGCCCTATAACATTGGCGGGCGTACCCGCGCCTTGGCTCTGGATACCAACAATGAGAACATCATTCTGGCCGGAGGCGTTTCTGGCGGCATGTGGCGCAGCGCCAACGGCGGGGCTGCCTGGACCAAGGTGACTGACCCGGAGATGCTCCAGAGCGTGACCACCCTATCCCAGGACAAACGGCCCGGCAAAGGCAATGTCTGGTACTACGGCACGGGAGAGCTTCTGGGGAACTCAGCCAACAAGCCTGGTGCGTCTTACTACGGGAACGGCCTCTTCAAATCCATTGACAACGGCGTTACCTGGAACCCGCTGCCTTCCACCCAGACGCCTAATTTCACCGCCTTTACCAATGTGTTCCAGTATACGTACCGGGTGGCTACCAACCCAGGTAACCCTACCCAAGATGAGGTTTTGGTGGCCACGGCCGGCTCCATCAGGCGGTCTGTGGACGGGGGCACCACCTGGAACTACGTGCTGGGGTTTGGGTCGGGCACCGGGGCTGAACGGGTTTCCGATTTCAACGTCAGCCCTTTCTTCACTGACATCGCCATCAGCTCCACCGGCACCATGTACGCTACCTTGAGCCAGTACGCCAACGCGGGCGGAAGCTCTTCCAGAAAAGGTATTTTCCGGTCTATCAACGGCACCACCTGGGCTGACATTACCCCCGCTGCCTTTCCGGCTACCTATGAGCGCATAGTGCTGGACATTGCTCCGTCTAATGAGAACATTGTCTATTTCCTGGTGAACACTGCTACCAATGCGGCGTCAGAAGCCAACCTCTGGAAGTATGAGTATGTATCTGGAGATGGGAGCGGGGCGGGCGGCATCTGGACCAACCTGACCGACAACCTGCCCATGCTGGGAGGCAAGTCTGGCGACCTGGACCTGCAGAACGGCTATAACATGGTGGTGAAGGTAAGGCCTGACAACGTGAACTATGTGGTGCTGGGTGGTACTAACCTCTACCGGTCTACCAATGGCTTTTCCTCTACCGCCGCCACTACTAAAATTGGTGGGTACGTTGCCAATAATGAGAGCTATGCCATGTATCCGGCCCATCACCCAGACCAGCACGAGGTAGTGTTCTATAGGAATAACCCCTCCCGCATGATCTCAGCGCATGATGGGGGCCTCTCCCGAACAGAGAACAACCAGGCTCCTGCCGTGGTGTGGGAATCGCTGAACCGGGGCTACCAAACCACCCAATTCTATACCGTGGCCATGGACCTGAACACCACTGATGACTTTGTGGTGGGCGGTATGCAAGACAATGGTTCCTGGGCAGTGAATAATATTAACCAGGAGACCTCCTGGGTGGAGCAATTGGGCGGCGATGGGGCTTTCGCGGCCAGAACCACCCATTCCTTGCTGGTATCTACGCAAAACGGAACGGTTTACCGGTATGCTTACAATGATGCCGGCCGGCGGACAGGGTACGCCCGCATTGACCCGCCCAAAACCACTGGGTACCTGTTCGTGAACCCGTATACCATAGACCCCAACAACGAGTACACCATGTTCCTGCCCGCGGGTGACACCTTGTGGCGGAACAAGAACATTGCCCAGATACCAGTGAACAACTCTTCTGACCAGTCTAACCTGGGCTGGGAAGTAGTGGCCAACCTGGAAACCAATGAAGCCATCTCTTCCGTGTCCGTGAGCAAGATGCCGGCCAACGTGGTCTACTTTGGCACCAGAACAGGCAAGTTGTACAAGTTTGAAAACGGGGCGGCGGCCACACCCACCAGGGTAGAGGTAACGGGGGCTAACTTCCCGGCCGGGAACATCCAGTGTATTGCCATTGACCCCAGAGACGCCAACAAAGCCATTGTGGTCTTCACCAATTACAAAGTAGAGAGTCTGTTCTATACCACCAACGGCGGCACCACGTGGGTGCCTATCTCCGGAAACCTGGAAGAGAACGGGAATGTGACGGGCAATGGCCCCTCTACCCGCTGGATGACCATTCTGCCTAACCCAGACGGAAGCGCCAAATACCTGGTAGGTACCAGCACCGGCTTGTATTCCACATCAGCCTTGAACGGAAGTTCCACCAGTTGGATCAGGGAAGGCGCCAGTTCCATTGGCCAGGTTCCTGTTGACATGGTCATCAGCCGCACCACCGATGACCTGGTGCTGGTAGGTACGCATGGCAACGGGGTGTTCAGCCGCCGGTATTCCGGCCCTCTGGCTTCTAAAGAGGAGATAGCTGCGGCTTCCCAGTTCGGGCTGAAGCAGAACTTCCCTAACCCCTTCAGGGCAGGGGCCTTCACCAATATTCCGTTCACGCTGGAGAAAGCGGCCGACGTGAAGCTGGTACTGTATGACCTGAGCGGGAAAACCATTGCTACCCTGGTGAACGGCCGCAAGCCTTCGGGGCAGCACCTAGTTTCCTGGGATGGGCGTGGTGCCGCGGCTTCAGGAACCTACCTCTACCAACTCACCATTGACGGGAAACGCTATACCAAACGCCTGACGTTCCTGCGGTAATTTTTGAAAAACAGCAGAGACCCATGGGTTCTTACCCTGGGTCTCTGCTGTTTTAGCGCCTTTCCCAAAAAAGAGATGCAAAACCATATTCATAAGATTGGCAGCCTGCTGGTAGGGTTGGTCCTGATAACGGGTGTCTCTGCCTCGGCTCAGCAAACCAGGGTAGTGAAAAGAAGCTATCAATTTGTAACGGCGCAAATTGCCCCTGGCGCCGCCGCAGATCAGGTGATCCTGAAAACGCCAGCCCAGGCTCCAGTCTCTTCACCTAAAAGATATACCCGGGCCCAGGTAGACAGCCTGGTGAAGATAGGGACCTTGCAAAGAACCGAAGATGGCGGCCTGGTGGGGAAAAGAACTTTGGGAACCCCTGTGCCAAAGGAAGAGGTAGATGCCCGCCTGGCGGTTTGGGATACTTATAAACGCACGTGGCTCCGGCAACCGGTTCCAGACGTTTCGTTTCAGAATGCCCAAGGAGAAATCTTCCGGTTGCCGGAGCTAAAGGGGAAAGTGGTGGTGTTGAGTTTCGGGTTTTCGCGCTGCTCGCCTTGCCTGGCAGATAGAACCCTGCTGGAAGAAGTGGCTAGACGGTTCCAGCCTAACCCAGAAGTGCCCGAGGTCCTGTTTCTGATGCCCATGGTGGAGAAGAACCCCAGAATGCCCGCTGATAGTACCTCTCGGTTGGTGGTGCTGCCCAACGCAGGACAGCAGGCGCGGGATGTGTTTCAGGTAAATTACTGGCCTACTACTTTCGTGGTTGACAGGAAAGGCATCATTAGAAATGTGGTGCTAGGCAGCCATAGTGACTCAGTAGATAAACTCACCGAGTACATCAGGAGCATTGTGTTGAAGTAGGCACGCGTTCCTGCCGTTGAAAGCAGATCTTGGGTTTCTGAACCCAAAACAAAGCCCGCCCGAAGAGCCTGTTGTCAGGTTTTCGGGCGGGCTTTTCTTTTACCGCCTGTTTTTGAAAAAAGGGGTTGGAAATGGATTAGCGCTTCAGGTACTGCGCAAACTCTTTGGCAAAGTAGGTCAGGATGATGTCAGCGCCAGCGCGTTTCATGCTGAGCAGGGTTTCCAGCATGATTTTCTCGCCGTCTATCCAACCGTTTTGGGCGGCGGCTTTCACCATGGCGTACTCGCCGCTCACGTTATAGGCCACAATAGGCAGGTGCGAGTTGTCGCGAAGCAGTTTAATCACATCCAGATACGAAAGGGCCGGCTTCACCATGAGGTAGTCCGCGCCTTCCTGCGTGTCCAGCTCGGCCTCCAGCAAGGCCTCGCGGCTGTTAGCGGGGTTCATCTGGTAGGTCTTCTTGTCGCCGTGCTTAGGCGCCGATTCCAGTGCATCCCGGAACGGGCCGTAGAAGCCGCTGGCGTATTTGGCGGTGTAGCTCATGATGGCCACGTTGGAGAAGGCATGCTTGTCCAGGACCTGGCGGATGTGGGCCACCCGGCCGTCCATCATGTCAGAAGGAGCGATGATATCGGCACCGGCCTGCGCCTGCGCCAGGGCCATCTGCCCCAGTACTTCCAGAGAGGCATCATTGATGATCTCGCCGTTGTCCACAATGCCGTCGTGGCCGTCGGTGCTGTAGGGGTCTAAGGCTACGTCAGAGGCCAGCACAATGTGCGGGAACTGCCGCTTGAGCTCAGAGAGAGTCCGTAGGTACAACCCTTCGGGGTTTTTGCTTTCCTGCCCGAAACGGTCTTTTTTCTCCTCCGGGATATTGGGGAAAGGGGCAAAGGCGTTGATGCCCAATTCCACGCAGGCGCCCACCTCGTCTACCAGCCGATCCAGGCTGAAACGGGAAATGCCAGGCATGGAGGCAATAGGCTGGGAGAGGTTCTGGCCTTCGGTGACAAATATGGGATAGATGAGGTCGTGCAAGGCCAGGTGGTTTTCCTGTACCATGTCACGGATCACCTGTGACTTGCGGTTCCGGCGCGGCCGGCGGGTTAAATGGTTCATAACAGCTTAGTGGGTTAAGCAGGCGAATCCAGGGTCTGGAAAGCCTGCTGCTGATACAACAAACGGGCTCTGGGAAAAGTGTTAGGACGCTATAAAATATTCAGCGCCTTTTCCTGCCCGGGCGCAAAGGTACTGCCCCTTGTCTTGGCATACCATACTTTCTTCTGGTTGTTGAAATTGGCTGTTTGATGGGATATACTCTGGGGAAAGTTAAAGCTCCTCTTTTGGCCTGCTTTCCTAGAAAATAGGCCAAAAGAGGAGCTCTTTTTCAATGGTATGCCCTAAGCAGATACTTGCTCCTGCTCCTCTACAGGTGTTTCTTCCGCTTTACTTAGAAGCATTTCTCTATTCAGGAAATAGTAGATATAGCCCAATGCAAAACCTGTAAAAAGTCCGCCAATGTGTGCTGCATTGTCTACTCCGCCAGTTAAACCATATAAAAGGTTAAAGCCAATGAAGGTGCCAATGGAAATCAGGAAAGATGACTTAACTTCTTTAGGGAAAATGTTGGTGGTGAGCAGCGCCAAATAGAAGCCAAATAAACCAAAGATGGCGCCAGAGGCTCCCACGCTCACTGTGGCCTTATACCACCAGATGCTGGTTAGGCTGGCCGCTATTCCGCAGGCAAGGTAAAGAAGCACGTATCTGTTTCTGCCCAGCAGCGGCTCTAAGAAAAGGCCAATGAAGAGCAAGGCGTACATGTTCATGAAAAGGTGTAGGAGGCCGCCGTGCAGGAACACGTTGCTGAGCAGTCGCCAGAGTTCACCATCCTGAATGGCAGGGCCATAATTGGCGCCCCAAGACAGTAAATCAACTGCTCTGAAAGAAATAAAACCTAGCCCGGCTATCACCATGAAGATGAACACGAGCACATTCAAATATAGTAGAATCGGGGTGATCGTGAAGCCTTCCGTGGGGAGGAAACCGGCAAAAGACCTCTGCAGAGATTTCTTTGACAGGGGTTTCTTACGGGTAGACTTCAGTTTTTTGACAGCAGAAAGGGGGACCACAGAAATCATAAGAAGCCATGTTGCAGCCCCAATGACAATGGAATAGAAGACCCAGGGAAGTTTTTGACCATTGCGTGCCTCAAAGGGGGTATGGTGAGCAATTAAAATAGGCCCTAAGCCAGTATGTTGAAATTTAGGGCTTTTCTGGATGCTGATTTGGAACGCCTCTAAATCAGCATGTGTGGCTTCCATACGTTCTAGAAACGTGAATTGGGCCAGATCTTGCTGCTCAAACTCAGCCTGTGTCTCTTGGGAAAACTGTTCAAACGCCTGCTTCTTCTCTTCTTCAGACAAACTGTTGCTAATGGTTTTTGAGTATTGTATTGCCAGAAACCCCCGCGGAATGGTAGAGATCAACACAACGCCCTCCCGGCCGCGAGTCCCATACAGGCGTTGGGCGGCGGTGTCTTTCAATATCTGGATACTAGAGATCTCCTTTTTGTCCAGGTCTGTTAGAGCGGGGTGTGGCGTAGAAGCCTTTTGAGGTTTGGGCGCTGGTATAATCTCGCCGTCCAATATGTATAGTGGTCCAGAGGCATTGTCTATATCAGAGGCACTATTGGTGCCGATTTGCCTATCAACCCGAATAGGGCAGGTGATATAATAGGTGAAGACAAGATTGCGGTTGTTTTTACCAGCAGTGGTCGTCTCTTGAAATATACCAGCACTCTTTTTGTCTATGTAGAAGTTCTTAATAGAGTAATATTTGGTTTTAGGTAGATTGCCAATCTGTGTAATGGAGTCTAGGTTGGTGAGTTTGCCGGTAGCGGTTTCAAGATATCCTTGGGCAATGACAGTAGGGGTGCCCATGGCAACAATAGCAACAATGGTGTAAAAAGTAGGCAAGTCTCCTGATCTTCTTTTCAGGTGCAGGAGCTGGATGCGAGGCCGAAGCCAGAGGAGCACCAACAATGCCGCAAGGCTAAACGGAAGTGCAAATTCTGTAATAACATTTTTTACCTGGAAAAGCTCAAGCCTAATAAGTAGCAGCCAATGCAAGAAGGTGTATCCCATCAACAGGCCAATAGACAGCAGCATAAATGGCAAAAAGATACGCTTTGCCTTGTAAAGAAATGCTGAGGAGTGAGAAGAGCTCAAGAGGGCAATGGTTTAGTTGTCCATAAAGATAGGATTCAGCTAAAAGAAAAGCCAGCCCTACTCAGGACTGGCTTATATGGCTTTAAAACTCCTCCAGCGTCTTTTCAATAATGTCACAGCACTCATGCAACTGCTGCTCCGTGATAACCAGTGGCGGCGCGAACCGGATAATATCCCCGTGGGTGGGCTTGGCCAGTAGGCCGTTCTCCATCAGTTTCACGCAGACATCCCAGGCGGTGCGGCCGTCTGGCGTAGGCTGAATGATCACCGCATTTAAAAGACCACGACCGCGTACCAGGCTGACCAGTTCCGGGTGACGAGCCTTGAGTTCGTTCATCCGGGCCCGGAAGATCTCGCCCAGGCGCATGGCGTTCTCGGTCAGTTTCTCGTCCTGGACCACCTCCAGGGCAGCGACGGCCACGGCACAGGCCAGCGGGTTGCCGCCAAACGTGGAACCATGTTCACCCGGCTGGATGCAGAGCATGATGTGGTCATCCGCTAAGGCCGCCGATACCGGCAGAACCCCACCCGAAAGGGCTTTGCCCAATATCAGGATATCGGGTTTTACGCCGTCATAATGCGAGGCCAGCAGTTTGCCGGTTCGGCCAATGCCGGTCTGGATCTCGTCAATGATCAGGAGTACGTTGTATTTCTCGCACAGCGCCTTAGCCCCGGAAAGGTAACCATCTGAGGGAACCACCACACCGGCTTCGCCCTGGATAGGCTCCACCAGGAACGCACAGATGTGGGCATTCTCTTGCAGGGCCCGCTCCAGCGCCTCCAGGTTGTCATACGGCAACACTTTGTAACCAGGCATGTACGGACCAAAACCAGTGGTGCTGCTGGGATCAGTGGAGAAGGAGATGATGCCGGTGGTGCGGCCGTGGAAGTTGTGCTCCACTACCAAGATCTCCGCCTCATGGGGCGGAATGCCTTTTTCTTTGTAGCCCCACTTGCGGGCCAGTTTAAGGGCGGTTTCCACGGCTTCGGCCCCCGAGTTCATCAGCAGGGCTTTGTCATACCCGAACAGTTCGGCCATGAACTTCTCGGCCGGGCCCAGTTTGTCGTTGTAGAAAGCGCGGGAAGTAAGGGTGAGTTGCTGGGCCTGCTCGGTGAGCGCGCCAATGATGCGCGGGTGGCAGTGCCCTTGGTTCACCGCGCTGTACGCTGAAAGGAAGTCGTAGTAGCGCTTGCCTTCCACATCCCAGAGGAACACCCCTTCGCCCCGGTTCAGCACTACCGGCAGCGGGTGGTAGTTGTGGGCGCCGTATTTGTCTTCTAAGGCAATGGCCTCTTGGCTGGAGGTACTGGTGGAAGTATTCATAGTCAACAGTTTTTGTAAATTGGAACAAAGAACACAGCCGGGGTAGGGCTATAGGTAAATACGGAGGATCGGCTTGCAGAGATAAAAGTAAGGAAAAGTCTTTATTCCCAAAGTCGGCACGAATTTGGTTAATTGCCTGCTATATATGTTAAACCCTATGAAACAGATTTTCGCGTACCTCATCGTTGCCGTGGCCCTGGTAGTAAGTGTGCTGATTGCCGCCAGCGCCTACAAGTACAAGTTCAAAGCCACGGAGTCTATCAGCGTGACCGGCTCGGCCGAAGTGGATTTCACCAGCAACCTGGTGGTCTGGACCGGTTACTACGCCCGCCGGTCTATGGACCTGAAAAACGCCTACGCCGCCCTGAAGCAGGACGAAGGGCTGATCAGGCAATATCTCCGTTCCAAAGGCATCCAAGACAGCAGCGTGGTGATCTCTTCGGTGGAGATCATGAAAGATTTCCAGCCCAGGTTTGACCTGCAGGGCCGGCAGATAGGCCAGGACTTCACCGGCTACAACCTCACCCAACAGGTAAAAGTAGAGTCTACTGACATTGGCCGGGTGGAGCGGCTATCCAGGGAAGTGACCGAGCTGATTGAGAAAGGAGTGGAGTTTAATTCCACGCCGCCCCAGTATTACTACACCAAATTGAAAGACCTCAAGCACAGTTTATTGGCCAAAGCCTCGGAAGACGGCCGCCTGCGCGCCAAAGCCATTGCCGAAAACAGCGGCGGTGATCTGGGGAGCCTGCGCAAAGCCACCATGGGCGTGTTCCAGATTGTGGGCCAGAACAGCAACGAGAACTACAGCTACGGCGGCGTTTTCAATACCTCAGACAAAGACAAAACCGCCACCATCACCGTGCGGGTAGAGTATGCGGTGGATTAAATGATGTGCCGGTGCAGAGTTGCAACCTGACACGTGAGAGACAAGGCGGTGCCGTTGTCTCTACCATCTCCTGGAGAAAAAGAATTGCCACGTTCCCAATAGTTATTTCTGTAGAGACAAGGCACTGCCTTGTCTCCCACGCATTGCTTTCTTCTGCAGATTTAATCCACCAGTAGAAATTTCCTCCTCACTCATTGCAAAGGGTGAACCTGGGGTTAGCGATATATCAAAGGGTCCAATAACTAACAACCAACCATCAAAAACTAATTTTACCGCCCAGGCTGCGTATCTTTGCACCATGAAGCCAAAACCGCTGCCGCTGGAGCCCGGCGACTTCTATTTCAACGAGCAGGGGCTCATGGTTTTCACGGAGCAATACCACCGCCGGCGCGGTTACTGCTGCCAAAGCGGCTGTAAGCACTGCCCCTACGGTTTCCTGAAAAAGGGCCAAATAGGCTCCGCAGATGGAAGCAAAAGAGACGGTGAGCCAGGGTAATTCTCTTTTTAAGAAGGCATTAAAGAAAAAAGTTGCGGTCAAGGGTTGACATTGCCCAACTTTTTACGGATATTTGCATCCCTTTTGTAATAAAACGATACTAACGATACAATGGCACGAGTTTGTGATTTAACCGGTAAAAGAGTGCAGGTGGGTAACCGCGTTTCGCACGCCAACAATAAAACCAAGCGTAAGTTTTACCCTAACTTGCAGAAGAAGCGTTTCTTCATCCCTGAGGAAGATGCTTGGGTTACGTTGAAAGTTTCTACGTCTGCCCTGCGCAATATCACCAAAAACGGTATCTCTGCGGTTTTGAAGAAAGCCAAAGAAGACGGATACATCGTTTACTAAATCTCTGCCATGAAGGCTCTGCGACACCTTTGTTTAACATTGCTTGTGTCGCTGCCGCTAGGGGTGACCGCGCAATCAACTGGCCCGGACAAACCTGCAGATTTCCTGGATAAAGAATTTCACCGGCAACGGAGAGAGGCCCTGCGGCAAAAGCTGCCGGCCCACTCCGTTGCCGTTTTCTTTTCCAACCCCATCCGGAACCGCGCCAACGACGTGGATTTCCATTTCCACCAGCACCCAGATTTCTATTACCTCACTGGTTATCGTGAGTCCAATGCCGTTCTGCTGTTGTTTTCAGACCAGCACGTTATCAACGGCGTGGCCACAGAGGAAGTGCTTTTCGCGCAGCCCCGTAACCCGCAGGCTGAGTCCTGGACCGGCAAGCGCCTGGGCGAGGAAGGGGTGAAGCAGCATTTGGGCCTGACGCATGCGCTGCCCGCCACCGCTTTTGCCAACTTCCGGCTAGACACTGCCGCTTTCCAGCAGATCCTGTTCCTGAACCTGCCCACCGACCTGCGCAACGATGCCCGGGACAGAGCCGATCTGTATGACCTGGTGGCGCAGTTCCGGCAGAAGATAGGAGTGGCGCCTGGCTATGATTTTTCGCAACAGCAGCTCTATCAGGTTATCAGGCAGTATGATGCCCAGGCAGGGGAGCGGGTGCAGCAGGAAGTGCGTACGCAGATCGCCAACAACCCAAGCCTGAGCAATAACACTTTCCTGAAGAACTACCTGGCGGCCAAAGACGCACCGGCCCGGGCAGCCGTGGTAGCCAACATGCCTAAGGAGAAATTAGACCTCACCACCCTTGAGAACATCCTCAACCAGATGCGGGAAATAAAGACCCCCGAAGAGCTGAAACTGCTGCGCAAGGCCATCGGTATGTCGGCTATTGGGCAGGTGGAGGTCATGAAAGCCATGCACCCCGCCATGTCAGAGACCGAGGTGCAGGGTATACATGAGTTCGTATACAAGAAATACGGCGCGGAGTATGAAGGCTACCCATCTATAGTAGGGGCGGGCAACAATGGCTGTATCCTGCACTACATTGACAACGAGAAGCCCCGCCTGGGCGCCGACCTGGTGTTAATGGACTTGGGCGCCGAATACCACGGCTACACCGCCGACGTGACCCGCACCATTCCTGCCAACGGCAAGTTTTCTGCGGCGCAGAAGCAGATCTACGAGCTGGTCTATGCCGCGCAGGAGGCAGGTTTCAAAGAATGCAAAGTGGGCAACCCGTTCAACGCCCCCAATACCGCCGCCCAGAAAGTGATGGCTGATGGCTTGGTGAAACTGGGTATTATCCAGAAGCCCGAAGAAGCCCGCCGCTACACCATGCACGGGGTGTCGCACTACCTGGGCTTGGACGTGCATGACCGTGGCACCTACGGGCCGTTCAAGTCCAACACGGTAATCACGGTAGAGCCCGGGATCTATATTCCGGAAGGCAGCCCCTGCGATAAGAAGTGGTGGGGCATTGGCGTACGTATTGAGGACGATATTCTGATCACCGAGAAAGGCTGGGAGAACCTCTCAATTGGGGCGCCACGCACCGTGAAAGACATAGAGGCCACCATGGCCCAGCCCAGTCCGCTGGATAACTTCAAACTGCCGGAACTGAAGTAGGAAACCCGTAGTGGAGGGTACATAGACAAGGTGCAGGAAAAGTATTTTACGCTCGTTTCCGGTAAAATGAGGGCAAAACAGGATTTATGCCGTAGCTTTGTCCTGCTGCTGGCGGCGTGATAAGCGCTGCAGGTAGAAAATTATAGAAACCATTTGTAAATAAAGGACTAAGCTCGTATATTTGCAGTCCTAAATAAAAATCAACTTCGCGATGGCAAAGAAAGCTAAAGGCAATAGAGTTCAGGTGATTTTGGAGTGCACTGAGCAGAAAAACTCCTCTGTACCTGGCATGTCTCGGTATATCACTACCAAAAACAGAAAGAACACTCCTGAGCGTTTGGAGATGAAGAAGTTCAATCCGTTCATGAAGAAAGTTACCGTTCATAAAGAAATTAAATAACCATGGCTAAGAAAGTAGTAGCAACCCTGAAAACCGCCACTGGTAAAGACTGGGCGAAAGTGATCAAAGCGGTTAAGTCTCCTAAGACTGGCGCGTACACCTTCAGAGAAGAGATGGTGCCGATTGACCAAGTGCAAGACGCCCTTAAAAAATAATTGCCTTATATCGCATTGATGATATACCTGTAAAAGTCCCTCCATACGCGGGACTTTTTTGGTATATTCCTGTTTACCATAATTCTCACCTCCAATAGTACCCTAGACCGCTATGGCACTTTTCGGTTTCTTCAGCAAAGACAAAAAAGAATCTCTAGACAAAGGTCTGGAGAAAACCAAGACCTCCTTCTTTGACCAACTCAGCAAAGCCGTAGTAGGCAAGTCTAAGGTGGATGAAGAGGTGCTGGATGAGCTGGAGACCGTCTTGGTACACGCTGATGTGGGGATTGGCACCACCGTCAAGATCATTGACCGCATTGAGAAACGCGTGGCCCGCGACAAATACGTGGGAACCTCTGACCTGGACCGCATTCTGCGCGAAGAGATCATGGACCTCATGGAAGAAAACACCGGGGGCGTGGCCGAAGACTTCAGTCTGCCAGACACCGGCGGACAACCGTACGTGATCATGGTAGTTGGCGTGAATGGCGTGGGCAAGACTACCACCATTGGTAAGCTCGCCTCGCAGTTCCACAAAGCCGGAAAGAAAGTAGTGTTGGGCGCCGGAGACACGTTCAGGGCCGCCGCGGTAGACCAACTCAAGATCTGGGGCGACCGCGTTGGCATTCCGGTCATTGACCACGGCATGAACACAGACCCTGCCTCAGTAGCCTATGACGCCGTGAAAAAAGGCGTGGAGATGGGCGCCGACGTGGTGATCATTGACACCGCCGGCCGTCTGCACACCAAAGTGGGCCTCATGAACGAGCTCACCAAGATCAAGCGCGTGATGCAGAAAGTGATTGATGCCGCTCCGCACGAGGTATTGCTGGTGTTGGATGGTTCTACGGGGCAGAACGCCGTGATCCAGGCCCGGGAGTTCACCAAAGCCACGGAAGTAACCGCTCTGGCCGTGACCAAACTGGACGGCACCGCCAAAGGAGGCGTGATCATCGGGATCTCAGACGAATTCAAGATCCCCGTGAAATACATTGGCGTAGGCGAGCGCGTAGAAGACCTGCAGGTGTTTGACAAACGCGAGTTCGTGGATTCGCTGTTCTCCAAGAAATAGAAAGGCTGTATCTGGGCCTTTTCTGATAAAACAGGCCCAAAACAGAAGGATAGACATGCCTTCTTCACTTCTTCTTGTTCCTAACAGCTTCTCTTTGTCATCCTGAAAGGATCTTTCAAACGAACTAGAGAAGCCTTCCCTGCTTCAAGTTTTTAACTTGGAGCCACCATTGCCGCAGGTTTTCAACTTGCAAGACATAGAAGTAGAAAGAAGCCTGAAATACGTATCCTGAGGCTGCACACTTCAGAGCAGGATAGGTCCAAACTTGAACCCGAGAAAAGATAACAGAAGAAAGAATCAGGCTGTTTCAAGGCTGATTTCAATAATATAGAGCAGAAAGTAAACCAATCACCCCTTTTTGGTTGTTGCTCCCCATAAGTAAGAATTCCCTAAGACAGGCACGTGAAAGTAAGATCGCTTAAACAAGACAAATACAACGTTATCACGCTGGGTTGCTCCAAAAACCTGGTAGACTCTGAAGTACTCATGGGCCAGTTACAGGCCAACGACCGCCAGGTGGTACATGATTCAGAGAAAGATGACGCCAACATCATCATCGTGAATACCTGCGGCTTCATTGACAACGCCAAGCAGGAATCCATTGACACCATCCTGCGCTACGCCGATGCCAAAGAAGCGGGCGCCATTGATAAATTATACGTGACCGGTTGCCTTTCGCAGCGCTACAAAGACTCGCTGGAGGCTGAAATCCCGCAGGTAGACGCCTACTTCGGGACCCTGGAGTTGCCCCAGTTGCTCAAGACCCTGGAGGCCGACTACAAGCACGAACTCATTGGCGAGCGTCTGCTCACCACGCCCAAGCACTACGCCTACTTCAAAATCGCCGAGGGCTGTAACCGTCCTTGCTCGTTCTGCGCCATCCCCTTGATGCGCGGCAAGCATGTAGACCGCCCCATAGACAGCCTGGTGAAAGAAGCCACGCGGCTGGCCAACATGGGTACCAAAGAATTGATTCTGATAGCCCAGGACTTAACGTATTACGGGTTGCAGCACTACGGTGAGCGTAAACTAGCGGAGCTGTTACAGCGACTCTCAGACGTGAACGGCATTGAGTGGATCAGAATGCAGTACGCCTACCCGAGCCAGTTCCCGATGGATGCCCTGGACGTGATGGTAGAGCGCGAGAACATCTGCAAGTACCTGGACATGCCCCTGCAGCACATCTCAGACAACATGCTCAAGACCATGCGCCGCGGTATCTCCAAGCGCCGGACGCTGGAGTTGGTAGATACCATCCGGCAGCGCGTACCAGACATCGCCCTGCGCACTACGTTGATTGCCGGTCACCCCGGCGAGACGCAGCAGGACTTTGAGGAGATGTATCGCTGGGTTGAGGAATCCCGCTTTGACCGCCTGGGCATCTTCACCTACAGCCACGAAGAGAATACCCATTCCCACACCCTGGTAGACGACGTGCCGGAGGAAGTGAAACAGGAGCGGGCTGATATCATCATGGAACTGCAGCAAGGCATCTCCATGGAGATGAACGAAGCCAAAGTAGGCAATACCTACAAAGTCTTGTTCGACCGCAAAGAAAGCGGCTACTTCGTGGGCCGAACCCAGTACGATTCCCCGGAGGTAGATAACGAGGTATTGGTACCGGCAGACAGCACCTATGTGCGCCTGGGTGACTTCGCTAACGTGAAAATCACCAGCTCCACAGATTTTGACCTGTACGGCGAAGTAGTGACCAACAACTATGCTCCGGTAGAGCAAGAAGCTTCCAGCCTTCATTTGTAGTCTGTTTTACAAAAAACAGCGCTTAAACGAAGAGAGGATATATCTGGGACATTCAGGCCTCACCTAAGTAGACCTCACAGGTTTTGAAAACCTGTGAGGTCTTTTTGTTTTCAGGCGTCAAAACCCAAGGCTCTCTTTGAGGCGAGTCTCCCGGTTGGCCGAACCTATTGTTGTGCGTAGAGTTAGCGATAGCGCTCTAAGCACAGGCCAGACAGCCAATCTCCTGTTGGCGAAAAGGAGGGCGCTTGGCACAGACACTCGTAGGTCCTTCGGACACTACGAGGTCCTTTTGAGCAGGCGGGGTAGCGTGGAAACGTGGTCCATGAACGCGCCTTTCGCTGCTTTGCAGCAAGGTAGTCTGGAAACTACCCATTATCAGAAGCCACGAGCCTGGAGGCCGCGCCAGCATATACCAGCATATACAAGGGCCGGCAATCATAGGACTTGAAAAATAACAAGGGTGGGATCTTCTTTTTTCAGCCTCTTTTCCAAAAAGAAACCCTAAAACAGGCTTCTATCTCTTAAAAAGGCAAGTATCTCAATTTCTGTAGTTTCCTGCAAGACACCACCTGGGCAAAGTCAAGGAACGTACTACGGGTATTATTCTAAAAATAGATTTTACCTTTGCAGGAAGCGCCCGCTCCATACGGGCCTTCGCCAGATATGAAAGTTTCCTGTATTGACTATAGCGCCACCGGTGCCTTCTCCTCGCTTGTGCTAGACTACCTGCGGAAGGAGGCCAAGCTCCAGCCGTTTTACGCGCATTTTCCAGAAATCAGCTCTTTTTCGGCGCTGATGGAAGAGCGGCAATTCCCGCAGGGGCAGCGGCAGGCGCTGGTGCAGGAACTCCAGCGCCAGTACCAGGGCGTGGAGGTGTCAGAGGCGGTGCAGGCCAACATCTCGGCCCTAGCCGATGGGCAAACCTTCACCATCACCACGGGCCACCAGCTGAACCTGTTCACGGGGCCGCTCTACTTTATCTATAAGATCGTGACGGCCATCAAAACGGCCCAGGAACTGCAGAAAGCGTATCCGGCTCAGCGGTTTGTGCCCGTCTACTGGATGGCCACCGAAGACCATGACTTTGCCGAGGTCAACCATTTCACCCTCTTCGGGAAGAACTACACCTGGGAGAGTGATGCCAAAGGAGCCGTGGGCCGCTTCTCTACCGATGGCCTGAACGAGCTGCTGGACGAGATGCCCGAAAGCTACCCCCTGTTTGAGCAGGCCTATACAGAGAGCGCCACGTTAGCAGAGGCCATGCGGCACATTGTGAACGGTCTGTTTGGGGCCTACGGCGTGGTCTGCGTGGACGGTGACACCGCCGCCCTGAAAAACTACTTCACCCCGGTGGTGCAGCGGGAACTCACCGAGCAGGTGGGTTTTGCAGCCGTGACCCAAACCAATGCGGCCCTGGAGCAGCACTACAAACCGCAGGTGATGGTGCGCGAGATCAACCTCTTTTACCTGGACCACAACCTGCGCGAACGCATTGTGCAGGAAGATGGCAATTACAAAGTACTGAACACAGACCTGGTTTTCACCAGAGAGCAGATTCTGCGGCTGGCCGAGGAGGATCCCCAGAAATTCAGTCCCAACGTGGTGCTGCGGCCGTTGTACCAGGAACTGGTGCTGCCCAACCTGGCTTATATTGGCGGCGGGGCCGAGGTGGCCTATTGGTTCCAGCTCAAAGGTCTGTTTGAGGCGTTCCAGGTACCGTACCCGGCGGTGATGCTCCGTAACTCGGCCATGTATATTACCAAAGCCAACGGACAGCGGCTGGAGAAACTGGGCTTCACGGTGGCTGAGATGTTCCTGGAACTGCCAGAGTTGAAGAAACGCCTGGCTGAACTCCTGAACCAGGAGGAAGTGAGCCTGGAGGCGCAACGGCTGACGCTGGAAGACGCGTTCCGGCAGGTGGAGGCCCTGGCCCAGTCCATTGACCCTACGCTGGTGAAAACCGTGGGCGCCGAGTCCCAGAAAGCCCAGAATAGCCTGCAGATGCTGGAAAAAAAGCTAAACAAAGCCGTGGAGAGCAAAAACGACACTGCCTACAACCAATTGGCCAACCTGAAAGAGAAGCTCTTCCCTACAGGAGTGTTGCAGGAGCGCGTAGACAACTTGCTTACGTACCAAACCAACAACCCCCACTTCATCCAGGAACTGGTGGCGGCTTTTGAGCCGTTTGCCTTCTGTTTTACCGTACTGCAGGAAGAATAGGCATGGCCCTGAAAGCTGATCTCCGGAAAGATTACCTGCGCCGGCGGCGCCAGATGGCGCCTGACCAGATAGAAGCCTGCAGCCAACAGATCACCGATCTTTTCTTTGCACTGTTTGCCCCACGTCCCGGGCAAACAGTGCATACCTTCCTGCCCATTGAGAAGCAGCAGGAAATCAATACCTGGCCTTTGGTGCACCGGTTGTGGCAGCAACAAGTGGAGGTGGCCGTGCCGGTCTCGCATCCGGTAGATACCTCCATGACCCATTTCCTGATCACCCCAGACACTACTTTCCAGGAAAGCCTGTGGGGCATTCCTGAACCGGTCAACGCGCTGCCCGTGCCCGAGGCAGAAATAGACCTGGCGCTGGTGCCTTTGCTGGCCTTTGATCTGAAGGGCCACCGCGTAGGCTACGGCAAAGGGTTCTATGACCGTTTCCTGGCTCTTTTGCCCAAAGCCACCCCCAAGATCGGCTTGGCGCTGGAACCTCCGGTAGAGGTGATTGATGATGTGCATGTCCATGACCTCGCCCTGGATGCCGTCGTCACCCCTGATCAAGTGTACAGATTCTAATCTCCTTTCTTCCTCTGTGGTCTCAGGTGTTCCTCTTGCCTGGTTCGCCTCCATATGAATACCGGATAGGGGTACCACCCTTGGAAATTGTCTTACATGCGAGATTGTTGCAATTTTCCGGCGGCAGATGCTCCTGCCCTTAAAATTGCCTTTTTCAAGTGAGCCACCGTCTTGCTGGCAAGAAAATGCCCCTCGTTACTCCTTGCGTTAGTACGCTGCCTTACCTAAAGAGCCCGGTTTATACGCTCGGTTTTGACTAGCATATCTTTGGCTTTCCTGTCGCTTTGTGAAATTTAGGCTATAAACCTCCCCTCGCGCACCTTTCTTTTTTTGCCTTCTTTGGGGTGATCGCTTTTGAATATTCGCCTGAGAGTGAGTGGGATATTGTCCTGTAGGCAAGAAATAGGAATCAGGAAAGATTGGTTTGAGAGAGTCATTGGGAAAAGCCGGTAAAGAAATGCGGTCAAGGATTTCAGCTTTTACGGCGTCCTGAGCCATTTCTATAGGTTCAAAGGCAGGAGAAGATTAGAAAAATTCCCTATTGTTTAGGAGATATTTAATTTTATTAATATACTCCGCTCGCAAACAAAACATATACCCTTCATTTCTACCTATTTTCAATTATCTCACCAAACAAACCCAACAAAGCATGAAAAAAACTTTACTTCTCTTACTGGTGCTTCTTTCTTCGCTGAGCATGGTCTTTGCGCAGCAGCGGGAAATTACCGGCAAGGTTACCGCGTCAGATGACGGCACTGCCCTACCGGGCGTTAGCGTAGTGGTGAAAGGCACCACTATAGGAACCTCCACAGATGCAGACGGGAATTTTAAACTGCGTATTTCAGACAATGCCGCCGTTTTAGTACTCAGCTACTTAGGATATATATCAAAAGAAGTCCCCGTTGGTAGCCAATCTTCCTTCAATCTTTCCTTGACTCCAGACAACCAGCAACTCAACGAGGTAGTGGTGACGGCCCTGGGCATTGAAAGAAGCGAGCGGTCTCTGGGTTACGCTACCCAAGAGGTAAAAGGGGAGAACCTAACATTTACGAAGGAGCAGAACGTACTGGGATCTTTGGCCGGTAAAGTGGCTGGGGTGCAGGTGACCGGTTCTTCCGGAGCCAGTATGGGCGGTACGCAGAAGCTTGTGATCAGAGGGGTTAACTCCATCAATGGCTCCAGCCCGCCTTTGCTGGTGGTAGATGGTACGCCTATTGCCAATACCAACTTTGCTGGTGAGGCGGGAGCGGACTTTGGGAACTTAGGCCAGGACATCAACCCGGAAGATATTGAGTCTATTAACGTACTGAAAGGTCCGGCGGCTTCTGCTTTGTATGGGATCAGAGGGCAGTACGGGGTAATCATGATCACCACCAAAAAAGGAGCGAAGGGTGCAAAGAAAGTAACAGTTGAGTTGAGCTCTGCCTTTTCCATTGAAAAGACGGGTAACTTCATGCCCTTGCAGAACCTGTATGGTGGTGGCTCTAAGCAAACCTGGAATACCTTGCCCAACGGCCAGAAGGTGGTTCAGTTAGAGGTAGACGAAAGCTGGGGACCTAAAATGGACGGAACGCCTGTCCGGCAGTTCTATAGCTTCTACCCCAAAGACCTCGATTTTGGGAAAGAAACCCCTTTTCTTCCGCACCCAAACAACATCAGAGACTACTATGAAACCGGTTCTAACCTGAACAACGGGGTTACTATTTCAGGTGGCGGGGAGAACACAAACTTCCGGTTAAGTTTCAATGATACCAGAATTGAAGGCGTAGAGCCAAATACCTTCCTGAGAAGGAACAATGTGGGCGTAAGTGCCGGCATTGACATCAGCAAGAAACTGAACGTCTCCACCAACCTCAACATTGCCACCAACAACGCCCGCCGCCCCACCCAGGGGTCTGAGTTTGGGGCCCGCTACACCAATCAGTGGTTTCAGCGAAACGTGGACATGAACCGTCTTAGAGATTACAAATATGATGATGGAAGGTTCTTACAGTGGAACCTGAGAGCGGTTCCGTTGACGGGAGCCAGCGCCGGAGTGGTGTCTAACTTTAAAGCACTTTACTGGAACAACCCATTCTTTGAAGCCTATGAAAATCCGGTAGATGATAGCAGAGACCGGTTGTTCGGAGACATTGGCCTTACCTATCAGGTATTGCCGGCCTTGAAACTGAGCGGTTTTATGCGTGGTGATATGTATACCCAGAACATTGAGTCCAGAATTGGGTTTGGCGGCCAAGAGGCGGTACCTGCTTATTCAGTAGGGAAATACCAGGGGCAGCAGATGAACTATGAGTTCTTGGCCCAATACAACAAAGAATGGGGTGACTTCTCTATCAATACCAACCTAGGGGCCAACCTGTTCACTGACCGATACACCTACTTAAGCATGGCAACTGTAGGAGGTCTTTCCGCGCCGGGCTTCTATAACATTGACGCCTCCATTGACCGCCCGGCCACGTCTTCTTACCTGCGCAGAAAAGAAGTACGCAGTGCTTACGCTATGGTCTCTCTGGGGTACAAAGACACCTACTTTCTTGATGCCTCTATAAGAAATGATAACTCTTCTGCCTTACCCCCAGACAATAACTCCTACTATTATCCATCTCTTTCAGGGTCTTTTGTGTTCAGTGAATTGCTGGACTGGAACCCGCTTTCTTTGGGTAAATTGAGGGCAAGTTATGCCCAGGCTGGTTCTGACCTTGCCCCTTACCAAACCACCACCTTCTACAGCGCCGGAACAGTGTACGCTGGTACTACCAGCGTGAACCCGCTTTCTGTGCCAGATAACCTGACTAACCCTTTGATAGAACCCTCCTTTGCCCATTCTTATGAAGCAGGCATGGACCTGAAGTTCTTCCAAAATCGGTTAGGATTGGATTTGACCTTTTATCGGCAGAAAAATGTGAACCAGATCATACCATTGCAGGTGTCTGGTGCCAGCGGGTATGGTTCTACTACCATCAATGCCGGCTTGATTGAGAACAAAGGGTTTGAGCTGTCTCTGTCAGGAACACCTATTGACAAGAGCTTTATCACCTGGAACACAACCCTCAACATCTCCAGAAACAGAAGCAAGGTAGTAGAGTTGGCACCGGGCATCAATGTGTACAACCACTACTCCACCACATACTCTTCCGTCACTAGTTTTCTGAACTCCTATGCGGGTCAGGCATTTGGAACCTTGGTGGGCCCAACCTACCAGCGTGATGCGGCTACCGGTAAAATCTTGTTAGACAGTAACGGTATTCCGCTCTTCACGGCGGCTACGCATAACTTCGGGACGGTGCTTCCAGATTTAACGGGTGGTTTCCAGAACTCAGTGCGACTTTGGAAGTTTGACGTGTCTGCCATGATTGATTACCAGGTGGGGGGGCAGTTCTTC
The DNA here is from genome assembly GCF_008271745.1 of Rufibacter glacialis. GTDB lineage: Bacteria > Bacteroidota > Bacteroidia > Cytophagales > Hymenobacteraceae > Nibribacter > Nibribacter glacialis. The sequence continues at coordinate 41,269 of NZ_VKKZ01000021.1, read as the reverse complement.
AGCAGATCTAAAATGCTGGCCATGAGAACCGGGCAGGCTGCTGAAACCGCTGCGCTGAATGATAACGGCAAGAACGTGCGTGACCCTGTTTCTGAAGGCGGCGGCGTGAAGGTGAACGGAATCTATGGTCCTGGTACACCTAAGGCTGGTCAGGAGGTAACACTCTATGTGAACCCGCAGACGTATTATGGTACCACAGCCAGACGTATCTATGATGATTGGTTGTATGATGCCTCATATGTGAAGCTGAGAGAAGTGCGCATTGGCTACATCCTTGATAAGTCTATGCTGGGTAAACTTCCATTTGAGAGAGTTGGTCTGGCTTTGATTTCCCGTAACGTGGCCCAACTGTGGCAAAAAGCCCCTAAGGGCTTAGATCCTTCAGAACTCTCCTCGGGCGGGCAGGCCATTAGCTGGTATGAATCGGGCCAATTGCCAACGGTGCGTTCTTACGGGGTTAATCTTAACATTACCTTTTAATCTGAATTAACATGAAGAAGTTATATATCTTAATACTGGCTGGGTTACTTCTGGGGGGGTGCAATGATTTCGATGAAGATCTGAACATCACGCCCAACTCACCTATCTCAGCCTCTCGTATGCAACTATTAGCCGGCGCCATGCTTTCGCTTCCGGGTTTAAGTTCTTCCCCGCAGGGGGAGTTCATGGCGCAGTACCTGGCAGAGACGCAATATCCTACAGCTTCGCTTTACCCCACCGGCGGTACCAGTTTCTATGGGCTCTACCAAGGCCCTCTGATGAACATTGAAGAGGCACTCAAACCAGAGGATCTAAACTTCACCCAAGGGCCCCTTGCAAACCAATTAGCGGTTGCCAAGATCCTGAAAGCCTATTATTTCTGGCATATCACTGATAGATGGGGAGATGTACCTTATACTGAAGCCCTGAAAGGGAGCCAAGGTTTTACTCCTAAATATGATACGCAACAGTCTATCTATAACAGCCTTTTTGTGTTGTTGAAAGAAGCCAATGATCAGATTGTAGCGGGCAATGTCACCAATGACATCATCTACAATGGTGACATGACCAAATGGAAGAAGCTAGCCAACACTATCCGTTTGCTAATGGCCCTGCGCATCTCCAAAGTAGACCCCAACAAAGGCAAGACGGAGTTCAATGCGGCTTTAACAGACGGAATCATGGCCAGCAATGACGATAGCTTCGTGTTCAAGCACCTGGCAGATGCCAACAACCAGAACTACTGGTACGGTGAAGTGAACAGAGGCCGTGAGTGGTGGGCATTGACTAAAACCCTGGTAGATTACATGAAACCGGCTGCGGATCCAAGATTACCCGTGTATGGCCAACCTGCCAGAACCTCGAGGGATTTTATTGGCTTACCGTTTGGGACCACCGCCGGCATGCCGAACGTGGCAGGCTATTCTTTATTAGGAACTGCTATCTACGCTCAGAATGCCACCATCTACCTGGTAACCTACGCCCAGGCCTTGTTTGCCAGGGCAGAGGCCGCTAAACTAGGCTGGATTCCTGGCGGAGACGCAGAGGCGAAGACCAACTATGAGTCAGCCGTGCGAAACTCTGTTATACAATGGACCGTGAGCCCCACGGTTACCGTTGCTGCTGCTACTACCGCGGCCAATACGCTGTTAACTAAACCTGGGGTAGCCTATGACCCTGCCACTGCTCTGCAGCAGATTGGTACCCAACGTTGGATTCACCTGTTCATGCATGGGTACGAAGGGTGGGCTGAGTGGAGAAGAACGGGTTATCCTAACAACCTGGTTCCTTCAGGCGGAAACAACGTGCCTACGAGACAGATGTACCCCTCAGATGAGGCTTTCCTGAATGCTACCGGGTACAGCGCCGCCGTGCAGAAATTGAACGGAGGAGATACTTTATATGGAAAAGTCTGGTGGGATGTAGATTAGTCTGCTTCTAAACTCCCATAAAACAAGCAAGGCCGGTAACATACCGGCCTTGCTTGTTTTATGGGAGTTTCAATAAAAACGGGTGAAAAACAGGTAGACTACTGTTCCTCAAAAAACGCCAGCAACGCCCCGGCGTAGCTGGTATTCCAGCCTTCCACCAAGTCATCATAGGCCTCCTCTGGGATGTTGGTCTGTTTTACTTCCATGGAGCAGCCTTGCTTGTGCGGGTGCAGCTTGATGGTCACAATAGAGTCTTCGGGCTCACCTTCAAAGTACCACTGCTGCACAATCTTCTTGTTTTCCTCGAACTCCAGGTTCTTGCCCACAATGCTGCCTTCCCAGAGCGAGAACTCTGAGCCGGGCTCGGTTGACATCTCGGCAGGTTCGCCGGTCCAGATCTGGAGGGTGATGGGGTTGGTGAGGGCAACGTACACTTCCTCCGGTGTGGCGGGCAGCAGGTAATATTTCTTGAATTCTTTCATAAGTCAATGGAGTGGGCGAAGGTAAAACAGCCAGGGCGAACCAAGAGCTTCAGACTCTTATTTTATTTCATTGATGTCGCCGTTGGGCAGTATCCTGAAGCGTTTTTTGGTAACGGTGAGTTTTCTGGTATTGGGGATCTCTTGGTAGGCGGCGTCAAACTGCCAGCGGGTAGTACTGTCTATGTGTACAATGGTGAAATCTTTTTGAATGGTGTACTGCTCACTATGCAGAAAACCAGGTTCTTCGCCGCAGGGGTTAAACTTGAGGTCTTGCTCATCCAGTTGGGTCCCGTCTTGGCGGTAGGTCCTGATGCGGGGCAAGGTCTCATCAGTGGGGAAGAGCAGGAGCAGGGCGGTGACCTCTTTGCTCACAGAGAATCGACGGTACGGTAACTCATGCGGCTTAAGGTAGGCGCTGGCCACCGTGGTGTCTAGCCGGGACCCTAAAAGGTAATCAAAAGAGCAGGTGGCTTTGAAAGGCAAGGCCAGGACGGGCAGCTCCGCGGCAAAGCTGGAGAAAGGCACCGAGGCATTCACTACCGTTTCCACGGAGGGATTGGTTTCATACTGCACCGTATTGTCTCTGGAACAGGAAAAGAACAGCAGAAACGGGAGCAGCAGACAGGGGAGGCTTATTTTCATAGTTGCTTTATACGGAATACCCTATATAAAAGGATTGGCCGGAACAGAGGAAGAAATGGCCTGGAGAAAGATTCCTCCCATGTACCCAGATATAAGAAAGCCGCAGCCTTATACAAGGCTGCGGCTTTCTTTGTTCAGGAAGACCAGGAACGGCTATTCTTCTCCTTCAGGAGTAGTGGCGGTGCGGCCCGACTGAGGTCTCTTGTTATTCTGCTCCACTTCTCTGTTGATCTCGGTGATGTCAACAGTCTGGGAGAAGTCACCTAGCAGGTGCTTGCTGAAATAATCAGCCGTCATCCAGAAAGAGTATTCCGTCATGTCGCCGTAGCCGTGGCGTTGGCCGGGCAGGATGACCAGGTCAAACCGTTTGTTGGCCTTGATCAGGGCGTCTGCCATTCTGATGGTGTTGGCCGGGTGCACGTTGTTGTCCACGTCACCGGTAGTCAGCAGCAGGCGGCCTTTCAGGTTCTTGGCCAGGTCTGGGTTCTTGTCAATGGCGTACTGGAATGTGGTGTCGCCTTTAGCGGTGATCACCTCTTTCACGCCGTGGTGCTTCTCAGACCACCAGCGGTTGTAGATGTTGTTCTCATGGTTACCAGCCCCCGAAACGGCTACCTTGAAGAAATCCGGGTACACCAGCATGGCAGCCGTAGACATGAATCCGCCGCCGGAGTGGCCGGTGATGCCCACGCGGTTGATGTCAATGAAACGGTGGCGGTCCGCCAATTGCTCGGCGGCGGCCTTCTTATCTGCCAGGCCGTAGTCACGTAGGTTGCCGTAGCCGTAGGTGTGGTACCATTTGGAACGGGCGGGGTGACCACCGCGGTTTCCTACGGTAATCACAATGAAGCCCATCTGGGCCAGACGGTCCATGCGGTCCATGCTGCGGCCGAAGGCTTTGTTCACGGCCTCGGTCTGTGGACCTGGGTAGATGTACTGGATGATGGGGTATTTCTTGGTGGAGTCAAAGTCAAAAGGCTTGTACATAACCCCGTACAGGTCGGTGACGCCATCATCGGCCTTCACCTGGAACGGCTCTGGGAACTTATACCCGGTGGCCATGAGCCTGGACAGGTCAGCGGTCTCCAGGTCCATTACCTTTTTGCCGTTGCTGTTGTATAAGGCAGATTTTGGTACAGTGTTCACACGTGAGGCGTTGTTCACGAAGAACGTACGGTTGTCGTTCATGCTCACCTGGTGGTCAAAGTTGCCGCTGTTCAGGAGCTTGAGGCCAGAGCCGTCAAAGTTCACGCGGTAAAGGTGCAGGTAATACGGGTCTTCCTTGGCTTCGCGGCCGTTGGCGGTGAAGTAGAGTACGCGGGCTTTGTCATCAATGCCGATGATCTCTTCGCAGTGGAAGGGGCCAGAGGTGATCTGGTTTTTCAGCTTGCCGTTGCCATCATAGAGATAGAAATGGGCCCAGCCATCGCGCTCAGACCAATGGATCAGTTCGTTGCCGCCGTTCACCAGGCCCACGCGGCTTACTTCCACGTAAGTGTTGAAGCGCTCGTCAATCAGGGGTTTCACGGTACCCGTGGCCACATCCAATGAAAGCACGTCTATTCTTTTCAGGTCGCGGCTGGTGCGGGTGAAGTACACCTTGTCTTTGGTGCCGTGCCACAGGTTAGCCCGAAACTCGTCGTCGCGGGAGCTTTGCTTGGCGGGTGCCGGCCACACAGAGATCTCCTGATCTTTAAAGGCAGTGGCGTTGATCTTTTTAGAGGTCTTTTCCGCGAAGTTGAACAAAAGCAGTTCTCTGATGGGGGCTTCCTTCTCGCCGGGCATCTGGTACTTGTAGGTTTCCAGGGCCGGACGGCCCGCGGCGGTGTTGTGCAGCACCCACAGGTCTTTCACCTTGCGGGCATCGGTACGGGTCATGAGGAAGTGCTTGCTGTCCGGTGACCACATGATGTAGGCAGGCTTGCGGTTCTTCTTGTTCTTCTCGCGCTCCACGTTGGTTTCGCCCTGCGAGTCACCGTAGGTGTAGTGTTCCACGCCATCAGAGGTGAACTTGGTTTCTACAATAGTAGAGTCTTTCTCGTTTTTGAGGGCTTTCTCATAGTTAGCGCGGTCCATCCAGTACAGGTTGTGCTCCTTGGCGAACACCACATATTTCTGGTCCGGCGAGATGGACGCCCACGTGGGCTTGCGCTTGGGTTTGTTGTAATCCTTCAGCTCGGTCACCTTGCGGGTGGCCAGGTTGTACTGGAAGTAGAAGGTTTTCTTCTCCAGGGAATCAGGGGCCTTTTTGTCAAGACGGTCTTTTTTCACCTGGTCAATGCTGCTCTTTACCTCAAACTGCACGTTCTTCTCGTCTTCGGTGAACTTGAGGTTCTCCAGGGGCAGGTGCTGGGCATCAAACGGGTCACGCACCACCAGGGTGATGGCGGCGGCTAACTGGTCTGTGTTGAAGATGGCTTGTTTTGATTTGGCGGCCGGGTCTACCAAGTACCAGTTCTTGCCGTTGGGCGACTCGTACATGTACCAGAACCGGTTTGTCTTCTTGAGCCAGTGCGGATCAAGGCTGGTGGTGAAAATAAGCTTTTCCAGTTTTTTGGGTGAGAAACGGGAGGCCAGCTGGTAATTGGCTTTGGCAGGCGACCCGGTTTGGGCGTGCCCTCCCAGGCTTGCCAACAGAAAGGCAGCCAGAAAGTAAAAAAGTCTCATGAAAAGGGTTTGTAGGTATTTGGAGTCTTGAAGGTACGGAATTACGGGCGGATTCTTATAAGGAATTAGACAGCTGGAAGATGGGGCAACAGCGCATGGTGACCGTCGTTTTTCCTTATATAGCCGGTCATGGCGTTCCCCTTCGGTTCATGGTTATTTGTAGAGACTAGGCACTGCCTTGTCTCTAACGTGTCCTTCGCAATTTACCGCGGTTATTTGAAAGGCTTGAAAAGGAGGCGGATCTTCCTCTTGGCCATTTCAACTGCCAGTTGGTGTCACAGTCAGGTTCTGCACGAGTACGACGTTACAGTGTAACGTCGCTACAAGATACCCGGTCATGTAGCCTCGTTACACGGTAACGAGGGACGCGTGCAGATTCCTTTTCACTCTTTTGTTGGTATTATGGCCAAAGACTAGCACTACTATTCTATCGCTTTCTTACCTGTTTTCAGAAAACAAGGCCTAAAACCTACAAAGGTTTCACCCCCCGCGTCATCTCCCGTTTACCCGGCGGGCCGGGCAGCGCCTCCACGGTGAAGCCGGCCGCTTTGAGGCTGCGTTTGAAGCTCCCTTTGGCGCAGTAGGTAACCAGGGTGCCGCCGGGGGCCAGGCAATCGTACATTTTCTGGAAGATGGCATCGGTCCAGAGGTGGGGCTGTTTCTCGGGGGCGAAAGCGTCAAAATAGACCAGGTCATAACTTTCAGGGGCCGGCCGGAAGGATTCCAGATCGGTTTCCAGTTTACGCAGGGTGAAGTGCGGCGTGATGGCCACGGGCTGCTCCCAGGGAGCGGCATGCAAAGGCGCGAAGAAATCCAGGAGTTCCGGGTTGAGGATGAACTTGTCAAACTGCAGTTGGGCTACTACTTCCGGCGTGAGCGGGTATTTCTCCAGGGTGTCATAATGAACCTCGGCCCCAGACGTAAGGGTGTGTTGCAGGGTGAGCAGAGCGTTCAAACCCGTCCCGAATCCCACTTCCAGCACCCGCACGCGCGCGAGCCGTTCCAAAGCAGCTTGCAGCCCCATTTTCACGAACACGTGCAAAGATTCCTGCAAAGCCCCGTGTACGGAGTGGTAATGCTCATTCAGTTCCGGGACGAAAAGGGTGGTGGAGCCGTCTTTGGTTTGCCTTACTTCAAGATTCATGGGGGAAATTAAAGAATCCCGAAGGAATTAAGAATTAGGAATTAAGAATTAGGAATGGAAACGGTGAAATTGTCCTTGTTTTGGCCTCATTTGGAGAAAACAGACCTGAAAGGGGGATGTGCTTTGTGAAATAAGGCCAGTCCTAAAAGAGTATTAGTAGAAATCAGGATAAGGCTTTCCTGGCGGTAGCCAGAAGCAGTTGATTTGTTTTAGTCCTTCTTCCTTGAAAATAGAGTTAAAACAGAAAAGCGCCTTTGTAGAAAGGCGCTTTAGAAGTTGGTTGTCAACGGCCATCAAAATTGAAAGGGATGGTTTTGCCTACTTGAGGGCGCGTACTCCTGCTACCAGTGGTTCCCGGCGAGTCTGGAGACTCACTTCATCCTTTGGCACGAGACTTCAGGCTCGCGCCAGCCTCTTCTACTATTATTAGACTCAGAACTCAGAACTAAATCTGACCTCGTAGTGTGCGCAGCTCCTACGAGTGTCTCTGCCAAGGTCATTTACAGCCCTTTTCTCTAAAAACAGCCCCCAAACACATAAACCAGCCCCTCTCTTCGCTAGCGGCACAGAAACAAATGCTACCGAAGGTCAAGATTCCTAATTCTTAATTCCTAATTACTCAGTCAATATACCCTTCATACTGGATGCTGGTCACTTTGCCTTTAGACAGGTGGAACCTGAGCCAGGAATTGCGCTCCCAATCGCAGACCTCAATGAGGTTTCTCTGCTCTTTGATGAAGAGTTTGTAGTCTTGCAACTTCTCCAGGAGTTCCTGGCGGGGCATGCCTACTTTGATGCCGTTCTGCAGCGCCAGGTTGGGGCTTTTGATGTCAGCGTACGACAGCAGGAAACGCTTGGTGTACATAGGGTAGTACAGCTCTACCGTGCTGGAGTCAAAGTTGAGCATGAAGAGCGTGTCAATGTACCGGGCGTTGTGCAGGTTGGTAACGGTATCTTTCACAATTTTGCAAGAGGTGCGCACCTGCTGGGTGTAATGCTTAAGCACCGGCTCTTCTATGGGCAGGAAAGGGTTAGAGATAAAGGCCGATGCCTTGGCCACCTCAGGGTGTTCTTCCGGCAGCATTTCCACGCGCTCATAGAAGGCCTTGATACTGGCCGCGTTGTTGTAGTTGGGCTGGTAAGTACGTTTGGGAGCCGCCGGGCTCTTCGGTTTTGACCGGAGGGCTGCCACCTGCGGGGTATCAGGTTCCTGCTTTCCCTGGCAACCACCATACGCCCATAGAGGGAGCAAAAACAAAAGCACCATCAGCCGCCGCATACCAGTATCAGAAATAGGAATATTATTTTGCAAGATTGGAATACTATATACGGAAGACCAGGGTGCAAAGCTACGTATTCGTGCCTGTATTTTATCTTTTATTAAGACCGGTATCCTGGCAGATACCCCTAGCTGGCGATACCTGACTTTAATTTTTTGCATGCTCTTGAGTATCAGAGCCAAAGGCGGCAGGCGACCTGTTTGGTGGGCTGAGCGTCAGCCTAATCCCGCTGTGCGGGCAGGAGAGGCAAGAAGTTGCCCCCAGCCAACGCATGAACGTAACTTCTGAAAAAGAAGAGGAAGGCGCGTTCTTGCGTAGGCCGTTTAGGGGCTGTTTCAGAGGAAATGTATGAAAGAGGGTTATTGCCTGAAACGCCCTTGCGCGGGTGGCCGGCCGGCCATGGCGTCATTGGATTCTTCAAAGGGAAGCTCCCGTACTTCTATGCGAACGGAGTTATGGTTGGGCTTCACGGGCTCGCCAAAGGTGTCTGCGTATTCCTGGGTGAGTTCAGCCCCAAAGAAGATGATGAGCGAGGAGTAATAGACCCATGAGAGCAGGATGACCATAGAGCCGGCTGCACCATATGAACTATTGAAGTCGCTCTGGCCTAGGTACCAACCAATGAGGTATTTGCCCAGCAGGAACAGGAACGCGGTGGCTGCGGCGCCTACCCACACATCGCGCCACCGGATAATGGCATCTGGCAGGTATTTGAAGATGAGGGCGAAAAGCAGGGTGATAAGGCCAAGTGACACCACCACGTCTAAGATGTAGATGAACACCACCGCCAGGTCAGGCAGCAGCCTCTCCATATAATCCGTGAGAATCCCAATCAAGGCGCTTACCAGTAAACTCACCAGCAGCAGAAACGAGATGCTCAAGATCATCCCGAAGGAAAGGACCCGGTCCATGACCAGTTTCATGATCCCGTTCTTGGCCTTGGTCTGCAGGTTCCAGACGTTGTTCAAGGACTCCTGCAAGGTGACAAAGATGGTGGTGCCGGCAAAGATCAGGGTGGCTATACCAATCCCGGTGGCCAGGGGGCTGGGGCCTTCCAGGTGCAGTTTGGTGATCATGGTCTGGATTTCAGCGGCGGCTTCAGAGCCCACCAGGCCTTTGATCTGGGCATAAAGCTGTCCGCTGACGGCTTTCTCCCCAAAGAAATAACCAGCTGACTGCACCACAATGAACAGAAGCGGAGGCAGAGAGAAAATAGTATTATAGGAAAGAGCTGCCGCCAGCCGGAGGGAGTTGTTTTTCATGAACTCCGAGGCGGAATTGGTGATGAGGCCAAAAATGCCTTTGGTTGTGTATTTAGCCATTCGCTTAGCGTCTGTGTGTCTGGAAAGTATCTTCCTGTCAAACTACGCGAAGCGTTAGGCAATTGTTAATGTTTCCGGCCCTGGTAGTAGAAAGAGTTGGCTATTGTTTTGTACCTTAGGGGGATAGACGCCAACCCTTTGCCTATGAGACTGATCCTGTTCCTCTTGCTTTTCTCCGGCAGCCTGCTTTCCCTGAAGTGCCAGCAAAATGCCCCGGCCACCGAGAATTCCACAGCAGACCCCAAAGCGGCAGCCATTGCCCAGAACGTGATGGAAGCCCTGGGCGGCCAGGAAGGCTGGGACAATACCCGGTACCTGGCCTGGACTTTCAACAACCAATACCACGTCTGGGATAAGAAAACAAATGATTTGCGCTATGAGCGGGGCGATTCTCTGGTGGTCATCTATAACCTGGACAATAAGGAGGGGCAGGTGTTTCTGCGCGGCACCCAGGTCACAGACACGGCCACGGCCAACCCCATCCTGCGACGCATGTACCCTGCGTGGGCCAACAACTCCTACTGGCTTCTGATGCCCTACAAACTGCAAGACCCGGGGGTAACCTTGGCCTACGTAGGCGAAGGGAAAACCCAGGCGGGTGCTCCCGCCGAGATCCTGCAAATGACCTTCAGCAAGGTGGGCGTGACCCCAGAAAACAAATACCTGGTAGCGGTAGACAAACAAAGCAACCTGATCACAGAATGGAGCTATTTCTCCAAATACACCGATGATACCGCCACTTTCACCCGCCCCTGGACCAATTACCAGCGGTACGGCGACATCCTGCTCTCCTCAGGCCGCAGCACAGACCCGGCTGACCGCGTGAACATCCGTGACATTGCTGTGCCCGCCTCTTTGCCCGCCGAAGTATTCAAAAGCCCCACCCCTCTGGATAGAAGCCGGATTAAGTGATTGAATGATTGAGAGATTGAATGAGTGAGAGAAGGATGATTGAGTGGTGTAAGAAATGATTTTATAAGCTTTATAGGAGTGCGGACTTCGGCTTGCAGAGCACAATTCCATTTTCTCCCTGATTTTTAAAAAGGGAAGCAAAAGCACTCATTCAATCACTCACTCTCTCAATCATTCAATCTCTCACTCACTCATTTATTCAATCTATCACTCATTCACTCTCTCACTCATTCAATCTCTCAATCATTCAATCTCTCAATCTCTCAATCAATCATTGAAAAGAAAGCGAGAGTTGGCCAGAGGCCAGGAAAAGGGTGCGCAGCCCGTTGGGGGTCACCAGCAGCGTGTCTGGTTCCAGGGTGAAGGCAGAGCCCTTGAGCAGGATTCCTTCGTGCAGCTGGTTTTCCTGGAGGCCCTGGTTCAAGGAGGTCCTGATGGTGGCCAGCTGGCTCTTCACCGGAAACTCCATTTCTTTTTCCAGCTGCGCCCTGAATCTGTTCTGTAAAAGCCATTGGGCTGTGTTCAGGAGTTGGTCGCGGGTTTGGAGGGTGTATTCCAGGTTTTTCACCTTTACGCTCTGTGATTCTGAGTCATAGTAGGGAGTGGCCTGTAACCGCACGTTGCCCTCAAATTTCTTGGTCAGGAAGGCGGCCTTGGTAGAACCGCTCACGTTCAGATCCAGGAGAAGCTGCGTGCCTCTTCCCGTCAGGGCCACGTCATGCACGGTGAGCTGGTGCTTGCCCTCCTCAAACCGGAAGGTCTGGTTCTTCACCTCTTTCTGCAGCACCTGCGTGAGGTACGCGTAGGAAATATCACTGGCCACATGGAGTTGCGCCACGGGAGGAAGGGAGCGGGTAGGGGTGAATTCTGGCAGGGCAGCGCCCTGGGACAAGGCCGGTTTCTGGCCTGAGACCACCTTCACCAGGGCGTCAATGCCAATCTGCAGGCGTAAGCGGTCTTGCTGCAGTTCCAGCGGGGCCAGGCGCACGGCCTGCGGTTCTATGGAAAGCCAGGTGTTGTATTGGCTGTTGAGCTGCACCGGAACCTGTAGCTGTTGCCACGCCTGGCCCAGGTACGTCTGCAAAGGCACCCGTTTCTGGAGTTCCTGGTCCAGGAGCTGGAGCATGGGCGCCAGTTGGGCTTTTAGCCTGGGTTCAATAAACGGGGCCAGGTTCAGGTGCAACGGACCTAGCGAAAGGGTAGGCTTGCGGTTCCCCCAGATGAAATCCCCGGTGGTATAGCTTTTGAGGGTGTACCCGGGCAGGATCTGCATCCGGCTCTCGGTGCGCACGGTCACGTCAAACTCCGTTTCCTCGGTCTTCTGCAGCTTCTTGCACAGCTCGCAGGCGTTCCATTGCCATCGGCCTTTGGCCCAGATCCTGAGCGGGACCTCCATGTACAGTTTGCTGAACTCGGTGCGCAGGCGAATGGCCCCCAGCTTGGTCACCTTCACCATGAGGTCATCGTCTTCCAGGTTGTTGTCTTGGTACAGCACGCCGGTGAGTTCCTGGTTCAGGCGGGTTTCCAAGACGGAGACCGGCAGCGAGACCGGCAAGGTAATGGTGGAAAGAGGCAGGCTGGGCAACGGCGGGGCAGGTGCCGTGCTCTCAAGGCCAGTAGTGTCTGTTAACGTGGTGGTTTTTTGGCAAGCCAGGGGAGTGCACAGGGCTGCCAGAAGAACAGGAATGAAAAGAAAGTGCCGCCTCTGCATGCTGTAAAGGTAGTGATCCCTCTTGAAAAGGACCCTAATGGTTCTGGCAGCCTTTCTGCAAAAACAGCTCCAAAACAGGTTACTCCTGGCAGGAAACAAGCCGGTCCAGGTATTTGCGTACGTCTTCCTCAGAAGAAAGCAGGGCACAGTCGCGCAGGGTGCCTTTGAAGTAAATGGCAAAGAAAGGGGTGCCGGTGAGTTTCACTTCCTTGCTGGAAACAGGGTTCTCGGCGGCATCCATCTTCAGGAAAGTGATGTCTTGGTATTTAGGGTCTTCAGAAAAGGTGCTGAACGAAGGAGCCAGGGCTTTGCAGATCTGGCATTCTTCGTCTATGAACTTTACGATTACCCGTTCCTTCTCAAAAATGATTGAACGCAACTCTTTGTCAGAGGAAGTCTGAATGGCCATCATGTACTAAAAATTTACCTCAAACTATCCATAACGAGGGTCTTCAGCCAGAGGTTGAAAAAAATTGCCACATTGGTATAGCCCCACACCAAGAGATGAGGGTTCTTTCTTTCCCCTGGCTGCTGCGTAATTAAATGTGGTTCAGGTGGTTCTACGGCTGAAGAAGCCAGCTTTTCTGCTGGATGGGGGCCTGGGCCAGTGCCTGCGTCAGGGCCTGGTCAGATTTGAACTGGAGCTGCGTGAGGTAGCGGGCCTCCACGGTCAAGGTCACTTCCTGGTCCTGGAAGGGCCACGGAGACACCCGTACCGGACCGGCTTTCAGCTGGGTTACCTCGTACCTGATCTGGTCTGGCCCGTTGCTGATCTCCAGGGCGCGTTCCATTTCAGGCAGTTCGTTGCGGCAAAGGATAAGCGAGAAACGGTCACACCACTGCATGAAGTCATACGCGTACTGCGCCTGCGGTTTGGTCAGTTTCAAGCCCTGCCGCCACTTCTTCTGCCAGGAAAGCTGCTCGTCCAGAAAAGCGTCCCAGAGTTTCTTCTGCCCCCGCAGCTCCTCATAGAGAAAAGAGAGGTGCATGCTGGTGAGCAGGCTGCGCCACCGGCCCTGGAAACTGGCTTCCTTCATGACCTGCTGCGCCTGCTCCAGGTTAAACGGTACCTGGGTGAAATTGGCGGGCGCCCCGGCCGGCGTGAGCGCGTATCCATCGCTCAGGTCGCGCTGGCCGTCATCATGCTGGGCAATGGCGGCCAGAGTCTGCATGAAGTAGAGCGGACGCTTCTCAGGCTGCCACACGAAGCCTATCTCGGCCGCCAGTAAGGCGTGCGCCTGCTGGAAAATGATCTCCCAGCCTTTTTCATGGGGGTTAACTATCATAGCCGTATGTGTTCTGGGTACCGGTGCAGGAGGGAAGGGGCCTTGAACAGGGAAGTGTACGGTAGAACAGGACGAATGGGATTGGGTTTAAAGGTTGTTTTCTGAAAAAGAGCCTTAAATCCTTAGGTGCCTCTCCTGGTTTCTGACCTGAACCCACAGAAGACACAAAAAAGCCCAGCACACGTGTGGTATGCCGGGCTTCTGGTAAACAAACGTCTATCTATCTAGAACACGAAGCCCAAACGCAGGCCGCTGTTCACGCTAGACCCCAAACGGAAGAAGCCATTCTCACCTTCAAGGGTTCTAGTGGGTCCGGTAGAAGGTTTGATATCTACTTCGCCTTCGGTCCGGTACTGGATGCCCAACCCAAACTCCACGCCCAGGTACACATGCTTGGCAAAATAATAATCTGCGCCGGCTACCACACCTAAGCCCCACCCAAAGTAATTGCGGTTGGTGAGGTTGTTGCTGTTTCCTGAATTAGACCAGGCCCCTTCAATGTCCAGGTTGTCGCTTTCCTGACTTGAGTAAAGCTTGGTGATTCTGATCTCGCCGCCTACGTACGGTGAAAGCCGGTCTGTGCCCGCAAAGTGTTTCTCAATGCCAGGGGCAAACTGCAGAAGGGTAGAGGTCCGGTTGAAGTCATCGTTGAAATCATCGTTCTGCACCTCCATCGTGAATGAGGCCCGCACCGCCGTGGTTGGGCTCAGGAAATAGCGGCCGCGCAGTTGGTTCAGGCCCAGACCCACGGTGCTGCCATCGGTCAGGCTCAGCTGCACTTCTGCGGTTACCTCTCCGGCGGCAGGTTTGATGCCCCCGCCGTCCTGTGCCATGGCGGCAGAACCCAGGGTGAAACAGAAGGAGGCGGCAAGGAAAAATTTCTTAAGCATGTCTTATAAGAATAAAGGATAAAATAAGGTGAAGGAGCAATATTAGCGAAGTACTAGGTATTTGCCGCGGTCCTCCTTCTAAAAGTGTTGGCCCTATGGTATAAGTGATTGGCATTTAAGGAAGTATCTGTTCAAGTGTTTTCAGGCTTGTTTTCATCAAATGGGCCCAAAACAGAAAACCCCGGCCATTCCTTAGAACTGCCGGGGTTTAGCTTTCTTCCTGCTGCCGGATGTTTAGTTGTTGATCCGTTTCAGGTGCAGGAGCATGTCATCTGTCATGGTATCCAGGTCGTACTGCGGGCGCCAGCCCCAGTCCTGGCGGGCGGCCAGGTCATCAATGCTCTGCGGCCAGGAATCAGCGATCTGCTGGCGGCTGTCTGGGTCATAGGTGATGGCAAAGCTGGGGTAATGGCGCTGAATGCTGGTGGCAATCTCCTGTGGGGTGAAACTCATGGCTGCCAGGTTGTAGGAAGAGCGTACCTTCACCTGCTCTGCGGGGGCGTGCATGAGGTCCAGGGTGGCTTTGATGGCGTCTGGCATGTACATCATGGGCAGGCGGGTGTGCTCGCTCAGAAAGCACTTGTAGGTGCCGGTAGCCAGGGCTTGGTGGTAAATGTCCACGGCATAGTCAGTGGTGCCGCCGCCGGGCAGGGCTTTGTAGCCAATGAGACCCGGGTACCGCAGGCTGCGCACATCCAGGCCGTATTTGTTGAAGTAATACTCGCACCACCGCTCACCGGCCTGCTTGCTGATGCCGTACACGGTGTTAGGGTCCATGATGGTGTCTTGCGGGGTGTTCTGGCGGGGAGTGTTGGGCCCGAAGACCGCAATGGACGAGGGCCAGTACACGCGCTCTACTTTCTGCTCCAGGGCAAAGTCCAGCACGTTGAAAAGGCCGTCCATGTTCAGGCGCCAGGCGAACTTAGGGTTCTTCTCGCCGGTGGCGGAAAGAATAGCGGCCAGGTGGTAGATCTGCTTGAATTTATACCTTGTAGCCAATTCTGAAAGGTGCTGCGGCGTGAGCACGTCCACGATCTCAAAAGGCCCGCTCTCGCGCAGTTCGGCTTGTTTGGGGTATTGGATGTCGGCGGCTACCACGTGGGCATCACCGTATAACTTTCTCAGTTCAAGGGTGAGTTCTGAGCCTAGCTGACCGCAGGCTCCTATCACTAAAACGGCATTGGTCTTTTTTGTCATGCAGGGTGCTGTATAGGAAAACAAATGTACGTTTTTCATCCAGTCCAAAAAATATGGGGGACTGGTGAGGTTTTGTATCTTTGAAAGTAGAATACGCAGCGCGGCAGAAAAGGCATCAAAGCAGGCGACTTCCCGTTTAGGAGGTATTTCCGGCAAAAAGCCCTGAAACAGCGTACTTCCACAAGCAACAACTTTATCTAATTGATATGTACGAAACCTTAAAACCAGATTTAGAGCAGCAGTTAGCTGACATCAAAGCCAACGGCTTATATAAGAGTGAGCGCATCATTACCACGCCGCAGCACGCCGAGATCCAGACCCAGCAGACCGGTGAGGTGCTGAACTTCTGCGCGAACAACTATCTGGGGCTTTCCTCGCACCCTGCGGTGATTGAGGCTGCCAAGCGCACCATTGACACCCACGGCTACGGCATGAGCTCTGTGCGCTTTATCTGCGGTACCCAAGACATCCACAAGCAATTGGAGCAGAAGCTGGCTGAGTTCCTGGGCACTGAAGACACCATTCTGTACGCGGCCGCCTTTGACGCCAACGGCGGGGTGTTTGAGCCGTTGTTCGATGAGCAGAGCGCCATTATCTCAGACGCCCTGAACCACGCCTCCATCATTGACGGCATCAGGTTATGCAAGGCGCAGCGCTACCGGTATCAGCACAATGACATGGCAGATCTGGAAGCCAAATTGCAGGAAGCCCAGGGCGCCAAGCACCGCATCATTGTCACCGACGGGTCTTTCTCCATGGACGGCACCATTGCCCAGTTAGACAAAATCTGTGACTTAGCCGACCAATACCAGGCTCTGGTGCTGGTAGATGAGTCGCACTCCAGCGGCTTCATTGGCAAGACCGGCCGTGGCACGCATGAGTACCACAACGTGATGGGTCGCGTAGACATCATCACCGGAACCCTGGGCAAAGCCTTGGGAGGTGCCATGGGCGGCTTCACCACTGGCCGCAAGGAGATCATTGACATGCTGCGCCAGCGTTCGCGCCCGTACCTGTTCTCCAATTCCCTGGCCCCGGCCATTGTGGGCGGTTCCTTGGCAGTATTGGATTTGCTGAGCTCCACCACTGAACTGCGCGACCGCCTGGAGTGGAACACCAAGTACTTCAGAGAGAAGATGACGGCCGCTGGGTTTGACATCAGACCAGGCGTGCACCCTATTGTGCCGGTGATGCTGTATGAGGCCCAATTAGCCCAGGAGTTTGCCGCCCGCATGCTGGAGAAAGGCATTTACGTGATCGGGTTCTATTATCCGGTAGTCGCCAAAGGCGCCGCCCGTATCCGCGTGCAGCTTTCCGCTGACCATACCCAAGAGCATTTAGACCAGGCCATTCAAGCTTTCACTGAAGTAGGCAGAGAACTAGGCGTGTTGAAAGCCTAGCGTTTTCCCTTAACTTTTGGGAAAACACCTTTAAAAGGCCTGCTGTTGAAAAACGGCAGGCCTTTTCCCTTTTGGCAGGACCTCCTTTTTTATGGATGAGGAAGCATGGGTTGAGTCTGGGGAGGTTCCAGAAAAGGCCATCTATAGAAATCCTCTTTGGAAAAAGATCCCAAAGGTGAGTATGGAAGGCATAAGGGCCGACATGAATAGAAGGAGTGCTATTTTTTAGTCCACTTGAGAATAAAGCCTTAATCTGTAGAATCTTATAAGAAACGGCTAAATGGGGGCAGTAGAGAGATAATATTTATAAAATAGAACGTTCTTGTTGTAGATTAGCAATAAAATAAGGCTATGCTTCCTGTTTTTACAAATTTTTATACATGATGCCTGTAGAAGAACTACTGCTCAGGCTTTTGAGGTGATTGGAATTTTTCAATATCAGGGAGATATAAACAGGAATGAGAGTGATATAGTGTTTTTCCTAGAAGAACTGCTGGTGTTTGGCATCATAAAATACTGGATTAGAAAGAGAAAGAACGGGCAGGCAGGGGAAAGCAAGGCCTCTCTTATTGACGAGAGACCGGTTCTTTCTTTGATAGCGCCTGATGCAGCACTTCCTATTAAGGTTAGGCACCCAGCAGTGAGAAATAAAATAATCTAAATTCAAGAAGAGGAATTGGAGAGAGTAGTAAAGGAGAAATTTGTAAATAAAGAGGTTAAATCACCAGTAAACGTGTACTACTTCTTATCTGTAGAACGTTTATTAACTGTGGAAAATACCTATTTTAGGTTGTCAGCAAAATAATCATTCCCTACTTTTGTCCAGTGTTCTTTAAAGATTTGATAATAACCCCTTCTTTGAAAAACATATTTAGGCGAGGCCTGTTTTACTAAGGTGCTTGTGCTGCCACTCCGGCTATCTGTGCACCCACCCTGTGCAGGTAAGAAGAGTGAAATTAGAAAGTGGTTTCCCGATTGAATAAATGAAGGTATTTTTAAGATATAGCAGTTCGTTCCCCGTAGTTTCTATCCAATACTATATAGATAATTTTTCCTGCTCCGCTCACCTTGAAATCCCCTCTGCCTTTCGCTGCTTTTCTGATGTGATTCCCTCGCCTATTTTATTTTTGAGACCTATTGTGAAACTATAAAAGATTAAAGCTTGAGAAAAAAAACAGATAGACAAAAAATGTAAAAAGATGCAGGAAAAATTAGTGAGGATTGGTGTCTTCTATGACGGCAATTATTTCTTACAGGTCAGTAATTACTACGCCTACGGCCATCAGCGCAAACGTAGGATTAGTATCTCTGGCCTTCATGAGTTCATCCGGGAGCAGGTGGCAGAGGAAGAGGATGTAGATCCGCGCTTCTGCAGAATAGTAGATGCCCACTATTTCCGGGGAAGACTCAATGCCTATGAAGCCAGCCAACGCGGCGATACCCTTTACTGGGATCGGGTGTTTGACGACATCCTGATGTCTGAGGGCGTGACTACCCATTACCTTCCCGTGCGCACTACGCCGGAGGGGTATAAGCAGGAACGCGGAATAGACGTATGGTTAGCGTTGGAGGCGTTTGAACAGGCATTCTACAAACGATTTGATGTGTTGGTGCTGATCTCCTCAGACGGAGATTACGTGCCTATGGTGCGTAAAGTCAACACATTAGGGACTCGTATAATGGCGTTAACCTGGGAGTTTGAGTACACCACAGATAATGGACAGCGTATGACAACGCGCCCGTCTCAGGATCTGCTGGCCGAGGTGACGTACCCGATGGCGATGCACGGGATCATTGACCAGCGCATTGCCCAGAATGATGCTACCATTAACCGGCTGTTTGTGCAGCCCGACCAGAAGCGGCACGCCGTTGTCCAGGAACAAGTACAGGACGATGACGATGATGACACGCTGCCCATGGAAGGCCACGGTGAAGGGGAGATCATGAGCCTTAAAAACGGGTACGGCTTCATTAAATTCCCACCCAACAACCTCTTTTTCCACTTCACCAACGTGATCGACACAGACTTTAACGAGCTGCACGTGGGGGACCGGGTAGAATTTGAGATTGAGAAAGATGAAGAAGGCAACGACGTGGCCAAAAGCGTCAAACTTCTTTAGTAGCCTGACTAGCTGCTCTGGAAGAGAGTGAACAGAGGTGTGACAAAGCCTCTAAAACTGAAACAACAAAAACAACAAAAAAAGAAGGGGGAGCTGTAAGGCTCCCCCTTTTACTGAAACTTTTTCACTCCCTTGCCAAGGGGGGGGCCGTGGCCTTGGGTAGAAACCCAGCACTTGGCTTTCCGGGTCTAAAAGGTAAATTCGCTTTAGAGCGGCGACAAGGCAGTGGTCCTGTCAATGAACAGAAATGCGTCATAGCGGCGGGGCAAGACCGTGGGCACATAGTTGCCTCTTTCAGAAGAGGGGTTGTAGGTCACGCCAATGGCGCGGTGGCCGCGGGGTTTGAGGACCTCCTGGCTGTTCTGTAATTCCCGCATCAAGAGTAATTTGTTTTCGGCACTATGCCGGTGCAGGAGCGCCTCCCAACTGCCTGCCTGGGCCGGCGGAACCGTCATGGTTCTGGTAGCAGCCCCCCAAGAAGTAGCCGCCACCACCGTTCCTTCATAAGAACCAAACCCCACCAGATAGACTCCTTTCTGGGCGTGCTGCTCCCTGAGTAGCTGCCCAATGTTCACCGTGCCGCTGTTCACCATGTCAGTGTAGCGGGCATCGCCTACGTGGGTGTTATGGGCCCACACAATGATCTTAGCGCCGGGGCCCCGTTGCGCCACCAGCCGGTTCACCGTTTCCTGCATGTGCCGGTCCCGAAGGTTCCAGGAGGTGACGTTGCTGCGGAGCATCTGGTAATAATACCGTTCTGCGTTTACCGCTGCCAAGGCGTTCTGTTCGGCGTTAAAGGCTGCTTCATGGTTGGCCGGTTGCCTGGCCCGGTGCGCCTGCACCGCCTCTAGCAGCCGTTGCAGGGGTGGGGCGCAGGAAATGCCTTGGTCAGTGGCCTGGGCATACCGCTGCTCATCCTGGTTATAAGGCGCCAGACAGGCTTGGGCCTCCCGCGCCAGTTGGGCAATGGCAGGGTCAGCGGCCTCCATGTAGGCCCTTACCTCCTCCAGTGATTCCCACAGGCTGTACACGTCCATGCCATAGAAGCCCACCCTCTGGTTCTGGGTCAGCGTCTGGTTGTGCTGCCGAAGCCATTCAGAAAACCCAGCCACTTCCTGGTTTGCCCACATCCAGGTAGGCCACCGGCGAAAAGCCTGTAACGCCTGCTGGGCCGTGCCGCCCTGCCGGCCTTGAATGTACTGGTTCAGCGAATATGCCGCGGGCCAGTCTCCTTCCACGGCGATCAGGTTGAATCCTTTTTCCTGAATCAGCCTTTTAGATATATCGGCGCGCCAGGTATAGAATTCAGAGGTGCCGTGCGAGGCTTCCCCAAGCAGTACATACTGGCTGTTGCCGATTTCATTGAGCAGCAGGTCCAGGTCTTGGGTAGTACGCAGGGGGTGCACCGCCTGAGACAGAAACCCCGTTTCCTGCTCCATCTCTTCCAGCGTGTCTTCCTTAGAGGAGCAGGAAACCAACCACCCGGTCAAGAGAACCATCCATATCCACCGCATTCTTTCCATTTCCTTCTCCTTTTTCTAGCGAATAATAGATTTCGGGAAAGAGGAAATAATCAGGCATTTGCCTTATCTCCTTCTTCCCGAGTCTAGCTTAAACGATTATAGGTAAGGCAGGTAGGCGGAATTAATACCTGTTTTGAGAACGGGAAGTACCAAATAGCACCGGGTGAGGACGGAGAAGCGCTGGTTTTGCCTTCTTTTAAGAAAAAGCCCGGGTAATCAGGGCCGGGTTTGGTCTTCCTCCGGGAATTTCCCGGAATGCGGGAGCGTGACTTCCTGGGGCGATGGTGGCACGGGTGACGGGGAAAGGACTTCCGCCAGCGGAGGCAGCCAGAAGGGCGTGCCGTATCTGGGGTTCAACACCAGTTTGTTGCGCATATCGTCCAGGGGGCTTTCCTCATGGAGGCGGTGCAGCAGGTGCCAGGTGGCGGTGGCGTCTGGCAGGGCGCGGTGCCACCTGGTCAGCGGAATGCCATACACTTGGCACATGTCGGGGAGGCTGCGCGGGGAAGGCTGCCGCAACCGGCATACCGACAGCGTGTCCAGGAACGGGTGGTGCGCCGGGGGCAGCTTGAGACGGCGGTAGGTGCTGTACAGAAACCCCAGGTCAAACGGGGCGTTGTGGGCCACCACGGTGCTGTCACCGATGAATTCCCGCAGGATGGAGAAGGCAGTGCGTTCCTCCATGGCGTTGACCAGGTCTTCAGAGGTGATGCCGGTGATCTGGGTGATCTTCTGGGGAAGTTCGCCTTTCAGCTTGACCAACGTATGGAACCGGCCAATGATCTTACCGTAGGCGCTTTTGATGGCGGCTATCTCAATCACCCTTCCTTTGCTTCCGCTCACCCCGGTGGTCTCAAAATCAAGGGCCGTCACATTGCTCAGAATGGGCGTAAGCTGCGGGAAAAGCGGGAGAAAAGGCGCGTCTGACATAGAAAAAATGAGTAGCTTGTCTTTTCTATACGCAAGAACGGGAATCTGTTTTTAGGCATGTTTTGAAGAAAACAGGGTAAAGCATGAGGACGTGCTGCGTAGTTTAACAGGAAGAATCAGGAAACTAAAAATACAAGGGCGTGGGTTCAACTCAATATGATGCGGTGGTGGTAGGCTCTGGGCCTAACGGATTGGCGGCGGCTATTACCCTGCAGCAGGCCGGTTTGGAAGTGCTCCTGCTAGAAGGCAAAGATCAGATTGGCGGCGGTCTGCGTTCGCAGGAGTTAACGTTGCCGGGCTTTGTGCATGATGTGTGCTCGGCCATCCATCCGCTGGCGGCGGGCTCTCCCTTTTTCAAGACCCTGCCGCTGCAGGAGCACGGGCTGGAGTTCCTATATCCTCCGCTGTCGGCGGCTCACCCGTTTGACAACGGCACGGCCGCAGCCCTGGCGTGCTCCCTGGCAGAGACGGCGCAGGCGCTGGGGCAGGACCAGCAGGCGTACCTGAACCTGATGCAGCCTTTGGTGAAGAGCTGGCCAGGCATGGCCCCAGATGTGTTAGGGCCTTTGCGGGTTCCTAGTCACCCCATTGACATGGCGGCTTTCGGTCTGAACGCCCTTACCTCGGCTACCTTTCTGGCCAACCGGTTTAAGACCCAGGAAGCCCGCGGGTTGTGGGCAGGCATGGCGGCCCACTCCATCCAACCGCTGTCTAACCTCACTACTTCGGCCATTGGCCTGGTGTTGATGGCGGTAGGGCATTTGCAGGGCTGGCCCATTCCCAAGGGCGGGTCGCAGCAGATAGCGAACGCGCTGGCATCTTATTTCCAGAGTTTGGGCGGCAAGATAGAAACCGGGGAATACGTGACCTCGCTGGAGCAATTGCCCTCCAGCAAGGCCGTGCTGCTGGACGTGACTCCGAAGCAATTGTTGGAGATAGCCGAGGAGAAACTCTCGCCGCTCTACCGGAAGCAGTTGCACCGGTACCGTTACGGCATGGGGGTTTTCAAGATGGACTGGGCCTTGGACGGGCCTATTCCGTTTACTGCGCCAGAATGCCGGCAGGCCGGAACCATCCACCTGGGGAACACCCTGGAAGAGATAGCCGCCTCAGAGAAGGCCACGGCCACGGGGTACCATCCGGAGAAACCGTTTGTGTTGCTGGCGCAGCAGAGCCTGTTTGATCCAACCCGCGCCCCCAAAGGAAAGCATACCGCCTGGGCCTACTGCCACGTGCCCAACGGCTCCACGGTAGACATGACCCAGGCCATTGAAGGCCAGATAGAGCGTTTTGCGCCCGGTTTCAAAGATCTGATCCTGGAACGGCACACCATGAACACCGCCCAGATGCAGGCCCACAACCCCAACTACATCGGTGGTGACATCAACGGTGGCATCATTGATCTGGAGCAACTGTACACACGGCCGGTGGTGAGTTTGTCGCCGTACCAAACCTCCAGGAAAGGACTTTACCTCTGCTCCTCGTCCACGCCGCCGGGTGGAGGGGTGCACGGCATGTGCGGCTTCCATGCGGCCCGGCGGGCGCTGAAAGATATCTTCCACTTATCGGCCCCTGCTCTGTCTAAGGTATAAGCCAGGACCGCATTGAAATTCTTTTCACCAAAAAGCCTCCCTTTCTGCGCACTCTGCAGAAGGGGAGGCTTTTTGGTGCTTGATCGTTTCGCCGCTGGTTTGGATAAATCTGCTGTAAACGGAAAAACGTCTGCGGGTATGCCTGCCCGTTTAAAGCCTGTTTTCTGTAAAAGACACCGGAAGCGCTAGTATTTCTCTACTCCCGGGGCTGGTTTCCAGTCAGACTTAGGTTCGAAGTGGTTCCAGAGAGTTTTGGAGACGGCTCTGATGAGGTCGTAGCCCGCGTTGTGGTATTGCCAGCTCTCGTCTTTCTGGTTTTTGGTGATGATGCAGAACACGTAGTCGCCGTGCGGGGCGTTCACCAGCACCACCTCAGACCGCGACTGGTTCACGGCGCCCTGCTTGGAGGCCGTGTGCACGTAGGGCGGAATCTGGGAGAGCGCCACCTCATCCACGTAAATACGGCCCATGTTGCGGTACATGCGCTCGCTGGCCGCCGGGCTTACCGCTTTGCCCTCCCGGATCATGGTCACCAGCGTGGCCATCTCGCGCGGAGTGGTCTGGCCCCAGCCGTACTTGACCCAGTTGGGGCGGCGGCCCGGGGTGCGGGAATTCATTCTGGTGTGCTGGAAACCGTTTTTCTCCAACCAGGCATTGATGGCGGTGCCGGTGCCCGCCAGGTGCTGGAGCCAGAGGCTGGCCGTGTTGTCTGAGGTGGTGATGCTGAGCATCTGGATCTTGCCCAGGGCCACGGTAGAGCTGTCTTTGAAATTGCCTACCAGGTCTTCGCCGGCATAGTAGAGGGAATCGCGGTAGCGGAGGATGGTTTTGGGGTTCAGTTCGCCTTTCTCCATTTTGTCAAACACACCCACCATGATAGGCACCTTGATCATGCTGGCGGTAGGGAAGAGGGTGTCTGCGTTGATGGCCACCGTTTGGCCGGTTTTCAGGTGCCGCACGTAAATGCCCACGTCTCCCTGAAAGTCTTTGGTGAGGGCCTGTAGTTTTTGAGTCAGTTTCTGGTCTGTTTTCTCTTTTTTAGAAGATTGGGCGATAGAAGAAAAACTGAGGAGCAGGAGCAGGCAAGAAAACAGATAAGCGTGGCGGGTCATGTTCAAGGAGTTTAGCGGCATAAAGTACGAAGTTTTTGCCGATCTCCGGGTTTCGGGAGAGTTTTTAGAAAACAGGGGTAAAACGAGTGGCCGGACACATGGTTTCACTGCAAGGCAGCGAGGGTAGTCTGGAGACTACCCGGCATCAGTAGGCACGAGTTGCAAACTCGCGCCAGCGTTGGGGCAGCGTAGGCCTGCGTAAGAGTCAACAGAAAATGCGGAGAGGTTACCTGAAGACAAAATTTAGGATTTAAGTCAGGTAAAGGGCAGGTTAGGTAGGAAGCAGACATGGAATTTCCCGGATACTGGAAAGAGAAGTGACAACCAGAATCAATCAATCAATCAATCAATCAATCAATCAATCAATCAATCAATCAATCAATCAATCAATCAAGCGGCGGCTACTTTCTCTACTACCTTGGGCTCAATGTCAAAGAGGAAGTGGTTGAGCTTGGAGCGGAGGTCGGCGGCGGAAAGGTTGCGGAAAACTTCGCCGTTGCGCACCAGGGAGATCTGCCCGGTTTCTTCAGAGACCACTAATACCACGCTGTCAGTGACCTCTGAAAGGCCGATGGCGGCGCGGTGACGCAAGCCCATGGAGGCGGGTACGTTGTTGCTTTCGGTCACAGGCAGAATGCAGCGGGCTGCCTTGATGCGGTTGCCTTGGATGATGACAGCGCCGTCATGCAGAGGGCTGTTCTTGTTGAAGATGGAGATGAGCAGACGCTTGCTGACCATGGCGTCAATAGCGTCACCAGACTCGGCGAAGTAGCGGAGTTCAGAGCTTCGGGCGAAGACGATCAGGGCGCCGGTATTCTTGCCGGCCAGCGACTTGGCAGCCTCAATGAAAGGGGTGATGGAGAGTTTGTCTACGTTCTCTGACCGGCGCCACGGAAAGCTCTTGAACAGGCGCTCGTTGTTGAAGGCGGTGGTTTTGCCAATCATGAGCAGGAAACGCCTGATTTCGGGCTGGAATACGATAATGGCGGCCAAAACACCCACGCCCATGAATTGCCCCAGAATGATGGTGAGCAGTTCCATGCCGGCCGCCTTTACTACCAGGTAGAGCAGGTAGATGGATAAAAGGCCCAGGAAGATTTTCAGCGCCACGCTTCCCGTCAGGAGTTTGTAGAGCTGGTACAATAGTACCGTCACCAGCAAGACATCAATGATGTCCAGCCACTCTATCTCTAAAAACCCTATGGAAAACAATGGTATCACGCTGTCAGCATCTTTTTTGCAATCTTAATGGTATGGACCGCCTCCTTCACATCATGCACCCGCAGAATGTCTGCACCGTTCAGTAACGCCAGGGTGTTAGCAACAATTGTACCCGTGAGGGCTTCTTCTGGGCCTACTTTCAGAGGTTTGTAAGTCATAGACTTGCGCGATAGCCCAATGAGAAGGGGTAACCCAAACATCTCCAGTTCTTTAAGGCGGCGGAGCACCTGGTAATTCTGGTCTATATCTTTTGCGAAACCAAAGCCGGGGTCCAGCAGGATGTCTTTCACGCCTAATGCCCTGAGCTGCGCTACCCGTTCGGCAAAGAAAGAGACCATTTCCTCTACCAGGCCGTTGGGGTACTGGTTCTGGCTAGCCATGTCTTGGGGTGTGCCCCGCATGTGCATGAGCAGGTACGGGACCTGCAGCCGGCCAGCGGTAGCGAACATATCCTGGTCTAGCGTGCCCCCGGAAACATCATTGATCAGGTGCGCCCCGTGGCGTACCGCCGCTTCCGCTACCCGGGCCCTGAACGTGTCAATGGACAGCAGCGCCTCTGGATAGGCCTTAGACAGCGCCTCTATAATGGGTATTACGCGATTTAGCTCTTCCTGTTCCGTAACCTCGGGTGCCCCCGGCCTCGTAGAATAACCGCCAATGTCCAGGAAGGTGGCGCCTTCATTTAGCATTTTCCCGGCTTGGGCCACGGCTTGCTCCACGCTTTGCATACGGCTGTTGGCGTAGAAGGAATCTGGGGTGAAATTGAGGATACCCATTACCGCGGGTTGCTGCAGCAAGACGATTCTGCCGCCACAGTTGAGGGTAATCTTTTTGTAAAAAGGTGTATCTTTCGCCTTCAAATAGCCCGTTTTTTCAATTCCTATAAAAGTAAAACGAAAAACTTGATTCACCAAACCGCCCAAGAATACAACCGCGTGATAGAGGCCTGCCAGCGTCTGTTTTTGCAGAAAACCCAGGACTACGGAACGGCCTGGCGCATTCTCCGCCTGCCTTCGCTCACTGACCAGATCTTCATAAAGGCCCAGCGCATACGGTCTATCCAGGAAAAAGGCACCCAGAAGATACAGGATGACATCACGTCTGAGTTTGTGGCCATTGTGAACTATTGCGTGATTGCCTTGATGCAGGAACAGCTGATTGCCCAGGGCGAGACCGAGCAGGCGCTGCCCGTGGAACGGGTGAAGGAATTGTACGAAGAGGAGATCCGGAAAACGCATGCCCTGCAACAGGACAAGAACCATGACTATGGGGAGGCCTGGCGCAGCATGCGGGTGGAATCTATGACTGACCTGATTCTGATGAAGATTTACCGCACCAAACAGATAGAAGACAACGCCGGCCACACGCTGGTGTCTGAGGGGGTGGAAGCCAATTACCGTGATATGCTCAACTACGCTGTTTTCTGCTTGATCAAACTAAACTACCCGCACCATGGCACTCCGTCTGCTTAGCCGTTTCGCGTGGGTCGTGGTAGGCGGCCTGTTCATCTTCTCTGGGCTCATCAAGCTCAATGACCCGGTAGGTACCGCCATCAAGCTGGAAGAGTACTTTGAGGTCTTCTCCGCTGACTTCTCCACGGTGTTCCTGTCCTTTAAGCCGTTCGCGTTGTACCTGTCTATTCTGCTGAGTACCTTGGAAGTGGTGCTGGGCGTGGCCCTGCTGGTGCGGTGGCGGCTGAACACGGTGCTGTGGTTGCTTTTCTTCCTCACCCTGTTCTTTACCTTTCTCACCTTCTATTCGGCGTTTTACAACAAAGTGACCGATTGCGGCTGCTTCGGTGATGCCATCAAACTCACGCCCTGGCAGTCGTTTGGGAAAGATGTGATCTTGCTGGTGCTGCTGCTGGTGTTGCTGTTCACGCAGCGCCATCTGGTGTCTCTGGGACAGACAAACCGGGGCGTAACCGGTACCATTGTGGCGGTGTCCCTTCTTTTTTCATTGGTAGTAAGCGTGTATGCCTACCAGCATGAGCCGTTCCTGGATTTCAGGGCGTACCGCAAGGGCGCCAACATCCCGCAGCTCATGAAACCCTCAGCCCCTTTGCGGTACCAGTACATCATGGAGAAAGGCGGCAAAGAGGTGACCTTTGACACCTACCCCACAGATACCACCTATACTTTCAAGAAGATGGTGCCGCTCAACCCAGAAGACGGGCCCAAGATCACCGACTTCAACGTCTGGAATGACCAGGGCGATTTCACCAAAGAGATGTTCTCAGGCAACCGGTTGCTGGTACTGGTGAAAGACGTGAACAAAGCCGATCATGAAAGCTTTGCAGAAATCAACCGGCTATTGGCCGGCGTGGAGAACAACCAGTCTCCTAAGATCGTGCCGGTGGTGATCACCTCCAGCAGCAGCCAGGAATTTGACGTTTTCCGGCATGAGGTCAACCTGTCGGCCCCTTACTACTTCGCAGACGCTACGGTGCTCAAAACCATGATCAGGGCCAACCCAGGGTTGCTGCTGTTCAGAGACGGCGTGGTGGTAGGCAAATGGCATTATAATGATGTGCCCAGCCTGCAGGAAGTGCAGTCTCTGGTGCGGTAGAGAAACCCGCGCAACGAAGTCCACGCTATCTGGGAACAGTTTTAAGCTGGTTTCTTTGAAAACAAGCCTCAAACAGGACGAGTGGCCAAACGCACAAGCTCGTCTTCAGGGTGTATGCCATGGCTTCGTTCCTGTCTCCTGCTTACTAGTTTTATCCTTTTTTACCTATGCCTCTCTCTGCCCTGGACCCAAAGAAGTCAAAAGTTTTTCTGGTGGGCATGCCCGGTTGCGGGAAGTCTACCGTGGGAAAAGTGCTGGCCCAGCAACTTGGCTACGTGTTTCTGGACCTGGATACCCTGGTGGAGGAGCAGGAAGGCCTAACGGTGCCGCAGGTGTTTGAGCAACACGGGCAAGCTTATTTCAGGGAGGCCGAAGCCCGTGCCCTGCGCCAGGCGGCAACCCGGCCCGAGCAGATCGTGCTGGCCACCGGCGGCGGCGCCCCCTGCTTCTGCGGTAACATGGACTTTATGGTGGCTACTGGCACAACAGTTTACCTTAGGCTTTCCCCGCAGGAGTTGGTGGACCGACTGACCCCCCTTGACCTGCAGGCAAGGCCTTTGCTGCGCGATAAATCCCCCTTGCAACTCCACCAGTACCTAGCGGATACTTTAAGTCAACGTGAACTATTTTATCGGCGCGCTTCTTGTGGGGTAGAGGCTGGGCGGGCCTCCATCTCTGCCGTGGCAAGGGAAATAGCCCGGTATATAACTGGTGCTTCTACCCAGCTAAGTGAATAGGTCTAGATAATTTTAGTTATTTTTGCGCGTTTCACGGCAAGAAACGATTCAATTAATTTTTCTACTTACTATGAAACCGAATCATAAAGGATCAGCTACTATTTTCAAGAATCCGGTACTGGAGCGGCTTACCCATACCCACATTGCGCTTCCAATCACCATCTTTTTAGTGATTGCTGTTGGCCTGCTTTTCTATGGCTTTCAGTATGGTTTTCTGGATGTGGTTTCAGCGATAGGGCTGTTTCTGGCAGGGTGGCTGCTGTTCTCGTTGGTAGAGTACCTGGCGCACCGCTACATCTTCCATATGGCCCCTACCAATAACTTCAAGAAGAACATCCAATACACGTTTCACGGGAACCACCATGATTACCCCAAAGACAAGACGCGTCTGGCCATGCCTCCTATTGTGAGTCTGTTTGTGGCCTCTTTTTTCTTTTTCGTGTTCAAACTGATCTTCGGTACCTTGGTGTTTGGCTTGGTAGCGGGTTTTCTGTTCGGGTACGCCCTTTACCTGTTCGTGCACTATGCGGTACATGCCTACGCCCCGCCTAAGAACTTTTTGAAACAGCTCTGGATCCACCACAGCATTCACCACTACAAAGACCCAGAACGCGCGTATGGTGTTTCCTCTCCGCTTTGGGATTGGATCATGGGTACCATGCCAGAGCGTAAAAGCTAAAACTGATAAGTCTACACCCCGCTTATACACAGAGAAGGCCACCTTGACGGGTGGCCTTCTCTGTGTATAAGCGGGGTGAGTAAAAGTAGAGTTGGGTCTCTGTTACTTTGGTTCTCTATTACCTCCGGATCTTCCGGAAAAGCCAGGTGATGAGCAGGATCACGAGCACGATAATGATGACCGCGGTCCACATACCTGCCTGGAAGATGTCGCCAATCACGTCACAGCTGGAAAAGGTGAGCGTGAGCACCAGCATGAGTGCGAAAAAATATGCCTGTAGATTTTTCATAGTTGTTGGTTTAAGTCAGTTTTCAACCTTCTGGTTTACAGCAGAAAGGGTTATCGTATTTTCAATACTCTCTTTTGGCGAAAAAGGTTGAACACAGGAGGTGATGCATCTTAAGCTGATGCGCGGCAGCCGGGAGATGATATTGGTGGGGTAGCCAGTTGACGGCAGGCTTGATGCCGGAATCTGACGATGGCGGCCAGGGCAAAACCCTGGGCCAAGGCTTTCTGCCGGAAGGCTTCGCGGGATATATTCCAGGAGGTATAGAAGCAAGCTGCCTCGGGCTAGGGTAAAGACGTTTTTATCCCCTCATAAGGAAAACAGCCCAGAAACCGTTGTTGGCCAGGACCAGAAAAGATAAGAGCAGTATATATACGCTGGTGCTTCTGCTGGGGCTACGCCTCATAAAATGGTATAAAAGAACAAGGCCCACCATTTGCATGGTGGGCCTTGTTCTTTGGTATTGAATGGTTGGTTATTTCAGGGCAATAGGATCTGGTTTGCCGTCTGGGTCGTTGGTTACTAAGCCTTGGGAATTTACTCTTCCTCCAGAAAGAGCCAGGATACCGGCCACGTGCGGAGCGGCAAAAGAAGTGCCGGTGCCATTGCGGTAGCCGCTGCCAGTCCAGGTGGTAAGTACATCAGTGCCTGGAGCTGAGTTGGTCACTGAGGCCCCAAAGTTAGAAGAGGAGCTGAATTGTCCGTAGGAGTTCATGTTAGACACTACGAAGACGTTAGGTGCTACCACGCGGGCCGGAGAGTCGTTTTTGCAGTCAACGTAGCTGTTACCGGCGGCCACTACTACAAACATACCTTTGGCGGCTGTTTTCTTTACCAGGTCATCTAGCATAGTGGAGGCAGCCACGCGCAAGCTCATGTTCACCACATCACCAGGCTTGCCATTGGTATAGGCATAGTTGAGGGCTGAGTAGATACGGGTAAGGGTACCTGCTCCGGCATCGTCAAATACTCTCAAGGCTACAATGGTGGCATTGGCAGCAACGCCAACCACGCCCACACCGTTGTTTTTAGCGCCAATCACACCAGCAACCCCGGTGCCGTGGCCATAGCCGTCTTCCCAAGAAGTCACGCCAGAGATGAAGGATTTGCTGCGAGTTTTGTCTACGTTCAGGTCTGGGTGTGAAGATTGTACTCCAGAGTCAATCACCCAAACGGTTTTACCGGTTCCATCGCCGTAGCCTACTCTGGCTACTCCCCATGGAATAGACTGGGAAGAGGTGGAGGTGGTAGTAGAGGTAGTAGAGGAAGTAGAGGCTTTTCCTAGCAATACTGCTTGCTCAGGCTCTACGTAGGCTACGTTTTCATCTTGCAATAATTGTTGAACCTCAATTTTGCTCAGGTTGCCCGTGAACCCATCAGCGGCGCCATTGAACACATCGCTAACCCGGTCCCGGCCAATGCCTAATTTCTTGAACAAACGGTCTCTTAGTTCTGGGGCAGAAGCAGTGCTTCCATCTTTCAACACTACAATGTACTTGCCATCAACCGCTTTGGAAGAGGTGGCAGGAGGTGTAGGTGCCATGGCCGTCTCTTCTAAAAGTTCGTCTTTTTGGCAACCAGCCATGGAAAAGACAGAGGCAAGGGCAAAGAAAGAAACCGCTTTTTTGAAATTAGTTGATCGCATAGTCAATCCTTTTTATGTTAAAGACAAGTAGGTGCGTAACCTTGTGCTGCGCTTTGTCGTAACCTAATCCCTTTGCCAATGGTTCAACTGTCTCTTAAAAAAGTTTTACCCGCCACTCGCGCTTGGACTCAGTTCACACCAATTTTCCCTCTTCTGAGCTTATAAAGAGTCCGGCTTGTTTTATGCCTTTCTTTTATAATTAAGGTCGGAAAGTGGGTCCAATGGCGTTTTAGGCCTATTTTTCCCTTTTAGCCATTAAACAATAAAATGAAAAAGAGGTACTTTGATCTTCCTTTCAAAAAGAGAATTATCTCACTGAAGAAAAATGTATCACGGCTTTAAATTTAATAAAACCATTGAATAATATGAAATATCCTTTGGGTGATGATTTTTTTGGAAATAAATACCTCTGTTCTTTCCTTCTTTATTTCTGCAAAACCTTATAAATCATTAGCTTGTGGTTTTCAAATTGTGTTTGGGAGCTCATTGTATAACGGTTTCTATTTCTTAGCTTTCATAAAATAGTGGTAACTATACTGCTCCTGTTACACATTTCCCTATTCTAACTACTGCTCAAGTGGCTGAACCCTTAAAAGCCACGGCTCTGCCTTGTTGGCTTTAGGATAGGTAGTGGTCGCTTGTCCTTTAATAAGGTTGTTCTATAAGCAAGCCACTCAAACCATTTGTAGTTAAGCTTTATTCTCCTATTTATCTATGTTTTCCACGTTCCTTTTGTAGTATAACTAGTTGTGCTACAGAAGGAACGTGGCTGGCGGTAGAATATGTGGTTGTACCTGTGCCCAAGTGGCTACTATAGTATTTTAGGATATATCCAGTAAAGGATTGCCCTCAAGTATATGCTTTTCCTTAGATATTCCAAATGGGTTCTGTATCTAAATAAGAATATATAAAAATTTATGAAGAATTTTTATATATTCTTATAAGTAGATGGATGGGTTGTAGTAGTAGATGAAGATTGGATTGAGTATGTATTAGATAGCGTTTAAATGTTCCGATTAGCTATATTGATATAACTTAATGTTTAATAATTTAATAATGTTTTTAAAGTTTATAGGGCTGAATAAGGGTGATGATTAAAATAGTTATATATTTTAAAAGATTGAATTGATTTTAAGTCTTGCCAACTTTGTGGTGTTAGTTATAGATAATAATAATTGAATACTAAATTGTTGAAAGGACATTAAATCTGTTATGAAATTATTGCATTGGTTAGTTGTTTCTGCTCTATTTCTCGCCTGTTGTCTTACTTTCCCTTCTACAGTCGCTGCTCAGGAACCGATTATAACCCCTTCAGGATACATACAAAGGTTTGATGGCATAGATAATGGCAAAATGCCTGCTACTACAGGTTATGTCTCTTGGGGTGACAATTATAACGTAACAGGTTGGCATGCCCTAGTAGGAGGGGTGGTTCCTTCACAAGTAAAGGGAGAGGTAGGATTTGATGTAAATAAATTTAACAGTGGTGGTGCTCTGATATGTTATAATGAAAGTACAGTTGACAAAAATAATGAAAGTACAAGTGACAAGGCATTAGGTTTTAGATCTAAAGGCATAGATGCATTCTACGGGGTGCAACTCACCAATATGACCGGCAATACCCTTTACCGGTTGCAGGTGAAATTCCTGCTCAAGGCTATCTACCGGAAAGGCAATCCAGTTCCTCATTCATTAAATATAGGGTATGCCATAGGGTCTAACGTGACGTCCATCAATGATGCACCAGGAGTAACTTGGTCTCAAATCAAAAATGTGGATGGTAAAGCATTTGCTATTTCTAATTTAGAGGCTAGGTCTGCCTCCATTACCACCTTTATTAGCGGGATTGAGCTAAATCCTGGCGAAAAAATTTTTATTCGTTTTGAAGATAAGCATACCGCTGCTGCAAATAGCTCTGGAAATGAAGACGACTTGGCTATTGACAATGTTGAAATCAATCCTGCCCCAACCGTTTTTTTCAACACAATAGCAGGGGTATTAACGGAGGTAGCCACCTGGAACTCAAGTTCAACGGGAAATGGGGAGCCAAGTCTTGATTTCACGCATGGCGGACAGCAGTTCAATGTACAACATGACGCGGTCCTGGCATCTGCATTGACTGTTAGCGGCACGAATTCCAAAGTGGTCGTAAAGGCAGGCAAAACATTGACCCTAAATGCCAACTTGACCGCTACCATTGATTTGGAAGCCGGGGCAACTCTTATCGTCAATAGCGCCACAGCCCCTTCCTTTGGGCAGATAGACCCAACCAGTACCATTGTGTATAACACAGACGCTCCCTCAAGCGCTTCTTCAAATGCAGTGATCTACGGAAACCTGACTTTTGACGGGAACGGGAACAGTAGGGGGTTTAAAAATGTGATGGGATCATCTAATATCCATGTGAAGGGGCATTTGGTATTAAAAGGGAAAGGTCGACTAGACCTTGGTAACAGGAACCTTATAATTGATAACCCTAATAGCATTGTGGCTGATACCTCCAGTTTTATAATTGCCATGGGTACTGGTAAGGTGAAGTTCAAGATGCAGGAAGGGGAGACGGTGACGATTCCTCTGGGTACACTTACTACTACTAGTGCTGCTAACACAGGATCAGTGAAAGGGGTGCGGTACGCTGCCATTAAATTAAGTCTTAAAAGAGGTTCCGGTGGCTTCTTTAATGTAAGTGCCTCTGATTATGTAATGTCTAAAGGCACAGGTGGGGTGCTATTAGATAAGGGAGTGGTGGCTAATACTTGGTTTATTGAAAAAGAACCAAGTACTGAAGTAAGTAATATGGAAGTTACTCTGCAGTGGACCAAAGCATCTATGACGAATGAATTAGATCTTACTAAACTTCATTTGGGCCACTTTGAAAATGATACTTGGGATGTAGGACCCTCACTAATTGCAACTGAAAGCAAAGGAATTTATAGTCTAACCAGAGACGGTTTCAGGTCCTTTTCTCCTTTTGCCGGGGGCAACTCTCTAAATTCACAGCAAATGACGCTTCCGGTAGAGTTGATCAGCTTTAAGGGGAGCAGATCAGGAGGAGCGGTGAACCTGACTTGGGCCACCGCCTCTGAGAAGGACAATGATTATTTTCAGGTAGAGCGCAGCCAAGACGGCAAGAACTTCAGCAGTATTGGGCAAGTCAAAGGGAACGGCACCAGCCATGCAGTGCTTGCCTATAACTTCCTTGATGCGTCTGCTCCGGAAGGAACGGTGTACTATAGATTGAAGCAGGTTGACTTTGACGGTAAATCTGAGTCTTCTAAAGTGATAGCGATCAAGGTAAATGGGGGAAAGAGCAATGGCGCCTCTTTAGAGGTATACCCTAACCCTACTTTTAATAAAGTATCTGTTTCTTCTGCTGGCTTGAAGGGACCGGCCAAGGTGACTCTTAGCCAAAGCAACGGACGTCTAGTAGGGCAGAAGCAGGTTTCCCTAGGGTTTGATAGCCCCATCACTTTTGATCTGTCTTCTCAACCGGCAGGTGTTTATTTTCTGCAGGTGCAAACGGATAGTGGGAAAGTGACTACGCGGATTGTAAAGCAATAAGCCTTAAGCCCCCGCAAAAAAAGGAAAAGCCACCTCTGTCTAGGGTGGCTTTTCCTTTTTTTGCGGGGGCTATCTTTTTGTAGTATTAAAAATTTAGGTCCGGAGAAATGTGGTTCTGGCCAAGGGCACCGAAGGTATCAAAAAGGTGTATGGAAACGAAGAAGCTTAACAAAGACTATTGGCTTGTAAAGCATCTACCTCCTCGCCGGGAGCTGGCATTTGAAAGCTAAAGAGCTCTGATACTACTTGTGAATCATGCCAAAGGGAGAATTTGCTGCCAACCTATTTTATGGGATCAGTAGCGTGGATTTAACCGAGGAAAAGTGCCTTACTGTTTCATTCAACTGTGAGGTGGTTTTTTAACTTTGTGGTTCGGATTGACGGCTATAGCACGAATTTTTTGTTAAAAAGTTGTATAAATATACCTGTTTAAGTAGGAACTTTTAAATAAAATTTAGAGCTCTTAGATAAGCAAATATCATTATTTTGAAGTAGTTGATGGCAACTATCAAAATAATTAATGTTAAAAAGTGGGGTTTTAAGCAACTAGGGTAGTTAGCAAGATTTTTTATTTATGATTAAAAAGAAAGAAATTATATAAATTTTTTAATAGAATATTAATGTAGGTACAAATGTAGGAAAGTAGAAGTTTAGGAATTATTTACTGAATTTAATGTAAAAGTTACATTAATTATTAGAGTAGTTAAATCAATTCCTAGTTTCTAACCTTCCCGTCATGAAAAACCTGTCTACCCTTTTTAAGTCGGCTCTATTGTTCTCAAGCTTGTTGGCTTTGCAAACTGAGGGCGCTGCTCAGATAAGCTTAACCACTGGGCTTTACCGCCAAGACTTCAATGACCTTGCCAGTGCCAATACAGGCAGTGCTACTATAACCTGGAGCAATGGTATGCCACAAACACTGGCAGGGTGGTACGCCTTGCAAGACCCTGTGCAAACAAACCCTCCTTTGTTACCCCCAAAAATGGTGGGAAGCACGAACAGCCTCCCTGATGCTTCTCCCAATCCAAAGATTACTCCTATGTCCTTGGTGAATTACATCCACAATCCTGCTGTGGTAGGAGACAGATCCTTCGGGTTCTCAACCGGGAACCAGGGTAATCCTATTGGGTACTATGGGGTTAGGGTTAAAAATGATACCGGTGCTGAAATCAAGTCCATGAAGATAGAATTTGATGTTAAGTTAATCCATGATGCAAAAGCTGGGAATGGGTTAGTTTTGTCTTACCAGGTAGGTTCAAACCTGGAAAATGTCTTGTATACTACTGACATCAAAGAATGGCAGCCCATTCCAGGTGTCTTTTCCAATAAAGCAGAAACGCATGTTGTGGAGTTTCCCATACAAGTAGCCATAGGGCAAGAATTCTTTATCCGGTTGGTAGATACGCACAACGCCGGAAATTCAGGACAGAATGACGATGACCTAGCCATAGACAATTTTCAGATTACCTCTTCTTCCACCCCAGGAACGTTACCGGTGACTTTCACCAGTTTCACGGGAAGCAGATCTGGAGAGGTGGTGAACCTGGCTTGGGCCACGGCCTCAGAAAAGGAGAATGACTTTTTTGAGGTGCAACAGAGCGAAGACGGGAAAAACTTTACGGCGGTAGGCGAGAAAGTAAAAGGAGCCGGTACCACGGCTGTCGCCCAGGCCTATAAAACGGCTGTTTCCACCAAATCTAGTAGCATCCTGTACTTCCGCCTGAAGCAGGTAGACTTTGATGGCAAATTTGAACACTCAAAGGTTATTGTGGTCAAGGGAAGTAAAACCGCTGCAGGGCAGGCATCTCATGAGGCTTATCCAAATCCAACCCCAGACAAGGTCTATCTCACTTCTGCAGAGCAAAGCGGCTCTGTAACTGTAACGCTGTTTCACAGCAGCGGCCGAGCGGTGTCTCAACGTCAGGTAAAAGTAGAAGCCGGTACACCTATCACCCTTGACCTGGCAGGGCAGGCCGCTGGGGTTTATTATGTACAGGTCCACACGGCTTCTGGGAAATCAACCACCAGAGTGGTAAAGCAATAGCAGGGTATTGTCAGCTTAAATGCCAAAGGCCACCTCTGCAGAGGTGGCCTTTGGCATTTAAGCTTTCCTGAACAGAGAGAAGATTGAGTGGAAAAAGGAGACTAGCCCAGGAAGATGAAAAAGAAGCCAGCCATTTGGGGAGCGGGGAAAGTAAAGGAGCCATCCCTATCCCCCTGTTGCTTACGGCTGCAATTGGCTTGGAAGGTGAGATCAGTTAATCCTGCCAGGAAGTACCATATGGAGGGAAAGTAGTACTTTTGCGCCTGTCATGACTATTTTCCCCTTATTCGTTGCGCTTACCCCACCGTGACCAAGGTTGCCCAGACGTAAGGGCGCAGGTTCAGCATGCCCTATAACTTAAACCTTTTCACTTCTGTTTGCCCGAATAGGAGGGGCCGGCTCTTAATAGCCTGTTGCGTCTTCTATGTGGGTAGCGTATAGATTTATCCGTGATTTTTAGATGAAGCCATACTTGCGTTTATTTGATTTCAGTCAAAAAGTAGATTATAAAATAGAGATTCTGGCGGGGCTTACGGTGGCCATGACCATGATCCCGGAATCCCTTTCCTTTGCCATCTTAGCCGGGTTTCCGCCATTGGTGGGGCTATATGCGGCCTTTATCATGGGCTTGGTAACAGCGGTATTAGGCGGAAGGCCCGGCATGGTGTCTGGCGGGGCTGGTGCCACGGCCGTGGTGCTCATTGCCTTGATGCAATCGCATGGCTTGGAATACGTGTTTGCGGCGGTGGCCCTGGCCGGTATCCTGCAGATTCTGGTGGGCTTGTTCAAATTGGGCAAGTTTATCCGGTTGGTGCCGCAGCCGGTCATGTTCGGGTTTGTGAACGGACTGGCCGTGATCATTTTCATGTCACAGGTAGAACAGTTCAAGACCGTGGTGAACGGCGAGTCTACCTGGCTGATGGGGAGCCCGCTCTACATCCTGGCGGGATTGGTAGCCTTGACCATTGCCATCATTCTCCTGCTGCCTAAAATCACGAAGGCGGTGCCGCCCTCGCTGGTGGCCATTCTGGTGGTTTTCTGTGTAGTGATGGGCTTCGGGATTGATACCAAACTGGTGCGCGACATCGCCTCGGTGAGCGGTACCTTGCCTCCGTTCCATATTCCCCAGATTCCGTTGACCCTGGAAACCTTGCAGGTGATCTTCCCCTATGCCTTGATCATGGCCGGAGTGGGCCTCACGGAAAGTCTTTTGACCCTGAACCTGGTAGACGAGATCACCGGTACCCGCGGCAACGGGAACCGCGAAAGCGTAGCCCAGGGTAGCGCTAATCTGCTCAACGGCTTCTTCTTCGGAATGGGGGGCTGCGCCATGATTGCCCAGACCTTGGTGAACCTATCGGCTGGGGCGCGGGCGCGGTTGGCGGGCATCGTCTCCTCGCTTACCATTCTGGTGATTATTCTGGTGGGCGCGCCGTTTATTGAGCGGGTGCCTATGGCGGCGCTGGTGGGCGTGATGATCATGGTAGCCATTGGCACCTTTGAGTGGATCAGCTTCCGGATCATCAACAAGATGCCCCGGCATGATGTGTTCGTAGGTATTCTGGTAGCCGTTATTACCGTATGGCTGCACAACCTGGCGTTGGCGGTGCTTATAGGCGTGATTATCTCGGCGCTGGTATTTGCCTGGGAGAGTGCCAAGCGCATCAGGGCCCGGAAGTACCTGGATGAGAACGGCGTGAAGCATTATGAGATGTACGGTCCGTTGTTCTTCGGCTCAGTGGCCGCCTTTACCGAGAAGTTTGACGTGGCCCAGGACCCGGAGGAAGTGATCATTGATTTCAAGGACAGCCGCGTAGCGGATATGTCGGGTATTGAAGCCCTGAACAAACTCACGGAGCGCTACCACAAAGCCGGCAAGAAGCTGCACCTGCGCCACCTGAGCCCCGACTGCCTGACCCTGCTCAAGAACGCCGATGCGGTGATTGACGTGAATATCCTGGAAGACCCGCACTACGCCGTGCTCAAAGACTAAGGTAAGGAAGACGTTTTGGGGCCGTTTCCTGAAAAGAAGGCCTAAATCTTCCCTGGCTTCGGTTAGCGAGTACCGTTAATTCTGGTTCGCCCGCTGCTGAGCCTTTGCCTATGGCGAAGAACTGTCGTGGCTTGATGTTTTCATGTAGAGGAGCTAGAATGCGTATGGCAGCTATTTTATCTAAAACAGCCGCCAAAGGCCATTTTCGGTGCAGGAATAAATCTGCGGCATAGTTTCTCCATAAAAGGCAAGGTAAATTCCTGTATGCGCAATCCCTTGTGGTTGCCCTTTCGGAATACATTACAAAACCCTGAGATTTTGAAGTAGATAAGCTCAGCTGCCCCAAACTTGACTTGAAGCAATTATTGGGTTCGCTTATGCGTGAAGTCACAAAAGTCGCTTCCACGCCATAGCGGCATAATGATTTGACTAGTCCAGGATTGCAAGGCTCTTTTCAAAAAAGAAGGCCAGAAATGTAGTAGCCAGTCAGGAGAAGGAGAAGCAAAAATGCGTTTGTCGGCAGTTTTCATGAAAACTGCCGACAAACGCATTTTTGCTTGCGTGAAAGGTAAGCCGCTGCTTACACCACGTAAGACAACCGGAACTCAGGGATCTCAATGTTCTGGTAACCCAGCTCGGTGAGGTCGTCTTTGAGTTGGCCCATCACAGATTTTTCACCGTGCACCAGAAAGATGCGCTGGATCTGTTCTTTGTCCTGGCAGTGCAGAAACTTAGCAATGTCGCCGTAGTCTGCGTGGGCGCTGTATTCCTTCATGATCATCATCTCGGCTCTCACTTCTACCTCTTCGCCCAGCACGTGCACTTTGTCGGCGCCGTTCATGAGTTTTCCGCCCAGGGTAGAGGGCTCGCAGTAGCCGGTCACCAGCACGGCGCTGTTAGGGTCTGGCAGGTTGGTTTTGAGGTGGTGCTGGATACGGCCGGCTTCCATCATGCCAGAGGCCGAGATGATCACGCACGGTTCCTCTATTTTGTTCAGCTCTTTTGAGTCATCCACCTCAGTGATATAGGTCAGTTGCGGAAACCCGAAGGGGTCTGGGTCGTCTTTGATGTATTCCTGCATGGAATCACGGAAGTACTGCGGGTTCTCACGCATGATGTCGGTGGCGTACACCGAGAGGGGACTGTCCACGAACACTTTCACCTCGGGCAGGCGGCCTTCTTCGGCCAGGTAGTTAAGCGAGTAGATCAGTTCCTGGGTGCGCCCAATGCTGAAGGCCGGGATCAGGAGTTTGCCCTGCCGCTCCACGCACACCTCTTGCACAATCTTCTGCAAGCGCTCCTCGGTGTTCTCCAGGCTGTCATGCACGCGGTTTCCGTAGGTAGACTCGCAGATGATGATCTCGGCCTGCGGAAAGGCCTGCGGCGGGTTCAGAATGCGGTTGGCGAAGCGCCCGATGTCGCCGCTGAAGCACAGGGTGCGCTCGCGGCCCTCGTCCTGCAGCCTCAGGTTGATGGCGGCGCTGCCCAGTACGTGGCCGGTATCGGTGAAAAGCAGTTCAATGTCTTCGTCAATCTGGAAAGGCTCATCATAGGGCACGGTCACAAACTGCTGCAGGGCCTGTTCGGCGTCTTCCTCGGTGTAAAGTGGCTCTGTGCTGCTGTTGTTCTGCTGTATGCGGGCACTGTCGCGGAGCAGCAGTTGGCAGAGTTCCAGGGTAGGGGGCGTACAGTAAATGGGGCCTTGGTAGCCATCGCGCACCAGCTTCGGGATTAGGCCAGAGTGGTCAATGTGCGCGTGCGACAAGATGAGGCAGGTCAGGTTCTCGGGTTCGAAGTCAAAGGAACGGTTCCGCTCCTCGCTTTTCTCGCCCATGCCCTGGGTGAGGCCGCAGTCCAGCAGAATGCGCTTCCCGTTCTCCAAGGTTACTAAATGCTTGCTTCCGGTCACGGACTGGGCCGCCCCGTAAAAAGATATGGTCATATACTCTAGGTCTAAATAGGTGGGGATTGTACGGACCGCAGCTTTTTCAGATGCGGGAAAAACCGTTTTGCCCCCGATTTCTGAAAACAAGCAATAAAACGCCTCAGGCTGGTGGGGTAGCGGGATACCTGCCCGTTCAAAAGCTGTTTCCTTTAGTGTTTTAAGTATAAGGCAGTTGTCTAGGGTAGTTTCTTTGGTAGCGATCGGTCTTCCGCCTTCTTCAGGATATTGGCCAACTGCGGAATAAATGGTAGCTTGTATAGGTGTTCTGTTGCTTCCTTTCTTTGAGGGGTAAGGCATTGAGAAGTATCTACAGTTATAGGTTTGGTAACCGGAGGAGTTCCATTTATCCAGTAGTGCCTGTATTGGCCGGGCCAATGTTTCCGACATAACAACTTGTGCATAGTTTTTAGGCTGAGAATTTGGGAAGACAGTAGAATTAGTTACAGGAGCTTTTGCAGCGAGACCTTTCC
>NZ_VKKZ01000020.1 GCF_008271745.1 Rufibacter glacialis | reverse complement strand
GCGAAAGATAATGGTGGCTATGTCGCGGGTGTCCACCTCTTCCCATTCCGAACAGAGAAGTTAAGCCCCGCCGAGCCGATGGTACTGCGGTCACACGCGGGAGAGTAGGTAGCCGCCAACCCCCTTACACCAGACACCCCCTCCTGCCCGTGCAGGAGGGGGTTCTTGCGTCTATCCCCAGGAGAAGGAGAGAGGAAGTTGATGGCAGCAGACAAAGGATTATAAAAAGGAAGCTTGGTGAAGATCATCCTCCCCAACAAAAGCCTGTACCCCAGGATAGAAACCGAAAGGTCCTATCTTGGGGTACAGGCTTTTTTTCTTTAACCTTAGTTATTAGGGGCATTCTTCATTGTAAATCCGTATTACTTAATCGCTCATGATTCTTAAGGCAATCTTTTTTGTATCTATCGTATTTTCTAAGTTTTAATCAATCACCATGAATTAGGGTTTTTCTATTAGTCGCTGATGGGGATGAATTTTCAAAAGTAGTGTTCCATTCGCACAGGTGAAGCTTATGATCTTTGCTTTAGGAGTTTAAGAACCTTCTATCAATTTGGTTCTTCAACTTAGGGAGTTGAGTCAAGAATTATCCCTTAACGTTAATTTGTCCTTGGAAAAAAGATTAATCTAGGCCTTGGTGTAGTCTTAGTAAGTTCATTTTATAAGCTGTTCACTTTAGAAGATTGGTGTATTTGCTGGATATTCTTTCCTAAACTCCTTTATACAAATTCTAAGGGTTGAACATTTTTGTGGGTTTCAAGTACACCAACTACTGGAGAAGGGGAAAAATATGTCAGCAAACAAACCTTTTTTTGGTTACTTGGTTCTACACAACGTGTATGGGCCTAGAACTAATTGGCCGGTAGTATGTAGAGCTTCTTTAGAAAAAATTTCAATCCGTACCTGTTGGCTCCAGTTGTAAATCCTTTTTGGTATTCCCCTATAAGAATTCCCTTGTTTTGGTTTAGTAGCTGGACCCTTTGTTAAAGGCTCAACCGTTGAAATAATAGTCGGGTAAAAGGTTAGAAGTTAGGCAGTTCGTTTTTTTTAGCTGGTAAAACAATCCAACAGAAGATTTATAAAGTTATTTGATTTTGATCCTTGGCGCAGCACGTCTCTTGTGCTGAGTGGAATGACTTACCCTTTTATAAGACAAATATCAAATGAAAATTTACTTTCATGAAAACTCCCTATTCCCTTGCCCGATTAATT
This sequence comes from Rufibacter glacialis, assembly GCF_008271745.1. Taxonomy (GTDB): domain Bacteria; phylum Bacteroidota; class Bacteroidia; order Cytophagales; family Hymenobacteraceae; genus Nibribacter; species Nibribacter glacialis. The sequence continues at coordinate 855,401 of NZ_VKKZ01000020.1, read as the reverse complement.
TTTGCCCTGTTCATGTCCTTGGCCTTCGTAACGGTTGGTTGCAGCGATGATGATGACGATGATGATCAACCCACGAACATTGTCAAATTTCAGAACACCACTATAAGAGGTTCTGAAGAGGTACCTGCTAATTCATCTCAGGCAACCGGTACGTTTACTGGTTCTTATAACAAAGACACTAAGATTCTTACCTATACCATTACCTTCTCGGGGCTAACTCCTACGGCCATGCACTTTCACAGAGGAGACGTGGGCGTGAGTGGACCCATCGTGATTCCGATTGGCTCTGCCCCATATACCAGCCCCATTAACGCCCAAACGCCTGCTTTGACCGCAGACCAAGAGGCCGAACTTTTGGCTGGTAAATACTACGTGAACATCCACTCGGCACAATTCCCGGGTGGAGAAATCAGGGGCCAGGTGAGGCCGCAGCCTTAAGGAGAAGCTTTATAAAGTATCGAATCCTATCTCACTTGGGGCAGGAGAAGATTCTTTGGTATATATCAGAGGGTATGCTCCCACAAAATGGCGATGAATTAAACGCTATTTTGTGGGAGCATACCCTCTGATATTTTATGCCTGTTTTACCAAAAAGACCCTGAAATAGGGTGTTGGAGTATCCTAGGCCTCTTGTTTAAAAAAACAACTTTTATAAATTGGATGACGAATTATGTAGCATTTCCATGGTCCTCTTCAGGAAGCCAATCCAATGGAATTCTGGTTTTTGCCTTTTCATGATTCTATTCCCTCATCCAGTGAAGGCAATCCTTTAGCTGGTATGTTGGGAGGTAAATACCATATTGATGAGGAGTCACGTTTATTTGGGTTTGAATTATTTTTCCTTTTTTGCTCCACTTATTCTTGCATCTAGAGGCCATGTTGTTCGATTAACAGGAAAGAAGGGTAAACTACCTCTTACCTCCCGTGTTGGGGCTTTTCTTCTGAAACTTCCTTGAAACCAGTAGAGGAACCGAGTTTTTTTTTCCTGTGCCTACACTTCCTGTGGCAGGGAACTACCGTTGAGGAGTAATTTTCCAGAGTTCTCCGTTGGCTTGGTCGGTGACTAGGTAGAGGGCACCGTCTGGTCCTTGGCGTACGTCCCGGATCCGTTGGCCCCTGTCAGTGAGCAGGTGCTCTTCCCCGGTGACTCTGCCTTTCTCAATCTTCAAGCGTACCAGGCGCCTGTCTTTCAAACTTCCCACCAAAAGGTTTCCTTGCCATTCAGGGAATGCTGCTCCTGTATAAAATTGAGCCCCTGAGGGAGCAATAACGGGGTCCCAGTAATAGACTGGTTGCTCAAAACCAGCCTTGGCCGTGACGGAATTAGGTACCGGGTTCCCCGAGTATTCTTGGCCGTAGGTAACTAATGGCCAACCATAGTTCTTGCCTTTCTCCAACTGGTTTAACTCATCTCCACCCTGCGGACCCATCTCCACTATCCAAAGTTTACCTTCCTGGTCAAACGCTGCCGCCTGCACATTTCTATGTCCTAGAGTCCAGATTTCAGGTAGAGCGCCTGCTTCTGAAATGAAGGGATTACCAGGAGCGGGAGTACCGTCTGGGGTAAGGCGCAGGATCTTGCCCATGTGGCTGTTCAGGTGCTGCGCCTGGGGCCGTACGGCCAGATCTGACCGCTCACCTAACGTGACGTACAGCATGTTGTCTGGCCCAAAGGCCAGGCGGGAGCCGTAGTGCATGGTGCCGTTGTAGGTAGGCAAAGCCCTGAAAATGACCCGCACCTGCTCCAGACTCCTGCGGTCGGGAGACAAGACGCCGCGGGCGACACTGGTGCCGTTTCCGCCAGTGCGGGGTTCTGAGAAGCTCCAGAAGATGGTTCGGTCTGAGGAGAAGGTGGGGCTTAGCGCAACGTCCAGCAGACCTCCCTGCCCGCGGGCATCTACCTGGGGTAATCCACTAATAGGGGGGCCCACTTCCCCGGTAGGGGAAATGAGGCGCAACCGGCCCGGTTTCTCGGTGACCAGCAATGATCCATCGGGAAGAGGTTCCACTGCCCAGGGATTTTCCAGCCCTTTTGCTAAAACCGTTACGTTCAAGGCCACGCCAGAAGTAATACCACAGGCCCTGGTTTGGCCGGCAAAGGCAGGTTTTTGTGCCGGGGCATTGGCGGTTCGGTTTTCCAGGGGAGTGCAGCTGCCAACAGGGTTAGGTGATGGCGTTTCTTCCTGCTGGTTATCTTTTTGGCTACAGGCGGCGCCAGCCAACGTGAAGGCTACCAGGGCAAGGTTGACTAGTTGTTTCATGGCTTCAATTTTAACGGGAATCCCTCTGTTCGTCATTAATGACTTTGGTGGTCAGAACCAGAGCAGGTTTCCTATAGGTTTTTACTTCTTTCAACCGCAATAAGTTGGGCTTGTTTAACCTGGGAATACGTGCCGTGTTTTTTATACCTGGTTCACCACCTCCCTTCGGCGGTAGCCGTTAAAAAAGAACGGGAAATGGAATAGAACCGGAGGGCAGAATAAGATGGGCTTTTTCAGAAAGGTGGGGTGGCTGGTGGTAGCGACAATGGGAAGCTGCCTTCCCTCTGTAGGGCAGGGCCTCACAGCAGAGGTGTTTGCGGGCACTTCCTGGAGCCTGCCCACGCGCCTGAAAATTGAGCAACCTGGTCAGCCTCCTATTCAGATCAGGGCCCGCTACAAAACCCGCCCCTGGACCGGTTCCCCGTACTACGCGTACCGGCTGGGGTACCGGCAGTGGAGCGCTGAACTGGTGCACCATAAGCTCTACCTGGAGAACCCCACCCCCAACCTGGAGCATTTTGAGGTGTCACATGGTTATAACCTGGCAATGGTAAGCCGGGCTCTGCCGGGCCCCATGTCAAAATCATGGTTCAGGCTGGGGCTGGGGTTGGTGATTGGCCATCCGGAGGGGCGTTTGAGGGGCAAGAGCATCAACCCGGTGAAAAGTCTGCTGGGCGGCGGGTACCATATTTCCGGACTATGCCTGCAGGCCGCTGTGGGCCCAAAGGTTGGGTTTGCTGATCATTGGTTTTTCAGACCAGAGGCAAAACTAACCGCGGCCTGGGCCAGGATGCCCTTGGCGGGCGGTGGTTCCGCTACCGTCCCTAACATTGCTTTCCATACGCTATTTGGTATTGGTTACCGCAGCCACCGCTAAGGAAATGGCCATACCGGTGGTCGTTTTTCTATAGTGCCGAAGGTCCGAACGCCAACCAAAAACCACTATAGAAGTAAGAGTACCTAGTGGACAAGCTCATGAACATATTGGGCAGGGTGGGGTTGACCCTGCAGATAACCAAGACCGCTTTTGCGGCAGCCTTGTCCTGGTTTGTAGCTTCTACGCTCCTGCAGTCGGAGTACCCGTATTTTGCCGCCGTGGCCGCCATCCTAACAGTGCAGGTGACCGTGGCAGATTCAGTAGATAAGGCTACGCACCGGATCATTGGCATTATTGGCGGTGTTCTGGTGAGCATGTTACTGGGGCATTGGTTCCAGATTGGGGCAGTTTCCATTTTCTTCATCATCCTCCTGGGCATGGGTCTGGCTAAGGCTCTCCGCCTGAATCCGCAGATCATTTCCCAGGTGGCCATCAGTTCTTTGCTGGTGCTCGCCTTTGGCCAAACCCGCGAAGGGTACGCCTTTGAAAGAATCATAGAAACGGTACTGGGCTCTGGCATTGCCGTGCTGATCAACGCCCTCATTATTCCCCAAAACGCGATACCTGAGGTTGAACGGAGCATCTTGGCCTATAGCAGTCTTTCGGCTAAGACGCTACAGGGATTGGCGGTGCTGTTGGAAGACCTGGGCCCGGCCCGGAAAACCGGTAGGTCAGAGGTGGATGCTTTGATCAAGGAGGCCCAGGCTTGCCGGAAGTCACTGGATCTGGCCGAACAGAGCCTGAAATACAACCCCTTGCTCACGCACAAGCGCGAACGCCTCCATCACCTGGCAGAAACCATCGTGCAATTGGAAAGCATCACCATCCAGATCAGGGGCATTCGGCGGAGCTTGGCGGATATCCAGGAAAACCAGCCTCTCTACTTGGAACAGGCCTATGTGCAGCGGCTCAAACAAGCTATGGAAGCCACCGCGCACATCCTTTCGGCGTATGGGCTGGCGGCGGTACATGTCACCGCTGATACCCTCCAACACCTGCAAGACGCTATTGAAACCGCCCGGGTGGAGCAGGCAAGGTGCCTGGACAGCCTGAACAAAATCAGCTCTCTGGAGACCATCCGGGACATGGGTAGTATTCTCACTGATTTAGGGCGCATGGTGGCCGAAGCCCAGCCCTTGAAAGTTGCCAGGGAAACTGCCTGGCCTCCACCGGTGGCCTCCTGAAGAGCTCCGTTCCTTTTTCGCCTGGTTTTCCAGAAAGACGGGTAAAACGCCTTCTGTTACCTGCTGATTAAGCCTTTTGGAGCCGGTTACCAGCCAAAATTTTACCTGAACCCAGTTTCCATCCCATTTTGTAGGGCTTCCGTCACATTTAGTTTTTGTTGGTGTAAATGCTTCCTATCCTTGTCTTAAAGTTGCAGGGTTTTACCAGTGTTTAACGAAAACGATCATGGAAGCTATACCACAAAAATCTTTTCCCGGGGCCCAGCATCATGGAAGAAGCCTGGTCCTGAAAACCTTCTTGCTCTTGTTCGTCCTGGCAGGCGGAATGCTAGCCGGATGTGCGTCTACTGACTGTATTACCCCCCAGGCTTCCCGATCCAATACCAAACTTGCGCCCCCGGCCGAACCTGATTTGAGTGGGTTGGAGGCCTTGGCAGATTCATTGGCCCACAGTTATTTGGTGGCGGGAGACCTGCCGGGCCTTAGCCTGGCCATGGCGCAGGCGGGGGAGATGGTGTTATCCCAGGGGTATGGAGATTCCAACGGCGAAATGGGCATTCCTATTTCTCCGCACACCGTGTGCAAGATCAGGTCTTTGACGAAGCAGTTCACCGTGGCCCTCCTGCTGCGCCTGGCAGAGGAGGGGCAGGTACCCTTAGAGGATACACTCACGTTTTATCTGCAAGATTTACCTGCTCAAGGCCAGGAGGGCACGATGCGCCAATTTCTGAACCCTGCCTCGGGCCTCACCCAAGCCAGCTCAAGCCTGAACCGGCAAACGGCGCTAGCCCGCGGGGAAAAGCAATGGTCTAAGCTGGACTTGGCTTACCGTGAAATGGTCAAACGATTCGGGACCTGCCTTTTGCCTTCATCCCCGGCCAGAAGTACCAATACAACCACCTGGAATTTTGTTTGCTGGGCGCGGTGATGGCCCGGGTTACCAGCATACCCAACCAGGAAAACCTGGAAAAGGAACTATTGGAGCCGCTGAGCCTAGGATGAATTCAGTTCGCTTTGCCACCGCTTATCCCTAACCGCGCCCTGGGTAACGAGTTCTGTGACGACCAGCTGCTGAACGCAACCTGGGGCAGGAGGCGCCGCGGGAGCCATGTGCTCTACCTTCAGGAGATTTAGTACGCCGGCCGGCTTTTACACCAAGGCAATCAGGTGTTCCTACCGGAAACCAAAACGGCATGCGCATCACCTTTTTATTGGACAATGGCTAGGGTCAGCACCTCAAGATCAAGAAAGGGCCCTGGGGAAAACTCCTAGCGGTCTCAAGTCCTAAACCAGTCCTTGCGCCTGGGCTCACCTAGTTGCCGAAAGCGGATTTGGAGGTCCATCACATTTTAAGCGGCATTCGTCACATTTTCTGTTTTCCCTTATCCCTTTACCCTAACATTGTTTTATAAATAGAAGCACATGAAAGACCTCATCCACAATCCGCAGTATCTCAAGAAGATTGAATTCTGGGCGGTGACCACCATCTTTGTTTTTGCGGTGTTTTTTCTCAATACCACCTATCCGTATAGGTTAGAGGGCCGGTTCAGAGAGGCCAATACCCCCTTTTACTTTTACCAGGATTATTTCTTCCCGCTGTTTATCCAGTACCTGACCCTTTTTCTGGCGTTTCTGGTGCTTAATTTTATAGTAGTACCCAAACTGATCCTAAGGCAGCAACCCATCAGGTGCGCCTTGATTATCCTAGTCTCTTTTGGGGTGATTGGGTTGGTGTTTGGCACCACCAACACCTACGCCAAGAACTACCTGTTTGCCCGCTATGCCACTGAGCAGGACACCTATGACGCCTTGTTCAAAGAAAGCTTCTTCTACGCGTTCTGGCTGCTGTTGCTCTTCGGGGTATACTCGGTGATCAAATACGCGGGTTTGTACCTGCTCTCCAACTCAGAAGTCATCCAGGCCAAGTACAAGATCATTACCAGAGACGCCCTTGTAGCGTTCGTGCTCTGGATGATCAGTATGTTTCTGCTGCTCATTGCAGATGCCGAGGGAGAGTTGATAGTAGGCTGGGCGATTTTATTCCCCGTCGCCATTTTATTGTACTGCTATTCGTTTTACGCGCTCATTCCGGCGGCTTTACCAAAGAAGAATCCGTTTAGGGCTTATTTATTGAAAACCTTGCTTTTACTGGTGCTGTCTGTGCCGCTGGTGGGTTTATTGGCGGTGCTCATCACCCGTAGCCTTGATTACTCCTTTGGGTTTGCCATGTTCAATGTGGCCTTCCAGGTGCTTATTACCGCGCCGCTGGCTTGGGTCTTGTACAAGCGCCAGATGCGTGGCAACGCCGAGATCCATGACCTGAAGAAGGAACTGGGGCAATCCACGGCCAGCTTTGACTTCCTGCGGTCGCAGATCAACCCGCACTTCCTGTTCAATGCCCTCAACACCATTTACGGAACGGCCATCCAGGAAAAAGCCGAGCGCACGAGCGAAGGGATTGAGAAACTGGGCGACATGATGCGTTTCATGCTGCAGGAAAACATGCAGGAGAAAATACCCCTGTCCCGCGAGATTGAGTACCTGAACAACTACATCAGTTTCCAGCGCCTGCGCACTGATTCCAGCCCTAACGTGAACATCAGTTCGGTGATTGAATGCCAGCCCAACACCATCCAGATCTCGCCCATGTTATTGATCCCATTTGTGGAAAATGCCTTCAAACACGGCATCAGCCTCCGGGAGCCGTCGCACATCAGCATTACCCTGGAGGTGAAAGACCGCACGCTGTACTTTGACGTGCACAACAGCAAGCATCTGAAGCAGGGCACCGACCCGGAGAAACACAAAAGCGGCATCGGGCTCAAGAACGTGAAGCAGCGCCTGCACCTGCTGTACCCGGGCAAGCATGAGGTGATCATCCGGGAAACGGGCAAAGAGTTTTTTGTGCACCTCACGTTGCAGGTGGCATAGGTGCCGGGCTATTTGTACCTTGTGTTCCATGAAAGCGATTGCCATAGACGACGAACCTATTGCCCTGGAGATCATCCGGTCACACGCCTCCAAGGTTCCGTTCCTGGACCTGCGGGCCGAGTTCACCGATGCCTTCAAGGCCCTGGAGTACCTGCAGAAGGAACCCATTGACTTGCTTTTCCTGGACATCAAGATGCCCGATATCTCGGGCATTGACTTCTTCAACTCGCTCAGCAAAAAGCCCCTGCTGATTTTCACCACCGCCTATTCTGAGCACGCCGTGACCAGTTTTGAGATGGATGCCGTGGATTACCTCCTCAAGCCCTTTTCTTTGAGCCGCTTTATCAAGGGGTGCAACAAGGCGTTTGAGCTCTATAATTTCAGAAACTCCTCAGAAACCCAGGACCACCTCTACGTGAAAACCGGCTATGAGCAGCTGAAGATCATGTTTGACGAGATCCTGTACCTGGAGGCGACCGGCAACTATGTGACCTTCGCCCTGAAGGACAAGAACGTCTTGTCCAGGAGTACCTTCATGGAAGCCATTCAGCTGCTGCCCGCAGAAAAATTTGTGCGGGTGCACCGGTCGTACGTGGTGGCGGTGCATAAAATTGAGAGGGTGGAGCGGCATCAGGTCACTATCCACCAGAAAACCATTCCGTTAAGCGAGGCCTACCGGCAGAACCTCACCGCCGTCTTGGGCAGATAACCAGGAAATGATTCTCTCTGAGGGCATACTTTTCATTTTCTTTCCTTGTATGAAAAAAGCAAAACCCCGTTATTTGGCTTTAAACCAAGATCAGCGGGGTATTTCCCTGGCCAGGTGATCTAAAACACTTTCCCCCAGGCTGCGGAAGCAGCCGGTGCCTTAAGAGCCTGCGTTGATCCTGGACGACAAAACGTCTGAATAAGATTTTGTCTCCTTTTCAAAACCACCAAGGATGACGCACCAAGACCTGGTTCCTATTGCCTGCAAATGGCTCTTGACAGAAGCAAGCTGTGCTACTGTTTTTCAAGGCTGTGCCACTGGAAACGACCCGCCGCAGGACCCGGTGGTGCTGGGAGTGGGCTCTTTTGGAAGAAGTATATTCATTAAGTTTTTTGTTTCCCGCTCAGATTTTGAGAAAGAGACCCAAACCCAGTTCTGGCAATTACCGGTCAACGGGGTAGGGCGCTACCGGTTCCTGTGCGTACCCTCTGGCCTGGTCAAAGAAGAGGAAACGCCACCCGGCTGGGGGCTGCTGAATATAAGCGAAGGAAAACAAGCCTCCTGCATCTTGAATCCCTATTGCCCCACGGGCAGCGAGTTCTGGCGCCACGGTTTTGAGGATTTTGCCCTCTATGACGTGCTCCGGAAAAACGATGGCATGGCCAGTGCCCTGCATCGGCTGCAGTTCAAAGCGGTGGTAGACCTTTCCCTGGAATAAGTCTTTCTATTTAGCAGCATCACGAACAGCGGGTAGGGGCAAGGCCTGGTCAATGCCCACCTTATCTAAAAATAGAAACCTCCCCGCAACCAAAGCGGCCTCTACTCCTCCCTTTGGACTTAAGACCGGTGCTCTGTTCCTCCGGTAGGTAGTGTTCTGGTTGAAGGACCCTTGACACCAGCACCTTCAGGACACCCTGTCTAATGTTCTGGACTATACTTAGAAGCGAGCTGAAACCGGTCTTCTTTTTAAAATTCCCACCTCTGCTTTCCGGCTGTTTTTGCAAAAGAAGGGCCAAAACCGGTTGAACCCCATTTAACCCCTAGTAAATTACGCTGACGACAGAAGCCGCCCCTTCAATTTCCGTCCAGAGTCTGGTTTGTTTTCTGTTTTTATAAAACAAGGCTTAAAATGAGGCTGTCAGGTTAAAATAAGGTGGAGTACCTAAGTGAAAAGGAGCGGGTTACGGGCCAGCAGGAAGTGCATAGGTATGCCAAAGGTGGGCGGAAAGGAAGCACCTGGGCCCAGCCGCCGACAGGGTGGCGCCCACATTTATTAGGGAAATACCTTATTGTTTATCAAATTACCTCCGTTTCTCAATTTCCAATGAATCACATAAGCTTGCAGTACCACTATGGAATATGACTTCGGTATAGTAGGGTTGGGCGTAATGGGCCGAAATTTACTTTTGAATATAGCTGATCACGGCTTCTCTGCGGTGGGTCTGGACCTGGACCCTGCCAAAGCCGCGGCTTTTGAGGCTGAAGCCACCCTCGGCACCACCGTGAAAGGCACCACGTCCATAGAGGAATTTGTGGCGTCTCTGCAGAAACCACGCGCCGTGATGTTACTGGTGCCGGCCGGCAAGGCAGTTGACGCCGCTCTTGCCTCTTTGACCCCGCTGCTGGAACCCGGTGATATTGTCATTGATGGGGGCAATTCCTACTTCCCAGACACTGATCGCCGTGTGCTGGCCCTGCGCGAGATGAACCTCCATTTCTTCGGAATGGGCATTTCGGGCGGCGAGAAAGGGGCCCGGTTCGGGCCCAGCATGATGCCCGGCGGCGACCGGCAGGCCTATGAGCGCCTACGGCCGGTGTTTGAGGCCGTGGCGGCCAAGGTTGACGGCGAGCCGTGTGTGACCTACCTGGGCAACGGGTCAGCGGGCAATTACGTGAAAATGGTGCACAACGGCATTGAGTACGGCATCATGCAACTCCTGGCAGAGACCTATGACCTACTGAAGCGGGGCCTGGGGTACTCAGACGAAGCCTTGCAGCAGCTGTTTCAGTCCTGGAACACTACCGAGGTGCAGTCATTTCTGGTGGAGATCACCGGCCAGATTTTGGCTAAGAAAGATGATTTGACCGGCCAGCGGCTGGTGAGCATGATCTCTGATTGGGCGCGCCAAAAAGGCACCGGCAAATGGACCTCGCAAAACGCCATGGATCTGCAAGTGCCGCTGCCCTGCGTAGACATGGCCGTGACCATGCGGGACATGTCAGCGTACAAGCAGGAGCGCATATTGGCGGCCCAACAGCTGGCCGGCGTATTCGCCCCCACTAATGCTGCGGAAAATGACCCGCTTTTTGAGAAACAGCTGCTAAACGCCTTCTATTTTGCCATGCTGGTAACCTACGCCCAAGGGCTGGTACAGCTGCGCGTGGCTTCCCATACCTACCAATATGACTTGCAATTAGCCGAAGTGGCCAAAATCTGGCGAGGTGGCTGCATCATCAGGGCAGCGTGCCTGGAAGACATCCGGCAGGCCTTTGCCACTTCCCCAGACCTGCCTAACCTGTTGCTGGATGCTGCCATTGGGCAAGACCTGGTGCGCCGGCAGCAAGACCTGCGGGCCGTGGTGAAAACCGCCATTGACAAAGGTATTCCCGTACCGGGAATGATGGCCTCGCTGGCGTACTTTGATGCCTACCGCAGCGAGACCTTGCCTACCAACCTGATTCAGGCCCAACGTGATTATTTCGGCGCCCATACCTATGAGCGCATTGACCAGCCAGGGGTTTTCCATACCCAATGGAACTAGCGTGTGCCAACCGCAAAAAAAAGTAATTGATTGAATGAAAGTAACTAAGAAGTCTGGTAAGGAAGCCGTTCCTACCATAGTAGTGATCTTTGGGGGCACCGGTGATTTGACCAAGCGCAAGCTGCTACCCGCCTTTTACAACCTGTTTCTGGCCGGGTGGCTGCCGGAGGAATTCGCGATCATCGGGCTAGGCCGCTCTGCTTTTACGGATGAGAAATACCGGGCCCACCTGCAGGAAGGCTTAACCGAGTTTTCCCGCACCGGAGAGCCCAAAGCCGATATCTGGGATTCGTTTAACCAGAAAATCACCTACCTGCAGTCTGACATCCAGGATGCGGGCGCCTATAAAAAACTGGGCGACAAGCTGGATGCCCTGGACCAAGCCTGGGGTTTGCGCGCCAACCGCCTGTTCTACCTGTCGGTGGCGCCGCAGTTCATTGAAGCGGTTACGGTCAACTTGCACGAGGCGGGCCTGGCCAATGAGGTGGAGAAAGATCACCTGATCGTAGAAAAACCCTTCGGCAAAGACCTGGAATCTGCCCGGCACCTGAACAAACTGCTGACCCAGCATTTCCAGGAAAGCCAGATCTTCAGGATAGACCATTACCTGGGCAAAGAGACCGTGCAGAACATTTTGGCGTTCCGGTTTGCCAATGCCTTGTTTGAGCCGCTCTGGAACCGTAACTACATTGACTTCGTGCAGATCAGCGTGATGGAGCAGGTAGGCGTGGAAGACCGCGGCGGCTACTACGAGGGCGCCGGTGCCCTGCGCGACATGATCCAGAACCACCTGCTGCAACTCATGTGCATGGTGGCCATGGAACCACCCGTTTCTTTTGAGGCCGAGGAGATCCGGAACCGAAAAGCCGATGTGTTGCGGGCCATCCGTCCTTTGACCCATGAACAAGTGACCCGGTACGCGGTGCGGGGCCAATACGGTCCCGGTTGGCTGCAGGGCAAACAAGTGCCCGGTTACCGTGAAGAGCCCGGCGTAGACGCCCAATCCAACACCGAGACGTACGCCGCCGTGAAGTTCTACCTGGACAACTGGCGTTGGCAAGGGGTGCCGTTCTACCTACGCACCGGCAAACGCATGCAGGAAAAGACCTCTACCATCACGGTGCAGTTCCGGCCCGTGCCACACTCCACATTCTCCAACAAGCTGTCTGAGAATCTGCTGCCCAACCGTCTGACCATCAACATCCAGCCCCAGATGGACATCCGCCTGCGGTTCACGGCCAAACGACCTGGCCTGGAGATGGAGCTGACCCCGGCCGAGATGGTTTTTGACTATGACACCTGCTCTACCCAAACCCCCGAGGCCTACGAGACCCTGCTCCTGGACGCTCTGCAAGGTGATGCCACCTTGTTCATGCGCTCTGACCAGGTAGAGGCGGCCTGGGAGGTGATCACGCCCGTGCTGGAAACCTGGGAGTCACGCCCCTCGTTGGAGTTCCCTAACTACTCAGCGGGTATGTGGGGTCCTGAGAACGCGGAGGCGCTGATTGCCCGCGAAGGACACACCTGGGCGGTTTCAAATTTTTACAACGGCCAGAAAAAAGGCAAATAACGCAACGGAATGATTCAAGTTTATAAGACTACCGAGGAGCTGAGCAAAGCCGCTGCCGATCTTTTTGTGCAGGCAGCCCAGGAAGCCGTGCAGGCGAACGGCCGCTTTACCGTGGCCCTCACCGGAGGTTCCTCGCCCGAGCAGTTATACAGAATGTTGGCCCAGCCGCCCTACCGGGACCTGGTGCCGTGGCAGCAGACCTTCGTGTTCTGGGGCGACGAGCGCTGGGTGAACCTGGAGGACGACCGCAGCAACGCCAAAATGGCCTTCACTACCTTGCTGCACCACGTGCCGGTGCCCCAGGAGCAGGTGTTTCCCATGTGGGGAGAAGGAGAGCCCGAGGAGTTTGCCATTGACTACGAGAAAAAGCTCCAAAGCCATTTTGCCAACATGCCAGCCCAGTTTGACCTGGTGCTTTTGGGCATGGGCGATGACGGACACACTGCCTCGCTTTTCCCCGGCACCCCGGTGCTTAAGGAAAGGGAACGTTGGGTGCAGGCCTATTACCTGGAGCCGCAGTCTATGTACCGCATCACCTTGACCGCGCCTTGCCTGAACCAAGCCCGCAAAATCGTGTTCATGACTTACGGTGAGAAGAAAGCCAAGGCCCTGCAGGAAGTACTGCAAGGGGAGCACAACCCAGAGACTTACCCGGCCCAACTGATCCAGCCCCAGCAAGGGGAAACGGTTTGGCTCGTGGACGAAGCGGCAACTTCCTTATTAACTGCCCAGCCCTGATTTCAGCCTCTTTTCTTGAAAACAACCCTAAAACCCTCAGGTCTTCTCATCAGAAGATAGCCTGAGGGTTTTTCTTTCTTTGGAGAAAAGGGTGCCCGACTACTTCTTGCCTGAATAGCCTTTATGGGAAGGAGGCCCGCTGGGGAAGTCGCTTGTTTCCTGGCTATTTTGTGAAAAGTGGGCCAAATCGTGGGCAGTTGAATCTAGCCAAATCCCACTGAGCCCTTTTAAAGGAGTTTCTCTGTCAAGAGAGGCCCCGTACTAGACCTTCTTACTTATTGAAGACAATATCCATGGGTAGGGGAGGAACCGTCTACAGGTGTAAAATCAGGGTCTAGCAGGTGAAAGTCCACGGCCAGTTCCTGGAACTGGAGCTGGCCAAACGTACTGGCTACCGCCGTTTCGGCGGCATCCACGCCCGTGGCAATCTTCACCAGCCCGTTCAGCGGCACCAGCTTGGTGGCGTCAAACAAAACCCAGTGGCCGCCCAGGTACACCTCAAAGCAGGCGTGGAAATCGGCGGGTTGCAGCCGGTAGGCGTAGCCGGTGCAATAGCGGGCCGGAATGGTGAGCGCCCGGCAGAGGGTGACGCCCAAATGGGCGAAGTCGCGGCAAACCCCTACGCGTTCTGTCAGGGTGTCAAGGGCCGAGGTATGCGGGGTGGTATAGCCGCCGCTGTATTCTACGTGGCTGTGGATCCAGTCCCGCACGGCCATGACCTGCTCAAACGCATGTTCCAGGTGCCCGAATTGGCTGGCCGCCAGCCGGTAGAGCCGGTCAGACTGGCAATAGCGGCTGGGGTTCAGGTAGGGCAGCACAGAAGCGGGCATTTCGGCTATGGGCACATGGTTCAGTTGTTCAGCCGGAAGCACCGTGAGGTGGTTCTCTACTAAAACGTTGTAGGAGAAGGTGACGGTGCCGGGCGTGACCACCTGCAGGCGGCTGATTCTTTTTTCTCCGGCCACGGCCCGCAGTTCTTCTCTTTCTGTATCTGGTGGCAAGGTGAAATGCTCTTGTATCACCTTTTGGCGCTGCGTTGGAAAGGGCTGCACCGAGAGCAGGATGGTGGAAGGGGAATCAACCGCATAAGTTAAGTGGGTGGTGATTTCTGCTTTCATAAAGGAGTGGCTGGGGTAGGGGGAAGTTTCTGGAAGGCCGCCTGCATCCAATCTTCCGGCAGGCGGTCTAAGGCACATTTCAGTTCGTGGGCCCATTGCTCAGACACCAATGCCAGGTCTTTGGCATCATAGCGGTGCTCTACCATCTCAAAGCTGTGGTTGCGGTACAGCACCACATCTATGGGGAAGTCCACGTCATTGGCGCTGACCCGGGTAGAATCAAAAGAAAGGAAGCCGGCTTTGAGGGCCATCTGCATGGAAGAGTCTTCGGTGACAGCCCGGTTCAGGATAGCCCGCCCGTGCCCAGAGTTCCCGATTACCACAAACGGTGCGCCCTGGCCCAGTTCCACCCAATTTCCCTCAGGGTAGAGCAGAAACAGTTTATGTTCTTCGTCGTCTTTTAGTTGGCCGCCAATGATGGTGTTCAGGTTGAACTTGAACCCGGCGTGTTCCAGGTCTTCCCGGTCTTCGCGCGCCACGCGTTTCACCTGGGCGCCAAATTCATTCACGGCCTTGTATAGTTTGTTATAGGTGGTACCGCTGTCAATGAGTTCCTTAAAATACAGCACCGCCTTGTCCCGCACCGACCGCAAACCGCTGGTCATGATAAAAAGGGCATGGTGGTCTTGTTGCTGCACGTAGATCTTCTTTTTCTCCGTGGTTTCTGACCCCGCGGTGATTCTAGTATCAGCAATGGCTACCAGTCCTTCTTTTACTTTTATTCCCAGGCAATAGGTCATATTCAGGCAATTAAAACGGTGAACGAAGCTGCCGCAGGTACACTTTTGGTGCCACAAGACAGGCGGTTTCTTCTATCCTTCGCACAGCATACGTGTTTTTCCGAAACCAAGGCAGAAATAAGTAAGGCAGTTCCGCTCATTCTTAAAGGCGTGCCGGTAAGGTATAGGCAAGGTGAAAATTCAGGAGCTACTTTGGTGCTGCCTACCTGGTTCTTTATGTTGCGGGAGACTATCCTAGAGGATATCTGGGGAAGGAAATCTGCCATAAAGTATTACCTTTGGACCGAAATACGTTTTGGGTCTAATTTTTATAAAGGAGAGAGGAAGCAAGGTTTGGAACAGGGCCATTCACCCTGCCTACCCTTCTGTTCTAATGAGGCCGTAAAACGGGAGGAGCCTGGCCAAATTCCTGTAAAGGCAAAAGTACGCAGGCGAATCATGATAATAACAGAGGAGAAATCTATGAAGACATAAGTACCCTTAGCTTGAAAGAGACTTTAGGATCGGGATACCCTACCTCAGGCGAGCTACTCAAACTTCTTCCATCAACAAAGGAAAGTCCTGGAAGGCGTTGCCACCCAAGAGGAGCCAGGACTAAAGTGCTTGGAGGGGCTACTATCCGGAACTCAGAAGACACCCATTATCCGCGTATAACCGCAAGATGATCCAGCTACACAAACTCATTTCCAGCAGCCTTGGCATTGGGTACCTGGGCAAAGGCGGCGGCACGGTGGCTGCCATGGTCACCTGCCTGGGCTGGTATCTCTGGCCGCGTGATGGGCAGGACCTTGTTTTTTGGCAGGTGGCGGTGACGTTTCTGATAACGGCGCTAGGCATCTGGTCAGCTAACGCGGTGGAGCCCCACTGGGGCAAAGACGACAAGAAAATAGTGATAGACGAGGTAGCGGGCATGTGCATCAGCTTGCTGTTTGTGCCGGTAACCCTTCCTAACGTGTTAGGGGCCCTGGTTCTGTTCCGCTTCTTTGACATTGTGAAGCCTTTGTTCATCAAAAAGATGGAAAAATTGCCGGGCGGTTGGGGCGTGATGCTGGATGATGTATTGTCTGGCGTTTACGCCAACGGGCTCTTGCAGCTTCTCCTTTATCTAGGCTTCTTCTAATGGTCTATGTTCTACCCGGTGCAGGCCAATTCTTCTGGACTACCCCCTACTGATTTTCTGATGCTGACGACCGCCAGGAAACCAGGAAAATAGGGCAAAAGAGAGCCACCTTTCTGGGCATTTTCTGTAGTGGAATCACCTTCTCCCCAAAGACCGCACCTGGGTGTCCCTATCCACCCAACCACTTGGGTGGGGTTTATTTTTCGAAAGTCCTTTTCCCGGTGAGGGTGGGCTTTTTTTACCGTTTTATAGATCAATAGAGTTATGTATTTAGTTAACAAGGTATATGTGAACCTCTTGCATATACTGGTTTGCTGCGTGGCCTTTCTAGCCATGGGAGCCTCCTCTCATCCGGTACTGGCCCAAAGCGCTGCTACCACCCTCATCAAAGGAACCATCAAAGACGCCTTGACCCATGAACCGCTCATTGGCGTCTCCATCTTTATTCCGGGGACCAACGTGGGGGCCAGTTCAGACCTTGAGGGTAATTTCTCCCTTAAGACAACCCAGCCCCAGACCACCATCCAGTTCACCTATCTGGGCTACAAACCCAAAACCGTCACCTTTACCCCAGGCCAGACGCAAATCCTGCACGTGCGGTTGGAGAGCGACGCCAAGAAACTGAACGAGGTGGTGATCAAAGGCCGCAGCCGGAACTACAGCAACAAGAACAACCCGGCGGTAGACCTGATTCGGTTGGTGGTAGATCACAAGTCGCAGAATCGGCTGGAGAGCTATGACAACGTGCAGTACCAGCAGTATGACAAACTCCAACTGGCCCTGGCCAACACCCCCGAGAAGCTGAGCAATAACCTTCTGCTGAAGAAGTATGACTTCCTCCGGAAGAACCTGGACACCACCACCCTGTCCGGTACCGCCCTTTTGCCGCTGTACATGCAGGAAACCATTTCTGACCAGTTTTACCGAAAAGACCCCGAAAAGAAGCGTACCCTGGTGCAAGCCGAGAAGAAGGTGGATTTCGGCGAGTTCGTCGTGATCAAATCCTATGTAAAGCACATGTACCAGGACATCGACCTTTACAAGAACAACATCACCATACTCACGAACCAGTTCCTGAGCCCAATTGCTGACCTGGCGCCCACGTTCTACCGGTTCTACATCACAGATACCGTGGTAGTGGATGGCCAGAAACTGACCGAGCTTTCCTTCAGCCCCAAAAACGAGACCGACTTCCTGTTCACGGGAAAACTTTACGTGACCACAGACGGCAGGTATGCCGTGCAGAAAGTAGACATGGAAGTGGGCAAGAAAGTGAACATCAACTGGGTCCGCAGCCTGCACATCCAACAGGATTTTGCCAAACTGGCCGACGGGCGCTACAACCTGAGCAAAAGCGTGGTGAAAACGGAGTTCGCGGTATTGGAGAAAGACAAAGGCGGCGTGTATGGCGAGCGCACCGTGACCTACCAGGATTATGAGGTAAACCAACCCCAACCGTCCAATTTCTATGAAGGGGAGGCCCTTGCCCAGGCCCCGGTGGCCACCCAACAAGATGACGCGTTCTGGGCCACCCACCGGCCCGATAGTTTAAGTTTATCCCAGGCCAACACCTACCTGAGCATGGACAGCCTACGGAACACCCGGTCCTTCAAAAGAATCCTGGACTATGCCACTCTCTTCATTGCGGGGTATAAACACGCCGGGCCTTACGTGGAGATTGGTCCGGTGAACACGTTCTACAGCTTTAACCCGGTAGAAGGGTTCCGGCTGCGGGCCGGAGGCAGGACCACCACCACGTTCAGCAAGAAAGTGATGCTGGAGTCTTACGCCGCCTACGGGTTCAAAGACGAGAAATGGAAGTACTACCTGGGCGGAACCTATTCCTTCACAGACCGCTCCATCTTCGCGTTCCCGGTGCGCGCTTTGCGGGTGAATTACCAGAAAGACACCAAAATCCCGGGGCAGGATCTGCAGTTTGTGCAGGAGGACAATTTCCTGCTTTCGTTCAAGCGCGGCGACAACGACAAATGGCTCTATAACGAAACCTACAACTTAGACTACCTGCATGAGCTGCGCAACCACTTCTCCTTTAGGGTAGGGTTCAAAAACTGGAAACAAACGCCGGCCGGAAGTTTGGAGTACCTCAAAGCAGGCACGGTTTCACCCATTGAAGGAACCCCCACCACTTCCCCCGACCGGGTGGAGCACCTGACCACCTCTGAGATGCGGTTGGAATTGCGCTGGGCGCCGAAAGAAGAGTTTGTGCAGGGCAAGCTGTACCGGTTCCCCATTGTCAATAGGTACCCTGTCTTCACGCTGCGGGCGGCAGCCGGGGTGAAAGGGCCCTTCAACGGCGAGTATGACTACCAGAGCCTGACCCTGAACGCGGCCAAACGCTTTTACCTGTCGCAGGTGGGGTTCTCAGACGTGGTGGCCGAGGGCGGGTACATCTTTGGCCAGGTGCCGTTCCCGCTCTTGTCCATCCATAGGGCCAACCAGAGTTACTCGTACCAGTTACAGGCCTATAACCTCATGAACTTCCTGGAGTTTGTGAGTGACCAGTACGTCAGCCTGCATGTGGACCTCTGCTTCAACGGGTTTCTCTTCAACAAGCTGCCCTTGATCAAACACACCAAACTGCGCGAGTTTGCCACGGTGAAGGTGCTGTATGGCAAGGTGCGGGAAGAGAACAACCCCGCGTACCACCAGGAGTTACTGGCCTTCCCCACCAATCCCCTTGGGTTGCCTTTCACGCATTCCCTGGACAAGAAACCCTATGTGGAAGCCAGTGTGGGCGTAGGGAACATCTTCAAGTTCTTCCGGCTGGATGTGGTGAAACGGCTGTCTTATCTAGATCATCCGGGAGTATCAGAGCTGGGGTTGAGGGGGAGGTTCAAGTTTGATTTCTAAGCCGAAACCGCCGTGCCTGACCCTACCCATGGAGTGGCTTGCCATCAGGTAAGCACTCCGTAATGCCCAGGTTTGGGGCTACTCCATTGGTAATTCCTCCAATAAAATGAACCCCAATAGCTTTCTCCTTTTATACTACTCAGAAGGAGTGTTTTTCCAAATGAATGACCGCTAATCCATATGAAATTACGCTTACTTTGGCTTTTGTTACTGGCGCAGCTCCTGGTTTCCTGCGACGGGCTTTTTGAATACCACCCCAACCAGATCATCCTGGAGGAGAGCGAGAAAAACCTGACCCAGAAAAACCTGAACCGGTTGTTGGCCCAGCCTCCGCAGGATACCCTTACCATTCTGCTCATGGGAGACACCCAGCGGTTCTATGACGCCACCCAGGCCTTTGTGAAGAAGGCCAATACCTACCCCCACATTGACTTTGTGGTGCACCTGGGGGATATCTCAGACTTTGGCATGTCACAGGAATACCAGTGGGTGCATGACCTCATGAAAGACCTGCGGTGGCCGTACCTTACCGTGATTGGCAACCATGACATGCTGGGCAACGGCCGAAAGGTCTACCGCAAAATGTACGGGGCCTTCAACTATTCCTTTGTGTACGGCACCACCAAATTTGTCTTGGCAGATACCAATGGCCGCGAAGCCGGTTTCAGTGGCAAGGTGCCCGACCTGGACTGGCTGGCGGCAGAGCTTACCCCGGAACCCGGCGCCACCTGGCAGCAGGCGGTGGTTCTTTCCCATGTGCCACCCTTTGACAATGATTTTGACCCTGCCCTGGAGCGGCCCTACCATGAAACCCTGGTTCGCAGCAAACGGGTTCCGCTCAGTCTGCACGGCCACAAGCACAGCTGGACCACTGAAGCTAAATACGGCGGTCAGGTCCTGTACCACGTGACCACCTTTGTGAAAGAAAGAGGCTTCACCCTGCTTACCTTATGGCAAGGGGGGTACCGCCTGGAAAGGGTCTACTACTAACATGCGGCTGATATACCTAAGTCTCGCGCTGGTTCTGCTGACTAGCCTCACCTCACCCGTCCTCGCCCAGAAATTACCTTTAGACTCGCTTAGAAAGCCTTCCCGGCATTACGCCAAATCCCAGTTTGCCGGCGATATTGGCTTGGTCTCCCTGGGGCTTGGCCGCCAGTTTCTCAGAAACAGGCTGGAAGCGGACCTTTCCCTGGGGTTCCTGCCCAAAAAAGTGGGCGGCGATGACATCTTCACCCTGGCGGTCAAAGCCACGTATCTCCCTACCAAGCCGGTGGCGGTGGGCAGGGTAGACTGGTGGCCCATCACCCTGGGCGGCCAACTGGGGTATACCTTCGGGGAAGAGTATTTCGCCTCTGAAAGATACCTGAGCAAATACCCCAACTCGTATTACCGGTTCTCTACCGCTTTGAACACGTATTTCTTTGCCGGGGGCCAGGTGAATCTGGCCAGGATAAGAGGCGGACAGCGGTGGACCGGGTATTATGAGGTAGGTGCCCCCGGCGAGTATCTTGTTTCGTACCTCACCAATCCCCGCTACCTGAGCCCGGGAAAGATTTTCAACCTGGCCCTGGGAGCGAAGTTTTCCTTATGATTTCCTGAAAATGACCGAAAAACAGAAAGGTACCACCAAAACGGCAGGGGAGAAGCTCCGGGAACTGAGCCAAGGAGAGTTTAAAGCCTTCCTGTATGACTGTGACGGCACCCTGGCCGACAACATGCAAGCGCACAAAGACACGTATGTACAGGTGGCGCAGCGCGGCGGAGTAACCCTTGACCCGGCCATCATTGATGAGTTGGCGGGCTTTCCCATACCAGCGGTGGTGGAAGAAATCAACCGGCGCTACGGCAGCCAATTTGACCCCGAGGAATTCACCGCCCTCAAATCAAAGATCTTCTACGAGGAATTTCTGCCCAACACCAGGCCGGTGCCCTTTGTAGTAGACCATTTAATCCGCCACGCGGGCCGGGTGAGAATAGGGGTGGTGTCAGGAGGCTCCCAGAAAATGATCCGGAAAACACTGGAGGTGTTGGGCATAGACCACCTGGTGGAGACCCTGGTCTGCGCCGAAGATACTCTGAAGGGCAAGCCTCACCCAGACCCGTTTCTGTTGGCCGCCCAACGGCTGGGGGTACCGCCTGAAGCCTGCCTGGTCTTTGAAGACGGTGAACCCGGCGTACAGGCCGCCGAAGCGGCCGGTATGAAATGGATTAGAGTAGATAAAATCAGGGAAAAGCAAGGAATACCTAATTCCTGAATGATTAAAGCCGAAAAGAGCCTGTTTTCTCAAAAACAGGCTCTTTTCGGCTTTATGGATTAATAGGCAGCGGCTCTTCTTCCTTGTCTTTATTTGTCTTTCACACACCGGAAGCCCACATGTTCCATGCCGCTGTCGGGGGTGCTTTTCATGCGGGCTGCCACCCTGAACCCGGAGCAATAACTGTCATTGCACAGGAAAGAGCCGCCTCTGATGACTCTTTTGGGGGCATAGGGATCATCCGGGTCAAGGCTTTTGGCGGGGCCCTTGGGGTTGTGGACGCCCGCCGGGCGGGCCGTCATCTCATAGTACTGGTGGTGGTACAGGTCAGAGCACCACTCCCACACGTTGCCGGCCATGTTGTAGAGCCCGTACCCGTTGGGTTTAAAGGCGGTAACGGGGGCCAGGTGGTAATACCCGTCTTTCTTCGTGTTCTTAACCGGGAAACTCCCTTGCCAGGAATTCGCCTTAGGGGCACCCGTGTCTATGGGTTCATTTCCCCAAGGGTACACCGCGTCTTTTAAGCCGCCGCGGGCGGCCCATTCCCATTCCGCCTCGGTGGGGAGCCGTTTGCCAGCCCATTGACAATAGGCTTGCGCGTCATGCCAGGAGATATGCACCACCGGGTAGTTTTCCTTGCCTTTGATGGAACTGCCGGGGCCGTGGGGCTGTCGCCAGTTGGCGTTTTCCTTCCAGACCCACCAGGTGGCGTAATTGCGCACATCCACCTCCCCGGCAGGAGCCTGGAAAACGAGAGAAGCGGCCACCAGCAGGTTGTCATCAGGTTTCGGGGTACCCGGCGGAAGCTGCTGTTTCATCTCCTCCCAATCTGGTTTTTTCTCTGCTGTGGTCACATAGCCGGTAGCCTCCACAAATTTGGCAAACTGGGCGTTGGTGACCTCGGTGGCGTCCATCCAGAAACCGTTCACCGTCACCTTGTGCTTGGGAAATTCATCAGGCCGGGCCTGGTCATTGTCGGCCCCCATAAGGTAGGTGCCACCGTCAATCCAGACCATGTTGCCGGTCTCTTGATCAGAAGCCGGTGTTACGGCCAGCGGCGACTCCTGCGCCGCAAACCGCTGGGGAATGGAAGACACGCAGCAAGCCGCTTTCTGCCCATTTTCTGAAACGGGCGGTGAAACCGGGTTTTCCGCCTCTTTTTTCTGGGAGCAGAAAGAAAGGGAACCTGCCACCCATCCTACCAAGACTACTTCACGTACTTTCATGCTCTTTTGGTTCAAATTCTTTGCCTTCCGCTGCCACCATGCTCTTGCCTAGGTGGGGCAGCGGGTGGCGCTACCTTTTCCAGGCATCTTTCTCTTTCCTTTTTCACCCGCGCTCACCAAAGAAGAGGTGGGCCAAAGGGCAACGGGAGTACCTGTTTAAGGGCTGTTTTCCTGAAACCAGGTTCTTTACCCTTTCTCGTTTACTGGTTGTCTGCCTCTATGTAATACTGGATGTTCTCCCGGGTAAGGATGTCCAGCGGTAAATACTTGATGGAGCTCACCTTCTTTTGGAACACCAGAAAATCTGATAAGCCGTGAATGCCCCAATATCCTTGCCCTTTGGGGTTCTGGTTGATGAGGAAGTCAATAGTGCCGTTGTTGAGGTAGTGCAGGTTCCGGTCCATGAGGTCATAGCCAATCAACCTGATCCTTTTTAATTTTCGGGTAAAAAGGTACTCGGCCACGCTGCTGGGCCGGGAGTTGGTGACATAGATGCCCCTGATGGAGGGGTTCTGCTGAATAACCTGGTCCAGCTGCGCATGGAGGGCAGTTTGGTCAAGACTGTTGTGGAACGTGGCCTCCACAATAGTAAAAGTGGCTTCCCCGGCGTTTTGGGCAAAGTAGTCGGAAAACCCCTGCTCTTTTCTGATGAGGTGCGAGGAGTTCAGCACGTTCTCGTCAATGTGGGCCACCAGAAAACTAGCCCCGTCTGGGTAGCTCTGGTGCAGCAGCTTGCCGGCCAGCAACCCGCTCTGGTAAGAGTCCTGCCCCACGTACATGAGGGGCTCAAAGTCAGGGATGTAGGTGTTGAACTGGATAAACGGAAGCCCCGTGCGTTTCCACTTGCTGAAATAGGCCAGAGATTCATGGTAAAAGCTGGGGGCAATCAACACCCCGTTAAAGTTCCCTTCGGTGATCTGGTCACATTTCTCCCGGAAAGAGCTGGCCTGCTGGGGATCAAAAAGAAAGAGGGTGACAAAAAAGTGGTACTGCTTTAATTCTGCCTCGGCTTTCTCAATCCCTTTCTGGGCGGCTCCCCAATAGCTGTCTTCCAGGGGGGCCGGGATCAAAGCGGCCACATGGTAGGTTTGGGTAGCAGCCAGGGCTCTGGCGTGGATATTAGGCTCGTAGCTTAATTCTTTGGCAATCCGCAAGACCTTCTCCCGCACCAGGTCTGCCACCCTTCCGCGGTTGTGGAGAACCCTGTCAACGGTCCCGGTAGAGACACCGGCCAATTCGGCGATGTCTTTTAACCGTACTACCCCCTTTTTTTTATTCATAGATACTGCTGATCGTTGCTGTTACGGGCCTTCTGGTTCCTTAGGAACCTTTCTAGGCCATAGATAAAATACCGGCCCCTGCACTCGGCCGGTCAGGTGACCATTCCCCGGGACCCCTCTGGTCCAGGTGGGGAGGGCGATGGCTGCTCTTGGTTCACCCGCCTGCTGGTTCCTCACTCCCAAGGAATCCACTAAGACCTTGAAGGCCTGGCAAGAGCATCCCTTTTGGAAAATCCCTCTTTGCCTCCTGTTAAAAGGAGGAGCGATCATGTTCTGCTTTTTGCTTGGTGTCACGCCTAATGGGTTCAGGGCCGTCTCCTGAAAAAGGAGTAGCCCTGAACCTGGCTTTTTCCCTGGATTATATTGCAACATACAGAAAAATGGGGAAAAAGCCCACCTTGCGTGGGCGCCCACACTATTTAACTGAATTATTTGGATTACTACATTCTTTCTCCTAGGTTTAGGGAAGATTTTGCGATTGAAAGGCGGGTCCTTATATTTGGTTTGCATGTGCACGACCACATATACAGCCAAATAGCCAGGGCTTCCTTTTTTGCAAAAAAACTTTCTACCTAGGTTGGTACCGGAAGGAAGAGGCCGGTAAAACGGGAAAGCAGGCAGGAGGCTTTATGCAGGGTACCCCAATTCTATACCAAATCCTTTCAAAAGGAGAGGGGGAAGGAGGCCAGAGAGGCAATGGGTGGTACAACTTGCGGCAAGCCGAAAAAAAAAGATTCATCAAACCGAGTACATATGAAGAAGTTTTTTTTACTCATGGTGTCAGGCTTGCTCTTGCTTTCGTCGGCCTCCGGGCAGCAAAAGTCCGCTAAGCCCAACATCATTATCATCATTTCAGATGACCACGCCTTCCAAGCCATCAGTGCCTACGGCGGGGGCAAGCTGATGCAGACCCCCAACATTGACCGCATTGCCCGCGAAGGGGCCCGCTTCAACAAAGCGTATGTAACCAATTCCATCTGCGGGCCTAGCCGGGCCGTAATCCTCACGGGCAAATACAGCCACAAGAACGGGTTCAAAGACAACGAGACCTCCAACTTCAATGGCAACCAGGACACCTTCGTGAAACGGTTGGGAGCCAACGGCTATTCCACCGCCTGGATTGGCAAGTGGCACCTGCAGTCAGAACCTAAAGGATTTGATTTCTGGCAGGTATACCCAGACCAAGGCCATTACTACAACCCAGATTTTCTCCTGATGGACGGGTCCAAGAAAAGGGTGGAAGGGTATGTGACCAACCTGACCGAGGACCTGGCCGAAGAATGGCTGGATAAACGGGACAAAGACAAGCCGTTCTGCCTGGTCATCGGGCAGAAAGCCACCCACCGCACCTGGATTCCGGATACCGTAGATATGGGCCTATTTGACAAAAAGACCTTCCCGCTCCCGGCCACGTTCTATGACACCTATCAGAACCGAGAGGCCGCTAAGGTGCAGGACATGAGCATTGCCAAGACCATGATCATGGGCTATGACCTCAAGATGTTCCCCAAGGAAAGAGAGATCGCAGACGAGAACATCACCCGCATGAACCCCGCCCAACGCGCTAAGTTTGATGCCTATTACCAACCTATACAGGCTGACCTGGAAGCCAAGAAACTGCAGGGGAAAGCGCTGGTAGAATGGAAATACCAACGGTACATGCGGGACTACCTCAGCACCGCGGCTTCCCTGGACCGGAACATTGGCCGCACCCTGGACTACCTGGACAAGCATAACCTGGCCCAGAACACCATTGTCATCTACATGTCAGACCAAGGGTTCTACCTGGGGGAGCATGGGTGGTTTGACAAGCGGTTCATGTATGAAGAGTCTTTCCGGACGCCTTTGGTGATGCGCTACCCGGGCAAGATCAAGCCCGGAACCACCACCAATGAGCTGGTGATGAACCTGGACATTGGCCCCACCTTGCTAGACGCCGCTGGGGTGAAAATCCCTCAGGAGATGCAGGGTGAGTCGTTCCTGCCTCTGGTCACCGGTCAGAAAGCCAAAGGCCGTGATGCCATCTACTACCACTACTATGAGAACGGTGAGCACTCTGTTTCCCCGCACTTCGGCATCAAAGGCAAACGGTACAAACTCATCCACTTCTACAAGAGGGTAAACACCTGGGAACTGTATGACTTGGAGAAAGACCCGCAGGAACTGACCAACCTGTACGGCAAGAAAGGCTACGAGAGCATCACCGCCAACCTCAAGAAAGAGCTGGAGCAGCTGATCAAGAAATACGAGGATGAAGACGCCCAAAAGCTTTTAGCCCAAGGTGCCGGTAAAGCCCTCTAAGAAGGTCTCAGGTTCCTGCCCGGGTGGATTCAGACCTTGTTTTCAGAAAACGCCCTGGAAACAAGCTGTACCCGCTCCGCAGTGGCAAGAAGGCACCTTTATCAAGACCCTCCGGGGCGTTTGCGCTGGCTAAGGCTCTATAGAGATAGTGTTTACCGGGTATTTTGGGCAGAACAGGTAAAAATCAGATCCTTACCCCTGGCAACTTTCCTTTGTCATGGCGACAGGGAGCCACCCTAGAGGAACGCTTACGCAGGGCATGATTTTAAGGAATTGATGCCCGCTCAAGACCATAATATAATGTTTGAAGTATGATTCATCCGCGCCTTTGGCTTTTTTGCTTTCTACTGCTTTTGGTTGGTGCATCTGTGGCCACAAAGGTTTTCGCGCAGGCCCCGCCAGCCATTATCCCGCAGCCGGTGAGCCTCACCTTGAAAGACGGCTTCTTCACCATTGACGCCGCCACTTCCCTGCAATTCAAGGCGAAGGACAAAGAGCTGGAGGGGTTGGGCCAGTTTTTCGCGAAACACGTCAAAAATATCTCGGGGCTTGAGGTGCCGCTGAACAAGAAGAAGGCCAAAGCCATCCGGTTTGAGCTGGCTTCATTAGATGGGCTTGGGAAGGAGGGCTATACGCTTTCCGTTTCACCGGAGGCTATCCTCATCAAAGGCAATACTACCGCCGGGGTGTTCTACGGGTTGCAGTCCCTGATTCAGACGCTGCCCGCGGTGCGCACGAACCAGGCCTTGCAGGTGCCTGCCATGGAGATCTCAGATGAACCCCGCTTTGGCTGGCGCGGCATGATGCTGGACGTGAGCCGGCACTTTTTCACCGTAGAGGCCGTCAAGGAATTCATTGACCTGCTGGCCCTTTACAAGATGAACACCTTTCACTGGCACTTAACGGATGACGAAGGCTGGCGGCTGGAGATCAAGAAATACCCGCGCCTGACCAGCGTGGGGGCCTGGCGGCAGGAGCTGCCCAGAGGCATCTTCTACAAGAAAGACTCGGCCTACACCGCCTCGCTAGCGGGGAGCAAACCTTACCGCTACGGTGGGTTCTACACCCAGGAGCAGGCCAGAGAAGTAGTGGCCTACGCCAAGGCCCGCAGCATCACCGTGATCCCCGAGATCGAGATGCCGGGCCACTCGGCGGCGGCCCTGGCGGCCTACCCGCACCTGGCGTGCAACCCGCACCCGCAGGAAGTACCCAACTCCACCGTGAAAAACGCGGTGGTGGACAACACCAAGGTTAACTTCAACTACTGCGCCGGCAATGACAGTTCCTTTGTTTTCCTGCAGGATGTGCTGAAAGAGGTGATGGCCATTTTCCCCTCGGAGTACATTCACGTGGGTGGCGACGAGGTAGACAAATTCTACTGGGAGGCCTGTCCCAAATGCCAGAAAAGGATGAAGACCGAAGGCCTGAAAAACGCCGAGGAACTGCAGAGCTACTTCATCAAGCGCATGGGGAAATACCTGGTGGCGCACCAGAAGAAGATGCTGGGCTGGGACGAGATCCTGGAAGGCGGGCTGGCACCCTCGGCCACGGTCATGAGCTGGCGCGGCGAGAAGGGCGGGATAGAGGCCGCCAAGTTGGGCCATGACGTAGTGATGTCGCCCAGCAACCCGCTCTACTTCAACCGGTACCAGGCCGGGCCGGAAGGGGAGCCGTTGGCCGCTAAATTCTCCATCAACACCCTGTACAAGGTCTATGCCTACAACCCGCATTCCAGCGCCCTGACCCCGGCGCAAACCAAATTCGTGCTGGGCGGCCAGTTCGCCATCTGGACCGAGTTCATCTCTTCGGTGGGGCACCTGGAGTACATGCTGCTGCCGCGCATGCCCGCCTTGGCCGAAGCCCTCTGGACCCCCGTGGCCAGGAAAGATTTCAAGAGTTTCACCGACCGCCTGAACCGCTGGCATTTCACCGGATGGGAAGAGAAAGGCCTGCGGTTCCATCCGGCTTTCTACCAGAGCCGCATGCACGAAGGCACCCGGCAGTAAGCTGTTTTCTGTCCGTTTTTTCAAATAGAACCTTAAACCGCCACTACTTTTTCCCTAACCCTGTTTTAAACCCCTGTATCACCAATCAAACCATTAACCAATCCTTTATGAAGTACCTATTGACCCTTTTCTTCTGTGTTTTCCTAAGTTTGGCCTCCCAGGCCCAGCGGGATACCATCGCTTTGAATACAGACTGGCAATTTGCCGTTGACTTGAAAGCCGAGGGTATGCCGCAGCAATGGTTTACCAAAGCCTTGCCCAATGCCCGCAAAGTGCAGATCCCGCATACCTGGAACGTGGAGAAAGACACCGAGAACCACTATGGTTGGGGTTGGTACCAGAAGAGCCTCTCGGTTCCGGCCAGCTGGAAGAACAAGAACGTGGTGCTTCAGTTTGGGGCCATCAACCACACCTCCCATGTGTATGTGAACGGGAAAAAGGTGATGGAGAACATTGGCGATGGCTTCAACAAGCTGTTCGTGAACCTGAACGGCAAGCTAGAGTACGGCAAAGAAAACATCATCACCGTGGCCAGCAACAATGACTACGGCAAGAACAAGGCACCTTACACCAATTCCTTTGACTGGCCCAATGACGGCGGCCTTATCCGGACGGTAGCCCTGCTGGTTTCTGACAAACCGGCCATTTCCTACATCAATGTGTTGCCTACCCTGCAGGTAAAGGACAACTCCGGTAAAATGCAGGTGAAACTGGGTTTTGAGGAGCCGGGTGCCAAGAACCTGAAACTGCGCATCTCCATTATTGAGGAAAACCAGCCCACTAAAAAAGTGGTGCACACGGCCACGGTTACGCCCACCTGGAACAAGAATGAGGCGCACTACAACCTCTCCCTGCCCAAGGTGAACCCTTGGCACTTCGATTTCCCCAACCTGTACCGGGTAGAGGTGACCGTGCTCAACGGCCGCAAAGCCGTGGACAAGGTTACCACTGACGTGGGTTTCCGTGAAATCAGATTTGAGAACGGCAAGACCTACCTTAACGGCGAACACATCAAGATGATGGGCGTGGAGTGGACGGCCGGTTCCAACCCAGATTACGGCCTGGCCGAGCCGAAGTCGGAGATCATCAAGCACGCCAGGATGATGAAAGACGTGAACGCCATCTTCAGCCGCCAGCATTTTCAGCAGAGCGATGAGTTCTATGATTTCTGTAACCGCAACGGCATCATCCTGCAAGAAGAGATTCCGCTGTGGGGCCCTGAGACCCCTTCCAATGAAACCATCAAGAGCATTGCCACCCTGCAATTGGAGCGCATGGTACGCAACCATTATAACCACCCCTCTATCTTCGCCTGGGGGGTAGGAAATGAGCTGGATGGCCGCAATGCCAACATGAAGGCCATGATTCAGGGCCTGCTGGACAAGGCCCGCGCCTTGGATCCCAGCCGCCACGTGACCTACGTGAGCAACACGCTCAAGAACGGCTTCAACACCAGCCCCAACTTCGTGCCGGATGCGGGCAGCCTGGGTGATTACCTCATGATGAACGAGTACGGCGGCAGCTGGTGGGACATTCCCGTGGGCACTATTCACCAGTACCTGGACAGCATCCACATGTCGTACCCAGACAAGCCGTTCTTCATCTCTGAGTTCGGGCTGTGCGGCCCCAACTTCAAAGGCGGCGACGAGCGCCGGATTGAGGACCTGATCTACCACATGGCCGTCTATGAGACCAAGCCTTACATTGAAGGCGCCATCTACTTTGACCTCACTGACTACCGCACCCATTACCCCGGCACCTCAGAGAAAAACAAGTTCAGACGCCGCGTACACGGGGTGTATGACATGTATGGCAAACCCAAACCGTCTATGAAAGTGCTGCGCGAGGTTTCTTCCCCGCTGGAGGTACAGCAGGTGAACGTCAGAGGCAAGGGCAAGTCTTCGGTCCTTATCTACGGCAGCAAGGGCTTGCCCCAGCATACGGTGAAAGGGTACAAGCTCTACATCTCAGACAAAACCGACAATTACGCTACCACCAAAGCCTATGACCTGCCGGAGATCAAGCCGGGTCAGCGCGTGACCATTGAAGTGGAAGACCCCTTTGACGGCAAAGGCATTGTGACGGTGGTGCGCCCAACCGGTTTTATCACCTCCCAGAAATCCTTTCTGGAATAAAACACCAACGGGAGCGGCACTGGCCTCAGGAAACACATTTTTGAGCTGATTTTCAAAAAAAGAGGCCAAAAACAAGTTTCCTGCCCCAGTAGCCCCACGAATACTCCCGGCTTTCTTCTTTCTTACCTATCCCCAAAAGGACTGCCTCCCCAGGCAGTCCTTTCCCAGGCGCTTTCTTTCATTCAGGACAGAAGGCGCCTTTTTTCTTTCTCTTTCCTTCCGCTCTTCGTTTGTCTTGCACCTTTTACTGGACCGTCCATGGTTTAAAAAGAGGTGTCCTGGCGGCCTTGTGCCTTACCTGCTTTACGCTTGTTTACTTTCATTATCAAACCGTAACAGTATGAAAAGAGTCTTTACCTTATTGCTCCTGCTATCTGCCGCCGTGGTGTCTTACGGGCAGGCTACCAACAGAGCCGCGGCTTTCGCCGGCACCGCCACTAGTACCGCTTCCTTCGGGAATGTGCAGGAACTCAACGGGGTTTCCCAGTTTACCTTTGAGGCCTGGGTGTACATTGACCAGTGGAACGAGAACAGCTATGTTTTCAGCAAGATCGGCTCCACCACCAACCGAATAGATCTGCAGTTGGGCACGGCTGCGAACAAACGCCTTTATTTCCATGTAGCCAACAACGCCAACATGTACGCCGCCGCTGACAATTCCCCCATCACGGTGGGCAAATGGCACCACATCGCCATGGCGTATGACGGAAGCCAGAGCGCCTACAACAAAATCCAGGTGTTCCTGGACGGGGCACCCTTGAAACTTTGGTACAGCGGCGGCAACGGCATGCTTCCGGCCACTACCCCCACCACCACCACGGCGCCCTTTGAACTGGGGAAAAATTTCGCCGGAAAAATTGATGAGGTCAGGTTATGGAATTTTAAACTGAACGCGGCTGATCTGGAACTGCGGAACACCCTGAACCCCCAGCATGCCTTGTTCCCCAACCTGATCGCCTATTGGAAACTGGACCAAGCAGCTAGGCTGGTAGATGAGAAGGCAACTTATCCTGGGGTGCTGAACAGTGCCACCCTTGTCACGGTGCTGGACAACCCGGTGTTCAAGTACAGGCTGGTGAGCTCGTACATCAGGTCCAATTTCTATGAGACCGGCCGTATTGGTGAGGCGGCGGTGTTGAACAACAATGATATTATCTACCTGGCGGCCAACGTGTATGCCAATGGGGATCTTTTCTTTGAATACCCGGAAAACCACGGAGTTTTGCAGAATGCCAGCCACTTAAGCTCTTTTTCGGGCAGGAACGGGGTGCTGGATTTTGTCGGTGGCGGTGCCTCCATGAACACGGGGAAAGACTTGTTGAACAAAGCCAATGGCGGCGTCTCTACGTTCACGTTTGCCACCTGGGTGTACGTGGACCAATGGGTGCCCGGCAGTTACCTCTTCCGGAAGCAGGAGTCCGCGCTCAAGACCATTGATCTGCAATTAGGGGAGGCCAGCACTTCCACGCTGGTATTGCACCTGGCCAATGGGGCAGACAATTATGTATCAGTGCCTTCTTCAGGGTTAGCCCCTGGGCAATGGCACCACGTAGCTGTGACCTACAACGGGAACGGAGCCGCCTTTCAGCAGGTGAAGGTGTACGTGAACGGCGTCAGCAAAGCCCTCACCTTCAAGAACGCGGACGGGTTGTTGCCCAGAACTGGTCCTTTTATAAGATCTGATTTTGAGTTGGGCGTCAACTTTGACGGGAAATTGGATGAAACCAGCCTGAACCTGTTGAGCCTGAGTGCGAACGAGGTGGTGAACCTGAAAAACAATCCCCTGGTCGTCAACTCCTGGAACATGAGCAAGACCAACGCCTACTGGAAGTATGATGAAGCTACCCAACCAGGCAAAGATTCCCGTACCTGGGTAGAGGTATTGGATAAGCTGAAGACCACCTTCCAGGACAAAACCGGCGCCACCCTGCGGTTAGGGGTTACGGGCGGAGATTGGCGAATCTTTATGAAAACCGATGCCGCGCGTCGCAATTTTGCGAGTAAGGTGAACGCGGTCTTGCAGGCCAAAGGGCTGGACGGAATCGATTTTGACTTTGAATGGGCCGAGACCACCCAGGAGTGGGCGGACTACAGCGCGACCATGCTGGCCATGAACGATGTCTTGCCTGCCGCGTCAATGTTCACCGTCTCGTTGCACCCGGTGTACTATAAGATCTCGGCCGCCGCCATTGCCGCCGCTGATTATATCTCTATCCAGAGCTATGGCCCCAGACCAAACAGATTCCCGTATGACCAGTTTGTGGCAGATATCAACAGCATGGTGGCCTACGGCTATCCGCGGCACAAACTGGTGATGGGCCTCCCGTTTTATGGCGCTAGCATAGACAATACCCTCAATACCGCCGCCTACTTTGATTTTGTGAAGGCGGTTCCTACCCTGAACCCGGCCTCTGATACCATTACCGTCACCTTGGGCGGTACTACCAGAACGTATGCCTACAACGGGCAGAACACCATCATCAAAAAAGCCCAGCATGTGCGTACCCAAGACCTGGCAGGGCTGATGTATTGGGACTTAGCCACCGACGTGGAGTATGGCAACCAACTATCGTTGCTGCGGGCTCTCAACACGGTGGTCAATGCCAACGTAGCCACCAAGGCAGACCAATTGCAAAGCCCGCAAGCGCCTATGGTGAGCGCACAAACCATAGAGTTTGCACCTCTGCCAGAGAAGCAGCTGGATGACCCTGGTTTTGAGGCTGGTGCCACTGCCAGTTCTGGTTTACCCGTGACCTACACTAGTTCCAACCCGGAGGTAGCCAGTATTCTGGAAGGGAAGATCCAGGTCATTGGTCCAGGGACCACCGTGATTACCGCTTTGCAGGAAGGCAACCTGTTCTATAGTGCAGCGGAACCAGTTACACAAACCCTGGTGGTGGTACCTGATACTACTCCTCCCACGGCGCCCACTAATCTATCCGCTACCGCCACTGATTTTACCGCCGCTCTCATTTGGAGTCCGTCTACAGACCGGATGGGTGTCATCGGTTACCAAGTGTTCCAAGGGGAGCGTTTGCTGGAGCTAGTGCAGGAAACGGGTTTCGTGGTAACAGATCTACAAGCAGCCCAAAAGTACCGGTTCACAGTCATAGCCATTGATAAAGCTGGAAATGCCTCTTTGCCTGCTACCCTTGAAGTGACCACGCCAGATACCCAGGCACCCACTGCCCCTGCCGCACTTACGGGCGTCAGAACCACCAAGCACAGGATAAACCTTACGTGGCAACCGGCCTCAGATAACGTGGCGGTACTGGGGTATCAGGTGTATCTGAACAATGTAATGTTGAATGTCAACTTAATTGCCCAAACCAGTTATGAAACAGAAAGACCCATTGGCAACGACATCTATGAATTTGTGGTGAAAGCCGTAGATGCCGCCCAAAACCTTTCTGCTCCGAGCAACAGCTACCGGGAAATGAACGGCAACCGGGAAGAAACCCCTGCTACCATTTCTGCTTCTCTGCTTTCAGTGGCCTCAGATGAAAAAGCGGTAAGGGTAGCTCCTAACCCGGCTTCAGGGCATACGCGGGTAACCGTAACTTGTAAAGATGAGGGTGCCCTTTCTATAGTTCTGCTGAACAGCACCAGAACCGTTATCAAATCTATCAAAAGCTATAAAAAAGGTACGTTTGAAAAAGACTTGAGCCTGGAAGGCCTACCCGCAGGTATGTACTATGTGCGGGCCACAGTGGGGACTTTCTCCCAAACAGTTAAGCTTTATATTCAATAAAACATCCCCTAAACCGAAGGTTCCACGCAAGAGGTAAGCGCTATCTGCCCTAGTCCAGGAGAGACAAGGGGAAATAGACAATATTTCCTGCCTTTCTGGCGCGGAGTAACAAAGGTTCTTTAGATCATGTCAGCTACTCAGTTTTCATGGTCTGAAGAACCTTTTTATTTGGGCTCTTATCGTGTGGAAGTATAGTCACCTAGGCAGGAAAAGGCCTTTACGGTGGGCTTGTAGAGGA
The DNA here is from genome assembly GCF_008271745.1 of Rufibacter glacialis. GTDB lineage: Bacteria > Bacteroidota > Bacteroidia > Cytophagales > Hymenobacteraceae > Nibribacter > Nibribacter glacialis. The sequence continues at coordinate 821,325 of NZ_VKKZ01000020.1, read as the reverse complement.
CGATGGTCAGGTGATGGGGAGATGTAAGGAAGTTTATGGAGTTCCTGAATTTTCTTGATCGGTTTCAGTTAAAGGAATAAGGCATTGTTTATCGCTTCTTTTCCGGGAATAAGGGGCAAAAGGAGGCAAGACGGCCGCCTGCCTTTTTGATGGCCGTGTTAATCATCGTAAATTCGGACTGCAAAACGTTTTTAGTCAAAAACCATGGGTACCAAGGATGAGATGATAAAGGCAGAAGTGTTGGCGCAGGCGCAGAAACTGTTCCGGCACTATGGGTTGACCAAAACCACCATGGAAGACATTGCCAAGGCGGCAGGGAAAGGGAAGAGCACGCTGTACTACTACTATAAGAGCAAAGAGGAAATCTACAAAGAGGTCGTCATGGGCGAGATGAACGAGACGTTTTCCTTTCTGAAAGAAGCCGTAGAAGCAGCCGAGACCGCCGAAGATAAACTTCGGGCCTATTCCTTGACTAAGTTCAGGGTTTTGCAAGAGAAAGTAAACCTGTACACAGTCATCTGCGGGGATATTGAATCTAATTTTCAGCTCATGATGGAGCTGCACAAGAACTATGAAAGCCAGGAACTGCAACTGGTAAAGGCCATTTTGGATTTAGGGCAGGAGAGAGGAGAGTTTCCCGGCATCATCAACGCCAATACCGATCAATTGGCGTTCACCATGGTCTGCGCCGGCAGAGGGTTACAGATGGGGCTGGTGTTCAACAACAATTTCGTGGACTTGGATTCCCGGATAGACCTCATGAGCCGTATTCTGATGTACGGCTTGAAAGGAGAAAATCCTGCGCAGAAATAGATTGTCAAAACCAGGTAAGGATATTAGAACATCCTGAATACTACTTAAAGAATTATTACCTGATAAAGCCTTTATTTTTCACCTGTTCTCAAAAAATTAAGCCAAAAACAGGAGGCAATCTTTTCTATTCCATCCTCTTATTCATTTCTTATTGAAAAACTCCTGCTGGTAGTGCAGCGGGGTTTTGCCCGTGGCGCTCTTGAAGGATTTATGGAAGCTGGTGAGGTTGTGGAAACCACTTTCAAAACAGATGCGCTTCATGTCCAGCCGGTTTTCCCGGATGAGTTTGCAGGCCTGGCCTACCCTTAATTCCATGAGAAACTGGGAGTAGGTTTTACCGGTCTTCGATTTGAAATACCGGCAGAAAGAATTGGTGCTCAGGTGCGCCACCTCGGCAATCTTCTCGGTTTCAATCCGGTTTTTGAAGTTGGCAAAGGAGTACTCGTAAATCCGGTTGATGCGGCCCTCCTCGGCATTTTCCGGCAAGTCTTTAAACCCCAGCGAAGAGAGTTCCTGCACCTGTTGGCACTTGGCCGTCAAATCAAGAATCTGGAGGAGTAGAATTATCTTTTTGGTCCCCTCGGCCAGCAGGCACTCTTCTAATAATTGGCCCACAGCTACTTTGGTGGGTCCTACAATCCGTAGGCCTAGCTTTGCGCGTTCCAGCAAGGATTTGAGCAGGGCGTTCTCAGGCAGGCGCAGGAACTGGTCTCCCCAAAATTTCTCGCTGAAATGAGCCACCCTAATGTCAGCTTTTACTGGTGGGGCATCCCCAAAATAAGCCTCGTCAAAACGCCAGTAATGGGAGAGGTTGGAGCCAATGAGCAGCAATTCATCTGAGGCGAACCGTTGAATGCTGTCTCCCACAAATTGCAGGCCTTCCCCTTTTTTAATATGGATCAATTCCACCTCTGGGTGGTAATGCCACCGGTTATTGATGTAGGGCACGGTGTCTTGCCTGATGCTGAAGGACTGCAACGGTCCGCCGGTAGAAAGCTTTAGCAGGTGCGGTTTCATGAGTGCGTGGGTACGGTGAGGAAGAAATAAATAGCTTAAAAACTGGTGACACGCAGAAGTATAGAAGGAAGGACTTTCTTTTGGCATGAATATAAGCGTTTGCTCCTTAATCAGGATAAAATCTCTTAATAATTAGGTAAATGTCTACAGGTTTTAATGTGTTGAATTCTCTTTATTTGTAAACAAGCCTTGGCTGAATTCTTCCTCAATTGCCTTTGATAAACCTTTATTTGGAGCCGTTGGCAGCAGGAAGAAGGCCTTCCCAATAAGGAGGCAACGGACTATGAAAATAAAGCTGTCCGGGAAGGTAATGATCAGAATGCAGGCCCGGATTCGCCCTTGAAATTCATTTAACACCTAACCTACAGGAACCATGGAGTCAGCTACTAAGAAAGTCTCGCTTTTCAGGTCAGGCAATGTCTTACCGTTTGTGTTAGTCACCAGCCTATTCTTTCTTTGGGGCTTGGCCAATAACATGACGGATACCTTGCTGGCGGCTTTCAAGCGCATCATGAGCATGTCAGATTTCCAGACTTCCTGGATTCAGATTGCTTTTTATGGGGCCTATTTCTGCCTGGCTTTGCCTGCGGCGATTCTCATTAAAAAGTACACCTACAAGACGGGTATTCTGGTGGGGTTGGGCTTGTTTACGCTGGGGTCGTTGCTATTTTACCCAGCCAGCCAATTTATGTCGTATGGTTTTTTCCTGGTGGCGCTCTACGTGCTGGCGGGTGGACTTTCCATTCTGGAGACGGCTGCTAACCCTTACATTGTGGCGCTGGGGCCGGAAGAGACAGGTACCCGCCGCTTGAATTTAGCGCAGTCTTTTAACCCCATTGGTTCTATCTCCGGTGCCCTGCTGAGCAAGTTCATTATTTTGTCTGCCTTGAACACCTCCTCAGCGGAAGAACGGGCTTCCATGGATGCGGAGCACTTGAAGGCCATGCAATACGAAGAGCTTCAGGCGGTGATGACCCCTTATGTAGGCGTCGCGCTGTTTTTGGTGGTGCTGTGGTTGGCGGTAAAGTTCACTAAAATGCCCAAAGCCTCAGACACTGATACCACCCTGGATTTAGGGCCGACCTTCAGAAGACTGTTGAAAAACAAGAACTACGTGGCCGCCGTGGTGGCGCAGTTCTTTTATGTGGGTGCCCAGATCGGGGTTTGGTCGTTTGCCATCCGGTACGTGATGCAGGAACTTCAGGTGAACGAAGACGAGGCCTCTAATTATTACATCGCCTCCTTGGTGTTGTTCATGGTGAGCCGGTTCGTGTTCACTTTGCTCATGAAATACATAAAACCCAAAACCCTGCTGTTCCTGACAGCGGTGGCCGCCGTCATTTGCTCGCTCCTCGTGATTTACGGAAGCGGCCTGCTTGGGGTCTACGCCTTGATCGGGATCTCAGGCTGTATGTCTTTGATGTTCCCTACCATTTACGGCATGGGCATTAAAGGCCTGGGGCAGGACACCAAAATAGGCGGGGCTGGTTTGATCATGGCCATTCTGGGTGGGGCGGTGCTAACCTCGGTGCAGGGGTATTTCTCAGACCTGACGCAAGACGTCAGCTTTGCCTTCTATGTGCCCATGTTCTGTTTTCTGGTGGTGGCGGTTTATGCCCTGGTTTCTGAGAAACTGGAGGCTGCCCGCCAGAGAAGTACCGGATTCGTTTCTTCCCAAGAGCCTACTCCCGTTGTATTGCAGAATTCTTAACTCCCCCTTCATCCCTTCCCATGCCGCGTTATTGCCTCACCCTTGACCTGAAGAATGACCCTGCCTTGATATCAGAATACGAGCAGTACCACCAAGCCGTCTGGCCCGAGATAATACAAAGCCTTTTAGCCGCCGGGATAGAGCACCTGGAGATTTACCGGTGGCAAAACCGCCTGTGCATGCTGCTGGAGGTAAACGAGGCCTTCAGCTTTGAGCGGAAAAACCAACTGGATGCGGCCAACCCTAAGGTGCAGGAGTGGGAAAAGCTCATGTGGACCTACCAGCAGGCCTTGCCCGGCACGAAAGAAGGCGAGAAATGGCAACTCATGAATCCCATCTGTGCCCTATGAAAGTAGGATTGTTCATTCCGTGTTATGTAGACCAGTTTTACCCGCAGGTGGCCGTGGCTTCCCTGCAGTTGCTGGAGAAACTGGGGGTAGAGGTGGACTACCCGCTCCAACAAACCTGCTGCGGGCAGCCCATGGCCAACTCTGGGTTTGCATCGCTCGCCACCGGTTGCGACGCTCTCTTTGCCCGAAACTTTGCGGGCTATGACTACATCGTGTCACCTTCTGGTTCCTGCGTGCTGCACATCAAAGACCATCTGCAGGTGCCCGGGCAGGAGGCCGAAACCACCCACATCAGAAACCACATCTATGAACTAAGTGAGTTCCTCACCGATGTGTTGCAGGTGAAAGAACTGCCGGCCCGTTTTCCGCACAAAGTAGGGTTCCATCTGGGCTGCCACGGGCAACGGGGCCTCCAGCTGGCGCAGATGTCTGAGCTGGCCGCCCCGGCTTTCTCCAAACCGGGTTATCTGCTCAGCCTGGTGCAAGACCTGGAAGTGGTGCCTCTTTCCCGCCCAGATGAATGCTGCGGTTTTGGCGGTTCTTTCTGCGTGACCGAAGAAGCTGTCTCCGCGAAGATGGGCCAGGACCGGGTAGCCGACCACCAGGCCAACGGCGCGGAATACATTGCCGGGGCAGATGTTTCCTGCCTCATGCACCTGGAAGGAGTTTTGCGCCGCCAGAAAAGCCCACTCCAAGTCATTCATTTAGCCCAGATATTAAATGGACAAGTTGACGCCTAAGACTATCCCCGTACCAGATCATCCGGCCGCAGCCGCGGCTTTTCAAGCCGATGCGGAAAGGGCTAACTGGCATGACCAGGCGTTGTGGTTTATCCGGGAGAAGCGGGACGTAGCCTCCAAGCAAACCCCTGACTGGGAACTGCTCCGCGAAACGGCCTCGCAGATAAAAGAACACGTACTGGCCCACCTGGATGAGCTTTTGATCCAGTTTGAGGAAAAGGCCCGTGAAAACGGCATCCAGGTCCATTGGGCCGCCGACGGGGAAGAACATAACCAGATCGTCCTGGGCATCCTCCGGCAACATGGCATCCGGAAGCTGGTGAAAAGCAAATCCATGCTCACCGAGGAATGCCACCTGAATGATTTTCTGGCTGCCCAGGGAGTGGAGGTAGTGGATACGGATCTGGGGGAGCGGATAGTGCAGTTGGCCCAGGAACCGCCCAGCCATATTGTGCTGCCCAGTATCCATAAACGCAAAGAAGAAGTAGGGGAGTTGTTCCACCAGCACCTGGGCACCGAGAAAGGGGCTTCCGACCCAGCTTATCTGACAGAAGCCGCCCGCCAACACCTCCGCGAAAAATTCCTTTCTTCTGACCTGGCCATCACCGGCGTCAATTTCGCGATTGCTGAAACCGGCGGGCTGGTAGTGTGCACGAATGAAGGCAACGCCGATTTGGGCGTGCATCTGGCCAAGGTGCACATTGCCTGCATGGGCCTGGAGAAGATCATCCCCAAAGCTGAGGATCTGGGCGTGTTTCTGCGTCTGTTGGCCCGCAGCGCTACCGGGCAGCCCATCACCACCTATTCCAGCCATTTCCATAAACCGGCGCCCGGGCAGGAGATGCACCTGGTGCTGGTAGACAACGGCCGCAGCACCCACCTGGGCAAAAAGGATTTCTACAAGGCATTGAAGTGCATCCGGTGCGGGGCCTGCATCAACACCTGTCCTGTGTACCGCAGAAGCGGCGGCCACAGCTACCACCATACCATTTCTGGTCCAATCGGTGCCATTCTGGCTCCCAACCTGGACCGGCAGAAAAATGCCGATCTGCCTTTTGCCTCCACGCTCTGCGGATCCTGTACCCATGTTTGCCCGGTGAAGATTGATATCCACAACCAGCTGTATCTCTGGCGGCAGGTGCTGGCCCAGGATGGGCAGGTACCCAAAGCCAAAGCGGTAAGCATGCAAGCCATGGCCACTGTGCTGGCCAACCCCAAGGTGTACCGCCTGGCAGGCCGGTCGGGCCGGTTCATGTTGCGGTGGCTGCCGGGAGTGGCGCAAAACAAACGCCTCAATGCCTGGGCCCGGCAGCGGGACATGCCCTCGCCTCCTAAAGAAAGCTTCCGGGACTGGTACCTTAAAAACAGGAAAACGAAATGAGCAGCCGCCAAGCCATCTTAGACCGCATCAAAGAGAACAAGCCGGCGGCCCCGGCTCCTTGGGTCAAACCCCCTTTTCAGGTTCCCCTGCCCCAGGACCGGTTGGCCTTGTTCCAGCATAGCATCGGCGCAGCCGGCAGTGTGGGCGTGCTGGTGCCAGACCTGGTCAGCGTGGGGATTTATCTGCAAGAAAGATTCATGTCGCCGGACCGGGTGGTGAATACGGTAGCAGGGGTGGGTTTTGGGAGAGACGTTTCAACGGCTATTTTAGAAAAAGAGGCCTTAGCCCAGGTAGAAGTGGCCGTGGTGGCTGGGGTTTTGGGCGTGGCCGAAAACGGGGCGGTGTGGGTCACGGAGGAACAAGTACCCGTGCGGGTGCTGCCCTTTCTCTGTGAGCATCTGGTGCTGGTGGTGCGGCAACAGGACCTGGTAGGCACCATGCAGGAGGCTTACGCGAACATCAAGGTAGACGCCACCGGCTACGGAACCTTTATTGCCGGCCCCTCCAGAACCGCCGACATTGAGCAGTCGCTCGTGATTGGGGCGCACGGCCCCAAAAGAATGCATGTGTTTATAATACAATCTGAGTTATGATGGAAAAGAACCCTAAGCAGGCATTTCTGCAAATCCACCCCAAAGATAATGTGCTGGTAGCCCTTCGGGATTTAGCGGCCGGAGAGGCGGTTTCTTTCCAGGGGCAAATCCTCACCTTAAAAGATCAAGTCAGCGCCAAGCATAAATTCACCCTTCAACCCATGGCAACGGGCGATGAGGTCTTCATGTATGGCGTTCTGGTAGGCAAGGTCACCCAATCCCTGCCCCAGGGAACCTTACTTACCACCCAGAACCTGAAACACGCCGCCGGCGATTTCTCCCAAAAAACCGAGGAGTACCAGTGGCAGGCCCCCGACATCAGCAAATGGCTGAACCGGAGCTTTATGGGCTTCCATCGGGAGGACGGACAGGTGGGTACCCGCAACTACTGGCTGGTGTTGCCCCTCGTGTTCTGTGAGAACAGAAACGTGGAAGCCTTGAAAGAAGCCTTCCTCAAAGAGTTGGGATACGCCACGTCCAGCCAATACCAGCTACAGGTAAGGGAACTGGTGAACCAGGTGAGGCAGGGCCAGGACTTAAAAAAAGCCCCCCTTCCGATAATCTCTACCTATGTGGCCAGTCCCCGGGTTTTTGAACAGGTAGACGGAATCAAATTCATTGTGCATGACGGGGGTTGCGGTGGTACCCGCGAAGACTCCGAGAACCTGTGCGCTGTACTGGCCGGCTATTGCGTGAACCCTAACGTGGCCGGTATTACGGTGTTGAGCCTGGGGTGTCAGCACGCCCAAGTGTCTATTCTGCAGGAAAAAATCCGGGAGCGGGACCCTCATTTTGCCAAACCCTTGCTGGTTTTTGAGCAACAGCAGATGGCCTCTGAAGCCCAGATGATGACCGATGCCATCTATGAAACCTTCGTAGGCCTCACCCAGGCCAACCAGTGCCACCGCGCACCAGCCCCTTTAAGCAAATTGGTGGTAGGGGTTGAATGCGGCGGCTCCGACGGCTTTTCCGGGATATCAGCGAACCCGGCGGTAGGCTATGCCGCAGACCTGGTGGCGGCCCTGGGCGGCAGCGTCATGCTGAGTGAGTTCCCGGAGCTTTGCGGGGTAGAGCAGGAGTTGCTCAACCGGTGCGTGGACCAGGAAACCGCGGGGCGTTTTGAGACGCTCATGCGGGACTATGCCGGTCGGGCGTTGGCCGTTGGGTCGGGGTTTGACATGAACCCTTCGCCCGGCAATTTCAAGGACGGCCTCATCACTGATGCCATCAAATCGGCCGGGGCCGCCAAGAAAGGAGGGACCTCGCCAGTCACCGATGTACTGGGCTACGGCCAATATGTGCGCAAACCCGGCCTTACCTTGCTCTGTACCCCCGGCAATGATGTGGAGTCTACCACCGGTCTGGCGGGTTCTGGGTGCAACCTTATCCTCTTTACTACCGGCTTGGGCACCCCCACGGGCAACCCCGTTTGCCCCGTGGTGAAAGTAGCCAGCAATACCCAGCTGGCGACCCGCCTGTCAGATATCATTGACCTGGACGCGGGAGGCATCATTGCCGGTGACAAAACGGTGCAGGAAACGGGCGAGGAATTTTTAGAATACATGATTGGCTTGGCCAGCGGCGAATATGACACCAAAGCCATGGCCCTGGGCCAGGACGACTTTATTTTCTGGAAGCGGGGAGTTTCCCTTTAATTTATAGAACTAGCAACATGTTTACATTGACAGGAAAAACTGCGGTAGTAACGGGCGGGGGCAGCGGCATCGGGAAAGCCATCTCCCAGGTTTTCGCCCGGCAAGGCGCCGAAGTCCACATACTGGAGCTTCAGGAAGAAAACGCCCGGGAAGCCATTGCTGCCATTGAAGCGGCGGGAGGCAAAGCCGTGGCGCACAGCTGTGACGTGAGCCAGCAGGAACAGGTTCGGGCCGTGTTTGCCCGACTGGGGCAGGTCCATATTCTGGTGAATAATGCCGGCGTGGCCCATATTGGCAACGTGGAGACTACCACTGGGCAAGACCTGGACCGGATTTACCAGGTAAATGTGAAGGGGGCCTTCCATTGCCTGCAGGCCGCGGTGGAAAAAATGAAAGGCCAGGGCGGCGCTATCCTGAACCTGGCCTCTATTGCGGCGCATGTGGGCCTTCTGGATCGGTTTGCCTATTCCATGAGCAAGGGCGCCATCCATGCCATGACCCTTTCGGTGGCCAAAGATTACCTGGCGCACAAGATCAGGTGCAACAGTATTTCCCCGGCCCGCGTGCATACACCCTTTGTAGACGGATTTTTGGCCAAAAGTTATCCCGGCCAGGAAGAGGAAATGTTTGAGAAATTATCCAAAACCCAACCCATTGGCCGTATGGGCAAACCAGAGGAAGTAGCGGCGTTGGCCTTGTTCCTTTGCTCTGACGAAGCCGGGTTCATCACCGGTTGTGACTACCCCATAGACGGCGGGTTTATCACCCTGAACAACTAAAGCAATCACCTTACTAAGTACCCATACCTATGAAATTATTCAGATTTGGAGAAGAGGGGCAGGAAAAGCCCGGTGTTCTCCTGGAGAATGTGCCATATGATGTTTCGGCCTTCGGCGAAGACTACAACGAGGCTTTTTTTCAGAATAACGGGCTGGCGCGGCTGCAGGCTTACCTGCAGGAGCAAAGAGCGCAGCTGCAGGAAGTACCGGCCGGGGTAAGGCTGGGATCTGCCATTGCGCGGCCTTCCAAGATTGTGTGCATTGGCCTGAACTACGCAGACCATGCCCGCGAAACCAACGCCAAAGTACCCGAGGAACCCATCCTTTTCTTTAAAGCCACCACCGCCCTTTGCGGCCCCAATGATGCCGTCGTGATTCCCAAAGGATCAGAGAAACTGGATTGGGAAGTAGAGTTGGGCGTAGTGATAGGAAAGAAAGCCAGCTATGTCTCTGAAGAAGAGGCCCTGGACTACGTAGCAGGTTACGTGTTGCACAATGACTATAGTGAGCGCGCCTTCCAGCTGGAGCGGGGCGGCCAGTGGGTGAAAGGCAAGAGCTGCGATACCTTCGCGCCGGTGGGGCCGTTTCTGGCCACCCCAGAGGAAGTAGGCGATATTGACAACCTGCGCCTCTGGCTCACCGTGAACGGAAAAACCATGCAGGACGGCAATACTTCTAACCTTATCTTCAAGATCCCTTTTCTGGTGTCTTACCTGAGTCAGTTCATGACTTTGTTACCCGGAGACCTCATCACCACGGGTACGCCCGCCGGGGTTGGGTTGGGCATGAATCCGCCACTGTACCTCAAGGCCGGAGACGTAGTAGAGTTAGGGATTGACGGTCTGGGTTCTTCCCGGCAGGAAGTGAAAGCCTATGGCCAGAATTGACGCCCACCAGCACTTCTGGAAGTTCAACCCCGTGCGCGACAGCTGGATCACGGAAGAAATGGCCGTCATTCAACGGGATTTTTACCCGGAAGACCTGGAACCGGTGTTGCGCCAGCACGGCTTTGACGGCTGTGTGCTGGTGCAGCATTCCCAGCCCGAACACGAAAATGACTTTTTGCTGGAAACAGCCCGGAAACACGAATTTGTGAAAGCCGTGGTAGGCTGGGTTGATCTCCTGGCAGAGGAGGTAGGCGAGCGCCTGGACTACTATAGTCATTTCCCAAAGCTGAAGGGGTTCCGATACGTATTGCAGGGCCACCCAGACCCAACCATCATGCTGCGCCCCGAATTCCTGCGCGGGATTGCCCAACTGGAAAAGTACGGCTTCACCTATGACGTCCTGATTTACCCCGACCAGTTGGTCAACACGGAAAAACTGATGGCCGCTTTCCCAAACCAGCCTTTTGTTATTGACCACCTGGCCAAACCCCGGATCAAAAACGGGGAGCTGGCGGAATGGAAAAAAGGCATGCAGGCCCTGGCCCGGCATGAGAATGTGAGTTGCAAGGTGTCGGGCATGGTGACCGAGGCCGACTGGCAGAACTGGAAAAAGGAAGACATCTACCCTTACCTGGACTCCGTGGTGGAAGCCTTCGGCCCCAGCCGGCTCTTGTATGGCTCTGACTGGCCCGTCTGCCTGGTGGCAGCCTCCTATGAGCGCATGCTTTCTCTGGTGGAGGAGTATTTTTCCGGTTTCAGCCAGGAGGAGAAGGAAGCTATTTTCGGAGGAAACGCCACCGCTTTTTATCATCTGACTTAATAGAGCAACCCATGGATTTACAGCTAAAAGAAAAAGTCATCATTGTTTCAGGCGGAGCCAAAGGCATTGGGGAAGGGATTGTGAAAGCCCTGGCTGCCGAGGGGGCCTTTCCGGTGATTTTAGGCCGAAATGAGGAAGATAACCTCAAAACGGTGGCCGAGGTCCAAAAAGAAGGCGGCCTGGCTGCCCAGGTGGTGGCCGAGCTATCAGATCCGGAGCAATGTAAAAAAGCGGTGGAGGAAGTACTGCGGCAGTTTGGCCGCATAGACGGACTGGTGAACAACGCGGGGGTGAACGATGGGGTAGGGCTGGAGAAAGGTAATTACGAAGACTTTGTAGCCTCGCTCCATAAGAACGTCATCCACTATTACCTGCTGGCCCACCATGCCTTGCCTGCCCTCAAGGCCGCCAAAGGGGCCATTGTGAACATCGGGTCTAAGACTGCTGAGACAGGTCAGGGCGGCACCTCGGCCTACGCCGCGGCCAACGGTGCCCGCAACGCCCTTACCCGCGAGTGGGCCGTAGAGCTGTTGCCCTATGGAATCCGGGTGAATGCCGTGATCGTAGCCGAAGCCTGGACCCCGCTCTATGAATCCTGGATCAGCACCTTTGATGACCCGGAGACCAAGCTGAACTCCATCACCGCAAAAATCCCCCTGGAGCAGCGCATGACCACCCCCGCTGAGATTGCCGCCATGGTAGTTTTTCTGCTCTCCCCGCAGTCCAGCCATACCACGGGCCAACTCATGCATGTAGACGGCGGGTACGTCCACCTGGACCGCTCCATTGGGTAATATATTAAGTGTTGGCTCAAGTCTAATAAGGCAATTGATTTAGTTGTTTCCGGGCTTCTTTCCTCTAGATAGGCTGAAACTAGCCCTCCCTTGTAGTTGCTTAGCGGTGCTAAAGCGATGGGGCAGTTAGTTCCTGAAGTAGCCTGAACGAAGGTAGAATTGCCAGATTGTTTAGGGCGTGTTTTCTCAGAAGCAGGCCCTAAACAACCATTTTCTCCCTTGGTAGTGGGTCCCTGTTCTTCGTGATTTAGCTACTTACTCTTTCATGCTCGTTTCTGGGAAACTAGCCCAAAAAGCCAAAGAAATAGGGGAGTAGCGGCCATGGTGGTATCTCCTATTTCATTCAGTAAACAGGAAACAAGTCAGACGGTGGGCAGGAAACAACCCTACTACCTTTCTACTTTACTTTGCTTATTGGTGCTCCATTCCCCTTTAAAGCACCTGAAAATATAACCTTACTGCCTCTGCAGGAAGCCGCTTGTCCAGCAATGCCACTTTAACACATAAGTACTAAAACACATGAATCCTTTCCCCATTCCTACAGGAAGAATCTTTCCTAGTATAGCCAAATTCATTTTAGCCCTGCACCTTTTAGTACTGAGTAGCCTTTGGGCTAGCTTTCCGGCCATGGCGCAGAAAAGGCCCAACGTGGTGCTTATTTATGTGGATGACCTGGGGTACGGTGACCTGAGTTCCTACGGGGCTACCAAAATAAAGACGCCGCACCTGGACCAACTGGCCAAAGAAGGAATCCAGTTCACGAACGGCCACTCCACGTCTGCCACCTGCACCCCCTCCCGCTATGGTCTCATGACCGGCGAATACCCCTGGCGCAAGTCCGGGACGGGGGTATTGCCCGGAGATGCTGCCCTTATCATTCCGGAAGGGATTACCACGCTGCCGGCGCTTTTCCAGCGGGCGGGCTACCGGACTGGGGTGGTGGGGAAATGGCACCTGGGCCTGGGCACTGCCGTGGAGAAAGACTGGAACGCAGAGATCACCCCCGGCCCCAATGAACGCGGATTTGACTATTCGTTCCTCTTTCCGGCCACGGCAGACCGGGTGCCCACCGTGTTCATGGAGAATGGCCGCGTGCTGGGTCTGGATCCCTCTGATCCTATTCAGGTGGATTATGCGAAAAAAGTAGGCCTGGAGCCAACGGGGAAGGAGAACCCTGAACTGCTCAAGATGAAGGCCTCGCCCAACCACGGGCATGACAACACCATCGTGAACGGCATAGGCCGCATAGGGTACATGAGCGGGGGCACCAAGGCGCGCTGGACCGACGAAGAGGTGCCTTTGACGTTTCTGCAGAAAGCCAAGGACTTCATGGGCGCTGGCCGTGACCAGCCCTTCTTCCTCTTCTACAGCCTCACCGAGCCCCATGTGCCCCGCATGCCCTCTACCTTTTTCAAAGGCAAAAGCGGGCTAGGCTACCGGGGTGATGTGATCCTACAGATGGATTGGGCGGTGGGGGAGATCCGCCAAGAGCTGGAGAGGCTGGGGCTTGCCAAGAACACGCTCATTATCTTCACAAGCGACAACGGCCCCGTGCTCAATGACGGCTACGAAGACGAGGCTGTCACCAAACAAAACGGGCATCTGCCCGCCGGCCCGCTCAGGGGCGGGAAGTACAGCGCGTTTGAAGGCGGCACCCGAGTCCCATTCATCGTGGCGTGGCCGAGAAAGGTGAAGCCCGCCATCTCAGATGCGTTGGTAAGCCAGGTTGATTTGGTAGCGTCTTTCTCTGCTTTCTTGCGGCAACCCCTGGCGGCCACAGACGCGCCAGACAGTGAGAATCTGATGCCCACCTTGCTGGGTAAATCCAGCATGGGCCGCGAGGTGCTGGTGCAGCAAGGCGGTGCCCTGGCTTTGGTAAAAGGAAACTGGAAGTACATTGAACCCAACAAAGGCCCGGCGCTGAATACGCTCACCAACCTTGAAACCGGCAACGCAGAGGCTCCCCAGCTGTATGACTTGAGCACAGACCAGGGCGAGACCCAGAACCTGGCCCAGAAGCATCCCGAGAAAGTGCAGGAAATGGCGCAGTTGCTGCAGCAGTTGAAACAGAGCCGCAAAACAAGGTAAGAAGCTTTTTTAGTATTCCGGAGAAGGTCAATTCGGGTGAGTTACCAGGGGCTTTCCTTAGATAGGAAAGATAAGGCAGCCGGAAGTTTTGGTGGATCTGACGGATTTATCCACTGTGTTCCTGGCAATGCAATCCAATACATGCTGGTCCTGGTGCCGGTCGCCGGAGCTGTCGGCATACTCCGGGCGCATAAGGTCTATGAGTTCTTTGGAAATGTTGTTGTCGCTGCCGTGATGGGGAACTTTGAGCCAGTAAAGGTCTTTCAGCTCCTTTTCCCAGGCTGGGATTGCTTTGAAGGATGGAATACCTGCATCACCCGTAAAAAGGAAACGCTGATCTCCCTTGTCCAGGGCTATAATAATGCTGGCTTTGTTCGTAGCCGTCAGACTCACCCTGGAATCGTCTTTCAGCCTAAGACAGGGATCCTGGACTGGGTTTGGGTTGGTTTTTTCCTTTACCTCAACCGCCCCAGGGGTGGCTGTCAAAAAGTCACGGGTTTCTGCTACTACCAGGTCCTGTAAAGAGGTGCAGGCGGGGAAAAGCTTTTGGTAATACCCCTTTTCAGGCCCCAGGACTTTTATCTCAGGCCAACCTGGGTAGGAATCGCCATGGAATACCTGCCGAACCATTGTTGCTGGCAGAAGGCCTAAGAACGTATCTAATTGTTTTAGGGATTCTATCAGTAGAGCCGATTTGCTGGTGATCGTTTCCAGGTGGCCGGTGTAAGTTTCCCGGGCAAGTGATTCTTCCAAACGCTCCAACCCCAGGTGCTTTAACCGCGCCTTTTTATCAGAGGAGGCCAAAATCTGTCCGTCCTCAGGACCTAGCTCTGGGCTACGGTGTACCCACACTTCCTTTATCCCGAGCAGGTAGTCCTGCACCAAGGGGATTAAGCCGCCGATATGGTCACTGTCATAATGGGTGGCAACTATAATGTCTGGGGCGATTTTGTTTAGTTCCTGTAGCAGCTTTGAGAGGGCCGGTTTTACCACCTGTTCATAATGCCGCTCCTGGCCACCATCAATCACTAGGACCAGGTCTTTGCCCTCTTTGTGCAGGTGCACCAGAATAGCATCGCCATCGCCTACATCTAATAACTGTATGGTACCAGTCATGCGTTAGGTTTTTAAAGAACAGGTTAAGTTACCTTTTCTCTACATGATTGTAATAAGAAAAGGGAATAAGCTAAGTCTATAGACCCCGGCAGAAAAGTTTGATGTGCCTATTGATAGCCCTTTTGTCCTGCTCTGGGTTTTCTTGGCATTTTGGAGAAAAGACGGGTAAAACTCAGGTAGGGCTATTCCACCTTGTAAATACCGTGCTTGATGGCGTACAGCACCAGTCCCACTTTGGAGACAGCGCCCAGCTTCCGGAAAAGGCTTTCGCGGGTGGCCTCCACGGCCCGGTCAGATATATTAAGAACAGGGGCCATGGATTTGTAGGGCAGTTCCTGGCACACCAACTTTAGGAAGTCCATCTCCCGTGGGGTCAATTCCACCTCCGTCTGGTGGGTTCCCTTCAGGTCCCTTTTCAGGATTTCGCCCACGCTGCTGGCGTAGTAGCTTCCGTTAGACTCCAGGGCCTCCAGGGCCATCCGGAGCTCAGAGGGATCGGCGTTCTTCAATACGTAACCGTCTACCCCGCATTTCAACATGCGAAGGACCGTCTCATCATCTTTGCTCATGGAAAGAGCCAGGATCCTCACCTCGGGGTAATGCTCCTGGAGCCACCTGGCGGTCTCAAAGCCGTCCATCACGGGCATGCTGATGTCCAGAACCACAATGGCGGGCAGGCTCTCGGGGAGGAGTTTTCGGATAAAGTCTTTCCCGTTCTCTGCTTCCAGCCAAACGGTGTAGCCGCTGAACCCGTTGATGAGTTCCTGCAACCCTTTGCGGAAAAGCTTGTGGTCATCTACCAGGGCGACTTTAGTAGGGGTAGGGGAAAGCATCATCATTGTTTTAAGGGATTTCAATTAATACCTGGGTGCCAGCCGGGCTGCTCTGGATGGAGAGTCTGGCCCCGATCAGCGCGGCCCGGTAGTACATGTTATGGGTGCCCGTGCCTTGGGGCGAAACCTGTCCTGCCGTAGGGAAGCCTTTCCCGTCATCTCTGATCTGCAACACCATCTTATCTGGGGCAAAGCTGAGTTCTACCCAGATAAACGAGGCCTCAGCATGGCGGATGATGTTCTGGAGCGCTTCCTGCGCGATCCGGAGCAGGAGCAGCTTCTTCTCCGGCTCCAGGGCCTGTTCCTCGCCCACCAGCCTGAAAGAGGCTTCCAAGGCCCCCGTTTTCTGTAACAAGCCAAGCTGGAACTGAAGTAGGGACGACAGGCTCTGCTGCACCACGTAGTTGCTGTTGAGCCTTTTAGATAAGTCGCGCAGGTCCTCAATGGCCTGGTCCAGGAGCTCTTTGCTGCTCTCCACCTTCTGGAGGGAAGAAGCATTGCCGCCGCAATCTAACGTACTGACATGGAGCCTCACCAAAGACAGTACCTGGCCCACGTTGTCATGGATCTCTTGTGATATGGCCAGGAAAGTCTGCTCCTGAACCTCTACCTGGGCTTTGAAAATCTCTTTTTGATAGGCCTCTGACAGACCTTCCACTTCCTTCTGGTGTTCCATGCGCTTTCTGTTGTAGGCGAAGGTGATAAAGGAAATGAAGAGCCCAAGCGCCAGCATGAGGGCCGTCCCGATACAGACAATCAAATACACATCAGACATCATCGGATAGTAAGGTTCAAGGGCTTGGAGCCAAGGCGAGGTTCCCGGAGGTCTGCTTTCTGGCCAGCGCGAAGGAGATCAGGATGGTCACATTCAGGAGCAGCCCTAGTACTACGTTGATGAAATAGAGCGTGTGGCCCAGTTCATAAGACTGCTCTAAGATATGGTTCATCAATCCATCTACAAAGAAGTTCCCGAGGGAATAGAAAAGGAAGCCCGTACTGATCCAGAACATGGGTTCCTTTTCCAGGCGCTGGACCATCAGGCCTTTGAAAACGTCTGTGTAATAAAATAGGGCCCAAGCGGCCAACAACACGTTTTTCAGGGACCGGGCCAAGGAATTGTATTCATTTGATACCTGGAGACTTACCAAGATAAACATCACCGCCAGCAGGTAGGCCGGAATGGAGGCCAGGGCCGCTTGCTTTACCTTTGGCCTGTGAAAGGCAAAATAGAACACCAGCGTGTATAAGGTGTATTGGATGGGAATGAGCAGATGGTACATGTACAGGTTCCTCTTCAACTGGAACATCAGATAGGCGGCATAACCTTCCATGCCCAGGTTGAGAAGCAAGGCGAAGCCCAGCACCTTCAGGCCCGTCGCCAAACGCCCGTAGCAGGATGCCCAGAGCCCGATGCTGAGGATCAGTAAGCCAAAATAGATATAAACATCCCACATATAGGTTCAAGAGAGAGGCATAGACGTATTCCCGGTCTCTAATTTAGGAGTTATGACTTCCATTCCAGCAATCCCTTTACCCCTTCAGGGTGGTAGCTCCTGTAATGCGACAGCCTACTCACTAGGTAAGGAATAGAAAATGAAAGCATAAAATGATTATTAATAGGTGTGTAAGGGAAAGGCCCTTTTTTTTTTTAATGGCTGTATTGGAAAAGTAACAAACTGAGTATAAGCTAGCTACGTATCACGGGTGAAGCTGATAGAGGAGGATAATCAGCTTCTTTGTGCATACCAGCTTTTCTGGGAAAAGACTGGGGATGCCCGGGCAAATTCCTTTAGGGGTCTGTGAAAAATCACAGGGCGGGGTTGGGAATAGCCCAGGGCCAGGGATGGGGCAGAAGCAGGGAAACCTGGGTAGATTTGTTTTCGGTTCAACTTGAGAAGAAATGGATGGAAACGGGGAGTTGATTCCCGTTTTACCCCAACCTCAGGGAACCTTCCCCACTTAGCTCTGCCACTGGACTGGGAACGTTATTCCAGCAGCCAAGACCTGAACCCTAACAAAAGACACCGGAATCCTAGAGGAACAGGTGCGTAAAAAGAATTTATCCAATATTTAATACCTTAAACCTGGCACAAAGCCAGACCTGAAAATTGAATACCAGAAAGAAATGCCCTGGCTTCCGCCGGCTTTACCTGAAGGATTGGTGAGATGGGCGGAAGTCAGGGTTTTTTAAGAAAGCTGTTTGGTGAAACTGGGCAAATTTTCGCCACTTGGAAGGGCAGGGAGACCGGAGCTATGGCATTTTAGGGCTACTTCTTCAAAAGGGGCTTTCTTTTGGGCAAGTAAATTTTATTTTTTCAGTTACTTCCCTGCAACTTTTAAACGCCCATCTTCAAACTCACGTGTGCTGAAGAGTGCTTCAATGGGATAATTGGAAAATAGGTGAAATAGCCAGCCGTAGAAGAAGGCTAGCATTATGGATGTCAGATCCAGCATACCTACTTATACAAAGCGGGGCAAATGAGAATTCTTGCTTCTCCTCTTCTATAAGTATGTTCTGGAATAGAGTCAGACCACTAGGACACCGTCGGGTTCAAATTGTATAGGTACTGAAAGCAAGGCGCGGAACTGTTTGTAGCCAGCCTTTCCGGGATAATATGCGTGAAGTAGCATCTGAGAATTTCCATCTGGTCCCACTACTATCGAAGGATGTCCCGGAGCCCACCACTCTGAATTTGAACGCAAAAGCGGTTCGTCCATTTTTGTGAAAGGACCAACCGGTGATTCGGCAATACCTACACCTATTCCATACTGGTCAGTGGAAAAGTCATTGCCTGAATAGAAGATATAGTATTTGTCATTCCGCTTGGTTATCCATGTCCCTTCCACTAAGTGAGCTTCCCATTCCTGGTCGTTTTCGATGACCTTCTGTTTATCCCCCATAAGCTTATACCCAGCTGGTGTAAGTTGCTGGGAATAAATGGGAGTCCTTAATACTTCAAGGAGTGATTTGATTTCAATTTGAATAGAGTTTGGTTGTTGGGCCATAAACCCGGTTAACCGTTCATAAAAGGCTGAGAATTCAGAAACAACCGCTTCAATTAGTACTTGGTTAACCATGAATCGCTCCATTGGTTTGAGCGTTTGGGTCCACGGCCAAAGCGTAAGAACGAAGGAGGCAGTGACTTGATTTTCTTTGGTGAGGAAGAGATCCTTGATGAAAAGTGGGTTCCGATACAGGAAATCGAGAAGTTTACTGGGCCAAAGGTCGTTATTGTCCTCTTTCCAATAAAAATAGACCCTCTTGTCATCATCCACAAAAATGTGTGGATCAATGACATTCCCTTTTAAAAGTGGTTCTTTTCCTGAAACAAAGGGACCAGTGGGTTCGGGTGACGTAGCGATGCCGATGCATAGTTCATGGGTTTCCTTTTCACGGGCGACGAAACAGGTGACATACTCCTCCTGAATTTTATGCATTTCGGGAGCCCAGAAATCACTGATGTTCTCACCGTCAATAGCCCATTCTGGTTTTTCCCCACTTGGGAAAACAAAGGACACAAACTCCCACTCCGTAAGGTCCCTTGACCGGATAATTGGAAAAGAGTTTGGGGCATCGTTGGAGGTGGCAAGCAGGTAAAACCATGGTTTTTCCTGGCCTTCTTTTCCATCTACCCGAATAGCTGCCGGGTCTCCATATCCATATAGGATGGTGGGGGCAATATTCTTATTCAGTAGTGTGTTGAAATTGTTCTTGACAAATAGTTTTTCTTCACGACGTCTGTTCAATGGTACACGCAAATCAAAGTCTTTTGCTAAGGTGTCATAAAAATTAAGATACGCAACATGGCTTTTGTCAGCCAATAAATAGGAACTGGTTATTACCTGGTCTGTTTTTGGGTCTTTACCAGTAACTTCAATGGAGAATTCAGATGTATCCTTCTCATGATTATCTCTCAAATTGATCTTAAAGATGAAAGGTGCATCATGAGGAGAGGTTAAGATAGCCATCTTTGATAATTGAAAGGTTCATTGAAATCCAAAAGTATACTAGATAAAATACTTTGAGCATCTTCTCAGAAACAGGGTTTAAACCATTCAAATACGTGAACCCTTACAACGCTACATGAGCGCAGGAAACTCCTTTCATTGAATCAGGTAGCAGAAGGGGCACAGATTTCTTTCAGTGACTCAGCAATCTTGGCGGCATCCTCGGTTCCTCCTTTGAATATGATCGATTTACCATTGCACTCAATGGTAAACTCAGCTTTAGATCCATAGGCTCTGATAAAGTCCGCAATTCCTTTCGCTAGCTCTACCAATACCGGAGCGCCCAATATTAGGACAAGGGTAGCCCCAAAATCCATTGTGTCGGTAGCTTCTTTCTTGATATCGATTTGTAATTCTTCTATTTCGCTTTTAAGGTAGCTTCTAAGTTCCCTGGCACTTTGGGTAGCCTCGTTTGATTCTACTTTATCTATTCTGATAGTGATCTCCTTCTTTTCCATGTTCTCTGCTGTTATTAGGTTTCTTATTTAAGTGTGAATTAGTTTGGAGGTGGAAGACTGCCCAAAAGGAGTTCTCCAAAATCAACCACCCTACTCTGATTTCCTATACCTTCATCTTTGCCTTAAACTGGTTAGGGCACTTTTGTGGGTGAATTAAAAGTAATAGTCAATTCTTTTGATGAATATGGGTCACCGAGAATAACATGTCTCTACACTCTTTTTAGTTATCTAACCTCTCATCATCTGCCCAATAAATTCAAAGTCTCCCCATAAGGGATAGGGAGCTGAGACCTAATTGTTGTATCAGTTCTAAAACAATGAGATTAAAGATAAAAAATATTGTCAAAATATAAAAATTATTAAAAAAAATAGTATTTTCATAGTAAATACGTAAAGGAAAACTTTTTGACTTAATGATATGGCAACTGTTAAGACCAAGCCAACTGGTGAAACCACCCTGGTGATTTTACTTGGCGCAAGTGAGTATCCAAAAGCCATAAACTTCAATAATGGGATAAATGCCTTCATGCATGCTTCTAACAGCGTGCGCGACTATTTCATGAGTCACTTCAATGTCCCTAAGGAAAATTTTCTGGATTTTTTTGACACTCCTCTTTCCGCTTCAGATATCCACGTAGAGATGGCTCGGTTCCTTGAATCAGGCATTGATCGTCTTCGTGCATCAGGAAGCAAGGCAAAGGACTTGATCTTTTATTATATCGGTCACGGTGATTTTGTCGAAAGGGGACAGGAATATTACCTGGCTATCAAGGGAACAGAAGGAAGTAATCCCGGTCCCACTTCCATCGGGATCCGCTCACTAGCCTTTACTTTAAAAGAGTTTGCCAGTCATATTCGTAAGACGGTTATCCTTGATTGTTGCTTCTCAGGGTCTGCGGCCAAGGATTTTATGGGATTGGCAGAAAAGGCTGCCACCATACAGACTCTCGAAGTTTTCAAGGAGGTAGGTACCGGAGAAGATGTTCTGGAAGTAGTGCCTGAAAAAGGAACCGCCTTATTTTGCTCTTCTAATCATACCAAACCTGCTCTCATTGCTCCAGATGGCAGTACCACCATGTTTACAGACGGATTGATTTCTGCCTTGGTTTCTGGAAAAAGGTGTTATCCTGACTATATGTCACTGCGCACGCTAGCTGAACTCACAGAGCAATATCTTGTCGACAAGTATGGTGGAGCAGCCCCAAAACCAGAAGTGCATTCTCCTGACCAGAGGCAGGGTGATATTGCCAAAATTCCTTTTTTCCCTAACAAAGCTTCTTACGGAAAGAAAACCTTAGATGAGAGGTCCCCAATTATAAGAATACACTCTGGTGAAGTTCCTATCCCTGTCAATAAATTTTTTGGCCGGCATGAGGAGAAAGCCTTAATTAAGGAATTTTTCCGCCCATATGGCAGTAAGATAGTTACCTTGACAGGCTGTAATGGAATAGGCAAAACACGGTTAGCTATTGAAATAGCGAAAGAATTGGCCGATGTAGACGTTCGTTTTATTCCCTTAGCCTCTGTACTTAACCCTAAACAAGTTCCCACGGAAATTGCCCCCACAGTTGAATTCCCTGAGGTCAAATCTCCTCGTCACCTGATTAATTTTTTGAAAAAGAAAAGCTTTTTATTGGTGCTCGATAATTTTGAGAATTTACTGGATGCAAATGATTTTATTCAAGAGTTGCAGGCAAATTGTGAGAATTTAAAACTGCTTATTACCAGCCAATGCAAACTTGGTATTGAACAGGAGAACGTAATTAAGTTATTCCCTTTAAATTTTCCTAAGCCAGCCGACCTGACTTTGCCTCCAGAGGACCTGATTGCTAATTTCTGTTCTATCAGTCTCTTTGTGGAACGTGCCCAAGAATTCAATTCCTCCTTTGAATTAACAGAAGCCAATTCTAGGGAGGTCGCGGAGATTTGCATGCGAACAAAGGGCCTCCCTTTAGCCATAGAAACCATATCAAGCCATATAGATAAGGTAGAACCTAAAGTTGTCTTGAAAAGAATAAAAAGCAGTGGCTTCTTGAATAACAGTAACACCTATCTAAATATCATTGAACTGTATAAGACAATCCAAGAAACAAACAGTTGGAATTATTCTTTTTTGAAGGACGAGGAAAGACAAGTCTTCCGGTTTCTATCGGTTTTTGAAGGAGGTTTTACGCCTATTATGGCAAAGTGCTTTTTTAAGAAAATCAAGCAGAGCAATTTCAATAGCACAAATAAGTCTAAAATTAACGACCTGTCTGATGAAGATATTGACAATGCCATAGAATCTTTAGTGGGCAAAAGGCTTTTGAAAAAAGGAACCCAGATTCAGTTTGACGGGCAATTCAGGTATAGTATGCTGGAGACTATCAGGTCCTACGCCCTTGAACGCTTGAAAATAAATGGTGAGATGTACTTCATCAAAGAGATCCACTCCCGCCTTTTTTTTGATTTTGCCGCAGAGGCAGAAACAAAGCTTACCAGTGCGGAAAGAGGTCCGGGTAGGTGGCTGGATAAACTGAATCTGGAGTATGAGAATTTCAGAGCAGTTCTAGAATGGTGTTTGGAAAATGCAGACATGTGTCAACTAGGTTTAGGGTTAGCCGGAAACCTTTTCTGGTTCTGGAACCTGAGAGGTCACTTAAGTGAAGGGCGCAAGTGGCTAGAAGCCTTGTTAGATCAGACAACCGGTTCTGATTCTTCCGTTTCACGTGCCAAGGCTTTATACGGTGCTGGTGGGTTGGCATTTCTCCAAAGTGATTATACCATGGCACTTTCCAAACTCAATGAAAGCATTGAAATATGGGGGAAATATGAAAAAGACTTCAATGCAGAGGCAAAGGTGAAAGATGATGCCAGGCGTGGGCTGGGATACTGCAAGATAATAGTAGGGGTTATCCTGTTAAACCAAGGAAATTATAAAGACGCGAAATGGGTGCTGAAAGAAAGTCTACGGCTATTTGAAGAGTTGCTAGATGAATGGGGGAAAGCCCTTTCTCTGAATGATTTAGGTAGGGTTTTGACGGCAGAAAAAGATTATGAAAAAGCAGAAGTCTTTTATAATCAAAGTTATGATATCTGGGAAAAATTCGGTGACAGGTGGGGCTTACCCTTGACGCTTAATTGCTTGGGAGTTCTTTCCTACAAAAAACAAGAGTTTACAGAAGCCATAGACTTCCTTAATAGAGCTTTAGACTTACAAAGACCAACCGATAAATGGGGCAAAGCCTTAAACTATAAAGAGTTGGGCGCCGCTTTTTACCATCTGGCTAATTCCAAATCAAAAGGCAATTATCAAAATGCTAAAAATGATTACATCAAATCTATACAGTATTTTGACTTAAGCCTGGTAAAACACCAGGAATTAGGAAGGAGGCAGTTAGTAGCTGAATGTTTGGAGGGTTTAGCCAATATTGCTTTTTCCCTAAAAGAGCCCAGAGAAAGTGTGATTTTATTCGGTGCCTCCATGCAATTACGTGAGGCGGCCAAAGCTACTTTACCGGAGCTGGAGTATGAGGAAGATCTTAAAACTTTGAAACTTCTTGAGTCCACCCTTGGCCATCAAGCTTATCAAAAATCTTGGGAAAAGGGATACCAATCAGCGACAGAGAGCATAGTGGAACAAGCCCATAGGGATGCGTTGAGGTGGATAGATGAACTTCAGCAATCTTATTAAAATCTAGAATTTTTATATAAATGGGTCTTCCTTAGGTAAAAAGGAAATGAACGGTTTTTCTAGATACCAAATGATTTAAGTTTCTACCACCAATTGTTTAGTATATTAAAATAAGGCAAGGTCTCTACTTGTATTAAGGTAATAAATCGCGCTTGGGTGAAAAAGAGTTCTATAGTAAGGCATAGCCCCTAAGTTCAGGATAGAGGAGATCTTTTAGCGCTCTTCTTCTTGCAAAATTCATCTTGATTGGCATCCTAGATAAAGACCTTAGATAGTAGATAATAGTAGATATAAGAAATGCTCCCTATTATTTCTTTTTATTAAGATTCTCAACCTTCATGAAGGGGTATCTGAAAGCTTGACAGGCAGAATACCTCCCTATGCACTTTTCCTCCTGATAGCAAGTGAAAAGCTTTCCCCTCTACCTTCTCCATTCTTTGGATCCCAATTCCTGTTAGGGTATGGTTAGCTATCATCCTTTACCGACCTTTTTAGCAAGTGGACTCCTTAAGGTAGAGGGGTAAGGTTTACCGGCAATTTCAATTCCGATTCCCTTAGTTCCTATGGTAGAAAGGAGTACAAAGAGGGCCCTGTTTAATCAGAAGCGGGTTTTTTTAAAGGTATTTTGTTTAAATCTTCGGATTTATACCCATTAGTAAGTATTGATTTACGCTCTTCATCGCCTTAATTTAATATAGTCACCTCCGGCTTAAAAGACGGTTTTCATATTACTACCCCCCCCAAGATTCCCCGAGGATTGCTGTCAATAACACGACACGTTTGGCTAGGCGATTCGGCTGATACAGGTTCATGTGTACTTATCTTAGCTACATGACCCTGTTAGGTAGAAAATAGGATACTATATCTTCTCCATCCGCATATTCCTTAAAGGTTATGTCACTCCCGAGAATAATTGCCGGCCCTATTTTAAGGAGGGTGGAAAAGAAGTCAGTTTCGGTTTGGCTGGCGTGTTCCAGTAATTTCCATTGTTCCCTTAAAATTTACCAAGGAGACCACGTGGAAGTAGGGGAAGATGGGGTGACCACCACCGCCACCCTCATTGAAACAACCAAAAACGAAGCCCCTACGGTACAGTTCGGAAAAAATCTCTGGATAGCAGTGGTGACGGCTGAAATAGGGGCGGTGAGCCTGCAGGCCGGGAAAATCTATAGCTATAACCTATTGATTGATGATAAACAAGAGGTGGCAGTAAAGGGGAATTTACGCACCGAAGGGTTTTTAACGGATGCAGACACCCCGGTGCCGCAGAAAGCTTTAGGGTACAAATCCAATATCCTGCCTTCTTTTGCCATTCCGGCAGAAAAACCCCAAGACCTTTTCATTGCGCAGGCTTCTTGCCGAAAAATGCATGGCCAGGGAGATGACGCTCTCGCCTACCTGGATTCAGTTTTGGAATCTTACTCCAAGGAAACCAGTCCTCAGATAAAAAACAGACCGCAGCAACTGCTTCTCACCGGAGACCAGATTTATGCAGATGATGTAGCCGGCATTTTGCTGCGGTTTGCCGGTACCCAGGGAGATACCTCTCGGGTGGGCGAAGAAACCATTGCCATCAGGGTAGATACCACCAGTAAAACCGAAGAACTGTCGGCCGAGCATGTCACCTTTCCCCCGTACCTGCGGCAGCATGTGATCAATACGTACGCCGGTTTTACCAGCGGGGCCGCCGGGTGCCACCTCATGAGTTTTGAAGAATTCGCCGGCGTGTATCTGAACTCTTGGAGTCTAAGGTCCTGGAATGAGGATTTCTACCGGAGAATCAATGAGATTCTAAAAGAGCCCACCAAAGCAAAAATAGCCAGCGTGGCCAAAGACCTGCTGGAAGGCACCGGAACATTAGATGATCCTAATTTTCTCTCTTTGATGAAGGATGTAGACAACCTGATGGGCGAGGCTAAAAAGTACGTGTACCATGAGAAATTAACCGAGATTCTGAAGGGAAGCCCTTCCAGTGAAAAATACACCAAATGGTTGGATAAAATCAAGAATACCTTGGAACGGGAGCTGAAGGAAGTAGCGAATTTTGCGAAGGTACTGCCCCAGGTGAGCCGGGTAATGGCCAACGTGCCGTGCTACATGATTTTTGATGACCATGAAATAACCGACGACTGGAATCTAACCCAACGTTGGAGAAACCAGGTATATTCCAAACCCCTGGGGCGGGACATTATCCGGAATGGCTTGATGGCCTATGCCGTTTTCCAGGATTGGGGCAACGTACCCTCAGAATACAAAGCCATTGAAGAAACCGGCGAAGATACCACCACCCTCACAGAGAGAACCAGGTTTCTCAGGCTCACCGCCGAATACTGCGACCGGGTAGCCACTCAAACCGGGTTAGACACCCTCAGGAGCGAAGTCATTGGGCCCATGGAAACCTTGCTGGGAATGGGAAGCGAAGCCTCCAAAGTCAAATGGCACTATAACTTCCCCACCGGCCCGGTACAAACCTACGTGCTCAACACCAGAACAAGCCGGGAATACCCTTCCTTGAACGCATCTCCGGGCTTGATACCCGCAGACGAGCTGAAACTTCAACTACCGGAGGTGCTGCCCAATCCTGAGGCTCCCTTTGTAATGGTCGTGTCGCCGGTGCCGGTACTGGGCTTAGCCAGCTTTGAAGAATTGATTCAGCCGGCGGCTGCTGCGGTGGTGGGCATTAAGGATAGTGAGGGCTCAGAAGTGGGGGTGATTGCCGGGGAAATCGAATTTGATTTAGAGTCCTGGGCCTTCAATGTACCCGCCTTTGAACGCCTGATTGAGCGCTTGAATACCTATAAGAAGGTGCTCCTGCTGTCTGGGGATGTCCATTTTGGCTCTACCGCGGTCTTGGATTACTGGAAAGGGACAGACGCAGCGCCTTCGGGCAGAATTCTGCAGTTAACCTCCAGTGCCTCCAAAAACGCCTGGATGGAGAACCTGGCTTTTTTCAAATCAGCCATCATCCAGAAGATCTTCACCGGTATTGGGGCCGATTTGGAAAAAGTAGGCTGGAAAGGCAAAGTCCTCTCCGTTACCGGGAAGGTCAGCATCCGGAACAGGCACCGGCTGCGGCAAGACCTGGCGGTGATTCCTACGGCGGGCTGGCAGACCGGGGCAAAAGTGAATGTGGAGCCGGACTACCGCTGGCGGCTCCGGTTTTTGGCAGATGAGAGAGAAAGACCAGATGAACACATCAAAACAGACATCATCCCCACCAACCAGGAATCGCTCAAAACCGGCTACCAGAAGGTGGTGCAGCGCCACCAGGACACCTTTATCTCAGGAGTGTCCCGGAGGCTCATCTGGCCCTCTAATGTAAGTAAAATCACCTTTGAAGAAGACGGTACCAGTTGGAAAGTGCACCATGAGTTCTTTTTCAGAAAAGGCAACCGAAAACCGGCCGAGAGGACAGTTGGAGCGCATATCAAGCACGTGGCTTCTTTGAAGGCCATGGGAGATGAAACCAAAAGACCGCAACTGGTATAATTTCTACGGCCATGGCTGAAAAGACGCAGGAAAAAGACCTTTTTCAATCTATCCTCAAAACGGTCAGGGATATTCTCTCGCCCGGCATCAAGCTGCTAGGCGATCCGGCTTCCCGCACTGAATTCCTCAACAGCCTTGGTTTGAAAGAGACCAGCCAAGGCCCGGACGCCACTTCCACGGAAAGCCTGGACAAATACATCAACAAGGAGAAAAAAGAGGTGGACGCTATCCTGTTAGCGGACGCCATGGCCAACCTGACCCAACTCATGTTGAGCCTGGAAGGCTTTTTCAGGGCCGCGGCGGTGTCAGAAGAGGACAAAAACTTTGCCGCCTCAGAAGCCCTGGACACGTTCACCAATATCCTGGTGATTGATTACATCAGAAGACGCAGGCCCACGTTTCACAGTGTGATCCAGTTGATCAGTGTGGTAGGGCGGCAAACGGCGGCCGAAGGCGGCTCCATCAAGTTTGTCAAAGACATCCTGATTGGCTATTTCAAACGGTTGGGCCAGGGGTTTGATAAATTTGCCACCGAAGAGGACGCGAAAACCGTATCTGATTGCATCTTCCTGCTGCTGGGCTCCGGCTTCTTTCTGCTGGACAAGTTGGTGCTGGAGAAGTACGGGATAGAAACTGTGCAGATAGAATCCTGGTACGGGTTTGAGGGCGTGAAAACCACCCGCACCCCGGTCGCGGACAGCATCACAGACCGTACCCTCAGCTATTCCATCACCATTACCCCGGCAGACAAGGCAGAAACCACCTTTTACAACACCCTTTCCTGGGTTCCCAATGACCATGGCGGGGTTTCCCTGCTGGTGAACCAAGCCGGGATACTAAATTACCTTCTTTCTGTGGGGGATGGCAAGTCTGTGAAATTTGATGCCGCCGGCGAAGGAATCTTCCGGATTGGTAACCAGCCAGACAAAGGCCTGGGCCTGAATAACCACCTGGGGGTAGAATACAAGCATGAGCGGAAAACGCCCTCTATGTGGTCTATGTTCAACCGGCCAGCTATCAAGATAGGGTTTGGCACCTACGGCCTTGGCCTCAAGATTACCCCAGATGACTTTGTGCTGTATTTCAAATCAGAGATGCCTTTCTTTTTCGGGCGCGGGGGCCTCACCGGTTTTCCGTTTGACAAGCTTCCTGAGAAAGTAGAGGAGAAAATACCGCTTTCCTTCGGGTACTCGCTCCAGCGCAATTTCTTTTTCGGGGACAGCAGTGCCGGTACGCCCGCCAAGACAAGTACCACTACCTCGGCCCTTTCCAGAGACGGCGATGGGGGTGGAACAGGAGCAGGAGCAGGTGCCTCTGGGGGCGAAGGCGGTTTAGTGGCTGGTTTGGCCAAAATGATCCTAAACGCCATTGACCTGCGGCTGCCGCTGCACAAAAACATCGGCAATGTGGTGGGGCTGGAGGTGCTGAATGTCAAGACTGGGGTTCAGGGCAATTTTGAGAATATTGTGCTGGAAACGTCCCTTGATTTCTGGTTGAAATTCGGGCCGGTGCTAACGCTTGCCGTGAGCCGGCTGGGAATGAACCTGAATTTAAATAAACGGACTGTTACCGGCGGCATAGGCGGATATGATCTTGTGCCAAGTCTCAAAATGCCCAACGGCGTAGGAGTGAAGATCAACGCTGAAGTGATCAAGGGCGGTGGGTTCCTGTACATAGATGAGCCTCGGGGAGAATACTTCGGATCCCTGGAGTTGGAGTTTAAGAACTCCTTCACCCTGAAAGCCGTGGGGTTGATCAACACCATCATGCCAGACGGCTCCAAGGGCTTTTCCATGATCGTGATCATCACCGCTGAGTTCGCTCCCATGCAACTGCCCTTTGGCTTCACCTTGCTGGGCGTAGGCGGCTTGCTGGGGCTCAACCGAACCGTACAGGTAGAAACTCTTCGCCTGGGGTTGAAGACCAATGCCATCAAGAGTGTCCTGTTCCCAGAAGATGTCATTGGAAACCTGCCCAGGATCATCAGTGACCTGAAACAGATTTTCCCTATTAGGGAGGGGCAGTTTTTGATTGGGTTGATGGCCAAGATAGGGTGGGGAACGCCTACCCTCATCAAGATCGAGCTGGGGCTCATGGTGGAGATACCTGATCCTAAAATTCTGATCCTGGGGGTGATCAGCACCAAACTCCCCACTGAGGAAGCGGCCTTGCTCAAATTGCAGGTCAACTTTTTAGGGGTGATGGACTTCCAGAACAAATTCATCTATTTTGAAGCCCAGCTATTTGATTCCATGCTGGTAGGTTTTCCGCTGACGGGCAGTCTGGCGTTTGCGGTGGCCTGGGGAAACCAAAGCGTGTTTGCCATCAGCGTGGGCGGGTTCCACCCAGATTTCCGGGATTATCCTTCCGTTCCCACCTTGCCCTCGGCCTTCCGTGACATGGTGCGGATCGGGCTTTCCCTGCTCAGCGGCAACAACCCCCGGCTCACGATAGAGTGCTATTTCGCCATCACGTCCAATTCCCTGCAATTTGGGGCTAAACTGGAACTGCTGGCAGCCGGGCCAATGGGATTCAACCTGTATGGGTTGCTGGCCTTTGACGCCATCTTCATCTTTGATCCATTCGGGTTCACCATCTCTTTGGAAGCCACCCTGGCCATCCGGAAAAACACCAGCATTCTGTTCGGGATCCATTTCAAAGGGGTTCTCTCCGGTACCACGCCTTGGCATATTGTAGGGGAGGTAACCTTCGGGCTGCTGTTTTTTGATGTCACCATCGGGTTTGATGCCACCTGGGGAGATAGCCCTGTGAAGATAGATCAAGCCACCGAAGATCTTCTGGGCAAGGTGAAAAGTGAGCTGAAAGATATCAGGAACTGGCGCGCGGAATTGCCGGAAACCCAGCACCAGGCGGTCTCCCATAGAAGCTTTGAGGAAGAGGAAAATCCTCCCCTGGTGCTGTATCCCTACGGAGAACTGCGGTTCAGTCAGCGCACCATCCCGCTCAATTACAAGATGGAGCAATACGGCAGCTTACTGCCGCGCAAGGAGAACCTGATCACCATCTCCAAGGTCTTAATTGACACAGAAGTACAGGCCACTGATCCTGAGAAGGAGATGTTTGCGCCGGGGCACTTCACCAAATTAAGTGAAAGCGAAAAATTGTCCAGGAAATCATTTGAGATGCTGGACAGCGGGTTCAAGCTCAAAGACAGCGGAAAGCTGTTGACCGCCAAACCCCACCTGAAACCGGTAGTCATGAACTATGAGTTGAATTACACCCAAGATGATGACCAGGTGTTTTTCCCCGTCCATGATCTGGCTTTCAGGCACCTGGTAAGGCAATCAGCGGTTTCAAAATCTAATTTAAGCTGGGGCAAGACGAGTACCCGCCCCCTCAACAGCCCTGCCAAAGTAGAAGTGAATCCGGTAGGGTTTGCCATTGCCAACACGTCTAACCTCACTGATTTTGCGGGTGGCTTTAGGGCCAGCACCCTGGTAGAGGCCAAAGAACACATCGCTTCTCTGGTGAAGGGCAACCCGGCGTTAGCAGATAAAATTCAGGTGGTAGAAAGTTTCGAGCTCGCTCTTTAACCTTAAGACCCAAAACGTATGAGTTTCGGTAAATACCAGTTCCTTTCCTGGGCACGCAGGGGCATCGCCAGGAATATAAAAGAGACAGATACCCTGGGGGCGTCTGCCGGAGACAAGGTGGAAAGGGCGCAGATTTCCATTGACGTGCAGGTCAATGGTGCGGTGGGAGATTCAGGGCTGAAAAAGGATTTTCTGCTGATTGGCCCCGGTGACGTGACCGGCATCCAGAACAGCATGATCATCCGGACGGAGCCTTTGTTGGGTATCGCTGACTATGAACCTAACCTGCTGCCCTACATTGAATTCTATGACGAGGACTTTCCCTGGAGATATACCCCTGCCTCTCCTGCCGGGGCCAACAAAGACCATCAAAGGCCCTGGCTGGCGCTGGTGGTCCTCAAAGAAGGCGAATTTGAAGACACCACCAGAAGACAGCCGTTGCCATCCATCAAAGTGCTGGATCAGACCAATCTGCCGCCGGCTGATCAGTTGCACCTGTGGGCCCACATGCATTCCAACCTGGCCCATGAGAAATCCGAATTGGAGACCTTCCTAGATGACCTGGAAGAAGATGCCAAACGAGACCCAGACGGGGTGTACAGCAGGATTCTGTGCCCGCGTAAACTGGCGCCTAATGTGCTATACCATGCATTTTTGGTGCCTAGTTATGAAACCGGCCGCTTAACCGGGCTAGGCCGTCCTACGGCTGGAGTAAAGGCCCAGCAGGTTTCCTGGCCTTCCCCAGACGGGGAGTTGCCCATTTACTACCGCTGGCATTTCAGGACTGGCCAGAACTTTGATTTTGAGTTTCTGGTCAAGCAACTGGAACCCCGTATCATGGACGAGCGGGTGGGGGTACGGCCCATGGATTGTTCCAAGCCCGCTTTTGTGCAGGCAGATCAAAACAAGGAGGTGTCCGCACCGGTGCCTCCGGTCATGATGCTGGAAGGAGCCATGAAAGCCCCTAACGCCAAATCAACTGTTTTTCCGCCGAAGGACACCCCGCAACCTTTCTTTGCCGAGGTGCAGAAGCTGCTCAACCTGAACCTGTATCAGCAGGAAAATCCGCTGGAAGACCCCTATGTTTCCATTCCCTATTACGGGATGTACCACGCCATGAAAATGGACCCGGCGATCCCCGGCAAAAAAGTGATTCCGGCCGCCGATACAGCTTCTGAGGTCTGGTACAATGATTTAAATAGAGACCCCAGGAACCGGGTGCCGGCCGGCTTTGGGGCCAGGGTGGTACAGGAGAACCAGGAAAAATTCATGGACCGGGCCTGGAAACAGCTGAGTGAGGTGCAGGACGCCAACAAGAAAATGCGCCTTTTCCAGTTCACCACGGCCGTTTCTACCTTTATGTACCGGAAAACTGTGGAGAAAAGAACCTCAGAAGACCTGTTGAGCTTCACGCAGCCCCTTGCCGCCAGAATCTTAGCCGGGTCCAGAACGGTCAAGCTGGCCGTGGAGCAGAGCCTTCTGCCTAAAGCGGTCTTTGAGGGAAGCTTCCGGCGCATCACCAGAAACAATACCTCTTTTACCAAAGGCCTTGGGAATGTCCTGCAACGGAACACCGCCCTGATCCAGCAAATGAACAAGGTCAATGGCCTTACCACGGAGGCGAAACAGACTTTCAGAGGAATTGATCTGCTGAACAGTATTACGGCTTTTGAGCCGCCTACTAATTTGGATACCCTCGCTGTCTGGAGCAGGCAATCCAATCTGGAAGACGATTTTGCCTACAATATCCCCAATTTCAAAGGTGGTTTTCCGGAGGTAAAACAATGGAAAGGACCTTTCAAACCCGTCGTGGTCAAAGATTTGGGAAATATTCCCATAAAACGGGAAACTCCCCAAAACGCAGAAGGCCCTAATCCCTTTATCTTAAAGGCAGATGATCTAAAGCCAGTCCCAGGCAAGGCTGATGGCCCTTTGATTCTCAGGCCTGGAGGCACGAAGCCGAAAGGCCCCGTCATTCTTTTAGACCCTACGGGTACAGGAGGAAGACCGGGAGGGCCTATCATCGTGGACCGGGGGCCAATCACTACCGTTTCACCGGCCATCAACAAATTAGATAAAACGGTTTTTACCAAAGCGGTGAACCAGGCTTACTTGAATACCAACGTCAGGTACCAATTCCAGGAGGTGAAAACGCTGGCTCCGGTCTTGGAAGTAGCCTCTCTGGAAGCCCAGGTCAAAAGCAACCTGGATCCTTCCTTATCTTTTAAAAAACTGAAAGATGCCCGGATCAGGTTTCCCGAAGGAATGGTTAAAATTCCCAAAGAGGAGTTTCTGGAAGCCATGGCGTACCCCGATATACCGGAGGCGTCTTACAAGTATCTGGTGGACCTGGACAAGGAGTTTCTGTTGCCCAACCTGCACCTGATTCCCAATAACACCCTCTCCCTGCTCAAAACAAACCAGAAGTTCATTGAGGCCTACCTCATGGGGCTGAACTATGAAATGGGAAAGGAACTGCTGTGGCGGGAATACCCCACCGATATGCGGGGAAGTTACTTTAGGCAGTTCTGGGACGTGAGCGGATTTGTGACCCCAGACACCACCCCCAAAGACGCTGACAGCCTGAAAGACATCAAACCCATCCATATGTGGCCGGGGGCAAGTGTCTTAGGGAAACACAATGCCAGAGATGCGAAAGGCGATACTGAGCAATTGGTTTTTGTGATCAGGGGTGATTTGTTGAAGAAATTTCCCAATACGGTCATTTACGCGCAGAAGGCCTTCCCTAAAGAAACCAAGAAGATCATCCATACGGAACTCACCCCAGAAGCCTACCAGAAGGAGGTGAAGTTCCCCTTGTACCAGGCAGAGATTGGCCCTGACATTAAATTGCTGGGCTTTGACCTGACCATTGAGGAAGCCGCAGGGTTGAAAGCCACGCCCAACTTCACCGATAAACTTGGCTGGTTCTTTATTCTGGCCGAAGTGCCCGGCGAGCCCCGGTTTGGGATGGACGTCACCTTTGACCCGAATGAACCCGATAAAATAACCTGGAACGACCTTTCGTGGGAGAATTTCGGGGCCCGGGAAATCAAGTTCCTGAGACCCGAGGTGGTGCCCGGGAATACCGTGAAGGCGGGCGTTACCTTTACCGCGCCCAATGATCCTGCTACCGGAATCTGGGGAAAAAGCTCGTCCGACATGGCCGCCATTTTATTCCAGAGACCGGTGATGGTAGCCATTCATGCTACTGAAATGCTAGACGTGAAAGTTCCGGAGGTGATAGACAAAACAAAGGTGATCACCCTTCTGGAGCATATTACTATTTCCAGGCTGCGCTAAAATGTACTTATGGCTCCCATTGATACCAACCTTCTGAAAATTGCCGAGGCCCGGAAACAAGTAGACGCAGCCTCCCGCCAGCTGTACCTGGACAAATCATTCCTCCAGAAATCAGAGAACCCTAATTTATCTGGTTCTAACCAGGAAAAGATACGGGCTTCCAATGAGGCTTATAACATTGCCCAGGCCCGTCTGCAGCAGGAGATAGAATCGCTGTATAAACTAAATAACCATCGGGCGGTGGCGGCCGAAATGAAAGGGGAGGTTCCAGTGCTGTTTTTACCCGTTCGCTTGGAGACCAGGTTTGTGACCCTGCCCACCGGGCAACAGGAGCTGTGGGTGAGAATTTACCCCGATGACTTCCATATCCATTCCCATGAACCATTGTTAACGGAAAATGAAAAAACAGCCGGGAAACAGTACTGGACCAGCCTGGTACGCGCCAACCGCGAGGGCGGAGAAAAGAAGGAAGCGTTGAAGAAAGAGGCATGGCTCACTTTCTCAAAGCCTATTGGGACTCAAAGGGGCATTTGGGTGGCAAAGCAGACGCAGCCTTTGAATTGGTCGGCTGATCTGGCGGTAGCGGATGCCCAGGTGCAATTCAAGGAGATAGCCCAAACCAAAACCCATGCGTGGACTATGGCTCCCCGCACCCAACTGCTACCAGATAGGTTTGCGGTG
Source organism: Rufibacter glacialis (assembly GCF_008271745.1). Taxonomy (GTDB): domain Bacteria; phylum Bacteroidota; class Bacteroidia; order Cytophagales; family Hymenobacteraceae; genus Nibribacter; species Nibribacter glacialis. The sequence continues at coordinate 786,582 of NZ_VKKZ01000020.1, read as the reverse complement.
CACCTCATCAATGACAACAAAGTAGTAGACACCTTTGTGGGAGCGGTGGTGCCAGACACGGTTTTCCTAGGGCCTGACCCGTTCCTGGCCGAGGCTGCTTTCAAGAAATCAGGGACTTCTATTGAACTGGACGAGAGTTTCTCTTGGCTGGCCAACTTTGACAAGGCCGTTGAGCAGGGGCTTGGCCTCAAGATCCCAATGAAGCCAGAGTATTTGCGGGGCGGTAAGGTGGAGCGCCTGGTGGTGATGGGGCTGCTTTCATCCTCTACTCCCAAAGAAAGCCAGGTTTTGCTGGAGCAGGTGTTGGAGAACCATCTGTATTCCAGAAAGGGCTTCAGTTTATTACCGCAGGGAAGTGCCACCAACAACACCCAGGGCAGTGGGTCTGCTTACACCAAAAACGAGAATTACCTACCCAAGGGATATTACGAGGGGCCGGTGCCAAGCAGTACTGCTGCTCTGGAAAATACAGATGCAGCCCAACTGGCAAGGGCCCTGGGGGTGAACCCTGCTTTTTTCCAGGAGGTAAACCATGCCCAGATCCGTGATAGGTTTGAGGCCGCTGCCATGAACCAGGCGCTGTATTCGGCTACCATTGGCTATTACATGGAGATCTTAGCCGCGCCCATCTTAAGCAAGCAGCAGCAAACCTTGTTGCGGGAGTTCTTTACCAGCCATGTTACGGCCGCCGGGGCATTGCCCGCCTTCCGGATAGGAGACCAGCCTTATTCCATGCTGCTGACCAGCGATTTCACGGCTTGGGAAGAAAACGGGAGAGATGTCTTCAGTCAGGGTTTAACTGGTGTTTTAAAGAAACTACAGCAAAAATGGGATGCCATCACCACGGAGAAGGTGGCCCATGTAGGCAGAGGAGGAAACGCTTCTGAGACCATGCTGGAGATTCTGGGGCTAGACGCCGGTTCCCGGACCTTCCACCAACGGTTAGGACATTTGCCTGACGTGCTGCTGTCTTCCTCTAACGGGAGCAGGTTTGAGGAAGCCATCAAAGCAAAGCAGCAAAACACCGCTTCTTTCCTGCAAGGGTTAGGGCTGGTGAAACCTGAGGACGAGAATAATTCCATGATCACCTTTCTCAACTTCTATAAATCCCTGAACAGCATTCCGTTTGATAAGCTGGTAGACGGCCTTCCTCCAGCCCCAGACCGCTTCCTGGAGAAGCTGGGACCCCAAAAATTGAATTTCATTGAATGGATTTCCCAGGCCAACCGGCTAAACGACCTTTTGGTCCACAACCTGGGAACCCGGCCCCCCAACAGTATCCTTTACCTCATGCTCCGGCATTCTATTCTACAGGAGTTACAAACCGCCACTGAGGAATATTATTTCACTTCTAACATTCTGGTGAAAAAAGCCTCTTTTGAAAAGAGCTTGCTGAATTTCAGCACCGAGTTCAAAGACATTACCAGTTGGGAAGTGCTGCAGGGCAGTCCATCGGCCATTGACCCTGCCAAGCTGAAAGTGGTTGGTCCCATTGGGGACTATTTCTTAGATGCTGGGAATAAAGCCGCAGAGGGCCGGGTCTTACAGGAGATGAAAGGGGCCATGAAGGTGTTAGCCCAGCTGCCTACCTCCCGGTTGCATAAGGACCTGTCAGACCATATAGACTTGTGCACTTACCGTCTAGACGCCTGGGTGACAGGTCTGTTCCAAAGACGGCTCCAGAATAACCGGAAAACCGCCCCAGAAGGAATTTACATAGGGGCCTATGGTTGGGTAGAGAATTTGAAGGTAGCGGAGAAAAAAGTGGTGGAAGTACCAGAAGCCATGAAACCTGCCAACGGCGCACCGGTCTACCAGGTGGCCTCCAATGCGGGCTTCGTGCAAACCCCGTCGCTTAACCACGCCACGGCGGCAGGGGTATTGCTGGCAGGGTACCAAAACCACGCCACCAAGGCCGACCCAGGCAACTTTGCCATCACCCTCTCCTCTGAACGGGTAAGAAGGGCGATTTTTGTGTATGAGGGCATCCAGAACAACCAATCTTTGGAGGCCTTGCTGGGCTATCAATTTGAACGGGCCTTGCATGAGGTCACCAGCCTGAACCCCGCCAACAACCTGAACCAATACATCCTGAGCTTCCGCGAGAAGTTTCCCATCAACCATGCTTCCATTCCGCAGCAAGGAACCGTGGCCCAGGAGACAGTGCCGGCCTATTCGGTGGTAAACGGCCTAAAAATCGTTTCCGCAAAAGAGGCGGAAATCGCCTCGGTGGTACCCAATACCAGTCATCTGGCCCTGGTGCTCAAAGAGAAAAACCGGCTGGAAGACACCATGGATGCCCTCAATGACCTGTTAGTCTCAGAAACCGCTTACCAGGCCACCCAGGGAAAAACCGATAGAACCGCCGCCTTGCTCAATGCCGTTAAGAACGCGGAGATGCCGCCTGATCTTGAATTCCACAGAACTCCCCGTACCACCCACCTTTCCTTTACCAACCGGATTACCATGCATTTCAATCCTGGCGTTTCTACCGCAGAAAGAAAAAACTGGCCTGAAAACCCCAGCCCGCGTTCTGCCCTGGAACCGGGGTTAAACCAATGGCTGGGCACCATGATAGGCAATCCCGCTGATATCCTGGCCACGGCCGCATTAGTGGATGAAAACGGAGTGGAATCTAATAGTGCGCCTGTTTCTCTTGCTGACCTCAAACTGCAACCCATTGACTTGATCTATGCCGTGGGTACAGATAGGCAGTCCGGAGCCCAGGAACTGGAGGCCCGGCTAGAACAAGTCTATACCGCCACTACGCCGGTGCCGGCCAAAAGTAGGCTGAAAATAAGTTTCGGGCCCGAGGTAGCTCCCGGAAAGAGGACACTCGCCCAGGCTATTCCCTTGCTCAGGGCCTTACGGGTGCTGTTGACGGGGGCACGCGCCGCCAGCGCCAAAGATTTCTCGCCCCGTACCAAAACGGAAGTCAAAGACGCGGGTCTGCTGTATGGCTGGGAGGTAACCGACCTGAAAACCAGGGCAAGCCGTTGCGTGGAAAGCCTTGCCCTGTTTCAGAAAACGGTGGAGAGCACCGCGCCAAATGAAAGTGCCACGGCCGGAACACAAGCCACCACGTTTCAGGGGCTTTTTACCCAATATCATCAAAAAGGGGCCGACCGCAGCGTCTTGGAAAAAGTTACCGTGTCTGCCAACGGAAGCGCCCAGCTGCACCAACTCCTGGCAACGGCACCTCTGTACGGCATTAAAACCACCTTTGTAGAGAATGCAGGCCACAGCCCAGAGACCCGCTTGGTGGATTTGCTTTCCGCTGCCGCCGGGGTCTGGCAGAACATCAACCAGCGGTTACAACTGGCCCAAGATAAAATGGCAAAGGCCAGTTCTGAGACCAACCCAAACACCCAGGTCACCAGGCTCACAGAGGCGGTAAAAGCGGTTCTGGGAGACGACTTCCTGGTGATACCCCGCTTCCGGTACCTCAATCCCGCCGACGTTTCCAAAGTCTTGGGGGATGAAGGCAACCAACTCTTGCGCCACATCAACAAGGTACAGGGCACCACCAACGAACTGGCCGTGGAGACCTGGCTGGAATCGGTGGCGGCCGTCCGGCAGAACATGAAGCACCTGGAGCAGGTAAGGATGCTGTCAGAAGCCCAGGCAGAGACCGACACCCCCTTCACGGCAGCCCAGTTCCCGCCGTTGGAGGTCAACAGTTGGTTAGCGGTGGAGTTTCCTGAAATCAATGAGAAAACCGGCGAGAAGTTTGATATTCTGGATGATACCATCTCCATGGCCATTCACGGCGCCCAGTCAAGGAAAGTGGAGGAACTGCAGTCTGCTCTGCTGATTGATGAATGGACAGAGGCCATTCCCAATGACAAAGAGATCTCGGGCGTCGCCTTCAACTATGACCAGCCCAATGCCTCGGCCCCCAATGCCCTGTTGCTGGCGGTAGAACCCAAAGGGGCTGCCAAATGGAATTGGGACGTTTTGCTGGGCATTTTGAACAATACGCTTTCCCGGGCCAAGACCCGGGCCGTAGAGCCGTCGCACCTCATGGCTGATGCCGGCATGGAAAATCTGATCCCCATGACCGTGGCCCGGTTTGACGTGAAAGAGGCGAATGTTTCCCTGGATTACCTGGCTTCCAATGACAACTTCCTGGAATACATTGCCCGGCAGAAATTTGAGCTCTACAGGCCGTACACGCAATAACCCCCGCATTTCCCTATCCATAACGCAATCTCCATGGCAAAGCTATTAGTCCCTATCTCCAAGGTGAAATTAGAGGCGGAGAGGTACATCTTCCCTTTGATAAGCAATTACAACCGGTTAGAAGGCAGCCCCCGTTCCAAGGATTTTGGGCATAGCCTCCGCATGGAAATCAGGGATCCCCTCTGGACGGTTTGCCGGCAGTGGCAGTTCGGGGAATTCCAGGGGGAGGATGCCGGTACGCCGTTTCAGGCCTCTATTTCAGGAAAACACACCAAACCGCAGGAAATCGTCCTGAAAAACGGGGAACGGATTCCGTACAAACCTGATTTCCCACTGGAGACCTTGGTGGAGCAGGAACCGCTGGAGGCCACCATCTTCCTGAAAGCCCAAATGGGGAGGCATTTTATCAAGCTCCTGAAATCCTTTAAGCTGAACAAATACCTGCCTCTCCTGCTGGGCAAATACGTCCTTTCGGCCGAGGTTCAGCCAGATGATGAAGAAGGCCGGTATTTTACCAAAGGAATCCAGGGGTTGCTGCCAGATGGGTATAAAATTTACCAGGAGATTCAGAATGGCAGTTTTGCGTCTTGGGTGGCCGCCGAGCCCCAGCTGGAGAACTCGCATCGGGCTTTGTTCACAGAGATCGCGGGGGCTTACACCAAATGGTTTGGGCACCTGTACCAGCAGCCGGCCAAAGACCAGGCGGCTTGGGTACCGGAACACCTGGAATACAATTTCGCCCTGGAGAGCAACGGGCCAGGAACCAGCCAACGGTTGGTTGCGGATCAGTACAGCTCAGGGCACCTGGACTGGAAAGACTTCGACCAGGAAACCGTCCGGAGTAACCGAAACGCAAATCTGCCAACCACAGGCGAGCAGGTATTACAGACGTTTATCCCAACTCCCCTTAAATTCAGCGGCATGCCTCATCCACGCCTGTGGCAGATGGAAGACCAGGAAACAGATTTCGGGAAGATAGAGGCATCGCCTACCGCCTTACTCAACTTACTTTTGGCTGAGTATGGCCTCACGTATTCCAATGATTGGTTTATCCTGCCGTATGAACTAGGTATCAACACCATCTGCCAGATTGAAGGGATTGTGGTAAAAGACGTATTCGGCCAACACCAGTTGGTGGCGCCCACCACCAAAGACCCTGAAATGAACTGGCAGGAGTTTGCCGTTTTCCACCAGACCGAGAGGGACAATGCCACCGTGAATGAAAGCGTCTTTTACATGGCCCCCTCCGTGGGGAAACTGCTGGAAGGGGAGGACCTGGAAAAAGTCAACTTCATCAGAGACGAAATGTCTAACATGGTGTGGGCCATTGAACAGGTGGTGCCCTCAGAGGCGGGGTCAGGCAGAATGCTGAAGCGGCATGTGCCCGATCTGAAGGAATTCACTCCCCTTGAAACGGAAGCCCAGATTCGGTATGTGCTGGGAAATACCGTGCCTGATAACTGGATTCCCTTTCTACCGGTGCAGAAAAAAGGAGCCGCAGGCGAGGTGACCCGGGAAATAAGGCTGCAACGAGCCAGAATGCCCCAAGGCACCAGGCCCCTCAGCCGGGTAGTGTCAGAGAATAAGCCTACTTTCTTTATTGAGGAGGAAGAGATTCCCAGGGCAGGGGTGATCATCAGGAGGAATTTCCAACGGACCCGCTGGCTCAATGGAAAAACCTACCTGTGGGTAGGCCGTCGCAAGCAAGCCGGAAGGGGCGAAGGATTGGCCAATCTGATGTTTGACCAGATCCTACCCATCCAACGGGCTTAGGGCGAATCATACCTATCGGAAAAATAACTATTAGAAGGTGTTCTACCGATGTGCGCCTTCCTCAGGAGGAATATTCGCTCAAGCAGGAAGTATGGATGCACTTTTGAGGGAGGCCTGGTATGCTGAGATAAGTATTTAGCGCCTGATTTGCTAAAAACAGGCGCTAAACACGGGAAGAGTTTTAAAGATATACGGTCATGCAACTTTGGTTTGTAGCGAATTTGAAAAGGTAGAAGCTGATTGATTTCCTGCTGAAAGGCTTATTCAAATTGGATACAGAGAAGAACGCCTTTTATAGCTGTTTCATGGGATTTTTAATATAAGCAGCTAAAAAACAAGATTTTCCTTGATGATAAGTATTGATTTTTACTTATTTTAATAGTAAACTTACTTAATTCATAACCTAGGCCTACTGTTTGTTTCGATTTTAGTAATTTTTAGAAATACACCCCTGAAACGTAAGTACTTTGGTTGGGCAGAATCTAGCTGATTTTGGGCTATAGAACTGCAATAAGGGGATAATGCCCTTATGACTCTGACCGCTTTTCGCACCATTAAAGGAAATTGAGCGAAAGGGAAATGGAAAAGATTTACCAAAAGGCACCGTAGCGTTAGTTTCCATCCAGGTGCCAAACAACGCCCTCGGTTTCCCCAACCACGGGGTAAAAAGCCTTAACAACGCTGGGTAAACTATACTTTCCATTTGTAACTGACTTCTTCAAAAATACCTCTAAAACAGAAGGCCATGTTTGAGCTTAGGGAAGAGCATTTGGTACAGCTTTTAGACCAGAACTGTTTTGTGAAGCCATCCAAGGGAATGGTGTTCTTTGGCTTGCGGGGGTGTCTCCCCATTGATTTGGATGATTACTCTTTCAGTGATAAGCACCTGCTGCAGGTCGCCAATATCAACTACCTTAACCCCAGGTGTACCTTGGGACAATGGGTTCCGGGCAAAGGATTCGCGGTTTTTCCGGGAAGTACGGTGCCTAGCCAGACCTATGTCTCCAAAGCGAAAAGCCGGAACGGGATGGGGGCCAACCAATTGCTGACCGGTTTTTATGAAGATTACCGGAAAGGCGTGCACCATGCGGGAAGCCGTTCCGGACATGAGGCCTTCCGGCAGGTGAACAAACTCCCCATCCGGCGAACCGCCGATGATCTGGATTTTGACGTCCATGACCGGGTAGAATTCATGTCGCCGTTTGATAACCTGCATAGCGCCTGGAGCATGGGGGTGAGTGATGGTTACGCTAGTGCTGGGTGCCAGGTGGTGGTGGGGTATCCCAAATGTAAAAGCAGGAAAAATCAGCCCAATACCGGGGCCTGGAAAGCTTTTCACGGAAATGCCTACGCCTTGCCGCAAGACAGCTTTTCCTATTTTCTGCTGGAAGGGCGAGATGCCCAGAAAGTAGCCCTGAACGGCACAAGTTCCTTGACGGCTCGTCTTAGGTATGGCTCAAAAGGAAAGCTGGTAACCAGGCTCCAGGAGGAACTGCGCAAGAAGAAATTCTATGAAGGCCGGTTGGACATGGATTTTGGGGTAAGGACCCTATTGGCCGTGCTCAACTTTCAGGCTACCCATTTTGGGCTGGAAGCCAGCGATGGGATAGTGGGCCCCAATACCGCAACCGCCCTTAACCTGACGCTTCCCACTATCAAGGATCATGCACCCTTAGAGGAGTTGGTCGGTGAACCAAGCACCCCTATTTTCTCTGAGTTGCACAATCCTCTACAGTAGACCCAGCCTGGCGCTGGGAAACTGCCCTGGAATGGGTTAACAGGGAAAGCCATCCACTCTCTGCCTGGCCGGTTAAAGGAAACCCCTTTTCATGGCAGGGCCGTCAAGTTCTAACAACATAGCTGGTTCAAGTTTCCAACTTGGACCCAAAATGAGCTGAAGTTTGCAACTTCAGTGAGGCGAAAGCCTCAAACTAGGCAAGAATGGTCATTAACTGCACCCCAGTTTAAGCCCTCAGGTAGAACTCAACGGACCTACCTTTACATGGGGTGCTGAAAAAGGCCAGGTCAATTTCCTGAGGTTGCCTTCACTGCTTTTGAAGAAAGGCCAGCCCCGGTTTAGTGGCCGAATGGAAATTTTGGTCCGTCAACGCAAGGCATACGTGGCAGGCAGCAGCCTGAAAGTTTAGTTTCCAACGCCTCCTTTAGGTCTGGGCTTCCTGCGCCAGATTCTCTTACTTCTGCCTCTACTTCCTTTTCCTCACCTACCAGCCATTTTCAACTATGGATGCCATATTAGATTTAACATCCAGGGCCGTGTCCATCATTGGGTTGATGCAGGACATGGTGCGTTCCACACCCAATGTTCTGGCAGAAGATGGGGCTGATTCTGTGGTCCTTTTGGAGAAAGACAAGAAAAGCATCTTGCAACAACTGGAACAAGTGATAGACAATGAGCGGTTCGTGGACCGGGCCAGAGAACTGATCTGGTTGAAGAAACCAAAAGACGGAGAGGAAAACCACTATGCCCCAACCTTCCTTTCTATCTCTTCCAACTTACTGGATTGGCTCCAGAAACGAGCCCCCGAATTAAAGACCAATCTTGAGCTTGAAGTGGGTGCGGGCACCACTTTTCTGCCCAAAAATGGGTCATCACCTAAGCCAAAAACGAAGGTAAAACCGTTTCCAACCCCTCAGCAATGGCGGGTGGCCCTCCGGCTAGTCCTTCATAATACCCAGGAATCCCGCACTTCTTTGGCAGAGGCCTTGGAATATATGCCGGTGCAGGTGGTACTGGCCATAGAGGGAGGGAACTGCAGCGCCTTCAAACAGCGGGAACTTCAGGAGAACTTGGTCACAGACCCAGAAGCCAGGGCACTGCTGGAATCAGATGAAACCTTGGTGAAAAGACTTCTGGAAAAGAAGGTTTCCTTACCTTTTGAGACCATTTTCAAAGAAGAGTTACAGGAAGTAACCGCCAGCCGAACCCTACGGCAGCAACCAGGTACCATAAAAAGGGGAGACCCCATTCAACAGGCCGCAGATTTGGAGTTGCGGGCCCTCGCCTTTTCGGGCGGCGGCATCCGGTCGGCTACTTTCAATCTGGGAATCCTCCAGGGGTTATCCAAGGCCGGGGTGTTGCCTCAGTTCGATTACCTGTCCACGGTTTCCGGGGGAGGGTATATTGGTTCCTGGTATTCGGCCTGGATTGAAAGGGAAGGCTCTTTGTTCAAAGTCCAGGACAGGTTGAATCCTGAAAGGTCACCAGACCCAATGGGAGAGGAAGTGAAGCCCATCCATTGGCTCCGTATGTTCAGCAACTACCTGGCCCCTAACAGTAGCATCATGTCGGCAGACTCCTGGACGGTAGGCATGACCTGGCTGCGCAATACCCTGCTCAATCAGGTGGTCATCATGCTCTTACTCTGTACTGTTATAGCGGCTGGCCTTTGCCTGTATATTTTTTGGCAGCAATTATGGCCCGCAGGCACCAGCCCCTCCCTGGTGCATTGGGTGATCAGTGGCCTCCTTCTGGTGGGGGCGGTTCTGGCCGGGAGGGGCATGTCTTCCTATAGCCAGCATCTGCCCCCGGTCAATTTCTTGAAAGCCAATAAAACGTATCTGATCACGGGTGGCCTGCTGCTCATTGGGTTTTTACTGGCTTTTATGGTAAGCAGTTGGATCTACCAGAATGCCTTGAATGAACATGGCAGTGCCCCCATCTCAGTGATGGATCGGTTCACCCTGCTTAGGCCTATTGCCATCATAGGATCACTCGGGCTTTTGATGGTGGCTGCCCTGGGCCGGTATGATGCCTGCCTTCCCAGATATTCGACCCTTAAATTAAGCGGGGCCATATTTCTCCTGGTGGTTTTCTCTGTTGTGTCAGCCTTTGCCGGGGTTATGTTGCTGGCCTTGGTTTGGAGTGGGTTACATTTCCTGGTTGATTTATCCTTATCCGTATCTTCTCCTTCCTGGGCACAATATGAGCCCCCCTTTACCTTTGAAAAGTTCGTCAGGTCAAAGGAGTTTCTGGTGAACATGGTGTTCATCCTGGGCCCTCCTTTGATCATGGAGGTTTTGAGCCTTACGGTGGTTACCAGGATGGCCCTGTTGGGTAAGTTTTTTCCCGATGACCGGCGGGAGTGGTGGGGACGCATGGGGGCGCATGCCCACCGTGGCATGTTAGCATGGGTGGTCTTATCGGCCATTTGCCTCTTGGGACCTAAATTGATTCTGGTAGTGCATGACCATTACCTACTGCCGTTGGCCGGTGGTTGGTTCGCCTTCATAGGAATAGCGGTCAGGTTTGCCTTTGGGTCGGGCACACCTGCCCTCCAGAGCTCGTCTACCAACACCTCCCGTTGGAAGGATCTTCTGGTACGGGTGGCTCCCTATCTTTTTATTGTAGGAATGCTCATTATTGCCTCAAAAGTAATAGGCATGGCCATGGACTATATAGAGGTGCCGGCAGATGTGCTTTACAAAGCCTTGGGTCTGTTCTGCGCCTTGGCTGCCCTCACCTGCCTGCTGGCCTGGAGAATAGGGGTGAACGAGTTTTCCATGCACCATTTTTATCGGAACAGGTTGCTGCGGGGGTATATGGCCGCTACTCGGCGCCAGACGGAACGGGCAGCTACCGCCAATCCCTTCACCGGTTTTGACAGCCAGGATGACCTGAAGCTCGCCCAGTTGCGAACAGACCTCGGCTACCAGGGGCCTTTGTTGATCATCAATACCACCTTGAATGCCACCCAGGCCACTGACTTAGACCGGCAAGACCGCAAAGCCGAGTCTTTTGTGTTCACGCCCCTGTACTGTGGGTATGACATCAGCCGCAACCGGCCTTCTGCCTGTGCCGCTAACAAATCATTTGAGTATGGCTTCAGGCCTACCAAGTACTACGCGTATCCAGAAGATAAGAACTCTTTAGGCGGCCCCGGTATAGGCACCGCCATGGCTATCTCGGGGGCAGCGGCGAATCCAAACCAAGGGTACCATTCCTCGGCGGCCACCGCCTTCCTGATGACGATTTTCAACGCCCGGCTTGGGTGGTGGATGGGTAACCCCCGGCGCGCCCAATGGGAGAGGGCAGACCCCCGGTTTGGCTTAGGGTATCTGATTTATGACCTTTTAGGAAAAACTGATACCAAAAGGGATTATGTATGCCTTTCAGATGGGGCCCATTTTGATAACATGGGGTTGTATGAACTGGTTAGGCGAAGGGTTAGGTTGGTGGTGATGGGAGACGGGGAGCAGGACGACAAGTTTACCTGCGGCGGCCTGGCCAACGCCATCAGAAGGTGCCGGATAGACTTTGGGGTAGAAATCGAGATTGACGTAACCCCTATCACCAACCGGAATAAGGAAACTTCTTTCTCGTCACAGCACTACGCAGTAGGGACTATCTGGTATCCGGAGGATCCTATTGGCAAGCCTTCTGGAAAACTGGTGTATCTGAAGTCTTCTTTGATGGGAGATGAAACAGTAGATGTACGCGAGTACGCCCAAGAGTTTCCCGCTTTCCCGCACCAGTCCACGGCAGACCAGTTTTTCAGCGAAGCCCAATTTGAAAGCTACCGGAAACTAGGGCTGCACATTATGGAATATGCCTTGAAAGATGACAAGGTAAGGGTTCTGTTCGGGCTTGATAAATTAAATGCAGCCTCCGGGCAATCCCATCAAGCAACAAGAGGGCGTAACACCAAGCCAGTATTGGGGAAATGGTATAAAGAGATCGTTCCTCCATATCACCGCTTCTTATGAAGAAAAGGTGGCTGCCCGGGGATTGGTACAAAGGAGGAACATGGTGAATAAGAAGCCTTCTGTTACCAGGGTCTATTTCAAAAAGTACCTAAAAAACGGAAATCAACTTCTCTTGCCCTTTTCCAGCCTTTTTCTATTTGTAAACCTATAGAATAGAAAGTTATGTAAAACGTTCTTCTAATTATGTAAGCAAACTTTCTTCTCTTTCCAAGAACTTTGCCCCACGAACCCTGGGCATTTAATTTAGGTGTAGCCTGGTGCCAGGAAAATGTCATCTTCTCAAAAGATCAATAGACCAATGAAAATAAGCGCTTTCTTATCCTCCGTTTTTGCCGTACTAATCTTCACTTCCTGTTCCTCAGATCAAGGCCCAACACAGCCTGAGGCGGTTTCTTCCGCAACCAAAAATCCTGCAGTTGTTCACGCCACTGAAGGGCATGCGGCCATGCCGGCGGACCAAAAGGAACAAATACCGCCCAGCATGACCAAAGACGGGCTACCAAAAGAACTGGTCTGCATGGTGAACAACATGTACATGGGGAAGAAGCAATTTCCGGTGGAGTTTGCCGACAAGATGTATTACGGTTGCTGTGAGATGTGTGTGAAGACCATTAAAAATGAAAGCCAGGTGCGGGAAGCGCTTGATCCGGTAACCGGAAAGAAGGTAGACAAGTCTTCCGCTTTCATCGCTTTGAAGAAAGGCAGCACCAACGGGGATGTAGAATATTTTGAATCTGAGCAAAACTATAAAAAGTACCTCGCCCAAACCCTGTAAAGGAGTTTCAATAAAGGTTTAGCCAAATTGGATGTAAAACAAAAAGCCTATAGTTTCTATAGGCTTTTTGTTTTACATCCAATCATGGAGGATAGGTGTTTTTTTTATAAACCTATTGAATAATTGTCAAATTAACATTAAATTTAAAGCATAGGGTCAACAGGAGAAGAGAAGAAACAAGGGAGGTGCTAAAGACCATTTGATAAGGGTTTTAGGAAACGTTTCCGGCCCCTTTGAACAGCTGACGTATGCAAGCAATTTCCACCAACCGTACCCGCCTACCAAATGGTCTCCAACTAAACGTTGATGATAATGAGGTCTGGAAACGTTTTCAATCAGGCGATGAAGGTGCTTTTGCCACGCTCTATGAAAACTATGTTCAGGTCATTTACCAGTATGGGCGCAAGTACTCAGAAGACCCAACGCTACTAGAAGACTGTATTCATGGGCTGTTCCTTGATTTATGGAAGCGCAAAGGCAACCTGGCCCAACCCACTTCCATCCGCTTCTATCTGTATGCTTCCCTGAAAAGACGGATTCATAAGGAAATACAAAACAGGAAAGAAGTCCCTTGTGAGAACCTGGGAGAGATAGCCCGAGGCTGCGGAGGTTCTCATGAGTCTGTGGAGAATTCCATGATCCTGGCGCAGGCTAAACTAGAACAAAAAGCCTCCCTGAAGAAAGGTTTGCTTCTGTTGCCCGTGAACCAGCGAAAGGCTGTTTTACTTAAATTCTATAAAAACCTGACCTTCCAGGAAATCTCGGGTACCATGGAGTTGAGCATTGACAATGCCTACAAATTAGTGAGCAGGGGGTTGTTGGGGCTCAAGAAGAATGTCAAATACCTGAATGGGACGTAACAGGAAAACCTTGGGAACAAGGCCAGAGAGCGCACCTTCCTCCTGAGGCAAAGCCAAGAAAATTTCTTCAACACCTTTGTCCCTTCCTCTTAAAAGTGAAAGGGCACCGGGAAGTATTCCATCTACACCCAAACAAGAGGGCACCACTACTACGGCACCCAAAGCTTGCTCACCAAACGCTTATAACCTCCAGGGTACCATGCACCTACTTGTGACCACATGAACCAACCTTTGAAAAAGAAACGCAAGGCATTACTTCCCTTTATTGCCCTGGCCCTTTTGGTAGGGGTATACGGGTGTAGTTCCTCTAAAACTAGGACAGATTCCCCAGTCAAGGCACCTAACGTATCCACGGTGGCAGAAGGAGGGTGGGCGAACAACTCCGTGAATGTGGTTGCCTTCCGGAAGAACTCACTGGTGACGTTTCAGGGAACCCAATACACCGCCTGGTATGACAGTGACCGATCTGTGATGTTGGCGAAAAGGAAAAGCGGCGCAGAGACGTGGGAGGTGGTAAAGACAGATTTGAAGGGAAATGCCTCTGATGCCCATAACACCATCAGCTTGATGGTAGATGGCCATGGATTCCTGCACCTTTCCTGGGACCACCACAACCACCCATTGAATTACGCCCGCAGTGTTCGGCCTGGCGCACTGCAACTCACCGAAAAGATGCCCATGACGGGCCAGAGAGAAAAGGCCGTTTCGTATCCGGAGTTTTACCGGCTGCCCAACGGAAACCTCCTGTTCTTCTACCGCGATGGGGGCTCAGGGCAGGGCAACTTGGTCATCAACCGCTATGACACCAATTCCAGGCAATGGACGCAGGTGCACAGCAACCTCATCAACGGGGAAAGAAAGCGCAATGCTTACTGGCAAGCCTACCTGGACAAGAAAGGCACCCTCCATGTGTCCTGGGTGTGGCGCGAAAGCCCGAACGTAGCCAGCAACCATGACCTGGCCTACGCCTGCTCCCGTGACGGGGGCCAAACCTGGGAGAAGTCTACCGGCGAAAAATATACCCTGCCCATCACCGAAGCCACCGCTGAGAAAGCCTTCACCATCCCGCAGAACAGTGAGTTGATCAACCAAACCTCCATGGCCGCTGATGAAGACGGTAACCCTTACATTGCCACCTACTGGCGCGCGGAGGGCTCCACCATTCCCCAATACCATCTGGTGTACCATAACGGAAAAGCCTGGCAAAAACTGGAGCTGGATTTCCGGAAAACACCTTTCAGCCTGAGTGGGGTGGGCACCAAACGCATTCCCATCGCCAGGCCTCAGGTTGTGGTGAAGAATGCCGGAGAAAAGGCCTCGGTTCTGATGATCTTCCGGGATGAGGAAAGAGAAAATAAGGCCTCGGCGTTGATTATCAAAAAAATCTCAGACCCTAAATGGGCCATTCTTGACCTGACCCCTGAATCGTTGGGGTCCTGGGAACCCACCTATGACACCGAGCTTTGGAAAGACAAGCAGGTGCTCAATTTATTTATCCAGAAGGTGGACCAGGTAGACGGGGAAGGCCGCTCCAGCCTGGGGCCGCAACCCATCCAGGTGGTGGAGTGGAAACCTGACTTTTGAAAAACCATTATTGCCCTGTTTTCCTGGAAATACCTTAAAACCAAGATGTTCCTCCCCGTTTAAAAGTTAATATGCGTCAGAAGAAAATCTATTTCCCGTTTCTCCTCCTGCTGCTCGGTTCCTGGGCCGTGACCGCGGGGGCCAAGCCCAAGCACCCCTTGCTACCCAAAGCCAAGCAGGAGGTCGCTGACCAGCTGCACAGAGCCAACACGTATTGGCAAACCACCAACCCCCACCCGGGCTGGGCGTTCTGGGACATCGCTGCCTACCACACAGGGAACATGGAAGCCTATAAAGTGACCAGAAAAGAAGAGTACCGGAAATACTCTGAGGCCTGGGCCGAGAAAAACCAGTGGATGGGGGCTAAGTCCACGGACCGAGCCAAATGGAAGTACAGTTATGGCGAGAAGGACGACTACGTGCTGTTCGGGGATTGGCAGATCTGCTTTCAGACCTACATTGACCTGTACTGTTTGGAGGGTGCCAAAGACCCTAAAAAAATAGCCCGGGCGCGGGAAGTGATGGAGTACCAGATGAGCACGCCCCGCCAGGATTACTGGTGGTGGGCCGATGGGCTCTACATGGTAATGCCCGTGATGACCAAGCTTTACCGGGTAACCGGCAACAAACAGTACCTGGAGAAACTGCAGGAGTACCTAACGTACGCTGATTCCATCATGTATGACCAGGAAGAGAAACTGTATTACCGCGACGCCAAGTACGTGTACCCCAAGCACAAGAGTGCCAACGGGAAGAAAGACTTCTGGGCCCGGGGCGACGGATGGGTGTTTGCCGGTTTCGCCAAAGTTTTGCAGGATCTGCCCAAAAAAGCTCCCCACCGGAAAGAATACGAACAGCGGTTCAAAGACATGGCCCAATCCATTGCCAAGGCCCAGCAACCCGAAGGCTACTGGACCCGCAGCATGCTGGACCCCGCCCATGCGCCCGGCCCCGAGACCAGTGGTACCGCCTTCTTTACCTATGGCTTTCTATGGGGTATCAACAACGGCCTATTGGACAAGAAAGAATATTTGCCGGTGGCGGCCAAAGGCTACCATTACCTCACCACCACGGCGCTGCAGCCCAATGGGAAATTAGGCTACGTGCAACCCATTGGGGAGAGGGCGATCCCCGGGCAGGTAGTAGATGTCCATTCCACCACGGGTTTTGGGGTAGGGGCCTTTCTGCTCGCCGCTTCTGAGATGTACCGCCTGCTTGATTAAAGAGCTTCCGCTTCCCTGGTTTAGAGGCTGATTTTAGAGAACCAGCCCCTAAACCAGGGAGGCAAGCGCTTCAAGGAAATCATGGCTGTTTGTTCTGCTCCTCTCTTCCTTTTGAGGGTTTCACGCTTCTTCCATTAGCTGTTTCATTTTCCTACTCCTTTATGAAATACCTCCCCAAAACGCTGCTGTTGTTTGCCTTCCTGTTCACAGGAAATTTGCTGAAGGCCCAAACAGAGGCAGGCCCGGTCAATGCCGCACCAAACCCGCGAACCTTCCAGCTGGTCAACCCCGATTTCAAGACCAGTCCGCAAACAGGCATGACCAGAAAGCATTGGAAAGACGCGGCACATTACCTGCTCACGGGGGCGTTTAGTTATGTCAAAACCCTGGATGACCCTATGGTGTTTCCCAAACAACCGGGTAAGAGCTACCCGCGCGATGGGGTGCACACCAATACCGAGATGCTGGAAGGCCTTTGCCGAACCTTGTTCATGGCGGCGCCCCTGCTCAAAGAGAACCCAGACCTGCAGATCAACGGCCTCCAAGTAGCGGAGTATTACCGCCATCAGCTGGTGAAATTGACGGATCCCACTAGCCCTACCTATGTGAAGCCCCGGGCGAAGAACGGTGGTGCGAACCAGATATTGGTGGAGTTCGGGGCCTTGGCCATTTCGCTGTTCAATATCCCCGAGGTTTTGTGGGCACCGCTTACCCCAACCCAGAAAGAAGCCTTGGCCAACACCATGCTCAGCTACGGCGACGGACCTACCATTGCATCTAACTGGCGGTTCTTCAACATCTTTGTATTGAGCTTCTTCCAAGAGCAGGGGTATCAGGTGAATGAAAAGCTGATGCAGGAATACCTTGATAAGTCCTTGGAGCAGTACCGGGGCCAGGGCTGGTACCATGACAGTCCAGCCTATGACTATTACAGCATGTGGGCGTTCCAGGTGTATGGGCCGCTTTGGGCAGAGTTCTTCGGCAGAAAGCACTACCCCGCCTACGCCGCCCGGTTCATGGACAACTTCAAAGAAGTGAAGGACAACTACCCTCACTTGTTTGGCCGGGATGGGAAGATGATCATGTGGGGCCGCAGCATTTCGTACCGGTTTGCTGCGGCCGGGCCTTTCCCGCTCATGGCCTTTGCGCAGGAACCAGGCACCAACTACGGCTGGATGCGGAGAATCGCCTCCGGTAATATGCTTCAGTTTCTGCAGAACCCGCACTTCATAGCCCCCGATAACCTCCCCACCCTGGGCTTTTACGGGCCCTTTGAGCCTGCCGTGCAGATCTACAGTGCCCGGCCCAGCGTGTTCTGGATGGGCAAGATATTCCTGGGCCTGCTTGTGCCGGAGGATCATCCTTTCTGGACCGTGAAAGAGAATGAGGGGGCCTGGGAAAAAGAGCTCCGCCAAGGCCACGTCTACAACAAATTCCAGGAAGGCTCCAAGCTATTGATCACCAACTACCCCAATATTGGGGCCTCTGAGGTGCGGGCCTGGTGCCATGAGACAGTGGCCAAAGACTGGCAACAATTCCGGTCCACGGAAAACTACAACCGCCTGGCGTATAACAGTGCCTTCCCGTGGCAAGCCGATGGCGCCCAAGGGGAAGTGGCCATGAATTACGTCTTCAAAAACAAAAAGAACGCCTGGGAAGCGCTGCGCCTCTACACCTTCAGGAAGTTTGAAGACGGCGTCTACTACCGTGATGTGGTGTTGGAGACAAGTGATAAAATCAAGCTGAACCTGGCAGATATCACCTTGCCCAACGGCATCCTGAGAATAGACCGTAACCTCAGCACAGAGGCTACCCAGGTGCGGTTGGGGCACTACGCCTTGCCGCAGAAGAACGGGCCCATCAAAGAAACGTCCCGAACCGTGAAAGCCCACCCGGTGAAAATCATTGACAACGGCGAGTACCAGCTCGCTATGGTGTCCCTGCTGGGGTGGGAGAACCTGGAAACCGTTAACGCTACCGGTCTGCACCCAGAGAGTCAGAATAGCTCGGTGATCAACGCCACAGATAGTTTTGTGCCGGGGCAACAACCAAAAGTGTACGCCACGCTTATGCTCTGGAAAAGATCTGGCGAGAAGTGGACCGACAAGGAGTTGGTGCCGGTGCAGAAAATAGAGGAAGACCCCACCGGGAAAACCCTCACGGTTTCTTTCAGAAAAGGAGACCAGAAAACCGTCCGCTTTGACTAAGGACCAGAGGAATATTCTGTCTTGAGCCTGATTTACCGCCTTTTGCCAGAAGCAAGCCCCTCTATATAAGCATCTGTTTTTAGGTTGTTTTTGGGAAAAACTGCCAGAAACAGACTTGCTCTAACCCAAAGAGCATAATCGGGATTTGGGGCCTATAGGAAAGGGAAAACCTAAGCAGCTTCTATGTATGTTTGCAAAGCCGAAAGGCTTGGAACCCTAAAAGTCTGAAAATGATGCACCGGAAAACAAGACGTACCTCCTTCAAGGCTGTCCTGTGGCCTTCCCTCATGTGGCTGATCATCTCCTCCTGTTCCCCCACTTCCCTGAAGGAAAAGAGCGAGCGGGAAAAGGAGTGGAAATCCCTTTTCAATGGCAAGAACCTGGAGAACTGGGTAGTGAAGATCCACCACCATGAGGTGGGCGATAACTATGCCCAAACCTTCCGGGTGAAAGATGGGCTCCTGCAGGTGAACTATGACGATTACCAGACCTTTGACAACCGGTATGGGCACTTGTTTTACAAAGAGCCTTTCTCTTCCTTCCACCTGAAATGGGAGTACCGCTTCACCGACCAATGGCTGAAAGATGCCCCTAGCTACACGTATAGAAACAGCGGCATCATGTTCCATTCCCAAAGCCCGCAATCCATTCTGAAAGAGCAGGATTGGCCTATCTCGGTGGAGTTCCAGCTGCTGGCTGGGGCAGGAGATGGCAAACCCCGCCCAACCGGGAACATGTGCTCCCCGGGCACCGATGTAGTGTACGAAGGCAAAATTGATCCCCGGCATTGTATCAATTCATCTGCCCCTACTTTTGAGTGGAACCAGTGGGTAAAGGCCGAATTGATCGTCTTAGGCGATTCCCTGGTCACGCATGTGATAAATGGCGATACCGTTTTGCAATACACCCGTCCGCAGATAGGAGGGGGCGTCACCAACAACTATGACCCGGCCGTAAAGCAGGACGGAAAGCCTCTGACCCAAGGCTACATAGGCCTGCAGAGCGAAGGCCAGGGCATTGAATTCAAAGACATCCGAATCAAGAAACTAAACTAGTGAGTTGTTTCAGGCCTGAATTCTAAAAATAGCCTAAAAACAAGGAATAGGTTTGCGCTCTGGCCAGGCCGGGAGGTTGCTGTGCTTCAGAGCCCATCACTGAAGTTTGTTTTCAAGCCATTTTCTTGAAAATGAGCCCAAAATAGAAGTCAGTTGGCGTAGATCAACCTTCGCCGCTGTCACGCCCGGAATACCAGTAAAGCCAATCATCACAAAAGCCACTCAGGGTAATCTTGCAGAAGAAGATCTTTGCTTGATTACCCTGAGTGGCTTTTGTGATGATGGACCTGTTCTGTAAAAAATAATAAAGAATTGCCCTACTGTGGATTTTCACCAATAAGCCAGGCGGCTCTGGTTAGGATTGCCGGTGTTCCTGCCATTACTCCTTGTCTAAGCGGCCATGCGTACGACGTTACAGTGTAACGTCGCTACAGAACCCGGATATGTAGCCTCGGTACACTGTAACGAGGTAAGACGGCTGGATCAGATGCTCTATCTTCCTGATTTACTAAACTAGTCCGAAGTCAAGTGTAAGGCAGCAGGTAAAAGGATCTGTACTTATTGGTTACGGTTCCTGCCTCCGCCCATTCCTCCTTGTCCGCCGGGGCGCATGGTTCCTCTTTCACCTGGCATTCTCTGGCCGGGACCTCTCTCACCGGGAGCGGCACCGGTGAAGGAGCGGATGTTATAGGAGAAGGTAAGCATGGCGAAGCGCTGCAGCACCGAGGTCTGCACGTCCTGTATGTAGGCATCGGTTTGGGTGCGCTGCACGCTGATGTTCTGCCCTAGCAGGTCATTCACGCTCAGGCTGACTTCGCCCTTCTGGCTTTTGAACACTTTCTTGCTGAGGCTCATGTTCAGGAGCGTGAAGGAGGTGTTGCCCAGGTTGCTGGACAGCCCTGAATTGAGTTGGTGGCTAAGTTCAGTGCGGTACACCAGACCTTTCCAGAACCGAATGTTTGCCCGCAGGTGCGTGGACTGGTTGAAGAAGTTGTTGTTGCTAGTGTTCTGGGAGCGCTTCAGGGTAGTGCTGATAACGTTGTAGCTGGCGTTGGAAGAAAGGTTGAAGTCTATGTTCTCACTGATGTTACTGCTGAGAGAGGCGCCTAGCCCATAGTTGGTAGAGGTGGAGAAAAACAGCTCCTTGTTGAACAGCCCTGGCGTTTTGTTGTACCCTACAGACCCGTGGAAGTTGATGTTTGACTTGAGGAGGTTGAGGGGTTGGCCATAGCTTACAAAAGAGCGGGCATTCCAGTTACCGTCCAGGTTGACCGGCCTGATGAACTGGGCGCCTACGCTTGGTTCAAAGCCGAGCCACTCCTCATCCTTCTCGGTTAGTTCTAAAGTGCTGTTGGTGATGTAGTCATTCGTTTGGGCCGCATTCACGAAGAAGGTGAAAACGTGGTTGTTCTCGGTGTTGAAGGACCGGTAGCGTACGTTCACGGAGTTTTGATACGCCTGCACCAATCCTGAATTCCCTGTCCGGAACCGGAGCGGGTTGGTATTGTCTATCACTTCCTGCAGCTGGGTGACGCCGGGCGCATTGGTGTTGGTGCGGTAATCCACCTGCAGGTTCTTGGTCTTGGTGAACTTGTATTCAAATTGGGCGTTAGGCAGCAGGTTGTGGAACGTGCGGTTTACCTGATACGGGGTGGGGAACTCCTGCTCGTTCTGCAGGTTCGCTACCTGGTATTGGGCCTCTACCTGTACCCGTACTTTGTCTGTATTGTACTGGTAGCTGGTTTTGGCCTGTTGGGCCAGGTAATCACTTTCAAAGGAGTTACTCAGGCGGGCGTTAAAGTCGGTGTACTCGCCTTCGCCAAAATCATAGGCCAGCCGTTCCGAGTCTTCTATCCGGTTGCTGATGTTGTACTCGGCCTGTACCCGGGCCTTTTCCCCCACTTTCTCGCCCAGGGCAACGCTTCCGCGCCAATTGAATCCGTCTCTGTTGGCTTTGATCAATTGGTTCAGGTAAATGCTTCTGCTTGGCCGAATGAAGTCTTCTACGTTGGTTATGCGGTAGGTGTCGCCGTTGTTGACGTTGTACCCCGTGTTCAGGTTAATGGAAAAGGTACGCCCCGGCTTGTTGAACCGATGGCTGAAATTGATATCATTACCCAGGTTGTACGAGTAATTGTCGGCGTCAGTAACGTTATCTGTGGTGGTTAAGGTAGTCGCGTCATACGATTCATTCGTGGAATCGGCGTCAAAGATAGATTGCCCAATGGTGTTGGAGGCGGTGCTGTTTTTCTGGATAGAGAACCGGGGGGTGATCAAAAGCCGGTTTCGGTCGTTGATTTTGTAATCCAGCCTGAAATTGAACTGATGGTTTTCGTTGCGGTTGGCTGAATAGCTTTCGTCTGCATTCTGCTGGTCAAAGAACCGGGAGATTTGGTAATCGCGGTACACGAGCCGGTTGTTCTCGTTCTTGGTGTTGTTGTAATTGTAATTACCGCTTACCTCTATCTTCTGCCCCCAGAAATCTGAGTAGTTCAGCCCGAAATTATTGGTGGTGGAAATGCCGCTTCCGCCGCCAGCGCCACCGCCGCCACCCATGTTCCGGCGTCCTCTCATGCCGCCTCCGGGCGCTTCACCCACCGAGAAATCCTGCAGGTTTATGTTGTTGGTGAGCCCATTGATGGTGAAGCGCCGGTCGCCTTTGAAGATGTTCAGGCTGGTGCCGGCCATGTATTTCTCCGCTGGGCCCACGCCCACAGATACTTTCCCAAACTGGCCCTGCCGCCGGTTTTTCTTGGTCACGATGTTGAGGGTCTTGGCGCGGTTACCATCGTCAAAACCACTGAACTCGGCCTGGTCGCTCTTCTTGTCAAAGATCTCAATGTTCTCAATCACCTCGGCAGGAAGGTTCCGGAGGGCGGTATTGGCATCTTCCCCAAAAAAACGTTTTCCGTCTACCAGCACCTGCCGCACCTCTTCGCCCTGCGCCTGCACTTTGCCGTCTACCACGGTCACCCCGGGCAGCTTGGTCACCAGATCCTCGGCACTGGCATCAGCGGCAACCTTGAAGGCGCCGGCGTTGAAGACCGTGGTATCTCCTTTCTGCGTACCCAGCGGTATTTTGCCTACTATCTCAATCTCCTTCAGCAAGGTAGAAGCCTCCTCTACGGTAAGCTGCCCCAGGTCCAAGGCCGTGTTCTGCACCTGTATCGGTCTTATGTAAGGTTTGTGCCCGATGAAGTTGACCTGAAGCGAATAGGCGCCTGGGTTCACCCCCGGGAAATGGAACTGGCCATCCTTGTCGGTAGACACGATAGTCCTCACAGAATCTGGTAGTCTGATCAGCTGCACGCTGGCCCCCGGGAGGGTTTCTTTGTAATGGGCGCTGTAGACGCTGCCGGTAACTTTAGCGCCCTGGGCCTGAACGTAGGCAGTACCACAGAAGAAGAATAGGAGAACGAGGAGATGTGTTTTCATGCCAGGCAGAGGTGATTTTGTTCTTTGACATGAAAATCTGCCAATAGTTTATTTTATATATTGTAATTCTGTTAATTTATTTTCCTCTACCCTTACATGGTGCTAAACGGTGGTTATCTTATCTGTCAGGCTTGGCTAGCTGAGAAGAAAGCACGTCTCCTCCTGTTTGGAGCCTGTTTTTAAGGAACCGGCCCTAAATCAGAAGTGGTGAAACAAAAAATAAGGACATAGCTGTCCAAAAACAGACTAGTCCTTCCTCTGCTTATTGATGGAAAACGCAAGAGATTGCCTCTTCAATTTTTCTTTATTTTAACTCCTGGCCAGTACTACCTCTTTTTATGCTACGTCTATATTTTGTAACGCTCCTCTTACTGCTCAGCCTCACCGGGCACGCGCAGAAACTGGGCGAGAAGCCCGGCGACTTTACCCTCGGGAACAAGGAGTTCCTGCTCAACGGCAAACCTTTCGTGATCAGGGCCGCGGAACTGCATTACCCGCGTATTCCGCGGGAGTACTGGGAGCACCGCATCCAACTGAGCAAGGCCATGGGCATGAATACCATCTGTATTTACCTGTTCTGGAACCTGCATGAGCAGCAACCAGGGGTGTTTGACTTCAAAGGCCAGAACGATGTAGCGGAATTTGTGCGGCTGGCGCAGAAGAACGGCATGTACTGCATTGTAAGGCCCGGCCCTTACGTGTGCGCCGAATGGGACATGGGCGGTCTGCCCTGGTGGCTCCTGAAAAAGAAGGACGCTCAGGTGCGAACGCTCCAAGACCCTTATTTCATGGACCGGACCAAGTTGTTCCTGAAAGAGGCCGCCCAGCAGTTGGCGCCCCTGCAGATCCAGAACGGCGGCAACATCATCATGGTGCAGGTGGAGAATGAATATGCCACCTTCGGCAGTGAGCAGGCCTACATGGAAGCTACCCGCGATGCCGTGCGCGAAGCTGGGTTTGACAAGGTGCAACTCTTCCGGTGCGACTGGCCCTCTAACTTCAACAAGTACCAGTTGGACGGCGTGGCCACCACGCTCAACTTCGGGGCCGGTACCAACATAGACAACAGTTTCAAGGCGTTTCAGCAAGCGTACCCCACCTCCCCGCTCATGTGCAGCGAGTACTGGTCGGGGTGGTTTGACCATTGGGGGCGCCCGCATGAAACCCGCTCGGTGAGCAGCTTTATAGGCAGCCTCAAAGACATGATGGACCGCAAAATCTCCTTCAGCCTGTACATGGCCCATGGCGGGACTTCTTTTGGGCAGTGGGGTGGCGCCAACGCGCCCCCTTATTCGGCCATGGCCACTTCTTATGACTACAACGCCCCGGTAGGCGAGCAGGGAAACACCACTGAGAAGTTTTTCGCGGTACGGGACTTGCTCAAGAACTACCTGCAGGAAGGGGAGACCTTGGGAGAGATCCCGGCCGCGAAACAGGTGATCGAGATTCCTACCTTCACCCTTACCAAAAGCGCTGCGCTGTTCGCAAACCTGCCAAACCCCAACAAGTCTGAAAACATTCAGCCCATGGAGAACTTTGACCAGGGCTGGGGCCGCATCCTGTACCGCACCACCTTGCCTGCCTCGGCCGCCGGACAAAGATTAATCATCACCGAGGTGCATGACTGGGCAGCGGTGTTTTTGAACGGCAAACCCATTGGCAAACTTGACCGGCGCAGAGGCGATACTACTGTTAAACTGCCCGCCTTCACGGGCGATGCCCAACTGGATATTCTGGTAGAAGCCACCGGACGGGTAAACTACGGCAAAGCCATCATAGACCGCAAAGGCATCACCGAGAAGGTAGAAGTCTCTGACGGAAAGAACACCACCGAACTCAGGAACTGGCTGGTCTACAACTTCCCGGTGGAGTATGATTTTCAGAAGAAGGCGAGGTTCAAAAAAGGAACGGTAGAAGGACCCGCCTGGTACCAAGGATCCTTCACACTGGACCAAACCGGTGATACGTTTCTGGATGTAAGTACCTGGGGCAAAGGCATGGTTTGGGTCAACGGGCAGAACCTGGGCCGTTTTTGGAAAATCGGGCCGCAACAGACCCTGTTCATCCCGGGCGTATGGCTGAAGAAAGGCAAGAACGAGATTCTGGTGCTGGACGTGGACGGGCCAGAGGCAGTCACCGTGGCAGGCCTCAAAGCGCCTGTTTTGGATCAGCTTCGGGCCGATGAATCCTTGTTGCACCGGGCCAAAGGCCAAGAACTGGATTTGACTAAGGAAACACCGGTCCTGGCGGCCTCCTTCCCGGCGGTGAGTGGCTGGCAGGAGGCGACCTTCGGGAAACCCGTGACCGGACGCTACTTCTGTTTTGAAGCGTTAAGCTCCCAGAAACCTGATGAACCCTTTACCTCCATAGCGGAACTGGAATTGTTGGATGAAAAAGGAAATCCCATCCCGCGGCTGAAGTGGAAAGTGGTCTACGCCGACAGCGAGGAGGTAACCTCCGCGAATAATGCCGCCGACCGGGTGTACGACCAACAGGAATCCACCTTCTGGCATACCCAATACGGCGCCGCCAAACCAAAGCACCCGCATCAACTGGTCCTAGACTTAGGGGAATCCGTGACGGTGAAAGGCTTCCGTTATCTGCCCCGGTCAGACAAAAGCACCTCAGGCATGGTGAAGGAGTACCGGGTTTTCCTGAAAGAGCAACCTTTCAAGATGTAGGAGGAGGAATGGAGTTGATAGATGGAAAGGGAGGTTTTGGTCTTTCCTTTCTGTTTTACAGGATAAACGGCAAATCAGAAACTGGAAGGGGCCCAGCATGCGTCAGGTATTCGGCAGGATTCGCCAAAAACAGCGTCATCAGCTGGCGTTGTTCCTCCAGTGGTGTTTCGGTGAAATGGCCGGTTAACAGCTGTATGGTCAACTCCATGGTTTTGTCTTTCGGGTAGCCTAGTTCCAGAAGGTCTTTGCCCGTGAGGGAGAGGTTGCGTTTGCCATAGCTTTGTTGTTTTTGTGGATTAACTCTGGCAAAGCAAAGGAGCTTCTGCGCAGTGTTTTTGCGCAGATGCAAGAAAATCAAATAAATTTTAATACGAAGGAGATTAGCGGCTGTTTTTCCAGAAATAGGCGGAAAGCAGGAGGTATTATGTTTATTAAAAACTCTAGTATTTCTTACTTGATAGTGCTCTCGCTCTTCTTTACTCCGTTTTTATAAACTACCATTTTAGTCTTATCGCCTGCGGAATTGAAGAGCTCCCAGTTTTTATCCCGGAGGCCTTTATTGAAGGCTCCAATGGTTTTAGGGGTACCGGTTTCATGCCATTCCAACCATGGCCCGTGCTGTAGATTATTCAGATAGGTGGTGGCCTGGCTCTTGATACCGTTGGGGTACCATTCTGTATAGGTTCCGGTTAACCCATAGGGCGAATACGTTGCCTTTACTCTGGGTTTTCCGTTGTCATGCCATTCCGTCCATTCGCCCAGTTTCTGGCCGTCAAGGTAATGGCCCTCGCTTTTTTTCTGCCCATTGGGGAAATGAGTAACTACCTGTCCTTCTAGTTTACCGGCTTTGTTGTAGAATTCTTTTTTCACCAGTTGTCCGTCTTCGTACCATTCTTGCCACTGGTCAACTTTTTTATCTTCGGCATAGGTACCCTCTCGTTTAAGCTGCCCGTTCTCATGCCATTCCTGGAACAAACCGGTTTTCTGCCGGTTATGGATAATCTCTTTTTTCCTGGGGTTTCCATTGGCGTACCACTCTTGCCACAAGCCCTGGTAGGCTCCGGCATAATAGGTGCCTTCTTTCATTTTCTGCCCGTTAGGGTGCCACTCTACCCAGGGGCCGTCCTCTATAATAGACCCGTTGAAATCAACGCTGGCCTTGTACTGCTGCTGGTAGCGCATCTGGCCATTTTCATAATATTCGGTCACCAAGCCATGGCGCCTTCCCCGATGGAAATTTTCCACCTTTTTCAGTTGTCCGTTCTCATACCATTCTTTCCATTCCCGGTGCTTGTAATGCTTGTCATCATAGAACCCCAGGATCTTAGGGTTACCATTGGGCCAGTGGGATTCTTCTTTCCCTTGGGCCATCAAAGACTGGTTTACCAGTGTAAAAAACAGGAAAATAAGGAAGGAGAAAGGGTAGGTACAACCAGGCATGTGAGAGAGTGTAGCGGCCAATAAAAAGCTTGCTTAAAGCGGTGGAAGATGGATTGGAATAAAATCTTTTAAATATAAAAATAAAGGAAACAACCCGCAGGAAAAATGATAATTTGCACAGTTAAACCTACCTAACCCTTATTAACATTGTTTAATTTATGAGAAAAATTTTACTGTCAGTACTCTTCCTGTTTCTGGTGGTTATTTCTGGATCTGCGCAGCAGGCGCAAATCACGGGAGTGCGCAAAAAGGAATTCAGAGGAGTGGAATCTATCAAAGACAAAGGGTATTATACCTTTTATGTAAACGAGAAAGCCAAAGGCGGCATGGTAGAGTTCATGCTGGAAATCTATGACCTGGAATTGAACCAGATTAAAAAGACCCCAATCCTTATCACCAAGAACTCGCAATTGATTGGTGGTGAATTTAACGGGAAAGATTTCTTATTTGCTTTCTCAGATTTCAACAAAAAACAGAACACCTTTGCCACAGTAGACTTAGAAGGAAACATCATTAAGCAGGAAACGCGGCAAAATAAGAAAACCGCCACTGCCGGGAGTACTGCCATCTATGCTTCCATGGACGAAGACGGATTCTTCATTACCCAAACTGTGAAAGAAAAGGCCTGGGGCTACCACGTAGAGAAGGTAGACCGCAACCTTTCCCCGCTGTGGGAGAAAACAGTAGCCAATAACAAAGGAATTGTGAACATTGAAGCCGCAGAGGCCGGCAATGGACAACTCCTGCTAATATCGGCGGAACGGCCTGGTGCCCTGTCAAGCAAGGTCACTGGGAAAATTGTATGCTTGAATGGGCAAGACGGGGCCATTAAATATGAACAGCCCTTATTTGATGGTAAAGTAACGGGGATCCCCTCTGCTTTTTTGATTGACAAAGAAGGGAACGTAGTAACGGCAGGTATGTACTTTGATGGTGAGAAATGGGATGCAGTTAATTCAGACGGGATCTTTTTCATGAAGCTCTCTCCGGACGGAAAAAAAACCGCCTATAGTACCATTGACTGGGACAATGGAATCCAGAATACCCTCAAAGCGACGTCGCGCAAATTCAGCATTGGTTCAAAACCTAAAGTGCTGTTCCATAAGATAGTGGATACCGGAAATGGATATCAGATCATTTCTGAAACTTTCCGGAAAACGGTGAAGGCGGGAACAGTGCTGGCTATGGCCGCGGGTAGCAATCCTAATGCTATTCCATGGGGCTTTACCGTGATGGACTACATTATCTTTAATTATGATCAGAACGGCAAAGCCTTAGATATCAATAAGATTGAGAAGCCATATAAATCCATTTATGTAGATGGCTACATCGCCTCTATGGGAGGGGTTTCATTGGCGTATCACCTGCGCAAGTACAAGATGTTTACCTTTGATTTTGCCACCCGCCTGAGAGATACAGACCAGCCGGTTATTGTGTATAGTAATTTTGAGGATGCGGGCATAGGAAAGGGGAATCCATACGTGGGGATTTCCACTATCAAAATGGGCGAAGTTTCCCAAACTACCAAAATGCCCCTCACCAAGAAGCTATCTCCCTACCTGACAGATTCGCCGGATGATGCCAAAACCGGGGCCTTACTTTCAAAGCCTGGTTTTGTGTGCATGTACCATTATGATAAAAAATCCCAGACCATCAACTTGGTTTTGGAAGAGTTAAAAATGAAATAAACATACCTGCCTTAAACCTATCAAAAAGCCCTGGACTTTGTACCAGGGCTTTTTGATTTATAGATGGGGTTTATATTCCCCTGTTACGGAAGTATAGAACTCCTGCCACGTTTGCCCCAGGTTTCGTTTATCTTCTCCAGAGGTGGTTGTTCTGGTAAATCAGAGGCGGCGTAAAGCGTAGGCCTCTTGTCAATTCGTACTTCGGCCATAGCTACTCACTGGTCAATTTAAATTTTGTAGAAAGACATAGTGGCTATGGGCTCCAGGCCACTGGGAATAGAGCTTCGGGAAGTGTCATCCTAAAGGCTATAAAAGAATGACCTAATTCTCCAACTAAGTTAGGGAAGGTGACTAAAGCAGTAAAATTAATGGGAAATGATTAGGAGTCACCTCTGCTCTTGTCTCTTATGAAAATTACCTTCCCGAAGCCGAACCAACAGTATTCTTATGTATCCTTTGAAAGGATTAAAGGAAGAGGTTTTAGAAATGTCTTTTTACAGTTAATCTAAAATTAAGTCACCCTCTGCTGCCAGTATAAAATAATAGAAGTAAGGCCCCTTTTTCTAATTTCCCTTCAGCATTTTATAAAAAGCATCGGCGTAGGTGTCACTTATGGGAATCAACTGGTCGGCTATTTTGATTCTGTTTTTTTCAATGTGGTCTATTTTATCAATCGCTACCATGAAGGACCGGTGCACCCGGATGAAATTCTGGGAAGGTAGCAGTTCCTCCAGTTTGGCGAAGCTGGTAAGGGTCATGATCTTTTCCTGGGCGGTATGCACCCGCAGATAGTCCTTCATACCTTCTATCAAGATAATGTCCCGGACGGCAATTTTCTGGAGGCGGTGGCCCACCTTCAGGAAAAGATACTCCTGCTCATTTCTAGGCTCAGCTTTACCTTCCTTCTTGTCAGGGGACTGCCTGGCGCTATGTTCCTGGTATAAGCGCAGCACGCCTCTGTAAAAACGCTCAAAGGAGAACGGTTTCACCAGGTAGTCTTTCACCTCTAAATCAAATGCCTTCAGCGCGTATTGGTCGTAGGCGGTGGTAAGGATGATCATGGGTCTGGGGTTCAGCATGGGAATGAAGCTGAGCCCGTCCAGGTCAGGCATATTGATGTCCAGGAAGAGCAGGTCTGGTTTATCGGTTTTCAGGTTTTCCGCTGCCTCCAGAGGGCTCATAAACGTTCCTTTCCATTCCAGGAAAGGAACTTTGGCGACGTATTCTTCCAGGATCTCCTGGGCCAAAGGCTCGTCATCAATGATGTAGCAGGTGAGTTTCTCTTTCATGGATGGGAGCATGAGTACCGTTGATTTCTAACCTTACCCCGAACGTTTCACCAGAGTTTTCAATCTCTATCCGGTGCCGCCCCGGGTACAGCAAGTGCAGCCTCTTCTGAACATTCGGCCATCCTATTCCCCCAGGTTCCTCTATTACTTTATTCTGGTGCTTGCCTATTGGGTTCTGGATATGAAAGGTAAGAGAATCGGTCTTTATTTCCACCTTGACTTTTATGTCACCTGGCCCCAGCCGGGCTGGGCTGTGCTTGTACGCGTTTTCCAGGAGGTGAATGAACAGCAGCGGGGCAATCTGGCAGGAAGTAGGGTCCCCGTTTATTTCCAACTCCACCACCGGCGACATCCTGTACCTGAGCTGCTGCAACCCCATATAATCCTGCAGGTAATTCATCTCCCGGGTAAGCGGCACGGTGGGGGCGTTAGATTCATAGATCATGTAGCGCATCAAAGACGCCAGGCGCAGAACGGCCTCGGGGGCAGTGGGAGCCTGCTTGTACACCAGCGTGTGGATGTTGTTCAAGGTATTGAACAGAAAGTGGGGGTTAATCTGAGATTTCAGGTAGTGCAGTTCGGCCTCCGCGGCCTGTTTCTCCAGCTGCTCTTTTTTGATGGTATTCAGGACCAGGTTCTCAGTGACTCTGGCCAACCAGCTGAGAAAGAGGAAAATGGGTACGATAGAAATCAGCACCATGGCATAGTACTCAAAGAAAAGATCCCAGGTGTTCAGCTTTTTAGGGTGGAAAAACACGAAGGGGAGAGGCCCGGTCAAGACAATCCCGGCCAGCCGGAGGAAATAAGCTCTCTTTTTATTTTTACCCAAGTACCGGGTCAGCAGATAGAAGTGGCTGTAAAAAACGTACAAACAGGTCACCAGGAACCATATGGTTAAGGGGAGCCAGTAAGATTGGCCATCTGTGTGCAATTGCAAACCCACCAAAAAGGTGAATAGCACCCAGCTGGAAAGGTGAACCAGCCGGAAGATGTTTTTGACTCGCTGCATAGAACAAAGATACCTTTTCCCTGCCACCCCGGCACCTCTACTCGACCAGTCCCTTATCTCCCTCTACCAAAAGAAAACCACAGTCTACCAGCGCACTCACGGATGAAAAGCCGCCCCTGGTCGATTGCTTTGCAAAGGCTGCATATCAGTTTTTGGGCTTTGGTAGGAAGGTGGTTCTTTTACCCTAACTGAAGGGCAGGCGAGAATAGAAATGCCCTCTCATTCCTTTTTCAAATGAAAGGATAAAATTCATCTTACTGTCCTCCTGAAAGGGTCTTGTGGGCGAACTAGAATAGAATTTAAGGAGCGCAACTACCGTCCGCAACCAAGATCCTTTCAGGAGGACAGAAAAGAGGAGGTAAAGTTATTCCTGCACAGGTTTTTATCAAGGTCAACTCCTAAATAATTATAGTACAGCTGTTTAATGGCTTCTTTCTAAAAATAAGCCGATAACAAAAAGAAATGTACAGCTGCTTAAGCATGAAAAATATGGAAAATACTCTGGAGAGCTTACTCATAAGAAATGTCTCTAAAACTTATGCCAACGGCGTGCAAGCCTTGGCTGACATTTCGCTGACTATTCCACCTGGCATGTATGGTTTGCTGGGGCCCAACGGGGCGGGCAAATCAACGCTCATGCGCACCTTGGCCACGCTGCAAGAGCCGGACCAGGGGCAGATATTCCTGGGCAAGTTGGATGTGGTGCACCAGAAGGAGGAGGTGCGTCAGACCCTCGGCTATTTGCCGCAGGAATTCGGGGTATACCCCAAGGCCACCGCCGAGGAATTGCTGGATTACTTTGCCGTGCTCAAAGGCTTTACAGAACGGGCCTCCCGCAGAGAAGTGACCGAGGGCCTCCTGAAAAAAACCAACCTCTGGGACAAACGCAAACAGAAACTAGGCGGCTACTCAGGGGGCATGCGGCAGCGCTTCGGGGTGGCGGTAGCCCTGCTGGGCAACCCCAAACTTTTGATTGTGGACGAGCCCACGGCCGGACTGGACCCCGCGGAGCGCATCCGGTTTTTGAACCTGCTGAGTGAGTTAGGCGAGAACAGCGTGGTGATTCTCTCCACGCACATTGTAGAAGATGTGTCTGAACTGTGCACCAACCTGGCTATCATCAACCAAGGGAGGATCTTGCTGGAGGCGCAGACGCAGGAGGCGGTGGCCGCCCTACAAGGGAAGATTTGGCGAACGCTGGTAGAGAAGAACAAACTGCCCTCTTTAGCGCAGGAGCACCAGGTCATTTCTGCTAAACTCCTGGGCGGGCGCACCCTGGTCCACGTGTTTAGCCTAGTAAACCCCGGCAATGGTTTTGAGCCCGTAGCCCCAGACCTGGAAGATGTGTACTTCAGCGCCATGTCCGGTGTGCATGGTCAACCAGCACCCCCTCAAGAAGTGGAGGAGGTACAGCCATGAAGTTCCGGAAGATTTTTCACCTGGAATTTACCTGCCAGCTTCGGCAGGTGTCTACGTGGGGGTACTTTACGGTCCTGCTCGTGCTCGCTTTCCTGTTCCTGACTGCCAACTATGCATCTGATGCCCGGGAGGGGTATGTCCTGCTCAATGCGCCCATTGTTATTGCAGCGGTCACCGTTTTGTGTTGTGTTTTCTGGCTTTTGATGGGCGGGGCGGTAGCAGGCGACGCGGCGGCAAGGGATGTGCAGACGCGCATGTTCTCCCTCACGTACACGTCTCCCGCCAGCAAGGCCGAGTACCTGGGCGGGCGGTTTCTGGCGTCTTTTCTGCTAAATGTGCTCATACTATTGGCCATACCCGCGGGCATTTTGCTGACCCTCTATGGCACCGGGGTGGAGGCCGAGATTCTGGGTCCGTTCTGGCCAACGGCTTACTTCAGTTCCTACTTCTTTCTGGTCTTACCCAATGCCTTTATTGCCACGGCTATCCAATTCTCCCTGGCGGCGCTTTCCCGCAAAGCCATGGCCAGCTATTTGGGGGGCGTTATCCTCTTTGTGGCGGCCTATGGGGTAGGGCAGGTGCTGGATGCCTCCACTGGGCATCGGGGTTTAGGGACCTTGGTAGACCCCATGGGTTTTACGCCCGTCATAGGCCATCTGAGCAATGAATGGAGCCCTATTGAAATGAATACGCGCCTTCTTAAACTGGAGGGGGCGTTTCTGGTAAACCGGATCTTATGGATTTGCCTGGCGCTGGGCATGTTGGCGCTTACCTATTACCGTTTTCAGTTCATTTTACCCCAAACAGGCCGAAAACAGCAGCGGGCACTTCCAGCAGGTACTACAACGGCTGGGCTGGCGTGGCTGACATGGGAAAGAGCCGAATCGTTACCGGAGAGTAGGGGGACCTTCAGTTTCAAAACCAATTTGCACCAGTTAAAGCGTATCACTAGCGACTCCTTCTGGACACTGGCAAAAAGCCGGATTGGGCTGCTTCTATTGGGTTTTATAGCGTTGGTGGTAGGCTTGGCTATGCCCGGCAATTTAAAGGGCAAGGGAGTTCCCTTGCTACCCAGTACAGATCAGATTCTAACTATCCTGGCTGCTCCCCTCACGGAGCCCGGAAAGTTCTGGATGCTTATTTTCCTGCTCACTATTTTCTACGCCGGCGAGTTGGTCTGGCGCGAAAGGGAAACTGGTCTGAACCACCTCTCTGACGCGGCTCCGGTGCCGGAGTGGGTGCTTTTCCTGAGCAAGTTTCTGTCCCTTGGTCTTTTGCTTATCTGTGGGCTCGTTTTCCTGCTGTTTTCCGGAATCCTGGCCCAAATAGCCATGGGGGGCGCCCAGGTGGAGGTAGGGCTGTACCTGCAAGTTCTCTTCGGGTTTCAGTTGGTGGAATGCCTGCTCTTTGCTCTGCTGGCGCTGGTGGTGCACGTGGTGGTCCACCAGAAATACGTTGGTCATTTAGTGGCGCTGCTGGTTTTTGGTTGCATTATGTTTGCTTCCACCTTAGGTCTGGAGCACAAGCTCCTTATTTTCGGGGCTAGCCCTAAGTGGTCGTATACCAGCATGGGTGGTTTTGGGGCATCGGTGGAGCCCTGGTTGTGGTTTAAAGCCTATTGGGTAGCGTGGGCGCTGCTGCTGGGGGTGGGGGCAAGGTTGCTTTGGGTGCGCGGCCGCGAAGTAAGTTGGAAGGCCCGGCTTCAATTGGCTCGCCATCGCTTTACCTGGGCTACGGCCTTGACCACTGCTGGGGCATTGGGTGGCATTCTCCTGTTTGGCGGCTTTGTCTTCTATAACACCAATGTGCTGCATGACTACACCAGCGCTTTCGCCTCAGCGGCGCAGCGGGCTGCCTACGAGCAGCGCTACAAACCCTACCAGAACGCGCCCCAGCCTCGGCTAACCGGAGTAAACCTGCAGGTAGAAATGTTCCCTACCCAGCGGGCGGTGGAAATTCAGGGCACGTACCTGCTGGTGAATAAGAGCCAGGCGCCCATTGACTCGGTTCATTTGTCTACGGGGGCGAGCGTGGAAACAACTGCGGTAACCTTTGGACAGCCAGCGAAGGAAGTACTCACAGACGAAGAGCATAACCACCGGATTTACGCCCTGGCAAAGCCCCTTCCACCCGGTGATTCTTTGCGCCTGAACTTTCAGGTCACCTATAAAGCGCAAGGCTTTTCCAACAACGGAGCCGATGGCCAGGTAGTGGAAAAGGGCATCTACTTCCGGAATATGGAGTGGCTACCTGTTATAGGGTACCTGCCTTACCGGGAGTTGGATGAGGCCGCCGCCCGGAAAGAAAATGGCTTGGCACCCCGGCCCGCTACCGCTTCGCTCTTCGACGTAGAGGCCCGCCGGTACGCCCCATTTCCTGAGCAGATCCGTTTTGAGGCCGTTGTCGGGACAGAGGCCAACCAACAGGTGGTGGCACCGGGCACGTTGCGCCGGACCTGGACCAAAGACGGGCGCCGCTACTTCCATTATGCCACAGAGGCGCCCATCCGGAATGAATATGCCTTTTTCTCGGGTAAGTATGCGGTGCAGGAAGGAAAATGGCGAAACCCGGCGGCTGGCCCGGGGCAAGAGGTAATCCTCCAGGTTTTCTATCCGGTGGGGCAAACGGAGAACCCGACGCGGATGGTGAAAAGCGCAAAAGCTTCACTGGACTATTACACCAGGCAGTTTGGCCCGTACCCACACCGGCAACTCCGGTTTGTCGCCCATGCCGGGTACGGCTTCGGGAACCATGCCGCGCCCATCAACATTACGGCGGAAGAAGGTTTTTTCCTCTTGAACCCGAAGGCGGATGAGCGGGGTTTTGACCTGGTGACGGCAGTGGTGGCGCACGAGGTTGCGCACCAGTGGTGGGGAAACCAGCTCAAACAAGCGTATGTAGAGGGAGCAGGCCTGATTTCCGAAAGCCTTGCCTGGTACTCAGCCATGGGGGTGCTGGAGACCACCTACGGGCCTTCGCACAAGAAAAAGCTGTTGAGTTTTTTGAGGGAGGAGTACGAGAACCCGCAAACCAAAGCTGCCTTACCGCTGCTGCAGGCCGATGATTGGTACCAAAATTACCGCAAAGGCCCCATGGCGCTGTATGCGATGAGCCAATACATAGGAAAAGACCGGGTAAACGGGGCACTCCGGCGCTTGCTCCAAAATCATCCCCCAGGAAAACTTCCGTTCCCCACTTCGCTGGACCTCTACCAGGAACTGGAAGCGGCCACCCCAGATTCGCTCCAGTACCTGCTCCAGGACCTCTTTCAAGCCAACACGTTCTGGGACCTGAAGACAAACCAGGCAACTGTTCAGCAGACCAAAGCTGGTACCTGGCAAGTGACCCTCCACGTGCAGGCCCGCAAAGAGGTGGTAAGCGAAGCCGGTTTAGAGAAAGAAGTCCCTTTGAAGGATTGGATTGAAGTTGGGGTTTACGCTACTTCCAAACCGGGTGAAGAACTGGGCAATCCTCTTTACCTCCAGAAGCACTTTATCCATTCTAAACAGCAGACCATCACCGTGACGGTGCCAGGCAGGCCAGCTCAGGTAGGCATAGACCCGAACCATCTGCTGATTGACTGGAACACGAAGGATAACGTAGCAGAGGTGAAGCATTGAGGAGGGAAGACGCATTTAATAGGTGCGCCTCCTTCGCGCTACTCCACATGCTTATTACCTAAGGCGACGTCAAAAAAACGTTAATTTGTCTAAAAGAGGCCTTAAATAGGAGATGAACCCTACGGGTTTGTTCTAATCAATAGCCCTTAATTCCCGGGTATACCTGGATGCCTTGAAGGCGATGGCCTTTCATGTTCCTTCTTCTACAGGCGGTCAGTGGTAGTTTTTTGTTTCCTCAATTTCTTCTTGTATTCTCTTGTTGATGTTCACCCTAGCCCCTAAAAAAGTGTAGATGGTAGTTCGATATTCTCTGGCAAATGGGTTGGTTATGGAATCAGATACAAGCGAAGTATGAAAATACGGACTTGTTTCCTCTAATTCACGGTCCCTGCCAGAATAGGTTTTTACCCTTATCAGATGCTCATAGGATTGGTCAAGATTAAACCAGTTGATATAGTCGGCGTTGAACGTAACCGCCCTGATCTTCTTTTTGGTGTAATAATTGATTGCTCCGGCCTGGCCATAATTATCGCACAGAACCAAGGTTTTGCTTGGTTCAGGAAGATCCGCATAAACCTTATCCACTTTAGCGGCCAGTGCTTTCCACCCGAGCATGTCAGCGTAGTCTTGGGGGATTGCATGGTCTTTGCCGTCTTCCCACCTTAGCATTCCCAGCTCCTTGTACTGCTTTTGATGTTGCAGGATGTATTCGGGGCTTTTATTAGGAAAGGCAAAATTGTACATCGGAATGAAGAACAAAACCGGAACGGCAATGGCAACGGGTTGCAAATATCTTCTCCATCCGGTCCTCAGCAGGTCGGCCAAAAAAACGGCCCCGAAAGCGATATAGATGGGGTACAGCCCAATGGCGTAATAGTCCTTCGCCTTGAAATAAACAAAAACAGCAAGCGTAAATAGGATAGCCCAGAAAAAGGCTTTGTATTTATAAAAGGGCTTGTAAACCAGCAAGGCGTACAGGGCTGCCAAGATCACGAACAAAGAGCCTATATAAAAAAGCACCTGCGATTTCAGAAACCCCCATGTGTCTACATGGACCAGCTGGGTATCAGCCAGTTCTTTCATATGATGGATAACCGGGAACCCGTTAAGGTATTGCCATAAAAGGTTAGGCAAGATGAGCAGCAGCCCTAAAAGCAGGGCCAGGTAAAGGTGCTTCCTAGCTAGTATCTCACGTTGTTTGGTCATTAAGATTGCCGGGAAAAGGCCTATCAGCAGGAAGACGATGTTGTACTTGTTCAGGAAGCCGATGGCAAATACCATTGCCCCCACATACAGCCACTTCGGCTTTTCCGTATTCAGGTACTTTATGACCACGAAGTAAAGCGTCGTCCAACACAGAACGTCTAAGGAGTTAGGTTGAAAAAGGGTATTGAGCCTTAACAGCGCGGAAAACAGAACGCCGGTTGCCCCTAGAATCAAGGCCACCAGGTTCCCGTTTAGTTCTTCCATCGCTTTCCAAACGACCACAATGGTTAAGGCGCCAAATAGGGCAGGAAAAAACTTAACCCAGAACACGCCGTCGCCCAGGAGCTTGATGAGGAAGGCGATCCAGGCAGTCATGGGAGGTATGGATACATAGCCCCACGCCAAATGGTTGGCCTGGTCCAGGTGGAGGTATTCATCACGCTGCAAATCATACTCTGGGCTTATCAGGAGGTACTGTAAAAGGAATTTCAAGAGGATAAAGCCTGTCAGGATTGTTGCTTTTCGTGCCATCACGTGCTGTGCTTTAAATTACCACCAAGGGCTTCAGGTAAACGACGACAAGATAACCGGTCGGGGTGGAAGTTTAATACCGTGTTACCGGACGTTTTTATTTAGGCAAAAGAATCACCCCTTCAAACATATATCTCCGTCAAAGACAGAAATCAATGGGGTTTTTGCCTCTTAAGGCCAATTTAGGTGATAAACCAGCTTCCTATATTTTAGGTACACGGCCAGTAAGGCTACTGAATACTAGACAATACTTCTGTTGCTCCCCCTGTTGTTGTTGCCCACCGGCTATACCCAAGGCTTTTTTTGCGCCCCACCGCATTAACTGCCTAGTCATGTTCTCGCTGCTGACTGGGATGGTAGGCTTCTACAAAATGCATATCCGCTACATCACCGAAAACGCCATGAATCCTGACAATCGCCGCTAACCGGCACATTAATGGTCATTTTAATGTAGGTTATTCTTTCATTTCCAGGGATAGGAAAGAAAGAAGCTAAGAAGAGACGGCCACAGGAAGGTCAGAAACCCCGGTGGAAACATCCCGTACTTGGGTAGTTAAACATCCCGATGAACTATGAAAAAGTTGCCTCTTATGATCGCATGTGCCCTGGGTGTAGGCATGGCGGCCTGTAGCCAGGAAAAAACGACCGAAACCACTGCAGTTCAAACCACTTCTGCCCCCTCAGAAACCGCACCCCCTGCCTCCGAGGTAGGCGTGGAACGCACCCAGGCCTCTGCCCAGCAGCCTGAACCAGCCTCTGCTACGCCGGCATTAGACACTCAGCAGGGCCCCAAAGGCATGCAGGTAGCCTTAACCAAAGCGCGCGTGGTAGGCGACATTCTGACCATAGAAGTGCAATACTCCTTGCCTGCTTCCGCCAGCGGCACTAAGTTTACCTATCCCGCTTTAGACAATATCACCTACATTGATGATGCTACCTCGCGCAAGTATAACCTGCTCAGAGACCAGGCCGGCAGGTACATGGCCAACCCTATAGAAACCAGCGGCAAAAGGTCACGGGTGAAAGTAAAAGCCGACGAGCCCGGTGTGGCCAGTTTTAAATTCCCGGCCCCGCCGGCTACTTCCCAGACTGTTTCTGTTTCTATTCCGGAGGTAGGATCTTTTGACGGCATAACAGTTCAAAGATGAAACGGCGGTTTTTAGCAATGGCCGCAGGGGCCGCGTGTTTTCTGTTGGCCAGCTGCTCAGAGAACACTAAAACCCAGGAGCAAGCGGCTCTTTCCTCTCCCCCGGCCCAAAGGCTTCCCACCGCCCCGGAAAACGGTCCTGCTTCCGTAGAACAGCCTGCGGACCAAGGCCAGAAACTTACCGGCGAGGTAAGTGAGCTCTCGGCAGAGGCCAGTGACCTGGGTGCACAGATGACGGACCTGGGGTTGATGATTCAGTTTAACACCGATGTGCTGTTTGATTTCGACAAAGCTGAAATTCAACCCGATGCGCAGGCGGATCTGGAGAAACTGGCCAGGGTGGTGCAGGAGTATGCCAAAAGCAAGGTAACCATTGTGGGACACTCAGATGCCAAAGGTGATGCCGCCTATAACCGGGCATTGTCGGAGCGCCGGGCCCAAGCCATTGCTGATTGGTTGCAGCGCCACGGCGTAAGTTCTACCCAAAAGTTCAAGGTAGAAGGGCTGGGTGAAACCAAACCCATCGCGCCCAACACCAAAGCAGACGGATCAGACAGCCCCGAGGGCCGCCAGCAGAACCGCCGGGTAGAGATTGTTATCTCTTAACCTTCCCCTGCCACTGGAGCAGTGACAATTTACCGTTCCTTTGAACTTCCCCTCCTCCTACGCTTCTCCTGGACAGAGGAGGGAAGGAGGAGGGGAGTTAGCTACTCTATGGTCAGATTGGCTATGTAGCTCCCGAGTTCCAGCGCCCGCTTTCTGATTTGTTCCTGATTAGTCTGGGCGGCAACTATAACCCACACGGTGCCTCTTAAGGTGCTGTAGAGTGGTGTGAAGAAGCTTAATTTCCTTTTCGCGATTATTCTATCTACTTTCTTTGTACTGCCTTCAGTCTTCCTTTCTGCTGGGGTGCTAGCAGGGCCAGGAATGCTTTGTAGTGCTGGTTCAGCTCGCTTTCCCATTCTTCGGTCGCTCTTGCAAGGCAGTCCATCATGCCACTGGTGGTATAGTTTTGGGGTGTGTCCAGGCGAGCCTGAAGCTCCCCATCCATCGGGTGGTTTTTGGCACCCTGCATGAAAAATACCTACAGATACAAAACCAAGGCACTTGTCCATACTAATCTGGTTGAATGGGCTTTTTTATTTATTCTGGCTAGCTTGCTAGTATAAAGGATGGTGAGGCCGTCGGCCGAAGCTGAATTTTATACAATGTTAGGTATACGTTCTTTTTTATTTTTCTTAAGGGTGTAATCTATTAGATAAACCAATAATAGATATGGGGAATAGAAAATATAACCCATTATGGCTTTAAGTGGCCACCCGATTCCCAACATACTAATTTTAATTCTTTCAACCCTGGTCAAGTTTTCCTCACCCACCTTTGCAAGTCTTTCTGTCTCGTTCCAGCCATCAAAGTTATATCCGTAATGCGATAATAGAATTTGATTAGAGGCGTCTACCCACCAAGCGAAGGTAAAAGTGATGAATATAGTCACCATTATTCCATAGGTGAGGTAGGCTAATAATTTAAACCGTATGTTTCTTTTATTTAGTGTGAATAGAATTAAGAATGGAGACCCAAGTAATCCGGAGAGTAAAATAAATGAAACGATGGTGGTTAAAATCTCCATCTTAAAATCTCTATTTTTTGGAAATAACTCCAACGGCCTCAAGTAAACAACGGGCAAAGATTTTGGCCGAAGTATGATGGTTACAAACTGTCAGCCCATGGAATCTATAGGGTTAACTTAAATTACTCATTCCCTTTCCTTCTTGGCTAATTTCATTAGAAGGGCTATGTTTTCTTTATGGATGGAATCGGCTACAAGCTTGAATTCCTTGTGGCATTGCTCCCCATAGATTCTCAAATGAGTTTCAGAGTCCTTTTGGGGGACAATCTCTGAATTGTGCCTTGGTCTGTTTGACCACTGTTCGTTGGGCTCTTTCAGTAATTTTTGAGTAGTCTCCTTCAATTCATAATATAGCAATCTGGCATAGAAATAATTCTGTCTCCTATTGATGAAGGAATCGCATCTTTCAAATTCCTTAAATCTCAGTTTCTTGCTCCAGCTAAATTCACCAAGGTGGTTCAACACCATCCTCTTTTTATTAAAGGTTATCCTCCATTTTTCACCTTCATACACTCCATCCTTAAAACAAAGAGTGTCAATACTTCCCCCTGATAACTTTCCATAACTAATTCGGTAGAGAAGGTAAACAGAATCATCTGGTATCAATAGCGTTTCAGTGCTTCCCAATAATCCCCAGGCATCTAAGCTAGAATTGTAAAAAACCTTTTCAGTCTTCTGAGCAAATAAACTGTAAAAAGGCAAGCAAATGAGGAATGCCAATATTAAACTTTTCATTGTTGTTATTTGCGCTAACGGCTTGTACAAAAGGTGAGAGAGGCGCAGCTGAAGCTTAACTTTTGTGCTGGGTTAGCCATTGCTTTTTTGTCTAAGAAGCCGCCCAAAGCATTCCCATTGCTGAGTCCAATACTTCTTTGGGAGATTGTGTGAGTGCTCTTGTTTTTCTTTTTTGGAACCTTATCTGCCATTTCTCTCTCTCCATTTGCGATAAAAGCATTTTAGCTTCTCCTGATGAGATTTCATACTCTGCACCAAGCTCAGGTACAGTTATGAAGTTTTCCGAATATTCCATATTTAGCAACTTATTGAGCTTATAGTCCTCCTCACTTATATTAAGCGTAAGGCAAATTTCGCCATTTCTGTTAAACTCGATAAGCTTCTTCCTATATATCGCTAACCCTGCTAAGCTTAACAATCCTGTAAGTAGAGGTAATCCGCTGATAATCATAAGGTATGCTATTGCTTTGGTCGTAAATTCATTAGTAAATAAGGCCAAGATGAAGATGATAAGCCATAGAAACGTTAAGCTAAAAACAGAGACATTTATTGCTCTATTCAAGGCCTTCCTTTTTTTATCAAGTATAGGGAGTTTCATTATTCAAGATAAGGCTAACTGTTCGTGCAGAATGCGGGGAGGCATAGCTGAACCTAAACTATGCACTTTGTTGGGCGAAGGCATTTTTATTCTTTTGTCTACTGCATTGTAAATCCAAAGCCC
Organism: Rufibacter glacialis; assembly: GCF_008271745.1. GTDB lineage: Bacteria > Bacteroidota > Bacteroidia > Cytophagales > Hymenobacteraceae > Nibribacter > Nibribacter glacialis. Next base: position 744,648 of record NZ_VKKZ01000020.1, on the reverse strand, counting down.
GACAGTAAAAGGTGTAAAAAGAACAGAAATCACAGCTAATGTTAAAGGGACTTCAAGTCCAAAGTAAGTATCTAATCCCTTATTGGCGACTAGATACACCAACAGAAACACTGACCAGATTACAAGATTGACAAGTGTAGGGTATTTCATGATTGACCAGAACCTACCCTTGTTCGCATAGATGTCTCCTGCTAACATTTTTCCTGCAAACCAAAGAATCAAGGTAAAGGCAACCAACAATCCTAAAGTAGGGATTCCATTTGTAAAGAACCACCCAAACAGGAAGAGGCTTTCTCCTGTGATGAGAACAGATACCATTGCAAAAAGCACCATCGCAGAGATTCCTAAGGGCAAACCCAAGAATAAGGAAGCCCTTGCTCCAGTACTTTCGATGATTTCCTGTTTTCTCATTTATAAATTTACTTACGCCCAACTATTGTATATAAGGCCTCCTCCGGTTATTAGCTCTTTGGGTGGAGGCAAATATCCGTATATCCATCAGGCATAGGCTGTATAAACGGAACCGGACCACCTAATATACTATATATAATTTAGTAAATACTAATTTTGGGGAAATCTACTACTGTTCAAATATTGTTCAAAGAATTTAATGGGTCTGTCATTTCCCCTGAAAACAAGAAGGCCTTGCAAATTATTAATTTACAAGGTCTTCTATGTGTTCTGAGTATCCAGAGCCATTCTTATATGACTTTTAATAAGTGTAATAGAGTGTGAACACGTATTTAGACCAAATAATTAGTGATGTTGAAATAGCTTTTGAATGGTAAACATAACTTACTTTATTTTTGCCACCTATTCTGCAATCGGTCTTTAAGCAAAATATGGGGTTTTAGACGGTGGTGCATAACCCGTTTCCCTAATTTCAATATTGAATATTTGTACCTCACTAATGATATGGAAGAGATAATTGATTTTCTATAAAAGCCTCAGTTGAACACAATACTCATCTAAGTCAGTCCTTTGCGCTTCCCAATTACAGATCTCAATAGATACAAGGTTGCAGGTCCATCAATCTCGCCTCCTTATTGGATGCTGATTCCTTTTCGTGTGTGAAAAAGTGAGGTTAAGGAATTAACCGGTCAGTGCGTAATTGGGTGAATAAGTCAAAAAAGGAATCCTCTGTACTCTGGTATTCCAAGAACCCTAATTTGCGGCTCTTGGACATGTCGGTCATCACCTCAATAGGGCGCCCCAGGTCCAAGTCGGTGTGCCAGGCGGAGGCAAGCTTGTCCAAATCAGGTTCTAGTAAACCATGCCGCTCTGTTATCTCCCGCCAGACAGGGGCGTCATTGGCTATTTCAACTTCCAAAGGACGAATGGTTCTGTCAAACCCCATGGCCTCTACGCCAAACCAAGTAGCAAGGCGCGGCCACAGCCATTTCCATCGGAAGTAATCCCCGTTTACTATATTGAAAGCCTCATTACGGGCTCCTTCGGTGGTGGACGCCCAAACCAGGTGCTTGGCCAATACCCGGGCATCTGTCACATCAGAAAGGCCGTTCCATTGCGCCTCAGAGCCTGGGAACTGGAAAGGACGGCCTGTCTCATGACAGATGGCGGCATAGACCGCCAGGGTAGTGCCCAGGTTCATCTGGTTGCCTACCGCTTTTCCTATTACGGTGTGAGGCCGGTGGACACTCCAGGTAAAGCCATCACGTACTGCGGCGGCATATACCTCATCCTCTTGGGCGTAATAAAAGTTCTCTATATCTAGTCGGGGTTGTTCCTCGCGCAAGGGTGTTTCGGGTAGAAAACCCTGTTGGGCGTAAGCCTCAAAAGGTCCCAGGTAATGCTTGAGCCCTGTTACCAACGCCATGTGCTGCACAGATTTTTTAGGAGCCAAAGCATTCAGCAGGTTCCTCACCATGGCAGCATTCACCCTAATGTTTTCTGCCTCCGTGTGCATGCGGGTCCAACTGGTGAAAAACACTTGTGTGGGTGAAATGCTGACGAGTGCGGCTGCCAGACTCTCGGGGTTTAACAGGTCTGCAGCTATTGGCTGCAAACCCTCCATGCTTATATAGGGGTTTCTAGCCAATCCATAGGTAATCCACCCTTGCTTTACCAATTCCTGGGCAAGGTTGCTTCCCGTTATGCCGCTTATCCCCACCACTAACGCTACTCTGCTCATACCTCAACTTTCAGTTTTAAATCCCTCAAGGGTATAGGTACGTCATTTAGGGTTCAGGGGCTGTTGACAATACAAAAAGACTGGTTTATGCCTTGCTGAAGATCCTTTCCCGGTGGGTGAGGCCCCAAACTTTTAAGGCCTGTATGATGGGAGTTAGGGTATCTGCGTAGGGTTCGGGCTTGTACAGGATCTTCACCGGGTAGTCCTCTATCACAACCCTCTTTATCAGTTGGTGCTGCTCCAGGTCCTTGAGTTCCTTGGCCAGGACCTTAGGGGAAATCCCAGGAATGCTCCCCTGGATATCAGTGAACCGCTCGTTGCCGGTCATCACAGAGATGATGATGGACAGTTTCCACTTGCCGTTGATCACGTCAATCGCATCCCGCACCGGCTTCACCGTGTCCAGGCAGGACAGGTATCCTATTTTATTGGCCATAACCCTCAAAATAAAAGTATTTCGCTTTCCTTTAGGAAAGTACTATACAAAGGTAAGTGAATACCCGTAATTTTGCAACAGTCTATTCAGCTGCAGCTCATCATCTTGAAAGAGAGGTAAATGGGAAAGGTAATACGACAGAATAAGTCTGAAAGAGAGATTGAGTTTCACTGAATAAGCCCTTGCCGCTTAATTAATTGAACAGCAGGCAAAGCCACTGAACATTAGAAGTCCGAACGTGATGAGTAAGAGAAAGAAACTGAAGATGGGAGCCGTCTTGGATGGCTTGGGGTGGAACCACATGGCCTGGCAACACCCAGATATGCCCGCAGATGCGAGTGAGAACATCGATTTTTATATACAGCAGGCCCAGCTGGCGGAGGCTGCCAAATTTGACACGCTTTTCCTGGTGGACGTCAGCCACGTAGGCCCCGGCAATATACCCCATTACCTCAGCATGTTTGAGGGCGTCAGCATCATGTCGGCCCTGAGCATGAAAACCAAGACTATAGGGTTGTCTGCCACCATCGCCTCCTCTTACGGTGATCCATACAGTGCCGCCCGGCAGATCCTGTCGCTGGATAAGATCAGTAAGGGGCGGGCCTCCCTTAATGCCATCACCTCCAACCCAGGCGGTATGGTAAACTTCAGCCGTGGGCATCTGGGTAAGGAAGACCAGTACCCCATGAACAAGGAGTTCCTTGAGATCCTGATTGGTTTGTGGGACACCTATGAGGAGGATGCCTTTATCCGTGATAAGGCCCGGGGGATCTATTTTGACCACCGCAAGATGCATACGCTAAACTACCGGGGCGATTATTTCTCCGTTGACGGACCACTGAACCTTAGCCGTTCCGTGCAGGGCAGACCTGTACTGTACACGGCAGGTACCTCCGCTAAATTCATTGACCATGCCACCAGCTACACGGACGGGGCCTTTACACATGGCGAAACGCTGGAAGACACAGTGGCTGTGGCAGGAAGAATACGGAAAAAACTGGCGGAAAAAGGGCGGAAGGCAGAGGATTTTATCATCGCCATCTCCCAGAACCCCATTGTCGGCAGAACGGAGAAGGAAGCCGTAGAGAAGTATATGGAGTTGTTGAGCCTTCGCCCAAGAAACAGCCTACCGACACCTCTGTTTTTCGGTTCGGCCGAAACGGTTGCGGACCAGGTCCAGCTTTGGTACGAGTCCGGGGCAATGGATATGTTCATGATACGGCAGGACCATCCGCATGGGCAGCGTGATTTTATAGAGCTGGTGGTTCCCATTCTGCAGGATCGTGGAATATTCAGAACCGAATACGAGTCTGATACCCTCAGGGGAAACCTTGAGATTCCAAAGCCGGCTTTTAGAAAAGTGGGTGTTGGGTAAACACCTGAAATCGCTTTACACCCAATTTATAAAGCGATTAATAAAAGAGCAATACAAGGATATGTAAAAGAAGCATGAAGGACTGATCCCCGGGATGCTCTCCTGGATGTCGGTGAACCGCTCATTGTCGGTACCCACGGAGATGATGATGGATAGCTTCCATTTTCCGTTGATCACCTTCAGGGCATCCCGCACTGGCATCACCGTGGCTAGGCAATCACTGCATGCTTTCTTTACAGCCAATGGTCTATTTATATAGGAATATCACTCTCCTTTAGTAAGGTGCTATATAAAGGAAAGTATATTCGGTTAAATTTGCAACATCATTCTCCGCAAGGTTCCTATCATTCATTTAGTGGCATATGGAAAATCCGACATCGACCAAAGATAATACCGGGAGCCAAAGCACGGGCCTGGCTTTCCAAGACGTAGTCCGAAGGCGCAAATCCTGCCGCGGGTTCCTGCCGACGGCAGTCCCCGGGGAGATCATCACTTCGGTGCTGGAAGATGCCCAACAGGCCCCCTCCAACTGCAACACGCAGCCCTGGAACACGCACATCGTGTCAGGGGATAAATTGAGAGAGCTGTCTGCAGCCCTACTGAAGGAACTTGAAGCCGGGAACTTCACCCCGGACTTCACCTTTGACAACGATCATTTCTATGGTACTTACTCCGATCGCCAGAAGGCGCAAGGGAAGGCGTACTATGAAGGGATGGGTGTAGCCCGCGGTGACAGGGAAAGTCGCAGGGCAGTCGAAGCGCTGAATTGGAAATTCTACAATGCGCCGCATGCGGCTTTTCTCTTTATGCCCTCCTTCGGAGACCATGTCAGGGTAGCTTCCGACATGGGTATGTACGCACAAACGTTTCTTCTGTCCCTTACCGACCATGGCCTGGCCGGAATTCCACAGACCGGGTTGGGCTTTTTCGCAGAGACAACTAGGAAAGTATTGAATGTTTCCGATGAGTTTAAGCTGCTATTCGGGATTTCTTTCGGATTCGCTGATCCCGATGCACCGGGCAATTCCATTCAAATGGGCCGGGACCCAATTTCTAAAAATGTAACTTTTCACGGGTAAACGTTAAGATAAAAAGATGAAAGCTATCCGATTTACGAATGAAGGCCGAAGCCTGGCCTTGAATGAAGAGCCCACCCCTAAGCCGGGCCGCTATGAGGTACTGGTCAAAGTACACGCTGCTTCCCTTAACTACCGTGACCAGGCGATATTGGATGGAGAGTATGGTGGTTCATTTCAGAAAACCGGTGTGCCTTTATCAGATGGTGCCGGCGAAGTTTTTGCAATTGGAGAGGGCGTTACACGGGCAAAAGTTGGCGACCGTGTTAGTGCCAATTGTCACCCGCATTGGATTGGCGGAAGTAATCTTCCAGAATATCAGTCCGATAGCCTGGGTATGATCAGTGATGGCTGGCTGGCCGATTATATCCTGGTGCATGAAAATGGAATTGTTCACCTACCTGCCTATATGTCTTACATCGAGGCGGCCTCGCTGCCATGTGCTGCCGTTACAGCCTGGACGGCCCTTAACCTTGGGTCGCCACTGCAACCGGGCCAGACGGTACTGGTACAAGGAACCGGTGGTGTTGCCTTGTTTTCCCTCCAGGTAGCACGCATGTTCGGCGCACGTGTGCTGGCGATTACCTCTACGGATGAAAAAGCGGAAATACTAAAGGGGTTAGGAGCAGAAGCAGTCGTTAATTACTGCACCTTTCCGGATTGGGAACAGGAGATACTTTTCCTTACCGGCGGCAAAGGCGTAGACAAGGTGGTCGATATTGCCGGAGACAAAACAATCGTGAAATCGGCAGCCTCAACCCGAAAAGGAGGTGATATTACCATCGTGGGTTTCGTTAGCGGCTTTGGCGGTGGGCTACCTCCGATAGACATCCTTTCTCGAGCTTTGAGTGTTCATGGCACAGGCATCGGTCCCCGGACAAATTTTGACGCGTTACTTAAGGCAATGGACTTGCACAAAGTGAAACCGGTCATCGATCAGGTCTTCCCTTTTGCGGAATACCAGGCGGCGTACCGGCGCATCGAAAGTGGAAACCATGTCGGGAAGGTAGTCATCGAGGTAGCAAACTGAGCAGCCGCATACCATATAAGCTAAAGCGTGCATCTGAAAGAAAGCAATCAAAAATTTTTGAAAGAATAAATAACCGAGAGCCGAGGCATCATCCTGGTTCTCAGAATAGAGGAGATTAAGTAATGGGTAAAAATAATATGGGACAAATGCACATCATTGCGCAATTGTCCGCTGGGCAAGGGCTGGAGCCGGGCGGCTGGCGGTGGCCGGGTGAAGACAAAGCCGCCTTCATGAACGATGATATTTTCATAAAAGGGGCACAGCTTGCCGAAAAGGGAAAGCTGGACGGGTTCTTTTTGGTGGATGTCCCGGCAATAAGTGCCGATATCGCTACAACCCCACAGGGAAGCAGCCTGGACCCTATCGTCCTGATGGCGCTGATGGCTAAGGCTACTACCCATATTGGGCTTATCAGCACCATGTCCACCTCCATCTACGAGCCTTACAGCATTGCCCGGACCATGCGGTCACTGGACTTGGTTAGCAAAGGAAGAATGGGCTGGAACGTAGTAACGACTGGTAACCCCCATGCCTTGCTCAACTACTTTGCCGGAACCCCGGCACATGGAGAGAAACATGGCCGCGCCCAGGAAGTATGGGAAGCCGTACTCCGCCTGTGGGGAAGCTGGCCTGAAGGTGCTTTGAAATTAGACGTGGCGTCCGGGCATTTTGCGGACGACAAGCTTATTAAGCCTATCAACTTCAAGGGAGAATATGTCTCCTCCAAAGGGCCTATCAACCTGCCGCCCTCTCCCCAGGGCATGCCGGCGGTGTTCACGGCCGGTGGTGGACAGTACGGCTATGATTTTGCCGCTACCAAGGCCGATGCCATGTACGGCAACCCGCCCACGCTGGAATATGCAAAGGCATTTTGGCAGCAGCTATCTTCAAGTATCAGGCAGGCCGGCCGCAATCCGGACGAGTTCACGGTTTTCAACGGCATCGGGGTTTCGATTGCCTCCTCCGAGAAAGAGGCGCTGGAAAGGCGGATTGCCCTGGATGAACTGGGTGACCCATCTTCACGACAACAGTATCTAAGCCATATGCTGAGTATTCCTATAACAGGCTTGGATATTGATGCCCCCATTCCGGATCGTTTATTGAAACTCGCCCGTCCCAACCGGCAGGATCACCGCTCCCAATATGCCTATGACCTGGCGATGAAGGGTTTTACCATCCGGGAAGTGTTAGCCCACGGCCCCATCAATTACCATCCTGTTTTCCTGGGAACTCCTGAAAGTATCGCAGATAAACTGCAGCAATGGTTTGAAGCTGGCACCGGAAAGGGATTTAACATCATCGGGGATACCGGGCTGAGCTCACTGGCTGATTTTGTGGACCAGGTGGTGCCTATTCTACAAAAAAGAGGTTTGTTAAGAACCGAATATTCCGGTTCCACCCTGCGAGAACATCTGGGCCTGCCATACCGGAACGGCTTCGCTGAATTTGAGGCGAAAGCCCCACAAGCGACTATAAAGTAAAAATCAACAGCATGAGAATAGGAATAATTGGAACAGGTGCCATAGGAAGCATTTTAGCAGAGAGATTTTCTCAAGCTGGGCATCATGTAAAAGTAACCAACACCAGGGCAATGCCTGAATTAGAGAAGATAGCAGCCAGTTTAGGCGCAACCGCTGCCACCATACACGATGTGGTCAAAGACGTGGATGCCATTATCTTCTCAATGCCCTTTGGAGCATACAAAGACTTACCTAAGGACTTGTTGAAGGCTGTACCGCAAGATGTAGTGGTAATGGATACTTCCAACTATTATCCTTTCAGGGATGGTGAGATTGCTGAACTGGAGCAAATATCCGAAACTGAATATATTTCCGGAATACTAAACCGCCCGCTTGTTAAGGTTTTTAATAATATCCTGGAACACACCCTAAAATACAAAGGCAAAACAGCCGGTGCGGAAGGAAGAATAGCAATTTCTATAGCTGGCGACAACGAGGAACATAAAAAAGTGGTTGCTCAACTGGTTGATATCACAGGTTTTGATACCGTTGATGCCGGAAGCCTAGCCGAATCCTGGCGACAGCAGCCCGGCACGCCAGCCTATTGCACCGAATTGAATGAAGCAGAACTAAAGAAGGCACTTGCTGACGCTGAAAAAGGAAAAGCCCCTGCCATCCGGGATTTTATCATGGATGATCTGAGGAGAAAGCCTACCTGGCCTTCCTACGAAGAAATTTTAGCGGGAAACCGTAGAATTCAAATGGGAAGAAATCAAAATCAGTAACGTTTAAAACAAATAATTATGAAAGTTTTGTATACGGCAGAGGCAACTGCTACCGGAGGTAGAAGTGGTCAGGTAAAAAGTGATAATGGCATTTTGGATCTACAGGTAAGACCACCCAAAGCAATGGGCGGTGCGAACGATGATTACACTAATCCAGAACAATTATTTGCAGCCGGTTACGCGGCATGTTTTGATAGTGCACTGAACCATACCATCCGCTTGGAAAAAGCAAAGACTGGCGAAACCTCAGTTACTGCAAAAGTGTCAATTGGCCCTCTTGAAGGTGGTGCATTTGGACTGGCGGTAGAGCTTGCGGTAAATATTTCAGATGTTTCTATTGAAGAAGCGCAACGACTTACTGAACGGGCGCACCAGGTATGCCCTTACTCCAATGCGACCCGCAATAACATCGAGGTGAAACTAACGACAACCAATAATCAATGAGTTGCCGTGTATCGGAGCAGGGCAATAAGCCACACCACCCCAATATTATCGAATTCTATGAATACCCAAAAGATTGCCCATTCCATTTTAGAGCTTGCCATTGTTTCTGAGGGGAATACCATAAAACAGACCCTAAACGATTCCTTGGCGCTGGCGAAAGAAGCGGAGGCAAATAACTACAAACGCATCTGGTTTGCCGAGCACCATAACTCAGACAGCATCGCCAGTAGTGCCACCTCCCTGCTCATCGGGTACGTGGCAGAGAATACCTCTATCATCCGGGTGGGCTCGGGGGGCATCATGCTCCCCAACCACTCTCCTCTGATTGTGGCAGAGCAGTTCGGTACCCTCGCGCATCTATACCCCAACCGCATTGATCTGGGGCTTGGCAGGGCGCCCGGCACAGACCAGGCCACCGCGCAAGCCATCCGGTCAGATTTCATGAAGGCGGCCCATTCCTTTCCTGAGGAAGTAGCTAAAATCCAGAAGTACTTTTCACCGGAGAACAAGAATGCCTCTGTAAGGGCAGCCGTTGCCGAGGGCACGGAGGTGCCGTTGTATATCTTGGGGTCCAGCCCAGACAGCGCCCACCTGGCAGCCTCAAAGGGCTTGCCCTATGCGTTTGCCAGCCACTTTGCCTCCACGCACTTACTCAACGCTTTGAAGATTTATCGCCAGGAGTTTAAGCCTTCTGAGTTTCTGGACAGGCCCTACACCATGGCTGGGGTAAACGTCTACCTCGCCGACACGGATGAAGAGGCGGAAAGGCTGTTCACCAGCCTGATCAGGATGTTTGTGGGCGTGCTGACCGGGGCCAAGGACCCGCTGCATCCACCCACTGAGATGACGGATGAATTGAAAGACCTGCTTCAACACCCTGCCGTAAATCAGATGCTGAAGTATTCCTTTGTGGGGAGCAAGCAGACCGTGAAGAAGCAGATTCAGGCGTTCCTTGACCAGACCCAAGTGAACGAGCTCATTGCCGTGTCCACCATGCACAACCATGAATCGCGTATAAAATCTGCCCAGCTGTTTGCTGAGGTGATGGCGGAGATAAATGAAGGCGCCACCAAAGAGGAAGGTAAGAAAGCTACACAGGGAGGGCTTTAAAAACGATGGCTTAATCAGGTAGTGACAGGGGGGCAACTAAACGTGAAGATTCAACTATAAAGGTCTTTAAGCTGCGGACGGAAGTAAAGGTAAACATGAGCCGAGCCCGAGAGGAGAATTAACAAAAGCACTCTATCGGGTTGCAAATAAAAATATCTGAACAAACACGAATGGAAAATAATCAGTATCCGACCATACTCGTTTTAGGCGCCAGCGGAACGATCGGCAAGCAAGTCGTAAAGGACCTTGAGGGTAAAGCTGTCAAGGTCCGCATCACTTCGCGTAAACAGGACGTGGTGGAGCAACTTCGTAGCGAAGGGAAAGACGGCAGGTACCTTGACCTAGATGACCCGCAAACGTTTGCGCTTGCCCTTGCTGGCGTTGACCGGGTATTTCTTCTAACTGGGTACACGGTGGGTATGCTCACGCAGAGCAAAACATTAGTGGATGCTGCGAAGAAAGCAGGTGTCAGCCATATCGTACACGTAGGTGTATTCGCGGAGTGGGATACGACGGATGCTCACTTTGCGTGGCACCAGATGATCGAGAAATACATTGAGGCGAGCGGGATTGCCTGGACACACCTCCATCCGAATATGTTTATGGAAGCCATTACAAGTGCTTACCTACCGAAAAATCTTACCTATACTACCTACTGGGAAGACCGCAGGGTAGGTTACATTGCTTCAAGTGATATAGCGGCCGTTGCGGCAAAAATTCTTGTGGACGGACCTCAACGGCACGCCAGTAAGGATTATTGGCTGAGTGTAGAGAGCCATAATGGAAAAGAAATTGCTCAGCTCATGAGCGAGGTAACCGGCCTTGAAATTAAGTGCGAGGAAAAAGGCGTAGAAGAATTCAAACAGCTGATTGAAGCATGGATATCCGAAGGGGCAGACAGTTGGTACGCAAGCGCAAACATCGAATTTGTTACGCAAATGCTGGATGGAAGAATGTCGTATATGTCAATGGTCCAGAATGACATTCCGTACATCCTCGGCAGGCCTGCAAAAACAGTCCGGGAATACTTACTTGAAAATAAAGACGTGCTGGTAGCCTCGGCTAGTCAAAAAGAGTAGGTATACTTTTCGCTCACCGAGTAGTCATCCTTGCCTATGAGCATTTTCAACATCAAGAAGCTGGAATCCTAAGTAATATGGACATTCATCAGACCTTCAGGAAACGAAATAATCAAATTCACCTTTAGTAAGCGAACAGCTCAATCCTTAAATCAATGATTGATTTGAATTCGCCTGTTGGCCAGTTACTGAGATTTTCTTTTTCTAATTTGCTCCTTACTTTTCTGAAGCCCAGCGGAGTATTTCACCTTATTAAAGTTCATTTTGCTGGTATAAAGCGTTTGTAAGGAGAAGTACTTATCAGAGCGAAACTATAACACACTAAACAAGCAATGATAGAACATTGCTAATCCTAGCATTAGTAAGATCAAGTTGCGTTTTGGTTTTCTACTTTTGACGTCTCACAAACCATCCTATGATTTAATAGATAAATTGAGTTATTGGGATAGCTTCGTAAGAATGTTAATCATGCCCTTAAGGCTCATTCTTTTAATAGAAAATCAGTTAAAGGGCATAGATATAAAGTTATAGTACTAAAAATAAAGAAACTTTAAAGGAGGCTACTTTTATTGCCACACATAAAACAAAATGAGCCACTGATACTCAGCGGCTTATTTTGTTTCTGTACCCTCTAGCGGGCTCATGTCGAACTTTTTCATAGATGAATTGGAAAGTATCATCTGTTTCTATGATGACCACGAACATCTGTTTATATAGACTTAGGGGTGATTTTTAGGTCTTTCCTTTTTGTGCTGAAATAACTAACGCTCCTTTCTGCTGAACACATCAAAGACAGTCACTTTTAAGGTTTTAAAATTTGCAGTGATTTATAAGGGGGGACTTGACTATGAGAGTTTGAATGAAGCTTCTTCCTTATAGCATAAATTTTGTTCCTGATGTTATTACTAATTAACTTTGCACCAGAAATGAAATTCTTGAACAGCATACTTCGCCTTCCTTTCTTCAGTACCTATTACGCTATAGTAGATGCTCGGGAAGGGTATGTTCATACTTCAGTTCTAAAACTACTGTAACAAAGGATATTTACATAACCAGAAGCCCGAGCAGCAATGCTCGGGCTTTTTTTATTTATGGGAAAATGGAAACAATCAACAGATTAAAAGAAAACGTGGAAATCATCCTTCCCCAAGATGGGTTGGAACAGAAATTGGAGCAGGCTAAAAATGAGAACCGCAGTCTGGTCATAAAGTTAGGCTTTGACCCAACTGCACCAGACCTGCACCTCGGACACGCTGTTGTTCTCAAGAAGATGAAGCAGTTCCAGGATTTCGGGCATCAGATTGTAATACTGGTTGGAAGCTTCACTGCAACAATCGGAGACCCGACTGGTAAGAACAAAAGCCGAAAGCCCTTAAGCATTGAAGAGGTGCAGCACAACGCAGAGACCTACATCAGCCAGTTATCAAAGGTGATTGATGTTAGCAAAGCCAAGATTGTCTTTAATTCTGAATGGCTGGACAAACTTTCTTCCAGTGAACTAATACAGCTACTGTCTAAAGTTACGGTTGCCCAATTGATGCACCGCAACGATTTCAACAAGCGGTTTACCGAAAACACGCCTATATCTATGCATGAACTGCTGTACCCAATTCTACAAGGGTTTGACTCGGTTAAACTGAACTGTGACGTTGAGATGGGTGGAACAGACCAACTATTCAACTGCACCATGGGACGGCAATTGCAGGAGACATTTAATCTGAGTCCACAAATCGTCATGTGTATGCCTTTGCTGAAAGGGTTGGACGGAAAAGAGAAAATGAGCAAATCGCTTAACAACATCATTGGTCTGACAGATGAACCTACTGAGATGTTTGGCAAAACCATGTCTATTCCAGACAACTTGATTTTAGAATACCTGGATTTGGCTACTGACTTTTCACCTGAAGAAAAACAAGTGGTAAAGGAAAGGTTATCCACTGGTGAAAACCCAATGGACATAAAGAAAGCCATTGCCAAAAATATCATCTCGCAGTACCATAGCAAGGAGGACGCTGACAAAGCAGAACGGTTTTTCCAAAACCAGTTCCAAAACAAAAAGTTTGACGAAAAAGCTTTCACTCCCGTTGCCATCGAATCACTGGAAGCACAGAATACTGCATTAGCCTTGATTAACCTATGTCAGAAATTGAAGGCTGACATGACTAAATCTGCACTAAAGAGATTGATAGAAGGTGGGGGTGTCCAGGTAAATAATGACAAAGTCATGGATTCCTTCCTGGATATTGAATTGGTGGCAGGTACTAAAATCAGGATAGGTAAAAGAGACTTTTATGAATTGTTATAAGTTTTCTAACCTTAAGGATCTTAGGCAACCCTGCTTGAAGCTTAAATGTCCCCGGAAATCAAGAAGGCCTTGCAAACTTTCGTTTACAAGGCCTTTTGAGTACCCAGAGCCGTTCTTCTATGGGTTTTTAATGGTTGTGACTCTCTTAAAATGTGCGTTTATAAAGCCTAATGTAGGTTGTAAACAAAATTTAAGATATGTTAACATATTTTAGCTAATGTTTTGCCACCTATTCTGCCACCTCACATATTTGATATAGAAATAGTAGTGTATTGTTTATTAACATTATCATAAGTTTGTATTTTCCAGTTGCAAGCAATTTTAAACAATAGTTTTCCTAGTCAATTGCTTTGATAGCGTGTAACCCATCATCACTTATAAAGCTTTTAAAGCACTTATCATGGACAAATTCAGCATGAGTAACCTTGGCATCGGTGAGGCACTCATTATCTTAGGAGTTCTCCTGTGTTTCTATTTCCTTCCAAGTGTAGTAGGTGTTCGGAAGCGCAACTTCTGGGCTATCTTCGCAGTCAACCTGTTTTTCGGCTGGTCCTTCATTGGATGGGTGATAGCCTTTGTTTGGGCCTGCTCGAGTGACGCCATGCCGGTACAGGTAGTGCACGTTGGTGAGAAGCCTCACAAATCATTGGCATCCGAATTGGAGAGCCTGCGGGACCTCAAGGAATTAGGGCTTCTCACAGATGACGAATTCAGCAAAGCCAAAGAAAAGCTTTTGGCCTAAAAGGTGAAGGCTGGCATTTGGTAAACAGCTCATGCTTGGCAGCCTTAGTTTTACATAATCTCCATTATGCGCCTTTTGACAAAAGGCCGGAATTAAAGCAAGGGCCACCCCACGCACGCCGCTCGTTTGTCACCAGCCTGCTGGAGCAGGGCGCTGACTTGCGCTACATCCAGGCTCCTCGCGCATGCCGCCTACTCCCAGGATTAAATTGTGAGCTTGCTGGATAACCTCTGAAACTTTCCTACTTTAGGTAAAAATACATGGAGAGGCTTTGTCATTTTGCGCTATACTAAAAACAGCTGAATAAAGCACTGAACCTACTTCAATAAATAGTTCAGATAAACGGAATAACTCCGTTTAGCAATTAGTTGGCGGTCATTTAAGAAAGAAAGATACAAAGGATATAAGCAATGATTAAAAATAGAGCCGTACTTAATTCGGACACAGTAAACCGATATGGTTATAGATTTTCTGTTGGCGCTTTAGAAGACGCTTTAGAACAAAAAGCATTGGAAGGTGTGCCTACTTGTTTAGGACATGATATGCACAAACCATTAGGATGGACAATTCCTTTTGGCTTATACTTTGAACCCGGAATGTGCCGCTTAGTAGGAAATCAAATAATTGCTGAAACTGATGAAGAACAAAAATTTATAAATAAAGCTCACTTAACAGCTTTAAAGAAAAGATATCAAGAACAATGTTTACCGCACATAGACGAATTAAAAAGTCTTTTGGCCGGACACTTGACAGAAAACGCTACTTATCTTTATGCTGGTTGCGTATGTTATAATGAAAAAAAAATTGTTGAACGTGTTTTTTCAAAGTTATTTGAAAAACAAGACAAAGACGGCCTGATTTATTTATCGGATTTACTTCAACAGTTTACGTACAAAGGACACGGAATTTTCAAAGATAATGATTCCGAATTTGCAGTAATTGCCCATCAGTTTTTTCGTAAATCCTTATCACTTCACAACAATCTTAATTATTTTTTGATTGATGAATTAGTAAAACAAGTTAAAAACGAAAAAATAAAGGTCAGAATTTCACTGGACAGGAATTTAATTGGTCTTGCAAAAACTTACAATGACACTA
Source organism: Rufibacter glacialis (assembly GCF_008271745.1). Lineage (GTDB taxonomy): Bacteria > Bacteroidota > Bacteroidia > Cytophagales > Hymenobacteraceae > Nibribacter > Nibribacter glacialis. The sequence continues at coordinate 729,556 of NZ_VKKZ01000020.1, read as the reverse complement.
TTGAGTTAGAATATTGGCGAGGACCGCAGTTTAATAATGATGTATCAAAAATTAAATCAGGAGTTACTGTTTATGGAAGTAGTGAGTATCAAAAATTATACTATGGTATAAGTCAGACTGAATTTTGGTGGAAACATGAAGAAGGAAAACAAACTTTAGAAGTAGAAGAAGTAAAAGAACACCCGTCTCTGGGAATTGACAATGACAACTATGGCTGTCGTTATGTTCATTCTATTTTTGACGAAGCAACAAATTCTTTTGAGCATTTTGACGGAGCTATACGAATGTGTGACACAGAAAAGATGCTTAGTAGAATTGAAAATGATATCAAAAGTGCGGGAAAGCAATCTGAGTATACAAAGTTATTTAGGGTTGATGGTGAGTTGTCTATTGAAGATTGGAAATCATTGACTTGTCATTATTTTCAAGCAAACCCGTTAATACATGAATACTTTGACGAAGCCAAAGAAGAAGCAAATGCCCCCCACCTTATTGAAGAAAAAGCAAAATCTGTTTTCGAGGAATTAATTCCCTATTCAATAAATGAAGGAGACGGAATACGATTATTTGTTTCCTATCATGAAATTCAAAAGCGTGAAGATGATATTCATACAGAAAGATACATATCAGGGTATGATATCATTTCTATTGGAGAAACAAGTCTTAGAGTAATTGAGACAGATATTCTTGAAGTTGTTAAAGCTTTAAAAAGAATAGGTGAGAAATTAGATTTACCTAAAAATGTTACTCTTGCTAGTTTTGAGGATATGTATTGGAATATTCCAGCAATAAATCATGGAATAAATGAAAATACAGAATTTAATGTTTCTAAAACTTTACAAGCCTTAGAAATGATTTTTGCAGCTAAGGTTTCAAGAAACAAGGATACTGTTGCAGCATTTACTTTAAGTTGGGAAAGACAAGATGAAAAGCAAGTATCGGTTTCTGTAATGGGGCACTCCGTTGATATTTTAAAATGGTTAAATGAAAATAAGATAATTCCAGTTGATAAGAATAAGTTTAAAAACTGGCTTGAAAAACAAAGTACGTTCATAAATAAATACCCTTTAAAGAGAGACAGTCCGCCTCTTTTTGAAATGGTTTGTGGTGATGGAGTTCAATACATTAGGAGGAGAGGAATTGCACCAGAAATCAAGTACCAATTAAAGCCTGACCAAAACGGAGGAATTATCATTGGATTTGCGTTCACTAAAGAACAGTATGACTTAGCAAAAGCTTATGAAACACGAAAAATTGATGTTACACCTGGATACTTACTTAAAAAGCAAATCTGCACAAAATGTGGCAATGATTATAAATATTGCGAGCATTCAACAAACTTAGATAACGATGTTTCGGTAAGTATTGACGACTTTCAACTATTAAATTTAACTTGGACAGACCGAAAAGCATAACAAAAAGCAACATTGGATAAATATTAGAATTAAATAACGGAGAGAACAAAAAACGAACCGCCAACATTGTGCATAAGCCATGCTTCGGCCGACGGCCTTGCACACCTCATGCACGAGACCGTTGTAGGCAAACTTGAAAAGCGACCATTATCTAAAATATGTTAATAACAATTAAATCTTACCCAGCCAAAAATGGAGATTGTTTCTTAATAAGTTTTGGGGAAACTGAAGAAGGGAAAAAGCATTTGCTTATTGACTGCGGCTATGTTGATACTTACCAAAATTATCTAAAGAAAGATTTAATACAAATTGGTGAAAGCGGAGCATCCCTTGAAAAGCTAATTCTGACACATATTGACGCTGACCATATTCAAGGAGCAATAAAGCTTTTAAAAGAAAACAATTCTAAAAAATTTGTAACAATTAAAGAAGTTTGGCATAATACGTATCGTCATCTCTGTGAACAAAAGGAAGTTGAAATAGATAAGAAGCAAGAGCGAATTTTACTACAGTTAATTCGAAGAGGATATCCCCAAAACGAAAGCAAGCAAGGAGAGCAAGTAATCAGTGCAGAGCAAGGTACAACAGTTGGTGCATTGCTTTTACAAGGGAAATACTCATGGAATAGCGATTTTAATAATCAAGTTGTTTGTATTGAACAAAAGTCCACAGTTGAACTCAATCCTGATACCAATATTTACCTTCTATCTCCTGACAAGCAAAAGTTAGAAAAGCTGAAAAAACTTTGGAATGATGAGTTGAAAAGGTATGGTGCTAATTTCAATTTGGGAAATTCGCAATTATATGATGATGCTTTTGAGATGCTTTTATCATGGGAAAAAGAGAAGGCTAAGGTAGTTCCAAAGCAAATTTCCGCTACAAGAGAAACTCTTGAAGAATTACTAAAGACGCCTTTTAAGGAAGATGACACTGCTACAAATGGTAGTTCTATTGCCTGTATTTTACAGATTCGAAACAGAAAATTACTTTTTCTGGCAGATGCCCACCCTGGGTTAATAGTTCAGTCTCTTAAAACATATCAAAACGAAGGAACAATAATCTTTGATTTGATTAAAGTTTCTCATCATGGCAGTTTTGGTAATATCAGCCGTGAGTTGTTAGATAAAATTGATTCAGAAATGTATCTTATCTCTACTAATGGTCAAAAGAATAATCACCCAGACAAAGAAACGATAGCACATATCGTTACCAGAAAAACAGATTTTCATAGAAAATTATACTTTAATTATATAACTGCTAACTCAAAATATTTTGAGAGGGAAGATTGGATGGAAGAATATAATTACTCAATCCACTATTTAGATCAGCAGCCTTATACTCTAACATTGTGAATGTAAAAATATTAAACCCAAAGCAAATAGAAGTAGCAACTGTGCAAGTCGATTGCGGAGGCAAGTCAGGTACAGCCTTTTTTGTTCCAACAGAAGGGGATAAGCAAGTCTTACTTACATCTGAGCATAATCTGCCTGAAGGTCACCCGATAAAACTATATCTAAATGAAACGGAGGTAGAAGCTGAAATTCTGGAAAGAATTTCAGATCGAGATGTTGCCATACTGGAACTTAAAAATCAATCTTCAATAATTATTCATACGCTTCCTTTAAAAAAAATAGAGACTCCCTACAATGAGCATTGGGAAACTTATGGATTCCCGAAACAAAGGGTAAACTCTGGTGGAAGATATACCGGTAATGTCTCTCGGACTAATGAAGGAACAAAATGGGATGTAGATTTAGAATGTGAGCAATACAACAATATTGAACAATTTGATGGGTTGTCAGGCTCGCCCTTAGTAATTAATGGGCATGTTGTAGGAGTTATTGGCTACGATACAGTAGGAACAATTGGCGCAACAAGTATCAGTAGCATTGCTGAGGTTTTGAACAAGCACCATATCATTGTCACTATCGAAAAAGGGCATTCTATACCAGATTCGATAGAAAGTGATATATCAGATACTACGCCAAATGAGGAAGTGTTGCAAAAAATAAATAATGTAATTGCAACGCAAATTGATGGGAGTTATTTTTTGGTAAGTGGGAGCCCGGGTTCAGGCAAAACTACTATAGCTGCTCAATTGGAATTAGTGGCTGACAATCATATTATAAGCGACCGTTTTTTTGTAAAGGTTCCGGAGAGCGAAGAAATTCCAACACAAATCAGGGCGACACCGGATTTCTTTATGAGATGGGTAGAGGAAGTTTGTCATCGTACCCTATATAACAGTCCGCCACCCAAACCCAAGGCTGAAAAATCATTAAATGACAGGATAATAGAAATCCACCAGGCGATACAGCAGTTATCCTTGCATTATCAACAACAAGGGAATATAGCCTTTTTGATAATAGACGGTTTGGACGATGTTAGCGAATCTAAAATAGATAACTATCTCTCCGTGTTGCCTGTTAAGTTACCTCCACACATCAAGGTGATTTTCTCATGTACATCAAAAGAGTTATTACCTAATGCATTCCAGGCCGCAATAGATGCATCAAAAGAAATTAAGGTTACACCACTGTCAATTCAGAATGCGGAAAAATATCTTTCCGAGCATGTAAAAGAAAGAGGGCTTAACACAAAACAAATAGCTGCACTGGCAGAAAAATCAGAAGGACATCCTCTTTATTTAAGGTATTTGACCAAGTATATTTTAGGAGTGGACGAAATACCTTCCATTGATGATTGGATCAATTCAATTCCTGTAATTGGTGGGGAAATAGAAAACTATTATAACAAAATATGGCTGCAAATAAATGATCACCCGGAAGAAATCTGGCTTGCAGCTACTTTATCAAGGTTAAGAGTATCGGTAGATAAGAAAACCTTATCAGAAATACAGCCCGAAGCTACGAAGCACAGTTTCCTGTCAAGCTTTAAGAAGATCGAACACTTGTTAAGAGACAATGAAGCGATAAGTATATATCACACCTCTTTTTCTGATTTTGTAAATAAAAAGACAGATGCAATAGACAAACAGGTACATAAAAACATAAGTAATTATATTCAAAGACACTCTCAGACAAATTTTAGCCTGTCTGAGAAAGTGTATCACTTGGCACATGGAGATGAGCAAAGCAAAAGAAATGCATTAGATGAATGCAACCAGGCATGGATTGATGACTGTGCACTGAACAGTATTAACCCTGATATTGTTTTGGCAGACGTTAAAAATGTAATTGGTCTTGCCGCCGAATTGGGGATAGCGCACAAAGTCATTTCTTTATTGCTTCTTTCGCAGCGGGTAAATTTTAGGTACAATACACTTTTTCAGGAAAACGCTATTTTTCTTGTAAATGCTTTATTGGCCTTGGGCAGACCAGAAGAAGCAATAAGGTATGTTGTACGCAATAAAACGCTAATCACTGCTGATGGAGATGCATTGTACCTTCTACAAAAATTTTACGAGTATGAGACAGATGAAGAAGCTGAAATCTTATTGAATGCGATTAATCAAACCTGCAGAAATATAATTGAATCAGATCTGAAATCCGATTCATTCAATCGATTTATTCATTTAAAATGTAGTGCTGTTACACTGTCTTCAAATGTAGATTTTAAAGGAGCTTACCGTGAATTTGGCCATATTAAAGATACAGCCATTAAAATGATTGAAACAAGCGGGAATCCACCAGAAGCAGTTCACAAATTTAAAGATGATGTTGGCTCGTATAATAGTGGTTACTTCATTTGGCGATTTAATATACCTCCATTCACAAAACTCACAGAAGACAAATTTAAATTTGATGAAAAGTCAAGTGGCTTTATCGCATTGAGTATATATCATGCATTAGAATTTCAGGAAAAAAGCCCCATTGTTAAAACAGAAGACAATATCCCTGCTTGGATAGAAGATTTAGAGTACGTGATTGACAAGTATGGTACTCATCCTGATTATCATTTCTTTTTACTTTATATTCTATTGGGAAGATCAAAGAGGTTTGATCTCATTGAGAACCTGTACACGAACGTCTTTCTAGGTGCTGAAGAATTCGATTTGCGAAAAGAAAATGGCGTTGACTTAAATCATCAATCCATACATCGGTTTACACTCTATGCAGAGTGCCTTGGGTATTTTGATGCTGAGGATCAATTTCCGGCACTTTCGCAATATGGGTACTCATACAATTGGGAAGAAAATATAAAGTCTGTTTTTAAGTATCTATGTTTCCTGACAGGAAAAGTAAAGCGTTATAAAAGTGATGGCAGGAATGAAGAGGTTAAACAGCTTCAGAGCAAGCTAACTGTTCTGATTGAAAAGCTAATTCCAGACTTAAGGGATAGGATGAATTGGAAGAAAAGCTATGCTCTTCCGGAATTAATTTACCCGGTCATCTACAAAAGCCTTATTCATTTATTAATGGATGCTTTCACCGATTATATTCCTGTTTTTGTTGAGCAGATAGTCAACAAGAAGTCATATCAGCTTGGGCTTTACACCGAAGGCTACACAGATAGCTTGTTTGTTATAGCTAGGGAATTAGCTAAGGAACCCAAACATGAGGTTACGGCCTTCAAAGTAGTAAAAGTGTTAGAAGAGCATATTATAAACACTATAGAAAATAGATGGGAAAGAAATGAATACCTGTTGAGATTAGTTGAATTGTATGCGCTCCTGAAGAATCATGATAAAGCTAAGCAAGTTTTTAAGGAAATGATTGATACCTCAATGGGGCCATCATGGTATAAAGAAGCCCAATTGGGTATAATAAATACTGCTGTTACGAATATTGTCCCTAAAGATGGTAACCTATCCTACCTTCAGGAGTTCGCCGCGCATCTTCATAATTCATCCGGCGAGATGACATTTCAACGATATGTGAAACAGCAGCAGGAAGAGTTTGTCGGTGACCTAGCTAAAGTAGGTTTTTTAAATAAGTCAATTGAGTACTTCAAGTACTTGTTGCTTCCGGATCATCAAACCATTATTACCAATGCCGAATCGGGGTTAGTTGATATGCCTTACACAGGCGAGGGATATATATTGGGAGCCAGGGCAATCGAGGAGCAGAGTGCTATAATGAACATGCTGCGGAATATTGAAGATTCAGGGTCTCTTATCGTTTGGGGACTAAGTGAATTGTTTATGCTTGGGGACGATAGATATATCAGAGGTTATGCAAAGATTCAGGCAGGTATTCTGAACCATTTAGAAAACAGCGAGCCAGGAAAGTTAGACATAGTATTCAAACGTGTGGCTCGGTTTGTGGTTGCCGAAATAAGCGATGAATTTCGTTATGAGTATCTGCGGGAATTGTTTAGCGAATTAAGCACCTCAAATTTTGATAAGGTGAAACCGTATTTGGAAGCGGTTGGAATGCAACCGACTCAACCTTCAAAAGAAGAGACTGAAGAAGAAAGAAAACCTTCAACTCCTAGACGAGAAGAGAAAGATGCTCTCGACGACCTAATTATTGCAAAAGAAGAAGCACAGCGGAAAATTGATACAGAAAATAAGAGCGGTGCAAGAAAAGTAATAGCCGACGCATTGCAAAAAGTTCAGGATGAAAAATATGGGGTATGGTCATTTAACTATTCCAATAAAATTAATGACATAAGAAATCTTTTTGCTGAAACGTACGATAACTCAGCAGAATTTATCAAAGACATAAAACAACTGATTATTAATGAGCCCTATTTTGAAGAATGGGTAATTGCTAACCAAATTATTTCATTGCTTCGGAATATAACTGATGAGCACGAAAAGCAGTTGATCTTAGAAGCTGTTCTGGAGCATATTAATTTGATGGTGAGGACTAGCCGGCATTTTTATGACCGGTATGAATGGCTGAATAAAGGAGCCGATAAAATAAATACCGATGAACAAGATGATCATTTACTAAAGTTCCTTATTTGGTTTTTAAGTCACCCTTCATTAGTTGTAAAAAATCGAGTTATTGAAACCTTGGTTTGGCTCGGCTCTATTTACCCAGGCATTATTTTGCGAGCAATAGTAAAGGAAATACTTAGTGACTGCTATAGCATTTCAAAAGAACTTTCCTCTTCTGTTATTCATCAACTCTCAAATTTAAATCCCAAAGGTTTTGCCGAAAATCTTAAAGCTGTTTTAGAAGAAAACGAACAAGAGCTATTAAAGATTAACCACTTTATGATAAGAGAAGCTATTCTTGCATCTCTTACCGAGCTAAAAAATCTTGGACTTACAGATCTGGATGATTTAATTATAAAGTTTGAGCAAACGTTTACTTCAACTAATAAAAGCAAGGGTGAAATAGTATTTGAAGAAGAATATTTGGAACCGATAAGTGACCCCTTATATGAGCTTAATGAGCTAAATATTTTGACCAAACAATTTGCTGAAACATTGTTGGGACAGGTAAAAGGATTAGCCCCATTATCTATTGAGGATAGTCAGAAAGCAAGTGGGTATATTAATCGGAGTTTTAATGACCATAACGACATTTCTCTTATTTCGGATTTCGATACTCTTTTGAGATATGCTTTAAATGTCGCTGTTTACACTTGCACTACACTCAGTGACAGAGAGAAAGTTGCTAATATACTAAGGTTTTATCAGCCAACTTTCCCGGAAAACACCTTGATACCTCAGTTTAATAGCAGTACTGAAAGTTTTGAAAATGCTGTAAAAGATTTTTTTGAAACCGGAATTATTGCTTTTGACAAACTATTGGTTAACAATGAACTGCCATTGAACTATTATGCGGCAGTACACTCGGAATCTCGCCGGAGCGCTAAAGAGAAAATAGAACTCACAGCCTACCTGATCCCAGTAGCAAAATTCTCTTCAAAACACCCCTCTTATCCCCGGCCGACTTTTGCTGCGAATAGTTATCCTAGTACTGTTTCGGAGGAAGAAGATGTAATTCCGCTATTTATCAAGAGTGAATATGCAGGTAATGTTGCCGGAAGTGAGTTGGTTCCGGCTATAATGAATGCAACGTTAAATACTCTAATTCCAAATTTCAAAGACAATACTATATCGGTATACTGGCGAAAAGGAAGAAATTGGGATAACAGGGAGCAAGGGGTAGCTGAAAATACAGGCTATTATACAACAGTAATAAAAGGCAAAATAGAAACGCTGAAATCCGAGTATAAATTGATTTGGAAAATATATTACGGATATGACCCTAAATACGTTGATGTTTTTGAACAAAAGGAAATAAAAAGATGATTACTCCAAATAATAGGAAGGATTTTGAAAGGCATATTAACATCCTTGTTGAAAGCATTGAAAAGAGAACATTTCATCTGCCGCCCAGTCGAAGAATGCTAAATAGCTTGCTAAACGCCAAAAAATTGCCGAATAGACGTACTAATTTTTTGACTATTGACGAATCCACACGGCTGTTAGCTAATTCATTAGCAAATTTTGAGAGACCAGAATTTAAAAACAGAAATAATGCCAAACAGTAGGAGAGAATTTGAACGTAATATGTTTTTTTTGTCCGAAGGTTTTGAAAGAGATCAGGTGAAGATTAGTCGCTCTAACATCAAATCAATCAAAGGAATAAAAAATGCCAGACTAGCCCCTAACAGGAGAGCTAACCTTAATACAGTTGATGAAATGGCCCGGTTGATGGCAAATACAACTGCCAATATGGTGCAACAAAAGGAATTTAAATCAAAGGAAAATGGAGAAGATTAAATATGGTATGCCTCCGCCTAAAGCAAGAAGGGAATTCGAACACAATCTTTTTTCTATTGGCAGAAGATACAAATAGGATAGTTGAAAGTGATAATGATGGTTTAATCAGGAATTTTATATGGGCAACATATCCCCATATAAAAAAATATAAAAAACCATCCTAATGGACGACTAAATTTTTTAACGATAGATGAAGGAGCACGCTTACAAGCTAATATGAAAAAGTGGATGGGGGAAAGTGAAGTAAACTAGATTAGTAATCTTCGAAATATAAAAAAAAAGCCTGCCTACAACATTGTATAAGCGTAATGCGGGCTGAGCGGCTAAAATTAACCATTATTGCTTCTAAGAAACTTTGCGGTTGGTGGACAGTTGAATTGCTCCGAAACCCGCACTACGCTTATACCTGATCGTCAAGACACGCATAAGGTCGCTTACTGAGGCAAGGTGCGAGAGCCTTTCGTTAGGCACTGCCTATTCATAATTTAGTAGTATTAACCGCTGACTTAGTGAGCAGTACTGACCTTCCCATCCTACAAAGTCTATCTGTTCCCCCAGGTCTGCCCCTTGGGCTCTTATAAATAATGATCCTACTTTCTGTCTCGTAAAACGGCCATTTTACGGGATAGGATTATGCCCCCACCTTTATCTGCCTAATTTTCTGTGAATTCGTCTCTATTTGCCATCTCAAGAATCAAAATTGAATACCAATTTTTGAGACGGATTAATGAGACAGCACTTTGGATGTAGGCTGTGCCGCTTGCTACCGTCCATAGAAGAAAGGCAAGAACCGAAAGGCAACGGATTGGTCAACGTAAAAGTCAACACCCTGGTCAACGCAACAGTCAGCATGGATTCACCTGCTCGCTGTCTCGCAAGCCGATAAGATTTAAGCGCATTTACCCGTTTTTAGAGGCACAGCGGACATTTCTTGTTTATATTCTTTGGTATAGCCATCATAGCTAATTGTATTTTTGTCTGGGTTTGAAGCTTTGGTCAACGTAAAAGTCAACGTAAATCCAATCTCTGTCAGGAACCTTGGCCTGGTTACTGGATATATACCTCCTTAGTGCTGACTTAAGAGTTTGAAGGCTCTCTTAAAGGCAGGACCGATGAGCACAAGATTCCTACTTACTGGTTGTTTAATGTATAAGTCTGCAGTGATTGTACAAAGGGGTAGTCAATCTTTTTTGGGTTACTTTAATAAGGCGCACGCTATCCATTGTACAACGCCTTGTTATATGTTTTACTGAAGAGTAACTGATAGCTTTTTATAAAGAAAAGCAATGCTTTTTGAAGTTGCCTCTGAAGTTTCCCTAGAGTGGCCTTAAGGCCGCTTTATGTTTATAGTCAACGGCGCTCGCATGCCATAGACTCCACATTTAGAGCCTAGGCACTATGGTTGTAGCTATGGAGATTGTCTTTTAAGAGATTAATAATCAACATGTAATATTGAATTTTCAAGATTAATTGCAGCAACCTTTTAGATTGTGATGAAAAAAAAATGAATAAGTTTGGATAAATGTTTATAAGAATTTATGTTTGTAAACATTTGTAACAAACTAAGCATTTTCTCAATGGCAAATCTAAGCTTCAATCTTCTCTTTAATAAAAAGGACAGGAAAGGTGAGTGCCCGATAATGATGGTACTTACCTTTGAAGGAGTAAGGATAAGAAAGCAGATTAAAGTCAAAGTGAAGCCTGCCCATTGGAGTATAGCAAAAAGCAGGGTAAAGCCTTCACTCAAGGGTGAGCCAGAGAATAATTTTGAGGTTTTTAATGCCACCCTTGATAAATATAGGAAGAAGGTGCAGGATATCTTTAATGATGCACTTCTAAATGATATTAGGTTAACCAAGGAATATGTGCAAAATCAATTAGATGATGCTTTTTTGACTCTTGTGAGAAGCAGAAACTTTTTTGAGGTTTTTGGTGAGTTCACAGAAATGTACCTTTCCTCAAAAGCAATGAGAACTTACAAAAAGCATAATACAGCACTCAACTTCTATAAGGAGTTTGAAAGCTCTACTAAATATGAGTTAAGATTTGATACCATTAACCTTGATTTTTTCGATAAGCTTCAAAAGTATGCCTTTATAAGTAGGGTAGATGATGGGAAAAAAGCCTGCTCTGATAACTATTTTGCCGCTTTGGTAGCATCTTTGAAAACTTTTCTAAGATGGGCTGATGAAAGAGGGTTGAATAGATTTGATTCTTATAAGAAGTTCAAAGCCTCAGAAAGAGATGTTGACATTATATACTTAACTTTTGAGGAGCTTATGTTTCTCAATGATTTTGTTTTTAAGGAGGATGAGTTAACAAAAGTTAGAGACGTCTATTGTTTTGGCTGTTATACAGGACTAAGATACTCTGACTTAAATACTCTCAACTCAAGTCATATAAAAGGTAAAACCATTATAAAAACCATTGTAAAGACAAAGGAAACAATGAGGATTCACCTTAATGATTTCGCCCTTGATATCATAAAGAAATATGATGGATCACCATACTACCCCCTCCCAAAGATTGTTGAGCCTAGGTTTAACAAACTGATTAAGGATTGTTGCAAAGAAGCAGGAATTAAGCAACCTCAGACTATTACCAAATACTCAGGGGGAAAGGCAAAAGAGTTCACCTTGCCGAAGTATGAACTTATTACTTCGCATACAGCTAGAAAAACATTTACGACTCTCTCTATCGAAGACAATGTAAACCTAAAGGCCTTGAAAAGCATGACTGGACACAAGAAAGACGCGAGTTTCAACAAGTATATAAATATCACAGAATCTTTCCAGATACAAGAACTTGATCGCACCTGGAACAAGAGAGCACGTGAACAAAAACAGAAGAATGGGTAAGATAACTATTAAGCATTATTTGAATAAAAGCTTATCCAATAAGGAAGGAAAGAATGTGCGTCAAACAATCTATGTGCAAGTTACTGTTAAAAGGCAGGTGAATAGAATGCGAAGCCGTGCGAATAAGTTTGCTGGGTTAACTGAAATCGAGCTACAGTCTACACAGCAAGAGCTTGATAATTCCTTGGCGGGGGGGCTGGACATGGGGCTTGGGAGAGGTCTCTCAATGGAGAATAGTATAATACATGATATTATCACCTATTTAAGACCCTTTGATAGGGACAGCTTTACCTTAAAAGCTTTTACCCTTATATACGAAATATGTACAGAGGAAATGTTAGAGGTCATGTCCCAGGCAGGGAAAAACTTCCTTAGGGAAAGAATGAGCGACTTGTGGCATCAGCCTTTTTATATTCTTGATTGGGACAAACCCTATATTGAGTTAATAGGAGGTTTAACTGAACTAGGAGAAGGTAATAATGCTTTTAATCTAACTGTTTTACAAGATATAAATATTGAATGCTTCAATATAGCCATTGAACACTATGGAGAATTTCTAGATGCTAGTTTCAACTATGAGTACCTAGTTGATGATTACAAAGGTTTTTTGGCCTTCTATTGGTTTAAAGGGGAACATACTAGAATGTACCTTACATATTTAGAAAAGAATGGCCACATCTCTGGTAGTCAAGTACCAGTTATGAAAAGGATTTTTGATGACATGTATGATTCAGTCATTACTACTATAAAGGAGCTCAGTAGCTAGGGCTTTTTTTTAATTAAAATGTTTACAAGAAAAAAATTAAGTTATCTAAATATGAAAACAGAAGACAAACAAGTGGTAATCATTTCAATGACAAAGCAGGAATTAGACGGGTACATTGAAAAGTATATGAATTCAAAATTCATACACTCTAAGGAAGAAAGAGGTGAGAAGTTAACTCAAAAACAGGCAGCAGCTCTGTTTGGCGTCACAACAGTGACCATTATAAGGTGGCAGAAGAAGGGAATAATTCCCTTCAACAAGGTAGGTAGAACGGTATTTTACTATAAGTCTGAGCTGTTAGATATTGCCCAGGTATCACCCGGATTACTCAAATGATACTATTCAGATTTATGGATAAGAGAACTATAGAAGATGTTTTAACCATGAGGAATTAAATGGATGGATAACTCATACATTTTTGAAATAGAAATGACACTCAGGAAGTCTCTAACTCAATTAGATAGAACAATCAAGGAAGATTTGCAAGACTTAGATAGGTATAGGAGCTATGTTCATAAAAAGCAAAATGTAGAGGTGAAATGGGCTGAAAAGATACTTGTTTACCAAAATGCCTATGAACAACTAAAGTTTCTAATTAACAGGTCAATTATGGTTGACCATGAAAGATCAGCTTGCTACCAAAAGTTAAATGGCTTTAAGAGAGAAGTGAAAACGCTAAACTCCCATTTAAGGATTATGGCTATGTGTAAGAGGCTTGAAGTTGATGCAATGGTTAAAATAAAGACTAGGCAGGAGGTAGACAAACTATGCAAACAAGCCAACGATGAATTACTTGAGGATTTGGATAGGCTGTGGTTGACAGGAACTTTAGACTTAAAGATTAATGAAAAGCAGGTCGACTTAATATAATAGATAAGAACGGAAGAGAGTAATCAATTCTAATTAACCATAGCAAACAAATGACAACCATAGATATAACCCTAGAAAGTCTAAGTTCTTTTAAGGAACCGCATGAAGAATACATTAAGGTTGGTACCAACTATTTTAGAAAAATCCTTATCCCAGCAGCGACACCAGGTAAGCATTTAGGAGAGAGGCTTGATGCATGGAAAAGGATCACCATCATTGAAGACTATGATAGAAACGAGGCCAAGAGCATTCTCCATAAGATGAAGAAATATAAAGCCTTTGTGATCAGGCCTCAACACATAAAATATGAGCGGGACATAGAGGGCTGTTATAATTTATATGAACCATTAAAGTATGTACCATCAGCAGAGCCTTTGCCCTTCCCACATACTTTAGACTTTCTAAAACATATTTTCGGGGAGCAGTATGAGATAGGGTTAGATTACCTGCAGCTACTTTATACCAAACCTCTTCAAAAATTATATGTGTTTTGCATAGTATCAGATCTTAGGAATACGGGTAAAACCACTTTTCTGAATTGGTTAAATCTTATCTTCGGTAAAAATTTTACTCGCATCAACAGTGAGGATATAGAAGGGAAATTCAACAGTGACTGGACGACCAAACTGTTAATTGGAATTGATGAGACTTTCATCGATAGCAAGAAAGCCGCGGAGCGAATTAAGAACCTATCCACTACGTCGGTATTCAAAACTGAGGCAAAACAGAAGGATAAAGTGGAAACTGAGTTCTTTGGAAAATTTGTCTTTGCGTCTAACAATGTCAGGGATTTCCTACCGATAGAGGAGGAGGAAATCAGGTATTGGGTAAGGTATATCAACCCGCTGGAAAGTGACAACGTCAACTTCATTGAGCAACTTGAGAAAGAAATTCCTGCATTCTTGAAATTTTTATTAGAGAGGGAAATGCACACTCCAAAGCCTATGACTAGAATGTGGCACAGAGAGGAGGATATCTGGACTTCTGATCTAGAGGTGATTATGAAAGGCAGTAAAAGCAATATAGAAAAGCTATTGATTGATACTGTCTTAGACTACTACCAGGATTTCAATGATGAGATTATTAGCCGTGGAAACACAGAACCTTGGTTAAAGCTAGCATTAAATGATATCGCTGAATTAATGACTCTGGCAAATGGAAAGAAATCAGTTTATAGTATAACTGATATTAAGAAAATCATTTGTGACAAGTGGGGTTTAGAGTCAACCAACAGTACATATAAGGTTTATAAGTGGATAGAGATTCCAGATGGCAATGAAAACACTAAAATGGCCCTTAGTTATACTAATAAGAAGGGTAGATTCTTTTTAATTCCTTTAGAAAAGTTGTTGCCCTTAAAAAAATCTGTTGACAGTCAAGTGGAAGTCTGTGTAAATATTTAAAAATGAGGTGTTTAAGAATGGTATTTTAGTCAACAAGTCAGCAACCTAATGTCAACAGGTCAACAGCCATAAACAATACAATCCTAAAGCCTAAAGTTGTAACATTTAGATAACCAATCATTTAAGGTATTGTCAACAAGTCAACAGGAAATAAGAGTTTTTATGAAAGTCAATGATTAATCTATTCAAATGAAAAGGTATTCGTCCGTTTAGCATACCCATAAAATAAGAGAGCCGTTGATTTTCAGCGGCTTTCTTATTTTATGGGTATGCCAGCTACAGTTTTAGATATTAATAAGATGCCTAAAAGTCTCTAATTATAGAGACCTATTGAACCTCTGCACCTTTGGACAGTCTAACCTAAGTATTAGATCCTTTTTGTGTAAAGTAATACTCTCCCTATTGCTCTAGCAGTTTATTCATTAAATTCTATCTTTACCTACCGCACAGAAGACTTCTCCCGATGACCATACCTGAATACCTAAACCGCATACAGACCCGCTACCAGACCGGTATCAGCAGAGAGCACAGCTACCGTGGTGATTTGCAGACGCTACTGGAGAGTTTAGCTGATGACGTACTGGTGACCAATGAGCCGGCCCGCGTGGCCTGCGGCGCGCCTGATTATATCATCACGCGCAGGGACATTCCGGTGGGCTACATTGAGGCGAAGGACTTAGGCAAACCTCTCAACAGCAAAGACTACAAAGAACAGTTTGACCGCTACAAGGCCTCTCTAAGCAACCTCATCATCACCGACTACCTGGACTTCTGGCTCTTCAAGGAGGGCGAGCTGGTGACCACGCTCAAGATCGCCGAGATCGTCAACGGGCAGGTAAATCCTTTACCCCAGAATTTTGCGCTTTTTGAGGCCTTCATCATAGACTTCTGCCAGTTCACGGGCGTCACCTTGAAGTCGCCGGCCAAGCTGGCGACCATGATGGCGGACAAGGCGAAGTTTCTGGCGCAGATCATTGAGCGGGCGCTTTCTGCCGAAGGAGATGACTACGAGAACCGCACCCTTCATGAGCAGATGCAGGCGTTCAAAGAGATTCTATTGCATGAGATTACGGCCAAGGAGTTCTCAGACATCTACGCGCAGACGGTGGCCTACGGCATGTTCGCGGCGCGGCTGCACGATCCCACGCTGCCCACCTTCTCAAGGCAGGAGGCCGCCGAGCTGATTCCCAAGACCAACCCGTTCCTGCGCAAGCTGTTCGGGTACATTGCGGGGCCGGACATTGACGACCGCATCAAGTGGATAGTGGACGCGCTGGCAGACGTGTTCAGGGCCACCGACATCAAGGCCATCCTCAAGAACTTCGGGAAGAGCACCCAGACGCACGACCCCATCATCCATTTTTATGAGACCTTCCTGGCCGAGTATGACCCTGCACTTAGGAAGAGCCGCGGCGTCTGGTACACCCCGGAGCCGGTAGTGAACTTTATTGTGCGCGCCGTGGATGACATCCTCAAAACGGAGTTCGGACTCAAAGACGGGCTGGCCTCTACCGAGACCACTGAGATTGAGGTGGACGTGCAGCACAAGAAGGCCAAGGGCAAGCAGACGGTGCACAAGGTGCAGGTGCTGGACCCGGCCACCGGCACGGGAACGTTCCTGGCCGAGGTGGTGCGCCACGTCTACCAGCGCTTTGAGGGGCAGGAGGGAATCTGGAGCCAGTACGTGGAGAAGCACCTGCTGCCGCGCCTCAACGGCTTTGAGATACTCATGGCCAGCTACGCCATGTGCCACCTCAAGCTGGACCTGCTCCTGCAGGAAACCGGCTACGTGCCCCAGAACCCGCGCCGCTTCAAAGTGTACCTCACCAACAGCCTGGAGGAGGCCTCGCCCAGCCAGCTCAGCCTCTTCGCCTCCTGGCTCTCAGACGAGGCCATGCAGGCCAACGCCGTAAAACGTGAGACTCCCGTGATGGTGGTCCTGGGAAACCCTCCGTACTCCGGTGAGAGCCAGAACAAGGGCAAGTGGATCATGGACCTGATGGAAGACTACAAAAAAGAGCCCGGCGGAAAGGAGAAACTAAAGGAAAAGAACTCAAAATGGATTAACGATGACTACGTGAAGTTCCTGCGCTTCGGGCAGCATTTCATTGAGCAGAATGGCGAGGGAATTCTGGCCTTCATCAACCCGCACGGTTTTCTGGACAACCCCACGTTCAGGGGAATGCGCTGGAACCTGCTCAAGACCTACGACAAGATCTACACCTTAGACCTGCACGGCAACAGCAAGAAGAAGGAGACTGCGCCGGACGGCTCCGCTGATGTGAACGTGTTTGACATCATGCAAGGCGTATCAATAAATCTATTTGTAAAAACAGGGAAGAAAAAGCCTGATGAATTAGGCAAGGTTTTACATTATGACTTGTTCGGGAAGAGGGAATCGAAGTATGATTTCTTGAATCAGCAAAGTTTAAAATCTATAAAATTTGTAGAACTTGATGTTTCAGAGCCTAATTACTTCTTTGTAAAGAAAGATTACGACTCCCTAATGGTATATAATGAAGGATTTTACCTTAAAGACCTTTTTGTAGTCAATTCTATCGGACTTGTGACTGCTAGGGATGAATTTACACTTCACGATTCTAAAGAAAAGGTAAAAGGCGTAATCGAGGAATTTTTGCAATTAGAAAACGAGATTGCTAGGTCTAGATATTCTTTGGGAAAGGATGTTAGAGACTGGACTGTTGAGCTCGCTAAAAAGGATTTAATAAAATCTGGGCCTGACTTTAGGAACATTGTTCCCATCAGTTACAGACCATTTGACACGAAATACACTTATTTTACAGGCAAATCGAAAGGTTTTCATTGCATGCCTAGAGGAGAGGTTATGCAACATTTCATTAAGGGGCCGAACATCGCCCTGAATCTATGCAAGATGGGTAGGTCTGTTGATTCCCACAATTACTTCTTGAGTGATAAAATCACTGATAAAAACCTCACCTCTTCATTAGACAGCGTCAATACTTTCCCCCTCTACATCTATCCCGAAACGAACCACCAGCAACTAGACGGGATGCAGGCGGCGCGCACGCCCAACCTGGCCACCCAACTGGTGCAGAAGATTGCCGAGGGGCTGGGCCTCACCTTCGTGCCAGAGAAGGAAGCAGAAGGCGAAGTCTGTTTCGCGCAAAGCTCCGAGGTGCGATCTGAGTTCCGTCAGACCTTCGCGCCCATTGACCTGCTGGACTACATCTACGCCGTACTGCATAGCCCCGCCTACCGGGAGCGCTACAAAGAATTCCTGAAGATAGACTTCCCCCGCGTGCCCTATCCGCAGGACGCTGACCAGTTCTGGCAACTGGTGTCCCTGGGCGCTGAGCTCCGCCAACTGCACCTTCTGGAGCACAAAGCCGTGGAGAAGCCCATTACCCAATACCCCATCGGCGGCGACAACGTGGTAGGCAAAATCAGGTTTGAGGAGAGCTATGAACTGCTGGGCAAAGGCGGCTCTGTGACCATGGTGGAGCCCGTGTACCGCATGGGCCGTGTGTACATCAATGAGTCCCAGTTCTTCCAGGGAGTGCCCCTGCAGGCCTGGGAATTCTACATTGGCGGCTACCAACCCGCTCAGAAATGGCTAAAGGACCGTAAGGGCCGTACCCTGGAGTTTGAGGACATACTACACTACCAACGCATGATCGTGGCACTGTTTAACACCGCAGAAATGATGGAGGAAATCGATAAGGTGTTAGAACTTAGTGAAATTCAGCCAGTTCTTGATTAGATTTCGTTTTTCACAGTCCTCAATCGGGAGAATCACATATTTTTAATAAAAAGCTGGCCTTTAGATAGGGATAACAAACTTTAAAGGATAGAAACGAGCTAATGTGGCTCTGTAATAAGCCATTCTGGAATGTTGACCTGGCGTTGCCTGGAACGTTGCCCGATCTAAAATCTACGTTGCCCTTTGCGTTGCCCGGGATGTTGCCCAGGGCGTTTGCTTACGTTGGCTATTCCTTTGGTTGAAGGTGTCTAGGATTTTTACCAAAGCTTAAAACCTAATGAGGAATTATTGATTTGTTCAAGGCTAAACTTGGTTTAAACACGATGGGGCAAGCTTTCATTCCCATAAAATTGGTATAAACTAGGTAAATTACCTCACACAGCGATATGAAAAACAGTTAAATGCTTGGTTGACCAGATGGTTGACTATGGTTGACCTTTTGGTTGACTATGGTTGACTTTTTGGTTGACCGGCGCTTCAAACCCATGCGAGAACCAATCAAAATGTTTCAACCAGTTATTTGGTAAAAAACACAAGATATTAGCGGGAAAGGCTGTGCATACCCTTAAAAACGGGTTATTATGCCTTGAAGAAACCTAGTTTACGGTAAGAATATGGGTTTAATTTTGTGTTCACCTCAACGCTGACCATGGTTGACTTACACGCTGACCAGAAGGTTGACCACGAGGCCGACTAGGCGTTGACTACAACCAATGCCCATATAAAGATATATTCAATAGTAACGCAAGAGGCATGGGCAATATCTTGGCCGTATGTAGAATTTAACTACTTGCCAAAGCCAAAAGAGGGTAACAGGTTGAAAAGGGATTCATAACGGTGTTCTCATGCGGGCAACACCGAAGTTCAGCAACGTTGCCTTAAACGTTGCCCTGTTTGATTGCTGAGTTTGATGGTCAACTATTAACTTTATAAAAGAGGCTTTGACTTTCTAATCGTGTCAATGAAAGTTAATAGATTATAGAAGTGACATCATAAGTGTTATACCACACATTTTGCCACCATTCTTGCCACCTATAAACGAAATAAGCCGCTGATTATCAGCGGCTTATCCATCTAAAAAGTACCCAGAGCCGGAGTCGAACCGGCACATCCGTGAAGATATTGGTGTTTGAGACCAACGCGTCTACCGATTCCGCCATCTGGGCATTTGCTCTTTTTCGGTAGATTCTGAGAAATGTGGCGTGAAACGCTTTATCTGTCAGAAGAGGATGCAAACTTATTCAATGATTCCTTTATACGCAAGAGGTAACGCTGCTTTAGGTAGTAATTTTTTACCTCCTTCAGGGCTTCTGCCTGAGCATCAGGGGGTAAATTTTCATAGGTTTGTAGCACCGGCCAGATGTGCGCCTTCAAAGCACCCTCAATTTCATGGGTTTGGTCAGACACAATCTTGAACTGCAACTTGTCAGGTTCCATCTTCAGGTCCATCAATTGCTCGTTCAATTCCATCATCTCCATGAGGAAATCCTGGGGCAGGTCGTTTTGCCCGCCTTCTTCCAGCAGGCCGTGTTGCTCCAGAATGTACTGCATACGGCGGTCAAAATGGGAAAGCGTTTTATAGGCATTCGTGTTGAGGGTAGACTTCTCCAGAATCTCCTGTTGTTTCTCCTGTGGTTCCAGGGTGTAGAAATCAGGGTGGAACTCGCGGCTCAGGGCGTAGTATTTGGTCTGGATGGCTTTCTCATCGGGCAGAAAGCTTTCGGGGAGGCCATAGAATTGAAAGTAGTTCATGTGATTTCAGTATAAGGTCCTTGAAGGTAAGGAGGGGCAAGGACGTTGTCCCTGTAAAATTACTCGTTTCCCACACATTTGTTCCTGCTATTTGGAAATTGGGCCAGAATCGGCCCGCAGGGCATTCCTGTAAGACATGAACCAGTTCAACCTATGGTTTACACACCCTAAAGAGAATGGGGCGTTGCTGTAATTCAGGCTCTGCCGTTGTTCTAGGTTGGAGGAGGCTAGGGCCTGTAAGTAGGGCAAGTAACTTAGTTCAGATACCCTGGTAAGGGCATTAATTCATTACTTTTACCATACTTCCTTAAAAAGAGGGCAGAAACAAGGGTAAGGTACAGGATTACCAAAAGCGAACAGGCAGCATGAAGATACTGGTCATTGAAGATGAGCCCAACGTAGCGGCATTTATCAAACGGGGCTTGCAGGAGCAGACCTTTGACGTAGAGGTGGCTTATGACGGAAACCTGGGGAAGCGGCTAGCCCTGCAGAACGACTACCAGGTCATTATCATGGACATTATCATGCCGCACCTCAGTGGGCTAGACCTGTGCCGGCAGTTACGGCAAGAGCAGGTGCGCACTCCTATCTTACTGCTTACCGCTCTGGGCACCACCGATGATATTGTGGACGGCCTGGAAGCCGGGGCAGATGATTACCTGTCCAAACCCTTTAAATTCAAAGAACTCTTGGCCCGGGTGCGGGCGCTGGCAAGGCGGGCCGAACCGGGCCAAGCCAAAAGTCTGTTGCAGGCCGGTGATTTGCAGATGAACTTAGATACCAAAGAAGTGGTCAGGGCCGGAAAGGAGATCAACCTTACCGCCCGCGAATTTGCCCTGTTAGAATACTTCCTCAGAAAGCAGGGGAAAGTGCTGTCTAGGGTAGATTTGTTGGAGAATGTCTGGGACCTTCATTTTGACTTGGGCTCCAACGTGGTTGATGTCTATGTTAACTACCTCCGCAATAAGGTAGACAAAGACTTCCCGGTGAAGTTGCTGCACACGGTGGTAGGCATGGGCTATATCTTGAAAGGGCCCGAGAGCAAATGACTTTCAGAAACCAATTGACGCTCACCTTCACCGGGCTTACCACCGTCATCCTGCTGGTCATGTGTGTCATCATCTACCTGGTGGCAGAACAATTCACGCGCCGCCAGTATTTCCAACGGCTGATGGATAGGGGCATGGTGGCCGCCCAGATGTACCTGGAACAGGACGAGTTCAGCGCCCAGCGCATCCAACGTACCCGCCGTAAGTTCTTTCAGAGCCTTTCAGATGAAAAATTCGCCATTTATGACCAAAACCGGAAGCTGCATGCGGCATCAGACTCCATTGGGATTGTTATCTCAGACAAGGTGTTCCAGCAGGTTAAAAAAGAGGGCTTTTCTGAATTCTGGCAGGGAAACCAGCAAGGCGTAGGCTTGTGGTATGAAGACAACGAGGGCGACTTCTATGTGCTGGTGCTGGCCTCTGACATCACCGGCACCAGTAAACTGCACAACCTCAGGGATATCCTTATCATTAGCGTGTTGCTGGGGTGCCTGGTCATGGTGCTGGCCGGCCATTTCTTCGCGCGCAAAGTATTGCAACCCATTGTGGCCATTGTGCAGGAGGTGAATAAAATAAGGGCCTCCCACCTGCACCTCCGCGTACAGGAGCGGCCCACGCGTGATGAGATAGGGGAACTGATCCACACCTTCAACCAGATGCTGGAGCGCCTGGAGACGTCCTTCTACATGCAGAAAAGCTTTATCGCGAATGCCTCGCATGAGCTGCGGAATCCGTTGACGGCCATCAGAGGCGAACTGGAAGTTACTTTGCTGAAAGACCGGGGGGCAGCCGAGTACAAAGAATCCTTGGAGACCCTGCAGAAAGAGACTGAACGCTTGGAAAAGCTTACCTCAGATTTGATTCTCCTGGCCCAGACCGGGTTTGATGAACAGGTAGTGCGGCAAGAGCAGGTGCGTCTAGACGAGGTGTTGCTGGAGGTGAAGGCCGATTTGAATCACCAGCAGCCGCAGAACCAGATCCACCTAAACCTTTCGGCGTTGCCGGACAACCCTGACCAGGTCACCGTACCAGGAAACCCGAACCTCTTGCAGATCGCCTTGAAGAACGTATTGGAGAACGCCTCCAAGTTCTCAGATCACCAGGAGGTACGGGTACTGCTTTCCTGGCAAGAACACCAAGTGACCGTGCAGGTGCAGGATCAGGGAATAGGTATTCCTGAAACAGAGATAGGCCGCGTGCTGGAGCCTTTCTACCGTGCCCAAAACGCGCGTTCCCGCACCGGAACCGGCATAGGCCTGGCCATGACGGAGAAGATCATGCGGTTGCACGGCGGCTCTATCCAGATTGAATCATCAATGCAGAAAGGAACTACTGTCACGCTTCTGTTTCCTTCGGTTCAGCAGTAACCTTGTTAAGGAGGGAGTTTTCCAAAACTGAGCCTGAAACGAAAAGAGGAGAGGGCCTTAGAAGAGGGAAGAGGAATGTTAACCAGGCTTAGCCCCAATTAGCTAAAGAAAAGGAAAGCAGACGTGCCAGCAATCTCTGCTATTCTGCCGGGGTCTTTTTTAGGAATTGGCTCCTGGGTTGCTTACTTCCAGAGCATGGTTTTTAAGTTTATTGATCCGGGTGTATTGTTCATAAAAGTGGCTCTGGTTTTTGCATGGCTTCTTGAGAATTCGCCCAATCAGGAACGACAGGGTGAGTTCCATCTTCTTGTCAAAACAGTCTAAGTCTTCCTGCACATCAAAGTTCTCACATTCCAGCTTATTTATTAACAGTTTTATTTTATTCACCTCCAGATCAGGCCTGGAGATTTCATAAACCCCAGCCGGTTCTTCGGGTTCTGTCAGGCTCCTTCTGAAGTAGGTAGCATGCACCCCTAATTTGCTACACAAGTTTAAAATAGCCGAGTTGTTCAAGCTGTTAGAGATCTTGTCCTTTTCCTCAATCTGGTAAAACGTTAACAGGTTTTCCAAGGCCTGCTTCTGCTGGAATACGGCGCTTAAAACCCCATAGAGCCTGAGGTAGCGCCCGCCTACGTCAGGGTGCCGGGCTGGGCCAGGTAATCCGTGCTTGATAAAATTCTTCTTGGCCAGTTCCCCAATCTCTAACACATAGAGGGCATGGTACAGGACGTCTACCTGGTGGCTCTGGTGGTCTGTGGCCTGGCTTTCCTTCCCTGGGTGCCCCTGGTCAGTAACATCATGGGCTATTTGCTTCAGGAGGTTATGATACTTCTCTATGATGGTCTTCATGTTGGTATAATTAGGATTACTCTATAAAAAATCGCTTCCACCGTTTAGCAAGCGCCAAAGGGGTAGGCTCAGATAGTGGTCTTTGTTTAAAAAGGAATAGCTCTGTCTTCTTATGATTTTTAAGAAGACCATTTTAGCCATCATTTCTTTAAAACGCCTTAAAAGCACCCTGAAACCAAAGTAACCGGGGTGACCTAAGGCCACCCCGGTCCACTCAAGCACGAACCGAAACACAAACAGTTAAACCTATCAAAACTATGCGGGCACAGCGCTTAAATTCTGAGCCACGCGGGTACTGGTCCGTTTCTTGAGTGTTCTTTTGTAAACGCTGTCAAACAGCAGCGGGAAAATGAGCAGGGTCAGGATGGTGGCACTGATAAGGCCCCCAATCACCACAATGGCCAGAGGCTTCTGAGTCTCAGAACCGATGCCGGTAGAGAGGGCAGCCGGCAGCAGGCCAATGGCCGCCATCATGGCAGTCATCACCACCGGACGGGTACGTTCCTTCACGCCTTCTTTAATGGCCTGTACCAGGGGCATGTCCTCTAACAGGTTCTTTTTGAAGACCGAGATCAGAATCACCCCGTTTTGCACGCATATTCCGAAAAGAGCGATAAAACCTACCCCTGCGGAGATACTGAAGTTGGTATTGGTGATGAGTAGAGCCAGAATCCCGCCAATCAAAGCAAAAGGCACGTTCAGAATGACCAGAGCCGCATCACGGCCATTGCCGAACAGGGCGAACAGAATCAGGAAAATCAGCAACAAACTCACCGGTACCACTTCCATAAGGCGGTCGGTGGCCCTAATCTGGTTTTCAAACTCACCCTTCCACTCCAGGTGCATGCCTTTGTCCAGGGTTACCACCTGGTTTACCTTTTCCTGGGCCTCTTTGATGGTGCTGCCCAGGTCGCGGCCCCGCACCGAGAATTTGACGGCAATGAAGCGGGCGTTGTCTTCGCGGTACACAAAGGCCGGCCCGGTCACACTCGTAATCTTGGCGATTTCATTCAGGGAGATGTTGCCGCCGTGGCTGGTGGGTACCCGCAGGTTACCCAGCTGGGTCTCATCGTTCCGGAACTCCTGCTGGTAGCGGATTCTGATGTCAAACTTGCGCTCGCCTTCATACAGGCTGCTGGCGCCTTTCCCGCCAATGGCCATCTCAATCACGGCCTGGGCATCGGCGGTGGAGACGCCGTAAGAGGCCATGCGCTGCTGGTCCAGTTCAATCTGCATCTCTGGCTGACCAATCAGATTGATGACCCCCAGATCATCAATGCCTTCAATTTTGCTGAGCACGTTGTAGACGCTGTCGCCCACCACCTCCAGCCGCTGCAGGTTATCACCGAACACCTTCACGGCCATAGAGCCCTTCACCCCAGACACGGCTTCTTCCACGTTGTCCATGATGGGCTGCGAGAAGTTAAAGCTGATGCCCTGGTAAGACGCCAGATGGGTCTGCATCTCCTGGATAAGGTCTTCTTTGCTGATCTTCCGCTGCCAGTCGTCCTTCGGCTTCAGGTCTACGTGCAGCTCTATGTTGAAGAAGCCGGTAGGGTCGGTCCCGTCGTTGGGACGGCCGGTTTGGGACATCACCTGTTTCACTTCGTCAAACGAACCAATGGTCTTCCTGATCTTCTCTGACATCTCAATGGATTGCTTCAAGGAAGTGCTCATAGGCATGCTGGCCCGTACGTACACCGCACCTTCGTTCAACTGCGGCAGGAATTCAGAACCCAAAAACCGGAAGGTGAAAAGACCCACGGCCATCACCACCATGGCTACCACCAGACTGGCCCGCTTGTGTTCATAAGTGAAGCTGAAGCCTTTATAGACGTATTTGTTTAGGAAATTTACGAAGGGGTTGTTCTTCTCCCGCACATTCTTGTTCAGGAGCATGCTGGAAAGCACCGGCACCAGCGTGAGGGTAAAGAACAAGGCGCCCAGCAAGGCGAAGCCCAACGTGTAAGCCAGCGGCGAGAACATCTTTCCTTCCACCTTCTGGAAAGCGAAGATGGGCAGCAGGGCCGTGATGATGATGAGCTTGGAGAAGAAGATGGACTTGCCCAGGTCAATGGCCGTTTTCTTGATGAGGCCCCGCTTTGACAATAGATTGAAGCGAGTCATGCCCACCTCGTGTGCTTTCTTGTCCAGCACCACAAACAAGCCCTCCACCATTACCACAGCGCCGTCAATGATAATCCCGAAGTCAATGGCACCCATGGAAAGCAGGTTTGCCGACATGCCTTTGAGCCGCATACACACAAAGGCAAAGAGCAAGGCCAACGGAATAATCACGGCTACCGTCACGGTGGTACGCCAGTCGGCCATGAACAGGAACACGATGGCCGTCACCAGCACAATTCCTTCCAGCAGGTTATGCGATACGGTTTTGGTGGTGAAGCCAATCAGATCAGAGCGGTCATAGAACGGCACAATTTTCACATCGTCCGGCAGAACCTGCTCGTTCAGTTCGGTGATTTTATTTTTCAGGAGTTCCAGCACCTCACTGGGGTTCTCGTTCTTGCGCATCACTACAATGCCCTCCACCAGGTTGGTCTGCTCGTCGCGGCCCACGTAGCCCAGGTTGGGTAAGTGTGATTCTGTGACCGTGGCCACGTTGCGGATGAGGACCGGCACCCCGTTGCGGTCGGTGACCATCACGTTTTCTATCTCTTCAATGTTGTTAAGCTGGCCGATGCCCCGCACCACGTAGGCCTGGCCGTTTTTCTCTATCACATCGCCCCCCACGTTGAGGTTGCTTTTGGCAATGGCCTCGTACACGTCGGGCGCGGTGATGTTATATTTCCCAATCAGGCTGGGGTCAACGCTCACTTCGTAGGTCTTCACTTCTCCCCCAAAGCTCACTACGTCGGCGATTCCCGGTACGCCCTTAAGTTTGCGGTCGATTACCCAGTCCTGAATGGTTTTCAGTTCGCGTACATCCTTGGTTTTGCTTTCCAGGGTGTAGCGGAATATCTCGCCGGTGGGCCCCGCGGAGGGCTGCATCTCGGCGTCAATGCCCTCAGGCAGATTCACGGTGGCCAGTTGGTTCGCTACCAGCTGCCGGGCGTGGAAATCGTCTACCTCGTCCTCAAAAATCATGGTCACCACTGAGAGCCCAAAGAGCGAGATGGACCGGAGGCTGGTCTTTTTGGGCACCACGTTCATTTCCACCTCAATGGGGATGGTCACAAACTTCTCTACCTCTTCAGCGCTGCGGCCGGGCCACTGGGTGATGATCTGCACCCGCGTGTTGGTCACGTCCGGGAATGCTTCTATGGGCGTGTGCAGAAAACTGAAGATACCGGCCAACACAATGCCGGCGGTGATGAAGAAGACCAGGAATCTGTTCTTCAGCGAGAACGAGATGATATTTTTTATGAAGGCATTCATGGGCAAAAACGAATTGCTGAGACAAGGGGTACCCGGGGCCAGGCACAGAATACCTGACAGACGTTATGGCCCATTGTCTTTATGATTTGAAAATCGCGGGAGGTGCTACGCCCGTTTACTTTGATTTGGCGGCATTGAACACCAGCAGCGGGTACTTACTGATCACGCTTTCCCCTTCCTGGAGGCCGCTTTTGAGGTAGGTGGTTTCCCCAACGGTTTGGTACAAGTGCACCTCCCGCATTTCCACGTCACAGCGCTTGCGGTATACCATCACGTAGTTCTTGCTTTGGTCAAACACAATGGACTGCGAGGGAACCGCCAGCAGTTGCTTGTCACTTGGGTACTGTAGGCGGATGTTGGCGAACATCTCCGGCTTCAGGGAGAAGTCTGGGTTGTCCAGCCGCACCCGCACTTTCATGGTGCGGGTCTCGGGGTCCAGCACGTTGAAGATGCGGTCTGTCTTGCCCTTGAATACTTTGTCTGGGTAGCTGAGCGTGGTGACTTCGGCTTCATAACCTTCCTTGATCTTGAAGATATCAGATTCAAACACGTTGGCTATGACCCAGATCTCATTCATGCTGGAGATGGTGAAGATATTGGTGTCATTGTCTGAGCGGATTTGCATGTTGGCGTTGATGTTTTTCTCCACCACAAACCCCGCCGAGGGCGCTTTTACTACATACTCAGCCCCTTTGCCAATGCTGTAGATGCCGTAGATCTGTTTGAGGCGTTGAACCTCCGCATCGGCGTTCTTTTTCTCCTGCTGGGCCGCCAGCAGTTCCCTTTCTGAGATAAGGCCGGCGGTTAAAATATCCTTGGCCACCTCCAGATTCTTCTGCGCTACCTGCTGCGCCGATTGTGAGGCAATACGCTGCTGCTCAAACTCAGCAATCTCGCCGCTGCTGATCACGGCCAGGGTCTGTCCCTTCTGCACGTAGTCGCCCAGCTCCACTTTCACAGACTGAACATGGCCGCCCACCAGCGGAAACACCTTGAATACTTTTTTCTCATCCAAGGCGATTCTGCCCACCAACTGTAATTGGTTCGTGACTTGCTGCAGGCGGGCCGTGTCTATTCTAACCATGTTGGAGAGGGTATCGGTAAGGCAAAGTTCAGTAGGGGCCAGGGAAGCGGAAGCTTCGGGCTTGCGGCCTTCAGAGCACGAAGTGAGGAAAGCGGTGCTGCTTAATAAGGCCAGGATGGGGGTAAAGATTATTCTTTTCATATAGTTTCAGGGAGAGGAGGAGACAATTAATACGTGATGACCGGTTTGCCCACGGCGAAATTGATTTCCTCTAGGGTGCGTAGGCGGTTGGTGCTTAGTTCCAGCAATTGGGTGATGCTGTCGGTGTAGGTTTCATAGTAATCCAGGAACTCAATGAGGCTGATGTTGCGGCGCACAAAGCTGGAGGTAACACCTTCCAGCAGGCGGTCAAAGTCTTGCCGGAAGTTAGGGTCAAAGGAGGCATAGAACTTCTGTGCCTCCTGCGCCTTCTGATAAGCCTGCATTACCTCGTTCTCTACTACCAGTTGTTGCTGCGAGAGCAGTTGCTGGCTGCGCTCAATCTCATGCCGCGCCATTTTGATGTTTCCCTGGTTGCGGTTCCAGAGCGGAAGGGGCATAGAGACGTTCAATCCCACATAATCCCGGATGAAATTGCTTTGCCGGTCATAGTTGGCACCTACCATCAGGTCTGGCATGGCCAGGGCCTTCTGAAGTTTCAGGTTGCTTTCCTGTAGCCGTACCTCCGTCTCAGCGGCTTTCAAGTCATAGCGGTTTTCCTGGGCGGTTTCTAAAAGTTGGGCATAGGAGAATTGATCACCGTTGAGGTTGTTCAAGGCGCCCTCATCTACCACCGGCACTAGCACCGTGGTGGCGGGCGTGCGGGTGAGTAGCCTGAGGTCTGCCTGCTCTTCCTGGATCTCGTTGAGCAGACTCAACTGCTGGTTGCCTAACTGGAACAGCAAGGCTTTGAGGCGGGTGATCTCCTTAAGCGGGATGTTGCCTTTTCTGTATTGGGCATCTAGCGCGGTGACCAGCCGCTGCACCGTCTGGGTTCTTTCCTGCAGTACTTTGAACCCCTGCAGTTTGTAATGCAATTCAATAAAGCTGGTGCGAAGCTCGAACCGCAGGGTGCGCAGCAGATCAAAGTAGGCTTGCTCCGTTAACTGGGTGTTCAGCTGTTCTACCTGTACCCGTTTTTTGCGTTTGCCGGCCAGGTAAAAGAGTTGGTCTAACTGCACATAGGTCTGCCCTTGTTGCGAAATGTCAAAGTAGCGGCCGTTGGTGGGGTTGTAGGTGCCCTGGTCAAGGCTTAGGGTAGGGTTCTCAAATAGTCTGGCTTGGATGATGGCGGCCCTTGACGCTTCAATGGCCGTTTTCTGGGCCAACAGAGGAAGGTTGCGTTCCTGAAAAAACCGTTCGGCCTCAGGTAAAGTAATCTGAAGCGAATCTAAAGGAGCTGATAAGGTACTGGGGGAATTTGGGCTACGTTGTGCAAGGGCCGGCTGGAGGGTAAAGGCCAGCAGGAAATGCAAAAAGATCAATCTGGGTTTCAGCATGGGCATTCTGTTTAAGAATGTCCAAAAGTAGACTACCCGTATTATAGACCCGTTAGAGTCAGATTAGAATGTGATTAGAGACCAAAATCAGGTCAAAAACCCACCGATTCCTTTTACTTTCTAGGTCAGGGGGAAAAGAAGAAAGATTAATAAGAAGCTGGTTTAAAGGAGAAAGCCTGGGCAGGTTCAGCAAACAGGGCCTTGGTTGGTTTCCAGACGCTGCCAAACAATTCAGAGGAGCGGTAGTGGTTAAGAGCCGCGTCTGAATCCCAGAGGCTGTAGGTGCTGTAGATGTGCGGCACGTGGTAATCCTGCAGCAACTCTACGCTGCGGCACCCGGGAAACGCGCTGATCTTGGCGTGGGAAGCCTTGAAAATCTCCAGAAATGCCGCCACGTTCTCTGGCGCAAACGTCATCCTTACTACCCGGATCAACATGGTTTTTTTATTAATTAGGAATTAGGAATTAGGAATTAGGAATTAGGAATTAGGAATTAGGAATTAGGAATTAGGAATTAGGAATTAGGAATTAGGAATTAGTTTTTCCCTTGCTGCCTATGTGGTTTTGGCGGTGTTTTCAAGAAAACAAACCAAAAGCCCTTCCCCTTTTCCTGTCATTCTGAAAGGATCTTGTGAGCGAACTAGAAAGGCCTTAATGAACCGCCAATCCCGTTCGCAACCAAGATCCTTCCAGGATGACAAAAAGGAGTAGAATGGTAGAATCAAAAATAGAAGCAGAAAACGGAATGATTAGAAGAAGAAGGCAAGGAAGAAATAATACCAACAACAGATAGGTTACTTCCTCACTGGCCCCTGATTCCTAATTCTTAATTCCTAATTCTTAATTAAGAATCAGCAGGTTCTGGGGCAAAGCGCACTTCCACGGGGGAGTCAAAGTACATGCCCAGTAACTCAGAGGCGTGCCCTTTGTTGATCCCGATGGTCAGGAAGCCCTGGCGGTTGAACAAAGCCACGCTGTCTCCCTCGCTGGGTTGGCTGTAGCGGGTGCTGACGCGGTCAATCACTTCGCGGTTGAAATGGATAGAGCATCGGCGGCCGTGCCCAATAGCTTCCACGCTGTCTTTGCTGATGTCGGTGATGAGGTTACCGTAATGGTCCACGTGCACCACGTGCCCGGTGATGGAGTGGTCGTTTAATCTTAGCTGGCGGTTGATGAGCTGTACCATGCCGTCGGCTAGTTCGCCTACCTCGGCCATGGAGGCTCCCTGGGCCAGGGCAACGGCGGCGGGCACCATCACATCACGGGCAGGGGAGGAAGAGTCTGGCTGGGCGGGCAAGTCTATCAACTGCTCCGGGTCGCTCTCGGTGAGCAAGGAAAGAAGCCCATTGTCGGCGCAGACGAAATAATGTCCTTTGTGACGGGCCACCTGGTACCGGCCACTGCGCGAACCGTGGGTGTCTATGGCAATCAGGTGCACGGTTCCCGCGGGGAAGTCCTGGAAAACAGCGTTGATCACATGAAAGCCATGGGCAATGTTGAAGGGCTCCACGTGGTGTGAGATGTCTACGATTACTTGCGCCGGGTTGATAGTCAGTATTTTAGCTTTTACAGCGGCCACGTAGTGATCTGTGGTGCCAAAGTCTGACATGAAAGTGAGAATTCCCATGGGAACGGTTGGTCAAAAGAACTTTAATATTTGTAGAATTGTCTTATAACAAATCTACTATATTTTCAGTAGATTGGTTTAAATAGCACCTAATAATCAGAAATAGCCTTTGGTAGAAAAAACAATCACCCTAGAGAATATCTCCCTGTTAGATTTCCTGGGCCTCGAAAATCAAAATATCAAGCAGTTGGCCGCCGCTTTTCCAAGCAGCAAAATCATCTCCCGTGGCAACGAGATCAAGATCCAGGGCCAAACCCCAGAGATCACCAAAATACACGAAATCCTTTCCTCGCTCATTGAGCATTACCACCAGTACGGGAAAATCACGGACAAAAGCGTGCATAAATTCCTGACCGCCGACAATGACTTTGAGGAGGACGTGGTGATCACGTCACCGGATGTGATTGTGTACGGCAGCAAAGGCGGTGTGATCAAGGCCAAAACCCCCAGCCAGCACAAACTGGTTGAGGCGGTAGCCAAGAATGACCTGGTTTTTGCCCTGGGACCCGCCGGTACCGGTAAAACGTTTATCTCGGTGGCCATGGCCGTGCGCGCGCTAAAGAACAAAGAGGTAAAGAAAATCATCATCTCCCGCCCGGTGGTGGAAGCCGGTGAAAGCCTCGGGTTCTTGCCCGGTGACATGAAAGACAAAGTGGATCCGTATCTGCGGCCGATCTATGATGCCTTGGAAGAGATGATTCCGGTGGAGAAGTTGAAATATTACTATGAGAACAAAATCATAGAGATAGCTCCCTTGGCCTACATGCGCGGACGTACCCTGAACAACGCCTTCGTGCTGTTGGACGAGGCACAGAACACTACGCCCATGCAGATCAAGATGTTCATGACCCGGATGGGACCCACCTCCAAGGTGATGATCAACGGTGACCGCACCCAGATTGACTTGCCGCGCAACCAGCGGTCGGGCCTTATTGAGGCCATGACCGTGCTGCGTGACATCAAAGGGATTGGCTTTGTAGAGATGCAGGCCGAGGATGTGGTACGTCACCGCCTGGTGAAGAACATTGTGGAGGCCTATACCAAGTTTGACGAGAAGCGCCAGAAAGAGCGCGAAGATCGGGAAAAGGTAGAGGCAGATGGTCAGGACGCCCCGCGCCGCCGCCAGAACTTCCGCCGCTACGACGACTAATTTTTAAGTTCGGCAAAGGCGCATTCTCCTCCCGGGGGATGTACCTTTGCCGTCTTTTTTACCAAGAAGTTGTACCATGACCGTATCTGCCCACAGAATCACCGACCCGCAGGAACAGGCCCAGGCTTTCAAGATCAGAGAGCAGGTGTTTGTCCAGGAACAGAACGTACCCGCAGAAGCCGAGTACGATGAACACGAACCCACCGCCACCCATTACCTGGCCACGGTAGACGGCCAACCCGTAGGCACCGCCCGCTGGCGCGAAACCGACAAAGGCATCAAACTGGAGCGGTTTGCCGTGTTAGCCCAATACCGCAATAAACAAGTTGGTAGCTTCCTGCTGAAGAAGATCATGGAAGACCTCACCGGCGCTTTGAAACCTGGTCAACAAGTGTACATGCACGCCCAGTTGCACGCGGTGCCGTTCTACCTTCGCCACAGTTTCTCTACTGTAGGAGATCTTTTCACTGAATGTGATATTGAGCATTACAAAATGGTGTTGAATGGCTAACGCAACGCTCACCGGCTCTATGCGCCTGGTGGGTTGCTTTCTGACAGGGATTGTCCTGTACCATTTTTTAGGCCACGGCTTTTCCTTTGCGGGAGAAGCCGTGGTTTTTTTATTGCTCCTTTTCCTGGGGCTGGGGTGGCTGGCTTTGAGGAAGCCTTTGGTGCGCTACCGCCGTTGGGCAGGGGTAGCGGGTATGGCCACGGTTATAGCGTTCTCGTTTTGCACCAGTTATCTCAAAAACACGCCGCAAACGCTGCCAGTGGCGCCGCAGAAAATCACCCATTACCGCCTCACGCTGGTGAAGGGCGTGGCGGTGAAGCCTACTTCGGTCAGTTCGGTGGGCCGGGTAGATGCAGTGTTGGCCCAAGGCAAATGGCATGCCGCCAGCGGGCAGGTAGCCGTCTTTTTCCCGAGGTCTGCGAAAACAGATACCTTGCGCTACGGGCAGGAATTGCTGGTGCAGGGTACCCTTGTGCCACCAAAACCACCGGCTAACCCCCACCAGTTTGATTACCGGCGGTACCTGGCATTGAAACACATTGCCTGGCAGGCCTATCTTCCTAACAGTACCTGGGTGCCCATGGGCTATGCTCCGCCTAGTAGGGTGGTGGCGGTAAGTTTGCAGGTGAGGAAAACGCTGGAGCAGGCCTTTCAGGAACACATCACCCCCCGGCGGGAAAAGGCCCTTGCCTATGCCCTAGTGCTGGGGGTGCAGGACGACCTCGATACTGCTATCAGGAATGCCTATGCCCGTACCGGTACCATGCATGTGCTGGCGGTCAGCGGTCTGCACGTGGCGCTGTTGTACGGGGTGCTGTTGCTTTTCCTGAAACCTTTTGGGCGGGACAAGACCAGCCGCTTGGTGGTGTTTCTGGTGACGGTGGGCGTGGTATGGTTCTACGCGTTCATGACCGGGTTGTCGGCGTCGGTGCTGCGGTCCGTATGCATGTTCTCCTTGGTAGAGGTGGGGCGGGTACTTCGCCGAAGGGCTTCGATTTTGAATACCTTGGCGGTGGTGGCGCTGGCCTTGCTGCTGTATGAGCCTAATTTTCTGTTTGATGTCGGTTTCCAGCTTTCGTTTTTAGCCGTGGCAGGAATTGTATTGCTGCAACCCCTCTTCCTGCAGATCTGGCACCCTGAGCACCGGGCGATTAAAGCGGGGTGGCAATTGCTGTCTATCTCAGTGGCGGCGCAGCTGGCTACTCTCCCCTTGAGTTTGCATTACTTCCATCAGTTTCCGGTGTATTTCTGGGTAGGCAACCTGGTGGCGGTGCCGCTATCCTCAGGCGCGCTGTACCTGGGCATTGCGTTTATGCTGTTCTTCTGGGTTCCGGGGCTCAACGTTGTCCTTGGCCGATTGCTGGAGTGGACTTTGTGGGCCATGAATGAAGGGCTGCTGTGGCTGGAGCAATGGCCGGCCTCTGTGCTGGATGGGTTCGTGATTACCCCGGGGCAAGTACTGGCCTTGTACCTGTTGATGATCTGCCTGGTGCTGTTCCTGGTGAGGAGGCAACTGCCTTGGTTGGCGGTGGCGGTTCTGTGTTTAACCTTTTTCTCTGGTACAGAGCTGGCCAAAGCCTATCACCTACGAGATTCTAGCGAGCTGGTCCTGCATAGTGTCAGAAGAAGTAGTGCCACCAGTGTGGTGCAAGGCCGCCAGGTAAATTTTCTAGCCGACTCTGCCTTTTACGCGCAGCCCCAGCTTTTCTCCTACCAGGTGCAGCCTTATTGGTGGGCAAAAGGAGTAAGGGATGAAATTCGTTTAAGGCCTGATTCTTCAGAAGTGCCGCAAAAACTAAAAGTAGCCCGTCAGCTGTTGCCAGAGGGCAACCAGTTGGTGGTATGGCAGGGCAAGAAACTTTTCTGGTTAAAACGGTTACCCAAACAGGCAGGCCAGCCGCTTCCCCTGGATGCCGTGGTGCTCCAACATAACGTCTGGGCGCCGGCAGAACGGCTACAATCCTTCACCACGGCCCGTACCATTGTCCTGGATCAAACCAATTCGCGTTGGTATACCGGCAAAAAAGCCACCGAATTGCGGGCCGCCGGCTACCGGGTCCATGTATTGGAAGAGCAGGGGGCATGGCGGCTCGTCTTATGATAACCCCTGCTAGATCGTCTGAACCCCTAACGGCTGCAAATGAGGGGGGAAGGCAAACAGGGGGGACAGGTTAGAGCATTCCTTAGTGTTTCCCGGGTTGGTCTTTTCACCTTGCCTATTTTAAGCCTCTTCTCTAAAAACAAGGTAAATAACACCTCCTTTCCTTTCTTTTGCTGAGCAAGATGCCCGTTGCTATCCTTCCGATAAGTTTCTGCCCCTAAGGATTACATATTAATTGGGGTTTAGTAAAACATTGAAAACCAATTGAATGTATAAACTATTTCCCCTCCTTTTAAACCTTTTAAAACCGAAGGGGGAAGGGTTCTGCTGTGGCAGGCTTAAGCTGAGATTTGGCTCCTCTGAAATTGCTAAAAAAAATTTAGCAATTGATTGTAACATGCTGTGTTTCAATTAGATAATTTAAGTAAAAATTAGACTTGAAATGCACTTTTACTACCACTGCTCTGTTATGAATCTGAACAGAAACTAATGAGAATGCAGACCATGACCAATCAAGTAACCAACGAAGAAAAAGTGTCTAAGAAGAGCAAAATCGAGAGCTATGATATTGCTCGCTCTGATGAGACCATGCACCTGGCTATTGATTTG
Organism: Rufibacter glacialis; assembly: GCF_008271745.1. Classification (GTDB taxonomy): domain Bacteria; phylum Bacteroidota; class Bacteroidia; order Cytophagales; family Hymenobacteraceae; genus Nibribacter; species Nibribacter glacialis. Next base: position 693,881 of record NZ_VKKZ01000020.1, on the reverse strand, counting down.
GCCAAGTTCATCAAGGAGAACCGCCTTTTCCAGAACATTCAAGGCAAAGAGTACGTGAATGTGGAAGGCTGGCAATATGCTGGGTCTCGCCTGGGTATTCTACCCGTGGTAGACGAGCTGATCAACATGAGTGACAGCACCGAGATCAAGTACCTGGCCAAGGTGAACTTGTTGAATCTGCGCACAGAACAAACCGTAGGTGCTGGTTTTGCCATCTGCTCTAACAAAGAGCAAGGCCGCAAATACTACCAGGAATATGCCATTGCCTCTATGGCCCAAACCAGAGCCATTGGGAAAGCTTACCGGAACGCACTGGCCTGGATCATCAGGGCCGCCGGCTATGAGCCAACCCCTGCCGAGGAAATGGATTACCAAGGCAACGTGCAGGAGTCAAAGGTGGAGCAACAGGTGAAACCTGCCGCAGCGCCCAAGACCATGAAAGCTGTGCCGGTAGACGCCGTCGTAGAAGTAGCACCTGCACCGGCTGCTAAATCAGAAGCCCCAGTGGCAGAGGAGGCACCGGTGAAATATGCTACTGCCAAGCAGAAGGAAGAGATCATCCGGTTGCTGAACAATCCAGTGATTACGCGTCAGGAGAAAACCAAAATGCTCCTGAACATCAACAAACTTGATGAGGAACGCGCCAAGCAGTCTATTGTGAAGTTGAAAAAGGTGATTGAAGACCGCGAGCATGAGCAATCTGCCGCTGCTTAATAGGCAAAATAAAGGTGAATGTACAGAAGCCCGGCCCCATGCCGGGTTTTTTGTTTTTGGGGCTTTTTAAAAAACCATTTGGAGCCATTGCTCATTGCCTCTAATCTTCATAAAACGTTAGCTATCCCCCGTATTGATGTTACGCAGGACTGCCGGTGGTCCTGGACCACTAGAAATTAGCGCTAATTGCTTTTTAACCTGTGAGGTCTCCAAGACCTCACAGGTTTCCGCAAATCTACCTTTTCTAATAAATCCGGTTTCTAAAATCTTTCCCAACCCATCTCCGCAAGAGAAGGGCTGGGGAACGGTCCTTTTGGCGGGAGGCGTGGGATTTAGAAACCACCTATTAGCGCTTTGTCGGGGAGTAGGGATCAAAACTTCTTATCCTTCACAGGCCATCAGGTCCTGGTGGGAGCTGGATTATATCTGTCTGTTGAAGTGACTTGCCACCCGCACCCAAGTATTTCGTAATTTTGGATGATCTATGGCAGACGTACAAGACATCCTGAAGCAATATTGGGGGCATGAAGCCTTCCGGCCGGGGCAGGAGGAAATCATCACCTCGGTGCTGAAAGGGCAGGATACCCTGGCTATTTTACCAACCGGCGGCGGTAAGTCCGTGTGTTTCCAGTTGCCGGCCCTGGTGCTGGGCGGGGTTTGCGTGGTGGTGTCGCCGTTGGTGGCGCTCATGAAAGACCAGGTAGAGAACCTCCGCAAGCGCGGGCTAACGGCGGCGGCCCTGCACGCGGGGCAACCGGAACGGGAACGCGACATGATCCTGGACAACTGCGTGTTCGGTGGGGTGCAGTTCCTGTACGTGTCGCCGGAGCGGTTGCAGACCGAGCTGTTCCTGGAGCGGGTGAAGCGCATGAACGTGTGCCTGCTGGCTGTAGATGAGGCGCATTGTATCTCGCAGTGGGGCTATGACTTCCGACCGCCTTATTTAGAGATTGCCAAGCTGCGCGAGGTGCTGCCGGATGTGCCCGTGCTCGCCCTGACGGCCTCGGCCACCCAGGTAGTGAAGGAAGACATCCAGGAAAAACTGCAGTTCAAGAAGCAGGTGGTGGTGCAGCAGAGTTTCGCCCGGAAGAACCTGTCGTACTCGGTGTTGCCTACCGAGGACAAAGAAGGGCGGCTGCGCGAGATCCTGCAAAAGATGAACGGCACCGCCATTGTATACGTGCGTAACCGCCGCCGCACCGTAGAACTGGCCGACTGGCTTAATCGGCAGGGCATCAAAGCCGCTGCCTACCACGCCGGTTTGCCGCACCAGACCCGCGCCTCGGCGCAGACCGACTGGATCATGGACCGGGTCCGGGTGATCGTGGCTACCAATGCCTTCGGGATGGGGATTGACAAACCCGATGTGCGCCTGGTGGTGCACCTTGATTTGCCCGATTCGCTGGAGGCGTATTACCAGGAAGCCGGCCGGGCCGGGCGGGATGGCAAATACAGCTACGCTACGGTCTTGCTGGGTCCCGAAGACACCAGTCTGCTCCTGAAGAAGACGGAGGAAGCCTACCCCCCCGTAGAGACCCTGAAGCGGGTGTACCAAGCCCTGGCTAATTTCTACCAATTGGCCACCGGAAGCGGCGCGTTCCAATCTTTTGACTTTGATTTAGCGGAGTTCAGCCGCACCTACCAGATATCACCCATTGAAGTGCATTTCGCCCTGAAACAGTTGGAGCACGAGGGGCTTCTGCAGTTGAACGAAGGCTTTTACAGTCCGTCTAAGGTGTACTTCCTGCTCAGCAATACACAATTATATGAGTTTCAGATCCTGAACGAGAACCTGGAGGCGGTCATCAAAAGCTTGCTGCGGTTGTACGGGGGCGAGATGTTCCGGGACTTTGTGCGAATCTCTGAGAAAGGTCTGGCGAAGCATCTGTCGGTGCCGGAGGCTACCATCAAACAGCACTTACAGCACCTGCACCAGCGCAAAGTGCTGGTGTATGAGCCCCAGCATGATGGCCCGCAGGTGCAGTTCACCGCTCCCCGGTTTGACGCCGCTTCTTTGCCCGTAGACCAGAAACGGCTGAACCTCTTCCGGGAGCGGGCTCTGGAGAAAGCGCAGGCGGTAGTCGCCTACATGCAACCCGCCACCCAATGCCGCACCCTCCAGATTCTGGCCTATTTTGGCGAAATCTCCACTGCTCCTTGCCGCATCTGTGACTATTGCCTGGCCCAGAAAAAGAAAAAGAAGTTGGACGAGAACAAGCTGCACATGGAAGCCCGCGTGCTGAGCCACCTGAAAGAAACACCGCTGCACCCCAAATCCATTGCCATGCACTTCAGCTCCTCAGAGCAGGAGTTACTGGGAGACCTGTTGCAGGAGATGCTGGAGAGCGGACAGGTTAGGTATACTTCTGAAGGGAACCTAAAGCGGAAAGAGGTGTAGTGTCTTTGGGTGTAAAATTATGTTAAATATTGGATTTTGAGATTTGGTTAAGGAGGATTTGGCAGGCTCGCTTATTTCCTTTTGTCCTTTTCTTTGATGTCCTCTTCTTCTTTTGTTCTTCCCTTTTTATGCTTCTCTTTTTGTCATCCTGAAAGGATCTTGTGAGCGGACTAGAAAAGCAGTTCTGAAAGGCCATTACCGTTCGCCCACAAGATCCTTTCAGGATGACAATAGGGTAGAATAAAGGGGGGAGTAAAAAGTGGTAGTATGAGGAGAAAGTAGTGAAAAGAGGTAGTAGTGAAAGAAGGTAGCGTACTAAGGGAAGAGGTAAAAGTATGAACGATAATCCTCTACTTAAGCATGAATCCTTTTCAAAAAAATTCTTCGTATTCTCTGATGAATTCTATACTCTTATTTTTAATAAAAAGCCTATAAACAAAGAGGTAGCAGGCTGAAAACAGAAGCGGCGGCAAGAAAGATCTTGCCGCCGCTTCTGTTTAAGATAAAGCTCTGCTTAGGTAAGAGGAGTCTCTTCCATCTGCAAGGCAATGACGCCCGGCAATTGTTTGCCTTCCATGTACTCCAGCAAGGCACCGCCGCCGGTAGATACATAGGAAACGTCATGGCTGTGGCCCATCTGAGTAACCGCCGCTGCGGAATCTCCACCGCCAATCAAGGAGTAGGCACCGTGTTTAGTGGCGTCTACCACAGCTTCGGCAATGGTTTTGGTACCAATGGCAAAATTGGAAAACTCAAACACGCCCATAGGGCCGTTCCACAGGATGGTTTTAGAGTTTCGTACCACTTCCGCGAACTGCGCCCGGGTGTCAGGTCCTATGTCTAAGCCCATCCAGCCGTCAGGAATGGTGCCGCTGGGGACCACGTCAGTGTTTGCGTTATTGTCAAAGGCATCGGCAATGACAGAGTCAGTGGGAAGGTAAATCTTTACGCCTTTTTCCTCGGCCTTTTTCAATAATTCCAGGGTAAGCTGCTGCTTGTCTTCCTCCAGCAAGGAGTTGCCAATGTGGCCCCCCTGCGCCTTGGCGAAGGTGTAGCTCATGCCGCCGCCAATGATCAGGTTGTCTACGCGGTCCAGCAACTGTTCAATCACCTGGATCTTATCTGAGATCTTGGCCCCGCCCATGATGGCGGTGTAGGGGCGATCCGCGTACGCGAGTACCCGCTGGGCATTCTCCAGTTCGGCCTGCATGACAGAACCACACACTTTATCATGCGGGAAATAGTCTGCGACAATAGCGGTAGAGGCGTGGGCGCGGTGGGCGGTACCAAAGGCATCGTTCACGTACACCTCGCCCAAAAGGCTCAGCTTCTCGGCGAAGATCTGGTTGCCTTGCTCTTCCTCCTTATGGAAACGCAGGTTTTCCAGCAACAGGATTTCGCCGGGTTGCAGGTTGTTGGCCATCTCTACCGCCTGGCTGCCAATACAATCTGGGGAGAATAGGACCTGGGTCTGGAAGATGTCCTCCAAAGGTTTGATGAGGTGCTTCAACGAGTATTTTTCCTCTGGTCCGCCTTTGGGTCTGCCCAAATGCGACATGAGCACCACTGAGCCGCCCTCATTCAGGATTTTCCTGATGGTTGGCACCGCCGCCCTGATGCGGGTATCATCAGTGATCTCAAAATTGCTGTTCAGAGGCACGTTAAAATCTACGCGCACCAAGGCCCGTTTGCCCCGGAAATTGTACTGGTCAATGGTTATCATAGGCTGATTCGTTTGGTTCTGGCTATGCCGCCCGAAAATATCAGGCTGGGCAAATATAATAATTGTTCTGAGTGTTGCTCCGTGCGTTATACGCAAGCAGCGGTTTGGGGGCTATTTTCAGAAAACAGGGCTTTAAAACGGGACGGACCAAGCCTCTCGTCCAGCTTCCCCCTGCAGTCTCAGACGCTATTTATTTTTAGGAAAGGTTAGGGAGAAGGTAATGCCTATGGCGTTGGCCGAAACCGTGTGTTTGTTTTTGTGTTGGTAGTTCAGCACGGTATAGGAAAGGCCCACCGCGCTATAGGCGATCTCAAACACGGCCCCGGCACCGCTTTCAAACTGTTCGTTTTCGCCCAGGCCATCGGTATTTAAGGAAATGCCTTGGTGCGTGACAACCCCCGCGCCAAAACGCAGTTTCTCGGTAGCCATGAAATTGCCCGTTAGTTGCAGCGGAAAGCGCGTGAGGCGGATGTGGGCATTATCTGCCGCCGTAGTCACGTATTTAAAGCCCACCGTGCCGCGTAATAGAAATTTCTCGGCCTGCGGGATTTGGTATTGCGCTCCTACGGATAGGGTGACGCCATTGCCTGCCTTGATCGCCTGGGTATCGCCATTGGTGAACATAACTTCCCCTACCTTGTCACCCCCAGATTCCAAGGCCCCGGTTACCAAAAACTTGAACGGTTTGGCAGGGCTTTCGGTGGTTTGGGCGAAAGAATAGGTGAACCCTGAAAGGGCAATAAGAGAGGTGAGTAACAGTTTTTTCATGTAGTAAGAAAGGGTTAGGTTGGGTAGTCGGGTTTTTAGTGCTTTTTTGGGAGTATCAGCAAAAAAGGAACGGGTTCTTTGGATTAAAACGCTTTTTAAATGTTGCTTTCCGCTATTGGTTCAAATGTAAAGGTCTTACCTAAATATTCAATGTTTTATATATATATTTCGCAGCCATCCAAGTCGCTTTCCGACCAGAAGGTGTGGTGGGTTTTCAGGCTCATTTCCAAATACTGGGTCAAAAACAGAAACCAGCCCAATTACCGCTGTTCCGGGCCTCCCGTAAGGCCACTGCAAGAAGCCGCTAAACCACTAGCGCCGAACAACCAAAAACCAGTATCTTTGCCCTAATGAAAATTGGAATCATCTTCGGTGGACCGTCCCGGGAGCGCGAAATTTCTTTCGCCGGTGGCCGCACCGTCTTCGATAATTTAGATAAATCCCTGTTTGAGGCCGTGCCGGTGTTTGCCGACAGCCTGGGGAACTTCATCCTGCTAGACTGGCACTACATCTACAAAGGAACCATCCGCGATTTCTACCCGCCGGTAGACGTGTTGCCGGCTTCGGAACACGGGTTGCAGATGTACCTGGAAAGCCTGGGCCAACTGAGCGAGGAGGAACTGGAAGACATTGCCGCCCGCGTGGGTCGTCGCATCCATCCGCACCAGTTCAAGGGGCTGTTTGATTTCGCGTTCTTGACCCTGCACGGGCCGTACGGCGAAGATGGCAGCATCCAGGGCCTGCTGGAGTGGTACGGCATTCCGTACTCGGGCTCCGGTATTCTGCCGTCGGCCATTGGTATTGACAAGATCGCACAGAAGGCCTTGTTGCAGCAGCACGGGTTTGCCACCCCTGATTACCGCATCCTGAGTTTGCAGGAGTGGCACGCCACGCAAGACCGCGCCGGTATGCTGGATAGCCTGGTGGCGGACCTTGGGCTGCCGCTGGTGTTGAAAGCACCGCACCAAGGCTCTTCCATTGGCGTTTCCATCATCAAAGAAAAAAACCTGCAGCTGTTTGAGGAAGCCGTAGCCCGCAGCCTGTTCTCGCTCACCCTTCGCAAAAGCGACTGGAACGCCAAGAACGAGGCCCAGCAACTGAACTTCGTGAAGACCCTGACCGATATCCGCGAGGGAATCGGCTTGCCGGTACAAACCCAGGACGGTCAGTTGATCTATGCGCCGGAAGAACTGCTGAGTCTACTTTCTGCTACGTTCGCAGAAAACGGCCCTGAAACGCTCACCCTCACCAACGTGGAGAGCGAGACCCAGGTACTGATTGAAGCTTTTATCAACGGCCGCGAGTTCTCCTGCATTGTGGTACAGGACCAGCAGGGGCTGCCTATCGCCTTGCCTCCCACGGAGATCAAAAAAGGCGGCGAGGTCTTTGACTACCGTTCTAAATACCTGCCCGGCCTGAGCCGGAAGATCACGCCCATTGATTTGCCCACTGAGCAGATCCAGGAGATCAGGCAGCAGTGCGAACGCCTGTACACCAGCCTGGGCTTCAACGTATATGCGCGTCTGGACGGCTTTATCACCGAAAACGGCGAGATTTTCCTGAACGACCCCAATACCACTTCAGGTATGTTGCCGTCTTCGTTCTTCTTCCACCAGGCTGCTGAAATCGGGTTGAACCCCTCGCAGTTCCTGACCTACATTATCCGGACGTCTCTGGCGGAAAGAGTGAAATCCGGTAAAAACACCGCCTATTTGACCGGCTTGCTCAGGAAACTGGAAGCGGCCATGGCCGATGAGCGCGCCCACCGCCACGACAAATTGCGCGTGGGTGTGATCATGGGCGGGTACTCTTCTGAGCGCCACATCTCCGTAGAAAGCGGCCGGAACATCTATGAGAAACTGGCTTCTTCTACCAAATACGAGCCCATTCCTATTTTCCTGACCGGAAACGAGGAAACCCACCAGCTGTACCAGATTCCCATCAACATCATGTTGAAGGACAACGCGGATGACATCAGGGAGAAGATAGAAGCCTCTGAGGCCGGCGTGCCTACGCACCCGGTGCTGGCCCAGATCAAGGAAGCCGCTTCGGGCATCACCAATCTGTACGCGGGTAACTCGCTGCAGAAACCGCAGCGCCTCACCTATGAGCACCTGCAAAGCCTGGTAGACGCGGTCTTCATCGCGCTGCACGGCCGTCCCGGCGAAGACGGGGAACTGCAGACCGAACTGGAGAAATTCCAAATCCCGTACAACGGATCGGGCATCCAGTCCAGCCAGGTGACCATCAACAAGTTTGAGACGAACAAGATCCTGCGCGAGAACGGGGTGCACGTGGCAGAACACATGCTGGCCTTCAAGAAAGACTGGCAAGATAACCCCGCTGCTTTCTTCCAACACATTGAAGAGCGGTTCGCCTATCCGTTCATCTGCAAGCCTGCTGATGACGGTTGTTCCTCGGCGGTGAAAAAGATCAAGACCCGTGCTGAGTTAGAGGCGTTTGCGGAGCTTATTTTCAGAAACACCGTTGAAATACCCGAGAACCCGGCCCAGGTGCTCAAGCTCAGCTTCAAAGAGGAGGTACCCATGAAAGGTTATTTCCTGATTGAAAACCTCATCTCCCGCGAAGGAGCGAAGCATTTCCTGGAAATCACCGGCGGTTTGCTCACCAGCTACGGCCCCGACGGACGCACCCAGTATGAAATATTTGAGGCCTCTGAGGCGTTGGCTGAAGGAGAGGTTTTGAGCCTGGAAGAGAAGTTCCTGGCGGGGGAGGGGCAGAACATCACCCCGGCCCGTTACGCCAGAGACCAGCAGGAGCGGCAACGCATCTCAGACCAGGTAAAGCAAGACTTGAAGCGCGTGGCAGAAATCCTTCGCATTGAAGGTTACGCCCGCATTGACGCCTTTGTACGGGTACACCCAGATGACACCGTGGAGACCATCATCATTGAGGTGAACTCTCTGCCCGGTATGACCCCGGCCACGTGTATCTTCCACCAGACGGCCATCAACGGGTACAAACCCTACGATTTCATTGACCGCATCCTGCAGTTCGGCATGGAGCGCACCAAAAAAGTTACCTCTTAAGTACATGAGTAGTTTTCTGAAAGCCCAGACCCTGGGAGACGTGTTCAAGCATGTGACCATTATGGTGGCCATTGTGTTGGCGCTGCTGTTTTTGTTCTTCTTTGTGTACCTGCCCAGTACCACCAACCACGGCGAAACCATCTCGGTGCCTAACCTGGCCGGTATGTCGGTAGATGAGCTGGAGGATTTCCTGGCCGACAAGGATTTGCGTTTTTATGTGAGCGATTCCACTTATGAGCAGGGCAAAGAGCCGTTCACGGTGATCACGCAGGAACCCAAAGCTGGCGAGAAAGTGAAAGAAGGCCGTAAGATCTACGTGAGCATCAACATGAAGAACCCGCCGCTCATCAAAATGCCCAAGCTGATTGACGGGTCGGTGCAGAACGCAGAGATGATTCTGAAGAGCTATGACCTGAACCTGGGCGAGATCAAATACGTGCCAGACCTGGCGCACAACTCGGTGCTGCGTCAGTTGCTGCACGGCAAGGAGATTCAGCCAGGTGACCCAGTGGCCAAAGGTTCACGGATTGACCTGGAGGTAGGCAACGGCCTGGGCGAAACGGAACTGGATGTGCCGGCGCTGGTGGGCATGCCCATTGATGAGGCCACCATGCTAGTGACCGGCCAAGGCTTGAAATTTGGTTCCGTGATCTACATGGAAGCCCCCAACGGCGAGGCCGATGGCACCGTATTGAGACAAAGGCCTATCGCGGGTGACAGTGTCAAAACCAAGATCAGGACCGGAGAATTGATTGACATTTGGGTGGCCGGCCCTCAGCCCGTGACCCCCATCCAATAAAAGAACCTATGCGCCAACGGCTCGTCCTCTATCTGATTTTATTCTTGGGCGGATGGGCCGCTCGGGCGCAAGTCTTGACTCCCTTGAATAGCCTGCCTGTGCAGGCTATTTCTGTTCAGGCCAAAACCGGCGTGCCGGGCGCTACCCCTCAACCATTGGCGGCGGGCGATACCTTGGGCTTGCCTTTCTTTGACGATTTCGCCAAGGGCGAGGGTGGCCCTGATCCCGCCCGCTGGCGTACCCGCGGCGGCGTAGCCGTCACGAACCGCCTCGCGGCTAACCCGCCCACCATCTTCGCGGCCAGCTTTGACGGCCTGCAGGCCGATGGCCAACCCTATGGCGGCCCAAACGCCACCGGCCCCACCGACACGCTGACCTCAAAACCGCTGTCCCTGGGCAATTATCAACCCCAGGACTCGCTCTACCTGAGTTTTTACTGGCAGGCCGGAGGATTGGTAGACGCACCTGACTTTTCTTCGGCGGGCATCTATTCCCTGCAACTGGAGTTCAAGGAAGCCAACGGGACCTGGTCCACGGTCTGGTCGCAGAAAGGAACCGGCCGCAACACGGCCTTTGCCCCGGCCATGGTGGCTCTCAAAGAAAGCCGCTTCCTTTACAACGGTTTCCAGTTCCGGTGGGTCAGCAGCGGCAAGCAAAGCGGCCTGCGGGATGTCTGGCACCTGGATTACGTTTACCTGAACCGGAACCGGCGGCAGGGACAGATGCAGGTCGCAGATGTGGCCCTTACCCAACGCCTTCCCTCGCTGTTGAACCGGTACTCGGCCATGCCCATCTGGCAATTCCTGGTGAACCCCGCGGGAGAGACCCGGCCGCAGGTGGGGTCAGAAATGGCCAACCTCAGCAATATTCCGGCCGCCATCAGCTGGCGGGGCTTTGTCCGGAACCTGTCTACCGGCGCAGTAGATACTTTTCTGCGCGGAAGTGCGCCCGTGAGCGGTGGCACCAGGACTGCTCTTGCGGCGGCCCCCTCCAGTGCCTTCCTGAGCAGCCAGAGCCAACCCTTCTCCGTGCAGACTACCTTAATTCTCAATACGCGTGAGCCTGATTTCAACACCCGGTACAATGACACCCTGCGGCGCCAGACCGACCTGCAGGATTTCTACGCCTATGACGATGGCTCCGCCGAGACCGGGTTCAGCTATCCGTCGGGGACCACGGTTCAGTTGGCCTACCAATTTGACCTGAACAAACCAGACCGAATCAAGAGCGTCCGGATTTTCTTTACGGGTGCCAACACCCCCGGCACCGAACTGTTCCTGCGCCTTTGGGCAGATCAGAATGGCCAACCCGCCGACCAGCCTTTGTATGAACAGCGCTTTGTGCTGCCGGCCGCCTCAGGGTTGAACAACTGGTTAGAGATACCTCTAGAACGACAGGTAGAGGTGCAGGGCCGCTTTTATGTAGGCTACCGCCAACCCGTTGCCGCTGTCTTTGTGAATGTGGGGTTTGACCTGAACGAGAACACCAACGGCAAACTGTTCGCCATGAACGGTGCCAGTGCCTGGGGAACTGTCCCTGATCTGGGCGGGGCCCTGCAGATACGACCGGTTATGACCGGCACGCTCACCTCCTCACCGGGTGCCTTGGCTTCCCCGGAAACCTATCTGTACCCAAACCCCACCGGCACCGGAGACTTCTCCCTGAGCCAGTCCGCCGATCAGGTCCAGCTCTATTCCAGCACCGGGCAATTGCTCCAAACCTGGGCCAAGGTGCGGGAAAGACAGCCGCTTTCCGTCTCTCCAGGACTTCCGGCTGGAATTTATCTTGTGAAAACCCAAAAAGGAAACCAACTTAGAGCCGTCAAATTAATCCTTACCAGATGATTACTTCAGATATCACCGCTGCTGAACTGAAACAACGTTTAGCCAATAACGAAACCCCTATAATCCTGGATGTGCGGGAGCCTTGGGAGCACGAGGAACAGAACATTGCCAGTGCCAAGCTGATTCCTTTGGGTTCCTTGCCGGAGCGCCTGCAGGAATTGGAGGAATACAAAGACCAGGAGATTCTGGTGCACTGCCGTTCAGGCAAACGTTCTGCTACCGCCCAGGCCATCATGCAGCAAAGCGGCTTCAAAAACGTGCGCAACGTGCTGGGTGGCATGATCGCCTACAACGAAGCCCAGTAACTTAAACCAAGTAAAAGGCGGTGCGCTTTGGCAGTGTTTCTTTAAAACACCGCCAAAGCGCACCGCCTTTTAACGTTTCCTTACCTCCAACCAACCTTCCTTCACGGCTGGGGTAAGGACTAATTTCTCTTCTTTGGGGAATAGCCGTTTCAGGCCCGTTTTAAAAAAGAAGCCGTTAAACCCAGCCTTTGCTCTTTTTCACTTGGGACAAAAGAGGTCTACCGGGGAGGGAAAAGGCATTTCCTTCCATTTCATTTTATTGCCTGGTGGGGCTTTCCGTTTAACGGCTGTTTTTAACATAATTGCCGCTAAACGGAAAGCCTTAGTCCACGATAAAAGGGGCCGGACTGAAGCAAAGAATGAAGATTACCAAGGCAATCCAGCCCAGGATAAGTCTTCCTTTAGACAAGGGGGCTTCATTGGGGCTAGGCGGGTGAAACACCCCCAAGGCCCGGGACAAGACCAGCCCGAACACCAGCCAGCCGTTGTACCCCTGTACCTGGGGCCACACCACCTGCACCAGTAATTGAGCAATGAGTACCCCGGCAGCTAACCTGGTGCCCTGGCTGGGTTGGGGAAACAGGGGCCTGAACACGATGAGCAGGTACAACGCGTATCCCGCCCATTTCCACCAATCCTCCTCCAGGTTCACTTCCAAGGAAAGTAATCCCAAGCCGGCATAAAAGATGAAGATCGTGTACAGAATAGGCGATAAGCGGTTGAACCGTTCATACCCCATCATGCCATATAGGATATGCCCACCATCTAACTGGCCAATGGGCAGCAGGTTGAGCGCCGTAAAAAACAGCGACAGAAACCCGGCGAACAGGAAAGGGTAATGCACGATCTCGTAGCGGCTAGGCAAAAGGGCCTGGTCTGCCACGGTGTTTTCAAAGAGCCAAAAAAGCAGGTTCTTGCCAATGGCAAGGTCGTCTGGCCGGAAGTACACGTAGGAGGCGTAGTTCTGGCCCCACACCCGGTACTCTGGATGGATCTCATACAGGTAGTCCAGGGGCGGAAGGTGGGTGAAGCCATAGCCAAGGATTCCCAGCGCTACCACAAACCCCGCCAGCGGACCGGCAATGCCTATGTCAAAAAACTCCTTTCGGGAGTAGATCCGCTCTTTGATCCGGATGAAGGCCCCCATGGTCCCTATCCCGAACGTGATGCCCAGCCAGATGGGGATGTAGTAGGGGAGGGTCACCCGCACCCGGTAGAACCGGGCCGTCAGGTAATGCCCGAACTCGTGCGCCGTCAGGAACCCCAGGAACGGCAAGGAGAAGGCCAGTCCACCCGCCACCTGGCTCCAGGTGATGGTAGGCGGCCAGAGAAACCCCTCGTACCCGTAAAAGAAGGACCTTCCGTACCGCCATTCTGCCCCTGCCAACGTAGTGGTGGCCAGGGTGAGCAGGAACAGAAGCAGTTGCAGCGCCAGATTACGACTCATGCTCCGCCACGGCCTCCTTCAGTACCTCGTTAATGGTGAGAGGCGGGGCAAGGTGCAACGTTTGAAGGCCTACCGATTGGGCGCCCACAATGTGTTGGATGCTGTCGTCAATGAACAGGGTCTCCTGGGCGTTTAGGCCGTTTTCCTGTAAAATGTGCTCAAAAACCTCAGCCCCTGGCTTCCGCTTGCGCACCAGATGGCTGTAATAGGCTTTTTCAAAAAGACCGTCTAAACCGGGAATGCCGTGCGCTTGCTCTACAATCTGGTTGAAGGCCTTCATGTGGATGGCGTTGGTGTTGCTCAACAAAAACAACCGGTATTGCTTGGAAAGGGCGCGCAGTAAGGCGATCCGTTCGGCGGGAATGTCCAGGAGCATGGTGTTCCATGCCTCGTCAATCTGCTCATCGGTGGCGGTGATTCTGTACTCCTGACGCAATCCGTCTCTAAATTCCGCGCAGGAAATGTCGCCCCGCTCATAAAGGTCAAACAGTTCTGATTGAGCCTTTTGGCTGAAGTCTACTTCGGTTGACTGGGCCGCGAAGGCGCGGAGGGCGTCTGTGCTTTTGGCATAATCAATGTTGATGATGACCCCACCCAGGTCAAAAATGATATTCTTAACAGAAGAAAAGTCCACGATAATCAGGGTTTGTTTTGCGTTTTAAAACACAAATTTGTAGAATTGCACTCCCAAATCAAAGATTTGGCCGGGCCTATAGCTCATTCGGTTAGAGCAACTGACTCATAATCAGTAGGTGCTTGGTTCGATTCCAAGTGGGCCCACCTGATAATCAGCCACTTACGAGATAAAACTTGTAAGTGGCTTTTTTATTTGCAAACAATTTGAGAAACAAATCTCTTTTTGAGTTTCGCCATCAATGGTGAGGAAGCTAAATGTTCCTTGACGTTCTTTTCAAAATAATGCCAAGGAGCACTACCTGAGTTTTTATAATAGTGGAGCTGTCTTTGCTCCTTACCAAGGTTCAAGCAGTTGTAGCGGTAGGTGCAGCTAATATCCAGTTTCGCTGTACTCCATTACAGCCTTTGGTCTACTGCCTCGCTTTACCCAGCAACATGCCCAAGAGCAGGTCAATGTCATAGAGCAGCACCTTGCTGCGCGCTGACACAGGCTTTTGTATGGAGCCTGACACGTCTCAGCCGCCACTACCAGCTGCTATCTGAGAAACCGAACAGATGCCGTATGCTGTGTTGCACGGCCTCTACAAGTGCGTGAGCACACGTGGCGCATCTGGTGAGAATAATTCCTTCACCTAGCGTTAGGTTAAGAGAAAGATGTATAGCAGAAGGCTTACCTTCTGCTCCGCCTTTGGGTCGTACAGGGTCTGGCATACATTCCTGAGGTGCGTCGAAGACACGTTAATTTCCAGAATTTTACGCAGGTTGCGTAGCAGGGCTATGTAGCTCAGCCAATGGCTGTTAATGAGCTTTTCCCAATTGTGTCGGAACGCCAGTTTCCGCTAGTAGCCATCCCGGAAGCGCTGCTGCCCCAACGCCGACAACTCCGTTCCCCAAGTGTAGGGCGTGGGCAGCGAGTCGGGTGGCAATTTGGTCAAAGGCCCGTTGCTGCTGTGCGTCTTTAGCCTTTGGGTGCGCCAGGAACAGGGCATCGCGGAGTTTGACTTCGGCGGCGCGGTTGTACTTGGCGAACTGGTTAGCGTCAATGTGGTTGAAGGCCAGGGGCACACCCCGCAGCAACTGCTTTGAGAGCCTATGCAGTTTATTGGTGCCTTGGAGTCCATTCTGGAACTGGTAGTAAGCCAGCAGCTCCGTGATCTCATTGGCGCGTTGCAGGGTCTGAACCAACGCGCGGCTCACCAGGCTGTCGCCGCGGTGGGTGAGCGCCATAATCCACCAACAGCACCATGGACACGCTGCGCAGGTGTATGTGGTTGTACACGGCTAGCTTGGCCACAAACTCCGGCTCGTTCTAAGCCACCAGCGTCTGCAACTGCTCCAGCCGCGCGTTAGCGGTTTGGTAGAAGCCGTCTTGCAAAGAGGCCGTGACGGCTGCCGCGTACAGCTCGGGCTTTGCTACCAGTTTCAAGCCAACGCGCCCTCGTGGCTCTGGGTGCGTATCTCGTTATCTCTGCTTTCGGTCTTAAGAATTTAAATCGCATCGTGGTAGTGGTTAGTGAGGGGCTCCTGCGCAGTCTTTTTGCGCAGGTGGAGAAAGTTTGAAAATTATTCTAAAATCTAATCTATGTTTTTGTAATAATGTTGTATTATTAAGTTTACTACAAAATTCTAATTGCAAAATTTGATGTCTCAAATACTAAGAGAAGTATTGCTTTGCAAGAGAATTTACTTGTTATCAATCATTTGTAAAATAATATATTATATGGGAGGAGGAGGAAGACCACCAAGAGGAGCTGGAAAAGTCAGTGAAATGAGCTGTGAAAACTTAGTTATCCATACTCAACTATCTTCACCAAAAGCGGCAGTATTAATAAATGTAAATAAGGACGATATTCTGGAATTGTCTTTGTCTTCACCTACAGGCCCATGTTTAGTCTTTCATAGAGAGCAAGAAGTAGGTGCCATAATTAATGCTGATTTAAAAAAAATAATTGATTGTATGAATCAAGGTCATGATTATATAGCAATTGTTAGAAGTGTAGAAGGAGGTAAGTGTTCGCTTAAAATCAAACATGCTTAGATGGTTCTTAATATTATAGGAGGAACATATTTTGAATACTGTATAGAGCCACATTGGAGTGAGCTCTACGGCTCGGGACTAAGGGCTGTGCATGCATTATCTGAAAAGGGTTTAAATATTAACTATCACACGTTCATAGATAAATCTACTTTAGAAAATTTAGAGGTAATTTGTTCTGCCCTAAATGTATCTCTTTACCCTAAAGTGATTGATCAGACAAGTAGTTTTACATATTACCATCCATTATCACACCCGGAAGTTTTTCCAATACCTCCTGAAAAGGATAGCCCTATTATAGCTGTTAAAGGTGATAATGTTTTACTCTTTGGTACTATTGAAGGAGAAACCAAAGTTATAGGCGATAGGGTTGTTTATGATCCTCAATCCCCTTATAGCCCTAGTACGTTTTGGAAGAATGGTTCAAGTGCTAACAATCTAATATGGGTTGCGAATGAACAAGAAGTAAGAAGTATTTCAAATTCTTCTAAATTGTCTGAGATTAAAAGATATTTCTTTGTAGAAGAAAAAGCTAGTGCTGTTATAATCAAGAAAGGTTCTGATGGAGCGTTGATAATACAACCTGATAAAGAGGATGTTGTAATACCTTCATATCAAACCGACTCTGTTTGGCCAATAGGTACTGGTGATATTTTTAGTAGCATTTTTGCCTCTAAATGGCTAATGGAATTACTTCCAATTGAAGAAGCTGCTAATATTGCTTCTATAGCTACGGCTTATTATGCAAACAGTAGTACTTTACCTATTCCAGCTGACCTAAGCTTAAATTCATTCAAATCATTTTACAGAACTTCTAGTGAACCTAAAAAAGTTTATTTAGCAGGTCCTTTTTTTACAATGTCCCAGCGTTGGTTAATTAACCAATTTCGAGACTCACTTTTGAAGATTGGGTTAAAAGTGTTTTCTCCATACCATGATGTAGGAGTTGGCGCCGCCGAAGAAGTTGTGCATTTAGATATAGAGGCATTGAATTCTTGTGATGTAATTGTAGCTATACTTGATGGATTAGATTCAGGAACTTTATTTGAAGTAGGATATGGGAGAGCAATTGGTAAACCAGTCGTTGGATTTCTAGAAAGTGGTATGCAAGAATCTATGACTATGCTGGAAGGGACTAACTGTATAATTGAGAAAGATTTCTCAACTGTAATTTATAAAGCGGTTTGGGAATCAAATAAATAATGAAGAAAGCAATTCTTTTATCTGGTGGAATAGACTCAATTGCATTAGCTTATTGGTTCAGCAGAGAAATTGAACTGGCGATAACAATCAATTATGGCCAAAAGAGTGCTATAGCAGAAATTGACGCTAGCAGTCAAGTAGCAAAAGAGTTATCTATAGAACATAAAGTTTTAGATATTGACTGTAGTGTCTTAGGGAGTGGAGAAATGTCAATTGACCAAAAGAAATTGTCATTTGCTCCTGTGCCGGAATGGTGGCCTTTTAGAAATCAACTTCTTATAACTTTAGCAAGTATGGAGGCAGTCCATAATGGAGTTGAAGCATTGATTATAGGGTCTGTTAAATCTGATAAATCCCATATAGATGGAACAAAAAAATTTATCAAAAGAATAAATGACCTTATTTCAATGCAAGAAGGAAATATTCAGATTATTGCTCCAGCTGCAAACTTAAGCTCCTCACAATTAGTAAAGTCATCAAAAGTTCCAGAATCAATTTTATATTGGGCACATTCCTGTCATACAGGAAATTATCCATGCGGGGAGTGTAATGGGTGTTATAAATACTTGAAGGTCTTGAGTAGACTTAGAAATTCAGTAATAGATAATAATGAATTTGGAAATTAAAAGATTTAGAATATTAGGGCTGCATTATTATCAAGATTTTGATATAGTCTTTGATGAATCAATTAAAATTTTGGTTGGTGAGAATGGCTTAGGTAAAACAACTGTTTTAAACGCATTGTATTATACACTTACCATGCGTTGGCATATATTAGAGGATATAGGTTTTGATTTTATTGAGCTTTATATTAATGATCAAATTATAGAGTTTTCCCACAGTGATTTAGAGAATTATTTAATTGTTAAAAAAGGCTTTTTAAAATCGACTCATAGTCATGAACAATTTGCATCATTAGGAGAATATATCCATAAGTTTATTTTGTTTGAAGAGATTCTAGAGAATATATCTCATAAAATAGTCTATTTCCCTGTTAATAGAAATATTGAAAATCAAATGGAGACTTTCGGATTAGGTCTTCACACTATTATCAATAGTGAGGTTAAAGCAAGGAAAAGGAAGAAAGGAACTCATAATGAAGATTTTGAAGCTTTGATTGAAAGGATGAGCATTCTCAAGGATACAATTATAAAATTAAACATGGAGGATGTTGAGAGGATGTTTGCTGATTCAAAAGCATCTATTTCATTAATGGAGCATTTTATAAATGTTTGTAATCAATATTTGGTAACAACTGAGTTTTACATTAATAAAAATAGAATTGATCTAGAAGTAAGAAATAAAAAGACAAAGGAAGAAGTGAGTCTACGACAGTTGTCTTCTGGTGAAAAGCAAATTGTATATATCTTTACTAAGATATTTTTATCTAGACAAGATGATTTGATAGTTTTGTTTGATGAGCCTGAGCTTTCCCTATCAATGCTATGGCAAAAAAAGCTTCTTGTAGACATTGTGAACTCAAAGAAATGTTCCTTTTTATTTGCAGTGACTCATTCACCATTTGTGTTTAAGAATGAGTTGGATAAGTATGCTATTGGAATGAATGTTTATATAGACTAGTAATGTTAATTGATGAATTAAGAGAAGAGTCTGTTAGCGGTGTTGTAGCTTATGCTGAATTCGCTGAATCTTTTAATAAGAATTCCACTGAATCTATGTATTGCTTTTTTGAGGGCGATGACGATTATGATTATTATAGAGCTCGTATACATAGTCATGCTAAGCAAAAAATAATACTTGATTTTAATTGTGGTGGGAAAGATTATTTGCTTAAAGCATATAGTTTAATAAAGGATAAGCCTGTATATGCAAATGCAACTACAGCTTATTTTATCGATCAAGATTTTGACTGTTATATAAATAATCCAGATATTTATATAACACCATGTTATAGTATAGAGAATTTTTATTCAGATGTTGAATCATTTAAGTCAATATTAAAAAGCCGCTTTAAGATTCCAAGAGATTCAAATGATATGGAAATTTGTTTACAGCTTTATTTGAATACTATTGATAAATTTCATGATAAAGTTTTGTTTTTAAATTCTTGGTTATCTTGTTATGCGGATTTAAGAAATCAAGGAGTAGTTAATAAGCGATTGTTTATTGAAAAGAAAACAAAAAAACTTTTCGATGATATAGTACACGTAAATGTTGAAGATGTAAAAGATTTTACGGAGTTTAATAATTTTCTGTCTTTAAAAGCATTATTCGATAATAATGAAGATGTTAAAGAAGAGGTTTTCTTGAAAAAGGTAGAGCAATATAAATACGTTGATAAATCTAAAGTTTTTCGAGGAAAATTTGAATTAAGGTTTTTAATAAGTTTTCTGAAAAGATTAAATGAGTTAATTGGAAATAAAGCCAAGACAATTTGTAGTAAAGCATATGCTAGTACTATGCCATTTAATGAGCCATATCTAACTCTTCTAAGTGGTTTCGCAATCACGCCGCCTTGTCTTATTGATTATCTCAGAAGAATTGATGAACCTTCAAATTAACTTCATTTCCTCTCTAAATATTGCCCATTCCCGCACATGCGAACAATCCTTGGTGTAAATGTTCCGACTACGTCCACCAGTTCCTGCTGAGCTGCCATGTCTTAATGGATGTCTTTGTATGCCATGGGTGCTTTGTCCAGATCCGAACCGATGATTTCTACGCCTGTCTCTTGCAGGTGCCGTTGTGCCTAGTGCAAGGAAGAGGCTGTACTTGGCCTGAGTGCGGGACAACTGGCGTCCAGCTTGGTGGTAGGCGGAGTTCACCGAGCTTGCCCTGCCGTGTCTGCGCACTAGAAAACATGGGGCCGTCATAGAGCCGGTTTAACATCTGGAGTTTAACTGCCTTGACTTGCCTGATGGTTTAGAATGGTTGAAAAGAGATACCCTCTAATAGCTAAAAAGCGAACATCTACCTGTGCCCTGTGTTTACGAGTTAAAACTTGTAATTTGTTTTTTGTTGTAAATAAATTGAGAAACTAAACATTAATAAGTCTACTCTTCGGTATTTTTAAAAAACACCATTTGACCTTATTATAAAAACTTTGTAACGGAGCATTATCTAAATGTTTTTGGTAGCCTGAAATTTTTTTTTGTTTCTTACTTGCTAACAGTTGGAGTTAGAAGTTTAGGTAATGTTCTTTCTTGTGTGTGCATCAACCATTCTTCTAACTCCTTTCCGATAAATGTTTGCCAATCCTTGATAGAATTTCCCACACTTAAAGTCAAGACTGAACATTCTTTGTCTGTTTCAGCTCCATGACTTGGATGAAGGTAAAGACCACTAGTTTTGCTTAAATTATTACCAGGGTAAACTAAAGCAACTTTTTGAGCTTGAAAATATTCGTGATAAACAAATAATTGCCTGAGGTCTTCTGCCGATGGATTATAGCCGTTCAAGTTCTTCCACTTGGTATCTAGCACTGCAAAATTTTTACTATTAAATTTAATGAGAATATCAGGTATGATTTTAGTCCTATAGCCATCCTGAGGCTTCCAAAAATATTTTGTGGTTTGAGCAGTTACGCTGAACGAAGATTGTTCTTTCCGGAAGTATTTACGCAAAGTGACTATCACAAAGTGTTCCCAGAGTAAGTTCATATCAAACATGAGGGCTAGCACGTGGTTTTTACCTTTGGCTACGTCTGGGTGGTAGTTCATCAGTAGCAGGCGAGCAATCTCAATAGCATTTTGATAAGGCTCCGTTTTGCGGTTGAAGCTAATTTTATGAAATGTTGTCTCTGTTACTTGAATCTCTTCCTGTTCAGGAAAGTTGAGCAGTAGGGCTCCTATTCTACTTTGTAAATATGCGCTCGTGTTTATGCGACTAAGCAGTATAATTACTTTGTACAGAATCCTGTGCAAGGGGTGTTGGACATCATAGATGCTGTGGCGTACATAGAACCGCTCCTGGTGCACCTGGTTTTTCTGTATGTGCTGGGCAAACTGGAGGCTTCCCTTCAAAGCCGTTGTGTTACCCTCTGTTTTGCGGTATCTCTTCACCAATCCGCGGTGCATGAGGTATTCTACCTCCTGAATGAATAGCTCAAAGTATAAATCTAAAATAGAATTGGCTTTCAATTTGAGGTTACTGTTGCTAGGAGCATGGATATCAAATATCCCAACTGCTTTCAACATACCAATAAGCATTTTCTGCCAGTGGGCTTTATCATCTGTTTTATCAGCTTTGGGGAGTACTTCTATGGTGAGGTTTCCCACCTGTAGTACCCCTACAAATTCATTGAACCGCACGCCCTTGTGAATCAATGAATAAAACGGAACTCCTTTCTCTCCATGGAAAGCCTGCAACGCCTCTAATTGTGGTGTTGACAGACGCTCATTTCCTTTGTGGTCCCAAAGGCACTGATGCTCAAAAACGGTAAAATGTTTCTTCTCCTTTCCCACTGCTTACCGCATTAAAGTATCTATGGCTGCTTTGAATTGTTCCTCTGGCATTTGCTCTTCATTCAGCACATTCACCAAATTATACACCTCACGCTCAGCCAATCCGTCTGCATCATATTCACCAAACTTGGCGAAGATCTCATGGCCGCTTTCTGGTGCTTTTTTTACAAATCCTTCACCTAGAACCAAACCAATTTTACCGTAGTCGCCAAAGAAGTATTCCTGTAACAGAGGTATGATTTTATTCTGGAAAACGACTTTTAGATCATGCAAACTGTTTACATTGATAAAGTAGCTGTGCCCAATAAGGTGGTCTTTATCTAATAACTTTTGAATTCGTTGGTTAATAGTCTTAAGAAGAGATTTTAGATTGATTCCTTTAAACTCTACTATATCCTTAAACACATTTTTGTCTTTAACTTCTTCGTGCGGAAGTGCTTCAAGCCCTATATAGGCTTGTTTATCTAAAATGTGTCCGTCCAGCAACTGTAGCAGGTTTCTCTCTTGCTGTATCCAGAGAGGATCATTCCATTCTGAATCTGCATGCTTCTCCCATAGCCGCCATAACATTCGGTGGGAATCTAAAAGCTCTTCCTGAGGAGGCATCTCTATGAAGCTAAAGCGCCTCCTTAAAGCTGTGTCTAATGCTTCTACACTCCTATCAGCAGTATTCATTGTGCCAATTATATGTAGGTTAGCTGGTACCCCAAACTTCTCTTTGCTATATGGTAAAGTTACCATAAGGGCCTCTTTTTTTTCTAAGCGCTTGTCTTCTTCAATGAGAGTGATGAGTTCACCAAAAATTTGGGATACGTTTCCGCGGTTTATTTCGTCAATGATCAGGACGAAGTTCTGAGAGGACTTAGTGACGGCATAACTATAATTATAATTTACCTTCAAATGGTTGATAATGCCGTTGAAGTAACCTTCCCAACCAATAAACTTTGGTTCTCCGTTTATCTGCTTTTGAATGTTCTCCTTCGTAAGTACTCCTTGCTTTTCCTTTGAAGGTCCTGTATGCAAAGAAAGGTTGCCATTTGAGTTTAAAGAAACAGAGAAAGGTTTTCCAGTATGTGTTTTTAGTTCTAATAATTGGCCCTCTTTTTCAGCTAAGTCTTTCACCAAGCTTTCATAAGCTTTTGTGAAATCTACTTGGTTAGGAGTTTTGGCAGCATTGCAGACTTCTTTAAAAATACCGGGCTTTACCGTATAGGTGACGTTACCATCTAAGGTTTCAGGTTTTATACCCTCAATGAAATCTTCATAGCTCATGCTCTGGTGAAAGGTAGTAAACACTATTTGGCCGGTAGCTACCCTTCTGTCAAATTCAATTTTAAGCTCTTCTCGCGCTTTTCCTTCTATTGCAAACCCACAAACTTCTAAAGCTTTGTTAATAGTGTTGTAAGTCTTGCCGGTGCCGGGAGGTCCATACAATACTTGGTTTAAAGGGTGCTTTGAGTTATAATCTTTTGCTCTATCTTTCTCTGGTAAAGGTTCAGGTCCGACCTTTTTATCATCCTCAGCTTCAGTTGTTAGTTTGATTAAAAAGTATGGCTCAAATATTAACTTGTTTGCGTCTTCTAATTCAATTTTTTTAATGATAATACAAGTGCTATTGTCACTGGGGGTCCACCATTTAGAAGGTCCTTTGTACTTAGACTTATTTTTGGAAAATGTTATTACCTCAAACTCTCTTTCCAGCCATCCTTCTTCTCCTAAATTATTTATAGGAGTTAAAACAGCATCCCCTGTTACTCTTCCCAAAAGCTTAATAGGATTATCGTTGTTGCCATGTGTCAGATAGAAGTAGTCTCCTATTTGCATTCTATTTTTAAACATCTGACCTTGGGTTTCAATGGAAGTTGCCTTAGCGGCAGTGTCTTGATGTACAAGAACCTTTTTTTGGTCAATGCAAGACTGGATATCACCAAGGCTAAATTTCCCCATGGAAATTTTAAAAACACTGGCGTCTCCAATCTCTATTTCTTCTAGTCCCTTGTCTAACATTCTATAGAGGATATCTTGCGCTAATATTAAGTATTGTTTGTCAGGGTAAGCATCATTGGGTAGAAGGTTAGCTACAGTAGTTAATAGTTCATTACTTGGTTTTATATGATTCTTTATAAAGTCATCCACCAGTTGCATATAATGAATATACTTTTCGCCCTTTGGCTTTGCCTTTTGACCTATTAGCTTACAGTATTTCTGGTAGAAAGAATCTTTATAGAAAGGGTACTTGTCTGGATTGTAAAATGCCAGAAAAGTGGCCATGGTTCTTTCGTCTTGGTGGTGGGCATACTTTTCTTCAGGAACTAACTCTCGGTAAAGTTTGAGCGTTTCTGAATTGAAATGTTTTATGCGATGCTCCAGGGGTAAACTCTCATTGAATAAAATCCTAAAGCATTGACGGTACTGTTCAGGTCTTTCTTTAGCCAGATGATAAACAACCGCTAAGCCGACGGGATAGATGAGATTACCGTATTTAATATTCTTGATTTCATTATAGAAATCTGGAGCATCTAAATTTGGACAACCTTTGAATTGATTTACCAGCTTCCACTTATATACCTCGTCTGCTAACTGGTTTTCTTCTAGATATTTCTTGTATTTTTCAATAAGTGCCTTTATAGAATCTGCCATGAAGTGGGGTGTGACTTTTAAGTTTTTTTCTGTACTATCTGTCTGTGCGAAGAACTCTGTTTTTGAGCTGTTTTCGAAAAAATGCTTAAAACAGAAAGTTGATAGAACTAAACTTAAACAATAAAATTGAATTAGCTGAATTGCTTTCCTGGCTAAGCTCTACCAGGATGCTCACATTCCTGTTTTGGGCCTGTTTACCAGAAACAGGCCTAAAACGCAAATCTGCTTTCTGTAGAATTACACTTTTCCTTTACTGTATAGTCAAAATACCTAACAGGCTTAGTAAAACTATTAATTATTCTATAAAAATGAAATTTTAATCAGCTCTTCCCATAGAAAAAATATATCTTTAGCTTACCAATAATTTGCCCTTTACAACCCTATATGGAGAACTTGGAACAACTGGAGCGTAGGCTATGGTCTGCCGCTGACCAATTACGCTCAAACTCAAAGCTAACCTCTACAGAATATTACATGCCCATACTGGGCCTTATCTTCTTGCGTCATGCCTACAACCGCTTTCTGGTAGTAAAGAAAGAGGTGGAGGCAAGCCTTCCATCGCGCGGAGGCGTGACACGCCCTCTAACCAAAGAAGATTTCAAACGCAAGGGTGCTTTGTACTTGCAAGAGCAGGCGCAGTATGAGTATTTGCTCACGTTGCCGTCGGACCAGGACGTGGCCGGAGCCATCATCAAGGCTATGGAGCTGATTGAGGCAGATTATGCCCCACTGCAAGGTGTGCTACCCAAAGACTACCAGATTTTTGAGAGCGATGTGCTCAAAAACCTGCTCAAGACCTTTAATGACCGAGCGCTTCAATCTGCATCTGGTGATATGTTTGGGCGCATTTATGAGTACTTCCTGATGAAGTTTGCCATGCAAGGAGCGCAGGACAATGGCGAATTCTTTACGCCGCCCTCATTGGTGCAAACGCTGGTGAACGTCATTGAGCCTGACCACGGCATTGTAACTGACCCCGCTTGTGGCTCTGGCGGAATGTTTGTGCAAACCAGCCACTTCCTGGAGAAGGTGGGTAAACCTACGCATGAGGCCGTTACCTTCTATGGGCAGGAGAAAACTGCCGCTACCATTAAGCTGGCCAAAATGAACCTGGCCGTGCACGGGCTGGAGGGAAGTATTGCCGAAGGCAACAGTTTCTATGAAGACCAGCACAACCTACTAGGCCGGGCTGATTTTGTGATGGCCAACCCGCCGTTCAACGTGGACGAGGTAGACGCTGAAAAGATAAAGAACGACCCGCGTTTACCGTTCGGCTTGCCGGGCGTGAACAAAAACAAAAAGGTAAGCAACGGCAACTACCTCTGGATTTCTTACTTCCATAGTTACCTCAATGCTACCGGACGGGCAGGTTTTGTCATGTCTTCGCAGGCGAGCAGTGCTGGCAATGCCGAGAAGGAAGTACGGCGTAAACTGGTGGAGAGCGGAGACGTAGATGCCATGGTTTCCATTAGGTCTAACTTCTTCTACACCCGCACCGTGCCGTGTGAGCTTTGGTTCCTGGACAAAGGCAAACCCGCGGCCATGCGTGACCACGTGTTGATGCTGGATGCCCGCAACATCTATAGAAAAGTGACTCGCAAAGTGTATGATTTCTCGCCGGAGCAGTCGCAGAACCTCACCGCCATTGTGTGGCTGTACCGCGGGCAGCAAGACCGCTACCTGAAACTGGTGAACGATTACCTGAACCAAGTCTGCGCCGAGGCCGCCCTTGTGCCAGAGCAGTTATTGGCCTTTGACCAGAACCTGAATAAGCTGGAGAAAGCCTTGATGAAGTTCAAAGAGGCGGTACCGGCTTCTGAGGCGGGCATAGCCGAACTAGAGGCCAACCTGGAGGAATGGCTGCTCACGTTTGGCAACTACTCCCATGACCGTGAGGCCCTGTTGCAAGGCCTGGCCAGCTACCGCGAAACCTGGTGCCCCAACGTGCTGCAAAGCAATGAGTGGCAGCTACAGGCCCGCGAGGCATTTGAACCACTAGCCACCAAAGCCAAAGGCCTGAGCAAACAGCTTGATTTGTTGTACAAAATAGCTAGCCGTACGCTAGAAGGAGCTCAGGCACTGGCCAAAAGTTCGGGGCTACCGCTTTCAATTACTGAAGACGGCCCCGTTGGGCAGCAGCGAAAGAATCTGGAGGCGCAACGTCAATTAACTATCGAGCAGCTTATGGAAATGGCCTATTTCCATAAGCAGGCAGCTTGGCTGCAAACCCGATTCCCTGAAGCAAAGCTGCGCAATGTAGAGGGATTGGTAAAACTCACCAGCCGCGATGAGATTGAAACCAATGACTGGAGCCTTACGCCAGGACGCTACGTGGGTGCGTCTCCGCAGGAAGTAGACGAGGATTTCGATTTTGAAGAAACGCTCCGAGATATACATATTGAATTAGCAGGCCTAAATGAAGAAGCTGCCGAGCTAGCGCAGAAGATTCAATTAAATTTTGATGAGTTAGTTTTATGAGTTTTGTGGAAACACCATTTGGAGAATTGTATGCTGAACCTTCCAGAAATGGAATTTATAAACCGAAAGAATTTCATGGTTCAGGATACAAAATAGTAAATATGGGAGAGCTGTTCGGATATGATTTTATTGGAAATCAGGATATGAAACGAGTAGCTCTAACAGATGCCGAAATTGAAAAGAACTATTTATCTGATGGTGATTTACTATTTGGTAGAAGGTCATTAGTAGAGTCTGGCGCAGGAAAATGCTCATTGGTGGTTAACCCAAACGAGAAGCTTGTTTGTGAATCATCAATAATTAGAGTTCGCTTAAATAAAGACAAGGTAGAACCCAAATTTTACTATTACTATTTCTTATCCCCTAAGGGAAGAGCTCGGATAGGTTCTATTGTGACAGGCACAAATGTTAAAGGTATACGTGGTAGTGAACTGCAAAAATTAAACGTTCTTTTACCCCCTATCCATACCCAACAAAAAATAGCTTCAATTCTCTCTGCTTATGATGAACTGATAGGAAACAACCTGAAGCGTATTACCCTGCTAGAAAAATCGGCAAGGATGCTGTACGAGGAATGGTTTGTGTGCCTTCGCTTCCCTGGCAATGAGCATATTCGCATTGTTGAAGGCGTCCCTGAGGGGTGGGAAAAGAAATTTGTAAGTGAATTGCTTTCAAAAAATCCCAATACAAAAAAGATACCTAAAAATGATTATTTAGATAAAGGAAAGGTTCCTTGTGTAGACCAATCTTCTGAATTTATTGGAGGGTATACAGATGATGAAGAAGCAAAAATAACATCGCCATTACCTGTAATAATATTTGGTGACCATACTCGTGTTCTAAAGTATATTAATTTTCCATTTGCAAGAGGTGCGGACGGAACTCAGATTTTATACCCTAATGATGAAAAAATAAGTACTGTGTTCTTTTATTATGCCTTACTCGCTTCAGATATTTCTAATTATTTTTATGCAAGGCACTTTAAATTCTTGAAAGCTCAGGAAGTCTTAATTCCATCTAAATCAATTCTAGATGCATTTACAAGCTTTGCTTTTCCTAAAATGGAATTAATTAAATCTTTAAGAGACCAAAACCAAAAGCTGAAACAAGCCCGTGACATTCTGTTGCCGAAACTGATAAACGGAGAGATACCTGTATGAACCAGCTAAACGAAGATAACCTGGTGCAAGCCGAAGCCGCCAAATTCTTCCAAGAGGATTTGGGTTGGGAAAGTGTGTATGCTTACAAAGAGGAAGTGCTGGGCCCGGAGGGAACCTTGGGCCGCACCTCCTACAAAGAAGTGTATCTGGTGCGCTACCTGCGCCAGGCACTGCAAAAGCTGAACCCTGGGTTGCCTTTTGAGGCCTATGAAGCGGCCATCCGGCAGATAACGGAAACCCGACCGGGCAACAAGGTTAACCTGCACCTGAACCGGGAGAAATACAACCTCTTCAGAAACGGTGTAGTGGTGGAGTACCGCACCCCATCGGGTGAAATGAAGAAGCCGCGCTTGCAGGTCTTTGATTTTACCCCCGCCAACCGAAACCATTTTCTGGTGGTGCGGGAGCTCTGGGTGTCTGGTACTGTCTATAACCGTCGCCCGGACATCATCGGGTTTGTGAACGGCATCCCGCTACTCTTTATTGAACTCAAGAACGTCAACAAGAATATCAAAAACGCCTATTCAGATAACTTTACAGATTACAAGAACACCATTCCGCACCTGTTTGACGCCAACGCCTTTGTAGTCATCAGCAACGCGCATGAGGCTAAAATCGGCTCGGTTACCGGCAAGTACAACCATTTTCATGACTGGAAGCGCCTAGAGGAAGAATCTCCCGGCAAAGTAAGCCTGGAGGTTCTGCTTCGTGGTGTCTGCACCAAGGCCAATTTCATGGACTTGCTGGAGAACTTTATCCTCTTTGATGACAGCAAAGGCAAACTGGCCAAAATTGTAGCCCGTAACCACCAGTTCCTGGGCGTGAACCGTGCTGTACATGCAGTACGCAACCGTGAGCAACTGCAAGGCAAACTGGGGGTTTTCTGGCATACGCAAGGCTCGGGTAAGTCCTATTCCATGGTATTCTTCTCAGAGAAAGTACGCCGCAAGCTCACTGGCAATTTCACCTTCCTGATTGTAACCGACCGCCTTGAACTGGATGACCAAATCTACCGCACCTACGCCGGCAGCGGTTTGGTAGATAATGACGCCAATCCTTGTCGGCCCGGTTCAGGCAAACATCTGCAAGAACTGTTTCAGGCAGACAAGCCCTACTTGTTCTCTCTGGTGCACTTGTTTAACCAAGACGTCACAGTAGAGAATCCTTATTCTACCCGTTCAGATATTATTGTCATCTCTGATGAGGCGCACCGCAGCCAGTACGGCCGTTTGGCCTTGAACATGCGTACAGCTTTGCCTTATGCCAACTACATTGGGTTTACTGGGACACCGCTGTTCAAGAACGATGAAATCACCAGCCGCATATTTGGCGAGTACGTCTCTACCTATGACTTCCAGCGGGCGGTAGATGACGGTGCCACCGTGCCCCTCTACTATGATAGCCGCGGCGAAAAACTCCAACTCAACACCACTGAGGTAAACGAGAAAATAGCCGAAAAGCTGGACGAACTCAGCGCCGACCTCACCACCGATGAGGAAGCCCTGCTGGAAAGAGAACTTGCCCGCGAGTACCACATCATCACCGCCAAGAAACGCCTGGATGCCATCGCCCGAGATTTTGTAGAGCACTACACCACCCAATGGGAGAGCGGCAAAGCCATGTTTGTGTGCATTGATAAAATCACAACCGTGCGCATGTATCATCTGGTACAAAAGTACTGGGAAGAAAAGAAGCAACAACTACAGCAACAGCGCGAAGTCAGCTTCAACCAGGAAGAAATGCAGCAGGCGAAAACCCTGTTAGACTGGATGGAGCAAACCCAGATGGCGGTAGTGGTAAGCGAAGAGCAGAACGAGATAGACCGCTTCCGCAAGTGGGGGTTGGATATTATTGAGCACCGTAAGCTTTTGAAGCAAGGCTTTGAAACGCCAGACGGCAAACGCCTAGACTTGGAAACAGCCTTCAAAAAAGACGAACACCCATTTAGGGTAGCCTTTGTCTGCGCCATGTGGCTCACCGGTTTTGACGTGCCAAGTCTATCAACATTATACCTGGACAAACCACTCAAGGCGCACACCCTCATGCAGGCCATCGCCCGCGCCAACCGTGTGTATGAAGGCAAGAACAACGGTCTTATTGTAGACTACTGCGGTATCTTAAAAAGCCTGCGTGAAGCCTTGGCCACGTTTGCCACCGGTGTACCCGGCGGCGGCGAAACACCAATAGTAGACCCTGTTGAGCCAAGTCCAGAGCTGTTGAAAGACTTGGCCGAAAGCATACATATGGTTAGGGCTTTCTTACTAGAGAAGAAATTTGACTTAGATTCAGTTTATGAAAAGACAGCTGCTTTTAGCCAGGCTACCGCTATTCTTAACGCCAAAGAAGCCATCAACTACAGCGAGGAAACCCGCAAGCGCTTTGAGATTTTAGCCCGCGAAGTATTCAAGAAGTTCAAAGCCTGCCTCACCCTTCAAGGCGTGTTGGACTACCGGGCAGACCATGATGCCATCAGCGTCATCTACGGCAGCCTGCAAAACGACAAAGAGAAGGCGGACATCACAGATATACTCATAGAGTTACATGCTATAGTTGATGAAGCGGTAGACCCTATTGAATTCCAGGCAGAAGACCCTAACAGAAAGCCTTATGATATCAGCAAAATCGATTTCAATAAACTGAAAGAGGAGTTCGCTAATTCAAAGAAGCGCAACACCACTGTTCAGAACCTGAAGAACTATATAGAGCAGAAGCTGGCCAAGATGATGCGCCAGAATCCGCTCCGCAATGACTTTTACAAACGGTACCAGGAAATTATAGCAGACTACAACAACGAGAAAGACCGCCGCACCATAGAGGAAACCTTTGAGCACCTCATGCGCTTTATGCAAGACCTCAACGAAGAAGACATGCGTGCTTCCCGCGAAGGTTTGAATCAGGAACACCTGGCCTTGTTTGACCAACTCCAGAAGCCCAATTTATCCAAATCTGACCGGGAGCGCATAAAGAAGGTAGCTAAAGATTTGCTAGAGGCTCTTAAAATTAATCAAACCAAATACAGCCGCTGGCGCGAAAAAGAAGCCTCGCAGGCAGATGTGAAAACCTTTATCTATAATCATCTCTGGGATGAAGTAAACGGTCTTCCAGAATCTTTCACCCCAGAAGAAATCCAAGAGAAGAGCAACAAACTTTATGGTTTCATCTTTGACCATTATCCTACTTTTGGTGCTACTGTAGCAGCATAATCCTTTATTTGAATATTTAACTTATTAGTTTATTACAGATTTTATGTCCTTTGATAGTTATTTGATTGAAAAATACAGCTATACTCAAGAAAACCAATATTTTAGGAAGCTTTCTGATGCTCTGAAAAGCACCTTTGAGGGTGTGAAAGGTGAGCACATATTAATAGGAAATATCAGCGTCAATGGCCATTTTTTTGACGCTTTGTTTTTTAGTAGAGGTCTAGTCACCGTAATTGACTTTAAGAATTACGGTGGTAAACTTAAGTTCTCAGAGAATGGTCCATGGCTTATAGAAACAAAAGGAGGCGGTGAAGTTTATGTGCAGGGCGGGGCTCAAATGCGCAACCCTTACCAACAAGTGCGCGCCTACCGGTTTTCTTTAATGGAGTTCCTTGAAGATAATCAGAATGAAATTTTTGAAGGTGTTAGGTCAAATATTAACTGGAGCCATATTGGAAGTATAGTTTTATTCCAGCAAAAGGTCTCCTATGATTATGACTCTATTCCGGGCTTAATTAGACCATGGTTTCATATTGCAGATAATGACACAATACAAACACTTCTTTTAGATAAGAATTCAGATAACTTAAACCTAACAGATGCTGAAATAAGAAATATTCTTACTGCCTTAAATGTATCTCCAGAGCAGCTCTTAGAAAGATTTTCTTTTACAGATGATTCTCCTACTAGAAAGCAAACTAATGTATCTGCAGAAAAAATCGCGTTCATCAAACGGCTGATTGACGGAAATGTACAGGAGCCACAATCAACCCGGTTACTAAAATATTATCGCACCTTAATTCAACTAGAAAGGTTTAAGGAGCCTTCTGCTGAAAATCTTAACTATTTTCCTTTTAACTCCAATCAAGACCCGGAAAGATATAGTGTAGACCTTTCTGAAAACAGAAATTTCCATGAAGCATGGCAGAGAAATAAGCAGGAACTATATCCTAAAAACGTGTTTGTGGGGATTGAACTTGAGTTGAACGGCAAAGGCAAGACTTTACTTTATACTGTTTTACTTACCTCGGAAATTAAAAATATTCAGAGGCTAGAAATAAACCTGAACCAATTTGAGCTCTATGTAAAAGAATTAGAACAGATGGGTTTAGATGAAGTTGTTATTGATGATCTTAGTACGGGTATTAACGTAGCCAATACTTTATCTGCTAAGGTTGAAGTCTTTCAGTCAATCTTGTCTGAGTCAATTAAACTTGGTACTAGGCTGATTGTTGGCCTAAGCAGCGAAAGCCTTTTTACTGCTCAACTCCAGTCTGAACTAAGTTCTCTCATTAAGAATAATTCTGTAGACCTAAATGCCGTTTTTGATTCTTTTCTTTATCAGGATAACAAATTAAAAAACGCAGATCCTTTAACTCTTGATCCTTTTATACAAATAACTCCTCTGAATTCTTCTCAAACAGAGGCTATTCAACAGGCCTTTAAGCAAGATATAACCGTTATTACCGGCCCGCCAGGTACTGGTAAATCACAGGTGGTAACCAATATTCTTGCAAACGCAGCCCTAAACAACCATTCCGTTCTATTTGCCAGCAAGAATAACAAAGCTGTTGACAATGTGAAAGAAAGATTAGACGCGTTGGTAGGTAGAGAGGCAGTACTTCGGTTTGGGTCTAAAAGTGATCTGATTGACGTTACTAAGCCCACCCTTGAAAAACATTTAAAGAAAGTAGGTAATGGTGATTATGAAGATGTGTCTGAACAACTTGCAACTATAAAGCAATCCATTAAAAACTTACATAGTAGGAAATCAACCTTAGAGAAGCTCATAGAAAAGATTTCTCTTCTTGAGGGTCAATTAATAGAGTATGATAATGCAAAAGTGAATTCCATTGATAAAAGGATTGAATGGGAAAATACGGTGGCTATCAATCTAAAAGACCTTTTTGTTACTCAACGTTTGTCTTTTTCTGTAGACCCAATTGAACTTACGTTAAAGTTAAAAACAATTACTAAAGCAAAGTATGGCTTTTTTAATAAGCTATTTTTTGATTTTTTTCAAAAAGCAAGAGTAGTTGATTATGTTAAAAGGGTTAATAACCAATTGCCTACTGCTTTTAAAAACTATATTGAAGAGGGAGCACCTTTTGTCAGTTTAGAGCAATCACTGATTCAATCATTAGAAAATAACCTTCTATTCATTCTAGAACTTCACAAAGAACAGAATGCAATTCTGTCAAAACAGAAAAACTTCGATGCAGAATTGATTGGAATAGAAGAAAAGTTAGCCAAAGCCCGTACGGAATTAGAGACCCTTATAGAACAAAGGCCAACCTACATAAAGGAAATAAATGAAATCACGGCTGACTTACCGAAAAAGGGTTTAAATGCTTTCAGTTTGAAGTTAGATGATGATTTGTGCAAAATCAACAGAAGTTCTATTCAGAGCTTTCTAGATTTCATTCCTGCTAAAGTGTGGAAAAATGAAGATATTCTAGATTTTACTCTTGCTAGTGGTAATTTCCTAAAATCATTCAATATTGTTTGTGTAACATCTTTGTCCATCAAGAATTCTTTTCCCTTAAAAGAGCAATTATTTGATTTAGTAGTAATAGACGAAGCCTCGCAGTGCGATCTGGTATCTGCTTTGCCAATGCTCTTCAGAGCTAAGAAAGCTGTTATTATTGGTGATCCGTTGCAACTAAGACATATTACCAGTGTGCAGAATTATGAAGAAGAGTATGTTTTGGAAGTGCTTGATTTACAAAGCCTAGGCAAAAGGTACACCAATACTTCACTTTATGACTATGCAGATTCATTGTCAAATAAGTCTAACCTCAAAAGTGTATTCTTAAAAGAACATTACCGGTGCCATCCTGAAATTATTAATTTTTCCAATGATCAATTCTATGAGAAGCGGCTAGGTCAAAGTATGGATGTAATGACTCGCGGGAAAGATTTCAAATTTGGTAATCCAGGTTTAAACTGGAAATCGGTAAAAGGTGAAATGGCCAAAGATAAGAACCTCAACGTCATAGAAGCTGATGCTTGCATAGCCTTGGCTAAGCAATTACTAAGGGATAATCAAGGAGCTTCTATTGGGGTAGTAACCCCATTCAAGGATCAAAAAAAATACATATTTGATGGATTAACTCCAGAGTTAAGGGAGCACATAAAGGTAGATACCGTCCATCAATTCCAGGGGGATGAGAAAGATATTATGATTTTAAGCTTGGTTATAAGTTCTAACAGCTCCATTAGCAAAGCCAACTTTTTAACTAAAAATGAATTTTTGATTAATGTTGCTTTAACACGTGCCAAGAGTAGTCTTTACATAGTAGGAGATTGGCAATACTGCAATAGTCTTTCTTCTAAAGGCACAATGCAATCTCCATTGCAAAAATTAGCCAAATATTCTCAACAATTAAGGAGGCAAGTAATAGAAGTTTGACTCTAGTTTTAGGCTTATTATAAATTGCAATATTTGAAGAAAGTGGCTATAGTGTAGGTATATCCATCCCTTAAACAGCTGTTATACAATTTATCAGTTTTAAAAGTAGAGTACTTAAAATGAAATTGTCTTACTTGGTGAAAGTTGAGTTTTTTCTCTTCCTAAACAGTTCTATTTTTGGGTAAGCTTACAGTACACTATGCCTAATATATCAGCTTTAATCAATCCTGAAAATACGGCCGATCTCTTTGAGAAAGTAGCTTTACTCATCTCTGATGCCCGCCGTAAAGTGGTGGCTACGGTAAACCTCACCATGGTGCACACCTACTTTGAGATTGGGCGCATGATTGTGGAAGAAGAGCAGCAAGGCAAGGAACGAGCTGCCTATGGCAAAGCCGTGCTCAAAGAGCTCTCCGTGCAGCTTAGCCGGGAGTTTGGGAAAGGTTTCTCTGTGGAGAACCTCGATAGGATGCGTTTTTTCTACAAGACATACTCCCTAACAAATTCGTCAACAGCGTTGACGAATTCGGAGGAAAAAGAAGAAGGTGGAAAACAGGAGACGCCTTCCCGTGATTTTATGCTTTCCTGGTCGCATTACATCCGTCTCATGCGCATAGAGAATCCAGCTGAACGTAGGTTTTATGAACTGGAATGTGCCCAAAATAACTGGAGCCTGAAAGAACTGCAACGGCAATTTGACAGCGCCCTGTATGAACGCTTGGCACTAAGCCGAGACAAGGAACAGGTAAAGGAACTAGCCGAGAAAGGGCTGCAACTCCAGCGGCCGCAGGATGTGGTGAAAGACCCATACGTGTTGGAGTTTCTGGGCCTGAAAGAAGAAGCAGTTTATTCAGAGTCTATCCTGGAGCACCGCATCATTGATGAACTTCAGCAATTCCTGCTGGAGCTGGGCAAAGGCTTCACATTTGTGGGGCGGCAGGTGCGGTTTTCCTTTGATGACAAGCATTTCAGGGTAGATCTGGTGTTCTACCACCGCTTCCTGCGGTGCTTTGTGCTATTAGACCTGAAAATTGGCGAGGTGAGTCACCAAGACTTAGGGCAAATGCAGATGTACGTGAACTACTATGACCGCTTCGTGAAAACCGATGACGAGAACCCTACCATTGGTATCATTTTATGCAAAGAGAAAAACAACGCGCTGGTAGAAATAACCCTGCCCAAAGAAAACAGCCAAATCTTCGCAAGTAAATACCAGACGTTTCTACCAAGTAAGGAAGAGTTGAAGGCGGTTCTAAATGAAACGATGGAAGATTAGGAAATAAGCGGAAGAGAAGAATGAATAGAGTATTTATTCAATGCCAATTCGTAACTGAAGAAGATGTAATAGCAGCCAACTGAAGAAGCCGACTATTGAGCCTGACGATTTGACTTTGCCTTGGACGTTTAAGCATCTTACCTATGAGTTTGAAACCATTCTGATTCTCACTGGAGCTTTGGTTTTCCGTCGGAGTTTACTTATGAACTGTTTGGCAGAGAGTTCCAATCTTTTGCTATTGAGATCCCTGTAAATTCTTCTTCACACAAGAAAAAATTATCCCCATTGTATACAATGTCCTGAATTGTATACAATGGGGTAATGGACGGCTAAAGTTATCGACGGTTTGTATGCTGCTATCAAAGTTGGCTACTACTCTGTTTCATTTCCAGTCTAATGCCCACAGAGAGATAGATATCAATGTTCTCGATCATTGAATACATGTTTCTCAAAGTCTGGCAAGTCAATCAGGAAGTATACATACTGCCTGGACATATAGTCAAACAGCTTATTCAATGATTTGTACGGGAACTCAGTGATTTTCCGTATCCCCGCTTTGCCGTTGTAAGGGTTTCCTTTGTGTAGCTTTACCTGGGGAATATACCCCTTGAATTTGCCACGTTCATACACCTCCTTGCACTCGAGCTCCAGACCAAGATGTTCCCCTAAAAACTCAAGGGCATCATAGTAATTCAAGTCAACCCTAAGGCTCTTTCTATACCGCTCAATAACCTGCATGCCTTTGTTGTCTGGGTTGTTCTTGATCAGGTTTTTAACTTCTCTATTGAATGTATAAAAATGATTCATTTTATCTTTTTGTAGTGATTAGATGGTTTATTCTACATTCTGAATTCATTCAGAATGAGATGTAATCAATTAGTTGTTTAGTTGGGGAATCTGCCTTGGTGGGTTACACCGATGCCTCTGAATAATTTAAGCGGTGTTTTGCCCGTATGAGCTAGGCTATCTCTTGCAATACTTGAAGAAGGTGGCAATCGTATAAGTATAACTCCCTCTCAAGCAACTGTCATACAGCCTATCGGTTCTAGTGCTAGAGTACTTGGGGTGGAATTGGCTTACCCGGTGGAAATAGCACCTGCCTTCTTCCCCAAACTCAGCCGCCAGGCTGCACCCAACCTCAAACCATGCGGCATAGGAAGAGGTGACATCAATACCTTTTCCCTCTAGCGCAGTAATGCGCAATTCCACTCTGTCCTTAACCTGTGAATCATGGCTGCCTGGCTTGCCGGAATAAGGGTTAGGCTTTTCCTTCTGGAATGACTCATAGCGGGCGAACACCGCGGCGCTGTGGTTGAAGTACGCCTCTTCGTCATAGCTGTATCCCCTAAGGCTGGCAATATTCCTCGGCTTCACATCAATGGTAATGCCCAGTTGCAGGAAGGTCTTCCTGAGAGCCTCAAAATGCTCCCGGTGCCTTTCCCTGAATGCGATAGGTATCAGACCCCAGAAACCGTGGCCGGAGACGGAGAGGCCGCAGTAGGCGACATTGGGGATGTTAGCTATCTGCCGCTTCAGGTCATAAAAATTGTCTAAGTGCGTGTTTTCCTTCAGGTCAATGTCGAACTGGATCAGTCCGCTGTGACTAATCAGGTCTTTCTCGCTTCTATAGGTGAAGGTGCCGCTGGGGGTGATGGCTGGAAGCCTGCCCTTCAAGCTATCCCGCACCTGCTTGTCATCTGTTACCCTTATTTTTTTCACCTCTTTGGCGTAAGCGCCACAGGAGAGCCAATCCAGCAGGTTTACGGTTTTGGGGTCTGTGGCGGTGCCGTAATTGGCGAAGCAGGAGACCTCCACATCCAGAATTGAGTTACCGGTTCTGTCCCGTCCCATTTCTGGGACAAACGGAATGTGAGCACTTAATATCCCTTTATCCATCGGTGAACGGTTGACTTATGGCTGTCCGATCCGAACACCAGAATTGATATCTCCCTTACATTGGTCATCCCCTTGCCATTGAGCTCAAGGCATTGCCTCTTCTGCTCCAGCCTCAGCGCGTCCTTATCCCCACTATTCTCTACTGTAATACTCTTCAATCTGGGTAGCTTATCGTAAACGGCGACCATGTGCTTTGTGAAGGTATTCAATATCCTTAAAGAGTTCTCGAAGTCCTGGTCGGTGCACTCCAGTATGTGTGGGAGTGTGCCGCCCTCATAGGCCCTTATTACACTGAGTTGCATGGCTATACGGAAGCATATCATGCCCATCCTGTTAACCGTTCCTCCTAAGGCCATACTCACGTGCTCCCTGAGCTCACTTTTCTGCTCCGAGAACTCCTTCAAGAACCTTTCCTGTTGATGGGGCTTAAGCTCGAACTCGATAGGGTAACTCAATGTGGTCAACTCACTATGCATTTTCCTGAACCAGACGCCCATCTCCGTGAAGTACTTGCTGTAGCCGTTCTTGTTCTTATCAAACACGTTGTTGAACTCGGGAGTGGAGTCAAACTCATAATAGAGAAAGCGGCTGAACAGGCCGTTCTCCACCGAGGGGATCAGCTTCAAAAGCTGGTCAAACGTGCTGGACAGCACGACGGAAAGGGAAGGGGATGGTATCTCCACATCTTCGCTGTTGGTACGCCTGAAAAAACTCATGGGCTCATGGCCGAAAGCTTGCCTCAGCACATCAGAGAAACCGCCGTGCTCTTGCCTCATTGCCTCCGCCAGCGTGTCGGCCTCAGTTTCAAACATGATCCCCCTTCCGCTGTTCTCGACAAGAAGCTGCAACATGCCTGTCTTCCCTATATTGGAGGGGATGTACATCTTCAGGTGCGGCGGCTGTTTGGGTTGCTCCGGCATGGTGGAGGCCTTTCCCTGCTCAAACATCT
Source organism: Rufibacter glacialis (assembly GCF_008271745.1). Lineage (GTDB taxonomy): Bacteria > Bacteroidota > Bacteroidia > Cytophagales > Hymenobacteraceae > Nibribacter > Nibribacter glacialis. The sequence continues at coordinate 655,521 of NZ_VKKZ01000020.1, read as the reverse complement.
TGGACTCCATCTTATATCGCGCCATCTCCTCCTTATGGGTGTTCACCAGCTCTGCTGTCTTTTCGTGTTTCTCCTGATGTATGGCCTCAGCGAGCTTCCTTGCCCACATGAGCCCACTCTTGCCCTCCCCGTAGGGTCCCAGGGTGTAGGTGTAAAGGTTAGGCTCCAGTTTTTTGCCGCCGTAATATCCGTATACATTGGGTAAGATGCCGCTGGTCACGCCCAGCATACCTACGAGGAAAACTTCTCTCTCTATGGGATCGACTATCCTGCGGCAAAGCGCCCCCTGAACATCGGGTAGGTTTGCATACACTTCTTCAGGGAAAGCTTTGGTGCTTTTTAGCCCCATACCGCCCAAGTTGCTGGACGGTATGGGGCAGTTGAGGTCGGTGCCCGGTGGTACGTTTACTGTTATTTTGAAGGCGTTACCGATGCTTCCACCGGCCAGGGAACCAGTGGAAACATTGGGTTTCATCGGAAGTGATACTGTCTCCATTCCAGCTAGATGATGGGTTGGAAGAAGTCCGTGTATAGAAAACTCTGCCACACATGCATGTCACGAGGCTTCATGTCTATTCGATGAGTTTTGTCCTCCATAAACCTTTCCGGCCCAGAGAGAATATGCTGCATGGTTGACTCGATCTCCCGCAGAGCCTTTACGGCCGGAAGGGTTTCCGTGCCATCCTCCAGTTGGAAGGCCAGGATCTTCGTGTACTGTATCAAGCGTTTGACCCGCCTAACGTAGAAGGAGTAGGCGGAGACATCGATTAACGTATCCATGGAATGTAATTCAATAAACTCTGATAGAAAATCATGGATATCATCCTTGAGCAGCGCCGTCTGCATCATCAAAAGCTTGGCCTCGGCAAGCGTATAGCTCACTTTATGCGATACAGGCTCCCTTTCACTGATTTTCAGCCCCCGTTTGGCATGATTATATGTATCAAACGGTGTGTCACTAGCTGTATTCCTAGCTGTCTCACCTGTATCATAAGGTGTATCAATGAGTGTGTCGATGCGTGTATCGGCTGTATCGAAGCCTGTATCAAAGAGTGTATCGTTCTCTGTATCACTATCCAGGAAGGAGGTCTCAAGCAGTTTCCTCAGGATGCGCTGCACCTTTGATTTGTCTATGCCTAGCTCAGAGGCGATTCCGCGGATGGATAAACCAGCGGCTTGCATTTCCTGCACCTGCTGTTCAATGGTATATGAATTCATATGAAAGGGGATTAGAATTTAGAAGGCCTACGGGTATGTATTCTTACTTCCTTCTCAATTTGACTCTGTGTCTTCTTTTCCCCTGAGTCAATCCATTCCAAGAGCTGTGAACGCTTGAACCTAAGCTTTCCGCCCTTTTTGTAGTGGGGCAGCTTTGATTTGTTTACCAATCCGTAAATAGTGGAAGAAGCCAAGTTTAGCAACTTAGCTGCCTGTTGCACATTTAGGATTTCAGATAGGCTGTCTGTAGCTGTCTGCTTCTGGCGTGACGAGTCTAATGCCAGCCTAAGCTCTGTACTGATGGCCTGCGTGATCAATTCACGCAAATGGGTTTCTGTTGTAACGATAATATTCATTGTATCAGTTATGATTAGTTATGATACAATGATAGATGTAGAGAAAGCAAGGGTGCAGAAACCCTTGCTTTTACCCTTGCTTTCTAAGAGGATAACCTATTGATAATCAAATCTATTCTTTTCTTTAAATGTTTGTTTGCAGGATTGATACCCTTGCTTTTGACGGAATATAAATCCTTAGATTCTTTACCGTTGAAGATAAAGTGTTTTGCGACAACTGTAACCGAGGACGATCCCTTTGAATGAGTGTAAAACCCTACGTTTATATACTTCGCAAGTTTGTCTAAGAGATAGAAGACTAAAGCCTTTTGTGCTAAGAAATTGATGGGCTCCTTTTGTACAATACCTTCAAAGTGCTTCCTGAATATATTCAGGTCAATTTCTCCGATGATTTTTTCCTCTGTCAAGGATGCATGAAGCTTGTTAAACATTTGACTATTTCCAACCCAAACCAGGGTAGTTTTACCCTCTCCCTTTTTACTATTCTGGTTATTGCTGTTAGATAAAGTTAGCTTCAAACCTGTAATTCTAGATTTAAGATATTCTAAGTAATCTAGATTACTATAGAACTTAGCTAGAGGATTAATGAAATCTAACTTTCTCTCTTCATATGGGCTCTGATACACTTCTATTCTGTTTTCTATAATTGAAGGTGTATCAAACTCCTTTTGCTGTAGCTCCTTTTTGGTGAACTTCTCTGGAAGAATGAAATGTCCGGAAGGAGACTTTAGTGTATCTTTCTTTTCAGCTAAAAGTTTTTCAAAGAACTTCAATTCTTCTTCTAGCCCTAGCCCCCCAGTTAATATCCTTGCATTATATTCAGTCTTCCCAATTTCTTCTTTTATAATCTGCTTTATTTTAGACTTGATTCTGTTATAGAAGTAGTCCAAAGCCAATTTTCCATTGTCTTCCATATCAGTCCTAATTTTTCTTAAATGCTAATAGGCTATTTGAGAACTGTTTCTTGATGTCATCTTCGAAAGAGTCTAGATAATGCTCTGTTGTTTTAGAATCTTGATGCCCGAGGGATTCCTGTATGTATTCCTTTGAGGCTCCGCTTCTCTTAAGAACCGTGCTGAATGAGTGACGAGCAACGTAAGTAGTCAGATTAATGTCCAGTTCTAATTCAGTTGCAATCCGCTTCATGTAGGTATTGATGTTCTTAGTAAGTTGATTTATAATCTGTCTTTCTCTTGTGGGTGTTTCACAATCGTTAAGAAAGGGATAGACGTAGCTTTCTGACCCGATGTATTTATTCCCCCATTTGTCAATGATTTGCTGAGCTTCAGCAGGAAGAATGAATTCAATAGGTTTAGGGTCAATTCTGGTTGTTCGTTTGGTTTTTGCTCTATAGAAAGAAATTTTACCGTTGGAGATGTTTTTACCTTTCAATAAACAGATGTCTTTTATATTCATTCCATTACACAGGTAGCTAAAGAACCAAAGATCCCTAGCTTTCTCTTCCATCGTTCCCTCCTCAACAGGATGGTAGTATATTTTCTCAATCTGGCTCAAGTTAAGCGCCTTCTTAACATTTCTTCCTTTTGGTATAGTGTATCGCCTGGTTCCGAACGGATACTGTTCTGGTTTCACAATGCCTGCTTCTTTGGCTTCATTGATAATAGTTCTTAGACTTCTTAGATAAAAGCCAATTGTGGTTAGGGACTTGTTGTTGCCCAGCATCCACTTCTCGTATTTATGTAGGAACTCAGGCGTTACATCATCAAAGAGCAGCGGCTTCCTGAATTTAGATAAAGAGCTAAGGGCATTTCCGTAGCTTAATGCTGTCGTTATGCGACCTTCTTCTTGCAAAGATTTGATGTAATCCTCAAAGGAGCTATAGACATCGTTCTTGTTCCGGTTTGATTTGAAGCGTTTCTCAAATTCGGCAAAAGAGAAGAGGGGGATTTCTTTGATGACACCTCCAGCCTTATGTTCTAGTGCTTTCAGTGCTTGCCCAATTTCTTTATATGGTGAACGGGGTTTAGGCCCTACCACTTTCTCCCATTCATCAGGTGAAAGAGCAACCAGCTCATTGTCCACGATAGCAGAGTAGTATTTAGACCTACGGTTAAAGGTAATCCTTATCTTTATGGGGAATCTGCCGTCCGCTTTTTCTCTGCGGGTATCTAATATAATGGTAGCTGTTGCGTTCATGTGTTTACAAATTTGAGAAACAATTTGAGAAACAAATGAACGCAAATGTTAGAAATAAAGCTAAGCGTTAGGAGTATTTATTTATTAAAAGCCTTAAAAAAGCCTGTTTAAGGGGTTTTTGCTAAGAAAGGCAAAAATGGATAAACGTTCAAAAAATGACTCATAATCAGTAGGTGCTTGGTTCGATTCCAGGTGGGCCCACATAACGCCAATTAATCCCTAGTCACTTCTTGTTGGCTAGGGATTTTTTCTTGCTTAAAATGCTGGAAAAGCAGGTTTGACATGTTGTCCACCTCGGTTCATTATGGTTCACCCATACTAAAAAGGGTCCCCTTTTGCTTTTGAAAGGCAGTGTGAATCAGCGCATGCTAAAAATAAAACTTTCCTTCAAAAAATAGGCACCTCCCTAAAATTGAAAATTAAATAGTGGCAATTAATTCAAGAGGCCTGTTTCCCGGGCAGTTTTTAAAAAGTGAGGAAGAAACAGGGTCATTCTGCTTTTGCTAGTCATAAATGTATTTTTTACATTTATGACTAGCAAAAGCAGAATCCTAAGGGAAATCTGTTTCGCTTCACCAAAGCCCACCACCTATGGTCTCCACCCACTTCTGCCGGAATATTCTTGTGGCAGTTCTCCTACTTGCCGGTTTTACCACCAATGCGCAAAAACTCAAGAGAAACCAGTTCATGAACCCATTGGCTTTGCAAAGGGCCGATCCGCATGTCTGGAAAGCAGAAGATGGCACCTATTACTTTGTGGCCACCGTGCCGGAATATGACCGGTTGGAGATCAGGCGTGCCAGGACCATCAATGGCATCAAAGATGCCTTACCGGTAGTAGTATGGCGCAAACATGGGAAAGGAGCCATGGGCAATCATATCTGGGCCCCGGAGCTGCACCAGATAGATGGGAAATGGTACATTTATTTTGCAGCCGGATCAGCGGAGGATAAATGGAAAATACGCAAATATGCCTTGTCTAATGCCTCAGCAGATCCTACCAAAGGCGAATGGAAAGAGGAGGGGGAAATCATTAGCCAAAGAAATGAATTTAGCCTGGATGCTACCACCTTTGCCCACCAGGGGCAGCGCTACATGATCTGGGTAGACAGAGCTTCAGACAAGGTAAGAAACACAGGTTTATATATTGCCAAAATGACCAGCCCTACCACTTTAGGTGACAAACAAGTGGTCATTTCGCAACCTGAATTCGCCTGGGAAATCCAAGGTCACCGAGTGAACGAGGCCCCGGCCGTGCTTATCCGCAACGGGAAGGTGTTTGTGACGTTTTCCGCCAGCGCCACTGATGCCAATTATTGCCTTGGTTTACTTTGGGCCAAAGAGGGAGCGGATCTTCTTGATCCTGCCGCCTGGCACAAGCTGCCAGAGCCGGTATTTTACTCTAATGAACGACTCAAACGTTTCGGGCCGGGGCACAACAGCTTTACTTTAGCAGAAGACGGCAAAACAGATGTGATGCTTTACCATGCCCGCGACTATAAAGAGATCAAGGGTGAGCCATTATACGATCCGAACCGCCATACCCGCGCCCGGGTTCTGAGGTGGACCAAAGACGGAATGCCTGATTTCGGTCAAGAGTTAGATGACCATGAGGTGGCCCAGAAAAAGAAAAAGTAAGCATTGAAAGGTCGTTTTTTTCCTTTAACAGGCCAAGCACGCTAAAATCCCTTGCATCCCCTCAATTCTACCAGAAGCTAAGAAAGCCTTCCAAAATTGGGCAGAGGGCAATTCGACTTACCTATGCCGGCTCCGGAATTGCTCTGGGGTACACTCGGTATGCTTCTTGAAGAAACGGAAGAAGTAGTGGTTGTCAAAATACCCTAATTCCGCGGCTATCTGGCTACTGGTCAGTTCTGAATGCACCAAAAGCCTTTGCGCCTCCAGCACGGCCCGCTCCTGGATAAGATCCGTCGTGGTTTTCCCTAAAGAGCGTTTGCAGATGTTGGTGAGGTGTTTGGGGGTTACATGCAGTTGGTCGGCGTAAAAAGTTACTGGAAGGTGTTCCTTGTAGTGTTTCTCCAGCAGGCCCTCCAGTGACTGCAACAAGGAGAGTTCTCCCCGCAAAACCTCCATCTCATTCCCCTCAGCCTGATACAGGCGCGACAGGTGAATCAGAAGCAGGTCTAAGTAGCAGCCCAGGGCCTCCTGGCGCATCAACGCTTGGTTTTGGTATTCTTCCTGTAACCGGCGAAAAGTAGGGAACACTTTTAGAGCCTCTTCCTGAGCCATAGGTAGGAAAGGAGTATGCAGCAAGGCATTGAAAAAGGGAAACCCAGACAATTTGAGGGTAGGAGAAACGGTTTGGTAAAATTCCTGGGTAAAGAAAACCACAAAGCCGTCAGCGTCTTCAGAAAGTTCCCAACTGTGCACCTGCCCCGGAACCAGAAAGAAAGCCATGTTTTCCCTTACCTCATACTTTTTAAAGTCAATGGTATGGGTGCCGGTGCCTTGGGTGATGAAAATGATGATATAAAAATTGTGCTTGTGGGGCTCCCGGATGAACAAATGCTCTTGCAGGTGGGCGGCAAAGGTGCTGAAGTAAAAGTAACGCTCTTTCTGCGCCTGCGCATGAAAGTCCTGGATCTGATAAATGGGCAAATGTTCCTTTGACATGAAGAAAGGCGTGAGAAAGGCCAAGTTAATAAATTTGCCTTTTTCCTATTGGTAGCTGCCTGCAAAGATACAGGTCCATTGCCAGGGTTTTCCTGGTGAGGAAAGGGGAACCATTCCAGGTGTAAAGGTCGCTCCTTTTGCTACACCTTCAGCACCTATTTTGAAGGGTATTGCTAGCCCTTTGGGTTCAACTCCTTGATGAGAAATTCAACACACTAGTCTGTCTGTCAAACCTCAACGGGTTTAATCTTGCAGTTGGTTTACTTTTATTTCTGTCCTGTTAGGAAAGAGTTGAAACTTAGGTGTGTCCCTGAAGAAGATGAAGTAGCCATGAAACGGAGCAGGTTGAAAGTTGTAAATAAGCCAAAGAGCAGGTAGCCGGTTGAAGGTTGACTCAAGGTTTCAGGGCACCGGGAGGAAAAGTCCATCACAAAGGATTTTTTGTCCCGTACCGTCATGAAGCACCTTTTGTATCTTTGTGGGGTAAAACAAGTACAACTAGGTTATGAGCCAGCGCAGATCCTTTGTATATGGCATTGCAAACGTAAAATGCCCACGATGCCGGGAAGGGAACATGTTCCCGAAGGGGACTTTATATTCAACTAAGTTCGCGGACATGAACAAACATTGTTCTTGCTGCGGGCAATCCTTTGAGCCGGAACCTGGCTTTTACTATGGGGCCATGTACGTGAGTTTCGCCTTCAACGTAGCGGTATTTTTGGTAGCCCTCTTTGTCCTGTCGCAGTTTGTGGAAGAAGTAACCATGGGCATGCTGGTGGGGATTGTACTGGTGACGGTGGTAGGCATGTTACCCATCTTCTTCCGGTTGGCCCGGGTACTCTGGATCAGCATCTTTGTCCGGTATGAGGGACCAGCCAGCAAGATCCCGCAGAAAGCCCATGTCTAGGTGGTGCTACCCCAGAAAATGAATGCTGCACCTAGACAACCCAGGTAGCAAAGTGGGCGGGAAACTGGTTAAATGGTTGCTCACTTGGTGCTAAAGGAAGGCTCTTATAATTTACTCTTCCATTGCCTCTTCAGACAAAAGCCAGTTTAAAGCACTTTCATGGTCAATGAAGACTTCATGCCTTATTTGCCCTTTGGCTTGGTAGCCTTGCTTCCCCTTTTCCGTGAATTCAGTATTAGCCACTAAGGAGGGATAATAGTCGGGTGTCACCACCGCCAGTTTCTGCAGGGAGGTTTGGGAGGCTTCCCCTTGAAACTCAGACAACACCCATTCCTTTTCCTCTGGAGTTATTATAGAAAGCTGCAGATCATCTATCAACCAGTATAGGAGGCTCATCTCCCTGGTCAGGTCCAAGGCTTTCCCGAAGCCTATTTTCCGCTCCTGCAGGGTGATTTGACGTCTCCACTCCAGGACAAGGAGCGAGCGGACGGGCTCTGTGGTGATAAGGACAAAATCAGTTTGGAAGGCGGCAGAAGGTTGCTCGTTCATCTCCTTTCTTAGTTTGGGCCAATAGCTTTACGGGCGGGAAAGGGGCAGGGGGATGGCCTTTCAAGAGCTTTCTTAGGGAAAATTGCACACTAGTTTACTAAAAATATAGAGGTTACACAACAGGCTGGGTTTAGTCCCTCTACGGGTAAACCTGGGAAAGATGGTCTAACTATAGGTAATGGCCTTAGTAAGAGGCCAAACCCTTTTCCAAGTGGTGTAGAACCTATGAAACGGGGTTTAGCCTCTTAAAGGATTTTCCTCTCTTTTTACATAAACGCCTTCTTTTCAACCCCACCATTCTTTGAGAAACTGCTCTCCGTTGGTGTAGAAGACCTGCCGTAGCACCTGGTTGGTGAGCAGGTGTTCGCCTTCTCTCCGAATTAAAGACGTTTTGCCTTCATGGGTTTTCAGGTAAGCTTTTTCCGCCTTGGGCAGGTAGGCCTGCAGGACCTTCTCAAATTGGGGCAGCGACTGGGCGGTATTAGCCGTCTTAAGCGAGTCAATGAGGCCGTCAAAGTCTGAGCCAATACAGAGAAAATCCCAACCGTCTTTGCCATGGCGCTCAAGGGCAGGCATCTTGTTGATCACGGCCACTACGTGCAGCAAATTAAGGCAGAAAAGGTACAGTTCCCGTTTACCACGGTCGGCTAGGCCGGGTATCAGGCTCTCTTTCGTGGCCGGTAAGGCCACCTCCTGGGCCGCCGGGCCCGTTGGTGGTTCCTCTACCGGGGCCAGCCGGGGAAGCCGTTGAGCCAGGTCTGGGAAAAGCTGCGCGAAATCCTCGCGGGAGAAGTAGTCATAATCTGGCTGTTTCCGGCCCAGGATGCCTTCAAACCCTAAGATGCGGGCATCCAGGCTGATGCCGATCAGGCCCCGGCTGCGGGCAATTTCCTCAATGTCATCATCAAAGAGACTAATGGAAGCGGGGTTGAAAAAGACATTGTCCAACCCGATCCCTTCCGGCAGTTTGGCGGCCTTTTCCCGGCCCAGCTGCACCCGGACGCTGAACTCGTTTCCGCGTTCCACCCCATATTCCTTGATGTAATCCCGCAATTCGCCACTCCTAAACCCAGTTACCCCCATGTGGGTGGCTAAAATAGGCCACCAGGCTTTCCCGCTTACCTCTTTTGGCGCTTTGAATCCGTCTGGCTTGGTCTCCAGGAGAAGCCGGCGGTAGGCGTAGAAGTCATGGCGCCCCTGCAGGCTCATGTGTTTGATGTCAATCAAAATAGGGTTGGCAGTTTGCTGCGTGTCTACGCAAGCCCTGACCACCTTCTTGCCCAAGAGCGTAAGGCCTTTGATCTGAGGCCGCGCCTCGGCAATGTCCTTCACCATCTTGAACCCGAAGGCATGGGTACACAGGAGTTGCTCTGGCACATGGGAAAGGTGCGTGAGCGTGAGGTACAGGAAATCCACCAAGGGGTTCTGCCGGTAACCGGTCACTACGGCGGCCGGGTCGGCCTCGCCCGCTAACTGGTTGATGAAACGCTTAGACAGGTTATGCCCGCCTTCAATGGCCAGGGCCAGGTTGAGTTTGCCTTCCTGCAGCTCCAGCCCTCCCTTTTTTTTGCGGGTCAGCAAGTTGATATGGAACCGCAGGTTGGTTTGCTGCGCCACCCATTGGTAAAAAGCGAGTTCTTTGCTGAAAAGGGTGTTGTAACTGCCCGCTCCGTTCCGGATGAAGTCAAAGAGCCTGTTGTCCAGCGGAGCCACCACATCCTGGCCAAACACCTCCAGTTCCAGGAGCTTTAGCATCCCTTTTTTGGTGGCGAACACGTATTCAATGGCCACAATGTTGGCTACGCCTAACAGAATTCGGCCGGAGACGGCTTGTGACACGCAACCTTGGCTTTGCAGAATGCTACCGCTCAGCTTATCTACCACCCCGCCAATGGGAGGAAGCGGAATAGGTTCGGTGCAGAGTTTGTTCTGCCTTTCCAGGTCATTGAATTGCACCAAAAACCGCTTGGCCAGGGGGTGGAAATGAAAGTCGAAATAAGTTTCCATTATACAATTGTCTCAGGTGCAGCAATGTTGGTCACTTCCATGGGTTCTTCTTCGTTGTCTTCGCCAATGGCGTAAGAGGGTTTCGCCTGGGCCCGTACCTGGTTCAGGGAGAGCAACCTGGCATAGGCCGCCTCAGGAGTGGTGGAAAGACTGCCCATGGATTCCACGGTGGTCACAGCCGTCTGGCTGCCTGCTTGGCCCGCCTCCAAGGACCGGGCAAAATGCACCGAAGCCGCACTTCTGGAGGCGCCTGCCGCGCTACCAGTTCTTTCCTGTAGTTTGGCTAGTAGGGTACTTTCTCCTTTAAGCGGTTCACTGAAGACCGCCTGCCAGTCTTTGTATTCCATTTCCCGCAGGGCCAAAGGTGGTTTGCCCTGGGCTTTCTCCAATCCAGCAGACCCCATGTAGGCATGACGCAATTGGCCAGGCTGGGGCAGCGGGGTCACCAGCAACTTGCCGATGTCCAGCAGCCCCGCCCCAAATTGGTTACTGGGCAGCTTGCCTTCTTTTCTGGCTGATTTCTGTAAACAGAACCTAAACGCCTCTACCCGTTGCCAAGGCTGGGTGTACCATTTATCTATTTCGCGCTTGTTTTTGGCCAGCCAGAGCAAGGCCGCCGCCGCTACGTGCGGGGTGGCGTAACTGGTGCCGTTCCCGAAGGTCATGTCTTCTTTGTTGCCGTCTCCCAGGACGGGCACGTAGATGAACTCACCGGGGGCGGTGATGTCTACCTCCGGGCCCCGGCAACTTCCGGTCCAGGGGGCATCATCTGGGTTAGAGGCCGCCACGGAGATCACCCCGGGGTATTTGGCGGGAGCCACCACTACCTTCACCTCGTTGCCGGCCGCACAGCACCAAATCACCCCCCGTTCGTACGCCGAACGGGCCAGGTCGCGTAACACGGGGCCACCCGGCAGAACACCCATGCTCATGGTGAGCACCTGATACCCGCTGCTGATGGCCCGGGTGGCCGCGTCCACCAACTCGCTGATGCGGCCTATAAGGATAACTGATTTGGCTACCCTAAACGGGGTAATGACCAGCGGCACTTTGTCTTTCTCCGTGATGGCGCGTAACAAACCTACATTGCCCTCGCGCGAAGGAGAAACCTCACTGTCTGAGACACCGATCAAGATGCTGCCCGTGCGGGTGCCGTGCCCGAAATGCTTTAAAATTCCCCCTGACCGGGCATCCATGGCCTCATTGTCTTCCTCTATGGCATCATAATCCATGTTGAGGTTAAAGCCGCCCTTTACTTTGGAATGGGTGGTGTAGCCGGTGTCAAATTGAGCCAGGCGTAAAGAAGACAGTTCCTCCAACCCAGACCGGCCCAGCAGTTTGGTTATTTCCGTTTCTGAGAAGTTGACGGCCCGGTGGCTCCATTTCCTGATCTGCGCTTTGCCGGCCGGCGTGTTTCGGTCCAGTTTTTTGAAATAGGGGCTGGAAACCCAGTCGGTCTCCGTGGGGGTGGAGCCTCGGCCGCTCTCTGTGAGGCGGGGAAGGAGGGAAGGGGACTCACTGGCCGGGTCTCCCAATCCTCCAATGGAGGTGAATCGGGGCAGGTCTGGTTCCGCCACTTCTACGCCGTCTATGGCCTCCAGGGCGGCGGCTGTTACCCAGGGGTCAGCTGCACTGGAAAGGTCTACCTTGAGGTAGGCGCCCAGACGCGTGTCTTCTTGGCCTTCCAGCAGGGAAGAAATGTGGCTGGCCGGGAACTGCTGCGTGATAGCAGAGACCACGTACTCTCGCACCAGCGGCAAGGAGCTGGCTTTCACCAGGAACCTCTGCGCTACCGAAGAGGTCAGAACGGGGGCTTCGGGCTTTGCCTCGGCCTTCTCACTGGGGAAGCTGGGTGTGCTGACCTTTGCTGGTTTGGCGCTCACCACCACTGACTTCACCCGGTGGTCTATCCGGTCCAGCAGGTCCCGGCGTTTTGCCTCCATTTCCGGCGAAAGAGGCGGAAAATTGCGCAGTGCTTCTACAATCTTGCTGATGCGCACGCCCTGGTTTGCCACCCAATCTATCAGGTCTTCTGATTCCCCTTCCTGCCAGGGGCTGCTGTCTTTTTTAAGGAACCGGCCCTGGGCGTCTTTGCGGGGCACGCTGGCATTGTGCAGGGCAATGATCTCTCCCGTGCCCAAGGCAATCACAATGCTGCCGCTGGATCCTTGCAGGGTGTCGCTCTCATAGTACAGGTGGTAGTCAGCGCCGGGAAGGTTCTGAATTGCCAGTAGCCGGATGTCGCGCAGCACCACCTTTTTATAATCACCGGCCGGGTGCTGGATCACCAGGCAGTTCTCCCCCTCAATGGCTTTGCCCATTTTGTCATCCAGCACCACGTAGCCATAGTCTGAGAGAGGTTTTCCGCCGGAGCTTACCTCCTCTACGCCCACAATGGTGAAGTCTAATTCTCCCTGCAGTTCACCGTCCGGGGTTTCACGGGGCGTCATGAAAAACAGGTCGGGCCGTAGCCGGAAGGTTTCGCCCAGGAGAGGCTCGCCTACCACGGTACGCTCATAGCCCAGGTTCAGGAAGGACCCTTCGGCCACTGCCTTATTGGGCAACACGTGGTGGTTGGTGATCAACAGGCCTTGGCCAATAAGCCAGCCGGTGCCGTACCCGCTGTCGGGTAACATGACCCGCCCCACGGTGCGGGCAAAGTCTACCAGCCGGTTCAGGAGGCAGGCTTCCTGGAAATCAGGGTTCAGGATTACCCGTTCCCGCGCGAATTTAGCGGGATTGGATGTGTCCTTGGCCATGGACATCTCCCGGCTGATCCGGGCTTTTACCCGGTTGGGGTCTGGCGAGATCTCAGTGATGTCTTTGGTGCCCTGTTTAACGAGAACGATGTCTTGTCTGACCCGCTCAATTTGCGATGCGTAATTCTGGTATTGGTCAGCTGCTTGCTGAATCACTTTCCATTGCAGCGGAGTTAAGGAAGCCATACACAATAGGTTTGCAGGATTCTGGGGGTAATAGAGAGGCAGTAAAGCACTTGCTGAGCAAGACGAAGGAGGGTAACCAGCTGAACTGTCCCCGAGGGATGGGACTGAATTGGATTATGCTTGTAAGGAAAATAATAAAATCAATATTAAAAAGAAAAAAGTGCTTTGTTTTCGAATTCTGGCCATTTTAAGACAGCCAGCTTTTCCTGCCTTTCTCTAAAAACCAGCTGCTTTTTGCCACTGGTTCATTCAAATGGGCACTAAAATTTCATCCTCAAAACCAATTTTGTCTAATTGGTTATTGAATAAAGTGCTGAAAAGTAGATTGTTAGAAGGAAACGGTGGGAATGTCTGGTGGGAAACTTACTGTGGTTTGCCTAACCCTTGGGTCCTTCAACCGCATGCCTGTGTTGTCGGAGGCCCAGAAACCGCTCTTCATCGTTTAGGTAAAGGTGGTCTAAAGGGGTTAAACGAAAAGCTGGCGGATGAACTTTAGCCTTATTCTGTGGTAGGTTGGCGCAAAGGCTGTTGGGTCTCAGGGGCTAATACGAAGGTGAGAAAACTGAAACCTGAACCTGAAAAGGGTGAAGTGCGCCTGTATTGTTAAAGGCAAACCCTCGACCGCTTTATTTAGGAGATGCGCTTGGAAAGAATGGGTTTGCAGGCTAAAAGTTTGGTCAACCAGTACCAAGCATAAGAAATCTTGAGGTGCAATTTTCCCCTACACAAGGGCAAAGTTTAAAAAAGGATGGCCTTTCTTCATGGTGTCGCGCAGACCGTGTAAGGCTTTGAGGTAAAGAAAGAGGTCATGGTTAGGGTTCTTCTTCATGTTGCCCGCCTCGTGAATAAGGTTGTCTAGGTGCCAGTAAAGGAGCTTGTGGCTCTCTGAGTCCCGCAGACCCGCATCTTGGTCCAAGGCAGTCCGGTAGCGCATAGCCATTTGCAAGACCTCTTCAATGGATTCACCACGCTCATACACATCAGACCATAGAATGGAAAATAATTGTTGAAAGGGGCCTCCTGCAAAGAGACCTTCTTTTTCCTGGATGGGGGAACGGTTATTACTAATCATGCTATGCTCTTCACTACCTACTGTTGTTGAGGCAAATATAAATTATTCTATTATCAGACAAGTTTCATTATTTAAACAAGTTAATAGGATAATTTATATAAATGGGGAAAAGCTGCCTATGGCCTGGTTTTACCGCTGTTTTCCCTCTTAGCCTTCGCGTCTAATAAAGCAGAAAAAAAGAGTAGGAGGATAACTTCATTTTGTAAGAAGGTTACAATCATTTAACTGAAAATTTAGGTTAGTCTATGATAGTGAATAAGTTAAATGTTGTTTAAATGGAAGTGATTTTTACCTAATTATTCAAGTATTTTACATCAAAAAAGGCTAAGTATTAAAAATAGAGGAACTGAGAATTTTGAGAAATGCCTTTTAATGGCTTTCGATTTTTTCGTTTGAAGGATTTAGGTATGTAATTAATTAAAGGTGAAGTAAGCCTCATATAAGGGTTCATGCTTTGAGCTACTGCGAATCAAGATAAAAACAATTATAAATTTCAAGATAAATAAGAAAGTAACCTGGATAGGACTACTTCTAATCATAAGCACCATAAAGTTGCTCAAACCTAGCTTGGAGTTATTAGTCATGAATAGGAATGCCCTAGTCCACTCTTCGAAATCAGGGAAATATCGACATCTACAGCAAAAATTTCCTGCTTAGAAGCGGTTAATAATGGTATATGCGGGGCAGGTGGTAATCTTTTCTAGTCTCAGGAAGGTTAATTAAACCGGCTCTGTTAAATTAGCCCGATAAATATTTGAAAGAAACATCCATGACAACGGACCACCAGAAACAAGCGCTTTTTCAGGAAATAGAGCAGGAACTCACTGCCAAGGGATTTACCATCGCCAGCCAAGACCAAACCCGGCCCTGGGGAGGCTTTTTTGTGATTGATGAAGCACAGGCCCAGCAATTCGCCGACACTTACTTTGATGGGACCTCTGTGGAGGATTTGCGGATCTCTGGCAAACTCAGCCCTAAGATCCTGGTAGTTGCCCCTGAGAAACGCTTATCCTGGCAGTACCACCACCGCCGGGCGGAGGTCTGGAAAGTAGTGAAAGGCAAGGTAGGCGTAGTCACCAGCAACACCGACGAAGAAGGGGAAGTGCAGAAATTAGAGCCGGGCGCGTTAATCACCTTACGTCAGTCTGAGCGGCACCGCTTGGTGGGCTTGCAGGAATGGGGCGTGCTGGCTGAAATCTGGCAACACACAGATGCTGCGAATCCCTCTAATGAAGAGGACATTGTGCGTGTGCAAGATGACTTCGGCCGCTAAGAATCACTAGCCATCTTCATGTTTGCCACAAGGAAAGTCACGATTGATGCTGTACCTTAAAGGTTAATACAGGATAAGATCATACTGCTTTTGTTTACCAATCCCTAACCTGGTTTAGGCTTGTTTTAGTTGAAACAGGCCGTAAACCAAGTTGGGAAGCAATCGACACTGGAGGGGAGGATAGGCTTCCTCCCCATCCCTCTCTATCTGCCTACTATCAAGGTCAAGCTGGATAGCAATAGCTAGATAGTTCCTGGCCCGAAGACCTCCTGTTTTAACCTTGTTTTTCCTTAAAGAGGCCAAAAGCAGGGTCAAGTTGTGCATCCGGTGGCCTCATAGCTTTTGCAGGCAGCAATGGGAGCCAGGGAAAAAACCAGAAGAAGCTCTTCCAATTTTACCTTGGTGGAAGCAGGGAAGGAGAAGCTTCCAAAAGATATGGCTTGCCTTCTTTAGGCTTTTATGGGTTGATTTTCTAAAAAGGCCCCAAAAACTGGAAATGGTTTCTAAGATAGAACCTGCCCTGCAAAGCGGCGCGAGGGCGGGTTTGCGTAGTCTATTGTGAACTTATTCAGGGAAGCCAAGCGGAAGAAGGCAAGGCTGCCCTGGCCACGTCTTATCATAGGCTTGTTTCTAAGGCAGATTATAACTAGTATTAGTTCTGAGAACTTCGTGGGCCGGGCGGTATTTGCCGGGCCATGGCGGTTCAGGAGCCTAGAGCCCTTTTCCGCTCCATCACTTTATCATAGCGCTTCAACTTTTATATGGGAAACTACAGCACTTGGTATCATCCGTATGCCATCAATGAAAAGTACAGTGAGCGGGTTGCTTACTTCAGCATGGAGTTTGGAATCCATCAGGCTCTGAAAATCTATTCAGGCGGCTTGGGGTACCTGGCTGGTTCACACATGCGCAGCGCCTATGAGTTGCGGCAGAACATGATTGGGATAGGGATTCTCTGGAGCTACGGCTACTATGACCAGGTGCGCCAGGATGATCAGTACATGGGGGTGCAGTTCCAGAAAAAGAACTACACCTTTCTGGAAGACACCGGCATCATGGTGCAGGTGATCATCCACAACAACCCGGTGTGGGTGAAGGCGCTGGTGTTACCCGCTGAGACCTTCGGCACCGTGCCCATGTATTTCCTCACCACTGATATTCCTGAGAACGACTACATCAGCCGGACTATTACCCACCGCCTGTATGACAAGGAGTTGCCCACCCGCATCGCGCAAAGCATTATTTTGGGGATTGGGGGCACCAAGGTAGTGGAAAGCCTGGGCGGGGCCGCCATCTACCACATGAATGAAGCCCACGCGTTGCCCCTGGTGTTTCACCTCTTTGACAAGTACCGCGATATCCATGAGGTGAAAAAGCGCATCGCCTTTACCACCCACACCCCAGAGAAAGCCGGTAACGAAGAGAACGATGTAGACCTGCTGGCGAAGATGACCTTTTTCGGGCCGTTGCCGGTAGAGGAGGCACGCCGCATTTCGGGTACCTACGGGCCCAGCCTCAATTACACGCTCACGGCCCTCAGGCTGGCTAAGATGGCCAACGGAGTCTCTAAGCTGCACGGTGAGGTGTCCCGTGACATGTGGTATGACAACGAAGGCGTCAGCGAGATCAAGTCCATCACCAACGCCCAGAACATTACCTATTGGCAGAACCCAGAGTTGCGCAAGGCCTTAGACACCAATGATGATGAACGCCTGGTGCAGCTAAAGGCGGAGATGAAGAAGCCCCTCTTTGACCTGGTCGCCGACCAGACCGGGAAGCTTTTCAAGACCGACGTGCTTACCATTGTCTGGGCCCGCCGGTTTGCGGCCTACAAACGAGCTGACCTGCTGCTCTACGACCTGCACCGCTTCTTTGAACTCATCAACCAGGAAGGGCAACCCGTACAAGTCATCTGGGCGGGCAAGCCGTACCCCTTTGACTTAGGGGCCATCAGTATCTTCAACAAACTTATAGAGGTATCGCACCAAAAGAAGAACGTGGCGGTGCTCACGGGCTATGAACTGGACCTTTCGGCCAAGCTGAAGCAAGGCGCAGACATCTGGCTCAACACCCCTCGCCGGCCCCGCGAGGCGTCCGGCACCAGCGGCATGACCGCCGCCATGAACGGAGCCATCAACTTCTCGGTGCAGGATGGCTGGATCCCGGAGTTTGGCCGGCACGGGGAAAACAGCTTCCTGTTTCCTGTGGTGGACACGTCTTTGCCAGACTATGACCAGGACCAGATTGACTACACCAACATGATGGACATCTTAGAGCAGGAAATCATTCCGGCCTACTACCAGGACCGCAAGAAGTGGGTCAGCATCATGAAGCAGAGTATGCGCGAGGTGGTTTCGTACTTTGGTTCTGAGCGCATGGCAGATGAGTATTACCACCTGATGTACCAAGACGGGAAGTAAAGCACCTTGGGTGACCTTTTGCTAAGGGCAGCAGGAAGACATTTCTGCTGCCCTTTTTGGTCTGGAAGCCGAAAACGGTTCCTATGCCGCGACCAATAGGGAGCCAGTTTCCACCGCCTCCAGTATGTTTTAAGGCTGTTTTCCTGAAATGAGACTTAAAATACTGGAGGCGTACTCCAGGCGCAGGCAAAACAAGTTTCTCCAAGGGAACCGGATTATTCCACTTTTTCATGTCAATGAAAGGTAGGCGCCGTACCTTTGCCTTCTTTTTCAGATTCTGACATGACGCGCAAGCAATATATCCTCATCATCCTTATCCTGGGCTCCCTCTCCACCATCAGCCCTTTCTCCATTGATATGTATCTGCCTGGTTTTCCGGCCATTGCCGAAGATCTGGGGACCACTATCTCCAAAGTGCAGCTGTCCTTGACAGCCTACCTCATCGGTATCTCGGCGGGGCAGTTGCTGTATGGGCCGCTGCTGGACCGGTTCGGCCGCAAGTTCCCTTTATACGCCGGTTTGTTGGTCTACATTCTGGCCTCTATTGGCTGCGCGATGACCAATTCAGCGGACATGCTCATTTTCATGCGTTTTCTGCAGGCCGTGGGTGGTTGTGCCGGCATGGTAGCAGCGCAGGCCCTGGTGCGGGACCTTTTCCCGGTTTCTGAGACGGCCAAGGTGTTTTCCTGGCTCACGCTGGTGATTGCCGTTTCCCCAATGATTGCCCCCACGGTAGGCGGATACATGACGGCCGCCTTCGGGTGGCATTCGGTGTTCTTGGCGCTGGCCTTGATCACGCTGCTGATCCTAGTTGGTATTATCTATTTCCTGCCGGAAGGCAAGCAGCCTGATCCCTCCATGTCGCTCAAGCCCAAGGCCGTTCTCGGTAACTTCTTGACCGTGTTGAAACACCCGCAGTTCCTGGTGTATACTTTGGTGGGCGGCATTGCCTCAGCGGCGCCCTTTGCCTATATCTCCGGTTCCCCAGATGTGTTCATGAACATCTACCGGGTGAGCGAGCAGGAGTACGGCTGGATCTTTGCCATTCTGGCGGTGGCCATGATTGGGTCTCCCCAGTTCAATCACATTCTCCTCCGTAAACTCACCAGCGAGCAGATCATCAGGATTGCCCTGGTGTACCAGATCCTGGTAGGCGCGGTGATGGTGTTGGGGGTGTACGCCGGGTGGTACGGCAAGACCAGCCTCATTGTGGTGCTCTTTCTGTTTTTACTGGGGCAGGGGCTTACTGCCCCCAATTCCTCGGCCTTGTCGCTGGCGCCGTTCTCCAGGTTTGCCGGCAGTGCCTCGGCCCTGGCCGGGAGCTTTAGAATGGGCATTGGCGCCCTAGTTTCTGGCACGGTGAGCTTGTTCCACAACGGCACCGCCTTGCCCATGGTAGGGGTCATGACTTCCTGTACCGTATTGGGCATCGTGATTTACTTCCTGGGCCAGGCGAAGGCGGCCAGTTATCGCGCGGCAGAGCTGGCCGGGGCGGTGCCCGAAGTTTAAAAGAGACAATTTAGCCATCTAAAGGCCGTTCAGGGGGAAATGCCACTCCTTGAACGGCCTTCCTATTTCCCAGGAATAGCCTGGTAAATGCCGCAGAGCGAGAATTCATGGCTTTCAGGTGTGATTTTAGAAAATAACCCTGGAAAAGGCCAGATAGATGAACTAAGGGTCTTTTTTGCCGGCGGAAGGAGCCGTGTTAGCCGGGACAGATTTAGCCTGCTTATCTGATAATCCTATACAACTTTCTAACTTAGCCCCATGAAAATACTGCTGATTGAAGATGAGCCCAAGGTAAGTGCCTTCATCAAGAAAGGGCTGGAAGAGCAGATTTATGAGGTAGAGCAGGCGTACGACGGGTTTTACGGAGCCAAACTGGCCACCGAGAATGAGTATGCCCTGGTCATTCTGGATGTAATCTTGCCCCGCATGAATGGGGTAGAGGTCTGTAAACTGATCCGGCAGCAGAACATTGCGGTTCCCATTCTCATGCTGACCGCCCTGGGCAGCACCGACGATAAAATCCTGGGGCTGGATTCCGGGGCCGACGATTACCTGGTCAAGCCTTTTGAGTTTCAGGAACTGCTGGCCCGCATCAGAGCATTGACGCGCCGGGCGCAGGAAAGCGTGGGCACCGAAGTGCTCAAGGTCGCCGACTTGGAACTGGATGTGCAGAAGAAAACCGTCTACCGCAAAGGCATGCCCATTTCCCTGACCGCCCGTGAGTTTGCCCTCCTTCACTACCTGTTGCGCAACAAAGAAAGGGTGGTTTCCCGGGTTGACATCATTGAACAAGTCTGGGAAACGTCTTTTGATACCGGCAGCAACGTCATAGACGTGTACATCAACTTCCTGCGCAAGAAAATAGACAAGGATTTCTCGCCTAAGCTCATCCATACGTTGGTGGGCATGGGGTATGTGTTGAAGGAAATGGACGAGAAATGAAAATAAAAACCAAGCTTACCCTTCAGTTCTCCGGCATTTTCACGGGCATCTTGCTGGCTTTCTGTGTGTCTGTCTACTATTTCAGTGAGATCTTCCGAGAGAACGACTTTTACGGTCGCATCCTGAACCGGGCCTACGCCACCGCGCATTACGTGCTGGATGCTGATACCGTGAGCGCCCAGCAGCACGCTCTGGACCAGCGCCTGTATTTCCAGATGCTGCCCCGCGAGGTGGTAAAGGTGTATGACCAGGACCGGAAACTTGTTTTCACCGACGGCGAAGATGCCGTGCACGTACCCACCCAATTGCTGCAGCAGTTGACCACAGAAGGCGAGGTACGTCTGGCGCAGGGAGACCGCCAGATTGTGGGCATCCGGTACCTGCACCGCGGAAAAACCTATTTCGTGCTGGCTTCCTCCATTGACTTGTACAACCAGAACAAGCTGCACCATTTACGCACCCTGTTGCTCATAGGCTTTGTGATGGCCCTGGTCATTGTGGTCATCAGTGGGGTCATCTTCTCCAGGGCTGCTTTGAAACCGTTTTTGAAGGTGGTCTCTGAAGTGGAGAAAATAAAGGCCTCAGACCTGCACCGCAGGCTCAGCCAGGCCGACGGTCAGGATGAGGTGGCCCATCTGGCCAAAACCTTCAACAACCTGCTAGACCGGTTAGAGACGGCCTTCGAAGTACAGAAGACCTTTGTCTCCAACGCCTCCCATGAACTGCGCACTCCACTCACCACCATGATTGGGGAGTTGCAGGTGGCGCTCATGAACCGCCGCGAACCGGAAGAATACGAACGAGTGCTCAAATCTAACCTGGAAGATGCCCAGCTCCTGGCCCAACTCTCCAACGGTCTTCTGCAAATGGTGCAAGCCAGCTCAGATTCCTCTAAGGTGCAGATGATTGAGCTGCGTCTGGATGAGCTGGTGTGGCAAGCCTGCGGCGAAGCCCAGAAAAGGCAGCCCAACATTCGGGTAGAGGTAGAATACGCCAACCTGCCGGAAGATGAGAATGAACTGATGGTCAAAGGCAACGAAGCTCTCCTGCTCATTGCCACAGTGAACGTGCTGGAGAATGCCGCCAAATTCTCTGGGGAGAACCAGGCCATTTTCGCTTCCATTGAGGTGCAGGAGCATACGTTGCTGCTCAAAGTGCAGGACCGGGGCATTGGTATGGCGCCGGAAGACGTCAGGAAAGTCTTCGTGCCGTTTTTCCGGGCAGAAAGCGTGCGCGATATCTCCGGCCATGGCATTGGCCTTCCGCTGGCGGAGAAAATCATCAAGCTGCACCGGGGCTCCATTTCTGTGCGGTCGCAACTGAACCAGGGCACCGAGGTGACCATTACGCTTCCCAAACTATTTGGGATGTACAGGATCTAGCAGGCTTCCCATAGAGGAAGAAGGCACTCAGGAAGGGGAGGTGTTTTCCTCCTGTTTTAAAGGAAAAGCCCGCAAAACAGCCGGTAATCAAACCCAAAGTTCTTTGGCGGGTGGTTGTTGGATAAGGAAAGCGTTTCACCTATAGTTTGTGAAAACCAGCCCTTAAACCTGCTCTGGTTCAGCTTTCAAAAGGCCTCTGCGTTAAAAAGTATTGTTGATTTTAATCAAATTTTAATCTGGTTTTAATTCGATCTTAATTCCATTGCGTGACTTTTGTGCGAGAATCTATAAAAAAGGTAAAGCACAGTTGCAAGTTTGGCAACTTGACGCCAAAAGAAGCGCATATGAAAGAAAGAGGGATGTTTGATGCGATAGGCAAAGACCTATCATCCGGATTAGTGGTATTTCTGGTGGCGGTTCCTCTCTGTTTGGGGATTTCGCTGGCCTCTGGGGCTCCCCTTTTTGCTGGGTTGATAGCCGGGGTGGTAGGCGGAGTGGTGGTTTCCATGCTGAGTGGTTCCCAACTGAGTGTGAGTGGGCCGGCTGCGGGCCTCACCGTGATCGTCTTGAACGGAATCACGGAACTAGGCACCTTTGAGGCCTTTTTGCTGGCCGTAGTGATCTGTGGGGTGCTGCAGATTGTCTTAGGCTTCCTGAAGGCGGGCATCATTGGGCTATATTTCCCATCTTCGGTGATCAAGGGTATGCTGGCCGCCATTGGCTTGATCCTGGTGTTAAAGCAGATCCCCCACTTCCTGGGTGCTGATGAGGATTTCCTAGGGGACCTTAGTTTTTCCCAGGCAGATGGCCGGAACACGTTCTCTGAGATTTCTTACGCGTTTAGTAATAAACTACAGGTAGGTTCGCTGATAGTGGGGGTGGTTTCTTTGGCTATCCTGCTCTTGTGGGAGCAACCCTTCATGAAGAAAATCAGGGCATTCCAACTGGTGCCGGGCGCTCTGGTGGCGGTGCTGGTCTCCATTTTGCTTAATCTCTTATTCTCCAGTTCTATACCGGCCCTGGCCATTGCAGATTCCCATTTGGTGCAACTGCCTGAGATCTCTGGTCCTGCTTCTCTGCTGGCGGAACTGCGGTTCCCAGATTGGTCTGCTTTCGCCAACCCGGCGGTATATGTGGTAGGGGTTACCCTGGCCATTGTAGCCAGCCTGGAAAGTCTTTTGAGTGTAGAAGCCGTAGATAAATTAGACCCCCATAAGCGCCGCACCCCCACCAACCGGGAGTTGAAAGCCCAGGGGGTAGGTAATTTGCTCAGCGGTCTGATTGGCGGTCTTCCGGTTACCTCGGTGATCGTCCGCAGTTCAGCCAACGTGAATGCCGGTGGGCAGACCAGATTTGCCTCTTTCTTCCACGGTATCTTCCTTTTGTTAAGCATCCTGTTTTTGACCAGTTTTCTCAGAAACGTGCCTTTAGCGGCTTTGGCGGCGGTACTCTTGCAGGTAGGTTTCAAACTGACCAAGCCGGCCCTTTATAAAACCCAGTGGAAATTAGGCTTAGACCAGTTCCTGCCGTTCATCATCACCATTGTGGCCATTGTGTTCACAGATTTGCTAAAGGGTATTTCCATCGGTTTGGTGGTAGGCGTTTTCTACATCCTGAAAGCCAACTACAAGTCGCCGTACTTCTTCAAGCGCGAGAACCATAACGGCGAGGAGAAAATACATATCAAGCTCAGCGAGAACGTCTCTTTCCTGAACAAGGCCAGCGTGGCGCTCACCCTAGACCATCTGCCTGAGAAAAGCGAAGTCCTCATTGACGGCTCACACTCCACCTACATTGACTATGATGTGCTGGAGGCCATTGAAAACTTTAAAACGGTTGCACATGAGAAAGATATCCGGTTAACGCTCCGCGATATTCCCTCGGTAGCCACCATGAACATGCACTAATCAGATAAAACAATATGGAAAGAATTATTGATAGCCAGCCCCTGCACCCAGACATGGAGAAAATCTTCAAAGGAAACCGTGAATGGGTAGAGTTCAAGCAACAGGAAGACCCTGGGTTCTTTGAGCGCTCTGCCAAAGGCCAAGCCCCTAAGTACCTCTTCATTGGCTGCTCAGACAGCCGGGTTCCCTCCAGTCAGATAGCCGGAACCGGTCCGGGAGAAATGTTCGTGCACCGGAACATCGCCAACATGGTGGTGCACACAGACATGAACCTTTTGTCTGTGCTGCAATATGCCGTGGAGGTGCTTAAGGTGAAACACGTGATGGTAGTAGGGCACTACGGTTGCGGCGGGGTAGCCGCGGCCATGAGCGACAAGCAATTTGGCCTCATTGACAACTGGCTCACCAACATCAAAGACGTGATCAGGCTGCACGAAGAGGAGCTGGATGCCATCACTGATGAAAATCAGCGTTTGCGCCGGTTGGTGGAGTTGAACGTGACAGAGCAGGTGATCAACCTCTCCAAAACGTCTATCATCCAGAATGCCCTCAAAAACGAGGAGCCCCCGCAACTACACGGGTTGGTGTATGACATCAATGACGGCATCCTGCATAACCTGAATATCAAAACCGGCATGATCAAGCGGTTTGAGCATATTTACGGCATGCAAGAGGCAGGGCGGTAGAAACCTTTGTTTACATTCGTTTTATAATAAGAAAGCCCCACCAAATTGGTGGGGCTTTCTTATTTCTATAGGAGGTAATTACCAGCCGGCATTGTTTGAGCCGGACCCATAGTTATAGGGTGGGGTGCCGGAAGAAGAGTTTCTCCGGTTGCTGTCATAGTCATTGTTGTCATCATCGCCGGCTATGCTGTTCCAGGCGTCTTTGATGCCGTGCGTGATTTTTCCGAAGAAACCTTCGTCTTCCCGGTTGTCATCATCATTACTGCGGTTCTGGCTGTACCTATCTTGGTCATAGCTGCTGCCGCGGTTCATGTTAGACGGATGGCTGTAGTCATCTGAATAACGGTTCTCGTTGGCGTTTCCGTGGCTGAAGCGGGCATGGTCATTGTCATCATCCTGGTTCATCCAGCTGCTGCCGCCGCGATGGCTGCTTTGGTTGTTGGTACCGTACATGTTGGAGTTTCCGCTGGAGTGGCGGTCACTGTCCCAAGAGTTGGAGCCGCGGTTCATGCCAGAGGAAGACCCCATACCGGAGCCCATGCCCATTCCTGAGCCGCTCATTCCATATCCAGAACCGCCTCTGGATGACTGCCCGTAATTAGATTCAGAATTGTTCCCATACGAAGACCCGCTGTGTCCAAAAGATCCTCCGTAATTGCCGGAGCCAGAGGATTGGCCTCCGCGTTGGCTCCCATAGCTGCCAGATGAGCCGTAGCCAGACCCGGAGCCTCTGAAGTCATTGGAGCTTCCGTAGTTGCTGTAGGCGTTGCCTCTGTCCATGGCCCCACCAGAGGTGTGCCCGGATGAAGACCCGGCGTAGCCGGAACGGGCGCCCCCATAGGTTCCTATGTTAGAAGAAGAGCCGCCGGTGTTGGAAGAACCGCTTTGGCCGTAGTTGGAACCACTGTGCGAGCCGTGGCTGCCTGAACCTGAACCATAGGCACCATAGCCACCGGTGTTCATGCTGTTCTGGCTGCCCATTCCTGAGCCGCCCATGTTAGAAGAGCCATACCCTGAGCTACCCATGTTAGAGGAACCGTAGCCCCCCATATGGGATGATCCGCCCCGGTTCTGCATGGAGTTGCCGCCCTGCATAGAGTGGCCGCTCCAGCCGCTGGAGTTGCCGTACTGGCCGCCGCTCATATTGCCTCTGTTATGGTCTTGGTTTCCGCTTTGGTTGCCAGAGCGGTATTGGTTTCCTCCGTAGTTGGAGCCTTGGCTGCTGTAATGGTTTTCTTGTCTGTCACCCAAGCGGCCACTGTAAACTGATCCGCCTTGGCTGGTGAAATTGCTTTCACCACGGTCTCCGGTGTTGCCGCGGTTGCCGCTGCCCCCGTAAGACTGGTAATCCTTATTGCCTTGGCCTTCCGTACGGTTGCCCAAGCTGCCCCATTCACTACGATTGGTGTTCTCGTGTCCAGAACGATACGTGTTAAAGGCATCGTACCCTGAATTTCCGTGATTTCTCATAGTTGTTTATAGTTTAAGGTGAATGATGGATTCTGCAGATGCCACCAAAGGCACCGGTTAGTTTATACGAGGCTGTTTGGGCTTGGTTAAGTGTAAATCCCAAAAATGGATAGGTCTTCTTTATGCATAGAAGGTTGTATAAGGGAGGTAACTGATTGATGGAGAAATGGTAAAGGAAATCGGTTTTTGGTTGATAAAATTTTACAACATAGGTAAAGTGCTATATGTTAGGAGTCGGTCCAAGGTTGGTGGAAACCTTCTATTTTGCGTACCTTTGCCTGTCGATTTTGACGTAAATAGTAAGAAACTGCCTTGAAACTCTGCATCGCCGAAAAACCCAGTGTCGCCCGTGAGATTGCCCAAGTGCTTGGTGCCCGCACCAAGATGAACGGCTATTTTGAAGGCAACGGGTACCAGGTCACGTGGACCTTCGGGCACTTCTGCCAGCTCTGCGAACCCGACGACTACAACCCCAACTGGAAACGCTGGTACCTGCCAGACCTTCCCCTGGTGCCAGAGCGGTTTGACATCAAGCTCATCAGCAACAAAGGGGTAGAGCAGCAATTCAAGATCATCCAGACCCTGCTGGACAATGCCGAGGAAGTGATCAACTGCGGGGATGCCGGCCAGGAAGGGGAGGTGATCCAGCGCTGGGTCTTGCACCAGGCCAAATACCGAAAGCCCTTCAAGCGCCTCTGGATTTCCTCTCTCACCGAGGAAGCCATCCGGCAGGGCTTCGCGCAGCTACGCGACGGCAAGGAGTTTGACCAGCTGTACCAGGCCGGCAAGAGCCGCGCCATTGGCGACTGGCTCCTGGGCATCAATGCTACCCGCCTTTTCACCGTGAAATACGCCCAGGGGCGGCAACTGCTGTCTTTGGGACGGGTGCAGACACCTACCCTGGCCATGATTGTGCACCGCCATTTGGAGATCGTCAACTTCAAATCAGAACCCTTCTGGGAGCTGAAGACCGTGTACCGCGAAGTTACCTTCAGCAGCACCTCGGGCCGTTTCAAAGACGAAGCCCAGGGGCAGGCCATTCTGGAGCAGATCAGACCCGCCGAGTTTGAGATCAAAGACGTGGAAACCAAACGGGGCACTGAGAGTTCGCCGCGGCTCTTTGACCTTACCTCTTTGCAGGTGGAGTGCAACAACAAGTTTAGCATGTCAGCAGACGAGACTCTCAAGACGGTGCAGAGCCTGTATGAGAAGAAAGTGGTCAGCTACCCCCGGGTAGACACCACGTTCCTTCCAGATGATATCTACCCCAAGATCCCCAACATTCTGAGCGGCCTCACGGGCTACCAGCACCTCACCCAGGAACTGCTGGGCAAGAAGATCAGGAAATCAGCAAAGGTCTTCAACAATAACAAGGTCACCGACCACCACGCCATTATTCCCACCGGGGCCGAGGCCAGAGGATTGTTCGGTACCGAGGCCAAGGTGTTTGACGTAGTGGCCAAACGGTTCATTGCGGCTTTCTATCCAGATTGTATCGTGAGCAACACGGTGGTAAACGGCGAAGCGGCCAAGCATGCTTTCCGGGCCAAAGGAAAGCAGATCCTGGACCCAGGCTGGCGCGTGGTCTACGGGCCCGAGGAAAACCCGGCCGCCCCTAAACCCGCCGGCAAACCTTCCGCCGAGGGCGAGGAGAAAGAAGAAGACCTGGCAGTGCTGCCGCATTTTGACGCCGGCGAGCGCGGTCCGCATGAGCCCCTGCTGGAGCGCAAATCCACCAGCCCGCCCAAAGACTATACTGAAGCCACCTTGCTGCGGTCCATGGAAACGGCCGGCAAGCAGGTGGAAGACGATGAACTGAAAGAGGCCCTGAAGGAAAACGGCATCGGCCGGCCTTCCACCCGCGCCGCCATCATAGAGACCCTGTTCAAACGCAACTACATCCGGAAGGAGAAAAAGAAGATCCTGCCCACCCAGATGGGCATTGACCTGATCCAGGTTATCAAGAACCCCACGCTTAAGTCGGCGGAGATGACGGGGCAATGGGAGAAAAAGCTCCGGCAGATTGAAGGCGGCGAGTTTGGGGCCGATGTATTCCTGCAGGAACTGAAGCAGTTGGTGTGGGAGATGGTACAGGAGGTAAAGCAGGACACCCATACTGTGACCTTGCAACCCCTGGAGGCCGCCAAACCCCAGGAAAAAGAACCAGCCAAAAAAGAGCCGAAACCCAAAAAAGAGGCTAAAAATGCTCCTTCGGCGGCGGGGGTGCTAGGCGCCTGCCCGGCCTGCGGCACTGGTTCTATCTTGAAAGGCAGCCAGGCCTACGGCTGTGCCCGCTTCCGGGAAGGTTGCACCTTCAGGTTGCCCATGTCTTTCCAGGGCAAACCCTTAGGCGAAAAGCAGGTGCAGGCGCTCCTGAAGAAAGGCAAAAGCCCGGTTATCAAAGGATTTGTAGACGAGGCCACCGGCGAGAAATTTGATGCGGCCCTGGTGTTGTCTCCGGCGCATGAGCTGCAACTGGAGAAAGCCGAAGCCAAGGAAACCAAGCCGCTGGTCATGATCTGCCCTAAATGCAGTCAGGGCCAGTTGCTCAAAGGCAAAACCGCGTACGGCTGCAGCCGCTTCCGGGAAGGGTGCCAGTTTGTGGTGCCGTTTGAAGTGCACGGTAAGGCTTTGTCAGAAAGCCACATCAAGGCCTTGGTGTTGAAAGGGAAGACCGGGAAGATCAAAGGATTCACCTCGCCCAAGACGGGTAATAAATTTGAAGCGGCCCTCAAGCTGAACGAAGAATATAAAGTGGTCTACCTGTTTTAGGCCCGATTTCTGCAAAGGAAGCAAAAAACAGCCCCCGGCAGAAGCAAGACGTGGCAAAGCGGCCTCTAAACGGAAATGCAGGGAAGAAGGTTTCTAACTTTTTTGGTAACTTACACCCCCGCAAGGGTTTTGGCCGTTTAAAGATAGGCTGGGAGGTGCCGTTGGTTGTATGAAACTCCCGTTGTTGGGGAGGGCAAGACGTTTCTGCGGAGGCCTTTGCCCCAAAGCCTGCCCTTTATGTTGTATTAGCTAATTGAAATAGAGTCCATGTTAAAGAAGTTTGTGTTTGTGTTAGGTTGTGCTCTGTTTTCATACAGTGCCGCCTCTGCTGAGACTTTGTTCCTCCGTGATTCCACCGGAATCAAAACCCAGAACGGGAAAACCTACATCACCCATAAGGTGACCCCAGGGGAGACCCTCTATGCGCTGGCCCGCAAATACGGGGTGGCCGTGGCGAAGATTGTGGAAGCCAACAAGAACGTGGACAAGGCCCTGGTAGTAGGGCAGACGGTGCTTATTCCTTTGAGACCGGGCGCCTCTGGTACCGCTTCAGCAGCCGCTGCTTCCCCGGAACCGGTGGCCAGTCCGGCGGCGAACCGTACCTATGAGGTAGACGCCAAGGGAAACAAGCGCCACACAGTACAGGCCCGTCAGACGCTTTTCTCCATCGCCAACCAGCATAATGTGAGCATTGACGATCTGAAGAAGTGGAACAACCTGACCGCTTCCACGGTGAAGGTAGGCCAGAGCCTGATTGTGGGCGTGGGCGAAAAAGCCCCTAACCAAGCCGCCGCCAGCGCCAAGGTATATACCCCAGAGACTGATGACGTGGTTACCGCCCCTAAAAAAGCGGTGAACACCCCCGCCACCACGCCAGCAGTGGCCACCACGGCCAAGCCCATCACGCCAGCCAAACCTGCGGCGACTGCCCCTAAACCAGATAGCGCAGAAGAGAGGCCCGTAGCCAAAACCACAGAATATGTGTCTCGAGTGAATGAGAGCGGCATGGCCGAACAGATTGAGACCCGCACCGACGCCAATAAATTCCTGGCCCTGCACAAAACCGCCCCGGTAGGCACCATCATGGCGGTGAAAAACCCCATGAACGACCAGACCGTGTACGTGCGTGTGATTGGCAAGCTGCCCGCTACCGGTGACAATGACAAAGTGTTGGTGAAACTGTCCAAGAAAGCCTGCCAGCAGATTGGAGCCGTAGATAAACGCTTCAGAGTAGAAGTGTCTTACATGCCTTAGGTTTTCTCTAATTTTTGATGGAAAGAGGCAAAAAACGGGACTTCCTTAGGAACCGTTTTTTGCCTCTTTTTCCATTTAAACAGGGAAAACTGCTCTTCCGGCTAAAAGGAGTTTCTTGTTATTTTTAACCAAACCACCCCTTTTCTGTTTCTTACCCAGTGGATTTACCCAATTGCCCTTCATGACCTATAGCCATGCCCAACTAGAAGCTTTACTGGAAGACCGCTTCCGGCGGTACAACACCCCAGACTTCATTCCGCATGACCCGGTCTCTATCCCGCATTTGTTCACCCAGAAGCAGGACATAGAGATTGCCGGGTTCTTTGCGGCCATTCTGGCCTGGGGGCAGCGCAAGACCATTATCAGCAAATGCCACCAATTGCTGCAACGCATGGACCACGCGCCCTACCAGTTCATCACGCAGCACCAGGACGAGGACCTGAAACAACTCCTCGGCTTCAAGCACCGCACCTTCAATGACACTGATTTGCTGTACCTGGTCCATTTCTTCCGGTGGTTTTATGAGCGGCATGAAAGTTTGGAGGAGGCATTCATGGGAGAGGGGGCCGTACCGCTAGCCACTCAGAAAGCCCGGCTGGAGCACTTTTACAACCTCGTGTTCTCGTTGCCGGAGGCTCCTCACCGTACCCGGAAGCACATTTCCACCCCGACCAAGAAATCAGCGTGTAAACGCATTAACATGTACCTGCGCTGGATGGTCCGCCAGGATAAGGCCGGAGTAGATTTCGGGATCTGGAACCAAATGTCTGCTGCAGATCTGGTTTGCCCCTGTGATGTGCACGTGCAGCGCGTGGCCCGCAGACTAGGCATTATCCAACGCACCCAATCAGACTGGGCCATGGCCGAGGAACTTACCCAGAACCTGCGCCAGTATGATCCCGCAGATCCAGTGAAATATGACTACGCGCTGTTTGGCTTGGGGATAGAGGAAAAGTTCTGATGGTGTCTTTAGGTGGAAATATATGTTAAGTTAGGAGTGCCTGAATAATTCTTAGGCGTCACGGAACATACCGGGGCAGCGAGGTGTTCTGAAATGCTACCCAATCCCGTATTTGCGCTACTTTTGTAAAAGCGGGCCAGAAGCAGAAAAAAATAAAACTAGAAAAAGAAGAGACTTGATATATCCATCAAATTTTGAGCAGAAAATAGGGTTTACCCAAATTCGGGAGATGTTGTCTGAGGCGTGCCTGAGTCCGCTGGGGCGGAAGTTCGTGGAGCGCGTGTCTTTCCTGGACCGCTTTGACCTGGTGCAGCGCCTGTTACTGCAAACGCATGAGTTCGCCAATATCCTGCGCTCCGGCGAGGATTTCCCCGCCAGCTATTACTTTGACGTCACCGAGCACCTGAACCGCGCTTCTTTGGAAGGGGCGTTCCTGGAGGTGCGCGGCGTGTTTGAGGTGAAGATGTCCTTGCGGGCCATCCGTCAAGCCCTGGGCTTCTTTGTGGAGTCGGAGGAAGGCGAATACCCCACCCTCAAGGCCTTAACCGAAGGCGTGGAGGTAGACCGTGCCTTGGTGGCGTCGCTGGAGAAACTGGTAGACGACAACGGCCACGTGAAAGATGATGCCTCGCCGGAACTACAACGGGTGAAGCGCGACCTGATCGGGCAACAGACGCAGCTCCGGAAGACCATCAGCAGCATCCTGCGCCACGCCAAGAACGAAGGCTGGACGCCTGGAGATGCCGAGCCTACCATTCGGGGTGGCCGTTTGGTGATCCCGGTCATTGCCGAGTACAAGCGCCGCATCAAAGGGTTGATCCATGATGAATCGGCCACGGGCCAGACCGTTTTCCTGGAGCCCGAAAGCGTCTTTGAACTGAACAATGACATCAAAGACCTGGAGAACGCCTACCACCGCGAACTGATCCGGTTACTGACCGCGGTCACAAACCAGGTGCGGCACCACCTGCCGGGCTTGCGCAAAGCGTACCAATTCCTGTCTTTGCTGGACTTTATCAGGGCCAAATCGGTGGTGGCCAATAAACTGGGTGCCATCATGCCGGAGCTGCAAAAGCGGCCGGTCATGAAATGGAAGAACGCCCGGCACCCCATTTTGCACCTTACCTTGCAGGCACAGGGCAAGAAAGCCGTGCCTTTGTCGCTGGAACTGGATCAGGAACAGCGTATCCTGTTGATCTCGGGTCCCAATGCCGGGGGTAAATCCGTGGCCATGAAAACGGCTGGCCTCTTGCAGTACATGCTGCAGTGCGGTCTGTTGATTCCGGTGGAAGAAGGTTCAGAGGCCGGCCTGTTCAGTGACGTGTTCCTGGACATGGGCGATGAACAATCCATTGAGAATGACTTGAGTACTTACAGCTCCCACTTGCAGAACATGAAGCAGTTCGTGTTGCTGGCAGATAAGAAGTCATTGGTGCTGATTGATGAGTTCGGGACGGGTACGGAGCCCGCCCTGGGCGG
Source organism: Rufibacter glacialis (assembly GCF_008271745.1). Lineage (GTDB taxonomy): Bacteria > Bacteroidota > Bacteroidia > Cytophagales > Hymenobacteraceae > Nibribacter > Nibribacter glacialis. The sequence continues at coordinate 623,621 of NZ_VKKZ01000020.1, read as the reverse complement.
GGCCATTGCCGAGGCCGTGTTAGGCCAGTTGCACCAGCAGAAAGTGTTTGGCGTGATCACCACCCACTACACCAACCTGAAGAACTTCGCGGAGAAGAACGATGGCATTGTAAACGGGGCCATGCGTTACAACCCCGCTGAACTGCAACCGCTCTACCAACTGGAGATAGGCAAACCCGGTTCTTCCTTCGCCCTGGAGATCGCCCGTAAAATCGGCTTGCCGAAGCACATCATTGACAAGGCGGGTACCCTGGTAGGGAAGGAGAAGATACGCTACGACAAATTGCTTGAGCAACTGGAACAGGAGAAAACCGACCTGGAGCGCCGTAACATCGCGGCAGCCAAGCATGAGCGGAAACTGCAGAAACAGGTAGAAGAGTATACTGCCCTCAAGCAGCACCTGGAGGAAAGCAAGCAGGACATCATCCGGACTGCCAAAGGTCAGGCCAAGCTGCTCTTGAAAGATGCGAACCAGCAAATTGAGAGTACTATTGAGCAGATCAAGCGCAGCCAGGCTGACAAAGAGCAGACCAAGGTAGCACGCCAGGAATTAGAGACGTTTAAAGAAAAGCTGATTCCTGAACCTAAACCGGTGTTCAAACGCAATGGCTCAGTGCCTACCGGACCTTTACAACCCGGTGAACGGGTAGCGTTGATTGGCCAAGATTCGGTAGGCGAGCTGCTGGCTATCAAAGGCAAGACCGCGGAAGTGAGCTTCGGGGGCTTGAAGACCATTGTGAAGCTGGAGAAACTGGAGCGCCCAGACCCAACCGTGGTGCGTGAAAAGGCGAAGAAGGAAAAGGAACTGGCCACCGCCACGGTACCATCCAGAGGCCTGGATGTGACACAGCGCATGGCTGATTTCCAGTACACGCTGGACGTACGCGGCCAACGCGCCGAGGAATCCCTGACCACCGTGATGAATTTCATGGATGATGCCATCATGCTGGGCATGCCCGAGGTGAAGATCATCCACGGGCGCGGAAACGGCATCCTGAAGATGATCATCCGGGATTACGTGCGCACCCTGCGCGAAGTAGCCAGCGTAAGTGATGAGCACGTAGAGCGCGGCGGTGACGGCGTGTCCGTGATAGTGTTGAAGTAATAGGTGGTTTTGACCTTGGTTTTTAGGAATCAGGCTTGAAACGGATTAAACAGAGAGGGGAGCCAGTGAAAACTGGCTCCCCTCTCTGTTTTTTAATCTGTGCATCAGGTTCTAACTGTACTTTTTACTCGTTACCCTGCTTTTTTGTCATTCTGAAAAGGCTTTGGGTACTTTCTATAATGGAATGGAAGAAGCGCTTGTACCTGTTTGTAACAGCATGCCAATCTGGAGATTGGCGGTTCAATTGTGCATAGAGCGCTGCCGCTAACTCTACGCACAACTGAGCGGACAGCAGAGCTAACTCTACGCACAGCTGAGTTTCTTCCTGTTTTCAACCCCTGTTTTCCTTCACCTTTCTCCTTTGTCATCCTGAAAGGATCTTGGTAGCGAACGGTAATGGTGGAAAATAAAATTCTGAATAATTCGCCACCAAGACCTTTACAAAATACCTGGAAGAAGAAATCTTTCAATTAGGAAAAGGTTTGGGTTTTGTCTAGCTCCTTAAATAATATTCACCTCTGGGGTAAGGCGGATGCCGAATTTCTCCTCTACGGATGTGATGATCTCGTAGGCGAGGGTTTTTACGTCATTTCCGGCGGCACCGCCGTAGTTGACCAGCACCAGCGCCTGGTCTTTGTGCACGCCATGAGCCCCCAATACCTTGCCTTTCCAGCCGCATTGCTCAATGAGCCATCCGGCGGGTACTTTCACGGTTTCAGGGGTAACCGGGTAGCCTGGGATGCCGGGGTACTGTGATTTCAAAATTTCAAACAGGGCCAGCGGAATCTCGGGGTTTTTGAAAAAGGAGCCGGCATTCCCGATTTTGGCCGGGTCTGGTAATTTGCTTCTCCTGATGTGGCACACCGCCTCACTGATGGCTTTCAAGCTCAGTTCCTTCACCTGTTGCTGGGCCAGGGTATCCTGGATAGCCCCGTAGGAGGTATTGAACTGGTGCTCTTTGGTTAGCCGCAGCGTAACTGAGGTGACAATAAACTGACCTTTGGCTTCCTTCTTGAAGACGCTTTCACGGTATCCAAAACCGCATTGCTCTTTATTAAAGGTGACCACGTTCCCAGTAGCCATTACCAAGGCTTCCAATGATTGGAAAGTGTCTTTCAACTCTACGCCGTAGGCGCCTATGTTTTGAAGCGGAGCCGCGCCCACCGTTCCCGGAATAAGCGACAGGTTCTCAATCCCACCCAGGTCGTTCTCCAGCGTGTAAAGGACCAGGTCGTGCCATGTCTCGCCGCTGCCTGAGGTAACCAGCACGTGTTTTCCGTCTGCCTCTGGGGTTTGGGTAATGCCTTTGATCCGGTTTAAAAGCACCGCTGCTTCCACATCCTGGGTGAAGAGCACGTTGCTGCCTCCTCCTAAGACTAACGTAGGCAGGGCCTGTACCTCGGGGTTTTGAAGGAGTTCCCGGAGTTCTTCCACCGAAGAGAACTCTGCCAGAAGGCTGGCTTTTGCGTCTATACCAAAGGTGTTGTAAGGCTGCAAAGACGCCTCTTTTTGAATCATCATGAACGGGTACGCTGAGTGTGGGGCAAAAGTACGGAAATGCGCAGAGAAAACGGCAGACCTGGTTACCATAGAAAAAGCCACCCGGGTTGGGGTGGCTTTTTCTATGGGTTTGGCCGTCTTATCAAAAAGCAGGCTGAATACGGAAGGACTTACCGGGTTCTGATTCTATACCCAATGGCCGCGAAATACCAGATAAACAGGTAGCACGGTACCATCATCCAGTAAGCTTGCTGCGGATTGATGATGTCAGCCAGTAAACCGTACAGAAGCGGAAGGAGTGCGCCTCCAGCGATACCCATAATGAGGAGGGAAGAACCCATTTTGGTGAAGCGGCCCAGATCAGCAATGGCCAGCGGGAAAATAGCAGGCCACATCAATGAGTTAGCGATACCCAGCAAGGAAATGCTCAATACAGACACATACCCTTCGGTGAAAATGGCCGATAAGGTGAAAACCACTCCCAAAATGGCACAGATCTGCAAAGCCTTCTGCTGAGTCAAATACTTTGGAATGGCAATAATTCCCACAATGTAACCGGCAATCATGGCCCATAAGGTGAAGGTGGTAAAGCGGGTGGCTTCGTCTAAGGGAATGCCCTGGCTGGAGGCGTAGCTGATCACGGTATCACCGGCCATTACTTCCACGCCCACGTACAGGAACAAGCTCAATGCCCCAATCACCAGGTGAGGGAATTGGAATACGCTGGTTTTGCCCGTGTTGGCGGCCGCTACGGTTTCGTCCTCCTGCTCGGTGTCTACTTCAGGCAGACCTGAGAAATAGGTGAACACCGCCAGGATTACCAGAATACCGGTGATCACCAGATAAGGAGTGATCACGCGCGAAGCAAGCGCATCCAGACCGGCTGCTTTCTGCGCCAGGTCCATGTTCTCCAATCCGGCTACCAGGTCATCGGCGCCTGCCAGTAAGATACTACCTAAGATAAAAGGAGCGGCAGAACCGGCTATCTTGTTACAGATACCCATGATACTGATGCGTTTGGCGGCACTCTCCGCCGGTCCGATGATGGACACGTAGGGGTTCACCGCCGCCTGCAATACTGTTAAGCCGGTACCCTGCACAAACAAGCCCAGTAGGAACAACGCATAGGTACGGCTCATGGCCGCCGGAATGAAAATCAGGGCCCCAATGGCAATGATCAGCAAGCCCGCTGACATGCCTTTTTTGTAGCCGGTTTTTTTCAGAAGCCAGCCGGCAGGAATGCCCATGACCAGATACGCGATGTAAAAGGCGAATGCGACCAGATACGACTCAAAGTTATTAAGTTCGCAGGCGATCTTGAGGTAGGGGATGAGGACTGAGTTGAGCCAGGTTACAAACCCGAACACAAAAAACAAGGCCCCGATGATGGCCATGGACCGGGTGTAATTTACCTGGCTGCCCTGGGCTGCTTGATCAGAGGGGTGAGAAGACATTACTTTTGACATGTAAATTAAGTAGAGTTTGATAGAGGTGCGTGGAATACCAAATATGCGGGAAAAATCTTGTTTTAGGTGCAGGTATACCGCTAATTAAAATAAATTTTTTTAATAAGTGCGAGCGTTTATTCACTAACCCATTTGGTCAATGCACCTAAGTTGACAAAACAGGTGTGTGGCAGCCCCGTATTTTTTCCGAAATTGCCCCTTCTTTTGAATCTGTCGGGCCACCGCCCGCACAAACTATTTCAGGCATTCTATGGCTAAATCAAAAACATCTGCCAATTTCAACATGACGGCCACCACCCTGGCTGGTTTAGAGGAAGTACTGGCGCAGGAACTCCGCGACCTAGGGGCGCAATATGTGAAAGTAGGCGTGCGGGCCGTCACCTTCAGCGGAAACCAGTACCTGCTGTACCAGGCCAACCTCTGGTGCCGCACCGCCATCAGGATCCTGAAGCCTTTTGCCCAGTTCAAAGCCCGTGATGAGAAGGAACTCTACCTGAAAGTGAGGGAGCAGGACTGGAGCCAGTTCCTGGGAGTGAACGACACCTTCGCCATCAACGCGGTGGTGGCCCGTTCCACTTTTGAGCACTCGTTGTTTGTGTCGCAGCTCACCAAAGACGCCATTGTAGACCAGTTCCGGGACAAGACCGGCCAGCGGCCCAGCGTAGACGTGACCACCCCAGATGTACGCATCAACCTGCACATGCACGAGAACATCGTGACTTTGGCGCTTGATTCTTCCGGCGATTCTCTGCACCGTCGTGGTTACCGCCAGCAGACGAACGTGGCCCCGCTCAATGAAGTGCTGGCGGCCGGTATCCTGCTGCTGAGTGGCTGGGACAAGAGAACCCCGCTCTATGACCCCATGTGCGGCTCGGGTACGTTCCTGGCCGAGGCAGCCATGCTGGCCCATAACATTGCGCCTGGCCTGTACCGCAAGGATTTCGGGTTCATGCGCTGGCCTGATTATGACGCTGCCTTGTATGAGCGCGTACGCCAAGACGCCCTGGCCCTGGAAGACCCAACGGTTGAGGTGGAGATCTTTGGGTCTGACGTGGACCCTGACTTTGTGGAGGCCGCTTTCCAGAACCTGGAGTATGCAGAACTGGAGCATCTGGTACGGGTAAAGCAACTGGACTTCAAAGAGGCCGTGAAACCAGCCGAACAAGGAATGGTTGTCATGAATCCCCCTTACGGCGAGCGGATAGGGGAGGAAAGCGAGATCAATGGCCTCTACAAAATGATCGGAGACACGCTTAAGACCAATTTCCAGAACTGGGACGCCTGCCTCTTCACCGGAAACCTGGAAGCCGCCAAACACATCGGCTTAAAGCCTTCACGGCGTATTCCGCTGTACAATGGGCCTATAGAATGCCGATTGTTTAAGTACGAACTCTACCGCGGCAGCCGGAGGGAGAAAGAAGGATCTGAGGATTGAGGTAACTTCCTGTTTAGGGGCTTCTTATTAGAAAAGGACCCCTAAACAGGAAGTTTGTTTTACACCATTCTATGCTTGCGAGCCAGCCAGAACCCTAGCAGGAGAAGCACCACTGGCCATAGATAACAGACGCCTACCAGCAAAGAAATGAACAACTGCCATCCGGTGCCAAAGGCATTGTAGAAGCGGCTCCCCAAACCCACCCGTTCTGAGAAACTCATGGGCACTATTTGGTAGATACTCAGCTTGATGGTGCTGTAGGCAGTCTGATCAGAAAGGTGCCTTAGCCGGGCATCAGCCCGCTCAATGTCTTCTCTGATCCGCTGCAACTCATATTCCACCTTGATGATCTCCTCTATGGTTTTGGCTTCCTTCAGGAGGCTAAGAAACCTTTCCTCTGTCGTTCTTTTGGCCTTAAGGCGAGCGGCCACATCCACCATCTCAAGGGAGACATCATCCGTGGAAAGGGTGCGGTAGTCCAGTTTGGTGCTGTGCTGTTGTAGTTGGTCTAGCAAAGGCAGGAAGTTCTGGGGGCTCACCCTGATCTCGAAGTCTATGGTGTGCTCGTCTCCCTCCGTATGTTGACCCGTATTGGTAATCAGGCCTTGGTGCTTTCGGGCGGTACTTTCAATGTATTGGGTAGTGCTTGCCATGTCCTGCACCTGAAACCGGACAGCCGCATGTTTGATGATATTTTGCTGGGGTGGGGTTTCCTTATTTTCCGCAGTGGCATCTGGGGAAGCGGTAGCTTCCATCGCCTCTGAAGAGGATTGTTTCGGGGATGACTCACAGGCCATCAACAGGGAAAAGATCCCCAACAAGAGCATCCATACGGGTACAGTCTGAACAGTTTTCATAGGCATAGGTTTTTAGCCTTAATGCCGTCAGTACCAATAAGTAACCCGCAAAAGGGGCAGCAATAAGTTAGCAGGTGTAATCGTTTGAGCCTTCGTTTCCTGGTTTAAAAAGGCCGTCAGGAAAGCAAGACAAAAAAAGGGAAGCCATGTACATGACTTCCCTTTTTTGATATAAATCGGCTATGGCCGTTATTGTGATCGCTAGATACGGGTGATCTGCGCGCCCAGGGCGTTCAACCTGCCGTCAATGTTCTGGTACCCGCGGTCAATCTGCTCAATGTTGTGGATCACACTGCGACCTTCGGCCGAAAGGGCGGCAATCAACAAGGCAACCCCTGCTCTGATGTCAGGCGAGGTCATGGAGATTCCGCGTAGAGGCACCTGCTTGTTCTGCCCGATCACGTTGGCGCGGTGCGGATCGCAGAGGATGATCTGCGCGCCCATGTCAATGAGTTTGTCCACGAAGAACAAGCGGCTCTCAAACATCTTCTGGTGAATGAGTACCGTACCCTTGGCCTGCGTAGCCACTACCAAGGCAATGCTCAGCAAGTCAGGCGTGAAGCCAGGCCAGGTATGGTCAGAAACGGTCAGGATACTGCCGTCAATGTAGGTGTCAATCTCGTAGGAATCCTGGGCCGGGATGAAGATGTCATCGCCATGGAACTCCATTTTGATGCCTAACCGCCGGAACGTGTCCGGGATCAGACCCAATTCCCTTATCTGGGCGTCTTTGATGGTGATCTCTGAGCCGGTCATGCCCGCCAGGCCTATGAAAGAGCCAATCTCGATCATGTCGGGCAGCATGCGGTGCTCGGTCCCGCCTAGTTTCTCCACGCCGTCAATGATGAGCATGTTAGAACCTATGCCGCTGATCTTGGCGCCCATGCGTACCAGCATCTTGCACAGCTGCTGCAAATAAGGCTCACAGGCGGCATTGTAGATGGTGGTAATGCCTTCGGCCAAAACGGCCGCCATCACAATGTTGGCGGTCCCGGTTACGGAGGCCTCGTCCAGCAGCATGTAGGTGCCTTTCAGGTTTTTTCCTTCCAGGTGGTAGAAGCTGTCATTGGCGTCATAGGTGAACTTAGCACCTAACTTCTCAAACGCCAGAAAGTGCGTGTCCAGCCTTCTGCGACCAATCTTGTCTCCGCCGGGCTTAGGCAGTTTGGCCACCCCGTAGCGGGCCAGCATAGGGCCCAGGATCATCACAGAGCCTCTGATGGCACGCGCCTGCTCCACAAATCTTTCTGAGGAGAGGTAGTCCAGGTTGACGTTCTCGGCTTTGAACACATAGGTGTCTGGAGCAGTCTGCTCCACGTCTACCCCCATGTCGCCCAAGAGCTCAATCAGCTTGTTCACGTCCCTGATGTTGGGGACATTGGAAATGGTAACTGGTTCTGGGGTAAGTAATACAGCGCACAGGATCTGTAACGCCTCATTTTTTGCTCCCTGTGGGATAATCTCGCCGTGTAAAGTACGGCCGCCTATTACTTCAAAAGAAGCCATGCGTTCTTATTTATTCTTGCTGCGATTCTGATTATTCTTGTTCTGGTTGTTGTTGTTCTTGTACTTCTGGTTGCTTTGTTCCCGTTGGAAGTTGTTTCCAGGGCCCTGCGGCGTTTTAATGGTACTTTCAAACAAATTGCCTTTTTCCAGCAGAGAAGGATCCAGGTCCAGCTCTTTCTTGGAAAGTTCGCGGAGGTTCTCCAGAATGACCTCATCTGTGACGCTGTCCTTGTTGTAGGTGCGGTACAGGACTTTCATCAGTTTCCCGATGGAGATGATGGCGGCTTCCCGTTCCTGCGGATCATTGATCTGCTTGGCTTTGTCAATGAGCCGTTCCAGGTTAGAGCCATAGTGCTTGTAACGGGGCGTCTGCGTAGGGTAATCTACCCGCTGGGGCTTGTCATTCAGGTAGTCCATGGCGCTCAGCTCAAACGGGGCGTCTACGTCCAGTTTGCCGTCAGACATCACAAACAAGTGATTCCAGAGGGTGTGCTGGGCATCCTGGATGTCCTTTACGTTGGGGTTCAGGCGTCCCATCAGGTTCACCAGCAGCTGGGCCAGCTGGTTGCGTTTGGTGCGGTCCTCTACGGTGAGAATGTACTGTACAATGTTCTGAACGTTGCGGCCGTACTCCCGCAGCAAAAGCTCTTGTTTAAATGAGGAACTGGCTACCATGGTGATAGTGTGTGTTGCAAGGTCAAAAGTAAGAATTAAATACGGATGGACATAAGACACCAGACATAAGACACAAGATTTTCCAGGGTGTCATGATTAACTTACCCGTTTTAGGCCTGATTCAGGAAATAAAGCCTAAAACGGGTAGTAAGGGAAGTCTTCTGTCTTATATCTTACGTCTTGAGTCTTCGTTTAGGCGTGTATGCGCAGCTTGGCGAAACTGAGGAGCAGGGTTTTCTCGCCCACCCCTTCAAAGTCAATAATGGCTTTCACAGAGTTTCCCTGGGTGTCCATTTTGGCCACCGTGCCAAACCCGAATTTAGGGTGCTCTACGCGCATACCGGCCTGTAGGTTAGAGGTGTCACTAGGCGTAAAGTCGGCCGGAGGGTTGTAGTTAGGGGCCGCAGACGGCTTCTTCACCGGCGAAACCAGTTGTGAAACCGGCGTTTTCCGCTGCAGTACCTTCTCAAACGTGGGGCGCTCCTCCCCGAATTTGAAGTTGAGGAAGGTTGGGTCTATCTCGTCAATAAACCGGCTTTTCTCGGCGGCCCGCAGGTTCCCCCACTGGTAGCGGCTGGTGGCGTAGGAGAGGGTCAGTTTCTTCTCAGCGCGGGTGATGGCCACGTAGAACAGACGGCGTTCCTCTTCCAGGTCGGCGCGGCTTTGCAGCATCATCTGGCTCGGGAACAGGTTCTCTTCCATGCCCACAATGAACACGTTCCGGAACTCCAAGCCTTTGGCCGAGTGGATGGTCATCATGGTCACGTACTCGCCTTCCTCTTCCTTCTTGGTGTCAGAGTCGGTGAGCAGGGCAATGTCTTGCAGGAACAGCGCCAGCGAATTGTCTTCCTTCTCGGGGTCGTCCACGAACTCTTTGATGGCGTTCAGCAGCTCCTGGATGTTCTCGTACCGGGCTAGCCCCTCTACAGATTTGTCAGCGTATAGGTCGTCTACCAACCCGGAGTGCTTCGCAATATAAGTAGCCGCCTCAAATGCGTCCTTCTGTTCGGCAATAACCGCGAAGCTCTTGATCTTAGTGGCGAAATCATCAATGGCCGCGCCCGCTCTTCCGCCTACCAGTTGGGTGGCGTGACTCACCACTTCCCAGAGGCTGTGGTCGGTTTCATTGGCGGTCACAATCAGTTTCTCAATGGTGGTGTCGCCAATGCCGCGTTTAGGGTAGTTGATCACCCGGCGCAGGGCCTGCTCGTCGTTATGGTTAATGGCCAGGCGCAAATACGAAATCAAATCCTTGATCTCCTTGCGTTGGTAGAACGACAAACCGCCCACAATGCGGTATTTGATGTTCATCTTCCGCAGGGCCTCTTCCATGGCCCGGCTTTGGGCGTTGGTTCTATAAAGGATGGCGAAATCCTCATAGGAGAGGTGCTGGTTCATCTTCTCCTCAAAGATGGCGTGGGCTACCAGTTTACCTTCCTCGTTGTCTGAGCTGGCTTTGATCACGTCAATGAGCTGGCCTTCCTCGTTTTCAGAGAACACGTCTTTGCGCAGCTGGGCCTTGTTGTTCTTGATGACGCTGTTGGCCGCCTTTACAATGTGCTGGGTAGAGCGGTAGTTCTGCTCCAGTTTGAAGACTTCCAGTTCTGGGTAATCACGCTCAAAGTTGAGGATATTCTGGATATCCGCGCCGCGGAAGGCGTAGATACTCTGGGCATCATCCCCTACCACGCAGATGTTGCGGTCTTTCGCCGAAAGTTTGCGGGTGATCAGGTACTGGCTATAGTTGGTATCCTGGTACTCGTCTACCATCACGTACCTGAAAATATGCTGGTATTTGTTCAGCACGTCCACATGGTCTCTGAAGAGCACGTTGGTGTTGAATAGCAAATCGTCAAAGTCCATGGCGCCGGCCTTGAAGCAGCGTTCCGCATAGGTTTTGAAAATCTGGCCTATTTTCGGGCGGAGCGCGGCTTCGTCATCAGCTTGGATGGCCGGGTCGCGCAGGTACTGCGCTACCGAAATGAGTTTGTTTTTGGCCGCCGAGATGCGCCCCAGCACCATGTTGGGCTTGTAGAGCTTGTCATCCAGGTTCATCTCCTTCACAATGTTCCGGATGAGCGTTTTGGAATCATCAGAGTCATAGATGGTGAAGTGGCTGGGATAGCCTATTTTCTGGGCCTCGGCCCGAAGGATACGCGAGAAAACGGAGTGGAAGGTTCCCATCCAAAGGTTCTTGGCCTCGGGGCCCACTACTTTCTCAATCCGGCCCCGCATTTCTTTGGCGGCCTTGTTAGTAAAGGTGAGGGAGAGGATATTGAACGGATCAATCCCTTTCTCCAGCAAATGCGCAATGCGGTAGGTCAGCACCCGGGTTTTGCCGGAGCCCGCCCCGGCAATAATCATACAAGGGCCTTCGGTATTTAAAACAGCGGCTCGCTGTGACTCATTCAGGAGTTTCAGGTAATCCATGCTCACAATAATTCTATCTTCAGGGAGAACACAAAATTACGGAATAAAGTGGCATTATCAGAGGGCATGTTCTGCATTCCTGCTGGTTTGCCTGTAGCGGTTCCAATTATATAACGAGGATGCTTCATTCCTTTAAAATTTAACCCAAAATTCTTTTGGGGCCTGCCTTAACCCGGAGGTCAGGGCCTTGTTGAAGATGGGAAGAAAAGAATAGGGTTATTTCTTACATTTGTTCCTAGGGCAGTGCGCTGGAGAAGGAAGTGCCTGATAATACGAATAGCTCAAAGCAGGGTATTATCGGTCATTTCAGAAAGAATAGATCTCCCATGCCCATAGACAAACAGACAGACCACAACATGATATATTTCAAAAACGATAAAATCATCATTACCTATGATGAGAACCTCAAGTTGGTCCGGACCCAGTGGCAAGACTTTGTCAACAGTGAGGAATACCGGCAAATTCTTGACATTTACCTCCAACTGGTCACAGAACATCCGGTAACCCGATGGATAGGGGACAATACCAACGCGAAAGCCATCAGACCCGCAGACCAGGAATGGACCGCCCGGGAGTGGGCGCCCGAGTTTTCAAGGAGGGGGCAGGTAAAACGGATGGCGGTGATTGTGGCTACTGATATTTTCAACAAGATGGCCGTAGAGAACATGCTTATGAAAGGGGGCGGAGGAGTGGCGTTTGACACCCATTTTTTTGAAAACGAGACAAAAGCCCTGGCTTGGGTTATGGAGGTTTAGGTATTTTGTCCTTTTTGTAAAAAACCTCCACAAAAAAGGCGGTGTTCCTGATTTCTGATATTCTTATTCCTGTTTTTGCGGTCGAACTTAAATAGCGGTACTTTTGTCTTTCTGCTGTAAGAAGAAGCTCATGATAGTACTACAAAACACCGTTCTCTCAGACGACCTAAAAGAAAAGTTCTTTGTCTGCAATCTGGAGAAATGCAAAGGCGCCTGCTGCGTGGAGGGGGATTTAGGTGCCCCGCTGGAACAAGATGAATTGCCTATCCTGGCGGAGGTCTATGCCTACGTAAAGCCATATATGTCAGCAGAAGGCGTAGCCGCCGTGGAAGCGCAGGGTTTATTTGTAGAAGAATTCAACGGCGACTTCAGTACCACCACCATTGGGAACCGCGAGTGCGCATACGCTATCTATGACGAGAACCTTACCCTCAAGTGTGCCATTGAGGCAGCCTACCTGGATGGTAAGATCTCTTGGAAGAAGCCTATTTCCTGCCATCTGTACCCCATCCGAATCACCAAATATGACGGATTTGAGGCCTTGAACTACGACCGCTGGGAAATCTGCAACCCTGCCTGCTCTTTTGGGCAGGAGTTAGGCGTACCAGTTTACAAGTTTCTGCGGGAACCGCTCATCCGGCGCTACGGCCAGGAGTGGTTCCAGGAGTTGGAGGAATTGGTAACGAATGAAGCCTTGGTGAAATAAGCACCTGTCCTGGATAAAAAGCAATTCACCCGTTTGGGGCCTGTTTATTGAAAAACAGGCCCCAAACGGGTGAATTGCTTTTAGGGCTATCGGTTTTTATCCAGGTCGGCCAGCATCTTGCGTGCCAACCCATCTCCTGCCTGGGCAGCCTGTTGGGCCCATAGCCTGGCTTCTTCTCGGTTGCCCTGCGCCTCAGAGAGTATGGCCAGGTTGTACGCTGCTTTGATGGATACCGGAGAAGAGCCGGAAGAGGCCAGGGGCAGAAGCAAAGCAGCGGCTACGGGCCAGTTTCTGGCCTTGATCCATTCAGCAGCCGGCGCCAGATCACCAGTACGGTAGTAGGGGCGATTCACCACTATGTCTTTTGCACTCAAGCGCTGGGCATATATCTGACCATTGGCCTTGGCGGCCGCACTAATGGAAGCACCAGACTGGGCCGGGGAGGGGGTAAGAATAGTGAGGCTTCGGGTATTCTCTGCGGAGAACACGAAGGGGGTGCGGGCAGAAACCAGAGCAGAATCCACTACCAAGCCTTGGCGGTCATACAGTACCCACTGCGCGGAAACCAGAACGGTGTAATGCCATATATAACCTGGGCGCCCTACCTTGGGGTGAACCGGCACCTGGTCGCCTATGGTGACTCCGGTTCTTTGGATGTCTGCCGTCAAAGAATGCAGGGCCAGCACATGCGTGGTTTATTTCTGGAGACACAGTTCCTGCACCACTTCCCGCGAAAGGGGGGACTTCTGCAAAAGGGTTGGGACCCCATCGGCACTGTCTGCCAGGATGGCCTTGGTGATATTTCTTTTAGCTACCTCTTCCTGAACGCTGGCCAAGGCTTGCTGTCTGGCCTTGGAATAAACCGCCTTCGTTTTCTCAGAGGATCCTTTTATAGGGACATTATCCAGAGAGAGTACCAAAAATTGGGCAGGAGCGGAGGCGAAGGAAACCGCTGCTGGTTGCTGCACTTTCATATACAGCTGATCTGTACAACCGGTACACGCCAGTAACAGCCCGGAGAGGCACCATCTAAAAAACGAATGCATTCTTAAAAGGGAGGAGTAACTAAATCCTAGGATAAGAATCTGAAAAGCCCACCAACGGAAAAGCAGCCCGGGTGAGGCTGCTTTTCTGTTGGTGGGTAAAGTGGCAAGCTTCTTACAACTGCGTGAAATCGTAGCTATCCAGGTAGCTGGTGGTGAAGTTTCCGGATTTGAAGCCTTCATCATCCATCATGGCTAAGTGGAACGGAATGGTGGTTTTTACGCCTTCAATCACAAACTCGCTCAAGGCCCGCTTCATCTTCACCAACGCCTCTTCGCGCGTTTGGGCGCTCACAATCAGTTTCGCGATCATGGAGTCATAGTTAGCTGGAATGGTGTAACCCGCATAAACGTGCGTGTCTACGCGTACCCCGTGACCACCTGGAATGTGCAGCACGTTGATCTTGCCGGGGCTAGGGCGGAAGTTGGCCTTAGGATCCTCGGCGTTGATGCGGCACTCAATGGCGTGCATCTGCGGGTAGTAGTTCTTGCCCGAGATAGGGATACCGGCCGCTACTTTGATCTGCTCTTTGATCAGGTCATAGTTCACTACTTCCTCGGTGATGGGGTGCTCCACCTGAATACGGGTGTTCATCTCCATGAAGTAGAAGTCCTTGTGCTTGTCCACCAGGAATTCAATGGTTCCCACGCCTTCATAGTTGATGGCGGCAGCACCGGCAATGGCTGCCTGGCCCATGCGCTCGCGCAGGTCGTCGTCAATAAAAGGAGAGGGGGTTTCTTCAATCAGTTTCTGGTGGCGGCGCTGGATGCTGCAATCCCGCTCAGACAGGTGACATACCTTGCCAAACTGGTCGCCCACGATCTGGATCTCGATGTGACGGGGTTCCTCCACGAATTTCTCCAGGTACATGCCGTCGTTCCCGAAGGCCGCTTTGGCTTCCTGGCGGGCATCGTTCCAGGCTTTGTCAAATTCATCAGCTGATTTGATGATGCGCATCCCGCGCCCACCACCACCAGCGGTGGCTTTGATGATCACCGGGTACTTGATTTTGGCGGCCAGTTTCTTGCCTTGCTCAGCCGACTCTAATAACCCGTCAGAACCTGGAATGGTAGGCACCCCGGCTCTTTTCATGTATTCCTTGGCCGAGGATTTGTCACCCATGGAGTTGATCATCTCTGGGGAGGCGCCAATGAACTTGATGCCGTTTTCAGCGCAGATTCTGGAAAACTCCGCGTTTTCAGACAAGAAACCATAACCAGGATGGATGGCGTCGGCGTTGGTGATCTCCGCGGCGGCAATCAGGTTAGGCATGTTGAGGTAAGAGAGGGCACTAGAGGCAGGCCCAATGCAAACGGCCTCATCCGCGAAACGCACGTGCAGGCTTTCCTTATCGGCGGTAGAGTACACGGCTACCGTCTTGATTCCCATTTCTTTGCACGTTCGGATCACCCTAAGCGCAATCTCGCCACGGTTGGCAATTAGTATTTTTTTGAACATGTTGTCAGATTAGAAGATTTGAAGATTTGGAGATGGGAAGATGATATGATGAAAAAGGAGACACAAATAGTATCTCCATTTCCAAATCATCTAATTTTCAAATATTCAAATTGAATTAGCTAGGGTCTACCAAGAACAGGGGTTGGTCGTATTCCACTGGGGTGGAATTGTCAACCAATACCTTTACAATTCTGCCTGAAACTTCAGATTCAATCTCGTTGAACAGTTTCATGGCTTCAATGATACAGATGACCTGGCCTTTTTTCACCTCGTCGCCCACGTTCACGAACGCTGGTGTTTCTGGGTTGGCTGACCGGTAAAGGGTACCAATCATAGGCGCCTTGATGGTGAGGTATTTGCTGGAGTCATCAGCGGCCGGTTGAGGGGCTGCGGGTGCGGCAGGGGCGGCCTGTGGGGCCGGGGCAGCTGGCAGGGCCTGAGGCGCCTGTGGTGCCTGCGCAGGGCCAGTAGTGTATTTCACTTTCTGGCTGGCTTCCCGTTGCACGGAGATTTTAAACTCCTCGGTCTCAATGTCAACTTTGTTCAGGCCTGATTTCGCGATGAAATCAATCAGTTCTTGGATTTCCTTGGCTTTCATAGTTCTATTTTACTCGTTCGGCGTAGGTATAGGTACGCGTGTCTACCTTGATTTTCTCGTCCTGGCCAATGAACAGGGGCACAGAAATAGTGGCTCCGGTTTCAACAATGGCTGGTTTTAGGGTATTGGTGGCGGTATCTCCTTTGATGCCCGGTTCTGTATACGTGATCACCAGCTCTACATACGTAGGAAGTTCAGCGGTGAGCGGCGTTTCTGTCTCCGCGTGGAACAGGATGGTCACTTCCTGGCCTTCCTTCATCAGGTCAGCGAAAGGCACCATACGCTCTTCCAGGCTTACCTGCTCAAAAGACTCCAGGTCCATGAAATTGTAGCCGTAATCGTCTTTGAAGATGAATTGGTGGGGCCGCTGCTCAACCCGGGCGGTGGTTACTTTCACCCCGGCGGTAAAGGTGTTGTCCAGTACTTTACCGGTTTTGATGTTTCTCAGTTTGGTGCGAACGAAAGCGGGGCCCTTGCCTGGTTTCACGTGCTGAAACTCAGAGATGAGCCATAAGTCGCCGTTGAATTCAATGCAAAGCCCGTTGCGGAAATCAGCGGTTGTTGCCATAGGGTATGGTGTATTTCGGTTTAAAATGTCTACGGGTTTTTCCCGTTTGGACATAAAAAAATTCGGCCAAAGATAGCCGAATTTTTTGATCTATTTTATAAAAGAAGACGAAAAACAGTCTGCTTACTTGGGGTCATACGCCCACTTGAGGTAAATGGAGCCCCAGGTAAATCCACCGCCAAAAGCCGCTAGAACCACATTATCTCCTTTTTTAAGTTGATTTTCATACTCCCACAGGCACAAGGGAATGGTGCCGCTGGTGGTATTGCCATATTTCTGGATGTTGATCATCACCTTCTCAGGGCCTACGCCCATACGGTTGGCCGTAGCGTCAATGATGCGCTTGTTGGCCTGGTGCGGCACAAGCCAGGCAATGTCGTCGGCGGTCAGGTGGTTGCGCTCCATGATCTCGGCAGACACATCGGCCATGCCTTTCACCGCGAACTTGAATACTTGCTGCCCTTCCTGGAACGCGAAGTGCTCGCGGCGGTCAAGCGTCTCCTGCGTGGCCGGACGGCGGCTGCCGCCCGCTTTCTGGTGCAGGAAAGGAACCCCGGACCCATCGGACTTCAGGATGCTGTCCTGCACCCCTAATCCTTCTGTGTTGGGCTCCAGCATGACCGCTCCGCCACCATCTCCGAAGATGATGCAAGTAGCGCGGTCTGTATAGTCTACAATAGCGGACATCTTATCAGCGCCCACGATGATGATTTTCTTGTATTTACCTGTCTCTATGAACTGCGCCCCAGTGGCCAGGGCAAACAGGAAACCAGAGCAAGCAGCCTGCAGGTCATAGCCAAAGGCGTTGACACAGCCGGTTTCAGCAGTGATGATATTGGCCGTAGCCGGGAACACCAGGTCTGGGGTGGTGGTGGCGCAGATGAGCATTTCCACCTCAGCAGGGTCGGTGTTGGTTTTTTTCAGGAGGTCTAACACGGCCGGAATGGCAATGGCCGAGGTGCCCTGGTCTTCCCCCTTCAGGATGCGCCTTTCCTTGATGCCCGTGCGGCTCACGATCCATTCGTCGTTGGTGTCCACCATGGTCTCCAACTCGTGGTTGGTCATCACATACTCTGGGGCATATCCGCTCACACCGGTGATCGCGGCGGTTATTTTGCTCATATCGTTCTGAAGGGTTGTCTGGTGAAGGAGTGCCTGTTAGGCACCAAAGTATTTTCTGAATCTGTCTGAGATATGGGACTCTGCCATTTTGTTGGCCAGGTGCAGCATATTGCAGATAGCAGTAGGGGTGGAGACGCCGTGGCCAATGACCGCGTTCCCGTTCACCCCTAAAATGGGGCTTCCGCCAACCGCCTCATAGTTGAAGCGGTCAAAGAAGGGATCATTGATTTTTTTCTCTACCAGGATGTCATAGATAGACTCAGCCAGTTTCAGAATGACGTTTCCGGTGAAGCCATCGCAAACGATGACATCGGCTTTGTCATTGAACAGGTCGCGGCCTTCAATGTTCCCGATAAAGTTGATGGATTTGTTTTCTTTGAGGAGTTTGTAGGTAGGCTGGGTCACCATGGTGCCTTTGCCTTCTTCCTCTCCCAGGTTCATGAGGCCCACGCGGGGTTTCTCAATGTCCAGCAGGAACTCTGCGCAGATAGAGCCAATTTCTCCAAACTGCTCCAGAATCTCTGGTTTGCAATCGGCAATGGCGCCTACGTCTAACATGACCCCGTACCCGCCAGTGAGTTTGGGCACAAAGCTGGCCAGCGCCGGCCGAAGAATGCCTTCTACCTGTTTCACGCTGAACACGGCCCCCACCAGCATGGCGCCGGTGTTGCCAGCGCTGCAGAAGGCGTCTACTTTCTTAGAGGCCAGCATGCCGTACCCTACCGCAATACTGGAATCAGGTTTCTGGGTAAGGGCTTTAGTAGGGTGTTCACCCATCCCAATGACTTGAGATGCGTGAACAACCTGTACTCTGGAACCAGTGTAGTGGTGCTTTTGAAGGAGGGAATGGATGCGGTCTTCATCTCCTATGAGGAAAATCTCCACCTTATCCTTTAATGTCTCAGCCGCCAAAAGTGCGCCTTCTACAACTGCGTCGGGGGCGAAATCGCCGCCCATTGCATCCAGAGCTATTTTCATGTAAAGCGTGTTTCGTAAATTATCCTACAAGTAACTAAAATAAAGCCTGAACAGGCAAGCTTTATTAGGCAACAGAGGTATAATTTTTGATCGCCACTTTACCGTTGTGGTACAAATCTCCGTCTACCACGTAAGCTCTGTGGTATTGGTGCACCTCCCCGGTGTTAGGGCAGATAGAAATCGCCTTTGGAGTGATTTTGTCGTGCGTTCTTCTCTTATCTCTTCTGGTTTTGGAGATTTTTCGCTTAGGATGTGCCATCGCAGGTAATTATTACAAAATTGGTTATAAACTTATTTTAACTTTTTAAGGGCGGCAAAGCGCGGGTCCACCGGACCGTCTCCGTCCTCGTCGCCATTTTCTTCCTCATCTTCCTCAGAGCCGGTGGAGTAGATCAGCAAGCCTTCAGCTTGTGGGTCATCTTCCAATTCCTGGTCTTCCTCCACAAACCGCGGATGCAGCTTTTTCATGGGGATGGCCAGGCCTATATAATCATAGAGGTGCTGGGCAATGTTGATGTATTGGGTCTCTGGTACAATCTGCAGCACGTTCTCATCCAGTTCCAGGTCTTCGGGCCCAAACCGTGCAAGAAGCGTCTGCTGAACTTCCAGGGGATGCTCAAACTCCTCCAAACTCCGGTCGCAGATCAGACGAACCGTCCCCGTGATGTGGAAATCGAACTGCAAAAGAAGCTCCGACTTGTGCAGCACGACGTCTGCCTTCAAGTTGCCGCCCAGGATCAGCTCCTGCTCAAACAACCCAAAGAAGTTATTATCCAACTCAAACTCGTAGCTGTGGCTCTTGTTGCCCAGCTTCACAAGGTGAATGTCGTATTTCTTAATCTCCTTCACGTTGCCTCTTTTTTTGCAAGTCGCAAAATTAGCAAGAATATCTGAATTATAAAATCCAAATGCCTTTTTTGCGCTGGTTAATAAATACCCATTTTTGGGCTTGTCTTGGGTAAAACAGCACGTTTGTGGGACTAGTTCATTGTGAGGAAGATAGATTCGATTGGATAGGGGTAGTAAAATATAACCATGAAGCCAAGGGTGATTTTGTCAGAAACTACTTCTTTTATCTTCTGAAACTCTTGCTTCCAGTAAAAGCACCTTAATGGGAGTTGAGGTACCTTCATCATGGGAAAATTAGAACCTATGAATCCCGCGAAGTTTATTTCCTCGCGCCCGCGCAGGGTTCATTTTGTTCAGAGTTCACCTGCTGCTTTAAGCATGTTAGTAAAGACTTCCTCGCTGAACCTGAAATTGGTTTCCCTTATCTTCTGAACGATGGGTTTCACAGATGGTATAATGCCTTCTTGTTTGGCTTTGGCAATAAGACCCAACGTACCGGTGAAAGATAAGCCTAACCTTTGTGCTAAGTTACGAGTTTGCAGATCGTCTAGGATCAGCAGGCTGTTTTCTTTTTCAGATCCAAGAGCTATGGCGCTGGCTTCCCCTTTGTCTACCTCCAACTCTAAAAGCCTCTGATATTTCGTATTGGTAACTTCTTCAATAGAAATCCAATCAGGTAAGACGCTGCCGAACTCAGAGGCGATAACGGTGGTGGTAACCACCTGAATGAATAAGTGCCTGAGCAGGATGAGCTCGCCAATCTTGTCTAAAAGAATAAAGCAGCTGGTGTCAGCGATTACTACTCTAGATGGCAGCGGCATCTTGTATTATTTCACTGGCTGGATAATTGAATAGCGAAACATTGAAGTCGCTCAGAATTTCTGCGAAGGCTACTTTAGAAAGACCTGCTAGTTCGGCTGCATGGCCCAGAGACAATTTCCCCGACTCGTACAACTTAGCGGCCAAGAAACGGACCGTCTGCCTTTCATCTAAATCCACGTTCTCTGGCAAGTTTAAAACAACTGTTCTCATATACCTAATATACGCATCTTCTTTGGGGCAATAAGAAGAATAAAAAAGCGTTTTAGAACCGTTCCCCCATAAACAGCCCTAAAACGCTTTCATTCCTTTTTATACCTGGTAAAGGGTTAAACCCCGGCTCTGGCCCGTAGGATATCAATGGCGGCAAACAAGGCCTCCCGGAAAGAGGTCTCATCTGCCTTGTTCTGCCCCGCAATGTCATAGGCGGTGCCGTGGTCAGGCGAGGTGCGCACAATAGGCAAACCAGCCGTGAAGTTCACTCCACGTTCAAAGGCAAGCGTCTTGAACGGGATCAGGCCCTGGTCATGGTAGAGCGCTAGGGTGGCATCAAACTTCTGGAAGCTGCGCGTGCCAAAGAAACCATCGGCGGGGAAAGGCCCGAAAACCAGGTTGCCTTTGTTTTTGAACTGTTCAATGACCGGCAATACGATCTCGGTTTCCTCCGTTCCCAGCAGTCCGTTCTCCCCGGCGTGCGGGTTGAGGCCCAGCACGGCGATCTTGGGCTTCTGAATACTGAAGTCCTTGCGCAGGGAATTGTCCAGGATGGTGAGTTTACGGATGAGCAAGTCTGCAGTAAGGCGGCTGGCTACCTCCTTCAAGGGAATATGCCCGGTCAGGGTGGCTACTCTCAGGCCGTCGGCCACCAGGAACATCAGGCTCTCCGGTGCATTGAAATACGTGGTGAAGAACTCGGTGTGGCCGGGGAATTGGAACCCTTCGCCCTGGGTGTTGTCTTTGTCAATGGGCGCGGTCACCACGGCCTGGATGTGGCCTTCCTTCAGGTCCTGAGCCGCGCGCAGCAAGGCAGCCCGGGCCAGGGCTCCGGTAGCCGGAGATGGTACTCCGGGCGTAAACTCCAGCTCCTCTTCCAGGCAGTTGAGCACGTTCACCTTCTTGGGGTGCAATTGGTCAAAAGCCTGCACCTGATGGAAACTGAAGTTCTCCAGCGCCAGAAGCTTCCGGTACCGGTTCACCACTGAGGCGCTGCCATAGATAATGGGCGTGCAGTAGTGCAACACCCGGTTATCTGCGAGGGCCTTCAACGCTACCTCCAGGCCTATACCGGCAATGTCTCCTATGGTGATCCCTATGCGGGGTTTGGTTTTTTGCTCCATTAATTTAGGCGGTGGCGTAGGAAGAAAGGAAATGGTAGAGCAACCGTACGCTGCTGCCGGTGGCGTGCTTGCCACGGTAAGAGTCTGGGCTCAACAGATAGGCCGTGCCGGCGATGTCCAGGTGCACCCAAGGGTAGTTGGTGAAGAACTCCAGGAACTTACCCGCGGAAATGGCCCCGGCTTCGGCACCGCCGATGTTCTTGAGGTCGGCAATCTCCGATTTCAGGTGCTCGTGGTACTCGTCCCACAGCGGGAACTCCACCAAGCGCTCGTGGGTCATTTCCCCGGCCAGTTTCAGGTCTGTTTTTACCAAATCATCGGCAGTGCCCATCATGACAATGCCTTCGCGGCCCACGGCGCGGGCGGCGGCCCCGGTAAGGGTGGCAATGTCAATGACCAGAGCTGGGTTGTAGCGCTTGGCGAAATGCAGGGCATCGGCTAAGATCAACCGGCCTTCAGCGTCGGTGTTCAGGACTTCCACAGTATGGCCGCTGTGCATGGTGATCACGTCGCCGGGGGCGAATCCTTTGGCACTGATCAGGTTGTCGGTGGCCGGGATCAACCCGATCACGTACTGCGGTACTTTATTTCTGGCCAGGGCTGCCAGGGTACCCGCCACAGCGGCCGCCCCAGACATGTCTGACTTCATGTAGTCCATTGAGTTGGGCGTTGGCTTCAGGCTGAGCCCGCCGGTGTCATACACCACGCCTTTGCCTACTAAAACCACTGGTTGCTCGTTAGCGGCGTTCTCAGGTTTCCACTCCAGAATGATAAACGCGGCCGACTCATCAGAAGCCTGGTTCACGCTTAAAAGGCCGCCCATTTTCAGGGATTGGATCTGCACCTGGTCCAGCACTTCTATTTTAATGTCTGTATCGGCCAGCATTTCCTGGATCTGCTCGCTCAGGAGCGTAGCGGTCTGCAGGTTGGGTGGCGTGTTGATGAGGTCGCGGGTTTGATAGACCGCTTCCAGCAGGTGCGCCAGTTCAGAGACTTGGGTAGTGGAAACGCCCACCCCTGAGATCATCACTGACTGAAGGAGGGGAGGCGTCACCTTCTCGGTTTTATAGCGCTGGAAAGCATAATTGCTCAAGACCAATCCTTCGGCCACGCACAGAGCGGCCTCGCCGTCCGCGCCATCCAGTAGCACTACCCTTTCCACCTTGTCGGCGACCAGGCGTTGGTGCAGGGCGTGGCCCGCTTTGCGCAGGGCTTCCTGGGTGAGGGTTTCTTTGGCCTTAGGCTCCGTCATGACCAGATACAGCTGGTGCGTGAACCGGTTGATGGCCACCAGGGTGCTCTTCAACCCCAGCTGGCGGGTGATGTATTCCTGTTCTTGGGGGGAGAAAAGTTCCTGGGGGAGGTGCTCAGGGCCCGGAACCAAGACGGCGGTGCTGGTATTAGCCGGTAATGTTGCGGCGTAGGTCAGTTCTGTGCGCATAAGATGTGTATCTTTGAGCTGCAATATAGCCCTAACAAACGGAAACCGAAAACCAGTGAAGCCCGTCCAGCCCAAGAAACACCTAGGTCAGCATTTCCTCACCGACCTCAACATCGCCCAGAAAATAGTGGAGGCCTTGCGCCTGCCCAACGGCGTGCAGGAGGTGTTAGAGGTAGGCCCCGGCATGGGCGTGCTCACCCAATACCTGATCCAGCACCCTGCGTACAAAACCACCATCGTGGACATTGACCGCGACTCCATTGCCTGGCTCAACGAGCATTTCCCGCAGTTGGAGGGCCGTGTGCTTTTGGCTGATTTTCTGAAAACCGACCTGAAAACGCTATTCTCCGGACCATTCGCCGTCATCGGGAATTTTCCGTACAACATCTCCAGCCAGATCTTCTTCACCGTGCTGGACCACCGCGACCAGGTGCCCGAGGTGGTGGGCATGATCCAGAAAGAGGTGGCCGAACGCATTGCCGCCCCGCACGGCTCTAAGACCTACGGCATCATGAGCGTGCTCTTGCAGGCCTTCTATACTATTGAGTACCTGTTCACGGTGCACGAGCACGTGTTCAACCCGCCGCCTAAGGTGAAAAGCGCGGTGGTGCGGCTCACGCGCAATGAGGTGACTCATTTGCCCTGCGATGAGAAACTGTTCTTCAAGGTGGTGAAAGCCAGCTTTGCCACCCGCCGCAAAACCTTGCGTAACTGCCTCAAGCCTTTTAACCTTCCCGTAGAGGTAACCCAGGATACCCTGTTTGACAAACGCGCCGAACAGCTTTCCGTGACCGATTTCATCAACCTGACCCTTCTGATCCAGCAGCATGCCGTCTGAAATCACCCGCGAGTTCATTGACCAGATAGAAGACGCCATTGAGCGGCGCGATGCGGAGTTCATTCTCTCCAACATGGAGGAAATGTACCCCGTGGACATCACCACCGTCTTGTACGAGCTCAACACGGAGCAAAGCAAGTACGTGATGGATGTGCTGCCCGCCGAGGTAGGCGCTGAGATCCTCAGTGACCTGGACTCTGACGTGCGCGCCAGTTTCCTGAAGAACTTCACCATTGAGGAGATTGCCCGCTACATAGGCGAGATGGACTCTGATGACGCGGTGGATTTGCTCAACGAGCAGCCCGTACAACGCAAAGAGGAGATCATCGCCCAGCTGGAAGACCAGGAACACGTAGCCGACATCATTGAGTTGTTGCACTATGATGAGGACTGCGCCGGCGGGCTTATGGCCAAAGAGCTGATCAAGGTGAACATCAACTGGCGGGTTGGCCAATGCACCGAGGAGATCAGGCGCCAAGCCGAGAACGTGGAAAAGGTCTATGCCATTTACGTGGTAGACGACCGTGACAAGCTGGTAGGGCGGCTGGGCATGAAAACCCTGTTGCTCTCCAATGACCAGACCCCCAT
The DNA here is from genome assembly GCF_008271745.1 of Rufibacter glacialis. GTDB lineage: Bacteria > Bacteroidota > Bacteroidia > Cytophagales > Hymenobacteraceae > Nibribacter > Nibribacter glacialis. The sequence continues at coordinate 599,546 of NZ_VKKZ01000020.1, read as the reverse complement.
CTCTCAGATCTATGAGGCCGATGTGATTTCCATTGAGTCGTTCAAAAGCGACCAGGAGGTGGCAGCCGTCATGCAGAAATACGACCTGGAGGCCATCCCGGTGGTGAACATCCAGGGGCGGTTGCTGGGCCGCATCACCATTGATGACGTCATTGACGTGATCCAGGAACAGGCCGAGTTGAGCCGCCAACTGATGACGGGTATCACCGAGAACATTGAGGAAGACGACAGCGTGTTCCGGCTCTCCCGGGCGCGGTTGCCCTGGCTTATGGTGGGCATGGTGGGCGGTTTGCTGGGGGCTCGGTTCATCGGGCTCTTTGAGGGGGATATTGCCATCATTCCGGCTTTGGCCATGTTCACGCCGCTTATCACCGCCACCGGCGGAAACGTGGGCATTCAGTCTTCGTCCATCATCATCCAGACCCTGGCGAACAAAACCATCATGTTTGACAACTTCACCTCGCGTATCATCAAGGTGTTGCTGGTGGCGGTCATCAACGGGCTGGTCATGTCTGGGCTGGTGCTGGGCTTCAACATCCTGTTTGGGGTGCAGCTCACCTTATCTTTGGTGGTGGCCGTGGCCTTGTTCAGTGTGGTGTTGCTTTCTTCGTTCATGGGCACCGTTACACCTATGATTCTGGATAAATACGGTGTAAACCCCGCAGTCGCTGCCGGGCCCTTTATCACCACCGCCAATGACTTACTGGGCCTGGGAGTTTATTTCCTGGTGGCGCACCTCTTGTTGAACCTTTGATTTCCGGCTCATTTTCCTGAAATCACCTCATAAATACAACCTAGTACCTATGTCCCTTGCTTCTGCTTCTGCTTCTGCCTTCCGCTGTCTCCTTATTGACCTTATGCACGAAAGCCTGCTGCCCATGCTGGAAAGCCACGGCGTGGAGGTTACCTACCTGCCTCAGGTGAAAAAAGAAGAAGTCCCGGCGCTTCTGCCGGAGTACCACATGCTGGTGGTGCGCAGCAAAATGCGGATTACGGCCGATTTATTGAAAAACGCCCCAAAACTGGAAGTGCTGGCCCGGGCAGGGGCCGGCGTAGATAACATTGACGATGGGGTGTTAGAGGCCCGTGGCATCACCTTGATCAATGCCCCCGAAGGAAACCGCGATGCCGTGGGCGAACATACCCTTGGCCTGCTGCTCACCCTGTTCCGGAAAATCAACCAAGGCGACCGGCAGATTCGGCAGGGGCAATGGCTGCGCGAAGACAACCGTGGTGAAGAGGTAGGTGGGAAGACCATCGGTTTGATTGGCTTCGGGCACATGGGCAAGGCCTTCGCTATGCGCCTGCAGGGCTTTGATTGCGAGGTGCTGGCCTATGACCAACAGCCGGTGGAGAATCCCTTTCCGCACGTGCGGCTTTGCTCTCTGGAAGAACTCCAGCAAAAAGCCCAGGTCCTGAGTCTGCACATCCCGTACACAAAAGAAAACCATTCCTTTGTCAATGAGCAGTTACTGGCCGGGTTTCAACAGCCGCTGTGGCTCCTGAACACTGCCCGGGGCGAAGTGTTAGACCATGCCGCTCTGGTGGATGCCATGAAGGTAGGCCGCATACGGGGAGCTGCCTTAGATGTGCTGGAAAACGAGAAGCTAAACGCCCTCAGGCCTGAGCAGCAGGAACGGCTGATGTATTTAAAGGAGCACCCCCGCGTGATTCTGACTCCCCACGTGGCCGGCTGGACGCAGGAATCCTACGTGCGCATCAACGAAGTCCTGGTAAGCAAACTAACCACCTATCTGGCTGTCAGAAATAAATAGATGTTTCAGGGCTGTTTTTGTATAAACGCAGCAAAAGCCTCAAGCTTCCGGCTATCCTTTACTGAAGGAAGGTTCTTCTCATTGGAGGGCATTAACCTATACAAAACGTTTTTTTACCTGGTGCGTGATTGGTGTCTCGTGCCTAAGGATGACGTGAGTCTCTAAACTCGCCGGGAGCCAGGGGTTGTGCCATAGACTCTCGCAGGTCTTCCAGACGCAACGAGGTCTTTAGCGGCATATGGAAGGGGGAACTTCATTTCAAAAGAAGGAAGGTGCCTGTTATAGGCTTGTGCGAGAATAGTTAAAGAAGTATCACCTATTAACAGCACAAGTTTCGCTGCTCCCGCAGCGAGGGGAGACTGGAAGCTCCCCGGCATCTATAGGCAAGAGTTGCAAACACGCGCCAGCTTGGACGTCTACCAAACTACTTCTAATAAAATCCTCCTAATCACCAACTCCTAAACACTAACTACTAAACACTAACAACTAGCACTACCTTACCGCTGGCCATTGAAGGTGATGGTGGAGTATCCTATGAGCAGGTCGGCTCTGGAGCCGGGGGGGCGGTAGTAGACCAGGGCGTCATACTCGTTCTCGGTGGCGAAGTGGCTGCCTTCAAAATATTGGGGGGCGGCTTGGCCATCGGGTCCTTTCAGGGCAAAGTAATAGTTGTAGTAGCCTTGCTTGAGCAAGGCGGTGGCGGTGTAGAGCTGCTTCTCAGCGTCATATGTCATCTTGAAGGGTTCCTTCAGTTGCCAGTCCGTGAGGCCACCAAACACGTACACGGGGCCGGGAGCCGGCTCAGGGGCTTGAAGCTGGAAGACGACCTGTTGGTAATCGGCGTTGAGGGGAGCGTTCCCGTATTCGCGGCTGCCGAAGAGGAACTTGCCGTTGGCGTCTGGCTGGCTGCTGTAGACTTCCGTCCCCCGGCTCCGGCCTACCACGGTGTACACGCGGTCTGGGATGGCGGAATTGTCCCTGCGTTCTACCCCTACGCCGCTGAAGCGCTCACTGCGCGTGTCCAGGGGTCGGAATTCAGACAGGCCCAGGAATGCCTGGTTGGGTTCAAACAACTGGTATTCCAGCCGGCGCTGGGCTTCCTGGATAAAGGTGGGACGGGTGAACAGCTTGGCATTGTCCCAGCGGTGGTTCTGGCGCAACACCACTTTCACTTCCTGGGCCGGGTTCACCAGGGGGTATTGCGGGTAGAAGACGTTGAAGTCCATCTGTTGCCGCTGGTACCGGTCTCCGGCACCCGCCGTGGCCACCGGCCTTAAAGCGATAGACACTTGTTGCTCATACACCGAGAACCGCCGGCTCAGCAGCAGGTTGCCGCCTTCCTCAGACACTTCCAGAACATAATTCCCGCTTACTTTTACAGGAGGAACCTGAAAACGGTAATGCCAGTAAGGCACCTTGGTGGCAGTAGACGGGTCTACCTCCAGAATGAAGAATTCGTTGTAATCCTGAACATATTGGAGGGGCTGCAATTGGGAAGGCTGCCAATTGGCATTGCAATGGTGCAGTTTTACCACGGCCCGCGCCCGCGGGGCAGCCATGCGGTCAAATTCCAGCAGGAGGGGTGTGCTTTGATCCATGGGAATCACCGGCGGGGCCAGCACGTCGCCTAGGTTGTTGTTTCTGGCATAAAACTGCACTGAGTGCACGTCAGCGGAATAGACGGCATCTGTATAGGTCAAGGCGCTGGTGCGGGTGGCCCCGGTTCCCGAGCCCGTTGACTCAACCGGGACGCAGCCGGTAAGCGAAGTACCCAGCAGGGTGAAGGCCAGGAGGGTGGTTTTCCAGTTGAAGGGGAAGGTCATGTTGGTCAAGTTAATAGTATCTGGGCGACAGCGCCGCAAGAGCGGAAGGCAAGATAAAAACTTCCGGCTGATGTCTGATAAGTTTGGGTAGTACCTGTTTTTACGTACGCTCCGGAGCTGGATTTATTTTCGGTTTCTGGCCAATTTCCTGAAAAGAACCCCTAAACAGAAAACCTCACCGGTTCTTGAGGCCAGTGAGGTTCCTATTTTATTTAAGTTGGTTTTCCAGTTCATCTGCCTGGAGCATGAGCTGTTCCCAGGCGCCTTGTTCCTTGTCTAGCTGGCCCTTGATCTTGTTGAACTGTTGGGTGGCCTCATGCAAGGCATTGGGGTCAGCGTAGGTGCTGGGGAGAGCCAGTTTGCTTTCGCAGTTCTTCAGTTTGCCTTCCAGTTCGTTCACCAGGCCTTCTACCTGTTTCAGTTTCTGGTTTACTTTTTTCAGTTCCTGCTCCAGTTCCTGTTGCTGGCTGGGGGTGGGCTTGGGCTTGGCCGGAGCCTTCGCATTGGAGGCGGTCTGTTGCGGAGTGGGTCGTTTAAGGCCTTTATCGCGCTGTTCCATCCAATACTCATATTCGTGGTAGGTGCCGGGGTATTCTTTCAGCACATGGTCTTCAATGTACCAGATCTTGTTGGCCACGTTCTCCACAAAATACCGGTCGTGGGAGATGACCACAAAGGTACCCTCGTATTGCTCCAGCGCCTGGATCAGGATGTTCACCGACTGCATGTCCAAGTGGTTGGTAGGCTCATCCAGCAGCAGGAAGTTGGCTTCTGAAATCAGGGTTTTGGCCAGGGCAACCCGGCTTTTCTCTCCCCCGGAAAGTACCTTGATCTTCTTGAACACGGTGTCGCCGGTGAAGAGGAAGGAGCCCAGTACCCCGCGCAGTTCCATCTCGGTACGGCGGCTACCGGCCTGTACCATCTCCTGCAGGATCTCATTCTCCACGTGCAGGCTCTCCAGCTGGTGCTGGGCGTAGAAGGCCATGATCACGTTGTGGCCCAGCTGGCGCTCGCCTTTAATGGGCTCGTCACCGGCAATGATGCGCATGAGCGTGGACTTTCCTTTTCCGTTGGCGCCTATCAAGGCAATCTTGTCGCCGCGCTCAATGTTGACGTGCGTGTTCTGGAAGATCAGCTTCTCGCCGTAGCTTTTGCTCACGTTCTCCAGGCGCAGGATGTTGCGGCCCGGCTGCACGGTAAACTGGAACTTAAAGTTCACCACGGGGGCGTCACCGGCCACGTCTTCAATGCGTTCCATCTTGTCCAGGGCTTTCATGCGGCTTTGGGCCTGCTTGGCTTTGGTGGCTTTTGCCTTAAAACGGGCTATAAACTGCTCGGCCTGCTTGATCTGCTGCTGCTGGTTCTCATAGGCGCCTTTCTGGATCTCGTTCCGAAGCTCTTTTTCCTCCAGGTAGAAGCTGTAGTTACCGGCATACACGTTCAGTTTACCACCGGAGACTTCCACGGTGACGTTGGTAGTCCGGTCCAGGAATTCGCGGTCGTGAGAAACAATCACCAGGGCTCCTTCATACGCGCTGAGGTAGTTTTCAATCCACTTGATGGACGGTAAGTCCAAGTGGTTGGTAGGCTCATCCAGTAACAGTAAGGAGGGTTTCTGCAAGAGGATTTTGGCCAGCATCACGCGCATACGCCATCCTCCGGAGAAGGTCTTGAGGGGCTGCTGCAGTTCCTGGGTCGTAAAGCCCAGGCCTTCCAGGATTTCCTCGGCCTTTATCTGCATGTTATATCCGTCCAGGGCCTCAAAATGCTCCTGAAGCCGGGCCAGTTTATCAATGTGTTCGTCCTGGTAGTCGGTTTCCATCTGGTGCAGTACCTCGTCTATCTGGTGCTGCAGCTGAATGGCCTCCTCAAAGGCTTGCATGGCCACGTTAAGGATGCTCTCATGGGTGTCATAAGAAAGCAGGTCCTGGTTCAGGAAACCCAGGGTGGTCTCACGGCTCATCTGGATGCTGCCGCCATCTGGCTTGTATTCCCCCACCAACAGGCGCAGCAAGGTAGACTTGCCAGTCCCGTTCAGCCCTACCAACCCTATTTTGTCTTTGGGCTTGATGTGCAGGTTGGCGTCTTCATACAGGGTACGGCTCCCGAAATGGAATTGTAGGTTATTAATGGAAATCATGGATAAACGCGTGATAAGGCGCAAAGGTACGCAATTCTGTACAAACCTTATTCTCAGGTTTTCCAGGGGGAAAGAGAGCCGGCCCGTTTCTATACCGGGTAGCGGCAGGGGCTTTGAGGTGGGGTAACTACTGATTTTAACCTCCTTTTAAACCCTGGCCTTCTAATCTCGTTGTGGGTAAAAGTTAATTTGGTTTTTGCCGTTATGTTTGGGAAAAGACCAATAAACCTTAAACTTGCCGTCTATGGTAGCAATTGTATCCCTCCTCAACGCACAGGATTCAGATAAAGTAAATCAACTGATTTTTAGCTTGGAGAGGGAGTTTGGGTTGAAGGGCGTGCAAATGACCCCGTACCCGCACCTTACCCTGGTCACGGTGAATGACGGGAGCTTGCCTAACCTGAAGGAAATCCTAGGGAAAACCTCCGGGGTCTGCTGCCGGCTCAAGGTCACTACCACTGGTTTGGGTATCTTCACCGGCGAAAAGCCTATCCTGTACATCCCCATCCTCAGAACTGCCGACCTCAACCACTTCCATGCCCAACTGCACCGGGAGGTGAGCCTGGTGTGCCAGGAGGTGGGTCCGCTGTACCATCCCAACCTTTGGATGCCGCACCTGTCGTTAGCTTTGGGTGACACCACGCCTGAGGTAGTGGCTCAGGCCCTGCTTTTCCTGAGCCGGGAGAATTTCAACTGGCAGGTGGAACTGGACAATCTTGCCCTGCTCACCAAGCACGGGGACCTGTTCCTCAAAGATGACGTGTTCCCTCTGGTGGGGGAGGAAGCGAAAGCTTCTGTTCCGTTTTCTGCAGGGAAAGTCCGACTCTAGGCAGACCCTCCCACTTTTTATTTCTCTTCTTTATGCGACTGCTCCAGTTGTTGCGCCTTCTCTAGCAGGATCTCCAGGGCCAGGTCAATGGTGTCTTGGTGCGTTCTGAAAGAGAGAATGGCCAGACGCAGCATGAACACCCCGTTCAGCAGGGTAGAAGACAGAAACACCCGTCCATCAGACTGCACGGCTTTGATCAGATTCTGGTTGAACTCATTGGCCTCTAGGCCGGCCGCGGGAAGATACCGGAAAATCACCACCGACAGTTCCGGAGCCACCGGTACCTCAAAGGCAGGATGTTGACGTAATTGATCGTACGCGTACTGGGCTAGGGTAAGTTTTTCCTCCAGCGCCTCCCTAAAAGCCGCTACCCCATGCAGTTTAAGCGGAAGCCACAGCCTAAGTCCTCTGAAGTGTTTGCTCAATTCCGGCGATAAGTCGGCGGGAGATAGTTCCTGGGTGGCGGAGAGGGCGTCTTGCATGTAATTGGCCTGGTAATGGTGGGTGGCTGCCGTCTGCTCCGCGTTTTTGATGAGCACTGCCCCCAAGCCATAGGGGATAAACAAGCCCTTGTGCGGGTCCATCACCACAGAATCGGCGGCTTCAATACCGGTCAACTTCTCCTTGCCAGAAGCCGCCAGGGCGAAGAACCCGCCGTACGCCGCATCTACGTGGAACCAGAGGCGGTGCTGCCGGGCTATCTGGGCCAGCGCAGGGAGCGGATCAATGGCTCCCACGTCAGTGGTGCCGGCGGAGGCAATCACGAGCCAGGGCGTTAACCCGGCCGCTTTGTCCGCGATAACCGCTTTTTCCAGGGCCTTGGGGTCCATCCGGTACTGGGTGTCCATGGCAACATAGCGCAGGGGGCATTCTCCCAGGCCAGCAATCCGGAGGGCTTTGTCAAGGCAATGGTGGGCATGTTCCGTCAGGTACACTACCGCGTCTGGGATCTGGCGGGACTTGATGCCCTGGGCGTCGCGGGCCGTAGCCAAGGCAATAAGGGTGGCGATGCTTCCGCCGGAGGTGAGGTTGCCCACGGCCTGTGCCGGAAACCCGATCATACCCGCCATCCACCGCAGCAGCATGTTCTCCATGCGTACGGCCCCCGGTGCGGCAAAGAAAATCCCGGCGTATTTGTTCGTCACCGCGGCCAGGTAATCCCCTAAGCCAGAGTAGTACAACCCTCCACCCGGTATGTAACCAAGATGCCCTCCAGAGGCGGCCGTGATACCGGGTTCGTTCACTTCGGTCTGCAAGAGGCGCAGAGCTTCTTCAATGTGGCCGGGATGTTCCTCAAAGGGACTTTCTAGCAGGCCGGCTCCTTTAACGGGCGAGGCTATGAAGGCAGGCAAAGAGGGCAACTGGCGCAAGAAGGACTGCACGTAGGTCTCTACGGCTTGCTGAACCTGGAGCCGGTCAGCTTCATTGGGTTCCAGGGGATAAGAGGAAGGGTGCATCACAAACAGGCTGGTTATGGAAAGGAGTTCTTGTTCTAATAGCAACTTCCAAGTTACTATTTAGTGGACAGGTCTTTTGGGCTTTGGGAAAGCGAAGGCAAAAAAAGAGGCCGGTTTAGGGGCCTTTTTATAAAAAGACGCCCTAAACCAGCCTCTGCCAGGAATCAACCTGGCAAATTAAAGTTAATTAGCAGAAGAGTTCTCGCGCAGGTAGCCTTTCCGGAAAACGCGGTACTGGTCAAAGATGGTCCTTACGGCCCGGTTCAGGTAGGCGGTGCTTTCTGTGTTGGGATCTGAGAGAACCCCTGACGTGTACCCCTGCCAGACAGCGTTCTGCTTCTTGTGGTCCAGCAAGGTCACCAGAAGCGTGCCTTGGCTCATGTACATTTTGATGGGCCTATAGGCTTCGTGTTCTTTGGTAGGTTCCTCATTGTTCACCAGCCAGATATCAAATTCCTCCTGCTCATATCCTTTCATGTTCAGGTCATTGTAGTAAATGTAATAGCTGACCAAAAGATCAGGCTTCTTGTCGCTAAACTCGTAACCCTGGATTTCCAGCCGCTCCCGGATGTATTTCTTCAGCACTTCATAGTTCTTCAGCGTAGCGCTATCTTCTTCAGAGGCGTGGGTGATAAAATTGAAGGTGCGGTACTTATGGAAGGCACCCGCGTAACTGTAATCTGACCCAAACTTACGATTGCCAAAACCAAGGCAGCTACTTAATGTGCCTATTAACAACACTAGTAGAAGGGTGGATAGGTGGTTAAGATTTCTCATTTTCTTCCGGCTTTAAGGTTCTGCTTATCCGATACTTACGGCATTCTATTCAGGGAAGGTTCTAATTAATATAAGAAAAGTAAAAACAGTTATTTACTTGCTTAAAATTGGTAGAATAATTGGAAGATTACCTTAAGAATTTGTAAGGTATTCTATCACCATAGCATTTGACGGTAATTAAGTGAGAAATTCAGGTGAAGGCAGGGGGAGGGAGTTTGGACAAAACAGGCCCAAAACGGAAGAGAACGGTATCGCTTTTAGGGGAAAAGCAGAGGCAGTAGGCCTTACCAAGGGCGGGTTAAGCCATTGGGTTGAACATTGCCGATGTCCGGTAGGAGCAGGGGCACTAAAGAATAGCGGGCGTATGGCCATGAGTACCAATGCGTTTAGGTAATTGGTATCTTAAGTCTTCTCTTCAAGGTACAAAATTATATTTGTATTGTTTTACAAAAAGGGCACAAAAAAAGGCGGGAACAAGTCCCGCCTTTCTGTTTTTATCAAAGCTAAGCCTTACATATCTAACACAATGGCAAAAATCAAGGGAGCCACAATGGTCGCGTCAGACTCTATCACGAATTTAGGCGTGTGGATGCCCAGCTTGCCCCAGGTGATTTTCTCATTGGGCACGGCACCGGAATACGACCCGTAAGATGTGGTGGAGTCAGAGATCTGAGCAAAATAACCCCACAATGGAACGCCTGTGCGCTGCAGATCTTGGTGCAGCATAGGTACCACACAGATAGGGAAGTCGCCGGCAATACCGCCGCCAATCTGGAAGAACCCGATGGTGGAATCTTCTTTGGCTGTATTCGTATACCACTCGGCCAGCTCCATCATGTACTGGATGCCCGTTCTCATGGTGTGTACGTTCTTGATGTCACCGGAGATCACGTGGCCCGTGTAGATGTTACCCAGGGTAGAATCTTCCCAGCCCGGTACAAAGATGGGCAGGTTTTTCTTGGCCGCTTCCAGCATCCAGCTGTTTTTGGGGTCAATTTGGTAATGCTGCTCCAATTCACCAGAAAGCAGGATCTGGTAGAAGAACTGGTGCGGGAAATAGGCTTCACCGGCCTGGTCGGCCTTTTGCCAGTATTTCAGCACCACATGCTCTAAACGGCGCATGGCCTCTTCCTCTGGAATACAGGTGTCTGTCACCCGGTTCAGGTGGCGGTCCAGCAGGTCTTGCTCGTCCTGAGGCGTCAGGTCACGGTAATTAGGAATGCGCTCATAGAAATCATGCGCCACCAGGTTGAAGATGTCTTCTTCCAGGTTGGCTCCGGTACAGGTAATGGCCTGTACTTTATCCTGCCGGATCATTTCAGCCAGAATGATGCCCAGTTCGGCGGTACTCATAGCACCCGCCAGGGTAATCATCATTTTACCACCCTCGTTCAAATGGGTTTTATAACCTTCAGCGGCATCAATAAGAGCGGCTGCGTTAAAATGCTTGTAATGATCTTTCAGGAACTGCGTTACCTTCATGCTGTTCAAATAGGTTTGGAAATAGGTTATTAGTACTTCTGTTATAAGCTTTTTAGCCTCTGTTTAAGAGAACCATGGACCAAACAGGAAATGACCGGGGTTAGTTCGGTTTCTCTATGATGAGGTTATGATTTGTGTAGATACAGATATCGGCGGCAATGGTCAGGGCCTCGCGTACCATTTCCTCAGCGGTCAGGTGCGGGGCATGTTTCTTGAGTGCCAGCGCGGCAGATTGGGCATAGGTGCTGCCAGACCCAATAGCCGCTATCTGGTGGTCTGGTTCCAGCACATCTCCGGTACCGGAGATAATGAGCAACTCCTCTTTGTTAGCCACCACCATCATGGCTTCCAGCTTGCGCAGGTACTGGTCTTTGCGCCAGTCTTTGGCCAGTTCAATGGCAGCCCGCTTCATGTTGTTGCCGTAGGCCCCCAGTTTCTCCTCAAAGCGCTCCAACAAGGTGAAGGCATCGGCGGTGGAACCGGCAAAACCCGTCACTATTTTTCCATCTTGCAGCTTCCGCACTTTGCGCACGTTACTTTTGGCGATATATTTATCCATGGTGGCCTGGCCATCGGCTCCCAAGGCTACTTCCCCGTTATGGTAGATCCCCAATACGGTGGTAGAACGTATTTTCGGCATGTTTTTCTTTCTTAAATAAGACGAGCTTAGCGTTAAGTCCATCAACCACGAAAGTACGACAAACTTTCCTAATACCCGAACCTGCTCCTTAAATGAGACTATTGCCTGCTTAATGGAGGTGGGGGTAGAGACACACCCTTAAGAATCCCTTTCCAACCAAACTACTCAATGGATAGGGCGAAGAAGGCCAGTAAGGCAACTTTTATTAGGATATTTAATAATTTTTAAAATAATTTAGATGTTCTTAAATTTTGTAAAATAGTAGGTCTTTTTACCTTTGCGGGTTCACTCCCTTTTAAACATCAAACAGAGAAAAAACTATGAGCAGGCTTAATCTATTGGAGGAGACGCGTTACGAGAAGGTCCCGGTGACGGTGTACGCAGACCAAGCAGAGGCTTCTAAGGCAGTGGCTCGCCGAATTGCGGAGCTGATCAGGAACAAGCAGGCCCAGGGAGCCAAGACCGTGCTGGGCCTGGCCACGGGAGCCACTCCGGTAGGGGTGTATTCTGAACTGGCCCGCCTGCACCGGGAGGAAGGATTGAGCTTTCGGGATGTGATCACCTTCAACCTGGACGAATACTATCCCATGCGCCCGGAAGCCCCCCAGAGCTACGTGCGCTTCATGGACGAGAACCTGTTCAACCACATAGACATTGACAAGGCCAACGTGAACATCCCAGACGGCACGCTCGCTTTGGAAGAGATTCCGGCGTTTTGCCTGGCCTATGAGAAAAAGATTGAAGAACTAGGAGGCCTTGACTTACAGGTACTCGGGATCGGACGTACGGGTCACATTGGTTTCAATGAGCCGGGCTCTGCGCCTAACTCCGGTACGCGGTTAGTGACGCTTGATGACCTGACCCGCCGTGACGCTTCGCGTGACTTCGGGGGCAAGGAGAATGTTCCTACCAAGGCCATCACCATGGGGATTGGCACCATCTTCAAGGCCCGTGAGATCGTGCTCATGGCCTGGAACGGGAAAAAAGCTTCCATCGTGCGTAAGGCGGTAGAAGGCGAGATCTCGGGCGAGGTTCCTGCCACCTACCTCCAATTGTCTGACAACGTGGAATTCGTGCTGGACCAGGACGCTGCTTCCGGCTTGACCCGTTTTGGTACCCCTTGGCTCGTGAAAGACTGCGCCTGGGATGCCCAATTGACCAGAAAAGCCGTTATCTGGCTTTCTGACACCGTAAAGAAACCTATCCTAAAACTCACTGAAGAAGATTACAACGCCCACGGCATGGCCCAGCTAGCCGTAGACCGCGGCCCGGTGTACAACATCAATATTGATGTCTTCAACCAGCTCCAGCGCACCATCACCGGCTGGCCCGGCGGGAAACCCAACGCTGACGACACAGACCGTCCGGAGCGGGCGGTACCAGCCAAGAAGCGGGCCCTCATCTTCTCTCCGCACCCAGATGATGACGTGATCTCTATGGGAGGAACGTTCATCCGGCTCGTGGACCAGGGGCATGATGTGCACGTGGCTTACCAGACCTCCGGCAACACGGCCGTATGGGACGATGACGTGTTGCGCTATATGGAGTTTGCCATTGACTTCAGCAAGAGCATTGGACAGGACGGAGTGAGCTTGACGGCCATCTATGAGAACATGCGCACCTTCATTGGCCAGAAGCAGCCGAACCAGGTAGACCCCAAGGAAATTCAGGACGTGAAGGCGTTCATCCGGAAAAGTGAAGCCATTGCCGGCGCCCGGTACGCAGGCCTTCCTGATGACCACATCCATTTCCAAGCCCTGCCATTCTACGAGAGTGGCAAGACCAAGAAGAACCCGGTCACTGATCTGGACGTGCAATTGACCATGGACCTGTTGCGCCAGGTGGAGCCTCACCAGGTGTTCGCTGCCGGCGACTTTGAAGACCCGCATGGTACTCACATAGTCTGCTTCAACATCATTGTGGAGGCCCTGAGAAGGCTGCGCGATGCAGGTGAGGAGTGGGTGAAGGATTGCTGGCTGTGGATGTACCGCGGAGCCTGGCATGAGTTTGAGACCTATGAGATTGAGATGGCCGTGCCGCTTTCGCCGCAGGAGGTGGAGCGCAAGAAGATCGCGATCTTCAAACACCAGAGCCAGAAAGACCGTCCGGTTTTCCCGGGAGATGACGAGCGCGAGTTCTGGGTACGCGCCCAGGAACGCAACCGCGCCACTGCCCGCCGCTATGACCGCCTGGGCCTAGCGGACTATGAGGCCATGGAAGCCTTTGTCCGGTTCCATTATTAATCTGAAACAAGAATATTAGATTAACGCAAAGCCGCTTCGGGTAACCCCTGAAGCGGCTTTTTGCTTTTTGGTATTACTCTGCATTTAGAGGCAGTTTCCAGGGAAATAGCCTCTACATGCAGCTGTAGTGCAATCCCTTGGGAAACGGCTAAAAGGAGATTTATCGGCTCTTTTTCTAAAATAGGCCAGAAACAGCTGGTAAGGGCAATCCCTTGTGTTTAGGCTAAAGGTAATGGGAGGCATTCCTCTGTATGTTTTCGCTTCATCGCTGGCTCAACAGACCTCGTAGTGTCCGCAGGTCCTACGAGTGTCTTAGTTGGAGGCTTCTCTCCCCGCACAAAGTCTAAGTAAATTACGTGCCTTGCTTTCCGATTCATCCTATAAGCGTTTCCACGTGTGTAAACACCCCCCTTCGCCCCCCTCAAGGGGGGAGTCCGGCCTTTGGAAACGTTACTACCAATGATCCAGTTTAGGGCCTATTTTCTCTAAAACAGCTGAAAAACAGAAAGAGCCGGTGAATCTCTCCACCGGCTCTCTCCTATATAAAGTTCGTCTTCTAAGAACGAACAACTATCAACTAATCCCTACCTCACACCAGCATTCTCACCGGGTCTTCCAGGAAGCCTTTCAAGGTCTGTAGGAAGGCGGAACCTACGGCGCCGTCTACCACACGGTGGTCGCAGGAAAGGGTTACTTTCATCACGTTACCGATTTGGATCTGGCCGTTTTTCACCACTGGCGTCTGCTTGATACCGCCAACTGCCAGGATACAGGCATCTGGTGGGTTGATGATGGCGGTGAATTCCTCAATCCCGAACATGCCCAGGTTAGAGATGGTGAAGGTGCTTCCTTCCCAGTCAGATGGCTGTAATTTTTTGGATTTGGCTTTCCCGCCCAGGTCTTTCACCTCCGCAGAGATGGTGGACAGAGATTTCTGATCCGCATTGCGCACCACTGGAACCAATAAGCCTTCTTCCACGGCTACGGCCACTCCAATGTTCACCACGTTGTTGTAGCGAATCTTGTCGCCTAACCAAGAAGAGTTCACGGCTGGGTGCTTGCGTAGGGCAGCAGCGGCGGCTTTGATCACCATGTCGTTGAAAGATACTTTTACCGGGGCCACCTCATTCATGCTCACGCGGGCTTCCATGGCTTTGTCCATGTCAATCTCCATGGTCAGGTAAAAGTGCGGGGCGGTGAACAAGCTCTCAGACAGACGGCGGGCAATCACCTTGCGCATCTGTGATACCGGAACCTCGGTGAAGGCCTCACCAGTTTGGGCAGGCACAGCGGCCGCCTGGGGAGCTGGGGCCGAAGCCGCGGCGGGTTGGGCTTGGGTTTTGGGAGCAGCGGCACCAGGGGTGAAGTTCTCCACGTCACGCAGCACAATACGGCCGTTCTCGCCTGAGCCTTTCACGTCTGCCAGGCTGATGCCTTTTTCCTGGGCCACTTTCTTGGCCAGGGGAGAGGCCAGTACGCGGCCTTGGTTTGCAGAAGAACCAGCGGCAGCGTCTGCAGTGGAAGTTCCTTGGCCGGGTACCGGGGCACCAGCGGTTTCATTCACGCCGTCACCGGACTGGGACTGCTCTTCGGTTTTATGCTCTTCGCGGCGGGTGGCTTCTTCGTTGCTGGTTGCTTCTGCCGGATTGGCGTTGCCGCCAGAGGTGTTGCCACCACCGTTCAGGAGGGCCTGGAAGTCAGCACCGGCTTCGCCGATGATGGCCAGTACGCCGTCCACCTGCACAGAAGCGCCGGCTTCTACACCAATATATAAAAGGGTTCCGTCTTCATAAGACTCCAGTTCCATGGTGGCTTTGTCGGTTTCCACCTCGGCCAGCAAGTCACCGGATTTCACCTTGTCGCCCACTTTCTTGTGCCAGGCCACAATGGTGCCTTCCTGCATGGTGTCGCTCATCTTGGGCATGCGTACCACCTCGGCGTTCACGTTGGCGGCAGCGGCCGGTTGGGCAGCAGGGGCAGGAGTGGCGGCTGGTTTCGGTTCTTCCTTGGGCGCCTCGGTTTTAGGAGCTTCCTGGGCAGCGGGGGCAGCGCCTCCACCGTTTACTTCGGCCATAAGGCCAGAGATATCTTCACCTTGTTTCCCAATGATGGCCAAAACGCCGTCAACAGGAACAGATTCACCATTTTTAGGGCCGATGTACAGTAACGTCCCATCTTCGTAAGATTCCAATTCCATGGTTGCCTTATCGGTTTCCACTTCAGCAAGAACGTCCCCAGATTTCACAGAGTCACCAACTTTCTTTAACCATGAGGCAATGACCCCATCGGTCATAGTGTCACTCATCTTGGGCATTCGGATGATTTCGGCCATAGTTTTTTGCTCGGTTTTAAGGCCTCAAAAATAGAGGCAAAAATGCTGTAATACAAATATGCGTTTAAGAGATTCTGGGTGGTTTTTTGGCTAGTTTTCAAGAATTAGGGCCAAAAACCGGAAAGTTGTTGTTTTCTCTAGGTTAAATGTGACACATCGGCAAAGCGCTCTACCCAGAACATAGAACCTGTGTAATTGAGCTGGTACATGCACAGGTTCTGGTGCAGGAAGCGGTCCATCTGGTGCAGCGGGTAGCGCAGCAGTTGGGCCAGCAGCACGCGCATGGCTCGGCCGTGCATGCAGATCAGAATCGTCTTTTCCTGGGGCCGGGAAAGGATCAGGTCAATGACCGGTCTCTGCCGGTCGGCCACGTCTTGGGGGCTCTCGCCGCCTTCAATGGGTTCGCTGGTCTCCCCGTTCTGCCACCGCTGGAGCATGTCAAAGTAATAGGCGTCTTCCTCTGGGGTAATGCGGGTGCCTTCCCGGGTGCCCCAGCAAATCTCATTGAGCCCGGCGTGCCGCTCATGCGGAATGCCCAGGTCAAGGAAGCCCTGCACACTCTGCACGCTCCGCTGCAGCACCGAGGTATAGACCTTGTCAAAGGCGATGTCTTTGTAGGCCTGGAAAAATTTATCGGCTTGCCAAAGGCCGGTTTCATTGAGGATACTGTCAATCCCGCTTCCCTGCACAATACCCTGCAGGTTAAGATCCGTTTGACCGTGGCGAACGAGGTAGATTTTTTTGAGGCTCAATTTTACGCTAATTTGCAGCCTCTAAGATAGGCCATAATTACGAGAACTCTTGATGAAAAGACGCGCAGATGTAACCCTGGAACAGTTAAATGCCTGGAACAAAAACACCTTAGGGGAGCATCTGGGCATGGAGTACACTGAAATAGGTGATGACTACCTGATAGGGCGCATGCCGGTGGACCACCGCACGCACCAGCCGTTGGGCCTCCTGCACGGGGGTGCCTCTGTGGCCCTGGCCGAGACCCTGGGCAGTGTTGGGGCCACCATGTTCCTGGATCTGGATAAACAGTATTGCGTGGGGCTGGAGATCAACGCCAACCACATCAAGAGCGTGCGCAGCGGCTATGTTTACGGCAAGGCCACGGCCCTGCACGTGGGCCGCAAGACCCAGGTCTGGGAAATCCGTATTACCTCAGAAGCCGGTGACCTGGTCTGCATCAGCCGCATCACCATGGCCGTTCTGGATAGATAACCTTCCATGTCCCAAGAAACCCTTTACTCTTCCCCCCATCTGGCAGGTTCCGTAGAAGAAACTGCCCACCATATTTTCAGGGCCGCGTTAGCCGCCCACCTTCCCGTGGCAGTCTGGCGGCTGCCCAACACCCAGGCACTTCAGGTGGTAGTAGCTTCCGAAATCCAGCCCACCGTGCCGCCCTTGGAAGGTCCTCAGCAAGGGTTCGCGTTTTGCCCTTTCCAGGTTTCTGAAGCCAGTCCTAACGTCTTCCTGCCCGCCGACCTTTATTTTTCCGGGAAACCGGGTGCCCAGCCAGAGAAAGGGAACCAAGATTTACCTCCTGTTTTTTGGCAGGAATTAGAAAAACAGGCGCAAATTCGGGGGCAGCTGGAACCGTGGCCGTGCCATCCGGCGGGGGCGCCAAAGACCATCCCCAGAGACGCCTTTGAGCAATCAGCTACCGCTGCCATCAAAGCCATGCAAGCTGGTTGTCTGGAGAAGGTGGTTCTTTCCCGTACTAAAACCTTGCCCCTGTATGACGGGTTTGAGGTACTGCAGGCATTTTCCCAGCTGGAGAAGCTCTACCCTACGGCCTTTGTTTCCCTGGTGGCCATTCCCGGCCTGGGTACCTGGCTGGGAGCCACCCCCGAACTGCTGGTGCAGATAGACCGGCACCAGGTCTTCCGGACCGTGGCTTTAGCTGGAACCCAAGTCTCTACCAATGGCCTTACGCCCGCAGATGCCATCTGGCGTCAGAAAGAGATAGAGGAACAGGCCCTGGTGCAGCGCTACATCATCAGTTGTTTCAAGCACATCAGGCTCCGCGATTATGTAGAGATGGGTCCGCGCACGGTGGCGGCAGGTAATCTGCTGCACCTTCGCTCAGAGTATAGTGCGGCCATGGAAGAGGTGGGTTTCCCTCATCTGGGCACGCAGATGTTGGAACTCCTGCATCCAACCTCGGCGGTAGGGGGCATGCCTAAAAAAGCCGCTCTGCAGATGATCAACGATCTGGAACAGCATGACCGACGGTACTACAGCGGTTATTTGGGACCAATCCAGTTGGGGCAGGAAACGAACCTGTTCGTGAACCTGCGGTGCGTGGAATTGGGCGAGGGTACAGTAACCGCTTACGGTGGGGCCGGTATGACTGCTGATTCCAACCCTGCCCAGGAGTGGGTAGAGACCGAGCACAAGATGCAAACCGTGCTCCGTTTATTTAAAGCCTCTGAATCATGATCTTGCAAGCCGTAATAGATATTGCCGAGATCTGTGCCCGAAAAGGGGTGCAGGATATTGTTTTGTCGCCGGGGTCACGGTGCGCGCCTTTAACGCTGGCTTTTGCCCGGCACCCCCAGCTACGGGTGCGCACGGTACCCGATGAGCGGAGTGCCGCCTTCATAGGTTTAGGCATCGCGCAGCAGACAGGCCTCCCGGTAGTTCTAGTGTGCACTTCCGGCACTGCCGCCTATAATTACGCCCCGGCCGTGGCCGAAGCCTTTTACCAGCACATCCCGCTGTTGGTCTTAACCGCCGACCGGCCGCCGGAATGGATAGACCAGCTGGACGGGCAAACCATCAGGCAGTCGCATATTTACGGTGGGCACGTAAAGCGTAGCCTGGATTTTCCGGTAGGGAGCACCCACACGGATGACCTTTGGTTTGCGGGCCGCTTGATCAACGAAGGCCTGAACGAGGTGGCGGCTTACCCCCCCGGGCCGGTGCATATCAATATTCCCCTGCGGGAACCCTTTTATCCGGAGCCGGGGGAGGAGTTTGCCTTTTCCCAGGACGTGAAGGTAATAGCCGAACTTCCCTCCAGTTTCGGGCTGGCGCCCGAGGCGTGGGAGCATCTGAAGAAGGAAATGCAGCGGTACCAACGCGTACTGGTGGTAGCAGGGCAGAATAAAAAAGACGAAGCGCTGTATGCGCAGGTAAAGCAGTTCTGCCAGGCCACCGGGGCGGTCTTTGTCACCGATGCCATCAGTAACCAGCAGGTAGCCGGAGAAAGCATTAATTACCATGACGTGTTCCTGGGGGCGAAGAACGTTTCGGACTCTACCGCGCTGGCACCGGATCTGTTGATCACCTTCCACAAATCCCTTATTTCCAAAAACCTGAAACTCTTCCTGCGCAAGCAGAAGCAATTGCACCATTGGCACATCCAGCCCGCCGGCATGGTAGCCGATACCTTCCAGGCCCTGACCCAGATCATCAGGACCACACCCCAGGAATTCTTCCGGCAGATGGCTGCTGGACCTAGGCTTCCAGTCTCGCCCGCCTTTGCCCAAGCCTGGTTTAATCTGGACCAGAAAGGCAAGGCCGTTTTAGAGGCTTTTCAGGAAAACAGCCCCTTTTCCGAATTCCAGGCCTGTTACCACTTTTTGCGGAGCCTGCCTGCCCAGAGCCAGGTGCACCTGGCTAACAGCATGAGCGTGCGGTACGCCAACCTCATCGGCGTAGCCGAAAAGGAGGGGGTAGAGGTATTTGCCAACCGGGGCACCAGCGGAATTGACGGCAGCACCAGTACGGCGGTAGGAGCTGCGTTGAGCACAGATACATTGGTGACTCTACTCACCGGTGACATGGCCTTCCTATACGACCGCAACGCTCTTTGGCACAATTACCTGCCCCAGAACCTGCGCATTTTAGTGTTGAACAACCACGGGGGCGGGATCTTCAGAATGCTGGAAGGCCCCAGAAGCCAGCCTGAGTTACGGGCTTATTTTGAGACGGACCAACGGCAAACCGCCCAAAGAACTGCGGAAGATATGGGCTTGCAGTACCACCAGGTTACTGATGCCGCCGCGTTGACCGCCTTGTTCCCTACTTTCTTTGACCTGGCTGCCGGTCCCCAGCTGATAGAAGTAGTGACAGACAGTTCCGAAAATTTTGCCGCTTTTTCTTTGTACAAAGAACAGGTGGCAAAAATTAGCAATGGTTAGCATTCATCTTTGAAATATTTGGAAATAATTAACATCCTGGTCATTGACTTAGGGAAAAATAAGTCGTAAATTCCTATTGGAGACGCTGCTGTAATGGCGTGAAAATCATGGAGTTTACCAAAGATGTTGAGAAATGGCACCATAAACACCGGGTGGTGCTGTATGACTACGGCAGAATTGCGTTAGGGTGTTTTCTCTTATTCAAAGGGGTTCAGTTTCTGTTCAACATCACCGCGCTGGAGCAAATCCTTCTGGAAAGTAAGTTATATTCTCTTTCTACCTTTCTGGCCTACACCATTGCCAGCATCCACGTAGTGGGCGGCCTGATGATCATGGTGGGCTGGCACACCCGCATCGCCTGCCTGGTGCAGATCCCCATTGTGATGTGTGCCGTTCTGTTTTTCAGTCCAACCCATGATCTGTTCTCCCTGTACTCCCCGTTTGCGGTGGCGCTGTACACCTTGCTCTTTCTGGCGTTCTACCTGGTAGGGGGCTCAGGGTACTATTCTTTTGACCACAAACAGATGGTAGAGCGGAAACATCTGCTCAAAAGACATAAATCCCAGACCCTTAAGGCCCGCCTGATGCGCGAGGACCGGGGGGTGAATACCGGCCTGCCCCAAATGTAGGACCACTACGGCCCTTCTTTAGATTTAGATAAGGCGACGATGGCTCCCCACCCTTGGATGCACCTGCCTTTCGCTGTTTTAAAGGCAGTGTGGTCCCCAAGAAAGGTTATCTGACGCGTGAGTAGGAGTGCTTGAATTCAAACGGAGGCGCTTAGCAGAAGCGAAAAAAGATGAGTTGGGTACAACAAGTAGACCGGTGGCAACATGAGCACCATCCGGTGGCGTATGACTACGGTAGAATCATTCTGGGCCTTTTTATCCTGTACAAAGGCATCATGTTCATCTCTGACACCTCGGGCCTGGCCCAGATCATCCAGAACAGCCAATTCCATTTTGTGGCCCTGGGACTAGCGCATTATGTGGCGTTCGCGCATTTGGTGGGAGGGGTTCTGATTGCCCTGGGGCTGATCACGCGGGTGGCAGTGGGGTTCCAGATTCCTATTCTGGTGGGGGCGGTTTTCTTCTTCAACCCTGACCAGGGTTTTTTCTCCGGTAACCCCCAGTTCGCGGTTTCTCTGGTGACCTTGATTGCCCTCATTTTTTACTTTGTAGGCGGTTCTGGGTATTACTCAGTAGACCACAAATTTGAGATGAACGAGAAAAGGCTGCAAGAGAAGAAGAGGGGTATGTCTGTTTAAAATTCTTGCGGATGAGCGCATTTCTCCGCCTACCTTTGCATATTCCGGCAAGGGCATTGTACCTTTATGCCCTGAAAAGTTCCACCAAAACTGAGGTTCATGCAAAGCACCATCCACTGGACTACCCTAAAAGAATATCAGGAAATACTCTTCCAATTTTATAACGGCATTGCCAAGATCAGCATCAACCGGCCGCACGTGCACAACGCCTTCACGCCCCGCACGGTAGCCGAGATGATTGATGCCATGAACATCTGCCGCGACAACGCCGAGATTGGCGCCATCATCTTAACCGGCGAAGGCGGCAAGGCTTTCTGTTCGGGCGGTGACCAAAGCGTGCGCGGCCATGGCGGCTACATTGGCGAAGACACCGTTCCCCGCCTCAACGTGCTGGACCTGCAGATGCAGATCCGCCGGATTCCTAAACCGGTGATTGCTATGGTGGCCGGCTGGGCCATTGGCGGCGGGCACGTACTACACGTGGTATGTGATCTTTCCATTGCAGCGGAAAATGCCCGGTTCGGCCAGACTGGCCCTAAAGTAGGATCTTTTGACGGCGGATTTGGCGCCTCTTACCTGGCCCGTGTGGTGGGGCAGAAGAAGGCCCGTGAAATCTGGTACCTCTGTGACCAATACAATGCCCAGGAAGCGCTGGATATGGGCTTGGTGAACAAAGTGGTGCCGTTGGAGCAACTGGAGGCTACCACCGTGGAGTGGTGCCAGAAAATCCTGGAGAAAAGCCCGCTGGCCCTGCGCATGCTCAAGGCCTCTTTCAACGCCGAATTAGACGGTCAGTCAGGCATCCAGCAGCTGGCCGGCGACGCCACACTGTTGTATTACCTCTCTGATGAAGCCAAAGAAGGTAAAAACGCCTTCCTGGAAAAACGCAAGCCGGATTTTTCCAAGTACCCTAAATTCCCTTGATTTTTTAAGACTCAAGACGCTAGATATA
Source organism: Rufibacter glacialis (assembly GCF_008271745.1). Taxonomy (GTDB): domain Bacteria; phylum Bacteroidota; class Bacteroidia; order Cytophagales; family Hymenobacteraceae; genus Nibribacter; species Nibribacter glacialis. The sequence continues at coordinate 577,678 of NZ_VKKZ01000020.1, read as the reverse complement.
AGACCCAAGATTTTTTCTCTCCAAGAGGTAGCTTTTATAAAAGCTACCTCTTTCCTTTTACAACTTACCTTGCCTTTGTAGGCTTCCTTCATAGGTTTTCAAGAAAAGTCTTGAATCTTATGTCTTGTGTCTTACGTCCCTTAAGTCTTGTGTCTTACGTCCCTTAAGTCTTGTGTCTTACGTCCCTTAAGTCTTGTGCCTTACGTCCAATTCCCAAACACTGTACCTATGCCTGACCACCTGCTCCTGAACGGAAAGAAATTTTACCTAGACGAAATCCAGCATTACTCCTTCCGGGAAAGCATCCCCCTGGACGGTTATGAGGCTAAGACCCTGGAGTTCTGTAAAAATTGGCTGCAAGGCGTGCAGGAATTTCCGGTGCAGACCTCCGGAAGCACCGGTACCCCCAAGCTGATAGAGCTGCACCGGGACCGGATGGAGGCAAGTGCGCGGCGCACCCTGCGTATTTTTGACCTGCAGCCAGAGGACCGGGTATTGGTATGCCTCAATACCGAATATATAGCCGGCATGATGATGCTGGTACGCGGATTGGTGGGCAACCTGCACCTGACCATCATTGAGCCTTTGGGCAACCCTCTGGCTAGTATTGACCCTGCCGCTGACTTTGATTTCGTGTCACTGGTGCCGCTGCAATTACAGACCATTCTGGAGCAGACCCCTGAGAAAGTACCCAAGCTTAACCAGATGAAGGCGATTTTGTTAGGAGGTGCCCCCATTGCCAAACCGCTGGAAGAGGCGGTGCAGGCGTGGGAAGTACCTGTGTACCAGAGCTACGGCATGACCGAGACCATCTCCCATATTGCCGTGCGCCGGCTCAATGGCAAAGGCAAATCTGAGTTTTACACGGCTCCCCCGGAAATCACCCTGGGGCAGGATGACCGTGGCTGTCTGACCATTGCCGCCGAGGTGACTGGCCAGGAAACCCTGGTGACCAATGACCTGGTAGAGCTGGGAGAAGCCAATTCGTTCCGTTGGTTGGGCCGGGCCGATAACACGGTGAATTCTGGTGGGGTGAAGGTGCAGTTGGAGAAGGTAGAGGCGGCCCTAGGCGAAGCCCTGGCGGAGCTTGGCATCTCGCGCCGGTTTTTTGCGGCCTCCCTGCCCGATGAAAAACTAGGCGACCGCTTGATTGCCGTTCTGGAAGGTACACCCTTAACCGACACAGAGGAGGCCAACCTACAGGGTAAATTAACGCAGTCGCTGTCTAAATATGAAATCCCGAAACAGTTTGGCTACCTGCCCCGCTTACCAGAGACGGCTACCGGAAAGTTAGACCGCCGTAGCGGCTTGGCGCTGCTTTAAAAGACCATCACTTTGGCATCTACTGCGGGGTCATGTTTCTGTCTGGGTTTTGGTATTCAAGAGGGAATTTGTATTTGCTTCTATTGGTATCTAAAACAGAGGATTAGACTTAGTATTCCAAAGTGGAAAAATTATTTTCTTGATAATGAAGGCGTTATAAATTAATGGATTAATTTAATTATAAAACTATTTCTTTTTCATTGGAATAGCGTAGAAGGAGCATTTGAATATTTACAACTCCTTCTTTTATGAAACGAATTCTATCTCTCGCGTTCTTTTCTTTTGCCGCTTCCTTTCTGATGTCTTGTGAAAAAGAAGAGGTGGAGCCACTTTTAACCGGTACCACGGCGTCTGATGCCCGGGCCATCAGCTGTCTCAATTACTCGTATTTCAACAAACAGTCGGGAATGGTAGATTTTGGCAAAGCCAGAGGAGAAGTAGTACTTGTAGGATTCGTGGAAGGCCTCACGATGCAGGAAAAACAGCAGCTTTTGGGCCGTTTCCCGCATTTCCAGGGCATAGAAGGAGAGGTGGCCATGGATTCTGGCGTGATCACAGTAGTGAGGCTGTCAACGGGTACCAATTGCTCAGACGTTGAGAAACTGCTGGTGAAACTGGTGAAGGAACCGTCTATCTCTTTTGCCCACCCATTTTTTGAAGAAAACCCCGCCGACCCAGAGGCACCCATGACCGGGCTTTCCAATGAGTTCATGGTCTCTATTGAAGGCAGCGGTACCCTGCAGGAACTGGAGCAGTTCATTGCGGAGACCAACACCAAGATCGTTTTTTCCTTCTCAGATGAAATCCATGTGCTGAGCGCCGATAAGAATTCTGCCGGCAGCATTCTGGACATCTGCACTAAGTTTAACCAACAGGCTTTTGTGACCTCGGCAGAGCCGAACCTGGTTTATAGCTTCCCCGCCCTTGCCTCTGGCGGCGTGACTTATGAAACCGTGAAAGGAAAAAACCAGAATGCTTATAAGCGCAATAAATAACTGATTGACCAGAAGACCATAGCGGAACATAACTGCTTGAAAAGACCCTGTTGTGCGTGAAAGCACGGCAGGGTCTTTTTCATTATAATCTAGGCAAGGGTTAATGAACTGTTTTGGCTAAACCAGGGGTAAATCAGGATGTCTTTTCCGGCGAGTTGCTTTTAAGTTTAGGACACTCCCTATTATCTGACCATGAGTGGGTTCTGCTGCGTAAAAAAGAAGGAAATGGCAGCTACTGGGGAGGCGGAATACCCGGGCAAGAACCTCGCTAGGAACTGCCCAGGTGGTTTCTGGGCCGTTTCCCGAAAAACAGCCCGTAAATAGGGGACAAGGCCAGATAAAAACCGCCTTCCAGGTAGGAAAAAATCCTTTTTTGGTTAACTTTGCCCGGTAATCGACCTTATCCTAACTGAACTATAACGGATGAAATTCATTGTATCTTCTACGGCGCTGCTGAAGCAGCTTACCAGCATCAACGGGGTAGTGGCCAACAACCCGGTGGTGCCGATCTTGGAGAACTTCTTGTTCGAGATCAACGACGGTGTCCTGACCATCACGGCAAGTGACCTGGAAACCTCCATGATCACGGAGATACACGTGGAGGCCAGAGAGAATGGCCGTATTGCTGCCCCCGCCCGTATCTTGATAGATACCTTGAAAAACCTGCCAGATCAGCCGGTGACCTTCACTATTGACGAGGAAACCTATACCATTGAGATCAGCTCTTCTAATGGCCGGTACAAACTGTCTGGTGAGAATGCCACCGACTTCCCTAAGGTTCCGGTAGTAAGGGGCGGAAACGCCATTGAGATACCTTCTAACGTGTTGGGACGTGCCATCAACAAAACCATCTTCGCGGTGAGCAATGATGAGTTGCGCCCTGCCATGACTGGTATCTTTGTACAGTTGAGCAGCGGCAACATCACGTTTGTGGCTACTGACGGGCACCGCCTGTTGCGCTACCGCCGTCAAGATGTGAGCAGTGAGAACGCCGCTTCCATCATCATCCCTAAGAAAGCCTTCAACTTACTTAAATCTACCTTGCCCAGTGAGGCAACGGCGGTACGAGTAGAGTTCAATACCTCCAACGCGTTCTTCAGCTTTGACAACATCAGAATGATCTGCCGCCTCATTGATGAGCGCTACCCAGATTATGAGAACGTGATTCCGGCCCAGAACCCCAACAAATTGACTATAGACCGGTACGACTTCCTGAGTTCTGTGAAACGGATCTCTATCTACTCCAACAAAACCACCCACCAGGTGCGCCTTCGCATCACGGGCAGTGAGCTGCAAATTTCGGCCGAGGATCTTGATTTCTCCAATGAGGCAAACGAGCGCCTGACCTGCCAGTACGACGGCGAGGACATGGAGATTGGCTTCAACGCGAAGTTCCTGACGGAGATGCTGAGCAACATTGATTCAGATGAAATCACCCTGGAGCTGTCTACGCCTAACCGCGCGGGCCTCTTGATGCCTTCTACCAATGATGAAGACGAGAGCATCCTGATGCTGGTAATGCCGGTCATGCTGAACAACTACGTGTAAGCGGTTTAAACACCAAAGGAAAGCCTCTCCAGTTTGTTGCTGGAGAGGCTTTTTTGTTTTAAGCGGTTTACCATAGGCAATGAGGCGGACTGGCTGGCTTTACCTCATTCCCGGACGGGTTTTGGGGCGTTGGGTATCAGGTTGCGTTACCACGCGGGTTTTCACTTTAATAGGGACCGAATAGGAAAACTCCTTGGGCTGTCCTTCCTCGGTGGCCGGGCTGAAGTTGGGCAAGGAATTCACTACCCGTAAGGCTTCGTCATCAATATCTGGGTGAATGGATTGAAGGATTCTTGCCTCATGCACCGCTCCTTTTTCTGAAACTATGAATTGAACGACCGTCACGCCGGAAGCCTCGCTTCGTGCGGCTTCTCTGGGCATCCTGAAACTGGAGGTGATCAGTTTCATAAGGATACTGGTGCCACCTGGGAATTCAGGCTGCGTGAAGTGCGGGTAATAAGGCACCATGGAACCGTTCTCTGCGTAGCATTCTCCTGTAGTGAGTTCTCCTTTGGTAAACTGTTCCCGCCTTCGCAATTGGCCCGAAGGGTAAAACCCCAGGGCTTCTCCTTCCAACTTCCCGTTGACCTTGAGGCCCTTGTAATACACTTGCCCATTCTCATGCCACTTGGTTAGTTGCACCTCATGGCCTGTAAACAGCTGTTCTTCTTTGACTTGTCCATTCTTATAGAAGTACCTGGTGGGGCCTTCTTTCCGGTATTTCCCTTTTGCTTCTTTGACCGCTTCCTCCTCATAATACTTCTCTCCCGTCAGGTAATGGGTGGTCAAGTGTCTTTTCTCTTTCTTAGCCCCAGAATAGGTGGTAAACCTATAATACACGGCCTCCTGCTTGTTTTTAATGGTGCGGTAGTATTGGTCCAGGTATTCTGGATCTGGTTGACTTAAAGCTGCCAGGCTGGAAAAGGCAAGAAAGGAAAACAGAAGAAATTTTTTCATGAATGTTTACTGGATAGTTAAGGTATATAAATGCATTTAATCAAGAATCTAATCTAAAGAAAGTAGGCTAAGAACGCATATATTATTTAGGAGCCCGAGCGGCTTTTCACCCGAAATCCCCATTTCTTCTGCAATTACCAATTTATCGCCAACCGTCTTTGTAAGGCTCTCCGCAACTCTGGAGGGGTATAGGATGGCAGGGAAAAACCAGAAGCAAGGCTGAATGTCTACAGGTGCAGGCACAGGAGGTCCGTTAAACGGCAGATTTTATCAAACTGAGGCTAAAATAGGAGGGAGGAGTAGGATTGGAGGAGCAACTAGCCATGGAACTCCGAAAAACATTTTACCTTTGTGGTTTGAACCTAAGCGCCCTCAGCGCCAAAGCCCTTGAAACAAATGAAAAAATCAGAGATACACTTCAGTATTGCCTTGGATGATCAGCGCGTGCCAGAGGCCATCAGTTGGACCGCCACAGATGCCGGTAACGATATCCATTTCGCCAAAGCCATCAACATCGCTTTGTGGGACCGCAATGATTCCGGTACCATGAAAATTGACCTCTGGACCAAAGACATGCCCGTAGATGAGATGAAGTATTTCTACATTGACACCATGGGTGCCATGGCCCAAAGCATTGAAACCGCCACCAATGACAAACTGATGGCCGAAAAAATGCGGAGCCTTTGCCAGGAACTCATGCAGCATGTGGAAGAGCAGCAAAAGCGCAACGCGCAGAACCCTCTATAACCAAAAGCTTACGCATAAAAAAAGCCACTTGAAGAAGTGGCTTTTTTTATGCGTAAGCTATACTTAATTTTTAGGCGATGACTCTTTGATGATGGCGGCTTGCGGCTCAGGGAACGAGCGCTTGGCATCTGTCTTATCCTGGGCTACCAGGGTTTTGGCTACCCGGCCGTTCTCTTTCTGCAGGAGCTGAGCGTACTGGCGGTCAAAGCTGTTGAAAGACTTGCGGGCGCCGTAGTACTGTGAATACTGAGCAGTGCTCAAGAGCCTTTCCAATTCCACATCACGCTCCTTACAAACCCCGTTGATACATTTTTCCAGTTCGGCTGGGTTGTTGGCGAACTTGTTCTCAAAATCAACCATTTTCTGAGCGTTCTTCAGGTTGATTTCCCGCAGTTTCCTAGACTGGAAGTTGTTCAACTGCAGTTCCCGGATCATCTTATCTGATAGGTTCTTGGCACGTTGTTCAGCAGTACCAGTTTGGGCAAACGTGGTCAGACTTACCAGGAGAACAAGGGCTAAGGTATACACTAATCTTTTCATGGTTGTTCAGTTTTGAGAGGTTCTACACAATTCCTGTGCCATCTTTTGTTGAACAAAACCGATAGCAAAAAAGTTGACTTCTTGATAAAAATGAACGTGTTCCTCTGGAGTTTGTTTTGCCCAGAAGCTGATTTAACCGCCTGAAAATAAAGTTCTTCCTGTATTGCAATTAGATAGTTGGTATTATACAAATTTGTGCGGGAAGAGGGTGCCAACAGACCTTAGAACTTGTTCTTCCACATCATAGACTCCACCGGGTACACGGACCGCTGGTTGTATTTGGCGTTACTTTTCTGGTTGTAGTAGTTCTCAATCCCACCGTTTACCACAAAATAGATCAGCTGGCCTATGGGCATGTTGTGGTATACCCGCACTTTCTGGCTTACAGATATTTCCAGCGTCCAGTGGTTGCAGAACCCCACGTCACCTTTCCCGGCGGTGGCGTGGATATCAATGCCCAGGCGGCCTACGCTTGATTTGCCTTCCAGAAACGGGACGTGAGCGTGGGTCTCGGTGTATTCCTCGGTGACGCCCAGGTACAGCCGGCCCGGTTCCAGAATGTAACCTTCCTCGGGTATCTCAAACACCTCTATCTGGTTGTGTTTGCGGGCATCCAGTACCTCGTCTTTGTAAAAAGCCAGGTACTTGCCCAGGTGCACATCATAGGAGTTGGTGCCCAGGCAGGAGCGGTCATAGGGTTGGATCAGGATGGTGCCTTTGTCTATTTCTTCCAGGATCTGACGGTCAGTGAGGATCATGCGGTAAGGAGCTAATTTTAGGGCCGCAAGGTACGGGTAAAATCCGTTTGATACCATGCCTGGCCCTGGTGCCAGAACGGTTAGAAGGTTCTTTTCTGAAATTACCCCGTAAACGCTGAGATAAAAAAGGCATGAGAATACGTGACAGGCGATTAGAAGGAGTTTTCTTAAAAGTAGCTCCTAACCCTCCGCTTGCCGTTGCTTATTGTTTGGCGGGGGATGCGTATTTTCTCAGCAGGGCCCTGGTTTTCAAGCCAGACGGTTTCAAGTCTGTATCTTGCCAGTTACCGGTGGCAGAGGCCGAAGGAAGCAGGACTGAGCACGTCTCGTTTTTATCTGACACCGACCAGGTGACCCAACTTACCTTGTTCTTCTCTGCCCAGTCAATCCATTTCTGCCATTCTCCTTCATTCAGCGGTCCATCTCCGGTGGCTTCCATGCCCGCCGATTCTGAGATGAAGAGCGGAAGGCCTTTGCGCAGGGCGTAATCGGCGCGGTCGCGCAGTTCCTGTTTGTGGGTGGCGGCGTAGAAGTGGAGCGTGTACATGAGGTTCTGCGCGCCTTTGATAGGATCATCGGCGGCCAGGTGCACGTCCTGGTCCCAATGGGGCGTGCCAACCAGAATAAGATTGTCAGGGTCAATGGCTCTGATGGCGGCAATCATTTCCTCTGAGTAAGCTTTCACCTGGGGCCAGGTCTCTTCATCGGGTTCGTTGAAGATCTCATAGATCACGTGCGGGTTCTTTCCGTAGGTGCGGGCCATTTCTATGAAAAAGGCTTTGGCCTCTGGCAGGTTGATGTTGTGGCTGTGCCAGTCAATGATCACGTACAGGTTCTCTTTGATGGCGGCATCTACCACAGTTTTAACCTTCTCTTTAGACCACTCCGGTTTTTGCAGGTACCCATTAGTCGGTTCTACGCCCATGGCAGCCCTGATCACGTTGATCCGCCAGTCTTTCTTGAGCCAGCTCACTGTCTCAGCGGTATAGAAACGGGGCCAGAAATTATGCCAGCCAAAACTCATGCCCCTCAGCATCACGGGCTGGCCTTTCTGATCTTCCAGTTGGGTGCCCTTCACGCGCAAGGAGCCATGTTCTTTCACGGTTTGGGCCGAGGCCAGGTAACTGCCGCTGACCAGGAGCAAGGCACAAAGGGATTTCCTGAGAGTCATAATCCTTCTTAAAGGTGGTGAAACCCAAAGAAAAGGATTTTACCCAAGCAAGGTATAGCACTACTTTATCCATTCTTTTCAGAAAAGAGCCCTAAAACCAAAAATACCGAAGATCCCCTTGGGAAGTAAGGCTCCAGTAATTCCAGGATTGGTGGTTAGGCCTGCCGACGATAACCTCTATTACAGTAAAGCCACCACCTCCTGGTCAATGCGTTTAGGGCGTAGCGTTTTGGCGTCTACCAGGCACCAGGTGGTTTTGGCCGAGGCCAGCATCAGCTCTGTTCCTTCGCGGTACAGGGCCACGAAACGCTCAAACTTAGCACCCTGGTAGTCACCCACCCACGTGTACCCTTTGATGGTGTCTTCCCTGAAAGCGGGTTTATGGAAATCTATCTCGTGCCGAAGCACCACCCATAAATACTTTTCTTGAAGCGCTGCCGGAGCCACCTGAGCCCAATGCGCCGCCGATACCTCCTGCACCCAGCGGAGGTACACTACGTTGTTCACGTGCCCTAAGGCATCAATGTCAGCCTCGGTGACGGGAATGGTAAGTTGGAAGGTTGCGGTAAGGTCTGTTGGCACCATAGCTAAGGGGTTAAAAAAGGAGTACCGATAAGAAGACTTTTACGGGTGATTCGGGAAAAGCAGGCCATAAACCAGCGCTATTCCAGAAGCAGGGCCAGAATACAGAAAATGTCCACGATCAGCAGGGGCAGGGGTACCTCGTGTTTCTTGCCGGAGAGAATCTTCAGAACCGTCCAGGAGAGGAAGCCCCAGATAATGCCCTGGGTGATAGAGTGGGTAAAGGGAATCAGGACCATGGCCAGGAAAGCCGGGATGGCCTCATCCAGTTGTTGCCAGTTGATCTTCACCACCGGGCGAACCATGAAAACCCCAACCAATACCACGGCCGGCGCGGTGGCAATGGCGGGCACCATAGAAAGCAGGGGTGCCAGGAAAAGGAAGGGCAGGAACAGCAGCGCCCCCACCACCGCGGTGAGTCCCGTGCGCCCACCCGCCTCAATCCCTACCGCCGACTCAATGTAGGCAGTACCGGGGCTGGAGCCCACCAAACCGGCCAGGGTGGTGGCAATGGCATCTACCATCAACGACCTTTTCACGTTGCGGGGCTCGCCGCGTTCGTCCAGCAGGTTCGCTGCCTCTGCCAGCCCCACCAGGGTGGAGAGGCTGTCAAACATGTCGGTGAATACAAAGGCGAAGATGACCGGCACCACCGCCCATTGCAGCGAGTTTACTAGGTCTAACCTGAAAAAGAGGCTGAAATCAGGGGCTGCGAAAATGCCTTGCCATGTGATGAGCGGATCAGCGCCCTCCATTCCCCACCAGCGGCCCAGGGGATAGGCCGCGAGCGTGGTAAAGACAATCCCCATCAGGATGCCCCCCTTCACCTGTTTAGTCACCAGCACCGCCGTGACCAGAAGCCCGGCCAGAAAGGTGAGCACGGCCGGGGTCAGTTCCCCCGGGCCCAGAATGGTAGCGGGATTCGCGGTGATGAACTTGGCATTGGAGAACCCGATTAGGGAGATGAACAACCCGATGCCCGCGGCAATGGCATATCGCAGCGGCCGGGGAATAGCCTTGATGATGTAGGTTCTGATGTTGAAAGCCGAAAGCAGCAGGAAAACGATCCCCGACCAAAATACGGCCCCCAACGCCACTGGCCACGGCACCTGCATACCTAGCACCGCCGTGAAGGTGAAGAAGGCGTTCAAACCCATGCCTGGCGCCACTAAAATAGGGTTCTTGGCATACAGGCCCATCATGAGGCTGCTGAAGGCACACACCAGTACGGTAGCGGTCAGAACCGCTGAGAAAGGCATGCCAGCCTGGCTCAGGATGCTGGGGTTCACGATGATGATGTAAGAGGTGGCCAGGAAAGAGGAAATTCCGGCAATGATCTCGGTTTGCACCGTGGTGCCATATTTCTTCAGCTCAAAATAAGAGGTCATGGGCAAAGCAATAGGGAAAGTAGCTGATTGGTTTACGGGTAATAAAGGGAAAAGGAACGTAGCTGGGGGATAACCCGAAGCAGGCCATCAACCGCCAAAGGCTATACGTTCCCTTTAAGGTATGAGAGGGGGCGGGAGGGAAGTAAAGCAGCAGCGGCACCTGGTGGGTACCGGGTGCCGCTGCTGCTTTATGTTGATCCTGGGTTAGGCCTGCAAGGCTTTCAAAGCCTCCAGGTTAGCTGCCAGGTAAGTATCAGCCAAATCCTCTGTGATGGCCGCGGAAACAAACAGGGTCTCAAACTGCGACGGGGCCAGATAAATGCCCCGCTGGAGCATCTCATGGAAGTAGCGGCCAAACATCTGGAGGTCTGAGGTCTTCGCCGAGTCAAAATCAGTGACCGGTTGTTCCGTGAAAAACAAGCTGTACATGGAGCCTACCTGGTTTACCGTGAAGTTAAGTCCCAGTTGCCGCATGTTTTCTTTAGTGCCATTTACCAGTTTATCTGAGATGCGCTGAAGGTTGGTATAAACTTCCGGGTGCTCGTTCAAGTATGTCAACGCGGCCATTCCGGCTGCCATGGCAATAGGGTTGCCGGAAAGGGTTCCGGCCTGGTACACCGGTCCGGCCGGTGCCACCGCGTTCATGATATCTTTCTTTCCGCCGTAGGCGCCTACGGGCATGCCCCCGCCAATGATCTTGCCCAGGGTAGTCATGTCAGGCATTACGCCAAACAGTTCCTGCGCTCCACCTTTGGCTAACCGGAAACCGGTCATAACTTCATCAAATATGAGCACGATGCCTTCTTTGGTACAAAGGTCACGCAGACCTTGCAGGAACCCCTGGGCCGGAGGCACCAGGCCCATGTTGCCTACCACCGGTTCCAGAATGATGGCTGCCACCTGAGAAGGGTTAGCATCGATCAAAGTCTGTACCGCAGCCAGATCGTTGTACGGGGCGGTGAGGGTGTCATTGGCTACGCCTTTGGTAACGCCTGGGCTGTCTGGCACGCCCAAGGTAATAGCCCCGCTACCGGCAGCGATCAGGAAAGAATCACCGTGTCCGTGGTAGCAGCCTTCAAACTTGATGATCTTGTCACGGCCGGTGTACCCGCGCGCCACCCGTATGGCCGACATAGTGGCCTCGGTGCCGGAGTTCACCATGCGTACTTTCTCCACGCTGGGAATCATGGATACAATGAGTTCGGCCATCTCCACCTCGCGGCGGGTAGGGGCACCAAAGGAAAGCGAGCCCGGTAAGGCATCACGCACAGCCTTCTCCACCACCTCATGGGCGTGGCCCAGAATCATAGGGCCCCAGGAGTTGATCAGGTCCAGGTATTGGTTTCCGTCTTCGTCATAAAGATAGGCGCCTTTGGCCGCTTTCATGAACAAAGGCTGACCGCCTACCGCTCTGAACGCCCGTACGGGCGAATTAACGCCTCCCGGGATAGTCTGTTGGGCGCGTTTGAACAATTCCTGGCTGGTGGTATGGGTAAGTGACATGGGTGATTGAATGATTGAGAGAATGAATGATTGAGAGAGTGAATGATTGAGAGATTGAGAGAATGAATGATTGACGGAGTGAATGTGGTTTAGAAGAAGGAAAGCTGGAAGGAAACGGATTGCTTTTACAGGAAAACGTGTGGTTCCTTGAATTCACACCTACTCCACTTCACTCACTCTCTCAATCGTTCAATCATTCAATTAAAGAACCGGGTTCACGACCAGCAGCCGGCCGTTTTCTAATTTTACAATGGGCAGGTACTGGTTGTCTTGGGCTTGGTTTCCGGCGGAAGTCTGGTAGCCGATGCCTTGGTAGAAAAGGGCGGGCCGTACCTCGCTTAACCTGGGAGGGGCAGAATAACCGAATTCCCGTAGTTGGCGGCCAAAGTAGTGCAGCAGCTCAAAACCAGAATAGGTGAAAGAGGAGGGAGGCAGCTTGTAGCGGTTGGTATAGGCCCGCTTGAAGGTCTGCACCGCCGGGCTCTCCTGGTCAATAAACTTGGGGGCCGTGAAGTACAGTTCCAGAAAGTCTAACTGATCTAAGCCTAATTGCGGCACCTCTAGCCAGGCTTGGGGAACCATGACCGGAACTTTAGAGGCCCGCTGCTCCAGGAACCCTACCGCACTGGTAGCTACGTTGGCCGCGGTAGATTGCACCACCAGCACGCCCACGTCTTTCAGGTTCAGGGCTCCCAGCACGCCTTGCACGTTGCCGCTGGTCTTGGAGTTTATCTTCTGAAAGGCCACTACCTTGCCGCCCAGGGCGGTATACGCGCGCCGGAAGCTTCCGGCAAAGGTGGTGTCATTCTTCTCGCTGTCAAACACGATGGCCGCAGTTTTCTTGGGGAACGTCTGGTAAGCATAGGCGGCCGCCTGTCTCCCTTGGGTTGCCAATGAGGTCTCCATCAGGTACAGGTAAGGGTTGCCTTTGGTGACCTCCACATCATCTGAGAAGGGGTTCACCATGTTGATGTTCCGCTGCTGGGCTATTTTGGCGGCAAAGGCGCTGTTGTTTTTGTAGATAGGGCCGATGACCAGATCCATGGAGGCAATCTCCGGGAGTTCCATCACCTGCCGCACTTGGGCGGTGTCATTGCTGGTGTCATACGGGAACACGTTCACTTGCACTCCCTGCCGTTGGAGTGAATCCCGCGCAGAAAGTAGACCGGCGTAGAAGTCAGTGATGTACAGGTTTTTTTTGTCTACCCGTACGCCCTGGGCCGTCACGTTGAAAGGCAGCAGCACCGCTACGTTATAGGCTTGCTTTTTCACCGGCTCCGGCCGTTTCAGGTAGTCACGGTTCAGGTTGAACTGCCGAACCATGGCTTCCAATTGCGGACGGTCCTTTTCTGTGTACCAGCCGCTCATCAGTTTGTCGGCATAGGCCTGGGCCAGGGTGGCATCTTCCGGAAACTGGCGCATGAGGTACTGGAACGTGGTTTTGTCTGGCAGTTGCAGCATGTAGTGCCGTTTCATGGCCGCTACCTCTTTTTCCAAGGAGGCATCCTTGATAGGGCGTAAGGCGTTGAGGGCCCGCAGGTATTCCTTTTTCTCAAATAGTACTTGCCCGTGCAGGAAGTGCGCATCTGCCAGCCCGGCCCAATTGGAATGCTCCGCAGTCAATTTTGTGAGCATCTTGTCTGCCTCTGCCCACTTCTTCTGTTTGGCAGCCGCTACGCTGTACAGATAAGCGGCATCTGGGGCAAACGTTTTGCCTGTGGTCCCGGTCAGGGGCAGCAACTCGGCCATGGCCAACTCATACTTCTGCTGGTCAAGCAACAGCTTCCCGTTTTGGAGGCTTATGTTCAGATCAGCGTTGGTTTGAGCCTGCACGTTCCAGCACAGGGCAAACCCAGCAACGGCAAGTACTATTCGTTTTTTCATGTGTTTTCAGAAAACTATGCCTAAAGCTTACTCCCACTCAATGGTAGCGGGTGGCTTTGAGCTGATATCATAGACCACGCGGTTGACGCCGCGCACCTTGTTGATGATCTCATTGGAGACATCTGCCAGGAACTCATACGGCAAATGGCACCAATCGGCGGTCATGCCGTCAATGCTGGTCACGGCGCGCAGGGCCACCACACGCTCATACGTGCGCTCATCGCCCATTACGCCCACGCTCTGGATAGGCAGCAGCATGGCGCCTGCCTGCCACACCTGGTCGTACAAGCCGGTGTTCTTGAGCGAGGAGATGAAGATATGGTCTACCTCCTGCAAGATGGCTACTTTCTCTGGGGTGATATCTCCTAAGATACGGATAGCCAGGCCCGGACCCGGGAAGGGGTGACGGCCAATAATGGTATCAGGGATACCCAGCGTTTTGCCTACCAGCCGCACCTCGTCTTTGAACAAAGTCTTGAGGGGTTCCACTACCTGCAGTTTCATGTAATCCGGTAATCCGCCCACGTTGTGGTGCGACTTGATGGTAGCCGATGGTCCTTTCACCGAGACGGACTCAATCACGTCTGGGTAAATGGTGCCCTGGCCCAGCCATTTGGCGTCTTCCACCTGATGCGACTCCTGGTCAAAAACATCAATGAAGACCTTGCCAATGGCTTTGCGCTTGGCTTCCGGGTCAGTAAGACCCGCCAATGCGTCATAGAACAGGTTCTTGGCATCTACGCCTTTCACGTTCAGGCCCATGTCTTTGTAGGAGTGCAGCACGTCTTCAAACTCGTTCTTGCGCAACAACCCGTTGTCCACGAAGATGCAGTAGAGGTTTTTGCCAATGGCCTGGTGAATGAGCATGGCCGCCACGCTGGAGTCCACACCCCCGGAAAGGCCTAGGATCACTTTATCCGAGCCGATCTGCGCGCGCAGGTCAGCCACGGTGCTTTCTATGAATTGGTCTGGGGTCCAGTCCTGGGAGCAGCCGCAGATGTGCACCACAAAGTTACGCAGCAGGCGCTTGCCTTCGGTGGAGTGCGTTACCTCTGGGTGGAACTGGATGCCGTAGGTTTCCTGGTCTTTGACTTTGTAGGCCGCCACCTGCACAGACTCTGTGCTGGCAATGATCTCAAAGGTATCTGGGATCTGCTTGATGGTATCGCCGTGGCTCATCCAAACCTGGGAGTCCATGGTGATTTCCTTGAGCAGGCGGTTGTGCTGGTCTACGTGGCTGAGCTTGGCCCGGCCATATTCTCTGATGGTAGAAGCGATCACCTCTCCGCCGCCTTCCTGGGCCATCAACTGGGCCCCGTAACAAACCCCCAGCACGGGAAGGTTTCCTAGAAACGCCGACAGGTCTGGGTTGGGGTAATTCTCTTCCCGCACAGAGCAAGGGCTCCCGGACAGGATGACACCTTTCAGGTCGGTCAGGTTTTCAGGGACTTTGTTGAAAGGGTGAATCTCACAGTAAACGTTGAGTTCGCGGACGCGACGGGCAATCAGTTGGGTGTACTGAGAACCGAAATCGAGGATAAGTATCTTTTCTGGCATGTGCAAAGGTACATGGCTCCGGTATAACTTGAAAATGAAAATTACCCGCTTGAAGTAGGATAGGGAAGGGAAGACGAAAAGAGTATATTGCCCTGTTGAGAACAGACTACTTGGCAGAGGCCTTATCTTTTCCCAGAGGTTCCTGCCCCCGGCTTCCGGTTATTAGCTTTCTTTTTACTGAATTTTGCCAAAAGGGGCATGATAAGGCACAAAATCTAAAGTTGGTTGCGCTTTTGGCAAGATTTTCGCAATGGAACATAGAAAAGATTCTATACTTCTTTCAGAAACCGCTGTACTAGATGAGACTACCCTTACTCTTTTATAAAGTTACCACCGCGGTAAGCGCCCTGGCCCTTTCGCTTGTGATGGTTTCCTGCTCCCCTGAAACAGAGGAGGAACCGGTAATGGCCGCTGGCCCCCAGGAAGTCAGCTTCACCATGGTGGACAGCCTTAAGGTGAATCCGTTCTTCCAGAGCTCTTACCCAGAGGCGTACACCAACTTCAACGGAAAGACCTACACCCTGACCTCCAGGAACCAGGCAGAGGCCTTTTTCGTGGAGCACAACAACCAGGTGGTGCTGTATTTTCGGGATAAATCAAAGGAACGGGAGAACCCCTGGGTATCTTTCACCTTCAAAAACCGCACGGTGCAGCAACTGCCCACTACTTTCTCCGCCAAAGAGGCGCAGGTGGTGTGCGTAGAGGATGGCCAAAGCTTCGCCGATGGTTCTTCAGCGCTTTCGCCGGGTTGTGACACCATCTTGAACGGGACCGTTAATCTGCAATATGACCCGGCCACGGATGTGATCAGCGGATCAGTCTCAAACCTTAAATTTTCCCTGGAATATTACGTACCCCAGTTCTCTTTCCCTAACCGGTATGGGAACGTGTTAAAAACAAGCGGGTCCACCAGAAACCTGGACCTGACCTTTAAGAACGTGAAGCGCAGAAAAACAGATTAGGCAGGTAGCCTCTCGCTCCTTATATAATATATAATAGTAGCCCAGTTTTAACTCCGTTTTTAAAGAAACGGCGCTAAAACTGGGCTACTTTCTTTTAGTAGGAGGTAGAAGGCGAAAGGCGGCGCGATTACGGGCCACAGATTCCGCTGCCGGGGCAGGAAGGTATTATTTTAATCCGTTGAATAAGATGAAGATAGCCTGTTTTAGGAAAAATAAGCCAGAAACAGCTTGCTATGCAAGAAAGCCTTCTTATCTTTGTAACGGCAAATCGGTACGGCCAGCTCCTGCTGAACTCCCCCAGGCCCGGAAGGGAGCAAGGGTAGGTGGTTGAGCGGCGCGATACTCGGTTTGCCGCTTTTTTTTGCCCATACCCCAACGGATTTTCTTCCGTTTCTCGCTTTGTTCCATTACCTGTTTTCTGCTGGTTCCTTATAAACAAAGCTAAATCAACCAATCTCCTGCTTCCTTTGCCCTCAAGTTCCTTTCCTCCCTTTGTAGATTAGGTGCGGCTGAAGGTTTTTTGACGTCTTTCTCCAAATAGAGTACGTTTACGTTCCCTTTGGACGTAACATGAGTTGATTGAAGTTGCGTATGTAGGAAAGAAGAGGAGGCGAATGCCTTCCTTGGAGCCTGCGTCCGCCTTTTCTTCTCATTTTCTTGTTTTTCTGTTCCAGAATTCCTTGTTCGTCTATTGACCCGCAAGGAGAAGGAGTAAAGCGAATACTTTTAGGTTTGGCATGTGGTTTTGAATCTGCTTCCTACTTGGCTAGGTGGTGGAGAAAAAGCCCATTGGTTTGTTTAGGGGCAGGTCCTTCAATGAATTTCCCCATTCCTGTCCAGGCTCATGAAAGCAGGTACTTTTTATTAATTAGCTATTAAACTATTGCCCCATGCAGAGCCTGAACGGTAGCAAGGAATATTCTGAAGAAAAATACCGGCAGTTAGTAGCCGAAAATTTAACCTTGCGCGCCGAGAACCGGAGTTTGCGGGCTGAGGTTTCTGACGCTCTCTTCAAATTAGAAGAGCAGATTGCCATAGAGACCCAGTATAAAGAAAGCCAGTCCCGGTTCCAGACTATCTTCAGCAAGTCAAAGTTGGGGAATAAAATCATAGCCCCAGACCTCCGCATTATCCAGGTAAATGAGGCGCTTCAAACCATGCTGGGATATTCAGAGAAGGAATTGGTGGGCTCCCGGGTGATTGATTTCGCCCACCAAGACTTCGCCCACCATTGGCTTGACCTGCAAGACCACCTTTGGTCCAGGAAAATTCCTTCTTTTCAGATTGAGACGTGCCTGATTAGGAAAGATGGGACCGTGCAGTGGTGCCAGGTGACGTCTATCCTTTTCAGAGACCAGAATTCTACCTTGGGGTATACCATAGTAGAAGATATCAAAGAACGAAAAGAGCTGGAGCTGAAAAATAAAACGCTTTTTGAGGCCCAAGAGACCATTTTGCACATGGTGGCGCATGACTTGAAGAACCCGCTGAATAACATCAGGTTGCTGGGCGGGTTCCTGAAAGAGAACCTGGTTAATTCCGGCGGGGCAGGAAGTGAGGAAACGAAGGAAAACCTCACCTATACCACCATGATTGCGGAAACCTGTGAAAAGGCTTTTGACATCATCAAAGACTTGCTCTTCATTGGTAATATGAATGCTCCTGTAGTTTTGGAGCCAGTAGATGTCTCCGCCTTTATAGCCTCTGAGCTAAGTCATCTAAGCGTAGATGCTAAGAAGAAGGGAGTGGCCATGGCATTTCATCCTTCAGAGACTCCTCTCTTCTTGCTTATCAATAGGGAAAAGTTCACCAGGGCCCTGGAGAACCTAATCTCCAATGCGGTGAAATTTACCAAACCGGGTGGACAAGTAACCATTTCCTTAAAAAAGGAAAACAAGAAAGTACTACTGCAAGTGCGTGACAACGGCATTGGCATCCCCGAAGAATTGCAAGGAAGTATCTTTGATAAGTTCACCAAAGCAAACCGCCAAGGTACTGAGGGAGAAAACACCACGGGATTAGGTCTATTCATTGTGAAGCAGATCGTGGACTTACATAAAGGCAAAATTTGGCTGGAAAGCCAGGAAGGCATAGGAACCACCTTCTTTCTGCAATTAAAAGAAGCCCAGCCGTAGCCAATTTTACCTTTTACTTTTAATTTGCCCTGAAGCCCCTTCTTGGTGAACTAGAGGTTTCATTCTAGGTTGCCTTTAAGATCGGTTCCCAACCGGTTGTCCGTTACTTTGGGTAACCAGGACCATTGCCACCATTCAGAGTCTGCTTTCCACTTTGAAGGCTTCTTTTAAGGTGCCAGAGGGCATTGAAAATACTTCCTCCCCGGGTTCGGTTTTAAGGCAGATTGAACTAGATTTGTGTTTCAAACCCAATTGAGCTATGAAATTTTTCATTGATACCGCCAACCTTAACGAAATTCGGGAAGCCCATGATTTAGGCATTCTGGATGGTGTGACTACCAACCCCTCTCTTATGGCCAAAGAAGGCATAGTAGGCTATGACAACGTCATGAAGCACTACAAAGCCATCTGTGAGATCGTGGACGGAGACATCAGCGCGGAGGTGATTGCTACTGATTTTGAGACCATGGTGAAAGAAGGAGAGGAGCTGGCCCAGCTGCACCCCAACATTGTGGTAAAGGTTCCTATGACGAAGGACGGCGTAAAAGCCATCAAATATTTCACAGACAAAGGCATCAAGACCAACTGCACGCTGATTTTCTCTGCAGGGCAGGCTTTGCTGGCCGCCAAAGCCGGAGCTACGTACGTTTCCCCGTTTGTGGGCCGTTTAGATGATATCGGGACCGATGGCCTGGACCTGATTGACCAGATCGTGAACATCTACCAGAACTACGGTTTCGCGACAGAGGTGTTAGCCGCCTCCGTGAGACACGTGATGCACCTGGTGAAATGCGCCGAGATTGGTGCCGATGTGGTGACGTGTCCGTTGAACGTGATTACCGGTCTTTTGAACCACCCCCTCACCGACAGCGGCCTGGCCAAATTCCTGGCAGACCACAAGAAAGCGAACGCGTAACTTAATTAAGAATTTAGAATTAGGAATTAAGAATTAAAAATGGCGCAAACCATTCCTAATTCTTAATTCCTAATTCCTAATTGAAAGAAGGTGTACATTATAAAAGTAAAAGGCAAGGCCAAGATTCCGGATTATATTCAGCTGCGCGATGAGAACTTCGTGCTGATTGCCTATTTCCGGGCCGATCGTCCTTTGAAGAACCTGGACCGCTACGGCCTGGAAAACAAAGAAGAGGCCCTGGCCGCGGTCATTGCCGGCCTTGACTTTGGGAAACTCCAGAAACTGGAGATCTAACCACGTCGGCTGGTCTTCCCGGGGTCATTTTTTGCGCTTTTATCTTTTACTATTGGCTTAACCTTGGTACCGGTTTCCTGAGGCCGGTGTCTACAATTACTCTCTATGGAATTTTCGTCTAACCCAGTGGTCCTGCTGCACAAGGTTTCCATCTTCCAGGATGTGAACACCATCTTGAGCGAGGTCAGTTTCTCTATTGAAAAAGACGAATTCGTGTACCTGGTAGGGCGCACGGGGAGCGGAAAAAGCTCTCTCCTGAAAACCCTCTACGGCGACCTACCCCTGAAAGTAGGCACGGCCCAGGTGGCGGGGTTCAGCATCCAGTCCCTTACCTGGAACCAGGTGCCTTTCCTGCGCCGCAAGATTGGCATTGTCTTCCAGGACTTCCAGTTGCTGTTTGACCGCAGCGTAGCCGATAACCTCCGGTTCGTTTTGAAAGCCACCGGCTGGAACGACAAGTCCCGGATCAAGAACCGGATCTCTGAGGTGTTGATGCGCGTGGGCCTTGATTCCGTGGCGAACAAAATGCCGCACCAGCTTTCAGGGGGGGAGCAGCAGCGCGTGGTGATTGCCCGGGCTCTCCTCAATGAGCCCTTGATCCTGTTCGCAGATGAACCCACCGGTAACCTGGACCCTGATGTGACCCATGGCATCATGGACCTGTTCCAGGAGATCAACAACAGCGGAACGGCCGTGCTTATGGCTACCCACAACCACCACATTTTGAAACGTTACCCACGCCGCATCCTCAAGTGCGAGCGGGGTAGGGTACTGGATTCTGCCCGCGAAGAGTTCACGCTCATAGATGGCATTTGAGCTATCCATCTTAATCCCCGTTTATAACCAGCCCGTGGGGGCTTTGGTGCAGGCTTTGCGCCAGGAAGCCACCTCTCTGCCTGGCCCCGTTGAAATTCTGGTATTTGACGATGGGTCTGCCCAGGCCACCAAAGACCAGAACCGTCACCTCATTGGCCTTTCCGGGGTGATATACCAGGAACTGTCCCAAAACGTAGGCCGGTCCCAGATCAGGCATCTGCTGGCCCAGGCCGCTACCTACCCGCACCTTCTTTTCCTGGACAGCGATGTGCTGCCCGTACACCCAGATTTCCTGCGCAGGTACCTTGAACAACCGGCCGAGGCCGTGGTGGTAGGAGGGGTAAGTTATGCTGAGGAAAGGCCTTCCGCCGGAACTTCTTTGCGCTGGGTGTACGGCAAAGCCCGGGAAGAAGCGCCTGCCGCCGTGCGGCAGAAGTTTCCGTATGAGCGGGTGTTCGCCAGCAATCTTCTGGTGCCCCGGGCCCTTTTCCTGGAGCATTTTCCTAAGCTGGAGATCACCGGGTATGGGTACGAAGACACTCTTTTCGCCTGGCGCCTTCAAAACCAGCATATTCCTGTAAAACACCTGGAAAACCCGGTATGGCATCTGGGGGTGGAGCCCAATGAGGTTTACCTACTGAAAACGCAGCAAGCACTGCAGAACCTGGTGGTGCTACACCAACGGTTTCAGGTAGGGGAGAATTCCAGGTTGTTCCAGGCTTACCATGCCTTGGAAAGAAAAGGGTTATCCAGATGGCTGGTGAAGAGCAAGCAATGGCTCTTCCCGATCCTCCAGCGGAACCTTACCTCTCAATACCCAAACCTTTGGTTTTTTGACCTTTATCGTCTTTTGCTCCTGGCCCAGTACCTGCGTCGCTGATTTGTTTGGGGCTTCTTTTCTGAAAATTGCCCAAAAACCTTCAGACACAGAAAAGCCCCTCACCAGGAGGGGCTTTTACTTTGAAGGGGAAGACAAAAGAGGGACTAGTTATCGTCTTTCACTACCTCGCCTACCTTTTGGCCGGCTTTCTTGGCAGTGTTTCCAACAGCTTTCCCAGCGTCTTTGGTGGCTTCGCCTACTTTGCTGTTAGACACGTCTTTGCCTACCTCTTTCACGTCTGAACCAATTTTAGAGGCGGTGTTGCCCGCTTTGTTAGCGTTTTTCATGGTCACGTATTTGGTTTTCGCTTTCGCGATCTCCCACTTGTCTTTGTCAGTTAACTGGCTCTGGATGGCATTTTTGCGGTCATCCAGTTGGTTCCAGTATTTCTCTACGAGCCGCCAGTCACTGTTGCTGAACCCAGATTTGTTTGTTTCCACGTGGGCCACAAAGTCTTCATAGGCTCTTCTGATGTCAGTGGCGGTGTAGGTAGGGATTTTGTTCCCGTCTAATGAGAAGGAGGCTCGTTTGGTAGAGTCTCCGGCTGCCATGCCCGCTCCCTGGTGAGTCTGACGCCAAGTGTTGTACTGTTGCTCACGGGTAGCCCAGGCGGTGTTGTAGCGGGTCTCAAGTTCCGCATATTCCTTGCGCTGGTTATCGTCAAAATCAGCCTCGTACTGTGACAGGGCATTCCGGCGGGTTTCATAGTCGTTTTTCCATTGGGTCATGCGTTGGTCCGCATCCGTAGCAGTGGAATCCCAACCCCGTTCCACATCAGACTCCAGGGTGGTGACATAGTTCTTGTAGTCATCATAGGCCTGGTCTTTGGTGGTGGTAGTGGTAGTAGTGGTGGTTTTGGTGTCGGTTTTCTCTGTTTTACTGCAGGCCAGCTGCACAAAGGCCAGTGAAAAAGTAGCCGCATACACAAACGTGTGTTTCTGAAGGAAATTTGGCATTTTCATAGTTTGTAGGTTGGGTTAAAAAAAATACGCACTCAACGTGTATAAATACGCAGTTTTCAGACTTCTTGAACGAATGGTTCTTTAAAATGTTACAAAACGAATATGAGGCCGGTTTAGGACGGTTTATCATTGGGTTTTTTTTAGATTCCCGTTACAGCACCGGGCTCTTTTCCCAGGCGCAATAACTGCCGCTACCTTCGCCGGTAAACCAATTCAACTGCCTATATTTGTCTTTTCAACTGAACCCATGAACCAGCTCCAGATGGTTGACCTGAAAGGTCAGTACCAGCGCCTTAAACCGCAGATTGATGCCGCCATGCAGGCGGTGGTGGAGAGCACCGCTTTCATCAACGGTCCCCAGGTCAAAACCTTCGCCCAGAATTTAGCGCACTACTTGCAGGTACCCCACGTGATTCCCTGCGCCAACGGCACTGATGCTTTGCAGATCGCTTTGATGGCCCTGGACCTGCCCGCCGGGGGCGAAGTGATCGTGCCGGCCTTCAACTACGTGGCTACCGCCGAGGTGATTGCCTTGCTGGGATTGAAGCCGGTGTTTGTGGATGTGTTGCCTGATACCTTCTGCCTGGATCCCGCCAAAGCCAGATTGGCCGTGACCGAGAAAACCGTGGCCATCATGCCCGTGCATTTGTTTGGGCAGTGCGCCCCTATGGAGGAAATCATGGACTTGGCCATTGCCCAGGAGATGTTCGTAATTGAAGACAACGCCCAGGCCATTGGGGCCCAATACGTAGATGCGCAAGGCGCCACCTCTTTGGCCGGTACCATTGGGCACATTGGCACCACCTCGTTCTTTCCGTCCAAGAATTTAGGCTGCATGGGCGACGGCGGCGCCATCTTTACCCAGGATATTGACCTGGCCGCTACCTTGCAGCAGATCGCTAACCACGGGCAGCATAAGAAATACCACTATTCCCGCGTAGGCGTGAATTCCAGGCTAGACACACTTCAGGCAGCTTTGCTGGATGTGAAACTTACCCATCTGGACGACTTTATCTTCCGGCGCCAGAAAGCCGCGGGCGTTTATGACGCTTATTTCGCGGAAGTGCCCCACATCAGGATTCCGGCCCTGGCCCCCTACAGCAGCCACGTATTCCACCAGTACACCCTTCAGGTGCCGGCAGAACAGCGCGACGCCTTGAAAGCCTATCTGCAGGAGAAGGGGATTCCCAGCATGGTGTATTACCCGGTACCGCTGCACCTGCATGAGGCCTACGCGTACCTGGGCTACAAAGCGGGTGACTTCCCCATTTCGGAAGGCTTGTGCCACACCGTGATTTCCCTGCCCATGCACACTGAACTAACCGAGGAGCAGCAAGCCTTTATTGCCGAAGCCGTGGTCGCCTTTTTCAAAGGATAGAAAGCAAGGTAACCTGAAAGTAAAATCACCAACAAGAGATAAAAGGAGGATGAGTTAGAATCAGAGAATTCCTAATTCTTAATTCTCAATTACAAAAATGTCAGAGAAGATAACGTTTGCAGTAATAGGCGCGGGCCACATTGGAAAACGCCACGCCACCATGGTAGAACGGCACCCAGAAGGGCAGTTAGTGGCCATGGTAGACACAGATCCTGCCCGGCAGGCGGAAGTGGAGGCGTTTGGGGTTCCGTTTTTCCCCAGTATGGAGGCTTATCTGGCTTCCGGCCCCAAGGCCGATGTGGTTTGCATTTGCACTCCCAACGGCTTTCACGCCGAACAGGCCATGCTGGCCCTGGAGAGCGGAAGCCACGTGGTCTGCGAGAAACCGATGGCCCTGAGCAAAGCCGACTGTGAGCGCATCATCTACAAATCACTGCAGACGTCAAAACTGGTGTTCTGCGTGATGCAGAACCGGTACAGCCCGCCGTCTCTGTGGCTCAAGGAAATGGTCTCAGAAAAGCGCCTTGGCGAGATCTTCCTGGTGCAGATCAACTGCTACTGGAACCGCGACGACCGCTACTACAAAGCCGGTACCTGGAAAGGGGACCAAGCCCTGGACGGGGGTACCCTTTTCACCCAGTTCAGCCATTTCATTGACATCATGTATTGGTTATTTGGGGATATCAAGAACATTCATGGGCGGTTCATGGATTTCAATCACCAGCACCTCACCCAATTTGAAGACAGCGGCCTCATCCATTTTGATTTCATGAACGGCGGGGCCGGGACCCTCAACTATTCCACTGCCGTGTGGGACACCAACCTGGAAAGCAGCATCACCATCATTGGCGAGAAAGGCAGCATCAAGGTAGGGGGCCAATATATGAACGAAGTAGAGTATTGCCATGTGCAGGATTACGAGATGCCAGAACTGGCGCCCAGCAGTCCCGCCAATGATTACGGCCACTACAAAGGCAGCGCCGCCAACCACCACTTCATCTTTGAGAACGTGATTGACACCATCAAAGGCAAGACCTTCGCCACTACCAACGCCTTAGAAGGCCTCAAAGTGGTAGAGATCATTGAACGCATTTATTCCCTTCGGGAACAAGCTAGAATTAAGAATTAAGAAGGATGGCTATTTTTCAAGTCATTCTTTTCTACTTATTTGCTAATTCCTAATTCCAGATTCTTAATCCTTAATTAACAGAAATGGCTGTTTCAGACTTCTACGACGAATACACCGAGCAACAGTTCCAGAAAGGAATCCATATCCGGCACCGGACCATTTTGAAGAACCTGAAGGAGGCCGGCCTCAAAGCCAATTCCAAAGTGCTGGAGGTGGGCTGCGGTATAGGAACTGTGACGCACCTCATTGCCAAGGCTACCCCGCAGGGGAAAGTGCTGGCCGTGGACATCAGTCCCAAAAGCATTGAGATGGCCCGCAAGTTCAACCTTCAGTTCAACCACCTGGAGTTCATGGTCTCGGACATGACGGATTTCCAGCGCCCGGAGAAATTTGACTTTGTGGTCTTGCCGGATGTGATAGAGCATATTCCGCTGGAGCAGCACCCGCATCTGTTCCAGGTGTTGGCCCAGCACTTGCACGAGAACTCGGTCATTGCCATTAACATCCCCCATCCGCTGTACCTTACCTGGGTGCGCGAACACCAGCCGGAGCTGTTGCAGGTGATAGACCAGCCCATTCACACCGATGAACTGCTGCGCAACACCTACGCGGCCGGCCTGTACCTGCACAAGCTGGAAAGCTACTCGCTCTTCTCGCAGGTAGAAGATTACCAGTGGATTCTGCTCAAGCAGCGCCTGGTGCCCAAAAACGTGCAACCCAAATCCAAAGTAGACCTGAAGCTACAGGATTTGTCTTCTAAGTGGCTGTAGCCGATTTACCTGTCCTTTGACCCATGCCGGCCCGTAAACCTGTCCTACTTTATTTCTATCCCGCCCAGTCTTCCTTTGTAGTGAAAGACCTGCGGCTGATAGAACGGGAATATGAGGTACGGCACCGCGGCTTTCTACCCACCGAAAAGTGGCAGACGCCGTTGGTGTGGCTGGGCCAGATATTTTTCCTGCTTCGGCACATTTGGCAAGCCGAGGTTCTGGTCTGCATGTTTGCTGGGTACCATTCCTTTTTCCCAGCCCTTTTCGGGAAAATAGCGGCAAAACCCTGCCTGATTGTAGCCGGCGGCACCGACTGCGTTTCTTTCCCTAGCATAGGCTATGGCTGTTTCGCCAACCCGCTGTTAGGGCGCTTTGCCCGTTGGTCATACCAGTTGGCGGCCCACATTGCCCCGGTGCACGAGAAGCTGGTCTGGCAGGATTATACCTATCAACCAAACGATTACCCACACCAGGGCTTCCGGTTTCATTGCCCTGATCTCAAGACGCCTCATACGGTAGTGTACAATGGCTATGACGCCCAGTTTTGGCAGCCAGACCCTGCCATAGTCCGTGAGCCTAACACCTTCCTTACCGTCTGCGCCGGCCTGGACATGCGCTTTACCCAGCGGCTCAAAGGAGTAGACCTGATTCTGGAAGTGGCGCCAGGGATGCCCCAGGCAACCTTCACCATTGTAGGCGCGCCCGCGGGATTTACTTTTCCAGGGCAACCAGCCAACGTACGCTTGCTGCCCAAAATACCCCTGGCAGATCTTAATGCCGTCTACAGCGCCCACACCTATTACCTGCAGCTTTCTATGTCGGAGGGTTTCCCGAATGCCTTGAGTGAGAGTATGCTGTGCGGGTGCGTTCCGGTAGTGAGCCAGGTAGGGGCTATGCCCGATTTAATCAACGGTAGCGGTTTTGTGCTGCCCGTGAGAAAGGCGGAGGTTTTGGAGCAACTTCTAAAAAAAGCCCTGGAAACAGAAGAGGTGCAGACTCTAAGCCAAA
This sequence comes from Rufibacter glacialis, assembly GCF_008271745.1. Taxonomy (GTDB): domain Bacteria; phylum Bacteroidota; class Bacteroidia; order Cytophagales; family Hymenobacteraceae; genus Nibribacter; species Nibribacter glacialis. The sequence continues at coordinate 551,475 of NZ_VKKZ01000020.1, read as the reverse complement.
AGGCCCGGCGCCAGGTAGCAACCCATTACCCAGAGCAACGCAGGGAACAGGAACTACTAGCCCTTTTGCAATGGTTACAGAAAAATAGCTGAGAAACGCTCCTTCGGCTATAGACTCTGCATAGTTTCTACTGCAAAACAATGCCTTTCCACTGCGGCCCTGTTTTCAGGCTTATTTTGCGAAACCAAAGCGTAAAAGCGTTTTCCTGATCCCGTTGTTCACCTCCGGCGACACCTTTAAGGCCACTATCAACCCGCCGTACACTACCGTGATCAAGATTGACCGCACCGCAATATCCAGCAGCAAGTAAGGCAGTTGGGGCAAAAGCCAGGAGGCGCCAAACGCAAGGCCTGAAATCAACACAATCAACAGGGAGTCCCACCCGAAAGGCTGCATCTTGAAGAATTTGGCCACCACCATCACCCTAAAGAAGTTGTAGATGATGAAGACCACCATGGAGGCGAAGGCCGCTCCGCTGATGCCGTAGGGCGGGATCAGGAGGTAATTGGTGTACACCACCAGGGCCATCATGAGCAGGTTGAAATACAGGTCATAGCGGTACTTGTTAGAGGTGAGCAAAATCATGCCGTTGATGCCCGTGGCCAGGTCAAACAGGCGCGAAAGGCCCATGAACAGAATCACGTAGCGTCCCTGGCTGAAGTCCTTGGGCATGAGCGCGAAGATATTGTCCACGTTGCACCAGATGCCCAGGAACAGCAGAAAGCCCACCACCATGTTGACCCGGGTCATGTTCTTGTAGAGCTTCGCCAGGCCGGCCATGTTCCCGGACTTGAAGAAATCCGCCACCTGCGGCGAGGCGATCTTGTTCAGGCCCCGGGAAGGCACCATGATGGCCGAGGTGATGAAATACCCGGTCGTGTAATAGGCCACGCCATCTAGCCCAAGGTAATGGGCAATCATGGCCTGGTCAATGAAACTGATGATGGACGAGGACACATTGCCCATGAAGGAATAGAGCCCGTACTGCACCACCTCCTTCATGCGCACCACCTGGAACATGCCCCGGCCGGGCGTCACAAAGAACTGCCGCAGCCACAAGAGGTACACAATACTGATGAGGGAAATGGCCGAGTTGGCGCCAATGAAGATCACCAGAAACCACTGGAAATCCACCCAACCCCAGGCATAGCAAAGCACCGCCGCCAGCATGAGAATACGCTCCAGGAAATCCTTCAGGAACGACTGCACCACCGTCTTGTACAACGACCTGAGATAGGCGTCCAGCAAAATGAACAGAAGCGTGAAGAAACTGAGCGGGATAATGTAATAGTAATACTCTACGGCCAGCGGCGAGTTTTTTCCGAAGTAGTCCACCACCGCCGGTTTCAGGAGCACGAACAGCCCCGTCACCACCGCAAAACCCAACAGCGGGATAGCCAGCATCAAAAACAGGAACCCGTGGTGCTTCTTGTCGCGGTCTCTAAAATAGGGGAAGTACTTGGCACTGATGTTGGTGAAGCCCAGCGCCGCAAACTGCGAATAGATGGCCGCCACCGACACCAGAAAACGAGTCAGACCCAGCTCGTCGGCATCTGGGATGAGCACCGGGAACAGCAGCACCAGGTTCACGTACCCAATGACCATGCCGGCGTAGGAGATAATGGTATTTAAGAAACCCTGCTTACGGATAACATCCATGGAGTGCGCAGGCGCTTAAGGGCTGTTTTCCCGGAAACGGGTGCAAAACGGCCTTCGCCCGAAAGGCAAAAATAGCAGCTTCTGCGGTGGCTTCCGCTATGCGCTGGAAAATTGGCTTCGCCGACGGATTAATTCTTCTCCGTGCCCGCAACCGCCGCATGCATAGAAAGAAAGGCGGTGCCCTTCGATTGCACAAATGCGGTGATGTCCCGGAACATCTGGAGCCCGCCTTCCAGGCCGTAGGGGCTGAAGTTCTCATTGTGCCACAGCAGGGTGAACACCCCATGGAACCGCATGATTTCCTCCAGCATAGGCGTGAGGACTGGCATCACCTCAGCAGGAGTCAACTGAAGGTAGTTGGGGTGGTGCAGGGTGATGTCCATCAGGTTCAGGGGCAGTTCCCACACGGAGGTCATGCGCCGTTCCTTGAAGTGGAATAACCTGAACGGGTGGCAGTAACTGTTCCGGAAACCGAAATGCTCGGGAAAGCCCAGGCTGCTGTCATAGGCAAGTCCCAGTTCCTCCAGCAGCGCGGGGGACTTTTGAGGGTCAAACCGCAGGTAGTGAAACCGGTTTCCTTTGACAGGTGTAGGAAGTTTGCCCAACTCGGTTTGTAACTGCCGCCGGTTGCTGCCCGTGCCGTGACTACCATGGAGGCCAATCTCGTGCCCGGCCGCCGTCAGTTCCTTTATTTGCTGCTGAAGCGGGGGCGAGGTTACCTCATAATCGGCGTTGGGGTGGCCTTCAAAAGGAGCCGACTCCGGCAAAAAGAAAAAAGTAGCTTCCGCCGGCAGGCGCTGCAGTTCCTGGGCCACCTGGGGCAGGTTGAACCAGGCATCTTTCCCCTTGGCTTTCTGCAGGGCAAGTTGCAGGAAAAGCGAGAGGTTCCCTTTCTTCAAGGCTGGAATGCCGGCCACTTTCCAAGCGCTTTGGCAATAGTCCACGTCATGGGTAAGGCAGGTGGCGAACGGTTTTCCCTGCCAGAGCCGGGGCTGCACCTCCTGGCCATAGGCCAGTTCCACCGCCTCGCGCAGGATCTGCAGGTAATAATTGACCAAGGGTTTGGTGATGAACCGGTGGCGGGCCTGCTGTGAAGCGCGGTACGGAAAGCGTCCAAATTGGTCCCGTTCCTGTCCGTAGAACTCTTGCCAGCCACTCAGCAGGTAAAAGGCCGAGGCTATCAAGTCATACTGGACCTCTACCTGGCCCTGCCCGTTCTGGGTAAACCAGGGGGCGTCAGTGGCTTCGTCAAAAAAGAGGGGGATTTGGGCGCCTTGCCAGTCTTTCCAGACGGTTTGCACTGGTTTAGGCTGTTGGCGCTCAAAGAAGGTGCTGGTGGTAGCCCTGATCTGGACCCTGCCGGGGCTGTCTGGCCCGTAGCCTAACTCCAAGGGGGAAGGCAGGTGGTAGAGGCGCTGGAAATGAAAAAGGACGTAGTCAAAGATGCTGGTCACGGGAAGGGAACGCTCCTTTTTCTGGTTCTGGTATGCGCTTTGGGGCCGATTTTATGAAATCAGCCCCAAAGCGGGGCTGATTAGCCGTTGATCAGTTTCGCCATTTTCTCTGAAAGCGAACGGCGCGAATACTGGGTATAATTGATGATGGGCAAGTCCAGGTTAGGATTGATCTGCCAATTTTTGCTCAGCTGCATTAAGTAATCCAGGATGAGTTCATAGCCCGAATAATGGAACACCCGCCCGGCACCGCACTCGTCCAGCACTTTGTCGGCGTCGCCGTGCAAGGGACCAATGCAGATAATGGGCTTGTTGGCGGCCAGGTACTCAAACAGCTTGCCGGTCAAAATCCCGAAGTTGTTCTCCACGTCTGGAATGGCCATGAACAGCACCGTGCTGGACATCAGGTATTTGATGGATTCCTCATGGGGAACGTAATCAATGTACTCGGTAATCAGCGGCAGGCCGGCTTCTTCTATCTGCCTTCTGATCTCCGCTGACACCTTGCCCACGAACCGGAGCCGGTACCGCATGAGCGGGTTGCGGGTCATGGTCTCACAGAGAGCCTGAAAGAAGCCGATCACGTTATAGGCTTCGGTGATGGTGCCGGTATAGGTGATCACGAACTCCTCAGAAGAGGGATTGGAAGGATGCCCGAAATCAGCCTCGTCATACCCGTTGGGGATTACGTGGATCTTCTTAGGGTCTAAGGTGGTAGACTTGTTCAGGAACAGACGCTTCATGTCTTCTGAGACCACCACCACCGCATCTGCTTTTTCCAGGACTTCGCGCTCGTATTTGGCGTCCAGTTTCTGGGCCAAGGCCGTATGATTCAGGTCAGCGTAGTAGTAAATATCGGTCCAGGGGTCGCGCAGATCGGCAATCCAGCGCAGGCCGAATTTCTTTTTCAGGGTCAGGCCTACCAGTTGGGTAGAGTGCGGCGGGCTGGAGGTGATGACGGCTTTGATGGACTGACTTTTGATGATTTTCTGGGCCGCGTCTACCGCGTACCGGTTCCAGCCCACGCGCGGGTCTGGGATGAACAGGTTGCCGCGCAGGAACTTGAACAGCTTCTGGGTCCAGGTTTCCTGGCCGGAATTGGCGAATCCCCCAAAGGGGATATCTTTCTTGCCCGTCAGTTTCTTGTAGAATTCAAACGGCTCCCGGGTACCGGTCCTGATCACGGGTACGTCAGCGGGTACCTCTTTCTGGAGCGAGGTGTCCAGCACCGGGTAAGAGGCCTGCTTCTCATCTACCGTGATCACGGTAGGTTTCACCCCGAATTCAGGCAGGTGCTTCACAAACTTGAGGCAGCGCTGCACACCGGCTCCGCCCGATGGGGGCCAGTAGTAGGTGATCAATAAAGCATGGTGGGGAGTGGGTTCGCCAGACGGTTTCAATAGCTTTTTTCTTCAGGTAATAGATACACAGGAGCGAACGGAAACCATTTTTACATTGTTTTAGGGAAAACAGAACAAAAACGGGTTGCGGCGCCACCTGCACAGTGACGTCCGAATATACGCACCACACGGTAAAAGATGGTGAACTTCCGCAAATTCTCCCTATTTTTGTCTTTGTCATTCCCTGAAAAAATTAATTAACTCAGTCATATACCACACATGTTTGAGAATTTAAGTACCAAGCTGGACCGCGCCTTTAAAACCCTCAAGGGCCAAGGCAGCATTACCGAGATCAACGTTGCCCAGACCATCAAAGAAGTGCGCCGCGCCTTGGTAGACGCTGACGTGAACTACAAGGTGGCCAAAACCGTGACCGACAAGATCAAGGACGAGGCCATGGGCCGCGACGTTCTCATTGCCGTGTCTCCGGGGCAGTTGATGGTCAAGATCGTGCACGAGGAACTCACTGAGTTGATGGGGGGCGAGAAGAAAGATATCAGCCTCAACGGCTCTCCGGCCATTGTGCTGATTGCCGGTTTGCAAGGGTCTGGTAAAACCACCTTCACCGGTAAGCTGGCCAACATGTTGAAAAAACAGGGCAAAGGCGTGCTGGTGGCAGCCTGCGACGTGTACCGTCCGGCAGCTATTGACCAGCTCAATGTGCTGGCCGAGCAGGTGGGTGTGGAGTTCTTCGCGGAGCGTGAGTCAAAAGATCCGGTATCTATTGCCCGTAACGCCGTGGAGCACGCCAAACGCACCGGTAAGAAAGTAGTCATCATTGACACCGCCGGCCGTCTGGCCGTAGATGAGGCCATGATGCAAGAGATCTATGACATCAAGGAGGCCATCAAGCCTACGGAGACCTTGTTTGTGGTAGACTCAATGACCGGTCAGGATGCCGTGAATACCGCCAAAACCTTCAACGAGCGTATCAACTTTGATGGCGTGGTATTGACCAAGCTGGATGGTGACTCACGTGGTGGAGCTGCCCTTTCCATCAGAGCCGTGGTGGAGAAGCCCATCAAGTTCATCTCTACCGGGGAAAAGATGGAAGCCCTTGACCTGTTCTACCCAGACCGGATGGCCCAGCGTATCTTAGGTATGGGTGACGTGATCTCTTTGGTAGAGCGTGCGCAACAGACCTTTGATGAGGACGAAGCCAAACGGATCAACAAGAACATCCGCAAGAACCAGTTCAACTTTGATGACTTTTTGTCTCAGTTGGAGCAGATCAAGCGCATGGGTGATATCAAAGACCTGGTAGGCATGATTCCGGGCGTGAGCAAGATGCTGAAAGACGTGGACATTGACGAAAGTGCGTTTGCTCCTATTGAGGCCATCATCAAGTCTATGACCAAGGAAGAGCGCCAGAACCCAGACATGATCAGCGGCAGCCGCCGGAACCGGATCGCGAAGGGCTCTGGAACCACGATCCAGCAGGTGAACAACCTCATGAAGCAGTTCAACGACATGCGCAAGATGATGAAGAGCATGAACAAGATGGCCGGCACCAAAGGCGGTCTGGCCAAGCTAGGCAGCATGATGGGACGCCGGTAGATTTAGTGACAAGTGTTTAGTTGTTGGTGATTAGAAAACTGACGACAGAAATTATAAAAAGACCCGCACCAGAAAGGTGCGGGTCTTTTGTTTTAGGTCAATTTTGTGAAAAGTAGAGGCAAAAGGTGAGACATTCAATTGAGCAGGAAGGTATCTTACCTAGGAAAAGGATTCCTAATTCCCAATTCTTAATTACCCAAAGGTCTAGTGCTGATGCTCTGGGGCGGTGTATTGGTTCGTGAACTGTAGTTGCCGTACGTTGCCTTTCTCCCAGGCGTTGGCGCCTTCTATTACCTGGGGCATAGGAATGTCTTCGCGCTGGGTGCGTTTCTCAGCGCTGGAAACCTTGAATCTCTTATCACGGTCTGTCACCAGCTCCTGCTTTAGCTGCCCGTCTTTGGTGAAGCCCATCATGAGCATGGGGCTGCCGTAGGGGAGTTCCAGGTCGCGGTCGGTGTGCCAGGTGTGGATGATCTTGCCGTAGGTGCTGACCAATTTCTCCATGAGCTCGTGTTCGGCCACGTCTGGGATGCCCGGGGCTATGAGCGTGCCTGATTTTACCTCGTGGTGGTGGCTGTGCCACAGGGCACGCTCTTCCATGGGTAATTTTTTGAACAGGCGCTCTGAGATGATGTACTCCACACCCATGAGTTTGGCATTGGGTCCGTTTCCGTCATACATCACGGCTTGGTGCAGGTCTTCGTTCAGCTGGGTCACGTAGTGGTGGGCCTCCATCTGGCCCTGCAGGTTGCCGTTGTAGAAATGGAACCCATTGAGGTAGGCATCTACCTTAGAAAGGGGCGTCTTCTTTTGCAGCACATCGGCGCCCGCCTCCAAAACCTTTGTTTTAGCGGTCTTTTCCGCGCCGGGCGCCTGAACATTAGAGTCTGTATTGTTTCCGCCGCACCTGGTGAGCAACGGCAAGGCCAAAAGTAAGAGCAGGGACCTAAGGTTCTTTTCCATATAGTATAGGCTGAGTAGGTACCAATTAACTACGGAACCAGGTTCTCCCTGGGCCAAGAAAGAACCCGATAATTTGGTTTTCAGCCTGGTTTGGGAAAAGGGGGCCATAAACCAGAACTGGTTAGTGAAGAATGCTTTGATCCACTTAACCCGTTTTCGATACGCTGCGGTTAGCTTGGAGACTCCCCGTTATCCAGAGGCACGAGTTGGAAACCGGCGCCAGTTCCTGCTAGCCCGGTCCATAAGGCCTACCTCCAAAATTCGCCAGCAACTAATCACCAACAACTAATCACTAATACTCGGTTTTGCCTTCGTGCTTTTCCCATTCTTTGAAACCTTCCAGGGCTTCCTCGCGCAGGAATTGCTCCATGGGCAGTGACCGGGAATGGAGGGGCAGGTCTAGTTCTTCGTAGATAAAGGCATCATCAAACCCAATGGCGGCCGCGTCTGCTTTGGTATTGCCATAATACACCTTGTCCGGACGAGCCCAGTAGATGGCGCCCAGGCACATGGGGCAAGGTTCACAGCTGGTGTAGAGCTCGCAGCCGGTGAGCTGGAAGGTGCCCAGCGCCTGGCAGGCTTTCCTGATGGCGTCTACCTCGGCGTGCGCCGTGGGGTCATTGCTGGACGTCACGTTGTTGAAGCCCCGGGCAATGATCTGGCCGTCTTTCACCACCACTGCCCCAAATGGGCCGCCTTTGCCTTCTCTCATTTTCTCAATGGAAAGCTTGATGGCTTCCCGCATGAAGTATTCTTTGGAAGAGGTTTCTGCCATGGTTTCAAAGATTAGGGTTAAACGTATGTCTGCCGTGGTACGGCAAAAGGGCCGCAAAGATATGAATTTAGGGAAGAAGGCGCTGCATCTGCCGGCGGTGGTGCTCGGTATGATCTTCCAGGAACTGCAGCGTCTGGGGCAACGACAGCATGCCAGCCCTGGGGTGGAAAAAAGCTTCCTTGTCCAGTTCCTGGGCAGGATAGGCCTCTAGCAGCGCCTGTAACCTGGAGCGGGTGGTTTGCCACTCTTGCACTACCTCAGAAACGTTAACGGTATCAGGTACCTCCCGTACCGCTGGCGGGGCTTTGAATTTAATAGGCAGGCGCAGCGCCCACTTGAGCAGGAAGGCCCGCACTTTGGCTTTGAATCTCAGTGGCCTAAGGGGTTTGCCGCTGGCTATCCTCTTTTCCAGAGCGGTGACCACCTGCTGGTCTACCAGGGCGAGGTGGAACAACACCTGTGCCGCCGACCATTGGTTGGAGCCGGGCTGCCGGTATTGGGCGGCCGCCGGCGCGTTGGCTACCCAAGCACTGAAATAGGTCCGTTGCTGTTCCAGCCGATCAAAAGAAGAGGCAAGGGGTGCATTCATGGCAAAAGAGGAAAAGGTGATGGAATACGTGGTGTTTTGGCGAAAAAGCTAACAAAAAGGAAACCCTATTTGCGGGCCATTCTGAGGTTCTCCAGTTCAGCCTGTAGTTGCTGAATGGATTGCGTGACCAAGGTCACCATCTGTTGCACCAGCATAGGTAGGTTCTCCATGTTGGTCCGGTTAAGGGCAGACTGTTCAATGGTGGTATTCAACTCCTCTAGCTCCTGAATGCCCACCAACGCGATGGACGGCTTTATCTTGTGGGCCAGGGTCCGGGTTTCAGCCCAGTTGGAAAGCGACACCGCCCGGGCCAGTTCCTGCACCAGCCCCGGGGTCTGGTCAATGAATAATTGCAGAATGTCGCGCATGAACTCCACGTTGCCGTTGGCGAAATTCTCCAGATAGGTCAGGTCTACCTGCACCCAACCTGTGGAATTTGCAGCCTCCAGTTGAGCCGCCTCTAAACCTTTAGGAGGCAGTAAGGTCGTAATCTCCCGCAACAGGTCTTCCTCCTTGAACGGTTTAGAGACGAAGGCATTGGCGCCTGCGGCCAGGCATTTCTTGGTCTCAGAGCCGGAGGCGTGCGCCGTCAAGGCAATGATGGGAATATCCTGGACCTCAGAGGAATGTTGCCTGATGTGCTGCATGGTTTCATACCCGTCCATTTCCGGCATCTGCATGTCCATCAGGATCAGGTCAAAGGCGTGCTGCCGAAGATGTTCCAGGGCTTCCAGGCCGTTGTTGGCCACGGTTACCTGCACCCCGTAATCCTGCAGCACTTTTTTGACCAGCAGCTGGTTCACCGAATTGTCTTCGGCCAGCAGGATTCTGGTGTGGCGCAGCACTTCCCGGTTCTGCGGGCTAAGGTGAGAAGAAGCAGAGGAGGGGGCCGGTTTTAAAGCTATTTTCTTGAAAGGCAGCACAAACTGGAAACTGCTTCCTTTGCCTACCTCACTTTGAACGCTCAGGGTGCCGCCCTGGGCCTCTACCAGTTCTTTGGCAATGGAAAGGCCCAATCCGGTGCCCCCAAACTTACGGGTGGTATCACTGCTGCCCTGGGTGAACTTCTCAAAGATGGTGACCAGTTTTTCCTCGGGTATGCCTATGCCGTTGTCTTTGACCGTGAACTCCACCAAAAGCTGGTCTTCGTCCTCGGCTAGGATCTCCACGTGCAGGCGAATGATGCCATTCTTGGTGAACTTGATGGCGTTGCCCAGCAGGTTGTTGAGGATCTGGCTTAACCGGAACGGATCGCCTTCCACCAAGGGCGGAATGTCAACGTCAAACAGAAGCTTGAGGGAATTCTTCTGGTCATTAGCCCTAATCTCAAGAATATCAAGTAGTTGTTTGATGAGCTTCTTCAGTTCAAAGGGGATGACCTCAAAGGTGATTTTGCCCGCCTCTATTTTAGAGAAATCCAGGAGGTCGTTGATGATGACCATCAGGTTGTTGGCCGAGGTATGGATGCCCTGGAGGTATTCTTTCTGGCTCTGGGTTAGGGCCGTTTTGGCTAAAACCTCGCTTAAACCCAAAATCCCGTTCATGGGGGTTCTTATCTCGTGGCTCATGTTGGCCAGGAACTGCTCTTTGACCTGGGCCATGCTCAAGGCCTCGTCTTTGGCTTTCTTCAGCTCTTCCTCAAACTGAACGCGCTCTGTGATGTCATAGCTAACCCCAATCACGCCGGCCACTTGCCCTTGAGAACCCAGGAGGGGCAGGAAAAGGCAGTCAAACCACACGCCCCGCACCTTGACCGTGCATTTGGATTGTTGCCCGGAAAGGGTGCGCCGGATACAGGCGGTGAAGGAGGGAAGGTGCTGGTAAATCTCATACACAGACTCGCCCACTGATTCTGAGTCTTTCTTGCCAATGAGCGCCAGGCCTTTGCCGCGGGACATGGTGATAATGCCTTCCTGGTCGGTGGCCCAAAGGATAATAGGGGCGCCGTTGATCACGGTTTCCAGCTGATTCTGGGTGCGGGTGAGCTGTTCCTGCGTTTTCAGGCGTTCCTGCTCTATCCGGTGCAACCTGATGGCCGACCGGATGCTCTGCGAGATACCTTCCGGGGTGAGCAGGGTCTTGGGCAGATAGTCGGAGGCCCCGGTTTTCATGGCTTCTACCGCAATGCGCTCGTCTCCCTGCGAGGTCACAATCTGCACGGGGGTAGTGATGCCCCGCTCCCGAATTTTCTGGAGCAGTTCCAGCCCGTTCATGTCCGGGAGCATGAAATCAATGAAGATGAAGTCAAAGGTTTCCCTAGCCAGGGCTTCCAGGGCTTCAGACCCCAGGGCGGTGTTGGTGAGAAGCGCCTCCACCTGGGCAGTGCGGAGCGACCGTTTTATAATCAACCGGTCTACTTCATCGTCATCTACAATCAGAAGTTTTACCGCAGGCTCCATGGGGGTTTGGATTAGTTGGGAAGTTCAATGAGGTTCCAGAAAGAATGCAGGGTGGCAATGGTTTCCAGGAACGAGCTGTACTGGATGGGCTTCACGATGTAGCCGGCCACGTTGAGCTCATAGGCTTCAGTCATGTCGCTCTCTGAACCCTGGCTCGTCATCACAAACACCATGCAGGCCTTCAATTGGGGCGAGTTCCTGAGTTCTTTCAGGAATTCCAGCCCTCCCGTGCCGGGAAGGTCCAGGCTCAGCAGAATAATCTGCGGAATGGGCCAAAGGGCAGGCCTGCCTCTGCCCAACAGCATATCTAAGGCTATTTTCCCGTTTTGAGCCACGTGAATAGGATTTTCTACCCCCTGCGCCAGGAAGGCACGCTTGGTGGTGGCTACATCCAATGGATTGTCCTCAACCAGCAGAATATGGGCTTGTTTGCTTTTCACAAATGGTCTAGAATGGGGTTAATGCCTGGATTTCTAAAAGTACGGTTTAAATGGTTCTCTCAAGGCCTTTCGCATAATTTCCAGTACCGGTTCAAGGTAGCCACTGAGGTCAGGAACTTCTCAAACGAAAGGGGTTTCAAGATGTACCCGGCCACGTTCAGGTTATACGCATTTATCTTGTCGCTGTCTTCATTGGAGGTAGTCATCACAAACACGCTGATGCGGTTCAGCGCCGGGTCTTTCCGAAGCTCCTGCAGAAACTCTATGCCATTCATTTTGGGCATGTTGATGTCCAGGATGATGATGGGCTGCATGGGAATGACCTTTGACCTCAGGATTTCCAGCGCCTCTAACCCGTTACGGGCTATGTGCAGCGGGTTGGTGATGTTGTTTTTTTTGAAGGCCCGCTGCACATTCATGATATCTACTTCATCGTCCTCCACCAGGAGGATGTTCACTTCTTTCTCTTCCATGTTCATTGGTAACGGATAAAAAGGTAATTCCTTGTTTAAGCGGGCACTGGCCAGAACCTTCACCTGCCAGCGCCTTTTTGGTATAAATTAGAGGGCAGGCTCCTTAACTGTTTTGGGCCAGGTGAAGGTAAAGGTAGCGCCCTGACCGGCCTCCGACTCCAGTGAGATGGAGCCTCCCACAAACTGGATGATCTTGCGGGAAATGGAAAGACCCACCCCCAGGTTCTCCTGCTGCTCTTTGGGTTGCACAGAGTAAAAGATTTTGAAGACTTTGCTGTGGGAATCGGGTGGTATGCCTATCCCGTTGTCTTTCACGGTAAACACGTACTGGCTTTCCTGCTCGGCCGCCTCCACCCATACCTCAGGGGTGTCCTGGGTGTTGAACTTCAGGGCATTCTGCAGCAAATGGTGCAGCACGGTCTCCAGCTTTCTGGCATAAGTGGTGAAAGTAGGCAAGTGGGCCGTGTGCACCTTGGCGGGAACATCAGGACCTTGGTCGGCAACCCATTGAGTTACCAGGTTTTCTACGTTCACTTCCCGCACCTCCAGGTCATAGCGCGGCACCCGGGAAAACAGGAGCAGGCCGTTGATCATGCGCTCCAGGCGCTCGGTGCGGTGCTGAAGCAGGTGGATATTGTTCTGGATGTCGGGGTCCAGGCCTTCGCCCAGGTCTTCCCTGATCCAGGCAGACAGGTTGTGGATGGCCCGCAAGGGAGCCTTCAGGTCATGGGAGACAATGTAGGCGAATTCCTCGTATTCTTCTTTGAGGGCCTCCAGCTGCTGCTGGCAGGAAGGGTCTTGGCTATTCATGGGCAACAAAAGAAGAGGTGGGGCTGGTTTCAGGTTGTTTGGGCCAGGTGAAAAAGAAGGCGGTGCCCTGGCCTTTCTCAGATTCAATCCAGATTTGGCCGCCTTTTTCCTCTATGATCTTCTTCACAATAGACAAGCCTATGCCGGTGCTTTCTTTTACGTCACGGGCGTGCATGGTCTGGAAAATCCCGAATACCTTGGAATGGTATTCTTTGGCGATGCCCGGGCCATCATCCCGCACCTCAAATTGGTAAAAGTCCGGCAATTCCCTGGCACTTACCACTATTACGCCTTCCTGGGTGTGGTGGTACTTGAAGGCGTTGCTGAGCAGATTGGAAAGAACCTGGTAAAAAAGCGTCCGCTCTCCGCAAATGGTAGGCAGGGGAGCCGGTACCTTCACCTGGAAGGAGGCCGCCGGGGCCAGGTTCTCCAGGGTTTCCTTGAGCAGGTCCTGGGTGGAGAACGTGCTGGGGGGCAAGGCCTGGCGGCCCACCCGTGAATAGTCCAGGATGCCGTTGATCAGGTTCTCCATGCGTAGCACCCGGCCCCGGAGAATGGTGAGGTTGTTGAGGATGTCCGGGTCATCGGTCTTCAGGTCTTCCGCTATCCATTCTGCCAGGTTGTTGATCGCCCGCAGGGGGGCCTTCAGGTCATGCGATACCACATAGGCAAACTGGTCCAGCTCCTTGTTCATTTTGGTGAGGTGGTTAAAGCTGGTGCGCAGTTTCCGGGCCATCACGTTGAGGGAGTGGGTCAGGCTGCTGATCTCGTCCTGGTGCTTGTCTTCCAAAGACACATTGTAGTCTCCCTGGGCAATGCGGTAGGCCAGGTGGTTCATCTTCCGGAACCGTTTTCTGACGGTTTTGCCAAACAGATAGGCCGTGATACCCCCAGCCAGGATAGAAATCAGGGTGAGGCCAATGGCGATCTCGTTTGTTCTGGTGAGGGAGAAATTCAGGTCTCCTAAACGGTTCAGTTTCACCTGCTCCTCGTGCTTTTCCATGGCTTCAAACCGGGTGCGGGCCTGGTCCATGATCTTCTTTCCGGTGCCCTGTTGAGCGGTGGCCTGGAACAGGGAATCGTATTGCTGCCGATGCTTAGGACTCAGGTGGGTTTTGGCCCTGCTTTCCAGCAGCGGAGTGGCAAAGGAGTTTATCCAATTCTCCGCATCTTTCCGGACAAGTTGGATTTGCCTGTTCTGCCGCGGATGGTTTTTGGTGAGGGAATCAAGCAAGGCAAGACTGAAGGTGAATTGAGATTTGCCTTTGTAATAGGGGATGAGAAATTCTTTGTTGCCGGTGAGCAGGTACCCCCTGAACCCGGTCTCCATGTCCAGCATCAGCTTTTGCGCCTGTTCCCCTTCCCGTATGAGGTTGGCGGTGTAGAGAACGTCATCAATGCTTTTCCTGACCTTCTTGGTTTGCCACAGGTACCCTGCCGTCACAATACAGAACATGGCCAGAATCAACCCGACGGCGGTGTAAAAGGTGGTAATTAACTTCATAAGGCAAAGCCCTTAACGGGGGAAGGGTGGTCAATGAATGTTCCAAAGATAAAGGTTGCCGCCAGACCACAAAAAGAAGAAAGGCCTTATTCACCCCAGTAAGGGAAATCTCTGCCCATACATTTAGGTCTTTCGGACCGAAAAACCCTTGCCTGAAGGGAAGATGACCCCGGTAAAGAAGCCTGCCGAAAGTACCACCGCCTAAGCCAATCAGAGCAATCACTGGAAAGAAACAGAGAACAACTTGGTTCTGGCAGGGATTCTCAACCACATGACTTTCCTAAACGTTTACCGGCGATTTTAAGAAAATAAGGGAGAAAAGGCCGGTTGATAAGTGCGGGCGCCATGCGGATGTAGAAAACGCAAGGGAAGCCGCCGGGGAATTCGTAATTTTGGGTTTTACCTACTGTTGCATGTTATCAGAAAAACCAGATCCCATGGGTGCCGCCATCAAGGCCTATTGGGAAGGAAATAAAAAAGCCTCCATCACCGTCTATTCAGACCAGATGGAAGCCGATGAATTGCCCGCGGCTTACCTTTTCCGGGAATTTGCCGAGATGCCGGAACGGGAGCAGTTGGCCCTGAACCTGGCCACGGGCCGGGTGCTGGACGTAGGGGCAGGAGCCGGTTCACATGCGCTGGCCCTGCAGGCCCGCGGAGTGGAGGTGACGGCCCTGGAAATCTCTGAGCGCGCCACCCAGGTGCAGAAAGCCCGGGGTGTTAAAAACGTGCTGCCCGGTGATTTCTTCACGTTGCCGCCTGCACCGCATGACACCTTGCTGCTGCTCATGAACGGCATTGGCTTGGCCGGCACTTTGGAAGGGCTGCCGGATTTCCTGGCTACCTGCAAAAAATGGTTGGCGCCTGGCGGGCAGATCCTGCTGGAATCCTCTGACATCCTGTACCTGTATGAAGAGGAAGACGGCTCTGTGCTGCTGGATTTGAACGGGGCCTATTACGGCGAACTCACCTACCTCATGGAATTTGGGCAGGAGCGGAGTGAGCCTTTCCCTTGGCTTTTCATCAATTTTGACCTGCTGCAGGAGTACGCCCAGGAAGCCGGCTTCAACGCTGAACTCCTCCTTCAGGAAGAGGACGACCACTACATCGCGCGGCTGACCTTGGCCTAACCATCCTTTACCTAAAACGCCCGTGGCCCCGTTTACGCCTTATTCCTTAGAAACAAGGCGTAAACGGGGCCACGGCTTTGAAAGCTTTTCAAAGGTTTATTTCACCTCTATGGAATCTACCAGGTACTTGTTGTCGGCTTGCCAGAACCGGAAATAATGCCGGCCCGGGGTAGTGGTCTTATACCGGAAGGTAAATGCCACCTGCTTTGAGATGTCCGCGCAGATGGCTTGCTGGCTCTCTAGCGGGTAGGCGGCGAATATGGTCAAATCCATTCTCTGGGGGGTGACCACCGAGTCGGCCCGGGAGAACCGCCCGCACCCGTTCTCTGGCCGGTACAGCACTTTGAGGGTGATGGTGGTGTCACGCGTCAAGGGCACCCGGGGGAAATCCACGGTTTCTTCCACGGGAACCGGCAGCACCACTTCCTCCAGTTCAGAGGTTTCAGTACAGGCTGCCGTGGTGGCCAGGAAAAGAACCGCCGCCGCCAGCACCGTCTTAAGGTTTTTCTGGATCATCCTGTTTAAAGGGGCTTTTAGGGAAACCAGGCCAAAAATGGCTTGAAAGACAAGAGCCGACCATTGCTATAAAGGTCGGCTCTTGCAGGTTATTATTGAAAGACTACGCTTTGGCGTAAGTTACGTCTTTTACAGCCTGGATCACACGCTTCACGTTAGGCAGGGACGCCTCAATCAAGGTAGGGGCATACGGCAACGGAACGTCGCGGCAGGTCACCCGCTTCACCGGGGCATCCAGGTAATCAAAAGCGTTGTGCTGCACATGGAAGGCGATCTCAGAAGAGATAGAGGCCAGTGGCCAGGCTTCTTCCACCACTACCAGGCGGTTGGTGCGTTTCACAGACTCCACAATGGCTTTGTAGTCAATTGGCCGCACAGAGCGCAGGTCAATCACCTCTGCTTCTACGCCGTCTTTGGCTAATTCCTCGGCGGCCTGCAGAGCCAGCTTCACCATTTTCCCGAAGGACACGATGGTCACGTCTTTGCCTTGGCGCTTGGTATCGGCTACGCCGATAGGGATGAGGTATTCTTCTTCTGGCACTTCGCCTTTGTCACCGTACATGAGCTCAGACTCCATGAAGATCACCGGGTCATTGTCTCTGATGGCCGACTTCAACAGGCCTTTGGCGTCATAGGGGTTAGAAGGAACCACTACTTTCAGGCCGGGGGTGTTGGCGTACCAGTTCTCAAAGTTCTGGGAGTGCTGGCTGGAAAGCATACCGGCGTTCCCGGTAGGGCCTCTGAACACCATAGGCGCAGAATACTGTCCGCCAGACATAGACATCACTTTGGCGGCAGAGTTGATGATCTGGTCAATGGCCACCAAAGAGAAATTGAAGGTCATGAACTCAATGATGGGCCGAAGACCGTTCATGGCCGCGCCTACCCCAATACCGGCAAAGCCTAGTTCAGCAATAGGAGTGTCAATCACGCGCTCCGGACCAAACTCGTCCAGCATGCCCTGGCTCACTTTGTAAGCACCGTTGTACTCGGCAACTTCCTCGCCCATCAGGAACACCTTCGGGTCGCGGCGCATTTCTTCGCTCATTGCCTCACGCAATGCCTCTCTGAATTGTATGGTTCGCATAGTAAGATTTTTCAACGTCTATCTAAAGGGTAAAATTAAGACATGCCGCACAATAAAAAAAACGCATCTGCCTTAAAGGGAACGATTGGTGGCATCTGTTTTAGGGGCCTTTTTCCTAAAAGGAGACCTAAACCGCAGGGGCGGGTACCAACCTTATGGTTTGAGGGCCGCGGCAAAGGCCGCCGATTTGTGGTACTGCTTGAACTCCAGGTCGTCAATGGCTTTCTCCGCCAGGGTGGGTTTGGCTTTCACGGCCTGCCGAAGGTGCTGGGCCATGAGGTCTTCCTTCTGGCTGCGGGCCCCTATCACGGCCATGAGGTAATGGGCGGTAGGGTCTTTGGGGTAACTATCCAGAAGTTTCTGCCCCAGTTCCGCGGCGCCCTCATAGTTCTCTTTGAGGAAGTATAACAGCGTCATGTTGAATTGGGCGGCATATCCGCTGCCGGCGTACGAAAGGCTGCGCACCGCATCATCATACTGGCCAATGCTCAATTCAAGGGCTGCTTTGTCGGTGAAGACCTGTTGCAATACCGGTAGGGGACCGCCCAGCCGAATGGCGTAGTCATAGCTCTGCAGGGCCTCCAGTGGGTCGCCGTGCTGGTGGTAGGCCACGGCCAGATTGTAGAATTGCTGGGCCTCGGGCTTGCGGTGGGCGGCGTACCTGAGGTTCAGGATGGCGCTTTCCAGCAGGTTTTTTTTTACCTTGGGTCTGATCTCTTTCTGGGCCTGCTCAAAGAAAACCATGCCCAGGTTATTCAGCGACTGCCAGTTCATGTACGTTTCCACGGCAGATTCATAGATCCGCTTCTTCTCGGCTAGCAAAGGGGTAAGGGTGGCGGCGTAGCGCATTTCCTCGGCGGTGAGCACGTCGGCGTTGGCCCGGTTCTCTACTATTTTCTTGGCCAGCAGGTACACCTCGTAATCCCGGCGCGGGTTGGCCTGGTAATCCACGGTCACCTCCGCGAAGCGCAGCACGGGGTACACGTACATCTCCAGGTAGTCATAGGAGGGAAGAGCCTGCAGTTTCTCCTCTTTCTCGGTGAAGGAACCGGGACCGTTCACAATGCCCAGGATCTGCTGGATCTGCTCTTCGGGCATAGCTGAGTTCTGTACCCTGCCCAGAAACGCGTCCCAGTTCTTCTGCAGGGTGCGTACCTTGAAATCAATGGCTGAGACGGTATTGTTATAGGCCTCGGTCTCTATTTTCTGTTTGATGAACCGCTCCACCGCCACCCCTCTTCTGGCGGCCAGGTTGCGGGTGGTGGTTTCTTCCTGGTCCGGGGAATGCATGGCCAGGATGTCTATCTTGCGGGTTTTCTGATTGGACTTGATGAACTCTTCTAACAGTTGGAGGTTGGTGCCGTAGCCCTGCCGCAGCGTGGCCAGCCCCTGGTCAAAGAAGATAGGGAATTTTAGAGGTCCCGGATTCTCTTTCTGGAAGGTCTCCGGGGCGTAGGCCGGCGCATGCACCGTTTGGATCAGGTGGGGCGTGGTGATGATGCCCTGGGCCAGCACTTTGGCCTTCGTATATTTCTTGCGGCCCTTGGGGTCTGTGACCACGCCCTGCGCCAGGAGTTGCCCGGTGCTTTTGGAAGGGGAATACGGGAAGGCGAAAGCGCTCATCATGGTTGGCTTGCCTTCCACAAAGTTGTAGTTCCCGAAATCAAACCCCAGCGACCCTACGTGTTCCTCTATGCCTTTGGTGCCTTTGTAATACACCCTGATGCCGTACCGGTAGTCATTGCGCAGCAGGTTTTTAGGGAGTTGCGCCTGCACCTCTACCGGAACCTTATCCCCCCGCACCATCAGCACCTGGGGTTGGGCCGTAATCACCTGCCCCTTCTCAGCCTTCTTCGCCATTCTGGAAAGGGTGCAGCCTGAAAGGAACAAGGCGAATAAAACGAAACCGAACGCAGAAAAGGGACGAAAGAGTACTGAAGGCATATCTTAAAAACAACAAGAAACGTATAGAAACGTTACTAGACGCAAGTGGCTAATCTTAACTAATGGGAAAGTTACGGTAGAATTTGTAATTTTATTTATCTTAGAGGTTTAACTTTTCAAACCATGAAGAATATACAGCATTTCCTGGAAACCCAGGCCTTTGGGGTATGTACCAAGGTAGGGGAAAAGTTAGGGTTCGCTACCAGCAGCATCCGTCTCTATTTTATCTACCTCTCTTTCCTAACGTTCGGGTCGCCGCTGTTGGTGTACCTGGTGCTGGCTTTCTGGCTCAACGTACGCAAGCACCTACGCCGGGAGCGCAGTACCGTCTGGGACATCTAAGGCAGAGAATTCTTTCTTCCCCTTCACAAAGTATTGCCACACCACGCTCTGCGGGCTCCAGCCGGTGAGCTGGCTCGTCCTTTTTTTGACAGGACCTTCCTTCCTTTTCTGCTGCCAGAAAGGTTTATCGGCAAAGAAATGCCGGTGCGCCCGGTAAATGGCTTTCACTTCCTTCCACTCGCCTTTCAGGAAATACTGGGCCGCAGCCACGCCGTCCAGCACCAGCCGGGCGTTCAGGACCTTGTTTACTTCTTCCTCGGCCAGGTTCCGGTAGAGCAGGGCCGCCCCATTCCTGAAGTTCAGGTACGTTTTCTGCGGATTGGCCTTGGGCAAAGTGCCCCCGCCCACGTGGTACACGGTGCTGTGGCCCTGGTAATAGATCTGGTACCCCAGGTTCTGCAGCCGCCAGCAAAGATCTATCTCCTCCATGTGCGCAAAAAACTTCGGCTCCAGCCCGCCCGCTTCCCAGAACGCCTGGGCTCGGATGAACAGGCAGGCACCCGTGGCCCAGAAAACCGGGCGCACGTCATCATACTGGCCGCGGTCTTCTTCCAGGGTGTCAAAAAGGCGGCCGCGGCAGAAAGGGAACCCGTAGGCATCTAAAAAGCCGCCGGCCGCACCTGCGTATTCAAAGTGGGTGCGGTGGTGGAAGCTTTTGATCTTGGGCTGACAGGCGGCAATCTGGGGATTCTGTTCCAGCAGGTCTACCAGCGGGGAAAGCCAGCCGGGAGTGACCTCTACGTCTGAGTTGAGCAGCACATAATAGGTGGCCTCCACCTGCCGCAAGGCCTGGTTGTAGCCTTCGCAAAAGCCGTAATTCTCTGCCAGGGGAAGAAGCCGTACCTGCGGGAAATGCTCCCGCAGAAACGCCACCGAGTCATCAGAGGAGGCGTTGTCGGCTACCACTACTTCCGCTTCAGGGCTGTTTTGGAGAACGGAGGGCAAAAACTGCTCCAGCCAGCGGCGGCCGTTCCAGTTCAGGATCACCACCGCCACCGCCACCGTAGGGGAATTATAAGCCAAAGTTGCTCAGGTCTAAGCCAGGAATGTTGGGGAGCATGCCTTCGGTTTGTTTCTTGATTTCTTCCTTGCCGCGTTCGCCGGCCTCGTCCATGGCTTTGTTCACGGCGGCCACGATCAGGTCGGCCAGCATCTCTTTGTCCTGGGGGTTCATGAGGGTCTCGTCAAATTCCACCTTGAGCAGGCGGCGGTCACCACTGGCGGTGGCTTTCACCATGCCTCCGCCGGCTTCCGCCGATACCTGGATGTGCCGGAGATTCTCCTGGGCCTCTTTCATCTTGGCCTGCATCTCCTTCACTTTATTCATCATCCCGAACATGTCAAACATAGTCTTCTTCTTTTAGTAAGTTTTCTCAAACATAACGGCGAATCAAGGGCAGAAGATACCCGCCCTTGATCCTGGGCCCAAAAGTAAGGTTTTTAGGTGAAGGAGCGAAAGCCAGAAGAGGGCCGTTTTAAGGGTGGTTTAGACAAAACAGCGTCTAAACGGTACCCTTCTCCTAAAGAAGTGGAGGATGCGGAAGGCAGATGGTTCAGGATCCCTATCACTACCGGGGTACTGACACGGGGGCGTTTCTGGCCCGTTTTCTCCCAATCTGCACAAAAGGCTTCTCAATGAAGGTGTAGGTGAAATAGGAGACCAGAATAGTGGCTCCCAGGCCCACCACCGTGGAAAGGTACACATTCTCTATCTGCGGAAGCACCAAGGCCAGCACCGTGGCCTGCACTAGATACAAGGAGTAACTGATCAGGCCCAGGAACAGGAAGGGTTTGGGGTAAGAGAGCCGCCGTAGCAGAAAACAGCCGGTAAACAGAAGGTAAGCGAGCAGGAAAGCATTGGTCACGGGCCAGAAACTTCTGGTGCCCAGAGCGTCTGGGACATCCTTTCCGTAGAGGTTGAAATAGGTGATAGCAAAGAGAACCAGCAACGCGCCCAGTACCACCAAGCTCCAGGTTCTACCGGTAACCTGACCCTTCATGTGGCGGTAATAGACGGTACCCACAAACATGGTCGCCAACTGGAAACACAATCCCCAGCCGGATTCAAACAGGTGCAGCACCTGCGTCCCTACCACGCCCACCAGCAAAGCGGCGACCAAGGCCAGCGCCGCAAGCAGCGTACTCTTTCTTAGCAGGCCCACCAGAAACAACCCGGTTACCAGCAGGTAGAAAACCATTTCCAGGTTCAGGGTCCAATAGAGGCCCAGCACCAAAGGCTGCCCCAGGAATTTAGCCAACATGACAGCATTAGCGGCCAGGCTAGCCACCGAAGGTACGCTTCCTTCTATCCACCCCAGGTAGATCAGCACCAGTGAAACCAGAATACTGGTGTAATACAAAGGGAATAACCGGTACACCCGATTGATCCAAAAGGCTTTCAAAGACGGGGCCTTCTCTATGGAGACGGGGATGATGAAGCCACTCGTCAGGAAGAACAGCGTGACCCCAAACACCCCAAATTGGAAGTAGTCAGTGCAGAATGCCGCGAAGGCCAGGGACTTGCTCTCCAAAGTATGTTGGAGCATGACGGCGAAGGCCGCTAAAAACCGAAGAAAATCAAGGAATTCCAGTCGCGGGGAGGGAGCCTGCATGGAGTAGAAAAGGAAGCAACGGGAGGTCCCCGTTTGGTTAGGAGGCCTTCCTTGTTTAAAAAGCCCGCGCGAAAATAGGCAAATGATTTCGCACTTCTACTTATGCACTCTGGGTAAAGTACTTTTTTAAGGGGAAGATTCTCAGGCAAGTAGGTGAAATAGGATCCTTGCAGGGCTTTTTGCCTCCAGATGCCAAGGAGGCCAATAACTAGTTAGACAGAAGAAATAGGGAATGGAGAAAACACAACATTTATGGGTCGCTTTTCATAAAACACCCACAAAACCTACCTGATCAAAGTGACGGTGCCTTTCTGGGTGATCTTCTGGCCGTTCACATCCACGGCTTCCATGCGGTACAGGTACGTTTCCGGAGGAGCGGGTTTTCCGCCGTGGGTGCCGTCCCAGCCTGCTTTAGGGTCTTTGCTCTCAAACAGGATCTGGCCCCAACGATTCAATACCTGCAGGGTGAAGCGGGAGGCAAAGGGAGCGCCCACCGGCCGGAAGACATCGTTCAGACCGTCTTGGTTGGGCGTAAAAGCCGTAGGGAAACGGAATTGGAAGCCCTGGTCTACGGTGGCGGTGTTGGAGAAGCTTTCGTAAGGGGCATTCTGGGCGGTAGAAACCAACCGGTACGTCAGGCGCTGGTATTTCTCCTGCGGCTGGGCATCCAGGTAGGTATGTCCGGTCACGGGAAGGCTCCAGTAAACGGTGCCTTGCTCGTCCAGCAGTTCCAGCCGCTGGCTGCCAACCCCGGTGGGGAATCCTTCATACGGTTTCCAAGTGAGTTCCACGCCCCCGTTGGGCTGCAGGGTGGCGGTCAACAGGGCGGGGCAGGCTGAGGCACTTCTGGGAGAAACCAACCTACAGGAATCGGTGTAGGCCACCTGGTAACACAGCGAAACGGGCAGGGAGGAAAGGCTGGCGTCCACCGTGGTTTTGGGCTGATTTTCTAAAATAGGGCTGAAAGCGCCGCCATTCTGGCTTCTGAAAACCGTTTGCTTCAGAAAGGTCTCCTGGGCCGGTACCACGTTGTCAAGCTTCACTTTGTTCTGCAGGTCAAAACTCACCAGTAACAAAGGGGCGGCGGGCGGAGTGGTCCCTTTGGTCTCCACCTCCAAGGGTAAAGAGGCAGTTTGCCCGCCGTTGGGCAGCAGCGCGACGAGTTGGTAGCTGTATTTTCGGCCGCAAGCCACCTGGGCATCCGTGAAGGAGGTTTGGGAGGCGGGTAATGTTTGGAACGGTTCTCCGCCCCGCAGCAGTTGGTAACCGGTGATGGGGCCAGGGCTTCCGTTCGGGGTCCAGGAAAGTTGGTTGCGCCTATCCCCGGCCGTCACCTGCAGATCTTGGGCGCAAACGGGAGAAGAGACAATGGTAGCATTGGTGCAACTGTTGGTGACCCGTAACCGGAAGCAGCCCGTGGTAATGGTAGTCTTTAACGTTTGCAGACTAGAGCCAACCGGCACATTCTTGATGGTATCAATGGGGGAGAATGCTCCCCCCGGAGAAGCCGCCCGTTCCAGGATCAGGTCATTGACTGCCGTGGAATTCACCTGGATCTGCACGCTGTTGGGAATAAAGGAAAGCCTCTGGATCTGGGGTGGGGTGGCAGGCGCTTGAGCCTTTACCGTAAACGTAATGGGGCGCTGGTCAAACCCGTAGGCCAGCTGTACAACCACCACTTCGCCGGGTACGGTGAAAATATGGCTCGTGCCCTCAAACTTCTCCTGGTTGTCTTTCCCGTTGAAATCGTAGAACTCGGTGAAGTTGGGGTCTGCGCTGCGCGGGGTGTTGTCTTTGAACCTGATGCGTTCGCCCACACAGAAGGTAGTGACCGGTTGGTTCTGCTCATTATAGGCCAGAAAGGAAGGCTGCGCCCAGGCGCCCAGGCTACAGACTAACCAAAACAGCAGAAGGGCAAACCGTTTTCTCACGTCATCAACTCCTCAAAGGGAAACTCCTGAACAAACCTGGTACTTTTCTCTATATCTGGCTGAAGCACCCGGTCCTGTTCCAGCGGGGCCACTTGGGCCCGGTACGCGGCAATGACCTTCTCCAGCGCGGGGGAAGTGCGCAACGGCCGCCTGAACTCCAGGGCCTGCACCGCCGCCATCAATTCAATTGCCAGAATGCGCTCCACGTTCTGCACCACCCGGTAGGCTTTCACGGCGGCGTTGGCGCCCATGCTCACATGGTCTTCCTGGCCGTTGGACGAGACAATGGAGTCTACGCTGGCGGGGGTACACAGTTGCTTATTCTGGCTAACGATTGAGGCGGCCGTGTATTGCGGAATCATGAAACCAGAATTCAGCCCCGGTTCCTGAATCAGGAACTGCGGCAAACCCCGTTGCCCAGAGATAAGCTGGAACGTGCGCCTTTCTGAGATGCTGCCCCATTCGGCCAGGCCGATGCTCAGGAAATCCAGGGCCAAGGCCAAAGGCTGCCCGTGGAAGTTGCCTCCCGACAGGATCAGTTCCTCGTCCGGGAAGATGTTGGGGTTATCGGTGACGGCGTTAATCTCCGTGGTAAAGACTTTTTCAGCGTAATCCAGCGCATCCAGGCTGGCGCCGTGCACCTGGGGCACGCAACGGAAAGAATAGGGGTCCTGCACCTGGGACTTCGGCTTTTGCTGTAGTTCACTGTGGGCCAGCAACTGCAAGATGCGGGCGGCAGTTTGGACCTGCCCCGCATGCGGCCTTATCTGGTGGAGCTGCGGCGAAAACGGGGCACTGAGCCCGTCAAAGGCCTCTAAAGAAAGGGCGGCTACCACATCGGCGGCCGCCGCGATCTGCCGGGCCCGCAGACAAACCAGCGCGCCATAGGCTGCCATCAACTGGGTGCCGTTCAGAAGGGCCAGGCCTTCCTTGGCCTGTAGCTTTATCGGTTCCCAACTGAAGATGTCCAGCACCTCGTGGCCTTTCAGCTTGAATTCCTGAAACCGGACCTCGCCCAACCCAATCAAGGGGAGGCAGAGGTGCGCCAATGGGGCTAAATCGCCGCTGGCCCCCAGCGAGCCCTGTTGGTAGACCACCGGGTACACATCGCGGTTAAAGAAGGAAAGCAGGCGATGCACCGTGGGTAATTGCACCCCGCTGTACCCGTACCCCAACGACTGCACTTTGAGGAACAGCATGAGTTTCACCACCTCGGCCGGCACCTCATCTCCGGTGCCGCAGGCGTGCGACATGACCAGGTTCCGTTGCAGCGTTTCCAGGTTCTCCGGGGAGATGGTGGTATTGCACAAGGCCCCGAATCCGGTGTTGATTCCGTAAACGGGCCCCGAAGCAGTTTTCAGGTGTTGGTGCAGGTAGGCATGGCTGCGCAGAATCCGCTGCTCCACTTCCTCAGAGAGGGCCAGGCTGGCGTTGCTTTTCAACACGTGCCGGATCTCCTGCAAGGAGAGCGGGGCCAGGGAGATAAGGTGCTGCCCGGCCATCAGTGCGAACCGTTTGGTTGTAAGCGTTCCAGGATCTGGGGCACGGTCAGGCGGTCTTGCACTCCGGTGCGCATGTTGCGCAGGTTCAGCAGTCCGCTTTCCATTTCCTCTGAGCCCACCAGCAATACATATGGGATGCTCTTCTGATCGGCGTAGGCCATCTGCTTTTTCAGCTTGGCGGCCTCTGGGTACAGTTCCACCGCTATACCGGCTTGCCGCAGCGCCTGCAGCACCGGAAGGGAGTACAGCATGGAAGCCTCGTCAAAATTGGAGATGAGTACCTGGGTAATGGTCTGGCTATCCTCGGGGAACAGGTTCAGTTCCTCCAGCACGTCAAAGATCCGGTCCACGCCAAAAGAGAAGCCTACGCCAGACACGCCCGGTAACCCGAACATGCCGGTGAGGTTGTCATACCGGCCACCGCCGCTGATGCTGCCCATCTGGGCATTGTTTACCTTCACCTCAAAAATGCAGCCGGTGTAGTAGGAGAGGCCTCTGGCCAAAGTCACGTCCAGTTGCACTTGCGCTTTGTGCACGGTGAAGCTCTCCAGGTAAGACAACATGGCTCTGATGTCCTGCATGCCACGCTGCCCTTCTGCTGAGTTTTGGAGCAAGGTGTCTAACTGGGGCAGTAAATCAGCGATTTCGCCGGTAAGCCCCAGGATTGGCCGGAGTTTGGTCAGGGAATCTTCTTCAATCCCTTTCTGCCGAAGCTCCTCATTCACGGCCTCTTTGCCTATTTTATCCAGTTTGTCTATGGCCACGCACAGGTCCGCCTCGCGGCCTTTGGCGCCAATGGCTTCGGCAATGCCGGCCAGCAGGCCCCGGTGGTTGAATTTGATAGTGAAATCATCCAAGCCCAGGGTGCTCAGCACCTCGTCTATCATCAGAATGATCTCGGCTTCGCAGAGAAGGGAGTTGGTGCCCACCACGTCGGCGTCGCATTGGTAGAACTCGCGGTACCGGCCCCGCTGCGGACGGTCAGCGCGCCATACCGGCTGAATCTGGTAGCGCTTGAACGGAAAGGTGATCTCATTGCGGTTCATGACCACGTAGCGCGCAAACGGCACGGTAAGGTCATAGCGCAGGGCTTTCTCTGAGATCTTGCGGGTAAGCGGCTTGTAGCCGGCCTCCAGGTCCTCGCCTGAGATCTTGCTCAGGAAGTCACCGGAGTTCAGGACCTTGAAAATAAGCTGGTCGCCCTCGTCGCCGTACTTGCCGGTCAACACCGACAGGTTTTCCATGGCCGGGGTCTCCAGGGGCAGAAACCCGAATTTCTCAAAGGTGCGCTTGATAACGGAGAAAATATAATTTCTTTTCACCACCGTGGCCGGCCCGAAATCACGGGTGCCCTTGGGGATGGATGGTTTGTCTTTGCTCATGCGGAAGTTGCTAATGCTGCGAAGATAGCAATTTCAGAAAAGAAACTGACCAGATGGGTACACAAGGTTCCACCAAGGGGTTGACCCTGTTTAAACAAAAATACCCCGGAAACCAGAGAGGAACCTGAGCACCTTCAGAAACCCACCTTCAAAAAGTGCTGGGTTAATTGACAGGGGAATTTTAGCTAGGTGGACTATTTCCTTTTAGGCCCTGTTTTAGGAAAAGAAAGACTAAACGGGGCTGATTAATGGAGCAAGGTTTCCTCTTTTGGGCTCCTGGGCTGGTGAACCAGTAGGTTTTCCTTGGGGCTAAAAAAAAGCAGGGCGGTGATAAAAGAAAAGAGTAGGGTCCCGTCCCGGCGCTGGAGCAAGGATTCCGTCAGGCAGCAAAGGGCAAAAACCGTCACAAAGGTGAAAAGGATGAAATTATTGCGGCGCACCGCTTCCCGCAGGAAAAAGAACAACACCAGCAAAAGGGCCAATACTCCCACCAGCCCCAGGGAAACGCCGTGCATGAGGTACTGGTTATGGGCATCAAACCGGCCGGTTACTCCCTCCTGGAAGCCATAGGCAGCATAGCGTTGCACCAGGGCATCTTCGGTGTCACCGGGGCTGAAGCCTAATATAGGGTTCTTCTTTATCAGGTCTGCCGCCGACTTCCACATGATTTCCCGCTGGGAGACGCCCGCACTTTCCTTAAACTTGGCCCGCAGGTAAGGCACCTTTTCCAGGAGCAGGGCGCTGCTTCCAACCGTTGTCACCACCACCGCCAGCAGCAGCAGGTACTTTTTAGCCTTGAAGGCCAGGTAAACGGCTACCAGGGAAAGCACTGCCACGGTAGCCACCAATGACATTCTTGAGGAAAGAAGCGCCTGAAAAGCGAAGAAAAAGAGCCAGAGCAGCGCGTATCCTGCTAAAAGTAGCTTGTTTTCCTTTCCCCTGCAGGTGTACAGGAAATAGGACAGGATAATCAGGCAGGTACCAATATAGAGGCTGTAGTAAGGCGCGTGGAACTTGATGTATTGCGGCAGGAAATAGGAAAAGTAGGTCCAGTCCAAGGAAACCAACGAATGGAACTGGGCTGGAATATCTGTTTGATACCGGTTAATGGTGTAGAGAAGCGCATAAACAGACAAGGCAAAGCAGCTTAAGCAGAAAAGCAGCAGGGCCCGGTGCACCTGGGGCCAGGTGAGTTTTCGGTAGAAAATTATAGGCAGCAGGAGGAGGGTGCTCTGCCTTAAAATGAACTCAAATGTTTCAATGGGATCGGAGGTATATAAAACTGAAAGCAAGCAAACCCCCAGGTATCCAGCAAGGGCCTTGAAAGCATTACTTCTCCACAGAGACAAATCCAGGAATTTCGTTCTGCTGACCTGCCAGGCCAGCAGGCCCAGGAAGAGGAACAGAAGCACGGTTTTCAGGTTAAACCGCAAGGGCAGGGCTACGGCATACAAGTAAACCAAGTAAACAAAGGCCTTTTCCCCGAAGTTGTTCCCGGTGTTAGAAACGTTGCCTGAGTTCATGGTATTTCTCCTGTACAAACTGCCTGATTTCTTCCCTGAACCTTTGTTGATTGAATTTTTGGGCGGTTTTTCTGATTACCTGCGGATCAAATCGGGAACCTTCCAACTCAAACTGCAGCACGGCTTCTTTCAGGGCCTCTTTTTCCTGTTCATAAAAGAAAATACCGGTTTCCGGGGTTACGGTTTCCAAGGCTCCGCCTTTGCCAAAAGCGATTACGGGTGTGCCGCACGCCATGGCTTCCACCGGGGTGATCCCAAAATCTTCCTCCGCCGCAAACACAAAGGCCTTGGCCCGCTGCAGGTGGTCTTTGAGCACCTCAAATGGCTGATACCCTAGCAAGGTCACATTAGACTTGGCCATGGCTTTCACCTTCTCAAAATCCGGCCCCTCGCCAATCACCAGCAGCTGTTTGTCGGGCATCTCATTGAACGCTTCCACCATGAGGTCAATACGTTTGTAAGGCACTAACCGAGAGGCCGTGAAGTAGAAGTTTTCCCGGGCGGGCGCCAGCGTGAAGTTCTCCACGTCTACCGGCGGATAGACCACGGTAGCTTCCCGGCCATAATTTTTCCTGATGCGACGCGCGATGTACGTTGAATTGGCCAGGAAGTAATCTACCCGGCAGGCGGTAAACATGTCCCAGCGCCGGAAACGGTGCAATACCAATTTTGCCAGGAACCCTTTGAGGCCCTTATTTAACCCGGTTTCCCGCAGGTACTGGTGGTAGAGGTCCCAGGCATAGCGGGCCGGCGAATGGCAATAGCAGACATGCAGCTGGTTGGCATGGGTGAGAACACCCTTGGCCACCGCGTGGCTGCTGGAAAGCACCACATCATACCCTGTCACATCCAGTTGCTCAATGGCCAGCGGCATCAGGAACAGGTAATTCCGGTAATGCTTCCGGGCAAAGGGAAGGTCTTGGATAAAGGTAGTGGTGACGGGTTTGTGCTGGATGTGTTTCTTCAGGTGCTCGGGCATGAATTCAATCACGGAGAAAAGATCTGCGTCTGGGAACACCTGCAGGAGCTGCTCCACCACCTTTTCTGACCCGGAATAATCCACGAACCACTCATGTACTATGGCTACTTTCACTAAAGTTCTGATGATTGGTATAAACTAATGGCCTTCCCGCGTTTCATGGTCCTTTTAAAGAAACCCCTTTTTCTTACGCGAAAGCCGCCAGCGTGTGGAACAGTTGTATATGTTGGTGGGCCGAACTTTCCCAGGAGAATTTCTGGCTTTGCTCAAACCCTTTCTGCCTAAGCTCCTGTTGCAGCCTTTCCTCCCGTAAAACCAGCTCTATCTGACTGGTCAGTTCTTCTGGGTGCAACGGATTGAAATACATCGCGGCCTGCCCGCAAACCTCCGGTATACTGGCGGCATTGGAGGCCAGAACCGGGCATCCACAGGCCATTGATTCCAGTGGGGGAAGCCCGAAACCCTCATACAGCGACGGAAAAACGGACAAAGATGCGCAATTATAGAGGAACGGCAAAAGGGGATCTGGCACATACCCTGTGAAATGGACGCGCTGGGCCAGTCCGGGCTCTTGCTCCAAAAACGAGAAAACCTCCTGGTCTGGGGTTAAAAAGCCTTCCTTTTTTCCAACCAGTACCAGACCATATGTTTCCCGCACCTCGGGCGAAAGCTTTGCGTAAGCCCGTAACAAGGTAATCAGGTTCTTGTGGGGTTTCACGTTGCCCACGTACAGCAGGTACTTTTCCGGTAAATGGGGCATAGCCCGCTGTAAGGTTTCGCGGGCATTTTCTGAAAAGGAGGGCCTAAACAGGGTATGATCCAAACCGTTGTAGATGACCTTGACCTTGTCGGGAGAACATTTGGTGTGGTGGATGATCTCCTGGCGGGAGAAGTTCGAGACCGTTACAACTTGGTCAGACAGCTTTGTGGCGGCCCGCATCACCACTGGGGCATACACTTTCTGGGCCAGTGTCAAGGTGTGCCAAAAGGCCAGGTGGTAGGCGTCATGGATGGTGACCACCCGCCTCTTGGCCCGGATAGGGAATAACGGGACATTGTATTGCGGCGACCAGAAGATATCACAGGCCGGAACCTTGGAGAAAAGCGCCCTTTGCTCTTTCAAAGAATAAATAGGAGAGGCATCCGGGATAACAGAAAATTCCGCCTGCTCCCGTAGCTCGGTAAACTCCTCTACCTTGCCTAATAAAGTAATTTGGAAATGGGCGGCAACCAAGGGAATCAGCTGCCGGAGGTACACGCCAATGCCCGATGAGTGGACCATTCTGGCATCAATGACGAGGGAGGGCATGGTGGCTTTTTTTCGTGATCAGGCGTTGCGCCACAATAAGGCCGAACAAGACCCAGTACAAGATGAAATTCACCCTTCCTATAAAAGCGGAGTTGATGAAGGAGGCGGCGTAATAATACACGCTGAGGCCCAGAAACGCCAAGCAAAGCTGTTTCAACAGCAGATTTTTGGTTTTCAGGAACGCCTGTAGCGCATATAAGAGACAGAAGAGGTAGAAGGCCAGGTAGACCAGGCCCAGCGGGAGGCCATTCTCCAGGAAAAGCTGGAACCAATACCCATCTGTGATGATGACCGTGTCTGGATTGGCGCTTGGCCCCTGTGACCCAATGCCAGACCCTGCCAGATAATGCTCCTTCAGATACAGAATGGACTCGTCTATCATGCTGAAATGCCCTTCATTGGATGAAATGGTGCTCAACTCACGGCCAGTTACCCGTTTTACCAAAAAGGTGTCCCGGAAATAGTACCCCAGCCCGAAGATCAAAGACAGCAAGATGGAAAGAGACACTATGACCTTGAGTGCGTAGTGTACCGTCCACCGGCCCGTATGCAAAACCAGAATAGCCATCCCGATCAGAAGGAAGCCCACCAGCGTTGCCCGGGTGTAGGTAAAATAGTTGGCGGTGAGAACAATCGCCAGAATGAGCAGGTAGATTCGTTTTCTTTGTGTGATGTATTTTGAAAAAAGCAGGGAAAACAGCAGCAGCGTGAAACTGGCGAAGATGATGGTATTGCCCATCAGAGCCGTAGGGCGGGTTATGTCCTGGTCATAGAAACTGAAGGCTCCTTCGCCCCTCAACACCAGCCAGGTTAAAGAGAGGTGCGAGGAAAAAACAAATTGGAAAACGGCGAACAGACACAGGAACACCCCGCCTGTCAGCAGAAAAGTTATGCTTTTTTTGATCAGGTGCTCCTTTTGGAGAAACAACGGCAAATACACCACCGGCAGGCAATAAATAAGGTTGTTCCGAAGCCCCAGAACCCGGTCACGCAGAGCATTATCGTCAATGAAAAGAAGTTTGGCCAAGGTGAGCAGCAACAAGACCAGCCAGATGCCGGCTAAGAGATACCACTCCTTGTCTATCTTTTGGTTGGTGAAATAAAGGTAGACTAAGGTCAGAACCAAGTGAGCTATCTGAAGCATGATCAGTAGGTCTACCAGCAGGGTTCCCAACCCAAAGGAAGTAAAGGAGAGAAAATTTGTGATAAAGCCGTTGAACAGGAGCAGGAGGATCAGCGTCACCAAGAACACATAGGAAAGGGAGAGGCGGTAGCTAAAAGTGGTGTTCATTTCGCGCCTCCTAATAATTGTAGTACCCGCCAGGCTCTTTTGAACTGGAACCTGCTCACCCGCAGAACAGCCGAAGCCAGGACCAGCGTGTTCAATTGCCAGGCTCTTTCTGGGTAGAATTTCCGGAAGAAGATGATCTTGCTGCGCATGCCATGGTAATCTGCCAGGTCACTTTTTTTCTTTCCCGCTGAATGGGAGCCAATAGAACGGCCTTCTTTGTGGTACACTTTACTGGCCGGCACAAAGCCCAGGGAAAAACCGGCCTTTTGGCCCCTTTTGGCCCAATCCAACTCCTCAAAATATAAAAAATAATCCTCACTTAAAGGACCCACGGCTTCAATAAAGGCCCGGCTCACAAAAAGAGAGGCACCTACCACATAGTCTAGGGAAGGATGGGGTTCCTGGTAGGTCAAAGAATCTTTCTGACCTTCGGCCAGATGGGTGGTAGTCAAAGTGGTCAGGTTCAGTTTCCCGCCAATCGCCTGAATGGTGTCGCGCTGGTGGTAATACAGGAGTTTAGATCCCCAGATGCCAATGGGGAGGCCTTGCTTTTGGTCCTGCTGGGCTTGCTGCACCAGCTGGGTTAGGCTATCGGATTCTACCACCGTGTCATTGTTCAGAAACCAAACAAAGTCTGGTGCAAAAAGGGATTGGGCTAAGCGCAGGCCTACATTGTTGCCCCCCGCAAAGCCCAGATTCTGTCCTGCCTGTACAGTAGTGACCAATGCTTTTTTTGTTTCTGAAGAAGGCCAGGACTGGCCGGGCGCATAGGGTACCTGCTGCCAGAAGGCACCAGCCGCTTTTATCTTACTTTGTAGGCTATCCGTTTCTAGGCTGTTTTTTTGCAACCAGGCGTTTATATGGTCAAGCGATTGGTCAGGAGAGTTATTGTCCACCACCACAATGGAAAAAGAGGGGTACTCCAGCTTGAACAGGCTTTCCAGGCACTCTATGGTGTCTTGGTACCCATTGTAATTGAGCAGGATAATGCTGACCCAGGGAAAACGGGGAGCAGGTGCATGTTCAAAGGTCATAGGGTTAGGTCCTGGTAAGACTAATAAATAGGCTAGGGGAAAGCGGGGGAAGAACTTTATTTCTGGAATTTACCAAACCTCCTGTTTCGGAAATCCCTTATCCCGTAGCCCATGTACCTCAGTTTTTTCAATTTATCTTTTTCGAAAAAGGTGATTCTTATCACATCTTTCAGCAAATCTAAGACCTCTTGTTTAAAGTACCCTGGAAAATGCCTTTTATAGGTTTCCATCACCTGCAGCCGGTTGCGTGTGATATAGTATCTCCGCAGCGCCGAGTGGTTGGAGGCAGTGATGTGGACCCCTAGAAAACTGTTCAGGGTTATGTCACCTACGCTATGAAATAAAACCGCCTGCGGGTTCTGCAATATCTTATACCCTTGTAGCCGCAGGCGCAGGCAAAACTCGTAGTCCAGGTAATCAATGAAGAACTCGTCCTTGAAGGGCCCAACGGCAGAGTAAGCCGAAAGGCTAAGCAGGTTCCCTGAAGTCATGACGGCCTCCACCTCCTGAATCCCCTCTTGCCTTGTCTGGCCCTGGTTGTCTTTGTCCTGTTGGAATGGGGCTACTATGGCCACCTTCTCTTCCTGAGTGTGTGCCAAGGCTTGGCGCAGGAGGGGGATCATTCCGGTTTGGGCTGCACTATCCTGGTCCATGGTCAGGAGCCATAGGAATTCTTGTTTTATGGCCAGGGCAGCGCCTTTGTTCAAAGCTGCCGCCAAGCCCTTATTTCCCTGGAGATCCAGGTAGTGCACCTTAGGGGTGGCCATCAACTTTTCGATCAGGCCGTGGTTTTTTTCCTCTGAATTGTCAAGGCAGTAGAGCACAGCAAGGTCAGGCAGATAGGTGGCTATATTCGCCAGGACATCCACTTGGGGGTTATAAAGGACCACTACGCCCGCTGTATTTTCTAAAGTGGAAAGGTGCATTTGCCAACTGTAAATTATAGAAGTAACCTGCGCATTTAAAGGAACAAGTGGGAGTGAGGTTACCCAACACTGGTATTTGCCCTCTTTTTTAGTTTAAAATCCAGGTAGACTTAAAACCACCCGGTCATTAGCTTTGGTTTACGGGGCGTTTTGTAAATAATAGCCCAAAAACAGGGTTTTTGGATTCAAGAACCGCTATCAACCCAGCCGTGATAAAAACCTCGGTGATCATGACGGCCACGGCGGTACCCTGGGCCAGGTAAAAGTAACTTAACACCGTGTTCAGGAGCAAGTTAAGCAAAGACCCCAGCAAAAGAGTGGTCCGGTAACTCTCTGTATAGCCAAAGATGAGCAGGAACTGGTTAGACGGGATATTTAGCGCCACAATAAACGGTACAAAGCTCAATACCTTGATCAGGTAGATAATCTCAGGAGCCGAGGTGCCAGAGAAATAGAGGGTAAGTTCCTCTGAGAAAAAGTAAATAGCCCCGCACAAGAATAAGATGGCTAACGAAAAAGGAACGTGTAAACGCAACGTGACGTCTAGAATCTCTTGTTTTGTCTTGGCTACCAGATTGCACATAGAAGGGTAAATGGCCTGAAAGTAGACCCCCAGTAATTGCCTGACCGCATTGATGATCTTTTCTGCCACGCTGTAAAAGCCAACTACCTCCACAGAGGCAAAAAGCCCCAGAATCAGGATATTGGAATTGGAGTACAGGTTCACCGCGAAATTAGAAATGAAAATGTCTTTCCCTTCCCGGAGATGGTGTTTCACCCTCTGCAGCGTGACGGGCCTATACCCCAGACCATATTTCTTTTTGATGAACACCAAACTGATGGCCGCTGCCAGCATGGTACCCAGACCCAGGAAGAAGTTAATATAAATATAATCTGCCGGGCTTGTGACGAACAGCACAATCAAAATTACCGAAACCACTTTGGAAAGGGTGTTGACGATAGTGATGTACTTCATGTCTTCCAAGCCATGGAACAGCCAGATGGGAAAGGCCGCTTGTCCCAGCACCAGCGTGAAAGAGAGCAGATACAGCAGCGGATTAGTTTCTGGAGGACTTAAGAGGGGCACTAATCCCAGCAGAAGCAGGAAACTGAAGCCTAGCAGCACCAATTTGGTTGTAAGCACCTCGCTGTATAGGGTTTCAATCACCGCCTTGTTGTCCCTGTTCTGCGAGATGTGCTTTGTGGCCGTGATGTAGAAGCCATAGTCCGTGAGGATATTGAAGTAGGAGATCAGCGCCTGAGCTACCGCCACCCTTCCAAAGTTCTCCAGCCCTATCACGCGAACCAGGTACGGCGACAGTACCAGTGGAATCAGGAAGTTCAGGAGCTGCAAAGACCCTAAGGAAGCTAGGTTCTTCAAAACCCGGCCACCAATAAAATCTTTGCTGTTTCTTTTGTTTTTTAACAAGGGATTCTTTTTTGGTCTGGAAAAATGCCGGTGCGTAGGACTGCTGATTAGGAAATTAACGAAGCCAATCCCATTTCAGCATTACTTACGCTTCCCTTTAATTGAACACGTGCTTCCTGGGTGCCAAAAATAAAAATTAAGCCGGGGCACATATCTGCAAAGGTAGTTTATTAAAAAGGGAAGCGCCAAAAGAAGCCCATAGCCCCAGGCAAGCTTTTAAACGGGATTCTGTAAACTTTTCCTATTTTTGAGGAGAGTAGACGAATGACGGTCCCATGGAAAAACCAGTTCCCAGAGTGCATAGAGAAACCGATGAAATTGATTTAAGGGAAGTTTTCCAGAAACTGGGTTCTCTCCTGAAAAGTATATGGGCGGGGATCACCGGCACCTTTTATATGCTGCTTCGCCGGTGGCCCCTGGTGGTGCTGGTGACTTTGCTGGGAATAGGGGTGAGTTACCTGTGGCACCAATCCAAACGGCCCTACTACATGTCCTCGCTCACCCTGGCTCCTTCGGCCCTGAGGAATGAGTTTTTCGCTGATCAGGTGCATCGCCTTTCCCTGTTGGTAGCCGACGGCAATTGGAATGTAGTGGCTTCTGATCTCCAACTCACGCCAGAGGAAGCAACCAACATCAAGTCTGTCAAATACATCAGCATTGACCATGTACGGACACCCGAAGACAGTGTCATGGTAGGCTCCCCGTTTAAGGTAGACGTGGAACTATATGACAACAAATTCTTTGCTCCCTTGCAGGGGGCACTGTTGGGGTATTTTAAGAATAACCCCTATTTCGCCAAAAGCACCCAAACCAAAAGAGAGCAGTTACAAGCCACCGTGGCTAAACTCAAACAAGACATTGCCTCTATTGATAGTATCAAGCAGGTAGCCGTGGCGTTGAAAGGCCCCACCAATGGTTTTGTCTACGGAGAGCCCTTAGATCCCACCAACCTGTACAAGCAAAGCGCTGCTCTATTTGAAACCCAGGCCGCCATGGAGGCCGAATTGAAGGAACTGGAAACGGTGCAGGTGGTGGTGGGTTTCGCGCCCTTGGTGCACCCCAGCGGACCCAGGTTGAAGATCCACCTTTTGTCAGGAGCCATCGCTGGCTTTGTACTGGCTGTTTTAGCGGCCTTTTGGGCAGAAAGCAGGAAAAACAAGAGACTCCTTAGAGGGGCGTAACAAAAGAAACAAAGGCAGCAGCAAGCGCCACCCTTTCAACGCACTAAAACAGAAAAGCCGGTAAACATTACCGGCTTTTCTGTTTTAGGTCACTTTTACTTAAATCTCAGTCAAATCATCTTCTTTCTGGTGGAGCCAGCTAAGGTTGTAAAGGTCCTTGCGGCGGTCTCTCAGGTTCCTGACGCTGCCGGTGGTGTTCAGGTCCTTGAGCAAGTCCAGGTCCAGGTCGGCAATGAGGGTCATCTCGGTGTTGGGCGTGGCCTCTGCGATGATGGCATCATGCGGGAAGGCCACGTCTGAGGGCGAGAAAACCGCCGACTGCGAATACTGGATGTCCATGTTCTCCACCCGGGGTAGGTTGCCCACGCTGCCGGTGATGGCAACGTAGCACTCGTTCTCAATGGCTCTGGCTTGCGCACAATGCCGCACCCGCAGGTACGCGTTCTTGGTATCGGTCTGGTAAGGCACAAAGAGAATCTTCATTTCCTGGTCAGACAGCATCCGGGCCAGTTCAGGGAATTCCACGTCATAGCAGATCAAGATTCCCACTTTCCCGAAGTCGGTGTCAAAAACGGCAAGTTTGTTTCCGCCGCGCATCCCCCAGTAATGCGACTCATCTGGGGTCACGTGCAGCTTGTACTGCTTGTCATAGGTACCATCTCGGCGGCAGAGGTAGCTTACGTTGTGCAGCTTGTTGTCAATGTACTCGGGCATGCTGCCCGCGATGATGTTGATGTTGTAGGAGAGGGCCAGGTGAATGAGGCGCTCCCTAATGCCATCCGTATACTCGGCCAGTTTCCTGATGGCCGCCGATGGGGTTCTCTCGTCTGAAAGAGCCATAAGAGGAGCGTTAAAGAACTCCGGGAACAACACCAGGTCCGCTTTGTAAGAGCTGACGGTGTCAATGAAGAACTCCACCTGCTGCTCAAAATCCTCCAGGGAGGTCATCTGGCGCATCTGCCACTGGATTACCCCAATCCGCACAATGCGTTTCTTGCCGCCCACCAGGGTTTCTTTTTCCTCATAGTAGACGTTGATCCACTCCAGCAGCGAGGCATAGGCTTTAGATTCCTTGTCCTGGGGCATGTACCCTCTGATGATTTTCCGGACGTGGAAGCCATTACTAAGCTGGAAGGTGAGAATAGGGTCATAGATCTCCTTGTTGCGGACCTGCTCAATGTACTTGCCCGGCGTCATCTTGTCGGAGTGCTCTTTGTACCCGGGAATTCGCCCGCCCAGGATGATCCCGCGCAGGTTCAGGTTCTCACACAGCTCCTTGCGGGCGTCATACAAACGCCGGCCCAGCCGAAGGTTACGGTACTCGGGGTGCACAAATACGTCTACACCATACAGGGTGTCGCCGTCTGGGTCATGGGTGTCAAACTTGCCGCCCCCCACAATCTGCTCATAGGTGTGCTTGTCGCCGTGCTCTGAGTACTGCACAATGATGCTGAGCGCCGCGGCCACTACCCGGCCTTTGTCTTCAATACAAAGCTGGCCTTCAGGGAAGCGCTTGAGAAGGGAGGAGAATTCTTTCTGGGTCCAGGAGCCGCCAATGTTGGTGTAGACCAGCTCCATAATTTGTTTTACTTCCTTGTAATCAGACGTGGTAAGCTGCCGGAGGATTAATTTGTGTTCGGTATTTTCACTCATGTTTGGTAAAATCAGTTATAAAACGCCTTTTGTTCCTTGCCACTCTGGTAAGGGACAATCCCCAACTATGGTGCAGCGGAAAGGCATTCCTTCAAAGTTACAAAAGCTTTAATCGGCGGCCAAGCCAAGGGCCGGTTGGCAGGTATACGGGTTTTGGGCCTGTTTTGCTAAATAAGAACCCAAAACCTTCCCCTGTTTCCTTGCTTGAGGCTTAATACGCCTTTTTTGTAACAAGCAGCGTCACACTTTAATTTCAGGAATCTCGCCTTCCACCAAAAGTTTCCCTTGGGTAGCGGCTTTGATCTGCTCCACGGTCACGCCGGGAGCCCGCTCCAGCAATTTGAAGCCGTCTGGTGTTACTTCCAGCACCGCCAGATCCGTCACTATCTTCTTCACGCACCGCAGCCCCGTGATGGGCAGGGAGCAGTCGGTCAAGAGCTTGGATTGGCCGTCTTTGGAAGTGTGCTGCATGGCCACGATGATGTTTTTGGCGGAGGCCACCAGGTCCATGGCGCCGCCCATGCCTTTCACCATCTTGCCGGGTATCTTCCAGTTGGCAATGTCACCGCGCTCAGAGACTTCCATGGCCCCCAAAATGGTCAGGTGCACGTGTTCTCCCCGGATCATGGCAAAACTCTCCGCTGAGCTGAAAAGGGCTGACCCAGGCAGGGTAGTGACCGTTTGTTTGCCGGCGTTGATGAGGTCGGGGTCTACCTCGTCCTCGCTAGGGAAGGGGCCCATGCCCAGCAGCCCGTTCTCGCTCTGCAGGACCACGTTCATTCCTTCCGGGATATAATTGGCCACCAGAGTAGGAATCCCGATGCCCAGGTTCACATAGAAGCCTTCTTCCAATTCCTGGGCTATTCTTTTGGCAATGCCGTGTTTATCTAGACTCATTTCATTCGTCAATTTGAAGATGGGAAGATGTGTAAATTTGAAGATGTGTAAATTTGAAGATGAGAGAATTTGGAGATTTGAAGATTTGAAAATGTGGGGATGTGGAAATTAAGTTTTGTCTTCTTTCAATGCCCTTTTTCTGCTGCTTTCAATTTTTTGTTTTTGAGCTGATGATGATTTTGGAGATGATCTTTTTGATGGAATGGAGATCCTTTTGAAGATGGTCTGGATTTGGATAGGTTGGTGCGCGGTGACAAAGCATTAACCAGTACTCAGTCTCTTCCACTTCTTTGGCTGCTATTTTGAACTTGTGGATGAAATCTGCTTTGCTTTCGGCATTTTGCGCCTCCTTTACATTGGCTCCAATAGAAGTTCCGCTTTTCAGGAGCTGGTTGGCCACCACAAATTTTCTCTGGGCCTCCAACTGTTCTGCATACTCTATAACCGATACAGAAAAGTCAAGGGTAAGATCTAAAATGAGATTCTGCGGCTGTTGTTTCTCCATGATGATCGTTTAACCTGTTTTTACAATCCCCACATCCTCCCATCCACACATCCTCACATCTCCTAATTTCCAAATCTCCACATCAAGAGACAGGCTTCGCCTGCCGAACAGTCCGCTGCTCAATCCGTTTCTCGTAGTCCTTACCTTGGAAGATGCGCTGTACGTAAATGCCGGGGGTGTGGATCAGGTTGGGGTCCAGTTCGCCTTCGGGCACCAGTTCCTCTACCTCGGCAATGGTGATCTTACCGGCGGTGGCCATCATGGGGTTGAAGTTGCGGGCGGTTCCCTTGTAGATGAGGTTGCCGGCCGTATCGCCTTTCCAGGCTTTTACCAAGGCAAAATCAGCTTTGAGCCAGGTTTCCATCAAATACATCTTGCCGTGGAACTCGCGGCTCTCTTTGCCTTCGCCTACCTCGGTGCCGTAGCCGGCCGGCGTGAAAAAGGCCGGTATGCCGGCGCCACCGGCTCTGATGCGCTCCGCCAAGGTGCCCTGTGGAATTAATTCCACCTCCAGCTCCCCCGAGAGCAACTGGCGCTCAAATTCGGCATTCTCGCCCACGTAGCTGGAGATCATTTTCTTCACCTGCCGTTTTTGCAGCATCAGCCCAATCCCGAAATCATCTACCCCGGCATTGTTAGAGATACAGGTAAGGTCTTTGATGCCTTTGCGCAGGATTTCCTGGATCGCGTTTTCGGGGATTCCGCACAGGCCGAAGCCGCCCAGCATAAGCGTGGCCCCGTCTGGGATATCATGGCAGGCCGCGGCCGCATCTGGTACTACTTTATTGATCATAGGTATAGTAAGGATAACGTAGAAGAACACGTGGATGTAAACAGAATACGGAAACAGCTGCCTTCAAGAGGAAAAACGACCCTTTACCCTGCCTTTTCTGAAA
This sequence comes from Rufibacter glacialis, assembly GCF_008271745.1. GTDB lineage: Bacteria > Bacteroidota > Bacteroidia > Cytophagales > Hymenobacteraceae > Nibribacter > Nibribacter glacialis. Next base: position 511,383 of record NZ_VKKZ01000020.1, on the reverse strand, counting down.
AACAGCTCTAAAACAACTGGGGCCTACGGCATGCGCCGCGCTGCCATGTTGCCGCCGAAATACGCCATGGGCAGGTACAGCAGCAGAGAAACCACGGCAAACCAAAGGGGGTGCGGAAGGGCCAGCAGGTTCGCGATCCCGGCTACCATGAGCAGAAGGCCGGCCAGCAAGGCATGCAGCACCTTCCTGGTATGGGCATAGCGGGCCGCCACCATGCCGGCCAAGAAAGAACCCAGGGCGAAACCAAAGAGAACGAGCAGCAGGGCAGCGGTGGGGGCATTTTCCAGGGCGGAGGCCACCGCCTGGCCTTGGTTGGGGTTTAGGTGCGCGGGCACGGGGTAGAGCTGGTGGCTCATGTATTGCACCAGACTGATGGTGAATACCCCAATAGCGGCTCCGCCTACCACAGAGAGAATGCTTCTGAACATACAGCAGTAATGCGTTAGATGATCTACCAGAATCCGGGCTTGCTTCCCTCTGTCTCTATCGTGAAAGCCCGAGGTGAAGTTACGGATTTACCTGATTTATCCTAACACTTGTAAGGCTGCGGTCCTGTCTAGACGTAATTGGGCAATAAGGGCGTCCAGGCCGGAGAACTTCTGCTCGGGGCGCAAATAGGAAGCGAAGGAAAGGGTTAAGTCTTGACCGTACAGGTCACCGTTGAAATCAAAGAGGTGTACTTCAATGGTCTGGGACGTGCCGTTCACGGTGGGGCGGGTGCCGATGTTCAGCATTCCCTTATAGGTACCAGAGCTAGTTTGCACCTGTACGGCGTACACGCCCTGCGCAGGAACCAGCTTCAGTTTTTCAGGCAATTCCAGATTAGCCGTAGGGAACCCGATGGTGCGGCCCAGTTGCTTTCCGGTTACCACCGTGCCGGTGAGGGCGTAGGGGCGGCCCAGGTACTTGGCAGCGGTAGCCACATCGCCTTTCTCCAGGGCGGTCCTGATCTTGCTGGAGCTTACGCCTATGGCGTCCACATCCTGCCGGGGAATCTCCTCTACCACAAACCCGTACCGGGAGGCATTCTGCTGGAGATAATCAAAGCCTCCTTCGCGGTTCTTCCCGAAGCGGTGGTCATAGCCTATCACCAGCTTCTTGGTCCGGATGGTCTTAATGAGGATCTGCTGGATGTATTCCTCTGAGGAAAGCTGGGCGAATTCTTTGGTGAAAGGCAGAAGCAAGAGGTAATCTACCCCAAAAGCCCGCAGCGCCTCTATACGTTCCTCCACCGTAGACAGCAAACGTAAAGAATCATCTTCCGGCCGTAGCACGGTGCGCGGATGGGGCCAATAGGTGATGACCACACTTTGGCCCTGGTCCTGGCGGGCAGCCTCTATGAGACGTGAAAGGATTTTCTGGTGGCCCACATGCACGCCATCAAACGTACCCGAGGTGACCACCGCCTGCGATAGGGCAGGAAATTGGCTAAGCTCCCGGATGACGATCATAGTGCGCCTGTTGTTTTTTGCGGAGTTCTTGCAGTTGGTCCAGGCTCATAGCATCTTCCAGGCGGTATTCCCCAATGCGGGTGCGGACCAATTTGGAAAGGTAGGCCCCGCACCCTAGTTTCTCGCCCAGATCGCGGGCCAGGCTGCGGATGTAGGTGCCTTTGGAGCACACTACTTTAAAGTGCACCTGGTTGCCTTCAATGGCGGTTAGCTCAAATTGCTTGATGGTGATGCGCTTTGATTTGATCTCAGCGGTGTCTCCCCGGCGCGCCAGGGTATACGCCCTTTCCCCGTTCACCTTCACCGCTGAATAGATGGGCGGGGTTTGGTCAATCTCGCCTAAGAAAGAATCTGCCGCTTCCTGAATGGCCTCAGGGGTGAGGTAATCAATGGGAGCAGTGGAATCTATTTCCGTTTCCAGGTCGAAGGAAGGAGTGGTGTGCCCTAAAACGAAGGTACCCGTGTATTCTTTCTCCTGCGCCTGAATCTCTTCAATGCGCTTGGTGAACTTGCCCGTGCACATGATCAGCAGGCCGGTGGCCAGGGGATCCAAGGTGCCGGCATGGCCGATCTTCTTGATGCGGAGGGCGAACTTGGTTTTCTTCACCACGTCAAAGGAAGTCCAGGTAAGGGGTTTGTCTAGCAAGAGAATGGCCCCGGCCTCAAAGTCATATGGAGTTTCCTGCATCACACTATTTGTAAATCTACTCCTAAGGCCAGCAATAACAGAATCACCAGCCCTACCACAATGCGGTAATAGCCAAACAGCTTAAATCCGTATTTGGTTAAAAAGCCCACAAAAAACTTGATGGCGGCCATGGCTACCAGAAAAGCCACCACGTTGCCTACCAGCAGCACCTGCCATTCCTGGGGGGTGATGGAATCAAAGCCATGCTGGATCTTGGGCAGGTTGAACGTGAGTACGTCTGAAATCTCCAGGTGCAGCAGGTCTTTGATCACGCTGTACACGGTGGCTGCTAACATGGTAGGCACCGCCATGAAAAAAGAGAACTCCGCAGCCGATTTCCGGGTCATGCCTTGCGTAAGTCCCCCAATAATGGAGGAAGCCGAGCGGGAAACCCCCGGAATCATGGCAATACACTGGAACAGGCCAATGACAAAGGCATTCTTGTAGCTGGGGGTGGTCACCGGGTTCTCCCGGTCATGGAACCAGCGGTCAATGAAAATGAGCACCACACCGCCCAGTACCAGGCTAATGGCCACAATCTCTACCCGTTCCAGCATGCTGAAGATCAGATCCTTCAAGGCAAATCCAATAGCCAGGGCTGGAATGACCGCGGTCATCAGCTTTTTGTAAAAATCTAGGGAGGTGAAAAAGCGCTTCCAGTACAGCACCACCACTGACAGGATAGCCCCGAATTGGATGGAGATGGTGAACATCTTGGTGAACTCAAACGCACTAATGCCCATCAGACTGGACGCAATGACCATGTGACCAGTAGAGGATACTGGTAAAAATTCCGTCAATCCTTCCACTATGGCTAGGATGATGGCTTGCCAAATACTCATCTAGTTACTCTTTCTCGGTTTGGCCAGAATGGCGAAAAATTGGATGATAAAACCGATGACCAACACAATGGGGCCTAAGGTGAGCCCTAAGAAACCATATCCGTACGGCTGGGAATCCAGGGCCATGATAATGAAACCAATGGCCATCACCAGGAGGCCTAAGAGCATGATCTGGTAGTTGCGTTTCCCAAAAGCGAAGGGAGAGGGGTTCTTGTTTTCCATGAAAGGATAGAGGTTCTTAGTATAAATCGTCTAGGGAAGCCCTAAGGTATTTCTTTACGGCCCGGTAAGAAGAGAAAAAGCCCAGTACCCCGCCTAAAATAAGCAGCGAGGCCATCAGAATCAGCATCTGGTACTCATCGCGCAGCAGATACAGTTCGGCAATCTCATGGTAAGCGTACTGGAGCAAGCCAAACAGCAGGAGCGAGGCCAGGGCCCCGCTTACCAGCCCTTGAAAGGTAGCCCGGTTCAGGAATGGCCGCTGAATGAAGAAAGAAGTGGCGCCCACCAGCTGCATGCTCCTGATCAGGAACCGCTGGGAATACAAAGCCAGTTTGATGGTGTTGTTGATCAGGATGATGACCACCAGCACCAGAATACCGGCAAAGGCCAGCAACACAATGCTCACCCGGCGCAGGTTGTGGTTGATGGAGTCAATGAGGCTCTCCACGTAATCCACCTCATGAATGCCGGTGGTGTTCTGTAAATCAATCTTGATGTTCTTGAGCTGGTCTGAGGTAGCGAATTCTGGGTTGATGCGCAGGATAAAGGCATCACGCAAGGGGTTTTCGCCCAGAAAGGTCAGGAAGTCTTCCCCGCTCTCGTCAATGAATTCCTTGGCGCCCTCTTCCTTCGACATGAAAATCACCTGGGGCTTGCTCTCCTCATAGGCAATGTACTCCTTTCGGGCCAGGGTCTTCCGCAGCTTCTCTATCTCCAGCGGCGACATCTCGCGGTCCAGGTATACCTGCACCTCAATGTTCTGTTTCACCAGGTTAGAGAGCTTGCTGGCATGAATGAGCAGCAGCCCAAAAGAGCCAATCACAAACAGCGCCAGGGTAATACTGAAGATCACCATGGTGTGCGGGTAATTGCCAAGCTTTTTCTTGCGGGTGTGTTTTAGGGGTTTAGCAGCCATAGGAACGTATGCCGGCAAAAATAGTAATAATTTAGAAGAAGAACGGAGCAGATGTGGTTTTTCGCCTGTTTTCTCTAAAAGACCCTGGAAAAAGGAAGCTGGCCAACCAGGAAGTGAAAAGGATAAATAGCCTTCCTGCGCCCGTTAAACCTTACTTTTTGGCGGAAGGAAAGTTACTCCTTCAGGCAAGAGAATGGAACCGCATCTGGTTATGAAAAAAAGAATAGGAGAAGTCTGGCAGCAAACCTGGTTCACAAACCATGCGCTGTTTCCTTGCCTTATTTCTGAAAAAGGAAAGAAAACAGGCTTGGTAGGAAAGGAAATTGGAAAGGCACAGGAAAGGATTTCCTGCCGGCCAGTCAATGAAAAGGAAGTAGGATTCTAAAACCTTGACGAATCGTTTTAAGCTGGTTTCCTGAAAAGGCCCGGTAAACTGTTTTAAAAGTTCTGCCGGGGCGTAGGTGTATCGTCTTCGAGTTTGATCATGCGTTCCCGCTCGGCAGCGCGCTGGGCACGTTTACTCAGGTTCCTTCTTCTAAACAGCTCCCCGAAGCTATCAAAGTTGGCCTGGTGCAGAATACTGATGGTTTGCCTGCTGGCGGTAGCGGTGGCTTCAAAGTCGCGGGGCGTGGTTTCATAGGTGGCCCGCAAGCGTAATTGCCCGCTTTGGCTCAGATAATACTCCACTGACCAGTCACCGGCGGCGGTAGAACGGTTGTTGCCCAGGCGGTTATTGTTTACGCTCCCCTCGCGGGTTACTTTCAGGCGGCCTTCCAGGAAGGTATAGCTCAGCTTCAACTGCACATCATCCAGCACCTGGTCCCCGTAGCCGCTCACTCCAATGTCTACTTCCAGATTGGTATCTATCTGCGAGAGCCAGTAGCTGAGTTGGTTAGAGAAAAGTTCGCCCACGCTGCTGCCCAGATCGCCAACGCCCAGGCCTACCTGGAATTCATCCTGCGCCGACAAGCGCTTGAAGGCCAGGAGCGAGAACACCTGCCGGTTCAGTTCCTGCTCATCGTTCCGGATGTTGTTCAGGTAGCGGGTTACCTGTGATTCCAAAAGGCTGGGGGTGTCATTGAACTCCAGGTTCAGACGGATCTGGGGCGTGGTAAGCGGGCCGTCCAGGTCCATCACAGCGGTCACCGGATAGCGGGACCGGGCCGCGGCAGACTGCTGGTCCTGCTCGCTCAAGTCACCTAAGATGGGAGCCAGGGATACCCGTTGGGTGTAGGTGGCGGTGATCTTGAGCAGACCGTCCAGCGGATCGCCATTGAAGGTGACGGTGCCCCCGGGCCGCACGTTGAATTCCTTGTTGATCACGCCCAGCAAGGTAAAGTTGTAGCGACCCTGCACAATCTCATAGTTGCCGTACATGGCGAACTCGCCCCGCGTGTCAATCTCCATGCGGATGTTCCCGCGCCCCCGGCCCCGGATAATATCCCCGGACCGCTGGTCAAAGATCAGCTCAATGTAGGCGTTCTCGTTGACCTCCAGGTTGAAGTTAAGCCGGATGCCGCTGAGGTCCACGGATTTTTGCACTACCGGAGTACCCGCCCCCGCGCTGTCTTGCTTGGCGGGGTTGTTGTTCACGAACGAAATGAAGTTCTGCCGCTCCAGAGAAGAGGTGTTGTCTAGCGGAATGGAGATATTGGTGTTGTTCTCGCTTCGGGCGGTGATGTTGACCTGCAGGTTAGACGTGGCGCCCAGCGCCGTGACTTCGCCGGTGGCGAAAGCGGTACCGTAATACAGCGGGTTGTCAGCGCGGGTGGTATTCAACACCATGAACTTGTTGAACCGGGCCCGCAGGTCCAGCACCATGTTCTGGAACCCGTTGTGGTAGATGCCCCCGTTCAAGACCGCCGTGTTGTTGTAGATGTCCCGGATGCGGACGTTCTGGAAAGAGATGTCGTTCTCGGTGAAAAAGACGCGATCAGAGAACGTGTACCGGGTATTGAGGTAATTGAAGATAAAGGAGCCGTCAGAGACCATGACAGAACCTTTCAGAATAGGGCCCGACAGCCTTCCGGAGATACGTACCCGGCCATCCATGGTGCCGCCCAGATCAGACATGATGGTCTTGAGCACCGGTTCCACCAGTTTTAGCTGCGCATTGTCTAAAACAGCCAGTAAATCAAGTTCCTGGTCCTCGCCGCCTTTGGGGTTATACGTTCCCGTGAGCGACAGCACCTTTTTGGCATCCCGGCTAATGCCCAGATCAACGTTCATGCGGCCCTGCTGGCTGTCCCAGGAGGTAGTGCCAGCCACGTTCCCAATCAGCTGCCCGCCAATCATGAACGTGTCCACGGCCAGGCGAGACGAAAGGTGTACCTCGCTGTAAAGATCGCGCACCTGAAGTTCACCATTGAGCAGGCCGTCAATCTCGTCGGGCAAGATGGGGTTCAGGTTCTCCAGCCGGAAATTGGAAAGGTTCACGCTTAACACATCCTGCGGGTTTTTGGAAAGAACCCCAAAAATGCTCACACTCTGCGGCCCGTTGGAGAAGGTCACGTTCTCAAATTGCAGGGCCCCGTCTTGAACAGAAATGGTATTGTTAGGCGAAATAGTCCAGACCTTGTCCAGCACGTTGATGTTAGAGCGGTTGAAGACAATCTGGATCTGGTCCTGCTCAAATGCGATGTTCCCGCTGATGTTGGCGCGGTTGGTGGTACCGGTCTGGGCAATGTTGCTGGAAAAGTGGATGAGGCGCTCGTCCCAGACACCTTCTATGTACAGTTTCTCCGTGTCACCGGCACTGCCCAGCTTTTGCCGCTCAGAGGTAATGATGGCGTTGGCCAGCACGTCTGGGGTGTTCCACAGCTTAGAGGAGGTAACTTCCAGGTGGTTCTTGTAAAACTCATTGTTGCCGTACCGGATGGTGTCCATCTTGCCCACCAGGGTCAGAACCGCAGTAGGACCGTTCCGGAACGTGCCCTCCATGGTGGAGAAGTCAGAGATGGAAACCTGAGGCAAGAACGCCTGCAGCAGTGGGTTGACCTGGCGCAGGTGCACGTCCAGATCTACCTCATACGAGGCCGGTGGGGCAGAGGCTTTGCGGCGGTAGTAGTTTTGGATCTTTAGGGGATTGTTCTCCAGGTTCAGGCGGTATTCCTCATACAAAGTCTGTAGGTCCCGGAAGAAGGTGGAGTACAGGAAGTTTCCGCCGGCCTGGAGCGCCAGCAGCTCAGACCCCACGTGCAGCTCCCTGATGCCGTCATGGAAATGCGATTCAATGGTGAGTGAATCAATGTTCACCTGCCGGCCGGCGTAGGAGAGTGTCGTCTTTCTGAATTCGGCCAGCCCAACAATCTTGTCCAGTTCAATGCCCGTGAAGTCCACGTCTGCCTGGGTGGAGAGCACTATGGGTTGGTCAGTTAGCCCCAGGGCATGCAATCTGGCAGAGGAGATATTGGTTCTGAGGTCAAACACCTGTCGGTTGTTCTGCAGGTTGATCTGCCCGCTGGCCGTCATTTTAAGGTTGGGGTCATTGATGCGGATATCCCCGTTGAACTTCTGGCGGCTCAGGTCAGCGTTGACCACAATGTTGCGGTAGTTGTAGTTCTTGAGGTTGATCGCGTTGATGGTGGCGTCCAGGTTCAGGTGGGCCGTGGCAAGGCTGAAACCGCTGCCCTGTACGCGGCCGTCCATGGCTACCCGTTTGATCACGCTGCGGTCTCCCAAGAGGCCTCCCACGTCAAACCCCGAGGTCTTAAGGTAGCCCCGGTAAGCGGAGCGGTCAATGTTGTTCTTGTCAAACTTGAGGTTGATGTCAGAGACCACGTTCCCCAGGGCGCTTTTGAAGGAGCCGTTCGCCACAAAGTCGTTGTAGAAGCCGGTGAACTCGCCCTCCAGGTGCACAGTGCCGGCCCGGGCAGCCATGGCATAGGCTTTGGCCGGCAGGAAATGCTTCAGGTCGCGGGCGTTGATCGTGCTGGGCCCCAGCACCAGGTCGGCAAAGGTGTTCTTGAAATTGGGCAGCCCATCGGCAGAGATGTCCCCGGTAATGTGGGTGTATTGCCCGTACCGGAGGTCAATGTCCTGCGCCCTGAAGTTCTTCACCTTGCCCTTCACCTTACCGGAGATCAGCACCTTTTCATCCCAGTCTTTTAAAACAGTGGCAAAAAGAGCCACATCCTCTGAGGTGATATAAGTGCTGTCAAATGTGGCGGTTACGTTCATGCTGTCATTGAACTCCTTGAAGTTCATGAACCGCTCATAGTCAAAGCGCACGTACTTGGCCAGGTGGCTGTTGTTCACCCGCAGGTTCAGCTCATCCCACTCCCAGAACTTGGGGGAGAAGGTCATGCGGGTGTCTAGGTCCTTGAGGTAGGTCTGGGAGTTCTTGTCAATGGTGGTGAGGCTGGTAATCACCGTCTGAATGGTGTCTCCTATGATGTTGATCTCCGAGAACCGGCCGTTGATGCGCTGCAGGTCCATGTGCTGGTAATCCAGGCCATGGGCAGTGGTGGGTTCGTTGTAGTCGTGGTAACTGAAGTGCCCGTTCTTGAGCACGATCTCGTCAATCTTGAACTCAAACGGATTCTGGCTCTGGGCGGTGTCAGTGGTGATGAGATTGGATAAGGAGGCGATAAAAGTACTCAGGTTCAAGGAGTCGGAGCCTTTGTACTGAATCAGGTTGGCCTCAGGCCGGGTGAGCGTGAGCGAGGCAATGTGGAGCTTGTTGGGCGGGAACTTGGGCAGGGGAATGGTCAGCTTGGAGCCGCCGGGCAAGGTAAGCTCTGTCTCCTCTTTTCTGAAAAGGCTGAAGAAACTAATGTCTGCTTCGGCCTGCCCGATGTAAAAAAGCGTCTTTTTCTGCCGGTCCAGCACCCGCACGTTGTGGAGCACCACCCGCTTGAAGAATTTGATATCTACACTGTCAATGGTGACCTGGTGGTGGATGGTGTTGGAGAGAAGGCGGGCCGCTTTTTGGGCCACTTTGGTCTGGACAGCCGGAAAACGCAAAGCCAGGGTGAGCGCGCCCACCACCACTACCACCACCAGAAGCACGCCCAGAATTATTTTTAACAGAGCTTTTGCTATAACTTGCGGGTAGTTTTTCTTTTTTTCTAGCGTTTCTTCTTGGTCTTGCGTCTCCAACGGAATATGAACCCTACACTATTAGCAATAGAATCGTCTTGTGATGAAACCTCGGCCTCTGTTATCCAAAACGGCCGCGTGCTCTCAAACATTGTAGCCACGCAGGCAATCCATGAGCAATACGGCGGCGTGGTGCCAGAGTTAGCGTCACGGGCGCACCAGCAAAACATCATACCCGTGGTGGCCCAGGCCCTGCAAAAAGCAAATATAGCAAAAAGCCAATTAGATGCGGTGGCTTTTACCCGCGGCCCCGGACTTTTGGGCGCCTTGCTGGTGGGCTGTTCCTTCGCGAAATCCTTTGCCTTGGGCCTGAACCTGCCGCTTATAGAGGTGAACCACATGCAGGCGCATATCCTGGCCCATTTCATTGAGGAACCCCGGCCCAATTTCCCTTTCCTGTGCCTGACCGTGAGCGGCGGCCATACCCAAATCGTATTGGTGCGCAGCCACCTGGACATGGAGGTGCTGGGCCAAACCACAGATGACGCCGTGGGCGAGGCCTTTGATAAATCAGCGAAGCTGCTGGGTTTGCCGTACCCGGGCGGACCTCTGCTGGATAAACTGGCTTCTACCGGTGACCCCAACCGGTTCCAGTTCCCCATTGTGAACATGGATGGCTATGATTACTCTTTCAGCGGGATCAAGACCTCTATCCTGAATTTCGTGAAGAAGAACACCGCCGCCCAACCCGACTTTGTGCAGGAGAACCTACCGGATATCTGTGCCAGCATTCAGCAGGCCTTGATTCAGACTTTGCTCAAGAAACTGGTATTGGCGGCCAAAGAACAAGGCATCCAAGAAATCGCTATTGCCGGCGGCGTGTCAGCTAATACGGGGCTGCGGGCCGCCCTGCAGGAGCATGCCCTGCGCCTGGGCTGGAACGTCTATATCCCCGGGTTTGAGTACTGCACCGACAATGCCGCTATGATTGCCATGGCCGCCCATTACCAATACCTGGCCGGTGATTTCACCACCCAATACGCCAGCCCAGACCCGCGGCTGAAGGTGTAAGGCCACTTAGTTTTCAGGGCCTTTTCAGAAAAATAAAGGGAAAACGGGCTAGTTTTCTTTTTGAGTGATTGGCCCCAGAAGGCAGGATTTGGAGAGGCGTTTGGTTTTAGTTGTTCTTTTTGAGAAATGAGATAAAAGGCTGAATGTTAGGATGCTATAACTGAAAATAAATACTTTTATTATAGTCCGAGCTTCTTCATGGCCTCCGCTTGCTATGGAAGATTGCTGAGGATCAGTTTTGGGTTTCTTAGTCGAATAAATCCGCTGTCCATGGGGCAAGGCTGTTCGTTCAAGTTGAACCGTACTGGGTAGTTGTAGCCCAAGCATTTTCGAAAAGGTAACCAGATGAGCCGGAAATAGATTTGATATCTCCTTGGTGCGGAAGGGCGGAAAAAGCCTTATTCACCCTTGGGATAGGAAACCGCTTTTTGATTTTTTCCTTCCTTTCTCTTTCTATTTCCCGGCTAGTTTCTGACCCTAATTCTTTGTCAACACCAGTTCCTGGGTTAAGCTTTCCCCTTTTGTGCTTCTTTTCCAAAAAAGGGGAGATAAACAGGTTGGACCCTCACGCAGGGGCAGGAGACAGAAATTCTTGGCTAATTTTTTCCGTTCCCCAGAATTCGTCCTTACATTGACCGCCTGAACCGCCTTGGCTCTTGGCCGGATACCAGACCTCCCGCCACTGCCGGGGCGCACCACTTAAACCACGTGGTTCCATGCGCATCCTCCTTCTTTTCATCTTTTCTTTCATGACCGTTTTGAGTGCCGATTGCCAAACCAGCCCGGTGACCCGGGTGGCCCGGAAAATATTTGAACAACACCACACCTATCGGGAGCCCAGCATCACCCACCGCCGGTTCAAACACGGGCAGGTGGTGCCCCTGTTGGAAAAACTAAAGCAGAACCCCCTGTTCCAAGTGCAGGTAGTAGGTAAATCGGTGGAGAACCGGGACATCTACCTGGTCAAAGCCGGTACCGGGAAAACCAAGATCCTGCTGTGGTCTCAGATGCACGGCGATGAACCTACCGCCACCATGGCCTTGCTGGATATCTTCAACTTCCTGCAAGGTTCTGATGAACTAGACCCGGTGCGGCGTGAAATCCTGGAAAACAACACGCTCTATTTCGTGCCCATGCTCAACCCAGACGGCGCCGAGAAGTTCATCCGCCGCAACGCCCTGGAAATTGACCTCAACCGGGATGCCGTGCGTCTGCAAAGCCCCGAGGCCCGTCTCCTCAAAAGCCTCCGCGACAGCATTTCCCCAGACTTCGGCTTCAACCTTCATGACCAGAGCCGGCTCTATACCGTGGGCAGTACACCCCAACCGGCCACCATCTCTTTCCTGGCCCCCGCCTATAACTATGCCCAGAGCGTGAACGAGGTGCGGGAACGGGCCATGCGTACCATTGTGGGCATGAATGAGAGCATCCAGCAATTCATACCGGGGCAGGTGGCCAAGTACTCAGACGAGCACGAGCCCCGCGCCTTCGGCGACAATATCCAGAAATGGGGGACCAGCCTGATTCTGATTGAGTCCGGCGGATTTCCCGGAGACCCTGAGAAGCAGTTCATCCGGCAGTTGAATTTTGCCTCTATTTTGTCTGCGGTGCACCTCATTGGCCACCAGGGCTATCAGAACTACGAGACCAAAGAGTACTTCAAGATTCCGGTGAATGAGCGCAATCTCTTTGATGTGGTGTTGCGCAACGTGCGCTACCAGGTCAAAGGCCGGGATACGCTGTTAGACGTGGGCATTCTAAGGAATGAAGCCCGGGCTGCCAACCCGAAAGGCTTTTACCACCGCAGCTCGGTGGAGGAAATTGGCGACATGAGCGTTTTCTACGGCTATGAAGAAGTAAACGGCGAGGGACTGTCCCTGATGCCCGGTAAAGTCTATGAGCAACCCCTGCCCGACGTAGCCGCCCTCACCCCGGAGCGTACCCGGGAATTATTGGCCTCCGGTTACACCACCGTGAAATTGACCCAGCTGCCCAGGAACCATGACCCAGCGGCGCTGCCCTTGAACGTGGTGGCCGTGTCTGGGCGGGTGAACCATGCCCTGGGCCTGGACAAAGCGGCCAACTTCACCCTGCAAAAAGACGGGCAGGTGCGCTACGCCATCGTGAACGGCTTTGTCTATGACCTCAGCCAGCCCATGCCGCCGCTCTTCCATGGGTTGGTGCTGTAGGCTTCCCATTGGGGACCCTTTTTCCTGAAAACAACCTGAAAACCTGATCTTACCCAATACCTTAACTAACAAATTATTCACTTCTTTTAACCTCAGTTTCTCAATGGACGGAAATGCCATTATCCTCACCAATGGTTTGCTAAACCAATTCCCCGCCAAAACCGCGCACGGCCTCATCAGGGGCACCGAGCGTTTTCAGATTGTAGGGGTCATTGACCAGAATTCAGCCGGGCAAGACGCCGGCGAAGTGGTAGACGGGAAAAAACGGAACATTCCGGTGTACGCTGATTTAAGCCAGTTTTTGCAAAAAAGCCCCCAAAAGGCAGACTACTGCCTGGTAGGCATTGCCCCAAAGGGTGGCAAACTACCGGCCAGCATGAAGCAAACCATTGCCGAGGCCATCAAAGAAGGAATGAACATTGTGAGCGGCCTGCACGAGTACCTGAGCGACATGCCTGACCTAGCCGCCCTGGCGCAGGAGCACGGGGTGCAACTCATTGACGTGCGCAAACCAAAGCCCAAAAGCGAACTCCATTTCTGGACCGGTAAAATCAAAGACGTGCCAGCACCACGGGTGGCCGTACTGGGCACCGACGTGCGCATGGGCAAGCGCACCACCACACGTCTCCTCACCCAGGCAGCAGAGGCGGCGGGCCTCAAGGCCCAGATGATCTTCACCGGCCAAACCGGCTGGATGCAAGGCCGGGGCAAAGGCTTCATCCTGGACTCCACTTACAATGATTTCGTATCTGGGGAACTGGAGCACGCTATCCTGACCAGCTACGCCGAGCATAAACCTGATGTCTTCTTCGTGGAAGGGCAGGCGGCGCTCCGCAACCCCAGCGGTCCCTGCGGTTCTGAGTACCTGGTTTCGGGCCAGATGAAATACGTGGTACTGCAACACGCCCCGGCTCGCATTTACTTTGATGACAACGAGGAGCTGGGTTTCAAAATCCCGCCCATCTCCACTGAGATCGAACTCATCAGGTTGTATGGTTCCAAGGTGATTGCGGTGACGTTGAACACCGCCGGTCTGTCTCTGGAAGAGGCCCGGACCTACCAGAAGCAATACCAGGAGGAGTTGAACTTGCCGGTGGTGCTTCCCTTGGAAGACGGGGTAGACCAGATCATTGACCTTATCAAGCAGGAAGTGGTGAAGGAGACGGAGGCCGTATGAAAATCACCGCCATCAACGTCTGGAAAGCTGATTTAGCATTAACCCGGCCCTACACCATTGCCTTCAAGACTGTATCTGCAGTAGAGAATGTGGTGGTGGAGCTGGTGGCCGAAAATGGCTTGACCGGGCTGGGCACCGGCAACCCCAGCACCGAAGTGGTGGGCGAGAAACTCGCGGAGACCCTAGCCGTGCTACAGCCCGAAAACCTGGATTGGCTTCTGGGGCAGGACCTCCGCAGTTTTCAGCGGCTCTGCGATGAGCTTCCGCAGCGCCTGCCCCGCAACCCGGCCGCCCGCGCCGCCCTGGACATCGCCCTGCATGACCTTTTTGCCAAGTTCCTGCAGGTACCGTTAGTCACCTTCCTGGGTCAACGCCTGGAATCATTGCCCACTTCCATCACCATCGGGATCAAATCCGTAGCCGAGACCCTGGCGGAGGCCGAGGAATATGTGGGCCGGGGTTTCACGCACCTGAAGGTGAAGGTGGGGGAGACGGTGGAGCAGGACCTGGAGCGCCTGGTGAAACTGCGCGAGGCCCACGGCCACCACGTCACCATCCGGATTGACGCCAACCAGGGTTGGACCTCCTATGACCTGGCCAATTTCTGTTCCCAGGCCCAGAAGCTGGACATAGAACTGATTGAGCAGCCGCTGCCGGCTCCCATGATTGATGATTTACGTGAACTGCCAGATTCGGTTAAAGACTTGGTAGCCGCTGATGAGTCGTTGCTTACTCCATCTGATGCGTTCCAGTTGGCCGGTAAGCCCCGCGCTTGTGGTATTTACAACATCAAGCTCATGAAGTGTGGGGGCGTGTATGCGGCTCGTCAGATCGCGACTATTGCCCAACAGGCCGGCATTGACCTCATGTGGGGTTGCAACGACGAGAGCATTGTGAGCATCAGTGCCGCATTACACGCGGCCTTCTCCTGCGCCAACACCCGCTACATTGACCTGGACGGCAGTCTTGACCTGGCCCGGGACGTGGTTTCCGGAGGCTTCCTGCTGGAGAACGGCATCATGCGCCCCAACGGCAAACCCGGCCTAGGCGTAGAGCGGATTTAGTGAGTGAGTGAGTGAGTGAGTGAGTGAGTGACGGAAGCTTCATTGGAATTGCTCCTCTTTCTTGACTGATTCAGCCTGTTTTCTAAAAATAAGCCTTAAAACAACTTCACGAGCAAAGGCTCTCCGGGGCTGAAAATAAAGGATAGAAATGTATCCTAATATGAAACCGCAGGACTGGGTAGACAGACCTGCGGTTTTTATTTTCCGGCTGTGTATCTTTCGGTCGGTTATGCCTGAAATAGGGAGAAGAAACGGGCCTAGGCAACTTTTGCCAAAACCTCCATTTCTTCCCTCCAATAATCAGTCAATCAACTTCTCTCAATCACTCATTCATCTCGCATGATTTTAAATTATCTGTGGGTGGCGTTTTTCCTGATCGCCTTCTGCATTGCCCTCTTCAAGCTCATTGTCTTCCAGGATGTTGAGGTTTTCCAGAAAGTAGTTGCCAGCACCTTTGACAGCGCCAAAACCGGTTTTGAGATCTCCCTGGGGTTAACCGGGGTCATGACGCTGTGGCTGGGTCTGATGAAAGTAGGGGAACGGGGCGGCATCATCGCTATTTTCGCGAAGGCCGTGGGGCCTTTCTTCAACCGTCTTTTCCCGGAAGTACCCAAGAATCACCCCGTTTTCGGTTCTATCCTGATGAACTTCTCCGCGAACATGCTGGGCCTGGACAACGCCGCTACTCCGCTGGGCCTCAAGGCTATGAAGGAACTGCAGGAACTGAACCCCAGTGAAGACACCGCCTCCAACGCCCAGATCATGTTCCTGGTGCTCAATACCGCAGGCCTGACCCTTATTCCTATCAGTGTGTTGGTTTTCCGGGCGCAGATGGGCTCGGTAGACCCGTCAGCGGTGTTCATTCCTATCTTGCTGGGCACGTTCTTCTCGCTGTTGGGTGGTTTGCTGGCCGTGGCCATTTACCAGCGCATCAACCTCCTGGATAAAGTGGTGCTTTTGTACCTGGGTACGCTGGGCGGTCTGATTGGCGGCTTGATCTATTATTTCAGCACCATCTCCCAGGAACGCATTGCTTTGATTTCCTCGGTGGCCAGTAACATCATCCTTTTCTCCGTGATCATTTCCTTTATCACCCTGGCCCTCGTGCGGAAGGTGAACGTGTATGAGTCCTTTATTGAAGGAGCCAAGGAAGGCTTTGGGGTAGCGGTTTCCATTATCCCGTACCTGGTGGCCATGTTGGTGGCCATTGGCGTATTCCGGGCTTCCGGCGCATTGGATTTGCTGGTACAGGGTATTGGCAGTCTGTTTGCCTGGCTGGGCTTCAACACTGATTTCGTGCCGGCCTTACCGGTGGCCCTGATGAAACCTTTAAGCGGCAGCGGTGCCCGCGGCCTTATGGTAGATGCCATGAAAACCTACGGCGTAGATTCCTTTGTGGGCAATGTGGCCGCTGTGATCCAAGGCTCCACCGAGACCACGTTCTACATTCTTGCAGTGTACTTTGGCTCCGTGGGCATCCGGAAAACCCGTTACGCGGTGGTTTGTGGTCTCATCGCTGATTTAGTGGGCATTGTGGCCGCAATTTGGCTGGCATACCTGTTCTTCCATTAATATTCATTTACTGGCTTTTTTTAAAGAAAGGGCTGGTAAACACAACGGGGCCATCTTCAGGAATCACGTTTTCTGTTTCTTTCCTGGAAAATACCCCTAAAACAAAAGGGCTTCCTACCTGGAAGCCCTTTTGTTTTAACTGCGGTGGAATTTTATGGTCTGATTCTGATCCATAAGGTTCTGATTACGTTCAGGTTGTTCTGGTTCAGGACCTCGGTTTCAATTCTCACGTTGGTTTCAGGCGGAGCCTGTGGAACAGTATAAGAAACCACCAGGGTATCAGTGCGGTCAACCTTGGAGAAAGCTGGCGCGTAGGGATAGGTTTTTACCTTGGTTCTGGCGCCAGCGCCCACCGTTTGATACACGTTTATTTCTTTTACCGGAGATTCAGAGAAGAACTGGAGTTCATATCTGATCTCGGTACCCGGCGCGTATTGCCTGGTGTTGGCATTGTTGGCGGTAGAGATGGCCGTATTGGTAGCCAAGTCAAACAATTCATTGGCGCTCACCGGGGCACTTCCTACTCCCGTAGGAGTGGTATTGTCGGCAATAAAATCGGGCTCATCATAACAGGCCGTCAAAGACAGACCGCTCAGGGCTAACCCACAGAGATAGAAAGCTATTTTCTTCATGTTTTCTGGAAATTAAGTCATTATTGATCCCACCACATTTTCTCAGCCAAGCCTTTGGTCACCTTGGTTACTTCCGCTGCATTGCGGGCGGCCTCAGACTCTGGGTATAGAATTCTCCTGATGAATTGGCCATTCAAGGCAGGGTTGTGCTCTGTAGGAAGCTCCATGGTAGGATAGATAGCCGGTGAGTAGTCATAGCGGCGCACGTCTACCCAGGCTTCAGGGTTCAGGTAAAGCGCGATGAGTTTTTCTTTCATGATCAGACTCAGCGTGAGATTGGCAGCTCCCACCGCCACCTGCGGATGTGTCAAATAAGCCTGAACCTGAGCGGAAGGAACTCCCAGTTTGTCCATATGCGCTCTGATTCCGTCCAGATAAGCTTGGTAAGCTTGGGCCGTGCTGCCCCTGGAGGTACGGGTACCGCCATTGGCCAGAAAGCGGGCCTCGGCTTCAATGAACTTCATCTCGCTGAAGGTAACCATCATAAGCGGCGAAGCTGGTTTGGCATAGAAGGTATTGGCCGTCAAATTGGTGTTGCCCCCTGTTCCTGCCCCGTTTTTGTACCCCAGGTAATTGTCCGGAGAGGTTCCTTTGTCTGCCATGAAGGGCAGGCGAGGGTCTACCAGACCAGCATAGGTGAGCCCGTTCATCAGGTTGATCAGGGTCAGGGAGGGAGCTATGATAAAGTTACCGGTAGTGGTTCCAATGGCAATCTCCCGGTTCCAGGGGTTCAGGTTGCGGTCATTGTGCAGGATCTCCAAGTCATCTGCGTTGGACGTAAAGGCTTGGGCCACAAAGGTGAGCGCGGTATTAGCGGCTGCCACGCCGTTTTTCTCCACCAAATGGATGGCATAGCGGGCTTTGAGCGCATTGGCGGCTCTGATCCACCGGCTTATCTGTACGGCCTGGGTTGGGGCGGTGGTCACGCCTGGCTTCACCACCCCATAGATGAGGTCATCGGCGCCAGGCCGCAGGGTAGAAGTGGGTTTCTTGAGTTCTACCAGGGCATCATCTAATAGCTTATTGATGGTGGTGTACAGCTGCTCTTCCTGGTCATAGGCGGGGGTGAATTCTGCGGCGCCCTGAAAAGCCTGGGAAAAAGGAGCCGCTCCCCAGTTATCCGCCAGCAGCCCCAGGTTCAGGGCCTGCAAGACTTTCCCAATGCCCACGTAATGCGAAGAACCTTCGGTGGAGGCTTGCTTCACCAGCAGATCCAGGTTGTTGAGGTTGTTGAGGTAAATCATGTTCCAGGCCCTGTTGCTCCGCACGTCAATGTGCCGGTCAAACTGCTGCGGACCAGAGGCAAAGGCCGCCATCTGCTGCGCGAAAAGGCTGGTGTGCAGCCCAAGCTCATAATGGGCAGTTCCGGTAAAGACCTGAATGGGGGAAAGCAAAGCATCTGAACTTACCGCCGCCGCCCGGTTGGGGTCATCGTTGATGTCCAGAAAAGAATCGCAGCCAGCCATGGGAAGCAAGGCCAGCAAGCCCATGGTGATATATCGTCTAGAGAAAGTAAGCATCATCAATGAATTAAAGGGTGATGTTCAAACCAAAAACATAGCTCCTGACGGCCGGAATGCCATACCCGGTATAGCCCAGGGCGTTGCTGCCCGCGCCATACGTGGGCGTCTCAGGGTCAAAACCTTCAAAGGGCGTGATCAGGAACAGGTTATTACCGGTTACATGGACCCTGATGGATTTAAAGGGGGTTTTCCCGATGAGGCTGGTGGGCAGGGTGTATGCGAGTTGGGCGTTTCTCAGGCGTACCCAGGAAGCGTCTTGCAACAGCACATCTGCGGCATCATTGTAGCCGCCGGTGTTTCTGTAGAAGTTTTCATCCAGGACAACGGGCGTGGTGTTGGGTTCCCCATTGGCTTTTACCCCGTTGAAGATAACCTGCTCATACCGGTATTGGGTTCTAACGTCAATGCCGTTCCTGATACGGTTCCGCATGCTCACATCATACACATCGCCGCCCTGGCGAACCTCCAGCAGGGCGGTCAGGCTTACTCCTTTAAAGGAGATGGTGTTGGTGATGCCGCCTTGCCAGTCTGGGAGCGCGTTCCCTACTTTCACCAGCGGGGCTGCAGGACTCAAAATGGGGAAGCCGTTGGCGCCAATGATAAGGCGGCCCTGGGCGTCCCGGTTGAATACCCGCCCATACAGATCACCGGCTGAACCGCCTACCACCAGCTTGTTCATGATACGGTCATCCTGGAAGATGATTTCACTGACCGCCTCATTGATGGAGACCACCTCACTGCGGTTCCGCGACCAGTTCACGATCACTTCCCAGTTGAAGTTGTTGGTTTTGATAGGGGAACCTGACAAGAGCAACTCCACCCCGGTGTTCTGGATTTCGCCGGCGTTGCTGATGTAGTTCAGTAACCCCGAGGTAACGCTGGTAGGAATAGACAAGATCTGGTCACTACTATTGGCTCTATACCAGGTAGCGTCTACTGCCATTCTCCCCTGCAGGAACTGCAATTCAGTCCCAAATTCAATGGAGGTAGTTCTCTCAGGTTTCAGCTCCAGGGAACCCTGGGTGGTACTTACCGCAAAACCGCTTCTAGACCCAAAGGGGAAACCAGTGGCGGACCCAAAGTAAGTGCCCACCCGGTAAGGTTGCGTATCTTTCCCCACCTGAGCCCACGATGCCCGCAATTTTCCATAGTTCAGGAACCGGTTGTCTTCCAGGCCCAGCAGTTCACTAAAGACAAAGCTGGTGCTCACCGAAGGGTAGAAGAAAGAGCGGCTCTTTTTAGGCAGGGTAGACGTCCAGTCGTTACGGCCGGTCACGTTCAGGAACAGCATGTTTTTGTAATCAACCCGGGCGTCAAAGAAAGCTCCTATCACGCGACGTTCGCTGATGGCATTGGAGGTGAAGATGTTAGACGTGTTGGATAAGTGGTAGAACAACGGCACGCCGAAACGTTCGCCACGGGTATTCAGGATGTCAGAGAATTGGTTTTCAATGCTGTTCCCCAACATCAGAGAACCCCGGAAATCATCTGTGAAACTATGTTCTGCGGTTAAAAAGGCGTTGGAGGTCAATTCACGGTAATTCACCCGCTCCTCTATTAAGAATCCTCCGGTGCCGGCGGCAATATCCAGGGTAGGGGCACCCGGGAAAATGGGGCCTGGCACTAACCGTTGGCGGCTGTCACTGTACACGTCTGCCCCTATTTTGTAGTTGAACCGCAACCAGGGCATAAAGTCATAGTTGAAGCCGATGTTCCCGATGATGCGGTTCACGTCATCTTTCAGGGTGCTGTGCTCGGCCAGGTAGCGGGGGTTGTCAATCACCCCCGGGGCATACACTTTCATGGTCCCGTTGGGGTTGACGTAGTCATTCACGTCAAAGGTGGGGGTGTGGTAGGTAAGCGCAGACATGATGCCTTTGTCCCCGGAGGCAGCTTTGTTGCCGCCTGATTGGCTGTAGCTCACGGTACCGGTTACTCCGAATTTAGGGGAGACGTTGACCATTCCGCCTAACTTGACGGTGGTACGGGCCCAGTCTGAGTTAGGCACAATTCCTACCTGGTTAAAGTGGGAGGCCGAGGTATGGAAAGTAGCTTTCTCATTTCCCCCGGACACACTCACGTTGTTGTCAAACCGGGTGCCCGTCTGGAAAAAGTTCTTGAAGTTGTCATAGAAAGGCTCATCCGTCACCACCGGACCAAAGGTCTGGAACCGGTTGGGAGCGCCTGCGGAGGTATATCTAAGTCTTCCGCCCAGGCCTTCGCGGTACCGGGTTTGGTATTCAGGCGTCTTGTTGATGTTGTCAAAACCGTAACTGGAGCTGAAAGTTACCGAAGTAGCCCCGGCTTTCCCCTTTTTGGTGGTGATGATAATAGCCCCGTTGGCCGCCCTGATCCCATATAGTGCCGTGGCGGCGGCTCCTTTCAGAACCGTCATGCTTTCCACGTCGTCCGGGTTAATGTCAGCGGCCCGGTTGGTGAAGGCAAACGACTGCTCGTTTCCGCCGGCCTCTGCGGTAGCCACGGTGCCGGCGCTGGGCAATTGGTTACCGGCGATGGTTTCATTGCTGATGGGAATACCGTCTATCACAAACAGAGGCTGGTTGTTGGCCCCCGGGTTCAGCGAGTTGATGCCTCTGATCTGGATGCGTGAACCGGCTCCGGGCGTGCCTCCCGTGCCCAATACCTGCACCCCCGCCACGCGGCCCTGCAAGGCGTTCACCACGTTGGGGTGCTGGGTTTGTTCTATCTGCTCCGCGCTTATTTCCTGCACCGAGTAGCCCAGCGTCCGCTTTTCCTGCTCCCGGCCAAAGGCAGTGACCACCACCTCATTCAGTTGCTGCACATCGGGCTGCAAAGAGATATTGATGGAGCTTCTCCCGTTGATAGGCACCTCCTGCGAAGTGAACCCTATAAACGAAACCACCAGGGTGGTGGCCGCCGGCGGAGCAGAAAGCGTATAATTGCCGTTGGCATCTGTGTTGGTGCCGGCGGTGCTGCCTTTCACAATCACACTGGCCCCAATGACTGGCGACCCATCTGCCGTAGACAAGACCCGGCCGGAAATTTGCCGGCTCTGTGCGGCCAGTTCTTCCTCCAGGCAAAGAAAAGCGCAGAAGAACAGGAGTACTTTGTACAGATTTTTCATGTGGTAAGAATTAAGAGTATTTGGAATAATTCATATATAATTTTGTGAAAAAATAAGCCGAAAGCAAGCAGACCTAAGATTTTATTGTGGCAGGCCCCCAAGGGTGGGGAGTACCGGAAGAATCATCTATCTTAACTTTTTTAGGAATGAATAGCCTAGGTCTTGGCTTCATCAGAAGCCCTGGCCTGGCCCAGCAAATATCTCATGGCAGATCAGTTCATCTATAATCCCCAGCTACCTACCATCAGAGAGGATTGGCCGGGCAACCGAAGCAGGAACGGCAGGTTCCAGAATGAATTCAGGCAGGCAGACCATTCCATGAAGCTGGCTTTGCGCTGGAAACTGACTAAAAACCCTCAGAAAGAAGAGAAGCAGCAAGATGACTGGCTGCCGGAGGTGAAAGACCCGCGGCCTTTCCTCAATAGCACCCAAGATGGCTTGGTGTGGTTGGGCCATGCCACTTTCTTTATCAGGTTAAGCGGCGTGACCTTCCTGACCGACCCAGTGTTCTATGACGTTTCCTTTATCAAACGGAAAGTCCCGTTCCCGGTCCCGCCCCAGGAACTGCCGCCTCTTGATTACGTGCTGCTGTCGCATGGGCATTTTGACCATTGTGACCAGGAAAGTCTGAAAGAGCTGCACAAAACGCATGCTTTTTCGGTGTTGACTTCCCTTAACATGGGTTCGCTTCTCCAAAGCTGGGTGCCCAACGCCCCTATTCAGGAAGCCGGGTGGTACCAGCAGTACCAATTGCCTCAAGATGCGCCTGAGGTGTATTTCCTGCCTGCTTACCACTGGCACAAGCGTGGCCTGCTGGACAATGACCGCATTCTGTGGGGAAGCTTTATGCTGCAGACCCCGAAGCACACCCTGTACTTCGGGGCCGATTCAGGCTATGACCAGCACTTCCAGGGGATCCAGCAGCTGTTTCCCCGGATAGACACCTGCCTTTTGGGGATTGGGGCGTATTCGCCTGCCTTCATCATGCAGCCCAGCCATACGAGCCCTCTGGAAGCGGTGCAAGCCTTTAAAGATTTGAAAGGAGGTTCCCTGGTGCCCATGCACTATGGTGTTTTTGACCTGTCTGATGAACCCTTTGGAGAGCCCCTGAGATGGATAAAGAAGCTAGAAAGCCAGGGCGCAATTCCCGGAAAACTGAAATGCCTGGCCATTGGCGAGGCGTTGACGTTCTAACCCAGCGCCTGTCACCTGCCACTGGCTTCTTCCTGTTTTTAGGGTATTTTTAGAAAGAAGGATGAATGCCTGTTTTGGCTAAAACGAGGCAGAAATGCCCTTCAGGTGGCTGGGCTAGCTTCCATGCGCGAAGGTTTCAGGTATCTGTTCTGCTGGTTTCCCGTATTTATAAGGAAATGATTTTTCACTTAAGCGGAATAGATATGAGTACGGAGAAAAATAAAAACCTGGAAAACAACCAGAACACCGAAAGCAACCAACCAGAGGCGGGCCGGGTGCCCGAGGCGATTGGCAAACTTCCCTTGCCCACGGATGTGAACGATGACCCAAGCTACATTGAAGATAGCCCGGGCGTGGTTCCGAGCGCCAGCGGCCGCAGAGGCAACATCAGCGTGGAAGACGGGGGAAATGTAGAAGGAAGTTCCACAGGAAGCCGCTAACCCGCAGCTTGCTAAAGAAAAAAGGAGGCCCGGGCTGCATTGTAGCCCGGGCCTCCTCTTTTCAATTTAAACCTTATTTGTCGTACTGCAGCTGGAAGGTGCTCAGGTTAGGCACGTGCTTCCGTTTGCGTTTCAGTTCATGGTCGTAGATCACCTGGCCCAGGTCGCGCAGGAACGGGAACCCGATGGAGTCGTACTCGTATTTGCCGTCGTTGTAGATCTGGTCCTCGTTCACGTGTACGGTGGCGCTGAGCAGGAATTCTATCTTAGTATCAAAATCAACGATGTAGGCATTGTCGGTGAGGTACCCGAACGATTGGCCGATTTTGTTGAAGATGCGGATATTGGCCGGGATACGCTCTTTTCGGGTGGGGCCGCCAAACAGCAGGTACTTCACAAAAGCGTCTGGGTATTCTTTCTCGGCATAGGCAGGATGCGATGTCTCACGGGGCAACTGCGACAGGTATTGGTACAGGAACCGGTAATCTTCCTGTGTCAACCGGAAACGGTGCTGCTCCGGTACTGACTCGGGGAAGAGCACGGCCCGCAGCATCAGGTGCTGGTCATCTAAGGCAAAGGTGTTGGAATAGGCGAAATCGCGGGGTTCCATCACCAGCTTATCGTCATTGGTGTAGTTTCCAATCCCTTTCAGGATAGGGGTGGGGTTCTTGTAGTCCTTGCTGCTTTTCACCAAGCCCTGCTGGTACAGAACGCGGCCGTTTTCCAGAAAACGCACCGGATTCGTGTACCGGTCCAGCTCTATGGGCAGAAAAGTGGTCAACCGAATGGGCAAGCGGATACTGGAATAGCCTTTGGCTTTCAGGCCTTCGTTGAGCGGCTCCTGGCCAATGAACTCATACAGGCGGTTGTAGGCGTCATTGTCACTGGTGACCAGGATCTTCTTGATGTAGTGGGCAACGGAGGGGAAACCGGTGGCCGAGGTAGGGTCTGCCAACACTTTGGTCTGGCCCTGGTAGGCACTGTCGGTGAGCATGGTGGTTTCCTTCGTAAGGCCGGGCACTTGCAAGGTGTTAAGTTTTTCCAAGGCCATGAGCGTGGCCGGCAGCTTTACCGTGCTGGCTGGGTTGAAATATTGCTGCGGGTTTACCTGGTACTGGAAGGTCTTGAAAGACGGTTTGTTGTTCTTGTCGCGGTCAATCTGGGTGTAGATGATCTGGATCTCGTATTTCTCAGGATGTTGCAGCAGCTTACCGAATTTTTCCGGGTTTTTCTGAAGGAGCTGGGCGAGCCACTTATCGGTTTTGGTTTGGGCGTTGGTCATAGAGGGGCATGCCAGTAAGAGCAGCAGCAACGGGAGAAGGAGTTTCATAGTAGGAACGTGAGTGGGCAATGGAGGCTTCAAGTTGCGCAAAAATTCCAAAATTCCATAAGAGGAAGGAGCAGCCTCCGTTTTACCGCTGTTTTGATGAAATCAAAGGGAAAAGGGGATTGGAGAAGATCGTGCTGCTGGTCAGAGCCTGCTTAAAAGATAAAGAATCTTTCTATGTTAGAGACCTGTTAAGTTTACCCTCACCCTTTGGGAGGAAGGG
This sequence comes from Rufibacter glacialis, assembly GCF_008271745.1. Classification (GTDB taxonomy): domain Bacteria; phylum Bacteroidota; class Bacteroidia; order Cytophagales; family Hymenobacteraceae; genus Nibribacter; species Nibribacter glacialis. Next base: position 486,706 of record NZ_VKKZ01000020.1, on the reverse strand, counting down.
TGAAGCAAAGGCTGTTTTTCCTGTGATTTCAAGAAAAGAGCTTTGAAACACCATTTAACCTTAGGTCTGCTTTTCCTTATTAGGTTAAGCAACTAAGGATACTACCGGTTTAGGTTGTACTTTTAGGAAAAAGCCTCCCAACCAACCCCATGCAGAACCCCTTCCAGGAAAAAGACACCAAAGTGTACCTGAAAACAGTAACCGAAGAGGACCTGGCCCGTTTTGAGACTGGGCTGGTGCACCCGGTGTGCTCCACCTTCGCGCTAGCGCAGGCCATGGAATGGGCCTCTAGGCTGTTTGTGCTGGAGATGAAGGAAACCGACGAGGAGGGCATTGGCACCATGCTCCACATTGACCACCTGGGCCCCGCCTTTGTGGGCGAACAGCTGCACATTGAAGCTACCTTTGACACGCTGCAGGGCCATGAGTTGCGCTGCACCCTCACCGTAACCGTGGGCCCCCGCCTGGTGGCCACCGGGCAAACGGGACAAAAAATTTTGAAAAAAGAGAAGATCCACCGACTTTTGACGAACAGTAGAAACTAAATGGCGAAATCAAGAGAGAAAGACAGGCTGCAGAAAACGGTACACATCTCAAACCGGCGGGCGTCTTATGAGTATCAGTTTCTAGACAAATACACCGCCGGCATCATGCTGCGCGGCACTGAGATCAAATCCATCAGGGAAGGCAACGTGAACCTCTCAGACGGGTACTGCACCTTCCATGGCACCGAGTTGTTCCTGCACCAGGTTACCATCTCCAAATATACTGAGGGCACCCACTACAACCACGAACCCACCCGGGACCGCAAACTCCTGCTGAACAAGCGCGAACTGAAGAATCTGAAAGAAGGCATCCAGGAGCAAGGCGTGACCATCATTCCCACCAGGCTTTTCATCTCAGACCGCGGCTTTGCCAAAGTGGAAATCGCTCTGGCCAAAGGAAAGAAACTGTTTGACAAACGCGAAGACATCAAAGAACGCGACGTGAAACGCGAAATGGCCCGCGAACGGTTTTAACTTAATTAGGAATTAGGAATTAAGAATTAAGAATTAAGAATTAGGAAAAAGGTACTTGGGCGGTTGGGAGTACCTGGGGAACTTCTTTCTTGTGCTGTTTAAAAGGTTATAGCGAGGTGAACAGTAGTTCTAATATACATTGGCCTATCTAGTTCGCCCACAAGATCCTTTCAGGATGACAAAAATGGGGAGATTGGGCTTGTCATTTGACATTACCACATCTCCAAATTCCCATATCTCCAAATTTCCTAATTGCCACATTAGCACATTACCACATCAGCACATTTTCAAATTAGCACATTAAAACCTTGAACTTCGGGATTTGCAAATTGAGCCTGGTGCCGGTGCGCCGCGAGCCTTCTGACAAAAGTGAACAAACCACCCAGCTGGTGTTTGGCGAATGCTATGAGGTGCTCCAGACCCAGGAAAAATGGGTCCAGGTCAGAAACGCCGCCGATGACTACGAGGGGTGGATGGACGTAAAGCAGCATTTCCCGGTGTCAGAAACGTATTTCCAGGAATGGCGCGGGGCCCAACACGCCCGTTCCATGGATTTGGTGCAAACCGTGACCTGCGGAAATACCGTGACGCCCATCGGGTTTGGCAGCGTCTTGCCTTTCTTTGACGGCATGAGCATACGGGTAGGGGAGGAGCGCCTGCTCTACAATGGCCGGGCCTCCAATCCCGGCTTGCCCTACCGCGAGAATTTCCTGCAGAAGATTGCCCTCCAGTTCCTGCGGGCGCCCTACGTGTGGGGCGGTAAATCCATCTTCGGCATTGACTGCTCTGGTTTTGTGCAGCAGGTGTACGGGGTTTGCGGCTACCAGCTGCGCCGGGATGCCTACCAGCAGGTGGAGCACGGGCAAGAGGTGCATTTCGTGAGCCAGACCCGCCCCGGCGACGTGGCGTTCTTTGACAACGACGAAGGCCGCATCATCCACGTAGGCATTGTGCTGGAAGACCAGCGGATCATCCATGCCTCCGGCGAGGTGCGTATTGACCAGCTGGACCACCACGGCATCTACAACCGCGACACCAAGCGCTATTCCCATAAACTGCGCATCATCAAACGCCTCCTGCCAGACTAATCACTGAAACACGAAGCCCTGAAAATCAGTTAGTAAAATCTGTGGTAAAGTTTTTTTACGTAACTTACCTTAGGATTTACTGAGCAGGAATTCGTATGAATGAGAAGGTGCTTTTACTTAATCAAGACTACTCCGCTATTGCCGCGTGCAGCCTGCACAAGGCGTTTGTCTTGCTGTACCTGCAAAAGGCAGAAATGATAGCAGAAGATCAGATAAACGTACTGCGGACCGTACGGCAGTCGTACCCCCGGCCCCTGGTGATCCGGCTGCACCGGTACGTGCGCGTGCCTTATAAAGGCATCTCCCTCACCCGCCAGAACATCATGCGCCGTGACCGCAACCGTTGCCAATACTGCGGCTCCACCAGAAACCTCACCCTTGACCACCTGCTGCCCCGGTCGCGCGGGGGCGAGAGCTCCTGGTACAACCTCATCACCGCCTGCGCCCGCTGCAATTCCATTAAAGGCGACCGCACGCCGGAGGAGGTTTCCATGAAACCCGCCTCTAAACCGTTCAAGCCGTCCCTGGTATGGTTCCTCCGGGAAAGCATCCAGGAATCTGACCATGCGTGGATTCCTTTCCTGGGAGAACGGGCCCGGGCCTGACATCTGAATTTAAATGTATGAATATGAATAAACCTCTTTTATATAGTGTTGCCTTGGCGGTAGTGACGTTGCTGCCTTTTAATTTAAGTGCACAAGACCTGCTGCCTAAAAAGAAAGGACTAGGGGAAAAGACGTATGCGGTTAAGACCATTTCTTCTTCCCAGCCCCTTTACTTGCTTAAGACAGATTCAGCCAACGTGCCAATCAATCAAGCGGCTTTGCAGGAGTTAAAGCAAGAATGGGTAAAGTCGGTCTCGGTGCTGAAGGACACACCGGCGGTGGAACAATTTGGGGCCCACGGGAAGCATGGGGTGGTTTTAATAGAACTGGAACCAGCGCACGAACAGGCCTACCTCCAACTCCTGAAAAAACAGAAAGCTTCCTCTGAAACGGCAAGGGACACTAATCTTGACGGAGGAACAGGGGTGGCCTTGCCGGTGCCCTTGTACCTGGTCAAAACGCAGACTGGGGAAGTGGCGGTCAGCAAAGAAAAGATTGCACTTGTCAATCCCCAGTGGATCAAATCAATAGAGGTCCTGAAAGATGCCGAGGCGGAAAAAAGGTACCAAGAACAAGGCAAAAACGGGGTGATCCTAATCACTTTCCTTCCTGAAAAAGAACAGGAAGTGCTCCGGCAGGTCAAAGCCAATAAGTAGCAAAAGGACTCTTTAGCAGGTAAGGGTTTAGGGGCTGTTTTGTTTAAAATAGCCCCAAAACCCTTACCTGCTTTCATACCCTGACCACCTGGTTGATTATCAGGAAGATCATGGATTTTTTAAAGGGTCTGGAAAAGAAGTTTCCGTAAATATTTGTACCTTCGCGCCGCGTTCAAGGTGAATGCCCCGGTTTCCGCAGTGGAAAACGGGTATGTAAAAGAAGCTACGGAGAGGTAAGTGGTTCTGTGCCTAGCCGTTATATTTTGTGAACCAACATAGCAATATGGCAAATGTAGATGATTTTAACTGGGACCAGTTTGAGTCTCAGGGTTTCGGTGGAAGCTACTCTGCTGCGCAGAGAGCCGAACTGGAGCAAATGTACGCCGACACCCTGAACACCGTTCAGGAAGAGGAAGTGATCAAAGGTACCGTTGTTGGTATCACTGATCGCGACGTTATCCTGAACATCGGATTCAAATCTGATGGGTTAGTGCCTGTTTCAGAATTCCGCGACATGCCGGACCTGAAAATCGGTGATGAGGTAGAGGTGTTCATTGAAGACCAGGAAGACCCGAACGGTCAGTTGATCCTGTCTCGCAAGAAAGCCAAAATCGTGAAAGCGTGGGAAATGATCTACGGCGCTTTGGAGAACGACACTGTACTGGAAGGTGTAGTGAAACGCAGAACCAAAGGTGGTCTGATCACAGACCTTTACGGCGTAGAAGCCTTCTTACCAGGTTCACAAATCGACGTGAAACCTATCCGCGACTTCGACATCTATGTTGGTCGTAAGATGGAAGTGAAAGTGGTGAAAATCAACGCCGCTTTTGATAACGTAGTAGTATCGCACAAGGTGTTGATCGAGAAAGACCTTGAGCAGCAGCGCGCCGCTATCCTGAACAACCTTGAAAAAGGTCAGGTTCTGGAAGGGGTGATCAAAAACATGACCAACTTCGGTGTATTCATCGACCTTGGTGGCGTGGATGGTCTGTTGCACATCACAGATATTTCATGGGGCCGCATCAACCACCCGCAAGAGGTGTTGGAGCTAGACCAGAAAGTAAACGTGGTAGTTCTGGATTTCGACGACGACAAGAAGCGTATTTCTTTGGGCATGAAGCAGTTGACGGCTCACCCTTGGGATGCTCTTCCTGCCGAGGTGGAAGTTGGTTCACGCGTGAAAGGCAAGATCGTGAACGTAGCCGATTACGGTGCGTTCTTAGAACTGATGCCAGGCGTAGAAGGCTTGATCCACGTGTCAGAAATGTCATGGTCTCAGCACCTGCGCAACCCACAAGACTTCATCAAACAAGGTGATGAGATTGAGGCCGTTGTGTTGACCATGGACCGTAACGACCGCAAAATGTCTCTGGGCATTAAGCAGTTGACCGAAGATCCTTGGACCAAGGAAGATGTATTGACGAAGTATGCCGTTGGAACTACCCACACTGGTGTGGTGCGTAACCTGACAAACTTTGGTTTGTTCATTGAGCTGGAAGAAGGCGTAGATGGTCTGGTACACGTATCTGACTTGTCTTGGACTAAGAAAATCAAGCACCCATCTGAGTTCGTGAAAGTTGGTGACAGATTAGACGTAGTGGTTCTGGAGCTTGATGCTTCTGCCCGTCGTCTGGCCCTTGGTCACAAGCAACTAGAAGAGAACCCATGGGATACATTCGCTACCGTATTCAACGTAGGATCTACGCACAAAGCAACGGTGTTGGAGAAATCTGACCGTGGTGCCACGCTGGAACTGCCTTACGGTATTGAAGGTTTCGCGTTCCCTAAAGGTCTGGCCAAAGAAGATGGTTCAGCCGTGGAAGCTGGTGAGCAATTAGACTTCAAAGTAACGGAGTTCTCTAAAGATGACCGTAAGATTATCTTGTCGCACACTGCGGTTCACACTGCCCAGCCAGAAGACGCCAAGCGTAAGAAATTTGAGAAGAAAGATGCCCCTGCTGCCGCTGGTTCAGCCAAAGCTGCCGCTCCTGCTGCCCCTAAGAAAGACGAAGTTCGTTCTACCTTAGGTGATCTTGATGCTCTTTCTGCTTTGAAAGACCAAATGATGGAAAACGAGAAAGAAGCCGGTGAGAAGAAATTAGCCGCGGCTGCCAAAGCCCGCGCTGACAAATCTACTGATGCTCCTGAGGCGGAAACCACTGAGTCAGCTGAATAATTTTTAGGTAGGTAACTACCTGATTTAGAGAAAGAGCCTCTGCAAAGAGGCTCTTTTTTTATGCGCTTTAAAGAAATAGTTGCTTTAAAATTGTGATCGTAATAGATCCTGGCTATATTTGCACTCCGAAACACGGTAACGTGGCCGAGTGGCTAGGCAGAGCTCTGCAAAAGCTCGTACAGCGGTTCGAATCCGCTCGTTACCTCTCCCGGAAAAAGCCTGCTTATTTTAAGCAGGCTTTTTTGTTTTGCCCCTGTTTTTCCTGAAACGCCCCTCTAACAAAGCCCTCCCTATTTCCCCCTTCTTTCCCTAAACAAGCCCTTAAACGATAATAGCCTGATCCTTAATTAGTAAGGAAGAAACTGCCTATTTTCACGCAATTTAAATTTCTTTCTAGAGGGAATTCCAGCCAATTGATTAGTATTTCCTGCTGGTTAAAAAGAGTATATCTTTTGATTTAGAAAGTAATACACCTGTAAAAAACGGGTGGCATACCTGAATTATACTTAATTAATTGTAGACCAATTTGTTAAGAAATAGACTGTATTATAAGAAGAGGAAAATTTTTAAATTTCACAATTCAGCTTGGTCACACCACCTGCTTTATTTTATATTGGCAATAAAAGCGGCTTTTTAAGTTTTTTTTGACAGATAAGAAGAAGATGGCTTACCCGTACTAAGTACTTGCCGCAAATTATTTACGGTAAATCCTCTATATGTAAATATCCTAATCTTTTAAGGCAGATTTCCGTATTCCGAAGCACCAATTGGAAGAAATAAACTTGAAGGGTATTCCCTTAAATATCAGCCTAATTGGTTTGTATTAAGAATTGTTCCGCTTGTCAATTCATTTGCGTCCCCCAGTAATAGTGCCATGACCAAAAAAACAGTACATAGGAAGTTGGGCGAAGAGGCTGCACCCCGGGCCGCCATTGAGTACAAAATCCCCAAAGGAACGCTCATCGCCATAGGAGGCAGTGAGAACAAAGGGGATGACCCGGAAGAAGATCGTGCCAATGCTGAAAACCTGAATTTTGAGAAGACCGAGATCCTGGAACGGTTTGTAAACGAGTTGAGCGGGCAAAAGCCGCTGGTCCTGGTAATCCCTACGGCTTCTTCCATTCCTGAAGAAGTGGGCAAGTCGTACGTAGAGGTGTTCAAGAAACTGAAGGTTCCCCAGGTGAAGGTGCTGGATATCCGGTCTCGGGAAGATGCCTGTAACCCTGAGTTCCTGGAATTAGTACGGAAAGCAGCCGGTATCCTGTTTACCGGCGGAGACCAGCTTCGGCTTACCTCCCTGCTGGGCGGAACCGAGTTTATCCGGTTGATCAAAGAACGCTACTACCAGGATTCCCTGGTTGTGGCAGGCACCAGTGCGGGGGCAGCAGCCATGTCCACGCAAATGATTTACCAGGGCATGAACGGTGGGGGCTTCATCAAAGGGTCTGTCAGTATCACGGCAGGCCTGGAACTGCTCAATGACGTAGCCATAGATACCCATTTTATCTCACGGGGTCGTATAGTGAGAATGGCGCAGATGATTGCCACCAACCCCTCTTTCATTGGCATTGGCCTGGAGGAAGACACCGGGGTGGTGGTGAAAAAAGGAAATGAGATAGAGGTGATTGGCAGCGGCCTGGTGGTCTTGGTAGACGGGCGGGGCAGCACCCACACCAACATATATGAGGTAGAGGAAGGAGTTCCTGTGACCATAAGAGATTTGAAGGTACACCTGTTGGGCAAGGGAGATACCTATTGCCTGGAAGTTTTTTAACCAATACCATATACACCTGCATCCTAACTGGATTCTATTTCTATGAAAATCGCAGAATTACGCATTATGCGTGGACCAAACTATTGGTCTGTGAAACACCCTAAAATTGTAGTGCTCAAACTAGACATGGAGGAATTTGCAGGTCTGCTGACCACGCAGATCCCTGGTTTTGCTGACCGCTTAGAACAGATGTTCCCCGGCATGTTGGTTCACCGGAGCACAGAAGGGCAGGAAGGCGGCTATCTGAAACGGGTGCGGGAAGAAGGGGTTTCCTTGAGTAATGTAGTAGAACATGTGGCCCTGGAACTGCAAACCCTGGGCGGTATGGAGTCGGGCTTCGGCCGGTCATATCCTGCCCCCCAACCAGACTTTGACTATGTAGTTTTCTCGTATCAGGAAGAAAAAGCCGGTGAATACGCCGCGCATGCCGCCATCAGGGCCACCACAGCCTTGGCCCAGAACCAAGCCTATGACATTGCGCCAGACGTAGCTGAACTGCACGAGATACGGGAAGACGAACATATTGGCCCCAGTACCTATTCCATAGTGTCTGAAGCCGTGGCCCGCGGCATCCCTTATATCCGGCTCAACAAAAGCTCCCTGATCCAGTTAGGCTACGGCGTACATCAAAAGCGCATTCAGGCCACCATGACGTGCCGTACCGCTGCCTTTGCCGTAGAGATTGCCGGTGACAAGAACAACACAAAGGAAATGCTGCATGAGGCCGGGGTACCCGTGCCGGAAGGCGAAACCGTGTATACCCTGGACGAACTCAAAGAAGCGATCGATTACCTGGGCTACCCCATTGTGACCAAACCACTGGACGGGAACCACGGCAAAGGGGCTGGCATCAACCTCAAAACCTGGGAAGAAGCCGCGGCCGGGTTTGAGATGGCCCAGAAGTACTCAGAGGCGGTGATTGTGGAGCAGTTCATAGAAGGCTATGACTTTAGGCTGCTGGTGGTGAACAAGAAGTTCATTGCCGCGGCCAAGCGTACCCCGGCCATGGTCATTGGCGATGGTACCTCTACCGTGCAGCAACTGGTAGACAAAGTGAACAGCGATCCCCGCCGGGGGGTAGGGCACGAAAAAGTGCTCACCCGGATCGCGATTGATAAAGATTCCACCGGTATTTTAGAGAAGAAAGGGTACACCCTGGACACCGTATTGGCCGCAGGTGAGGAGCTGTTCCTGAAGAGTACCGCCAACCTTTCCACCGGTGGTACCGCCACCGACGTGACCGACCTGATTGACCCGTACAACGTCTTGATGGCAGAGCGCATTGCCGGCACCATAGGCTTAGACATCTGTGGCATTGACGTAGTGACCTCAGACATCGCCATTCCCCTGCCGGAGGCCCGTGGTGCCGTGATTGAGGTGAATGCCGCGCCAGGTTTCAGGATGCACGTGGCGCCTACCGAAGGGCTACCCCGCAACGTGGCCGAGCCCGTGGTAGAAATGCTCTTCCCGGATAACTGTCCCTCCCGTATCCCTATCATCGCTGTCACGGGTACCAACGGTAAAACCACCACCACCCGCCTAATCGCGCACATGGTGAAATCCTGCGGCTACCAGGTAGGCTTCACCACCACAGACGGTATCTACATCCAGGACAAACTGCTGGAGAAAGGAGATACCACCGGTTCCAAAAGCGCCGAGTTCGTGTTACGCGACCCTACCGTGAATTTTGCGGTGCTGGAGTGTGCTCGCGGAGGCATGTTACGCGCTGGGCTGGGCTTCCGGCAGTGTGACATCGGCATTGTGACCAACGTAGCTGAAGACCACATGGGCCTCCGGGACATCTATACCCTGGAAGACATGGCCCGCGTGAAAGCAGTGGTGCCCAAGAGCGTGAGCAAAGACGGGTATGCTATCCTGAACGCAGATGATGACAATGTCTACCAGATGGCCAAGGAGGTGGAATGCAAAGTGGCCTTCTTCAGCATGGATGAAAACAACCCCCGCATCTTGAAGCATGTGGCCAAGGGAGGTTTAGCGGCTGTTTTTGAGAACGGCTTCATTTCCATTTTCAAGAACACCTACAAAATACGGGTAGACCGGGTGGCAGATATTCCGCTGACCTTTGGGGGCCGTGCTAAGTTTAACATTGAGAACGTTTTAGCCGCTACCCTGGCTGGGTATATTTCCCGGTTTGAGATTTCTGAGATCAAAACAGCATTGCGCACCTTTGTGCCCTCAGCTTCCAAGACCCCAGGAAGAATGAACCTGTACAAGTTCCCTACTTTTGAGGTACTGGTAGATTACGCGCACAACCCGGCAGGCATGAAAGGCATCGCAGATTTCCTGCAGAATGTAGATGCCCGTAAGCGGGTAGGGATTGTGGCGGGCGTAGGAGACCGCCGTGACGAGGATTTCGTGGAATTAGGCAGAATGGCGGCGCAGATGTTTGACGAGATCATCATCCGGTCAGACAAAGACCTCCGGGGCCGGTCAGCCGATGAGATTTACCAGAAGATCATTGAAGGCATTGAACTGGAAGATCCGCGGAAGCCCTACAAAGTGATTGGCCAGGAAATGGTGGCCATTGCCTATGCCCTGGAGCACGCCGAGCGGAATTCCTTTATCACCATTTTCTCTGAAGACATACCGGAGGCGATCAAAATGATTGAGAATTTCAAGGTAATCCAAGACCGAAGGGTGATGGTTGATTGATTGAGAGATTGAATGATTGGGAGAATGAATGCGAAAATTAAGTAAATCAGAGAATGAAGAAGTAAAAGTTGAGCGAACGATTTGAAGGAGAGAGGGTAGTAAGTGAGAGGAGGGTAGGCTTTCTTGGGTGCCAACCAATAACTAGTTTAAGCCATGTTTTTATGAAAGTTGGCCTAAAACATTTCTCTCTCCATTAATAGACTGTCATCTTTCTCCCACTCATCCATTCAATCCTTTATTCTCTCAATCATTAATTCTCCCACTCACTCCATCCATCATTCCTTCAATCTCTCAATCATTCAATCACTCCTTCCCAAAAAAGAGCCCCGAAACGTATTACACGTTTCGGGGCTCTTTTTTGGGAAGGAAAGGTAATTCGGTTATTTCAGGGTAAAGGAGGTGGTACCGATCAGGAAGCCGTCTGAGTAGATTTCCACCAGGTGTTTCCCGGTTTTGAAAGGCGCCCCTTTGGAGTAGATAAAGGAAACCTGTTGCTGCGTGTTGTCAAAGATGATGTCGCGCTTGGCGGTGTAGAACTGCTCTTTCCCCTCAAACTCAAAGGTGCCCGAGCCGGTAGCCAGGTTGTAGACCGCTGCTCCGTCGGGCTCAATCAGGCGCATGAGAATCTCTTTGTTTTCTTTGGCGGCCACCTCATTCTTGCCTAGCTTGAAGGAAAGCTTGATTTTGTCTACCTTTTTAGCTTTGTATTCTTCCTCTGAGTCCTCTTTTTCTTTTCCTTTGGGGTTGATGATGGTCACGGCAATGTTCTGGGCCTCCAGTTTAGACGCCAAGTTTACTTTGGCCTCCAGTTCCTTGTTGTTCGTGGCCAGGGAGGTAATGGAATCAGATAACTTGTTTTGGGTGGTTTTCAGGCCGGTGACTTCGGTGAAGAGTTCTTCGTTGTTTTCCTGCAGCTTGGCTACTTCTTCGTCTTTCTTCCGGAGGGCGAGTTCCAGGTTCTGGGCGCGCTGCTGGAACCTGCGCTGGTCAGCCACCGTGAAAGAGCTGTTCCGGAAAGCCCTTAGTTGGGCCAGGTCCGCGTTGATCGCAGCAATGCGGGTTTCCAGGGAGTCGTTGGTTAGGCCCATGGCGCCCAATTCCGCTTTCTGGCGTTCGTAGTCGGCTTTCAGAGTCTCAAATACTTTGATCTGGTTTTCCAACTCGGTGCTTTTCACCTTGATGATCTCTTTCTGCTCCTCGCTCTCCTGGGTTTTCTGCTGTTGCATGTAGATGAGAATACCGTTGATGCTGAGCAGCACAATGATAAGGCCTACAACTAATAATTTTCGGTTGCTATCCTTTTCGGGTGTTTCGGTCGCCATGGCGGAATGTGGGGTGGTTAGTGTTGTTTTGGACAATACCTATTCTTACAAAAATACGGTTCTATCTAGCCTTTGCAAATTACGGGGTAAAATAGTTACTTGAGTCTATGAGTGAAAAAGCCAGTTTAGACGAGGAGTATTGGGAGCACCGGTACCGGCAGAACCGCACAGAGTGGGATGTGGGCACCATTACCCCACCCCTAAAAGCCTATATAGATCAACTGCCCAACCAGGATCTGCAGGTTCTGGTGCCAGGGGGCGGGAACGGGCATGAGGCCGAGTACCTGTTCCGGAAGGGTTTCCATCGGCTGCATCTGCTTGATTTTGCAGCGGCCCCATTGCGTAATCTCAAGGAGCGGGTACCGGCATTTCCCCAGGGCCAGCTTCTGCAGCAGGATTTTTTCTCTTTAACGCCTAACCAGTATGATCTGGTATTGGAGCAGACTTTCTTTTGTGCCTTACCCCGCGAAATGCGCCCCGCCTACGCCCGCCAGATGCACATGATCCTGAAACCAGGTGGTAAATTGGCGGGCGTTCTTTTTTCAGAGGAGTTTGCGGCGGAAGGGCCCCCGTTTGGTGGAACGGCCCTGGAATACCAGGCGTATTTTGAGCCTTATTTCCAGTTCAACGTCTTCGAGCCTTGCCGTAACTCTATCTCTCCCCGGCAGGGGAGGGAGCTATTCATAGAGTTGGAACGGCGCGAAAGGCCACAGTTTATCGCGTAGAATTCTGTACTTTTAGGCCTTGAACGCCAGGATTGATTTTGACGCCGGGCTACCGGAGGAAGGCCCGTGAAACGGAACTTTCCCCACCGGGTTCATCAAAAGGGCACCATCTTGTAAATAGCCTTTTCGCATTCTCAACTTTGATTTAACCTCTGAAACATGAACATCGACATCCCTAAATTACAGCATACTTCTTCCGGTAACTTCTTTCTCATGGCCGGGCCTTGCGCCATTGAAGGAGAAGACATGGCGCTGGAAATAGCCCAGGAGTTGGTCCGGATTTCTGATCGCCTGCATATTCCGTTGATTTTCAAGGGCTCGTACCGGAAAGCCAACAGATCCAGGAAAGACTCTTTCACCGGCATTGGAGACGAGAAAGCACTCAAGATCCTGGCCAAGGTGAGCCACACCTTCGGTGCACCCACCGTCACCGACATCCATGAGGCGCATGAAGCCGCTATGGCCGCCGAGTACGTAGATGTACTCCAGATCCCGGCTTTCCTGTGCCGCCAAACCGACTTATTAATTGCGGCAGCGCAGACGGGCAAGGTGGTGAACATCAAGAAAGGCCAGTTTTTGTCTGGGGAATCTATGCGGTTTGCGGTGGAGAAAGTGAAGGAATCAGGGAACCACAACGTGATTCTGACCGACCGCGGAAACTCCTTCGGGTATTCTGACCTGGTGGTGGATTTCCGGAACCTGCCCATCATGCGGGAGAACCAGGTACCGGTAGTCATGGACGTGACACATTCGCTGCAGCAACCCAACCAATCCTCCGGGGTGACCGGCGGACGCCCGGCTTTGATTGAAACCATTGCCAAAGCCGCCATTGCGGTAGGGGCCGACGGATTGTTTATTGAAACCCATCCAGATCCAAAATCGGCCCGCTCAGATGGCGCCAATATGCTCCCGCTGAACCAGCTGGAAAGCCTGATGAGAAGGCTACTCAGAATCAGGGAAGCGATTAGGTTTGAGTCTTAAAACATTTGAGGCCTGCTTTTGTAAAAGCAGGCCTCAAATGTTTTATATGGTTCATCTTTCGGAAGAGCTTAGAACCTGAGGGTGAAGTGCTGTTTTGGTTGGTTTGTCCGGAAGAAGACCAGGCCCATATAGAAAAGGTCAACGGTGAGCAGAACCTGCGGGTGCTGCTTTATTTTTTTCCAGGCCTGCGCCATTTCACCAGACCAGTAAATATCATCAAAGACAAAGACGCTGCCTTCATGGGCCTTGGCCAGGCATTGTTCAAAGTACCTAAGGGTAGGCTCCAGACGGTGGTTTCCGTCAAAGAACACAAAATCCACCTTCTCCAGGCGCGTCAAGGTTTGGGATAGGGTCTGGTCCAGGTTTCCTTCTATTAATTGCACCTGCTTCAAGCCTAGAGAGGTCAGATTCTTCCGGGCTTGGGCCGCAATGGCAGGGCACCCTTCAAAGGTGTACAAAGCAGCCGTCTGGCGGGCGAGTCCCAGATAACCGGTGGTCAAACCCAGGGAAGTGCCTAACTCCAGCACGGTGTTGGGTTGAAAGTGGTTGGCCAGCCTGAAAAGCAATTGGCCCAATCGGGCGGGTTTGGCGGCGGTGCGGGCAATGTCGGAGACTTTCCGCTTTTTAGTAGCGCCGGCGTGGGAGCCAGCCCCAAAGTCAGTCACCTCCAGCACCGTGTGATCCTCCAATAACTTCTCCCGAAGATTTTCTACCGCATCATACGCCGCAAAATGCCCTTGGTGGTGAATGATGTGGCAATATAGGTTGAAGACAAAAGGAGAATGCAAGCCATGGGCATTCCCTGAACGCCACCAGAAGGAGGCGTACCTGTAGATCATGGCGGCGTGTTGCAAAGCCAGAAGCGGGATTAATTGAGTTTATAGGGAATGATGAGTGTGAACTCAGGAATGGTCACGTGGAATTGCCGGCCGTCTACCAACCGTTCCATCAAGTAAGTACCAGCCATTTTACCAATACTGGTTTTTAGGTTACAGCCCGACACGTACTGGTGGCTCTCGCCGGGTTCCAGCACGGGTTGCTGGCCTACTACGCCCTCGCCCTCTACCTCGCGTATTTCGTTGTTGGAATCATAGATATGCCAGTGGCGGCGTAATAACTTTACCGTAAATTCGCTGTTGTTCTGGATGGTGATTTTGTAAGCGAAGACAAAGTGTTGCTGAGCCGGACTGGAATAGTCAGGGAGGTAATTTGTCGTGACGTTGACAGTGACTCCTTGGGTTGTTTTCGTATCCATGCGTGCCTTAATTTGGTATAACTGGAACAGGCTTTCTGGCTTGAAAGTTTAGCCAGCCGGATTCTAAAGTAAAAATACGCTAAAAACCTTTAACTGATACCTCTTCTATGCAGGTAAAAATTGAAAACAGTTGGCAACAGGTGCTGCAGGACGAATTTGAGAAGCCTTACTTCCAGAACCTGATCTCGTTTGTGAAGACCGAATACACCACTACCGAGGTCTATCCGCCGGGGCGGCAAATCTTCCATGCCTTTGATGAATGCCCCTTTGACAAGGTGCGGGTAGTGATCCTGGGTCAAGACCCGTACCATGGCCCTGGCCAAGCCAATGGCCTGGCTTTCTCTGTGGCAGACGGTATGCGCACGCCCCCTTCTCTGCTTAACATATTTAAAGAGATAGAAGCTGATCTGGGTAAACCCATTCCCCGGTCAGGGAACCTGGAGCGCTGGGCGGAGCAGGGGGTTCTCTTGCTGAATGCCACCTTGACGGTACGCGCCCACACCGCTGGCTCCCACCAGAAGAAAGGGTGGGAGGAATTCACAGATGCCGTTATCAAGAAAGTCTCTGACGAGAAAGAGCACGTGGTGTTTCTGCTGTGGGGTGCCTATGCCCAGAAGAAAGGGTTGATCATTGATGAGAAAAAACACCTGGTATTGAAGGCGGCCCACCCCTCACCGTTTGCGGCCGACAAAGGGTTCTTTGGCACCCGCCACTTCAGCAAAGCCAATGCCTACCTGCACCAGCATGGCCTGCCAGAGATTGACTGGTAATACTCCTTGGTTTCAGGTGCATTTTCAAGAAACAAGCTAAAAAGGAGGGAAGGGTTTGGTGCCTAAAGGAAGGTTCCTTGTCTCCCCATTTTGAATATTTTTTTCAGAATAGATCCTTAAAACCCGCCTCCTTGGTTGGTGATCACACTAACTAAGGAGGCGGGTTTTCTATGCTTTGTTTTCCTAAAAAGGGTCCTTAATTCGTTGAGCCTTTGAGGAAGGAGAAACCATCTTAAAATGGAAACCGAGGGGGAGACGAACAGCCCACCAAATCCTTATTCATCGGTTTTAGCAGCCTTTTTTGAAAACAAGTCTTAAAACGAAACTACTGGATGACCTCCTGCAAAGGAGCCATTTGATATCCGCGGCGGGTTAGTTCCTGGAGCAGTTCGTCTAGCCGGTGGTAGAATTTGTCGGTGCGGGCTGGGTCTGTGCCGAGGTGCAGTAACAGCAAATACCCATTCAGCCCGTGTGGGTCCTTTTGTTCCTGGTTAAGGATGGAAGTGTATATAAACTCACTGGTACGGTACTGTTTGCCTAGGCTGGGATAGGTATAGTCTGCGTGGGAGAGGGTACCCGGCGTGTAGTTGATCAGGGTGAACCCCGTCTCCTGGCACCAGTCCGCAATTTGCTGGTTATACCACTCATACGGGGGCAGGAAGAAAGGAGCGGCTTCCCTCTTAATCCCGAATTTGGCCATCTCCGCATAATTGGCCAGCAAGTCTGTAGTGAATGTTTCCTTAGTTACCAATAAGGAGTCTCTCTTGCCCCAGTCATTGTACAGCAGGTGCCGGTCTGAATGGGCGCCCAGGAAGTGGCCTTCCTTTTTCAGCCCTTTGATGACCTTGGCAAAAGCAGGGTTCCGGTAGAAATCGCCCGTCAGGAAAAAGGAGGCTTTGACGTTGTTCTTCCGCAGCGCCTTCCGGATAGTGGGGTAGCCATCCGCAAATTCATGGCCTGTGAAGAGAAGAGCAAGTTTCTTTTCCGCTGTGTCCCCTCTAATGATAGCTCCCTGAAAGGTGGTTACTTTTTTTTTACCACGCTGCCTTTCGTGCGCCCTTCCATCTGCAAGGCAGAAAACAAAAAGCTAAGGCTGGCGGTGCCGTCCATGGTAGGTTCATTGGTGGAATAGTCGCCGTGGTCATCATGGTACACCGCCAAAGAAGATTGAAAGGGAGCGAATTCATCAGGAGCGTCCAGTTTCAACCCCTTGAGGTTGCTGTAAATACTGTTGTAGACAGGGCCGTCTACCAAGCCACCATCCAGGCGGTACCCCTTCAGCAGGGAAAGGGAAGAATGAGGATTCTCAGGCGTTTCTCCTTTGCGGGGCAGCCCAATGATCATGCTGGTGCCCCACGGGTTAGTTCCTAAAAGCCAGTCGCGTAAAGAAGCCTCCATCTGGTTGAAGCGAAGGTCGCCGGTGAGCTGCCGGTACAGCATGGCCTGCGTGGCCAGTCCCGCCACCAGGTTGTTAGAGCACCAGATAAAAGGAACACCCATGAGAAAGGCGTTTCCCTGGCCGCGTTGCTGAACCGCCTCTAAACCCGCCCGTAGATTCTGCAAAAACTCTTTACGGGTGCCTTCCTCACCAGCGGAAGCCAGGTAGTAGTGGCCTAAATTGATGAACGGGTACCACTGATAATGCCGGGCAGTGTCTTTCCCCAACCAGGGAGTGAGCGGCTCCATTCTTCCGTATGTGGCGGCTTGGTTTAAAAAGAGCTTCTGGCCTGTAAGCCGCGAGAGCTGCACGGCGGCCAATTCCATATCATCGGCCCAATTGTCTTCCTCATAGAAATAAGGCGCCCGCCCGGGAGCCGTTTGACTGACACCTGGCCTTGCCGCCCCAAAGTCATAGGCTTGCTGGGCCTTGGTCTGAAGTTCTTTGGCAAAGGCCGGGTCTAGTTTAGCCAGGACCTGGGCTCCCAGGCTAAACGCCGAGGAGAATTTGCCCGCAGTGGAGGCCACGCCGGTGGAGCGGTTCTGGTAGTTGAAAGAGCCCTGGGGTTGGCCAGTGACAACATATACCGGGCGCCCCTTGCCTGGGCCCTTGCCATAGTCCACCAGGTCATGGTTGGGCAGCCGGTACCCGGCGTGGTCCCGGTCATCCGCTATCTGGTTGAACATGAGGTCTGCTTTGGGATACATTTTCAGGAGCCAGTCCAGGCCCCATTTGGCCTCATCCAATATGTCTGGAATACCATTGGCACCTGGCAAGCCGTTGGCCTTGAATTCATCGCCAAACGCCCCTGGGTTCTGCTGGTAGGCGAACAGCAGCTGAAAGGTAGCGTTGGCCGAGGTAGTCACATATTGCAGATAATCAGAGGCATCATGCCAGCCCCCAGTGGCGTCAATAAAGGTTGAATCCACTTTTTTGTCTGGGTGAAACACCACAAACCCGTCTTTGGTATGGCAGGAGTCTTTCAGGAAAGGGTTAAAGCCGCACCGCTGCTGGCGCATGTACCGAAGCAGGAAATCCGCAGTCTGGTCATATACCTTAGGCCCGATGGAAAAGCTGGGGGAACGGGTGTCGTTTACCTTCAGGTAATAGGAGCCGGGTTTGCTGACTTGGGAGAAATCCAGCCGGTACGTTGAGGTAAAGGCAGCATAGGCGCCGTATCCCGTGACTTTGGTGCTTTTCAGAACCCTTTTATGGGTTTGGGCGTCATGCAGGGTAAAGGAGGTAATGGGTTGGTCCTGCTTGGAAGCTAATACCGCTACTTTGATGGAATGCGGCAGATACCCCAGCTGGTTTACCCTGATCCAGGAGGAGGGGGAGGATTCTGTAGCCCCTTGCGCTTGGGCCACCTGGGAGAACAAGAGGAAAGAAATGAGTAACAGCAGGAGAAATCGCATGGCAGTGGGGCTTAATCAACAACCAATATAGTGCAAAATACGCTTTACCAAAAAAGGAGCATCAAAAAGGGCGACTACTTATGTAGCCGCCCTTTTTGATGCTCCTTTTTTTCTGTTTAAGGCCTATTTTCCTAAAAAGGAGTCCTAAACCAGAGGTGCTTATTCAATGCCTTTGAAAATGCGGCTCCACCGAATTTTGTTGAACAGGGTCTCAGTTGGATCCGCTGACATCCAGATCAGCACCGCTTTTCCCACCACGTGGTCTTCCGGTACGAAACCCCAAAAGCGGGAATCTTCTGAGTTATGGCGGTTGTCTCCCATCATCCAGTAGTAGTTTTGTTTGAAGGTGTACTCTTTGATCTCCTGGCCGTTGATGAGGATCTTGTCATCAGAGACAGCTACCTCGTTTTCTTTGAAGCCTTCGTATTTCCGGATGGCCATTTCATAGAAAGGAATGGTTTGAGGCGTGATGTTTACCGTCATGCCTTCTTTGGGAATGACGAAAGGCCCGAAGTTGTCTTTGTTGTAGGGGTACATGGACGGCTTGAAAGGGAAAACCTCGGCCCTCACTGATCCTATGCTGTCTTTGTACAACACTACCTCCTTGATGAAATCATAACCTTTCAGCTTTTCAGCCATGGCAGGCGTGGTGTTTACCACGTAGCCAATACCGCCGTAGGCCGCCTGCACATCGGTGATGTCGTTCTCTTTGAAAAACTTGTCGTTGATGGGCGTAGTGGTCAGGAGGCCGTAGGCGTACTGCACTTTTTCCGGTTCCGGCATCAACTTGTCATTGATGTACACTTGCATGTCGCGCATCTCAATCTTGTCACCGGCAATGCCAATGCAGCGTTTGATGTAGTTCATGCGCAGGTCTGTGGGGTGCTGGGTGTCAGCGGGCCAGTTGAACACCACCACGTCATCGTTCTTCACGGTGGTGAAACCGGGCAAGCGATACGACTTGAGCTGAATGGCATCTGAATAGGAGGGAATGTTGGTTCCCCAGATGGTCTGGTGGGTCAACGGCACCTGCAAGGGGGTAATGGGGGTGCGGGGCCCATAATGCAATTTGCTCACGAAGAGGTAATCCCCCACCAGCAAGGTCTTCTCCATGGAAGGGGTAGGAATGGTATACGCCTCAAAAGTAGCCCACCGGATCAACGTAGCCGCTACTACGGCAAAGAGAATGGCGTCTCCCCATTCTCTGAAAAAGCCTTTCTTCTGTTTGGGCTTGGTTTCTTTCTTAGTCCAAAAACGGATGCTCATGCAATCAAGTTTAGAGTTGTAGCAGGTCGTTCATGCCAAATATGCCCGTCCGGCCCGGAAGCCATTCCGCCGCCAACAGGGCACCAGAGGCAAACCCTTCTCTGCTGTGGGCAATGTGGTGTAATTCAAAGGTATCGTTTTCTGAGGTGTATTGCACAATGTGGGTTCCTACAACTTCACCTTCGCGCTCAGAAATCACGCCTAATAGCTCTGGAGCCACCGTGACTTCATTGACCCAACCCTGTTTCTGCGGAAAATGCTTTAGAATACCGTCTGCTATGGAGAGGGCGGTGCCGCTGGGTTTGTCCAACTTGTGCACGTGGTGGATCTCCTTCACCTGCACGCCATATTCAGGGTACTGCTGCATTTTCTGGGCCACGTACTCATTGAAATGGAAAAACAGGTTCACGCCCACACTGAAGTTGGAGGCATAGAAAAGGGTGCCTTGCAACTCCTGGCATTTTTCTTCTATCTGCGGCAGGTGCTGCAACCAGCCGGTGGTACCCACCACTACCGGAATTTTGTTCTTAATACAGGTCAGGATATTACCAAGGGCCGCGTGAGGGGAAGTGAATTCTATGGCGACGTCTACCTGGTCTGAGGTGAAAGAGGCTAATCTGCCTGCCTCTTCTACGGTAAGGGCTCCTACAATCTCATGGCCTTTGGCCAGGGCCAGGCGCTCAATGGTTTGTCCCATTTTGCCGTACCCAATGAGTAATATGCGCATAATGTTATTTCAGGTTCAATTGGAGAGACAGGCCTGCTGAATAGGAGGGGGTGCCGCGCAGCGGTTGTAGGTTTGGTTTCAATTCAAGTGAAAGGTCTTCACTTACGTCAAAGGCCCTTAAGTGTGCATCTACGTGCGCTTCCATGATGTTCAGACCCCAGGCCAGTACACCTAGAATGATATCCAAATCGCGGTATTTACGATGGAAGTCTCTAAATCTTCGAAGGTTGATGGTTCCTTGATTATTGGCTAAGCCTTCTGCAAAGCCATACGTATTAGAATAAGGATCTATGGTGTTTGGGTTTCCATCAAGCCTGATCCGCAGCGCTGAGGCATAATCCTGGTACTTCCGGTTGTTGTCATAGATGAAGTACCCAATAACTGCTCCGGTGGCGTAAACCAGAGGGATTTTCCAGTAACTCTTGTTATAGGCCTGTCCCAAGCCCGGCACCACGGCTGAATAAAAGGCAGCTTGGGCCGGCTTGCTCCATCTCCCTATCGCTTCCTTCACATTCTTGGGCTTGGGAAGTTCTAAGGTATCTGTTTGGGCCTTAGCTCCGGAGACCACGACAGAATCTGGACCGGCCGTAACCACCTGCGCGGTGCCGGTGCTGCTGCAAAAAGAAAAACCAACAAACAGGAACAGGGCCGCGAACTGCCGCATGTTAGGCGTAATTTAAGATTTCCAGGATACGGTTCAGCTCGTCTACTGACACAAACGGGATCTTGATTTCCCCTTTGCCCTCAGGAGAGGCCTTCACGTGTATGCGGGTGCCAAAGTAAGAGGAAAGCCGTGACTCTACCCGCTTCACTTCGTTCTCTAACGGGTGAAGGTCTAGTTTAGTCTGTGGGTCTGGCTTTTTGTTCTGCAGGTTGATGTTGCGCACCAGTTCCTCCACCTTGCGTACCGACAGCTCCTCGTTCACGATCTTGCGGTACACCTCCAGCTGTTTCTCCACGTCATCAATGTTGATGATGGCGCGGGCGTGGCCCATGGAAATAAGGTTGTCCCGGATCCCGATCTGGATATCTGGGGGCAATTTAAGCAGCCGCAGGTAATTGGTGACCGTGGTGCGTTTCTTACCCACGCGCTCGCCCAGTTCTTCCTGTTTCAGGTCACATTCAGATAAAAGGCGCTGGTAACTGAGGGCAATCTCTATGGCGTTGAGGTTTTCACGCTGGATGTTCTCAATCAAGGCCATTTCCAGCATCTGCTGGTCATTGGCTTTTCTGATATAGGCCGGTATGGTATCAAGGCCCGCTAATTTAGCAGCCTGATAACGGCGCTCACCAGAGATCAATTGATACGCGTCGGCACTTAGCTGGCGTACCGTGATGGGCTGGATAATGCCCTGGATGCGGATAGACTCAGCCAATTCTTCCAGTGCCACCTGATCAAAGTGGGTACGCGGCTGGAAAGGGTTGGTCTCAATCTGGGTTAAGCTTATATCTGCGATTGTATTGACGGCGGTTAAGGTGGGGGTGGGAGAAACTGTTTCGGGCTTGCGGTCATAGCTGCCCGTAATCAAGGCATTGAGGCCTCTTCCAAGGCCACTTGGTTTTTTCTTGGCTGAATTATCAGACATGTAGATGATTTAAGCTAAAGGTACTATTGGACAACGGCTACCCCGTTTTTCTCCACAATCTCGCGCGCCAGGTTCAGGTAACTGATGGCTCCCTTGCTTTCCGCGTCATGGAGAATAACCGGTACTCCAAAACTTGGAGATTCACTCAACTTCACGTTCCGGGGAATGATGGTGTCAAACACCATCTGCTGGAAGTGCATCTTCACTTCCTCCACCACCTGGTTAGACAGGCGCAGACGAACGTCATACATGGTCAGCAGCAGGCCCTCAATCTCCAGGTCTGGGTTCAGGCGCGACTGGATAATCTTGATGGTGTTCAGTAGCTTGCCAAGGCCTTCCAGGGCAAAGTACTCGCACTGCACCGGAATGATCACTGAGTCTGCGGCCGTCAGGGAGTTCACCGTGATGAGGCCCAAAGAAGGAGAGCAGTCAATGATGATGAAGTCATACTTCTCCTTGAGGGGCACCAGCACCTGCTTCATCTTGTCTTCGCGGTTAGGCAGGTTGATCATCTCTACCTCAGCCCCCACCAAGTCAATGTGCGAGGGGATCAGGTCCAGGAAATCAATGGGCGAGGACATGATGATGTCTTCGGTCTTCACCCCGTCTACCATGCACTCGTAGATGCTGTTCTCAATGTCTTTCGGGTCAAACCCTATGCCAGAGGTGGCATTGGCCTGCGGGTCAGCATCTACCAACAGGGTCTTATATTCTAAAGCGGCTAAGCTGGCTGCCAGGTTAATGGCCGAAGTGGTTTTCCCTACTCCACCTTTCTGGTTGGCAACGGCAATTATCTTTCCCATTCTACAGGTTACAGTTCTATGGTTTGACCAATCTCCATCAAAATCAACTCCTTCTGCTGGCGCCGGGCTAGTTCCAGGGCCTCCACATGATCAATTTCTATGTACGGGAAGGTGTCATAATGCATCCCGATGATTTTTTTCGTGTTTACGTAATTAGCGGCCACTAACGCATCTTCCACATCCATGGTGAAGTTGTCACCAATGGGCAGAAGCGCGAAATCCAGGTGGTAGCGCTCGCCAATCAATTTCATGTCCAGGTGCAGGGCGGTGTCTCCGGCGTAATAGAACGTCTTGTCTGCGCTCTGGATCACGAAGCCGGCAGCACTTCCCGCATAAGACCCGTCTGGCAAAGAGCTGGAGTGAATAGCATTCACCATCTTCACCGTGCCGAAGGGCAGATGCACCTTGCCACCGGTGTTCATGGAGTGAACGTTCTCAATACCCTTTTTCTGATACCAGGTCACAATCTCAAACGTGGCCACCAGGGTAGCCCCGGTTTTCTTGAGCAGGTACTCGGCATCTGCCACGTGGTCTGCATGCCCGTGCGACAACAGGATATAGTCACAGGAAATGCTGTCTATATCAATTTCTGAGGCTAAAGGGTTAGGAGAAATGAAAGGGTCCAGCAGCACGTTGGTTCCTCCCATCTCGAAGAGAAAACAAGATTGTCCGTAATAAGTAATTTTCATCTTTCTTTTGCCAAGGTGTCGTTTCACAAGGAAATACAGCATCCGCTTCTACAAAGATAAGGGAATTTGAAGAGACTTTTAACCCCGACTTATTAACAGTTTGCAGTTATTTATCCCCAATTCAGCCTGAAATCCGGCTTTGTCAGCTTCTTGAACAGGGTAAAGCTAGAAGCCTGGTATTTATCGTTTTAGGTGGCGGTAAGGGTAGCAGGTAAATAGCCTGTTCTTTCCGCTGGGCCGCCGCTCTGGCAGACCCTAAGGGATCCCTGCCGGGGAGCGAAAGAACGGGTAAAACAAAACGAGAAAGCCTTCCTATTTCTGGAGGTGCTTCCCCAGAAAAGGGCTTCAATTGATCTAAAAATAAAGTGGAGGCCCAGCACGGGAGGCCGTTTTTTGCGTCATTTCCATAATGGAGGACCAAAACGCGAAGAGCCGCTGGAGGCTGGATCGATCCCTCCGCTCCCTTAGGGGACCAAGAATGTTTTAGGCTTGTTTTGAAGGAAACGTAGCTAAAACAGGAACTGATTAAAAGCAAGCCCTTGCCGTAATCATTAGTGGAAGGGTGGTAGTGTAACTGTCTGAGGGTTAGCACGTTTTGGAAAAACGATAAGAAAGTAGATAAACAAAAAAAGCCCGGATATACCGGGCTTTTTTACTGTGGTTTTTGAGGCTTACTTGGTGCCTTTCTTGCGTTTGGCCTCTTGTTCGGCGGCTGCTTTCATGGCTTCCTGGAGGCGCTTCTGGAAGCCTCCTTTCGGCTCTTTGCCTTTGTTCTTCTCCTGGTACTCTTCCAGGTTCTGGCGGATCTTGTTCTCGTCTACAAAGTACCTGATCAAGGCCTGCTGCCCGAAGGTGACAATGTTGGACACGAAGTAGTAGAAGCTAAGACCTGCCGGGAAACTGTTCAGCACGAACATGAAGATCACGGGCATCAGGTACGAATAGAACTTCATAGGCCCCTGGATGGTGCTCACCTGGTTGTTAGACCACGTGTACAGAATGGTAGAGGCCGTCATGAGCAGGGTGAACATACTCACGTGGTTTCCATAGAACGGGATGGTGAACGGCAGCATGGCGAACACATCATACGTGCTCAGGTCATGTGCCCACAGGAACGGCTCCTGGCGTAGTTCAATGGAGTTAGGGAAGAAGTTGAACATGGCAAACAAGATGGGCATCTGCAGCAGCATAGGAATACAGCCGCTCATCGGGTTCACGCCCATCTTCGAGTACAACGACATGGTCTCAGCCTGCGTCTTCTGCATGTCACCCTCGTTCTTCTCCTTGATCACGTCAATCTCCGGC
The DNA here is from genome assembly GCF_008271745.1 of Rufibacter glacialis. Lineage (GTDB taxonomy): Bacteria > Bacteroidota > Bacteroidia > Cytophagales > Hymenobacteraceae > Nibribacter > Nibribacter glacialis. Next base: position 462,433 of record NZ_VKKZ01000020.1, on the reverse strand, counting down.
TTCAAGACCTTCATCTTGGCCATGGAGATGTATGACTTATAGGTAAGCGGGCTTAAGATCAGCTTGATGTACAACACCAGCAAGATGATGATGATGCCATAGGAAGGCACAAAGTCTTCCAGGAAATCAAATGCCGGGATGATAAGGAGCTTGTTCACCCAGGCGAAGATTCCCCAACCCAGTTCCAGGTTCCGGTCAAAGCCTTCGGTCACGTTCTTGAGCACGTCATAGTCGTTGGGCCCGAAGAAGTACGTGAACTGCGCCTTTCCCGTAAGGGCGTCAGAAACCGGAATGGAAAGCCTGGACTTCAGGTTCTTTACCTGGCTGGTATCAGCCTCCGTGAATGAGCTGCTTACCTGCGCGTCAGAGAACGTGTTCTGGGCAATGATGGCGGCCGTAAAGAAGTTCTGCTTGTTGGCCACCCACTTCACAGGCTCTTCAAGTTTTTCCGACTCAGGATCGGTAGAAGAGGCGGAGAGGTAGTCAAAATCCCCGTCAGCGGTGTAGTAGTTTACAGTAGAGTGGTTGCGGTTCTGCTTGATATCCCTTTCCAGTCGCTTCAATTCATCCGTCCAGGTAAGGACAACGGGCTGCTGGGCCACCACAGCCTCCATTCCTCTGAAGTTCAGCGCGTAGCCTACCTCATAAGAATCATCTTGCAGGGTATACACCTGCTCAATGGTTTGGCCCGGGGCCACCTGTGCGGTATACGTGATGCTTCTGGCTGGTTTTTTATTTACCGTCAGGTTCTTCACCTCAGATGGCTGGAAAAACAGGTCAGAAAGGCGGATGCTGCGCCCGTTCTTGGTCTGGAACGAGAATTCCTGCTGGCTCGTCTCCTTGTCAAACAAGATCAGCGGCTTCTTGTCCCAGGTTTTGTAGTTCTTCAGTTCTACTTCCTCCACTTTTCCGCCCTGGCTTCCTAAGGAAACCCGCAGTACCTGGTTTTCCAGAACGGTGGTTTGGTTCTGGCCTGTCGCCAAAGCCCCAAACTCTCCTAGTTGCGCCACACGCTGAGCGTTAGCCAGGGAATCATCTGGGGTGGTGGGAGTGGCCTTGGTGGCGGCAGTAGTGGTTTTGTTCGCTTTCTGCACCGGTTGTTGCACCGGCTCCTTCATGAAGAAAATACTGTATACCAGTATGATCACGGCAATCAGGCCCATGCCTATTGCGGAATTTTTATCCATAAGAGATACTAATTGTTATTTGTTTTTATTTTTTGATTGGGTGATGGCTGCTTTGATAAAGCGAACGAACAGCGGGTGGGGGGTAAGCACGGTGCTCTTTAACTCTGGGTGGTACTGGGCAGCTACAAACCATGGGTGGTTCTGCAGTTCAATCACCTCTACCAGCCCGGTGTCTGGGTTGATGCCCGAAGCCACCATGCCAGCTTCTTCAAAAGCTTTCAGGTACTGGTTGTTGAATTCATAGCGGTGACGGTGACGCTCCAAAATGTGGCTCTTGCCATAGGCCTGGAAAGCTTTGGAGCCTTTTTTAAGGTCGCAGACATAAGAGCCCAACCGCATGGTGCCGCCTTTCTCGGTCACGCTCTTCTGCTCTTCCATCATATCAATAACCGGATGGGGGGTAGAAGGATTCATCTCCGTGGAGGCCGCGTCTTTCAAGCCCAGCACGTTGCGGGCGAACTCAACCGCAGCGCACTGCATACCCAGGCAAATCCCGAAGAACGGGATCTTGCTTTCCCGCACGTACCTGATGGCCTCCAGCTTGCCTTCAAAGCCGCGTTCCCCAAAACCGGGGGCTACCAGCACTCCGTCCATGCCTTCCAGGTGCATGTGCACGTTCTCAGGGGAGATGAATTCAGACTGGATCGTTTTCAGGTGCACCTTGCACTCATTGGCCGCACCCGCGTGGATGAACGACTCAATAATGGATTTATAGGCATCTGGCAGTTCCACGTATTTCCCTACCAGGGCAATGTTTATTTCTTCGGTGGGGTTCTTGAGACGGCCCAAAAACTCTTTCCAGGAGTCCAGGTTGATTTCCTGGCGGCTGGTGAGCTTGAGTTTCTTCATGACGCGCTCATCCAGTTTCTCCTTCTTCATGTGAAGCGGCACGTCATAGATGGTTTCGGCATCCAATGACTCAATGACTGAGTTGGTGGCCACGTTGCAGAACAAGGCGATCTTCTTCCGCATTTCTGCGGGAATAGGATATTCTGAGCGGCACACCAAGATGTCTGGCTGTACGCCGGCCTCAGACAAGGCTTTCACCGAGTGCTGGGTTGGCTTGGTTTTAAGTTCGCCGGCGGCTTTCAGGTAAGGGAGCAGGGTAAGGTGAATCACCACCGAGTCACTGGGGTTGAGGTCCCAGCGCAGCTGCCGCACGGCTTCAATGAACGGCAGAGACTCAATATCACCTACGCAACCACCAATCTCGGTGATGACCACGTCAAATTCTCCAGTCTCTCCCAAGGCCAGCATGCGGCGCTTGATCTCATCTGTGATGTGGGGAACCACTTGCACGGTTTTCCCCAGGTAGGCGCCTTTGCGTTCCTGGGTGATCACGTTGTGGTAGATTCGGCCGGTGGTTACGTTGTTAGCCTGAGAGGTAGGAACGTTCAGGAAACGCTCGTAGTGACCAAGGTCTAGGTCGGTCTCAGCGCCGTCATCCGTGACGTAGCACTCGCCGTGCTCATACGGGTTTAGGGTACCCGGGTCAATGTTGATGTAAGGGTCGAATTTCTGGATGGTTACAGAGAAGCCTCTCGCTTGCAGAAGTTTAGCCAATGAAGCAGAAATGATGCCTTTTCCAAGTGAGGAAGTCACGCCCCCCGTAACGAAAATGTATTTAGCAGAAGCCATAAGTAGTATTTGTCTTATGGACTGCAAAGTTACTCTAAATAAATTAGAACGGGGCGGAAAATGTTTTCATTGTCCTACTCTTGGGCCATAAAAGCTGCCTAAGACGGGCTTTTTTACCTATTCTTGAAAAAGAGACACTAAACGAGAGGCGGTTAGGGAGCGGCCCCGCCGAGAACCCAGACAGATAAAATTTTAGGTTGGCCTTCTGGTTAAAGGACCTCCTGAGAGCCTTAGGGAAAACTACTGGTTCTCTACCCAGATAATGGAATTACCGGTGTTGTACTCGTTCTGTTCCCAGAGTTTGTTGCTGGGGTCAATGATCCACTCGCCGTCCACGAAGAACTTGTAGCGGTTCTTTCCCACGGGCAGGTGCACCTGGAAAACCCAGTCCTCGCCCTCGCGGGTCATGCGCAGGGCGGTGGGGTCCCAGTTGTTGAAGTCGCCGGCCACATAGGCTGCCTTGGCCTTGCCGTGGTTTTTCAGGCGGAAGGTGTGGTTGGGCGAGACGATCAGGAAGGAATTGCCGGTTCCTTCAGGGTTACCTACTTTGAGGGGGTTGGCCGGGTCCAGAACCCACTTCCCGTCTACCTTGAACTTATAGGCATAGTTGCCGGGGCCAATGGTGTAGGGCAGTTCCCATCCGGTGGGCGTTTTCTTCATGCGCAGCTCAAAATCGCGCCAGTGGTTGAAATCCCCCGCCAAAAATACTTCTTGGGCGTTAGGAAACCCGTCTAGCCGGAACACCCGCGGGGTGCCTAGGCGCAACAACGAGTTATAGCCTCCGTGTCCGTCGGGCACGGTCTCAGGGTTAACGGTGTCATGGTACCACTGCCCGTCTACTATGAACTTATAAATATGGGTGCCCTGGGCCAGGAACAAGGGCAGTTCCCAGCCGCGGGAGGTCTTGACCAGAGGCAAATCCCGTTCGCGCCAGTTATTGAAAGAACCGGCTAGAAACACTCGTTTGGCGTTCTGGAAGGAAGGAAGTCTGAAAAGCGTGTTGGTTTTGAAAAAGACCGAGTTAACGTTGCCAGAACCGTCATTCTCTCGCAGCTGGTTGTCTGGGTCCACCACCCAATTCCCGTCTACCACAAACTTATACCAGTGCTTGCCGGGAACTAGAGCCACCCGGGCAATCCAGCCGCTGTCGGTTCTGGTCATGGCGTGTTGGGCCGGTGCCCAAGCGTTGAAGCTCCCTGCCAGAAACACTTGCCTGGCCTGAGAGGCGTTGCGGAGGTAGAAGGTTACCACCGAGTCTTTCTCCGGGAAGGCGTTCTTGTTCCGGAACCGGTTGTACCCGTAGGTGATCCCGCGGTTGATGGCCGGGAAGAGGGAGGAGCTTTGGTTTTCCTTCCCCGCCAGAATCATTCTGTCTAAGGGGTTGTTCACGCTCCCCACCGGCATCAAAGGTTTGCTGAACATCGTCTGGCCGCTGTTGGTCTGTTCCACGCGCCACCCCTGTTGATGCAGCGAATCGGCGGAACGAGTCTGGAAAAACTGGTGGAAGCCCAGGCCTTTGAGGTTGAACTGTTCCAAAAAAGTGTCCAGCGCCGCCGGGCTCATTCCTTTGCCCAGCTCAATCAGCATCTTGCCGTCTTTGATGGTGTATTTCTTAACCGGGTCCTGGCCGTTCACCGGCAGTTGGAACCAAAGCAGGATGAACAGGGAAACCCGGCAGAGGCGGAGAAGCCGGGACCAAGAAGAAAATATATGCCTGTTCACTTCCATAAGTATAATTCGCGCCTCACAAAATTAAAGCCAATTTTATTGTTATTCACCGCCAGGAAGTCAAAGCCCAAGACGCCGTTGATACACCCGTTATACGAAAAACAGGTGTTTTCCAGATTAGTGACCAAAACCGGCAGCGAGGGAATGTCCTGTCTGCCAAACCGGATGCCTTTCAAATCGCCCCGCAAGGCCTCTACCTTTTTGTTACCAGTGCCCGTGAGCAAGACCCGCCCTGTTACCTCCACCTTCTCCAGGATCTTGTCAGGCAGACGGCTGTCTAGGAGGCTGGTCTCGGCGCCGCAATCAATGATAAACTCCATTTTCTTGCCGGCCAGCGCAGTTCGGGCAATGATGCGGTTGTCTTTGAGGTCAATGGGAATGGTATGATACGCCGAGGTGTCTTGTAGCTGCCGGCTTCTATAGGTGTTCTCTTCTTTCCGGCCAATCTTGTGCAGGTAGATGAGGCTGCGTTCATAGTCAATGATCATCTCGCATTGCCGGAAGAGCTCCATGCCCAGGAGCCCCAGGATCTTTACCCCTTTGGTGTTCTCCAAGTGCCCCAAAGGAACCAAGTCTGCCTTAGCCCTCACGTACCGCAGGGTTCCAAACGAAAAGTCTTTGACAACGGTCTTCACCACCTCTGATCCGGTTCCCGTGACACTGGTGCGTTGGGCGTTGGGGTCCCTTATTTTAGGGTAATCCCGGAAGTAGGTGATGTTCAGCACCAGGTTTTGGGCGCCCGTGTCCAGGATAAAGGTTCCCTGGGTGGTGTCAGCGCGGGCTTGGAGCAGGATCAAGTTGCCCGCCCGGGTAAAAGGCAAAACGCAGGAAGTAGAGTCATTGCCCGCCAAGAAAGCGGCAAGCGACATGGAAACGGGGCTGGTCTTGAGTAAAGGAAGCGATCGCTTAGGACGGGCCGCCTTTTTCCCTTTGGGGGTTACGCCCAAGGCAGTCTCTCCGCTTGCCAGCAGGACCAGAACCAGGAAGACCCTTACCAGGGAAAGCCGAAGGCAAAATGACATGGAGACAACCTTATATAATATAGACTCCTTTTTTTGATTACAGGTGCGGTAATGGGGCAAAGGCCGAAAAGTAATTTCCCTCTGTTACTGAGCTTTCCACTTCCTTGTCTGTTTTTCTTCCGTTTCTAAGATAACAGCAGGGAAAAACAGCCCTTCCCCTAAGATCGTTTTCACGCCGAAGACCCCTATTGGGTAGTCATTGCCTGATTTCTTTTTTTCAGCACATAGCCCACGCCCATGGAGAAGATCTTGTCGGCTTTGGGCGAAATCCCATAATTTTCTACACTCACTGATACTTTGTATTGACGGACATAAGCACCGGCGCCCAGGTGGAGAAACGGCAGGTAATCAAACCGCTCAAGATTTCTGATAAAGGACACCTGCGGAGTTATGCCAAGGTTCAGGAAGGGAGAAAACGCCGCCTTTGGTACCTGGCGTAAATTGACCTGGACCGCAAAAGGAATCCTTAGGAAGTAGGCCTGGTCTTTTTCCGTTACCTGCTCCCGTTTATGGAAAGACCCGTCATAGGAGATGATTTCCTGCTGGCGCTCGTAATTCATCAGCAGGAAATTGATTCCAAGCCGGGAACTGATCCGTTGGCTTAAGTCTGGCTTTGTTACGTCCCAGAAAAAACCCGCCCAATAGCCATTGGTGTTCCTGAAAGGGATATCTGATGCGGTATACAACATGGCGTATCCCATTTCCGGCCCTTTTTTCACTTGCGAGGCGACCGTGTAATGGTGTTCTACGCTGGGCGAAGCTGGATCAAGGCAGGTGTTGTATTTCTGAAGAAGCTGTACCAGCGGGGCATCTTGGAAGGGCACGGTAGCGAGGACAGAGGCCGGAATAGCCGGGCAATCTTTCAGGAGAAACGTGAGCATGCCCAAATATCTTTTGTCTACGCCTCTTCCGTTGGCAGCCGTGAGTTCATATTGGGCCAGAGTGAAGAAAGAGGTGTCTTTTTTGACAACGTATACGTGCGTGTTATCTGTCAGGAAGGAGGCAGATTGCTCATGCTCCTGCAGCTGTAATTTGTACAGGCTGGTGTGGCCAGAAACCAATTTTTTTGCAAAGCGGGTCACTTTATCGGCTGGAGCAAGGGCGCGGATCATTACCTTGACCCGGGCAAAATGGAGGCCGCTGCCTTCAAACCCAAATCCTTCCAGTTCCTCGGGGCCAAAATAACGTGCCACTCCGGAAACCTCGTCTTTAAAATGGATCCCCAGACTCAGCTTTATCTCATCTGAGCGTTCTATGAATCCCTTGACTGTGTCATTGCCGGACTTAAGGAGGTAACCGGGTTCAAAAAGGCTGCCCTGGGCTCTCAGATTGAAGTGAATTCCAAGAAAAAGCAGCAAAAATAGGAAACGTGGGCTCATGTAGCAGAGGCAGGGACAGGGATTACCGCCAGTTTAACCAAAGGGGTTCGCTTTCCCTTGCTGGCTTTTAAAGCTAGTACTTTTCCTTGAATTTTCACCTTTTCATTATGGCCTCCTAGCTGATCTTCCTCCCGCTGGTTTTTTTCAGATAAAAGAGAAGTAAAACCAAATCCAATCCCGGTTTAACCCCTGTTTTCCAAGAACAGCCGCTAAACCGGGTATTGATCAGTTTTATGCCTGATACCCTTCAATTGCCTGGATAATGGCGGTCACCATGTCAGGGGAGAGGTCTAAGTGGGTGACAAACCTGATCATCTGTGGCCCGAAGGAAGTGCCTTGGATGCCTTTCTGCGCCAGGTACCCCAGGAAAGCATCAGTGGTTACTTCCGGCGCAAGCGTGAAGATGACGATGTTGGTCTCTACGGGCATGACAGAAGCTACATATGGCGCCTGCGCCAGGGCGTTGCCTAGGAGAGTAGCGTGGTCATGGTCCTCCTGCAAACGGGTTACGTGGTTTTGGAGCGCGTAAAGGCCTGCCGCGGCCAGAAAACCAGCCTGGCGCCAGCCGCCACCCAGTACCTTGCGCACCCGTTTGGCTTGCTCTATGAGGGGCTTGGGACCCAACAGCAAAGAACCTACCGGCGCCCCCAACCCTTTGGAAAGGCAGACGGAGATGGTGTCAAAGTAGCGGCCATATTCTCTTGCCTCTTCTCCGGAGGCCACCAGGGCATTGAACACGCGGGCGCCGTCTAAGTGCAGCGGGAGGTGGTGCTTTTGGCAGACCTCTGAGATGGCCGCAATCTCTGGCAGGGTATAATAAGAGCCGCCTCCTTTGTTGCAGGTATTCTCTAAAGAAACCAAGCTGGTTACCGGGAAGTGGATGTTGTCTGGGTTGATGGCTGCCGCTACCTGCTCCGGCGAAATCTTTCCGCGCACCCCGTCCAGCAATTGCACCGAGGCTGCCGAGTTGAACGCGATGCCACCGCCTTCATACACGTAGATGTGGCTGTTGCGCTCACAGATAACCTCAGAGAGGGGCTGGGTGTGTAATTTAATGGCGATCTGGTTGGTCATGGTGCCGGAAGGGCAGAAGAGGCCGGCCTCCATACCGAAGAGGTGGGCGCCGTAGGCCTGTAACTCATTCACCGTGGGGTCTTCACTGTATACATCGTCCCCTACCTGCGCCTGAAACATGGCTTCCAGCATGGCAGGGGTGGGTTTGGTGACCGTATCGCTTCTAAGGTCAATATATGGATTCATGTGTTTTTTTAAGCTGAATTGTTGAGATTGTAAAAGTAATAACTTACTTTTGCGATTCAATTTTAAATATTGACCGATGGCAGTTACTAGATTAAAAAGAAAAGACCGCAAGAATAAAGCAAGACAGAACAACAAACAACGCATCATTAAGCAATTGTTGTCTACTCCAGTTATCAAGAACGTAGATGTTGAAGAGCTGAAAGCTCGTTTCGCTTCCGCTCCAGCTGCAAACGCTGCCGTAGCTACCGCTGAGTAATTCTGCGTTTTTTCGTTCGCCTACTGCCTTTCGGCAAACTGGACGCGAGTACTCATTCAAGAAGATACTAGAAAGTGTGACCCCTGGGGCCACACTTTTTTTATGCCCGCTTGCCCAGTTCAATGACCTGCAGGTCCTTCACCTTGCCCTCCTGTACAGAGAACCGCATCATGGTGCGCACCTGGTGGAACCCATGCCGGCCCGCCGCCCCGGGGTTCAGGTGCAGCAAGTTCCCATGCTTGGGGTCGGTCATCACCTTCAGGATATGCGAATGCCCGCAGATGAACAGGTCTGGTAGCTTGTCTTTCAGCAGGGTACGTACTTCTGGGGCGTATTTGCCGGGGTAACCGCCAATATGTGTCATCAAGACCTCCAACCCGGCGCAGTTGAATCGTAGGTTTTTGGGGTGCAGGGCGCGCACGTCTCCAGCGTCAATGTTGCCATACACCCCTCGCACCAGGGCTATTTCAGACAGGCGCTCAGAAACCGCTGCCGTGCCAAAATCCCCGGCATGCCAGATCTCATCACACCCCGACAAATGCGCCAGAATGCGGTCATCCAGGTAACTGTGGGTATCTGAGAGAAGGCCGATTTTCATATTGAGAGATTGAATGATTGAATGAGTGAGAGATTGGTTTATAAAATACGGATAATTTAGGATTGGAGGTTTGTTTGCCTGTTTCCAGAGAATTAGCCTCAAAACGCCTTTTCACCCTTTCAATATTTTATTCTTCCATTCTCTCAATCATTCAATCTCTCACTCATTCAATCTCTCAATCTCTCATTCATTCAATCAAAAATTATTTCCCCCACGTCTCCGGTTGTTGGCGCCATTGCTCCAGGGTGGTGATGGCCTCTGGTGAAATGTAGCCTTGGGCGGCCGCGGTTTCCAGAAGGGCATGGTAGTGGCTGAGGCAGATCATGGGAATGCCGGCGGCAGCGAAATTGTCTTCGGCTTGCTGGAACCCATAGGTGAAGATGGCCGCCATGCCAATAACGTCACCGCCAGCCGCTTGCACGGCTTTAGCCGCCTTGAGCGAGGAACCTCCGGTAGAAATCAGGTCTTCCACCAACACGATTCGCTGGCCTTTTTCCATTTTTCCTTCAATTTGATTCCCCATTCCATGGCTTTTTGGCTCAGGGCGTACGTATAAATACGGCAAGTTGAGGATGTCTGCCACCAAAGCGCCTTGCGCGATGCCAGCAGTGGCCACCCCGGCAATGGCCTGAACGCCCGAAAAGCGCTCTCGGATGGCCTGGGCCAGCGCCTCTTTAATGAACGAACGGATATGCGGATAAGAAAGCGTGACGCGGTTATCACAATAGATAGGGGAGTTCCAGCCGGAGCTCCACTTGAACGGTTGCTCTGGACGAAGGCGCACGGCCTGGGATTCCAGAAGGTAAGCCGCTATCTGAGCGGCGGTTTGAGTTTGTGGCATGGGCGAAATTACACAAATAGTAGTAATCTTTTCCCCACCGCCCTGGCTTGTGCCCTATGAAAATTCTTTCTTATTTTGTATCTCCATACGCTCCGTACATAAGCGATACCTGCATGAATGTCTTTATCAACGATATCCCACTGATCATCAAAAGAAGCAGTGACAAGATCTTTAAGCACAAATATGATTTGGTGCTAGGTAAAGACGACCAGTTCACCTCCAAAGACCTGATTGGCGACGTGCTCATCAGGGACGTGGATTCTGTGCTCATTGACCGCCTGGTACGGCTCATGGAAGTAAAGAAGCTCAAAAAACTGGATTCTCTCACCCTGGTCACCGATAAGAAGAAAAAGCTCATTGACCACCTCAAAGACCAGTTCAAGATCATCAAAGCAGCCGGTGGCCTGGTAGTGAAAGAAGGCAAGATCCTGATGATCTACCGCATGGGCATGTGGGATCTACCCAAGGGAAAGATCAAGAAGTCTGAAGAAACCCAACTGGGCGCGTTGCGGGAAGTGGAGGAAGAATGCAACATCAAGGTGGCCATTACCGGGGAACTCCCCAATACCTGGCACTCCTACGCCTTCAAGGGAAACAAAATCCTGAAGAAAACCAGCTGGTTCACCATGCAGTGCCTGGATGATACCTACATGAAGCCCCAGGCCGAGGAATTCATTGAGGAAGTACGGTTCATGACCCCAGATGAAGTGCTGGAAGTTCTACCCGAGTCATATGCCTCCATCCAATTCGTTATCCGGGACTATTTGAAGGCAATGAAGAAAGGTGGAAGGGGATAAAATCCTGGACATTGCCCCCAAACCGGTGGATCTCCCTGATGATGGAGGAGTTGATGGCCGCCAGGGTGGGCGAGGTGATGAGAAAAACCGTCTCTAGCTCTGGGTTCACGTGCCGGTTGGCCTGCGCAATGGTGTTCTCATACTCAAAGTCAGTCGTGTTGCGCAAACCCCGCAGCAGAAACTTAGCGCCCACCTCCTTGGCGAAGTCGGCGGTGAGGCCCTTATAGGCCTGCACCCAGACCTGCGGATTGTCTTTGAACACGCCCTCAATAATTGAAACCATCTCCTGCACCGGAAAATACCTGCTCTTGCTGCTGTTGTTGCCAATGGCAATGATGATGTTGTCAAACAGCTCGCACCCGCGCTGTACCACATCATGGTGACCATTGGTGAAAGGATCAAAAGAGCCCGGGAAAATGGCAATGCGCTTCATGGGAGGGATAAATAAACGTGAACAGGAGTGTTTCCGGTCGTGAAGATGCGGAAAAATTCTACACTGTTCCCTTTCCGGGGCCTAAAAGTTCTCCCCAACCTGATTTCTGCGCATTTTCTGAAAAACAAGCCCAAAATCAGTAAGCCTTCTTAGTAAAGGTTGGAGCCCTGAGGAATGCCCATTCTCTTGTGGATGCCCCTTCGCCTTCTTTTCCTATCTCTTGTTCCGTAGGGCTTCAATAGCTTTTTTAATGCACCGGAATTTCGTCCCCCTTTGAAGGGGGTAGGAGATGAACAATCCGCCTGAAGAACCTTCTGTGCAATAAAGCGATAACCCAAAAGGATACTAAAGATCCCCAACAGCAGGAGTAAACACCCCTCTTCGCTCACCTAAAGGAAAGAATCCAGACGGTAGAACTAGTTGCCTGGGCGGCCATAAGGGATTGCCCCTACATCTGACTTTGCCCTTTTTGTTCATTTCGGGACCTTGATCTTTTGAAAACTTAAACAATTGCCTTTCCTGCGCTTATTATCACGAACTTGGTTTTCTACCTCTGTAGCAAGCAAAAATGCGTGTTTTGTGCCTGCTTATGGAAAATCAGACACAAAACACGCATAGCTGGATAGAGCCAGAACTAGCTGATTTTACATAGAAGGAGCCAGAATCTGGGCTTCGTTCACCGGGGCCACCAGCCGGAAACCGTTCCCGTGCACGTTGATGATCTCTACGCTGGGATCTGCCTTCAGGTATTTGCGCAGCTTGGTGACAAACACATCCATGCTGCGGGCCGTGAAATAGTTGTCGTCTTTCCAGATTCTGCTCAGGGCTACCTCGCGGGGCAACACATCATTGAGGTACTGGCAAAGGAGCAGGAGCAATTCCGCCTCTTTGGGTGAAAGCTTCTGGGTTTCGCCATCATGGGTGATCAAGCGGGTTTTAGCATTGAAGTGGTAACGGCCCAGTTGATACTCCGTGGACTGGGTTTTCTCTGGGGCCGAGGAGATGGCCTTGCGCTGCAAAATGGCTTTCAGCTTGCAGAGCAGGATCTCAGAATCAAAGGGTTTGGTGATGTAGTCATCGGCGCCTATCCTGAACCCCTCTAGCATGTCGGCTTTCATGGCCTTGGCGGTCAGGAAGATCACGGGCATCTGCGGGTCTGCTTTCTTGATGTCGGTGGCCAGGGAGAAACCATCTTTCAGGGGCATCATGACATCCAGGATGCAGGCGTCAAAGGCTTCTTTCTGGAACGTGCGCAGGCCTTGCAGGCCATCGGTGCACAAAGTGACCTCGTAATCATGGAGTTCCAGGTAATCTTTCAGGACCATGCCGAAGTTAGGGTCATCTTCTACCAGAAGAAGGCGGGTGGCGGTATGTGCTGTCATGGATGGAAAGCGTTAAAGTTAGATAAGCTGCTTAGCTGACATGTTTCTGAAACGGGAGCCACAAGGTGAACTTGCTGCCTTTCCCTAGCTCGCTGCGGAGGTGGATGCTTCCGGAATGGGCCTCGGCCATGGTCTTGACGTAGCTGAGCCCCAGCCCGAACCCTTTCACGTTGTGCACGTTGCCGGTGGGTACCCGGTAGAATTTCTCAAAAACCCTTTTCTGGGCTTCCCTGGACATGCCTACTCCTTGGTCTTCCACGGTGATGTGCAAGCCTTTGGCAATGGTGGAGGTCTGGATCACGATTTTTGGGGCGTTGGGTGAATATTTGTTCGCGTTGTCCAGCAGGTTGCCGATCATGTTGGCCAGGTGCCCGGCATCGGCCCAGATCTCGGCTTCCTGGGCATCCAGTTTCAGGTCCAGTACCCCTTGGCGCTGCTCAATGTGCAGTTGAAAGGGTTCGGCCACTTTCCTGATCAGCTGGTGCACGTCTACCTTCTCAAAGGCCAGTTGCTGCGCCTTGCGCTCCATCTGGGCCGTCTGCAGCACTTTCTCTACCTGTTGGTGCATGCGTTTATTCTCGTCTTTGATGATGCGGGCGTAATAGTCTACCCGTGCCTCATCTGTGCGCACCTTGGGGTTCACCAACGCATCCAAAGCCAAAGAAATGGTGGCAATGGGGGTTTTGAATTCATGCGTCATGTTGTTGATGAAGTCGTTTTTGATCTCTGAGATCTTCTTCTGGCGCAGAATGGTGTATAGCGTGAAAGAGAAGGTGCCAATGATGATGAGCGTAAACAGCACTGAGATAAGCGAAGGGATCAACAGGCTCTGCCACACGTACAGGTTGCGGTTGGGGAAATTGAGCAACAGAAAGCCCGGCGCGGTCATGACATCATTGGGGAACAGCCGCACGGCGTATTCGTTCTCCCGCAGGTTGGCCGGCAGCACCAGGTTATTAGACGAGGCCAACACGATCTCCGCGCCGTTTCTACCTGCCACGGTCTGAAGCTTGCAATGATACGGGGTAAAGATGTTGCGGGCCTGTAGTTCAGAAGCCAACAGGTCATTGAGGTGCAGTTGCTGCAGGCGTTCTGCCAGCGGCTTTTCTTTTCTCACGTATTCTACCGCCATCTGCTGCATGACCTGGTTCAGGTGCTGGGCCTTGGCTTCGGCTTTTTTATGAGGGGCTTTTTCCGGAGCCAGCTTTTTCACGGGGGCAGGGGCTGGTTTCTCCTTTTTTACCGGAACCCTGGTGGGGGAAAGGGTATAAGTAAAACCGTGCGTAGAAGAAGCCGTCCCGACTACCGTATTTCCTCTCCTGGTCTTCGCGTAGACGGGCACCGTAGTGGTTAAGGAGTCTCTCTGCAAAGTGATGGCCTGCCGCCACGTTTTATTGGGCAGGGTGTCTACCATGATGGCAATGCTTTTGCCTTTCTCTACCCGTACTTCCTGAATGTTCCTGTTTTTGATCTGGCGTAACAGTTCCTGCTGGCGGGCCCGGGTGAGGGAATCTGGGCTCATCCTGAATACCACCCCAGAATCAACTCTGGCCGGAAGGTACTTTATGGGGTGATTTCTGTGAAAAGAGTCAATAATCGGCTTCTGGGAGGCAATGATTTTCCAGATAACCACCGAGTCCGTGGCTCCCTTCCCGAAAATCTCCACTGGTTGGCCTCCCGTTACCGGCTTGCCGCCGTGAGCCATCACGCGCGCGCCCCTCAGGTAGGTGCTGGTCCTAAGCTCTTTCCCCGTGGTGAGGGTAGCGGCCTCCGCCCGAGTGATGATGACATTGGGGGCAGTAACCGGGGCCATCTGGCTGGGGGCTACCATGATCTGGTTAGGGGAAAGCAGGACTGGGTGCCGCTGGGAGGGTGCTTGGGCAGCAGGGGGGGTGGGGGCAGACGCTGGCCTGGGGCTACGTGGGGTTTTGTGGGCCATCACCCGTTTGGGCTTTTCCGGTTCGGGAAGAGACGGTGGCTCTGGTGACAGGACGGCGGCCCGTATCTGGGGGGCTTCTTCCTTCAGGAAATGCACCGCTTCCTGGGTTTCCAGCCGGCGCACTACCTGGTGCAGGGCATCGTTCACGTTCCGGTCAAATACCTCCTCTTCCATCTGCACGGCATGGTGGATCCAGAACGCCTGGAACCCGATCAGCCCAATCAGGGAGATCGTCATCAGAAAAATGACCCATAGCAATGTTTTCTTTCTCATCTAGGCAAAGATAAAAGCTTACCAATGGGGTATTTCTACTTTAACGTTTCTTTAACAGACTTTAACCAAGCCTTAACCACCGGTTAAGATCCTACCCGGTAATATTGTAGACATCAACCAGATAGCTTTACCTAATGTACTAATGTTATGAGAAAGAAACAATACTCACTTTTAGGGCTCCTTTCCTTTCTGTTACTGGCCGGCGGGCTCCATCTGCCGGCCCAGGCCCAGGAGAAAGAGAAAGCCCAGGCAGGCGCACCCAAAAAGGCCAAAGTGAAGATTTTCCGGCAGGAAGGGGATACGTATTACGTGCTGGATACCACCCTCACCATCCCGGCGGGCACGAGCATGGGCAAAGCCTTGGAAAAACTTCAGGCAGATTCGGCGTCTTTCAAAAAATTAGGGGCTAAACCCTTGAGCCCGGTGCGTATATCAGCTGGGAAACTGGGGGAGGTAATCAAGGTGGTACCTTCTCAGGGAAGAGATTCACTTAGAACCATGGTTTTCAGGTTAGCTGCTCCAGATTCTGTTTTTTCCCGAAACAAGGAGATTCGGGTATATGGGGCCACTACTTTAGGCGGCGACTCCCTGCGGAGAACCCGGGTAAGGGCCTTCACCTTGCGGGGCAACCCTACCGTGGTACATCGGGCCATCACTATTGATTCCCTGGTTAATCCCCGGATCTTCAGAATTGACAGTACCTTTTCCCTGTCCGGGGATTCCCTGTTGGGGAGAGAGACCATTCGGGTGCTGAAAGAGGAGGGTACTGAGGGAATCACCATCAGGAGGCTCCGGAAGAAAGACACCGGGGAGGTTATTGAACCCGGTGATTATGACGTGGTGAAACTCAGAAGGGGAGACAATACCAGGATCATCCTTCTACAAGAGGCGAAGGCCACGATTAATTCAGGGGAAAAGCAGGCAGCCAAAGGCAGGAAAAAGAAGGAAGCCCAGAAAGCGGCTAAATTGGAGCTCCGCTTCTTTCCCAACCCTACCAGTGGGCCGGTCACCTATTCCTTCACCTCTCCCAAAAAGGCCAAAGCCCAGGTACGGGTGGTAGACAACCTGGGAAAAACCGTGCACCAGGAAGATCTGGGAACGGTAGAAGGCACCTATTTCCGGGAGCTGAACCTGACCCGGCTTGGGAAAGGGACCTATACCATTCAGGTAATCGTGGGCAAAACCACCCAGGCAGGAAAAGTAGTGGTGCAGTAGATTTATTGACTATTTTGCAGAAAGAGACCTGAAATAAAATTTCAGGTCTCTTTCGCGTTTTAGCAGTACCTTCCACCCAAAGAAAATCCGTATAGCTCGCGTATGGTACAACGATTTACCGCTCTCCAATTCCTGGTTTTCTTTAAGCTGCTGAGGCTGGGTCTTTTGCTCTTTCCTTGTGGTCTTGAGGCGGTGGCGCAGGCCCCAGACAGGGACCTGCACCTCTGCGCGGCCTCCCGGTTACAGACTGTGCCCGCCCTTCTGGCGGATGGCATTACCTCGCCTCCACACCGGGACCTGATGCGCCAGTATGACCTTCACTGGTACAAGCTGGATCTGCAACTGGAGCGGAATTCTTTGGACATCAGCGGGAACGTGGTGCTCAATGCCTCGGCGGTAGCCATCACGGTGCGCCAGTTTGCCTTTGAGCTGCATTCCAATTTCAACATCCAACAGGTGTTGCTGAACGGGACACCCTGCATGGTGCGCCGCTCGGGCAATGAAGTCACCGCAGAATTGCCCACTCCCGTTACGGCCGGGCAGAAATTCCAAGTGCAGGTTTTCTATGCGGGCCGGGCGCCGTCGGGGGCGAGTGCCGCCATTGGCAACGGGTTCAATACTGGTATTGCGCAGCCTTGGGGGCAACAGGTGGCCTGGAGTCTGAGCGAACCCTTTGCCGCCTCAGAATGGTTTCCGTGCAAGCAGTTGCTGTATGACAAAGCAGATTCAGTCACGGTTTGGGTCACCACTGATGTGTCTAACAAGGTAGGGGCAAACGGGCTGTTGCAGCGCATTACCCCCTTGCCTGATCAAAAGCACCGGTATGAATGGCGTTCTACCTATCCTATTGCCTATTACCTCATCTCGGTGGCCGTAGGTCAATACGAGGAATATTCCTTTGACGTGGCTTTACCGGGGGCTCCTAAGCCGGTGCTGGTGCAGAATTACCTCTATCCGCAGGCCTTGGCCACCTTTAAACCCGAAATTGACAGAACAGGACCTTTTCTACAGTTATTTTCTGAGTTGTTTGGGCTTTACCCTTTTCACCGGGAAAAGTACGGCCATAGCATGGCGCCCATTGGCGGCGGCATGGAGCACCAGACCATGACTACCCAATCCACCTTTGAGTTCACCCTTACCGCCCATGAATTGGCCCATCAATGGTGGGGAAACGAAGTCACCACTGCAGACTGGAGCCACATCTGGTTGAATGAGGGCTTCGCCTCTTACAGTGAACTGCTGGCCCTGGAAAAGCTCTGGCCCGCAGAAAGAGCCAATTGGCTTAACCGGGCGTACCAAAGCACTTTAAGCCAGCCAGCCGGATCAGTTTTTGTGAAAGACAGCACCAACGTGGCCCGCATTTTCAGTTCTGCCCTTACGTACCGCAAAGGAGCGCTGGTGCTGCACATGCTGCGCCATGCCCTGGCCTCAGACGCTTTGTTCTTGCGGGTGCTGCAGGAATACCGCCAAGCCTACCAGCATAAAGTGGCTACCACCAGAGATTTCCAGCAGGTGGTGGAACGGGTAAGTGGCCGCTCTTTCCAGTATTTCTTTGACCAATGGGTATACGGCGAAGGATTCCCCATTTTTGACGTGTCCTGGGCGCAGGCAGGAAACAAGGTGTACCTAAGAAGCCTACAAACTACTTCCAGCCCGGCTACTCCTTTGTTCACCACGGAGGTGGAGTATAAGATCAGAACCTCCTTGAAAGATACGGTAGTAGTGGTGCGGCACCGGCAACAGCAGGAAGAGTACCAGTTTCAGGTAGCCGGGACGGTGTTGGGCGTTGAAGTAGACCCCAACCAATGGCTTCTGGAGGTGGTAAAATCGGTTCGGGAAGATGCCTTGATCATTCCGCCGGCCCCGCCGGCCGGAACCCTGGTGCTTTACCCTAACCCCACGTGGGGCGAGGTACACCTACGGGCAGGGCAGGGGGTGCCGCAAAAGATTGCCATCTATGATATGGTAGGGCGGCATATCCGCACTTTCGCCCCCGCGGGTACCACTTTCTCAGTGGCTGATTTAGGGGCAGGCACTTATTTCCTGAAGCTCTGGTATGATACAAATCTGGTGCAAACCCGGCTAATAAAGCTCTAAAGGAGGATTAATTGGTAGAATCCCAACTTTTTCATGGTTTTTATCCAACAAAAAACCATATTATCAGTTTAAAGCTTTGCGTGTTATACTGAAGCCCTCTGTTGCTGTTTACCGAGCCCTTTGCTGAAAAGTGCCGGAATACAGGTCCGTCGCAGATAACCAGAGGCCCCTTTCCCTCCTTTAGTAACGCCCAAAAAGTAGAGAGCATCAACTGTTGTACCTTATAAAACTATGTCTATGACTTCTGAAACTACCCTTGACCTGGATATAAAACATAGGTTGTTAGAAGAGTGCCTTCGCCAGCAAACTGATTTCGTGGAGAACGCGCGGCAAGCCATGGAGGAAGCCCAGGCCAGCGCGAACGAAAGCCAGGGAGCCATTGAAGATAAGTTCGAATCCTTCAGGGAGGCCTGCCACATTCAGCGGGATATGTTCGCCAAGCAATTGGACGAGGCCATTGCCAAGCAGAGCATCTTGAAGCGCATTGTGCGTAACAAGGTGAACGAAGATGTTTCACTGGGGTCTATTGTGCGCACAGACGCGCAGAACTATTTCATCTCCGTGAGCCTGGGCGAGATCAACCTAGCTGGCGAGAAATTCTTCGCGATTTCAACCGCCTCACCAGTTTTCCAGGCCATGGCCGGCAAACGCAAAGGGGAGTCTTTTGTATTCCGCGACAAAAAAATCAACATCCTGGACCTGTTCTAAGACCAGGCCCGATTTCTGGCCTGTTTTTTCAGGGAAAGCCATAAAACGCCAACGGGGACTTCTGAATCAGAAGTCCCCGTTGGCGTTTTATGGTAAAAAGTAGTGGCTTAGTTCACCCTGGTCCAGGTTTGGGACCGTCCAATCAAGGAGATGCCAATATAGCCTTTCACCTCCAGCTTGCCGTTGCCCAGCAGCTTCATGTAAGAGGAATAGGTCTTGCCAGATTTTGGGTCATAGATGGTGCCGTCGTCCCATTTGTTATCGCCCACGGGGGAGAAGTTCTTCAGGAACACCAAGCCCATCACAGGACGTTTCTGCAGTTTTGGGTCTGGGTTGAATTGATCTACTTTAGGTTTGCCGTCTCTGTTCGGTTCACTAAGCCAGATGATCTTGCCACAGAGTTTATCGCCGCACTGGTAAATCTCAAAGCGGGCTTCTTTCTCTTCATTGGTCCAGATGCCAATGGGAGATTTTTTCTGCGCCCAGCCAAGGGTAGTCAAGCAAAGGAAGAGGGCAAGTAAAAAGATCTTTTTCATACACGCTGCTGTTTGGTGGTTTAGGGTTTTAGGTATTAAATATAAGCAAATTACAATCCAAAAATCTCCGGCCCAGAAAGTTTCTCGCAGAAGGGCCTGCACGTATGAAAAAGCACCTATGCGAAAATGGCTTTTACTAGGGCAGGGGAGTTACTTTGCCCTCACCGGGGTTTGGCCCCTTTTGCACATGCCCAGCTTTCTGGCAGTGACCGGCCCCAAAAACGAAGTGCGGTTGGTGGTCACGGTTGGCTTGCTGATCCTGGCCATTGGGGCCGCCCTGCTCACGGCGGCCTTCTTGCCGCAGGAGGAGAAAAGCCCGCAGGTGCTAGGTTTCTTCAGTGCGCTGGCCATGGGGGCGGTAGACATGCGCTATGCCACCCGGGACGAGATTTTGGACGTGTACCTGCTGGATGCTTTAATAGAATTCACAATTGCGACCACTTGGGTCTGGTTATTTTTCAAGAAACAGGGATGAAAATACGGTCGAATAAAAGAGTATTTTTTTCATCAAACCTTTTGAACTATCCAACCGTTTTTTAACTTTATAAAACGGAAGCGAGTGCTCCGGGCCTCTCTAGCCAAACCATAAATTACTTGGCGCAGCGGATGGGTTTATGTCGGACTTAAAGAAAGGAGGTAAAAGTGTCTAATCCCAGTAAAAATGTATTAAGCCTAGCTCATGTGTCAACCGTTAACCGTGTTGAAGCTTGCTAACTAGACTTCGTCTACTGGCGAATCCGGCATGAGGTAGCCCATGCGACTGAGAGGCAGTTCTCTTTCGTGTCGCTTGATACCATTTCAAAGGATTCCGTACCCGGCTACTGCAGTGGCCGGGTATTTTTTTGCCTTATGTTTTTTTTCGTTTATGGAGGCTGGTGGGCTTTAAACGCCAGAACGGGTTTGAATTTAACCTGTTTTCCTGAAAACGCTCTCAAAACAATACTCTTCAAAAAGTACCGCCAACCACAGAAAACAGGAACGCTCCCTCCTTAATTGGAGAATGGCAAGGTAAGGCAGGAGCCACCCTTGCTTATGCTGGTGGGTAAAATAGAAGGGAAGGATGATCTTTTCCTTTAAGGACTAAGGCAAAACCCGCCTCACATCCAGGAAGCGCTGCTGGTATAAGGTGCCTTCCACCTCACTTACCTTTACGCCCCCGTTTGAGGAAGAATGCACGAACTGCACTCCTTTAGGAGGATTGGTGATCACGATGCCCACGTGGCCGGGCGTGCGGTCTTCTACCTTGGTGCCCGTGAAAATGATCAGATCCCCTTTCCTAGCCTGCTCCAGCGGAACACTCTCGCCTACCTTCGCCTGAAGCGAAGAGCCGTGCGGCACCGTCACTCCAAACTGGTCATAAACGTAGGTGATGAAGCCAGAGCAGTCAAAGCCCTCTTCGGTGGCTCCCCCGTAGCTATAGTCAATGCCGTACCGCTGCAGGGCAAACGCTACCATGCTGTCTTGTTTTGTGGCATAGTTGCCTTTTAATACTCCCAAAGATGCCCGCTTCTCTTCTGGCCCGGCCAAGGTGTCTGAGGTGTGGGAGCCATGGAAGTCGTGGTCGCGGCCGTCTGCGCTGGTGCGGCGTACCATGTTCCCGGGGGCCTCACTTGGCTTTAATACAAAAGCGTACACCACCAGGGCGGTAAAAAGCAAACCAAAGCCGATCCAAATTTTCTTCATATTCTTTATTTTCCAGTGCATACGTTTTTGCCCAGGGCTTCGGTTACCTCAGGCGGTCCCTTCCTTGGTTTCTCCCGTTTTTAGCCGTATTATGCGGTATTAATCCAAACTACCCCACACTTGTTTATGCAAAAAATAATCCATTCCTGGGCGTACGGGGTGCTGTTGCTGCTGGCAGTAGCACTTTCGTCTTCCGCGTACGCGGCGCCTTCCATTTCATACCGGTTGTCAATGCCAGAGCCCCACACCCATTACTTTGAGGTGGAGATGCGGCTGGAAGGCTTCAGGGGGAAAAACCTGGAGGTGACCATGCCGGTTTGGGCCCCGGGGTCTTACCTCATCAGGGAATTCCCAAAGAACGTGGAAGCGTTTCAGGCGCACGTAGGCAAAAATCGGGTCAAAGCGGAAAAAACCGATAAGAACACCTGGCGCGTGGCCACCGGCGGAAAAGACGTGACCGTTACCTACAAAGTGTACGCCTATGAGTTGAGCGTGCGCACCAGTTTCATTGACGCCACCCACGGCTATTTGAACGGTACCAGCGTGTTCATGTACCCCGAAGGCCACAAGGACCTGCCTTCTACCTTAACGGTAGTGCCCTACAAGGGCTGGAGCAAGGTGTCTACCGGGTTACCGGTGGTGGAGGGCAAACCTTTCACCTACCGCGCCCCCAACTATGACGTTCTTGCGGATTCCCCTATTGAGATAGGCAACCATGAGATCCTTTCCTTTGAGAGCAACGGGGTAAAGCACGAGGTAGCCATGTACGGCGATGCCAACTATGACCCTGCCAGATTAACCGCCGATATGAAACGCGTGACCGATGAGTCGGCCAAGGTGTTTGGGGAATTGCCCATCAAGTACTATCTCTTCATTGTCCATAACCTGGCGGCCGGCGGCGGCGGGCTGGAGCACTTGAATTCCACCACCCTGCACGCCACCCGCACCACGTACGGCAACGAGAGAACGTACAAAGGCTTTCTGAACCTGGTAGCGCACGAATACTTCCACCTCTGGAACGTGAAGCGCCTGCGCCCTATTGAATTGGGCCCGTTTGACTACAACCAGGAGAATTACTCGCGCCTGCTGTGGGTGTCTGAGGGCTTCACCACCTATTACGCTGACCTGATCATGCGCCGTGCGGGCTTCACCTCTGAGCAGGAGCACCTGGAGAAGATTGCCAGCAGCATCACCAGCGTAGAAAACACCCCGGGTAACAAGGTGGTCTCGGCGGCCCAATCCAGTTTTGACGCCTGGATCAAGCAATACCGCCCCGATGAGAACTCCTACAACACGCACCTCTCTTACTACAGCAAAGGCGCCCTGCTGGGCATGCTGCTGGACATGGAGATCCTGAAGGCGACCAACGGCACCAAAACTCTGGATGACGCCATGAAAGCGATGTATGACCTGTACTACAAAAAGAAGAACCGCGGCTTCACCGAGAAGGAATTCCAGGAAGGCATAGAGAAATTCACCGGCCGTTCCATGGATGACTTCTTTAGCCGGTACGTCTATGGGGTAGAAACGCCTGATTACAACGCGTTTTTAGGCACGGTTGGTATTACTTTGAAAGATTTGAACCACGGCACGAACCAGCCGCTGCTGGGGGCGGGAATCTCCCTTGCCACGGGCAAACCAGTAGTGACCACCGTTACACGTAACGGCAGTGCCTGGCAAGCGGGACTTAACGTGCATGATGAGATTATCGGCATGAACGGCTACCGGGTAACTGATGACCTGAACAAGATTATTCCTGCCTACCAGGTAGGTGATGCGCTGGAACTGGTGGTGAGCAGAAGTGGGCAACTCATGATCCTGCCGGTTACGTTGCTGAAAGACCAAACCGTGAAATACCGGGCAGAGCGTAGTTCTCCCGTCACAGAAGCCCAGAAGATGAACTACCTGGCCTGGACCGGCAGTAACTAGCGTTTAAGACCTGGTTCTATAGAACAGCAATGAAACTGTTCTTTCTCTTGATGTTTCTTCTAAAACAGAACGGCCACCTCTTCAGGTGGCCGTTCTGTTTTAGGGTGGTTTCCTTAAAATAGCCTTAAAACCGAGTAACAAGTGTTACCGCACGCGCTTCAATTCCACTTCCCGGGCGGGTTTGATGATCAGGGGCACCTTTTCGATTTTCACCGAACTGGTATCCAGGCCAAACCATTTGCCTTCTGACGGGGTGAACTGTTTGATGTAGAAGTACGACTGCATGATGGTGTTTTCCCAGAAAGGCAGGTCGTTCTCGTAGCTCAGGAACTTCTCCAGCACCACAAACCTGAAATCGCCTATCAGGTTCTGCTTGTTCAGGGAACTGTACCGGCTGGTGATGTCTACTTCCTTGTTCTGGACCAGATCTTCCACCACCTTCCTAAAGAAAAGGTTGATCCGCTGCTCCACCCTAAAGCCCAGGTTGAAGTCAATGCGCACCACATCCTGGTTGGCCAGTACCTTTACCTTGTAGTCCATGGTGTAAGGCTCATCCAAGGTATTCACGTGAATGAACCAGTAGATGTCGGCCCGTTTGGGCCTCTTTTGGAAAATAGAGTAGATAATCTTCGATTCTATGTCGGTGGTACGGTCAGCACTGGTCATGAACACCAGGTGCGTGGTGTACTTGGGAATAGAATCGTCTTCGCTCAGTTCCCGCAGGGCAGGCACGTATTCTGGCAAGGGCACGTATTCGGTGAGGCGGCGCTTGATGTAAAAGGCCTTCAGCCAGATGTACATGATGGAGATCAACAGGAACCCGATCACCAGGGTTACCCATCCGCCGTGCGGGAACTTGATGAGGTTGGCAATCAGGAAAGAGCCTTCAATGGCCAGATACACAGCCAGGAACAAGCCCACCCAGACCTTCGCCACGCGCCGGGTGATCAGGTAATAGCTCAGCAGGGTAGTGGTCATCAACATGGTCACCGTGATGGCCAAGCCGTAAGCCGCCTCCATGTTCGCCGATTCCCGGAAGTACAGCACCACGCCCACGCACCCCATCAAAAGCAAGAGGTTGATGCTGGGCACATACAGCTGGCCCTTCACGTTGGTAGGGTAGATAAGCCGTACTTTTGGCCACATGTTCAGCCGGATGGCCTCG
The DNA here is from genome assembly GCF_008271745.1 of Rufibacter glacialis. Classification (GTDB taxonomy): domain Bacteria; phylum Bacteroidota; class Bacteroidia; order Cytophagales; family Hymenobacteraceae; genus Nibribacter; species Nibribacter glacialis. The sequence continues at coordinate 438,367 of NZ_VKKZ01000020.1, read as the reverse complement.
CCGATCAAGGTAAAGGAACCGGTGATCAGGGCCTGGCTCGCGATAACGGCGGCAATGGTGGCAATGATAATGCCTATGAGCAGGAACCAGTCCGGCATAAGGCCATAAAAGGGGTTGTTGGTGGAAAGTGTGCCCAATCGTTGCCCCTCAAACTGCATAAGCCAGGCACCCTGCCCAAAGTAATTGAGCAAAAGACAGCTTTTCACAAAAGCCCAGCTGATCCTGATGTTTCCCTTGCCGCAATGGCCCAGATCAGAATACAAGGCCTCGGCCCCCGTGGTACACAGAAAGACCGCCCCCAGAAGCCAGAAACCGCCCGGGTAGTTGGCCAGCAAGTCATACGCGTAGTAAGGGTTCAGGGACTTCAGGATCTCCGGGTGTTGTAACACAGAGTTGATGCCTAAGATGGCCAGCATACTGAACCAAAGGAACATGACCGGGCCAAACGTCTTGCCTACTATTTGCGTCCCGAAGCTTTGCAGCAGGAACAGCAGCACCAGTATGCCGATGACAATGGGAACGGTAGGAATGTCTGGGTTAAGGATGTGGAGCCCTTCCACGGCCGAGGAGACCGAGATAGGCGGGGTAATGATGCCGTCGGCTAATAAGGCGCTTCCTCCCACCATGGCCGGGATGGTGAGCCAGGAGGCTTTCCTGCGCACCAGCGCATACAAAGAGAAAATACCGCCTTCGCCCTTGTTGTCGGCCTGCAGGGTCAACACCACATATTTAATGGTGGTTTGCAGGGTAAGGGTCCAGACCACGCAGGAAATACCCCCGTACACCAAAGTAGCGTTGATAGGGGTAGAGCCAATCACCGCCTTCATCACGTACAGCGGAGATGTTCCTATGTCTCCGTAGATGATGCCCAAGGCAATAAGTAAACCTGCTCCGGAAATCCGTTGAGCGTGGTTGGTATTGTTCATCTTTCTAATAGATAAAAAATGTACCTCTTCTGGATCTTCCTTCTGGGAAGGCTCCTATATTCCTTCACTCCAGGGGCAGTATTTTAACCTACCCGCTTGAGTAAAGTGGGCAAAAGTAACAGCTAGTTTCATATAAAAGCATACCTATCCAGAAATTATTCTTTGCAATAAAAGACCCAAGGAATAGGTGAAGTACAAAATACTTTTATATAAAGAGGAGGTAAGTTTTAAAATAGGATAAAAAAAATAAATACTTAAACTTATTAGCTGATTGATATATTTTGTTGTAGGTTTATGTAAATAAAAATATAGATAATGTTATTTCTTCATGTAATAGGAAAATTCTGTATTTAAATTATCATATGGGTTCACTTGAGACTGACGCCTATCAATTAGCCTTAGACCTACCAAACCAAATGGCCAGTTTAATCTGGAAAAAGGAAGTTTCCTTAGAGGAGTGCCAACTGGGGGTGAACCAATTGTTCCAGCTCCTGAATGAACATGAGTTGGGGAAATGCCTGATAAACAGCCATCAACGAAGTAACCATTCTGTAGAAGCCGAAGAGTGGGAACTGAACATGCTGCAGGGAGACCATTTTAATTTTATCGCCATAGAACTTCAGGTGGCCCTGGTCTTGTCAGAAAACAAATACCAACAATTTATCCATGACTATTCCCTTAACCGGTTCTGTTCCTTTAACCTGCCTATCAAAATCAACTTCTTCACCCAAGATGAGGAAGCATTAGACTGGCTGTTGCATGAACCCGATCCCCTGGCCTCCTAAAAACCTGTAGAAAGGGAGAGAGCTGGAACCTAATTGAAAGAACACTGCCGCCTTACCCGCTGAACCAGCCGCTTAAGGAATATGGTTGCTGCACTTGCCACCGAAGACGTCTTTTCTAATATAAAACTTGATGAAAGATCTTCGGGAACAAAAAAAGGAGCGGTGCTGTGGTGCACCCGCTCCTTTTCTACTTTTAATAAGATAAGATCCTTAGTTATTGACGGTGATCAGCTCCACATCAAAGATAAGAGTAGCATTAGGCCCAATGTCTGCGCCCGCACCTCTTGAGCCGTAGGCCAGGTTGCTTGGAATAAACAGACGCCATTTATCGCCTTCTTTCATCAACTGTAAAGCTTCTGTCCAACCAGCAATAACGCCATTTACCGGGAACGACGCTGGTTCACCGCGCTCATACGAAGAATCAAAAACGGTTCCGTCGATCAAAGTGCCGTGGTAATGGGTAGTCACGTTTGAGTTTCTGGTAGGTGTTTTGCCAGAGCCGCTTTCCAACACTTGGTACTGGAGGCCGCTGGGCAGGGACTGAACTCCTTCTTTCCCTTTATTAGCCTGAAGAAAAGCTTCACCCTCTTTTTTATTCTGTTCGCCGGAAGCACCAGCAGTTGCCTGCTGCTTTTCCTGCATTTGCATCTGCAATTGCATCATGGCTTGTTGCACTTCCTCCTGGCTTAGTTTAGAAGGAGCGCCGCCAATGGCCTCTTTCAACCCAAACAGCAAGGCTTCGGGTTCTACTTCAATTCCTTGTTTGGCAAAATTGGCGGCCATGTCGCGGCCAATGATGTAACTGATTCTCTGGGAAAGGTCTTTTAATTCCATAGCTTGTCTTTTGTAGAGTAAAGGTACGGTTTCTGGCCTATTTTGATTCCCTAAAACAGAAAACCCCGCCACGGCGGGGTTTTTGTTTTAGCAGCACTACACTTTATAAGTAAAGGTGGAAGTCTTCATCAGAAAGATCTACATGCAGATTTCCTGGGGTTAACCATGTGGTGGCTAAAAAGCCTAAGGCGCCAAGCAGCAAAAGGGAGGAAATTGTTGTGATCTTTTTCATGGCTGGTTGCTTTGATCGTTTATATTTATAACGTAAAATACTACAATTAAGTTAACTTAGCTGTTACCGTATGATTATCTTTAGGTAAAGCCTTCAACTTCTTGTAAGATAAGTTATTAATGCAAAAAGGGAGCCAAATCTATTGGCTCCCTTTTAAGGGGGTTTTTAGGAAAAGACCCGGTTTACATGTTTCGGCGGTATTGGCCCCCTACCGCAAACAAAGCGTTGGTGATCTGGCCCAGGGAGCAGAATTTGGAAGCCTCCATCAAAGCCTCAAAGATGTTCCCGTTCTGCACTGCCACCTCCTGCAGTTGCTTCAGTAGCTGAGGTGCTTTCTCTGCGTGGCGGGTTTGCAACTCCTGCAGCATAGAGATCTGGTACTGCTTTTCTTCCTCAGTAGCCCTGATCACTTCCGATGGGATGACCGTAGGGGAGCCCTGGCTGCTCAGGAAAGTGTTCACCCCAATAATGGGGTACTCACCGGTGTGCTTCAGGGTCTCGTAGTACAAGCTTTCCTCCTGGATCTTGCCGCGCTGGTACATGGTCTCCATGGCGCCTAATACGCCGCCGCGCTCCGTGATGCGGTCAAACTCCAACAGGACGGCTTCCTCTACCAGATCCGTCAGTTCCTCAATGATAAAGGAGCCTTGCAGCGGGTTCTCGTTCTTGGCCAAGCCCAACTCGCGGTTGATGATCAATTGGATGGCCATGGCGCGGCGCACGCTTGCCTCGGTAGGCGTGGTGATGGCCTCGTCATAGGCGTTGGTATGAAGCGAGTTACAGTTGTCGTAGATCGCGTAGAGGGCTTGCAACGTGGTTCTGATATCGTTGAAGTCGATCTCCTGGGCATGCAGGGAGCGGCCCGAGGTCTGGATGTGGTACTTCAACATCTGGGAACGGGAATTAGCGCCGTATTTCAGCTTCATTGCCTTGGCCCAGATTCTTCTGGCCACCCGACCGATCACCGCATATTCAGGGTCAATGCCGTTGGAGAAGAAGAAGCTCAGGTTAGGCGCAAACGCGTTAATGTCCATGCCGCGGCTCACGTAGTACTCCACAAAGGTGAAGCCGTTAGCCAGCGTGAAGGCCAACTGCGAGATAGGGTTGGCGCCTGCCTCCGCTATGTGGTACCCACTGATGGACACCGAGTAGAAGTTGCGCACGTTGTGGTCAATGAAGTACTGCTGCACATCGCCCATGAGGCGCAACGCGAACTCCGTGCTGAAGATACAGGTGTTCTGGGCCTGGTCTTCCTTCAGGATATCGGCCTGCACCGTACCCCGTACCGAAGCCAGCGTTCTTTCCTTGATTTGGGCGTACACGTCTGCCGGTAACACCTGGTCGCCGGTTACGCCCAACAGCATCAAGCCCAAGCCATCATTACCAGCCGGAAGTTCACCTTGGTAGACGGGGCGTTTTTGGCCCGATTCCCGGAAAATAGCCTCAATTCGTTTGTTTACCTCGTCTTCTAACCCTTGCTCTTTGATGTACAGTTCGCACTGCTGGTCAATGGCGGCGTTCATGAAGAAACCCGTGAGCATGGCGGCCGGGCCGTTGATGGTCATGGACACCGAGGTCATGGGGTGCGCCAGGTTAAAGCCCGAGTATAGTTTCTTGGCATCATCCAGGCAGCAGATGCTCACACCGGAATTCCCGATCTTGCCATAGATGTCAGGGCGCAGGTCTGGGTCTTCGCCGTACAGGGTCACCGAGTCAAAGGCCGTGGAAAGGCGCTTGGCAGGCAGACCCTTGCTTACGTAGTGGAACCGGCGGTTCGTGCGCTCTGGTCCGCCTTCGCCGGCGAACATGCGGGTAGGGTCTTCACCTTCACGTTTAAAGGGGAACACGCCCGCGGTGTAGGGGAATTCGCCCGGTACGTTTTCCTGCAGGTTCCATTTGAGTAGATCCCCCCAGGCCTCGTAGCGGGGCGTGGAGATTTTAGGGATCTGCAGGTGCGAAAGGCTCTCGGTGTGGGTGGCTATCTTGAGCACTTTGTCCCGCACTTTGAATTCGAAGAACTCATTTTTATAGGCCTGCCGTTTCTCTGGCCAAGCCTCCAGCAGCTTCTTGTTCTGCCCATCCAGCCTTAAAGCGGTTTCTTCATAGGCATACTCCAACCCTTTGATAAGACGGTCTTTATCTTCTACCTCAATAGCCTGAATAGCTTCGATGGACTGACGGATGCCGTACAGCTTCTGCGCCACGCTGGCCTGTTCCTGCACCCACTTGTCATACCCGCGGTTGTTCTCCGCGATCTCAGAAAGGTAGCGGGTGCGGCTTGGCGGAATGATGTACACTTTCTCAGACATCTCGCCGGTGGCCTGCAACTGGGAATCAAAGACCACCTCGGTTTTCTCAGAGATCTTGGCAATAACCGCTTTATACAGCCGGTTCATGCCCGGGTCGTTGAACTGGGAGGCAATGGTGCCGAACACGGGGATTTGGTCATCGTGCACGTCCCAGAGCTGGTGGTTGCGCTTGTATTGCTTCTTCACGTCGCGCAGAGCGTCCAGGGCCCCGCGCTTGTCAAATTTGTTCAAGGCAATGATGTCGGCGAAGTCCAGCATGTCTATCTTCTCCAGCTGGGTGGCGGCACCGTACTCGGGCGTCATCACGTACAGGCTGGCATCTGAATGCTCTATGATCTCGGTGTCTGACTGGCCAATGCCGGAGGTTTCCAGGATGATGAGGTCAAACTCGGCGGCTTTCACCACGTCTACCGCGTCTTGCACGTATTTGCTCAGAGCCAGGTTGCTCTGGCGGGTGGCCAGGGAGCGCATGTACACGCGGCTGTTGCTGATGGCGTTCATCCGGATTCTATCGCCCAGCAAGGCGCCGCCGGTTTTGCGCTTAGACGGGTCTACGGAGATGATGGCAATGGTCTTTTGGGGGAAATCAGCCAGGAAACGGCGCACCAGTTCATCTACCAAAGAGGATTTACCCGCCCCGCCCGTTCCGGTGATGCCTAACACAGGGGTTGCCAGTTGGGGATGGTGGGTGTTGGTGGATAATTGCTCCACATCGGCTAATAACTGCGTTTTCACCTTGGCAAACTCCTCGGGGAAGTTCTCGGCGGCAGAGATGAGCCGGGCAATAGATTTGGCGTCTTTCTCCTTCAGGTGCTTCACCTCGCCGTTCAGGTTCTGGCCGGTGGGGAAGTCGCATTTCTGAAGCATGTCATTGATCATGCCTTGCAGACCCATGGCGCGCCCATCATCCGGGGAATAGATACGGGCAATGCCGTAACCGTGCAGTTCCTCTATCTCAGTAGGCAGAATCACGCCGCCGCCACCCCCGAAGATGCGCACATGCCCGCAGCCCCGCTCGTTGAGGAGGTCATACATGTACTTGAAGTACTCCAGGTGCCCTCCTTGGTAGGATGTAATGGCAATGGCCTGGGCATCTTCCTGAACGGCACAGTCCACGATTTCCTGGACGGAGCGGTTGTGGCCCAGGTGGATGACCTCCGCGCCGGAAGCCTGGATAATGCGGCGCATGATATTGATGGACGCATCATGGCCGTCAAAGAGCGAGGCAGCCGTCACAATGCGGACATGGTGCACTGGTTTGTAGGGGTGCGCAGTAGTAACTGACATTTGTTAGGTTGGCTAGTGAACGTTGTGCGAAAGTACGAAAATTCAGACAGATCGAGAAGGTCGCCTTTGGGGCAAATCAAACGTTTAAGACCTGTTTAGGCCAAAACACCTTAAAAGCAGAAATAGTGCGGCCAATTTTTCTGGCCACCAAGGTTTGCGTAGTTTGCCTTTTTACGTGAGCACCTCATGACAGAACTTTCTCCCCTTACTTTTTTCCCCGCCATTGATGTGGTGGGCACCTTTGTGTTCGCCATCAGCGGCACGCTCACCGCCGCCGATAAAAAACTGGATCCCTTTGGGGCCTCGGTTATTGCCTTCGCCACGGCATTGGGTGGGGGAACGGTGCGCGACCTGCTTTTGAACCTAAGGCCCATTTGGGTGCAGGATGAGCGCTATTTGATCGCCGTTTTTGTCGCGGTGGTGGTGGCAGTGGTGTTCCGACGGCAGATTGGGCGCCTCAGAAGAACCATGTTCCTCTTTGACACCGTGGGTATTGCCATTTTCACCGTGCTGGGCATGGAAAAAGCCTTGCGGCTGGGGGTGCCACCGCTGATTGCGTTGGTTATGGGGGTAGTGTCAGCCGTTTTTGGCGGGGTGGTGCGTGATATCCTGTGCAATGAGATCCCTTTGATTTTCCGCCGCGAGGTGTATGCCACGGCCTGCCTGGCTGGTGGGGCTGCCTATCTGGTAATGGGGCTCTCTCCGGTGGGGCTGGGGCTGCGCGTTTGGGTAGCCATCGGGATCATCATCCTGATCAGAGTGCTGGCCGTAAAGTACCGCTGGGCCTTCCCCAACCTGCGGCCGGAGCAATAGGAAAGAAGCCGTTTTTTATAAAAAAGGTCGGAAATCACCAGCATCGGGAGGAGACGTCACCTTTTGTCTTTCTCCATTCTGGCCTGCTGGTGCTCCATGGTGTCCATCACCTTTTCAGGTTGTACATCCCTGGCCAGTTCATCTATCTCCGGGTCGTGGGCTTCGGCAATGTCTAATTTTTTAGCGATGGCGGTCACCAGGGTTACCAGCCGCGTAATCTCATGCTCGGCCAAAAGGCTTACCTGTAAGTCCAGGTCGGCTCGTTTGTCTGCCTGAATGTTCATGCGGTTCTGGCTGATCAGGACAAACGTGGAAAGGAAGATGGCTTCCACGGAGGCGAACATGGCCAATACCACAAAGGATTCATCAAAGGGAGGAAGCCCCAGCCAGCCCAGGTTCCAGACCACCCAGATCCCAAACAGGAGCAGGTGGAGGCCAACAAAGAGCATACTGCCCGTGAATTTGGTCACCCCATCTGAGATTCGCTCAGAAACCGTCCGGTTATGTTCTTCTGTTTTTCGTCGTTTTAAAAGAGCCTGGATGTTGCGTTCCACGATCTCTGCCATATGCCCTTCTGTGCCCCGGAAGACGCCTGAATCTCTCTCTTCTGCCATTTCGCTTTTATCTATCTGGGGAGTATACGAGGCGGCGGAAAAATAGCAGCGAAGATTTTCGGGAAACCGGATTTTTTTTGGACAATTTTTTTGCCTCTTGCATAAAAGCGTTTTCAGCTTCTTTTGCTGAAAACCACCCGCCACCAGCCTATGTCTCTTTAGGTCTAATCCCTGATTAGACGCACCGTCCACCAGGAACCACGCCTGTACCACCAGGGGGAAAAATAGGCAGCAGTAGGAGTAGCAAATATGATAGCATTACCCATTTTTCCTTGGTTTTGGGGTAGCGTATGGAATCTCCCTTGTTTGATGTGTTTATCAGGATGTAGGGCCGGAAACAAGGCAAATCCATAGGGGCGGCCGAAGTCCTGCCAAATAAAGAGATGCCGGGGATTCACTCTGTCTTCGGCTAAGCTGAGCCAGATTAACCGCTGCCCAACCTGAAGAGAGCGGGTAGCCTGGGCAGCGGTGGCGGTAAATCTTGTCTGTTAACTTTTCCCAATTGTATTTAAGGCAAGGCAACAGGAGATGCTACGGCTGGGGATGGTTTGGCGCTGTGCTGGCCTTCACGGAAGAAAGGGACGGGTGCTACCAGGTTGACATCTGACCGTTTGGCCATGTCTATTGGGTAGTTTTTCCTGATCCTTTTGTAGGTGTAAAAAGCATTCATGAAAAAGGATAGGAGGAAGGCCCCAGGTCTTAAGGTGAACAATCCTCTTAAAATCCTTCTGAAGGAGTAAAGCGGTGAGAAGGATTTTTTCCATAAGGTTCTGTGCGCCAGCAGCAGCTGGGCTTCGCTTATTTTTTTGGGTTGGAAGGCCACGTTATAGCCATTGTAGAAATTCCAGTTTCTGTCTGGGAGCATACGGCCTTCCAGCTTTAGCTGGGAATAAATAGGGGTTCCCCTGAAAGGCGTCATGATACTCAGGAAGGGAACATCAATCCCGATCTCCATCAGTTGAGGGGCCATGTGCACGATGCTCTGTTCATCATCATGGTCAAACCCCGCAATAAAGCCCGCCATGACCGCTATGCCCCGTTTCCTGATGGCCTGCACCGCCTGTTTATAGTTGGCTATTTTGTTTTGCTTCTTGTTGGCATCTGCCAGGGAATCAACGCCAAAGGATTCTATCCCCAAAAACACGCCTATGCAACCAGAGGCCTTCATGAGGTCCAGCAGCTCCGGGTCTTTGGCAATGTCCATGCTGGCTTGGGTAAGCCACCACTTCTTGAGGGGGATCATTTCCTGTAAGAGCTGTTTGATGTAGGGCCTTCTAATGGTGAGGTTATCATCCCAGAACCAAACCACTTTTCTTTGCCACCAGTGGGGGAAATGGTCATAGGAGGCGTCGCGTAGTACGTCCTGGATGGGCCTTAGCCTGAAACCGGGGTTGAGGGAAGGAACCGTGCAAAAGGAACAGGAAAACGGGCAGCCCCGGGTGGCTTGGATTACTTTTTTGATAAAGAACTTGTTGGGCAACAGGTCATACCGTGGGGTGGGTAAATTGGTCATGTCACAGGGTGACCCGGCATACACCTGCTGCAACTGACCCGCTTCCAGGTCCTGTAACAGGGCAGGCCAAACGTTTTCTGCTTCCCCCGTTACAATAGCGTCAAAATAGGTGAGGGCTTCTTCCTGGCAGTAGGTGACATGGGGGCCGCCGGCCACTACAATTTTCCCTCTCTTTTTAAATTCCACCGCTAAATTATAGGCTGCCACGGCGAAGCCACTGAAAAAGGAAATGGCAATCACCTCAGCCTGCGTCTGGAAGTCTATTTTGTCCACCTGCTGGTGAAACACCCGCACCTCATGTTCTGCGGGAGTGATGGCGGCCAGATGGATGCCCGTGATGGGCGGAACGAAATCCCGTTCGTGCCCGAATTCATACCGCTGAACATAGGCGATGATGAGGTCTATTTTCATGTTCTTTCTTTTAGATGCTGGAGGTAGTTTGAATCATTAGAGGAAGGAGAGAATCCCTCCGCCTTCTGATTAGGGGTTGTTTCAGGAAAAACAGACCCTAATCAGAAGGGCTTTTTAAGGAAGGGGTAAGGAAAGATTAGCGGCGGCTGGTGAGGTCATGCTGCCTGGTGAACCTGATGTTGCGGACCACCGGGTTGCTGTAATCAAGGGCTACCACCTTTCCGGCTTTGTCCCGCACGAAGCGCAAGGTGATGCCGGCAAACTGGAAGGTGTCACGGGTAACCGGTTTGAATTGAAATCCGGCGCCCGGGGCATCATTGGCACGACCCATTAAGCCCTCTTTTCCAGAAAACAGGTCAAAAAAGGCCCCCACCTCCTTGCTGGTGTAGCGGCCGGTGAAGGCCTGAAAATCTGCGGTAGTGGGAGCATAGGGCTGGGCCCGGCGATACAGGGTAGTTTTGCCTTCCATGGACTTGAGAGCAAACTGGTCTGGTGACAGAAAGTGGAGTTCAAATTCGTCCTGAGACATGAACTGCACAAAAGCCCCGTGCCGTTGGTACCGGTCTTTGGCCACCGGAACCAGGCCGGGGCCCCCGGCCACCCGGAACCGGTCGCGGTCCACAGCCAGCCGAAGGGGTTCCCCGGTACGCTCGTTGAAGAAAAGCCCGGTTCTGCTTTTGGCTTCCTCCAGAGCCTCACCAGACAAAGCGGGTGGGGTTTTGGCCATGGCCTGGGGAGAATCAGCATAGGTTACGAATTGGTCGGTGAGGCGTTCTGCCACCGCAGTAGCGGGCATGGCGTCTGAATTGCACAGCACCGCCACAGAGATGCCCTGCTCCGGGAACCGGCCCAGCCAGGCATGGTACCCGGCCGCGCCGCCAGAATGCCATATCTCTTTGACTCCCCGGAAATTCTCCAGGAAAAGGCCCCGGGCGTACCCAAGCTTTCTACCGTTGTTCAGCTGAGCCGGTTCCTGAAGCTTTTGGGTCACAAAGGCCCCTAACCGGTTGGCGGTGAGGGCGTCATTCCAGAGCACCAGGTCACCAGCGGTGCTGAGGATGGCGCCACCGCCCCGGTCATTGCCCAGGTACATATCCAATTTCCAGCCGTCTTTCTGCTTTTCATAAGCCAGAGCCCGGTTTTTGACCGTGGCGGTCATGTCAGTGACGTAAGCAGTAGATTTCATGCCGAGCGGTTCAAACAAACGTTGGCGGGCAAACTCGGCAAAGGGCATGCCGCTGGTACGGGCCACAATCTCCACCAGTAGCACGTAGCCGCTGTTGGAGTAAGAGAATTCCTCGCCCGGCACGAAATTGAGGCCGCGCTGGCGGAGAATGAGCGTCAATGCGTCTGGGTTGCCGTTGGCCAACGACAACATCCCGGTCCAGTCCCGGATTCCGCTGGTATGGGTGAGTAGGTGGTCCAGCGTGATTTTGTGGCCGTAATCAGGCAATTCCGGAAGGTATTTATGGATGTCTTCAGCAAGAGAAAGGCGTTTTTCTTCTACCAGCAGAAGGGTGGCTGCCGCAATGAACTGCTTCCTCACCGACCCGATATCAAAGATGGAGTTTGGGCTTAAAGGCACCTCCCGCTCCAGATCGGCGGAGCCGTAGGCCCGGTTCACCACTACTTTCCCGTTTTGCGAGACCGCGCAGGCACACCCAGGGGTGTCTTTGGTGGCCCAGTTGAAGATCTTGTCTATCTCGGCCGTTTTATCCTGCGCTGTACCAGAGAAGGGTGCCAAGGAAAATGCCATCGCCAGGAAGGCTAAATGAAATAGGCGCAATCGGGCAGGCAAATCTTGTATTTTTTGGCAACTGATAGGTTTCCAGCTGATGGGGAAAGGATTTGTAAGGTTCATATGCGTTGGGTTTTAGAAGGTTAATGATTTGTTTGGTATTAAAAAGTGCTTTGCGTTTCAAAGTGAACGGCCAAAAAAAAGTAAAATTTTTTTCTGATTTTACCCCAGGATCTTCCTGTAGAGCAAGAGGTAAACAAACGTGGCATTCATACTGGTGTTGCTTTCTGGCGGCAGGTGGTTTGAAGCTTATTCAGGTCCATGGAAATCCCCCAACCGCCTAAGTATTAGAGGTCCAGCTGTTGGGTAAAGTCAAAAATTTTGCTTCCCTCTTAGGGAAACTACAGTTTGTCCATCATGTCTCCTAAGTCGCTCACGCCTAAGGTGAAGAGGAGGAGCACAATGCCCAGGAGAATCTTAAGGGCAGCAGGAATAGAAAAGTTGAACCTCCTTTTAAGGTGGGCATTGACCGGCGGCCAATACACCAAGGAAAGAAGCAGGTAGGCTATTCCAGGGACTGGGTGAACTAAAAACAAGTTCAGCACCCCAATTATAAAGACAAGAGTACCAAAGGCCCAGCCAAAGAAAGAGGGTATTGTCAGTTTCGCTTCCATGTAGATTTCTAATCTTATTTTTAAAGAATCGCCTCAAAACAAGGTTCAGTCCAAGGGAAGTTGAAAGCCGCAGGACATGGAACCTGGTCGGAAAGCTTATACATCCATCATCATCAGGTCAATCTTATCAAATAATTCTCCCACGCCCAAGGCGGCCATGATGATGAACACCCCCAAAAGAAGTTTGGCAAATAGGGGAATGGCAAATCCAGTCTTTTCCTTGAGCATCACGTTGGCCGGCGGGAAGTAAACGAAAGCCAGCAGGATCAGGAAAATCCCAAATCCCGGGTCATTGCCCCAAAACGTATTGATGAGGCCTACCGCCGCCACTAAAAGGCCAAAAAACCAACTAATTAAATGACCACCTAGGTTAAGTGTCTTGTTCATCGTTCTGCTATTTTTATAGGTTATAAATTTCATTGCCTTGAAAAGGCGGGTACTTTTTGAAGGATAGGGCCGGCTGGTTTTCTTATTTAAATCCGAAAACCAAGGGGAAAACGAAAACAACCAGCACGGTCCAGATGAGATACACCGGAAGATACAAGGCAATGGCCCTTCCTACCTCTGCGGTAGCTGCCTTCTTGGTGATGGCTTTGAAGAGCATCACCGTAACCAAGAGAAGGTGGACCAATATCAACACGTTTCCGCCCAGAACAGCCACCCGGTTCGGGGTGATTCCCCACTCAGAGATCCGGAAGGAGATCGCCGACAAGGCAATGCCATTCACTACCACCGTCACAATAGATAAGAGGAGGAGGACCCAGAGGGCAGAGGTAGATTTTTCTTTGGTAGAACTTTCTGCTACGGAGAAGAAGATCAAGGCCATGACGCCTATCAGCAACAGGTTGAATAGCAACAGGAACTCCCGGTCATTGTAAGGATCTTTGCCAGAGAAAATGATAGCCCCCAAATAGATCACCAGCATAACCAACACCAACGGACTGAAGATTTTGGCGATCACCGGCGATACTTTGTTCACCAGTTGCGGGTTGGTTTGGGTAAGAAACGTAGCCACAATGGGCACCGCTGGTAGCCCAAACGCCACCACATACTCAAAGTAGAACTTCTCAATGTTGAACCCGATCAACGAAAACAACCCAATGGTGATCCCGGTCATGATCACCCCGGCAATCACTAGCAAGGCGGCCATCACGGCAAGGTCCCCGTTGAAACGCAGGAAGTCAAGGCGCTTTCTATGATCACGGAATTCATTTCCCGCAAACGACACCCCCAGCACGCCCCACAGCAGTAAAGGCAGGTGAAGGCAGGCCAGCACCAGGGTATCACTGTTGGGATTGTGGGGCAACGAGTTGATGTACACCAGGCACACGAGGACCACACCGGCCAGCAGGGCGGTTTTAGCTAAGCTGAGTTTATTCTTCCAGCCGAAGTAGGCCGCTAAAAAGGGGAATACCAGGAAGCTGATGTTGCGGGGATAGAAGAATTCCTCCTCAATGCCGAAAATGGCCGGAAATTTAGCCAGGATGCCTGCTATGAGCGAAGCGACAGCCACAAACAGAAGTTCATTTCTGGACCCCCAGGAGATATCATCTGTTTCATAGTTCAGCCGCTCATGCCAGTAATCTGCGAGGGTATTGCCTTTCAACTCAGGGTATAACCCACTGAACTCGCGTTTAAAAGGAGTTTTGTTGCCCCGGTACAACTTCTCCAGTTGTCTGGGATTCTGTAGATTGGAAAGTATTTCGTCACGCATGGCTTTGTATAAATGAAGTTTATAAATAAGACGAGTAAATAGGGAAGGCTCTGGTGCTTAGTCCCAGTGGCCAGTGACACTAAGGGCCGCTACCAGGCTAAGCCAGAGAAGAACCAGGTACAACAGACTTCCTGCAAAAAGCCCGATTCTCGTTTGCCAAACCCTTTGATTTTGCAAGAGGCCCATCAAGTAGGAGAGGAGAACACCGCCCATGGCACCCCCCAAAGACACCGTGGCCATAGGTAAGAAAACCCACGCTCCATAGCTGGAATCCCCGCTGCCTAAGAGCAGCACAAAAAAGGAAACAAGTAGAAAGGCGAGGCCGGCCCCCATCAAAGCAGCCTTAAGGAAAGGCGGGAGAGGCTGGTGATGCGGAAGGTTATGTTGCTTTGCCATAGTGGTAGGAGTGAAGATGGACTTTGAGATAATTTACGATTAAAGTACTTTGAGTTTCAAAGTGGAAGAACAAAAATTTTAGTCTTTTTGGCGGTTGTTTAAAATTAGTTGTTCCAAAGCATCTAAATGGCTTTTGAAGGCTTCGCGGCCAGCGGGGGAGGCATAGTAGGTGGTCTGGGGTTTACGGCCTACGAACTGCTTTTCTACGCGCAAGTATTCAGCTTCTTCCAGGGCCCGTAGGTGGCTGGCTAGGTTGCCATCTGTGAGTTGCAGGGTATCTTTCAAGGTATTGAAATCCACCTTCTCCTCTACCATCAGCACCGACATAATGCCCAACCGCGCCCTGCTCTCAAAGGCCTTGTTTATATTTTCAAGATAGTTTTTCACAGGTCTGCTAGCGTTCGTATTTAAAGTACACCAGCGCCCCGTAGACTATGTGCAACATGCCAAATCCTACGGTCCAGAGAATCAAGCCATAACTTACGAATACGCTCGCCAGCAACCCCAAGACAATCTCAAAGATGCCAAGGTAGCGGATGTCGCTTAACGTGAATTTGCTGCCGTTCAGCAAAGCCAATCCATAAAAAAGGAGCATGGCAGGGGCCACCAGGTAATAGAGTTGGTGGTAAACCAGGATAGCGCAGAAAGCCCCGCCGGTGGCCAGGGGAATGGCCAGGTTCATCAACAACCGCTTGGATTGGTTGTCCCAGGTGCGCTGGTTCTTTTTGCGGGCGTTACGGGCGGTGAAATACGTGGCGGTACAAGAGGCGAGGATCAGTACCCCAACCCCCACCGCCACTAAAAACAAGATATCTTCGCGGGTAAAGCTTCGGTCAAGGTCTTGGTAATAGTTAATATTGTGTTGGCTAAAGTACCATTTCACCACCGCAGCCCCAGCCAAAGCCGATAGACCGGCAAACACGCCAGACAATCCGCTGAGCGAGATGAAGCGGGAAGAACGATCCATGATGTTCCGGATCTCGTGCAGGGCTTCTAGTTGGTCTTGCTGTTGATTCATAATAAAGTACTTTGCGTTTCAAAGTTAAAAAGAAGCCCGGGAAAAACAAGAGCCATCGGTAATAATATTTCAAACCCCGGGAAAAGGGGAGATACATCTGTTTACCTGGTTTATGATCTCGTGGGTTTTTTTAACTGAAAACCGCTAAAAGGATATTATCTGCAAGATTAAGCATGAAAATGAAGTAGGATAAACGCACCTTAAAAGAAACAAGACTTTGAAAGGACTGAGGGAAGGTAGTAATGGGGCCCTTCCCATACCGGCTTATCTTGAAACAAGAAGACCCTTCGTTGGCTCCTTTTTAAACCCTGTCCTCTAATAGACTTCTTTTATCAGATCATTGAGATTCAATTCTTTTGTGTACATGTCCAGGGAGCCGTCTGGTTTGGAGGGCCAGAGTTCTTTGGGCAGGTCCCAGTATAACTCTACCCCGTTCCCATCTGGGTCGTTCAGGTACAGGGCCTCAGATACACCATGGTCGCTGGCGCCAGAAAGGGGATAGTTCGCTTTCAAGAGCCGAACCAAAATGCTTGCCAGATCCTTCCTGGTTGGGTAAAGTATGGCGGTGTGGTAAAGCCCCGGGCTGTTTCTCGGGGCAGGAGAGGCTCCTAGGCTGTGCCAAGTGTTCAATCCAATGTGGTGGTGGTAACCTCCCGCGGAAAGAAATGCCGCCTGGGTCCCGTACATGATGGTCACCTCAAAGCCCAGCAGATCGCGGTAAAACCCAAG
This sequence comes from Rufibacter glacialis, assembly GCF_008271745.1. Lineage (GTDB taxonomy): Bacteria > Bacteroidota > Bacteroidia > Cytophagales > Hymenobacteraceae > Nibribacter > Nibribacter glacialis. The sequence goes on along the minus strand of NZ_VKKZ01000020.1, from coordinate 422,374 downwards.
GGATCTCTCCAGATCGGCCACCTTTAAATGGACATGGCCTATCTGGGTTTGGGTAGGGATAGTGTAGTCGTTTTCCATACCTAAGGTATACGGTAAACTCAGGTACAGTTTTTAGTCATAAACCCAATTAAGAAAGTAGGGAGGTGTTTTTGCCCCTTTTTTTAAAAATAGAACCTAAACCGCAGGATTAGGGCGCCCATTTTCTTAAAACAACATCATAGAAACCTTCCTGGTGTAAGCACAGGTAAAGCATCTCATACTGCTCTTCGATCATGAATTGATGCACCGCTTTAGGTACCCCAAAAGGGAATAAGCCATTTTGGTCAAATAAGGTATAATCGTTGAATTGGATAATGCCCGTTGGTTTAATCTTATGCTTTATGACTTCTATTTCCTTCGCAACAGATTCATAGGTATGGTCAGCATCCACGTACATAAAGTCAACCGAATGGTCAGGAATTTCCTGAAGCATTGCCCAGGAAAGACCTTGTTTTACCTGCGCTATATCTTTGTCTATATATTCCTGGAGTTGCTTCTTATAGTATTCAAGGTGGCTGCATTTAGTTTCCTTAAGGAACTGACAACCCCATGGTTCCTTGCCTTCTTTAAAACCAAAGATATCAATGCCGATAAATTTTTCTGGTTGTACGATTTCCAAAATATGTTTGCTGAAATCCCCATAGCCAACACCCACCTCAACAGCTACTCCTCCTTTGGGTAATAATTTCAAGGCTTCAATTCTATCCACACAAACTTTGGCGTTGCTAACCAAGTGATTTGGCAAGGGGGAGAAAACTGCATTTTCCTTTACATTTTTCCGAATATCACCTTTTAATAGGGTATAGCCTGATTTGAGTAAAAGCGTTTTTAAATAATCTTTGATAGGATTCATTTTTAAATAGATAATACTGGATCTACCCGAATTGATGTCACCTTTATGTTCTTGAAGGAGCTTACTGGCTCTTTTTTATAAAGTGGTTTAAAAGGGGCCTTCCGGATTTTTAGTACGTCTTATTTTTTAGCTTTTTTAAGGACTTGCCCATAGCAGAGGTAAATCTGCTATGGGCAAGTCCTTTGTTAGGCCCCTGAAAGGTACCAAAGGCAGGAGGCGGTAAGTTTTCAAAAATTATCTAAAAAAGTAGACTTCTCCATAAAAAGTCGCACCTGCGGCCCTAAACCCATTCCAGCTGCCCGGTTTTCTTTGTATCTTTGGTCTTTGTAATTGATTCCTATGAAGAACATCCGCAATTTTTGCATCATTGCGCATATTGACCACGGTAAGAGTACGCTCGCTGACCGCCTGCTGGAGTTTACCCAGTCGGTGTCTGAGCGGGAAATGCAGCACCAACTCTTAGACAACATGGACCTGGAACGGGAACGCGGCATCACTATCAAGAGCCACGCCATCCAGATGAACTATATATACAAAGGGGAGCCCTTTGTGCTTAACCTTATTGATACCCCGGGCCACGTAGACTTTAGCTATGAGGTATCGCGGTCTATTGCCGCCTGTGAAGGAGCCCTTCTTATTGTAGATGCCTCCCAGGGCATTGAGGCCCAGACCATCTCCAACCTGTACTTGGCCATTGGCAACGACCTGGAGATTATTCCGGTGCTGAATAAAATAGACCTGCCACACGCCATGCCGGAAGAGGTGAGCGACCAGATCATTGACCTCATTGGCTGCGAGAGAGAAGACATTATCCATGCCTCGGGCAAGGCAGGTATCGGTATTGAGGATATCCTGAACGCTATCTGCGAACGTATCTCCGCCCCGAAGGGTGATCCGGATGCTCCTTTGCAGGCCTTGATCTTTGACTCGGTGTTCAACTCGTACCGCGGGATTGAAGTGTACTTCCGGATCATGAACGGCACCCTGCGCAAAGGCGATAAGGTGAAATTCATTGCCACCGGCAAGCAATATGAGGCCGATGAAATTGGCGTGCTTAAGCTAAACCAGGAACCAAGACAGGTGCTGGGAGCTGGCAACGTGGGGTACCTTATCTCGGGCATCAAGAATGCCAAAGAGGTGAAGGTAGGGGACACCATTACCCATGCCGCTAATCCTGACACCATCCAGATCCAGGGGTTTGAAGAGGTGAAACCTATGGTATTCGCCGGTATCTACCCGGTTGAGACTACGGAGTACGAAGAACTGCGCTCTTCCATGGAGAAGCTTCAATTGAATGATGCTTCTTTGGTGTGGGAGCCGGAAACTTCGGCGGCCCTGGGTTTCGGGTTCCGGTGCGGGTTTTTGGGCATGCTCCACATGGAGATTGTGCAGGAACGCCTGGAGCGCGAGTTTGACATGACCGTGATCACCACGGTGCCCAGTGTGCAGTTCAAAGCCTTTACCACTAAAGACGGGGAGATCAAGGTGAACGCACCTTCTGAGATGCCGGAGCCGAATTACATTGACCACATTGAGGAGCCGTTCATCAAGGCGCAGATCATCTCCAAAGCAGAATATATTGGGCCTATCATCTCCCTTTGTATGGACAAGCGGGCCATCCTGAAAGCCCAGAACTTCCTGACCTCTGACCGGGTAGAGCTGATCTTTGAGATGCCGCTGGCTGAGATCGTGTTTGACTTCTTTGACAAACTCAAAACCATCAGCCGGGGCTATGCCTCGCTGGACTACGAGCTCATCGGGTTCCGGGAATCGCACATGGTGAAACTGGACATCATGCTCAACGGGGAGAAGGTGGATGCCCTGAGTGCCATTGTGCACCGTGACAAAGCCTATGACTGGGGCAAGCGCCTCTGCGAGAAACTGCAGGAACTGTTGCCCCGCCAGATGTTCGAGATTGCCATCCAGGCCGCTATTGGGCAGAAGATCATTGCCCGGGAAACAGTGAAAGCCCTGCGCAAGAACGTATTGGCCAAGTGTTACGGAGGGGACATTTCCCGTAAACGGAAGCTCCTTGAAAAACAGAAGAAAGGGAAGAAGCGTATGCGCCAAGTGGGCAACGTGGAAATTCCGCAGGAAGCCTTCCTGGCAGTTCTTAAATTGGATTGATTCCAGAACCCGATGCCCAGGCATCGGGTTTTTTGTTTTCCCTTAGCTTCTTCGTATGCCTTTCACCTTCTCCCACCCAGCAGTCATACTTCCCTTCAAAGGTTTGACGGGCAAAAGGGTTTCTTTAACGGCCCTGGCCTTGGGGAGCATGGCCCCGGATTTTGAGTTCTTTTTCAGAATGCGCGCCGAAACGGACATCAGTCACACGCTCAAGGGTATTTTCCTGTTTGACATCCCTGTGGTTCTCCTGATGGCAATTCTCTACCATTGTTGGATAAGGAGCCCTTTGATCAACCATTTGCCTCCTTTTCTGCGGCACCGATTCTCCGTGTACCAAGACTTTGATTGGCTAGCGTATTTTAAAGAAAACTGGCTGGTGGTTATGACCTCTGCGTTCCTGGGGATTGTGACTCATCTGCTTTGTGACGACTTTACCCATGATTATGGCTGGACGGCCAAGAACTTACCTTTGCTTAGTTCCTCGTATCATCTCGCTGGCTACGCTGTTCCCGGTTACCACCTTTTACAATATCTCAGCAGCCTGGTCCTTGGAATTTTCCTGGTGGTGGAAGCTTTCAAATTGCCCCGTGTTTCTCACGAAGGATTTTCTTCCACCTTTTTTCTATTCTGGGGCATCAACGTGCTCATCACCATCCCCACCTTTATTCTGAGATTTACCCTCAGAGACCGGGAAATGACCATGGATGATACCATCATGACCGCCATAGCAGCCGGGCTGCTGGGCTTATTGGTGGCGGCCTCGGTAGTAAACCTCTTAAAGAAGTAGGTTTCCTATCAACTTCTTTTTCCTATCTAAAGGATGTAAGGGCTGAGTACTCAAAACAAGCCTCTAAATGCTCCTTAGAGAATCTGGTAACTGTCCTAGCTCCAATGGCACCAGGAAAAAGAAGAGGAGGTTTGGTTTGGGTTCTACGAAATAACTCTAAAAACCCGAGGCACTTTCCGCAATCGCTTGTACTTTTGCGCCTAGTATCATCTCTCATTTCTCGTACCCATGACCCTTTTAGACGGAAAGAAAACCTCTGAGGCAATCCAAAGTGAGATTGCCGCGGAAGTTGCCGAAATCAAAGCACAAGGTGGAAAGGTACCTCACTTAGCCGCTATTCTAGTTGGCCAGGACGGAGGTTCAATGACGTATGTCAACAACAAAGTGATCGCCTGTGAGCGCGTTGGATTTGCCTCTACTTTGCTTCACTATGAAACAGACATCACCGAAGAAGAACTCCTCACCAAGATCAGGGAGATAAACGAAGACCCGGAAATTGACGGATTGATTGTCCAGTTGCCGCTTCCAAAGCACATCAGTGGAGACAAAGTGCTGGAAGTCATGGATTACAAGAAAGACGTAGACGGTTTCCACCCCGTGAACGTGGGCCGCATGGTAGCCGGCTTACCCGCCTATCTTCCGGCCACGCCGTACGGCATCATGCAACTGCTGGAACGCTACCACATTGACACCAAAGGCAAGCACTGTGTGGTGGTAGGTCGAAGCAACATCGTGGGCACGCCCATCAGCATCTTGATGAGCAAATGCACCATTCCCGGCGAAAGCACCGTCACCATCTGCCACCGCAACACCGTTGACCTGGCCCACCATACCCGCCAGGCAGATATCCTGATCGTGGCCGTAGGAAGACCCGGCCTCATTACCGCCGACATGGTGAAGGAAGGTGCCGTGGTCATAGACGTAGGCACCACCCGCGTCACAGATACCACCCGTGAGAGAGGCTGGCGCCTGCGCGGCGACGTGGACTTTGACAGCGTAGCCCCTAAGTGCAGCTACATCACCCCGGTACCCGGAGGTGTTGGTCCCTTGACCATCTCCATGCTGTTGAAGAACACCCTGAGAGCCGCCAAGAAAGAGGTTTATTCCTAAGAATAAAGTATCAAATTTAACAGCGAAGCCACCATTCCTTCTGGAATGGTGGCTTCGCTGTTTTCGGGGTGTTTTAGTGGAAAGAGGGTTTATTTAGCAGATAGGGACATGTTTATTGACCCTAGTCCAGTGCATCTTCCATTTAATTGAAGCCTAGAACCAGCTAAGAATATGCTTGCCTGCTTCCGGTTTCGTTATGGGATAAAATATCAGTTCATTACGGAAAACGCCGTGGCCCTCCAAAATAGGTCAAATACAGGAAATGCCATTGCACTGCAAAAAGGGTTCATAGCGGAAAGACCCGTTGCAGTGCAACGGCGCTACAGAGAATTGTAGAGACGTTACACTGTAAGGTCTTCCGCATCCTACCTTGTTTTCTATAAAACCAATTGGCCTTGAATGCTGTAACTACCGCAACGACCAAATAAACCCCTACCGCCTGTTTTTGGCCTACTTTCTTCAAACCTGACCTAAAAACCTACCACAGGCGCGAGTCTGGAAATTCCATCTTTAAGAACACGGGCTACCTTTTTGACTTGTTTCTTAAAACCAGCCTGAAAACAGTCTTACAAGGTGCCCTCTTTGTGCTCTTGCATCAGCAGGAGTTTGAAACCGGCAAAATCGTTTGGCAAGTCGGTGACCTGCTTCTGCCGGCCAACAAAGACTTTCAACTGTTCCGGTAACTCAATTTCCTGCCCCAGCACTTCTTCCATGCTTTTCTTGAATTTAGCCGGGTGCGCGGTTTCCAGGAAAATACCCGGGGTCTTCAATTCGGGGAGTAACTGGCGGAGGCTTAAATACCCGATCGCGCCATGGGGGTCTAACAGGTAGCCGGTTTCCTGGTGTACTAGTTTTATTGTTCCTTTGATTTCATCATCGTCGGCCCAGAAGCCTTTGACTACCTGTTGCAGCGCCTCCAGTTGATGACCGAACAGCTCCTGGATTCGGGGGAAATTGTTGGGGCTTCCTACGTCCATGGCATTGGCAATGGTGCAGACAGAAGGGGCAGGGTTGTACACACCGGTCTCTAGGTACTCGGGAACGATCTTGTTCTGGTTGGTGGCTGCCACGAAATAAGTGACGGGTAGCCCCATTTGGCGGGCCAGCAAGCCCGCCGCCAGATTCCCGAAGTTGCCGCTGGGCACAGAGATGGTAACGTCCACGGCGTTTGGGTTCTGTTTTTTCCATTGACCCCAGGCGTAAAAGTAGTACACCATCTGCGGAAGCCACCGGGCCACGTTGATGGAATTGGCTGAGGAAAGGTTCTTTTTCTGGTTTAACTCCTCATCAGAAAATGCTTGTTTTACAAGGGTTTGGCAGTCATCAAAGGTGCCTTCTATGCCCACGGCGCTGGTGTTCTGGCCCAAAGTTGTGAACTGCATTTCCTGGATTTCGCTCACGCCCTGTTGGGGATACACCACCACCACGTCAATGTTATCCAGACCCAGGAAACCGTTGGCGACAGCGCTGCCGGTATCCCCGGAGGTAGCCACCAGCACAGTCACCGGTCGGTCAGGTTCTGCGAAGGCCTGTAGGCAGCGTGACATAAACCGGGCCCCTACGTCTTTGAAGGCGCAGGTTGGGCCATGGAAGAGCTCCAATGCATAGATATCCTGCTCTACTTCCACCAGGGGGATGGGGAAGTTGAACACCTCGTCGCAAATTTTCCGGAGGTCCTCCGGGGAAATATCTGGAGTGACATAAGGGGCCAATACTTCAAAGGCTATCTCCGGCAGGGAAAGGGAGGGAAGCGATTGAAAGAAATCCTCAGATAAAGTGGGGATCTCCTTCGGGAAGAAAAGTCCCTTGTCCTGGGGAAGGCCTTTAATGACGGCCTCCTTGAAACTCAACTGGGAAGCGTAGTCGTTGGTGCTGTAGAAGTTCATAAGGGCAAAGCAGGTTGAAAGGTGGACTGGGTTACCAGGCGAACGCCTTGTTCCGGCACCTGAGATACATAGGTTTTAGTTTCAATGCCGCTGCCGGCGTAGGTGGCTTCCATGGCTTGCCTCACGGCGTTTGCCTGGTCCAAAGAGGCAGATAGGGCGAAGATGGAAGGGCCTGAACCAGAAATCCCGGCACCTAAGGCTCCGGCCTTCAAGGCGGCTTCTTTCACCTGCTTGAACAGCGGGATCAGGACCGAGCGCTCCGGCTCAAAGATCTCGTCGTGGAGGCTGCGCCCGATGAGGCCGTAATCTTTCTTCAGCAGACCGGCCATCAAACCCGCCAGGTTTCCCCATTGCCGGATCCCTTTCTTCAAGGGTATTTCCTGCTTCAATATGCTGCGGGAAAGGGAGGTCTTCAGCTCAATCTGCGGATACAAGATGGTGCAGTACAGATCAACCGGCACGCCCAGCGGCACCACGTCCAGCGGCTCATAATCGCGCACCAGCACAAAGCCGCCCAGAAGGGAAGGGGCCACATTATCAGCGTGGGCCGAACCGGAGGCTTTGCGTTCCCCTTCCATGGCAAAAACCACCAGCTCCTGGGTAGTGAAAGGCGAACCCAGCAGTTCATTCACGGCAAAGGCGGCGGCGGCAGAACTGGCGGCGCTACTACCCAGCCCGCTGCCCACGGGCATGCCCTTGTGCAGCTGCAATTCCAGTCCCTGCGAAATTCCAAGGGCCTCCAGCATCTTCTGGGCCACTACCCCAATCACATTTTCTTTTGGGTCTGAGGACAGGTCTTCAATGCCTTGGATGGCAGAAATGGTAATGCCGGGAGTTTCGGTTTTCCGGGCCCAGACTTCATCGCCGGGTTGGTCCAGGGCAAACCCCAACACATCAAAGCCGCAACACACGTTGGCCACCGTGGCAGGTGCATAGGCTTTTACAAAATTATTATCGTTCATCTATAAAATGCTTGTTATTAGCAGGAAAGGATAGTTCTAGTAAAGAGAAGGGTGAAGATGGATTCGGTCCTGACTTTTAGAAAAAGGTTTAAAAACGCCTTTCCTCGTCCAACTCTTTTACGCTTGAATAACCTCCGCCGGCTCTGCCACCGGAAGGAAAAAGCGGTCGTGGAGGAGGTTGACGGCGCGGTGGGCCTCCTGCGAGTTAACCACCACAGAAATGATTCGCTCGGTGGCTCCTTGCGCAATGGCCCTGATGTTGATGCCGTGGTCACCCAGGAGGGAGAAGGCCTTGCCCGCCACGCCTGGCTGCCGGATCATGCCATCGCCTACCAGCGCAACAATGCTCATAGGTGTTTCCAGGCTCACCGGGTTCAGTAGCTCCTGCGCAATGTCTTCGGCAAACTCCTGGCTAATGGCCTGCACCGCTTTCTCGCCTTCGGCCTCGGCCAGGCCAATGGTGATGCTCTGCTCAGAGGAGGACTGCGTGATGAAGTAGATGTTGATGCATTCCTGGGCCACGGCTTTAAACAAACGCATGGCCACGCCCGGTACGCCCACCATGCCGCTTCCGCTCACGGTCAAAACCGCCATGTGGTCAATGCAGGAAATGCCTTTCACACTCTGGGCGCTGGGGGCGGGCGAAGAGGAGATGAGGGTGCCTTTATGGCCAGGGTTAAACGTGTTCTTGAGCACCAGCGGAATTTGGGCGGCCACCAACGGCGCAATGGTGGGCGGGAACAGCACCTTCGCCCCGAAGTAGGCTAGTTCCATGGCTTCTTCGTAGCTCAACTCTTCTATGGAATAGGCAGCGCTCGCCTTGCGGGGATCAGTGGTATACATACCATCTACGTCAGACCAAATCTCCAGAAGGTCAGCGCGTAAGGCGGCGGCATATAAAGAAGCGGTGTAATCAGAGCCTCCTCGGCCTAATACCGTGGTTCTCCCTGTCTGGGACCGGGAAATGAAGCCAGGGGCTACCAGAAGCGCTACTTTAGGTACGTTCTCCTGCATGAGGGCGTAGGTAGCTTTGAGGTTCACCTTCGCGTTGAGGTAGGTGGAATCAGTGACAATAAAGTCGCGGCTGTCCAGCAGGGTATTGGGCAAGCCGTGGTGCTGCAGGGCTACGGAGATAATGGCCGAGGACAGCCTTTCCCCGTAGGCCATGACCCGGGCCTTGGTGCTGTCGCTGAGTTCATCCAGCAGGTACACGCCGCGGCAAATATCCTCCAGCTCCCGGAAAATCATCTTAATGCGGCCTTTGATGTCAATCTGTTGGCTCATGGGCACCAGTTGCTCAATGGCGTCCATGTGTTTGGCCTCCAGTTGGGTCAGCAGGTCCAGGTAAGAAGCGTCATGGGCGGCGGCTTTCTGGTACAGGCTAATGAGCAGGTCGGTGACTTTAGACATGGCGGAAACCACCACCAGCATGTGAGGGTTCTGCTTCTCCTGCAGAACAGAGATCAGTTGACGGATGGCCTCCGCATTGGCCACGGAGGTGCCTCCAAATTTTAAAACCAGCATAGGGTCAGGCTTTACAAGAAATGAAAAAAGAAAGGGTGATGTTGGGCCATGGGCCAGGCAGCCAATTAAACCAATTGGCCCCAGAAAGGACGATATGTGCAGCTATACCCCCGTAGGGGTAATGGTAATAATGCCCGTAAAAAAGGGAATAGGTAAAATAACAGTAGCCGTCTCCGGGCGGGAAGAGGAGAGCAAAGCAGTAGATATGTTAGTAGTTTTTACCATTAGTGCTGGCAATATCTGAAAATATTTTAAAGAAAAAACCAAAACGGTGAAAAATAAATAATTTTCAGCCTTGACCCTGCTTCTATACCCGCACTGCGCTTTCTGCGCCGGAATAGTTATCTTTGCCGGGCCAAAACAAGCCTTGGAGCCGGGAAAGAAGCCGGCGAGGGCAACTTAAATCCGCTAAAGCTTGTTGCGCGAGTACCATAGTTCCCGTTTTAAGGCCTTTTTTTAAGAAAAGCGGCCCAAACGGCAACGTTTATTTTTTTGACTTTGGAAGCTACTTTAGATACAAAAATCGCCTCAGTACATACTGTTCCCAAAGACGGGACCAAGCTGCCTTTGATGGAGCATTTCTATACCATTCAGGGCGAAGGCTACCACACGGGCAAAGCCGCCTACTTCATCAGGTTAGGGGGCTGCGACATAGGGTGCCACTGGTGTGACGTGAAAGAATCCTGGGATGCGAACCTGCACCCGCTCACCGACACCGACTGGATTGTACAGCAGGCCGAACAATACCCCGGAAAAGCGGTAGTGGTGACCGGCGGCGAACCCCTGCTCTATAACCTGGACTACCTCACCTCTGAACTGCAGAAACGGGGCATCCAGACCTTCATTGAGACATCAGGCGCTTACCCTTTGAGCGGTACCTGGGACTGGATCTGCCTTTCGCCTAAGAAATTCAAAGGGCCGCACCCCAGCGTGCAGCCCCAGGCCGGCGAACTGAAGGTGATCATCTTCAATAAAAGTGATTTTGCCTGGGCCGAAGAACATGCCTCTCACGTGGGGCCAGAAACCCGCCTGTTCCTGCAACCGGAGTGGAGCAAAGCCGACCAAATGATGCCGCTGCTGGTGGATTATGTAAAGGCCAACCCTAAATGGCGTATTTCACTGCAAACGCATAAATTCCTGAATATCCCGTAGCTTATGCACTGTCTCGCGCGTCTTTGCCTTTTCTTGTTTCTGTTGGTAGGGTGGGTGGTGCCGGTGGCGGCGCAGACCCCGGCCGGGGGCTCCAGTAACACCAAGGCCCAGAAAGCATATGAAGAAGGCATTAAGCAGGTGCAGGGCCGGAACTTTGAGAAAGCCCTGCTCGCGTTCCAAGATGCCGTGAAGCGGGACACTGCCTTTGCCGAGGCCCATTTGCAGGCCGCTAACCTGTTCCGCATTCTGCAGAAAGAGGAAGAGGCCTATCAGCACTACCGCCGCGGCCTGACCCAGCGCGAATTGAAACCTTCCGGCTACGCCGATTATTTCAATTTCGCGGAACTGGCTTTTGCGCGGGGGCAGTATGAGGAAGCCGAGACGTTTTACGGCCATTTCCTGAAATTCGGGCGGAAAAATACGAAGCAGGCGCAGGTAGCAACCCAGCAACTCAAAAACATCTCCTTTGCCCAGAAAGCCATCAAGGCGCCGGTGAATTTCAATCCGAAAGCATTAGGTGATCAGGTAAACCAATTCCGACTGCAGTATTCGCCCGTGCTCACCACCGACCAACAAGCGCTGCTGTTCACGGCCCGGCAAGGAAGCGGCCCTAATGACGACGAGGATCTTTACCTGGTTTACCGTAAAGAGGGGGCGTGGCAAACCCCTGTGTCCGTTTCAGAAGCCATCAACACCGAATTGAACGAAGGCGCGGCCTCCCTTTCGGGTGATGGCCGAGTGCTGGTGTTCACCTCCTGCAACCGCCCAGATTCCTATGGCTCCTGTGATCTCTACATCAGCTACCGCGAAGGCCAGGAATGGAGCAAACCTAAAAACATGGGCCGTACCGTGAACACGGCCTCCTGGGATTCCCAGCCCAGCCTTTCGGCCGATGGGCGCACCATTTACTTTGCCTCTAACCGCAAGGGCGGGCAAGGCGGCGAAGACATCTGGGTCACTAAACAACAGGAAGACGGCACCTGGAGCATACCCGTGAACATGGGCCCCACCATTAACACGCCCGGACGGGAAAACTCCCCGTTTCTGCATGCCAGCGGGAACACGCTGTACCTGGCCACCGACGGCCGGGAAGGCATGGGCGGTCTGGATTTGTTCAAAGTAGACCGGCAGAAAGACGGCTGGGGAACCCCGCAGAACATGGGTTACCCCTTGAACACCCACCGCGATGAAAGCTCCATTTTTATCTCCCCCGACAACAAAACAGGTTACTACTCCGGTCAACTGGCGGGGACCGGGAAGGTGGAGGTGGCCTTGCTGCAGTTTGAGGTGCCGGAGGTCTGGAAAGGCAAGACGGTTTCTTCTTTTGCGCAGGGACGGGTGTTTGATGCCCAGACCAAAAAGCCCCTTAAAGCTACCGTGCAGGTGTATGACCTGGATTCGGCGGGAGTCATCACGCAGCAGGTTTCCTCAGACGGCACCTCCGGCGAGTACACCATCGTGCTGAACCAGAAGCAGCGGTACGCCCTTTATGTGACCGCCCCCGGCCATGTGCTGGAAAGCCGCCACATCTCAGCCACCTCTACCACGGAGCCCTTAGCCTTAGACTTTTACCTGCAGCCCCTGAGCAAAGGCGCCAAAGCGGTGCTCAGCAATATTTTCTTTGATACCGGCAAAGCCGAACTTCGACCCGAATCCCAGACCGAACTGGACAAGCTGTTCCAGTTTCTGCGGTCAAATCCAAAAATCAAGGTAGAAATAGCGGGCCACACCGACAATGTGGGCCAGGCCGCCGCCAACCAGAAACTATCAGAGGCCCGTGCCCAGGCAGTAGTGGCCTACCTGGTGAAGAAAGGAGCACCCGCCTCCCTGTTCCAGGCCAAAGGCTACGGCCAGACCCAACCAGCGGCGCCTAATACCTCAGAAGAGAACCGCCAGTTGAACCGCCGCATTGAGCTTCGGATTTTATAGGTAAATAATTTTAAATGAACTTAAAACAATAGGGCTGGCTGCTGGTTCTATTAGCAGAAGTACACCTTAGGTTTAGTTGTTACTTATTTAGTAGAGCAAAAAAAGCGGCGAGGATTTTCCTCGCCACTTTTTTTGCTAAAACACAGCTAAAACGGGTGATTCAAATTTCTTCCTATGGTAGATGATGCCTCCTGTACCTGCGTAGCTTCTCATCTGTCAAGAACCCTGGGCTGTAAGGAAGAAGATGCTTTTTGTTCTTCCTTCCGTTCCAACTCTTCCAGGGCGCTGTTCTTAGGTGCCGCCAGGGCCGTTTGCAGGTCCGGGGCCTCAATTTGGTGGTGCACCTCTTTCGCTTTCTGCACCAGAGCCTGGAATAGGCGCCGTTGCTCCTGGCGGCGGGGCAGGTATTCGGGGTGCCACTGCACGCCAATCAGGAAGGGTCGGGTGGTATGCTCAATGCCTTGCACCATCTGATTGGCCTCCCAGGCCACTACCTCTAGGCCTGCGCCGGGCCTTTGCACGGCCTGGTGGTGCAGCGCATTGACCTTCAGTTTCTGCACGCCCATGATCTGGGCCAGCTTGCTGCCGGCGAGAAAGGTCACTTTCTTGACCGGGAAAATGCTGGAGGGATTGGGTTCCTCGCGGTAGAACTCCTCTATGTCCTGGTAGAGCGTGCCTCTGAAGTACACGTTCAGCAATTGGGAGCCGCGGCAGATGCCCAGCACCGGCAGGTTTTTTTTGACGGCCTGGTCAATCAGTTGAAACTCCAGATGGTCCCGGGCCTGGTCTAAGGCCCATTGGGGTTTCCGGCTGAAGAGTTTGCGCAAAAAGAAAAGGGCGGGATAATACAACCAGCGGGTAAAACGCCATACTCTTTGGAAGAAGGTCTTCTTGGGGTGGTGCAGGGTGCGCTGCAGGTATTCTTTGAACACGGCCTCCTGCTGATACGTTTGGGGGTCTACATCGGCCCCGCCGCCCACAATCAGCCCCTGCAGCCCATCGGCGGTGCGGGGGAAAGAAGGCGTGATGTGCACCGGTTTTCCGCCGGCCAGCCACACGCCTAAGGCGGTGAACCACCACGCTATCTCGCCCCCTTTGTCTGGCCCCGTGATGCCAATGGTGGGTTTGTTGCGGTTGATTACCTGAGTAGAGGACGCTAGGTTAGCCACTGTGCCGTTTGTTTAGACCATTTTGCCTCAAACCCAAGCAGGGTATTTTCCTTCAGGTTCAGGAATTGGGCACTCATCTGCCTGATACGGTCAGGTTTGATGGCTAGTTCCTCAATCACCACCCAATTGTTCCATTCCTGCGCCAAGGTCCAGTCAGGGTCTGAGACGCACGAGTTGGGCAGGCGATAATGAAACGTTTTGCGGGCCTTTACACTACCCAAATTTGTGAAATGGCTTACCTGTTCCTCCCGCAGAAAAGCGAACAAGGGGTACAGGTCCAGAGGGCGGTTCCGGTCTGGGTTGTAGTGGTGGTAATCGTCAATGAGCTGCTCCAGAGACGGCGCATATTCTGGGTTGAGCACCAGCGCGGTGTATTCTGCCGGAAAAGGGTTGATGAACGAGGTCAGGTTCTTACGGGCAAAATCGGTTTCACCGGCTTCCAGGAGCCAGGGGTAGAGCAGCAGGAACGCGCGCAGGTACCGGAGAATGGTGTCTGGGTTGGTGTCTGGGATCTCAGTGTTGATGTGCGTACCGAAGGCGTTGGTGAAAAAGGCCTCCGTGCCCTTGGCATGATGGTCATACAAGGCTTGCCGCAGTTGCTCCAGTTGTTCCAGTTGGTTGAACGGCAGCGGCGGTACCCCAATCTCATAGGGGATCACCTTCTGGATGATTTTTTCCAGGGCATCGTCAATCACGTTCTCCAGGGTTTCCTGGCCCAGTTTCAGGTGCTCAATGTCAATGTTGAGTTTGTGGAAGACGGTCTTGTATTGCTTCTCGGTTAACAGCTTGAGGTCAATCTCCACGCTGAAATCACCCAGGCGGGTTTCTACCACCTTGGCGCAGAACCGATTTTCCATCTCCACCCGGCCGCCGTACAGTTCCTGCACAATGTGCAGGCATTCTTCAATTCCTACGTTGGCAAACTCCAGCTCAAAGCCTACGGTCCGCACCTTTCCCTCCTGATTTAGCTCTACTGGTAGTGGCCTGAATGACATAATCTTATGTTTGGGTACCTACTTGTTTTTTCCAAGTACACCAACGAGATTGATAAGGGAGCGTTTCATTCCTTTTGTGCTATTTTCAGCTGGAAGGAAAATTCCGTATTTACCGTTGTTCCTTATCAGTATGTAAAAGCCTGTTTTCTGCTCTTTTCCTTAAAGAACGGCCAAAATAAAACCCTGGAATAAGAGGCTGGCGTTTATACCCCAAAAAACAAAAAGTAGGACCGAACCATGCTTTTGGTTCAGCCCCACTTTAGTATGAGTATCACTCTTCTTATGCCAAACTTGCCAGCAGAAGAGGACCGGTTAATCCAGCATCTGGTTGAATTCCTCCTCAGAAATGATCTTCACGCCCATGGTGGTGGCTTTCTCAAGTTTGCTGGGGCCCATCTTGTCGCCGGCTACCAGGTAAGAAAGCTTCTTGGAGATGGAAGAGACAATCTTTCCGCCGTGGGCGACAATGGTATCCTGCAGTTCCTCGCGGGAGTAACCAGAGAACACGCCGGAAACCACAAAGGTGAGTCCCGCCAACTTATCAGAGGTTGGTTCTACCACGGCCAATTCCCCTAAGTCTAACTGCAGCCCGTGGGTTCTTAGGCGCTCTACCACGTGTACATTGGCCAGATCCTGGAAGTATTCCCGTACCGAAGCCGCTATGCGGCCCCCGATCTCAGGAACGGAGATGAGTTCTTCCTCGGTGGCGGCGCGCAGGGCATCTATGTTGCGGAAATGCTGCGCCAGTTTCTGCGCCACGGTATTGCCCACAAACCGGATACCCAAGGCGAACAGTACCCGGTCAAACGGTGCTTCCTTCGAGTTCTCCAGGGCTTTGAGGATGTTTTCCACCGTGGTTTTCTGGAAGGTGACTATACGGCTCTTGCCGGTTTCCTCGTTCACAAACGTCTTTTTCAGACCGAAGAGGGTGTCATAGGTCAGGTCATAGAGGTGGTCTGGGCTAGTGACCAGGCCTTGTTCGGCCAGCAGCTCAATCTTGCCTTCGCCCAGGCTCATGATGTTCATGGCCTTGCGGCTGATGAAGTGCTCCAATTTACCTTTCACCTGCGGCGGACAGCCTTTCTCATTAGGGCAGTAATGGTTTGCTTCGCCTTCTGAGCGTACCAATGGGGTGTTACAGGCCGGGCAAACCGTGGGGTACACAATGGGGGCGGCATTATCGGTTCTGAACTCAGTTTTCACCGCCGTCACTTTAGGTATGATCTCACCGCCTTTCTCCACCACCACTTTATCCCCGAGCATCAGGCCCAGGCGTTCAATTTCATTCGCGTTGTGCAAGGAGGCGCGCTTCACGGTGGTACCGGCCAGCAAGACCGGTTTCATGAGGGCCACCGGGGTGACCGCTCCCGTACGGCCCACGTTGTATTCTATGCCCAGCAAGTCGGTGACGGCTTCCATGGCTTTGTATTTGTAGGCCATGGCCCAGCGCGGGCTTTTGGCGGTATATCCCAGCTCGTCCTGCTGCGCGTAGGAATTCACTTTCACCACAATGCCGTCGGTAGCGATGGGCAGTTCAAACCGTTTGGTTTCCCATTCATGAATGAAGTCCATGACCTCCTCAATGGTAGTGCATTTGCGCCAGGTAGGAGACACGTTCAAACCCCAGCGTTGCAGCGCCTCCAGGCTTTCTGAATGGCTCTGGAAAAGGGTGGGGGTGCTGAGCAGGGCATAAGCGTACATGCTCAGGCGGCGGCGGGCTACCCCTTTGGAATCCTGCAGTTTTAGGGTGCCGGAGGTAGCGTTGCGAGGGTTAGCCATCAAGGCTTCCCCTATCTCCTCGCGCTCTTTGTTCAGTTCCTCAAACACATGGAACGGCATGAACACCTCGCCGCGCACCTCCACCTCTGCCGGTACATCATCTCCGTGCAGGTGCAAGGGAATAGTGCGGATGGTGCGCACGTTGGGGGTGATGTCGTCGCCGCGGGTGCCATCGCCGCGGGTGACGCCGGCCGTCAAGGCGCCGTTGGTATAGGTGAGGCTCATGGCTACCCCGTCAAACTTGATTTCGCAGATGTACTCCACATGGTCGCCTGTGACCTTGCGCACGCGGTTGTCAAATTCCCGTACCTCGTCTTCTGAGTAGGTATTGCTCAGCGAGAGCATGGGATATTTATGCCGAACGGTAGGGAAACTCTTGGTGATGGTGCCACCCACGCGTTGGGTGGGGGAATTGTCTGAGCGGTACTCCGGATGCTGCTCTTCCAGTTTCTGCAGTTCCACAAGCATCTGGTCAAACTCGTAGTCAGATACTTCGGATACGCTGTTCTGGTAATATTGGTAGTTCAGGTAGTTCAGGCGGTGGGTCAGCTCCAAAATGCGGGCTTCAAGGTTCTGCTCAGGCATGGGCGAGGTTGGTTTTAAACTGAGGGGCAAAGGTAGGAAAAACGAAGGTTGGGAACCGCATCTCGGGCTGCGGAAAGGAACCAAAGACGGTAGGTATAAATAACACCTGCGGCCCTCCTGCGTAAGCGGAGGTACATCAAAGATGAGAAACATGTCATACATGGTCATGGGCGTTTCAGGAAGTGGCAAAAGCACGGTGGGTAAATTATTGGCCCAGCATCTGCACCTGCATTTTATTGACGCCGATGACCACCACCTGGCCCCCAGCATTGCC
This sequence comes from Rufibacter glacialis, assembly GCF_008271745.1. Classification (GTDB taxonomy): domain Bacteria; phylum Bacteroidota; class Bacteroidia; order Cytophagales; family Hymenobacteraceae; genus Nibribacter; species Nibribacter glacialis. The sequence continues at coordinate 405,203 of NZ_VKKZ01000020.1, read as the reverse complement.
AAAATGAGCCAGGGAATTGCCCTCACCGACGGGGATCGGGAAGAGTGGCTGGCCAAACTGAACAGCCTTCTGGTCAAAGCAGAGGAGACGGAACAGGAAGTAGTCATGGCCTGCTCCGCCTTGAAAGAAAACTACCGGCAGGTTTTACGGCAGAATTTGCAAAAAGGGCTCAAAATCGTATTCCTGCACGGAGATAAGGCTCTTCTGAAAAGCCGAATGGGCAACCGGGAAGGCCATTTCATGCCCGAAACCCTCCTGGCCTCCCAATTAGAAACGCTGGAAATACCAAAAGAGGCCCTGACCTTAGACATCAGCCATACTCCTGAAGAATTGGTACAGCAGATAATTCAAGCCCTTCCCCCTGACCCTGCGTTTTCTGGCCCTTTTTCTGAAAAATGAGCTCAAAGCGGTTTCTAGGCGGCACTTCCTTTTCCTGCTTCTTTCTGTAAATCAGGTCCAAAACGCAATACCGGGGTTCCTTCTCCCTCAGGGAGAAGGTTAGGATGAGGGGGAGTAGGTTCCTGACTGGAGAAGCCTTTGCCTTGAAGCACCGTTGCCCCTCACCCTAGCCCTCTCCCCAAGGGAGAGGGAATTCCTCTTATCCTGCCTTTTCTCTGATATGCTTCTTTGCCTTAAGCCCTTCCTTTAGCTTTATCTATTTGTCACGGCAATAAATCGGCGGCATAGAGGTGGCGAACCCAAGACCTCACAGGTTTTTAAAACCTGTGAGGTCTACTGCACTTTCCGCACGCATAGCCTATTTCCAGCCTTTCGCCTGAGTTCCTAGGCCTCGACCGCCCCTGAGCGTAAGCGAAGCGAGCGGAGTAGAGGGCACAGCGTGAGGGCGGAAGCCGGGGCCTCGCGGCCGTGAGCGCTTCGGCAGCTATGCAAAGAGCCGGTTGTGGATCAACGCTAGCAGCAGAAATCCCTAGGGAGCAGCGAAAGGCTTGTACAAGAGCATAAAACAACCGTGGCTCTTCACTTGATAGGAAGGACTTTTGCCCTGCGAACGTGAGACAAGGCAGTGCCTTGTCTCTACAAATCCCATACAAAGCAAAACCCAGTTAATCTAGCTATCTTTACAACCTTATAATACCTTCACCAGTCCTTCCAGTATGTCCTTTTCAGACCTGGGCTTATCTGCGGCGGTTGTCAAAGCCGTTGCCGCCCAAAAATACCCGCACCCCACGCCCGTTCAGCAAGCCGCCATTCCAGAGATTTTGAAAGGAAAAGACCTGTTGGGAATTGCGCAGACCGGCTCTGGGAAAACCGCCGCCTATGCTTTGCCGCTCCTGGACAAAACCCAGACGAACCGGGCGTTCAAGAACCGCCACGTGAAGGTGCTGGTGCTGGTTCCCACGCGTGAACTAGCCTTGCAGGTAGGGGAAGTATTTCTTTCCTTCAACGCGCACATGCCCATTCAGATCAAGACGTTGGCGGTGTTTGGGGGCGTGTCCATCAATCCGCAGATGATGAAATTGCAGGGCACCGATATTTTGGTGGCTACACCGGGCCGGCTCCTGGATCTGGTGGACTCAAAAGCGGTGTATCTGTCTGACGTGGAAACCCTGGTGTTGGATGAGGCCGACAAGATGCTGAACCTGGGGTTTGAGGAGGAGATGCGCCAGATTCTTGCCCTTTTGCCCAAAAGAAGGCAAAATCTCCTGTTCTCCGCTACGCTGGACAACAAAGTCACCGCCATCCAGGAAACCCTGCTCCGTGAGCCAGTCACGGTAGAGATCAAAGCCGAAGAAAGCAACCTGGACACCCTGATCTTTGAAGTTGCCTACCTGGTGGCCACTGAACGCAAAGGACCATTTCTGCGCTACCTGATCAAGCACCGGCAAATGCAGCAGGTGCTGGTCTTTGTTTCTGCCACCCAACGTGCCGACCATCTGGTGACCAAGCTCGCCAACAACGGAATCAAAGCCGTGGCCCTGCACAGTGGCAAAAGCCAGGGCGCCAGAACCGAGGCGCTGGCCCTGTTCAAGAAAGGGAAGGTGACGGTGCTGGTAGCCACAGACCTGGCCTCTCGGGGCATAGATGTGCAGTTCTTGCCGTTTGTGATCAACTATGATTTGCCGCGCTCTTCCAAAGACTACATTCACCGCATTGGCCGCACGGGCCGGGCAGAAGCAGTAGGGGAGGCTTTTACCCTTGTCACACCCGAGGATGCGCACCATTTCAAGATCATCCAGAAACAAACCAAGCGCGTGATCCCTACCCAGGAAACCCAAGACCTGGACCTGAAAGGGTACTAAAGCAATAAATTAGATTTCACCCTATACCTGAAAAGGTCCTGTTTTTGGTTAAACAGGACCTTTTCAGGTAATACCAGCAAGCTTTCTTGAAGACTTAAGGATTGGTAGACCAAAGGCCAGCGTCTTTCAGGAACACCCGGCGGTTCAATTTAAGCTGGCACACCACAAATTCGGCAAAGTCTTCAGGCTGCATCACATTCTCGGTGTTCCCGTCGGTGAGTTTCAGTCCCAAAGACAGGTCTGTTGTGACGGTGCTGGGGGTGAGCGTCGTGACTCTAATACCGTGCTTCCGGACCTCCTGCATCAACGACTCAGACAACCCGATCAGACCGAATTTGGAGGCACTGTACGCACTGGTCACGGCGGAGCCCCGCTGACCCGCCGTAGAGGAAATATTCACTATGTCGCCGATCTTCTGGGAGATCATGGCGGGTAAAACAGCTCTGGTCACATAATACGGCCCCATCAGGTTCACCTTGATGATGTGTTCCCATTGGTCGGGCTCCAGTTCCAGGAATTTCCCGAAGGAGGCGACGCCTGCATTGTTGATGAGAATGTCAATGAACCCCAACTCTTGCCGGGCCTGCTCTACCGCCTCGTTCACGCTGTGGAGGTCGGTCACATCGGCGGTGACCACCGAGGCCTCCACGCCATAGGCCTCCACTTCAGCGGCTACTTTCTGTAAATCGCTTTGGGTACGGGCCAGAAGGGCGGTGTTCACGCCTTCCTTCGCCAATGCCAGAGCAATGGCCCTACCTATTCCTTTTCCGGCCCCGGTTATAAGGGCGGTTCTTCCTTTCAAAGATTCCATAAATACGTTCAATAAAAATTCAAAACTAGCAGATGCAGCTCTGCTCACCATTGGTCACTGGGTATCCTTTAGGAAAGGAGCATCCCATTTACTTGTTTAACGGGCAAAAGAAAGGCATGTTTGTTTCTTTGCCTGGCCTTTACCATTCGGGATAGGAGAAATGGTAACCAAGAGCACCCCAGAAACCAGGTGCCAAACAGGTTCTTTTCCTCCAGGAAGAAACCTCGTACCAGGGGCCTTCGTTTCCAGTAAGGAATCTTTGCCTAAGGCGAGAGGACTGAAAAACATTTCTGCCACCTTTCATGGTGAATGGATTGCCTAGGGTCTTTGAGAAGCTGGTTTATGGGAAAAGCAAGACGGTGACCTTATCCCTTGCTTGCCTCGTATGGGCAGGCGTTTATGCTGCCTATTTATAAGGATAGAAGTTAAAACCCAGTTAAGAAAGAGAACGCAGACCCACTTCAGAAGCTGGTTGGCTATAAGCAGGAATTTTCTGAAAATGGGCTGTTTTAAGCCCATGGTTAAAAATAGTGGGGCAGTTACTGATGTTTAAAAATAATAGTTTGATTTCCAAGAAAAGGGAAAGAATCTAAAAGAAACCAAGTCCTATATTATTTGGGTTGTATATTTGCCCGGGTAGGCTAAGCTCCCTGGTATTTACTAACTCAATCCCCCAGTTATGAATGTACTTCAACGCAACAATGTAAAAGTAATTGGCAAAGGAAAGACTCCCATGCTTTTTGCCCACGGCTATGGTTGTGACCAGGACATGTGGCGCTATATCACCCCTGCATTTGAAGAGGAGTACAAAATTATCCTCTTTGACCACGTGGGCTTCGGCAAGGCTGATGTCTCGGTGTACACGCAGGAACGGTATTCCTCCCTTCAATCCTATGCCGTAGACATTCTGGAGATCTGTGAGGAGCTGAACCTGGAGAAGGTGATTTTTGTAGGCCATTCCGTTAGCGCCATGATTGGGGTGTTGGCTTCCATTTTGTCTCCGCAATTATTCTCAAAACTGGTTTTGATTGGGCCCTCACCACGGTATATCAATGATGAGGGGTATGAAGGCGGTTTCACCCAGGAAGGAATTGACGCTCTTTTAGATTCCTTAGACAGTGACTACCTCAGCTGGTCGGCGGCCATGGCTCCTGTGATCATGGGCAACCAAAACCGTCCGGGGTTGGGCCAGGAGTTAGCGGCAAGCTTTTGCCGCAGCAACGAGGAAGTAGCCAAGGATTTCGCCCGCATCACGTTCCTGTCAGACAACCGGGCAGACCTGGCCAACGTGAAAACCGAAGCCCTTATTCTGCAGTGCTCAGAAGACGTGATCGCGCCTTTACCCGTAGGGCAGTACATGCACCAACAACTACCCAACAGTACCTTCAAGGTGCTGGAGGCCACCGGGCATTGCCCCAACCTGAGCGCCCCAGAAGAAACCATTGCGGCCATGAAGGAATTTTTGCATCCTGCCCAGTAAAGGGCATTGGTTAAGAAAGCGGGAGTGGAAGTGCAGTACCGGAACCAATGACCCTGAGCTACGGAAATATGGACAAAATGGAGCTGAAAAAGCCTAACGGGGATGTGTATTTCGAGGCTTGGCGGTTATCCGATAATTCCTGTATCAAGGTAAACTGGATTGGAATCCAGTCCCTGGAAACCGTGGTCATGGGAGGGAACCTGGTTTTGACCATGCTTCGGGAAAAGTCCTGCCCCGCCATCTTGAACAGCAACCGTGAACTGATAGGCCCCTGGGAATCTTCTGCCAATTACATGGCTCAAAAATGGGCACCATCGGCGAAACGGTTGGGCTTGCAATATTTCGCCCATGTGCTCTCCCCGGGTATTTTTGGCCGAAGGTCCTTTGATTTGTTTCTCCAGCTCCTCACTACCCCTTTGACCGTGAAATCCTTTGAAGACGAGGAAACAGCGGATGCCTGGCTTTTCCTGCACCATTCCTCCTAAACGCCTTCCGGAAATCTAAAAATTTGTTTGCACCGGGAAATGGTAATCCATTTCCCGGCTGTTTTTCCTGAAACGCCTTTGTTTCGTTTTAAGCATTCATTTACTCCTTAATCTGTACCCCTGAGGCGATGAAGGTGATAGATGGCTTGGGAGACGTGATGGCTGCGATCTCTTCCTTGCTTTTGCCGGCGTCTTCAGCATAATGGCGTTGGTCATCTACTGAAACAGTGTCCCTCACCACTACTCCCTCAAACACGATCTCTTTGCCTACAATGTCTTTGGGCATGAAGAAGCCATAGTCCTTGAACGTGACCCGCATGGGTTCCTGACCGTCAACAGCCACCTTGATCCAGCAACCTTTTTTCTGGCACACCTCTACTACCTGGGTAGCCACCGTTGTCTTGGCCGAGTCTTCGTTAGCCAGCAGCGCCGGAAGGGCAGAGGGGGCCACCGCTTTCTGGGGAGAGACGGCATCACCAAAGGTTGCCCCTTTGGCAGAGGTGGCCGGCTGTCCCGTAGGGGCGGTTTCCGTGGATTTGGTACAGCTGCCTGCCAGTAACAACAAGGCTAAGGCAGAGGTGGTAAGGTATTTTTCCATATCAGAGGCAATTGGGTTAAGTGCCTAAAGCTACAGAATGCCAGGGAAAGTACAATAGCCCGCTTTTACTTCTGCAGGGCTTGCGCCGGGCTCCGTTTGGAGATCAGTTCCAGGCCTTTGGCTTTCTTGCCTCGTTTGGTGGTGAACTGGCATTTGATCAGGCCATGTTCCGGCGAGAAGTATTCTTCCACCTGGAAAACATCCCGCAGGGGAAGCCCCATGGCATCCAAGTCCACCACATATTGGTAGCTGATCTTGAACGCATCAAAAGTGCCCGCCGGGGTGGTGATTTTCTCCTGCGCGTCTACCTTTCGGTTGATGGCCGCCATCTTGATTTGGCTTACATGGCTGTTGGTGGACCGTGCCTTGACCCCTAAGCTCCCGTTGGGTAACTTCTGGCCCACCTTCATCTGCAAGGGGTAGGCGATGTCTACGGGGGAATAGGTAAAGTCCTGCCCTTCAAAGGTCTTGAGAACCTGTTCCCGCAGCAAGAGCATGGCGTCAACATAAATGGTGTCTTTAGAGCACCTGATCTGGTATTCTTCTGAGGTGGAGGAGCGGTTGGTATTGCTGATGCGGGCGCTTTTGAACGTAGTCACATATACCCCTTTTTTGTCAGCCGCCTGCTGCACCACCTTGTTGGTCACCTTGCCGTGGTTGCGGCCTTTGTCAGTGACCTGGTACACGAACTCTGTATTTTTAGATAATCCCAGTGGCTGCAGGCATTCCTGCGCCTTGGTTTCTTCCGGCAGTGCCCAGGCGCCCAGCAGCCACACGAGCCCCTTCGCCATAAAATGATTTTTCATCATAGTAGAAGCCACCTCCCTTAGAGGAAATAAGCTTCTGTTTATACGTAGAAGGATATACTTAGATATTTTGGATTATTTAAACTAAAATGGGGAAAGAAACGAGGGGCTTGTGCCTTCGTACGTTTTGTGTGACCTTATCTTTTACATGATGGAAAATTCTACCCAACCCGTAACCAAACTCTCTGACTTGGCCGCTGTTCTGCTTGAGAAACTAAAAGCCGCCCAAACCAACATCACCCTTGATTTTGACGATGTGGCCGTGACCGGACCTGGTCCGCTGGGACAACCCGGGCAATGGAAGCTCAACGGTAAACTGACCCTTACCACCAAATCCACCGGCCCCAATCTGTCCTGACCATGGAAGCATTTCCTTTTGAGGTATCCGGAAGGCTGGTGCTCACGGTCTGCGGAGACCAGGTGCTGGTAGTGGCCGAGGAGAATTTCGTGATCGTGAATTTCAAAGACCATGCGGCCCTGGAACGGGTCATGAAGAACCTGCTGCCGCCTTCTTCCTCGGGTAAAGGCGGCGGACTGCTGGAAAGCCTGGAAAAAGCTAAGGATGTCAACCTGAAAATAGGCCAGGCCGGTCTGGTAGTGGACATCAGGGTCAATAACAGGACCTATGTGGAGCTTGGTTCGGGCCCTTCGCCCCGCATTACGGCCAATGCCGTTTTTGGGAAAGTGGGTTCCTGGTTCAAGAAAAGCTGAGCCGGAAAGATCTCTGCTTTCTGGCCTGTCCGTTGCGGAGGAATACGGAAAGGAGGGGAGAAAACGTTCTTTTGAAAAACTGCCGTAAATATGTGTCATCTGCTAAACATTCTATTGATTTACAGGGTAGTACATATAGCAAGCAGTCTGTGCGTTGAAGGCAAGTGGCAATGAAAGAAGGCCGTTGAAGTAGCGAACCATGAAATCAGAGAACCAAAATAAAATTGGGGCTGGTAAAATGTCCAGCTTTGAGAAAATTGAGAAGGTGCCCCCGCTCAAAATGCTCCTGTATGCCAGTATGGCGGGCATGGGTATTTTGTTTCTGCTCTTGACCGTCATGTTCCTCTACAAGGCCAGTGAGGAAACCACCCCCGTAGGATTCATATTACCCAAGCTGTTCTCAGTTAGCACGGTGCTCATTCTGGTGAGTGGGTTCTACATGCAGCAGGTACCCGCTTTCTATGCCCAGGATGACCTCATGAATATGAAGAAACGGTTGGTCTGGGCGCTGGTGTTGGGGCTGGGGTTTGCCCTGGCTCAGATTGTGGCCTGGTATGAGATGGCCGAGGCCCGGGTATTCTTTGATGGGCACCCCGCCGGCACGTTCCTGTATTTACTCTCCGCCTTGCACTTGTTGCACATAGCCGGAGGGTTGGCCTTTACCTCGTACCTTTTCCTGAAGGTGAACCGCGCCTCCAAAGACCCTATCCGGAGCCTTGTGTTCAACCGTGACCCCTACCGGCTCATGCAGGTGCAAACGTTGCGTTCCTATTGGAATTTCCTGGACGGACTCTGGATTGCGCTTTACTTTGTTTTCCTTTTTGCGCTGTAAGACCAGCGGCTGAGAGTGAACCTTTCAAATAAAACAGGAAGAGGGACGTACTATCCGGTACGTCCCTCTTCCTGTTTTAGGGCTAATAGTTTTGAGCGTCCTTTTGAAAAAATAAGCCGAAATCAGCCTCCTGACTTTTGGAACGCTTTTGCCTAGTCACAGAAGTGAAGGCTGTACATGTCAAAGTTGCGGTGGTTGAAGAGGGTATCAAACCGGTAGCTGAAGCCCACATCTGTAGGTTTTTTACCGAACTGCACGTGCCGAATATACGTGCGCAACACCTCGTGGAGTTCCGAGTCCAGCAGTAATTCGCCCCATACCATTACCTGGTCCTGGTCTGGGTTCATCTTCTTTTCCTGCAAGACAAAGAGCACATAATAGATGAAGTCTTCTGAGGTGGTGAAGAAAAACGAATTACAGAACTCCAGTTTCAAGCCTTGCAATACTACCAGCGTGACATAGTTCTTGTCCACGTAGATGAAGAGCTGCGGACGCGTGCTGCGTTCAGCCATGTGCAGGAAACCTTCCATGAGGGCAGAGGTCTGGTGCACAAATTCAACGGGGCTGTCCAGGAACTGCATAGCCAACCAGGCTTCCAGGGCCGCGGGTACCGTGAAAACGTTTACCAACTCCAGGCGGGGGTGCTCATGGTGGTCTACTACTTCCTGCTCCGGCTCTACCACCGCGTTCAGCCTCAGGTATTCCTCCCGGGCGTTCAGGTCAAAAAGCGTCTCCGGGATAAGGGTGAATTGTTGGTTTTTGATCCCTATGCGGACCTGCTGCCATTTCCTTTCCTGCAGCAACGGGTTAGAGGCGCTCAGGTCCTGGAGCGTGGCAATGGCATTTTCTACCGTAGAAGGCGTTTCTGCCTCATAATCTTCCAGGGCCACAAACTTGTTACGTTGGGCATCCAGCACGCCCACCCGTATGCGGTGGGCGCCAAAACTGATGTATAAGTGGGCGCTGGCGCTTTCGCTGGGGGCAAAAGCATCGTCTAAGACGCGTTGGGTCTGTCTGAAAGCCGGCACGGACGTATTCAAGGGGTAGGAAGTAAAATGAGAATGTGAGTACAATATTACTCAATTAAAACCTACTACCCATGCTGCCCCGGCAGTTTTGCTTCCCCTAAAGCGGCCTATCCAGGAATTAGGTACCTGAGGCTAAGCAGGTAGCAGGATCAATAAAAATTGTGGAGGCCGCCTTAACCCTTTCCTGTAGAGCTGGTCTTGCCCAAAAGAACGTTTAGTTAGCCTTTTCGAAAAACAAGGCCTAAAACCATGCCCGAGGAGGGCCCTGGCTAAAAGTCAACGGCATACACTTTTTCCAGTTGCTTTTCATTGACCCAGGTGGGCAGATGGCGCAGCCCGAAATTCCGGAGTTGGATGAAGACCGGGTTTTGCGATTGGGCCACTTGCCCCAAAAGCCGGGACTGGCGGGTGATCCAGTGGGTGCGGGGCCGCCGGATTTTCTCAAAACGCTGCGCTGCCTGGTTGAAGTCATAATCTTTTTGAAGCTCCAAGGCAAAGACTACGGCATCTTCCACCGCCTGGCAAGCGCCTTGTCCCATATTAGGGGTGGTGGCGTGGCCGGCGTCGCCTAAAAGAAGAATATCTTGAAATGCGTACTGAGGCAGCGGTGCCAGGTCATACAGGTCATGCCAGAGTAGCTGGTCAGGTTTGGTATGCCGGAAAAGATCTGGAATAGGGGCGTGGTACTGACTGAAATGCTGGTACAGTTCTTCTACTCCCATGGCCTTCATGGCGGCACTGTTCTGGGGGGCGTTGATACAGGCAAACCAATAGATCTTGTTACCTTGTAAAGGGGTCCAACCTACGCGGCCAGCCTTGCCCCAGGTTTCAGAAGCATAGAGGCTTTCCAACCCTGGGTTTTCAATAATGGCCCGCCAGCACGTGTAGCCCGCGTAGCGGGGAACCGCCTTGGGAACAAGTTGCTGCCTGATGGCCGAATGGATGCCGTCTGCCACCAGCACATGGTCAAAGGTCTGGCTTTCACCTTGCTGAAAATGGACGGTTACTCCTTTCTCTGTGGCCGTGGTGCCTAAGGCCCGCCGGTTGGGGTGCAGGGCAGAGGCCGGTAATTGCCGGACCAATACTTTGTGCAGATCCGCCCGGTGAATGACAAAATTGTCCAGCCCGTATTTTTCGCTCATGGCCCGGCTGTCGGTGCGGTTAATGAGGCGGCCCTGGTCATCAAAGATATGAAAACCGTCCAGACAGTTGCCCTCGGCCATGACCTCCTCCGCGATGCCCATTTGCTGAAAGCCCTTGATGGCGTTGGCCGCCAGGGCCAAACCGGCGCCCAGCGGTTCAAATTTAGGGGCCGCATCAAAGACCTTCGCTTGCACGCCAATTCTCTGTAAAGCAATGGCAGTGGACAAGCCGGCTATTCCTCCGCCTATGATTCCTAGGTTCATGCAGTATGGTAAAAGACGAAAGGGAAGAAGCGGTTTTAGTTGGTTTTACTTATGGAAACCGATATACCACGGCATTGGCATTCATGCCGGCGCCCACAGAGGCAAACACCACCAGGTCACCCGATTGAAACTGCTGGCCGTCAAAGTCTCCCCGGGCAATAAGGTCATAAAGCACGGGAAGGGTAGCCACCGAGTTGTTGCCCAGGGTAGAGATGGTCATGGGCATGATGCCCGCTGGAATGGTGTCCAGCCCGTACAGCTTGAAGAGCCGTTCCAGCATGGCCTCGTCCATTTTCTCATTGGCCTGGTGCAGCAACACCTTCTTGATCGCTGATAACGGAACCTGCGCCTTGTCCAGGCAGTCTTTGATCAATTGGGGTACCCGGGTAAGGGCATATTCATAGATCTTGCGGCCATCCATCTTGATGTACAGGTCTTCCTGCGACACCTCTGGATTATACGACGGGGAGGAGTTGAGCCAGAAGGTCTGGGTAAGGGTGTCTGACACGGTGAGGTGCTGCAAGACCCCGGCTTTTGGACCTTCGGTCCGCGCCTCCAGCACTACCGCTCCCGCGCCGTCAGAAAAGATCATGCTGTCTCGGTCATGCGCGTCACTTACCCGCGACAAGGTTTCTGTCCCGATCACCAGTACTTTTTTCGCCTCTCCCGACTGCAGGAAGTAGTGCCCCTGGATCAAGGCCTGGAGCCAACCGGGGCAGCCAAAAGGCAGGTCATACGCTACGGTGTAAGGGTTGGCAATCTGTAGTTTATGCTTGATGCGCGAGGCCAGGGGGGGCATCATGTCTACGCGGCGGGAGCCGGCTTTCACATCACCGAAGTTATGGGCCACAATAATGTAATCCAGCGTCTCGGGGTCAAGGTTGGCCCGCTGGATGGCTTCCTGGGCCGCCAGGTACCCCAAGTCAGAGGCTACCTGATCCTCCAAGGCAAACCTTCTTTCTACAATGCCCGTTATCTGCTGGAATTTCTGAATGATGACCTCATTGGTATTGGGTAATCTCTTGCCAGAAGGGTCATAGAACTCGTTGTGCAGGAAATCCTGGTTAGACACTACCTGTGAGGGTAGGTATCTTCCAGAACCGGTAATGACGGTGGAAAGCGTGGACGCAGGCATAAAGGGTGGGTAGGAGTGGCGGTAAATGCTAATAGTAAAAACTGGCGAGTGTTTTAAGGCTAGTTTCTTAAAACCAAGGCCCAAAGGTAACCTCCAGCAGGAACCTGAGCGTGGTCAATGTGCAGATTTTTTTCCAAAAACAGAAATGGGAGAAGGTGTCACCAAGGTTATTAGGCAGGCTAACCTGCTGCAGATCAGTGTATCAGCATTCCATTGGAAAGAAAGGGAAAACACAAAAGAGCTCACCCTTTAATCATCTATTCAGGGGATTGTAAGGCAAGACTTTGCTCAATTTGTTCGGTGGAGAAGGCCGGCCTAATCCATGATCATCTTGGCGCCACCCACAAAAATGAAAATCCAAACCAACCCTTTGATCAGGAAGAACAGAAAGCCTGCCACTCCAAACTTTTTAAGCCAATTTTTCCAGTTTGCCATGTTGTATTAATTTTTGGTCGTTCATCAACGTCCAGAAGGAAACCCTAAGAAACGCGTTTTACGGCACAATTTCAAAAAATACCCTCTAAACAAGGTTCCTTTCAGGTAACCGAACCTGAAGGAAAACTACTCCCTATGCCTTAGGGTCGTCTCTTTGCCTGCAAGGGTTTCTGATTCTACAAATAACGCGGAGGTTGCCAAAATTGTGCGCCCTTACCTGAAAAAGGCGCAACTCCTTAGAAGTTGCGCCTTTTGTTGGTTACAGTTTATATGAGAGGGTTGCCATGAATTGCCGAGGGGCAATCGGGTTGATGCTGTTGTCGTCGTGGGCGTTGTAGGTGAGTTTGTCCAGGAGGTTGGTCATCTTCAGGCGCAGCGAGAGGCGCTGCAAGCTGTAGCCCACGTGTGCGTCAAATAAGACGTAGTTGGGCAGCGCGATGAGGCGGAAGGCATCGTTAGGGACCGTGAGGCGGGTGTTCCGGCCCGCTAGCCGGTCTCCGGCGTAGAACGAACTCACTCCCAGGTTCAGGCCCCGCAGGTGCGTGTTCTGGAAGGTGTAGTACACGCTGGCGTTGGCGGTATGGGCCGGGTTGTAGCGCAGGCGGTCGTTCTTCTGGAAGATGTTGCTCTTGGTGTAGCGGGTGTCATTGTAGCTGTATCCGCCCAGGAACGACCATCCGTTGATGCTTTTGCTCATGAGGTCTACTTCCACTCCCTTGCTGGTGATCTCGCCGGCTAGTTCTCTGATGGTGGTGTTGGCGTTGGGCTTACCTTCGGCGTCAAATAAAGCGGTTTGGGGCGAGGCGCTGTTCTTGATCTGGTACAAGGTGAGGTTGGCAGAAAGCAGGCCCTTGAACAATTCGTTTTTCATGCCTACCTCATACTGATCTATGATAGACGGATCAAGCGGTCTGAAGTAGATGTCAGTACCGGTGTTGGGCGTGAACGAGTTGGCATAGCTCGCAAATAAGGACATATTAGGCGTAGGCTGGAACACGATGCCTGCCCGCGGGCTGAAGGCGTAATCATACGAAGAGGTGGTCGTGCGGGTGTCGGCTCCTTTTACCACGGTATTGCCTTCGCCTTCTATATCTATGGCGCTGTAGCGCAGACCAGCCAATACCTTCCACTTTTCAGAAAGAGAGAGAAAATCCTGCACGTACACGCCAATGCGGCGGGTCACATTCTTGGTGTCATAGGTGCGTCTGCCCAGGCTGGGGATGCTGCGCCGCGGCTCATATTTTTCCGGTTGGTAGATATTGATGGTGTCAAAAGCGGCCAGGGTGATGTAGGACGGGCTTTGAGTGTCATATTTATCGGCGTCGGCGCCTACCAGCAGGGTGTGTTCTATTGAACCGGTTTTGAATTTACCAGTGATGTCAAACTGGCTGAGGTAGTACTTTTCATTGGAGGCAGTCTGCTGCAAGCCCCGGGCTAAATCGCCGTTGAAGGTTCCGTCTTTTTTGCTTTTGATGAACCCGGTAGGGCGGGTGCTGGTGATCTGGCGGGCATCATAGTTCTGGAAAGAGTTGGTGCTCCTGATTTCCCAGTTGGGGTGCAGACGGTGCGTGATGGTAGCGGTGGCGCTTTTCTGCTCCACGTTATTCTCCCCGAAGGAGACACCCAGGTACCGGCTTCGCGGCACATTGGCAATGGTATAATTGATGGCGCCCACGCCAAAATCAGGGGTGCGGGTGTCTTTAAGGTAATCGCCTTCCAATAAAACGTCTGTCTTGGCCCCGGCTTTCACCAGAAGCGAAGGATTGATGTAAAAGCGCTCTGAGGTAACGCCGTCGCGGAAGCTACCCGCATTCAGGTAGGTGGTGTTCAACCGGTAGGCTACCTTCTCACTGTTGTTGATGGCGCCGTACACGTCCAGGGAAGGTTTGTAGTAGTCATAGGAACCCACCCGCATGCTCACCTCTCCGCCAGACTCAAACCGGGGCTTCTTGGTGACCAGGTTCAGCACCCCTCCGGCGGCCACGTTCCCAAACAAAATAGCGTTGCTGCCTTTCATGACTTCTACCCGTTCCAGGCTGGACATCTCTGGCATAACGCCATTGTTGAACCGGGCGCCGTTTTTAAAGGTGTTATTACTGCCGAAGGCAAAGCCCCGGCCCCCGATCTCTTCCTGGGTACCACCGGTGGTTCCCATCAGGTACACCCCGTTTACGTTCTGCAAAACCTCGCTCAACACCTGGGTTTGCTGTCTTTCCAGCACCTCACTGCCAATGATGGTGACACTTTGGGGCAAGTCTAAGGGTTTGATGGGCACCTTGCCAATGCTCAAGGGCTTCTCGTTCAGGGTTTGCCGCCCGGTCACCGTCACTTCGCCCAGGCGCTGGTTGCTTTTCTCCAGCAGCAGGTCATGGGTGACGGTTTTGTCATAAGAAACGGTCACCTGCTGTTCCATGGGCGTGAACCCCACACAGGTGGCTTGTAAGGTATAGGTGCCCGCGGGGACATTCCGGAAGTAAAAACTGCCTTCTTCTGAGGTAAGGGTGGTTTTCTGGAGTTCTTTAAGTAAAACGCTAACAAAAGCCGCCGGCTCCCCTTGGGGAGTGGTAATGCGGCCGCGTAGATGGCTGTTCTGGGCAAAGGCCGAACTGGTCATGAGCAGAAACGCCATGAAGAAGAACAAGCGCTGAAGGAAAGAAGAGGTGTGGTATAGGTAGGTCATAGGAGTTTTCTTTATTTAGATTATTTCTAAACAGTGGCAAACTAAAGACCTATTTAGACAAGTTCCAAATAAGAAGTTGAAAAACCTGTCCTTTTTTTGGGAAGTAAAGCCTATTCCGGGGTAGCGTATAGAACCTGTTTCTAAGGGGAATCCCATAGAAGTCTATCCCCGCAGATGAAAATGGGTAGAGGATCTTCTTAAAATGTAAAATGCAGCAATACCGTTTAGGTGTTGGCAGAGCCTACATTTCGGTCCTATAGAGAAGCTGTTGAAAGGAAACCAGTTTTAGGCCTGGTCCAAATAAAGTAGAAAGCAGAAGAGGCGCAGGCGATAAAGGGGCTGATAGGGTAAGCGGTATTCGGTGTTGGGTAGAGGATAGGGAAGAAAGGCACAGACTGCGCAAGGTACCGGCCATGCAGAAGTATAGGAGGTAATAGATGGCTTTACCGGGAGAGGGGAAAGGAGGGTGGGTTAAATACCCAAAATAGAAAAAGCTGGCTCAACAGAACACTGCTGAGCCAGGCTAGCCTAAATCACTACAGTAATCCTACGGCTTTCAGGTCTTTCTTGGGAAGCTTAGCTTTCACATGCTCATACGATTGCCTGATCAGGTGCTGGAGTCTTTCCAGGTCCAGCGCACCGGCTTCCTGCACGAGCACCCACTTGTACCGGGCCAGGTAAGGAGCGGGCACAATGCCGGGACGGGCTATCAACTCTTCAAATTCCTCGTCAGTCACCTTTAACGAGAAGGTAAATGGGGCTTCTAAGCTGGCCACGCAGAACATCTTGCCCGCGATCATGAAACAAAGGTCATGCTCCCATTTGACCCCCTCGGTCACGGCAGGAAACGAAAGGCAGAGGGAACGTAATGCTTCTAAGTGCATGAAGGCTTCTGGTAAAAGGTGGCTAAAGAAGGAGATTCAGGTGGTTGCTCAATAAGACCGAAGTGGCTAATACCACCTATCAGGGCAGGAGCGGATGCCCGCAGTTCCGGCAGAAATTATCTGTTTTATGCACGGTTTCTGAACAATTGCCGCAAAACAAAGGGGCGGGCAATTCTTCCCCGGGGTTTTTCATTCTGGATAGTTCCACGGTCACTATGCCCGTGGGCACGGCAATGATGGCGTAACCCATGAGCATGACGATAGATGAGATCACCTGGCCCAAGGGGGTGTGGGGGGTAAGGTCGCCGTAGCCCACGGTGGTAATGGTGACAATGGCCCAGTAAATACTCTGCGGTATACTGGTAAACCCATTGCTTTCTCCTTCAACCACATACATAAGGGTGCCCACAATCAGCACCAAACTAAACACCGCCATGATAAAGACCGTGATTTTGTGAAAACTGGCTATTAACGCCTTTTTGATGATCTGACCATTCTCCACGTAGCTGGTGAGCTTCAGAATTCTGAAAACCCGCAGTAAACGCAGGACGCGTATGGTCATGATGTAGCGGATGCTGGGCACGAAGATGGCCAGGAACGTGGGCAGGATGGAAAGGAAGTCAATGATGCCGTAGAAACTGAAGATATACCGCAGGGGCCGGGGGTTGCTGTACACCCGCAGAATATACTCTAAGGTAAAGGCGATGGTGAACATCCACTCCAGCACAAAGAAAATATGTTTGGAGGCTGCCCGGTACGCAGGCACGCTTTCCAGGCACACAATGAGGGTAGACAACAGGATCATCCAAAGGAGCGCCACATCAAACCTTCGCCCGGCCTTGGTGTCAGTGCCATGGATGACCTGGTAAATCTTCTTCCTGAGTTCAGCGTTTCGCATAGGTGTTCACTTCTTCTTGTCTTGGCAGCTTCCCCAGGGAGCGTTTCCCTGCCTATTTAGCAAAAACAGGGGTAAAACCCGAACTTCCTGCCCCTCCTTTTATATCTCCCGGTCCTTTGGTTAGAAGGCGCTGTTGGTGAACCTCGCCAAGTTTTCCCTTGATGAGGCAGCAGGCGGGCCTTTACCGTTTCGGCCTCTGGCTTGGTTGCCCAATAATATAGGTAAAGGTATCGTTTTTGGGTGATTACAGAGGCAATTGTAGCGCAAAGCGGGTTGGACCAGAAAGGAAGGACCAGATTTACCCGCTATCTCTTTACCTTTGTAGAACGTTTTGTTTCGTTTCCCCCGCTGGTTCTACCACATTTCCTATTTATGCTGAAGAGACTTTTTTCCCTTTGGGCGCTGGTGCTGCTGTTCTGCAATGCCCCCACCCAAGCCCAGGAACTGCCTAACCGTGAATTCAGGGGGGTGTGGGTGGCCACGGTGGCCAACCTGGACTGGCCGGTGCGTGGTGCCTCTGCTGAGAGCCAGAAAGCCACCCTGCGGGAAATGTTAGACCGCATCAAGGAAGCCAACCTGAACGTGGTCTTTTTCCAGATCCGCACCGAGTGCGATGCCTTTTACAAGTCCAGCTACGAGCCCTGGTCTCGGTTTTTGACCGGAACCCAGGGCAAAGACCCCGGCTATGACCCTTTGGCCTTTGCCATTGAAGAAGCCCACGCCCGTGGGTTGGAACTGCATGCCTGGCTTAACCCGTACCGGGTGGGTACCGTCTCCAATCCGGCGGTATACTCTGCCCAGCACGTGTCCAAGGCCAAGCCAGAGTGGCTGCTGACCTTCGCCAACGGCAAGAAGATCCTGAACCCGGGGCTGCCGCAGGTGCGGGAGTATATTTCTGCCATCATCAAAGAAGTAACCCAAAACTATGACATTGACGGGGTGCACTTTGATGATTATTTCTACCCATACCCCGAGGGGCCTTTTCCTGGCATAGGGCAGGAAGACGCCCAGACGTTCCGGCAGTACGGGAGCGGCTTTGCCAGTATCAAAGACTGGCGCCGGCACAACATCAATGAAACCATCCGGCTTACCAATGAACAGATCAAGGCGCTGAAGCCGCAGGTTCGGTTTGGGGTGAGCCCCTTCGGGATCTGGAAGAACGGAGAACCGGCCGGCATTTCGGGCATGGACGCCTACCACGCCATTTACGCTGATGCCGTGCATTGGCTGGACAACCGGTACCTGGATTATGTAACCCCCCAGTTGTACTGGGCCATTGGCGGCCGTCAGGACTACCGGAAGCTTCTTTACTGGTGGTCTGAGAAAGCCCACAGTGCCGGCCGCCACCTGTACCCCGGCCATACGGTACACCAAGCCGGTTTCACCCCGGAAGAGGTGCCGCACCAGATTGAGATCACGCGCTCCAACCAGATGAAGAATGCCTTGGGCAGTGTTCTGTTCAGAGCAGCCAACCTGAAGAACAATACCAATCTGATTGCCACTTCCTTCAAGGCGGCCACGTTCCGGTTGCCGGCCGCGCCCCCGGCCATGGGTTGGCTGGGCGGAAAAGCACCGGGTGCCCCGCAGGACCTGGCCGTCACCTTGAATGAAGCCACTGGCCAATACGAAATCCGCTGGACCCGCCACCCCGGCAACACCCACGCCTTTAAACGGTATCTGCTTTATACCACCGCCGCCATGCCCGCCACCGGTGCCCTGGCCCCCGATGGGTCGGTTAGGGCCTTCACCTCTTCTGAAACCCTGACCATTGCCGCCGCTGATGTCCCGTCTACGTCGGTTTTCTGGGCGGTCACGGAGATCAGCCCGGCCAACGTGGAAAGCTCTCTGAGCAATGTGGTGAAGCTAGGGGGAGGGACCGGTCCCGTGCTGGCCCAGCAGGAGGAGCCGCTTTTGTCTTTAGGGCAAATGCCCGGCCTGGTTACCGCCGAAGTGCCCGCCTCGGTTTCGGCTACGGTTATCCCAACGTCTACTGCTTCAGGTAACCTGTACGTGCCCATTCACCTGAAGAAAAAATCCAAAGTAAAGGCTGAGCTCTTCACCCTGGACCGGAAGAAGAAAACGAACCTCCTGAAGAAGAAATACAAAGCCGGCAAACACACCCTTTCTTTCCAGAGAGGAAAACTGAAGCCCGGAACCTACCTCCTGGTGTTGGAATACGCCGGGGAAAGGTCGGTGCAGAAGGTGGTTTTCCAGTAGGGGAAGCCTGAGTTTTTCTGAAGGCTATCTGGTTGGCAGGGGCAGCTTTTAAGGGAGGAAAGCTTTTTTTATACGCCTTGCCTACTTGGATCATGTAGAACCCTTTTCGGGCCCCTTTTCAAAAAACGGGTCCGAAAAGGGTTCTTTTGCTTCTGCTCAAGGACTATTTCTTAGAGGTAAAGTAAGCCCTGCTTTCATTGTTTTCAGACCAAGGTTTCTTACCCGTTTTTTTTTAAATAGTGCTGAAAGTATGGCCTTTGTTACCTGGCTTTCTATTTAAAGCATAGGAAATAGAGGGGCATGAAAGGTTGGGTAGAGCCAACAACTGAGGACTTCTTTATTTTTTTGCTGGAACAGGGTATAAAGCCCGGAAAGCATTGAAAACAGCCTGGTGCGTGATGGTGGCATGGTCTTCGTCTGGCAGATAGTCAAAGTACACTGAGAGGTTCTTGTTATCGGTTTTCCGGAGTTTCTCCACCAATAGATTCACGTCTACCTCCATGACCCGCGGTATATCTCCAGGGGTTAGTCCTTCTTTTCCTACCCCTAGGTAGACTTCCGTTTTGGGGGTGAAAGACTTTTCTAAGATAGCCGGAGCCTGGGTTAAGATAGACCCGTTGTCCCACCAGATACTGGGGCTGATGATGATGTATTTGTTGAACAGGGTAGGCTTCTTGAAGAGGATCTCGGTGGCTAAAAGACCGCCCAAGGATTGCCCGATGAGGGTTTTACTGGGGTTGGTAGGGTAGTTTTTTTCAATGTACGGCTGAAGCTCCTTTTCCAGGAAAGAAATGAAGTTCTCAGATTTGCCGGCGGTTGGGTATCTTTTTTGGTCGGCTGGCAGGGTGGTGGGGTAGGTGAAGTCTTTTCTGCGGTCTTTGTTGGCAATGCCCACCACAATGGATTTAGGAACCCGTTCTATCCAGGGGAAGTTGTTGAACTGGACCAGCCCCACCACATGGATAAAGTCTTCATCGGCACCGCCATCCAATAAATAAATGACCGGGTATCTGACCGTGTCTTTCGGGTTGTACCCTTCGGGCAGGTAAATGTTTAAGATCCGTTTCTCGTCTAAAATTTGGGATGGTATCTCGTCAATGACCCCTAAAACAAACGGTTTGGAAGCTGTTTTTGCTTCCTTTTTTCGCGATTGGCCCCAACCCGTAACACAAACTAAGGTGAGAAATAAAAAGAGGAAGGATCGTCTCATGGTTGGTGCTGGGGTAAGGTATTTGGTCTTTTAATGGTTGCCTAAGGGAATGGACGGAAGAAATGTAACCAGGCAGAAGCCCGTCTTGCACCTATGCCTGATGCCATACATAGTCTATTACTGGATTGCTTCTATAGGGGTTGGTCCTTAAAAAGTGGAGTTAAACTTATGCTTACCGGGTTGGTTACCGCCTACGTTTATCTTTTTAAGACCCTTCCACCCTTCTAAACGGCCACCATTTTAAAGACCGTAATCTCTGGTCTCACGTTGAATCTGACTTGCCATAGATGCCCCAAGGCCCGGTTGATGTATAGGGTTCTGTTACCTGGGAGGTTTATTTTGCCCGCGGAGTACCTTCTGTTCTTGACTGGAAGCATAGGCGGCGGTAAGAAAGGTGGTTTGCACTGGCCTCCGTGGGTATGCCCTGCTAATATCCAGCCCTCATAGCCATTCCACACCTCTAAATCACAAACATCTGGGTTATGGCAAAGCACTAATGAAGGTTTGGTAGGATCCAGCTGGTTTAAGATAGGGTGGGGATTGAAATTCAAGCCCCAGTAATCGTCAAGTCCTATTATGTTCAGGCCAGAGAATTCCTTTTGGTCATTTCGTAAAACGGTGACTCCGTTTTGCTCCAGCAGCCCGCTGATTTTATCGGCTACTGTAGCTTGCCTCCAGTTTTTTCCATAGTCGTGGTTGCCTAAAATTCCCACGGTCGCTAGCTTGCCTCTCACACAGTGGGACAAGGTTTCTTCTAATTCTTTGAACTGTACTTCATCTTTGTAGGTGCTGACATAATCACCCGTGTACACCACAAAATCTGGAGCATAAGCCTGGGCTTTTTTAAAAGAATTGATTAAGAACTGGTGGTCAAATCGTTTCCCTACATGTATATCGCTGATCTGCATCAACGTTTTCCCATTCAGTTCTTCAGGAAGTTGTTTTATGGGCATTTCCAGTTCCACGAATTCCAGCAGAAAAGGCTCTACTTGCCAGGCGTAAAGGCCACTTAAAACTCCTATCCCAGTTAGGCCGGTGACGGCATTTAAAAATGTGCGACGTTTCATTTAGGATTGGCTGCTAAAGAGGGCCGTGTATACCCTCAGGGGGCGGTGTATGATGTTTGAAAATACAGATCGTAAGAAAACCCGACCGTTATCTATTGAATGTATTCTGCTTCCTTACCAATCTATCCACCTCTGTTTTGATGTCTTCCCTTTCTAAGTAGATGCTCAAGGTGTCTCCGTTTTTAAAGTCCTGGCTCCACTTGTTGATCCAGGTTCCTGCAGAAAAAGTTTTCCGGTTGTTTAAATCAGGATAAACAGGGGTATCATATTCTACAAAGACTTGTTCAGATTTAATCATATACCTCGTCTCCTCTTTATTTCTTTCAATTTGAAGATGGAAGGGCTTGTAACCTGGTTTTGAAATTTGCAGGATAGGATCTTGAAACGGCCCAGTTTCTGAAAATACTTGGAAAAGTCCGTTGCTGGCAGTTTTTTGGATATCGCCTCCTTCTAACAAGTTCACGGTAGTGCCTTCTATGGGGAGCCCTGTTTCTTTGTCAAATACCCATCCTATCACTCTCACAGAAAAGGAGCAGGCTTGCAGCGGAAGTAATAGAATGCAGAGAAACAGATGTTTCCTTGTCAGTTTTCCTTTTGAGACCATGCTTAAAGTTTAGGAATATGCAGAGTTGGCTTCCCTGGGTAAAGGATAGTAATGGCCTTATACTTCAATGTGAAAGTATTCTTTCAGCTTACTGAGGAAAAGTGCTTCTTCAAACTCTAGTTTCGTCTCAGTATCTCCTTCTGTGATTTTCAACTGCGTGTCATTAAGGGTGATTCTACCGCTGGTAGTAGCCATAGAAACTACTTTTTTTTGGGTGAAAGGAGATTCCTGGCTTGTTTGATGGAACTGGCACATGCCTTTAAATTCTGAAAACTCTCTTTTGGTATTTTTAAAGATATATTGAGGCATTAAGGTGTTATTTTCAAGGGTATTTATTCTCCAATAATCATTTTGGTAAATGTCAAAGGTAAACAACCCATAGGGATCAGGTAAGACCACATGCGGTGTTACTTCCAGCGGTTGAAAAGAAAATTTCCCGAAGCCTACATCCACCAGGTAGGTATTTCCTTCCACCTTGGCAAGAAGGGCCAAATGGTCATATTCCTCGCCGTACGTCCCGTTCTTGGTATAAACTCTGGCGGAAATCATCTGGACGTCAAAACCAATATTTTTTAGAAGCTGGTAAAACAACCCATTCAATTCATAGCAGAACCCGCCGCGTTTCTTATCTACCATCTTTTCAAAGATGGATGCTGCCTCCAGGGTGATTGGCTTGTGATAATGGATGTCTAGGTTTTCAAAAGGCACGTTCAGCAAATGTGCGGCCTGTAATCCAAAGAGAACCTTCTTATTGACGGCTACCTGTTCCTTATAGTTTATCCGGTTAAGATACCGCTGATTATTCATTTTTAACGGCTGTAAGGAAGTTGTTTAATTCTGTTTCATTAATAGTGGGAGAGCCATTTTTCTCCACGCAGTACATATCTGCCTTGTAGGTCATTCCTAAATAGTGAGCTGTCTCCTGAAAAGGCATGTAGAAACCATCTTTTAACTTGGCATCACAACCACAGCTGATCACCGCCATCTCCATGCCCCTTAATTTTCTACCCGTTTCTTTTTCTGTCATTAAACAGTCTGAAATCCGGTCAAAGAAGGTTTTCATGATGCCACTCATGGAATACCAATAGACAGGAGTAGCAAACACTATTATCTGGTAATTCTCTACTATTTGTTTCAGTAAGGGAAGGAAATCATCCCCTCGGTTCTTAAACGTATAGTCAAATTCTCCTATATGTTTGGTTTTCAGATCAATGATAGGAAATCCTGTCTTCTGGCTCACCAAGGAAGCTATCTTTTGGGTGGACCCGTAGCTGTTTGAACTGCCTAAAATTATAATTCCTTTCTTCATCAAGTATTGATCATTTTACGGAGTGGGGTATGAGATTCTTGGTTAGGGGCAGGGAAGGGGTCTTGCAAGTGTGGTGTTTCTAGATCTGTTTCTTTTGCCATGGGTGTCTTCCTACCACCAAGAATCGCTTTCTAATCCTGGGTGTTCCCCGCCCTTCCATTTGCAGTCCCCAACAATGGAGTTCCCGCCAGAAACCAGACCGGATGGGCGTGCCAGATCCTGCTTTCCGCTTCGGTCAGTTCTGCGTCAATGGCGGTGGTCAGCAGGTCACAGACTTTTTTGTGTGCCGTTGATTGCTTGTTGTTGAAAGCCAGAAGGTCCCTTGCCTGGTTGAATGCTTTGTGTTGGTACAAGATAGCAGACCACTTGATGATATAGAATACGGTATCTTGTTTTTTGGCTGTTTTCAGAAAAAGAGGCTGATAACAGAAGTTTACAGCACCGCCCGCTTTTCAATAGTGAGCATTTCCTGCCAACTTGCCAATCTCTGCCTCTTCTTTGATAACTTATACCGCTCAGTAAGTAGTTACGCCAGCCTGAGGGCTACAATGCAGTATTGTCTTTTAGAACTTCAGGACCACTTTTCCAATGGCTTTGCCGCTTTCCAGTAAACGGTGCGCTTCTTTCAGGTTTTCGGTGGTCAAGCCTTGCATGGTGGTATGAAGGGTTGTTTGTAAGATGCCCTCATCCAGCAGTTGCGCAATTTTGTTTAAAATGTGGTGCTGCGCTACCATGTCTTCGGTTTGGTACATAGAACGCGTAAACATCAGCTCCCAATAAAAGCTGACACTCTTTCTTTTTAGCTGCTGTAGTTTTACAGGTTCTGTCGGGTCACTGATAGAGCCTACCTTTCCCAGTGGTTTAATGAGTTCTACTATGGCCTCCCAGTATTGATTCAGGTCTACAAAGTCTACAATAAAGTCTACCTGTTCAAAGCCGATGTTTTTTACCTCACTCACCAGGTTGGTGTGGTCAACGACATGATCTGCGCCCATTTTCTTGCACCACTCTATGGTAACGTCTCTGGATGCGGTGGCAATAATGGTTAACCCCAGCAGCTTTTTAGCCAGTTGGATGGCAATGGAACCAACACCACCGGCACCGCCAATAATAAGCAGGGTTTTGCCTGCATCTTTTTCCTTGCTCAATTGAAAATGGTCAAAGAACAGTTCATAGGCCGTAAGGGAAGTGAGCGGCATGGCGGCAGCCTGTTCCATGAGTATGTTTTTCGGGGCGAATCCTACAATGCGTTCATCTACTAATTGGTACTCCTGGTTAGAGCCTTCTCTGGTAAGGTCTCCTGCATAAAATACCCGGTCACCTTTCTGGAAGAGGGTCACTTCCTCGCCGGTAGCCTCTACGGTACCAATCGCATCCCAACCAATGACTTTATGGGTATCCTGTTGCTTGTCTTTGAGGCTGTTTCTTCTTATTTTATAATCTACAGGGTTAACCGAGATGGCTTCCACCTTTACCAGAATGTCTTTTCCTTGCGCAGTTGGAATTTCTTTTTCAAACTGGAGAAAGCTATCTGCTTCCTCAATGGGTAATGACATTTTAAATCCAATTGCTTTCATGAGACCTGTCTTTGGTTTTAGATGGTAGTTGTAGAAACTGTTACCCATAAATTCCGGTGGTGTGTCAGAAATTCTTCTTTGCCCTATAGCTTTCAGTTCTAACCTTCGGGACGATGAAGGCCAACTTACTTGGCTAAGGCACGTTTTAGAGTGTTATAACTGCGACGGTATACCGGATTATTTTATTTGAAATTTCTTTTTAGACCTTTCAAGGAGAAATAAGCTAAAAACGATAGATTTAAACTGCCATGATTTTTTAATTATACTGATTTCTCCTGCTAATACTCTTAATAATGCAATTTATTAAAAGATAATCTATGAACATAAGAAACATAGTAATAGGGTCATAAAGAGTAAAAATATCCAGTTAGGCAGTTTTATGTAAGTTTTTGTATGTATTTATTTAAGCTTATAAATAAGTAAAAACTATACGCTGATAGTTATAATTTGATGATTTTTTCAAAGTTTTATTTGTCAAAATTTCGCTTTATAATAGTTAATTGGATATTATTTTGTGCGCAATGACTTTCAAAATCTTTCAACCTAATCAGAGCAGAGTCTTCATTAATAAATTCTTCTAAATTATAACTTTTAAAAATCATAATTGAGTTTTCATCCTTTAGTTTGATTCCAGAGTTTTTGAGAACAAAGTCACTAGTGTTCCAATTATTTCCCCAAGGTTCCCAAAGGTTTTTACCAGCCACAAAAATTAATTTTGTATCTGAATTTTCCGCGCTTTCAAAAGAGGAAACTTTAGTCTTGCTAGTTTTAGAAAGTTCATTTGCTGCAAAGAAGCCAGTATCATTTAATATAAATACCGAAAAAGCTATTTCATGTTGTCCAATGTTCAATTTGCCAAAATAAAATTCGTAGAAGTAAAATGGTAGCCAATCCCATGCCCAATTTGATAAGCTTCCTTTTCCATTTCTGGGTGTAGGTCCACTAAACTTAGTGAATCCACCAGAATAACGAAACCCATAGCTGCTGCCTATATAGCTTACTAAGTCTAAAACTCTTTTTTGGTATTGAAACAAGAAACGGAAAGAATTTCGTACATCAATTAATATTTCCTTTATTTCTGTTGGCATAATTAAATAATGATTCAGTAATTTTAAAATGTATTCTGTTGCGATTATTCAGGTTTTCTAACCACGTCTTTTTGAAATACTGATGTAATTCAAAACCTCTGATGATATCATCTAAAATTCTCTTGTAAGGAGTTATAGAAGTAATTTCAATATGATCAATTGCTCTTCTCTCTTTGGATACTTGGTTTAGAATTCTTGACCAATCTGTTTTGCAAATTATTATTAACTTGTCCTTGTATTTTTTGTCTTCGACATTGTCTTTGTGGTGTAATCCTCCAAGTTGTATATAATAAACATTTTTGCCTTCTTCACCAAATTCATTGTAGTATGATGCTATTTGGGTAATTAATTGATTATCATTTTGCTGAAATTCATCATATCGTTTTGCTTCTATAATAATGTCAAAGGCCCTATATCTTATAAATATATCAGGTTCTACAAATCTAATATTATTTGTATGTTTTGGACTCCATCTTTCCCAAAAAAGCAATTCTAAAATTTCACCACTATGATCAGGTAGTTTGTCTTGGTAAAGAGATTTTTTTAAAATATTCCAAAAAAGTTCTGCTGGCAAATACTTGAGCAAATCAAAAATAGATGCAGTTAAACTGTCTTCACATATTGCAAGTCTTCCTTTGTTTTTGCTAAAAAAAGAAATCATATCTAGAATAAAATATATAATATTTTGTTGCTGATTTTTACTCATTTACGCTTAAGAAGCGGCCTAAACTGCTTTAGAAACAGGTAATCTGCCAGCTTGCCCAACAAACTTAAAGGCGAGGTATAGTGGAACATATCTGTCATGCGGGTAGCTTCTCCGGCTAAAGCCTCAAACCTGTGCTCATGCCTGAAGCTTTTGAAAGCGCCGGTGAGCATTTCATCTGCAAAGAAGTAGGGGCGTTCAAATGCCGTAATGTGGCTGCTCAACCTTTGCCGAACGCCCAGGTGTTTTGCTTCCCACGTGACGGAGTCTCCTAACTCCATCTAGCCCGCTACTACACCCTTGATGACCTTCTCTTCTGTTTGTGCAGTAGAAACCTGATGCAAATCATCTCTTCTGGATAGGTTATAAAAACATCCAATTGTGCTTAGCTGTTGGCTTTGTAGGTGATAATAGGCAAAATAGATATGTAATTGTTATTAAATTATCAGTTCACTAGATTGCTTTTATATGAAGTGAGATATTGCAAGTTTTTTAATATATTTTCGCTTAAAACTATTTATTTAAAGACCATATTTATCCAATATAACTTCAAACATTCTTGAGAAAGAATTGTCTTTTCTTTTAAAACTATGAATAGTAGACAATTCATTTTGATTTAAGGTGCTTCTGTTCTCTGCTTGTTGGTTGTTTTTTATTTCTATTAATGCCTTAAGGAATATCTTTATTTGTTTCAACCTTCTATTATCTAATAGTTCCGTGTCAAGTCTATACTTTTGAATCGTTTTTAAGCCTAACTCAGAATTATTTCGGGGTAAAATTATTTCATCATCAAATGTTAAATGTTCTTTTATCTCAGAATCTGTATGATGACAGGGATCAAGTGCTTCTTGAATAGGAATAGTGGAATGCGGTACTTTATTGTTGCAATTGTCACAAGATAAATATAAGTTATTCCATTTAAAAGATAGAGTTTTATCTACACTAACCTCTATTTGATGGTCTACTTCTTTGGGGCTTCCTTTAAGTTTTGTTTCGCAATAAAAACATTTATAGTAACTTGTTGAATTTAATTGAGCTATAACTGATTTATGTGCATATTTACTTGAATCTGGCCTTTTATTTCCTGAAGCAAGAAAATTGTTTTTCCAATTCTCTTTTTTGTCAATTAAGATTTGAGGTTCAGGAAGTCGGTGAAGTCCTCTCATTTCTTTATAGATTTTAAAATTGTATCTAAATTTAAGTAGTTAAAATATTCAGGATTAATCTTTAATAATTGATTTTCAATTTCTTTAACTTTCTCAGTGTTGTTATTATGTATAGCCGCCTTTCTTTCTTCAATCAGCATTGAAATTCCAAAACTAAAGTTGTTGGTGTTAAATAGAGGACTAAGTAAAATTTCTTCTATTGGTTTGTTGATGTAATAATCAGTTTCTTCCTCAACTAACGAATAATCTACTTGGCTCTTACATACATAAACTCGAGTATTTAGGATTGAAGAGACAATAAACGGAGAATGTGTTGAAACGATAATTTGAAGCTTGGGGAATAGGGTAAGTATATTTGATAGAAAAACTTTTTGCCATTTAGGGTGTAAGTGGTTTTCAGCCTCATCTATAAGTAATAGACCTTTTATATTTTTATAATCAGCAATAGGCTTGTTGTTTAAAGTGCAAATAGAATATACTTGACTTAATAAACTTGTAAATCGTTGTATTAGGTAAAGATTGCCGCTGCTTAATTTATCTAGTGACACCTCATTGTTTCCAATTTTTATAATTGGTTTTAAATTTATTCTTGATACGTGAGATAGTTTTCCATGTGATATAGATAAATTAATAATTTTTTCCAATAAGGAATATAAGGAGCTGCCTAATTCTTTTTCTTGTTCGTTTGTGCTATCCTTTAAGTAGTCGAAAAATGAAATGAGTTTTGATAGGTCTATATTTTTGTGAATTCCAGATAGTGATTCATCTAAGTATTTTTTTGCTTCAACAGTTGTAATGCTATTAATGCTGAAACTATCATTAGACAATTTTGATGTCCAATAATCTAGTATGAAATCTTTTTTGTATTTTGGTTCGAACTGAGAATGAAACAATTGATTTATATTCATATCATTAGTATCAAAGCTTTCGTTTCTTTCATACTTTCTGGAGGTGGAGAAAATTTTGTTAGATTCATTTATGATTAAATTTGTTTCTATTAGAAAATTCTCTGCAGATGCAATTTCTCTTTCTATACTTTTAAATCGTCCTTCAAATAAGGCTCGAATAG
Source organism: Rufibacter glacialis (assembly GCF_008271745.1). Taxonomy (GTDB): domain Bacteria; phylum Bacteroidota; class Bacteroidia; order Cytophagales; family Hymenobacteraceae; genus Nibribacter; species Nibribacter glacialis. Next base: position 376,743 of record NZ_VKKZ01000020.1, on the reverse strand, counting down.
CATCTAATATGATTGATTTTCCTGTTCCATTTTCGCCTGTTATACATATAACGGGTGGGTATTCTAATTCTCGTTCATTAGAAATAAAATCTAGTACAGCCTCCTTGAAGGGGCCAATATTTTTTAATATTAAATTTTTAAGTCTCATATTTAATTTTAATCAAAGTTTTATTATTAACACTAACCAAGTTGTAAGTAGAGTAAGTTTAATTTAATATATGGAATATTAAAACACTTAATCAATTTTTAATAATTTAGATTGTGATATCAAACATAATATCAGTGATGATATAATAAAGTTTCTGTTTTAAGGCTGTTTTTACAAATACACCTCCAAAACAGAACTCCTACCTCAACGCCTCATACAACACCTCAATCGGGTGCTGGGCGTCTCTGCCGGTGCCGTCGTGGATTTGATGGCGGCAGCTGGTGCCGGGGGCGGCGATGATGACATCGGCGGGTTGTTGGCGGACGGTAGGGAAGAGCACCAGTTCGCCTACTTTCATGGAGACCTCGTAGTGCTCGGCTTCATACCCGAAGGAGCCAGCCATACCGCAACAACCCGAGGGAATCACTTCTACCTTGTAGTTGGCCGGTAAGCTCAGCATCTGCTGGGTGTACAGCACGCTGGAAAGCGCCTTCTGGTGGCAGTGGCCGTGCAGTTTAATCAGGCGGGCCTCGTCTTTGAAGAGATCCTTCTCAATGTTCTTGTTCAGGATTTCACGCGCAATGAACTCATCAAACTGCAGGCAGTGGATAGAAAGCTTTTTGGCATCTTCCAGTTGGTCTTCGTCTACCAGATCAAGGTATTCATCCCGGAAGGAGAGGATACAGCTGGGTTCAATGCCGATGAGCGGCGTCTCAGAAGAGATTAGTTTGTGCAGCATAGCCACGTTCTTCTGGGCCAGTTTCTTGGCTTCGCGCACCAGACCCTTAGACAAGTACGTACGGCCACTTTCTTCGTGCTCTGGTAGCACCACCTCATAGCCCAGTTTCTCCAGCAGCAGCACCGCTTTAATACCAATGGGCGTGTCATTGTAGTTGGTGAACTCGTCGCAGAACAGGTACACCTTCTTTTTGAAGGTCTTGCACTCCTTCAGTTTCTCTTGCTGGTGCTTCTTAAACCAGCTACGCAACGTGGTTTTGTGCAGCAACGGCAACGTACGCTCTGGCGCAAAACCTACGGCTTTCTTGAAGGCTTTGGCCGTGAAATCGTTTTTGAAGAGCAGGTTGTAGGCACCCGGCAGGAGCGAGGCCAGTTTGTTCGCGTTATTGAAATTAGAGATGAGGCGCGTCCGGAATGGAATACCGTTGGCATCATAGTAATGCTGCAGGAACTCGGCTTTCAGCTTGGCGACGTCTACGTTAGAAGGGCACTCAGACTTGCAGCCTTTGCAGGAAAGGCACAGGTCCATGGCATCCTTGATTTCATGGTGGTCAAAGCGGTTGGCTTTTGGGGAGCGGGTCAGGAACTCACGCATCACGTTGGCCCTTCCGCGGGTAGTGTCTTTCTCGTTGCGGGTGACCATGTAGCTGGGGCACATGGTACCGCCGGTGAGGTGCGTTTTGCGGCAGTCGCCGGAGCCGTTGCAAAGCTCGGCGGCTCTGAGCACGCCTCCCGCCTGGCTGAACTTGAACACCGTATCAAATTCCGGGGTCTCCTGTCCGGGTTCATAGCGCAGGAAGGTATTCATAGACGGCGTGTTCACAATCTTGCCCGGGTTGAAGATGTTGCCCGGGTCCCACACGCGCTTTACTTCTTCCAGCAGCTTATAGTTTTCGGCACCAATCATGAACGGGATAAACTCGCCGCGCAGACGGCCATCGCCGTGCTCACCGCTCAAAGAACCGCGGTATTTCTTCACTAGGTGGGCAATCTCGGTGGCAATGTCCCGGAACAGTTGGTTGCCTTCCTCGGTCTTCAGGTCAATGATAGGCCGAAGGTGCAGCTCACCGGTACCCGCGTGGGCATAGTGCACGCAGTACAAGCCGTACTGCTCCAGCGTAAGGTTAAACTCCCGGATGAACTCCGGCAGGTCTGCCACATCTACCGCCGTATCTTCAATGACCGCCACTGGTTTGGCATCACCGGGGATGTTAGACAACAACCCGAGGCCTGCTTTTCTTAGGGTCCATACTTTCTTGGTATCAGTGCCCAGCACCAGCGGATAGTGGTAGCCCAGTTTGTTTTCTTCTAAGTCTTTGATCAGCGCGTTCGCCCGTTCCTGAATGGCGGCCTGGGTATGGTCAGTAAATTCCACCACCAGAATAGCGCCCGGGTCACCTTTCACGAAGAAGCGGTTCTGGCTCTGCTCAATGTTGGTTTTGGTACACTCCAGCACGTAGTGGTCCATGAGTTCACTCGCGCTGGGGTTATGGTGCAGTGCCACCAGATTCGCCCTGAGGGATTCATCTACGGTCTCGCAGTGGATACACAGCAAACCAATTTCCTTCGGCGGAAGCGGATCGGCGTGCAGTTTTATCTCGGTGAGGAACGCCAGCGTACCCTCAGAACCGGCAATCAGTTTACAGAAGTTGAAATGCTCTTTGCCTTGGGTAAACGGCTCGGTTTCCAGCAATAGGTCAATGGCATATCCGGTGTTCCGGCGCTGCACGCTGGGCTTCGGAAACTCTGCGCGGATGTTCTCCTGAGTTTGTCCGTGGCTCAGCATGGCCTTGGTGGCCTGGTAAATGCGCGTCTCTAAGTCACCGCTGGTATTCTCGCCGCGGCATTTTGCCTCAAACTCTTCTAAAGTCAATGCGCTGAACTCGGCTTCAGTACCATCGCTCAGAATCGCTTTCACGCTGAGCAGGTGTTCGCGCGCACTGCCGTACACAATAGAGTTAGAGCCGCAGGAGTTGTTGCCCACCATACCGCCAATCATGGCACGGTTAGCGGTTGACGTCTCCGGCCCGAAGTACAGGCCATGCTGCCGCAGGAACAGGTTCAGTTCATCGCGTATCACGCCCGGCTCCACGCGCACCCAGCCTTCTTCAGGGTTTACTTCCAGAATCTTGGTGAACGTGCGCGAAACGTCCACTACTATGCCGCTGCCCACTACCTGACCCGCCAAAGACGTGCCTGCCGTGCGCGGAATTAAGGAAGTACCTTCCAGCCGGGCAAAGGAAATAAGGGTTTTAAGGTCGGCTATGTTTTTGGGGAATGCCACGGCCAAGGGCACCTCGCGGTAAGCCGAGGCGTCTGTCGCGTAAAGCGTACGCATGGTGTTGTCAAAGTGGAATTCTCCCTCCAGCTTACTGGCAAGGTACTGTAATTTCTCTGGGCTCATGGGAAAAGGTCGGTTTCAGTAGGTCTTTGGCTGGTCAATAAGACCTAGCAGGTTGCCTCCTGTACACCGAATTAATAGGCAAACAAAGCTCTTTTTCTGCTGAAAACAATCTCTATTACTCCCAAAACCTGATGGGATGAACAGATATTATGCTGGCAGAAAGAAGAATTCCCAATGTAATGCAGGATAGGGGAAAGTCAAAAGAGAAATAGGCTCGTTCACCATTTCAGAGGCGGAAATCGCCAATTGTTTTATGGCCCTTTTTTGAATAACAGGCCCTAAACAGAATCTAAATGCCTATCTGCTGCAACTGCTTCACTAGTCTTGTGTCTAGGAGATCTGTAGCGTTTCTGGTGGTGAGTGAGTACTTCTTGAGCACGGTAGGCTCCTCCCGCAGCTTTCCGTTCTGGTTCTGGTCTACGCCAAAGGTGAGGGAGATCTCGTCTGATCCGTGCAAGATGGTGTATTCCTTTAGTCCCATGTGGGGAAAGCTGATTTCCTGGAGTTGTTTGGCTTCTACGTCATAGAGATAGAAAGCCTGCAAGTCATTATTGTTCAGACTGCCATTTTTGTCAGTGTCCTGGGCTGAGGCCTTGATCAGGAGGAAGTAATTGCCTTTGAGCTGGTAGCTTCTGAAATCATTGATATGGACCAGCTTATTAAATACCACTTGGTTATTTCCGGCAGGTTGGTTGTAGATAATGATGTTGCGGTAAGTGCCTTGGTAATTCCTATATTCTGATCTGGAAGAGCTTACTTCTGAGGTGACGATTTCTGTGTAAGTGTCGGTGTCATTTTCCTGGTCAGGGTTGGTCATGGAAACCGGAATGAGGTAGAGTTGTTTCGCCGAGTCCAGAAGGTCGGGAGATTCAAAAGTTACTGTCTGCTGTTTTTTCGTTTCTTCGGGCCTGGTGGCGGAAGTTCTGAGGCTAAAAGAATCCCGGGAACTACTTTCTTCAGAATCATCTGAACTGCGGGATCTGAACAAATCTGATCCTAAAAGAAAAACCCCAATAAGGACAATCACTAACAAGCTACCCACAATCAAGGTCCCTATGATGGCTAGAAGTCTTTGGTTGTAGGTGGTAAGTTTGTCCATGGTGAAGGCAGGTGAGGAGTGGCTTATTTTGGTCTAATGTTACTCAAAAATTAGGAAAATCCTATATTGAATTTACTCTTTTCTAATAGAAAGAACCTGCCTACATCGTTTTAGGCCTGATTTTTTAAACCAGGACCTAAAGAGTTCAAAACCTTATAGGGTTGTGACTACTTTAAAATCTTTTACTGTTGCAAGACGGCTTTCCATTGAATTGATTCCACTCCTTTTTTGATGACTTGGTTCTGCTGGTGCAGGCGCGTCATGAATCTTTCCAGAAACACAACTTTGGAAAATATCCCAGGAAACTCAAGGGAGAAATGTAGTCGGAAGTGTCCGTCATGCGGGTTTCATCCGGCGATATGGCTTCAAAACGGTGCTCGTGCCAGATACATTTAAAGGCTCCTTTCTCCATTTCATCTACAAACCAATGCGGCCTTTCCATGGCTGTGATCCTACTGGTGAGTTGCTGCCGGACCCCAAAATGCACAGCTTCCCAAGTGACTTTCTCATGCAAGTCAATCATGCCAGCAACTACACCCGCCACGGCTTTCGCGTCTGTTTGATGGGTGGAAAGGATGTGCAAGTCAATGCTCCGGGAAAGGTCAAAGCAGCGCTCAACGGGAGCCTGGATAAGGGTTGGTGTGAACAGCGTTAAGACAAGGCCTGAACGCAAGAAAGCCGTTCCGGCCCCGTTTTTTTAAAACAGGCCCGAAACGGCTTTCAATAAGAAGGGTCCGGAACGCTTAGAAACCTCTGCCGCCGCCTGGGTATCCACTGCTTGGCATAGCAGGTGGGGTATTGCCCCGGGCTGAACCAAACTGACGCAGGTTGTAGTTAAAGCTCAGCATGAAATAACGCTGCAACACGGTGGTCTGAATATCCTCTGTGTAAGCGCTATTATTTACCCGCTGAATGCTTTTGTTCTCTCCCAGGATATCAAAGGCAGACAAGCGAATCTCAGCCTGGCGGTCTTTCATGAATTTATATCCCACGCTTCCGTTTAATAGCATGAAGGTAGGGTCAATGTTACTGGAAAGCCCGCCGTTGTATTGGTGGTTCAACTCTGAGGTGAATGTAAGACCTTTCCAAGCCACCCAGTTCAACCGTAGCATGCTGCTTTGGTTGTGGTAGGTGTTGTTCTGGGCTACCAGGTACTCGTACTTCACCTTGTTGTAAGAGGCATTGGTAGATACCAAAAAGTCAAAATTCTCGCTGATGTTACTGCTGATCACTACCCCGGCACCCAGGTTAACATTCTTAGTGGCATTGGAAACCGACTGGAACCCCGTTTGGAAATCACTGTAAAGGGCTGGGTTCTTGGAGTAGGTGGCATTCACGTTCAGGTTCAGGTTAGACTTGATGAAACCAATAGGCAGGCCATAATTCAGGAAAGAACGGAAAGAATGCTGCCCACCCAGGTTCACCGGTCTGGAAAGCTGTTGCCCTCTCAAGAGTGACACGCTGTCTGGGGTGATATAAGGCGGATCAGCTTCATTGGGGCCATTTAGGTCTGGGCTGGAGTTCATAATGGTAAGGCGGCCAATGTAGTCCTGGGCCGCTGAGCCACCCAGCACCGCAAAAAAGGAGGAAGATTTGCCCGGGTTAGCGGCGGAATACCGGATGTTCAGGTTGTGGTTGAAGCTTTGGCCCAGGGTGGGATTCCCCTGTGACAGCAAGTTAGGGTTAGAATTGTCAATGGCACTCTGCAACTGCTCTACAGAAGGAGTCTGTGAACGGCCATTATAGAAAACCCGCACGTTCCGGTCTGCATTGAAATTGTACCGCAGCATGGCAAAAGGCACCACATTGTGGTAGGTTCTGGTGGTGTCTACAATGGTAGGGTAAAGCTGGTCGGTGGTCAGTTGGAGCCACTGGTACCGGGCATTTAACATTACCTGAAAGTCTTTGGTATTGTAGCGCCAGCCCCCGCCAAACTCCTGGGTCAGGGTCCGGTTTTCCACCGAGCTGGACTGGTTAGCCACCAAGCTGTCATAGGCATCAAATTCAGGGCGGTACTGGATGGTGCTTTTATCACCGTCAGAGTTGCTGTGGTTGGTACCGTAGGTGAGTTGTAACTGGGTGTTTTTGGTCAGAGGCTCCGTGTAGTTCACGTTGGCGCCCAAGGTATACCCGTTGTTGTCCAGGTTGGAATTGAACATGGCCAGGGAGTCATCCCCTTCGTTTACCAAGTCTCTCAGGAAAGAGAAGGAAGAACGGCTATTACCTTTGTTCTGGTTGTAGCCAGTATTCACATCCAAACTGATGGTACGGCCGCGCTTGGCAAAGCTGTGGCGGTACAGAATGTTGTTGTTGAAGTTCAGACCCGTCAAGTCAGAGGCGAAGGTGTTGTCCAGGTTATCCGACAGAGTAGTGCCGGCCAAAAGGCGCGACTCCGTGAAACTGGTTCCCTCGTTTTTCTGGAAGCTCAGGCGAGGCCGGATGATGATGGAGTTAGCCGAGTCAATGTTATAGGTAAGGCGCAGGTTGAACCGGTGGTTCTGGTTCTGGGCATCAGAAGCCCCTAATTCCCGCACCGTTCTGCCATTCTCAGAAGCCCGGGAGTAGAAACGGTTAGAAGAATAGTTGTAGTCATTGTTGGTGTGGTTGAAGAAGTAACTGCCCTGCACGTCTACTTTCTTGCCCCACTTGTCCAGGTAGTTGATTCCTATGGCGTTGGTAGCGGCAATGCCGTTGCTGGAGTTCACCAGAAAGTCGCCGGTGTTGTTACCACCGCCCCAGCCCCCTGGTCCGCCACCGCCCCCACGGGGACCACCACCACCGCCGCCGCCGCGGTTTCCGCCGCCGCCCCGGCTAGAGGCACTGGCCACGCCTACCAGGTCTTCTGAGGAGAAGTTCTGCTCATTCACGTTGTTGCTCAGGCCCACAATAGAGATGCGGCGGTCGCCTTCAAACTGGTTGATGTTCCCGCTGATGCGGTAGCGCCCGTCTGATCCGGCCCCCGCGCTGATCCGACCGAACCGGCCGGTTCTGAATTCAGGCTTGGTCACGATGTTAATCGTTTTCTGCTCGTTACCGTCACTGAAGCCTGTGAACTGCGATTGGTCACTCTGGCGGTCAAACACCTGTATTTTGGAGATCACCTCAGCTGGCAGGTTTTTCAGCACGGCGCTAGGGTCTTCCCCGAAGAATTCTTTTCCGTCTACCAATACGCGCTGCACGCGCTCACCCTGGGCCTGCACCTGTCCGTTCTGGATGGTGATGCCGGGCATTTTCTGGAGCAGGTTCTCGGCGTTGGCGTCTTTGTTTACTTTAAAGGCCGCTGAGTTCATCTCGGCGGTGTCCTGTTTCTGGATCACCGTGGCCGCCCGGCCCACCACTTCCACTTCCCGCAGATTGGTGGCCCCTTGGTTCAGGGTAAGAGTGCCTAGGTCAATAGGAGCCCCGGTGGCCGTAACCGGCCTAAATAAATCACGGAAGCCCAGGTAGGAAACCTTCAGGATAAAGCGCCCGTTGCGCACCCCAGCCACCTCAAATCTGCCCTCCATGTCCGTGGAGGCCCCTTTATAGACCGAAGAATCCTGCGCGTTCAGCAGCGCCACGGTGGCCGCAATCAGGGGAGAACCGCCTCCCACGGCCTGACCCTTGATGGAAGTAGTCTGGCTATGCCCTAGAAAAGAGAGCGTGAAAAAGAAGAGAAAGAGTAAAGATGTTTTTTTCATTGCCTAATGGTTTGGATTTAGACCAGACCGCCGGCCTTTGGTTTAACCAGGCAACAAAAAAAAGATGGAAGGCTCCTGTTCCGGTAAACGGGAGCCTTCCATCTGGTAGAAGATAATAGGCTAACGTAAGCCTTCGGCCGAAGGCGGGAAGGGCTTTTTAACCTCTCAAAAAGGCCAGCAGCGGCTGGATAAATCGCTCGTAAGCTTCTATGTGCGGCAGGTGCCCCACGTTCTCCAGTTCCACCAATTTTGCGTTCTTAATTTTTTTGGCGGTCTCTTTGCCCAACAGGGGGTAATTGCCCAATTTCTCGCGCACGGCGGCTGGGGCGTTGGCTTTGCCCAGGGCGGTGCGGTCGCGTTGGCCCATGATCAGGAGCACGGGCATTTGGAGCTGGTCAAACTCATACACCACCGGCTGGGTGAAAATCATGTCATAGGTCAAGGCCGCATTCCAGGCTACCTGAGGATAATCTGGTCCGGTGATCCAGCCGGCCAGCAGGTTGGCCCATTGGTCGTAGGCTGGTTTCCATTGGCCGCCGTAGTAATTCTCCAGCTGGTATTTCTTAATGCCTGCCTGCGTCTGCTTCAACTCACCGGCGTACCATTTCTCCACCGATTGGTACGGCACCCACCGCTTCCAGTCTTCCAGCCCGATGGGATTCTCCAGAATAAGTTTCTCGGTGAATTCTGGGTACATGAGGGCAAAACGGGTGGCCAGCATCCCGCCCATGGAGTGCCCCAACACGGCGGCTTTTTTAACCCCCAGACTATCCAACAAACCTTTGGTGTTCTGGGCCAGCATCTGGAAGGTGTACTGGATGTTCTGGGGCTTTGACGATTTGCCAAACCCAATCTGGTCTGGTATGATGACCCGGAAGCCATTTTTAGCCAGGTCCTGCGCCGTCTGTTCCCAATAAGCCCCATTGAAGTTTTTCCCGTGCAGGAGCACCACCGTTTGGCCGTTCGGCTTCTGGGGCTTTACGTCCATGAAGGCCATTTTGAAGGCTTGCTTCTGCACCTTCACCGGATGGAAAGCCACCGGGAAAGGATAGGTATAATTCGTTAACTCAGCGTCTAACGGTTTTAGCTGCGCCTGGGAAAAGAAAGCGCTAAACAGGAAGAGAAAGAGGAGGGAGGTTCTGAAACGTTTCATGGTTAAGTGGTCAGGTAAGCCAGGTAAAATACTGGCAGCGGCAAAGGCCCCGGCGGGTAGCGTTTTTTTTTTTGCCTGTTTTTGCCAAAAGGGCCCCAAAGCTCAACGCGCCGTTTCGGCTCCTGGTATTCAGGTGGCCCTGGCGGCGGAGGGAGGCTATTTGGCGGCCACGCGCCAAAGCGAGCCGCTGGCATCATCTGCCACCAGCAGGGCCCCGTCTTTGAGAACCGCCACCCCCACAGGCCGACCATGCACTTTTTTGTGGTCGGCCTCTGAGACAAAGCCGGTCAGGAAGTCCTCAGGTGGACCGGCGGGCTTGCCGTTATGGAAAGGAACGAACACCACCTTATACCCTGACAGCACAGACCTGTTCCAGGAACCGTGCTGCCCAATGAAGGCCCCGCCCCGGTACTTGGCCGGAAAGGCGGCCCGGTCATAGAAGGCCAATCCCAGAGAGGCGGTGTGCGCCCCCAGGGGAACATCAGGAACCAGGGTTTTCTTTACCAGGTCTGGGCGCTGGCCTTTCATTCTGGGGTCTTCATTGGGCCCGAAATAAGCATAAGGCCAGCCATAGAACCCGCCGTCCTTCACGCTGGTTAGGAAATCGGGGACCAGGTCATCGCCTAGTTCATCGCGCTCGTTCACGGCGGTCCAAAGGGTGGTGGTGCCCGGCGCCCAGCCCATGCCTACCGGATTGCGGAGGCCGCTGGCGTACACGCGCTCGCCGGTGCCGTCTGGGTTGATCTCCAGGATATTGGCCCGCCGCACCTCGTGTTCCATGCCGTTCTCGCCGTTGTTGCTGCCAGAGCCAACCGCTACGTAAATTTTGGAGCCGTCTGCGTTGGAGATAAGGTTGCGGGTCCAGTGGTTGTTATAGCCACCGGCGGGTAAGTCCATGATTTTGGTGCCCCGGCCTTTGATCCTGGTTTGCCCCGGCTGGTAAGGGTAGCGCCAAAGGCCATCGGTATTGGCTACGTAGAAGTAGTTGTTCAACACCAGCATCCCGAAGGGGCGGTTCAGGCCGCTCAGGAAAATGGTTTGCACCTCGGGCACGCCGTCTTCGTTTGCATCGCGCAGCAGGGTGATGCGGTTGGCGCTTCGGCCAATGTTCTGTGATTTGGCTAACCCCGACCGTTTGGCCTCTATCCGCTCCTTGCCTCTTTTCTCCGTGGTGGCTTCGGCCACGAAAATATCGCCGTTAGGGGCCACGTAAATCCAACGGGGGTTGGCCAGGTTCCTGGCGAACTCCGTGACGGTGAAGGCCGCTGGGGCCTGGGGCATTTTCCCGTCGCGCCAGCCAATGACCTCGCTGTAGTTGGTAACCGACTCCGTGGCATAGGGAGCAGGCAGGTTGATCTGGTTCAAGGCTGGGGTGCCGGCAGCCTTTTCTTTGTTTGAGGAAGTGTTACAGGCCGCGAGCATACTTCCCACCAGCAGGCAGGCGCCGGGGATCTGGTATAATTTCATAAAAAGAGGAGACCGTAAATGAGGTTGTATACGTGCTTTCCCCAGGAAGTTAAAACAAGCCCCTAGGCCCACTCCAACCTCCCCAGGATTCAGGACCGTTTTCACCGAATAAGGCCAAAAATAGGCAGTAATCTCCGGGTACCAAAGTTCAGAGGGGCTCAGGGGTGATAGACTACACCGCAAGAATACCCCTGGCACTAGTGTCCTCTACTGCTTCCCGGATCGTTTTCTCCGCTGGGGTTCAACTTCCTGAGGTCATTAAAAGTGGAAGAATAAAGGAATCTTTCTGCTAACAGAAAAAGTATAAGTATTTTTTATCCTATAACTGCGCTGGAGCAAATGCTTTTATTGAAAAATAAGACAAAAACAGACCGAAGCCTTGGCAGGGGCAGTCCTTTGTTTAAAAGTCCGTTCAAGATGCAACCTGGCTCAGTGCGAGAAATCAAGTGCTTGCATTCAAGGGATGAATTTGGTGGATGAGGGGCCTGTAGCTTCTTTTCCAGGGGTACCTAATCACCTTGGTTGAAAGTCTGAAAAATAGGATAATTATGGAGGATGGCGGGGGTGGGGTACCTACTGAGCATAAGGAGCCCCAGGCTTTTTCCATTTAAGATTAGCCGTGCCTTTCCCTTACGGGGAAGTAAACGGTTTATAATGAGAAGGTAAACGGTTTATACTGTTCTTTACGGGAAAATACGCTTTCTCTAAGAAGGATTCATAGATGAGAGGGCAACTTCCGTATACTGGTTCTGGAATAATAATTTACTTATGAGAAGAAAGGATGTAATACTGACAACGCTCCTGGACAACGTGGAGGGTACCGCTGAGCCAGAGGATCATCCTACGTCTTGTCATCTGGTTTCAGACGTGACCCAACTTCCGGTACACCACGTGATTTCCCTTAGTGAAGAACTCGCGGAAGAAGGATTTGTCACCATCAGTACGCTGCATGATCCGCCCTTGCTGTATTTAACAATTCCGGGAGTGGCCCGCGCCCGGCGGCAACGGAACCAATAGCGAGAACCTTTCCTTTTGCCTATTTTTGGAGAAGCGTGGTTCACCCAATTTCCTTCAAATAATAATGCAGCACGTGCTGCGTGAATTTCAATCCTTCCTCTACATCGCCGTACTCTACCTGGGTTTTGGCAAATTCCAGTTTCATGATGCAGTAGTTGATCACGTGCCCGTGGATTGCCTCCATCGCCTTGTCTTCATAGACCTCCTGCAAAAGAGCCAGGGCCTCCTTCAGATAACCCAGTAACTCCAGGCTGATTCCTTGCTCCTCCTGCGCCGTCACCTCCAGGTTTTCCAGCTTTGCCAGAAGATCTTGGAGAGCCTCCGTCGTTGTTTCCTTTCTCTCCATCGCCGTGCTACCGTTTAAGGCCCATTATTTGTGAAATAAGCCCGAAGTACAAGATCCTAATCCTCAGAATGCGGAAGGTGTTCCGTTGCCGTTGATCCTAGCCCCAGACGCCCCTAGCGGCCTCCGGGTTTTTCTTAAGTAGATATACGCGCCGGTGCCTGCCTATCTATGGATTATTCGGTTAAGTTAGTTGGAGGGGAGGTAGCGCCATATTTTTGAGAAACCCTCTGGTTTAAGGCCGTTTTTAAATAAATAGGACCAAAAACCAGTCTTTTTCCTCTTTTTGTAGGAGGAATCCTTCATTCGCTTGCCTTCTGATTCTTTCAATAGGAGCAAACCTTGATTCTGCTTGCACCGCTTGGCTGTGGTAACAGATGCTGAATTCTGCTTCCTTAAAGGGGAGAGAAGCTTGTGGTCACCCATACGGGAACATACAAAACCCCGGCTGGTGTGGCCGGGGTTTGTAAAAAAGTAGGGAAAGTCAATACTTTCAGGAGGTTAGAGAACCACTTTAGTTGGCTCTGAGGCAGCCTGCACGTGCAGGGAGTGCTGGTGGATTTCCTGGAAGATCGCTTTCACAAAAACCTCCTCCAACCCTTCGCGGGCGGCGGCTTTCAGGCGAAGGTCCATCACCTGCTCCCAACGGCCCGTCTGCAGCAGGTTCATCTTGTTTTCTTTCTTCAGGATACCAATCTGCTTGGCCACCGCTGACCGGCGCGCCAACACGTTGATCAGCTCATTGTCCAGGTAATCAATCAGGTTCCGGAGCTCGCTCAGTTCTTCTTCGTTTTGGGTAGATTCCAGGGAAACCCGCTCCACCACCAGGGAGGCCAGCAGTTGCGCCAATCCTTCCGGGGTCACCTGCTGAGAAGCGTCACTCAAGGCTACGTCAGGGTTGCAGTGGGTCTCAATCATAAGGCCGTCTACCTGCAGGTTCAAGGCCTCCTGGCTGATTTGCTGCAGTAAAGAGCGTTTGCCGGCAATGTGGCTAGGGTCACAGATCAACGGAATCTCCGGTAACAGTTTCTTGAATTCGTAGGCCATGTTCCACTTGGGGTGGTTGCGGTACGGACGGCTGTCAAAAGAGGAGAAGCCCCGGTGGATAGCGGCCAGGTCTGTGATGCCGGCGCGGTTCAGTCGCTCCAGCGCTCCCAGCCACAGTTGCAGGTCAGGGTTAACCGGGTTTTTCACCAACACGGGAACGTCAACGCCTTCCAGCGCATCTGCGATCTCCTGCACTGAGAAGGGGTTCACCGTGGTACGGGCGCCTACCCACAGAATATCCACGCCTTGTTTGAGGGCATCATTCACGTGCTCAGCGGTGGCTACCTCACAGGCGGTGAGCAGGCCAGTTTCCTCTTTCACGGTCTTCAGCCATTTCAGGCCCTGTTTCCCTATCCCCTCAAATGCGCCTGGCCGGGTTCTTGGTTTCCAGATACCGGCCCGGAAAATGGTGACTTCAGGCACCGACTGCAAACCGCGGGCGGTGGCCAACATCTGCTCTTCGCTCTCGGCGCTGCAAGGCCCCGCAATAATCAAGGGTTGGCCGTCGGCCCGTTTAAAGACTGATTTAGGCGCGAGGTTTAAATGCTTTGTACTCATAAGGAAAGTTCGGGCTTGGCCGAGGTTAAATGGGTTGAAATTCTGTTTGTAGCTTCTTCAATCTTGTTTTCGGGGAGGCAGAGGGACACCCTGAGGTATCTTTCTCCCTGGGTCCCGAATATTTTTCCGGGGGTGAGGAACACGCCCGCTTCGTAGAGGATCTCGTCTAGAAAGGCTTCCACGTCGGTGACTGTTTGGGGCACCCGGGCCCAGACAAACATGCCCACCGCGTTTTTTTGGAAAGAACACCCCAGGAGTTCTAACAGTTCATAAACCTTCTGGCGGCGCTGGGCATACACGGCGTTGCGGGCCTGGTGCCAGCTTTCTGGGTTAGACAAGGCTTTAATAGCGGCGTGCTGCACCGGCTGGAACATACCGGAATCCAGGTTGCTTTTAACCCGCAGCACGTTCTGGAGGTAATCCTGGCGGCCCAGCACCATGCCCACGCGCCAACCCGCCATGTTGTGGGATTTGCTCAGGGAGTTGAATTCCAGGCAGCACTCACTGGCCTGGGGCAGCGAAAGCAGACTCAGGGGTTTGCCGTGGGGCAGCACCAGGCTGTAAGGGTTGTCGTTGGCCAGCAGGAACTGGTGTTCCAGGGCTAGTTGCACCAAGTTTTGCAGGGCTTCGGCCGTGGCCTCGGCGCCGGTGGGCATGTGCGGGTAATTCACCCACATCAGTTTCACGCCGCCTTCGGCCAGCAATTCCTGTAGTTCCTGCGGGTCTGGCAGCCAGCCGTTTTCTTCTTTCAAGGTATAAGCCACGGGCACTGCGCCCACCAATTTGGCGGTGGCGGCGTAGGCCGGGTAGCCAGGGTTGGGCACCAGCACCTTGTCGCCGGGGTTCAGGAACGCCATAGACACGTGGAAGATGCCTTCCTTGGAGCCCATCAGGGGCAGGATTTCCTTTTCGGGGTCCAGCTCCACCGCGTACGTTTGCTGGTACCAGCGGGCAATGGCCTGCCGCAGCGGGGCAATGGAGTTGTACGGTTGGTAGCCGTGCACCCCGGCCGTTTGGCTTGTGTTCACCAAAGCCTGCACGGTCTCTTCAGACGGGTCCATGTCCGGGTCGCCTATGCCCAGGTTGATGATGTTGCGGCCCTGGGCGTTGAGGGCGCGTACTTCGGCCAGTTTGCGGGAGAAGTAGTATTCCTGCACCTGCTGCAAGCGGTCTGCGCTGGGTATGATCATGCTAGTTCTGGTTGGGCTTTTAAAATATCTGACAGGCAACCGGCCATCCGGTCCTGCGGAAGGGGAGCCTCGGCTTTAGGGTACACGCCCAGAATGGTGTGCGTAGGGGCCACCGTCTGGAGGGCGGCCAAGGCCTGGGTGATGCAGGCCGCCTGATCGCTTTCCAACTCCAACACCCATTCTTCCGGCTGGCCGGGGTTAGGCGAAGGAAGCAGTTGCAGCATGGTCACGTCCAATGCGCAGGGCTCCAGTTTCTCCAGGATGCTCTCCAAAGAGAACTGTACCACGGGGTAGGGCAGCAGCAAGGTAGCTTTGGTAGCGGCCTTGGGTTGGGTTTCGCGGGTTAATACCACAAATCGGGTGTAATTCTCCACGTCATTGGCCACGTTGTGGTGCAAGACCTCCAGCCCGTATAACTCGGCGGCTTTCTGGCTCGCAATGGCGGCCACGCCGGTAATGTGGTCTTCTTTCAGCAACCGGGCCGTGTCTGCCGTGTCTGAGGTTTCCTTCGTGCTGACGCCAGCCATGCCCTCCAGGTAATCACAGCACTGCAGCAAGGCAATGGGGTGCGACCACACTTCTTTGATGTCTTCCAGTTTCTGTCCGGGTAAGGCCATGAGGGTCTGGTCCAGCAATAACCAGCACTCGGCGGTGATGGAGAAGTTAAACTGGTCCATGAGCCGGTAGTTGGGCAGCAGGGGGCCGGCCAGGGAATTCTGAACCGCCATGACCGCGAAGTCTGCCAGGCCAGAGGCCAGCGTTTGGCACAGTTCGGTAAAAGAGGCGCAGGAAAGCGTGCTCACCGAAGAGGCTGGGAACAGTTGTTTGGCGGCAGTTTCGTGGAAAGAGGCGGGGCCTCCCTGGATGGCGATTTTTAAGGCTCTGTTCATAACGAAAAAAGCCCCGCTAATGGCGGGGCTCTGAGGTTTTTCTTTTTGTATGTTAACGCAAAGTCTTACCTGTTGAGCCCCGGCTGAGGTCCAAAAAAGTAAAAACCGTAAAAGTAAGAATTGCGCTGAATCATTGTCTTGCTGTAAGGATGCTCAAACTTACGTGCCGCCTCTTTTACTTCCAAACCTTTGGGGAAAAATAATTAAAAAAATTTACTAAAACGCTTGTTAGTTTGAAGGATTTACCCCATAGTCAATCATTCGTTTGAAAAGTATTAAGGAATTCTCCGCCTTCAGCTTCTTTTAAAGGCCTTTTTCTAAAAACAGGCAAGAATTGGATGGTTGGTCTATTGGGTTTGCTTTTTGGCTTTCTGGGCTAAAAGAGCCCTCAGTTTCTGGAACGTCTTTAAGGTACCTATGTCGGCGGTGGCGTTCACGAGCCAGCTGGGAATGGCCCCGCCCGGGTCAACGGAGAACTGGTATTCCACCTTGATCTTGTTGCCCGGCAGCTGCCTGATGTCCCAGGTGGCCAGGGAGGAGGGAATCCGGACAAACCCTTCCTGGTTGGGCAGATACCCGGGCAGGCTGCGGACCTCTACCCGCGCGGCGTTGTCTCTGGCCACGGGGAAGAAAAGGGCCTCTACCACCAGGTCCTGGTCGGTGAGGGGCCAGGGCATGTCGGCTTGGGTATAATAAACCAGGGCGTTTTCGCTCTTCTTTTTCAAAAGGGTGGTCTTCCGGTTCAGGTAAACCCAATCTGGGTGGTGCTCCACGTTCTTCAGCACCTGCACCAGGTTCTGGGTGGTACCAGGCAATTCGCACACTACCTTTAGCTGCTTTAACTGGGCCTTTTCCAGGTTTTTGGTGTACACGGCAATGCCGTCCTGGTTTTTCCGGAGTTGCCAGGTTTCCTGGCCGTGGGAAGGGGAAAGAAACCAGGGAGCCAAAAAGAGGAAAAGAAGAAGGCGGTACTTGTTCATGCCCAGGATAAAAGAGGGGCAGGCCCCTTTGAAAAGGCCTGCTGTCCCGTGAGGAAAGAAAGACAGGGCGCTACTGGATTTAGGTTTATTTTTCAAAAAAGGTCACTAAACCGGTTTCCACGTCATACATGCCGCCAACCACTTTGATGAGGCCCTGCTGTTCCAGGTCAGCGATAATAGGGCTTTCGGTCCTGATTCTTTGCAGGGTTAAATGCACATTGGCCTCGGTGACCTGGTATACAAAATCAGGGGTGCTGCCGGAGTCATGCGGAGGATTGGCGCTGACCTGGTCAATGGCCGGTTGTATTTTATGAAGCAACCCTGTGAGGTAACCCAGTTCCACCTTGTTACAGGCCCCCGAGATGGCGCCGCACCGGGTATGGCCCAGCACCAGAACAATCTTGGTGCCTACCACCTTGGTGCCAAACTCCATGCTGCCCAGAATGTCCTCGTTCAGGATATTGCCCGCAATCCTGATGCTGAAGATGTCGCCCAGGCCCTGGTCAAAGATCAGTTCCGCTGAGGTGCGGGAGTCCATGCAACTCAGGATGGTGGCGAAAGGGTGTTGCCCTTCCTTGGTTTCGTTCACCTGCTGCAACAGGTTGCGTTGGGCTTTCAGGTTTTTGATGAAACGCCCGTTGCCTTCTTTCAAGAGCTGGAACGCCTGGTCTGGGGTTAATTGATTCTGGGTTTCTTTAGATTGGGTATACATGCAATAGCAGTCTTAGGAAGGATTATAAAATATAGAAGCCGAAAGGTACCTGTACGGAATGTCTTTCTTGTGGGAGCATTTGCTTCAGGTTGGTTTCAAGGATTTTGGCAATGGTAGTCAAGGGCGCAAGATTACTGCGCCGGTTCCGAAACGGGCCCTGTAAATAAAAGGCAGATTTCTCCCACAGAAAAAAGATAGACAAAAACACCTAGAGCAAAGGAAGCTCAAACACCAGCTCCACTTCCCGCAAAGAAAACGAATGAAGAGGACAAACCAATGAATTGCCAAAAGCTGTATCAGGAGGTAGGTGGGGCAGACAAAGAACAATGAGGTCTTTCTAGGAATAGCCGCCCTTACAAGTGATGGAGGAGTTCCAGAACGAGGCAAAATAAGGCTTGGGCTTGCTTATCTTTTGCCACTGGAATATAAGGAATAGGAACTGGCGGGAATGGCAGGGAGAAGGCTCGTCTCTGAAAAAAAAGTAAAAAATCGGCAAGCCTGTAAGCCGGGTTTTGTCCTCTGCCCAAAGGCAGATGGCTTATCATTTATCTAGGCCCGCCCTCACGGAGGGGCTCCATCAACCTACCCACTGACATCGGACGAGCAGCCCTTAGCCTCTCCCGAAGGCGAGGCGCTGTCAGCCTATTTGGTCTTTCAACTCCTGAGGTTTACCCAGCCGGACTAGTCGCCTAACCGCTGGTGCGCTCTTACCGCACCTTTTCACCCTTACCCTCTTTTAATTAAGAATTGGCAATTTAGAATTAAGAATCAATTCGTAATTCCTAATTTTTAATTCCTAATTAAAAAGAGGGCGGTTATTTTCTGTGGCACTGGCTGTCACCTGGCCGTCGCCCGCCAGGTGCCTTCCCGTTAGGAAGCAGGATGCTCTGCGTTGCCCGGACTTTCCTCCCCGCCCGAAGGCGCAGCGATAAGCCGGCTTGCCGATTTTTGACAAAGGTAACGCTTTCTGCCCGCATCTGCGGTACCCGGCGGTTCTGTTTTAGCTTCGTTTTCCCTATAACAGGCCTGAAGCCTTGCCTTTCCTGTCTAATGTCTAAGCCTCAAGCATGGAAGCAGGAATTCTTTCCTTACAAGTCGGGCTTCCGCTGGTTCCTTCGCAGGGAATTCCCTAACTTAAATTCAGGTCTTAGGTCTGGGTATCCCGGGCTTTCCCTGCTTCCTACGCCGCCAATAGCTAAGGTACGTATGGAAGAAGGAGTAGCCCCAGGGAGGTTCTTTACCTTCCAGTAAAAAAGGGGGTAAGCACTTGAACCCTGAGGAGACCTATAATAATCCGCCATGCGTGAAAACGGAAAGATTTTTATGGAAAGAATAGCTGATAATGACCTGGCTCACCTGCTGGATCAAATAGAAGGCCTGCTGCAGGAAGGGGCGGCGCTGGAAGAAACCTTCGCATCTCCCTTACAGAAGGTGCACCCGGTGTTTGCTGAGGGCGCCAGAAACCTGATCCACTACCTGGCCCTGCGCAAACACGACATCAGGGTTCTTCAAATGCAGTTGTCGGCGCTGGGGCTTTCCTCCTTAGGGCGGGCCGAAAGCCACGTGCTGGCCAACCTGATGGCGGTACGCAACCAGTTGCGGCTGCTCTGGGCCTATACAACCCACACCACGCCTGATCTGGTACCTTTTCCGCCAGCCAATACCCACCTTTCTTCCCACATCACTGCCTTGCTGGGGGAAGCCTCGCCTGGCCGGAAAGGCCGCATCATGATCACGTTTTCCTCCGACATTGCCGAGGACTATACCATTGTGCGCGACTTGTTGCTGAGTGGCATGAACTGCGCCCGCATCAACTGCGCCCATGATGACATCACCGTGTGGGAGAAAATGGTAGGGCATATCAAAAGAGCCGAACAGGAAACCGGCCTCCGGTGCAGCATCTTGTTTGATTTGATGGGACCCAAGCTTCGGACCGGTGTCTTAAAACCGGGGCCCCAGGTGGTGGCTATTCACCCGCGGTTCAACGAGGTAGGGGAGATCCTGGCGCCCGCCAAAGTGTGGTTGGCGCCCAAAGGCGCCACTAGCCCAAGCTCGGTAGACCTTTCGTTGGAAATGCCAGCCGATTGGTTGGCGAACGCCAGCGAAGGGGATACTATCTTCTTCAAAGATACCCGCAAAAGGAAAAGGGCCTTTACGGTGGTGAAAAAGCGGGAAGACGGTCTGCTGGTGCATCTGCTTAAATCGGCGTTCCTGAGCACCGGCACGCAACTCATGCTGACCACCAAAACCGGCAAGAAATTCAAACAGGCCATAGGAGAATTACCTTCTATGATGGTCCCGCTGAACCTGAGAATAGGGCAGGAGCTTGTGCTGCACCGCGAGAACATTCCCGGCGAAGCTGCCCGCTATGACCACGCCGGCTATGAACTGGAGCCGGCCCACATTTCCTGCACCTTGCCTGAGGTCTTTGCCCGGGTGAAGCCAGGGGAACCCATCCTGTTTGACGATGGGGAGATAGAAGGCGTGATTGAAGAGGTAACCCCAGACCTGTTACGCGTGCGCATCACCGCCGCCGATGAGGCTGGCAGCAAACTTCGGCCCGACAAAGGCATCAACCTGCCGGAGAGTGACCTGCAACTGCACAAGCTCACCGAGAAAGACCGCGAAGACCTGGCCAAGGTGGTACCGCACGCCGATGTGGTGAACCTCTCCTTTGTGAGTCACCCGGGTATGGTGGAGGAGTTGCAGGAGGCCCTGGTGCAGCACGGTGCTGAGCACATTGGCATTATGCTCAAGATTGAAACGAAGGCCGCTTTTGCCCACTTGCCTCACCTGCTGCTCACTCTCATGCGCAAGCACCCGGCCGGCATCATGATCGCCCGCGGCGACCTGGCCGTAGAATTGGGCTGGAAACGCCTGGCCGAAGTACAGGAGGAAATTCTCTGGATCACCGAGGCCGCCCATCTGCCGGTGGTGTGGGCCACCCAGGTACTGGAGAAACTAACCAAGAAAGGCCGGCCTTCGCGCGCAGAAATCACGGATGCCGCCATGGCCCAGCGCGCCGACTGTGTCATGTTGAACAAAGGCCCCTTCATCCTGAAATCCATTTCCCTGTTAGACGATATCATGAAACGCATGCAGGAACACCAGCACAAAAAAACCTCCCTGCTCCGGATGCTGCACGTCTCAGAAGTAGGAGGCCAATTGATGGGTTAGTTGTTAGTTATTAGGAGGAAGACCTGCCTGTCTTAAACTAGCGCAAGTCACCGGATTTGGGCTGGCGGATGAGGGGAGTCTCCAGACTCCCGCTATGATTTAAATAAATGGTAGAATTTTCTAGGCATGTATCATTCATTTTGAATCCACTTCTTAGAAAACAGGTGGTAAACCTCCTCCTGCCAGCATAAGGAAAACTTTTTTCAAGGCTCAGGAATTACTTCCGAGCCTTAAAAGAGTTAGATAGGCATGGAAGAAACCTCCACGTCTTAGAAAACAGATGAAGCCCCTGTAGGATTGAATTCCATACAGGGGCTTCATCTGTTTTGGAGCTGTTATAAAGAAACCAAGCTGAAAACTTTCAAATTTCCAGCAGGCTACAACTAATCACTAACAACTAACAACTAATCACTAAAAACTAAACACTAGCAACTAACCATAGGCAACTACTTCAGAGATACTTTGGTAGCCCCGTACCCGAACTTCTCCTTGCGGGCATCTTCATAGAACTTGATGTGCGGGTTGCGGCTGAGCAGTTTCTGGATTTCCTTTTTCAGGACACCGTTGCCTGTGCCGTGGATGAAGATGATCTCGTGCATGTTGGCGGCCAGGGCGCGGTCCAGGTTGTCCTGGAAAACACTTAACTGGTGGCGCAGGATCTCTGAGTTGCTCATCAATTTTGGGTCCTCATTGGGCAACAATACTTCTATATGGAGGTCTACCTCATGGTTGGGTGCGGCCACTTTGGTGGGATCTGTTTGGCCGCCGGCTTCGGTTAACTGCTCCTGGATCTTATCTGGGTTCACCAAGACCGGTTTGGCGTCCAGCTGGAACACATAGCCTTCTTTCTGCAGGACCGGGGCGGTTTTCTTGCTCTTATAGAAAGAAGAGGCTTTGAATTTCAGCTTACGGGTAATGGGTTCCAACAAGGTGCTGGTGCCGGTTTTATGCTGCAGGTATTGCACCACCAGGTCGGGCCATTTCTCAAAATCATTGAGGTGCAGGTGCGTTACCGGTTTGGTTTTCTTAGGGGTGAGTTTGTCGTTGTTCAGGGCGCGGTAGCCTTTCTCGGTTTCCTCGCCAAAGGTGAACAGCAGGTCGAACTCCGAATTGTTCACCAGGTGCACGGCCAACAGTTCCGGCGTTTGGTGCACCAAGGCCACGTAGATGCCCGCCACGGCCGTGGAAGGAACCACAGGGGCTTCCTTCTTCTTAGGCGGTTCAGGGGCAGCCGGGCCAGTCCGGAACATCTCCGCTTCTTCAGGGGCAATCACCACCACCTCGCGGCGCATAACCGGAATAGTGAAATCATTGTCAATGGCCACTTCCACCAGGTTGTTGTCCAGGAAGCGGGTGATCACGCCTTGTTCTTTTCCGTGCATCAACCGCACGCGGTCTCCTATATTCATGTTGCTTTAAGTCAGATTTTAATAAAAAAGGCCATAAACAGAGCCTTTCCACAAAGGTACGCAAAAGGTAGGGGATAGAGAGTTGTTGATCCTTTCCATTACTTCCCTAGAGTATGTTCCTCTATTCAAGATCTTTATGGCCTTAGCTAACCATTTGACGGTTTGGGATTTCACTTAAAAAAGGTGGGGAGGTAGGTGGAAGGTATCTTTAACCTAAGGAACCAAGCTCATATAAGGTAGGAATGATTAGGTAAGTTCACACCTCCTCAGCATCTTAACACTCTCCTTTTTAAATTATTTTAAATTTATTTCTTGAGAAAATTATGGATTCACCTAACTTGAGCGATCAAATCTTGAATAATGGCAGAATTAGAAGTTGTTAAACACACCAAAGCAGTTTTTAAAATCATGAAAGATTCCAAAACAGATTGGAAGCACAAATTAAAAGAGACTTTCATTGAAATTGGGATCATTGTCTTTGCTATCACCTTGTCTTTATGGCTGCATAACTGGAGTGAGCAAAACCATGTAAGACAGGAGGAAAAGGAGTTTTTGACCGGTCTAAAAATAGACCTCGAAAAGGATCTGGAAGAATTGAAAGGAGATGCAAAGACCTATAGGTTTGTACATGATGGGTTTGGCTACTTTTATAGTGTAGCCTATGGAACACCGTTGCAGCAGGACAGTTTGAAAAAATACCGATGGATCCTCTACAACACTACCCAGTTTAATTCAAATAACAGTCGTTTTGAAGGATTGAAGGCTTCTGGCAAATTAGGTATAATAGAGAACAAAGAATTGCTTACCAGTATTCTGGAGTTATATCAAGAAGACATACCATGGCTGATAAGCCTGAACGCTGATCACAACACGTATAAATCGGAGAAGCTGGAACCTGCTATGTTTACTCATTTGATTCTGGATAAGAATCAAAATGGCAACTGGGAGAGCGCATTCCGGGAACCCAAGGTTCAAAACTTATTATGGCAGTTTTCGAACTTTAAAGAGGTAATAGGGCAGTACGAAAAGGTAATCGCAAAAAATAACAAAATACTAGCCCTAATTGATAAAGAGGATTTATAAGTTTTTATAAGATTTTAAAACATAATCCACCTTGCTTCCCAGCCTGAGGGAAAGGTATTTGAAAACGGTTAATCCTAAGAATGCCTCCATTTAATTAGCTACCGAAAGGAAAATCTTAGCTAAGGGGGGAAAATGCTTAAATATTACTTCTGTTATACTTCCAGCCTGAGGGTACCTTAAAGATTGGGGTCTTAAAAGACCTTTCCTTTCTACGGAAAGCCTATCCCAGCCTATCACTTGAACGCCTGATACCCGGCAGCCTCTGAATCGCTAGTCACGGTAGTAAATCCGCGCCATAGAGGTAGTGGCAGACCTCACAGGTTTTGAAAACTTGTGAGGTCTGCCACTACCACCCTTTTCCAGAGGGAAAAACCTTTGCAAAAAATAGGAATGCGTGGGAGACAAGGCGGTGCCCTTGTCTCTACAAGGGTTTAAACACCACCGTTTCTGCTACTTTCCCTTGTTCCAGTCTTCCCCGAGCGCGCCTCGCTTTTGGCCCTAGATATACAGTTACTAAGAGAGACAAACAGCTCAGGCCGAAAGGGCAGTGCGAGAGGGGAAGACGGGGCCTCGCGGCCGTGAGCGCTTACCGGCAGCTATGGAAAGAGCCGTGCCTGGGCCACCGCTAGCAGCGGAAATGCCGAGGGAATAGCAGAAGGCATGCATTACACCGCTTATTATCAAAAATAGGCAGAGCGCTCACGAAAACAACCACCACAAAGGAATTTGAGGAACCTTAAACTGCCTCAAAAATACAACCCATGCATCTTCCATCCCTGCCTTCCATTATACTCCAACGCCGGGGCCGGAAACTTAAAGATGGACAACACATAAAAAGCACTTTTCAGGAATTTGCTACGGGTGTGAATAGCCTGCCAGTTCAGGTCTACGCTGAGATAATACTGCCGATAAGCGTGCAAGCCCAGCGTCCGGTTGGCCGCGGCGTCATTAAATACCATTTCCTCAACCCCATACCCTAAAGCAGGGTTCAGCCATTTAGGGAACCGGGAGGTAGGGGAGAGAAACTTAGCCAGGTCTACACTAAGCCAGTAGGTGTGGCCATTATAGTCTTTCAGGAATTCTTCTGAGAGCCCGTTTCCCAAGACATTGGGGCGCAGGGGAGCATAAGGAGTTCGATGGAAGGAATATTTGGGAAGCACCCGCAGTTCCCCCCAGGCCAGTTGCTGGCCAATGACCGCTAAAGAGCCCGCGGTATTTGCGGCGATGTCCGTGAACGAGGCGCCATAGGCAGGGGAGCGGCCGTCAAAGTATTCAATAGGGGTCTGGAGCACAAACCCCAGGGCGCCGCCATACCAGATGGCCTTCTTCTCAGAAACGCCCGCTTTCCGCAGGAGATCCGCCCCCAGCCGGCTTTCATGGAAAGCACCCCAGAAATGGCCGGCCTTGTCCAGCTGTTTCCATTCATGCGAATCATTAAACCAATGGAAACGGGTTTTTTCCTTTTCATACCAGGTGTGGTTCAGGTAGACGAGCCCACCTACGTAGACCGTAGCCGCGCCGGCCGCCAACCATGGAAGGTGCCTTTTAAACGAAGGCACAGTGTCTCTGGCAAGGGCTGTTTCCTGGGTATATACCGATTGCGCCTGGGCCGGAAAGGTAGCGGAGACCCACAGAAGTAGCAACCTGGTGAGCAGAAGATAGGAAAAGCGGTAAGGCTGTTTGGGCACAGGGTAAAAATACGGAATGAATCTGCTTTTCGCCTTCTTTTTGAAAAACAGACATTTTTTTCGGGGTTTATTTGCAAATCATTTTCTGGCTCCTACATTTGCAACATGAACAATACGCAATTCACGCACATCGCCTGGTGGCACACACGTCAAAACTGATGGGTGAACCACTTGCTGTGCAGAAATGCAATAAATAACAAGGCTCGGATTCACCCGGGCCTTTGGTGTTTTTAAACCGTTCTACTAACCGTTGAATCAAACCAGAATGAAGCAGGTACATCTAATCGTGAAGAACTATTGGTGGCACTCATCAGATGATGTGTGAACAGCAGGCCTTTGCCTAGACTAAACTTGCCTATTTTATAAAGGCTTGCTGTTCCACCTAAACAGCAAGCCTTTTTTTATACTTTTTTATGAAGACCTACACCTTACAAACCAAATACCGCCAACTGCTCGCTGATACCGTTACCCCGGTAGGCATTTACCTGCAGCTCCGCGACAAATACCGCAACTGCCTGCTGCTGGAAAGCTCCGACTACCACGGCCACGAGAACAGCTTCACCTACATCTGCTGTGAGCCCATCGCCGAGTTCCGGTTGAAAGACAGTGTACTGCGCCAGTCGTACCCAGACGGGACGGTAGAGGAGCAGGAACTGGTGGAGAAGCGCGAGGCGGTGGCTTTGCTGCAGGCCTATTGCGGCAAGTTTAAATCAGAGCAGGGGCCGTTTGGGTTTATCCAGAATGGGTTGTTCGGCTATATGTCGTTTGAGGCGGTGCAGTACTATGAGCAGCTGAACCTGCGGCAGAAAGAAACAGCCCACCCCGAGATGCCCGAGATCCTGTACCAGGCCTTCCGGTTTGTCATTGCCATTGACCACTTCAAAAACCAGCTCTACATTTTTGAGCATTCCCTGGAAAATGCCCCGGAAACCGACGGGCTGGATGAACTGGAGACCAACA
Organism: Rufibacter glacialis; assembly: GCF_008271745.1. GTDB lineage: Bacteria > Bacteroidota > Bacteroidia > Cytophagales > Hymenobacteraceae > Nibribacter > Nibribacter glacialis. The sequence goes on along the minus strand of NZ_VKKZ01000020.1, from coordinate 351,000 downwards.
TCCGGAACAAGAACATCCCGTCCTTCCATTTTTCCACCACCGGCCAGGAAACCACCAACTTCACCGATGAGGAGTTCCTGCGGGTGATTGAGGAAGGCAAGCGCCACTGCCACCTGGGCAACGTGTTCCAGATTGTGCTCTCGCGGCGGTTCTCGCAGGGCTTTCAGGGCGATGAGTTCAACGTATACCGTGCGCTGCGCTCCATCAACCCTTCGCCGTACCTGTTCTTCTTTGACTACGGCAACTTTAAGATCTTTGGGTCTTCGCCCGAGGCGCAGTTGACCATCAAAAAAGACACCGCCACCATCTTTCCCATTGCGGGCACCTTCAAGCGCACTGGCAATGACCTGCAAGACGCCGAGCTGGCGCAGAAACTCTATGATGACCCCAAGGAGAATTCAGAGCACGTGATGCTGGTAGACCTGGCCCGCAACGACCTCAGCCGCCACGGTGACCAGGTAAAGGTGGAGGTGTTCAAAGAAGTGCAGTATTACTCACACGTGATTCACCTGGTGTCTAAGGTAACGGCCCAGTTATCCAACCCCCAAGGCTCAGTGCAGATGGTGGCCGATACGTTTCCGGCGGGTACGCTGTCGGGGGCTCCTAAGCACCGGGCGCTTACCTTGATTGATGAACTGGAGCCCACCGGGCGCGGGTTCTACGGGGGGTGCCTGGGTTACCTGGGGTTCGGGGGCGATTTTAACCACGCCATCATGATCCGTTCGTTTATGAGCGTAAAGAACAAACTGTACTTCCAGGCTGGGGCAGGGGTGGTGGCCAAATCAGACACCCACAGTGAGCTTAATGAGGTGCACCACAAATTGGCCGCCCTCCGCAAAGCCCTGGAGAAAGCCGCCACCATTTAAGGAAATAAACAGAATCATGTTTAAAGCCTTTCTTTAACTATAGAGGCCTAAAATAAGAAGTACCTAAATTTTACAGATAACGGCAGACCTATTCCTATCATGAAAATACTTGTCTTAGATAACTACGATTCCTTTACCTACAACCTGGTGCAACTGCTTCGGGAGTTGGGCTACGGGGAACAGCTGGAGGTGCACCGCAATGACCAAATCAGCCTGGAAGAGGTAGAGCGGTTTGAGATCATCCTGCTTTCGCCGGGGCCGGGGGTGCCCAGTGAGGCGGGTATTATGCCGGCGCTCCTGCAGCGGTACGCGCCTACCAAACGGATCATGGGCGTGTGCCTGGGGCACCAGGCCATTGGCGAAGCCTTCGGGGCTCAGCTGGCCAACCTGCAGGAGGTTTTCCACGGGGTTTCTGCCACCATGCGGGTGGTGAACAGCAAAGAACCTATGTTCCACCAGCTGCCACCCACCTTCAAGGTGGCCCGCTACCATTCCTGGACCGTGGTGCCGGAGTCGGTGCCTTCTGCCTTATCTATTACGGCGGTAGACGAGACGGGGGAGGTCATGGCCCTTCGGCACAGCCAGTACGATGTGTGCGGCGTGCAGTTCCACCCGGAATCCATCCTCACCGACTACGGCAAGGAGATGATGCAGAACTGGTTGCAGAACCCCACCAAGCGTAAAAAACAATGGACCACCTTTGCCGCCTCCCTAACTCTATGAAACAGGTACTGCAACAATTGATAGAACACAAAGCCCTTTCCAAAGACACTGCAAAGCAGGTGCTCCTGAACATTGGGCGCAACCAATACAACCCCAGCCAGATGGCGGCCTTCATGACCGTGTACCTCATGCGCAACATCACCGTGCAGGAACTGGAAGGGTTCCGGGAGGCCATGCTGGAACTGTGCCTGGTGCCGGAACTAGGTACCGACCAGGTAATTGACCTCTGCGGCACCGGCGGCGATGGCAAAGACACCTTCAATATCTCTACGCTGGCTTCTTTTGTGGTGGCCGGCGCCGGGTACAAAGTGGCCAAGCATGGCAACACCGGGGTGTCCTCTATCTGCGGCTCTTCTAACGTGATGGCGCATCTGGGCTTCACCTTCACCAATGACAGCGCCACCCTGCGGCAAAAGCTGGAAGAAACGAATATCTGCTTTTTACACGCGCCCTTGTTCCACCCGGCCATGAAAGAGGTAGCCCCCATCCGGAAAGACCTGGGGGTGAAGACGTTCTTTAACATGCTGGGCCCCATGATCAACCCGGCCAAGCCGAAGTTCCAGATGGTGGGCGTTTTCAGCCTGGAGTTGCTTCGGTTGTACACCTACCTGTACCAACAGACCGGCAAGCGCTTTGTGCTGCTGCACGCCCTGGACGGTTATGATGAGGTTTCCTTGACGGGCGCCTTTAAAATGGTGACCCCACAAGGCGAGCAGATTCTGCAACCTTCAGACCTGGGCTTGCCCACCTACCAGGAAAGTGACCTGTCGGGGGGCAGCACCATTGAAGCCTCAGCAGCCATCTTCATGAACGTGCTGGAGGGCCGGGGAACCCCCGCCCAGCAAGATGCCGTAGTAGTCAATGCTGGTTTGGGTATTTATTGTTCAGATGAACGCCTTACCTTGCAGGAATCTTTGCAGAAAGCCCGCCAGTCGCTCAACAACGGATTGGCTTTGAAAACCTTTCACGCGTTATTAGCTTAACTTTTTTATGTCTTTGACCATTTTAGATAAGATCATCGCCCACAAAAGGCAGGAAGTAGCCGACAAGAAAAGCCTGGTGCCTACTGCCCTGTTAGAACGCAGCCTGTATTTCCCTGCTCAACCGGTGTCCATGCGCAAGTATGTGCAGCGCCCAGACCTGACTGGCATCATTGCCGAGTACAAGCGCAATTCCCCCTCCAAAGGAGTCATCAATGCCTACGCCCCGGTAGAGCGTACCTCTATCGGGTATATGCAGGCGGGGGCTTCGGCTTTGTCTATCTTAACGGATACCACCTTTTTTGGCGGCAAGAACGAAGACCTCACCACCGCCCGGAAGTTCAATTTCTGCCCTATTCTGCGCAAAGACTTCGTGGTGGAGGAATACCAGATCCTGGAAGCCAAGTCTATCGGGGCCGACGCCATCCTGCTCATTGCGTCGGTGCTTTCCAAAGAGGAAGTGAGCCAGCTGGCCCAGTTCGCCCATTCCCTGGGGCTGGAGGTGCTGCTAGAGGTGCACAACCGCGAGGAACTGGAGCGCACCCTCACTCCGCACGTAGATCTGATAGGTGTGAACAACCGCAACTTGCATGATTTCAGCGTAGACCTGAAAACCTCCGTGGAACTGGCCGGTTTTATTCCTGACGAGTTCGTGAAAGTATCAGAAAGCGGGTTGAGCGAACCGGCCAGTATCCTGGAGCTTCGGCAGCACGGATATGAGGGCTTTCTGATGGGAGAGGCCTTCATGCGCCAAAGCCGGCCCGAGAAAGCCTGCGCCGCCTTTGTGGAGGACCTGAAAAAACTGGAGGCCGCTGCGGCCACTTTCTCTATCTGATCCGTTTTGCGGCGGTTTCTGAAAAATTACGGGAAAAACCAGGCCTGACAAGCCACCCCTAGATTCTTCCCCTGCCGTTATTACCTTTGCTTTCAGCCTCTTCAGACAAAAAGAGGCGGAAAACCGCCCCACCACCATACCACCCAGCCGCCCCAGAGTCCTGCTCTGGTACCGCTTTCCACAGAACCAGACAAACAAACAAATACAACATAGAATGCCAAATAGAAACCTTAAAATAAAGGTATGCGGCATGAAGTACAGTGAGAACATTGAAGAACTCCTGTTGCTCCAGCCAGATTTCGTGGGCTTTATCTTTTATGAGAAGTCCCCCCGGTTCATCACCACGCAATGGGCGGTTTTCTCGTCCGTCTTTCCGGAAGATACCCGCAAGGTGGGGGTCTTTGTAGACGAGGAAGTGGAGGTGATCTTACACAAAGTGACGGAGATGGGCCTGGAAGTGGTGCAGCTGCACGGGCAGGAGTCTCCGCAGATGTGCCTGGAATTGCAGGACGCCGGACTTACGGTTATGAAGGCCTTCCGGGTAGAGGCTGATTTTGATTTTGAGGAACTGCGCGCGTACCAGGACTGCTGCAACTACTTCCTCTTTGACGCCAGCGGCGCCCATCCGGGGGGGAACGGGGTTCGGTTCAACTGGGAATTGCTTCGGGAGTACCCTCTGGATACGCCTTATTTTTTAAGCGGCGGCATTGGCCTGGAGCACCTGGAAGAGATCAAAGCCCTTCGTTTACCCCACCTGTACGGGGTTGACCTGAATAGCAAATTTGAGGTGCAGCCGGGCTTGAAGGACATTGATCGGTTGAAAGGATTTATGGAAGGATTGCGTGCTTAATATTTGTTTTTGAATACGTTATAGGAAGTGAATGAAAGTTTTCCTTCCTGTGCAATATACTTTACTTACATGGAATACAGAGTAAATGACCGTGGCTACTATGGCCAATTTGGCGGGGCCTTCATTCCTGAGATGCTGTACCCCAACGTGGAAGAGCTGCGGGACAAGTACTTGGGCATACTGCAGGAGCCGGACTTCCAGGAGGAGTTGCAGGAGCTGCTGCGAGATTACGTGGGCCGGCCCACACCCTTGTACCACGCCAAGCGTCTGTCAGAGAAATACAACACCAAAATCTACCTCAAGCGCGAAGACCTGAACCATACCGGGGCCCATAAAATCAACAACACGGTTGGGCAGATTTTGCTGGCGAAACGGCTGGGCAAGACCCGCATCATCGCGGAGACCGGGGCCGGGCAGCACGGCGTGGCCACCGCCACCGTCTGCGCGCTGGCGGGGCTGGAGTGCATTGTGTACATGGGCAAGATTGACACCGAGCGGCAGCGCCCCAACGTGGAGAAAATGCGGCTGCTGGGTGCCACTGTGGTGCCGGTGACCTCTGGTTCCCAAACCTTGAAAGACGCCACCAATGAGGCCATCCGGGACTGGATCAACCACCCCGAAGACACGCACTACATCATCGGTTCAGTGGTGGGGCCGCACCCATACCCCGACATGGTAGCCCGTTTTCAGGCCGTTATCTCAGAGGAGATCAGAAAACAGCTGCTGGAGAAGGAAGGGCGCGAGTTACCGGATTATGTTGTAGCCTGCGTGGGCGGCGGTTCCAACGCGGCCGGGGCTTTCTATCATTTCCTGGATGACCCATCGGTGAAACTAGTGGCCGTGGAAGCGGCAGGCCTAGGCGTAGATTCCGGGCACTCGGCGGCTACCTCCATGTTAGGCAAAACAGGCATTATCCACGGCAGCAAGACCTTGCTCATGCAAACCGAAGACGGCCAGATCACCGAGCCTTATTCCATCTCCGCGGGTCTTGATTACCCCGGGGTGGGGCCGCAGCACGCGCACCTTGCCCAAACCGGCCGCGCCCGCTTTATCGCCATCACAGACGCGGATGCCATGGAAGCCCTGCGGGAGCTGAGCCGCCTGGAAGGGATCATCCCTGCCATTGAAAGCTCACACGCCCTGGCGGCCCTCAAAGAGATAAACGCCGGCCCAGACGAGGTGGTGGTACTGAACCTATCGGGCCGTGGCGACAAAGACCTTTCTACCATTCTCACTTACTTTGAACAACAAGATGCCTCAAAATAGACTCACGCGCCTGTTCCAGGAGAAAAGCGGAAATCTACTCAATATCTACTTCACCGCCGGTTACCCCAAGTTGGAAGACACGGTGACCATTTTGGAGGAACTGGAAGCCGCCGGCGCTGATCTGGTGGAGATCGGTATGCCTTTCTCTGACCCGCTTGCCGATGGGCCGACTATTCAAGCCAGTAATCAGGTGGCCTTGGAGAATGGGATGTCTATCAAGATGTTATTGAGCCAACTGGCTCAAGTGCGGGAGCGGGTTTCTTTCCCCATTATCCTGATGGGTTACTTGAACCCGGTCATGCAGTACGGCTTTGAGCGCTTTTGTGAAGAGGCCGCCCGGGTTGGGGTTGACGGCCTTATTCTACCTGACCTTCCGTTTGCCGAGTACGAGGAGGAATACAAGCCGGTGCTGGAGAAACACGGCCTCAGCCTCATTTTTCTTATCACGCCCCAGACCTCAGAGGCCCGCATCCGGCAGATTGACGGGTTGACTAATTCCTTTATCTACATGGTCTCCAGCGCCAGCACCACCGGCAGCCAGGTACAGGCCAGTGATGCCCAACAGGCGTATTATGCCAAAGTGCGCAGCCTGGGCCTGAAAAACCCGGTGCTTATCGGTTTCGGCATCAGCGACAAGCCCTCCTTTGAACTGGCGTGCCAATCAGCCCACGGAGCTATCATTGGCAGTGCCTTCATCAAAGCGCTGCAGAAACCCGCTGAGGTACGTGAAAATGTAAGGTCGTTCCTGAAAACACTTAGGTAAATTTGGAGATTTTAAGATTTGGAAATTTGGTGATGAGAAAATTTGAAAATGAGATGATGTTGTGCCCTTGTTGGTGTTTTCACCAACAAGCAGAATAGCCCTTCCTTTGGGTTTGTTGGTGAGAACACCAACAAAGGTGGCTTATTTCCTCGTTGATTTTCTATACTTTGCCCTTGTTGGTGTTCTCACCAACAAGCAGATTAGCGCCTACTTTTGGGTTTGTTGGTGATAACACCAACAAAGGCGGCATTCCTCTTCACATATCCCAATACCTAAATTCCCAATCTTCAAATCTCCACATCCCCAAATCTTCAAATCAAGAAAACATGCTCATCCAACTGCAACCAGATATACGGCCCGAGGACAAAGCGGCTATTGAGGCCAAAGCCAGGGAATTGAAGTACAAAACCACTGAGGTGGTGACCCAGGCGGGGCATTACCTGGTGGGCACCGGGAAGGCGGAATTTGATGTTCGGGCTCTTGGCCAGTTGCCGGGCATCAAAGACATCCACATCGTGTCAGATGATTACCGGCTGGTTTCCAGGAAATGGAAGGTAAACCCCACTGTCATTGATTTCGGGGATGGTCTGCGGGTGAAAGAAGGGGAGTTTACTATCATGGCCGGGCCCTGCTCCATTGAAAACGAAGACCAAATAGAGAAAACCATCCAGCATTTGGTGGCGCAGAATGTGCGGTTCATGCGAGGCGGCGTGTTCAAGCCGCGGTCTTCACCCTATTCTTTCCGGGGATTGGGCATAGAAGGCCTTCAGCTGTTTTACAGCATGTGCCGCGCCAATGGGATCAAGGTAGTCACCGAAGTGATGCAAGTGTCCCAGATAGCGGATATGGAGCCCTACACGGATGTGTTTCAAGTAGGAGCCCGCAACACCCAGAACTTCAACCTGCTGGATGAACTGGGTAAGGTAGACAAACCGGTGCTTTTAAAACGCGGCATCTCCGGCACCATAGATGAACTGCTGTACTCCGCTGAATATATCTTTTCAGGCGGCAATGAAAAACTGATGCTCTGTGAACGGGGCATCCGGACGTATGAGACCGCCAGCCGCAATACCCTTGACCTGAACGCTATCCCTATCCTAAAGGAGAAAACCCACTTGCCTGTCATTGTAGACCCGTCACACGGCATAGGCATCAGGGAATACGTGGAGCCCATGGCACTGGCCGCCATCATGGCCGGGGCCGATGGCATCATCTATGAAACCCACGAGAAACCGGAGGAAGCCGCCTCAGACGGGGCGCAGACCCTGAGTTTCTCGGAGAGTGAGCGGCTCATCAGGAAAATGCGGAAGACTTTTGAACTGCGGAAAGAACTGGCCTAAACGCCATCCTGCCAGGTTCAGTTTTAAGCCTTGTTTTAGGAAAAGACTATCAAGAACCTGTTTAGGATAGAAAAATCAATGAGCAATTAGGCCGCCTTTGTTGGTGTTATCACCAACAAACCCAAGTGCAGCGGCTAATCTGCTTGTTGGTGAGAACACCAACAAGGGCAAAAGAAAAGGCCTAACCGTGCCTTCATCCAACTAAGGTTTTAAGCTCTTCTTAGGAAAAGGCACCTGAAAAGCCCTTAGGTAAAATAAAGCGGGAATATCTTGCTTTATAGATAAAGGAAGTCTATATTCGTTCCAGTTATGAAAGCATTCGCCCTGAATCTAATTATGGTCACCTGCAAACCGTATGCACTGCATACCGGAGCGGAGACTTTATGGGCTGAATCTAAGTGACCTAACCTAGAAATTCAATAACCCACTATAAAGCCTGGCTTCGGTAAAACGAAGCCAGGCTTTTTTTATGTACCAAAACCATGTATCAGCAACAGTACCACCAGTACACCATCCAGCAGCAACAGACCTGGAACATCTTGTACACCAAGCGGGCAGAAGCACTTTCTGCCACGGTTTCTGCCCCATTCTGGGCCGGAATAGATGCGCTGGAACTGAAGGCTTATTTTATTCCTGACCTGCAGAAAATCAATTTCCTGTTGAAGCGCCTGATGGGTTGGGAAGTGGTAGCGGTAGAGGAGGCCCTGCGGCCACGGCAGGTGCTGGCCCGCTGGGCGCAGAAGAAATTACCCGTGGTAGCTAACTTGCGGGAAAAGCCAGACATTAACTCAGGCTCCTCAACCACTGATCTTTTCCACAATGCCTTTGGCTTCTTGCCCTGGATGCTTCAACCAGAAGTGGCCGACTTCATGCAGCGGGTGGGGCAACTGTCTGTACAGGTAAAAGACCCTGCGGCCACAGAATTGCTGTGGCGTCTGGCCCAGCACTTGTTGGGCAACGGACTGATTCGAGATGGGGAAGGCAAGGTGACTTTGTTAGGTGCCAACCTGGTGGCTAACGGGCAAGCCGCAGCCGAGGCCTTACGGAGAGAAAATGCCTGGCACCCGATTGTGCTGGAAGAGATCCTGGGGCAACCTTTCAAAGAGGAGGAATCACCAGAGGTGTATTTCGTGCTGGAAGGATGGGAGGATTTGACCAGGTTGATTGACCAGTTAGAGAAAGAAGGAGTTCCGTTGGTAGAAATCCCCGCCCAATGGCAGGCCTTGGTAGGGTAGGAACTGTTTGAGGCTTCTTTTTCAAAAAGAAGCCTCAAACCAAACCTTTAAAACAGGCTTTGCTGGCCTTTTTCTCCTTGCCCTGATGAAGTAGGGCAGGGTCGTACTTCTTCTTGTATTCATCATTTATTAGAAGCCCAGGCAAAAAGAAGCCCCACCGGTATTTATAACCAGTGGGGCTTCTTTTATTACATTGGATTAAGGCCCTATTCGGCTATCTGTACCTGGACATAGGCATCTGCATGCACGCTGGCCACGGCCCGGCCCGAAGGATCGTTCAGGTTCCGGAAGGATTCATCCCAGGCCAAAGCCACAGGGCTGCTGCAAGCCACGGAAGGCACCGAAGGCACCGATAAGGCGGCCGCATCACTTGGGAAGTGTTTCGCGAAGATAGACCGGTAATAGAATTCCTCTTTGCTGGAGGGCGGCTGGATAGGGAAAACCTGGCTAGCATTGGCCAACTGCTCATCGGATACCTTTTGGTTCACCATCTCTTTGAGGGTGTCAATCCAGTTGTAGCCTACTCCGTCAGAGAACTGCTCTTTCTGGCGCCACGCCACGCTGGCCGGCAGGTAGTCTTCAAATGCTTTGCGCAGCACCCACTTCTCCATGCGTTCCCCGTTGATCATTTTGTCCTGCGGGTTCAGGCGCATGGCCACGTCCATGAACTCTTTGTCCAGGAATGGTACACGGCCTTCAATGCCCCAGGCGCTCAACGATTTGTTCGCACGGAGGCAGTCATACATGTGCAGCTTGTCCAGTTTCCGGACAGTCTCCTGATGGAGCTCCTTCGCGTTAGGGGCCTTGTGGAAATACAGGTACCCGCCAAAGATCTCATCTGAGCCTTCCCCCGACAACACCATCTTGATGCCCATGGACTTGATGGCGCGCGCCAGCAGGTACATAGGAGTAGAGGCACGCACGGTGGTCACGTCATAGGTTTCCAGGTGGTAGATCACGTCTTTGATGGCGTCAATCCCTTCCTGAATGGTGAATTTCACCTCATGGTGTACCGTTCCCAGATGATCCGCTACCTTTTGGGCAGCGGCTAAATCTGGGGAACCTTCCAGGCCAATCGCGAAGGAGTGGAGTTGCGGCCACCAGGCGGTTTCCTGGTCATTGCTTTCAATGCGTTTTTCGGCGTATTTTTTGGCAATGGCCGAAGTGATAGAAGAATCCAATCCCCCGGAAAGCAAAACCCCGTAAGGAACGTCGCTCATGAGCTGCCGGTGAACGGCGGCTTCCAGGGCTTCTCTCAGTTCCTGGATGCTGGTCTCGTTTTCGGCCACGTTCTCGTACTCCATCCAATCACGGGAATACCATTTCTGGAATCCTTCTTCGTGGCTAGACAGGTAATGACCCGGCGGGAACAACTCAATTTTAGCGCATTTGCCTTCCAGGGCCTTCAGTTCAGAAGCCACGTAGAAGGTGCCGTTCTGGTCCCAGCCAATGTACAGCGGAATAATGCCCATGTGGTCACGGGCTATGAGATAGGCATCATTGGCTACGTCATAAATGGCAAAGCCGAAGATCCCGTTCAGGTCATCTAAGAATTGGGTACCCTTCTCTTTGTACAAGGCCAGAATGATCTCACAGTCAGATTTTGTCTGGAAGTTATAGGAAGTGGTAAGCTGATTTCGAAGTTCAAGGTGGTTATAGATTTCCCCGTTAGCGGCCAAAACGAGGTTACCGTCTTCGCTGAACAAAGGCTGCTTGCCTGAGGTAGGATCCACAATGGCCAGGCGCTCATGCGCTAAGATGGCGTTCTCATTGCTGTAAATCCCGCTCCAGTCTGGGCCGCGGTGACGGATACATTTAGCCATTTCCAGTAACTGAGGCCTAAGCGCCTCTACTGGCTCCTTTAGATCGAATGCACAAACAATTCCACACACAATACGTCAGATTTAAATTTAATGATTATCAAATGTATTGATAAAACTTCTAACAAACTAAAAAGTTGCAACATAAATTATTAAAACATGCGAAATATGTAACGTTAAGCCTTCCATTATGAAATTATTGTTAGAACTAGCAGATTCTGTGGCAGGTAAGAGAAGGGGAGGATATGGGGCAAGTAGTCCACTTTCTTGCCCAAGGGTGGACTTGGTTTTCTCTTTCACCTCTGAGCTTTACACTGGAAAAGAAGCAGTTCTCTACTAGTAGAAGTAAATAGGAGCCGACTGACGAAGATTCGAATTACTACGATCCAGGGGCGTAAGAACCTACCTCAAGGAAAACTAGAAAGTCGGTAGTTCGGGTTCTTCCCAAATAAGGATATGGATTTTCTGAAGGGCAAGTAGAGAGCAAAAGAATTGATTAACTCTAGTTTAGTCCTCAAGGGCTTCAATCCCTAGCTGCTTTAAGCTTTCCAGGTGTTCCTGCATGGCCTTGAGTTGCTCCGGGGAATGTCCCTGCCAAGGGGTGACTTCTCCCACTATCCTGAGCGGGTGCTGGGTGCGGTAAGACTTGGTGGGGTTGCCGGGGTACTTTTTGTCGGTCAAATTGGGGTCATCTTCTATGGGGCCGGTGGGTTCCACCAGGTAAATTTTGCCGGCTCCTTCGCCCAAGGCTAACTCGGCTCCCCAGATAGCGGCCTCCATAGTTTGGGTTAGATACACATATGCTGCTTTCTTTCTCTTGCCGTAGTTTGAGTTAAAACCAGGCAGGATCAGATCCCCAGGCTTGAGGTCCGCCTTGGTGCCATGGTAGAACCGCGAGGGCTGTTGGCTCTCTGCTATTGGATTAGAATTGTCTTTTTGGGTATTTCCTTCCATATGCCTTAGGGGTGATCATGAAGAATGGTAGAGGTGCTGCCACAGGAAAAACCAAGATACTTTTTTCTTACTGAATACCACCACTACCTGCCGATCATAAAAAGAAGCCTTCCAGCGGATTAAGATTGGATGGACTTATGGCTGCCGCCCTTCATCCCCTTTTTGACTTTTTTAGTTTGGTTGAGCGACAAGGAGAAAGGCTGATCTAAGACAGGTGAAAAAACAGAAAGGGAATTGACCTGAAGGAGGATTTTTGTAGCAAGCTATTTTTAGAACCGATATCCTATTCTCAGGTGTAAATTCAAGACCGTATCACGTTCCCAGTAAGATATACTTTCCCAATAAATAACCCTAATTCCCACACCAATCCCTGTTTCATAGTTGAATTTTGTTCCTAGGTTTCTTCTGATTCCCCAGGTAGGAATTACTGATACCTGATTGGGTATAGTGATATTATCATGGTTTGCTATTTGAAACCAATCAGGCGTATAGCTTGATTTTAAAGAAAAGAAATTCCCGCTGTTTCCTGAAATATCTTTACCCTTTAAGCTTCTTTTGTTGAGGTTATAGTACCATCTTGGCTCTAAGGTTAATACCAGGGCCATAACGAAGGTATTTTTGTCATAGGCACCACCCCCATAAAAATTGGTGTCAAACCCCAATTCAGAACGTAAAGCAAACCGGTTTCCTATTTTACCTTCATTATGCAACCACATGCCTTTTACGCCTACTTGAAGGCCCGAGGTAGATTTATCCACGCTGGCCTCCTGTGCTTTAGATAAAAAGGGGACTCCTAAAAGTGTAAAGATTAGTAAAGGAATTTTCAATTTAATATTAGTTATATGGATTAATAAAATAGCTATGGGGGCGAAGGTAAGCGAAAGTTAATTTTGAGGGATGCTTTTTTTCTTTGGGAGTTCTTCTTTGGGGTTAAACTCAGCCCCAAGCCGTTTGGCATCCTCTTCAACGGTTGTGGTAAAGCCTATCTCTTTCCTGCGTTTGTTCACGTTCTTTACGTCTTCAATGGGCCAGATGACTTGCCCTCCTTCTGGTCTTACCCATCCTGCGGCCTGGGTCCCATACATTTGTTTCTTACCTTGAAACATGAGTAGCCTGTCCCTCATTTTTGCTGCATCCAAGGCATTTGATTCGCCTTGTTTTGCCAATGCCTCCATTTGGGGAAGATATTTTTCTATGGTTTTAGAGTTGGAATGCTGCACCACATAAAAGAGAGCTCTTGCTGCCTTTTCGCCCACCTTGCTTTTTGGCAGCCAACCGTATTCCTCAAGAATAGGAAGTATTTTTGTTTGGTTCAAAGAATCAATAGCCATCATCTTTTTAGACATTGCTACGCTTTCTTCTGGGCTGGTCACGGTATTCCAGTCTAGGTTCTTTCTGGCGTTTTGGTCAATGTCATATAATTCTTCCAGTTCTTTTCTCAAGAAGGCGTATTCTGTTTTTTTCCTCTTCCGTTGTTGGAATTAAAGATGGAGAAAGAACTGATTGGCACCCTGCCAGGGATAATAGGAGAAGGAGGGCTCTACTAGATTTCATATTTAATTTTATATAATGACCTCAGGATGGATATTAGGCAGTTTTTCTCCAAACCTTTATCCGTTTGGAGAAATTATTAAAGGGGTTTATCACTAAGGTTATAAGCCTTCATCCCAATAGGCTTTTACCTGCCTTTTTAACCCATTTCAAGTTTGTGAATTTCTACTTCTTTAGGGAGGCATATGAAACCTTTTCTACCTGATTAATTCTTAACCAGCTCACTATTCAAGTTTAGCCTAGCTTTTTCATGAATTCAATTATTCAACTGCTGAATAAACTTCCATGAAATGGAGGCCCATCGCCTATTGCCTAGTGTTTACCAATGCCAAAATATTGATCAAGATACCTTTTTCCTTGGTGTTTAGAATGTCGAAAAAAATAGTGCCTTTATGGGAGGGTCCGTTGGGCAACAGAGGGACAGGTAGGTGGACTTAGTATTTAAGTTTACTAAATTTTTCAGGTTAGGTCTTATTAATCAAGCCCCTAAAATAGAAAATCTCCTTTTCGGGGCGTTTCTAGAAAAACACCCCGAAAAGGAGAGAAAACAGGAGAAGGGTTTCTTTTACAGAATACCTTTCAAAACCTGCCACACGTTATTTGCCAGTATCTTCTGACCTTCAGCGGTAGGGTGAACACCATCTTGCTGGTTCAAGGATTGAACCCCGCCTACGCCTTCCAGCAGGAAAGGCACCAGCGCCATGTTGTTCTCATTGGCCAGTTCCCGGAAGATAACCCTGAACTCACCCGCGTATTTGCCGCCCATGCTGGGAGGAACCTCCATGCCGGCCATCACCAGTTTGGCTTCGGGGTATTTGGCCCTTACTTTGTCTACTATGGCTTGCAGGTTTTTCTTGGTTTCAGAAGGAGGGATGCCCCGTAACCCGTCGTTGGCGCCCAGTTCCAACACAAACACGTCTACCGGTTGGCGCAAAAGCCAGTCAATGCGGTTCTTGCCCCCGGCGGAGGTTTCCCCGCTCAGGCCCGCGTTGATGGCCTTGTAGTTCAAGCCCAATGAGTCTATCTTCTTCTGGATCAGTGACGGAAATGACTCTGAAGGGTTTAACCCGTAGCCGGCGGTGAGGCTATTGCCAAAGAAAAGAATGTTTTTCATAGGAGTGGGGGCCTTTTTGCCTGTTTCCTGAGCGGTGGCGGTACCGGTTTCCTGAGAGGTCTCTCCCTTGCCAGAGCAACCCACACACCACCACACCACTAGCAACAGGAACATGAATGAATGCTTATACATGGTATTCCTTTTTCTTGTTCTACTGCAAAGAAAGTACTTATAACTCTTTAAAACCGTTTGAGGTTTAAACAATGGAAATTAACACGGGTTCTGTAACTTACCAGCTTCTTTACGATTTCCATCTCTTTTCTGCCCCATTAGACCCATTTGCTTGTGACGCCCATTCTGCATATCCAAGACTTAACCAAAACCTACCAAAGTACCGGCCACACCTTAACCGTGTTAGATTCTATCAATTTCTCTGTGGAGGAAGGATCTACTTTAGCCATTATAGGGCCCTCCGGAAGCGGCAAAACTACGCTGCTGGGCTTGTGTGCCGGGTTAGACCGCTCCAGTGCCGGGCTGGTGGAATTGAACGGGATCCGACTGGACAACCTCAACGAAGATGCGCGCGCACAGGTCAGGAACCAGCATGTGGGCTTCATCTTCCAGAACTTCCAGCTGTTGCCCACGCTCACCGCCCTGGAGAACGTGATGGTGCCGATGGAACTGCGCGGCGCCAAAAACATCAAACCGCAGGCCATGGACCTGCTGGACAAAGTTGGCCTCGCCGACCGGGCCCACCACTATCCCACTCAATTATCGGGCGGGGAGCAGCAACGGGTTTCCCTGGCGCGGGCCTTCTCCAACAAACCAAAAATCCTCTTCGCCGATGAGCCCACCGGTAACCTGGATGCCGAAACCAGTGAAAAAGTGGTCAAACTCATCTTCGACCTGAACCGGGAAGCCGGCACCACCTTGGTCCTCGTGACCCATGACGCCGAGCTCGCCGCTAAAACCCAACGCATTCTCCGGATGAAAGGCGGCAAACTCATCTCAGATGAAAGAACGGTTGGTTAAGGTGCTGATTTTAAGATTTGTAGATGTGAAAATTTGGAGATGTGGAAATGAAATAAACCTGTTTTTGTTAAATAATTGGAAGCTTAAGAAAAGAGCCTTTCCTCTATTAGCATTCGCTACTTCATTTCAAAGGCACACTTTCTCATCAAATACTTAGACTACTGTACCCTACATATTGCTCCATTTTCACATCTACTTCTTTCCAAATCTTCAAATTCCCAAATCTCCACATCTCCAAATCTTCAAATTAAAAATCAGCACCTTACCCCAATGAATAAACTCAGCTTCCCATGGTTGGTAAAGATGGCCTGGCGAGACAGCCGCCGGAACCGGTCACGGTTGTTCCTCTTTATTTCCTCTATCATTTTGGGCATAGCCGCGTTGGTGGCCATTTTCTCCTTTGGCTATAACCTGAAGGAAGACATTGACGACCAGGCAAAGGAAATGATCGGGGCAGATTTGGTGATCACCAGCAACCGCCCCGTGAACCCCACCATGAAGCCGCTCCTTGATTCCCTGGGCAACCGGCGGTCGCAGGAGCGGAGCTTTGCCTCTATGGTGCTGTTCCCGAAAAGCCAGGGAACCCGGCTGGTGCAGATCAGGGCCTTGGCCGGAGAATTCCCCTACTACGGAGCCTTAGAAACCTTGCCAGTGGCGGCTGCCCAAACCTTCCGGGAAGGGCAACAGGCGCTGGTAGACAAAACCCTTATGCTACAGTTTGGGGTGGAGGTAGGCGACTCTATCAAAGTAGGGGAGGTTACCTTTGAGATTGCCGGCATCCTGAACAAAGCGCCGGGCCAAACAGGGATTTCGGCAACGGTGGCACCTGCCGTGTACATCCCGTTGCGGTATCTTCCGCAGACGGGGTTGGAACAGAAAGGCAGCCGCATCAACTACCTCTACTACTACAAGTATGACACCCGCGTAGACATCAAACAACTGGTAGAGAAGTTGGAGCCTCGCTTGGAGAAGGAATACCTGAACACCGAAACCATTGAAACCCAGCGGGAAGACATGGGGCGTTCGTTCCGGGATTTGACTAGTTTCCTGGCCCTGGTGGGGTTCATTGCCCTGTTGCTGGGCAGTATTGGCGTGGCTAGTGCCATCCATGTATACATAAGAGAGAAGCTTCGGTCCATTGCCATCCTGCGGTGCCTGGGCGTGAGCGCTGCCCAAGCCTTCCTGATTTACCTCATCCAGATCATGGGCATCGGGTTGTTGGGTTCCATTATTGGGGCTGCTCTGGGAACGGTGGTGCAACAGTTATTACCCCAGGTGCTGCAAGACCTGCTGCCCGTGCAAATCACCGTGGGTATTTCCTGGTTGGCTATTCTGCAAGGCATTGGGTTGGGGTTGATCATCTCGCTGCTGTTTGCCCTGTTGCCGCTGGTGAGCATCCGGAACGTGTCGCCCCTCAACACGCTGCGCATTTCTTATGAGAGCACCAGTTTATTCAAAGATCCTTTGAAATGGGCGGTTTACGCCCTGATCCTGGTATTCATCTTCGGGTTTACTTACCTGCAGACCCAAAAAATGAAAGAGGCCGGCTACTTCACCCTGGGGGTATTGGTGGGCTTTTTGGTGTTGGCCGGAATTGCCTGGGCCTTGATGTGGACCGTGCGCCGGTTCTTCCCGGAGTCTCTGAGCTACATCTGGCGGCAAGGCCTGGCCAACCTCTTCAGGCCGAACAACCAAACCCTCATCCTCATCATCTCCATTGGCCTGGGCACCGCCTTTATCAGCACCCTGTACTTTGTGCAGACCATCTTGCTGAACCAGGTCACGCTGTCAGCGAGCGAGAACCAGCCCAACATGGTGCTGTTTGACATTCAAGGGGGGCAACGGGAAGCAGTGGCCGACCTCACCCGCCGGCAGGGCTTGCCGGTGATAGACGAGGTGCCCATTGTGACCATGCGCATGGAGGAAATCAATGGCCTCACCGCAGAGGAAGTAAAAGAAGACAGCACCTCCGGAATCTCGCCCCGGGCTTTCCAGCGGGAAATCAGAACCACCTTCCGGGGAAACCTCACCGATTCTGAGAAGATCACCCAAGGCACCTGGCAGGGTAAAGTGAATTCGCCAGAAGATACCGTGTACGTGTCTCTGGATGCCGGCTATGCCGAACGGATTAAAGTAGAGGTGGGCGATAAAATCGTATTTAACGTGCAGGGCGCCCTCATCCCCACGGTGGTAGGCAGTTTGCGGGAAGTAGACTGGAATCGGATCCAGACGAACTTCAGGGTGGTATTCCCGGTGGGCGTGCTGGAGGCGGCCCCGCAGTTCCATGTGCTTATGACCAAAGTAGGGACCGCCGAAGAGTCGGCTCAATTTCAGCAGGAGGTGGTGCGGGAATTCCCCAACATCTCTATCATAGACCTGGAGTTGATCCTGAGCGTGATGGATGAACTGCTGGACAAGATCGGCTTTGTGATCCGGTTCATGGCGGCTTTCAGCATCATCACCGGATTGGTGGTATTGATTTCTTCGGTGCTCATCAGCAAATACCAGCGCATGCAGGAAAGCGTGCTGCTCCGTACCCTGGGCGCCAGCCGTTCGCAGATTTTCGCCATCACCGCGCTGGAATACTTCTTCCTGGGCGCTTTGGCGGCGGGCACGGGCATTGTGCTTTCGCTGGCCGGAAGCTGGGCGCTGGCCAAATTCAGCTTTGAGACCAGCTTTACGCCGCAGCTTTGGCCGGTGGTGGTGCTCTTCCTCCTGATTTCCGGCCTCACCGTATTGATAGGGTTGTTCAACAGCCGCGCGGTGGTGCAGCAATCTCCGCTGGAAGTGCTTCGGTCAGAAGGATAATAGAGCCTGTTTCTGCCTTGCTTTTTCAGAAAGCAAGGCAGAAATTATTTTTAATATTTCATCATTTTGGAAGATTGCTTTTGGTGCTTGCTTTTTAGTGCTAGCCTTGTGCAGTTCCCTTGGCTTAACTGCTTCTAGCAATGATCCAAGTACGGCTCTTTGCATAGTAACCGATAAGCGCTCTCGGCCGCGAGGCCCCGTCTTCCCCTCTCGCACTGCCCTTTCGGCCTGAGTTGTTCTTCTTTCTTAGTAACTGTATATCTAGGGCCAAAAGCGAGGCGCGCTTGGGAAAGACTGGAACACCCTGTAGAGACAACGGCACTGCCTTGTCTCCCACGCATGCCTTTCTTTCCAACTGATTAAGCTCATGATAATGATAGGAGGTAGGTTTAGCTATTAGCCATCTTATCGCATCAGCATCTTCTATCGGTAGAACATTGATAGTACCAACAACAAAAGAGCGTTTCAAGGGTGCTTTCATGAAAACATCCTTGAAACACTATATCAATGGAAAATACCGAATACAAATGCCTGGTCCGGTTTCCTTTGCTTCACCACCAGATACCAAACTTCCCCCGGCTTTTCCTGCTTCTGAACTTAGCTGATTTCAGGTAAAGCTGATTTAGGCCTTTTTTAAAAACAAACCAAATTCTCGGTACTTCTAGACCTAATACCTGATGCCTATTTTTTGGTAGATAAAGCTTAACAGCCAAACCGGCCCAATCAATAGGAACTGCAGGTCCTTGAGGAAGGAGGGTTTCTTGCCTTCAATTTTATGCCCTATGGACTGCCCCACCCAAGCTAGCACAAAAATGAGGAGGCACAGGGCCCAGAGCGGCAAGCGCTGCACTTGGTCCAGCTGGTACACCACCCAAAGAAAGAAGGAAGTGACCACAACCATGCCCAGCGCCAGACTAGGGGAGAGGGCGAAATAATAGACCATGCACAGCAGCACAAAGAGAATGCCCCAATTCACCAGAAACGGAAGGTTCTGCAGAAACTCTGGGACGGGAATGGACCACACCAACCCCACCAGGCTGATCATGATGGCCGGAACGCAGATCCAGTGAATGAGTTTGTTCGTGCCGTTGCGGTGGCTTTCGGCGTACTCTTCCAGTAAAAGGTGAATGGCAGCCATGGCAGTTTTTTACTTTAAGGTACAATTTCTGCCACAGGAAGTAAAGTGCTTTCTTTCAGGGATTACTGAAAATTAAGGCCGCAGCTCCACTTGTTGTGTTTTCTTCTTTGTAAAGCTAGATCTAGGGAACAGTAACCGTTTCGGGTCCTATTTTAAAAATGAGGCCGGAAACCGAATTCGGTCTTTGCTCAAAGAGAAAGTTGCTGGTTGAGTATCTTCTTAGATATAATTCAGGAAGGTAGACCAGCAAAGATTTGAACCGCTTCAGGCCCTTTTGTTAATTTTAAAAGAAGATCCTTTTTGTACTCTGGAAGTTTCTGATCTGTTTTTTATAAAACACCATTGAATCATATCGTACCTTTGCCCTTCCGGAGAAACCGACGGGCAGGTTCTAAGACGGAACCCGCGATGAGCGGTAAGGTTGGAACCAAAAGGTTGGGCTGAGGATTCTCCCTTTTGACCCCTTTTCCTAGTAAGAGGCTTAAAACTCTTTCCCTTACTGTTCTCCACCTGATCGGACGGCTGCTTCCGGTTTTGGCAGATTCGGGGGAACCCCAGCCGTAGCGCCTGCTTCTTGTAGCGTCAGCTTAACCTAACCAGGTGCTGGGTCAGAAGATATCCTGTAAATCCTATTCTCATTTTTTTGGGTTTACAGCTAAGGGCACTTTCCTACATCATAAACTAAACTTCACTTTTTTTCTGGCCTCCACATGCTTTTCTGGAGGCCTATGTAAATGATACACGCATGAAGGTTTTACTGTTAGAGGATGAGCCCAAAGTGGTGTCCCTTATAAAAAGAGGGCTAGATGGCGAAGGCTATGAGTTTTCTGTGGCCATGGACGGGTACACAGCCCTGAAGATGGTGGGCCTCAACCATTATGACATAATTATCCTGGATATTATGGTGCCTGGCCTCAATGGTTTGGAGGTCTGTAAGCAGATCAGGGAATCAGACCGTACCACACCTATCCTTATCCTGTCGGCCCTGGGCTCTACTGAAAATATTGTGGAGGGCTTCAACAGCATCGCGGATGATTACATGGTCAAGCCCTTCAACCTGGCCGAACTCCGGGTTAGGATGCAAAGCCTGATCAGGAGGTCCAACAGAAACGTTTCTGAGCAGAACATCATGACCATCGCTGATCTGAAGGTAGACTTAGACACCCTGGAAGTCACCCGGAACAACAAGCTTATCTCTTTGACTGGCACTGAGTTCAGGCTGCTGGAGTACCTCCTGAAAAACAAAAGGAAGGTCTTGCCTCGGCTGGATATACTGGAGAATGTGTGGGGAGCAGATCTTGACATGGGAACCAACGTGGTAGATGTTTACATCAACTACCTGCGGAAGAAAATTGACAAAGACTTTAGCCCCAAGCTGATCCATACGGTGGTAGGTATGGGCTATGTGATGCGCGCCCAGTAACATGAAATTACAATATTCCCTTATCCTGATCTTCACGGGCCTCATGGCCTTGATTTTGTTAGGCATCAACTTGGTGATGTATTCCATGTCATCGGGCTACCGGAAGCACGGGTTTTACCTTAGCATGGAAAACAGTGCCACTATTGTGGCCAGGGCGGTATTGCAGCAGGAGAAAGCAGAGGATTACTATGAAATCAAAAACAGCATCCTGCAACACCTGGAAGACGAAGAGGAGTACATTATCAGGGTAAGGAGGGATAAAACCAACCTTAAATTCCCTGAATCGCTTCCTTTGGAAAAAGCCTTTTACTGGGAAGCCATCAAAAACGGACGCGCCCACCATTACCAGGATGGGGTGTATTATGTGGGGCTCTTTATCCATAACAGCAACAGCGAAGATGACATTCTGGTTATTTCCACTGCCCGCGACTATGAGGGGGATGCCTACCGCAAAAGGCTGAAAACCACGCTGGCCGCTACCTATCTGGGAGCTCTCTTATTGATGACCCTGACCAGCATCTTTTTCTCTAAAAAGCTGTTCGGGCCCATGGTCCAGATCATTCAGAAGGTAAACAGCATCAATGCCTTTAACCTGAACGACCGGCTGGACAAGGAGCATAGCCTTGATGAGATCAGTGAGCTCCAGAGCACCCTCAATGAGATGCTGAACCGGATAGAATCCGCTTTCAAGGCCCAGCAGGATTATGTAAGCAATACGTCCCATTCCTTACGCACTCCGCTGACCATCATTGCCGGAGAGGCAGAAATCGCCCTGGCTGCCATTGAACCAGGCCATAAAGCCAAGCATTCGCTACAAATGATCATGCAGGAAACCGTGAAGCTGAAACATACCGTCAACACTTTGCTGGAGCTGGTCAAAGTAACAGGGAGCGGCCAAAAAGACACCTGGAAAGTCACCCGTCTGGACGAGGTTTTGCATGAGGTGCTGCAGACGGTGGGTAAGATGGACGGGAGCTTCAGGCTTAAGATCGATTACAGTGACCTGCCGGAGAATGAATCTCAGCTTATGGTCAGTGCCAATGAGCATTTATTGAGCCTGGCCCTTTCCAACATCATCCTGAATGGGTTTAAATACTCCGGTAACAAAGAGGTATGGGTAAAGCTGATCTCCCAAACAGATACCATCCGCGTTCGGGTAACGGACTACGGCATCGGCATTCCGGAGGAGGAAAAAGAATTAATTTTCACCCCATATTTCAGAGCTTCCAATACCGAGGGATTTGAAGGATTTGGTATTGGGCTTCCCCTTGCCTTAGAGATCATCAGAATGCACAACGGGGATATTCAGGTGGACTCCAAACAGGGAAAAGGCACCACGGTTATGATCATGCTGCCCGTGGCAAAATTACTGCAAAGGGAAGGCCAGGAGGCATAGCGTTATCCTCTTGCTTTACTGTTGAATAAAGGTGTTAAATAATTATTGGCCATTTATTTAAGTTTATTAGAATATCCATTTAAGGAGCCCTGTTTACTGCTTGGCTTTACCATTGACGGTACCTGGTAGTAGTAATAGGCTACAAGTGCTGCTACCCCACCTTTCGCCCTTCCAGCCTTTCTGGAAGGGCTTTTTTATTGAGCCTTCTTCCTGGCGGTAAGCAATACCAAATCTTAAAGTTTCACATTCCCAGCCAAACGATTTTCTAATCTCATTCTAATCTTTCTCTTAAATGAGCTTAATAAGTGGTACCTAATTTCGAGCCGTTTAGGAGGTTTTCCCCTGTAAATGATCCAGTTAGATCAATAAGGGGTAAGTCCTTGGATTCTCTAAAGGCAAGTGAGACATGTTCAGGCGTTTCAAAAAGACTATTCTGTGTGCGGTAGGTGCTTATTGTGTAGGGGTGTTATCTGTACAGGGGCAAAATGCGCCCGAGTATAACGGTGGCCTTAAAATCAAACTGAATGACAAGGAAGACTACTATGTGCGCTTTATGTTCTGGAACCAGATCTGGGCCCGTCACACAGAGCAGAACCCGGGCACCCTGGTAAACAATACCCCCCAGGAAAGGTCTTTTGACATTGGGGCCCGCCGCCTGCGCCTGCTGGCCATGGCGCAACTGTCGCCGCGGTTCATGATCATGACCCACTTTGGCATCAATAGCCAGACCTTTGTAGGGGGCGGCGCTGCCGGAAGCGGTGGCACCGGCAATTACGGAGCCGGAAAAAAGCCGGGCATGTTCTTCCATGACTTTACGAGTGAGTATACCCTTTTCCCGGCGGTCAATGCTCTAACGGGGGAGAAAAATACCTTCTCCCTGACTTTTGGGGCCGGGTTGCATTACTGGCTGGGGGTGTCTAGGCTCACCATGGCCAGCACCACCAACTTCCTCACCCTTGATTCTCCTATCTTCTCTTTCCCCACCGTGGACCAGAGCGACCAGTTCGTGCGCATGTATGGGGTATATGCCAAAGGCAAGGTAGACAAGCTGGAATACCGGCTGAGCGTGAACAAACCTTTTGCCACCAACCTGGTGCCGGAGCAGGAAAATGTGGCCGTGGATAACAACGGAGTAAGCAAACCTTCGGTGGCAGGCTACTTTGAGTACCAGTTCCTGGACCAGGAGTCTAACACGTTGCCTTTCAAGGTGGGTACCTACCTGGGGCAGAAGCGAATGTTCAACCTGGGAGTCGGGTTCTATACCCAACAAGACGGAACCAAAAGCTTGCAGAACGACCACCTGAAATCCCATGACATCGCTCTTTTGGCGGGTGATGTTTTTATAGACCTGCCCTTTTACCTGGGTTCCAAAGAAATGGCCCTGACGTCCTATTCCGGGGCATACCGCTATGATTTCGGGCCGAACTACCTGCGCCACTCTGGCACCATGAACCTGGGCACGGCAAACCCGGCCTATGACGGACCAAGATCCATCTCCGGTCCCGGCAACGCCCGTCCCATGCAGGGAACTGGTGACATTTACTACTCGCAGGCGGGCCTTTTGCTGCCCCGCCTAGGGCAACAGGACAAGCTTCGGCTTCAGCCCTTTATGGCCTATACCCGCAAGAACCTGGAGGCCCTGGAGAAGGGGGGAAACTACTGGGATTTTGGCAGCAACCTGTTCATTCAGCAGCACAACGCCAAGGTATCCTTCCAATACTCGCTCCGGCCTAACTACCTGGCCACCGATCAAATTGACGGTAACCGGGGAGAGTTTATCGTCCAGTTTCAGACATTTCTGTAAAGAATTTCCTTTTATAACCAATTAATAACTATGCACTTAAACCCAGTTGAAACCGAGAAACTATTGCTGCATATGGCTGGAGAGCTGGCGGCAAAAAGGTTGAAAAGAGGTGTAAAGCTCAACTACCCTGAGTCCGTTGCCTACATCTGTGGCGTTTTGATGGAAGAAGCCCGCGACGGAAAGAAAACCGTGGCCGAACTCATGAAATACGGCGCTCAGCTGCTGAAAAAGAACCAGGTAATGCAGGGGGTGCCCGAGATGCTTCACTTTGTACAGATTGAGGCAACTTTCCCGGATGGGGTGAAGCTCATTACGGTTGACCACCCTATCCGCTAAATAAAGTCCAACGCAATAATTGACCACAACTATGGTACCAGGTGAATACATCCTGAAAAAGGGGGAGATTAAAATGAATGAGAAGGGCAAGACCCTTCATGTGACAGTGGCCAACACCGGTGATCGTCCTATCCAGGTAGGTTCCCACTATCATTTCTTTGAGACCAATAAAGCCCTGGAGTTTGACCGGGCCGCAACCATTGGCATGCGCCTGAATATCCCTGCCAGTACGGCGGTACGGTTTGAACCGGGAGAGAAGAAGAATGTGATCCTGGTAGAGATTGGCGGGCAGAGAATCATCCATGGTTTCAATAACCTCACCGAAGGGGATGTGACCAAGAAGAGCGTCCGCGAAAATGCCCTTAAAAAGGCGCAGAAGGAGGGATACAAGGGAGCTTCTACCACCAAGGCCCCCAATGCTCCTAAGCCTGCTAAAAAGAAATAGAACGAATCACCATTTAATAAGAAACCATGTCAAATTGGAGTAGACGCGAATGGATAAAAGTAGTTGGCCTTTCCACGGCCGGGCTTTCCCTTCTGGGGCTGGACGCGCTGGGAAGCGACTCTTCTTCTGTAAAATATATTAATGGCGAACTCTATATCCCCAGAGACCGCTACGCCGCCCTTTTCGGCCCAACCACGGGGGATAAGGTGCGCCTGGCAGATACCGAGCTGTTCATTGAGATAGAGAAGGACTTCAACGTGTACGGGGAGGAAAACAAGTTCGGGGGCGGGAAAACCATCCGGGACGGTATGGGCCAATCCACCTCGGCCACCCAGGACGATGTGCTGGATCTGGTGTTGACCAACGCCATCATCATAGACCACTGGGGCATCGTCAAGGGTGATATAGGTATCAAGAACGGCAAGATCGTGGGCATTGGCAAAGCCGGTAACCCAGATACCCAGGAAGGGGTGACCAAAGGCATGATCATTGGGGCTTCTACGGAAGTACATGGCTGCGCCGGCAAGATTGTGACGGCAGGTGCCATTGACACGCACATCCACTTCATTGCCCCCCAGCAGATTGATGTGGCCCTGTACAGCGGTACCACCACCATGATTGGCGGGGGTACAGGTCCGGCCGACGGTACCCTGGCCACCACGGTTACTCCGGGTAAATGGTGGATTGAAAGCATGCTGGAGGCCTCTGAAAGTACTCCTATGAACTTAGGGTTCTTCGGGAAAGGCAACACCTCTTCTTTCAAGGCGGCCGCTGAGCATGTGGAAGCCGGAGCCCTGGGCCTGAAAATCCACGAGGACTGGGGAGCCACGCCTTCCACCATTGACAACGCCCTGCGGGTAGCTGATAAGTATGATGTGCAGATTGCCATCCACACCGATACGCTGAACGAGGCGGGCTTCCTGGAAGACACCATGAGAGCCATAAATGGCCGCACCATCCACACCTTCCATACCGAGGGTGCCGGGGGTGGGCACGCGCCGGACATCATCAAGATCGCCATGTACCCCAACGTGCTGCCGGCCTCTACCAACCCCACCAAGCCTTTTACCATCAATACAGTAGATGAGCACCTGGACATGCTGATGTCCGTGCACCACCTGGACAAGAAGATCCCGGAGGATGTGGCTTTCGCTGATTCCCGAATCCGTCCGGCCACCATTGCCGCCGAGGATATCCTGCAGGACATGGGCGTGTTCAGTATCATGTCTTCTGACAGCCAGGCCATGGGTCGGGTGGGAGAGGTGATTTGCAGAACCTGGCAAACGGCCCACAAGATGAAGATCCAGAGAGGACCTTTGGCCCCGGATAAAGGCAAAGACTCCGATAACTTCCGCGTGAAGCGCTACATCGCCAAGTATACCATCAATGCGGCCTTGGCCCAGGGAATAGACCACTACGTGGGGTCTATTGAAGTAGGCAAGTATGCGGATCTGGTGTTATGGGATACTGCTCTGTTTGGGGTGAAGCCTGACATGATCCTGAAAAACGGTTTCATTGTAGGCGCGAAGATGG
Source organism: Rufibacter glacialis (assembly GCF_008271745.1). GTDB lineage: Bacteria > Bacteroidota > Bacteroidia > Cytophagales > Hymenobacteraceae > Nibribacter > Nibribacter glacialis. Next base: position 324,848 of record NZ_VKKZ01000020.1, on the reverse strand, counting down.
GTGACCCCAACGGCTCCATTTCCCTGCCGCAGCCTGTGATCTACCGCCCTATGTTCGGTACGCTGGGTAAGGCTGTCAGACGCGCCGGTTTCAACTTCGTTTCCGGTATTTCGCTTGAAAACGGCAACATCGGGCGCCTGGGCTTGTCCAAAAACTCGCTGCCGGTGAAGGGTTGCCGCAAGGTGACCAAGAAGGATATGATCCATAACAACGCCATGCCAAAGCTGGCCGTGGATCCGGAAACCTACACCGTAACCGCCGATGGCGTGGTGCTGACCTGTGAGCCCCTGAGTGTGGTGCCCATGGCGCAGCGCTACTTCCTGTTCTAGTTTTTCAACGTGTTGCCAGCTGGCCCCACGCCGGGGTAGGCTGGCAATACTATTACCCCACTATGATTCTGGTAGAAAAGATACTAGGCAATCTGGCAGGCACAGAGACAAACGGCAGAACCGTGGATGTGCTGGACCTGGATTGGTTTGACACCGGCAAGACCACGCTCCGGAAGAAAACCAGGGCGGGTCAGGAGGTAGGTATCCGGAAAGATACAACTCCGCTGGAAGACGGCGACCTGCTGTACCTGGACCAGGAGCGGGCCATCGCGGTCAATATCCTGCCCTGCGAGTGCATTGTCTTCAAACCGCAAAACTTCAGGGAGATGGGCACCATCTGCTTTGAAATAGGGAACAAACACATTCCCATCTTCATCAATGAGGAGGCCGAGGTAAGTGTGGAGTTTGAGAACCCGCTCTACCGGCTACTGGAAAAATATGGCTACCAACCCCGAAGGGAAGTGAGAAAGCTATTGAAGACGCACGCCTTGACCGTGCGCAGACATGAAAACAAATACAATCGGGTCATCACCATCAAATAAGGTACGCACATGCAGCCATTGTTAACCCTGCTCCAGATCAACGATTCCATGTTCCCTATTGGGGGCTTCACGCAGTCGTACGGGCTGGAGTCTTATGTAAGCCAGGGCATCGTAAAAGATACGCCCTCTGCCACCGTCTATGCCCGAGACATGCTCTCGCATAACATTTACTACAATGACGCCGCCTTCCTGCAAATGGCCTGGAAGCTGCTGGAAGCAAAAAAATCAGCCCGGGAATTCCAGAAACTGGATGAGTTGATCACGGCCCTCAAGGCTCCTTCTGAGATCAGGATGGCCAGCAAGAAGTTAGCCATCCGGTTCCTGAAGCTCACGCAGGGTTTGCAGGAAGTGAAACGCTGCAGCAACTACCTGAGCAAAATCCAGGAAGGAAAGCTGCACGGGCACTACCCGGTGGCTTTTGCCATGTATGCCTTTGCCCACGGTATTTCTCTGAAAGATGCCCTCATGGCCTTTTATTACAATACCCTCAACGGCATAGTAACCAACTGTGCCAAGCTGGTGCCCATCAGCCAGAACGATGCCCAGAAGATCCTTTTTAACCTGCAGCCTACCATCAGCCAACTGGTGGAGAAGCAGGAGGAACTGGACGAGGAACTGGTGGGGCTTTGCTGCATAGGCCAGGAGATCCGGTGCATGCAGCATGAGAAGCAGTATTCAAGACTTTACATTTCTTAATAATTCCTTCCAACGATTGACCTAAAGATAGAACCTATGTCAAAAACACATGTGAGAATAGGGGTGGCAGGGCCGGTAGGCTCTGGAAAGACGGCTTTGATAGAAAGGTTGACCCGCAAACTGTCAGGTGACTATAGCATCTGTGTGGTAACGAATGACATTTACACCCGGGAAGATGCTGATTTCCTGATCAAGAATTCCAGCCTTCCGGCCGACCGGATCATTGGCGTAGAGACTGGCGGCTGCCCCCACACCGCCATTCGCGAAGACGCATCCATGAACATTGAGGCCGTGGAAGAGCTGGTGGAACGCCACCCAGATACCGAGATCGTTTTTGTGGAGAGCGGCGGCGACAACATTTCCGCCACTTTCAGCCCCGATTTGGCCGACGTGACCATCTTCGTGATTGACGTGGCCGAAGGAGACAAGATGCCTCGTAAAGGCGGACCGGGCATCACGCGCTCAGACTTGCTCATCATCAACAAAACCGACCTGGCCCCCTACGTGAACGCCGACCTGGCCATGATGGACCGGGATTCTAAAAAAATGCGGGGGGAGCGTCCCTTCATTTTCACCAACCTGATGAAGCTAGAGGGACTGGACGAGGTGATTCAGTGGATCAAGACCTACGCCTTACTTGAAAAACAAGAAGAGCATGCTTAGTAAAATAGTCATAAACGCGGAGAAAGAGGGGGAGCTTACCTTGTTGAAAGACAGCTACCATAATGCACCCTACAAGGTGGTGCATTATGGTTCCCGTCATTTGCAGAAGCACCTGGAACTGATCCTGATGAGTTCCTCCCCGGGGCTCATGGATGAGGACGAAGTCACCATTACCGTAGATGTGCACGAAAATGCCCACCTCAAGCTGTTCACGCAGTCGTTCAGCAAACTGCATCCTATGAAAAAGGGGGCGGTGCAGAAAACGACCGTGAATATTAAAAAAGGTGGTGTGTTCAAATACATTCCGCATCCGGTAACGCCCTTCGCCAATTCCATCTTCAAGACCGTCAACGAGATCCAGATGGATGACAGCGCCACGCTGATCTGGGGCGACATTATTGCCTCAGGCAGGGTGTATTCCGGGGAGTCGTTTGCCTTCAAGCGGTTCCACAGCGTCACCAAGGTAACCTGCGGCAAAAAGCTGGTCTTGCTGGACAATCAGTTGCTGGAGCCGGGCCGGCAGCCCATGGAATCTATCCTTTTCTATGAGGGCTATACCCACCAGGCCACTTTGATTTATGTGTCGCCTTATGCAGAGGAGTTGAAAGCCGAACTGGACGAGATTCTGGTAGAGAAATTTGACCACATAGACTTTGGCTTCACGCAATGCGCTCCCAATGCGGTCATGTTGCGGGGCATGGGCAAAGACGGAGGAGTGCTGCATGACTGGCTCAGTACCATGGGGCAACTGTGCTGGGAGTTCACCAAACACAAGGCGCAGCCTGAGGACGAGGAAAACGAGGCAGGCGAGGAGTTAGCCGTGGTAGATGCGCTGGCACCCGAAGCACAAGCAGAGGCTTTAGAGACTGTTGCTGAGCCACTGATAGTAGACGCGGTTTAGCCCTATTTGCAACAAGAAGAGGCCGCAAGCTAATACCGAGGCAAAAGGAAAGGAGAAGCGAAAATGCATGAGATATCCATTGTGAGGAACGTGTTTGACACCTTGCAGGAAACCTACCCAGATAAGTTTGACCAGATCACCAAGGTGCAGATGGAGGCAGGTTTGCTGAGTAACATCCAACCCATCCTGATCCAGAATGCTTTTGAGGCCTTGATTTTGGAGGAACCCGGTCTGGCCGACATTGAACTGGAGGTGGTGCAGCTACCCATCATCGCGCATTGCGATGCCTGCGGGCAAGACTTTGAAGTTGTGCGGCACCGGTTCGTATGCGCCTGCGGAACTCCCTCCAAAAAGATTGTGCAGGGAGAGGAGTTACAGATAAGTAAAGTAGAATTCTTCGGGAATTAAACAGATAAAAGAGAAAGATATGAGTACGCCAAAATATCCAAAAAGCAACCAAATGTCCGTAGGTTCCATCCAATGTGATAATACCACGCTGAACCTATTGAAGGCTAACGACTTCGTAGCCAAAGCCATCCGCGAGAAACTGTCCGATGTGCTGGTCATCAACGTGTGTTCGTCGCCGGGGAGCGGCAAGACCACTCTCATGCAGGAAACGGGCAAGCGCCTGAGCGACAAGCTGAACCTGGCCGTGCTGGTGGGTGACCCGGAAACCGACCGCGACGCGGTGCGCATGAAAGAGGTAGGGATCAACGCGCTGCAGATCGTGACGGGCGGCATGTGCCACATTGAGGCCCAGATGATTCTCCAGGCCCTGGATCACATTGACCTGACCGGCGTGGATCTGCTTTTTATCGAGAACGTGGGCAACCTGGTGTGTCCGGCGGCCTTTGACCTGGGCGAGGACATCCGGGTGACGGTGTTGGCGGCCACAGAGGGTGATGACAAGCCCAAGAAGTACCCGCGCATGTTCCTGACCAGCGAGCTGATGGTGGTTTCTAAGGCAGACCTGCTGCCTTACGTGCCGTTCTCGGTGGAAGCCGTGACCCAGGATGCCCGGGAGGTAAACCCCGCCATTGACGTGATGGCCATCAGCAGCCTGAAAGGCGATGGCATGGACGAATGGTGCGATTGGTTGATGGCCAAAGTAGCCGAGAAGAAAGCCAGCTTAGAGACCGCCTAGATCATCCATTAAACCTTTTTCTTTTGACGATGATGCATCAACCCATTGAAATTTCAGCTGCGCTGGGCAGAGGCCTGGAGGTAGGCCAGAGAAGCGTTGATGTGCTGGAAGTGGAGTGGCATGAAACGGCCAAGTCGCGGCTGCGGCGCAAGACCGTGGGCGGCCAGCAGGTGCTCATCAACCGGGCGGACAGAGGTACTTTTCAGGATGGAGATGTGCTTTATCTGTCAGAGGAAATGGCCATTCTTCTTCGCATAAAGCCCTGCGATTGCATTGTGCTGCGCCCCAACAGCTTGCAGGAAGTGGGTACCCTCTGTTTTGAGATAGGCAACAAACACGTGCCCATTTTCATGACCGATGAACAAGAGGTTTGCGTGGCCTATGACGGGTATTTGTACCAGATGCTCCAGAGCGGAAATTTCTTCCCCACCATAGAGGAGCGGGTGCTGTACCCTTACCAAATGGTGAAAGCCTACGGAAACATAGCCTGAGCCATTTAAAACGAGAAGATTATTTTTTTAAGGGGAGTTAGTGAATTGGCAGCCAAACTAGGAATTACCTGGTTTGGCTGCCTCCTTCTCATGAATCCAGGTTCTGGGGAATTCACCAGAAGAATTTGTTGGGTGTTTTAGGCGGGTTTTCAGAAATGCAGCCTTAAAACGGTGGCCATAGCAGCCGTTTTCGACAGAGAAAGATTAAGTCTCATTTAGAGGCTGTTTTCGGAAAAATAGCCTCTAAAGGATCGCTCCCTCTGAAGCTTCCCATAGAATTAATAAACACCTTATTTTGGAGCTGTTTTAATGAAAGTAGTATCAAAACGAAGCCGCCGGCAAATCCGAGAGTACCAAGGGGAAAGCTTAAAAAGCCGGTAAAGGAAAACTCTAAATGATTACTGCTAAAAGGTAGCCTGAGAACCAGATGGTGGCAAAGACATTGTGAAGTGGAGGTAAAATAGAAATGACTAAAGTAATAACTTTTTTAAGCGTGTGCCTCCTGTTGCTCAGTTCCTGCAACAAGCAGGGCCAGGAAAACACAAGGTCTGAAAAGGACATCGTGGCCACTGATATCCGGGGGAAGGAAGTGCGCCTGCAGGAGCCGGCCCAGCGGGTCATCGTGCTCTTTCAGGCTGCCCTGGATGGCATGTACATGCTGAATGCCGAGCATACCATCATAGGAATCCAGAGCCGGATTTACTCAAATCCTGAATCGTTTCATTATTTCAGCAAGCTGGATCCGCGCATTGCCAGGAAAGAGTTGGCTACTCCCGGGAACTGGGAGAATTCGGCCAACATGGAAAGCGTGATAGCACTCAACCCAGACTTAGTCATTGTGGATGCCCGGCAGACCGATGCGATCAGCCTGCTGGAAAACCTGGACATCAATGTATTCGCTGTGTCCTCCAATACCAACGAAGAGCTGTTCCTGGAACTGGAAGGAATTGGAAAACTAACCGGCACGCAGGCTCGGGCAAAGGAACTCCTGGCCTATACGCAATCGAAACTGGAGGAGATCAAAGCGAAAACCCAGGATATCTCGCCCAAAAAATCGGTGTACTATGCGTGGTCGGGCGGGCGCATTTACTCTACCTCGGGCAGAAACAGCCGGATGAACGATTGCCTTGAGCTGGCCGGGGCCGTGAATGCCTGCACCTTTGCCATAGACCAGCCTAACGTGAACCCGGAGACGCTGATCTCCTGGGACCCAGACCTGATCCTTCTCTGGGGCACAGACCCACAGGCGGTTTACAGCAAAAAGGAGCTAAGGGTGTTGAAAGCCGTCCAGAACAAGGAGGTGTATGTCCTGGAGCCTTCCTTCTATTATGACCCCCACACCTTAAAGATTCTCAGTGCCGCTATTCTCTTGAACAAGTTCTGCTACGCTGACAAAGGAAGCTTTGATTTGGAAGAGAGCCGCAAGGAGATCATGATGAACCTATATGGGGCCAAAGCTACGGCTTTGTTCCAATGAGAAAGGCCCTGATCGCATTCGTCATTTATGGCCTGCCTATTCCGCTCTTGCTGTATTCGTTGACCGTCGGGCCCTCGCAGGAAGTGGGTCTGGCGGATTTTTGGGATTGGGGCAAAGCGGTTTGGTCAGGTACCCAGGAGAGCAATACAAGGCTCAACATGATCAATAACATCATTGAAAACATTCGGCTACCAAGGGTGCTTCTGACCTTCATCATTGGGGCTGGTTTGGCCTCCTCGGGGGGAGCGCTACAGGGCATTTTCCGCAACCCGCTGGTAGACCCTTATGTGTTGGGCATCTCTTCCGGCTCGGCCTTTGGGGCGGCACTGGCCATTGCGTTTCCGCTGATCAATATCAATATCTCGGCCTTTGTGCTGGGGGTGGTATCGGTGATTCTGACCTATTCTTTTGCCTTTTCTGATAAAAAGGCCTCCCTGGTAGCGGTGATCCTATCGGGCATGATCGTGTCTGGGATATTCACCGCCCTGCTCACCATTGTGCAGTACATCAGCGACCCATACAAATTGCAGGCGATTGTGCAGTGGACCATGGGCAACCTGCACCACGCCTCCTGGGACAAGATCAACAGTGCCGCGCTGCCCATCGCCGTGGGCGTGGGGGGCATGTACTTGCTGCGCTGGCGGCTAAACCTGCTGGCCCTGGGTGACCAGGAGGCCAGAGCCGTGGGCGTCAACCCCAACCGGGACAAAATCATTCTGGTGGTGTTGGCAACCCTGACTACTTCTTCCTCGGTGGCGGCCGCGGGCATCATCAGCTTGTACGGCTTGTTTGTGCCCCACCTCACCCGCATGATGGTGGGGCCAGATAACCGGAAGGCCATGCCGGCCAATATCCTCTTCGGGGGCTCCTTCCTGGTCATCATTGATAATTTCTCCCGGTCTTTGATGGAGTTCGAGATCCCGATCGGGATTTTCACCATGCTGTTGGGGGCGCCTTTCTTTATCTTTTTAATGAAGAAAAACAAAATAAACTGGGTATGACAAAGCAGGCGATAGAGGTAAGAGACCTGAGTTTCAGTTACGGGAATACCTCCATTCTGGAGGAGGTGAACGTTTCTTTCCCGGAGGGGAAATTCTCGGTGGTGCTAGGCAGGAACGGAAGCGGGAAATCAACGCTCTTCAATATCCTTTCTGGAATGGCTACCTACCGCCAGGGCTCAGTGAAGCTGATGGGCCGGGAACGGAAGGAATTGTCCTTCGCTGACTGCGCCCCCTTGATGGGGTTTCTGCCGCAGTTCCATAAATCGGTATTCCCCTTTCAGGTGCGGGATGTGGTGTTGACGGGGCGGGCGGCCTTTTCTTCTTTCAGCCCCAAAAAAGCAGACCTGGAAAAAGTGGAGCAAGCCATTGAGGAACTGGAAATCACCCACCTCCTCAACCGGCCCTATACCGAGCTTTCAGGCGGGGAGCAGCAACTGGTGATGATTGCGAGGGTGCTGGTGCAGAACCCGTCCATCATTTTGTTGGATGAGCCCACGAACCACCTGGACGTGTACTACCAGACCTTTGTGCTGGAAAAGCTGCGCAAGCTGTCGCAGGATAAGTTCACGGTCATTGCCATCATGCACGACCCCAACCTGGCTTTCCTGTACGCCGACCACTGCTTTTTCATGAAGAACAAAACGGTGGTGAAGACGAACTTGAGCAACCATGACAGCGAGCTGCTGCATTACGTGTACAACGTGCAGTTTACGGCCGTGCAGGTAAAGGATAAAACCATTGTAGTCCCCACGCTTTAAGGAGCTATGGAAATAGAGATAAAAGAAATTGAGCAGGGGAGAATACCAGAGCTGGTGACCTACGTGCGGGAGTTCCGGAAAGGGCTGTTCCCCATGATTGACCACAGCGTGATCCCCGAAGACCTGGCGAATTTTGAAGCATGTTATGTGCAGGATGAAAAGGCGGTTTTTCTGGTGGCTTCCGAAGCGGACGGAACCATCATAGGTACCATTGGCATGCGAAGGTATGACCACCGTTTTCCCCACTTGGACTATTCCGGGCAGGTGGCTAATGAGGTGCTGAAACTATTCGTGGAGCCCGCTTACCGCAAAATGGGGCTGGGTAGAAGCCTGGTCAATGCCTTGAAGGAAGAGGCTACCCGCCGAGGGGTAGAAACGCTCTACCTGCACACCCACCCGTTTTTGTCCGGGGCCAAGGAATTCTGGACGAAGCAGGGGTTCCAGATGGTATGTCAGGATGATACCGAAGTTTTCCGCACCATTCACATGGACTTGGCCCTCCTGCAAACGGTGAATGCCAGAGCATACGGCCATGGGGTTACCTAATCATTTTTAATTGTTCTAAGCGAAATGTACTTGAATATGAAATGGATGGGGGTAGTGTTAGTATTACTCCTGTTCCGGGTTTCTGCGGTGGCCAATGGGTTGGGAAGCGTCAGCGGAAAGGTGCTGGATAAGCAAGGGAATGCCTTGGTAGGCGTATCCGTCACCATAGGAAACCTGGGCAAAGGCGCGCACACCCAACCCGATGGCACTTTCCGCCTAGCTCAGCTACCCTACGGGAAGTATGTGCTGCTGGTGAAGGGAATAGGCTTGATGGAGAAGGAAATCGCCTTGACTTTAACTGAACAAATGGAGCACGTGCAGTTGGAGATACAGCTAGACCGGCAAACGCACGCCATGCAGGAGGTGCTGGTAACGGGCCGGAAGGAGACTAACTACGTGAACGATTATAGCTTTGTAGGTACTAAGCTGCAAAGCCGCGTGATAGAGGTGCCGCAGACCATCTCTTCGGTGACCAAAGAACTGATGGAAGACCAGCAAGCCTTTCTAGTGACGGACGTGGTGCAGAACCTGGCAGGAGTGAACCAATACTCCTCCTATGATGACCTCACCATCCGGGGCTTCCGGAACGGCTATGAGACCGGATACCGGTTAGTAAACGGACTACGGTCAGGGTACGGGTATGGGACTAGCTTCTTCCGGGTGCCGCTGACCGTTAACCTGGAAAGCGTGGAGGTGCTCAAAGGACCGGGCGCGGCGCTCTTCGGCGACATCAATCCGGGTGGGACAGTGAACCTGGTGACCAAAAAGCCCCTGGAAGAAAACCGGAAAGCGATGACCTTTTCGGTGGGTAGCTTTAACACCATGCGCGGAACTTTAGACCTGACGGGTCCGCTCAACGAAGACAAGAGCTTGCTTTACCGGCTCAACATCGGTTACGAAGACACTAAGACCTTCCGGGAAGTGAACGACCGTAGTTCCCTCATGATAGCGCCCACCGTGACCTTCCGGCCCACGGACAAAACCACCGTGAACGCCGAGCTGGTTTTTAGCAAATTTGACGGGTACCTGGACCGCGGCATGGGCATACGGGGAGGCGATCTCTACGCGCTGCCCAGGTCTTTCACGTTGAGCCAACCCAGTGATTACTACCGGGTCAACGATGTGTCACTGAATGCGTCCCTTCACCACAAACTCACCGACTGGCTCACCTTCAACGCAGCCTACCTGAAGTTTGTGTACCACGAGGAATTGAGTGAGCACCGCACGCTCAATACCTTCGCAGATGCGCCTGCCAATACCATCATGAACCTGCGCTACCTGGAGAAAAAGGTGAACGAGTATACCGATAACCTTTCCACCTATTTTTCTGCCAACTTTAACACCGGAAAGGTGCAGCACAACCTAGTGGCCGGCCTGGACTACATCAAGTTCCAGACCGACCAACGGGGGCACCAGTGGGAAGCCCGAGAGATGGAAGTTGCTGGGAAACGGGTACCCCTGACCTTTGACCTCCACAACCCCTCCTACGAACTGCGCGACCCCAGCAAGTACATCCGGCGGCCCCTGGCTTCCTTCTTCGTGGATTATCTGAACGCCAGCTACAGCAGCACCGGGGTTTATGTGCAAGACCAGGTAGGAGTAACCGATAGGCTGAAGGTGCTGCTGGGCTTGCGCTATGAGTTCTTCCGAGACCAGCGGCAGTATGGCCGCGGGGAAGAAAAGGTACACCAGAATGTATTGCTCCCCCGGCTGGGCCTGACCTACAAAGTACGAGAAAACCTTAACTACTTTGCCAGCTACAGCCAGGGCTTCAAACCCATTGACCCGGCTTTTGTACGGAACTTCCAGAACTACGGCGGCACTTCTCCTTTTGACAGTGAGAACAGCTTCCAGGTAGAGTCCGGCCTGAAAGGGGAGTTCCTGGAAAAGCGCCTGTTCGCCACGCTTGCTTTCTTCCACATTGAGAAGCGGAATACGCTGGTAAACACCGGCCAACTGACGGAAACGGGTAACCCCATCTACCGCCAGAACGGCCGCGTCAAGTCGCAGGGAGCGGAATTAGAGGCCACCGGAAGCCTAACGCCTGCCCTGAACCTCAGCCTGAACTACGCCTTCAACCACACCGAAGTGGTGGCGTCTGACCTCAAAGGAGAACAAGGCCGGCAGACGGCCAACGCTCCCCGGCACTCGGCCGGTCTGTGGGCTAAATACACCTTTACCGGAACCGCCCTGGAGGGCTTTGGACTGGCCTTGGGCGGTAACTACGTGGGAGACCGGAGGATGGAGCTACAGGTACAGGACGTGCTTACTGGTGAAGGGATATGGGCCTACTGGCCTTCTTACACGGTGGTAAATGCGGCCGCTTTTTACCGGGTGAATAAATTCAAACTGAGCCTGAACGCCAACAACTTGTTAGACAAATATTACTTTGTAGGCGGCTATGATTACCAGCGGGCTTTTCCGGGAGCACCTCGTAATTTTATCTTGTCCATGGGCTATACTTTCTAACGGAAGGACTCAGGAGCTTATAAATAATACAGCATCAGACCCGGAACTGCCTATTTAAAGATATAAAATGAGTGTACCACCAAGCGCCTATTTCCTGACCAAGGAGATAGGCGCTTGGTGGTTTAAAGCATTAGGGATTTAAGGAGTTAAGTCGGAAACCAGGTAGAGGGGACCTGCCCCGTAAAAAGTAGGGCAGGAGGCGATAGGTGTTAACCGGTAGTTTTTGAAAAAAGAGGCGGCAAACGGCCTCGCCACAAACCATTTACGGGAAAGCACTGCTGGTTCTTGGTTAAAATCGGTGAGCACAGGTTGTCCCTGCGCACGAGCTACAGCCAAGGCCTGAGTAAGAACTTCTGGGGCCGCTTCCGTTTCATAGGTATGGGCAGGGTAGTGGCCGGTGTGATAGAAAAAAAAGGTGTCAAACCCATTTTCATCCTGTAAAAAAAAGGTGGCCTTGGGTTGCTGCAGCACGACCTGAGAAAGGCAGGGGAAATTGGTAAAGGAATACAAATGAAGCGGTACCAGCCCGAAGGACAGGTTCCAAACCAATAAGCCGCTTCCGGCCAGGAAAAGGGCCCTGGAGCGGTGATAGGTACCGCAGGCCAAGAGAACGGCCATTAACCAAGGTACCATCACCATGAATTCCGCATTGCCCACTGCAAACCAAGCGAAAAGCAGCTGTAAGCCCATAATTCCCCCGTGGGTTTTGAAGACAGGTCGGTGCCGTAAATTTTCCCAGTTCCTGCCGATTTTGATGCGTTTTAAGAAAAGAGCGCCTAGAACAAGGGTCGTCATCCCAAACATTATGTAAACCCAATGATGCTTCAGCAGGAAAGGGATGCGCCCGTGGACTTCCAGAAAAGTCCTGCCAAAGGAGATGCCCGTCAGCAGGAAGTTCTTGTACGTGATTTGAGTGTCCACCTGGCCTTGGTAAAATCCTTTGAACACAAAGGTCAACGCTTGGGTAAAGGGGATTTCCTGTAGAAGCAGGGCCACCGCGTAACCTAAAGGCACTACTAGCGCGGGAAGCCCGAACCAAACCAAGACCAGCCTTTTCTTATGGGTAGAAAAGAAAACGCTTGAAAAAAATAAACCCAGCCACCAGAAGAAGTGCACCTGGTGGTATAGACACGCAAATGCCGCCCAGAAGCTGCTCCAGACCAGGTCAGAAGCCTGGCCCTTATGGTGATACCGCAGCCAGTACAGGCTCCCCAACCCAGAGAAGAAAAGAGGGAGTACGTAAGTCTCGTTTTCCGTGGCATAGCGCATAGTGCCAAAAGATGCCCCCGCCAGTAACACCAAGCCTGCCTGCACCTTTACTGAGGGCTGCAGCTGGGCTAACACCCGCCACAGGACCACCAGACTGCCCGCCGCCAAAACTCCGTTCAGGAACTGGAGGAGGGGCAGCGGTGCCACCTTGAACCCTAAATTCTGCAACAAGGTATAAAGCCCCAGTCCCGTCACATTGTAAAGCAGGTGGTGCGGTTGCCACAGATCTTCCTGCCACCGCACACTGGCCGCATAATCATACGCATCTGAGGAGGAATTCTGCGTGGGGAGAAGGACATACATCAGCCCTAAGCCTAAGATCAGGAACAGGGGCAGTAGCCGCTGAAAAGCAGAAGCAGGAGGAAGGAGCGCTTTTGGAGCGGGAGTCGGTTGCAAACTACGGCTGGTTTTTCTGGCCTTAAAGGTATTTCTTTCTGTTGGGTTTCAACCACCCTAGGCGGAAGGTTCTTGTCAATCCAGGCACTGATGAACTTTGGTTGTTTTAGGCCTGATTTATGGAAAACGGCCAGAAAAGCCGAAGGAGCGGGTTCCCATGGCAATCGGTGCGGTTTTTGCCATCCACTGGGTAATTGAGTACTTTTATCCAGAAATGATTCTACCGTATTTTATGAAAAACACCCCAATAGCTGCTTCGGCGCTGTTGCTGGCGTCTTTGCTGGCCAGCAGCTGCACGAAGAAAACCACGGCCACCACATCTCCGGCACCCGCCAAAACCATGATGCCCGGCGAAGCCAGCATCGTGCGGAACCAGGAGACAATAAGCGCCACCCAGGTTTCACCGCCGCAGGTGATCACGCCTAACCCCGATTTCAAGTATGTAACCGAGCAGTTTGCTGATCTTCGCATTCTTCGCTACCAGGTGCCTGGCTTTGACAACCTGACCGCCAAGCAAAAGGAACTGCTGTACTACCTGTATGAAGCCGCTTTGTCGGGTCGTGACATTATCTATGACCAGAACTACAAGCACAACCTGCGCATCCGGAGAACCTTGGACGCCATTGTCCAGAACAAGCGTGACCGCTCCACCTCACCGGACTGGGAGAAGTTCATGGTTTATACCAAAAGGGTATGGTTTGCCAATGGCATCCACCACCACTATTCGGCCAACAAGATGCTGCCCGAGTTCAGCCAGGACTTCTTGGCGGCTTCCATCAGGAAAGTGCCCGCCAACCGGCTGCCTTTGCAGAAAGGCGAGACCGTAGAGACCTTCATCAAGTGGATCACCCCCGTCTTGTTTGACCCTAAGTTAGACGCGAAGCAGGTGAACAAAGCTTCGGGCGAAGATTTGATTAAAACCTCAGCGGTGAACTTCTATGAAGGCGTGAGCCAGAAAGAGGTAGAAGCGTTCTACGCCAAAAAGGACGTGAAGAACGATCCGCGCCCGGTGTCGCATGGCCTCAATTCCAAGGTGGTGAAAGAAAACGGCCAGGTGGTGGAGAAAGTCTGGAAAAGTGACGGCATGTACGGCCCGGCCATCCAACGCATTATCTTCTGGCTGGAGAAAGCCGTAATGGTGGCCGAGAACGACAAGCAGCGCCTGGCCCTCCAGAAACTGGTAGACTTCTATCGCACCGGCGACCTGAAGACGTTTGATGAATACAACATTGCCTGGGTGCAGGACGTGGATTCGCAGATTGATGTGGTAAACGGCTTTATTGAAGTGTATGATGACCCCCTGGGCTTGAAAGGCTCCTTTGAGTCTGTGGTGTCTTTCAAAGACGTGGAAGCCACCAAACGCATCAAGGCCATAGGGGACCAGGCCCAGTGGTTTGAAGACAACTCACCCTTGCTGCCGCAGCACAAGAAAAAGAACGTGGTGGGCATCACGGCCAAGGTGATCACCACCGTGGTAGAAAGCGGCGATGCTGCTCCGGCTACTCCGATTGGCATTAACCTTCCCAATGCGAACTGGATCAGGAAAGAGCACGGCTCCAAATCGGTGAACCTGGGCAACATTGTACATGCCTACAATGAATCGGCGAACACAGGGGGCAGTGCCTTAACGGAGTTCGCTTTCAGCCAGGAAGAGATTGACCGGGCCAAGAAATACGGCTCCCTGGCCAGCGACCTCCACACCGACATGCACGAGGTCATCGGGCACGCCTCTGGCCAGATCAACCCTGGCGTGGGTACGCCTAAGCAGACCCTGAAAAACTACGCCAGCACCATGGAAGAAGGCCGCGCTGACCTGGTGGCCCTGTACTATGTGATGGATCCCAAGCTAGTGGAAATTGGCGTGATGCCTTCATTGGAGGTGGGCAAAGCCGAGTATGATGCCTACATCCGGAATGGGTTGATGACCCAATTATCCCGATTAGCGCCCGGCGAGGTGATAGAGGAAGACCACATGCGCAACCGCCAGATGGTAGCGGGCTGGGCCTATGAGAAAGGCAAGAAAGACAACGTGATTGAGCGGGTGACCAAAGACGGCAAAACCTATTTCAAGGTGCATGACTATGCCAAGCTGCGCGAGCTCTTCGGGCAACTGCTGCGCGAAACCCAGCGCATCACTTCAGAGGGAGACTTCAAAGCCGCTGAGAAACTGGTGGAGACGTACGGCGTAAAGGTAGACCAGGCCCTGCACAAGGAAGTGTTGCAACGGTACAGCAAGCTGAACATAGCTCCATACAACGGCTTTATCCAACCTAAACTCACCCCGGTAGTGAAGGATGGTAAAATTGTGGATGTGCTGCTGGTGTACCCAGACAACTTCACGCAACAGATGCTGGAATACGGGGAAACCTACAGCACGCTGCCAGATTACAACTAGCCTGTTTCAAGGCCGTTTTACCTAAAACGCCTCTTAAAAAGAAATGCCTGGGCAAATGGTCCAGGCATTTCTTTTTAAGAGGCGTTTACTTTTTAAGGTTGGTTTTCATTGGTCTCTGGTATCCCCATTCCAGCCTCCAGAATACGGGCAGTGACCAGCAGTTGCCCCACGTGCCGTTGGGTGTGTTCCGCGGCGTGGAAGAGAAGGCCTAAGACCGTGGAAGGAATCTGAGCCCGGCCTACGCCCCTGGTTTCTAGCAAGGTTTGTTCCCTGGTCGCTTTTAACTGCTCCAAAGCCTGATCCACCTGCCGGTGGAATGCCACCACCAACGTTTGTACCGTGGTTTCAGGGCCGGGGGCAACTCCTTCGGCTTTAAGGTAAGCCAGCGCCTGAGGAAATAATTGCTCGCCCTGGGCGTACGTAAACAGCCGGTCTAAGACCCCAGTCAGGTGTTGCAGGTGGAATCCTACGGAAGCCAGGTTGGCGGGCCGTTCCCATAGGAGGTGCTCAGGAAACCGGGCTAAATGCCGTTGCACTTCTTCCCGGGCCTGTAGCAGCGCATGGGCTACCGGTTGCAGAAGCGGTGGAATAGCAGGTACGGGGCCTCTTAACCATACCTCGGGTTGCTGTTGTTTTTCCATGTGTTTTCAGTAAAACTGCCTTAAACTAAAAATGCCCGGTCAGCTGACCGGGCATTTTCTAACCTATCTCAATAGATCCGTTACTGGATGAAGAGACGGAACTCAGCGCGGCGGTTTCTAGCGCGGCCGGCGTTGGTGGTGTTAGGGGCAACTGGACGCTCTTCGCCGAATCCTTCGGTGATGATACGGTCAGAAGCTACTCCTTTGGTGTTGGTCAAGTAAGACTTGGCAGCGTCAGCTCTGCGAACAGAAAGCTCCTGGTTGTACTCGTTTGAACCAATGTGGTCAGCGTGGCCAGAGATACGCAGGTTGTAGTGCGGATACTTAGACAACATAGTTGACATTCTGTCCAGAGTTGGGTAAGAGGTTTTCTTCAGAACTGCTCTGTTGAACTCAAACTCAATCTTAGGAACACGGGCCATGTAAGTGCTGTCTTCCACGTCTAAGGCTGGGCAACCCATGTTAGCGGCAGAACCGGCAACATCTGGGCAACGGTCTACATCATCGTTCACGCCATCACCGTCACGGTCAACTACAACTGGGCAACCGCTGGCATCCACGCGGGTTCCGGCTGGAGTGTTAGGGCAAGTGTCGTTTTTGTCAGCAACACCGTCACCGTCTGCATCTGGACAGCCTCTGGTTGCTGCTGGACCGGCTTGGTCTGGGCACTCATCTTCAGAGTCACGAACACCATCACCGTCTTTGTCTGGGCAGCCTTCCAAAGCGGCAGTACCAGCTTCAGTAGGACATTTGTCTTGGTAATCCGGAACTCCGTCACCGTCACCGTCTAATGGGCAACCGGCTTTGTCTACCTGTACGCCAGCAGGGGTGTCAGGGCATTTGTCGCGGCGATCAGAAACACCGTCACCGTCTGTGTCTTTGGCTTTGCCTAACCCGAAGGAAAGACCGAACTGGTGCTGCAGGTAACGGTCGTTCAACTCATCTGAACCGGCAGGGGAGATACCATCAAGCAGGTTGGTAGAGGGGTAGTTCAAGGTTGTCTGTGCAAAAAGGCTGATGCCTTCTGTGATCTTGAAACCGATACCGGCACCTCCCATGTAGTTCATGCGAAGCATTCCTTCGTCATACTTGAACTCATTGGTTCCGCCTGGTCTGGCTACTGGAAGATACGCTTCCACGCTGGCATACTGGGCACCAATTCCGGCGATCAGGTAAGGCTGCAGGAAAGCAGTTTCACTCAGGATCTTGCCGTTGTTCAGCTTCAGTTTAAATCCGAGGTTGGCGGTTCCAACTTCATTGTCAAATCTTCCGCGTCCAAATCCAGTTACGTTGTAAGTAACATTGTTTGCCTCCTGCTTCAGGTTGAAGTAGTTTAACTGCAATGTTGCATCAAAAGATGGTGACAAGTATCTGTTGATGCCTAGACCACCACCCCAAGATGAATTACTCATGTCCCAGATATCATTTCTTATGTTCGTCCGGGCCTGGTTGGCGCTACCATAGAGTGATAAGCCCCAGGGCCTGTCCGCCGATTGGGCTTTTGATTCTGTGGGGGCCACCATAGACAGCAGCATGGCGCTGAGTACAGAAGCCTTAAGTAGGGTTTTTTTCATAGTTTTTGAGAGTTGAAATATAGTAATCTGCACATATTTACAGGTTTTTCGATAAAATGT
Organism: Rufibacter glacialis; assembly: GCF_008271745.1. Taxonomy (GTDB): domain Bacteria; phylum Bacteroidota; class Bacteroidia; order Cytophagales; family Hymenobacteraceae; genus Nibribacter; species Nibribacter glacialis. Next base: position 307,496 of record NZ_VKKZ01000020.1, on the reverse strand, counting down.
TGCCTTTCATGATCAAAAAGTAGCCGGTAGATTGTGTAACTACCACAAAATGAGTAAAATAGGTATAATAAATTTTAATCTTTTTACGTTGTTGGCCAGGTAAAGCTTCCTTTCTCCTCAAGAAAAAAGAGATATTTTGGCCTGAAATGAAATAAGGTGGGGGCCAAAAAAAAGGAGAGCCTTACAGCCCTCCTTTCTCAGTATTGGATAAAGGTTCAAATTACACATTGAACCGGAAGTGCATGATGTCTCCATCCTGCACCACGTAGTCTTTTCCTTCCAGGGCCATTTTACCGGCTTCTTTGATTTTAGCCTCGGTTTTATACTCCATGTAGTCTTTGAGCTTGATCACCTCCGCTCTGATGAAACCCTTCTCAAAGTCGGTGTGGATGACACCGGCGGCCTGAGGCGCTTTCCAGCCTTTCCGGATGGTCCAGGCCCGCACTTCTTTTACCCCGGCGGTGAAATAGGTGACCAGGTCCAGCAGGTAGTAAGAGGCTTTGATAAGCTGGTTCAGGCCGGATTCCTTGAGGCCGTATTCTGCCAGGAACATTTCTTTCTCTTCCGGCTCAGTGAAATCGGCGATCTGCTCTTCAATGGCCGCGGAGATAACCACCACCTGGGCGTTCTCTTCTTTCACGTGCTCTTTGAGGGCTTCCAGGAACTTGTTCCCGGTCAGGATGGATTCCTCGTCTACGTTGGCCACGTAGATCACCGGCTTAATGGTAAGCAGTTGCAGGTCTTCCACTGATTCCAGGTCTTCCTCGGTGACCTCCAGGGAACGGGCATTCTTGCCGCTCTCCAGGTGCTGCTTGAAGCGCTGCAGGCTCGCGAATTCTTTCTTGGCCTTGGCGTCTCCTGATTTGGCAGTGCGCTCTACCTTGGCAATTTTCTTATCAATAGACTCCAGGTCTTTCAGCTGAAGCTCGGTGTCTATCACGTCTTTGTCAAAAACAGGGTCTACGCCACCCGCCACGTGCACAATGTTGGGATCGTCAAAGCAGCGCACCACATGGATGATGGCATCTACCTCCCGGATATTGGCCAGGAACTTATTGCCCAGACCTTCGCCTTTGCTGGCGCCCTTCACCAGGCCGGCAATGTCCACGAATTCCATAACGGTTGGCAATACCCGCTCTGGGTGCACCAGCTCCTCCAGGATCTGCAGCCGCTCATCTGGCACTGTGATCACGCCCACGTTGGGTTCAATAGTACAGAAAGGGTAGTTAGCCGATTCGGCTTTGGCATTTGACAAGGCATTGAACAGCGTAGATTTACCTACGTTTGGCAATCCCACTATTCCACAACGAAGTCCCATAAATATAAGGTTGGTCTAAAGTCAGATGAATGAAGATGCGTTCAGGCTGCCACTCTCCAGTAAAAGGAGGGAACGAACCTGGTAAACGGCCGCAAAGATACAAATTCTGCCGGTATTCTTGAAGGAGAGGAAAGGGGAGGCCGATTTAAGGTCTGTTCCTAAAAACAAGCCCTAAAACAGCAGCCCCCGTAGCGTGGTAACTCTGTAACAACAGGGCACCTTCGCAGCAGTGTCTTCCCTTTTTTTTATTACCCTACATCTGTGGTGGGAGATATCAGGCGAAGAGGAGAGGTTATGGAAAAACGGCCTTATGATAGAAAAGGAACCCAGGCAGTTTTTGTCCTCCTTTCCTGGAAAAGGAATGAAAACGGGGCCTTGCAGGCATAAAAAAAGCTCACGCGAGGCATGAGCTTGAGGAGAAATAGGAGCAGGGGTTATTCCCACTTGAGTTCTTCATCCACGGCCGCTTCAGATTCAGCGTGCTCCAGGCGCTCCAGTTCTGCTAATGCTTCTTCAGACAATAACTCACCTTTCACATGGTTGACGGTATCCTGCAACGCTTCCAGGAACTTGGCAAAGTCTTCTTTGTACAAGAAAATCTTGTGCTTCTCGTAAGAGTAGTTGTCATCTTTGAATTTTCTCTTGCTCTCCGTGATGGTCAGGTAATAATCATTGGAGCGAGTAGATTTTACATCAAAGAAATAGGTGCGCTTTCCTGCCCTTACTCTCTGCGAGTAGATTTCTGCTTTGTCGTTGTTCTCTTCCACCATAACTTGAAGGTTACTTATTTATTTGAAGTAGCCAATTTAAAGCAAGTGATCCAGATCTAAAAATTTTTACTGTTAATTTTAATAGGTAAATTAGAATGTACTAATGTTTGTAATGACCAAATGGACAATGGAATAAATCAATTCTTCCTTAGCCTCTGTCTTTTGCCGGTGATCACCAGAACAGAAACTTCATTTAGCGCCTTTTTTTTTAATTATACACTAAAAACCAAGGCCGTTGGTGGTTAGTCCTTTCTTGGTATGTTTTTCAAAACTAATCATCTAGTTCAAGCGGAACTCATTAGGCATTCTGGAACCCATTAATAGGAAAAGCAAATAAAAAGAGGGGCCTTTGATCTGTTGCTGTTTATCTTGCGTTTTGGTAAAAGCAGGAGTAAAAAAGCGTGCCATAGTAGAATATTCAAGACCTTTCGAATTCACCACGTACCTAGTACCGCATGAGCAGAATAACCGTTGATTTAGACAGTGTGCGCAACATCCAGAACCTGGAGTTTCTGGCCAAGCGCCTGGTGGAAGGGTTTATCACGGGTTTGCACAAGTCGCCGTACCACGGCTTCTCAGTGGAATTCTCTGAGCACCGGCTCTACAACACCGGAGAAAGCACCCGCCATATGGACTGGAAAGTTTTTGCCCGCACGGAGAAGCTTTTTGTGAAGCGGTATGAAGAAGAGACGAACCTGCGCTGCCAGCTGATCCTGGACGTGTCTGGCTCTATGTATTACCCCACCCACAATTACGGCAAGCTGGCGTACGCCGTCTTGAGTGCCGCCGCCATTGCCACCCTTCTGCAGAAACAACGGGATGCGGTGGGACTGACCACCTTCTCCGACCAGATTGAGATGCAGACGCCCATTAAATCCACCGGGGCGCACCTGCATACCCTGCTGCTGGCCTTGCAACAGCAACTGCAGAAACCGGCGCCGCCGCAGAAAGAGACCCGGGTCGCCGCCATGCTGCACCACATTGCCCAGCAGTTACCCAAGCGGTCATTGGTCATTCTTTTCAGTGATTTACTGAGCCAATACGAGCAGTTGGATGAAATTTTCCTCGCCCTGCAACACCTGCGCCACCAGCAGCATGAAGTGTTGCTGTTCCATTTCACGCATGCTGAAACAGAAGAGGAATTCCATTTCCCAGACAAGCCCTTCATGTTCCATGGGCTGGAGAACGGCGAGAAAATAAAGGTGCAGCCCGCAGAGATCAGGGAAGAATATGTCAAGGCCATGCGCCAGTTCAAAGAAGAGCTAAAGTTGCGCTGCGGCCAATACCGCATTGACTTGGTTTCCGTGGACCTGCGCGAACCCATTGATAAAGTATTACAAGCCTATCTAATCAAGCGGCAGAAAGTGCGGTAACATTTTTGGGCTATTTCTGGATTTTCAGCCCATAAACGCTTAATCAACAACTGGGTCCCAAGACTCAAGACTCAAGACTCAGGACTCAGAACTCAGGACTCAGAACTCAGGACTCAGGACTCAGGACTCAGGACTCAGGACTCATGACCCAGGACTTAACCCTCAGCACTCTTTAAAGGTGCATTGTTGAGCGATTGCCACAGGTACCGGCAGGCGAGGGTGCGGTGGGGCCGCCAAGCCTGAGAAAGTTCTAGCATCCTGGATTTAGCGGCCTTGCCGGTTTCTGAGAATCCATGGAGACGTTTCATGGCATTGTAGATCCCCAGGTCATCTACGGGCATCACATCTGGCCGGTCCAGGGCGAACATCAGGATCATCTCCGCGGTCCAGCGGCCAATTCCTTTGATTAGGGTGAGGCGGGAAATCAGTTCCTCATCTGGTAAATGGGCCAATTCTGTGTCTTCCAAATGGCCCGAGGCCTTGTGCTGGGCTAGGTTCTGGAGGTAGCCTATTTTCTGCCAGGATAGCCCCACCGCACGCAATTGCTCCTGAGGAGTAGCCAGCACCAAGGCTGGATCTGGGTAGTTTTCCGGAAAAAGGGGCATAAACCGGGCTTTGATGGTAGCCGCCGCCTTCACCGACAATTGCTGGGAAATCACCGAACTCAATAAGGCCTCATAAATGGGTTTAGGCGCTCCATTTTCAGTAAGAGAATCAGCTTGCTGTACCAGGAGGTGCAACTTCGGGTCCCGGGTAAATAAAGCGGCATGTGAATTTCCCATTTAGTAATATTGTGAGAGTGGCTGAACTGTTCAAAAGGCCTGCCATGCTTTTTATGTCTGGCAGGTTCTTCTAAAAATTACCTTCCAAAGATAGAGGTATGATCTAGTTTAAGAAAAACCAGCCAAAAAGGCTTAGCCCTGAGAGCTAGGTGTTTTTATTCGCCTGAATTGACTTAGTAATTAAGTGTAAATGTCGATGAGTTGTCGTAAAAACCAAAAAGACAAGGGTGTAAGAATATTACTGAGCTATTTTTAAAAGTACTTAGTGAGTCATCTGGATTCCTTTAGTTGTGTAGGAGTGGGTGATCTGTCCTAATTTTCTGACATAACGGAGGCATTACATTGAGCGTTTTCGTACTGCTGGAAGAAGCTTGCGGCTGCGGTAAAATGCAGCGTTCCTAAACTAAACCTTGAACCTATGAAAATAATAGAGTGCCCCCGTGATGCCATGCAGGGTTTGTCGGCGTTTGTACCCACCCCAACCAAAGTGCAGTACCTGCAAACTTTGCTGGAAGTGGGATTTGATTCCCTGGATTTTGGCTCTTACGTTTCCCCCAAAGCCATTCCGCAGATGCAGGACACCGCTGAGGTGCTGGCGCAACTGGATACCTCACGCACCCAGACTAAATTACTGGCTATTGTGGCCAATGTGCGGGGCGCCCAGCAGGCCGCCGGGCAGGAAGCCATCCGGTACATCGGGTTCCCTTTGTCGCTGTCTGAAGAGTTTCAGCGGCGCAACACAAACAAAAGCATTGCCGAGGCGCTGGATGAGGTGGCCCAGATGCAGGACCTGTGCCAGCAACACCACAAAGAGTTGGTGCTGTACCTTTCCATGGGGTTCGGGAACCCCTACGGTGAGCCCTGGGAGCCCGCTCTGGCAGGGGAGATGACCTACAAGTTAGACAATCTGGCCATCAAGACCATCTCTTTGTCAGATACCATCGGGGTTTCTACCCCTGAGACCATCAAAGCCCTTTTCTCTACCCTAATCCCGGCCTTTCCGCAGATAGAGTTTGGGGCGCATTTGCATACCAGTCCCGCTACCTGGCGCGAGAAGGTGGAAGCCGCCTACGAGAGCGGTTGCCGCCGCATGGACGGGGCCCTGCTGGGCTATGGCGGTTGCCCCATGGCCAAAGACGACTTGGTGGGCAACATGCCAACCGAGAAAATGCTCTCCTATTTACAGGAGAAAGGCGTACCTTTGAACCTGAACCAAGAGGCGCTTTCGCGGTCCTTGACCCAGGCAACCCACGTTTTCCATTCGTAGTATTAAACCAGATGCCACAGCCGGTAGTAGATATTTTTATCCCCTGTTTCATTGACCAGTTGTTTCCGCAGACCGCCTGGAACATGGTAAAGCTTTTAGAGGCCCTGGGCTGCACGGTGCGCTACAACACAAACCAAACCTGCTGCGGACAGCCGGCTTATAATGCAGGCTTCCAGAATGAATGCCGCCAGGTGGCAGATAAATTCCTGGAAGACTTCTCCTCAGAAGACAGTGACTATATCGTGGCGCCTTCGGCCTCCTGCGTGGGTATGATCAGAAATGCCTACTCCAACATCTTTGTGACTTCCTCTAACTTCACCCGGTACCGCACCATGGAGCGCAAGGTGCTGGAACTGACTGAATTCCTGACGGATGTGCTGCAGGTAAAGGAGATTCCCGGCGCCCGCCTGGATGCCAAAGTAACCTACCATGATTCCTGCAGCGCCCTGCGCGAATGCGGTATCAAAGAAGGCCCCCGCCGCTTACTAGACATGGTGGAAGGCCTTCAGCTGGCTGAAATGCAGGAAACCGAAACCTGCTGCGGGTTCGGCGGTACCTTTGCGGCTAAATTTGAATCCATCTCAGTGGCCATGGCCGAACAGAAAGTAGAAAACGCCCTCAGCACCGGTGCCGAATACATCGTGTCCACTGACACCAGTTGCCTCATGCACCTGGAGGCCTATAGCAAGAAGCAAGGCAAACCTATCAAAGTCTTGCACATTGCTGATGTTTTGACGAGTGGGTGGTAATTTTGGCAGGTTCACCAGTATTTTCCCAACTACTGCCTGTTTAGAGTCTTCTTTTTGAGAAAGAGCTTCAAAATAGACTCGCCGTTGTTGGTGTTCTCACCAACAACCAAAACTGCGGCTCCCTACTACTTGTTTCACCTATGGCTGCTAAGTGCATGCCTTTTGCCATGGCTGGCGTGGCGGGCGCTGTCTGCGAGGCCCTTATGCTTGGCCTTTCCATAGCTACTCTCCGAGCGCTCACGGCCGCGAGGCCCCGTCTTCCCCTCTCGCACTGCCCTTTCGGCCTGACCTGTCTATTTCTCTTAGGAACCGCCTATCTAGGGCCAAAAGCGAGGCGCGCTCGGGAAAGACTGGAACAGGAAAAAGTAGCGGAAACGGTAATGATGCCCCCTGTAGAGACAACGGCACCGCCTTGTCTCTTTCGCATTTCTTTGTCTCTTACCCATTGCCTTGTCTCTTACCCATTGTCTTTTCTCAGCCACCCCTTCTCATCTTTCTATATTTTTAATGGGCAGAAGTTAATTTCGTTCCTACAAAAAGCTACGGAAACAAAAAGGCATGGAGGTACCTTTAGAACCATTGGAGTAGGCTATGGCGATTCCTATGATAGCAGAATCCTGTTTTGGGCCCAATTTGATGTAATGGCCCCAAAACAGGATTCTGCTATTAAATAATCTACTTTATTGACTTCACGAAGGCCACTACTGCCGGCATTAATGGGGGTGCCAAGGGAAGCGTGGGGTTGGCATAGGTACTGAAGTTTGCGGTACGGTCAGGGGTGGTTTCTTTGAGCACGTGGTTCATGTTCTCTATCTCCACCAGTTTGCTCTTGGGCGAGGCAGCGGCTAGTAACTGGACTTCCTGCCGACTTACCTGTAGATCCTGGGTGCCTTGCACCAGCAGAACTGGAACAGTGAGTTTCCGAAGCTCGGCTTGAGGGTCTTGTTTAAACCAGGAGATGAGGTAGGGCTGCACACTGGGTCTGAACAAGGCGGCCAACATGGGATTCACCTCGGTCACCGCCTTGCCTTGGGCCAGTTGGTCCAGGATAGGGAAGGCCGCGTCTTTTACCTGCTGGGGCTGCGCCTGCAGTTGTTCCCGGATGACTTGGTCGGCCGTTTGGCCAACACCGGCCACTGAAATGAAGCCATCAGCCTTGGCCTGGCGGGCAGCCATCATCCCAATGAGGGAACCTTCGCTGTGGCCCAAAACCACCACCTTGCTGAATCGTTTGTCCTCTTTTAGTTTCTGCACCCATGCAGCGGCATCCTGCACGTAGTGGTCAAACCGAAGGTCAAACTCAGAGACGGCCGCGGCCGTGCTTTCGGCAATGCCGCGCTTGTCATACCTGACGGAAGCGATTCCCTGGGCTTGCAGGGCCTCGGCCACCATTTTCAGGCTGTTGTTTTTCATGGCCGGGTTGTTGCCATCCCGGTCTGTGGGGCCAGAACCGGAAATCAGCAACACCACCGGCACCGGTTTTTGACTGACGGGCAGGAGCAGCGTGCCTTTTAAGGGGGCCTTTTCAGAAATCAGCTCTAAGGGAGAACCAGGGGCCGGGGCCATGGTTTGGGCGGAGGCCAAGGGCCCTAGCAGCAGGCTGGAAAGCGCCCAGGTAAGCAGTCTTTTTTTCATCTGTTTTCTGAAAAGGAGCCTAAAAAAGCAATTATTGGAACAGGGGAGCCGCAGCTTCCTGAATACGTTGTACCAGACTCTGGGAAGCAGGAGCCAGCGGAAGGCGCACGTACGGGTCACAGATGCCGGCCAGTTGAAGGGCCAGTTTCACGCCCACCGGGTTGGCTTCCTCATACATGAGCGGGTTGATTCTACCGAAGGAGCGTTGCAAAGCACCCGCTTCCTTGAAGTTCCCGTCCAAAGCCAGACGGGTCATCCGGCTGAAGCGCTCCGGGAAGGCATTGGCCAACACCGAAATGATGCCGTCGCCACCCACGGCGATCACTGGAACCGTATGCATGTCATCACCGCTGATGATCAGGAACCCTTCCGGCCTCTCCTCCAGCAGTTGCATGTATTGTTCCATGTTGCCACAAGCATCTTTGGTCCCGATGATGTTAGGGTGCTGGGCAAGCCGCAGGGTAGTGGCGACAGTCATGTTGATGCCCGTGCGACCGGGCACGTTGTACAGGATAACCGGAACCGGAGAGGCATCGGCAATGGCGGTGTAATGCAGGAACACCCCTTCCTGCGAAGGTTTATTATAATAGGGGCAAACCGAGAGCAGGGCATCTACGCCGGTGAAGTCCAGTTGCTTTATCTGCTCCAGTACGTACTGGGTGTCATTGCTGCCTAGGCCGTACACCAGGGGCTTGCGACCCGCCACCCGTTCTTTCGCGAAGGCCAGCAGTTGGGCTCTTTCCTCTGGGGAAGTGGTCACCGACTCACCTGTGGTTCCGTTCACTACCAGGTAATCAATGCCATTGTCTATATTAAAATCTATTAACCGGCCAAAGGCTTCCAGGTCAACGGAAAGGTCGGCTTTGAAAGGAGTTACCAAGGCCACACCTGTTCCTCTTAATGCTTGCATGTCTGTACGTTTGATGAATTTTTGCTGCGCCAAAGATACAGGTTTCCCCCTAATGTTGGTTTACCGTACGAACGCTTGTTTTTTTAATTATTAAAGTCTGGTACAGCCCTGGTTTTAGAAAAACTACCTCTAAGATTCCTCAACGTAACAGACACACGATGGAAATAAGCAGAGCTCCTTTAAGTCGCCTCTTTAGAAAATTGACCCGCCTTGGCATAGTCTACTCTTAATGATGGTCTCAAGACCCCAGACTCAGGACACAAGACTCAGAACTCAAGACTCAGAACTAAATATTCTTACTCTCCACCCCCCGCATGAAATGGTCCCGGTAGCTGTCGCCAATGGGGACCTCCTGATCCTTGATTTTAATGCGGCCCTTCTCAATGCTTTCAATGTGCGACAATGCCACAATATACGATTTATGCACGCGGGTGAACTCTTGCTCCGGCAGTTTCTCCATGATCTTGTTCATAGATAACAGCGTGATGATCTTACGGGTAAGCGTGTGGATGATCACGTAATCCTTGAGGCCTTCAATGAAGAGGATGTCTCTCAGGTTTACCCTCAGAGTTTTATAATCGGCTTTTACAAAAATGAAATCCTCGTTGTCCGGTGGGGTGGTGGGGGGCAAGAAAGAGGCCGGTAAGACTGGCTGCCGTTGGGTTCGCTCATAGACTTTGTTCACGGCCTTGAAGAACCGGTCAAAGGGGATGGGCTTGAGCAGGTAATCTACGGCGTCTAAAGTGAAGCCATCCAGCGCGTACTGCGGATAGGCGGTGGTGAAAATGATGGCGGGCCTATGCGAGAGGGATTGGGCAAACTGAACGCCGGTGATCTCGGGCATCTCAATGTCCAGGAACAGCAGGTCAATGGGTTGCTGCTGCAGAAGGGGCAGGGCTTCCAGGGCGCTGGAGCAGGTCTGCACCAGCTTCAGGAACGGGATCTTGCTGATGTAGGAGCGCATGAGGTCCAGCGCGAGGGGTTCATCATCAATGGCGAGGCAGGTCAGTTGCATCTGGTGAAGGTAGGGGTTTAAGACAGCCTGGTCAAGGTGAGGGTAGCGGTAAATTCCTGGTCTTGTTGCTGGGTGGAGAAAGAATGGGCGTTGGGGTAGAGGAGCTCCAACCGTCGCTTCAGGTTCTGCAAACCAATGCCGCCAAACGTTCTTTCAGGATTAGTGCCGGTTTTGAGGCGGTTGTGGGTGGTGAAGGTAAGGGTGCCGTTCTCTACGGTTACCTGCACCTGCATGGGCGCCGAGGTAAGGCCATGCTTGAACATGTTCTCCACCAGCGGCATCAGCAACATAGGCGGAACAGAAACCTGACCTGTTTCTCCCTTCACCTGTAAACCCAGTAAGGAGGGATTGGTGAGCCGCAGCCGGTGCAGGTCCAGTAAATGGTGCAGGTGTTCCACTTCGCGCGCCAGCGGTACCAACTGGGCATCGGTTTCATAGAGCTGGTACCGTAGCAGAAGGGAGAGCTTCATAATGGCGTCAGCGGTAGAGGGAGATCCCTGGTAAGCCAATGAATATAAGTTGTTTAACGTGTTGAATAAAAAGTGGGGATTTACCTGCGCCTTGAGTAATTCTAACTCGGTGGTGGCCTGCTGAAGTTCCAGTTCCTTGCGGCGGCGTTCGGTGCGCAGGTAATCTCCGGTAACTTTCAGGGCGGAACTCAGGAACACGTTCATGATGCCCATGACCAGCAACGGAATCATCACGTTTTTATAGTCCAATTGCCCTGGGTGTCTCGTAAGCTGCTCCGCGAATTTAGGGTCTCTGCTAGCCTGTTTCTTATTCTGGAAGATCTCTATAGGGCTTCTAACGGCGGCAAAAACTACTAAGGTAGTCACCACGGCCAAGGCGTAGGCGGCTACGTTGCCTTTGGCCAGCAGGCGGGGTAAAAGCACAAACCAATTGAAATAGAACAAGGCCAGATGGAAAGCGAAGGTCTGCGCCACATCCAAAGCTACCCAGGTCCAGGGGACCTGTTTTTGGTCTAGGTTGAAATGGACCCATAGGGAGAAGGAAAGGAGCGCCAGCCACAGGAGGACGTGTAGCAGAACCGACAGTAGTTTTTTCATCATTTTTCTGAAACGAACCCAAAACTACTGAAACCAGGGAGCTTTCAGTAGAGAAGCGGCAGGAACTAGACCAAGCGGTCCATACCATCGACGAACAGGTTCAGGGGGACAAAGCAGGAGTTGGTCCAGAGGAAGGAGGGGTTGATATAGTTTAGTTGCAGGTCGGCCCAGGAAGCATTTCATTTGATACAACCTAAGCACAACACCATGACCGCACCTCTCATTTCTACCCATCAGCTCACCTACCACTATGGTTCCCTGCAAATCCTGCAGGGGTTGAACCTGGAGGTCCCGAAAGGCAGCATCTATGGGTTTCTGGGACCAAACGGGGCCGGCAAAACCACCACCATCCGGTTGTTGCTGGGCTTGCTGAAACCAGCCGCCGGAACCGTTGAGCTTTTCGGGCAGGCGTTTGTCAGGCACCGGGTGCCCATTTTGCAACGGGTGGGGGCAATGATTGAGACCCCCAGCCTGTACCGCCATCTTTCCGGGAAAGACAACCTGGAAGTAGCAAGAAGGATGCTGGGTCTGGAGAAGAAGCGGATAAACCAAGTATTGGAGATTGTGCGGCTTCAGCAAGACGCCCACCGGCCGGTGAAGCACTATTCCCTGGGCATGTGCCAGCGGTTAGGCATTGCGCTCGCGCTGCTCTCTGACCCGGAGCTTTTGATCTTGGATGAACCCACCAACGGCCTTGACCCCAGCGGCATCAGGGAAATGCGGGAGCTTCTAAAGGAGCTGAACCAGGAACACGGGAAAACGATCTTCCTCTCCAGTCATTTGCTCAGCGAAATAGAGAAAACCGTGACCCACGTGGGCATTCTGGATAAAGGGCTGCTCCGGTTTCAGGGGAGGGTAGAGCAATTGCAGCAGACCGCGCTTTCAGCCTCCACGCTGGAGGTGGAAGTAGATAACCTGCTACTGGCCAGGGAGCTTCTGCTTGCCAACGGGTACCAGATTATCTCCAGCAAGAAACAACGGCTTCGCGTAGCGGTGCAGGAAAAAGAGGAGGCGGCCCATCTGAATCAATTGCTGGTGCTGGGTGGGGTTTCTGTGTCTGGTTTGTCTTATGCCGCCCAAAGCCTGGAAGAGGTTTTCCTTTCCTTAACCGAGCCCCAGGTTGCTGAGCCTGTCAACTCTCTTTCCTTTTCCATTCTTCCAGCCTAATCCTATGAGCACCATTACTACCTATCTTGGCCGCGGGGTTTCTGCGGAAGCATTGAAACTGAAACACACCTGGGCCTTGTGGCTGTCTTTGCTGGCGCCGCTTTCCATTGTGAGCATGACATTTCTGGTTTTCTTTTTCAAAGGACACCTGCTGCTTAAGCCTGGTTCTGACCCTTGGTTCTTCTGGGCCACCAATAACTTTTTGGCCACTTCCCAATTATTGTTGCCCTTGTTTCTGGCCTTGCTGACCGCTTTGGTGAACGGCACTGAGCATCAATCAGGCGGTTGGAAGCAGCTGTACACACAGCCCGTTCCAAAATGGTCGGTGTTTCTGAACAAGTACCTGCTGGTGTTGGGGTTGGTGGTCTTGAGTTTTGTCACCTTCTGGGTTGGTCTGTTGGTGGGCGGATACTTTCTGGGTTTGCTTCGGCCGGAACTGGGCTTTCAGAAGTACCATCATGAGCAGGAAATCACGCTGGCAATCTTCCGGATTCTGGTGGCCTCTCTCTTCGTTTTCACGCTTCAGTTCTGCCTCTGTTTCAGGTGTAAGAGCATTGCCCTCAGCATTGGCTTGGGTATCCTGTTCACCATGGCCTTCCTCATCGGGTCCCGGTGGGAGCATATTGGCTATTACCCGTACAGTTGGACCTATTTCGCTTCGGCGGCGTTTAGCGCCCGCACTACCGAATTTTTTGTGCCGCAGATGTGGTACAGCCTGGTAGGCAGCCTTGGCTTGTTTGCGTTGGGGTTGTGGGATTCCTGCCGAAGGCAGATCCAGTAGGTTTATGGCTTATTTTTCTAAAAACAGGTTACTAACACGCTGTTATGAAATTCTTATTTATGTTGGGGATAGGTGGGGCAATAGGCTGGGCCACAGCATTTTTTGATGTTGAAGGCCAAATGGCCCTGGAGCAGCATCAGGAAAAGATAGAAAAAACTATTTCCTATCAGGCGGCGGCAAAAGAAGTAGAGGAGGCCACACCAGCTGCTTTTCTGTTCCGGTGGCCCTGAGTAGATGTTAGCTCAAGGTATAGAACGGCTCCTTTTCCTTGTCGTGCAGGCGAACCTGGCCTTGCAGCACCATGTAGACCAACAACCGCTTGGCCCGTTGCTTTGACAGATTGGCCATTTGCGTGAAATCTTTAAGGGTGAGTTTGCGGTATTTTTTCAGAAGCTCCAGAATGCGCTGCTGCTGGTGGTCTACTTTTTCTTCCAGGGTCTCGGTGGCGGGTTCCAGGGTGAGGGACTTCTCCACCAGTTTGCTTGTCTGCACGCTTTCGTCTTTCACCCGGATGTAACTGCGCCAGTCGTCTTCCTTGACCTTGGCCAGGTGGGGTTTAGCAGCGCTTTCCGGGATAATCACTTTCAGGACGGTCCCCTCGTCCATTTCCACCTCTTGGTAGATCACCTGCACCGGCGGGTCACAGAAAGAGTGGATGGCCAGGTCTAAGGAGTATTTCTCCTCCTCAGGGTCTACGCCACAGATACTGCCATCATCCTGCACGCCCACCAGAATCTGCCCGCCGCGGGTATTGGCAAACGAAACCAGGGTGCGGGCAATACGGGCGGGATGGGTGATGGTCTTTTTGAATTCCAGAACCTCGCTTTCCCCCTGAAGGATCAACAAGTACATTTCCTGCATAAAAAAGCGGGCTGATTTAAGGGTGTTTCCTGAAAACTAGGCGTTAAATCCGGTCTGCTCGGCGCTGATGTCCCATAGCCGGCGCGCAATATGGAAATTATAAGAATCTGCGGCAGATTTTACCTGCTGGCTATTCTTGAAGTATTTTCCGCTTACCAACTTAACGTACGGCGAGGTGGCCAAGTATACAGAGGTCTGGGCGCCTTTTGCGGGCGATTTCATGAAAAAGCGGCTTAAACGGAAGAAGTGGCGGATAAAGAAATTGCTGTTTCTCCCAAACCCCGAGGCAATGATGCCTGGGTGCAGGCAGTTGACCGTCAGGTTCGTGAACTCAGTTCGACGGGCCAGTTCATAAGTGAAATGGATGTTGGCCAGCTTGGAATCGGCGTACGCCGTGATGGCGCTGTATTTCTGGGGTTTGCCGGCATGCTCAAAATCTATCTGGCCCAGGCGATGGGCTTCTGAGCTGACATTGATGACCCGGCCTTGTTCAGAGGCCAGCAATTGGTCCATTAACAGGTTGGTGAGCAGGAAAGGCGCCAGGTGGTTCGTGGCCCAGGCTACCTCAAAGCCGTCTGGGGTGGTTTCAAAATAGCCCGGAATAAGGCCCGCGTTGTTGATCAGGACGTCAATGACCGGAAACGCCGGTTGCAGTTCCTCGGCCAGCCGGCGCACCTCCTGCAGCGAGGATAAATCAGCCAGGAAAAGGTGGAGCCGCGCCTGCGGGTTCTTCTGCTGGATCTCGGTTAGGGCCTGCTGGCCTCTTTGCTGGTTGCGGCATACCAAAATTAGTTGGTGCCCATGCCGGGCCAGGGCCTCAGCGGTGGCTTTGCCTATGCCCGAACTGGCGCCGGTGATCAGGATGGTCTTGTCTTCTTCAGTGTTAGGTGTCATGTGCGCTTCTACTCCAGGGTGACCGGATAAGGGCACTACGGAAAACTTGCACTTTTCGCTGTCTTCCCTCCGGTTTTAAGTGGGGCCATAAAAAATGCGGCCCCAGAGAGGCCGCATTCTATGATTGCTAAGAAAAGGTTTCCTTAGAAAGGAAGGTCATTGTCCATGTCATCGCTGATGAAAGACGAGCTGGATTTTACCGGCTGCTGGGCATAGGGGTTTCCTGACGCCTGTGGCTGGGAGCCCGCGTTGCTGGCGTGCTCTACTCTCCAAGCCTGCAGGTTGGTGAAGTACATGGTGGTGCCGTTCTTGGTGAAGGGTTTCCCGCTCAGGTTGAACGCCACTTTTACTTCATCGCCTGTTTTATAGTTGTCAAGAATACCGCACTTGTCTTGGGTAAGCTGAAACTTGGCATACTGCGTATAAGAGCCGTCGGGGATCTCCAGAACGAATTCGCGTTTCCGGAATTTTTCGCTCACTTGGGTTTCGTCAAAGATTTCGTGCAATCTTCCCTGTACATCAAAAGACATAGGTGATAATTTTATTAGATTAGTAAAGTAAACTCTACAAATATACAAAGAATAGGAGGTGAAGATTCCCGCAGATGGACTTAAATTTATCAACGGTCTATCCGCTTCTGTAGCAAGCCACAGTACGGCCCAAGCCGATGTGGCGGCTGGCTTCCCCCTTCCTCATTCGGCCGCAAAACCACCACTATGGACAAACAACACCCCTTTGCCCTGGCCTTGCACGGCGGGGCCGGCACCATTACCAGAGCCTCCCTCACCCTTGAACAAGACCATCAATACCGTCAGGCCCTGGAGCAGGCGCTGCACACCGGCTACCAGATATTGAAACAGGGAGGAGACGCCCTGCAGGCCGTGGAAGCCACGGTGGTGGTTCTGGAAGACTGTCCCCTCTTTAATGCCGGGCGGGGCTCGGTGTTCAACAAGCAGGGGAAGCATGAGATGGATGCCGCCATCATGTGCGGGAAAACCCTGGCGGCGGGTGCCGTGACCGGGGTCAGGAACGTTCGCAACCCCATTCAACTGGCCAACCAGGTGCTGCACCACTCAGACCACGTGTTCCTGTGCCAGCACGGGGCCGAGGAATTTGCCCGCAACCACGGCATCGCCTTTGAGCCCGATGCCTACTTCTTTACCCAGCAGCGCCATGACCAATGGCTGGCCCTGCGGGATTCTGATACCTACATGCTGGACCACTCAGAAACGAGGGAGAAGAAGTTTGGCACCGTGGGCGCGGTAGCCCTGGACGTGCACGGCAACCTGGCGGCCGCTACCTCCACGGGCGGCATGACGAACAAGAACTTCAACCGGATTGGGGATTCCCCCATTATTGGGGCTGGTACCTATGCCAATAACCGTACCTGCGCCGTTTCCTGCACCGGCCACGGCGAATTCTTCATGCGCTACGTGGTGGCCTATGACATCTCGTGCCTCATGGAGTACAAAGGGCTGTCTTTGGCAAATGCTTCTGCGCTGGTGGTGCATAAAAAACTGAAGGAGCATGGGGGAGAAGGCGGTTTAGTGGCGGTGAGCGCTACCGGGGAAATCGCTTTGCCGTTCAACTCAGAGGGCATGTACCGTGGGGCTTGGGTAGCAGGGAAGGAGCCGGAAGTAGCCATCTACCAGGAGTAAACTTTCCCAAGCCAACGCATCAGCCATTTAGGTCTAAAAGAGGGAATGCCTTTGATGCAAATTTTCTTGCAGCCAGTATCTTTTGGGCGCTAATGAAGGCTTGTTGAACCACTCCTTCCGTTGGCTATTAAAATCATAAAAGAGGACCTAAACGGAGGTATCGGTGGGGGATGAATTAAACTTTTTGCAGGCAATCAATGCCTTTAGGTTTTAGGATAGGCTATTTTCCAAGACATCCGGTTTTGGGCTTGATTTTGAGAAGGAAGCCGCAAACCAAGCTAATCTATTCCTCTGGTTGGTGAACCTTCTGACCCACGTAAAATTTCCGCTCTCTTATATCATAGAAATTTCCGAAGGCCAACACGTGCACCCGCAGGTTCTCAATGGAAAGCGGGGTGCCCGGGGCGGCGTAGGAGGCGTTGCTGTGTTGGATGTGGTGGCCGTCTACCACAATAACCAGGTTTGAGCCGATGGTCTCAATCAGGTGGCCCTGGCTGATCAGAACACCGGTGTCTTCGCCTAAGCCAATGCCAATCTTGAAGGGGTGCGTGGCCACGGCTTCCATCAAGCGGCCAAAACGGCCTCTTTTTACAAAATGCGAGTCAAAGATCACATTTTCCTGGAAAGCCAGGCCCCGGTCCAGCTTCACAGACCCTTTCAGCAAAGACCGGCTGCTGCTGCCCCCCTGGATCATGATGTCTGACATGGCCATGGCCCCGGCGCTGGTGCCGGCAATGACAAAACCTTCCTCATGGCGGTAGCGGTCCAGCAGGATCTGGTGAAAAGCGGTGCCGGAGAAGATCTGGAACAGGCGGGACTGGTCGCCCCCCGTGAACATGACCCCCGAGGCCTGCCGCAACCGCTCCAGTTTTTCTGGTTTCAAGGCATCGGCTTCCTCCCTTATGTCTAAAACCTTGACCTGTTTGCATCCCAGAACCTGGAACGCGTGGAGATAGAGCGCACCCAACTCTTCGGGAATCATAGAGGCGGTGGTGATCACTTCCACCCGGGCCTCAGGACCGCCCATCTCGTCAATGATCCTTTTCAGGATGCCTAACTCAAAGAAATTCAGGTGGAACTGCTTTTTTGCGCGAGGGTAGGTGCCTTTGTCTTCGTTTCCGCCCACGGCGATGAGAATGCCTTTGGGAGCCTGCTCAAATTTGGTCATGTATGCGTAAAATTATCCTGTTCTGCAAAAGTAGGAGTTTATACGGGCTTACAGGTGATGCTGCCCACTCCGTTGCCAGTTCACCAAAATAGTCCAGATTCTTCTGGATTCATTTAAACTACCCGGGTAAGGCACCGTATAGAAGGTAAACCCTACCTGTTTAGGAAAGCGATAAGGAAAGAGAGGTCATTTGTCAGAAATAAGGGTCTCCCAGCTTCACTTCAGCTGGATACCTCCTCGCCGGTAAGGTTAATTGTATAAGCCAGTTCCCAAGGCCTTGCCTTTAGAAAACAGGTTTACCCAAAGCATTTTTAACCAAATTAGATAGCTATGAAATTAACATCCTTGAATGACCTGTTCCTCCACCAAATGAAGGACCTATATAACGCCGAGCAGCAGTTGATGAAGGCGATGCCGGAAATGATGGAGATGGTTTCTAGCCCAGAGCTGGCCAACGCCCTGGAAACCCACATGCGGGAAACCCAGCAGCAGATTCAACGGCTGGAGCAATGCTTTCAGGTGTTGGGCATCAGCGGCGACGGCGAGAAATGCATGGCCATGGAAGGTATCTTGAAAGAAGCCAAAGCCTTCATGCAACATGACGCCGACCCTGAAGTGATGGATGCCGGCATCATTGCCTGCGCCCAGCGGGTAGAGCATTATGAAATCGCCGGTTACGGCACCGCTTGTACCTATGCCAAATTCCTGGGGCACACAGATGTGCTGAACCACTTGAAAGAGATCCTGAACGAGGAGAAAATGACCGATGAGAAGCTGACCATGATCGCGGAAACCGCCGTGAACCGGAGAGCGGAGAACCATTGATCCTTCCTTAGAAAACGCAGTACAGCCCGCCCGATTCTTCAGGCGGGCTGTACTGCGTTTAAGTCCTTATTATTACAAAAGAGCATCTAAAGAGTTAGTGGACACCGCATGGTAATTGGGGCGGGCTTTCTGGTAGATATCCTTGGCTATGGCGGTGCCTTCCGGGGTTTGCAGCAAAGCTTTGTAGAGCGGTAACAGGAACTTCCGGCGGCCTACCCGCACCAGAAACTCCTCCAGGGCGGCAAAAGCAGGGCGGTAGTGGTGGCGAATGGCATGTTTGAACCATTCTGCCTGGATCTCTGCGTTGCCGGAGGATGTGAAATGAAAGGTGCTGTCCAGCTCCGCCAGTTGCTGGGTCTTTAAAGTCTTGGCTAAATTGCTCAGGAAAAATAACCATTCATGGGTGCTCCAGCCTTGGGAAGAGAGTTCCGCCGCTTGGGTACCTTGTTGCCACCGGTGCAGTTCCTGGCTCACTTTCTTGAAAAGGATGGACTCTGGGGCCGGCGTGCCAGCCGGGATGCCAGGGGTATGGATCCAGGTGGCGGGTTGCAGCTTCTGTTTCAGGTCCTCCTTCCCGTTTAAAAGCTCTTTTTCCAGAAACCGCTCAAAAGAAGCCGTGTCCATGGAGGTGAATTGGAAGGTGCTGAAATACAGGTTTACAAAGGCGTCAAACTCATCGCGGCCCACTAATTTTTCTATCTGGCGCAGAAACAGGTTGCCTTTCTCATAGGCGATTTCAGTGAGTCCTTCGTCGGGATCGCGGTTCCCCAGGTTCAATTCAAGGCAGGTGTCCTGAGGGGCGTGCTTCAGTTCGTCCAGGGTGTGCAACAGGTCCTGGTACCCCAGGGTATGTAGCATCTCCGCATAATCCCGGCCATACAAGGCTTCCATAATGCGGCGCTCAAAATAGACGGTGAAGCCCTCGTTGAGCCAGAAGTCATTCCAGGTGGCATTGGTGACCAGGTTCCCCGACCAGGAATGCGCCAGCTCATGGGCCACCAGGCTGGTCAATGACCGGTCGCCAGCAATGATGGTGGGGGTGGCGAAGGTGAGTTTAGGGTTTTCCATGCCGCCAAACGGAAAACTAGGCGGAAGCACCAGCAGATCATACCGGCCCCATTGGTAAGGACCATACAGGCTCTCCGCCGCCAGCAGCATCTTCTCGGTATCAGCAAACTCATCAGCGGCCGCCGCCAGGGTGGCAGGCTCGGCATACACCCCGCAGCGCTCGCCCACGGGCGAAAAGGCCAGGTCGCCAACGGCCAGAGACAGCAGGTAAGAGGGAATAGGCTCCTCCATCTTAAAGAAATAGGTGCCGCTGGCATTTTTCTCCTGGGGATTGGTGGCGCTCATGAGCGGCAACAGATGCGGGGGCACCTTCACCTGGGCGGTGTAGGTAAACCGAATGCTGGGGCTGTCCTGGCAGGGCAGCCAGGTGCGGGCCAAGATCGCCTGGGACTGGGTGAACAGGAATGGCTCTTTCTTGCCCGCCGTTTGCGAAGGCTCCAGCCACTGCAAGGCCGCTGCGGCCGCCGTGGTTTCAAAGGCGAGGTGCACTTTTTGGGTGTTGGGCACTAAAGGAATCAGCAGGCCCTGACCCAGGAAAGGTTTCTCTGGGGTTAAGGTAACGGGCACTTCAGATTCTGAATCGTCTAGTCTGATACTCTTGATCAGGAGGTGATGGCAGTCCAGGACCAGTTCAGGAGCCCCCTGGTGATGAACGAAGTAGGTGCCTTGGCCCCTTATCTTCTTCAGCTGAAAATCGACCTCCAGGGTCCAGTCAACGTGGGTGATGCGGGCCACCGCAGGATCAGCGAAACTGTGCGGGTCTTTAGGGTAAGAGGCAGGGGAATTGTGGCTATAATCCATTTTAGTTACAGGTTGGGTTTGTTTAATAAAGCAGAGTTGGAGCTAAGTGACCAGCGTTGATTAGTAAAAATGGAGAAGAAAAAAACCTTTTATCTGGATAATTGTTCTGCTCTTCTCCCTCTATCGGCATACTATTTGAGACTTTGAATGATTTAAACCCGGACTTTGATCGCAGAAGTCACCATATATGATTTCTCCAATTTTAGGGGCTTAGAAGGATTTAACTTTTTACCCCGGATTAAGTATAAGTACCACACCTCAAATTCAGGAACAACCCTTATGAAGTTAAATAAACCTATTTTTCCTCTTTTTCTGCTAAGCTTGGTTCTCTTGGTGCTGGTTTCGGCTTGCGCCAAGTCAGGTGACAAGCAGCAAAAAAAGGTGGCGCTGGCGAATGCCAAAGAATTTCCCCAGCAGACAGACAGTGTATACGTAGTCACATTTACAAAACAGGACCCAGATTTCAAAAAGCACCTGGACCTCATGAAACTGTTCTACCGCGAGCGGCAGTACCGCTTTGCCTGGTTTAAGAACGGGGAACTGGTGCCCCAGGCATTCAAATTTATGGAGGTCCTAAACAAAGCCCATGAAGAAGGCTTAAACCCGCAGGACTATGACCGCCGGAACCTGAAGCAGATGATCCAGACCCTGGAGCAGGCCAAGGATGATTCAGTGCGCCATAAACTGCAGGAGGAGCTTGATGTGACCCTCACCGCCTCCTATTTCAAGTACGCCAATGATTTCTACCGCGGAACGGTTGACCCCCGTAGCATTGAGAGCATTGAGTGGGAGGTGAAGAAAAACAAGATCAAGCTGCACAAAGCCCTGCAAACCATTCTGAAAGAGCGGGAGAGCCGCTATCCGTACTATGAGTTTGAGGCCTTGCACCCTGATTATATCCGGTTGCGCCAGGCCCTGAAACAATACCGCGAGGCCAAGCAGAAAGGCGGGTGGCCCAAGGTGGAGTTGGCTACTAAAATGCTGAAACCCGGAGATTCTGCTCAGGCAGTGGTTACCCTGCGGCACCGCATGCTGGGTGCACCGGCGGCCAATGCCCCGCAAAGCCTGGTCTATGATGACGCTCTGGCCTCGGCCGTAAAAGCCTTCCAGGTTCGGCACGGCTTAAAGCCAGATGGCGTAGTGGGGGGTGAAACCCTGCGGGTCATGAACGTACCCATTGAGCAAAGAATTGACCAGATCATCATCAACATGGAGCGTTGGCGCTGGGTACCCAAAAAATTTGAAGACAAATACGTGTTCATCAACATCCCGGAGTACATGCTGCATGTGTATGAGAAGGGGAATGAGGTCATGAACATGAAAGTGGTGGTGGGGAAAGAAATGCACGCTACCCCGGTTTTCAGTGACAAGATGGAGTACATTGTGTTCTATCCTTATTGGAACGTAACGGCTCAGATTCTGGCGGAGGAAATCGCCCCGGCCCAGGCCCGCAACCCCAACTACCTTGCCTCCAATGACATGGAATTGGTGAAAGACATTGGCAACAACAAAGTAGAGGTAATGTCTCCTTCTTCAGTGGATTGGCATTCTGTAGACGAAAAATTCAAATACAGGGTGCGGCAACGGCCAGGAAGCAAGAACCCACTTGGGTTTGTGAAGTTCATTTTCCCCAATGAACACAACGTGTACCTGCATGACACCCCTTCTGACCATTTGTTCAACCAAACAGAGCGGGGCTTCAGCCACGGCTGTATCAGGATTGAGAAGCCGTTTGAGTTGACCCAGTACCTTCTGAAGGACCAGAAGCAATGGACACCATCGGCTATCAATGCGGCCATGCACGGAGGCCAGGAAAAGTACGTCAACCTATCGGCTAAGGTACCGGTGTATATTGTGTACTTCACCGCCTGGGTAGATAAGAACGGGGCCGTTCATTTCCGGGATGATATCTACAACCATGACCGTGATTTAGAAATGGCCTATTTTAGATAAACAAGCACCTTTTTGTTCCTCTTTTGGCAAGCCCCCTATGCTTAGATTTCTAAGCATAGGGGGCTTCTGCTTTTAGGTCGTATGGTAGTGAATGCAGGAAAGAGGAGGTGGAATATAGAGCTAGTTTTAAAACTGTTTCTGCCTGTTCTCAGAGGCAGTGGGCTAACAATGGCAGCTGCCTGCTTAGAGGGTTAATGAAGCAAGTAAAATTAGATGGAAGGGCTGTATTAGGCCCGAAATAAAACTTTGCTAGGTAAAGGATGGACAAACACAGTCTAGGGTCCTGCAGGTGCTGAGGGTGGCCACTAAGCTCCTATCATTTGTTCATTCTACTAAGTAGTCTTCTATCTCCGTCACCAAATTTGTAGATTAACTCTTAAGTGAATCCCTTATTTAGTGGAGGCAAGGAAGAAACTTCTATCAACTCGATCATTCGTTTCTGCCTGTTTTCTTCCCGTTGAAATGCAAAAGGAAAACTAAACCTCTTTTTTTAACTCAATTATTCAAAACCTCCCAACCCCACTGAGTGAATAAGAAATAAATTCAAGTAAAAGACCGTCCTTACTGGCAGTTGAAGTTGTCCAGAAAAGGGGAACTCTTCGTGGTTCCAAATTTCCTTGACAGCCGCAGCTCAATAAGAAAGTTTATGGCAGACTAAAAACGATTAAGCCATAGTCCTACTTCCTACAGAATAGCGTTCTGGTTCTTCTGCATTACCATAAACATCTGCATTACCATAATCAGGGAAGAAGAGATTCAGACAAGAAGAAGAGATTCAGACAAATATAAATTGGGGCCTTAGAGTCTCATGCTGGTTTTTAATTGCTTGATCATTCTTCCTTTCGACACGACACGAATCCTATAGAAGTGAAATTCTTAAAATGGTGCGCTTTTGTTTCAGCTTCTAATTTTCCTACACCAAAAATGGCCTCTCTTGTGATTCTTACTAAGGATGGCAAGGGTGGTGTTTTATGCCGGTCCCATTTAAACTTTCCTTTCACCAGCAGAAAAGGAGGCAATCCCATGTTATCTCTATAGGATAGACAAATATAGGGAATGAAATTACAATTGTAAATAATGGCCTAGTTTACAATTGTTCTAAGAATGTATGGCTGTTTTTAGATATGATTATATTGATAGCCAGTGATTTGCCTATTGGCCATAGAATAGATTAAATGTGCTAGAATAAATTAGACCCTTATGGAAGAGTGAAGAGACCAATTGAAGGTAAAAGAAAGTTATCAATTGTTTCTGAATAAATAAATGTAAACTAAACAATTTATTCACAATTGTTATATTTTTAATTCATACAACAAATGTTAATTAAATTATTTATTTACATTTGGTGCCAATATTTGAAAAATTTATTTTTGTGTTTATTTCTAATTTACTTCTGATATGGATCTATTAACAAGGATTACTGATTTGATCCATTGGGCTGATTTAGGCCCAACTGCCTTCGCGGACGAGATCAGCGTAGCAAGGCCGGTGATGAGCCATATTCTTTCTGCCCGCAACAAGGCTAGCTTGGAGGTGGTGCAGAAAATTATTCAGCGGTTTCCGGAGGTATCTCCGGGCTGGTTGATTACTGGCGAAGGAGAGATGCTCATAGACAACAGTTCTCGCCCACTAGCTTCAGCCAAAAGACAAGGGAACCAAATTTCTATACAATCTGGTAAAAATGAGGCGGGGGCAGAAGGCAAGGCCAATCTAAGTGATGCGGCTGATGAAAACCCTGAACTTGGCAAAGAGCCGAAGAAAACCTTAGTAACTGTGATGCTCCTGTATTCAGACGGAAGCTTTGATAGTTATTCGCCTTCCCCAGGATGAGGGATGATGGTGCGGCCAATTACCCCTTGGTCTTTTAGGTAGTTGTCAGTCCAGATAATTACCCGGTACTAGGTAATTAAAAAAGAGCAAAAAAGGCTGATCTACTCCTTATATAATATAAGGAGTAGATCAGCCTTGCCTGGAAAAACAATTTGCGGTGCTAAGACAGTAGGGTGTACCATGAGAAGCAACCCTTTCCTTATTCAACAGGGATTAAATAGTGGGTATTTGCTTCTTAAGTAATTGGCTAGGCTAAGAAGCTTCAATGCCTACTGAGAAAGCCTTCCCGTTGGATGTAGGTCAAAGAGGCGGTGATTAGCGAGATCATTCATCTTTTAAGAAAGGGAGGTCCATAGATGATTAAGTAGCTAATAAATGAAAGGTCTCCTAGGTGAACAGAAGAGGGAGAAAACAAAAAAGCCCGTCCGCTTGAGAGCGAAAGGGCTTTTCCTTACTGCGGTCCGGACGGGACTCGAACCCGCGACCTCCGCCGTGACAGGGCGGCATTCTAACCAACTGAACTACCGGACCAACTTCCTCCGGAGACCTATTGTCCCCGTTTGATGCTGCAAATATGTAGGATTAAATTTTACGGTGCAATAGAAATCTTCAGGATCGTGAAAAAAAATGTCAGATGCAGGAACTTTTTAAAGATTTTCTGCCTGTTCGGCGGCGGCTTCTATGGCTATCTCCTTTAGAAAGAACATGATAACCGATTTAGTGAATTTAAGGCCTTCTTCTACATCATCATTCTCAATCTGCTTTTTTGCAAACTCCAATTTCATGATGCAGTAATTGATCACGTGGCTGGGCTGTTCCTCTGTATACCCGTTCCTGAAAAGGAACCGGAAAACGTCCAGCGCATCATGCAGGTAATCCAGCACCAAAGAGGTGGTTTGTGGGTCCTCAGGATGCAGCGTCTCTAATCTTTCCAGAATCTCCTGTAAGTCGTTCAGACTTTTCTCTTTATTTTCCATAAAATTCAGAAAGGCTCTGGTAGTGATTTAAATCCGTTTTGTCCAATAAGCAGGAAAAGAAGATGATCAGCAACGGTATTGAAAATAGCTGTTGAACGTGTATTCTTAAAGCTGTATTATTTGGCTATAAAGGTACAGGTTTAATTCTTATCCTGTGCCTGGATTTTATTTGATTGCGGGAAAATTTTACGGAAAGGCCCAAAAAATGAAGCAAACGCCTGTTAGTATAAGGTATTAGACTTTTTATAGAAAATGTAACCTTCTTTAAAAATTGCCGTTGGCCTTGATTTATGGCCTGTTTTAGCTAAAAAAGGTTCTAAATAGAATCCAGAAAGCAGGAGAGGGCAAAGCAGTCTATCAAAATCTCCCGTCCAAGTGGTTTTAGTTCTAAGGGATAGGAACAGAAGAGGCTCCATGGAAAGGAAGGGCGGGGTAAGGTGTTGCACCTTGAGGGAGCAGGGGCAGGTAAGAAAGCCTAAAACAAAAAAGCCCGTCCGCTTGAGAGCGAAAGGGCTTTTCCTTACTGCGGTCCGGACGGGACTCGAACCCGCGACCTCCGCCGTGACAGGGCGGCATTCTAACCAACTGAACTACCGGACCAACTTCTTCCGGAGACCTATTGTCCCCGTTTGATGATGCAAATATGGGGGGAAGAACTTTACCACACAACAGGAACCCCTAAAAAAGGCCAAAAGAAAAGCTTTGGTGAGGGTAACGGGTTCATTCTCAAACCAAAAAATTTCATCTAAAACTTGAAAAAACTCATTCTACAAAACTTTGCAAGTTTCGTTTACCTTTGTAGTCACACTTTAGCTAAACGTAAGGGGCATAACTATGCTGTTAGATTTTGAACAACCCATTGCTTCCCTTGAAGGGAAACTAGCCGAAATGAAAAAACTGGCTTCTGAAAGCCAGGTAGACGTAAGTGAGGCAGTCATCTCCTTGGAAGAAAAGATAAAGGCGCTGAAAAAAGAAACCTATGCCAACCTGACCCGGTGGCAGCGGGTACAACTCTCCCGTCACATTGAGCGGCCGTACACCTTAGATTACATCAAAGGGCTCACTACCTCCTTTGTGGAACTCCACGGGGATCGCAATGTGCGCGATGACAAGGCTATGGTGGGTGGTTTTGGCGATATAGATGGCAAGACGGTCATGTTCATTGGCCAACAGAAGGGACGCAACACCAAAGAGCGGCAGTTCCGCAATTTCGGGATGGCCAACCCAGAGGGGTACCGCAAGGCGCTCCGGCTGATGAAATTAGCTGAAAAGTTCAACAAACCCATTGTCACCTTTATAGATACCCCAGGTGCTTTCCCAGGATTGGAAGCCGAAGAGCGGGGCCAGGGAGAAGCCATTGCCCGCAACCTGAAGGAAATGTTCATGCTCAAGGTGCCCGTGATCTGCATTATCATAGGAGAGGGAGCCTCTGGCGGTGCTTTGGGTATTGGCATCGGAGACCGCGTGTTCATGCTGGAGAATACCTGGTACTCGGTGATCTCTCCTGAATCCTGCTCCTCTATTCTATGGCGCAGCTGGAACTACAAAGAACAAGCCGCTGAAGCACTCAAGCTCACTGCCAAAGACATGTTAGGAAATAAACTGGTAGACGGCATCATCAAGGAGCCATTGGGAGGAGCCCACGTGAATCCGGAGAAGATGATCAAGACGCTCCAGAAAAAAATCCTTTCTACCCTGGAAGAGTTAGAGGCTATTGCCCCTGAAGACCGGATCATGCAACGCATTGAGAAATTCGGGGAGATGGGCGTGGTCCAGGAGTAACCCATTTCCTGGCCCTTTTTCTAAAACACCTTAAAAAGCAGGCATGGCCTTGACCTTATACCCCATTCCCACCGGTAATTTCAAACTAGACGGCGGCGCCATGTTTGGCGTGGTACCCAAGTCCCTCTGGCAACGCAGCAACCCGGCAGATGAGAACAACCTCTGCACCTGGGCCATGCGGTGCCTGTTGGTAGAAACCGGAGACCGGCTGGTGTTGATTGACAACGGGATAGGGGACAAGCAGGACGCCAAATTCTTCAGCCATTATTACCTGCACGGCGATGACAGTTTGGAGAAGTCCTTGCGCCAAGCCGGTTTCGGCCATGCCGACATCACAGATGTATTTCTGACCCACCTGCATTTTGACCACTGCGGCGGATCCGTGCGGTACGGGAAAGACGGCCAGTCCCTGGAAACGGTTTTCCCCAATGCCAGGTACTGGAGCAACCAGGACCATTGGCAATGGGCTACTCAACCCAACCCCAGGGAGAAAGCCAGTTTCCTGAAGGAGAACATCCTGCCTATTCAGGAAAGTGGACAGTTGGAGTTCCTGGCCCCTGGTCAAGAGTCCCTGCTGCCCGGCTTTGACGTTACCTACGTAGATGGTCATACTGATAAGATGATGATTCCGCGGCTGCAGTACAAAGGCCGCACCGTGTGCTTTGTCGCTGACCTTCTGCCTTCGGCTACCCATATTCCGTTGCCTTACGTGATGGGCTATGATACACGGCCGTTGCTCACCATGGAAGAAAAGGAGAGGTTCCTGAACCAGGCCGCCGATGAGCAATGGGTATTGTTCTTTGAGCATGACGCGCAAAATGAGTGTTGCACCGTGAAGCACACTGACAAAGGCGTACGGGTAGACCAGGTATTTCCTTTCTCTGCCCTCTAGCATGCAGAAGATTGGTCTTTGTTTGTCTGGGGGGGCTGCCCGGGGAGTAGCTCATTTAGGAGTTTTGCAAGCCCTGCAGGAATTAGGGGTGCCCATCCATGCTATTTCCGGGGTTTCCTCGGGTGCCATTATGGGAGCCTTTTTTGCGGCTGGTTTTTCGCCGCCCCAGATCCTGGAGCTGGTGAATGACCTCCCTTTGCCCAGGTTTTTTAGACCGGCTTTGAACAAAGGCATTCTTCATACCCAGGCCCTGCATTCTATTTTTGAGGAACATCTGAAAGACCGCACCTTTGAAGAGTTGCCGGTGAAACTCATTATCTCCGCCCTGGATCTGGTGGAGGGCAGTACGGTCTATTTTACCAAAGGCTCTTTGGTGGATGCCTTGAAAGCCTCCTCGGCGGTGCCGGTCTTGTTCAAGCCCAGCCAGCAGGGAAAACGGTTGTTGGTAGACGGAGGCATTGTGAACAACCTGCCGGTGGAATGCCTAACCGGGGAGTGCGACAGCATCATTGGGGTGCATGTCAATCCTACCTTATACCACGCTGATATCAACAGTATCAGGCAGGTGACCGAGAGAATCTTCCATCTGGCCTTGCATGCCAATGTGCTAGCCAGAGTCTCCTATTGTACTATTCTCTTAGAGCCTCCTCAACTAGTGAATTTCCATATCTATGACCTGAAAAGGGCAATGGAAATGTATGTTATTGGGTATGAATACACTATGGAGTTGGCGGCGGAATTAAAAGCGCTTGCTTCTGCTGGTAAAACAACCGGGGCTATATAAATTATCCTATCACTTAACTTGAATAATTAATTTTATTTTTTAGCGTTCTCGTATAAGCCATCGTGAGGCTCCCAAACCTTTAAAATGACTATATGAGAAAGTTGCTCTACTTAAGCCTTCTTCTGTTACCTTTCCAGCAGGTGAACGCACAGGAGAACCGGGGTACGCTGGTGCCTACTAAAATTTTCCAGCGCACCTTAATGGTAGGGGGGAGCCTCTCCGGATCCTACAAACGGATCAATATCACCAGTGTGGGGGAGCCCGTCTCCGGGCATCGGCAACAGGCAGACCTGGATGCTAAAGTAGGTTACTTCGTGCTGGGCAATGTAGCGGTAGGAGCCAAAGCCACCATCTTCCATTCTAAAGAAGAACTCTCCGGTCAAATGCCGGTACAGTCTACCAATCTTCTAGCCGGACCCTTTGCCCGGTATTATCTGAGAAACGGGATATTTGGCGAGGGAAGTGCCGTAGTAGGAATCAATAACCGGCCCGGGGCAGCCAAAACAGATATTGCGGAATACAAAGGAGGAGTAGGCTATGCCATTTTCATCAATCCCAAGGTAGCCGTAGAGCCCGCCTTGTTGTTTTCTTATTACCAGGAAAAAAGACCCGCTGAAAACAACCGGAAACTGACAGAGTGGGGGCCATCAGTCAATGTGGGGATGCAGGTATATCTTTTCAGGGAACGCAAATTCAAATTAGCCCCCAGGTAATTCAGGGATATTATAAAGGAAAACCAGCTGGAAGGCTGGTTTTTTTGTAATATTGTCCTTCGAACCAAGTCAACATTATGTTTGGAAAGGCATTAGCAAAGGTCATCTTCAAAGTGAGTGGGTGGAAGTTAAAGGGCTCCATGCCACCTGGTATTAAACAAGCCATCATGATAGCCGCGCCCCACACCAGTAACTGGGATTTTGTGTACGCCAGGGCCGCTTTTTACCTCATGGATGTGCCCGTGAAGCTCACCATAAAAAAGGAGGCCTTTTTCTTTCCAATGGGCGCCTTACTCAAGTCTATGGGAGCCGTGCCCGTAGACCGGAAGAAGAACAACAACCTGGTAGCTGCCATGGTTGACCTTTTCAAAGAATACGACGAAATGGTGATGATGGTCACCCCTGAGGGAACCCGCAAGTACCAACCCCGTTGGAAAAAAGGATTCTACCATACCGCGGTGCAAGCCGGGGTGCCTATTCTACTAGGCTACCTGGACTACGCCAAAAAAGAAGCCGGCATAGGGCCTACTATTCACCCCACCGGAGACTTTGAAGCCGACATGGTCAAGATCCTGGACTTCTACCGCACCGTTACCCCAAAATTCCCAAGCCAGGGAGTGAGATAAGCCAACTAATAGGGAAGTTTCAAGTGTTTAGGGCCTGCTTTCTTGAAAACAGGCCCTAAACACTTTTTGTTTTTAAAGGAAGAGCCAAAAGATTTCTGAAGAACCATTTCCTGAAAAAGAAAAAAGACAATGCCCCTTCCCTCACCAGTGTTGGAACAATAATGTAGAGACAAGGCATGCCTTGTCTCTACGGCTCAAAATGCGTTGTGCCCTAATAAGGGGAAAAAGGTTTCTTGTAACAGGAAAAGAGGTTGCTTAAACAAACCAACAAAGGGGCAATCCCTTGAGGTTGCCCAAACTCTACAAGGCTTACCTTAATGAAGGGCACAAATAAACCACCACCACCAACAACAACAACAACAACAACAACAAATAAGCGATTGGCACAAACTGGATTTAACAAACCAACCAAAATTCCAGAAAGATGCTCCAACCAAACCAGCATATCACCCTGAAAGATGATGCAATTAAACCACTTTTGTCATCCTGAAAGGATCTTGTGACTGAACTAGAAAAGCTTTGGTGAACTGCTACTACTGTTCGCCCACAAGATCTTTTCCAAGATGACAAACGTTGGAGAGCAATTAATTTAAAAGAGGATAGGGTAGGAAGAGAAGAAGAAGAAGCGGCAGGAGGAAGTCAAGGAATTAAATTAGGGAAGGGGTAGGAAGGAAGATGTGGCAAAAGGGAAGCAATGGCAAGAGCTAGGCAGTCTTATGCCAGGCATCTTCCATTTGAAGTAATATAGAAGAAGTGAATTCAAAGAAATACCGCAAGGGTAAGAAAATTGTTGGTGAGCAAGTTTTCTGATTAAGAACTGATTTCTCTTCCAATCACTTTCTTTCAGCCACCACCATCTTTTTAACAAAAACGCCTCTGCCGTTTAAAGCTCGTTTTCAAGAAACAAGCCTTAAACGGCAGAGGCGTTAGTATAAATAAAATTTTCCTAAGTCAGACCCTAAGCAGACAAGGCGGCTCGGGTTTCTGGTTCTGGGGCCAGGTCGCGGAGGTCTACCGGGATTACCCTTGACACGCCTACCTCCAGCATGGTGATGCCGTAGATCACATCCGTGGAAACCATGGTGCGTTTGTTGTGCGTGACCACAATAAATTGCGAGTCATGGGAAAACTTCTTCACGATGTTGTTGAACTTGTCAATGTTGGCATCGTCCAGCGGCGCATCTACCTCGTCAAAGATACAGAACGGCGCGGGCTTGAGCAGGTAAATAGCGAATAGGAGCGAAATGGCCGTCAAGGTTTTCTCCCCACCCGAAAGCTGGTTGATGGTGAGCGGGCGCTTGCCTTTGGGGCGGGCCATGATCTCGATCTTCGACTCCAGCGGGTTGCTGGGGTCCGCGATGTACAGGTCACAGGTATCTTCATCTGAGAAGAGCGACCGGAACACCCGCATGAAGTTGTCCTTGATCTGGTCAAAGGCAGTGAGGTACTTCTCCTTGGCCACGGTGTCAATTTCCGCGATGGTGTCTAGCAATTGGTTCTTAGCATCCAGCAAGTCGTTCTTCTGGGTCAGGATGAACTGGTTGCGGGTATCAATTTCCTGGTACGCCTCGGCGGCCATGGGGTTCACCGGACCGATGTTCTCCAGCTTCTGTTTCACCGTTTGTACCTGCTGGCTCAGCTCCTCGTTGCTGATGTCCAGCTTCTCGGTAGGGGCCTCGGTTAAATCTTCGGGGTTCATGTTGAACTCCGCCGAGAGGCGCTCAATCACCGACACCAACTTGATGCGGGTATCTGTGATGGCCTGGTTCATGGACTGGAATACCTCGTCGGTGTTCTGCTTTTTGCGCTGCAGTTCTCTAATGTTTTTCTCTTTCTCGTCAATCTCGCCGCGCAAAGAAAAATAGGCTTTCTCAATCTCGTCCAACTCCCGGGCCATTTCCTTGCGGGCTACCATGCCTTCCTCTAAAAGGTGGTTCTGGTCTTCCACAAACTGGTCCAACGAAACGGTCTCGTCTTCGGCGCGGCTTAACTCGTCTTGCAGTTGCACCAGGCGCTCCTGGTGGTTCATGACCGTCTTCTGCTTGTAAGCCAATTCCTGTTGGATGCTCTGTAGCCGGTTTTTGAGCTGGTGGAACTTGATGTTCTCCTGATTGAAAATGCCGCTGACCTCCGAGATGATTTCATTCTGTTTTTCCAGAACCTGCGTTAAACCGGCCAGCTCCTGTTCATAGCTTTTCAGGGCCAGGTTCTTGCTTTCAGCATCCGGCATCAGGTCCGCCAGTTTATCGCCTAGTTCCTGAATTTTCTCGAATAACTCGTCTTTCTTGGAGGCCTGGTTCTGCTGGTTCAAGAGGAACTGCTCATACCGTACCTTGTGGCTTACCAACTCCTGCTGCAGGTGGTTGATGTCGCGCTCCTGTACCCTTATCTGTTCCTGCTGGGTGCTTTCCTTTTGGTTCTGCAGCACCTGCTGCAGGGTAGTGATCTTCACTTTCAGCTTATCCTGCTCTTCCTGCAGAGTTTCCAGTTCTTCGGCTAGTTTCTCCAGGTTCTGTTTTCGGCCCAGGCGGTTGCCGTCAAACAAGCCCACGGATCCCCCGGACAAGCTCAGGGGTTTTTTGATCGCTGAACCATCCGTAGTAATATAGGTGCGGCCGTCGCTGAGGAACAGTTCGGTGTCAGCGGTATCGGTTAAATACACTTCGCTGAGCATGAAGCGCAGCAGGGAGTGGTACTTCTCCTCAGCGGCTACTACTTCCAGAGCGGCTTTGTATTTGGGAGTGCTGAGGGTATCCGGGATTTCCATTTCCTCCACCTCTGAGAGGATGATGAAACTTGCCCGGCCCTGGTTCTGCTCTTTTAGTAAGTCAATGGCCTCCACGGCTTCATGCGGCGTGTCTACCACGAAGAAATTCATGTACGGCTCCAGGTAGGTCTCAATGAGGTTCTTGTACTCGGGGTCGCAGGAGATGATATCAGAGAGGAGCGGGGCCGGTTTTTTCCAGTTCTCTTCTTTGTAGAGGAATTTGATGGCCTCAGGGAAACCCTCCAGGTTGTCTACCAGAGACTTCATCAGGTGGTACTGGTTCTTCTTGGCGTCGTGCTCGCGGTTCAGGTCAATGAGCTGCTGGCGTAACTCGTGCAGCGTCTCCTCGGTTTTGACCATCTCCGCCCGAAGCTCGTTTTCTGCTTCCTGCAGCTCCGCCAGATTTTCCTGGGCTTCTTCCAACAAGATCCTGGTTTCGGCTAACGCCGATTCGTGCTGCTGCGCGATCTCGTTTTCGTGGCCTTCCATCTGCTGCAGGCGCTCCAGCTCCATACGGTGGCTCTGCATCTGAACCTGCGTAATCTCAATGCTTTTGTTCACCGTGAAGGCCTCGTTCTGCACCTGGCGCTGGGCCATGGTTTTTTCCTGCAGTTCTTTCTGCAGCTCGGCTTTCTGCTGGTTTACATGCTCCAGTTCCTTTTTGGTCAACCCCAGCTGCTCCTCAGAAATGAGTAACTCTTCCTGGATCTGCTCCAGGTCGTTCTGTAGCTGGCCCAGGCTGTTCTCCGTTTGGCTGATGTTGGTGGTGTCCTGGTTTATTTGGGTGTGCAAGGTTCGCACGCGCTCCTGCAGGTACAGGTTCCGCTCGCTTTTCAGCTTGATGTCGTTCTCCAGTTGGCGCAGTTGGCCGGTGTGGTCATTGACTTCTTTCTGCTTGTTCTGCAGTTCGTGCTGGGTGCGGTCTAAAAGGGTCTTCTGTTCCTGCAGGGTATCTTCCAACATCGCCAGTTCCTCAGAGTAGGAGCCCTTGCGGTCGGTTTCCTTCTTGAGTTCGTTTTCCAGCCGCTCCAAAGCCTCCTGGTGGTGGCCTATGTTGCGGCGGGCGTATTCCAGGCTTAGTTTCTTGTATTCGTCTTTGAGGTGGAGGTAGCGCTCCGCGGTTTTTGCCTGGCGTTCCAGGCTTTTGAGGTTCTTGCCAATCTCAAACAGCACGTCTTCCACGCGCTCCAGGTCGGCATCGGTTTCCTCCAGTTTTTTGAGCGTCTGTTTCTTGCGTACTTTGAATTTAGAGATTCCGGCAGCCTCCTCAAACAGATTCCGGCGCGAGTTGTCCTTGTCCGTGAGAATATCGTCCACCATCTTTAGTTCGATGATGGCGTACGAGTCAGAGCCAATGCCCGTGTCCAGGAACAGATCGTTGATGTCTTTGAGACGGCAGGTGACGTTGTTGAGCAGGTATTCACTTTCTCCGGACCGGTAGTAGCGGCGGGTGATGGTCACCTGGGAGTACTCGGTGGGCAGGATGCCTTTGTTGTTGTTGAACGTGAGCGACACCTCGGCCATCTGCTGCGGCTTCCGGTTCTTGGTGCCGTTGAAAATCACGCTCTCCATCTTGTCGGAGCGCAGGTTCCGCGTCTTCTGCTCGCCCAGCACCCACCGGATGGCATCCACGATATTGGATTTCCCGCACCCGTTAGGCCCCACAATCCCAGTAATGCCGCTGTCAAAGTTAATAGTGACTTTGTCGCCGAAACTCTTGAAGCCCTTGATCTCTAATCTTGCTAATTCCATACACATGGGCCAGATAGTCTGACCTCCACACCAAAAATACAAAAAAGAGATTTCAGTTCCGCAACCTTATTCAAGGGAGTAAAAAGCAGGAAGGGTTTTTGGCGCTGTTTAAGGAAAAGAGGCTCAAAACGCAGGTAAGTGGCGGAGACACTCGCAGGTCCTCCGGACACTCCAAGGTCTTTTGAGTTGGCAGTATTGCAGTAGGTAGAAGTTTGTGATTTTTGCCTCTTAGAAAGAAATTTCCAGGTATGGTTTTCTAATTAAAGAAGGTGAGCGAACCGACCATGCCTTCTCATAAGACCTCGGAGTGTCCGGAGGACCTGCGAGTGTCTCCGCCATTAGCTTCTTTGCCTCCGGTTCCCTACGGATTTTGAACATACCACTTACTTTGTCAATATACCTTAGCCTCTCGCCACCGGAGGGCGCAGGCAAATGTGTTTTAAAGGCCTTTTCAGAAAACAAGCCTAAAAATGAAAGGCAGGTGAAAGAAAAGACTTTTAAAAGTTTGTCAACGCATAAGACACCAAATTGGCTCCCATGCGCAAAGCAGCCTGGTGTTTCTCTATGGGGTCATTGTGCACCGACTGGTCTTCCCAGCCGTTGCCTAAGTCACTCTCATAAGAATAAAAGCAAACCAAGCGGCCTTGGTAGATGATGCCAAAACCTTGAGCCGGCTTATTGTCGTGCTCATGAATCTTGGGAAGGCCTCTGGGAAAATCAAACTTCTGGTGGTAGACAGGGTGGTTGTACGGCAGTTCTATAAAGTCCAACTCCGGGAAGACTTTCTTCATCTCGCGCCGCGCGAATTTATCCAGCCCGTAGTTGTCATCAATGTGCAGGAAACCGCCGCCGGTGAGGTATTTGCGTAGGTTCTGCACCTCTGCCTCGGTGAAGATGACGTTGCCGTGCCCGGTCATATGCACGAACGGATAGTCCAGCATTTCTGGGCTGCCTGGCTCCACGGTTTCCTCCTGCGGTGCGATGTTCGCCTTCAGTTCACGGTTACAGAAAGAGATGAGGTTGGGCAAGGAGGTTTTATTTGAATACCAGTCACCACCGCCGCCGTATTTGAGGCGCGCGATTTTGAAACTGGGGCGCTGCGCCCAGGCCTGAGAGGCACCCAACACCACCAGGAAACACAGGAGAAGAAACCGTTTTTGCATGGATTTTCTGAAAAGAAGCTGTAAACCTTAAACGTCTAACAAGACATGGATGGTATGGCACGCCGCTAAGGCAGCCGTCTCGGTCCGTAACCGGCTTTGGCCTAAGGTAACGGGTTTAAAACCAGCCTGCAAGGCCTGCGCTACCTCCTCGGGGCTGAAATCTCCTTCGGGGCCTATTAATATAGTGTAGGTATCAGGTGCGGTGATGCTTTTTGCCAAGGATTGGCGTTCCTGTCCCTCCACCAGATGCGCAATGAACCGCTGCCCCTGAAGCGGGCGCTGCAGGAAATCTGCATAGCGGGTCAAGGGGTGCAGGGTAGGCAGGTACGCTTTCATGGACTGTTTCATGGCGCTCACTGCAATTTTCACCTGGCGCTCCAGGTTCAGGTTCTTGCGCTCAGAGCGGGCGCATTGCAGGAAGGTGATCTCATCAATACCCATTTCCACGGCCTTCTCCACGAACCACTCCATCCGGTCCATGTTCTTGGTGGGCGCTACGGCCACATGGATCTGGTAAGGTCGTTTCTGGTATTCTGCGTGGTGACGTAAGATGCTGATTTTAGTCTTCTTAGGGTTTGGCTCCGCAATCTGTGCTTCAAACATTCCGCCTTGGCCATCTATCAAGGTAACGGCGTCTCCCTGACCCAGCCGAAGCACCCGCGTGCAGTGCTTCGACTCTTCCTCAGACAAGGTATAGGAGGTATCTGATGGTAGCAGGTCTGGGGTGAAGAAGAGGTGCATAGCGATTTAATTTTAGGCTGGTTTCCCAAAAATACGGCAAATTCAGGCAGGGTGGGTGCTGAAATAAAAAAAGCCCTCCACAGGGTGGAAGGCTTTAATAAGGTGAAGGAAATAATTAAAGTCTTAGGCCTCTACTGCCACTTCTGGGGCGCCGGCCAATATCTCTTTGTTTGCATAATCTGCGTACTTGCTGAAGTTCTTAATAAAGGACTTAGCCAGGTCATTGGCCTTGCTGTCATACGCCTCTTTGTCTGACCAGGTGTTGCGCGGGTTCAGGATCTCAGTTGGCACATTAGGGCAGGAGGCAGGAATTTCAACGCCAAATACCGGATGTTTGCTGAAGGCGACATTCTGCAGTTCGCCGTTCAAGGCCGCGGTGATCATGGCCCGGGTATAGCCCAGTTTCATGCGGGAACCAACGCCATACACCCCGCCTGTCCAGCCGGTGTTCACCAGCCACACGTTCACATTGTTCTCGGTCATTTTCTTGCCCAGCATCTCTGCGTAGGTGGTAGGGTGCAAAGGAAGGAACGCCGCCCCGAAACAAGCCGAAAAAGTCGTCTGAGGTTCGGTCACACCTACCTCTGTGCCGGCTACTTTGGCGGTATACCCAGAGATGAAGTGGTACATGGCCTGGCACTTGTTCAGCCGCGAGATAGGAGGCAACACGCCAAAGGCATCAGCGGTCAAAAAGAAGATGTTCTTAGGGATGTCTGCGCGGGACGGCTCAATGGCATTGTCAATGTGGTTAATGGGGTAAGCGGTACGGGTGTTTTCTGTGACAGTTTTGTTTGTGTAGTCTACGGTGCGGGTGCCGGGTATGAATCTGGTATTCTCCACGATCGCCCCAAACCGGATGGCATCCCAGATCTGAGGTTCTTTCTCGCGGGTAAGGTCAATGACTTTTGCGTAGCAGCCACCTTCAAAATTAAAGACGCTGTCTTCGGTCCAGCCGTGCTCGTCGTCGCCAATAAGCCCGCGGTTAGGATCAGCCGAAAGGGTGGTTTTACCGGTACCGGACAATCCGAAGAAAATAGCAGTGTCCCCGTCTTGGCCCACGTTAGCAGAGCAGTGCATGGACAGGGTGTTCCGTTTGTGGGGCAACAGGTAGTTCAACACTGAGAAGATTCCCTTCTTCATTTCGCCGGCGTAGCCCGTGCCGCCAATCAAAATCATCTTGCGGCTAAAGTTGATGATGGCGAAGTTGGGTTGTCTGGTTCCGTCCACGGCGGGATCAGCCACAAACTCGGGGGCGTTGATGATGGTGAAATCTGCTATCTGGGTTTGAAGGTCTTCTTCTGATAGCCGCAGGAACATGTTATAGCAGAAGAGGTTATGCCAGGCCTGGGTGTTGACAATGCGCAGGTTGAGGCGGTACTCTGGGTGAGCGCCGGCATAGGCATCACGCACGTATAGTTTGCAGTTGGCCAGGTGGGCCAGCATCTTTTGGTACAAAGCTTCAAATTTGGCCGGGTCATAAGCAATGTTCACATCGCCCCACCACACAGATTGCTCTGTCTCAGCATCGCGCACCACATACCTGTCTTTGGGAGACCGGCCGGTGAAGGCACCCGTGTCGCACATAAGGGCCCCGGTATCCGTTAAATACCCTTCGCCGTTCTTGAGAGCCTCTTCCACTAACTCCGCCGGTGAAAGATTCCAGAGGATCTCTTTTGCTGTTGTGATACCTAGGCTTGATAAATCCATAGTGCTTGACTTCTTGCCAATTTCTTTCATAAAGGAAGCTTTTATTTTTAAAAATTCAAAATGGAAGGAAGGAATTGAACTTCGGTTTGCAAATCTATAAAAAAACTAACGTATGTTATCATTATAGATGAAAGATTCTTCCAATCCCTTCCCCAAGGGGGGAAGTTTGTCCATCTGCGGCTATTATGATATATTTACCTTTTATAGGAGTACCAGACTCTTCAAAACAACCAACAATTAAACCTTCACTTTATGTCTGAAAAAGACCATCCGCTTTCTGACAACGTCAGCAAGCACAACATTCCATACGGAGAACATCCGGTAGAGATTGACAATGGGCACCCTCCGGGGCTGTTTGTTTTGTTCTTCACCGAAATGTGGGAGCGTTTTAGCTACTACGGAATGCGGGCACTTTTTGTGCTTTTCCTGACCTCCTCGCTGGTGAAAGGCGGCTGGGCCTGGGAAAGGGACGAGGCCCTGCGCCTGTATGGGATTTACACCGGTCTGGTGTACCTGACCCCCATTGTGGGCGGTTTCATTGCCGATAAGTTCCTGGGATACCGGATGGCCATTATCATAGGTGCTCTTTTAATGACCTTGGGCCACGCCAGCATGGCCGTGGAAACCGAGTTCTTCTTTTACGTTGGCTTAGGGCTTATCATTCTGGGGAACGGGTTGTTCAAACCCAATATCTCTTCTATGGTAGGGCAGTTGTATACCAAGAACCCCGCAAAGAAAGACGCGGCCTACACTATCTTCTACATGGGCATCAACTCCGGGGCCTTCCTGGGGATTCTGCTGTGCGGTTATATTGGTGAGAAAGTGGGCTGGAGCTATGGTTTCGGACTGGCCGGTATCTTCATGTTCTTCGGGATGCTGCAGTTCGCCTTCTCCAAGAACCTGTTCGGTAAAATTGGGCTGGGGCCTAAACATATCCTCAACAACGACGCCTCTGTGAAGGCAGCCGAGAAGGAGGCAGAGGAGCCGGCTAATGTGGTGCGGGACCGGATTATCGTGATCTCGGTACTGGCGTTCTTCACTATCTTTTTCTGGATGGCCTTTGAACAGGCGGGCGGTTCCATGACCATCTTCGCCAATGATTACACCAACCGGGTGCTGGAAGGAAGCAGTGCCACCATCTTCAAGTGGGTGAATGCCCTTCTGGTGGTGGTCCCTATGCTCATCCTGACTTATGTGCTCTGGAACCTCTTCCGCCAGACCTACAAGAAGATTCCCATCTCCAACCTGTTCCTGGGTTCCAGTTTCCTTATTATCTGGGGAATCATCATCTGGATGTTGAACAAGGAGTTCTCTGCGGATGCCACCGAGGTACCCGCTTCCTGGTTCCAGATCCTGAATTCCTTCTTCATCATTTCCCTGGCCCCTATTTTCTCTAAAATCTGGGAGAGTAAACTGAACCCCTCAGGGCCGGTGAAGTTCGCGTTGGGTCTGTTCCTGCTGGGCATCGGGTTCGGTATCCTGGCCTACGGCGGGCTTTCCATCCCACAAGGGGCAAAAACTGCCTCCGTGAGCATGGTGTGGCTTATTCTGGCCTATCTGTTCCATACTTTGGGGGAGCTGTGCGTTTCTCCGGTAGGGCTTTCCTACGTGAGCAAGCTTTCCCCTGCCAGGCTGGTAGGCCTGATGTTCGGGATCTGGTTTATCGCCAACTTCGTGGCAAATTACCTAGCTGGTTTGACCGGTAGCTTCATTGACCACATTACGGAGCAGTACTCCATTACCATCTTCTTCCTGATCTTCACGGCCATGCCTATTGTAGCAGGTCTGATCATGCTGGCCCTAAACGGCACCTTGAAAAAGAAAATGCACGGCATCCACTAATTGCTTTTCCTTTAATTTTCAAAAGCCTTTGCCACATCTGTGGCAAAGGCTTTTTTGTGGAGGTTCCTCAGGTGCCAAAAGAATTGGTAAATTTGTAGGAGGCTAGAAAGCCATGCCCAAACCTTTACTTCCCCGGTAGGGATATGAGAAAAACACCCGTTGCCCCCCGTAAGCGAGCAGGAAAAACAGGTCCCCGCAAAAAGCAGGCATCTGGCGGCACCTGGTGGAAGCCCTTGTCTTTTGGGATAGGCGGGTTTCTGGTGCTTTGCCTGGGGATAGAGTATTTCAAGGAAGGCGGCAGGCTGGCGTATCTTCGGCATACCATAGAAGAGGCTACGCAGACCAATACCTTGACTGCCTTGAATCCCGCGGGGTATGAGGTCAAGGGCCTGGATATATCCCACCATCAGCGGCAGGTAGACTGGAAAGCTGTGAAAGCCCAACACATTAAATTCGTTTTCATCAAGGCTTCTGAAGGCATCACGCACCAGGACAAGTACTTTAACCGGCACTGGCGCCAGGCGAAGAAACACGACGTACTGAGAGGCGCCTATCACTTTTTCCTGCCTGCGCGGGACGCTGAAAGCCAGGCCCGGAACTTTTTGAAAAAGGTAAAGCTGGAAGCCGGAGACCTGCCCCCGGTGCTGGACGTGGAAGTGACGAACCACCAATCTGATGAGGAGATACGGGCAGGGGTACAGCTGTGGCTGGACATGGTAGAAGAGGCGTATGACCTTAAGCCCATCATCTATACCAATTACGCCTTTTATGAGCAGCACCTGGCGGGGTATTTTGATGACTATCCGCTGTGGATTGCGCATTATAATCCCAAAGAAAACCACTTGCTGGCCAACAGCAAATGGGCGTTCTGGCAACATACGGAACACGGCCGGTTAGAAGGGGTGAAAGGCCACCTGGATTTGAACGTCTTCAATGGCACCATGGAGGATTTGTACAACCTGTGCTACGAGCCAGACACGCCGTAGTCTTTGATTTGTATAATTACACTTAAAATTGAATCTTTTGTAAGTTATATATAATCAAGGGAATAGGGCATTTAGAGTGATTGAAGTTTCCTAAATTGCTTCAACTAATCTAAACCCATGCAACCCTTTATTAAAAAAATCACATTACTCGCCGTAATGCCCTTCTTGTTCCTGTCCTGTGAAGTAGTAGAAGATGCCGTAAAGCCCCAAGAACCCATTGTAGAAGAAGGTACCACGTACTCCATCAAATCTGGCGGCCATGAAACCACCAATCCTTTTGTGATGGTGAAAACCAATTCCATAAAGTTTGAGGTGCGGTTTGATTCTACGGCCATCTATGCCACCAAAGACCCAGGCAACCAAGCTGACATCAACAAACTGTACGGTATGTCTGACTGCAGCACGTTCCACCATGAGAACAGCGCCCGCTTTGCCTGGCGGTGGTACCAGAACCGGCTGGAATTGCATGCCTATTCCTACAACGGCGGCAAGAACACCTCCACCTTCATTACGGCCATAGACCTCAACAAGACCTACACCTGCATGCTTACCTTAACAGACTCCAAGTACATCTACCAAGTAGGGAATGCCGCCGTAGAACACGCCCGCGCCTGTACCGGGGAGGGGAAAGGGTATCAACTGTACCCTTATTTTGGCGGAGATGAAACGGCCCCCCATGACATCAAGATCAAAATCAAGCTGGTGAAGTAAGGCAGTTGTTTTTAGCTTCTTTTGCTGAAAGCAGGAGGTTTTCCCGCTTCCGGCCAAAGGCACTAAAAACAAAAGGCCCGGTGCAAACGCACCGGGCCTTTTTATGTTCAGCAGACGCTGAGGGGCT
Organism: Rufibacter glacialis; assembly: GCF_008271745.1. Classification (GTDB taxonomy): domain Bacteria; phylum Bacteroidota; class Bacteroidia; order Cytophagales; family Hymenobacteraceae; genus Nibribacter; species Nibribacter glacialis. Next base: position 266,034 of record NZ_VKKZ01000020.1, on the reverse strand, counting down.
GATTACATCATGCCACCCATGCCGCCCATACCGCCTGGCATTCCGCCACCGGCACCGGCGCCACCTTCTTCAGGCTCGTCAGCGATCACACATTCTGTGGTCAGCAACAGAGAGGCTACAGAGGCAGCGTTCTCCAGGGCCAGACGGGTTACTTTGGTTGGGTCAATGATACCAGCGGCGAACATGTTCTCAAACTTGTCGTCGCGGGCGTTGTAACCGAAGTCGGCTTTACCGGCACGTACTTCATTTACAATCACTGAACCTTCGCCACCGGCGTTGGCCACAATGGTTCTCAGAGGAGACTCCAGCGCCGTGCGGATGATCTGCACCCCGGTTTTCTCGTCTTCGTTGCGGGTCTCAACATCGTTCAGGGCATCAATAGCTCTGATCAAGGCCACACCACCACCAGCTACAATACCTTCTTCTACGGCAGCTCTGGTTGCGTGCAAGGCATCATCTACGCGGTCTTTCTTCTCTTTCATTTCTACCTCAGTAGAGGCACCAATGTAAAGGATAGCAACCCCGCCAGATAATTTAGCCAAACGCTCTTGCAGTTTCTCTCTGTCATAGTCAGAGGTAGTTTTCTCTATCTGAGACTTGATCTCGTTCACGCGGGCAGTGATACCGTCTTTCTCACCACGACCATTCACAATAGTAGTATTGTCTTTGTCAATGATGATGCGTTCCGCCTGACCTAAGTACTCAAGAGTAGCGTTGTCCAGTTTGTAACCACGCTCTTCAGAGATCACCGTACCACCCGTCAGGATAGCGATGTCTTCCAACATGGCTTTACGGCGGTCACCGAAACCTGGGGCTTTCACCGCCGCGATTTTCAAGGATCCACGCAGTTTGTTTACTACCAGGGTAGCAAGGGCTTCGCCGTCTACGTCTTCAGAGATGATCACCAAGGCTTTGCCAGTTTGTACCACTTGCTCCAATACCGGAAGCAATTCTTTCATGGTAGAAACTTTCTTATCGTAGATCAAAATGTAAGCGTTCTCAAACTCAGCTTCCATTTTCTCTGGGTTGGTCACGAAGTAAGGAGACAGGTAACCGCGGTCAAACTGCATACCTTCTACGGTTTTCACCTCGGTCTCTGTACCTTTGGCTTCTTCTACCGTGATCACACCGTCTTTGCCCACTTTGTCCATGGCATCGGCGATCATCTGCCCAATTTCGCTGTCGTTGTTGGCAGAGATAGTACCTACCTGGGCGATCTCAGAAGAGTTCTCGATCTTCTTAGACTGCTCCTTCAGGTTAGCCACTACTTTAGAAACGGCTTTGTCAATACCGCGCTTCAGGTCCATTGGGTTGGCACCGGCCGCTACGTTTTTAGAACCGGCTGTGTAAATAGCTTGGGCCAAAACGGTGGCAGTGGTAGTACCGTCACCAGCCATGTCAGCGGTTTTGGAAGCTACTTCTTTCACTAACTGAGCGCCCATGTTTTCCACGGCGTCTTTCAGTTCAATTTCTTTGGCAACGGTAACACCGTCTTTGGTGATGCTAGGAGCACCGAATTTCTTGTCGATGATTACGTTGCGGCCTTTTGGGCCTAAAGTTACTTTCACGGCGTTCGCCAGTGTGTCCACGCCTTTTTTGATCTTATTGCGCGCTTCTACGTCGAAAGTGATGTTTTTAGATGCCATAGTTTCTTATGATAGATTATGGTTGAGATTAAGAAAAATAAAGATTAAAGAACCGCCAGGATGTCAGACTCCCGCATGATCAGGTAGTCAGCGCCATCTAACGAGATCTCTGTGCCGGCATATTTGCCATACAGCACTTGATCGCCAACTTTCAACTGTGACTTTACTAAAACACCTTGATCGGAGATTTTTCCTTCTCCAACGGCAACTACTTCGCCGCGTTGTGGTTTTTCTTTGGCAGTGTCCGGAATGATGATACCAGATTTGGTTTTTTCTTCAGCCGCAGCAGGTAACACGATTACTCTGTCTGCCAATGGTTTTAGATCTAAGGCCATAGGGTTGTTATAAAATTAGATTAAGTTAACGATAATGCCCGGCAGCAAGCCTACCGGGGTTGGTATCCCTATTAGCGATTCTTGTGCCAACTCCCGTTTCCTGCCAAACTTGCCGCTTTCCACCCTCAGAACAAGGAAAACCCTGTGTTTTCCCTGACACGGATGGTCAGGACGGCTTTAATTTTGTCAGTTCAGAAACTGTCAAAATGTGCGTTTAGAGCCTTCTTTTGGCAAAACCGCCAGGGAACGGGGCAAAAAAAAGTCCGGGCCACTTAAGGCCCGGACTCCAACAAAGGGTTGTCTGTATCGGCTTTTATTAATTCGCTGAGTCAGCAGTAGGAGCCGGGGTAGCTGGGGCCGGAGTGGCCGCGCCAGCAGGGGCTGCATTCTGTTGCGGGATAGCCGGAGCAGCAGGGGCAGGAGCGGGAGCCGCTTGGCCAGCACGCTGCTCGTTGATGGTACGGTTATCGGCAGCGCCGTCTGAGACAATGGTATGGGAAGCCAAGGTCAATACAATGATTCCGATCGCGAAGCCCCAGGTTAACTTCTCCAGAAGGTCACCGGTACGTTTCACGCCCATTAATTGGCTGGTGCCGCCGCCGCCAAACTGGCTGGACAATCCGCCGCCTTTTGAGTTCTGAGACAAGACCACCAGAACCAACAGCACGCACAGGAAAAGAATTACGCTGATCAGAGCAATGTACATAATTGGATTATTCGTTTCTTAATTTTTCAATTTGTTCAGCAAAGTAACTCTTTTTTTCGGGAAACTTCACTATAAGTTGTTCATAAATTTTGACGGCCTTCTTACCCTTTCCCTGTTTAATGAAGATGAGGGCCAGGTTTTCAGACACCAGCGTCTTTTTGATCTTAGAGCTTTTGGCCGAAAGATCTTCCTGCGGCTCCAGGGTGAGTTGGGCGTTTGCCAGGGTCTTGCGCTTGGGCGTGGTCTTCAGGAACTGGTTGATGATGTCCAGTTGCTGGTCCAGTTTAGCCATAGGCGCTACGTCTGGGGCGGGAGCGGGCTCGGCTTTGCCTTTCACGTGCTCCAGAATCAGTTCTGGCTGGAAGTAGAACGGCGTGGCAGAGGTAAGGTCATCTTTCAACTGGATGCTTTCCCCTAAACGGCTGGAGCCCATCCAGTACGCCAGATTGTTCTGGGTGAAGATGGATAGGTAAGGATCCTGGGCGTTATCAGCATCTGAAGCGGGGGAGGGCACTTCGGGCAATTTAAGCGTAGGGAACTCATAGCCAGAGGTGTCATACAAGGAATCCAGCTCCGCGATCTGCAGGTAAGCGCTGAGGCCCGGGTCTTCCTCAGGGGCAACGAGCGCCTTCACCTGAGCCGGCAAGTTGGAGTCTGTGTTGATGGGAAGGATAATTTCCTCCTCGGTTTCCTGCTCCCTGTTGTTGATGCCAGAAGTCAGCTCAGAGATGATTTCCTCGTGGCTCAGATCAACGCTGGGGTAAGGAAGGTTGAAGGTGGAAAGGCTGTTGATCTGAATCAGTTCCAACAGCTCATCCAGGTTGTCTTCTTCCTCAGATAAGGAAATATCTTCTGGCAACTCGATATCCTCTTCCTCCACAAAAGTCTCTTCTACTGCTGTTTCAGAGTTGTTTTCAGGAAAAGAGGTCAAATCAGAATAAGATGCTTCTGCCTCCTCTGCCAAAGGTTCTTCCAGGGGAAGTTCCTCTACCAGGATTTCCTCTTCGGCGGGGGCCGGCAACATCAGATCTTGTTCTTCTAAAGCTGTAAGGTCTTCAGTGGTCTCTTCTTCCTCTGTTTCTTCTAGCACCGGAAGCAACTCCATGGGTTCCTGAACCGGCGCTTCTTCAAATTCTTGAGCAACCGCTGGCTCATCTATTTCTTCCGCTACCAGGGGTTGTTCCTCTACTTCCGGTTCTGCCAAGGAAAGGGCAGGCGCAGTAGGTTCCAAGGCCTCAGTGGAGGTTAGAAGGAGTTCTTCCTCCGTTTCCTCCGGGGCGTTTAAAGGCTGATTTTCAGTAAAAGGCTCAGAAACGGGTGGTGGGGCTGGTTCCTGCTCCATTATTTGTTCTTGCGGCAGAACAGGGGCTTCTTCCAGTGCCGGGTAAGCATATACCAGTTGTTTGAGCAGTTGCCGGTTAGACACGTGGGCAGCAGCCCGCCGCAGCTTTTGAGTGGACAGCATGCTGCCGCGGTCATGGGCGGCTTTGGCCAGGAGAACGTGGGCGGTTTGGCAGTAGGGGAAAGACACCACCAACCGTTCCAGGTCATCTACTTCCTGGTCCTGGATAGGGGCTACCTGCCGTACAATATTTAGAAATGCCGCTTTGTTCATGGAACTCATTGTAGCCTGGCCTTGGGTAAGACACAGACAAATTACTCTTTATAAGGATAGTAGATGATAAAGGCACTGAAATTTTTCTTTTCAGTGCCTTTATGGGGCTGCAAAGATACTTACCAATTCGCTACCGTTTTGGTAAAAACGCTATAAATAATGCGTTCTGTGATTTGCCTGATCTGCGCCTGGCTTATCTGGTTGATATCCAGCGAAGGAGGGAAATCGGCAAAGCCGGAGAAGCTTTGGTCAAAATTGTTGGTGGGGTTCTTGGTGTCTGTGTAGTTGATCTGCACCACAATGGTAAGGCGGTTAGCACCGGCCTGGTCCAGCCCAATGTTGCCGCCGGTAGGGATGTCGCTGCGCTGGATAGCCGCTGGGCTGAAGGTGTAGCTCAACACCTGGCCTTCAATCTGCAGGTCTCCGCCCTGGGGCAGGATACGCAAGGTGGTATTCCGCTGGAAGTAATCTTTGAAGTCCTCAGTGATAAACTGCTGTAAGTTAGAGGGTCCCTGGCCAGAGGCGTTGTTGAAGTTGGTGATGGAGATGGTTTTTACATCCTGTGACAGGTTCACCCCAGAGAAGGAGTAGCAGCCGCTCAGCAGGAACGGCAGGCAGAGCAGAAGCAGGAAACGGGCAGGGTTATAGGTCTTCAAGGTCGTATTGTTTTAATTTGCGGTAAAGGGTGCGTTCTGAGATGCCCAGGTCTTTGGCGGCGTATTTGCGTTTGTTCCCGTGCTTCTTTAACGCTTTCAGGATCATTTCCTTTTCCTTGTGCTCCAGAGAAAGGCTTTCCTCCTCGGTTTCATGCGAAATGTCCTCCACCTTCTCCTCGTATTCCTCGTCGGGTTCGTCTACGGCCAGCATGTAGCCATCCCGGCGTTCAGGGGAGCGGTACACGGGTGGTTTTTCAAACGGCTGCACCTCTTCAAACAAATGCCGGTTGTTTTTGAGAAGTTCCGTGTCAGCTGGCTGGTGCGACAACAAATCAAAGACGACCTGCTTCAGGTCATTCATGTCTTTGCGCATGTCAAACAAGACCTTGTAGAGCAGGTCACGTTCAGAAATGCCGTTGCCGCCTTCGGCCTGCCCGTGCTGGTGGAACAGTGCCGGCAATTGGTTTTGCTGTTCCTGCGGAAGGTACTTACGCAAGGTGGTAGCGCTGATCTCGCGGTCGTATTCCAGCACCGAGATCTGCTCCACGATGTTCTTCAACTGCCGGATGTTGCCCGGGAACCGGTACCGCAGCAGTTCCTGCACCGCTTCTGAGGTGAGGGTGATGGGCTTTACGTGGTATCTTTCCGCGAAATCACTGGCGAACTTCCGGAAGAGCAAATGGGTGTCTTCTCCGCGTTCCCGCAAAGGGGGCACACTGATGGGCACAGTGTTCAACCGGTAATACAGGTCCTCACGGAACTTCCCGCGCTCCACGGCCTGCATCAAATTCACATTGGTGGCGGCCACCACGCGCACATCGGTCTTCTGCACTTTAGAAGAACCTACCTTGATGAACTCCCCGTTTTCCAGCACCCGCAGGAGCCGGGCCTGGGTGCCCAGGGGCATCTCCCCAATCTCATCCAGAAAGATGGTACCGCCGTTGGTGACCTCAAAATAGCCTTTGCGGGCTTCCTGCGCCCCGGTGAAGGAACCCTTCTCATGCCCGAACAATTCTGAGTCAATGGTGCCCTCAGGGATGGCGCCGCAGTTGATGGCAATAAACTGGCCGTGTTTGCGGGGGCTCAGGTGGTGGATGATCTTGGAAAAGGATTCTTTCCCGCTTCCGCTTTCCCCGTTGATCAGGACGGTCATATCCGTGGGAGCCACTTGCACGGCCACCTGAATGGCGTAGTTCAGCAAAGGGGAATTCCCGATGATGCCGAACCGCTGCTTCACCGACTGTATTTCAATATCACGCATGAAATAGATTTGAAGATTTGAAAATGAGAAGATTTGGAAATAGGTAGCTTCTGCTTTGGAGGAAATCCATTTGCAAATTTCCTCATCTCCAAATTTTCAAATTAAAGAACCGGTTCCCCGAACAAGGTGCCCACGGAGCAGTCATGCACCAGCACGTTCACGTAGTCGCCTTTCTGGAAGTGCATCTTTGGGAAGATCACTACTTTGTTCTGGTCATTGCGGCCGCTGAGCATGTCGTCTGACCGCTTGGAGAAGTTCTCTACCAGTACCTTGTGGATTTTGCCCACGTCCAGTTTGTTCCGCTCATAGGAGTAGAACCGCTGCTTGTCAATGATTTCCTGCAGGCGACGCTTCTTGGTTTCCAGGGGCACGTCATCTTCCAGCTTGCGGGCCGCCAATGTGCCGGGGCGCTCTGAGTAGAAGAACATGTAGGCGTAGTCATACTGCACGTAGTCAATAAGCGACAAGGTGTCCTGGTGCTCTTCCTCGGTCTCAGAGCAGAAACCCGCGATCATGTCAGTGGAGATGCCGCATTCCTGGCCTAAGATGCGCCGGATGGCGTCTACGCGCTCCATGTACCAGGCGCGGTCATAGGTGCGGTTCATCAGGTCCAGCACGCGGGAGTTGCCGCTTTGGGCCGGTAAGTGGATGTATTTGCAGATGTTGTCGTACTTTTTCATGGTGTACAACACGTCATCTGTGATGTCTTTGGGGTGCGAGGTAGAGAAGCGCACCCGCAGGTCTGGGCTGATTAACGCCACTTTTTCCAAAAGTTGGGCAAAATTAACCCGGTCGGTGCCATCTTCAGAAGCCCATTTGTAAGAGTCCACATTCTGGCCTAGCAGGGTCACTTCTTTGTAGCCCTGGTTAACCAGTTCCTGGGCTTCCCGCACAATGGAATGGGCATCACGGCTGCGCTCGCGGCCCCGGGTGAAGGGCACCACGCAGAAAGAGCACATGTTGTCGCAGCCCCGCATGATGGAGACGAAGGCGCTCACGCCGTTGCTGTTCAGGCGGATGGGATTGATGTCAGCGTAAGTTTCCTCGCGGGAAAGCAGCACATTCACCGCTTTCTGGCCGCTGTCCACCTCATTGATGAGCGAGGGAAGATCACGGTACGCGTCTGGACCTACGACTAAGTCCACCATTTTCTCTTCTTCCAGCAGGTTCTTCTTAAGGCGCTCGGCCATGCAGCCAAGCACGCCCACCACCATACCGGGTTTCTTTTTCTTTAGATGCTGCAGCTGAGTCAGGCGGTGGCGCACGGTTTGCTCAGCTTTTTCCCGGATAGAGCAGGTATTCAGCAATACCAGGTCCGCATTGTTCACTTCTGAGGTGGTGTCAAAGCCGGCCTCAAACATAATGGAAGAGACGATCTCGCTGTCAGAGAAGTTCATCTGGCAGCCGTAACTCTCAATATATAGCTTCCGCTGGCGTCCGGTGTTGGAGTCAACCGTAACTTTCGTGTCACACGCGGCGGCTTGTTCCGGCGTACGGTTGTCTATAAAGTCTAAGTCCAGGATGGGTGCGTGCATAAAAGGCATTTTAAAACGCAAAGATACGTATATTACCGCGTTTGTGACAGAATGGCAGTTTATTTTTTATCCTTCAGCCGAAGGGTTTTGGTACCCTTTTGGGGAAAAGAGCCTGAAAACTTTGGAAATCCTGTGGTGGAGGGCGAGGGTAGATTACCGTGGTAGGTTCTGGAGCACCTGGTTGATGGCCTCGGCCTTGAGCAGGCATTCCTGGTATTCCTGCTCCGGGTCTGAGTCATAGGTGATGGCACTGCCTACTTCAAAGGAAAGGTAGCCTGATTGGGCGTTGTACTGCAAGCTGCGGATAACCACGTTAAAGTCAAAGTCGCCGTTGGGCAGGAAATATCCCAGTGACCCAGAGTAAAGGCCCCGCTTGGTTTGTTCGTATTGCTCTATCAGCTCCAGGGCCCTGATCTTAGGAGCGCCGGTCATACTACCCATCGGGAAGGTGGCTTTCAGGACCTCCACCGGGGAGACGGAGTCAGGCACCTGGCCGGTTACCGTGGAGATCATCTGCCACACGTAGCGGAAGCCGTACAGACCAAACAGCTCCTCTACCTGCACTGTGCCGGTGGAGGCTACCCGGTTCAGGTCATTGCGCACCAGGTCCACAATCATCATGTTCTCGGCTTGTTCCTTTTCGCTGGAGGCCAGCAACTGGCGTTGGTGTTCGTCTTCCTGCGGGGTGTTCCCGCGCCGGATGGTGCCTTTGATGGGTTGGGAGATGAGTACGTTCCCTTCCTTTTTCAGGAACCGTTCAGGGCTGGCGCACAGCAGGTACCGGTCTTCAAGTTTAAGGAATCCTGCAAAGGGCGTAGGGGAGGCCTGGTTCAGTTTCCAGAACAGGGGCAGGGGAGAAAGGCGCACCTCCTCGGCATAGAACTCCTGGCAGTAATTCACCTCATATACATCCCCTTCCAGGATGTGCTGCCGCAGTTGCTCCACAGTCTGGAGGTAGTCTTCCTTGGCCACCCGGGCCTGCGTTTGGATGGGGCTTTGCGAAAAAGAGCCGGTAAACGAGGTGGCGAGAATGGCTTGGGCTACCGCTTCTGGCTCTTCTACCGTGGAGGAGATGGTGATGCTCTCTGCGGAAAAGGTGATCCAAGTCTCAGGGGCAAAGAAGGTGAGCTCCGGGAACCCAAGGTAGTCTGGGTGCTGACTGTGCAGTTTTTCCAGTCCGTTTTTAAGGTCATAGGTGAGGTAGCCCATGAGCGGACAGGGCCTGGGCAGAACCAGGTTTTCCTGAAGGGCCGACCAGGACAAGATCAGGTCTTGGGCCTTCCGCCGTACGCCCAACAGGTTCTGGAAAGCGCCGTGCCGGTACGGAATATCATTGGGTTCATAATAGGCTACTACCTGGTGTCCCGCTTCAGCCCACGCCAGGGCTTGTTGTTTCCATTGCTGGACAGGAAGAGGCAAGGAGGCAACGGGCAAGGAAAGCTGGCGCATGGAGGATGGGTGGTAAACGAACAGGCGGCAAAGATACGCAGTTTGTTTGGCTTGGCTAAGCCGCGCCGCCAAGGAAAGCCTTTCTTGAATTGGACGCTTTAGAGGTGATTTCCTAAAAACAAGCCCAGAATTACAATGGCGTAAAAGGGCAGAGGCCACCTAGACAGGCAAAGAAAAAGGGATGACTTTCGCCATCCCTTTCCTGTTGATTTTTTCTTAAACCTATTGGGTTATTACTTTTTGCTCAACATCGGCTAAGATACGGCCGCAGTGCTCGCACACGGTGATCTTTTTCTTAGAGGCGATGTCTGACTGGCGTTGCGGGGGAACAGTGTTGAAACATCCGCCGCAGGCGTCACGCTTCACCGTTACCACGGCCAGGCCGTTACGTACGTTTTTCCGGATCCGGTTGTAGGCGAACAAAAGGCGTTCCTCAATGTGGGTGATGGCTTCTTCCTTTTCCTCGTTCAGCTTGCGCTCGTCGGCTTCGCTTTCGTTCACCATCACCTGCAACTCACTGTTCTTGGTGTTGAGGTCTTTTTGGCGCTCTTCCAGGCGGTTCTTGGTTTCCTGGATGTCCTGGTTTTTCTGCTCTATCTGAAAATTGGCCTCGCGGATTTTCTTCTCGTTGATCTGGATTTCCAGTTTCTGCAGCTCCACTTCTTTGGTGATGGCGTCAAACTCGCGGTTGTTACGCACATTCTCCTGTTGCTCTTCGTATTTCTTGATCAGCTTCTCAGAGTCTTTGATGGCCTGCTTGCGGCTGGCAATAGACTGCTGTAGTTCAGCGATCTCCTCATCAAATTTGCTCACGCGTACTTGGTAGCCGGCAATCTCATCTTCCAGGTCACGAACCTCTTCCGGTAGGTCGCCTCTAACTTGTAGAATTTGGTCTAATTGAGAATCTAAGCTCTGAAGTCTTAGAAGTGCATCTAACTTACTTGCTACAGTACTTTCCATGTATATTTAGCTGTGTCTTACTGGATTGGTATGGGTAAAGGCCAATTCGACTGCAAAATTAGAAAAAGTTTTCGTAAGTATATCATAAAAAAGCTCCTTCGTATAAACTTCGCTTTCATAATGGCCCACGTCTACCAGGGCCAGGTGCTCCGTGGCTTCAAAAAAATCGTGGTACTTCAAATCAGCGGTCAGGAACACCTGGGCACCAGCCGCTTTGGCCTGCCGGGTCAGGAAACTGCCGGCCCCGCCGCAGACCGCCACCCGTTTGATGGGTTCTGTGGGCCAGGCCGTATGCCGGAAGGTGCTGATCTGAAGGCTTTCCTTCACGTGGCGGGTAAACTCCTCGCCGGAAAGGGCGGTCTCCAGCTCGCCCACCATGCCCGCGCCTACTTCCTGGTTCTCGTTCTCCAGCGCCACCAGGTAATGGGCCACCTCTTCATAGGGATGGGCTTTGAGCAGCGCCCGCATGATCTGCGCCTGCTTGAAGGCTGGGAATACCACCTCAATCTTGTTCTCTATGGTTTCCTCGGTCTGGCAAGGCTCTCCTATATGTGGATTGGCTTGGGCCGAGGGCGTGAACCGTCCGGTGCCAGTTATCCGAAAGCTGCAGTCTGAGTAGTCACCGATCTGCCCGGCACCCGCCGCATGCAGAGCGGCCAAGACCTTCTCGGTGTCTTCCAGGGGCACATAGGTTTCCAGTTTGGTGAGGATTTGCGTTTTGGGGGCCAGAATCTTGGGGTTCTGCAGGCCCAGTTTTTCGCAGAGCTTCCGGTTGACGCCGTTGTGCACGTGGTCCAGGTTGGTGTGGCAGGCAAAAATGGCGATCTGGTGTTGCAAGGCCTTGAGCAGGATGCGTTCTACCGGGGTTTTGCCAGTCAGGTTCTTGAGCGGCTTGAAGATGACGGGGTGGTGCGCCACAATGAGGTTACAACCCCGGTCAAGGGCCTCCTGCACCACTTCCAGGGTACAGTCTAAGGTGACCAGCACGCCGGTCACGGTAGCCTCTGGGTCGCCCACCTGCAGCAGGGCATTGTCATAAGATTCCTGATAGGCGGGCGGGGCGTATCGCTCCAATACCTGCAACACTTCTTTTATCTTGGTCATTTTTTAGGTTTAAAGCCGGTAAAGGCAAAGAAAGGCAAAAATCATGTACTTTTGCAGACCATGCCCGCACTGCCGCCCGTCCTTCGGTTCTTTCTTTCCCCGTTCGCCTTTTTGTACGGCACAGGGGTGCGTTTTCGCAATGTTTTATACGATAAAGGTCTTTTTTCTTCCTACCAGGCACCGATCCCAGTGGTTTGCGTGGGCAACCTGAGCGTGGGCGGAACGGGCAAAACCCCGCAGGTGGAATACCTGGCCCGGCTGTTGCAGCCGAAGAAGGTGGCCATCCTGAGCCGGGGGTACAAGCGCGCCACCAAAGGTTTCGTGTTGGCAGATGCGGCGGCTACTGCCCATACCCTGGGGGATGAACCCTTCCAATACACCCAAAGCCTGCCGGGAGTGCGCGTTGCTGTCAGTGAGAAAAGGGCCGAGGGCATTCAGCGCTTGCTCCAACTTTTCCCTGACCTGGAGGTGATCCTGCTGGACGATGCGTTCCAGCACCGGGCCGTGAAGTCTTCTTCCTATCTGCTCCTTTCTGAATATAAAAACTTGTTCACCCAGGATTACCTGCTGCCCATGGGCCGGTTACGGGAACCCCGGGCAGGAGCCCGGCGCGCCGACGCCGTGGTGGTGACCAAATGCCCCGCTGAACTTACTGCTGAAAAGCAGGCTCAGGTGAGAGAACAGGTGCGGCGGTACACTCGCCCAGAAATTCCAATTTTCTTCTCGCAAATTGTCTATGGTCCGGCTGTACCTTTAGGGCGGCAACAGACGTTAGGCAACAGGGTAGTTCTGGTGACGGGTATTGCCAATGCGCAGCCCCTGGTGCACCACCTGGAAGACAACGGTTTTACCATTTTACGTCACTTTGACTGGCCTGACCATGCGGCCGTTACCCCCGCTCGGGTGGCGGAGGTGCTGGGCTTCTTTGCGGCAGCAGGGGAAGGGGCCGACGGAATTGTGATGACCCAGAAAGACGCCGTAAAGTGGCAGGAACCGAACCTGAGAGAACTTTGGCAGGAGCACCCGGTTTTCTTCCTGCCTATTACCAATACTTTTGCCGCCCAGATCCCTTCTTTTGACCAAACCGTCAGGGAGTGGGTGTCTACCCGGGTTCAGATTTAAATGCCTACTTTTGAACGTGACTTGTAAGAAAATTTTTGCTGCGGCTTTGCTGGTTTGGCTGGGCTTTCCTGGGGAGTCCGAGGCCCAGATCCTGAACGACTCTACCAAGGCCATCTATGGCTCGGCCACCACCATGGTGCTTTATGAAGCCGATATCTTCAAGGGAAACCTGACGCCCTCCCGTATTGATACTTCCCTGACCAATCTCTCCAGTTTCCGGCATTGGTACTATGACTCCACCCTGCAACAGAACCTGGGCAACATAGGCACTGCGTCACAGCCACTTTTCTGGCGCATGCCCACCACCTTGGGGAACCGCTTAGGCCGAAACGCCTTTGATCCGTACGCGGTGAACCCCGCCGCCATGGAGTATTATGACACCAAATCGCCCTTCACCTTCCTGAATTATTCACAGGGAGCCTTAGGGGAGCAGATCTTCCGGGCCAAGCATACGCGTAATGTGGCGGCTAACTGGAACGTGGGTATTGGGTATGAGCGGGTAGGGTCTGAACGGCAGATAGGAAGTCTGGGCAGCGGCATAGACGGGTTGGTGAGCCATTACGGTTTTCAGGCGTTTACCCATTATTACAGCAAAAACGAACGCTACCGACTCATGGCCAACTACAACCTGAGCAGCCATGAGCAGGTAGAGCAAGGAGGCATCAGGCCAGAGCCGGGCGAGCCGCAGGATAGTCTCTTTGACTATAAATCGGAGCCGGTCTGGTTGCAGCATGCGGTGTCTGATGAGAAACGCAATAATTTCCATGCCACTCATTGGTACAAGCTCCTGGGCGCCGGATTGCAGCTCTACCACACCCTGGATGTTAATTCGCAGACCAATGCGTACTCTGATACTGAATTGCCCTATGATACCTTAGGCTCAGGAAGACCTAGCCGCCTTGTCTTGCAATTTTACCCAAGGGCCCGCCTGGATACAGCCCGCACCTATGATGATTCTTATTTCAGGCAGATTGAGAACACCTTCGGGGTAATGGGCAACAGCCGCCTGTTTGTGTACCGGGCTTACGCCAAACGGCGCGACGGGTCTTATGAAGTGACGGCCGAGGGACGCAATTTCTCTCGAGATGCGGAAGGGAAAGTGGTTACTACGTCTACCATGGAAAGGGAGAAACGCACCATCGCAGATAATTTCATTGGCGGTGAAGCCCAGTTCCGGTTAAAAAACGATATCTACGTGACCACTGACGCCGAGGTGCAGATTGGCGGCGGCGATTACCGCTTGAATGCTGAGGCCCGCTATCGGTTCCTGTCGCTGCGCCAGACCCGTTCTTCTTATTCACCTACGTTGCTGCAACGCGTGTTCATCAGCAACCACTTCAAATGGATAAATGACTTTGAGAATACGCAGGCCACCCAAACCAATGCCTCTTTGGAAGCCGGTTACAAGAACCATTACCTGAACGGGTACCTCCAATTCACCAACCTGGTCAACCACGTGTACTTCCAGGATTCCATGGCAGGGGCCTGGGCGCAGCCGGCGCAGGTAGATGGCTCTTTGAACTTGGTGCAGGCCGGCCTTCGGTACAGGGTGAATGTAAAGTCTTTCGTGCTGGATAACCACTTGGCCTACAACAAGGTGAATGGGGGAGACGCGATTAGAATGCCGGAATGGTACGTGAATTCTAGGTTGTACGTGCAAGGCCCTGTCTTGAAGGGAGCTTTGAAAGTACAGACCGGGGTAGAGGTGACGTGGCATTCAGATTACTTTGCCGATGGCTACATGCCCGTTACTCAGCAGTTCCACCTCCAGAACAATTTCCTGATCACCCGGTACCCCACCCTTGACGTGTTCCTGAACGCCGATATCAAGACCATCAACTTGTTCCTGAAGGTAAGCCACCTCAACTCCGCCATCAGCAGCTGGGAGCAAGGGTACTTCACTACCCCGCTATATGTCGCCAACCCCTTCAGCTTCGCCTTTGGCCTGCGGTGGAACTTCTATGATTAGGAGGAAATTTGAAAATGTGCAGATTTGAAGATTTGAAAATAGGGAGAATGGTAGAAGTGGGAAGGCGGAATAAGGTGCTAATTGGAAATGGAAAGAAAGTCTGATTTAAAGGTTACTTTTAGGTAATAGTACCTAAACCAAGGCTCTTCTATTGCATGAGGGTTTTTTCATGCCATAGAAGATTACAACAGCTTTATAGAAGGCCCACAGTTGTTAGACTATAATACCTTCCCATCATACCAAGAATTCACATCCTCAACTCTGCATTTTCAAATCTTCACATATCCCTCATCTTCAAATTTCCTAATCTTCAAATCATCTAATCTTCAGATTTCCAAATCTTCACCTCTTCAAATCTAAAAAAGTGGCTAAATCTATCTTAAAACTTCAATTGCCTACTGACCCTAGGTGGGTGAATATCGCGGAGATGAACATCCAGGATATTCTGGTAGATCATGCGTATTGTGAGCAGAAAGCCGCCACCTCGGGCATCTCGCTAATTGTGAAGTACCCCGATAAGACCAAGCTGGTGGAAGAGATGACTGCTCTGGTGGCCGAGGAATGGAGCCATTTTGAGCGGGTGTTGGAAGAACTGAAGAAGCGAGGCTACGAGTTAGGCCGCAACCGGCCCGATGAATATGTGGTACAGCTGAGCAAGCACATCAGGAAAGGCGACAAACGCGAACGCCAACTCATGGACCATCTCCTGGTGAATGCCCTCATTGAGGCCCGGTCCTGCGAGCGCTTCAAGCTTCTCTGGAAGAATCTGCAAGATGAGGGTCTGCAGAAGTTCTACTATGAACTCATGGTCTCAGAAGCAAGCCATTACGTGAGCTTTGTGAAGCTGGCCAAGGAATACATGCCCAAAGAAGTGGTAGACGCCCGGCTCCAGGAACTACTGGAAATTGAAGCTAACATCATCGCCAACCTGGAGCACCGCCCGGACCGGATTCACTGATTTTTGAATTTGTAGATTTGGAAATTTGAAGATGTGCAGATTCATCAATTAGAAGATCCGGAAATCTTAAGATGGATAGGTATTCCTGTCTGTTTGCCGGCCTCTGTTTTCTAATCACACACCCTCTTGTCCTCCTGAAAGGATCTTGTGGGCGAAAGGTAAAGATATCTATGCGAAGCCGCTGCTAGTTACATCTCTAATTCATAATTTCCCCATAAAAGAAAGAGGGGTTTAGCGGCTGTTTTAGGGAAAACAGCCGCTAAACCCCTCTTTCTTTTATCATCCTCACATCTTCAAATCTTCACATCTCCAAATTTAATTACGTCTTCTGTTTCTTTTTCTTAGCCGCCGGGAACAGGATGTTGTTCAGGATCAGCCGGTAGCCCGGGGAGTTGGGGTAGAGCGAAAGGTCGGTGGGTTCCTCTTCCACGAAGTGTTGGTAGTCCTCTGGGTCATGGCCGCCGTAGAACGTCCAGGTGCCTTTTCCGAAGGTGCCGTGGATGTAGCGGGCCTCGTCAATGGCTTTGTTCTCGCCCATCACCACCACCTCAGATTTAATGAGCCTTTTCTTGAAACCAGTGGTTAATCCCATAAACCCCTTAATGGTTTTGACGTGGTTCTGGGTGAGCATGGTAGGAATGGGATCCCACTTAGCCGAGTAGGTAAAGAGCTGGAAAAAGTCGTTGTTCTCCCGCAAGCCCCGCTCTAATTGGGAATTGTCAATGTTGGAGAACTCCGGGTGATATGGATCTCTGATCAGGGTGAAGTCCTTGAAGGCAAAGGTGTGGTTGAAGTTGAGCTTCTGCTGGGCTTGAGGGTCTGAAGGGTCGCCGTCAAACATGCTTTCGGTGATGTCCAGACCCACGGCGGCCAGGGCAATGTCATAGGTATCCGTGGCTGAACACATGGCGAACATGAAGCCCCCACCGGCGCAGAAATCCCGGATGCGCTGCGCCACTGCACTTTTCAGCTGGGGCACTTTGGCATACCCGAACCGCTTGGCAGTAGCCTCGGCCTCGCGCTTCTGCTCCAGGTACCAGGGTGCGTTGCGGAAGGCGGTGTAGAACTTACCGTGCTGGCCCGTGAAATCCTCATGGTGCAGGTGCAGCCAGTCGTACTTCGGCAGTTTGTCTTCCAGGATCTCCGGGTCATAGATGATATCATAGGGGATCTCAGCGTAAGTGAGCACCAGGGTCACGGCATCATCCCAGGGCTGTTTTGACTTGGGCGAGTACACCGCAATCTTTGGCGCCTTCTCCAGCTTCATCACGTCCATGTTAGACTCCGGGGCGGCAATCTGGGCAAGGATCTGGCTGTACTGCGCGTCTGAAATAGACTGGTAACTGATGCCCCGCACCACCAGTTCGTTCTCCAGCGCGTTGCTCTGTTTAAACCCAAAGGCACCGCCTTTGTAATTCAATAGCCAATCAACCTCCACTTGCCGTTGCAAGGCCCAATAGGCTATGCCATACGCTTTTAAGTGGTTCTTCTGGCTTTCGTCCATGGGAAGCAGCAGGTAAGAGGCCCAACCAGAGTGGGCTACTGCCATGAAAGCCAGCAAGAGAAAGAAAATCCTGGACAACGTCTTCATTGATAACCGGTTTGGAACGAATGTAAGAAAAACAGCCAATAAACAGGAAAACCATTACTTTTATAACAGTAAGAAAGAGTTCGCTTTTACGACAGATAGTCTGTAACGGTACTGGCCCCGAGAAAACATGAATCTTTTAGAAAACACGAAAGAAGGTTTCCGCTCCATCAAGAGCAATTTGCTCCGTACGGTGCTCACGGCCCTCATTATCTCCATCGGGATTATGTCTCTGGTAGGAATATTAACGGCAATTGAAGGCATTAAGTCTTCGGTTTCCAGCACATTTTCCACCTTGGGGGCTAATTCTTTTGACATCGAGAAGAAATGGAGCGGTGGCCAGCAAGGCGGGCGGCAAAGCAAGGTGTACCCCAACATCACCGAGTTCCAGGCCAAGCAGTACAAGAACCTCATGACCGACAAAGGCAGGGTGAGTTTGTCTGCCTGGGTAAGCGGGAACGTGTCTGTGAAGGCGGGCAGCATCAAAACCAACCCCAACATGAGCGTGATAGGGGGCGACGAGAATTACCTGGTGAACGAGAACTATGATTTAGAGCTGGGTAGGCCTTTTTCCAGCCTGGAGATAGAATCCGGCGCCCCCGTAGCCATTATTGGCGAGGAAGTGGCAGATAAATTATTTCCCAAGCAGAGCCCCGAAGGCAAGAGCCTGATCATGCTGGGCCGTCGGTTCAAGGTGATTGGCAAAATCAAAAGCGAAGGCGGCGGGTTGGGTGGTGGCGGCAGTAACCGCCGGATCATCATCCCGCTGGAGGCAGCCACTCAGATTCCTACCCAATCGCCTTTAACTTTTGAGATAAAAACCGCCATCCTCAATGGCACCAGCCTGGCCTTCGCCATGGAAGAAGCCACGGGCATTATGCGCAAGGTGCGGCAAGACCGGCTGGGCCAGGAAGATTCCTTTGAGATCACCCGCAGCGATTCTGTGGAGCAGACCCTGAACAAGATCACCGGCTACCTCAAAACCGGAGGCTTCCTGGTGGGCTTCATCACCTTGCTGGGGGCTTCCATCGGGTTAATGAACATCATGATGGTGAGCGTAACCGAACGCACCCGGGAGATCGGGATCAGAAAAGCATTGGGGGCCACTATCAAACAGATACGGCTTCAGTTTTTGATAGAGGCCATTGTGATCTGCGTGCTGGGCGGAGTGGTTGGGATTATCCTGGGCATTCTGATGGGGAACGGCATTGCCATGCTCATTGGCAAAGGAGAGTTCTTTGTGCCTTGGCTTTGGATGATCGTGGGCATGGTGATATGTATCACTGTGGGCCTGGTTTCTGGGTATTATCCCGCCTACAAAGCCTCTAAACTAGATCCTATTGATTCCCTCAGGTACGAGTAAATCGTATATTGACCACCCCATTTTCCACCCATTTTAACCAAAACAAGCGGTAAACTTCTTTTTTGATTATGTTTTTGAGGCTCCTTTTTGTTCATAAAAAACTGCCGCATTCCCACCTACATTAGTTTTGCATGTTTCCTTTCAAGAAGAGGCTTTCCCTGGGCACGCTTTCAAGGGGAAGCCTTTGGCTGGAATTCCAACTTAACAATGCCTATTTGCTGCGGTGGTTGGTTCTGGCACTGGTAGTAGGGGTGTTGGCTGGAAGTGCCTCGGCCTTGTTTCTCTGGCTCCTGGACTGGGCCACCGCCTTCCGCGAAACGCACCTTTGGATCATAGCCTTTTTGCCCGTGGCGGGCTTTCTCATTGGCTGGCTTTACCACCGGTGGGGCAAAGAAGCGGAAGCCGGCAATAACGCTGTACTGCGAGCCATTCAACAACCTGCTGCCACCCAGGTGCCATTGATCATGGCGCCATTGGTGCTGGTAGCCACCATTCTTACCCATCTGGTAGGCGGTTCTGCGGGCCGCGAGGGTACGGCCGCCCAGATGGGAGGCGCCCTAGCCGATCAGGTGGCGCGCCTGTTCCGCCTGCGGCCCCGGTACCGCCAGTTGCTGTTGATCTGCGGCTTGAGTGCCGGTTTTTCCTCCGTTTTCGGGACCCCACTGGCCGGCGCTATTTTTGGGGTAGAGGTGTTCTTGCTGGGGCATCTTCGGTACCAGGCGCTGCTCCCCAGTTTACTGGCTGCATTGATTGCGCATGTGGTGACTACTGCCTGGGGAATAGAGCACACCTTGTTCCCCGTGGTGGAGGGGCCCACCCTGACGGGTTGGACGTTGGGGGCTACTTTATTGGCGGGCATCTGCTTCGGCCTCGCTGCCCGGCTATTTTCCTGGGCCACCCAAGCCGTAAGTCACACCTTCAAGACTACTATTGCTTACCCGCCCCTGCGGCCGGTGGTAGGAGGAGTGTTGCTGGTTTTGGTCGTCTGGGGCCTGGGCACCACCAAGTATATTGGCCTGGGGATTCCTACTATTGAGCAAGCCTTTGTTTCTGGGTTGCCCCCTTATGATTTTCTATTGAAGCTGGCGTTGACGGCCCTCACGCTGGGCTGCGGCTTCAAAGGAGGCGAGGTCACACCTTTGTTTTTCATTGGTGCCACGCTGGGCAATGCGCTTTTCCCCTGGTTCCCTTTGCCACTGGAGGTGTTTGTGGCTCTGGGATTTGTGGCGGTGTTTGCGGGCGCCTCCAATACGCCATTGGCCTGTAGCCTCATGGCCATGGAACTGTTCGGCGCAGGGATTGGGGTTTATGCCGCTTTGGCCTGCGGGGTAGCTTATCTGTTCTCCGGACATTCCGGGATCTACGGAGCCCAGGTGGTGGCTACCAGCAAGAACCCGTATTATGCGCGGGAGGCAGGCACCCGCCTGGCAGAACGTAAACGCCGGTTCCTCTAACGCTTCTGTAACTCCAAGTACATGAAAAAAGCCTGACGAGCGTCAGGCTTTTTTATCAATGTGTCTTCGGCAGAAGTTATTTCTTTGAAGAAGCTTTGCTGGCTTTGTATTCTTCGTTCAAGCCTTTCACTGCTGCTTTGGTGATGTCCAAAGAAGAGTCACCGTACAGGATGGCGCTATTGCCTCGGGTGTAGGTCAAGACCATTTTATAGCCTTTCTCCTGGCTTATTTTCTTGAGGTGCGCCTCTACTTTCTCGTAGATCTTCTTCATCTCATCATTCTCGTCTTTGGCCAATTGGTTGCCCGAAGTCTGCTGTTGGGCAGCTAGTTGTTGTTCTTTCTGAGCCAATCTTTGTTCAGTCGCGGCGCGTTGCTCCTGAGTCATGTTAGCCCCGGTTTGTCTGTACTGCTCCACTTCCTTCTGGAAACTGGTGGCTTTGCCTCTCAGGTCATTCTCCATTCTTTTCCCTTTGGCTTCCAGGCGGGCTTTCACGTCTTTGAAGTACTGGTACTGGTTCAGCAGGGAGTCAGAATTCACATACACGATTTCTGGCGCTGGGGCAACGGTTTCAGGGGCGGTTTCAGCCTCCGTAGCCGTGCTGTCAGAGCCGGCGGCCGTCTGGCTGGTGGCCGGGGTGGTTGTTTTGGGAGCCTGGTCATTTTTGCAGGCTGCAAAGGAAGCTGATAACACAGCCAGTAAAACAAGCTTTTTAGAGATGCTCACAGTCAATAATTAAGGATGGTGAATAAAGGGGCAGGGGCCGCAAGTACATGATCGCGGCCCCTGATCCTGCGTTAGGGGTTCAATTTAAGAAAATAATCCGGAAGCCTGAGAACCTGGCCTGGTAAGATTAATTTCCGCTGGCCCGGTTCACCTCCTCCAGGCTGGCATTACGGCGTTTCACTTCAAACTTTTCGCCTTTGTTGAAGCGGTAGCGCAGGTTCAGGCGTACGCCCTGGCCATACTGGTACATGTCCAGCACGTTGACATTCCCGTTCACGGCCGAGGTTCCTTTCATTTTCTGGGACCGGAAAAGATCTGTCAGGGCCAGGCTCACGTCCAACTGGTCTTTCAGGAAGGAGCGTTTCACAGCCACGTCTACCCACACGGCGGCGGCGGTTTTGTAGATGTTGAACACGCCTTTGCCGCGGTAGGTGCCGTTCACCTCTACCTTGAAATTATTAGGCAGCAAGATGTTGTGGTTCATCTGGGCTGTGAACATGGTTTGGGCATTGTACACGGTGGTGGTATCTACAGGTGTGGTGAATTTCTGGTAGGCCACGGTCACATTGTTGCTCATGTTCCATTTAGAGGTCACGGTTACCGGCACCACAAAGGTAGCGTTGGCAGTCTCGCTCTCCACGTTGCGTTGCTGGAAGATCATGGTGTTGGTTTCTGGGTAAAAAGCGGGTACTTCTGAAATATCGTCTTTGGTGTGGGCATAGCCCAAAATCACGTTGTAGTTCTTCCGGAAGGTTTGGGTTACCTGGAACGAGTTGGTGTATTCTGGCTTCAGGTTCGGGTTGCCCTGGGCATAGGTGTTGGCGTCAATGAAAAACCGGAACGGGTTCAGGTGGCTGTAGCGGGGCCGAAAGATGCGGCGGCTATAGTTGTACCCGATCTGGTAGTTGTCGGTGATCTTCTGCTGCACGAACACACTCGGGAAAAAGTCAAGATAGGAGCGGGGCGTCACTTTATTTTCAGGAATAGAATTACCTTCCGATTGGGTGTATTCAGCCCGGAGACCTGCCTGGATGGATACTTTTGGGGTAAGGGTGGCGCTGAAATTAGAGTAGCCAGCC
This sequence comes from Rufibacter glacialis, assembly GCF_008271745.1. Taxonomy (GTDB): domain Bacteria; phylum Bacteroidota; class Bacteroidia; order Cytophagales; family Hymenobacteraceae; genus Nibribacter; species Nibribacter glacialis. The sequence goes on along the minus strand of NZ_VKKZ01000020.1, from coordinate 244,510 downwards.
AGAATATTCTCTTCATAGATGAAGTGGTCTCCCCGGCGTAATGGGTCTGGTACCCTTTGGCTCCCCTGGAAGGAAAAGAAATCTATCTGGTTATCAGACTCTACGTAGCTGCCTTTGGCCCCCAATTCCAATTTGCCTTTTACCTTAGGGAAAGGTTTTACATAATCCAATTTGGCGGAATAGATCTGGTAAGAGGTAGGGTTGTCCGTCTCAAAATAAACTTTCTCCTCTTTAGAACTGGTGGCAAAAGTTCTCAGGTTAAAGAAATCACTGCGGCCGTGGTCGTTGATGCGGGCCACGTCTACATCTGCCGAGAGGGTGGTGCCTAGGGTGTCCAGTTTGCCAAGGTAGTGGGCGTTGAAGGAGGCACTGTTGAACTTTCCGTTGTTGTGGGTGCGGGTCTGGTTAAAAACCGTGCCGGCCAGCCGCGGGTCTTCCAGCGTGGAGGCGGTGGATACCCCAGATCTGGTGTTGGAGCCTGATAAGCTCAGGGTGGCACCCACACTGTGGTTCTTGTTCAGGTCATAAACGGTGCCAAAGCGGGCCGAAGGGGCAAAAGTACGTCCATCCTCTTTGCCAGCTTGGGTGAGGACAGAGTTCTTGCCTTCCTGGACAAAGATACGGTCCATGGTGAAAGACCGCTTGCGGGGACGTTCTGCCAGGTCAACGGTAGCAGAAGAACTCCATTTGCCTTGTTTCAGGTTGAGGTTGAGGCCGCCGTTGCCGCCGCTATTGGTATTGTTCAGGTATCCGGCGTACACACTGCCGTTGAGGCCGTTCAGATTGTTTTTCTTCAGGTTGAGGTTTATGATGCCCGCAGAGCCTTCGGCGTCAAATTTGGCCGAGGGGTTGGCGATGATCTCCAGGTTCTTCAGGTTATCAGCGGGCATGCCCTGGAGCAGGGTCTGCAGCTGTTTTCCGTCCAGGTAGGTCAGTTTGCCATCGATCATCACCTTCACGCCCTGTTTCCCGTTCAGCTGGATGTTGCCGTCCTGATCTACCCACACCCCCGGCGACTTGGCCAGCACATCATAGGCTGTATTGCCGGCCGCCATGGCGGTACCTTCCACGCTCACCACCATTTTATCTGCCTGCACGTCTACGGTTGGCCGCAGGTTCTGCACGGTTACTTCCTTGAGCACCTTGGCATCCTGTTTCAGGGCTATTTTACCAAAATCACGGGAATAACCCTCTGAGGTAACCTCCAGCACAGGCAGGTCCTGGGTTGCAAAGCCCATAGCGCTGATGCGCACCAGGTACTTGCCTGCTGCTGGGGTCTTCATCTTGAAGGTACCATTCAACTCTATGGCCGTGCCTGTGAGAACCGAAGCATCAGCGGCTTTCAAGAGGGCTACGGTGCCATACGGCAGGGGAGCACCTTTGTCATCTACCACCAAACCGGTGAGATGGCCGGGGGTTTGGCCCAGGGCCGCCTGGGTGATAAAGGCCAGCGCGGCCATTAAGAGGAGAATGTTATAGAACTTTTTCATGGCAGTAAAGGTGTTTTTGAATGGGTTTGGATTTCTATATAGTACTGTGTAATGCAAGGTACATGGCTAAAAAAAAAGCCTTAGGTCTACAGCGGCAGTTGCGGGGTGATAGGGGCCAGGAAGGAATTGCCCTTATTTTTTTGGCTTGAGGTTAGATACACGTACCCAAACAGGAGGCCGGTGAACGAGGAAAGAAACAATGTGACCTGGAGAAGCAACTGGAGAAGGGCGGTAGTTTCCATAGCTATAGAAGGATTAGGTTGTATTTTTCTCTAAGGATGAAGCAAAGATATTATAAGGTACTATGTAAAGCAAGGTACTGTTAAAAATATTTTTTTGTTTCGTTTGCCAGCCCTTTGACGCCAGGAAATAAGAAGAGGGACCTTATAACAGGAGGAGGTATCCTGTACCTTCCTTATCTATAATCCACCGAGGCAGTATAGGCGCTGTTTTTTGAAAAGATGCTCCAAAGCTGCCTCGGTGAAAAAAGTATTGTATTGGGGTGGGTGAGGCCTTAGTTACCGCCGGCGCGGTTCAGTTCGTCCAGGTTGGAGTTGCGGCGTTTCATTTCAAAGGACTGGCCTTTGGTGAATCGGTAGCGTAGGTTAACTCTTACGCTTTGGGCTCCAAAATACTGATCAAAGGCATTGATATCCTGGCCAATGTTGGCGGCCCCTACCACGTAACGGGTCCGGAAAATATCGGTGACCGAGAGGGAGGCCTCCAGTTGGTCCTTCAGGAATGACCGTTTTACCGCCGCGTCCAGCCACCAGTTTTGCTCAATTTTGTACAGGCCGTAGGCCTGGGGGCCCTGGTAGCCGGCGTTCAGCTCCAACTTCATTTTCTGGGGCAGCAGCACGTTATGGTTGGAGTTGAGGGTGTAATAGAACTGGCTGTTTTCCTGCAGTTTGTCCTGGAGCCAGATAGAGAATTCCTGATAGCCCAAATTCAGCGTGTTGTTGATATCCCATTTTTTGGAAACTTTTATGGGCACTACGAGGGTGCTGAACAGGTTGTCAAAGTCATCCACGTTCTGGGGGCCGAAGGTGGTGGTATTATTTTCCTTGTTCTGCACCGGTATCTCCCCAATGAAATCCGTGGTTTTGGAATAGCCCAGGGTTAGGATATAGCTATTTTTGAAGGTTTGGGTCATTTGGAAGGAGTTGGAATACTGCGGCCGCAGCCCAGGGTTGCCCTGCGCCCAGGTGCGGGGATCCAGGTAGAAAATGAACGGGTTAAGGGAGCCGTAGTTAGGCCGGCTGATGCGGCGGCTGTAGTTGTAGGTGAGCTGGTAGTTGTCTGACACCTTCTGCTGCAGGAACACGCTGGGGAAAAAATCCAGGTAATCTTTGGGGGTGGATTTTTGCAAGGTAACGGAGTAGCCCTCAGAGCTGGTGTGTTCGGCCCGCACTCCAGCCTGCAGGCTCCATTTGGCGCCTAGGTTCAGGCTGTAGTTCAGGTACCCGGCCAGAATGGTCTCTTTGTAGATGAAATGGTTGCTGCGGAGCGGATCGCTTACCCTGCTAGAGCCTTCCTGGGCAAAGAACCTTAACTCATTGTCTGACTTGACATAACTGGTTTTGAGGCCGATTTCCAGCTTGCTCTTGTTCAGGTATTTTTTAATAAAATCCGCCTTGGCAGAGTAAATGAAATACCCAGAAGGGTTTTCGCTGCCCAGGTTTTCTGCTTTCATCGGTTTGCCACTGTTGGGGTACTGATATGAGTTCAGGAACTGGGAGGTGTTTTTATCCCCGATGCGCACAAAATCCAGGTCAGTGGTAAAGGTGCTGCCCAACGTATCTATTTTGTAGAGGTAGTGGCCGTTGGTGGTCACGTTGAAATAGGAGCCCTCTACCGCGTTACGGGCCTGGATGAATTCGTTGTCCTGGGGGAGAGGCTCCAGCAGGTCAGAGTCGGTGTGGTAGAAGTTGTCGGAGGCTTGGGTGGTAAAGTTTACGGTGGCGCCTAGGCTATGTCTGTCATTAAGGTCATAGTCAGAGCCTAAGCGAAGGGACGGGGTAATTCTGATGCCTTCTTCGCGGCCTACCTGGTCAAACCAGGTACTTCCTTTTTCTGAATGGAACAGCCGTTCCATGGTATTAGTGCGGAGGTTTCCCCGCCGGGAAAGGTTCAGGTTGGCAAAGGAACTCCACTTCTGGGCCTTGTGATTAAGGTTGCCCCCACCTGAAAACCCATGCAGGCCATTGTACTGGTAGCCGGTGTACACGCTGCCGTTCAGGCCGGCCTGGGTGTTCTTTTTCAGGTTGATGTTGATGATGCCGGCGTTTCCTTCGGCGTCAAACCGGGAGGAAGGGTTGGAGATGATTTCCAGTTCCTTCAGGTTTTCTGCCGGCATGGACTGCAGCATGGTCTGCAGTTGCTTCCCAGATAAGTAGGAAGGCTTGCCGTCAATCATCACCTTCACCCCGGCTTTTCCGTTGAGCTGGATGTTGCCATCCTGGTCTACCCACACGCCCGGCGACTTGGACAGGACTTCCAGGGCCGTGCTGCCCGCGGCCATGGCCGTCCCTTCCACGCTCACCACCATTTTGTCTGGGTGGTTCACAATGGTGGGACGAAGACCTTCCACGGTTACTTCTTTGAGCACCTTGCTATCCTGTTTCAGGCCTATTTTCCCAAAATCTTTGGAAAAAGCGCCGGAGGTGACCTCAAACGGAGGGGTTTCCTGAGTAGCGAACCCCAGGGCGCTGATCTTTAAAATATAGGTGCCAGGCGCCGGGTTCTTTAGGTGAAACCGACCGGTGGCTTCCACGCCGGCTCCGTCTATGATCGCGGCGTCCGCTTTGCGCACCAGGGCCACCGTACCATAGCTTAGGGCCTCCCCCTTATGATCTAAAATCAGACCTGTGAGGCCAGGGCTGGCTTGCGCAAAGGAAGTTTGGGACCAACAGATAAAACAAAGTAGGAACAGAAACTGATAAAAATTCTTCATAGGATTAGGGTTTAGTAGAGTAAGGCAGTGCAATTAATTATTTGGGCTGTACAATGGGGTTCTTTGAGTGATAGATGGCAGCAGAGTAAAAGTGGTTGCTTGGGCTGGTGAAATTTATTTTCCTAGGAAGGAAATTGTGGTCATAGATAATGCTCCGGTTTCTTAAAGAGGTCAACTATTTGGACAATGAAAATCCTCCTTTTCCGGCTCCTCTGGCACTTTCAATCACCAAAGCCACTTCGCTTGGTCAGTATGAAAAGAGCCAATTGATATTGTTTACCTGATCAGTCTGAAGGAAGGGAGAAGGATTGAAAAGAAGATGGTCAACGAGGAAAGGCTAAGGATTTATTTTATCTTTTTCCGGCCTGATTTTGGAAAATAGAAGGAAAACCGAAGGCTTACTGTAGAATACTTTTGCACCTTCTTGACTAGAGCAATTCGTACGGCCTCCGTAATCCGCCTCCTGCCCTGATCCTCCTCTTGAAGCCTGACGTTCCTGGTCAGTTTTCGAAAAACAAAGGGTAAAAGAGGTACTACTATCAAATGGACCAGGGGACAAAAAGGCCCGCCGGAAACCTTCTTCCTGGTCTTTGGGTATGGGAACCGGAGCTTGGATTCACCTTGCTTTCGTAGATTGCCGCCTGAAACCGCTGCTGGGCGGCAGAAAGAGAGAAGAAGCATGAAAGATTTGAATACCCCTCCGGCCGAGGCCGCAGAAAAGAAGAACAGCCTTTCCATTATCCTCAAACGGTTTGGGTTAGACAATTTCCTGCTGTTCTTGCTGGCCATGATCCTGCTGGCCTACCTATGGCCTGAATTAGGCGAGGAGGAGGGGCCTTTGCCGCTGGAGGAGATCACCACCTATGGCGTGGCGCTAATCTTTTTCTTTTATGGGCTGCGGCTGAGCCCGGCCAAACTTAAGGAGGGCCTCAGTGATTGGCGGCTCCATCTGGTGGTACAGGCTACTACCTTCGTGCTTTTTCCGCTGCTGGTGTGGGCGGGGCATCTGGTGGCGGGCCCGGGAGAGAATCCTGCGCTTTGGCTGGGCGCTTTTTACGTGGCGGCGTTGCCTTCCACGGTTTCTTCGTCGGTGGTGATGGTGTCTATTGCGGGCGGGAATATTCCGGGGGCCATCTTCAACGCCAGTATCTCCAGTCTGATTGGGGTGTTTATGACGCCGCTCTGGATGAGCTTTTTCGCCAGCACCAGTTCCGCGGCCCAAATGGATTTGACCAGCGTTATCCTGAAGCTGATGCTGCAGGTAGTATTGCCCGTGACCCTGGGTATTCTGCTGAACAAAAAGTTTGGCGCCTTCGCCGAAGGCCAAAAAAGCCGCCTCCGGGTCTTTGACCAAACCATTATCCTGCTCATCGTCTATTCTTCTTTCTGCGATTCCTTCGCCCGCAACATGTTCCAGGGCTTCAGCGGCCTGGATTTGTTTTTGCTGGGGGCGGTGATGGTGGGGCTTTTCCTGCTGGTGGTAGGTTTAACGGCCGCGATAAGCCACCTGCTGGGTTTTTCTCGGGAGAACCGGATTACCGCAATTTTCTGCGGCTCTAAAAAGTCCCTCGTGCATGGAACGGTGATGTCTAAAGTGCTTTTCCCAGATGCCAATGCCGTGGGGATCATCCTGCTGCCGCTCATGCTGTACCACGCCCTGCAATTGATCATTGCCAGTATGCTGGCCCAGCGCATGGCCCGGAAAGAGATAACTTCTGCCCAGCAAATGGCGGGATAACCTTATCTTTTCCCCGCAGCCCTTGTTCTTGAGAAGCAGAAGGCCCCACGGAGGTATCTCAATGGGGCCTTCTGCTTTTGGGCTTATTTTATATAATCAGGCTTTTAATGCGCCAGTAGTTCATAGTAGGTTTCTTCGGCTTCCATCAAGCCGGCCGGAGTGAGGTTAGTGAGGCGCACGTGCTTTTCCTCGTTTACCAGCACCGGGTCGTATTTGGCTACCACCCGCACGTAGTTCTCGGTGAAGCCTTCTATCTGACCATCGGTGATATCAGCTTCAAATAGTACTTTTCCTTCGTACCCGATCTGGCTTTCATAGTAGGCCCGCTTCTTTTTCTCAGAGAGGATGCGGAGCATGTCGGCGCGACGGTTGCGTTCCTTTGGCGGTACCACACCCGGTAAATCAAGAGCCATGGTGTTGGCACGCTCAGAATACGGGAACACGTGCAGGTAACTGATGTCCAGTTCGTTCAGGAAGTTGTAAGTCTCCAGGAATTCCGCCTCTGTCTCCCCGGGGAAGCCCACAATCACGTCTACGCCGATACAGGCGTGCGGCATGGCCGCCTTGATCCATTCCACGCGCTGGGCGTATAGTTCGCGCAGGTACCGGCGGCGCATAAGCTTCAAAATCTTGTTGCTGCCCGATTGCAGCGGCACGTGGAAGTGCGGCATAAAGCGCTGGGAGCCTGCCACGAACCGGATGATCTCCTCACTCAACAAATTAGGTTCAATGGAAGAGATGCGGAACCGGCTCACGTTCTCTACCTGGTCCAGGGCCTGCACCAGTTGGAAGAAATTCTCTACCCGTACCCCATCCTGCAACCCGAAGTCACCGGTGTTCACGCCCGTCAGCACTATTTCCTTTACCCCAGATTCGCCGATGCTTCGGGCCTCGGCCACCACTTTCTCAAGGGTGTTGCTCCTGGATTTACCACGGGCCTGCGGAATGGTGCAGAAGGTGCAGGAATAGTCGCAGCCGTCCTGCACTTTCAGGAAGGTGCGGGTACGGTCTCCAAAGGAATAGGCGTTCACGAAAGTATTGGCCTCCGACACCGGGCTGGCGTGTACCTGCGGGGCGTCTTTCTTTTCAAAAGTCTCCAGAATATCTACCAACTGAAACTTCTCAGCAGCCCCTAACACGGCGTCTACGCCCGGTATCTCAGAGATCTCCTTCGGCTTGAGCTGAGCGTAACAGCCCACAATGGTAATGAACGCGTTAGGCGAATGCTTGAGCGCTTCCTTCACCACCTTGCGGCACTTCTTATCGGCGTTGTCAGTGACGGAGCACGTATTGATGACGTATATATCTGGCGTATCAGTGAACTCCACTTTCTCAAAGCCCCGCTCCTGGAATATCCGGGACAGGGTGGAGGTCTCAGAGAAATTGAGCTTACAGCCTAATGTATAAAATGCTACCTTTTTCATAATCAAGGCCCAAAGATACGGAGAATAGGGAAATAGTTGTTGGTTGCTAGTGTTTAGTTGGTAGTGATTAGTTGCTTGTGATTAGTAGTTGGCTGAATTGGGGGCGTTTTTATAGAAAGGACACAAAAACATAGGATAAAGAAGTGCAGGGGGAACGAAGGTTTAACCGGTAAGCTATCCTACATGTTGAAAATGAAAAGGGCACCTACAAGAGGTGCGCCTACCTTTTATTATTACACTGTGTGAAATGCCTGCCCTGTTTTCTACTTGATTTTCAGAAATGAAGCCTAAATCCCTCTCCTCTAAACACCAACAACTAATCACTAATCACTAACAACTAAACCCCAGCCACTACTTCTTCAGGAAGTCCCCAAAACTGGTTTGCATGTAGGCTTTTCCTTGTTCTACCTGTTTGTCAGAGACACCTGGGTCGCGCAGGATGGGGCGTTTGGCTACGTTGTCAAAGGTGACGGTGCCGTTGGGGGTGACCATGCCAAAGCCGTCGTTGAAGACGTAGAACGCGAAAGGGGTAGCTTTGGCATCCAGCAGGTTTTTGCTCCAGCCGAAATGATGGGTGGGTTGGCCCATCTGTTGCAGGAGGGTAGGCACAATATCCGTTTGAGAACCTACAATAGTCACAACCGTGTCCCGTACGGCCAGCGCGCCCCCGGTAAGAAGCAAAGGAATCCGGAATTTGGAAGGGGCATCGTTCTGGTCCCGGCCGGGGAAATGGTGTCCGTGGTCGGCTACCAGCACCACCAGGGTGTTCTGCCACAAGGGCATTTTCTTGGCGGCGGCTATAAAACGGCCCAACGCCCAGTCGGTATAATAAAAGGAGTTCTTGAACTGCGTTTCCTCCTCGGTTCCCGGAAACTTGGCCGGAATGGGAACGTCATAGGGTTCATGGCTGCTGAGGGTGAAGATGGTGGTCAGGAAGGGTTGGGCCGGGTTCTGGTGGTCGGCCAAGACTTTGTCAAACAGGATATGGTCGTGCACGCCCCATTTAGAGTTGTAATGCTCGCTCCCGAAGTCTGATTTCTCCACCAGGCGGTCGTACTGCCCGTTGATGAGGTACGACTTGATATTCGCGAAGGCCAGTTCCCCTCCGTAATAATAGCTGGTGTGGTAGCCTAACCCTTTTAATTCCGATGCCAGTTGGGGCAGCCGTTCTGTCTTTTTGGGTGTTTTGATAATGGAGGTGGTGGTTTGCACCGGGTAGCCGCTCAACAAGGCCACCATGCCTTTCTCGCTCCGGTCACCGGCCGCATAGATGTTCTGGAACAGGATGCCTTCTTTAGCCAAGGCATTGAAATTTGGGGTCACCTCCGGCGGGCCGCCCAAGGCCCCGATGAATTTGGCGGTGTAGCTTTCCAGGATGATGAACAGCACGTTTGGCTTTTGAACCCGCAGCAGCGAAGGCACAGTGTCGCTTTTAGGGGTGTAGAGTTCCTGGACCAGGGCCTGCGCCTGCTGTTCTTCCATGTACAGGTAAGGGTTCTTGGTGTTGTGGTTCTTCTTCAACACCGAATGCATCACGTTCCAGGGCACGTTCACCCCAGCGTGGTTCGCGAATACCTTTTGCGAGAAGTACACATCACTTTGGTTCAGGGGAATCTGCTGCCATCCTCCCCGGATGGGGAGCACCAGCAAAGCCAGCAGAAACAGACTAAGCAATAATTGGCCCGCCAGCTGTTTCGTGCTGGTTTTAGGACTGGTTTCCCATTTTCGGCGGAGAAACGTAAATCCCGCCCAGCCCAGCAAAGTCAGGCTAATAAAAATCAGCGCCAAAAGCCACACCGGGGCGGAAGCTGTGGACGCCAGCATCTCGGCAGGCGTGTTCAGGTATTGCAGGGGCGTGGAATCCAGCCTAAAGCCCCAGGCCGAATATAATTCCAGGTCAATGGTCAACAGCACCACCACCACCGGCAGCAGCACATAGGTGAAGGCAATGGCTATTTTCAGAAAAATCTTCTTCCGGAAAGCCACCTCGTTTAAAAAGAGCAAGAACGGGATCACGCTCAGGTAAGCGGCAAAGGAAAAGTCCATCCGGAGGCCGTACCCCAGTACTTTACCTATTTCTAGGGCAGTTAAAGAAGCCGTTTTGGAGGCGTGGTAGAGGAGGAAAACAATTCTTCCTATCTCAAAGAAGAGGACCCAGAAGAGGAAGTAACTGATGGTTCTAAAAAGTATTCTTTTCACAGGTCAAATATACCGCTTATCCGATTCTTACAAAAAGTCCCTTAAAAAGCAGGGGGTATCAGATTCAAGGGGGTGTTGTTCAGTTTTGATACCATTTTTGCAAAAGTGCCCAGAAATTAGAGGGGGTCTTCTGAGGTTTTGATAGGGTTTAAAAAAAACAGGTATAAAAAAAGAGGGGGGTTGCTTGATTGTAAAAATTTCTCCGTTACATTTGGAGCAGATAATAAACCTAATAAAATCCATGGCCATTCTTCGTTTCAAGGCTTTAGAGTTGGTAAACCAACGGGCACCAGTAGAGGTGAAGCTACCTTCTGACAAAATCTCTGATTATTATGGATCCAACGTTTTTGGTTTAGAGGCCATGCGTTCTACCTTATCAGGTGATTATTTCAAACGTTTACAATACGCCATCAAGACGGGTACCAAGGTAGACCGTAACCTAGCAGATGCCGTGGCGGGGGCCATGAAAACCTGGGCCATGGCCCACGGTGCCACCCACTACACGCACTGGTTTCAGCCCTTGACCGGTGAAACGGCAGAGAAACACGATTCTTTCTTCGACCTTGGTTCTGATGGCCGCGCCCTGGAGATTTTCAAAGGCAGTGCCCTGGTACAGCAGGAGCCAGACGCTTCTTCTTTCCCTAACGGGGGAATCAGGAACACCTTTGAGGCCCGCGGCTATACTGCCTGGGATCCTACTTCGCCCGCGTTCATTATTGAGAATGCCGGCGCCAAGACCCTTTGTATTCCTACCATCTTTGTTTCCTATACCGGGGAGGCCCTGGATTACAAAGCTCCTTTGCTTAAAAGCCTGGACCTGGTAGAGAAAGCCGCCGTAGAGGTTTGCCAGTTTTTTGACAAAGACGTCACCAAAGTGACCACCACGCTGGGCATTGAGCAGGAATATTTCCTGGTAGACCGTGCCTTGTATGATGCCCGCCCTGACCTGGTGATGGCCGGTAGAACCGTATTTGGCCATGAGCCTGCCAAAGGCCAGCAGCTGGAAGACCACTATTTTGGCGCTATCCCGTCACGGGTACACGCCTTCATGATTGATTTTGAGGCAGAGTCGCACAAGCTGGGTATTCCACTGCGCACCCGCCACAATGAGGTAGCCCCTAACCAGTTTGAGTGCGCTCCTACCTTTGAGGAAGCCAACCTGGCCGTAGACCATAACCAATTGTTAATGGATATCTTAGACCGAGTGGCTGAAAAGCACCACTTTAAGGTATTGCTGCACGAAAAACCCTTCAAAGGCGTAAACGGAAGCGGCAAGCACAACAACTGGGCCTTGAGCACCAACACCGGGGTGAACCTGTATGCCCCCGGCCGTCGGCCGAAAGAGAATCTGCAGTTCCTTACCTTCTTCATCACTACCGTGAAAGCGGTGCACCGGTACGCAGACCTGTTGCGCGCCAGCATCGCCTCGGCCAGCAATGACCACCGCTTGGGGGCCAATGAGGCCCCGCCCGCCATCATGTCGGTTTTTGTGGGCAAGAAATTGACTGAAGTGCTGGATGAACTGGAGCGTACCGCCAAGTTACCGTTAGACAAAGGAGACAACGTGTACCTCAAACTGGGCATCGACAAGATCCCGGAGATCCTTCTGGACAATACCGACCGTAACCGTACCTCGCCTTTTGCTTTCACCGGCAATAAGTTTGAGTTCAGGGCAGTTGGCTCCTCGGCTAACAGCTCCAACGCCATGATCACCCTCAACACCATTGTGGCCGACCAATTGCTGGACTTCAAGAACAGCGTAGAGGAACTGATGGCACAGGGCAAGAAAAAAGAAGTGGCCATCATTGACGTGCTGCGCGAGTACGTGATTTCTTCTAAAGCCGTTCGGTTTGAAGGGAACGGGTACTCCAAAGAATGGGAAGAGGAAGCCGAGCGCCGTGGGTTGAGCAACATCCGCAAAACGCCGCAGGCCCTGGATAAACTGGTAGATGAAGCTGCTTCAGAGTTGTTTATCAGGCATAACATATTCAACTCTCGTGAGTTGCATGCCCGTCATGATATTCTGCTCGAAGACTACATCAAGCGGGTGCAGATTGAGGCCCGCGTCATAGGTGACTTGGCCACGAACCACATCATTCCAACCGCCACTGCCTACCAGACCAAACTGGTGGAGAACATCAAAGGTCTAAGAGAAATTGGTCTGGAAGATGATGAGTACACGAAAACCACTCTTGATACCATCAAGGCTATTTCTAGGCACCTTACGGTCATCAAGACCAATGTGACGGCCATGATTGAGAAGCGGAAGGTAGCCAATAAAATAGAAGATACCCGGGAGCGTGCCATCATGTACACCGACGAGGTGCTGACCTTTTTTGACATCATCCGCCGCAGCGTAGACAAGCTGGAGCTGATTGTAGACGATGAGCAGTGGCCCCTGGTGAAATACCGGGAAATGATGTTCCGCCACTAATCCTTTTGGACTAATCATAAAAAAAGCCTCTGTCATCTGCAGAGGCTTTTTTTTATGATTCATTTGAATGCCGATCTGGGTAAAACGCCACTAAAGCGGACAGACAGCTAAGTGCTCAGTGCGGTAAAGGTGAATCAGGGGGCAAAGGGGACCGCAAGGGCTTCAGGTTCTTTCCTTTCTCCAATACCTTTGCTTTGATTTGCTCCAGGGTAGGGAGGCGGTGGCGCCATTCTTGTTCTTGCCACCAGGTCTGAACGGTAGGGTTCTGCTGGGCCATTTTATACACCCGTTTCAAAACGAAAGGCAGGAGCAGAGCTACTATGTTGGTCGCCATGGCTCCTCTAATGCCCAGGTGCAGCATCAACCTCAGCAGCAGCAGGTCTTGTAGTTTGTCTAATAATAGCTTAGGGCCTTTTTCCTGCACTTGTCCTTTCAGTACCTGCAACACCTGCTTTGCATTGCCGCTTTCCATTTCCTTTTGCAGCCACTGCTCCACGGTTTCGCGGGTGACCTGTACGGCCTGCGGAATCTGGCTCACCGTTAAACCTGCCTTGTGCAGGAGGCGAGCGGCCACTACATGGCTTCTCTGTAAAAAGGGAGGGTTCATCTGCTGAATTGCTACTGTTTACTACGCTACGGGTTTCCTGACCCAAGGTTCCTGCCGCCGCTGTTAACCTCCCGCGCCGGCCCGCGTAACGGAAAGGAGTTTAACCCAATCAAACAAGCCGATGGATTTCAACGTGCCGGAATTTAAAAAGCGCCTGGAGCAAGAGCGCCTGATGGGCAATTCGCCTGAGCAAGTCATTCAGCAAGAAATACGGGAAGCGGAGAATATCAAAGCCGGTCTTTCAGAAGAAACGAGCCATGCCGCCGAATTCGTGTCAGAGGCTATTAACCGCATAGACACCTACATTTTCCAGCTCCATGAAATGGCCAAGGAGTTGAACCCGCACGAGTTTGACCTGGACCAGCAGACCTACCTGAAAGACACCCGTATGCACGAGCGAATTGAAGGCAGGATTAACCGCTTAAAAGAGCAGGGCGAGGCAAACGCCTCCAATGAAGACCCGTTGTTACGGAAAGGAGAGGAGGAGCAGGAATAACCCCTGACTGCCTCCGTGTTCCTCTTTAATTATGATAAACCCGAGTAGGTTTTAGGCTTCAATCTTGTAAACCAGAGGAAAAACAAGTACCCTCCTTAGATAAAAGCGCCGCTTTCTGGGGCTTGGTTCCCGGAAAAAGTCTGGCCTACTTGGCGCATTTTAGTCTTAATGGCTTCTCGGTTAGGGAAATGCCGCCGTAAACTCATGTTGTCCCACCAGCACCTGAACTGTGGGTTTTTCTGCATCAGCTCCACCAGCCGTTTCAAAATGAAGGGTAGGATGATGGTAGCGGTTTTGGAGGCCACTTCATAATCCATGGACAGGCGCACAATGTATTTGGCCACCACCATATCTTTCAACTCATCAAACAACAACTGGGAGTCTTTCTCCAGGGTATCGCTCTTCACCATCTGGAACACCAGCGGAAGGTTTCCCTGCTCCATTTCCTGATGGAGCCAATTTTCAGCAGTTTCCCGGGTGATCTGAATAGCCGAAGGAATATGTACCTGGTCCATGCCCGCCTTCCGGAGCAAGGCCGCCGCCTGGCGTTGGCTTTGGGATAAGAATAGTATAGGCATATTGGTAGTATCTTTAGATATGTATTGTACGCCAGCAAAACGGCCGTGTTTCCTATGTTTGCCGTTCCTGTGAGGGCTACACGAATTAGGCACTGTTTTAAGGCTTCTTTTTTAAAAGAAAGGCTAAAGCTGCTAACGTATTTATTAATTGATCCTGAGGTTTTTATAAAACTTTTCCATTTGCCGGTTTTAGGAAATATAGGAAAAGTGACTTTTTTTAAAAAAATGAAGAAAAACAACCCAAACCTTCGCCTCCTGGGGTGTTGGCGGCTTCAGGCACACGTTTAGCTGCATGACTTAAAAAAACCTCGTACTTTTACAGAAGCTGCGCTGAACAAACTGTTTTAGCCAATGGTTGAAGTAGTAGGTAAACCCCTTTTCCCATGAACATTGAATCCTGCGCCTTGGGCGGCCTGTATTGCCCCAGCCTCACCAATTATTCCCGGCGGGTTACCCGCGAAGTACGCATCGGCGACCTCGCTCTGGGCGGGAATAACCCCATAAGGGTACAGTCCATGACCACCGTTGACACCATGGATACTCTAGGGTCAGTGGAGCAGGTGATCAGAATGGTAGAGGCCGGTTGTGAGTACGTGCGCATTACCGCCCCCAGCGTAAAGGAGGCCGAAAACCTGGGACTGATCAAAAACGAACTTCGGGCACGTGGGTATTCCGTACCGCTTATCGCTGATATTCACTTCACGCCCAACGCCGCCGAACTGGCTGCCCGTTTGGTGGAGAAAGTGCGCGTGAACCCCGGCAACTACGCCGACAAAAAGAAATTCCAGATCCTTGACTACACAGATGCCACCTACCAGGCCGAACTGGATAGAATCCGGGAACGCTTCACGCCTTTGGTGAACATCTGCAAGGAATACGGCACGGCCATGCGCATCGGCACAAACCACGGGTCTTTGTCTGACCGTATCCTGAGCCGCTACGGAGACACGCCGCTGGGCATGGTGGAAAGTGCGCTGGAGTTCCTGCGCATCTGCGAAGACCTGCACTACTATGACGTGGTGCTGTCTATGAAAGCCAGTAATACCCAGGTAATGGTGCAAGCTTACCGACTGCTAGTCCAAAAACTGGAAGAGGAAGGATTACAACCCTACCCGTTGCACCTGGGGGTCACCGAAGCCGGCGAAGGCGAAGACGGACGTATAAAATCTGCCGTAGGCATTGGCACCTTGCTGGAAGACGGATTAGGCGACACGGTTCGTGTTTCCTTGACCGAGGCTCCTGAACTGGAAGCACCCGTGGCCAAGATGCTGATTGACCGGTACGCCACGCGGGCCGGCCACACACCCATCAAGCCTATCTGTCAGCTGCCCTACAACCCGTTCCAATACCACCGCCGCGAAACCCGCGAGGTGCTCAACCTGGGCGGGCACAACGTACCGCGCGTGGTAGCTGACCTGAGCCGTTTAGAAGACATTACCTTTGAAGACCTTAGGCCCATAGGCCACATCTATTCCCCGGCCCTGGATAAATTCCACATGAGTGACCAGGGCGCCGATTTTGTCTATACCGGCAGTACGCCCATCCCGTTTATGTTGCCCAACGGCTTAAAGGAGATTATTGACTCCGATACATGGGTGGCCAATGAAAAAAAGGAAGACCAATTCCCGCTGTTCACGGCCATGCAGTTTGAGTTATCAGACGCCTGGCACCCGCTGCTGAATTTTGTGCAGGTATCACTGGGCCAATTAACCCCTGATTTCATAGAAAAATTGCATAATCGTCCGGATGTGGTGCTGATCCTGGAAACAGAGAACGAGCATGCTATGCCAGAGCAGCGGAAAGCCTTTGTCCGGCTCATGAACCAGGGGCAACCGGTGCCGGTCATTATCAAACGTTCTTATGAAGACCTCACCGATGAGCAGGTGCAGCTCTACGCCGCCACTGATGTGGGCGGACTGCTGATTGACGGCATGGGCGACGGGATGCTCCTGAGTACCCAGGACCTGAGTTATCGCAGCAAAGAAGACTGGGGCTATACCCTGGAAGGGCTGAACAAATTAGCCTTCGGGATTCTGCAGGCGGCCCGTACCCGCATGAGCAAAACCGAGTACATCAGTTGCCCCAGCTGCGGCCGTACGCTGTTTGACCTCCAAGAAACCACCGCCATGATCCGCAAACGCACCGACCACCTCAAAGGCGTGAAGATCGGGATCATGGGCTGCATTGTGAACGGTCCCGGCGAAATGGCCGACGCAGACTACGGTTACGTAGGCGTGGGCAAGGGAAAGATTGCGCTGTATCGCGGGCAACAGGTCATCAAGAAGTCGGTGCCGGAAGAACGCGCCGTAGACGAGCTGATCGAGTTGATCAGGGAAGACGGCAACTGGATTGAACCTGCCGGGTTGGAAGGCTGAAAATAATCCCCTAATCTTAAATCATTCGCCTGTTTGAAGTGTTTATAAGCTAGACAGGCATTCCATTAAACTAGATAGCTCATATGAAAGGTCTCTTTGATTTCTCAGAAGTTGCCACCTACTTCTTCCGCAAGAAGGACCCAAACCGGAAAACCAATTTCAACCTGCGCACCATGCATACCATCAACAAGGTGTCTATGCTCATGTTCCTGGTCGGGTTGATTTACCTGGTGTTTAAATTAATGACTCGGTAATAGATTTCTCCGTCATTCCTGTAGATATAAAAACCACTTGTCTTTGGGCAAGTGGTTTTTTATTTACTTTAGATTCTATGAACATAGAAGAATTCAGGGACTACTGCCTCCGCAAGCCCCAAGTGGAAGAGACGTTGCCCTTTGATCAGGACACGTTGGTGTTCAAGGTAGCCGGTAAAATGTTTGCCTTGTGCAGCCTATCTGACTATGCCGCCGGAGTGGCTCTCAAATGTGACCCGGAACGGGCCGTGGAACTGAGGGAGCAATACCCCGCCGTCCAACCGGGGTACCACATGAGCAAAAAGCACTGGAACACGGTATTGCCTGAGGCTTTTCTCCCTTTGGGTCTGTTGCCCGAATTGATAGACCATTCCTATGGGTTGGTGGTGCAGGGACTGCCAAAGAAGGTGCGGGTGGAACTGGGGCTGTGTGGCATGGGTGCTGATGTAATGAAGGTAGGAGTACGATTTTGATAAGAAAACTCACTGCCTCTGCACGAATACATCTTTACAGTATAACGAGGCTACAAGACCAGGTAAATTGTAGCGACGTAACACTGTTACGTCGTAGGATGCGCTAAAAGGTAAGAACATCACATGACACCATTAGGAGAACCGTTTCTGGGTTTGCCCTGTTTTTGCAAAAATTTGCCGTTTTCGGCTGATTAAACCGGAGAGGATGAGGCCAATTCCTAAGGTGGTTAAGGCGCCGGTGAACCCTGCATCATAATTGTAATGCCATTCCACCCGCCAATCCTTTTTTGCCTCCAGATCCTGGTAGACGGACTTACTAATCTCTTCGCCCGTGGTGCGATGAAAATACCGGTTTTGGTTAAAGAAATAACCGGTTCCTACTGCGACTAGTAAGGCAATGCCCAGGATGATATTATACCGTTTCACCATAGAAGGAAGATAGAAATATTTTACCTCCTAATAGCTATAATTGCCAGGCTTTTTACTTTAAGAACTTCTGACGCTGTGACTTATTCTTAAATCAAAAGCCTGTTCTTTACAGGAACAGGCTTTTGATTTAAGAATTGTTTTAGGGTTGTTTTATTGAAAACGCAAGAGAAATGCTATACCACAACGTTTACAATTTTACCGGGCACCACAATCACTTTTTTCACGGGCTTGCCGTCCAGGAGTTGAAGTACCTGCTCTGAGCTTAACACCTCTTTCTCAATTTCCTCCTTTGGCATTTTCAGGTCGAAGGTGAGTTTCGTCTTTACTTTTCCGTTCACCGAGATAGGGTAGTCAAAGGTGCTCTCCGTCAGGTATTCTTCTTTCCAAATTGGGAAAGCAGCGTAGGTGATGCTTTCAGTATGTCCTAATCTGGCCCAAAGTTCCTCCGTGATGTGCGGGGCATACGGCGCCAAGGCAATGGTAAGGGGTTCCAAGATAGCCTGCTTTTTCGTTTTCAAGGCGGTTAGCTCGTTCACGCAGATCATGAACTGGCTCACGCTGGTCCCGAAGGAGAAGCGCTCAATGTCTTCCTCTACTTTCTTGATGGTTTTGTGCAAAGCCTTTAATTCCGCTGGCGTAGGATCTTCCTGGGTCACGGCAAAGGTGCCTCCCTCGTCAAAGAACAGTTTCCAGAAGCGGCGCAAGAATTTATACACGCCATCCATGCCATTGGTGTTCCAGGGCTTGAATTGTTCCAGAGGGCCTAAGAACATCTCGTACATGCGCAGGGTGTCAGCTCCGTATTCCTCTACCAGCACATCTGGGTTCACCACGTTGTGCTTGGACTTGGACATCTTCTCAATTTCTACACCCACTTGGTATTTCCCATCTTCCAAGATGAATTCTGCATTGGCAAAATCAGGACGCCAGGCTTTAAACCGCTCCAGATCCAAGACGTCATTCTCCACGATGTTCACATCCACGTGCAGGGCAGTGGTGTCATATTGATCTTTCAGGCCAAAGGAGACAAAGGTGTTAGAATCCTTCACCCGGTACACAAAGTTGGACCGGCCCTGGATCATGCCTTGGTTGATGAGCTTTTTGAAAGGCTCGTCCTGGTTTACCAGGCCAAGGTCAAAGAGGAACTTGTTCCAGAAGCGGGAGTAGAGGAGGTGGCCCGTAGCGTGC
This sequence comes from Rufibacter glacialis, assembly GCF_008271745.1. GTDB lineage: Bacteria > Bacteroidota > Bacteroidia > Cytophagales > Hymenobacteraceae > Nibribacter > Nibribacter glacialis. The sequence goes on along the minus strand of NZ_VKKZ01000020.1, from coordinate 225,872 downwards.
TCTGAACCACCAATGTACAAATCCACGTTCTGCCAGTAATCAATGGCTTCTTTGCTGGCGAAAGCAGTGTCATTCTGGGCGTCCATGTAGCGGTACCAGTACCAGCTGGAACCCGCCCAGCCTGGCATGGTGCTTAATTCGTACTCAAACTCACCGCGGTACTTCCAATCCTGGGCCCGACCCAACGGCGGCTCCCCCGTTTCGGTGGGCAGGTACGCGTCTACTTCCGGTAACACCAACGGCAGTTCGCTTTCTTCCAAAAGGGCTGGAATGCCATCTTTGTAATAGACAGGCACCGGCTCCCCCCAATACCGCTGACGGCCAAACACTGCATCGCGCATGCGGAAGTTGATGCGGGCTTTACCCACGCCCAGTTCCTCAGCGCGCTGGATTCCGGCGTTGATGGCGTCTTTCACCTCCAGCCCGTTCAGGAACCCGGAGTTGATGATCTTGCCTTCTTTCCCGGCATAGGCTTCTTTGGTCAAATCGCCCCCGGCCACTACTTCCGGAATGGGCAGGTTGAATTTCTTGGCGAAGGCGTAGTCCCGAGTGTCATGTCCGGGTACGGCCATCACGGCACCAGTGCCATAACCGGCCAGCACGTAATCAGCGATCCACACTGGTACTTTCTCCCCCGAGATAGGGTTGATGGCATAGGCGCCGGTAAAGGTACCGGTCACCGATTTCACGTCACTCATTCGGTCGCGCTCAGACCGGTTCTTGGCCCAGGCCACGTATTCTTCTACCTCAGCGCGTTGCTCCGCGGAAGTGATCTCCGCCACAAACTCGTGCTCGGGTGCCAGCACCACAAAACTCACCCCGAAAATGGTGTCAATGCGGGTAGTGAACACGGTGATGTGCTTGTGCTCATGGCCGTCTACCTGGAAGCGCAGTTCCGCACCCACCGATTTCCCGATCCAGTTGCGTTGCATTTCTTTCACCGGCTCGGGCCAGTCTATGGTGTCCAGGCCTTGAAGTAATCTTTCAGCGTAGGCAGTGATGCGCATCATCCATTGCTTCATGAGCTTGCGCTCCACAGGGTAGCCGCCGCGCTCAGAAACACCGTCTTTCACCTCGTCATTGGCCAGCACCGTTCCCAATTGCGGGCACCAGTTCACTACGGCTTCAGAAAGGAACGTGAGGCGGTATTTAAGTAACAGGTCTTGCTGCTCTTTTTCGTTCAAGCGGGCCCAGGCATCGGCGGTCACGTGAGGGGTGTCCTCGTCACAGGCAGCGTTCACGTGGGTGCTGCCCCGCATTTTGAACTCTGCCACCAATGTGTCAATGGGCTCTGCTTTGTCTGTGTTGTAGTTATACCAGCTGTTGAAGAGCTGCATGAAGATCCACTGGGTCCATTTGTAGTAGCTGGGGTCGGAGGTGCGCACCTCGCGGTCCCAGTCAAAGGAAAAGCCCAGGTTATTCAGCTGCTCAATATAGCGGTTAATGTTCTGGGTGGTAGTCACAGCAGGGTGCTGCCCCGTCTGGATCGCATATTGCTCGGCCGGTAGGCCGAAGGAGTCAAAGCCCATTGGGTGCAGCACGTTGAACCCTTTGAGGCGCTTGTACCGGCTCACAATGTCAGAGGCGATGTATCCTAGCGGGTGCCCCACGTGCAAACCAGCCCCAGAGGGGTACGGAAACATGTCAAGCGAATAAAACTTGGGTCTGCTCAGGTCTATCTCGGTCTTGAAGGTCTTGTTCTCGCTCCAGAAGCGCTGCCACTTCTGCTCTATGGATCGGTAGTCGTACTCAGACATGGGTAGGATATGGTTGTGTGCGGTTAAGGCGCAGGTTAGGTTCTATGATTTCTTAGCCCCAGGGGCTAAAGGCAAAAGTAAGGAATTTCTTTGTAGCCTGATATATGCGAATATGTGCCGTTTTATCAAAGAAGCGATTCAGAGAAAAGAGGAATAAGGACAATAGCAGGTGTACCTAAAAATTAAATATCAACTAATGGGAAAAGAAATTTAAAAAAACGTTTGACTTGATGTGTGATAGGAGAGGTGCACAGAGGTGAGAACTTCACTCAGAATATCTTCAAAGATTAGACATATTCTTAAGAAAGATAATTGTTTCATTGTAAAATATGAGAAAAAGGTCTAGTTTTAAGATACCATTCTTAATTGAATCTGCTCTTACAAAAAAAATGTAAAATAAATTAGTATTCTAACTTGAGTTGGTATTAATATAAAACAGCTTATCTTAAATTATTTTAAAAGTAAAATTTCAAGTGATAATTTATATCAGTTATGAAAATAATAAAAAATTATGTGTTGCTAATTTGTTTGTTTTCTTGGGTATTTTCATTTTGTAAAGACCAAGATGAAGAAGTTTTACCAAAAAACGCCCATTTCATAGTACAGAAAGATTCAAATTATTTGCACAATGATTTTGAGTTTGAGGCAATAGATTCCTTACCAAATATAAAGTACAAATGGAATTTCGGAGATGGTAGTTTATTGGAAACAGGTCATAAAGTATCCCACAAGTATAAAACCCCTGGAACTTATACTGTTAGCCTTACCTTGGGAAATGTGACCAGTTCAAAAGAAGTACTGGTATATCCAGGTACGCTCAGTTACCAGATAAAGAATGAAAGCAAGAACGTATTGCATCTTGAAACATATGTTGACAATTTAAGAGATAATGGTTCAGTAGTTTTTACGTTAGGTGCAGGAAGAACATCGGATCAAATTTTTTCAAAGACTATTTTTGTTGGAGGAGTTAATGCAAGAGGTTTACTAGGTGTTTTTCTTACCTATAATAATATTAAATATATTTACAGACCTTCTATATGGCTTGAATTATTTCAAAATCATACGTTTGTATTAACTAATTCAACAGAGTTTCATAGAGTATCAAGCAATGATATAGGGCCAGAAAGAATAAGGCTGGAAAATTTATAAATTTTTTATTAATGTTTAACCTTCTTTTAGAAGGTCTCCCCTTTAGAAAGCCTGTCACAATAATAAATTGTAGCAGGCTTTTTTTTAAAAGCAAATGCAACTATCTAATTAACCCCGCCAATGGATCAACTCCATTCCAGGTTCCTTTGCTAGAAAGAGGCGTAAAACGGGCGAACAATTCCTCGGCGTACCACCCGCGGGAACGGGTGTTTTTTACCACCTCGCGGTGGGCGGCCATCCGGTAGGCATATTCTTTCATACTGGCTTCGTCTTTCCAGAGGCTGAAGGTGGCCTGGCGCAGGAAGGGCGCTTCGCCTAAACCAATGGAAGCAATCAAACCGGTGGCTTGGTCAAGGCTGGCACTGGCCTGGGGCACGTGCCGCCAGAAATCGATCGCTTTGGTTAATTTGATGGTGGCCCGGGTCAGTACGGCGATGGGCACACCTGCCGGAGCCGGATGGGTTTCTTGGGTGAAGGGATTCTGGCCGTTCCAGAGACCATGCGCCTGCAAGGGCTGCAACTGCAGGGTGTACTGCTCAAAGGTGTGCTGGCGGTATTCCTCCAGCAGGGGATGGGCTTGGTAAAAATCCTCGGCGGCGGCGGGAGAGTCCCAGGTGGCCATGAGGCCGTAGCGGTACCAGTTCGGCTTCAGGCTGAAGCCTCGGCCCTGACCGCTGCCCAATAGTTTAAAAAACCTCAAGCCTTTCACCTGCTGCAGCACCCGCACCGAGGTGCCCATCTGCGCCAGTCCCCAGCGCCATTGGCCAGGCTTTACGCCAAACAAGGTGAGGGTGGTATGGGCAGGAACGGAGGGTGCGGAAAATGGTGCCAAACTGGAAGACAATAGAGAGTTTCAGGCCTGTTTTCATTTAAATAGCCCCAAAGCAAAGATACCTCCAGGCCGCTTTTAGGCAAGAAAAAAGGGAGCCGAAACTCCCTTTCCAATATAACCTACAAATTGATCTTTTTGTTTTCGCCGGGGTGGGCGGGTTCCCCAGTTAAGGCGGCTTTTACCATGCCGTACAAATGCACCACCGCACTGTTAGGGGTATCCCAATATTCTGCTTGGTCAATGGTCACTTTCAGCAACCCGATATTAGGGTCTTCCTTTCCACCGGGAAACCAGGCTTTGAGCGCCGGGTTCCAGAGTTCCTCTATTTTCTGCTGGTCACGCAAAAGCTGTGCGTGCCCTGACACTGACACGTACAGGTTGTTGTTGGGCTGGGCGTAGCTCAGGTTCACGTGGCTGTCTTGCTTGATCTCATGTGATTTACCCGATTCATACCCGGTGAAGAACCAGATGGTGCCGTCTTCCTGAACGGTCATGTGGCGCATAGGGCGCGAACGGATGGTGCCATCTGGCTCCACGGTACTGAACATGGCCGTGTCTATATCCTTGATCTTTTCTATAAGGGCCTTCAATTCTCCCTGCTGATTTTGTTTGTTTTCCATAGGATGATCTGTCTTTTTCTGATGTAAAAGAATACGGCCTACCCCAGGGAAGGTTCCTTTTGACGGGCAGGTGTCCATTCATAACCAAATTGCGTACCTTTGGTTTAAACGCCAGCCCTTGAATTACCTCGCCCATCTTTTTCTTTCCGGTGACGATGCCGATCTGCGCCTGGGCAACTTCATTGCCGACAGCGTGCGGGGCGCCCAGATCCTTCAATACCCGCCGCGGGTGCAGCAGGGCATCCGGCTGCACCGCCTCATAGATTCTTTCACTGACACGCACCCGGTGGTAGCCGAGTCAAAGAACCGGTTGCGCCCCACCTGCCGAAAGTATGCCGGGGTCGTAGCCGATGTCTTCTATGATCATTTCCTGGCCTCTTCCTTTCACCGGTACAGCCCCCTTTCTTTACCTGATTTCGCCTCGGCCGCCTATGCCCAGATCCAGCAGCACCCAGACCTGTTGCCCCCGCGGGTGCACCACTTCTTGCCCTATATGGTGAAACAGAATTGGCTGGTATCCTATGCGCACATTTCCGGAATCACCAGGGCCTTGACCGGCCTCAGCAGCCGAACCTCTTTTGACTCTGGAATGGAAAAAGCAGGCGAAGAACTGGAGCTTTATTACCCTTACTACCTTAGAGAATTTGAGCAGTTTTTCCCTGAGTTGCAAGCCTATGTTTCCCAACAGATTGAGTTAATTAGGAATTAGGAATTAGGAATTAGGAATTAGGAATTAGGAATTAGGAATTAGGAATTAGGAATTAGGAATTAGTTTTTCCCTGATCGCTTTTAATAAGCACTAGTTTCTTTTTTAGCTGGCGCCCGGTTGCAGCTCATGGCTTCCTCTGGTGATCAAAATCTGCTGGTCAACCATAGCTCAATATTGCTTAGGTGCAGACAAGAGTTGCGTGCACCTGTCAGCGGGAGAGGCTTTTTCTACCGAAGGGCTTGTTTAGATAAATACAAGCAAATAGGGGTGTAGCTTTCGCCGCATGGAGGTTACAAACTTCCAAACATTTTAGGTCCAAATTAGAAACTTGAACCAGTATATTGGGTTGATGATTATGCTATTTAATTAAACCGTATTTTGGGTTAAGTGGTTAGGTTTAACTAGTGATAAGCCGTGTTTTTACCTTAGCTATTTTAGGGCATTTTTCTTTAAAAAGGCAAAAAAACAGCAAAGGCCGTCTATTAGTAGACAGCCCTTGCTCAATTTGAATAGAAAAGGATCTTATACTGATTCCTAATTCTTAATTCCTAATTTAAAACCTCCTAGTGGTGATGTCCGCCTTCGCCGTGAACGTGGCCGTGAGAGATTTCTTCCTGGGTGGCTTCGCGCACGCTGATGATCTTGCCTTCAAAGTGCATGTCCATGCCGGCCAGGGGGTGGTTGAAGTCCATGAGCACGTGGTCGTTCTCTACGCTCACAATGCGGCCCTGCATGTGGTTGCCTTCGTTGTCAGACATAGGGATGTAGTTGCCTACCTGCACCATTTCCTCGTCAATCTTGCCCTCTACCTCAAAAACGTTCTTTGGTACCGGAACAATAGCTGACTCGTCCAGGTCGCCGTAGCCTTCCTCTGAGGCAACGGTGAATTTGAAGGCTTCGCCCGCGGATTTTCCTTCCAGCTCCTGCTCAAATTTCTCAGGCAGGCCACTCACACCAAACAAAAAGACCATGGGATTTTCCTCGTCGGCGGTCTCCACCAGCGTGTTTTCGCCTTCTTCGTCGGTTACGCGCAGCTCGTAGGTGAGCGACACCACTTTGTTCTCTTCGATTTTCATTTGGTGATGGTTTATGAGGTTGTTAATGTAAAGGTAAAAAATCAAGGGGAAGTACCATGGCTTCTCTTCTCTTTCCCGGGCAAGTTTAAGGCAGTAGGTGCCGTTTCCAGGGGTAGGAAAAGAGGCATTACAGACCCTTTTCTACTGATCCATAATGCCTCTAACGAAGCAGGCGGGGCAAAGGATTTATTCCGCCTCCGGTGAAATCAACTCCCAGGCGCTGCGGTAGGCCCCTATGTTTTCTGCGTACGCCAGGAATTCCTGGTAAAAGAGATTCTGCCCCAAGGTGGCGCTATCTCCCACAATCACCATTTTTCGCTTCGCCCGTGTCATAGCCACGTTCATCCGGCGCACATCGGCTAGAAAGCCGATTTCTCCTTCTGGGTTGCTGCGTACCATGCTCAGGTACATGATGTCGCGTTCCTGTCCCTGGAAAGAGTCTACCGTTCCCACCGACAGTTGCCGCTGGGCTTGTAAGGCAGCCAGTTTAGGTTCGTGCTCTACCTGGTCATTGAGGTAGTTGATCTGGGCCCGGTAGGGGGCAATGATGCCAATGCGTAGCGGTGCCGCTTCTTCCTTGTCTCCTGGTTCATAGGGCGCCAGAAGGTTCACCAGGTGCCGGATGAGCACATCGGCTTCCTCTGGGTTGGCGGTGCTGCTGCCTTCGCCCATGGTCTGGTCCTGGAAGCCGCAGCCGGCCGTGTCAATGAATTCCACCACCAGCCCCGGTTCAAATGCCGGGAAAACATCTGAAAGCGTGGTGGTGCGCACGCTTTCATGGGCCTGTAGCTCTCCGCGGTAAAACTGCCCGTTAGAGAAGCCCATGATGTGCTCATGCATGCGGTACTGGGTGTTCAGCATCACGGCGGTTTCCGGCTGGCGCTCAATGCACTTCTCAAACAAGGTGCGGGCCAGGCCACCTCGCTCAGCGGCGATAGATTTCACCGTTGGGGGCAGCTGACAATGGTCACCGGCCAGTACTACCCGGTTAGCGCGGGTAATGGGAATCCAACAGGCAGGTTCCAGGGCCTGGGCCGCCTCGTCAATAAACACGGTGTCATACTGCAGGTGCCGGATGGCGCGGTTCGCGGAGCCTACCAGGGTACAGGTAATGACTTCCACCTGGTCCAGCAGATCCTCCGTGATGTAATCTTCAATATCATCTGCCTGGGACAGCACCCGCTTGCTTTCTTCTTTCATGAAGCGCCGGTGTTCCCGCTCTTCCGGCCCGAAGTTCCGCTTGTACTGGGTGGCCATGGATTTGTATTCCTGGGCCGTTTTCCTGAGCTTTTTGAGTTGCTTGTACTCCCGGTGGTGCATGATCTGGGCATCAAGGGTATGTTCCAGCAATACTTCTGAAACCCGTGACGGATTCCCGATCCGGATCACGTTCACGCCATGCTCCGCCAATCTCTCGGTGAGCAGGTCCACGGCGGTGTTGCTGGGCGCGGTCACCAATAATTTCTTTTCGCCGGTGCTCAGGGTGTGCAGAATGGCTTGCACCAGCGTGGTGGTTTTGCCGGTTCCCGGAGGACCATGGATAATGGCCACGTCTTTGGCTTGCGCGATGTTCTGGACGGCGGCATTCTGGGAGTCGTTCAAAGAAGCAATAGGGGTGAAAGGCCGCTCCCGGCGGAAGGTGGCAGGTTGCGCCCCCAGCAGAATATCGCGCAGCTGGGCAAGACGGGATTTCTCGGCTTCCATCACCTTCATGAGCGCGATTTCCATCTCGCGGTAGCTTACCTCATCAAAGGTAAGTTCTACCCCAAGCCGTGATCCGCCCTCAATCCAGTCGGGCAGGTCTTCTTTGGAGGTGGCCAGGCGCAGTTTGTTACGTTTTACTTCCAGCACCACCCCGTTCAGGGCACCGCCTTCGCCGTTGGTGAACAAGGCCGCCGAAGAGCCCGCCTGGAACATGTGTAACTGGTCTCTGCCGGAGGTGCGCTCCAGTTCCACCACTACTTTGTTCCCAAAGCCTACTTCCTGTTTGATCACGCTCACCGGGTACCAGCAAATGCCCAGGCGTTTGCGCTCTGTAATACTGGTTTGGGCGTTTTTTAATTGGTATTGCTTGCGGTCTTCGTCCTGCTCCAGTTTAAGCAGCGCCCGCACATCTAATAGTTCGTCTAAGATTTTGTCCATGAAATTGGTAAGACCTAGGAGGGGAGATTTAGAGGCTTGACTTCTGTTGGGCGTGTGTTCCTTGTGGTCCTGCATCTGGGCTCCAGCGTCTGCGTTGTAATGGGTTAAGCAAAAAAGGTATGGCGGCAGCCTTGGCATTGGTACACCGTGGTGCCGGCATAAAGAACCTTTTTCCACCAAGATAAATTCCTTTGGGGTTCTATCTCTGCCGCGCCGCAGGCTTGACACTTGGGTGCCTCATGGGGTTTTTCTGCCTGGTTTTGCGAAAAGGCCTCTAAAAGGGGCTGGGCCGACGGTACATCTTTCTCCTGGACCTGTACTTGGAAATACAGCCCCTCGCCAAAAGGAAGCGTGGGAGGACCACAGGATTTCACCAGGGCGGAGATCCCCGTCTGGGTAAGTTGTTGGTAAAGGTCTACGGCTTCAGAGTAAGTAAGGTATTGGGCGGCGGGCACCAGGCGCTCCCTCATGCCTTCACCCGGTTGCTGGTGCGGCTGTTAGCTACCTGGCCCCTCAACCGGATAATATAACCAATGAGTAAAAGGCAAAGCATGGCAAAGAAAGCGGCAATGGCATCGTGTTCAAATTTGGCGTCTTTTGAATCCTGCAGCTTTTCCTCCAGGTCCTTGATCTTCCGGTCTTTGCTCTTTAATAGGTTCTGGGCATTGGAAACAGAGGCTTTCAAGTCATAGATATTATCGGTGATCACCCGCTTGTCGCCTCTGACCTGGTTGTTCAGCAGCTTGCTTTCCTTCTCCAGTTCAGCGGCTCTTTTGGCCACGCTGCGGCGGGTTTCCAGGTTCGCCTGCTCTACCGCCTGAATGATCTGCTCGTCTTTCTGCAAAACTTCTTTCAGGGCCTCTATTACGGCGCGCATGTCTTCTTTAGAAGCTTTCCCCCAGAAGTTGTTGCTTTGCGTTTTGAAGTAGTCATATTTAAGCACCAGCTGCTCCCGTTCCGTGATGAGCCGGTCTACTTTAGACTCACGGCGGGGAGCCGCCGGTTTGGGCGGCGGGGTGGCCTGGGCAGGAGTGGCCTCAGAAGAAGCGGTGGCCGGTGCAGCTGGCTTAGCGGCGGGGGCGGTTCCTTTGGTGTCTGAGGCGGGCTTTTCAGGGTTTTGCTTTTTAATGATGGCGTTGATCTTGGTGCCCAGCTTAGGGTCCTGCTGCTTGGGAGTAGCGGTAGAAGTAGTGTTGGCCGGAGGCGTAGCCAGGGTTTGGGCTGCCAGATGGTCAGCTGGCACCAGCATACAGATGGCAATCAGGGCAGGGAATACAAGCTTCATGGGTATGGTACGCTATTAAAAACAATTGTAAAAGCTCACCTAAGCACTTGCCACACATTTGGCTTCGGGCACTTTTGTGTAAAAATAGGCGAAAAACAACACATAGCCTTCAATAATCTATCCACTTCCGGGATTCCTTTCCTTCCGCTGGCCCAGCCAAGGCGAAGACCTTGATTACCAGCGGCGGCAAGGACAAAAATTAGTTTAGAAGTCTCCGTGGTTTTTATTTATAAAAATAACCTTATTTACCATATAAATAATGCAGAAGTTAAAGAATCTCAAGAGAGAAGGAAAAGCCATGGTCATTTTGTTAGAAAGAAAGGGTTTTGCTTAGCCTTCAGTCATCCTTATCCTAAAGGAAAAAGAGCTTTGCGTAAGGGAGAGGAGGCCTGATATTTGGGTCAGGTTTTTTTCCATATGGGTATTTACCTTCCATTTTTTTATTAAGTACGAAAAATGTCCTCTGGTTAAGTTGCCAGTTCCTGGATCCATAGGCGAGCTGGGTGAAACCACTTGCCATGCGAATCAACCTGAAGTGATCCGAACCCGATATTTTTCATTCCTATAATTTCATATAGACTTAAATCCAGGAATTGCGTAGATGGTACCCGAGGAAAATTAAATAGCCTTCTTGACCAACACCCATACCAGACCCTGCAACCTATGAATTTTATTACCTATCCGGGTAAGCCTTTTCCTTTGGGCTCCACCTGGGACGGAAACGGCGTGAACTTCGCTCTTTATGCCCACAATGCCATTGGGGTAGAACTTTGCCTGTTTGATTCCCCTGAGTCGCCTTCAGAATCGGCGCGCTTCAAGATGGAAGAACGCACCTATGAAGTGTGGCATACCTATGTGCCTGAACTGAAACCCGGCCAATTGTATGGGTACCGCGTGTACGGTAACTATGAGCCTGAAGAGGGCCACCGGTTCAATCCCTACAAATTACTCATAGACCCTTATGCCAAAGCCATAGCCGGTACCATCAACTGGCATGAGTCTTTGTTTGGCTACAAGTTTGGCCACGTAGATGAAGACCTGAGTTACAGTGACCTGGACAGCGCGCCTTACCTTCCCAAGTCAGTGGTGATTGATCCCAGCTTTGACTGGGGAGATGATAAATCGCCTAACCTACCGTATCATAAATCCATTATTTATGAGGCGCACGTGAAAGGTTTTACCCAGCGGCACCCCGCCATTCCGGAAGAGATACGGGGCACTTACGCCGGCATTGCCCATCCTGCTACCATCCAATACCTGCTGGACCTGGGCATCACGGCCATTGAGTTACTGCCAGTGCACCACTTCATCACCGACTGGCACCTGCAGGAGAAAGGCCTCACCAATTATTGGGGGTATAACACCATCGGATTCTTTGCCCCAGATGTGCGCTACTCCAGCAGCGGGGTATTGGGCCAGCAGGTAACAGAGTTCAAGCAGATGGTCAAGGCCCTGCACCAGGCCGGCATTGAAGTCATTCTGGATGTGGTGTACAACCACACCGGCGAAGGCAACGAAAAAGGACCCACGCTTTCTTTCAGAGGAATTGATAATGCCTCTTATTACCGCCTGGTAGAGGAAGACAAACGGTATTACATGGACTATACCGGCACCGGCAACACCCTCAATGCCAACCTGCCCAGCGTGTTGCGCCTCATCATGGACAGCCTTCGGTACTGGATCACGGAGATGCACGTAGACGGTTTCCGGTTTGATCTGGCCTCTGCGCTGGCGCGGGAACTCCATGGGGTAGACAAACTAAGCTCCTTCTTTGACATCATCCACCAAGATCCTATCATTTCGCAGGTCAAACTCATTGCCGAGCCCTGGGACGTGGGCGAGGGTGGTTACCAGGTTGGGAATTTCCCGCCGGGCTGGACCGAGTGGAACGGCATGTACCGCGACTGCATGCGGGATTTCTGGCGCGGCGAAGACAGCATGCTGGCTGAGTTCGCCAACCGCTTCACGGGTTCTTCTGACCTGTACTATGATGATTACCGCCGGCCTACCGCCAGTATTAACTTCATTACCGCCCATGATGGCTTCACTCTGCATGACCTGGTGTCTTACAACGAGAAGCACAACGAGGCCAACGGCGAAGACAGCAAAGACGGCGACGACCATAACCGGTCCTGGAACTGCGGGGTAGAAGGCCCCACGGATGACCAATGGGTAATTGACCTCAGGAACCGTCAGAAACGCAATTTCCTGGCCACGCTCTTCCTGTCGCAGGGGGTGCCCATGCTGGTGGCCGGCGACGAGATGAGCCGTACCCAGCAGGGCAACAACAACGCCTACTGCCAGGACAATGAAATCTCTTGGTTAGACTGGGAGAGCGCAGATGCCAGTTTGCTTGAGTTTTCCAAAAAACTCATCCATTTCCGCAAAAGCCACCCGGTGTTCCGCCGGCGCCGTTGGTTCCAGGGGCGGGCCATCAAAGGCCACGGCTTAGAGGATATTGCCTGGTTTCTGCCAAACGGCCAGGAAATGGCCTACGAGCATTGGGAGCAGGACCACGCTAAATCATTGGGCGTATACCTGAATGGCAGGGGCGTGCACTCGCGCGGTCCCAAAGGCGAGGTGGTGCTGGATGATTCCTTCTACGTGATCTTCAATGCCTACCATGATTCCCTGGTGTTCCATGCCCCCAGTGAGAAATACGGCCTGTCCTGGACGGTGGCCTTAGACACCTTCCGGAACCAGGTGGAGCCAGAAGAGCCTACCGTCTACAAAGCGGGTGAGTCTTTCCATGTGGAAGGCCGGTCTATCTTAGTTTTAAAGAACCCTATTTTTCATAGCCCAAATGAATAAAATAGACGTGCATAATAAAGCCCTGGGGGTTTCTTTCACCAACAACGGCCTGGCCGAGGTATTGGTATGGGCACCCAAGGCCCAGCAGGTGGAACTTTGCCTCAATGATGGCAACACCACCATTCCCCTGCGCAAAGGCGAGTTCGGGTACTGGCATGAAACCACCGACCAGCTCTCTCCCGGTGATACCTACAAATTCCGGCTAGACGAGGAACAGGAGTATCCAGACCCGGCCTCCGTGTCGCAGCCGGAAGGCGTGCACGGGCCTTCCCAGGCCTTGGATCTTCTGAAGTTCAACTGGACCGACGAGGCCTGGCAGAACCTGCCTCTGGAAGACTATGTGCTCTATGAACTGCACACCGGTACTTTCTCAGAGGAAGGCACCTTTGCCGGATTGGAAGAAAAGCTGGATTACCTGAAAGACCTGGGGGTGAACGCCATTGAAATCATGCCCGTGGCCCAATTTCCCGGAGACCGGAACTGGGGCTATGACGGGGTTTTCCCCTTCGCTGTACAGGATTCTTATGGAGGGCCTAAAGCCCTTCAGCACTTGGTGAATACCTGCCACCAGAAAGGTTTGGCCGTGGTCTTAGATGTGGTGTACAACCACTTGGGACCCGAAGGCAATTACCTGGGCGAGTACGGCCATTATTTCACTGATAAATACAACACCCCTTGGGGGCAAGCCCTCAACTTTGATGATGCCTGGTGCGATGGCGTACGCCGCTATTTCACCGAGAACCTGCTCATGTGGTTCCGGGACTTCCACATTGATGCCGTGCGCATGGACGCCGTGCACGCCATCAAAGACTTCAGCCCCAACCACATTCTGCGCGAGATGAAGCAGCAGGTGAACGAGCTGGTGGAAGCCACCGGCCGCACCCATTATATGATAGTGGAACTCGACCTCAATGACACCCGCTTCATCAATCCGTTGGAGGAGCAGGGCTACGGCATGGATGCCCAATGGGTAGACGAATTCCACCACGCCCTGCGCGTGACCATGACCGGCGAGGATAGCGGGTACTATTCAGATTTCAGCGGCATCGCGCACCTGGCAAAAGCCTATGAAGACGCGTATGTCTATGACGGGCAGTTCTCGCCTCACCGCAACAAGACGTTCGGGGTAAAGGCAGCCCATAATCCTGGCCAGCAATTCATCGTTTTCACCCAAAACCATGACCAGGTGGGCAACCGCATGCTGGGCGAGCGTCTGGGCGAACTGGTGAGCTATGAGATCCAGAAACTGGCCGCCGCCGCCGTAATCTTCAGCCCGTTCCTGCCCATGCTTTGGATGGGGGAGGAGTACGGAGAACCCAACCGGTTCCAATACTTCGTGAGCCACACGGACCCAGACTTAGCCGAAGCCGTGCGCAATGGCCGCAAAGCCGAGTTCGCCGCCTTCCATGCCCAGGGCGAAGCACCTGACCCAATGGACGAAGAGACCTTCCAGAACTCCAAGCTGCAATGGGACCTGGTGCAGAAAGGCCAGCATCATATTTTATTCCGGTACTACCAGACGCTGCTGCGCCTGCGCCGCGAGCTACCGGCCTTAAAGAACCTGACCCGTAAAAACCTGGAAGTATCCTGTGACGAGGCCCGGAAAACCCTCACCTTGCGCCGCTGGCACGGGGATCAGCAGATTATCTGTCTCATGAACTTCAATGCCTCAGCGCAACCCATGGCGTTGCCCTCCGGTGGCAAGACCTGGAACCTGGTCCTGGATTCCGCCGCCCCAGATTGGGACGGTCCTCAAGCCGCACAACCCACCGCCGCCAGCGGAGCCCAGGTAACGGTGCAACCTGAGAGTGTGGTGGTGTACCAGGCTTAGGTTCTAACAGGAAAGGTGACCTCAGGTAAGGCTGTTTCTGCTAAGGATTTTCAGTTAATGTATTATCAGGTAGTGTGATTTCAGGTGTTGTAGAGACAAGGCAGTGCCTTGTCTCTACGGTTCCTCACCCATCTAACGGAGCTACTCCTGTTCTTGCCATTCCCTTGCTGGCGCGAGCTTCCAGCTCGTGTCCGCACGCATACCTGGATCAAATTTTGTCTGCTTGAAGAGAATCCCTTCATTACCTACTTCAAGTTTGAGCGCAGCGGTAACTAGGAGTGATTAATACAGCCAGTTTGTAATTGGCGAAACCAATAATTTGAGGGTGTTCCTCGCCAGTTACCGCTTCGCCCAGACTTGCGGCAGAGTGGGAAAAACAGAAGAGAATAAAAGAAAGAAAATTATATAACTGTTTTCTGGGGCTTTTCCGTAAAACGGGCCTAAAACCACGTACCCTGTATTGGCAACCTGAAGGAGTTAAACAAAGGAGGGATACTTTTTTACATCGCCTCCTCTTCAAATTTTCAAATCATACCCTATGCATAACCCTGTCGCTACGTACCGTTTGCAGTTCCATAAAGAATTCACCTTCCAAGACTTTGAGCGCATCATTCCTTACCTGCAGAAACTGGGGGTGAGCACCATTTATGCCTCGCCTATCTTTGAGGCCACGCCCGGTAGTACGCACGGCTATGACGGAGTGAATCCGCATGGGGTGAACCCCGAGGTGGGGACCGAGGAACAGCTGAAAACCGTGAGCGGCCATTTGAAGGAGAACGGCATCAATTGGTTGCAGGACATTGTGCCCAACCACATGGCCTTCCATCCCCGCAATTCCTGGCTTATGGATGTGTTGGAGAAAGGCACGCTCAGCCAGTACCATTCCTTCTTTGACATTGGGTGGACCAGTTCGCTGTACAACGGGCGGGTGATGGTGCCCTTTTTAGGCGCGAAATTAGAAGAAGTGGTGCAAAACGGCGAGTTGCAGGTGGCTTTTGACGAAGAGCAGCACCGCCTGGTGCTCAAATACTATGACAGTGCCTATCCTTTGAACCTGCGGTCCTATGAGGTCCTGCTCAAAGGGCAAGGTGAGGCCAACCAAGCCATCGGTCAACTGCTCAACAAACTGGAGGACGTGCACCAGGACGAAGAACCTAAAAGCTTTGCGCTGAAATGGGACGAGTTACGGCAGCAACTCACCGCCTTGATGAAGAACGAGGAGGTACGAACGGTAGTGGAGACCAGATTGGAGCGGTTCAACCAAGACAAAGAGCGTCTGCTGCACTTAACCCAAGAGCAAGTGTATCAACTTTGCCACTGGCAGGAAACAGATTCCCAGATCAACTTCCGGCGGTTCTTTACCGTGAACGGCTTGATCTGCCTCAACATCCAGGACCCCAAGGTTTTTACCACCTATCACCAATACATCAAGCAACTGCAGGACGAAGGGGTATTCCAGGGGCTGCGCATTGACCACGTAGATGGTTTGTATGACCCCACCGGTTACCTGCAGCAATTGCGCGAACTTGCCGGCGAAGAGACATATATAGTAGTGGAGAAGATTTTGGAACCCGGTGAGGAGCTTCCCCAGAACTGGCCTATCCAGGGCAGCAGCGGGTATGATTTCCTTTCGCTGGTGAACAACCTGTTTACCTACAAACCCGGCGAGGAAGGCTTCAACGCCTTGTACCACCAACTGGTAGGCGAGGGAGCCGAGGTGCAGGAGCAGATTCATGAGAAGAAAGCCTACATCCTGAATGAGCACATGGGCGGCGAGCTGGAGAACCTGTACCAACTGTTTTTAGAGCAGCGCCTGGTAGACGAGGAGGTGTTGAGCTCGGTGGAGCCGCAAACCTTGAAGGCCGCCATAGGGGAATTCCTGATCCAATGCCCGGTGTACCGTTACTATGGGAACCAGATGCCGCTGGACGGTGCCGAAGCCGAGGCTGTGCAGCTGATTTTTAACCGGATTCGTGAAAACAAGCCCGAAATGGCCGGGGCCGTGGAGTTGCTGGAAGGAGCCATCTTAGGCAACTCGCCGGAAGGGGAAGACGATACATACCTGGAACGTTCGCAGAAGTTCTACCAGCGTCTCATGCAGTTCAGCGGTCCGTTGATGGCCAAAGGGGTAGAGGATACCATCATGTACACCTACAACCGCTTCATCGGGCACAACGAGGTGGGCGACGCCCCGGAAGCCTTTGGGATGACGGCGGAGGAATTCCATACGGCCATGCAGGACCGGCAGCAGAAATGGCCATTGGCCATTAACGGCACCTCCACGCATGACACCAAGCGCGGTGAAGACGTACGCGCCCGCCTGAACGTGCTCACCGAAATGCCCGAGGAATGGGCTGCCGCCGTGCAGGAGTGGCGCGAACTAAACCAGGACCTGAAGCAGAACGACGCCCCCAGCGTGAACGACGAATACCTCATTTACCAGACCTTGCTGGGTGCGTTCCCCATGCCGGGCCAGAACGAAGATGACTTTGAGAACCGCGTGCAGGAGTATTTGCAGAAAGCCCTGCGGGAAGCCAAAGTCAACTCCAACTGGACCACGCCCAACGAGGCTTACGAAACCGCTACCAAGAACTTCGCGGTGAAACTGCTGGACAAGAGCCGGCCGTTCTGGAGCCGTTTTGAGGAATTAAGGGCCAAAACCACCGACATCGGCATTGTAAACTCCCTGAGCCAGGTGCTTTTGAAATTCACCGCGCCGGGCATTCCAGACGTGTACCAGGGTACGGAGCTGTGGGACTTCAGCCTGGTAGACCCCGACAACCGCCGCCCCGTGGATTACGAGAAGCGGCAGGCCTGGCTGGAGGAACTCAACGATTATGACCTGAACAAGCAGGAAACGCTGTGGGAGAACCTCTGGGACAACCGCCATGACGCGCGCATCAAACTCTGGCTTACCCGCACCCTTTTCACCGAGCGTAAAAACAACGCCGACCTCTTCGCCAAGGGCGAGTACCTGCCCCTCACGGTAGAGGGCGAACACAAAGACCACGTGCTGGCGTTTGTGCGCAAGCACCTGCACACTTGGTACGTGGTGGCGGTGCCGTTGCACCTGGCGGCCCTGGCCAAAGCCCAAGGCGTAGACACCATCCAGGACATTGACTGGAAAGACACCAAAGTGATAATTCCGGAAGAGGCGCCTAAAGACTGGCAAGACACGCTGATTAGGAGCACGGGCAACTATGCGCACGAACTCAGGGTGGCCGACCTGTTCGGGATTTTCCCACTGGCCATGCTCAAGCTGCGGGCGCAGAACGAGCGCGGCGCAGGCATTCTGTTGCACATCACCTCGCTGCCCTCGGCATTCGGAATTGGCGATATGGGGCCCCAGGCGCGTAAATTCGCTGATTTCCTCCACGCCAGCAACCAGAAATACTGGCAGTTACTGCCGCTCAATCCCATTGAAGCGGGGCAAGGTTACTCGCCGTACAGCTCCATCTCCAGCCGCGCCGGAAACCCCTTGCTCATCAGTCCGGTGGCCTTGGCCAAAGAAGGATTGTTGCAAGAAGACGAGTTGCCGCAATACCATTTGCCGCAGACTGGTAACGTTGATTACGTAGAAGCGCAACGCGTGAAAGATGCTTTGCTGGAGAAGGCGTGGCAAACGTTTAAGTCCGGTGATTTCCCTACGCTGCAGCAGCAGTTCATAGATTACGTGGGCTCAGAGGCCAGCTGGCTCAATGACTTCGCTATGTTTGTGGTGCTGAAAGAAAAGCACGAGGGAAGTGCCTGGTTCCAGTGGCCGGAGGAATTCAAACAACGCCACCCGGAAGGGCTGGAGCGCCTGGTTGGGCAAAACGGGGATGCGCTGGAGAAAATCAAGTGGGTACAATTCATCTTCAACAAACAGTGGAAGCGCCTGCGCACGTACTGCAACAACCGCGGCATCCAGATGTTCGGCGACATGCCCTTCTACATCAGTTATGACAGCGTAGACGTCTGGGCAAACCGTGAGATCTTCGCGGTAGACTCGGAAGGCACCATGACCGGCGTGGCGGGCGTTCCACCCGATGATTTCTCTGAAGACGGGCAGCTTTGGGGCATGCCGGTGTTTAAGTGGGAGGTGCTCAAAGAGCAGGATTACAACTGGTGGATAGGCCGTCTGCGCAAAAACATGGAACTGTATGACCTGGTGCGGCTAGACCACTTCAGGGCGTTCGCCGATTACTGGGAAGTTCCCGCCGGGGAAACCACCGCCAAGAAAGGCGAATGGAAGCTGGGGCCAGGAGCTGATTTCTTCACCTTCGTGGAGAAGGAAATGGGCAGCCTGCCGTTCATTGCCGAAGACTTAGGCGAGATCAACGACCTGGTGCTGAAACTGCGCGACGACTTCAACCTACCAGGCATGAAGATCCTGCAATTCGCCTGGGGCGAGGAGATGCCTCAGAACGCCTACATGCCGCACAATTACGCCCGTAACTTCATTGCCTACACCGGTACCCATGACAACAATACCACCCTGGGCTGGTACCGCAACGAAGGCAAGGAGTTCCACCAGCAGATTGAGCACTACGTAGGCCGCAGCCTGGGTGAAGATGACATCTGGTGGGTCTTCGCCCGCTTGGCCTACGCCTCGGTGGCCAAAACCGCCATTCTGCCGCTGCAAGACGTGCTGGGCATTGACGAACTGGGCCGCATGAACACCCCCGGCAAAGGCGAAGGCAACTGGGGCTGGCGCTTGATGCCTGACCAGATCACCAAGCAAACCGAGGAGCAACTGCGGGAATGGACGAAGTTGTATAATAGAGACTAAGAGTAGTATAGCAGATAAAGTAAAAAGCCATGGGAGGGAAGCTTCCATGGCTTTTTACTTTATGATAAATGATCTAAAAGGAACATAACCAGGAAAGCCACTAATTCTCTCCTATTGTCATCCTGTAAGGATCTTGTGGGCAAACTAGAAGAGTTTAAAGATGCGCATTTACCGCCATCCACAAAATCCATTCAGGATGACACTAACGTATAAGTCATTTATTAACCGTACCTATACCTCCAAATCCAGCACAATTCTTACGTTCTCCTTTATCTTCTTCCGTAACTCCTCATCTAAACTGCCAATTTTGTGCAGTAGCCGGGAATTGTCAATGGCTCTGATTTGGTCAATCATGATATCGCAGTTTTCCTTCACGTTGGCGGTGCCTTTGGGCAAATGGACGCGCAGGATTTCAGCGTCGGGCTGTACGTTGGTGGTGATAGGGCAGATGATGGTGGAAGGGTGCGTTTTGTTCAGCAGGTCGGTTTGGAGAATGACCACCGGCCGGACTTTTCCTGTTTCAGTTCCTATCCTGGGGTTGAGGTCGGCTACCCAGAGATCAAATTGCTTTATCTGCATCTTCCAGTGCCTCAAATTCCTTTAATACAGAGAGAGAGTCGTCGGCTACCAGATGAGATTCCTTCGCCAGTTGTTTCGCCAGGAGTCTCCGTTTCTGTAGTTTATTATAAAATTCCAGCGCCTCATTGATGTAGCGGTTCCGGTTGGTGTGGAGCTTGCCCAGAATGCTTTCCGTTTCCTGAAAAATTTCGTCTTCCAGCTTCAAAGATAAGTTCTTCATTTCCTGTCTGTTTTTACAAAGGTATATTCTTTTTGTATATACTTTGGTATTCCTCTGGAAGTTCCTGGCTGGGTAAATAAAGAGTGAGATTGATAATGCTGCTTAATGTCTATTCTTAAATCCTTATAGCGTGTTACTATCATGAACCAAATAGGTAGAATAGCATTTTGGACCTGATTTTCAGGAAGTAGGCCAAAAATGGGTGCGTAAGGAAGAGATTCAATTGGATAGGGAGGTCGTACAACACAAGAAGTAAAAAAGCGTTCTTGCAGAAACCTTCCTTAGAACAAGAAAATCTTTACTTTTACCAACACAACTTAATGTAATATTACTATGCCTACTCCAAAGAAAAACTTATTACTTCTAACAGTCCTTTTCCTGTTAGCCATGACCACCTCGGTCTTTGCCCAGGATGCTCCTAAACCTAAAGCCAGCCCGGCGCAAACGGCTATCGGCAAAGTGGGGGCCGCCAACATTTCCATCGCCTACAGCAGCCCATCAGTGAAAGGGCGGAAAGTGTGGGGAGAGCTGGTGCCGTATGGCAAAGCCTGGAGAGCCGGCGCCAACGAAGCCACTACCTTCACCACCGACAAAGACATTACCGTACAAGGCAAACCCTTGAAAGCAGGCAAGTACAGCGTCTTCATGGTACCCGGGGAAAGTGAGTGGCAAGTGATCTTCAACTCCCAGACCGGCCAATGGGGAACCAGCCGCCAGGGAGCCAATTTTGACCCGGCCAACAATGTGTTAACGGTGAACGTGACGCCTAAGAAAGCAGCCAAGATGAATGAGGCTTTGGCCTACAATATTACTCCCAAAGGTTTTTCTCTGCTATGGGAGAACCTGGAGGTGCCGGTAGCCATCAAATAGTACCTAATTGTAAAGTAAATCAACGAGGGAATAAACCGCCTTTTTTGGTGTTTTCACCAACAAACCTAAAATAAGGGGCTATTCTGCTGGTTGGTGTGAACACCATCCAGGGCAAAAGAAATAGTTGGTTTTTCCTCAACAGGTTCCTGGTAAATTAGGAACAGGAACCATTTCTAAAATAGGAGAGGGTGTTTAGGGGTTGTTTTTAGCAAACAGCCCCTAAACACCCTCTTTTCTATTTCCTGTGCAGGGGTTGGTTTCCCGCTCTGGAATTATGGGCGCTTCTTTGGTCTACTTTTAGGTTTGCTCCTCCTTTTGTAGACTCTGTCCCTATCCTTTCGCCTTGGGAGCGGCCCTATCTTTCCTAAAAACAAAACGCCCTGACCTACGGGGTAGATCAGGGCGTAGAAATGCTTTAGGTTAGTCAAACAATTCGCTCAGGAACGATTTCTTCTTTTTATAAGGGTTGTTGTGCTGTTGGTCTTTGCCATACTCGCCGTACCCGTACCGTTTGTAGTCTGATTCATAGTTCTCCTTCTTGGAATAGTGGTCGGCGGAGCGGTCTATGATTTTCTCCAGTTCGCCCCGGTCTAACCAGATGCCCCTGCACTTAGGGCAGTAGTCGATTTCAATTCCGTTCTTTTCACTCATTAATAAGGTTTCTTGACACGAGGGGCATTTCATAGGAGTACTTTTTTGGTGGATAATAGATGCAGGAAGCGAGCGGAGGCCTTTGGTTGAGCAGCCGCTTTTGCCTTTTGGGCAAAGTCCTGCCTTTAAAACGGGCCGCGCTTCCCTTTTAGTATGAAAGTAGAGTTACTCCCAGCAAAGCCAGCCAAAGGGCCTCTCCTTTTTGGGAAGCAGGTTTATTAGGGCTATCTTTAAAGTTTGCGTACAACACCCTCCCAGGTTTGTCTGAACCTTTTGATTGCTATGGACTTTCCTTTTCTGGAATCGAATGATATAACGTTGCCTACTATTGCCACGCGGCTTCTGCTCAGTATCCTGCTAGGGGGGCTGCTGGGTTGGGAAAGGGAACGGAACCGACACATTGCCGGGTTGAGGACCCTCATTATTATTTGCGTAGGTTCCTGCCTGCTCATGCTCATCTCTGTGTACATTCCGCAGACTTTTTCAGAATACAAGAATGTAGATCCGGGCAGGATTGCGGCGCAGGTGGTGTCGGGAATCGGGTTTCTGGGAGCGGGAGCCATTTACAAGCTGGGCGTGAATACCCATGGGTTGACCACGGCCGCCACTATCTGGGCCGTGGCGGCTGTGGGCTTGGCCACGGGGGTGGGCATGTATGAGGCGGCCATTCTGGTGGCGCTGCTTTTGTTATTTGTGCTTTCTACCCTGGACAAACTAGGAAGAAAGGTATTCAGGGGAGGGTCTCTGAAGACGCTCAAAATCAGCTTTGCCTCCGCTAAACTGGAGACCAGCCGCGTCCTGGCTATCCTGGAGAAATATGAAATCGCTACCAAGAACATTAACGTGGTACAGTCTACCAATAAACAGAATTCCAAGATCCTCCTGTTTGTGTATTTCCCTGAGAAGGTGAGCGTAAAGGAGCTGTACAAAGACCTCAACGAACTCAAAAACGTGAGCCAGATTTCCCTGGGCCAGGATTTTTAACATTGTTGTGATTTGGTAGCCTTTTTAGAAAACGAGGGTTAAACGAATAAGACACTCCATTAGATCCCTAGTAGAAGAAATGAACAGGGCTGACTATTTATCCAACCTGCCTAACCCTGCTCCTTCATCTGAAACTGCAAGGCACTGAGCGGCTTCTTCTTTTATTACTTCAAGCCCAACAGCAGCTTCATGCCCAGCGCCAAAAAGATGGAAAGGCTGATGCTGAGCAGGGTGCCAAACAGGAAGTATTCTGATTTGCGTTGGTCGGTTTCCTTGAACCGGATAATGGTTTTGGCGGCAATGAGGAACCCGATGGCTTCATACTGGTCCAGCAGCACGAAGGAGATAATAAGCACCCGCTCAATAATGCCTATCCAGCGCCCGGCCTCTTTTAATTCGGTCCACCGGCTGTCTTCTGGTACGCTGGGTGGGCTTCCCGCAGTACTTCCGTTTTCACTGGTTGTTCTGGTCCGCGGTTGGCGGTGTCCGTTTCCCCATTTGGCCGTGAGCACCTTGATCACAATACTTAGCGGAAAGGTGGCTATGAAAAAGCCGGTAAGGTAGACCATGAACCGATAATTCATGAGCACGGCCTCGGGCGCCACCCGACCCTCTACGTAGAAAAGCCAGCCTGTACCTAGCACCACAAAATGCAAGACCTGGTCTAATAGGAAATAGAATGTGTTGCGTTTCTGGTACGCTTTCCAGAGGTCAATGAGCAGGTGGGTGGCAGTAATCCAAAGGGTGAGGTCCCAACTCTGGGTTAGCAGCAGGGTGACGGCTCCGGTCAGGCCTATGTGGTAGTACAGGTACTTTGACTTGTATTTCCGGCGCGCGCGGTCTTCTACCCATTTGCTGGGCTGCAGCGCGAAATCAGTGAGACAATGCGC
The DNA here is from genome assembly GCF_008271745.1 of Rufibacter glacialis. GTDB lineage: Bacteria > Bacteroidota > Bacteroidia > Cytophagales > Hymenobacteraceae > Nibribacter > Nibribacter glacialis. Next base: position 202,695 of record NZ_VKKZ01000020.1, on the reverse strand, counting down.
CAGCACCAGTTTGAGCAGGAGCAGGATTTCTGGTTGGGTAAAGCCGGCCATTAGAAGAGTTGTTGGGTTTTTTTCTGGAACAGGGCCAGCGCTTTTTCCACTTCCTGCCAATGGGCGGTGGTGGTGCGTTGGCTAACGGAGGCCTGGCTGATGTGTAGCATCTCCGCGATCTCCTGTTGTTTCTTTCCTTCCAGCAGCTCAAAGACCACCTCGGCTTGTTGCAATGACCAGCTGTTGATGAACACATCCAGAAAAGAACAGATCACCTCTTGGTAGGCATTGAATTCTTGGTGAGGCGTGGCCACCACCAGGCGGGGGCCTTTGCTTTTCAAACTGTCCAGCGCCCGCCCCGACAGTTGAAAGGCTTCTCCGTCTGAGGTTCTGATGTGGGGGCTTTTATAACCTGTTTTTCCCAAACCTATGGCAATACGGGCATCCACTACTTCCTTTTTGTAGGAGTAAAGGAGCGGGTTGGCCTTCTTATTCTCAATCCCTTCGGTCTTTTCCTGGGTAACGTCCTGCTGGAGCTGGTCTGAGATAAGGCTTTTCCGGAGGAGGCACCTTACCTGTAAGGCCGTTTTCAGAGCCAGGCTAGGGTCTTCCAGTAAGATCTGGAAACTGTCTCCCCGGAAGATTTCATGCTGGTCTTTGCCCACTAAGGTGGTGAGGCCCTGGGTTAAGGCTTGGTTGAGCCGGGTTCTTTCTGTCGCAGAAAGGAGCGTTGATTCCACAATGTCGCCGGTTAAGACGGCGATGGTTTTGGCTTCTGTTTCCAAAGGAGTTAGGGAAGAATCCTTATAAGTTGTTTTTATAAGTCTTTTAACCTATAAATAGTTGTTATAGGTCTAAAAGCTTATAATAATACAGTTCCTCAAAGAAAGAAGCAAGAATTATTTAGAGGGAAAGGAGGAGGAAAGCTGAACCCAGAGGAAAGGTAGCCTCCTTTGAAGACAAATCATTATTCTATCGCCCTATATAAAAAGGCGCTACCAGTCTATTGCAGGCATATCCTTAGGAAGAACAGCGCGTTTTCTGGCATAATTAAAGAAAACAGCCCAGAAACACCAGACCGCCTAAAATAAGAGAAAGCCATAGACCTTGATCTATGGCTTTCTCTTTAGAGATACGAATAGCAGAATTTGGCTTATCTGTTCTCTGGCTCGTTTGTTCTGCTTTTCAGGTCATCTTCGTCCTGGCGGGAAAGGAAGCCCTCGTGGCCGGTGTTGCCCGAGGTGCCCGCATCATAGGTAGAGGAGGAGGCGCTGTTTCTCAATTCCTCCGCGTCTGGTGTATAGCTAGCATGCGAATCTTCCTCGCTCTTCTTCCCTGGGGTGGGGTTTGGGTCCTGCTCTTTTTTATTTTGCTCTTCCATGGTCAAGGTCTGATTAAGGCGTGTTTTCCCAAAAGTGGTCTTCTTATTACGAGGAGGCACACCAGTTGTTGAACAAGACAAGGAATAATCTTAGGAGCCGCAAAAGAGAAGAGGTGGAGCGAAGCCCCTTATTCTTGGGGCCTCTCTCTACCTCTTTTTTCACTAAAAGAAGTAGTAATCCTGGATAGTACTACAAGACAATCGTCTCCCCATCCTGCGGAATCATCAGTTTTTTAGGACTGATCTTCCATTCATCCGCTTTCTTCCTGAGGGAGGCTCTGGTGGTGCGGCAATGATCCAGGGCATCCATATGGACGGCAATAATTTTTGCCTTGCCGCTCTCCCCAATCAAAGCCATGGTCTGGTCTTCCTCCATCAGGATAGGGGTTTGCTCAAATCCTTTTATAACTGCCCCTCCAGAGTTGACAATGATATAGTCAGGCTGAAAGGTCTTGATGTTCTTTTTGACCTCATCGGTCCAGAGGGCATCTCCAACCACATAGATGGTAGGTTGGTTTTTGGCCTTCAGCACAAAGCCCGACGTCTGGCCCATCATCTTCAATACCTGGCCGGTACCATGCTGTCCCTCTACCCGGTGAATGCTGATGTTCTTCCAGGTTCTGTTGTCTTCCAGCGCGGCTGCGTTTATGAATCCTTCCTTGGTAAAGAAATCCTTGTCGGCGGGTTGGTTGATGAGATCAATGGATTTAGGCAGGGCTTTACTGGCAGCCTCATCAAAGTGATCAGCGTGGCTATGGGTGACCATAACCAGGTCCAGGTCCTTGATAAGGGGAGCAACAGGTATTTTCAAATCAACCGTTGGATTTCTTGCAACCCCTCCCCAAGACTCAATCGCTCCTTTAGAAGATAACATGGGGTCCACCAGGATTTTATGGCCGGCATACTCCAGGATCAAGGTAGCGTTCCGGACTAACTGGAGGCTTGCGTTGGGGTGGGTTTTGCCCTGGGCAAAAGAAAAGGTAGCCGATAAGGTGAGCGCTACCGCTAAAAGTACTTTTTTCATTTCTGTTTTATTTATTTACTGAAGCGTTTCAACCACTCTTTTTTCTGAGGTAAAAGAGTTTGAACGCAGGGCAAAGGTCAGAATAGGGAAGGGTATCCAGGCTACCAAAGCTTTAGGCCTTGGTACCATTTTGATAATCAGCTAAGAATTGGGAGGTGGTAAAGCCGGTCTGTGCCTTGAAGAACCGCATGAGGTGGTTAGGTTCAGAGAAGTGCAGCGCCTCTGCTATCTCATGGACCGTGAGTTCAGCATGGATCAGGTAGTTCTTTATTTCAAAGACCAGCCGCTGTTTGAGTAAATGCGCGGCGGTGACATTGAACTGGGCCTGCACCGCCTTGTTGAGCGTTACCCGGCTGATGCCTAAAAGCGCAGCATACTCGTTGACCCGCTGCATCTCCTTCACGTGTTGCTCTATCAGCTTCTTGAACTGGTAGGCGTAGTGGTTCTCAGGTTTCTCCAGGGGCAGCTGGTTCTGGGTGGCATACTCCCGGTTGAGTTTCAGAAGCAGGTAGTACAAAAGGGACCTAACCAGGTGCTCACTGTCCAGCTTGGGTTGCACCAGTTCCCCTTTGATCTCGGTCAGTTTTTCGCAGAAGCTTTCCATCTCCCTGGCCTGAAGCGGCAAATCCAGCGCATGGTCCAGTTGGTAGAAATACAGCAGCCGGTAAGTGAATAGCTTGTCGGCAAAGAAGTCATTCAGGAAATCCTCCTGAAAGATGAGAAAGGTGTAGTCTGCCGGCTCCGCCTCTAGTTTCCAGTGCCTTTTCTGAAAAGGAGACATAAACAGGACCATGTTGTCACGGATCTCTATTTTCCTCTGGTTCAAGATCACGTGGCCGCCCGCCTTTTTGAAAAAATAGATCTCAAAGGAGTCGGTGGTGTATACCCCGGAGTCCTGGGCATTGAATTCCGGATTGATTTCCAGCAGCTCATGCCCAGCCCCTACATTGAGTAATAGCTCTACCCCGCATACCGTCTTATGGAATCTGATGTTTTTCACCGCCTGCTGCTGTCTGGAACCACTTAGTTGTAGGTCCAAAACTAAACATGTTTTAACTCATCCGCTACCCAAAGGCCATGCTTTTCAATTAACCCAGCCTCAGGAGGTGAACAGGGGAAAGGGTGCCTGTTCCTTTTTGCAGGGCTCCCTGCATTCAACTCTACACTGGTATGCTTCCCAACCGGGGAAGGACGGCAGAGACCCGGGCAAAACACGAGCGGGGGAAAGCGTTTGAGTGCCGTTTTCTTGAAAACGGCACTCAAACGGGATGATAGTCTCTCTTGGTTTATAACCCGAAGGTATACGAAACCCCCAACTTGAGAAAGAACGGGGTACCTGGCGTGAAATGGATCTCGGAGACAGGGTCAATTTCACCTGGCAACCGGGACTCGGTTTCAAACTGGGCTTCTTTCCAGGCGCTGTTCAGCAGGTTTTCGCCGCTCAGTTTGAACTCCAGTTTTTTAAGCATGTAACTGGCCACGGCATCTACCAGGAAATACCCCTCGGCGGTAAGGCTGTAGTCTTCATTGGCGGCCCGATCGGCTACATAACGGTACCTAAGGCTTCCTTTCAGGCCTTTTTTGTTTTGGTAACTCAGGCCGCCGGTGCTGGTGAAAGTAGGAGCCAAGGGAATATAGTTGTTACCTTTGGCCTCATCCCGCGCCCTAGGCCGGGCCAGGTTCAGGTCCGAATCCAGGTACAGGTAATCCGTTAGTTGGCCCCGCACCGAGACATCTACCCCATACCGGCGCGATCTCCCAGAGGGTTCCACCACGCCCTCGTCACCCACGTACACCAGCTCCTGATCCAGGTCCAGGACCCAAAGGGCCGTGTTCAGGAACCAACGGTTGGTGGGCTTGAAGGTAAGGCCCACATCGGTTCCCCGGGCAACGGGTAAGGCCTGCCGGCCGCTGGACCCCGCCGATACGCGCGCGTCATTGGAATGGTAGCCCATGCCCGTATGCACATATACCTGCACCACCGGCGAGACCGCGTAGGTAAGGTTCAGCTTGGGACTGAAGCGGTTCTGCGCGTTCTTCTGCACCAGGGCTCCCTCTGCCTGCTCCAAGGCACTGCGGTACGTAAAGAACAAACGGTCAGCCCGAAGCGCGGCTTGCACGGTGAAGCGGGGGGTGAGTTCCCAGGTCTCGCTTAGGTAAGCGTAAGCGTTCAGTTCCTGGATGTCTCCCTTCTGCACCTGCGAGAGCGTGTAGGTACGGCTGAGGGTACGGGACAGTTCCGAGTCATGGATGTTGTCATACCTGAACCCCAGGCCCACCTTGTGGCGCAGCGGCAGGCCCAGCAGTTTACCTGCCTGCTCGTAGCTGCCCCGGTAGCCGTAGATTTCCCGGTTTTCCTTCTGCCTGATCTGGTCCCCGTTTTCCAGGTCGTTCAGGAAGAAGGTGAAGTTGGAGTACAGCTCAAACCCATACTTCACGGCGTAGGCCTGGTTAGAAAAAAGCCCCCCGTTGCCGAAGGTTTTATCTAAGGTAAGGTTGGCGTTGTAGCGGGAGGTGTAGCCGCCCTCGGTATCATCAATGGCCCCAAACCGGGTAATGCTGCCATTGTTAATGGCCCGTTCCGGAATCTGGCCCGAGGCATCCCAACTGCTCTTGAAGCCCGAGAGCGAGGCGGAGAAAATGGTGTTTTCGTTGAAAATACCCTGGTAACGCCCCAGCACATTGAACCGTTCTAAGCCCTGCGGCGATTCAAAATAGCCGTTGCTGAACAGGAACTCAGAGGCAAGGTAGGCATTCTGCTGCCGGAGGCGCGCATTCGGGCCCAGCAGGTTCACCATGCCCACGGCCCGGTAGGTGTCAAACACGCCCGCCTCCAGTTTCACCATGTTCTGGTCCAATACCCGTCGGGTCCTGAAATCGGCGTAGCCGGCGGTGGCGAAATTCCCTTTCTCAGCGTGATAGGGCCCTTTCCCGAAATCCACCGCCTCAATGGTCTCAGGTATGAGGAAGTGCAGGTCTGAATACCCCTGGCCGTGGGCGTGGGAGACCATGTTCACCGGCAGGCCATCGGCGGTCAGGCTGATGTCGGTGCCGTGGTCAATGTCAAAGCCGCGCAGAAAGATCTGCTCGGCTTTGCCACCGCCCGCGTGCTGGGCAATGACCAGGCCCGGCACCATGCGCAGCATCTCCTGGGCATTCTGGATAGGGCGCAATTGGGCGTCTACGGCACTGATGAGGTGCAGCGGGTTCTCCTTTTTAGCCACCACGGAAACCTCCTGCAGTTCCAGGTTGCTGGTTTCCAGATAAGAAGTCACCAGGGCCGGTTCAGTAGGGGAGACGGTCACGGTTTTCACTTCCTGCAAAAAGCCCAGGTAAGACACCGTGAGTTGGTAAGCCCCAGCCGGTAGATCATAAAAAGCGTATTTGCCAAACCGGTCGGTGATGGAGACCTTTTGCAGGGGAGCCAAGGACACCACGGCTCCTTCCAGCGGAACCAGGGTATTTTTTCCGTACACCAGGCCTTTGATGGCCACCCCATGCGCATAGCAAGCCGCCGGGGACAGGAGTACACACAGGATCAGTAGTACCAGGAATCTTCTCATAGCCCGCGTTTATATTTTGGACAAGGAAGAACCCAACAGGCTTTTTGCTTCTGAGCCCAGCGGGCTGGTTTGGTACGGGTTGATGGTAAACGACTTCCTGATCAGGTTTTGCCCGGCGGCCAGGTTGCCCATGCGGTAGTTGATGAGGCCGGCCAGACACAGAAGATCCGCGTCCTGGCTGTTGGTGCGGGTGGCTTTCTTGATATGGAAGGCGGCCTTGGGGTACTGCTGCTGGTGGTAATAGATGTTGGCCAGCGTCTTGTTCACGTCAATGTTGGCGGGCCGGGTTTTGTATTCTTTAAGGGCGTATTCCAGGGCGGTAGGGTAATCTTTCTTTAATTCCTGGTGGATGTTGGCTAATTCCAGATCCACGGTGTGGCCCGCTTCCTGGTCTTCCTCCATGCCCTCAATCAGCTCCTGCAGGGTTTCTTCGGCCTTGCCGTTTTGCCCGTGTTTTTGGTAATACCGCACTAATTCCTCCTGGAAGGAAAACTCAGGCAAGGTGTTGGCTGCTTTGGTGAAAAATTCCAGCGCCTGCTTTGGCTGGTTTCTCTTTAAGGCGAGCCGGCCCAAGCCGCCCAGGGCAAAAGCGTACTGGTTGTAATCAGCCAGGGCAATCTTGTACTGCAATTCTGCTTTATTCAGATCGCCGGTTTTCTCATATAGGTGCCCAAGGGCCACCTGGCACCAGGCGGTTTGCTCCAGCCCGGGAAAACCTGCTTTCACGGCGGCTTGCATGGCTTCTATAGCCCCCGGAAGATCGCCGTGGATCTCCCGTAGGTAAGAAATACGGGAATAGGATTTCAGGTCAGGGCGCAGGGAGGCCATCTTGTCGGCCATAGCAATGGCCTCTTCGTACTGACCTAATTCCAGGTAAGCATCACAGAGAACGCCGTACACTGCCGCCCCTCTGGGGTTGATGGCCTGGGCGGCTTTTCCTGTGGCCAGGGCCTGGTGGAACTGGTGCAGCGAAAGCAGGATAGACGCTTTGGCCACGGTGGCTTCATACACCATAACGGGTTCTTTAGGATCGTCCTCCAGCACTTCCTCTGTCAGTTTCAAGGCGGCCGGGAAGTAGTAGGGGTGATCACCGGTGACGCGGGCTTCCTGCATGTAGGCCAAGGCCAGCAATAATTTGCTTCTGTGGTCATTGGGTTTTTCGCGCAGCGTCCTTTGCAGGCCCTGGATGGCTGCTTTGGTGTTGAGCCATTCGCTGGAGGTGGAGATAGGGCCCGTGCGTTCTTTCAATGCCGGAATGGCTGGTTCCTGCTGGCCTTTGTACAGGTAGAAGAAGCCGAAAGCCACTAAGAAAACTGTGGCCAGAACAGAAAGGTAGAGGTAGTTTTTTTTCATAAGGGAAGAAGTTGGAGATAGGAAAAAAAAAGCCAAGACCGGCACCAGCGGCACCGGTCTTGGCTTCCATTATTTATTCACAATGAATTTAACCGTGTAAAAGGAGTCTTTCCCCGTTTGGATTCTGGCGAAGTACAATCCGTTTTTCAGGGTTTTCACATTCACTACCTTTTCATGCACGCCAGCCGCCATTTGTTCATCTTTCAAAGGTGAGGCCACTAATACCCCCGCCTCATTATAGATTTGCATGTTAACTTTACTGGCCTTCCCTATTTTAAAGCGGAAAGTGGAGACATCTCTGGCCGGGTTAGGGTAGTTGTCTACCTTCTGCAGCATCACGTCTGGCGTGGCCATCTTCATGCCCATGCCGGGGGTGAGGGTGGAGGCGGCCACTGGGTTGCCGTTCACGTCACAATTGATCATGATGTGCCCATCACGGAAGCCTTCCCAAGGTTTAGCCAGGTAAGGGAACTGGGCCTGGAACTCTTTGTCGTTCTTGTCTACCCCTTCGGTAAAGCTCAGCACATCTACCAGGTCTTGGGTGACAGGGCTACCGCCAGGAACATAGTCATCATACCACAAGCCAATTGCCGCCAATACCACCCCACTTACTGCCTGCAACTCAATGCGGGTAACATCATCCTCTAAGCGGCGCCCGTTGGGGAAACCGTCCATGTTAGGAATAAACTGGAGGTCTGTGGTGGTATTGAACCGTGGGTCCGTCAACCCTAGCACGGCTGCCTGTACCAAGCCTAGGTTGCTGAAATCTGGGGAGTTGCGGGGCGTCACCGGAACAGCCATGTTGATCCGCAGCATATCACCAAAGGTGGGCAGGAAGTTGTTGATGAAGGGTTTGCCTTTGGCCAGCGGGTTATCTCCTTTGCCAGTCGCCAATTGGTATGGCGGCAGGTTAGGTACCCCCGTCATAAAGAGCGGCAGTAAATCCACGGACCGTGGCTGGTTAGGTCTCAGCAGGTAATTCCCGAAAAGGTTGGGATCCAGGGCGGTGCCAAAGGTGGCCGGATTCCCGTACAATGGGTACAAGCCCGGGGCGCCGTTCCGGAAGTCAAATCTTCCCAGTGATTTGGTTTGGATTCTCAAAGGGGCAAAACCAGGTACAGCACCGCCAAATTTAGAGTCGTCCATGTACAAGGCCAGCTCTGGGTTCACGAAATACTGCTCAAAATCCTTCTTGTCCATGGTAGAAGGAGTGGCGTTCCATTCGTCTTTGCGGCCAATGGGAATGATCACCTCATTGGTAAGTGGCATACCTAAGCGGGAAACCTGCACATACGGTCCTGATTGGGTCACGGTACCGTCTGTGTTTCTTACCGTCATCTGTTTACGGCTGGCAGAAGCCCACACCCCAATGGTGAACCGTGAATCAAGAATATCAAACGCCTGGTCAATAGGCCGGAAGAATTCTGTAACCCGGTAGATGGGGATTTCCATGGCAATGGTATGCACGTTCAGTTTGGCCAGGCCATCTGGGGCATTAGCGGCTCTGATATTGCCTAAGTCCATGATACCGCCCACATCAATAAAGAAAGGATCATCAACTGGTCCACAGAATACTTTGGAATCATCAGTGGTGCTCATGATGGAAGATCTCATCAAGGCATCATAGTTAGAATTTAAGCCCACTGCGCTTTCAATAGACCGCGGACCAACATTGTAAGGTGCCACACGTCCGTTGTCCAGGATCATGCTCCAGGTTTTCCCGCCATCCAGGCTTTTATTGATAGTGTACGTGGCTTTTACATTTTCCTTACCCAGTCTGATTTTGAAGAAAGTGGTAGGATCTTCATTTTCCTGCTTGAATTCAAACCGGTAAATAACGTCGCTGTAATCTGTCCGGGCATTGTTCTTCACATGGATGTCATAGGCAATGTCTTCCCCAAAATTATAGTAGTTGGGACCACCGTGGGGCAGTTGGAAGGGAATGAAATTGGCAACGATCACCACGTTGTTTGGATTGGTAGGACTGCGGAAAGCATACACGTCCGTATTATCCGCTAATGGGTCATTGGCGATAATCGGGGCTTCCCGGTGGCTGGAAGATTCCAGGTAGTTACTGCTAACCCCTGCGGCAAACAGAATGGCAACAGCCAACCCTGTGAGCCAGATTTTTGGTGGTAATCCGGTAAAAATTCTCATAAGCTTTAGTAGTTAGGAATTGTTAACATCTTACTAATCAGTAAGCTATACCCAACCATGTACGCGGAAAGAATGTAAACCGGATTTATAAAATTATACTAAAATAAGGTTGAATATGAAAATTATAATCCAAAAACAGCTTCTTAGCTATTTGCAGCCTCATCTGTGTTCAAAAGATGAAAGAAGATTTTTTTAAGGCACAATTCCCCATGTATTTATTCTTTAATAGCATTTTTCCTTTAAAAGGGCAAAAGAATGGTTAAAAGAAAAGGGAGTTCTTTTCATTTTATTTCCTCTATCATTTTTAAAAAGAGGCCTAAAAACACGTGGCAGGTGTCAGGAGGAAATATCCTGCTCGGTTACAAACCCATTTACCTAAAAACCAGATTTATTAAGAATTCAGACCAGAAAAACTGTGATTAGGATAAAGCAAAAAGCGTCTAAAAATTCCTCCCTCTTCTCAAATTTAACCGCTCATGGGGATTGAAGTAGTTAGGGGAGAAGCCTGCGTTTTAAGCATATAAGATCAGACCTTCTTAGGTGAATCTCTTTGGGCTAATTTGAGCTTTTCAAAGAAAAGCCAAAAGCAAGAAAAAACTGAAAACAGGAAGCTACCCCAACGGCCCGAGGAAAAAGGGGTGATTTTTAAAAATTACCTCCTAAATAGTGGGCTGTGCCACAGATATTTTGAGCGGAAATTTAATTATCTGTTTCGCTTTAGAAAAAACCAGCAGCTGAAACGGTGGAAGGGCTGATGTGCGTATTGCAATAGAAACTGAAAATAATCTTTTTATGCAGGACCAACTGAGGTTATTCGTGGCGGCCCAAGTGCCAGAGGAAGTGAAATCCTACCTGGGGCAGGCGCGGCACGTGTATGATCTGCCTGGTATCAAAGCCGTGCCGGACCAGAACCTGCACCTCACCCTATACTTTCTGGGGAACGTACCGGCCACGGAAGATTCCTTTATCCGACAAAAACTGGCCGAGGTGGCACAGCGACATCAACCTTTCACGCTGGCCCTGGAAAGACTGGAACCGGGCCCTAAGCCGAAAGCACCGCGTCTGATTTGGGCCCGTTTTGCGCAAAACGACCCCTTTTCCAAAATAAGTAAAGATCTGGCCACCGTTCTTTCCCCAGTTCCGCCCAGGCAGGAAAAGTTTATTCCGCACGTGACCTTGTGCCGTTTCAAAAAAGAGGGAGGCCTTCCCCAGGAGCTTCCGCTGGTAATCCCTGATCAGGAAGTACTGTTCCCCGTGCAGTCATTAGCCCTCTGGCAATCCCAATTAGCCTCACCTCACCCCATTTACACGGTGGTAGAGGAGTTCCTTTTGGGTTAGATTTTATGGGAATAGGAGGGAAACAGGCTTTAGAAGTGCAGTTGCAAACTTCAAGCCATGGGAGGCCGAAGATGTAATCATGGCCTTTGGGTTTGTTTTGCCGGAAACGAGGAATTTATGGCGCACATTTACTTTCCTGACCGGCTATTTATTTATCGTTGATTATAGAAGATTAGCATCGCCATAATAGGTTAAGGATAGCATGGCAGTTACAAACTGCCGGTAAAGTAGGTCCAAGTTGAAAACTTGAACCAGAGTTTAGTAGGGAAGATGGCTAGGGCTTTTCTTAGATGCCGATTTATTTCTGATGCTAACGGTTATAAATAATTGAAAGGCCCTGAAGCTAATCCGAGTCATTGAGGAAGAGAGCCAAGACCTCACAGGTTTTCAAAACCTGTGAGGTCTACCAGGATACCTTGACGCATCGCCTTTTCCAGCCTTTCGCTTGAGCGCCTAGGCCTCGACCGCCCCTGAGCGAGAGCGAAGTGGGCGGAGTAGAGGGCACAGCGCGAGGGCGGAAGGCGGGGCCTCGCGGCCGTGAGCACTTAGCAGCAGCTATGCAAAGAGCCGCTCCTGGATCAACGCTAGAAGCGGTAAAGCCAAGGGATTAACATACTGCATACACAAAACTGAATCTAGGTAAAATGGCTGTTCCGCTAACGCATCTGCATAGGGCACAAACGGCACAGCCAAAAGGCTATTCCTTCTAAAGAGGAAAGAAACCCCCATTTCCATTTCTGCCCTTATTTCCGGAAATTTGCCCTTCACCTCCTGAATCCTTCGTGTCTGACCCTGAAAACGACCACCGTCATTTTATCCTGCACAAACCCTTTGGGTACCTGAGCCAGTTCATAGGCAACCCCAAAAACAAGAAGCTGCTGGGCCAATTGTACGACTTCCCGGCCGGCACCATGGCCATTGGCCGGTTAGACCAAGACAGCGAAGGCTTGCTGCTGCTCACCACCAACGGTAAAATGAGCGAATTTGTGCGGGGGCGCAAAGTAGAGAAAGAATACTACGCCCAGGTAGATGGCCGCATCACCCAAGAAGCCCTTGCCCGGTTGCAAGCCGGTGGAATAGAGATTACCCACGAGAAACAGCCTTATTTTACCCTCCCGTGCACAGCGAGGCTGCTTGACCCGGCCCCAGAAATACCTGAACGCTCCCGCCGGGTACGCGACGACCGCCATGGCCCCACCAGTTGGGTGTCCATCACCCTCACCGAAGGCAAAAACCGCCAGGTCCGGAAAATGACTGCGGCGGTGGGGTTTCCCACGCTGCGCCTCATTCGCGTACGGATTGGCGCCATCACTATAGGTGATCTCGCTTCTGGGCAGGTGCGGGAAGTCCCAGAGTTCCGCTTGACTATAGAAGAAGCAGAACTACCCAAGGTTGGCTAGTAATCCGGGCCGTAACCTGTTAATCTCTTATCCAGGGCCGAGCATCAGCAGCTGCCCTTTGCACCGTCTTTCTCAAGGCTATTATGCCTCCTGGTGGCTTGTGCAAGGGTTAACATACTTATGTACTTGCTTCTACCAAGTTTTAGACAATAAGGCTAAGAATTTCCCGCCCTTTTTCCTGAAAACGTATAAGAACCAATCCATAGGCAAAACCCTTCCTGGGTGGACTCGTTTTATAAACCATATCCCAGCTGTTTGGCATAGGGGCCTTTGCCCTGAAGTTTAATTGCTTGGGATCGGTACCCGTTTAGGGGGTGGTTTTCTCAAAGAAGGCGCAAAGTCTATTGACCGGAAATCTGCCTTACCTGAAACTGCCTGGGCTCCTGCGACACCAGGGCGGCCAATATGCAATGGGTACAGAATCAGGTAACCTTTAAACCAGCTTCTTATGGATTCAAATTTGAAACAAAGCGACGATAACAAGTTCATTCCCATGACCTCCATCTCTTCTGGCAAAGGGTGGCAGGTGCGGCCCGACGTGTATTACTACACCAACCAGATCGTGAACTTCGTGATCATAGGCTCACGGGAGCATTGGGTGCTGGTAGATGCCGGTATGCCCAAATGCGCCGATGAAATCCTGGACCTGGCCAGAAGCCTTTTTGGGGAGGGCGCGCGTCCCAAGGCCATCATCCTCACCCATGGTCACTTTGACCACGTAGGCAGCCTGGTAGGGTTGCTGGAAGCCTGGGATGTTCCCGTGTACGCACACCTCTATGAATTCCCTTTCCTGACGGGGAAACAGGCTTACCCAGAACCAGACACCACGGTAGAAGGCGGGATGCTGGCCAAGATTTCCTCTATCTATCCGCATGAGCCCATCAACATCAGTGGGGCTAACCTGCAGGTGCTGCCCGAAGACGGAACAGTTCCTGAACTTCCGGACTGGCACTGGGTTTTTACCCCGGGGCACTCGCCAGGGCAGATCGCGCTGTTCCGGGAAAAGGACCGCACCCTCATCTCCGCTGATGCCGTGATCACCGTCAAGCAGGATTCGTTCTACAAGGTGCTCATGCAGACCCAGGAGATCCAGGGGCCGCCTCGCTACCTTACCACCGACTGGACCGCGGCCTGGGAATCAGTTAAAAAATTGGCGGCCCTGAACCCGGACCTGATCATCCCCGGCCACGGTAAGTACATGGCGGGAGAGGAGCTTCGGCAAGGATTGCAGAAACTAGTGCAGGAATTTGACACCATTGCCATACCCAAACACGGCAAATTCGTGGATGGGCACGAGAAGCCTGCTTCCTGACCTCAAGTAACTTAACTTAGAAAGGCCAAGAGCGCATTCCCGAAGGGGTTTGCGCTCTTGGCCTTTTAAGGAAGAAGCCCCTCTGGGCAAAAGTTTTATTTCAATCTGCCTAGAGTTTAACCTTTGAGAATAGCGGTACCGGCTTTCACGGCCAGGGCATCTTCTAAAAGGGCGAAGGAAGCATCTGGCAAACCGATCATCTTGCCCAGGTTCTTCCGGAGGTAAAAGAAAGCATACGAGGCGGCCAGGGCACCTACCACCCCTAACAAAGCCCCGGTCACCCGGTTTTCACCGTTGGCTTCCGCAAGGGTAGCACCCACTAAAGCTCCGGAAAAAATCCGCGGCACCAACTGCAAGGGTTTGATTCGGTTGGGGGTCATGGGCAGCTTGTCCCCAATCAGTTCTGCTACCGCCAAAACTTTCATGCCGGTCGCTACCCCAGACTTCTGCAGGTAATCCAGTTGGGAGCCTTGCAGGAACAGGGTTGGGGAGTTGGACAGGTGGTTGGAAAGAATAGCAGGGGCTACCATGGCTCTCATGCCAGCAATGGCCCCCATGGCCAATGCTTTTTGGTTTGTGGTGGAGGGAGTGAGTCTCATATTTCTTGGCTGTTTTTTAAATTCTATACCAAATCCTATACGCAACAGCAGGCACGGGGTAAACCAATTAAGGAGAGAAGACCTGAAAAATGGAAACACCCCACCCTTGGGCAAGGCGCTAAAAATTATATCAAGCAGATTATCCGCTATTAAAAAGTTGGGGGTTCATGGGGAAGTGAAGCTTTCTTATTCCCCCAAATTCACGCCTTTGGGGTATATCCAGAAGAACTTCAGGTCACTGGGCCATAATTTTTAGTAACTTGACCGTTTCAATTCCCGGAAAGAACAGGTGTTTCTTTCCCTCAAAAAAACAGGGCCCAGCCCTTCCGCTGTTTCCAAGTACCAAAGCAATGTTATATCATCCGTTTAGAAAAAGGGTAGCGCAGGTTTGCCTTACGTTAGTCCTCATGGCTGGGGCTTCCTGCAGCACGGTGGCGCAGAAAAACGAAAACAAGAAAAGCCAGACCTGGCTCCAGCAGCATAGAGAAGCCAGCCATACCACGGTTCTGCTGAACAATCAGAAGGGGGTAATCCCTCTCCAGAACCTGGAGCAGAAAATCGCCAGCGTGGCTCTGGAAATGCCCCATGCCGCCACCTTTGACAGCCTCCTGAACAAGTACTCCGCCGTAACAGCGTTCCCGGCAGCACCTTATGTGCAAGGCGGTTCTTTCCAGCCGCTGCTGCAGGAGCTGGCCCCGTACCAGACCGTGATTGTGCAGCTGGGCGCCTCTTCCCTGACTGACGAAAAAACGCTTACTTTCCTGAAAACGCTGGAAAACCGTCAGCAACTGGTGGTGGCGGTGTTTGGCAAAGGATCTGCCCTGGCGGCCACCGCCTCTTTAACGGCCCCCATCATCTGGTCTGAGAAAGCCTCCGCGGCCACGGCCAACTATGCGGCCCAGCTGGTATTTGGAGGGGTTCCGGCTTTGGCTACCCTTGATGACACCTTCTCGCCCAAGTTCGCGAAAGGTCAAGGCTTCAAGACCAAGGCCATCCGGTTGAAGTACAGCGTACCCGAGGAAGTAGGGATCAGGAGCGGAGATTTGCAGGCATCCATAGATGCGCTGGTGGCCGAGGCCATTCGGGAGCAGGCCACCCCAGGGGCGGTGGTGTTGGTCGCCAAGGAGGGCAAAGTCATTTTCCAGAAGGCTTACGGGGCCCATACCTATGACCGTACCCAGGCCACCCAGATCTCAGATATCTTTGATGTGGCCTCTATCACCAAAGTGTCTGCCACCACCATGGCCGTCATGAACCTGTATGACCAACAGAAGCTGGTACTTGACTCTACCTATGGGTTTTATGTGCCATCCGCCAGAAACACTGACAAAGCCGGTATCTTACTGAAGGACCTGCTGCTGCACCAGTCGGGATTGCCGGCGGGGGTGCATTTGCCGTTGGGGCCAAAGGATGTGGCTTCCACCTTTAGCACCAACTACCCGGTGAAGGCCGGGGATAGCGCCTTCATCAGGAAAGAGTATTTCCAGGAGGTGGTCTGGCCCCGCATGCTCAACGCCAAAATGGGAATCCCTGGCAAATACGTGTACGCCGATGTAGGCATGTATTATCTGAAGGAAGCCGTGGAGCGGCAGGCCCATATGCGTATTGACTCTTTTGTGGCCTCCAGGTTTTACCAGCCCCTGGGCATGCAAACCGCCGGTTATCTTCCCTTAGACCGCTTTCCGCAGAGCCGCATAGTCCCCACCGAGGTGGATGCCTCCTTGAGGAAGGCCTTGCTGAGAGGGTATGTGCACGATGGGGGTGCCGCCCGGTTAGGCGGGATCTCTGGCCACGCGGGTTTGTTTGCCACCGCCAATGATTTGGCCATCCTTTTCCAGATGATGCTCAACGGCGGCACCTACGGGGGCAAACGCTACCTGCAGCCGGAAACGGTCCAATTGTTCACCCAGAAGTATTCTTCCCTGAGCCGCCGCGGGCTTGGGTTTGACCGCTGGGACCCAGACAGTACGCAGGGGTACCCTTCTAAACTTGCCTCGCCGGCCACCTACGGGCACACAGGTTACACCGGCACCTGTGTGTGGGTAGACCCTAAAAACCAATTGGTGTATGTGTTCCTGTCTAACCGGGTGCACCCGAAGGTGTCTAACAAGCTCATCTCCCTCAAAACCCGGCAACGTATCTTAGACGCCATCTACACCGCTCTGCCAGATGCCATTGTGACGCCTACCGTGGGGAAATAAGTCCGGGTAAGCACAAGCGGGGACAACCCCCGGCTAAAACTTATTGGCCGCACAGGAGTTTAATACGGATATACAACCAACCGCCATGGAAGAAACAACTGATCATAAAGAAAAGAAGTACGAAACCGCCACCTTCGCGGGCGGATGCTTTTGGTGCATGGTAAAACCTTTCCATAAATATGAAGGGGTGCTGGAAGTGGTGTCGGGGTACACCGGAGGGCACGTGCCCAACCCCACCTATGAACAGGTTTGCTCAGAAACTACCGGACATTACGAAGCCGTGCAGGTACTTTTTGACCCCGCGGTGATCTCTTACCCCCAGGTGCTGGAGATCTTCTGGCAATCCATTGATCCCACAGATGCCGGGGGCCAGTTCGGGGACCGGGGATCTTCTTATAAGACGGCCATCTTCTACCATTCAGAACAGCAGAAGGAGCAGGCGCAGGCCTCCAAAGAGAAAATCCAGAAAGAGGGTCCTTTTGAGACGCCTATTGTGACGCCAATATTGCCGGCCGTCACCTTTTATCCCGCCGAGGACTACCACCAGGATTACTACAAGAAAAACCCAGGCCATTACGGCCGCTATTTTGTAGGATCTGGCCGGGCAGGATTTCTGGAACGCAACTGGGGGCAAAGCTAAGACAGGAAAATCTTAATAAGTGGTTGAAAGTAGTAGCGACCTTCAACTGAACAAAAAAGAGGAACCCCACACAGGGTCCCTCTTTTTTTGTTCAGGTTATTTCAGAAGTAAAGGATCTGCCTCAATCGCCTTTTAGGAGCTGTTTTTCAGGAAAAGGGCCAAAATCATTACCACCGACCCAACTTCTGTTTATACTTAACCTTGAAAAGGGATTCCTTCCTTTCCTGGTCAGCGGACGTTAGCCGGTAAAGGTCTGTGCGCCGGCCTGGTTCAGGGTTTCATAGTCTTCCTCTGAGAGCCGGATAGAAGCTGCCTGGTAATTTTCTTCCAAGTGTTTTACCTTGGAAGTACCCGGGATCAGGAGGATGTTGGCCGAGCGGTGCAGTAGCCAACTCAGGGCCACCTGGTGGGGAGAGGCGCCGTATTTCTCGCTTATCTGCGCCAAGGTTTCTTGCGCTTTCAGGTTGCCGCCGCCCAAAGGATACCACGGAATGAAGGCCATGGCATTGTCTTCACAGTACATAAGCTCTGCTTCCCACTTACGGTTGTCAAAGCTGTACATGTTCTGCACCGACACGATCTCCACGTATTTCTGCGCCTGCTGAATCTGGTCTATGGTCACCTCAGACAAACCTATGTGCCGGATCAGGCCTTCTTCCTGGGCATCCTGTAGAAACTCCAGGGTCTGTTCAAAGGGAACGGTGGGGTCTACACGGTGCAACTGGTACAGATCAATGCGGTCTAATTTAAGACGTTGCAGACTGCCTTCCAGCGCTTCCTTCAGGTGGTCCGGTTTGGCATTGATGGGCCACTGGTTGGGCCCGGTGCGCAGCAATCCGCCCTTGGTTCCGATGACTAAATTCTTGGGGTACGGATAGAGGGCTTCGGCAATGAGTTCCTCAGACACGTTGGGACCATAAGAATCGGCGGTGTCAATGAAGGTGATGCCTAATTCTACCGAGCGCTGCAATACCCTAAGGGCTTCCGCCCGATCTTTGGGCGGTCCCCAGATGCCATCGCCGGTGATGCGCATGGCCCCGAAACCCATCCGGTTCACGGGCAGGTCGCCGCCTAAAGAGAAGTCAAGTGAAAAGGTGGGTGGTGTCTCAGCCATAAGTCTTTAAAATATCGTTTCACGTCTCTAAGTGTACCGGTTTCTCTCCAGGAAGTTGTGAGGATAAGGTGCTTCACCAGGAAAGGAAGGTTTCCGCTCCCCGTTTTATAGCAGGTTTACCCATTGATTATGTAAGCCCTGTTTCTATAAAAGGGCAGCTAAACCTACCATCAGGATTTAATGGGTTACTTATTTAGGCCAAGGCTTTTAGTCCCTAAAGGAAATGAGTAATAGGGCAGGGCAAAAGGCAACCAGGCGAGAAGGTCGGGCCCCGAAACTAGAAGGGGAGAAGACACGCCTGAAATGGCTAAGGTATAGCTCCTTACGCTACCTTACCTTTCTTTAAACAACTTGATTCCGTCCTCTTGTCCATTTGGGCTCCTCCTTCTTAAGAGGCGCTTTTTTAACCCTGCACCAGATGCTCAAAACCTTCTGCCTTTTTGGTAGTACGCGTGAATACACCCCATCTTCACCATGGCAAACCTGGCCTATTTCCTGTTTCATGGCGCGCTCAACGATTTCCTGCCCAAAGCCCGGCGCGGCAAATGGCTGACCTATTCTTTTGAGGGTGCACCGGCGCTGAAAGATGCGGTGGAGGCCTTCAACGTGCCGCACCCCGAAGTAGGCAGCCTGCACCTGAACGGCCGGGACAAGGCAAGTGGAGATGCTCTGCTCCCTCACGGGAAAGTAGAAGTATTTCCGGCGGTGGCCGAAAGAGTAGGAGAAGCTTTGCCGCTTTGGCAGCATCCAGCACCGGTCCCTGCCCGGTTTATCCTGGATGTGCACCTGGGCAAACTAGCACGCTACCTGCGTTTGTTAGGGTTTGATACCCACTATGACAAAAACTATGATGATGCCACCATTGCCCAATTAGCCGAACAGCAGGAGCGCATTATCTTGACCCGGGACGTGGGTTTGCTGAAACTGAAGCGGGTGAAATGGGGCTATTGGCTGCGGTCACAGCAGGGAGAAGAACAATTGCAGGAGGTATTGTACCGGTTTAGCTTAGCGCATCATCTTAAGCCCTTCACCCGGTGCATGGCCTGCAACGGGCCTATCCAAGAGGTAGCCAAAGAAGCAGTAGTACCATTTCTAGAGCCCAAAACCGCTCTCTTTTTCCAATCCTTTTACCAATGCGTCCAATGTCAGCGGGTGTATTGGCAAGGATCCCATTTTGAGCGCATGCAAAGGTTTTTACATCGTATTTCCGCCAAAGTCTCACCTTAAGGCAGTCAAGGGCCGGAAACCTGGTGCATTACCAGGAACCATATGGAAACCTCGGTTTTTAAAAGCAAGCCAGCAGAAGGAGCCAAGGGTGCGGCAAGGCTATTCAAGTAGCAATGCGTTGCAGCATGTTTTTGAAAATGAAGGCGTGAAAGGGCAGTACCGAGTACCAATAAAGCCGGCCCCAAACCCCCAAAGGACGGAAGGTGGCCGTCTGGTACAAGGTATGGCCTTCCAACCGGAATTCAAGCCAGGCTTCGCCAGGAAGTTTCATCTCTGCGTAGAGCAGCAAGCGCTTTTCCTCCTTGTTCGCGTACAACACGCGCCAAAAATCCAGGGATTCCCCGGCGTGGATGCGGGTACTGTTCTTCCGGCCCCGGCGCAAACCCACGCCCCCCACCAACTTGTCCAAAAAGCCTCTCAGTTTCCAGAGCCAATCAGCGTAGTACCAACCGGTTTCTCCTCCTATGGCCCAAATCCGTTGGACGGCCCGGTCTACCTGCGTTACCTGCGCCTGCCGTTTATCTGTGAAGCACCCAAAAGTGGGCACTGTCAATAACCTGGAGATGCCCCCGTGCAGCACCTGGCTGGACTGCGCATCTTTCCAACTGGCGATCACCCCTTCGTTCTGGATCCGATCAAAAGCGAGTTTGATGGCCGTGTCATACGGAAGCAAGTGGATTCCTAACTGCTCCCGGAGGTTATTCTCGCGGCAAATGACTTCCACCCGCATGCTCTGCACCAGGTTAGAAGCCAGCGTATAGGAAATGGAGGTGACAAAATACAGCCAGTAAGACGAGAGCTTAGGCGTCATGACCGGCACGGTAAGAATGGTTCTTTTCAGATGGCGTACCTTGGCAAACCCTTGCAGCATCTCTTTGTAGGTGAGCACGTCTGGGCCGCCAATGTCATAGCTCTGGTCATAGAAGGCTTCCTGCAGCAACACCCCCTTCAGGTATTCTATCACGTTCCTGATGGCGATGGGCTGCGACCGGGTATTCAGCCATTTAGGAGCAATCATAACGGGCAGCTTCTCCACCAGATCCCGCATGATCTCAAAGGAGGCGCTGCCAGACCCTAAAATAATGCCCGCCCGCAAGGTGGTGAGGTGGAAGGTGCCTTCTCGCAGGATTTCTTCCACCACCTTACGGGATTGAAGGTGCTTAGACAGGTTCTGGTCATTGGTGATGCCCCCCAGGTACACTACCTGCTGGGCCTGGGTTTCGGCCAGCCGATCCCGGAAATTCTGGGCGGTGGTTTTTTCCAGCGCTTCAAAGTCTTCCTTTTCCGCGGACATGGAATGGATGAGGTAATAGGCCGCCTGGATGTCCTGGGGGATGTGCCGAAGCGAAGCCCGGTCCAGGAAATCCACCTCTATGACCTGTAAATTGTGGGTGCCGTACTTAGCGGCATCAAACCGGCTTTTGTCTCTCACGCAGCAGACCACTTCATGCCCGTCTTTTAACAAAGCCGGAAGCAGGCTCTGGCCAATGTACCCGGTGGTACCCGTGAGTAAAATTTTCATACGCAAACCAGTACTTAAAGCTAAGATAGGGTTTCAGGGGCCTTTTCTGGAAAACACCCTGCCAACAAATTCCTTCCCAAGAACAAGGCTGGAGGCCAAATGTTCTGCTTGCCCAGAAAGGAGCAGTAAAATAGGCAATACCTGCAGCTAAATTACTTTAGGAGCCAATAGATTCTTGTCCTACAGTAGTTTAGAGCCCCTTATATTATAAACTAGTCTAAACCAAAAAGGCTGGGGCTATGGCTGAAAATCGAACTGGCGGTAAAAGTCCCAGGGCCCTCCCGCGTATTCCCAGACCGTCAGCCCCGTGCCGGTGATGGCAAAAGGAGAGAAAGTAGCTGTTAGTTGGCGTTCCAATTCCTGCGCCTGGGCAGGTGTTACTTTGTTTTGCACCGTGATGTGCGGACGTAGTTTCTGGCGGTCCTGCGGGGTAAGAAAGGGCTCCCATTCCTTTTGCAGGGCCAGGTGCAATTGCTGTAATTGTTCACCGGCAACCTGATAGGCCACTCCTTGTCCCAGACGCATCAAACCCGTAACCTGCAGGGGGATGGTGGCTTGTTTTTGGCAAATTAGACTTAAATGCTCCAGGATCTCAGGCTGGTTGGGCGGCAGGTGGTGGAACAAGGTCAGGTGGGCGCTCAGGTAATTGCGGTCCGGCGGAAAATGCTGGGTGCGCAGGGCCGTAAAGAAGTCAAATGCCTCCTGGTTCAGGGTGAGCGCCACTATAAGCGGTTTTTCTTCCATTCCTTTTTTTCTTAATGGTACATACGGCACCTGGCTTCTTAGGAAAACCAAGGGAAGTCCTTTGTTCTCCTTAAGAGGAAGGCGGCAAGAAAAATAATTATCGTCTTAACCTAAAGGGGGCTTTTTGGTTAGTGAAAAGTATGTTGCAAAATCCGGTTCACCTTGATGCCACCCTAAGCGCCTTTCTGCAAATCTGCAGTGGCCTGTTCTGGACCATTACCTATCTCCTGATCCTGCGCCGGGGCTACCAGGACAAACTTTACGGCATGCCCATGGTGGCTCTCTGCGCGAATCTGGCCTGGGAGTTTATCTTTTCCTTTGTGTACCCGCATCCGCTGCCACAGTTATACATTGATTACCTGTGGCTGTTGTTTGATCTGGGCATCATGGTCCAGTACCTGTATTATGGTCGGCAGGAGTTTCCGCAGAACCTTCCTAGGAACCTGTTCTACCTCACCTTTGGCTTTACCCTGGTGTTCAGTGGCCTCCTCATCACCGCCATGGCCCAGGAGTTCAAGGACTTCATTGGTATCTACGCAGCCTTTGCCCAAAACCTGATGATGTCGGTGCTATTTGTGCGGATGCTGCTGAAACGCGGTTCATCGGCGGGCCAGTCGGTGTACATCGCCTTGAGCAAAATGGTGGGTACCATGTTCCCGTCGGTGCTGTTTTACCTTTATTTCCCCGACTCTTTCCTGTTGCTGCTCCTTTTCATCGGCATCTTTATCCTGGACCTGGTGTATTTCCTGCTTCTGTACCACAGAATGAAACTGGAAGGCCTATCGCCCTGGCGAAAGGTATAAGTGCCTGGAAAGGATGGCCTGTAGAGAAGTCATGCCCCAAGGGAGAAGATGGGAAGCCCGACTGCAGGATTTAAAGGCGGTAAAAAAGGGCCAATAGGTAGGGCAGGAGGTACATCTTCTTCCGGTGATCTCCGTTGTAGAAAGGAAGGCCTCTTTCCTTCTTTTTTAGGTTACTTTATGGAAACCAGCTCCTAAACAGCTTTCCTGGTACCTTTGGCTTGGGAGGTAACTCTCCTGTTAACCTAGCACATGAACAATGGAATATAAACAACTAGGCACCTCCGCCTTGAAGGTGAGCGAAGTAAGTTTTGGCTGCATGTCATTGGCCGGAGAGGAAGAGGAAAACATCCGCTTGCTGCACCAGGCATTGGAGGGCGGTATCAATTTCTTTGACACCGCCGATCTCTACGCCAAAGGGGAAAACGAAAAACTGGTGGGCAAGGCGTTCAAAGATAAAAGAGACCAGGTGGTGTTGGCCAGCAAAGTGGGCAACCAATGGAGGCCCGACGGCAGCGGCTGGGATTGGAATCCTACAAAGGCCTATATTCTGAAAGCCATAGAGCAAAGCCTGCAGCGCCTTCAAACTGATTACCTGGACCTCTACCAATTGCACGGCGGCACCATAGAAGATCCTATAGATGAGACAATTGAAGCTTTTGAACTCCTGAAAGAACAAGGCAAAATCAGGGAATACGGCATTTCCTCTATCAGACCTAACGTGATCAGGGCGTATGTAGACAAGTCTAACCTGGTGAGCGTTATGATGCAGTACAGCCTGCTAGACCGCCGTCCCGAAGAGCAGATGCTGGAATTGTTGCAGCACCACCAGGTGGGGGTGCTGGCCCGGGGCAGCCTGGCCCAGGGGCTTCTATTGGGGAAACCTCCAAAACTGTACCTGAATCACACCGTGGAAGAAGTAGGCCAGGCTGCCGAGGCCCTCAAAGCCATTGCCGGCGAAGCGCAAGTCATGGAAACTGCCGTAAGGTACGTGCTGCAACACCCGGCCATCACCACAGCCGTGCTAGGCATCAGAACGGATACGCATTTACAGCAGGCCTTTTCCGCAGCCCAGGCGGCAGGTTTAGATCCTAATATCCTGCTCTCGCTCCAGCGACAAATCCCGAAAGAGGTTTACGAACAACACCGGAATTAGCGCATATTCCGCTGGAAAAGTATGAAAGTAAAAATAATAAGCTATTTAACCTTAATGGTTTATCTCAAGCGTTTTTAGGGATTGATTTAAGGAAATCAACTTAAAAGCCCTTCCCTGTTTTAACCTTCTTTGGCATTAGCACAAATAACAAATTTTTACCTCGGGCCGCTTTTACCCGTACATCCGCAACAGATAAACCACTAGAATAGATGATATGAAGTATAGAAAATTAGGGAAAACCGGATTCAACGTCTCTGAGATCTCCTTGGGCACCTGGCAGGTAGGGGGCCGCTGGGGAGAACCATTCAATGAGAAGACCGCCGAAGAAATTGTGCATTCGGCCATAGACGCGGGCGTGAATTTCATTGACACCGCTGATGTGTACAGTGACGGCCAAAGTGAAGCTGCCGTGGCGCGGGTGGTCAAGGAGCGCTCAGAAGAGGTTATTCTGGCCACCAAATGCGGCCGCCAGATTCAGCCCCATACCAGCGAAGGGTACACGCCAGAACGCCTCACGCACTTCGTGGAGGAAAGCCTCCGCAACATGAACCTGGAAACCCTGGACCTCATTCAGTTGCATTGTCCGCCCACGGAGGTGTATACCCGGCCCGAGATCTTTGAGACCTTTGATCGCCTGAAGGAGCAAGGGAAGATCAGGAACTTGGGGGTGAGCGTGGAATTGGTAGACGAGGCCTTGCTGGCCATGAAGTACCCCAACGTGACCACAGTGCAGGTTATCTTCAACATGTTTCGGCTGAAGCCCAGCGAACAGCTGTTTCAGGTGGCCCGGGAAAATAACGTCGGCCTGATTGTGCGGGTGCCGCTGGCCAGTGGTCTGCTCACCGGAAAAATGTCGCCTGACACCACCTTTAACCCCCAGGACCACCGCGCTTTTAACCGTCAGGGAGAAGCCTTTGACAAAGGTGAGACTTTCTCCGGCGTTGATTTTGAGGTAGGTCTGGAGGCCGTGGAGAAACTGAAAACCCTCTTTCCAGGACAAGAACCCTTGGCCGCCTGGGCCTTGCGTTGGATTCTGATGTTCCCTGAGGTGAGCACCGTGATCCCGGGCGCCTCAAGGCCCGAACAAATTGCCAGTAACCTGCATGCTGCGGAATTACCAGCCTTGTCTGCGGCCCAGATGGAAGGCGTGAAGGCCGTGTATGAGCAGTACCTGAAACCAGAGGTGCACCAGCAATGGTAGCTGGTGACCAGTGTTAGGGTTTACCATAACAAAGGGTAGGAGAAAGGTAGAAAAGACAAAGGTGGGACCGCACGGTCACCGATTTTGATGCTGCACCCGGTAAAACAAAAAGGGGGCGTCCCCCGATGCCCCCTTTTCTAAAAAACCCTGTAATAGAGATTGCCGTGCCTGAAAATGCGCTGCAAATCCTCCATCTGCTAACAAATAACTGGGGTTTTGCAGGTAGAAAAAATACTTATAATTAAGTATTTTTTAAGCTTCTGGAGTAGTTTTACCCATAGAATCAATAAAGTAAAGGGAAAACAGGCCATAGCAACCAATAGGTCTACTCCAGGTAAAGCCGCTTTTCAGGCTGTTTCCCCTTAGAATCAGATTTCATTTCATGTATACCAAAGAACAAGCCTCCCAACTCAGACAAGCCTTCTGGACCGCCTTTGGGCAATACATTGCGCCCCATCCTTCGGCCGAAGGGTTGAAGATCAATTGGTCTAACTATAAAACGGGAATCAAACACCTGTATTTCAGAATGCGGGCGGAGTCAAAATCAGCCTCTATTGGCATTGAGATAACCCACCCAGATGCGGGTATTCAAGAGTTGTTCTTTGAGCAGTTCCTGGAGCTAAGAGGGTATCTGCATGAGACACTGGGAGAGGAGTGGGAATGGGAACTGCATGGCGCCAATGAGTTTGGGGAGACGGTTTCACGCATCTACAAGGAGATTTCCCCCGTGAATGTTTTCAACAAAGAAGATTGGCCGGCCCTCATTTCATTCTTTAAGCCCCGCATCATTGCCCTGGATGAATTCTGGAGTGATGCCCAATACAGCTTTGACGCCCTCAAGTAGCACCCGCTCCCTAATATGGAAACAGAGGTTTAACAGGCTGTTTTATAAAAATTAACCCCAAAAGCTAAGACATCTCACCTTAAGTAAAGAACCAATCATTTCGCCACCAGGTGATCCCTTTGGGTTAGGTTACCAAAGATGGTTTTCGTCGTCTTCCTGGTCGTTTTTGGCATGCCGGTAAAACCCAGATTGGTCGTGCAAAGGATCGCCTTTTCCTTCCAGGTGGTTTTGCAGGTCCTGGTGCATTTTCTGCTGGTCTAACTGGAGGAACTCTTCCCAAAGGAGCTGGTCGTTCAAGGTCATGCTTTCCACCAGCTCTTCCAACTGAACACTTTTGCCCGCTGAAACCTGCTTTTGCAGATGCGGGTCGGTGGAGAGCAAGTGCTGGATTTTTTCTCTGAAATAGATGTTCAGTTCTTTGTACCGGTCGGCGTCCCAGGGTGTATTTTCCATTGTTTCTTCTTTTAGTCTATTTCCTGCTTTTTACGCAAAATAAGAGCCGATAGTAATGATTTTTGGGGTCTTTGGTCTTCCTCTTTTGCCCCGATTTTATAAAATCAATCCTTAAATGGGAGCAGGGACAAACGTACTGTTCATGAAACTAGTGCAAGGCCTTCAGATAAGCGTGACGGGGAAAACCTCGCCTTCCCGAAACGTGGTTTGGTGGGCCGGCAAACTGAGGTAAGCGGTCGCTTTCAAAAGGCTGGTCAGGTCACCAGAGCCGGTGGAGGTAACGGGGGTGGCCCGTAAACAGCCGCTTTGGTTGTGCAAGACCACGGGGAGGTGGTACGTGAGCGCGGGCTTGAAAGAAACGTCCTGGTCTAATTGGGCCCAAGCCTGTGCCGTGGGCAAGCCTAAAGACGCCTGTAGCCAGGGCTTGAAGTAGAGATGGTAGCAGACGAAGGTAGAGACGGGATTCCCCGGAAATCCGAACACCACCCGTTGGCCCGGCATGGTGCCAAACAACATGGGCTTGCCGGGTTTTTGGGCTATTTTATGGAAAACGAGTTGTAAACCCAACTCCTCCAGTACCTGGGGCAGGAAATCGAATTTGCCTTTAGACACCGCCCCGGAAAGCAACACCACCTCATGCTCCTGCAAGATAGAAACCAGGCTTTCCTTCATTTCTGCTGCGGAATCTGGTAGATGGTAAAGAGAGGCAGTGATGTTTTCTTCCTGCAAAGCGGCGGCCAGCATAAAACCGTTCGACTGCCGAATTTGGTGCGGCAGGGGGTGTTGAGCTATAGGAACCAGTTCATCGCCGGTAGAGCAAATAGCCACCCGGGGCAAAGACAGCACCTGCACCTGCGCCCTGCCTTCCGTGGCCAGGGCGCTCACCACGGCCGACGTGATCCTTGTCCCGCGGGTTACCACTACCTCACCCGCCTTACTGTCTGAGCCTTGCTTATGGATGTTTTGCCCCGGCAGAACCTGTTCCGCGAGAATATAGGCCTCATGGCCCAGGAAGGAACAGGATTCATACGGCACCACCGCCGTGGCTCCTTGAGGCAACATGGCTCCCGTCATGACTTCCAGACAAGTTCCCGGTTCCCCTAAGGCCATACCTGGGGCACCCGCCGCCTGAACGCCAGTCACATGAAAGGTAGTGGTGCCCGCCTGCACCTCTTCGGCCCGAAGGGCAATCCCATCCATGGTGACCCGATCAAAAGGAGGAAAATCCCGGTCGGCCAGCACCTCCTGCGCCAGCACCCGGTCCAAGGCCTGGGAAAGAGGTACTTCTTCAGGAGCTAACGTGGCTTTGTGCTGCAGCACCAAGTGCAAGGCTTCTTCAACAGAAATCATAGGGTAAAACAGGGAAATTCAAACATACGTGAAAACCAGCTTGAGCCCAATGCCTAAAACAAAAAGTCCGGTTAACCCTTTCACCGCCTGGGGCGGAATACGGTGCAAACTGAGGCGGGTTCCCAGTTGTCCGCCCACCAGCACCGCCAGCAGCAAAGGGAACAGAATGGCAGGGTCTACCTTGAAATTATTTCCGGCCAGTTGTCCGGCCAAACCGGCCAGGGAGTTGACCAGAATGAAAAAGGAAGCCAGGGCCGCAATGGATTTGGGAGGTCCCCACTTAAGCAAGTGCAGCACCGGCGACACCAGAATGCCACCCCCAATGCCCACCAACCCTGAAACAAAACCCGCGCCGGCACCCAGAAAAGGGTTCAGGATTTTAGAGGCAGGGGCGTAAGTCATTTGCCGGGCCAGGGGTAAGGTAAAGAATTGCAGCATGAGCAAGGCCCCTGAGAACGCCAGCACCAGGCCTAGGCAAACAAAGAAAACCGGTTGCGATAGCGAAAAAGTGGCACCCAGAAAGGCCGCCGGCACGCTGCATAGCACCAGGGGCAGAAACTTGCGTCCGTCAAAAAGGCCTTCCTTGCAAAATAGGTAGGTGCTGCCCATCACCACCACCAGGTTGCAAAGCAGCGCCGTGGATTTGATTTCCAAAAAATTGGGCAGAAACAACGCCAGCAAGGCCAGGTAACTGGAACCGCCCCCAAAACCTACCGAGGAATAAAGGGTGGCAATAACCAGGAACCCTAGCACCAAGCCTATAAAAGGAAGGTCTACCGCCATCACTTCACCACGTATGCCTGGGGGAAAATCCGGAGCCATTCGTCCATGCCGCCCGCAAGGCTAAAGACTTCCATACCAGGTTCTTTATCGGTCAATAACTCGGCGGCTTTGCGGCTGCGGCCTCCTTTCTGGCAAACGGTCACCACGGGAAGGTGCAGGGGCAACTGGTCTATTTGGGTAGGTAGCACAGCCAAAGGCGTGAGCAGGGCTTTCTGCAGGTGCGATTGCGCATATTCCTCCTGTTCCCGCACATCCAGCAGCAGGAACCGCTTGCCTTGGGTAAACCATTCGTGCACTTCCTGCACCGTTAACTCAGGAACGGTACTGCACGGGGCAGCTACGGCATAAGAGTTTTGCAGGCCCGGTAGGTGCTGGTTGGCCGGATTTGCTTTCAGTTTAATCTTATGTTGGGTCTGGTTCAGGAAGTCCAGCAAAAGCAGATAACCTGAAATGGTTTTTCCCACTCCCGTGAGCACCTTCACCGCTTCCAGGGCTTGTTGCAGGCCAATCAAACCTGGCACCACGCCTAACACCCCTGCCGTATTGCAATCGGGGATCTCGGCGGCCGAGGGCGGCGTAGGGTAGAGGCAGCGGTAGGTAGGGCCTCCGTTAAAGTTAAAGACGCTTACCTGTCCTTCAAACTGGTGTAAGGCACCGTACACAAAGGGCTTGCCCAACAAGACACAGGCGTCATTGATGAGGTAACGGGCCTCAAAATTATCAGTGGCATCAATGACCAGGTCATAATCTGCCAGGGTGGGAAGGGCGTTTTCTGGGTTGAGGTGAAAGGAGTACGGAACCAGGCGGATGTCAGGGTTCAACTGGCGTAGTTTGCGCGCAGCCACCTCCACCTTCAACTGACCTACCTCCGCCGTGCTGTACAGCACCTGCCGGTGCAGGTTGCTCAGGCTGATGTGGTCCCCGTCTACCAGACCCAGGGTACCCACGCCCATGCCGGCCAAATATTGCAGTACCGGAACCCCCAAGCCTCCGGCCCCAATAACCAGCACCTTGGCTTTCTCTAGTTTCTGCTGCGCCTCTGGCCCGAAGCCCGGCAGCTGCAATTGGCGGCTATAACGGTTTTCCATGGCTCAGTTTCTGGGTGATAAAAGCAAATTCCTCGGGGTGGTTGGCGTTGAACAGTTCCTCGTCCGAATCCGGATGAATCAATTTGATGTCTTCCTGGAGCAGGAACTTGCGCGGACAAGTTTTGCCTGTGTCGGAAAAGGCCAGGGCAGGAGCATAGGCGGCCGGTTCCCATATTGCCAACAGAGGCTCTGGCAGGGGCGAACCCGCGGCGGCATAGGCAGTGGCTATTTTGGTATTGTCTCTTTCTGCTACCAGTTTTTGCAGCGTTTTTTCAGAAACCAGCGGTAAATCACAGGCCACCACGAGCCAAGCCTTTTGTGGGTGCTGGTGCAGGGCACTCAAAATACCGTTCAATGGTCCACGGACGTCGTGATTGTCCAGCAGGAAGTTTACACCGCTAGTCAGGCCTTCCTCCTGGCCTGGCCGCAAGCTCAGGAATACCCGGTCGCAGACCATTTGCAGGAGTTGGTAGAGGTACTCCCGCTGGGGTACTCCGTGGTACCTTAATAGCCCTTTGTCCTGGCCCATGCGGGAGCTTTGCCCGCCGCTCAACACCAACCCATAAAGTTCTTTATCTGCCGGCATGGACGTCTGATTTGCCACCGGTTTTCTGCAGCAGTTTCACCTCTTGGATCGTGATGTCATGGGTCAGGGCCTTGCACATGTCATAGATGCAGAGCGCCGCCGCACTCGCGCCGGTCAAGGCCTCCATCTCCACGCCGGTCTTCCCTTCGCACCGCACCAGGCACGTCACCTTCAGCGAAGATTCCTGGGTAGGGGCTATGTCTATCTGGCAGGTAGAGAGGGCCAACGGATGGCACAAGGGAATAATGTCTGAGGTTTTCTTCGCGGCCATCACGCCAGCAATAATCGCGGTCTGGAACACAGCGCCTTTCTTGGTAAGGAAATGCTGCCCCGCCAGTTGCTCAAAGACAGCGGCTGGAAACACAACCGTTGCTTCAGCCAGGGCCGTTCGGGTGGTAACCTTCTTGGAGGATACATCTACCATAGAGGGCAACCCTTGTTCATCTATATGGGAAAGTGCGGTCATATAACAAACTACTGTAATGTGATTTATGGCCTGTTTTAGAGAAATAGCTTCAAAACAGGATTTTCATTTTCAGGCAGAAAAGGAAGCAAGGGAAATCGTAAAATACGAAGCTTGTTTTTGCCCCGTTTTCACTGAAAAGGCCTGAAAGCGTTTCTACCAGCTGACCTTATTTTCCTGCCTATCCCCCTAATACCGACATGGATTCATGGACTGCAGTCCCATGGCTGGCCTCCGCGGCGAAGCCGTCTTTCTCCCGTTTGCTCACTGCCCTTAGAATTTCCTCTTCCAGCAGGGCGGATGAAGCGCCCTGGCGTAAAAAGTCGCGCAGGTTGGTGGCGGGTGGGCCATACAGGCAGGTGCGCAACTCGCCCGTGGCCCCTAATCTGATGCGGTTGCAGGTGCCACAGAAGGTCCGGCTGAACGAAGGGATAATCCCGAAAGACCCTGCGTACCCCGGCACCCGGTAATTAACGGAAGTGGAGGAAGGCTCGCTTTCCAGCTTTTGCAGGAGCGGATAATGGGCCGAAATGTGCGCGTATATCTCCCGGTAACTCCATTGTGGTACCTGAAAAGAGTTGCTGCCGTTGAAGGGCATCTCCTCCAGAAACCGCACCGTCAATGGATAGGTTTTGGTCAGTTCCACAAAGGGGATAAGGTCTTGGGTGTTCTTGTTCTCCGCCACCACGCAATTAAGCTTTACTTCAAACCCAGCCGTCAGTAACTGCTGGATAGAGCCGAAAACGGTATCAAAAGTGTCGCGGCGGGTGATCTGGAAGAAGCGTTGCCGGTCCAGCGAGTCAAGGCTGATATTGATCTTCCGGATGCCGATTTCCTGGAGGGCCAGGATCTGTTTCTGGGACAGGGAACCGTTGCTGGTGACGGTGATCTCCTGCAGGCCTGGTACCTCGCTTAATTTCCGAAGAAAGGGAGTTATGCCGGCGCGCACGAACGGCTCGCCGCCCGTGATCCGTATTTTGTTCACGCCCAGGCGGCAGAATACCGTGGCCAGTTGGAGCATTTCCTCAAAGGAGAGCAGTTCCTGGCGGGCGGCAAAATCCATTCCTTCCTCTGGCATGCAGTAGTAGCACCGGAAGTTGCACCGGTCGGTGACCGAAAGGCGCAGGTACGTGAGTTGCCGGCCGTGGGAATCAAGCAAGATGGGTTGGCTCATGGAGGAGATTAAGGGTGGGCGTTGACCCATACGCTGTTGTCTTGGTAAAATTCTTTCTTCCAGATAGGCACGGTTTTCTTCAGTTCGTCAATGAGAAACCGACAGGCCGTGAACGCGGCATCGCGGTGGGCCGAGGCCACCCCAATCAACACAACCGGTTCCCCTACCAGTTTCTCGCCCACGGCGTGCAGCATCACCAGCTTTTCAATAGGCCATTGTTGCTGCGCGGCGGCGGCCAGCTTTTCCATTTCCTTCAGGGCCATGGGAGCATAGGCTTCAAACACCAGTTTTACCACTTCCTTGCCCTGCGCATGGTCCCGCACGGTGCCCACAAATAAATCAATCCCGCCCGCTTTAGGGGAGAGAAGGAATTGGTAAGCTTCCTGAAGGTCTATGTCTTCTACAATCTTTATCAGCATGCGTTCCATATCAGCCCCCGCTCACCGGGGGAATAAGGGCCACTTCCTGACCAGGGGACAAAGTTTGATGATCATGGGCGTATTCACTGTCTACGGCCACCGCCAGCGAGCTCAGCTTATTCAGGGCCGGGTATTGCGCGCCCAACCAAGCCTTCAATTGTCCTACCGTTTGAATGGTTTCTTTTGAAGGCACTTCCAGCGAATTGCGGCCCACTATTTCCCTTGTTATCCCGAACAGCAGTATTTCCATAGGGTTGTTTTCTTTCTTTTACGGTGAAGCTGGTGAACCAAGCCAAAACCAAAGTTAAATCTACCGCTCTTTTTAAGGTAGGACAAGACAGGAATTCTTTTTAACCGGTATTTGGGCTGTTTATGCCAAAACGCCCGCAAACCGCAAATGTTTAAAAGAACCCAGGTTTATCTTTTTTAGAGGAAAGAAAATGGTACTGGCCTTATTCCCTCAGTAGCCCCACTTCTCTAAAACAAGAAGTTCAGGAGGGGTTATCCTGGCTCATCAGGGCGGCATAGTCTGCCTGGGTGTCAATGTCAATACCTCCCTGAGGAAAGGCGATAGAGGTTGTCTCTGCAGGGTAGAGGGAAAGTAACTTCTTGGCGCCTTCCTGGCCCTTAAGCAGGAGCAGGCTGGCAAAGAGGCTGCGGTCAAACAAAACAGGAGCCCCAAGGGTGTCTTGGTAGGCGCAGGCCACTATCCGTTTTTGGCGCTCCTTTTTTTCCTGAACCATCTGCTGGAGGAGCCAAGGTGAAACGAAGGGTTGGTCGCAGAGCAGGAGCAAGGCCCCTGTGGTGGTTGGGTGCTGTTGTTGCAGAGAAGCAATGCCCGCCCGTATGGAGGAGGCCATGCCTTCTTCCCATTGAGGATTGTGCACCTGTTGGATTTCCGGGGAAATGCCTTGGTCCAGGATCGTGTCTGCGTTGGCGCCTAAAACTACCAAAACAGGTCCTAAATGGGAATCAAGAGCCGCTTGTATGGTCCGGTGCAGCAAGGTTTTGCCTTGAAAACATAGCAGTTGCTTGGCCTGTCCCAGACGGGAAGAGGCACCGGCTGCTAAGATGATGATTCCTACCATGACAAGTTACGAAAAGGAAGTTTACGCCTCCGCCGGTTGGGTGGAGGAATGAATGGGCTGCTTTTTCTCCCGCAAAGATCCTCCGGTGCCGTGGCTGAAGACGGTCTTTATTTCCGCCAGAATGGAAAGCGCGATTTCTTCGGCGGTCTCAGCGCCCAAGTCTAAACCTGTGGGTCCATACACCCGCTGCAACTGTTCTTCGGGAAGAGACATTCCTTCCTCCTGCAGTTCCTGTAATAGGCGGTTCAATTTCTTTTTAGGGCCCAGTACGCCTATGTATGGCACGGGAAGAGGCAGCAGTTGCCGAAGCATGGCCAGGTCATAGTTGTAGTTGTGGGTGAGCAACAGAAATACCGTCTGCTCCTCAAGGGGTACCTGTTCCAACACGTGCTCTGGCTTGGCCACCAACACCTTAGTAGCCTTTGGAAACCGTTCTGCGATGGCATAATTGGCCCTTCCGTCAAATACCGTGGTGGGCCAACCCAGCAGAGCCGCCATGTTCACCAAGGGCATCACGTCATTGCCCGCCCCGCAGATCACCAGGGAGGGACCCGGTTGCAGCACCTCTACAAAAGCGGAAAGTGAAGCGCCCGCTAAAGAGTAGGAAGTAAGGAGGGAAGTCCGTTGGCGAAGGGCTTGAGGCGCGTCTTGTTGCACCCGTAGCCACACTTCTTCCGGTACGGGTTGGCTAAAGAACCATTCCTTCCCTAGGTAAAGGATGGTGGAACCTGGTTGCTCCGCCTGGCGGTCTTCCAGAGAAAAGAACGTCACTAGCACGGCCGCCTCCCGTTTAGAAGTTACCATCTGCAGAAACATCAGCGGGTGATTCTCGGAACCAGGGAGAATAGGTTCTATCAGGATATGGATAATGCCGTTGCACCCCAGGCCAACCCCCAAGGTGGCATCCTCCTCATCCATGGTATCATAGGTGACCAAAGCGGGTTTTCCCTGGCTCATGGCCAAACGGGCTTTGCGCAGGGCATCACCCTCCAGGCAGCCCCCGCTGATGGCCCCAGTCAACTCCCCGGTTTCAGCCACCAACATGCGGGCCCCGGGCCTGCGGTAAGAAGACCCTTCCACGTGCACTACCGTGGCCAGGGCGGTTTTCTGCCCCAGGTTTTGGTGGCGCTGGTAGGCCGCGACAATGTCTTGTAATTCCTTCATGTAGAAAGGTGCTTTTTACGTCTTGGTCTTTGTACTAAAGAGGCTGATTTTAGTTTCTGGGTAGTTTTCTGTAACAAAACCTAAAAGTAAAGTTTCCTCATTTAACCTTCCTTTTGAAAAATGGGTCCAAAAACAAGATGGACAGTGGAATCACAGGGCTGTAACCTGCTTGGTTATATCGCTATTTAATACAGAGGGGAAACGAAATATTTTACTTTATAACATTAAATAAATTGAATATTTTTTGTTACATTTTCAATACATCTCACGAACGTGGTTAAAAGGAAAAAAATAATAGGCATACCCGGCCTCCCCCAATGGCAAACCCCAAGAGAAGGGAAGTCATCCTGCTGAAAGACCCTTTCTAATAAAAGGCAAGTTCTTCTACAAGCGCTGCGGGATGAGTGGTTTTAAGGAAGTAGGTGAAATTTAGTAAAGTTTAGGTCATCAATTGAAAGGATAAAGGGTCTCCTAAAAGCAACACTCGGCAGAAGTCTAACTGATAAGGAACGGTTTGCTCAGGAGCTACAAAGCTTGGTACCCCAGCCAGCGAATTTACTTACCTGAATTTCCCTATTCTATAGAATGGGAAAGGTGCCAAGGAAGAAGGTCAGCTTGATCACCTCTATTTTTCTCTGATGAAAAAGAACCTGCTTTTAACATTCTTTTTTCTTTTCTTCCAATGCAATGAGGCTATTGCCGCCTCAGGTTTGGGACAAAAGAGTGCGCTTCCGTCTGCTTTCGTTCTGTGTGTTGTCCTGTAAGACCAGATAAACCTGTTTTGGCCCATGCATGTCTTTTCCTTCATCGCCGCTTTCCTGCTTTTACGGCATTTGCTCAGGTTCGTGAAAGGAACCTCCCTGGCGCCTGGTTGGGAAACCATTTTGAACAAGGCCAGCTGGGCAACGGTGGGGGTTTTTCTGGTGGCTACCACCCTTTTCCAGGATGGCATGGCCGATGTGATGGGCGCTATTTACCTGATCGCTCTGCTGGCCTTCTTCACCAAGAACCCCGACTTCAAGCCCACCTTCCCGGTGTTGCAGGCTTTTTTCCCCTATGCCTCAGTGATTGCGGTTTCCATCTTGGTGCAGCTTTTTGCCCGGGAGTTTTACGGGGAATGGGACAATTACTTCGGGATGGCCATGATAGCCGCCTTCGTGTATATTTTCGCCTCCTGGGCCAGCTACCGCAAAGGCCAGAAGGAACTGGAAAAAGAGCGCCAGAAACGCCTGTATGAGGAAGAACAGAAGAAATTCATCTCCATTAAGAAAACGGAGCTGGAAATCATTGTGGCCTCCCGCACCGCGGAGCTCATTGTGCAGAAAGAGGAACTGAAGAAAACCATCAAAGAACTACAGGCTACCCAAACCCAACTGATCCAGCAGGAAAAACTGGCCTCATTGGGGGAACTTACCGCCGGTATCGCCCATGAGATTCAGAACCCGCTCAACTTCGTGAACAATTTCTCAGAGGTGAGCATAGAGTTGCTGGAGGAGTTAAAAGAGGGTCCTTTGCAGCACCTTCCGCCAGAAGAGCAGGAGCATGCGACCGAGATTCTCCAAGACTTGTCCCAGAACCTGGAGAAGATCACCCACCATGGCAAACGGGCCGACTCCATTGTGAAAGGCATGCTGCAGCATTCCCGCGCCAGCACCGGGCAAAAAGAACCCACTGACCTCAACGCCCTGGCAGATGAATACCTGCGGCTTTCCTACCACGGGCTAAGGGCCAAAGACAAAAGCTTTAACGCCTCCCTGCAAACCGAATTTGACCCGGCCGTGGGGCAGGTGCCCGTCATTCAGCAAGACATTGGGCGGGTGTTCCTTAATATGTTCAACAACGCTTTTTACTCGGTGGCCCAAAAAAAGAAGAACCTGAACGGGTCGTTTGAACCCATGGTGCAGGTGCGAACCAAAAAAACCGAGGACCATATTGAGATCGCCGTTAAAGACAATGGGGTGGGGGTTCCGCAACAGGTTCTGGATAAGATCTACCAGCCTTTCTTCACCACCAAACCCACTGGTGAGGGAACAGGCTTAGGCCTTTCCTTGAGCTATGAGATCATCACCAAAGGCCATAACGGCGAAATGAAGGTCAGCTCTGAGGAAGGCGAGTTTGCCGAATTTGTCTTCACGATTCCTTTAGAAAACAGCTGAAAACCTATATCTTATTGAAAGCTAAAAACAGAAGGCCATGCATGTTCTTGTGGTAGATGATGAGGCAGACGTTCAACCGTTGTTTCAGCAACGGTTCAGGAAAGAGATCAGGAACGGGCAAGTGGTCTTTTCCTTCGCCCTTTCCGGCGAGGAAGCTTTAGGCTACCTGGCCCAGAATCCCTCTAAAGTGGTGCTGATCTTGTCAGACATCAACATGCCCGGCATGAGCGGGATTGAATTGTTGCACATCATCCGGCAGGAATACAACTCCCCGCCTCCGGTGGTCATGATGGTGACCGCCTACAATGACCAGGAGAACTATGAGCAGGCCATGAAGGAGGGGGCGAATGATTTTCTCACCAAACCCCTTGATTTCACCGCGCTCAAAGAGAAACTCAAAACCGTAGCTGAGTAATGGCCAAGATATTAGTAGTAGATGATGAGGCGGATCTGGAGCTGCTGATCAAGCAGAAGTTCCGGCGGAAGATCAGGGAGAAACGCTATGAATTCGTGTTTGCCCAGAACGGCGCCCAAGCCCTGGAAATGGTGCACCAGCACCCCGACCTGGACATTATCCTGTCAGACATCAACATGCCCGTAATGGACGGGCTTACCTTGCTGAGCAAGCTGCCCGACGTGAACCCCATTCTCAAGGCCGTCATTGTCTCTGCCTACGGCGACATGGCCAATATCAGAATGGCCATGAACCGCGGCGCGTTTGACTTTGTCTGCAAACCCGTCAACTTTGAGGACCTGGAAGTGACCATGGAGAAAACCGTGCAGCACGTGGAGCAGTTGCGCGAGACGGTGAAAGCCATCAAGGAGAATAACATCCTGAAGATGTACGTAGACGAGAACGTGCTCCATTTCATGACCCACCAGGAGTTTGAGCAGAGCCTGCTGCAGAATGAGACCATAGAGGCCACCGTGGTGTTCATTGATATCTGTGGGTTCACCGCCATCACAGAACATGTCTCCGCCAACAAGGTGGTGACCCTGATCAACGGCATCTTTGACCTGATGGTGCAGGAGATCATTGGGCACGGCGGCCACGTAGACAAATTCATGGGTGATGCCGTGATGGCCGTCTTCAAGGGAGACTTCCACCGCGACCGCGCCATAGAGGCCAGTCTGGCCGTGCGGGAGAAAATAAAAAATGCCAACCTTTTAATTCCCGGCGAGACCGACTATACCCCACAAGTGTCTATTGGCATCAATTCAGGGGAAATGATTTCTGGCAACATAGGTTCCGCCTCTTTGAAGCGCCTGGATTACACGGTGATAGGAGATGCGGTGAACCTGGCCCAACGGCTGCAATCCAAAGCCCAACCTAACCAAATCACCATCTCAGAGGAATTGTATGAGAAGGTGAAAGTATCTTTCCATTGTCAGAAAGTAGGGGAATTCCCGCTTAAAAATAAAACCAAACCCGTGGTCATCTATGAGGTGATGGAGTAAGATTAGCTGGTCAAGCTCCCTTGTTTAGGGCCTTTTTTGCAGAAAAGAAGCTTAAAAGGAATCATCGTCTGGGTCCTGGGCCTGTACCCCGGGCGGATTGAAAAGCCCCCAACGGTCGTTCACGTAGTTCCAAGGATCAAAACCCTGCACCCAGTCAATGAACAGGAACCGGTATTCTTCCAGGGCTTCCCGGAGAAGCGGGAGGTAGTGGGTATCGCGGTAGCCGAACATCTCCAGGCTGGTGCAGTGGGAGAGCAGGTCTAAGGCGGCCTTTCTAATGAAAGTGGCGTTTTCCATCCTGAGGTCATACAGGTCGGCCGCCTCGGCTCCTGCCACTTTTACGGTCAGCAGGGAAGCATCAAATAGCATGCACTCTTTCAAAGAGGAAAGCACCTCGTCCTCCTCTTCTATCAATCCGGCAATTTTTTTGGTAAGGCTGTAGATTTCCCTGCCCTTTTGGTAAAGAGGAAGCTGTTCTGGCACAGTGAAGCCTTCGTCATCTTCAGGAGGGAGCATGGGCAATGGGTTTTAAGTAAATTTACCAAAGATTACGGGAAGCGTAGCCATTCCCATAGGTAAACTACTGCCCGGAAGCAAAAGATTCTTTCCCTTTAAATAAAAGTGGAATTGGAGGAGAAATTCAAAGGCGGTAATTTTTTTTCAGAAGGGAGGTAATTGGTTGTTTACCATTATTTTACTTCTTCTGCCCGATTCCAAAGAAGAAAAAATTCAAATTGTGGGTAGTAATAGAAACAACCAAATACAGGAAAACCTTTTTATTTATTAGTCCTTTACTCACACTCTTAAAAGCCTTAGAATGGATGAATTGCAAAAAAGATTAGCGTTAATTGGTGGTAATAAAACCAGAAATAGAAAGACGAATTAAACCGTTTTGTTTTTTGCTGGTAACTGATTCTTTTTGGTTGGCAGGGTAAGTTCCGGGCAGGGTTCTTGCATGAGTGCGCTACCGGGAATGGGACTCCAGGAGCCGGTGACGAATTCTGCGATATAATCCTGGGAATGCCCCATTCTCAACAAACGCAGGGCCAATACCAGGTTCGCCACTGACATTTGCTCAGTGGGACCAGCATACTGGTGCGCTTTTAATCGGCTTCCGTATTGATGCTCCATGGGTGTTAGATACTATCCTATCTAAGGAGGCTTGTTTTCTCCTTACAGATCGAAATATAAGTAATTCCCACAAGAAGCACCACAAGGAATAAACTTATTTAAGGCTTATTTTATTTAAATCGGGCCAAAAAGAAAAAGCCCTTTTAAAAACTAAAATAAATAACAATAGCTAAATATTTTAGTTTTATCATTTAAGCCCTTTTCTTTGTTTTCTTTTATTTAGCTAAGAGCTTAAGATGCTAAATAAATGGAGGAAGTTGAAGCTAGAAGGGTCTGATGCTGCGCCACTTATAAGGTTTGCAGTTTTTGGGTGATTTCATCTATTATCTCTTCGCACCAGCGGGAGGCGGTTTCCTCCATTTCCTTTGAAGTCCAACTTTCCAGGTAAGGCTTTTCTAACCAACGGGTATTTTTGTCTGGCCCCACGGTGTAGGTGGAGTACTCCAAGAGGAACACCAGGTCTTTGCTGAGGTCAAAGGTTTGGGCACCCGCCGCCTGGAAGCCATTGAGCCGTAACCGGAGGCCCATCTGCTGCACATTCCCATTCTCCAGGCTGATTTCTTTCTCTGAGGTAGTGTTCCGGTCTTTGGTCCAGGTGTCTACTACTTTTTCCAGATGGAAGTCATCAAACAGCGGGGTGACTTCGGTCAGGTTCTGGTAGATCTTCTCGGCGAGAGGAGGTAAAATCTTGTTGTATAGGTGCAGAACGGCTTCTTTGTCTCTTTTATGGTCCACTTTTTCTCTTTTTTAGGTAAAACAGCCGAAGGAAAAAAGAAAGATGTTTCCTCGGCTCTCAAAGATACGGCAGAAAGGCTAGGGAGTCAGCACTTCACCTACTTTCCAATCTAGAATAGAACCAGCCAAGGGCCAGCAGGAGTAAGGCCACCCTATACAAGGAACTTCTATTTAAGCCCTGTTTTTCAAAGAAAGCCGGCTAAATGCAACAGTGGCCAGGAGAAGGAAGGGCGTTCTATTTGGAGCACTTTCCTTTTGACCCTGTTTTCCTGGAAAAGCAGTTTAAACGCGGAAAAATAAGGGCAAAAAAAAAGCCTTGCCAAAGGGCAAGACTTTTTTTTAAAGTCTTTATAGCAAAGACTAAGCGAGTCTAACGTTTACTGCGTTTAGCCCTTTTTTGCCTTCTTTCAGTTCAAAGGTAACCTCGTCGTTCTCTCTGATTTCGTCAACAAGACCAGAAACGTGTACGAAATACTCTTGATTTGAATTGTCGTCTTTAATGAAACCGAAGCCTTTTTCGGAGTTAAAGAATTTTACTTTACCGTTGTTCATATTGTTTTTAATTATACAGGTAGTACCAAGTAAGTAAAAAAAACGTTCAATAGTATCTTTAGAAAGTAATTTTTTTTTCAGCCAAGCGGCAGATTTCCTCTCCAGTGACCAGTTTGGGCATTGAGCCTGAACAAGAAGAGGCTTTTCCTTAGGGGGAAAAGCCTCTTTGGTGTGCTTCAGAAGGAAGGTCTATTTAGTCAAGACCATTTTGTTGCTGATCTCTTTGCCCGGGGTGCTCACCTTGTACAGATAGGTACCTGTAGGTAAATTATCTGCCTGGAAAGGAACGGTATAGGTACCAGCCGGTTTTTCCTCCGTTACCAGCGTGCGCACCTTGCGCCCATGTAGGTTATAGACTTCCACGGTCACAAAACCGGCTTCTTCCACAGAGTAGGAAATGGTGGTGCTGCCGGTGAACGGGTTCGGGTATGAGTAGTTTTTGGCTTTCTCCGCCGCAGGGACTCCTAACACGGCGGCACTGGTGGCCACCGGGTCGGTAGCGGCGTTCCAGCTGGCGTGGGTACGGGTAATGATCACCGCAAACTCAGCTCTGGTCACGTCCTGCAGGGGTTTGAAGGTGGCGTGCAGCTTAGGGAACAAATCAAACGGGCCCTGGGTCACACCATAGAAGGCGTTGATGAGGTTCAGGTCCAGGGCCAGGCTTACGTACCCTTCCAGACCGGCCGGAATAGAGGAGGCGTCTTCCACCGGATAGGATTGTCCGTTGACTGTCACCGTAACAGGCTTGCCGTTCCGTTGCAAGGCATACTCCTGGAACCCGAGCGCTTGTACCAGCGAATAAGCCAGGGCTGCCCGGTTTACATTGCCGTTGGGGTTGAATTTGCCAGCCGAGACCAGGGTCATCACGCCTTTTAAGGCATGGGTACGGTCTCTTAGAGCAGCCCCTTTGGCCAGGACAGATTCAGCCAACAGCAACGGTGCCCCGGTCACGTCGCTCACCGTGGCAGCCCCAGAGGTAGGCATGAACTGCCGGATGGCCTGTCCCATCACCAAATAATCAGCTAACTGAATGCGCTTGAGGACCTCATTTGGTTTGAAGCCAGTGGGCAAGGCGTCTACCAGTTTAGCCGCCACAGCCATTTTGATAGAGGCTTCGGCCGGATGGCCGGCAATGTCTGCCAAACCTGAGGTTCCGGTGGTCTGGGTCAGGTGCAGGGTGCCGTTGATGGTCTCTGGTAAAGCCAGGCCGTTCAACCCTTCGGCTTTCAGGGTCCAGGTGCCCGCTTCCGGAGAGGCGACCGCCATGCCACGGTCAGAGTACAAGGCAAACGCCACCGGTATACCTGATCTAAACTGCTGCCCGCTGGGCGAAATCAGGATCAGGTTCACCGGGTTGCCGGTTTGTCCCAGAAGTCCGGTAGCGTTGAGTTTAGCCTCCAGGCTGTTGGTCCCTGAGGCTACCTGAAAGGTCAGTTGGTTGCCCGCAGTGACAATGGGGTTGAAGTTCAGGCTGAAGGCTTTTGTCTCAGAAGAAGTATTGACTGCGCTGTTAAAGGTTCTGGTATAGTTCAGGAAAGTCCCGAAGGTAGTGTTGCGGTAAATATGGTCTATGGCCGCATAGGCGTTCAGGTACCCGGCACCCACCTCCCAGGACGCATGGCCGGGCATGTTAGTGGCGGTTTTCTGCAGGATTTCTTTTACCTGGGCCGGCGTAAGCGATGGATTGGCCTCCAGCATCAAGGCCACTACGCCTGCCACGTGCGGAGTAGCCATGGAGGTGCCGCTCATGTGGGTGTAGAAGGGGAGATGGGCCGGCTGCAGCAGTTCAGCGTCCATCTGCGCCGATAAAGAAGAAACCGGAGCTACTGCTCTGGTGGAGACAATGTCTACGCCCGGGGCAACTAACGTTGGCCGGTTCTCATAATGCCAGGTTTGATTACCTACCGTAAAAGAGCCGCCTTCCCCTTTCACGCCGCGCGACGAGAAATCAGCTAATTTGCCGTATTTGTCGCCGGCACCTACTGAGATCACCCATGGAGCAATGGCATAGGGGTTGTGGGTATCAGAACTGGGACCATCATTTCCGGCCGCAAAAACAGAAACTATGCCCAAATCATAGGCTTTCTTTGAAACGATGTTTACTGGGTCTGCGGGGTCAAAATCGCCGCTGGTGCCCCAGGAGTTACTGATAACCCTGATCCCGTACAGGTACTGGTGCGTGAGGGCATAGTCATACCCGCCAATAGCGTCCAGAATAAAAAGGGCCGCACCAGACCCGTAACCTACCAAAGTAGCACCTGGGGCCGCCCCAGCGAATTCCCCGCCAGACTTAGCCCCGTTTCCGCCCACCGTTCCGGCGCAATGGGTGCCATGGCCGGAGTTGGTGTCGGTGTTAGCGACGTTCTCCAGGTAGGTGATTGGCAGCAGGGTAGAAAGAGAGTTCAGGTTGGTGCTTCCCATCACGTTCTGTACCAGGTGGGTGCCCAGCTTGATGTCCTCATGGGTACCGTCCACGCCGCTGTCGTTGATCATTACCCCTACACCCTTGCCAGAAACCGGCACACCTTTGTTTTTAGAGATAATAGCAGGATCGGTACGCAGACGCTGCACCCCGGTCAGGTGGGTGCCGTTGCTATTGAAATACCGGAGTCTCTTGTTGAGGTACACAGAGCGTACGTAGGGGCTTTTCGCCAGGGCATCTACCTGGGCGGGGGTGGCCAATAAACCGGCTATTGGAAGGCTCTTAAAGGTAACACCTTTGGAAAGGCCCAAAGACTGGAGGAGTTGCAGGTGGGCCGGGGTAGGGGCTCCCTCACCGGTAAAGGTAACCACTACCTGAACGGGCGTCAGGGATTTCTGTAGTTCCTGCACCAGTTGCGGGTCTACCACCGCCTGACCAAATAATCTGGTCGCCATCAGAAAGGAAAGGGCAAAGACACATACTAGGTTCTTCATGTTACAGACGTAAAGGTGGGACATAGATAAAGGTTTGGTGAAAAATGGAGGTACTTGAGAAGAGACCTCGGGCGCTAGGGCACCCATGGTTTCCAGGTTGATCCAAGGTGAAAGGAGTACCCACCTTTCTATGAGGATCTAAGCGGGAACAGGAAGGGGTAAGGAAAAAGGGATTTATGATTTTCCCTCTCTACTGCGAGTACGAGACCAAAGTTTCGGAAAGGTTTAACCGTCAGGTAACTATGAAAATACTAATATATAAATGGTATAATAAGCGTAGGAAGAGGATCTTATCCTTATGTATAAGTCTTAAAAGGGAACTAAAACCATCCTTGTATTCTATTCAAAACACGATAAAGTTTAATTTTGGATGGAAAGGAAATCGTTGGAACCTCCTTGGGATTAGTAAAGGGAAGTACTACATTATAAAAAAACAGCTTCCAAGGGAGGGGTGACTGACAAAGACCGCCTAATGACAAGCTGAAAAGCTCAATGGGTTTTATTTCGTGACCTCTAAGGCAGACACATTTTTAGCTTATTTTCCAAAAAAATGCCCTAAAATCAGACTTGCAATTCCTTAAAACTAGAAAGGAGGAGGGCCAGTGATAAAAAAAAGTCAAACGAACATTTGACTAATTATTAAAAATCTCGTACCCTTGTTATATAAACCATGAGGCTTGCCTTGATGCCTTCCCGAAGTTGAGGCAACCTTGAATTTTCCTTGGTTTTATAAAAATGGCCAAAAAAAAG
This sequence comes from Rufibacter glacialis, assembly GCF_008271745.1. GTDB lineage: Bacteria > Bacteroidota > Bacteroidia > Cytophagales > Hymenobacteraceae > Nibribacter > Nibribacter glacialis. The sequence continues at coordinate 158,862 of NZ_VKKZ01000020.1, read as the reverse complement.
AGAGACATACGCCGCGAAGGCATCATGGAGGAAGCGGCCAAACTGTTTAAACAGAAAGGCTTCGGCGGAACCTCTATGCGAGACTTGGCCGAGCAAGTGGGGATGGACGCCGCCACCATGTATCATTATATAAAGTCGAAAGACGAGATCCTGAAGACCATCTGCTTTGATATTGCACATACCTATGTGACCCAGTTAGCAGAGATGGAAGCGTCGCCTTTTTCCTATACCCAAAAGCTGAAGGCCCTGGTACGTTTGCATATCCACCTGATGACCTCCAAAGGGGCCGAAGTTTCCGTAGCGAACAATGACTGGAAGTTTCTGTCTGAGGAGGCGCTGCAGGAATTCAAGGGGCTTCGTAACCAGTATGAGAGAAGCCTGGCCTCGATTATAGAGCAAGGAATCAAGGCTGGGGAACTGAAAGATGTGCACCCCTCGGTGGCCTTGTTTACCTTATTGTCGGCGGTGCGATGGGTAGAATTGTGGTGGAAACCAGACCGCGGGGTCACTACCCAGGAACTGGAAGATTCCATCCTGGCTATTTTATTCAGCGGGCTAGAGAATACAAAACCATGAGCAGATTCCATAAAGTAAAGATAAAGCAGGTGCACCGCGAGACGCACGACAGCGTAACCGTGACCCTGGACGTGCCCGAGGAACTGAAAGACACCTTCCGCTACACGCAGGGACAATACCTCACGTTCCGGCGGCACCACAATGGCGAAGAGCTTCGGCGGTCATACTCCATCTGCTCCAGCCCGCTGGAGAACATCTGGAAAGTGGCCATCAAGAAAGTACCGGAAGGCCGGTTCTCCTCTTTCGCCAATGAGGCGCTGCAACCAGGCGAGGAGCTGGAGGTGATGCCGCCCATGGGTAAATTCTACACCGAACTGCACCCCGAGCAGCAGAAAAGCTACGTGATGGTAGCGGCCGGCAGCGGCATCACGCCCATCCTGTCCATCATCAAAACGGTGCTGCTCTGCGAACCTAAAAGCCAGGTGCTTCTGCTTTACGGCAACCGGGGGCGCAACTCCATCATGTTCAAGGAGGAGATAGAAGGCCTCAAGAATAAATTCCTGGACCGCTTCAGCCTCTACCACGTGCTCAGCCGCGAGCACGGCGACACAGAGCTTTTGTTTGGGCGCATAGACAAGCCCAAAACCCAGCAGTTTTTGCAAAAGATCATCAAAGCAGATGACATAGATGAGTGCTTCCTGTGCGGACCTGAAGAAATGATCTTCGGGGCGAAGGAGGCCTTGGAAGAAGCGGGCGTACCCAAAGAAAAAATTCACTTTGAGCTGTTCACCACCGCCGACGGGGGGCAGAAAGCCGCTGAGAAACGGACGCGCCCAGCCGGCGAGGAAGACAAGAAAAGCCGGGTGCAGGTAAAGTTGGACGGCAACTACCTGAACCTGGAGATGTCGTACTACGGCAACACCATATTAGACGCCGCCGCTGAGACCGGGGCCGATGTACCTTATTCCTGCAAAGGAGGCGTCTGCAGCACCTGCCGCGCCAAAGTGTTGGAAGGAGAGGTGGAAATGGACGTAAACTATTCCCTGGAACCCGAAGAAGTAGCCGCCGGCTATATTCTCACTTGCCAGGCCCGGCCCCTGACTGAAAGGGTAGTGGTGGATTTTGACCAGTAAGGTAATGAAGGGGTATTCCTAGGTGGTTGCCCTTTGCTGTGAGAGACCAAAAGGATGGTTCCTGCAGGTTCCGTTTTACGGCTAATTTGAGAAAAACAGGCCAAAAGAAACCACCGGCTGGAAGGCGATTAAGAAACGTAAGTATCAGAACAACTGTTAAGAGAGGTATGGAAACGATCATAGAGAAATCACTGGAAGAAGTTTTTGAGGAGAAGATCGCCAATGACATCCGGATAGAACCTAAAGACTGGATGCCTGAGCAGTACCGCAAGACGCTGGTGCGCCAGATCTCGCAGCACGCCCACTCTGAGATTGTAGGCATGCTGCCCGAAGGCAACTGGATCACCCGCGCCCCATCGCTCAAGCGCAAAGCCATCCTGCTTTCCAAAGTGCAGGACGAGGCCGGCCACGGCTTGTACCTCTACAGCGCCGCCGAAACGCTGGGTACCACCCGCGACCAGATGATCGCTGATCTGCACTCCGGCAAAGCCAAATACTCCAGTATCTTCAACTACCCCACCTTGTCCTGGGCCGACATTGGGGCGATCGGTTGGCTCGTAGACGGGGCCGCCATCATGAACCAGGTGCCCCTGATCCGGACATCGTACGGACCTTACGCCCGGGCCATGGTGCGGGTGTGCAAGGAAGAAAGCTTCCACCAACGCCAGGGGTTCGAGATCATGATGACCCTGTGCAACGGGGCTCCCGCCCAGAAACAGATGGCCCAGGAAGCCTTCAACCGTTGGTGGTGGCCTACCCTCATGATGTTCGGACCTAAAGATTCTGAATCGCCCAACACCGAGCAATCCATGCGTTGGAAAATCAAACGGTTCACCAATGATGAGCTGCGCCAGCGCTTCGTGGACATGATGGTGCCGCAGGCGGAGTTCCTGGGGCTGACCGTCCCGGACAAGGACCTGAAGTGGAACGAAACCAAAAACGGCTATGACTTTGGTGACGTGGATTGGGAGGAGTTCTGGAACGTGGTGAAAGGCAACGGCCCCTGCAACAAAGACCGCCTTAGCGCCCGCGTGAAAGCCCACGAGGAAGGCGCCTGGGTAAGAGAAGCTGCTTTGGCCCATGCCCAGAAACGCGCCCAGCGCGAAGCACAGGCTTAATTCTGTTTTCATTCCTTCAATCACTCAATCTCACATTCATTCAATCATTCCATGAGCCAGCAAAAAGATTGGCCCCTGTGGGAAGTCTTCATCCGAAGCAAACAGGGTCTTGACCATAAACACGTAGGCAGCCTGCACGCCGCGGATGCGGAGATGGCCATCCAGAACGCCCGTGATGTCTACACCCGCCGCATGGAAGGGGTAAGCATTTGGGTGGTGGAGTCAAAGCACATCCACGCGTCCAACCCAGACGAGGCCGCCGCCTTCTTTGACCCGGCCAACGACAAAGTGTACCGCCACCCCACGTTCTATGAGGTGCCTGCGGAAATCAAAAACATGTAAGCCCTATGGATCTTCACCATACCCCAACCCCTGCGGGGCAGGAGTATCTGCCGGAAAAGCGGGCGCTGCTGCTGGACTACACGCTGCAACTCGCAGATACTAGCCTCATCTTGGGGCACCGGTTATCGGAGTGGTGCGGCCACGGCCCTATTCTGGAGCAGGACCTGGCCATGGCCAACATTGCCCTGGATTTGATAGGTGAGACGCGAAGTCTTTACCAATACGCCGCCGAACTGGAAGGCCAGAGCCGCACCGAGGATGACCTGGCGTACCTGCGCGAGGCCGTGCACTACAAGAACCCGCTTCTGGTGGAACAGCCCAATGGCGATTTCGCCCACACCATTTTGCGGCAGTTCCTCTTTGACGGATACCACTTCCTACTGCTGCAGCAATTGCAAAACAGCCCCGACCAACGGCTGGCAGCCATCGCGGCCAAGTCGTTCAAAGAAGCCAGCTACCACCTCAAATGGAGCTCAGAGTGGGTGATCCGCCTGGGCGATGGCACCGAGGAAAGCAAAGCCCGCCTCCTGAAAGCTATGGACCATCTCTGGATGTTCTCAGGTGAACTGTTCCTGATGACGGAAACGGAGCAGCAATTAGCCCAGGCAGGCATCATCCCAGATTCTGCGTCCCTGCTTCCGCAGTGGGAGGCTCACGTAGCCAAGGTTTTCGCGGAGGCCACGCTGGAGGTACCGCAGAACGTGTTCATGCAGAAAGGCGGCAAAATCGGTCGGCACTCAGAGCACCTGGGCTATATCCTCACGGAACTGCAATACCTGCAACGGGCATATCCTGGGTTGGAATGGTAAAACTGCGGAAAGCCATCCGGAGGAGCTGCGCACACTACGAGGTCAGGTTAAGACTTGACTCCAGAATCACAAGTTCTGAGTCTTGAGTCCTGAATCTGTTGATAGAACCTGCTGGCGCGTGAATAAAGTCTCGTGACTTGGGATGAATCAAGTCTCCAGACTCGCCGTGAACCACCCGCATGAAGCCATAAAACCAAAAAAAGCCTTATAAAAGTACCTCATTTACTTGTTACCTGATACGTGCTACTTGATATCCCAAAATGACTCCTGAAGAGAAAATATGGCAACTGCTGGAAGAGGTCTCAGATCCTGAGATCCCGGTCCTGAGTATTCTTGACCTGGGAGTGCTGAGGCAGGTGCAGGTGCGGGAAGACGGCAAGGTGCAGGTGACCATCACGCCCACCTATTCCGGGTGCCCAGCCATGAACACCATTGCCACTGATGTGAAGCTGAAGCTGCTGTCAGAAGGATATAAAGACGTGGCCGTGGATCTCCAACTCAGTCCCGCCTGGACCACCGACTGGCTCACGCTGGAAGGAAAGCGGAAACTGGAGGCCTATGGCATTGCGCCTCCCGTAGAACCAGACGGCGACATCCATGCCCTCTTCGGGCGGGACCCGGTGGTGAGGTGCCCCCTCTGTCAATCAAAAAGCACCAGACTGGTCAGCCAGTTTGGCTCCACCTCCTGCAAAGCCCACTACCAGTGCCAGGACTGCCTGGAACCCTTTGACTACTTCAAGTGCCTCAAATAACCCTATGAACCAAACTGACTTCATCAAATATTCCCTTGAAAACGGCGTAGCCACGCTTACCCTTAACCGGCCCCACGTCTTCAACAGCTTCAACCGCGAAATGGCCCTGGCCTTACAGGAGCGCCTGCGCCAATGCGCCGAGGATGAGGCCGTACGGGCGGTAGTGCTGACCGGAGAGGGCAAAGCCTTCTGCGCCGGGCAGGATCTGGCCGAGGCCACCGGAGCCGGAAGCATGGAAATCTCTGAGATTGTGGTACAGCATTACAACCCCATCATTCTGCTGCTGCGCGCCCTCCCCAAGCCCGTGGTGGCCGCCGTGAACGGGGTGGCCGCCGGCGCCGGGGCTAACCTGGCCCTGGCCTGTGACCTGGTCGTAGCCAAGGAATCCGCCTTGTTTATCCAAGCTTTCAGTAAAATCGGCCTTATTCCAGACAGCGCCGGCACGTTTTTCCTGCCCCGCCTGGTGGGTCTGCAGCGGGCCTCAGCCCTGATGATGACCGGCGAGAAAGTGTCTGCGCAGCAGGCAGTGCAGATGGGCATGATCTACCAGGCGTTTCCCGACGATATTTTTGAAAACGAAGCCAAAACGCTGGTGCTGAAATTGGCCCAAATGCCCACCAAAGGATTGGCCTATACCAAGCAACTCCTGAACCAGACCTTTGAGAACAACCTGGAAGAACAACTGCACCAGGAGGCAGTCTACCAGCAGAAAGCCGGTAAGACCCAGGATTTCCAGGAAGGGGTAGAAGCCTTTATCCAGAAACGCACCCCTAATTTCACCGGACAATGATAGTAGGCATCATAGGAAGCGGGGCCATGGGCGCCGGCATTGCCCAGGTCATCGCCACGGCAGGCCACAAAGTCCATTTGCTGGACAAGAACGCACAGGCCCTGGAGCGGGCACAGCAACAAATCAGAAAGGCCCTGGGCAAGATGTCCTCCAAAGGCCGTATCTCTGAAATTGACGTGATGGACATCTCAGACCGCCTGCACTTCACGGAGTCTTACCAGGATTTCGGGGATTGTGACCTGGTGGTGGAAGCCGTGGTAGAGGACCTTCAGGTAAAGCAGAATCTATTCAGAGAGGTAGAAATGATTGTCCCTCAGGATTGTATTCTGGCCACCAACACTTCTTCCTTGTCCATTGCCTCCATTGCTTCGGCCTGTGAAAAGCCTGAGCGGTTCATTGGTCTTCATTTCTTTAACCCGGCGCCCCTTATGCCGCTGGTGGAGGTGATTCCGGCGGTTCAGACGCGGGAAGGCCTGGGCGAGGAAATGAAGCAACTGGTGCAGTCCTGGGGCAAAACACCGGTGCTGGCCAAAGACACCCCCGGCTTTATTGTGAACCGGGTAGCCCGTCCGTACTACGGCGAAGCTCTTCGTCTTCTGGAGGAAGGAACTGCGGACATCGCCACTATTGACTGGGCCTTAACCCAATTTGGCGGCTTCAAGATGGGCCCGTTCACGCTCATGGACTTCATTGGTCATGACGTGAACTACCGCGTCACCGAGTCCGTTTTCGCCTCCTTTTTCTTTGATCCACGGTATAAGCCTTCCTTCACCCAGAAACGGTTGTTTGAAGCCGGCTACTTCGGACAGAAAGCGGGCCGGGGCTTCTATGATTACCGTGAAGGAGCAATTACGCCAGAACCACTTAAGGACGAGGCTTTGGGGCAAACCATCCTGCACCGCATCCTGGTCATGCTTATCAACGAGGCCATAGACGCTTTGGCCCTAAATGTAGCCTCTGCCCAAGACCTGGAACTGGCCATGATAAAAGGAGTGAACTACCCAAAAGGTCTGTTGGCCTGGGCCGATGAACTGGGCCTGGAAAAGGTGCTGGAAACTTTGGACAATCTGTACCACGAGTACCACGAAGACCGCTACCGCGCCAGCCCGCTACTGAGGAAGATGGTGCGGGAGAACAGGAGGTTTTTGGAATAATTCTTTTCTTGGAAGGGGCGGAGGTAACTCTCGCTCTATTAAGGAAATAAAGAAAGGAAAGAGCATAAAAAGGCCATCCCTTCTCCTGTCATCTTAAAAAGATCTTGTGGGCGAACTAGAAAGACGTTTACTAGCCTCTATTACCGTTCGCCACCAAGATCCTTTCAGGATGACAAAAGGGAGGAGGCAACAATAGATAAAGACTTCGGCAACAATGGGAGACCATATAAGGCCGTAGTACCAAATAGAAAGAATTTGACTTGAAACTGATTGATGCCTGCTTTTAGAAAAGTAGGCTTAAAGCAGCAATCACAGAAACCGAATCCAAATGAAGCAAGCATATCTAGTAGACGGCATCCGGACCCCCATCGGGAATTTTGGCGGGTCTTTGGCCACTGTGCGGCCCGATGACCTTGGAGCCTTGGTTATCCAGGAACTGATGAAACGCAACCCAACTGCTGACCCTACCGCCATTGCCGAGGTGGTCTTGGGCTGCGCGAACCAGGCTGGCGAAGACAACCGCAACGTAGCGCGCATGTCCTTGCTATTGGCGGGGTTGCCGTTTTCTGTGCCCGGTGAAACCGTGAACCGCCTCTGCGCCTCGGGCCTGTCGGCGGCGGTGGCGGCGGCCAGGGGCATCCAGTGCGGCGACGGGGATTTGTACGTGGCCGGCGGCCTGGAGAACATGACCCGGGGGCCTTGGGTGATCTCCAAAACCAGCACGCCTTTCGGCCGCGATGCCCAGATGTTTGACTCCAGCTTCGGGTGGCGGTTCGTGAACCCTAAAATCCACGAGGTCTTTGGTACCGATGGCATGGGCGAGACAGCCGAGAACCTGGCCCGCCGCGAAGGCATCACCCGCGAAGACCAGGATGCGTTTGCAGTCTGGTCGCAGCAGAAAGCGGCCAAAGCCCAGGAAGTCGGTATTTTTGCTGAGGAGATAGTACCAGTCAGCATTCCGCAGAAGAAGGGAGAGCCCAAGCTGTTTGCCCAGGATGAATTCCTGAAACCCACCACCACCCTGGAGGTGCTGGCTAAGCTGAAACCAGCCTTCCATAAAGAAGGCACCGTCACCGCCGGCAATGCCTCCGGGTTGAACGACGGGGCCGCGGCCTTGCTGTTCGCCTCTGAGGAAGGCTTGAAGCAATTCAACCTCACCCCTAAAGCCCGTTTTGTATCGATGGGCGCGGCCGGGGTGGAACCCAGGTACATGGGCTTCGGACCAGTGCCTTCCACCGAAATGGCGCTCAAAAGAGCCGGCCTCACCATGAAAGACATGGATTTGATTGAGATCAACGAAGCCTTCGCCTCACAGGTATTGGCTTGTACCCGCGGCTTGGGCCTTGACGACCATGATCCGCGCATCAACCCGAACGGCGGCGCAATTGCCCTAGGGCATCCGCTGGGCATGAGCGGCGCCCGAATCTTGAACGCGGCGGCGCTGGAACTGCATCGGCAGCAGAAACGCTTCGCGCTGGTGACCATGTGCGTGGGCGTGGGGCAAGGGTACGCCGCCATCATTGAACGGGTATGATTTACGAATTTAACGGCTATATCCCGGTAGTGCACGAGAGTGCCTTCCTGCATCCGCAGGCCACAGTAACGGGTAATGTGACCATTGGGAAAAACGTGTACGTGGGTCCGGGCGCAGCCATCAGGGGCGACTGGGGCGAGATCATCATTGAAGACAATTGTAACGTGCAGGAAAACTGCACCCTTCATATGTTCCCCGGCACCACCGTGCACCTGAAAGAAATGGCGCACATTGGGCACGGCGCCATCATCCACGGGGCCACCATTGGTCGGAACGTGCTGGTGGGCATGAACGCGGTGGTGATGGACCGGGTAGAAATTGGAGATGAATGCGTAGTGGGGGCGCTGTGTTTTGTACGGGCCGATGAAAAGATCCCGCCGCGCAGTGTGGTGGTGGGCAATCCGCATAAAATAGTGAAGCAGGTAACCGACGAGATGCTGGCCTGGAAAACCGAAGGTACCCAGATTTACATGCAGCTCCCGGCTGATTGCCATGCCTCCCTGAAACCTTGTGAGCCTTTGCGCGAAGCACCTGAGAACCGGAAGAAGCAGGCCTCCCATTACCAGACCTGGAACGAGCGGAAAGGGGAGTAACAAGAGAGGTTAAAGCCACCTGCTTGAGGTGGGCGAACCTGAAGATAGTCGCATAGTAGAGCAGCTATTCTCTGGAAGCAGGATATTTTTTGGCCTTTTTCGCACAATCAGGTTTAAAATGCACCTCCTGGCCAAGCCCTCCCTTTGTCATCCTGGAAGGATCTTGTGGGCGTACTAGAATAACTTTGATTTTGTGCCTTTACCATTTGCCACAAAATCCTTTCAGGATGACAGTTAAAGAGTGAGCTTAAGCGGATGAAGGATGGTGAAAGAGACTAATTACTAATAACTAACAACAAGCAACTAACAACTACCAATATGACCGCAGTAGTGCAGAATTATGCCATGGGGCAATGGATGCCCGGTTCTGGCAAAGAAAGCGAGATCTTGGACGCCGTCACTGGCGAGCATATTTACACAGCCTTCAGCGGCGGGGTTGATTTTGAAGCTATGCTGGAATACGGCCGCGCAAAAGGAAACAAAGCCCTCCGTAAAATGACGTTCCAAGAGCGGGGCCGCATGCTCAAGGCTTTGGCGCTGCACCTCCTGGACCGCAAAGAAGATTTCTACCATCTCAGTTTCCGCACCGGGGCCACCCGCGCTGATAGTTGGGTGGACATTGAAGGCGGCATCGGGAACCTGTTCGCCTATGCCTCTTTGCGTCGGCAATTCCCTGATAAGCCGTATTACGTGGAGGATGAACCCATTGGCCTGTCAAAAGGTGGCACGTTCATGGGGCACCACATCCTGGTTCCCAAAGAAGGCGTGGCGGTGCACATCAACGCGTATAATTTTCCGGTTTGGGGTATGCTGGAGAAGATTGCCGTGAACCTACTGGCAGGCATGCCGGCCATTGTGAAGCCTGCACCCATTACCGCTTTCCTTACCGAGGCAGTGGTACGCGAGATCATCCATTCCAAGCTTTTGCCCGAAGGAGCCTTGCAACTGGTAACCGGTTCTGGCGAAGGCATCCTGGACCACCTCACCTACCAGGATGTGGTCACGTTTACCGGTTCAGCCCATACGGGCAGGTTACTGAAGGCCCACCCACGGCTCATCCAGGAAGCCGTCCCCTTCACCATGGAAGCGGATTCCCTAAACAGCTCGGTGTTAGGTGAAGACGCCGTACCCGGTACGGTAGAGTTTGATTTGTTTATCAAGGAGATCCGCAAGGAGATCACCGGCAAGGCCGGACAGAAATGTACGGCCATCCGGCGCGCTATTGTGCCGGAGAATCTGGTAGAGGACGTGCAGATCGCCTTGGGCAGGGAATTAGCCAAAACCGCCATTGGTGATCCGCAGGCCGAAGGAGTGCGGATGGGCGCTTTGGTGGGCCGTGAGCAACTCAAGAAGCTGCGTGAGCAGGTGAAGGAACTGGCCAAACAAACGCCCATCGTCTATGGCGACCTGGACAAGGTGAACCTCATTGGGGCGGACCAGGAGAAAGGCGCTTTTATCTCCCCCATTGTGATGCTGAACCCAGAGCCGTTCCGTTTTACGGCAACCCATGACGTAGAAGCCTTCGGGCCGGTGGCCACGCTGATGCCCTATAAAGACCTGGGGGAAGCCATTGAACTGACCAAACTGGGCAAAGGCTCTCTGGTGGCCTCCATCGCCACCGCTGATCCCGCCGTTGCCCAGGAATTCGCCATCGGCGCAGCCTCTCACCACGGGCGTATTCTGGTACTGGACAGTTCCTGCGCGAAGGAAAGTACTGGGCACGGGTCTCCCATGCCTATGCTCATCCACGGGGGGCCGGGGAGGGCCGGGGGTGGCGAGGAAATGGGCGGTATCCGGGGCGTGAAGCACTTCATGCAGCGCACCGCCATCCAGGGATCGCCCACCATGATCACGGCCATTACGGGGGTGTACCAGCCAGGGGCGAAGCAGATAGAGAAAGACGTCCACCCGTTCCGGAAGCATTTTGAGGAACTGGAGATCTCGGAGACCTGGGTGACCCACCGCCATACCGTTACCGAAGCTGACATCACCAACTTCGCCAACGTTTCGGGCGACCACTTCTATGCGCACGTTGACGCCACCTCGTTGGAAGGCACTTTGTTCACCGGTCGGGTAGCCCACGGTTACTACATCCTATCCAAAGCCGCCGGTATGTTCGTGGACCCCAAAAAAGGTCCGGTACTGCTGAACTATGGCCTGGAGAATTGCCGCTTCACCAAACCCGTTTATCCAGGCATGACCATTGGGGTAAAACTGACGGTAAAAGAAAAAGTGGCCCAGGAGAAACGCAATGAGGAAGACGTAGCTAAAGGCATTGTGAAGTGGCTTGTAGACGTCACCGATGAAACCGGCGAAACTGTGGCCATTGCCACCATCATGACCATGGTGAAGAAGCGGGATCAGGGGTGATAGATTTGGAGATGAGGAAATTTGAAGGTTTGGAGATTGGAAGATGTGAAGATGCCTCCTTTCCAAGGTAAAATTTCGATTTTGACCTGTTTTGGTGAAATCAGTTCTAAAACGGGATCCTCTTTCTTTGGCGCGAGACTCTGGTTTCGTGACTGAGGTTGGGGCGATCCTCCAGAAACGGCGAAAGCTACCTTCGCATCCTTCAGATCCACTAAACGTAATGTCGCTGCTGATGCAGCGAGGGTAGTCATAGACGACCCATCATCCCCAGGCGCGAATCTTCAGACTCGCACTAGTAAAACTTAAGGATAAAAAGTAAAAAAATACACCCTAAAATGACAGAAGCCGGCCACGTAACCCTTGCCATTGACGAAGCAGGAATAGGTACTATCACGTTCTTTCATCCTTCCCATAACTCCTTGCCCGGAGCCCTTTTACAACAGTTAGCTCAAACTATTACCCAAGCTGGGCAAGAGGAGCGGGTGAAGGTGGTGGTTTTGAAAAGCGAAGGGGAAAGGACCTTCTGCGCCGGGGCCTCTTTTGATGAACTCATTTTCATTGAAGACAAGGAACAGGGGTTTGCCTTTTTCTCTGGTTTTGCGAAAGTGATCAATGCATGCCGCACTTCCCCTAAAATTATCCTGGGCCGGGTGCAGGGCAAGGCCATTGGCGGCGGGGTAGGCGTGGCCGCTGCCACCGACTATTGCTTTGCCACCCAGCACGCGGCGGTGAAGTTGAGTGAGATTGCCGTGGGCATTGGTCCGTTTGTGGTGGGGCCGGCGGTAGAACGCAAGATAGGGGTATCGGCTTTCTCTCAATTGGCCTTGGATGCCACTGAATTCAGAAGTGCCGCCTGGGCGAAGGAAAAAAGCTTGTACGCCGAGGTGTATGAGACGGTAGAGGAACTGGATGCCGCCGTGTTGGCCTTCGCGCAGAAACTAGCCAGCTATAACCCAGAGGCCCTGTCTGCCTTAAAAAAAGTTTTCTGGCAGGGGACAGAGCATTGGGAACAGTTGCTGGTGGAACGCGCCGGCATCAGTGGTACCTTGGTGTTATCTGAATTTACCCGGTCGTTTATCCAGGGTTTTAAGAAAAGTAGCAGATAAACTGCTAATCAAGGCATAAACTTGATAAGGCTTTAGGTCTTTTGATGATATTTCCTTAAAATTACTTTTTCTAGAGAGGAAAAGTAACATGGCCTTCGCCTATAAAAGAATCATCGTCAAAATCGGTTCCAACGTGCTCACCCAGGGGAATGGCCTGCCAGATGAAGCCCGCATGCAGCATCTGGTGGACCAAATCGCTGCCTTGAAAAAGGAAGGCAAGGAGGTGATTCTGGTTTCTTCCGGGGCCGTAGCTGCCGGCCGAAGCCTTTTAGGTACCCCAGAGAAAACCGATGCCGTTAGTTCGCGGCAGTTGCTGGCCTCTGTGGGGCAGGTGAAGTTGATTAATACGTACGCCCAGCTCTTCGGCCAGCACCACCTTACCTGCGCCCAGGTGCTGGTGACCAAAGAAGACTTCCGGGACCGGGGGCATTACCTGAACATGAAGAACTGCTTTCAGGTGTTGCTCCAGAACAGCGTTATCCCGGTGGTGAATGAAAACGATGTGGTCTCGGTCACCGAACTGATGTTCACCGATAACGACGAACTGGCGGGCCTCATCGCCTCTATGCTCAACGCCGACGCCTTGCTGATCTTGAGCAACGTGAACGGCATATACAACGGTGACCCCAAAGACCCCAGTAGCCAGGTGATTCAGGAAATAAATGCCTCGTCGGCTAGTTTTGTCCCGTTTGTGACGGCGCAACGGTCACAGTTTGGGCGCGGGGGCATGCTCACCAAATGTTCTATGGCCCGCAAGGTGGCGCAATTGGGCATACCCGTGCACATCGCCAATGGTAAAACCGAACATGTCCTGCGCCTTCTGTTAAACGGGGAGCTGGAACATTCGCGGTTCAGCCCAGATAAATCACGGTCCGGTAAAAAGAAGTGGGTGGCGCATTCGGGCACTTTCGCCAAAGGGGTGGTGCAGGTCAATGAGGGAGCCAAGACGGCCCTTAGTTCTACTGCCAAAGCGGTGAGCCTATTGCCGGTAGGGGTGGTCCAGATCCAGGGCACCTTCCAGAAAGGGGACATCGTGAAACTGGTTGATGAGCAGCACCACGAATTGGGGTACGGGATTGCAGAGTATGGGTCAGAAAAAGCCCTGGAGCGCTTGGGCCAGCAAAAACAGAAGCCGCTCGTGCATTATGACTACCTGTTCCTTAGTCCTTCCCCCGCTGGCGTTTAGTGAGTAATTTTCAAAAAGCCCCTGAAAACGGAGGGGCACCCTTTACCTCACCCCAGGCCCTTATTCCCATGGAGTACACCCACTTTTTCAAAAAAGCTTTGGCGGCTAGCCGCGCAGCAGCCGTCCTGTCACCAGACCAGGTAAACGCGGTTCTTCGCGAGGTGGCGGCGCAGGCCCGGGAGAAAACGGATTTCCTGCTGGAGGCCAATGCCCAGGATTTAGCCCGAATGGAGGCAGCAGACCCGGCCTACGACCGCCTCAAACTCACACCCGCCCGATTGCAGGACCTGGCCCAGGATCTGGAGAAAGTGGCTTCCCTGACTTCGCCCCTGGGCCAGGTCTTGCTGCAGAAATCTTTGCCTAATGGTCTTTCCCTCTCCAAGGTGCGGGTTCCCTTGGGAGTAGTAGGGGTGATTTATGAGGCCCGCCCCAACGTGACCTTTGATGTGTTCTCGCTTTGCCTGAAAACCGGGAACGCGTGCCTTCTGAAAGGAGGTAGTAACGCCCATTTTTCTAACCAGGCCATTGTGTCGCTTCTGCACCAGGTGCTGGAGCGGCAGGGGCTGGACGCGGGGTTAGTTACCTTACTGCCCCCGGAACGGGAAGCAACGCAAGCCCTCTTGCAGGCGGTAGGGTACGTAGATGTGCTGATTCCCAGGGGAAGCCAGGGGTTGATTGACTATGTGCGTCAGCAGGCCAAGGTGCCGGTTATTGAAACCGGGGCGGGCATTGTGCATACGTATTTTGATGTTTCCGCTGATCTGGAAATGGGCCGCCAGGTGATTTTAAACGCCAAAACCCGGCGGGTGAGTGTCTGCAACGCCCTGGATTGCCTGTTGGTGCACGAACACCGGGTGATTGATCTTCCTCTTCTGGCAGCGCCCTTAGCGGAAGCAGGGGTGGAGGTTTTTGCCGATGCGCCCGCCTTTGCCGCTTTACAGGGCGAATACCCCGCGGCCTTGTTGCATCCGGCTACGGAGGAACACTTCGGCACCGAGTTTCTGGCCCTCAAAATTGCCATCAAGACCGTAGCCGATCTACCGGCCGCCCTGGACCATATTTCCCTCCACAGCTCTAAACACAGTGAAGCCATTCTGGCCGAAGACCCTTTAGCCATTGAAACCTTTTTGAACAGCGTTGATGCCGCTGCTGTCTACGCCAACGCATCCACTGCCTTTACAGATGGAGCTCAATTCGGCTTGGGTGCCGAGATTGGCATCAGTACCCAAAAGCTGCATGCCCGGGGGCCAATGGGCTTGGAAGAACTGACCAGCTACAAATGGATCGTGCGCGGAAACGGCCAAACCCGTTCTTAACCCCTCGTTTAAGGGCGATTATTTGAAATTCAAGCGGAAAAGGGTATCATTGTCTTCTTGTACCCTTTCCTTGGCAAACGCCATTTTTCGATGTCTTTTTTGAAAAACACCCCTAAAATCCTGCCTCTTCTCGTTTTGATTTTCCTGGCTATGGCCTGCCGGTCCTCCCAAACCGTTTCCTTGCCTAAAGGGGTACCCATCGTGACCCGGGCGCAATGGGGGGCGGCGCCGTCGGTGCTGCCCATGAAAACGCATGTCCCTAAGAAAATCACTTTGCACCACACGGCCGTCAAACAGAACCCTGACCGGACCCTGGCCGCGAAACTCCAGGCCCTGCAGAAATTCTCCATGGAGCGAAGCCAACTTTCAGGTGGGCGCATGAAAGAACCCTGGGCCGACATACCCTACCATTTCTACATTGATGTGCACGGGGAAATAGGCGAGGGGCGCCCGCTCCAGTACGTGGGCGACTCCAACACGCCTTATGACCCCACGGGCCACGCGTTAATTGTGTTGGAAGGGAATTTTGAGGTGGAGAAAGTAAGTGCGGCCCAGCGGCAAAGTCTGGAGAGGCTGATGGTCGCCTTGGCCAAGCGCTGGAACATCACCCAAGACCACATCTCCGGCCATAAAGACAACGCCTCTACCGCCTGCCCCGGGGCTGACCTCTACCATATGTTGCCCCAGTTACGTACTTTGGTTTCGTCTTCCCGCTAAGGAAATACCCAGAAATCAGACTTCTTCTTATGAAAACGCTGCTTCTTATTGATATCCAGAATGACTTCCTGCCGGGTGGTGCTTTGGCGGTGCCAGAGGGAGATGCCATTCTTGGGGTGGTCAACGCCTTGCAACCGCAATTTGACCTGGTGGTGGCCACGCAGGATTGGCACCCACTGGGGCATAAAAGCTTCGCCTCGCAACACCCTGGCCAACACGTGTTTGCCAAAACCGTACTCCAGGGGCTTCCCCAGGTCCTGTGGCCAGACCATTGCGTGCAAGGCACCTGGGGAGCAGCGTTCTCCCCGGACCTGAACCTGAATAAAGTGGAGGCCGTCTTCCGAAAAGGCATGGACCCTGAAATTGATTCTTATAGCGGGTTTTATGACAATGGGCACCGCAAGTCCACGGCCTTGGCCGAATACCTGAAAGCGAAAGGCACCCAGGAGGTCTATCTGGTTGGTCTGGCCGCAGATTACTGCGTGTATTTTTCGGCTTTAGATGCCTTGCAAGAGGATTTCCAGGTATTTCTTGTCCAGGATGCCACCCGCGCCATTGACCCTACAGGTTTTGAGCGGGCCAAAGCAGACCTACTGGCTAAGGGCGGGAAAGTGATTTCAAGTCAGGAGCTATTATCCTGATATAGCCTGTTCCAGGCCTGTTTTTCTTAAAGCAGGCCCGGAACGGGAATAGGGATTACGCTCCTTTGGTTTGCGCGGTAGTCCTTAACTGAACAATTAAGGCTAATTTTTTCTCGTGCAGTTGTTCCTCCAGGCCTACCTTGTAGAGATGGGGGTTGAGGAAACGGCGGTAGGTGCCATGCAGGAGTTGCAATTGTTCCTTCGTTCGTTGCTGGATAGCCCGCAGATCCGGGGAAGTGTATACCTGCTCCCCGGCTTTGAAAACCGGCACCAGCAAGTCTTCGTGAACACACTCCTGCGTGAAGTTCTTCCGCTGGGTAGGGTCATTGGGGTGCACCATGGTAACCGCCGGGCTAATGCCTAAAGGCTCAGAGTAAATCATGTCTCCCACCAAGGCGCCCTCCTTGGAAAACCGCCGTACCTGCAAGATTCCTGGGGTAGAGATCTTTGCCAGCTGTTCAGAAAGCTTCACTTTATACTCCCATTCCCCGTTTGGCTGGCGCAGGGCGGCCAACTTATAAACCCCGCCCAGGGCGGGCTGGTCATAGGCCGTTACTAGTTTGGTGCCAATGCCCCAGGTATCAATTTTGGCCCCTTGCAGCTTAAGGCTTTCAATGAGGTATTCGTCCAGGTCATTACTGGCCAGAATGGCCACTTGGGAGAAACCCGCTTCGTCCAGCATCCGGCGGCCTTCAATGCTCAGGTAAGCCAAGTCTCCTGAATCAAGCCGGATCCCCTTTAGCTCAGCCCCATTTTTGCGCATTTCCCTGGCCACCTCAATTGCCTTCTGAATGCCCTCTAAAGTATGGTAGGTGTCTACCAGAAACACAGAATCGTGCGGGAAAACCTCGGCGTACGCCGCAAACGATTCCTGCTCCTCCTCAAACGACATTACCCAACTATGGGCGTGGGTGCCTTTGACCGGGATATTGAATAACTGGCCGGCCAACACGTTGGAGGTGGCGGCTACGCCTCCAATAAAGGCCGCCCGGGCCGCTGATAAGGCCCCGTCTGGACCCTGGGCCCGACGCATTCCAAATTCCAGGACAGGATCACCCTGGGCGGCCTCTACCACCCGGGCAGCCTTGGTGGCCACCAGGGTTTGGAAATTGAGGATGGTCAGCAGCGGTGTTTCCAGTAACTGGCACTGCAGGATAGGGCCTTTGATGCGGAGGAGGGGCTCATTGGGGAAGACCACGGTTCCTTCTGGAATGGCGTCTACATCACAGGTGAAAGTGAGGTCCCGCAAATGCTGCAGGAAACCTTCCTCAAAGAGGGGTTGTCCCTGGCTTCCGGTCAGGGCTTTAAGGTAGGTTAGGTCCCCTTCGGTGAACTTGAAATTCTGGAGCAGGTCCAGCGCATCTGCCAGGCCGGCGCACACGGTATAGCCTCCTTTGAAAGGGTTTTTCCGGAAATACAGGTGAAAGACCGCTTCCTGTTCGGCCAGGCCTTTTTTCCAGTAGCCTTGGGCCATGGTAAGCTGGTACATGTCCGTGAGCAGGGTAAGGGAGAGCTGGTAGCGTTGGCTGATGGTCATGAGGCATTTGAATTTAGGGGTCTTTAGAGGAAGGGCAAAAGTAAAACCCTTTCCGGGCCGCCGCAAAGAAACCGGCCAATTTCCTAGTGGAACTGATTGGTTCTACGGAGGCATGAAAAGCCGAATGGATTCTTTTATCAACGGTCAAGAAATATGGAAATGGTATTGAAACTTATCAAGAAAAAATATACCTTTACTATATAAGAATCGTATAATAGTTACGCACTACAACCGGTAGTGCGGGTTTTCCATGTAGTGCAATAGGGACCCTTAAAAAAACAGGACATCATGAAGAAAGACCAGTTATCTACCCTGATTGCCGTTGGATTCTTCGCTGGTACGTTTGTAATAGCGTTCACTTCCAATGACAGTGACACTGCGGCTATGCGGGTTTTGGCCTACTTAGCCATTGGTTGTTTACTCTCCCTCGTTGCTATCTTCTGGGACAGAATCATAGGTTCCTCAGAAAGCAAACCCCCTGCCACACCTAGTGCCTCCAACAAAGAAGCCGAAAGCTTCACTGCCAGGTTCAATGACATGTATGTATCGCCTGATTCCAGGAAAAACCAACGGACGCTACACGATGACACTTCCGTGACCGGAAGCCCCATCTAATTCCACCTTAACTGCCTTGCGTATGAAATAAAACTACATTTCGTTTTTTACCTGGAAGCCCTGTCTAAATGGTGGGGCTTCCTTGTTTTTAAACTTATTCTAAAAAGTAGGGACAAAATGCATGGACAGGCCATAGATAGCTTAAGAGAAAGGTACTTAAGCAGCAGTAGGGGCAGAAACAAGAGCTGCTTCCGGTTTTACCATCCTTTCTTTAAACAGTTTTTAGAACAGGTTTTCAGTTTCCCACCAAAAAGGCCAAGTAGAATCGCTTTCTATCGTTTACCTTCACTACCTAATTTCTATTTGTGCCATGCAAAAAGTAAATATCTCTGAAAAACTGCAGCTTTTCTCTGACCACTGGAACCCCCGGGTGGTGGGCGAATTGAATGGGCAGCACGTCAAACTGGCCAAGTTGAAAGGAACCTTTGTCTGGCACCACCACGAACACGAAGATGAATTGTTCCTGGTGGTGAAAGGGCACCTCAAGCTTGAATTCAGGGATAAAACCATTGAGTTGCGGGAAGGGGAGTTCCTGGTGGTGCCCAAAGGGGTAGAGCATAGGCCCGTGGCCGAAGAGGAGGTAAGCGTGCTCCTGTTTGAACCGGCTGCCACCGTAAACACCGGTAACCAGTCAGAAAGCGAGTACACCAAGCCTACCTTGGATTGGCTTTGAACCTATAGTTAAGGATCCTCTAACTACTTTTCTCCGTGATTTCTCATAAACACGCCGTTTTCCTGGAAGTTGCCCGCCAACTCAGCTTCACCAAAGCCAGCCAGCTCCTGTACATTAGCCAATCGGCCATCAGTAAGCAGATAAAGGCCTTGGAGGAGTATTACAAGACGGGGCTGTTTGAGCGACATGGCAATACCATTAGTCTGACGCCCGCCGGCCAGCTGCTTTTCCATAAACTTGAGGCGGTGCAGCAGATCCAGAATGACCTGCACCAGGAACTTCCTTTGCTGAGCCAGGATTTCCAGCCCAAGGTCACGCTCATTTTGGGGGCCAGCACCACTATTTCCCTTTATATCCTGCCCCCGGTGCTCTCTGCGTACCTGACCCAGAACCCCCGGGTAGAGCTGAGCCTGCGCAACCGGAACAGTGAAAACATCCTCAAAGCGCTGCTGGACCATGACATTGACCTGGGCATCATTGAGGGAATCAACAAGATCAGCCAGGTGACCTATACACCCTTCCTCACCGATGAGGTGGTGGCGGTGTGTTCGCCCCGCAACCCTCTGGTCAAGCACGACCTGGACCTGAAAGACCTGTACCAAATTCCGTTGGCTTTGCGCGAGACGGGTTCCGGCACTTTGGCGGTGCTGGAGGATGCCTTGGTGCAGCACGGGGTGAAGCTGGCCCAATTGCCGGTACGGGTAAGGTTAGGGGGCACGGAAGCCTTAAAAAATTTTGTGCGGGTAGACACCTGTCTGGCTTTTCTTCCCCGGCAGGCGGTGGTCAAAGAGTTAGCCTCCGGCGAATTGGTAGAGGTGAAAATCAATGGGTTTGAGGTGCACCGAACGTTTAACTTCATTCAAAGGAAAGGCACAGAAAACAATGCCCCTTACAAAAACTTCATCCAGTTCATGCGCCGCCAGTATTTCCAAACGGAATAGGCTATACCAAAAGGGTATTTGATTTGCTCATGGCACTTTCCCTATTTGCCAGGGTAAACCTTGACCAGATATGCAAGCGCAGATAGCCACCAGCCTAAGTACCATTACGCATTTAGCATGTTCTACCTGTGGGCAGGAATATGCGCATGATGTGCTGCAACGCGTGTCGCCTTGCTGTAACATGCCACTGCTGGCCCGGTACGCCTTAAACGGGAGTTTTTCAAAAACTGCCTTGAAAGGAAGGGAAGGCACCATGTGGCGCTACCAGGAGGTGTTGCCCTTGCTTGACGAATCAAACAAAGTTTCTTTGGGCGAAGGTCTTACCCCCCTCATGGAGTTGCAGAATTTGGGAGCGGCTTATGGGTTTGAAAACCTTATCCTGAAAGATGAAGGCCAGAATCCCACGGGCTCCTTCAAGGCCCGGGGTCTGAGCATGGCCATTTCAAAGGCGCTGGAAGTAGGAGTGGAAGGGTGTATCATTCCCACAGCCGGCAATGCCGGAGTAGCCATGGCCGCCTACTGCGCCAAAGCCAATCTCCCGGCCGTGGTGGTCATGCCCCGCCACACCCCCAAAGCCTTCAAAGAAGAATGTTATTGGTATGGCGCCCAGGTGCACCTGCTGGATGGGCTCATCAACGACTGTGCCGCCGAGGTTCGTCGGTTAAACCAAGGTGAAGCTCTACTGGATGTGTCTACGCTCAAAGAACCTTACCGGCTAGAGGGCAAAAAAACCATGGGCTATGAAATAGCGGAGCAACTGGAATGGCAGTTACCCGACGTGATCCTTTATCCGGCCGGTGGCGGGACCGGGCTCATAGGCATCTGGAAAGCCTTTCAGGAAATGACTGCTTTGGGTTGGTTGCCCAAAGACATTAAATTACCCCGTATGGTAGCGGTTCAAGCCCATAATTGCCGTCCGGTAGTAGATACCTTCCTTGGTCTTCAAAAGAATTCACAGCAGTACAATGGTCTGCCCACCTTGGCCAATGGCTTGGCCGTTCCCCGGCCTTTAGGCGAACCTTTGATGTTAGAGGTGCTGGAACAATCGGGCGGCACAGCCATTTCCATTACCGAAGAAGAAATGGTGGAAGGGGTGCGGGAATTGAGCAGAAAGGAAGGCCTGTTTGTAGCCCCGGAAGGTGCCGCCGTCTGGATGGCTGCCCGCCACCTCCTGAAAAAGGGATGGCTTCAGGCCCATGAACGGGTTCTTCTGCTTAATACCGGCTCCGGCCAAAAGTACCTGGACAATATAGAAGGAAGATATTAAGAGGGAGTTTAGAGTCTTGAGTCCTTTTGTGGAGGGCGCCATTTTTCGCCGTTATTGGTGTTAACAGGGGCCCAAAACCAAAACTACGCCTCCTTACTTCTTTTGCTTTAGATAACCTAGTGCATGCCTTTTGCCGTTGCTGGCGTAGCGACTACCTATAGCGAGGCCCTTATGCTGGGTTGTTCCATAGCGGCCCTCCGTGCGCTCACGGCCGCGAGGCCCCGTCTTCCCCTCTCGCACTGCCCTTTCGGCCTGTACCGTTCTGCTCTCTTAGACATCGTCTATCCAGGGCCAAAAGCGAGGCGCGCGAAGGAAAGACTGGAACAGGGCAATGCGTGGGAAGGAGGGGATAACCTTCGTAGAGACAATGGCATCGCCTTGTCTCTCATGTTTCACACTGCCTTTGCGGTCAGTAGCCCTTGGCAAAGAATGTATAATCTTCCTGCTGACTCTTTCAAAGCAAAGGTAATGGAAAGTCAGGTTTTGGCAGATTTATGTTCTGGTGATTCATAACATAAAGAGCCCCTCCATTTCCTGAAGTGATCCGCAGCTGAGACTGGTTAAAGGCTTTACCCTCCCAGCGGCTCTTCCTCTTTTCTCCCTTTCCTTCAAAATAACCCGAAAAACCTTCCTTGGGGAAGTCCTGGTTTTTGTGTAAACTGGACGCTTAAACCCATTTCCTCGATTTAGCTCTTTTCATGAAAGCTCCTTTCTTTCCCGTAGCGGCCCTTTCTTTCGGTTTCCTTTTTTCCTGTAGCAGTTCTTACCAAACCATTCACCAGAAGGCGGTTCTGGTAGACACCCACAATGATGTGTTGTCTCAGGTGATTTTTGAAGGCCTTTCGGTGGAGCAGGATCTGACTGGAAAAGCGCACACCGACCTCCAGCGGATGAAAGAAGGAGGGCTGGACGTGCAGGTATTCGCCGTGTTCAGTGATGAGACCTATGGCCCGGGCCGGGCCTTCAAATTCGCGAACCAGCAGATAGATTCCCTGGAAGCTTTGGCGCGCCGCAACCCAGACAAGCTGCAGATGGTGTATTCCCCCGCCCAAATGCGGGAAGCTGTGAAAGCCAAGAAGATTGCTTCTTTGACGGGAGTTGAGGGAGGCCACATGATTGAAGACAACCTGGACAACCTGAACCACCTGTACGGACGGGGCGTGCGTTACCTCACCCTCACCTGGAACAACAGTACCTCCTGGGCCTCTTCGGCCGCAGATGAAACCAAGACTTCCGGATTCACCCAAAAGAAAGGCTTGAATGATTTCGGGAAACAGGTGGTACGCCGCATGAATGACATAGGCATGCTGGTGGATTTGTCCCACGTGGGGGAGCAGACGTTTTGGGATGTACTGGCTACCACCACCAAACCCGTTTTAGTGTCGCACAGTTGTGCCGCCGCTTTGTGCCCGCACCCACGCAACCTCAAAGATGACCAGATCAAAGCTTTGGGCAAGAACGGCGGCGTACTACACCTGAATTTCTTCTCTGAGTTCCTGGACCCGGGCTATTCACAGCGCATCAAAGGATTCATCAGCAAGCATGAGGCAGAGATTTCTGAACTCCAGAAAAAAGGCATGGGTGGAATGGCCATTCGGGAGGCGCTTTTCAAAAAATACCCGGAGGAGTCTAAAAACGTTAACCCACCCATTTCCCTACTCATTGACCATATAGACCATGTGGTGAAACTAGCAGGGGTAGACCATGTAGGGCTGGGATCGGACTATGACGGCATCAGCTCGGCTCCCGCCGGTCTGGAAGACGTAAGCACCTATCCCTTGATCACCAAGGCCCTGTTAGAGCGGGGGTACAAGAAAAAAGACATCGAGAAAATCCTAGGAGGAAATTTTATTAGAGTCTGGGAAGCAAACGAACCCAAGCCTGTAGCCAAAAAATAAGCCTCTGAGGTTTTTGAGCACTTTTTAGGAAAACATACCAGAAGCCTATCTGGCCCTTAATGGAAAAGCTCTTTCTCTAATTGGGAGAGGAAATCGGGGTTGGTTGACAAAGCCTGCCCTTGCAGATCCTTGATGGGCTTCAGGCCGGTAACATTCCCGGCAAAGGCAAAGTCGGAAGCGTATACTGCCGCTGGTTCATAAAGGCCTTCGTGCATCTGATAGTTGCTTTTAGAAGCCCATTCAAAGAGGGCACGGCGCAAGACCCCGTTCAGGCAGCCGGTTTCTAAGGCGGGCGTGAAAAGCTGCTGGTCCTTGATCCAGAATAGGTTGGAGGCAGTCAATTCCGCCACATGCCCTGCAGGGTCCAGCAACACTAGGTCATCCAGTTGTCTCCTAGCTCTTTCTTGACTTGCCAAGACGTACAGCAAGGAGTTGAATCCTTTGAAAGATGAAAACGGCGAAGGCAGAGTCTTTACCGTTTGGCAAATTCCTACCTGCAGGGGTTGCGAGGCAGGAGCTGGCATAGCCTGAACGGTTAAAAGCCAATCCGCGGAATGGGTTTGGGGTGTATACAAACCTTCTCCGGCCCGCCATACCTTCAATTTAACTCTGGCCAAAAATCCCGTTGCATTGTTGGCGGCCAAATCCTCTACCAGCTTCAAAAAAGTATCACCTTTTAACGCTTCAGGCAAGAGTATCTGCAAAGTGGAGGCCGCTTCCTGCATCCTTTCCTGATGATGGTCCCAAAACCTTAACAAGCCTTTGTCCAGCACCATGGTCTCAAAGAACCCGTCATTGTATTGAAAGGCCCGGTTGGTAAGGGGGAGTACCAGGTCTGCTTCTTGAAGTAGTTGGCCGTTGTAGAGGAGATACAAAAGAAGAAAGAATTAGGTGAAGAGGATTTTGAAGAAATTGCTGGATAAACCGTTTTAGACCAGTAAATACTGCTTGCCCGGAAGCGCCTTCACCCAACCGCTCATTTCTAAAGTAAACAAGAGGGAGGAGACTTGGCTGATGTTAAACCTGGTATGCCGGCAAAGGACATCAATGTGCAATGGGCCAGCTTGTTGCAGCGCCCGAAGAATTATCTGCTCCTCCTCCGGAAAAGAACTCAATGATAGGGTAGGTGCTGCCTGTACGGGTTTAGAAAGGGACCGAGGCGCGAGGGCTTTGTCCCAGTTCAGCAGCTCTTCCAGGTCTTTGGGCTTGGTATAGGGTACGGCTTTTAGGCTTCTGATGAGTTGGTTACAACCCTGAGAAGTTTCTGAGGTGATAGGCCCGGGCACCGCCATGACTTCCCGGTCATAGCTATGGGCAATATCCGCGGAGATGAGCGAACCGCCTTTGCTCGTAGACTCCACCACAATGGTACAATCCGCCATGCCGGCAATGATTCTGTTCCTGGAAGGGAAACGCGGGGCATCTGGCTTGGTGCCGAAAGGAAACTCCGATAGTAAGCCACCGTGCCGGAGCATGTTCTCCGCGTCGCGCTGGTGGGCAGTCGGGTACACCGTCTCCACGCTATTGGCCATGACGCCAACGGTGGGCAAACCATGTTTCAAAGCCGCTTTATGGGCCAGAATGTCAATCCCGAAGGCCAGGCCGCTTACCACCAGTACCTCATGCTGCACCAAACCCTGCACGATCTGTTCCGTTACCTGGCGGCCATAGTCGGTGCTTTTGCGGGTACCCACAATGCTCACCACTTTAAGGGCATTCAGGTCAGCGGTGCCTTTGTAATACAGCAGGAGCGGGGCATCTGGCACGTGCTGCAACCGTTGCGGGTAATCGGCATGCGTGAAAGGCAGCAGCTGTACTTCTTCTTTCTCAGCCCGTTGCATAACTTCCTCCGCCTGCCGTAAGGCGTTAATCCTGCTCTGAAGAATACTCTTGGTGATGACTTCGCCAATGCGGGGCGTTTTCCTCAGTTTTTCCGGGGCGGCAGCGAAAACAGCCTCGGCAGAGCCGAAATGCTTTACCAGCGTACGTGCCGTGCCGCCTCCCACGTGGGGAATCAGGGGCAAGGCCACTTGGTAAAGGAGTTCGTTGGACACTGTGGGGTGAGTTCTGAGTCTTGAGTTCTGAGTCCTGAGTTTTTTGGATTTGAGTTCTGATTCTTGCAATGCTATTTCCAGTACTTGAAGTACTGATTTAAGTCAGTACTCAAGACTCAGAACTCAGGACTAGCTTCCTGCTAAGGAAGCTGCCCTTTAATGCTGATCAAGAATTCCTTCACCTTCTCTAAGGACTGGATCATCTCAAACTTTTCTTTGGCCTGCACGCCCCGCGTCTTGAGCATCTCGCGGGCGCCTTGAATGGTATACCCACGTTCCTTTACCAGATGATACACAAAGCGCAGGTTTTCAATGTCCTTTGGCGAAAAGAGACGGTTCCCCTTTTTGTTTTTCTTGGGCTTGAGGATGTCAAATTCGGTTTCCCAGAACCTGATCAGGGAAGGGGCTACTTCAAACATGGCGGCAACTTCGCCTATGCTGTAGTACTGTTTTTCTATGTCTCGTTCTTTGTAGGGCACTGCTGTAAAGTTCTGAGTCTTGAGTTCAGAGTTCTGAGTCTGGCGATTTCTTGAACTGACTCAGGACTCAAGACTCAGAACTCAGAACTCATTTTCGCCTTGTTTTCTGAAAAACAGCACGAAAACCTAGGCCTTTCCGCCGCATTTTGGTAAAAAATCTTACTTTTGCGTTAGGCGAGGTGCGCGCTGAAAAGGCAAAAATTCGCTTTTTCTTTCGCATTTACAAGACCTTGTGCCTCCTATTTAGAAGCTATTATTTAAATACATGACCTCCGCCGAGATACGCCAGCAGTTCCTCGATTTCTTCGCCTCCAAAGGCCACCAGATTGTGCCGTCGGCGCCCATTGTGGTGAAAGACGATCCCACCCTCATGTTCATCAACTCGGGCATGGCTCCTTTCAAGGACTATTTCCTAGGCAACAAACCCGCGCCTTCGCCCCGCGTGGCAGATACGCAGAAGTGTCTGCGCGTGTCTGGCAAGCACAATGACCTGGAGGAAGTAGGCTATGACACCTACCACCACACCATGTTTGAGATGCTGGGCAACTGGAGCTTTGGCGATTACTTTAAGCATGATGCGCTGGTATGGTCCTGGGAACTGCTCACGGAGGTGTATAAGCTACCCAAAGACAGGCTGTACGTTTCTGTCTTCCAGGGAGACGCTTCTGAGAACTTGCAAATGGACCAGGAGGCCTTTGATATCTGGAAGACCATGATAGCCGAAGACCGCATCTTGATGGGCAACAAGAAGGACAACTTCTGGGAAATGGGCGAAACCGGTCCTTGCGGTCCTTGCTCTGAAATCCACGTGGACCTTCGTTCTGAAGAAGAGCGCGCGCAGGTGGACGGAAAGACGCTGGTAAACAATGACCACCCGCAAGTGGTGGAGATCTGGAACAACGTGTTCATGGAGTTCAACCGTCAGGCCGATGGCTCTTTGGTGAAACTCCCTGCGCAACACGTAGATACAGGCATGGGCTTCGAGCGTTTGTGCATGGCCATCCAGGGCAAGCAGTCCAACTATGACACCGACGTCTTTCAGCCGATGATCCAGTTCATTGCCAAGGAAGCAGGCGTGACCTACGGCGAGAACGAGAAAACCGACATCGCCATCCGCGTGATCGCAGACCATATACGGGCCATTTCCTTTACTATCGCTGATGGGCAGTTGCCCAGCAACAACAAAGCTGGTTACGTGATCCGCCGGATCCTGCGCCGCGCGGTCCGGTATTCGTTTACGTACCTCAACTTCAAGAAGCCGTTTCTGAACTCTATTGTGCCCGTGCTGGCGGATCAATTGGCGAATGTGTTTCCGGAGCTCAAAGCCCAGCAGGCCTTTGTGCAGCGCGTGATTGAGGAAGAGGAGAACGCTTTCCTGCGCACGCTGGAGAATGGCTTGAAACGGCTTGATTCTTTACAGGACAGCTTCAAAGCGAACAACAACTCCATTGACGGAAAAACTGCCTTTGAACTCTATGACACCTTCGGCTTCCCGCTGGATCTGACGGCCCTTATTGCCAAAGAGAATGGCTTTAAAGTGGATGAGGCCGGCTTCACCGCCGAGATGGAGCAGCAGAAAAACCGTTCCCGCAACGCCGCCCAAACCGAGCAGGGCGACTGGGTGGTGCTGCAACCCGACACGGAGACGGAGTGGGTAGCGTATGACGCCGAAGAGGTGGAAGCCCGCGTGGTGCGGTACCGCCAGGTGATGGCCAAAAACAAAAAAGAATTCCACGTAGTGCTGGACCGCTCTCCTTTCTATGCCGAAAGCGGCGGACAGGTAGGTGACACCGGCGTTCTGGAGTCTGCCGGGGGCAGCGTGAAAGTGCTGGACACCAAAAAGGAGAACGACCTTATCCTGCACATTACCGCTGAACTGCCCAAAGACCTGGAAGCACCGCTCAAAGCCAGAATAGACAGCCAGCGCCGGGCCCTCATCAAGAAGCACCATTCGGCCACGCACTTGCTGCACGCCGCCTTGAAACAAGTATTAGGCGACCACGTGAACCAAAAAGGCTCTTTGGTGAGTGATAAGCTCCTGCGTTTTGACTTCTCCCACTTCACCAAAGTTACCGAGGAGCAGATCAAAGAAGTAGAACAGATCGTAAATACCCGCATCCGTGAATCTATTGAGAAGGATGAACGCCGCAACGTGCCCATTGAAGAAGCCAAGCAATTAGGCGCCACCGCTTTGTTCGGGGAAAAATACGGCGAGTTTGTGCGCGTGATCACCTTTGACCGGGACTTTTCTATTGAATTGTGCGGCGGCATCCACGTGCAGAACACCGGGAACATCGGGTTCTTCAAGATCGTGAGCGAAAGTTCAGTGGCCGCCGGGGTACGCCGCATTGAAGCGGTGACCGCTGATGTGGCTGAGCAGTTCGTGGACGAGCAAATCACCCAGTTTGAGGAAGTAAAGCAGCTCCTGGGTGTGCAGAAAGAGTTCGGCAAGGCCATTGAGAAACTCCAGGACGAGAACGCCGCCTTGCGCAAGCAACTGGAAGCCTTTGAACTGAAGCAGGTGACGGCCCAGAAAGAGAAACTGGCTGCTGCTGTTCGGGAGGTGAATGGCCTGAATTTCCTGGCTGCCCGCGTGGAAGTGAGTTCGGCTGACTACCTGAAGAAGCTGGCCTTTGACCTGCGCAGCGTGGTGAACAACCTGGTGTTGGTGCTGGCTGCGGAAGTAGACGGAAAACCCCAACTGGCCGTTATGCTGTCAGATGAAGTGGTGTCAGGCAAAGGCCTGAACGCGGTGCAGATGATCAAGGAACTCGCCAAAGAGATCAAAGGCGGTGGCGGCGGACAACCGTTCTACGCCTCAGCCGGCGGAAAAGAAGTAGCAGGCTTAGATGCTGCCCTCGCCAAAGCGGAAGGATTGCTGCCATAACAATCTCTGATTTGGGATTGTTTTTAAGAAAACAGCACAAATTCAGAATTCTGTAAGGTTTCAGTAACCTCCCTGGGTTGAGGTTGATTCTACCATTGCACTTGGAAAGATTTTAGAACTCGTAACCATAGATGTAGGGGGCTTCCAGAATCACTGGGAACCATGGGCAGAAGAAAAAGAGTGTCTGGAGACTCAAAACCTCCTCCGGAATGGGTCTTAATACTCGCGGCGGATAGGAAAATAAACAAGATTAAAACAAGCACCGATTTAGGGCTGTTTTCTAAAGAATAGACAAAAAAACAGAAATCGTGTTACGTGCTACGTGATACGTGCTACTAAAACATGAACGAAGAAACCCGTTCCCAGTACCAGGCCATTATTGGGCTTGAGGTGCACGCGCAGTTATTGACCGAGAGCAAGGCGTATTCAGCTGACTCCACTGAGTATGGTATGCTGCCTAATACGAACCTGAGCGTGATCACGCTAGGCCACCCTGGCACCTTGCCCCGTGTAAACAAAAAAGTAGTAGAAATGGCCATGAAAATGGGTCTGGCTACCGATTGCCAGATCACCCGCACGAACTACTACGCCCGCAAAAACTACTTTTACCCAGATCTTCCCAAAGGGTATCAGATCACGCAGGATAAAACCCCTATCTGCACCAAAGGGCATTTAGACATCAAAACCAAAGATGGGGGCGAAAAACGCATCGGGATCACCCGCATCCACATGGAAGAGGATGCCGGTAAATCTATGCACTTGGCCGGGGAGACGGAAACCTTGGTGGACTTGAACCGCGCCGGTACGCCGTTGATTGAGATTGTGTCGGAGCCGGACATCCGGGATTCAGAGGAAGCTTATGCCTACCTGACCCAGATCAAGAAATTGGTGCAGTACCTGGAGATCTGCGACGGGAATATGGAAGAAGGTTCTTTGCGCTGCGATGCCAACATCTCGGTGATGAAGAAAGGCGCCAGCAAGTGGGGGACCAAGGTGGAGGTGAAGAACATGAACTCCTTCCGGAATGTGCAGCGCGCCATTGAACACGAGATCGATCGTCAGATTGAGATTCTGGAGAACGGGGGCGTGGTGGATTCCGAGACCCGTAACTTTGACGCCAACTCCGGTACCACTACCGGCATGCGCTCTAAGGAGACCATGAACGATTACCGGTACTTCCCGGAGCCGGACCTTCCGCCGGTGCTCATTTCTGAGGAATGGCTGAACAACGTGAAAGAAAGTATGCCTGCCTTACCGCAGGCTCTCTACAGCCGCTTTACCCAGGAGTACGGTCTTTCTGACTATGATGCCGGCGTGTTAACCGACACCAAAGAGATTGCCCTATACTTTGATGCGCTATGCCAGCAAACCAAGAACTACAAAGCAGCCGCCAACTGGATAAGTGGTCCGGTGAAATCTTACCTGAACGAGCTGACGCTTTCCATGGAGGCTTTCCCGCTGAAGCCGGAGCAGATTGCCGGGTTGATAGAACTGGTAGACAGCAACAAGGTGAGCCATAGTGTGGCCGCCAAGCAGATCTTCCCGTTCCTGCTGGAGCACCCGGAGAAAACGGCCCAGCAGGTGGCTACGGAGCAGAACCTGGTGCAGGAATCTGATGAGGGCGCCCTCCAAGGCCTGATTGATCAGGTACTGGCGGCCAACCCGCAGAAGGTAGCCGAGTATAAGGCAGGTAAGGCCTCTTTGTTGGGTATGTTCATGGGCGATCTCATGAAGCAGACGAAAGGAAAGGCCGATCCTAAAATAGCGAATAAACTATTGAAAGAGAGTTTAGATAGATAGGCTCAATTCCAGAAAAACATGAAGAAGCAAATGATCTTGGCCGCTGCCTCGTTACTCGCGATCAGCGCCTGCCAGAAAAAAGGGGTGGCCACCGGAGACTCTAATAAAACTTACCGGATCACCGGCAAAATCAACAACATGACCACCGGCAAAGTCTTTTTGGATGAGCTGGGAGAGCAAGCCTTTGTTCCTTTTGACACGGCCCACATCAACAAAGACGGGACTTTTGTCATGGAAGGCACCGTGGCAGAACCCGCCATTTATAAGCTGGGGTTTGAAAACCAGGAAGGCATCATGTTGGTGGTGGAGAACAAGCCCATTGAGATCACCGCTGATTCGGGTAAGGTGGCGCAAAGCTACACCGTGAAAGGGTCTAAAGACTCAGAGCTGATCCAGCAACTCAACACCATCATGCAAGGCATGCAGGGGAATGCGACTACCTTGAACCAGCAGTTTCAGCAGGCTTCCAGCGAGGGAAACCAAGCGGAGATGAAGCGCCTGCAGGACCAGTTCATGAAAATGCAGCAGGAAAACCAGAACCAACTGAAGGCGTTTGTCAAGGCGAACCCGGGGTCGGTGGTGTCTGTGTATACGGCCGGCAACATCCTGAACCTGGACGAGCATTTCCTTTTTGTGGACAGCATGGCCACAGCCTTTAAATCTACGCTCCCCAATTCCAAATACACGAAGTCCCTGGATGCCCGCTTGGCGCAGATGCGCGGTACTGCGTTAGGCAGCGCCGCCCCAGACATTAAATTGCCTTCGCCGGCCGGACCAGAGGTGGCTTTAACGTCGTTGCGCGGCAAGTATGTCTTGATTGACTTCTGGGCCAGCTGGTGCGGGCCTTGCCGCCAGGAGAACCCCAACGTGGTGCGCATGTACAACAAGTACAAAGACAAAGGCTTTGAGATTTTTGGGGTCAGCCTGGACCAGGACCGCACCAAATGGTTGAAAGCGATTGAAAATGACAAACTTACCTGGCCGAATGTCTCTGACCTGAAGGGCTGGGAAAGCAGTGCCGCCACCTTGTACGGCATTACCGCCATTCCGCAGACAGTGCTGTTAGACAAAGAAGGAAAGATCATTGCCAAGAACCTTCGTGGGGCGGCCCTGGAGGAAAAACTAGCCTCCTTGCTGGACTAAGCTGCCTATAAATCAAAAAGAAAGGGCTGCCGTTTTACCACGGCAGCCCTTTCTTTTTGATCCTTTTGTCAATTCTACGGCAGAAATATCTTCTGCAATACATCCCAGAGTTTCTTTTTGAGTTCCACACTCTTCTCAATGTCTTCCAAAGCGTCTACCAAAACAAACCTGGATTCCTCAAACTTATACATCCGGTAGAATTCCATGCGGGAGAGATTCGCAACAGGAAGCCCCTGTCCGAAGAGCAGGATGTGTTTGGCTTGTTGCTGCGCGGCAATGGTTTTCACATCATGTTCTATGGATCTGGAAAGATTACCAAACTGCACCTGACCCGTATTCAAGCCCACGGCCGCCAATACCTTCTGCAGGAACGCATGCTGGGGCAGGGACAGGAAGGTGGGTTCTGGCACCTCAAATAACAAATAGGTGCCTTTTACCGCTTCGCCCTGCCAGCGGATATTTGGAGCTGGGGCTTGGGGCGCAACAGCCGGAACGGGGGGTATTGGGGTGGCCAATGGTTCTTTTACCGCTATCACGGGTTCTTTAGCAACTGCAGGTTCTTCCAAAGGACTTTCCACCTGGCCGCTAGCGGGTTTGGGCAGCGAGGGTGTTGCCTTAGCGGTGGTGGTCAGGGGCAAGTTCTCCAGGCCGGCTGGTTCAGGAATGACATACAGCGTATCCTGGCCGAACAACTGCTGCAAGAAGGGGAGGTCAGGAGTGGAAGGGAGCATGTTGGTTAAATTAAAATAATAGCGGTGGTTAGTCCTGCAAATTGAAGAGTGCCTTTAACTCATTGGCATCATTGGGTTGCATGCGCCCTCCTAAAATCAGGCGAAGCTGCCGCCGGCGCAAGGCTCCCGCGAATTTCTCTATTTCCTCCTCGTTTTCCGGAACGGCCTCTGGAACCGCCACTGCTTTTCCGTTTTCATCAAGTGCCACAAAGGTAAAATAGGCCTCATTTGACTTCACTTTGGTACCAGAGGGAATGTCCTCAGCCCACACCGTGATGTGCACTTCCATGGAGGTGCTGAAGGCCCGGGTAACCTGAGCTTCCAGGGTGATCACATTCCCTAGTTTGATGCTCTCCTTAAAAGAAACGTTATCAACAGAGGCCGTTACTACAATGCGGTTAGAGTGTTTCTGGGCAGCAATGGCCGAAACAATGTCCATCCAGTGCATCATTCTGCCTCCCATCAAGTTGTTGAGGGTGTTGGTATCATTGGGCAGGACAAGTTCCGTCATTCGGACGTAGGAATCTTTAACAGATTTTTGCTTTCGCATAAAGAAGAAATGAAATTGAGGCAGCAAAGATACAGTACTTCCGGCAAAGCCAGTTTCCTTTTTTTGCCGCAGTTCTGGCAAAAGACCCCGCTTTCTATAAGTGAAGTAAGGAAAACGCGAGAGGCTATTTCCAGCCTTGTTTTCCTAAAAGAGGAACAAATTTGAAGTTGTCGAACTCCTCTTTGAGGAAGTCATCCTCGCCCACCCGGGTGATGCGGAACATTTTCTGCAGGGCGGTATCACCTACCGGGATCACCAGTTTGCCGCCTAGGGTTAATTGCCGGAGTAGGGTCTTGGGAATAATAGGAGCCCCCGCCGTGACCAGGATCTTGTTGAACGGGGCGTGTTCCGGCAGGCCCTCTGAGCCGTCTCCCAAAAAGGTGAACGGGGTGAGCCCCATGAGCTGGAACTGCTTTTTGGCTTTGTGGTACAGCACCTCGTTGTATTCAATGGTGAACACGTGGGGCGTTAACTGCAGCAAGATCGTGCACTGGTACCCAGACCCGGTGCCAATCTCCAGCACTTTGTCGTGCGGTTCAATTTCCAGCAACTCCGTCTGGTAGGCTACAGTATAAGGCTGCGAGATGGTCTGTCCCTCGCCAATGGGAAAGGCTTTGTCTTGATAGGCCTGCTCTAGAAACGCTTTCTCGAAGAAGAAATGCCGAGGCACTTGTTCCAGCGCCTTTAACACCTTTATGTCTTTGATGCCTTTTCTCTCCACAATACGCACCAAGCCTTTGCGCATGCCTTTGTGCCGGTAAGTGTCTATCAACATAATGGGTCAGGTAACAATCTTTATACGAAGAAGGGGCCAGGGGGAAGGCTTCAGCGCGCTAATTTAACAAATAGCGCTGCATTGCTCCCAAATAAAATTTAGGCCCAGTTTTTGGAAATAGCATGTAGCTTTGCGCAGGAATGGGGCCCGCATTGACTACCTGCCCTGTTTTTCAGAAAACCCATGCAGTTACACCGGAACCAGCATTTATACAAAGTAATCCTTGGCGATTTCTTGGCTGCCTTTGGGGCTTGGTGTGGTTTTTACCTATCCAATAACTACCTCTTCTTTGACCTCACCCATTCCCTGGCCACGGTCTCTGTGGGGAGGCCATTTGTGATTGCCTCCTTCTGGGTGATCCTGTATGCCTTATTGGGCAGGTACCGGAACATCTACCGCCTGTCCCGGTTAAAAGAAACTATTCTACTGATGGGCATTTCTTTAGGCGGCGCCATGGCCATTTACCTGGCCTTTCTCTTGGAAGAGCCAGATCTGGAGAAGTTCCAAAGGTACACTGGGCCCATTGGTATGTATTTCCTGATGCATTTCCTGCTGTCGGCTACCTTCAAGATGATCACCCTCAGCCACCTCAAGAAGCTGGTTTACCGGGGGCACGTCTACTTTAAGACCATAGTGGTAGGCTCCAGCAGCAATGCCCGGGAGGTATATAATGAGCTGGAAAGCAATAACCGGCACCTGGGGCTCAGAATTGTAGGGTTTGTGCAAAGCGAGGTTTCTCAGCCGCACTCTTTCCAGGAGCAGATCCCGTCATTGGGGGCCTTTCACCTGTTGCCCTCGTTGATCAAATCTCATGACGTACAGGAGGTCATCATTGCCATTGAACCTTCAGAGCACCGTCTCATAGAGCAGATCCTCAGCTCCCTGGAGGGGGAAAACGTGCGCATCAGCATCTTGCCTGATGTTTATCAGATTCTGTTAGGTTCTGTGAAGGTATCGCATTTGTTTGGGACTCCCTTGATTGAGGTGAAACGGGACCTTATGCCCATTTGGCAGCAACTGCTGAAGCGGGTCATAGACCTTTTGGCCGCGGTGCTGGTGTTGGTGTTCCTGTCGCCGGTGTACCTCTTGTTAGCCGTTTTAGTCAAAGCCTCCTCGCCGGGCCCGGTTTTTTTCAAGCAGGAGCGGATTGGCTGGTTAGGCCGCCCCTTCAACATCTATAAATTCAGGACCATGTACCTGGATGCCGAAAAAGCCGGTCCCGCCCTGTCTTCTGACTATGACCCCCGGGTGACCAAACTGGGCCGCTTCCTGCGGAAAGTGCGCCTGGATGAACTCCCGCAATTCTACAACGTTCTCATAGGGGAGATGAGCCTGGTGGGCCCCCGGCCAGAGCGGCAACATTTCATTGATCTGATTACCCTGCAAGCCCCCCATTACAAACACCTGCAACGGGTAAGACCAGGCATCACCTCCCTGGGGCAGGTAAAATTCGGGTACGCCCAAAACGTGCAGGAAATGGTAAGACGCCTTAAATATGACATCCTCTACATTGAAAACATGTCGCTCATCATGGATTTCAGGGTAATGCTGTACACCATTAAGATCATCATTCAGGGGAGAGGGAAGTAATTTTGGATTTGGAGATTTGAAGATGTGGAGATTTGTAAATGAGAAAATTAAATGAGCCCGAATAACAAATACTTACTACTTCAAGAAAAGCTTAAGTTAAATCCTCTTTTATTCTCACTAAACAAAGCTTCCATTCCCATTCCTTCAAATCCTTTCATTTCCAAATCTTCAAATTTCCTCATCTTCAAATCTAAATAACATGTTCACAGGAATCATAGAAGCTCAGGCGGAGGTAGTCAGCATCATAGAGGAGCAGGCGAATAGGCATTTTACCTTCACTTGCCCGTTCACGCATGAACTGAAGATAGACCAGAGCGTGGCCCATAATGGGGTATGCCTGACGGTGGTCGGTTTGCAGGAGGAAAGGTATACGGTGACGGCCATTGCGGAAACCTTGTCCAGGACTAATTTGGGCCAGCTCAAAGCAGGGGACAAGGTAAACCTGGAGCGGTGTCTTTTGGCCAATAGCCGGTATGACGGGCATATAGTGCAGGGGCACGTGGACCAGGTTGGCATTTGTGAGGAAGTAAAAGATCAGCAAGGCAGCTGGCTTTTCCGGTTCTCGTACCAGCCGCAGTCCGCTGGGCACATGACGGTAGAGAAGGGTTCCATCTGTATCAACGGCATCAGCCTAACGGTGGTCGAGTCAGGCGATGACTTCTTCTCGGTGGCCATTATTCCTTATACCTATGAGTTTACGAACCTGCATGCGGTGAAACCCGGTGACCAGGTGAACCTGGAGTTTGATATCATTGGCAAGTACGTGGCCCGGCTACTGCAAAAATAAACTCCTGCTTTGGGCTTCTTTTTAAGAAAGTAAGCCCAAAGCAGGAGCAGAGGATTAAAAAATATATCAGGTTTCTTTTACTGTTGCCAGTAGACGTACTTTTTAGAAAGTAGCCGGTAAATGTAGATGCTCAGCCAAGCGGTTCCTACACCTATCAGTGCGCCGGCGGTGATGTCACCGGGGTAATGTACGCCTAGGTACACCCGGCTATAGGAGATGGCCATGGCCCAAACCAAAAGCAAGCCTTTGAACACCCACTGTTTTTTAGGCAGAAGGAAAATCACGAAAATGGCTACCGCAAAGGCATTGGCCGCGTGCGAAGAAACAAAACCGTAAAGACCTCCGCAGCCATCCACGAAATTAACATTTGCATTGATCAGTTGGTCATGGCAGGGCCTAAGGCGGGCAAAGTACGGTTTTAAAATGCCAGAAGAGATAAAATCGGCTAAGCCCACGCTGGCTCCCAGGCAGAGCACCATGAGCAAGCCCCTTCTCTTATTGAAGTAAATAAGCAGCCCGGCCAGCACCCCATAAAAAGGGAACCAGACGTATTTGTTCGAGATCAAAACCATAACCGCATCCCAGAAAGGGTTGTGGTACCCGTTCAGCTCCAGAAACAGGGCCTGATCAATTGCTTTTAATTCATCCATGGCTTACGCGGGAGTGACCCAATCAATGCCTTTCTGAAAACATGCCAACGCCTCTGCCTCCGGGGTGCCCGCTGCGGGCGTATGGCTGTAATGCCAGCTGGCCAGGGGCGGAAGGCTCATCAGGATAGACTCCGTGCGACCATTCGTTTCCAGACCGAATTTAGTGCCCCGGTCGTTCACCAGGTTGAACTCCACGTATCGGCCCCGCCGAATCAACTGCCACTCTTTCTCCTGCTCACTGGCTGCCAGATGCTTGTTCTCGTTCACAATGGAAGTATAAGTAGGCGCGAAGGTGTCTGCCACCGCCTGCACAAAGGCAAACCGGTCTTCCAGCGGGATTTCTGGAGTAGGGGTCAATCGGTCAAAAAAGATGCCGCCTACGCCCCGGGTTTCCTTGCGGTGCGGAAGGTAGAAATAATCATCGGCCCATTTCTTGAACTCAGGGTAATAGGTGGGTTGGAAACGGTCACAGGTATTTTTGAGTTGCTGGTGAAAGAACCGCACCTGTTCTTTGTTCACGTAGATGGGGGTTAAATCAATACCGCCGCCAAACCAGGCCTCGCCGTTTCCGGCCTCAAAATAGCGCACGTTCATATGCGTGATGGGCACGTGGGGGTTGCGCGGGTGAATGACCACTGACACGCCCGTGGCGAAGAAATGCGGGTCAGGAAGCAAAAGCGCCGCCGCCGCTTTCTCGGGCAGCACGCCCTCTACGGCAGAGAAATTAACGCCTCCTTTTTCAAAAACGGCCCCATCCTGTAGCACCCGGGCCGCACCCCCGCCGCCGCCCGGTCGTTCCCAGGCATCTTCCTGGAACTTGGCCTTGCCATCACAGGCCTCCAGGTCAGCACTTAACCGTTCTTGGAATGACTTAAACCATTTCTGTATCGTATCTCTCATGACTGTCGGTCGTTTCCCTGATTAGGGCATGTTCTGGCAAAAATAGGCGATAAATAGGAGAGACCCACTATTTCATGATTTTGCTTTCTTCCGGATAAGCCGTACTTTAGAAAACGAACAAATGTTAGCTTATGAACCAGACTTCTGTTGAGGCCCCTCCGCAAGTGGAGTTGGCGCTTCTTTTAAAAGCATATCGCCTCATGCTCACGGCCAAGACCATGGCAGAAACCTATGAGGACAACAAAGCCATTTGCAGTAAATACGTCCATAGCACCTCCCGGGGGCATGAAGCCATCCAGTTGGCCACTGCCTTCCACTTGACTCCCAAAGATTACCTCTCCGTTTATTACCGTGATGAATCCATCTTGTTAGGGCTGGGGTTAACGCCCTACGAACTCATGCTCCAGCTCATGGCCAAACGTGACGACCCGTTCAGCGGCGGTAGAACCTATTATGGGCACCCGTCGCTCAGGAGAGAGGGTTTCCCGGTGATCCCGCACCAAAGTTCGGCTACCGGCATGCAGGCCATTCCGGCAACCGGCATGGCCCACGCTTTATCTTTCCTTGAATCACAGCACCTGCTTGAAGCTTCTGAAGGCCGGGTGGCCCTCTGTTCTTTGGGCGATGGCTCCGTGACAGAGGGGGAAGTGGCCGAAGCTTTCCAGATGGCGGTGCTGAAGAAGCTGCCCATCATTTACCTGGTGCAAGACAACGACTGGGGTATCTCAGCGAAAGGGTCAGAAATGCGCGCGATGGACGCCTATGAATACGCGGCCGGCTTCAAAGGCTTGGAACGTATGCGGGTAGACGGCGCTGATCTCGTGGATTCCTACACTGGCATGGCCGAAGCCTTCCGGATTGCCCGAAATGAGCGGCGCCCGGTTCTAGTGCATGCCAAATGCCCTTTGCTGGGCCACCACACTTCCGGGGTTCGGCGGGAGTGGTACCGCGGAAACGACCTCAATGAGCACATGCTGCTGGACCCGCTCCCCAGGCTGGGCACCTATCTGCTGGAATTAGGCCAAACCGCCGATGAACTGATCGCGATCTCTCAGGAGGTAAAGGAAGAAGTACAAGCCCATTATGAAAGAGCTTTGGCTGCTCCCAACCCAGACCCAGAGTCCTTCCACCTGCATGAATTCGCGCCCACGCCGGTAGTAGAGGAAAAAGGAAACAGAGCCCCTGAGAAGGCAGAGAAAGTCACCATGGTAGATGCCGCCCTGCACGCCGTGGATGATATCTTAAAGCAGTACCCCGAGGCGCTTTTCTACGGCCAGGATGTAGGCGGCGAACTGGGCGGTGTGTTCCGGGAAGCCGCCTTGCTGGCAAAAAAATACGGCGATGCCCGGGTGTTCAATACCCCTATTCAGGAAGCCTACATTGTGGGATCTACGGCGGGTATGTCGGCGGTAGGGTGCAAGCCCATCGTGGAAATCCAGTTCGCAGACTACATCTGGCCAGGCATCAACCAGTTGGTGGAGGAACTGTCCAAGAGCTGTTACCTGAGCATGGGTAAATTCCCGGTGCAGGCGTTGATTCGGGTGCCCATTGGGGCCTACGGCGGGGGCGGGCCTTACCACTCGGGCAGTATTGAATCTACGCTGCTCAACATCAGAGGCATCAAGGTCGTTTACCCCAGCAACGCCGCCGACATGAAAGGATTAATGAAAGCCGCCTTCCTGGACCCTAACCCGGTGGTGATGCTGGAGCACAAAGGCCTGTACTGGTCTAAAGTTGCCGGCACCGAGGACGCCAAAACCCCGGAACCAGATGAAGACTATATCTTGCCTTTGGGAATAGCCAATGTGGTGCAATCCGCTTCAGAAGAACAGATACAAGCCGGAAACAGCCTGGCAGTGATCACCTACGGCATGGGGGTGTATTGGGCCAAAGCCGCCAGTAAGGAACTACCGGGGTCGGTGGAGATCGTGGACCTTCGTACGCTCAATCCCCTGGATTTTGCCACCGTAGAGGCCGCCGTTAAACGGCATGGCAAAGTCTTGGTGCTCACCGAGGAGCCGCTTATGAATTCCTTTACCGAGTCTTTGGCCGGACGGATAGGGAAAACCTGTTTCCAGGTGCTGGATGCCCCCGTATTCACGTTAGGGGCCGAGAACCTGCCGGCGGTCCCGTTGAACGTGGAGCTGGAAAAAATGATGCTGCCTAACGCAGATAAAGTCTTGAAATCCTTGCAGGAATTGCTGGAATACTAATGACTTGCCATCTGGTGCCTGTACCATCCCATTAAGGGAAGGAAAGGGCTAAAGGCCAAAGAAGAAGCTGCCGTAATTGCCTTGTTTTTGGAGAAACGCGGCAAATACGGCAGCTCTTTTATTTTGGGGTTATGCCTGGCCCAGCTTTAGAAAGGATACCCGATGCCCAGGTTAAAGGTAGTTTGGGTGTTGCTGCCAAAGATGCGATCTCCCCTGAATCTGTTGATGATCAGGCGGTCTCCCTGCTGCATGGCCGGGTCATACACTTTAGTGGCGATGTCAAACCGGAGAATGGCAAACGTAAAGTCCAGGCGTACCCCAAACCCGGTGCCTACCGCCAATTCTTTGTAGAACCGGTTGAACTCAAACTTGGCGCCTGGTTTGGCTTCGTAGCGTTCTGGGTTGGGGTTGGTGTTCCGCTCGTCAAATAACCAGATGTTTCCGGCGTCTACAAACAAGGCCCCGTTCACGTTAGTGTTGCCAAACCGGAACATCCTGAACCGGAACTCTGAGTTCAACTCCAACAGGATCTCCCCGGTCTGCTCAAAAAGGTAATCTACCTCGTTGGTGGTTTTGTTCACCAAGGCGCTGGAACCGGGACCCAACCGGCGCGGGAGCCAGGCCCGTATGCTGGAAGACCCACCGGCAAAAAAGTACTTGTCATACGGCAAGGCCCGGGAATCTCCGAAAGGTTTGGCCACCCCGCCGTTCGCCCGGTACACGAAGGTCATGTTGTTGCCCAAGGCGTGGTAGCGGCGGTAATCCAGGTTGAGTTTGGCAAAGCGGTATGTATTCAGGTTTTTGAACTGCTGGGCCACATAATTCCAAAGCAATCCACCCGTCTCCACAAAGATCCGCATGAACTTGGCATCATTGGACTGGTTGTAGTTGGCGGTGTTGTATAGGCTGGTAAAGTTGATAGAGGAGACAAAGGCATCCCTGAAACTTTCATTCAACGGGTTTCCAGACCGCCGCAAGGTATCCAGATACCCCTGGAAGGTTTGGGAGATACGTGGCGTGCTGATCACGTTGATGTCCAGGGGCGAGAAGCTGAACTGGTGGATGTTCAGGCGCTGCCAGATGTAGTCAAAAGAGAAGTCCAGGTTGGTGCGGGTGTACTCATTGCGGTCCACGTACGTATACCCCGTGCTGAACCTGGTGCGCGGGTTGAACCGGATCAATAAGTCATTCGTCCGGAAAGGAACCAGGATCTGCGGGAAGGTCACGCCCATGTCGGCCCCTATTTCCGTCCGGCGCCCCACCTCAGCCACGTTCCGCTGCAACTGTCCCTCCACGCCGGCTCTCACCCCTACGTCAAAGATTTCGGCCCCGCCGAAGATATTCCGGATCCTGAACCGGATACTGGAGTAGGGACCGGGTACTTTTTCAGTGAAGGTACCGCCTACCTCGGTTGTTTCCTGGAACCGGGGCAGCAGGGCAGTATTAATATGGGCGTTCAGCAGGCCTTCATGCGGAGCGGTTTCCAGCGTGTCAATTTTGGAGTAGCTGATGGTGGTGTACTTGAAAACATCCAGGTTGCTGATGATGCGCTGGTTGTTGAGCGTGCGGGTAGCCGAATAGGTTTGGCCTGGCCGCAGGATCACCTTCCGGTTCAGGATCTTGGGCTTGATGCGGGGTTCGTAAAAAAGGAAATGGGCGTTGTTCAGCTCCACGGTGTCTCTGGACCGGCCAAAGCGGTTCAGGCCGGCATCTGTGGTGAAGTACACATCGCGCAGGGTGTACACTTTGTGCACGGTGCTGTCTGTTGGGTTCGCCACCAGGGTGCTCAACCGTACGGTGTAAGCCTCATAACTTGTATCGGCCTCCACGGTGATGAATTGCTGCCGGAAGTCAAAGTACCCGTTGTCTTTCAAAAGCTTTTCCAGCCGCGAGCGTTCGTCTGCGAGCAGGGCCTCGTCAAAGTTCTGGTTTTTTTTAATGAGGCTGGCACTCTCATGGGCCCTGAAAAGCCGTAGGATGGCGGTGTCTGGCACTTGGTAGGTGTGCTGCGAGATCAGGTACGGCTTGTCTTCCTGCACCTGCAGGGTCACGTATACTTTTTTATTCTTGGTCTGGGTGCTGGAGGAGACCTGGTTGCGGAAAAATCCCTTAGAAGCAAGGTAGATGCCCACCTGGTCTTCGGTCTGCACCAATTTGAGGGAGTCAAAGATGGCGGGTGGTTCCCCCACGGTGCGCATAAGCCAGTTGCCGTTCTCTTTTTTGTTCTGGAGCTTGGTGAGTTTGTTCTCCTTTTTTTCGATGAGCTTGTCTACCTTCACCGAGTCACTGCCGGCCCGCTGGATGCGGCGGTTATAGTCCTGGGTTTCCTGGTCTATGTTCTGCTGGATTTTCTCTGGGTTGTAGAAGCTCTTGCCTAAATAATAAAGGTTCAGGTAGATAGGCACGCCCAAAACCCGGCGGTTAGGCTTCTGCTGGTACAGCTCCGTAATAGCCGACTTGTTCGCCTGCTTAACGCCCTCCAGTTTGATTTGCCAGAACAGCCGCTCTTTCTCCGCCAGGTGGCGGGTAGGGGAACAGCCCATAGAAAAGCCCAGCATTGTGAATACCGCGCCGAATACGTAACATCGTAGCTTCAAACGTAGGAATGTTATGATCTCAAAAGGGCTTTTGAAGTACATTAGGTCACTGCAAATAAAGAAATATCGGCTGCTTCACCAAGCTTTCACGGTGGAAGGTGAAAAGAGCGTGGCTGAACTGCTCCGGTCAGACTTCGAACTGGAAACCCTGTTCGCCACCCAGAAATTTTTAAACAAGCATACCCTTCTGCTTCTGAAAGGTTTTGAGGTGGTGGAGGTAGGTGAGGAGGAACTGAGCAAGGCCGGAGCCATGGAAACAAACAACGCCGCCTTGGCCATTGCCAAAATGCGGCCCGCTTCTCCTTTTGACTGGCAGGAACACCCTTTTGTCCTGGCCTTGGACGAGGTACGGGACCCTGGCAACCTGGGCACCATCATAAGGATAGCCGACTGGTATGGGCTCTCTTCTATTGTGCTTTCAGAAAACAGCGCCGACTTCTACAACCAGAAGGTGATTGCCGCCACCATGGGTTCTTTTACCCGAGTCTTGCCTCATTACGTTGATTTGAATGCCTTTCTGGAAAATCGGCCGGAAAACGTGCCTGTCTACGGGGCGGCGCTGGAAGGGGAGAACGTGCACCGCTTGGAGTTGCAGCCAGCCGGTGTGCTCATCATGGGCAATGAATCAAACGGAATCCGGCCAGAAACCATGCAGCAGGTCACCCAGCCCCTGCATATCCCCGGCCGGGGAGGCGCCGAGTCTCTGAACGTGGGAACCGCCACCGCTATTTTGCTGGATAATTTCTTCCGGAATCTGTAAGGTGTACTTTGGTACTGTTGAGTTTAGTTCTGCCGCTCCTTATAAAGAACCTTGAAAGGAGATTGAACCTAGGCCAGCCTTTTTACGGTGTTGGTCTTGTTTCTCCAAATAAGTATGAAAAGCAGTCTTTGCTTTAATTTCTTCTTTAAATAGGAAAACCACCGCCACCATAAGCTTTTTGCCAACCAATTTCCCAGAGCAAAAGAAAAGCTAAAGCGGGAGGCCTGTATAAAGGTAGGGACTATTTAAGGGCTAATTTTGAAAAAAGGGATAAAATAGAAAGAGGAGCCGTGACAGCTCCTCTTTCTATTTTTGTTTAGTATAGTGGGTTAGAACTTCAGGATTCTTAAGCCCAGGGCAATGGCATTGACTTGTGGTCCTTTGTTTTCCTCAAATAACTCGTTGAGGTTGTATTTCACGAAGAACTCCAGGCTTCTGATGCCTACAAACCCAGAAAGGCCGTACTGGAAGTCGTTCAGGAAGAAGTCATCCTTGGTTTTGTCTTTGTTGTTGTTTCCCTCTCTGGAATATTTGATTTTGGAGTGGCTGCTGAGCGTATAGCCTACAAAGCCCCCGCCGCCCACCTTAAAGGCAGTTTTACCTTTGCGGTTTTTGAAGTTTAGGCCCAGCTCTAAAGGCACGTTCAAGGTGGTGGTGGCCAATTTGCTTTTCGCCAGGTTCAGGTTCAGGCTATTGGCGTTGATGAATTCCACTTTCTCGCCTGTGGTCTGAATCATGAGGTTGTCGTCAAACATGTAGTTATGGAAGTCAGCAGTGAAGCCGGTGATCAGGCGCACGGGGCTTTCCTTGCCGCCAATCCGGTAGTGCCACTTGCTGTTCAGGCTGATGTACCGAGAACCCAAAGGCTTGAGGTTTACGTCTGTGATGGCGCTGCCCGGTAAGGCTTTTTCGTTCAACCAGTTAGATACCCCCAGATCGATCTGGAAATCATATTCTTTTCTGGGATGCCGGTTTTCATAGCGTTTCTCATCCCGTTCCTTTACTTCCAGAGAATCACCGGCGCCTACTTTCACCTTTACCTTGGTGGAATTGTTTTCCTCGTCTCGGTCTATGTCAATGCCTACTTTGTCGGTGATCCGGATGCGGTTTTTCTCTTTGATGACTACTTCCGTGCCGCCGGGCCCGTTCTGGGTGATGGTGATTTTCACGTCCTCAGAGGTGTTGGCCTCCGACTTGTCAATG
Organism: Rufibacter glacialis; assembly: GCF_008271745.1. Classification (GTDB taxonomy): domain Bacteria; phylum Bacteroidota; class Bacteroidia; order Cytophagales; family Hymenobacteraceae; genus Nibribacter; species Nibribacter glacialis. The sequence continues at coordinate 114,735 of NZ_VKKZ01000020.1, read as the reverse complement.
GTCACGGTGACTTCCTCGCCTTTTTTACCGGCCGCCTCAATCTGGTCGGCGTATTTTTCCAACAACAGCATGAGGGAGTCAAGGTTCTGGTTTTTTAGATTTTTCAAATCCTTTACATCTTTCACTACTACCAACAGACGGGCCTCGTTTTTAAGCTTCAGGATGAGCGTATCCTGGATAGCAGCCGGAGAAAGGCGAAAGTCGCTGGCGTGGGAAGGCAAGGCGATAGCTGCAGCCATCATGATGGCCGAAAGCAGGGCGTACAAACGTTTCATGGAAATTGGATTTTAGAGTTCTATGGTCTTTGAGATTTTTTTGTTGCCTATGATGGTTTCCAAAGCATAGGTGTGTTTGGTGATTCCTAAGTCTGATAATTTCACTTTCTCCCCGTCCCTAAGGTTCTTCACTTGTTTCAGGATGCCTTTCAGCACTCTCCCTGATTCAGGCTGGTCCTCTTCCTGCGGAAGGTTTGTTTCTTTAGTAGATGCGTGGGCCAGGGAAGTGGTTGCCTGGGCATCATCTAATTTCACAATTATTTCCAGAGAAGCTGGTGCGGAGGAGTTTTTAGCTGCTTCCTGGGCTTTAACCGGGGTAGTGGCGGCCATCAAAGCCGGCTCCTGGGTTGGCTGGGCCTCTTTGGGCTGAACTGCCAGGTTCTCTTCTTTCTTAGAAAGGGAAGTGGTAGTCGCGCTTTCTTTAAAAGCCTCCGGAGCTGCCTTAGAAGGCACCGAAGCCAAGGCCTGGTTTGGTTCGATGGACTTAGAAGCGGCAGTAGATGCAGGGAAGTTGGCTTCATTATTTGCTCCGTTCTTCTGGGTGCCCTGGGTAATAACTTCTTCAGTTGAACCTGCTGGGGCTCCAGTAGAAGAAGGAGCGGTTCTGGCAGTTGGTGCCTGCTGGTGTTGCTGCACATTGGCTACCGTGCCTGAGGGCTGTAAGGGATCAATGTTATCGCGGTTTACCCAGAGCCCCACGCTGAGCACCATGGTGACAGCGGCAGCGGCCGAATAATACCACATTCTCACGGTGCCGCGCTCTTCCTTTTGTTCAGCGGCCGCAGGAACCAGGAACGGGTTAGGCGTTTCCTGCTGCTGGGCTTCCTGCATACGCGCCTGCAGCCGTTCCCACGCTTCGTTTCGGGGTTGCACCGGCTGGTTTTCCAGCTTGTTTTTGAATAATCTATCTAAATCTTCTGCGCTCATGTCTTTTTCTGTTTAAAGGGCGATCAGGACACCTTGCCTGGCCAGCAGTCGTTGCAGCATGGCCCTGGCTTTACTTAACTGTGATTTGGAAGTACCTTCGGTGATCTGGAGCATGTCAGCTATCTCTTTGTGCGAGTAGCCTTCAATGGCATACAGGTTGAACACCGCTCGGTAGCCCGCCGGAAGTTCCAGCAGCAGTTCCATCATTTCCCCGGCGCTCATGTCACTGTCTGCCGAAGCATCTTCTGAGGCCAGGTAATTATGTTCCTTCTCAATGGCCAGGTGCAAGGGTTCCTGCTTACGTAAGTGCTGCAGGGCCTCGTTCACCATGATACGCCGCATCCAGCCTTCAAAGCTTCCTTTTTGCTCAAATTTGTTTACGTGCTGGTACACTTTCATGAACCCGTTGATCAAGACTTCCTCAGCATCCATCTCATTCTTGAGGTACCTTACGCACACCCCCATCATGGGGCCTGCGTAGCGATCGTACAAGATTCGCTGGGCTTTGGCATCGCCTTTTTGCAGTGCTAGTACCAGTTCAGACTCATTCACGGGTGGTAGAAGTTTAAGCTATAGTTTGGCTGTTTGTAAGGATAGATGCACTACCTTTTATTTCGGTTGCCTGAGGTGCAGGAAAAAAATTTAAGTAAATATAAAGAGATGCGCAGATGATCCTCTTTTTGCCGAGCTGAAATCCAAAGAACTTGCTTTTTCCAGCAGGGAGCTGAGTTGTGCCTGGCAGGTTGGGGCTTTGACAATAAAATGGAACAACCTTATTATCAATAGGTTAAATGCCTGTTTTAGAAGAACAGGAGAAAAACTATGGCCCAAGATCTGTAGGTTTTTAGCGTCAATCCTCTGACCTTTGCCTTATGAGAAATTTATTTGTAGCTCTTGTTCTTTTTTGTGCGCTTCCGCTTTGGGCTCAGGAAAAACCAAATCAGTTGGCTCCTGCAGAGTACAAGGAAATCAGTAAGAAGGAAAAAGGAGTTTTGGTAGACGTGCGTACGCCAGAGGAGTTCAAGGCAGGGCATTTGAAAAAGGCCAGGCATTCAGATCTACGCGGTGGCCAATTTGCAAATGAATTCGCAGATTGGAACCGCGACCAGACCTACTATCTTTATTGTGCCTCGGGCAACCGGAGTGGGCAGGCCCTAAAACTGATGCAGGAAGCCGGCTTTACCAAGGTGTACAACCTTGGCGGTTACAAAGACTTGAAAGCGGCCGGGGTTAAAACCAAAGAACCCAAGCAGAAAAAGGAGAGAAGCAAATCCCAATAAGAGCTATTCCCGTCCATAAAAGGTGAGGGGTTTTGGGGCCGTTTTATATAAAACTGCCCCAAAACCCCTCTTTTGGTTACTGAACTTCCCTAGTAGTTACCCACTGAAAGCATTACCAAAGTACAGGCGTGCATCGTTTTGATGTTCTGCTCTTTCGCTCTCTTCTCCAGTTCCATGTTTTCGGTTCCGGGGTTGAAGATGATGCGCTTTGGTTTGAGTGACAGAATATAGTCATACCAGGACGGTTGGTTCTGCGGGCCCACATATAGAGTGACCGTATCTACTTCGTCCAGGGCAGGTTTCTCTGTTTCAATGGGTAAACCCGCTACTTCCCCTTTCCTTATTCCTACAGGCACTACCTCATGGCCCGACCGTTTCAATTGGTGAACGGCCTTATAACTAAAGCGCCCCGGGTTGTCAGATGCGCCAATCACCACTGTCTTTTTCATCTTGTTTTAGGCTTAATTTTTAAAAAATGGCCGCAAAGACCTTCCGTGTTTATACTCCAAAATCGAGGGCGGGTTAACGGCCCACAAGCACCGCCACCTGTTCGGCACACCTTTCCCCGTCCATGGCGGCTGAAATGATACCACCTGCGTACCCGGCGCCTTCGGCACAAGGGAAAAGGTTCTGGATCTGGGGATGCTGCAAGGTTTCCTTGTCTCTTGGAATCCGCACGGGCGAAGAAGTGCGGCTTTCCACGCCTACAATCTGGGCCTCATTGGTAAGATAGCCCCGCATTTTATACCCGAATTCCTGGAAACCGCCTCTTAACCGCTGCCCGATCATGGGCGGTAGCACTTCCAGCATGTCTACGGAGGCTAGCCCCGGTTGGTAGGAAGTGTCTAGTAAGGAAGCAGAGACTTTCCCTTTCACGAAATCCTGCAGACCCTGCGCCGGAGCCACCTGGGTGCCGCCGGCGGCGGAACAGGCTTTCTGCTCCAGCGCTTGCTGCAGCCGCAAGCCCGCCAGAGCCCCGTATTGTTTCAGGTCCATGTCTTCCAGGTTCACTGCTACCACAATGCCTGAATTAGCGAATTTGGAATCGCGACGGCTGGGAGACATTCCGTTTACCACCACCTCACCGGGCGCGGTAGCCGATGGGACAATGAAACCGCCGGGGCACATGCAGAAGGAGAATACGCCCCGGTCCTGGCCTTTAAAAGGGACTTGGTGGACCAAGGCATACGAAGCAGCCGGCAGGTGAGGTCCCCGATCGCCGTCGCAGTGGTACTGGATACCGTCAATCAGGCTTTGCTGGTGCTCTACCCGTACCCCCATGGCAAAAGGTTTGGCCTCAATAAGGATGTTCCGGGCCTGTAGCAACTCATAGATATCCCGGGCCGAGTGGCCGGTGGCCAGGATTACGGCTTCGCCTTCCAGGGTGGACCCACTGGCAGTCACTACTCCTTCCATCTGGTTTTTCTCCAGAATGAAATCAGTGACGCGGGTGTTGAAGTGGATTTCACCCCCGGCCGCCAAGATGGTTTCCCTGATCTCGGAAATGAGGATGGGTAATTTATTCGTGCCGATGTGGGGGTGGGCATCAAAAAGGATATCAGGCGTAGCCCCGTGCTGCACCATGATCTGGAGGATGCGTTGCACATCACCCCGTTTTTTGGAGCGGGTGTACAGTTTGCCGTCTGAGTACGTACCGGCGCCCCCTTCGCCAAAGCAATAATTGGAATCAGGGTTCACCAGGTGCTCTTTGTTGATGGCCGCCAAGTCCCGGCGCCGGCTGCGCACGTCTTTGCCGCGTTCTACCACCACTGGTTTAAGCCCCAATTCAATGCAGCGCAAGGCCGCAAACAAACCTGCCGAACCAGCTCCCACTATCAAGACCCGTTTAGCGTCTGGCTTCAATTCTGGGTAGCCATAGGTGGGGGTGATAGAGGAAAGATCCGGGGTTTGCAAGTACACATCGGCCCGGACCTTTACCTGTACCTTTCGACCCCGGGCGTCAATGGAGCGTTTTATTTTATGGATGAAAACCGCCTCGGCGGGTTGTGTGATGCCAGCTTGCTGAAGGAGCTCCCGCTCCAGAAGGGCAGGGTCAAAGGCTACTTCGGGCGCCAAGACCAAGTCAAGTTCTTTTTTCATATGGGTGGTAAGGTAGTTAACCTTAAAATAGTGAGTAAGCCAAGATCCAGGCCTACAAAGAATGCAAAGATAGCTACTCCAGGGTAACCAAAAACAAGGCAGGAAAATTCGTTTTGACTTCTTTGGTCAGGTTTTTTCGCTTGAAAAAATTTCTTGGTTCAAATCAGTATTGGTATAAGATAATTTCAACTTTTTTCAGGGGTTTTCCTTTTGAAAGACATACCTATTTGCACTGTGGGCTAGGAAAAAATTAATAAAATTGAATTATTATAATAGATTTTGCTATCTGGTAAATTTATGTAATAACATGTAAAAGTTGTTCGTTTATTTTGTAGGCCAGAAATCCTGGACAAGAAGTTGAATTTTAAGGAAAGGAGGAGGGTAGAAAGGAAAGGTACAAAAGAGAATTATTCCAAGAATTACCACCAAAACGCTTTCGCTGGGGTACATCGTATATCCGGCCTTACCAAACTCATCAGTTCCTACCCAAGCGTTGAAAAATAGGAGCTATTTTTTTTGCGAACGGGAAACAGAACGCTTGCGCCACCTCAGACTTCTACAGACACATGAATTCTGGCAGCAAGGTTTCCTGCTCATAAACAATCAAAAACTTAAATGAAGAGAATACTTTTTTTCAGCTTCGTCTTGATGCTGTCGCTGGTTAGCCATGCGTGGTCTCAAAGCCGGACGATCAAAGGAACAGTGACAGATGCCCAGACCGGCGAAGGCATGCCTGGCGTTACCGTTCAAGTAAAAGGTAGTACAAACGCCGCTCCCACGGGCATATCCGGTGAATACGAGATCATGGTTCCTTCCGCTGAGGGAACATTGGTTTTCTCTTTCATTGGGTATGCAAACAAAGAAGTGGCCATTGGCACCCAAACCACCATCAACGTGGCCTTGGTGCCTGACCAGACGCAACTCAATGAGGTTTTAGTGGTAGCGTACGGCACGGCAGAGGAGAAATCCTATACCGGTTCAGTTACCTCGGTAAAATCCGAATCTATAGAGAAAATGCAGGCCAATGACGTGACCAAAGCCTTAGCGGGCTTGGCTCCCGGGGTGCAGGTGACTTCTTCCAGCGGACAGCCTGGTGCCACCAGCTCTGTACGGATCAGGGGGATTGGTTCAGTGAACGCCAACAGCGCCCCGTTATACGTGGTAGACGGTGCTCCTTATTCAGGAGATATCAACGCCATCAACCCGCATGACATTGAGTCTATGACGGTGTTGAAAGACGCTACGGCGGCTTCTTTGTACGGTTCACGGGCGGCCAACGGGGTAATCGTGATCACGACCAAAGGCGGTTCTGCTCCCAAAGAGCCTACCATCACCTTTGGTGCTACCGTAGGGGTTTCTGACTTTGCCGTTGATGATTACAAGACAGTAAATGCAAGCCAGATGTATGAACTGACCTGGGAGGCGCTGCGCAATGATGCCAGAGCCACGGCTTCTTTATGGCAGGGCAAATTTGCCTCACCGGAGGAGTATGCCACTAAAACGGTAGTAACCCGTTTAGCAGGCGCCGGCAACGGTCAGCAATACAACCCTTTCAGTGACGCGGAGCCGGTTGGTTTGGATGGCAAGATCAAGCCAGGCCTGACCCCAGCCTGGGACGAAGACTGGAGAGACGCCTTGTACAGAAAAGCGATCCGTCAGGAGTATGACCTGAGCGTGCAGGGTGGAAATGAGAAGAGTAACTACTATTTCTCAGGGAACTACCTGGACCAGGAAGGTGCTTTTATCACGTCTGGCTTTAAACGCTACTCTACCCGCATGCGCCTTAGCTCGCAGCTGCGTGACAACATTAAAGTAGGCTTAAGCGCTAACCTTTCTTATACAGACCAGAACGCGCCCACCTCCAGCGGTACGTCTTTCCGGAACGTGGTATCCTGGGGAAGAAACATCTCCAGCATTTACCCAATCTACCGCAGAAAGAACGCTGACGGATCACTGTTCACCGGTGGCAATGAGTTTGACTTCAACACGGCCCGCCCTTATGGCGGGAACAGTAACCCAGTGGGTACCACTGCCCTTGACATCATCAGAGGCACTAACCTGACCTGGGGCTGGAATGGGTACGCAGAGATCACTTTCCTGAAGGATTTCAAATACCGTCCATCATTGGCTCTAAACGGAGACAACTACCGCGGCGAGACCTTCTACAACCCTAACTTTGGTGATGCGGCCGGCTCTATTGGCGGACGTGGCACCCAGACCCGGAATTCCTTCACTGAATATACCTTCAACCATATTCTGAGCTGGAACAAGAAGTTTGGCATCCACAGCATTGACGCTTTGGGCGGGTACGAGGTCTTCAACCTTTCCTCTAACTCTGTGTCCACCCAGAAAACCGGTTTCATTCCAATTGCAGGAATGACGGAACTGGACAACGCCGCTACCATCGTAAGCTCCAACTCACAAAGAGACAGACGGGCACTGGAAAGCTTCTTGGGTCAGGTGAACTACGGCCTGGCAGATAAGTATTACGTGTCTGCCTCTTTCCGCCGTGACGGTTCTTCCCGTTTTCAGAAAGACGAAAGATGGGGTAACTTCTACTCTGTTGGTGGATCCTGGAGACTTTCTGAAGAGAACTTCATGAAAGAGCTTTCTTGGGTGAACAACGCCAAACTGCGCGCCAGCTATGGTACCTCAGGTAACGAGAACCTGGGTTCTTACTACGCTTACAGAGGTCTGTACAACACGGTATATCCTGACTTGTCAGCCCCTGGAATGGTGGTAACCACCTTAGAGAACCCTTACCTTACCTGGGAAAAGCAAGCCATCTTCAACGTTGGTTTAGACGCGACCATCTTCAAGAGAATTGATGTATCCTTGGACTACTACAACAGAGAGTCTAAAGATCTTCTCCTGAACAAGCCTATGGCTCCGTCCACTGGTTTCGTGGCCGTTTCGGACAACCTGGGTGCTTTACGCAACAAAGGGTTTGAGGTGAACATCACCGCGCACCTGATTGACAAAGCTGACTTTACCTGGTCTGCTAACCTGAACGCTGCCCACAACACCAATGAGTTCACTGAACTTCCCCAGCCAACCATTCTGGCCGGAACCAAGCAGTACAAAGTGGGTCAGTCTATCTATGACTTCTTCATTGAAGACTTTGCCGGCGTAGATCCTAAAACAGGATTGAGTATGTGGTACCGTGACGTGAAAAACGCTGAAGGGGTAGTGGAAAGACAAACCACCACCAACTACGCGTTGGCCACCCGTTACTACGTAGGAAATGCGCTGCCAGACATCACTGGTGGTTTCTCCAATAACCTCCGTTACAAAGGCTTTGACTTTAACCTGTTGTTCGCTTATAGCTTCGGCGGTAAAATCCTGAACACAGACTACAGCGGCCTGATGGGCGGTGGTTCTTCTGCCGGTACCAACTGGAACGCAGACATTCTGGACAGATGGCAAAAAGAAGGTGACATCACAGATGTGCCTCGCTTAGGAACGGGTCAGTCTTTGAACGCCAACGCCCGTTCTTCCCGCTTCCTGACAGACGCTTCTTACGTGCGTATGCGCAACATCACCCTGGGGTATACCTTGCCTTCAGCGGTTCAGGAGCGCATGAGAATGAAAGGACTGCGTGTATTTGTGCAGGGAGACAACCTGTGGACCTGGTCTAAAGGACTGGATGGAATGGACCCAGAGCAGTCGCTTGACGGGATCACCTCCAACAGCTTCCCTACCATGAAGACCTATTCTATTGGGGTGCGTGCCTCTTTCTAATCACAGACAAATAACTAGAGTAGATGAAAATTAATAAAGCAAGAATATATACCATCATTCTGGGCGCGGCGCTGGGACTTGGGGCCTGCCAGGATGATCTTCTGGAGACGGTTCCTTCCAATGCGGCGTCTTATGAGCAGGCGTTCAGCTCGCCGGCGGCGGTAGAGGCAGCCTTAACGGGTATTTACCGGTTAATGCGTGATGCTCCTTTGAACTCCGGTTCCACCCCAAGCCACGACTCTTACGGAGTTCCACATTTCAACCTTACCTGGGATGTGATGGGGCAGGATCTGATGGCCAACGCTGGTTGGTTTGTGTTCCAGTACGAGCTGGACAACAAACTCCCCACGTACCGCGGAACCTACATGTTATGGGCCACCAACTATAACATGATCACCAACGCCAACAACATCATCGCGAATGCGCCAAAAGTACCTGGAATCACCGAGGCACAGCGTACCGCGTTTGAGGCAGAGGCGAAGGCCCTACGGGCTTTTGGGTACTTCAACCTGGCCCGTACCTACCAGCATACGTACCTGAAAAACCCGGAAGCCTTGGCGGTACCGTTGGTGTTGGAGCAAACCACCATCAACACCGAAGGAAAGCCAAGAGCCACCCTTAAGCAAGTGTATACTCAGATAGTAGAAGACCTTACCACCGCTGAAAAGGGGCTTTCCACTTCCAGAGTATCTAAAAGCCGCGTAAACAAAAACGTGGTGCAGGGTTTGCTGGCCCGGGTGTATCTGGAAATGGGAGAATGGGCGTTAGCCGCAGACTATGCGGTAAAAGCACGCCAGGGTTATTCTTTGATGACTCCTACCCAATGGAAAGAAGGATTCAATACCTATACCAGCGGCGAGTGGATCTGGGGCTTAGCCCAGTCTGCTGACCAGCAGGTAGCGTTCGCCTCTTTCTATTCCACCATGGACGGCCGTTACACGGTTGATTCCAAAGGCAACAGAACGTATGTGCGCAGAGGCTACAACAACATTCGCGCGAATGACAAATTTGTGGAGTTATTTGCCTTGACTGATGCCCGCCGGGAGTTTCAAGAAGCCGTTGGTACCACCAACTCAAACCGCTACACCGTGACCAAGTTTAAAGACTTACCTGACCTGAGCGGTGACTTCGTGTTGATGCGTTCAGCGGAGATGATCCTGATTGAGGCGGAAGCCAAGGCTCGTCTAGGCGAGCATGACGCTGCCCAGCAGTTGGTGCACACCTTACGCCAGCAGCGCTTCACCGTAGCTGCTGATGCCGTAAAGCCTACTACCACTGATGCGGCCCTGGTTGATGAGATCTGGGTAGAGAGAAGAAAGGAACTGTACGGCGAAGGATTTGGCCTCATGGACATCAAGCGTCTGCAGAAGCCATTGGTACGTACCGGTAACCACACTGCTGTGATTGGTACCACACCTGCCAACAGCGACCTGTTTATCTACATGTTCCCTCAGTTGGAGACCATCAACAACCCTAATTTCGGACCTCAGAACCCATAAGCTGAGCTTTTGTATTGCTTTTAAAAATGGCTGCCCTTTTTAGGGGCAGCCATTTTTTATTTAGGGCCTACTTTTGAAATATAGCCCTAAAACGCAGTTATCAAAAATAGCTTGCCACCTAACTTAAAAGGTTCTTCAAGTATGAGTTCTCAGCTAATAATGCCCTCTTCCTTGCCATTAAAGTTTTTCAACTAACAGGGGCCAGCAATTTTCAGGAATGAGTTCATCATACAGACAGAGGCGGTTTGTATGCACTTTTTAAAACAAGCCTGATTTCGCTCCGAAAAAAATAATCTTGGAATCCACCTTGGCACAACAGATGGATAAACCAGCCAGATTCTAGTTTTAACTTGCCATAACTACCTAGAAACAAACCAAAAAGGACCTTCTATAATATAGGTGAAGGTAGATCAGTTCACTTAAAAATGCCTTCCCTACATTTAAGGCCTATTTTCAGAAAACAATCCCTAAACACATTCATCTCTAAAAATGAACATCCCCGGAAAAGTGGCTCCTTTCTATAAAAGAGCTCCTTTTCGGGGCTGTTCCTTTTATTCCTTTGGAAAGGCGAGCCGTTAACTTACTTCCCCTATGATATCATTGACCCATCCCTTGCCCCAATTGTCTTTTTCTTCCTGGGTCCAGATCTCTGGGAAAAAAATGCGTTTCTGGAATTTGGGTGGTAAATACTTTTGCCAGTTGGTTCCGCCGGTAGCGGCAATCATGTCGGGGTCGCGGTGCAGGTAGCGCACGGCTGACTTGTAGTGCATCAGGGGCCAGTTCACGTTCACGTTGCTGTCCAGCTCCTTCAGGTGGTTGATGAGCTTCTGGTTCTGCCGGTCCTCCGGCGAAAGCTGGCTAACCACGTGCCACACATTCTTGGTTTGGTATTCACGGGCGTGCTGCAAGAGCTCCTGCGAGTATTTTTCCTCAAACTGCAACAAGGTTAGGGTCTTGGCCCCCGTGGCGGCCTCGGTGGCGCCTTCTTTCCAATAGATGCAGCCAAACATCTCCTCCTGCGTGGTCTGCAGCCCAAGGGCCTCTCTTCTGGCTTTGTCAGTGAGGTTGCGCAGGTCAGTAGAGCAGATCTCTATCTTCCGGTATTGCACTGACTGGAAACCACTGGCGGGCATGAGGGCCATCCTGAACCGCAGGAACTCATTTTTGCCCATGCCGTCTACCATCACCTCAAAAGAATCAATCAAATTCTCAAAGTACCGGTTAATGCGGCCAACCCGCATAATGAGCATGTCTACAGTGGGGGCAGGGTCTTCCCCAATCTGCTTGTATTCATGCAGGCAAAGCTTGAAGTACAGCTCGGTGATCTGATGGTACATGATGAAGATCTCCTCGTCTGGGATCTTGGTGCGGGGGGTCTGCAGGCTCAGCAGGGTGTCCAGGTGAATGTAGTCCCAGTAGTTGAGGAAATCAGAGTACAAAAGCCCTTCCAGGTAAGAAGCCAGGTCTTGGCCCAGCGGGCGGTATTTCTGTTGGAGGCGCTCCAGCAGTTCCAGAACCTGGGGTGAGAAGGAGGGATCTGCCATATATTATTTTCTATATGTTGTAATTATCTTTCTTTACTTGCGACAAAGAAAGTAAAACTATTTGGATTGGTTTTGCTCCTAAAGGAAGAATTACCGGGGCTCAAACCATCAGAAACCACTTCCGGCTTCTCTATTAGAAGGAGGCGATTTGGAATTTTAGGCAAGGGGTGCCTTGGGCTGAACAATATATTTAACTTTGGTGCTGGAAGAACGCACGAAGACCATGGCAGAGAAAAGTAGCATTTTTGATATGATAGGTCCTGTAATGATTGGCCCCTCCAGTTCCCATACCGCCGGTGTGGTTCGGATAGCCAGGGCCGCCATCAGGATTCTAGGGACTATCCCGGAAGAGGCGACCATTACGTTCTACAACTCCTTTGCCCGCACCTATGAGGGGCACGGCAGTGACCGGGCCATTCTTGCCGGTTTGCTGGATTATAAAACCGACGACCTCCGGATTAAGGAATCATTTGACCATGCCAAGGAGCAGGGGTTAAGGTACACCTTTAAGTCCGTGGGAAACGCCTCCACCATGCACCCTAATACCATCAAGCTCAATTTAACCGCCCCAGATGGCCGGACGGCCGAGGTGATAGGCCAAAGCCGGGGCGGCGGGGTGATCAGCATAGTGGAGGTGGATGGCTTTCCTTCCAACTTCTCCGCCAACCTGCATACCCTCATCATTGACGCCGATGACGTGACGGGCAGCATCGCCTTTATCAGCAGCATCATTGCCCATGATGACTGTAACATTGCCACCATGAACGTGTCCCGGAAAGGCCGCAACGAGGTGGCCCGCCAATTCATAGAAATGGATTCTGGGTTGCGCCCAATCTCACTAGAGTACCTGCGGCAACTGAGTTGGGTAAAGAATGTGATCTACATCCCTAACATTGACTTATAAATGCGACGTTTTTCCTCAAAATTACTCTCAACGCTGGGGCTGGTCATTGGCTGCCACACCTTTTCCCTGGCCCAAACATCATCCCCCGCAGAGTCTGTCTGGAGTTTAGAACGTTGCGTGGAGCATGCTGCCAAAAACAACCTGCAGGTCAGGCAGTCGGGCCTTTCCATAGAGCAGTCGGCCATTGATGTGAAACAATCCAGGGCAAGCCAATTGCCATCCATCAACGGAAGCGGCTCGCATGGGTTTAACAACGGTTTTTTTCTGGACCCGGTGCGGAACCAGATCCAAAACACGCAGATCTGGTCGGGTAATGTGGGGGTTAGTGGCTCTGTGAACCTCTACAGTGGGTTGCAGACGAACAACACCATCAAGCGCAACAGACTGGAGTTAGAGGCTAGCCAACTGGACCAGCAGAAGGTGCAGAATGACGTTACCCTGAACGTGGTCACCGCGTACATGAACGTCTTGCTCAACCAGGAAATCCTTAAAACGAACCAGGAGCGGTTGAACCTGACCCAAAGCCAACTGGAGCGTACCCAAAAGCTTTTCCGAGCTGGGAGCGTGCCTGAAAGCAATGTATTAGATCTGAGCGCACAAATAGCTAGTGATGAACTGAATATCATCACGGCCCAGAATAATATTGAGCTGGCTGAACTACAGTTGATCCAGCTGTTGAACCTCACAGATGCCAATCCAATCAATTTCTCCATTGTTATCCCAAACATCCCAGATCCTGACCAAACGGTGATTGGCTTCGATGCCGAAGATGTGTACGCCACCGCCTCAGACAGAATGCCGGAGATTTTGCGGGCCAGACTACGGATTCAGAGCGCAGACAAATCCATTGCCATTGCCAAAGGCGGCTATCACCCCAGCCTGAATCTGGTGGGAAGCATCAATACCCGGTATTCCAGCGGGTCTTCCTTGATTTCGCTCGGTAATCCTTTCATTGAAAGAACATTGGTGGGTTACCAGGACGAGAACATGAACCAGCCCCTCTATATTTATAACCCTTCCGTTCAAAGGACCCCTCGGGAGTACCCTTACTTTAACCAGTTACAAGATAACATTGGTCAGTTCATTGGGTTGAACCTGAGCGTTCCCATCTTGAACGGGTTCAGGGTGCGCAACAATGTGCAGCTATCAAAAATTGGGCTCAGAAACGCAGAGATCAATTCAGACATTGCCAAAAACGAATTGAAACAGACCATTGCCCGTGCCTACACAGATGCAATTGGGGCGCAGAAAAGGTTTGTGGCCGCCAAAAGGCAATTAGAAGCCTTTGAACAAGCCTACAAGAACGCGGAGATCCGGCTCAACAACGGCCTCATCAACAATGTGGATTTCAACGTGGCCCGCAACAACTTAGTGAAGGCCCAATCTGACATTATCCAGGCTAAATACGATTACACATTCAGACTCAAGTTCCTGGAGTTCTACCAGGGCAAAACCATTACTCTCTAAGCAACTCATGGCAAAACGCAAATCAAACAGACTGATCTACATTTTGGGAGGCCTTCTAGTGCTTCTGCTGGTAGGTTTATTAGTAGCAAAAAAGAGTGGCTGGATTGGCAAGGAAGAAGGGATAGAAGTAGCAGTGGCCAAAGCCAAACCCGCCTCCATCATAGAAAAGGTAAGTGCCTCCGGCAAAGTGCAGCCCGAGATTGAGGTAAAGATAAGCCCAGACGTATCAGGCGAAATCACTGAGCTGTATGTGAAAGAGGGTGATTCCGTGGTGGCAGGGCAGTTGCTCCTCCGCATCCGGCCCGACAATTACCAGTCCATGGTGGAGATGCAGTCGGCCTCTGTGAACACGCAACGCGCTAACCTGGCCCAAGCCAGAGCCCGCCTGAACCAGGCCCTGGCTAACAGCAAGAATGTGCAGCAGTCGTATGAGCGTAACCGCAAACTCTTTGACCAAAAAGTGATATCCCAGTCAGAGTTTGACGCGGCCCGTGCCCAGTACGAGGCCAACCGCGCTGAAGTGGATGCTGCCCGGCAGAGCGTTCGGGCCGCTGAGTCTACGGTGCGCAGTGCCAATGCTTCTTTAGATGAATCACGCAAGAACTTAGACAAGACCACCATCTATGCCCCGGTGAGCGGCACGGTTTCTAAACTGAACGTAGAGCGTGGCGAGCGGGTGGTGGGTACCTCCCAGATGGCGGGTACAGAGATCATGCGCATCGCTAACCTGAACAACATGGAAGTACGGGTGAACGTGAACGAGAACGACATTGTACGGGTTCAGTTAAATGATTCAGCCTTGGTGGAAGTAGATTCGTACACCAACTCTAACCGGAAGTTCAGGGGTGTGGTGACCTCCATTGCCAATACTGCCAAAGACGCCGCCACTTTAGAAGCGGTAACCGAGTTTGAGGTCCGCATCAGGTTACTGAACGACTCCTACCAAGACCTGATCCAGAAAAACGGCCGCACCCCGTTCCGGCCTGGTATGACCGCCTCCGTAGATATTATCACGGAGCAGAAAGACAATGTATTATCGGTGCCGTTGGCTTCTGTGACCACGCGGGCCAAGGACAAACCTAAAGGAACCCCCACTACCACGGTAGCGCAGGGAGAAGGCGATAAGCCTGTGCGGGCCGAAGACCGGCCAGACGAAGTAGTGTTCGTGCATGAGGGTGGTAAGGTGAAGATGGTGAAAGTGAAAACCGGTATCAGTGACTTTGACAACATAGAGATTCTCTCAGGGTTGAAGCCTGGCCAGGAAGTAGTCTCAGGTCCGTTCAAGGCGGTGTCTAAACAACTTAAAGAAGGTGATTTAGTTACTGTGAAAGACGAGAAAGCCCTGAGCAAAGAACTGAAAGAAGAGGAAGAAGAGACAGAAGATAAATAGCCTTGCAGGAAAGAGAAAGAATTGCCGTATTAGGCGGAGGCAGTTGGGCCACCGCTTTGGTGAAAATACTATCAGAGAATAAAACAGACGTTAGCTGGTGGCTGAGGAGCAAAGAAGACGTGCAGCACCTCCAGCAATATGCCCATAACCCCCGGTATCTGAGCGGCGTGCGCTTTGACCTGGAGTTCGTGCACCCTTCCAATAACATCCAGGAAACGGTGGCTAACGCGGAGTGGGTCATTTTAGCAGTACCAGCCGCCTTCGTGGAACAGGCCCTGGAGGCCCTTCCTCCAGATGCTTTCCAAGGGAAAACCTTGGTATCTGCGGTGAAAGGGATGATACCTGGTAAGAACCTGCTGATCACAGATTTCCTGGAGCAGACCTACGGCGTACCAAGCGACCGGCAATGCGTGATTGCCGGCCCTTGCCATGCCGAGGAGGTGGCCCTGGAAAAGCAGTCTTACCTTACCATTGGCTCCCATGACCTGGCCCGCGCCGAGATGTTCTGTGCCTTGTTGCGCAACCGGTACGTAAAGGCCAACCCCCTAGATGACATTGACGGGATTGAGTACTGCGCCGTCATGAAGAACGTCATCGCGCTGGCCTGCGGCATTGCCCACGGCCTGAACTACGG
Source organism: Rufibacter glacialis (assembly GCF_008271745.1). GTDB lineage: Bacteria > Bacteroidota > Bacteroidia > Cytophagales > Hymenobacteraceae > Nibribacter > Nibribacter glacialis. Next base: position 98,974 of record NZ_VKKZ01000020.1, on the reverse strand, counting down.
CGACAACTTCCAGGCCGTGATGGTGTCAAATTCCATGGAGGAGATTGAGCGGTTCTTGGATGCCCTCATGCCCCTGCACCGCGATTTGAAAGGCAGCGCCTATCTGGGTGATTTGCTCGTGACCGCATATTCTCAATTTAGCCGCAACCGTACCTTCGGTAACATGATTGGGCGGGGCTATACCGTAAAATCAGCGCAGGTAGAAATGAACATGGTGGCCGAAGGCTACTATGCCGTGCAGAGCATCTACCAGCTCAACCAGCGCCTAAACGTGGAAATGCCCATTACTACGGCCGTGTACAACATTCTATATGAGCGGATCGCGCCGGGCGTGGAAATTGAAATCCTGAAAGATAAGTTTAAATAAAGATTTTCAAAAATAGCCCAGAAACAGAAAGCCCACTATTTGCGGATAGTGGGCTTTCTGTTTCTGGGCTATTCTAATAAAAAGATCCCTTATCCAGGAAAGCATCCGCAGAAGGTAGAAAAGGACTTCCCGGTGTTTTAGCCCTCCTTCTTTGAAAAGGCGCCTAAAACGCTTAATTCGGGATTAGGAGGTTTCTGTAGAGACAAGGCACTGCCTTGTCTCCGGCCCATCAGGCTAAAGCAACCAAGCACCTCTCTTGAGTGGATACCTAAACCTAAAACGTCTGCAACTCCTGGTACAACCGGTGAACCGGTAACCCCATTACATTGAAGTAAGAGCCTTCAATACGCTCAATGCCCACCAATCCCAGCCAGTCCTGGGCGCCGTAGCTACCGGCTTTGTCAAAGGGTTTGTAGGTGTTGATGTAGAAGTCAATCTCCTCGCGGGTAAAGTCACGGAAGTGCACGGTGGTCACGTCATGGAACACCAAGCTTTTCTCCTGGCTCAGGAGGCAAACGCCAGTATACACCTCATGGCTGCGGCCCGACAGCATGGTGAGCATACGCGTGGCCTGGGCGTGGTCATATGGTTTGTTCAGTACCAGTTCATCCAGGCAGACTATGGTATCGGCGGTGATGATGACGTCTTCCGGGTTAAGGCCCTCCTGGTAGAAACTGGCTTTGTGGGCGGCCAGGTATTCGGCCACTTCCGCGCGGGCCAGTTCCGGGGGGTAATTTTCGTCTACCTCTTTTACCCGCACCTCAAAAGTGAGACCCAGGTTGGTGAGCAGTTCTTTACGGCGTGGGGAATTAGAGGCCAGGATAAGGTTTCTAGTGGAATTCATTTTCTGCGATTGAGCTGAATAAAAACCCGCAAATGACTTTGGGGTAAAAGAACGTTGATTTTTGGGGCATAACCGCACCAGAATGGCACACCCGCTGTACTTCTTCCATTTTCACCTCATTGGTGATAAGGGCGAGCTGGGCTTTTCCGGCATCCACTTTGGAGAGGCACTCGGCAAAGGAGCGTACGTAGGAGAGGCCCTGGTATTGTCTCTGTTCCTCCGCCGGAATGCCCAACACCTCCTCCAGGATAAAGTAATGCATGACGGTCAGGTCCAGGTCTTTTACTTCCTGCGGCATGTGCCAGGAAAGCTGCGCGTGCACCTCAGGTTTCAGCCGCACTTTGTAGGCTTCTCCCTCCAGGTATACCCCAAACGCCCATTTCTTACCGGTGATGATCTCATCCAGTTCAAAAGGGTCAGCAATAGGAAGCACCGTGAAAAATTCTTGCAGCCTCTCCAGGAAAACTTCAGGTGCCAAAGGCAAAGTATCTAAGAGCCGGTGGGTTGGCAGTATTCTTAAATCATCTGAGGCGGCGTTGGTGAGGTACATCAAGTGATAATGGAAAGGCTCCTCCCCGGTAGTATCCGGGTACGCCTGCAGCATCTTCTGGCGGTACTGCAAAGACCCCTCGTACCGGTGGTGGCCATCTGCCAGAATCACCTGTTGGTCTCTAAGCAGGTCCACGAACTTCTGAATCACCTCCGCATCATGAATCACCGAGAGCACATCGCGCACCCCCTGGTAATCCTCTGATTCATACAGGGGAGAGGTGATACTCTCGTCCATGTACTGCTCCAGGGTGAACTCTGGGTCGGTGAAGAGGCCATGGGTGGCGCTGGTATGCATCTGGGTTTCCTCCAGCAAGGCAATGCGGTCATTCACCGCCGCCGGAATAGTGTTCTCGTGCCGCAGGATCACCTGGTCTTCCCAGGGGTAGGCTTTGATATGGCACATGAACCCTTTGCGGCAGAATTCCCGGCTGGACCCCGGGAGGGTAAAATACTGGTAATACACGTAAATGCCGGGCAGCGGGTCTTGCTGCAGGATGCCGGCGCGTTTCCAATGCTCCACCGTTCGCCGGGCACTGTCAGCGGGGTCAGGCCCCGGGGGAACCGAAAGGTGGATGCTGTTATAGGAATTCCTGTACAACGCCTGCCGCTGCTTTATAGACACCACGTCAAAAAGCGGGGAGGTGAGTGCGTCAATGGAAAAGGGCAGTTTAGGGTTGTACCGAAACCCCTTGATGGGAAGTATTTCAGCCATGGCCAGGTTTTAAGACTGTTTTTTGAAATAGACCGGCATAACTCAGGGGGCCAACCGCTGGATACGCCAGTTCCCGCTGCTTTCCAACTCGTACAGGAGCCGGTCATGCAGGCGGTTTTGCCGGCCCTGCCAGAACTCTATGCGCTGAGGCCGCACCAGGTACCCACCCCAATGGCTTGGCCGGGGTAGCACTTCCTGGTCTTTGAATTTAGCGGTGTATTCCTGTTCCAGGTGCTGCAGAACGAACCGGTCGGGTATGGGTTGGCTTTGCGGCGATGACCAGGCGCCAATCTGGCTGCCCCGGGGGCGGCTCTGGAAGTACGCGTCTGACATCTCTTCCGGCACCCGTTCCACGGTTCCCTCTATGCGAACCTGCCGTTCCAGCGAGGGCCAGAAAAAGGTAAGGGCGGCGAAGGGGTTTTCCTGGAGTTGCTGGCCTTTGCGGCTCTCATAATTGGTGTAAAAGACGAAGCCTGCCTTCTCCAGGGCCTTGAGCAGGACCACCCGCGCCGTGGGCCGCCCCTGGGCTGTGGCCGTGCTCAGGGTCATGGCCGTGGGTTCATCGGCCTTGGCCGCCAAGGCTTCCTCCATCCAGGTGCCAAATTGCTGGAGCGGGTCCTGGGCAACAGATTCCTGGGTGAGTTCCTTCAAGGAATAGTTGATCCTGATATCAGCGAGAGACAAGGGTTTTTCCATGGCGTGGGGCTTGACAGGTTGTGGAAGCCAAAAGTAGGGCTTTCTCCTGAAAAGGTATAGGTTCACCTAAAAAAGGCCTTTCTTTTAGTTCTTAGCAGATACCACCCTACCTTTGCCCGCGTTAATAGAAAGCAATTCAACCGCTCCCGCAAACCAATTGCAAACCGATACAGTAAGTATAGAGAGCAAAATCCAGGGAACAGATGGCAAGAAAGATGATGAAAGAGATACAGAACGGAAGCATATTGATCTCAGAGCCCTACCTGGGAGACCCCAACTTTGAAAGAAGCGTGGTGGTCATCTGCCAGCATGACAAAGAAGGCACCGTAGGCCTGGTGCTGAACCGCATTTCTGCCCTCCATTTATCAGATGTGGTGGAAGTGAACGGAGAGGTCTTTGACATGGCCTTGGCAGTAGGAGGGCCCATGCAACCCAACACCCTGCATTACATCCATCGATTGGCGCAACTGCCTGAGGCGCAGCCCATCTCAGAGGGCTTGTACTGGGGAGGCGACTTCGAAGAACTCACCCGCCTGCTGAACCAAGGCTTGGTGGCACAGGACGATATCAGGTTTTTTGTGGGTTATTCCGGGTGGAGCCCGGGCCAGTTACAGGAAGAAATTGAGAAAAATGTTTGGTTTGTTAATAACAATGCTGCGAATAAATTGCTTTCTTTGAATACAAATACCTTGTGGCGCGATATTTTAAAGGAAATGGGAGGCAAATACAAGATGTACGCCAACTACCCCGCAGACCCAAGTTTAAACTAATCCAACGGCGCAAAGCCCCACGTGAATGATGAACCAAGATCCGGAAAATCAGCAAATCGGAAATACGGAAGAAAGAACGAACCAGGATCCGGCGCAAGAACAGCGTAAAATCTTGGAAGACCGTATAGCCGAGATAAATGGCCGCCAGGAGGAACCAGGAAACCCTGCGGACATGATGGAAGAATCACCTGCCGTGGAGGAAGCCCCCGCCTCTAGTAGCGCCTCGCCTGTAGATGGCTCTGACGTAGCTGCCCCTCAGGTAGACCCAGACCTCACCCAGTCCAGTGTACTGGCCACTGAAACGCCGGCCATGGGCTCCATGGAAGCAGACCCGGAAGACCCTGGCCAGGCCAGTGGTGTTGCCGCAGATGCATCGGCAGAGCCAGAAAACAGCCCAGGAACAGCGCCTGCCCAGTTTGAGACTAATGTGGAAAGCCCAGCAGCTGCCACTGAACAAGAAGGCGTAGGTGCCTCTGAGCCTGCTCCGGCCATGCCGGCCTCTGAAGAGGTGCACCCTGAAGAGGAAGAGCTTCATTTGGAAGAGGATTTCTCGCATCTTCCCATTGAGGAAGTAAGAAACCGCATTCTGGCCTTGGCCCAGGAAGGAAATGCCCGCAAATCTGGCCGGGCTTTGGGCACCCTGTACCGGGTATATGAGCAGCAGTTCCAGGAGGAGCGGCAGGAAGCCTTGAACCGGTTTGTGGCCGAAGGTGGCTCAACAGATGACTTTGAGTACAACGCCCCGCGGTCGCACAAAGATGTGGAGCAGGCCATGCAGCGGTTCCGGGAAGCCAAGTTCCGGGAGCAGCGCCAGGAAGAAGAACAGAAGGTGGTGAACCTGCAGAGAAAGCGGGAGTTGCTGGAGCGCCTGCGGGTGTTCATTGAATCTTCTGAGACCCAGACCAGCGGCAGCTCCATCAAAGAACTGCAGAATGAGTGGAAAGCCATTGGCCAGGTTCCTACGGCAGAGGCCCAGCAGTTGTGGAATTCCTACCACGCCCTGCTGGACATGTATTACAACAACCGCAGCATCTTCTTTGAACTGAAGGAGCTGGACCGGAAGCGGAACCTGGATGCGAAAAACCTGCTCTGCGAGCGGGCCGAAGGCTTGGCCAAAGAGGAGAACATCAACAAGGCGTTGCAGGAACTGCGGCACCTGCATGATGAGTGGAAGCACATAGGCCCAGTGCCCAATGACATGCGCGACCCCGTGTGGAACCGGTTCATCCAGGCCTCTGAGCAGGTGCATGAGCGCAAGAAAGCCTTCTTTGAATCCAGAAAAGCCGAAGAGATGGCCAACCTGGACAAGAAGAAAGAATTGCTGGCACAGATTGAACAGTTCTCCCACTTCACTTCAGACCGCATCAATGACTGGCGTGATAAAACAGACCAGATCCAGCAACTCAAAGAAGCCTGGGATGCGGCCGGCCTGGTGCCCAAAGAAAACGCGGAGGAGGTGAACAAGGCCTTTTGGAGCTCTTACAAGGCCTTTTTCCACCACAAGAACACCTTCTTCAAGGCCTTGGACGAAGAGAAGATGCAGAACTACCGCCAGAAGGTAGCCCTTTGCGAAGAAGCTGAAAGTCTGCAGAACAGCGAAGAATGGGACAGCACCAAGGAAAAACTCATTCAGCTGCAAAAGAAATGGAAAACCATTGGCCGGGTGCCAGACAAGTACTCAGACAAGATCTGGAACAGATTCCGCACCGCTTGTAACGCATTTTTTGACCGCTTGCACCAGGAGGCCCAGCAGAAGGAAAGCCAATTGAATGAGTTGTCGGCGCAAAAGCAGACCTACTGCGAGCAACTGGCTTCTAAAGTGGCAGACCCTACCTTTGTGGGTTCTCTGGACGAGTTCAACCAGATCCATCAGGAATGGCACGCGTTCTCTAATGAACCCAAGCGCAACCCAAAGGTAGAAGACCGGTTCCATTCCTTGCTGTCTAAGTACCTGGACAAGGTGCCCGAGATGAACAAGGAGCAGAAAGAGCAGACCCTGTTCCAATTGCAGTTGAACCACCTCAAGGCCAGCCCAGATGGGGATCAGAAGCTGTACCAGAAAGAACAGCACCTGCGCCGCGATATCACCTCGCTGGAGAACGACATCTCTACCCTGAAAACCAACATTGAATTCTTCGCGCGTTCCAAGAATGCCGAGAAGCTGCGGGAAGAATACCAATCAAAGATTGACGAGGCCCAGAACCGCATCCAGCACCTGAAAAGGCAGTTGAAAGCCCTGCGCTCCTAAATTTTTCTGATTGACTTTCAGGCCCTTTATCAAAAGGAAACAAATAAGTTAAGAGGTCTTTTTGCAAATATCAAAAAGACCTCTACTTTTGTATCGCTTTCAGAAACCACCTGGGTTTCCGACAGCAAAAGCCTCCTTAGCTCAGCTGGTAGAGCAACTGACTTGTAATCAGTAGGTCGCTGGTTCGATCCCGGCAGGAGGCTCCTTAAAAAAAAACACCTTCAGTGTACTTCTCACAAGGCTGTTTTTATAGAAATTCACCTTATTACCGCTTCCTGTTCCTACCAGAAACAGGATGGCAAAAGCCTCCTTAGCTCAGCTGGTAGAGCAACTGACTTGTAATCAGTAGGTCGCTGGTTCGATCCCGGCAGGAGGCTCTTTTTTAAAAGCCCTTACTTGGCCCTGCCGGTAAGGGCTTTTTGTTTTCAGGCTGTTTCTGCAAAAACAGCCTTTTTGCAGAAACAGCCTGAAAACATCAAGGGGCTTTTGGTTCCAGGCCAAGTTTTCATGCCTTGGGAAAGCCATCACGAGCAATCTCCTGTATTAGGTTTACTTACTGAAAATAGGCCGCAAAACCCCATTTCTTACTCTCCGGAAGATTCTTGACCGCGGGTTCCCCCTTCAGCCCAAGGCTTTATAAATAAATCTCTCTTCTACCTGCAACCCGGTCCTAGTCTTACGGGAAGAGGCTATTCTCCTTCATCAGGTACAAAATTTATCTGGGTGTCTTTTTGAAACACCACATACGCCCGTTTCCAGGGTTCATCCCCCAGCATGCGCCATTTGTGGCCGCTGCCCACGGTGTCCATGGCAATGAGCACATCGCCTGGGTGTATGATGAAGGTAGCTCCCAGACTGGTGGTGAATTGGAGGGTGCCTGATAACGTTAACACGTATTGGGTAGTAGGGGCGGTGTGCCAGTCATAAGCGTAGTCAGCGGGGGTTTCTTTGAAATGAAGCGCTTCCACGCCCGTCAGCTGTTTCTCAGTGATGGTGCCTTTTTGGAAGTACGAATGGCCATCTTCCCCGGCAAAAAGTTTGTAGGCTGTGATCATGTTTTCTGGTTCTTATTGAAATAGTATACCTAAAACGGGGAGAGGAGTTGACAATCCCCAAATAATTGGCCCCTGCTAACGTTAAAATTTCGTTTACAGGAAGGAGAAGGGAAAACGGTTCATTATAAAGACCTACATAAGAGTCAATTATTAGGTCAAAGAGGGGGTTCATTTCCTTTTTTATATATTGCTTTTTCAACAAGCCATGGCTGCAACCACCTAAAGGCAAAGATTTTACCTTTTAGGCGTTTTTTTAGTCCCGCTTTGGATGTTTTGAAAGATAACCTTTTTACTATATTGTAAGTAAGTGCCCATTAATACTCATACAAAGAGCATGTACAGAACAAGGTGTATTGGTAGAAGTAAAATCCTATTGTTGGCGGGTGCGCTGGCTTTTACGGGCTGCTATAAAAAGGAAGCCAGCCAGGAAACTGTCTCGCCAGAAACTACCAAGGCCCCTGTCAAGGAAGCCCCCACCCAAGAGAACCGCTCGCAAGCTTCTAACCCGGCTCCGGCTCCCACTACGGCAACTAAGGTAGACGTAGACCTGTACCTGGAGGTGTCTAACGGCATGAAAGGCTTTATGCCACCCCCGGCCGCTGACAAAGAACCGACCACGTTCCAAAGCCGCCTGAACAAGCTGATTTCAGAAGTGCAGGATGGCGTGTACGTAGACGACCACCGCTATTACCTGGCCAAGCAGAACGCACAGGGCAATCCGGTGCTGGATAGTGTTTCTTACGGAGTTTTGAAAAACACCATTGTCAGTGGCATCAACGCCGATGTACGGGGCACGCCCTTGCCTCAATTGTTGGAGGCAGCCCTACAAAACTCCATGGAAAAGGGAGCGGTGAGTGTGATCGTCTCTGACTTCATTCATGGGCCGGACCCCAACAACCCAGGTCAGTTCCTGTCACTTGATTCAGACATCAGAAGCAGCCTGAAACAGGCGGAGCACCAAAACCTGGTGGTGGCGGTCCTGGCTGAAGCCTCGCCTTTCTTCGGGAACTACTACCCGGCGGTGAAGAAGCCGGCGGTAAAGCAGACCCTGGCCGGAAAAGAAGTCCCGTTCTACATATGGGTCATTGGCAAGCAGCAGGAGGTGCAGACGGTGATCAACAAAGTGCTGCGGAACCTGCCGGCCCAGCAGGCCTATTTCGGGTTCAACTACCCATCTATCCCTTTCTCTGCCCTGCTTAAATCCAATATCTTCCGGCCGGTTGGCGTTGTGTATTGTACCAGCCGTACCGCCCAGGTGTGCACCAGCATCAATTTAGGTCCGCAGAAAGAAGAACCCGTAGAATTTACCATTGGCCTGGACCTGAAAGACTTACCTTCTTCCATGCAGGACGTGGGCTTTCTGAAGCGGAACCTGAAGCTGGCCATGACTGGCGGCAAAGCAGCTATTGGTACAGTAATTGCGGCATCAGAGGAAGTGAAGGCCACGCCAGATTTGGCAAAGTACACGCACTTTGTGCGGATACACGTCCCGCAATTAACCGCCAATGCCGGATCCATCACGCTACAGTTGCCGCAGGTGGTGCCTACCTGGATCAATCAATGGACCACCACCAATGACAATAACCCGGCCGCAGCTCCCCGTAAAACGTACCAACTGAACAAGATCATGGAAGGGGTGCAGGCGCTGTACCGTGATAAAAGCGAATTTGTATTTAGTGTGACAATGAAGTTTAACAAAGAAACCAAATAAGGATGATCCAAAATTTCTTCTCCGGCCTGTATGAGCTGTTCCTGGGTAGGCCTATGCCTGCCAATTTTACCAATGATTACCGAGAGGTGATTTTCCCTAACACCGGCATACAGTTGATTCTGATTTCATTGGCATTGGTTCTCCTGTATTATTATGTCTTGAACCGGGCCATGAGCACCGGCCTGTACAAACCCAAGCATTGGATTATCCTGCTCATCATCAATGCCGTGATCGCGTTTATCGTGCCTATTTCACAGGTGAGCAGCAATGGCGTAGAAACCCATTCCTACACCTACACCTTTGCTTTGGTGAACGCGATCCTCAGCCTCATCCTGTTTTTTATTTTTTCTCTATTGCTTAAGAAAGGATCTGTCCAGGCCTGGACGACTCCTATGAAATGGCCACACACAAAATAACCTATGGCAAAACTTTTTGTATTCGGAATTGGTGGCACGGGCTCCAGAGTCATCCGCTCTCTGGTGATGCTCATGGCGGCCGGTGTCAAGATCAAGAATTGTGATAAAATAGTCCCTATTATCATTGACCCCGACACCCAGAACGGGGACATGAACCGTACCGTTGAACTGCTCAAAACCTACAAGCACCTGCACGACCAGCTGGGCAAACGCGACGAAGGTTTCTTCCATACCAACATCAGCACCCTTTCCAGCATTGCCGGCGACGGGGCCGCTAAAATCAGAGACTCGTTCGTGTATGACTTCGGGGGCATCAACAAGCCGTTCAAAGACCATGTTGGGTACAACCAGCTGGACATAGACTCCCAGGCGCTGGTAGACCTGCTGTTCACTCCAGAGAATTTGAACAACAGCCTGGACGTAGGTTTCAGAGGAAGTCCCAACGTGGGCAGCGTGGTGCTCAATGAGATCATTGATTCACCGGAGATGCGCTTCTTCGCCTCCAACTTCCAGGCTGGGGACCGTATTTTCTTCGTGAGCTCCATTTTTGGGGGAACCGGGGCTGCCGGATTTCCGCTCTTGCTCAAGAACTTCAAAGACAGCCATTCAAAGCTTCCGAATGCCTCCAGCCTGAACTCCGCGCTCACGGGAGCCATGGTAGTATTGCCGTACTTCTCATTGGAACAACCGGCTGCCGGGGTAGAGGCAGACTTTATTGATTCCAATACCTTCACCACCAAGGCCAAAGACGCGCTGTCTTATTACCAGAACCACCTCACCGGGGTGAATGCTACCTATTACATGGGGGATACGCCAGACAAACCTTTGGAGAACAACCCGGGCCGGGCCAGCCAGAAGAATGATGCCCACCTAGTGGAACTCTTGAGCGCCTTGTCGGTGATTGACTTCATGGATTACTCTGACAATGACCTGACTGGCAATGCGCTGTTCCATGAGTTTGGCTTGCGCGAAGACGTGGATAATGTGCAGTTCTCGCATTTTGACCAGGAAACGCGCGACCGCATTGCCAAGCAATTGATCCGGTTCCACTACTTCTCCCGCTATTTCAACACCCATGTGCCGGATGATGCCCAGGCAGCCTATGCCAAAGGCGTGGACCTCAACGGGGCCATGCGTAATGAGCCTGTTTTCAAGGAATTGAACAAATTCCTGTCCAGCCATGACTTTGGGTATGAAAGCTGGCTGAAAGAACTGGGCCGCATGGAGCGCACCTTCTCCGCCTTCCACCTTAACGAGCCTGACTTTAACCGCATGGTCGCTGACAAGCAAGTGGAGACGGGCTTCCTGAACAAGGGAATCTCACAAGGGGCTTTTGTGAAAGAACTGAACCGGGCCTCAGAATCTGTATCAGACCGTGAAGCGTTCAAAGCCACTATCAAAGCCTTTGAGATTGCCACCAAGAACCTGGTAGAAGACAAGCTAAAGTATTCCTAGAATCACGGATTCCGTCGCCCTTAGAAGGGAGGTATGGGAATGATTAGCCGGTGGAAGAACCGTGATCTTTTGTTCTCTGTAATTGCGCATAATTAGCAATTAAGCTTGAGAATTAAATAGAAAGCTTCATCAGCATGAGAAACATCCCCAGTTCTCTTACAAAGAGGGGCGCAGAAGTGACAAATAGCCTCTTTTAGAGGAATAGTAAAAGGAATAGGGAAAGAGCACCTGGATAGCCAAGGCTGATTCAGGCTTCTTTTCCTGAAAACACCTTAAAAACTGAATAATTTATGCCGAAAGTACTTCGACTACATAAAACCGGCTCCAACGTAGAAGGTTGGGCCAAGACAAGCCAGATTACCAGTACCGAAATCAAAGATATGGTAGATGGGGCCGGGGGAAGGGCTCAGAAGATCAACGCTTCCATACCCACGCCTTTTGCGCGCATGCACTTGTTTGAGACGGCGTTCGACTTTGTGAAACAAGGCGTCACCAGCTCTACCAACAGCATCTACCACAAATTTGTGACCCATTTCTGGGATCTATGGGAACTGCTCTACAACCACCAGAGCTACGCCCAGGGCGGAAACAAGATTGTGATCCGGCGCTGGAACAAACACCAGCAACTAGCCTCCATGCAGGCGAATCCTAATACCAACTTGTTGGGCAAAACGCTGGAGCTGTTCATGAACGACAACCGGTTCAGAGGGGTTGAAGACTTGTTCCTGTTTTACCTGGAGTCCACGAACGCCCGCGGCGAGCGCCATTTGCAGTTGTTGGGCGGTACTTCCCCGCTGACCTTCATCTTCGTGTCTCCTAACGTGCAGCCGCTGGCCATCAACCGGGCGCAGAACATGGGCGTGTACTTTGACAATAACTACATCTCTTTGCAAGACCGTGAGCGCGACTTCAAAGAGTATGTGCACAAGCTGTTCGTCTCCAACCCGGCGTATATCCAGGCATTCCCGGCCGTGTACAATGCCTTAGATGAGCACCTGCTCAAGAGCATCAGCATGTCTGGCGTGGTAGGGCAAAATGCCATTGCCGCTGATTACCTGCCGCTGGTGGATCTGCAGCAGAACCCGGTACACGTAGGGCACCTGACGTTCCTGGTGAAGAAAGACCAGACAGCCGTTACCAGCAGTGACCTTTTCCTGCGGCCTTCCAATGGACTGTTCAACGGTGACCGGCCTATCGTGCTCAAGCCCGACCTACGGTTGGCGCCGCACATGAAGTACGTCAACAACCTGGCCTGGCCTCCCAATACCCCGGTGGGTTATTCAGACCCTAAAGAGATACCGGCCCGGTCGTTGCCAGGAGTAGGGTTCAACTACCCGTACCTTACCATCAATGACCTTTTGCAGGAAACCATTGTGCAGGTGCCCTATGAAGTGAACATTGATCGCTTTTACAGCGGCACCGTGCTCTTTCAACCGGGCGTAACCGATAAAGTGTTCAATTACCTGTTACCGGTGACCAGCCTATACTTTGAGTATTTCACCCCAGAGGATTTGGCCACGCACCTTACTTTCTACGTGGATGTGAACCATGTGCGCGTCACCTTGCAGATTCCCACGGAGCAGGGCCACGTGGTGTATGAGCGCAGTTATTATGACAACCCGCTCAACTCCAAAGATGCGCACGGGCAGATTATCCCGGAGAAAGGCCATATCCTGAAATCAAGGGTGGGCGTGGGCGTGTTCCCGTTCTACAAATTCACGGATGCGCCTACCTACAATGACTTCTACAAGGTCATGCTGGTGGACGAAGACATTGACCCGCTGTTGGTAAACCGGAACCATTCCTTGGCCTTTTTCTCAGGCGGACGGCTATTGGACGCTGGTGGAGGCATCATCTCGGCCACGGCCCAGCGCCGCACGAAGAAAAGCAACAGCAGCGCGGGCAGCACCTACTACGAGATCAGAGGCACCCACTTTGATTTTGCGGAACTCACGCATGCCGGGGTAGACGTAACCGGAAAGGCTTTGATCGTGCCTAAGTTCCAGCAGGTGCAGCAGGGCATCCAGAACTTCACCTTCGCGATTGACTTCGGTACTTCCAACACCCACATCGCCTACACCGCCGGCGCGAACCAGGCCCCAAAGGAATTTGCCATCACGGCCAATGATCTGCAACTGGTCATGCTGAACAAGCCTTCTGATGATGCTTCCCTCACCGATTACCAGCGTTTTCACAAACGGGGCTTCGGGCGCTTGTTTGCCGTGGAGACCTTGCTAAAACGCGAGTTCATTCCGTTGATTATCAACTCCGGTGGTTCCCTGTATTCTTTCCCCACCAGAACCGCCACCTGTGAGTCCATTGACTTTGAGAACCAGATCCCAAGCTTGTTCGGGAACATCAACATCGGGTTCTCCATCAACACCGAAGGCACGCACCAGGACCAGTACAAGCAAACGTACCACACCGACCTCAAGTGGAGCGAGACTCTTTCCAATACTGGTAAACGCCGCATTGAAGCCTTCTTCACCGAGATCATGCTGCTCATCAAGAACAAGGTGGTCTTGAACCACGGCAATGTGGCCAACACCAAAGTGGTGTGGTTCGCGCCGCTGAGCTTTGATGATTACTCGCGCAACATGTTCCAGAACGTATGGGACGGGGTTTACCACAACATCTTCAAAAACGGGCGGAATACGGCCTGCATCACCGAGTCGGTGGCGCCGTTCTACTTCCTGTCCAGAACCGGGGCCGTGGTGCCTAGCCAAAACGAGAACCTGATCAACGTGGACATAGGCGGTGGTACCACCGATGTGCTTTTGTTCACGAACCGGAAACCGTCGCACAGCGCGTCGTTCCGCTTTGCGGGCAATGACCTGTGGGGCGATGGCTTCGCCTCGGTGAGAACCAGCAAAGACAACGGTCTGCTCCAATACGGGGTGGCGCACGTGCTGCAGATTCCGCTAACGGAGGAAGGCAAGGAATACAAGAAGTTCCTGGAAACTGCCCTGGATAACCCTGATTTCGGATCAGCGGACATCACCAGCTTGCTCTTCAGCTATGACAAGGAGTTGCATTACAGCTCGCAATTACTGCAGGCCCGGCAGCTGCGCCTCATGTTCTACCTGCACTTTGGGTCATTGATGTACCACCTGGCGCAGCTAACCCAGCAAATTGGGGCGCAAGTTCCCCGGTATATCTGCTTCAGCGGGCAGGGCAGTTTGTACATCAAATTGCTGAGCGCGGGCAACAACCTCACCAATGTGGAGCGGTACGCCAAAACCATCTTCAAGAAGGTAACCGGCCAGGAGCCTCCGGCCAACTTCAAACTGGTGCTGGTAGACAACCCCAAGCAAGTGACCGCCAATGGAGGAGCCATGGCCCTGGAAGGAACCAACCTTTCAGACCTGACGGATATTCCGATCATGCGTCCGACGGGTGCTGCCCCTGGCGAGCATTCGCTGATTCCGGTGAACAAAAGCCAGATTGCCTCCCCGCTGCGCCAGGAAGTGCTGGCCAATGTGATGGGCTGCCTGGAACTGCTGCTGGACGATGCCGACATTGCCCCACTTATGCGCACCATGGGCGTGGAGGTAGATCCGCATTGGGTGTTGAATTTCATGCGCAACCACATTCAGGACAGCTATACCATGGTACTGGAAGAAACCCTGCGTGGGCTTTCAGACCGGGAACTGATACCGGAGACCATGTTCTTTATGCCGCTTAAACAATCCCTTTACCTGTTGTCTAAAGAATTGTACCAGCAACAGGTAGGTGCATTGGTGTAACCCAACCAGATGCCTTCTTTGCTCTCCAGATAGAGTAAGGAAGGCATCTTTCCTTATTTATTTTTATATCCTATAACAACGTGATGGTATGACATATGTACCTTTAATCTTAGCAATCCTGGCCATTTTAGTAGCCGGGTTTACCTTCTACAAAGCAAGTGACCTGGTGTACCGAATCAAGAACCTGGAGAAAAAGAACCGCGAATTGGAAGCGGGCCTGAAATCTATGGAGAACCTGATCAAACGGAACAACAAAGGCGCACAGCCGGAAAACACCCGGGGCGGCCGAGGCCAGCAGCCTGCTCCGCAGCCCCAGCAACCCGGTAGAGGGCAGCAACCGCCTCAGGAACCCCGCCAGAAACAGCAGGGACAACAAGCCGGCAGAGGACAGCAACCGCAGGAACCAAGAAACCAGAGCCAGCCACAGCAACAGAGAAACCCGCAGGAACCAAGGGTAAAACAGGAAGGCCAGCCCCAACAGCAGCAAAGACCGCCGCGCGAGCCCCGGGAACCACGGGAGCCCAGAGAAAACCGCCCACCGCAGGAACCCCGTCAAAAGCAGCCGCAGGCGCAGCCATTGAACAGTGATGGAACACCCCAGGCCGCGCGGGGGCAACAGCAACCTCAGCAGAGAAGAAACGAAAACCGCAGAAGAGAGCCTATGAACACCCCAGATCCTGAACAAACTCCCTTGGACCAATCCTCGGTTAGCCCTACTTTGGGTAGCGGTATTGTTGGGGATGATCTTCTCAATGAGCTCACCCAGCAGGAGGCCCCTGCAAAGCAAGAGGCCCCGGTGAGCAGAACGCGCTATGCCATCATCCCCGAAGACGGGATCATCAAAACCCACCAGTTGCAGCACCGCCCTGATTCTGACAGCTACCTGGAGATTGA
The DNA here is from genome assembly GCF_008271745.1 of Rufibacter glacialis. Classification (GTDB taxonomy): domain Bacteria; phylum Bacteroidota; class Bacteroidia; order Cytophagales; family Hymenobacteraceae; genus Nibribacter; species Nibribacter glacialis. Next base: position 83,508 of record NZ_VKKZ01000020.1, on the reverse strand, counting down.
TACTCCCGCCGAGGGAAGCCCCAGCACCCGGTACCGTTTCAACCTTTCAGGAAACCAGGCGTTTGTGATCTCCCAGGGCATGGACCGTCTGGAAAACGCCTTTTCCTTTGAGAAACCTTCTAACCGCATGGTGAGCCAGATCGTTTTGCAGGGAGACGGCATCTTGTCCCGCACCAGCAGCGGCTGGAAGATACAGGAGAAAGCCAGAATTGATTTCAGGTAAACCTGCCCCAGAAGAAGCATCATTCTTTTTCTTTACAAGCAGAAGAATGCGAGTTGAGTGAACGGAGGAACCGTTTTTGGCCTGTTGTAAGAAAAACAGGTTAAATACGGTTCCTCCGTTATTTAGGCCAAATGCTTAAATTGGGGCTTTACTCCAGATTCTTACAAAGAAGAAGCTTTTCTGTTGGCCGCTTCGTCAGGAACCAGCCAGGTATATCCCTTAGCTTACCGTTACCACACCACCATCCATGGAAGGAATATTTATTTTTGAAGCCATCCTGGTCCTCCTTATTCTGGGGTACCAATGGCGCGTGTACCAGGCCAACCTCGCCAAGATAAACCAGATAACCGGCCTTTTCCCGGGGGCAGAAAACCTATCGGTGGCCCGCCGCACTGGCAAAGAGAACCCGTTGGCCGCAGCGGCGCCGGGACTGTCGCTGGAGCAGCAGTGGGAAAAACTCCTGTACGGCGAGTACTTCCGGGAATTCTCGCCCACGAACCCAGTTTTGAAACGGATCATTGCCGTGGATGCCGAGGAACTCCACATTGAGGTGCAGAATGGTGAGACCCCTTTCTATACCATCGCCATTGACAAGTTCAGGCAGCTACTGAACAACGGCAACCTTTACCTGGCCTCTGCGGCCCCCGCCGTTTCTCCCCCGGATTCTGCCGAACAGGGCGAAACCTTTGACTTGATTGAGGTGCGGGAGCCCTCGGCTACGTTCCAGAAGATCATCCAAAGCACCAATGACTACCTGCGGGTGAACAAAGGGGCCGCTGCTGACTTCAATATCCTGAAAGACGTGGCCGAGCGGTATGCGGAGGCGCAGGACAATGAGGTGCAGTCCACGGTGGCCACCCCCTTGTATGTGGGTTTGTTGGGCACTTTCTCCGGGGTGATCATAGGTCTTTCCAGCTTGGTGTATACGGGTTTGGGCGGCTCCGCCGAAGACGGGTCTTCGTTCATCACGGACCAAAACATCCCGTCGTTTCTGTTTGGGGTGCTTATTGCCATGGCTGGGAGCCTTTGCGGTCTGTTGTTGACCATGATGGGCAACAATGCGCTCAAGAACGCCCGCAGCACTCGTGATCGCCTCAAAAATGACTATTACACGTTTCTGCAGACCCACCTGCTGCCCAAACTGAATTCAGACATGGCGGCCAGCCTGGGCAACCTGAAGTCGGTGCTGGATTCCTTTAACCGAGATTTCCTGGACAAGATCATGGGGTTCCGGCCCATCGTGGAAAGCCTCACCGACAACATCAGCACCCAAAAGGAATTCATCCAGAAGCTGGATGAGATCGGGTTTACCCAGATGGCCAACGCCAACCTGCAGGTGTTTGACAAGATCAAGGAGAGCGAGCGGCTGTTTCTGAACTTTCTGCAGTACCAGGAGGCCCTGAATGAGTCGGTACGGAAAGGAGGGGAGCTGACAACCAATATCACCCAGGTGCTCAACCGGTTAACCAAATTGCAGGAAGGCTTTGATCAGGTGCCCGGTTATCTGCAGCAGCACGATGAGTCAATTCAGCGGCAGATCAACTTCTTCGCCCGCCATGAGGAAGAGCTGGACACCATTGCCAACCGCACCGAGCAGTATTTTGACAAAGCAGCCCTGAAACTCACGGACCTCATGCAGGCCCGGTTGCAGCACCAGGAACGTGATGCCCAGAATGCTTATGAGAAATGGCAGGAACACTTCCGGCGCCTGAACGAAGACAACCTGTACCAGCGCATCCTGGATTACATGCAGCCGTTCCAGAACCTGACTGGCCAGCAAGACACCCTCAACCGTCAGCAGCAAGACCTGGCCCAAGAGATCAAACAAACGAATGAGCGCCTCTTGCAGAAGATAGACACCGACTCGGAGATCCAGCAGCGCCTGCTGCAACAATTGGCCGTCTTGAACGCAAACGTGGAGAAGAGCATGGAACCTGGACCATTGAAAGCCGCCATGGGCAAAATCTTCGGGAGCGGACAGAATCACCGGCGCAAACTGTAACCCACCATGAACAAAGACAACCGAGACTTCTTCTGGCCCAGCTACGTAGACCTCATGACGGTGCTTTTCCTGATCATGCTGGTGCTGTTCGTGCTAAGCTTCAAGATGTTCACTGACAAAAATTCTGAGAACATCCGCAACATTGCGCGCCTGCAGGTAGAAGTGCAGGAGAAGCGCAAACTGGATGAAATCAAAGCCGCGCTGTCCAGGTTAGATGGCCGGTACTTCCAGTACAATGAGCGGCACAAACGCCATGAATTATTGGTAGATGTGCTCTTTGCCCAAAGCAGCGCCACCATTCCAGAGAAATCACTGATTCCATTGAAAAGGGCCGGCGAAGAGTTGAGCCGCGTGATCAACTCTGTCAAAGGCACTGATGTAAAGTACCTGATCGTGATTGACGGACGGGCGGCCAGTTTTCCCAAGGGAGACCCCCGAAACGTGACCCAACGCGAATACGCGCTGGAATTAAGTTACAAACGGGCCCTGTCTCTACTGCAGTTCTGGCGCAGCGCCGGCATCAAATTCCCCAAAGACCGTATTGAGATCATCGCCTCCGGCAGTGGTTTTGAGGGAGCTGGCCGTACCGGCGATGTGCGCGACCGGCGGTTCGTGATCCAGGTCCTTCCCAAGGTGGGATCATTGGACACCCGTGAGATTAGGTAAACGTAATGAGGTATTCCTTTAAGCATCAGCTTATTGCAAGGCAAATTCTCCCTTGGAAGAGAGAATTTTCTGGCAAAAAAGAAGCCGCGACCTTTATTGGCCGCGGCTTCTTTTTTGCCTGTTATAGGAAAACGAGGGTTAAAATGCCTCCGCGAAGGAGAAGTACAGGTACATGCCCTGGTTGGAGAAAGCCACGTCACCGCGTACCACCATGCCTTCTTTGTTAAGCTTGTACCGCAGCCCACCGCCCCCGGCCACATGGAATTCATCAAGGGCAAAATCGGGGATTCTTTTTGACACCTGACCTGCTCCGCCGAACACGGCCCCCCCAATGCGGCCTTTGATGGGGAACCGGTAATCTACTTGTCCCACTACGGCATCCTCATCCCGGAAACGGCCTTCCAGGAAGCCCCGCATCACGTTCACCCCCCCAATGGGTGCCAGGAATTGGAAAGGAGCATCGCCTACGGTGAAGGTAAAGAGCCCCTGCACCGCCAATACCCCTGGTCCCAGGCCTGACATGTACTTCCGGAGGTCCAGTTTGTAACGGGTAAAGTTGTCTTCGCCTCCCAGGTATTTACCAAAGAAAACCGCTGAGAACTGGTGGTAATCACCGGCAGAAGGGGTATACACGTTGTTCCGGCTGTCCACCATGAGCAAGGGTCCCACTCCGGAGGCTACTACACCCTCACTACCCACTATGCTTTTCTGCGCTAAAAGCCCTTCAGGGGCTACCTCAGGGATGGTCTCTCTTTTGAATTCATACCGGGCTCCCAAGTACACCTGCTTGAAGACCCTCTGTTCAAATTGCCCGAAGAAATTGATGGTGCGGCTGGTATAGGCTTCCTCGGCTTCATCTGGGGTATTGTTCCCAATCCCGAAGAAGAAATAAGGATAATCATTGTACTCTACTTGCGCCGAAAGGTGCTGACCGTTGTGTTTCCGCCATACATCAGCGGATAAGGCGGTCAAAATCTGCTTCCGGGAAGTGTACACCAGGGTAGGGGAATACAGGTCAGGCCGGTCGGTTTCCAGGGCCCCCGCTGATTTCCTGACGTGTACCAGCTTGGTGCCAAACCCGAACTGGGTTTCTGGGGTGTAATACAAAACCGGATAGATATTCCATTTCCGGTAAGCTGGGGCAACAGAGTCTTGGGGCGCTACTTCCGGCGTTTGCGCAGAAGCGGAGAAACCCAGGGTGACAAAGGCCAGCAGGAGTAGTTTTGTTTTCAAGTAGGAGATGGTTTATAGTTTGCCTTACTATACGCGTTTACCGTAATGATAACCTATAACGGCCTCATAATTATTTCTTTAATTTCGCCTATTTGCCTCTAAAACCCAAACCCACACCTCCTTTCGTACCTTGAAAAGGAGAGCCGGAGGTGAATTGAGAAAGATGCCTCCTTAGCTAACTTTTCTAAGGGCTGATTTAATCAGGGTTTGGTTACCTAATCAGCTGAGAAGAACATTTTTAGGCTTCTTTTGGCAAAGTGGCAGGAAAACGAAAAGCCCCCAAGGCCACTTTAAGTATATGAAAACAGAGAATAAAAAGAAGGCGAAAATTCATTTGATCTACGTAAGCCTGCTGTGGGCAGTTTTTGGTTGGTCTGGCTGTGGGTTTTCATCGCCCTCTAACGCGCAGTCAAAGCCCGTCAGCCATGCGGTCTGGGATCAACAAGTAAAGAAATTCGTGAGCCCCAACGGCAGGGTCAATTACAAAGCCTGGCAGCAGGACCGGCCCGCGCTACAGGCGTACCTAAAGCTGTTGGGGGAAAACGCGCCTAATCAGAACTGGTCCCAGGAAGAACAACTGGTCTACTGGATCAATGCCTACAACGCCTTTACCGTGGAGCGGATCTTGATGGACTACCCCGTGAAGAGCATCAAAGACCTGGGCGGGAAAATCCCTTTCGTAAATACCGTCTGGGATCAGAAGTTCATCAAAATAGGCGATAAACGCTATTCCCTGAACAACCTGGAGCACGACATCCTCCGGAAACAGTTTGACGAGCCCCGCATCCATTTTGCCATCGTCTGTGCCTCAACCTCCTGCCCGCGCCTTCGGAACGAAGCCTTCACCGGCGCCAGGGTAAACGCCCAGCTGGAAGACCAGGCCATCCAATTCCTCAATGACCCTACCAGAAACAAATTGGCTCCTGCTAAAGCGGAACTCTCTGCTATCTTTCAATGGTTTGCTGGCGATTTCAAGAAAAATGGCACCCTGCTGCAGTTCATCAACCGCTACAGTAAAACCAAGGTTAACCCGAACGCTTCTGTTCGCTACCTGCCGTATGACTGGTCCCTGAACGGCTTCTGATTTGGTCCTTCTTTTTCCAAAATGGGACAAAAACAGGTTTATCACCCGCTGTCTCCACCCGGGGAAGAGCCTTTGCTTTTTTATGCCTATTTTTCGGACATGAATGCGGAAGAATTGGTGGCAGTTACTGCCCAACATGTAGAACGGCTTTTCGCCGGAGAGGGGTCTGGGCATGACTGGTGGCATATAAAGCGGGTTTGGCAGAATGCCCTTAAAATAGGAGCCCAGGAAAAAGCAGACCTGACGGTGGTGCAATTAGGCGCCCTTTTGCATGACATAGCTGATTGGAAGTTCCATGGCGGTGATGAAGAGGCAGGCCCACGCGCTGCCGCGACCTGGCTACGTGAGCAGGAGGCGCCTGAAACCTTGATTTCAGACGTCTGCCAGATCATACGGGAGGTTTCCTTTAAAGGGGCAGGGGTAGACACTACTCCTTCTACCCTGGAAGTCCAGGTAGTGCAGGATGCGGACCGCCTAGACGCCATCGGGGCCATAGGCATTGGTCGGGCCTTTGCCTACGGAGGCTTTAAAGGGCGCGAGATGTACCACCCGCATCAGGAACCGCTTTTACACGCTTCTTTTGAAGAATACAAGAAGAACCAGGGCCCCACCCTGAACCACTTCTACGAAAAGCTTTTCCTTTTGAAAGAACGCCTGAACACCACCGCAGGGCGGCAATTGGCCCAGGAACGGCATAGCTACATGCAGGAGTTTGTGCGTCAGTTTCTGCTGGAATGGCACGGAGAAGAGCCGGCCCCAGCTGCTTTCCATTTACAGGCAAACTAAGGTTTTACAGCATCTTTTCATGAAAAGTACCTTAAAAGCCGCCTTTCTGGTTCTGGCTTTCACCGGCATTAGTTCTTGGGCCCACGCCCAGCGTGATTACCAAAGCTATGCCCAGCTCACCAGCCGCCTGCAGAAGTTGAGCGCCCGGTACAGCAAACTGGCTTCGCTCACCACCATTGGCAAAACCGCCACTGGCAAGGAAATCTGGCTTCTGACCCTGGGCCGCGACAATGCTGCCAATAAACCCGCTCTGGTCATTGCCGCCGGACTGGAGGGGACCCAATTAGCCACCACTGAGCTAGCCCTGCAAATGGCCGAGCAAATGCTGCAGGGAGCGGTGCTCCAGGACTCGGTGCGGGAACTGCTGCAGCAGAAGACTTTCTACATCTTGCCCAACCTGAACCCAGATGCCTCTGAACAGTACCATGAGAAACTTCGCTGGGAGCGTCTGGGCAATGCCCAGCCCGTAGACGATGACCGGGACGGCCGCATGTTTGAAGATCCATTTGAAGACCTGAACAAAGACGGCCTTATCACCCTGATGCGCGTGAAGAGCCCTTCCGGAACCCATAAACCGTCAGAGGAAGACCCCAGGGTCATGGTGAAAGCTGATGTCGGGAAAGGGGAGCAAGGCGAGTACCTTCTCTTGACTGAGGGGATAGACAACGACAAGGATGGTAAATGGAACGAGGACCCGGAAGGGGGCGTGCAGTTCAACCGAAACTTTACCTTTGACTACCCATATTTTACGGAGGGAGCAGGGGAGCACCCCATGTCAGAAAGGGAAACCAAGGCCTTCGCTGATTTCATGTTTGATGCCTCCAATGTCTATGCCGTTTTCTTGTTTGGACCGGCCAATACCCTCTCTGAGCCTCTTCGGTTTAACAAAGACAAAGTAGGTACGCGCATCATCACGGGGCCTTTGGAAAAAGACGCGGCCGTCAATGAACAGGTCTCCAAACTCTACAACCGTACCACGCTACTTAAAAACGGCCCCAAGGTAGATCCTTCTCCGGGTGATGTGCTGCAATGGGCCTATTTCCATTACGGGCGGTACAGCTTCAGCACCCCCGGTTGGTGGACTCCGTTGGTACCGGTCGCTTCAGAAAGTTCAGATGGGGCTGCTCCGTTAGCGCCCTCGGCCCATGAAGACGTTAATTTCCTGCGCTGGGCGGAAGCCAACGACGTGGTGGGCACCTTCGTGAATTGGAAAGCCATCAAGAACCCAGACTTTCCTGGCCAGGAGGTGGAAGTGGGAGGCTTGGCACCGTATGTGAAAAATACACCTCCGGTCCGTATGCTGGAGCCCATCGCCCAGAAGCACTTCCGTTTTTTCTCGGCTTTTGCCAAAGCAATGCCCTCCCTGCAGATCGTGAACATCAGTGCCGAGAAAGCGCCAGGAGGCAATACCCGCATCACGGCTGAGGTCTATAACCAAGGTTCGCTACCTACCCATTCTGAACTAGGCGACCGGTCGCGCTGGGTGCAGAAAGTGCAAGTAACCCTGCACACCAATGACAACCAGAAAATCTTGTCCGGCAACAAGATCCAACTGAGCAATGCCGTAGCCGGAGGCGAAAAGTTTCAGGTTTCCTGGCTGGTTAACGGAAAAGGATACGTTACCGTGACCGCTAGCAGCCCTACCGCCGGCAAACAGACCAAAGAAATCTACCTCCGCTAAAATCAACGCTATGAAGAAAAGACTTTCCGCTTGCGCGCTTTTGCTTATAGGTTGGTTGGGTACGGGGGAGAATAACGTACAGGCCCAAACGCCAGAGCAGGTGTTCAATGCCGCTGGCCCCCCGCAAAACCCCAAAGTGCCCATCAGCTGGAACCGCTATTATGACTATGCCGGCATCACAGAGATATGCGCTAAACTGGCCAAAGCCTACCCAGACCTGGTCAAGTTGGAAACCATTGGTGATTCTTACCAGGGAAAGCGTATTTGGGCTTTGACCATCTCTGACTTCAACACCGGTGACCCCTTCCGCAAACCGGCCATGTACCTGGACGGCAATGTCATCTCCAATGAGCTCCAGGGATCTGAGTTTGCCTTGTATACGGCCTGGTACCTGGTAGAGAACTTCCAAGACAATGCCTTCATAAGGGAACTGCTGCAACAGAAGACCTTCTACATCCTGCCCACCATCAACCCAGATGCGCGGGACAATATCATGCACCGGATCAATTCTGCCAATGCCACCCGGGCCGGAATGATTCCCCTGGATGATGACAGTGACGGCCTGGTAGACGAAGACCAACCAGATGACCTTAATAAAGACGGCCACATCACCTTTATGCGTCGGAAATCAGCCAAAGGGAGGTATGTGGTGGATCCTCAGAATCCATTACGCTTGATACCGGCTAAGGCCGGGCAGTCGGGCGAGTATGAACTGCTGGGTTATGAAGGCCTGGATGCGGATGGAGACGGGAGAATGAATGAGGATCCTCCGGGGTATTATGACCCTAGCCGTGACTGGGCCTGGAACTGGCAACCGGATTATATTCAGCATGGGGCCCTCAAATATCCGTTTTCTGTACCCGAAAACCGGGCCGTGAAGGACTTTGTGCTGCGGCACCCCAACATTGCCGGCGCCCAAAGCTACCACAGTAATGGCGGCATGGGCTTAGAAAGCCTAGATGCAGTGGAAGAAGGAAATACGGAAAATCAAGGGCACAACCAGGTAAATGACCTGTTGAAGAGATACGCTGAGCAGGTGATTCCGGGGTATACCTACCAATTGGTATACAAAGACCTGGATTCTGCTTTTGGTGGCAAGTTAAATTGGCTTCACCACGCCCGGGGTATCTTCACGTTTTCCAATGAGTTGATGTCGCCGTATCTGCAGGTTGACCGCCAAAAAACCAAGGACCCAGAACAAGAAGCTGGGCCGGTGGACGTCAATTACATGCCCCCGTTCCAAGATGCCTATGTAGAATGGGTACCATTTGAGCACCCAACCTACGGCAACATTGAGATTGGTGGTTTCAAGAAGAACTTTCCTCAGGCTCACCCCGGTGATCTTTTACAGGAAGATGCCCACCGTAACATGGTCTTCACGCTGTACCAGGCTTACCAGCTTCCCCAGCTAGAGATACGTGAGGTTCTGACCAGGAAACTATCCAATGGGTTAACGGAGATCACCGCCACCGTGGCTAATACCAGAATCCTCCCCACGCATTCAGGCCAGGACCTGAAGCACAAGATAGAGCGGCCAGACTATATCTCCCTCAAAGATTCCACGGTGGTAGCAGGCATGGTACTCCATAACCCAGACCAGCAACCGGGCAGAGAACAGAAACTGAACTTGGCCCGCCTGGAGATCCCCAATATCCCGGGACTTGGTTTCATTAAGGTGCGGTGGGTGGTTCTAGCCAACAAGCCTAACCTGGTAGTAGAGGTAGACAGCCGCAAAGGCGGCGTAGTACGGAGGGCATTTTAGGCGTATTTTTCCAAAAAGCCCCATAAAAAGAGCGCGGGAGCCACATGGCCTTCCGCGCTCTTTTTATGGGATAGTATTTCTATTATAGTGTCTGGGAATAAGCCACCACCTTAATTAAATCAGTCTCTGAGTTCATGGCTATTTTTTGACTGGAGATGAATGACTTAAGTTTTTCTGCCTGATCAGGTAAGGCTTCCAGCACTGATTTACGGTTCAACTTTACGCGGCGCATGGCACCATTGGCTACTACGTAGTACTGGGTCTCGTCAATCAGCTCGTCATAGGCTTGGCCCGAACTGTAGGCACCCTTGAAATTGGCTTCTATTTTAGACTTGGCCACCCGTTTTACCAGTTTGGCTTTTCCTCCTTCACTATCCAGCACGACCGCAAAAAAGCTTTCGGCCAAGGCCGGGTCAAGCGCTTTGGCTTCTTTCAGCCGGGTGAAAAGCAACGGAGAAGGATTGGTGGGCAGTTCAAGGGAGAACGTGAGAACGGGTGCGGTGCTGAATTGGATGGTGTCTTTGGTTTGGGGAAGTACCGCAAATAACAGGTTCGTGAACACATCATACTTTAACCGCAGATCTTTGAATACCTCAGATTTACCGGTGTTGTTGGTTTTCAGCTCCACGGTTCCCGGTACCCAGGCCTCTAAGAAATACGGGCTGCCTTTCACCCCCTGGTACCGGTTGTCAAACATCCTGACGTTAGACGTGGCAGGCGAGGTGGCCAGGGCATTCAGGTTCATTTGGGCATCAGTGCCAATGGGCGTGGACGTCTGGCCTACGGCCACAGTAGAAGAAGCTACCCCAATCGCCAAAAAGGCAAGGGTTTTAGAGAATTGAGTCATATCCAGACAAGGCCTACTTTAAGGTAGAAAGTCCTCCTAAGGTATGAATATTACAGGAAAATTCAAAAGACCAATTCCAGTAGGTAAGTTTTCCCTTATTTTGTAGCCTAACCTATTTTCAGTTACCCTATGGTTCGTTTGCTCCAAAAAAGCGCCCTTACCTTTCTGGTTCTTTTCTCCAGCGGTTTGGCCTTTTCCTGCCGCCCCAGTTGCCCCATCAATTCCTGCCAAACCCGCATGGTGCACCGCCATGGCGAAGGGGAATACAGAGGCATGCCCTGGTACAAAAAACAGAACCCCAGGATAGGGGAGAAGCTGCCCAAGCCCTCTAAGGAAATGAAGAAGCAAATGGAAGGCAAGAGTAGCCGGAACAAGGGTAAAAATTAGCAAATCACTATCTTTTTGCGTAAATTGCAGGCTTACAAATAGTACAAATTTTAAGCTCTATTGAAGTAAAATGGCAGAAAACGAGCGAATAATTCCCATCAACATAGAAGACGAAATGCGCGGGGCGTACATTGACTACTCAATGTCCGTTATCATTTCGCGGGCCCTCCCAGATGTGCGGGACGGCCTCAAGCCTGTGCACCGCCGGGTGTTGTATGGAATGTCTGAGTTAGGGGTTACTTATAACAAAGCCTATAAGAAATCAGCCAGAATTGTAGGGGAAGTATTAGGTAAATACCACCCGCACGGCGACTCCTCAGTATATGATACCATGGTACGGATGGCCCAGCCCTGGTCCTTGCGTTACCCGTTGGTTGACGGCCAGGGGAACTTCGGGTCCATTGACGGGGATTCACCCGCTGCCATGCGTTATACAGAAGCCCGTCTTAAACGAGTGGCTGATGAATTGCTGGCCGACCTGGAGAAGAATACCGTAGACTTCGTGCCCAACTTTGACGACTCTCTCAAAGAGCCCAGCGTTTTCCCGGCTAAATTCCCAAACCTGCTGGTAAACGGAACCTCTGGTATTGCCGTGGGTATGGCCACCAACATGGCGCCCCACAACCTCACCGAGGTAGTGAACGGCACCATAGCCTTTATTGAAGACCCGGAGATCTCCATCGCTGACCTCATGAAATACATTACCGCCCCTGATTTTCCAACGGGTGGGATCATCTTTGGGTATGACGGCGTTAAGTCTGCCATGGAAACCGGGCGGGGGCGGGTGATCGTGCGCGCGAAAGCCGTGATTGAGACCTCTTCCACCGGTAAAGACCAGATCATTGTCACTGAGATTCCCTACATGGTGAACAAAGCGGCTATGATTGAGAAAACTGCCGCCCTGGTCAACGAAAAGAAAATAGAAGGTATTTCTGACCTTAGAGATGAATCTGACCGCGAAGGCCTGCGCATTGTGTATGATTTGAAGCGTGACGCAGTGGCCAATGTGGTCTTGAACAACCTCTTCAAATATACTCAGCTGCAGTCTTCTTTCGGGGTAAATAACGTGGCGTTGGTGGGTGGTAGGCCCATGACCCTGAACCTGAAAGACCTGATCAAGCACTTCGTTGATCACCGCCATGAGGTGGTGATCCGGAGAACGGAGTATGAACTGGAGGAAGCGCGCAAGCGGGCCCACATCTTAGAAGGTTTATTGATTGCCCTGGACAACCTGGATGAAGTCATCAACCTGATCAGAGCTTCCCGTGACCCGGAAGTAGCCCGTGCCGGTTTGATTGAGCGCTTCCAGTTGTCTGACATCCAGGCGCGTGCTATCCTGGAGATGCGTCTCCAGCGTTTGACCGGTCTGGAGCGTGATAAGATTGAGAAAGAGTACAATGAGCTGAAACAGCTGATAGACTACCTCATCAGCGTGCTCGCAGATGAAGGCCTGCGGATGGAAATCATCAAGCAGGAACTGACCGATATCAAAGAACGCTACGGGGATGAGCGCCGCACATCCATAGAGATGGTGTCCAGTGATATCTCCCTGGAAGACATGATCCCAGATGAGAACATGGTCATCACCATCTCGCATGAAGGCTACGTAAAAAGAACACCGCTCACCGAATACCGGAGCCAAAGCAGAGGCGGTGTAGGTTCCAGAGGAGCCGCCACTTCCAAGCAAGATGATTTCACTGAGCACCTCTTCATTGCCAGTACCCATAATTACCTCCTGATCTTCACCGAGTCTGGGAAAGTATTCTGGTTAAAGGTATATGAAGTGCCTGAAGGCGGAAAGACTACCAAGGGCCGCGCCATCCAGAACCTCATCAACATTGAGAAAGACGACAAGGTACGGGCGGTGATCAACGTACATGGGCTCAAGAACCCAGACTACGTGCTCAACAACTACCTGGTGTTCTGTACCGAGCAAGGGACCATCAAGAAAACTCCACTGGAGGCCTATTCAAGACCAAGACAAGCCGGTATCCAAGCCATCACCATCAATGAAGGGGATCGTTTACTGGACGTTAAACTAACCAATGGCGCCAATGACATTGTGATTGCCCTGCGTTCCGGAAGAGCCGTGCGGTTCCCGGAAGAGAAGGTAAGAACCATGGGCAGAACCGCTGCCGGAGTGCGCGGTATTACGTTAGCCGGTGAAGACGACAAGGTAGTTGGTATGGTTTGTGTACAGAATCCTGAGACCAACCTTTTGGTGGTTTCTGAAAAAGGATTCGGGAAACGATCTTCTTTAGAGGAATACCGTATCACCAACCGGGGCGGAAAAGGTGTAAAAACCTTGAATGTGACTGAAAAAACCGGGCACTTAGTAGCCATCATGGGTGTTATTGACTCCGATGACCTGATGATTATCAATAGATCCGGTATTACCATCAGGTTACGCATAGCGGACCTCCGGATTATTGGCCGGGTATCACAGGGAGTAAGGTTGCTGAGGCTGAACGAAGGCGATGAAATTTCCTCGGTGGCTAAAATTGAGGTGGAAGACAAAACAGAAGTCATCTTGAATGAATCAGAACTTCCGCTTGATGAAGCCTTAAACCCAGAGGATTTGATTGACCCAGATAAAGAAGACGATCTTCTCGATTCTGACACCGCCTCTGACCTGACTGACCCTGATACCATCAGTGAAAATTAACAAGCGGAACACCTAAACCATCCATAAAATCTAACCTAACATAGAGAAAGCAATGAGAAAGTTTCTTTTAACAGCAGCAGCGGCAGTTACCATGCATATGGCAGTTGCTCAGACTTCTGCCATCACCAACGCCATCATGTATCAGCAGAAAGGTACCTTGGACAAGGCCAAAGAAGAAATTGACAAAGCCGTAGCCCATGAGAAAACCAGCTCCAACCCTAAGGCGTGGTATTACAAAGGCGTTATTTACCAGGATCTGTCGCAGCACCCCATCTATGGTAAACTGATGGATCCGGCGGAGGCTTCTAAGCAGGCGTATGAGGCGTTTGCCAAGGTTCCGGCTCTGGAAACCAAGAAAAAGGAATTCACAGATGAGGCCAAGAAGCGTCAGGAGATGTTGGTGAACAACATGTATGCCTTTGCCCTGAATTCAGGGGTAGAGAACTACAACAACAAAAAGTTCGCTGAAGCCCAGAAGGCTTATATGCAGGCCATCACCTACAAGCCAGAAGACACCACTGCCTATATCTATGCCGCTTATGCCGCCGCTGGAGCAGAGGATTACGCATCTGCCAAGAAACTGTACAACCAGTTGGTAGACAAGAACCTTGCTTCACCCGCCGTTTTTGGCCAGTTGCTGTACATTGCCAACAACGTGGAGAAGAACGACAAAGAAGCTTTGGCCATTTTAGAGAAAGCACGCGCTAAATACCCCAATGACCGTAACTTCATGCTGCAGGAACTTGACCTGTACCTGAAATCTGGCCGGGAGAAAGAAAGCATGGACAAACTGGACGCTGCCATCAAAGCAGACCCTACCAATGCCAACTTATACACCGTACGTGGGAATATCCTGGAGCGCGTGAACAAAGCTGATGAGGCATTGGCTTCTTACAAAAAAGCAGCTGAACTGGACCCCAATAACTTTGATGCCCAGTACAACCTTGGCGTGTTCTATTTCAACAAAGGTGCTAACCTGAACAACAAAGCCAACAAGATGAGCCTGGCGGAATACCAAAAAAGCGGAAAGGCTATTCAAGCTGAAGCGAAAAAGTATTTCACGCAAGCCATGCCTTACTTTGAGAATGCCTTGAAAGCACAACCGAAGGACCGTACCACCATTCAGTCTTTGCTGAAGGTGTACACCGCCCTTGACAAACAAGCGGATGCCAAGCGCATGGATGCCTTGCTCCAGACTTTATAAGATGAATTATTGAAAAAAGGGCCTTTCTTGTAGAAGGCCCTTTTTTTGTGCACTTTTTGCAAAAACAGTCCAGAAACTCCGGGAGAGAAAGGCACTAATCCAGAAAATCCAGTAGTTTTAGCTCCTCAAGAATATCCCTTATGGCAACTGAAAAAAGAATCGCGATCATTGCCCATGACGGTAAAAAAGCCGAAATGGTAGCCTTTGTGAAAGACCATACCGCTCTTTTCCAGAACACCAAGCTGGTGGCCACCGGCACCACCGGCAACCATGTAGAACAGACCGGCCTCAAAGTAAAGAAACTCCTCTCCGGTCCCAAAGGGGGGGACGCCCAGATTGCCAGCCTGGTGGCCGAAGGAAAGATTCTGGCCGTCTTGTTTTTCCGGGACCCCCTGGGCAAACACCCGCATGAACCAGATGTGCAGATGCTCATGCGCCTCTGTGATTTGCATAACGTGCCCTTGGCCACTAACCCCTCAGCGGCCCGGCTTCTGGTCAAAGGCCTGGAAGCCGAAATGGCAGCCAAAACCAACAACCGGTAAACGCCAGCGGCTCGCCACAACCAAAGTCCCTCAAACAAGTACAAGTGGGTGGAAAGAAGTTTGCGGCAGATGAGAAAATTCACTTTTGTTTTTTTGTGGGTAGGGCTTTTGGCAGGAGCTCCGGCCTGTTCCCCGGTAAGAGTGCTGAATACCCAAACCTCCCCTGGGTTTAACCTGGGAAGCTATCAGACCTTTGGGTTTATGGAGGTGAAGGCTGATTCCTCCGGCGTAAATATCCCTTCAGAATACCTAGCCTCGCTGCAAAGAGAGGTAGCCTCTCAGCTAAAGCAGCGGGGATTAACCCAAACCACTACTGAACCCGACCTACTGGTGAACCTGGGGGTGGTGGTGCAGGAGAAAACCCAAACCCGCCAAACCGATATAAGGTCTGATCCTCCTTATTATATGGGGCAGCGCCGGTATACCTGGAAAAGCAAAGAAGTGGAGGTAGGCCGATACAAAGAAGGCACCATATCCGTCCATCTGGTAGACCGGGCCCGGAATGAGTTGGTCTGGGGAAGCGAGGCAGAATCAGTCATACCCGGAAAGGAAGGCAAAGTACAGGAGCGGATTTCAGCAGGAGTGGAGAAGCTTTTCAGTTCTATTCCAGTTACGGGCGGTGTCTCAGGCAAGCCTTAGCCAACCCAACCCTTACTCGGCCTTAAGTAAAAGATAAATCCAAAGAAAAAGCCTTTCCTGTGAGGAAAGGCTTTTTCTTTGGATTTAGAAACTGTTTCTGGTTCAATTTCCTGAAATTACCCTTAAAACTAGGGGAGAAGCCGACTTATGATTTCCTTAAATCAGCGATGAACTCATCTAAAGTTTCTTTGCCATACCCAATTCTCCGGGCGTATTCCAGGCAAAGCTGATATTCACGGTCTTCAATCTGACCATCCTGCAGCACCATCATCACCAGGCTTTGCAATTCCAGGGTGCGGTGTAAACCTTCTTCCGGAATGATGAATGAGAGAACCGACAGGTTGTCAGCAATGGGGGTGGTATCCTCTTCTGTCAGGCCCAGCCGCTGGCCAATGGACACCAGGAAATCGCTTTCTTTCTGGTCTACATATTTATCAGCAATGGCCACCAAAATCAGGTTTTGGAAGAAGGCCAGTTTCTTTTGCTTGGTATTCAATAATTCGTCAAAGAATGTCTGTGTAGCCATAGGTACGCTAGTTGTTTTCTTTTATCACCTACCGATAAACGCCTGGTAAAGTTGTGCCAACTTCCAAAACCCGTGGTTAGAACAAGGACAGTCCTGCAGGTATTATGGAAGAACAAGGAGCCTTCCTTAGCCAAAGAGGCAGGAAATCCCCATACCTATGCCTTTGCCAACGAAGCGGGTCTTTGGCTGCGTAAAAGGGTTCTGGCCGCGTCTGAAGCCACTACTAATCCAGCACCGAGCATGATAATGTCTTTGATGACCAACCTTCCGGCAGCTGATAGGTAAGGGAAGCCATGATCTGGTCCGCCCAGGTTAGGCACGAAGGTCTCTGGGGTGGTTATCAGGAAGGAGAGGGTGACAACGGACATGCCCGCAGTAAGCAGGCCTCCAATAAGCCCTAGTTTCGCATTGAAAATGCCAAACAAGGTCAAAAGCCCAATGGTTATGATGACGGCACCCAGGCCGTAGGAAAAGGTATAGGTGTTGTTTTCCTGGTGCCAGGTAATGTTTTCTGGTACTACCTCACCTTCCTTGTTCTTGTATTGCTGGTATTCCGGCGCGTCTTTGCTGTAAAAGAAGCTCATGAAGGGGCTGTTGGCCACGAAGGGAACAATCCCATCGGCTTCATACTGGAAGGCCTTGAGGCCGCCAATCCAAGCCATGACAAGGAAGATAGCGATCCTGGTAAAATGGATAAAAGTAAGTTGGGCATCTGCCACTACCTGCAGGAATTTATAGGTGGAGTCTTTCATGACCCAAAACTACCCCAGGTAAGGCTGGAAGGGAATGGACAGAAGCGGCTATCTCATGGACAAATCTGCCACAATGGAAATACCCACTTTTTCCCGGAAGACGGTAGGGGAGATTCCCGTGTGTTTTTTAAAAAACCGGCTGAAATAATGCTCATCCTCGAATTGAAGGAAACCGGCGACTTCTTTGATGCTTTTACGGGTGAGGTGAAGCTGCTTTTTTGCTTCCAGCATTACTCGTTCCTGAATCAGCAGGGAAGGAGGCTTGCCGAAGAGGAGCTTACACTTTTTAGTGAACACGGTGGGTGAAATGGCCAACTGGTCGCTATAGAACAAGGGGCTTCGTTGGGTCAAAAAGTGGGCCTCCAGAAGCTCCTGGAATTTTTCCAACCCTGACTCAATGGAGCTTGGCTCCAGTTGCTGCTCTTGCCTTTTGATCTTGCTTGAAATGGCCAGCACTAATTGCAGGTAGGTCCTTAGAACAGGTTCTGAATAAGGTTCATCCTTTTCTACTTCAAAGCGCAGTTTCTCAAAGACCTGGTCTAGTTCCTTGTCTTTGAGGTGGATAAAAGGCTTCTTGTAGATATTGTTGAATAGCAACCCGTTGCAGGCCACTTCCTGTTTATGGTATTCAATACAGTAGAAGTCCCCATGAAAAGCTAATCGGGCAACGGGCAGGTCAACAGGGCTGGAAATGCTAAGGTGCTGGTAAGGAGTAGTGAAAAGGGCGATCTTCCCCTCAAACTCATATTCTGTAAAATCAACGCTGATGGTTCCGTTTCCTTCCAACAACAGAATCTGGTAAAGCTCTGAGGATTTAGGGTGATGGAAGAACCTTGCCGTCAAGGCTTGGAGCTGAAACATGTCTGGCACTGAAATCATAACCGGGACTTACTGGGAAAGACAAAGATAAACCTTACGTCAGCTAAAGTTCCAAATCTCTTTATTAGTCCAATGGCAAAATAACTCTGGCCAAAGGATGAGCAGGTCACTTGTATTGGTATATGCCTACTTCATCAAAACAAACGCAAAAAGAGGGGAAAGATTTTATAGGCCATCGTAGGCAAAAAAGAACTAAAGCTTAACGAAGAATAACAGGCTATGTTTAAAAAGCGCTTAACATAATGTAAGGAGTAGCTACTAAAAAGGAATTTTATTTTTCATAACACTAAAGAAATGAAAAAAATCAAGGAGTATTAATTGAAATTAGGTAAACTTTAACTAAAATTTATTGATTTTTTAGAATCTTCTTATTTACTTCCATAACAAATAAGGGGAGAAATTTACGGTACGTCTTTCTTTGTGAAAACTAGAATCCGCTCCTTTCTGTTTGCGAGAACCATTGCAGTAAAAATCATATTTTATTTTCAAAGTGAATACCAGGTCCCACTAGTGGAATGAGAGCCGTATAGAAAATTTTACGGGTGACGTTAAAAGGTAGTTATAAGTACGTTTAGGGCTTCTAATTAGAAAAGTGGTTCATTATTGTTTTTTAATAAAACCTACTGTAACAGCTGTGATTTGTTGGTTGTGTGTCTTTGGTGGCTGATTGTTAGATTGGTTTTACGTTAATGCCTCTCCGCATCCTGTGAGATATATGGTGTATCCGTGGCTACAGTAGCCTAAAAAAGGTAACCCAAAAGATTTTCCTTTATTCCTCCCTTTCATCTTTAATTTCCTAAAATCCTCTTGTTAGATTATTTGTAGAAAGATGTAATTACATGCATTTATTTTACAGGTCAATTAACCCTAAATAATTTAGGTCAGGGCCGTTCATGCGATCTCCAGATCAGGTTTTCCATTCTTAAGGTTTCTACCTCTAGTGTAGAAATCCTGCGGGGCTTTCATTTTTCAAATTTGAAGTAATACAAGCCCATTTGGTAATCATCGTCAGCGTAAAAAATCATTGAGTAAGGTTTAATATGAAAAAGGTATCTACAAAAAAACTTGTGGGTAAATGGTCCTGCCTTCTATTTTTTACTTTTTACCTAGTACTTTTTCCTGGGCTCTCTAACTTGGTTCATGCCCAGGGCAATGGTGACCAACCAAAAAGAGAAAAGAAACCAAAAGCCAAGCTTCCGCCAGAAGATTTAACGGGTGCCATGCTGGCCAATGCTCAATTCAGCTTCTCCACCAGTGGCTTGAAGAACATCACCCTTGACAACCCCACCTCCCTCCAGTTTGGGCCCGATGGTAGGTTATATGTTGCCCAACAGAACGGGTTCATCTTTGCCTTGACCATTGCGAAAAATGGGGCTAATAACTACTCCGTCACCGCCCAGGAATCCATCAACCTGATTAACCTCATTCCCAACCATGATGATGATGGGAATTTGGCGCCTGGTTGGCTTACTACCCGGCAGGTGACCAGTCTCCTGGTCACAGGAACGGCAGCAAACCCTATTCTATATGTCACTTCCAGCGATAGTAGGATAGGGGGGCCTGGCGGAGACCAGAACCTGGATACCAATTCCGGTATTGTCTCCCGCCTTACCAAATCAGGTGGCTCCTGGAGTAAAATAGACTTGGTAAGAGGATTACCCCGCTCGGAAGAAAACCACTCTACCAATGGCATACAGCTAGACGAGGCGAAGAATATCCTTTACCTGGCCTTGGGAGGCCATACCAATGCAGGGGCCCCGTCCGTTAACTTCGCCTATTTAAATGAGTTTGCCTTGAGTGCGGCTATTCTGTCTATCGACCTGAATGCCATCAATGCCATGCCTACCAAAGAAAGCGGTAACACGGCCTATAAATATGATTTGCCCACCCTGGATGACCCTACCCGGGCCAACGTAGGCACTGCCGATGTAGGGGATCCTTTTGGGGGTAATGACGGCCTCAACCAAGCCAAATTAGTCACTGGGGGACCGGTGCAGATCTATTCCCCAGGTTTCAGGAATTCCTTTGATTTGCTTATCACCAAAACCCCCGGGAAAGCCGGCCGCATCTATACCATAGACAATGGGGCAAACCAAGGGTGGGGAGGATATCCTGATAAAGAAGGACCTGGTGGCACGGCTACGAACAATTACCTTTCCAGCGAACCAGGTTCAACAGGCCCCGGCGTCAATGACCCCATGGTGAATAACAAGGATAACTTACATTACATAGGGAATACAGCTACCTATGTTCCCGGAAGCCATTACGGTGGTCACCCTAATCCTTTGAGAGCAAACCCAGGCGGCGCCGGGTTGTATACCCATAATGGCTCTTCTGGGGTCTGGCGCACAAGTACCTCAGGAGCCAATCCTTTGCCTGTAGATTGGCCTCCAGTGCCGGTAACCAAAGCCAATCCTATTGAAGGGGATTTCCAAATGCCGGGCGTGACCGACAAGGCCCTGCTCACCTTCCATACTTCCACCAATGGGATAGCCGAATACACTGCCTCTAATTTTAGCAATGGGTTAAAAGGATCCTTACTGGCCGCTAGCTTTTCTGGTGATATTTTCAGGATCACACCCACAGAAGACGGTACCAATGTCACCAATTCCAAGACCACCTCTGATAAGACCAATACTGATTTACCTTTTGCCTCAGGATTCGGTTCCCAACCCTTAGATGTCACTACCCAGGGTGACACTGATATTTTCCCAGGCACGGTTTGGGCCAGCACCTACGGGGCAGATGCCATCACTATTTTTGAGCCCCAAGATGCCTTTGTTTGTACCGGCAGTTACAGTACCTCTGATGAAGACGGAGATGGGTATTCTAATCAAGACGAGATAGACAATGCATCTAACCCATGTTCGTCTTCCAGCATGCCCCCAGACAATGATAGCGATAAGAAATCTGACCTGAATGACCCAGATGATGACAATGATAGTGTAGGGGACAATGTGGACTTCTTTCCCATTGATGCCACAAATGGAGTGAACACCAACATACCTATCAATTATGAACTGTTCAATAATAGCCCGGGCACAGGCTTCTTTGGGTTAGGGTTTACCGGGCTCATGACCAATGGCCAGGCCACCAATGATTATTACAACCTGTATTATGAGGAAAACCTGATCGCTGGCGGAGCGGTAGGGGCCTTCTCTGTGGTGGCAGTGTCAGCGGGTGATGCGTTAGGCACCCTGAATAACCAGGAAAATGCCTTCCAGTTCGGTTATAAAGCTTCCGCTTCTGCCTATACGGTGCAGGGAAGGTGCTTGGGTCCCTTCTTCAATGGAAACACCCCTACTGGGTTCCAATCTCAGGGGATCTTCTTAGGGAAAGGGGATCAGGACAACTACCTTAAAATTGTCTTGAACGCGAATGGCGGGGTAGGAGGCATTGAGGTGGTCTATGAAAATGCAGGCGTGGTCACCAAGTTCCAGTACCCTTTGCCGGGTGGCCTGCCATCCTCTGCGCTGGATCTCTATTTCTCCGTTAATCCTTCTACCGGAATGGTTCAGCCTAAGTATGCCAAAGATGGAGGCGCCATTACGGCTTTAGGTTCTCCCATTCAACTAGGGGGCTCCCTCTTGACCACTATGCAGGGAGGAACCCCAGTGGCCACCGGTATTATCTCTACTTCCAGAGGAGGAAGCGCCTTCACCGCCACCTGGGACTTTATCAAAATAAATTATGATGGTCCTACCACCGCCCAACCGGCTTTGTACCAGATTAACTCCGGTGGGGGGGCAGTGAACACCTCTATGGGACCATTTTCTGCGGACCAATACTTCTCCAATGGAGGCACCTACACCACCGGGAACGCCATTGCCAACACCACAGATGATGCCCTCTATCAAAGCGAGCGGTACGGCTGGGGCCAGACCCTCTCGTATGCCATACCAGTGAGCAATGGGCAGTACCGGGTGGTGCTGCACTTCGCTGAAATTTACTTCCAGAACCTTGGGCAACGGGTATTCGATGTAAGTTTGGAAGGGGCAAAAGTGCTAGACAACTACGACATCGTCAAGAAAGTTGGACCTTTGGCTGCCGTCACAGAGACCTTCATCGTGTCGGTGACGGATGGGTCGTTGAACCTCAACATGTCTGCCCTGGCAGCCGATGGGGGGATGGACAATCCAAAGATCTCTGGTATTGAGGTCTACCCTGGGGGATCTACGCCTCCGCCTTCGCTGCCGGTGGCCAACGCAGGTCCTGACCAGAGCATCACTTTGCCGGTGAGCAGCGTGACGCTGAGCGGCTCGGGCACCAGCTCCTCGGGAGCCATCACGGCCTACGAGTGGGCGCAGGTGAGTGGCCCCAACACGGCGGCCTTCAGCTCCAAGACGGTGGCCTCGCCCACGGTGAGCGGCCTGGTGGCCGGCGACTACGTGTTCAGCCTGAAGGTGACCTCCTCGGCGGGCGTGAGCCCGGCTGATCAGGTGGCCGTGAAGGTGAACCCGCAGCCTACCTCGTCCACCGCCCTTTACCGGCTGAACGCAGGAGGGGGGGCGCTGAACACTTCCATGGGTAATTTCTCTGCAGACCAATATTTCTCGGGTGGGTCCCCGTTCTCTGTGGGAGACGCCATTGCCAATACCACTGACGACGGCCTCTACCAAACCGAGCGGTGGGGACCAGGAACGCTTTCGTACGCCATACCGGTGTCAACCGGCCAGTACCGGGTGGTACTGCACTTCGCCGAGATTTATTTCCAAAGCCCTGGGCAGCGGGTGTTTGATGTGAGTCTGGAAGGGACCAAAGTGCTGGATAATTATGATATCACCGGGAAAGTAGGCCCACGGGCAGCTGTCATGGAGACCTTCACCGTTTCAGTTTCTGACGACATGCTGAACCTGTTGTTGAGTTCGGCACCAGCCGATGGTGGGTTGGATAATCCGAAAATCTCTGCTATTGAAGTGTATAGCACCGGAACCACGCCTCCGCCTTCGTTACCAGTGGCCAACGCAGGTCCTGACCAGAGCATCACTTTGCCGGTGAGCAGCGTGACGCTGAGCGGCTCGGGCACCAGCTCCTCGGGTGCCATCACGGCCTACGAGTGGGCGCAGGTGAGCGGCCCCAACACGGCCGCCTTCAGCTCCAAGACCGTGGCCTCGCCCACGGTGAGCGGCCTGGTGGCCGGCGACTACGTGTTCAGCCTGAAGGTGACCTCCTCGGCGGGCGTGAGCCCGGCCGACCAGGTGGCTGTGAAGGTGAACCCGCAGCCTACCTCGTCCACCGCCTTGTATAGGCTTAACTCGGGAGGGGGGGCAATAAGCACTTCCCTGGGAGACTTCTCTGCGGACCAGTACTACGCTAGCGGAGGAACCTACACCACCGGGAACGGTATTGCCAATACCACAGATGATGCGCTCTACCAGAGTGAGCGGTACGGCTGGGGCCAAACGCTTTCGTATGCCATACCGGTGGCCAGTGGCCAGTACCGGGTGGTGCTGCACTTCGCCGAAATTTACTTCCAGAACCTAGGCCAACGGGTGTTTGATGTGAACCTGGAGGGCGTCAAAGTGCTCGACAACTACGACATTGTCAAGAAAGTAGGGGCGATGGCAGCGGTTAGTGAGACCTTCACCGTGTCAGTGACGGATGGATCGTTGAGTCTCTATATGTCTGCCCTGGCGGCCGATGGGGGGATGGACAATCCCAAGATTTCAGGGATTGAGGTGTATAGCACCGGAACAACCCCGCCGCCGCCTTCGTTACCAGTGGCCAACGCAGGGCCTGACCAGACGATCACCCTGCCGGTGAACAGCGTGACGTTGAGCGGTTCGGGCACCAGCTCCTCGGGCGCCATCACCGCCTACGAGTGGGCGCAGGTGAGCGGCCCCAACACGGCCGCCTTCAGCTCCAAGACCGTTGCCTCGCCCACGGTGAGCGGCCTGGTGGCCGGCGACTACGTCTTCAGCCTGAAGGTGACCTCCTCGGCGGGCGTGAGCCCGGCCGACCAGGTGGCCGTGAAGGTGAACCCGCAGCCTCCAACCTCTACGTCTACGTACCGCCTGAACGCGGGAGGGGGGGCGCTGAACACTTCCTTTGGGGCTTTCTCCGCGGACCAGTATTATACGGGCGTTTCGTATGCCAACTTTAACAGCAAATCTATTTCAGGCACCTCAGATCAGCTTTTGTACCAGACAGAACGCTACGGTGACAAGACGCTCACCTACGCTATTCCGGTGATAAACGGGCAATACAAGGTGGTGCTCCACTTTGCAGAACTGGTTCATAATAAGGCGGGTAAACGGGTTTTTGACGTGTTTTTAGAAGGAGCCAAGGTAATGGACAACTATGACATCGTGAAAAAAGTAGGTTGGCGCGCGGCGGTGACGGAAACCTTCACGGTGAATGTCACAGATGGGGTGCTGGACTTGCGCCTGAGTTCCCTGGCAGCTGACGGGGGCATAGACAATCCTAAAATCTCAGCTATTGAGGTGTCTGGTGCAGTGAGCGGAACTTCCACCGCCATGGCAGTAGCCTCTGTGGCCGAAAAGCCGGAACCCAACCAGAAAGGAATAGCTGTTTCAGTTTCTCCGAATCCTTTTGACCAGTCAGTGAATCTAAAGGTTTCCTCAGAAGTTCCGCAGCAGTTCAGGATCAGGGTAATGGATTTGATGGGCCGGCAGCTCTTCCAGCGGGAATTCACTGGAACATCTTCAGGGCCAGAAACCATAACCTTTGATTTTGAGGAGAGCAAGATCCCGAGAAACAACCTGTATCTGATTGAGGTGGAGACAACGGACAAATCTTTCAGGAAAGTCATGAAGCTTGTCCGGAACTTGTAGTTCTACTAAAGGAAGTTTCCCTGGATTTTCTTTTGAGCCTGTTTTGGCCAAACGAAGGCTAAAACGGGTTTAAAAGAAAATCCAGGGAAACTTCCTTACCAAGGTCAAAATAAGTTGACAGTAGGCATTAGGATAACATGGTTCTATGGCTGTTAGTAGAGAAATCTAACTTCGGCCATAAAACCATGTTATTATTGTAGGTGTAGGGGAATCTGATTTATACTTGGAAGAAGTAGTTAAGGTGAGTAATTACATTCCATAGAGAAACACTTACTTTACATAATATAAATTATAAGACTATTAAATCGGTCATTTTATTATGCAGCCCATTAACTAAAGTAGACCTATACATTAAGCCTTATACCTTATTATATGTTAAGTAGAGACGCTTATGTTAAGTAAGTAAGCAAACTCGGCAAATACTAGATCAATTTTAAAACGGTCTACCTATACTGGTAAAAAATCCCGTGGTAAAAAGGCGTCCAGACGCAGGCTTTCTGACCGCAGGCTTTCAAACCGTCGTTGGCCCAGGAATTACAGGTATAGAACAGATTATAACTTCCCTTGGCCTCATAAAAGGCATCATTCTCGCCTTAATTGGCGTTGGTTGGAATATAAATGGGCAAGCCATCAGCCTTAGTGTCAAAACGGCTTTTGATAAATTGGACCAGTTTTTCATACTGCACCCGGCTGAGCATAATCCGTTTGCAGGCTTCGTTTTCCTCAACGCTTTTATAAAAAGTGGCGTGAATCGCAGATTCGCTGAGACCAGTGGCGGCTTTGAAGGCGGTGCTGGCTTTTAAATCTGCCCACGTGGGTGTTTCCAGGTAAAAGCCTTTGTCGCCCCACCCAAAGGCCACCCAGTTCACGTGCTGGTCCTGGCCTTTGGTGTCCTGTACCTGAACAAATGAGCTCCAGTCTGCCACCTCATTCCTGATTGGGACCACCAGATCTGTATGCACGCCATTGGTTAAAATAAAAATAGGGATCTCAGGATTAGACTGAGGTTCAGGCCGAACACTCATGCGTGACAATAAAAAAGCGGCGATAAAATAAACCACCACGCCAGCTAAAAGCGCCAATAATGCATAAGAGACAAAGACCAAGGCAGTTTTCAAGGAGAATAAAGTAAAAACCTCTGGAAACCATTTTATTGCAGCCCAGATGGATAAAGATACTCCATATTAAAGACCTGGGTTGGTTTTCCCTTTCTTTACCGAAAACGCTCCAAAAACTTCAATCGACATTTAACCTTCTCCAAAAAGCTTAAAATACATCGGGTGAGCACTTTATCGCATTGATTGGTTCCTCCTTTCCGGTTTCTTTTTGAAAAAGAGGACCAAAACAAGAATGTTCCAGGTAATTACTTTTGGCTGGTAGCGGATACGGCAGATTGCGTATTTTTGTCTTTTCCTGCCTTTTGGCTTCTACGAGATTCGCTTAGTTTTCCGTTATACATGAAATTTGACACCGCCTCCCTCACTAACCTTTCCATTCACCACGTAGGCAACAAGGGCTTGGAACAGAAACTGACCTTGTCAGAGAACACCTTTGATTTTGGCGACAGCCTCACCGAGAAACTGGAGAAGTTCTTTCTCACCAAGTTTGCCCAGGCCCATGAGCGATTCAAATTCACCCATCCCTCCTCTTTGCAGTTCAATGAGGTGTACAGCTACGCCGACAATATTTTCGCCAACAAGGAAGCGTTCCACGAGAACTCCCGCAACATTGCGCGGCACCTGTTTGAAAGCACCACGCACCCAAAAATCAAGCCTGGGGAATTGTACGTGGCGCACTTCATCAACTGCGAGGTGGAAGAGCGCGTGGTAGAGGCCGTTGGTATTTTCAAGACCGAGGTGAAAAACGGTTTCTTTGACGTAAGCCGGAAAAACCGCGACTTCACCATGTCCTATCTGGAAGGCATTGACAGCAACAAGTTTGACAAAGGCTGTATCATCTTCAACACGCGTGGTGACGAAGGATTCATAGTGGCCATCATTGACAACCAGAACCGCGGCGAGGAAGCCCAATACTGGCGCGAGAATTTCCTGGGTCTGACGCAGGTGAAAAATGAGTTCCACCAAACCAGCCATTTGCTTAACCTCACCAAGGAATTCATCTCAGAGCGTATGTCAGAGGAATTTGAGGTAGAGAAAACCGACCAGATCGTGCTTCTGAACAAGTCAGTGGAATATTTCAACAAACACGAGACCTTTGACAAAGATGAGTTTGCTACCGAGGTATTCGGGCAACCAGAGCTGATTGAGTCCTTCAGGAACTATGACACCGAGTACCGCCAGAACTATGACGTGGAGTTGGAAGACAGCTTTGAAATCTCTCCCCAGGCGGTGAAGAAACAAGCCCGGGTTTTTAAAAGCGTGCTTAAACTGGACAAGAACTTCCACGTGTACATTCATGGTAACAAAGACATGATTGAGAAAGGCGTAGACGAAGACGGCCGTAAGTATTATAAACTCTATTTCGAGGACGAGGAATAACGCTTAATTAGCAAAGGATCAGGGGTTTCACAATCCAATATGGAGCAGGGTCGGTGGGTAATCCTGTTCTTTGCTAAAACACCAGAGTGGGTCTTTACGTCTATGCAGGTAGCCCTTCTTTAAAAAAAGGGCTACTTCACTCCCACTGCTCTCCTTTCTGTTTGAGCCAAAGCTTATTGAAAATGAACCTGTTTATCTTCGCTGACCTGGACCTCAATCAGCAAACGTACCTTTCATCTCAGTTACCCGCCACTATCACGCCTTATTTTTATTCTGGGGATTCCTCTAAAGAAAGTGAGGACGCCTTTGCGGCTGCGGACCTTCTTTTCGGGAACCCTCCCTCCTCCTGGTTTCAAATCTCTTCCCCGGCTCTCTTATTCTGGCAATTAGAATCAGCGGGATTTGACCAGTACCAACAGGTGGAGCTAACTGGGCAGGTGGCCAATATGGGGGATTATTTCGCCCAGCCCTGTGCGGAAACGGTGGTGGCCGGAGTGCTGGCTTTTTACCGGGGCCTTCCCTCCCTGCTCCGTCTCCAAGGGGAGAAAACCTGGCAAGGGAAAGAGGTACGGGCCCGGCTGGAGTTGCTAGGCCATAAAACTGCCATCATCTTAGGTGCGGGAACCATTGCCCAAGCCATAAAGCGCATTCTGGAAGGGTTTGGCACCAGCGTTAAATTGTCGGCTAAAACCAATCCTGCGGCACAAATCCTTTCTTATGATGATTTGTTGGCCCAATTACCCAAAACAGATCTGGTGATCAACACCCTGCCGGGCAACCTGGACAACTACGTTTCTGAGGCGTTTTTACAGAAAATGAAGCAAGGGAGCGTGTATGCCAATGTAGGCCGAGGCAACACCACAGATGAGGCGGCCCTCATCAAGGCACTAAAAGAAGGGCATTTGGCCGGGGCAGTACTAGATGTAACCGAACAGGAACCTCTTCCAGCGCAAAGCCCATTATGGGAACTAGACAATGTGGTGCTTACCCAACACACAGGCGGCGGGCAAGCCCTGGAGGTGGAAGGCAAAATAGACCGTTTCCTCAAGAACCTTCAGCTGTTCCTGGCCGGCCAGGAAGTACCAGATAAAGTAACGCTCTCCCGGGGGTATTAGAATCCTTTTACTCCATGGTTCAGAAGTTGAAACTTCCTTTTTTATAGAATAGCTTTTTTATAAAAAACCAAAAGCGCCCGCTCCTACTGGAACGGGCGCTTTTGGCTTATAAGGGCTTTATTCCCTTTATCCAATCATGCTGGGTTGCGTGGGCTGCACCAGCGCATTCTGATATTCAGCAGAATCATATTCCTCGTCGTTGCGCTCAATTAAGGTACTGGCAACGGCTAAGGCAATGGCGATCACCAAGGCCGGCCAAAAGCCTTTCACCTCAAAGTTCTTGATCAGGGCATCTACTACTTTAATAATAATGGCCGTCACCACCAGTTTCACCACAAATTGGAGGAAGAACAAGGTTACCAGGTTCAGCGGAAACCGGATAAGCAATCCTAGGGTGGCATTGAGAATACCAATCAAAAAGGCTACCCAAAGGGCAGTCCAGAAACTTTTGATATGTACTTGTGGCATTAGGTAAGCTAACAGCATCAAAATACCAGCACTCACAAGCAGGTTAATTAAAAAGTCCATAGTTTTTCATAGTTAGGTAGAACTGTTGATTCGCGTACCAGACAGTACTTGTCTGTTTGCACATATACTGTAAAAAGTAGGAAGAGGTTAAAGCGCCAGTTTAAAAGTAGCCACCAAGGTGTCCTGAAGCTGCTGCCATTCAGGCCCGTTCTCCACCGGAAAGCGCTGGCTTACTTCCAGTTCTATTCCAGTATATTGGTCGTTGGAATAATTTCTTCGCAACTGCGTCACGAAACCATCTGCGGTGCCTTTGTAAGGGTAATTGTACCTGATTTTGTGTTTGGTTTTCATCTGCATCTGCTGGCGCCAGCGGGCAGCCAGAAACTGCTCCCGCTCCCGTTTAGGGTCATACAAAAACCCGATGTCGGTTTTCCGGGCTTTTCCGTCCAGTTCAGGCGTAAACGTGTGCACCGACAAATGGACCACTAGGAATTTTTGCTGGACCCAATCCTCAATCTTAGCTTCGGCCCTCTGGCGGTAGGGATAGTAATGCTGCTCCAGCACCTTTTCTGCCTGGGCGGTAGATAGCGGGAGCATGAATTCAGAAAACAACTGGGGGTGGTGCAATGACCGGTTCAATTCCACTACCAGGCGGCTGGTGGTACTATAGAGGGAAAAATCTGCTACCGGTTTAAACTTCTGGAACAACTCCAATGCGCCAATGTCATAGCCCCGGTGCGAAGAAAGCACCCCATCCGCGGGTTTGAAACCCGAGGCATATTCTTCAGGAATCTCGTTCCCGCCGTGCTCACACGTCACAATTATTTTGAACCGCTCGTCTTTCACGGCTGAAACAGTTTATTCTCAGACAAACAAGTTGCTAGAATTTTATATACGGCTTTCAACTTTTCTAAGGAAGGATTAGGACCCAGAAACTTTAAAATTCGCAAAGAAAGGCAGCCTTGCCGAAGAAGGACCTCCACGGCCTGGCTTATTTCTGGGGTAAAAGCCTGTTCTTGCTGCACTTCCTGCCACAGATAGTCCCAAATCTCCTGAACAGTAGCCTTTTCCTGACCCAGCCCGAAGTGGCGCAAATAAGCTGCGTCAGCTACCTCAGTTAGGGGCCCGTTTTTCAAAGATTGGATGAAAACGGCCGCTAAACCCACTGTCTGGACTTGCTGCTGTTCTTCATAACTGCTCCAGCTTTGAGCCACCAGTTTCTTTAGCACCTCAGAAACCAGGGTGACAATGGCGATGTCGGCCAAGGGGCATTCCTGGTTGTCAATGATTCTGATCTCAATGGCGCCCCGGCTGAAACGTGCTATGGCCCCCCTGGAATTGAGGAACTCCTCCTGCAGTTCGCCTTCCGGGTCATACAGCGAAATTGCCTGGAACATGGGCTGGAAAATTTGGCTTTGGTAATTGGCTTCTGAAAAGACCGGCTCCGGTACCACTTCCCCCGCTATGAGCGGGATCTTCTGCTGGTTTTTGCGGTACACCTCTAACCGGGTATCCAGCAAGCCAGTGACGGCACTATCCAATACCGGGGAGGCCGCACTAAGGGCCGGGATGAGCGGCAGCAGGAGCCGGATAGCCGCGTGTAGCCTCCCAAATTCCCCATCATCCTGGAAAGGAAGGTTCAGGTGCGTACTTTGCAGGTTAGCCCAGCCATGGCCCTGGCAGTTGAAAATGCGGTTGTAGGCTTCGTAGATCTCGTTGGCTTCATGCGGCCAGAGCTTCGTTTCTGAAAAAGGGTCCATAAACGGATGGGTCCCGGAAGGCAACAACATGGCATTGAACGGCAAGAGCAATTGGTTTACCCGCACCACTTCGGAATGGAACATTTGAGCTAAGGGCGCCAAAGCAGGGGCCGGACCATTTGTCTTCAGTTCCAGCACATGGAGCACCAGTTCATTTGACCAGGCCATGGCTCCCCGTTCCACATCTGAGGTGAGGTGACCGGCTTCTGCCTGTAATACCTGGTCTGACATGGGCCGCACCTGCAGCGTGTCGCGGTCCACGATCATGTATTCCATCTCCACGCCGTAGCCTGCGAACAATCCCAATCTTTTTGCTACGCTCATGGCAGGATAAATTTCTTCTGGTTATCAATACGGCGCTTAATGGACTTTAGAATGGTGAGGTAGAGGCTTTTCTTCAAGATGCGGTCTTCCACGCCATGGTCAATGTTGGGGTTGTCATTTACCTCAATCACATAGGCCTTCCCGTTTATCTCTTTCACGTCTACCCCATAGAGGCCATCACCAATCAGATTGGCCGCCTTGAGCGCCGTGTGGAGCACGAAGAAAGGCACCTGTTCAAAGGGAACGGTCTCAAAATTACCGGTGATGTCTTTTTTCTTGCCTTCCCAGTTGTAGATCTGCCAGTGGTCTTTGGCCATGAAATACTTGCAGGCGTACAGGGGCTGCTTGTCCAATACGCCAATGCGCCAGTCAAAATCGGTGGGTTTGAATTCCTGGCCAATGATCAGGTCAGATTCAGAGAGCATTTCTTTCAGTTGATCCTCCAGTTCATCGCTGGTTTTCACTTTTACCACGCCTTGGGAAAAGGAAGAATCTGGTTTCTTAAGCACACAAGGCAACCCCAATTCCTCCACTACCTTGCAGCAGTTGTCTCTGTGGATGATCATGCTTTTGGGAATAGGCACCTTGGCCTTGGTCAGCAGCTCCGCCAGGTACACCTTGTTCGTGCAGCGCAAAATGGAAACTGGGTCGTCAATGACCACCAGCCCTTCGGCGTACGCCCGGCGGGCAAACCGGTACGTGTGGTGGTTGACAGAGGTGGTCTCTCTGATGAAAAGGGCATCAAATTCAGAGAGGCGCCGGTAGTCTTCCTTGGTGATCAACTCGGTGTAGAAGCCCAAAGATTCTGCGGCCTCCACAAAATTCTGGATGGCTTTGTCATTAGAGGGTGGATCGCTGTCGGCGGGGTTTACAAGGATGGCCAGATCATAGATTTTCTTGTTCATCCGGATGCTGGAGAACCGGTTGCGGGCAAAATATGCCTTGGCAAACCTGAACAGGTCTTTCAGGTGGTGTTCCGGAACCTCGTTCACCGGTATTGGATTGATGCTTTCCAGTACCCACTCTTTGTTGTACACAAACTGGGCGCGCAGCAAAGGCGCCTGGAACAGGTCATGCAACTGTTTGCTTAGCTTATCATACTGTTTGGCCACGTTTTGCCCAAAATAGATGCTTAACGTGAAGTTCTTTGATTTCAGCTTGGCCAGGCTCTTCTGAATGGTTTCATTGATCTCATCGGTGATGGCCCGAACAATGGTCTGGGACTTCAGGTCCTGAATGGTGGTCACATTGGGGATGGCCCGGTGCCCCCTGGCCTCTGCCAGCAAAGAGACGTAATAGCCACTGCTCTGGTATTTATAAGACCGGCAAAGGTTGAAGATACGGGCACTTTTAAGCTCAATGTAGGCGGGGTCTGTCAGGTACCGTTGCGCGTCTACCACTTCCACATCCTCTACATCAAGATCCCAGTCTTTGGGATTATTGACCACTACTAGTTTGCGCATGAAGATTGGGTTGTTCTGATGGTTGGTTTGAGGTGATTTTTGGTTCAATGGCCAATAAATTGGCATCATAGGTCACTATGCCCAGCATGATGGCGTTGAGCAGCCGGGTAATAGGAACGTTGTAGTAATTGTTCTTAGACAGCGGGTTCTCCTGGTAAGGGTCGGCCACGATCACGTTTTCTTTTTCCTGCTCGTTGTCAAAGCCTGCCAAAACCACGAAATGCCCCAGAGGCTCCCCTCTCACATCGTCATAAATGGCCTCGCCCCGGTCATTGGTTCGCTCGCGGGCGCAGTTATAGAGGTAGGTGGCACTGAGGCCCGCCAACAAGGGAACCCCTTTAGAGAAGTACCTGTCCAGCAGGCTAAGGGTAAGGTCTTTGTGAAAAATCTCCCCTCCCAACCGCAGGAACTCAATGTAGGCATGGGTGGCCACGTGCAACTTGGCATCTGATTTATAGATTAACTGCTCCTTGAGGTTGGCAATCAGCTTCTCCTTGCTCAATTTAAACCAGGTGGGGTCAAAAACATGCAGGTTGTAGGTGTAAATGCGGGCCTGGTAACCCCGGCGCAAGGCATGGCAGCCCAACAACACCGCCAGGGTGCCTCCTTCTTCCAGGAAAGACACCTCAGAGATTACCTGGTCCAAGGGGACTGTATCTTTGAAATAATGATACACCGCGTGCAGACTGGTGGGCCCGCAGGTGGAATCATCTGGTTGGGTAAGGATTTTAAGCGAATTGAGTAAGGTAACGGGAAGCACAGGCGACAGTTCTTTTTGTGCCTTTTATACGTGTTTTTTCGAGGTAGTTACCAAACGGACCATTCTGCTTTTTGCTTTCAGGGTTTCTTTTCAATGGTTTTTGATATATTAGCCCAACAATGGCTTTACAGGCTTATTTCCAAAAGGGAAAACTGGATGCCTTAAAAGAATATTTCCTCTGCCTGGCAGGTGAAAAGTGCTAAAGAATAATACCTTTACGGCTAGAGGCGAATTCTTTATAAGTATATAGTACAGATTTCAATAGGACAGATTTGAAAACGCACTCCCCCTACCGCGCTATCATCATTGATGATGATGAGCTGAGCCGAATGATTCTGGAACGCCACATCCAGGCAACCCCTTCCCTGGAATTGGTGCAAGCCTTTGGCTCCAGTGTGGACGGCCTGGCCTGGCTCCTGAAGAATGAACCCATTGACCTGCTTTTCCTGGACGTGGAGATGCCGGAGATGACCGGGTTGGAACTCCTCCGGACCCTTCCCCAGAAACCAGAGACCATCCTGATCACGTCACACAAGGATTTTGCCTTACAGGCCTTTGAGCTGCAGGTGTCAGATTATCTCCTCAAACCCGTTGATTTTACCCGGTTTACCCAAGCCGTGCTGAACACCATCAAGAAGTTGCAGCCTCAGATTGCCCCCGCTCCGGTAGCGGCGGCGGCCCTCCCAGATGAATTGTTTGTGAAGGTGGACAACAAAATCATCAAGCTTAACCTCAACAACATTTCTTTTATTGAGGCGCGGGGCGATTATGTGGTGATCAACACAGACAGCAAAAAACACATTGTGTACACCACTATGAGCGCCATTGACAAAAAGCTGCCCGAAGATCTGTTCCTTCGCATTCACCGCTCTTTCATCATCAACCTCAGAAAGATTGAGCTCATTGAAGACGATTCGGTGTTCATGCAAGACAAATACATTCCCATAGGCGGTTCTTACCAGAGCAAATTCTACGGCCGCATCAATAAACTGTAATAAATCCTACCGGCAGTAGCCAGGTATTTGACCACCCCGTTTAACGTCCTTTTTAGAAAAGAAGGTGGTAAACGGGGTTTTGTTTTCACTGGAATATTCCCGACCTTCTTCCTACAAAAGCCAAAGAAAGATTTAACTCTATTCCTGCTAAAGAAGAACCAAAACGGTAAAAGCCTATATTACTTAGTTCTTCAAGTTAATTAAGGCTGGAAGAGACTATAAGTTAAATAAGGCTTTACCATTGTTAGGACGGGAGATATACGAGGGTAGGCCCTGATAAAGGCATTTGTAATATTATGACCATTAACCACCTATTACTTCCTTAGATAAAGTGGTTTTAGCACCTAAATTTCTGCTTTTCTCATAGCGTAATTAAGAACATTAATTTTGGGCTGCCATGGAAAGACCTGACACGCTTGACCAAACGGCGTATCCTTTTGCCTCCCACTATTTCAGTCAACCGGCTGGAGAGCAGCATTATATTGTGGAAGGGGAAGGTCCTCCCCTATTGTTTGTTCATGGAACCCCCACCTGGTCTTTTTTGTGGCGTAACCAAATCAAGGCTCTTTCCAACCACTATAGCTGTATTGCGGTAGACCACCTGGGGTTTGGCTTATCAGCAAAGCCGCTTCACTTCTCCTATTCTT
Organism: Rufibacter glacialis; assembly: GCF_008271745.1. Classification (GTDB taxonomy): domain Bacteria; phylum Bacteroidota; class Bacteroidia; order Cytophagales; family Hymenobacteraceae; genus Nibribacter; species Nibribacter glacialis. The sequence continues at coordinate 48,806 of NZ_VKKZ01000020.1, read as the reverse complement.
TACAAGAACATAGTCAAAACCTGGCCCGCCTGGTGAATCACTTGCAATTGACTGAGGTCACTTTGGTGGTCCATGATTTTGGAGGGCCTATCGGGTTAGGGTGGGCTGTGCAGAACCCTGAGAAAGTGGCCCGTATCATTATCCTGAACTCTTGGATGTGGCCCCTCACCCAAGAGAAACGCATGATGCAGGCCAGTAGATTCTTTGGAAGTGCTATTGGGAAGTTTATCTACCAGCAATTTAAATTCTCCCCTCAGGTATTGCTGCCCCAAGCTTTTTACCAAAAAAAGAAGTTAACTAAAAAGCTGCACCAGCAGTACCTGCTCCCCTTCCAGAAAAAACAAGACCTCCTAGGCACCTGGCATTTTGCCAAAGCCCTTCGTCAGGAATCTCCTTTTTTTGAAGAAATAAACCGCCAAAAGGTTTTTTTAAAAGAAAAGCCAGCCTTGGTGCTCTGGGGAACGGAAGACCAATTGATTCCGGCTTCTTTTTTAGAAAAATGGCAGGAAGCCTTTCCTCAGGCTGAAATAAAAACTATTAAAGCAGGTCACTTCTTACAGGAAGAAGCGCCGGAGGAAGTAACCGGAAAAATCAGTGAATTTTTAAAAGGTACTACCTTATAAAAAGAATTCTTCGTCACTTAAATTCTGTACCCATCAGCCTGCCATGGCTGACAAGCCTGAACCAATATAGACAAATAGAAACTCAGGCAGTAGGAACGGGAAGATCCTGTAATGGACCATAGAGGGCTTCGAATTGTACTCGGTGCATGACCCAACGTTTTACAGGCTGCTCAAAATTGATCCAGCCAGGAGTGGTAATGTATTCCTTTTCTAAATGGAACCCCACCTTCTCCAGCGTTTTATTGGGGGCTGGGTTAAGCGCGTAGGGTTCGCAGTAAATTCTTTGGAGGTGCAGGTCCAGGAAGAAGTGCGGCAAGGTGCGCTTCAAAAGTTCGGTGCCAAACCCTGATTTGCGTCCTTCAGGAAACCAAAGGTGCAGGTGCAAATATGCCTCTTCTCCCCAGACAATTTTGTTCACGTTGCTATGCCCAACGGCATTGCCGTCTACTTCCCAAATAAGGCAATACGACTGCTTCTGCGCCAGCGGTGTGTTGATTTGCTCCGTAAGCATCTGGGACCATTCTTCTGGGCTAGGAAGCTTTGTTAAGTCTACTCCCATTCCCTCTAGAAAGGCAGCGTCTGATGTCAACCAATAATGGGTAATAGTGGTGATGTCGGCAGGCTGGAGTTGGCGCAAGGAGAGTTTCATGCTTCTTCAATGAAAGATGGACAACAGTCGGTTCAAAAAGAAGAGGTCTTCATTGGCAGGAGATTTTCTGCGTTAGCCATTGATATTTCACCCTCAATACTATTTACTCTTCCAAAAAATATAAAGTTGGAGTTTATCTCTTCCTTTACAAGAAGTTGGCCTCAGGAATTTAAATATTTTCTTTAATAATGTTTCCCCTACTCCCTCGGTTTATGCCTGCTTTCCAGCACCTGCACTACTTCAGCTAAGGACAAGCCAGAGGCTTCCAACAGCACCAGTAAGTGGAATATCAAATCAGCGGCTTCGCCTTTCATGGTTTCGGTTTTTCCGGCTACGGCGTCAATGACTACTTCCACCGCTTCCTCGCCAACTTTCTGGGCCATTTTATGGAGACCTTTGTCAAAGAGGAAATTGGTATAGGAACCTTCAATTGGGTTTTTCACCCTCTCTTTGATTGTTTGCTCTAATTGGGCAATGAACTGCAGGGCCTGCTCAGTTGGGGTAAACGACTGAAAACTTCTATGGTGGTAAGATTGGGCGGAGCCTTCCGTATCAAAGCAGGTTTCCGTGTTGCGGTGACAGGCAGGACCGGTTGGGTTCACCAACACCAGAAGCGTATCTTGGTCGCAGTCCAGCTCTATGTGCACCACTGTTAAGGTATTGCCCGAAGTTTCGCCTTTGGTCCAGAGGCGGTTTTTGGAACGGGAGAAAAAGGTCACCAATCCAGTTTGCTGGGTCTGCTGGAAGGCTTCCTGGTTCATGTAGCCCAACATCAGAACTTTTCCGGTACCGGCGTCTTGGATGATGGCGGGCACCAAGCCCTCACCTTTCTTGAAATCTATGGTCATATAATTCTTTTTGAGACATAAGAGGCAAGACTTAAAGGATAAGTTTTACTCTGTACAAGTCTAGAGTCTTCTATCCTGGGTCTTGTGTCTCATATACGGATGTCAATATTATTTTGGGCCAGAAACTGTTTCAGTTCCGGCAAGGGCACTTCCTGGAAGTGGAAGATACTGGCGGCCAGGGCGGCATCTGCCCCGGCGGCGAACACGTCCAGGAAGTGTTGCTGGTTTCCGGCGCCGCCTGAGGCAATAACCGGCACAATCACGTTCCTGGAGATTTCACCGGTAATGTCCAGCGCGAAGCCGCCTTTGGTGCCATCGTTGCTCATGGAGGTGAGCAGGATCTCACCCGCCCCACGCTCCACCACTTCCTTCGCCCAGTCCAGAGCAAACAAACCGGTATCAACGGTTCCCGCCTTGCTGAAGACCTTCCAACCTTCTGAGGTGTTCTTGGTATCAATGGCCACTGTCACGCATTGGCTCCCGAACCGGCTGGCCAACTCCGTGATCAACTCCGGGCGGTGCAGCGCAGAAGAGTTTACCGACACCTTATCGGCCCCGTTCTGAAGCAGCACCTCCACGTCTTCCACCGCACTGATGCCACCGCCCACCGTGAACGGAATATCAATGTGCCTGGCCACCTCGCGCACCAAATCGCGCAAAGTTTTGCGTTTCTCATTAGTGGCTGTGATGTCCAGGAACACCAATTCATCGGCGCCTTGTTTGGCGTATAGCGCCGCCAGTTCCACCGGGTCTCCGGCATCTCTGATATCCTCAAACCGCACGCCCTTCACGGTACGGCCGTTCTTGATGTCCAGGCAAGGAATGATTCGTTTTGTTAGCATAGGGTTGGCCTCCCCTGCCTCCGTTTCTGTGGGAAAGCAGAGCAGGGTTCTTCTATTTTATCAGTGGTACGGTTTTAAGGCCTATTTTTCATAAACTGCCTTAAAACAACAGTTTTCTTTTCTCTGACGCAAGTCTTTAAGCTTAGGACGTTTGATGGGATGAATCACCAGGCTCCAGTATTCGGTTAGGCTCCTGGCTCCCGGCGAGTCTGGAGACTCGCTTCATCCTGTGGCACGAGTCTGAAAACTCGCGCCAGATTGAAATCTTAAGTAGGAACTAGAAAAGTAATGGTTTACTGACACTACCGTTCGCCCACAAGATCCTTTCAGGATGACAAATTGAGTAGACAGTCTATCAATTAAATTGGCCGGGAATTAGCCAAAAACCTAGACTGAACACTCAATTCTTAATTCCTAATTCTTAATTCCCAATTAATTTAAACTACTTCCTTCGCCAGATCCTCCAAGGTGATGGTGCCTTCATAGATGGCTTTTCCTATGATGGCACCGTGCAGGCCCGCTTCGCGGAGGTGGCGCACCTCTTCAATGGTGGTTACGCCGCCGCTCGCAATGAATTGCAAAGAAGGGAATTTCAGGATCAACTGTTGGTAAATCTCCAAGGAGGAGCCTTGCAGTTTGCCATCTTTGCTCACATCAGTGCAGATGAAGGTTTTGGCGCCTTTTTCAGAAAAAGAGGTGAGAAACGACTCCAGGGTGAGGTCACTTTGATCAGCCCAGGCATTGATGGCAATGAAGTTATCTTTGAAATCAGCACCTACAATGATTCGGTCCGAACCGTATTGGGTGAGCCATTTCTGAACGGTCTTTGGTTCACGCACGGCAATGCTGCCGGCCGTGACCTGTTTGGCACCGGCATCAAAGGCCTGCTGGATGGCTTCGCTGCTTTGCAGGCCTCCACCATAGTCAATGTGCAGGTTAGTTTCGCGGGCGATGCGGGCCAGAATTGGCAAATTGACAGGCTGCTTGGCGCGGGCTCCGTCTAAGTCCACCAGGTGCAGGCGGCGCAATCCCAAGCTTTCAAATTGCTTGGCTACTTCCACAGGGTCTGAGTGGTAGGTGGTCTGTTGCGAGAAATCACCTTCGGTGAGGCGCACGCACTGGCCGCCTATGAGGTCAATAGCTGGGATTATTTCCATGCTTACAGGTTTAGGAAGTTCTGGAGAATCTGCGCGCCCGGGGCCCCGCTTTTCTCGGTGTGAAACTGGACCGCGTAGAAGTTTTTGTACTGCAGGGCGGCACTGAAGGGCTCTGGGTAAGAGCTTTGGGCAATGGTATATTCGGTAACCGGCGCGTAAAAGCTATGCACGAAGTACGCGTACTCATCATCCTTGATACCAGTGAATAAATCACCCTTAAGGTGGTGCAGGTTGTTCCAGCCCATGTGCGGCACTTTCATGGCTACTTCAAACCTTTTCACCTGCACGGGAATAATACCTAACATATCAGTATCGCCTTCTTCAGAGTGCTGACAGAGCAGTTGCATGCCCAGGCATACGCCTAAAAAAGGCTGCGTCAAGGTGGGCAGCAACTGGTCCAGGTGGTGGGCTTTGAGCGCACGCATAGCCGAGGATGCCTCTCCCACACCCGGGAAAATCACTTTGTCCGCACTTTGGATTTCTTCGGCGTTTGCCGAGACAGTGGCCTGCACCCCCAGCCGCTCCAGCGCGAAAAGGACGCTCTGCACATTGCCGGCTTTATAATCAACAATAACGGTTTTCATTATAAGATGCCTTTGGTGCTGGGAATCTCCATTTTGTTCACGTCGCGCACCAGCGCCATCTTCATGGCTTTAGCCACGGCTTTGTAAATAGCCTCAATCTTGTGGTGCTCGTTCTCGCCCTCAGCTTTGATATTGAGGTTGGATTTGGACGTGTCTGAGAACGACTTAAAGAAGTGCATGAACATCTCGGTGGGCATATCCCCTATCTTCTCGCGACTGAATTTGGCGTCCCACACCAGCCAGGGCCGGCCGGAGAAGTCAATGGCGGCATGCACCAGGGCATCATCCATGGGCAGCAGGAAGCCATACCGGCTGATGCCGCGCTTGTCCCCGATGGCTTGGGCGAAGGCTTCCCCCAGGGCCAAGGCGGTGTCTTCAATAGTATGGTGCTCGTCAATGTGCAGGTCGCCTTTCACCTGGATGCGCATGTCTACCCCTGAATGGCGGGCCAATTGATCCAGCATGTGGTCAAAGAAACCTAATCCGGTCTGCATGTCTGATTTGCCTTCCCCGTCCAGATTAATCTCCACGCTGATCTGCGTCTCATTGGTGTTGCGCTGGATGGTGGCTTTGCGGGCGGGCAACCGCAGGAAGCTATAGATCTCGTCCCAGTCAGTGCTGGTGAAGGTGGCCTCAGGGTGCGCTTCCGGTTGTAACAAGATACTTTTGGCTCCAAGGTTTTGGGCCATCTGCACATCGGTGAGCCGGTCCCCGATCACATAGGAATTGGCCAGGTCATAGTCGCCGGTGAGATATTGGTTTAACATTCCCAGACGGGGCTTGCGGTTGGGGCTGTTCTCGTGTTCAAAGCTGCGGTCAATGTGGATGTGCGAAAACTCTATTCCTTCGCCGGCCAATATTTCCAACATCTTGTTTTGATAAGGCCAAAAAGTGTCTTCAGGGTAAGAATCAGTGCCGAGGCCGTCCTGGTTTGTGACCATCACAAACTCGTAATCCAATTCGGTGTACATCTTGTAGAGGTTCCGAATCAATTTGGGGTAAAAGGAGAATTTCTCAAAAGAATCCACCTGGTAATCGGTGGGCGGCTCCAGCAAGATGGTGCCGTCGCGGTCAATGAATAAGACTTTTTTCATGGTTTGTTAGTAGCAGGTTTCGTGTTGCTAACAACACGACAGTATTTTGTTTTTTCTGTTATTTCTAGGTGTAAAGCATCAGCTTGCGCCTAGGTGTTCTTTATTTGAAGGCAGTTTTCTAAAAACCGCCTGTTTTCCCTTTTCCTTTTCTCAGACGCGCGAGGTAAGTCAGAAACTACCCAATTTTAATAAGCACCAGTCTTGAGAATCGCGCAAGTACGGGCTAGTCTTTCAGTACCTTTACTTTCCGGCCCTGTTTCTGGCGCCTTTCTGAAATAATGGGCACCAAACGCGGTTATACAGCTGTAGCCTGAGCAGCATAAGTTTGAAGGGCTTCCAGCAAATGGTCATTCTCCGCAGGCGTACCAATGGTGATCCGGAGACAGTTGGCGCAACCGGGTTGGGTGGATCGGTTTCTAACCACTACACCTCGTTCCAGCAGATACCCATACAAGGCATTCGCGTTAGGCACTTGCACCAGCACGAAGTTAGCATCAGAGGGAAATACTTTCTCAATCAGCGGAAAAGCTGCAAAGGCTTCCACCAACCGGTCTCGCTCATTTTTGATAACTGCCAGCATGTCGTGCAGTTGGGCGGTTTTATCTAAGGCGGCGCTTACCAACTCCTGCGTCACGGCGTTGATGTTGTAAGGCGGCTTAATCTTGTTCAGGTACCCAATGATCTCCGGTGAGCCGAAGGCCATTCCCAAGCGAAGTCCCGCCATGCCCCAAGCCTTTGACAGCGTTTGCAGCACCACCAGGTTAGGGAATTCCTCTAATCTGGTACTCCAACTGGGGGATTGGGTGAAATCGATATAGGCCTCATCTACCACCACCAAACCGTTAAAGGAGGTGATCAATTTCTCTACGGTGGCAGGTTCTAAAATATTACCGGTAGGGTTATTGGGCGAACAGAGGAAAAGGATTTTGGTCTGCTCCGTCTGTTCAGCAGTTATTTTCTCAAAAACAGGCTGAAAATGCTCGTCGAGCGGCACGCGCTGAATACCAATGTTGTGGATGTTCGCGCTCACCTCATACATGCCGTAGGTAGGCGGCAACAACAGCACCTCGTCACGACCCGGTTCGCAGACCAGACGCACCAACAGGTCAATGGCCTCGTCTGATCCGTTTCCAATGAAGATTTGCTCGGGTTTCACCCCTTTCAGCTTGCTCAGCTTTTCCTTGATGGTTTTCTGGTAGGGGTCTGGGTAGCGGTTATAGTCGGTGCCTCCGGCCAGGCTGCCCAAGTTGTTCTCGTTCGCGTCCAGGTAGACGCTGGCTTCGCCCTCAAACTCATCGCGCGCCGAAGAATATGGCTTCAGCGATAACAAGTGCGGGCGGATGAAAGTCTCTATGGAAAACATTTTATCAAATTTGGAGATAAAGATTTGGGGATTTGGAAATTAGGAGATTTGAAGATGATTTATCTTTTATTTTTCCTCCAAATCCATTCGTTCATCTATAATAAAGCAGTAACCCTTCCTGTGAGAATTCATTTCCAAATTTTCACATCTTCTCATCTTCTAATTTTACCAAGCCTAAGCGTTACTGCATGCTTGTGGGCATGCAATCCTTCGGCTTCTGCCATGATTTCTACGGCGGGGCCGATGCGCTCCAACCCTGCGCGGGTGAGGTGCTGGAAGGTGATTTTCTTCACGAAGCTGTCCAGGGAGACGCCGCTGTAATTTCGGGCGTATCCGTTGGTGGGCAAGGTGTGGTTGGTACCTGAGGCATAATCGCCTACACTTTCTGGGCTAAAGTGGCCCATGAAGACCGAACCAGCCTGTGTTACCTGCTCGGCCAGGGCTTCAGGCTGCGCCACCGAAAGGATTAAGTGCTCTGGGGCATAAAGATTAGAGAAAGCCAAGGCCTCTTCCAAGGAGTCCACCACTACCCCGATGCTGTTGTCCAGGGCTTGTTCCGCTACGGCCTGCCTTGGAAGTTGGGCCACCTGTTCGGCCACTGCGGCCTGTACCTTTTGGAGCTGGTTTTCTGAAACAGTGACCAAAACAACCTGTGAATCCGGACCATGTTCGGCCTGGGAAAGTAAGTCAGCTGCCACGAAGGCCGGATCAGCGGAATCATCTGCGATGACCAATACCTCTGACGGACCGGCTGGCATGTCAATAGCCACGCCTACTTGCGTCACCATCTGCTTGGCGGCGGTCACGTACTGGTTGCCGGGCCCAAAAATCTTGTCTACTGCCGGCACCGTCTCCGTGCCGAAGGCTAAAGCGGCCACGGCCTGGGCGCCACCGGCCTTCAAGATGCGGGTGATGCCTAATCTGTGGGCGGTGTAGAGGATGGTGGCATTGATAGAACCGTCGGCGCTGGGTGGAGTGGCCAGGATGATGTCACGGCAACCGGCAATCTGGGCCGGTATTCCCAGCATAAGCAAGGTAGAGAACAAAGGCGCTGAACCACCCGGTATGTACAAACCTACTTTTTGGATACCTACTGATTTTCGCCAGCAAGTTACACCAGGCATGGTTTCCACCTGCAGCACTGGTTCATGCTGCGCTTCATGGAACTGGCGTATATTGTTGTACGCTAATTCAATAGCCGACTTCAATTCTTCCGTAACTTTTGGTACAGCAGCGGCTACTTCTTCTGGGGTCACCCACACGCTGGAAAGGGTGGCTTTGTCAAATTTGGCAGCTAATTCAATTAAAGCAGCATCGCCGCGCTGTTGTATCAGGTCAAAGGTCTGTTGCACGCCCGCCCGCAGTTGATCCAGTTTCTGCACCGGGCGCTGAGTGAGGGCGGCCCATTCCGCCTGCGCTGGATATAGGTACGTTCTCATCTTAGCTGATCATCTTTTCAATGGGAACCACCAGAATACCTTCGGCGCCGGCTTCTTTCAATTTCTGGATGATGTCCCAGAAATCGTCTTCATTTACCACCGAGTGCAGCGAGCTCCAGCCTTCCGTAGCCAGCGGAATGATAGTGGGTGATTTGATACCCGGCAACAGCGGCTTAATCTGCGGAATGGCGGAGTTAGGGGCGTTCAACACCACGTATTTTGATTTCTGGGCTTTCTGCACCGCTTCCATGCGGAACAAAAGTTGTTGCAACAACCGGTTCTTCTCCTGCCCCAAGTTCTGGTTCGCGATCAGGACTGCTTCAGATTTGAAGACCGTCTCCACCTCGCGCAGGCCGTTGCTGATGAGCGTAGAGCCTGAAGAGACAATGTCACACACCGCATCCGCTAAGCCTATACTGGGCGCTATCTCTACAGAGCCGCTAATGGTATGAATATCGGCGGTCACCCCTTTGGAAGTCAGGAATTCCTGGAGCAGGTTAGGGTAAGAGGTGGCAATGCTTTTGCCTTGTAAAGAAGAAACATCAGGGTAGGTATCTCCCTTAGAGACGGCCAGAGACAGCCGGCATTTGCTAAAACCCAGGTTCTTCACCGTCAACCGCTGCAGGCCCTCTTCCACCAGCACGTTCTGGCCCACAATCCCAATGTCGGCCACCCCGTCAGCCACATAGCCCGGAATGTCGTCGTCGCGCAGGAACAGGATTTCAAGGGGAAAGTTGGTGGCTTCGGTCTTTAATTTAGAGGTAGTGCTGATAAAGGAAATACCGCACTCACGGATAAGCTTGAGGGAGTCGTCTGATAAGCGACCTGATTTTTGGATGGCTAGCCGAATCATGTAGGATAATGCTGTGAAGCGTGTTGTGTGAAAACAAAGATAGAACCAGTCCGCTGCATCTTAACAGAATAGCGAAGGGTTAAATGGAGCCCAGCCCCAGAATGGACGATATGGTAGTAGTATTCCTCCTAAGAGGAATGATGGAAATGAGCACAATGCACCCCGTGCACCGCGGTGGCGGCGAGAGAGAGGAGAGTATTTTTGTTGGTGCTGCTCATAATGTAGGCCAAAGGTAGTACGTTCTCTTAATTATCAAACAAGATTTTAACTCTTTTTGATTTGTTTTGTTTCTGTTTTACTTCGTTATTTGTTTTATCCTATAAAATAAGCAAAAAGACCAAATTGTATGGCATGGTATTTTCTTTGCCCCTGGTGTTGCAATAGGATTCCTTTGTAGAATCCCCTTCGTTAATTGATCTTCTATGGCAAAATTCACGCTTTTCTCTTTCTTGCTCCTTCTTTCTTTCTCCGGGTTCTCCCAAACGGTTTTAAAGCTTCCCCAACCCAGCCCCCGGGCCATCTTAAAATACACCATAGGCGTGACCGATGTCACCATCAATTATGGGGCCCCAGGAGTGAAAGGCAGAGAGGTATTCGGGAAACTTGTGCCTTATGGCCAGGTGTGGCGCGCGGGTGCGAATGAGGCTACCACCATTACCTTCAGCACCGACGTGCGGATCTCGCAGGAGAACATTCCGGCAGGCACTTACACCCTCTATTTTTTACCCGCAGATTCTGTTAATTGGACGTTTATCCTGAGCAAGCAGAAGGGCCTTTGGGGCACCGAGGGGTATGATCCCAAACAAGACCAGGTGAGGTTGCCCTATGGAGCCCAGCCCGCGGCTTTCCATGAAACCTTTCAATACACGGTTCAAGACATTACGCCTACCAGTGGTTTCCTGACCTTAAACTGGGCCAACAAACAAGTTAGGGTACCCATTCGGGTAGATTCCCATAAACAGACCATGAACCTTCTGCGGCAAACTTTGTCCTCTGCTTCACCCAAGGATTGGAATGCTTACGCTCAGGCGGTCAATTACCTGATCCAGCAGAACGCCGACCATGAGCAAGCCCTGGAATGGGTGAATAAATCCATTTCCCTGGAGGAGAATTTCTACAATACCTTTCTCAAGGCAAAGCTCCTGGCCCAAAAAAATGAGTATGCGGAAGCTCTGGAACTGAACAAAAAGGCGCAGAAGCTAGGGAAAAAGTCGCAAGAGGCCTATCAACCCTACGCCACTGAGATAGAAGACGCCGCCGTGCTTTGGAAAGAGAAACGCTTTGCAGGTAATTGATCTGCCTGCTTTTGGGTTAACAGAAAGGCCACTCCTATTGGGGTGGCCTTTCTGTTTGGTAATGGTTACTCACTATACTTACACCTAAAAGGTAATAGCTGGAATTTGATTTGTTTCAGAGGCCTTTTCTAAAAACAACCCCTTTACAGCTTCACGATACACCGCAGGTTGAGGAGTCTTCCAGTAAGATAATTGGGCACTGCGTAGGTAATGCTGTTATAATCCTTCACATAGTTGTAGGAGATCACATTATTAGCCGAGATCAGGTTCAGCACCTCCAGGCTTAACCAAATGCTTTTCAACCCTACCCCATTCTCTTCCTCCGTTTTCCGGAGCGTGAGAAGTTTAGAGAACCCTATATCCACGCGTTTATAGTCTTGACCAGGAAAGGAGCTCCGGAAATTAATATCCCCCGGCGGGCTAAATGGTACCCCGGTGGAGAAGACCATGTTCAGGTACATACGCCAGGTAGGGTGGTTTGGGAGGTGATCCTGGAAAAACACGCCAAAATTGAGGAGTTGGTCCGTGGGCCTGCGCAAGTACCCGCGCTCTGTTCTGGAAACCACTTTCCCGGTACTTGGGTCACGGGTAATAACAGAATCCCCTGCCAGGTTCTCTCTCGTCCTGAGCAGCCCCAGGCTGAACCACGACTCCTCTCCTTTGATAAATTCACCGTTCACCCGTACATCTAACCCCATAGCGTAGGCGGTGGCGTTCACGTGCGGCAAGTAGCGTACCCGCATGTTGTCCAGCTCATAAGGAATCACCGAGGGAAGGTACTTATAATAAGCCTCAGCGGTGAGTTTGAATGGTCGGCCCCATTTTTTAAACCTGTATTCTGTTCCGGAGATAAAATGCCACGATCTTTGGTTGGCCACATCCTTGACTAATTCGCCCTGGGCATCCCGTAACTCCCGGTAAATAGGTGCTTGCACATATACCCCACTCGCTACCTTGAAAGACCAATCAGGCAATTTTGAAAACTGCATGGCATATTGGATTCTGGGACTCAGCGATAGCTGTTGGTTCACCGTCCAGTAATGGAAGCGCACCCCATAGGTAAGCGTCTTCAGGCTATCTACCGCCCATTGATGCTGCGCAAAGCCTTGGAACCGCCAGGAGGAAAGGTCTTGCCGGGATTGTAGCTGGCCAAGGTTATAGACATAGTCGGAAGAATCCTGGAACGAATACTCCTGCAGTATATCAGAGATTTTCTCCCGGGAGCCTTTTATGCCAGCACTGAATTGACTCTGGACCGTAGGCGACCAGGTGGTTCTGGCTTCCATATGTTGCATGGCGGCTTTGAGTCTGTTCCGGGAGTACTCATAGCGGGTTCCTACACCCCGCTCTCCGGCGCAGCGGTTAAAGGGGGAAACGCCAGGGGATGGCATGACATCACAGAACCGGTACCCCGCCTCCAGATCCCGGAATTCCCGCTCCTGGCTGTACAACCCGGAATAAATAAGCTCTGACGAAAGGTTGGCGTTGAAGGCATGTTGAAGCCGAACTCCTCCTTGGTAGGTAGTGTACTTCATTTGCTCCTGCCCGTCATACCCTACCAGTAACCTCAACATCTGGTTCACGGTACCGAAGGTGGTTTCGCGGGTCTCAGGGCGTACTTGGTAGTTGTTCTGCGCAATATTACCCAGGAAACTCAGCTGCGTTTTAGGCTCCAATCCCGCATCCCGGTGGGTTTGCGAGGAAAGGTCATAAGTGAGGTAAGTCTGCACATCAGAGAATTTGGGCCGATAATCCCCTTCTACTTCCAGGCTGTTTAAAACGTAGGCCGCATTCTTATGCCTGGCCCCCACCAAATAAGTAAAACGCCCGGCCGCTGCGGTTCCTTCGGTATGCACAGAGCCACCGGTAAGGCTACCTGAAAGGGTGGCAGCAAACTTGTTCGGGCGGCGATACTGGATGTCCAACACCGAAGAGAGTTTATCGCCGTATTGCGGTTTCCAACCGCCGGAAGAAAAGGTGACATCCTCCACCAGATCTGGGTTCACGAAGCTCAGCCCTTCCTGTTGCCCGCTGATGTTCAGGAAAGGCCGGTACACCTCAATGCCATTCACATAGACCAGGTTCTCATCAAAATTGCCCCCCCGCACAGAGTAGCTGGAGGAGAGTTCATTGTTGCTGGTCACCCCAGGCAGGGTCAAGAGAATCTTATTGAATTCCTGGAACGGGGCCGGTAAGGTTTGGGTGAGCCGGGGATCTAACTTGGTAATGCTGATTTGCTCCCGGGTATCTTCGGGGTTCTTGCCCAAAATCCGGACCTCGGTTAGGTTCGTTTTTTCCTCCTGCAGCTCCACCGTAAGGAACCGCTTCTCCTGCGGCAGTAATTCCAGTTCTTCCCGGTTCGTCTGGAAACCAATGTACCGGACCACCAACCAAACGCGTACGTTAGGCTCCAGGGTGAGGGAAAACCTACCTCGGGCATCAGTAGCTGTGGCAATATTCTTTCCTTCTATGGTCACCGTGGCGCCAATCAAAGGTTGTTGTCTGGCATCCTGCACCACCCCTTGTACATACGCCTGTTGGGCCAGGGCTGGTACCTGTAGCAACACCAAAATAAGCCCAATCCACCAACCTCTGCCCATACTCTTTTTATTTATAGAGCGATTTGTTTTAGGTCTTCAATGGTTTGCGGCGGATTCTGGGACTGAAACACAAAAGATCCGGCCACTAAGACGTCGGCGCCCGCCGCTAATAATTGAGAAGCATTCTCCTGGTTTACCCCACCGTCTATCTCAATCATACAAGGAGAGCCTTTCTCCTTTATCAATCTTTTAAGTTCCTTGATTTTCTGGTAGGTATGCAGGATAAACTTCTGCCCTCCAAATCCCGGGTTCACCGACATGATACAAACCAAATCAATGTCTTGGATCAGGTCAGAAAGGAGGCTGATTGGAGTATGCGGGTTTAAGGCTACTCCGGCTTTGGCTCCGGTGGCTTTTATCTGTTGCAGGGTGCGGTGCAAGTGCGGGCACGCCTCATAATGCACAGTGATGACGTCAGCCCCCGCCGCCCTGAATTGCTCTATATACAGCTCCGGGTGCTCAATCATCAAGTGCACATCCAAAGGTTTGGTCGCCTTTTTCTGGATGGCCTGCAGAACCGGAAACCCGAAGGAGATATTAGGGACAAAGCGGCCGTCCATGACATCTACGTGTATCCAGTCGGCGGTACTTTGGTTAAGCATTTCTACGTCTTGGTCTAACTGCCCAAAGTTGGCGGCAAGAACCGATGGAGCTATTAAATGAGCCATTTTTAAATTGTTATCCTACAAAGCAACACTTTCTATGGGCAAAAAGCAATGTACAGGCTGCCTAACTCCCTATAAAAGGCTGATCCCCTTTAAGGTAAGTTAAAGGGGATCAAAAATGAGGTAAAAGAAATAATATATAAGGTTTGGGAGCGCTAATTGGCTTTCCCTGCCTCCAAAAGTTTCTCAACCCTGTCTAAACCGCTGATGATATACCCACTGCCAATTTCACAATTTGTACCGGGGCCTGCGTCACAGTAATAACGGTTCTTGGCAGCACGGTATACGGGTCCCTGGTCTTTGGAATATACCTCCACTACATCGGTAAAGGATATATCTTTCGGCGTTCCTTCCGCCTTGACCACCGTCACCGTGAAAGGGAAAACCTTTCCTTCCATATCAAAAGGTTGGTCTATCCCTTTGTAAAAATAATGAGATTGGTTTTGTGCTTCCTCGTCTTTGCCGTACGCGCTGTTGAAGGCATTTGGGTTCCACTTTTTACCTTCTGCCATAGGAAAGACAAGTTCAACGGTCGTGCGGTTATTGTCTTTCACCTGCAGATCAGTATTAGTGGCAGCCACCATTTTCACGCCAATGATGTTCCAGGCGCTAGTAGGGGAATTCCTTTTACTCACCTTCATCCTGAACCATTCTTTGCCTAACTGGTCTTTCGTGACCTCGTCAATTTCTTCTCTGATCTGGAAATTGGTTTTGGAGGTAATATTATTGACGTATTTTGTCTCTGTCACGTCAAAAACCCAATACTTACCTACTTGTAAGGGGAAGTACGCCAGGCCCATTTTGTCTGGATCTCTGGTGATTTCATCGTCACCGCAGGAAGAAAGCAGGCTGGTCAGTAAAACCAGGGAGAGCAGGAGTTTTCTCATAAGAAAAAATTGACTGTTTTAGTCTAGCATAAAGCTGGTTTCTATCCATCCGCCTCCAATGACATCGTCGCCTTCATAGAAGACAGCCGCCTGTCCGGGGGCAATGGCATTGACACCTGCGTGGAACTTCACCAGCATCTTGTCGCCCACTTGTTCAATGGTGGCAGCGGTGCCAGGGTCATTGTAACGAACTTTGGTGATGGTCTCCGTAGGAAGCCCCAACAGGTTCTCGTATTTCCCCATGCTCAGCTTGCCCACGTTCATTCCGTTTTTGGCAAGTTGCTCATAGTTACCCAGCACTACCCTATTCGTTTCTTTCTCAATGCGGGTTACAAAAGCCGGGTACCCTAAGGCAACCCCCAGCCCTTTCCTTTGCCCGATGGTGTAGAACGGATAGCCTTCATGCTTGCCTACCACGGTTCCGTCTTCCAACACGAATTCCCCCCCGGCCACTTCGGCCTGTAAGGTAGGAACCCTTCTTTTCAGGAAGCCCCGGTAGTCATTGTCCGGAATAAAGCAGATTTCATACGATTCCGCTTTTTTCACCAAAGCGTCAAACCCCCGGTCCATGGCCATCTGTCTGATCTCGGTCTTGTGCAGTTGCCCCAGCGGGAAGATGGTCCGGCTCAGACTTTCCTGAGAGATCCCCCACAGGGCATACGACTGGTCTTTGTGGTGGTCCTTGCCTTTGGAGATCACGAACCGGCCGTTTTCCTCCCGGATGTTGGCATAATGCCCGGTGGCAATGAAGTCACAACCCAGCTTGTCGGCGCGTCGGAGCAAGGCATCCCATTTAATATGGGTGTTGCACAGCACACAAGGGTTAGGCGTACGGCCGGCAATGTACTCGTCGGTGAAATGGTTGATGACGAAATCACCGAACTCCTCCCGAATGTCAATGATGTAGTGCGGGAATCCCAGCTGTACAGCTATGTCGCGGGCGTCATTAATGGAATCAAGGCTGCAGCAGCCGGTTTCCTTTTTGCTTCCCCCGGAACTGGAATAATCCCAGGTCTTCATGGTCATGCCCACTACTTCGTATCCCTGCTCGTGGAGCAACACGGCTGCCACCGAGGAATCAATGCCGCCACTCATGGCGACCAATACTCTTCCTTTTGAACTCATTTTTTTCTTAGATGAAACGGGATTCACAGTCCCGCCGAAAAACATGGGGCAAATATAGTGAAATTGTAGCGCTTCGCCTTGCCCTGAGACTGAACCACTTACTCTTGTACCTTTGAAAACCAAAAGTCAGAAAGAATAGTTTATAGAACCAAGGCAAGTACCTCTCCAGTAAAAGCCATACAATTTTTAAGGTATCTATAGGCTTGAACTATGAAACGGAGTACTTTTGGCGCAGAAACGGCCATTTAAAGCCTCTTTTCCAGAAAACTAGTAAAAAACACATGGCACTTACTACTATAGTCCTCGTCAACCAGATCTCCAACTTAAGTGACGCCCGGTATTGCGCCGGAATGGGCGTGGAAATGCTGGGCTTCTCGCTGCAACCCGGGCAGCCCCAACACCTGACCCCTGCGGAGTTCAAGGAAATTTCTGGCTGGGTTTCTGGGGTGAAGCTGGTGGGCGAGGTGACAGACCTACCGGTGCAGGAGCTGGAAGAATTGCTCTTGGACTATAAAGTAGATATGCTGCAACTCAACAGCCTCTACTTCATTGAGGAATTAGACGACCTTCCGCTGCCCATTATCCTGCGGGTGCTCATTGACAAAGACACGGTTGAGGAAAACCTCATCAGTACCCTGGAAACGTACCACCACCACGTAGAATACTTCTTGATTGACTCAGAGGATTTCTCCTTTATTGATGATACCAACCTGCGTTTCCTGCGCGATCTCTCAGACAAGTACCCCGTGTTGCTAGGATTTGGCCTGACCAAAGACAATACCCGCGAAGCCCTGGATAAGATCCACCCCGCCGGCATCGCCCTAAAAGGAGGCCAGGAAATCAGGCCAGGCTTCAAGAATTTCGATGAACTGGAGGAAATTTTTGAACAGCTGGAAGACTAATCTTAATGTGCTAATTGTTTAATGTGCTGATGTGCTAATTTTCAATTTGGAGATTTGAAGATTGGGTGATGTGAAGATATGCTAAACAACATTTAGAACAGGATTTCTAAATCTCATGATGATTACAAAGTAAGATCCCTTTTTAGTCTGTTTTAAGAAAAACAGACTAAAAAGGGATCTTACTTTGTAAAGCCTTTATTCTATAGGTTGCCTGCCATTTTAATTATGTAAGTGGCGGTGCAATTAGAAAAACCTCAAGGGTTTTGCAATAATTAGCTCATCTCCAAATCTTCAAATTTATACTTCTTCAAATTAAAGAGTATACTGCAGGTACTTGATGGGAACTTCCTGCTCCAGGTAGGTTTTCTCAAAGGTTGTGTAGATGCCCATGGTGTGTTCCTGCAGGTCTGAGCTGTATAAATCCCAGGTGTGCAGGAAGTTGTTGACATTCCGTTCCGTGAGCACTTCCACTGAGTATTCAAACAGGGAGGCGCTGTCGGTTTTCAGGTGCAGTTTACCGCCTGGTTTCAGGATGCGTTCATACATCTCCAAAAACCGGGGTGAGGTAAGCCGGCGCTTGATATCCCGCTTCCGCGGGCGGGGGTCAGGAAATGTGATCCAAATCTCATCTACCTCCTGCTCCCCGAAATGCTGGTCCAGGTTCTCAATGAAGATGCGCAGGAAGCCTACGTTCTGGAGTCCGGCTTCCTCGGCCATGGTGCTGCCTTTCCAAATGCGGTTGCCTTTGATGTCAATGCCAACGAAGTTCTTCTCAGGATAGCGTTCGGCCATGCCAATAGTGTACTCCCCTTTGCCGCAGCCCACCTCCAAGATGATGGGATGGCTGTTCTGGAAAAAATCACTGTTCCAGCGGCCTTTCAATTGTTCATACAGTTCTTTGCCCGGCTCCACCACATTGCGGCGGGTAGCGTTCACGGCAAACTTTTCTAATTTCCCTCTGCCCATGTTGTTATAGATCGGCGATTTCCGCCACCACAAAGGTACTACCGCCAATGAAAATTACCTCATCTTCCTGGGCAAAGGCTTTGGCGGCCAGAATGGCGTCTTCCACAGTAGGATATGCGTTCCCTTTCAGACCGGCGAACTGCGCTTCCTCATAAAGCTTCTGCACGGGAAGCGCCCGGGGAATCTGGGCCTCACAAAAGTAATACCGGTAACTCACGGGCAGCAGACGCAGCACGCTTTGGATGTCTTTGTCGTTTACCGCCCCAAAAACGAAATGTACCTGCTTTGCCTGTAAGGCTAGTAACTGTTTCACCACCTGGGTCAGGCCGTCAATGTTATGCCCGGTGTCACAGATCATGAGCGGTTGCTGCCCCAACACTTGCCAACGCCCCTTAAGGCCGGTAAGACTTTGTACCTGGCGCAACCCTTCCCGCACTTGACTTTCAGAAATAGAGAAGCCCTGCTTTTGGAGTTCCTCCAGGGTAGCCAATACCCCAGGCAGGTTATGCCGCTGGTAATTTCCTAGGAGCGAAAGCTCCAATTCGTCCAGGTAAGGCTCCCCTTGCCGGACCACGTTGTAATAAGTTGCTGTTCCTGTAGTTCTTAAAGGCTCTACCGTAAAGCGTTGGTCTGCGAAAGTAAGCGGGCTTCTGGTTTCCAGGCTCCTTTCTAAAAACACCTGTGAAATAGCGGCTTGAGTGGTACTTACCACCGCCGGTACCTCAGGTTTGATGATGCCTGCCTTTTCGGCGGCTATCTCTGGTAATGAGTTTCCTAACAAGGCCTGGTGGTCTAACCCGATGTTGGTGATCAGGGAAACCAAAGGCGTGATGATGTTCGTGGAATCCAGACGTCCTCCCAAGCCTACCTCAATGATGGCAATGTCTACCTGCTCTTCCACGAAATGCTCAAAAGCTAAGGCTACCGTCATTTCAAAGAAAGAGGGTTGCACTTGCTCAAACAGTCCTTTGTGGTTGGTGGTGAAGGCGGCTACCTTTTCGCGGCTGATCATCTGCCCGTTCACCCTGATGCGCTCTGTGAACTCCTTCAGGTGCGGTGAGGTGTAGAGTCCGGTTTTATAACCGGCGGCTTGTAGCACCGCGGCTAACATGGAAGAAGAGCTGCCCTTGCCATTAGTCCCGGCCACGTGCACACTTTTGAACTTATGCTGGGGGTGATCTAAGGCCGCGGTAAGGGCCAAAACGTTGTCCAGGCTCTTCTTAAAAGCAGCGTTGCCGATGCGGTGAAACATCGGCAACTGCTGGTAAAGATATTCTAAGGCTTGTTCGTAGGTCACGAAGGTCGTCTTTTAATTGGATCTGATGATAAAGGTGATGGTTCCGGTAGCCCCGGCGCTGGAAGAGCCACTACTTATACGGCTGAAAGAGGTTCTCTGTACCTGCTCTTTGTACCAGTTGATGACTTTGGGGCTCACGTTGCTTTCAATCACTTTCACGCTTACCAGGTCGCCGTCACCGTCAATCTTGATTTGGAAAACCACGCGCCCACTCTCATTCTCATACGGGTCTGGGCTGGGGGCAATGTCATAGCGCCAACCAGGCATGTTCAAGGATCCTCCGCCGCTACCGCCCTTGCCGTTCTTCTTGCCAGGGTAAAGACCAGCAGGATTTCCTTTGTCCCCTACGTCTCCTTCATCACCGTTGTTGTTCCCGGTGGGTTGGTTGCTGGTTCCGGCGGTACCGTTGCCCGCACCCGTTTTGGCTTTCCCTGGGAACAAAGCCCGGTTATCTACTTTCTTTACTTCCTCTTTTGGCTTCTCTACCTCTTTGGGCTTAGGCTCCTCCTTCACTGATACCGGAGACTCCATGGTAGTGGTGACTACCTTTTCAGGTTTGGCTTCCTCTACGGGTTGAGGTTGGGGCTGTGGCGTGGGCGTTACCTTAGGAGCCACGGCAGCTGGTTTGCTGTCTTCGGTATTAGGAGAAGGATTGGGTTGGGCTTTGCTGTGCACATCGCCGCTGCCCGTCTCAGTGGTACCAAAAGACATTTCAATGCCTCCCAATTGATCCAGTGGCGGATCAGGTGCTTGCCAGGCCAGGAAGAAAAAAAGAAAAAGGAGTAAAAGCGCATGTACCACCAGGCTCACGACCATGGCAATGCGTTTGTTTTTTTCTTCTTCTTGCGTTAAGGCAACCATTTTATCTGTTATTCGGTGGCAATAGTGGCGATAGAAACTTTGGCCTTCAAGTCATTGGCAATACTGCCCACTTTCACCAGGTATTCTACCGGTACGGATTTATCTACATTCAGCACTACAACTCCCATGCCATCCTCAGCGCCACCCAGGGCCGCGGCCAACATAGGTTGGAGAGATTCAAGGCTGCTGGCCTTGTCATTTACGTAATACTTGAGGTCTGAGGTAATGGTCACGCTCACCTTCTGCATCACAATACTGCCTTTGGTGCTGGAAGGCAAGTTTACCGGCAAGGCCGTGGGCGTGACAAAGTTGGAGGTCAGCATGAAAAAGATCAGCAGCAGAAAGATGATGTCTGTCATAGACGACATACTGAACTCTGCGCTGATCCTGTTTTTAGATCTTAGGTTCATTAGGCTTGGGGCTCCTGTAATAAGTCAATGAATTCAATGGAACTGTATTCCATGTCATGCACAATGCTGTCAATCTTAGAAACAAGGTAGTTGTACCCAACATAAGCGGGAAGGCCTATGATTAGCCCAGCGGCAGTAGTCACCATGGCCTCATAGATACCCCCGGAAAGGAGTTTAGGGCTAATAGAACCTTCGGCCTGGGCAATGGCAATAAATGCCCCAATCATACCGGTTACGGTTCCCAGGAACCCCAGCATAGGTGCGGCACCCGCTACCGTGGCCAGACCTGAGAGGTTTTTCTCTAAACGCGCAATCTCGATCTTCCCTACGTTCTCAATAGAGGCCTCAATGCTTTTCAAAGGCTGACCAATGCGGGAAATCCCTTTTTCCAGCATGCGGGAAATAGGCGAATTGGTTTGGGCGCACAACATGCGGGCTCCCTGCACGTCGCCGGCAATCACCAGGGCCTTCAATCTTCCTATAAAGTTAGCGGGGTTCTGCGCCGCTTTCTTGATGGTCAGGAACCGTTCCACGAAAATGTAAATGGCTACCAGGGAGAGGGCTGCCAGGGGAAACATAGCCCACCCACCAGCCATGGTGAGGTCTAATAAAGAAACGGTTTCTGGGGTGGTTTCTGCGGCAGTTGCAGCATTGGCCAACGTGTCTACTGGAGCGGAAGTGGTGATCTGGAGCAGTAAAGAGTTCATGTTAATAGTTATATACCCAAAGTTCATTGCTTATTTTAGAACGCAACGCCGGAAGAGCTGCAAAGGCCTCGGCCTCAGAGGCATAATCTGCTACTGAAACCCGCTGCCTTTTGGAATCATAGACAGAGGTAATGATCTTGGCTTCAAATCCTTTCTTGAGTAACCGCTTCTGGTTCATGGTAGCGTACCCGTTGGAGGCGTCAAATACCCCCATGATGATGTAGAAACGGCCTGTCTTGCGTTTAATTGCAGAAGAGGCAGCAGGTGCCGCTTTTTCCTCTTCCTTCACCTCTACCGCTTTCTCCGTTTTGGCGGGAGCGGCTACGGCTACTTTGGGCGCGACAGGGTTAACTTTTTCCGGGGTGGCTTTAACGGGAACAGGCGCCTTGGTTGTGGCCGCTTCCTTAGAAACGGTTTCAGGCGCGGTTTTAGGAAAAGAGGCTAAAACGGAGTCCTCGGCGGCCAGTTCTGCCTCTATGGAAGGCTCAACCGGCAAGGTTTCCTTATACTGTTCCGTTAATTGGGCTTGGTCAAAAGCATCTACCTCAGCTATTTGAGCATTCCCTTCTGGTGCAGGGGCCGAGGTTGTCTCTGAGTTGGACAGCAACGAAATGGGGTTCAATGAGCTTAATGCTACATCACTCTGCAAGGAAAGAAGGTACACCGCAGAAACGGATAACCCGCCAATGACCAGGCTTGCCCCAATGCGGTAAAGCTTCCGCCACTTGGAGGCGCCTTTCTTTCCCGCGGCTTGTTGGGCCATCTGGTCTTGGTATTTGCCCCTCAGGATAAGGGTGTCTTTGCCCGAGATAGGCTTAGCTACCAACTCAGGCAAGCCAAACGCCTGCTCCAGGAAATTGTCGCTTTCAATGGTCTCAAACACCAGCTTGCGCTCCGCGTTATATCGGAACACGCCCACATCCTCCAATTCAAAACGGTGCTGGGTTCTGAGCTGTTCTTTCAGATCTAACACAAATTCGGCCACCGCCATCTGTGCCTGCGTCATGGGCCACTGGTTCTTTTGGGCCAGGGAAGAAATCAGAAGCCCATCATTTGCCTTCAGTTGCTCATTGAAGGCCACCCGCTTAGAGGGCGGAGAAAACATATGTTTTACCGGATGGATTTTGGCCGGCGCATAATGCGTGATCAGCCCTCCAAAATTGGGGATGATCACGCAGTCATATGCGTATAGCAGTGATTTAATGTGGCTTTGAACCATGATGCTTAGAACGAATAGGTAACCCCGCCTAAGAAGGAAATTCCTTGCGAAGGGTAATTCACAAACCTTTGGTACTTGCTCCCCAAGAGATTATTACCCATCAGGAACGCTGAAAACCTTGGCGAAAACAGGTAATCTGCTTTCAGGTTCAGGTCCACGATGGTGTCTGTCTCTTGTAACCAGGTAGAACCATTTGTACGGGTTATTTCCCCGAACGAACTGCTAATATAGTAAAGTTCAGTGTTGAAGAGAATCTTGTCAGAAAGATTATATGTCCCGAAGGCCGTCACTTTCATGTCTGGCCGGTGGTAAGGCGCACGCAGTGTGGTAGTTGTATAGTTATTGTTTTCTGCCTTGAGCCCCAGCCGTAATTCCTCCGACTGGTTGAAGGTCAGCTGCCCGAAGAACTGGAACACCTTGGTCACCCCGTTGTCATACACGAGGTCAAACCGGGAAGAATCTGAGGCGGTGTTATTAAAGAAGTACAGGTTGCGGTAGTTCTGCAGCGCCACCCGGGCGGTGAACTGCACCGTTTTGCTGATGCTGCCGTTGAAGCCCCCGTACACCTCCAGCCCTTTGTTCACGTCAGCGATCTGCAGGTTCTGGTTCAGGAAGGGGTTCTCTTTGCTCAAAGAATACAAGGTAGTCCGCTGTAAATCGCCGCCGGCGCCCACAAAGACCGTCAGCTTATCCTGGATGACCTGGTAATTGGCTTCCAGCGCTGGATAGATGTTGAACTTGCGGGCATCATTGATGGTGTCACCGGTATAAGCAATGGTGGCCCCCAATACCAATCCCAGTTTGTCCATTTGCAAGGCGTAGGCGGGCCGTATTTTGAACAGTCCCCTTCCGGTGGACAACGAATCTTTCAGGTTGGTGTAAGCCAGATCCAGGTCTACCACTACTTTAGACACGTCACTCAGGGCATAGTTAGATTCTAACCTTCCGTACAGGTGGGTTTCTTTGGCGTTGTAGTTGTCATTGGTGTAGTTCAGGCCCACCCTTCCCTCGTACTGGAAAGGATTTTTGACATCTGTGAGGTTGTTCAAGTGCCCCTCCACCCCAAAGCGGTTATATACCTGTTTAATAGTGCCTTTTTCTACTTCAGCTACATTCTTCCGGCCGTAGAAATAGTTCTGGTCGCGTTCGTAGCCCAGTTTCCCGCCCACCGTAAGCGGACCAAAGTAAAGGTCTCCGTTCGCCTTCACGTAGGAGCTGGCTGATCCTGAGTTCTCAATCGGCCCGTGGGCCGAAGACACGTGCCCTACCTGCGCCCCAAAAGAGGATTCGTCGCTGCGTTTGTTATGGAAGTATCCTTTGGCATACACCGTACCGTAGTTCCCAATGGCTCCTTTCACATAGTTGCCATACAGTTTTGACAGGGCTTCCTGCTCAATGGTCAACACCTTCATGGGCAGGTTGATGTAATGTTCCGGCAAACGGTACTCATTGAAGCGGTAGGTTACCTTCCGGTCGCCCAGCTTGGGGGGCTGGATCAGGAACTTCTGAAAATTTCGGTTGGCTTCCGGTAATTCCAGCACGCGGTTTTTCTCTACTACAATCTCTGTACTCTCCAACTTGTTGCCTTCGCCCCAGCCCGTCTGGGCGTGGGCTGCTGGAAGTAAGCCCAGTAAAAACAAGGCGGAAATGCCCGCCCATTTTCTAGTATCTCTCATGGTGCTATTTTTTAGGAGTGGTAGTAACGGGAGCAACGGTGTTCTCCAGTTCTGCCAACTTGGCTCTTGCTTCGGTTTTGATTTCTTCCAGGCTGGTGTTCTCAATGATGGAATTCAAAGTCGCCTTCGCCTGGAAAGCCTCGTTCTGGGCCACATAGATATCTGAGATCAGCAAAAAGGTTTTGCCTAACCATAGCTCATAATCCGCAAAGGACTTGCTGAACTCCAGGGCATGGTCTAACGCTTCTTTGTATTTCTGCTGCTTGAAGAGGATCTCAGACATGAGGTAATGGGCCTCTGCCCCATTGACATCAGTAGCCGAGGTGTAAGCCGTCTTGAACTCCTTCTGGGCCTGCTCTTGCCTTCCTAAGGCGTAGCTGGCTTTGCCTCTGAACAACAAGGCAGAGTTGTAGGCATTCAGGGTAGAGTTGCCGCGGGCAATCAATTCATCGGCAATAAGAATGGTGTTGTTGAAGTCATTGGTGAAGTAGAAACTCTTCATAAGCCCCAGCAAGGCATTGGCCTGCTCCTTCTTGTTCACCGCCAAATCACGTAGACGCGAATAGAAGTTGGCGGCCTCTGTGTAGTTGCCGTTCTCAAACTCCATGTCGGCTACGCGCTGCACCGCTTTGCTCAGGTATTCTGACTTTCCTTCAATGGCTACTTCCTTAAGGCTGCGCAAGGCATTGGCTTTGTCGCCGCTGCGCAAGTAGGAATCTCCCAGGAAGTACCGGGCATTAGCCACGGAGGCGCTGGCCGGGTAGCTTTTCAAGAAGGCTTCAAACTTTGGAATGGCTTGCTGGTATTTCTCATTGAAATAAAGCGACTTAGCCGATTCAAATTCAACACTTTCTAAAGCATCGCTTTCTGGGTTAGCGGTCTTGAATTTGGTGAGGTAGGTATCCAGCTGCTCGGTCTGGTTGGCGGCACCCAAGGCTTCCTGTAGAGAATAGAGGGCATTGTTGGCCACTTCATGGGTTGGGTACTGGTCAATCACCCGTTTGAAGTCCGCGATTCCCTCATTCTGCCGCTTGAGGTTCATATAAGAAACCCCACGTTTCTGCAAGGCATTTGGTACCAGGGTGCTGCTGCCGTAATTGTCAATCAGCGTAGTGAAAGAGGCAATGGCCGGGGCATAGTTGGAGTTCTCAAAGTCAATGACGCCTTTCTGGTACACAGCATCATCGGCGTACCTGGATTTTGGGTAGGTCTTCAGCAAGGTCTGCAAACTTTGGATCCCCTGCTCCCGGCGGCCCGTCAGGTTGTATACCACTCCCTTCTGGAAGAGAACGTAGTCTGCATCGGGGGTACGGGCGGCCAGGGCCTGGTCATAGTAAGAAAGTGCCGAGGCGTAATCTTTGGTCACGTAATAGCAATCGGCTAAGCGAACCATGGCATCTGCGTAGTTGGGGTTGCCCGCTTTGATGGTGTTGTCGTTCAGGTAGGCCTTGAAGTGCGTGAGGGCTTTCTCGTACTGCTTCTCGTTGTAATACGCGTACCCAATGCCGTAGCGGGACTTCACGTAAAACTCGGTGCGGCCTGAGTTCACCGTCTGGAACACGGCTCCGTAGCTGTTGATGGCCTGGGGCCAGCGCTGCCCAATGGAATACGCCTCTCCTTTCAGGAAATGGCTCCCTGCCTCCATCTCTTTGTCATACGGGAAGCCGAGAGACTTATCCAGCATGGCTACCGCTTGCTGGAACAGCTGGTCATTGTAGAGTTTTACGGCTTGGTAGTAGGTAACGCGTTGGTAGGTCTCGTTGATGCGGTGGCTGCGTTTGGGCAGTTTCTCAATGTGCTGGATCGCCTCCACGTAGTTGCTGGAGTTGAGGTAGGCATCGCTCAGGATATCATCCACCTCGTCGCTGAAGCGGGAGTCTGGGTAATCTTTGGTGAAAGAGGCCAATGAGTTGATGACCTCCGAGAAGCGGCCCAGCTCATAGTTCAGCTGCGCGTATTTCACGGTGGCCCCCTCCTTCACATTCTTGTCAATGTTCATCTTGCGGGCCTGGTCAAAGGCGCCCAGGGCGAACTGCTTGTTGTTGTCTTTGAGGTAGCTCAACCCCAGGTGGTAAGAAGCATTCTGACCCAGGGAATCAGAATGGAAGGCTACGGCCTTCAGGTTCTGGATAGCGCTCTTGAAATCGTTGTTCTTGTAGTCGGCAATACCCATTTTGTACTGCACCGTCTTGTCCAGGGTCTTTTTGCCTTGGGCATACCCCTTGAAGTACTGCGAAGCGGATTTGAAGTCGCTGCTCTGGAAATAGGCATCCCCTACCAGCAGCTGGATCTCCTCTGGGTTCTGCACCGGCGGCGTCATTTTCAGAGATTTCTCTCCGTAGCTGATGACCTCCGGGAAGTTCTTCTCCTTGTACAAGACCTCGGTGAGCATGTAGGGCACCACCGTCTTATAATTCTCGTCCTGCTCGGCTACTTTCAGGTCCAGCTTGGCGCCGATATAGTCGCCCTCCCGGTAGGCCAGGTAGCCGGCGTAGTAGCTGGAAGCGTAGGTATAGTCGTGCTTGCCTTTCTTGTTGCGGTCAAACAACACCTTGGCTTTCTTGAAATTCTTTTTAGAGAAATAGGAATATCCCAGCTTGAATTCCGATTCTCGCAGCTGGGCCTCATCTAAGCGGTCGGCCGGTGCTTTCTCCAGGTACTGAATGGCTTTGTCATAATTCTTGTTGTCAAAGAAAGACGTGCCTAACTCAAAGAAGGCCGTGGCTGCCTTGGGGTGCGCCGGGTACCGGGCCGCAAACTGCAAGACCAGCTGTTCCGCGTCTGGGTGAAAGAGGTGCAAGCCACTGATGGCGTAATAATACTGCGCATCAGCGGTTTTCTGCGGGTCATTGATGAGCCGGATGTACTCTCCAAAGGCTTGTTGGGCAGCCCCAAACTTTTCGCGGTCAAACAGCTCTAACCCTTCCTGGAAGAAGCGCTCTTCAGAACGGAAGGTCAGGGTTTGCTGCGCGTGCGCAACCTGAGCCCCTCCCAGCAAGGCGGTAGCCAAGGCTAACTTGTGAGGTAGTTTCATAGGTAAATAGGCTTTAGGCCTTCGGCAGCGCCCAAAGCAGTTTTGCTCTGCCACTGTGCCGGGCCTGTCCTTCAAAATTAGAAAAAAAGTGGGTAAGCGACAGCTTAATTTTACCAGGCTGCTCCTACGTTGCAACGCTTCTTTAGAACCTTTAGCATCTGGGCCGCCACTAAAATTCTGTTTAGGGCCTGGTTTGGAAAAAAGGCAGATCAAACAAAATGCTACGCGTGCACCGGTACCGGATGCATGATCTTGAAGACCAATTCTTTTAAAATAGCGGCATCTGACAGGGAACCGCCTTCTATGCCCTTACTCTGCAAGTCTGCCTGGTGAATAAACCCGATGATCTGCAGCACGCGGCGGTATGGGTACGCCCTCAGGGCCTGCAGGTACTCCTTGGCAAGAAAGCCTCGGTTGCCTAATTCCTTGGCTACCGTCTGCTCCGTGATCTGGGGCAGCAGGTGCAGGGTCATCAGTTTGGAGAAAAAGGAAAACAGCAGCACCAGGTTAGGGATCAGCGGGTTGTCTTTGGGGTTGGACTCGAAATAATTCAGGATGCGGTTGGCTTTGAGTACATCTAGCCGGGTGATGGCATTCTGGAGTTCGAAAATATTGTACTCCTTGCTCATGCCAATGTTCTCCTGCACCAGCCGCTCATCAATGGTCTGCCCTGGTTTCAGGTTAATGGCCAGTTTCTCAATTTCATTGGCTAAACGGGAAAGGTCAGAGCCGATGAACTCGGCCAGCATCATCACCGCCTGCGGGTTAGCCAGCAGGTTCTTGTTTTTGATGTACTGGGTAAGCCAGCCGGGTACCTGGTTCTCATAGAGCTTCTTGGTGGTGAGCAGCACCGCCTTCTTGGCTAGCAACTTACCCAACCGTTTTCGCCCATCTACGGACTTGTGCTTGTGGCAGAACACCAGAATGGTGGAAGGCAGAGGGTTGTTGAGGTAGGCATCCAGTTGTTTGGCGGCTGGGTCCTTCTCCGGGTCCGCCTCCAGGTTGGCCAGGTTCTGCGCTTCCTTCACAATCACCACCTGCCGATCAGACATCATAGGGAACCGCTTGGCTTGCAGCAGCACGGTAGAGATGTCGGTGTCTTTGCCGTACATGACCACCTGGTTGAAGCCTTTCTCCATGTCATTCAAGGCATGCTGCTCAATGTAGTCAGAGAGCATGTCAATGTAGAACGGTTCCTCACCCTGCAAAAAATAGACAGGGGCAAATTCACGGTTCTTGAGTTGCTTCAGGATGTCATCTGCGGTCAGGGCCATGGGCAGTAAAGGATGGGAAGGTTAAACGATTCGCTCCCAAAGGTACCTAATTTTAGTTTTTAGTTCTTCGTGATTAGGAGCTTCCTTATAGGTTCCAGAATATGTTTTGGTGGTGATTTTCTGAAACCAGCTTCAAAACTCCACAACCTTTCCTTTTTTCAGAGGGAGATGCTTCTTCCGCCTCCAACCCCATTGGTAAAAACATTGCCCAGGCAATAACGGGCTGTTTTATTGAAAACGGGGTTGACACGGCATTGGCATAGACACTCGTAGGAGCTGTGCACACTACGAGGTCATTAAAGCAGGGCGCTTAGGGAATCAAGCAGATAAAATGGTAGCGGCTCTAATGACTCTAATGAAGCCTATTTCTTAACTCTAGCATCCTGAAATTACTTACAGGATTTCCTAAGGCTAGGTACTGTTAAGGAGCCCATTGCTTTCTTCCTAAATTTTGAATTAGCTGCACTATCAGCCTTCCACTAAAAACCAACAACTATCAACTAACAACTAATTTTAGGTAACTTTGGCGCTTGTAAAAACCGAAGCTACATGAATTTAATTGAAGAACTGCGTTGGCGCGGCATGTTGCAGGACACCATGCCAGGCACGGAAGAACAACTGAACGCAGGCATGACCACCGGCTACATAGGCTTTGACCCTACCGCCTCTTCGCTCCATATCGGCAACCTGGCCACCATTATGCTACTAGTGCACCTGCAACGGGCGGGCCATAAGCCCATTGCCTTGGTAGGCGGCGCCACGGGTATGATTGGTGATCCATCAGGGAAAAACGCGGAGCGTAATCTCCTTTCTGAGGATGTTTTGCGGGCTAACCAGGATGGGATCAGGAAACAGCTGGAGAAATTCCTGCAGTTTGAGGGGGTGCAGAATGCCGCCGAGATCGTGAACAACTATGACTGGTTCAAGGAGTTCTCTTTCCTGGATTTCCTGCGTAACGTAGGCAAGCACCTCACGGTGAACTACATGATGAAAAAGGAGTCGGTGCAGAAACGCATTACCGCCCAAGAAGGCGAAAACGGTGCCGAAGGCCTCTCCTTCACCGAGTTCTCGTACCAGTTGCTGCAAGGCTATGACTACTACCACCTGTACAAGCACAAGAACGTGCGGCTGCAGATGGGCGGCTCTGACCAGTGGGGCAACATCACCTCGGGCACTGAGCTGATTCGGCGTATGGAAGGCGGCAAAGCGTTCGCCCTCACTACCCCCTTGGTGACCAAGGCTGACGGCAGCAAGTTCGGGAAATCAGAGAGCGGCAACGTTTGGTTGGACCCTACCATGACATCGCCTTACAAGTTTTACCAGTTCTGGCTGAACGTAGCCGATGAAGAAGCCGAGAAGTTGGTGAAGCGGTTTACCCTCTTGACTCAACCGGAGATTGAAGCTTTGGTAGCCGAGCACCAGCAGGCGCCGCACCTGCGCATCCTGCAGAAGGCCTTGGCCAAAGAAGTCACCACCACGGTGCACTCTGCCGAGGAGTACGAGAGTGCTGTAGAGGCTTCCCAAATCTTGTTCGGCAAAGGTGACCTGGAAACCTTACGCAACCTACCGGAAGAAACCTTGTTAGCCGTGTTTGAAGGCGTTCCTCAGATTGAAGTGGCTAAAGAAAACATATCAGACGGCACGCCAGCGGTTGATTTCCTTTCTGACCTTACCCAGAACCAGATCTTTGATTCCAAAGGCGAGGCGAAGAAAATGATACAGAACGGCGGGGTGAGCATTAACCGCCAGAAGGTAGGCAAACCAGATGAGGCCTTGTCCCAGGATTTCCTGCAGGGCAAATACCTGGTGGTGCAGAAGGGCAAGAAGAACTACTACCTGGTGAAGGCGGTATAAGAGGAAATTATCCAAATCATCCAAAAACAACTGGCTCCTGTTTTAAGTCTATTTCTTAGGAAATAGGCCTGAAACAGGAGCTTTTCTAATATCATGAGGCATAAAAAAAGGTGGGTTTTAAGACCCACCTTTTTTTATAATATCTTTTCTAAGAGCAACTTATTTTTTGGAAGCACCAGTGTCTTCGCTGTTCTTCATGTCTTGAACTTCCTTGCGGATGTCTTGTGCCATGTTTTTCAGATCTTGCATGCCTTTTCTTACACGAGTACCGGCAGCTGAATTCTTCTTGTCATAGAATTTCTCGAAGTCACCTTCCAGAGACAGAACCAGATCCTTAAGTTTGGAAAAATTGTTCATTAGAGCTTGTTTAAATGGTTTAACATTTCGTTTTATGGCTCTAATATAGGAATTATAAAATAAGGTGCAAAAAAAATAAGCGTTTGTATTATTTTATTAACAAAGTACGATTCTAGGCTGTTACCGGAGATTTCGTGTAAAGACCTTTGTCCAATTTTGCTGAGATAGCCTCAAACGCGGCAATCGTTTCTGCCACATCCTCTAAAGTGTGCATGGCGGTAGGAATCAACCGGAGCATAATCACGTCTTTTGGCACCACCGGATAAACCACAATGGAACAGAAAATACTGTAATTCTCGCGCAGGTCCAAGGTAAGAGCTGTTGCATCAGAGATCTGGCCGTTGAGCAACACAGGGGTCACCGGTGAATTGGTAGTACCCAGGTTGAAGCCCTTTTCCCGTAAGCCAGACTGCAAGGCCTCCACAATCACCCAAAGGTTTTCTTTCAGTTCAGGTTGGGTACGCAGCAACTCCAGGCGCTTCAAAGCCCCTACCACCAGGGTCATGGGCAACGATTTGGCAAAGGTCTGGGAACGCATGTTGTAGCGCAGGTATTCCACCACTTGCTCATTGCTGGCAACAAAGGCCCCAATGCTGGCCATAGACTTGGCGAACGTAGAGAAGTAGATGTCAATGCCATCTTGCACGCCTAAATATTCACCGGTACCGGCTCCGGTTTTCCCCATGGTGCCAAAACCGTGGGCATCATCTACCAGAAGACGGAAGTTGAATTTTTCTTTCAGAGCTACCACTTCCTGCAGCTTGCCAAGGTTACCGCTCATGCCAAACACTCCTTCGGTGATCACCAAGATGGCGCCGCCGCTTTCCTGGGTGAGGCGGGTGGCACGGGTAAGCTGTTTCTCCAGGCTTTCCATGTCATTGTGCTGGTACACGAAGCGCTTGCCTTGGTGCAGGCGCACCCCGTCAATAATACAAGCATGGGATTCGGCGTCGTACACAATCACGTCATGGCGGTCCACCAGGGCATCAATAATAGACACTACGCCTTGGTAGCCGAAGTTAAGCAGGAAAGAATCTTCTTTTTGCACAAATTCCGCTAATTCCTTCTCTAAACGTTCGTGGTTATTGGAGTTACCAGACATGATACGGGCTCCCATGGGCAAAGCCATCCCAAACTCCGCCGCCGCATCTGCATCGGCTTTGCGTACTTCTGGGTGATTTGCCAAGCCTAAATAGTTGTTCAGGCTCCAGGTCAGAACTTCTTTCCCCCTGAATTTCATGCGAGGAGCGATCTCTCCTTCTAATTTAGGGAAAGCGAAATAACCATGGGCGTAATGGGAATGGCTGCCAAGCGGACCGCGGTTGGCCAATAACTTTTCAAATAAATCCACTTTAGATAATGTTAAGGCGGTTAATGATGTGAAGGGCGTGCAAACAACCTTCTTAAATCAAAAATATAAACCTACAAGAGGTAGGCAAATTTACATTGATTGTTCTCAATTACAAAGCCGCTGCCGCAATGGCCACGTAAATTCACCTTTTAACTTTGGCCGTAATCAACTTTCTTTGAAGAACGAACCGAACTGTACCTGCCCCAATGATAAAAATTCAAAAGCTTCTGGTTGCCAACCGTGGTGAAATTGCCCTGCGAGTAATGCGTTCTGCCCGTGAGATGGGCATCAAGACCGTGGCCATCTACTCAGAAGCCGACCGCCAGGCGCTGCACGTGCGCTTCGCCGATGAGGCCGTCTGCGTGGGCCCACCCGCCTCCAGTGCCTCTTATCTGCGGACTGATGTTATTCTGGACGTATGCCAACGCCTGGGCGTGGATGCCATTCACCCCGGGTATGGGTTTCTGTCTGAGAATGCAGGGTTCGCCCGGCAGGTACAGGCGGCGGGAATCACCTTCATAGGGCCTTCGCCCGAAGCCATTGAACTCATGGGCAGTAAATTGGCGGCCAAAGCGGCGGTAGCCAAATACAACATTCCCATGGTTCCGGGCACGGAATACGCCATCACGGATCTTGAGGAAGCCAAAGCCATAGCCACTTCCATTGGGTTCCCCATCCTGATCAAGGCCAGCGCCGGCGGTGGCGGCAAGGGAATGCGTGTGGTAGACCATGTTGCACAATTTGAAGAACAGATGCAGCTGGCGGTCAGTGAGGCCACCTCCGCCTTCGGCGACGGTTCGGTGTTCATTGAAAAATACGTCTCCTCTCCGCGGCACATTGAAATACAGGTGCTGGGCGATACCCACGGGAACATCGTGCATCTATTTGAGCGCGAGTGCTCCATCCAACGCCGCCACCAGAAAGTGATTGAAGAAGCTCCTTCCGCAGTGCTTACCCCGGAGCTGAGAGAACAGATGGGCCGCTGCGCGGTGGACGTGGCCAAGGCCTGCGACTACGTAGGAGCCGGTACCGTGGAGTTCCTGCTGGATGAGAACCTGAACTTCTACTTTCTGGAGATGAACACCCGCCTGCAGGTGGAACACCCGGTAACCGAGCAGATCACCGGTCTGGACCTGGTAAAAGAGCAAATCAAGGTAGCCCAAGGCGCGCCTCTCTCCTTCTCCCAGGAAGATCTCACCATCACCGGACACGCCATGGAACTACGCGTGTACGCCGAAGACCCGGCCAACAATTTCCTGCCAGACATAGGAACCTTGACCACCTACAAACGCCCCCAAGGGCTAGGAGTACGGGTAGATGACGGCTTTGAGGAAGGCATGGAGATTCCCATTTACTATGATCCTATGATTGCCAAACTGGTGACCTATGGCAAAGACCGCCAGGAGGCCATTGAGAAAATGATCAGGGCCATTGACGAATACCAGATCACGGGCATTGAGACAACCCTCTCCTTCGGCAAGTTTGTCATGGAGCACGAGGCGTTCCGGTCAGGGAATTTCGATACCAAGTTCATTGAGCTGTACTTCCAGGATCCCGGTGTTCTAAAGCCGGCTCCTTCTGCTGAGGAAGAGGAGATTGCAGCGGTGTTAGCGGCCCTGTTCGCCGGCCACACTAAAAAAGCCTCTCCTCAGGCTACTGCAACTACGCCAACGTCCGGAATGTCTGACTGGCGGAAGAACAGGTTAAAGTAAACTTCCTCTTCTCTTATTAAACGCTCTGTTTTGCTTCTGTTTATCTAAAAACGGAAGTAAAACAGAGCGTTTTTGTTCTATACCTTTTATTGCCAGAAGCAAATAGAGTGACCCGTTCCCTCATAAAAGTAGGCCCTTGTCATCCAGGTTAGAAACTATGCGAATATCCTTCTTCCCTCTTACTGCCTTACCGTATGTGGTGAGAACAAACCCTAACTTAAAAAAGAGGCTCCGTTGCAGGCTTGTTCTTTGAAAACAAGCCTGAAATGGAGCCTCTCCTATCCTAAAAGTTGATTTAACTATATCAGGTCAAACAGGTTCTTCACCCCCAGGTACCGCTCTTTGGTGAATCCTTCGCCGTAGGTGGCGCCAATGGCATGACCGAACTCCAAGGCCCTGGCTTCCACAAAACGCATGAACTCCGGGGAAGAGATATAAGTAGGCGGTTCAGAGGAGTCTGGATTATCAGCCGTAAAAAACTGGGTTTTGAAGGCCCTGATCGCTTCTACCTTCTTTTCCCAGAAAGGGGTGATATCCACCACCAGGTCTGGGGTGATGTACCGGTCCTGGATGTAATGGTACACGGCTTTCGGGCGCCAGGGGGCTTGGTCAGCCCCGGACTCGTCCTGCGTTTTCACCTGCCGTAAGCCGGCAAAGAAACAAGCCTCAGAAACCAGTTTGCTGCCGCGGCCATGGTCCGGGTGCCGGTCATGGACCGCATTCATCAACACAATCTCTGGTCTGTATTTCCGGATGGCCTGGATGACCTTGCGTTGGTGGGCTTCGTCGTTCTGAAAAAAACCATCGGCCAGGCCCAGGTTCTCCCGCGCATCCAATCCAATTATTGCCGACGCGTCTGCCGCTTCCTGGGCCCGGGTCTCTGGGGTACCTCTGGTGCCCAGTTCGCCGCGGGTAAGATCTACCACGCCTACTTTCTTGCCCAAGGCTTTGTGCACCAGCAAGGTGCCCACGCACCCCAGTTCTGCGTCATCCGGATGGGAGGCAAACGCTACAATGTCCAGCTTCATGAATTTGATTCTTATTTAATACGGAGGCTTCGGCCTACCCGTAAGGTGGTCTTGGCGGAGATCCGGTTTAACCGGGTAATCTGGGAAACCGGCACGCCATACTTACGGGCTATGCTGCCCAATACCTCGCCGCTTCTTACTTTGTGGTACACCACTTTCCTGGCTTTGCTGGCCGAGGAAGATGACGAGGTTTTCTTCGCCTTGTTGTAATAATTGAAGAGGGCCGAGGTAACCTTGAAATTGGCTCCTTTCAGAAGGTAATCCGGGAAATTGTACAGTTCCTCGGGGTCAATAGGGTTTCCCTCGTAGCGAACCTCATAGTGCAAATGCGGGCCCGAGGAGCGGCCTGTACTGCCGCCCCAGCCAATGAGTTCACCCGCTTTCACAAATTGCCCTACTTTGGCAATGGGCTTGCTTAAATGGCCATAAAGCGTCTCCAGCCCGTTCACGTGCCGTACTACCAGGTAATTCCCGTAGCCGCCACCGTCCCACTTAGAGATCCGGACCACGCCGTCAAAAGCGGTTTTCACTGAATCCCCAGTGTCCAGGTCCAGGTCGGTGCCGTAGTGCCACCGATAGCCCCTGAACCCAAAATCTGATGTGACAGGCGTTTCTACCAGCGGCATTTTATAGCCATGCTTGTTGTCATAGAGTTTCAGATCTATGGTGTCTTTCAGCTGCCGGCCGTCTTTGCGGTAAGGGTTGATATTTCGGGTGTCCCAGATGGCGTAGTAGGCGGCAATCTTTACCCAGACGCTGTCGTCCATCTGGATCTGCTCTGATACCTCTATGATGCTTTGTTCCCCCAGGTCCAGCGAGGTGGTGTCTTCACTTACAATAGAGAGCTTCTTCACGGGGTTGAACTGCCCCCGGTTTGGCTGCTCTTTGTCTTGTGACGTTTCCTGCTTGACTTCAACAGCGGTTTCTGGCTTCACCCGCTTTATTCTGGGAGCCTTGCTTCTGAATTCCTTGTTTGTCCTCTTTTTTTGGGCCTGCGCGGTCTGCCCAAAAAAGGCAAAGCAGGCGAGCAAAAGAAAGAAAATTTGTTTTTTAAAAAACATTTAACCCAATTAATCACCGAGCCTCAGGTTGGCAGGCTCGGCTTTAAAACTGAACAAGCCCCTATTTTATTGCCTCAGCAACCCATAGTGGCTTGTTCTTCCTTTATTTTAATGGTCCTCCAGAGAGGCCAGGTACCGTTCTGCGTCCAAGGCGGCCATGCACCCGGTGCCGGCGGCCGTTACCGCCTGGCGGTACACATTATCCTGTACATCGCCACAGGCGAAAACGCCATCCACGTTGGTCTTGGACGTGCCGGCTACCGTTTTCAGGTATCCGCTTTCATCATGCTCCAGGAAAGGCTGGAAAATCTTGGAGTTAGGCTCGTGCCCAATAGCCACAAAGAACCCCTTCACAGTTATTTCTCTGGTTTCACCGGTTACGGTGTCTTTGATGCGGGCACCTTCCACCCCATGTTCTCCCAGGATTTCCTCTGTCACGCTGTTCCAGAGGATCTCAATGTTGGGAGTATTCTTCACGCGGTTCTGCATGATGGTAGAGGCACGCATTTCACTGCGGCGCACGATCATGTACACTTTGGAGCAAAGGTTAGAGAGGTAATGGGCTTCTTCACAGGCGGTGTCGCCAGCCCCTACAATGGCCACTTCCTGGCCCCGGTAGAAGAAACCGTCACACACGGCGCAGGCAGACACGCCGCTGCCGTTCAGGCGCGCTTCAGACTCCAGACCTAACCACTTAGCGGAGGCACCGGTGGCAATGATCACCGTATCGGCTTCTATTTCCTTTTGCTCATCAATGGTCACTTTATGGGGTTTCCCCGAAAAGTCAACGGAAGTAGCGATCCCGTAGCGGATGTCAGCCCCAAAACGGGCGGCCTGCTGGCGGAAATCTTCCATCATCTGGGGGCCGTTCACGCCCGAAGGGTATCCTGGGTAATTCTCAACGTCATTGGTAATGGTCAACTGACCACC
Source organism: Rufibacter glacialis (assembly GCF_008271745.1). GTDB lineage: Bacteria > Bacteroidota > Bacteroidia > Cytophagales > Hymenobacteraceae > Nibribacter > Nibribacter glacialis. The sequence continues at coordinate 12,143 of NZ_VKKZ01000020.1, read as the reverse complement.
GGGCTGAAGGCCCTGGTACATGACCGGCTGAAGACCGGCCCGTGAGGCGTAGATGGCGGCGGTATACCCGGCAGGGCCGGAACCTATGATCAGACATTTTACGCGCTCCTTTTGGTTTTCCATATCAGGTAATAATTTGGGAGTGCAATATTACGAATTATTTTAAAGACACGGCCAGCAAGGCTGGTTTACTATGGTATCCAAATGAAATTAATTTTATACAAGGGATTGAATACCACGCTTTTCCCTTAGAAAGAAGAGGTTTTTCCTCTTCCAGAATAGAACAAAATAGAGGAAGGAAGAATTCTTCGCCTCAAGAATTATCTTTAGACATCTCCCCAGGCCCAGGGTTTAAACCCCTGCTTGAAAACAGGTGCTTTTAAAACGGAGAGAACCTCCTGCCTATTTCAAGCCTTCTTTTTCCAAACCGGAAAGAAACAAAAAAAGCCTTGGTTCCTATTGAAACCAAGGCTTTGGAAAACTTTTCTACGGCTTATCCCAAATAAGGCTTTAAGGCTTTGCTGCGGGAAGTATGGCGTAAACGACGGATCGCTTTCTCTTTGATCTGGCGAACCCGCTCACGGGTAAGGTTGAATTTCTCGCCTATTTCTTCTAAAGTAAGGGAATGCTCCCCGTTCAATCCAAAGTAAAGAGTTATAACATCTGCTTCGCGTTTGGTTAAAGTAGAAAGGGCACGCTGTACTTCTTTGCGCAACGAATCGTTCATGAGGCCGGTGTCAGGAGACTCTTCGTCTTCGTTTTCCAGAACGTCCAATAAACGGTTTTCCTCGCCTTGCACGAAAGGGGCATCCACTGACACGTGGCGGCCGGAGATCTTAAGGGTATCCACTACCTCAGCAGTCGTGAGTTCCAGCACTTCGGCGATTTCTTCCGGTGATGGCTCCCGCTCAAACTTCTGCTCCAGCTCTGAGAAAGACTTGGAGATCTTGTTCAAAGAACCTACCCGGTTCAAAGGAAGACGCACAATCCTGGACTGTTCGGCCAGGGCCTGAAGAATAGACTGACGGATCCACCAAACGGCGTAGGAGATGAATTTGAAACCACGGGTTTCGTCAAAGCGTTTGGCGGCCTTGATCAAGCCCAGGTTGCCTTCGTTGATCAAATCACCCAGAGACAAGCCCTGGTTCTGGTACTGCTTCGCCACCGACACCACGAAGCGAAGGTTAGCTTTGGTTAATTTTTCGAGGGCGAACTGGTCACCTTCTCTAATGCGCTGGGCAAGTGTTACCTCCTCGTCTGGGGTGAGCAAGTCCACCTTACCAATCTCCTGCAGGTACTTGTCTAGGGATTGGCTTTCGCGGTTGGTAATCTGCTTGCTTATTTTCAGCTGTCTCATTGGAGTGTATTTCTATCTGTGTAAATCTCTGTATTGGTTGGCTGTTAGGGTAACACCTCCCTAGGCTCCAAAAGTTCTCTTAAAATGAAATCACCTGCTAACTCTCGTGCTTCCAGACCTGTTTTTGGGAAACAGCCCCAAAACCCGGCCCCTCACGCCCAGGAATTGGAACGTGCGGAGCCGGGTCAATGGTGAAAACCGCTTAGTCTTTCTTAGGGGCAGACTCCTGGCGCTCAGGCTTTGGCAAAAGAGCCTTGCGAGAAAGTTTGAATTTACCGGTCTTAGGATCAACGTCTACCAGTTTCACCTGGATTTCCTCGCCTAATTCCAATACGCCTTCCATGCTTTCCAGGCGCTCCCATTTCACTTCAGAGATGTGCAACAGACCGTCTTTGCCCGGCATGAACTCCACGAACGCACCGTACGGCTGGATAGATTTAACTTTACCGGTGTAGGTATCGCCCACTTCCGGAACGGCTACAATGGCTTTGATTTTTGACACGGCCATCTGCATTGCTTCCTGGTTGGTAGCAAACACGTTCACGTAGCCTTTGTCGTTTTTCTCCTCAATTTGGATAACCGCACCAGAATCACGCTGGATCTGCTGGATCACCTTACCACCTGGTCCAATGATAGCCCCAATGAATTCTTTCTCAATGATGATATTGGTAGAACGCGGGGTATGCGGTTTGAAGTCAGCGTTAGGCTGCGCGATGGTTTTGTTCATCTCGCCTAAGATGTGCAGACGACCATTTCTGGCTTGCGCCAACGCTTGGCCTAAGATCTCAAAGGAAAGACCTTTCACCTTGATGTCCATCTGGCAGGCAGTGATGCCTTTGGCGGTACCTGTAACTTTGAAGTCCATGTCACCCAGGTGATCTTCATCACCCAAAATGTCAGAAAGAACGGCGAAGTTACCAGTTTCCTCGTCCATGATCAGGCCCATGGCAATACCAGAAACCGGGGCTTTGATTTGGATACCAGCATCCATTAAGGCCAGAGTACCGGCGCAAACAGTTGCCATGGAAGAAGAACCGTTTGATTCCAGGATGTCAGAAACGATCCGGATGGTGTAAGGGTTCTCGTCTTCCGCCGGCAATACCTTCTTCAAGGAACGCATAGCCAGGTTTCCGTGGCCTACTTCGCGGCGACCAGTACCACGCATGGGTTTGGCTTCACCGGTAGAGAACGGAGGGAAGTTATAGTGCAGCATGAATTTGTTGTAGCCAGAGAACATGGCGCCATCAATCATCTGCTCATCTAGTTTGGTACCCAAGGTCACGGTGGTCAACGACTGGGTTTCACCGCGGGTGAATACCGCAGAACCGTGCGCCGAGGGCAGGTAGTTGATCTCTGACCAGATAGGACGGATCTCATCCAATGCCCGGCCATCTAACCGGCGACGCTCTTTCAAGACAGCGTCACGAACGGCTTCTTTCTCCGCGTCATGGAAATACTTCCCAATCAAGGCAGCATCATAAGTATGGTCTTCCGGCAAAGAGGCCACAAACTCTTCTTTGATGGCTTTAAAGGAAGTTTTGCGCTCCGCTTTTACAGCATTGCCGGAAGCGGCCACCTGGTAGGCTTTGTCATACACCGCTTTGAAGATCAATTCCTTTAACTCCAGGTCATTGGTCTCATGGCTGTACTCGCGCTTGGTGGTTTTGCCCACCTCCTGGCCAAGCTCCACCTGAACAGCTACCTGTTCTTTGATAGCGGCATGGGCTACACGGATGGCTTCCAGCATGTCTTCTTCAGACACCTCGCTCATTTCGCCTTCCACCATGGCCACGCTGTCAGCGGTACCACCTACAATCAGGTCAATATCGGCACGCTTCAGGTCAGATAACAAAGGGTTGATCTGGAACTGGCCATCAATACGTGCTACGCGCACTTCAGAGATAGGTCCGTTGAAGGGGATATCAGATACGGAAAGGGCAGCAGAGGCAGCCAGAGCCGCCAAGGCATCAGGAAGGATCTCCGCATCGGCAGAAATCAGGTTGATGATCACCTGCGTCTCAGAATGGTAATCATCAGGGAACATAGGCCGCAGGATACGGTCTACCAGACGGCTGATCAGTACTTCATAGTCAGAAAGACGGGCTTCTCTTTTCAGGAAACCGCCCGGTATTTTGCCCGAAGAGGCAAATTTCTCCTGGTAGTCAACAGACAATGGCAGGAAGTCCACACCTTCGCGGGCACCTACGTTTGATACTACCGTAGCCAGCAGCATGGCATTTCCGCACTTCACCACCACAGAACCGTCTGCCTGCTTGGCAAGCTTGCCGGTCTCAATGGTTATATCACGGCCATTGGCCATGCGGATAGTTTTTGTAATAGCGTTATATGACATCGGTCTTGATATAAGATGCAATCAAAGTAAAAGGCACCCAAAGGCAGAGAGCCCAGGGCGCTGAAAGCAAGAAGGGGAAAGCGGAGGCAATAAAAAAGATTAGGGAATCCCGTGTGTGAATTCCCTAATCTCTTACAAATGTTATTTACGAATGCCTAACTCAGCGATAATAGCACGGTAGCGCGTAATGTCGGTTTTAGTCAGGTAATTCAGGAGTCTTCTTCTCTTACCTACCAGTTTCAAAAGACCCAAACGAGTTGAGAAGTCTTTTTTATTTGATTTCAGATGTTCTGTCAGGTGGTTGATCCGGGCAGTGAACAAGGCGATCTGTGATTCAGCAGAACCGGTGTCGGTGGCTGACTTAGAAAAACCGCTGGTTTGGAAGATTTCTTTTTTCGCTTCGGTAGTTAATTTCATTGCGTGTAACTGTACTTGTCTTATGTATCGCAGTTCTGAATATAAGGCGCAAAGTTAGCAAACAAAGCCTAATATTCAAATATTTCATTCAAATATAGAACTGATATTTCTGCTAGAGCGCTTTCTGGCGCCGCAGCCGGGCGGTAATTTTCCGCCAGAAGTCAAATTCCAACAGGTTGGAGTCGTTACGGGCCTGGTACAGGAAGAATAGCCCCACCGGCAGCAGGATCATATTGGCGCCCCACATGCCCAGGGCCACGGGTGCCACTCCTTCCCTGCCCCATTTCTCGCCCAAGATGCTCAACACGTAGTACACAATGAAGAAGGCGATGGAGATGATCACCGGCATGCCCAAGCCCCCCTTCCGGATGATGGCCCCCAGCGGTGCCCCAATCAGGAACATGATGAAACAGGCGAAGGCCTGGGTGAATTTACGGTGGATCTCAATCTCATAGTTGTTCCGCTCCCGCTGGATGGTGGTCAGCCGGGAGGCATAGGAACTGGTAAAGCTCTTCACGTTACGGGCCGCGTTGGCGGCGGTCTGCACGTCTTGCAATGTCACCGCTGGCAGTTTCTTCAAGGGCACAGGCTTTATCTTGAGGGAATCTGCCGTCTTAAGAGTGGAAAAATGGGAAAAGAACGGCCTTACATTAGGCTCCAGCAAAGTGGTTTCTTTGTTGATCTGTTTCTGGAGCGAGTCCGTGACCTGGTTCAGCTGGTCAATGTTCTTCATCATCTTGTTATCTGCGAACCATTGCGAGTTACTGCGCGTCATCTGGAACGAGGAAAGGTTCACCACGATCTTGTTCTTGGTAAAAGCCTGCCGCAGGTACCCGGTGTTCTGCCCAAAACCGTTGGCGCTGCTGGGGCGCTCCTCGGCGAAGGTCTTGCCGTTGAACATCTCCAATACCAGGTACTGGTCGTTGAACTGGGTGTACATCTTGCCTGAATCGGCGAGCATGATCACCGCATTCCCCTGCCCGTTGGAGTGGTCATAGATCATGATGTCTTTGAGCGTTTGTCCGTCTTCAAACTTCTTGCCCACCCTGATGCTGCGGTTAGGTAGGCCATTGTAGAAAGACCCTTCCTTCAGGTCCAACGACGGTTTCTTCTGCCTTATGTCCCACATGAGGCTGTACGCCTTAAGGTTAGCTTTGGGCACAATGGTGTTATGGAAGAAGAAGGCGGCCACCGTCAGGATAACGGCGAAGAAGAAGACCGGCCGCAGCGCCCTAACCAAAGAAATACCGGAGGTTTTGATGGCCGTGAGCTCATGGTGCTCCCCTAGGTTCCCGAAGGTCATGAGCGCCGAAAGAAGGATAGCCAGCGGAAAAGCCATGGGTGCCAGGTTCAGGCTGAAGTAAAACAACAACTCTGAGATCACGGCCACGCCCAGATCCTTCCCAATCAGATCATCCAGGTATTTCAGGATGACCTGCAGGAGCAGAATGAACTCCACTACGGCAAAGGTGAGAACAAAAGGCCCCAGGAAGGACTTAAGGATAAGTTTATCTAATTTTTTCATGCAGTTAAACCGCTTCCCTCCGTGCCGGGTCAAGCGTACGTGACCATCTTCCAGGGGAAAAGTGGCCCAATTTACGAAAAGCGGCCGAAAGCAGGGCTATCCTCCGATCAACTCCCGTAAGGTTAACACCTGGTTGTCCCACAGTTCGGTTAACTGCTCAACGTCTCCCACGTCTGTATAGTCTACCACGCGCAGGAATTGCTCTTGGGTAAGCTCCCCTGATTCAATGGAAAAATCAATGTAGCTGTAGTCATGGGCCTCTCCTTTGTTGGAGTTGGGGAAGGTGAACCGCACCGATTTGTTCATCCGGTGGCTCGTCATTTCAGCAATGTGTTCTTGGTTGTCCCAGATAAGGTGATACCTCCGTTCTCCTATCTGCTTGGCCGCATCACACAACCACTGAGAGAGCCCAGAGGCAGTGCTCAGGTAAGGATAAAGCATCTTGGGCGATGCATTAAGAGGATACTCTCTCACAAACTTAATTTTGCTCATAGACAACAAGGCTAAAAAGGACAGGGTGTAGTACAGGGTCGTGGGGGAATATGCAACTCAATTAAGGGAAAAAATTTTATACAAAAAAACTTGTGTGGTTTTAAATCTTTCCCCTACATTTGCACCACAATTCGGCGGGGTAGCTCAGATGGTTAGAGCGCAGGATTCATAACCCTGAGGTCGGCAGTTCGATTCTGCTCCCCGCTACAAAAGGCTCAATACATTCTGTGTTGGGCCTTTTTTCTTTTCTGCCCCTTCCCCTGCCGTAACTTACTCCCTCTCATTAAAAGGGGTTTCCTACCCTTTCAGAAGGGAAAAAATTTCTCTTTCTACTGTCCCCTGATGTAAGCCTTCTTTTCCTTTTTTAAGCTGAAAACCTGCTAAGGAAAAAGGCCGTCAAACCTAGTAAAGCAACACCTTCCACTACCCGCCCAATAGCTGCTTCTTCCGCCTTTCCAGATTCAATTAATACCTTACCAAACCCATGTTTACCAGTTTAGGTTGAAGTGGTTACCAAACTTGGTTACAGTAATTATCTAGCTTCTTCCTGGCAGAAAGCCTCTTTAAAAGGAGGAGGGTAAAAATACCGCTGCCTAAAAATACAGGGCGAAAGGATAGCCTGGGAGAATGGCTTATGGCAGGACCTCCGTTTGAAGGGTAATTTTCAAAAAAGGGGGCCAAAATAGGAAACTTTAGCCGGGCTTTTAACTGTAAGAAATGGAGGTGATTTCTACTTCCTCCTCATTTTTCCCAAGCTGCACTTTTACGATTTCGCCTAACCTGCCTCCCATTATGGCCTTGGCCAAGGGGGCTACAAAAGCAATTTTCTTTTCTGTGATAGAGGCTTCATCTACGCCTACAATGGTAAAGGTACGCTCCTGGCCTATCTGGCCGCCCTTGCGGGTCTTCATGGTGACAGTAGTTCCAAAGCGGACCTGATCAGGCGCCTGGTGGGCGGCTTCTATTACTTTGGCAGTGGAAATTCTTTGGGTAAGGGCCTGGATCTGGCCTTTAAGGATGGTTAATTGCCGGGTTCGGTTGGCCTCGTCAGATCTGTCCGACTCGGCCTGGCTTCGGGCTTCCTCTAGGTCACGCAGTTCATTCCGCAGTTGCTCCAAGCCATGCGGCGTCACATAATTGGCCGTTCCTGGGGGTAAGGCCGGCCTGGGTGGAATGAGAGGTGCCTCTCCCGAATCGTCTTCTTTTACAAAAGCTCTACTCATGCTTTTTCAAACGCAAGTCCTAAGCTAGTGTTTCCCATCCATGAACAAGCCGCAAAGGTGTGGCAGCTTTATTTTGTTATCTCCCTCTGCCCCTCTACTCCTTTATTTAAAGGAAAAACAATCCATAAAGGAGGAAAACCACTCCATAAAGCCGCTGAGTTGGAAAACGCACCATTGCGCTCTTTACACCAATAAAGGGTAAGTTTTCGCATTTTCTCCCACTATATAACCCTTTGATTTACAACTTTATCCTGCATTCAGTATAAACCGATAACCCAAATGAGCAGCTGCGATGGGTTTTAAATTTTAAGATAGTAAGAAGTTAAAGGGCTTAAAGGAAGGAGTCACGGTTATAAGAACTAACTTTCTTACAACCGTCTGGTATGATAACTTTTAACAATTTTTTGAATTATTTATAAGGGAAGATCCTCATGCGAGCCATAAATAATACTTTTAATCACAAATTTTTTGATTTTTAAATTATTTCTATCAAATCCCAGTCATTCTATGTATTAGAATACTTCAGTAAATATTACAGCCTTCAAGAATGATGTCTCTAATTGCTATATTAGAATTTTAACAATTTTTCACGGTTTTATTTTGTATTTTACATAATAAAAAGTACTTTTAGTTACGGTTTCGGAAACAAAAACCTTAACGCGTGATTTATATAGCAACAGCCCTATTTTTGGCTTAAGGTCAACCTTCTTTCTCTACCCATTTCCTTAGTGGTAGAGTGTATGGATCACACCTCCCCCCTTGCATCAAGGCTCCCCAAGCTACAGTCTTTACTCCAGACTGATTGAAAAAACGAGATTTAGCTGTTACACAATCTAAGTTGTCTGACCACTAAAACAGTTTTTCCTCTTTTTAATCAAAACCAAATAAGAAAAACACTTCCAACCAATCGTTGATTTTATGCTTCAAATCAATGAAGTGTAAAATGTTTCACCAACCTTCCATGAAGGGTAATATCCATTTATGGACTGGGATCACTTTGTGAGGTAGTATCTGAATTACAAAATCTACTCTTCCATTAAATCAAAAAATCATGGTTAATCCTTACAACTATCATTGTCAGGCCAGGACTATCTTGCCTAATTATTCCCTGGGATTCTTACGATACCTGGCTTTCTTCCTGGCCTTTGGTTTCTTTAGCAGCTACGCTAATGGGGAATCCATTCCTGCTTCTGACTCAGACAAAGTCACCGTTTACAGTGGAGGTACCTATACGCCTCCGTCTCCTTGCCCCCCAACACCTTGTGTCAACCGCACCCAGACCCAGGGCGGGTGGGGTGCTCCCCCCAGAGGAAATAACCCTGCTTCTTACCTATATGCAAACTTTGGATCTGCATTTCCTTCCGGGGTACGAGTGGGCGATATTAACCCTTCAGACGATTGCAGAACAGGGAGAACCCTCCTTCTTTCTTCCCCAGAAGCGGTAACAGAATTCCTACCCTCTGGTAGCAGACCTAGAGCCTTAGAAACAAGCTATATAAACCCTGGAATTTCCGGTCCTGATTACAATAACGTATTTGCAGGACAGGTGGTGGCGCTTACCCTTTCCGTGGGGTTTGATAACAACGATGAGAATTTCGGGGCTTCCGATGTTGCCTTGCAGGACATGGTGATTACCACCGGTGCGTTTCAAGGCAAAACCGTTGCCTTTGTTTTAGCTGAGGCAAACAAAGCACTTGCTGGTTGCCCCACCAGTTATTCCCTTTCTCAGTTGCATGAAGCTTTAACATTGATCAATGAAAGCTTTGTAGACGGAGTAGGCTCTAGCTCTTTCATCATGTGTCCGCCACGAATTCCAATTGTCACCCTACGGGATTGCCCAAGGCTGTGCGTGGGCTCCGGCAGGATCACTCTCTCCGGCGGTCAGCCTGAAGGCGGAACTTATTTCATGAGAAATGAGGCGGGCACTTTTGTGGCAGTAACTACCTTCGACCCTGTCAACGCAGGAGACTTCGAGGTGATTTATCAATATACTGACCCTAGATCCGGTTGCAGAGCCGAGGCAAGATGCACCATCAGGGTGAACGACAGACCACGGGTTACTTTGCGGGAATGTCCTAGGGTATGTGTGGGTTCAGGTAGATTCACGCTCTCCGGCGGGGAGCCAAGCGGCGGCACCTACTTCGTGAACGGTGCGGAGGCCACCACCTTTGATCCTCAGGCACCAGGTGATTATGAACTTGTTTACCGCTACACTGACCGCGAAACCGGCTGCCGTGGCGAAGCCAGATGCATTATCAGGGTCAACGACAGACCCCGAGTAACCCTTCCCGAATGCCCTAGGCTGTGCGTGGGCTCCGGCAGGATTACCCTTACCGGTGGTCAGCCAGAGGGCGGCACTTACTTTGTGAACGGCGTGGAGGCCACCACCTTTAATCCCGAAGCACCGGGCAACTATGAGCTGGTTTACCGCTACACAGATCGTGAAACTGGCTGTCGTGGAGAGGCTCGTTGCACGATAGTTGTCAATGAAAGACCACGCGTTACGCTTCGCGAGTGCCCTCGGCTTTGTGTGGGCTCAGGAAGAATCACTCTTTCCGGTGGGGAACCTGCCGGCGGAACCTACTTTGTTAATGGCGTAGAAGCGACCACCTTCAATCCCGAAAGTCCAGGTGATTATGAGCTGGTCTATCGTTACACTGACCGTGATACCGGTTGCCGAGGCGAAGCCAGATGCACCATCAGGGTAGTGGACAGACCACGCGTTACTTTACGGGAATGCCCTAGGGTATGCGTAGGCTCAGGAAGAATCACGCTCTCCGGCGGGGAGCCTGCTGGCGGTACTTATTTCGTTAATGGAGAGGAGGCCACCACCTTTAATCCCGAAGCACCAGGCAACTATGAACTTGTTTACCGCTATACTGACCGTGAGACCGGTTGCCGTGGTGAAGCAAGATGCACGATAGTTGTCAATGAGAGACCGCGTGTAACTCTACGCGAGTGCCCTAGAGTGTGCGTGGGTTCAGGTAGGATTACTCTTTCCGGTGGGGAACCTGCTGGCGGAACTTACTTCGTGAATGGACAGGAGGCTACTACCTTTAACCCAGAAAATCCAGGTGAGTACGAACTGATCTACCGCTACACTGACCGCGATACCGGTTGCCGAGGCGAAGCCAGATGCACCATAAGGGTGTATGAAAATCCAAGAGTCAGAGTAGAGACCAGTCCTTCCTACTGCGTAAGAAATGTAGCTACGGTTAGGATTACTGCTACCGCAAGTGGAGGATCAGGAAGCGGATATACTTTTGACTGGACAGTACCAGCAGGGGCCATGGATCCAGGAAATGTGGCAAGCTTTGATGCAACGGTACCTGGCACCTACAGCGTGGTGGTAACCGATGACCGACGCTGCACCGGTTTTGGATCAGTAACTCCTCGGTTTGACCGTTGCCGTCCATTGGCAGGTTGCACTCCTGGGTACTGGAAAAACCACCATCAGTCATGGGGATGCGGGTATGAACCAGGTACTTCCTTCTTTGGAGTGTTTGGTATAAGCCAAACCCGTGGATTAAGCTCAGGCCTTACCCTTGATGGAGCATTGAATGAAGGTGGTGGTGGCTATTCTGCCTTGGTTCGCCATGCCACAGCTGCGCTTTTGAATGCCTGCCACAACGGTGTCAACTACCCCTATGAACGAAATGATATCCTACAAGCAGTAGCAAGCGCCTTTAACAATGGCACGGCCACTTTGGGCGGAACCTACTACGGAAGTGTGGAAGCTTTGAAAAACGAATTGGACAGAGCCAACAACCTAGGTTGCCCGCTCAACAATTCCAACTTTGATCCTGGTTCAACCTCTTCCTCCTCTGCCATTGCTATCACAGGTAAAACAGGTAGATCTAGCATTGAACTACGGGCCTTCCCTAACCCCTTCACTGAATCGGCCACCCTTGACTTTACCATTGGGGAAGCGGGCGAGTATTCTTTAGTGCTCCATGACATGAAAGGCAGATTGGTGCGGCAGGTAAGTGCAGGAAAAGCAGAAGCAGGCAGAAGCTACAGCTTCAACCTAGACGGAAGCTTACCAGCAGGTATCTACCTGGCCAAACTGAGAATCAACAACCAAACTAAAACCATCAGAATCATGCACAGGAAATAAGCGGATACCGTTTATGACCTAAAAATAAAAAAGGCCGGAGCTTTCGCTTCGGCCTTTTTTGATGGGACTCATGGTCGGTACAAGATGGGGGCTCAATGCCGTTTAGCTCTAGATTTTTCAGAAACAGGTCCAAAACATTAAGCCGGCCTTCACCTTACCCCATTACCTCCACTACTGCCTGTAGTGGCAAGCCTCAACTTATTTTTTAATCACCTTTTTCACCTCATTCAACCCTTTGCCTTTTAAATGGATAAAGTAAAGGCCGTTGGTCAGGTTCTCCAGAGACAAGGTTTGGGTGATTTCCTCCGGCTGTTTTTTCAAGGAAATATTTTTCAGGATCCGGCCTGATGCATCCATCAGGATGATCTGCAGGTCTCCTACTATTTTACTTCCAATCTGCACTTGCACCTTGTCAGTGGTAGGGTTAGGGTACACCGACCAGGTAAGGGCAAAAGCATCCTCCTTCAATAGGGCAGGATCAGCTACTTGCGCGGAAGACATGCCCGTAGCTCCCATTGCACCAGTAGTGGCTTCGAACCAGTTGAGGTTCCAGCCGCCCCTGGGGGCGAAGAGGCGCAGGGTCTGCTCGCCGGCCGGCAAGGTTACCGTGGCGCGCAGGGTGGCGTAGGTCTGCCAGCCGCCAGTGGCCGGTACCGGCA
>NZ_VKKZ01000018.1 GCF_008271745.1 Rufibacter glacialis | reverse complement strand
GCCTGCTGCAGGTCAGCCAACACTCTGCCCAGGCCGAATTCCTCTTTCAGCGTGCGGTTCATGCGCTCGGCCAGGGCGTTCTCGTACGGGTCCGAGCCCTGGGTCATGCTCATCCTCATCCCGTTCCCCGTGGCCAGGCCCACATAGTGCCTGCTGCAGTATTGCAGGCCCCGGTCAGAGTGATGGATGGTCTGCGCGGCGGTTTCCCTCTGCCCCAGGGCCATTTCCAGGGCTTTCCCCATACTCACCGCCTCCATGTTGGCGGCCACGGCATAGCCCACTATCTTTCGGCTGAAGGCATCGGTCACCAGGCTCAGGTAGCAGCTGCCCTGGCGGGTGCCCAGGTAGGTGATGTCCGACACCCAGACCTGCTCAGGGGCTGTGGGCTGCAGGCCCCTCACCAGGTTCGGGTACTTGCGCAGAAAGTGCTTTGAGTTGGTTGTCTGCACGTAACGCCTGCCGGGACGTAGCAGCAAGCCGAACTCCCTCATCCAGGCGAACAGCCTG
>NZ_VKKZ01000017.1 GCF_008271745.1 Rufibacter glacialis | reverse complement strand
CTAACGGCCGCGGCTAAACGACGGCCAAGAGTTTTGCCTGGTTGTCTTTCAAAGTACCAACTCCGGCCGTAGAAAGCAAAGCGGCTGCACCTGAATACAACTTGGCTGACGTTTAGCTTGTGTTAGAGCTAGTTTGTTCTTGTAGGGACGGCTCGGCACGCATTGCCCGGGCTGCGTTCTTTCTCTTTCAGATTTCCGTTTCTGCCCTCTTTCCCGGAAAACAAGCCGAAAACGCATTACCGATAAATTCATCTGCTCAAACGCAGCGTCAATTCCTTGCTCAAACGTTGTGTCCATTCGTAAGCTGGCTGCGCAGCCTGACCCGTCCCAGCTGTAGTTGCGGTGGCTAGCTTTGCGCCTGCTCTTGGGGAACGTGCCGCCAATCTCGGCCATTCATAATTTCTGCTAAGGTAACTTACTGCTTTTGCCCACTTAATTCTGCTACTCTAGCTGATTCTTTTTTTCTGCCGTGAAGCCCGATGAAAGATTCTTCAAATTAGCTCTAACG
>NZ_VKKZ01000016.1 GCF_008271745.1 Rufibacter glacialis | reverse complement strand
CGTTGGCATTAATTAAAATATAAAATCAAATGGTTAATGGATAAAAAAGCCTATCTATTTACTCTTGCTTCCACCTTGTTAATATTATTTTTTGGGCTTGGGTACTTTATGCTTTTTGCTAAACAAGGCTCGTTTCATTGGCTTCCGTTCATTCTGATTTTTGCTGTAATTCCTTTTTTACTTTATAAGTCGCTACAATTTTACCAACTAAACACAAAAACAAGTCTGGGATTGGCGGTAGGTTCAGTTCTAATCGTTGGCCCAGCCTTCGGACTCTGGATTGGAGAAATATCGGATTACGAATTCTCAACTTACGGTGCGACAACAAAAGGAATTGTAGTTGAGAAATGGTATAGTAAGCCATCAAGGAAAAGAGAAGGACAATGGCTTGTTAAATGCAAATTCACAATCGACAATGAACAATATAGCACTTACAACGTGCGGGATAGGGAAAATAGCCTTAAAATTGGGGATACATTACTGATACAATATTCTAAACGGAACCCAGAAAACAATGTGATACCAGCTTTAAAAAATAACTAATGCCAACATTGTATAAAAATCATGCTTCGGCCGACGGCCTTGCACGTTTTTTATACGAGACCGTT
>NZ_VKKZ01000015.1 GCF_008271745.1 Rufibacter glacialis | reverse complement strand
TCGAACCAGTTGAGGTTCCAGCCGCCCCTGGGGGCGAAGAGGCGCAGGGTCTGCTCGCCGGCCGGCAAGGTTACCGTGGCGCGCAGGGTGGCGTAGGTCTGCCAGCCGCCAGTGGCCGGTACCGGCACCGTGGCCAGGGTGGCCCCGGAGGAGGAGCGCACCTCGATGGAGCCCGTGCCGTTGGGCGAGGCCGCCCGCAGGGCCAGGGAGTAGGTGCCGGCGGAGGCCACGCTCACCCGGTAGTCCACCCAGTCCCCGTCGTCCACGTAGCCGATGTTCTGCCCGCCGCCCGCGTCAGCGGTCGTCTCGCGCTGCACCCCGCTCATGGCGTCGTAGGCCTCGGCCTGCACCAGGCCCGGCAGGGCCTTGCCCGCCGGGGCCACCGGCCCGGCCGCCGGGGCCGAGGCCCCGCCGATCTCCAGCCAGTTCAGGTTCCAGCCCCCCGCCCGCGAGACCAGCTGCAGGGTCTGGGTGCCGGCCGCCAGGGCCACCGGCACGCTCACCGTCCGGTAGGTCTGCCAGGCGCCCGTGGAGGGCACCTCCACCGTGGCCAGCACCGCCCCGGAGGAAGAGCGCACCTCGATGCGCCCGCCCGAGGCCGGAGAGGCCACCCGGAAGCCCACGCTGTAGGTCCCGGCCG
>NZ_VKKZ01000014.1 GCF_008271745.1 Rufibacter glacialis | reverse complement strand
CCATTCATTTAAAGAGTGCGTAACAGCTCACTGGTCGAGCGACAGGGCATCGATAATAATCGGGCATCAAGCGTATTACCGAAGCTGCGGATAGAATCTGATTCTGTGGTAGGGGAGCATTCCCGTCTTGCGACGAAGGTACCTGGCAATGGGCACTGGAGCGTCGGGAAAAGCAAATGTAGGCATAAGTAACGATAATGCGGGCGAGAAACCCGCACACCGAAAGACTAAGGTTTCCTGATCAACGCTAATCGGATCAGGGTTAGTCGGGTCCTAAGGCCGATGCGAAGGCTAAGGTCGATGGACAACTGGTTAATATTCCAGTACTAGCGTGACCCAGTGATGCGGTGACGGAGTAGTGAAAGGCCTGCCTGGTGACGGAATACCAGGTTGAAGGGCGTAGGTATACCATTGGTAGTCAAGTACGCCATAGGTGCTGAAACCCGATAGTACCCCAAGCCCCCGGGCGCGGGGATAACGGCCCTAATCAGACTCCCAAGAAAACCCGCTAAGCGTTCAAGGTCACGCTACCCGTACCGCAATCCGACACAGGTAGTCGAGGAGAGAATCCTAAGGTGCTCGAGTGAATCACGGCCAAGGAACTCGGCAAAATGGCCCTGTAACTTCGGGAGAAGGGGCGCTTCCTCTACG
>NZ_VKKZ01000013.1 GCF_008271745.1 Rufibacter glacialis | reverse complement strand
GACGGGAATGCTCCCCTACCACAGAATCAGATTCTATCCGCAGCTTCGGTAATACGCTTGATGCCCGATTATTATCGATGCCCTGTCGCTCGACCAGTGAGCTGTTACGCACTCTTTAAATGAATGGCTGCTTCCAAGCCAACATCCTGGCTGTCTAGGCAACTGGACCTCCTTTGTTCAACTTAGCGTATATTTAGGGACCTTAGCTGGCGGTCTGGGTTCTTTCCCTCTCGGCCTGGGACCTTAGCACCCCAAGCCTCACTGCCGAGTATGTCTCATGGCATTCGGAGTTCGTCAGGATTCGGTAGGATTTGACTCCCCCTAGTCCTATCGGTAGCTCTACCTCCATGAGACTCCACCTCGACGCTGCCCCTAAAGGCATTTCGGGGAGTACGAGCTATTTCTCAGTTTGATTGGCCTTTCACCCCTACCCTCAGGTCATCCAAATCCTTTTCAACGGAAACTGGTTCGGACCTCCATTGCGTGTTACCGCAACTTCATCCTGCCCAAGGGTAGATCACAAAGTTTCGCGTCTACCCCCCCTGACTGTGCGCCCTGTTCAGACTCGCTTTCGCTGCGGCTCCGTGTGTTGACACACTTAACCTCGCCAGGGAGGAGTAACTCGTAGGCTCATTATGCAAAAGGCACGCCGTCACCCCACGAAAGGGCTCCGACCGCTTGTAGGCGCATGGTTTCAGGTTCTATTTCACTCCCCTATTCGGGGTTCTTTTCACCTTTCCCTCACGGTACTGGTTCACTATCGGTCTCTCAGGAGTATTTAGCCTTACCGGATGGTACCGGTGGATTCAGACGGGATTCCTCTGGTCCCGCCCTACTCAGGATACCACTATGCTCCAAAA
>NZ_VKKZ01000012.1 GCF_008271745.1 Rufibacter glacialis | reverse complement strand
TAAGGGGGTTGGCGGCTACCTACTCTCCCGCGTGTGACCGCAGTACCATCGGCTCGGCGGGGCTTAACTTCTCTGTTCGGAATGGGAAGAGGTGGACACCCGCGACATAGCCACCATTATCTTTCGCGTTTCCGCGATAATAGGGTCGGGGGGTGCTTTGCCATACTGGGGGGAGGGAAAACGTAGGGTACGCGCCTTGGGTGGCGGGAAAGCGCTCGGGCAATTAGTACGGCTCGGCTATGACATCTCTGCCTTTACACCTGCCGCCTATCGACGTGGTCGTCTCCCACGGCCCTTGAAGGGATGTCTCATCTTGGGGTGAGTTTCGCACTTAGATGCTTTCAGCGCTTATCTCATCCGAGCGTAGCTACCCTGCGCTGCGGCTGGCGCCACAACAGGTCCACCAGAGGCTCGTCCATCCCGGTCCTCTCGTACTAAGGACAGGTCCCCTCAAACATCCAACGCCCACTACAGATAGGGACCGAACTGTCTCACGACGTTCTGAACCCAGCTCGCGTGCCACTTTAATGAGCGAACAGCTCAACCCTTGGGACCTTCTCCAGCCCCAGGACGTGACGAGCCGACATCGAGGTGCCAAACCTCCCCGTCGATATGAGCTCTTGGGGGAGATCAGCCTGTTATCCCCGGCGTACCTTTTATCCTTTGAGCGATGGCCCTTCCATGCGGAACCACCGGATCACTATATCCGCCTTTCGGCCCTGCTCGGCTTGTGGGCCTCACAGTCAAGCACCCTTCTGCTATTGCGCTCTGCGCACGGTTACCAAGCGTGCTGAGGGTACCTTTGAAAGCCTCCGTTACTCTTTTGGAGGCGACCACCCCAGTCAAACTACCCACCAAACACTGTCTCCCCTCCGGGATTAGGCCCCGGATAACTCAAGGGTGGTATTTCAACGCTGCCTAACCGACGCCTGGCGACGCCGGATCAGAGGCTCCCACCTATCCTACACATGAGTTACCCAGAGTCAATGTTAAGCTATAGTAAAGGTGCACGGGGTCTTTCCGTCCCGTAGCGGGTACTCGGCATCTTCACCGAGACTACAATTTCACCGAGCTCACGGCTGAGACAGCGCCCAGATCGTTACACCATTCGTGCAGGTCGGAACTTACCCGACAAGGAATTTCGCTACCTTAGGACCGTTATAGTTACGGCCGCCGTTTACCGGGGCTTCGGTTCAATGCTTCGCCTTGCGGCTAACATCCCCCCTTAACCTTCCGGCACCGGGCAGGTGTCAGGCCATATACCTCATCTCTCGATTTCGCATAGCCATGTGTTTTTGTTAAACAGTCGCCTGGGCCTCTTCACTGCGGCTTCTCTACTTGCGTAGAGGAAGCGCCCCTTCTCCCGAAGTTACAGGGCCATTTTGCCGAGTTCCTTGGCCGTGATTCACTCGAGCACCTTAGGATTCTCTCCTCGACTACCTGTGTCGGATTGCGGTACGGGTAGCGT
>NZ_VKKZ01000011.1 GCF_008271745.1 Rufibacter glacialis | reverse complement strand
GGCCAATGTTTCCGACATAACAACTTGTGCATAGTTTTTAGGCTGAGAATTTGGGAAGACAGTAGAATTAGTTACAGGAGCTTTTGCAGCGAGACCTTTCCTAACATTGAGTGGATGAACTCTACCAGTAGTGTGGTTCTGCTGCCCCTATTTGGTTTCAAACTGGGCGACAGAGCCCGCATAGAAGAGTAAGCTGACTGGGCGGCAGGCAATGGCTTTTGTATCTATCCCAAAACATCAAAGCCTATGAAAAAGCAAACCACCACAAGAGAGAGCGCCCTCAACCTGCCGCTGGTCAACCCGAACGCGGCGGGTATTGATGTGGGAGACACCATTCACGCCGTTGCCGTACCCGAGGGCAGGGATACGCTGCCGGTCAGGTCCTTTGGGACGATGACCTGCGATCTGGAGGCCATCGCCGCTTGGCTGCTCGAGTGCGGGGTGGACACGGTGGCCATGGAGAGCACGGGCGTATACTGGAGACCTTTGTTCAACCTGCTCACCCAGCATGGCCTGGAGGTGTACCTGGTCAATGCCAAACAGGTTAAGAACGTGAGCGGCAGGAAGAACGATGAGGACGATGCGCGCTGGATCCAGAAGCTGCACAGCTGCGGGCTGCTCCGCAGCAGCTACCTGCCCGACGACCAGCAGGAGGCGCTGCGCACGCTGGTCCGCCACCGCAGAACGCTCACCCAGGACAGGGGCAGATGCGTGCTGCGGATGCAGAAGGCCTTGGAGCTGATGAACGTGAAGGTGCACACGCTGCTGCGTGACATCACCGGCAAGAGTGGCCTTGCCATCATTGAGGCCATCCTGCGGGGGGAGAGGGCAGCGGAGAACTTCCTTGCCTGCGTCCACTTCAAGGTGAAGGCCGACAGGGCAACCATCCTCAAGTCCCTACAGGGCAACTGGCGCCCAGAGCAGCTCTACCTGCTGGAGGACTGTTACATGGGCTATAAGTACCTGACCGAGCGCATCGCCTCGTGCGATGTGGCCATTGAACGGCAGCTGGAGCGTTACCATAGGGAAATCCGCCCTGAGGCGGCGCCTGAGCGTGAGGCCGTCTCTGCCAAGAAGGCCAACAGGAACAAACCATCGTTCAACACCTGCTCCTACCTGAGAAAAGTACTGGGGGTGGACGTGATGGCCATTTACGGCATCAGTGACATCGCCGCACTGGAGATTCTCTCTGAAACCGGCACAGACATGGGCAAATGGGAGACGGCCAAGCACTTCGCCAGCTGGCTGAACCTATGCCCCAACAACAAGATATCAGGCGGCAAGCTTATCAGCAGTACCCTGATGAAAAAGAAGCCTAACCCGGCCAGCCAGGCGTTCCGCAACGCCGCCAATGCCGTGCAGCGGAGCGACAACTGGCTCGGGGACTACTTCAGGCGGATGAAGGCAAAGGGTGGTAACAAGTATGCCACTGTGGCCACGGCTAATAAGATTGCCACTATCTACTACAAAATGGTATCTTCCCAGCAGGAGTTCAGCCCTGTTGAGCTGACTGCCTATCAGAAAAAGTACAGGCAGGCGAAGATAATATACCTAGAGCGGAGGCTCTTTGAACTGAAAAAGGAAGCCGCTTAGGGGAGTTATATAGAAGTT
>NZ_VKKZ01000019.1 GCF_008271745.1 Rufibacter glacialis | reverse complement strand
GGTAGGTTGCATACGCGTTACGCACCCGTGCGCCACTGGGCCCCGAAGGGCCCCGTTCGACTTGCATGTATTAGGCCTGCCGCTAGCGTTCATCCTGAGCCAGGATCAAACTCTCCATTGTAGTAGATTGTTGACTTGGTCTCAATTCCAAAAAATAAAGACAGTCGATGTTGTCAAGACGATCGACCGCCGATACGCTGCACTCCCTTGTTTCGTTTCTCTCTTGTCGGGACACCCGCTCGGGGCATCCCTTCTTTTTTCCTATCTTCCCATTCACTCAAAGAACCTCCCACCGGCCTGTCGCCGGTGCTTGCGAACCACTGCTGGTCCCGTTTCCCTTCCTTCCGGAAGGGGCTGCAAAGGTAAGGAACAAATCTTCGTTTCCAAGCCCCTCGGCAACTTTTTCTCTCTTTTTTTTCCTTCCTCCGCTCTGCTAGCCAAGGCCTGGTGTCTCTGTTCGTTCCCGAAGCGGGTGCAAAGGTAAGAACTTTCTCTCTCTCTGCAACACTTTCCGAAAACTTTTTTTATTCCCCCTCTTGCCCTGCCGGCGTAGAGGCTGCCCCCTGCCCAGGCCTTGGCGGCCTGTCCCGGAGCGGGCTGCAAAGGTAAGAAGCTTTTCTTTCCCGGCAAGCCCGGAGGCGAAGTTTTTTTTACTCTTGTTCCCTCGGCTCGGTTAGCCAAGACTGCTGCGGCCAGGAACCCTGAGGCTCCCCCCCCGGAGCGGGCTGCAAAGGTAGGAAACGTTTCCCTTTCCGCAAGGAAAGAGGAGAACTTTTTCTTTTCCCGCCCGTTGGTGTCAGGTCCGTCTCTTGGTGATCCCCTTCCCGCCGAAGAGGCTGCAAAGGTAGGGAAACTTCCCCGCTTTCCAAACCCTCTCCCCCGGTTCCGCCTTAATGAGGCGGGTTTCTTTGGTAGCCTAAGGGGTAACCCCGCTGAGGGACTGGGAGTTCCAGAAGGGAAATATTTTTTACCTGATGGCCTTTCTCGGTAGGAACCGGTTAGGGGCCTCCGGAAGAACTGGTCCGGGAGGCCTGTAAGCTCCTCTGGAGAATTACGTTTCTTTAGAATATCTTCCCTTGATATAGGCTCGGGCACCCTGCTGGTGCCTTTTGAAGAACTCAATCAAGAAGTTTTGAGTTCCTGATGAGGGGTAAATTTTAGATAAATCCCTTTAGGTTGGCTCCTTTGCTAGAACTTCAATGAGATTAGTTTGCCAACATCTCCCGGTGCTTCTATAAACAAAGAAGGCAAGGTGATGAACACCTTGCCTTCTTTCTATAATAAAACAAGCATGATTACTTTACAAGAGTACTTATTCTATCTGGTCCTACGCTGATAATGTTCACGCTTACCTCTAGCTGCTCTTCTAAGTAGGCCACGTACTCTAGTACTGCCTTTGGCAAGGAGTTATAGGATTCATAGTTTCTCAACTCTTCGCCCCACCCTTTCATGGTGATATAGACAGGAGTAAGTTCTGCCTTTTCCAGGTCATGTGGAATTTGGTCTGTGATGGTGCCGTCGGCCAATTTATAATGGGTGCAGATGCTGATTTCCTCGAAGTCATCCAGAACATCTGCTTTCATCATGTTCAATTGGGTGACCCCGTTCAACATGATGGCATATTTAAGAGTAGGCAAGTCAATCCAACCGCAACGGCGAGGACGGCCGGTAGTAGAACCGAACTCTCTGCCAGCCTGACGAATCTTCTCTCCTACCTCGTCATGAAGCTCAGTAGGGAACGGTCCGCTGCCCACCCGGGTGCAATACGCTTTGAAGATGCCGTACACCTCCCCAATATGCCGAGGGGCAATACCTAAACCAGTGCAGGCTCCCGCCACTAAAGTATTGGAAGAAGTAACATAAGGGTACGTCCCGAAATCAATATCCAGCAAAGATCCCTGGGCTCCTTCGGCCAGTATTTTCTTTCCTTCTTTGAGGGCCTGGTTGATCATATACTCAGAATCTACCAGGGTGAAGGTGCGCAGGAACTCAACGGCACTGAAGAACTGCTGCTCCAACTCTTCTATTTCCAGCCCTTTTTGGTAAAAAGAGGCTATTTTCTGATGCTTCTCTACTGTGAGGTTATACCGCTCCTGGAAATCTGGAAGCAGGATATCCCCTACGCGTAAACCACTGCGGCCAATCTTGTCCTGGTAGGCTGGTCCTATCCCCTTTTGGGTAGAACCGATTTTTGAGGTACCCAAGGCTTCTTCTGAAATCCGGTCCAGGCTCTTGTGCGAAGGCAGGATGAGTTGGGCCTTTTTGGAGATGAACAGGTTGCGGGTGGCATCAATGCCCCTGGCGGTGAGTTTCTCTACCTCGGTTCTGAACACGATAGGGTCTAGCACCACGCCGTTGCCTATGATATTGGTGATGTGCTCATGGAAGATGCCAGAGGGAATCTGGTGCAACACATGCTTGGTGCCTTCAAACTCTAGGGTGTGACCGGCATTGGGGCCTCCCTGAAAACGGGCTACCACATCATACTTAGGAGCAAGTACATCAACGATTTTACCTTTTCCTTCATCCCCCCACTGGAGGCCTACTAAAATGTCAACTGGCATTAAACTGATTCTTTAAGAAGCTGAACGGCTTGGGTATCATCTTCAGCAACCGTGAAGATAGCGTTCAATTTGGTGATGATTAATAACTTACGGATATGCTCAGAGGGGTTAATGAGGATCAACTCCCCTCCCCTGTTTCTGAATTTAGTCAAAAGAGAAACCAAAACCCCAATGCCGGTGCTGTTGATAAAGCGCACATTTGACAGGTCTATCGCTGACAGCAGCATAGAATCATCAATAGTGGTATTGGCCAGATCCATCAGACGCTGGGTTTCAGGACCGCCAATCATGTCGCCTTCCAACCGGATGGTCAGGATGTCGTTTTCTAGGGAATGCTCAATTTTCATGGATAGGAGCGTTTAATTTAGCCTGGCAATCGCCGCAGATGCCGTACAAGTTTAAAGAGTGGTGCAGAATATTGAAATTCAGCAGCTCTCCTACCATGGTTTGGATGTTATGCACCCTAGGGTCGCAGAACTCCACCACCTTGTGGCATTCCGTGCAAATGACGTGGTCATGCTGGCGCCGTCCGTAGGACTTCTCATACTGGGCCAGGTTACGTCCAAACTGATGTTTGCTTACCAGGTCATTCTCTACCAATAGATCTAATGTATTATAGACCGTGGCCCGGCTTACCTGGTAGTTCTTGTTTTTCATGCTGATGTAGAGGGACTCCACATCAAAATGGCCGGTACGTGAATAGATTTCTTCAAGTATAGCGTAGCGCTCCGGGGTTTTCCGGAGGCCTTTGCTTTCTAAATAGGCGGTGAAAATCTTCTTCACCTCCAGGAATTTCACTTCATCTAGTGCCATATGCCTTCTTCTGCTGCAAACTTAACAGTTTTAAACTGTAATGCTAAAACTCTTAACAATTGGTCTAGAGTTCATTTACCCGGTATGCGCAGAGAAACCAGGCAAACCCCAGTCACTCTTTTCCCAGGCGCCACCCCCTGAAAAGCACCTGGTTATAGGCCCTCTACTATTTTCTTCCTTGAAAACTCTTTGTCCCTCTTTACAACAAGTAGGTTTCCTTTAAGTTGAAAACTCCTTTCATCTAAGGAAGCAGTTTCTGAAAGGTCTAGAATCAGAACATCCGGTAACAAGGGAGATACTCCAATGAGCACATAAATACCACGGGATCACGAAAAAGGCTTCTTTTCACAAAAGCAGGGCGAAACAAGAAAGGGTTATTGTCTTCTACTGGTGTATTGCCGTGAAAACGGCACCGCTCCTTTATATATAAGGAGACGGTGCCGTTTCCGGGCTAAAATCTAAGAATCGAAGCGATCTACGCTTAAGACTCCGTTTACCCTTAACAATCTCTGGATCAGCTTTTCCAATTGGGCCGTGTCGTTCACGAAGATCATCAGGCGGCCTTCAAACACACCATCATGGGAGTCAATGGTGATGGAGCGCATGTTCACCTTCAGGGACGTGGAGATGACTTTGGTCACGTCGTTCACCAACCCTACCCGGTCGGTTCCTTTGATGGTGATACCCGCCAGGAAGGAGAGTTCCTGCTGGCCTGTCCATTTGGCCTTCACAATGCGGTGCCCGTAGTTTGACATCAGTTCCACGGCTTTGGGGCAAGTGGTGCGGTGAATGGTGATGCCGTGGTCTACCGTCTGAAACCCAAACACATCATCGCCGGGAATGGGATTACAGCAGTTGGCCAGCTCATAGTCAATCTTGTCGGTGCCGCCGCCTATCACCAATAGCTGGGAGTTGATGCCCCGGATCTTTTCCACCTCTTTGTCAAAAGTAGAACCCACCAACAAAGAAGCCGGACGGTACTTCTCGCTTTGCGGGTTGAAGATATACTCTTTGATCTCCTTGATATCTAATAGGTTTACCGCCACTTTATAGTAAAAGTCCTGCAAAGAAGGAGCGTTGAAGTAAGCAGCCAGGCGGTTCAGGTTGGCCGGCGAAGGTTCAATGTTTAATTGCTTCAGGCGTTCCTCTACCAGCACCCGGCCTTCCTCGGCTTTTACTTTACGCTCTTCACGAAGAAACTCCTTGATCTTGGACCGGGCCTTGGAGGTAGTCACAAAATTAAGCCACTCGCCGGTGGGCTTCTGTTTCTGCGAGGTGAGGATCTCCACCTGGTCCCCGTTGTGCAGCCGGTGGCTCAAAGGCACCAGTTTCTGGTTTACCTTGGCCCCCAGGCTTTGGTAGCCGATCTGGGTATGGATCTCAAAGGCCATGTCCAGGGCGGTGGCGCGGTCTGGCAGAATGATCAATTCCCCCTTGGGCGTAAAGACGAAAACCTCCTCCACGAACAGGTTCGTCCGGAACTCGTCCAGGAATTCAATGGCGTTGGTATTGCTCACGTCCAGCATGTCGCGCACCTTGTTGATCCAGTTATCCAGGCCAGACTCGGTAGGGCCGGTGCTCCCGATCTTGTATTTCCAGTGGGCGGCGTACCCGCGTTCGGCAATGTCATCCATGCGCTTGGTGCGAATCTGCACCTCTACCCATTGTCCGGTCTTGCTCATCACGGTGGTGTGCAGGGCCTCGTACCCGTTGGCCTTGGGTGTGCTGATCCAGTCACGCAGGCGGTCTGGGTTAGGCTGGTAAAAGTCGGTCACCACGGAATAGACGCGCCAGCAGACCGGCTTCTCCTGCTCATAAGGCACATCCAAAATGATCCGGATGGCGAACAGGTCGTAGATTTCCTCAAAGGTGACGTTCTGCTTCTTCATCTTCTTCAAGATGGAGTAGATGGACTTGGGCCGGCCTTTCACCTCAAAATTGGCGAAGCCTTGCCGGCGCAGCTCCTCTTCAATAGGACCAATGAAATCACCGATGAACTTGTTGCGGGCCGCCTTGGTCTGCCTGATCTTGTTGGAGATGAACTTGTAGGTCTCCGTGTCAGTGTACTTGAGGTGCAGGTCTTCCAGCTCAGACTTGATGGCGTACAAGCCCAGGCGGTGGGCCAGAGGGGCGTACAGGTACATGGTCTCAGACGCGATCTTGAGCTGCTTGTCGCGGGCCATGCTGCCCAGGGTACGCATGTTGTGCAGGCGGTCGGCCAGCTTGATCAGGATCACGCGCACATCATCTGAGAGCGTGAGCAGCATTTTCCGGAAGTTCTCTGCCTGCTGGCTGGTGCCGTATTCAAACACCCCTGAGATCTTGGTGAGACCTTCAATGATCTTGGCCACCCGCGGCCCGAAGTCGCGCTCAATGTCAGCGATCTCCAGGTCAGTGTCTTCCACCACGTCATGCAGCAGGGCGGCCACAATGGAGGTGGTACCCAGCCCAATCTCCTCTACGGCAATCTGGGCGACGGCCAGGGGGTGCAAAATATAGGGCTCTCCGGACTTCCGGCGCATGTCTTTGTGCGCCTCCAGAGAGGTATTGAAAGCTTTCTTTATAATCTTGGCGTCATTGTCTTTCAAGAAAGGCTTGGCATGGCGCAATAACTTTCGGTATTGGCGCAAGATCTCTTTCCGCTCTGCTTCGTGGTCAATCATTGGGGTAGGTACATCAAAATCCGGGGTGAGGCAAGGGCCGCCCAGGTTTTGGAATCTTTTTTATAAATTTCGACAAAAAAAACGAAAGAGAGTTGCATTAACAAAAAAGAGTTTGCTACATTTGCAGCACCATTTAGAAAAACACATTGATGCGGATGTGGCGAAATTGGTAGACGCACTAGACTTAGGATCTAGCGCTGCGAGGCATGGGGGTTCGAGTCCCTCCATCCGCACAAGTCAAACCCTCAATCCCAACCGGGGTTGGGGGTTTTTTCAATTTTACCGTAGCACAATTAAAACCTGATAGCTTTGAATATCACCCTGAATCAAACCGATGGCCAGAATGCCAGCCTAAAAGTTAGCCTGCAAGAGGCCGACTACGCTGCCCGTGTAGACGAGCAAATCAAAGATTACAGCAAGAAAGCCAGCATCAAAGGCTTCCGCCCTGGTAAAGTGCCGGCTGGTTTGATCCGTAAGATGTACGGCAAAGGCATCTTGGTGGAATCCATCAACCAGCTCCTGCATGAGTCGGTGAACAACTACATCAAAGAAAACAAACTGCGCATCTTGGGCGAGCCCCTGCCTGACCGTCAGGACGAGAACGCCATTGACTGGGACACCCAGAAAGAGTTTGAGTTCAGCTATGCCGTTGGTTTATTGCCTGAGTTTGAACTGCCCTTGAGCGAAGTGTCTGTGCAGAAATATGACATTGAGGTAGACCAGACCACCGTTGACGAAGCCTATGAGCAGATGCAGCGCCAGTTCGGCCAGACTACCAACCCAGAGGTATCTGAGGCCAATGACTACCTGTACGGCGACCTGAAGCAAGTTGATGGCGAGTTCGAGACCAAGACCCTGCTTCCTTTGAACAAAGTGGTAGCCGGCGCTGAGAAATTCGTAGGCGTGAAGCCAGGTGACACCATCACCTTTGACATCCGCGAAGCGTTTGGCGATGACGCTGCCCTGGCCCACGTAACCGGCCTGAGCAAAGAGGTAACCAAAGACCTGAACGGCCAATTCACCTTTGTGGTAGAGAAAATCAACCGCACTGAGAACGCTGAGATGAACCAGGAGTTCTTTGACAAGATCTTCGGGCAAGGCAACGTGACCACGCAGGAAGAATTTGACGCCAAAGTACGCGAGGTGATCAAAGAGAACTATGACCGTGAGGCCGTGAACGTGCTGGACCGCGACGTGATTGACCAAATAGTAGAGAAGTCTTCCATTGAGATCCCAGACGCGTTCTTCAAGCGCTGGTTAGCCGTGACCAACGAAGGCAAAATCACTCCTGAGCAGATTGACGAGTTCTATGACCAGTATGTGAAAGAGCTGAAATGGTCAATGATCCGCAACAAAGTGGTAGAAGAGAACGATCTTAAAGTAAGCAACGAAGATGTGGTGAACAGCGCGCGTCAGAAAATGATGGCCCAGTTCAACATGCCGGAGATCCCAGAGGAGATGGCTGATACCTTCAACAACTTCCTGGACAACCACCTGAAGCAGAACAACGGCAAGAACTTCGTGAATGAGTACGAAGCCCTGGTAGCCGAGAAAGTGCTGGAGTTTGTGAAAGAGAAAATCACCATCACGGAAAACCCCATCACCGCTGACGAGTTCCGTGCCAAAGTAGGCGCGTAAACGCCAGAGATAGCTGTAAAAGAAAAAGCCCCTGGCACATGCCAGGGGCTTTTTCTTTTACAGCTATCTCTGGCGGGTAGCATGTAGCAAGGCTTTTCCCAAGATTATGTTCATCTTAGTCACCTCAGAAGATCATCAGGTATTAAAAAATATCTTCTATCTTGATACCCGATACGGGCTACCTGATACCGCTTCCCGGCCATAATGGCAGTAAAACCGCCATATTCCTTTTTGGCCTGATTTTAGAAAAACAACCCCAGAACCGGCAACGTGTGTTTGCCCCTTCTGCTTAATCTTGTAACCCACGCGTTTCTTTTTAAGTTAAGGCATCTAAATAGAACCTTTATGTACACCAAAGACGAATTCAGAAAATTTGCCGTGCACGGCCTTGGTATGAGTGGCCTTGGCGTTGACCAATACCTGACCCACCTGGAAAGCAAAACCAGCATGCACCCTACCAGCATGACGCGTTCCGTGATTGAGGAAAGACCTACCAACTTCCGTGAGATTGACGTGTTCTCCCGCTTAATGGTAGACCGCATTATTTTCCTGGGCACGCAGGTAGATGACTATATCGCCAACATCATCACTGCCCAGTTGCTGTTCCTGGAAAGTGTAGACGCCAAGAAAGACATCTTGCTCTACATCAACAGCCCCGGAGGCTCTGTGTACGCCGGCTTGGGTATCTATGACACCATGCAATACGTGCAGCCAGACGTGGCTACCATCTGTACCGGCCTGGCCGCCTCTATGGGTGCCGTGCTGCTGTGCGGTGGTGCCAAAGACAAGCGCTCTGCCCTCCCCCACGCCCGCGTCATGATTCATCAGCCCATGGGTGGTACGCAAGGCCAGGCCTCAGACATTGAGATCACGGCCCGTGAAATCCTGAAGCTGAAGAAAGAGCTGTATGAGATCATCTCCAGCCACAGCGGCAAGCCGATTGAAGAAGTAGACAAAGACAGCGACCGTGACTACTGGATGATTGCCAAAGAAGCCAAAGAGTACGGCCTGATTGATGAGGTATTAACCCGTCATAAAGCATAGTATAACCTCTTTATAGCAGCAAAAGGCCCACTTAAGAGTGGGCCTTTTCGTTTTCGCCCTGTTTTGGACATTTCAGGAGGAAAAGACCTCAGGCAACCGGCCACCCGGGTACCCACTTCTCTACATGCCTACCCGGTAGATAGGCACCTCTCTTTTATAGACATGTTTTTTAGGAAACAGCCCTTCAACAGGCCTCTTTTCACCTAAAATTAAAATTTTTGTAGTACCTTTTTAAGACGCCGCTACGCACCAGCGCTGCTGAAAGAGGATTACAGCAGGTTCTGGTTCAATCAGATACAACATATGCTATATTTTATAATTATCTCGCTTCCAATTACTTCAGGGCGGGTGTTGGTAACCTTGTGCAAAAATATTTTGACGTAGTGCCTAACCAATTTTGTAACTTTGCCGTAGCCGCCCCATCTTAGGGACGGAATAGTACATCCCACTCACGGTTTATGGCAGAAATTACGTGCTCCTTTTGCGGAAAGAATAAGAAAGAGGTGTCTGTGATGATCTCAGGCATTAACGCGCACATCTGTGAGCGTTGCATTGGACAGGCGCAGCAGATATTGAATGAGGAGAATCGGCTTAGAGCCACCAACCGGGCACCTAAGTTCAACCTGATCAAACCCCGTGAGATGAAGACCTACCTGGACCAGTTTGTGGTAGGCCAAGACGAAGCGAAAAAAGTAATGTCAGTGGCGGTGTACAACCACTACAAGCGCCTCATGCAAAAGCCCAAGACAGATGACGTGGTGATTGAGAAATCCAACATCATCATGGTGGGCGAAACCGGTACCGGCAAGACTTTCCTGGCCCGTATGCTTGCCGGCGTATTGCAGGTTCCTTTCTGTATTGCAGATGCCACCGTTTTGACAGAGGCTGGTTACGTAGGCGAAGACGTGGAAAGCATCTTGACCCGTCTGCTGCAGGCCGCTGATTACAACGTAGAGGCCGCGGAACGCGGAATCGTGTATATTGACGAGATTGACAAAATTGCCCGTAAAAGCGACAACCCTTCCATTACCCGTGACGTGAGCGGCGAAGGCGTGCAGCAGGCCTTGTTGAAACTTCTGGAAGGAACCTCAGTCAACGTGCCCCCACAGGGAGGCCGTAAGCACCCAGAGCAGAAAATGATCTCCGTGAACACTGAGAACATCCTCTTCATCTGCGGTGGGGCGTTCGTAGGCATTGACCGTTTGATCAAGAGCCGCTTGAACACCAAACCCATCGGCTTCTCCTCTACTTCCTTAGATGAGAAACTAGACACGGACAACTTCCTGCGCTACATCACCTCCCAGGATTTGAAATCCTTTGGGTTGATCCCAGAGTTGATTGGCCGTCTGCCGGTAGTCACCCACCTGAACCCGCTGGACAACGAGACCCTGCGGTTGATTCTCACCGAGCCTAAGAACTCCCTGGTGAAGCAGTACAAGCGCCTGTTTGAGATGGAGAACATTAACCTGGAGTTTGCCGAGGACACCCTGGAATACATCGTGGAAAGAGCCGCTGAATACAAACTAGGGGCCAGGGGCCTGCGCTCTATCTGCGAAGGTATCATGACCGATGCCATGTTTGACCTCCCGTCTGAGGAGCAGGAAGGCACCACAGACCTAATCATCACCTTAGACTATGCCCGCGAGAAATTTGAGAAGTCTGCGATCAAGAAACTGAAAGTAGCCTAATTTTTCTAAAAGGCAAAAGAGAAGGCCTCCCTTACTAGTGTATGGGAGGCCTTCTCTTTTATAGCTATCTAGCTTTAGGCTGAACAAACTTTATCTTTTTGTTTCTTTTAGGACCAAGGAGATTGGCACCTGCTTTTAGAAGAATGGAGCGAACAACTACAGGAGATTGGCGTTGTTTTTACCTCCTTTCCCGGAGCCAGGTCTAAAATCCAGAAGCAGGCAGTATTTCCCGAGAGGCCTAAACAGCGCTTTCTAAGGACTTGCTGGGGTCCGGGGTCTTTTCTTCGCGCAGGTACTGCACCATCAGTTTGGCGGCGGTTTCTGAGGTGTTGAAATCCCCGATCAGTTCCCGTACTCGTTTGTAGCCCTCTATCTGGGCACCGCGCCCTTCCGGGTTCTGCAAGATGTGCTTGAGTTCTTTCACCAGGTTCTGGGCGTTCATATCCCCCTGGATCAGTTCAGGTACCACTTTGTTTCCGGCAATCAGGTTTACCAACGAGATGTAAGGCACTTTGATCACCGCGCGGCCTATCCAATAAGAAACGGCACTGGTGCGGTAGCACACCACCTGGGGCACGTTGAACATGGCGGTTTCCAAGGTGGCGGTACCAGAGGTGACCAAAGCTACCTCGGCGTTGGCCAAGATGTCATAGGTTTGGTCGTAGACGATCTTGATAAAGGGCTTGCGGTTGAAGTTCTCATAGTATTCCTTAGAGAAATTGCTGACCGCGGCCACCACAAACTGGTAATCCTGGAAAGGAGGCAGAATACTGAGCATGATGTAGAGAATGTTTTCTATCTCCTGCTGTCGGCTACCCGGCAGCACCGCAATAATGGGACGGTCATCCAGATCATTGTCCTGCCGGAAGTTGGGGTTAAGCGTATGGGCCGCTACGGCATCAGAGACAGGGTTGCCCACATAGTCCGTCTTGAAATCAAACTTCTGGTAGAAGTCTTTCTCAAACGGCATGATGACGAACATCTTGTCTACCAGCTTTTTGATGGTATGCACGCGTCCCTGGTTCCAGGCCCAGATCTTTGGGGAGATATAGTAGAAGACCTTAAAGCCATGCTCCTTGGCGAACTTGGCAATGCGCATGTTAAAGCCGGCATAATCTACCAGAATCACCACATCAGGTTTATAATTCAGCAGATCCTCCTGGCACTCCTTTAAGAACTTTTTTATCTTGAAGAGATTCTTGGCCGCTTCCAGAAAGCCCATAAAGGCCATCTCCTGGTAATGCTTCACCAATTCTGCCCCGGCTGCTTCCATCATATCGCCGCCCCAGCAGCGAACGTGGGCCTGCGGATCCTGCTCATGCAATTGCTTGATCAGATTAGAGGCATGCAGATCTCCAGAGCGCTCTCCGGCAATAATGTAATATTTCATTGAATGGGGTCTGAACAGTAACAGGGCTATAACAATGAAAAGCAACCTTGGTTCTGTCCACACAATGTTTGTGCCAAAACGAACCTAGGTGCCTGTTATTGTTTTATCTAGATAAAATATCTTGCCTTGTCTTTCTGGGTTAGTAGTTTGCTCCTTCTCTACTCGCCAAAGTATTCTACAAAGTTACGCGGTGTTTCATACAGCTTCAGGCTGTGCAGCTGGGCACTGGATATACGGGGAATAAGGGGGTTAAGGATGTTCCAGAATTCCATGACCAGATTTTCTGTGCTGGCCAGCTTGCCCTCCATGAAGGCCACGTCCAAATTCAGGTTCTTGTGGTCTACTTTCTGGATGATGTGTTCCCGGATAAGGGAGCTCAGTTTCTTTAAATCAATCACAAACCCTGTCTCAGGATCTGGGTTCCCCTTCACCGTCACGATCAGTTCATAGTTGTGCCCGTGCCAATTGGTGTTTGCGCAGGGCCCAAAAACTTCTTTGTTCTTAGCCAGCGACCAATTGGGGTTATGCAGCTTGTGCGCCGCGTTGAAATGCTCTAATCTGCTTACGTATACCATTAACTGAATCGGTAGTTCTTTCTTCGCAGCAAATATACGAAGAAAGGCACACCAAAGAACGAAGTTACGATACCAACTGGCATCCCGGCCGGCGGATAGATCCATCTGGAAATCAAATCACACGCTACCAGGAACAGCCCTCCGGCCAGGGCACTGAAAAGGAGGTTGGCCCGGTTGGTGGCTCCCAGGAGCGCCCGCGTCACATGGGGCACCATGAGCCCCACAAAACCTACCGGCCCAGAGAAGGCCACCGCAAACCCCGTCACCACAGACACGGTCACCAGCATGACCCACCTGATAAGCCTGACGTCTACACCCAGGGTCTCTGCTCTGTCGGCCCCCAACAGCAGGACCGCCAAATGGCGCTGCAAAAAGAAGAACACCACCAGCCCAGCCGCTAAGGCCGTGGCTGGATAGCCCAGGTTAGACCAATCTGCCTTCTCAAACCCACCCATGCTCCAGAACACAACAGATTTCAGCTGGCTTTCTGAGTCTGACAAAAACATGATCAAGCTGACCAGGGCGGTGAGCAGGGAACTCAGGGCCACCCCTACCAGAAGCATCTGGCTGGGAATCAACTGCCCCCGCCGCGAACCCAGTACCACCACCACCAACGTCACGGCAAAAGAACCCACCAAAGCGAAGAACGGCGGCAGGTACAACCCCATAAAGGTAAGGTCGGCGAAAAGGAAAAAACTGAAGGAAGCCCCCAATGACGCACCTGAGGCAGTACCCAACAGGTAAGGATCCGCTAAGGCATTGTTCACCAGGGCCTGCATGAGGTACCCTGAGAAAGCAAGCGAGGCGCCCGTTAAAAACGCCAGCAGCAACCGGGGCAAACGCAGGTTCAGGATGCTGTAATGCGTGGCATTGGCGGGGTCATAGGCAAACAGGGCCTCTCCTACTGTAGCATAGGAGGTGGAAAGGCTGCCCACTTTGAGGCCCAGAAAAAGACCTACCCCTAAGAACACAAGTAAAAGCAGTAGATAAAGGAGCGTTCTTCTCACCTGAGCACGGCTTTAAGTTCAGCAATGCCTTCCACCACGCGCGGACTGGGCCTGGACATCAGATCATCAGTTACCTCAAAAATCCGTTTGTGCCGGTACGCATCCACGCGGCGCAACTCTGGGTATAAAGAGAAAAACGTCTTGTCCATCTTTTCAAAGTCTCCGCCTATGATTACCTCGGGGTTCATTTTCAGGATGTATTCGCGGGTGAGGGCAGGGTACG
The DNA here is from genome assembly GCF_008271745.1 of Rufibacter glacialis. Lineage (GTDB taxonomy): Bacteria > Bacteroidota > Bacteroidia > Cytophagales > Hymenobacteraceae > Nibribacter > Nibribacter glacialis. The sequence continues at coordinate 869,147 of NZ_VKKZ01000019.1, read as the reverse complement.
GCTGGGCGAAGGTCTCCGTGACGGCATTCTGGCCGCCGGCGTAGCGGAGCTTGTCAGTGAACAGGGTATTGCGGCCGAACACATAAATAGGGTCCCGCCAGGTAATGGCCAGCACCCGGGGCCGGGCCGACCGGGAGGAATCAATGGCTAGTTGGTGAAGCCGCGCCTGGAGCGAATCTGCCAGGGCATTGGCTTTCTCTTCCCTTTGCAGCAAGAAACCCAGGTCCCTGATGCCCCGCAGAATATCCGCCACGCTGTCATAGGTCTGGAAATAAACCGGAATGCCTAGTTTCTGCACCTGCGCCGCCACTTCCATAGAGATGATCCCGTCGGTGGCGAAAACCACATCTGGTTTCAGGGAAAGCAGGCGCTCGTAGTCCATGGGGTAATTGTTGACCACGGGTTTGGTGAGCGCGGCCGCCGGATAATCACAGTTCTGGGTACGGCCCACAATAGAAGCGGTGTCTGCCACGGCAAACAGCATCTCGGTCAAGGAAGGGGTCAGGGCCATGACCCGGCGGGGCTGGCGGGGCAAGGTCAGCTGCCTCCCCAGATCATCAGTGACGGTATGTACGGCAGACGTTGGGGCCGACGGGGTTTTCCTCGTTTCACAGGCGGGAAAAAGCAGCACGCATAGCAGAGCCCAGAAAAGCCCTTGTTTTTGAAAAACGGACCTGAATCCGGCTAATGTCACAGTGACTTGGTGTATCATAGGTAGATAAGGAGCAGCACAGACCAAACTATCTTTCTGCCATTCTATTTATAGAGATCCTTCGGATGAACGTAAAAAACGCCAAATAAGCGCTGTTGACCTTCATCGCCAAGCCCTTTGCAGGATGACAGTAAAAAGAAGAAGAGACCGTTCTTTCTGGCCATTCACGTTGCGCCAAAGATACAGGTTTTACAGTAAGCAAAACCTGCCCCGCCCCTCGCCCCCATTTCTCCATTTTGGGGCTCCTTTTCCAGAAACTGGTTTAAACCGAAATGAGCGGCAAAGTGCTTTAGGGTCTATTTTCTGGAAAACTGCCTTGAAACAGATACCCCATGGCGGGCTAAACCTTCAGAGGGAAGTCCCTCGGTTTAAAACTTTCGTACCTTTGGGTAGCTTTGAATAGAACTTAACCCCGTTTTACATGATAGTAGTCACCGGAGCAGCCGGGTTTATTGCCAGTTGCCTAGTTTCGCGCCTCAATGCCGCCAATTTCAATGACATAGTGGTGGTAGACAATTTCTCTGTGGCAAAAAAGCTGCCTAACATTGAAGGCAAACGGATAAAGGAATTTGTGGACCGCCATGATTTCTTCACTTGGTTAGACAAGAATTACGAGGAAGTGGAATTCATCTTCCACCTGGGTGCCCGCACCGATACCACCGAGACCAACCGCGAAGTGCTGGACCTGCTGAACCTGGACTACTCCAAAAAAGTCTGGAACGCCTGCTGCGAATACCAAATCCCGTTGGTGTACGCCTCTTCGGCGGCTACCTACGGCTCGGGCACGCTGGGGTATGACGATGATGAATCTATTATTTCCCTCTTGCGCCCGCTGAACGCTTACGGCGATTCTAAAAACGAATTTGACCAATGGGCGCTGGAGCAAACGGCCAAACCTTTCTTCTGGGTAGGGCTCAAGTTCTTCAACGTGTACGGCCCCAATGAATACCACAAGGGTAGAATGGCCTCAGTAGTGCTGCACGCCTTCAACTCCATCAAAGACACCGGGCGCCTGACCCTGTTCCGCTCGCATAACCCAGACTATGAAGACGGCAAGCAGATGCGGGATTTTGTGTATGTGAAAGACGTAGTGGAGGTGCTTTACTGGCTCATGCACCACCGCAAGAACTCGGGCATTTACAATCTGGGCAGCGGCGACGCCCGCACCTTCCTGGACCTGGCCTTCAACACCTTCACCGCCATGGGCGCTGACATCAACATTGACTTCAAAGACACCCCGGAAGACATCCGAGACAAGTACCAATACTACACCCAAGCCAACATGGCCAAACTCCGGAGCATTGGGTATGACCGGCCGTTCCACACGCTGGAAGAAGGCATCACAGATTATGTGCAGCAGTACCTCATGACAGGCAGTCATTATTAATTGAAAGAAGAGCCGGCCCACCAGCCGGCTCTTCTTTTTTGCCTCTTTCCAGAAAAACAGCGGGAAAACCGCCCGTATCTTCCGCCAACGCGCAGGTCCCAAAACAAACGCAGCCCCCAGTTTCGTATTAACACGTAAACTTTTGAATTAACCCTTATTCTCCTTAAGCGCCGGAACTCCTATGGCCTACTCCATCGTAGACAACGACATGAATGTAGAAGATCCCACTTCCTCTAAATCCTTGGTACTGGCCAATGATGTGCGGGTAGAAACCTGGGAAGAACTTCAACGTGAGCTTTTCCGTGACTCCTGGGACGACAAGCTGAACCGCTATCGGTCGCCGTATGTGTTCCGGGGGCTGTGGAACAAAGGCTACGACCTCAAGACCAGCCTAATGCGCATTGGCGGCGATTATCCCAAACTGGAACCACATCTGCTGCGCAACTTCCGCAAATATTCCCGGGGATCTGTGGAGATTGGCGAGTCTTTCTGGAACTGGCTGGCGGTGGCCCAGCACCACGGCCTGCCTACCCGGCTAATGGATTGGACCTACTCGCCCTACGTGGCCCTGCATTTTGCCACCTCAGACCTCAGCAACTTCCATGAAGACGGCGTGATCTGGTGCGTCAACTACGTAAAGTCAACAGATTATCTGCCGGAAAGACTGCAGAACGCCATCCGGAAGGAGGGTTCGAACGTGTTCACGCCCGAAGTGCTGGAACCTATTGCCACCTCGCTCAACAGTTTAGGGGAATACCAGGAGAAACCGTTCGTGCTGTTCATGGAGCCGCCTTCCTTAGATGAGCGCATCGTGCATCAATATGCTCTTTTCTCCATGATGTCTACCCCAGACGCCATGCTCTGTGAGTGGCTGCTGGACCATCCGGACCTGTATTACCGCCTCATCATTCCCTCTAAACTGAAATGGGAGATCAGAGACAAACTTGACCAGGCCAACATCACCGAACGGGTCCTCTTCCCCGGGCTCAGCGGCATCAGCGCCTGGCTGCGGCGGCACTACACCACAACGTAATTGAGAATTAGGAAATGGGAATTAAGCAGGTGGTGAGGCGGGTGTTTTGTGGGTGTTTTCAGAAAACCAGCGGTAAAAGCAGCCAAGCTTATTCTGATCCTTCTGAGAAATGGCTATCTTTCTACTACTTTGGTCACCGTAGTTAGTGGCTCAAGCCTTTGAGTTGGCGTGATTCAATCCTTATCCCTTATTTTAAAGTGCATGGCTGATAATTTTGAACCCAAACCAGTGATTGTTTTTTCAGGCAGTGCCATGGAGGCCAACGTGGTGAAGAGCATGCTGGAGAATGCCAACATCCAGGCCTTTTTGAAGGACCAGCACATTGGTTCCATAGCCCCCTGGCAGGTTTCAGCGGGCGGAGGTGGGGCGGTAAAGGTAATCGTTTCGTCTCTAGACCAGGAAGAAGCCCAGGAAATCATCTTGCGCTATGAACAAAATGACCAGCAGTAGATTGGGTTGGTTAGATTCCCTCTCCTTTTGCCGTGTTTTCATAATAACAGCGGTAAAACCCATCCCTGCCACTTGCACCTAAGATACCTGCAGAACTGAGCATCCATTCCCATCTTTTTTAGTTCAGCCTTCAAGGCAACCTATTCTTAAGAAGGCAAACCACTCACTTTTCAAGAAATACCCTAAAAACGAAAAAAGCCACCCTCCTATCAGAGGGGGCTCTTTTCGTTTTTGTTTTCACCTTGGCGAAGGAATCATGGCAACGAATTGTGATTACATCTAAATAAGGCCTTACTAGCTTGCCCACAAGATCCTTTCAGGATGACATTGATTGATTGATTGATTGATTGATTGATTGATTGATTGATTGAAGGAACAGGGAGACTCAAGGGAGCAAATGTAGAAGGATTATAGAAAGGTAAGTACGTGTAAAAACAGGCTAAACAATGGAAGGGAAAACAAGATCAGTAAGACAAAAAAGAAGAATAAGTAAGAACAGGATGGCAAAAAGGAAGGAAGAGTTGGAAATGATTGATAAAATGAGACCATAAATCAGTGAAACCAGGCAAAGGCGGTCAGGGAAAACTAATTCCTAATTCCTAATTCCTAATTCCTAATTCCTAATTCCTAATTCCTAATTAAAAAAGCACAGATACTTGCATACGCCCGGTGTGAATGGTTCTGATGCCCTGGGGCTTGCGGCCGTCATAGTCAAGGGTGATGTTGAGGCCGCTGCTCAGGCGTTGTTGCAGGGCCAGGTTCCAGGTGAGGTTGTTGCCGGCCCTGAACCCGTTGAGCATTTCAAAAGCCACCGGCGAGGTATCTAGCCCAGTGTAGTTGATCTTGATGTACTTCACAATTCCCGTCACGGTGCGTTTGCCTACCTGGCTTAAGCGCGTTTCTGTGCCCAATTCATGAAACAAGGCCTTTTCCTGGTTCCCCAGTTCGTTCTCTTTGTTCATCCATTGGTAGGTGCCGGTAAACCGGATGGTAGGATTGGGCTGGTAAGACAACTCAGGCATGACCTCCCAGGACCGGATCAGAAAATTCTTGGTGGTGAGGTAATTTGAGCCGCTTTCCCGTTTGGCCCTGGTTACGTTCAAACGGCTGGAAAATACCTCCGTCAGGTTTACCCGCACCAGCATCTGCTGGCTGGCATTGTTGCGCACATCGGTGCCGTTGGTGAGCAGCGTCTTCTGCAGGCCTTGCTGCACCGTCCATTCAATGCCGTATTTGGGGTTGCTGCGGTTAAAATACAGCGTGTTGCGGTAAGACCTGGTCAGCGACAGCAGGCTGGAATCAGCGAAGTTAAGGCTGAACGGGTTGAAACGGCTGCGCAGGTCATCATCTGTGGTGCGTTTGTCCAGGGTGATGAAAGACAAGGCGGAGAATTTAGAGACAATCCGTTTCCAGCGGGCTTCAGAATTCTGCCACTCCCGCGGCAAACTGCTGTTGAGCCGGTACGTGAACTGGTTCGTGTAAGCCAGCACGTACTCATCTGTAGGGATGAACAACCGCACAAAATTGCGACGGTAGGGCGGGTCTGCGGGCTGGGACTCAAAAAACTCGTTCAGATCTTGGCGTCCATCCTGGTTCAGGTCTTCAAAAAAGTGGGTGCCCTGCCCCGGAATGGTTTCCACAAACAGGTATTCCCGCTTCAGTTCCCGGCCATTGCCTATGGCGTATGACAATTCAGAGCGCAGGTGCCGGTCCAGGAAATCGCCGCGCCAGTCAATCTTGGAAAGCACAGTGGTCTCGGTGAGGCTATCGCAGGCCTGCAGGTTGCGCAACGTGATGAGGGCCGTGAGCTGGTGGTTTTTCTTAATGACGGTGCTGGTGCTGAAGTTGAAGGTGTTGCTGGTCTGTTTATTGCCCAGTTCTCCGTTTTCAGGCCTGAAATCTACCCTTCGGCTGTATTCTGCGCGGTATTTGAAGGAGGCCGTGTCGCGGCTTTCCAGGTAGAACAGGTGGTCATCAAAGTAATTCGCTGATCCCAGCAAAGCCTCGCTTTGATTAGAGGTGATCCGGTTCTTGTCAAAGCGGTAGGTGTAGCCGGGCGTGAAGAAACGGGTGGGGTACTGCAAGTTCAGCTCGCCCCGCACCCAGTCTGAGGTGCTTTCTACCTGTTCGTTCTTGAGCAAAAACAGGTTTCCTCGCAGTTCCAACCCTTTCACTTGCTGCGTCATTTCCAGGAAATGTTGGGTGCCGTCTACCTCAGAGGGCCGGTACCGGCGGCTGATGCGGTAATTCACAAAATGCAGCGGGTCTTTCACCCCACCCACGGAGAACGTGAAAATATGGTCTTCCACCCGTGACTGCCGCGCCAGCGTGGTGTTGGTGGGGCTGCTCCAGTCCCGGTCAAACTCCACATCGCGGTAGCGGTCTATGGGCACGAAGTTAGGGTCTGTAAACTCATACGTCAGGGCGCTGCGCAGTTTGTAGTCCCCTAAGAACTTGACGGGGCGGTCGTTCACCTGATAGCCCACCCGTACGGCTTTGCCTTGGTCGTCTCCAGCATCTAAACTGGAGAAGCGGTTCAGGTCATTCTTAGACCCAGCCACCTCCACAAACACATTGCTTTTCTCATCCAGGGACCAAATGCCGCCCAGGGTCATCATCTGCTTCTGGATGGGCGTGGGCAGAATGCGCACTGGCTCATACCTGCCCTGCGGCACCCCGTTCACCGGTTCTACCCATTGGAAAACCCGCCCATTCACGGTATTGTTCTGCAAGACATAATTCCCGCCGGAGGGCAATTCCGTGAAACTCACGGCATAATGGGCTAGGGTAGAATCTGTGGAGTACTGGAAGATGGAAAAGGCGGCGCCGCTGGCCGTGACCGTGTCTTTTTTGAGGTACAGCACCTGGTTCCGGTCAAAGCGCACCGAGTCGCCGCTGGGCGCGGCCGCCAGGTCTAGCCGGTCGCCAATCTGCGAGAGCAGGCGCTTCTCTTCGTTGCTGAGGTTGAGGATAAGGGGGTTACCTGGGTTATCGGCTTCATTGTAGAAATTGCCGTACACGTTGAACTTGCCCATTTTCTGGTAATGGCTGGCGTGCACCACACTGCGGGTGTAATTCAGGTCTGAATACTCAAAATCAACCCTGATGCGGGAGTTTCGCGTAATAATCCATTTGGGGGTGAAGGTGATTTCGGCCTGGTTGTAGTCAATGACGTAATCATAGTCAAAGCCCCGCTGCAACAGTTTGCCATCCAGATACACCCGTTCAGAGTTCGCCAGCACAATAATGAACCGCTCGCCGTTTGGCCCGCGCAACCGGTATGGGCCCTGCACGCTTTCAATGGGCGTCACGTTCTCCGAGGCGAATTTCCCTTTGGCTACCGAGGCTGCCACGGAGGTAGCGCTTTCCCAGCCGGGTTTGCCGCGGTTCACTTCCAGCGCCCCGCCCTGCACGTTCTTGTAAAACCGCAGAAAATGAGAAGTAGGCCGGTTCCGCAGCACCACGTCGCCGCCGGTTAGGGTCCAGAGCCGGTGTTGCAAGGTAATGAATACCCGGTCAAACTCCTGTAGCTGTTGGGTATTTCCTTCGGGCTGAAACGGGATGTTCTGATCGGTGATAGAGGCCGTGATGCTGATTTCATCAGTGAGTTTGCCTTCCAACTGCAGGTTCAGGGCCGAATTCACGAAGACGTTTTGGGTGTTCCCTACGGAAACGCCCCGGGAAACGCTCCCGGTTTTGTTCAGGCCCGGGGTCTTGAAGATCTCCTCGCGTGGGGCCGGCGGATTATAGCCGTACGCCCGTTCAAAAGAAGTAGAGTCCCAGGTACGGATGTCGCGCTTGAAAGAAGGTTGGGCTACGTTGAGCGGCAGTACCCGGTAACACACCAACACCGAATCTATTTGGGGCTTGTTTTCACGGAAACGGGGTAAAAACGCGCCGGAGCTATCGCGGACAATGCTATCAGGGCGCTGGACCGGAATGGTTTCCGGCGCCGTTAAACCAATGAATTGGAAAAGGTTGGTAGTAGGGTCATAGTGAAAACTGAGCGGACGGCGGATCTGCCGGCGGTCCAGGATCTCAATGGTGTTTTCAGCTACAGTAAGGGAATCTAAGACAATAGCCCCCGCCTGCAGTTTCACCCACTGGCACCGGCGGTTTCCTAAGTTTTGTCCCTGGGCTTGCCCCGACCCCAGCAAGACCCCAGCTAGCAGGAATATGATCCCCCAGGCCCTCATGGCGCCACCACAGGCAATTTCAGGAAAAAGGTGGTGCCCTCATTTTCCCGGGTCTCAAACCAGATTGAACCGCCTATCGCCTCCACCCCTTTCTTCACCACGGCCAATCCTATGCCAGAGCCGGTATACTTGGTACTGAAATTCGGAATAAAAATCTTGGGCTGCACTTCTGCCGGAATACCCGTACCGTTGTCCTGCACCGCCACCAACACCCAAGCCGGGCTTTCCAGGCACACCGCCACCTTGATGTGAGGCGTGACCGAAGAAGGTACCGCCTGCAAGGCATTCAAAAGCAGGTTGTTGAAAATCCGGATAAGCTGGTTCTCGTCGGCGCGGATGTAGACAGGCTCCTGGGGCAAGGCCACTTCCACCTGGTGTTGCTGCGGGTCCAGGTGCAGGTCGGTGGCCCTCCTGATCAAGCCGTTCAATTCCAGGGTTTCCAGTTTAAGGTCTGGCATGGCCGTGAAATTGGAGAACGAGGTGGCTATGTCGCTGAGCACGTCAATCTGGGTGATCATGGTGTTGGAGATCTTCTCAATGAGCACCTCCAGATTGCCCCGCCCCTCCTGCATGGCTTTGCGCAGATATTGCAGCGACAGCTTCATGGGCGTGAGTGGGTTCTTGATCTCGTGCGCTACCTGCCGGGCCATTTCTTTCCAGGCCGCCTCTTTCTCCCGGAGGGCCAGTTCCTGCTTGCTTTCCTCTAGTTTCTGCAGCATCTGGTTGTACTCATGCACCAGAAGCCCAATCTCATCCCGTGACTTGTAGACCAGTTTCTCGTTGTTTCCCGTAAGGGAGGTCTTTTTCAGGCGCTCGGTCAGGAGTTGGAGCGGTACCGTGAGGGCGCGGGTGGCCATGTAACTCATGAGCACGAACAACAGGAACAACACTGTGAAGATGTTCAGGATGGTGGTGATCAACTGGATAAGCTTATTGCTCAGGTCTTTCTCGGAATCAAAGAATGGGATGGCCAGATACCCCTGGGGCGCTTGGGTAGGCGAGGTACGCAAGGGCACGTAGATGCTGCTGTAGGGCAAGCTCCCCGCTTTCTCCTCCAACAGAATCCGGTTGAGCCCCTGTTCCTTCAAGGCCTCCACCGCTTTGGGGTTCAACCTGGTTGAGAGCACCCCTGCTTCAAAGAGCGCAGGCTGGCTGGAGATGCGCAGTTCGCCGTTGGCGTTGTAGATGTTAAGTTCCGCCTGCGCGATCAAGGCCAAGCGGTTGATCCGCCGGGAAAGCGAATCGGCGCGGCCTTTAAACAGGTTGGCGCCCCAATTGCTGGTAACTATGCTCTGGCGTACAAAATCGCCTTGATCGGTATAGCCCCTCACCAGATCCTGCCGGTAGGAGTTGGTGACCAGACTGCCAATGGTAAGGCTCACCAAGACCAGCGGCACCAAAACCCCCAGGTTCAGGAAAAGCTGGATCTTGGTACTGAAGGTGGAGGTGAGTGCCTGAATCAACTGCCCTTTCAAAAGCATGAACAGCACCAGCAGCGAGAAAAGCGAAAACGTATGCAGCAGGAACAGGAACGAGAAGTTGGAGAGCCATGACCTGAGGCCATATTCCGGGGTACTCACAATGGCCACGGTCCCGTTGTTGCTCCGGGCCCCCAGGTGGTGGTAATGCGCCAGCGAAACGCCCTGCGAAAATAATTGCGGAATCCCGAAATACCGGGTAGGGAACTGCTGGCTGTACTCAAAGTAGCCTTCGGTCTTTAGCCACCGGTTATCTTTCCATAAGGCATAGCTGCTGGAGGGAATGGTAGCTACCTGGGTTCCTTTACGTTCTACCAGCAACTCCGGCAAGACACTGTTGGGTGCCGTGATCTTAGGGCTTACCTCCAGCACCACCGTGACCCAATGCTCAAACTCCACCGGCACCTTGATTTCCTGCAGATAGGTGAACCGTCCTGGGTCAGACTCTGAGCCCACCAGCAACTGGCCTTTCTGGTTCGTACTTCTGGCTTTGGGCGCCCACTTCTGCGCGTACACCTCCAGGTTACCCAGGCTGTCCAGGTCATTGAAGCTTTCACCGGTGAAATCAAACATGCGCACGGTCACGGCATAGTTCTCCGTGATGCCCCGCAGGTGATGGCGCCGGATTTTCTGTTCTATCACGTTCAGGCTGCCCCAGGGGGCGTTGAACACATGCCTGATGAGCGGGTCCTGGCTGATGTCATTGGCGGCCTGCGCCAACAGGTATTCAGTTAGATCATCGCGGTCTTTGAGCAGTTGGGCGGCAATGCGTTGTTTGTCTGCCCTGAGTTGCACCACGTACAGGTCATACAACGCCGCCGCTCCTAAACTGGCACTCAATATGTTCAGGATGAAGATACTGGAATAGATGCCCGCCCGCAGGCCGGCGTGGCGGTGCAATTGCTCCCACCCCACCAAAGCCGCACTGGCGAACAACACCACCCAATTGCCGCTGGGGGCATCACGCCAGAAGGCCCACCCCAGAGCCAAGAGCAAAACCGTGATCCAAGCGTAGACGAACGGCAGTTTCCCCTTCGGGGAAAGAGGCAGCCACCGCAACAGGACCCGCAGCATCCAGCTCATGGCCAAGGTGTGCAAAACCATGGCCACATACAGCAGGATCTTCTCCACCCCCATCTGGATGTTCTGGGTAAGGTCTAGACTGGGCTGTGAGTTGATGAAAAGGCTTCGGTAGGTTTCATACCAGCTGATGATGAGACACGTGATCAATACCCCCAGGGCCACGCACCACCAAAGCTGCTTTTGGGTTGATTTCTGAAAAACAGCCGTAAAAGGGAATGTTTTCGCCAGCCGGTACATAAGCCAGGCCATAACCAGGAAACATGCTTCATTCAGGAGCAGGTCCCCCAAAGAAGGCGACCACCAGGCGGCTGCGTACACCCGCGGACTGAACAACTCCACCTCATGCACACTGTTCGGGAACTGAGAGAGGAGCATCACGGTGCGCAATCCCAGCAAACCCAGGGTTACCGCCCAAAACGCCCCAAGCGAATTGCCTGCCTGACTCAATGCCCGGTACAAGGTCGCCAGAAAAAGAAGAGCGCAGCCTATGGCCAGCCCGTACAAGGCAAAAGTGAACTTGCCGGCGTGCAGCCATTGCCCCGGCTCCAGCACTTGCAGTGAAAACAAGTAATTACCCTGGGCATCCAGAATGGGAATGGCTCTGCGGGAGCGTTCCGCCTGCACAGAGGCCGCGTGGTCTTCAAAGATGGTGGGGTTGAGGCCGCTCCGCAGAAAGGAATTGCTGATGCCGTACTTCACCTCCAACGGAACCACCGCCAGGGCCGTGTACTCTGCGTTGACTACTTGCCGAAGCACCAGAAACTTCCCAAACCGGTTCTCTATCACCTGTTGCCGACGGCTCAGGTTTCTGGGATCAACCTCGGGGCGCAGGGAATGATCTGACCAGAACAGCAGTTTGTCTTTTCGGTACAGGAAAACCGGGTGCGTGGTTTTAGGCAGATTTGCAGAAAACAGGACTGAATCTGGGGGAATGTTCTGCGAAACGGAGACCAGGTCCTGCTGGGCCTCCTGCAACAAGCTGTACAGGCGCTCCTGCACTTCTGTGGCCATCTGTCTTTCAGGGGCTTCCAGCAAGTCGCGCTGAATGCTCACCTGTAAAAACGCCCCTGCCCCTCCAAACAGAAGAGCCGCCAACAAAAAGAGAAAGGAAAGAGTGAACCGGGACTTCAACGTTGCTTTTTTTCCGAATTTAGCCATAAAACGGGCAACTTGCCCCACCCTCCTCCTAAAAGAAAGACAGAAGCTGATTACGCATGTTTATGGGCTGTTTTTGGATAAACCCTCCTGAAACGGAAGTTTTCTACGGGTACGGGTAGTTGACCCAGGAAGTTGGGGAAGCGCCGCTACCTCCTTCGGAAGCTTGGGTCAAATGAAACGCTGCCGAAGAAATAGAGCATCATGACCCGGGCGTACCGGAACAGCACCGGCGTGAAAACCACAATGACGGAGGCCACTGCCGTCAGGTAAACCCAGGTGGGCGGATCATTGGCCAGGAAATAAAGGGAGATGCCCACCAGAAACACAATCACCACCGAAAGGCCGTAACTCATGTACATGGCGCCCCAGTAAAAGCCCAATTCAATCTCAAACCGGAACCCACACTCTGAGCACTTCTCAGGCATATGGTCAAACTTGTTCAGGTGGAGGGCAGAATACGTGAACATATTGCCCTGGTGGCACCGCGGGCATTTCAACCGGAGACCTGCCTTCAGGTGGTCCAAAGAACCCACTTACTTCCTGCGGCTGTACTTGTACCAGAAGAAGCCCACACACCCTGCTAACACATACGGGATCGCCATCAGGTACAGGATTCCTTTGTTCAGGCCATTGGCAATACTGTCTCCAGATTTGCTGGAAGACTCCACTGAGGCGGTACACATGGCACATTGTGCCTGGCTTGGCTCGGCCTGCAAGGTTAATAACACCACCAGCAGCAAAGCCCCTACCCAAAACATATATTTCTTAGTCATTTTACTAGCCGTTACACTCTTTTAAAGAACACTCTCTACCAGGTAAAGTTTCAACTGTAGTAGGGCGAGATCATCAAATATACCGCTACCCCCGTGATGGCCACATACAGCCACAGCGGAAAGGTCCATCTTGAAACTTTACGGTGCCGCGTAAACTGCCCAGAAATAGCAAAATACACTGAAAGCAACACTAATGGAACGATCACCGCCGCCAGGATAATGTGCGTGATCAGGATAAAATAATAGATAGTTTTGGCAATGCCCTCTCCCCCGAACGAGGTGGGGGCCGCCTGGTAATGGTAGGTGACGTAGGAGATGAGGAAAAAAGAGGATAGCACAAAGGCCGTTACCATGGCAAAGCGGTGCAACCGGGGGTTCTGGCGCTTGATCTGGTAATACCCCACCATGAGAGACAGGGCCGTGAGGGAGTTCAGCACGGCGTGCAGCTTGGGCAGAAAAGAGACATTCAAGTCACCCAGTTTCCCCGTTTGGGGCATGAACATTAAAAAAGCCACCAGAAGTGGCACTATGATAGAGAGAAGGGCAATGATGATAAGGTAACGGGTATCATTGGGGTTACCCAGCTTTTTATTTTCCATGATCCAAATTATACTCTGCTAGGAGCACGTTAATTTCTGTAATCAATCTATCCACCTCTGCCGCATCTGTGCCATCATAAATGCCACGCACCTGCTTTTCCTTGTCTACCAGTACCAGGCGGTTTGATTGCGCCTGGGGTGTTTGCTCGGGCAAGGCACTTTCTGGGAAGGTGAGGCGGTATCCCTGGCTGGCCAATTGGTCAATTTGATCTGATGGCCCGGTCAGGAACACCCATTTCTCAGGTTTGGCGTGGAAACTCTGGGCATACGCCCGAAGGACTTCCGGGGTATCTTCCTGGGGTTTGGTGGTATAGGAGACAATCTTTACATCCGGCTGCAGCCGAAACGCATCCTGGACCCGGCCCAGCTGTGTGCTCATTTGGGTGCAGGGTGCCTGGCAGGCCGTGTAAAAGAAATTGGCCACGTAGATCTTCCCTTCCAAGTTTTTCTGGGAGAATGTGGTGCCGGTGTGGGAGGTGAGCTTGAAATCTGGAACCGTATGATACACGGTATCATATTTCCATTGCCCCGCTACCATGGTAGAATCTACGGTAGCCGGAAAATAAGTTCGGAGTGAAAATCTATTCACTCCGAACATCTTAAGGAATAAAAAGGCCAGTACGGGTAACAATAACAGCGTACCCAGTACCAGCGCCTTTTTTGGACTCATTATTTAAAGTAATTGAAAACCGATTCACCGTAGAAGGTACCTTCTACCAGCAATGCCACCAGTAACCACACCAACAGAACGGTGGGTACCAGAACGGTCCAGATAAGAGACTTCACTTCATGCTTCAAGTGCATGAATTCCCCTACAATGTAGAAGGCTTTGAAAAGAGTCAGGATAATGAAGATGGAGTTCCGAAGGGTGCCTGGGTCCATCATGAAAGCGAAGGCAAATTCCACCGCGGTCAACGCGCAGAGAATGAAGAAAGTTTTCCAGATGCCTTTGGTCTGTGCCTTCGGGATTTCACCGGTGTGGCCAAACTCATCAGTATGGTGTGAATGCGATGCCATGTCTATTCAGTTAAATACTATGGAACAATTAAACAAGGTAGAAGAAGGTAAACACGAATACCCACACTAAGTCTACAAAGTGCCAGTAAAGACCTACTTTCTCCACCATTTCGTAATGCCCTCTTCTGTGGTACACGCCGTTTACGGTGTTAATGAAGATCATGATCAACAGCACTACCCCACTTAATACGTGCGTTCCGTGGAAACCGGTAATGAAGAAGAACAAGTCAGCGAACAAAGGCGGCCCGTATTGGTTTACAATCAAGTTGGCCCCATGCACCACGCTTCCGTCAGGCAGTTTCATGCCTTCCTCGGTTCCGGCAATAAAGTGGCTCCACTCCCATGCCTGGCAACCCAAGAACATAGCCCCAAACAGGATCGTCCACAACAACCACTTCTGAACATCGTTTTTATCCATTCTGTGGCCTGCTTCTACGGCTAATACCATGGTCACAGAAGAAAGGATAAGGATCATGGTCATTAATGCCACAAACGCCAGCGGCCAGTCTACTCCATGAAAACCAGGAAAGGCATTGAACACTTTATCTGGGATAGGCCACCACTCGGTAGAGAAGGTGAACGCATCATGCGTTCCTTCATATGCTTTGTGCCGATGACGAGCTAAACCATAGGTGGTAAGGAAGGCACCAAAGGTGAAGGCATCTGACAAGAGGAAGAACCACATCATCAGTTTACCATAACTAGCCTTCATGGGCTCGTTCCCGCCATCCCAAGTACCAGTATTAGGCTGCTCAAAGGTTGTTGTTTGCGACATATGTGTTAGAGAATTATTAATGATTCAAAACTAGGAATACGTACAAGTAAATCCAAAGGGCTCCTAAGAAGTGCCAGTAAATGTTGCACAATTCTATTCGGGCCAGGTTCTTGGAATGTACCCGGTAGCGGAACGCCGAAATTACTACAATAATTAGAAATATTAGCCCCGTGATTAAGTGAAATGCGTGTACGCCGGTTAAAACGTACAGAAAAGAGCCAGATGGGTTGGCGGTACTGCCCCCAAAGAAGACGTTGTTCTGCACCAGCTCTCCCCAACCTTGCCACTGCCCCGCCAGAAAAGCGAAACCGGCGGCAATGGTCAAGATCAAGGCTATCTTCAGGTTCTTCAGGTTGTCACGCTTGGCAGAAACATACGCCCATTGCATGAACACACTGCTCAGGAACAGCACCACCGTATTGATCAGCAGTACGTTTGGCAGGTCAAACTCCAGCCAGTTCCCTTCTTCCCGGCGCACAATGTAGGCACTGGTGAAGGCCGCAAACATCATCACAATGCTCACGATCATCAGGATAAGCATAAACTTAAGCGGGTTCACCCGCCTTTGCGTAGCTTGTATTTCAGGATTCATCATCATTTCCATCTTCTATTAAAGTCTGTCTACCACAAAAGCAATCTGCACAATAGGTAAGTAAAGAAACGAACCAAACATGATGTTCATGGCTGCCCGCTTAGAGCAGGTATGCATGAGGTAGAAAGTTTGCATTAAAAATAAAACCCCACATACCACGGCTATGAACGCCGAGGTTTTCCCTGCCATCCCGAACTGCATAGGAAGTAACCCTAATGGAATAAGCAGTAACGTATAGATCATGATTTGGATAGCCGTCTTCAAGTTTTTGCCGCCTGCCATGGGCAACATCCTGAACCCGGCTTTCTTGTAATCATCATCCAATACCCAGGCAATGGCCCAGAAATGCGGGAACTGCCAGATAAACTGGATGCCGAATAAAACCCAGGCCTCTACCCCAATGTACCCTGTGCCGGCTACCCAGCCAATGAGCGGTGGTAAACCGCCTGGTATAGCGCCTACAAAAACACAGATAGGCGAGAGTCGCTTTAACGGGGTATAGAAGAACCCATACAACAACAGCGAAAGGAAAGACAAGGCCGCTGCTAACCAGTTAAAATAGAAACCTAATAAGCTTACCCCAGCCAGGCAAAGCAAAACGCAGAAAATGATAGCCTCTTTGACTGAAACAGCACCGGTAGGCAAGGGGCGCTTGGCGGTCCGCTTCATCAATTTATCCAGGTCCTTTTCTAGCACCTGGTTGATAATATTTGCTGAACCAGTCACCAATAAACCGCCTAACATGACAAAAGCGGTATCTAGCCATGAAGCAGAAGGTCTACCCAGAAGGAATCCAATAGCACTGGAAAAAGCTACCGTGGCAGAAAGTCTGAACTTCAAAAGTTGAAAATAAGCAGTCGCTTTACTCATGGCCGATGATGTCTGGGCACTGGATGTTACGTCTTGTACGAACATAAACGTGTTTATGCCACCAATTCGGGTGTAGGTTGATGTGGTCTGTGAGCGTAAGAATAACTAATGAGCAGCAGAAACTGCAGCCCGAACAAAACTGTCCCGAAAAGCAAATGGAGTGGTTGCGCAAATGCCGGCAAGCCGAAATAGGACAACACAATCCCTAAAAGCACTTCTACCGCGATCACCGCCAGAGTAAGCTTTGCCATGATCAGCATCTGCAAATTCCCCAGCTTCTTTACCGCTGCGTAGAGCGCGATATTCAACAATACTAATAAAATAGAGAGCGACCGGTGCAGGTAGAAAGAGGTACCCAATTTCTCAATCCAGGTTTCGCGGTGCAGGTTGCCTAACTCATAGGCCACCAGATCCACATTCTCTCGTACCTGGGTTCCAATAATCACCTGCACAAAGGTAAGGAACAAAGCTCCTCCTACCAGCAGGTAAACCGTACCCGAGCTTTTGGCTATCAATCCATACCAGTTCTGCCGGTCAACCCGCACCACTATGTAAATGAGGAAGGCCACCAACACCAAGGCTAACGCCATGTGCAAGGTCACCATCTCGGGCAACAGGTTGGTAGAGACCACCAAAGATCCCAGCCAACCCTGAAAGCATACCAGAAGGAAAGAAGCGAGGGCACCCCAGAAGATTTTAGGGTCAGATTTGAAAAACGGGAAGGAATACAGAACCGTCAAAAAGATCAACAGTCCAATCACTACGCCCACTAACCTGTTCACGTATTCAATCCAGGTTTTGGTGGCATTGAATTCCGTTTCAATGTATTGAGACGGATGTGCAAAAATCTCCTTGGCCACCTTGGTGAATCCCATCCCTTCCAGGACCTTCCCAACACGCTCGTTTTTCTGAATGCGCTGTTCTTTGTAGACTTCCAGGTAATCTGGTGGCAACTGGCTTAAACTAGTGGGGGGGACCCACGATCCGAAACACTTCGGCCAGTCTGGACACCCCATACCGGAACCCGTGCTACGAACGATCCCCCCTACTAAGATTAAAATGTAAACAGAAGCAATGGTAAGTACTCCTATTCTTTTAAACCTTTTAGAACTAAAAGATTTAGTATTTCTCATTATTTATTCAAAATCTCTCTCGTGCGGCAAGTTAGAAGACTGCGTTTGAGAGAAAGGTACGTTTTGAGGGATAAAGTCTTCAGGGGCACCTGGCTTGCTATAGTCATATGGCCATCTGTACACCACTGGAAGCGGTCCTGGCCAGTTGCCGTGACCTGGGTTCACTGGAGTAGTCCACTCCAGGGTGTTTGACTTCCAAGGGTTCTCGGTGGCTCTTCTGCCTCTGAAAATGCTGTAGAAGAAGTTGAACAGGAAGAAGAACTGCGCCGCAAAAGCGATGATGGCTGCTACGGTGATAAACGTGTTCATGTCCATGAACTTGTTAAAGGTATCAAAGCCAGTCCAGGTGTAGTATCTTCTTGGGAAACCAGCTATACCAATGTAGTGCATCGGCATGAAGATCAGGTACACTCCAATAAAGGTGATCCAGAAGTGCAGGTACCCTAATTTCTCCTCCATCATGCGACCAAACATCTTAGGGAACCAATGGTATACCCCAGCAAACATCCCGAAGAAGGCGGCGCTACCCATTACCAAGTGGAAGTGGGCCACTACGAAGTAGGTATCATGTAATTGGATGTCTAGCGCAGAGTTACCCAGGATAATACCGGTTACCCCACCAGAGATGAACAATGAAACGAAGGCCACAGAGAAAAGCATAGCCGGGGTGAAGTTGATGTTCCCTCTCCACAGGGTGGCGATCCAGTTGAACACCTTTACCGCAGAAGGAACTGCAATGATCAAGGTAAGGAACATGAACACTGATCCAAGGAACGGGTTCATACCAGACACGAACATATGGTGCGCCCAAACCACGAAAGACAATAACGCGATTCCTAACATAGAACCAATCATAGCACGGTAACCAAAAATCGGCTTACGAGCGTTGGTGGCAATGATCTCTGATACAATACCAAAGGTTGGCAGAATCACGATGTATACCTCAGGGTGACCTAAGAACCAGAACAAGTGCTGGAACAAGACAGGGCTACCGCCGGTGTGGGTCAAGGCCTCTCCTGCTACATAGATATCAGAAAGGAAGAAGCTGGTACCAAAAGAACGGTCAAAGATCAACAGTAAAGCGGCAGATAAAAGAACCGGGAAGGCCAACAGACCCAATACGGCAGTCAGGAAGAACGACCAGATGGTCAAAGGCAGTTTGGTCATGGAGAGACCACGGGTTCTCATGTTGATCACGGTGGTGATGTAGTTCACCCCACCCAACAACTGAGACACAATGAACAAGGCCATACTCACCAACCACATGGTCATACCTGCACCGGAACCAGAGATGGCCTGGGGCAAGGCACTAAGCGGTGGATACACCGTCCAACCACCGGCAGCAGGGCCAGTTTCCAGGAAGATGGAATAGAACATGATCACACTGGCAATAAAGAAAAACCAGAAAGACAGCATGTTCATGAACCCAGAGGCCATATCACGGGCCCCAATCTGCAGAGGAATCAGGAAGTTACTGAAGGTACCGCTCAAACCAGCCGTTAACACGAAGAACACCATGATGGTACCGTGCATGGTTACCAAAGCCAGATAGAACTCTGGGTTCAGCTTCCCTCCTTCTACCCATTTGCCCAACAAAGGCTCCAGGAAAGTAAAGGTGGCCTCCGGAAAGCCTAACTGCAACCGGAACAAGCTGGACATGGTACCGCCAATGATTGCCCAGAAAATCCCGGCAAACAGGAACTGCTTCGCAATTATTTTGTGGTCTTGGCTGAAGATGTACTTCTCTATGAAACTCTGATCATGATCATGGTCATCATGATGATCATCGTGCCCTGAATGCACATCTTTATGTAATGAAATATCCGTACTAGACATACAATACTGTTAAGGGATTATTACTATTGTTTTGGAGCAGGTGTGGTAGCACCTGCGGCATCAGTGGTGGAATTCATTGCTACAGCAGCCGTGCTGTCAGCCGGGGCGCCTTGTTGCAACTGAGAAACGAAGGTCTTCTTCTGTTGGGCCTCTACCCACTTCTGATATTCTTCGGGCTCGTCTACAATCATGTTCAACTTCATGGCGAAGTGACCACGTCCGCAAACCTCGGTACAAGCCAACTCATATTGAAAGTTGGCATTGCCTGTCTCAGACTGCATTTCTGCCGTAGTTTTGGTAGGAATAAACCAAAACGTGGTAGGCATACCTGGCACCGCATCCATCTTCACCCGGAAGTGAGGAAGGAACACACTGTGGATCACGTCTCTTGATCTGATCTTCAACAGAACCGGCACTCCTTTTGGCACGTGGAAAGCACTCGGCTCACCAGCAAAGTCGTCCTGGGCGTTCTGGTCAGTCAGGTCCAACCCGAATTCATTGGTGGCGTCAATCAAAGTATGTTTTACCAGACCCAGTTTGTTATCTGCCCCAGGGTAGCGGGTTAGCCAGTTGAACTGCTTGCCCATTACCTCTACCACCACGGCATTGTCTGGCGCAGGGCTGGTGATTTTCGCCCAGGTTTTCCAACCAGAGAATACCAGCAAGGCCATTACCACCGCAGGTATCACGGTCCAGATAATCTCAATCTTGTTGTTGTGCGGGTAGTAGAACGCGCGTTTTCCTTCCTGGTGCTGGTATTTGTAAGAATACAGGAAAAGCAGGATGTGCGTCAATACAAACACAAACCCGATCACCGCCATGGTCAACCAGAACATGCTGTCAATGGCGATCCCGTGCTCAGAAGCAACCGGGAGGATCATGTCATCCTGGGCATCTAGGAAAGACCATACAAACAGGCCTCCCATGATCAGGAAGAAGGCAATAAAAAGAGCGGCATTCACCTTGTTGCTTTTACCAATGTCGGCTCTATAGCTTCCCTTGAAGATAGAAGCCAACACCTGGATTCTGAAGAGAAGGTAAAGGATGACCAGTAAAAGGATGATTGATAGTGCTACAGCAATCGTAATCATTATCCGTGTCTTTAAATGTATGTCTTAAACGTGATGGTGAACACTTTCCTCCACAAACGGATGGTTCACAGGAACCAAAGAGGCTTTGCTCAATTCAGCGGAGAATCTCCACAAGAACAAGCCCAGGAAGGTTAAAGCTGCACCAATTTCAATCAGTCCGAATCCACTCTCACCGCGCATAGTTCCAGGCATGATCATCATGTAGAAGTCAAACCAGTGACCGATCAAGATGGCGATACACACGATCTTCAGCATGATCATTTGTCTTTTCGCGTCTCTTGTCATTAGAACAAGGAAAGGGAAAGCAAAGTTTATTACCAGGTTAAAGAAGAAGATCCAAGTGTAATGGTTGTTGTTTCCTCCCAAACGCTCCTGGAAATAGATAACTTCTTCCGGAATGTTGGCATACCAATAGAGCATGAACTGAGAGAACCAGATATAGGTCCAGAAGATACTGAAACCGAACACGAACTTTCCTAAGTCATGCAAATGGTTTGACGTTACCATCTTCATGTAGCCATTCTGCTTCAGGATGATCACCGTCAAAGTGATGGCCGCTAAGCCAGAAACCCACCAGCTGGCGAACACATACCAACCAAACATGGTACTGAACCAGTGGGTATCAATAGAGAGTACCCAGTCCCAGGCAGACATAGAGGAAGTCACCCCGAAGATCACCAGGAAGGTAGCCCCTAACCTAATGCTTTTGTTGTAGTGGTTTAACCCACCGTTCAAATCCTCTGCCAGGGATTCTCTTCTCATCCACTTGAAGAAAAGGAACCACAGCACAAAGTAGGCAACCATTCTAATCACAAAGAAAGGTGTGTTCAGGTACCCACTTTTCCCTACAATGATAGGGTCATAGTTAGGGTTGCCAAGTTCATGAACAGAATGGTCTGTCCAGTGGAACAAAGTATTGTGGCCAGTAAACAGGATGGGGAGTAAGAACACCAGCAACATGATCACGCCGCCTATTAAGATGTAGCTTCCCATGGCTTCAGGAACGCGTTTGATCAACACAGACCAACCGGCATAGGCTACATATTGAATAGCTACGAACAACACGCCTACTACCGCAATTCCGGTAAAGTACACGTTGTTCATCCATAGGTTTGCCAGCAAACGCTGACTCCAGCCAGCAACGTGGTGGCCAGCGGCTGCCCCGTGCTCTTCTCCATGACCACCGCCGGAAGTCGCAGCAATGATAAGACCAGCTACCAAGAGTACTAACCCAATAGCTATCATGTAGAAGAACCGGGTGGTGGTTCTTTTAGGGATACTAAGTCTTTCTTCAGTTATCATTTCTAATATACCTTTTATAGGTTAGTTACGTGTATCCTTGGTTGGATCTGCCGTAGTACCTGTTACTGGGTTCGTGTTTGTGTCTTTGCTGGCGCCGGCAGGGGCATCAGTGGTCAGGGAGCCAGTATCTGAAGCATCAGCTCCGGTGGCATCTGTGATCCCTTTCTGCAATTGCTGCACATACATGGAGATCTTCCACCGCTCCTCTGGGTTCACCTGAGTTCCGTGCGGCATCATACGTCCACGGCCATTCACAATCACATGGTAAATGTGTCCAACGGGCAATGTAGCGTAACGTCCCTGGGTATAGCTAGGGACCCCTTTGAATTTAGCCGCTACCAGACCATCGCCTAAGCCTGTCTCGCCGTGGCAAGGGGAGCAGAAGCGAAGATAGAGTGTTTTGCCTTCTTCCAGGTTCTGGGTGGTTCTGGCAATCGGGTTCACCAACTCTCTTCCGGCTATTTCAGCACTGTCTTTGGAAATATGGTTGTAAAACCCAAGTTTGCCTCTGGCAATGGTATGCTGCGCAGGAACCCGCATGTTCAACCCACCAGGGTTGATGGCATTCTTGTTGCCAGCCAATTGCTTCAGTGGCTCATAAGACACAGGATAATACATGTCTGGAGCATACTCAGACCCTGGATCCTGATCGTTATTGCCGCAAGAAGCAAGAAGAGCAGATGAGAGAAGAATCAAGGAGGCTTTAGCCCCTGTTCTAAAGAAATTGTTCATTATTTAACTACCTCCTTCTCGTTAACTTCAATGGCCCCGTTTGAACGGAGAAGATCATTCAATATTGATACGTCAGTACCTTCTTTCAACTCAATCGCCATCACGTACTTGTCATCTGTGGAACGGACGTCCATCACCGGAACTTTCATGGTGGGGCGCAAACCGCTGATGATAAAGAAGGTGATCACCATACCGAAGGCCGCAAAAAGAACCGTTAGCTCAAACGTTACGGGTATAAAACTTGGCAGAGCAATGTGGGGCTTACCACCAATGATCATAGGCCAGTCAAAGCCCAGCATGTAGATCTGCATCCACAAGGCGAAAGACGTACCGCACAGTCCGCAGAAGAAAGCCACGATTGGCAATCTGGAACGCTCTATCCCCAAGACATCATCAATGCCGTGAATGGGATAAGGAGAGAATACGTCATAGATTCTGGTTCCTGCCGCGCGCGTCTTTTCAATGGCGTTCAGCAGCACATCCTCGTCGTCAAATACCCCGAGTATATATTTCTTACTAGTCATGTTTGTGGGAGTTTTTAGGTGCTGTGCCGTGCATTGATGCGTCTGGGTTGTGCGTGTGGCTCACGCCGGAAGACGATTTCAGAATGGATTTAACTTCTGCCATGTTCACTACCGGGAAGAATTTGGCAAACAGCAGGAACAGCGTGAAGAACAGACCAATGGTTCCTACATACACGCCCACGTCAATGGAAGTTGGGGAGAACATCACCCAGCTAGACGGAAGGAAGTCACGGTGCAGGGAAGTCACAATGATTACGAAACGCTCAAACCACATCCCAATGTTTACGAAGATGGAGATGATGAACGTAGCGGTCAGGCTACGGCGGATAGAGCGGAACCAGAATAACTGCGGCGTAATCACGTTACAAGTCATCATGGACCAGTAAGCCCACCAGTAAGGACCAGTAGCCCTGTTAATGAAGGCGTACTGCTCATACTCCACTCCTGAATACCAGGCAATGAAGAACTCAGTGATGTAGGCCACACCCACAATAGAACCTGTCAAAGTGATTACTTTGTTCATGGATTCCACGTGCTCCAGGGTGATGTAATCTTCCAACCTGAACACCTTACGGGTAATGATCATCAGGGTCAATACCATGGCAAAGCCAGAGAAGATCGCACCTGCCACAAAGTAAGGCGGGAAGATAGTCGTGTGCCAACCAGGAATCACAGAGGTGGCAAAGTCCATGGATACAATGGTGTGAACCGAAAGTACCAGAGGCGTTGCCAAACCAGCCAGAATCAAGGAAACGGTCTCATAACGTGACCAGTGTTTGGCAGAACCCGTCCAGTTCATGCTCAACAAAGCGTAGGCTCTGCGGGCGATAGGTCCTGTGGCTCTGTCACGGATGGTGGCAAAGTCAGGAATTAAACCAATGTACCAGAACACCAGAGATACGGAGAAGTACGTACTGATCGCAAACACGTCCCAGAGAAGCGGGGAGTTGAAGTTCACCCACAGGGAACCAAACGTGTTAGGAAGCGGCAATACCCAATAGGCCAACCAAGGACGGCCCATGTGCAGTACCGGGAACATGGCCGCACAGATTACCGCGAAGATGGTCATCGCCTCTGCGGCGCGGTTGATAGAAGTTCTCCATTTCTGGCGGAACAACAACAAGATGGCGGAGATCAGGGTACCGGCGTGGCCGATACCTACCCACCATACGAAGTTGGTGATATCCCAAGCCCAACCTACGGTCTTGTTCAAGCCCCACTCCCCTATACCAAACCAAAGGGTACGGTACACAGAGTAAATAAAGATGCCTAGAAAAACCAGAGAAACCCCCAGGGCCATCATCCAGCGCACATTCGGCTTGGCTTCCACCTGCCGACATACGTCTTCCGTGATGTCTGCATAAGTTTTACCCCCAGTTACTAAGGGCTCTCTTATTGGAGATACGTGCTGCATATATCTTTTTGTGTTAAATTAAGCTTGGTTTCTGATTTTAGTTAAGTACGTCACGTTTGGCTGAGTATTCAACTCTTCCAGCACGTGGAACGCACGCTCGCCTTGCTCGCGCTTCAGGATCTGAGAGATCTGGCTGTTTTGGTCCAGCATATCCCCGAAGATGATGGCGTTGGTAGGGCAAGACTGAGCACAGGCAGTGACAATCTCTCCATCTACCGGACGACGGCTTTCTTTCTTAGCTTCCAGTTTACCGTATTGGATACGCTGTACGCAGAAAGAGCATTTCTCCATTACCCCACGTGAACGCACGGTAACATCTGGGTTCAACACCATCTTGCCAAGGTCGTTGTTCATCTGGTAGTCGAACTTCTCGTTGTTGGCATAGTTGAACCAGTTAAAGCGACGCACTTTATACGGGCAGTTGTTGGCGCAATACCGGGTACCTACGCAACGGTTGTACACCATTTGGTTCAGACCCTCTGTACTGTGCATGGTGGCAGCCACCGGACACACTGTCTCACATGGAGCGTGGTTACAGTGCTGGCAAAGCATTGGTTGGAAGATCACGTTCGGGTTCTCAGATGGGTTCTCCATCTTCTCGAAACCACCGTCTTCACGGGTTGCATCAGTACTGTAGTAGCGGTCAATCCGCAACCAGTGCATTTCACGGCGGTTCAACACCTCCTGCTTACCTACTACCGCAACGTTGTTCTCTACCTGGCAGCTGATGGTACAAGTACCGCAACCAATACAAGAGTTCAGGTCAATGACCATACCCCAGTGGTGGTTCTTGTACTCAAAATCCTGCCATAAAGATACTTTCTGCGGTTTCTGAGGACCATCTGGCGTGGCAATCCGGATATACTCCGTCACACTCTTTGGATCTTTCTTGTAGTTGGCCAGGGTATTTTCCTGTACTACAATACGGCCCATTACTGTGTGGTGCGTCTGCGTCTGGGCAATTGGCTTATCACCGCCTGCTTTGGCAACTGTTACTGTATTGGCATACACCAAAGAATCACCTGCTACAGACACCAAAGGATACACGTTGGCTCCTACGTTGTTGGCGGCAAGTCCGGCATGGGTACGGCCGTAACCAATGGCAATGCCTACGGTACCTTTTGCCTGACCTGGCTGAATCAAGGCTGGTAACTCTACTGATTTACCTTTGGCGGTCACGCGTAAGATGTCATTCTGCTCTACTCCCAACTCCTTGGCCATGGCACTGGAGATGGTCACGTAGTTATCCCACGTAGCCTTGGTGGTTGGATCAGACATCTCTTGTAACCAAGGGTTGTTGGCATGGATACCTGACCCAATGGCTACTTTCTCATAGATAGCTAACTCAACATTATTTCCGGCCGTACGGCTGGTATTGTTGATGCTTACTGCCGCGGCAGCTAAGGTTAATGGAGCAGCAGGAGCGGTTGGCTCATTGGCACCGGTTGTACCAGTGGCTACCCCATCGTGTACTACTTTATCCCAGGCAGCCCCACCTCCTACAATACCAGACCAGGTACGCTGGATCACGGTGTAGAAATCTGAAGTTGAGCCTGTCCATTTCAGTAAGGAATCCTGGGCTTGTCTTGTGTTGAAGATAGGCGAGATGGTAGGCTGAGCCAATCCTAAGAAGCCTCTCTTCGGCTCAAAGTCATTCCAAGACTCCAGGAAGTGGCTGTCTGGGCAGATATAGTCTACATGGGCGGCTGTCTCATCTTCTCTGTCTGAGAAAGAGATTTTAACCCCTACTTTCTTCAGGCCGTTCACCACTTGCTGGCTCAACGGATGATCATAAACAGGGTTAGCTCCGTAGAAGATCACGGCACCAACTGCGCCGTTGTTCATGTCATTGATCAGGCGCAGCATGCGGGCATCATCTCCCTGGCGCACAAATGAAGGAGCGGCCGTGTTGATGGTGGTTCCGGCAGCACCTAAAGCAGTGTTGATAGCCGTCACCAACGTCTGTACCGCAGGATCATTTGAATCTGACACTACCAAGGCAGCGCCACGGCTGGCCAACAATTCTTTTGCAGCGGTGTCAATTTGCTTCGCGTAGGCAGTAGTGGGAGCCTGAATGGCAGCACCACCCGTTCCGCCTGCCACTCTGTTATAAAGAGCAGCTACTACTGCACCGTATTCAGATGGTTTCACCGGAACCCGTACGTCAGCGTTAGCACCTGTCAAAGACAGGAAGCTCTCAAACTGGAAGTGACGGGACATGGTTGGCTTGTCTGCCGTCACCTTACGGTTCACTATGTATTGTTTTGAGTATTCTACCGGAGAAATCCAGGAACCCAGGAAGTCTGCCCCAATAGAGACAATGACTCTGGCCTTGCTGAAATCATACCCAGGTACTACACCTCCGTTCGCTCGTAATAAAGCAGAAGAAGAGTTGGCGTCATAGGTTACGTGCTCAAAAGCCGGGAACTGGGCACCGAACTCGCGGATCACGGTTTTAGTGCTAGGGCTGATGATGGTATTAGATACCAACACCACTCTTCCCTGCACGCCGGTCAGGCGGGTACGGATTTCCTGGTCGATTTTCTCCCAGGTAGCGGGTTGTTTTTTGGCAACCGGTCCTTTGAGGCGGTTGTTGTCATACAGGCTCAGCAACGACGCCTGTGAACGGGCGTGCGTGGCTCCTTGGGTGATTGGGGAAAGGTTGTTTCCTTCAATCTTGATAGGACGGCCTTCCCGGGTCTTCACCAACACAGGGTTGTAGAAATCGCCCATGAAATAAGTAGAGGCGTACCAGTTAGGAATACCTGGCTCTACTTCTTCTGGCTTGTTCAGGTAAGGGATTGCTTTTCTTACCGGGGCCTCACAGGAGGCCAGCGTTGCCGCAGCTACCCCAAAACCCAGCAATTTTAAGAAATCTCTTCTTGGAGCAACAGTGGCAGAGGATGCCTCTCCGTTAGCTTCACTTACTGGCAGGAACTCAGGAAACTCGTTATGAGCATGCTTCTGGAATTCCGGAGTATTTTCTAACTCCTCTACCCCTCTCCAGTATTTAATTGTTTCTTGCATATATCTCAAAAACTCAAATTCAGGATATGGAATTGATTAGTAATGGCACTTTGAACATTCTGTACCACCATTTGACGCTACAATGAACGCGCCTTTTGATTGCTTCTCATGCAACTTCACTAAGTTGTCATAATAAGCATTGCCTTCGGTGTTAAGAGGGGTATTCCGGTGGCAATCAATACACCAGCCCATGGTGAGCGGAGAGTACTGGGCCACTACTTCCATGGTCTCAATAGGACCGTGACACGTCTGGCACTCTACCCCGCCCACTTTGGTGTGCTGTGAGTGGTTGAAATAAGCCAGGTCAGGCAAGTTGTGTACCCGCACCCACTCAATTGGCTTGTTGTTTTCAATGGCACGGTAGATCTTCTGAATCTCTGGAGACTCTTTCTTGATCTGGCTGTGGCAGTTCATACAGATGTTAGCCGAAGGAATGTTGGCGCTGGCACTCTTATATACTGAAGTGTGGCAGTAGTTACAGTTGATCTGGTGGTCACCAGCGTGCAGTTTGTGCGAGAAAGCGATAGGCTGTCTTGGAGCATACCCCTGCTGGATACCAATCCCCATCACTTTATCTATGGAGATATCCACCAACACCACTACAAAGATTAACCCTACAATAATGCGTACGGCCTTTGACTTGTAGATATTGGCAAAGTTGGTGCGGCGCTCCAGCAACTCCTGCTCGGCTCCGGTCAAGTCACCTTTACCTTTAAGGTAGTTTTTAAGAACTGAAGCAATAATGATCAGCGTGATCACCAATACTAACAGCACCACCACCAATACTACCAAGAGCAAATCAATGGTGTTACCAATACCGGCTCCTATGGCATCAGTACCCACGTTTTGACCTGGTGCAGTATCAGGGCCTCCAGAAGGGGCAGCAGCGGTCTGAGGCTTGGCACTTTCGCTAGCCATGTAAGCGATGAGCGCTTTCAACTCATCATCTGAGAAGGCGAAAGAGGGCATCTGCTGTTTTGAGTATTCATTGAATACCGCCACCGCATCTTTGTCTCCACTTTGGATCAGGGCGCTGGAGTTTTTGATCCATTTCATCAACCAGGCTTCTGATCTTCTCTTGTGAACATCCTGGAGGCCGGGACCTACCACAACGTCCGTACCCACTGAGTGACACTGAACGCAGTTGTTTTTAAACAGGGTGCTTCCGGCGTCAATAACGCCTGCGTCAGCACCACCTCCGGCGGCTGCCGGAGCAGCAGAGCCTGGAGTTACACCTGCCGTCCCAATCTCAGCCTGCTCTGGCGCCTGTGCAAACGCACTTGAAAAGACGAAGAAGATGAAGAGAAAAGGGAGTAGGAAAGTGTATTTTGCTCTCTTTTTACAGCTAATCATAGCTTAATTGTAGTGTTAAGAAAAGTGAAAGTACATTACGGGCACAAATCTACTACCCCAAGACCATTAATCAAACTTAATATTCCTTATTTTTAGGCTATATAGAAGCCTCTCTTAACTCCTTGTTTAGAGAGGCATAAGGCCTTTAACAGGCTGTTTTAGCCCTATTTAGAACCTTTATAAATTAAACCCTGGTTTTCCTCACCCCCTGCCCAAAGGGCTTCTGCCTATACCCTCTTCGGGAGCAATAAGTTCTGAGAGATGGCATTTTGATATCTACAAAACACAATTAAACACTCGAAAATATCCTAATTAGTATTTATTCTGCCTTAGAACGAGGGTTAATACGGAGTTGCGTTTCAATCGCGGGCTTTTTTAGCTTATGTCACCTTAACAGAAACCAATTTTACCTTTGGTTTCTTGGGTCTGTTAATCTTCACCCCTTTAAATTCTTCTAAAAAAAGGAAAACAGAGTAGTTTCTCCCCTCCGGTTCCCGTTCAACAAGCTCATCTACCTCCTCCATTCTCAGACGTGCGCCTTTCTCCCTAGTCTTTCAGGTGTCGGCTCTTGCCTGAAGCAGTTTGTTGTCCGCTGTTCCTCTTTCTTGATGGACCGACCAATGGCGCTCATCAAAAGGGGTGCCGTCCAATAGGTGCTTGAGCAGAATCTACCAGGAAGCCAATAGCCAATAGAAGGAAGTTGCCTCCTTGTTCTTTAGATGGACTCCTTATATATAAAGGGAACACCTACCTCATTTGGCCCTCTCCATATTATATTTCATATGACCAGCCCAAGCAGGAGGAGTTCTCACAACCCTCAATAGATGATAATCCCTACCTCCACTCCTCCCTTGCAGCAACCTTCTTCCCGGCACTAGGGTGGTTGTACGGGGCAAACCCGTTTCTTCCCTGATTTTACCAAACCAGGCCAGAATCCTTTGTAGGCGAGAATTCAACCACAGACGCAAACCCAAATACTAGAAAGACAAAGGTCGCATACGCCCCAGGCATCATCCCGGAAAGGCATCAGGGGAACATGGCCTCTGTGCCTGCACTTTATCTTTGAAGATGCTTGGTTTCTGTCAGAAATCGCTCTACCTTTGCCCCTTCGAACCAAAATCATTTTTTCAAATGACTTTAAAAAATTACGAAGTACTCTACATCATGACCCCGTTGCTGAACGAGGCTCAGATGACAGAGACGGTCGAGAAGTTCAGACAGGTGCTTAAGGAAAATGGCGCCGACATTATTCATGAGGAGAACTGGGGCCTAAAAAAACTGGCGTACCCAATCCAGAAGAAAAACACTGGTTTCTACCACCTCGTGGAGTTCCAAGGACCTTCTACCATTGTAGATGCCTTAGAACTTGCTTTCCGTCGCGATGAGAAAATCATCCGCTTTTTGACCACTGCCCTGGATAAGCACGCTGTTGCTTACAACGAGCGCCGCAGAAACGGTGAATTCAAATCATCTAAAAAAGAGAAGGAGGCCCAAGCGTCATGAGTTTAGTTAACGAGAAAATCCACAAGCAAGACACGCGCAAGAAATACTGCCGTTTCAAGAAAAACGGAATCCAGTACATTGATTACAAAGATGGTAACTTCTTATTGAAGTTCGTGAACGAGCAAGGCAAGCTGTTGCCCCGTCGTTTAACTGGAACCAGCTTGAAGTTCCAGCGTCGTGTATCTCAGGCGGTTGCCAGAGCACGCCACTTGGCTATTTTGCCTTACGTAACGGATTCTTTAAAATAAGGAGGTAAAACAAGATGGAAGTTATTCTGAAAGATGACGTGAAAGGCGTTGGCTATAAAAACGATATCGTTTCTGTAAAGCCAGGTTTTGGCCGTAACTACTTGATCCCGCAAGGCTTAGCTGAAATGGCTACCCCTTCTGCCCGTAAAGTAGTGGCTGAGAACACCCGCCAGGCAGCCCACAAAGCTGAGAAAATCCAAAAAGATGCCCAGGAATTAGCCAACCGTATTGGTGACACCTTGTTAGAGATCCCTGCCAAAGCAGGTGAGAGCGGCAAGATCTTCGGTGCCGTGACTACCTTGCAGGTATCTGAGGCTCTGAAAGCCCTGGGTTATGAAGTAGACCGCAAGCGCATCGACTTTGACCAAGAGGTGAAGTCTTTGGGTGAGTACACCGCTACGATCAACCTACACAAAGAAGTGAAGCACCAAGTGCGTTTCAACGTGGTGGCTGCTTAAGCAGTACAACACACTCCTTTTTAAATGTCCTGCCGTACCCCGGCAGGACATTTTGTTTTTAGGGTAGAACCAGCATTTCCCTTTCCCTTAGGTTCCTGCCTCCCTTTTCCGCCTCTTTTCAAGAAAGAACCCTTAAAACAAATGCGGCAGCGGCGGAGTATGCGGTAATTCACACCTTGATTCTATTCTATGGTTCCTTTTCCAATTGTCATCTTTGATTTTGACGGTACGTTGTGCGCCACAGAAGAAGCCATTCTCTACACGTTCCAGAAGTTGTTTGAGGAGAAGGCCCTGCCCCCTCCCACTCCAGAAACCATCAAACAGGCGGTAGGCACGGGCGGTAATATCTCAGAACTGTTGCCCCAGCTCCACCCGCCCCTGCAAGGATCACAGAACGAAGGTGAACTAAGGGACTGGGGCCTTCATTACCGCCGCCTCTATGACACCGAGGGCGGCCAACTCACCACCCTGTTCCCAGGCGCGGAAGACCTGCTGGCCCAGCTCAAAGTGCAGCAGGTCACCTGCGTGGTCATCAGCAACAAAGGCCAACGGGCCATAGAAGACGCCTTGGACCGGTTTAACCTGCGTCAGCACTTTGCCCTGGTCTTGGGCGATAATCCGGAGCACCCGCTCCAGAAGAAACCCCACCCCATGGCGTATGAACAGGTCATTCAACCCCGCTATCCTGAGGTACCGGCTTCAAGGGTACTCATGGTGGGCGACACCGACGCCGACCTGCAGTTCGCCAATAATGCCGGCCTTGTTTCTTGTTGGGCCGCCTACGGGTATGGCGCTGAAGCGGCCTGCCTGGCCGCAGAACCCCGGTTTACCATCCATTCCCTGGCAGATTTATACCCTATTTTAACCAAAGAGGCGTAAAAGAGATTTTAGTACCTTCACCCTCCGCTCACCGTTTATCTGCCTATGCCGTTCCGCACTGAAGTCACCGTTCCTATCGCGCCCATCCGGTTTTCCCGCACCAAAGGCATCTTCACCATGGGCTCCTGCTTTGCGGAGGTCATGGGCCGGAGGCTGCAGGAGGCCAAAGCGCAGGTCCTGGTCAACCCGTTCGGCACCATCTTCAACCCCTTGTCGCTGCACAAGCTGCTGCGGGCAGCCATCACCCAAGACACCCACGACCTGGCGGCGGGGCTGGTGGAGCAGAACGGCATCTGGTACCATTATGATTTCCATTCCTCCTTTTCCCACGCAGAGCCAGAGGAATTGGTGCGGCAGCTACAGGTGCAGTTGGAAAAGGCCCGCGTTTTCTTAGGCCAGACCCAGGCTTTGCTGCTCACCTGGGGAACCGCCTATGTCTATGCCCGAAACGACACCGGAAGTTTCGTGGCCAATTGCCACAAAATACCCCAGAAAGCCTTTACCAAGCGCCTGCTCTCGCTGGACGAACTGGTCCAGGATACCCGGCAAACCTTGCACCTCCTGCAGCAGCATTACCCCAGCCTACAGGTCATTCTTACGGTAAGCCCGGTTCGGCACCTGAAAGATACCCTGCCCCTGAATGCTGTGAGCAAAAGCCTGCTGCGGGTGGCGGCTCATCAGGCCATGGAAAGCCATCCGCAGATCACCTACTTCCCCGCCTACGAGATCCTGCTGGATGACCTGCGGGACTACCGGTTCTACGCCAATGATCTGCTGCACCCCTCAGAGATGGCCGAGGATTACATCTGGGAAAAATTCATCCAGGCCTACGCAGACCCCGCCTTCACCCACTTCCTGGGCCGCTGGCAGGAGATCAGGCGGGAACTGGCCCACAAACCGTTCCACCCCCACAGCCAGGGCCACCAACAGTTCCTGCAGAAACTCCTGCAGAAGCTTCAGGCTTTGTCTCTGGAGGCAGACATGCAAACTGAGATTGCCACCGTTCAGCGCCAGTTGCGTATAGACTGATGCTGTTTCAGGCTCTTTTTGCAGAAAGAAGGCGAAAACAGTGTTCTCCACTTGCTCTTGAACCATGGAAAAGAAGCCTAACCGCCTTGCGCAGGAATCCAGCCCGTACCTGTTGCAGCACGCCTATAACCCTGTGCACTGGTTCCCCTGGGGTCCTGAAGCCCTGCAGAAAGCTCAAGACGAGCAGAAACCCATCCTGGTCAGCATCGGCTATGCCGCCTGCCATTGGTGCCACGTGATGGAGCATGAGTCTTTTGAGCAGGAAGAGATTGCCCAGGTCATGAACCAGCACTTTGTCTGCATCAAGGTAGACCGCGAAGAACGGCCCGATGTGGACCAGGTCTACATGGATGCGGTACAGGCCATGGGCGTACAAGGTGGCTGGCCGCTCAATGTCTTCCTGAACCCAGACGCCAAGCCTTTCTACGGCGGCACCTATTACCCGCCCCAGACCTGGCGGCAGCTCTTGCAAAGCATTGCCCAGGCCTATATTAAAAGCCGAAAGGAGCTGGACACCTCTGCAGAGCAGTTCGCGCAGCACTTGAACCAAAGCGAATTGGCCCGGTATGGGCTGCGGGAAAGCAATCCAGCCGTGAACGCAGCAGATCTGGAGCAAATGTTCCAGCGCCTGAAAAGCCGTTTTGACCTGAAAAGAGGCGGTACGGGCGAAGCTCCCAAGTTCCCTATGCCCAGCATCTGGCGCTTCCTGCTTCGTTACTACCACCATAGCCAAGATCCTGCGGCCCTGGAACAAGTGAACCTCACCCTGGAGGAAATAGCCTTGGGGGGCATCTATGACCAGGTGGGCGGCGGGTTTGCCCGGTATTCCACAGACCCTCACTGGCTGGTGCCGCATTTTGAGAAGATGCTGTATGATAACGCGCAGTTGATCAGCCTGTACGCCGAGGCCTACCAGGTCACCCGCAACGATCTGTACCGGCAAGTGGTCCTGGACACCGTGGCCTTCGTGGAGCGGGAACTGACCCACCCAGACGGCGGCTTCTATTCGTCATTGGATGCGGACAGCGAAGGCGAGGAAGGCAAATTCTACGTATTCACGCAAGCCGAACTAAACGGGCTTTTAGGCGAACAAGCCGAACTGGCCAGCCACTACTACAACACCTCCGCCGCCGGTAACTGGGAGCACGGCGTGAATATCCTGCACCGCCGCCAAACCGATGAAGCCTTCGCCGCCGACCAGGGGCTTTCAGTGGAGGAATTGCAGGAACGCGTGCAGCATTGGAAAGACATCCTGCTCCAAGCCAGGGCGCAACGGGTGCGACCAGGTCTGGATGACAAAATCCTCACCTCGTGGAACGCTCTCATGGTCACCGGGCTTACTGATGCTTACAAAGCTTTCCAGGAGCCTAAATTGCTGGAGCTTGCCTGCACCAACGCCCATTTCCTGCTGCAGTACCTGAAACAAGGGAACCAGCTGTTCCACAACTACAAAGCCGGCAAAGCCACCGTGGCCGGTTTCCTGGAAGACTATGCCCTCCTGATCCAGGCTTTGATTGGCCTTTACCAGGTCACGTTTGAGGAAAAATGGCTCAAAGAAGCCCGCCTCCTTACCCAGGAAACCCTCACCCACTTCTTTGACCCACAGGAGGAGCTTTTCTTCTTCACCGGCGCTACCGGCGAGCAGCTGATTGCCCGCAAGAAAGAGCTTTTTGACAACGTCATACCCGCCTCTAACTCAGTCATGGCTATGAACCTGCACTTGCTGGGCCTTTACTTCGACAAAGACCAACATAGCCACCTGTCAGAGAAGATGCTGGCCAGGGTGCGTGACCTGGTGGTGCAGGAGCCGTCTCATCTGGCCAACTGGGCAAGCCTATACTACCTGAAGGTGCAGCCTGCCGCTGAGGTGGCTATCATTGGTCCAGAGGCCCCCTCTTTCCGGAACCTGTTGCACCAGCACTTTTTACCTAATGTCTTACTAGCCGGGACGAAAGAAGCAGGAAACTCGGGCTTGCCTTTATTAGAAGACCGGTATGCGCAGGACGGGAACACCACGCTGTACGTGTGCGTCCAGAAGACCTGCCAACTACCGGTGCAGACCGTGGCTGCCGCCCTGGAGCAGATAGGAACCCTGACCAAAAGGTAAGGCAGTGGCTTTCAATAAAATTCACCAACCCACTGGAAAGGGTAATTAAGGGGTGTTTTTCAGAAAATATCCTGAAAACGTTTTTTTTCTGCTAAGTTTAGAACTGCCCGGGGGCAATTGCTGTTGCTCCTCCAGAACCTAAACCCATTCCTTTTCGTGAAGAAGTTACTCATACTAGGGGCCGTCACCTTGGCCTTTGCCGCCACTGCCTCGGCCCAGAACGGAGACGGTTATTGGAAACGCCTGCAGAAATCCCATCCTGAGACCACCCTGGAAGCCCTGCAAAGCACCACGCCCGCCGTTTCCCAAGTCCCCTCTGGCCAGACCAGTCTTCCGGCCTGCCGGTTGTCGCTGGTTTATGAAGGGAAAACCCGCAACATCACTTTGGAGAACATCCAGCGCATGAAGCAGAAGGGCTTCAAACCCGCAGACATCCGCCAGTACCGCAAAGAGATGCTGTTCACCTCGGCAGACAAAGAAGTGTGGCTGCCGGTGAAATCCATTTTGGTGGAGCAACTGGAGCTGGAGGTGCGCGAAGACGAGCCTGTGTTGCTGTACGCTACCGTGCTCCAGGACAACCAATTGACCTTATTGGTGGAAGACTACCAAGTGAAGTAAGAAAGCCTTCCGTTTCCGGCCTGTTTTTCCGAACTTTGGCCTAAACCGGACGCTTTGACACCAGAATTAGAATTCCATATTCCTGCTGATGACGTCCATGAACGGGTAACCCTGTTTGCGGACGTCATTTTACCTTTACCCTTACCCAAACTCTACACCTACCGGGTACCTTACCAGATGAGCGATGAAGTGCTGGTAGGCGCCCGCGTGCTGGTACAGTTCGGGTCTAAGAAAGTACTCAGCTGTGTGGTGGCACGTATCCATGAGGAGCCGCCCAAAGAATACCAGGCCAAATACCTGCTGGAAGTCATTGACGAGAAGCCCGTGGTCACCGGCCCACAACTCCGTCTTTTCCTCTGGATGGCTGAGTATTACCTCTGCACCCTGGGCGAAGTCATCAACGCGGCCCTTCCCTCGGCTTTGAAACTCAGCAGTGAGTCTCAGATCCAGCTGCACCCCCAGTTCCAGGCAGAAACGAACGAGTGGCCCCTCACGGCCCACGAGGAGAAAATCCTCTTCGCCCTGCGCCAGAAGCCCCACCTCACCTTCACCGAGGTTGGCCAGCTCCTGCAGCTCACCAGCTTCCATAAGATCATCAAATCCCTGCTCCTCAAAGACATCATCATCATCTATGAGGAGATCGCGGAGAAATACGCACCTAAAGTAGTCAAGAAGGTACGGCTGGCTTCTTCCTTCACCACCGACGAGGAAACGCTGGAAGAACTGTTCAACCAGTTGGCGCCCAAGCCCAAGCAACTGGATGTGCTGCTCAAATACGTGCAACTCACGCCCATTCTGCAAAACCTGCGCATGAATGAAGAGGGCCTGGAGAAAAACGTGCTCACCTCTAACCCGCACCTGTCTTTGTCGGCGATCAATTCCCTTCTCAAGAAAGGGGTGCTGGAGCAGTTTGACATGGTAGTGAGCCGCTTCCCCATGGCTGAAGGCCGGGGCCCGTACCTGGCGTCTGACCTCTCGCCCGCCCAGGCCCTGGCCCGCGACCAGGTGCTGGAGATTTTTGAAGAGAAAAGCACGGTGCTGTTGCACGGCATCACGGGCAGCGGCAAGACCGAGATTTACATTGACCTGATCAACAAAGCGGTAGAGGCAGGCGGTCAGGTTTTGTACCTGCTCCCGGAGATCGCGCTCACCGCTCAGATCGTGACGCGCCTCAAGCGCGTTTTCGGGGACCGGTTGGGCGTGTACCATTCCAAGTTCTCTGACAATGAGCGCGTGGAAGTCTGGAACGGCATCTTGTCAGGTCGGTTCCAGGTGGTAGTGGGCGTGCGGTCATCGGTGTTTCTCCCGTTCCACTCGCTTTCGCTTATCATTGTGGACGAGGAGCATGAACCGTCTTACAAACAGCACGAACCGGCGCCGCGCTACAACGCCCGCGAGGTGGCCTTCATGATGGCCCAGTTCCAGGGCGCCAAGACCCTGCTGGGGTCGGCTACGCCGTCAGTGGAGACGTATTACCATTGCCAGAGCGGCCGCTGGGGGCTGGTGAACCTGCTGGAACGCTACGGCGAGGCTACCCTGCCCCAGGTGGAACTGGTAGACACCCGGCAGGAAAGCCTGCGCAAGAACATGCTCAGCCATTTCTCTAACCGCCTGGTGCATGACATAGAAGACACCCTGCACCGCCATGAGCAGGTGATCCTGTTCCAGAACCGGCGGGGCTACGCCCCCTTCATTGACTGCAATGACTGCGCCTGGATTCCCAAGTGCCGCAATTGCGCCGTGAGTTTGTCATACCACAAGTTCTCCAATGAGCTTAGGTGCCATTACTGCGGCTACACCGAACGGAAGCCCACCGACTGCCCCGCCTGCGGCTCTACCATGCTCAAGACAGTAGGCTTCGGTACGGAGAAGATAGAGGATGAACTGAAGCTGATCATGCCCCAGGCTCGTATCCAGCGCATGGACCTGGACACCACCAAAAAGAAGAACAGCCACCAGCAAATTATTGAGGATTTTGAGCAGCAGCGCACCGATATTCTGGTAGGCACCCAAATGGTGACCAAGGGCCTGGACTTTGAGCACGTGAGCCTGGTAGGCATCCTCAGCGCCGACAGCATCATCCACTTTCCTGATTTCAGGGCCCATGAACGAGCCTACCAGCTCTTTGTGCAGGTAAGTGGAAGGGCCGGCCGGAAAGGAAACAAAGGCAAAGTCCTTATCCAGACCGCCAACCCCAACCAACCTATTTTTCAGCGGGTCATTGAAAATGATTACGCCGGGCTTTTTGAGCAGGAAATCAAAGACCGCCAAAAATTCCGATACCCCCCTTTCGTACGCATGATCAGGCTTACCGTAAAACACCCAGAGGCAAGACCATGTGAAGGCGCCGCTATCTTACTGGCTAAGGAACTGACCGACCGCTTAGGCAAAACCAGCGTATTAGGCCCCGAGGCCCCGCATATCTTCAAGATCAGGAACCAGTTCCTGCAGGAAATCCATGTGAAACTAGACCGCGAAAGCGGCCACTTGCGCGAGTCAAAGGCGCAGGTGCTTGATGCGGTGCAGACGCTGCTTAAAACGAAAGAATTTAAACAGGTGCGGGTGGTCATTGACGTAGACCCTTCTTAACCCTGTCCTATCCCATAGTATTTTATAACCGTTTAGGGGCTGCTTTTAGTAAAACAGACCCTAAACGGTTTTCTTTTCATGTTCTTGTCAGCCTCATCATATGTTTGCCAGACTCAGCCTGCTCCTTTGCCTAGCATTAGCCTATACAGGGGAACAGGCTGAGTCTTGGGGTGTCCTGGCATTCCATTTCAGAGTCCTCTTACAAGAAAACCTCCTGAAGCTATCCCTTGAATTCGGATGACACTAGTAGGGGAAACCCAGACTTTGGAATCCTTTTCCAGCAGACGCCAAAGCCTCTTATAAGATTCTATGAGCCTTGTTACCGTCTCTTGTTCCGCTTTTAGGTCTTGAAGTAGGGTACGTCATATGTCCCCCCCTTTGAAGGGGCAGGGCTGCAAAGTTCTAAATATATAGCTAGTTCAAGTTTCTAACTTGGACTTAAAATGAACTGAAGTTTGAAACTTCAGTGAGGCGAAAGCCTCAAACTATGTAAGAATGAGAATGGACTTCACCCCACCTTACCCCTTCAAAGTAGAACATAACGGCCTTATCCCTTTAAAAGGGGGATAGAGGGATGACCAAAGCGCAAGAAGAACCATTAGTACCTTTAATGGCAAGCGTGATACAAGATCTAGGGAATGGCTGATCGGCAAGAGTCATTATCTCCCTACCCCTCCAAAGGGGGACGGAATGTGGGCGTATACCCGCCTGTTATCACCGCAGTATCTAAGCTCCTCCTTTAGGTCAGAAGCCCGCTCTGAACCGCATCTAGGATTCTGGTTTACAGACCGGAACTCTTTATGGAGCCTTTTCAAAAAAACAGGCGCAAAATACCATCTTTTTTACCCTTCAAAAGCGCTACTTCAGGGGCTACTTCTCAAGCTTCATCCTCATTTTCTGCGTTTTAACAAAAATTTAACGGATTCCCAAGCAACGTATTCCCCAATTGTGCATCTATATAATCAAAAGGGCTCTCCTTTTAACAGGCAAGTTCTTCTATGAATGTTTAAACTTTTTAATTTATAAAAATCATGAAAACACGTTTCATTTCCGCCTTTTTTACCATTTGCTTCCTGGTTAGCCTGGCACCTGCCTTTGGGGGCACTACGCCCAGCAGTCCCGCTTCCCGCACTTCTAAAGTCTTCAAGCAAGTACTGAAAACCGACCACCTCCGCATTCTGTCCTTGGAGTTGAAACCGGGTGAGTTCCTGGATTTCCATGCCTCGCCGGAACAGGAAGCCTATGCCGCCTCAGATGGAACCCTCAAGTTGGTGACTCCAGATGGGCAAGAGAAAACCATTGCCGTGAAAACAGGTGACCGCTTATGGACCGACCTGACCCATTTCAAAAACTGGAACGCCGGAGAGAAAACCTTGAAAATAATGGTCCTGGAGCAACCCAGACAGGTGGAAGAAAAAAAATCTTATTTTTCTTTCCTCTCCTCTAAACCTTAAGGGGTTACCTCCGTTTAAATACTTACATTCACACTCTATTTCAGCTTAAAAGTAGTCTTATTCTATCCGCTTGCGCTCTGGTAATAGACTACTTTTAAGCACTTTTTTTTTACCTCCTTTTTTAGCCATTCTCTCCAGAATGGCTTTTCTTTTGCCCTCTACACCAAACCTGCTCTCCGATGAATTTATTCAGGACGATCCGTATAAACCCGGTTCACTCCTTCTTTTGCGGGGTTCAGCCAGAGAATGGCCTGCTTCCTCTGGTATAGGTTGCCAAAGGCCCTGGCAAAGGCCAACTTTGTACCATCAACCAGGCAGAAAGGCCTCTCTCAAGGGAGAGGACACAGGTTTAAGACCGGCTGCCCCGTTGACCGCTGATGAAGGTCAGCCTCTTCAAAAGAATTTAGGTTTTGTTTGTTAGTTTGGTGTAAGGGGCCCGGTTTTTCCGGGCTTTTTCATTTGCTTCCCATCCGGTGGAAGGAAGTTGATGAACGGCGTTAGCTGCTGACTGGGTTTTCAAGATTGTCTGGCTCCTCGTTTACCACTTGCCACCCCAACAAGGCTGGCTAATAGAAATTCCCAGAAGAGC
This sequence comes from Rufibacter glacialis, assembly GCF_008271745.1. Taxonomy (GTDB): domain Bacteria; phylum Bacteroidota; class Bacteroidia; order Cytophagales; family Hymenobacteraceae; genus Nibribacter; species Nibribacter glacialis. The sequence continues at coordinate 829,138 of NZ_VKKZ01000019.1, read as the reverse complement.
TTTCCTTTTCATACGCCTTCATCCTGCTTGAAAAATTGCTAAATGCCCTTCAGATAACGGAAACTGAAATAATTACACTTTTCAGGATTCCGCTCCATTTTCGTCAGACAAGCAATTATTTTTGCCCTATTCCACAATATAAAACTCTCTTTTTCGTAAGAATGGGCACTTTTTTTACACCTTTTGAAGAAGAACCTTTCTTTTTGGAATTGGTTTCAGCGGCTTGGTGAATGGGTTCATTCCTGCTACTTCCACTTCACTCCGTGTTTATCTGAGTTCAGGCAGGAAAAGGCCTGTTTCCTCTCATTGAGGTTGCCGATGGGGCAAAGTCCCTGCATCTTTGTATCACTAAACAAGACCACAGCTCCTGATTCCCTCTCAGCCAGCTGCTTTCCCCGGATCTTGTTTAGCATTTAGGTTTGTTTAAAAGTTTTGTTTGTTAGTTTGGTGTAAGGGGCCCGGTTTTTCCGGGCTTTTTCATTTTACAGCCTTTCTAACTTTTCCCCATTGTTTCTCCCCACTTTTTAGGAAATTACCGCCAAAACAGGTTTCTCCTTTCCGCGTACGCACTTCTATGCAATGGATCAAACTCTTTGACAGTGAAGCCGAGGCTAAAAGCCAGGTGCCGCTCACCCGTTCCAAAGCCGTGATGGCGGCCGGACGGGAAATCTGCGTGGCCCACACCCCAGCCGGGCTTTTTGCGGTGGAGAACCTGTGCCCGCACCTGGGCGATGCCCTTAGCCGGGGTACCACCAATTACCTGAACGAAATCATCTGCCCCTGGCACAGCTATCGGTTTCACCTGATCACCGGTGAAGAATGCAAAGGCCGCACCCGCCCCCTCACCCGCTTCCCGTTAGAAACCCGCGAAGACGGCGTCTACGTGCAGGTGCCTAGCACCGCGCCTGAAAGTTGACGCTGCGGCCTGCGTTCTACTGGCCCTTATAAAAAGGCCCTTGCGCTTTGGGTGCGTTTTCTAAAAAACACCGCCAAAGCGCAAGGGCCTCTTCTTGTTAGAACTTCTACTTCTTTATTGGGAAACAGGCACCAACCGGTAGATCGCACCGGGTTTTTCCACTGCCACGTAGACATAGCCATCGGGACTCACGCGTACGTCCCTGATCCGGCCAATGTCCTGTAAGAGCCGTTCTTCTCTCACTATTTTGTTTCCGTCTACTTCCAGCCGGCTCAGGAATTTGAAACTGAGCGACCCTACCAACAGACTTCCTTCCCAGCCTTTGTAGCGGCCTCCGGTGACAAAGGCCATACCAGACGGGGCAATGGACGGCACCCAGATCTTAATAGGGTCGGTGATGCCTTCTTTTTGTTTTAGGTCAGAGATGATGGAACCGTTGTAGTCAATGCCGTGGGTCACCTCGGCCCAGCCGTAATTAGCGCCTTTTTTCACAATGTTCACCTCATCGCCGCCTTTGGGGCCGTGCTCATGGAGCCAAAGGTCACCTGTGGCGGGGTTCACGGCCATTCCCTGGGCATTCCGGTTCCCGAAGGTATAGATGGAGGGCAAGGCATCTGCCTGCTTCACAAAGGGGTTATCTGCGGGAATAGAGCCGTCTTCTTTGATTCGGTGGGTTTTGCCGGCGTGCACCCCCAGGTTCTGCGGGTTGATTTTGGTGCCGCCTCTATCGCCCATGGTGAAATACAGGTACCCGTCGCGCCCGAATTCTATGCGGCTGCCGTAGTGGTGGCGGGTTCTGGCCCAAGGCTGCGCCTCAAAGATAACTTTCTGGTCTGCCAGGGTGTTCCCGTCCAGGCGCGCGCGCATAAGGGCCGTGGTAGAGAGCGTTTGCCCGCCGTCTTTCTTCACCGCCGAGTACGACAGGAAAACCAGGTTGTTCTTAGCGAAGTTGGGGTGCAGCTTCACGTCCAGCAAGCCGCCCTGGCCCTGCGCCAGCACTTCGGGCGTACCCGCTACCTTCTGTAGTTGGCGGTCTTTGGTAAACCGGTACAGGGTTCCGCCGCGCTCGGTGACAAGCATGTCGCCGTTGGGCAAAAAGGCCATGGCCCAGGGCACGTCCAGTCCGGTGAGCACGGTGTCCAGCTGAAAGCTGAGTTTCTCTGACCGCGAGGTGTTGACGTTCGCCTTGGCTTCCGGTTTTCCGCGCTGCGCCACAATGCCCTCTCTGATGTAGCTCACTAAGTGCTGAATTTCCTGGTCGGTGAAAGTAGTCGCGTAAGCGGGCATGCCTTGGTTGGGGTAGCCGTGCTTGATGCCTTTGAACAAGGCTTCCGGCGAATCACCGTGTTGCCACTTCCGGTTCACAAAGGTTTCCAGGTCACGGCCGTGGCAGCCCCCGCAGTAGTTGGTGTAGTTGGTGCGCGCTTTGGTAAGGTCAGCGCCGGCCAGCAGTTGCTCCCCTACTATTTCCTCACCTGGTTTAGCACCCGAGGAAGTGGTTTTCTTTGTGCAATTGGTAAACACGGCAAGACCTAGCAGAAAGGCCGAGGCGAGGAAACGGGATGATCGCATAAGTTTCGGGTTATCTTTTAACAAGCTTACTCTATAAATCTAATTTTGATTCACAGTACTACCAAACTAGCTTCTTCTTTTGGAGCCATTTTCTCAAAAAAGGCCTCAAAAACAAGAGCGCCCACCAAAGGCGGGCGCTCTATAAAAAGCTAAAAGGTAGCTTCTACTGGCCAACCAGAAATACGGCGTTGCCGAACAGCAGTTTACCGCCTTGCCAGAAACCTCTGAACAGCGGGTTGTCTACCAGGTAGACCACCTGGCCACGGCCCAGGTCCTGCACGCCCAACACCAGACCGTTCTGCAGGTTGTTCTGGACTTTTGACCCAACAAACCCGGTGACCGGGGGCTCCTCTTTCACTACGCCCACGTTCCAGGCATCTTTCATGAAGTGCGGCAAGGTGCTGGTTCTCACCAGGGCAGAATAGGTTTTACCGTACCCAAAGGCCAAGGGATGGGTATTATCCAGGTTGATTCGGAACACGCTGCCCTGCACTTCCTCAGAGATGGATTCGCGCTCGCGGTTCCCGTACTTTTTGAGGTCTTCGGCCGTAGGGGCTTTTTTAGAGGTAGTGGTATCAGTCGTTTTCTTTTTGACGGCGAAATCTGGCTTATCGGCTAAAAACGTCACGGCATTTTCCATAGCAATAAGTTTCCCGCCGGCCCTTACCCAGTCTTTCACTTTATTGAGGGTCTTCTCTTCCAGAATGCGGGTGTAAGAACCGGTAGGCAGAATAAGCACGTCAAATTCATGCAGCGGCACATTGGCGAAATAATCACCGCCCAGCACGGTCACCGGGTAGCCTACCTGCTGCTCAAAGTAATGCCAGATCTCCCCAAACCCGTAAGGCGATACGCCTTCGCCTGTCAACAAGGCCACCCGTGGGGCTTTCACGTACCGGATGCTCCGTGACCCGAAATCAGACCCGGTGGTCACGAAACCCGTGGCGGTGGAGGCCAGCTTGATACCCAAAGAATCCGCAGCACGGGTCACCAGTTGGTCAAACTTGGGGCCCAGGCCTTCGTTCCCGGTACGGGTGATGATGAGGGTACCGGGGGCGTATTTCACGTTGTTCTGCTCAAAAGGCACCTCAGAATACCGCACCCGCACTTTAGCCTGCAAGAGAGCCGCCATGAATTTGAGGTCCTGGATACCATTCCAGGGCGCAATGTAGGCATAGGTGGCGGGCGCTGGGGTATTGGTCACCGGGGCGGCTGGCTTAGCCTCCGTGAAGGAAATGCGGTTCGTGAAGGCGGCTCCTTTCAGGCCGTACGCATAAGGCAAGGACCAGGCCGTGATGTCATAGGTCACGGAGTCTTCCAGGCGGGCCGCAGGCTCAAACAGCACGTTCAAGAGCGTGGACTTCGGCTGGAAGGCGCTGATCACCAGATCACCGCTCTCGTATTTAACCGACTCGGTTTTGCCGGTCTGGTAGTTGAAGCCTTTGCTGCTGCCCGAGGACTTGGCGTATCCGTACCTGATCTGCTGGCGGTCCAGGTACTGGGTCAGGTCTTTGAGGCGGCCTTCCTCGCCCTTCGCCTTGAACACGTAGCTCCGGTACTGCCCGAAGGGCTTGCTCTGGGCATCTGCGTAAAATTTCCGGAACTCCTTCACCACCTGGTCTGCCTTGTCGGACATGGCCTCCACCGTGGCCAGGCTGGCGGCGTGGTGGTGGGCAATGCGCTGGCTCAGGGTAAGGCTGTCTCCGTCGGCTTTCTGGATCACCACGCCCGCGCGGCCTGAGCCGCCCTGCTCATAGGTCATGGCAATGGCGCCCTGGTACGTGGGCCAAGTGTCGCCGTAGCTGGGGTAGAACAGGTCAAAGCTCTCCCGCGTGAAGTACAGCCAGTTGTTCTTGTCAAAGTACTTGCGGTTGTAGTCGCCAATAAAATTCTGGGCCTCGCGCTGCCAGGGCGTGATGGCGTCATGGTAGGGCTTCGCCGATGGCGCGAAGTAATACGGGTTGTCTACCGCCTGCTCATGGAAATCAGCGTGCAACTGGGGCATCCATTGGTTGTAAACCACGGCCCGCTGCTTTGATTCTATCTGCGTTTGCCAGGCCCAGTCGCGGTTCAGGTCAAAGAAATAGTGGTTGGGGCGTCCGCCGGGCCAGGGTTCCTGGTGTTCCCAGGCGTAGGGCGAGGCGTTGGGTTTCTGGTTGCGCACCCGGTTGTACCATTGGGTGTAGCGCTCGCGGCCATCGGGGTTCACGCAGGGGTCTAGAAGCACCACCGTGTTCTCCAGCCACTTCTGGGTCTGCGCGTTGTTGGGGTCTAACAAGTCAAAGAGCACCTGCAGCACGGCCTCAGAAGAGACCGACTCGTTTCCATGGATGTTGTAGCTGAGCCACACAATGGCCGGTTGCTTGCCGCCCGAAGGCTGTCCGTTCACCAGGCCGGTGTTCTTCAGGTTGTTCGCCTTGATTTCCTCCAGGCGCTGCATGTTGGCCGGCGAGGAGATAGTAGCCAGCAGCAAGGGTCTATTCTCATAAGTGTGGCCGTAGGTCTGCACCTGCATTTTGTTCTGATTCTGACTGGCCAGGTAGCGCACGTAGTCCACCATGCGAGCGTGGTAGGTGAACTGCTCCCCCAACGGGTAGCCCAGGAATTGCGCAGGCGTCTGCAGCGCCCCTTGGGCGAAAGCAGAAGACATCCCGAACAACAGCAGGCCCAGACACAGGGCTTGCTTGAAGAGTGGTTTCAACATAAGGTTTGGCTTGAATGGACTTCACCCTAGGGCGGAGCGTTTTCCAAAGTTCAAAAAAATAGCTGAAAGTATAAGGTGTCTTCCGCACGTTTTGCGGCCCTTCCCTGAAAAACGGGCCCAGAACCAGAAACTCCGGCTAAGGCCTAAGAAAGGGGCTCTTTCTGTCCTCCCCTTTCATAGTGTTCACAGAGAAAGAGGCCAGGTGAGCTAAATCTACTGGTATGAAAATATTTCGCCTTTGCAGGGTATTTTCAGAAAGCTACCGCAGGTAAGAACCCAGAAAACTTCCTTTCTTTGGGCTTTTATTGCAAAAACGCCATGCGCCGCAACTTCCGTTATCAAATCCGCCGGTGGCACCGGTACCTGGGCCTGTTGGCCGGCCTCCAATTCCTGGGCTGGACGGTGGGCGGCCTGTATTTCAGCTGGAGCAACATAGACGAAATCCACGGCGATTTCCAACGGCGCGAGGTACCGGCCATGACCTGGAGCCCCGGCTGGGTAAGCCCGGACAGTGTCCTGGCCAAACTTCCGGCGCAAAGCCATCTCCTGGACGTGAAAGTGGTGAACGTGCTGGGGAACCCCACCTACCAGGTCAAGTACCAGCCCCCCGCCGCCAAAGAAGTGCAGTACCAGTTAGCTGATGCCCGCACGGGCCAGCTGCGCCCCATGCTCTCGCGCCCCGAGGCCGTTCAGGTAGCCCAGGCGGCTTTTTTAGCCAACGTACCCGTCAAGCGCGTGGCCTACCTCACTGCCGCCAACCTCACCGGCCAGCATGAATACCGCGAGAGCCCCTTGCCTGCTTGGGCCGTGACCATGGATCATCCCTCGGGCACCACCGTGTACGTGGCCGCCGCCCTGGGCACCGTCACCAAATTCAGGAACGACAAATGGCGGGTCTTCGATTTCCTCTGGATGCTGCACACCATGGACTATCAGACCCGCGACCACATCGGTAATTGGCTCCTACGGGCCTTCTCCATTGCGGGCGTGCTCACGGTTCTCTCGGGCTTGGCGCTGTATGTTTCCAGTAGCCGGCTGCCGCGCCGGCGGGCCAGATAGGTTTCAGGGGCTTTTTGGAAAAATCGCCCTGAAACGGCGTTGCCTGCTGCGGGTGAATTCTCTAATTTGGCTTCGCCGATCTTCACCAACCTAACATACTTCCAACCTATGAAACTAAACCTCTGGCACTGGCTTTTGCTGGCCCTGTGGTGGCCTGCCCTTACGGCCTCTGCCCAAACCCTCTCAGATTCCGCCTACATTCGGGAAAACTACCAGAAAACGGAACACCAGGTGCCCATGCGTGACGGTACCAAGCTATTCACGGTGGTGTACGCGCCTAAAGACAAAAGCCAGAAATACCCCATCATGCTTAATCGTACGCCCTATTCCGTGGCCCCGTACGGCGAGGACAAGTACAAAACCAGCATGGGGCCTTCTACAGACATGCTGCGCGAAGGCTACATTTTCGCCTACCAGGATGTGCGGGGCAAGTACATGAGCGAGGGCGAGTTTGTGAACATGGCACCGCTCAAAGCCAAGAAAGGAAAGAAAGATATAGACGAAAGCACTGACACCTATGACGCCATTGCCTGGCTCGTGAAAAATGTACCCAACAACAACGGCCGCGTGGGCCAGTGGGGTATTTCGTATCCGGGGTACTACACCAGCGTGGGGTTGGTGGGCAGTCACCCGGCCTTGAAAGCCTCTTCGCCGCAGGCCCCGGTCACCGATTGGTTCTGGGACGATTTTCACCACCACGGGGCGTTCTTCCTGCCGCACGCGTTCAACTTCCTGGCCTCGTTTGGGCAGCCGCGCCCGCAGCCTTCGCCTACGGGTGGCCCCCGGTTCAACCACGGCACGCCAGACGGCTATGACTTCTTCCTGCGCCTGGGGCCCTTGTCTAACGCCAATGACCTGTACCTGAAAAATAACGTCTCCTTCTGGAACGACATCGTGCAGCACCCCAACTATGATTTCTTCTGGCAAGCCATGGACATCAGGCCGCACCTGAAGAACATCAAGCCCGCCGTGATGACGGTAGGCGGTTGGTTTGACGCCGAAAACCTATTTGGGGCGCTGGAAACGTACAAAACCATTGAGAAAAACAACCCCAACACGTACAACACCATTGTCATGGGCCCCTGGTTCCACGGCGGCTGGTCGCGGTCAGCAGGTGAGAACCTGGGCAAGGTCTCATTCCGGCAGAACACCTCAGAATTCTACCGGCCTAACATTGAGGCCAAGTTCTTCCGGCATTACCTCAAAGGTACTGGCAAAGGCACGCCGGGTCTGCCCGAAGCCTATATGTTCAACACCGGCGCGAACCAGTGGCGCGAATTTGCTGCCTGGCCGCCTAAAAACACACAGGAACGGATGTTGTACTTCGGGGCGAACGGGAAACTCAACTTTGAGCAGCCTGCCGCGGGCGGCACCGGTTTTGACGAATTCATCAGCGACCCTGCCAAACCAGTACCCTTCTCTGAGGAAACCACCACCGGCATGACCCGCGAGTACATGACCGATGACCAGCGCTTCGCCAGCCGCCGGCCCGATGTGCTGGTCTACCAAACCGACGTGCTCACCGATGACATCACCCTGGCGGGCGAGATCCTTTCGGCCCTGAACATCTCCACCACCGGCTCAGACGCGGATTGGGTGGTGAAACTGATTGACGTCTATCCAGACACCGCCCGGCAGAATGCGCACAACCCGGCCAACGTGAAAATGGGCGGCTACCAGCAGATGGTGCGCAGCGAGGTGATGCGCGGCCGCTTCCGGAACAGCTATGAGAAACCAGAGCCGTTCACGCCCAACCAGGTAACGCCGGTGAACGTGCCGCTGCAAGATGTGCTGCACACCTTCAAGAAAGGCCACCGCATCATGGTGCAGGTGCAGAGCACGTGGTTCCCGCTTGTAGACCGCAATCCGCAGAAATACGTGCCCAACATCTATGAGGCCAAAGCTGAGGACTATCAGAAAGCCACCCACCGAGTGTACCATACGCCGCAGCAGCCGTCTTATTTAAAGGTGAAGGTGCTGTAGTTCCTCATCCCCAGGTGATCAAACAGAAAAGCCGCTCTTTTAAAGAAGAGCGGCTTTTCTGTTTTGGGCTTGTTTTTTTTATAAGAGGGCCAAAACACCTGATCTACTTAGGCCTCAAAAAAAAAAATTTGGAAAATTTTTACCTGAAGGCCTTTCTTCATCTTCTCTTCATCTTGACAAGATAGTTTTGACGCAGTAATCCTTAAAAACGACCTCAAAACACTTAACCTTCCTCAGAGATGAAAAAGTTAACCTTCTTCGCCGCCGCCTTCTTAGCTGCTGTTTCTTCTTTTGCCCAAACTACGCCTACCACCACCAAAACCACCCATGGCACTACGGTGAGCACCACCGCCAAAGTGACCGTAGCCGGAGATGCTTCCGCCGATGGAGCCGGCAAGGGCGAGGCCGTAAGGGAAGTAGCCAAGGCCAAGGCAGATAAAACCAAAGCCCGTCAAGAAGAGGCCAGCACCCACCTGAAAGAAGAGGCCGCTGCCCAGAAAGAGGCTTCTAAAGCCCGTAAAGAAGAAGCCAAGGCCCAGAAAGCTGAAACCAAAGCTCAAACCAGAGAAACCCTGGAGGCCGCTGCCCAAACCCAGGCAGAACTAAAGGCAAAGGCCAAAGCCCGCCAGGAAGAAAACGAGCAGGCGGCCGAGCAAACCAAAGCCAACGTGAAGGTAAAAGCCAAGGCAGACGTGGAGGCGCGGAAGCATGAACAGGAAAACCACGGCCAAAACGTGAGCACGGTAGCCAAGGGAACCACTGAAACCGGGAAAGCGAAAGGCCAATTGGTGAAAGAAGCCGCCTCTGAGAAGCGTCAGAGAGCCGGGAGAGTGGGAGTAGAAACCGGTACTGCCACTAAGGTGAACTCCTCCGGCGCCCGCCGCGCAAAAGTTTCCACCGGTCTTTCTACCAAAGGCGTGAAACCAGTCAAAGTGAACGCCGGCGGACACGTAAAAGTAGGCCATTAATACCCCTTACCCAAGTCGCCTTTGCCAACGCAAAGGCGACTACATCTCCCCTTTCCTATTCTAACCTAACACATCTCCCCTATGAAACTTATCATCAGCGTTTGTTTTGTCATGAACTGGGTCTTGGCCACCTCGCAACCGGCGTATGGGCATCAGAGTGATCAGGTACCACCTCTTACCCTCAACCAACTGACCCCGCAGGTTTTCCTTTTCGTTTGATAATGTAATCTTTCAAAGCGGTTTAAGCCTTCTTTTAAAGAAAATAAACCAAAAGCAGGAACAGAAATTACCCCATCGTCAATTAAAATTTTCCCTAACTTGATTTCTTCATTATCTCTTCCTCTTTCAGTTGTAGCTTTGAAAGATAATTCATTAGCAATGTCTTCCCTGTTTATGAAAATCTGCCTCTCATTGGCACTTCTTGCTTTTTCTGCCGCTACAGCAGGAGCCCAGCCTGTGTTAGCCGCTGGCCCTGCCGCCAGGGAAACGCCTGGTTCCTTCCAGGGAACTAGCCTTTCCTCTATGGAAGCTGACTTAAAAGAGGCGGCAGCAGTACCAGCCACCTCACCCGCCGGAGCTGACCTGCCGTTTGGGCAGGAGAAACCCAGAAAGACCGGTAAAACGAAAGAGAGGGACACCCAAAAAAACCAGGAAGTAAAAGAGGTAGCCACCGCCAGACGCCAAGGAAAACCAGAGAAAGTAGCTTCTGAGGGCGCGAAAGAACTAGGCAGCAGAGGGTCGGCGGGCCGACCCCAAAGTGCGGCGCGCCCAGGCCGGGGTGCCGCGGCAGGAGCTATAAAAGCCGCCGGAAACGCCACTAAAGCGGTAAAGGCCGGAAAACCAGTCAAAGTTGGGGGCGTAGGGGTAGGCCGTATTAAAGTAGGGAAAAACTAAGCCAAGCCTGGGCCACCTGTTTCCCCGCCTCCTCCACCTAAATGACAGGACCATCACCCTCCCCTTTCCCAAGTTAAAAATACTACTCAGATGAAACCTTCCCTTGCAATCTGTTTCCTGCTTTCTTTTCTCCTAACCTTGCCCGCATTTGCCACGGAGAGCCCCACGGCTCCAGCCACTTCCTCCGTTGCCGCCCAAGACACGGCCTCCAAGAAAGGCTGGTGGACGGTGGGACTGGAAACAGCCAATAACGCTTCCTTCTTCGGGCGCAATACCGGCACGCAATACCCTTACGTGGCGGCTTCGCTCACCTATACCCACACCTCGGGGCTTTTTATCTCCGCTATGTCTTACCAATTGTTCAACACCGAGGATTTCATTGATGAGACCGATGTCTCAGCGGGCTATAGCTTCAAGGTAGGCGAACGGTTTGAAGGGGTGGTCAGCTACTCCCGCTTCTTCTTCGGGCCTAACACGCCCTTGGTGAAATCTGTGACGTCAAATGCGGCCACCGTGGGGGGCAGCTTGGACTGGAAATACCTTTTGACGGGCTTATCCGCCAGCTACATCTTCGGCGGCAGCAGCGACCTTTTCACCGTGCTGGACAATTCGCGCTACCTCCCCCTGCAAAACCTCTGGAAAGGCAAGAACCCGGTAGGCCTGGACCCTAAATTCACCATTATTGCCGGTACCCAGGAATTCTCGCAGACCCACACCACCGTCACAGAAAACAAGAAGAAAGGCCTGGGCAACGTACTGGACCCGCTGAACCCGCTGGGAAACGGCAAAGGCAATGGAAAAGGCAACGGAAACGGACAGACCACGACCACCACGACTACCAGCACCAGCAAACGGTTCAGGGTGCTGAACTACGCCATTACGGTGCCAGTGGTGTTCAGTCTGTACAACGTGGATATTGAACCCGCCTATCGGTTTTCGCTGCCGGTGAATAAACTGGAGGGCGATGAGTCCAAAGCCCAGTCCTTTGTTTCCCTAAACCTGAGCTATACGTTTTAACCACTACCCTTCCCTATGCACACCCTGATTGTAGAGGACGAGACCAGCCTGGCCACGGAGTTGATGCACTTTTTGGCGCAGGAACACTACATCTGTGACTGGGCCTCCAACGGGCGCGAAGCCTCTGAGAAAATAGCCGTGAACCGCTATGACTTCATCTTATTGGACTTGGGCCTTCCCGACTATGACGGTCTGGACCTGCTCCAGGAAACCAAGGCCATGGACCACGACCCGGCCATCATCATCCTCACCGCCCGCGGCGCCCTGGAAGACAGGATCAGGGGCCTGGGCCTGGGGGCCGATGACTACTTGCCCAAGCCTTTCTCTCTGCTGGAGTTGCAGGCCCGCATGCAGGCGGTCTTGCGCCGTAAGTTCAAGCTGAAATCCTCCTCGGTGGCGTTCCATGGGTTTGAGATAGACAGCAGCACCCGCCGCGTCACCTTTGGCGCCCAGGAGATTGTGCTCACCAAAAAGGAGTTCGACATCCTGCATTACCTGCTGTTGCACAAGAACCGCATTCTCACCCGCCTGCAACTCACCGAGCACATCTGGGGCAACCTGCTGGAAGACGACTATGACTCCAACTACATTGACGTGCACATCAAGAACCTCCGCAAGAAACTGTCTGCCCATGCCACCACCGATTGGCTGGAGACCGTACGCGGCGTAGGGTACCGGTTGACTGTATGATTTGTAGATGTGGAAATTTGGAGATTTGAAAATGTGAAAATTAATTCATCTCCAAATCTTCAAATCTCCTAATCTACCCATCTTCAAATCTTCAAATCTTCTCATCTACAAATCAATAAATGCGCTTACAGTCAAAACTTGCTCTTTTCAGCGCGGCCTCTAAGGTGATTATCCTGCTTTTGCTGGTGGTGGGGTTGCCGTTGTTGGTGAACAAGGTGGCCTTGCTCAACGCAGATGAGCGCCTGCTGCAGAAAGAGGCCAAGATGTACAAGATCATTGAGGAGCAGGGCATTGGTACCTTCATCACCGGCGAGACCGGCGATGCCTACGGTAGTTACAACCTGTTCCGGGAGGAGTTTATCTCGTTGGAGGAAATCTCTTCGGGAAAGGTGGTCAACAGCATTGAGAATAGCCTGCGCAAGGTAGACAATGAGATTGTGAAGTACCGGGTGCTTTCTTCCACCTTTGATCTGGGCGGTAAGCGGTACCTGCTGGAGATTGGCCGTTCCCTGGCTACCATTGAGAACAACAGCAAAACCCTGCAAGGCTATGCGCTTTACTTTCTGGCGGCCGTGGTCTTGCTGACCGTTTTCACTGATCTGGCCTTTAGCAAGATTCTGTTGCGCCCGCTCACGCTCATTGTGAAGCGTCTGCAGCGCGTGGAACACCCGAGCGCCTTCACCCCCAAAGACCTCAAAACCACCACCACCGACTTCCTGTACCTCAACAACACCATCAATGCCATGATGGGCCAGATCCAGGAAGCGTTCCAGAAGGAGAAAGAGTTTATAGGGAACGTGTCGCATGAGTTGCTGACCCCGGTTTCTATCCTGCAGTCGCGGCTGGAGAACCTGCTCTCTGACCCAGACACGCCAGATGCTATGCTGGAGAAACTGGTAGACAACCTGCGTACCCTGCACCGGCTCAAGAACATCATCCAGGCCCTGCTTTTGATCTCGCGCATTGAGAACGAGCAATACCTGCGCAATGAGAACGTAGACATTCCGCAACTGGCCCAGGAAGTAGCCGAAGAAATCAAGGAACGCGCGGAGGCCCGCGAGGTAAGCCTGCAGGTGGAGATGGAAGCCGACTACACCTTGGAAAAGGCGAACCAGTCTTTGCTGTTCACCATGCTCTTCAACGTGGTCAACAACGCCATCAAGTACAACAAGCCAGAAGGTACCATCCTGGTGAAAGGGCAGCCCTCAGCCCAGGGCTTTGAACTGTTGGTGAAAGACAGCGGCGTAGGCATTACCCAAGAGCAACTGCCCCACATCTTCAGCCGGTTTAAGCGGATGCACGCGCCAGACGGCGAAAGCCATGGCCTGGGTCTTACCATTGTGAACACCATTGCGCATTTCCACGGTATAGAGGTAGACGTGCAATCCCGCCATGGGGAGGAAACCACCTTCCGTTTCCGGTTCCCGAAAGCCAATCTTCCTGAATCGGTGGCCTTTTCAGGAAATTGGGCTCAAAACAGGGTCTGACCTGTACCCCTTGGTTCGGCCATCCGTACCTCCTACTTTCGGGTAAACTTTAAAAAAGAAACAGATGAACGTAGGATTTATAGGTTTGGGCATCATGGGCAGCCGTATGGCCGCCAACCTCCAGAAGGCCGGACATGAACTGGTGGTTTACAACCGTACCCCAGAAAAAGCCGAGGCCTTGGTGGCCCAGGGTGCTACCCTGGCTTCGTCGCCCCAGGAAGTAGGAAAGGCCTGCCGCGTGGTCTTCACCATGCTGGCCACCCCCGAAGCCGTGGAAGAAGCCGCGTTGGGTCAGCATGGTTTCCTGAAAGAACTGCCGGGCAATTCCCTTTGGATTGATGCCAGCACCGTGAATCCTTCCTTCAGCCAACGCATGGCCACCATCGCCCATAAGATGGGCCACCGCTTTCTGGACGCGCCCGTGTCTGGCTCTCTGGTGCCCGCCGAAACAGGGCAACTGGTGTTTCTGGTGGGCGGCGAGGCCAAAGATGTAGAGGAAGTGCGCCCCCTGCTAGACACCATGGGCAAGGCCGTGCTCCACATTGGCCCCCACGGACAAGGGGCCAGCATGAAAATGGTGAACAACATGCTCTTCGGGCAGATCATGGCGGCGTTCGCCGAAGCCTTGCGTTTGGGCACTTCCCTGGGAATATCTGAGGAGATGCTGTGCCAGACCCTGCTGAATGGCCCCGGCGGCGCTCCTTTCCTCAAGCTGAAAGAAAATAAGCTCCTCACCCGTGACTTCTCCCCGGAGTTCCCGCTGGAATGGATGCACAAAGACCTGCACCTGGCCGGGGTCACCGCCTATGAGCAAGGGGTGGCGCTGCCTACCCTGCACACCGTAAAGGAGATCTTCGCGCAAGCCAAACAGGCAGGGTTGGCCCAGGAAGACTTCTCAGCGGTTTACCAATTCGTGAACCCTAAATAGCAGTCGGTCGGCGTTTGGGGCCTTTTTCTCAAAAAACGGCCCCAAACGCCGGCGGCTTTAGATCAGGTCTTGCAGGTGCAGCACGGTTTCAAAGGGTTTGTAGTTGCGGCTCACCCGCAGGTACAGCCTTCGGCCCGGGCCGGTCTGGAAAAAGTGCAGCACTTCGCCCAGGCTTTTGTCCAGGCAACTCACCCCATTGATGCTCATGATGGCGTCACCGGCTTCCAGCCCAGCTTTATGGGCCGGCGAATTAGGCAGCACATGAGACACCGTGTAAAAGTTGAACCCGGGTATGGGCGTGACCAATTCCAGGCCGCTCAGGTTGTAGTAGAAAGGTTTCTTGTACTTGTTGTTGGGCTTCAGGAGCATGCGGGAGTTGGGGTAGTCAAAGACCACCTTGAACCGTTGCAGCACATCGGCGCCCAGGTTTCCGTGGCGGTTGTTCATGCCCAGGGCGTACCTAATAGACATGGTATCTGGAAAGGAAGCCGGCGGGCCCTTTAACACAAACTCGCCCATCTCCAGAGACGCTACCCGGGCAATATCGCCGTGGATGTCGCCGTTCAGACCCCGCCCTAGGTAGGCTTCCAGGCGCTTCTCAGGGAGTTTCACATCCGGGAAGGTGGGCGCGTACAACAGCATGGAGGCGCTCATGCCACTGTCCACGATCAGCCGCATGGCACATTTATCCCCGTCCGGGAAGGTCACCTGCACCTGCACATAAGGCTTGGAATTCTCTATGGTGAGCGGCACTACGGTGTATTTATCGGCTTTCTTCTGCGGGAACCGCCCTGGCTTGTACAGGGTCATGACCTGGGCCTCATAGTCTATCTCCACCACAAAGTCTTTGAACAGCGGGTAACCTATAATGCCGTTGATCTCCATGCCCAGCCGGGTAGAGAGGTTGAAGATGTTCTCTTCCAGGAGCAGCACCCGTTGGTTCCGGGCTTCTATGCCCGAGAAGTTGAGCCGGTTTCCCCAGGAGAGGATGGCCTCAATGCCCGCGCCCTTGCCTAACCCGCGCAGGTACAAGCGTTCAATGTTGTTGAGGGTGATGGTGTCAAAGGCGCCTATCTCCATGAGCAGGGTTCGGTCTACCCCGGTGTCCACCACAAAATTAAGGGGCTGGGAGTTGTTGATCTGGATGGGAATGATCACCAGGTTGTGCACCAGTTTGAAGGGGATCCGTACACGGTTACGGCCATACTGGAACTTCAGCCCATCTTCCTCCGTGGCCCTGGTCTGCCCCCAGGCCAGGCCCGAAGACATAAACAGACCACAGAAGAAAAAAAGGCATATAACCCTCAGGAGTGACCGGTTCACGACATAGTTGCCCATACTTGGCTGGTTCAGCCTTAGTAAGTTAGTTAATTTTAACTTGAAAAGGAACAATTTCTGTTACTCCTGGCACCGGCTTTTTCAGGGTTGGGCAAAGGTCTGTTTCAGGCCTGTTTTTGAAAATAACCGTAAAAACGCATTGGTTCTTTTCCTAACTTGCCAGCGGGTCTGCGGCAGCCAATGCCTGGCCAGACCCAGCCTTGACCCTTTTTTAGTTTCTCCTCATGAGCGATTCACTCTACCAAGAATTACTGGACCAGGTCTTCGGTCCTGAACCTACCCCCCTCCTCACCCAGATCACGCCCCTGTATTCTGACCTGGAGAAAGCGTTGCAGGAGGCGCGCCCCGGCCGGAAAAGCCAGGAAGAGGTAAGTTTCCGGTTTGAGCGGCTCCGGTTAAGCCTGGGCATCACGCTGCTGCAGCTGCTCACCGACCTGGGCGGCGATGAGGAAAGCCTTCAGATCAGAGACCTGCTGCAAGAGGCGCTCACGGCCGCCTCAGTGAAGGAGATTGACGCCATCATCCAGAAACAGAGCCACCTCTTTGAGGAACTCTACACCGACCTGTACGTGAACGCGGACGCGGAGCACATCCTGGCCTTGTTTGAGGAAACCCTGAACGCGTCTTCCAAAGAGGAGACAGATGACCTGATTGACCGGGCGCTTTCCATTGCCGAGGACCTGGAGTTCCAAGACGATGAGGAAGAAGACGAGCCGGAAGCGTAATACCAGAGGCTTTTCCCGCGCTGCATAAGTTTTCCCATGGAAATCACCCTCACCACCCCTGCCCTGCTGTTCCCGGCGCTTTCCTTGTTGCTGTTGGCGTTTACCAACCGGTTCCTTTCTTTGGCCAACCTCATCAGGAACCTAAAGGGGGTTTACCAGACCAACCGCAGCCACTTGGTTTACGGCCAGATCCAGAACCTCAGGATCCGGCTGATCCTGATCCGAAACATGCAGGCGTTTGGCACTGCCAGCATGTTTTCATGCGTGCTGTGCATGTTCATGGTCTATGCCGGGCTACAGACCGCTGGGAAAATCGTCTTCGGGGTAAGCCTGGTGCTGCTCATGATCTCCATGGCCCTTTCCCTCTGGGAAATCCAGATCTCCGTCAAAGCCTTGGAATTGGAACTCAGTGACCTGGAACATGAAGAGGAAAAAGCACCGGTGCCAGCGCCGCGGTAGGTACCTGCTTTTGTCTAGCCATTTCTGCCTTGTTTCCCAAAAAACAGCCCCCAAACCGGATCCTAGAACTATACCTCCCTGTTCCTCCCCATTTGGGGTAATTTCCCTTCTCCCCTGGCCAGATACATCCTTACTACTAGATTGTAAGCCCCTCCATAAAAACCCTGGCGCAGCTTACCCTTCCGGAAATCGTCAACTAGCTGATGAATGGGGTCTAGTAAGAAGAATCAACCCTTGGGGATGGGCAAAGGAGTCTGCGCTACAAAATCTGTCTGAGCCTAGGCACGGCTGATAAGCGGATTTTCCTGGCCTGCCGCTACCCAAGGAAGCAGTTGGGTCATTTTTGAAATGTCTGCCTAAATGTTATTGATGCTGGTGTAGGTGTTATACCTTTGTTTTTCTTTTGTGATTGACCTACATGCCTACTTCTCACCCGCGCCATATTTCCATTGCCGATTATAATTACCCGTTACCGGAAGACAGGATCGCCCAATTCCCTTTAGAGAACCGGGACCAATCCAAGCTGCTGCTGTATAAGCACGGTCGCCTTTCAGATGGCAAATTCCAGGACCTTCCGGCGGCGCTGCCAGATCATTCGCTTTTGGTCTTCAATGACACCAAAGTGGTGCAGGCCCGCTTACGGTTCCAGAAAGCGACCGGGGGCATGATTGAATTGTTCTGCCTGGAGCCCCTGGAACCCATCAGGGAGGTACAACAAGCCATGCAGCAAACGTATTCGGTGATTTGGAAATGCCTGGTGGGCAACAACAAACGCTGGCGCGAAGGCCGGTTGGAGATGCCCTTAGGGCCTTATCCGTCAGACGGTTCTTTGTGGGCCGAGCGTCTGGCACCCGCGGAGGAAGGCTTTGCCATCCATTTCACCTGGTCACCGGGCGACAAGACCTTTGCCGAGATTCTGGAGTTGGCGGGCACGCTTCCGCTGCCCCCGTACATGAACCGTGATGCACAGGAAGCTGATCAAGAGCGCTACCAGACCGTGTATGCCTCTGAGGCCGGCGCGGTAGCCGCCCCTACTGCCGGTTTGCACTTCACCCCGGCTGTTTTAGAGCAGATTTCCCAAAAAGGGCACCAAAAGGCGTTTGTGACCCTGCATGTGGGGGCGGGCACCTTCAAGCCGGTGAAGGCCGAAGTGATGGAGCACCACTACATGCATGGGGAGCAACTGTCGGTGAGCCGGGCGTTTCTGGAGCAGTTGCTGCACCATGCCCCCCGCCCCGTGATACCAGTAGGCACCACGTCAATGCGCACGCTGGAGAGCCTTTACTGGCTAGGAGCGGGTATTGCCCTTGGGTTACTGCCGTTGGAAGGGGAAGACCTGTACGTGCCGCAATGGTTCCCATATGAGGTACGCACCACCCTCTCGGTACAGGAAGCCCTGGAAGCCCTGCTTTACCACCTGGACAGCCACAAACTGATGCACCTGCAGGCCTCTACCCGTATTCTCATTGCGCCCGGCTACCCGTTCAAGATCTGCACCGGCCTGGTGACTAATTTCCACCAGCCCCAGAGCACCTTGTTGCTGTTGGTTTCGGCCCTCATTGGCCCGGCGTGGCAGAAAGTATACAAGCACGCCCTGGCCAACGGCTACCGCTTCCTGAGCTACGGAGACAGTTCCCTGCTATTGCCGTAAGTCGGCATTTAATGAGTAATTGAGCCAGGATGATCCGGCAGTAGGAAAAGATCTCGATTCTCGTTTCCAGCTGGGTTTTCCTCAACTAGCCAAGCGTTGAGATTCCTCCTTGGCAGTGAGCAAAGGAATGACCACTGCCAACAATCAGTTTCTCTGGTATTGAGTTAAAATACCCTTCCGCCTATGACATAAAAAAAGGAGCAGACTAACGCCTACTCCTTTTTTTTTATTGAACCTACTCTTAGTAGCCTGGGTTTTGCGGCGCCAGGTTGGGATTGGTTTCAATCTGTTGCAGTGGTATAGGCCATAGGTTGCGGTAACTGTTGTCTGCGCTGGTACCAGAAGCCGGACAGAAATTCAGGACTTGACAGGTAAGGTTGTACCTTTTCAAATCCATGAACCGCATGCCTTCAAAGGCGAACTCAATGCGCCGTTGGGCCAGAATCTCTGTTAAGGCAGCGGCGTTCGTAGCTAAACTAACCGCTGGCAGCCCGGCTCTTCGCCGAATCCGGTTGATATCATCTACCACCGCCTGGGTTGGGGCCGCAGTGGCCGCCGCCAACCGGGCATTGGCCTCGGCTCGTATCAGGTACATTTCCGCCAACCGGAGAATAGGCACATTGTCTCCGTTGTTGATGACATCATTGTATTTCCTGATTTTCCTGCGGTTAGTTTCGGCGTCAAAGAAAGCCGTCGCCTCTACCCGGGAATCCCCGGCGTTCTGAGAGGCAGTAAGCACATTGAAGAACCCGGAGGTCACATTGAACCTTTGGCCCAGCGTTCCTGGCGCGGCTGAAGAGGAGGCCAGTGCATTTTGGTCATCCCGGCTAAAGGCCAGTTCAAAGATCACTTCACTGGTACCGGCATTCTGTGTATTGCCGGTACTGGAGAAAATATCCCTGAAATTGGTGGCTAAGCTATATTTGCCGGAGGAAATCACCTGGGTGGCCTTTTGGGCAGCAAGCGCCCACTTGCCTTGTTGCAGGTATACCCGGGCTAACAAGGCAGAAGCGGCCAGGTCAGAGGCAAAGTAAGGCATAGACGGATTACTAGTGCCTTCCAATCCTATTTCTGCCTCCATCAGGTCCTGCTCAATGAAGGCGTACACCTGCTCCTGCGTACTTCTGGGCTGGTTCTGAATATCACCTGGGTTGGTCAACGCCACGGTCACAATAGGCACCCCGCCAAACACCTTGACCAGGTCAAAGTAGGCCAACGCCCGCAGAAACTTCGCCTCGGCAATGAAAGCACTTTTCTCGTCAGTAGTAAGCCCGCCCAGGGCCTGCACCGATTGAATCACCCAGTTGGCTCTGCCAATGGCCGCATAAATACTAGTCCAAGTATCGGCAATCTGTAGGTTACTTGGGTTAATGACCCGGTTGGCTACTTCGCGGTGGGTAGTGAAGGTTCCGTTGAAGCCCAGGTTATCGGCATACAGGTCCTGGTAGAACAGGTAAGAGAGCCCGTAGTAATCATCAGATTGGAACGCGCTATAGATCCCTTGGATGGCCCGCTGAGCCGACCTGGCATCTGTGATAGCTTCATTCATCTCAATCCCGTTGGTGGGCTCCACATCCAGGAAATCGTCACAGGCAGACGAGAAGATACTTAATCCGGCTGCCAAGCATATTATATAGATTCTCCTTTTCATAACTCTACTTATAAACCAATGTTAACGCCAAATGTGAAGGTCCTTGCCTGCGGGAAGGTGTAGAAATCCACCCCAAGGGTGGTGTTGGAGGTACCGGCAAAGTTGACCTCTGGGTCAAACCCGGGGTAATCTGTCCAGGTGACCAGGTTTTGCGCCTGCACATACAACCTCACCGAGCGGAGTTTAATGGGAGTCAGCAAGGTGGAGGGCAGGGTGTAGCCCAGGGTAAGGTTTTTGAGCCGTAGGTAAGAACCATCATAGACAAAGCGGTCTTGGTTGCTTCGGTTGTTGTTGTTCTCATCATCTACCGTAGCCACCGGGATATCCGTCACATCTCCCTCTTGCTGCCAACGCCCTTTTACCATGGCCAACATGTTGTCATCTAAAAAGTTGGCTCCCAGGTGTTGCTGGTACTGCATGGCTGGGTTGGCTATCTCATTGCCTACTGAGAACTGGAAAAAAGCAGTCAAGTCAATTCCTCTGAAAGAGAAGTTGTTGGTTAAACCTCCTACATAGTCAGGCTGGGCATTTCCTATGATGGTAAGGTCTGCATCTGTGATGCGGCCATCATTGTTGATGTCGCGGAAATTCACGTCACCGGCCTGGGTATCGGGGAATCCGTCCCGGTTATTATCAACCGCTCTGGAGGCAGGCACATCTTCCGTCCGGGAGAAAATGCCATCGGTCTTAAACCCGTAGAACGTGCCGATAGGCTCTCCTTCCCGCAGCACCAGCGAATTACCGCCAAAGCCATAGAAGATATCCTGCCCCTGGTACAGTTCTTTCACCTCGTTTCTATTGAAGGAGATGTTGAAATCTGTGGTCCAGGTGAAGCCTCTGGTTTCAGAGGTGAAGTTCACGGTGTTCAAGGCTAACTCAAAGCCCTTGTTCTGCACTTTCCCTATGTTAGAGAAGTAGGCACTGAACCCGTTTTGCGTGGCAATGGGCCGGGCATATAAAAGGTCATCGGTATTTTTGATGTAGTAATCAGCTGCCAGGTTAACCCGGTTGTTGAAGAGCCCCAGGTCAACCCCTATGTTGAGCTGTTTGGTTTCTTCCCATTTCAGTTCTTCATTCCCCAATTGCGTGAAGGCCAGACCAGGGCTGTCTGCATACGGCGAGGCCGTCACGAAATTAAGGTAAGAGAAGTCCCCAATTTCCTGGTTACCGGTTATGCCGTAGCTACCGCGCAATTTCAGCTGACTCAATACGCCTAACTCTGGCATGAAAGGCTCTTCCAGAAGGTGCCATCCGGCAGAAACAGAAGGGAAGAAACCATACTTATGGTTTTCCCCAAACCGGCTGGAACCATCGGTCCGGAAATTCAACCCTACCAGATAGCGGTCAAACAAATTGAGGTTAGCCCTACCGAAGACAGAAACCAGAGACGCCGGCACCAACAGGTTGGTACCGTTGTTAATGCGGGAAGCGCTGGTGGCAAAACGGAACCGTTCTCCAGCAAAACCTTCGCCAGTTACAGAGGTGACATCACGGCTGTTCTTTTCAGTAGAACCACCCACCAGCACATTCAGATTACTGTTGGTCCCGAAGTCAAATCTATAGTCCATCGTGGCTTCCAGCAGCCTTTTGGTAACAGTGGTGGACGTTCTGGTAGCAGAGCCCTCAGATGACTGCGCGGCACTGCCGGGGTAATTGGTGGCGGTATAGGTGCGCTCAGCCAGGTTAAGCACGTCTGCCCCGGCTCTCAGGTTCAGGTTCAACTTGGGCAGAATCTTGTACATGGCGGTGATGTTCCCCAGCGCCCTTAGGTTGGTGCTTAACCCATCGTTCTCAATGCCTTCAGCCACCGGGTTGGTATAGTAGTAGTTAGGCTGGGTATAGGATCCGTCTTCATAATATACGGGCCAAATGGGAGAGGCCGCCAACGAGTTGGCGAACGGGCCCACTACGGTGTTGTCACTGACAATCCGGTTGTTGTCTGCCCGGCTTAGTTGGATACCGGCACTGAAAGAAAGCTTCTCGTTGAAGTTATGGTCCAGGTTCAAGCGGCCGGAGTAACGCTGGTAGTCACTGCCATTGATGATGCCCTGCTGGTTAAAATAATTCCCAGAGAGGTAATACCTGGTTTTAAGGTCTCCCCCACTCACGGAAAGCTCATAACTGCTTACCGGGGCATTTTCCCGTCTCACCTCATTGATCCAGTCGGTGTCTGCCAGGTCAAAGTCCACTCCGCCGTAATAAAAGTCTAACCAATCTTCAAAGGTGGCGTCTGGCGCCAGGTATTCGTCATTTTTATAGGCATCCAGCATGATCTCCTGGTACTCCGCGGCATTCAGGAACCCGGGTTTCTTCCACATGTTCTGCACCCCGTAATAAGCATTCAGGTTAATGCTGGTCTTGTTGGCCTTTCCTCTCTTAGTGGTGATCAGAATTACCCCGTTGGCCGCGCGGGATCCGTAGATGGCGGCGGCAGAGGCATCTTTCAGGATGTCAATAGATTCAATGTCGGCTGGGTTCAAATCTGACAATGCGTTCACACCCTGCCCGCCGTAGCTGACTTGGGAATAGTCTCCGGTGGTCAAAGGCACCCCATCTACCACGTACAGCGGCTGGTTACTGGCGGAGATAGAACTGGACCCACGTACCCGAACAGTCACCCCACCCCCTGGCGTACCAGAGTTCTGCGAGATCTGCACCCCGGCCGCCCGGCCCTGCAAGGCCTGGTCAACGCCCACCACGGGCAAGTCTTCAATGGCGGCGGCGGTCACCTGGGCGGTGGCCCCGGTCAGTTCCCGGCGCTCCTGGGTACCGTACCCTACCACCACTACTTCTTCAATAGACTCGGTGTCGGGCGCCAGGCGCACATCTACCGTGGTGTTGGTTCCTACGGCCAATTCACGGGGCGTAAACCCAATAAAGGTAAATACCAACGTTGGGGAACCCGTCACACTAATAGAGTAGCGCCCTTCTACATCTGTACTGGCGCCTATGGTTGTGCCTTTCACAACCACACTCACGCCCGGAAGTGCTGATCCATCGGCCGCAGAGGTCACTCTCCCGGAGATGGTTCTGTTTTGTGCCATTGCATTAAAACTTAACACAGTGAGCAAAAACATGAACAAGAGTAAATGTTTTTTCATTTGGTGTAGTTTGTTAATTAGTAAATGGTAAGGCAATTCTCACATAAGTTATATTTCCCAACTGTAATTCCAATAGGTCTTCTTCTACGAGTCGCTTGCTTCCATAGAAAATATAGGTAAAGGAGTAGCCTTATCTAATTTAACTATTTGACAGCAAGAATATTAACTCAAAGCAATATTTATGTTAAAATTTTATTTTCTGCTAAAGTGGAAGATCGTGGAGCAACATGATGGTGGAAAGTTTAACTCTGCCCTTGAATTATCAGAACATACCTACGATATTTTTAAACTTACGGAACAATAGATTCAATTTTTTCTTAACAAATGTTCATAACTCAACTGCATAAGTTTATGTTTTTATAACATAATATTGCTCTATTCAGAATAAAGTTAAATTTTATCAACAAGAAAGAGGTAACTCCTTGGTTTAGGCTTCCTCCCTGCTTTTCTTTAATATTACAGCACCATTTTTGCGTTAAAAACCATAAAAGACATGAAAAAGACCTTAACCCTGAACTTAGCCTGGTCCCTGGCCATTGCTATGTTCTTCCTGGGCAACCAAGCCTCTGCTCAAATCAAGATGCCGGCCGCCAGCCCTGCTTCCACGGTGAAGCAAACCGTGGGTATGACAGATGTGACCGTGGAATATTCTCGCCCCAGCATGAAAGGCCGGAAGATTTTCGGAGATCTGGCGCCTTATGGCAGATTGTGGCGCACCGGGGCCAACGGTTCTACCAAAATCACCTTCTCTGACGAGGTGATGCTGGAAGGCAACAAAGTACCCGCCGGTCAATATGCCCTGTACACCGTGCCCGGTGAGAAAGAGTGGACCATTGTCATCCATAAGAACACCAAGCACTGGGGAGACGGTGGCAAGGACTACAAGCAGGAAGAAGACCAGGTGCGTTTCAAAGTGACTCCTAAGAAACTGGCCGATAAAGTGGAAACTTTCACCATTGGATTTGCCAACCTTACCAATAACGGCGGCACCCTGCAGATCATGTGGGAGAACACCCTGGTACCGGTTAAAATCACCACCGATGTAGACACCAAAGTGATGAGCCAGATCCAGGAGAAAGTGATCAACGGCACCAACGTGACCCCGGCTTTGTACGCGGCGGCCGCTTCTTACTACGCGGACAACAACAAAGACCTGAAACAAGCCCTGACCTGGATGAAACAAGCCAACGACAAGGACCCTAAGTTCTGGACCCTGCACCAGCAAGCCAAGATCCAAGCCAAGCTGAACGACTACAAAGGCGCTACCGCTACGGCCCAGAAGTCTATCGAACTAGCTAAAAAAGAAAGCAACGCTGATTACGTGGCCTTGAACGAGAAACTCCTGGCGGAAATCAAAAACAAGAAATAACGCTTTCTGGCTGTTTTTCTTAAAATGCCCCTAAAAGAGAAGCCCACCGGTACCATACCGGTGGGCTTCTCTTTTAGGGGCATTTTCTTCTCTATTGGTTACATCCAGCGTACTTTCTCCTCTAAAGAAACCGTTCGCTTTCCTTCGGCCCCGGCCCCATCGGCGTACCCCAGGTACAGCACGCCTAGAACGGTATCTTCTTCCCGCAACTCCAGCATTTCTTTCATGGCCGGGTGGTAGGCCATTCCGCCAGAACCCCAATAAGACGCTATACCTAAAGCAGTAGCCCCCAGCAGCAGGTTTTGAATAGCGCAAGACGCGGCAGCCACTTCTTCCAGAGCCGGGATCTTGGGCAAATCACCGCGTTGCATGTAGGCCACCAGCACGTGCGAGGCCTGGTCGCCCATGTGCAGCAGTTTCTCATACTTCACCTCCAGGAACTTATCTGGGGTGGTGTGGTGCTTATACAGCGCCGCGTGGGCCCGGCAGAAATCCGTCACCTTCTCGCCGGCATAGACCACAAACCGCCAGGGCTCGGTGTAGCCATGGGTAGGTGCCCAGTCTGCCAAAGCTAGAATCTCCCACACCTGGTCATCTGGTATGAGTTGCCCATTCATCTTCGGGGGCTTGGTGGTCCTGCGGTTTTCTATGATGCGCTGGAGCGCAGTAAAGGTCTCGTTCATGGCAGAGGTACTAAAGAAATGAAATCAGGCCTGCTTTCTAGCCAAAGGCTGCAAAAGAAACCCTATGCTTACTACCAGCGCAACGCCAATCAGGTTGTACCAGAGGTACGCGATCTCTGTTTGGTAGTACAACAGGAAAATGAGCAATTGGGTCACCACGGCCGCCCAAAACACGGCATGGCCCTGCAAGCGCTTGAAGTAGAAGGCGGCAATGAATACCCCCAGAATGGTGCCGTAAAACAGAGAACCCAAAATGTTGACCGCCTGAATCAGGTTTTCCAGCTGAGAGGCGAAAAGCGCGAAGAAAATAGACACGGCGCCCCACCCAATGGTAAACCAGCGCGAGGCCTTGACATAATGGTCATCTGAGGCGTTGGGTTTAAGCGAGCGTTTGTAGACATCCACCACCGTAGTAGAAGCCAGGGAATTAAACGCCGAGGCGGTACTGCCCATGGCCGCACAAAGCACCACCGCCAGCAGCAAGCCCACCAAGCCTTTGGGCAATTGCTGGGTCACAAAGGTGAGAAACACATAATCGGTATCCTTCATGTCAGTGCCTTGGTTGTGGGCTTTTACCAGTTCCTGGGCCTGGGTGCGAAGTTCTTTGCGACTATTCTCCGCCTGTTCCATTCGCTGGGCTGCCTGCTCCTCCGCGCCAGCATCCTTCTCCCGGTGGGCTTGCACCAGGGCCAACGTCGCCTCTTTTTTCGCCTGGAAAACCTGTTTATCCTGTTCTTCCAGAGAGCGCCAGGCCGGGGCCGCCGTGGAAGCCAGCACGTTCTGCGTGTGCTGCTGGTTGAAGTACAGGGGCGGTTGGTAGAATTGGTAGAACACGAACACCAGCACGCCCACCAGCAAAATCAGGAATTGCATGGGCACCTTCACCAAACCGTTCATGAGCAGCCCCAACCGGCTTTGGGCAATGGTCTCACCGCCCAGGTAGCGTCCCACTTGTGACTGGTCAGTGCCGAAGTACGAAAGGGAAAGGAAGAACCCGCCAATGAGCCCAGACCATAGGTTGTACCGATCATTGGGGTTAAAGCTCAGGTCTACCAGGTTCAGCTTACCAGAGGAACCCGCCACCGCCATGGCTTCTGAAAAGCCTACCTCCGGGGGCAGCAACCGCACCACCACAATGGCGGCCACCAGCATACCGCCCAGCATGACCGCCATCTGCAGACGTTGCGTCTGGCTCACCGCCTTGGTGCCGCCTACCACCGTGTAAAACGTGACCACCACCCCAATAAAGAGAATGGTGCCCGTAAGGTTCCAACCCAGAATAGCCGACAGGATAATGGCCGGGGCGTAGATGGTGATGCCCGTGGAAAGGCCCCGCTGCACCAGAAACAAAAAAGCGGCCAGCGAGCGGGTCTTCAAATCGAAGCGGCTTTCCAGGTACTCATAGGCCGTAAAGACCTTGAGCCGGTAGTAGATGGGAATGGCCGTGATAGACAGCACTACCATGGCCAAAGGCAACCCGAAGTAGAATTGGATGAACCGCATGCCGTCGGCGAAGGCCTGGCCCGGAGTAGAAAGGAACGTGATGGCACTGGCCTGGGTAGCCATGATAGACAGGCCCATCATCCACCAGCGCTCCGTGTTATCGGCCCGCAGGTACCCTGACATATGCTGGGCCTTGCGGGTCTTCCAGACCCCATACAAGACAATAAACGCAATGGTGCTTATCAGCACCCCCCAATCCAACCGGCTCATGAATAGGCTTGGGTGATGAGGTAAAACACCAGAATCAACCCGGCCAGCACGCCCAGCACCAGCCAGTACATGGCCTTCCAGGTTTTAAAGAACGGGGGCGGGTCTATGTCTCCTTTGGTCATGTATTGGTCTATAAAGTAAGGTTCTAAGGTTCAAACAAAAGCACTTTCCGCAAAACAGGCGCAAAACGCGGCGCCGGCCCAACTCCCCTTCCATCTACCCAACGCTTTGTGGCACTGCCGGTATTGCCTTGCGCCAGTCACTCCCACAGGCTTACCCCCTATGGCGGTGTTTTAGGGCCTATTTCCTGAAACCGGCTCTGAAACGGTTTTCCCTAAGGAAAGCAGGTTCACGAACAACCGGTACGCTCCCGGCACTCCGGCCGGCAATTCTCTGAAGAAGGAATACCCGGTGTACACGAAATGCCCTTTCCCATATTTGGCCACCAGCAAGCCTCCTTCTTTGGCGGTTTCACCCGGGTCATTGGATGAAAGGATGGCTTCGTACTCGGGGTCCCATTGGTTGGGGAAGTACAGGCCGCGTTCCTGCACCCAGCCCTTGAAGTCCTGCGCGGTGATTTTGTTAGGCGTATTGAGAACCGGGTGGTTAGGCTGAAGGAACCGGACGTCGGAATCTTCTACCGTAACGCGGTCATTGGACAACTTGAGAGGATACGGCCCCAGGTCAGGAGTCACCAAACCATTGCTCACGTTGTACTGCACCACCAGCGTGCCTCCGTTCTTGACATACTGCATGAGTTGGGGCTGCAGGAATTTGAGGCGGTCCAGGGTGTTGTAGGCCCGCACGCCCACCACCACCGCATCATATTTCTGCAAGGCCGCCGCCGACAGATCTCCTACCTGGAGTTGGTCTACAGCGTAGCCGATCTGCTGCAGGCTGGCCGGCACCTCGTCTCCGGCGCCCATGAGATAGCCGATGTACTGGCCTTTGCGTTTCAGGTCTAATTTTACGGCTTTGGCCACCGCCTCTGGCAACAGGGTTTGGGTAGGAATATGCGGGTACTGGATGGTGCGGAGGCTCTGCGTATAGGTTTTGCCTCCGCTGGTGACGGCGGCGCCCAGTTCACTTTCTATCTGGGCTGCCCCGGGCGTGACCATGAAGGTAAAGGTTTGCTCCTCGCCTTTCTGCGCCAGGCTAACCGCGGCGGTGGCTGGTTCAGCGCGCCAGCCCTGTGGTAACCTAAGCGTTACCTGCCCCGCCACCTGGTCTTTCCCGGCACGCACCCGTACCGTCACCGGCTTGGGCTGGGCATCAGCGAAGACGTAGACTTTCTCTGTGATGTTCACGAAAACGGGCGGCGTCACTTCAAAAGGCCGGTACTGCTCCCCTTCCACGGGGTCTGTTCGTTTGTACACTACCGGAACGGTAAATATGAAAGGCTGACCCTGCACGTTCAGGTGCAGGCGCACCTGGGCGGGGGCGGTATTCTCTGGTTGCCCAATCATGGCCGGGTCTTCTACCTTGAACATGCCAGTGGAACCGGGTTGCCGCAACCAATAAGGTTGGGAATAGGCAGTGGCAGCCGGAATGGTCATTGTAGTGCGGGCAAACCAGGGTTTGCTTTCCTCCAGCTTCTGCTGCACGGTGGTGTCTTTTCCCGCGAACAGGTAGTCTACCTTAGTGAGCGTGACGGGTACCTGTGACCGGTTCACCGCCTCAATGGACAAGGTGACCGGCTCATCCGGCGACACCGAATAATCCTTTACCGAGGAGGCCTCCAGGTACAGCCCCAGACACGCTTTAATCACCTCCTGCAGTTCTTGTTGCTTTACCGTCTTCCAATAAGAGGCGGGTAATTTGGCCAGGGCCGAATGGGCTTTGAGCAAGACCGGCACCGAGGCGGCCGGGGCCGCGACCTGGTACTTCTTCAGGGCTTCCTGCAGCAGGTTGGCTACTTCCTGGCTGCCGGGCACGCGGTTCCAGGAAGTGTTAACGCCTTCCGCCAGGTCTTTCTTGGCAGGTGCGCCTTTCAGAAACTCAAAGTATTCTACGGCCTCTCCCCGTGTACCGCTGCTGCCAAACCCCTGGCTTTTGTGCATGCTGCGGCTCTGGGCCGCAATCTCATTGTAAGACCGGCCCAGCAGGGGGCTGTACACGCCGGTCTCTACCATCAGTTTATCTGCGGCGTCAAACTTCTGTCCGGGACTATAGAAAAAGGAGGAGGTGTTCCAAAGCAGGCGTTTGGCTTGCCAGGGCTCCACGGTTTTCAGCTGCTCAGGGAACCGCTTGGGGTCAGCGGCGGCGTCAAAGGCTTCCTGGGCAATCATGGCCGAGGCGGTGTGGTGCCCGTGGGTGCCGCTGGGTTGGGGCGAGAACCGGGTGATAATCACGTCTGGCCGGAACTTCCTGATGACCCACACGGCATCTGCCAGCACCTGCTCCCTGTCCCAGATGGTGAACGTCTCAGCGGGGTTCTTGGAAAACCCGAAGTCATTGGCGCGGCTGAAGAACTGCTCTCCGCCGTCTACGCGCCGGGCCTGCAACAGCTCCTGCGTCCGGATGATGCCCAGTTCCTCCCTGATCTCTGGCCCAATCAGGTTCTGGCCGCCATCGCCGCGGGTGAGCGACAGGTAGCCGGTGCGGTATTTGCGTTCATTGGCCAGGTACGCGATGAGGCGGGTGTTTTCATCATCTGGGTGTGCCGCAAAATACAGCACGCTGCCCAGCACGTTCAGTTTTTCCAGCGCCAGGCGGATATCAGCGGCATTGGGTTTCTTGGGAGCCTGGGCAAAGGAGGCCGAAAACCCCGCTCCCCAGGCCAGGAGCACGGCAGTCACTAAAACACGTACAGAGGTCATGTCAACCAAAAGAAGTTCAAATTAATGTTGGGGTCTAAGACGGGAATCCCAGCGGTATCAGAGGGTAAAGCTATGGAATTTTACTTCAAGGGAACAGGGCCACCCCATGATTTAGGCCGGATAACTTTTTCGCCTGTTTAGCAGTTAACAGAATCTAAAACAGCGCTTAAACAGAAGAACGATATGAAAAAGCTCCTAATACTTTTGGCAATGGCTGGCATGACCGGTTTCAGCGCCTGTGACACCCAAACCGGCGGGAACACGAACTCGGCGGGGCAAGACGCGGCGCAGAACTCCAGCAACCCCAACAACAAGAGCAGCGTGGTGAACCCCAACCCCAATGACACCACCGGGGCCACCGCCACTGAACTGACCCAGAAACGGGTAGGCAACTCAGACACCCGCGGTGAGGAGAATTCCTCCAAATCAAACACCACCAAAAACCAGGTACTCAGAGACACGATCTAAGAGCCTTACTAACAGCGAGGCCGTTTCTGAAGCGTTTTCCTAAAAACGCTTCAGAAACGGCCTCGCTTCTTTTAGTATTGAGTTAATGACGCCTTACTGCGCCTTTCCCGGCCCTTGTTTCTTGGCTTTCTGCTGCTCCTTGAACTCCTGGCCAGACCTGAGGGTGTAGAACTCGCCAATGAGGCTTCTGATCTTTATCTCATCCAGGGTGGTGAGCTTCTCCTCTACCGCGGCTTTGCGCTTGCCCAGGTTCTGCAGAATATAGTCTGCGTAGTCCCAGTCGCGGGAGGTCCAGGCCTGCCGTTTCACCCGCACGTTCTGCATGAACCGAATGTAGGCCTCGCGCAGATGGATAGCACTGATGTTCTGCACATTAGCAAAAGACCCCAGCAGTTCCTTTTCGCGCAGGCGCACTTCTTCGGCTTGCAGGGGTACTTCATCGGCCATGGGTTTGGCCTCTAATTCCTGAAAACGGGTTTTTAACTCCAGGAACTCCCGCTTGGAGTTCTCAGACAGGTTCTGGAAGCTGCCTTCTATCTTATTGGCCTGCCGTGAAAAATCACTCTTGATAGTAGGCCATTCGGCACGGGTGGTAGTGGCTACTTTGTCTGACTGAAGCCTTACCCATTCCTTGAAATTACGGAGGTCCTGTTCCACCACCGGTTCCTGGGTTTCCTTGGCGGAAGAAGTGGTGGGTTTCTCGGTTTCCTGTTCCTGGGCCCACCCCGTACCGGAGCATGCCATTGTCAGGCCCAGTACCAGCCCAAAAATATTTCCTTTTTGCATGGTTTGTCTCTTGTAATGTTGATCGGTTGCCTAGCCAAAGGTACTTATTTTTCTGAAAGGCCCTCACTTGCTTATAGAGCAAGAACAAGGCCAAAAAAGGCCCTGGCATTTCCTCCCATGAGCCGTTCTATTTTGCCCCTGCTTTACCAAAAACAGCCTAAAAAAGAAGGCCTACCCCAGCACATGGCTAGAGTAGGC
Organism: Rufibacter glacialis; assembly: GCF_008271745.1. Taxonomy (GTDB): domain Bacteria; phylum Bacteroidota; class Bacteroidia; order Cytophagales; family Hymenobacteraceae; genus Nibribacter; species Nibribacter glacialis. Next base: position 797,959 of record NZ_VKKZ01000019.1, on the reverse strand, counting down.
CTTAGAAAATCAGGGAAGGGCCGGTTTATGCTACCTCTTACATGGAATGCCATATTCTACCATTCGCGTTGTAAGGCTATCGCCTTACTGAACCGGTAAACTTCTCCCCAACATGGTTTTGAGGTAGAAACTTGAACCAGGGAAAAGGTAGAAGGAAACGGCCTTCTCTTAGGGCAACTTCCGCCCAAGCAAGCTTAGTTCTTCTCCAGAATCTGGAAGAGCTCATCCAACTTAGGCGTCAGGATGATCTCGGTGCGGCGGTTTTTCTGGCGGGCATCTGCGGTGGTGGCGGCATCAACGGGCACGTATTTAGACCGGCCCGAAGGCGTTACGCGTTGTGGTGCTACCCCGGCTTCGGTGAGGATGCGGGTGATCTCAGTGGCCCGCAGTACGCTCAGGTCCCAGTTGTCTTGCATGCCGGCGGTGCCTCTGGCCACGGGCACGTCATCGGTGTGGCCTTCCACCACCACGTTCACGTCTGGCTGGTTCTGCAGTACGCTGGCCAGTTTCTTAAGGGCTTCCTGCCCCTGGGCGTCTACTTTGGTAGAACCCGACTTGAACAGCAACTGGTTTGAAAGGGACACATATACTTTGCCGTTGCGCACATCTACGGTGAGGTCTGAGGCTTTAAAGCCCAACAGGGCCTTGCCCACTACCTGCCGAAGGTTGTTTACCGCCCGGTCTTTCTCGTCCAGGATCCGCTGCATCTCGGCCAGTCGGGCTTCGCGGGCCTGTAGATCAGCGCTGAGTTTGTCTACCTGCTGGTTCTTGTTGCTCAGGTTGGTCCGGAGCGAGGCTTCAGTAGAGGCTTTCTCCTGGGCCAGGTCGGCTTTCTCTTGGTTCAGACGTTCTTTGTCTTGTTGCAAACGGGCGCGTTCGCTTTCCAGCTCGGCTTTCTGGCGGGTCAGTTCATCTTGCAGCACCACCAGGGAGCGGTTTTCAGCCAGGGCCGCCTCATACTTTTTAGATGACACACAGGATCCCAGCAAACTCATAGCCAACACAGCGGGCAACGCAGATCTTAAAACGTTTTTTCTCATAGTATTATAATTAATCAGGCAATAGATGCTTTGGAAGCATCGTAGTTATACGTACGCAGCGGCTGCCGGGGTTAAAACACAGAAAAAAATGGGCAGAAAGCAAATCTTGCCGGCATCTCTTGTTGGCTAGCAACCAGCCGTGGGTTCTGTTGGGCGGCCGGTTCCAGGATTTCTCCCCTAGGCTCCCTGGCAGGCAGAAACCTTGGAACCGGCATGCGGCGCTTTGCGCAAAAACACTATCTTTGAAACGAGGCAAAGTCTTCGCTCCTTCCAAGAGGGACGGAACAGGCGTTGCCTCTTCTTGAATCTTTTCGTTTACCCCTATTTTTTGAAAACAGCATGAAAACCAAACTGACCGTGAACAATAACGGCTCGCTCAAGATTGAAGGCGAGTTCATCATAGTTGACCCCCAGGGCAATGAGTACAACCTGCAAGGGCGCGAGGTGGTGTCTATCTGCCGGTGCGGCCTATCGCAGAATAAACCTTTCTGCGACGGTTCGCACAAAGGACATTTTGAGCACAACGCCGTGGCCTTTGAGTTGCCGCCGCGCAAAATCTAGTTGTAGGTTCTTTTTGTGAAAAAACAATGGAAATGAGCGGGGGCCTGGCCTCCGCCTTTTCTTTTTACTCTTTTCTTTCTCCACCTTTCACCCTTCTTTCCAACAGTCATTAGATTCTATGTCAGAAACTTCTACGGGATTCAAGCGCGAGATCAAATTATTTGATGCCGTCATGTTAGTTGCCGGGTCCATGATTGGGTCCGGTATTTTTATTGTTAGTGCCGACATTGGCCGCTCTGTAGGAAGCTCTGGTTACCTGCTGCTGGTTTGGGGACTGACGGGCCTTATGACCCTGGCCGGCGCACTGAGCTACGGTGAGCTGACCAGTCTGATGCCCCGCGCCGGGGGCCAGTACGTGTATTTGCGCGAGTCTTACGGGCCGTTGGTGGCTTTCCTCTACGGCTGGACCCTTTTCCTGGTGATCCAGAGCGGGACCATTGCGGCCGTGGGCGTGGCGTTTGCGCGGTTTACCGGGGTGGTGTTGCCCTGGTTCTCAGAAGACAATGTCTTGCTGGATCTGGGCTTTCTGCAATTCACCTCGGTGCAGTTGCTGGCCATTGCCTCCATTGTGCTGCTCACCCTCATCAACCAGCAAGGCGTCCGGAACGGAACCATCATCCAGAACATCTTCGGGAGCACCAAGATCATTGCTTTGTTCGCGCTACTGGGTTTTGGTTTGCTGCTGGGCACCAATCCGGAGGTCATGGACCTGAACTTCTCCAACCTCTGGGATGCGCAGTCGGTGGTGCTGGACAAGGAGACCGGGGCCATCACCCGCACCACGCTTTCGGGCTGGGCACTCATGGTGGGCATCGGCACGGCCATGATCGGGTCGCTTTTCTCTTCTGACGCCTGGAACAACATTGGCTTCTCCGGGGACGAGATCGTGAACCCCAAGCGCACCATTGTCTTGAGCATGGCCATTGGTACGGCTATTGTCACGGTGCTTTACATCCTGATCAACATTGTGTACCTCACCATTCTGCCGCTGCAGGGTGACCCGGCGGGGGTAGATGCTCTGAGCCGAGGCCTCCAGTTTGCCAGCAATGACCGCGTAGGCACGGCCGTGGCCGAGGTGATGGGCGGGGCGCCCGCCACCATTGGCATCGCCATTCTGATCATCATTGCCACCTTTGGCTGCAACAACGGGGTGATCCTGTCGGCGCCGCGTGTGTACTACGCCATGGCCAAAGACGGGCTTTTCTTCCCCAGCATGGCCAAACTGAATAAGAACGGGGTTCCGGGGGCTGCTTTAGCCATCCAATGCGTTTGGGCGAGTTTGTTGTGCCTTTCAGGCCGTTACTCAGACCTGCTGGACTACGTGATCTTTGCGGTGCTGCTGTTCTATATTCTGACCATTGCCGGCATTTTTGTGCTTCGCCGCACCATGCCAGATGCCCCGCGCCCGTACAAGGCCATCGGTTATCCGGTGTTGCCTGCCTTGTACATTCTCATGGCCTCCTTCATCTGTACGATCCTGCTCATCTACAAGCCGGACTATTCCTGGCCCGGCTTGATTCTGGTGGCGGTAGGCGTACCGGTGTATTACCTGGTTGGGAAACGCTTTAAGCGGGTAGAAGGGTAACCGCTTTCCCCCTAAACAAAGAACCGCTGCCCCGTTAAGCTACGAGGCAGCGGTTCTTCGTTTATAGCCTATTTCATAGAAAAGGGACCTGAAACCGAACGGCTATAAAAGCGAAAAGCCTTCCCCGTCTGGGAAGGCTTTTCTAATATTGGTTTAATAACGTAATCAATGCTTTTCCTGATGTTGGCTTTCGCCGTTGTCTTACCAAGCGTACTACTAGAGTATCCCTTACTACTAAACCAGTTCGGCTTATCTTCATAAGTTTCAACTCCAGGCAATTCAGCCTAGCTTTTCACTCCATCTGGCCAGCTTACACTATTTAACCAATTGTTATACCTTCTTTAACGGCTCCTTTTAGGCAAGGTTTCAAAAAAGACAGTAAAAATATCATTGGGGTTTTCCGCTGCTCTAGGGCTTAAACCAACCCCCATCAAAAAAAGGCACCATCCTTCATCCGCTTTCTCCATTCTTTGGAGCAAAAAGGGAGTACTAGATAAGCGGGGCTCTTGCAGAGAAGCCCGCCCTTTGGAAGATCTACCCCTGGAGCACACGGTTTTTTAATAAATAGCCGTTAAGGAGGTGGCCATGGCAGGAGATTTGGTACCCTTTTCCGCGAAAGGCATCCTTCCGGGATTATTGCCGTACCTTTCATATTTTTAACAGAGTACTATTCTTATGAGAAAACTATTGATAGCCGGAGCCTTGGTGCTCGCTTGCGTAGTGGGCGCCCAGGCCCAAACCAGCCTAGGAATCAAGGGAGGCTTGAACGTCTCTACCATTCGGGTGCCCAATGCGGATATTGACCCCAGAATTGGGGCGCATTTTGGCGGTTTTGCCTCTACCCCTATCTCCAGCCGGTTCGCGCTGCAGCCCGAAGTTTTGTATTCCTTACAAGGCGTGGAGATTCACCCGTACACCTTCACCTACCATTACCTGAATGTGCCGCTTATCTTCAAAGGCACTATCGCGGGCGGACTTCATGCCCAGGTAGGCCCACAGTTCGGCATCTTATTATCGGCGAAGCGGGAAGAAGGCAAGCATTCCCTGGACATCACTGAACACACGAACCGCTATGACGCAGCCGTGGCCCTGGGATTAGGCTATGATGTAGCCGCCTGGCAAGTATCGGCGCGCTACAACCTGGGCTTATCTGATACTCGCGACGACAGCGACAGCGGCATTGACCACACCAACAACGTCTTCCAACTGTCATTGGGGTATAAATTCAGATAACGCATCTTTCGTTTTTTAACTTATTGGAGGTCCCTTGCCCGTTTTCCACGTGGGTGAGGGACCTCTCTTGTTAAAGGGGCATTTTCAGAAAACGGGGGAAAAACGCTTGCCTTTATAGATCCACCCAAAGCTCCTGCCCTAGCCGCCTATTCCCACTCCACCCTGACAAATAACGGTTACAGCCGCTCTCCTGAGGCATCGGTTTTTAAACCGCCCAGAGATCTTTCTAAGGGCTGAAGAGGTAAGGAATGAAGAGGATTAACCGATTCCTTGTGTTTTCGTGGCTACGGCCGCTACCTTTGTTTTTTGCTATCAGAGAAGTTATCTAGAACTGGTTAAAGTCTGCCATAGTTGACCCGTTACAAGCAATTCAACATTCACTTCGCACTTATTCGTTATGACACCGTCCCTGCCAAACGCCCCGCGCATTGAGATCCAAACCACCACAGACGCGGCCATCATCCATCAACTGGCCCATGCCACCTGGTACCCTACCTACCAGAACATCCTGGCCAAGGAGCAGATTGAGTTTATGTTAGCCCAAGTGTATTCCCTGGAAGCCCTGGAGAAGCAGATGGCAGAGGGACAGACGTTCCTGTTGCTGCGGGCGGAGGGTGAACCAGCTGCTTTTGCGGCCTATTCCTGCCTTAATCCGGCTACGCACTTGTATAAATTGAACAAACTGTACATTCACCCGGCCTTTCAGGGACATGGATTTGGCAAACGACTTCTCCAAGAAGTGACACAAAGGGTAAAGGACCTTGGGGGAGCAGAATTAGAACTTAATGTGCATAGGGAAAACCCTGCCCAGCACTTTTATTTAAAGCACGGATTTAAAATTTCACAAATTGTAGATCTTCCTTTTGCCCAATTCATGCTTAATGACTACATTATGCACTTAAACCTACTATCCCCCAAGTAGAAAGCGCCGATTAACCAACCGGCTACAGATTTATTCTGATTCCGTGAAACATTGTAAATTTATATATTTATGATTCGCAACTCACCCCGTAAAGTACTATTGACGCTTGGGCTTCTCTTCCTCTGCTCAGGGATTGGATATAGCTGGGGGTTCTTCGGCCACAAAGTTATTCAGCAACTGGCCATTTACGGGTTGCCCAAAGACATGCAGGGGTTTTACCACCGGCACATGGCGCTTCTGGTGGAGACTTCGGTGCGGCCTGATGAACGCCGGGACCATGACCCCCAGGAAGCACCCCGGCACTTCATAGACCTGGAGGCTTTCGGGGCGAACCCGTTGGAGGAAATGCCCCAGGTGTATACCCAGGCCGCCGCCAAATACAGCGCAGACACGTTGCAGAAGTATGGGGTGGTGCCGTGGCAGATCCTGAAACTGAAAGAGCGCCTCACCCAGGCCTTCTTCCGGAAAGACACTGATAGCATTCTGTATTACTCTGCAGACCTGGCCCATTACATTCAAGACGCCCACGTGCCGCTGCACACCAGCCTGAACTATGACGGGCAACTCACCGGCCAGCATGGGTTGCACAGCCTCTGGGAATCCAAGCTGCCCGAGCAGAACCTCTCCTCTTACTCCCTGCAACATAACAAGGCCCGTTACCTCCCAAACCCGCAGCAAGAGATCTGGAACGTGATCAAGGCCTCGCACCTGCTGGTGCCTAAGGTACTGGCCCTAGAAAAGCAGGTAAGCGAGACTTTCACCCAAGACACCAAATACATAGTCACCGAACGCAACGGGCGCACCCGCAAAAGCTATACAGACGCCTTCAGTACCGCCTATAACCAGGCGCTGGGTACCATGGTACAGGACCGTATGCGCGCCGCGGCAGAGCAGACCAGTTCTTTCTGGTACACCTGCTGGGTAGACGGCGGCAAGCCAGACCTGGAAAAATTGCTTCCTACGCCCCGTACCAAAACCGAGAAAAGCCAACTCAAGCAGGAACAGAAAGCCTGGAAGAAAGGCACCTTACAGGAAAAAGACCTCCTGCTCACCAAAATACGGTTCTCTCTCATGAATGTGGTGGAATGGGTAAGCAACACGCTGTCATAGCGCTACTTTTTCAAGCCTATCTTTTTTCCGCTGCCAGAAATCTGAAGGCAAAGCCGTACTTTTGCGGCTCGCGTTTAACAACAGTAGAGACAACCCATGCATATTGCAATAGTAGGCAACATTGGAGCAGGAAAAACCACGCTAGCCACTAAACTGGCCCAACATTATAAATGGGAGGTTTTTCTGGAAGCCGTAGATGACAACCCCTACCTCAAAGACTTTTATGAAGACATGCCCCGCTGGGCGTTCCATCTACAGGTTTTCTTCCTGAACAACCGGTTCAACCAGGTGCTCAAGATCAATGAACGCACCAATGGGGTTATCCAGGACCGCACCATCTATGAAGATGCCTTCATCTTCGCCAAGAACCTGCACCAGTCCGGCATGATGAGCGACCGCGACTACCAGAACTACTTCAACCTCTTCCAGTCCATGACCCGGCTGGTGAAGGCCCCAGACCTGTTGGTGTACCTGAAAGCAGACCTCCCTAAACTCATTGAGCAGATCCAGAAACGGGGCCGCGACTATGAAGACAATATCTCGCTGGCCTACCTCAAGAACCTCAATGAGCACTATGAGCAATGGATTGCCGGATACAAGCACGGGAAACTGCTGGTCATAGACGTGAACCACATGGATTTTGTGCAAAAGCCCGAGGACCTGGGCGAGATCATTGACCGCATCAACATTGAGCTTTTCGGGTTGTTCTAAACCGCCAGGCAGAACCGTCTGAACCACTGAACCAAGGGTGTTTCAGGGCTTGTTTTTTGAAACAGACCCTGAAACACCTTTCTCTTTTCGGGCCTCCTCTACTTCCGTTTCGGGCTCCGTTTTTCCTGAACACCACCAATCCTGAAGAATTGCGTATACATAGCAAAAAATAAATATGATGCGCAAACCCTCAAACTATACGGCGACTGGTGCGCTTTTTCTGGTACTACTGGGCGGCACCGCCTGTGAACGCACCTCCCCTTCCAACAATGACCCCAACAACCAGCCTCAGAACCGGGCAGAGGCAGACCTGGCCGAGCTACGGGAGTGGGTGAAAGACAAAACCGAGAAAACAGACAGCACCCTGCTGGAGAAAGGCCCCAAGGTGCGGGAAGAGTTCAAGCAACGCTCCTCTCAACTAGACACCCGTTTAGACAGCCTTTCTGAGAAATCAAAGGAAGAATATAAAGAACTGCGGAGAAAGTACGAGAACTGGGAGGCCCGGAACCAGCAGCGCGGCGAGGTGCCCCTGCACCAGGAAACCCTGCGCCGCATAGAGACAGAGCTTTTCGGGACGCCCAACGCCCTGGAAGTGCAGATACCCGCTGACCAGATGCGCGACGTGTACACCCAGTTCCTGCAGAACGTGCGCCAGCGCCGCACCACCTGGACCGCCTCTGACTGGGATTATGTAGATGCCATCTACCGCCGGCTGAACGAGAAAAAAGACCTGGTGGAAGCCCAGATCCCGACTAATGACAAACTAAAGATCAAGGCCCTGCAGGCCGAATACCTCACGCTGGAAGCCGGCAAAGACGCCAAAGACCTGTACCGGGAAATGAAACAGTAAAAGCTAGATTGATTTAATAACGTACCTTGGCCTTACCCAGGAGTGGTGGCAAAAGAAGCAAGCCATTCCTGGGCAGAAGGCAAGTCATAGAACAAGCCCACCTGGCACCTATCGCCTAGCCGCCGCTTTAAATCCTGCGCAGTCACCAGGCCGTGCATGTCACGGGAGAGCACCAAAGCAAAGTATTTCAAGCCGGTGGTCTCTACCTGAGGCATCCAGTCAAACTCCAACCAGTCATTGGCCCCTTCCCATTCTCCGGTCACCTCACTTTTGTCATTCAAGAGCTTGGGGAACCGTTTTTCCTGTTGTACGGTGAGGTAGGTAGTGGCCGCCGCCACCACATCGTCGGCATCTATGTGACCGCTCCATTTAACATAAACCCAATCCTGGTCCTCCTCAAAGGCAAGGGAGATATAGGAGTGCGCACTGGTAACCGCCCATATATTGGCCATACCTATTATTTACATAGTTGTACGTGTGGGTTGTTTCAGGAAGGTTGTCTGTCATTGACAGGTACGGTCTAGCACCTTATAAGTTCAACTTAGGCAGGAAGATCTCTATCTGGCCGCTTCCGCGGGAATCCAGCCGGTAGCCCCGTTCGTTTCTGATACCAGCCAAAAGTCTTCCTGCTTGGCCAGCACCTGCACCATGGAATCAGCCGCCAGGCTCTTCTGGGCGGCCGCCAACGCTGAAGAGGCATCTAAGAGCGGGGCTTCCCGGCGCAGCCGAACAGTCTGCAGGGGCTTCTCCAGGTTTTCTACCAGGGAGGCGGCCAGGTAGCCTTGCTGTCCGTTGGGCAGCATGACCCGGTACCAATTGGCAGAGCCAGCCAACACCTGCAACGGAACGTGTTTGGAAAGGGTGAGGATGGGTGTAGCGGAGGAAGCCGGGGCTTCGCGCAAGGTAGTGTTGGCTTTTGCTACCCGCACCCAATCCCCGAACCTTTTTTCATCTGCCTGCAGCGAGGCTGGTTTGGTGCGACTTTGGTGCACGTAGGGGAAAGGGTCTACCGCCCCCTGCCCAAACCGGTAAATCCCGAAGTGCAGGTGCGGCGCGGTGGTTCTGGCGTTGCCGGTGTTGCCCATCAGCCCCAAGGTATCTCCAACGGAAACCCGTTGCCCAGGCTGCACCAGCTGGCTGTCTAAGTGGGCATAATACAGGCTCTGCTGACGTTTCAGGTCAGAAAGCCACACCACTTTCCCGCCAATGGGCGTTTCGTTCACCCGGGTCACCACGCCTTCCACCGCGGCTACCACCGGGGTATTGCGGGCCGCGAAAATATCAATGCCCTCGTGCCGCCGCGCGCCGGCATCGCGTTCCGCGCCCCAATAGCTCTGCACGGCCCGGCTGTCTTTGCCTTGCACCGGAAAAGCCAGAATGGGCATGGTTTCAATAGTGACGGTGTACTGCCCGCTCCGTAAAAGCTCTGGCTGGAGCCGCACCAGATGCGGCAGCTCCTCTTCCACCTCATACTCCAGGCTTTGGGCCGTGGTGTCTGCGTAGGCCACCTGTTTGGGGACCGACGCCTGGGTAGGGTCGGCCTCAAACAGGTCTATGAACACCTGGGGCACCTGCTGGCCTTGGGTTTCTACTTTCACGGCCACTTTCTGCCCTTGCTTGACCGTAAACCGGTAACTGGCGGCCATGGGTTTTTCTGCCGGGAAATACCCTGTCTCTTTAAAAGGCAGGGAGACCGGAACCGCTTGCTGCAGCGCGCGTTCGCCGGCCGCCAGCCACTGCTGGCCCAGCGCGGTCTGATCCAGTTTGGCTTCTTTCAGGCCCGCCTGGTACTTCTCATAAGGGGTTTTCTTCTCAAAAACGCCTTTCAACGTGTTTTGCGGACTACAGGCCGTCAACAGGAACAACCCCAGCACTAGCACCAAGAAAGGAAATCGCGGGGGAGGAATAGTTATAATTCGCATGCGTCTATCGCTTTACATGAACAACCCGGTTAAGGCAGATAAAGTTTGATCTGCCCCAACCGGGTTGTTTTACGCAGGAAGGCGTGCCAGGTAACAGTGACCTACTCTTCTTCCACCCGCTGGTGCGGATGGGAATAGCCCCGGGCGGCGGCCTCCTCAATGACCTCGTACTGGTCCAGCATAAGGTTGGGATTGTCTGAGTTAGTGGCCTTCACGTACACGCCCTCCGGGGTACGGTAAATGGCATAGTTATGCAGTCCGAACGGGAAAAGATTGTTACTGCGCAATTCTTTGGCGTAGGTGAGGTCCAGTTGCTCTCCTCCTTGGGCGGTGACTAAATAAAGGCTGTGCTGCGTCATGGTTCTTGGTGCTTAAAGGTTTGGCGGTAGGTGGCTTAATTGCCTGCCTCTCTGGTTTGCCGGGCCAGCCAATGCTTGGCCTCTGAGACCGAGTAGAAATGCCGGTTGAGGCAGATGCCTTTCCCGTTGGAGATTTCCTCTATGGCATGAATGGCTAATTTGGTGAAGATTTTCTCAGATACCACCAAGGCGATGTAGAGATAACTGCCTTTGGCACGGGCGGCTAACTGCTCTACAATGGAATTGCCCACCCACTTCTGGTCGTCTGGAGACACCACGCCCATCAGCCTTGCATCTACGAATAACCGCTGCACAGAGGTTCTGGCCATAGAAGCCACTGCTCTTTGGTTGGCTTCCCTGAATTCCGCTGAAGTGCCCTGCCGTTTGTAGAGCAGGTAAACCGCTTCTAAAACCGCATCATGACCGGTTGTGGCATAGTCATTATCTGTGTGCACCATGGGAAAAAGGGGGATATCTGTCGTTTCGCTTACAAAGTACGGCAGAAACAACACCCGCTGCAAGTGCCTTAACGCCACTACTTTTATTTCCACCTCCTGCCCTCTGAAGTCCTTACAGCCCTGCCATTGGTTTACCGGGTGTTTTTATCATTCTGCCGGTAAAATGCTTCCCTTACATAGAGGCAGAAACCGAGGCGGTTTCCATCACCGAGATGGGATCGCCTACCGCTACCGTTCCCGTAGAAAGACCTATCAGGTTCATCCCGAAGATGACCTTGTTGCCCTTGCTCTGGTAAGAGGCCAGGGTTTGCAGCGGCTCTTTACCGGCCTGGGCCGTGTCTTGGTCTATGGTGGTCACGTTGCAGCGGCCACAGGGCTTGGCCCCGTAGAACAAGACATTGCCAATCTTGAACGTCTTCCACTGCTCCTCGGCGTAGGGCTGCCCGCCAGTGAACACGAAGTTGGGTCTGAACCGGTTCATGGGCACAGGATCTGTCAACCTGGCATTCAGATCATTCAACGACTCCTGCCCGATGATAAGGAATGGGTAACCGTCAGAAAAGCTCACCTTTTCATTGTGCTTGGCATAGTTAGGGTCAATCAACCTGATGGAATTCTCTGGCATGTACACCAGGCGGCAGTTGATCCCCAGCGCTTCTGAAAACCAAGCGTTTGCCTCAGGGCTCACGATAAAGGCAAAGCAGATATCGTCCCAGATGGTGACCAGGGTAGAGCGGGTGCTGTTGGCCTCATAGGGAACCAGCAAAGGAGCCAGGACGCGGGATTTATGCGTCACCAGCAGGCCCTCCGGACTCAGGGCCACCTGCAGCAGGGCCATCTCGGCTATTTTCCGCTGGGTGAGAAAGATGCCACTGTCGTCAATCAGCATCCAGCGCCGGTCATATTGGAGGCCTCTTTCTTCCACCTCCGCTGAAGTCAGGGAAATACCGCCTAAAGATTTGATGGGATAAATGTAGATTTCGCTGAGTACTAATGCTGGCATACGGTTTTCTTGGTGGTGAGCATGGCCTCCCGCCCCCTGGGGTTACCAAAGGTAGGAATGATTCTTAAAACGCGAAGAGCCTAGGGAAGGATTTGTACTTTATGAACAATTTCACGAGAACAATGGAGAAATGAGCCCAGATAAATACCTCTTTTTGACTTCTTTCCCTTTTTCCAGGCCTCCTGCCTTCCCCAAGGCCATCTGCTACTTCCCCTGAAAAGGAACACTGCTCAAGGACCGGGGCCACAACTTTGTTTCAGACTTATTTTCCCCAAAACAAGCCTGACATAGTAACCAGGAGGTTGGTCACTCTATCTGCGTTTAAGTTGGGGTACTTTTGATGACAAGACGCTTAAAGTTTTCTACTTTAGATCTTTCTGCTGAGCATAGGTCTTTCCTAATATTCTTAGGAAATTTTTAACCCGGCACCAAATTGCTTAAAATTTTAGCCAACGCATTGGCGGAAATCATAAAAACCGTACTTTTAGGAGACTGAAATCAAGAGGAGCGCAAGGCATGGGGACACATTTTCAGAGTAGCCGCGAAGAAATTTCGTTTACAATCAGCACCAACCGTCCCTTCACGCTCTATGAGTTCAACCGCCGCCTGCGCGAGGAGATGGAAAATGCCCTGCCGCACCGGTATTGGATCATTGCCGAAATCTCTGAGGCTAGGGTCCACCACCAAAGCGGGCACTGCTACCTCACCCTCACCGACAAGGAACCCGGCTCTAAAAGCACCCTCACCGCCCAGGCCAAAGGCACCATCTGGAAGCGCCAATACCAGGAGATCGCCCAGTATTTTGAAGCCCAGACGGGCCATAAACTAAGGGCCGGCCTCAAAATCCTGTTCAATGCCAGCGCCCGGTTCCATGAACTGTACGGGTTCAGCCTGGAGATCCACGACGTGGACCCCACCTATACCCTGGGCGACCTGGCCCGGCAACGGCAGGAAACCATTGCGCGGCTCCAAACCGAAGGGCTCCTGGAGTTGAATCAGCAAAAGGTACTCCCTGAGGTTCCCCAACGGCTGGCAATCATCTCGTCACCCACCGCCGCCGGCTACCAGGATTTTGTGGCCCAGCTGGAAAACAACCCCTTTGGCTACTCCTTCCAGCTTACGCTGTTTGAGGCGAGCGTGCAAGGCATGGAGGCCGTTTCTTCCATCAAAGCGGCGCTTTCCAAAGTAACCCTGCAACAGCAGGCCTTTGATGCGGTGGTCATTATCAGGGGCGGCGGCTCTCAGACCGACTTATTATGCTTTGACCACTATGAGCTGGCTTCCGCCGTCGCCCAGATGCCCCTGCCCGTTTTGACCGGAATTGGGCATGAGCGCGATGAGTCCATCACCGACCTGGTGGCCCACACGCCCCTGAAAACCCCCACCGCCGTGGCCGCTTTCCTTATTGACCGCCTCAATGAGTTTGAGGCCACCATGGAAGGCGTGTTTTTCCAGATCAAAGAAGCCGCTTCGGCCCTGGCCGTTGCCCAGGAGCGGCGGGTAGCCCTGCTCACGTCCCAGATCCAGCAACGCACCAATACGTTTCTCCATAACCGGCACTACCAGCTGGAATGCCAGACCCGCACCTTGTCTGATAAACCGCAGAAATTCCTTACTAGTGAACAGCGGCATGTCATGTGCGAGGAACTCAGGCTTACCCATGCGGTACAACAGGTGCTCCGCACAAAGGAAAACAAGCAACATCAGTACTCGCAGCACCTGGAGACCTGTAGCCTGAAGAAGATGGAAACGGGGCAGCGGAAGTTGACCCACCTGGAACACTGCCTGCAGATGTCCTCTGAGCAGCGAATCCAGAAAGCCCGGCTCCATTTCCAGAAAAACCAGCAACGGCTGCTGTACGGGGCCAAAGACCATTTGCAGATCAAAGGGCACCAGCTCCAGCTTCTGGAAATGGACGTCAAATCCCATGACCCGGAGATCATGCTCATGCGGGGCTATACCCTCACCTACGTGAACGGCAAGCTGCTGCGGTCCCTGGACCAGGTAACGCCCGGCGACCTGTTGCAGACCCGCCTGCTGGCCGGCACCGTCACCAGCAAAGTCACCAAAACCAAAGAACCAGACCTTTTTGATTAACCTTTTTTAATTACGAATTAAGAATTAGGAATTAAGAATCTGGCTTGGGTTAGTTTACACTACATCCTTTTCTAATTATTTCAATTCCTAATTCTTAATTCCCCATTCTTAATTACTTAGCTATGAGCAATATTACTTATAAACAAGCCACCCAAGAATTAGAGGCCATCTTGAAAGCCATTGAGAACGACGACGTAGACGTGGATGAACTGACCCAGAAAGTTCAGCGCTCCTCAGAGTTAATCAAGCTGTGCAAGCAGAAACTCCGCAATGCGGAAGACGCCATCAGTCAGGTTTTCAAAGACATTAACTGCGAAGACCCCAAAGCCGAGTAAAAGCTATGCCGGCCCGTTTTAAGCTGGGTTTTTGAAAAAGCAGGGCAAACGACCCTCGTCTTTCACTAGTTTTTCTTAAGCCGCTTTAACATTATCTAACGCACAAGCCCATGGTACACCCCATCATTGACCCGCAGGAATTGGTTTCCCTAGCCAACGCACAAGAGGTGATTCTCATTGACGCGCGGCAAGGGCCGGAGGCCTTTGACCAATACCAGCAGGAACATCTGGCGCGCGCGCGCTATGTGGATCTGGAGAAAGACCTGGCAGCTGTTCCCCAGAATGCTGCCCAGGGAGGCCGGCATCCGCTTCCGCCTATACAGCAATTCGCAGCTTACCTGGGAGGATTGGGTATTACGCCTTCTTCCCGCGTGGTGGTGTATGACGACAAAGCCGGAGCCAACGCTGCCGCCCGCTTCTGGTGGATGCTGAAAGCCGTAGGCCATGCCAATGTACAGGTGGTAGACGGAGGTTTTCAGGCTGCGAAGCAAGCTGGTTTCCCGGTCCATGATGCCGTTCCCGCTCCTACCCCGGCCCCTGCTTATCCGGTGACGGACTGGCAACGCCCTACCGCAGATCTGGAGGAAGTGGCCCGCGTAGCCGGAGACAAAGAACACCTGGTGATAGACGTGCGCGATGCCTACCGGTATCTGGGAGAAAGTGAACCCATTGACCCCGTGGCGGGCCATATTCCCGGGGCCGTCAACGTTCCGCTCACCGGGAATCTAGTGCCTGACGGCCGCTTTCTTCCTGCGCCTGCTTTACAAGAGAAATACAGAAAAGTCCTGCAAAACGTCTCTCCAGAGCAAGTGATTGTGCATTGCGGCTCGGGCGTGACAGCGTGCCACACCCTTTTAGCCCTGGAAAGCGCCGGTATCTCCGGCGCCAAGCTGTACGTGGGCTCCTGGAGCGAATGGTGCCGCAATGACCAGCCCATAGGAACAGCGAAGGATTTTGCGCCAAAAAACCAGGCCCTGTAAATACCTTTCCCGCCAAAGCTCGGGCAAGCGCAGGCTCGGTTTTAGGCAATTTTTAGAAAAATCAGGCTTAAAACAGAGAGGCCGTTCCTGAAGAATCAGGAACGGCCTTTCTGTTTTTGTTACACCAAATTAATGGATGATAATGCGATCTGGGTTACCATCAGGGTCCCCTATCACGGTTCCATCGGTTCTTGGGTTGCCAAGCAGCATGACCCCGGCCGCGTGCGGCGTAGCCATTGACGTACCACTGATGGTGTTGTAGGCTCCGCCTTTCCAGGTGGATTTGATGGCTACGCCAGGCGCGCAATAGTCTACCGGGGTGCCATAATTAGAGAAAGAGGCCCAAGCATCCTTATTGTTCATGGCTGAGATGGTGTACACGTTGGGACCGTTGGCCCGCGCTGGAGAATGGTTGAGGGCATCATCAGACTCGTTGCCGGCGGCCAGACAGAAGATAATTCCTTTACTGGCTGCGTTAACCACCGCATTGTCTAAGGTGGTGGAAACCCCACCGCCCAAGCTCATGTTAGCCACGTCTCCGGCTTTCCCGTTGGTTGCCACATAGTCTATACCGGCCATGACACCAGAAGTAGAGCCGCTGCCCTGTGAGTTCAGTACCTTCACGGCGACCACGGTGGCGTCATGCGCCACACCAATCACGCCTATGGTATTGTTTTTGGCCGCAATGGTACCTGCCACGTGGGTGCCGTGCCCGTTGCCGTCATCCGCGCTGCGGGAATCAGTACCTGAGGTAATGAAGGTTTCACTACGAGCTTTGTCTACGTTCAGGTCTGGATGGTCCAGGTCAATACCAGAGTCAATCACCCAGGCAACTTTTCCAGCCCCGCTGGCATATCCTACCCTTGCTATGCCATAAGGAACCTCCTGCGCAGGTTGGGTGGTTCCACCGCCGCCCGGCTTGCCTAAGCTGATCACTTTGTCGGGCTCCACATAGGCCACCCGGCTGTCACGGCTCAGTTTAGCAGCTTCCGCCTCTGAGAGACTCACCGCGAACCCCTGCAAAGCCTTGCCATACGACTGCTCAATGGCTTCGGGGTTAATGCCCCGCTCCCGCAAAATTCCCTGCCCGAAGCTTTTCACTTGCCGCAGGCGCTCTGCATAAGACGCACTCTCTGCCAAACGTAATCCACTTTCCTTTTTCAGGACCACAATGTATTTTCCGGCAATGATGTCACCAGTATTAGAAACACCAACTACTTCTTCTGGCTGCACGGCTTCCTCTGCATTCTCGCAGCTTTGGAAGGTACAGGAAAAAGCGACCAAGGCAGCGCCAATAAAAAATTTAAACGGACGGATGAAAGGGTACTTGTTGCGCATAATCACTTGTAAGTTAAGGTGAAATAATGTTGACCACTCTCAGTTGAATGGTACCTAATGTAAAAAGAAGAAAGGGCCAGCACAAGGTCTAAACGCTGTATCTTTCCATTATTTTCAACGTATACGGCCGTTTCAGAGCCCTTTTTCCCCATCTGGGTCAAACCTGGCTCCCCCTGAAAATCAAGCCCACCTTGACAGCATCCCTCGGTTTGAAAGTGCTTTTTGCGAATTCACTTCCTTCTTTTAGCTTTACCTGCCCGTTAACCAAAGCCTAAGAATTAGAATGGCCCTGTTCAGCTGTGTTCCCTCGTTTGGCAGTAAAATCTTCTTATTATTCTCCCTAGCCTTGTTGTGCGCCTGCGGGCAGAAACAGGACCCACCTACCCAGGCCAACACCCCACCACCGGCCCCGGAACCTGCCCTTCTTACCCAAGAAACGGCGGTAGACTCCCTGACCGCTTATGGGAAGGCGCATCCGCATGACACCCTGGTCCTGATCAGCACCCCTAAAGGCGACATCAAAATCAGGCTGTATAAAGACACGCCCCTGCACCGGGCAAATTTCGTGCGGCTGGCCAATTATGGCTTCTTTGACAAAACCGTCTTCTTCCGGGTAGAGAAAGACTTCATGATCCAGGGCGGGCGCTCAGATTTCCAGACCATGAAAATCGGTACCTACAAGATTCCAGCTGAGATTAAACCACATTACTTTCACAAGCGCGGCGCGGTAGGCATGGCCCGCTACGGAGACGACGAAAACCCCGAGCGCATGTCCTCTAACAAAGACTTCTATATTGTACAGGGCCACAAATTGCCAGACTATGAGTTGCAGGCCACCATCAAGGAGTTTAAGCTGAACCTGACGCCTGCTCAGAAACAAGTCTACCGTACCCAGGGCGGCGCCCCTAACCTGGACCAGACCTTCACCGTGATCGGAGAAGTGGTAGAGGGCATGGCCGTAGTAGACAGCATCGCCGCCGTTCCGGTAGACCAGACCAAGTGGCCTTTGAAAGATGTCGGTATGCAAGTACGGGTGGTGAAGTAAATCTCCCTTCGGAAGAAAGAAACCCATACCCTTTCTACCCCACTTTAGGCCGCCGGCTTAGCATGTAGTAAAATTCTTTTGTTCTCTCCCATGAAGCACAGACACCTCCTTAGCACAGAATCCCTCACCCTGGAATATAACGCCATAGATGATATTCTCCTCAGTAAATGGAAAGGGCATCTTTCAAATGAGCAGATCAAGGAAGGCTACGAAAGCATTGGGGTTCACCTGAAGAAGAATTTCTGCCATAAACTCCTGGACAATCACCTGGAAGTGCGGGGGCTCTGGGTGGACCTCGCTGAATGGGTTGCGAAGGACTGGCACCCCCGCGCAGAGGCCCTGGGTCTGGAGTACCATGCCTTTGTCTTTTCCACCAGCACGTTCAGCCACCTCTCCACAGAAAAAGCCCTGAGCTTGATCACGACCAGTATCGTGGCCGGTTTTGAAGAGGAAGGCTCCGCCGAGAAATGGCTGAAATCCTTTTAGGCGCATTTTAACGTTTTAGCCCGAAAACGCTTTCGCGGAACTACCTGCCTCTGCCCATCTCCAGCTTGCCGCAGGCCACTTCTTCTTTTCATAAGACACAAAAAACGCACCTCTGATGGGAGGTGCGTTTTTTGCTTTTTTTGGCAAAAACAGCTTTAAAGCGGCTTACCAGATATGCACGCGCTCACCTTCTGGCCGGTACATTTTGTTGCCCGGGCCACAGCCGAAGGCTTTGTAGAACTGCGGCATGTTGGACAAGGGCCCGTTGATGCGGAAGGCAGCCGGGGAGTGCGGATCTGTGAGCACTTGCTGGCGCAGGAAGTCATTGGTGGCGTTGGTGCGCCAGATCTGCGCCCAGGCCAAGAAGAACCGCTGGTCTGGGGTGAAGCCGTCAATCTTGCCCACGTTCTTATCGGCGATGGCTTTCTGCAGGGCGCTGTAAGCAATGTTCAACCCTCCAATATCGGCAATGTTCTCGCCCATGGTCAGTTTCCCGTTCACAAACACGCTGTCCAGCGGCTGGAACGCGCTGTACTGGCGGTCTACCCTATCGGTACGCTCCTTGAACTTGGCCTTGTCTTCGGCAGTCCACCAGTCGCGCAGGTTTCCGGTAGGGTCATACTGGCTGCCCTGGTCGTCAAACCCGTGGGTCAGCTCATGGCCAATCACGGCGCCCATGCCCCCGTAATTCACGGCATCATCGGCTTTGGGGTCAAAGAACGGCGGCTGCAGAATCCCGGCGGGGAACACAATCTCGTTCATGGTAGGGCTGTAGTAGGCGTTCACGGTGGGCGGCGTCATGCCCCACTCGGTGCGGTCTACCGGCTGGCCCAGCTTGGCCACGTTGCGGTTGTAGTTCCACTGGGCGGCATTGAGCATGTTCTGCAGGTAAGAGGCCCGGCTGATGGTGAGCCCGGAATAGTCTTTCCACTTGTCTGGATAGCCGATCTTCACCGCGAAGGCGTTGAGTTTGGCCAGAGCCTGCTGCTTGGTGGCATCGCTCATCCAGTCCAGATTCTTCACGTGCTCCTGGAAGGCGGACCGCAGGTTGTTGACCATCTCCAAGGCTTTCGCTTTGGCTTCTGGGGTGAAGGTCTTTTTCACGTACTCCTGGCCCAGGGCTTCGCCGATGGTGCCGTCTGTGGCGCCCAGGACCCGTTTCCAGCGCGGCTGCATTTCTTTGGTGCCGCTCAGGAATTTGCTGTTGAAGTTGAAGCTCTCCTGCACAAAGGCCTGCGGCAGGTAAGGGGCAGCACCCCGCACCAAATGCCAGCGCAGGTAGGTTTTCCAGTCACTTACCGGCACCGAGGCCAACATCTGGTTCGCTTCTTTGAAGAATTCGGGCTGGCCCACCACTACTTCTTTGGCGGCCTTGCCGTTCAGGTGGCCCAGCAAGGTAGGCCAGTTGAAGTTGGGCGCCAGTTTCTGCAGTTCGGCCACCGTCATTTTGTTGTAGGTGGCATAGGGGTCGCGCTGTTGCACGCGGCTCATGGAGGCGTTGGCCAGGCGGGTTTCCATCTCCACCACTTTGGCGGCATTCTGTCTGGCTTTGGCCTCAGAATCACCCAGAAGCTGGAACATGCGGGCCACGTGGTTCTGGTATTCGTCTTTCACGCTCTTGGAGCGGGCATCTGTCTTGAGGTAATAGTCGCGGTCTGGCAAGCCAAGACCGCCCTGGCGGATGTTGGCGATGTGCTGGGTGCTGTTCTTGCGGTCCTGGCTTACCCCAAACCCGAACAGGGCGCCGTTGCCTATCTGCTTCTGGCGGGCCAGGGTCTGCAGCAAGGTAGACCGGTCTTTGATGGCGTTGATGCGGTCTAACTCAGGTTTCAAGGCCCCGAGGCCGGCGCGCTCAATGGCCGCGGAATCCATGCCGGCAGCGTAGAAATCCCCCACCATCTGGGCCGTTGATCCTTTGGGGGCGTTGGTCTGGGCCACGGCCGCATCCACTACCGCCCGCAGGGCCGCGTTGTTGTTGTCCCGCAATTCATTGAAACTGCCCCAGCGGCTCTCGGCGGCGGGGATCGGGTTGTTTTTCAGCCATCCGCCGTTGGCGAACAGGTTAAAGTCTTCACAGGGAGAGACGCTTCGGTCTAGGTTAGCCATGTTCAACCCTATGCCTTTCACCTCAGGCTCAGATTGGCTTACGGCCGGTGTTTCTGGGGTTGCCGTTTGGGGAACGGCAGGTTGGCTGCAACCGGCGGCCACCACCCCACTAAAGGCAGAGGCGAGCCAAAACAAATTATGTTTCTTCATAATGATGTAAGTGATTAACAATAAGTTACCTTATCCAAGAACCTACTGGAGACTAATATAATGAGGCAGGAGCCTTAAAACAAACAAACGGTTGTATATCTCTGGTGACACCTCCCTGTGAACGATGGAAAAGCCCCATGAATTCCCCAATAGGCAGGTTCCAGGAAAAGAAAACCCTGTTTTGCGGCCGAAATAAGGAAAACAGGCGAAAAGCCCTGGCAGCTAGGGGATGGGCGCATGGTCTGTCTCGCGCCATTCATAGAAGGTGGCAAACGACTTGGGGTGCAGGGGCAGGTTCCGGTACCGGGCATACACCAGGGTAAAGCAGGCGCCAAAGAAAAAGATCATGGCCGAGTAGAAAATGAACAGCAGGAGCACCACAATGGAGCCCGAGGTGGCGTACAGGGAACCCAGGTTACTTTTGATCAGGAGTTGCCCTAACACTATTTTCCCCAGCAGGAACAGAAAGGCCGTGACCGCCGCCCCTACCCACACCGCCTGCTTGGGCATGTGCGCAAAGGGCAGAAACCGGAAGATGATGGCAAACCACGCGGTCTCCACCAGAAAGCCCAGGGCGCGGTTGAGCACCTGCAGGGCCTGCAACTGGAACTGCTCATCTACCAGCAGGTAATGGTCGTTGAGAAAAGCAAGCGAGGCATCTATCACCAGGAACGCCAGAAACAGCAAGCCGCTGGAGAAGATGATGAGCAGGGCCCTGAACCGGTTGCGCAAGGCTCCTTTGAGGTGTTGATGCCCACGCACCTTAATGCTCCAGAGTTGGTTCAGGGAATTCTGTACCACGGTGAAGAGCGTGGTAGAGACAAAGGTCAGGAACAGGAAACTGAGGGCAGCGGCCCATCCATTGCCCTGCAGAACCAGGAAATTAGTCAGGATCAGCTCTATCTGGCCCGCTACTTCCTCCCCCACCAATCCGGTCAGTTTCTCAAATAACTCGCCGGTAATGAGGGCATCGGTGAAGATGACGCCCAGCACTGAAATCACCAGGATCAGGATGGGCGGCAGGGCGAAAAGCGTGAAAAACGCCACGGAAGACGCCAACCGCAGGGGATCGTTGTTCCGGAAGAGGAGAAAGGTGTGTCTGAAAATCTGCAGCATCTGCTGCACTCTGTACAGAAATTGGGAAGGCATAAAAGCAAGCATCTCGCCCCATTACGTAAAGCGGGGTTTTACGGCTGGTTTAAAAAAAAAGAAAGCGGAAACATTATAAGTGCCGCACCATGATTTTGAGCTGGAGCCGCACCAGGTCGCCCATAGAGTCACACTGCCTGAAATCGTCTAGCTGGTGGTGCCGGGCCAGTTCCTCGCGCAGCTGCCCAACTTTCTCCTGGGTGGAGATGGTATCTTGCCGCATGCAGTCAATGAGGTCTTTGAGCCGGTACCGGGCCGCCCGTATGCGCCGGAAGAGCAGGGTGCGCTCCTCGTTCTGGTACTGCTTCATGGTTTCGGGCTGGAGCCACCGGGTGCAGAGCGCCACAATGGGGTTGTTGTCTTTGAAGTACTGGGGCAGGTACATGGTCTTGCGCCCCTCGTAACTCTGCTGGTCAAAATCAATGGGCCGTACCCGGTACTGTTCTTCCTCAAAGTCTGGGGTCACCACCACCACGTAATTATAAGACCGCATGTCGCCTAAGAGCAGGGCGAAGCAGCGTTCATTGAACTTCACGAACTCCTTAGCCAGGCGCACCTTGTTCAGGTTGGGGCGGCTCAGGTAGTGCTTGATGAATTCATCACCGGGAATGCCGGCAATGTGTTCCTCTATGAGAGAGGCGCCGTGCACCAGGTAATTGATACGGTTAGGCGACAGCACGTGCTCCAGTTCCAGTCCGTAGATGCGC
Source organism: Rufibacter glacialis (assembly GCF_008271745.1). Lineage (GTDB taxonomy): Bacteria > Bacteroidota > Bacteroidia > Cytophagales > Hymenobacteraceae > Nibribacter > Nibribacter glacialis. The sequence continues at coordinate 775,812 of NZ_VKKZ01000019.1, read as the reverse complement.
GAGGCATCGGCTTTCTTGAAGTAGAAATAGTCATAGTTGTCGTTGAGCAGGTTCACGATCCGGATGCGGAAGGGATTGGAATTGCCGAAGGTGCAGTAATCTACCCGCTGCACCGAGAGCTGCTCCATGAGGCTTTCGTTCCCGTCAGACTTCAGCTGCACGTAGATACGGGTAAGGCCTTCATAGATCTCCTGCATCTGGCCCTGGTCATAGATCACCGTCTGCCACAGGGTATCCTGCCCCCAGCGGTCAAAAAGCGGGTAGGCATCTGTGTAGTGCAGCAAGTCTTGGTAGGTGATGGGCAAGGGCGCGGCGCGGTCATACGCCCGCAGGTAGTGCGCCAACGGAGGTGTTACGGGGTAATGCTGCTTTTTACGGGAGATGTCGTTGGGGTCTGGGGTCTGGGGCATGGTTACAAAAGTTCTTTAGCGGGGTCCCAGAAAAGCTTGTCAAAATCCACCACTTGGTCGTCTTTGATTTGGATTCCTTCCCGCTCCAGGTGGGCCTGCATGGCGTGAGAAGACTCAAAATGCTGTTTGCCCGTGAGCAGGCCGTTCCGGTTGACCACGCGGTAAGCTGGTATGCCGTGCTGCGCGTGCGAGGCAATCAGCGCCCACCCCACCATGCGGGCCGAGCCTTTGGCCCCCAGATAGGCCGCAATGGCGCCGTAAGAGGTCACCCGGCCCGGCGGAATAAGCTTCACCACTTCATAAACATCCTGGAAAAAATTGGTTCTTTTCTCTGAGGCATTGGTAGTTGGCATAGGGCTGCTTTTACGGCTTTTTTCTGGAAAGGGGCTCAAAACCAAAGCATACATTTTTTTCTGCCTTTGTTTAAACCTTCCCGGCCTTTTCAGGTCTAATTTCTAAAAATAGCCAAAAAACAGGATACATTTACCGGATACCATCCAGAGGTTGCTCTTTTTGCGCCTACTGTGGTGGTTGACCCCTATTTAAACAACCCCCAAATCCCTGGAATGAACAAGATGCTCTGCCCCCATTTGCCGGCCCAGCCCAGGCGCCTTTCTCCCCATCCGGAGAATCCGCCGCTTTTCCGCCCCTTCGCCCTTCACATCTCAGTCTTCACCTGCAACAACTGGTGAACTATTCTTAATTTAGGCGGTTCCTTCTCCTAAGGGGTTGGTTTTCCGGCTCTTTTCTGGGAAACCGCCCCAAAGGCTATTCCCATTTACAGTACCACTACAAACACAAGCATTCAGTACTTCCACACAATATGAAAATCAAACACATTGTTATTGCGCTGCTCATCATTGGTTTAGGGGCTTTGGTGTATTACCGTATTTCCAGTAACAAAGAACAGGCCGGGGCCGGTGGTCCCGGAGGCGGCGGCGGAAGAGGCCCCGGCGGACCGGGTGGACCCGGAGGTGCCCCGGCCATGCGCGTGAGCGGCGTGGTGGCTACCCCCCAGGAGTTCTCCAATTCCTTGTCAGTGACCGGTTCCATTGAGCCCAACGAGCAGATAGAGGTACGCGGGCAGGTTTCTGGCCTGGTGCGCGGCATTTACTTCCAGGAAGGCGGCAACGTGCGCAAGGGCCAGGTCTTGGTGAAAATAGATGACGCTGAATTACGTGCCCAACTGGCCCAGGCCCAAACCCGCAAAACGCTGGCTGCCGAGAATGAAAGACGCGCCCGCCTGCTGTTGGAGAAAGAAGCCATCAGCCGCGAGGAATACGACGTGGCCCGCGCCGAGCTGCAGACGGCCCAGGCCCAGATCCAATTAGTGCGCGCCCAACTGGCCAAGACCTCCATCACCGCGCCCTTTGCTGGGAAGGTAGGGTTACGGGCTGTCTCGGTGGGTAGCTACCTTTCACCGGAGACGGTGGTGACCAACCTGGTGAGCATCAACCCCATCAAAATCACCTTTGCCGTGCCGGAGAAATACGCCGGCCAGGTGAAACAGAACTCTGAACTGACCTTTACCGTGGCCGGAAGCCAGGAGAAATACACCGCCCGGATCTATGCCATTGAACCTAGCATTGCCGCCGCCACCCGTACCTTGCAACTGAGAGCCCGCGCCGACAACGCGCAGGGCACCCTGTTGCCCGGCTCCTTCGCTAACATTCAGCTGCCCCTGGCGGTTATCTCTAATGCGCTCCTCATCCCTACTCAAGCGGTAGTGCCGGTACAGAACGGGAAGAAAGTCTTCATTGCCGAGAATGGCAAAGCCAAAGAAGTGATGATTGAAACCAGCACCCGTACCGAGAAAGATCTGTTGGTTACCTCTGGCCTGAGCGCCGGAGACACCGTGCTGACCACCGGTGTCATGTCTTTGAAAGCCGGAAGCCCGGTAAAAGTGGCCATCGCCAAAAAAATATAACCTTACCGTAGCATGAGTTTATCCACCACCAGTATAAAAAGGCCCGTCCTCACGATCGTGCTCAACCTGCTCCTGATGCTATTCGGGGTGATTGGGTACACGTTCCTGGGGGTAAGGGAATACCCGTCCATTGACCCGGCCATCGTGTCAGTGAGCACCTCCTACTCCGGCGCCAACTCAGACATTATTGAGTCGCAGATCACCGAGCCCCTGGAGAAAGCCATCAACTCCATTGATGGTATCCGGAACATCTCTTCCTCCAGTAACCAGGGCCGAAGCAACATCAACATTGAGTTCAACCTAGAGAAAAACCTGGAAGAAGCCGCCAACGACGTGCGCGACAAAGTCTCCCAGGCGGTCAGAAGCCTGCCCGAGGACATTGACGCCCCGCCCGTGGTTTCCAAAGCCGACGCCGACTCTGAGCCCATCATCACCATGACGGTGCGCAGCGCCAACCGGGACGCCCTGCAACTTTCTGACTACGCGGAGAACGTGATCTCGCAACGCCTCCAGACCATTCCTGGCGTGAGTAGCGTGCAGATCTGGGGCCAGAAACGGTACGCCATGCGTTTATGGCTTGATCCTATGAAACTGGCCTCTTACGGCTTAACCGTAGGCGATGTGCGTACTGCCCTGAACCGCCAGAACGTGGAGTTGCCCACCGGTAAGGTAAGCGGCAGCAACACCGAGCTAACGGTGCGCACCTTGGGTAACCTCTCCAATGAAGAGCAATTCAACAACCTCATCATCTCTTCGCAGGGCGAGACCATCACCCGTTTCAGTGACATCGGCCGGGCCGAATTAGGGCCTGAGAACCTGGAAACCAAGATGACCGAGTCTGGGGTTCCCATGGTGGGCATGGCCATCATTCCGCAGCCGGGCACGAACTACCTGGAGATTGCCGGTAACTTCTATGACCAGTTTGAGAAACTCAAGACCGATGTTCCCAAAGACATCCAGCTGGACATTGTGATGGACAACACGGTCTTTATCAAGAAATCGGTGACCGAGGTGGCTGAGACCATCCTGATCGCCCTGGTGCTGGTAATCCTCATCATTTACCTGTTCTTCCGGGACTGGGGCATCGCGTTCCGGCCTTTGATTGACATTCCGGTATCTTTGATTGCCACGTTCTTCATCATGTACCTGGCCGGCTTCTCTATAAATGTACTAACCCTGCTGGCCATTGTACTGGCTACGGGTCTGGTAGTGGATGACGGGATTGTGGTCACAGAGAACATCTACAAGAAAGTAGAGGAAGGCATGTCTCCTATTGAGGCGGCTATCAAAGGCTCCAATGAGATCTTCATGGCGGTTATCTCCATCTCCATTACCTTGGCGGCGGTATTTTTACCGGTAATCTTCTTAGAAGGGTTCGTGGGGAGGCTGTTCCGGGAGTTCGGGGTGGTGATTGGCGCGGCGGTGTTGATCTCTGCGTTTGTGTCCCTGACCTTAACCCCCATGCTGAACGCCTACCTGATGAAAGGCGGCGAGCAGAAGAAATCCAAGTTCTACAACTGGACGGAGCCTATGTTCCAGCGCATGAACAGCGGCTACGCCGAGGCCTTGGCTGGTTTCATGAAACGCAAGTGGCTCAGCTTCCCGATCATCTTCGCCTGTCTGGGCATGACAGTGCTGTTCTACATGACCCTGCAGAAAGAGACCGCCCCCTATGATGACCGCAGTATGCTGCGTGTTTCTGCCACCGCCCCAGAGGGCGCCTCTTATGAGTACATGGACCGTTTCATGACCGAACTGTCTCAACTGGTAGAGGACTCCATCCCCGAGAAGCAAGTGAACCTGGTCATCACCTCGCCTGGCTTTGGCGGCTCTGGCTCCGTGAACAGCGGCATGATGCGTCTGGCCCTAAAACCCTCAGAAGACCGGGAGCGCTCGCAGAAAGAAGTAGCCGACCATTTATCTAAGCTGACCCGCCGGTACCCGGAAGCCCGTACCAACGTGATCCAGCAACCCACTATCTCGGTGAACCGCCGCGGCGGGCAGCCTATCCAGTACATTATTCAGGCGCCTAACTTCCAGAAGCTGGAAGAGAAGATCCCGCAGTTCATGGAGGCCGTAGCCAGCGACCCTACGTTTGTGCAGCCAGATGTGAACCTGAAGTTCAACAAACCGGAGATCAACATCACCATTGACCGTGAGAAAGCCCAGAGTCTGGGCATCTCCGTGATTGACGTGGCCCAGACCCTGCAATTGTCGTTGAGCGGGCAGCGTTTCGGGTACTTTTTGATGAACGGCCGGCAATACCAGGTCATGGGTCAGTTTGACCGCCCAGACCGCGACGACCCCATGGATTTGACCTCTCTGTTCGTGCGCAGCTCAACCGGGCAGTTGATTCAGTTAGACAACCTGGTGACCATGCAGGAACGCAGCAGTCCGCCCCAATTGTACCACAACAACCGGTACCTGTCGGCCACGGTTTCTGCGGGCTTGGCCCCGGGCAAAAGCATTGGCGACGGCATTGAAGCCATGGACCGCATCAGAGACCAGGTGCTGGATGAAACATTCTCCACCGACCTGGGCGGGGAGTCCCGCGACTTCGTGGAAAGCGGGTCTAACACCATGTTCGCCTTCGGGTTGGCCTTGTTGCTGATCTACCTTATTCTGGCGGCCCAGTTTGAAAGCTTCGTGGATCCGTTCATCATCATCTTAACGGTACCCATGGCGGTTGCCGGGGCCATGCTGTCTTTGTGGCTGTTTGGGCAAACCTGGAACATCTTCAGCCAGATTGGGACCATCATGCTCATAGGCCTGGTGACCAAGAACGGGATCCTGATTGTGGAATTCGCGAACCAGCTGCGCGAGGAAGGCAAGTCTAAGATGGACGCCATCATGGAAGCTTCGGAGGCCCGCCTTCGTCCTATTCTCATGACCAGTCTGGCCATTGCCCTGGGCGCCCTGCCTATTGCCCTGGCCCTGGGCGCCGCCGCCCAAAGCCGGATGGGCATGGGCGTGGTGATTGTGGGCGGTACCATCTTCTCGCTGGTGCTTACCCTGTTCATTATCCCGGCCATTTATTCCATGTGGTCTAAAGAGCGGAAGCATTATCCAGAGTTTGACCGCATTGAAGAGTACGAGAAAGCAGTAGCGCATTAACCAATTGATTGAACCTAGCCTTTTATGTTAAGATATACATTCGGCCTCTTAAGCCTTCTGCTCTCCCTGCTGCTCACGGCAAGGGAGAGCCAGGCGCAGGAGGTCCTGACCCTGGAAGAAGCCGTACGGGTAGCCCTTGAACGTAACTATGACATCAAGCTGTCGGCGAATGACGAGCGGATTGCCGAGAACAACGTGAGCCGGGGCAACGCGGGCATGTTGCCCAACGTTTCGGCCAACCTCACCAATAACAACACCCTCCAGAACAGCTCCCAGACCCGCGCCGATGGCCAGGTGAATGAGGTAAGCTGGGGCCAGGGCTCCTCCTTGAACTACGGCATAGGCCTGAACTGGACCGTCTTCAACGGGTTTGCCATGTTTGCCCGCTATGAGCAGTTACAGGAACTGGAGAAACTGGGTGAAACAAACCTGCAGCTCACCATCCTGACCCGGGTAGGCGACGTGATGAGCACCTTCTATGAACTGGTGCAGCAGCAACACCAGCTACGCGCCTATGACACCGCCATCTCCCTTTCCCGCCTGCGGGTGACCACCGCCCAGAACCGGTTTGAGATTGGCAAGGCTGCCCGGCTGGAAGTACTCAATGCCCAGGTGGACTATAATACTGATACCACCAACCTGCTGCGCCAGCAGGAATTGTACCGCAACACCCAGATCAGGATGAATGAATTGATGGTGCGGGATGTGAACATCCGGTTCAGGGTACCAGACCAGCTCACCATTGATGAACAACTTACCCTGGAGACCCTTTCGGCCCAGGCCGCTCAGCAGAACCCTTCGCTCAAAGCCGCCATCCTGAACCGGCGGGTGGCTGAATTGGACGCTAAGATCGTGCGGGCGAGCCGCTTGCCGGTGGTGGGCGTCAATACCGGCTACAATTTCAACCGGAACCGGTCAGCGCTGGGTTTCTCCACCCTCTCCACGGGAAATGGCTTAACATACGGGGTCACGGCCTCGGTGCCTATTTTCACGGGGTTCAACCAGCGCCGGAACGAGCAGAACGCCAACATTCTCATCAACAGCGCCCAATTGCAGTTTGAGCAGGTGAACCAGAACATCAACGCCCAACTGGCCTCGGCGTACCAAACGTACCTGACCAACATCAGCCTGGTGCGTCTGGAAGAGAACAACCAACGTATTGCCCGCCAGAACCTGGACATCACCATGGAGAAATACCGCTTGGGCAGCATTACCACCGTGGAGGTGCGCGATGCCCAGCTCAACTACGTGAACGCCGCCGTGCGGTACAGCAACGCACAGTATCTGGCCAAATTAGGCGAGATTGCCCTCAAAGAGATTGCGGGTACCCTTACCCTTTGATAAATGATGATTCTTTAGAAAGCGTTTCCGGCTAGGTTCAACAGAATCAGGCCGGAAACGCTTTTGCTTTTACCCCGTTACAACGGCTATGCGCAATCACCTCGCTTATTCGGCGCTCAATTACTTTGGGGCCTCTGACCTGGACCGGGTTCACCTCCTCCGGAAAAATCCAGCCTGGCTCGCTACGCAATTAACCCACCCAGATACGGTGTTGCTGCCTTTCCAACACCTGAAACCCCTCCTGACTTCAGACCGCCAATTGGTGCCGGTGACGATGAAAGAAGTGAATTGGGATCTTGGGCAGTTGACGCCTATTCTGCTGGGAGTGAAAGGGGATCGGGCGTATTTTGCCCTTGATCTTCAGGAAGGGCAGGAAATACCGGTAGCCAACGGTAGTTTTCAGGAACTCAGGGAGGCTACCCTGCAACTGGCCCGGCCCGACAGTTCTTTGCTGGCCTACGCCAAAGCCATGGTCTATTGGCACCGGCAGCAGCAGTTCTGCAGCGTCTGCGGGACTCCTACCTTCTCCAAAGACGCCGGGCATGTGCGCCAATGCCCCAACCCCACCTGCCACACCTCTCATTTCCCGCGGACAGATACCGCCGTCATCACCATGGTTACCTGCGGCGATTTAGGGCTGTTGGCCCGCCAAGCCTCCTGGCCAACTGGCCAGTATGCCTCGGTGGCGGGGTTCTTAGAACCCGGTGAAACCCTGGAAACCGCCGTGGCCCGCGAGGTACAGGAAGAGGTAGGCCTCCGGGTAAAACAAGTGGAATACCACTCTTCGCAGCCCTGGCCTTTTCCGGCGTCTATTATGGTGGGGTTCACCGCAGAGGCAGAAAGCACCCATTTGAAGATAGACCCCGAGGAAATAGAGGATGCCCGCTGGTTTACCCGGCCCCAACTGAAGGAACTGATCGCTTCCGGTGACATTAAGCTACCGCCGGCCCTCTCTATTTCTTACCGCTTAATTCAGGACTGGCTTAACGGAGCCTCTTAAACAGAAAGAGCGTTTAGGGCCTGTTTTTCAAGAACAGGGTCCTAAACGCTCTATTACTTTCCTTCCGCCGGGGCTTCAGGTAACCTGTTTCAGGTATAATTTTTGAAAACAGGTCTTAATCCGGGTCTTTGCCCAAGTACAGGTGTACCGTTTGGGGCGAACGAAAGCAGGTTTCTCGTTAAGCCTTTTGCGTGACCGCCTTCATCTGTCCGCGCAGCTGGGCCACCCGGTCTTCAAACAAAGCGGGCGTTTCTTCTTTTACCACCACATCGTCAAACAAGGCCATCAGTTCCGGCTCATGGCTGGCGCGTTCGCTTTTGCGCACGTCAATGTACACGAACTTAGTCCAGAGAATGGCTTTCAGCTTTTCCTTTTTCTCGTCCAGCATGATGTGCTCCACCAGCATACTGGAATCGGTGACCTGCCGGATGCTGGTTTGGATGGTCACAAATTCCCGCACCAGGGCCGGTTTCAGGTACACAATCTGGTTCTGGCCCACCACCCAGGCGCGGCCGGTCTTCCGGAAGAAAGCGTGGATGTCCAGGCCGTAGGCTGCCTCCACCTGGTCTTCGCGCTCGTTCTGGAAATAGTTCAGGAAGGCGCTGTTGTTGAGGTGCCCAAAAGGATCACAATGGTCAAACCGGATGCGGGTCTGGCTTTCCAGCACGGCAGGTCTGGGAGAAGTAGTGGTTGGTATCATAATTTTAAAGGGTATCTAGGATAAGGAAATAATTCAAAAGTTAGAAAGGGCCTAGTTCTAGTTGCAGCCAGCGTTCCAGTTGGTCAAGCACCGTTTGCAGGGGCTTTTCGTCGCCATAGGCTTTGGCCAGCAGAATGCCGCCCTCTACCGTGGAGATGAAGAAGGTGGCAATGGCATGCGTATCGGCGGAAGGTTGGAATTGGCCCTGCTCTTTGCCTAGCTCAATCAGGTTGCGCACGCCTTTGTGCAGCCGGTTCATGACCCGTACCACCCGTTCGTGCAGGGCAGGCTGGTTGTCATCGGCTTCCACGGCGGTGTTCAGCAAGGGACAGCCCCCAGCAATGATGGGGTTGGACAGGTAGGTGCGGTAAAAGTTTAGCAGGGCCCGCAACCGCTCGCCCGCATTCTCATACGGTGCCATGGCACTGCCCACCCGATCCATCAAGGTCTTTGCCGCGAACTCAAAAGCCGCGACGGCCAATTCCTCTTTGCTCGCGAAATGCCCGTAGAGGCAGCCTTTGGTGACCCCGGTAGCATCTATCAAATCCTGATAAGAAGTACCGGCAAACCCTTTTAAATTGAAAAGCACCGCCGATTGTTCAATGATGTGCTGGCGCGTACGCTCTGATTTGGAGACCTGAGGCTGTTTCATGAAGCTAAATAAACCAATTGGTATATTATCTCCAAGGTAATTATGAAAAGAATCTGAAGGATGCCTTCCAGAGGCTCCTGAAAGCTGCCTGAGACCAATTGATTAGATGGAGAAAAAGCCGTTGAGGAGATGGTTTCTTAAAAGTAGCGCAAAAACCCAGACTAGCCCTCGGTTCAAACGGCTATAACAGAAAGGGCAAACCTGTGAGCTTGCGGCAACAGCAGTAGCAAATGGTAAAAGTATCCTGCCCCTGAGGCTCCAGAGAGGCAGCTATCTCAGCAAACCTCCGCTTTTGAATTGTTTCCCTAAGAAGCCGCTGAAAACACCAGGTAATGGGCCAACCCGGCCAAGGCACTGATGCCAATCCAGAGCATCATGCCCACTTTGAAACGGTACATGGCCAGAAAAGAAATTACCATCCAGGCCAGCGCGAAGTAATCCATGCGGCCCAGAGACACACCCTCGGGAAAGAGCACCGCCACCCCGAAGTACACTGTCAGGTTCAGCACCACCCCTACCACCGCCGCCGTGACCACGCCCAAAACGGATTTCACGGCCGCGTTGCCGCGGGTGCGCTCAATGAGCGGTGCTCCGGCCAGAATAAAGAAAAAGCAGGGCAGAAACGTGTAGAACGTGGTGGTGAACAACCCTAGCGCGCCCATGGCTAAAGAACCGCCGTACTGATTGAACCCCGCCATGAAGCCCACAAACGCCAGCACCATGATCAACGGACCAGGCGTGGTCTCTCCCAGTGCCAAACCATCTATCATCTGGAAACGCGACAGCCACTCAAATTTCTCCACCGCCACCTGGGCTACGTACGGCAGCACCGCATAAGCCCCACCAAAGGTGACCAATGCCGCCTTGGTGAAAAAGGCCACCAGATGGCTCCAGAACGGGTATTCCCGGGTGAGCAGGTAGAACAGCCCCAGAGGCACCGTCCCTAGCAGCAGCGTAATACCCAGCCGAACCAGACTTTTAGACCACGTGAAACCGGCGCCCACAACTTCACTGCCGGCGTGCAAGTAATAGCTTTCCTCGTCCTCGGCCTGCTGTTGGGTCGCCTCTTTTTCCTGGAACAGGTTGGGGGTTACTTTCCGTAAAATCACCGCTAAAACAATGGCCGCCAGAATAATCAGCGGGAAAGGGATCTTAAGGAAAAAGATGGCCACGAAGCTGAGCAGCGCCAGCACGTAGTGGAACCACGTTTTCAAGGATTTACCCGCAATCTTCAAAAGCGCCAGTGCCACAATGGCCACCACCGCCGGTTTAAGGCCGTAAAACAGCGCCGCCACCCACGGAATGGTGCCGTAGCTCACGTACACCGAACTCAAACCCAGCAGGATGAACACCGAGGGCAGGACAAAGAAAATACCCGCCACCAGGCCGCCGCGTACCCCGTGCATGAGCCAACCCAGGTAGGTGGCCAGCTGTTGGGCCTCGGGCCCGGGCAGCAGCATGCAGTAGTTGAGCGCGTGCAGAAACCTTGAATCTGAGACCCACCGCTTCTGCTCCACAATAAAGGAGTGCATGATCCCGATCTGGCCGGCCGGCCCGCCAAAACTGATGAAGCCTAACTTGAGCCAGAACAGGAACGCTTCTTTGAATGAAGGCTTCTCTGGCGCGGTGAGTGGGGCTTTTTGCAAAGGAGTGTCTAGCATCTTTGTTTCCATGGCGATCCAAGTTTCAGCACAAGGATACGAATCCCCTTATACGCAAGCTAGAACAGAGTTAACCTTTGGAACCTGGTTTACCTTTCCGCAAATTTTTCTGGTATTCTGAGGGGCTTTGGCCCAGGTGCTGCCGAAAAATGCGGGTGAAATGGCTTTGGTCAGAGAAACCGGTGAGGTACGCTACCTCGGCCAGGGTGTAGCCCGAGGTATGCAGCAGGTTCAGCGCCTTCTCTATCCGCAGCTTTCTGATGTACTCCCCAAACGACAAATTATCAAAGTACTTGGAAAACGCCCGCGACACGTAGGTGGGATGCACGTCCAGCGCCTCCGCTATTTCCTTCAGGTTCAGACTCAGGTTGGTGTCTATCTGGTCCTGGATGATCTCCTTGAGGTGCTGGGCCCAAACCGGCACCTTCTGGGGCGCCTCTTTCTTCTGCTGCAGGTAATTGTTATAGATCTCCAGGAAAAGCTGCTCAGAAGGGTGTGTGGTGTGTTTCTGGTGCTGCAGGTGCTTCGCCCAACTGTATAGCCCATCATAGAGCACCATGGCCTGGCTCAAAAGCTCCTGGTCATCTGAGATGTTGAAGGCCATGCCGTGCGAGATCGCCCACAGCCCCGCCGACTGGGCCGCCAGGGAATGGTCATCGGTGTCGGCGCCGCGCACGATCAGGGCCATGGTCTGCAGGGCAGGGTCCTGCAGGTCAAACTTCTTCAGGAAATAATCAAAGGTGCAGTGGTCTTGGTAATGCGAGTACTCTACTCCCGGAATGTCAAACGGAATGGCGTCCAGTGCCTTGGCCTGGTCCAGCACCTGACGCTCGGGCACGTAAACGATTTCCGCGGTAGCGTCAATGAACCGCCTTATCAGCCACGGGCAGGCCAGCCGGTCAATCTTGGGGCGCTCGCGGGTGATCCACTTCATGGGTGTAAACCAAAAGAAGGGTTTTTCTTCTAAAGGTAAGCCTTTGCCTTTAAGTTAGAATATCCACTTCCATGGAAGTGATAGGTATAGGCTGTTCGTTTAAGAGTCCTTTTCTTCAAAATGCCCTTAAAACGAACAGCCTTGCTGGAGGAATCTGCTTCAATTGCTAGAATCGCTTTATTTGGGAGGTGATAGTAGAATCCGTGATTTTGTCATCCTCGGCTAAGAGCATGGCTTTGCTCAGAATCACTGAAAAACCTGTGTCACCTTCAAAAGGAAGGAAGACATTCTGCGTGATATCTTTCTTGCTGCGGTCTGGCACAATACAGAGGTATTGGTCGTTCGGCTCCATTAGAATATTGGTGCTACCCAAGTGTATTTTGTAGGTTCGTAGTTTGCCGCGTACCACCAGGAACTTGTCCTTGATCTCGGCTACATTTGCCAATTTCAGACGAGGAAGCAACTGCGTCAAAATCTCTTTCCGGGTTTTGGCTAGCTCAGAAAGCTCTCCGAAGGAGTACGCCTGCCAATAATCACGGTAGGCCGGTACGCCGCCGCTATCACGCCAATTGGGGTCATTGCCCACAGTAGCCACGCCTACAAACAAGTCTACGTCTCGCAGGACTTCAGATAAGATTACTCTGGGGATGTTGATCAACTCCACAACATTGTTCGATTGGGTATCTACAAACCGTAGTTGATCGGTGGCAATGTAATTCCAGATGCCGGTGTCGTTCATTTCTCCCTCGGCATCTACTTCATTCACCCAGTACTCAGCTTTCAAATGAAAGTCCGGAATCAGGCACGAAGCTGCTTCATTGTAGCGCCCATCATCAAAGGCGCCCAGCAAGGCATATTTCCAACCTCTTAATTTAGCCAGGGAGTTGAACTGATGCTGCTTGAGAAGATGCGCGGCCATGCGGTTGCTGTACACTCGGGTGTTTATCTCGGCATCGGTGAGCAGGTACACCTCGCGGTAGGCCTGCTTGAACGGCTGCAGAACCTGATGCTCTACCAAAAACCTGCGCCAAGCTTCAATCTCAGACATAGTGGCCGTGGCAGGATGCCAAAGTTGTACGGTTATCTCGGGCGCTGGCTCCAGCTCTGCTAAGTCATGCCCTACCCATTTTCCTTCGAAGAAGATGACGTTTTTGGATACGCCTTCTTTTTTGAACACCCAAATCAGGCGCTTGGTCAAATAAGAAAGCAGGCCATGGTTTGCATAGTATTTTTCAAAATAAGCCCAGGATAATAGCCGGTCGGCTTTGAACATGCGGTCTAACCGGTCTCGTTGGGCACTCAGGGAAACTTCTATCTGCTTGGCTGTTTCCTTCACCTGCTTGAGCGCGGCGGGCTGCTTCTCTTTCACTATGCTGGGCACCGATTTCTGCGGATTTCCGTCCGGTTTAAACCACTTTAATTCGGTTTTTCCTATCGCCACTATTTCTAATTCGGCTTTGAAGCCTTCCAGTTCATAGACGCGCTTGCCATCTTCTACCCCATATTGATCTACTGCCAGATCTTCAATCTCATGAACTGAGATGCCTTGTTCTTTAGCTGCTTCCTGCAGGTACTTCTCAATCAAGGCTTGCGTACTTGATTGCCGAATGCGCAATTTAAGTCTTGACAAGTGGCTGATTCCCTCTAGTCCCTCGGACTTGTAAAGAGTAAATAAACAGGCATTTCCAATTGCGGCCGCAGCGGGCCCCTTGCCCGGTATCTTTTTAAAGGCTCTGTCCGCCAAAGCCGCCAGCGTAGATAAGGTAGTTGGAGTAGCTAAGGGAGCACCCATCCACACGAGTCCTTTGATGGCGTCTAGGTTAGAGGCTGAAATAAACTCATAGTTGCTGTATGTATAGGTATGGCCACCGTGTGTCTGCGTATAGACTGTTTCTTTTTCCTTGAGGTGAATAATATATCTGAACCAGTCAAGTACTACCTCAGAAAAGACCTCGGCACCAAGACCAGTAACAAGCACTTGACTCTCCTTTAGATATTTCTGCGTGGGCTTTCCGCCCGATGCTTTCTGGGCATGGGCCATCACCTTGTACCATCCAGTTAGTTCCTGTTCTGGTCGTTGCCGAATGATAGGATTGGCATAGTTGGAGAAATCATCATAGCCTAGAAAATAGGTTGGTTTGATAGATGCCTCTCCTTCACCTGTATGTAGCAACTTATCGATTCTCTCAATTAGCTTCGCTCTTTCTTTTTCATAATATCCATTCTCAATTCCAGCCAGTACATCTCTTAAATTTAAAAGAGTGGTCTTACTTGTACTTGTAAGAGTAGCGCCTTTAAAGTTTCGCTCTACTTGGGTGAGGAAATTAGCAAGAGGCCAGTCGTGGATGGTTCCCCAATGGCTTTTGCGATAATCTATGAATTGCTGAGAGATGACTTCTATGTCTTGCTCAGAAAGAGCCAGTTTTGTCCTTAACAGTTGATGAAGAAACAGGCCTCTAATCTCTATCTTCAAATAGTCTTTATCAGAGGTGCTAAAACTACTCTTTCCTTTATACCACTGATGAGTGACCGTGATACATTCTAAAATAAAAGCCACTTTTTCATCAGCAGGTAAGTTGATGATTCTCTCAGTGAAGACATTCAGTTCCTTAGCCTTTATACCCCAGAAAGAACTGTATTTACTATTAGCTTCTTGTTCAGCAGCATCAATCAACTCCTCAAAAGGGCTCAATGGCGCAGCTGCTTTCTTAGAAAGAGCTTTTTTCACAACATCAACTATTCCCATTTCTCAGCCTCCTATCAATGGGGTTAACTTCAGGAAACTCACCGTGGTGGAGCCAGAAAGCAATACTTCTTCCTCAAGGGATTCAGCCTGTTGGTTGTCTACCAAGATAAAGTAACCATTGTTGAGAAACGCATTAAGGGCTATGTACACCTGCTTTTCAGGATCAATTTTCTTTCTTTCCTTTAGTTTATAGCCATTGGTGGTCGACTCAGTATCAATAGGCTGCACCAAACCATTGAAGTACTGAGGTAGCTTCTTGTTGTACTCTTCTACCTCTTGTACCACCCGGGCTTCTATGATGTCTTTCACAGTAACCAGTTCATTTTGTAAAGCAAGCTGCATTTGGTGCAACACTTTCCCTGGGAAAGTCTCGTCCTTGATTGTGAGGGTATAGGCCATTAATGGATGATTTATGATTTATGCTTTAATATAGCAATTAATCTTTATTCATAGAGAGACATAAAAACAAACACTCAATGACTAAGCTGATATAATTCTCAGTTTGGCTTCTTTGATTACCGCAAAATGTGGTGCTTTTTTTCTAATTCCATTTTGAGCCTGTTTTCAGAAATCAAACCCATAAACAGCAAAGCCTTTCCATCTGGAAAGGCTTTGCTGTTTATGGGTTTGATAAGGCAGTTACTTCTTCAAGGCTTGCCACAGGATCTCGGCGGGGTGCAGGGCTTTTTTGGCCGTTCCGTCTTTGATCTGGTGGCGGCAGCTGGTGCCGGCGGCAGCAATGAGCACCTCAGGCGCGGCGTTGCGCACGGCCGGGAACAGCACCAACTCCCCAATCTGCATGGAAACGTCATAATGCTCCGCCTCATACCCGAAAGAGCCCGCCATGCCGCAGCAGCCCGAGGGAATCATCTCCACCTCATAGTTCTGGGGCAGCGACAGGATTTTCTGGGTAGGCGTAAGCACCTGCAGAGCTTTCTGGTAGCAGTGCCCGTGCAGCTTGATGTGCTTTTTCTCCTGGGTGAAGGCCGCGGCGGTGATGTTCCCGCTTTCCGCCTCTTTTTGCAGAAACTCCTCTAAAAGGAAGGACTGAGCCGCTACTGTTTGGGCTAAGGGCACCAGGTCAGCGGGCACCAGGTCCAGGTACTCATCCCGCAGGGTGAGAATGGCGGAGGGTTCAATGCCCAGCAAAGGAATACCGGTGGCCATGGCCTTGCCCAACAGCAGAACATTCCGCTCGGCTATTTTCTTAGCCTCGCGTACCAGGCCCTTGGAGAGGTAGGTACGGCCGCTTTCCAGGTGTTCGGGCAGCTGCACGCGGTAGCCAAGCGCCGTGAGGAGTTTTACTGTGGTCTGCCCAATCTCCACGTCATTATAGTTCGTGAACTCATCGCAGAACAGCAGCACCGGCTTGCCGTTTTTGATCTGGGCCGCATTTTCTTTTTCCCATTTTTTAAACCAGCTTTTCAGGGTGGTGGCCCCTACTTCGGGCAATGAGCGCTTGGTAGCGAAGCCCACGGTTTTCTTGATCAGGTTGCTGGTCACCGGGTTGCTGATCATGAAGTTGTAGACGCTTGGTACCAGCGAGGCCATCTGCTGCATCTTGGTGAAGTTCCCGATCATGCGCGTGCGCAGGGGAATGCCGTTGGCGTCATGGTAGTGCTGCAGGAACTCGGCCTTCATCTTGGCCACATCTACGCTGCTGGGGCACTCAGACTTGCAGGCTTTGCAGCTCAAACACAGATCCATGACCTCTTTGATCTCTTTGTGGTCAAACTTGTTGACTTTGTCTGAGTTGGTGAGGAACTGGCGCAGGATGTTGGCGCGGGCGCGGGTGGTGTCTTTCTCCTGGCGGGTAGCCATGTAACTGGGACACATGGTGCCGCCGCTCACGTGCGTTTTTCGGCAGTCGCCGGAACCGGAGCATTTTTCCGCCAGGCGCAGAATGCCTTCCTGCTTAGAAAAGTCAAACAGCGTCTCTACCGGAATAATCTGTTGGTTTATCTTCTCTTCATAGCGCAGGAACTCGTTCATGGGCGGCGTGTCCACGATCTTGCCAGCGTTGAAGACATGTTTTGGGTCAAAGATCTGCTTTACCTCTTTGAGGAGGGCGTAGACTTCCGGCCCCAGGGCCAGCGGGATAAACTCGCCGCGCAGGCGCCCGTCGCCGTGTTCGCCGCTCAAGGAGCCGTTGTATTTTTTCACCAGCACGGTGGTCTCTTCCAGCACTTGCCTAAACACCTGTTTCCCGGCTTCGGTTTTCAGGTTGATCATGGGTTCCACGTGCAATTCCCCGGCGCCGGCGTGGGCGTAGTAAGAGGCTTGCAATTGGTGCTTCTCTAGTAACTGCTGCAGTTCGGTGACATACGCCGGCAGATCCTCGGGGCTCACGGCGCAGTCTTCAATGAGGTTCACGGGTTGGGTGTCACCGGGCAGGTTCCTGATCAAACCCAGGCCCGCCTTGCGCACATCCCACACGGGTTTGGTGAGGGCACCCCGCACCACAGGATAAGCATACCCCAAACCTGCGGCTTTCAGGTCTGCGATCAGGGCCTCGGCTTTCTGGGTGATGGTGTCCTGGCTGTCGGCCATGAATTCTACCATGAGCAGGGCCGCCGGGTCGCCTTCAATGAAAAAGCGGTTGGCGTCATAGGTGCGGTGGCCCTTGGTGAAGTCCATGATGTATTTGTCTACCAGCTCAGAAGACATGGGATGGTGCTTCAGGATGATGATGTTGGCCTCCAGGGCCTCCAGCAACGAATTAAAATGCACGCACACCAGTCCCTCCTCTTTAGGCGGCAGGGGAATCAGGTTCAGTTTGGCTTCGGTGACGAAGGCCAGGGTTCCTTCAGAGCCCGCCAGCAGTTTACATAAGTCCAGGGTGGTCTGTCCTTCGGGTCCGGCGCCCTCGTCTACCAGAAAGTCCAGGGCGTAGCCGGTGTTGCGGCGGGTTAAAGTCTTCTTAGGGTAGTTTTCCTGGATGAGGGCCCGGTTCACGGGGTTGCTGATGAGGCCGTAGGTTTTTCGGTAAATGTCACCTTCCAGGTTCTGGAGGGCGAGTTTCTGCTGCAGCTCAGCGTGGGTGAGCGGTTTGAACTCGGCCTCAGACCCGTCGCTCAGCAATACTTTGGCAGATAACAGATGGGTACGGGTATCACCCCACACAATGGAGTGCAGGCCGCAGGAGTTGTTCCCGATCATGCCGCCCACCATGGCCCGGCTGGCCGTAGAGGTCTCTGGCCCGAACAACAGGCCGTGCGGGCGCAGGGCGGCGTTCAGGTCATCGCGTATCACGCCGGGTTGCACCCGAACCCACTGCTCCTGGGGGTTGATTTCCAGAATCTGGGTGAAATACTTGGAGATGTCTACCACCAGCCCGTTGCCTACCACTTGTCCTGCCAAAGAGGTACCGGCCGCCCGGGGAATGAGCGTGATCTGGTGCCGGTTAGCGAACTGGATCAGCGCTTTGAGGTCTTCCTGGGTTTGGGGAACCGCCACGGCTACTGGTTTTTCCTGGTACACCGAGGCATCTGTGGCGTACACCATCTTCTGGGCCTGGTGCAGGGAAGAGGCGTTGTCATAGAAAAGCTCACCGGTAAGGGTTGCATCCAGTTCTGAGAAAGCTGAGGGAGAGGGAGCGGAGGTCATGGCTAAATGAAAAAGACAGGCAAATATAGGAACAGCTACAAAGGATGGCTAACAATTGGGCAAAAGGTCTTCGCAAAGAGTTTTTGGACACCATACCCCCCTGGTTGATAACCAGAGGAGAGGTAAGGGAAACCGTTCCAATCAGTAAAAGCACCCAAACTATGGAAGTAGTTGTCAGACAGGCATCCAAGGGTTGAGCAAGGGCAAGGCAGCGCTTCTGTTTTGATAAGGTTTTTCTAAAATCGGCCTTGAAACAATCGTCCTTCCCCTTTACCAGAAATAACGAATCAGGGGTTGAATTTAATACGGGTGGCAAAGGTGAGTTTGTACACTACCTGTCCGGTTTTAGGATTGAGCAAGGTGATTTTGCCCTGCTCCTTCAGTTTCTCAAAGGCCGTCTGGTAATTGGCTTTGCTGTAGTTCTTGCCTACGTTGTGCTTCTCATAGATTTTCTCCAGGGCCATGCTGTTGTAGACGGCGGTGTTCTGCAACAGATCTTCTATGAGGTTCACCAGCGAAAACTCCAGGTATTTGGAATACTCGGGCACCAACAACCGCACCGCCTTCAGGTTGGCGCCCAGCAGGGGTACGCCATCTTCCTGCACATCGCTGTAGGGCAGCACCACTTCCTTGAACCGGGTATGGGCCAACTCATGGCGTGACACAAACCAGACATGGTGGTTGCTCTGGTCTTTGCCGGGCACGTTGATTCTGAAGCGGGTGGCCTGGTAGCCTTTCTCCAGCAGGCTTTCCGCGAAGGCCTTTAAAACGTAGGTTTCTTTTTTGGCGGCGTGGCTGGTTTTAGCTAAAAGGGCCTTGAGGGCCGGGAGCCGGGAACCCAACAACGTGTGCAGCGGATGATCGGGTTTTTGGCTGCTCAGGGCCGCGGTCAGGCGCTTGAACTCAAACTGCAGCAGGAAATGGGTATGGTCTTGCCCAAGGGCACGGGCCCAGAGCTCCTGCGAAAACTTGTTCCCAAAGGGGTCCAGGGAAAGGAAAACAGCGTCTGCGGCGGCCTCCTGCTCCTGGAGGGCAAGTTGGGCCTCGGGCAGATGAAGGAACTGGGGCTCTTGCTGTAGGTCGGCGTAAAAAGGGAGTTCTGTGGCTAATTGGGGCAAGGTGGCGGCCAGGGCTTTGTTTGCCTCATACAGAAACGGATGGACCGCCTTGTTCAGGTTCAGGCGACCCCCGCTGCGGGCAAAGATGCTTTTCAACACCTGGAAGGAGACCGGCTGGGCGCCCTCCTCTTCCAGGCCCAGGCCGGCATTGGCATCCAGATACAGGACTTTTGCCTCTGGGTCTTTCTCAGAAAGCAGCATCTCACACCAAACCGGGAAAAAGGCCACCAGGAACTCGGCCTTGACCTGGGCCGCGCTTCTTCTTTGCCTGAAAAAATCCTTGGGGTCTGTCTTGGCCACTATGTCCTCTTTCCTTTCTGTCAGCATATCTAATAACCGGTGAAAGAACACTGGCCTGTTTTTTCCTTACTGCCTCTATTTTTCAACGGCAAGGCGTGACAAATTTACTATTGTTTTTGGTCTAAAAAGCGCGAATCTGCCTAAAAATATTAGCAAACCCAACCAAGCTGCTTCAACCTTGGAAGTAAAAGTTGAGGCATTCCCTTCTGCTGCTACTTTAAGCTTGCCCTCTGTTTTCCAAGTCATCAACGTCTCTCCCGTTTCTGAGGTTCTTGAAGGCTCCCTTGAGAAGGTTTTACTTTACCCATTAGTTAATTCTCTGACCAAAAGAAATCCCCTTCTTCTTCCATCTCTGTAAAACCAAAAGACTAAGACTCAGCGCCATATCAGAATTGTTACATATTATTTATATTTCTAAATTCCAGATTTTCAGAAACGTAATTGAACCTAAACTATAAATAAATTATTTAGAAAATACCGTCAGGCGTTTTGTTCTATCTTAAACAAACAAACTATTGCATTATACCTCTTCGCCTTTTTTCAACAAGATATAAATCACTAGATTTGATATCAGATTAGTATAATTTTTGCCAGCTGCCTCCGTAGCGTTATAACCCTATCAAGAGTTGGTTGGCAGAAGTACATCAGGTAAGCATTGGCCTGCCCCCGGTGGCAGTTGTTTCGTTTTAGTATCGCATGGCAGACTTGTACCGCGCTTTTATCAAGACCAAAGACCTTAAGCACCTTTTCATAGGATTGCTGTCTGGGTTTCTCCTTTTCACCACCTTCCTCTACGGCACGTACTACAACCTGAAACGGGAAAATGAAACCACCCAATGGGTCTTGCACTCACAGGAGGAAATCTACCAGATAGAACGGGCGGTTTCCCTGGCGAAGGAATTTGAAACCGTGGCCAGAGGTGCCCTTTTAACAGACAAGGGAAAAAACAGCGGATCTGTCACCTTGCCAATCAAAGAGCAGGAGGCAGCACTTGCCCAGTTGGGGAAATTGTTCTCTAGTGATGCTGTCCAGAAAGTCTACCTTGATTCTTTGGCCTTTTACCTGCACAAAAAGGCAGCCTTCTCCGCTGCCCTGCTCCAGACACAAGAACAACAAAGCCAGGAGGCAGCCATGAGGCTCTTTCACACCAATGCCGGCAAGAAGTACATGACCAGTATTCGGCAGTGGGCCAACACCATGAATACCAGAGCCACCCAGACCTTGGAGGCCCGCAAAAAAGAAAGCGAGCAGGCTACGCTCTTTACAAACCAAATTCTGGCGGCCAACTTCTTCTTTCTGGGTTTGTTGCTCCTCTATATGCTCTACAAAGGCTGGCAGCAGGAAAAAGCCAAGAATGCCGCCATAGAAAAGTTAAGGCAACGGGAAGAACATTACCGCACGCTCATTGAGAACAACGGCGAAGCTATTGTTTTATGGGACCAGGGCGGGGTAATCTCCTTTTGGAGTCCGGCCGCCGAAAGGATTTTAGGCTGGTCCCGGGCGGAAGCGCTCACTCCGGGCTTCTCCATCAGTTTCCACCCGGAGGACCAGGAGGAGGCGCTGCGCACCCTACAACAGGTCACCGAAACCCCTGCCCATAAAGCGAAAAGCGTGCAGCGGGCGCGGCATAAAAACGGGCACTATGTCTGGATTGAGGGAGAAGCCATTAATCTGCTTCACCAGGAAAGCGTGCAAGCCCTGGTTTTCCATTTCCGGGATGTCTCTGCCCGCCGGCAAGCCGATCTCAAAGTACAGAACGCCCATCTGTTGCTGGAGAAATCCGTCAACAACCTGAAACAGATCATGGACTCTTCCCTGGACATCATTTGCACCATAGATACCCAGGGGCGGTTTGTGCAGGTAAGCGAGGCCTGCGCCACCATCTGGGGCTATGGACCTGAGGAACTGACGGGGCGCGCCTTCATGGACCTGGTGACCGAAGAGGACAAGGAGTTAACCACCCGGGTGGCCACTTCCATCATGGCCGGCAACCCGGTGACCATGTTTGAGAACCGGTACGTGCGGTCCGATGGCAGCATAGTGCCCCTGCTCTGGTCTGCGCAATGGGATGACCAGGACCAGCTCATGTACTGCGTTGCCAAAGACGCCACGGAGAAAAAAGAGCTGGAGAAAGCCTTTCACCTGGAGAAGCAGCGCTTCAATGACCTGTTCATGCTGGCTCCTTCCTGTAACTGCGTCTTGAAGGGCCCTGACCATAGGTATATTTCCACCAATGCCTTGTTTGACCAACTGGTGGGCAGTGGGCGCCAACTATTGGGCCAACCGGTGGCGGAGATGTTTCCAGAGATGGTCCCGCAAGGCTTTATTGACATTCTGGACCAGGTATATGCTACCGGACAGCCCTTTGTCGGCACAGAGAAACTCCTCCAGATTGACCACACCAATGGAGAAGCCCTCCTGACAGATGTATACATGAACATGGTCATCCAGGCCTACCAGAATCAACTGGGTGAGGTGGAGGGGTTGTTCTTCTACGGGATCAATGTGACGGAACAGGTCCTGAACCGTAAAAAACTGGAGCAACGCGAGTTGAATTTCCGCCAGCTCATCCAAGACCTACCGGCGGCGATCTATACCTGCTCCACGGCCGGTCAGATTGAGCTGTACAACAAAGCCGCGGTGGAGTTATGGGGGCGGGAACCCCGGCTAGACGTGGACCGCTGGTGCGGCTCCCATAAGATGTATGACCTGGACGGCAACCTGCTTTCCCCCCATACCGGCCCTATGGCGGTCACCCTTGCCACCGGGGTGCCGGTAGTAGACCAGGAAGTCATCCTGGAACGCCCCAACGGCGAACGGCGCTTTGTAAAACCGCACCCAGTGCTTAGCTATGATTCTGCCGGCAAGTTACACGGCGGCATCAACATCCTGTTTGACATCACAGAAAGCAAGAACGCCTCAGACCAGATCAGGCGCAATGAGGCTGCCCTGGCAGAAGCACAGCATATCGCCAAGATAGGCTCCTGGAACCTGGACGCCCAAACCCAAGCCTTGGAGGTGTCAGAGGAACTCTACCATATCTTTGAGACAGACCGCGACGGCTTCACCGGAACCCTTGCTTCCTTCATCGCCTTTGTGACGGAAGAAGACCGGGAATATGCCCAGCAAGTCACCTTAAAGGCCTTTTCTGATGGGGAGCCCTACCTCGCTGATTTCCGGATTCTCACCGGGAAAAAGTCTCGCCGCACCATTCAGATAAGGGGCAACAGCCAGAAGGACGTGAACGGGCAGGTGCTGCGGTTGTACGGCACAGCCCAAGACATCACGGAAAGAAAAGAGTTTGAGACTGCCCTGCTGGCGTCTGAGGAGAAATACAAGCTCCTGTTCTACCAAGCCCCGCTGCCTAAATGGATCTATGACCTGGAAACCTTGCAGATCATGGACGTGAATGACAGCGCTATTGCCCACTATGGCTTTACCCGCGAAGAATTCCTGGCCATGACGGCCAAAGACCTGCGCCCGGCCAAAGACGTACCCGCCATGATCAAATCTGTACGGGCAGAGAATACCGGCAAAGGAGTCAACCGGTTGGGGTTATGGAACCATATCAAAAAAGACGGCACCCCTATCATTGTAGAAATCTCTGCCCATAGCCTGGTGTATGAAAACCGTAGTTGCCTGCTGGTAGAGGCCAATGACGTCACCACCAAAGTATTGGCAGAGCAGGCCCTGAAAAATAGCAATGACCGGTGGGAGATGCTCTCCAAGGTGACGTTTGACGCCATCTGGGAATGGAACCTGAAAACAAACGAGCTTTTCTGCGGCGAGAACTACAAGGTTATTTTTGGCCAGCATTCTGAAAACGCCAGGGAAAACTTCCAAGCCTGGCAAGACTACCTGCACCCAGAAGACCGGGAAAGAATACAGACCAGCCTCCAGCGGTTCCTGGCCAGCGGTGACACCACCTGGCAGGCAGAATACCGGAAATTAAAAAGAAACGGGGAGTACGCCTACTGCACAGATCGGTGCATCCTGATCAGGGATGAACAGGGGGCACCAGACCGCATGGTGGGCGCCCTGCGCGACGAAACCGAGAGCAAGCAGGCTGCGGAAAGCCTCCTCATTGAGAAAACCTTTTCTGAAGCCCTGCTGGAAGCCTCGCCAGACGGCATTGTAGGGTTCAACCAGGAAGGAGAAATCCTGCTATTCAACAAAAAGGCAGAAACCCTGTTTGGGTATTCCCAGGAGGAGATCCTGGGCGCATCGCTCACCACGTTGATGTCCATAGAAAGCCATGAGGTACACTTAGACCGCCGTACAGAACTGTTCAACAGTACTTCTCAGGCACCCAGCCGCGAGCTGCAAGCCCTCCGCAAAGACGGGTATGAGTTTCCGGTGGATGTAAGCCTTAGCCTCCTGCATTCCTATAAAGGCAAAATAGTCATCTGCAGCATACGCGATATCACCGAACGCAAGTTGGCGGAAAAGCAGCTAAGGGAGTCTGAAAAGAACCTGCAGGCCATCTTAAGCAGTTCCCGCGAAGCTATTTACCTCTTAGACGTGAACCTGCGGGTGGTGCTGCTGAATGAGCACGCCAAGGTGCTGATCCAAGATGGGTTTGACGTGACCTGTACTCCCGGTGACCATTTCCCTTCTTTGTTTGAATCCGGGCTGGCAGAGAAACTGGAGGGGATTTATGCCCAGGTATTGGCGGGCCAGAACCTGGAAGATGAGCGGCAAGTCCCCCTGCGCCAGGGAATGGCGTACTATTACTCGGTATACTTCCCGGTGAGAGACAACGCCGGTAACATCATTGGCCTCTGCTGCTCTTCCCGCAACATCACAGAGAGAAAGAAGATAGAGAAGGCGGTAAAAGCCGCCAATGCGGAAAAGGCCGAGTACCAGTCCCGTTTCAAGGCCATTCTGGACTACTCTCCGCAGGCGGTGCTCATCAAAGACCTGGAAGGGAAATTCATTTTCTCCAACAAAGCCTTCCTCAACCTCTTTGACCTGGACCGCAACCATGAGATCGGCCTGCAGCTGAAAGAGATCTTTGATGACCAGGAAGCCCGGGAAGAGTTCCAGGCCACCGGCTTTGAGACCGATCCTGAGAAAATCACCGCCAAAGAGTGGGCCCAGCAGATAGACCTGCCAGACGGCAAATCCCTGAACATGGAAGTCATCAAGTTCCCCTTGTATGACAACCAGAAAAACCTGTTCGGTATCTGCACCATCTGCAAAGACATCACAGAGCAAATGCGCCACCAGCAGCAGCTCATTGAGGCCCGCGAGAACGCGGAACAGGCCGAACGCCTGCAGGAACAGTTCCTGGCCAACATGAGCCATGAACTGCGTACGCCCATGAACGGGATCATTGGCATGGTGAACCTGTTGCTCACCTCCTCTTCTTTGCAGGCAGACCA
This sequence comes from Rufibacter glacialis, assembly GCF_008271745.1. Taxonomy (GTDB): domain Bacteria; phylum Bacteroidota; class Bacteroidia; order Cytophagales; family Hymenobacteraceae; genus Nibribacter; species Nibribacter glacialis. The sequence continues at coordinate 750,919 of NZ_VKKZ01000019.1, read as the reverse complement.
GAAAGACCGCCTGCAGGTGATTCAACAGTCTTCTGACACCCTCCTCACCCTGATTAACGACATCCTTGATCTTTCCAAAATAAAAGCCGGCATGCTGACCATTGAGAACGTGACCTTTGATTTTAACGAGTCCATTGCCGGCACGGCCCTGCTGTTCCGGGAGAAAGCCAAGGAAAAAGGCATCAGGCTGACCGTGGCCACGGACCCTTACATTCCAAGGCTGCTTTCAGGTGACCCGCACCGGTTAAACCAGATCCTGAACAACCTGCTCAGCAACGCCATCAAATTCACGTCTAAAGGATTCGTGCGGTTAGAGGCCTCGCTGCTGAATGAAACAGAAGAGCAGGTGGTGGTGGAATTTGTGGTGAGTGACTCGGGCATTGGCATGGATAGCACCGACCTGCTCTACATCTTTGACAATTTTGCGCAGGCGTCGCATGAGATTTCCAGCAAATACGGCGGCACGGGCCTGGGGCTGGCCATCACCAAACGGTTGATAGAGATGCAGGGCGGCGAGATACAAGTGGAAAGCACCAAAGGCAAGGGCACTACCTTCACCTTCCACCTGCCCTACACCGTCACCCTTGACACCACGGCGGTGGTGCAGCCTTTCCACCAGACAGAACCGGCTCCGCTTAAAAGAGACTATACGGGCAAACGGGCTTTGATTGTGGAGGACAATGACATCAACCAAGCCGTGCTGGCCTCTAACCTCAAGCAGCACCGCATGGAGTACCTCATTGCCCCCAACGGCCAGGAGGCTGTTGATTTACTGGAGGCCGGAGAGCAGTTTGACATCATCTTCATGGATTTGCGCATGCCCGTCATGAACGGTTTCCAGGCCACCGCCTACATCAGGCAGAAGCTGCAGTTACAGGTACCCATTGTGGTGTTGACCGCCAGTGTACTCAGAAATGAAAGAAACCGCTGCCTGGAGATAGGCGCTTCTGAGTACATGGCCAAACCCTTCGCCATGGCAGACCTGGCCCGGGCCCTGGAGCAATTCGTGCCGTTGCCGGAGCAGGCGGTAGCACCATGCCCTGGAACTACCCAGCCCGAAGAACCTGCCGCCGCCCCTGCCCTTCCGGCAGAAGCCGGATTTGACATCAGTCGGTTGCTGGAACTGGAAGACGGGCCCTATGTACAGCACATTCTGGAGGTCTTCGCCTCTAAAATGCCCACCTACCTGCAGGAACTCAAAAGTCTTTACCCGGCGGGCTCTTGGGAAGATTTCCTTGAAAAGACCCATAAAATCAAGGGCAGCCTGGCCTTTATCCAGATCACCGAGGTAAATAAGTTGATCGTAGCCATGGAAGAGCAGGTTGAGGCCCGGAAAAGCCTGACTGGCCTTGGAGAATCCTTGGAGAAATGCGTGACAGCTTACCACCAGACGATTCCGGCGGTACAGGCAGAGGTAACCAGGAAACTGGCCTCCCCTAAGCTGAAAGCCTAGCCTTTCCAATTATGCCTGTCCGGTAAGCAAAAAAACCCTACCCAAGACAGGTTGATGCACCCGGAAAACTGACTTCGTTCTTCCATCTTCCGCCCAAAAAAAGGCCTGTTTTCACGCTCTTTTAGTGAAAACAGGCCTTAAACAGGAGCCAGGAAAGCAAGGAATTGCAGGTGCTCCCTGCTCCTTCCTTAATCCAGTAGCATGAGTGGCGATAAGGCGCATGGACTGGGAAAAGAGGGTCTTTTTTGCTAAAACAGGGCCTAAACAGGAAAAGGCTCCTGTTGCCAGAGTTGCACCAGAAGTGACCAGGGCAACCCAAAGGTTTTTGCTCCCCTTTTACAAAACCAGCCCTAAAATAGCTTTGGCTACTTCTCTTGCAGCGAACGCGCAATGCCCATCTCCAGGCCTCTCAGTTCCGCCAGGCCCCTGAGGCGGCCAATGGCCGAGTAACCGGGATTGGTTTTCTTGTGCAGGTCGTCCAGCATCTGGTGCCCGTGGTCGGGCCGCATGGGAATGGCAAGGTTCCTGCGCTGCATCACGGCCAGCAGTTCCCGCATGACGGCGTACATGTCCACGTCTCCTTCCAGGTGGTTGGCTTCATAGAAGTTGCCTTCCTCATCGCGCTGGGTGCTGCGCAGGTGCACAAAATTAATGCGGTCGCCAAACATCCTGACCATCTCCGGCAGGTTGTTGTCTTCCCGCACCCCAAAAGAGCCGGTGCAGAAACAAAGGCCGTTGCTTAAAGACGGCACCGCCTGTACCAGCGCCTCTATGTCCTGGGCGGTGCTGACTACCCGGGGCAAACCCAGGATACCGTACGGCGGGTCGTCGGGGTGAATCACCATCTTCATGCCTTCGGCCTCGGCCACCGGAACGATCTCCCGCAGGAAATAAATGAGGTTCTCCCGCAGTTTCTCTGGGGTGATGTCTTGGTAAGCGTCAAGAGCCTGCTGGAACTGGGCCAGCGTAAAACTCTCTTCGCTCCCTGGTAACCCGGCAATGATGTTTTGCTGCAACTGCAGTTTTTCAGCGTCTGACATGGCGGCAAAGCGGGCCTGGGCTTTGGCCAACTGAACGGGGGTGTAGTCCTTTTCTGCCCCCCGGCGTTGAAGCAGGAACACGTCAAAGGCAATGAAGGCGGCCATCTCAAAGCGCAAGGCCTTAGAACCGTCTTCCACTTCATAGGCCAGGTCGGTGCGGGTCCAGTCCAGCACCGGCATGAAGTTGTAGGTGACCAGGTGAATGCCACACTGGGCCAGGTTCCGGAGCGAGGTCTTGTAGTTCTCAATGTATTCCTGGAAACCGGCGGCCTGGGTTTTGATGGATTCATGCACCGGCACGCTTTCCACCACGCTCCAGACCAACCCGGCCTGCTCTATCTCGGCTTTGCGTTGCTGTATCTCGGCCACGGGCCACACCTGCCCGTTGGGGATGTGGTGCAGGGCCGTGACGATTCCTCTGGCCCCGGCTTGTTTTATGTCTTGCAGCGTGACCGGGTCATTGGGCCCGTACCAGCGCCAGCTTTGCAGTAATGGCATCTTGTTTTGAAATAAAGGTTAAACCCCTGAAAACGCATTGAACCCACCGTCTACCACCACGGTCTCGCCGGTGACAAACCGGGAGGCGTCACTGAGCAGGTAGATGAGGGTTCCGGTCAGTTCCTCGGGTTCCCCGAACCGCCCGTACGGGGTGTTGGAGATGAACTTGCCCGCCCTTTCTGACAGGCTTCCGTCTGACTGGAGCATCAAAGGCCGGTTCTGCTAGGTGAGGAAAACGCCAGGTGCCAGCGCATTCACCCGGAGGGCTCCGCCGTAGCGCTGGCCCAGTTCCACCGCCATCCACTGGGTGAAAGACTCTACCGCGGTTTTGGCCATGGCGTACCCCAATACCCGGGTCAGGGGCCGTTGCGCCGCCAGGGAGGAGATGTTCACAATCACGCCCCGGCCTTTCTGGGCCATCACTTTCCCAAACACCTTGGTAGGAATCACGGTCCCGAACAGGTTGAGGTCCACGGCCCGGCGCGTATCTTCCACGCTGAAGTCAAAGACGTCCTGATCCGGGGAAACCGTGGCCCCGGGCATGTTGCCGCCCGCGCCGTTCACCAACCCGTCTACCGTGCCCCAGGCTTTTAGGACTTCCTCTTTGGCTCTTTCCATTTCGGCTTCGTCCAGCACATCGGCTAGAACGGCCAGGGCTTGGCCGCCCTGTTCCTGGATGGCTTTCACGCGCTCCTGGGCCCGCTCCTGGTTTCGGCCCAGAATGGCCACCTTAGCCCCAGCCTGGGCTACTGCCAGACTGAAAGCCTCGCCCAATACCCCGGTAGCGCCTGTAATCACGATTACCCTGTCTTTCAGGGAAAACTGTTCCAATCCTGCCATGCTGCTTTGTCTTTTAGAGAATATTCCATCGGGCCTGAGCCCGGCAATTTCTACAGGCTGCCTTTTATCACCTGTTTTCAAGAAAACAGTGCTTTTCAGTTCCCGCACCCAGGCGAATAAATATAAGTGTAATTCTAACCATATACGTATTCCACCGGACGGAAGGCCGGCCCCAAAATCCTATAAAGTCCACGCAGGCCTGCCAGAACCAGACAGGGGTGAAAACAAATCAGGTCTGCTTATTCCTAAGCAGACCTGATCTTGTACAGAATAACAGAGGAGATTTTCCCTCTGAGGTTTACCGGCTGTTTCTTTGAAATGGCTTGGAAACCAAACGCAAGAAAATCCGGGGGGTTTACTTCTTGGCAAAGCGGAGGCCTTTTAGCGTTGTTCTTCAGAAAACTGGTCTGAAACACGATGCAAGGATTTGCTTTTGGCGGCCTCTTCCAGCAACTGCCAGCAGTACCACTCCTGGCGGGGTAAATGGAAAGGGCCTTTGAACAGGTTTCCTTTGATGGAAGAAGACCGGCTGCCGTCGCGGTGCAGGTACCCAAACCACTCCCCGTGCTCTTTGTCATGGAAATGGGAATAGCCGTAGTCATGCACCTGTTGGTGCCAGGTGGCGTATTTTTCGTTGCCAGTCATGACGTAAGCCAGCAGGGTGGCAATGATAGTCTCATTCTGAGGCCACCAGAACTTCATGTCGTGCCAGTATTCCTGCACAGGTTTGCCGTACACATCGCGGAAATAGATGATGCCGCCGTGCTCTTTGTCCCAGCCTCGCTCCCACATGTAGTCCAGCATGCGGCAGCCCAGGTTGATCAGGTGCGGGTCGTTGTTACGATGCTTGGCCTCCTGCAGGATAAACCAGGCGCCTTCAATGGCGTGGCCCGGGTTAAGGGTACGGCCGTCAATATGGTCAATGATGCTGCCGTCTGGGCTCACCTGCTCCATCACGCACTGGATGTCGTCTTTCACGAAGTCCTGCTCAATTTCCTTGATCCACTTGGAGATCCACTCATCGCACCGGTCATCACCTATGGTGTCACGCAGCTGCTGGGCGGTGTTGATCATGATCATGGGCACGCCAATGCCTTTGGCCGGACGGGTGCCGGTAAATTTGGGCGGCAGCAAACCAGGGGTGGTGGCGTACTCAATGCATTTCCCGAACAGCCGGCGGGCCTCGGCGGCCACTTCCTGGTCACCACTGGCTTTGGCGTAAGCGGCAAAGGCAATCACGGCAAAGGTCTCTGAAAAGAAATAGCGGCGCTTCCGGATAGGCTGGCCGTCACGGGTCACGTGGAAAAACATGCGGCCGTCTGTGTCAAAGCAATGTTGGCGCAGGAAGTCGATTCCTTTCTTGGCACCCGCCAGCCACTCAGGCTTCTGTTCTACGGTGTTATAAAGCGTGGACAAGAGCCAGGCACCCCGGCCCTGAATCCAGACGGCTTTGTCGTCGTCTATCAGGGAGCCATCAGCGTCGCGCATGAACAGATACCCGCCGAATTCCTCGTCAATGGAGCGCGGGAACCAGAAGGGCACGGTGTCTTCTAAGAGCTGTTTTTTGTAAAACGCCCGGTAATGGTCTATGGTAGATGGATCAATGGTGGTCATAGGAAAAAGAGTTTATCCTTTGGGGATGGTATAACTGTTAAAAGTGGAGGCCGGAAAACCTGCTTTGTTCACCAGATTGGCCGTGGTGAAAGGCTGCCAGGCGTAGCGCACATATTTGGGTTCTGGCACCTGGTCTGACGACACCTGTACCTTGCTGCCTTTGATCACAGCAGTAGCTTCCCGAAATACCAGGTCTGGGCCCGCTACTTCAAACCCGCGCACCGGCTGACCGTCAGCGGAACGCAGGCCCTCACTGAACTGGAACGAGCAAAAAGCTTTGCCTCCGGACACCGTTACCTCTTTGAACAAGGGGCCGCTGTAGGGCACGCGCTTTTGGTAGGTTTGGGCCAATGCCCAAGCCGCCAGCCGCTCGCCTATCTGTCTTTTCTGGGTGGGGTGCACATTGGTAGGATGGCCCAGGTCACTGCTCACGGCCATGCCGGTGTTGGCAATCTGAGTCAGCAGGCGGCGCTGGCTGTCCCGGAACTGGGGCCAGCTGGGGCGGTTGATGCCCGAGAGCTGTACGTAGTAAAACGGAAATTCATAGCCCCACTTCTGGCGCCAGCTGCTGACCAAGGTTTGGAACAGCGTTTCGTGGAGCTCTATGTTGTGGGCGTTGCTTTCGCCCTGGTACCAGAGCACGCCCTTGATGGGAAACGAAACCAGGGGCGCAATACCCGCCTCATAATTATAGGCAGGCTGGTACGGATGCCGCCGCTTGCCCACGGCTGCGGTGCCCAGGTTTTTAGCCGCCCGCTCCCGTACCCAGGGCATCAGGAAATCTGAACTGTGCCAGTTGGCCAGCAGGCTCACCAACTGCGGATGGTGCTCCAGGGTGTACCGGTCAATCCAGGACTCAGTACCGGAGCCACCCACGGCCACTTCAATGAGCCCAACGGGCACGCCTAGCTGCTCCTGCAACCGCTTCCCGAAATAGTAGGCCACGGCGGAGAAATCTTTGGCTCCCGCTGAGTCGCCGCGGCGCCAGGTGCCGGAAAAGTATTCCAGTTGGTTTACTTTTTTCTGGGTTAAAGAATCCCAGGTATAGTCACCGGTCTCGGCCAAAGGTTTCATTTTCAATAGGCGAATAGTAGACGCCTGCTGCGCGTCCCGCATCTCTGCGCTGGTGTGCACAACTTCTTTCACCCGCATCGCCATGTTGGATTGGCCCGAGCATAACCACACTTCCCCCACCAGGATATCCCGGATGAGGAGGCTGGTATCTGGCGTGGAAACCTGCAGCTGATAAGGGCCGCCCGCTTTCTGCGGCCCCAGCACCACGCGCCACTTACCATTGGCATCGGCGGTAGCCGTCGCCTTTTCCGGCCCAAACTGCACGGTTACTTTCGCTCCTGCATTGGCCGTACCCTGCACCGGCAAAGGCATTTTCTGCTGCAACACCATGTGGTCAGCAAAAACCGGATCTACTTTCAAACCGCCATACTGACCAGTAATGGCCGCGTGAATGGTGTTGGCCAGAATAGTAGCGCCTTCTTTGATGGGGTGCAGCTCATCTGGGAACAGGTCCGGGCGCGGGTAAAGCGGGCTATGCAAGTCAATCAAGCCGGTCTTCCTGTTCTGGGCAATCACCGGAATCAAGGACTGAATCTGCCAATACCACTCTCTGGTACCGGAAATAAACCTTGGGTGGCCGGAGAAAATGGGCGTCAGGCGGCAGATGTAAATCTTGACCTCCGGGTTACCGGCGCGCAACGCATCTATGATGTTGTAATAATTACCGGCGAACTCATCCTGGTAATTAGGCCAATTGCGGGGGTCGGTGTCGTTGAGACCCAGGTGGATGATAGCGATATCAGCTTTGAAGGCCAGCGCGTCCTGGTACTGCTGGGTCTTGTTGTAAGGCCGGTGCCCTTTCTCCAGCAAGGTGGCGCCGCTCAAGCCAAAATTACCCACCTGGTACCCTGCGCCCAACAATTTCTGCAACTGCGCCGGGTAGGAACTCTGCTCGCGGTCCTGGATGCCATACCCGTAGGTTACGGAATTACCGATACAGGCCACTTTCAGCACCTTTGCCTGCGGCAGCGCTACCCCGGGGAAAGCCACCAGAACGCTCAGAAAAGCAAGGAGAAAAAGAGCTTTTCCCCAAAGCAGGCAAAGTGAAGGAGAAGAAGGATTGGTGATTGACTGGTTCAAGTGGATTTTAGTAAAAAGGGACATTAAACCCAGGCCGTTCTCCTAATAACTCCCTTTAGGCCCAATGCCCCCCTTTTCAGGAGGGCATTGGGCAGAAGCATCAGAATACGGCAGTCTACATTTACTTTCTGCGGCTACTTTTATTTGATGATATCACGCACCGGGATGCGCACAAAGTAGAGGTCTTTCACTCCTTCATACAGAATCCCGATGGTTTCATCATCCACTTTGGTGAGGGCAGAATAGCCAAACCCAGAGCGCTCATCCAGCAAGAGTTGGTTGGCGGGCTGCCAGGTCTCTCCCAGGTCAAGGCTCGCTTTCAGGGTGATGTTGGTGCGGCTGTTGAGGGTGTTAGGATTGCTGAAGAAAAGGACGTCTTTCTTCCCATTCTTCGTTTTCACGTTGGCTTTGATCAGACTGGCCATACACACCGGGTCTTGCAACGCACTGTAGGAAGTGTGGTGCTCTACCCAGGTTTTGCCCATGTCTGTGGTAGTGGCCACAGAGCGGTACTGGCCGCGGTTATCGCGCATGTTCAGCATGAGCGTGCCGGGCGTGGTTTCCACTACTTGGCTCTCAGTCGTGTTTGACTTAGCGCCAATGCCGCTCTTCCAGGTAGTACCGTGGTCATCGCTGTAAATGATGGCGGAGTGCGGCATGCCTTTCTCGTCCCAGTACTGTGACGGGAACACCAGTTTGCCGTTCTGCATGGCAATGCCGTTGCCGGGACCGTTGAAATAGAGGTTCCAGGCGGGGTTCTTCACTTGATCTGTGATGCTCTGCGGGGCTGACCAGGTAAGGCCATCATCATTGCTGCTCACCAACACAAACTGGCCGGTTTCATCAGGAGACAAACCTGGTTTTGAGCCGGCAATTGATTTGTTCCCTTTGCTCCAAAGGGCTGCTACCCAGATCTTGTCGGTTTTGGGGTCATACAGAATGGCGGGGTCCCCAATGCCATTGTTCTTGTGCGGCTCCCCCATGTCCATGATGATCTTCATGGGCTCCCAGGTCTTGCCGCCGTCGGTGCTGCGGTTCAGGCCCACGTCAATGTTCGCCGGCAGGTCACGGGAGTGGTCATACCGGATGTCATACACGGCCAGCAGGGTTCCTTTTTTGGTGGTGACAATACCGGGAATACGGTAGGTATCCACGCCCTGGTCACCGGCCTTGCGCAGGGCCACGCCAATGCGTTTGGCATAGACAGAATTGTCTTCCAGCACCGGCTGCTTCTGGCCCCCGGCTTTGGTAAGGTGGGTGGCGTGGAGCTCTACCAAATGGTCAGGATTGGCTGATTCTTTCAACTTGGCACTGAACCAGAGGTAATTCTTCCCGGGCTTCAGGCGGAGTTGCACCGGCACCTGAAAGGTGGCAGTGGAGGGAGAAAGGGAAGCCACCGGATTTTTAGAAGAAAACAAGGGCTCATTGCCCGTGAAAAACACCTCCAGCTTTTCCAGGTCCTTCAGGGCCGTGGCATTCAGCCGGGCGGTGATTTGCTCATAGGCCACCTCTGGCCCGGCCGGCACATAGACCGTTACGCGCAGCAGCGGGTTGGTCTCCATTCCTTTAAGCACCGGAACGGCGGGCGCTGTACTGGTAATGCCCCCGGTAGAGGCTTGAGGTACTTTCTGGGCGCAACTAACGCTGCCCATCAGAAACAAGAACAAACAGACTAAAAGGTGTTTACTGTGAGGCACTGTGAATTTGGTTTTCATTATACTCCTAAGTTGGTACTCTTTACTTGGTTAGAAATCCGCTTCCCGGCGCTGCACATGGCCGGAAAGCGTTTTTTGAAAAGAGGGTCATTTGCCAGAAACGGCCGTTAAACCCCCACTGCCTTTTCTACCACTTCCCCCTCCTGCACGGTTGGGTTGTTTCTTTCATAGACCGTTAGCCCGGTGATCTCCTTGTCTTGCCCACCAAACAGCAGACTGAACAGGTAGCCAAAGAAGACACAGGTAACTAAGCCCGTGAAAGCGAAAAGCAAAAAGTTGATGTTGGTGTATTGGCTGATATAATACTGCACCAGGCCGCTGAGGAAAAGACCGGTGATGGCTCCTCTGGCGTTTGCTCTCTTGGTGAAAATGCCCAGGACGAACAAACCACCCAAGCCGCCGGTAAACAACCCCAGAATGGTATTGAACTGATCCCAAAGGGAAGAAACGCCCCATTGCGCCATCACCAGCGCCAGGGAGGTACCCACCACGCCAATGGCCAAGGTCATGTATTTGGCCGTGCGCAGGTAGCTTTCCTCGGATTTTGAGGTGAAGGCTTTCCGGTAAAAATCCGTCACTAACGCTGTGGTCACCGAGTTGATGCTGCTGCTGAGGGTAGACATGGCGGCGGCAAAAACGGCGGCAATGAGCAAACCAGTGATCCCAGACGGTAACTCAGACACGATGTACCACGGGAAGATGGCATCCTGGCTCTGGAGTTGGAGGTTTATTTTCTGCGGGTTTTCCTTAAAGAACAGGTAAAGCAGCGTACCAATGGAGAAGAAGATCAAGGCCGAGGGCAAGGCCATCCAAGCCCCCAGGCGCAGGCTTTTTCTAGAACCGGCCTCGTCTTTGGTGGTCAGGTACTTCTGCACCACCGATTGGTCTGCCCCATAGGTGATCACGTTGATGGCCAGACCGCCCAACAGGACCACCCAAAGGGTTGGCTCTGTGAAGCTGAACGTGGTATTCAACAGGTCCAGTTTTCCGTTGTCTTGCAAGGTCTGCCACATGGTGCTGGCGTCTGCCTCCAACTGAAAAGGAATCATGACAAGACACACCAAGGCACCTCCCAAGAGAATCACCACCTGGGCCACATCGGTCCAGACTACTGCCTCAATTCCGCCTTTCATGGTATAGAAGACGGTGATGACGCCCATGAGCAGAATGCACAGGTTCACGTTGATGCCCGTTACCAGCGTAAGCGCCAGACTAGGCAGCAGCAACACAATGGCCAGGCGGCCCAGCTGCAACAAGATGTACAGGGCCGAGGCCAGGGCCCGGGCCGCATAATTGAAACGCTTCTCCAGGTACTCGTATGCCGAGGTGATCTGCAGTTTGCGGTAAAACGGAATGAAATACGTGGTAATGACCGGAATAACCATGATGATGGTCATCTGCAGGATAAAGTAATTCCAGTTGGTGGCGTAGGTCTTGGCCGGTATAGACATGAAGGTGATGGCGCTCAGCTGGGTGCCATAGATACTGAGGCCGGCCGCCCAACCGGGTATGCGTTGCCCGCCCCGGAAATAATCATCAGTCGTATCTTGCTTGCTGGAAGACCAGATGCCTATGCCCACCATCAGACCCAGGTATACGAATACCACCAGGTAATCTAACCAGGAAAAGTAATGCTGCGGGGTAAGGCTGCCTTTCAGTACCTGCACCGTACGTACCCCTGGCTTCACCTCCCCAGAAGGGATGAAGAAGTCGCTCCCCCACCGGACGGCAAAGGTAGTGACCGGAGCATAGGGCAACTCCCCGTTCCTGGTCCAGGAATCAGTGACGGTGTTGTAGAGGTAAATGTCTTTGCTGAAGCCCACGTGGGTGGTCTGCAACTTTTGCTTCTCGGCTAGCAGTTGTTGTTTTTGGATCCCATCTGGGGTTTGGGCAATAGCCGCGTTCAGCTGCTCAATCTTGGTAAAGACATCGCCTTTGTCGCCCCCCAGCACCAGGATATAATTGGCCCCAGAAGCCAGGCCGGCTGCGGCGGAGAGCGGAGTCTGGTTTCCTTTGCCATCTGACACGCCGTTCAACTGTTTCCACGCAGTTCGTTTAGGATCAAACCGGAAAGTGGTGCCATGTAATTGGCTCACGCCCGAAGGCGATTGGGTTCTACCCCCAATTACATACAACGCTGGATATTCTCCGTTAGACTGCGCCACCGCTACCGCGTGCGACAACTTAGCAGGCAACGCTGGTAGGGTTTCCCAGCCAGAGGCCGTAGAAGCAAGATTTAGGCGGAAGAGACCATTGGTACTGCCTCCCGTGGTTTCGCCCCCGGCCACGTACACGTGGTTGCCTAGCAAGGCGGCGGCCGCGTTGGTGAGCGGCAAAGGAAGATCAGGCAAGGCCAAGATCTTTACCTTTTTGGCCGCTGGGTCCCACTGCAACAGTTGCACCCGTTTCTGGATGCCTTTCTCGTTTTCGCCCCCAATACTCACCACACCTTTCTCGGTGGTCACGCTGGCACTGTAAGCCACAGGCTCTGGAAGCTGGAAGGTTTTCTCCAGCCAGGTATAGTCTCCTTTTTCACCTTTAGACAGAACAAAGATGTCTTGCCAGTATTTTTTCTTGCCTCCCTCCCAAGGCATACCCTCCGGGAAATTGGCGCCCCCTGCCACCAGCAGGACATTGTTGTGCACACCTCCCGTTGAGCCGGCCAGGCCGGGCTGTACCTTGCTCCCCGGGGAAGCAGGCACCTCGGCAGCCATAGACCAGGAAATGCTGTTCGCTTTGGGCAACTGCGCATAACTGGCAGTCAGCACCCAAAGAGATAAAAGAATTGTTAATGTAATTCTCATAAAACCATTTTGTGCATGCTCAACTCAGAAGAGCGTGAACAGAATTCTTTAAAGCCCAGGGCCGCTACCTCTTCACTGAAGGCTTCAAACTGGGCAGCGCTCATGTTGCGTACCGGCAGGCGGAATTCACCACAGTCTAAGCCTACCAACTTCATGAAGGCCTTACCGGTGGCAATGCCGCCGTATTTGCCCAGCAACCGGATCATGTCAATGGATAATTGCTGCAGGCGGCGGGCCTTCTCCTGGTCTCCCTGGTTGTAGGCTTCAATAAGTTCCTGGTACAGCGGAGCCGCATAGTTGTAGGTACTTCCTACGCCGCCTTTCGCGCCCAGCACCAGGGCTGAGAGCAAGTTCTCATCGCGTCCCCACAGCATATCGTATTTCCCATCCTCAAACTGGAGGCAAGACAGGAAGTCCATGAAATCTTCATGGGTATACTTGATGCCCGCAAAGTTAGGAATCTGGCCAGACACCTCCTTGAGGAGGTCAATCATCTGGAAATTCACGCCGGTGAGCACGGGAATATGGTAATAATAGAACGGCATGTCTGGCACGGCATTGGCCACCACTTCACAGCATTCGGCCAGCTTTTGCACATTGGCCGGCTTAAAGTAAAAAGGGGCGGTAAACGAGATGCCGTGTAAGTTTACCTGCCGGGCGTGCTGGGCCAGGTCAACGGCGTCTTGCAGACAGGTGCCGCCTACCAGGGTGATCACCTTGAAATCAAGGTCCCCTTCGGTGGCCTCGGCCCACGCCTCCGCCACCTGCTTTTTTTCCGCAACCGTCAGCGAAACCCCTTCGCCGGTTGAACCGCAGATAAAGGCGCCAGTGTTTCCGTTACTTTTCAGGAGTTGATAATACGCAGGGATTAGTGAAAGATTCAGGCTTCCATCTACATGCATGGGAGTGAATGGAGCCGCGATCAGCCCTTGTAAATGTTCTAAATTCATAAATTCTCTTTGTCACTAAACTTCTCTTTCTCAAGAAGTATGTTGAAGGAAATAATTGGGCAAGCGCCCGGTAACACTTTAAAAGAAGCTGTTTTGTTTTTGGGCTATTTCTCTAAAACTAGCCCAAAAACAAAAGTACTTATAATGGCTGTCGCAAGCCATTGTTGCCAAGTGGAAATAAAAAAGCTAGAGCTGGTACTAGGTGGACTTACTTTCACTCTATTTACCTTTAGGTCTTGAGCTTTAATCAGGTAGGCAAGCACTGCTACCAACTCTGCCGTCTACACCCTACCTTCTGCCCATTCCGCTAAACCAAGAAGAAGGTGGTGTGATATGAAAGCGCAGGTCTTTTCATAGTCCCTTACTTTCATATCACACCACTTATCTAAAATTTAGGGTAGCCTGGATTTTGCTCAAGAGCCCTGTTGTTGGTCAAAGTGGTGCGGTCTATTGGCCAGAGAAGCTTGTAAGACTGACCTGGCGTAAGTGTGGTGTACTTATAGACAAAATTATCGCCCATCCTTCTTAAGTCATACCAGCGCTTTCCTTCAAAAACAAATTCCAGGAAACGTTCCCTAAGAATAGCCTCTTTGGGGTTTGTGTCTATAGCTTGGTTAGGATACCCGTGTACCAGCGGGAGGAAGTTTGCCCCGAAGGCGCGTTGCCGCACCCTATTAATCTCGGGAGCAGGGTCTTCCCCTAAGATCACTTTAGCCTCTGCCAACATTAAAAGCAGGTCTGCGTGCCGGTATATAGGAAAATCGTTGGTATACTGGCGGCTGCCGGCATTCTGCTCCCCTTGGTATTTCTTTACAAATGCCCCAGCAATGACGTAATTCGCGCCAACTTTGCTATAGGCGGGCTGTATGGTTGCCCATTTTCTGGAGTCGTTATTATCAAATGCTCTGAATGTAGACACCTTGATTGGCGCCCGTAGAAGGCCACCCCAGTTGTCAGTCCCCACGTCAAACTTCCTGTTCTGCAAGGAGTCATAGAAGTTTATGATTAAGCTGGTTTGCGGCGTGAAGCTGCCAGGCACAAACCCCATAGTGGCCTCATTCAGCAAGTAACGAATGGCAAAAATAATTTCATTATTTCCTTTAGTCGCAAACACATTAGCAAAGTTAGGTTGCAGAGCAAGCGAAGGGATGTTGGTCTGGATATCTGTCAGTGCGGTCTTGGCGATGGTGGCATCTCCGCCTCCGCCGCCTCTGTAGCTGGTCCACAGGTACACTTCCGCCTTCAGCATCAACGTGGCGGCTTTAGACCAGAAGCCTTTGTTGTTTCTGAAGGTATAGTTGGTGCCAAAACTGCTGGCTGAGCTTTCAATATCGGCCTTAATGAGCTTCATCACCTCCTCCTCACTGGAGGCAGGCTTTGCCAGATTAGAAACGTCAATTGAAAAAACAGGCTCTGTTTGGATCACCACTTTGCCCCATGAACGCAACAGGTGGAAGTAGTAGTACGCCCGCATGCCGTGGGCAATGCCCAGATAATATTCCTTATTGGCGGCAGTAACGATATCTGAAGTAGTGAGTTTATTGATTAGCAGGTTTAGCTGGTTGATATTAAAATAAAATCCACCAAAGTTACTCACCCCCGGATCATTGTTATCCAAAGTTTGTAACCACATACGTTCCAAACCTTGCGTAGCCTCTCCAGTAAAGGTTGGCCCCAAAGGCGTCTCCGTGCCAAAAATATCTGAGCGCATTTCACCCAACCGCTGAAAATTAGAGTTATGGCTCCTGAAGGACGAATGGACGCCCGTGACGAAGGCATCAAATTGGTCAGGTGACTTCCAGTAACTGGCATCACTTAAACTACTGACAGGCGCTAAGTCCAGTTCATCTGAACAGGCGCTCGTTAGCGTTACTACACTTATGATGGAGAGAATGAACCTTATATATTTTTTCATGCTTAGAATCGTTTATCGCTTTAGAAAGAAACCTGAACACCCAAAATAGCAGTCCTTGGCGTAGGGTAGGTACCCATATAAATACCGGTTGGGTTGCCGTCGATAAGAGGCGGCTCTGGCGATGGCCCACTGAATTTCGTTACATAGAACAGGTTGCTGAAACTGGTATACACCCTAGCCTGAGATAGCACCTTTATTTTCGACAAGAAATCCTGAGAGAGGTTATAAGAAAGCGTGATCTCGCGGCAGGCAAGGTAATCCCCCTTTTCATAGAACCTTGAGTTATTGCCATTCAGGAACGCGTTCCCATTATTAGCCCTGGTGTAATTTTGCTTGGAGCCAGAAACTTGGTCAGCAAAGTATACTTTAGGGATATCTGTCTCCGTATTGGTAGGTGACCAAGCATCTTTTATCAAGTCTATGTAGTTGAAGGAGCCTTGGTAATTACCTAGAGTTCTTGCTACTAAGTCATTGTAGATGGTATGCCCCAAAGCAAAATCAAAGCGGGTAAACAAAGAGAGGCCTTTGTAAGACAGGTTGGTAGAGAAACCACCGGTCCATTTTGGGTTATAATTCCCCAAACGCACCTGATCTCTTGTATCAATTGTATCATTTTTGTCTACATCCAGCCAGTTCACGTCACCAGGAGTGATGCGCCCACCGCTGCCTGCCGGAAGGTTAGGACCAGATATCCTGGCAATGGCATCATATCGCTTCCCTGCCACGGTCGCCACCTCTTCCGCATTTTTGAAGATAGATACCTGCTTGTAGCCGTAGATATCTCCTAAGGTTCCTCCTTCCTGTAGTCCGCCAACCCAAACAACTTTGCCAGCAGCTGGGTCATAAATTTGGATCCCCCCTTGCCTGTTGTTTTCATTACCGTTGAATGGCAGCTGCAAAATCTTATTTTTCACATAGGCAGCATTGGCGCCTACTGTCAGGTTTATTCCAGCCTTAGACCTTAGAACTTCAGATTCTAAAGCAAACTCATAACCCTTATTTTGATAAGTCCCTAGGTTGGTTCTAAAGGATCCAAAACCAACATAGCTAGGAAGGGTAAGGTTTGTCAGCAGGTCGCTGGTTTTCCTATTATAGTAATCAAACAATAAGCTGACCCTGTTGTCCAGAAGGCCCAAGTCCAGACCAACGTCAGTGGTCTTACTTTTCTCCCATCTTAAGTTAGTGTTAATCACACCGGTATTAAGAAATCCTGCTGATCCGCCATAATTGGTTTGCAGACCATAAACACCCTGCACCTCATATCTACCCAAACCGGCCACGTTCCCGTTTACGCCATAGCTAACCCGGGGCTTCAGGGTAGAGATATAGTTGACCAATCCGCTGTTTTGGAAAAAAGCCTCCCTGTGCACATTCCAACCGGCAGACATACCCGGGAAGAAACCCACCCTGTTCTCTTTAGCTAAGCTGGAAACTGCATCTTGCCGAAAAACCATGGTAAGAAGGTAACGTTCGTCATAGTTGTAATTCAGCCTGCCTAAAGCAGAGATGATTTTGTAATCTGATTTAGAGCTGAAATTGTTTCCTGGGCTGAAGGTAGTGGAAGCGTTCACCGTAGGAATGTCATCAGTGGGGGCATTCTGGCCCAATACCTGCATGGAAAAGGAGTTAACCCCAAAATACTCTGTCCCTAGGGTGGCATCCAGATTGTGGTTTCCGCCAAATGACTTGCTATAATTTAGAATAGCGCTATACTGTTGTTGGAAATCCCTTTGTAAACTAGCGGAAGAGTTACGAGAGGTGTTAAATCGCTGAGGATTGGCGAAGATATCAGTATAGGTTTGGGTAGATTTCTGGAAATACTCATTCTTCCTCTCCGCCATATAAGCACTTCCTGATCCCTTCAAGAACAAGCCCGGCAATATATCCCAGGTGACCGCACCGCTGGCCGTGACCCTGTTCAACTCATCATCCTGGACCACTCTTCCCAGCCAATAAAGCGGGTTCCCGTCGCTTGAACCATTACCGGGGTTTGGCAACGTCTTTGCCTCATCCAGCCACGGGTTAAAGGTAGGCCAGATGGCCAGGCTCCGGTAAAGCGTGTTTACTTCTCCGCCCACCGTCCCAATTTGAGAAGAGGTAGAAAGCGTTACACCGGTACTCACCTCCACATTGGGTTTTACTCTGTAAGAGCCGTTTACATCGGCAGTATAGCGTCTGTATTGAGACCCCACAATGACCCCATCCTCATCATAATACCCAAAGCTGGCAAAGTATTTCCCTTTATCATTCCCGCCCACTACGTTCACGAAATGCTCTTTGGTGTAAGTGTCCCGGAACACAAGATCCTCTATCTTACCGCCATGGTCTTTGAAGAGAATTGAATCTGTGGCAGGATTATAAGGGTCTGGCATTGCTTCCCACCCTTGCGTCAGGAGGCCGCGAGTGGTACCATCCAGTTTACGGATATCAAAACTTGCCAAATTGGCGGCATCATTTAGAAAGCCAAGCCCTCTGGAGGAATTTACCTGCGCCAGTGTTCTGCCTGAGTTCAGGTAGCCTAACCTAGTATAATGGATATAGTCTCTTGCCCCTAGGTAATTGTAGCCCTCTCTTCGCTGGTTGTAACCCCCGGTGAACTTGTACGACACTTGGGCCACCCCATTTTTCCCCTTCTTAGTTGTAACCAGGATCACCCCATTATTGGCTCTTGCCCCATAGATAGCAGTGGCGGCCGCATCTTTCAATACTTCAATAGACTCAACATTATCTGTGGGTATGTCATTCAGAGTCCTTATAATTCCATCTACAATAACTAGTGGGGGCCCCGGGTTATTGATTGAAGCTCCCCCTCTTAGTCTTATAGAAGGCGCTGCACCCGGCTGGCCGGTGGCATTAACCACCTGCACACCGGAAACGGTACCTTGCAGGGCACTAGCCACGTTGGCGCGTGGCACACTTTCCAAGACCTGTTTATCTACTTTTGCAATAGAGCTGGTAATGGTCTCCCTAGATTGAGTACCATATCCCACCACCACTACTTCGTCCAGTTTGGTAGCCGTCCGGGCTAGGGCGATTTCCAGCACCGCATTTTTTGCGGCAATCCTCACCTCCTGCGAAACATAACCCATATATGTAAACTGCACCACATCTCCTACTTGGGCCTTTAAGCTGAATTTACCTTCTACGTTAGTCTGCGTCCCTTGCGCTGTGCCTTTCAGGACCACACTTACCCCAATAAGGGGCTGACCGTCCTCTGAAGAGACAACACGCCCGGTGACATCTATTGCCTGCGCGTACAGTTCTTGGCAAAGAAATAGCCCAATGCCTAAGAATAAGAATTTAAGTAGTTGTTTAGTCATAATAGAATTTGTTGAGAAGGATGAACCATTAAGTTGCATTAAGTATGACATAATAAAATTAGATAGCAATTTCATAATTTCCTAACATCAGTTTCAAAGATTTTAAAGAAAGTTTATCTTCAATTCGGTATTTTTGCGAAAAAGAAAGATTTACCCTCTGCTTACATCATACATATAAGAATGGATAACCTATTTGATAAAATAAACACCATAGACACCAGTTCCCTTGTAGACAGAGTGGAGAAGAACCTCATTGACCTGCTCATCCACAAGAACTTCAAAGTAGGCGACGCCATCCCCAAAGAGATTGAGCTGGCCAGCAGCCTTGGGGTAAGCCGCACGGTGGTAAGGGAAGCGCTCTTACGGTTGCGCATGATTGGGCTCATTGAGTCTAAGCGGCACCGGGGCGCAGTAATCACTAACCCAGACCTGTTGGCGTTGCTGGAGAAGCGGATGATTCCGCAGGTGTTGGACAATGCCACCCTGCGCGAGGCCTTTGAGCTACGCCTGGTCCTGGAGATCGGCATGGCCGATTTTATCATGGAGCGGGTCACGAAGGAAGACGTGGAGGAACTAAGGGAAATCGCCTCTAAAGAGCCGGATTTGTCAGACACCATGCATTTCCAGATCCAGCATGAGATCAATTTCCACGGCAAGCTCTATGAGATCACAGGCAACACCACCCTCAAAAAATTCCAGAAAATGCTGCTCCCGGTTTTTGACTACGCCCACAGCAGCGGCATTTTGACCAAAGACGTGGCCGTACGGAAGTTTGTCTCCCACAAGGGCCTGGTAGACATTATTGAGCATGGATCGGCGGAGATGCTGCGCAACGGCATGCGCAACCACCTGGACAACCACTTTGCCAGAATCTTTATTTAAGGAACGGTTCGGCTGGGATAGGAAGAGCACTGCTGAATATTTCAACGATTTCCTTGAGGAACTAACCAACAAGGCCACCCGCCTCAGGCATCTGCCGGAAAGCCAACGGATCCCTGGGTACTCCTTTATATAGTACCGTAACCCTCTCTGAAAAATTGGCGGCACTTGCTGCCTTCCTCTGGCGTAGGAAAGGCTAATGTCTTACAAAGCTTGATCTTAGGCGCGGGGAGTTGAACATCTCCATGTATTTAGGGCCTGTTCTTAAGAAAAGCATGTAAAATCATGCCCTGCCTTAAGAAAGGCAGATTTCCTGGTCTTTTTTACATCAAAAGACATCTTTCCTCCGGGCCGGTGAACGGTTCTTTTCAGTAAGGCTTTGGTAGAGAATGCCTTTGAAACGTGTTATGGTCTTTGATTCTTCAAGTTCAGACCGGAAAACGAAATATGATCAAGGGCTCAAGGGCTGAGCAAGCAAACCTCCCCGCTTTCCTGGTTCTTTTCAGAAAACAACCAGGAAACCCCTCCTGCACTACTTTAGGTTTCCTTTTTGACAAGAAAGGCTTCTTCCCTGCTTCCATTACAAAACCTGGAGGCTCTGTTGAGTTAAGGAAGCACTGGTGAAGAAAGGGAAATTTTCCTTAAAAGGAGCTCCACTTAAACCGCCTCTTTCCCGCCGGTAGTTTCTCCAGCTTTGGTAGACTCCTCCTCTACTCCGGTAGCCTCTTCTTTCCCTCCGGTCCGAACCTCCACCACTTTGAATTTCTTTTCACACCTAATGTTGACTGATCCATCCCCAAACTTGTTGAGGATCTCAATGATGTCACCAGGGTGCTTGTTACAGCAGTTTCCTGAGCCCCGGTTAAACTCGTAGGTGACACCTATATCAATCCCGATGTTATCATCTCTTTCAATAGCAACAACGGTACCCTTGCACCTTTCCACTAAAGGTGCTGGGTCTGCGGAAATTACAACTCCTCTAGGCATATCTGTATTTTTTAAGTTTTCCAGTAACTACTGCTAGCTACAGATAAAACCTAACAAAGAGAATACCCACCAGTAGGTATTTAATTGGCACACAACAATTTATCAACTAAAACAACCCATCAGTTGATCTGAGACCTAACCTACATAGTAAACCTGGCCCGGCCATGGGCAGGCATGTCTTAGTTTTAGGTGCCTTTTTTAAAAAAAGCCCCAGAAAAGCCTTTCTACCTAGAAAGGTTTTTCTGGGGCTTCTAAGAAGAATGAAAGTTATTGGCTCGCTACCCTCTTATGTGGGATAACCTGATCAACTTATCACCAAGTACACTCTGATTTTAACATCTTTCTAGAAAACACGCCCTAAACTTACCGTACAGCTTTCAGGTTTACCTGTCCAGTCTGCAGGCCTTTCCCTTTCACCGACAACTCCATGTCACCGGCCTGGTCTGTGGCTTGCACCAGCACCACCAGTTTTCCGCTGAACAGCTTCATGGTGGGCAAATGGAACATTTCCAGCGAGGTAGGATCTCCGTTAGAGGCGGCGCGGAACCTGCCTTTCCCCTTCACCTGGAAGCTGAGTTGGTTTGTGGCCGTGGGGCAAAGATTCCCGTCTTTGTCTACCACGGATACGGTCACAAAGGAAATGTCCTTCCCGTCGGCGGTGATCTGCGTCCGGTCTGGTTGCAGCACGATTCTATGCGGCTTGCCGGCGGTCTTTACTTCCCTTTCCGCCACGGGATTGCCGTCTTTCCCGAAGGCGACTACCTTCACCGTGCCCGGCTCGTATTTCACGTCCATCCACATGAGGCGGTACCGGTTCTGGGGCGTGGCGGCGTGTTTCTTTTGGATGCCCTGGCTTTTTCCGTTCACGAACAACTCAGCGCTGTCATAGTTGGTGTACACGAACACCGGAGTGGTCTGACCTTCACGGCCTTCCCAGTTCCAATGCGGCAGAAGGTGCAGCGTCTCGGCGTCCTTGTTCCAGCGGCTGCGGTACAGGTAAAAACGATCCTTGGGCAAGCCCGCCAGGTCATTGATCCCGAAGTATGAGCTGCGAGAAGGCCACTTGTTGTCATACGGTGTGGGTTCGCCCAGATAATCAAAGCCCGTCCACACAAACTCACCAATCACCCAGGGCTTGTCGTCCTGTAGCACGAAGTCATCATCCGGCAGGTTAGACCAGCTGCAGTATTCCAGGTCATAGGAAGAGCTTTGCAGGTCTGGGTATTGTTTCTCAATCGCTTTCTCTACCGGGAATTTGTAGATGCCGCGCGAACTCACGGTAGATGCCGTCTCTGAGCCCAGAATCATCCCTTGCGGGAAGGCTTTGAACGCCTCTTCATACAGGTGCACGCGGTAGTTCAGGCCCGGAATGTCTAAAAGAGCCCCGAAACCGGAGGCCATGGTGGCTTTCACCTGGTCCATGCCCACGGTGACCGGACGGGTAGGATCCTCGCGGTGGAAGATATCCTGCAGCCATTTGGCGCGCTTCACCCCTTCGGCCCCCCACTGGTCTGGCACCTCGTTCCCCGAGCTCCACATAACAATAGACGGGTGGTTGCGGGTAGCGTGCACCAGGCTCACAATGTCTTTTTCGGCGTACTCTTCAAAGAACAGGTTGTAGCCGTTCTTCACCTTTGGTTTGGCCCACTCGTCAAAGCTCTCGGCCAGGAACATGAACCCCATCTCGTCGGCTAGCTCTAACTGCTCCAGGGACGGCATGTTGTGCGAGCTCCGGATGGCATCACAGCCCATGTCTTTCAAAATCTGCAGTTGCCGGCGCAGGGCGGCCTTGTTCACGGCGGCTCCCAACGGCCCCAGGTCATGGTGCAGGCAGACTCCTTTGAACTTGCGCACCTTCCCGTTCAGGCTGAACCCCACAGTGGATTTATAACTGATCTCCCGTATCCCGAAGCGGGTAGAGACTTCGTCTTTGAGTTCTTTGCCTACATACAACCTGGAAACGGCGGTATACAGGTACGGGGTCTCAGGGCTCCAGAGTTGGGGGTTGGGCACGGCCAGATTCTGCTCGAACTCTTTCCCGAAGCGCTTGCCCGTACTATCCGTGGCCACGGTGTTGCCTTTGGCATCCAGCACCTGGGTGAACAGGCGCACGTTGCTGCCAGAAGCCTTGGTTTTAATGTTCACCTTAGCCAGTTCTGCGGAGATAAACGGCGTGGTGACAAACGTGCCCCACTGGTCAATGCTCTCAGGGTTCTTCACCACTACCTGCACCTTGCGGTACAAGCCCGCCCCCGGGTACCAGCGCGAGGACTGCCCCTGGTTGGTCAATTGCACGGCTAGCGTGTTTTTCTTCCCTTCCTGGATCTGATCGGTGACGTCAAAGTAGAAGTAGCTGTACCCGTACCCCCACTCCCCTACCTTCTGCCCGTTCAGGTATACCTTGGGCTCACTCATGGCGCCCTCAAACACGATCAGTACTTTCTGCCCCTTTTTGTAATGAGGCAAGGTAAACTCATTGCGGTACCAGGCTTCGCCGATGTAGGGCAAGGCCCCGGTACGGCCGGTTTTCTCAGAGGGCACTTTCTCGCCGTTCTGTTCAATGGCCACCACCTGCTTGTCTATCTCTTTGTCAAATGGCCCGTAGATGGCCCAATCATGTGGCACCGTGACTTTCTGCCAGTTCTTGTCATTGAACCCCACCTGGTACGCCTGCGCGTGCGGGCCCTTTTTGAACGTCCAGCCGTGCTCTAATTCGGTCACCACCCGCACCTGCGCAAAGGAGAAGGGCGACACCAGGAGCAACAAGGCCATTAACCACCTGTTTATCATCTCTTTTTAAAAAATGAGCCAAAAATCAAAAGTTAAAAATAGCCACTTATCTGTCACTTTTACAATTTTAAATGACCAGGTGGTGTTTCAGGTAACGCTTCTTAGGCCAAAGCAGAAAGGACTTTAAAGAAGGCTCCTCATCTGTTAAAACGGGCATAGTGGTAAAAAGCATGTCCCCAATTCTCCCAATAGTACAGAAGACACGATGCGCAAGGCGCTTCGCCAGCAGAAAAATATCAGATAAGGTTTGCATCACCTGCCTCCTATGCCTGACCTGCCAAGGGCTGCGGGACTGAACGACAAAATCATTTTCAACCAACAGTGGCTCTGGTGGGTAATGGAAGATAAGCCAACCCTGCCCCATGTACAGAAAAGACACAGACTGCGTGTACAACCCACCCAGGCACCAGGGGGTGAACACCCCTATCCATACCTCCACCGCCAACCGGTACCTGGGGCATACTGAAATCCTGTACCCCAGAAGTTACAACACCGAAAACCAGAACGCGATTGTGGAGAAGCTGTGCCGGTTAGAGCACGGGGAGGCGGGCCTGGTCTTCAGCTCCGGGGCCGCCGCTACCTCCACCGTTCTCTTATCCTTTCTCCAGGCCGGCGACCATGTCCTGTTTTCGCAGGAAGTCTACGGGGGTACCACCAAACTTGCCATAGAAGAATTATCTAAATACAATATCTCCTTTGACTTTGTCTCCAGCGCAGACATGGCGCATATTGAATCCAGAATCAAGCCAAACACAAGAATCATTTACTCGGAGACCCCCTCCAACCCCCTGCTCTCCATTGTGGACCTGGAGGCGATCAGTGCGATAGCCAAAAGGCACAGCCTCCTGACAGTGGTAGACAGCACCTTCGCCACCCCCATGAACCAGAATCCGCTGTTGCTGGGTTTTGACGTGGTCCTCCATAGCGGGACCAAGTACCTGGGCGGCCACCATGATCTATGCTTTGGGGCAGTTGTTACGTCTCAGCACCTAAAGGATATCATCTACAGGAGCGCGGTGAACTTGGGCGGCAGTTTGAACGGGTTGGATTGCTACCTGATAGAGAGAAGCCTAAAGACGCTGGCGTTACGGGTGGAAAGGCAAAACGCCAGTGCCCTTCAACTGGCCCAAGCGCTGCAGGACCATCTGGCGGTGGCAAAGGTGTACTACCCTGGTCTGCCAGGCCACCCTCACCACCGCGTTGCGGCCCGGCAGATGCCTGGGGGATTTGGCGGAATGCTCTCGTTTGTATTGAAAGACGCGGCCCAAACAGAGGATTTCCTGAACCGGCTGCAATTAATTGTTCCTGCCTTGAGCCTGGGTGGCGTGGATTCTACCATCTGCCAGCCATCAAAATCATCCCATGCCAGCTTGCCGGAAAGCGAGCGGTTAGAACTGGGGATCACCGACGGACTGCTGAGGTTGTCGGTAGGAATTGAAAACGCCGAGGACCTGCTGCAGGACCTGGAAGCAGCCCTGCGCTAACTTACTCTTTCCGTAGGCTGTCCGCTACTTTGGTGGCGACGGCTAAGCCGCTGTACACAGCGCCATCCAGATAGCCCCCAAAATAAGGCGAGGTCTCACTGCCTGCTACATGTAACTTCCCGTTCATCAGTGGTTGGGCATAAAGCGGGTGCCCGTTATTCTGGTGGGGCATGAGAAACCTCCCGTACTCAGCAAAGGTGTATTCCTCTTTTTGCCAGACCTTCTCAGTATAGGAAAGATAATGGGCGGCTTCTGCCCCCAGTAGTTTAACCAGTTGTTTCCTGACAGCACTCTCCCGCTGTTCCTCCTCCAGCTTAGAAGCGGAAGAGGAAAGAAAGCCTTTCAGGGCAAAGCGGGTTTCTTCCGCATTGCTGTGGTCGTACATTTCCTGGATAATTCCTGCCTGGCTGAAAACCGAGCCGGAATAGCCTTTCTGCTTCCAGAAGGGTTGCTGATACTCCACGGCAAACTTGATGGATTCCCCCATCCAGGTATGCGTCTGCTCCATCACGGAAACCAAGCCCTTGGGCAAAGCAGGCTCAAAGGTCAGATGCTGCGCCAGGCACAGATAAGGCGGTAAAGTCAAGATAAGATGTCGGCAGGTAAACGTTTCCCCTTGCTGGGTCCTCACCTCTAGATGGTCCCTCTGCTCTACCACACCCGCAAGAGCTGAGTTTACCTTAATCTGATCTTGCCCCATCTGCCGTTCCAGGGCTTCAATGATAGCGGAGGTGCCGCCCGCTACCCTATAGGAGGGCACCTCCGTTCCAGGTAGTTGGAAGAATTGCGGTGGCTCTGCAGGATGCGTTTCAAACACCCCGGTTCCTTTCTGGTATTGATAGAAGGTGGGTAGGTTTAGGTCCTGCAACAACTGCCTCAGATAGGTATGTTTGTCGGCGAACCAGGTAGCGCCCATTTCTACGGGGGTATTGTTCCCTGGGGCCCGCACGGTAAGGATTCTACCGCCGCATCTTTCCCGGGCCTCCAGCACCAGCGCCCTGATTCCTTTTTTCTGCAGGTAGTAAGCAGCCGATAAACCGCTTAACCCTGCCCCTACCACCATCACCTCGTGCATACCAAACTCTTTCCTGTTCTACGTGATTGACCGGTAACCTCACCCCAAAAGGTGGGTGAGACTGGCCGCTTTTTCTTCAATATCCAGAAGCAATTCCTGCAACTCACCTTCAGACGTAAGCGGGTTCATCAAAGATACGTGCAGATAGCTCTGCCCATTCAGGATGGTCTGCACCATATAGAAACGGCCTTCTTCCAGCACAAGCCTTCTGATTTCTTTGTTCACTTTGTCTTGGTCACCTTCAGCCTTATGCCTGAAGCATACAATGTTGCATTGCGGCTCATAGGCAAGCTCAAAGTTAGGGTTCGCCTTGATCATGGCCGCAAAGGCGGTGCCCATGCCATACACGCGTTCAATGTTCTCCTGGAACACTTCTTCGCCATATGTTCTGAAAATGGTGTACACGTGGAGCACAGACATCGCTTTGGTACATTCAAAACTCCGCTTGCCGCCGTTGTACCAATCTTCCGTCTCCTGCTCAGACCAAAGGTACTGCGCCCGCTGGGAGAAGGTCTTGTAGGCATCGCTGCCGCGCCTGAAAATCAGGGCAGTGGACAAAGAGGGGGTCATCATCATCTTGTGGTAGTCCACCACCACTGAATCGGCGCGTTCCATGCCCTTGATGAGGTGCTTGTATTTTGGGGAAAAAGCCGCCGGGGCTCCGTGGGCGCCATCTACGTGGAACCACAGGTTATGCCGCTCACTGAACTCGGCGATGGCTTCCAGATCATCGTAAGAGCCGGTGGAGGTGGTGCCGGCACAGCCAATGACACTGATGACTTGTTTGCCTTCGGAGATGGCCTGTTGGTAATACTGCTCCAGCAGGTCGGTGCGCAGTTGGAACTTCTCGTTAACGGGTACCTTGATAATTCCGGTGGTGCCCAGGCCCATGATCCTAGCCGCCCGGTCTATGCAGTAATGGGCCTCTTCAGACACCAGCACTGCTAATTTCTGCCCTTCTTCATAGCCAGTCTCCCAGCTATTGGTAGAAGCGGCCCTGGCTGCCAGTAAGGCCGTCAGGTTTCCCAAAGACCCGCCCGAGGTCACAAACCCGGAGGCCTCCTGGCTATAGCCTAACTTCTGGGCCAGGAATTCAGTCATCACCTTTTCCAAGGTGTTGCCCACCATCCCCATCTCGTACACGCCCATCCCCTGGTTCAGGGTAGCCACCATGGCAGAGGACAAAATGGTCACCGGCAACGAGGGAGTGGTCTGGTGGCCCACATACCGCTTGCGGTGCACCTGGATCGACTTATCCATGACATCCTGAAACAAGTCCAGCGGGTTTGCCAAGGGCTTCCGGAAGTCCTCCTGCCAATACGCCAATTGCTGGTCGGGATGCTGCCAGGGGGTAACTTTTACACTTTCTTTATCGGTAGAAGCCTCTGCCAGGTAATTGGCCAGCATGTCAATCAATTCATGCCCTTGCCGGCGGAAGGTTTCTGCCGAATAGGCTTGTTCCAATCTGTTTTCCATCTGCTCGTTGTCTCCTGTGTTTCTGCAAAGAACGGGGTCATAGGAACACAAATCAACAGAAGTGGAAGAAACAGCTCCCAAAGCCTTCCAATTGTTAGGCTTCTTTTAAACCAGCGCTAAACCCTGGCCGTAAGCAAGATATACCTTCCACAGCTATTCCTCAACTGTAGACAAGCCTACCCTAAGTTTCATTAAACCAAATTCTTATGCAAGAAAAAGACCCTATTCAGAACCCCGCCAAAAGGCTGAAAACCGCCGCCACCGGCATGATGAGCAATATCAAAACCCAGACGTTTGGGGAGGCAGGGGAACAACCCACCCCGTCTTACGCCGACATGGGTACGGTAAACGCCATCACGCAGGATTGGCCCGCCATGTCCAGAAAGTCCGCCGAACAGATGACCCAGAAGTACGGGCCGCCAAACGAGGCGATCCCCAGCCGGCTCATCTGGTACAACAACGGCCCTTGGAAGAGAACCATTGTCTACCGCGACGAGATCCCGCACAACTTTCCCCAACCCCACTCAGACACCCTGGAACAGGTGATCGACTACCAGGTACCGGTGGAGAAGTTCACCGAGTTGGCCAAATTCGACGGCAGTGTGGTGGTGGAACGCACCAAGGGAGAGGTCTCCGCCCGCTGCGACATGGAGGCGGCCAACATCCTGGCGCTGAACCTGATGCACGAAATCGTGACCGGCACCCTGACGGCGGAGCAGGCGCGGGAGAAGTACTCAGAGGAGACTGCCGCCTTCGTGATGAACCGGCCTGCCCCCTTTGCAGAGAAGCTCCAGTTCCAGGTTCCCCATGGCAATACGATGGACACTGACCATGTCACCATCACGGATAACCTGCTTCACCAGGCTAAGGAGAAATTCAAGGACGTAACCGGGTTGAATGGCGAGTAAACCAGATTCAATTCCTGGAGTCTGATCGGCACCACACCCAGGCCTACTAAGGAATGCGCTATTTTATGTTGCCGAGGAATGGGTAAGAGGATGGGGAGTAAACTCAAGGCAGGTGTTTTGTTTGGAATGAACTATCCCTCTGCTCTACCTTACCTACGTGCTCCTTTTCTACCAGGCCCCTGGAATAACGCATACACCACTTAATTTTACTAGCGTATTGGGCGACGGATGGGTAAGCCAACCAATTAGAGTTTATCTGGCAGGAAATACTTAGCCAAAAGGTTTGCAAACCTCTCCCAAGCCCCCTTCATTGTGGTGGGTGGTGAGCTGGCGGTTATAGAAGCGGACGCAGTATCAGCAAGTGTTCTAGGTGAGAGGTGGTCATTCTTTTGCTGTCCTTGTTAACGGCATGTTCCCATGGGTACTTACCTTTCAGAAAACAGCCCAAAAAACTACCTGCCGCTACCACTGGTGGAGTACCATCGCTTTGTCCGATATATGTCCGAACAAAAACAAAAAGCCCTGTAAGAAATATCTTACAGGGCTTTCATCAAGCAGAGAGAGAGGGATTCGAACCCCCGGACCCGCAAAGGTCAACGGTTTTCAAGACCGCCGCAATCGACCACTCTGCCATCTCTCTAAATGTGACACAAAAGTAAGGGTTGAAACGGTATCTGTCAAGTGCTAAGACGATTTTTTACGCAATTTTTCCAAAGTAAGCCTATAACAAAAACGCCCCAAAAGCAGAAACCCATGATTTACAGCGGTTAGCGCCTTGGCACCTGATCTCAAATGCGGCGCTTTTTTTTGGGAGACAGCTTGCCTTTTTCCAGGCGTTTGGTGAGCGAGTCAATGCTGATGTTCACCTCAAATCCCACAATCAGGCTCATACACACAAAATCCAGCCACACCATCAAACCTATCAGGGCCCCAATAGAGCCGTAGAACTTGTTGTAAGAGTCAAACTTGCCTATATAGAGCGAGAACAACCAGGAAACCAGAAAGATCAACACCGTGGCCACCACAGAGCCCGCTGAGACAAACGGCCATTTGTCATGCACCGCCGGCACGTAGTAATAGATCATGGAGGTGGCCAGAAAGAAGAGCAAGACCACCGCCACATACTTGACAGAGACAATAAGCCCGTAGGTGAAGGACTCCGTCACTACCTCATAGAACACCAGGGCATCCAGAATATAGGTTCCGAAGAAGATGGCGCCAATGGCCAGGAACAGGATCAGGGCCAAGGCCACGGTGAGCAGGGTGGCAATAATCCGCTTGCGCAGATAGGTTCTTCGCCGGAAAGTCTTGTATTTCTTGTCAAAGGCGTCCATGAGGCTCATGATGCCGTTGGTGGAAAGCACCAGCGCGAAGAGAAAACCGAAAGACAGCAACCCTCCCCGGGGCTTGTTTACGATATCCTCTATGGTATCGGCGGCCACGTCATAGATCCCAGCGGGCATCATGTCCTCCAGCAAGGTCAGAATGTCGCGGTCCAGGTGCCCCACCGGGATGTAGGGGATCAGGGTGAACAGGAAGATAATGGTAGGGAAAATAGCCAGCGTGAAGTTGAACGCCATGTAAGAAGACCGCTTGGTGAGCGAATCCATCTTGAGTTCGTCCATCATGACCTTGAGCACATGGTACACAGAGACTTGGGCCTCACCAAAGCGCAGCCGCTTCAGGAAGACGATCAGGTGGCGGTACCACCGTTTCTGGGCCAGTTGCTGGTTTATACTCATGCCGTGAAATGCGGATCTACCCTGTCATGAATGTATTTTGGAATGGCCGTGGGCCGACCGCTTTTCATGTCTACGAAAACCATCATGGTTTCACCTATATTCAGAAGCTCCTGCGCCTCATTGTACACCTCGTACTCAAACTTGATGCGGGCACCTTTGGGCTTTTCCTTCAGCAGCAGCTTCACGGTGAGCAGATCATCATAGCGCGCCGGCCTGATGTATTTGCAGCGCAGCTCCAGCACCGGCATCATCACGCCCTGCGCTTCCATCTCTTTGTAGTTGATGCCCAACTGCCGGAACGTCTCGGTACGGGCCACTTCATAGTAAGCCCCGTAGTTTCCGTAGTAAACGTAGCCCATCTGGTCGGTTTCAGCGTACCGCACGCGAATCTGCACTTCTGATGTAAACACTGTTCTCTTCTTTTAAAATCATCTGTCCCGTTCAGGCCTGATTTTCTGAAAAATGCCTGAAAACGGAAACCGGGAAATAAGGAATCGGTTTGGGCCAACAGCCTGCCAGGTCAGGGTCCAGGCCTGGCAGAACATTATCTTCTATTTGGGCAACGCCTGAGTAGGTACAAGGGTGCGGGTAAGTAATTTGGCGTTTTCTTCCACCGTATCTCTGACACCAACTGCTCTGCGGCCCTCCCTCCACTTTAGGGAAAATTCCCCGGCCTGAGGGTCATTGTACCTTTCCCCCTAGCCTTATGCGCAGGGCCCTGTTGATTTGCTTACTGCCCTAGCCAGAAAGGAATAAAAGATGCCGAAGCTTTGTTTCAAGGCTACTTTTCAGAAAACAAGCCTTCAACCAGCTATCTATCGCATGATGTTGCGCTGGTTCATGGCTGCGTGGAACCGCTGGGCGTTTCTTCTGTGCTCGGCTTCCGTCACGGCAAAGGCGTGGTAACCCGAGAAATCCTCTTTCGCGCAGAAATACAGGTACTCATGCTCCTCTGGGTTCAGCACCGCGTTGATAGACGTGCTGGACGGCAGGTTGATAGGCCCGGGCGGCAAGCCTTTGTTCAAGTAAGTATTGTAGGGCGAAGGCGTTTTCAGGTGCACGTTGAGCACGCGCCGGATGGTGAAATCGCCCGTGGCGAAGACCACCGTAGGGTCAGCCTGCAGGGCCATGTTGCGCTTGAGGCGGTTCAGGTACACCCCGGCAATACGGGGGCGCTCATCTGCGTGCACCGACTGTTCTGCCTGCACAATGGAGGCCAGAATGGAGACCTCCTTCTGGGTAAGCCCCAGGTCCGCTGCTTTGGCTTTGCGTTCCTTCGTCCA
This sequence comes from Rufibacter glacialis, assembly GCF_008271745.1. Taxonomy (GTDB): domain Bacteria; phylum Bacteroidota; class Bacteroidia; order Cytophagales; family Hymenobacteraceae; genus Nibribacter; species Nibribacter glacialis. The sequence goes on along the minus strand of NZ_VKKZ01000019.1, from coordinate 719,992 downwards.
GAAGTTGTCGTATTCCTTTTTCATGCGCTCCATCATGTCTGGCGCCGAGGTGGTCCAGTACAGTTCATAGGTATTGGGGATGAACATGGTGAGGATGGTGGTGGTGTCAAAGCCCAGCTTCTTGGTAAACGAGGGGCTGTTGAGCAGAGAGTCAATCTCAGCGGGCGACGCATCAATGAACGTGCTCAGTTTCTGGGCCAGGTCTTTTTTGAGGCGCACGTTGGTGTACGTCAGCTTCACGGGGTCCTGGTCCCCGGACCGCAGCTTGGCAATGAGCTTGTAGTTGGTCAGGCCATCTTTCAGTTCATAACGGCCGGGTTTCACCAGCTCAGGGTAGTCCATAAGTTTGGCCATGAACCGCAAAGACAGGCGGTCAATGATCACTTTCTTGGCATCAATGGAATCCATGGCCTGCTCATAGGTGGCCCCTTTGGGGATGAGCACGTACACCGGCTCCCCTTTGTTCTCCACGTTGGGGGTATACACGATCTGGTAGGCATAATACGAGAAGCACACGAAGAGGAACATCAGCACCACCAGGACATAGGTCCATTTGCTCGTCTTCTGGGGTTTCCGCGGCTTTCTGGAACCGCGCGTTACAGGTATGTTTTGTTCTGACATAGACAACAAAGGTACAAATTAATGAGTGAATGAGAGATTGCCTGAATGTGGGAATGTTGGTGCTTTGGATCAGGGATTTCGAAGATTGATTTAGACAAATGCTGCTTTGGGCCTACTTTTGGAAATCAGCCTTGAAAACGCAAATTTTAATTCAAGCGTATGCGTAGGCATGGCACAGAGAAATTTCCGGAAAGAACGCAGGTTTTCCACCCTACAACCAAAAGCATAACCTCTTCTTTCCTATTCATTCAATCTCTCAATCATTCAATCTCTCAGTTAATATGGCACAGGCTACCTTCCTCAAGATACATCCAGACAATCCCCAACCCAAATCCATAGCCCAAGCCGTGGAAGTGCTCAGGAAAGGCGGCCTGGTGATCTACCCCACAGACACCATCTACGGCCTGGGGTGTGACCTGCACAACGCGCGGGCGGTGGAGCGGCTGTGCCAGATACGCGGCATCAACCCGGCCAAAGCCAACCTGTCGTTTATCTGCCATGACCTCACCCACATCTCAGACTACGCCCGCATCTCTACCCAAACCTACAAGGTGATGAAGAAAGCCTTGCCGGGCCCCTTCACCTTCGTGTTGGAGGCCAGCAGCAAAGTGCCCAAGATAGGTGGCAAACGGAAAGAAACCGTGGGCATCCGGATCCCGGATAACAACATTTCCCTGACCCTGGTGCAGGAACTGGGCAATCCCATTGTGTCCACCTCCATCCGGGACGAGGACGAGGTCATAGAATACACCACCGATCCGGAACTCATCTATGAGAAATACCGCCACCTGGTAGACATGGTCATTGACGGTGGCTTCGGGAACAACGTGGCCTCTACCGTGGTCAACTGCGAGAACGAGGAATACGAAGTGCTCAGACAGGGCGCCGGAGACATTGAAGAGTACCTGTAATAAGTCCTGAGTCTTGAGTCTTGAGTCCTGAGTCTTCAGTCCTGAACTCAACCGACCAGATCATTTCAGGCCACTTTTTGAAAAACCAGCGCAAAAGGCTGGTGGATTTTTCCTGCCAGCCTTTTGCGCTTGTGATACTTTGGCACTATGCAGGAAGGTAGCTTCTCTACCAACCTTTGCGGCCCTTTTCACTTAGGAGACTCACTTTTGGCAGGCACTTGGGCCCAGACGGTAAACCGGTCCGAAGGATGACTTGGGGTTGGCTTTACTTCTCCGCCGCAAGTGCCAGAACCGTCTTCAAAACTCCATCCAGCGCCTGGGCCATCCTAGACAGATCCAGGGTTTCCAGGGTGTCGGTTTTCTCATGGTAGTTCTTGTTCCGCAGGAAAGCGGTATCCGTGAGCATGAGGGCTGGTATGTGGTATTTCCAGTAGTTGAGGTGATCAGAAAAGTCAATGCCCGGAATGAAGGCGGGTGCCGCGATAGACTTGGTTCTTACCAGTGCGTTCTTCTTGTAGAGCCGGGTGAACCGGCGGGGAAACCTGCCGTTGCCGGGCTTCCGCACGAGCGTGATGTAGTTTCCCCGGCTTCCATAGAACAGTTTCAAAGGGGCGAAAGGGTAATCCTGCGTATTTTTCTCATCCCTGAAATACCCCAGCATCTCCAGGCTCAACATGCCTACAACCGGGACCTTCTGGTCTGCCAGGGATTTGGCATGCACGTGGCTCCCCATGTTCTCGGTCCGGAAATGCGGCGGCTCTTCCAGGGTGTACGCCACCAGGTCCACCCTGAACGGCAAAGATTTACCTTGGAGCAATCGGGCGAGCTCCAGCAAACCCACGGTACCGCTGGCGTTGTCATCAGCCCCGGCCTGTTCTCCGCAGACATCGTAATGCGCGCCAATGATCAGCCGTGGTGCCTCCTGCGGCCCAAAAGAACTTATGATATTTTGGTACGTCTGCCCGTCTACCTGGAACACCTGCCGCTCTACCCGTTCTGTATGTTTCCGGAAAGTAGCATGTACGTAATCCGCCACCTGGTTCAGGGCCGCGGGGTTAGCGTGGTGCCGGAACCCCGGCGTCTGCAGGATCTGGCGGAAATGCGTACGGATAAGCGTGGTGTCACTTTGCGCCTGCAAAAACTGGAGTGGCCCAAACAACAGCACCAGCAAAGCGCTACAGACAGTTTTACTCATGGATAAGGGGGATTATGATTCTGACCCGATTTATAAAAAAGCGGCATCAAACAAAAGCCCAGCAGGTCATTGCTGGGCTTTTGTTTGATGCCGCTTTTGTGGTCTCCCCTACCTCAACCGGTAATGTAGACTCTCACCTCCAGAGGGCGCTGTTCCTGCTGGGTGTTGTCTACCCGTACCCGGAAGAACAGCCGGATCACGTCTCCCACGGCCACAGTGGGCATCTGCGCATCTGAGAGCACGGCGGGCAGGTTGGCCAAAGACAGAGTATACGTCACCATGTTGCCCGGCGCGCCGGTGAGGGTGGTAGGCAGGTTACCCGCAGTGTTTCGGGTAATAGGGGCGTTTGGGGCCAGGTTAGCCGCCGTTGAAGCCACCGTAGGGCTGTAGTTAGGCGCGGTGGGCGCAGGACTTCTGAAACGCTGCCCGGTCACGCTCGTCAGTTCCTGGATGGTTCTGCCCTCGGGCACCTTGATCTGTACCGAAATCTGCCCCGCCGCAATGGAATTCTGTTTGATGATATAGGCGTTGTCTTCCATGCGGGCCACCCCGTTCGCCTCTACTGACTGCGGAAAAGTGATGGCCGCCGCCGGAATAGGATCAGGATCCGTTAGTCCATCATATTCGTCCTTTTCACAGGCACTGAACGCCCAGAGCGCCACGCTCAAGAGCCCAAGGTATATCTTTCTGATTTTCATATCTTTTTCAGGAATTAGGTCTAAAAACTACTGCATCCACCATACGGGAACCAGGAAACCGGCGGGGTACGTACCCAGCCCTTGCGGGATATTCTCCTTGTTAGACTGCAACTCATTGAGGGCATACGGCCAACGGGTGGGAATCCGGTTCACCCCTGCCAGCGCGTTCTGCGGCAACGCCAACCTTGGGTATCCGGTGCGCCGGTAATCATTGTAAGCCTCATAGGAGTTGCCCGCCGAGGAAACCCATTTGTCCCGGATGAGCACGTTCAGCTTACCCTCTGTGGTGGGCTGGGCGTTGAAGGCCGCCACCCGGGCGTTGGTGTAAGCCTGGCCGTTGGCGGTAAAGTTAGCAGGCGTATAAGTGGCTCCCAGGAACGTGGAGATGTCATTGAAATTGGCCTCCAGCGCTTGGCGGTACAGCGTGGCTGGGTTACCGGTGGTACCCAGGGTGAGCGCCGCCTCTGCCAACCAGTAATACACCATGTAAGAGGTGATCAGGCGCATGGGGGCCTGGTCATTGGCCACCGCCACGTTGATGGTTCCATTGGAGGCCGTCTGCCCTTTGCCCACAATATACAAGCCCCACCGTGACCGGTTGGCATTGGTGAAGTTGAGTAAAGTATGGGCTCCGTTGTCATACCCCACGTAGGCGCCGTTGGTCTGGGTGAGAAGAACAGGCAACCGCGGGTCATTCAACGCATTCAGTGAATCAAGAAACCGCGTACTGGCAATCAAGTCATTAGGCCGGGTTAAATGATTGTACTGGTACAGTGGGTTCTGAGCCCCTGAGGAGGCAAAGAACGGCACGTTGAAATTATCGGCATTAGAGGTGATGAACTTGTTTTGGGTGATCAACTCATTGATGCGGGCGGTGGCATTGGCGGCGTCTTTCTTGCGGCTCTGCACATACAGCTTGAGCTTCAGTGAATTGGCCATCCTGGTCCATTTATCCACGCTCCCCCCATAGATCAGGTCTCCTTCAGAAGATGCAAGCACATTGGTCTTCCCTAAGTCAGCAAGACCTTCGTTCAAGATGGTGATGATGCCCGCATAGATGTTTTGCTGGGGGTCATACGCCGGGGTGGGATCTGCATCAAAATTGAGGGCTTGGGTAAATGGCACATCGCCCCACATATCAGTAGTCACGGTCCACACATAGGCCTGCAGAATGCCCGCCATGCCCGCATGCACGAAGTTACCCTCTGCCCTGCCCTGGGTCTTCACCTGCTGCAGGTCATCCAACAGGTTGGCATAAATGCCTATCCATTCATTGTCCATCTCACTAGGGCCTATGTTGTAGCGGTCATAGGGGTCTGACTGGGTGCCGGTGCCTGCCATGTGCTGCACCCACAAGGAGGTCACCAATTGGATGGTGTTCCCCAACGTAAACCCCACTCCCAACTGTGACCCGGGCAGGATATACTGAATCTCAGCGGCTGGCAGGTTATTGGGGCTGGTGTTCACGTCCAGGAAATCATCACAGGAACTGATGATCACCAGCCCTATCGCCACCGCTATGCTTTTAGAAACTCTTATCACTCTTTTCATAATTCTGTTCTCCCACGTCTTAGAATGAAAACCGAAGATTTATACCATAATTGCGGACTGACGGCGGCGAGTTGAACTCAAAGCCCCGAGTGTTTCCTCCCAGTTGGTTTGACTCCGGATCAGCGTGCGGCAGGTTAGGCGCGTAGAACAGCAGGTTTCGGCCGGTAAGCGAAACATTGAGGCCTTTGAAAGGGGTCTTGGCCAGTAAGGTGGCCGGCAGGGCGTACCCGATGGTTACCTCCCGCAACCTTAACACAGAGGCATCAAACACCGCGAACTCAGAGGCATTGTTGAAGTGCGTCCAGTATTGCTGCGCCGAAATCTGGATGTTATTGGGGGTGGTGGTCGCCTCACCCGCCTCATTGGCCAGTACGCCTTCAAACATGTGGGGCTGTTCGCGGTTTTCAGCGGTTTCCTCTAAAACACCCCTTAAACGGGCTATCTGCGTCTGCCGGGAGTAGAAGTCGCCGCCGTGCACATATTGCAGCATGGCCCCCACGGTAAACCCTTTGAAGGTAAAATTATTAGAAAGACTTGCCCACCAGTCGGCGTTAGGGTCCCCAATGATCTGCGGGTTAGCGTCTACAATGGGTAAGCCATTGGTAGCATCAATGATCAACTGCCCTTCCGGCGTACGCCGGAAAGTGCTGCCCTGCAGGATACCAAAGGGCTGGCCAGGCTGCAACAACGGGCTCAAGCCCGAAAACCCCGCACTGGCGGTACCGGTGGTTGGGTTCACGAACCCGGTGGTCAGGCTGAATTGATCCAGGCCTGGGGCCAGTGACACCACTTCGGTTTCCAGGGCGGTGAAATTGGTTCCTATATCCCACCGGAATCCTTCTTCAATGTTGACCGGGGTGACGTTAGCAGAGATCTCCCATCCTTTGTTGTCAATTTGGCCGGCGTTGGTGGTGAAGGTGGAAAAGCCGGTTGAACCAGGCACCGTCAGGTTCAGGATCTGGTCAGTGGTGCTGTTATTGAAATAGTTCACATCCAGGGTGGCCCGCCCATCATAGAAGGTGAACTCAGCCCCCATCTCAAAAGATTTCTTGGATTCTGGCTTCAGGTTCTGATTGCCCCGCCTGTTGTTCCGGGTAAAGGCCACGGTGGAGCCATTGAAGGGAAAATTGAGCCCGGCCACATTGTTCCCAAACGCCTGCGTCACATAGAACGTATTGGTGAGGTACGGGTTGGTATCATTGCCTACCATGGCGTAACTGGCCCGCAGCTTCCCATAACTCAGGATGTTGTTGCTGATCCCGAAGGCATCTGTGAAGACAAAGCCCACACTCACGGAGGGGTAGAAATAGCTGTTGTTGCTGGTTGGCAACGTAGAAGACCAGTCATTACGGGCGGTAAACTCCGTAAACAACCAGTTCTTATAAGCCAGCCCCAACTGCCCGTACAGCCCTACCAACCTTCTCTCTGATTTGGCATTGGTGGCAAAAGTGGTGGAAGGCAGGTGGTTGGCCAGGTTATAGAAGTCTGGTACCAACAGGTCTTCTGCCCTGATGGAGTTCTGCCGCGTCTGGATCGTGTTCACCTGAGTTCCAATCAAGGCCCTCAGGTTAAAGTCGGGGGTAATGTCCTGTTGATACACCCCAAACAGATCATGGTTCACAGACAGAAACCGGATGTCATCATACAACTGGGAACCCTTACGGTTGGAAGCGGTATTCCCGTTGGCGTTGATAGACCCGTACCCGTAGGCTTCCAGGCGGTCATCAGAATACTGGTCTAGGCCAATGCGGTAGGTGGCCGTGAACGCTTTGAAGAACTGCGGGTTATAGTTGAACGTGCCACTCACAATAGACCGGTTCACCTCACTCTCATAGAAAGACTCATTGATACTCCACATGGGGTTATCACGGTTGAGTAAGGTAAAGAACGTGGGCGCCTGCACCCCGGCCCGCAGTTTATAAGGTACATTCTGGATGTCAAAGCTTCTAGGTATGAACGGCAACGTGAACCAGGGGCTGGAACCAGAGTTTCCCTGCAGTGCGCCTTCCTGGTTGGTCTTGACGTAAAGAATGGAGGCATCCACAGAAAATCCCCTTCCTAAATCACCGTTCCCGGCGGCCCGCAGGGTGTACCGGTCTAAGCCGCTGTTCGGGATGACCCCCTCCTGGTTGGTGGTGTTGGCACTGAAGATGTAGCGCACTTTCTGTGAACCAGCCGATAGAGTGATACCATTGTCCCAGATGCTTCCCTTCTGGAAAAAGTCTTTGACGTTGTCTTCATAGGCCCTATACGCCAGCATAGTCAAGGGATTCCCCGGCGCGTTGGGCACGGAATCTAGACCTGGGGTACCAAAACGAGGCCCCCAACTGTCTGTAGAGGCCACATTGTAGCGGCCGTTGGTTCCTTGCCCGTACTCATTCTGGTATTGGGGCAAGCCGTACACCTCCTGCAGGTTGTAGGAAGAGGTAACGGTGATCTCCACGTCTTCTCCCCGCCCTCTTTTGGTGGTAATGATTACCGCCCCGTTGCTGGCCCTGGCCCCGTACAAGGCGGCCGCGGCCGGACCTTTCAACACCGTCATAGACTCAATGTCATTGGGGTGGATGTCCAAGGCCCGGTTGGAGTAGGAGGCTCCGCCCACGGTAGGGCTGGAGGAATAGACGGTGCTGTTGCTAATAGGCACCCCGTCTACCACAAAAAGCGGTTGGTTATTACCGGTAGCCGAAGAAAGGCCCCTGATAAAGATCTGCGATGAGGCGCCCGGCAAACCGCTGGAAGAGATGATTTCCACCCCCGCCACTTTCCCCTGCAGGGCGTTCACCACGTTGGGCTCTGATTTCTGGGCGATCTGTTCGCCTTTCACGTCTTGCACCGCGTAGTTCACCTCTCTTTTCTGGCGCTCAATCCCTACCGCGGTCACCACTACCTCGCCCAATTGCTCAGAATCTTCCTGCAAGGTGACATTGATGGTGCTTTGGCTGCCTATTTCCACCTCCCGGTTCAGGTACCCAATGTAGGTGAATACCAAGGTTCCACCCTGGGCTGGGACTTGGATAGAATAATTTCCGTTGGCATCTGAAGGAACAGCGGTAGCAGTTCCTTTCACTTGCACCGTTACCCCAGGCATGCCTTCCCCGCCAGGAGAGGACACTTTACCTGTAACGGTTCGGGTCTGTGCCCATACCTGACTCAGCAGGCAGAATACCAACACCCATGTGAGTAGTAAATTCTTCCTCATAATCTTTATAGAATGATCGTTAGTTGATGAAGGTGGTGTTCATGCCTCCTGTAATCCAGAAAGCAGGTACTAACCAATGGGGCGACCCAGCGCCCGCTAGCAAGAAAACAATGCACCTTGGTCACTTAGCCGGCTTTGCGCCTCAACGCCTAATCAACAGCCAATCAAACAACAGCACAGGCAAGCCCAGGTGGAGGAGAGCAGGAAAACAAACCGCTGACAGGGGACTTGCATATTCCAGAACCCAGGCCTGTGGAATACTAGGCCGCAGGCAGCGGTTAGGAATAGCGTATAGGAAAAGTCAGGTAGCCTCTACCTGCGGGATTTATCTGGAGATGGGTGTACCGCTTGTTGTACCGCTCTCTTGCGGGAACAACACTACGCAGGCAGCAGATTTGGCTTTGGTGGCCTTTTGTAAACCAGCGGTTTTCTTTTTTCTTAGATTAATGGTCCTGTTATCTCAGATCCATGAACAGCCATTTTTTGAGCTGTTTCTGCGCAAGTAAGCCTAAACACCAATAGCCAGATAGAGCCAGCTACTGCACTTGCACCCCCTAGTGTCCTGTATTTTAAATTTTGCCTTCTAAAAATCCAAGTACATTAGTACCTATCAATTTAGCAAAATATTAACATTAATTAACAAATGAAGCTAAGTATTTTTTAAGCAGTGATGGGCTACAAAGGCAGGGTTAGGGCCCGATTCCCTATGCCTTTCCTCTAAAGACCCCATAAAAATCATTTAGCTGCATCTCCAGACAAAAAATATTCAACCCGGCACCAGAAAGACCGCAGTGCCTCTTTTTTACTTGAGCAAAGGCATTTTTTATTTGGACAAAGGCAGTATGGAAGGAGACGCAGTAGGCCGCTAGCCGAAGCAGTATTGGCCCTCATTACTTTAGAGAACCTATAGCGGAGAGTACAGGAACAAGAAAAATCCTTTTCAGACTTGGGAATGGCCACCTTCTTCCTTATTGCCAGGAAAAAGATCCATAGAACAAACCAAGCGTTATCCCCAGGAAGGGTGAGGCACCGGTAAACCTCTGTCAAGGAATGGGTAAGGACCAGCTATTCTTCTTAGAACCTGTACCTTGGGTTTTGGACTTGTTTTGCTAAAAGAGGCCTGAAAAAAGGGGTTGCTTAAGCCAACGGGGCAGCCGTGGGACGGCTGTGTTTCCAGCGCTTGTGCGACCACAGGTATTCTGCGGGGTTTTCTTGTACCCAGGCTTCCAGTTTTCGGGAGAACAGCTCCGTCAGCGGATGCCCTTCCTCTGGGGTACCGGGCACGGGAGCAGGTAACAGTTCCTGGAACTCGATTTCATAATAGCCGCGTTTCACGTGCCGCATGCCAATAAAGAAGGCAGGGAATTGAAAGGAGGTCCTCAGTTTCTCTGCCCCCACATAGAAGGCGGTGTCCTGGTGAAGGAAGTTCGTCCAGTATTGGATTTCGCCGTAAGGTGGCACCTGGTCTGACAACAGCGTGAAGATGCGGCTTTCGCTTTTGTGCCGGATCAAGTGCCGCAGCGTGTCTTTCATTTTCACCAGGTTGATCCCAAACCGGCTGCGCATGAACTTCATGAATTCCTCAAAGAAAGGATTGGCCAACGGTTTGTACACCCCGTCAATGGGATAGGGAAAGATAGAATTACCCGCCGCTGACATGTATTCCCAGTTGCCCAAATGCGCCCCCAGGATCAGCACAGAAGCGCCGGTTCCCAATTGGGCTATCACCTTCTCCTCTCCCCGTGAGGCCACCCTTTTCCGCAGTTCCGCCGGGGTCAGCGAAATCAGCTTCAGTGATTCTACCATCAGGTCAGTGAGGTTCAGGAAGAATTGCTTTTCAATCCGGAGGAGTTCTTGCTTGCTTTTTTCTGGGAAAGAGCGCTCCAGATTCTGCCGAACCACTTTTTTGCGGTAGCCTACCACGTAGTACATCACCCAGTACAGAAACGTGGACAACGCATACAACACCGGAAAAGGCAGTAGGGAGATCCCCTTCAACAACCACCAGAGCGGAAGCTGGCCGGGCGTGAGCGTGGGGCAGGAGGAAGGAGCGGTAGAAGGTTTATGGTACATTTCCTAAAAAGCAGGCCGAAAACAGAAAAGGCATTCGCGGCAGCCACAAAGGTAAGAAGCAATTAGACATTTCCCCGGTAAACCGGTCTTGGTGGCAGGCAATGGTTTGCCTACCGGATGCGGGCACAAAAAAAGCCCCGTTTTGCGGGGCAGCTGAGGGGACCGGTTCATCCTTCACCTGCCCCGCAAAACGGGGCTGTCTTACTCAGTAATTTCCCCGTCAATCTTTTGACGGCTGAAAAAACCGGGAGATAATCTCGTAGGAATGCACCCTGCCAGCGTGGTCATAGATGTTGGACCCCACCATGATCTCGTCTACCCCGGTTTCGTCCAGAAAGGCCTGCAGCTCTTCCTGCACGGTCTTGGGACCGCCAATGAAGGAATAGCGCAGCATCTGTTGCACGGCGTAGCGTTCCTGGGCATCCCAAAGGCCGTCCATGCTTTCCACAGGTGGCTGCATGGGCTTGGCCGTGCCGCGCACCACATTCAGGAAAGACTGGTACAGGGAAGTAGACTGATGAATGGCTTCCTCATCTGTGTCGGCGGCGATCACGTTGACGCAGGCCATGGCGTAAGGCTCCTTCAGGTCTCCCACGGGCTGGAAACTTTCCCTATACACTTTCAAGGCCGCCTGCAGCTGCGATGGGGCGAAATGGCTGGCGAAGGCATAAGGCATGCCCAGGATACCCGCCAGCTGCGCGCCAAAAGTACTGGATCCCAGAATCCAGATAGGCACCTGAGAACCTTCGCCGGGAACAGCTCTTACCCGCGCCGTAGGATCCACCGGCCCCAGGTAGTTCTTCACCTCCACCACGTTCTGCGGAAATTCATCCACGGAGCCGCGCAGGTCGCGCCGCAGGGCCATGGCCGTTACCTGGTCGGTACCAGGAGCCCGGCCCAGGCCCAGGTCAATGCGGCCCGGGTAAAGGGTGGCCAGGGTGCCGAATTGCTCAGCTACCACCAGGGGCGCATGGTTGGGGAGCATGATCCCGCCAGAGCCTACCCGTATCCGGGAGGTGGCCCCGGCCACGTGCCCAATCAGCACCACGGTGGCGGAACTGGCAATACCGGCCATGTTGTGGTGCTCGGCCATCCAGTAGCGCTTGAACCCCATTTGGTCTACTCTCTGCGCTAAATCAATGGTATGCTGGAAAGAGGCGGCCGCTGTCTGCCCCTGCAGAATGGGCACCAGATCCAGCACCGAAACAGGTATATCGGAAAGTTTTTTCGTACTCATGGCGTATTTTTATGAAGTCAAACTCTTGGTACAGTTGCTTCCTTACAAGGCAAAAGTACACCTAGAAAGTTCTGACTGGCCTGCTGGCACCCGTTCCCTTTAGGATACCACCCGGTGGTTTCAGGCACCTTTTCAGATAACAACCCGGGAATCAGCAGCCCCGGCTCCGGTAATAGGCTTTTCCGCGGCTACCTTTCCTAAGCCGGCAGCAGCAGCAATACCATAAAGCTGTCTGCTTCTCCCCTCCCGGCTGTTTCTTTGCAGTAAATCCGCTGTCGTCTGGCCTTGCCTGTCCAACGGCGCACAGATAAATGCTACTTTTCAGAGATCAGCCGTTTTTCGCCCTGCGTCTGTCTGGCAATTCAGGCGCCTCCCCAGGCCTTGGTGAGGAGGGTCTGGAAACAAGGGGGTCCGTGCAAGTCTGCAAAAATTGCCTTACTTGCACTTATTCAATTTTTCGTTTGCATGCTTTTCTTAACTGAACTTCACTACAACCCGGGTATCCTGTATTTCCAGAAGGCGTTTGAGGCCCAGGAGATTCTCCTGGAGGCCCACGAACACTACCAAAAACAGAGCTTCCGCAACCGTTGCCATATTCTCACGGCGCAGGGCATCAGGCCGCTGTCTATTCCCGTGGTCAAAGGGAACAGCAAGACCTTGGTGACAGAATTGGAGATTGACTATAGCCAGCGCTGGGTAGACATCCATTGGCGCACCCTGCAGAGCGCCTACGGCAACGCTCCCTTCTTTGAGTACTACGCAGATTACTTAAAGGCCATCTATGACAGCCGGCCGGCCCTTCTCTTCCAGTTGAATATGGATTTGTTCAAAATATTCGGTAAATTCCTGAAGTTGAACAAACCCATACAGCTTACCCAAACGTATGTAACCACATACGAGGCACCGGTGTTAGACTGGCGGGGGGAACTTCATCCCAAGAAGGAGCCTGACAATTTGCGCTTAATGCCCTACCGGCAGGTGTTTGGCAAACAATTTGCATCAAACCTTAGTATACTGGATCTGTTGTTTAACCTTGGCCCAGAGGCATCTACTTATTTACAGAATCGCGCGGCCTTCTGTTGAACATTTGCCCCTTTAAGCTTGTTAATTCATAGCGCAGCCTTGGCAGCACACGGGTGCAGCACACGCACAACAACAAATTACTAGACAAGAACTTACATGGAAGCCAAATTCTCAAATAGAGTGAAAGAGGTGATCTCTCTCAGTCGCGAGGAAGCCATCCGCTTGGGGCATGATTATATAGGCACTGAGCACCTGCTTCTGGGTATGATCCGCGAGGGAGAAGGCACCGCCATTTCTTTACTTAAAAAGTTGGGGGTACCCATGGAGGAGCTCAAGTACGCACTGGAGCAAGCCACCAAGAATACCGCCAGCCCTAATACCAATATTACCGGAAGTATCCCGCTTACCAAACAGACGGAGAAGGTCCTGAAAATAACGTATTTGGAGGCCAAGATCTTCAAATCAGACATCATAGGCACAGAACACCTGTTGTTGTCCATTTTGCGGGATGAGGATAATATTTCATCGCAAACCTTAGCCAAATTCAACGTGAACTACGAAGCAATCCGGGACTCGTTAGACTACCATGCTAACAACCCTCTCGCCTCTTCAGATACCGATGACAACGACGATAACGACAAACTCTTTGGCTCTTCCTCTAAAGGAGGTGCTGGCGCTGCCGCCAAGAAGGGTGCTGAGAAATCCCGCACACCCGTGCTGGACAACTTTGGCCGTGATCTGACCAAATTGGCCGAAGAAGGCAAACTGGACCCTATTGTGGGCCGGGAAAAAGAAATTGAGCGCGTGGCCCAGGTATTGAGCCGCCGTAAGAAAAACAACCCTATCCTCATTGGGGAGCCTGGGGTAGGTAAAACCGCTATTGCGGAAGGCCTGGCCCTGCGCATCATCCAGAAGAAGGTTTCTCGGGTGCTGTTCGGAAAACGCGTGGTTACCTTAGACCTGGCCTCTTTGGTGGCGGGTACTAAATACCGCGGTCAGTTTGAAGAGCGCATGAAAGCCGTGATGAACGAACTGGAGAAATCCCCAGACGTGATTCTCTTCATTGATGAGCTGCACACCATTGTGGGTGCTGGTGGCGCCTCCGGTTCGCTGGATGCCTCCAACATGTTCAAACCTGCCCTGGCCCGCGGCGAGATCCAATGCATTGGCGCTACCACGCTAGATGAGTACCGTCAGTACATTGAGAAAGATGGTGCCCTGGCCCGTCGTTTCCAGATTGTGATGGTAGATCCTACCACACCGGAGGAGACTATTGAGATTCTGCACAACATCAAAGATAAGTACCAGGATCACCACCACGTAAACTACACAGACAAAGCCATTGAGGCGTGTGTGAAGTTGAGCGACCGCTACATGAGCGACCGTTTCCTGCCAGACAAAGCCATTGACATTCTGGACGAGGCTGGTGCCCGCGTACACATCAACAACATCATAGTGCCGGAAGATATCCTCAAACTGGAGCAACAGATTGAGAATATCAAAGACGAGAAAAACCGCGTGGTGAAAAGCCAGAAGTACGAAGAGGCGGCTCAACTGCGCGACAAAGAGAAAAAACTTCTTGACCAACTGGAGACCGCTAAGAAAAGCTGGGAAGAGGAAACCAAGAAGAAGCGTTACGCTGTGAAAGAAGAAAACGTGGCCGAGGTAATCGCCATGATGACGGGTATTCCGGTGAAACGTATTGCGCAGAAAGAAAGCCTCAAGCTTTTGAACATGGGCGAAGAGCTGAAAGGCAAAGTGATTGGCCAGGAGAAAGCGATTACGCAGTTGGTGAAAGCCATCCAGCGGACCCGTGTAGGCTTGAAAGATCCTAAGCGCCCCATCGGTTCGTTTGTATTCCTGGGCCCTACCGGGGTTGGGAAAACAGAATTGGCTAAAGTACTGGCTACCTATCTGTTTGACAAGGAAGACGCGCTGGTGCGTATTGACATGAGTGAGTACATGGAGAAATTCAGCGTATCTCGCTTGGTAGGAGCGCCTCCAGGCTACGTGGGTTACGAAGAAGGTGGTCAGCTGACGGAGAAAATCCGCCGCAAGCCTTATTCAGTCGTGTTGCTGGATGAGATTGAGAAAGCGCACCCAGACGTGTACAACCTGCTCTTGCAAGTACTGGATGACGGTGTATTGACAGACGGTCTTGGCCGTAAGGTAGACTTCCGGAACACCATCATCATCATGACCTCCAACATTGGGGCCCGTGATTTGCAGGACTTCGGGGCTGGGGTTGGTTTTGCTACCAAAACCCGTCAGGAGAACATGGATGACATCATGAAAGGCACCATTGCTTCTGCCTTGAAGAAAACCTTCTCGCCTGAGTTCCTGAACCGTCTGGATGATGTGATCGTGTTCAACTCGCTGCAGAAAGAAGATATCCATAAAATCATTGATATCTCCCTTGCCAAGCTGTTGAACCGCGTGAAAACCCTGGGCTACACCATTGAGATCACTGACAAAGCCAAAGATTTTGTGGCCGAGAAAGGATATGACTCTAAATACGGTGCCCGTCCGTTGAACCGCGCCATCACCAAGTACATGGAAGACCCAATTGCAGAGGAGATCCTGAAAGCCGAGTTAGCCCAGGGGGACACCATTGTGATTGACTACGAGGAAGGAAAAGAGGAGCTGACGTTTGCAAACCGCAAGGGCGAAAACGTTACTCCAGATACTTCTGATGATCTTCCAGAGGCTTCTTCTTCAGAAGAGGAAGAAACCACGCCTTCAGACGGCAAGAAAAAAGACTAAATACCACCTGATTTTTGGAAAGGCTGACAGACAAACTGTCAGCCTTTTTTTGTTTTTACCGGGTTTTAATAAAAACATAACAAAAATTTCGCACTGCCCTATTCTTTCCTAAATTTGATCTCTTGTACAAACATCAAACTGCTTCAATGTCAGACCAAAATAACCTGAATAGCAAATTTGAGATTCTAGACCGCAAAAATGCCGAGGCCCTCTTAGGTGGAGGCCAAGCCCGCATTGATGCCCAACATAAAAAAGGCAAACTCACCGCCCGTGAACGCATTGACTTACTCTTAGATGAAGGGTCTTTTGAGGAGATAGGCAAGTTTGTGATGCACCGCTCCAAAGATTTCGGGCTGGACAAAGAATACTACTTAGGCGATGGCGTGGTCACCGGCTACGGTACCGTGAACGGCCGCCTGGTTTACGTCTTCTCCCAGGACTTTACCGTGTTTGGGGGTTCCCTCTCAGAAACCCACGCCGAAAAGATTGTAAAGATCATGGATTTGGCCATGAAAAACGGTGCGCCGGTCATTGGGCTCAACGACTCGGGCGGGGCCCGTATTCAGGAAGGCGTGGTCTCTCTGGGCGGCTACGCCGATATCTTCTATAAAAACACCCTGGCCTCTGGCGTGGTGCCGCAGCTTTCGGGCATTATGGGGCCCTGCGCCGGGGGTGCCGTTTACTCTCCCGCCATCACCGACTTTATTTTGATGGTGGAAGACACCTCGTACATGTTTGTGACGGGCCCTAACGTGGTGAAAACGGTGACGCATGAAACCGTGACTTCTGAGGAACTGGGCGGTGCCAGCACCCACAGCACCAAAAGCGGGGTCACGCATTTCTCCTGCGCCAATGAGGTGGTCTGCATCCAGAACATCAAGCAACTGCTGAGCTACATGCCCCAGAACTGCGAGGAGCTTCCTCCTTCCCTGCCGTATGAGCCCCAGGCAGATGAAACCCGTGAGGTCCTGAACAGCCTTGTGCCGGAGAATCCCAACCAGCCCTATGACATGCGCGAAGTCATTGAAGGCATCATAGATAGTGGATCATTCTTAGAAGTACACAGGAATTTCGGGGAGAACATTGTGGTGGGGTTTGCCAGATTGGCAGGCCGCAGCATTGGCATTGTGGGCAACCAGCCCGCCGTCTTAGCCGGGGTTCTGGACATTAACGCCTCTACCAAGGCCGCCCGTTTTGTGCGGTTCTGTGACTCTTTCAACATTCCGCTGCTGGTACTGGAAGACGTACCCGGTTTCCTGCCTGGCACTGACCAGGAATGGCGCGGCATCATCACCAACGGGGCTAAATTGCTCTACGCGTTCTGTGAGGCCACCGTGCCGCGCGTGACCGTGATTACCCGCAAAGCCTACGGCGGTGCCTATGACGTGATGAACTCCAAGCACATTGGCGCCGACCTCAACTACGCCTGGCCTACCGCTGAGATTGCGGTGATGGGAGCCAAAGGAGCCGCGGAGATCATCTTCAAACGGGAGATTGCCGCCGCCGAGGACCCAGAGGCCAAACTAGCCGAGAAGGTGGAAGAATACCAGTCTAAGTTCGCTACGCCTTACCGGGCTGCCCACCGTGGTTTTGTAGACGAGGTCATCTACCCGTCAGAAACGCGGGCTAAATTGATCAGAGCCTTCAAGATGCTGGAAAACAAAGTAGACCAACTACCCAAGAAAAAACACGGCAACATTCCGCTCTAATAAAAGGATGCTGGACGCTAGATATCAGACGTTAGACCTGGAAACCCAAAAGAAAGAACCTTTTCATCCAAAATCTAGCGTCTACTAACTAGGATCTTATTTCATATTGTATCAAACATTCAATTAACTATTGCGCCCTTGGTTGGTCATGACAAAGCACCCCAGCCAGTTACTACTTCAACAGACAAACAACTACCGGAGAGTGCTTTGCTCCGCCTAAACAGAAAGCTATGAGAGAAGAAAGCTTTGAATTCCTGCAAACCTACCTCAACAACGCCGCCCCCACCGGCTTTGAGTCTTCGGGCCAGAAGCTGTGGCTGGACTACGTAAAGCCCTATGTAGACGAGTATTTCGTGGACACCTACGGTTCTGTGGTTGGCGTGATCAACCCAGAGGCAGAGTACAAAGTGGTCATTGAGGCCCACGCGGATGAGATTGCCTGGTTTGTGAACTACATTACGCCTGAAGGCTTCATCTACGTGCGTCGCAACGGTGGTTCTGATGCGGTGATCGCCCCTTCCAAACGGGTGAACATCCATACCAGAAAAGGCATGGTGAAAGCCGTGTTCGGGTACCCGGCCATTCATGTGCGCAAGCCAGACCAGGACAAAGCCCCTACCGTGGAAACCATTTTCCTGGACTGCGGGGCGGCCAACAAGCAGGAAGTAGAAGACATGGGCATTCATGTAGGCTGCGTGGTCACCTTTGACGACGAGTTCTGGGTCATGAACGAGAAATTCTACGTTGGCCGCGCGCTGGATAACAGAATCGGGGGATTCATGATCGCGGAAGTAGCCCGCATGTTGAAAGAGAACGGAACGAAGCTTCCCTTTGGATTATACATCGTAAACGCCGTGCAGGAAGAAATTGGCTTGCGGGGCGCCGAGATGATTGCGCATCGCATCAAGCCAGACCTGGCCATCATCACCGATGTGACCCATGACACGCAGTCGCCTATGTACGAGAAAAAGACGAACGGCGACCTGCACTGTGGCAAAGGCCCGGTTTTCACCTACGGCCCGGCAGTACAGAACAACGTCTTGGACATGCTCATTGAGGTAGCCCGCAAAAACGAGATCCCGTTCCAGCGCGCCGCCGCCACCCGCGCCACCGGCACCGACACAGATGCCTTTGCCTACTCTTCTGAGGGCGTGGCTTCGGCCCTGATCTCCCTCCCGCTCAAATACATGCACACCACCGTGGAAACCGTGCACAAAGATGACGTGGAGAACATCATCAAGCTCTACTACCAGTTCCTGATCCAATTACAGACCGGCCATGACTTCCGGTATCTGAAATAAGCTATTTCAGGGCTGTTTTGCAGAAAATAGGCGCTGAACGCAGGTACTACAGGCCTGTGAGGTTTTAGAAACCTCACAGGCCTTTGTGTTTACGCTCTGTTCTTCTGAAAAGAGGCGCAAAACGGAGGTGCTATGTAAGAGCAAGTATACAAGACTTGGCCAGTCCTGGCTTTCTAGGGTTATTCTTACCAGAAGCCTCCCTGGAAATTACATTTATGGCTATCTTCACTTCCAGAATCTAGTTTGTTTGTTGATCCATGGAAATTTCTACCGTCCGCCTGCGCTTACGTGAATTCAAGGAAGATGACTGGCACTTCACCAACCTCTATGAAGCCACCGAGGAGGTGATGCGGTACCAGACCAGTGACATCCGGTCAGGAAAGGAAAGCCGGGAATACATTCTACAATGCCTGGCCGAGGCGAAAGAAGAACCACGCACCCTGTTCGACCTGGCCATTGTTCTGAAGACAACCGACATGCTCATTGGCCGTGTAGGCATGAAAGTGGACTATGACGCTGAGGAAGCAGTTCTGTGGTACATCCTGAACCAGACCTACTGGAACAAAGGGTACACCACAGAGGCCGCTGCTGCCATGCTTCGGTTTGGGTTTGACGAGCTGCACCTGCACCGCATTTGGGCCGACTGTGACCCGCGCAACACAGGGTCTTACCGGGTAATGGAAAAGCTAGGCATGCGCCGTGAGGCCCATTTCAAGGAAAACATCTTCATCAAAGGCCAGTGGTGCGACTCTTACGTCTATGCCCTTTTAGAGCATGAATGGAAGCAGGCCAGCGAACCATCAGCAGACAAAGCCTGAAGTAAATCGCGCTTCAGGCCTACTTGATTAAAAATAGCCCCGGAACGTGAGCGTCCCTGATCTCAAAGGTGCGTTTGGAACATGAGGTAAACATGGGGAGAGTGCTCTCTTTCCAATTATGAAGAGGCAAGGCAGATGCGCCTAAGTGAAACATGAAGCCTTAAGGAATCACTAATAGATCATTCGACTTTTCCATTCAGCCACCGCCTGTCTAGGTTGCCTACAAGATCCTTCCAGGATGACAAAGAGGGAGATGAAGGACAAAGTAAGGATTGATTACAAAGAGTGAAAGATGACAAAGAGAAGGAGGAAAAAGAGTGAGATAGATGGCCACAAGAGAAAGAGCTAGGCGTCTAAGGGAAACCTAATTCCTAATTCCTAATTCCTAATTCCTAATTCCTAATTCCTAATTCCTAATTCCTAATTCCTAATTCCTAATTCCTAATTCCTAATTCCTAATTCCTAAAAAGTGCATGTT
Source organism: Rufibacter glacialis (assembly GCF_008271745.1). Classification (GTDB taxonomy): domain Bacteria; phylum Bacteroidota; class Bacteroidia; order Cytophagales; family Hymenobacteraceae; genus Nibribacter; species Nibribacter glacialis. The sequence goes on along the minus strand of NZ_VKKZ01000019.1, from coordinate 700,415 downwards.
ATTGACCAAATGAACCGGCAGGTCTATTTGCCGAACCTTCCCCAGCGCATTGTCTCCCTGGTGCCTTCCCAGACGGAACTCCTGTTCTACTTAGGCCTGGGCGACCGGGTGGTTGGGGTGACGAAGTTCTGCGTGCACCCAGAGAGCGATGTAAAACCGAAAAAGAAGGTGGGCGGCACTAAGAACTTCCACTTTGAGGCCATAGAGGCTCTTGCCCCTGACCTGATCATCGGCAACAAAGAAGAGAATTACCAGGAGGGAATTGAACACCTGGCAGAGAGATACCCCGTCTGGATGAGCGACATCTATACTCTGGAGGACTCCTTTCAGATGATGGCGGAGGTGGGCCGGATCACGGGCACTGAGCCAAAGGCGCAAGCGTTGGTACGGGAGTTACAGGAACAATTCACCTCGCTGCAACCGGCAATTACCCAATTAAAGACGGCCTACTTTATCTGGCGGAACCCCTACATGGGCGTGGGCGGCCAGAATTTCATAGATCACCTGCTCACCCGGTGCGGCTTTGTGAATGTGTTGGGCCACCTGCCGCGCTACCCTGAGGTCACGGCCGCGCAACTGGCAGAAGCCAAGCCAGACCTGATCCTGCTATCGTCAGAGCCTTACCCGTTCCAGGAAAAGCACCTGGCTGAGTTCCAGGCAATCTGTCCGGGGGCTTTGGTGAAAATGGTGGACGGGGAAATGTTCAGTTGGTACGGCAGCCGGTTGTTGAAAGCAGCTGACTACCTGCAGGGGCTGGTGCAGGACATTGGGGAAGAGCTGGGAAGCAGGTAAAAGAAAAGCCCTTCCGCTTGGTAAGCGGAAGGGCTTTTACATTCAACATAACGTTATTGATGATTATGGTCTACCTTGCTCAGAGGGCTTCGCCAATTCTGACTGCAACGCTACCGCTTCAGATAAATGCTCTTTTAAAACCGGTAAAATCTGGTCAATAAAGGCCTGCACATCTTTGTCAACCACCTCTTTGTCGGCTTTCTCATAGACGGCAACGGCTTCTTCATAGGCCTTTACCTCTACCTCAGCAAAGGTTTTGTCAAAATCAGCGCCTTTCTTCACTTCCAGGCTGTCCACAATGGCTTTCTTTTCAGAACCCATGCCGGCCGGAAGTTTAACAGACTTTTTCTTGGCTATTTCCTCCAACACAGGGTTGGTTCTGGAATGCACATGGTAGATTTTCTCGCCTAACGCCCCTACATTCCCAGACTTGCTCTGGTCATTGGCCATCATTCCCGCCATCAGCTGGAAATTATCATTAGTGGCCGCCTGCTGCAGGAACTTCTCTACTTTCACCTGGTCTGCCGCATAAGCTTCTTTGTCTACTGAATTACAGGACACCATACCTAAGCCGCCAAGCACAAAAGAAGAAGCGATTGCTAATATATTGTACTTTTTCATAGTCGTATTTTTTAGTAACTGCTAGTAGTAAGAGTAATTATAACGGTAAAACTCAAGTTTTGTTGAAATGGTTCTCATGTTTTAACATTCTTGCATAACAATCAAAGCCTTACAAATAAAAGAATCCTATTCTCAACTTTAAATAACTCGTTTTTCTGACCTATCCCAGCTAGACCGATTTATGATTTTCCCTACAATCACCCTCCTCACCAAATAAGATAAAAGAAGGTACCCAGAGCGAAAGGGGCAAAATAGCTTCCGGAGCAAATACCTTGCCCTGCCCTGGTTCTGGGATTATTGGCGCTAGGTGAAAACTTGATTCCTACTCTAGAAGAAACCAAGCCTTAGAGAAAACAGGTTATGCAGAGACAAAAGAAAGGCAGAACAGCCAGCCAGAAGTTGCCCGCAGCACCTATATCTTTTTAACGCACCATACTTGAAGGAAATCAAGGAGCTCAAAGGAAGTTATGGGAGTTCTTTTTAGGCAAGTACCTCTACAACCACTCTATACCTTTTTTCGCAGGGTATAGGTTCTCAGAGGAAGAGCCAAGGAAAGGCTGTGCAGGCGAAGGAGACCATTCAGTTCTCTTAAGATAAACCATTTGGTAAAACCATCGTTTCTGCTGTTGTATTCTACTTATAAAAGAAGGCCTTCTGGCAAATCATACCTGCCGCCATGCCCCCGCACCCTCTTTTTCTCCATCCTTGAAGATCATGCATGTGTCCAGTTAAAAGTACATCCACCCAGCTTTCCCTGAAGTTCCTTCTAGTGACGGCTCTATTTTTTATACATCAAATTTCCTGGGCCCAGCCCGAAGTCCTTTCAACTGATTCTACCCGGACTGCTCCTACCGGTGAAATCGCTTCGTTTAAACCCCAACCCCCTCTTCCTGACTCCCTGGCCTTTTCTAGCCCCCGGTGGAAACCCTCTCCCGTGGCCAAGGCCGCAGGAATTTTGGTCCTTGGTTCTGGCGTGTTAGCAGCTACGTATATATGGGTAGATGAGCCGCTGCAAAAATTTTCCCAGCGGTATCAGAATAAAGTAAGTGACGGCATCTCAGGCACCATGGACCCCATGGGGCGCCAGAAGTATTGGGGACCTATTTCCGGGGGGATGATGGTGACGGGCTTTATCATGAAGAACCCTGACCTTCAGAAATTAGGCGCCGTGTCTTTGGGAAGCCTGTTTTTGAGTGGTGGGTTTACTACGTATCTAAAGAACGCTACCCACCGGCACCGGCCAGACAGATCCCACTTGAACAATAAATTTGACGGCTCTGATCCCACCTCTATCCATAGATCCTTTCCTTCTGCCCATACCACCGTAGCTTTTGTCATGTCCACCTCAATATCAGAAGTCTACGGCCATAAAAATAGGTTCGTGTCTCCGGCAGCCCATACCGTAGCTACCCTGGTGGGCTTGTCAAGGATCAATGACAACGCCCATTGGGCCACTGATGTCATGGCCGGTGCCGCCTTAGGGTATTTGTCGGTTAAAGGGACCGCTACTGTCTATGATTTTTTAGGCCGCAAACTGGGCGAGGGAAAGCAGCGGTTTCTGATTATGCCATCGGGTACTTTGAGCAGGGGAACGGTCAACAGCTCCCTTATTTTCTAAGGAGCTTTAACTCTCCAGCATATGTTTTCCACCCCCCAATGGCCACCCAAAAAGCCTAAATCTTCCTGACGGAAAATCCAATCCAGGTCTTTAGTTTAAGAACCTTAACCCCATTAAAACCTCTCGGGCCAGAGAAGCACCAAATTGGCGTTTCCCTGGCCCGAAAAGTTTGGTTTTCTGGCTCCTTTCCAACAAAGAACTGAAAACCGGCGAGACGAACAGAAGGCTACATCCATTCAAACCGATCTCGTATATATCAGGAAATAATTTTTTGCTGCCCGAAGAATTGATTTAACCCATTTTCTCTATTTCAAAACCAGCCTTCTCCAGTTCTTCCCAATACCGCGGGTAAGACTTGCGCACCACCTTGGGTTCTTCCACCACCAGCGGCTGCTTCAGGGCCAGCGGCGCGAAGGCCATGGCCATGCGGTGGTCTTCATAGGTATGCACGGTAGCCAGGTTTTCAGGCTGTTTTCTCAGAAATACCTTGAAAACGTCTGGCGCGATCTCGCGGAGCTCTGCCCCAAATTTGACCAGCTCAAACTGCAAGGCGGCAATACGGTCGGTTTCTTTGATGCGAAGGCTCTCCAAGCCGGTCATTTCCACCTCTACCTCCAAACCGGCGGCCAAAGCGGCTACCGTTTGGGCCAGGTCTGGGCAGGCATAGAAATTGATCCGCTCCAGAGGCTCTTGAACCGGCTGCTTCGTGAGCCGAACACCCTCTGGTGTAAACTCTGTCTCCACGCCAAACGGGGCCATAAGCGTGGGCAGCACACTATCGCCCTGCAACGAATCATGCCGCAAAGCAGGCAAAAACAGGTCGGCCTCTTTGGCCAGGGCCGTGATGCTGAACCAGTAACTGGCCGCCGACCAGTCAGACTCTACCGTGTATTCCCTGGCTTGGTATTCTTGTTTGTCCACCGTGATTTTCTGACCTTCAAACGTAGCCTCCACTCCAAAATAGGCCATCTGGGCCAAGGTCATCCGGATGTACGGCTCAGAGCTGATCTTGCCTTCCAAGGTGAGTTCCAGTCCCTGCGGCAACAAAGGCCCTATCATGAGTAGGGCAGAGATATACTGGCTGCTGATGTCTGAACGCACGGTCAATTGGTTGGAGCCGCTGGGCGTAAAGCCCTTCATCCGCAACGGCGGGAAGCCCTCCTGCCCCAGGTAATCTATCTGCGCCCCTAACTGCCGAAGCGCGTCTACCAGCACCCCAATGGGCCGCTGGCACATGCGGGCGGTGCCGGTTAAGGTAAGTTCCTGGCCGGTGGCGGCGTAATAGGCAGTCAGGAAACGCATGACAGTCCCGGCATCCTCGGCACTCACTTCTTCCCCCACGGGGGCAGAAAGCAGGCGGTTGAGCAGTTGGGTGTCATTGGCGTCTGAAAGGTTATGGATAGGGAAATCTTTCCCGGATAATGCCCTGATGATGAGCGCCCGGTTGGCTTCGCTTTTAGAGGCAGGCAAGGTTACGCGTCCGCGCAACACGCCCGTGGGGTGCGATACGCGCACGGCAGCAGCTAAGATCATAGTAATTGGTAATAACGCAAGGCACTCTGTACCTCGGGTAAAGTGATAGGTTGGTCATACACGGCTTCGCCGATTTTCTGCAGCAGGGTGCAGTTGATGGTGGCGCCGTCGTTCTTTTTGTCGTGCAGGCACAGATGGCTGATGGCCTGGACATCGGCCTCCGGAACGGGCACCTTTTCATAAATAGACAGCATAAACGTTTCTATCTGGTCCAATTCCGCCTGCGGCAGCAAGCCTTTCTGCACCGAAAGCCAGGCCTCGCAGAGCATGCCCACGGCAATGGCCTCGCCGTGCAGCAAGGTTTGCCCCGGTTTCTCCAGGTAGAAGCTTTCCACGGCGTGCCCGATGGTGTGCCCAAAGTTGAGGATCTTGCGCAGCCCGTTTTCCAGTGGGTCAGCAGTGACCACGCGGGATTTAATGGCAATGGAATGCCGGATCAGGTCGGTCCAATCCTCGGTGAACAGGCCAATGTAGCGTTGCTCGAAGAATTTCTCAGCATCCATGATAAGCCAGTGCTTGATGATCTCGGCGTAGCCGGATTTCATCTGGCGCATGTCCAGGGTCTGCAGAAAGGCAGGGTTCACCAACACAGCCAATGGTTCCTGGAACACCCCTATGTGGTTTTTAAAGCCCATGAAGTCGATGCCGGTCTTACCGCCCACGCTGGCGTCTACCTGAGATAACAAGGTGGTAGGCACATTCACGAACCGGATGCCCCGTTTGTACAGGCTGGCGCAGAAACCGCCTAAATCGGTGAGCACGCCGCCACCCAGGTTCACCAGCAGGCTCCAGCGGTCCAGCCCTTGCTCGGTGAGTTCGCGCCACACGTGTTCGCAGGTAGCCAGGTTCTTGTTCTCCTCCCCGCTTTTGATCTGCACCACGTGGTGGTCTGGGGGCAGATACGGTTTAAGCAGGGCATAGCAGTGCCGGTGCGTGTTCTCGTCTACCAGCACCACCGTTTTCTTGAAAGCCCTGTTCTGCAGCAGTTGCTGCCACTGCCCCAAGGCTTCCTGGCCTATGAATATTTCTTCGGTCAAGGTACGTTCAGTTTAAAGGTGTCTTGCGGCTCTATTGTTGAAAACAGCCCCAAAACAAGATGATGCTCTAAAGAAGGGAATGTCTGGGGCAGTTCAAAATTAATTCAGTAGAAATATTGAACGCGGCCTTACATTCTTCAAAAGAACACCGCAAGATACTGCCGGGTTGGCAAAAGCGCAGCACTAGTTGTTTAAGCTTTTACCCCAGAACCCGTTTTCAGGCAGATTCCTGAAAAAGACCCCTGATATGGTTTCGCCACTCACTCACTCACTCACTCACTCACTCACTCACTCACTCACTCACTCACTCACAGATCCTCCTATGATCTCCGTCTGAATCCGGATAGATTCCAGGTGGATCAGCTCATACAGCTCAGCGGCAAACTCTGGGTTCACCTGCACCTCGCGGGCCCATGCTTTGCGGGTCTCAAAGATCACTTTCCAGCGGTCTGGTTGCAGGATGGCGATGTTGTTCTCTTTCTTGTCCTGGCCAATCTTCTGGATGAGCCGCATGCGCCGGGCCAGGGCTTCCAGGATTTCCCGATCGGCGAGGTCAATCTTCTGGCGAAGTTCTTCGGTTCGGGTCAGGAAAGCCGCATCTGGAACACTACGCACCTGGAGGTGCGCCAGAATCTCCCCCAAGGCCGCAGGCGTAATTTGTTGGGCTGCATCTGAGAGGGCTTCGGCTGGGTTTGGATGGGTTTCTATCATAACGCCCTCAAAATCTAGGTCCAGCCCTTTCTGGGAGAGGGGCAGCACCAGGTCTGGTTTTCCGCCAATGTGGCTGGGATCTACCAGAACAGGCAATGAAGGGTAAAGCCCCCTTAACTGAATGGGGATCTGCCACAACGGCAGGTTGCGGTAGACGGCCGGCTCATAGGTAGAGAAACCACGGTGAATGGCTGCCACGTCTTGTACCCCTACCGCCCACAGCCGTTCAATAGCCCCGGCCCAGAGTTGGAGGTCTGGGTTGACCGGGTTCTTGACCATGACCGGAACCTGGGTACCGCGCAGGGCTTCGGCCAGTTCCTGCACGTCAAAGGGGTTCACGGTGGTGCGGGCGCCAATCCAGAGCACATCTATGTTGTGTTTCAGGGCTATTTCCACGTGGTGGGGCCGGGCTACTTCTGTGGCGACGGGCAACCCATACTGCTGCCGTACTTCCTGCAACCATTTCATACCCTCAGTGCCAACGCCCTCAAAGGAACCCGGTTTGGAACGGGGCTTCCAGACGCCGGCCCTGAAGATGTCCACCTGCATTTCCTTTAACTGGCGCGCGGTTTCCAGCACCTGTTCCCTGGTTTCAGCGCTGCAAGGCCCGGCAATGACTAGGGGTTTGCGGCGCAGTTTGCTTAGCTGGTGAAAGTAGTTGTGTTCTTTTTTCAGTTCCATGGCAGGTGTCTGGTAAAGGCCCAGCGTTTAAGAAATGATTTCAGCAAATCGCCTCATAAACAACTAACAACCGTTTTTACGTTATCTTTGCGCAGCTTAAATGTAGCACATAATCTATGACTCCTGCACCCAAAGTTTCATTTGAAGATACCGCCATCGCCTTCGCTGACAAATCAGACGCGGAACTCTATAAAACCTATCTCCTCTTTGCGGCCATGAACAACAACTCCATGGTGAAAATGGGGGGAGGCCTGATGAAAAAAGCCCTGAACTGGAACCTGCCGGTCAAGTTCCTGATCAAGAAAAGCATCTTTGAGCAATTCTGCGGCGGCGAGACCATCCAGGAATGCCGGCCCACCATAGACCGCCTGGGCCGCTCTGGCATTGGCACCATCCTGGATTACTCGGTGGAGGGTGAGAGCAATGAGGCCAGCTTTGACCATACGGTGCAGGAAATCATCGCTACCATTGAGATGGCGGCAACCTCCAGCCATATCCCCTTCAGCGTGTTCAAGGTGACCGGGGTGGCAGACCCGGCTCTGTTGGCCAAAGCCCAGACCACGCAGGAACTTACCCAAGCCGAGAAAGCGGCCTTTTCCCGGGCGCGGGCGCGGGTAAAAGCCATTTGCCAGCGGGCCTTTGAGAGGGGCGTGCGTGTGTTCATTGACGCGGAGGAAAGCTGGATGCAGGAAACCATTGACCAACTCACCATTGAAATGATGGAGCTTTACAACCAGGAGCGGCCCATTGTCTACAACACCTACCAGCTGTACCGCCATGACCGCCTGGACGTGATCAAACGTGATTACGAGCGGGCCCTACAGAACGGGTATTATCTGGGTGGCAAGTTGGTGCGCGGTGCTTACATGGAGAAAGAAGGCCGCGTAGCCCAGCGAAAGGGACTTAACAACCCCATCAACCCTACCAAACAAGCCACTGATGCGTTATATGACGAATCTTTGAGGTTCTGCCTGGAGCACATTGACCGCATTGCCATCTGCGCCGGCACGCACAACGAGCAAAGCTGTTATTACCTCATGGACCTCATGGCGCAGTTCAACGTGGCCCCCAACGACGAACGCATCTATTTTGCGCAGCTTCTGGGCATGAGCGACAACCTATCTTACAACCTGGCGCATGCCGGCTACAACGTGGCCAAGTACGTGCCGTACGGCCCGGTAGAAGCCGTGATGCCCTATCTGCTGCGCCGCGCAGATGAGAACACCGCCATTGCCGGCCAGAGCAGCCGTGAATTCTCTTTGGTGAAGAAAGAACTCGCCCGCCGCAAACGCTAACAACTGAAAGCCCCGCCTCTTTCGGGCCTGTTTTTATGAAACAGGCCCGAAAGAGGCGGGGCTTTTTACGTTAAAAAGAAAAGCGTCTCCAACGCAAACCGTTAGAGACGCTTTATCTTGTCCTAATTAAAAGGTGTGCAAAGGCACACCATTAATTACTGAGCAGTAGTAGCTCCAGTAGTAGTGGTAGTGGTAGTAGTGTCAGTACCAGTAGTAGTGGTAGCAGTTGTGTCAGCATCAGTTGCAGCAGCATCAGTTGCAGTTGCATCAGTACCTTCAGTTGTAGTCTCAGTAGTTGTTTCAGTAGTTTCAGCAGTTTTAGACTCGCAAGAAGCGAAAACGAACATACCAGCAACTAGGGCAAGAGATAATACCTTTTTCATGGTGATTTTTTTTAAAGGGTTTTAGCGTTAATTTCAACCTTTATACCACTACCCCCCCAGAGGTAACCCACTCTTTTCAGAAATTTTTTATTTTTTTTCTTTGGGTTACTAATTGACTGAAACTGTATTAATTGACAAGCATGATTCATAAGGCGCTGGTGACCGATGCGGCCATTATAGAAGGGATTCTCCAGGACGATGACACGGCTCTGAGCAGGCTATACAAACTCCACTTCCCTATGGTGTTGTTCTTTGTACAGAGCAACAGCGGGACGGAGGATGATGCCAAGGATATTTTTCAGGAGGCCGTCATTGTCTTTTATGAGAAGATCAAGGCCGGGCAGCTGGAACTCAACTGCCAGGTCAAGACCTTCCTGTACTCTATCTGCCGGCGCCTGTGGCTCAAGCGGCTCTCGCGCAGCAGCCGGTTCAGCCACGGCATGGTGGAAGACACAGAGTCTGAGCTGGCCCCGCAGGTAGAGGAAGAAGTGGAGCAGGCCGAGCAGAACGAGCTCAAGTTTGAGGCCATGGCCAACGCCCTGTCTCAGTTGGGAGAGCCCTGCAAAACCCTGCTGGAGGATTTCTACATCCGCAGCATGGGCATGGCCGAGATCACCGACAAGTTTGGCTACAACAATGTTGATTCTGCCAAAAACCAGAAGTACAAGTGCCTCATGCGCCTGAAGAAACTGTTCTTCTTAGACTATCAGGTTCCATCCTGAAGCCAAGTGAATGCGTAACAACAGACATCCTCAGAGGATGCACAGCTATATATGAGTGACCGGGAATTATTGGAATTGATTGAACGCTACCACCAGCACCAGGTGACCTCTTCTGAGCGTCGGGCGCTGGAGGAACGCATGGCCGCTGACCCCGCCTTTGCCCAACGGGTACAGGAGGCGAAGCTGTTCACGGCGGCCCTGCAGAACCACGGCCGCCAGCAGGCCCTGCGTGACCGCCTGAACCAACACCACCAGCAATGGCAGCAGGAAAACGTGACCGTGCCGCCGGTGTTGAAACGCCGTACCCCCGTGCAGATCTTCATGCGCCGCTACGCCGCCACCATGGGCGTGGCTGCCACCGTGGCCATTGTCACGGTCTTCAGCAGCCTTTTGGGCATGGAGATGTGGCGCTCTGCCACCAAGCAGCAAGCCGCCCGCTACGTAGAGCTGCGCCGTGAAATGGATGACCTCAAACGCAAGCAGAACGCCATCCTGAACACCAACCCGGTGGCCCCTAAAGCCAGCTCCCTGAACCCAGGGCAGTTCTCAGGTACGGGTTTCGTGCTCACCTCAGACGGGTATTTCGTGACCAGCTACCACGTGATTGAAGGCGCAGACTCCCTCATGATTGAGAACAAGTCCGGCACCAAGTACAAGGTAGAGGAGATCTATTCTGATCAGGTGCGTGATTTGGCTTTGCTACGGGTGATTGATACCACCTTCACGGGCTTCGGCAAGCTGCCGTACTCTTTCAAGCAGAAGGAGAGCGAATTAGGGGAGCGCGTGTTCACCCTGGGTTATCCTAGAGAAGACGTAGTATTTGGCGAAGGCACCCTTAGTTCCCGCTCTGGCGTGTACGGCGATACGGCCTCTTACCAGATCTCCATCCCGCTGAACCCTGGCAACAGCGGCGGCCCCCTGCTGGATGACCGCGGCAACATGATTGGCGTGATCAGCGGAAAAATGCTGGGCGTTGACGGGGCGGCCTTCGCGGTGAAATCTGCGTATTTACTGACCCTTTTAGACCAACTGCCTGAGAACCGCCTGCCTAAACCCATCTCCTTGCCCAAGGTGAATACCCTGGCGGGGAACCCACGTCCGCAACAGCTTAAGAAATTGCAGGATTACGTGTACATGGTGAAGGTTTACAACTAATACTCAAGGCCTTGTTTTTCACTTAATTTCATTATACCACGTCCTAAACGCCAGTGCTTTGCACTGGCGTTTGTGTTTTCTGCCATGGGGCAGGTGTAACTTATACGTAGCCCATCCGTTTAGCTACCTATTGATTGTCAGTTGCCAGTTTTGCGACTGGCCTAGCAATTACCACTATGTTACATCTACTAAATATCAAACAAAAGACTATGGAAAACCAAACAGGAAACACACGGACAGGCGGAATGATGACGGGTATGTTCAGAGACAGAGACAGCGCAGAACGCGCATACAACTCTTTGCATAGCCGCGGCTACAGCAAAGACGACATCAATGTGATCATGAGCGATGACGCCCGCAAGCGCCACTTCTCTGACAGCGACAACAATGATACTGAACTTGGCAGCAAAGCCTTAGAAGGAGCCGGTGCTGGTTCTGCCATTGGAGGTACGTTGGGTGCTATTGTTGGTGCCATTGCCGCTATTGGTACTTCTATTGCACTGCCTGGACTAGGTTTGGTAATTGCCGGTCCGTTGGCAGCTGGTTTGGCAGGCGCCGGAGCCGGTGGCTTGACAGGTGGTTTACTGGGTGCCCTGGTAGGGTCTGGTATTCCGGAAGAACGTGCCAAAGTATATGAGTCTGGCATCAAAGAAGGTAATATCGTAATGGGCGTAACTCCTCGTAGTGCTGAGGATGCTGATTACTTTGAAAACGAGTGGCGCACCAACCGCGGTGAGCATATCTACCGCTAGTCAGTAGTCACTCTCTATAAACAAAAGCCCCGGTTCTTCACAGAGCCGGGGCTTTTTGCTTGTTCTCAAGTTTGACTAGAAACCTTGGTTTGTTTAGGCGGCCTTTTTGAGAAACCAGCCCAAAAAGGCAGAAGGTACTCAGCAATAAGTATCCGGGTTCGGCCAAACCCTTCTCTCCTATTTCAGTTCCAGTCTTATGGGCAAGGTCATGCGCACAGGAACCGCTCTGCCGTTCTGCATGCCGGGCTTCCAACGGGGCACTTTCTTCATGACCCGTATGGCTTCTTCCTCCGTGCCGTACCCCAGGCCCTTCAACACCTGAATATCCGTGATGTCACCGGTGGCGCCTACCACAAAACTGAGAACCACCGTTCCCTCTACCCCATTGGCTTGCGCCGCGTTGGGGTATCTCAGGTTCTTGCCTACAAACTCCATCAATTTAGAGAGCCCACCTTCAAACTGAGGCATTTGCTCCACGCTGATGAAATAAGCGGGCGCCGGGGTGCTCTCTGCCCCGCTACCAGTTCCCGCACCAGTGCCCGATCCGCCGGCTGGTTCAGGGTTATCCACGTTCCCTTCGCCACTTCCCTCAGAGGTCACTGTGCCGGAGGCTGCGTGCCGAAGCTGGTCTTGGGAAGGAATTTCCTCTACCACGGCCTTGGTTTCTTCCACTACTTTAATGGCCACGTTCTTCACGGTGGGGCCAGAAGGTTTAGCAGCGGCGGGCGCCACGGCTTCGGCTTCCTTGATTTCCTCTACCTTGGGCAGGTTTACCGTTACCCAGTCACTGACTTTCTTTTTAGGGGCAATGCCAGCCAGGTCTTTCTTCCCGAAGAGTTTGTCTACTACTGAGGGCAAGGAGAAGGCAATCACGAAAAGGGTGATGGCATACAAAACGGCCTGGCTTAAATGCCGGTGGTAGAGTTTTCGCAGGACATACGCCCCGTAGGCTTTGTTGCGGCCTTCAAAAACATAGTCATCAAGCGTGGCGAGGTAGGTAGGGTTGGTTTCCATGGTGGTCTGTGGTTTGGTGGAACATGAGCGGTTATTTCCCCCATGATGCAGTGCCCGCCTATTTTCCATACCGGCCCGTAGGCAAGGCCCTGGAGGAGGAAAACACAGATTCCAATCTCCCTTGATACTCAGCCAGAAACGAAACCTGGAGTGGGATTGTTAAAAAAAACAGGGCCAAAAAGAACAACTCCTGCTACGTTCTGCTTACTTGCAACTCTTTACCAAATATTCTCAAAACTCCTACACCTTTCTGGAGTAGGCACACGTTAAAGTAAAGGAATGCGCCAGGAAATCAGGCACTACTTTTGTATATCTAACTAACAGACAATTCTAGCGAAACCAATATGTTTTCTTTAAAGACAAAGCTGGTCACTTACGGTACAGCCGCCTCTGTGGTGTTTGGCATTGCCTCCTATAAATTCCTGGAGACAGATGGCGCACTACGGGACCAGAAAAACGAAGTACTTACCAAGGTGCTCATGCAGGGCCTGAGTTCAGCGCACTATTCCCCTGAGCGTTTAGACGATAATTTCTCAAAAAAGGCCTTTAATCTCTACCTGGAGCGCCTGGACTACAACAAGAAGTTCCTGCTTCAGTCAGACGTGGACCAATTGGCCAAATACGAAACCCAACTGGACGACGAGTTCAAGAACGGTTCCTTCAAGTTCTTTGACCTTTCCATGAGCCTGTTCCACAAGCGACTCAAAGAGGCCGAAAGCTTCTACAAAGAGATCCTGGACAAGCCCTTTGAATTTGACAAAGAGGAAACCATTGAGGTAAAGCCTGAGAAACTGAAATTTGCCACCTCACCGGCCGCCTTGAAGGAAGAATGGCGCAAGTACCTTAAGTACCAGGCCCTGGCCCGCGTGGCCGATGCCCTGGATACCCAGCAGAAATCCGACTCGGCGGGCTCTAAGGAACCCAAGAAGAGCATGACAGAGATTGAGGCCGATGCCCGTAAAAAACTTCGGGAAAACTATGACGACCTGTTCAAACGCATGAGCCAGCTGGAGAACGAAGACTACCGTTCCTCTTACCTGAACTCGTTCGCCAACGTCTATGATCCACATACAGAGTACTATGCCCCTAAAGAGAAAGAGGACTTTGACTATGAGTTCTCTGGCCGTTTAGAAGGCATTGGAGCTTTGCTGCAGGAGAAAGACGGCTTGATCAAAGTCTCTGAAATCACCCCCGGTAGCCCCTCTTACCTGCAAGGAGAATTGAAACCCGGTGATGTAATCCTGAAAGTAGCCCAGGGAAACCAGGCTCCCGTTGACATCCAGGGCATGCGCATAGACAAAGCCGTTTCCTTGATCAGAGGGAAAAAGGGTACTGAAGTGCGCTTGTCAGTGAAGAAAGTAGACGGCACCATGAAGGTGATTTCCATCATCCGGGATGTGGTGGTACGGGAAGAAGGCTACGCCAAATCCCTTTTGATCAAAGGCGGCCCTAAAACGCTGGGCTACATCCATTTGCCTGCCTTCTACGCAGATTTCAAGAACGCCGGTGGCCGCAACAGTGGCAAAGACGTAGCGGCTGAGATCCAGAAACTGAAGCAGGAAAACGCCCAGGGCATCATCCTTGACCTAAGAAACAACGGCGGGGGATCCCTGCAGGATGTGGTTGACATGGTAGGCCTCTTCATCAAATCTGGTCCGGTGGTACAGGTAAAATCTGCCAATGGCCCGGCCGCGGTACTGGAAGACCGTGATCCGCAGGTGCAATTTGGCGGACCGCTGGTGGTTTTGGTGAATGAGAACAGCGCGTCTGCCTCAGAGATCATGGCCGCCGCTATCCAGGATTACAAGCGCGGGGTGATTGTAGGAAGCTCTACCTATGGAAAAGGAACCGTGCAACAGTTCTTCGACCTGGACCAGGTATTACCTGCCTCTTTTGACGCTGTGAAACCCTTAGGCCACCTGAAACTGACTACCCAGAAATACTACCGCATCAGTGGTAAAACGGTGCAGTTGCGGGGCGTGACGCCAGATATCCTGTTACCAGACACCTATACGTACCTCAAATACGGAGAGAAAGAGCAGGAATACGCGCTGCCATTTGATGAGATCCAGTCCGCTAAGTTCAATACCTGGAATAGCCCTAATTTCTCTGTAGAGAAACTGAAAGCTGCCTCTAAAAACCGGGTATCTACTAGCCCAACGTTCTCCCTTATCAACCAAAGCGCCCTGCGCTTGAAAGAAAGAACAGAGAACACCACCCGTTCCCTCAAGCTAAGCACCTATCTGGCAGAGGAGCGCAGAACCCAGGAAGAGTCTAAGAAACTGGAAAACCTACGCAAGAACATTCCTCAGTTAGAGGTAGCCGGCCTGAAGCAGGACCTTTCCAAACTGGTGGGAGATACTGCCGCTTCGGCTCGCTTTGAGGCCTTTACCAAGAACGCCAAGAAAGACCTGTACATTCAGGAAGCAGTGGCCATCTTGAAAGACGGCTTATAGACTGTTGTCACCCTCTGAAAAAGGCCGGTGCTGAAGTACCGGCCTTTTTTATGCCTTTTTCTGAAAAACGGTCTGAAAACAGGTTACTCTTTCATTCTGGCAAAAGCCTGCTCCAGGTCTCTGATCAGGTACTCAGGGTCTTCCAGCCCAATGTAGAACCTGATGAGCGTGAACGGCAAGGAAGACCGGAACTTGCCTTCCATGTAAGCGGCGGCGGCCGGATAAATCAGGGATTCATGCCCTCCCCAGGAAGCTGCCATGAGAAAATGCTGCAGACTATCACAGAACCGCTCCACTTCCGCAAGGCTTTCCGTTTGCAGGCGCACCGTGAACTGCCCGGTGTTGTTGCGCAACTGTTTTCTGGCCAGCCGGTATTGGGGGTGTTCTGGCAAAAAAGGCCATAAAACTTCGGCCACCTCTTCGCGCCGCTGCAGAAAGGCGACTACCTGGCGGGTGGTTTTCGCTACCCGTTCCATGCGGAGCGGCAACGTACGCAGGCCCCGCAGCAAAAGCCAGGCATCATGCGGTGACAACACCGCCCCCAGCGTGAGGTATTCGGCCGCGAAGATCCGGTTGATCCGTTCGCGGCTCCCGCACACAATGCCGCCCATTACGTCACTGTGCCCCCCAATGTACTTGGTGGCCGAATGCACCACCAGATCTACGCCCATGGCAGCCGGGTTCTGCAGCAACGGCGTGGCGAAGCTATTGTCTATGACCGTGCAGATGTTCCGCTCCCGGGCTATGTCCACTATCTGGGCTATATCCTGTAATTCAAAGGTGAAGGAATTAGGGCTTTCCAGGTAATAGAGGGTGGTGTTCTCTTTGGTGGCTTGGGCAAAGTTGGCAGCCTGGGTGCCGTCTACCATGGTGACCTCCACCCCAAAGCGGGGCAGAAAGTACCGCATGAGTTTATTGGTTCCTATGTACGGCCTGTTCACGCACACCACGTGGTCTCCCGCCTTCACCTGTGAAAGCACCGCTGCGGCCACCGCCCCCATCCCGCTCCCGAAGGCAATGGCATGCTCGGTTCCTTCCAGAGCCGCCAGCTTTTTCTCCAGAATGTCTACCGTAGGGTTATTGCCCCGGGAATAGAAATCCACCTCGGCTTCATGCTGCAGCATAAAGCGCATGTCTGCCACGGTTTTACAGGCGAAGTTGCTGGTCTGGATGATGGGGGGCGCCACCGCATTGAAATATGCAGCCCGGTCCTCCCCTAGTTCGTTCAGGATATACGATAGGTCCATACAGAAGAATGTCAGTTTCTCCTTCTACTCTCCCCTTCCTGCCTAGGTTTTAAAGCGGAAGTCACCCTCCGCACAGGCACAAAAAAAGGCCTGCCCGAAGGGGCAAGCCTTTGAAAGGTTACGCAAGAATTACTAGAACCTGATGCGCAGGTTCGCTTCTACCTGTGAGTCTGGTTTAGGGGTTCCAGCATGTTCCTTGGTGAGGTCAAAGGTGGTCATCAATTGCACGTTGTCTTTGATGTTCACGCCGGCACTCACGTTCCAGGGAGCGGTTTTATCAAACTGGCCGCGGTAGTTTACCCCGGCCGTCAGGAATTTGATGTTGGCCATGGCGCCAAACTGGTACTCCTGCTCTCCATCTTCCAGCGCCTGGCTCATGAAAACAGAAGGTGTCACGGAGTATTCCGGGGCAAAGGCTACTTTATAACCGGCCGTGAGCAGCAACTCCCTAATGCCTTCATGCTCGGCATCACCGATCAGGTTATAGTTGGGCGCCAGAATGCTGGCCACCGTGCCACCGGCATAGAAATTACGGATCTTCAACCATACCCCGGCGTCTACGTCTGGTCTTAGGTCATTGTCATGCCCCACCATTTTCTTTCCCTCTTCGGATGTTTTCTCAGAAAGGTCCACATTCAGGTACTCGGCGGCTAACTGAGCCCCAAACGCCAGGCTGCTTTGCTCCCCTAACCTGAAACGCTTCGCATAGGTAAACCCTAACTTGCCCAACCAATAGGGTCCAAACTGGTCATAGACTCCTACAATCCCAATCCCATTGGGGTTGGTTTCGCTCACATACCCTTGGTAATGCGCAATCACCGACAAAGGGGCGGTAGATGATTTTCCGCCAAGAGAGTTGAGGTGCCCATTTATACCTAGCTCCTTTCTGCCCTCGGCCCCCGCGAACGCAGGATTCAGGTAGAAGTAGTTCTGTTGGTAAAGGCGAGGAATCACCATGCGCTGCGGAGTGATTTGCGCGCTGGCCACACTAGCCAACAGCAAAAACAAGCCTAGAGCAGTAATTTGTTTTAATTTCATTTGTTAGAATTTAGGGAAGAAATAAAACCGTGGGGGATACTATCAGTGGATTAGAAAAGTAATCTGTGATAAAAATTTAAATAGATGTTGGTACAACTACCAGTCCTACCTTTTAGTTCACAAAACCTGTAACCTTCAATATTTAAAAACCTATATATTTATACAACAACCTGATTCACAAGCACAAATAAAAGCATAAAAAGTAATACCCACCTCATCTGCTTTTAAAACCAATACAAAACCAATGATGTTTTCGGCTTGATTCTTCTAAACTGCACCGGATTCTAAAGCCTTTAAAGGCGGCTAAAGGACTTGCATAAAGAACGGGTGCCTGTAAAAGAGGAGACCTCAACAAGTAACCTCCATCTTAGAAGGGAAGGCAAGGAAAAAGTATCTTTTTATGAAAACAACCAAAAAACCGTCCTCTTGCTCTCTTCCCCAAAGGGATACAAAGCAAAAGGACGGCTAACAAAACGTATTGTGCGGACAGTTAGGGATTAGTATCCCAGAGCGGTATCATCTCCCCTGGGATCTGCTCCTCCTTCCCAAGTACCGTCTTTGCGTTTCAAAATCCCGTCCACCGCCCCATAGTCTGACCGGTTACGCAAGGCATGCCCTTTCTTCTGGAGCGCCTCCCGGACCGGTGCGGCAAGGGCTCTGGCTTCGGGCTGTACCACATCTGGCAGCCATTGATGGTGGAACCTAGGGGCTGCCACAGCCTGCTGCATGCCCATGCCATGGTCTACCACGTTCAGGATGGCCTGAAAGACAGACGTGATAATGGTAGACCCGCCTGGGGTGCCCACTACCATGAAGAGTTGGCCGTCTTTCTCCAGAATGGTGGGGGTCATGGAACTCAGCATCCGTTTACCGGGAGCAATGGCATTGGCTTCGCCTCCTATCAGCCCAAACATGTTGGGCACGCCCGGCTTCACGCTGAAATCATCCATCTCATTGTTCAGGAGAAAGCCGGCGCCTTCCACGACCACCTTTGAGCCGTAGCCCCCATTCAAGGTGGTGGTCACGGAGGCCGCGTTGCCCCACTGGTCTACAATGGAGTAATGTGTGGTTTGGTCGCTTTCCCGGGCCAGCAGTTTCCCCTCCTGCACTTGGGTAGAAGGCGTTGCTTTTTCCATGTCCAGGGTGGTCATGCGGCTGCGCAGGTAAGCTGGGTCGAGAAGATTGCCCACCGGCACCTTGATGAAATCAGGGTCGCCCAGGTAAGAGGCCCGGTCTGCGTATACCCGGCGCTGGGCTTCTACCATCACATGCACCGTATTGGCTTGTTGCCAGCCCCACTCCTTAAGATCATACGGCTCCATCATATTCAATAACTGCAGCAAGGCAATTCCGCCGCTGGAGGGTGGAGGCATGGAGATCACCTTGTACCCACGGTAAGAGCCGGTGATGGCAGGGCGCCACACTGACCGGTAGTCTTTCAGGTCCTGGTGGGAGATGATGCCTCCGCCCCGGCGCATTTCCTGCACAAGCAGATCAGCGGTTTCCCCCTCATAGAACCCCTTCTGTCCCCTATCCCGAATCCGCTCCAGGGTACGGGCCAGCTCCTGCAGGGGAAGCACGTCTCCTTTCTGCCACGGGGCCTCCCGCACCAGATGGGTCGCAAACTTGTTGGCTTTGATGAAATCTTCCTTGTCGTTGTTGAGCATGCGCGCTTCCCGCTCTGTGAGCACCACCCCTTTCTGGGCCAGGTCAATGGCAGGTTGCACCACTTGGGCCCAGGGCAGGCTTCCTAACTTCTCATGCATAGCCACCATCCCGGCTACCGCACCGGGTACGCCCACGGCCAAATGCCCCAAGGTGCTGGCGTCTTTCACCACGTTGCCCTGCGCGTCTAGGTACATGTTCTTGGTGGCAGCCCCTGGGGCTTTTTCCCGGTAATCCAGGGTACCGGCTTCTCCGTCCTGCTTGCGGTACACCAGAAAGCCGCCTCCGCCAATGTTACCGGCCACCGGATACGCCACGGCCAAGGCAAAACCAGTGGCCACCGCTGCATCATAGGCATTGCCGCCTTTCCGCAGAATCTCCAGCCCAATCCGGGAGGCCTCTGGGTGCGCGCTTACCACCATGCCTTTCCGGCCGGTTGCGCCTATTTCTGGTTTGGCGCCAGAGATGGGTTTGCCAGAAGGTTGGCACCCTGCCAGTTGCAGGAGAAGCCAAAGGAAAGCCACAGGAGACAGAGAGATTTTGCGCATGGTGATTTTCGGGTAGTTTTAAAGAAACAGCCTTGAAACCAGGCTGGGCAGGCGGCAAGTAAGGAAATATATAGACATAAAAAAAGCCTGCCAGAGTACATCTGGCAGGCTTTGGAAAGGCACGTTTCCGGCTTATCTTTTGATTAACCTGGTTTCATACGATTGTCTTCCGGCTTGTACTTTGATCAGGTACATACCTGTAGCCACTTTGGAAATGGTCTCAGTGAGATGCTGGTTCAGGGTCTGCTCCAGACCGCTTACGCGCAGCACTACTTCTCCACGGTGGCCATAGACAGTCATGGACAAGTCGTTTCTTGGCGCCCCTGCTGGTAACTGCAAGGTAACATTGCCCAAAGTAGGGTTAGGGTAAACTCTGAATCTTCTTTTCAGGTCTTCTTTGGTGCCCAAGGGGTCACCAGAGGTGAAGGCAAAACGAGAATAAACCGGCAAGTGGTCTGAGGTAGTGCTGGAATAGTTGGTGATATAGCTGTTAGGGTTTTCAATGGTGGTGGAACCCTCCAGGTACTCATCAATCAATTCATTTGAGATGATGATGTGATCCAGGAAGCTTCCCGAACTTGGGAAAGATACTCCCCCATTCTGCGCCAGGGTATACGTGATGGCTTTGTAATCTTGGGCATCTTCAATGAAGGAGTTATAGCTGGACACGCCTCCTGCATTGATAGAGCCAAACACGTTATCATTGTAATCTCCCAGCAAGATGATGTTGTCCAGAGGGTAATGGGCATCCAGAGAGTCTTTCAAGACTTTGAGGTCTTCCTTGCGCCGGTTAAAGTCACCTGTGGAGGAGCCGGACTTGGCATGGATGTTCACTACTCTTATACGCTTGGTGATGCCGCCTATGGTCACCTCAAACGTACCCATGTACGGCAACCTGCCTGACGACCAGAAATCATCTGTGATCAAGGTGGTAGTATTGGCCACGGCTTGTTTGTAGAGGCCTTCAAACATCACTCTAAAGCCCACTGGCCGCACGGTAGCCGTGTTATAAAGGAACCCGATTTTCTGGGCCGGGAAGGGGGTTGTAGAACTGTTTGGTTTGATGGAATAAGAGTACACCTGAGAAATACTTTTGGCAAAACCAGGCATGGCAGCCACCACTTTGTCCATCTCGGTCTCCTCAGACAATTCCTGCACGGCAATAATGTCTGCGTTTAGGGTTTGCATCACCTTGGTCACATTCTCCACCTGTAGAGGATCGTTGGTCGGGCCAAATTCACCTGTCCCATCTTTGATGTCAGAGCCGAAAAACTCCACATTATAGGTCACAATGTCAAAGGTCTCAGAACGAAGCAAGGAAGAACCCGTCAGTTTAGGACCGTTGGCCGAGAAGTTGCCCACTGAACCGGCAAATGTAAGTACGCCATTGATACTGGCCTGTTTGGCCGTAGGGGCAAACCGCACATGCACCGTGGTTCCGGCTTCAGCAGTGGCGGCGGGCACCACAATAGAAGAGGTGAACGTGGTGTTATTGGCAGACACCTGGAAACCGGCAGGAGCGGCAATGGTGATGTTTCCATGGCCCAGGGTGTTAAACTTGAAGCTTTGGCTGGCAGACACCGCATTGACGGCTGTTTCAGGAAAAGCCAAAGTCATGGTTGGAATTAACGCAGAGGAAACCACATTCTCCACTTTAAAATCATCCACTTTCCATTCTGAGGAGTTGTTGGTTCCGCCGGCAGTGGTTTGGTACACAAAGGCCACATAAGTATTGGCAGATTTAAAGGAGGTCAGGTTAATACCGGCAGACTGTTTCCAAGCTCCGGTAGCCGTAGGGAAATCTCCCTCAATCTCCGTCCAGTCAGCGGCATTGATGGTACCCGAGCCGTTGTAGGTGGTAGAGACAAAGAGTTTCAGGGCCGGTCCGGCGAAGAATTTCCGGGAATAGAAGGACAACACGGCAAAGTTAGACATAGACGTCAAGTCCATGGCCGGTGAGATCAACCAGTCATTGCTGGGGGTATCTGTATCTGAGAAACCGTTCACCACAGCCGCTCCGGTTCCAGTATTTGGTCCGGTCGTGGTGTGCATCCAGCTGTTGGTAGTACCAGAAACGTTCACCTTCGTCCACCCGGAGTTGGTCAGGAAGCCTGCGTCATCGAAGTTCTGCACGTATGGGTTGATCCCAATACCAGTAAGAGCTACCACTACTTCTCCAGCACCAGCTGATGTGTGGGTGATCGTACCCGTGTTGCCAGTGGTGGCCGTAGGGGCGAAACGTACATATACTTTTTCACCGGCCGTTAACTCTGCTGGGGTGAACGTCAAAGAGGTAGTACCGAATGTACCGGCCCCTGCACCTTCTCTCTTAGCGATTTGGTAAGGCCCGGCCACGGCCACGGTTACATTCCCGGTTAAGTCAGAGGCCGTTACTTCATAAGACTTGACAGCTGAGAATTTATTCAGAGCAGTTAAATCAAAATTCAAGCTGGACACTGCTGCCCTGATAGTAGGGGTAGCGGTGGCTGAAGTAGTAAAAGTCCAGGTAGTTCCAGATACTCCAGCGTAGAAATTTCCTGCCGCGTCTTTGAAAGCAGTGTTGTCTATGGTCAAGGTATAGGTAGTACCAGACTGGAGGGCCAGATTTTTAATAGTCACGGTAGAACCGTTGTAGGAAATTTCTGGATCTGCAGCGCCGCGTGACATGCTGCCGCTGACAGAAGCAAGCGTCACATTTCCGGTACCTGCCACCACCGGCTCACTAAAGGTAAGGACAAGGTCTAGCTGCGTAGCCACGTTCGTAGCCGCATTGGCGGGCGTGGCAGAAACCAAGGTGGGAGGCGTAGTATCTGCCTGTGCAGAAGAGGTAACATCTGCCCATGTAGCCCCAACCTTAATCGCATCTAGGAGTAAAGCAGGAGCTTGCGCGGCAGTACCTTGACGCAAGGCTACAGCCGCAATGGTGGATGCATCTGCCCCTCCTACTTCGGCTTTTACCAAAGAAGTAGCAGGTTCTGTTCCTCCCAGGGAAGGATTTACAAATAATTCGACCTCGTCATTTAGAGATCCTGCAACGTAGGTATATTTCAAAACCACAAAATGTGTAGTATTCAAATCATATTCTGCAGAAGCATACACAGGCGCAGGAGTCGAAATCTTGGACACACCAAACTGAACTTTCCCATTGCTGCTCTTTTTAGCATAGACCCGTCCAGTAAAAGTGGAGTTGGTAGAATTAGTGTTTGGGCTGAAATGGAAGAAATAATCACCCGTTGTCTGGACCTCGCTGAAATTAACCAAAAAAGACGCGTACACGCTACCATTGGTATAAGCGGCTCCAATTGCTTTGTTTACATCTTGCCCAGTTGATACCAAGTTCACCGCTTTTCCAACGCCCGAGCCTGGCAAGTTTGAATAACTTAGACCCTCTGCTGAAATTAAGATAGGGTTGGTAGTTGTCGTTCCTGTTAGACCCCACCCGGTTTGAGTGACTAATCCCGCTCCAGGTTCATAAGCAAAATCTTCTTGCAATACTTGTCCTACCACCTTCCCACTACTTCCCAGCCATAGGAGGGAAATCAGCAGGAAACTTGACTTTTGTAAAAATTTAATCATAAAATTAAAATAAAGTAAGGAAATACTAGTGAAAGCGATTCTCTGAGAATCATGAAATTATGGTTGGGTAACCATGAAATGCCTGAAAACAAAAATAACCACTACCAACGGATGATATGTTATGATTGGATTATTTTTTTATGGTTGAGGAGACGGAAACCGTAGTTCGCTTCCCTTGAAGAAGAGTAAAATAGCCTGGACCAACCACCCTTACAAACGCCTCTGAAACCACTGCTCTTGCCTCTTGCTAAAATTATTAAAAATAATTTACAATTAACTGATTTACAGATATTTATTAGTCTAAAAATATTAGCAATCATGCAACTCAACAACCTCTTTTCATGTTTATTAATCATGAAGAAGGTACTAGACGAAAACGTGATTCCGCTCTTTCAGGAAGAGCAAAAACCACAGGATTCTGCCTGGCGGAAATCTATTCCGGCTCAGGTGTTCCTGAACTACTTTTTTGCCATCAATTACCACATAACCCACAGCACAGAAGAGGCTGGGCTGAGAAACAATGCCTTTTTCAGGCAACATTCCGCTGAACTCACAGAGCAGGACTTACAGGCCCTGGCCCGTATCCTGCACAATAGCTGGAGCACCGAGTACGCGCTCAGGGCCACGGCAGAGTTAGGCGATGAGACCTACCTGCGCAACGCCCTGCACTGGACGTTCCCGCAGGCGTATTATTCCATCTTTGCGGGCTTGCAGGCCTTTCTGTACACATTGGGTATCAAGACCAGCCATGAAGCGGCCATCAGAAGAGAATCTGGCCGTCTGGTGGTGAAGAATGCGTACCCGCGCGCCATTGGTTACTATGCGGCCGGGGCTTACGGCGACTTCAGTATCCATCGCTTGCCTTTGGCGGGCTATAAGGCAGGATTGCAGATTGCCGGCAAAGAGATTGAGGCCCAGGCCCAGATAGGTCAGTTTCTCCGGACTACCCGCAAACTCACGGCCAACGCCATCCGGCAGCAGGTACAGAGGAATCCGGCCACCGCTATCAAGAGCAGCAAAACCGGGAAGGTGCTGGATAAATGGTCTTCGCAGCATTGGCAGCAGATCACCTGGCGTATGGGCTACACCACCTTGTTTGACCTGCTTAGCCGGCTCCGGATTTCAGCTTCCCAAAAAGAGATTGACCGCTTTGTAGAAGCCGAGATTGATTTCAAGCTGTTCCATGAGTGCCTACTTTCTATTGTGAGCTACATGAACGGCCTGCACGAAAGCTATGTGGCCCAAGCCATGGGCTTGGAGAAATACCAGAAGGTAGTAGCGGAACTGCCAGAGCACCTGCGTGATTCTTTTGTTAAAAACCGCTTGCACCAGATGGTGGAGCCTCTTTTCTCAGAAGGAACCGCCCCTATGCAGATGGCCGCTGCCGCTTAATCCATGGCTTGCAGGCGAGCGCGACTGGATGATTGAAGAAGGTATGCTAGCTTTTCGGCCTGTTTTCTCAAAAACAGGCCGAAACCATTTTATGGCAGCTCAATTCCCTCCCTTGAAAAATCTTCCTATCTACCCATCCTCAAATCTCCAAATGCTACTCGTGGCTGAATTTCTCAATCTGCACACCTTTGGCGCCGGCGACTTTCAAGGCTTCAATGGCACAGTGGTTGATCTGGCGCAGTTTCAGCTCATGTCCCTCAAACAGGGCCAGCACCTCTGGGTCCACTGATGCTGGATCTGCCGCAGCCTGCATGTGCCCTGCCTGCTCAATGGTAAAGCAAATGGATCTGATCTTCTCCCCCTTCACCCGCACCTGAGACGCATTGAACTTGATGAGGTTCTGTTTCAGGTAATCCCGTACAAAATCGCCCTCGTCAATGTCCGTCTCGGCCAACCGAATCACCTCCTGGTAACTGCGTTTATGCAGAAACTCCTTCAGGGTAGGTTGCAGCATCTTACGCACCTGAGGGTCACTGATCTGGTGGGCGTAAATCAATATATTGAAAATCCAACGGAGGGTTCCATCATTTTCTTCAAAGACCAGACTTAATTCGCATTTCATAGGTAGGGGGAATGGTTTCTGACTTTAACGGCGAAAGCGCCTGAAGGATTGGACAACCTGCCCTCTTAAGCAATCTAAAGGCCTTTTCTCTCCTTTCCTTATAGCAATTCCCAAATAGGTGCACCTTTCGGTCCCGGACCCGGGCAGAGGTACTTTCAGGATTCATCCTACTGGCAGGATAAGGCCTTTACCTATACTTCCTGGAATTCCAGAACTATCCATACCCTGCGAAGGCTGGCGCGAAGCTAAAGTCTCCTGACGCAGGAGGATGTGCGTCTCCAGACCCGGCGGGAGCCAGGAGCTGGTATCTTCTGTTTATGGCTCGTTTTTACTAAAAGGCTCATTTTCTATAATCAAGCCATAAAGGGACCTGAAGAGATGCAGCAGCGCCCCTTTCGCTGCTCTTACAACATAGGCAGTCCAGAGATTACCCGGCATCTGAAGGCACGGGGCTGGAGCCTCGCGCCAAACATTGGGGCACCAGGAGTTGAAGTAGAGCAGGTTGGTTTTGTAGGTCAAGTTCCTTCTGTTGCCCTTCACCTGATAACTAAATAGGAATTAGCGCCTACAGGCTCACCATGTATGGGAATAATTTCCGAAATTCGCCCCCTGAATTATATAAACCGAAAGAACGTTTCCATGCATTTAAGCGAACAGGAACTACGCCGGCGCCATGAGCGCGAAGAGCTCCAGAAGATGGGCATCAACCCCTACCCTTCCGAACTTTTTGACGTGACTGCCACGGCTAAGGATATAAAAGACAACTACAACCCGGAGCAGAACAACTACCAGGAAGTAAGCCTGGCAGGCCGTTTGATGAGCCGCCGCGTGATGGGCAAGGCCTCTTTTGCCGAACTCATGGACAGCAGTGGCCGCATCCAGATCTACGTGTCGCGTGATGACATCGCCCCGGGCGAGAACAAAGACCTCTACAACACCGTGTTCAAGAAGATGCTGGACATAGGCGATTTCATTGGCATCAAGGGCTACGTGTTCAAAACGCAGGTGGGCGAAACCTCCGTGCACGTGACCGAGCTGACCCTGCTGGCCAAGTCCCTGAAGCCGCTGCCCATTGTGAAGCGCGAGGTAGACGAGAACGGGGTAGAGCACGTTTATGATGCCTTCACAGACCCAGAACTGCGCTACCGTCAGCGGTACGTGGACCTGGTGGTGAACCCCGAGGTGAAAGAGGCCTTCATCAAGCGCACCAAGCTGGTGAACACCATGCGCGACTACCTGAACGAGCGCGGCTACCTGGAGGTGGAGACACCTATCCTGCAGCCCTTGTACGGAGGCGCCGCCGCCCGTCCGTTCAAGACGCACCACAACACCCTGGACATGACCCTGTACCTGCGCATTGCCAATGAGCTGTACCTGAAGCGTCTGATCGTGGGTGGCTTTGACGGGGTATACGAGTTCTCCAAGGACTTCCGGAACGAAGGCATGAGCCGTTTCCATAACCCTGAATTTACCCAGGTAGAACTGTACGTGGCCTACAAGGACTACTACTGGATGATGGACCTGGTGGAGGAAATGGTGGAGAAAGTGGCCCTAGCGTTGCACGGCACCACCCAGGTACAGGTAGGCGAAAACGTGATCAACTTCGCGCGCCCCTGGAAACGCTTCACCATGTTTGAGGCCATTGAGCACTTCACCAAGATTGACATCTCGGAGATGGACGAAGCGCAATTGCGCGAGACCGCGGCCAGCCTGGGCATCAAACTGGACCCGAACATCGGGAAAGGCAAGATCATTGACGAGATCTTCGGGGAGAAATGCGAGGCCCAGCTGATCCAGCCTACCTTCATCACCGACTACCCTGTGGAGATGAGCCCGCTGGCCAAGAAGCACCGCAGCAAGGAAGGCTTGGTAGAGCGCTTTGAGGCCATCTGCAACGGCAAGGAAATCTGCAACGCCTTCTCTGAGCTCAACGACCCCATTGACCAGCGCGCCCGCTTTGAGGAACAGCTGGAGCTGGGCAAGCGCGGCGACACGGAGGCCATGGTCCTGGACGAGGACTTCCTCCGGGCGCTGGAGTACGGCATGCCGCCTACGGCCGGCCTAGGTATTGGCATTGATCGCCTGAGCATGATCATGACCAACTCCCATTCCATCCAGGACGTGCTGTTCTTCCCGCAGATGAAGCCGGAGAATAATTAATGTGCTGATTTTTAATGTGCTGAAATGCTAATCAGCCTCGTATAACAGAAAGGCCGCTCTCACTGGAGCGGCCTTTCTGTTTATAGTCGGTTTCCTGAAAACTAGCCTTAAACCAGGAACAGGCAAACCTTAGGCTTTTACACGTTGGCGGGAATTGGCAGCCAAAGTCTCCCTGTCTATGCCCCTCTTTTTATAAAACAGACCTGAAACGGAATTGGCGCAGACACTCGCAAGTCCTCCGGACACTACGAGGTCTTTAGAGGAGGCGAGATAGCCTCAGAGAAGCAGAATCCACCAGTTCTCCCTGAAGGAAATGAGCCTTTGCAAAGGAGCGCGAAGGAGCACAAGAAAGGAATTCGTAGGAGACAAGGCGGTGCCGTTGTCTCTACAGAGGGCTTATCACCTTCACCTTTGATAACTTTCCCTTGTTCCAGTCTTCCCCGAGCGCGCCTCGCTTTTGGCTCTGGATAGACCTTACCAAGAGCAATAGACAGTTCAGGCCGAAAGGGCAGTGCGAGAGGGGAAGACGGGGCCTCGCGGCCGTGAGCGCTCGGAGGGCCGCCATGCAACAAAAAAGCATAAGGGCCTCGCATCAGCCAGCCGCTACGCCAGCAACGGCAAAAGGCATGCACAGATGCGATAAACACCCCCTTTCTGCTATGCCTATAAAAGCGAAAAGCCTTCCCGTAAAGGAAGGCTTTTCTATATTGGTTAAATAACTTCTACTTGTTACTCCTGATGTGACTTTCGTCTGTAGTACTTAGCTCTTCGCGTATCCCTTAAAAACTAAATCTAAATCGATCTCTGTTATCAAGTTTCAACGGTACTTTTCTGCTTCGTTTTACTTCATCTATTTCACAATTTATTACTTAACCAATCATGCTTTCTTACTTTAACGAACCTGCCAGGACAAGGTTGCGGTAAAAGGGAGAAATTACGCTGAAGCATCCTCGCCAGTGCCGGTACTGCCGCTTTTAGAGGCTCCTTTGGCTTTACTTGGCCGTTTTGGCTTGGCAGTAGCACCGCTGGTGGTACCCGCGCTGGTGCCCGTGGCGTTGGCATCACGGCCTAAGGTGCCGGCATCTGCCCCCAGGGCTCCGGCATCAATACCGGCGCCTACATCAGACAGAGCGGTACCGGTGGCGGTGTCACGAGAGTCACTTCCCATGGTCTCTACGTTGCCGCCCGTGGGGTTATTGGCTAAGTGCGAGGTAGGGGTTGTGTTAGAGCCGGTGTTCACCACTTCCGGATCATCATCTGGAGATTTACGGCCAAGCAAGGCGCCGGCACTGGAGCCTAAGCCTTGCAGTTTGGAGCCTAAATCAGAACCAAGTCTGGAAGCTGATTTCTTCAGGTTATCACGAGTGGCTTCTCCGGCCTCTGGCGCCATCAAGATACCAGCCACCAAGCCGGCACTAGCACCCGCAAGCATGGCCAGAATCACTTTTCCATTATCGTCTTTCATGAGCTTTACTTTTAGAGGAACAATAGTTTCCGTTACAAAACGTATGTTCCTTCTTAACGATAGTCAAAACTTTTGGTTATCCTGCTGTTTTGCCTCGCATACCGCTCAGCAAAGACCTAAGAAGGTGAACCTGTGTTGGTAGCGTTGTCAGAAGTGTTTCCGGCGGCAGGCTTAGAAGCGCCTTCGTTGTTGCCTAACATGCTGGTCAGGCCACTCAGTTTCTCCAGGTAAGGGGCAATCTGCCCGTTCACGCTCTCGGCTAGTTGGCCTGCGGCTTTCACTAAACCTTCACGAGAATCTTTTCCGTTGCTTGGGGCCATTAAGATACCTGCAACTACACCAGCGGCGGCTCCTGCGGCGGCGGCGATCAAGATTTTTGAATTGTCGTTTTTCATGGTAAAAAAGAATAAAAGTTATGGGTTGTTTTTTCCTCCTTGCAGAGGACCTACTTAAGAACGTTTTGTATTGCTCCGGCAATATGCTTTACAATAAATATATATTCAGATATATATTTACGCATTTTACGCATTAATACGGATATAGGTTGGAATAATTGGTGAGTTTTAGAAAAACCTCTGAAAGATGGCCTCCTTGGCTTCCAGCCCAGATTCACTTAGGCATTATTGCGTATATTGACCAGACAATCTACGCTATGAAAAAACTTCTTCTATACACGTGCCTGGTGGCTGGGCTGGGCACGGCTGCCTGTAAAACCAATGAACAACAACTGGCCACCGCCTGCATTGACCCCGCCAAGATTGACAATGAACGGGCCTGCACCATGCAATATGACCCTGTCTGCGGGTGTGATGGCAAAACCTACGGCAACTCCTGCACGGCTGAAGCCAAAGGAGTGACTTCCTATACCAAAGGCGAATGCGCGGTTAAAAGCACCAACAACTAACGCCCATGAGTGAGAAACGATACTTCCTGCAAACGGATCCTTACCGGGTACCCACCACTGACGGCAAACTCATTGAAGAGCATTTTGGCTTAGCCACCACCCGCACCGAGGCCTTCAGCGTAGCCCATATGATAGCCCCGCCCCACTGGTCCGAACCCCACCAGACCCCAGAGTTTGACGAGGTCACCATTGTGCTTCGCGGCCAAAAGCAGATAGAGATAGATGGCGAAGTGGTGGTGCTGACCGCCGGACAAACCATTCACATCAAAGCCGGGGCCCGCATCCGGTATTCTAATCCTAATGACCAGGAGTGCGAGTACTGGTCTATCTGCGTGCCGGCCTTTGATATCAACACCGTTCACCGCGAAGACGATTAATCCCTACCCCCACTTGAAAGCCACTGCCCCCTGGGAAGTGGCTTTCCTCTTCTAAGGCCGTATTTGAAAAAGAGCCCTGAAACACAGGCTTCTCCGTTTTCCAGGAATTCTCTCTTGTTCTATTTTCACGTTGTACCCCTTCCTGCCATGCCTACTCATTTTCATTCCTTCTTGAACAAAAGATCTTTGGCCGCCGCTTCCCTCCTGGGGCTGCTGGCATGGACAGGCTGCTCCGGACCGGTAGCCAAGACAACCCAAGAGGCGGCTTCCTCTGGGCTTACCCCGCCTGCGTTTTCCCTTATCAAGGAAGAAGACCTGCGCCGCGACTTGTTCATCATGGCCAGTGACAGCCTTAGAGGAAGGCGGGCCGGGGAGACTGAAGAACTGCGGGCCGCCGCCTGGACCGCCGAACGCGCCCGGGAAGCGGGCCTTAAACCGGCCGGCGATGACGGCACGTATTTCCAGTTCTTCCCTCTGCGCCGCCGGCAGATTTCCCCGGCCAGCCAGATAACGGTAGACGGCCAACGGCTGGTACTGGGCCAGGACGTGTGGGTTACTTCTCCGGTGGAAGCCGCAGCAAAGGGTCCAGTGGTGTGGCTTTCCTCTTTCGCAGATACCACGCGCCAAAGCCTGCGGGGCAGAATAGTGGCCATGCCCCTGGTACCACCGGCCACCCTGCCCGCACCCGGCATGAGCCTATGGGGGTACCGTTATATCTTGTCGGCGGTACGCCAGCACACCACCTTGTTGACCAGACAGGGAGTGGCCGCCATTCTACTGGTGGCAGATTCCACCACAGAGGCCAACCTTGGCTTTGCCGGCCACGGATTTCAAGAAGGAACCTACGCCCTGGAAGGAGCCCAAGCCTCAGTTACCAGCTTGGCGGTTCCTGTCCTTCTCCTGAGGTCAAGGGTGGCAGGGCAGGCCATGGCCGACCGGTTACAGAAAAAAGCCGCCTCCGCCAGCCTCCAGCTGAATGTAGACAGCTATGTGTATCCGTCGGTGAATGTGGTGGCCCGGGCACCCGGCGCAGACCCTGCCCTAAAAAGCGAGCACGTCCTGTTCAGTGGCCACCATGACCACGACGGGGTGGGGCCGGCCATTGCCGGTGACTCTATCTGGAACGGGGCAGATGACAACGGAACCGTCAGTGTAGCCATGCTGGCCATTGCCCGCGCCTGGAAGCAGAACCCCGGCCGCCGAGCCGCCTTGTTTGTGTGGCATGGCGCCGAAGAACGAGGCCTGTTAGGCTCCCGATGGTTTGCCGAGCACCCCACGGTGAAAAAAGAAAGCATTGTGGCGGTCCTGAACGGCGACATGATCGGGCGCAACGCCCCAGACTCAGCCGCCTTGCTGGGGTCTATCAAGCCCCACCGCAACTCAGCGGCGCTCGTAGATATGGCACTCCAGGCGAACCAAGCCTTTACCCACTTCACCGTTGACACCTCCTGGGACGAAGCTCGCCACCCGGAAGGCTGGTATTTCCGGAGCGATCACTTGCCGTATGCGCGGGCCGGTATTCCGGCTATTTTCTTTACCACCCTCTTGCACCCAGACTACCACACCCCAAAAGATGAAGCCGACCGGATTGATTATAAAAAGCTGGCCCGCATGACCCGCTGGATGTATGCCACCGGCTGGGCTGTCTCCAATACCCCACAACGCCCCACCGTTGACCCTGATTTCAAGCTAGAGCGGTAAGAGCAAACCAACTTGTTTTAAGGCTCCTTTCATTAAAACAAGGATGAAACAGAAAGCCCGCTCCTGATTGGCAGCGGGCTTTCTGTTGTTTATTCCATTACCATCCGCTTCAGGCAAGTTTTTGGGAAAACAGACCTGAAACAGATGGTACTAAATTTTAAGTGTTGTTCAGCAACCGTGAGACAAAGTGTGCCTTGTCTCTACAGCAGGAATTGATTTACCCTTCCCGAACATTAGACCTGGTTAGCTGAACAGAGGGCACTACCATTGGTGCCGTTGTTGGTGTTATCACCAACAACCGGAATTGCGGTGGCAGTCGAATAGGGCAACTACAGGAGATTACCACATGTAAAATGCCATGATCAGCAATATAGACACCCCCAACATCTCCCCTCAAGTGGTAAATAGGCGGGAAGGGACGATTTGCGTTCTGTTACAGTGTTCAGTGGCCCAACGTTTAAAGCCCACTTTCCCAAAAACAAGCGCTAAAAAACCCTTTTGCAGATCAGGCACTTAAGGCGAGCAGCTCTTTCGCGCTTTGGAAAGCGTTTTCTGAGGGGTTCGCTCCGGCAATCATCTGAGCGATCTCCACCACGCGTTCCTCGTGGCTCAACTGCCTGATGCGGCTGATGGTACGGTCTGCGCGATCCTCTTTGTAGACGAAATAATGGGTTTCGCCTTGGGCGGCCATCTGGGGCAGGTGCGAGATGCAGATCAACTGGTGCTTCTGCGACATCTGCTGCATCATGCGGCCTACTTTCACGGCGATCTCGCCGGAGATACCGG
Organism: Rufibacter glacialis; assembly: GCF_008271745.1. GTDB lineage: Bacteria > Bacteroidota > Bacteroidia > Cytophagales > Hymenobacteraceae > Nibribacter > Nibribacter glacialis. The sequence goes on along the minus strand of NZ_VKKZ01000019.1, from coordinate 668,164 downwards.
TGTCAATCTCGTCAAAGATAATGGTAGGCAAAGCGGTTTTGTCGGCGAGCAGGTATTTGACGCAGAGCATGAGACGCGAGAATTCCCCACCAGAGGCAGCTTTGCTCAAGGTTTGCGGCGCCGCCCCTTTGTTCGCGCTGAACAGGATATTCACCACGTCTATACCGGTAGCGGCCGGGGCCGAGGTCTTGTGCTCCATCACTACCCGTGCGTTGGGCATGCCTAACTCCGCCAGCAGGCTGTGCAGCTCATCCTGGAAAACTCCGAACACGCTGGTGCGACTATGGGATAACTCCTTGGCGCGGTCTTCTACTTCCTGCAAGGCCGCGGCCAGAGCCTTCTTGGTTTTCTCAATGGCGGCATCCAGGTTATGTACGCTGCTGACCTTCACTTCCAGTTCGGCGTGCAGGGCCAGCAGCTCCTCTACGGTACGTACTTGGTGCTTGCGTTGCAGGGTGTAGATCAGATCCAGGCGTTCCTGCAGCTGCTCGGCGCGCTGTGGGTCTGCCTCGGTTCTGCGCTCAGCGTCTTCCAGTTCACCGGCAATGTCGTTCAGCTCGATCAGGCAGCTGTCCAGGCGCTCTTTCAAGGCACGGAAACTCTCGCCGTACTCCGTGACCTGCCCTACCAGGTGGCTCGCATCTTTGAGGGCCCCGGCGGCGTTGTACTCGCTTTCTGAGATGTATTGCAGGGACTGGGTTAGCTTCAGCTTGATCTCCTCGGCGTGCTCCAGTTGCTTTAGCTCTGTTTCGTGGCTTTCCTGTTCCTCGGCCTGCAGGTTGGCATCTGCCAGCTCGTTCAGCAGGAAAGTATTGTAGTCTAATTCCTTCTGCGATTGGGCTAACTGCGCCTCCAGGTCTTTGTATTCCTTCTCCAGCTTTCTGAACGTGCGGTAGGCCCCCTCATACTGAGTGCGCAGGGCCTCGTTCTGGGCAAAGGAATCTACTATGTTCAGCTGGTACCCTTGGTCTCCCAACAGCAAGGTGTCGTGCTGCGAGTGGATGTCCATGAGTTGCTCACCAATGCGGCGCAGGGTTTCCAGCGTCACCGGGGTGTCGTTCACAAAAGCCCGTGATTTGCCGCTGGGGCTTATCTCGCGGCGTAAAAGGCTAATGGGTTCAAAGTCCAGGTCCTCTTCTTCAAAGAAGGAAGCCAACTGGTACTCAGAGATATTGAAAGAGCCTTCAATCACGCACTTTTCATTCTGGTTGAAAAGCAGTTTGGAGTCGGCCCGGTTTCCCAGCAGCAACCCAATGGCTCCCAGCATAATGGATTTCCCCGCGCCGGTTTCACCGGTGATGATGTTCAAGAGCGGCGAGGGTTGCAGCTCTAGCTGCTCAATAAGGGCGTAATTCTTTATTTTAAGGTCTACGAGCATAAGGAAGGAAGGCCTCTTTCGGTTTGCGGTGTGGTGATGTACTCCACTAGACAAAGATGCTAATTTATTTAGTCATCAAACTAATATCTATAGCTATTTTTCTTTCTGCAGGAGTTCCTTTCTGCCCAGCCGTCTGGATTAGGAAGAAGGGGTTCATCTTCCCCCTGTACGTACGCAGCAGGCAAAAGTGCAGGCGTTAGTCGGGGAATAGGAAACACCGCAGCACCTGCCAGAGTTTCAGGGCAGGCACAACTTCAGGTACCTGATTCCACGCGGAACGCACCTGCTTTGGCGGGCAAGTGGCTCCCGTTTAAGCGGGTATTTTCAAAAATAGCTAAAAAACCGAGATTACCTACCGCTTTACCAGGCTCTCATACCGGGCGCGGTTGGTGGGGTCCACCTGGGTGAGCAACTCGTAGGCTTGTTGCTTTTGAGCGGGGGTAGCGGAGGCGAAGGCATTGCTCAGCTCGGTGGCTTTGGCCTCAAAGAAAGAACGCAGTGCCGCTGAACCCGGACGCAGGCGCGCCACCTGCTGGATGTTGCGCAGAGCCTCCAGAATGTTCTGCCGGGCTTTCTCCGGGTCTTGCGCCATCAGGTCTAAGCCTTGGCGGTGATAAAGGTAAATGGCCGACCGGAAAGGCTCAAACTGAGGATCCTGCAGGTTGTTGATCAGCCAGTAGCGGTTACGGGTATCACCAGAGGCGCTCCAGCCCCCACCGGCCGCGCCAGAGGAGGCCACCAGGTTCAGGATATTGTTGGCCTCGGCCAGGGAATTGGCGCCGCCCAGGCGCGAAAAGCTGTCGTTGTCCATGCCAATGATGGTGTAGGCATAGAAAGACAAAAGGGCAGTAAGGTTAGAGGTAAAGGTGTTGGGGGCGTACTGCAGGGGCTGCGCCGGGTTGTAATTGAACTCGAACTTGGTGTCTACAAAGGAAAGTACCGTGGTTTCATATCCGGTGCCGTAAGTGGGCCGGCTGGAGATAAGCTGGGTATTGGCCTCATAGACCCCAATCTGGGGCATGGCCCGCAGCGTGATGAACATCTTGCACCGGATGCGCTCCTCGTTCTGGTAGACATCACCTGTCCAGCGGGTGTTGTTCATGATCTCAGAGATGGCGTTCTGCATCTGCTGGAACACCTGCCGGTCTGTGGCCTGCACCTGCTCACTGTTCACGATCACCTCGCAGCGCAGTTCCTGCGCCTGCGCCCAGATCGGAAACAACAGACCTAAGATCACCCACCCTATTTTTTTTGCAAACATGCCCATTCAGCTTTTATAGATTCCAGAATATCCTGCGCTACCTCGTCTTTGGCCTTCAGCGGATAGGCTTCCACGGAGGATGCCTTCACTATGGTGATTTTATTTGTGTCATGCTTGAAACCGGCCCCGGGGTCCCGCAGGGAATTGAGCACCACCATGTCCAGGTTCTTCTTCAGGAGTTTGCCGCGGGCGTTCTCCAGTTCCTGATCTGTTTCCAGGGCAAAACCCACGGCAAATTGGTGCGGCCGTTTCTGTTGGCCTAAGGTAGCTGCTATATCAACGTTCTTTACCAGTTCAATGGTAAAAGAGGCCTCGTTTTTTTTTATTTTGGAAAGCGCGGTGTCTTTGGGCTTATAGTCGGCCACGGCGGCGGCAAAGATCCAGAGGTCTGCTTCCGTGGCTACCGCCTGGCAGGCGGCAAACATCTCATCGGCAGTCATGACTGGTACCAGGTTTACCAAAGGGTGCGGCAGGGCCAAAGCGGTGGGGCCTGCCACCAACGTCACCAGGGCGCCTTGCTGAGCCAGGCAACGGGCCAAGGCGAAGCCCATTTTGCCGGTGGAATGGTTCCCGATAAACCGCACCGGGTCCAGAGGCTCATAGGTGGGACCGGCCGTGATGAGTACTTTCTTGCCGCTAAACAATGTTGAGAGAAGTAAAATGCTGTTGTAAAACCTGAACGATCTCTTCGGGTTCTGCCAGGCGCCCCTGCCCTACCAGACCGCTAGCCAGTTCCCCGTGCCCGGCTTCTATCACGTGGTTTCCGTAAGACTGCAACAGCCGGAAATTCTCCTGCACCGCCGGGTGTTGGTACATGTCCAGGTCCATGGCCGGGGCCACAAACACGGGGCAGCGTGCTGAGAGGTAAGTAGCAGTGAGCAGGTTGTCACACAGCCCTCGGGCAATTTTGCCCACGGTGTTGGCACTGGCGGGCGCAATAACCAGGGCATCGGCCCAAAGGCCCAGTTCCACATGGTTATGCCAGAGCCCGGAATGGTCATCGCGCACAAACTCCGTGAGGACCGGCCGTTTGGAGAGCGTGGCCAAGGTGACAGGGGTTATAAAAGCAGAAGCAGAAGTGGTCAGGATTACCTGCACTTCTGCTTCTGCTTTGATCAGGAGCCGCACCAGCAAAGCCGCTTTGTACGCCGCAATGCTTCCGCAAACCCCCAGGAGTATCTTCTTATGCCGAAGCATTCAGAAACGGTAAATTAAAACGCGGAAGAGGTTTGCTCCTCATCATCAGCGTTCCGGAAATACACTTTGTTCTCAATGAACTCCTCAATGGCCATGTTGGTAGGCTTAGGAAGACGCTCATAGTACTTAGAGATCTCAATCTGCTCACGGTTTTCAAACACCTCTTCCAGGTTGTCTACAGTAGTGGCGAACTCGGCCAGTTTAGAGTTCAATTCCTCCTTCACCTTTACGGCAATCTGGTTCGCACGCTTAGAGATGATAGAGATAGACGCGTAGACGTTACCGGTTTCACCGGCCAGGTCAGAAATATTACGCGTTACGATAGATGCTGGTACTTGGGCCATATTGCTAGTGAATTGGGTTATACAAAAATGATTAGTTGTTGGTGGCAGTGGCCGCCGCTGGTTGGCTGCTCTTGCCCAGTTTCTCTACGGCTTCGCGGCTGGACTCATACAGGCCTTCGGCGTTACGCAGAAACTTACTCTTAGGATAGGTGTCTACAAAGGTCTGGTACATAGAGATCACGTCCAGGTACCGGTCTTTCTGTTTGCTTTCAATGCTTTCGCGGGCGTAGTTGTATTGGGCGTCAATACGCAGATACGCGGCCTCTTCATTATAGATGCTGGAAGGGAAGCTTTTGCGGAAGTTCTCTAACGCAACCACGGCCGCTTTGTAGTACTGCGGGTCATAGTTGGTGAGTTTGTAGTATTGCCTGGCCACGTCAAAGGCCTTTACCTCAATCTTGCGTGAAAGCTCATCATAGATCTTGTTCGCATCTGCCATGTACTTGCTTTGCGGGTAGCGGCGCATGAACTCCTGCAAGGCGGCCATGGCCTGCGCAGTGCTCTGCTGGTCCAGGTTCACAGACGGCGACTCGTTGCTCAACGACTTGGCGTTCATGAAGGCCGCCTCCTCGGCAAACTGGCTCCGGGGGAAGGTCTGCCCAAACGAGGTGAAGTGGAAAGAGCTTTCCAGGTACAGGTGCTGGTGGTACTTGGTATAGGCGTAAAGGAAGTTGGCCCGCTCGTATTCACTGCGCCCTTTCAACAAGGGCATCAGGTCTTCCAGCAAGGCTCCGGCTTTATCATAGTCCTCTTTCTCATAGTAAGAGAGGGCGGCGGCGTACTTTTTATCTACGTCGTCGCTTTTCAGGATTTTATTGTATTGCCCACAGGCGCCCAATAGTAGAACTATGAGCAGGATAGGCAAATAAGAAAGATGGCGTTTGGTCATAAGCGCGCAAAAATAACGATTTTTTTTATATCTACCAGAACGTTTGGGGGTTCCTTTTCAGTATAAGCTGTCCTCTACTGCGCCGGCACGGCCTTGGCGAAAGGCTTTTTACCTCCCTGGGTGGAAACAGGAACGGCTTTTTGCTTTTTGGCAGGCTTGGCGGGTGGGGTAGCCTTTGCGGGTGAACCCTTGGGTTTCACCGGTGAAACTTTTTTCTTGGCTCCCCTGGGCGCCAGTACCTGGGCCCGGGTAGGCTTCTCGTCACTGCGCCAAACAAACCCTTTGAGGCGGGTATCTGGTTCCTCCAGCTCATGGGGCGGGATCAGTTTGGCGTCTGGCTGCTCCAGGAACGTGATGTACTGCACCTCCCCTGCCTGGAATACCAGGCGCATGTCACTGCTCACGGCGCGGTTCATGCCCATGGTGGTGGTATCGCCCTGCAGGGCGAAGTAAAGGCTCTCTGCGTTTCCGTTCACGTCAATGCGCCGGATCTTACCCTCGGCGAACCGGGCAATCATGGCGCGGCCCTTTACCTGGTTGTAGTTCTCCAGCGTGTCTATGGAGATGGCGAAGGCATTCCCGAACATCCGCATCTGGTCTATGGTGCCGTTGCGCAACTGCAGCACCACGCTGTCGGCGGTCATCTGGTTTTTGTTTGCCCACAGGCGGGGGTTCCGGTTCAGGTAGATGGTGGAGTCGTTCTGGTCATAGGTGAGCGAATCGCAGAGCCCCTGCAAGTCAGACTTGAAGATGCGCACGTCATGGTAGGCGTACAGCTTGCCTTTTTTGGTCTTGTCTTTCACATTCTCCACGGAGACCAGCGTATCTGCTGAGAGGTACATGGTATCGCGGTTTTCAATGGTGCGCATCACGGGAGAGCCGTAAACCTTGGCGCGGCCCAAGGCCCGCCAGTACAAGGCAGTCTGCCCGGTGATGATGGTGGTGTCTTTGATGGAGGTCATGGACACGTTGCGCGAGGCGGTGTAGTATTCCTTGCCCTTGTCATAGGTGAGCACTTCGCCTTTGATGAGGTAATCTGGCGTCTTGATGCTGGCGTTGCCCCTGAAGTTAGACTCGCGGGTGACGGTGTTGTAGGTGCCCCGGTGGGCGAACAGCGTGCCGTCTGGCGACTTGATGGTGGTAGGCCCGAAGAATTCCACCACTTTGGAGACCGTGTTATAGGACATGGTATCGCTCACCACCTCGGCGTTCTGCCCCACGTATTTGATGTTCTTCTTAAAAGAGAGCACCTTATCAGTAGAAGTATAGGTCCCAAACTGGCTCTGGATGGTGTAATCTGGCCCCACAATGTTCCCGGCCTGGGTGTAATAGGCGCGCTTGGCGTTCAGGTCATAGTCCAGCGACGGGGTGGTGAGCGTCATCTGCTCGTCGCGCAGGGTCACGTTGCCGCGCATGGTGGCAATGCGGCGGGTGCCGTCATAGCTGGCGGTGTTGCTGGTGGCATCCATGCCGGGCTGGGTGATGTGCACGTTCCCGAAGACTTCCAGCTTGTTGCGGTCACTGGCGTACTGGTACGCCGAGTCTGAGGTGAGCGTGGTTTGGCCCTGGCGCATGACTACGTTTCCCAGCAGCCTGCGCACCTCCTCGCCATTGTACGTTCCAGATTGCAGCGTATTGGCGGACACCTCTACCGGCTGGCCTCCCCCCTGCGGCGCAGGTGTGCCCTGGCCAAAGGCCAAAACAGCAGAAAAGAGGGAGAAAAGAGATACGAAACCTATCTTTGTGAACTTCATCAATGCCTATAAGAGAAACAAATTTACTAAGATCAAGCTTAACATTCGTTTTTGTAAGCGAAAAAGGTTAGAGTGGCCTCCTACTGAAGTAATTTTTGCGCAAGCTAGCCGCCCTGTGACGCGGTAAAAATTCTTCCAGCAGGTTCTCTCCCCTTCCATTTGCAGGCTAAAAGTGCGCTTGATGCAATCCAACACCTTTCCTTCACCCATGCTCGAGAAAGTTTCAAACTATATCACTACCCACCAGCTGGCCACGCCAGAGACCAGGGTCCTGGCCGCCGTGAGCGGAGGCCTTGATTCTGTGGTGTTGGCCGACGTCCTGCACCGCCTCAAGCTGCCTTTTGCCGTGCTGCACTGCAACTTCGGGCTACGCGGCGAGGAGTCTGACGCCGATGAGCTGTTCGTGCGCAAGCTGGCCAAGCAGTACGACGCCCCTTTCTACAGCGAGCAGTTCCAGACCCAGGCCTTCGCCCAGCAGGAAGGCATCTCCACCCAGATGGCGGCCCGCACCCTGCGCTACCAATGGTTTGAGCAGATGCGCCAGCAACTGGGCTATGACGTCATCGCCACGGCGCACCACCAGTCAGACGCGCTGGAGACGGTACTCCTGAACCTGGTGCGCGGCACCGGTTTGGCCGGACTTCACGGAATTCTGCCCCAAAACGGGAACCTCATCCGCCCGCTGCTGGGCCTCACCAAAGATGATTTGTATGACTGGCTCGTGGCCAAACGCCTGGCCTGGCGCGAAGATTCCAGCAATGAGAGCCTCAAATATAACCGCAACAAGGTGCGCCATGAGGTTATTCCCGTGCTCAAGCAACTCAACCCCAACCTGGAGGAAACCTTCACCCACACCCTGGAACGCCTGCAAGGCGCTGAGGCCGTGTTTCAGGCCTCTTTTCAGGAACTAAAGGCGAAAACGCAGCGCGAAGAGAACGGCGCCATTTACCTTTCTATTGCGCCGCTGCAAGCCAGTCCCGCGCCAGTAGTGCTGCTGCATGAATTGCTAAAACCGTTCCACTTCTCTTACAGCCAAGCCCAGGAGATCGCCGCCGCCTGGGACGGGCTCTCCGGCAAAGCCTTCGCCTCGCCCACCCACGTGCTGGTGAAAGACCGTGAGGACCTGGTTATCACCGGCAAGCCCTTGGAGAAATTCGGCAGCCTGACCTTGCCCCCAGACGCCACCGAGGTACGTTTTGGGCCCTATTTGGCCAAAATAGCCCGTAAACCCGCCCAAGGCTACAAGGTGCCGCGCTCCAAAGATATTGCCGCCCTGGATGCCGACCTGCTGAAATTCCCGCTCAAGCTGCGCCCCTGGAAAGAAGGCGACTGGTTTGTGCCCCTGGGCATGAACGGCAAGAAAAAAGTGAGCGACCTCTTGATAGACAGGAAAGTACCGGCCAACCTTAAGCCCAATGTTTGGGTATTAGTCTCAGACGCCTCGCTTGCCTGGGTCATTGGCCAGCAACTGGACAACCGGTTCAAGCTTTCAGAAACGTCCCAGGAGGTACTGGAAATCACCGTCAGCCGGATTGATTGATTGATTGATTGATTGATTGATTGCTAAAGGGTCCAGACGTAGAAAGTGGATTTGGAGAAATTTTGGGGAATGGCCGTTTCACCGCTGTTTTCTGGAAAACAAGCCAAAAAACAAGCAGCAATTGACAATCAACAATTAAAAAGGCAGGCAGAATTTTCAGGTGACCGCCTTTTTCCTAAATTCACCGCGTAGTGTAGAAAGTACATCAACCTAACCAAATAAAACCGAATGAAAGTAACCGTAGTTGGAGCTGGTAACGTTGGGGCCACTTGTGCCGACGTTTTAGCGTACCGCGAAATCGCCAATGAAGTAGTGTTAGTAGATATCAAGGAAGGCTTCGCCGAAGGCAAGGCCCTGGATATCTGGCAGAAATCCCCTATCAACCTGTATGACACCCGCACCGTGGGCGTCACCAACGACTATACCCGCACTGCCAACTCAGACGTGGTGGTGATCACCTCTGGCCTGCCCCGCAAGCCCGGCATGACCCGCGATGATTTGATCAGCACCAACGCCGGCATCGTGCGTTCCGTGACTGAGAACGTGATCAAGCATTCGCCTGAGGCCATCATCATTGTGGTGTCTAACCCGCTGGACGTGATGACCTATGCCGCGCACATTACCTCTAAACTGCCCCGCACCAAGGTGATAGGCATGGCCGGTATCCTAGACACCGCCCGCTACCGTGCGTTCCTGGCTGAGGAACTGAACGTATCCCCTAAAGACATTCAGGCGGTATTGATGGGGGGCCACGGCGACACCATGGTGCCGCTTCCGCGCTACACCACCGTGGGCGGTATTCCGGTTACGGAGCTGATTGACCCAGCCAAGCTGGACGCCATTGTAGACCGCACCAAAAACGGTGGCGGTGAACTGGTGAAACTGATGGGTACTTCGGCCTGGTATGCCCCGGGTTCTGCCGCCGCCCAGATGGTGGAAGCCATTGTGCGCGACCAGAAGCGCGTGTTCCCGGTGTGTATCAAGCTGGAAGGCGAGTACGGCATCACCGGCACCTATTTAGGGGTACCGGTAGTACTTGGCAAAAACGGCGTGGAGCGCGTGATTGAGCTCCAGTTGAACGAAGACGAGATGGCGCTTCTGAAAGCCTCTGAGAAAGCCGTGCGCGAAGTGATGGACGTGTTAGACAACATGCCTGCCAACGCCTAAGCGTTTTGTAACTTATTGTACAAAAGGAGCCCGACCAAATAGCCGGGCTCCTTTTGTTTTGAGGCTGTTTTTTTGTAAAGGAAAGAAGCCGGGCTACCTGATTCACTTCCCCCTTTGTCATCCTGAAAGGATCTTGTGGGCGAACGGTAATAGCCTTTTTTCAACGCTTCTCTAGTTCGTGCACAAGATCCTTTCAGGATGACAAAGAGGGAGGTAGGAAAGGCATTTTAAGATTTTCCTTAGGCTTCGTATGGCCCAGAAGTACCTCCGCCCCGCGGCAGGTTTAAGCCTTTTTCTCTTAAAAGACAGTAATAACCAATTTACTGCTTGTACACCACCCCGTCTTTCATCACGAAGCTCACTTGTTGCAGCACCTTAATATCCTGCAAGGGGTTACCGGTGACGGCCACCAAATCAGCGAACTTACCTTTCTCTACGGTGCCCAGTTTGTCTGACATGCCTATCAGCTCCGCGGCGCTGACGGTGGCGGCTTTGATGGCTTCCAGGGGCGACATGCCGGCCTCAACCATGTACTCGAACTCTTTCGCGTTTTTGCCGTGCATGAACACCCCGGCATCGGTGCCGAAGGCGATTTTGACCCCTTTTTTGTACGCTTTGGCAAAAGTACCCTGTAACTGCGGCCCAATGGCCAGGGCTTTGGGGGTCACCAGCGCCGGGTAATAGCCTTTGATCTTGGCAGAATCCGCCACTGATTTTCCGGCGGTGAGGGTGGGCACGTACCAGGTGCCGTGCTTCTTCATGAGGGCCATGGTTTCCTCGTCCATGAGGGTGCCGTGCTCCACCGAAGTCACTCCGGCCCGTACGGCGCGCTTCATGCCCTCGGCGCCATGGGCGTGCACCGCTACTTTGAGGCCCAGGTCACGGGCAGTCTCCACAATGGCGCGTAGTTCTTCTTCCGAGAATTGAGGGGCCGAGCCGTCTTTGGCCACGCTCAACACACCGCCGGTAGAGGCGATCTTGATCAGGTCGGCCCCGTTCTTATATTGGTAGCGCACCGCCTTGCGGCACTCATCAGGGCCGTTGGCCACGCCTTCCGCCGGGCCAGGGTCACCCTGGAAATCTGCGCGGTATCCGTTGGTGGGATCCATGTGGCCACCCGTAGCCGAGATCCCTTTCCTGACCACCAACATACGCGGCCCTTTCACCAATCCCTGGTTGATGGCGTCGCGAAGCTGCACGTTCACCCCGCTGCCGCCTAAATCACGCACGGTGGTAAAGCCGGCCAGCAGCGTCCGCTCGGCATAATTGGCCGACCGGAAAGCCACGGTTCCTTTGTTCAGAGAGATGGCCTCGGCAATGGCATTGGGCTTGGTCTCGCTTTCAAAGTGCACGTGCATGTCCATGAAGCCGGGCAGGACCGTTTTGTTCTTCAGATCGATGACCTTGGCCCCGGCGGCGGGAGACGAGTAGCCTTTCTGCACGCCCACAACCTGGTTTCCTTCAATGACCACGGTCATCTCCGTTTGGGGTTGGTTCTTGACCCCGTCAATCAGTTGGCCACAGTGCAGGTAGGTGCGTTGCGCCAGGGCTTCAACGCCAGCCAAAGCCATCGCTGCCATGGCAGCCAGTACGTATAAATTTTTCTTCATAGTGGGTGAGTTACAGAATAGTTGAAAGACCTAAAATACTATAATTCAGGAGATATCTTCCCGTTGTTGCCGGGCTTGCCCTGCCCGACCTGTTTCCAGCCCTTTTTCCAAAAAAGGCCTCCAAATCCCTTAGTTATTAGGCCTTTTCCTTGCTTATCTCCTGAAAATTTTTACCTTGACTTATTAACCTTGGAGACTTTATGGAATTGGAATTATGGTGGCTGTGGCTGACGGCAGGCATCTTGCTCTTGGTGGCAGAGATGGTCACGGGCACTTTCTACCTGCTGTGGCTGGGCATCGCGGTGCTGGTTGCCGCCGTTCTGGCGTACCTGTTCCCCGACATTTACTGGCTTCCGCCCGCGGCCGCCAGCATCTCAGCCCTGCTGTTGATCTTCTTCACCAAACCGCTCACTACCCGCCTGCGTCGGGCCAAAGGGTATTCTGATCCCGCCCACCAGCTTACCAACCGCCAGGGAGAAGTGCTGGAACCTATCTCCCCTACCCGCCTGGGCATTGTGCGGGTGGGTACTGAGATCTGGTCGGCCAGCGCCCAGGAAGAGTTAGCCCCTGGTCAGCGCATTGTGGTCATTAGCCAAAGCAGCACGGTGCTGCTGGTGGTACCCATCAAGTAACCCTTCTTGGCCCTCTATAACCTGTCATTTATTCCTTAACCTTATCTAACCTATGACCACCTCTCTCATCATTCTTGCTTCTGTCATTGTGCTGCTGGCCCTTTCCGTAAGGATCATTCAGCAGCAACGGGTGGCCGTGGTAGAACGCCTGGGCAAGTTCCAGCGCATCATGCACCCGGGCCTTAACCTGTTCATCCCCATCGTGGACCGCGTGCGTGTGTACCATGATCTGCGTATTCAGCAGACGAACGTGCCGCCCCAATCCGTGATTACCCGCGACAACGTGCAGGTGCTTATTGACACCATCGTGTTCTATCAAGTGGTAGGCCCCGAGCAGGCCACTTACGGCATCTTTGACTACGTACTAGGCGTGCGCAACATTACCACCGCCACCATGCGCCAGATCATAGGCAACCTGGAACTGGATGAAACCCTGTCGGGCCGCGAGCGGATTTCTGCGGAAATCAGGACGGCTCTGGACGAGGCCACGGAGAAATGGGGCGTGCGCATTGAGCGCGTGGAGGTGATCGACATCAAGCCGCCTATGGACATTCAGGAAGCCATGGACAAGCAGATGAAAGCCGAGCGGAACCGCCGAGCCACCATTCTGGAAGCCGAAGCCGCTAAACAAGACATGATCCTCCGCGCCGAGGGCGACAAGACCAGCAAGATCCTCCGGGCCGAGGGCGAACGCGCTTCAGCTGAGCTCCAAGCCCTGGGCCAGGCCCGGGCCATCGCCGACGTAGCCGAAGCCGAAAAAACCAGAATCCGCTTGTTACTGGAGGCAGGGTTAGACGACCGCGTGCTCACCTACAAGTCTTTTGAGGCCCTGGAGAAAATTGCCATGGGCCCCGCCAACAAGATTTTCCTCCCTACCGCCGCCGTGGAAACCTTAGGGAACATTGGCGCCATAGGCGATATGCTGAAAAGCAGCAGAGACACGGTAGATTCCAGCCTTGTTTCCAGAAAACACGCTCAAAACGGAGACAAGGTTTCTTAACAAACCATGCATCTAAAAAGGGAAGGCCTCGCGGAGTATGTCAGCGAGGCCTTTTCTTTTTTCTGGTTACTTATTTTCAGCCTATCAGAATAGCACCTATTAACCACATCTAGATCCATACCGGAAGACTTTTAATTGTTATAAGCTTAGCTCTACTCCCTACTTTGTCATCCTGAAAGGATCTTGTGTGCGAACTAGAAATGCTCCTGATAATGGAAAAAGGTAGGGATCGGAGCAGCCACGAATCCGCCCTTTTGAAGGCTTAGGATAATGAAGGTTGTAAAATAACTGTTCACCTTCCGCTAAACGCAAGGGCAACCACAAGGGATTGCCCCTACGAAAAATCAGGCTAAACACGAGAGGTCACCCCGACTTCCACGCCATAAATAGAAAATGATTTTCGGGAACGACCTGATCTGTAGGAGAAGTCATCCCCCTACCCCCTTCAAAGGGGGACGAAATGCGGGGCCTTACTTCCAAACCTAGGATAAGGGTTGTCCCATCCCCTTTGAGGCAAATCCGTCGTCTTGTTTTAGCCTTTGTTTACCTAAAACAGCCTAAAAACCACCCTCAAACCAAAACGAATAACTAGCAACCACCAACTAATAACTACTTCTGACTGGCCTTGAACAGTTTCTGCTTTTCTTCTTTGGTGAGGCTTTCATAGCCAGAGACGGAAATCTTGTCCAGGATCTGGTCTATCTCCAGTTGAGACGGGTTACCGGGGATGTTGGACGCCGAAGAAACCGGTGAGGAAGCCGAAGCCGAATAGGGCCGGTTGGGGTTTTTATAGGCCACCTTCAGCGGGGACCGGCGCTGGAACAAGCCCCTGAAGAAGCCTAGCACCGCCTGTAACGGCCGGCCCATATCAGAACCGCCCTGCAGTTGCCGCACGTAGAAGAACCCGAGCAACGCACCGCCTAAGTGGGCAATGTTTCCGCCCGCGTTTCCGCCGGTGGCGCCTGAGATAGAGAGCAACACCATGACCAGGGCAATGTACTTGATGCGGATGGGCCCAATGAGGATCAGGTTGAAGGTGTAATTAGGCAACAGCGTGGCGGCGGCCACCATAATGGCGATCACACTGCCAGAGGCACCCATCATGAAAGAACCCTCCGCCCGCAGCTGCAGGTACGGAATGGTGTTGTAGCTCAAGAGGTAGATCAAGCCCCCGGCCAGGCCACCTAGAATGTACAGGTTCACCAGCCGCTTGTCGCCCAGGTATTCCCTGATGAGCATGCCAAACCAGTAGAGGTTGAGCATGTTGAAGAGGATATGGAAGAACTCCAGGTGGGTGAAGAAATACGTGATGAGAGTCCAGAACCGGAAGGCGAAGAGCTGCAAATTAGAAGGCAGGCTCAGGAAGGTCATGAGGTACCCGAAGGTGCTGCCTGAACCGCTCAGGGTCATGATGGTGCGCAACACGATCAGCACCGCAAACACCACCACATTAATGAAAATGAGCTGGTGCAGGGCGTTGTTCCCTTTGGTGAAGGCTGATCTTATATCGTCAAAAATACTGGTCATAGCTTAGTAGAAATTATTGCGTTTTCGTTCCCAGAGTTTCAGCAAGATATACGCAAAAAGCATCCCGCCCAAGTGGGCGAAGTGAGCTACATTGTCGCCCGGCGTCCGGTTCAAGCCGGCATACATCTCAAACGCCCCGTACATGAGCACAAAATACTTGGCCTTGATGGGGATGGGGAAAAACAGCAGCATGAGCTCCGTGTTAGGGAAAAGCATGCCAAAGGCCATCAAGATCCCGAACACTGCCCCGGAAGCCCCCAGCATGGGGCTGTTCACCATCACATCTGACAAACGCGCCGAGAACGCCTTGGCCTGCGTGATGAATTGTGGGTCTGAAGGGTTGCGGTTGAACTCCACCAGAAAGGATTCCATGCCCCGCAGGTTCACCCCGGCCGTTTCCAGCAGGTTTTTGAAATCAATAGGGTCTGGGTTCTGCATGAAGGCCGTCACCCCGTCCATGACCTGGCTGATCTCATAGTACCGCACCCCTGAGTACAGTAAACTGGCACCCAGGCCCGTGATCATGTAAAAGGTAAGGAAACGCCCCTCGCCCCAGTGGCGCTCCAGCAAAGGCCCAAACATGAACAAGCTGAACATGTTCCCGAACAAGTGCATGAGGTTGCCGTGCATGAACATGTGCGTGATGAACTGGTGCGGCCGGAAAAGGTCTGAGCGGATATCGTGCAGGGCGAACAACTCCTGGGGAAACAGCCTATCCGTTAAAATGAACATGAGCACATTCAGGATAAGCAGGTTACGCACCATG
This sequence comes from Rufibacter glacialis, assembly GCF_008271745.1. Taxonomy (GTDB): domain Bacteria; phylum Bacteroidota; class Bacteroidia; order Cytophagales; family Hymenobacteraceae; genus Nibribacter; species Nibribacter glacialis. Next base: position 653,099 of record NZ_VKKZ01000019.1, on the reverse strand, counting down.
GGCGTGATGGGTGGCATAGGGTAGCGTTAAGTAGGTATATAGGTCAAATAAAATAGAAAGCCGGGCAAAAACCATAGCGCCAGGTCTCTTTCCGCACGTGCAACAGACTTCTGGCGGAATAGTTCTGCATAAAACAGTACGGAGAAACCCGGCAGTTGGTATCTGGCCCGGTTCAAATAATCTGTTGGTCAGGTCTTCACAGTGCCGTTGAGGCGGCCTCCACCCGTTAATTTCTCAGGAAAAGGTCTTGCAGTTGTTCGGTTTGCAGGATCACCAGGGTTTTCTGGCCGCTGGGCGTATAGTTGGGCACCTGGCAGCCAAAGAGGCGGTCTACCAGGGCATTCATCTCCTGGTCGCTCAGGCGGCCGGTGAGGCGCGAGGCAACCCGTTTGGCCATGGCCCGGGCCAGGTTCTCCTGCCGGTCTACCTTCAGGGCGCTCAGGTTGTTCTTGTACTGCTCCAGCAGCCCTTCAATCAACTCCTTCTCATCGCGCAGCGGAATCTCTGCCGGTATGCCGTTCACTACCAAGGTGTTGCTCCCGAAATCATTGAACACGAAGCCCAGGGCCGTGAACTCCTCGGTCAATTCCATCACCAGAGAGAAATCGGCGGGCGAGAGCTGCAGGGTCTGCGGGAAGAGCAGTTGTTGCGAGGCACCAGTTCGCTTGCCCAGGGCCTGGCTGTATTTCTCGTACAGGATACGCTCCTGCGCCGCCTGCTGGTCTACCACCATCAACCCGGACTTCACCTGCACCATAAGGTATTTCTGGTGCACCTGCAGGGTTTTGGAGCCGCCCGTCATGGTGTTCTTGGCCGGCGCAAAGGAATCTTCCTCTTCCGGGAACAAGTGGCTGTGCTCCTCGGTATTGGCCCTTGACACTTCCCGCGTGGGCGGCGTATCTCGCTCCTGGTGCTGCCCACCGCCGCCGGAGGCGCGGGAGGAAAACGAAGCTGGGGTATTCATGGGGGAAGAGGCTTTGGGGGCTTGCGCCGGCGCCATCTCAAAATCCATGGAGGCCGGGAATTTCATGGGCTGCAGGGGCATGTAGTTCACATCGGCGCCAAAATCAAGCGACGGGGCAATGTTATGGAGGCCCAGGCTTTGTTTCACGGCGGCCCGCACAATGGCGTAGACCGTTTTCTCGTCCTCGAACTTGATCTCGGTCTTGGTGGGGTGCACGTTGATGTCAATCGTTTCGGGGGCTATTTCCAGAAACAAGACGTAAAACGGGAAGCTGTCTTTGGGCAGCAGGCCTTCAAAGGCGGTGAGCACCGCGTGGTTCAGGTACTGGCTTTTGATGAAGCGGTTGTTCACGAAGAAAAACTGTTCGCCGCGGCTTTTCTTCGCGTATTCCGGTTTGCCAATGTACCCCTTCACCGTGAGGAACGGCGTGGTCTCCTCGCAGGCCGCCATCTGTTCTTTGTACTCTTTCCCAAAAATGCTAACGATTCGCTGGCTCAGCTTGCCGGCGGGCAGGTTCATCACCTCCACCTCGTTCTGGTACAGGGCAAAGGCGATTTCCGGGTTGGCCAGGGCCACGCGCTGGAATTCGTCCAGAATGTGGCGCATCTCCACGGGGTTGGTCTTGAGGAAATTGCGGCGGGCGGGCACGTTGAAGAACAGGTTCTTCACACTCACCACCGTTCCCTGGGCCATGGCCACGGGTTCCTGTTTGAGCACCTCGTTGCCTTCAATGGTGAGGCAGGTACCCAACTCTGCCCCCCGGGCGCGGGTCTTCAGCTCTACCTGGGCCACGGCCGCAATAGAAGCCATGGCCTCGCCCCTGAACCCCATGGTCTTGATGCGGAACAGGTCTTCAGTGGTTTTTATCTTGGAGGTGGCGTGGCGCTCAAAGCACATGCGGGCATCGGTCTCGGTCATGCCCAGACCGTCGTCCACTACCTGAATGAGTTGCTTGCCCGCGTCTTTGATGATCAAGGTCACGCTGGTGCTGCCCGCATCTACGCTATTCTCCAACAACTCCTTTACCACGGAGGCCGGGCGCTGCACCACCTCGCCAGCGGCGATCTGGTTGGCCAGGTACTCGGGTAACAATCGGATGATATCTGCCATAAAAACTTCGTCGTTGAAAAATCTCTGCAAACTTTTGATTCTGGCCTAGGAGACTTCTATTGAAAATACCCTCTCCCAATCCTCCCGCCACTCATCTTTCTCCATAATTGGCCATAGAAACAAGCTAACAAACAGAAATTCTTACATTTACCGTAGGGTGAAAGGGAGCTACGATGATACTGATCCGGCCCTACCTAAATGGTGCAGAGATAGAAAGCTTGTTTGATACTTGAATAAGCTGCAAAAAGGCGAAGTTCGGCAAAGGCTACCTGAAAGACAAGTTCAAACTTTTAGAAAGGCCTCTACTTGCCGCTACTGTTAGGGAACGACATGACATGGGGCAAAACTGGTCCAGGACAGCTAAGTTGTTTCTTTTACCTGTAACTCAAAAAAACAGATATTTTAGTGCTTCCTGAATCCCTATGAATAGGCTCAGAGTCCAGCACGTTATTGATGCAGGAGAAGAGGCATTATAACTTAGAAAATATATCCTTCAATTAGAGGAGGCAAAAAAAGCCTGGCTTTACACAGCCAGGCTTCTAAGTATGGGGTACCAAAACAGGATTACCGTTTCTCCAGTTGTTTTTGCAATTTATCCTCCAGGCTCTTCATTATGGGGAACCACTCCTCGCCAGAATCGGAGGCAAACACATCCTGGCCCGGAATACCCAGGCGCATGCTCACGGTTTTGCTATTAGTGGCATGGTTCGGTTCTACTTTCAGGTACACGTCTACCCAGTTGATGTCATGCACGTAGCGTTTCATTTTGGTGATGGTGTCGCGCACGCGCTGCTGGATTCCATCTGAAATGGTGATATCTACTGCTTGTACATCAATCTTTATGCCTTCAAAATTTTCTGTGTAATTCATCGTCTTCGGGTTTGGGTTTTCCTAGAAAAAGCTCTTTTGTTGGGCGCTTCCTGTAAAAACTAAACGTAGAAAAATGCCTGGTGGTTGGCTACCCACCGGGAACGGGCATAGGAAACAAGGCCTTAGTGTAAGCTTATCAGGAATATAAAAACCTTATACGCTTGGGAGAAGGTCAGCTTGTTTATAGGACATCTGCAATTCGAGTTGACGGAACTGCCCACCTGCCTACCCCACATAAAGCCTGGCCGGGCTTGCCAACCCTGCTCCCGCCCCGCTGAGTGGAACCGGTATGCCACCAACGCGTTCGCGGGCTGACACCGGGATCAGACCAATACCACCTGGAGGACCATCATAGCGAGTTACCCTGGCGGTCCAGAAGAAACTAGCCCTGGCTCTATAGAGCAGAAGTCATGGTAATTCGCCCAGACAGCAGATAGTGCCCCTCCTTTTTTATCTATCGGATAAAATCCCCTGCGCCTTCCCGGGAATCCGCCTTAGAACTCACGGGTAGTATTTACAGTAAGGCATTGTAAGCTAGCTTATTGGCTTTCCAATAGAAAATGAATACACCCAAACTACTTCTTAGATTAGAGGGGTTATTCTCCTGTTGTTTTACACTTGTTCCTGTACAGAACGGATTTACTATGCCCCCAGTGCCCTTCATTGGCAGCAGGAAAGTTGGTGACCGTACTTTTTACCTCAACCTGGAGACCCGGGTTGAACTGTTTAGCTACAGAATCTACCTGTTTCCTGGCAAGGTAGGCTTGCTGGGTTTGTGGGATCAGGGAAGGGTGCGGACAAAGCAGATTCCCGGAAAAGAGTGGCTACAAAGCCACGGGGGCGGCATCTGGTTTTCTTTGGCAGATAGATTTGTGGTCTCGGCTACCATGGCCCGCTCCACCTTTGGGTCTTATGTGCATTTTCAAAAAGGTTTCTTCTTTTGATACCCCAACCTTTTCCGATAGTCTGTCCGTGATTATGCTGCCAAACATCTTTTTGGACGGTTGGCCCTTCGCTTCTTCCTTGCACCAGATGAACGTGAGCCTTGCCCTCTTTAACTTCGTTTTGTTTGCAAGACTTTCATCCGCTGTTTCCTGGCCACTTACGCCTATTGCCGCCCCTACCACAGCAACCTGATGATCAGGCTTTTTTTCAACCCTCCGTCCACTCCCCACACCTCCTGCTACCCTGTACCATGAGGTAGTTTCTTCCTCCTTCTCCATGCGTCAGCCTCGCCTGAAGGACCCACGTAAAAGCCACGGCTTGGAAGGAATGCCAGGTAGTGAGCCACCAGGAATATAATTTCCTTTGGACCTCCCTCTATTGGGTAAATGGCGTTCTGCTCCATCCTCTTTCCCCCGGAAACTCCAGATTCGACTAAATTTTAAGGCATAACCGCGAAATTTTGAGTAATATTACCAGCTTAAACAGCGGCCTAACCTCCCTCGTCTTCTGATAGTTCACTCTGTTTCGACCTCCGGCACTTTAGTCCTTCTGGCCAAAGAGCCCTCAGGAACCGCCACAGAGAAGAGCCTTGGCGGGGAAGTCCTGAACCTAAGGAGTTTTCAGTCGTTTCATCCAAAACGGGCGAAAAACGCTTCAGGGCCGGTAGGGCCGCGGCTGGTTTTGCTCTGCGAAATGAGCCCTATGAAACATTATTCAAATTAAATTACGCGTTGCGAAATGCTGAAGCGATATAGCCTATGGCTACTGACCGTGGTGATGGGCGTCTGGTGGGTTTTGTCAGGGTTTGGTCCTAAGGGCCGGGGCAATGTCACCGTACAGGAGCAGCGCTGGGTAGACAGTGTGTATCAAACGCTTACCCCAGACCAACGGCTGGGCCAGTTGTTCATGGTGGCCGCCTACTCCAACAAATCCCAAAGCCACGTACGGGAAATCGAGCACCTGATCACCCAATACGGCATTGGCGGGGTCATGTTCATGCAAGGCGGGCCCGTGCGCCAGGCCCACCTCACCAACCGGTACCAAAGCATCTCCAAAGTCCCCCTACTGGTGGCCATTGATGCCGAATGGGGCCTGGACATGCGCCTGGACAGCAGCATGCACTTTGCCAAGCAGATGACCCTGGGCGCCTTGCCAGATGACCACTACGTGTACCTTATGGGCCGCGAGATCGCCCTCAAACTGAAGCGCATGGGCATCCACGTGAACTTCTCGCCGGTGGTAGACGTGAACAGCAACCCCAAGAACCCCGTGATCGGGAACCGCTCCTTTGGCGAGAACAAGGAAAAAGTGACTGCCCGCAGCATTGCCTACATCAAAGGCCTGCAAGACCACGGCATTATTGCGGTGGCCAAGCATTTCCCCGGTCACGGCGACACCGATGCCGATTCGCACTTCTCCCTGCCCGTGCTCACCCATGACATGGCCCGCCTCACTGAGGTAGAGCTTTACCCCTTCAAACGGTCTTTTGACGCCGGCGTGATGGGCGTGATGGTGGCGCATTTGCATGTGCCCAAGCTGGATTCCATCGCCAACCGGGCGGCTACCCTGTCGCCCTATTTGGTGAACAATCTGCTCAAGGGCCAGATGCAGTATGAAGGCCTGGTGTTCACCGATGCCCTCAACATGAAAGGCGTGACCCGCTACCACAAGCCTGGTGAGGTAGACGCGTTGGCCCTGAAAGCCGGCAACGACGTGCTCCTGTTCTCAGAGGACGTGCCCAAGGCCATTGCCACCATCAAGAAAGCCTTAGCTGACAGCACCATCACTGAGCGGGAAATAGAGGTGAGCGTGCGCAAGATGCTGCACGCCAAGTACTGGGCCGGCCTGAACCAGTATTCGCCCGTAGATGTCAAAAACCTTTCCCAAGATTTGAGTCGCCCGGTGAGCCAGGTATTGCAGCAGCAATTATATGAGCAGGCCGCCACGGTGGTGGTAAACAAACAGGATCTGCTGCCCTTCCGGGTACTGGACACCACGGAGTTTGCCTCGGTGGCAGTGGGCGCGAGCCTGAACAACACCCTGACCCAGACCCTGGACAAATACGCCCCTTTCCGGAAGTTCGCGGTGACCAGCCGAACGGCCCCAGACAGTGTGTATGCCGGCATCCTGCGCAACCTGGCGGGAATTGACGTGGTGGTGGTTTCTTTGCACAACCTGACCAATAACCCCAACAACAACTTCAATCTATCGGGCAATGCCCTGGGCTTTATCCGGACACTGCAGCGCGACCCTAGCAAGAAAGTAGTGGTGGTGGTCATGGGCAATGCCTATAGCCTCAAGAACTTTGAGAACAGTAACTGGCTCGTGTGCGGCTATGAAGACAATGAGGTGTCACGAAAGGTGATTCCGCAGATCTTGTTCGGGGCTTTACCGGCCATTGGCCGCCTGCCCGTGACGGCCTCGCCTAAGTTCAAAGCCGGTGACGGCATTACCACTCCTTCGTTGAGCCGCCTCAAATACTCTTTGCCAGAGAGTGTGGGCATGAACTCCACTACTCTCAAGAAGATTGACAACATTGCGCTGGAGGCCATTGCCTACGCCGCCACGCCGGGTTGCCAGGTGTTGGTGGTGAAAGATGGCACCGTGGTGCTGGAGAAAGCTTACGGGTTCTACACTTATGACCGCAGCCAACCCGTCACTGAGAAAACCATCTATGACCTGGCCTCTATCACCAAGGTAGCCGCCACGCTGCAGGCGGTGATGTTCCTCAAAGACCAGGGCCAACTCAAACTGGACGAGAAGTTGGTCACCTACCTACCGGAACTGAAAGGCTCTAACAAGGCCAACCTCACCGTGCGCGACGTGCTCCTGCACCAGGCTGGGTTGGTAGCCTTCATCCCGTTCTGGACCAAGACCTTCAAAGATGGCAAACTGAACCCGCTCTACTATGACAGCCTGCCCTCTGAGGCCTACCCTAACCTGGTGGTACCCGGCGTGTACAGCAACAACCGGCTGGAGGACTCGGTGTGGAAATGGGTGGTAAAATCTGACCTGGTAGGCAAACGCGTGGCGAACGGCAAGTTTGAGTACCGCTATTCAGACCTGGGGCTGCACCTGATGAAACGCGTGGCCGAGCGCCTTTTGAACCAACCCCTTCCCGATTTCCTGGCGCAGAACTTCTACGCTCCGCTGGGGGCCTCCACCCTTACCTACAATCCTTTAGACAAATTCCTGAAAGAGCAGATTGCCCCTACCGCCCCTGGTTCCCAGTTCAAGGCAGACGTGCCCTTGCAAGGCACGGTGCATGACGGCAACGCGGCTTTATTAGGAGGCAAGGCAGGCCATGCGGGGCTCTTTTCCAATGCCAATGACCTGGCTATTCTCATGCAGATGGACCTGCAGAACGGCAACTACGGCGGGCAACAATACTTTAAAGGTCCCGTTGTGACCGAGTTTTCACAAAACGGCAGCAAAATCAGCCGCCGCGGCCTGGGCTGGGACAAACCAGAGCCCGAGGGCAACGGTCCTACCTCTGACCTGGCTCCATTGAGCACCTTTGGCCATACCGGCTTTACCGGAACCGGCGCCTGGATTGACCCAGAGAACAATATTATTTATATTTTCCTTTCTAACCGGGTTTATCCTGACTCTGAGAACGATAAGCTGCTCAAATACAACATCCGCACCCGCATTCATGACGTAGTATATCAATCGTTAGTACCTAACCCGTAACTTAGCGGGAAACTCATACGCGCATGAAGATTGGAATTGTATGCTACCCCACCTTTGGCGGTAGCGGTGTGGTGGCCACCGAATTGGGCAAAGCCTTGGCGCAGAAAGGGCACAAGGTGCATTTTATCACCTACAGCCAGCCGGCCCGGCTAGACCATTTCAACGAGAACCTCTTCTACCACGAGGTCAACATCCCCAACTACCCGCTTTTCCAATATCCACCATATGAGTTGGCTCTGGCCAGCAAGATGGTAGACATTGTGCAGTTTGAGCACTTGGACGTGTTGCACGTGCATTACGCCATCCCGCACGCCTCGGCGGCCTTCATGGCCAAACAGATCCTGCTCTCCAAAGGCATCCATATCCCGGTCATCACCACCCTGCACGGCACTGACATTACGCTGGTGGGCAAAGACGCGTCTTATGAACCGGTAGTGACCTTCAGCATCAACCAGTCAGACGCCGTTACCTCCGTTTCTGAGGACCTGCGCAAGGAAACCTACGAATACTTTCCCATTGAGAAGGAAATCGTGGTCATTCCTAACTTCATCAACCTGGAGCGGTTCCAGAAACAGCGCAAAGAGCACTTCAAATCCGCTATTGCGCCCTTCGGGGAGAAGTTGCTGGTGCACACCTCCAACTTCAGGGCGGTGAAACGCATTGGCGATGTGATCAAGATCTTCTCTAAAGTGCGGGAAAAGATGCCTAGCAAACTGCTTTTTGTAGGCGATGGCCCGGAACGGCCCAAAATGGAGAACATGTGCCGCAAACTAGGCATCTGTTCTGATGTTCGGTTCCTGGGTAAACTGGAGGCCGTGGAGGAACTGCTCTCCGTGGCCGATGTTTTCCTGATGCCTTCTGAGAAAGAAAGCTTTGGGTTGGCGGCATTGGAGGCCATGGCCTGTGAGGTGCCCGTGATTTCCTCTAACGCCGGGGGCTTGCCTGAATTGAACCTGCACGGCGTGACCGGTTTCGTGAGCAACGTGGGTGATGTGAAAGACATGGTCAAGAACACGCTGTTCCTGCTTCAGGACGACCAGCTGCCTACGTTCAAGGCCAACGCCCTGGCCCGCGCCAAAGAATTTGAGATAGGCAAGATCGTGCCTATGTATGAGGCCGTCTACCAGCAAGCCGCGGAGGCCGTGCGTGCGCAAGTGTAATTTGGCTTCCTACCTATTCCACTTCAGAACCCTCTGTTTTAGGCCCCTTTACCAGAAATCGGCCACTAAACAACTGGCTCCAAACCTTTTCAACCTCCTTTTGCTATGAGCATTGAGAAACCTCATCATTCTTTAGAAAACCCCTGGAAAACCCTTGATTCCAGACCCGTGTACAGCAACCCTTGGATCAGCGTGCGCGAGGAGCAGGTGATCAACCCGGGCGGGGGACAGGGCATCTATGGCATTGTGTCCATGAAGAACAAAGCCATTGGCATTATTCCGGTGGACGATGAAGGCAATACCTGGTTGGTGGGCCAATACCGCTACCCTTTGAAAGAATACTCCTGGGAGATCCCCATGGGCGGTGGCCCCGTGGAACAGGACGTGCTGGAATCGGCGAAAAGAGAACTGAAAGAGGAAACCGGGTTCACCGCCGGGCAATGGACCAACATCGGGCGCATCCATACCTCCAACTCGGTCACGGATGAGGAAGGCTACATTTTCCTGGCCGAGGACTTGACCGCCGGCGAGACTGAATTTGAGGAAACGGAAGACCTTAAGATATGGAAACTGCCCTTGCACGAGGCGGTGCGCATGGCCATGGACAGTGAGATCACCGACGCCATCAGCATTGCCGGTTTGCTTAAAGCCGAGAAGATTCTTTTGACCCGCCGTCCCAAATAACCGCCAGCTGGTGGCACTAAGTCAAGACAGCGCGCGTTCCCCGGTTTAGAAGCCTTTTTCTGGAAACAGGCCAGAAAGGGCTTTTCAGAAAGCACGTGTGGTGCTTTTCTGAATTATTCATAATTTTGGGAAGATGAACAGCTTAAAAGTAATAGGTAAGAAAGCGTATGCGGTGTGGTGTACCGCCTGGTTTGTATTACCGTTTCTGACGTCTTACCCGTTTTTCCGGCTGCTCATCGCCAAGCCTAACCGTTACCGGCACGCCCATAACCTGAACCGGATGTGGGCCAAGTTCCAGCTGCGCATGTACCTCATGCCGGTAAAAGTAAAGGGCCTGGAATTGCTGAACCCAAGCCAGAAGTACATCTTCGCGCCTAACCACAGTTCCTATATTGACATTCCCATGATCCTGGCGGCCGTACCCGGGTTCCTGAACTTCGTGGGTAAGAAATCACTGACCAAAGTGCCGCTTTGGGGCAAAATCTATGACACCCTCTACATCTCCGTAGACCGCGACAGCCCCATCAGCAGCGCCAAAGCCTATATCGCCAGCAAGAAGAGCCTACAGGAGGGCCGTAGTGTGGTGATCTTCCCGGAGGGTAAAATTTCCCCGGAGTCAGGAAGCAAACTGCTGCCTTTCAAAGACGGTCCGTTCAAACTGGCTATTGAGCAGCAGATTCCGGTGGTGCCCATTACCATGCCTTACAACCACCTATTCCTGCCTGATGTGAAAGGCAAACTCATCATCCGGTACCATCCGCTGGAGATGATCATCCATGCACCTATTCCCACTACAGGATTAACCCTCCAGGACGTGGAAACCCTGAAGGCCCAGACCTTCGCCCTTATTCAAGAGACCTTAGACCAGAAGAACCATGAGCACGAACATAGAAACCCTACGGCAGCTGGCGCACTTAGCCCGGCTGGAATTTGATGAGACCAAAGAGCAGGAAATGCTCCATGACCTGAACAACATCCTGAACTGGGTAGACCAACTACGCCAGCTGGACACCCAGAACGTGGAACCCCTGATCCATATCTCTGAGGAACTGAACGTGATGCGCGAAGATGCTGCCCAGAACACCGTGCGCCACGAAGATGCCCTGCGCCTGGCCCCGCGCAAAGACTCCGATTACTTCAGGGTGCCTAAAGTACTGGAGTAAGCCTGGATGAAGCTTCTTTCCTTCTGGCCCGCGGTGGAGCCCGGCCGCCGCTTTCTGTACGCTTTGTTAGTTGCCCTGGTGCTGGCCGCCATGGCTTTTGGCGTTTACGGCTTTCTTTACGGACAACAGACCGTTTTTCCCCTGGAGAAACAACCGGAGCTTTTCCCCGCTGAAGCCCATCTAAGTCCCGCTGCCCCGCTGCTAACGCCCATGCGGGTAGAGGTGAACGCCTATCTGGTCACGGAACGCTACGCCATGGGCGCCATGCAGCTTCCCCTGTGGGCCACCTGGACTTATCTGGCAGGCCTGGCCGTAGCCCTTACCTTTTTCTGGACCCTGGCCAGCACCTTGAAACGGATGCCGTATTACGCCGCCGTGTTGCTGGGCATGCTCTGGCTTTCCACCCTTAACCTGGATTTACTGGGTATTTTCTCGGAAACTAGCCGAATCCTGCTTGTAATAGCTTTAGGGGCCTTGGGCGTAGGCAGCTTTCTCTTCCAGGCCTTCTGGACCAGGGTTTCGTTTCTGCTGCGTTTTCTGGTTTTCAGCGGTTTAGTGGGGGGGCTAAGCCTGGCCTTGTTTTATTTCTCTCCCCTTCCAGCCCCGCTCACGGCCTTGCACGTGGTGAACTACAGCACCCTGGGCAGCTTTGTGGCGGCGGTGCTGTTCATGGTGTTGGTGGCCTATGAGAACCTGCACGGGTTGCTCTGGTTCAACACCCAGGCCCAACAACCGCAGCGGCGGTTTGGGTTGGTGCAGTTTGTGCTCATCAGTTTGCTGTACCTGGGGAACCTGCTGCTGTTGTACCTTCGGCAGACTGGGGTGGTGGCGTTTGACTTTGCGGGATTAGATGCCCTGGTGGTGTTGCTCTTCTCTGCCCTGGTGGGCTTGTGGGGCCTTCGGCAACGGCAAGGGCAATACGCCCGCTTCTTCCGGTTTGAAACCGAGGCGGCGCCTCTGTACCTGGTACTGGCCCTGCTCACGTTCCTGGGCCTGGGCTACGCCCTGATGCTGGCCAATGACCCTTTAGTGCAAGCCTACCGCAGCGCCGTGATTGCCACCCACCTGGCCTACGGAGTGGCCTTCTTCATCTACGTGCTGGTGAACTTCGGACCGCTCATCAAACAGAAACTGAGGGTTTACAAAGTAGTGTATGACCCGCGGCAGTTGCCCTACTTCACCGTCTACCTCATGGGTACAGTGTTGTTGTTTGTGCTGGTACTGCGGAGCAATTATGCGCTGTATTTCCAGCACCAGGCCGGCTATTACAATTACTTAGGTGATCTGTACCGGCAGACCGAAGACCGCCCCCTGCTGGCCGAGCAGTTCTACCACGAGGCCAGCACCCAATCCCGGAACAACCTGCGTTCCAATTACTCCCTGGCGGATATGTACCACCAGGCCGGCTCCCGCACCCTGGAACTGCACCAGATACTGGAGGCCCAGGAACGGAAATCCTCCCCGGAAGGCTACCTGCGGCTCGCCAGCCTTTTCACTTCATCTTCCGACCTCTTTGAGCACCTGAAAGTATTGCAGGAAGGCGTGAAAGCGTTTCCGGCCCATGCGCCGCTGTTGAACAACCTGGGGCTGCTGTATGGCACTACGGCCTTCTCAGACTCGGCGGGTTATTACTTAGATGCCGCCCTGGCGCAGAGCGAGGAACCCGAGGTGATTCAGGCAAATCAATTGGCTTTTCTGGCCAGCCACAAGTTTCCTAAGCAAGCCAAGGAGTTTTCGCAGCAATACCGGCAAGGCACGTATGGCCCGCTACTCACCAACCGCATGGCCATTGCCCTGGCCCTGGGCGGACCCAGACCACAGCAACTTCCCGCCCTGCCTGCAGACAGTGCCCTGAGCACCCAGACCTTCGCTAGTTTCTATAACCGGCAACTTTTCCCGGGCAGCCAGAAAGACAGTTCCAGCACTTTCAACACCCTCAACACCCTGCTAAGGCAGGAGGAAAACCAACCCTTCCTGGATGACCTCACCCTAGTGAAAGCCTTGCTGCTGCAACAGGGTACCCTTTCAGCTCCCCAACCCGCCCAGGCCAAGACCACCCTGGAATACTTGGCTTCCAGCAGTGGCGGGGCGGCAGGGTATTACTATGACATCCTGGGCCAGTGGATGCTCCAGGGCAAGCTGTACCCGTTGGCCGCCGAGTATTTCCAGAAGGCGCGCCAAGCGGGTTACCGCGACGCCCATTTACACGCTGTCATCGCCTTGGCGCTGGCGGGTGAGTATGGGCAGGCCACGCAGATTGCCCTGGGAGACTCCAACTTCCCGGATCCTGCCCAACGGAAGGCGGCCACGCAACTGGCCATTGTCTCGCAGATGACGGCAGAACAAGCCGCGGGCGCCCCAGACTCCATGAAGGTGCAGTTCCTGCAGATGAAGGCCCTGCAACTGCCCCTGCCCCAGGTAGAAGCGGTAGCCAACGGCATTACAACTAAAACCTTGGCGCCCGTGGCCGCGCTGCCTTTGGTTCAACGGTATTTGCAGGAAGGCAACACCACCACGGCAGGCAATCTTCTGCGCCTCCACTTTCCAGCGGATTTTCCTAAAAACAGGCTGAAATCAGAGGCCAATGTGCTGCAGGCCCAGCTTTGGTGGAAGACCGGGCAAGCCGAGGAACTGGCTAAGCAACTCCCTGGGCTATATTTCGCGCCGCAGAACGTAGGCACTAAGCTCTATTACCAAGCTTTGCTGGCCCAACGTAATAAAAACCCAAAAGCCGCGACTAATCTCTATAACCAGCTCCTGAAACGGGCACCCTGGTCGGAGGAAGGGCAATTGGCCGCCGCTGATTTCTTTCTTGCCCAGAAGCAACCCATGAAAGCGTATGACCTGTTGCTGGAAGCCATTGGATATAACCCCAGGTCAGTTGTGCTCAGAAAAGCCTACATCAAGGTGGCTTTGGGCCAGGGCTTGCGGGAATACGCTTTACAGGGTCTGGAGCAGCTGCAACCTTTGGTAAGTCCTCAGGAATACCTTACTTTTAGAAACGAAATAGAGGCCAGATTGCAGGCCAGCGAGGCGCTGCTGCAAGACTGGCAATAACCACCGCCGTATGAGCACCATCATCAAAACCGAGGAGATTTCGAAGATATACCAGATGGGGACGGAGACCATCCATGCCCTGCGGTCTATTTCCATTGAGATCCAAAGAGGGGAGTACGTGGCCTTCATGGGCCCGTCTGGCTCGGGTAAATCCACGCTCATGAACATTGTGGGCTGTCTGGACACCCCTACCTCAGGTACGTACATCCTCAACGGCAATGATGTGAGCAACATGGTAGACAATGAACTGGCTACCGTGCGCAACAAAGAGATCGGGTTCGTATTCCAGACCTTTAACCTGTTGCCGCGCTCCTCGTCCTTAGACAATGTGGCTCTGCCGCTCATTTATGCCGGCTACGGTAAATCTGAGCGCAATGAGCGGGCCATGGCGGCACTGGACAGTGTAGGCCTTGGCTCCCGCGCCCAGCACAAACCCAACGAACTTTCCGGTGGACAGCGCCAACGGGTGGCCATTGCCAGGGCCCTGGTGAATGACCCCAGTATTATCCTGGCAGATGAGCCTACCGGTAACCTGGACACCAAAACCTCCTATGAGATCATGGGCTTGTTTGAGGCCCTGCACGCCAAAGGCAACACCATCATCATGGTTACCCACGAAGACGACATCGCCCACTACGCCCACCGCATTGTGCGCCTGCGCGACGGCTTGATTGAGTCTGATGAATTAAACCAGAACATTACGGTGCCTGGCCTGCAGGCCGCCGCCCTGAATTCCCCTGAATGAAGATTTACACCAAAACCGGTGACAAAGGCGAAACCTCCCTTATTGGCGGTACCCGCGTCAAGAAATCGCACCTGCGCATTGAGGCCTACGGCACCATAGACGAGTTGAACGCGTTCCTGGGTGTAGTACGGGATCAGGAAGTAAACCAGAAACGGCAGTTTCTCTTCTCTGAGATCCAGGACCGCCTGTTCACCATTGGCTCTACCCTGGCCACTGATCCCGCCAAAGAAGGCAAAGTAGCCACCCCAGACCTGCACCCAGCCGACGTGCAATTGCTGGAAGAGCAGATGGACCTGCTGGACGAACAATTGCCGCCCCTGCGCAACTTCATCTTGCCCGGCGGGCACCCCTCGGTTTCTTTCTGCCACGTGGCCCGCACGGTGTGCCGCCGCGCGGAACGGCTGGTGATCGCCTTGCAGGAAGAAGCTCCCGTAGACGACCTGGTGGTGCAATACCTCAACCGCCTCTCAGACCTCCTCTTCGTGTTAAGCCGTGCCAACGGTTTTGAATTAGGAGTAAAAGAAATAACTTGGAAGCCTCGTATGTGAGGCTTTTTTTATTCAGTCTCCCCGCATTTTCGTACACGCTTATAATAAGACCCATATCCATGCAAACAGAAGCAAAGTCTATTCATACCACGGTGACCACCGCCAGCCAATTAGCCGCTCTTGATCTGGAAAACCTGCAGTTCGGGAAAATCTTCGCCGACCACATGCTGGAGATTGACTACAAGGACGGTGCCTGGCAACAACCGCGTATTCTGCCTTACGGCCCCATTCAGGTAAGCCCGGCCACCGCCGCGCTGCACTACGGGCAGTCCTTATTTGAAGGCATGAAAGCCTATAAAACCCCCGAGGGCGAAGTGGTGCTATTCCGGCCGCAGGCCAACTGGGCCAGGTTGAATGCCTCTGCCGTTCGCCTCTGCATGCCGGAGATCCCGGAAGAGCTCTTCATGGAAGGGTTAAAGCAATTGGTCGCCTTAGATGCAAAATGGGTGCCGCAACGCCCCGGGTATTCCTTGTACATCCGTCCGTTCATGTTCGGATCTGAAGGTTTATTGGGTGTTCGCCCGGCCACGGAATACAAGTTCATGATCTTCTGTAGCCCGGCCAGCGGATACTACGCAGAGCCCGTGCGCGTGAAAATTGAGGAGCACTACACCCGCGCCGTGGAAGGCGGGTTCGGTTTCGCAAAAGCGGCCGGTAACTACGGGGGTTCTTTATTGCCTGCCAAACTGGCCCATGAAGAAGGCTATCACCAGATCATCTGGACTGACGGCCGCGAGCACAACTACATTGAGGAATCCGGTACCATGAACGTGATGTTCGTGATTGACGGCAAATTGGTAACGCCTGCTTTGAGCACTTCCATCCTGGCCGGTATCACCCGTGACAGCGTACTGCAACTGGCCCGTGACTGGGGTGTTCCGGTAGAGGAAAGACGTATTCCAGTACAGGAAATAGTGGAAGCCTACAAAGCCGGGAAACTGCAGGATGCCTTTGGCACCGGTACCGCCGCCACCATTGCGCATATCAAATCCATCACCTTCAGAGACGAGGAAATGATGTTGCCGCCGGTAGCAGACCGTACCCTTTCCAACAAGATCGCCACTGAGCTGGATAACATCCGCTACGGCCTGGCTCCTGATCCTTATGGCTGGGTAGTGCCGGTGCAGTAGAAGGTTGCAAGTAATTGATGAATCTGCTTTGGGGCTGTTTTAGGTAAAACAGACCCAAAGCAGATTTTTTCTTTTTTAGGGGATTGTGGTGTTCAGACACTCGTAGGAGCTGCGCACACTTCGAGGTCTTTGGATTGAGCGGTAAAATGGGTATGGCCGGTCAATGTAGCGGCGTTACACTGTAACGCCGTGGTTCTATAAAACCAGAACCCTTGTGCCAGCAACTGGCCTTTCTACCCTGTAAAAAAAATTGTATTCAGTTACCTGAAGCGATCCTACTTCTGTCACCTACGGCGTTACGTGGAACGCCGCTACAGACGGCTGATCAGAGAACTCTGGCGCGAGTTTCCAATCCTGCGCCGTACCCTCTTCCTTAGATCAAACCTGTGAGGTTTTGAAAACCTCACAGGTTTTTGCGTTCTGAGCCTGTTTCCCGGAAAACATGCCAAAAGCGGCTCTGCCCCACCCTACAACCTTTTCCGCAACTTCCCTTATATCTGCTATCTTTGCAACCGCTGCTATTTTGTAGAAACCAATGGCAGCCCCTGTTATGACCCAAGAACAAGTAAAAGAATTGAAAGGCCGGGTAGAGGCGTTGAGGAGGTATCTTTGACTACGATACCAAGAAAGAACAGATAATGGCCATCGAGGCTCAGTCCACCGCTCCTGATTTCTGGGATGATCCCAAGAAAGCTGAGACGGTACTGAAAGAAGCCAAAAGCCTCAAGACCTGGACCGATGATTTTGAAAACACCTCTAAAGCCGTGGATGATGTAGAGGTCCTTTTCGATTTCTACAAAGAAGGCGACGTCTCTGAGGAAGACATCAACGCTGAATATAAAACCGCCGAGGCGACCGTAGAAGGCTTGGAATTCAAGCGGATGCTCAGCAACGAGGAAGACCAGTTGGGCGCCGTGCTGGAGGTGAACTCCGGGGCGGGTGGAACCGAGAGCCAGGACTGGGCCGAGATGCTGTACCGCATGTACCTCATGTGGGGCGAACGCAAAGGCTATTCCGTGAAGCAGGTCGATTTCCAACCGGGCGAGGGAGCCGGCATCAAGTCTGCCACCCTCCAGTTCGACGGTGATTTCGCATATGGCTACCTCAAAGCTGAGATTGGGGTACACCGTTTGGTGCGTATTTCCCCCTTTGATTCCGGCGGAAGGCGGCACACCTCCTTCGCTTCAGTCTTCGTGTACCCCGTGGTAGATGACACCATTGAGATCACCGTGAACCCCGGGGATATTGAGTGGGATACCTATCGGGCGGGTGGTGCCGGAGGCCAGAACGTGAACAAGGTGGAGACGGCGGTGCGCCTGAAGCACAAACCCACGGGCATTACCATTGCGGTGCAGATTGAGCGCTCCCAGCTCATGAACAAGGAGCACGCCATTAGGATGCTGAAATCGCAGCTCTACCAGATTGAGATCAACAAACGGAACGAGGAACGCGACAAGGTGGAAAGCACCAAGAAACGCATCGACTTCGGTTCGCAGATCAGGAACTACGTGCTGCACCCCTATAAACTCATCAAAGACATAAGAACAGGCGTAGAACGCACCGATGTGCAGAACGTGCTGGATGGCGACCTGGATGACTATATCAAAGCCTTCCTGATGCAGAGCTAATCTCTCCTTCGCTTCAAACGGCAATCCCCACCTGAACTCCTTCAGGTGGGGATTGCCGTTTAAAAGCTGTTTCCAGAAAAAGAACCTTAAAATCCGTTCATACTATTTTTGTACCTCCAGCTCCGGAACCGCCTGGGTTTTGCCTTTAGGAAGAGGCAACACCTTGAAGCGTTTTTTCAACAGGTGGTAATGGACTGTGGAGTCAGTGGGTGCCAAAGGCATAGGAGTGCGTTTACGGCCTGCTTTGGCCACGGGCATGTTGCTGTAAAAGGGTGTTACCTCTGGTTTTTCTGCTAGGGTAAGCGGGTTGGGAGCCAGGGCTTGCTTGTCCGTTTCCCATTTTTTAGCCCATGTTTCTGGTAGCACCTTGAAAGTGATGTGCGGCTTTTCTTTGGGAGCATCCCCAGCCGGCTTGCTGTCAGAAGGAGTGGTCTGGGCAAAAGCGCCCCCGGCTACCAATACCAAACCCAAAAGGACTAATAGTTTCTTTTCCATGGCAATTCCATTTCAATGACAGTCACATATACAGAACGTTTCTGCAAACTGGAATATTGAACCGGTGCTTCTTAAGGCCAGGAGAACACGAACCATTCACCATTTCCCTTATACGAAAACGTGCCAAATTCAGGATATTCACGGCGCTCGCCTCCTGATTTCTGGCCGTTTTTCAAAAAAGGGAGGCAAAACGGCTTTGTTAGGTCCCGCGGAGGAAAATGGCAGATTGACCTGCTCCACCCCTCCAAGATAAGATTATAATTCAATCCGCACAACCAAAGGAACTGTTGCCGTTAAGAGGCTGTTTTTCAGAAAACAACGGGTAAACCTGCCCTGTTTCAAACACGCCTAATTATCCTATCCATGTTCCGTTCCGCTTTTGGTTTGCTTCCTGCGTGGGGTAAGAGGAAAAAAGGAAACACCCGCTCCTTGGGTATAAGGAGCAGGGTCTTTTTTCTTCTCTTGCCGCTGTTGCTGTTGGGGAGCGCCATGCCTCCGGCCTCACCCCTTCCTCCTATTCAGTTGAAGCAGGAGGTGTTGCCCTTTGGCACTCAGGAGTTCCATATCAAGGGGGTGGTAGATGAGCGGGAGAACAAGAAGGCCGTGGCATTTCTCCTCCCCCTGGCTCCTGCCGCGGGTACCACGCCACAACCAGTAGACCTGCAGAACGGGAGCGTAGCGGCCCTGGAAACCTATATTCAGCAAAGCCTGAAACAAAACCAGAAGCTTCGGCCGGTAGTCCTACGCCTGAAAGAATTCCAACTCACCGAAGCTCCCGCGGAGAAAGGCCGGGTAGCGGGAAAAGCTAAAATAGCAGTGGCGTTCGCCGTACGGCGCGAAGGCAAGCTTTTGCACCTCTTTGACTATGCCGGCAGCGCCAGTTACAGCCGGCCTACTACAGGGCCGCTGACTATGGTAGAGCCTCTGTTGCGAAGAATGGTGGCCGGCTCGTTGCGGTACCTGACCACTTGGGTAGAGCAGGAAGCACCGCACAACGAGAAGTTGACCCACACCATCAAGGTTCATTTTGAGGACTACCTGCGCCACCAAGATGATGACACCCTGTTCTATGACCCTAACCGCCCCCTTACCTGGAACGATTTCCAGGGAGGCTCCCGGGTTTCGGGCAGCTTTGCCGCGTCTATCTTTCCGGGGCTTTCCAATGATATCCAGGCCACGGTGCAAGATGGCGTGGTGCACGTGCTGGTTTCCACCAAGCCCTATATCCTGCGGAACCTCTCCAAAATATTGCCTTCGGCCAAGACGGCCTACTCCCTTAACCACGAGCAGCGGCATTTTGACATTGTGAAACTGGTGTCTGAGCACTACAAGCAGCGCCTGAAGCCTGAGAAACTCACCCTGGAAGACTACGAGAGCCAGGTGAAATACCAGTACCTGGAAGCCCTCTGGGAAATGGATCGCCTGCAGAAACAGTATGATGGCGAGACCGGCCACGGAACCAATACCTCGGCGCAGAGCCGCTGGGACAAGAAGATTGATGATGAACTGCGGGCCCTCAAAGTGAAACTCTGACGGGCCTTCTTCCTGCCCCACCACAAAAAACGGCGGACACTGTCTGGAAGTGTCCGCCGTTTTTGTGGCGTTTCTAAAAAAGAGCCTGAAAACCCTTATCCGAAGATCTCGTCCAGCACCCCGGCCAGGCGTACGCCGCCTTTCAGGAGCTGCTCGTTGAGGGTGTCAACGTAGTCAAAGTTGTACCGGTAGCTCAGCTTTTCCTCAGGCTTGCTGATACCTTTGTAGAGCTGCTGCGCAATTTGGTAGGATTCAAAGAACCATACCGGCGCCAGTTGGCTCTGCCATGTTTTCACCTGGCTTTTCGTGGTAAAGTTGATGGCCGTGGCATACTCGGTGTAGCTCAGTTGCTGGTATTCAATCAGCTGCGAATCCCAGACCCGGTGCAGGTTAGAAGGCTGGTTGAACCATTCCACCCTGATGCGGTTGCCACCCAAGTCCTCGGGCCGGCCCACGTGCATGGGTTGGTGCACATCCCCAATGAAGTGAATGAGCAGGCGCAGGTTCATCACCTGCTGGGCGTGCGGCAGGTCTTTCTTCTTCAGTTGCGCCACTAGGTAATTGATACGGGTGAAGGCATTGGTGGAGGTGTCCTGCTTCAGGTGGGCCTCTACGGCGCTCTGCGACAAGCCCTCTTTCAGGTTGATGTAGTGCCAGTTGCCCAGATAATCATACGCCGGGTCAGATTTGATGAAATCGGCCCAGTTACTGGCCATGGCCAGAGACTCGTTGCCCAGTATTTTCTTGATGTTTTTGCGGGTTTTGGAAGAAATGTGGCGGTCGGCTACTTCGCCCACAATGCGGTGCCCAATCATGCCCCAGCCCATGGACTGGAACGGCAGATACAGGAACAGGCTGAATAAGATGATTCTTTTGAAAAAGCGCATGGCTGTTGGTAGAATAGGTGGATGACGGAAGTGCAAAAGTAGGGCAAAAATCCGGGCTGCCCCACCCTTGCTCCCGTTTCCGGCGCTTTTCCCAGAAACTGCCTTTAAACCTTTTAGAAGTCCCGCACCGAACACACCACACCCCGGGCAATCTGGGGCTCGTTGATAAGCCGCAGGATTTTCTGGGCCGCCTCTTCGGGCGAAGCCAAGGCTCCCTGCGCTTTATAATCCCGGAACTGCTGCACGCTGCTGAACTGGTCAACATCGGCTTCCCTGATCTGTTCCTGCATGTCGGTGTCAATGATGCCGGGTGCCACTGAGAAGACCTTTATGCCTGTGTTCAGCTGATCCTGCTCCAGTTGCGCAGTTTGGGAAAGCATGTCCAGGGCGGCTTTGGAGGCGCAGTAGGCGGCCCAGCCATCTTTGGCTTTCTGCCCCGCCCCGGAACTGATGTTGACTATCATTTTCCCGCAGTTCTGGCGGTGCTGGTAGCTTTGCAGGAACAGGTTCATGAACATGGCCGGCACAATCACGTTCACGTCAAAGACGAACTCAAAATGCTCGTTCTTGCTCTGCCCCATGTAGCCAATCTCCCCGATCACCCCAGCGTTGTTCACCAGCACCAGGTTCTGGGCATCTTCAAAGGGCGCGAACACTTTGTGCAGGTTGTGCTCTACGCCGGCAATGTCTGAAAAGTCCAGTGGTTGGTGCCGGTAGCGGGCATGGGTGATGGTACTGTTGCGGGACACGCCCACCACGCAGTTCTGCTCGTCTTCTAACAATGCCTCCGCGAGGGCTTTTCCTAACCCCCGGCTGGCCCCGGTGATGATGTAGTAGTTCATTTTTTCTTAATTACGAATTAGGAATTGAGAATTAGGAATTGGAATGCTTGGAAACCATACCCCTTTCAGCATACGCAAAAGTAAGACTGGAGAGTTTGGTTTTGGCCTTTGGCAGAGACACTCGCAGGTCCTCCGGACACTCCGAGGTCTTTTGAGCAACGGTATTCGCGTTTAACCCACTTCTTTTAGCGCTTTTTAAGGGAATGCCCTGATAGAAGGCTAGACCATTCCTTTATCTTTTTCTGGCTTACCCCTCTCTCCCAGGATTCACTTGAAACCTAGAGCCACTTAAAGGTGCAAAGCATTGGAACCTGTCTGCCCAAGATCAAAAGCCTCTCTCAAAAGACCTCGGAGTGTCCGGAGGACCTGCGAGTGTCTTCGCCACCAGCCTTTTCCGCCTTGTTTTAAAATAAAAGTCTTTAAATAGACAGAGCCGCTGCCAAAAGGTAGCGGCTCTGTTGTTGTTGTTGTTGTTGTTGTTTATCATCCTGGAAGGATCTTGTGGGCGAACTAGAAAGGCCTTTCATTAACGCTACTACCGTTCGCTACCAAGATCCTTTCAGGATGACAAAGAGTGAGGGTTTAAAGGACAAGAGAAAAAGTACTGGAGAAAAGAATAACCAGAATGAAAAGGGATAACAAAAAAGAAATGGAAACGGTCAATGCTTTAGCTGGCGTACCAAAACAGACGGTCAGAAAAAACTAATTCCTAATTCCTAATTCCTAATTCCTAATTCCTAATTCCTAATTCCTAATTACAAAATGTATTGACTCAGGTCACGGTTTTTGACCATGTCACGGAGGCGTTCTTCTACCAGTTCTGGGGTGACCATGAGGTGGGCGTTGACCGGAATGGTGTCTGGCACGTCAAACAGGATGTCGTTGAGCAGGCGGCTCATGACCGTCTGCAGGCGGCGAGCCCCAATGTTCTCCACCTCGGCGTTTACCTCAAAGGAAATCTCGGCTAGCTTGTGGAGCGATTCATCGGTGAAGCTGAGTTCCACGCCTTCGGCCCGCAGCAACTCTTCATACTGCTTGGTGAGGGCGTTTTTAGGGTATTTCAGGATCTGGTAGAAATCATCTTTGCTCAGGCTCTGCAGCTCCACTCTGATGGGGAAACGGCCCTGTAATTCGGGGATCAGGTCTGATGGTTTGGCCACGTGAAACGCCCCGGCGGCGATGAACAGGATATGGTCGGTTTTGATGACGCCGTACTTGGTGTTCACGGTGCTGCCTTCCACAATGGGAAGCAGGTCGCGCTGCACCCCTTCGCGACTCACGTCTGGGCCACTGCCGCCTTTGCCACTGGCGCTGGCCACTTTGTCAATCTCGTCAATGAAGATGATGCCGGCGTTTTCAGCTTTCTGGATGGCCTCTTCCTTCACCTCGTCCATGTCAATGAGCTTGGCCGCCTCTTCTTCCAGGAGGATCTTGCGTGCCTCGGCAATGGTCACCTTGCGCTTCTTGGTTTTCTTGGGCATCATGTTCCCAATCATCTCCTGGATGCCTGCCATTTGCATTTCATCCATGCCTGGCCCCATGACGCCTACCCCGGAAGCTGGGTGCTGCGAGATCTTGATGTCGATCTTGCGGTCTTCCAGTTCGCCGTTCCTGATCTTCTCCCGGAAACGCTCGCGGGTGCGCTCGTTCAGTTCCTGGTCAGAATCGGGCATGTCTGAGGAAGTGGAAGCAGAACCCCCAAAGCCCAACATTCCATCACGACTGGCGGGTTGGTTGATGGGCGGGATGAGCGCGTCCAGGATCACTTCTTCCACCATCAAGGCAGCTTGCTGTTTCACGTCTTCCTTTTTGCGGGTTTTCACCATGTTCACGGCCTGTTCTACCAGGTCGCGCACCATGCTTTCCACATCGCGGCCCACGTAGCCCACCTCGGTGAACTTGGAGGCCTCCACCTTCACGAAGGGCGCGTCTGCAATGCTGGCCAAACGGCGGGCAATCTCGGTTTTACCTACGCCGGTGGCCCCGATCATGAGAATGTTGTTAGGAATGATCTCCTTCTGCATCTCAGGGTCTGCGTGCATGCGGCGCCAGCGGTTGCGCAAGGCAATGGCTACGTTCTTCTTGGCGTCTTGCTGCCCAATGATATATTTATCTAACTCGGCTACAATCTGGCGGGGGGTCAAATACTTGGTTGGATCTAACATTTTCTAATGACTGATTGAGTGAATGAGTGCTTGATTGAACCAAGGCTTCGCATTCTTTAAACTTAATTATCTTTCTAGTACAACGGCCTAAACCGTTTTCTTTATCTACACATTCTGGACGGACGCTCTTTTGCCTTAACGTCACAGGTTGAAAGTGGTTGGTAGCCAGACTGACTACAGACTTACAGAGCCTTGGCAATCTAAAGGGGTTTCTCGGCTACGGCGTTACAGTGTAACGCCGCTACGGGGTTAAATGTACCTGTTAGCTGCTGTTTAGGGCCTATTTCTATAAAACAGTCCCCAAACAGACCTCCCCACATCTTCAAATTTCCGAATCTCCCCATCTCCACATCATCAATCCAGCTTCTTTTTCAGGAAACGGTTCAAATCTGTGTTGAGGGTGAGGTAGTTGCTGGCCCCGGCTACGTGAAACTTGGCATAGGTGTACTCAAACCGGAACGCATGCACCTTGATGGAAGTACCCAGGGAGAAACCGGCCAAACCACCCGCGTTCTCCAGAGCCAGTTCTTTGCGCCGGAGGTGGTTATAACCGGCCCGCAACTGAAACCCGGGGCTCAGAAGGAATTCCCCGCCTACCACAAAATGGCGCGCCAATTTATCGCCGAAGGTTTTCTCTTCCTTTACCTCCACGTTGTTCTCGTCTAGGGTACCCGGCTGGTCAGGGTCTAGGTACACAATGTCAAAGCGCTGCAACTGGTGCGCCGTGAGCGACAACCGGAACGGCGCGTGCTCTGGTTTGTAGCTGGCTCCCAGCTGAATGTCCAGGGGCATGTCTTCGCGCTCCCCGTTGCCGTAGGGTTTGAGCATGACGCCCAGGTTCTTGATGGCCAGCCCCACCACCAGATCCCGCTCAGGGTGTTTGAAGGTGCCTCCCAGGTCTATCACCGTGGCAAGGGCTTGGTCACCGGCCAGGCTGGAGACGGCTATCTTGGCCGTGGCACCCAGGGTGAAGTGCTCCACGGTAGCCGCGTGCGACAGGGCAACGGCGTACTCCCGCACCTTAAAGCTGCCTTCCTCTACCCCGGCATCATTGGTTTGAGTGAAGGAACCGTAATCCAGGTACTGCACACCCAGGGCGTTGCGGCCCCATCGGTTGCTGTCAAAGGTGTAGTACAGGTTGTTCTGGCTCACATCTGCCAGGTAGTTGAGGTACGTGAGCCCCAGGTGCTGGTGGGTTTTGCCGTGCAGCAAGGCCGGGTTAGCCGAGGCCGCATTCACGTCTTCCAAACCTGAGGAGACGTTCACGCCGCCCAGCGCCGCCACCCGGGCATGGGTAGGCACATTCAGGAACCTAAAAGCGAAACGCCCTCCCAGTTGGGCAGTAGCCAGGTGCACAATGGCCACCAGCATAAAACCCAAGAGGAGAAGGCGTTTCTGCATTGTTTTCCTGTAAGTAGCCTATAATCAGCTTTCGGCCTGGGCGGGGGTAGCTTCTTCGCGCACCCGCAGTTCCAGGGGTTTCTTCACCTTCTCCGGCAATAGCGCAAACTCCAGCACCTCGTCCACGCGGTCCACGTAGTGGATGTTCAGCCCTTCAATGTAGTGCGCGGATATCTCGTTCACGTCTTTCCGGTTTTTCTGGCACAGGATCACGTCTTTGATGCCCGCGCGCTTGGCCGCCAGAATTTTCTCTTTGATGCCGCCTACCGGAAGCACTTTTCCACGCAGCGTGATCTCTCCGGTCATGGCCAAATGAGACCGCACCTTGCGTTGGGTGAATACCGAGGCAATGGAGGTGAAGATGGCAATACCGGCGCTGGGCCCGTCTTTGGGCACCGCCCCTTCGGGGAAGTGGATGTGCAGGTCATACTGGTCAAACAACCGGTAATCAATGCCCAGCTCATCGGCGCGGGCGCGCAGGTAGGAAACCGCCGTCATGGCAGATTCCTTCATCACGTCACCCAATTGGCCAGAAAGCGTCAGTTTGCCTTTGCCGCGGCTCAGCAGCGACTCAATGAACAGGATATCACCGCCCACGCTAGTCCAGGCCAGGCCCGTCACCACGCCGGCGGTCTCGTTGTCTTGGTAGAGTTCCTTGTCGAAGATCTCGGGGCCCAGAATGCGCACCACGTCCTTGGCTTCCAGTTTGGCGGGCCACTCTTCTTCCATGGCCTTGGATTTGGCAATGTTACGGACTACCGCGCCCAGCTTACGCTCCAGGTTCCTCACCCCAGACTCGCGGGTATAGTCTTCGATCACCTTCTGAATGGCACCCGTAGAGAAAGCGACATCCTTGGGTTGCAAGCCATGGTCGTCTTTCAGTTTGGTGATCAGGTGGCGCTTCGCGATCTCGGTTTTCTCTTCAATAGTATAGCCGGTCACCTCAATAATCTCCATGCGGTCGCGCAAGGCGGGATGAATGGTATCAAGGGCGTTGGCGGTGGCAATGAACAGGACTTTTGACAAGTCATACTCCACCTCCAGATAATTATCGGCGAAGGTGTGGTTCTGCTCAGGGTCCAGCACCTCTAAGAGCGCGCTGGATGGGTCACCCCGGAAATCAGAAGTCAACTTATCCACCTCATCCAGGATCATGACGGGGTTAGATGAGCCTACTTTCTTGATCTGGCTGATGATCCGGCCCGGCATGGCCCCCACATAAGTTTTGCGGTGGCCTCTGATTTCCGCCTCGTCGCGCACGCCGCCCAGGGCAATACGCACGTATTTGCGGCCCAAGGCTTTGGCTACAGAGCGACCCAATGAGGTTTTCCCCACGCCTGGAGGCCCGTAGAGACACAAGATAGGCGCTTTCATGTCGTTCTTCAGCTTGAGCACGGCCAGATACTCCAGAATGCGCTCCTTTACTTTCTCCAGCCCATAATGGTCGGCGTCCAGGATTTTCTTGGTGCGCTTCAGGTTGAAGTTGTCTTTTGTGTAGTCCTTCCAGGGAAGGTCTAGGAGAAACTCGCAGTAATTAACGGAGATAGGATATTCGGCGGCCTGCGGATTGAGGCGGCTAAGCTTGTCCAGTTCCTTGCTGAAGTGCTTGGCCACGGTTTCAGGCCACTTTTTCTTCAGGGCCGTAGCGCGCATCTTCTCTACTTCCTGCTCAGGGCCGTCCATGCCCAGCTCGTCTTGCAACACCTTGATCTGCTGGCGCAGGAAATAGTCGCGCTGCTGCTCATCAATATCCGTATGCACCTTGCTGTGGATTTCCTGCTTGATTTCCAGCATCTGGATCTCCCGCATCATGAGTTGCAGCAAGGTGGTGCCGCGCTCCACGCCATCGTTGATTTCCAGCAGTTTCTGCTTCTGGGCTACCTCGGCGTTGATGTTGGAAGACAGAAAGTGGGTCAGAAACGACGGACTGTCAATGTTGTCCAGCGCCACCTGGGCTTCCTGCGGAATCTCGGGGTTCAGTTTCAGGATCTTGGCGGCCGCCTCTTGCAGGGATTCTACCAGGGCCTTCACCTCTTTGCTGTTCTTCTTGGGGAACGTCTCTGGGCAATAGGAAACCTTGGCCACCATGAAGGGCTCTTCCTGGGTCACCTCCTCTATTTTGAAGCGGCTCTGGCCCTGGATGATGATGGTGGTATTGCCGTCTGGCAGCACCAGCATTTTCAGGATTTTGGCCATGGTGCCTACCTCATACAGATCTTCCAGCGAAGGATCCTCAGCCGACATGTTCTTTTGGGCTACCACCCCCACGGTTTTGTCGCCGCGGTAGGCTTTGCGCACCAGGCGCACAGATTTCTTCCGGCTTACCGTGATCGGGATCACCACCCCCGGAAACAGCACGGTGTTTCTGATGGGTAGAAGCGGTAAGGAATCGGGGTTATTCTTTTCAGCGCCCTCTGAGTCGTCTAGTTCTGAGGTGATAATGGAGATCAACTCGCCATTGCCATCGTCAGACAAATCGGACAACATGAGGTGCTGTAGTAAGTTCTCTTGGGTATAATTCATACGTCGTGTCTCTGAAGATGCCATTTTGACAGCTATCTTCCCGTCGGTTCTGTTGTTTGTCTTCAAGTTATATACTTGTCAAGTCCTGTGCCAATATATGGGTGAAAATCTATAGGCCAGGGCTAATTTTCACCCCAGAAAGAACTACATTTGGTACTGTATTCTGAAAAAATGCTTTTCAGGGGCCCTTTCTGTTATGTTGCGTACTGGATCTCTTCTATTTTTCCTGCTCTCTCTAGCTTTGAGTTTTTCCGCGGCAGGGCAAACCACTTCTCCCCTGCGGCTCAAACAACGCCTGGTCACCGATTCGCTGCGGAAAAAAGCCCCAGACGCGGAGGTGTTCCTGCACTTCCCCAACCTGAACCAGATTCCGTATTACTATCACAAGACCAAGTATGAGAACATCCTGAAACTAGAGCGGAAAAAGGCCTGGGACAAGGTGCTTCCCCTGCTGGCGGAGTACGTGGGCAACTTCGGGATTGACAATTTCCATAAAGATACAAAACTTCTCTGGCGTTTGGGGCAACTCTATGAACGCATGGGGCAACGGGAGAAAGCGGTGGCTTATTACCGCCTGGTGCTCAAACACCACCGCACCGACATCAAGCAGGTGCAGCAGTACTATGACTCGCTGGAAGCCAAAAACAAAGACCTCTACGTGCCCCTCAAGTACTACAATGAGCTGGTGGAGTACCGCAAATCTGTGAGCACGTTCAAACCGCCCCGTGGGGTGTACACCAACATGGGCGATGCCATCAACTCCAAGGCCGAAGACTACGGTCCGGCCGTGCATTCAGACGAGGAACTCTTCATTTACACTTCGCGCCGCAAAGGCGTGAAAGCCACCGGCACTGATGAGGACCTGTACTTCTCCCGAAACGAGAACGGCTTCTGGCAAGAGGGACAATCCTTTGATAAACCCATCAACAGCATTTACAACGAGGGCTCGGCCTGCCTCAGCCGCGACGGCAAAACCCTGTACTTTGCCCGCTGCGAAAGCCCCGACGGCCTGGGCAACTGCGACCTGTACTCCGCCACCCGCCTGGCCGATGGTTCCTGGGGCCAGATCAAAAACCTGGGTGCCAACGTGAACAGCCGGTCCTGGGATTCGCAACCTACCCTCTCGCCGCAGGAAGACACCCTGTACTTTGCCTCTGACCGCCTGGGCGGCTTCGGCATGAGCGATATCTATTTCACGCACAAGCAGAAAAACGGCCAGTGGGCCCCGGCGCAGAACCTAGGCCCTGTGATTAACACCCGTGAGAGCGAGGTTAGCCCGTATTTCCATCCCTTGTACCAGGTGCTGTACTTCAGTTCACGGGGGCAATTGTTGAACTTCGGGGATTTTGACATCTACAAGGCCTACCGTGTCAACGGCCGCTGGCAGGAACCGCGCAACATTGGCCCCTTGGTGAACGGCAAAGGCAGCGAGTACTACTTCACCATCAACGCCAATTCCACCAACCTGTACTACGCCCGCTCAGAGCCTACCGACCTCAAGAACCTGGATCTGTACTCGTTCCCGCTGCCCATGGAGGCGCACCCCCTGGCCGTGACCAAACTCACCGGCGTTTTAACCGACTCTGTGACAAACAAGCCCCTAAACGGCATCATCTCCATCATTGACCTGGACAATGGCATTGAGGTGGCTTCTAAGTACCTGCGCGAAGACGGTTCCTTTGACTTTGACCTCATTGACAACAGCCGCTACATGATGCTCATTCAGGGGCCTGATTTCTTCTCCATTGAGAACGAGATCAACCTGAAGGAAGACACGGTACTCAAAATCATGACCAGCCTCATAGACTACAGCATTCCGCTCATCTTCAAGAACCTGGAGTTTGACGAGGGCAAGGCCGAGATCAAAGAAGCCATGAAACCCACCTTAGACCGCATTGTGCTGTTTCTGGTAGACCACCCGCAACTGCGCCTCAGCATTGAAGGCCACACCGACAGCAGCGGCGACCCCAATGCCAACATAGAGCTTTCGCAGTGGCGAGCCCTTTCTATTCAGAAGTACCTGGAAGACAAAGGCAAATTGTCTCCTGGCCGCATTGATGCCGTGGGCAAAGGCAGCTCCGCCCCCATCAAACCAGAAGTCACCCTGGAAGACCGGGCCGTGAACCGCCGCGTGGAATTTAAACTCATCAGGCCCAAAGAAAACGCTACCGGCGGCGGGGATTGGTAAGCTTTCCTTGCCCTTTTGTAAAAACAGCCTGAAAACGCCAGCTTGCTTAAAAATGTAGTTTCCGTGCTGTAGGGGCAATTACTTGTGCAATCGTGAGACAAGGCAGTGCCTGGTCTCTACTACGCCAACCAACCATTTGAAAGAAGGCCAACACCTCCTACGCAACAACAGCCTTCGCCATCCTTCCCCACGCATCGCCTGTTCCAGCCTTTCGTCTGAGCGCCTAGCACTCGACCGCCCCTGAGCGCAGCGAGGCGGGTGGAGTAGAGGGCACAGCGCGAAGGCGGAAGGCGGGGCCTCGCGGCCGTGAGCGCTTACCATAAACTATGCAAAGAGCCGTGCATGGAACAACGCATCAAGCAGACAAGCTAAGGGAATAACATACGGCATTCCCTGATCTGTCAATGAGCGAAGAAGCGGCTGAAGTGGCGGTAAATTATATGGGAAAGCCTTAGCATCTGGAAACATGAGACAAGGCAGTGCCTTGTCTCTACAGATACAGAAGACCATAAAATGACAGATCGTTTAAAGGCTCTTTTGGGAAAAGAGCCTTTAAACGATTCCTA
The DNA here is from genome assembly GCF_008271745.1 of Rufibacter glacialis. Classification (GTDB taxonomy): domain Bacteria; phylum Bacteroidota; class Bacteroidia; order Cytophagales; family Hymenobacteraceae; genus Nibribacter; species Nibribacter glacialis. The sequence continues at coordinate 622,802 of NZ_VKKZ01000019.1, read as the reverse complement.
TGATCTTATCCTTAACCGAGCCTCAGCATCACCTTCCTGAAAAAGGAAGCTGGGTTCGCTTTTAGAACTTGATGCTATTGTCTTTTTTGTTCCACTTAGGCAATGGCGGCAACGCCGGGGTTCTGTCTTCGGGGCGGGGAGCGTCTTTCTTCAATTTTTTGCCGCCTACGTTCACAATGAAACCTAAACTGAAAACAGAGTTGCCGGCTGTCATAAAATCACGGTTCTTGAGCCCGAAGTTGCTGCCGCTGGTGTATTGGAGCTGAATAGAGGGCGTGAGCGACATACGGGTGTAGAAGATGGGCTCAAAGAAGACGTTATCCTCGGTGGGTTGCTTGATGTCGTTCCGGAAGAAATCATCCATGGTGACGTAGCTCAACCGCAGGGCGGTGCCGTAGTTGAGGGTATGCTCGTTGCCAAACAGCTTCAACAGGCGTTTCTTCTTTGAGGAGTAGTTCACCTGCATGAAGTATTTGTTGAAAGTGGTTTCCTGGCGGTCATAGGTGGTGAGCCCCTCAGAAGATTTGTCTTTGTAGGTCCGGTCACTGCTGCCACGCCCCAGGCCAGCATACACTTCCAGAATGCGGTTCTGGTTAGGCCCGAAGGTGGTGAAGTAGCCGCCCCCTGCCTCCAGCAGATTGTGCCGGAAGTCTTTCTTGTCGGTGTTTTGGTTCATCATGGCCCCGCTTACCAATACCCCAATGTGGTCAGTGACGGCGTACGCCGAGTTGAAGGTGGCGTTCCCCTTCAAGGTGATGTGGCCACTGGTGCTTAACTCTCCCTTAGAGGTGAGCATGGGGGTATTGGGCACGTTGGGCATGTACACAGAGGAACAGCTGCTCACCCCAATCCCTAACATGATGCCAACTGCCCAGAGTACGCTTTTTCTCATAAAACAAACTTAAAAACTCAACTTAATCTGCCGCTGGATCTTTCTGCAAGGCGACTTTCCAGCAGGCAACCCTACTCTATCTTCAAGGCCTTTGCGCAAAACTGCGCGGTAATCGCCTGGGCTTGCCCTTGTTTTGGCCTTAAGCGGAAGCGTCCCTGCCAAGGCAGCCCGGCGCCTCCACCAGAAACAAAGGTACTTTCCCGGTTCTGATTGAGAAAGCAGTAGGCCTATTTTAACTTTTAAATTACCAGCTCAGGCCGCCGCCCCTAGCCCTGGGCCTTTTATTAACACCTTCTAAATTAAAAGGAAAGCACCTGCTGCGTTTCGCCGGTACGGCATAAGACCGAGCGTTTCTTGCCCGCCACCTCCAGGTTTAGGATATTGGTCTGGTCATTGAACACCTCGGTGAGAAGGGCGTTCTGCACCCAGACCTGACCAGCAGGGGCCTTGCCAGCCGGTATTTCAAGGTACAGCCAAATGGCATCGGCTTCTTCCTGGGCGCCAATGAACTTCTGCGGAGCCCTGGTTCCCTTCACCACGGATATAGCCAGATGGGCTTGCAGGTACTCGGCCATCAGTTTGTTCACGCGCTCAGACCGGTCTAGCCGCACGGTGGTTTTGTGGCGGCGGCTCAGGGCTTCCTCCAGGTCATCAGCGAACACCCTAACAGATAGTTCATAGGTCTGGTTTTTAGGGTTGTACCGGGCATCTGTGATGCTGGTATGGAAGTCATGCGCCCAGCTAACTGCCGGTAGCCCTACCCACAGCGCAGCCAGCAAGCACCACCCAAAAAAACCAACTGCTTGTTTCTTCATTGTTTTTTCACTTCTCCCCCAATAAACAGAGAAAGACGCAATTATCTTGCGTCTTCCCTGGCAATTTTTTATCAACAAAGTGTGGGCTGCGGTGCTTCCTAGTTGAACAACAGCTTGAAGAAGTCATTGAAGATAGCAAAGCCCATGAGGCCTAGCAACAGCACCATGCCTACCTTCTGGGCATTCTCTAAGAACTTGTCAGAGGGCTTGCGGCCCGAGATGATCTCATAGGTAAGGAACATCACGTGTCCGCCGTCCAGCGCCGGAATCGGCAGGAAGTTCATGAACGCCAGTACCATGGAAAGCATGGCGGTGATGGCCCAGAAATTCACCCAGGAGAAGTTACCACCAAAGATCTGCGCAATGCCAATAGGGCCGCTCAAGGCTTTGGATGGGGAAACCTCAGCCCGGAAGATCTTCGCGAAGCCTTTGATGTTGGTGGTGATCACGGAGAACGCTTTCTCAGCACCTACCGGGATTGCCGCCAGCAAACCGTATTCTCGCGTGGCCCGGGGCAGTAACAATTTAGGGTAGAAACCAAGGGTACCGTCTTCATCCACGGTGGCTTTCAAAGTCACAGGCTCACCGGCGCGGTCCACCTGCAGAGCGACGGTCTTGCCTTTGTGGGCTTGCAGGGTTTGCTGGAAATCATGGAAGAACTGCACCGGCTTGTCGCCTACCTGGGTAATGCGGTCACCGGGTTGCAGGCCGGCCGCAGAGGCCGGGCTCTTGGCTTTCACGGCTTCTACCGCAAACGGTTCACGGGCCATGATAAAGCCTACTTTGTTGCCATCGGCTAGTTTGTCAATGAGGTTAGAAGGCACGGGCACGTTCAATTGCTGGCCATTGCGCTCCACAGTGTAAGAACCGTTCTGGCCCAGCAACACGTCTGGGCTGTACACGTCCTGGAATTCCACCAGGGGTTTCCCGTTCACGGCCACGATCTTGTCGCCGTCGCGCAGGCCCATCTGCTCGCCTATCTCATTGGTCTCAATGCCGTATTGCACGTCTTTGGCCAATAAATAGCTCTCGCCGTACATATAAGTCAAAGCCGCGAAGATGAGGATACCGGTGATCACGTTGAAGATGATACCGCCCATCATGACAATCAGGCGCTGCCAGGCGGGCTTGGCCCGGAACTCCCAGGGCTCCGGTTCCTTGTTGAGGGAAGCCGTGTCCAGTGACTCATCTATCATGCCCGAGATCTTCACGAAACCACCTAAAGGGATCATGCCAATCATGTATTCGGTCTCTCCTACCTGCTTGCTCACCAGTTTGGGCGGGAACCCGATGGCGTATTTCTCTACGCGCATCCCAAACCATTTGGCCGTGAGCATGTGGCCTAATTCATGTATTCCTACTAAGATGGTCAGGCCCAGGATTAACTGGCCGGCCATTACTAATGCTTCCATTGAACGTGTTTATAGGGTCTTGCCCAGGGCGCGTACAAGAGGTACCTGGGGTTTGTACTTTTCAGATTGGTGTTGTTGGGTAAAAGGGATTACGCCTGCAGTAAGCTTAACGCTACCTGGCGCGCCTCCTGATCGGTTTGCACAAAGTCATCCAAAGAAGGCGCGGCAATATACGCAACTTTAGCGAGACAGTCAGAAATGAGGTCAGACATCTCCAAAAAGCCTATTTCCTCCCGCAGAAAGGCGGCCACCGCCACTTCATTGGCCGCGTTGAGCACGCAAGGGGCGTTCCCGCCCTGCTCCATGGCCGCGTACGCCAGCCCCAGATTCCGGAAGGTCTCCAGGTCAGGCTGCTCAAAGGTGAGTTGCGGGTAGTTCAGGAAGTTGAAGCGCGGAAAATCGGTTTTGAGTCTATGCGGATAATTCAAGGCGTACTGGATAGGCAACTTCATGTCTGGCAGGCCCATCTGGGCCTTCAGCGAACCGTCTTCGAACTGAACGAGCGAATGCACGATAGATTGTGGGTGCACCACTACTTCAATCTGGTCATTGCGCAGCCCGAACAGCCATTTGGCCTCCATCACCTCCAGCCCCTTGTTCATAAGCGAGGCCGAGTCAATGGTGATTTTGGCGCCCATTTCCCAATTAGGGTGCTTTAACGCCTGGGCCCGGGTCACGGTTTGCAGAAAGCCGCGGTCTTTCCCCCGGAACGGGCCACCCGAGGCGGTGAGCACGATCTTCTCAATGGGGTTGTGGAACTCGCCGGCCAGGCACTGGAAAATAGCGCTGTGCTCAGAGTCAACGGGATAGATGTTCACGCCTTTCTCCCGGGCTAGTTGGGTGATGAGTTGGCCAGCTACCACTAACGTTTCTTTGTTGGCTAGCGCGATGGCTTTACCGGCTTCAATGGCTTTGATGGTAGGTTGCAGGCCGGCATACCCTACCATGGCCGTGAGCACAATGTCCACGGTATCCATCTGCACCACCCCGTTCACGGCATTCATACCGGCGTACACCTTGATAGGGTGGGCGGCCAAGGCGTCACGCACGGGCTCATAGAGGTCTTCTCTGGTGATCACCACCGCGTTGGGCTGAAAGGCAATGGCCTGGGCAATGAGCAGGTCAGCGTTGGCATGGGCCGTGAGCACCTCTACCTCAAAGGCCTGCGGCTGGCTTTGGATCACTTCCAGCGCCTGCGTGCCAATAGAGCCCGTGGAGCCGAGAATGGCTACTCGTTTCTTCATGTAGTATAATCATTGCCTTTTTACAGGCTGTTTCTGCGAAATTAAGGGAAAAACAGGAGTTTGCCCGCAAATGATAATCGGGGTCTTTTGCCAGGCCAAGGGTGCAAGCCCAAATGACAGCTTCTCAGGTGCAGCTATGTCCCATTTTCGGGTGATTTCCCCAAAAACAGGCCTGAAACAACCTTCTACTTCAGGAGCACTTCTTTCAGGAGGAGTTTGTCAATCTTGCTGCCGTCCAGGTCCACCACCTCTACCTCCACGCCGTTGTACAGGAAGGTTTCACCGGTGGCGGGAATCCGGTTCAGGTGGTGCAGCACGAAGCCAGCCAGGGTCTCATACTCCGAGGGGTCTTTTTTGATGAACTCGCGTTTCAGTTTCCGGTTCAGTTCCCGGATGGGAATGGACCCGCTGACCAGGTAAGAATGGTCGGCGCGGGGCACAAAGAGGGTTTCCTGCTCTTCGTCCAGGTCAGGGATGTCACCTACAATGGCTTCCAGCAGGTCATGCAGGGTCACAATCCCTTCCACCGACCCAAACTCATCTACCACTATGCCCATGTAGACTTTGTGCTTTTTGAACAGGTTCAGCACCGTGTTGGCATACATGGTCTCGGGCACGAACAATGGCTCCTTGAGAATGGAGGTCAGGGGCATCCGCTCGTTCAGCAGGTTCTCATAGAAGTCTTTCGCGTTCAGAATACCCAGCACCTGGTCGGGTGCGCGGTCATACACCGGGAACTTGGAGTGGGCGCTGCGTTGGATTTTGGCGTTGATCTCCTCCGGGGTGTCTTGCAGGCTCACCCACTCTACCTCCATGCGGTGGGTTTTGAGGTGCTTGGCCTTCTGCGCGGCATAATGGAAGATATTCTGGTGCAGGTCCGTCTCTTCTTTGGCCAGAACGCCCTGACGGCCAGCGGTTTTGATGATCTGCCGCAGTTCCTCCTCAGACATCTTCTCTTCTTCGGGCTCTTTGATTCGCAGCAGCTTGATGACCACGTTGGTAGAGGCGGAGAGCAGCTTGACCAGCGGAAGGGTCAGTTTGGTGAAGATTTTGATAATGGGAGCTACAAACAGCGCAATGGCCTCACTGTTGCCCATGGCCAGCGTCTTAGGAATCAATTCCCCAATCACAATGGAGAAATAGGTGATTAGGCCAATAACAATCACAATGGACAAGGTTTGGGCATAAGGGGCCAGAAACGCCACCTGCTCCAGCACCACGCGCATGTCATCTGAGAGGGCGGCCCCGCCATAGGCACCCAACACCACCCCAATCAAGGTGATGCCCACCTGCACCGCCGACAGGAAATCCTCCGGCTCCTCCAGCAGGTCTAGCACTACCTGGGCGTTTTTATTCCCTTCCTGGGCTTTGCGCTTCATCCTGTCTTTCCTCACCGAGATGATGGAGATCTCTGACAGGGCGAAAAAGCCGTTCAACAAGGTAAGAATCACTAAAATCAATATTTCCATGGGTGGTTTGAAAAGGGAAAAGGCTTAAACCTGCAGGGCTTCCAGCAAGCCATTGGCCAGGGTACGATCATTGCTTAGCCGGGGCACTTTGTTCTGCCCCCCCAGCTTGCCCTGCCGTTTCATGTACTGCTGAAAGGCATTGGGCGGCAAGGGAGTCACCTTCAACGTGGCCAGGATGTTACCTGAGATAAGGTCATCATAATAGGTATTGCGTTTGCGCAGGTGCCAGTTTAGGGATTTGGCGAACCGTTCCAGGTCATGCGGCGGCGAGTCAAAGGCAATAAGCCATTCATGGTACGAAGGGCCGTTGCCCTGGTCTACGTAAGGCGCCACGGTGAACTCGGTCACGGCCACCTCCGGGAACTCGGCCATGGCATCTTGCAGGGCGCCTTCCACCTCCTCTCCTATCACGTGTTCCCCGAAGGCCGAGATAAAATGCTTCAGGCGGCCGCTCACCACTAGTTTATGCGGGAACAAGGACGTGAACTTGACGGTGTCGCCTATGGAATATCCCCACAACCCGGCGTTGCTGCTGATGATGAGGGCGTAATTGACGCCGGTCTTCACCTCGGCCAGCGTAAGGCGGCGCGGGTTGGGCTGGTAGAACTCCTCCACGGCAATGAATTCGTAGAAAATACCGCTGTCGGCGAGCAAGAGCAGGCTGGGGTCTTCCTGCCGGTTCTGGAACGCGAAAAAGCCCTCTGAGGCCGGAAACGTCTCTATGGAATCCACCTGGCGGCCAATGCTGTCCAGCAGCTTGGTTTTATAGGGGGCAAAGTTCACACCGCCGTACACAAACAGGTTAAAGTCTGGGAACACGTCTTTGATCTGCTTGCCCGTGCGCGACATGATCTTGTCAAAATACATCTGCACCCAGGGCGGAATGCCTGAGATGAGCGTCATGCGCTGGTCAATGGTCTCGTTCACAATGGCATCCAGCTTGGTTTCCCAGTCCTCAATGCAATTGGTTTGGTAACTGGGCAACTGGTTGGTGCGCAGGTAGCCCGGCACATGGTGGTTTACAATGCCCGACAGCCGACCGGTATGGATACCGGCCACTTCCTCCAAAACCGGACTACCGCTCAGGAAAATCAGTTTACCGTCTAGAAACTGAGACCGGCCCGTTTCCTGGATATAATTCAGGAGGGCGTTTTTGGCCCCGTTTATGTGATTGGGAATAGAAGCCTGGGTAATGGGAATGTACTTGGTGCCTGAGGTGGTGCCGGAGGTTTTAGCGAAATACAAGGGCAGGCCCGGCCAGAGCACATCGCGCTCCCCGGCCTTCAGGCGGTCAAAGTACGGGCGCAGCGCCTCGTAGTCGCGCACGGGTACGGCTTGCGCCAAATCCTGCGGGGTCTGCACGTCCTTGAAGTAATGGTCTTTCCCGAAAGCGGTGGAAGCCGCGGCACGGACGATAGACGCAAAAACCTGTTGCTGGGCCTGGGCGGGGTCTTCCATCCAACGTTGTTGGCGGGCCACTACCCAGGCGGCCATAGGTTTACTCAAGAGCGCTTTTATTCCCATGTAGTCAATATGCTTGTATCTGAATAAACGGAAGAATCTGCTTTTAATTCTAAAAAATTGCGGGGCTTCCTCTCTTTGAGAAGCTGTAAAGATAATAATCTTGCTGAAGTTCCTATTGGGCAGGACCAGATTAGGGGTTTGGGTGGCTTTTCAGGAAAAGGCCACCCAAACGGAAAAACCGCCTATAGGCATTTTAAAAGAGGTAACCATTTGAGTGCGCCGGCCTTCCCACTACGGGGCCCGTTGGATAACCGATAACAGATTAACCTGCCAAGTGCCTTCCCTTTGTAACCGCCTTAGAAGAACGGATTTGGGCTTTAGACAAGTCCTAAAACCATCTTCCGCCAAAACTTAATCTCCTAAAAAATAGTACCTTCTACTACACAAACCCATCAACCATCCAAAACTATGGCAAATAACACAGGTACAGGCATCTGGCAAGGTGGCCTGAAAGACGGAAAAGGAACTGTTTCCACCCAAAGCGGCACGCTAGACGCCCGCTACTCCTTTGGTACCCGCTTTGAGGAAGACGTGACCGGCACTAACCCTGAAGAACTGGTAGGCGCCGCCCACGCAGGCTGCTTCTCCATGTTCCTGAGCAGCCTGCTGGAGGGAGCCGGCAAAAAGGCGATCTCGGTGAGAACCCAGGCCAAGGTGCACCTGGGGCAAGACAACGGACCGTTCATCAAGAAGATTGATTTGACCACCGAGGTGGAGGCCCCGGGTCTGTCTGACGAGGAACTGCAGCAGCTGGCCCAGAAGGCCAAAGAGGGCTGCCCTATCTCCCGGGCCTTGGCCTCTGTACCGGAGATGACGCTCAAGGCGACGCTGAAAGGCGCCTAAGCTGGGGAAAGGCTTTAAACCAGTATTAAAATTTCACTATCTTTGCCGAATACTTTTATTGCATGAGATCATTGGCTAGGGTTGGGTTGCGGCCGTCACGTGACCACAAAATTTCCTTCGGGGTGCAGTTGGCTTTGGTGCTGCTGTGGATGACCTATGGGTTGTTTCTTATTTTCACGGAGCCTACCAACTCCGCTAACGACCGTCATTTCATCCATTACGTGTTCCTGATTCTGGCTTTTGGGTACCTGTTGTTCATCCTGGCCCAGAACACGGGCTTGTTCGGGACGCAGTCTTACCTGGAGATCACGCCGGCCTACGTGGTGGAAAAGCGGGGGCACTTCAAAAAGAAGACCGCCATTTACCTGCAAGATGTCACCGGCATTACCATCAACAACGGGTTGGCTAAATTCAGCATGCGCAACGGCAGCAAATGCCAGGTAAACCTGAAGTTGATCAGCAACCGCAAAAGCCAACGCCTGGTGAAGGAGAAAATACAGGAAATAGCCGATAAACACGCCATTCCGGTCACCGACCTGACAGCGACTCCAAAAAGATAAACGGTTTAAAAGCCATCAAACCAAAAAGGGCCCTTCTTTGCAGAAGGGCCCTTTTTGGTTTGATGGCTCGGGCAGATTTCCCGAACCAGGCAAAGATAATGCTTAGTTTAAGTTCGGCTGCGGCGTCATCTTCAGGTACGGCTTGATCACCCGGTGCCCTTTGGGGAATTTGGCTTCCAGTTCCTCGGCCTTCACAGAAGGCAGGATCACGCACTCCTGACCATTTTCCCAGTTGGCGGGCGTGGCCACGCTGTGATGGGCCGTCAACTGTAAAGAATCTATCACCCGCAGGATCTCCGCGAAATTACGCCCCGTAGACGCCGGATAGGTGAAGATCAGCTTTACTTTCTTGTCTGGGCCTATGATGAACACAGACCGCACCGTAAAGGTATCACTGGCATTAGGGTGGATCATGTCATACAGGTCAGACACTTGGCGGTCTGGGTCAGCAATGATGGGAAAATTCACCGTGGTGTTCTGCGTCTCATTGATGTCCTGGATCCAGCCGTGGTGGGAATCAATAGGGTCAACACTCAAGGCTGCCACTTTCACGTTGCGGCGGTCAAACTCATCTTTGATGCGGGCTACCGCCCCTAGCTCTGTGGTGCAGACCGGGGTATAGTCACTAGGGTGCGAAAATAGGACTGCCCAGCCTTCGCCAATCCACTCATGGAAATTGATGGTGCCTTCAGAGGTCTCTGCCGTGAAATCAGGGGCGATGTCGCCTAATCGTAATGCCATAATGTTTATTGCTTAAAATTGGAAAAGTAGGTGCCAAAGGACGTATGCTGCTCCACCATGAGAGGCATCTCTATAGCTGTTCAACTCTATAACTGCGAAAGAATCTCTATAGATGAAGTAGACAAATAAAGAAACCAATTGCGGTAAATCCAACCCCTCAGGAATATAATTAGCAAGTTGATAATAGAAAGTAGGTTTCGTCGCTAAGTTCCGCAGTTTCCCTGCTGTAGCCGCCAACGTGGTTTCCTTTTATGGCCTTCTTCTGGAAAACAAGGTTAAAATGGCTTGGTGGGCTGAAAAGGCAGATCTGCAGGTCTGATGAGTCCGTTAAGTCAGGCATTTACAAATGGTAGAGACCAGGCATTGCCTTGTCTCTTTTTTCTGCAGGGTCTCGTTTCATTCTGATGCCCCGGAACAAGCCTGCATTAGTGAAACCAAGCCCCAGCAGCACCTGGAACGGCAGAACCAATCCGCAATGCGTGAGAGACAAGGCAGTGCCTGGTCTCTACAGGGGAAAATTACAGATGGCAAACCACCCAGGATAGCCTATAAAAGAAAAGGCTGTTTTAACCTTAGTTTGGTTAAAACAGCCCTAAAATGAAAATAGGAACTTAGATCTGGTTGGCTTCCTCCTCTACCACCAGGGCGGTTACTTTGGAGAAATCAGCCAGAAAGGTGGTGTCCAGAATGTCACAGGTGGCATCGCGCACGCGCTTCATGAGCAGGCGTATCTCGCAGGTGGCCTCGTCTACGCACTCTTCGCACTTGCGGTAATAGAGGTGGCTCACGCAGTGCACTGGGGCCAGCGGGCCGTCTACCATCCTGATCACGTTGCCCACGGAGATCTGGGCCGGGTCTTTCACCAGGGTGTAGCCGCCGTTCTTGCCGCGGGTGCTTTGCACGATCTGCTGCACCTTGAGGTCTACCAGAATGGCTTCCAGGAATTTACGAGGGATTCGCTCTGCGGCGGCAATCTCAGAGATAAGCACCAGGCCGCGATCTTGCTGCTTCGCTAAATACAAAAGCGCTTTGAGGGCGTACTTGGCTTTTTTTGAAATCATAGGGTGTAAGAGAAAACGCGTTGTTAAACCGCCTTCACCTTGAACTTCTTCTGCAGCTCCTGAATAGAAGCCTTGAATTTCTTGTCGGTATCAATCAAGTCAGAGACCGTCTGTACCGAGTGGATCACGGTAGAATGGTCGCGGCCCCCAAAATGGTACCCGATTGATTTGAGAGAATGGCTGGTGTATTCTTTGGCGAAGTACATGGCCACCTGGCGGGCGGTCACAATCTCTTTCTTGCGGGTTTTGGCTTTGAGGGAGTCCAGGCTTACCTGGAAGTACTCCGCCACCGTTTTCTGGATAAAGTCAAGGTTCACCTCCGTCTCCACATCTTCAATGATGTGTTTCAGGGCGGCTTTGGCCAGTTCCAGGTCAATCTCTTTGCGGTTCAAGGAGGACTGCGCTATTAACGAAATCAACACCCCTTCCAGTTCCCGCACGTTGGTATCTACGCTGTAGGCTAGGTATTCAATCACGTTGTCAGGGATGTGGATCCCGTCGCTCTGCATCTTCTTCTGGATGATGGCCATACGGGTCTCAAAATCCGGGCTCTGCAAATCGGCAGTGAGGCCCCACTTGAAGCGGGACAGCAGGCGCTCCTCCAGGCCTTTCAGGTCACGGGGCGGACAGTCTGAGGTCATCACAATCTGCTTGCCGCTCTGGTGCAGGTGGTTGAAGATGTGGAAGAACATCTCCTGGGTTTTGTCTTTTCCGCTCAGGAACTGCACGTCATCAATGATGAGAATGTCTACCAGCAGGTAGAAATTGGCGAAATCCTGCACGCTGTTGGTCTTCACAGATTCAATGAACTGGTTCACGAATTTCTCAGAAGACACGTACAGCACGAACTTGTCTGGGTTATTGCCTTTGATGTGGTTACCGATGGCCTGCACCAGGTGGGTCTTGCCCAACCCTACGCCGCCATACACCATTAACGGGTTAAAGGAGGTAGTGCCTGGCTTGTTGGCCACCGCGTACCCCGCAGAACGGGCCAGGCGGTTGCAGTCGCCCTCTATGTAGTTCTCAAACGTGTAGCTCTGGTTCAGCTGCGAGTTGAAGAAGTGCCGGTCAATGGCTTTGGACTCAAACGGGTTCTTGAGGAAGCTGCGCTCAGGGCTGTAGGAGTTGGCCACGGCGGTAGGCACCTTCTTGGTAGGGATATTCACCGTTTGGGGCTTGCTGTGGTCATTGCCCTGGTCCACGATGATGGAGTATTCCAGGCGGCCTTCTGAGCCCAGTTCCTGGAACACCACTTTCTTGAGCAGGCCCACGTAATGCTCCTCCAGCCACTCATAGAAGAACTGGCTGGGTACCTGAATGGTCAGCACGTTGTTCGCCAATGACAAAGGCACGATTGGCTCGAACCACGTCTTGTAGCTCTGCTCTCCTATGTTGTCCTTGATAACCTGTAAACAGTTATGCCAGACGGTAGTACAGTCCTTTATCATTAACATCGCTTCTTCCAATCCGCCGTTATATTGAGTGTCAAATTCTTGAGGGGGTTACAAAAATGGAAAAAAACTCTTGAACAAAAAACTTGAACCTTATGAAATTCTGACACCCCCATTCAATGGCAGAACTGAGGCGGTGGTGGCGGTTTTTGTTTTCGATTTCCGGTCAAAGGAAAAGTCAATCCGGCCCAAATTGATGCCTGACCAGCCTACCTGGTTCACCAGGGTCTCATGGCCGCTGGCGTGGGTGATCTTTTCCGGCTCGTCCAGGAACGTATGCGTGTGGCCCCCAATGATCAGGTCCATGCCGCTCACTTGCGTTGCCAGTTTGCGGTCATCAATCCTCTCAGATTCGTACTTATACCCTAAGTGCGACAGGCAAATCACCAGATCGGCTTTCTCCTCTTCGCGCAGGGCTTTCACCATTTTCTGGGCGGTGGCCACGGGATCCAGATACTTTACCCCGGCGTAGTGGGTGTCGGCCACCAATCCCGCCAGCTGGATGCCCAACCCAAAGACCCCTACCCTCACACCTTCCTTCACAAATACCTTATAGGGCTTGAAGCGGTCTTTCAAGATAGAGCCTGAGAAGTCATAATTGGCAATCAGGAACGGGAAACTGGCGTGGGGCAATTGCTTCTGCAAGCCTTCCAGGCCGTTATCAAAGTCATGGTTGCCCAGCGTGGCGGCATCATACCCCATCTGGCTCATGAGTTTATACTCCAGCTCGCCGCCAAAGAAGTTGAAATAGGGCGTACCCTGCCAAATGTCTCCGGCGTCTAGCAACAGTACGTTAGGCTCCTGCGCCCTGATCTGCTTGACCAGCGTGGCCCGGCGGGCCATTCCGCCCAGGCCTCCGTTCTTGCGCCCGTCGTTGGGGAAGGGATCAATGCGGGAGTGCATGTCATTGGTGTGCAGAATGGTGAGTTTGATGGGGGTAGAAGCGCCAAAGGCCAGACTGGGCAGCCCCACCACCGCCAAACCTGCCGTTCCTGCTAAGGTACTCTTTATAAATTCCCTGCGTTTCATTTCTTTTCAAATTTGAAGATTTGAAGATGTGGAAATTGGGAGATAGTGAATTTTCAAATTTCCACATCTCCTAATCTCCAAATCTAAAGCACTTTCACCCGGCCGTCTTTCTCAGAGACCACGGGCAGGCCCTTGGCGGTGCGCTGTTTGATTTCGTTCATGATGGCATCACGGGCCAAAAGGCCAGTTTTCTCCGTTTTGAGGGCGTTTTTCAGGAAACCCATGTTATCGCCGCCGTTGGCCAGGTAATCTGAGATAGCCAGGGTATAGGTTTTGGCCAGGTCAAGGGGCTGGCCCCCGATGGTGATGTTCTCCACCTGCCCGTTGCGAAGCGTATAGGAGGCATTGGCCAGGGAGAGGATCTTGGTGCGGCCGGCAAAGGCGAACATTTCTTTCACGGTAGCCCCAGACAGGGTCAAGACCATCATCTCGTTTTCAAAGGGCATCATCTCAAACACGTCTCCTACGGTGATAGGTCCTTTGTCTAAGGGGTTGCGCAGCCCGCCGTTGGTCATGCCGCCCAGGTCAATGGGCTTGCCGTACACGGCCATGGTTTGGGTGCGGCTCAGGTCGGCCACGAAATTCCCCAGCGGCGACTCCCACTCTCCCTTCTCAAGGGCCGCCGGGGCCTGCCCTATCACCTCGTTCATGGTTTTGTCAACGCGGGTACGGTAGGGGGTGATCACTTCTTCCAGGGCGGGGTCGGGGGCCACCTGGGTGTTGACCGGGATATCCGTTTGGGAGGCCAGACGCGCGGTAGGCACCAATGCTTTTTGGCAACCCGCCAACATCAAAGCCACGCCTACGCCTAAGCCAAGAGCGCGGGTACGGAAGAAAGAAAATAAAGGCATGGGTAAATACTGATTTTACCAAAGATACGGGGGTTGATCTTAAAAAGCCAATCTGCCCTACAAGGCCAGCAAGCCATTTTAAGGCTCTTTTAAGACAAATGACAGCAAAGCAACAGCCCCTCCCTGCTTTATAACCTCTTGACTTTTAATACGTTTTTAAGTAAACTTGATTCCATTCAGGTTAAACCAGTACCCACCTATAGATCACGCGCGCAGACCCTAATGTCCCAAACCAACAGGAACCCATTTCTCATAGGCAACTCCTTCTCCCTGAGGCTTACCCGGCCGCTGAACGAGAAGCTGACCGCACCGACGCCCCTCGGCTGCAGAGAAAAAATGGACCTGTCCATGGAGCGTTTTCTGGACTGTTCCTTCACCTTTCCCAGAACGCGGTTGCCGCACTCTCCGCCGTAGGCTAGACCCGCGGCCCAGGTTCCCAAAGACACCAGATCGGCCTTTTCTTCGTTTCAACTTATACCATGTGGTACTTGTTTTCTTGCCCTGCCGCTCCCCTGGCCGGGCAAAAGACAGGGCTTCAAGGCTTTGCCCTATCCTTTAAAAGCAGGTTTCTGTTTTTAGATTTCAACCATCCTTAACCATCACCACCATGAGCACTTCTTATTTACAGTACAGTAAATTCATTCTTTTAAAAGTTAGTTTTGACGTAGTGCTTTTTGAAAAAGAGTTCCGGAAATGCCTCCGGTTATTGCCCATTCAAGAGATCAGGGAGCTGAAGCGGTGGTGCCGCGCTACGTTCCCTAAGAAATTCAGAGGCGTGATGAGCCGCTGCTTCCGGTACTTCTGGCGCAACCGCCCTGCTGCCACCCAGCGTAAAAAAGAGGCACTGGCCCCGCTGCAAGGAACCAAATAGAACCTTCTTGTTTAAAACCTTTTTAACCCTGTCCCCTTTCCTGTTCTGTGCGCAGACCAGGAAAGGGGATTATGTTTTCAGGGCCTTTTCAGGAAAACGGCCCTGAAAAGACGCCTACCGGTAAATGCAGGTATTCCCGCCCAAACCTGCTTTCCGGGGGCGGGGCTGTTTCCTGTTCTTTTAATTGCCGTATCTTGCAGCTACGAACCAAATGGCCTATCCATGCAAACTGAACATAAACTTCCTTCCTTTACCAATGTGCCTTTGGCTACCCAAGTCTTGCTGGTACGTCCGGCCAGTTTTGGGTCAAACCCCCAAACGGCCGCCACCAATGCCTTTCAGCAGGAAGTGCCGGCCGGCACCGAGGCCCAGGTGCAGCAAAGGGCGCTGGATGAATTCAACCAGTTCCTCCTGAAGCTTTGGGCTGCCCGCATAGACGCGGTGGTGCTGGATGACGTAACCGATCCTGCCACCCCAGACGCGGTTTTCCCCAACAACTGGATTTCCTTCCACCAGGGCGGCAAGGTGGTTTTATACCCCATGCTCTCCCCTACCCGCCGCCTGGAGCGCCGGCCTGAATTATTGGCCCAGTTGCAGGAAGAGCACGGCCTGCCTTTTACCGAGGTCATAGACCTTACTCCTTTTGAGGACGAAGGCAAGTTCCTGGAAGGCACCGGCAGCCTGGTCCTGGACCGCCAGCACAAAATCGCCTATGCCTGCCTCTCAGAACGCACCCACCGGGAGCCCCTGGAGGTTTTCTGCGAGAAGATGGGCTACCGCCCGATTATGTTCCATGCCGTTGATGCCAATGGATTGCCCATCTACCACACCAATGTGCTGCTCACCGTAGGCGCCGACTTCGCCTTGGTGTGCCTGGAGGCGATTCCCGATGAGGAAGAGCAAGGGTTCCTATTGGAAGCGCTGGCCGACACGGGCAAGGAAATCCTGGACTTAAGTCTGGCCCAGGTGAAAAAGATGGCTGGCAACATGCTCCAGATCCGGAACAAGGTGGGCGAGCCGGTGCTGGTCATGTCTGAGAAAGCCTACAAAGCCTTGCGCAAAGACCAGTTTGAGGAGCTGAACAGCCGCACCAAGATGGTACGCTCTGACCTGCGAACCATTGAAGCCCACGGCGGCGGAAGCGCCCGCTGCATGCTAGCCGAGATTTTTATTTAATTGTTGATTGTTCATTGTTGAATGTGTTTTGAACAATCAGCAATGAACAATCAACCATCTTATTTACAGTTCATTTCCTGAAAACGGGCCTAAAACGATTCTCCTTCCCCAGTGTAATGACGCTAAAAAGTCGTGTGGCAGAAACTGAAACAATGGGCAAAGCAACTTAAGGCAGACCTCCAGGCCTTGGCTTTGGCGGTGACCGATGCCCGGGTACCTTGGTACGCCAAAGTAATGGCCGGTATCACGGTGGCCTACGCCCTCAGCCCCATTGACCTTATCCCGGACTTCATCCCTGTTTTAGGCTATCTGGACGATCTTTTGCTGTTACCCATCGGTATTTACTTTTCCCTTAAGCTTATCCCGCCGGTACTGCTCCAGGAGTTCAGGGAACAGGTGGCGCTGAGGGGCAAGCAGAAATTACCCAGAAGCAAAACTGCCGCCGCCATTATCGTCCTGCTGTGGCTTCTGTTTCTTTGGTGGGCCGGGCAGTTGGTCTGGCGCTGGTATCAAAGCCGTTAAAGGTTCAGGATGACCTCCCTCAGCTTTTTGGCGTCTGAAGTAGCGTTTCCACCAATGGTGTTGTTGAAAAAGCACCAAACGGTTTTCTCGTCTAGAAGCCAGTCCTGGGCCATGTACCCGAACCGCTCCAGCTCCTCTTCTGGGTAAGCACCGCGGTAGAGCTGCTCGTGGCCGTGCAACCGCATGTACACCGTGTTGGTAGTGGCGGCGGCCAAGGCAGGCCAGCGCTTCCCGGCACTGATCACCACCAGAGAGATCTCAAATTCCTCCAGCAGTTCCAGCACCTCCTCGGTATGCCAGGACGCGTGCCGTACTTCCAGCGCGAACACCGTCTCCGGATACAGCTTTCTCAGGAGCGTAAAAAAATGTTTGGCAATCAACTCATTGTAATGGAAGGAACCAGGCAACTGCACCAACACCGGGCCCAGGCGGTCGCCCATGAGCAGGAAGCGGTCCATCCATTTTTTAAGCGGCTCTTCTACGTTCTGCAACCGGCTTTCATGCGTGATAGAGCGGTGCAGTTTGGGCGCGAACTTGAAATGCGCCGGGGTGGTTTCCAGCCACTTCAAGATGGTCTTCTCCATGGTGAAATGGTAGAAACTGCTGTTCACCTCGGTACAGTTGAAATGCTGGGCATAAAAGGGCAACATCTCCGCTGATTTGATGTCCTCGGGGTAAAAGATGCCGCGCCACGCGTAGCTGTAGCCGGAGGTTCCTATGTATAATTTGTCTTGTTCAAAGTCCATGTGGAGTAGAGACGCAGAATCTGGGTTTGGGTTTTGCCACGTGGAGCGTTCGCTTGGGGAAAAGACGCCTTTTACAGGCTACTTTCTTGAAGATCAGAAGACTTTGGTGGGTGTGAGGCAGGGCGGGGTTCCGTTATCTTCTACTTGCGCTGCCCGATTATGGGGAATGCCTTTTGCCGTTGCTGGCGTGGCGGCTGGTTGATGCGGTGCCCTTATGCTTTGCCTTTCCATAGCTACTCTCCGAGCGCTCACGGCCGCGGGGCCCCGTCTTCCCCTCTCGCACTGCCCTTTCGGCCTGAACTGTCTGTTTCTCTTAGTATGTGCCTATCTAGGGCCAAAAGCGAGGCGCGCTCGGGAAAGACTGGAACAGGGGAAAGTAGCATTGACGGTGAGGAGAACCCTGTAGAGACAACGGCACCGCCTTGTCTCTTTACGCATGCCTTGTCTTCACAGGTCTTGCCGGTTGCGTGGTTGAAGCTAGAGTGAGGCATTTTAGGGCTGTTTCCAGGGAATCAAGCCTGAAATGGAATTCAGGGAAATACCTCCGCCCTAAGAATGCCTCTCCCAACTGGTTTCACGGCCACTCTTCTGGTTCTTTCCTATTCAACGGTTGGCATATGTTCTTTTAGCGCCTCTTTTTGCAGAACCGGGCCTAAAACAGACAGCGCAAATCCCACGGCAGCCGTAGAACAGTTGGAGCAAAAAGTTATCTTTACCCCATTATACGCCTGCTATTTTTATGACAGACAAATCCTCAGAGGAGGCACTTTTCCCGGAGTTTGGGCCGGTAACGGCTGCGCAATGGACCGCCAGAGTAACCCAAGACCTCAAAGGCACTGATCCCGCCGACCTGCAGTGGCAGAGCTACGAGGGGATTTCCGTGGCCCCGTTTTATACAAGGGAAGACCTTCCGCAGAACCCGGCATTGGATACCCGGCCAGGGCAATCCCCTTTCGTGCGCACGGCCAAAACGCAGAAAAACCAATGGCTTAACCTGCAGGCCATCCACTCCACCAGCAAAGGGCACAAGGCGGTAGACAAGGCGGTTTCTGTTCTCACCCGCGGCGTAGACGGGATTCATTTCATTCTGGAGAATGGGTATGAGTTTGACTGTGATTACCTAATTGAGCATATTGATCTCACCCAGGTGCCGGTATCATACACGGTTTCCTCTGAGGCGGCCAATTTTCTGCACCACCTGGTGACCGGTCTTTACCGCAAAGGCCTGAGCTTAGGGCAGCTGAACGGGTTCCTGAAGTGCGCGCCTATCCTGTCGTCAGAGAGCTACAAGCTGCTGGACATGGACCACGTGAAACACCTGTTGGAACAGTCTCTGGACGCGGATAATTTCTACGCCCTCACCATCAACGGCTCGCACTTCAGCAACAAGGGTGCCACGCTGGTGCAGGAAATCGCCATCACGCTGGCTATTGCCGTGTGCTATACCAACGGAATACGGCACGAGGTGCTGCCCGAGGAGCGTATCTTCCGGAACATGCAGTTCCACCTCACGGCAGGCACCAACTACTTCTTTGAGATTGCCAAACTACGGGCCGTGCGGCTGCTGTGGGCGAAGGTGGTGGAAGCCTACGGTGCCCCGCAGGAAGCGGCGGGTGCACTCCGCATCCACGTTTCCACGTCCCGCTGGCACCAGGCCACCCTGGATCCGCATACCAACCTGCTGCGCCATACTACCCAGATGATGAGCGCCATCATCGGCGGAGCCGACTCCGTGGAGGTAGAGCCTTTTGACAGCACCTTCAAGGAAGACAACGCCTTCAGTGAGCGCATTGCCCGTAATATCCCCATCATCCTTAGAGAGGAAGCGTACCTGGACCAGGCCATTGACCCGGCGGCTGGTTCCTATTACCTGGAGTACCTCACCCAGCAGATCGCGGAGAAAGCCTGGGCGCTGTTTCAGGAAATTGAAGGCAAGGGTGGGTTCATTCCGGCCTCCAACGCGGGCTTTATCCAGGACCTGATCAAGGAAACCACAAACCAGAAGTTCAAAGATATTGCCAGCGGCAAAGAGGTAATACTGGGCACAAACAAATTCCCCAACCCCAACGAGCAGCACGAATTTGACCCGGAGAAACTGATCCAGAGCAAAAAATTTGACAATACCCGCGCTGCCTACTCCTATGAAGTGATGCGCCTGGCCACCGAGCTGCATTTCCGGAAGAAGAAGCGCCGTCCGCATGCGTTGGTGGTGCACATGGGAAAGGCCTTGCAGGAACATATACACGCCTCCTTCGCCCGCGAGTTTTTCACCTGTTCGGGCTTCACTACCCAGGTGCTGAAATTCGACAATGTTTCTGCGGCGCTGACGGGTGTGAAAGAACTGGACGTGCAGGTGATAGTGATGGCAGCCCCAGACCAGCAGTTCCAGGAGTTTGCGGAGGCCTTCGCCAAAGGGATGCGGGCCCAGCAGAAACAGGGACCAGCCCTGATCCTCGCCGATGACCCCATGAGCTTGAAAGATGAGCTCCGCGGGCACGGCTTTGACGAGTTCCTGTTCCAGGGCTGTGACACCAAAGAAATCATCACCCGCATTCAGGAACGGTTAGGCGCGTAGCGCCGAGTCTTGAGTTCTGGGTCTTGGGTTCTGAGTCTTGGGTTCCGAGTCTTGAGTTCTTAGTTGTGCATGTTCATTAATTTCCTGCTTTGGGGTTGTTTCTGGAAAAACAGCCCCAAAGCAGGAGGTCACAGGCCGAAGAAGCTTCCGCATCCAATTCCTACACACAAATTACACCAATGGAAAACACGCTTTCCGTAGCCGCTTCAGAAACGCCCCTAGAGGCCGCCAAAATAGGTTTGCAGGGCCAGGTAGATGCCTGGAATGCCGGAAACACGGAACAGGCCATGGACTTTTACTGGAATTCACCAGAGATGCTCTGGATCAGTAAGACGGGCGTAGAAAAAGGCTGGCAACCGGTCTGGGAGATGTTTCAGCAAGATTTCCAGGACCGCAGCACCATGGGGCAGTACTCCTATGAACCGCTGCACCTGGAAGCCCTGGGCAAAGAAGCCGCCCTGTACGTGATCCAATGGAAGATTGAGCTGGACGGCAAAAGACTCATGGGCGGCGTTTCTTCGCAGATCTGGAAGAAAATGGATGGCAAATGGGTGATTGCCTCGGAGCACGCCTCTTAGGGAGTCCTGAGTTCTGAGTCCTGAGTCCTGAGTCTTGAGTCTTGAGGCTTAGAATACGCCTCCCTTTCCTGTCATCCTGAAAGGATCTTGTGGGCGAACTAGAAAGGCAAGGACTATGGAACATCCTATTTCCATTGGGTTAAGGCAAAGAGGACTGATAGGGAATTGAAAATAAAGTCAATGAACCCGAAAGTGGGCTTTTTACCCACGACTACCTGAAATACAGTTCGCCCACAAGATCCTTTCAGGAGGACAACACAGAAAGGGAGCGAGAACTTTACACATGTTAAACAGGCAGATATCCCGTTACAAAATACTTGATTCCTGCTACTTGAAACGAACCCATGAAACCAGATTTCACCAAGATACCTTTCACGTTTTCGGCCTCTGTTGGCCAAAACGCGCCCAAAACGGAGCCCAAGGCCTGGAAAACGGCGGAGCGGCTGCCCCTGCAGAACTTCTACACCAAAGAAGACACGGCCGCCTTTGAGCACTTGGACTTCGCGGCTGGTCTGCCACCCTTCCTGCGCGGGCCGTACAGCACCATGTACGTGAAGAACCCCTGGACCATCCGGCAGTATGCCGGCTTCAGTACCGCCGAGGAATCCAACGCGTTTTACCGCCGGAATCTGGAAGCCGGGCAAAAAGGACTTTCCGTGGCCTTTGACCTGGCTACGCACCGGGGCTATGACTCAGACCACCCACGCGTGGTGGGCGACGTGGGCAAGGCGGGCGTGGCCATTGACTCCATTCTGGATATGAAGGTTCTGTTCGATCAGATTCCGCTGGACCAGATGAGCGTCTCCATGACCATGAACGGCGCGGTACTGCCCATTCTGGCCTTCTACATTGTGGCCGCCGAGGAGCAGGGCGTGAAACCGGAGCAGTTGAGCGGCACCATCCAGAACGACATCCTGAAGGAGTTCATGGTGCGCAACACCTACATTTATCCGCCGGAGCCCAGCATGAAGATCATCGCCGATATCTTCGCCTACACCTCGCGGCATATGCCCAAATTCAACTCCATCTCCATCAGTGGCTACCACATGCAGGAAGCCGGGGCCACGGCCGATCTGGAGTTGGCCTATACCCTGGCGGATGGCCTGGAATACGTGCGTACCGGCTTGGCCGCGGGCATGGACATTGACACCTTCGCGCCGCGCTTATCGTTTTTCTGGGCGATTGGCATGAACCACTTCATGGAGATTGCCAAGATGCGCGCCGCCCGTATGCTATGGGCCAAGCTCATCAAGCAGTTCAACCCCAAAAGCGACAAATCCCTGGCCCTGCGTACCCATTGCCAAACCTCTGGCTGGAGCCTCACCGAGCAAGACCCGTTCAACAACGTAGCCCGCACCACCGTGGAAGCTTTAGCCGCGGCTTTAGGTGGAACCCAGAGTCTGCATACCAACGCCTTGGACGAGGCTATTGCCTTGCCCACGGATTTTTCGGCGCGCATTGCCCGCAACACCCAGATTTACCTGCAGCAGGAAACGCACATCACTAAAACCGTAGACCCGTGGGGCGGCTCTTACTACGTGGAGGCCCTCACCCACCAACTCTCGCACCGCGCCTGGGACCTGATCCAGGAAGTGGAGCGCTTGGGCGGTATGGCCAAAGCCATTGAAACCGGGCTGCCCAAGATGCGCATTGAGGAAGCCGCCGCCCGCAAACAGGCCCGCATTGATGCCGGCAAAGACGTGATCGTGGGTGTGAACAAATTCCGGCCGGAGTCTGAGGAAAAACTGGAGATTCTGGACATTGACAACACCGCCGTGCGCGAATCGCAACTGGCGCGGCTGGCCCAGCTCCGCGAGAACCGCGATGAGGCCGCCGTGTTCGCCGCCATGGATGCACTCACCAATGCTGCCGAAACCGGCGAGGGCAACCTGTTGGAACTGGCCGTGCAAGCGGCCCGCGTGCGCTGCAGCTTGGGCGAAATTTCTTATGCGTTAGAAAAAGTTTACGGCCGCCATCGGGCCACCATCAGATCCATATCCGGCGTGTACAGTTCAGAGATATCAGACGACGAGAACTTCGGCAAGGCCCAGGCTTTAGCTGATCAGTTTGCCGCCCAGGAAGGCCGCAGACCCAGAATCATGGTCGCTAAAATGGGCCAGGACGGCCACGACCGCGGCTCCAAAGTCATCGCCACCTCTTTCGCCGACCTCGGGTTTGACGTAGACCTGGGCCCGCTCTTCCAAACCCCGGAAGAAGTAGCCCTGCAAGCCGCCGAGAACGACGTGCATGTGGTAGGCGTGAGCAGCCTGGCCGCCGGCCATAAAACCCTCATTCCTTCCTTGATTGCCGAACTTAAAAAATTAGGCCGCGACGACATCATGGTTATTGCCGGCGGCGTAATTCCTGCCCAGGATTACCAGTTCCTGTATGATGCCGGGGTTGCAGGCGTGTTTGGGCCAGGAACGGTCATTAGTGTTGCCGCGCAGGAGATTTTAGAGAAGTTGCTGAAGGGGTAAGGTTTAGAACCAACCATCAACATCATTATCAGGGCGCCTCATTTAGAAATAGGGCGTCCTGACTGTTTTTGGTTTATCTATTTTCACTATTTTCAAAGAGCAAACCTTAGGAGCCACCTTTTTTTAATGGTGTGAATTCCCTAAGCAGTATCTCTGAAGTAAGCTTTAATCCTAAAATTTACCTTTTTATGGAAGCCTTCACCCCAGATGTTATTGTCAGTCCCTCTAAACAAATGAGAGACATGGTATTTAGCGAGGAAGCTACGGCAGAAAGCCTCGTGAAGGTAACGGGCCTCCCGCCTGCCACCACTGACATTCGCTTTCAACTCACCGATGTCTATATCAAAAAGAAAAGAGAAATTGGCAAGGCTGAGGTTTATGTGCTGACGGTAATCGCAGATGACTCCTCCACGGAGCCGTTGCAGTTGGAGACAAGGGTTTTTGAACATGTCAAAAACAAAACCCATTTAAGCCTGGGTCCCAAAGGCGTGACTTGCTATCGGAACACCCCGGGTAAAATCCCCCATTTCCTGGACTATCGTATCATGGTCATGGAATTTGACGGAGGTGCCAGAGACATGGGAGCTGTTTTGGCAGAAGTACAGGGCAACCAGCAATTCCAAAGCTTCAAAAATTCTATTTCAGGGATAACTACCTTAGGCGCTCCGCAAATTGCCTTGATCACAGCAGCAACAGATTTTGCCCTTGCTTTGACTGCCAAGATATTAAAAGGCAACAAAGATGATCAGTTGTTTCTGGTGCAAGGCTCTTTTGATAATACATTTGATTCTTTGGGCGTAACCGAAGGACTCATCACGCAAGGCAATAAGTTCGCTGACATTACTTATCAGGTTCAAGCAGTGTAAGGCTTTTTCTCCCGTCATAATGGTACTTCACCTGCAGGTTCTATAATCAGGATCATCTTGTTCATGGCCTCTTTTCTCTAAACCAGCCCTAAAACCTCTCTCTCTGAATTTTTCTCACCTTTCTATTTCCCTACCTTTAAACCTTCCTGCTGTTAGTTTGTCTAACGCACATTCAAAGCACACCTTCCTAAACCCTTATTACAAACAAGCGAACACCTTTATGAAGAAATTCTTACTGACGCTGGGGCTGGTTTCCTCTTTTGCCGGGGTGACCATGGCCCAGACTCGTCCCACGCAGCCCGCTGATTCTACCCGCCGGGTAGCGGGAGCGGCCGGTATGGCAGGCACGGCCAACCAAAAAGCCAAACCAAAACCCTACGACCAGGTCATCACAGACAAAGCCCAATCCAAATCAGGCTTTTTCAAGACCCACAAAGTAGAAGACAAGTACTTCTTTGAACTAGCCGACTCCGTTTTAGGCCGCGAGATCCTGGTGGTGAACCGTATCTCCAAAGCCGGGGCCGAGGTTCGTTCTGCCTCTGGGTATGCCGGAGACCAGATCGGCAGCGCGGTGATCATGTTTGAGAAGGGGCCAGATGACCGTATTTTCATGCGGAAGATCTCCTATGCCACCTACAGCCCAGACAGCACCAAGTCTATGTACCAGGCCGTGCAGCGCTCCAACGTGCAGGCCATTGTGGCGGCGTTCAACGTGGCCGCCTTCAGCCCGGGCAACAAAGGCAGCGTGATTGATGTCACTGACTACATCAAAGGCGAAAATGAGATTTTCTCGTTCAGTTCAGCGGCGGGTAAAACCCGTTTCCGGTTAGGCAACTTCATCCCAGACCGCAGCTACATCCAGAACGTGCGCAGCTTCCCGCAGAACGTGGAAGTGACCACCGTGAAGACCTACGTGCTTACCCCGCCCACCACTGGTTTCGGGGCGTCACCGGCCGGAGCCGCGGGCAACTCTACCTTGAACGGTTCTTCTACCATTGAAGTGAACACCTCTATGGTGGTGCTGCCTAAGAAACCCATGCAGCCGCGTTATTTTGATCCGCGCGTAGGGTACTTCACTGTGGGCTATACTGACTTTGATGCCAACCCCCAGGGGGTGAAGGAAATCCAGATGGTGAAACGCTGGAGACTGGAGCCCAAAGAGAAAGACATGGCAAAGTACAAGCGCGGCGAACTGGTAGAGCCCAAAGAGCCCATCGTGTTCTACATTGACCCGGCTACGCCGAAGAAATGGGTGCCTTACCTGATTACTGGCGTAAACGACTGGCAGAAAGCGTTTGAGAAAGCCGGTTTCAAGAACGCCATCGTCGGCAAGGAAGCCCCTTCTGCCAAAGAGAATCCTAACTGGAGCCTGGATGATGCCCGTCACAGCGCCATCGTGTACAAGCCTTCTGAGATCTCCAACGCCAGTGGCCCCAGCATCTCAGATCCGCGCAGCGGCGAGATTATGGAAAGCCACATCAACTGGTACCACAACGTGATGAAACTGGTGCGCGACTGGTACATGATCCAGGCCTCGGCCACGGATCCACGCGCCCGCAAAATGGAGTTCCCAGATGAATTGATGGGTGATTTGATCCGCTTTGTGTCGTCGCATGAGGTAGGCCACACGCTGGGTCTGCGCCACAACTACGGTTCCAGCTCTACAGTGCCGGTGGAAAACCTGCGTAACAAGAAATGGGTGGAGCAGAACGGCCACACCCCGTCTATCATGGACTACGCCCGCTTCAACTACGTGGCCCAGCCAGAAGACAACATTTCCTCTAAAGGCATCTACCCTAGAATTGGGGACTATGACCTGTGGGCCATTGAGTGGGGCTACCGTCTGTTGCCTAACGCCAAGAACGCCGCTGCAGAGATGCCTATCCTGAACAAGATGACCATGGAGAAGTTGAAAAACCGTCGCAACTGGTTCGGGACCGAGATCAACCCCGACGATCCGAACTCCCAGAACGAGGACTTAGGCGACAACGCCATGAAAGCCAGCGAGTACGGCATCAAGAACCTGCAGCGCATCTTGGTCAAACTGCCAGAATGGACCCGTGAAGAGAACGAAGGCTATGACAACCTGCAGAACATGTACGGTCAGCTGACCGGCCAGTTCAACCGCTACATGGGCCACGTGGCCAAGAACATTGGCGGTATCTACGAGAACCCGAAGACCGTGGAGATGGAAGGCGTGGTGTACGAACGTACCCCGGCCGCTACCCAGAAAGAGGCCATGGCGTTCCTGGACAAGCAATTGTTCACTACTCCTACCTGGTTACTGGCGCCTAACGTGTTAAACAACATCGGCACCAACCCCATGATCGTGGTTTCCAGAAGCCAGCAGACCGTTTTGAACCGTCTTATCAGCAACAACACCCTTACCAAGCTGATTGCCGGCGAAGCCATGGATGGCGCCAAGGCCTACAAGGTTACCGACTTTTTCCAGGACATGAACAACTCCATCTTCCGGGAAGTGAAAAACAAGCAGGCCATTGACGTGTACCGCCGCAACCTGCAGAAGATCTACGTAGAGCAACTCATTGACCTGGTGAAGCCAGCCCCGGCACCAACCGGTGCCACCGCTCAAATGCCTGGCAGAGGCAACACCGCCCCTACCATGAACATTGCCCAGAGTGATGTGATCTCGGTAGCTAAAGCCGAACTGCGTAACATCAACAACCTGATCAAGGCCTCAGCGGCATCGCAGTCAGATTCACTGAGCAACTACCACTTGCTGGATCTCTCTGACCGCATCAACGAAGCCCTGAACCCTAGAGGATAATCTTCCAAGATTTTCATAGCCTAAAAAAGCGGTGCCCCACCAGGCGCCGCTTTTTTGCGTTACAGCCTATAGGATTTCCAAAAAAGGGCTGTTTCCAGGAAAACACACCTAAAACAAAGGAACAATATTTTAACCTCCTCCACGGTTTATAAAGAGCAGACCCCAGGTAAAAGCTCAGCCAACAGTATCTGTTCAGGAGAGCCTCACTTGGTAAAAATCTCACGTTGAAGGCTTTGCTTTCTCCGTAAACGCAGCTTGCTTCCTTGAGCGGGGCAAAACAAGCGACAACAGGTTTTTGGCGCAATCTTTGAAATGTTCTCTACAAATTGAATGGCTTACGTGACAATGAAGAACACGCTTAAATTTTTGCTTCTGCTTCCGCTGGGGCTTCTTTCCCTTATGGCATTGGCCCAGAAAGAAGCTACCACCTGGTACTTTGGGCACAACGCGGGTTTGTCCTTTGCAGACCCGGCCAACCCGCAGCCCCTCAAAGATGGGAATATGTTCAGTGAGGAAGGCTGCGCTGTTCTCTCAGACGCCTTGGGCAACCTGCTGTTTTACACCAACGGCATGCAGGTCTGGAACCGCAACAAGCAGATCATGGCCGGCGGCGATTCCCTCAAAGGCCATGAATCCTCTACCCAATCGGCAGTGATCTTACCAAAGCCGGGTTCGCAGCACCTGTATTACCTTTTCACCACCGATTTCCAGGGCCAGAGCCACGGCCTGCAGTACCACCTCATTGACTTAAGCCGCAACGGGGGCCTGGGCGAAGTAGTCTCCAAAAACAACCTCATTTTTGCACCCGTCACCGAGAAACTGACGGCCATCAAACACCGCAACGGCCGCGATTACTGGGTTATCACCCACCGGTGGAACAGCTCGGCGTTCTACGCCTACCTCATCAGTGCCGACGGCATCACCTTCAAACCCGTGGAAAGCCACCTGGGCAGCATCCACGCCGGTGACAACGGCGGCACCATCGGTTACATGAAAGCCTCGCCTACCGGCGATAAGCTGGCCGTAGCCACCTGGGCCACCGTGAACAAGATTGAGGTATTCGGGTTCAACAACGAGAACGGAAAACTGTCACTGGCGGTAGATCTAGGTAAGTTTGATGAAGCCTATGGGGTAGAATTTTCGCCGGATGGCACCAAACTGTACGGCGGTAAAAACGGCATTGCCGGAGGCGAAGCCCGTATCTTCCAGTTTGATCTGTCAGCGGGTACCAATGACGCCATCATCCACTCGGGCAAGCAGGTAGCCAAAAGCATCAGCCGCAAGATTGGCGCCCTCCAGCTAGGCCCCGACGGCCGCATCTATGTGGCCCGCAACAACAGCAACTGGCTAGGCGTGATCCGGAACCCCAACGCCCTGGGCCCTGCCTGCGACTACAAAGATAGCGGCATCAACCTGGGTACCCAGAAAAGCGCCCTCGGCCTGCCCAACTTCCCCGGTTTCTATTTTCAGAACCTGTCTCCTTCCACCACCTCGGCCCTTCCGCCAAAGTAGTAAGTTTGCTTTTTTACGCCTGAAACAAGAATATCACAGAGCATGCTCTTCAGGCAATAACCCGCATTCTGTCCTTTGGAAGCAGGGCCGATAATTTCTGAAAATATAGCTGGTTCAAGTTTCTAACTTGGACCTAAAATGAGCTGAAGTTGCAAGAATGGTAAGGAACTTCACCCCAGTTTAAACCTTCAAAGTAGAACTTAACGGCCCTACCCCTTTGGAGGGGAAGGGTATGACTACTTTAGCAGTTCAAGCCGTTGCAAGAGTTTTTGTAGAGGCAATCTCTTATGGTTGCCCTTGCGCTTAGCCGCGGGGATACGGTTGTTCAAGCAGCCTCGTCATCCCCCTACCCCCTTCAAAGGGGGACGGAATGCGTGCTCTGTAATTTGGGTTTGCACCTTACCTTTTCCTCAAAAAGAGCCTACTTTCCAGAAACCTCGGCAGAAGCCGGGACTAATTCCTGATTTTCGCGTACTTTTCTGAAAACAGCCCCAAAACGAGTGCCGAAACGATTGACCCCTGACGAGTACGCGGCCGGAGTGTTATCTGGGAACCGGGTACTCCTGAGCCGCGCCATCACTTTAGTGGAAAGTACCCTTCCTTCTGACCAAGTCCTGGCCCATGCGGTCATGGAACAGGTATTGCCGCACGTGGGTAAATCAGTGCGGGTGGGCATCACGGGCGTGCCAGGCGTGGGCAAGAGCACGTTTATTGAGGCATTTGGGAATTACCTGCTGGAACAGCACGGCAAGAAACTGGCGGTGCTGGCCATTGACCCTACCAGCCAGCGCACCGGCGGCTCCATCTTAGGCGACAAGACCCGCATGGAAACCTTGTCTATCCATCAAAACGCCTATATCCGTCCCTCACCGGCGGGCAAAACCCTGGGCGGCGTAGCCCGCAGCACCCGGGAAAGCATCTTACTCTGCGAGGCCGCGGGCTTTGATGTGATTTTCGTGGAAACCGTAGGTGTGGGCCAGTCGGAGACGGCGGTGCACGAGATGGTGGATTTCTTCCTGCTCCTGATGCTGGCCGGGGCCGGCGATGAACTTCAGGGCATCAAAAAAGGCATCATGGAAATGGCCGATGCCATTGCCATCACCAAAGCCGACGGCCCCAACCTAACCCCAGCCACCAGTGCCCAAGCCGAGTACCAAAGCGCCTTACACCTTTTCCCATTGGGTGCGTCAAAATGGAGCCCTAAAGTGACGGTCTGTTCCGCGTATGAGAAATCCGGGCTTGGCGACATCTGGGACTCTGTGACCGAATACGTGCAGTTAACGCAGCAGAACGGCTACTTCCACCAGCGCCGCCAAGAGCAGAACCTGCATTGGCTGCGGCACAGCATCCGGCAACAGTTAGAGGAACGATTCTACCAGCACCCGGCCGTGCAAGCCCAGTGGGAAACAGTAGCCGGACAGGTCACACAGGGACAGAAATCACCTTTCGCCGCGGCGGCGGAGTTGTTTGGCTTGCTTTCCTGATTGAGGGCTTTTATTCTTTGTTTTTGCATTTGCTTCTCAAAAATGAGCGCAAGTCTTCTCCTCCGGCAAAACAACAAAGACAGGTATTTCTAGATTTGGTAGATCAGCAGATAGGTTAGAGACAAGGCAGTGCCTGGTCTCTACGGTTGCAGATGTAGGGCCTATCCCTGGTGGTTGCCCTTATATTGGGTTAATTTATTCTACTAAAAAGGCAACTACAAGGGTGCCCCACTTTTAACTTCTGGGGTGAAATTCCTGGATGACCTGTTTCAGGTAGTCACGGTCCAGGTGGGTATAGATCTCGGTGGTGGTGATGGATTCATGGCCCAACATTTCCTGCACCGCCCGTAGGTCTGCCCCGCCCTCAATAAGGTGCGTGGCGAAGGAGTGCCGGAAGGTGTGCGGGCTGATGTTTTTCTGAAGCCCGATTTTGGCGGCCAAATCTTTGATGATGTTGAAGACCATGACCCGGCTCAGGCTGGCGCCCCGGCGGTTCAGGAACACGAAATCCTCATGGCCTTTCTTGATGGTCTGGTGCGCCCGCACACCATCCAGGTAAATCCTGATGTACTTGAGGGCGTCGCGGCCAATGGGTACCAGGCGCTCTTTGTTGCCTTTGCCCGTAATGCGCAGAAAGCCCAAGTCTTCATACAGGTTGGTGATTTTCAACTCAATCAGCTCCGTCACACGCAATCCGCTGCTGTAGAGGGTTTCCAGCATGGCCTTGTTGCGGGTACCCTCTGGGGTGCTCACGTCAATGGCGTCAAAAAGGGCCACGATCTCGTCATAGGTGAGGGTGTCTGGGAGCTTGCGCTGCAGTTTGGGGCTTTCCAGGGTCTCTGTGGGGTCAGAGTCCAGCAGGTCTTCCATGATCAGGAACTTGTAGAAAGCCCGTATGCCGGAAATGGTGCGCGCCTGCGAATGGGCAGTCATGCCCAGGGAATGGATCCATTCCAGAAAGCCCTGCAACTGGGCGGCCTCAATGGCCAGGGGCCCGGTTTTCTGGTGGGTGATTTCCAGGTACTGCACCAGTTTGCGTACATCCCGTAGATAAGCCTCTACAGAGTGGCTGGACAAGGATTTCTCCAACTGGAGGTATCCTTGAAATTGGGTGAGGCTGATGGACCAGTTCATGGGGGAGGGAGGTGATTATTCCAACGCTGTTTTTCTCCTCTGTTTTTGCAAACCGAAGAAAAGCACATAGTTACCCAAAGGTAGTTATTCCGTACATTTGGCCATGAGCCTGCGGGCATTTTTTTAAGCCTGCCCAAACCCCTACCGCTATGAAAATCCTTATCCTGAACGGGCCTAACCTGAACCTGCTGGGCCGCCGTGAAAAGTCCATCTACGGGTCGCGTTCCTTTGAAGATTACCTGGAGAAAGACTTGATTCCGGCTTTCCCAGACCTGGAACTGGAATATTTCCAATCCAATGTGGAAGGTGTCTTGATTGACAAACTGCATGAGGTGGGCTTTCATTACCAGGGTATTCTGTTCAACGCGGGCGCTTACACCCATTCCAGCCTGGCCCTGGCAGACGCCATTGCCGCCATTGAGACCCCGGTCATAGAGATCCACATCTCCAACGTATTCGCCCGTGAAGCCACCCGGCACGTGACTTATATTGGCGGCCGGTGCGTGGGCAGCATCAGCGGTTTTGGGCTGGAAAGTTACCGGCTTGGCCTGCAACACTTTGAGCGGCAGAAGCCCAATAAGGTTGGTTTTACTTACACCAAAGCGTAACCACCGCTCGTTTTGCACGTGTAGCCATGGCAACAGGGCCCCAGTACAGGCTTCTTTCTGGCATTATTTTCAGAAAACAAGCAGGAAAGGGCTTTCCTGGCACCCCACTTACCTACTACCTTTGCCCCTTATTTCACGCTACGTTCCACTCAACTCCCCTTCTGCCATGCTTAACTTCTATCCGGGTCCCTCCCAAGTCTACCCCGAGGTTCGGGATTACCTGACCATGGCCTATGATGAAGGGATGCTGAGTATTCCGCACCGCGGCGAGCGCTTTGTGCAGATGATGCGGGACCTGGTAGGCCTGCTGCGCACCAAACTGAACATTCCGCAGGACTACTACATCTTCTTCACCTCCTCGGCCACCGAGTGCTGGGAGATCCTGGCCCAGAGCCTGACCCCAAACAAAAGCCTGCACCTCTACAACGGGGCCTTCGGGGAGAAGTGGTACCAGTACGCCAAGCGCCTGCGGCCCGACAGCTACGGGCAGGCCTTTGGCCTGGAAGACGTGCTGGACGCCCCCAACCTGCCGGTGGAAGACGACACAGACCTGATCTGCGTAACCCAGACTGAGACCTCTAACGGGACCCAGGTGAGCATGAACACCCTCCTGAAACTGCAGAACCAGTTCAAGGACCCCTTGCTGGCCGTTGATGCCACCTCCAGCATGGCCGGAGGCAACCTCAAGTTCATCAGGGCAGACATCTGGTTTGCCTCGGTGCAGAAATGCTTCGGGTTGCCCTCTGGCATGGGGGTGCTGGTGTGCTCGCCGCGTACCATTCAGCGGGCCAAGGGCCTCAACGACCGCAAGCACTACAACAGCCTGGTGTTCCTGCACGAGAAGATGCTCAACTACCAGACCACCTTCACGCCCAACGTACTCAACCTGTACCTGCTCAAGAAAGTACTGGAGCAACGGCCCCTCATCAAAAACATTGACCAGCACCTCACGCAGCGGGCCCAGGACCTGTACACGTTCTTTGAAGAATTAAGGGAAATGCAGCTGCTGGTAGAGAACCCCGAGGTACGCGCCCTTACGGTGCTGGCCATCAAAGGACCAGACCGCTGGGTAGCCGAGGCGAAACGCCTGGCCGCCACGCAGGGCATCACGCTGGGGAACGGCTACGGCCCCTGGGCCAAATGCACCTTCCGCATCGCCAACTTCCCGGCCGTGCCAGATGCGGAATATGAGGTGCTGCGGGGTTTCATTTCCGCCCATTATCACTAATTTCGCGCCTGAAACAGCACCCTAATGGTGTTGTCACTGCCCCATGATCCAATTCAGCTTCAAAGAGATCGTTTCCGTTAGCCTGATTCTGTTCGCCATCATTGATATTCTGGGGTCAATTCCCATTATCATACAGCTGCGCCAGCGCGAAGGGGTCATCCAATCTGAAAAGGCCACGCTGGTGGCTGGCGTGCTCATGATTGTGTTCCTGTTTGTGGGAGACGGCATTCTGAAGCTCTTCGGGATTGATTTCGCTTCCTTTGCCATTGCGGGGGCCCTCATCATCTTTCTCATGGGCATGGAGATGGTATTGGGCATTCACCTGTTCCATTCCAACCCCGAGGTGAAAACCGGCTCCATTGTGCCGCTGGCCTTCCCCCTGATTGTGGGGGCCGGCACCATGACCACTCTGCTTTCTTTGCGGGCGGCCTATGCCCTGCCCAATGTGCTGGTGGGCATTCTGCTCAACCTGGTGTTTGTCTACATCGTGCTCAAAAGCTCTAACTGGCTGGAACGCAAACTGGGTCAGAACGGCACCGAGGTGCTGCGCAAGGTGTTTGGCGTGATCCTGCTGGCCATTGCCATCAAGCTTTTCAAGACGCACGTTAGCCTTTAGCCGGTTGTAGGTCCAATTTTCATAAAATAAGCCTTAAACCAGCAGCCTTTCTTTTCCCTGCCTTTATTTAAAACGCTCTACTAGAACCTTTTCAAAAAAGGGCGCCAGATACTTCTTCGCCATAAAGGAACCAATCACCGGAAACCTGAAAAAATCTGGCGGCTGTTTTGGCTGTTCTTCGATCTGGACAAAAAAGGCACTTCTTTTCCAAAGGCAGGCAACGGCCGGTGAAATTTCTGCATCTTGGAAGAAAAGAAATGCCGCCCATGAAACTGCCCTTCCTGTTCCTGCTCCTTTCCTTCTCCTTCCTGGCCCAGGCGCAACGCTTTCAGGGCAAAATATTAGACCATAAAAACGCCCCGGTGCCCTTTGTGAACATTGGGGTGATAGGCCAGGGCGTAGGCACCGTCTCGTCAGAACAAGGCACCTTTATCCTTTCCTTACCAGATTCCCTGGATGCCCGTACCCTTCAGGTCTCCGCCATCGGGTACCGGCCCGTCACCTGGAAGGTGGGCGAGTTCAAGCAGAAGTTCGGCAGCCGCGAGGCAGTGATCCACCTCAAGGAAGAAGCCGTGGCCTTGCGGGAAGTGGTAGTTCGGCCCCAGAAATTCAAAACGAAGGTGGTGGGCAATGAAACGGATTCCAAGAGCATTATGGGTGGGTTCAAGAGCAACGGTTTGGGCAGCGAGATAGGCACGGTGCTGTCTATCAACCGCCCGTCGTTCCTGGAGAAGGTCACTTTCAATTTGGCCAACAATGCGTATGATACTCTTTTCCTGCGCATCAATATCTACAGAATGGGCAAGAATGGTCCTGAAGAGAACCTTTTAAGCGCGCCTATTTACCTCACCGCCCTTAAAAAAGACGTCGTAAACGGCATCTCCCTGGATATGCAGGAGCACCAGATTTACCTTGAGGCAGACGTGCTGCTTTCCCTGGAACTGGTCAAAGACCTGGGCCACGGCGGCCTCTTGTTTAGCGGTGGTTTCATGAACAGCGATTCTTATTTCAGGAAAGCCAGCCAGGACGTGTGGCAGAAAGTACCCATCATAGGCTTGGGCTTCAACGCCACCATCAGCTTCGCGAAATAAAGCCCAAAGCCCTTTCCCCTGCCCCTCTTCTGGGCCCTTTGGTAAATCACAGCTGACTTGAAGGGCATCAACCCACCGCAACCTTTAAGGCATTTGCCTCTGTTTTGCCGCTGACTTTCCCAAAATGCAGCCAAAACAAGAGAGCCCGGCCATCGCCGAAGCTTCCTCCCTGTTCTTGCCCTACCTACTTTGCCGCCTACTCTTTTTTAGGGATGTTTCCCTGAAAACAGGCTAAAAACGGTTCCTCCACTTTGCCAGGGTACCTCCTCCAGAAATAATATGGGGCCTTCCCGCTACTCCTAGGCAAGTTTGGGTATTTTTGCGCCAGACTAACCACACGCGTTTTGATAGAGATATTTACCGATGGCGCCTCCCGGGGCAATCCTGGTCCTGGGGGTTACGGCGTTATCCTGCGGTACGGCCCCCACGTGAAAGAATTAAGCGAAGGATTCCGGAAGACCACCAACAACCGCATGGAGCTTCTGGCCGTGATCGTGGCCCTGGAGTCCATCACCAAACCCGGCATTCCGGTCACCGTCTATTCAGACTCCAAATATGTGATTGACTCGGTGGAGAAGAAATGGGTGTTTGGCTGGGAGAAGAAAGGCTTTGTAGGCAAGGCCAACCCAGACCTGTGGCAACGGTTCCTGAAGGTATACCGCAAGCACCAGGTGCGCTTTGTGTGGGTCCGCGGCCACGCCGGCCACGCCGAGAACGAGCGCTGTGACCAACTAGCCGTCGCCGCCGCCCTCCAACCCAACCTCCCCCCCGACAAAGGCTTTGAAGCTAACCCAACGGCAGGGTAGCAACTTTGAAGATTTGGAGATGAGGAGATGTGGAGATGAGAGAATTTGAAGATGTGGAGATTTGGAGATGGGAAGAAAGAGCGCAACTGCAGTTTCTACATAACAAAAGCCGAATCCAATTTACGCACTTAATAATCGTATCATTAAACTCCATCATTTTAAAATTTTCACATCTTCAAATCTTCACATCTTCAAATCTTCCCATCTCCAAATTTAAAAAGTGGCCAACGACTATTTCCAGTTTAAGCAGTTTTTGATCAGGCAAGACCGGTGCGCCATGAAGGTGTGTACCGACTCCTGCGTGCTGGGGGCTTTCGCTGATGTACAGGGGGCCCGGAGGATTCTGGACATTGGGGCGGGCACGGGCTTGTTGAGTTTGATGGTGGCGCAGCGGGCGTCGCAGGCCCAGGTGGAAGCGGTGGAGATTGACGCGAATGCCGCGTCCCAGGCCCAGGAAAACATGGCCGCCAGCCCATGGGCAAACCGGGTCAAGTTGTTCCCCATGGGGTTGCAGGAGTTTGCCCTTACCCAGCCTCAGGCTTTTGACGTCATCATCAGCAACCCGCCTTTTTTTCAGGCTTCCCTGAAATCAGCTGACGGGGCAAAAAACCAGGCCAAGCATACCGGGTCGCTCTCCTTTGCCGAGGTGGTTTCCTTTGCCCAGCGTTATCTTGCTCCCGAGGGAAAACTGCATATCCTCTTGCCGCCGCACGAGGCCGGGGTCTTTGAGCGGGAAGCCCAGGCGGCTGGTTTCCACACCCGCCAGATTCTCTGGTTAGAGGCTACCCCGCAAGGCAAACTGCTGCGCGCCATCCATACCTACACCCGCCAGCCTTCCGCCACTACCAGCAGCACTTTAGCCGTGCGGGAAAAAGATGGGGAGTATACTTTGACTTTCCAGGAACTGCTCCGGGAGTATTACCTTATTTTCTGATTCCCGGCTTTTTTTCAGGAAACGGAGGTAAATCCCATGAGACAATGGTCTACCTAATGGGGAGCAAACGGCCTAAACCTGTCTTCCTATTTTACGCCTGATTCCTTGAAATCACCCCAAAATCGCTGGTCTGCTCTTCCCGCTCCGTGAACCGGATGCCGTACTGTTCCAGTTCCGCCAGGATGGGAAGATAAAGATCGGGTTGCAGCGGCACTACGACGCCCTTTGCTTGCAGCTTCCCTTGCAGCAGGAGCTTGGTCGCGATGCCCAGGGGCAGGCCCACCGTTTTGGCCATGGCCGTCTGCACCTCGTCCTCGCCCAGCACCACCAGAGAAGAAGTGCATTTTCTTTTGTCGCCCTCCTGTTCGTACTCCAACTCGTGCAGCATCACAATCATATCTTTATCACCGGGCTCCAGCTTCCATTTCTGCACCAGCAGTTTCTCCAGGGCCTGGGCCGGAGTAGCATTCTCCAGATCAATAGGTACCTCGTCAAAAAGACCCGTCCATTCCACAAGCTGCAGTTCTTCGACCTCAGGGGCAATTCTTAGGTAGGCAGCTACCTGTTCTTTGAGCGGCAGATGGCTTTCCGGGCTCGGGGGCAAGAAACTTCTCACCAGATCGCCGTAGGTCAGGTGCGAAGAGTCTGCCAGAGAATAAGAATCGTCAGTGAGGCCCAGGTGCACCAGCACTTGCCAGGCCTGGCAGTAACCAGGCCGGCGCAGGGTGCCGCGCAGCATGGTTTGAATGCCTTCCAGGCCGTAGGGCTCCAGGTAGCCCAGGGAGTCGCGGTTGGCATAGCCGTCAAAGTACCCGAACCCCTCTACCAGAAAGGTCTCCGTGCGCCTGAACAGCACGGGGTAAGGGATGTATTTGTAGCTGCCGTCTTGCTTGTAGCGGGCCGTACCTTGCCCGGCCAAAATCACATTGCGCGGGTTCCAGGTAAATTTATAGTGCCAGGGGTTGTTGTCAGACTCAGGGGCCATGAGGCCGCCGGTAAAGGATTTGAAGGAGGTAATGGTGCCGCCCTGCCCTTGTATCTGGTGAATGAGCCGCATGGCCGAGAGGTGGTCAATGCCGGGGTCCAGCCCGCATTCCATGAGAAAGGTGAGGCCTTTGGCTTCGGCCTGGGCGTGCATGGCTTTGATCTGGGGCGGCACGTACGAAGCGGTGACCAAGTGCTTTTCCAAATCCAGGCAGGTCTGCGCTACCAGCGGGTGAAACAGGGCGGGCAGCATGGAGATCACCACCTCGGCCCGACCGATCTCTTCCCTGCGCTGCGCCTCGTCCTGCACATCAAACACAAAGGCTCTTAGCTGGGGATTTTGCTGGACCTGCCGGGCCAGGTGGTCTACCCGCACATCGCCCACGGCCACTTGCCAGTTAAAAGTACTTGCGTTTACTAGAAGGTAATCAAGGAGAACGGAGGCGGAGCGACCGGCGCCCAGGAGCAGGATCTTGTTCATGGCAAGGAAAACAGGAGTTGTTTGGCGCCTTAAAATGGGCATTTTATCTTGTATGGGCAACCGGTTCTTGCAATTTCGGGGCTACTTGTTAACTTTGGCTCCCGTACGACCGTGTGCGGAGAACGCACCCTATGACAGAACAAGTACAACTCAGCATTACCTATGAGGTAGTGTCTTCCATTGAAGAATTAACCCCTCAGGAACGGCAGGTCTTCGTTCTTGCCCAACAAGCCACCAACAACGCGTACGCCCCCTATTCCAATTTCATGGTAGGCGCCGCTTTGCTTCTTTCTGATGGCAGTACCCACCAAGGCACCAACCAGGAAAACGCAGCCTACCCCTCGGGTCTCTGTGCAGAGCGCACCTTGCTGTTTGGCGTAGGTTCTAACCACCCAGACAAACAGATAGAGATGATGGCCGTCACCGTGCGCCGCCGGCATGAGGAACATTTCCTGAAAGCCTGCCCCTGCGGGGCCTGCCGCCAAGTGATAGCGGAATACCAGAGCCGGCAACAGGCACCTATCAAGCTGCTCATGCAGGCCGAGGACGGAAAAGTGATGCGCATGAAATCTATTGAGGATCTGCTGCCCTTCATGTTCACCAAAGACCAGCTCTAGCTTGGCGGCACTTCACCGAACCATTACCGTACCCCGCACGGCCCACCTCCATCAGGCGGGCGCCTTGTCGGCGGAAACCCGGCACCTGTGGGTGGTACTGCACGGCTATGGCCAGTTAGCACGGTACTTTATCCGGCACTTCGAGCCCCTGGCAGACGCGCAAACTGCCTTCATTGCCCCGGAGGGTCTCTCCCGCTTTTATCTGGAAGGGTTCTCAGGCCGCGTTGGCGCCACCTGGATGACCAAAGAGGAACGGCTGCATGAGATCACAGATTACGTTACTTACTTAAATCAGGTGCGGGAAATGGCCCTGCAGGAAGCGCCCCAGGCAGTCTTGCACGTACTCGGCTTTTCGCAGGGTGCGGCCACGGCGTGCCGATGGTTGGCGCAGGCAGAAGACCTGGTCAAAGACCTGGTACTGTGGGCGGGCGTGTTCCCCGAGGATATGGAAATGGCCTCAGCCAGTCCTACCCTTACCCAAGCCCGGCTTACCTACGTGTATGGCACCCAAGACCCGTTTGTAGCCGAAGACCGGGTGCAAGTCCAATTGGCCCGGGTACGGGAATTGGGGCTGCAGCCTGAAGTGCGCACCTTTGCCGGAAAACACGAACTTGACCAGGCAGTTTTGCAAGAGTTGAAGCAACGGCAGGGAGACTAGATCACCACCCATTGTTTAAACCCCGTTTTCTGGAAAAGGCGGTAAAAACCTCCCCCCTCTGTTTTCCTGAAAGGATCTCAGTAGCAAGCGGTAGTTCCGGTTGAGAAGTTGCTTTTACCCTTCGCCCACAAGATCCTTCCAGGAAGATAAAATTGGGAGTAAGCAGGAAGTGAAGCAGGGAGAATGCAGGTGGAAAAGGCAAGACTGGGGTATTCCCAGCTTTTGATAAAAAGGGTGGGAAAACCAATCCGTTTACTTCTCCCAGATTCCTGGCACTACAATCTCCAGCAAGTGCTGGTCCGGGTCCCGGAAGTAGCAAGATTTGCGGTCGTGGGGCCACCTCTGCTCGTGCTCAATGGGAATATTGGCTTGCTGTAGCTTTTCTTTCCAGCCCTGGTACTGCGCGGCTTCACATTCGAAGGCCAGATGCAGTTGCCCTTCCCCAAAATGCGGTGGCAGGTCTTTGCTGCTGCTCGTTTTCTGGGCATTGAAACACAATAACACAGAACTTCCCACCCTGAAAAACACGTGCCTACCGGCTACCTCGCCAATCACTGGCAAGCCTAGCACCTGCGCATAGAAAGTAGTGGTGCGCTCAAGGTCCTGAACGTACAGACAAGTTTCCTTTATCTTGGTAAATTCCATAGCTAGTCTTTTCTCCTGCAACGAACCGCGCAAAAGAAAGATTTGCCCTTTTGAGCCTACTTCTGCCAAAACTGCCCAGGAACGGCAAGGCCCACCCGTTTAAGAACGAGCGGGCCTTACTGTAAAATAGATCCGGTTACTGCTTGTTGATGATGGTAGCGCTGGCCTGGGCCGCGGGGAGAATAAGCACTTCTGCCAGGTTCACATGCTTGGGCCGGGTCACCATGAAAGAGATCAGGTCAGCGATGTCTTCGGCCTGCAAGGCTTCAAACCCTTGGTACACGGTAGCGGCCCGTTGGGTATCGCCTTTGAAACGCACTTCAGAGAACTCGGTTTCTACCGCCCCGGGGTTTACCTCAGACACCTTCAGGCCTTCGTGAATCAGGTCAATGCGCATGGCCTTTGACAGGGCGTCTACCGCGAATTTGCTCGCGCAGTACACATTGCCGTTGGCGTACACTTCCTTGCCCGCAATAGAGCCAATGTTGATGATGTGCCCAGACTTCCGCTCAATCATAATGGGTAGCACGGCCTTGGTCACGTACAGCAAACCTTTCACGTTGATGTCCAGCATGGCTTCCCAATCGTCCAGGTCACCGCTCTGAATGTTAGACAGGCCATGGGCATTCCCGGCGTTGTTGACCAGCACATCCACTGACCGCCATTCTGGGGGCAAACCGGCAATAGCGGTCTGCACCGCTTCCTTGTCTCGCACGTCAAACTCCAGCGGGTACACGTTCTCCTGGCCAAGTTGCTGGCTGAGCTCCTGCAACCGCTGGGTGCGCCGGCCGGTGGCAATAATCTTAAAGCCCTGTTGGGCCAGGGAGACAGCGGTGGCTCTGCCAATGCCAGAGGTGGCACCGGTTACCAGGGCAATCTTCTGCGTTGTCATAGGGGAATTATTCAAAATTGAGATAAAGCGTGACCGTGTTGGTGTTCAGCTGCTGGATGCTGTTGTTGAAGATGCTGTTGGCTGGCTTGTGCAGGTTCCCGATGCCCCGCGAATACCTGATCTCCGGCGCGAACTTGAAGAAAGGATAGAACATGTCTAAGCCTACCCCATACTCAATGGCAAAATCCATGGTTTTCAATTGCAGGTATTCATTGCCCTTCTTCTGCCCTCCTACTACCAAAGAAGGTTTCACGCCGGCTACAAAGTACATCTGGGTGTTCTTGCGGCGTTTTGACTCATACTTCACCAACAGCGGGAGTTCCCCTGAGAACGTGTTCACCTCCTGCAGATGGTCGCCGGCGGCAATGTTATTCTCTGGCTCAGCCGCTACTCCTTTGTACTCTATGGCGCGGCTGTGGTAGCCCACGCCCGGCTGGGCCCGCAACACCAGGTTTGGCGAAAGGCGGTAGGTGGTGATAAAGTTCACGTTGAACCCGATCCCAGTCTTGTCATTCACAGATAGTGAGTCATTCTGTTTGATCTCGGCTACATACCGGTCTGAGTGCTCTAACTGGTACCAGGAGGTGTTCACGCCCAGAGAGAATCCCCAGCGCAGGCGTTTGTACTCATAGCCCGGAAGGTTCTCGCTTTTGAGTTTTCCCTGGGCCTGCGCTGGCCGGTTGCCCACCAGCAACACCAGAAGAAAAAAGCCTATTATTTTGTACCGCTGTAAATGGAGCTGATGCCGAAGGTAAGTGAGTGCCATTCTGTGTTTTTAAACCCGATTCTCTTGAAAATAGCCAAAAAATCATTTCCGTCTGGGAACGCCTGCACAGACTCTGGCAGGTACGTATAGGCGGCATTGTCTTTTGAGATCATTTTCCCGAAAACCGGCAATATATGTTTGAAGTAAAAATTATAACCCTGTTTCATGGGGAAGCGCTGGGGCTTGGAGAACTCCAGAATCACCGCCATGCCGCCCGGCTTCAACACCCGGTACATCTCCGCGAGGCCCTTCTCCAGGTTCTCAAAGTTACGTACCCCAAAAGCAACGGTGATGGCATCAAAATGATTGTCTGGGAACTGGATATTCTCTGAATCACCTAACTGCAGCTGCACCAGATGGCTCAATCCCCTTTTGTTGATTTTCTCGCGGCCTACCTGCAGCATGCCCTCTGAGATGTCAATGCCTATGATCTGCTTGGGCTTGAGCTGCAGTGTTTCCAGGGCAAAATCTCCGGTACCAGTGGCAATGTCCAGCACCAGTTGGGGCTTTACGCGCTTTAGCAGTTTCACCGCTCTTTTGCGCCAGTAGATGTCTACTCCCGCGCTAAGGAAATGGTTTAGAAAATCATAGCGCTTGGCAATGCTGTTGAACATTTGCGCCACCTGCTTTTTCTTCCCTTCCTCCTGGTCTTTATAAGGTACTACTGACATGTACTAGGTATGGTTATAGAGGGCAAAGCTACTATGCTTTAACTAGAATTCCCGCATTATGTTGTACCGGCACCCCTCATAAATCAAAGAGCCCCGACCGTTTGGCCGGGGCTCTTTGAAGATAGATTTCTGGAAAACAGCCCAGAAATACTATTGCTGCTCTACGCTCTTGATCACGTTGAACTCAGTGCGGCGGTTCAACTGCATGTTCTCAGGAGTATCATTTGGTGCGGCCGGACGGCGCTCACCGTAAGAAACCGTGATCATGCGGTTGCTTGGGATGCCCTGCTGCAACAGGTAGTTGTACGCAGCCATGGCACGGTTCTCGCCCAGCGTTACGTTGTAGGCATCTGAGGCGCGTGAGTCAGTGTGGCCATCAATGGAAAGACGCAGGCTTGGGTTGGCTTTCATCACCCGCACAATGTTGTCCAGCTCAGAGATAGACTCCGGACGCAGGTTGTACTTGTCCGTGTCATAGTAGATGCGTTTGAAGGCGAAAGCGCCCACACCCACGCCAGAGGTATCTTCAAAGGCAATGTAAAAGTCCTTCTCAAACACGGTGGTGTCGTTCAATGACATAGGCACTTCATACTGCTCGGTGGCCAGGGTCTTTCCGTCTTTAGACAGGGTAACCTGGTAAGGGCGCGCAGAAAGCACAGACACCTGGTAGTTGCCAGAATCCGGCTTGGTTACGTCACGGTACTCCAGAGGCGTGTTGTTGGCGGTTTTACCAGAGAACACTAATTCCACCCCAGGGATGATGGTAGAGTCACGCAGGCTGTACACGTGGCCTCTCACTGAGGCGTTCCGGATGTAGTTGATGGTGTAGATGTCTTTTTCACCGTATCCGCCCATGCGGTAAGAAGAAAGGTACGCGTAAGAACCATCTGGGCTCAAGCGGTAGTAGGTATCATCATCTGGCGTGTTCACAGGGTAGCCCATGTTCTCAGGTCTGCTCCAGCGGCGGGCCACGGTGTCAAACTTCATGGTGAAGATGTCATAGCCGCCCATGGTGTTGTGGCCACGTGAGCTGAAGTACATGGTCAAACCATCTGGGGTGAAGTACGGGCTATCCTCGTCAAACGGGGTGTTCACGCCACTTCCGAAGTTCTTAGGGGCACCCCACTCGCCGTTAGGCTGGCGCTTAGAGTAGTAGATATCCAGGTCACCGTTCTGCGAGAATTGGCTTGTAGAGAAATAAAGGGTGCTGCCATCTCTTGTGATGAAGGCATCGCTTTCAAATCCTTTGGAGTTGATGTTGCGGTTCAGTTTCTGCGGCTGGCCCCAGTCACCACCGTCACGGGTGGTCATGAAAATGTCACCCCCTTCGTCTTGGCGGTACATCAGCAATTTGCTGTCATTGTCAAACAACTGGATAGAGGCATCATGACCGGTA
Organism: Rufibacter glacialis; assembly: GCF_008271745.1. Taxonomy (GTDB): domain Bacteria; phylum Bacteroidota; class Bacteroidia; order Cytophagales; family Hymenobacteraceae; genus Nibribacter; species Nibribacter glacialis. The sequence goes on along the minus strand of NZ_VKKZ01000019.1, from coordinate 579,788 downwards.
CCGTTCAAACGGGCGCTCAATGATTTAGGGGTTTCCCAAGAATCAACACCTAAACGGCGGGTCTCAAAGATGTCTTCAAAATACTCACCATCTTCGGCTTCTTTGCCCCCGGTAACACCGGCGCTGCGCGAAGTAAACAACAGGTAGTTGTCATCTGAAGAGATCACCGGGCTGTGCTCAGAGTAAGGGGTGTTCACGGTAGGACCCAGGTTCTTCACGAAGATGTCTTTGGGGTTGGCTACCTCTTTCTTGGCGTTACGGGCATGCTGTAACAACAGGGCCGCCTGCTCTTTGCCGTCATCATCCCGCTTGCCCAAGGTAGCCTGATAGGCTTGGGCGTTCTTGATAGCGTTGTCAAACTCATAGTTCACCAGGTCTACCCGGCCTAACCAATAAAGTACATCATCACCTACTTTGGGCTTGATGCGGTAGGCTTTGTAGACATACTCGCTGGCTTTCTCTTTGTCAAAGGCAATATAGCTGATACCTGCCCGGTACATGGCCTTGGCATTGTCTGGATCACGCTCTAATGCCCGCTCATAGAAAGGAAGCGCCGCCCGGAAATTAGCCTGGTTAAAGAATTTATCTCCGCTCCGGATAAGCTTGCGCGTGCTTTGCGCCATGGCCGAAGAAGCCATGAGAAAGAGGGTGAGAAGCAAGAATGATGTTCTAAACAATCGCTTGTCTAAGTGATCCATAGTGTAAAGGTTAAGGTATAGTAGCTACTTAATATAGACGGGTAAGCATTGATGATAGACAGATAAGTACCTTCAAAAAAAGGTTTCCTCATCTAACAGAGAGCAGTCAAAGAACTTCACAATAATATTTAAAAATCTTTAGATACATCTTTCCTAACAAAAATTTATTGCAACTGTATTATTGGTAAAGTGCTGCAATATAGAAAAACTATCTTATCTGGTCATCATATCCGCTTTGGGTGCCTGCGCTACGATACTCAGAATTGTGTTAAATGGTTACTTAAACCAACAGATTATCACGCAGAATTTGCGTATTCCGAGATATGGACAGGGTTCGCCGTTTATTTGGTACCTTTGCAATTATTAATAAACGTATGCAGTAATTATGGTCATCAAAGAAGCAAAGTTCGTTACCAGCAATACCCGCGCTGATTTGTGCCCGCAGACCCAACTGCCGGAATATGCGTTTATTGGCAGGTCAAACGTGGGCAAATCCTCGCTCATCAACATGCTCACCAACCACCTCAAACTGGCCAAAACCTCCTCTTTCCCGGGCAAGACCCAGCTCATCAACCACTTCCTCATCAATGGCGAGTGGTACCTGGTAGACTTACCGGGGTATGGCTGGGCCAAGGTGAGCAAAGACTCGCGGGAGCAGTGGCGCAAAATGGTGCAGTTCTACCTGAAAAACCGCACCAATCTCGCCTGTGTCTTTGTTCTGGTTGATTCCCGGCTACCCCCGCAGAAAACAGACCTGGAGTTTATAGAGCTGCTGGGAACCATGGGGGTGCCTTTTGTGCTTATCTTCACGAAGACCGACAAACAATCTGGCACGAAAACTGATGCTAACATTGCAGTCTTCATGAAAACCCTCCAGGAAACCTGGGAAGAGTTGCCTATGTACATGAAAAGCTCCTCTACCTCTAAAGAAGGCCGGGAAGAGATCCTTAATTTCATAGCCAGCGTGAACCAGCGGTACCAGGAGGAGCAGTAAGCATTGTTCATCCTTTACCAGCCAAACTTTATCTAAGATGGAATTAAAACATTTTGCGGCCGCGGCCTTTTTCACCTTCTTTGCCGCAGGTACCGTTACCGCCCAGACCACTAAACCAGGCCAGACCGCCAAGCCTGCCGCTACCACGCAAACGGGCAAACTGCCGGTGGCCGAGCATTACCCTGGTGGCCAGGAGGCGATGGTGGCGGAAATGCAGCGCAACATCCAGTACCCGGCCATGGCCAAGCGGAACCGCGTGATGGGCACCTGCATCATCCACTTCACTCTCAAAGAGGACGGCTCCATCAAAAACGCCAAGATTCTGAAAGAAGTAGGCGGTGGTACCGGTCAGGAGGCCTTACGGGTAGTGCAGCTGCTTAAATTCAACGCCCCGGGGTACAGCCAGGAATACAGCGTGCCCGTGAATTTCAAACTCTAATCATTCATTATAACCTAATTTACCTTTATGCCATTTGACCTGAGAGAGATCGCTTCTATTTCCGGTATGCCGGGGCTCTACAAGATCGTAGCCCCTACCCGCAATGGAATCATTGTAGAAAGCCTGACGGAGAAACCAGCCCGTAGCGTGGCACAGGCCAGAAACCGGGTGTCTATTCTACAGGAGATCTCTATGTACACCAATGATGAAGAGCACACCGTGCCGTTGGCCGAGATCTTTGACAGAATCAGAAAGCAGTACGGCTCTGACCTGCCGGTAACATCCAAGTCCAGCACCCAGGAACTTTCTGCGTTTCTGGAATCGGTTCTCCCGGACTATGATCAGGAGCGGGTGTATGCCTCAGACATGAAGAAGCTGGCCCAATGGTATGTGATCGTGAACCAGTTCGTGCCTTACTCTGAAGAGGCCGCTTCTGATGCCGCTGGCTCTGAAGCTCCCCAGGAAACTGCCTCTGCCGCAGAATAATCACGTTTTGCTGAAAACAGCCTCTAAACAAAGCGGCCCCTGCCAGATAGCAGGGGCCGCTTTGTTTAGAGGCTGTTTTGGTGAAATAAGGGCTTAAACGGCCAAAGAAGATCTAACCGGCCGGTCTCGGGCCACCAGCAGGTTCTCCACCTCGTTCACCATGTCTTTTGACCCAATGTACAGGGTGCAGCGCTGGTGCAGTTCTGAAGGCTGGATCTCCAGGATCCGTTGCCGGCCGTCAGAGGCTTTTCCGCCGGCCTGCTCTACCAGGAACGCCAGGGCATTGCACTCATATAGTAACCGCAGCTTTCCGCCGGGTGATTTCAATGTATTGGGGTACAGGTAGATGCCACCTTTCAACAGGTTGCGGTGGAAGTCGGCTACCAGAGAACCAATGTAGCGGGCGGCGTAGTTGCGCACGCGGCAAAGCTCTACGTAATGCTTGATGCTCTCCGGGAAATGGTTGAACCCGCCCTCGTTCACCGAGTAGATGCTGCCGTTCTGGGGCGTGGTGATGTTAGGGTGCGACAGGAAGAACTCACCCAAAGAAGTCTCATAGGTGAAGCCGTTAACCCCGTTGCCAGTGGTATACACCAACATGGTGCTGGAGCCATAGATCACATATCCGGCGGCTACCTGCTCAGTGCCTTTCTGGAAGAAATCATCCATGGTGGCCTCGGTGCCTAGTTCAGAAACCCGGCGGTAGATAGAGAAGATGGTGCCAATAGACACGTTCACGTCAATGTTAGAGGAACCGTCCAGTGGGTCAATGGCCACAATGTATTTCCCGTTGTTATTGCCGGTGTGGATCACGTCTTCCTCTTCCTCAGAGATGATGGCGCAAACCTCTCCTCCGTTGCGCAGGGCGCGTATGAAGCGGATATTGGCCACCACGTCCAGTTTCTGCTGGTCTTCCCCTTGCACGTTCTGTTTTCCGTATGCTCCTCCTATATCCGTCAGGCCCGCATGGTTTATGGCCCGGTTTACTATTTTTGCAGCCAAAGCGATATCCCGCAGCAATTGAGATAATTCACCAGTGGCGTAGGGGAAATCTTCTTGTTTCCGCATGATAAACCGGTCTAGGGTTGTGCCGACTGGAAGAGCTAAATTTTCTTTTAGTGTCATAGGAGTACGATGGATAAAGGTATAGGGGTAAGAAGATACTTCCTCTCTTAATTACAATAATACTAATTATTTACCAATTAGTAACATTACAATTAACGATTCTTCATAAAAGTAGGTACTAAATGTTAGTTTACAAATTTGGGGGCGCCTCAGTGAAAGACGCGGCAGCGTTCAGAAACATCTTCCGCATCTTGTCTTCCCTTCCGGCCCAGGAGAAACCAGTGGTAGTAGTATCGGCCATGGGCAAGACCACCAATGCGCTGGAGCAGGTCTTTAAGCTTGCCTTCCAAGAGTCAGACTATACAGAGGCTTGGCAGCAGATGCGCCAGTACCACCAAACCGTGGTGCAGGAGCTTTTCCCTGAATTCGGGCACCCGGTGCACCAGGCCCTGGAGGAACAGTTCCGCTTTCTGGAAAACACCCTGAAAACGATCCGGCCACAGGTGCAGTACGATGAACAGTACGATCAGTTGATCAGCGGCGGAGAAATTTTGTCCAGCCTCATCCTGCACCACTTCCTCAGCAGCCAGGGCTACCAGAACCAGTGGCTGGACTGCCGCCCCTACCTGCGCACTGATGCTACCTGGCGCGAAGGACGCGTGGACTGGGAATACACCCAGCAGCAGATGGCCACTCACTTGCCGCCCCTGCTGGAAAACGGCGCTCTCATCACCCAGGGGTTCATTGGAGGCACGTCCACCGGCCGCACCACCACCCTGGGCCGCGAAGGATCAGACTTCAGTGCCGCCATTTTCGCCTATTGCCTCAAGGCCGAGTCGCTCACCATCTGGAAAGACGTGCCCGGCCTGCTCAACGCCGACCCCAAACTGTTCCGGGATACTATCAGATACGAGGAAATCGCGTACCAGGAGGCCATTGAGATGGCGTATTACGGCGCTTCGGTCATTCACCCCAAAACGGTGCAACCGCTGGCCCAACAGTGCATTCCGCTGCACGTGAAATCATTCCTGCACCCAGACCAGCCGGGCACCGTGATCTGGAACTGCCAGCACGACCGTATTGCCCCTTCCTTTATCCTGAAGCAGAATCAGTGCCTGCTTTCCTTCCACACCAAGGATTTCGGCTTTATCACGGAGCAGCACCTGAGCACCATTTTCCAGGCCCTTAGCCACCACCGGCTTAAGATCAACCTCATGCAGAACTCGGCCATCTCCTTTTCTACCTGTGTTGACGCTGATGAGGCCCGGGTGGAAGCCGTGAAAGAGGCGCTGGCCCAGGAGTTCCTGATCCTTTACAACCAGCCGCTGCACCTGTACACCATCAAGAACTATGACCAGCCCAGTCTGGAGAAACTGACCCATGGCCGCGAGATCCTGCTGGAACAACGCAGCCGGCAGACTTTTCAGTTTGTCTGCCGCCCCACCCAGGAATTCCCCCACTAAGGAAATTCTCTTTAAGAGTCTCAGAAAATAATCCCATCCAACACTTTAATCTCTAAAAACCATCTGTTTATAGCATTATTCTTAAAAAACAGGAGATAAACGCAGCAAGTACACAACTGGAAACAGGCAGGAAATTTTGTCTTTCTGGCGAGCCGGTATTTCCTGGGTGCGCTATCCTAAAGGATACCACCCCATAACACGGTTTTCAAGGGCATTTCCTTTCTTTTTTGCAGGGTAGCCGGCTGAACCGTACCTTTGCACCCGTAAAGGCGCTTCTGGTTTTTCTTAGATTTAAAGCGTTTTACCAAATAGTAACCTTTAACCTTACCCGTAAATCATGGCAGTATTAGTAGGTAAAAAAGCACCATCTTTCAAAGCTACTGCAGTAGTAGATTTAGAATTCGAAGAGGATTTTTCTTTAGATCAATACATTGGGAAACAACACGTGTTGTTCTATTTCTACCCCATGGACTTCACCTTTGTGTGCCCTACCGAAATCATCGCGTTCCAGGACAGATTAGAGGAGTTTACCCGCAAAGGCGTAGCCGTGGTAGGTTGCTCTACAGACACGCACCAGTCGCACTGGGCCTGGTTGAACACCCCACGCGAAAGAGGCGGTATTGAAGGCGTGACCTACCCACTGGTAGCAGATGCCACCAAGACCATCTCCTCTAACTATGACGTGCTGGCTGGCCACTATGACTACAACGAAGAAGGCGAAATGATCTTTGTTGGAGAGCCGGTAGCCTACCGTGGTCTGTTCCTCATTGACAAGCAAGGCATTGTGCGCCACCAAGTGGTGAATGACATGCCTCTGGGCCGCAGCATTGACGAAGCCCTGAGAATGGTAGACGCGTTGCAGTACTTTGAAGAAAAAGGCGAAGTTTGCCCAGCTAACTGGGAAGAAGGCCAGGAAGCCATGCAGGCAACCCATGAAGGCGTTTCTTCTTACCTGGCAAGCCGCTAAGAATAGAAATTGCTTCACCAAAAAAGTCCCTGGGTCATCAGGGGCTTTTTTTTTGGCCCTGCCCTCTCTGCGGCTCTTCCTGAACACCTGGTCCATAAGGAAAGAAACCTATCGCTGTAATCCCAGAACCCCAGTGCTGCCCAAGGCCAGGCGCGGGTCCCAGATCTGCCAGACGGGTTACACCAGGCAAAATACCCTTGCAAGATGCGCCTTGGAGCAAAATACGGAGTATCTTTACCGTACCAGCGTTGCCGCGGTAACGGGATATTGAAACAAAAACCGGAAAGCGATGTCAAAGATTCTATATGAGGTGGGGGTACGGGCCTATGGGCTTGGGGTACGGTTGGCCGCTCCTTTCCACCCCAAGGCTGCCCTCTGGGTAAAGGGGCGCAAAGATGTTTTCCAGGAAATAGAGCAAAAGCTACAGAACCATACCGCCCCCATCGCCTGGTTCCATTGCGCCAGCCTGGGCGAATTTGAGCAAGGCCGACCACTCATTGAGGCCTTCCGGCAGAAATTCCCCCATTACCAGATCGTGCTAACCTTCTTCTCCCCCTCCGGGTATGAGATCCGGAAGAACTACGCCGGCGCCGATTATATATTCTACCTTCCACTGGATACCGCTGAGAATGCCCGCCGGTTCCTGCACCTGGTGAAACCGCAGCTGGCCGTGTTTGTGAAATACGAGTTCTGGCACCATTACACCAAAGCACTGCGCAAGCGGCACATCCCGTTGTTCTCCATTTCTGCTACGTTCCGCCCTAACCAGATTTACTTCCAGCGGAACGGGGAATTCTACCGGCGTATTCTGGAGCGCTTCACCCACATTTACACCCAGAACCAGGAGTCGGTGCAACTGCTGGCTGGCATTGGCTTCACCAAAATGAGCCTAGCTGGTGATACGCGGGTAGACCGGGTGTTGCAGAACGCTCAAAGCGCCGCCCCTAACCCCATTGCCCAAGCCTTCAAAGGCGATTCCCCGGTCATGGTGATCGGAAGCAGCTGGCCCCAGGACATGGCCGTATTGCTGCCCTTCCTGCAGCAACAGTTGCCCACCCTCAAGTTCATTCTGGCCCCGCACGAGATCCATGACAAAGAACTCACCCAGCAGGAACAACAATTCCCCGGGCAGGCTATCCGGTACTCCCAGGCAGATGCTGCCACCGTGGCCAACTACCGACTCCTGCTCATTGACAACATTGGTATGCTCTCTGGCCTTTACCAGTACGCCACCTACGCCTACGTGGGCGGCGCGTTTGGGAAGGGCCTGCACAACACCCTGGAACCAGCCGCCTTTGGGCCACCCATTTTCTTCGGTCCGAAGTATGAGAAGTTCCAGGAGGCCATTGATCTGGTAACCGCCGGGTCGGCCTTCAGCGTCCGTTCGTCCCAGGACCTCAGCCAGAAGTTTGCGAAACTGCTGGAAGAACCTGCCTCGCTGGAGAAAATAAGAGCCAAAACCCAAGCCTACCTCCAGAAACAGGCCGGCGCTACTGACCGTATCTTAACATCTTTGGAATATTGGTTACCTTCGCGGCAAGCATGACAGGGACAGTAGTAAAATCAACAGGATCTTGGTATCTGGTACGCGGCCACGCAGAAGGGCAGCTGTACAAATGCCGCCTTCGCGGGAAATTCAAGAACAAAGGCCTCAAGGTAAGCAACCCCATCGCCGTGGGCGATGAAGTGACCCTGGAGCCCGAGGGTGGTGAGCACCAGGCGGTGATCACCGTGATAAAACCGCGGCGCAACTACATCATCCGGAAGTCTACCCACAAGGCGCACCATGCCCACATTGTGGCCTCTAACCTGGACCAAGCCTTTCTGGTGGTCACGTTGGTCTCGCCGCGTACCTCCTTTGGGTTTATTGACCGGTTCCTGGTCACCGCAGAGGCCTACAGCATTCCGGCCACGCTCCTGTTCAACAAGCTGGATCTTTACGACCAGGACACCCAAGGGTACCTGGACCAGGTCATGCAGCTCTACCAACAGATTGGCTACCCCTGTTTTCCGTGTTCGGCGCATACCGGCGAAGGCATCTCGGAGATCCAGGGACTGCTCGCGGAGAAAGTGACCTTGTTCACCGGCCATTCCGGGGTGGGCAAAAGTACGTTGGTCAACAGCCTGGTACCTGATCTGGACATCAAGACCTCGGAGATCTCGGCATTCTCAGACAAAGGCGTGCACACCACCACCTTCGCCGAGATGTTTGAAGTAGGAAACAACACCTACCTCATTGACACACCCGGCATCAAAGAATTGGGCGTGGTGGAAATGAAGAAGGAAGAGATTGGCCACTATTTCCCGGAAATGCGCGCGCGCCTGAACAAATGCCGCTTTGACAACTGCATCCACGTGAACGAGCCGGGTTGCGCCATTCAGGACGCCGTGAAGAAAGGCAAGATCGCCCTACCCCGCTACGAGAGCTACCTCAGCCTGCTGCAGAACGATGATTCACATAGGTAAGCCTTTAGTTCTGAGTCTTGAGTTCTGAGTCTTGAGTTCTGAGTCCTGAGTTCTGAGTTCTGAGTTTGGAATCTTAGATCTTGCGTCTTGAGTCTTGAGTCTCTATAGCGTTTAGGGGCTATTTTGAAAAAACGGCCGGCAAACAGCGGTTCTATTTCTTGGGAGGGAATCACCTGGGCGGTAGCGGTAAAATTCGTACCTTTGCCCGGAAACAGACAGACCTGAAAGGCTTGATCCGTTTTAAAGAACACACCAGCACATTCACTAATTAGCACATTAACCGATGAAAACCGCAGAAATCCATACCGCCAAAGGAGTCATGAAAGTAGAATTCTACGAGAAAGATGCTCCTAAAACCGTTGAGAACTTCACCAAACTGGCCAAAGACGGCTTCTATGACGGCCTTACGTTTCACCGCGTATTGCCTGATTTCGTGATCCAGGGCGGTTGCCCTAACTCCCGCGAAGGCGCCAAAGGCATGCCCGGCACCGGCGGACCCGGTTACAAGATTGACTGTGAATTATCTGGCGAGAACCAGTACCATGACCGTGGCGTGTTGTCTATGGCCCACGCAGGCCGCAACACCGGCGGATCACAGTTCTTCGTTTGCCACAGCCGTAACAACACTGCGCACCTGGACCGCAACCACACCTGCTTCGGGAAAGTGGTAGAAGGCCTGGAGGTGATTGATGAAATCAAAGCCGGTGACCGCATCCAGAAAATCGTGGTAAACGAGGCGTAAACAACTTGGGAAAGTTGGGCTGAAGTACACCTCAGGCTAGCCTTTCACCCAGTGCAGATGAAATAGCCGGAAGACGTACGTTTTCCGGCTATTTTTATGAAAGCAAGGTTAAATTAAAACTGGTTCTTTGGCTTATTTTCCCAAAACAGGCAAAAAACAAAACTTGGCTTAGAGCAACAACAGAAGGGCCGCATACACGGCGGTACCTACCAAGAAAGCTGAGAACCTACTTTCCCGCTCTTCGGGCAGTTCCTCTTTCAAAACGTTGAGAATTACCCCACCCGCTAAGAAAGCCAGGAGCAGCGCGGTGGCCGCAGCTGAGACCTCCACTAATAATCCTATGCCCCAGCCCAGGGCCAAGGCAGCCACCAAAAGCCATCGGCCCAGTTTCTGGTAGCGCTCTTTGTGGTGTTCGCGCAGCCCGAAGTCATTGACCAGAAAGTGCAGGGCCATGGCCACCCAGTAAAACAGAATCTCCTGGGCCGATTCCTCTTCGCGCTTGTGCAGCAGGTAGCCAATCAAGGCGTTGTAAAGCGCGAAGGAACCCATGTGCACCCAGAAAACTGAGACAGGGGTTTCATCACCAGCTCCTTTGCCGCCTCTTCTGGTATTGATGGCCAGGCGCTCAATGCCGTAGAACAGCACCAATCCCACCAGGGCCATCACATACATGTGGTGCTCCAGGAAAAACAATCCCTGCCCCCGCGCGGCCTTCTCCACGTGCGCCTGGCCTTCCTGCAATTCTGGGAACAAGTGCAGGAAAACGTAAGCCACACTCACCCCGCCCGCTCCAGACAACCAGATGCTGCGCGGCATGCCCTCCAGAAACTTCAAGCGGTACCCCAGCAGGTGCACCACCATGAACCCTAGCAACGGAAGCAGTGTGATGAAAAAGTTGGGCATAGAACGGATTCTAGTGAGAGCAACGGGTAAAGGTTGTACTTGAGACACCCCTAAAAAGTTAAAGCGCCCGCGGCAGATCAGCCACGGGCGCTTTAGAAGGAAGATTTTCGCCTAATTTTAAGAAAACAAGCCTAAAAACGGTCGTTGTCGTCCTCGTCGTCTTCGGTGAGGGTGAAGCCGCCGCCGGAGAACATGCTGCTGAGCAGGTCTTTGAACTGTAGACCGGCGGTAAGACGGTTGCGGGAGATAAGGCTGTACTCGGCCAGGCCGTGCAGGCAGAACTCCATCCAGAAAAGGTGCTCGGCTTCGCTCTGCGGCGTTGCCTGGAATTTGTTCACCACCTCAGAAAGGCCCGGCACCTGGTTCAGTTCCCGCTTGTACTCGGCGTCTGAGGCGTCATTGAGCAGGTCCAGGGTGTGGCCGTCTGAGAACCAGGCGGTCACTTTCTTGTAGGGGTCCTTCTCTTTCTGCTTCTTGAACTTGTCTGGGTCCGGGAAGTAGTGCAGGAACTGCGTTCTGATGGCTTTGCCCATCAACCGATAAGCCACGCCGCCGGCGCCTTCCTGCTCCCCTTCGTACACCAGTTCCACCTTGCCCGTCACGGCCGGAACCGCGGCCAGGAAATCCGCGACACGCACATGGGTCTGGGTCTCGCCGTTGAGCAGCACGCGCCTTTCCGCGGCACTTACCACACTCTCATAAGCAGAAATAGTCAACCGTGCCGACACGCCGCTTTTCGCGTCTACGTATTCGCTCTCGCGGGCCTCAAAGGCAATTTGCTCTACCAGGTCATGGATAAGTTCATGGCCTTTCACGCGGTCTTTCTGCACCGGCGCAATGCGGGCCTCCTGCTTGGTGATGCGCTTGCCTACCTCTATGTTCTTAGGGTAATGCGTGATGATCTGGGAGTCAATCCGGTCTTTGAGCGGGGTCACAATGGAACCGCGGTTGGTGTAGTCCTCGGGGTTGGCCGTGAACACGAACTGGATGTCCAGCGGCAGCCTGATCTTGAAGCCCCTTATCTGGATATCGCCTTCCTGCAGAATGTTGAACAATGACACCTGGATGCGAGCCTGCAGATCGGGCAGTTCGTTGATCACGAAGATACCGCGGTGCGCCCTTGGGATCAGCCCGAAGTGGATCACGCGCTCATCTGAGTACGGCAATTTCAAGGTAGCGGCTTTGATAGGGTCGGCATCGCCGATGAGGTCGGCTACGGAGACGTCTGGGGTAGCCAGTTTCTCGGTGTAGCGCTCGTCGCGGTGCAGCCAACTGACGGGGGTGTCGTCGCCGTGGTGGGCAATCTGATCCAAGGCATAACGCGAAAGCGGCTGCAGGGGGTCATCGTTCAGCTCAGAGCCGGCTACCACGGGTACATACTCGTCCAGGAGCTGCACCAGGAGGCGCGCTATGCGGGTCTTGGCCTGTCCGCGCAAGCCCAGCAGGTTGATGTGGTGGCGGCTCAGGATGGCACGCTGAAGGTCTGGGATCACGGTTTCCTCGTACCCGAAGATACCGGGGAACACCTCTTCGCCGCTGCTCAGTTTCTGGATGAGGTTGGCGCGCAGTTCTTCCTTCACGCTTCGCGGCTCATAGCCGGCGGCCTTCAACTGGCCCAAGGTCTTGATCTTGTGCAGTTGCTCTGCAGGTATATCAGTATAAAGCATTTTCTGTTTGCTGATGGTTAATGGTTGGTCTTATTCCCATTTTCGGCCTTATTTTTTTAAAATAGAGCCGAAAACAGAATTTATGATTGCTTCTTTTAACAGCTACGTTCAATTGGCTGAACGAAAAAAATGGGTATCTTTCGTTTCAAACCTTCCTTTATGAAAACACATAATCTTCTCTATATCATTGCCACTTCCATGGTGATACTGGGTGCTGCACTGAGAATCACCCACACTATTGAGAAGCCTACCTTTGACATCATTTTCTGGTCTAGTATCGCATTGTCCCTGCTAGCCGCCTGGTTGAAGAAGAAGTATCAACGGAACCTGGAGAATACAACCTTATAAACACTTTTGCCTTTATTTTCAAAAAGCAGGCTTAAAACTGTTGCTCTCTATTTCCTTTCCGTTTTACTGCCTTCGCCTACCCGTATAAGGCCAGTTGGAGCCAGCATTTTTAAATTCGCCAGTTGCAAACTGGCCTCCTAGTTCCCACAAGTTACCGCTTCGCTCAAACTTGCGGGAGCACAAGCGGTACTTGCGGGATTACAAGGTTTATTTCTTAGCTCGTACTCCCTATGAGAACGTCTTCCTTACTATATCTCCTTGCCTCTGCCCTGGCAGTGGCTGTCGCCGCCTTAAGAATCTCCCATGTTATGGAAAAGTCTGGCTCCTATATCCTTATCGCAGTAGCCATGGCACTAGGCATTTGGGGCAATGAGCTACGGCGCCGCGAGATCAAAAAAGGCCAGCAATAACATATTAACCGCCTCTTTTCTCAAAAAAGGCCGCTAAACGCCCATCGGCTACATCCGCTTTTTCTTGTTGCGGCCGTAGTCGCGGAACACCAGGTCACCCAGGCCCTGAAGGCCGCTGTAATACGCCTGCCCATTGTTCACCTGCGTGAACTCTTCCACGAACTGCTGCAGGTACGGGTCTGTGGCGATCATGAACGTGGTGATGGGTATGCCCAGCCGCCGGCACTGCGCCGCCAGGTTCAGCGTCTTGTTCACCACTTTCCGGTCCAGCCCGAAACTGTTTTTGTAGTACTTCAGGCCTTCTTTCAGGCAGGTGGGTTTGCCGTCGGTGATCATGAAGATCTGCTTGTTGCTGGTCTTGCGGCGGCGCAGCAGGTCCATGGCCAGTTCCAGCCCGGCCACGGTGTTAGTGTGGTACGGCCCCACCATGAGGTAGGGCAAGTCTTTCACCGTGATCTGCCAGGCATCGTTCCCAAACACAATGATGTCCAGGTTGTCTTTGGGGTACTTGATCTTCACCAGCTCGGCCAGGGCCATGGCTACTTTCTTGGCGGGCGTGATGCGGTCTTCGCCGTACAGGATCATGGAGTGCGAGATGTCAATCATGAGCACGGTGCTGGTCTGCGACTTGTGCTCGCGCTCGGTCACTTCCAAGTCCTGCTCCGTCAGAAAGAAATCATCGCCTATGCCGTGCTCAATCTGGGCGTTGCGGATGGACTCGGTCAACTCAATCTGCTCGGCGGCATCGCCGAAGCGGAATTCGCGCTGGTCGGCGGAAGGTTCATCGCCGATGCCGGTCTTGGGGGTGTTGTGGTTGCCCTTGCCGCCTTTCTTCAGTTTCCCGAAAATCTCTTCCAGCGCACTTTTCCTAATCTTCTGCTCGCCTTTTGCCTGTAGCTTGAACTGCCCGTCTGGGCCTTTGTCATCTATGTACCCGTTCTTCTTGAGGTCCTCGAAGAAATCCCCCAGGCCATAGGAGTCGTCGGTGAGGTTGAACTTTTTGTCCAGCTCGCTCATCCAGGACATGGCTTCGGCCACGTCTCCGGCGGTGAGGGTGATCAACTGGAGGAATATCTGGAGCAAGGCCTCAAAGCCTTTGTCCTGGGGTTCCTCCGGCACGAAATCTGTGAATCTATACCCGGCTGCCATACCTCTTCTATTTAATGAACCACAAGATACAAGAGCTAAGACACAAGACTTACCTGATGACTACTATGCTTTTCTATACCACGCTCCGCTGGGCATGGATAACTGGGGCGAAATCCTGCGTCTTCCTTCTTGGATCCTGTGTCTGTATCTAACAACCTGTAAACGCAAATGTTCTCATGATAGGTAACCTTCTCTTGAAAAACCAGTAAACACTAGCGATTAGTACTATTAATTTATGATAAAAATACCATTCTAAAATGCGGGCAATTTGGAAAAACACGATTCTAGCGGAAAGCGACACTACCATTGAGATAGAAGGCAACCACTATTTCCCACCCTCCTCGCTCCGTTGGGAATTCTTCAAACCCAGTAATCGGCATTCGGTCTGCTCCTGGAAGGGAGAGGCTTCTTATTATTCATTGCAGGTAGGCCATTTTGAAAACCCAGATGCCGCCTGGACCTATCCGCAGCCCCAGGAAAAAGCAAAGAGCATTGAAGGCTACATGGCGTTCTGGAAAGGTGTGCAAGTGGTCGGCAAAAATTAACACTAGGTACTCCTCCTAACCCATATAAAAACCAGAAATCCTCACCTACCCGTGAGGATTTTTCGCGTGAAGAGGAGAAGCTGTTCTCTAACCTATAAAAAGGGTTCCTGAGTGTCAATGCAGAAAAGTAAAAGGCAGTTGCCAAATAGATGAGCAGTATCTGCTACGCATGCTGTGCGTTCTTCCCCTGCGGCTCAAATTATCACGTTTACTCCTTATTTATTAGTTTTTAAGCTACTAAAGCCAAAACGCCCCACAATCTCTTGTGGGGCGTTTTGGCTTTATTTAGAAGAAAAGTAGCGGAAAACCGCTTTCCTTAGGAGTCAATCCATTTGAACTTGTACTGCAGTTCTGGTACCCGTATACGGTCTGCCACGCGGCGCAGGCGGTTGGGCAGGGCCATCAAGTAATCCCGGGCCTGCTCACCGGCTTCGTTCAAGCCGGTCATGCTGGAGATTTTCCACTCTCTGATGAGGGTTTCCATGATCTCCACGTAATCTGAAGAGGTGTACACGCCAATGCGCTGGGCGGCATCTGTGAAGTGCCCGAAGGTCTGGCCCTGGTCAATCCCCAGTTCGCGCAAGTAATGCGCCGGCATCACAATCTTCTTGCGCATCATGTCTTCAAAGGCGATCATCATCTCAGACGGGTCTACCTCAAAGATTTTCTTCACGAAGGTTTTATAGGCTTTGGCATGGCGTCCTTCATCAGCGGCAATGAAGTTACAGATCCGCGACAAGGTCGTTTCGCCTGCTTTCTTAGCCAATGCCCCTACCCGGCGGTGCGACACGTTGGTGGCCGTCTCCTGGAACGAGGTGTACACGAAGCTGCGGTACGGATCATCATCGGTTTTGATGTCCATGCCATCGGCGATGAGGTATTGGGTAGAAGCCTCCATCTGGCGCATGTCAATACGGCCGGTCAGGTAGAGGTAGCGGTTCAGCAGGTCGCCGTGGCGGTTCTCCTCAGAGGTCCAGCCGCGGTTCCACTTCATCCAGGAACTGTCTGGGTTGGTGTTCACCTGCTTGATGCTCATGATCCAGCTCTCATAGGTAGGCAAAGCCTCCTCTGTGATAGTATCACCGATCAAGACCGCCAACAGGTCATAGGAAAGTTCACGGGCCCGCTCTTTCAGTTCCCGGATTTCGTCAAAAAACGAATCCATGCGGGCATCTGGCAAGAAGTCGGCTGGTTGCCAGCTATCTTCCACTGATTTCAGGAATTCGGGCAGGGCCGTATCCAGGAATTTCTCCACATATATCATCACCTCTGAACGGGTGGCTAGGGCATTATTAATCATAAACTCTTTAGATATGGAAGAACAAATATATTACATTTTAAGCAGAATGCCCGGCGGCTACTGAACTCTTGGGTAAATCAGTCTTCCCCACACAACCTCACTGAACCAATTCATACGTAAAAGTATCTTGGAAGGTGTCAGTATTAAATGCTGGCGGGAAAACAACTTGAATTATTTATCTTTGAAAAACACCTTTTCACGCTTATGCCGCTGCCCCTGCTAAAGAAAGTGCTTCCGGCCCAGACCCGGCTTTCTTTACGGAAGTTTTTCTGGCTTTCCAGGAGCTGGTTGTACCTGGGCACCAACGTCTACTGCCCGCTCTGTGAGAGGTCTTTCCGGACTTTTCTCCCCTTCGGGAAGGAGCGCCGTTCCCAGGCCCTGTGTCCGCGGTGCCATACCCTGGAACGCCACCGGCTGCTGTGGCTTTACCTACAGGAACAGGTGCACCTACAGGAACGGTCGTTAGCGGTGTTGCACATGGCCCCTGAACCTATCGTACAGCAACGGCTGCATGCACTCCCTAACCTGCTTTACCGCAGCGCCGATCTCACCTCGCCCGTAGCCATGGACCGCGTAGACCTACAGGCCCTGCCCTATGCCACCGCTTCCTTTGACTTGATCCTGTGCTCCCATGTGCTGGCCCATGTGCCTGATGAGACCAAAGCCTTGCAGGAACTGCGCCGGGTACTCAAACCCCAGGGCCAACTGTTGCTCCAGGCCCGCCTGCACCCCCAGGAAAAGACCCTGGAAACGCCGGAGGCCGTTACCCCGCTCCAACGGCAGCAGGTGTACGGGCAGTCCGACCGGTTCCGGAAGTATGGCCAGGACTTCGGGGAACGGGTAGCGGCCCAGGGGTTCACGGTACAGGCGGTGGCCTACGCCAATTCCCGGCCGGCGGAAGAGCAAACCCGCCTGGGCTTGGGTCTCCAGGAACTTATCTTCGTCGCCACGCACCCGGCCCATGAGGTTGCTTAAAAGCATCAGCCGCGTTTCCCCGGCTTTTTCTGGTTTTCTGCGGAAAACGGCGGGGCCTCTCCGAGGTTTCCTTTGGCGCTTCAGGTCCAAAAAGGCCCTTCCCCCGCATGCGGTAACCCCAGACATGGTGCCCCAACCCCTGGAAGGCTACACCGATAAAGCCTTTTACCTGCCCGGCGAAACCGTTTCTTTCCACCTCAAGGCCTGGCAGCCCCAGAACCACCTGCGCTTGCAGCGGAACATCGCCGACGGGGAATGGGAAGAGATAGCCGATCACCGGTTTGAAGCCCTACCCCAACCTGATGTCTTAGACGAGGCGCAACAAGGCTGCCACTGGAGCATTGGCTGGCAATTCACCTTGCCTCCTACGGCAGCCCAAGGATATTACCGTGCCCAGCTTACTCACCCTTCACTGGAGAAGCCGTCGGAGATCCACTTCCTGGTAGGCCCCGCTAGTCCCATAGCGAAAGTAGCCGTTCTAGCCCCTGTTACCACCTGGGTAGCTTACAACGCCTACGGCGGGCAGTCGCTGTACCGGAACGCTATCAGTGGCGACCCAGTAGCCTTTGTCTCCGCTTTGCGGCCTAATACCGCCCTCACCTACGCCCCTACCCAGCCGGTGCAGCACAACCTGCGCCTAGAAGCACACCTCTTCCATTGGTTTTCAAAAGAGTACGAAGCAGACCTCTACCCAGATTATTACCTGGAGGCACACCCAAAAGTGTTTCAAAACTGCCAGGTGCTGGTGCTGGCCTACCACGCTGAGTATTTCTCGGGGAAGATGTATGCGGCATTGAGGGATCTGGTGCTCTGGAAGCACAAGTCGTTGGTGGCTTTGGGCGGGAACCAGGTGTATTGGCAGGTACGGTGGCACCAGAATTTCACCCAGGTGGAATGCCCCAAAAACGGGGCCTTTTTTCATAACGAGGGCCAAAGAGGAGGGCTCTGGCGCCATACCGCCCACTCAGAGGCGCAATTGCTAGGGGCTCAGTTCTCAGAAGCTGGCATGGGTACGTTTGCTCCTTATCGGGTCCTGGCCCCGGAGCATTGGCTAT
The DNA here is from genome assembly GCF_008271745.1 of Rufibacter glacialis. Classification (GTDB taxonomy): domain Bacteria; phylum Bacteroidota; class Bacteroidia; order Cytophagales; family Hymenobacteraceae; genus Nibribacter; species Nibribacter glacialis. The sequence goes on along the minus strand of NZ_VKKZ01000019.1, from coordinate 562,116 downwards.
TTGCCGGAACCAAGAGGAAGGAAGGAGAGTTATTTGGGGAGCAGGGATTGGATGGTCTCCCTATCTGTGGTGATGAAACGGATAAAACCACCTGGAGTACCCCTGCCACTACCGTGATCCTAGCCAAAGGGCTCAACAAAGCAGAAACATCCGGTTCAAATCTTTACACCAAGCAAGACCCAGCCTGGAACGGTGCTGGCGGGGGCGAAATCACCTACACACCGCTCTCTGAAAGCCATGCAGTCCTGAACTCAGGCTCTATCCAGAGTGGTTCGGGTTTAGGTACTGATGCCGTTTTCACAGTACTTATGCAAAATTTCATGCGCCGGTATGCCCATACCGCCAGCGGTGGTACCACCGCCTGAGAAACTGCAGGGGTACCCTGTGTTTGGTCAGCACCTCTAGAAGCCTGTAAGAACCTGTCAGGCCGTCTTCATCCCGCAACAACTGCAGTAACTGGGCCGCCTCAGGGTAATTGGCGGTCAGGTAGGCATGCCGGGCTTCGTATTGTATCCTGGTTTGCAGGGCTTCTTGTTCCCGGCCGTTTTTGACCAGCCGTTGGGCTTTTCGGATCACCTGGATGGTGGAAGCCAACTGTCGGTCTCCCTTCTGGTATACTTTCCGGGAAAGCGAGTGCGGGTGGACTCTTCGTTGGCACAAGGCCTGGTCCAGGAAATGGTACTGCCACTGGCGTGAAGAGCGAACCCAGAAATCGAAATCCTCATAAGCCAGCGTTGGGTCGTAGCCCCCCAGTTCTTCTAACACCTGCCGGCGTATCATCATGGTAGGCGGACAGATGAAGTAGCGTTCCAGCACGGCCGCAAAAATATCTCCCTCAACCGGAGTCGGGCTTATCTGCCCGGCGGCAGAACGGGTGTAGAAAAAGCCCAATGGAGCAGAGGTTTCGTCAATGAGTTCGGCCTCTGTATACACCACGCCGTACGTGGCGGGAAGGTGCTGAAAAGCGTCTACCTGGCGGGCCACCCGGTCAGGGTGCAGGACATCATCGGTGGCAAAGTCAATGATGAACTCGCCCGTACTCAGGCGGAACGCTTCATTGAAGGCCGCGCAGTTCCCAGTGTTTTGGGCATGTTTTATGAATTTCAGCCTCGGAAACCGCTGTACATACTCCTCTATTATTTGCACGCTGTTATCGGTACTAAGGTCATCTACCACCAGCACCTCCAGGTTTTGGTAAGTTTGTGCCAACACCGAGTCTAACGCTTGCCGCAGGAAGGCCGCATGGTTGTAGCTTAGGCAGATGATGGAGACGAGTGGTTTGGTCATGGTTTAGAGAAATAAGACCGGAAAAGGTACAGGTGAAACACCAGATATACCCCATACCGAAGGGTGTGCGCCATGGGTAGCCCTTCTACCCCTAAAAGTGGCATGAGCCAGGCCACCAGCGCCACATAAAGTAGCCCAGACCCTAATTGGGTAAGGATGTACAGTTTTACCCGCGCCTGCACCGTGATGATATAAGAAAGCACCCAAGCCGTCATTTTGAAGAAGTCACCCAGTACCTGAAAGTCCATCAGATCCCGGGCGGGCAAGAATTCCTGGTGGAAAAGTAACCGGATAAAGAAATCGCGCTGCCACCAGAAAAACAGCAACCCTACCCCTAATGCAGGCACCAAGAGAAAAAAAACGCTTTTTACGTAATCCCGCAAGGACTGCGGCTGAGGCAGCAAGGAGGCTATCTTAGGGTAGTACACCATGCCCAGGATCGAGACATAGACTAAGGTATAGGAATCTGAGATTTTCACCACCGACTGCCATAAACCGGTTTCCACCAAGGAAAACTGCTGGATGGCCATCTCCCGCACCAGAAAGTCGATTAACTTGGCGCCCACCAGGGTAGAGAGCGCCATTAGCAGGAATTTACCCAGGTCCTTGGAAACTTTCGGGGTCCAGGCATATTGCCATTTTGGTAAAAGCCCCTTATACGCCACCACGCCCAGACCCACCACCCCGCTTATGCTCTGGCCGGTCAAAAACAAAACCAAGGCCTGCGGTAGCTCAACCCTGCCCACGGCCCACCAGGTAATGCCTATACCCATGATACTGGTCAATATGCTTAAGTACACGTATGGCCGTAACGCCTGCTGCGCCAACAACACCGCCAGCCAGAACAACTGCAAGAGAAGCAGCACGAACAGGCCCAGTAAAATCCCTAGGGTTGATATACTGGTCTGCGGAAGCAGGTCATTGGCAAACCTTTCTAGGAAAAAAGCAGGGAAAAGGGCAATAGCCCCAAGCGCGGCCAGAAAGGTGGCGGCGTTCAATAACAGGCCAATCCAGAAATAAGCCCGATACTGCTGGCTCTGGGGTTCATGCTGGGCCAGGTGCCGGATGAGCCCCACGTTGATGCCGCTGTTGGGAAGCGTGGTCAATAGCGCGATAAGGTTCTGAAAGTGCGCCAAGAGCGTGATTCCCTGCGGTCCATAATACACCGCAAACAACTTGTTCACCACCAGGGCACTGCCCGCCCGCGCCACCGTGGAAAGCCCAGACCAGACAGAATTACCCAAAAATTGCCGCAAGTGCTGCTTTCGCGCCATGTTGCAAACTACAAAGAAAATAGGACAATACGGGTTGAGCACCCAGATGGCTGCTTCTCCCGCCGGGGGATTTAAGCCTTCTTTCCTAAGAATGGCCGTTAAACAAAAGTTGGGTGGAGCAGGTCTGTCCTAACTGAAGAACGCTGTTATTTCCTCCACCACGTACGCCTGCTCCGGTTCGGTCATGCCCGGGAAAAGCGGCAGGCTTAGGCTGGTGGTGGCTAGTTCCTCAGTAAGAGGAAAATCACCGGGGCGGTATCCCAGGTGCTGGTACGCCGGCTGCAAGTGCGGCGGTACCGGATAATGCACCAGGGTCTGAATACCTTTCTCTTGGAGGAACTGCTGCAAGGCATCGCGCTGGCTCGTTCGGACCACGTACAGGTGGTAAATATGATCCGTGGCAGCCGGGGAGGTAGAAGGCAAACAGAGATCTCCCACGTCTGCCAAGGCTTGCTGATAGATGCTGGCCAGGCGTTTGCGTTCCGCATTAAAGTCCGGCAAGTGGACGAGCTTCACGGTCAATACAGCTGCCTGCAATGAGTCTAGCCTTGAGTTGATGCCAGCCTGCGCGTACTCGTAGCGCCTGGACTGGCCATAGTTATGGTATTGCCGCACCCAGTGGGCTATGGCGGCATCTTGCGTCACCACTGCTCCGCCGTCGCCCACGGCGCCCAGGTTCTTGGTAGGGTAAAAACTGGTGGCGTTCACTTTCCCGAAGGTGCCTACGGGCTGACCGGCATACAGAGTTCCCTGCGCCTGTGCGAAATCCTCTACCAACTCAAAATCATGGCTTTGGCATAAGTCCAGCAAATCATTCAGCTCGCAGCTTTGGCCGTACAAATGGATGGGCAATATGACTTTTGTCTTAGGTGTGATGACCGGCAACACAGAGGTGGCCGTGAGGTTATAGGTCTGTGGGTCAGGTTCGGCGAAGACGGGTTTGGCCCCTACCTGTTGCACGGCGTTGATGGTGGCAATGTAGCCGTTGGCGGGCACCACCACCTCATGGCCGGGCCCAATGCCTAAGGCGCGCAGGCACAGCACCAGCGCATCATACCCGTTGCCCACGCCAATCACTTCTCCCCCGCCCAGATACCGCCCGAATTCTTCTTCAAACTGCGCCACCGCCGGACCCAAAACCAAATGGTTTTTCCGAAGTTCTGTTAGGAGGGCCTCCTCTACCCGTTGCTGAAGGCCCGCCGGGAATTCGCGGAAGGTAAAAAAGGGAACCTGCATTTTAGGATCTGACAGCATGGGCAAGAGATTCAGGACAAAGGAAAGTGCAAGGTAGCGGTTGGAAAAGCGAGCCGCAAAGCTAACGCACAGAATTGGGAAAGGATACGGTGCGGGAGCAGAGGGCATTCCCTTTCCTTGTTTAGGCGCCCTTTACTAAAAACACCAGCTAAATTGAGTTCATGAAAAAACTAAAGACGTGTATTTTCCCGTGAAGATTATTCTCCCTCCCGCCAAAGAAAGGTAGGTTTCCAGGATTCTACCCCTCCCAGCCGGCTTTTGAAGGTGAAGAGGCCTTGGTAGTCTTCTTCGGTCTCGTCTGGTGGCGCAGACACGCCTAAATCCAAGACCGGAATGTGGTGCTCCTGGCAATAGGCGTACAACCCGGCATTCAACAGCACAGATGGGCTATAAGCGTTGAACCGTCGCGGACTAGCCGGATACAGGTGGTTCATGATCTTTGACGAGATAAGTACCGCTACGCCCACCGCCGCTAGTTCCTGTTTTTGGCGCACGGTGAAAAGCAGGTAGTGCTCGGGGAACTTCTCAAAATACCGGGTAAGCTGCGGTAAGGACAAGGACAAGGGTTTCTGCTTTTCCTGACGGCACTCTTTCAAAAAGGCGTAAGCCTCGGGCAGAGAAGCCCCGGATTCCTGCTGGAAGAAAAAACCCGCTTTTTCGCTTTTGGCTAGCCTTCTTTTAAGGGAGGGGTGGGCCTGAACCGCAAATGCAGTATTGGTCACCGGCACATGGTGGTTCCGCTGGTCATATAAGAGGCGGTAGCCCAAATTGGGCAGGGCGGCGCGCAGGAATTGGTTTGAACCCAAGGCGTAAGCATCAGGGCATTGCAGCCATCTGATCTCAGTAATCCCGGTTTCTTGAAGGTTTTGGTGAAAGTACTGTAAAAACGCCAGGGCTGTTTGGGCAGGCACGTCCGGTGCTACCTGCAGTCCGCCAAACGGCGCCCGCCAAGGGGAATACGCCGTCTTCTCCTCTGTAAAGAAATGCGCCAAAGCGTCTATGTGCCCGGTATGGGTATTTAGCAACACAAACAGCCGCCAGCAAGGCCCCACCTGCAAGGCCACATGCCGGGGCTGGAGGTACAGGAACACCTCAAAGGAAAAAGGAGGCAGGGCCGCCATCTCCTCCGCGGTGGCTAGGCATTTTCCTTCATACTTATCCCCTAATTGCATGCGGCTACTGGATCAGGCGTTTGAACTGAGCGTATTCTCTGATATAGTCTGCCTCGTCAAAAACGGTGGAGGTCATGCAGCAGAGGATCGCGTTGGGGGAGGGATACACAGAAATCCAACAGAAAGGCGGAATGTACAGTCCCTGCGTGGCGGAAGTCAACTCAAAGGTTTGGGTTCCCTGCGCCGTCTCTGTTTCCACCTGTACGCTACCCTGCACCACCACCAGCAGTTCCTGCGTGGTCCGGTGGGCGTGCCCGCCCCGCTCGGTTCCCTGCGCAGAGGCATACACCCAGAAAACGCGCTGCGCGGCAAACGGGAGACCGTTAGCATCCTGGGTGGAGATCAACGTGTCACCGGCATCCGGCAGGTGCAAAAAGGAAAGCAGGTACGGTTCTGTTGGCAACATGATGCGCGAAGGTACGCAAAGACGGGCAATTCTGATTCTTGACCAAGGGCACTCAAGTAATCAAGACAGGGGAGACACTACACCATTTCCCACCAGATTTCTAATAACGAGCCGAAAAGCCAACCTAGGGAATCTGTTTCGTTTCGTACTTTTGCTTTCCATGAGGGAGGACACCTACCGCACCATCGCCGGGCCCACAGAAGGGCTCTACAAAGAGAAAGGCAGCAAATTCATCGCTAAGGCGTACCCGGTGCGCTCTGAAGAGGAGGTGAAGGAGATTCTGCAGGCCCTCCGGAAAGAGTATTTTGACGCCCGCCACCATTGTTACGCCTACTTATTAGGCGCAGACAAAGCCACGTACCGCGCCAACGACGACGGGGAACCGAACCACTCCGCGGGTGATCCAATCTTAGGCCAGATCAGGTCAGCTGAGTTGAGCAACGTGCTGGTGGTGGTGATCCGGTACTTCGGGGGGACCAAGCTGGGCGTGGGAGGCCTGATCTATGCCTATAAAACCGCTACTGCGGAAGCTCTGGCGCTGGCGGAGGTGGAAGAGCGTCATGAGACCACGTTCATTACCGTGCAGTTTGGCTATGAGCAGATGAACGAGGTCATGAAAGTAGTGAAGGATTTTGACCTGCCCGTGCGCCAGCAAGACTTCAACGTAGATTGCCGCCTCACCGTAGAAGTGCGTACCGGTTTGGCTCCGCAGATTGAGGCCCTTTTTCAGAAAAACGGGCAACTTTTGGCGTCTTAATACGGCAGTCAACGGCGCCTTTTTCCTGGGTTTAAGGAAAAACAGCCGCTAAACAGACATTCCATATTTTCAAACCTTTGCTCCCAGCGAGCCTTACGGGCCCATTCTTCCACTAGCACCTTACCACCCATGCGCATCCTTCCAACGGTGAAACAACCTACCAAGAAAATCCTGGATCGGAAAGTGGGCCAGAAACCAGGGCATCTGTCGGTTTCTGCAGATGCCCTGCCGCCCCGCCTCTTTCTGGTTTCTTTTGATGATGAATACTACGAAACAAGGGAATTTGCCACCTATGATGAACTCCTGCAGGCGTTTATGGGTGCCCCCGAGGCCCGGCATTGGATAGACGTACGCGGTTACGGCAACGTGTCCTTGTTGGAGTGCATGATGAAGGATTTCCATATCCATCCGCTGCAGATGGAAGATGTGGTCAATGACTACCAACGTCCCAAAGTGGAGGAAGAGCACAACCGCCTGTTCATTGTCTCGCGCATGATCGCCTTCACCCCGCAGCATGAGTTGGACGATGACCAACTATCCCTCTTCACCGGTCCCAACTACGTACTCACCTTCCAGAGCGATTATGAAGACTGCCTTGACCCGCTGCGCGAGCGGATCAAATCCGGCAAGGGCGCCATCCGGAAGAAACCCTCCATGTACCTGGCCTACGCCATGCTGGATGTGGTCCTGGACCATTATTTCCCGGCCATGGCGCAGTTGGGCGAATACGCCGAAGAGTTAGAAGATTGTCTCTTTGAGAGCCCCAGCAAGCAGTTGCTGAGCAAGATCCTGGACCTGAAACGGGAGGTAGTGAAGATACGCCGCATAATCTGGCCCGAACGGGACAAGATCAACGAGATCCTGCGCATGGAGGAAAACTCCGTGCCGCATGAGCTGAAGATCTACTTCAAAGACATGTACGACCACGCTATTCAGCTCATTGACCTGATAGACAACTACAAAGAAACCACCAGCAGCCTCACCGACCTGTACCTTTCTAACGTGAGCAACCGCATGAACGAGGTGATGAAGGTATTGACCATCATCTCCACCATCTTCATTCCGTTGAGTTTCATTGTGGGGCTTTACGGCATGAACTTCTCCCGCGAGAACCCCAAAGGCGGCATCAATCCCCTCAACATGCCGGAGCTGTACCAACCATACGGCTACGTGACCCTGCTGGGCTTCATGGCGCTGGTAGTGTCTGGCATGGTCTACTACTTCTACCGCAAAGGCTGGCTTTCCTAACGCCCTGAAACCAAACAGGAGCCTACTTTCATGCACTCCAATCAACAGGTGATCCCTTTTTCCGTTTGGTGGCCCAGGGAACAGGAGGAAACCAAGAGAGTACAGGTTCCGCAAGATGGCAGAGACTTTTATAGCCTGTTTTCAGAAAAACAGGCATAATTCAGCCTGCCTTGAGATCTCGCTACAAAACCTATCTGATTAAGCCGACTTCTGGGGCCGCGGTTAACGCGGGATTTCCCCCGCTGATTCTGCCCGCAGCTCTCCGGCGGCCCACTGGAGGTAATATTTTGCTTTGCCGTACTTGGCCTTTAGTTCAAAGAGTTTCAGCTGTTGGGTAAGCAGGTTCATTTCCCGGGTGTTTAGCAGAAACAGGGAGCTTTCGCCGTTCTCAAACCGCTGCTGCTCCCCGTTGCGCAGAAGATTGCTGTTTTGAATGATTTGCTCCTGAAGCGTGATCTGGCCTTCCAGCTGCTGGCGCTCGTTGAACGCCGCCTGCACCAGGTTCACGTTTTCCCGGGTGGTCTGCTGCAGGTCCAGCCGGGTGGCGTTCAGCTTCAACCGGGTCACCTGCAGCTTGCCCCGCTCCTGGCGCAGGAACACCGGCAGGCTGAAACTAGCCCCCACCTTGTAGTTATTGGCCGCGTAGCCCCCTTCCAACCACCGGTTGCCCCAGGCGTTCCCAGGGCCAAGGAGGTTGTATTCCAAATTGAGCTTGGGCCAAAGTTTGTTCTGCCCAAACCGCCGCTCCACGTCCAGTTGCCTGGCCTTGGCCTGTAGTTTAGCCACCTCCGGATGGCGCTCCTGGGCGTTGGTGCGCAGGGCGGCCAGGTCAGTCGGAGAAAGGGACTGCACCTCCGTTCCCAGCAGGGAAGGCCACACCCCGGCGGGAATCTCCAGCGGCGTGGTATCTTGAGTCCATAGAAAATTGGAGACCAGCAGCGCCGCGTTCTGGTTTTCCGTAAGGGCCTGCTGAATCATGGCCTGCCGGTTCTGCACTTCCATCACGGCTTCCACGGAGTCAATGGCGGCTAAATCGCCCTGCCGCACCCGCTCCCGCACGGCCTGCAGCCGGACCTGGGCCAGCTGTAAGCCCTGGTCCAGCAACTGCCACCGTTGGTGGGCGTAGGCCCAGTCCCAATAGGCTTTGGCTGCCTCAAAGAGCAACTTATTAATCGTTTTTACGCGGTCCGCCTCGGCCATCTCTTGGGCCTGTTTCGCCTGCAACAGGGTGGCTCGCCGTTCGTCTAGCAGCAAGCCCTGGGCCAGGGGCACGGAAATACCCACGTAATGGAGTCCCTGCGAGGGCGTGGTGTTTTCCGGGTTCACATAGGCCCCGCGGTTGCGCTCATAGCCCGCTTTTAGCTCCCCTACCCAAAGGGGTACTTTCAGCACATTGTCCCAGAGGGAATAGTAGTTTTTCCCCTCATATTCCTTGCTGTAGTACTTGGAGCCCAACACCGGGTCAAAAGCGCCCCGGGCCATGCGGATCTCCTGCCGGGCCTGCTCTGGGAGCAGTTGCGCCTGCCGCACCACTGGATGGTGCGCGGCCACCTTGCCCAGCAGGTCCTGGATGGTCAAAACCGCGGTACTGTCGGCCGCGGCAGACACGTGGGCCAGGAGGAGCAGAAAACTACCCGCTACCCATCCCGTCAACCGATTCCTGTACCTCATTTGTCGCCTCCTTCTGTACCCGTTTTGGCTTCTTTCCCTTCCTTGGCAGCCTTTTCGCCGGCCCCCAGATAGTCTGGCGGGAAAGCGTTCATCTGCCGCCACAGTTCATACCAGATGGGCACGTCGTTGAGCATGGCCCAGCCATAGGCCCCAGACCCCATCCGGATGGCCTGGGGCCACGGCGTATCCTGCGGGTCTGGCACCACCAGAATGCGGTATTTGCCCTGGCTGTCCAGGTTGTCAATCACGGCCACTTTTCCCCCAAAGGTCCCAAACCCTACGTTCGGCCAGCCGGAGAAAACCAGGGCGGGCCAGCCTTCAAATTGCAGCCGCACGTTGCGGCCTACGTCCAGCAGCGGAATGTCCATGGGGTCCACGTACAGTTGCACGGCCAAGGCCGGATTGGAGGGCATGATGCTGCACAAGACCTCGCCTTCCTTCATGGTTTCGCCAATTCCGGCTTTGAGGGTGCGCACCACCACCCCGTCCTGTGGGGCGGTAATCTGGTAGAAAGAATTCCGGATCTGGGTGTTGGCGTACTCATTGCGCACCTTGGAGATTTCGCCGCGGGTATCATTCAGGTAGGCCAGAGTGGCGTTCAGGTCAGAGCGGGCTTTGGAGATTTTGTCCTGATACTCGGCGTTAAGGGAAGAAAGCTCCAGACGGGCATTCTGCTGCTCATTGCGGCTGATGCTGAGCTTGTTCTGCATGCTCTGCCGTTTGGCCTGCATCTCCTGGAATTTCAGGCGGCGGCTCTCCAGTTCGGTCAGGGATTTCAGGCCCTGCTGGAAAAGCTTTTCCTGGCGGGCATACTGGGCTTCGGCAACGGCGTATTCCGCCGTGATGGCCACCAGATCAGCGCTGTCACTCTGTATCTTCAGGCGGGCCTGGCTTATCTTGTTTCGGGCTTTCTGCAGCGAGAACTGCAGCCCCTCCTGCAAGGCGGCAATCTGGGCATTCAGCGCATCGGCTTTCTCCTGGTTGGCTTGCAGGCTTCCTTCCTTGGCTTCAAGTTGTTCGCCTATACGGGCCAGCAGTTGGGGGTCAAAGTATTTCTCCTTCACCTCTGACAAGGTCACCAGGGTATCGCCTTTCTTGACGGTTTGCCCTTCCTGCACGCGCCACTGCTCAATGCGCCCGGCAATGGTGCTCTGCACCGTTTGCGGGCGGTCCTGCGGCTGCAGGGTGGTCACAGAACCGGCCGAGCGGATGTTCTGGGTCCAGGGAAACCAGGAAGCCACGAACAGCAGCCCAAACAAACCGATGCACCAGTAGGCCATCACCTTGGCCAGGCGGGGCTTGCTTAAGAGCCGGAAGGAATCAAACTGTTCCCAGGCCTGGGGAACAGCCTGGGGTTGCGGTTGCTTTGCCATTTTTTATACCAGAAAGTGTAATTCTTCTACCGTTACTTCTTTTCCTGCCACTTCCCGCTGCACCTGGCCATTTTCCAGCAACACCACCCGGTGGCAAAGCCGCAGAATGGCCGGATCCTGGGAAAGAACCACCACCGTCCAAGGCATTTCCGCCGCCAGCAGACGGCGGCCAATGCGCTCCCGCAAGGCCTTGTTCACCGCCGGTAGAAAATTATCCAGCAGCAACAGTTTAGGTCGGCGGGCAATGCTGCGGGCCAGGGCCAGGCGCTGGGAGATACCCGCCGGAATGTTGGGGGAATGGCTGCGGAGCAGGGTGTAGAGCCCCTCCGGCTGCGCGTGCACGTAATCAGACAGCTCCACGGCCTCCAAAGCCCACAACACGCCTTCCAGGTTCACCTCAGGCTGCCCCATGGTGATGTTCTCCAGAATGGAACCCTCAAACAGGAAGCTGGGCAGCAGGTAAAAGCCTATCTGCTCTTGCAGGGCCTCGGGGTTATAGTCCCGCAAAGACAAGCCGTTGACGACAACGGTGCCTTCATACTCAGGCAGAATGCCCGCCAGCACCTGCAGCAAAGTAGACCGGCCGGCTTCCTCGGCACCCGCCAGCCCCACCTTCTCCCCAGCCCCCACGCTCAGGTTCACCCCTTGCAAGGCAGGTTTCGCGGAACCTGCGTACCTAAAGGCCAAGTCCCGCACCTGCAGGGTCACCCCTTGGGCGAAGGTGGGCGCCACCTGGGCCTGATCCCGGTTTTCTTCCATGGGCAGATCCGTCACGCCTCCAAGTTTCTCCAGGCTGGTGAGCACATCATACACCACATCCAGCTTGACCAGCAGCTTCTCTACGGCGTTGATGATAAGGATGATGATGATCTCTGAGGCTACAAACTGGCCCAGGTTGATCTCCCGGTTTACCAGCAGCAGGCTACCCAGCAGCAGCAGCCCGGCCGTGATCACGGTCTTGAACCCCACAAAACCGATGTACTGCGAGATCAGGACCTTGAAGTGGGCGTCTCTGGCTTTTAGGTATCCGCTGGTGTAGGCATCTGTCTTGGTCAGGGAAAGCTTCTCATGCGAGGCCGATTTGAAAACCGGAATACTGCGCGCCATCTCTTCGAGCCAATGCACCAGGCGGTATTTATATTTTGACTCCTCCAGGCTGGTCCGCATGCCCTTGGGGCTGGTAAGCCGCAACATGAGCACCAGCAGCGCCATCAGCACTAGCCCAAAGAAGATGAAGTAGGAATGGTAGAACGAGAGCAGGATCAGCCCGAAAACGATCTGGATGGCCGCCGCCGAGAAATCAGTGAGGATCTTCGCCAGCCCTTTCTGCAGGGAAACCACGTCAAAGAATCGGTTCATCATCTCGGGCAGGTTATGGGCCGCCAGCTGATTCCCCTTTATTTTGGTGAGATGGGTGGTAAACTGGAAAGCCTTGGTAGCGAAGATGCGCTGCTGGATATGCTCCACCAACGAAAGCTGCATCACCTGCAGGCCGCCCACGATCACCACACCCAGCACAATGAAGAAAATCAGGACGGAGACGGAGGTCACCAGTTGCCCGCCGGAGACAAAGCCAATAAGGCTCTGGATGCCCAAGGGCAGGGACAGGCTCACCAGCCCAGAGAAAATAGCATACAGGTAGATGTAGGTAATCACCTTCCGCTCAGAGCCAAGCAACTCCAGCAGGCGCTGGAAGGGAGTGGGGGCAGTTGTTTTATCAGTAGCCATACAATTCAACGGGTAGTTTCAAGGGTTTCCGGCACATGGCCAACCAATGTGAATGCCAGGTGGTTCAGGAAATCAGCGAGGCTGTTGTGCCCGTGGCCGGCTACTTTCACCTCGGTGAGGGAAGGCAGGTGCTGGGCAAAGAACATTTGTTTGCGGGCGGTCTCAAAGAGGGTGCTCACCAGGGCATGCGGAAAAGGATAACGAGGGTTTACCTCCAACACCACCAAAGCCATCTTGTGGCACAGGTTTTTATAGTCCTGGAACAGCCCGTCCTGGTTATTGCTGTCCACCTCTTTGGTAAGGTAAGCCTTGGAAGCTTCCATGATCACAATGCGCCCCAACGCATTTACGTCTATGTCAGTACCCAAGGGCTTGGCCATTTCATGCTCCGCCAAAATGGCGATGAAGGTCTTCAGCTTTTGGGTGGCATCTGAGACGTTGTGGGTTTGGTAGCTGATGCGGTAATCCAGCCAGTTCCAGTACCATGACACCAGGTACAGCAGCAACTTATGCTTGTTTTCAAAATACCGGTAAATGGAGGCCTCCGTGGAGGAGATCTGCTGGGCCAGCTTTTTAAAGGTGAAGTGCTCAAAACCCAGGTCATCTATCAACCGGATGCTTTCCTTGAAGATGGTCCGCCCTAACTCGGTCTGCTCTGGATCGCGCAGGAATAGCTTTTCGTTTAACTGGATCTTTATGGTCGTGCTCATGGGCTTTGATAAACTCCCGGTGGAGGATAAATACTATTACCATCAAAGTTAATAGTAATACTATTGCACACAATACAGATACTGTTACTAAAGTTCAGAAAAAGGAGGTTTTTTGAAAAAATAGCCTCAAAACCCAACTGGTTATTATCAGGGTCTAAAAGGCAAGGGAAATCTCACTGCCACCACGGGATGCGCCGCCACCTTCATTGCTAAGCGTCTCCTCTACCCTACTAGTGACAAAAACTGAAAAAAACCTCTCTAAGGATCATAAGGGAGGTAACACCGCAATGGAGCCATAAGGGAGAAACAGGAACCTAGGTGGCAAAGACCAGGAACCAGAAATAGTACGATTCTCAAAAAACAGGCTGAAAACCAGAGGCACCCATTAGCCCAGCGCGTTAAACCCTGGCAGGATTTTAGAACCCAGAAACCCTTAAAACAAAATGTCCTGCAAACAGCTTTCAGGCCGTCTGCAGGACAAATCACTATGAAAAAGGAAAGCTTATTTCTGAGCTACTAAATTGATATTCAGATCGAATTCGTTGTTGATGGCTTTGTCACCCAGGTTGTCAAAGAAGCTACCGGAACCGTATTTGATGTCATATTTGGTTCTGTCTACTTTCACCAAAGCTTTGGCTTTGATCTGGTTGCCCGCATGCGTGATGGTAGCAGGGAAAGAAATCGGTTTCTTGATGCCTTTGATGGTCAGGTCACCATTCACCAGGTACTGGCCCTTGGTTTTGGTAGGCGTTACTTTGGTCAATACCAAGGTAGAAGTAGGGTATTTGGCAGTTCCGAAGAAATCATCTGACTTCAGGTGACCTACCAGATCTCCGTTTGCTTTAGGATCGGTGATGTCAGTAACTGTGATGGAGCTCATGTCAATAGTGAAGGTTCCACCCAAGATGTTCTTGCCATCGCTGGTCAGTTTGCCATCGGCTATGTTGATGGCCCCCGCGTGCTCACCAGTTACTTTGGTGCCTCTCCAGTTTACTTTAGACTGGTCTTTTACCACTTTGTAGTCAACGCCTTTTCCGGCGAAGGCGAATGTAACCAGCGCTACCAGCGCGGCTAATACGGTGTTTCTTACTTTCATTTTCTTTGTGAGGTAATGTTTAACTGATGCAAATGTATAAACAATTAATGTATATACATATATCCACCAGAAAAATTTATCTCTTTTTTTTTGGTGCGGGCTCCCCTATACCTAAAAAGCTGGCTCCAAGCAGGCTAAACCTTGTTTTCGCCCTCCTTTTGTTAGATCTTCCTTTCAGTTCCAGAGAGTTCCTTATCCCATAAGCAAGGCCTGCCGCTGGGGTTGGACAGGCAGAGAGATCAATCGCGCCCCTGCACCAGGGTCTTCTTCAGGGTTTGGTGATGGGTGGAGAAAATAGAGAACTGGTTCTGCACCTCATTATAGCGCACCTCCACCGGGAAACTGGTTTGGATGGGGTCCTCCCCCAGCGGCTTGGCATGCACATCAAACAGGTAGGCCTTGCGGGGCCCAGCCTCCCAGATCACGTACAGCTTGCGGTCTCCCCCGAAATGGAAATACTGCACTTCCTTAGCCGAGGAAGTGACAAACCTTCGGTCTAGCAGAAGCTTCCCGTCTTGCCCAAACAAGGCTACCCGGCCTGGGTCTGTGCGGGCAATGATATAAGATTTGCCGCCCGCCTCTGGCACCAGCTGAAAAGTACTGCGCCGATCTGGGCGCAGCAGTTGCTCCCGCTTGGTGATCTCGCCGGTCAGGTCAAAGGTGATTACCTCCCCGTTTTGGGTAACGGTGGTAAAAACGGAGCGCCGGAACGAGATGCCCAACTTAGGGAAAAGCCCCGACCGGAGGTTGGCATTCAGGTTGATGGGGAAACCGGGATAGGGCTCGCCCTGGGTCCCGAAGGCGTGGATGAACCCGTTCTCCAGCACCATGAGCAACACATTGCGGCCGTTCACCTTCACGTGCTGGGGCGGGGCGGCCAGACGGCCATCCAAGCGCATGGGCGACCAACCGGACTGCATGTTCCCCTGCGTGTCCAGGATAAAGACGTTGCCTAGGTTATCATCCGCTACCAGGCGGTAGTCGCCGGTTTTGTCATAGTCAAACACGGTCAGGCGTTGCAGCCGCAGCGAATCACCCAGCGTGAAGGGGAAGTTCTCTTCCTCGTTCCCGTTTTTATCCAGGCAGTGGATCTTGTTGGACGTGGCAAAGAAATATTTGAGGCGCTTGTCTGCGCCATGGCGAAGCTGTTGCACCGGTCCCACCACGCGGGCAGCAAGGGTATCGGTCCAGTTGCGGCGCCCCTGCTCTGCCCCAATGCCGTAGAGCACCAGCGCGGAGTCCTGTACCACCACCTCATCACTGTTGTCCACGGGGAAGCGGGTCAGGAACGGGGGCGAAATAAGCCGGCTCTTGAAGTCAAACCGTTCCTCGCGCCGGATGCCTTGCCGCGCAATCACCGTCTTCACCGACGATTCCTCCTGGTGCCGCAGCACGATGCTGGTGTAATACTGGTCCTTGGCCGCGCTGAACTGCACACTCAAAAAGTTGAATTTCTTCACAATGCTGCTGTTCCTGACCAGGCTACCCTGCTTCTGGGGGCTCATGGACCGCAACAGCAGGTTCCAGGCGTGGCTGGTATTGATGAACAGGCCCACGTTGTCTTCCTGCTGCGACTCATGGAGCAGCGGTTCCAGTGCCGCCGACTTGCCCCAGACCTTGCCTTCCTCTACTTCAGTGAGCAAGGCGCGCATGGTGGCCACGTCATCGGTGAACAGGACATAATTGCCCAAGGTGGTGTAGTAGGTTTGCTCAAAGCCTTTGAAGAGCTCCCCAAACAGTTGTTGCGGCAGTTCACGGGCGGTCAGCAACCGGATGATGTTCTGGCCGTGCTTTTCCTGGGTGCCTGCGGTCTGGCCGGGTTGCAGGCGGTTCAGCATCTGCTGGGTCAATTTAGGATTAGCCGTCTGCGCGAACAGGATTTTCTCAGGGCTGGTCTTGGTGTCATAGGCCTCCAGGTAGCACAAACCCAGCTCACCGGCAAAGGAACCGGAGAGCGAATCAAGGTAGGAGTTCTGGGTGGTGCCGGGCTCTTTGCGCAGGGTGTTCATCTTGTCCAAGCCCATGTGCAGCACCACCGCCGCCCGCAACGGAATCACCTCCCGCAGGTGGAACGGCCGGGCGGGTTGCCCCTTGAGGCGGCTGTACAAAGACCCCTCCATCGTTTCTGGGTAAGAGAAGCCATTCAGGAAAAGCCGGTTGTTGTCCAGCTTGAGTTCCAGCAGGCTGCTGCGGCAAAGGCTGCTGAGCAGGTTGACATCGTCTTGCAGGTCCTTTTTCAGGAAAACACCCAGTAAATCGGGGAGTTGCTGGTAGTTGATGAATACGTTGGCGTACACATCAGGCTGGCTCAGGTAGTTCGTGTTCTTGTACTCCTTGGCCGGCGACTCCAGCTGCCCGCGGTTGATCTTCCTGATCACCTCTTCCACCAGCACCGGGCTTTGGCTTATCACCAGGTTGTTGTGGTAACTGAAATAGGAAAGGTTGTCGTTGGAGGTCTGGTGGGTGATGTCCGTGACCTGGAAGCCCTGGTAGTCGCGGATTTCCTGGCGGTACTCGCCGGTCTTGCCCAGGTTCTCCACCAGCGTACGGATGTAGCGGTGTTGGGCCACGGTGTTCACGGGCACGTAATAAATCAAATCATATTCTGAGCGGCCCAGCACGTGCAGCGAGAGAAGCACGTTTTTCTTGGCCAGGAAGCTGCGCAAAGGGGAACGGCCGGTGGAAAGGCTATCCAGCAGCGCTATCTGGTCATCTAACCGCAGCACATAAGGTATCTGTGACACCGTAGACCAAAGATCCGTTTGCCGCAGGTGATCCAGGAACCGGGGGGCGTTGTTCGTTTCCACTACAAAAACGGCATCGTCTGGAACCAACGTCCAGAGGCTCACCTTCTCGCGGGCCTCCGTCCATTTAGAAAACCCATAGAAGCCCAGCGCCATGAGCACTAAAACACCGCACAGCCAGTAAATCGTCTTTTTCGGCATCCTTGAAGGGTTAGGAAGCACAAAAATAACGGAAAAACCACCGCTTCAGCGTTCTGGGTCTAGAATTTGAAGAATGTGCCATAAACGGCTCCGGGTGCCGCTTTTCTTTTTATCTTGCCCTCTTTCTGAGTGAGTGGAGGAGTGATTGAAGGAAGGAGGGAATGGGTTTTGAACCTCTTTTCCTGAAAACCCTCCTCCATCAGCGATAGCTCTTTCTTCCTAATTTTTGATGTATGCGCGTAGTGATCCAGCGGGTGTCTCAGGCATCTGTGACCATTGAAGGAACCGTTACCGGACAAATAGAGCAAGGCCTGCTGGTGCTGGCCGGTTTCACCGCCACTGATACCCCCGAAGACCTTTCCTGGACCGCCAAAAAGCTGGTGCAGCTCCGGATTTTCTCTGATGCCGAGGACAAGATGAACCTGAGTGTGCAGGACGTGGCCGGCGGCATTCTGCTCATCAGTCAGTTCACGCTCTACGCCCTCACCAAGAAAGGCAACCGCCCCTCCTACATCAACGCCGCCCCGCCCGCCGTGGCCATTCCGCTGTACGAGCAGTTTCACCAGGTTTTGGAAAAAGAACTGGGGAAACCCGTGCCCACCGGTACCTTCGGCGCCGACATGAAGATGGCCTTGGTGAACGATGGCCCGGTCACCATCACCATTGACTCGCAAAACCGTGAGTAGCGTGGTGATTAGTAGTTGTTGGGCCTACGCCAAAGCAACAAAAGACGCTAACAACCGGTTATGCTTAAAGGTGAGTTTATAACAATAATCAACTATGCGGACAGTAAGCTTAACATTGCCAGAGAGTTTGGATATAAACGAACTCGAACTGAAAATCCTTTTAGCCGGGGAATTGTATGAAAGAGAAAAACTCTCCCTGGGGCAAGCCGCTGAATTAACCGGACTTTCCAAAAGAGCTTTCATAGAGGTAATGGGTAGGTATGGGTTTTCTCTATTCAGTAAATCAGACGAAGACCTTTTATCAGACATAGCCAATGCCTGATCTGGTCATTTGTGATACAAGTTGCTTAATCCTTTTCTCAAAGATAAAGAGACTGGCGTTACTTAGGGATTGCTACTCCAGCATCTATGTTACCCCTGAGATTGCAGAAGAATTTGGGGAAGCCTTACCTGATTGGACACAAATAAAAGAACCAGATAACAAGGCACTTCAACAAACGCTAGCGCAGGTGTTAGGAAAAGGGGAATCAAGCGCCATCGCTCTGGCTTTCGATTTGCCCCACCCATTGCTAGCACTTGATGACTTGAAAGCAAGGAAAGTCGCCAAATCGCTTGACCTGAAAATAACTGGCAGCTTGGGAATTTTAGTTAAGGCCAAGCAGCAGGGACACATAGGAAAGCTTTCACCAGTTCTAAATCAAGTGCAGCAGACCAACTTTAGAATATCAGAAAATATAATCAGGAAAATCCTGTCCATGGTAGGTGAGTAAGTCACGTCTACATCTAACCAGATTTAAATCACTTAAATATTTTTCATTACCCCATTAGCACATTTCCAAATTAGCCCATTAAAACATGACCCTAGAAGAAGCCCAACAGACCGTAGACACCTGGATCAAAGACGTGGGCGTGCGGTATTTCTCTGAGCTGACCAACCTGGCCATTCTCACCGAGGAAGTGGGCGAAGTAGCCCGCATCATTGCCCGCCGGTACGGCGACCAGTCGTTCAAGAAAAGCGACGAGGACGTGGACCTGGGGGCTGAGATGGCCGATGTGTTGTTTGTGCTCATCGCGCTGGCGAACCAGACGGGCGTCAACCTCACCGAGGCCTTTGCCAAAGGGATGGAGAAACGCACCTCCCGCGACAAAGACCGCCACCAGAACAACCCCAAACTGAGGTAAGCCCGAAAACCAAGAGAAATGGCCTGCTTCTTCTGACCTAATGAGTAAGCCACCTAAAAATAACAATCCCGTTTGGGAGGCGTTTCTGTGAAAACACCTCCCAAACGGGATTGCCTTTTGCTACCAGGGCTTGACTACTCTGCCGGTACCAGGAAATCGCCTTTGAGCACGGGCACCACGGTGTAGGTGTCTTCCTGCAGGCAGAATTCAATGTCTTTCTGGATGTGCAACCGTTCCAGGCGCTGCACGTGCGAAGACTGGGACAGGAAACCCAGCATATCGGCTTTGGCGGTTTGGTACAAATGGTAGGCCGCCAGCGTGGCGTCATGGTTCAGGGTGAAATCCCCTGCCAGCCGTTCAGCCAGGCACCCGGCAAACAGGGTATCTTCCAGGTTAAATACTCCTTTCCAACCCGCGCAGACCACCACCACGTCTTTTCCGGCCCGGCGCACATAATCTGCTACGGCGCCCACGTTCAGGAACGCGCCCACCAGCACCTCATCTGCCCCGCTTGACAAGCGGATAGCCTGGGTGCCATTGGTGGTGGTGATGGCCAGCAGGCGGCCGGTGCGGTCTTCTTCCAGGTAATGAAACGGCGAGTTGCCCAGGTCAAATCCCTCGGCTTTGACTCCGTCGCGCTCGGCGGCCACCAGATAGCCTTGGTCACGGTACGCGCGGCAGGCTTCCAGTTCACTGACGGGCGCAATATGGGTAATGCCATGGGACAAAGCGGTCACCATGCTGGAAGTAGCGCGCAGCACATCTACCGCCACGGCAATCTTTCCGGTTAAATCATACAAAGGCAACAGCGCCGGGCTGAAGCAAACGTCTATTGAAGGCATAAAAAGAGTTCTGAGTCTTGAGTTCTGAGTCCTGAGTTAAGGTAGGAGTCAAGAGTCTTGGGGTAGGTGAATGTCTTGGAGGTATGAAAAAAACAGGGAGTTAGTCTTATGAGTTGGTCTAAAAAGTAAGCGTTTGCCGGCTGTTTTTGGAAAACAGCCGGCAAACGCCAGACTAGGTTCTGAAATCTGTTGGCCTTGCGTATTCTAACTCAAGACTCAGAACTCAAGACTCAGGACTCTTTGCATTGACTCAGAACTTTTTAAACGGTTGGTTTGTAAAACGGCGGTTTCACCACCTGGGCTTTGAGTTGCTTGTTCCGTACTTTGATGAAGATATCAGTGCCGGGGGCTGTGTACTCGTTCTGCAGATAGCCCAAGCCAACGCCTTTGCCCAATGAAGGAGACATGGTGCCGGAGGTGACCTCGCCAATGGTGGCGCCCTCTGCGTTCACAATCTCATAGTGGCTGCGCGGAATGCCTTGCTCCATCATCTCAAACCCAATCAGCTTGCGGCTCACGCCTTGCTCTTTCTGGGCTTTCAGGTTCTGGGCATTGGTGAAGTCTTTGTTGAACTTGGTGATCCAGCCCAGACCCGCCTCAAACGGAGAGGTGGTATCCGTGATGTCATTGCCGTAGAGGCAGTAGCCCATCTCCAGACGAAGCGTATCGCGGGCACCCAGTCCAATAGGTTTGATGCCGAATTCGGCGCCGCCTTCCATGATCTTCTGGAACACTTCTTTGGCGCTTTCATTGGGCACGTAGATTTCAAATCCGCCTGCGCCGGTGTAGCCGGTGGCCGAGATGATCACGTCTGGCTGGCCCGCGAAGGTGCCTTTGTCAAAGGTGTAGTACACCATGTCTTTCAAGTCAACCGGTGTCAGGCTTTGCAGGGCATCAGCGGCTTTAGGGCCTTGCACGGCAAACAGAGACAGGTCATCAGAGATGTTCTTGAGCTCCGCGCCTTCGGTGTTGAACTGGCTGATCCAGTTCCAGTCTTTTTCAATGTTAGAGGCATTCACCACCAGCATGTACTCCTCAGGGGCCAGGCAATACACCAACAGGTCATCTACAATACCGCCCTCGTTATTGGGCAGGCACGAATACTGGATCTTACCGGGAGTTAACTTAGAAGCGTCATTGGTGGTCACGCGCTGGATCAGGTCCAGGGCTTTGGGGCCGGAAACCAGAAACTCGCCCATATGCGACACGTCAAATATGCCCACGGCTTTTCTAACGGTGTGGTGCTCCTCCAAATCTGAACTGTAGCGCACGGGCATGTTATAGCCGGCAAAAGGCACCATCTTCGCGCCTAAGGCCTCATGCACGTCATTCAGGGCTATTTTCTTTAATTCCATATAAAAACAGTTATTTTGGAAATCAGGTGTAAGAAAGGCAAAAGTAGGAAATTCAAGTGGCTTTCTAAACCTATTCGCCTGCGCCCTGGCTTTGCCCCGCCCTGTTTTTAAGGTGTACCTGGTACCTGCCAGTGGCGAGCCTGTTGTAGTTGCCCGGTACTACTTGGGCCAATACGGAAACTTTCTTCTAACACTTCAATTTTACCTTGGCTCGGTTAAAAACTCAGCTAAAGATTCTGCCGTATTCAGCAGTTTGCACTTCCCTTGCCTCTTTTCCTATGAAGGCGTTGGTCTTTTAGTTTCAGGCCGGGCTAAAAAGGCGGGCAAGGACTGGGGCGATTTTACCATTACGCAGCCTGATATGAATTTTAAGGAGACCATTCTGGATGAGGCTTTGGTAATCTTTGAGCGACGCGGCATTCAGGAAGTGTCTCTTGAGGAGTTGCTGGAGACCCTGGAAATCTCGCGGGGAACCTTACAGGGCCTGGCGGCTACCAAAAAGGAACTGGTTCAGCTCTGCATCCACCATTCTCTTTTGGTGCGCCAGGCAGAGGTGGACTTAGTCATGCAGGAGGCGGAACACCCGCTACAGGCTTTTTTACAGTTGCTGCAATTGAGCGTGGAAGAGGTCCACTCGTTCAGCCCTGAGTTTGTGCAGGACCTGCGGCAGTACTATCCCCGGTCCTGGGCCCGCCTGGAGGTATTCATGCGCACCCTCTCCCAAGAGTACCTGGAGCCGCTGCTGGCCAAAAGCATAGAACTGGGTTATCTGCAAAGAGACCTTCCGCCGGAAATGGTGGTACGCCTCTTCATCAACCAACTGTACGGGCTGCTGAACCCCCACCTCTTTCCCGCCTTGGGGTACGGGTACCAGGAATTGTTCAAGATAGTGGTCATTTATTATTTACGCGGCTGCGCCACCCCTTTGGGCCAGGCGCACCTGGAAGAATTTACGCACCAGTCTTTATCAGGGTAAATACCGAGAAACCCTTATTTTTGCCCAGCCGCCTTGCCATGACATTGGCCAGATTAGCGGTTTCTGTCTTTACCCAGAGCGGCAGCCTTTGCCCTCTTTAGCGCGCACCACATGAATCTCTCTACCAAGCTCTTTGCCGGCTTTGTTCTGATTTCCTTTCTGTTCACCTCAGTGGCCATTGTCAACTACCGTCTTTCTGAAGACGTGATCGCCAACTCCAACTTCGTCACTGACTCGCAGAACATCACCCGTACCTCGGCCTCGCTGCAACGCAGCCTCATTGACATGGAAACGGGGATGCGGGGCTTTCTCTTAACCGGCAATGAAACGTTCCTGGAGCCTTATTTCTCCGCAGATGAGCTTTTACCCAGCCAGTTCAACCTGCTCAAGGAGTACATGCGGGAAAAGCCTGAGCAGTTCCGCCGCATCAAACAGATTGAAGCGTTGCACTACAAATGGCGCAACGAGTTCGCCGAGCTCCTCATCTCAGAAAAACGGAAAGAGGTGGCAGACGGCATAGAAAGCAGAGGCATCACGGCCCTGGAACATGGTTTTCTGGTCTTGAACGAGGAAGGCAAACGCATCACTGACCAGATGCGGGTGTATTTCAAGGCCTTCAACAGCATTGAGTATGAGGTTCGGGAAAAACGGAAAGGGCGCCTGGAGAAAAGTATCGCAGACACCCGCCGTATCTCTACCACCTTAACTATTTTCTCGGTGCTGCTGGGTTTGGGCTGGGCCTACTACATCACGCGCCTCATCTCGCGCCGCATCATGAAAATGGTGAGCCTCGCAGACCAGATCTCCTACGGGGAGTATAAAATCCAGATTGAAGATGACGCCAACGACGAACTCACCCGCCTCTCAGAATCCCTTAATCGCATGTCTTCCACCATTGACAAGACCTTCACGGAGCTGGACAGCAAGAACAAGGAACTGGACCAATTCGCCTACGTGGTATCACATGACCTGAAGGCCCCGCTGCGCGGCATTGAGAACGCCTCGCGCTGGGTAGAGGAAGACATGGGCAAAGAACTGCCCTCGCACATTCAGGAATACCTCATGATGATGCGCGTACGGGTGCACCGCATGGAGAACCTCATCAACGGTATTCTGGCCCTGGCCCGCATTGGGCGTTCCCACCTGAAAGAGGAAATGGTAGACGTGCAGGCCCTGCTCCATGAGGTCATTGACATGATCAACCCTCCTGCTGGCTTTGAAATCCACCTCCCTGAGCGGTTGCCCCACGTAGAGGCAGCCAAAGTGGAACTGCAACAGGTTTTTTCTAACCTGCTCAGCAACGCCATCAAGTACCACCATGCCACCACGGGCAACGTGGTGATTTCCTATGCAGAGCACGAAGACATGCATGAGTTCTCCGTGGCAGATGACGGCCCCGGTATTGAGGAAGAGTACCATGACCGCATTTTCGTGCTGTTCCAGACTTTACAGGAGCGTGATGCCGTGGAAAGCACCGGGGTGGGCCTGGCCATTGTGAAAAAGATCATTTCCCGCAACGGAGGCACCATCAAGGTTACCTCTACGGTAGGCAAAGGCTCCGCTTTCACCTTCACCTGGCCCAAGGTTAAGTTGGCTGAAGCCTGATTTCCTTTTATCTTTGAATTTGATCAGTACCTAAACAAGTAATTATGAGTGATTCGCAAGCCAGTATTTTGTTAGTGGAAGACGATTACCTTGACGCCATGAGTGTGGAACGGGAGTTGAGGAAAATCAAGGTAATGGTGCCCCTTCACAAAGCCAAAAACGGACGCGAGGCCCTGGCCATGCTTCGGGGAGAGCCAGGTGTGACCAAACTGGATCCATTGCCCAACATCATCCTGCTAGATATCAACATGCCCAAGATGAACGGGATCGAGTTCCTGACGGAACTGCGCCATGACCCGTTCCTTTCCCATATGAATGTGTTCATCATGACCACGTCCAGTGAGGACTCTGACCGCCATGCGGCCCAGAACCTGCGGGTAAGCGGTTATATTGTAAAACCCCTCACCTTTGACACTTTCAACGACGGCGCCTCCAGTCTGGACAGCTTCAGCCTCTTTTTAGACCTCCTGAAACTGAAACCTCAATAAAGCACCCGCCCCCATTTAAAAAAGCCGCGAGGCGTTTTGGCACCGTTGTTATCAAAACAACCCCAAAACGCCTCGCGGCTTTTTCATTCCTTTCCCGCCCATGGCCTGGTCACCAGGTACTAGAGTTCCAAGGCTGCCAGGTCTGGTAATAGCCGGAACGTAAGCCGGTGGTGGGGAGAGACGCCGTACTCCCTGATAGCGGTTCTATGGGCCTTGGTGGGGTAACCGGCGTTCTGCTCCCACTTATACGCCGGAAAATGGCTGGCCAGGTCATGCATCAGTTGGTCTCGGTGGGTCTTGGCCAGCACAGAAGCTGCTGCTATGTTATAGAACCGGCTGTCACCTTTGACCATGCAAGCATGTGGCACCTCTTTGTAAGGGGTAAACCGGTTGCCATCTACCAACAGGTATTCCGGCGAGATAGCCAGACCGTCTGTAGCGCGGTGCATGGCCAGAAAAGAGGCGTTGAGGATGTTGATTTCGTCTATTTCCTGCGGACTTACCTCGGCCACGGCCCAAAAGAGCGCTTCGCGGCAGATTTCTTCGCGCAGCTGCTCCCGTTGCTTGGCAGTCAGTAACTTTGAATCCGTGAGCAAAGGGTGAAAATAGTCTTGGGGCAGCACTACGGCACCGGCCACCACCGGCCCGGCCAGGCACCCACGGCCGGCTTCGTCCAGGCCTACCTCCAGTAATTTTCCGCTATGGTTCGCAATGAGCATGGATTCACTCTTTTTATTAATTCTCACTACTAAACAGGCAAAGAAGGCAAAAAATTCTTTTTCCTTCCTGAACAAATTGCCCCTACCTGCCACAACTCAGGCAAAGGACTTTCATGCTCTAGATCAGGCGAGCGTGTAATTCACGAACAGCGCCAGAGCCAACGAGAACACCAGTACCATCAAATAAGTGGCATGTACCAACAGGGTTTTCATGAAAGCCGTAAGTACCTTTTCATGGAACACCCGTCGCAGGGCCACGAACAGATATACAAACATTACGGCAAAAGCTAACTTAACCAGCAGTTCCACTTGCAGCCAGTTCCCTAAAAGCGCGACCAAGGAAAGAAGGATAAAGACAAAGCAATGTACATGGATGGAAAAGATCAGGTGTTCTATGTAAAACTTCTTCTGTCTTAGGTGAAACCCTTTCAGGATAAGGGCGAACAGTGGCATCAGGAAGAACATAAGCATGGAGATGGTTTTCAAGATCTTCTGGTCTACCTCGGCATCACTTTTCTGCAACCACTTGGCCTCCTGCCGCTCCATGAACTGGTGAAACTTACCTTTCTTTTCTGGCTGCCCTTGGGTAAGGCCACCGGCTCTATCATTTTTAGCTTCCAGATCATAGACAATAAGGCCGAAGAACATGGTGCGCACCCTGTTTCCATGGGCGTCCAGGGTTTGGCCAGAGAAAACCCCCGGCTCACCGGGAGCGCTGCTTTCTGAGCCCCCCACCGCGAAAGACAAGATGAGGAAGAAAAAGAAACTGATGAAAACATACAACCGAAAAGGGGGAACATAAGAAGCGCGCCGGTTCCCTATGAATTCCTCAGTGAGTTTGCCGGGTTTCAACAGCAGGTACTTTACCGTTGTGAAAAACTTGGTGTCAAAATGCAGGGTATTCTCCAGCAGCTCCAGAAACAGGTGTCCCGCCGGTAAACGGAAATCATGGTTTTCCTGTCCGCACCTGGCGCAGTAGTTATCAACTTCTTTAAAGGTGTACTGGCAGTTAGGACAATGGGTGAATTTTCTTTGGGCAACGTGCGACATACCTCTTGGTTCTGACGGAGAGACGAGAAGGCAAGGTACTCCTTTTCTTTAAAGACTTGTTCTCCTCTTCATTGGATTTGTTGCCTAGTTCCTCCCAATTCTGTTTTATCAAATCGTTTAGCGTTGGCAGGCCTTTCAAGACCCTGCTAAACCTTTTTATCCGGCTACCTTCTTTCTCCTGCACACAAATTTTTGGCACAAAAGGAGGCATCAAGGATTATATTCTTATATTCAGCAGCCAAAAAATCTAATATTCGCTCTTTCAACATCAACTGAACTAACCAACAGAACACCATGAACCAACCTTTGCAAACGCCCCATGAGATTCTGGAAAGCCCTGATTTCAAAAGACTGGTCAAAAAACGCTGGTCGGTTTCGCTGGTGCTCACCTGCACCATGTTGATCGTCTATTTTGGGTTTCTGCTGCTGGTGGCCTTCAACAAACAAGTGCTGGCTACCAGGATAGGGGAATACACCACGCTGGCCATTCCCATTGGCTTGGGCATCATCCTGTTTGCCTGGGTTTTGACAGGCATCTATGTTTTCTGGGCGAACAACCACTATGATACCGCCGTGGAAAATCTCAAAAACAAAATCTCCTAGTCCTTCCTCCTTCTCTCACCAACCTACAACAAACGCTTCATGTACTTGTCTCTCCTGCTTCAGGCCACTCCCACCACCTCCTCGTTGGGTACGGCCAACCCGGTTTCCATTGGCATGTTCTTCCTGTTTGTGGCCGTCACCCTGTACATTACCTACTGGGCGGCTAAGAAAACCAAAACCGGCTCTGAATTCTATGCCGCGGGCCGCAGTATCTCGGGCTTCCAGAACGGCCTGGCCCTGGCCGGTGATTACATGAGCGCCGCCTCTTTCCTAGGCATTGCGGGCATGGTGGCCACCAAGGGGTATGACGGGCTCATCTACTCCATCGGGTTTCTGGTGGGCTGGCCGCTCATCATGTTCCTGATTGCCGAACCCCTGCGGAACCTGGGCAAGTACACCTTCGCGGATGTGGTGGCGTTCCGGCTGCGGCAACGCCCCATCCGGATCGTTTCCTCGGTGGGTTCCCTGATGACGATCGCCTTTTACCTCATTGCCCAGATGGTGGGCGCCGGGGGCTTGATTAAAACCCTTTTCGGGCTGGAATACGAGATTGCCGTGGTGGTAGTGGGCATTGTGATGACGCTGTACGTCTTGTTTGGGGGCATGATTGCTACTACCTGGGTCCAGATCATCAAGGCGGTGTTGCTGTTGAGCGGAGCCACGGTACTGGTGCTGCTGTCGCTGGCCAAATTCGGCTTTAGCCCGGCTGCCCTTCTGGAGAACGTCAGCACCACCTACGGACAGGAAATGCTGTCGCCGGGCGGGTATATCACCAACCCGTTTGACGCCCTTTCTTTAGGCTTGGCGCTCATGCTGGGCACGGCCGGCTTGCCGCACATCCTCATGCGTTTCTACACCGTGCCTGATGCCAAGGCTGCCCGCAAGTCGGTATTCGTGGCCACGGGCTTTATTGGGTATTTTTACCTGCTCACCTTTTTGATCGGGTTCTCGGCCATGGCACTGGTGGGCAAGCCTTCCATTGAGGCCATTGACAAAGGCGGAAACATGGCCGCTCTCTTACTGGCCGAACAAACCGGCGGTACAGCCTTCCTGGGCTTTATTGCCGCGGTGGCCTTCGCCACGATCCTGGCCGTGGTGGCCGGCCTGACTTTGTCTGGGGCTTCCAGCATATCGCATGACCTGTACGTGCACGTGTTCAAGAAGGGGGTGTCTGACGAGAAAGGCGAGATGAAGGTAGCCCGGCGCGCCACCGTGGCCCTGGGCATTCTTTCAATTTTGCTGGGCTTGGTGTTCAAGGGCCAGAATGTGGCCTTTATGGTGGGACTGGCCTTCTCCATTGCTGCCAGCGCCAACTTCCCGGCGCTGCTCATGTCTATCATCTGGAAACGCTTCACTACCAAGGGTGCCGTCTGGAGCATCGCCACGGGCGCTATTCTGTCTTTGGTTCTGATTGTGTTGAGCCCTACTATCATGGTAGACATCATGGGCTACGAGGAGGCTATTTTCCCCCTCAAGAACCCGGCGCTGGTCTCCATGTCCGGGGCCTTCCTGATGGGGATCGTGGTTTCCCTGCTGCAGCCTGAACCCGCCGCCGCCGCCAAGTTTGAGTCGGAGAAACTGCGCACCTACCTGGGGGTGGGCGCCGAGTAAGGTTTGATCTTATCAAAACGTGTTTGGAGGCTATTTTTCAGGAAGTAGCCTCCAAACGCGTTTTAAAGGGAATAGGCACAGACACTCGTAGGAGCTGCGCACACTACGAGGTCCTTTGAGTAGGCGGTTTGCCGGCAGGAGACCGAGCCAAGGGAAGGGGTAATTAGAAAGTGTAAACATTCCCCTTCGCCCCCTTCAAAGGGGGAATATCTGGAATGCGTGGGAGACAAGGCCTGCGGGGGACCGAAAGATGGCAATGCGTGAGAGACAAGGCCTGCGGGGGAGCGAAAGATGGCAATGCGTGAGAGACAAGGCGGTGCCATTGTCTCTACGATGTTCTGTTATTAACTTCTCTCGCATTGCCCATTCCAGTCTTTCCCGAGCGCGCCTCGCTTTTGGCCCTAGATAGACGATAACTAAGAGCAATAGACCCTTCAGGCCGAAAGGGCAGTGCGAGAGGGGAAGACGGGGCCTCGCGGCCGTGAGCGCACAGAGGGCAGCCATGCAACAACAAAGCATAAGGGCCTCGCATCAGACAACCACTACGCCAGCAACGGCATAAAGCATGTGCTCATTCAGTCAGCAACGGCAAAAAGCATGCTCCACAACACCAAGCGGTACTCAAAAGCCATCATAAATTTTGGCAACGGCATCAAAGGCCGCCCGGCCCCATAACCCACACCGTTATACTTTTCCTAGCCGAAGCGGTCTTATTTAAGGGGTGTTTTCGCCAAAACCCGGTAAAAACGGAATAGATAGCTTTAAATCTTGGCTCCTTCCGCAGAACTTCTATATTTAGGCCTCCAAACCCACCTAACAAACACATGGATTACCGCATAAAATCTTTTGAAGAGTACCAGGAAACCTACCAGAGAAGTGTAGAACAGCCAGAGGAATTCTGGGCTGGCATCGCCGAGAATTTCACGTGGCGCAAAAAGTGGGACCAGGTACTTGACTGGAATTTTGAGGAACCAAAGGTGAAATGGTTTGTCAACGGCAAACTGAACATCACCGAGAACTGCCTGGACCGGCACCTGGCCACCCGCGGCAATAAACTGGCGTTGATCTGGGAGCCCAATGACCCCAAAGAGCGCTTTATCCGGTTCACGTACCGTGAATTGCATGAGAAAGTGTGCCAGATGGCCAATATCCTCAAGCGCAACGGCGTGAAGAAAGGCGACCGTGTGTGCATTTACATGCCCATGATCCCGGAACTGGCGTTCAGTGTGCTGGCCTGCGCCCGCATTGGGGCCGTCCATTCCGTGATCTTCGCGGGTTTCTCCCATACCGCCATGGCCGACCGCATCAATGACGCTGAGGCCAAAGTAGTGCTTACCTCAGACGGCCTGAACCGTGGCCCTAAACAGATACCGGTGAAACGCGTGGTAGACGAAGCCCTGGAGACCTGCCCCACCGTGGAAAAAGTGGTGGTGGTAGACCGTGTGGGCTGGGCCGTGAACATGGTAGAAGGCCGTGACGTCTGGTACCATGAAGAACTTCAGCACGTAGACAAAAACTGCCCCGCAGAGGAAATGGATTCCGAAGACCTGCTCTTCATACTTTACACCTCCGGCTCCACGGGCAAACCCAAAGGCGTGGTGCACACCTGCGGTGGCTATATGGTCAACACAGACTACACCTTCCGGAACGTGTTCCAGTACGAAGAAAGCGACATCTACTGGTGCACCGCTGATATTGGCTGGGTAACCGGGCACTCGTACCTGCTATATGGGCCGCTGCTTTCCGGGGCCACCACGCTCCTATTTGAAGGCGTGCCTTCGTTCCCAGATGCGGGCCGCTTCTGGCAGGTGATAGACAAGTTCGGGGTCAACATCTTCTACACCGCTCCTACGGCCATCAGGTCGTTGATGGCATCAGGCCTGGACCATGTACTGTCTTATAGTCTGGATTCCTTGAAGGTGCTGGGCTCAGTGGGCGAACCAATTAACGAAGAGGCCTGGCATTGGTACCACATCCACGTGGGCAAAGAGCGTTGCCCGGTGGTGGATACGTGGTGGCAAACTGAGACGGGCGGCATCATGCTCAGTTCACTGGCCAACGTGACGCCTACCAAACCTGGACATGCGGCCTTCCCGCTGCCGGGTGTGCAGCCCATTCTGATAGACCAGGCCGGCGAAGAGATCACCGAGAACGAGCAGGAAGGCTACCTGTGCATGAAGTTCCCTTGGCCCGGCATGATCAGGACAACCTACGGCGACCACGAACGGTGCCGCCAAAGCTATTTCAGTGCCTATAAGAACCTGTACTTTACCGGTGACGGCGCCAAGCGCGATGCCAACGGCCTGTGGCGCATTATTGGGCGGGTAGATGACGTGATCAACGTATCGGGCCACCGCTTCGGCACCGCCGAAATTGAGAACGCCATCAACCAAAACAAGCACATAGTGGAAAGTGCCGTGGTAGGGTACCCGCACGACGTGAAAGGCCAGGGCATCTACGCCTTTGTGGTCTGCGGTGATGAGGCCCCCCAAAGCCCTGAGCACCTGCGGGCCGAGGTGATTGAAACGGTGGTAGACCAGATAGGCAAAATAGCCAAGCCAGACAAGATCCAGATTGTGAGTGGCCTGCCCAAGACCCGGTCAGGGAAAATCATGCGCCGCATTCTGCGGAAAGTGGCCGAGGGGGAAACCTCCAACCTGGGGGATACCAGCACCTTGCTAGACCCACCCATTGTAGATGAGATTATCAAAGGGGCCTTGTAGGCCCCTTTTTTTGGCTTATTTCTTCCCAACCAAAAAGAAGGCGGGGTGGCAAACGGTACGCGGCGTCAACCTTTTAAGCCCGGACAAGTAAGCAATAGAACTGGTTTCTCTAGAAGAGGCCCTTGCACCGTACTTAACCGTTGACACCATGAACTTAGATTTTCAACATGACCAGGAAGCCCAGCAGTTTACCGCTCTGCTGGAGAACGAAGATATAGGGGAGCTGGCCTATGCCTTGCCAGATGAGGACACCATTGATTTCCAGCACACCTTCATTGAAGAAGAACACCGCGGCAAGGGGTACGCTGACCAACTCATCAAACATGGCCTGGATTACGCCGCTTCTAAAGGGCTAGAGGTGCGGGCCACCTGCCAGGCAGTAGCCAGTTACCTGGAGCGAAACCCGAAGTAGAACCCTGCCTTCTTTGCTCCGTGACCCAACTCCCCTAAACTGGAAAAGCAGCCAACTGCCGTTCCCGTTTAGGGGAGTTTTTCATAAAAAGAGGCCAAAAAGAAAGAGCCAGGGACAACCCGGCTCTTTCCTCAACAAACAAACTAAACAAGCACTTGCTTAGGCCTTGGGTATTTTCAAGACCCAACCCACGTCAATCAGATCTGGGTCTTTGATCTTGTCTAAGTTGGCCTGGTGGATCTTGTGCCACTGTTGGGCATCCCCGTAAAAGTTCTTGGCGATCTTTGAAAGTGAATCACCGCTTTTCACGGTATAGGTGTCATAGGCGGGCTGCTGGGGAGCAGCGGCGGGTTGCGCTGCGGCAGGCTGTGCCGGGGCCGCAGGCTTGGCAGCGGGTTGAGCCGCCGGTTTCTGAACCGGTTTCTCCTCCCCTTTCTTTAAAAAGTCAAATAGTCCCATAGTTGTATTTTTTGGTTACCTGTATTTCCCCAATCATTGCAAGTGAACTGGTATACAAGCTAATTCTTACGCACCCCTTGAGTATAAGTTTGTTAATTTTTAATAGAACTGTCCGTAAAAACCCACGTATGAAAACGGAATCCGCCTACAGTGGATACGTAGGAACCTGAACCAAACCATTACGACTATGAAAATGCAAATTGTATCTCCGGCCACCCGTCTGCTCACGCTCGTTTGCCTGGTGTGGCTAAGCGCTTTCTCCTTCAGCTGCAACAAGAAGGCAGAAACCGGGGGAGATTCCCAGATGATTTCCGGGACCACCAGCAAGATCTGGAAAGCCAGCAAAGAAACTACCGCCGCCGGCGAAAAAGACAAGCTCACTTCAGAGGAGAAACAGGAGCAGATCCAGTTTTTCGCCAACGGAAACTTCACCCAGACCTCAGAAAGCCAGTCGGCCAACGGTACCTGGACATACAGCGCCCCTAACAAGACCCTGAGCCTTACCTATGCCAACAACAACGTGAGCGAGAACTTCACCGTGTCTGAATTAGACGAGGATGACCTGAAGTTACAGGCCCCAGACGGCTCTACCCTTACCCTGAAGGCCGAATAAGCCCTACTTCTCAGAAAAGCGATAACCCACTCAAACAGCTTTGAGTGGGTTATTTTTTGCCTTGGTTCCGCCTTGCCTGCCATAATCCTAAAGCTGGCTTGGCTTTTCGTTTGCGCCTTGTTTTCCAAAAGCGTAGTATTAACCCACGTACCCTTTTCCTGCTTCTATGAGATTCCGTCTGCACCTGTTTGAACTGGAAGACCAGGCTTGGTTCCCGCACGTGGTGCGGCAGGGCATGATGGACGTGCTGCGGTTCATGATCACGGCGCTGGGCATCTACAAACCCGTGGTACCGCTCCTGCTCAAAGGGCTGGCCCATACCCGCCAGACGCAACTGGTAGACCTTTGCTCAGGCGCCGGGGGCGGCATTCAGCAGGTATGGCAGGAACTGGAGCAACAGGCGGGCCAGCGCTTCACCATCACCCTCACCGATAAATTCCCCAACGTGGAGGCCTACCGGTTTCTGGCAGAACAGACCAAGGGCGCGCTCCGGTTTGAGGAAACGCCCGTAGATGCCACGGCCGTACCCGATTCGCTCACCGGTTTCCGGACCGTTTTCTCCGCGTTTCATCATTTCAGACCCCAAACGGCCACTGCTATCTTAGCTGATGCCGTGCGGCAGAACCAGGGCATTGCCGTGTTTGAGGGCGCCGGCAAGCGGTGGTATGAGCTATTGCTGGTATGGCTGGTGTTCCCTTGGGCTATTTTGCTGCTCACGCCTTTTATCAGGCCCTTCACCTGGAGCCGCCTCTTCTATACGTACCTAGTACCGCTTATTCCGTTGGGCACCATCTGGGACGGCACCGTTTCCCTGTTCAGGTTGTACACCCCGGAGCACCTGGAGAAACTCACTGCTGCGGTGCAGGCCCCGCACTACACCTGGCACATTGGCCGGGCCCGGCACTGGAGCGGCACCGGCGTCATCTATTTAGTAGGCTACCCTTCGTAAATCACTTCTATGAACACCTCCTGGCGTGATGCCTGGCGTCTGCTCCGCATCCCTTTCTCGCTGTTCCTGATGCCCATTTTCTGGTTTGCCCTCAGCGCGGCTCCGGAAGTCTCTCCCTGGAAAGCCTTGGCGGTGTTCCTGATTTTGCATGTGCTGGTGTACCCGGCCAGCAACGGCTACAACTCTTACTATGACCGGGACGAGGGCAGTATTGGCGGCCTCAAACATCCGCCCAAGGTCACCCAGACGCTCTATTGGCTCGTGCTGGCCTTCGATTTTCTGGCGGTGGCCTTCTCTTTGCTGCTTTCCTGGCTTTTCGCGGGAATGGTGCTGGCGTATCTGCTGGTGTCAAAAGCCTATAGTTACCAGGGCATCAGGCTGAAAAAATACCCCATTCTGAGCACCGTGGTGGTGGTGGTTTTCCAGGGGGCTTTCACGTTTGTGATGGTGCAAGTGGGCATCGGCACCGCCGAAGACATCCTCACCAGCCGGAACAACCTGTTGTTGGCGCTGGTGAGTTCCCTCTTCCTTTGCGGTTCTTACCCGCTCACGCAGGTCTACCAGCACCAGGAAGATGCCCGGCGCGGCGATCAGACCCTGAGTCTGAAACTGGGCCTGTGGGGCACCTTTCTCTTTGCCGCCTGCAGTTTACTTCTGGCAACCGCGGTGCTGCTGTACACCTATTGGCTGCGCCAGGAGCTGTTACACGGCTTTATCTTCTTGCTGGGCACCGGACCGGTACTGCTGGTTTTCAGTCAATGGCTACTAAAGGTGCGGCAGAATCCTTCGGCGGCTAACTTTGAGAATACCATGCGCATGAACAAGGTGTCTTCCCTGTGCATGAGCTTCTCCTTTGGCTTGATGTTGCTGTGGCAGCTCTGGAAAACCTAAGATACGCGAACTATGACTGGCCTAGCACGTACATCGTTTTTAGGCCAATTCTCTGAAAACATGTTGAAAATCTTTTGGGTAGCGGTACTGGCCTTCCTGTTCAGTTGCCAATCTTCTCCTTCTGAAGAAACTACTACTTCCTCGTCCGCCAAGACCTCCGCCTCCCAAAAAAACGGGAAAACCAAACCCATGGTGAAGCTGCCCGTGCAGCACATAGTCCAGCGCACGCACCCCTTCTCCTCTGACCAGGCACCTGATTATTTCCGGCTGGCCCTGCACGGCCATTCCATAGCCAAGGGCGAGGTAGAATTCACCATCACCACCCAAGACGGGCAGGAAATCTACGAAGAGAACTTTCCGGCCGCTGATCTGGAGGCTAGTATGGTCAACGAGGTACCCAGCCCCACCACCCCTACTGTCTCTGAGCGGGAGGCCTACATTCTTAAACGCATGGACGAGTTTGTGCAGCCCACTGACTTTGTAGCCCCCGCCATTGCACCCAATGCCCCCGTGCAGGCCTCGTTCGTGAACGAAACCACTTGGAAACGCATCCAAGCCAATCCCAAAGCCATTGGGTTCAAGTACCTGCTGGGCAAAGAGGACGGGCGGCTGCTCGTATATGACCCAGAGAAGAAAAAAGCGGTGCGCTACGGTAGCTTTGGCGGGTAACTTGGTTGCTAGTTGTTGGTTGTTGATTGTTAGTTGTTAGTTGTTGATTGCTGGTGGCCAGGATAACAACAATTTCCACTGGCGCTAGTCTCTAAGCCCCTGCCAGAAGATACAATCAAAGCGATTTGCGCCCTCTTCCTTAAAAACAGCCATAAAACAAGAAATATCTTAAAAACGGGAATGCCCCGCAGAGAAATCTGCGGGGCATTCCCGTTTCTGCAACACAGAATGAATCTTGTGTCTTATGTCTTACGTCTTGTGTCTTGCGTCTCTACAAAACTAGCTGTTCATGGAGATCAGGAATTCGTCATTGTCTTTGGTGCCTTTCATGCGGTCTTTCAGGAATTCCATGGCCTCTACTGAGTTCATGTCAGACATGAATTTACGCAGGATCCAGACACGGCTGAGTTCGTCGCGGTCCATGAGCAGGTCCTCGCGGCGGGTACCAGACGCAGGAACATCAATAGCAGGGTACACGCGCTTGTTCGCGAGTTTACGATCCAGCTGAAGTTCCATGTTACCGGTTCCTTTGAATTCCTCGAAGATCACCTCATCCATTTTAGAGCCAGTGTCAATCAAGGCCGTGGCAATGATGGTCAACGAGCCGCCATTCTCCACGTTACGGGCCGCCCCGAAGAAACGCTTAGGCTTGTGCAACGCGTTGGCATCTACCCCACCCGATAGGATTTTACCGGAAGAAGGAACCACCGTGTTATAAGCCCGGGCCAGACGAGTGATAGAATCCAGTAGAATTACCACATCATGTCCGCACTCTACCATACGCTTGGCTTTGTCCAGCACAATGCTGGAGATTTTCACGTGGCGCTCGGCTTGCTCGTCAAAGGTAGAGGCAATCACCTCGGCTTTCACGCTGCGGGCCATGTCGGTTACCTCCTCGGGGCGCTCATCAATCAACAGGATCATGAGGTACACTTCGGGGTGGTTCTCGGTGATGGCGTTCGCGATCTCTTTCAAGAGAACCGTTTTACCGGTTTTCGGCTGGGCCACGATCAAACCACGCTGTCCTTTCCCTATGGGGGCGAACAGGTCCATGATGCGGGTGGAGTATTGGCTGGAGCGGGTGGTCAGTTTCAGGCGCTCTTCCGGGAAAAGAGGCGTTAAATGCTGGAACGGAATCCGGTCCCTGATTTCCTCGGTGGTGCGTCCGTTCACAGAGTCCACCTTCAGCAACGCGAAATATTTCTCGCCTTCTTTGGGGGCCCGCACGGTTCCTTTCACGGTATCGCCGGTTTTCAGGCCAAACAATTTGATCTGCGACGGAGACACATAGATATCATCTGGGCTGGCCAGGTAATGGTAGTGGGCCGAACGCAAAAAGCCGTAACCATCTTGCATCAGTTCCAGCACGCCCTCATTAGCGATTACCCCATCAAACTCACGCATGTTGTTGGCGTTGTTGTTCTGCTGCTGGGCCCGGTTCTGGTTCTGGTTTGTATTCTGCGGAGGGTTCTGCTCGCGGCGGTTCTGCCAGTTGGGTCCATTCTCGCGGGGTTCGCGGTTCTGGTTCTGGTTTTCTCTTGGCTCGCGGGGCTGGTTTTCGCGGGGTTGGTTTTCTCTTGGTTGGTTTTCCCTTGGCTCGCGCTGCTCACGGGGCTCTCTGGCCACGTTCTCTCTTGGCTGGAATTCTCTCTGCTCGCGGGGTTCCCTTTGCTCTCTGGCTTCTCTGGGCGCCGTATTTTCGCGGGGTTCACGCGGCTGGAACTCGCGGGGCTGCGGACGGTTCTCACGCGGCTCACGGGGTTCTACGCGGGCTTGCTCTCTTTCCCTTACATCTTCCCGCAAGGCGCGGGGAGCACGCTGCCGGTCTTCGCGTGCAGCGGCCGGGGCACGTTCTGCTCTGGCGGGGCGTTCAGGCGCTGTTCTGGCCGCACGGGCCGGGGCTGGAGCGGGGGCCGGAGCATCCGGTACGGGAGCTGGCTCAAACACCAGAGACTCTTGTACAGGGGCTACGGGCGCATTCACTGCCTCGGCTACGGGGGCCTCCAGGGCCGGTGCTTCTTCCACTGCTACGGGAGCAGAGTCCTGCTCGTCTGCCTTCCGTGACGCTTTTTTATATTTCTTGGGGAGATTTTCAAGGGGGGTAACGGCCTGCTGATCCAGGATTTTGTAAATCAGGTCCTGCTTGCTGAGCTTCTTAAAGTTGGTGACGCCGAGGTTTTCAGCAATCTCTTTGAGTTCTGAAAGAAGAGAATCTTTCAACTCGTCAATGTTGTACATAAATAGAATGAATTAGCTATTCGGTTTAAATGCATAGCAGTTGCAGAGCGCAACGGGCAGACGGATAAAAACAGGAAAAATTGGTGTGTAAGACGTAATGAAGAACCCGGATGGCGGTCGTTCAGAAAATGTACTGCAATGTTAGACAGCCTCGTTCTAATTACCAAGCAATACGAGTGATTTTATATATAAAGTTACACAAATTCTTATAAAAAAGTATCTGTTGCCGCAGCCTATTTAAAATATTCTATTTTTGCGGACAGATAAACAGACGCACCATGTTACAGATACCCGTTTTACGCGAGCAAACCGATCTTGTTTTAGCCGGCTTACAGAAAAGGAACTTTCCTAACGCGGCCCAGGAAGTACAATCTCTGCTGGATCTGGACCAGCAGCGGCGGTCCCTGCAAACGGAGCGCGATGAACTTTTAGGCCGCGCCAACGCCCTGGCCAAGGAAATTGGCGGCCTAATGAAAAACGGCCAGAAAGAGCAGGCAGAGGCTTTAAAAAGTGAAACTGCTGAACTGAAGCTGAAAACCAAGGCGCTGGACGAGGAAGTACAGAACCTGGAGCAGGCCCTGCAGCAGGCCCTCTATAAATTACCCAATATCCCGCACAGCAGCGTGCCCGCCGGCCGTTCCGCTGAGGACAATGAAGTGGTGTTGGAGCATGGTACTATCCCGGCTTTGCCGGAAGATGCCCAACCGCACTGGGAGCTCATCAAGCAATATGATATTATTGACTTTGAACTGGGCAATAAGATCACCGGGGCGGGATTTCCAGTGTACAAAGGCCAGGGTGCCCGTCTGCAGCGCGCGCTTATCAACTTCTTTCTGGAAGAAGCCCTCCAAGCCGGGTATGCAGAGGTGCAGCCGCCCATTATGGTGAACGAGGCCTCTGGGTACGGCACCGGCCAACTCCCCGACAAAGAGGGCCAGATGTACCACGCCACCGCGGACAACCTGTACCTGATCCCCACCGCCGAGGTGCCCATCACCAACTTGTACCGTGACGAGATCATCGCGGAAGGAAAACTCCCCATCAAACACGTGGGCTACACCCCTTGCTTCCGGCGCGAGGCAGGTTCCTGGGGTGCCGACGTGCGGGGCCTGAACCGCCTGCACCAGTTTGACAAAGTGGAGATTGTACAGATTCAGGCACCGGAAAAATCCTATGAAGCCTTAGAGGAAATGAGCCTCTACATCCAAGGATTGCTGCAGAAACTGGAACTCCCCTACCGCGTGCTTCGGCTCTGCGGCGGCGATATGGGCTTCACCTCTGCCCTCACCTATGACATGGAAGTGTACTCTGCCGCGCAAGGCCGTTGGCTGGAGGTAAGTTCTTGCAGCAACTTTGAAACGTACCAAGCCAACAGGTTGAAATTGCGACAGCGCACCGAAGGCGGTAAGCCTCAGTTGCTTCATACCTTGAACGGCAGCGCCCTAGCTTTGCCGCGTATTGTGGCGGCCTTGCTTGAGAACAACCAGACTCCGGAAGGTATCAAAATACCGAATGCGCTGCATGCGTATACTGGGTTTGAGATGATCACTAGATAAGGGATATCTCTTCCATTTCCTTGCTATTGACTTAAAGCGTTTGAGGCCTGTTTTAGATAAACAGGCCTCAAACGCTTTTCTTATTTTTGTTTTATGGAGTGTTTTTGGAAAGGATGTTTTCTCTGAAAACCTGTGGTGCACGCCTTTTGCCATGGCTGGCGTGGCGGCGGCTGTTGGCGAGGCCCTTATGCTTTGTTGTTACATAGCTGCCCTCCGAGCGCTCACGGCCGCGAGGCCCCGTCTTCCCCTCTCGCACTGCCCTTTCGGCCTGGACTGTTCTTTTCTTTTAGCTGCTGCCTTTCTATGGCCAAAAGCGAGGCGCGCTCGGGAAAGACTGGAACAGGGGAAAGTAGCATAAACGGTAAGGAGAACCCTGTAGAGACAACGGCACCGCCTTGTCTCTTTACGCATGGCCTCCTTTTTGCTTTCACACATTCCTCCCGCCACGCATTACCGCCAGCTCAAAAGACCTCGTAGTGTCCGGAGGTCCTACGAGTGTCTAGGCCAATATCGGTTGAAGACTGTTTTTTATAAACTTCCTCTGCAACGGGTGGTCTTTTCTTTAGCTGATAACCCTCTGATAAGGCGAAGTGGAGGTTGACACCAGTGGGACCACACGTATGAAAGCCCACCAATCCTTCTTTCGATCAGACAACCACACGTACTATTTCCAGCGGGTTTTCACCTAAGTTGCCCAAAACTATAGCCCATGCCTTTTAATTGGCTTCGGCCAAGGCTGCGTCCAGTTCTTCCGGTGAAGGGTTTTTCAAGGGTTTCTGCTCTCCTACCACCACCATGGGGAACCGCACTCTGCCGCGGTTCATGTCCTGGATGGCTTGCATGGCTTCATCGCTTTTCTCAACGTTGATGTAGTCGTAAGAAACGTTGTGCGTCTTGAAGTAGTCCTGAATGGCAATGGTCTTTTTGCACCAGTCAGCACCGTACAGAAGGGGTTTGGCAGCCATAGCTTGAAGAATTGGTATGCCCTTTTCTACGTCTTTCCCTGAAAACAGGCTAAAAACAAACGGTCTCTGGCGCCTAGCTACTTTTGAGGTGCCACCACCGGCAACTGGAAATCGAATTGGATTTCGCGCATGCACCGGAAGTGCCTTTGCGGGCATTTGGAATAGCCAATCTTGGAGCAGGGCCGGCAGTACAGATTTTTTACTTCCATCACCTCGTAATCAGCGGTGTAAGGGTACATCCCAAATTCGGGCACCGTGTTGCCCCAGATACTGTAGATCTTCTTCTGGAAGGCCGCGGCAATGTGCATGAGTCCGGTATCATGGCTGAAGACGGCCTGCGCCTGCCGCACCAGAGAGGCAGAGCCGTTCAGGTTGTATTGGCCGCAGGCGTTATAGATACGGGTCTGGTTATCCGGGTAAGGGGAAGTTTTTGAAAAATAAGGCTCAGAGGTGAAGTAGGTCTCTATCAGGTGGGCCACCGGCGCATCTTCTTTGCCGCCTAGCAGCACAATGGGGCCGTTTATTTTCTGGCACAATTCAATCAAACGGTCAACGGGCAACCGCTTGGTATAATGCTGCGCCCCGATGGCTATGGCGTAGTATCCTTTTTGATGCGGTTCAGGAAGCGTGTTTACGTTTACCTCGTCTTTCTCCGGAATGAAATAATCCAAACCCTGACCATCGTTCTTCACTCCCAGGGATTCCGCAGTAGCCAGGTACCGGTCCACAATGTGTACATCAGGCATACGGTTGATCTTGAACTTCACCAAGAGCCATTTGCGGTAGTTGAGCTTGTTGAAGCTTCGGTGCGGACGGCCTAGTTGGACTTTGATAAGGCGGGTACGCAGGTTGTGGTGCAGGTCCAGCACCAGGTCATAGTTCTCGGCCTTGAGCTGCGTGACCAGCTCTTTGAGGGAATCCTCCAAGCAAAAGACCTTGTCCACGTAGGGGTTGCTGGCGATGATATTCCGGAAAGCGGCCTTCGTGCAGAAATGAACCTCGGCCCCGGGCACCTGTTCTTTCACGCACCGGATAACCGGGGTGGTAAGCACAATATCGCCAATGGAGGAGAACCGGATAATGAGGATTTTTTTCACGCGCCTTCCGTTTGTTGCCGCGCAAAGGTACGGGTTGCCTGGGAAATTTCCTGCGCGTAGGCAGTGCTTGTCTAAGCTGGTTCTGTTTTACCGCCGTTTCCTGAAAAAGGCTAGGGAAAGGGTCATCCGGAGAAGGAGCATTTGTTCCCTCTTTGATTGTCATCTTGAAAGGATCTTGTGGGCGAACGGTAATAGCGCTGTGGTAAATGCTATTCTAGTACGCCCACAAGATCTTTCCAAGATGACAGGTAAGAGGCTGAGGAAGAAAAAAAGCCTGTGACGTTCATCACAGGCTATTCCTTAAAAGGGCTAATTCTATCACAACCCATATTTGTCAATCAGGTACACGAGCGCGGCCATAGAGGCGCCGCCTAATTCCAACTCGCGGCGGTTTACTTTGTCAAAGGTGTCGTTGGCGGTGTGGTGGATGTCAAAATAGCGCTGAGAGTCTGGCCTGAAACCAATCAAAGCCACACGGTCATCCTTGAGCGGGCCAATGTCGGCGCCACCGCCGTTGCGGTCAATGTCGTGCAGGCCGTAGGGAGCCAGCAGGTCTTTCCAGGAAAGGGCTTTCTGGAAAGTGGCCTCGGTGGTGGTGGCAATCCCGAACCCGCGGGGCGTGAACCCACCGGCATCAGACTCAATGGCGGCAATGTGTTTCTCGCCCTGTTTCTTGGCCACCTCCGCGTACTTGGTGCCGCCGCGCAGGCCGTTTTCCTCGTTCATGAACATTACCGCCCTGATGGTGCGTTTGGGTTTGTAGCCCATCGAGCGCATCAGGCGCAGCACCTCCATGGACTGCACACAGCCGGTGCCGTCGTCATGGGCGCCCTCGCCAATGTCCCAACTGTCCAGGTGGCCGCCTACTACAATGATCTCGTCGGGTTTCTCAGAGCCTTTGATTTCACCGATCACGTTATAGCTGAGCACGTCTGGGAGCCACTGTGGGTTCATGCGCAGGTGGAACTGCAGTTTATCGTCTTCTTTCAGCAATTTACTTAAAACATCGGCACCTTTGGTACTGATGGCTACGGCCGGAATCCTGGGAGCGCCATCCGCGTAGCGTAGGCCGCCGGTGTGCGGGAAATCATCGGTATTGGAGGCCATGGACCGCACCACCACCGCGACGGCGCCCAGTTTACCGGCCTCTGAAGGACCGCTGGAGCGCTGGTCTACCGCCCCGCGGTAGGCATGGCCGGTAATGATATGGGTTTGGTCAAAGGGCCGGTTGAAGAAGACAATCTTGCCTTGTACTTTTTTCTTGCCCAGCTTTTTGAGTTCGTCAATGCTTTGCACCTCCACCACCTCGGCGGTGAGGCCGTTAGCCGGCGTAGCCACCGAGCCTCCCAGGGCCAGCACATTCACCTCCCGGGTAGGCGTGATCTTGGAGTTCACAATGGCCGCGTATTCTTTGTCGCCGCGCACCCAATGCGGCACCATCACTTCTTGCAGGTACACGCGGTCCAAGCCCATTTTATCCATTTCCTGGCGGGCCCATTCCACGGCCGCAGCGGCCTGCGGGGAACCGCTCAACCGGGCGCCAATGCGGCTGGTGAGGTACCTCAATTGTTCATAGCTCTGCCCCTGGGTGAGGGCCAGGTCATAGATCTTGCGGATGTGTAGGGAATCTTGGTTCTGGGCACTGGCCGCCAGCGGGAGGCAGAGCAGACCCGCCAGGGTAAGTTTCTTTAGGGAGCGAAGCATGTTGGTTAGGTTGGGATTATCTAAGTCGCGATTTACGACACAGACGGCAGAAACCGAAATACTAGAAAATAGAATTATGGGAAAGGCAAAAGTATCTCTCCTCTTTTGTCATTCTATCTCCCGCCCAACTGTTATCATACCCACTTCGTTATTATCATCTGCTCTCTCCCTTGTTGTCAACCTGAAAGGATCTTGTGGGCAAACTAGATAGACAGTTGTGTTGGCGAGGTTACCGTTCGCTACCAAGATCCTTTCAGGATGACAAAAAGAAAGTAGGAGCACCTAAAAAGCTGAACGACAAAAAAACGGCGGCAGCAGAAAGAAGGAAGCAATTGAATCATAGCAGCCATTGCCTAAAGAAATCAATTGAGAAGAGTAGCCCATCATATAAGAAGCCACCAATTGTGAGAAAATAGATAGCAGTAGACAATAAGCGATAGAAACGAAGGGAGGACACAAAGAGACCTTAGAGTTATGTGAGAACACAACAAGCTCTTTGGTTTCACTTCAATTCCACATTTACTTCAACTCCAAAATCCTTTTCAAATCTGCAGCAGAAACGGTGAGCAAGCCCACCGGCGGAAGGCGCTCCGTTAAGGTACGCCAGTTTTTGTCTGCCTTGAATACGGGCTGTAGAATTTTGAGGGCTTCCTCCAGGTTGCCGTTATTGGCTAGGGTGATGCCGTGCCAGTACTGCATCTCCAGGTTGTCGGGTTGCAGTCTTTTGGCGGCGCTGTATTCCTTCATGGCCAGCGGCATGTCGTTTTTCTCCACGGCCAGGTCACCGTTGTTCATGTGTTCATAGGCGCGTTGCACGGTGAGCAACCGGCGTAGTTCTTTTAATGGCGCCTCATGGTCATCTACCCGAAGGTCTACCAGGCGTTCATTCCAGGGTTCTTTCTTGCTTTTGCCGGGCACCACCAGCAGGGCCGCTGATTGTTTGCCCCGGATGTCTCCGCCCTGGGCTTCAGCGGCATCCAATACGGCCAGCATCCGCTCTGCCAACGGAAGGTGGGCGTTCTGTTCAAAGGCTTTGGCCATGGCCGGCCATACGCCCTCGGTGAGCATCATGTTGGCCTGCACCGAGAAGTCTTTGCCCGTGATGTGCCCCGCGTACATGATGCACTTCTTACCGGTATGGGTGGCTACCCCACCTTTGGCATCTAAGATGGCCACCTGGCGCACGTCGCGGCCAGCATCATTAGAGAGCAGGATCTTCAGGGTTTCCTCAGCAGTCTTGCCTTGCTTCATCAAAGCCAACCCGCGGGGCCCGAAGGATTTATTCGTGAACGATTGCGTGGCCACTACCCCCACGCCGGCTTCGCCCCAACTCACCGCCGTGCCCACTGAAAACCAGTGGCTTTGCACGGCCACCGCCATCTCCCCGGTTTTAGGGTCTCGGGCGACAATGGAATAGGTATGGGCTAGGGGTTCCTGGGGTGTGTACACCTGGGCCGCGGCCGGTTGGGCCACTACCCAAGCACCCAGGCCCAGCAGAATAAGAAGCTTTTTCATGGAGTGGTTTCTCTGGAAATAATATATTGAGAGTACAAATATGTGGAAGGTACAGAAAATTAGCGGTGGGTTTTTGTTTTTCCACAGTTGGTTTCTGGGTGCTTTTTCAAAAACAAGCGGTAAACCCCACCCTTTACAGGGAATAATTTCAAGGTGATCTTTGCCGTCGTAAATCATACGGCCATTCTAGGTAGTTTGGGGCCTGTTTTTCTAAAAACAGGCCAAAATCGAAGTTCCTTCTTTGCTTCTTCCAATCCTGCCGTTCATTCCTTACATTTAGAGAACCAAACTCACCCATACAAACTACCCACCTCGTTTATGATAAAACAACTACCTACGTTTTTATGCCTTTCCATATTGGCGCTGGGGCAGGCGCAAGCTCAGACGCTGCCCATGAACCATTTCAACCAGATGAAAGCCCGCAGCATTGGCCCGGGGGTGATGAGTGGTAGGGTCACGGCCATTGACGCTGTGGTCAGCAACCCAGACATCATGTACGTAGGCGCGGCCTCGGGCGGTGTCTGGAAAAGCGAGAACGGCGGCACTACGTTCACGCCCGTCTTTGACGAACAGCCCAATATCAACATCGGGGCCATTGCCGTGCAGCAAAGCAACCCCAGCGTGGTGTGGGTAGGAACCGGCGAGGGCAATCCCCGCAACTCGGTGAACATGGGCAACGGCATCTACAAAAGCATAGACGGTGGTCGCACCTGGAAGCACCTGGGCCTGGACAAGAGCTTCAACATCCACCGCATCCTTATTGACCCTTCTAACCCAGATGTGGTCTACGCCGGGGTGATTGGCTTGCCTTTTGGCGAGCACCCAGAACGCGGCTTGTACAAAACGGTCAACGGAGGGAAGAGTTGGGAGCGCGTGCTGTTCACGAATGAGAAATCGGGCGTGGCCGAGATGGTCATGGACCCCAGCAACCCGAACAAACTGGTGGTGGCCATGTGGGAGCACAAGCGCACTGCCTGGGATTTCACCTCGGGCGGGCCG
The DNA here is from genome assembly GCF_008271745.1 of Rufibacter glacialis. GTDB lineage: Bacteria > Bacteroidota > Bacteroidia > Cytophagales > Hymenobacteraceae > Nibribacter > Nibribacter glacialis. The sequence goes on along the minus strand of NZ_VKKZ01000019.1, from coordinate 517,288 downwards.
GGTTCCGGGCTGTACATCACCTATGACGGTGGCAAGACCTGGCGCAAGAAAGGCGCGGCTGATGGCTTGCCAGCCGGGAACTTAGGACGGTTAGGCTTGGCGCAGAGCCGCAGCATGCCCAGCCGCATCTACGCGTTGGTGGAGGCCACCAAGAACGGCTTGTACCGCTCAGACGACGGCGGCGAGAAATGGACTAAGGTGACCGAAGATCCTTCCATTGTGACCAACCGGGCCTTTTACTTCAATGAGATCTACGTAGACCCCAAGAACGAGAACCGCCTGTACATGCTCTACCAGCCCCTGTCGGTGAGCGAAGACGGTGGCAAGACCTTCCACGTGACCGCCTCCATGGACGCCGTGCACGCTGACCACCAGGCCCTCTGGATTCACCCCGAGAACCCCAACCTGATCCTGGACGGGAATGACGGCGGCCTGGCCATCAGCCGCGACCGGGGCAAAACCTGGAGTTTCCCAGAGGCTTTACCCTTTGGGCAGTTCTACCACATCAACGTAGACAATGAGGTACCCTACAACGTGTACGGTGGCCTGCAGGACAACGGCTCCTGGACCGGGCCGGCCTACACCTTCACCCGCGGCGGCCTCCGCAATTACTACTGGCAGACCGTACAGGGCGGTGACGGCTTTGACGTGGTGCCAGACCCCGAGGATGCCCGCTTTGGCTACGCCATGTCGCAGGGCGGAAACCTGGTGCGGTATGACAAAGAAACCGGCCGGTCTTACATTGCCAAGCCTACGTCCCCGGACTTGAAGACGAAGTTGCGCTTCAACTGGAACGCCGCCATTGCCCTGGATCCGTTCAATAAGAACGGGATCTTCTACGCCAGCCAGTACCTGCACCAATCCGCAGACGAAGGCCTCACCTGGCAGACCATCTCCCCAGACCTGACCCGCAACAACCCTGCCCAGCAGAAACAGCAGGAAAGCGGCGGCCTTAGCCTAGACATCACCTCCGCCGAAAACCACAACACCATTCTCACCATTGCGCCCAGTTCCCTGGAGAAAGGCGTGATCTGGGTAGGCACCGATGACGGACACGTGCAACTCACCCGCGACGGCGGCAAAAGCTGGACGAACCTGCGCGACCGCCTGCCCGGCCTCCCGGCCGAAGCCTGGATTCCGCAGATCACCGCCTCGCGCCACCGGGCCGGCGAGGCCTTTGTGGTGGCCAACCACTACCGCTTCGGGCAGGATTTCAGCCCGTACGTGTACCGCACCGTTGATTTTGGCAAAACCTGGACCAGGCTGGTAGACGGCAAGAAGGTACGGGGGTATGCCTTGTCATTCATTCAAGACCCAGCCCAGCCCAACCTGTTGTTCACCGGCACCGAGCATGGCCTTTGGGTGAGCATCAACGACGGCAAAGACTGGACCCAGTGGACTCAGGGATTACCTTCTGTGCCGGTCATGGACTTGGCTATTCAGGAACGGGAAGCTGACCTAGTGATCGGCACCTTCGGCCGCGCTGTGTATGTGCTGGACAACATCAGGCCGCTGCGCCAATTGGCGGCTACCGGCGGCAAAGCCTTGCAGAAACCGCTGGCAGTGTTTGAGCCCGCCGAAGCGTATCTAGCCAGCTACGCTTCGGCCCCAGGTTACGGCTCAGAGGCCGACAACCTCTACCAGGCGGCCAACAAACCCGCCGGAGCTACGGTCACCTATTATCTGAAACCGAAGGCCTCTACACCCACCCCGGCTCCCGCCAGAAAAGCAGTTCCTAAAAAGAAAATGCCGGCCACAGAACTCAACAAAGAGACCGGCGACAGAATGGCTACCTCTTTGCCCGCCCGTGACACAGCCGCCCTCTCTCCCGTAGCTCGCATAAAGGCAGATTCCCTCACCCTGCGGGTATTTGACGCGCAAAACAACCTGATCCGCACCCTGCGCCAACTCCCAGATTCAACCCTGGGCTTCCAGCGGATGTCCTGGAACCTGACCGAGCGCGGCATCCGCCAACCAGGCGGCAACCGGGGCCAACGAGGCGGAGGCGGCGGCGGTGAGCCAGCGGGCAATCCGGTGTTGCCAGGCACTTACAAACTGGTGATGCAGTACGCCGGCCACAAAGACTCTACGCTGGTGACGGTGAAGGCTGATCCTCGTTTCCCCTTCCAGAAAGAGAACATGATCGCGCGGCGCGCGCTTCAGGAGCGTTTAAACAAAAACACCCAGGAATTAACCGCTGTGTTAGACCGCCTGCAGGAAGCGTCAGATGCCACCGAGGCCATCAATTCCCAACTGAAATTAGCCAGCGGCAAAGAAAAAGCCGACCTACAGCGCAGCATCAAAGCCATGCAGGATTCCATCAAAACCTACCGTGAAATGATCCAGGGGCAACAACTCTCCCGCCAGGGCTACGGCCGTCTGAACCAACTCACGCCGCTCTCTAAACTGCAGGAAGCCCGCACGTATCTTTCCAGCCGCACGGAGCCTATCACGCAAACAGAGACGCAGCTGGTAGAACAAGCCGCCACCCTCACGCAGGGTGCTGTAACCAAAGTGAACAGCTTCTTCTCCACCTCCTGGGCCGGTTTCCGGCAGAAGGTGCAGTCTGCGGCACTGAGCGTGTTTAAAGACGAGAAAAGTAAGCCAGTGCTGTAGGCTGGTTTTTAGAAAAACAGGTCAAAAATCCCCGTTGTCACTTGGCAACGGGGATTTCTGTTTTTGGAAGGGTCTAGAAAACTGGTAGGCATTAGAATGTAGCGGCGTTACACTGTAACGCCGGGGCTCCATGAAACTAGAAGCCTCTACCAGAACGAACCGATATCCGTGGAAAAAAGATCCTTGCAAATAGAGGTTCAATTAGACGAGGCCTTTGTTGCTCCGTAGAACCACGGCGTTACAGTGTAACGCCGCTACGGTTGGTAGAACTTATCTTCCTGCCATTTGGTGGGGTTGGATAGAATGTACTGCTCTATATGCACCAGCTCGCGCTGATTTCTGATGATGCGGTCATGGTAGCGGGCTTGCCAACCAAAAGGCATTGTGCTCACGCCCCTGATCATTTTGGTACAAGCCGCCTTATAAGAACCTATAATCCTGGAGAGAGAACCTGCCTTCGGCGATAAATTCGCCATGGATTCGTTCTTACCATTATAAAGGCCCGTAGCGGCCTTACACTGTAACGCCGAATCTCCGTCGATCAAGGAAAGGGCCTTGGTTTTCAAATTATCTTCCCCCTCCAATCCAATTATCCCGTGCACATGGTTTGGCATGATGACAAATTCACCAAGAAAAACCCGAGGCCAATGCTGTTCTATCTCCAACCAATATTCATGGGCTATAGTCCCTTCATCAGATAGCTCCATTATTCCATTTTTCACCTCACCAAAAAATGGGCAACGGTCTTGGGTACAGATGGTAATGAAATAAAGCCCTTCCATCCGGTAATCATATCCCGTGAGGCGGCGGTTCTTTTTACTGAAGGCGTCATATCTTCCCATACTGGTTTTAACAGCTCCAATATCCTTAAACGAACACCGCTCCCGCTGGATTCTTCCTTTAGCCCATTTTCTTGAAACCACCTAATAAAGGCAAAATGTAGCGGCGTTACACCGTAACGCCGTGGCTCTACGCAGCAGAGTCGTTTTAAATGACGTTAAGGTGGTTGCCATTAGGAATCCATTATTGCTCCGGAAAACAGTCTGTTTTGGTGGAGACTTTTCTGTTTCATGGAACCACGGCGTTACAGTGTAACGCCGCTACACCTATCAAAACAAAAATCCCCACCAACCTTTAGAGGCAGTGGGGATTTTTAATATCCAAAAGCGGCCAATCTAGCTGGTCACCGTCTTGCGCTCAATCTCGCGGAGGTTTTCCATTTTCTTGTTACGCAGGAAACCGTTGATGTCCTCAAAATGCTCCTTGATGCGCTTATTCCCGAACTCAAACACTTTGGTTGCAAGCCCGTCCAGGAAGTCGCGGTCGTGGGATACTAAGATCAGCGTGCCGTCAAAGGCCTTGAGCGCATCTTTCAGGATGTCCTTGGTTTTGATGTCCAGGTGGTTCGTGGGCTCATCAAGAATGAGCAGGTTCACCGGTTGTAGGAGCAGCTTGATCATGGGCAGACGGGTCTTTTCGCCACCGGACAGCATCTTCACCTTCTTCTCCACGGTATCGCCACCGAACATGAAGGCGCCCAGAATGTCTTTGATGCGGGTGCGCATGTCGCCAACGGCAATCTGGTCAATGGTCTGGAACACGGTCAGGTCTTCGTCTAAGAGGGAAGCCTGGTTCTGCGCGAAGTAACCGATCATGGAGTTGTGGCCCAGTTGCAGTTTTCCTTCGTAGTCAATCTCGCCCATGATGGCTTTGATGAGCGTAGACTTCCCTTCGCCGTTCTTGCCCACAAAGGCTATCTTCTCGCCCCGCTCAATGGTCAAAGATGCATCTTTGAACACCGTGTGGTCGCCGTACTTTTTAGTGAGTTCCTCTACAATGACCGGGTAGTTGCCGGAGCGCGGGGCGGGCGGGAATTTGAGGTTCAGCGCCGAGGTGTCTACCTCATCTACCTGAATGATCTCAATCTTCTCCAGCATCTTCACCCGCGACTGCACCTGCAGCGTTTTAGAGTAAGTTCCCTTGAAACGGTCAATAAACGCCTGAATATCGGCAATCTCTTTCTGTTGGTCGTCAAACTGGCGCTGCTGCTGCTCGCGGCGTTCTTTGCGCAGCTGCAGGTATTGGCTGTAAGGCACCTTGTAGTCGTAGATACGGCCCATGGTCACCTCAATGGTGCGGTTGGTGATGTTGTCTACGAAGGCCTTGTCGTGCGAGATCACAATCACGGCCTTGGCGTTGTTCAGCAGGAAATCCTCCAGCCACTGCACTGATTCAATGTCCAGGTGGTTCGTGGGCTCATCCAGCAGAATCAGATCCGGTTTCTGCAACAGGATCTTGGCCAGCTCAATGCGCATCCGCCACCCACCCGAGAACTCGCTGGTGGAGCGGGTAAAGTCTGTCCGCAGGAAACCAAGGCCCAGGAGGGTTTTCTCCACCTCGGCGTCAAAGTTGATTTCCTCAATGGAGTAGTATTTCTCACTGAGCTCAGACACGTCCTCAATGAGCTTCATGTAGGCATCAGATTCATAGTCGGTGCGGGTTTCCAGCTGGGTGTTCAGTTCCTCCATCTGCCGTTTCATCTCCAGAATCTGCCCGAACGCCTTAGAAGCCTCCTCAAACACCGTACTCTCATCTTTTGTGAGCAGGTGCTGTGGCAGGTAGGCGATCACAGCATCCTTGGGCGCCGAGACCTTGCCTCTGGTGGGTTTGTTCACGCCCGCAATGATCTTGAGGAGGGTAGACTTTCCCGCCCCGTTCTTGCCCATGAGGGCGATCCGGTCGGTTTCATTGATGTTAAAGGTGATGTTACTGAAAAGAGCCGCGCCGTTGAATTCAACAGCGACCGAGTCAACTGATATCATGTTTTTTCTAAATAAGACCGCAAAGATACTAGGATTTCCCCGATTGCTTCGAATTCCAACCTCCTCAGCAGAAGGATTATTCAGGAACAAACCCTTGGCGAAACCAGCGCAACACCAGGGGCAGCAGATTGGCTCCCTTTTGGGCTTATTTTTATAAAACAAGCCCCAAAAGGGAATGGTCACAAACAAATGAAGGGCCCGCAGAAAGGCCGGTCTCCCAAAAAATACGTACCTTTTCAGAAAGAACTTTTCCTTTGACTTAAAACTCTCCCTTTCTCCTTGGCAGGGAATGGAATGGTTTTTGCCCCTGACACGCTATGAAAATCCCCTATCGCTATATTTTAAGAACATCGGCCAGTCTTCTGCTGGCAGGGTTATCGGTTTTCCCGGTGTTTGCGCAGGAAGACCCGGTGCCTTCGGTGGCGGCCTTTGACCCCGCTTACGTGAACTGGTACAACCTGGACCCCGTGCAAGACAAAGTACAGGGCACGGGCGTGAACCGCGCCTACAAAGAACTGCTGGGTAATAAAAAACCCAAGAAAACCATTGTGGTGGCCGTGATAGACAGCGGCATTGACATTTTCCATGAAGACCTCAAAGGGCGGATCTGGGTTAACAAGAAAGAAGTGGCGGGCAATGGCCAGGACGACGACCAGAATGGCTACGTAGACGACGTGCACGGCTGGGGCTTTTTAGGCAACGCCCAGGGCGAAAACATCCGGTATGAAACCTATGAGTACGTGCGCCTCTTGCGCAAGCTGGCCCCCGTGTACCAGCACGTGAATGCTATCTCTGAGGTTCCCCTGGCCCAGCAACCGGAGTACAAAACCTACCTGCGCAGCAAGCAGACCTATGAAAAGGAACTGGCCAAACACCAACAGACCAAAGAAACCCTGGCCGCCTTTGAACAGGTCCTGAACCAGGTGCAGGACGTATTGGCAGCGCACCTGAAAACCAAAGACTTCACCGTGCAGGACGTGCAGAAAATCTCCACTCCAGACGAGAACGTGATGAAGGCGCGGGCCTGGTACCTGGGCAGATTCAACCAGGGGCTTACGGTAGAAGCGTTCCAGAAATACAAGGAATATACAGACACCTTCCTGGAGAAACACCTGAACCTGGCCTTCAACCCGCGCACCGTGATTGCGGACAACCCAGAGGTAATTTCTGACACCAAATACGGCAACAACGATGTGGCGGGTCCCCGGCCTACCCATGGCACCCCCGTGTCTGGCCTCATTGCCGGCTTGCGCGGCAACAACCTGGGCATTGACGGCATCGCTGAGAACGTGCAGATCATGGCCCTGCGGGCGGTACCCGAAGGCGATGAATATGACAAAGACATCGCCCTGGCTATTCGATACGCGGTAGACAACGGCGCCCATATCATCAACATGAGTTTCGGGAAAGGTTTCTCGCCCCAGAAGGCGTTTGTAGACGAGGCCGTGAAGTATGCTGAGTCCAAGAATGTGCTGCTGGTGCACGCCGCCGGCAACGAGGCCTCCAACAATGACCAGGTGCCGCATTTCCCTACCCGGGTGCTGGGAGATGGCGCGCAGATCAGGAGCTGGATTGAGGTGGGTGCTACCTCCAGAACGCTGGGCAAAGACCTGGTGGCTCCTTTCTCCAACTACGGCAAACAGACGGTAGACCTCTTCGCCCCAGGCGTAGACATTGTGTCTTTGGCCCCGGGCAACAAATACGCCAAGATGGACGGCACCAGTTTCTCTACCCCGGTAGTAAGTGGAGTGGCGGCCTTGGTGTGGTCTTATTACCCAGAGCTGACCGCCTCAGAGTTAAAGGAGGTACTGCTGAAATCGGTGGTGGTGTACCCCAAAGAAACGGCTCTTTCACCAGCCTCTGAGACGGAAGCCCGAAAGAAGGTAAAGCTGTCTGACCTCTCGGTGACCGGGGGCTTCGTTAACGCTTATAATGCCCTGCTGTTAGCTGAAAAGCAGGTGAACCAGAAAAAAGCCAAGAGTTAAGCTCCGTCCAAGCTTTCCTTATCCCTCAACAGAAGGCGCTGCCTAGGTTTCGTGCCGGGCAGCGCCTTTTCTTATTCAGGGAGCCAAGCCTTCAGGAAAGGGCTTTACCTGAAGGCTTGGCGCCCGCCTTTTTTTTAGCCGCTGGCAATAGAACCCTAATTCCTATTTTAGGCCTTTTTCGGGAAAGGGAGGCCCTTTTTCATCTTACGTTGAGGGCTTGCCAAGCTGATCATCCTTTCTTGATTGAATTAAAATACAAGGAACTGCGTTAGACCATCCAGACCAATCCATCAAAATAGTACAGTTTTCTGCTTTACTTCTTATTTAGGTAAAATAGCAGTATAACACCTTATACTTCACCTTAGCCACCTTCACCTTAACCCAGCAAGCTAAACCAAGTTCTTACTAAAGTGATAGCATCAAGAAATAACCATTTTATTTCACAAAGAAGGAAAAGCTAATTAGGAAAGATGAAAAAAGAAGGATTATATTTGTTCATACCGCCTCTAACCCCTTTATTAAACAGCACTATTGCATGAAACGTCTACTCAAGAAAGCTATCAAACCCTTTATGCCTTCGTACCAGGTAGTGACCACGTCGTACCAAGTAATTCCAGGCAAACCCATCACCAAGCAGCTCTCTACCCATTCTTTTGAAAAAGGTGCCTCCAAAGAGGCCAAAGCCTTTTACGGGAAAGTGATTTCCTCTGACTTCACCAAAAAGCTGGCTCCGGTAGAGGTGCAGCTGCGCGTAGCGGGCATCACCATCAAGAAAGCCCAGTACGGCCCGTTCCAAAGCTTTGACAAGAAGAAGATCGCCTAACAACTTCTCTTGCGCCTTTAAGGCATAGCGTCTGTTTCAACCTAGCCTTACCCCAGGTGCTGCCGGTAAGGCTTGGCTTAAGGAGACTATTTTGCCCCTTGGTCTCAAAAAAGAGCCTGAAAACGCTGTGCGGTTTCAGGCTCTTTTGGTTTAAATAGGCTTTAAACGTGGTTTATCCTTCGCTGCGGCCGCTTTCCAGGGTCTTAGAGGCGGCCGGTGCCTGGGCCCCTGGGTTCAGATCCCAGTCGTTGTTGAGCAGGCCAATGGTGTGGTGGGCGGTCATATCAAACTGGCAGGGCACAACAGACACGTAGTTCTGGGCCAGGGCCGCTTCATCAGTGTCTTCGCCTTTGTCATAGTTCACAAAGTTGCCGGTAAGCCAGAAGTACACGCGGCCCCGGGGGTCCAGGCGCTCGTCAAACTCCTCTTCCCACTTAGCCACCGCTTGCCGGCAAACTTTTACCCCGGCAATGGGTTCGTTTGATTTCTTAGGGAAATTCACGTTCAGGGCCACACCTGCCGGAATGCCGTGCTCCAGCGCCTGCCGGGTGATCAGTTCCACGTACTCCTCCGTGTGGGAGAAATCTATGTCATGGCCGTAGTCGCAGAGCGAGAACCCGATGGCGGGTAAGCCTTCAATGGCCGCCTCTATGGCTGCCGACATGGTACCGGAATACAGCACGCTGATGCTGGAGTTGGAGCCATGGTTGATCCCGCTCACCACCAAGTCCGGCTTGCGGTCTTTCAGGATGTGGTGCTTGGCCAGTTTCACGCAGTCAGCGGGGGTTCCGGAGCACTCGTATGATTCCACTTCGGCAAAGACCAATGACCGGTCTAACCGGAGGGTGTTCCCGATGGTGATGGCATGCCCCATTCCTGATTGAGGACCATCTGGCGCCACTACCACTACCTCTCCTATCCGCTGCATCACCTTCACCAGGGTATGAATCCCCGGCGCAGTGATTCCGTCATCATTGGACACTAAAATCAAGGGCTTTTTCTTCATCGTGATCAATTTCTAAGTTCGGCGGCAATTTAGCTTGTATACGGCCCGCGGCCAAATTAGAAGCACCGCAACTTAGGCCAAACGCTTGCGTTAAGCCCCAGGAAACCGTACCTATGCCGTGCTAAAACCTTTATAGCCATGAAGAAATCCGCTTTCCTGTTTGGTGCCCTCCTGGCGCTGGCCGCCTGCAAGCAAGACACCGCTGCCGTGAAAGACAACACCGAGGTGCAATTGGAAGAAGCCGCTGAGGAGGTGGCCCCCGAGGCCACAGAAGCCCCGGCGCAAAGCCCTGATGGCCCCACCCCTGCCCCGGCAGAGCCCATGTCTGAAGAACCGCTGCCCGGTGCCCCCTCTACCGCTTCCACCCCGCCCTCCGCAGACAACCCGCTCTTTAACCTGACCTTGCAGAAGGGCCAGGCGGGCCGCGTGAAAATAGGGATGCCCATAGAAGAGCTGAAACAGGCCTACGGAACCCAGAAGCTCCAGGAAATAGACCATACCCTGGAGGGCACCACCACCAAAGCCTATGAAGTGCTTGGGGAGCGCCGCCGGCCAGACCTGCGCGTAGAACAGCAATGCAACGGCACCGCCTGCAAAGTATCGCGCATCACGGTCCTGAACCCCGCCTTTAAGAGCTCAGCCGGCGTGGGCATTGGGAGCACGTTTGGCGAGGTCAAAAACCATTTCAATATCACCCGGGTGGGTACCGGCGAGGGCATTTTTGTGGCCATCTCAGAGGTGGACAAGATCAGTTTCGTGCTGGATATGCGCCAAATACCTTCTACCCGCTGGGGCAGCCTGAAGGTGAAAGACATCCCTGCCACCACCCCCGTCACCAGCATCATGCTTTACTAACCTTTTTACAGGCGTTTCCGGAAATGAAGGCCGAAAACAGAAGAGGCGTGCCTTTGCACGGTACGCCGCTTCTTTTTGAACCTGCTGCGCGAACGGCTGCCCTCTTTTAAAGAAGTAAAGGGTGAAAAGCCATACAAAAAGAAGACAAACCAAAAGCTATCAGCAGGAAGAACCCCAGACGGGAAGGCTTGCGCCGTTCTTTCGTAATTTCCGTAAAGTGAAACATCACCTTCCAACTTTTTCAATACAACCATGAGCTTTCTCCGCAATCTGTATCCTCACCAGCACATAGGGCTGCTGATCCTCCGCCTGGGCATCGGGTTTATGTTCATTGTGCATGGTTGGCCCAAGATGACGGGCGGCATGGAAAAGTGGGAGCAGGTTGGCAGTGCCATGTCAGTGGTGGGCATTACCTCCGGGGCGGCGTTCTTTGGGTTTATGGCCGCATTCGCCGAGACGGTAGGCGGTTTGTTCCTGATGCTGGGCTTCCTTTTCAGGCCCATCACCCTGCTTCTGCTGGTCACTATGATCATGGCTGCCCTCCGGCACATGGTAGCCGGCGACGGCTTTGGCGGCTACTCGCACGCCTTGGAAGCAGCCATCCTTTTTCTCAGCCTCTACTTCATCGGCCCCGGCCGCTACAGCCTGGATGAAGGCATGTTCCGCGACAGGAAAAGGGACATGGCGTAACTCCTTGCCTTGTAAAGAAAGGTTCTTCAACACCGTTCCAAGGCTCTTTTTTGATAAACGATAAACAGCCTTGAAACAGTGAAAAAGCCAAGCTCTTCGGTTCCCGTTCCCGCTGCAGGGCAGCAAGGGAAACCACAGACTTCCCGGCATAGCTGGAGTCTGCATTTTTTTGGCGGTCACGCGTTTTCCGGCTCCCTTCAGTAAACCAGTCCTCAAACGGAAGCACGCCGTTCCTTCTCCCTCAGGGAAAAGGCTAGGATGAGGGGGAGTAGGTTCCTACCTGGAAAAGCCTTTGCCTTGAATGCCCGCAGCCCCTCACCCTAACCCTCTCCCCAGGGGAGAGGGAATTCCCGGTATCACGCTTTTTCCTTGAGCCCCTTCTTTGCTCAGAACCCTTTCTTTAGCTTTAACCACGGTTCATAGAAGCTAAGTTGAAGCCTTACGTCAGGGAAGCCAAGACCTCACAGGTTTTGAAAACCTGTGAGGTCTATTACAACCTGCTCACGCATTGCCCATTCCAGTCTTTCCCGAGCGCGCCTCGCTTTTGGCCCTAAATAAACCTCTTCTAAGAGGAACAGTCAGTTCAGGCCGAAAGGGCAGTGCGAGAGGGGAAGACGGGGCCTCACGGCCGTGAGCGCTTAGCGGCAGCTATGCAAAGAGCCGTACTTGCACCCATGAAAAAAGCGGACAACCCAAGGGAACAGCATACCGCATGCACAAAACTGTCCATCAACGAAAGAAACGGCAAGGAGAGGCAGACGCCCAATTGCGTAATCACACGCCATCCTTCGCGACTCATCCAGAGGAAAGGCCTTTTCATCTGCAAACGTGAGACAAGGCAATGCCTGGTCTCATCCACCCACCATTATTCCTTTACATTCCCCTCCAGAATAGCTAACATTACCGGCTCATTACAAGACCCACCACCATGTTCCTTCCCTTGCTCACCTTTCTGGGCGCGCTGCTTTCCGCTGGCCCGGCTACACCCGACTGGAAAACCCCTTACGAGAAAAGCAACCGCACCCAAACCGCCACCTACCAGGAGTGCATCTCCTATTACCAGCGGTTAGATGAAGCGTACCCTGAAATCAAAATGACGCCCATTGGCACCACCGATGCCGGGAAACCCTTGCATACCGTGGTGCTTTCCACCGACGGCGACTTTGACCCGGTTTCCCTCCACCGCAAAGGCAAGACGGTGCTGCTGGTGCAGAACGGCATCCATCCGGGCGAGCCCGAAGGCATTGACGCTACCATGATGCTGGCCCGCGACCTGATGCAGGATAAAAAGCTGAAGAAGCAGCTGGACCACGTGGTGCTGGTCATCATTCCCATTTACAACATAGGCGGCGCTTTGAACCGCAACAGCCATACCCGCACAAACCAGAATGGCCCTGTGAGCTACGGTTTCCGGGGCAATTCTAGAAATCTGGACCTGAACCGCGATTTCATCAAGGAAGACTCGAAAAATGCCCAGACTTTCGCCACCATTTTCCGCACCTGGGACCCTGAGGTGTTCGTGGACAACCACACCAGCAACGGCGCCGACTACCAATACACCATGACGCTCATTCCCACGCAGCACAACAAGCTGGGCGGGGCCTTGGGCACCCTTTTAAAGCAGCAGATGCTGCCGGCGCTGTACAAAGGCATGGAGAAACGCAAATGGCCCCTGGTGCCGTACGTGAACTCTCGCGGCGAGACCCCGGAGACTGGCATCTTCGGCTTCGCCGATTTACCGCGTTATGCGAGCGGCTACACCACCCTGTTCCAGACCCTGGGGTTCATTCCGGAGACGCACATGCTCAAGTCCTTTGACAAGCGGGTAGCTTCTACCTATGACCTCATGCTGGAGTTCCTGGACTATACCGCCAAAAACGGCAAGGCCATTCAGGAAGCCCGCCGGAAAGACCGCGCCGCCTTGCTCACCCAACAGGAGTTCGTGCTGAACTGGGCACCTGACACCACGCAGGTAGAAATCATTAAGTTCAAAGGCTACGAGGCCAAGTACAAACCCAGTGAGGTAAGCGGTCTGGAGCGCCTGTACTATGACCGCAACGCCCCCTTTACCCGCCCGGTGAAGTTCTTTGACACCTTCCGCCCTACCCTCACGGTCACGAAACCGGTGGCCTACCTGATCCCGCAAGCCTGGAGCCAGGTCATTGAACGCCTGCGGCAGAACCAGGTGGAACTGAAGCGCCTGACCAGAGACACTGTGCTCACCCCCGAGACCTACTACATCACCGACTACAAAACCGGTCAACGCCCTTATGAGGGGCACTACCTGCACACCGAGGTACAGGTGAAAAAAGTACAGCAGCCTATCCAGTACTTCGCCGGTGACTACGTGGTGTACCTGAACCAGGTGAGCAACCGCTTTCTGGTGGAAACCCTGGAACCGCAGGCCCCCGACTCTTATTTTGCCTGGAACTTCTTCGACTCCATTCTGGGGCAGAAAGAATACTTCTCTGCCTATGTATTTGAAGACCTGGCCGCCGAATACCTCCGGAAAGACCCTAAACTGAAAGCCGCCCTGGAAGAAGCCAAAGCCAAAGATCCGGCTCTGGCCAAAAGCGCACAGGCGCAACTGAACTTTGTGTACCGTCACACGCCCCATTATGAGAACACGCACCTGCGCTACCCGGTAGCCCGCTGGCAAGGAGGTGCGCTTCCGGTGCAATAGACATGGATTTAGGGGCTGTTTTCAATAAAACAGCCCCTAAATCCATGTGTGGTTCTTAACGCTTTTCCTAGGACTTGCTTTTTGCAGGCTTTACTGAAGTCAATAATGGCCTTTTTTAGGCGGTGGCAGGTGCTAGGCCTTGTTTTTGTGGGCTTTATCTCCAAGGGTTCAAGCCGCCGCTCGCTTCTCCGTAGCCTTTTCCCGTCAATTGCCCCAGTTACCTCTATTGCCAATTTTGCTTCAATTGCCTCTCCTCCTTCTGTCATCCTGAAAGGATCTTGTGGGCGAACGGTAAAGGCGCAAGAGCCAAGGCCTTTCTAGTTGGTCACAAGATCCTTTCAGGATGACAATTTGGGTGTGAAAACAAGTATGGGCAATGGACAAATAAGAATGATCTATTAAGGATGATGTAGCCAATCGAATCCATTATTCCGCTAAGTAAAAAAAGCCTTTTCCTGCTCCGGGAAAGGCTTTTTTTACTTAGCGGAAAATATTTCCTACCTGATACACACTTTATTACGAATTTTTCGTAGAATTACGAAGACATCGTAAATAAAGGACAACATGGAGAAACTAACCCAACAAGAGGAAGACGCCATGCAGGTCATCTGGGAAACCGGGGGCGGCTTCATCAAAGACTTTCTGGAGAAGCTACCGGAACCCAAGCCGCCTTACACCACCTTGGCGTCCACGGTGAAGAACCTGGAGAAGAAAGACTTTGTGCAGGCCGAACGCTTGGGAAATACTTACCGCTATTCTCCCCTCATCAAGGCTGCGGAATACAAGAAGAAATTCATGAAGGGGTTTGTGGGCGATTATTTCCAGAACTCCTACAAAGAGCTGGTGGCCTTCTTCGTGAAGGAGAAACAGCTGAGCCCCCAAGAGTTGAAAGAGATCATGGACATGATTGAAAACCAAAAGCCCGAATAAGATGCCAGCCCTCCTCCTGTATCTCCTCCAAGTCAACGTGGGCCTCACCCTCTTCTATGCCACCTACCAGTTGGTGTTACGGCAGACCACGTTTTACCGGCTCAACCGTCTTTTCCTGGTTTCAGGGCTGCTGCTCTCGGGTCTGTTGCCGCTCGTGGATTTGGCCTCTCTGCTGGAAGAGAAACAGCAGCTTTACCAGACCGTCCAGAACTTTGCTCCTTACTGGCAGATGCCTTTACCGGTAGCCCCGGCAGAACAAGGGTTTGATGTCTGGCTCATTCCGGTGGTGCTTTTCTGGCTGGGGGCGGGCGTGATGGTCTGCCGGTTCTTACTACAGATGGCCTCTTTGTACGCCATTCACCGGAAGGCGGATCGCGCCTCTTACCAGGGCATCAAGTACCGCGAGGTGCAGGCTAGGTTAGCGCCGTTCTCCTTCGGGAAGGCCATCTACTTCAACCCACGGCAGCACCCGCAGAAAGATTGGTTGCCTATCCTGCAGCATGAGCACACGCACGTACGGGAATGGCATACCCTGGACATCCTGCTCATAGAGATAACCACGCTTTTCAACTGGTTTAACCCGGCGGTGTGGCTGTTGCGCAAATCGTTGAAGCAGAACCTGGAGTTCCTCACCGATCAACGGACCCTGGAAGCCGGCATTGATCGGAAACAGTATCAATTTTCGCTGCTGCATACGGCCGGAGTTTCGCCCCTTTCCTTTACCACTTCTTTCAGTTTTCCATCTTTAAAACACCGAATCAAGATGATGAATAAAGCCCCTTCCGCCCAAGCCCAGAAAGTCCGTTTTCTGGCCGTATTGCCCCTGTTGTTTTCCGGTTTGATTGCCTGCCATGGCATTGCCGGCACCAGCTCCGAGTTAGGAGGAATCCTGCCGCAGGAGAATTCGCTTCAAACGGTGCCTACCCAGGACCACTATGAGGCCTTCCTGAAGCGGAATCCTGCGGTGAAAAGAATCACCTGGAGCGGCCAGGCCATTCAGGTGTACCTTAAATCCGGAGAAACGGAGCAATACGCCAGCACCCCAGAGGGAATAGCCCAAGCCGAGAAGAAATACGGCGCCCTGCCTGGCCCCCCTCCGCCCCCGCCCGTTCCTGCAGCGGCCCCCTTAGCCCCAGAAGCAGCTATGGCCCCACCCCCTCCGCCACCGCCTTTCAGAAAAGATTGGCCGAAGGAATTTCTGGAGCGCAACCCTAGCGTGAAAGGCTTCACCGGTTCAGAGGATACCTTCTATGTTCTCTTGAAAAACGGAGAAATAGAGACATTTGACCAATCCCCGGCGGGTGTAGCGGCTTTGGAGAAGAAATATGGCCCGCTGCCAGCACCGCCTCCGCCCGTCAGAGCCAAAGTGGGGGTTTCCACTAGCCAGGAGGAAAAGTTATTCCCGCCTGTCGTTAAAAAGAAGTTTTCGCCGCCTGTGATCAAAAGGCAGGAAGCGAAAAACCTACCACCAGACTACCAGGATTTCCTGAAACGGAACCCTACGGTGAACCACATCTACTGGACAGAGAACAGCTTCCACGTGGTCTTGAAATCAGGCACGAATGAGGTTTTCCCTAAGTCTGAGGCCGGTTACAAGGCGGCAGAGAAAAAATACGGGAAACTGCCGGCCTCCCCGCCCCCTCCGCCCATCCATGATCTGCCGCTGCCCCAACCGGCTCCCAAACCTAAAAACTAAAACAAAAGCCCTTGCCCCCAGGGGCTTTTGTTTTGGGGTATTTCCGCAAATCCGGGTGGTAAACGCCCCTAAACCAAACTACCAAGTTTCCTTTCGCTCGCTTTTCTGCCAATTCCTCCTAGCTTTGTAATCCACCACTTTCAAGCAAGACCAAATTGGCAGATATATTAGAGATTCAGGGCATCAGCAAACGCTACGGCGCGGTGCAGGCCCTGGACCAAGTGAGCCTCAACGTACCTCAGGGCAGCATTTATGGCCTGTTAGGTCCCAACGGCAGCGGAAAAACCACCACCTTGGGCATTGTCCTGGATGTGATCAACGCCAGCGCCGGCACGTTCCGGTGGTTTGGGCAGCCCCTTTCCAAAAGCACGAAACGCCGCATTGGGGCGCTGCTGGAGACCCCTAACTTTTACCCCTACCTTACCGGTGAAGAAAACCTGCGGCTCACGGCCGAGGTGAAAGGGGTAGCCCCTGCCCGCGTGGGCGAAGCATTGCAGACGGTGGGCTTAGGCAACCGCCGGGGAGACAAGTTCAAGGGCTATTCCCTGGGCATGAAGCAACGGCTGGCCATTGGTGCCGCTTTGCTGGGTGACCCCGAGGTGCTGGTCCTGGATGAACCCACCAACGGCTTAGACCCCGAGGGCATTGCCGAGGTGCGCCGGTTGATCCTCCACATTGCCTCACAGGGCAAAACCATCGTCTTGGCGAGCCATCTGCTGGATGAGGTAGAGAAAGTCTGCACCCACATGGCCGTGTTGCGCAACGGGAAACTCAAAGCCCAGGGACCGGTTTCTTCTATTCTGGCCACCAACGACCTGGTTTTCCTGAATGGAGGTGCTCCTTTAGAAACCCTGCTCCAGACGGCCCTTGCCCTGCCCTTTGTGGCGGAGGCCCGCTTAACAGACCAGCAAATACAGGTAACGCTGCAAAATGGCGTAGACAGTTCAGAACTCAACCGCGCCTTCTTCGCCCAGGGTATTGCCTTGGGGCAGTTGGTGGTGCGCAAGAAAAGCTTGGAAAGCCAGTTCCTGGAAATCATTAAAGCCGATCACGCATGACCTCCCTACTTCGCATAGAACTCCGTAAGTTACTGCCTTATTCCACGTTCTGGGTACTGCTGCTGTTGCAAGCCGCCCTGCTGTTCGTCTTCTTCTACGCCCGCGGCAACGTCATGGTCAACGGCCAGATGGCAGGTGCCGAGTTGTACCAGTTCCCCAAGCTCTGGATGCACCTGACGTATGTCTCCAGTTACCTGAACCTGATCCCGGGCATCCTGATCATCATCCTGGTTTCTGACGAATATACCTTCCGGACCCTGCGGCAACAGGTGATTGACGGGTACTCCAGGGCAGACGTGGTGCAGAGTAAGGCTTCTGTTATTCTGCTGTTGGCTTTATTGCTGGCGGGGTACGTTTTCCTGCTGGGGATGGGGTTTGGCCTCTACCACAGCAAAGAAGGCGCTGCCTCTATGTTCACGGAGGCCCAATACATTTTCTACTACCTGGTGCAGGTGATGGGATACATGGCGCTGGCCATGCTGGTGGCGTTTTGGGTCAGGAAAACCGGGTTGGCCATCATGGTCTTCCTGGCGTATACCCTGGTGCTGGAGCGGCTTATCCAATGGCAGACGCCAGATACCATAGACAAGTATTTCCCTATGAAAGCCCTGTCGGCCTTAACACCTAACCCCCACAGTGAGCTAGAGCAACTCATGCTGGGCATCACCGACTTTCTTACCCCTGGGCAGGCCTTGGTGCCGGCGGTGCTGTACATCGGCCTTTTCGGGTTTCTTTCTTATCAGCTGCTGCGGTCCAGGGACTTATAAAGTATGTTTTGGGGCCTTTTCCATAAATCAGGTCTAAAACTATCTTAGCCCGTAACAGAACGCCCCGCTAACTTACATTAGCGGGGCGTTCTGTTATAGGGGGGAAATGCAGGTGGGCAAACGTGGAGCAGATGCCTATAAATCAACAGATGTGGTCTTCACCTCAGGCTGCGAGATGGCACCCAGGTAACTCACAATCTTGGCCAGGTCTGGCAGGCTGGTGTACTTGAGTTTGTTCTGCCGCACGTATTCCTTCATGGCGCCGCTTTTCTTGCCATAGATCAGTTCCAGGTCTTTTTTCACGTTCCGAAGCTCTTTCACTTTGCCGTTGGGGAGCAGGATGAAGAAGTTCTCCAGGCGCTGGTCTACGTACATGGGCCCACCCATGGGGTAGCCTCCGTACCCGTAGGGGTAATAGGGGTTCCGGTACATGGGGTCACGGCTAATGTCACGGCGGGTCATGGTCTCACGCTTGAGCAAGCCGTACTTCCCAATCACAATCTGTTCAAAGAAAGCGGGCGCCAGAAAATCGCTGTAGTCGTTCCCGAAGTTCCAGCGCTGGGTCACAAACACCCGGCGGTAACGCCCTTCGTTGTCAATGGCCTCAAAGCCGCGCACTGCTACTGGGGCATACGCCACCACTGACCCATCGGGCTTAAGAATCCGAACCAGGTCTTCTGATCTGTGGTAGGTGATTTTCCCACTGATGGAATCACCCGTAGCCAGGTAGACCCGGCCCATGGGCCATTCATCTACCAGACCAGAAGATTGGGCCATGGCATGGGTTGCCCAGATTACCAGTACAACTAAAAGGCCACACGCTTTGCTTACCATCGTCTTCATGTTGCAGTCCTCTTCTAAAAGTAATATACAGTTCTTAAAAAAATATACTTCAAAAAACCAGAGAAGGTTGTCTTGTTATTAGTACATCCATAACGCAGGCAACGGTATTAAAGTGCAGCAGACAAGCGGTTTGAGGCGCAGTTTTTATACAGACTCTAGCGCAAGTACAATTGACCGAGAGAGAAGAGAAGGTACTACAGATTTTGGTCTTTTAAAGCAAAAAGGCAGAAGAAACCTTCTGCCTTTTTGCTTTATTTTTTCAGGATGGTGTGCCCCAGTTTATCTCGTTTGGTGGTGAGGTACCGCTGGTTGTGCTCATTGGGAATGATCTCAATGGGCACCTGCTCCACAATCTGCAGGCCATAGCCAATCAAGCCCGTCCGTTTGCGCGGATTGTTGGAAAGGAGCCGCATTTTGGTTACCCCCAGGTCTCTAAGAATCTGGGCACCTACGCCGTAATCCCGCTCATCGGTGCCAAAGCCCAGTTGCAGATTGGCTTCTACGGTGTCCAGGCCTTGTTCCTGCAGTTTGTAGGCTTTGAGTTTATTCAGAAGGCCAATGCCTCTGCCCTCCTGGTTCATGTACACGATCACGCCCTTGCCGGCTTTCTCAATCATTTCCATGGCCTTGTGCAGTTGCGGGCCGCAGTCACAGCGGCAAGAGCCGAAGATGTCTCCGGTGACACAAGAAGAGTGCACGCGCACCAGCACAGGCTCGCCTTCTTCCCAGGTGCCTTTTACCAGGGCCAGGTGCTTGGCGTTGTTGCTGCGCTGGGTGTAGGCGTACAGGTCAAAGTTACCCCAGTCGGTGGGCAGCTCTACGGCAATTTCACGGTCAATGAGGCTTTCCTTCTGCAGGCGGTAGGTGATCAGGTCTTTGATAGAAATAAGCTTGAGGCCGAAGCGTTCTGCCACTTTCTCCAAGTCCGGCATGCGGGCCATGGTACCGTCTTCGTTCATGATCTCTACCAGCACCCCGGCAGGAGCTAATCCGGCCAGTTGGGCCAGGTCTACGGCTGCCTCGGTATGGCCGGCTCTCCTGATCACGCCTTCCTTGCGGGCGCGCAACGGGAAAATATGGCCGGGTTTGCCCAGAGAAGCGGGGTCGGTCTTGGGGTCTGCCAAAGCCAGGATGGTCTTGGCCCGGTCAGAGGCCGAAATACCCGTGGTACAGCCGTGGCCCAGTAAATCAACGGACACGGTGAACGGTGTGGCGTGGAGGGCGGTGTTGCGGCCTACCATCAGTTCCAGCCCCAGTTCATCGCAGCGCTCCTCGGTCAACGGGGCGCAGATAAGGCCCCGGCCGTGGGTAGCCATGAAATTGACAATCTCGGGAGTTATTTTCTCCGCGGCGCAGATAAAGTCGCCTTCGTTCTCGCGGTCATCATCGTCTACCACAATCACTACTTTACCGGCTCTTATATCTTCTATTGCGTCTTCTATTCTATCTAACATGGTATGTATCTAATGCAGGCAGACCAGCCAAATGCCTTATTCCCCGTAAAGGGACTCTTCTGCCTTTGAAAACACAAAGATAGCGGATTTCTAAAGGATTCTGCGCTGTCTGCCGCTCCCGCTCGTTTACCTCTTGCCCACTGGTTCTGAACGCCGCTGCCCCTGCAAATTCGCTGCCTTGCCAGGCGAAGGCGCCAACCGCTCTTTTGGGCCTGCCAAACAACCACGCTTAGATATATTCATTACCTTTGCGGCAAGATTTTTGCGTTCAATGCGCTCAAGTCTTTTATATGCCCTTACAGGAGCGCAACAAGAAGCACATGGACCCTACCTATCTACACTTTACCAATAGCCTGGGGCGCAGGTACTGCGTGGTCCGGTATATTAAGTCAAATCAATTGCTTAACCTCATCTGGCAGGGTACCGCCTCAGAAGAAAGCATTAAGGAGGTACGGGAAGGGGTCTTGCAATTGCTGCGAAGCTATCCGTGTACCGCTATTTTAGATGACACCCAAAAACTCTTCCATGGCCCTTCTGCTATCTTGTTCGAATTAACAGAAGCAGATTGGAATTTTAAAGTAGCAGATTTAGGAGTAGCCCGCATTGCCCACGTTCTGAACCCGAACGCGGAAGTTCCGGGCGTGATTCCAGCCAAACACGGGTACCCAGAGGTGGGGTATTTCACGCACCACATGGATGCCTTGGAGTGGTTAAACCGTAAAAGCGCATAATTTGCCCCTTACTACCCAGAAAGCAGCCCGTAAACGGTCCCTGTTCTTTCTGGCATCTTTTGCTCGGGTCGTTTGGCAGGGTTCTGCTCCTGGGCACCAGCTTTTCCAGCGTTGTTTTCACGAAAGTAACTCAAACCAGCTCCTGTTTTTCTGCTGCTTTGCTGAAAAGCTCCCCTAAACAGGAACGGGTGACAAAGCGCTCCTTCTACAAGCCGAAGCCCCTTCTCCTATCCCCTCTTTTACTCTTCAGTGTAGAATAGCTGCGCGAAACGCTTCATCTGGGCGCGAGAACCCAGCAGGATAAGGATGTCGCCGGCCTGAAGGCGGATCTCGACTTCCGGACTGATCAGGAACTCCTTGCCGTTGCGGTTGAGGCCAATGAGGGTGGCGCCGGTCAGGTTCCTGAGGTCCAGTTCCTTGATGGATAGACCACGCAGATCCTGGTGCAGGCGGTCAAGGTGTACTTCTTCCAGGTGCAGTTTGTTGGGGCCGGTGCCGTTGAGCAACTCCAGGAAATGGATGACCTCGGGCTGTGTGATCAGGCTGGCCATGTGGCTGCCGCCAATCTCATCAGGCATGACCACGTAATTGGCCCCCGCCCTTTTCAATTTCTGCTCCGTGGTCTTTTCTGAGGCCCGGGAGATGATCTGCAGTTTTGGGTTCAAGCCCCGGGCGGTAAGGGTCACAAAAACGTTGTCTGAGTCTTTGGGCAGCGTGGAGATCAAGGATTTGGCTTGCTGCACCCCCGCCTTGATGAGCAGTTCGTCTTCGGTGGCGTCACCAGACAGAAAACTCAATTTATCCTGGCCATTTGATTTGCCCGCCAGCAGGGCTTGGTTTTTCTCAATCACCACAATCCGTTCGCCGCAGGCCAGCAGGTCGCGGGTGGCTTTGGAGCCGTTTCGGCCGTAGCCGCATACAATCACGTGGTCAGTGAAGCGCTTGATCTCCCGTTCGTTCATATAGTTCTTCCAAAGGGCCCTTAATTCCCCCTCAAAAAGATACGTAGTCACCACTGATACGGTGTAGGTGATGATGCCCAAATTGACCAGAATATAGATAGAGGTGAAAATCTGGCCGGTGGAGGAGAGCGGGTGCACTTCCTGAAACCCGGTGGTGGAAATAGTGATCACCGTCATATAGAAGGCTTCTGACCAAGTGTAGCCCTCCAGCGTATGATACCCGTACATACCGGTGACCAGACTGGCAATGATGAGCCAGAAGGCCCACATGAACCGGTACAGTTTCAGCCGGCGCCAGTTCATCTGCTCACCACTATACCCAGTAGATCAGCTATCTGTTTTTCAAATTCTTTGAGCGCCTTGATGGTGCGGAGGGTCTTGTCTAATTCCTGCGCCTCCTTGAGGCGGGGAAGGGTATCCATCTGTTCTTTGATCATAAGCTGCACGTTGCGCCACTTCAGCCGCAGCACCTCCCGTTCAGAACCGTAAGAAACCAGATCACTTTCGTGGGGTACGATGATCTCATGGGTGGCCCAGCCTTTGCTCAACTCGTATTTCTCGCTCAGCAAATCCACCACTTCCGTGCGGATTTCCTTTTCCTCGTGCTGCATGAACTCAGAGGCGGTGGGCATAAACCCCTGCTCTAGTTTGAGGCGGCACAGATCGAACAGCTTTTTGTAAATAGGGGTCTTAAACTCAATGTCTTCCAGCTCGCCCAGCATGAACTGGCTGGCGGTGAGGCCTTCTTCCACCTCTTTGTCGGCGTAGTTCAGGATAAACCGGATCACCTCCCGCTCCCGCACCCGGAGCACGTTGCTTTGGTCGGCCTCCGGCGCGCCCTCGTCTTCGTACATGGCGGCCTCGGCAGCAGCGGCGGCCTCGGCTTCAGCGGCCATTTCCTCAAAAGAGCCGGGAGCGTAAGAAGCCGGGGAATTCCCGTAAGATGAACCCTGAGAAGGTTGGGACCGGGAGTTTTTCTGCTCCGTGAGGTGAATTTTGTTGTACTCAGAGATCAGCACCTGCTCGTCTATCCCGAACTGCAGGCTACACTGCTGCAGGAACACGGACCGCTTGATGGCATCGGGGATCTTGGCAATAGAGACCACCATTTCCCGGATCGCCTCGGCTTTCTTCACCGGGTTGTCTTTGGCCTCCTGCGCGAAGAGCTCTGCCTTAAAGGAAATGAAGTCCCGGCTGTTTTTCTCCAGATAGTCTTTAAAAGCGGTGTCACCCACTTTCCGGATGTAGGAGTCCGGGTCATCGCCATCGGGGAACAGGACTACGTTCACGTTCAGGCCGCCTTCCAGAATCAGGTCAATTCCGCGTAAAGAGGCCTTAATCCCGGCGGGGTCACCATCATACAACACCGTGATGTTCTTGGTGTAGCGGCCAATGAGTTTGATCTGGTTCTCGGTGAGCGACGTACCCGACGAGGCCACCACGTTCTCAATGCTGCCCTGGTGCAGGGAAAGCACATCCAGGTAGCCTTCCACCAGGTAGCAGTTGTCTTCCTGCCGGATGGATTGCTTGGCCTGGTACATGCCGTACAGCACATCAGACTTGTGGTAGATGGGCGACTCCGGCGAGTTGACGTACTTTGGGGATTTCTTGTCGTTGGTTTTAAGGGTACGCGCGCCAAACCCGATGGTACGGCCTGAGACGTTCTGGATGGGGAACATGACCCGTCCCCGGAACCGGTCATACTGCTTGCCTTCTTCCTGCTTGACAATGGTGAGGCCGGTTTCCTCCAGGTATTTCAAAAGGAAGCCTTTTTCCAGCGCCGCCTTGGTGAAATCATCCCAGGAGTCAAGGCTGTAGCCCAGCTCAAACTTCTGGATGGTGGCCGCCGAGAGCCCGCGCTGCTTGAAATACGGCGCGCCTATGCTCTGGCCTTCGTCGTTTTTATGGAGGGCGTTTACATAGTACTTTTTGGCGAAATCGGAGAGGATGTAAAGGCTGTCACGCTCGTTCTGGGCCTGCACCGCCGCCGGGCTCTGGTCTTCCTCAATGTCAATGCTGTACTTCTTGGCCAGGTACTTGAGTGCCTCCACGTAGCTGGTGCCTTCCACGTCCATGATGAACTGCACAGAGTTGCCCGCCTTGCCGCACCCGAAGCATTTGTAAATGCCTTTGTTGGGTGCCACGCTGAACGAGGGCGACTTCTCATGGTGGAACGGGCAGCACGCCCACATGTTCTGGCCCTTCTTCTTCAAACTCACAAAATCACCCACTACCTCCACAATGTCGGCTTGCAGGATGATCTGGTCAACAACTTCTTTCTTTATCAGGGCCATGGGTACGCAGGAAAATAGGGCGGTAGACAAAGATAGCCGGAATGGAGATTAGTTGGTGACTGAACCAGTTATAGAATGGCAGGGAAATTTAGGCGAAGGGGGGGCATTAAAAAGCCAGCCTTTGGGGCTGGCTTGGGAACGGGTCAGGTTCACCACTCTTAAAACACGGATTTGGATTACAAAACGGTCACTACCCCCTTGAACTCCCCGCCTGAGAACTCCAGGTACTCCTCCACCACCGGCTCCTGTGGTGGAGTTGTCCCCCAATAATCCTTCTTCAAGTTAAAGCGGAAGGTACCTTTCATGGCTTTGGTGTCTGGGTTCCATTCAGTGATAGTCACTTCAGCCTCACTTTTGGCAGGGTCTAGGTGATTTAAGTAATAAGAGCCTTTACGAGCCCCCTGGGCATCCAATTCTGTATAGGAGACCATGACCACCTGAGGGATTCCGTATTTACGCACGCCAGAAAACCGGAGGTGTATCCAGATTTTCCCGGCGGCGTTTTCATCTTCAATCACCAGCGAGTCTGCGCCTTGTAGCCCTTTTTTCAGTACAATAGACTTCACATTTCCTGCCTTCCAGACCACGCCTTTTCTAGCCATGGTAGCAGTACCCTTCACTTCTCCACCCGTGAAGCGAAGTGACTCTGGCCCCACCGAGGCTCCCCCGGAGGCAGCTTTCTTCAGGGTCACCTGAAACGTAGCCTCCAATTCCTTAGTGGCAGGATTCCACTTGGTAATAATCAGCTCTGAAGTTTTATCATTTGCATCAAGGGAATAAGTGCTTGCTGTTTCTTTTCCATCAACTAGTTCATAAAAACTAACAACTCCAGATTGCGCTAAAGTATAGGTACCTACTCCATTGAATTTCACTTTCAGCTCTATCCTACCATTCTGCTTAAAGCCAATCACTTTTAATGAATCTGAGGCCCCGGCAGCCCCATGTAATAATGAAATAGACGCCGCTTTGTCAGATTTCCATACCTCCACCTTCTTATTAGCATCAAGTGGGTTTTCAGGGGCGGGGTCTTCCTCTGCGCACGAAACGAACAGAAGAGAAACCAGAAAGTAGAGAAAGGATAGTTGATAGTTTTTCATAAATAATATTTGATTTAATTAAACTGAATAGAACACCTTTTATAAAAATCACCTGAACGCATATTCAAAATTAATGAGTAAATACAAGTCTATATGTAATTTTTTGATCTGGATTTGGCCTCACACTCTATTAGAATTTTTAATGCAAAAGATAATGGATTTAAAGAGTCTAAATCTAAAGAATACAAATACCAAAAACAAACCGGGTATTTTGGCATAAAACAGGATAATAAATATCCTTATAAGGCGGAGAGTTAAATCAGAGAATCAGGAATGCCTCATAAACATGAAAGAGTTTTCTGTGGGTAATTACAATGACTGCCTGAAAAAAGAACAGCAGAAACCTACATAAAAATATCTGTTGCTTCCAGTATGCAATTACCTCTTCTCAACCCTATGGTTGCACCTCCTTTTTAGAAACGTCTGTTTTCCCCTTACTTTTTGGAAACCGCCCTTAAAACAGCTACTGGTAGCTTGTTACGCAGATAGTGTGTATCTTTGTAGTAGCGGATTTTAGCGCTGAACAACGTATGGCAATTACCCAAGAAGATGTATTAAAAGCTCTCAGCTATGTAGAGGAGCCAGATTTAGGCAAAGACCTGGTGACCCTGAACATGATTGAGGACGTGCAAATAAATGGGCAGGACGTGGCTTTCACGGTAATCCTGACCACTCCGGCTTGTCCGCTCAAAGACCTTATCCGCAACGCGTGCATCCGGGCCATCCATACCATGGTAGACAAGGACGCGAACGTGACGGTGCACATGACCTCCCGCGTGACCTCGGCCCGCCAGGACAACCTCACCCTGCTCAAAGGCGTGAAGAACATCATTGCCGTAGCCTCAGGCAAAGGCGGCGTGGGCAAGTCTACCCTTACCGCTAACCTGGCCGTGGCCTTGGCCCAATCCGGTGCCAAAGTAGGGTTGGTAGATGCTGACATCTCTGGCCCGTCTGTGCCTACCATGTTTGGCGTGGAAGACGCCCGCCCTGCTGTGTACCGCATGCCAGACGGCCGCAACCTGATTGAACCCATTGAGAAGTATGGCATCAAGCTCATGTCCATCGGATTTCTGGCCCCGGCCGAGAGTGCGGTGGTGTGGCGCGGTCCCATGGCCAGCTCCGCCTTAAAGCAGTTTATCACCGAGGTAGACTGGGGCGAACTGGATTATTTGCTCATTGACCTGCCGCCGGGAACCAGTGACATCCACCTGACGTTGGTACAGACAGTACCGGTTACGGGTGCCATCATTTTGACCACCCCGCAGAAAGTGGCCGTGGCCGATGCGGTGAAAGGTTTGCAGATGTTCCGGCAGCCACAGATCAACGTGCCTATCTTAGGATTGGTGGAAAACATGGCCTACTTCACCCCGGCTGAATTACCTGAGAATAAATACTATATCTTTGGGCAAGGCGGGGGCCGCGACCTGGCAGAGCGCTACGGCGTTCCGTTCATTGGCGAGGTACCCTTGGTACAGAGCATCCGCGAGAGCGGCGACCAGGGAGCCCCGCAGATTCTGCAGGAAGGCACCGCCGCCTCCCTGGCATTTGAGAAAGTAGCCCAGGAAGTGGCCCGGCAGGTTTCTGTCAGGAACGCGAGCCTGGGCAAAACCAAAGTAGTAGAAATTAAAGCGTAAGAAAATGGCAGAGAACGCACTAAACGATATTTTGATCCAGCGAGTAGAGCAAGCCCTAGACTCCATACGCCCCTACCTAAAAACCGACGGGGGTGACGTGAAGGTGCTGGAAATCACAGAAGACAAGGTGGTGCTGCTGGAACTGATGGGGGCCTGCGGCTCTTGCCCTATGTCTGCCATGACCTTCAAAGGCGGCATTGAGCAGGCCATCATGCGCGCCGTGCCTGAAATAAAAGGCATTCAAGCGGTGAACCTTACCCCTATGGACGTTTAAGGGGACGCAGATTTTTTTAGCGTTTAGGCAGAGGCCCGTCGGCTTTGAAAGTTTTCCTTTCAAAGCCGACGGGCCTCTGTTTTTGGGCTTTTCTCTGAAAAACAGGTTAAAAACGAAAAATCCTGAACTTGAAACTAACGCGGGTTTCCGGTGTCTCATGACGCAGGCGGAAGGAAACTTCCAGCTTTTTCAAAAATCGCAACGAAAATGCCCTGCCCTATAGACTAAAACTGGCGCGAGACTAAAGTCTCGTGCCTAAGGATGGTGCGAGTCTCCAGACTCGCCGGGACCGAGATAGTTATTGTTGGGTGCTGTGTTCTGGTAATCGCCCACAAATCAAAGAACGCTGCATTTGCTGATTGGCGGGAAAGGCCATGGCACGGACACTCGTAGGACCTTCGGACACTACGAGGTCTTTTGAGCCAGCGGGATTGCTATGGCAAGCAAAAACTCCCCCTACTTCATGATGGAGGAGTCCCAGGGGAAGATTGGTAAAAAGCGGTTCAGGGAGTAGGCAAGACGAGGTTTCGCTGCTGAGGCAGCGAGGGTAGTCTGAAGACTCCCCATCTCCTACTGGCACGAGTCTGGAGACTCGCGCCAGCTATAAGCCGGCAATGCGCAGGTGTCATATTCCAGGAGTAAAAGCCCTTTGTGGACGCTAGCAAAAGGTAGACACATAAGCAGAATCTGCAACGGAGGACTTCCTTCCAATTCCTATCTGAAAGGAGACTTCCGACCTCAAATGCCATTCCCTTTTCTCGCAGACCTTTCTATCTTTGTTACTCCACCGTTCCCTTTTGTCCTTATGCTTAGCGCCAACGACCCCTCGCTCCATTCCTGGATTCAGATTGCCCCCACCAGTGATTTCCAGATCCAGAACCTGCCCTTTGGGATTTTCCAGGCCCCAGACCGGGACCCGCGGGTGGGGGTGGCCATTGGCGACTATGTATTGGATGTGTACGTGCTGACCCAACACCGGCTCTTTGACATGCTGGACGTGGAAGACCCCACGGTGTTCCACCGCCCTTCCCTCAATGACTTCATGGCCTTGGGGAGGCCTATCTGGCGCCAGGTGCGCGGCCGGATTTCTGAGCTTCTGCGCAACGACAACCCAGAGATCAGAGACAACCGCGAACTCATGGCCGAGTGCCTGCTGAAACAGAAAGACGTGGAAATGCTGTTGCCGGTGCAGATCCCCAATTACACCGACTTTTACTCCAGCATTGAACACGCCACCAACGTAGGCTCCATGTTCCGGGACCCTGCCAACGCGCTGTTGCCCAACTGGAAGCACCTGCCGGTGGGGTACCACGGCCGGGCCTCTTCTATTGTGCCGTCTGGGGTGCCCATCAGAAGACCCAAAGGCCAGACTAAACCCGCCAATGCTGAGTTACCCATCTTCGGGCCTACGCAGCAGCTTGATTTTGAGCTGGAGATGGCTTTTATCACCGGGCAGCCGACCCAATTGGGCAGCTCCCTTACCCCTGAGGAGGCCGAGGAATACATCTTCGGGATGGTCTTATTCAATGACTGGTCCGCCCGAGACATCCAGGCCTGGGAATACGTGCCGCTGGGGCCGTTCCTGGCCAAGAACTTCGGGTCTTCTATGTCGCCGTGGGTGGTGACGCTGGATGCCCTGGAACCATTCAGGGTACCCGGGCCGGTACAAGACCCCAAAGTATTACCCTACCTGGAGTACAGCGGCAACAAGAACCTGGACATCAACTTGCAAGTCACCCTACAAGCCCCAGACACTGAGGAAGCCGTTATCTGCCAGTCAAATTACAAGCACCTATACTGGAACATGAACCAGCAGCTTGCCCACCACACCGTGAACGGCTGCAACCTGGAAGTAGGCGACGTGTACGCCTCCGGCACCATCAGCGGCCCCACGCCAGATTCTTATGGCTCTATGCTGGAACTCACCTGGCGCGGCACCAATCCCCTGCAATTGCCCAACGGCACGGAGCGCAAGTTCCTCCATGACGGCGACATCATCACCATGCGCGGCTACGCAGAAAGAAACGGCGTACGCGTAGGCTTCGGCGAAGTACGCACGGAGATTCTGCCAGCTATCTAGATTTGAAGATGTGGAAATTTGGAGATGTGAAGATTAATGAATTAGAGTAAGGTATTATTGGTCTTGCCCGAATTCATTCATCATTTATCACATTTCCAAATCTCCTCATCTTCACATCTCCAAATTTTACACATCTCCAAATTTTACACATCTCCCCATCTTCAAATCTCCTCATCTCCAAATTTGAATCATGTGAGAACCTTCAACCCTAAAGATAGTACCACCGGTGCGTTCCATAGCCTCATGTTGGGGACCATTGCGCCCCGGCCCATTGCGTTTGCCAGTACGGTGGACAAGGAAGGGAATGTGAACCTGAGCCCTTTCAGCTTCTTCAACTGCTTCGGCTCCAACCCGCCCATCCTCATCTTCTCCCCCGCCCGCCGCGTGCGCGACAATACCGGCAAACACACCCTGGAAAACGTGCTGGAAACCGGCGAGGTGGTCATCAACATAGGCAACTACGCCATGGTGGAGCAGATGTCTTTGGCCAGCACCGAGTATGACAAAGGGGTAAATGAATTTGTGAAGGCGGGACTTACCCCCGTGGCTTCAACGCTGGTGAAACCGCCCCGCGTAGCCGAGGCCCCGGCTGCCTTTGAGTGCAAGGTACTGGAGGTGAAACCCATGGGCGAGCAAGGCGGCGCGGCCAACCTGGTCATTTGCGAGGCGGTGCTGCTGCACGTGAAAGAAGAGGTTTTCGGCACCGATGGCAAAACCATTGACCCGGCTAAACTTGACGCCGTGGCCCGCCTGGGCGGCGATTGGTACCTGCGGGCTCAGGGAGACTGCATGTTTGAACTACCCAAACCGCTCCAGAACCAAGGGATTGGGGTAGACCAGCTTCCGGCCCACATCCGCAACAGCGCCGTGCTCACGGGCAACAACCTGGCCCGTTTGGGCAACACCACTACCCTGCCCACCCCAGCTGAGGTCCAGGAATTCGCGAATGAGCCCATGTACCGGTACCTGCTCCAAACGCACCAGCACAACCCCAAAGAAGCGGAACGGCAGGTTCACCTGTTAGCCAAGAAGCTGCTGGAGGAAGGCCGCACCCTTGAGGCTTGGAAAGCGTTGTTGACCCTTACTTTGCCTAAAAAAGGTTAAGTTGTTTAGGGCCTTTTTTTTGAAAAACAGGTTTAAAACAGGAGAATAAGGTAGTGGTCTAGAATACAAGATGTTTGTCACCAACTATCGCCTTCCACCTATGGTGAATTTTCTATGGCGCGGAAGTTCCTTCTGTGCCTTTTTTGCCATTACGGCATGGCCGGCATCTCCCTCATCCTACCCTTCTCCCTGAGGGAGAAGGAATTCCGCTTAGCCGGTTCTGGCCTGTTCTAGGAAAAACAGGCTGGATCCCGATGGCCACTTTAGGGTTGTTTTCCGGAAAACAGGGTTAAATCAGGTAGGGGCAATCCTTGGTGGTTGCCCTTCACGTTTATGAACGAACAAGGGCAACCACAAGGGATCGCCCCTACACTCCATAAAACCAATAACACAGATCCCGTTTGGGGGCTTCTTTCATAAAAGAAGCTCCCAAACGGGATCTGTGTTATATCTTCTACCTGACTACTTAATTCCGCACGGCAATCATGAGGCTCAGCTCCTTGTAGCGCATGTTGAATTTCTTGGCGATAGAGGCGTTGGTGAGGCTGCCTTTGTAGATGTAAACACCGCTGCGGTAATGCTCATGGGTGAAGAGCGCCTCGTTCACGCCGCCGTACTTGGAGATCTCCAGGAACATGGGTGTAAAGATGTTGCTCAGGGCTTTGGTGGCGGTGCGGGGCACCCGGGAAGGGATATTGGGTACGCAGTAATGGATCACGTCATACTTGCGGTAAATGGGCCGTTTGTGGGTGGTCATCTCTGAGGTCTCAAAACAGCCGCCTTCGTCAATGCTCACATCAATGATCACGGAGCCGGGGTTCATCTTGGAAACCACTTCTTCCGCAATCATGCAGGGCACCTGCCCGTCCTCGGCGGTGATGGCGCCAATGACCACGTCGGCATCCTGAATCTCTTTGTGCAGGATGGTGTGGTCTAACGTAGAGGTGAAAAGTTGGGTACCCACGTTCTGTTTGAGGCGGCGCAGCTTGTAGAGGTGGTCGTCAAAGACCTTTACCTCGGCCCCTAGCCCCAGGGCGGCCCGGGTGGCGTATTCGGCCACGGTGCCTGCGCCAATAATGACAACTTTGGAGGGAGGAACCCCGGTAATACCGCCCAGGATCACGCCTTTGCCTTCATTGCTGCTGCTCAGGTACTCGGCGGCAATCAACATGACAGTGCTGCCGGCAATCTCACTCATGGCCCGCACTACCGGCTTGGTGTCTGATTTGTCTTTCAGCAGTTCAAAAGAGATCGCGCTTATTTTCTTCCGGCAGAGGGCCGTGATGTACTCTGAGGTAAGGGAGCCTATCTGCAATGCTGAGATAAGGGTTTGGCCAGGCTTGAAAAACTCCAGTTCATCATAGGTAGGCGGGGCAATCTTGAGCAGGATATCCGCCTCATAGACCTCTTTGGTGGAATAGACGATCACGCCACCCGCCTCTGAGTATTCGTGGTCTGAGTATTTAGAGGGTGCCCCGGCCCCGGATTCTATCCAGACTTCGTGGCCGTGGTCGGTGAGTTGTTTCACGGCTTCAGGGGTGAGGCCAATGCGATTTTCCTGTAAAGACGACTCTTTGGGCAGACCGATAAACAGGTTGCGCTTGCGCGTCTCCACCGCCAACATTGACTCTTTGGGCATCAGACTGCGGGCCGTGGCCTTGGTCAGGGCCTCAAACCCGCTGTTCTTCTCCGTCATTTCCTCCATCATATACTCTCATACTAATGATACGCGCTTCTTCGGTGTCACCGGTTTCTATCCGTACCTCCACCCCTTCGTCTGGCAACAGGTTTACCACCTTAGAAGGCCATTCAATGAGACACAGGTTGCCGGAACTGAAATACTCCAGCGCTCCCATGTCCAGAGCCTCGGCCTCCTCATTGATCCTATAAAAATCAAAATGGTAAATGAGTTCCCCATTGGCGGTTTCGTACTCGTTCACGAGCGAGAAAGAGGGGCTGCTCACCGGTTCCCGCACCCCCTTCTGGGCGCATATCGCCTTGATAAAGGTGGTTTTACCGGCCGCCATCTCACCCTCAAACAAAATTATCTTTTTTTGCCCGATAAATGACAAAAAATCAGCGGCGGCCTGGGGTAAATCGGCTTTTGTAAAGATATGGAGATTATGCTGGCGCAGTCCCGGATCAGGCATTTTTAGTGGAAAGTGTGATAAATGGAATGATACACTCCTCCAAAGATACGCCGCCGTGCTGGAACGTGTCTTTGTAGTGGTTCACGTAATAGTTGTAATTGTTGGGATAGGCGAAGAAATCGTCGTTCATGGCGAAGACGTAGGCCGTAGACACGTTGCTCTTGGGCAGGTGAAAACGCTCCGGCTTACGGCACACCAGCACATCTTTCTCAGTGAAGCCCAGGTTTTTGCCGTGCTTGTAGCGCAGGTTGGTGTTGGTGTTGCGGTCGCCCACAATCTTGAACGGCTTTTTCACCCGCACGGTACCGTGGTCGGTGGTGATGATGAGGCGGCCTTTGCGGTCAGCAATGGCTTTGAGGGTGTCAAACAGGGGCGAATGCATAAACCAGGAGCGGGTCAGAGAACGGTAAGCAGCCTCATCGGCGGCCAGTTCCCTGATCATCTGCATGTCTGTGCGCGCGTGCGAGAGCATGTCCACGAAGTTGTAGACGATCACGTTGAGCTTGTTGTTCTCCAGGTTGTTGAATTTGGCCAGGAGCTCTTTGCCGGCGTTGTTGTTGGTGATCTTGTGGTAGCTGAACTTGTCCTTGATGTTGTTCTGCTGCAGCTGGATTTCCAGAAAATCCTCTTCGTGCAGGTTCTTGCCTTCCTCCTCGTCGTCAGAAACCCACAGGTTGGGGTAGCGCTTGGCGATGTCGGCGGGCAGCATGCCAGAGAAAATGGCGTTACGGGCGTAGGCGGTGGTGGTAGGCAGGATGGAATAGTACATCTCCTCGTTGTCCACGTTGAAGTAATCGGTGATGATAGGCTCCAGCACCTTCCACTGGTCATAGCGCAGGTTGTCAATCAAGACAAAGTACACCGGCGCGTCGCTTTCCTTCATCAGGGGGAACACGCGGTCTTTGAACAGCTTATGCGACATCAACGGAATCTCGTCGGTCTCATCGTTCACCCATTCCTCGTAGTTGTCCATGATGAACTTGGCGAAGTTGGTGTTGGCTTCGTCTTTCTGCATGTTGATCACCTCAGCCATGCTCTTGCCCTCAGTGTCTGCAATCTCCAGTTCCCAGAACACCAGTTTCTTGTACACATCGGCCCATTCCTGGTAACTCAGGCGCTCGCCGAAGGCCATGCCCAAGGTTCTGAAATCGCGTTGGTACGAGCTGTTGGTTCTTTCCTCTACCAGGCGGCGGTTGTCCAGTATCTTCTTGATGGACAGCAGGATCTGGTTGGGGTTGATAGGCTTGATGAGGTAATCGGCTATTTTAGACCCGATGGCCTCTTCCATGATGTGCTCTTCCTCGCTTTTGGTGATCATGACCACGGGCAACGAAGGCCGGGCGGCTTTGATCTCACTCAGGGCCTCCAGACCGCTCAGGCCAGGCATGTTCTCATCAAGGAACACGAGGTCAAAGGTTTGCTCCTGCACCTTCTCCACGGCATCGGCCCCGCTGTTCACGGGAGTAATGTCATAGCCCCTATCGGTTAAGAAGAGAATATGCGGCTTGAGCAGGTCAATCTCGTCGTCCGCCCACAAAATAGTATATCTTTGCATGGTCAATTTTTGATTTTCATAGCGTGTATAATGGCTGGCGCTTTCTGCGTTCTTTTCTAAACAGACCCTTCTTTCTAAAGGTGCTCTTCGTACATATACGCATTCTTTAACTACTACCGACAACGGACACTAGAAGAACTTAGTTATCTTGAATAAGAAAAAAATCTTCAACGACCCGGTTTACGGCTTCATCACGGTTCCGTCTGACCTGCTGTTTGATATTATCCAGCACCCGTACTTCCAGCGCCTGCGGCGGATAAAGCAACTGGGCCTCACGGAGTTCGTGTACCCCGGGGCGCTGCATACCCGTTTCCACCACGCGCTGGGCGCCATGCACCTCATGAACATTGCGCTGCAGAGCCTGAGCGGCAAAGATAACATCATTACCGACAAAGAGTGTGAGGCCTCCATGGCCGCCATTCTGCTCCATGACGTAGGGCACGGCCCCTTCTCGCACGCGCTGGAAACGGCCATCTTCGACCAGGTGCCCCATGAGCAGATCTCGCTCCACATCATGGAATTGCTGAACCAGGAATTTGGCGGTCGCCTGCAACTGGCCATGGATATCTTCACCGATAATTACCACCGCCACTTCTTCCACCAACTGGTTTCCAGCCAGCTGGACGTGGACCGTCTGGACTACCTGAACCGTGACAGCTTCTACACCGGCGTCTCTGAAGGCAAGATCGGCGCCGACCGCCTGCTCAAGATGCTGAACGTAGCCGATGACCAGCTGGTGGTGGAGGAAAAGGGCATCTATTCCATTGAGAGTTTCCTGGTGAGCCGCCGCCTGATGTACTGGCAGGTGTACATGCACAAGACCGTGACCAGCGCCGAGCAGATGGTCATGAAGATCATGCAGCGCGCCCGCGAACTCACCCAACGCGGCGAAGACGTGCCCGCCAGCACCAACCTGCAGTTTTTCCTGCGCGAGAGCCTGTCCATCCTGGATTTTGAGCGCGACCCCAGCATCATGAAACGGTTTATAGCCCTGGACGACTATGACATCTGGAGCGGTATCAAAGCCTGGGCTGAGCACCCAGACAAGATCCTGAGCTACCTTTCTACGTGCATGCTGGAGCGGAAACTCTTCAAGATACTGCTCTCCCCCACCCCGTTTGAGCTGGACTTCCTGATGGGTGTGCGGGAACTGGCGCAGGAGCATTTCCATATCTCGCCAGATGAGGCGCATTACCTGGTGGTGGAAGGCAAGATCAGTAACAACGCCTATGAATCTGGGGGCGAGAACATCAACGTGCTCACCAAGCAAAGCCTGGTGGTAGATGTGGCCAAGGCCTCTGATTTGCCCAACATTCAAGCATTGAGCAAAAAGGTAGAAAAATACTACGTGTGCTACCCCAAAGAGATCACGCGCATGAGTTTATAAAGCATCGTCTGTTTTAAGGCTGTTTCCTTAAAAACAGGCGTCAAACAACCTTCTGCGTCGTTGTTGACCACACCACCCGCACCTGAAGCAGTTCTAACCCAACCACCCATGATTATTTACCAAAGTGGGCTTATCACCTTGGATTATGACCCCGCCACTGATATTCTCTACATTGAATGGCCCGATGTGCAGGACTTTCTGGTACTTGAGATCAGGCAGGCTCTGAGTATTCTGGTAGACCATATCAAAAGCTATGACATCAAGAAACTGCTGATAGATTCCAGCAGAGCCTCACTGGAAATACCTGGTGACGAGTATAAAGAGGTTTTGATGGAGTTTGGAAAAAACTTAATGAATACCCGGCTAGAAAAGTTGGCGCGCATCTCCACACCTAACGCCATGCGGGAAAACAAGGTAACAGAGGCCCAGCAAGACGTCCATTTCACCATTTCCTTGCGCACCTTCACTGAAAAAAAGGAAGCCATTTCCTGGCTTAAGGGAAAAGTGGCGGAAGAAGCCTAAAGCGCTTACTCCTGCCAAGCCTTTGGTTTAGCGTAAAAAAGCAGTAAGCGCTTAGGGGCCATTTCTATAAAAACGGATCTTAAATGCTTGCTGCTTTTATACGCTAAACCGGGATAGAAAAATCTTAAAAAAACAGCAGGCTGCCTTCTGAGCTTCATAAATTTCTGGTCCTTCCTCAAAAGCAAACAAGAAGTTAATTATAGAATCGGTTACCCGTTCTGTAACAAGTGTTCCTGATACGAGAAAGCGGCAATGCCTATTCTGAAAAAGCTATACATGAAAAAAAGGGAAGAGCAACCTGCTCTTCCCTTTTCTATTCTTGCGCCCGTTGATGCTTAACGTAACCCTAAATCATCAATATAGAAGGTGTTCGGGACAGCTCCTTTGTTCTTGATCAGGAACTCATCAACTCCGGCTGAGATGTTCCCGAAACTACTTAGCGGGATTTGCACGACCGTATATTCACCGGCTACTATATCAAATTCTTGCTCACCGGTAAAAGCCCCGCCAACTAGCTTAAACTGAATAGCTGCCTTATTATTAGCAGTTCCGCCACCTTTCACATAAAGCACCAGGTGCGTATACCCATTGGCGAAGTTGGCATCACCAGGCTTCAACTGGATGGTGGCGGAAGCTCCTGAATAAGTAACTTTTAAAGACTTAGCACCTCTTTTTACGTTAGTGGTGTTGTTTAAATCCTGCACATCCACTCCATTGTAACCACCCCATTGCGCCCAACCACTGGCTAACGCGTCATCATAGATAAAGGATCTGATGGTGGGAGCGGCGGCCCCAACGGTTGCCTCCTGGGTTGTCTCCACCTCAGTATTGGTGTTCGTTACCAAGGTTAACTTACCTGTTCTGGCAGTGGCTGGAACCATCAAGATGATTTGATTCTCCGTCTGCGTTAAGAAAGTGCTTACCTCGGCCCCACCGGTGAATTTAACCATTCTCACTAACGTCAGGTTAGAGCCATTGATCGTTAGATAAGAACCGGGTGCCACAGGGGCCGGAGTGATGCTGGAAACCGTTGGCATCACAATCGTTAACTCAGGACCTTCTATCACATACCCAGAGGTCAGCGTGAATTTAGGCACCCCGGTTTTTGCCGCCGTAGGAACTGTGACCTGTATTCTAGTGGCACTTTGATTTAAAAAGGTAGATACCTTGGTAGTCATGCCCCCGAACGTAATGTCCTGAATCAGATCCAGGTTGGTACCATTGATGGTTAAGGTTCCATTGGGTGCCACAACTGCCGGAGCGTAAGAGCTTACCGTTGGTAACAGTACATTGAAGTTGACAGCAGACGTGACAGCAAAATCATTCATGGTTTTATATCTCAGGGTACCTGGAGCAGCCATTGCTGGCACTGCCACCACAATCTGAGTGGCGGTTTGGCTAACAAAATTTGCTCTGGCTACCGTAATATTACCCGGGAAAGTGATTTCCTTTATCCTATCCAGATCTGTACCGGTAATGGTCGTATTTTGATTATGCCTTACGGTTGAAATAGCGGTGATCACCGGAAGGATAATAGAAATGGTCTGAGTTGGCTTCACTTCTACCAAAGAACCTTTAGCAACCAGCGTAAGAGCTCCATTGGTAGCGGTAACTGGCACTTTGAGGGTGATGGCCGTGGCAGATTGGCTTATGAAAGTACTAACATTTCCTCCGCCCGGGAATTTCACCTGTCCCACCAAATCAAGGTTGGCCCCATTGATAGTTAAGACTTCATCATGCCTGATACTGGCGGGTGATAAACTGGTTACCGTAGGCAAAGTGATGATTACTTCCTTCTCCGTTTCCAGAAAAGTAGGGTTCTCACCGCCGCCATAGATGGTTAATTTACCTGTTTTCGCATTTTCCGGTACCTGAACCTGAATTTGGGTTTCCGTTTTGCTGATAAATTGCTTTACGATCAGGTTATCAAATCCTACACTATCCACCCAGGTTAGCTTAGTTCCGGTGATTGTGATGGTGCCTCCCGGTCTTGCTTCAGCCGTAACGGAAGCAACTGTAATAGGCACTTCAAAGCTGAGCATGGTTTTAGAAACCACGTCTGCCCCTCCGGTCACCTTAAGGGTAATCTTTCCTTCCATGGCCTCCTGCGGCACCACCAACCTGATCAATTCAGAGGTGTGCTCCACAAACTTGGCTTTAGGAACCGTTACCCCAGGCAACTCAATGGCCTCTACCAGGTTCAGATTGTGACCAATGAACCGTATCTCCTCCCCGTGCTTGGCCCCGGTGGGCCCAAAGCTCAACAACTGAACCTGCCCACTATTGGGTGTATTCTCATCATCGTCTCCACAGGAAGCAAAGAATCCCGTGGAGACCACCAAAAAGGCAAGGAGTAGTAACTTTATCTTATAAAGATTTTTCATATATAGAGCTTTATAATTAAATCAGTTAATTGGCGGCGTTAGGAACCACCCGTAAATTATCCATGGCAAACTGAGCCTTTGTACCTGATCCTACAAAATGGAAGGAAACAGCATAGCCATTTGGATTATAGGTAAACACGTTACCATTCTTGTTATTGGCTTCATATATATCCTTGAAAGGTATAGTGACTGTTTGCCATTTATTCTTGGTATCAATATTAGGCGACCAGGAATAAGTTGCTTTTTCTCTGCCTGAAGGATCACCAGTTCCGAAGTGAATCCGGATTCCGTTATAGCTTAGGGCTGAAACGGTATTAATTTCAAACTTCAGGACATAGTTTCCAGGATTAGCAAAGGCCGCTTGTGGAATGTTCCTTGTTTTTGATTTTATTGTCCCTTCACCTACCCATGCTTCAAACCAGCCACCGGTATTTTCTTTATCAATGCGCAGGAATTTGCCACTAATAGGCTGAATATTAGCATCACTTGCCATAATGAAGGCCGGCCCATGCCACCAACCAGCAAAATCAGTATCATCATAATCAGCAATGATATTGCGGTTATCACGAAACCAGAAGCTTGATTCTGTTTCACCAAAACTGGTTCTGATAGTAATAGGCCCAGGTTGCGCTGCAGCAGGCACTCTTACTTGAAGCACAGTTGGCTTACTATCTACTATTTCCCCTTCCACTTTGGCACCATTGGCACCCGTGAAAAACACCTTTACCGGGTCATAGAAAAAGTTACCTCTAATGGTGGCAATATCACCGGCATTCACGTACTCGCTCTCCATATAAGTAGGCACCGGCTCACTGATATCTACCGTAAAGTCATGCACTAACTCTTCGCCGTTAGAGAACACAATCCGCATTTTGTTTGTGATCTTAGTAGGAATGTCTGAAGGCACGCGTGTAATAATAGAAGTGCTGGTGACAAAGGTAGACTGAAGCGCAGCCTGCCTGTCGTTTATCCATAATTCACGGGCATTCCCTAGGTTTTCACCTATAATGGCGATCATCTGGCCCTGACCAGCCTTCACAATAAGAGAATCAGAGGCTTCCGGACGGGTAACCCGAACATAGCTAATCATAGGTTTACCACCGTTCGGAAGATCATCATCTTCTGAACAGCTGGTAAAAGTCCCTGTCGTCACCAAAGCAACAAAAAGGAACAAGAAGTATTTTATCTGACTTTTCATACAGTTTTTTCTTTTCTAAATCTGACCCCTTAATTCTCAAACTTATAATCAACGGCTGGCTGGTTTAAGCTTGGCGACTGGCTAAGCTCAACAGCTGGTAACGGCATGAAGAAATTACCAGGGCCAACGTTAGGATTCCGCTCCGTCATCCAAGAAGTTTTAGTGAATGTCCAGCCCGTAGGGTTAGGGAAACGATCAGGCTTAGCTAAGAACAAGGCCCGGTCTTGGTTGTTAATGATATTATATGCCTTCTGGGGATTATAGTAATGGATTCTAACTAATTCATACCAGGTTAGATTTTCCATGGCAAATTCCTTCACCCATTCTTCAAACACCTGGTCATCTCCAGATAAAGGATAGTTACGGCTCATCTGGATTGGTCCGGCAACAGATGGTAGGCCCGCCCGGGTACGAATCTCATTAAAATATTGAAGCGCAATCGGATCAGAGGTGGATTCAGCATTCCCAATGGCAGCATCAACATACGTCAGGTACATTTCTGCCAACCGCATCATATAAGTATTGTGCGGATAATTTTGCTGACCAGCTTGTCCTGCTAAATCCAGTTCATTACCAACTACATACTTTTTGATTACAGCAAAGTTATTGTCTGCCGTAGCACCAGGCGCAGCCCAAGTCAATTTCTCCTTAGCTTGGCCTTTAGCATCTTTCACTGTGATTTCCGGGTAATGGAAACCAGGCAGCATAAAGGTGGCCTTTAACCGTTGGTCCATTGTGAAGCCTTTGGTTTGTCCATCATTAGCGGGGTTACCATCTTCCTGATTTGTGATCAAACCATCATACAAGCTCATCATCCACCAGGTAGCGCTATAATTACCACCCCAGCCATCGTTATTCACTGCTATTTCACCCATTGGGTAAATCTGGGATGCCATGGTATTAGCTGTTGCATAAGCCCCAAAGACCCATTGATTCTCAAATAAAGACTCAGCGTTGTTGTCGTAAGGATATTTAAATAAATTTTCATAAGGTCTCACCAACGCTTTCCCACTCTGGGTAATTACCCGCTGGGCATATTCTTTCGCCTTATTTAAGAATTCCTGATTACGTTGCCCACCTGTACCTGAACCAACACCCGCACGGGTAAGATACGTACGGGCTAACATACCTTCAGCCGACCATTTGGTTACTCTTCCGGGTTGTGAAGCGGTAACAGGTAAATTATCTGCTGCAAACAGATAATCACGGGTAATAAACTCCCATATACTTGGTACGGTATTCTTTATTTTACCTGGGCTATTTAAATCCGCTACGTTGTCAGTTATGATAGGAATTTCACCAAAAGTAGTAACCAAAATACTGTAGGCAGTTGCCCGCATAAAACGAGCCTCCCCAATGGCTTGGTTTTTAGTTGCAGCGGTTACATCTGGCCCAGCTAGCTTATTAATGTTATAGATAGCCATATTTGACTGCCCAATAACATTATAACAAGCTTGGTAAGCCCACAAGGTAGATTTTGAAACACCGGTAGCCCTGAAGAACACATTATCCCTTCGCTCGGCCGGGCCCTCCCAGGGATAAAACAAAGTGCCCCCGCGGATGTCACCAATAAAATAGGATGCTTGGTCATGATAATTTTTCCAAGCCACATTATAAAGCGGGGCAGTCGCAGCTAAAACCTGGGCATCTGTTCTAAAGAAAGCACCGTCAGTTAACGTATCTAGTGGCGGCCTCTCTAAAAACTCATCTTTACAGCCAGAGAAAATAGCCAGGGCGGCAAGCGCCCCTGCTAAAATATATCTATTGATCATAGTATTTATTCCAGTTAAAAATTAGAAATCAATCCCGAAGTTGAAAGAATAGATAGGAGTTATCGGATAGCGGCCGGTATCAACCCCAATTGGCGCATTATCATTCCCAACATTTGGACCAACATAAGAACCTACTTCAGGGTCGTATCCGGTGTATTTAGTGAAAGTGTATAAGTTTTGGGCACTAACGCCTACTCTAACTGCCTTCACAAATTTTTGCCTGGCAATTAGGGCATTAGGTAAACTATAGTTCAAAGAGATATTCTTGATTCTAACAAAAGACCCATCTTCTACATATTTACTAGTGTGGCGGGCGAAATTCTTGTTTACATCACCACCTGATAGGCGGGGAACAATTGTTCCAGGGTTTTCTAACACTCCTTCAGCATTAACCCTGGCATAATCCCTGGCTTCTCTTAACATGTTTTGCCCAACGTTAATATTGTTAGGGTTTGAATTACGGAAGCGAACGTAATTGTACACATCATTGCCGAATGTGCCTGTCACCAGGATACTCAGGTTGAAACCTTTATAAGAAAAGTCATTGGTGAAACCGCCAAAGTACTTAGGCCATGGGCTACCAATCTTAGTCATATCCTGCTCGTTGATGACCCCATCACTATTCAAGTCACGAAACTTCACATCTCCTACCCAAACACTGTTTTGTGCCACTGGGAAAGGTTTACCTTGAGCATCGGCTGGACGAGCACTTGCCCGAACCTCTTCTACTGTTTGGAAAATACCTTCTTCAATGTATCCATAGAAAAACCAGGGAGATTCACCTACCACCGTTCTTTGTGACCAAAGTGGTTGGATGTACCAATCAGGGGCATTGCGGGTAACTATACTCGTTTCTGTATAAAGTTTAGTAACCTCTGCTTCAAAGTGGGAAATATTCAGATTTGATTCCCATTTAAAATCACCCTTATCCATGTTGATGGTGTTAAGGGAGGCGCTCCAACCTTTATTTTGCAGAGCACCAAAGTTCACAAGAGGAGCCGTAATAGAACCAGGAGTATCTGGAGCAGATCCCATATACCAGGGCAGGGAACTTCTAACAATTACATTATCTGTCTTTTTAATATAATAGTCAGCTTCTATCTGAACCCGGTTTTCAAATAAACCAAGGTTGATACCAAAGTTATTAGTTAAGGTCTCTTCCCACTTAAAATTTGGGTTTGGATAATTGGCCGCCAAGAAACCTGATCCCCACTCTGTTGGATATTGCTGAAGTCTTGCATAAATATTACCACCAGCACCTTGGTTCCCGGTTAAACCAGTTTCAAAACGAAACCGTAGATCACTAATTAACGGAACAGCAAAAAATGGTTCTTCAGAAATGCGCCAAGCAGCCGATACAGAAGGAAAATACCCCCATCTGTTTTCAGGTCCAAAATTTGCTGAACCATCTGCCCGGAATGCCCCTTGGATAATGTAACGGTCTCCAAAATTATAGTTTATTCTACCTAAGTAAGACTCCATGGCCCAATCGCCTTGTCCACCACCGGTAACCCCATTCGCCGGGCTTTGATTACCCGCGTTAATATCTATTATTTCGT
Organism: Rufibacter glacialis; assembly: GCF_008271745.1. Lineage (GTDB taxonomy): Bacteria > Bacteroidota > Bacteroidia > Cytophagales > Hymenobacteraceae > Nibribacter > Nibribacter glacialis. Next base: position 474,357 of record NZ_VKKZ01000019.1, on the reverse strand, counting down.
TAGTTTCGAATCCTCTTCTGCCAAGGGTAGTATTTTGCCATTTAGACTCCTGGGATTCATGTGAGGCCATCAAAGTTAGGCTATGCTTACCAAACTGTCTGGCATACTGCAATAATTGGTTCCAGTTCCAATAGGTGTTTGTCTCATTTCTGATATCCAAACGGGCAATCGTATTCCGCTGGTACCCGAAGGTGTAGGTGGGTTGAAAGTTGGTTCCAGCCCCGGTTCCATAATCAGCGTTGAAAGAAGTACGGAATTCTAATCCTTCAGCCAAATTAACAGTTGCGTTCAAGCCTCCTAAAATCCGCCGTCTCACCATATCATTGGTGATGATATTAGCTAAACCGATGGGGTTGGCCGGTGTAAAACGTTCAGCTTCAGAAACACTCCCATCTGGGTTAAGCCTGGGCTCACCACCGCCATAGGTTCCATCTAGGTTTCTTACCGGAATGGCAGGAGACAACTGAATGGCGTTATTGATTATATCAAACTGGGTGGTAGAAATTTGTTCGTTGGTTTGGGCAAAGTTAAAGTTGGCACCTAAAGTAAGCCACTTGCGGGCTTTACTATCCAGGTTCAACCTTATTGAGGCACGATCAAACCCAGAACCTATGGCCACCCCCTGCTGATCCAGGTACTCACCTGATAAGTAAAACCGGTTATTCTCACTACCTCCACTCAGGCTTACCTGGTGTTTGTTCATAGGGGCATTATTGAATAGTTCACGTTGCCAATTGGTTCCTTCTCCTAAAATAGAAGGATCCAGGAAGTCCTCGCGTACAGCCCCACCGGCAAGAGCTTTGTATTCATTATCCATTTGGGCATATTCCCTCAGATTCATTACCTCCAAGAGTTCTGGCGGAGTTTGTATACTGTTCAGGTAAGTATAGTTTACCCGTACATCACCCGCTTTACCTCTTTTTGTCGTGATCAAAACCACCCCATTGGTACCCCGCGATCCGTAGATGGCAGTAGCAGAAGGACCTTGCAAAATCTCCATACTCTCAATATCAGATGGGTTCAAGGAAGCTAACGGGTTTACCCCTGAAGTGGAAGTAGAACCCTGAACCTGCACACCATCAATCACATACAAGGGCTCATTGGAGCCGTTGATAGAGTTGATCCCTCTGATGTTAACAGAAATACCACCACCTGGTGCGCCTGTATTCTGAGTCACATAAACCCCTGGTGCGCGTCCCTGAATAGCTTGCTCTATAGTGGTATTCACCGTTCTTTCTATGGCTTTAGAACTGATAGTAGTCTGAGCAGAAGGCACATCACTGGCTCTTAGCTCACCATAACCGGTTACTACTACCTCGTTCAATTTTTGGGCATCCTCCTTCAGGGTTACATTCACGGTGGTATTGTTTCCTACAGGCACTTCCTGTGACACATACCCAATGAAGGTCACTACCAGAACATCTGTATTTCCTGCCTCTAGGGTGAAGTTCCCGTTTGCATCTGTAGAAGCCCCGTTGGTAGTGCCCTTTACCACCACACTCACGCCTGGCATACCGGTATTATCAGCAGCCGAGGTCACTTTACCCGTAATCGTTCTTTTGGCAGTCTGCGCCATACCATCTAACGCCTGGGTAAAAACGGCAAACAGGATCGCTACCGCCACCCATACCGTTTTAGACCTTAAGACATAATTACTTTTTGGGTAATCTGTGTCTGAGTAAAAGTTTCTATTCATAAAGTAATTAGGATTAAGTAGTAGATTTTTAACAAATAAGGTCACTCAAAAGCCAATACCCAAAACCAAACCATGGGATCTGAGGCGGGAAAAAATAAAAAGCCTGAATCAGAAAGATCTTCAAGAGCCTCAAAGGCCTTTCTTCAGTTTTAGTAAGCTTAAAAAGGGTATTTAACTTAGTACTTCCTCTATTTTTCCTTTAGGTTAGAAAGCGTCTTTTTGCAGCTTTACAAAACTAGAAAGATCATAAGCAGCCATATAATACTATTTTATCAATTGTTTGATTGAAAGAAGCTATTCTGCTACGCTATTTAAGCCATCGTTGGCATAAATCAAAACCCCTTCTCTATTTCAAAAATCAAAACAACAACCGAATAATCCAGGTAGTATTTTGAAGAATTTTTAAAAAGTTTCCGCTATTTTACTTTTTAGGCAATATGCAAAAAAGAGTTTGACCTACAAATCGAATTTATTTTTTTCGCGATTTAGTCATTTGTTTGTCAATCTGCCCTTTTTTTTAATAAAAATAGGCAGATACCAAGGAAAATTAGTAATCTTATTTTAGCCTAACACCTGTTTTTTCGATTAAATTCCTTCTACTCTACTCTATTTTAAGCTTCCTTGAAAAAGGTAATTTTCGGCCACCCAATGAGGCAAAAGGGCACTTTTTGTATTATAAAATAACCTACTTTGATAGCCAGGACCTAAGGCCTAACATTTCCAAGGTACAATGGCACTCATGGGGGAGTTATGAGTGGGAAAAATAAAAACAATAATAAAAAGTCGTTCAGCTCAACTTAGCTCTATCTATCGCATAGCCCTGCCAGGGGAAACAAGCCCAATGACACCACGGGTATTTTGGGAAATTCTGTTTTGGGACCAGGAGTCAACTAATCTACTACCTGCCTATCCCCTTGTCTCAACTTATCCAGACCAATACTTTAAAATGCCTAATCAGGTTGTCCTTAATTTAACCAAGCTTAGCTTATCAAAGCTTACCCCTCTAATTAGGCTTTCTGGTATTTGGTAAAATTATTCAGTTTTATAGTAAGAAGGCGCCCCCTTTTGTTTCAGGGATAGGCATCAAATGTTAAAGGCAGAAAGAAATTAGCAAGCACCTCGGCCAAAACAGCCCCTTCTGGGGTGCGTGGATCAAAGAGAGAGCCTTTCAAGGCATAACAAGGCCATGCTTACGCTGTTGAGTGGCAGCAGGTCTTTTTAGGACTTCTTTTCAGGAAAACAACCATAAAAGGCCGGCTTATGAGTAACTCACCCCCCTGGCATTTCTCAGACCAGGTAAAAGTAAGTGGGGCGATTAAAACTCAACGCCCTACTTCAACAGCCTTAACAATGAGCCCCATCCAACACTGACGGTAACCGCCCCTGTTTTCCCGCGTTTTTTCAGGAAACAGCCTAAAAACAGAAGGGCCGCTGTCACTTTGTGACAACGGCCCTTCTGTTTTTACCTTATGGAATTCTACAGGGTGATGTCTCCGGTTAACCGGATGTCTCGGGAAGAGCTACCCATCACTATCTGAAACTTGCCGGGCTCTAGCACCCATTGTTTCTTGCCTGCATCATAGAACTGGAAGGCGTCTTTCTGCAACGTGAGCGTTACGGTCTTGCTTTCGCCCGGACTCAGGAATACTTTCTGGAACGCCTTCAGTTCCTTCTCTGGGCGCTTCACAGAAGCCTGCTCGTCTTTCACGTACAGTTGCACCACCTCGGCACCAGGTACCAGGCCTGTGTTCTTCACTTGCAGGCGCACCTGCACGGCCTCTCCCTGGCGGCTTATAGTCAGGCCGGTGTACCCAAAACTGGTGTAAGACAGGCCATGCCCGAAACTGAACAGCGGTTCTACTTTATAGGTGTCAAAGTAGCGGTAGCCGACAAAGATATCCTCCCGGTATTCCAGGTTCAGGGTATCTTTATCGCCGGGGTATTGGCCCAGGGCGTGGGCCGGGGAATCCTGCAGCCTTTTAGGGAAGGTGACCGGTAATTTGCCAGATGGGTTGGTTTCCCCGAAGAGGACTTTGGCCAGGGCGGTGCCGCCTTCCATGCCCGGGTACCAGGCCTGCAAAATGGATCTGGTTTGGTTTACCCAACGGCTCATGTCAATGGGTCCACCGCCTATGAGCACAACGACGGTGTTAGGGTTTGCCTTCAGCACGGCCGCCAGCAATTGGTCCTGCGCGAAGGGCATGGTCAGGCTGGGCTTATCGGCGCCTTCGGCATCATAGCCACCCCCGTTCCAGTCATCGGTGTAGCCGTGGGTCCAGCCGCCTACAAAGACCACGCGGTCGGCGCTTTTGGCGGCCTGCACGGCCTCGTCAATCAGCTTTTGGTTGGCTTTTTCTTCTCTGGTGACTTCAAAACCCGGGGCATAGGTTACTTTCACCCCGGGCGCCACCATTTTCTGGATGCCCTGCAAAGGCGTTACCTCATAGGGTGGGCGAACCTGTGACGAACCGCCCCCCATGGCCTGCCGGCGGGTAGCGTTGGCCCCTATCACCGCGATGGATTTAACGCCTGTTTTTGACAAAGGCAGCAGATTCCCTTCGTTCTTCAAAAGCACGATGGCTTCTTCGGCTACTTTTTGGGCCGTCTGCTGGTGGGCGCTGGTGCTTAAGGCTCCTGGGGTGCGTTGGGCGCCCATCATGTTGGTGTGGTACATCACCCGCAGAATGCGTCGTACTTTCTCATCAACCAGGGATTCCTTCACTTGGCCGCTTTTCACCAGGGTAATCACGGTATCACCCAGCAGGAACTTGTTGTAGTTGATGTTGGGCATCTGTAGCAAATCTGTGCCCATCTCAATATCAGTCCCGTGGTGCAGGGCTTCCATGGTGTTCAAGACGGCTCCCCAGTCACTCACCACCAAGCCTTTGAAACCCCACTCCCCTTTCAGGATGTCATTGATGAGGTAGGCGTTGTGTGTGCTGTACTGGCCCCTGAACTTGTTGTAGGCCCCCATGATGGTTAAGGCACCACCTTCTATGATGGAGGCTTTGAAAGCGGGCAAATAGATTTCCCTCAACGCCCGCTCACTCATTTCCACGTTGACTTTGGCCCGTTTGATTTCCTGGTTATTGGCGGCGTAGTGTTTCACCGAGGCCGCCACCCCCTGGTCCTGCACGCCTTTGATATAGCCCACGGCCATTCGGGCGGCCAGGTACGGATCTTCGCTCAAATACTCAAAGTTACGGCCGTTCAAAGGCGTCCGCATGATGTTCACGCCCGGGCCCAGAATCACGTCCTTGCCCCGCGCCTTGGACTCACGGCCTAACACCTCGCCAAAGGCATACCCCAACTCCGGGTTCCAGGTGGCTGCCAGAGCCACCCCGGTAGGCAGGTAGGTGGCTGAATCGTTGCCGGCGTTGTCCATGGACCAATCACGCCCGTGCTCGGGCCGTACCCCGTGCGGCCCGTCAGACATGGTCAGTTCCGGGATACCCAGCCGTGCCACTCCGCCCGAGGTAAAGGAAGAGACCCCGTGAATCATGTTCACTTTCTCTTCCAGGGTCATTTTGCTGATCAACTCATTTATCTGGGCTTCATGGGTCATGTTGATCCCATTTGCTTCCAGAGCGGCAGCCTGTTGCGGTGTTTTCTCTGAGGTGGAGCAGGCGGTAACAAGAGCCACTAAAACCAGACAGCCATAGCGTTTCAAGTGGGGAAGTTTGTACGTCATTTTATAAGAATTGGTGGTAAAACAGAAGAGGGCCCTGGAAGATGACCAAGGAAACACGTTATGGGAGAGGTTTATCTTTTCACGATTCTGATGATCCTGACCCGGTCCTGGTAGGTGGCCTTCAGCACATACCCTCCCGGGGGCAGGCGCTCGCCCACTGACGTGTCTCCCCGGCTTTTCCCCGCCTCCACCACTACCCCGGTCATGGTGGTGATGTCATAAGTGAAAGCGTGCGGAGCCTGTAGGCGCAGGTCCTGAGAAAATGGGCTTGGTCCGCAGGTCAGGGCAAGGGCCGGCAAAGGAGTCACCCCGCCGATTACCCCCGCCGCATTGCCGTAGATGATGCCCCGGCCAGCAGTGGCAACATACACCCGCCCATATACCCTGGGGTCACCGGTGAGGTCGTTCACCCCGCCAAACTGATGCTGGTCATCGTTGATTCTGACCCAAGTGCCTCCGGCGTCATCTGACCGGATAAAACCCACCTGGTTGTTCACTTTCCCTACCAGAAACACGGCTGGGTAGGAATTGCCCTCCTTCGCCTTCCCAAAACCTACTTTAGTGGCCTCCTGCACGTTGGGGAGTTTGGTGAACGAGCCCGCCGAGTTAGTAGAATGGTACAACCCTCCGTTCTGGTTTGTAAGCCATACATCACCCCCCACGCTGTAGGTGGGGTAGATATTGGAAGCCCACAACTGCCAGTTGGCCACCACGGGTAAATTGGCAGCCGCCGAGACAAAGGAAGCTCCACCGTTCGTACTCACCAATACCACGCCCGCTTCAGCATCATACACGTAGAATTTACGCCCGTTCACCCGGTCGGCCATAGGTTTCAACCCAGGCTTGGAGACACCCGTTGCCGCGCTCCAACTGGCTCCCAGATTGGTGGAGGAATACACCGAGGTTGTGCCCGCGGGAGCCCACACCAACGTAGTCCCGTCTGCCGAGGCGGCAATGGTTCCGCCTCCGCTTGCCCCAGCCGGGGCCGAGGGGAAGGGACTCCAGGTAGTACCGCCATTGGTGGAGAAGGCACCGAACTTCCCCTCTGGGTTGTTGAAGACCCGCACCATGAAAGAGGATTGGTTAGCGGCGTAGTCTATATAGGTGTTAGTTCCGTACCGGGGGTTGAGTCTTCCGGCCGGGGGCGAGGCGTCCAGGTCATCATGCCGGAACCCATCAATGTCGCCGATGGCGCTTAACAAAGGAGCCCCGGTGGGCGGACTGATTAGCTTCAGAGGCACGGTTTCCTCCAATCCTTTATTCTGGAAAACCCAGGCCACGGGCCGATTTTGGGTAGCTTCCTGCAGGTTAGTGGTCTGAAAAACCCCGTAGCCGGTGATAAACCAGGCGGTGTTGGAGTCAAAAGGATCAATTTCAATATCGCCTATCCAGTGGGGGTTGGAGGCTGCCGCATACGGGGCCGAGGAATGGTCGCGGGTACCGGTTCCCAGCACGGCCTTCCAGGATGTACCACCATCTGTGCTGCGGTAGATCTCATCATTAGGCCACCAGCGGTCAAGGGTAGACACGAGCAAGGTGTTGGGGCTTTGGGCATCTAAACTGAGGCCGGCAAACCCTCCCTGGCCGGTGGGCAAGGTCAGATCCGTCCAGGTTCCGGTAACGGGGTTGAATTTCCGGACGGCTCCTGCGGATGCCCCATTGGGCCCGGGACTGTTGGAGTAGGTCACGTAAATGGTTCCGTCTGCGGCCATCTCTGCATGGTGCGGCATGTACGTGGTGTTCTGGTTGGGGACTGCCTGCCAGGAAATGCCGGCATCGGTGCTTCGGTAAAGGTTGGTGCTGCCAGACCGAAGAACTCCCACATAGATAGTAGGGGTAGCTGAACCCGTGGTCCCGCTGCGCTTGTCAAACAACACCAACCCAATACCGCCGCTTCCGGCGGGCGAACTGGCAACTGGGAAACTTCTCACTTTGCTCCAGGTCCCGGCGGAGTTGGTGCTGCGCCAAAGCCCGTCGGTGCTGGTTCCCAGGTACAGGGTACTCCCCAGGTTAGGGTCTACCTGCAAGCGTTCGCCCGTTGACCGGCCTTCTTCATTCCCGCCTAGTTTGATGGTTAAATTGGTTCGGCTCCAGGTAACACCTCTATCTGACGAAGCCAACACCGCACCCGTTCCCGCCCAAGACTGCGAGTACAAACCGGTAGCCAGGTACACCTTGTTGGCATTGGACGGATCTACCGCCAAGCTCAAAACCCCCATCTGGTTCTCATCCAGGCGGGTGAGGTGGTCGGTCAACGGAACCCAGGCTTTATTGGAAGCATCCCACCGGAAAGCCCCGCCCACATCGGTACGGGCGTACAGCAGGTTTCTTTCTGTGGGGTGGTACACCAAGCCCGTCACAAACCCGCCCCGTGGATCTGCACGCTTTTCCAGGTGTACGGTTCTGAGGTCTGGGCCTGTAAAGACACCTGGGCCATCCCTAAGAAAATCAAAAGCACCCCTCTCCTCACCTTTCTGTGCAAGGCCATCGTCTTCTTTAAAACCTTGGAGGGAATCCACGTTGTGTCACGTTGTACCATGCGCTTTAGAAAGGATAAAGAAAGTTTCACCAGGAACCTGATTCAGTTGGCCTCCTTGGTTTAGGGCCTGTTTTCTGGGAATAGGCTATAAACCAAGGCACTTTGCTGTGGTAAAGGTAGATGCCTGCCAGTTGACAGGAATGCACCAATTGTATCTGATCACCGATCAAAATGTTAATCGCAGACAAAATCTCCAGAGGGCAGCCGAAGCCATTTCCCTTTTCAAGCCTCCTTTCTTAATCTGCCCTGAAAACCAGCCGCACTTCCTTCCCCGCTGGCAGACTCACCTGCGTGGTTCTGGCAGCGGGGGTCCCAGATGATTTCCCGCCGGAGACCAGGTGCATGTGGCGGGGGGCTTGTAGGGTGATTTCCTGTTTCCTGGGCGCCTTTAGCACAACAGAGACTTCCTGCCTGCCCCAGGTGAGTTTTTGCACTTCCACCCCACCCCGCAACAGCAGCCCTGTGATGCTTCCGGTTGCCCAGGCTTCCGGCAACGCGGGCAACAGTTTCACCAGGCCGGGTTCTGAGTACACCAGGGCACGCATGATCACAGAGGGGTAGCCACCGCTTAAATCCATGTTGAACAGAGAGCCGGGGTTGTGGTAAGTGCCCAGGCCGTTGGTCCAGTAGTAGCGCGCCAGCCAGTCAATGAGCTGGGCGGTGGTAGAGGCGTCTTCCAGGTTGGCGGTCACAAAGGCCATCTGCGCCAGCCCGAACACCATTTCGCCTCCGTTTTCTTTGTAGCGGAACTTCATTTTCTCCTCTATCACCTTACGGGCGCCCGCCAGCAGTTGCGGGTTGTTTTTGAAATCAGGATCAACCTGGTCATAAAGGCTATAGAGGTGCGAGAGGTGCCGGTGCTGGTGGTTGTTCTGCAGGCCAGGCCAGAGCCATTCCTTCAGCGCGCCGGCTTCATCCAGTTCATAAGCGGGCATTTTGGTGAGCATCTGCTGCCAGACCTTCACCTGGCTTTTATCTGTTTTCAGTTCCTGCGCCGCGGCGATGCAGTTTCTCAGAAGCTGCTTGGCAATCATGACATCCATGGTGGCGTTGATGCTGGCCTGTGATTTGAAGTTGGCCGGGTTGTTCTCAGGCGAGTACGACGGATTGAACACGTATTTCCCGTCTTTGCCTTCTTTCAGGAAATCCTCATAAAACCGCGCTGCTTCTTTCATGAAGGGATACGCGCGTTCCTTCAGGAATTTCTTATCACCGGTGTGCAGCCAGTAGTCGTGATAGAAACTGGAAGTCCAGCCGGCCCCACCAGTCCAGAGGCTGAGGCACCAGATAGGGTCAAAATGGTTGTCCCAGCCATGGCTGCTGGTATGCGAGGGCACATGAATACCGCGTGTCCCGAACATCTTCTTGGCGTTATCCCTATAAAACGGCAGGCGCTTGTCATGGTAGTCAAAGTAGGCGAGCATCAGTTCCGGCACCCGGCTGGTGAGCAATGCTGAGATAGCGACTTCCACGTTTCCGTCATGGGTGTAATCTGACGACCACGGGGGTGTCCAGCTGCCTCCCCAGATGCCTTGCAGGTTGGGCGGGTGAATACCCGTGGCGGAGATGATGTTGTAGCGCGCAGCGTCAAACTGCTTTTCAATAATGGCGGGCGCCACGTGGCCGCTCTTGGTTTTGAGGTTCAGGGCCTCGGTGTACAGATTTGCCTCGGCCCCGCCGCCTAAATCAAGTTGCACGCGGTTGAACAGGTCACCGTGTACTTTCTGGTGGCGGTTTACCAAGGTCTGGTAGTCAGCGGGCAAGCCCGATAAATGCTGCTTGATCTGTTCTACCTGAGAAGTGGCGTAGTCATAGCTGGCGTTGATTTTAATGAAGATCAGCACCTCGTCAGCGTTCTGGACGAGGAATTCACCGCCCTCCGTGCGCGAGCTGCCGCCTTTCACCTCTACCCGGCCCATGCCTTCGTAGCCCTGCAGGCTGCCCGGCCAGCGTTTCTTGTAGGCGCTTCGGTAGGTGAGCCAATTGCCTTGGGCGGCAATGTGCACGCTTTCCACGGTCTTATTCATCTGCTCCCACTGCTGCCACTCCACCGGGCGGCGGGCGAAGGAAAGCTGGCCGTTGATCTTGCCGCTGCCTTTCAAAGAGATCACCACCGCACTGTCGGGCCGTGACACGAACACGCTGCGCTGGAACGTGCCATTCTGATCAGTCCAGGTGACCTTGGCCTCGCCGGTTTCAAAGTTCACGGTGCGTACGTATTTCTGCACGTTACTGGGCTCTAGCTGCAGCCGCACGTCAAACGCGGGTACGTACGGGTTAGACCATAGGTGCCCACCGTAGCCTTCCTTCAGGCTCTGCTCCACCGGGATTTTGGCAGCCTCCTCACCTTTCCCCTGCAGGATCAAGGAACGGATTTCGTCTAGTCGGCTGGCCTGGTCAATGGGTGGTTTGGGCTCAGTGGCGGGAAGATACAGTTGAGCCTGGTTCAGGATAATGGTCTCATCATGCGGGTTGCCTATGACCATGGCCCCCATGGCGCCGTTGCCACTCAAGAGCGCGTGCTCCCAAGAAGGCGCCGGCAACCAACTGGCAAAGCCTTTCTTAGGGGCTTTATAAGGATCTTCCTGGGCAAAGGCAGGTGGCTTAGAACCCAGAAACAGCAGAAGAAAGAAGAGTAAAACTGGTTTTTGGTGCATTAGGCGTAATGTGTGGTGCCAGGTGCTGTTTAAGGCCCGTTTTCTGGAAATCAGGCTCTAATCAAGTGCTAGTTGCGGGCGGGTTTTTAAACAGTGAGGGATAAAGCCCCACCTCCTTGTCTTTAAGTAGGCGCTTAATCCGGGGGACTGCAACCTGGGTTCGCTGGGGCGGTTGCCAGGCAGCTTGCGGGAGGCAGACGGTTTCTTGGGTTTCTGGCCGTTTCTGGTAAAACAGCCCGAAAACCTAGGAAGGGTCTTTTACTTTAGGTGAAGGATGATGGTGGCGGGTTCCAGGCCTTCAGAGGTAGCGGTCAGTTTCACGGTGCCGGCTTCTTCCTGGGCTTGCAAGATGGCCAGGCAGAGGCCGTTGAACGCTTTGCGGTGGTTCGCCTTAAACGACTCCAAGCTGGTTTGCAACCCATTGTCCACCCCGGCCAGAACCGCTTTCCCGTCAATCCTGAAATGCACCAGGTTATCGGCCCGCGGTACCAGGTTGCCGTCTTTGTCCAGTATTTTCACGGTCACGAAGGAAAGGTCTTTGCCATTGGCCACAATCTGGGTACGGTCTGCTTCCAGCACTATTCTGGCGGCGCCGCCGGCGGTCTTGATTTCCTTGGTGAGTACTTCTTTGCCGTTGGCGCGGGAAACGGCTTTAAGGGTACCCGGCTGGAAAGGCAACCGCCACATCACGTGCAAGTCATCACCCTGCTTTTTGCGTACGCCCTGTGATTTTCCGTTCAGGAACAACTCTACCTCCTCTGCGTTGTTGTAGTACGCCTTCACGTCTACGGTTTGGCCAGCTTGCCAATTCCAGTGCGGGAAAACATGCAATACGGGTTTGTTTGTCCACTCGCTTTGGTACATATAATAGACATCCTTGGGGAAACCGGCTAAATCTACAATCCCGAAGTAGGAGCTGCGGGCCGGCCATACATAGGGCGTGGGCTCCCCCAGGTAGTCAAAGCCCGTCCAGATGTACTGCCCGGATAAGTAAGCATGCTTTTTTATTAGTTTCCAGGTTTCCTCATGGGTAGATCCCCAGGGGGTGCTCACATTATCATACGCTGAGACGGTAAGATCTTTGTTCCCGTCGTGGAAAGGAATGTCCCAGCGCTTGGGCCACCGGCGAATGCTGTCTGCCGGCATGTCATAGTGCCCCCGCGTCATCAACGCGGAGACGGTCTCCGTGGCGATGAATTTCTGCCCCGGAAAGGTCTTCGGAAACTTCTCAAAGTCCTGGTGGTGGTAGTTGAAGCCAAACAGATCCAAGGCGCCTGATTTATAGATGGTGTTGTTAGGGGTTGGCTCATTGATGCCCACGGTAACGGGGCGGGTGGTATCCAGGCTCTTCACAATGTTGACCAGTTCCTTCGCAATGGTGGTTCCTTCCGGGGCCCACTGCTCCGGTATCTCATTGCCGATACTCCAGATAAAGACGCTGGGGTGGTTGCGGTCTCGTTTGATAAAATCCTCCAGATCGCGTTTGTGCCACTCGTCCCAGGCATGGCTGTAGTCAAACTTGGTTTTCTCTTTCTTCCACATGTCAAAGGATTCGTCCATGACAATGAAACCCATTTTGTCACACAGGTCCAGCAACTCAGGCGTAGGTGGGTTGTGCGAGGTCCGGATTCCGTTGACACCCATGTTCTTCATGATTTCCAGTTGGCGTTCCAGCGCCCGCACATTCACGGCTGCCCCCAGCGCCCCCAGGTCATGGTGGTTGCACACCCCATTGATCTTCATGGATTTCCCGTTCAGGGTGAATCCTTTCTGCGCATCAAAGTTGAAAGTTCTGATACCCAGCGGCGTCTCATAGTTGTCTACCACTTTTCCGTTTTGCTCCACCAGGGTGACCACCCGGTACAGGTACGGCTGCTCCACTGACCACAACGTGGGGTTGCTGACAGTTAGATTCTGCTTTACCTCGGTGAGCGCATTGGCTTGGCCGGTTTTCAAGGCTACCTTTTCAGAAGAAGCTTTGGCCACTTCTCTGCCCTGGGCATCATACACCAGCGTACGCAGAGTGATGTTACCGGCCTGCTGCCGGGCATTTCTGACCTGGGTAGTAATGGCTACCGAGGCGGATTGCTCTGACACCTGCGGGGTGGTCACAAACGTGCCCCACTGGTCAACATGCACCGGACTGGTTTTCACCAGCCACACATTGCGGTAAATGCCAGAGCCGGAATACCAGCGGGAATTGGGTTGTTGGGAGTTATCTACTTTTACGGCTACTACGTTCTGCTCCGGCCCAAATTTGAGGTAAGGAGTCAGATCATACCGGAAGGAGATATAGCCGTTTGGTCTTTTTCCTAGGTATTGGCCATTCACCCAGACTTCAGAGTTGGTGTACACGCCGTCAAAGTCAATGTAGAAGAGCTTGTCTTTGTCTTTCGCATCTAACGTGAAGGCTTTGCGGTACCAACCGGTGCCGCCGGGCAAAGCGCCTCCGTTATAGCTGGCCGGGTGTTTCTCATCAAACTTCCCTTCAATGCTCCAGTCATGCGGCAGGTTTAGTTTGCGCCATTGCGTGTCATTGAAATTGGCAACTTTGGCTCCGGCATTTTCGCCCAGGGCGAAGGACCAGTTCTTGGTGAAATCGGTACGTTCCCGCACGGCTGATTTTTCCGTGGTTTTACAGGAAGAAGCACTTAAAAGCAAAAGGAAAGCAAAGGCCCATGAAAAGCCAATGGGGAGAAAAGGAGTAGTAGTTTTTTGCATGTTTTCCTAAAAAGGCATTAAAAACAGACCTTGGTTGAGGTGCTGGAAGTGGAGGTGAAGCGTGCGCTACACTTGACCAGGCCACAGGCAAATTGTCCCCGGCTCCGGGAATATGTGTGCAGACAAGACCTGATATTTCCGTGCGATTTTCTAAAAAGAAATTCAAAACAAGCCATTCCTTCCTGTCAAGTCAGGTACAGGAGTATCAGACCTAAATGGAGTAGGAAAGGGTTGCAAGCCGACTTTCTGCCTATAAAAACCGGTAGCCCCAGACATCAGCTGCGGCTACCGGTTTTTAGCAAATTAGTTTCCTAGCACATAGTGGAACGCGAACCACTCATCTTTGGCGGCATCATAGCTGGTGCCAAACCAGATTCCTTTTGATTGGAAATCCGAAGGGAATGCTTTCACCACTTTGAGTTTGTTCCCGGCAGGGTTCATCCAGGAACCTGGGTTTTGGATCAGGGTATTGCCTACTAACGTAATTTCATTCGTGGCCTCGTCTATGGTGAAGGTACCGGTGGTTTGCACGCCGTTTTGGGAACGGGTGTAGTTCTGGCCGCCAAAGCGGTCGAAACGGATCCAGGAGTTCGTGGCGGCGGCATCCCAAGAGTTATTCCAACCCCAGTCGCGGGAAGAAGCATGTCCGGTGGTCCAGCCATTCCCTTTGCCAATCCAGTCAATCGGGTTACCGGTGGCATCCAGCCTCCATACCCGGCCGGAAGAAGGACCACCGGTCAGCATGTTCAGCAACTCGCCTGGCTTGAACGTGGGGTCAAACCCTTCATCTTTCGGCCTTGGACCCGCATCTACGGGTACGTAATTATCGGCGTATTCTTTGGAGATGTAGTTCCAGACGTAGAGGTAGTCGCCTTCATTGTTGGTTCTTCTTACCCCAATCTGCAGTGATTTTTCGGTCAGTGATAACACCACCAGGTTGCTGGTCCAGTTAGAGGCGTTGGCTATAAAGCCGGGAGACCTCAGAATAGTACCCCCAGAGGTACTGATGGTATGTTCTTTGGCATTGAAGGAATAGGTACCGGTTTCATCCTTCGCCTCTGAAACCTTATGCGTTCTGAAGAAGGGACCGCCTTTCAAGCTGAAGGTCATGGTGCTGGCCATGTCTGCAGCCGGAATAATCCAGCTATTGTCTGCGTACGCCGGGGCCCAGCCTAACTTGGCGGTGCCGTCCTGCATGTTTTGCCAGGTGGTAAGGGGCTCATAGAAATACAAAGGCCCATCAAACACACCGTGCTTGCCATAATCCAGGATCCAGGTTTTCTCTTTGCCCACGCCTCCGGTCAGGAACGTCCAGAGCGGGTCATTCACGTAGTTCAGGTTATCTTCGGTTACCTGTATGGTCACCGGGTCCAAGTCTACTTTTCCGCCCGCGGTCAACACCGAGAGTTGGATGGTGTATTGCCCTTTGAAGGCGTAGCGCACCGTGTCTACCATGCGGGTAGAGGTACCGGTCTCAAAATCCCACATAGAGATGGTGCCCGGCGTTTCATTGATCAGGACCACGGTGTTTCCGCCGGCGTCTGCAGACCGGTCTTGCATCACCCTGAACTTCACATCAGACTTGTTGAGCAGGGCTCCCAGCTCATGGTCATCGTCCTGGCAAGATGCCAGGAAAAGCATCGGGAGGAAGAGGAGGGTAAAGAAGGTTAGTATTTTTTTCATTTCATATAAGGTTATTGGTCAGAGGAAGCTTCCGCGGCCTTTGGTGCTCTACCGGAGGCCTGGAAACGTCAGTTTACTTCTCAAGGAATGTTTGGCCATTATTACCAACCTGCATTTTGCTTCAGCACCCCGTTAGACAGGGTAATCTGGGTGTAAGGAATTTGCTGGAGGCCCCGGGTCTGGGTGATTTTTGCTGCTGAGATGGTTTTGGTGGCCGTTGCCCCGCCGTTCAACACAGTGGTGGTCTCTGCGATGGCGCTGGCGGCAACCTCCACTCCTTGCCGGAGCAGATCCCAGTACCGGATGCCCTCATAGGCGAATTCCAGGTAGCGTTCCTGTAAGAGGCTGCTCTTAGACACGGCCAGGGAAGTGAATTTATCTTTATAGGCGCGCCTCCTCACTTGGTCAAAGTAAGCCTGGGCATTCGGGCTTCCCAGTTCGGCCGCCATCAGCAGGACATCAGCGTACCGGATGGCCGTGTAATCCTGGAACTGCCCAATCATGAAGTTGGTGGCCCCAAAGCTCACGGCAATGCTTTTACCGGTTTCATCTACCAGCGGAGTGTATTTCTTGTTGTAATAGCCGGTGTATTCGCGTTGTTTGCTTTGGTTCACAAACTTGATTTTCTCCTCTGCAATAGAAATGATGGAAGCTCCTCTGCGGGTATCATTGGCGGAATAGGCTTGCCAAAGCTCTGGGTTCACAGTAGCCCCACCCCAGCCGTTGCCATACGGGAAGCTGTACTGTTCCCGCATGCCCAGCATCACCAACCAGTGGTTTCCGTCGGTATTGCCGTTGTAATCACTGGTGTAGGTGTATTTGATGGCAAAAACGGTCTCCTTGTTATCTTCGCCGGCATACTTGGCCAGGGAAGCCGGCCATAAAGAAGCGAAGTCCTCTACCAGGCCATGGCCGCTTTTTGAGACTACGTCTTCCAGGTAAGCCAGGGCTTGGGCCTGGGTCACTACGCCGGCCAGGTCAGGTTTGCCATAATACCCGGTGTAATACAAATACACCCGACCAATCAGTGCCTGGGCGGCCCATTTGGTTACCCTGCCCCGGGTGTTGGCCTGTTGAGCGGCATAAGAAGTAGCCGGCAGGTTATCAGCGGCAAATTTCAGGTCTTGGGCAATCACTTTGTACACTTCTTCTGGACTGGCCTGGGGCACGTTCCCAGAGGAAGGCTCTGTGAGCAACGGAATATTACCCCATAGCCTCACCATGTCAAAGTACAGGAAAGCGCGGAGGTAGCGGGCCTCTGCCTCATAGGTTTTCCTTAGCGCTTCATTGCCGGTCCAGTTGATCTGGTCTATTTTGCCAATCAGCACATTGCACCGGTACACGGCCCGGTAATACGCGTCCCAGTTGGCGCCAAAAAGATCCTGGTCGGCTGGGGAACGGTTTTTGTCAAACTCATCTAGCATCTGGTAGCCAAAGCCGTCTGAGGCTCCGGTACCGCCAAAGGCATTGTCTGACAGTATTTCTGAGGCAACAGGAAAGCTTACCCCGTCTGCCCAGATGATCTGCAGACCGTCATAACACCCAACCAAGGCTTTGTAGGCATCATCAGGAGTCCTGTAGAAATTGCTCTCGGTTAAATCCGTGATGGGCTCCGTATCCAGAAAACTGTCTGTACAGGCACCCAAAGTAAGGGATGACACGCTAAAGGCCAGAATGATCTTATGTATATTTCTCATGTGAAAAGCTTCAAGAAAGGTTAGAATTTGATATTGGCTCCTACTAACATGGTTCTGGGCCGCGGGTAATACCCAAGATCAATCCCAGAGGCGAACCCATTGCTATACCCTATCTCGGGGTCCATGCCTTCATAGGTAGTGAAGGTGTACAGGTTCTGCACAGAGGCATATATTCTCACCTGGTTTATGAAGCTCTTTGGCACCAGGCGCCCCAGGTCATAGCCAAGGGTGACATTGCTGATCCTCAGGAAATCACCGTCATGCAAATACAGATCAGAGAAGTTGGTCCAGTTCCGGTTGTCTGTGGTGACCCGGGGCATGGTGGTGGAAGACCCCGGCCCGTGCCAGCGGTCCAACATGGCGCTGGTATAGTTGGCGTACTGGTTGGCCTGGTTGCGGTAAGACTGCACAATCTGGTTTCCGGCTACGCCCGATGCTAGCATGGAGAAATCAAACCCTTTGTAGTTGGCAGACAGCGTTACCCCAAACGTCACATCTGGGTTAGGATTCCCTATATTGGCCCTGTCTAAGTTATCAATGGTGCCGTCTCCGTTCACATCCACATAGCGCACGTCACCGGGCTGGGCGTTGGGCTGAATAACTTTTTCCTGGGCGTTCCGGTACGCGGCTACCTCTGCTTCCGTCTGGAAGATGCCATTGGTCTTCAATCCCCAGAAGTATCCGATCGGGTAGCCGTTCTGGGCTCTGTAGAACTCCAGCGAGTTATCAAACAACACGTTTTTGTCGCCGTGGATGATACCGTCTGCGGTTGGGATCTTCCCTACTCTGTTTTTATTGTAGGCACCGTTCACCCCAACAGAGTAGTTGAACGCACCAATGTTATCATTAAAGGTGATTCCCAGTTCCACGCCGGAGTTTTTCACGTTTCCGCCGTTGATGAAAGGAGGCCTGGCCCCTGCCGTAGCCAGGATGGGTGCCTCAAGAAGCCAGTCTTTGGTGGTTTTCTTGTACCAGTCAAAGGTAACGGCCATTTTCCCGTTCATCAGGTTGGCATCAAAGCCCAGGTTGGTTTGCTCAGAGGTTTCCCAGATCAGGTCTGGATTGCCCAATCGGCTTGGATACGCCCCAGACACCAATGCTTTCCCGCCTTCTTCCGGGCCAAAAATGTAGTTGGTGTTTTCAAACGTGACCGGAGCCAGGTACTGAAAGAAGTTTATGTTCTGGTTCCCCACCTGCCCCCAGCTGGCGCGCAGCTTAAAGTAATCCATCCAGGGAAGGGTGTTTTCCATGAAGCTTTCATTGCTGACTACCCAACCCACTGAGACAGAAGGGAAATACCCCCAACGGTTACTCTCAAAGAAACGGGAAGAGCCATCTGCCCTGAAAGTGGCGTTTAACAGGTAGGTTTCCTTGAAGTTATAGTTAAAACGGCCGAAGTAAGACATTCTCCGGTCGGCCGGAGAAGGCTCACCAGTCACCGACATGTAAGGAGCCCCGGTTTTATTGGTGGCATTCGCCAACCAGGCGTGCTCCAGGTCCCCTATCACTAGGTTGGCGTTACTGCCATAGAAAGAAGAGCCATCTCGCTGGAATGCTGAAGAACCCACCATCACTTCCACGTTATGGTCTTCTGCCGCCTTGAAATTATACGTAACCAGGTTGTCCCAGATAAGGGATCTGCCTTTGCCCATGGACTGGTTCACGTAGGTAACCGAGTCATTGAAGGAATAGATGGAAAGGGTGTACAAGGGGGTGTAGCCGCGGCTTTCATTCGCGTAATAATCCATTCCTAGGCTAGTCCTGACCTTCAAGTTCTTTATGGGCTCTACCTGCAGGTAGACATCGCCCAGCAACCGTTGGTGGTTTCTTTTGTTCTGGTTGTTGAACACCATTTGGTAATACGGGTTGGCTTCGCCGTTATACCAGGTAGAGGCGCTGTTGTCTATTACCTCTACCCCCAGCAGAGGGCTGGTGTTGAACGCGTTCCGGAGGGTATTGTCATATTGGTTCCCTACCCTGATGCCCTGGTTGTTGGTGTAGGCAAAAGTGAGGTGCTGGCCCAGTTTCACCTTGTTTTGGTAGAAACTGTGCTCTGTGTTGATTCTGAAATTGTAGCGTTCATAATTGGAGAAATCCTTTCCCCCCACAATTCCTTCCTGGTTGGTGTAGGACAAAGCCGTGGAGAAAGTGGAGGTTTCTGACCCGCCCTGCGCGCCCAAAGAATAGTTTTGCGTAAGGGCATCTTTCACCAGCAACCGGTCTAACCAGTCAGTTCCCTCACCCAAGGCCGCCACTTCTTCATTCGTGAACCGGAGCGTTTCTCCTGAATTCACCAAGGCCTCGTTTCTGAGGATGGCGTATTCCCGGGCGTTGAGCAGGTCTACTTTTCTGCCCACGTTCTGCACCCCGAAATACGTGTCAAAGGTAATCTGGGCCGGCTGCCCGGATTTGCCTTGCCGCGTGGTCACCAAGACCACCCCATTGGCGGCCTGTGACCCGTAAATGGCGGCAGAGGCCGCATCTTTCAGCACGTCAATGGATTGGATGTCAGCGGGGTTCAGGTAAGAGATATCTCCCGTTAAAACGCCATCCACCACATAAAGCGGCCCGGCGTTGCCTACGGTACCCAGTCCCCTGATCACCACCCGCATGCCTTCGCCCGGTTGCCCGGAGGTGGAGGTGATCTGCACGCCAGGAGCCTGCCCCTGCAAAGCCTGCAACGGATCTGTCGTGCTCTGTTTCTGCAGGTCTTCCCCTTTCACCTGCACGGTGGCACCGGTCACCAGCTTTTTCTGCTGCACGCCGTACCCTACCACCACTACTTCTTCCAGGGCTTTGGCATCGGTACGCAAGACGAGGTCTACCTGCGACCGGCCGTTGACAGCTACTTCCTGGGTTACGTAACCAATGTAGGTAACCACCAGGGTTTCCTGGCCGGTAGGGAGGTTCAACTGGTAATTCCCGTTGGCGTCTGTGCCGGTGGCCAGGGTAGCGTTGCCTTTCACACTAACGGTAGCCCCAATGATGGCGGAGCCGTCTTCCTGAGCCGTGATCCGACCCTTGACGGTCTGCTGGGCGAAAGCTATTCCGCAGAAACAGAGCAGCCAGATAAGCAGTAGGTATTTTCTCATAGATATGGTTTAAAGTGCTTTACACAAAAAGAGCCCGTAAATAGGAAGGGATCACGGTTAATTGAGTTTCAGGCTTTTCTCACTCCCTGAGTAAGCAATAGTAGCGTCTGGTTTGGCATCATATTGCAGGGGTTTTGCCTTGGTTGGCTGCACGTACACCACCTGGAAGGTTCGGTTCCTCAGCATGCCGTCAAATTCGCCCTGGCGCTTGCCTATCGTTACCGTTTTCTTGGCCTCATTGTAGGTGATGGGAATGGTGGCGAACTTGCCTTTCTCGTAGTTATAGTTCGTGTTCTCGTCTTCATACAGCTCAAAAGAAGCGTCTTTGCCGCCATAGACATACAAGGTGATGGTCTCAGCCGGCTTCTCAGTGGTGTATTGCAGTTCTGGGCCAAACGGCAGAATAGAGCCTTCTTTCACGAACAGGGGCATGCGCTCATACGGGGCATCTGCCTCAATCTGCCGACCACCTTGCTGGTAAGTACCGTCATAGAGGTTGTACCACCCTGTATTGGCGGGCAGGTAAAGGCGGCGCTTGGTGGCGTTTTTGGCGTAAACCGGGTTTACCAGCAAGCTTGGCCCAAACATGAACTGGTCTCCTATGTTGAGCACGTTTTTATCTGTCCCAAAGTCCATGACCAAGGGGCGCATGATGGTGGCGTTCTGGTGGTACACCTGCCCGGTTAAAGAATAGATGTATGGCATGAGGCGGTAGCGCAGCTTGTTGTAGTACACAATGGACTGGTACGCCTTGTGGTTTTCAGGGGCGATGTTGTAGACTTCCCGGAACGGGTATTGCCCGTGCGCGCGGTACAGGGGCGTAAACGTGCCGTACTGGTACCAGCGGGTGTTCAATTCACGCCACTCTTCCTGAGCCTCCGGGGTCATGGGGCCCCGGTCATATTTGTTCTCCACGAAGAAGCCGCCAATATCAGTGGTCCAGTACGGCAAGCCAGACAAGGAAAAGTTTAACCCGGCGGGAATCTGGCGGCCCATCTCCTCAAAAGTAGAGGCAATGTCACCGCTCCAGGTGGCGGCTCCGTAGCGCTGCAACCCTCCAAAGGCGGATCGGGTTAAAATGAACACGCGGTCATTGGGGTTGGTGCCCCGCTGGCCTTCATAAATGCCTTTGTTGTGTTGCAGTACATAGGCATTGAAGTATTTTTCGGCGGAGCCGAGGTACGTGGGGTTCATGAGCGCCTTGCGGTGCGCAATAGAGGAGTTGGATAGGATGTCTGGTTCAGAGGCATCTTGCCACCAGGCGTCAATGCCCATCTTATAGAGCTTCTGGTTGATAAGGTCCCAGAACATATTGCGGCCTTCGGGGTGAAAGGCGTCATAGAAGGTAGACACGTACCCTTTGCCAATCCAGTCTCTGATCTGTTCGTTGATGCTGGTTTTGTAGAGCAGGCCTTTCTGGTCAAACTGTTTGTAGGCGTCAATTCCTTCATAGAACTTGGGCCAGGTGGAAATCATGATCTTGGCATTGTGGGCGTGCACCTCTTTGACCATGCCTTGGGGGTCTGGGAAACGGGTTTCATCAAATTCCTGGCTTCCCCACTGGTCTTCTTTCCAGTAAGACCAGTCCTGCACAATGTTGTCCAGGGGAATCTGGCGCTTCCTGAATTCCCTCACCACCCCCAGCAGTTCCTCCTGGGTTTTGTAGCGCTCGCGGCTCTGCCAGAAGCCCATGGCCCATTTGGGCATCACCTGCGCCGCACCGGTCAAGTGGCGGTAGCCGCCCACCACGCCGTCCAGGTTCTGGCCGTACACAAAGTAGTAATCCATTTTATCCCCGGCCTCAGAAGCGAACGCGATCTTGTTTTGGTCCTGGGCCGGAATAGGCGACAAATACCGCAGGGCCAGGTAAGACACCCCGCCGTCTGGGTTCCATTCCATCTTGAAGGTGTGCTTCTTGCCTTTCTGCAAAGGTGCCTTGAACACCGACAGGCCCGGGTTCCAGGCTTCGCGCCAGCGGTCCAGGAGCAGTTTGTTGTCTATCCAGACTTTTACGTACCCACTGGAGGGCATCTCAAAACGGTGTTCGCCGGTGGCGTCTGACTCCAGGAAACCTTCCCAAGTCATGAGGCCGCCCTCTAACGCATAACCGGCAGGGAAACGCTTCTGGTCTTGCAGAAACTCATAGCTGATCTCAGATTCCTGTCGGGTAATGGGCGTTTTCCCGGTCTTTTTATCAAAAGCATAGGTAGCGGTAAGGCCGCCGGGCTTCTGGTCTTTGCCGTACAGTCTCAGCTTGGAAAGGGGCTGGTACGGCCGCACATCACCGAACTTGGTAATGGAGTTGTTGTCCCAGAGAATGCCGTAGTTTTTGCTGGACACCAGAAACGGCACCACTGCCACCGAGTTATATTGGGTAAGGTCAATCTGCCAGCCACGGTAGTTCATGAGTCCGGTCTGGTGCTGGCCTAAGCCGTAAAACGCTTCGTCTTTGTCTACCGCGAACGCCTTCTGCAGCCGGTAGCTTTGTTCTTGGCCCAAGGTGACCGGTGTAAAGGCTTGGCGGCCCTGGTTACTCTCCTGCAACAGCAACTTACCGTTCTTGTCAAAGAAGGAAACAGCGCCGGTAGCGGCACCTACTTCTACCCGCAGGTCTTTGGTATTCAACACCAGCGTCTCCCCTTTCTCCTGGAACTTCCAGTCGGTTTTGCCTCTCTGATTTTCCAGTACCATCAAACTGGGCTCAGGGGAGAATTTCTCTACCGGGGTAGCCGATACCTGGATGATGTTATCAGTCACTACGCGCAACTTCACATACTGCGGGTCTCCGCTGGCTGGCTTCTCCAGTTTCACAAGAACCCCGTCTTTCAGCTTCTGGTACTTTTTCCCTCCCGGTTGCTGGAAGGAAAAAAGCGTGGCGACAAGGGCCAAACAAAGGGTGTTTCTAATCTTCATTAGACAGTAACGTAAGGGTGGTTTGGGTGCTTTCTGGTAGAGGCCCTGGCTTGGTTACAAGCGTCGCCGAGGCCCAGAAATTGACAGGTTGAAGGTAAGGAGAGCCTCAGGAGGGCATGTGTATCAAATGTTTCCTAAGTATGATGGATCCGTTAACAAATGAAAAAACCGCATTTTTTACCCAAATTGACCGGTTTATTTTTACAAAATGTTAACAAGACTAAGACTGTCCTCCGTTTCAGGGCTATTTTCTTGGAAACAGCCTTGAAACGGAGGGCGGCCACAACGCAGACTCTTGCTTGAGCGGCAAATACAAGAAACCAAGGCGACTCACCCTGCCTTTTGCCAGATTGTGAACCCTGGCGGCCTTCCAGAGGCAGTGGTGCCTGGCTGTTGGTTTCAGCTTGGATTTTTGGCCTTGTTTCTTAGGGGAACCGCAAAAGCAGAGAGGTTTTGAGGGGCAACCGCCCTATACCTTTTGGCCAGTGCGGGCAAATCCCAAAAGGGCAGCGGCACGGCAGCTCCATTTTGAGCGCCGTTCGCTCCCTTGAAAAAGAAGGCAGAAGAATAAGTAAGTTAAGGTGACTGGGTTCACCCGGTGACGCAGGACGCGTGGGTTTGGCACAAATGCCAGAACAGGTTGGAGCATCAACCAAGAGCTTTTCAAGAGAGGGCTGATGTCCTTTTTAACAGGAGGGAAAAAAGCCCGCCTGGTTTTAGCCTCATTTATAGAAAACGAGGCTAAAACCAGGCGGGCTCCAGGAAGCAACTTCTAGGTTATAGGTATTGACTGCCGGCTCTCTGCATAGACCGAGGGCAACATGCCATACTGCTCTTTGAAGTATTTAGAGAAGTAACGGGGGTTGTTGAAGCCAACAGCGTAGGCCACCTCCGCTACTGTCAACTGGCTTTTCTCCAGGAGCTGCGTGGCCCGCTCTAATCTGATTTTCCGGATGAACTCCACGGGTGACTGGCCCGTGAGGGCGACAATCTTTTTGTAGAGGTACACGCGGCTCATGCCCAGCTCTTTGCTCATTAGCTCCACGGAGAACTCTGTACTGTCTATGTTTCGTTCTACCAGCGCAATGGCCCGCTGGATAAGCTTATCATCTAAGGAGACAATATCTATGGCACTGGTCTGGACACTTATTTTCCGTTCATAGGTTTTCTGCAGCAGCTGGCATTGCGTGATAAGGTTAGACATGCGCGAGAGCAGCAACTCAAAGTTGAACGGCTTGGTGATGTAATCATTCGCCCCAATACCCAGGCCTTTTAATTTCTGCTCCTCAGAGGTTTGGGCCGTGAGCAAGATAAACGGGATGTGCGAGGTGCGGGCATCAGCCTTGATCTTCTTGCAGAAATCTATGCCGTTCAGCTCTGGCATCATAAGGTCACTCACAATCAGGTCTGGCCTGCAGGAAAGGGCCTTCTGCCAGCCTTCTTTCCCGTTTTTGCCTTCCAGCACCTGAAAATGCGTGCTCAGGTTGTCTTTGAGGTAGGCCCTGAAATCTTCGCTGTCTTCCACCAGCAACACTACCAGCGGGTGTTCCTGGGCTTCTACGGGGGCACGTTTTACCACTTCTGTCTCTTGGGCCACCAAGATAGCCTCTTCCCCTTCTGTGGTCTCCACCACCGCCCCGGTTACCTGGACAGGCAAGGTCACCGTGAAACAACTGCCTTTTCCTGGCTCGCTCTGCACCCCAATAAGCCCGCCGTGGATCTTGACGAACTCCTTAGTAAGGCATAAGCCAATGCCACTGCCTTGGTTCACCAGGTTATTGGGCACGTCTTCGCGGAAGAACCGGTCAAAGATCTTCTCCTGGTTTTCCGGGGAAATGCCTATGCCTGTGTCAGAAACCTTGATCTCCAGCAAATGTAGTTTGGGGGCGGCTGAGTCATTCGCCTGGCAGTTCACCTCTACTTTGATGGTACCGTCCTCCGGCGTGAATTTGAAGGCGTTGGAAAGCAGGTTGAACAGGATCTTGCCCAATTTGTCCATGTCAAAGACCGTGTGCAGTTCCTGGGTGCCGGATTCAAAGGAGAGCCGGACGTTGTTTTTCTCAGAGAGGTCTGAGAAAGAATACACCGCTTCTTTGATGAATTTGATGATGTTGCCATGGGAGGGCGTGAAAGCCACTTCTTCCACCTCCAGCTTTCTGAAATCCAGCAGTTGATTGACCAGGTGCAGCAGGCGTTTGGCGTTGCGGTTGATCATCTGGAATTGCTTTTGCTGCTCTGGCTCCTGGGTAGTCGCCAGCAGACGCTCCAGGGGCGCCAGAATCAAGGTAAGCGGTGTCCTGAACTCATGGCTGATGTTGGTAAAGAACTTTATTTTCATGAGGTGCAGCTCCCTCACGTGCTTTACCTGGTGGCGCTCCCGCTCCAGCTCAAATCTGGCCTTGGCTTTCTGTTGCTCTACCTGGCGCACCAGCAGCAGCAGCAGGAAGGCCAACAGCACGTAGGCCACATAAGCCCCATCAGTGCGCCAGAAAGGCACCTCCACTTCAATCGCCAGGCTGATGCCCTTCTTGTTCCAGACGCCGTCATTGTTGGCGGCCCTTACCTGGAGCTGGTAACGGCCAGGGTCTAAGTTAGTGTAGGTAATGCGGCGGTTATTCGCGTCAGTTGTATGCCACTCCTTATCAAAGCCTTCCAGCTTGTACTGGTACCGGTTTTTCTCTGAATGGAAGAAGTTAAGGGCGGCAAACTCAACGGTGAACATGTTCTGGTCATGCTGGAGCGTGATCTGCCGGGTATTGGACAGCGCCTGATCAAGGATTACCCGGCCATCTACCTTCTCGCCCACCTTCAGGCTTTTACTGAACAGCTGAAAGTCAGTAAACACAATGGAGGGCACTTCCTGGTTGGTGGATAAGTTATCAGGCTGAAAAAGATTGAACCCGTTGGGACCGCCAAACACCAGCTCCCCTTTTCTGGTCAGATAGGCGGCGTTTTCATTGAAGGCCTTGCCCTGCAACCCATCAAACTCATCATAGGTGCGGGTGACAAAGGAGATTTCGCGGGCCGACCGGCCGCTGATCTCCAGCTTTGAGATGCCGCTGGGGGTACTCACCCACAGGTCATGGTGCCGGTCTTCCAGAATGTTCAGGATGATGTTGTCTGCCAGCCCGTTTTCTTTGGTGAATAACCTGAACGAGTTGCTCTTAAGATCATAGAGGTTCAGGCCTTCGGTGGTGCCTACCCACATGTTCTGCCGGCTGTCTCTGAAGATACTGATGATGCCGTTGCTGCTCAGGCTTTCAGGGTTTTCCGGGTCATTTTGAAAATGCACCACCTTATTAGACGCCACATGCAGTACCTCTACGCCTAAGTCTCCGCCTATCCACAGGTTGCCTTGCTGGTCTTGGGCAATGGCCGCCACATACGCGGTGGTGGTTCCGGGCCTGGTAGCCGTGCGGCGGAAAGACTGAAACGCCCCCGAGGCAGGATTGAATTGCTGTAAGCCTTCCCGCATGGTGCCCACCCATAACCGGCCCTGGTGGTCCTGGAACAGCTCCCAGATATTGTCATCGCCTAAAACCACCCCGTTCTGCGTCTGCCGGCCGAAGCGGGTGAAGCGTTTGCCATCAAATTTGTTCAGCCCACCCAGGTACGTGCCAATCCACAGGTTCTGTTCTTTGTCCAGGAGCAGGCTGACAATCACGTTGCTGCTGAGACTGGCCGGGTCTTGGGGGTTATGCTGGTACCGGGTATATTGACCGGTGGCGCGGTTCCAGTACAGCAGGCCACCCCCGTTGGTGCCCATCCATAGATTTCCCTGGCGGTCTTCCACAAAGCGGTTAATGTCATCATAGGGCAGGCTTCCCTTCACCAGCAACTGGTTCTGGTGGTGCTGGAAACGGAGCAGGTTCTTGTGGTAGTAATTGACGCCTTTTTTATAGGTACCCAGCCAGATGATGCCTTCGCGGTCTTTGTAGATAGAGATAAGGCTGTTGTGCGAGAGGCTGTTCTTCACTTCAGGGTAGTTCAGGACGTACTGCACCGAAAAGTCCTTTTTACTCACAATGTTGATGCCCCCGTGGTCAGTGGCCAACCATAGGGTTCCGTCTTCGTTTTCCACTATCCCACGCACCAAATTAGAATTGAGCCGGGCCTGCGCCGAATTCTCATGAAACTGCCTGAACGTTTTCAAGGCCGGAGAATAAAGGAAAGCGCCAATGCTCTCATAAAGGGAATAAAGCCAAAGCTCATCATCGCGGTCAATGGTGAAGGCATACCCCATGGCCCGTCCTTTGAACTTCTTTTGTAAGCCGGTTTCCCGGGCTTCCACCTGCAACGTCTGCGGGTTTAGTTTTTCCAGCAATCCAGAGGCAAACAGCACCCAAAGGTCACCCTTCCTGCTAAAGGCAATAGAATTTATCTGGCCAGCCTCAGGCGAAGCAGCTTTCACCTGGGTAGAGGTTTTTGTTTTAGGGGTGTATCTTGAAAGTCCCTGCCCCGTCTGCAAAAACCAGTAGTTCCCGGTTTTGTCCTGCACAATATTCTCTACGGGCGCCTGAGGAAGGGAATACTTCTTCAAAAGGGAGGCATACTCCCGGTTAAACCGGTCTTGTCCCGGATAATAGACTGTGATTCCTTTCTGGGAGACAATCCAGATATTGCCCTCCGGGTCTTCAAAAAGCCTGGAGATATTGTTGTCCCGCAGGGAGGCCTTGGAACGGGAATTGTGCCGATAGACTTTCAGGCCGTAGCCATCAAACCGGTTGAGGCCATAGGAGGTACCTACCCAGATATACCCCTGCCGATCTTTCATGAAGCAATTGGCCTGGTTATGGGAGAGGCCGTTATTTACATCTAGGTGCAGAAAACGGCGCTGGTCTGGCAAATTGGCAAACGCTTGCTCCTGGTTCATTCCCAAGATTAGGGCAAGGGCAATAGTTAAAAGAAAGCGCATGACATACGTTGAAATCACCTGTGGAAATACCTTCGCCGTTTGATTTAGTGGCCTGGCGCCTGCTTTTACGGGCTGCCTTTCCTTGCGTACCGGCACCGGCCTTCTGGGCTCACCCTACTCTGTAGCGTTTAAGGAGCAGTTTTGAAAAATCTCTACGCAAGGTAGCCTATTTCGCAAAATAATCCTGCCGTGTCTCCAAAAACCTTAACCAGCTTCAAGAATACCACTCTCATTTTATAAAAAAGGCAAAAAACCAAAGAGTAGCCCCAAACACAGCAGGCCAGTTTGTCACCGCTTTTTCTACTAGTTGACACCGCACGTTGCTTCTGACTTTTGGTGGAGAGAGGCAGGAAAAGCCTTGGTAGAGACATTACACAAAGCCCCTATTGCTGAGAAGAACTGCTAGCAATGAAGCCTCTGTTTTACCGTTCTTTTCAGGAAACAACGTCGAAACGAACCCCTCCCCGTACCAGGCAGCGAGCCCCAGTCCCAGCCTAGGCTCGTCTGGCAGATTGAGTCTGGGCGGCATGCCTCCGTTAAAAATTGTTTCCTTAACTTTGCCTTATGGAATTCACGGTACAACAGATTGCTGATTTACTCCAGGGCCAGGTGCAGGGAGACGGTAACGCCACGGTCAACCAATTGGCGAAAATTGAAGAAGGCACCCCGGGCGCTCTTTCCTTTCTGTCTAACGCGAAATACGAGCCTTTCCTCTATACCACCGGCGCCACGGCCGTGATCGTCTCCAAGACCTTGCAACTCAAAGCACCGGTGGCCGCCAGCCTGATTCTGGTAGAAGACCCCTATTCGGCTTTCTCCACCTTGTTAGAAGTCTACCAACAGGCGGTGGCCGCCGCCCGCCAAGGCGTAGAAGAGCCCTGCTTTTTAGGCGAGAATTCCACCATTGGGGAGCGGCATTACCGCGGTGCTTTCTCCTATATCGGTAAAAACTGCAAGATTGGCCAGGGCGTACATATTTACCCCAATGCCTACATTGGTGACAACGTGACCATAGGCGATAACACCGTGATTTACGCAGGCGTGAAAATCTACCCTGATACCGTGATTGGCAGCCACTGTACCCTAAATGCCGGTTGCGTGATCGGGAGTGACGGGTTCGGGTTTGCGCCGCAGAAAGACGGCACCTACAAAGCTATTCCGCAGACGGGCAATGTGGTACTGGGAGACCATGTGCGCATTGGCGCCAACACCACTGTAGACTGCGCCACCATGGGTTCTACCCTTATTGGAACCGGCACCAAGATAGACAACCTGGTGCAGGTAGCCCATAATGTGGAAATTGGCAAACATACGGTTGTAGCTGCCCAAACTGCTTTTGCAGGTTCCTCCAAGGTAGGCAACTACTGCACCATTGCCGGTCAGGTAGGGGTGGTGGGCCACGTGAGCATTGCAGACAGAACCATTGTAGGCGCTAAATCAGGCATTTCCAAGAACATCAAAGAAGAAGGCACCTTTGTACAGGGCGCCCCCGCTTTTGACTATAAACAAAACCTGAGGGCCATGGCGGTCTTCCGGAAACTACCCGAGTTACAGAAACAGGTAGACGAACTCAGAGAAAAGCTTTAACTTTAGCCCCTCTTTACCTATTTAGTGCTTCATGAACGATAAACAGCATACCATAAAGGCACCGGTAACGGTCTCTGGGATTGGATTGCATACGGGGGTGGTGTCAAATATGACCTTCATGCCTGCTCCTATCAACCACGGGTATAAATTCCAACGCATTGACCTGCCCGAGCAGCCCATAGTAGAAGCCGACGTAGACAATGTGGTGGACCTTTCCCGAGGCACTACCATTGAGCAGAATGGCGCCCGCGTAAACACCGTGGAGCACGTACTGGCCGCTTTGGTGGGGTTAGAGATTGACAACGTGCTCATCCAGATAGACGGACCCGAGCCCCCTATCATGGACGGTTCTTCCATCCTGTTTGTGAGACCCCTGCTGGAGGTAGGCCTGGAAGAACAGAATGCCCTGCGTAACTTCTTTGAGGTACCAGAGGAAATCATGTTCCGCGACGGCTCCCGTGAGACCGAGATCGCGATTCTGCCCCTGGATGACTACCGCGTGACCGTGATGGTGGATTATCACTCTCCGGTATTGGGTTCCCAGCACGCCTCCCTGACAGACCTGAGCCAGTTTAAAGACGAAATTGCCTCTTGCCGCACGTTCTGCTTCCTGCACGAGATTGAAATGCTCTACAAGCAAAACCTGATCAAAGGGGGCGACTTGAGCAATGCCATTGTAGTGGTAGACCGCGTGGTGGAAGACAATGAACTGGATTATCTCTCTGACCTTTTGAAGAAGCCCAAAGTGGCCGTGAAGAAGGAAGGAATCCTGAATAATGTAGACCTGCGCTACAAAAACGAACCCGCCCGGCACAAGCTCCTGGACCTGATTGGTGACCTGGCCTTGGTGGGGCGTCCGTTGAAAGGCCAGATTCTGGCGGCCCGTCCGGGCCATGCGTCTAACGTGGCCTTTGCCAAGAAAATCAAGAAATATATCAAGGAAACGTCTGTGAAGAACGTACCGGTGTATGATCCTAAGAAGACCCCGGTCATGGACATCAACCGCATCATGCAGACGTTGCCGCACCAGTATCCCTTCGTTCTCATTGACAAGATCATCCACCTGGATGCCACCACCGTGACGGGCGTTAAGAACGTCACCATGAACGAGTCTTTCTTCCAGGGGCATTTTCCGGGCAACCCGGTCATGCCGGGCGTGATCCTGATTGAGGCCATGGCCCAAACTGGCGGCATCTACGTATTAAGCACCGTGCCAGACCCTGAGAACTACTGGACTTACTTTATGGGCGTAGACAAGTGCCGTTTCCGCCGGAAAGTGGTACCCGGTGATACTATTATTTTTAAATGCGAACTGTTGGCGCCTATTAAACGCGGCATTGCCAGAATGCAAGGTCAGGCTTACGTGGCCGGACAATTAGTGATGGAAGCCGAGATGTTAGCAAGTATCGTAAGAAAAGACGCATGAACCAGCCCCTAGCTTACATCCACCCGGAAGCCAAGATCGCCACGAACGTGGTGGTAGAGCCGTTCACCACCATCTCTAAGAACGTGGAGATTGGCGAAGGTACCTGGATTGGCCCCAACGTCACCATCATGGAAGGCGCCCGCATTGGCAAGAACTGCCAGATTTTCCCGGGTGCCGTGATCTCGGCCCCGCCGCAGGACCTCAAGTACAAGGGCGAGCCCTCTACCGTCTCTATTGGTGACAACACCATCATCAGGGAATGCGTGACGTTGAACAGGGGTACGGCCTTAGATAAGAACACCACCGCCATCGGCAAAAACTGCCTGGTGATGGCCTACGTGCACGTGGCCCACGACTGCATCATTGGGGACAATGTAATCCTGGCCAACGGGGTGCAGTTGGCCGGGCATATCGTGATCCATGACCACGTGTTCATTGGCGGTACCTCAGCGGTACACCAGTTTGTGAGCATCGGGGCGCATGCCATGGTGTCTGGCGGTTCGCTGGTCCGCAAAGATGTGCCTCCGTTCATAAAAGCCGCCCGTGAGCCTTTGTCCTATGCCGGCGTGAACTCCATCGGCTTGCGCCGCAGAGGGTTCACCAATGAGCAAATCACCGACATCCAACAGATCTACCGCATCCTGTTCATGAGCGGCCTGAACACGGCCTCGGCGGTAGAGAAAATAGAGATTGACCTGGCTCCCAGCTCAGAGCGTGACGAGATCGTGAATTTCGTACGCAACTCTGGCCGGGGTATTATCAAAGGCTATCAAAGAGATGCAGATTAAGCTTTCCTCTTTAGGCAAGCGTTTCAATTACGAGTGGATTTTCCGGAATCTGTCCTTTGAGTTTGTTTCTGGCAAGGCCTACGCCGTGCTGGGGCACAACGGATCCGGGAAATCCACTTTGCTTTCCATCCTGAGCGGTTTCCAATTACCCTCTGAAGGCTCAGTTTCCTATTCTTCAGGAGGAAAGGAGATTCCCGTTGATGAGTTGTACCGCTTTCTCTCGCTGGCGGCTCCTTACCAGGATTTACTGGAGGAATTCACACTGGAGGAGATGATTCAATTCCACACCCGTTTCAAGCCCTTGCGCGGCATCTCCCCTTCCCAACTGCCTGACCTTCTCCAACTACAGGCAGCCAGGCACAAACTGGTACGGGATTTCTCCTCGGGCATGCGCCAGCGCCTAAAACTGGGGCTGGCCCTTTACTCAGAGACCCCGCTCCTGCTGCTAGACGAGCCCACCACCAACCTGGACCAAGCCGGCGTGGCCTGGTACCTGGAGCACCTGGACCGCAACCGGCAGAACCGTCTGGTCCTCATCGGCTCCAACGTACCCCATGAATACAGCTTCTGCGACGAGCAACTACCCATCAACGAATTCCACTACAAAGCCCCGGAACGGAAAAAGCATTAACTAAACCAGCGTTTAGAGGCTGATTTTCTCAAAAAGGCCTGAAATTGCCAGAAAAGGAGTTCCCTCTCCCCCTGGGAGAGGGCTAGGGTGAGGGGGCTGCCTCGCTCCAAGGCTAAAGGCTTCTCTTTATCTGGCAGACGCATTTCCCTCAGCTAGCTGGTGTTGCATAGCAAAGATCCATCATACCGAAAACCTTTTCCCCCTCATCCTAACCTTCTCCCTGAGGGAGAAGGAACAACGTGAAATATTTACTTAAGGGAAATGGCAATGGAATTAATTTCTCTGCCCAAAAGCATCTTCAATGGCCCATAAGACCCGTTCCACGTTCTGATAAATTTCTTCATTGGTAAACCTGAGAACGGTGAAGCCTTGCTCCTTGAGCCATTGGTCGCGGGCCTCATCGGCTAGTTGAGTACCGGTATTATGGTGACTGCCTCCGTCCACTTCTATGACCAATTTCTCTTCTAGACAAAAGTAATCTACAATGAAGTTGCCAAGGGAATGCTGCCTTCTGAATTTCCTGTTGCCAAGGCTCCTATTTCTCAGTCCTTGCCACAAGATAACCTCTGCCGCAGTGGAGTTTCTCCGTAACTCTTTCCTGAAATTCCTTTTGTCCATTTATTGCATTACGTAAGGTAATTTACCATAGTAACGCAATAGTTCCTTCTCCCTCTGGGAGAAGGTTAGGATGAGGGGAAGAAGTCTCTAGTTAGAAAAGCAGTAACTATAGAACAAACAAATGTAGGGACAGGTCGCGACCTGTCCGAAACGGTTCCAGCCTTGATGCCGTCTCCCCTAGAGCGCCGCCGCCCCCTCACCCTACCCCTCTCCCAGGGGAGAGGGAACTCCTGCTTTGCCATTCTGCGGCTGGTTTCTCTAAATCAGCCTCTAAAAGGCAAAAAGCCACCCGAAGGTGGCTTTCCTATATATGTAGTAAGATGGCGCAGATACATCTATAGAACAGCCAACCAGCTGGATTGTTTACTCGTTGGCCGGATACATTTCTGGTGGTTCTTTCTCTTTGGTTTTAACAATGAAGGGCCTCAAGGCTTCGGTTTCGTCCAGGTACAGGAAGGCATCATAGCGCTCTGGGATTATGGTGGGCACGTAGTTGCCGTACTTTTCGCGGTTGGGGTCATAGACCACGCCAATGGCCCGGTGGGCAATCTGCTGCTGTACCTCATTGATTTCCCTCAGTTCGCGGGAAAGGAGAAGCTTATCGGTGGCACCCAGGCTGTGGAGCCAATGCTCCCAGGAGCCTTCGCGGGCGGGCGGTACTTCCATCTTCTTCATAGGCGCTCCCCAGGAGTCGCCGGCAATCACAGAGCCCGAGTATGACCCGAAACCAGCCAGGTATACGTTCTCGCGCCCATACTGCTCGCGGGCCAGCTGGCCAATGTTTACCATGCCGGCGCGGGCCATGTCTGTGAAGCGGGCATCGCCTATGTGGGTGTTGTGCTCCCAGATGATGGCTTTGGCGTTTGGTCCGTGGAATTCCAGCAGGCGGTTCAGGGTTTCCATCATGTGCTCGTCGCGCACGTTCCAGGAACTGCCGCCACCCCGTACCATGGCTTTGTAATAGCGCTCCGCGTTCACCGCCACCAAGGCATTCTGCTCCGCGTTAAAGACGGCCTCAGGATTGGCAGGTTCGCCCTGTTCACGTTTGCCCAGTTCCTGCAGCATAGAGATCACCTCGTTTTCACAGTCTTCAGAGACGTAGGCCACCGCGCGGGCGTATTCCTGCGGGTCTGAGCTGTAGGGCTCAAAGCATTTGAAGGCTTCCTTGGCGGCTTTCACCGCTTGGCCATCCTTCTTCTCCAGGTACTTCATGATCTGCTGCAGGGAGTCCCAAAGGCTGTAAACGTCCAATCCGTAGAAGCCCACTTTATTGGTGTTGGGCCGGTCATTGTTTTCCTTGAGCCATTCTACCAAGGCTGCCACTTCCCAGTTGCCCCACATCCAGGTGGGCCAGCGGTTGAAGTGCTTGAGTACATCAGACACTTTGGTGCCCGGTTTGCCATAACCCCGTATGAACTTGTTGATTTGGTAGCAATCGGGCCAGTCTCCTTCCACCGCAATTAACGTGAAGCCTTTTTCCTCTATGAGGCGTTTGGAAATGGCGGTGCGCCAGGCATAGTATTCTGAAGTTCCGTGGGAGGCTTCTCCCAGCATTACAATACGGGCATCTCCAATATCATCCAGCAGAACGTCTAAATCTGCTTTGTTCTCCAGCCGGTGGTACGGCAGTTTTGTATATGTCATGGAATAAGAGGCAAAAATGAACTCCCTGCCTTTTACCCTTCCTCCCTTTTAAAAGTTGGCCCGTTTTTGCCCTATTTTTTCAGAAAAAGGCCCATAATCCGCCGGCTCCCTTTCTGGTTCTTAGAATAACAAAATTCTGCCTTTACCCTTTGGCCCACCTGTTTCTAAGTGTGATTATTCTGCCCTAACCAAGGGCTTTCCCGGTCCAACCTTCACCATAAAGCCCATCCATTGGCACCTCCTCCTTCCCTTGAGGCATCTTATCAGATTCTCCTCCAGACGAACAGGCGCCACCATATTGGGGAATGGCTCTTTCACTCAACTACCATAAAAAAGGGCGGCCGCACATAGTACAGCCGCCCTTTTTATGAGCATAATGCTAAAACCTATCTGGCCCCGAACACGCGCTTCAGCAGCTCAGTCGTGCGGGCTATCGGGTTTTCCCGGATGTTGGCTTCTTCCTGGGCCACCAGGGTGAACAAGCCATCAATGGCCCGCTGGGTGGCGTAAGACTCCAGATTAGGGTCTGCTTTCTTTACCAACGGAATCTTGTTGTAGCGGTTCACCAGTTCAGTATAATACCGGGTGGCGTTCACCTTGTCCAGCGACTGTCTCATGATGGGGCTGAACGCCGCCGTCAGTTGCGAGGTGGTGGTCCGTTTCAGGAATTGGGTGGCCGCATCTTTCTCGCCGCGCAGGATATTCCAGACATCATTAAAGGTGAGCTGCTTGATGGCGCCCAGAAAAATAGGGGCGGCACTCTTGGCGGCATCCTCGGCCCCGCGGTTGAGGGTAAGAATGAACTTGTCTACCTCAGAACCCAGACCCAGGGACCTTAACGTGGTCTCCACGCGCTGCACGTCGGGCGGGAAGGGGATCCGGATGAGGCTATTCTTGTAGAACCCGTCGGTCTGCGAGGCCTGGGAGGCCCCTTTGGTGACCCCCTGTGACAAAGCCTGCTTCAACCCCGCCGCAACTTCCGTTTGGGTGAGGGTACCAGTCTGGCCGGTTTGCCCGGTTTGCTGCGCCACAGTACCCAAAGCCTGTTCTATCTGAGCGGTGGTGCAGGACGTGAGGCTTACAAATAAGAAGCTGCCTAAAACAATGGCCGGGGAGACTAGTTTCTTCATACGTGCGTACATGTGTATTACTTTTGTTCAAGGATGGTCCAAAGGCCATTCGCACAAATCAAGCCAAAAATGAAACAGGAAATATCGGCAGAGATCATGACCATAGGCGATGAGCTGTTGTACGGGCAGGTCATTGACACCAACTCCGCGTGGCTGGGCCAGGAACTAGGCAAAATAGGCATCAGGGTAAAGCAGATCACCAGCATCTCAGACAACCCAGACGCTATCTGTGAGGCCCTCACCCAGGCCATGGCGCGGGCCCAGGTGGTGTTGGTCACCGGCGGCCTGGGCCCCACCAAAGACGACCTCACCAAACACACCCTAACCCGGTACTTCAAATCTGAACTACAACTGCACCAGCCCTCCCTGGAGGATGTGGAGAATATCTTCCGGAAGTACAACCGCCCCATGCTGGAGGTGAACCGCCAACAGGCCTTTTTGCCGGCGTGCTGCACCCCGGTGAGGAACATCCTGGGCACCGCACCCGGCATGCTGTTCCAGGAACAGGGCACTTTGGTGGTGTCTATGCCCGGCGTGCCGTTTGAGATGAAGCGCATGATGACCGATACCGTGCTGCCCTACCTGCAACAGCATTTCCAATTACCCCAGATCATCCACAAAGTAGTGCAGACCATTGGCCAGGGCGAATCGTTCCTGGCGGAAAGAATCGCTGCTTGGGAAGACAACCTGCCGAACAACCTGAAATTGGCTTATTTGCCGCATCTGGCGGGGGTTCGCCTGCGCCTGACCGGCTTTTCTGACGGCCAACATGACCTGGAAACCCAATTGCAGGAACAGGTACACCAGCTAAGCATTCTTTTACCAGACAACATCTTTGCCTACGGCGAAGTCACCCTGGAAGAAGCCATTGGCCAGCTGTTGAAAGAACGGAACCTCACCATTTCCACCGCTGAAAGCTGCACCGGCGGCCTGGTGGCCCATAAGCTGACCAGTGTACCCGGCAGCTCCGCCTACTTCATGGGCAGCGTAGTGGCCTACAGCAATGAGGTGAAGAAAGCACAGTTAGGGGTGCCGGCAGAAACCCTGGACAAACATGGGGCCGTGAGCGAGGAGACCGTGCGGGCCATGGCCCAGGGAGTGCGCCAGCGCCTCCACACGCACATCGGCCTTGCCACGAGCGGCATTGCCGGCCCAGACGGCGGCACCCCGGAGAAACCCGTAGGCACCATCTGGATCGCTTACGCAGATGCCCACCAGACCATAGCCCGCCAGCTCAGCTACAACAAAACCCGGCAGCTCAATATAGAGTACACTGCCCTGCAGGTGCTGGACCTGATCAGGCAAAGTTTGCGACACCCGGTTGACGAGTAAGCAAAAAAAGCTAAATTTGCCTAACAACGGTTAGGTTCACAGGAATCAGTTGCAGTCAAGCAGTGATCATTCACGGTTTTTCTGTAACATTGTACAGACCTGTACCCTGCCTGACTGGGGTAATCACATCCTTGTTTTAACCTAAAACTGACATACTCATACATATGGCTCTTGTAGAAATGGTGATGCCCAAAATGGGCGAAAGTATCATGGAAGGCACCGTGCTTAAATGGTTAAAGCAAGTAGGTGACACCATTGAGCAAGACGAATCTGTGCTGG
This sequence comes from Rufibacter glacialis, assembly GCF_008271745.1. Taxonomy (GTDB): domain Bacteria; phylum Bacteroidota; class Bacteroidia; order Cytophagales; family Hymenobacteraceae; genus Nibribacter; species Nibribacter glacialis. The sequence continues at coordinate 437,318 of NZ_VKKZ01000019.1, read as the reverse complement.
AAGTAGCCACCGACAAAGTAGACACCGAAGTACCGGCCATACAAGGGGGTACTTTGAAAGAGATTCTGGTACAGGAAGGCCAGGTAGTGGCCGTAGGTGCCCCTATTGCCATCATCAATACCGGCGGCGAGGAGCAACCCACTTCTTCTGCCCCGGCCCAGGAAGCTGCTCCGGCCGCTCAACCAGAAACTCAACCCACTGCCCACCCTGCTCAAGAACCACAGGCATCGGCGCAGACCACGCAACGCTTGGAGCAGCCAGCCTCTGGCCGGTTCTACTCCCCGCTGGTCATGAACATAGCCCGTGAGGAAGGCATTTCCATGCAGGAACTGGAATACATTCCGGGTACAGGCAAAGAAGGCCGCGTGTCTAAAAAGGATATCTTGGATTATGTGGCCAACCGGCAGGCAGGTGGCGCTCCGGCCGCTCAGCCAGAGACGGCTGCACAGGCCCCCACTCCAGGTCCAGCCCAGCAGGCCCCTGCTCCTCAGCCGCAGGCTGCTCCGGTGGCACCGGCTGCGCAGGTTTCTACTGCTCCGGCCCAGTCTTACAGCGGCAACGTGGAAATCATTGAGATGGACCGCATGCGCAAGATGATCTCGCAGCGCATGGTAGACAGCAAGCGTATTAGCCCGCACGTGACGTCTTTTGTGGAGGCAGATGTGACCAACATTGTGAACTGGCGGAACAAAACCAAAGACGCCTACAAGAAACGCGAGGGTGAGAACCTGACCTTCACGCCTATCTTCATTGAGGCCATTGTGAAAGCCATCAAGGATTTCCCTATGATCAACGTGAGCGTAGACGGCGACAAGATCATCAAGAAGCGGGACATCAACATCGGCGTAGCCGTGGCCTTGCCTAGCGGGAACCTGATTGTGCCCGTGATCCACAACGCCGACCAGATGAACCTGAACGGCATCTCCAAGCGCCTGAATGATCTGGCCAACCGCGCCCGCATCAACAAACTCACCCCCGCTGACTTAGCTGACCCTACTTATACCGTTTCCAACGTAGGCTCCTTCGGGAATGTGATGGGCACGCCTATCATCATGCAGCCGCAAGTGGCCATCATGGCCGTGGGCGCCATCAAAAAGAAGCCGGCCGTGATTGAGACCCCAGAGGGTGATTTGATCGGTATCCGGCAGTTCATGTTCCTGTCGCACAGCTATGACCACCGCGTGGTAGACGGCTCACTGGGAGGCATGTTCGTGCGCCGCGTAGCGGATTACCTGGAAGCGTTTGATCCTAACACCAGCATCTAATTGGAAGATGTGACAATAGGGAGATTTGAAAATGATCTCTAACCACAAGAAAGCCCTTCCCTTACCGGAAGGGCTTTCTTGTGGAAGGTGTTTTTGGGATGAATTGTCAAAAACCGGTAGAAAACAGAAAGGCACAACCCGCACCTGTAGAACATAGTAAAAGTCTTATCTTACCACGTCATTCTCTTTCCTGACCCTTTACACACGCTATGAAAAATGCCCTTCTTTTGCTGTTGATCGCCGTTTTGTTGTTCTTGGCTATTTTCTTCTATTGGAAACAAAGCCAGGCCGAAAGCCAGTTGGTCATGGCCAACGAGAAAATCAACAGCCTGGAGCAACAGGTGCTCCGGTTTACCCAGCCTGCCCCCATTGATTCGCTCCGGCCCACCCAATCGGTGCAGCCTCCCCTGCAAAGCCCTGACTCAGTAGAGAAAGTACCTTTGCCAGAGTCCACCACCTTTGAGGAAGAAGTAGGCTCGTTGAGTGACAGCGACATTCAGCGGTTAAAACGCAAAGGCTTGAAGAACCCGGAAGCCGACCTCATGAACGACCTCATGCGCAAACAGAAAACCCTGCTGACCACCCCCGGTACCATGGGCGGCACCATGGCCATCCAGGATGTGCGTATCCTCAACGACCGTCACGCCCTGGCCTACTTTGAAGACGGGCACAACGGCGGTTACCTTCTTTTAAGATACGCAGTAAATAACGGTGCCATCACCTGGACCAGGTTAGATTCTTACACCATGTAGGGTTTAGGGGCTGGTTTTGGAAAAAAGGCTTTAATCGAAAGACCTGTGAGGTTTCGAAAACCTCACAGGTCTAACAAAACCAACTGGCCCAACTGGCGCGAGATTCCAGTCTGGTGCTCTGAATAACGCGAGCCTAGCGATTCACGGGGAGTTATGAGAGGAATGCTATAGTCCCAAGTGTCCGCTGTAACTGCAGGCTATTTGATCAGGAATGCATGTTTACCAGGAATGCGTAAGGACAGGTCGCGACCTGTCCCTACTTTATCTGCTAGGTAAATCCGCCCCATTGTTTGTTTTGCGGCTCAAGGCAGTGAGAGTAGCCTGGAGGCTCGCGCCAGATAACTTAATATCTTAACCTTGCAAAAAAGAAAGCGGCTGCCCCTTTGGGAGCAGCCGCTTTCTTTTTTATCAATTCAAGTTAAGGCTATTCAGCCGGCAAGGCGGAGAGGCTTTGCTCCAGGGCCGCTATTTTGGCTTCAGCGTCAGATTGCTTCTTGCGCTCTGCGGTGATCACGGCTTCTGGGGCACCGCTCACGAAGCGTTCGTTGCTCAGCTTTTTAGCCACACTGGCCAGGAAGCCTTTGGTGTAGTCCAGTTCCTTCAAGATGCGCTCGCGTTCAGCAGCAGCGTCAATATTGCCCTCCATGGGAATAAAGAACTCAGCGCTCTCTACCACAAAGGACAGGGAATTGTCCAGCGGCTGTTCGGTCTCCTGGATCTCACTCAGGTTGGCCAGTTTGCTCACCAAGGTCTCGTAGCCGGCAATGGCGCTCTTACCTTCCGCCAACCGCACGTACAGCGCCAGCTTTTTGGCTGGTGAAATATTTTTGCTGTTGCGTTGGTTTCTGATCTGGCCTACCACGTTGAGCACGTATTCGGTCTGTTTCAGCAAATCAGCCTCAATTCTACCTTTCTCTGGCCAGGCGGCTACCACCAGGCAATCTTTAGGCGCGCGCTCTTTCATGGAGTTCCAGATTTCCTCTGTGATGAACGGCATGAACGGGTGCAGCACTTTCATCAGTTTCTCCAGGAACTCATTGGTGGCCTGCCAGGTATCTGTGTCAATGGGTGACCCGAAGGCAGGTTTGATCATCTCCAGGTAGTTAGAGCAGAAATCATCCCACACCAGTTTGTACACGGTGAGCAAGGCGTCTGAGATCCGGAACTTGTCAAAATGGTCTTCCAGCACGTTGAGCGCCTCGTTGAACTTGGAGTCAAACCACTTGATGGCTTTCTCGTTCGGGTTCTCCAGGTTCTCCTCTACTTCCCAGCCGTTGATGAGACGGAACGCGTTCCAGATCTTGTTGCTGAAGTTACGGCCCTGCTCGCAGAGTTTCTCGTCAAACAACAGGTCGTTCCCGGCGGGAGAACTGAACAACATACCGGCCCGCACCCCATCTGCGCCGTACTGCTCAATGAGCACCAGCGGGTCTGGCGAGTTGCCCAGGGATTTAGACATCTTGCGGCCCTGCGCGTCACGCACGATCCCGGTGAGGTACACGTTCTGGAACGGCAGTTCCTTCCGGAATTCATAGCCCGCCATGATCATGCGCGCTACCCAGAAGAACAGGATCTCCGGGGCGGTCACCAGGTCATTGGTGGGGTAGTAATAGTTGATATCCTCGTTGTCCGGGTCTTGGAAACCGTCAAACACGGAGATAGGCCACAGCCACGAAGAAAACCAGGTATCCAGCACGTCTTCGTCCTGGCGAAGATCGGTTAACTGCAGTTCTGGGTTCCCGGTTTTGGCACGGGCTTCTTCCAGGGCTTCCTGGGCGGTGCGGGCCACCACAAAGGTGCCGTCTGGCAGATAATAGGCCGGAATCTGCTGGCCCCACCACAGTTGGCGCGAGATACACCAGTCGTGCACGTTCTCCATCCAGGAACGGTACATGTTCTTGAACTTGGCCGGGTGCAGCTTGATGGTGTCGTTCATGACGTTCTCCAGCGCCGGTTTGGCCATGGCGTCCATCTTGCACCACCACTGCATAGACAGCTTGGGCTCAATCACGGCATCAGTACGCTCAGAGAAACCTACGTTAGACACGGAATCCTCTACTTTCTCCAGCAGGCCCTGGGCATCCAGGTCTTTGGTGATTTTCTTGCGCACCACAAAGCGGTCTTCGCCTACGTACAGGCCGGCGCGCTCATGGATGGTGCCGTTGTCGTTGAGCACGTCAATACTAGGTAGGTTGTGCTTTTGGCCCAACTCGTAGTCATTGATGTCGTGCGCCGGGGTTACTTTCAGTACGCCCGTCCCGAACTCGCGGTCTACGTATTCATCAAAGATGATAGGAATGGCGCGGTTCACCAGCGGGATAATGGCTTTCTGGCCCGCGAGGTGCTGGTAACGCGGGTCTTCGGGGTGCACGCAGATGGCCACATCGCCCATGATGGTCTCCGGGCGTTTGGTAGCTACGGTGAGGACTTCGTCTGAACCTTCTATGGCGTAGCGCAGGTAGTACAGTTTGCCGTTTACCTGCTTGAAATTCACTTCCTCGTCAGAAAGCGCGGTCATGCCCTGCGGATCCCAGTTCACCATGCGCACACCGCGGTAGATCTGTCCTTTGCGGTACAGGTCCACGAATACCTGAATCACGGCATCGGTCAAGGCTGGCTCCATGGTGAAACGGGTGCGGTCCCAGTCGCAGGAGGCACCTAGTTTCTTGAGTTGCTCCAGAATGATGCCGCCATATTTCTCTTTCCACTCAAAGGCGTGTTGCAGGAACTCCTCGCGGGTAAGGTCACTTTTGCTGATGCCTTTCTCCTTGAGCATGGCTACTACGCGGGCCTCGGTGGCAATAGAGGCATGGTCGGTACCGGGTACCCAGCAGGCCTCTTTGCCCTGCATGCGCGCGCGGCGCACCAGCACATCCTGAATGGTATTGTTGAGCATGTGGCCCATGTGCAGCACGCCTGTTACGTTGGGCGGCGGAATAACCACGGTGTAGGGCTGCTTCTTGGGGTTAGGCTTCGACTTGAAAAAGCCGCGCTCCAGCCAGGTGGCATACCACTTGTCTTCTACTTCTTTGGGGTTATAGGTCTTAGGAATGGACATCTTGGGTAATGTGCTAATTTTTTAAGGTGCTGATGTGCTATGTTGGCAGAACCGGCACCTGTCACGTGTGTCTGCAAAAATAGTAATTTGTAATTAGAAGCCGGTAGTTGCGGCAGATTAGACCTTCTACTTTGAGTGAGAAATCAGTTTCAGGCTTGTTTTGCTAAAAACAAAGGGTAAACGGGGCTGGGTGAGACACTCGTAGGACCTCCGGACACTACGAGGTCTTTTCTCCGCTGGCGCGAGCTTGCACCTTATGTTGGCGCGTATTGCAGATAAAAGCCCAACTCCCTTTTGTCATCCTGAAAGGATCTTGGTAACGAACGGTAGTACCTCATGAGTCAATGCCTTTCTAGTTCGCCTTTCCCCTGACAGGACAAAGCATCTTCCGAGGCGGCATTACTTCGGTCTTTCAGGGGACAGACCGAAGCGAATGGGAAACTCTCCCACTATCTGTCATTTTGTAAAGATCTTGTGGGCGAACTAGAAAGGCGCTGAAGAAACGACTTTACCGCTTGTGCACAAGATCCTTTCAGGATGACAAAAGAGGGTGAGTTTTGATTTGCAATGCGTACGGACGCGAGCTGCCAACTTGCGCTAACGGGTTAAGACCTCGTAGTGTCCGAAGGTCCTACGAGTGTCATTGTTCAGCTAGCGTTTTGCGGTTGTTTTACAGAAAACAGCCCCATAACGCCTTACAACAAAAAACCCGCACGAGGCGGGTTTCCTGAATAGCTTTATGGAAAGTTTAGCTGGCGGCGTGCAACCACTCTTTCTTGGCTAACAAGGCTTCCTCGGTCTCGCGGTAGTCTGGGTCATCTACGCAGCAGTCTACGGGGCAGACGGCGGCGCACTGGGGCTCCTCATGGAAACCGCAGCACTCCGTGCACTTGTCAGAGACTATGTAATAGAATTCGTCAGAGATAGGTGGTTGCGGGGCTTTGCCGTCCACTGTTTCTCCGCCGTCAATCTCTACCTTGGTCAGAGATGTACCATCTCCCCACGTCCACTGCACACCACCTTCGTAGATAGCTGTGTTGGGGCACTCCGGCTCACATGCGCCGCAGTTGATACACTCATCCGTGATCATTATCGCCATAATCGTATCTCCTGTTTCTTTTTAGTAATTTTGCACCCACTAGCAGGTACGCCATCCTGCGCGCAAAAGTAATACCTAGCGCGCATTGTATCAAACGTTTCTCACGCATCCACTGTTACCCCTTCATGTTAACTTTAGAACACAGACTCTCCGCCTTCATAAAATTAGGCGAATACCTCCGGGACCTTCCGCAGGAGGAGCGCGAATACCTGGCCCGCCGGGCCGGCCAGCACAATAACTTCTTTGACGTACCTAATGTTTCAGCGGCGCTGGACGGACTGGCCGGCATGCTGGAGAAAAATCAGTTGACGGCCTGGATTGCAGGCTATGGTTTCCCTCAAGTCAATGAAGCCCCTAAGAAGGTAGGCGTGGTGATGGCGGGCAACATACCGGCCGTGGGGTTCCATGACGCGCTGTGCATTCTTCTGGCCGGCCATATCCTGCACGCCAAACCCAGTTCAGATGACCCATTCCTGGTGCCGCACCTCCTGGACAAACTGGTAGAGCTCGAGCCTGGTTTCCAGGAGCAGATCCAGTTGGTGCAGATGCTGAAAACCGCTGATGCCATCATTGCCACCGGCTCAGACAACACTGCCCGCTACTTTGAGTATTACTTCGCCAAAAGGCCGCACATCATCAGAAAGAACCGCACCAGCGTGGCCGTGCTCACGGGCAAAGAAACCAAAGAGGAACTCACCGCCCTGGGAGACGACATTCTGCGGTACTACGGCCTGGGCTGCCGCAACGTGGCCAAAGCATTTGTGCCCGAAGGCTACGACTTCTCTCCTTTGTTTGAGGCTCTGGAATACAAGAAAGAGGTAGTAAACCACCACAAATACCAGAACAACTATGACTACAACAAGTCTATTTATCTGGTAAACGGCGTACCTCACCTGGACAACGGGTTCCTGATGGTGACGGAGAGCCAGGCGCTGGTCTCTCCTATTTCGGTGCTGTTTTATGAAACCTACGCCCATGACCAGGAACTGGCGCAGAAGTTGGAGGCCATCAAAGAGAAGCTCCAGTGCGTGGTTTCCCAGGAAGCCCTCTGGCCTAACAGCTACGCTTTTGGGCAGGCGCAATGCCCCGCCGTCAGCGATTATGCCGACGGGATAGATACCTTGGAGTTCCTGAAGACACTTTAATTGGTTTTAGGGCTGGTTCTAAAAAACTACCCTAAAACACCATATAAGACCCTTTGCCTTGATTTTCCATAGCCAAATTGTGTTAAAAACCGTTTGTATAGGTAGAATTCGTTTTTTCACCAAGCTTACAGACCAACTTTAAACAAGCGTACCATGGAAAATACCGCGCCCCATTACCAACTGATTGAGAAGGAAATGATCCCACGCTTACAGTTTGGCCCAGATGACGTGCTTCAAGACAAAGAACAGAAAGTGAAGCGGCAGCACAGCCTGGAAAGAGCCAGCCTTCTGGGCAACGGCTACCAGGGAAAGGTGGAGCTTACGTTCCAGGTGGCCAGCGGCGAGGTGCTGCGCATGCAAACCACTATCTGGCAGGCAGACAAAGAGTTCACCACCATCAAATCTGGGGTTACCTTGCCCACGCACGCTATTCTAGGGGTAGAATTCTTCTAAGGCTTCTCCCAGCTGAAATGGCTGCAAGATTGGCACCTATAAACGGAAGGGCCTTTGGTAGTTCATTACCAAAGGCCCTTCCGTTTATAGGTTGATTTTTGAAAAAAACCCTAAATACGGTCCAGCACCTTCACAATAAGGTCATCAACAACGGCCTCAGGGTTGGGGGCGAACTGATGGTTGATGCGGTTGGCCACAATAGCGTTGAGGGATAGCACCTCATGGCCCAGCAAGCGGCCCAGGCTGTAGATACCCGCGGTCTCCATCTCAAAATTGGTGAAGACCACGTCTTCAAACCGGAAGTTGCTCATCTTCTGGATCACGTCTTCAATCTTAGGCTGCAGGCGCAGCAAGCGACCTTGCGGGGCATAGAACCCCGGACAGGTGAAGGTATGGCCATGGATCATGTCAAAGGCGATCTGCTCCCGCAGCAGGTCTGAGCCTTTGGCGCAGTAGGGCAAGAATCCCAGGCCCAGCGCCAGTTGCAGGTTCACGGCGATCTCTGTCTCATAGCCGGTTTCCATGAGCGGGTAGAACTGCATGAGCGTGTCCAGGCCTACCGCGTATTCTGTGGCCAGATGGCTACCCAGGGGCACGTCTTGCTGCAAGGCGCCCGATGTGCCGATGCGCACAATCCTGAGCGAGATCCGGTCTTCCGCCTCCAGGGCCTCGCGGCTCACGAAGTCTATGTTCACCAGCGCGTCCAGCTCATTCATCACAATGTCAATGTTGTCGGTGCCAATGCCGGTAGACACCACGGAGATGCGCTTGCCTTTGTAATAACCGGTGTGGGTCACAAACTCCCGCTTGGCTACCTGCACCTCCAGCGAATCAAAATGGCGGCTCACCCGCGCCACCCGGTCCTGGTCCCCCACCGTGATAATGGTATCAGAGATCTGCTCGGGCAGCAGGTTCAGGTGGTAGATACTGCCATCTGGGTTCAGGATTAATTCAGATTCTGGAATACGGGCCATGGGTTCAGGTATAAAGTATAGTGAGACAATAGGACAGAAAACGCAGCAAGGCCACCTTCGCCCAACGCAGGCCGATGATCTTCCGCTAAATGTATAAAAAAAGCGCCAGCTCCTTGCTTTGCAGCAACAAGCGGCGCTATCCACTTTGGTGGGTATGGTTTATCCGGCTTTGGGCTGCTCTGCCTTGCGGCGGTTCAGCCCTTTGTACGGGTTATAACCGTTGGTGTTTTTCTGATAATAGCCTGTGCCGTCATAAGGGCGTCTATCAGGGTGTTCCTGGCAGGTAGAGGAACAGGCACCGTCCATTCTGGTGCCGCAGCTCTCGCAGATAGGCACGTGCAGGTTGCAGTGCGGGTTGGCGCAGTTCACCATTCTGGCCGACGGGGTTTCGCACACATGGCACCGGGAAATGACCACCGGGTTCACCTTGTTCACGTCTACGGCCACGCGGTTATCAAAGACATAGCACTTGCCCTCGAAGTCCTCGCCGCCGGCCTCCATGCCGTACTTGATGATGCCGCCATGCAGTTGGTACACGTTCTCAAAGCCTTTCTCCAACAGGAACGCGCTCGCTTTCTCGCACTTGATGCCCCCGGTACAGTAGGTCAGGATCTTCTTGCCCTCGTACTTCTCCTTCAGCTCGTCAATCTTCTCCGGGAATTCCCTGAAGTTCTCAATGTCCAGGGTGACGGCGTTCTTGAACTTGCCCATGCTGTGCTCATAGTCAGAGCGCACGTCCAGCACCACCACGTCTTCCTGGTCTTTCATCTCCTTGAACTCCTGCGGCGACAAATGCACGCCGGTACGTTCCGTAGGGTCAATGTTACGAAGGCCCGCATGCACGATCTCGGGCTTGTGGCGCACGTGCAACTTGGTAAACGCGTGCTCGTCAACATAATCTACCTTGAAGTCAATGCCGGTAAACCGGGGATCTGCTTTCACGGCGGCCATGTAGGCCTCGCAGTCCGCTACCAAGCCAGACACCGTGCCGTTCAACCCTTCCGGGGCCACAATGATGCGGCCTAGCAGGTTCAGTTCCAGACACAGCAGGTGGTGCTCCTCGCGGAACAGTTCCGGATCTTCAATCTTGGTATAATGGTAATAGAGTAAGATACTGTACTTTTTCATACGGCTTAGTTTCAGACTAAGTGTGTGGTTGGTTAGACATAAGACGCAGGATGTAAGACATAAGACTTTCCTCCCGAGTTCTATTTAAGGGCAAATTTAAGGAAAACAGCCCGAAATCAGAAAATGACAAAAATCAGTCCTATGTCTTGTGTCTTACGTCTTATGTCCTGTGTCTTAAATCTAAACAGGTTTGGCAGGGTTCCCGAATACCGTTTGCTTGGCGGCCACATCTGCCACCACCACGGCTCCGGCGCCTACGCGGGCATTCTTCCCGATCTTCACCCCCGCCACGATCACGGCCCCAGTGCCAATAAAAGCACCTTCGGCGATGGTGACCCCGGCGTTGACCATGGCGCCGGCTCCCACCTGCACATGGTCTTCCAGGACCGCGTTGGCATCTACCACGGCCCGGGACCCGATGATGCAGTTGTCCCCTACTCTGGCGTTGGAATTTACGATGGCCCCTGCCTGAATGAAGTTTCCGTGACCCAGCCAGGCGTGCTCAGAGACATAGCTGAACTTATGGATAGCATTGACCGGCATCACCTTGTACTCGTCCTTCAACATCTTGGTCAGGCTCTTACGGGTGGCGTTGTCCTCGGCGGCCACGAACACGTCGCATTTCTTGCCTAATAGCTTCAGGATGTTCTCATCCTCGGTGTTTCCCATGACCGTAATCTCGTTCACTTCTTTCTGTTGCAGGGCTACCTGATCATCCAGGAAACAGTACACCACAACATCATTGCTCTGAAAGGCGTCTAACGCCAACACACCCAACTCCTGGGCGCCTAATATGATTACCGGATTTTGCATAAGCTTCTTTATTGATTATGGTGGCCCAAAGCCCCCTTAAAAAAACGCTTTTCCTGATGAAGGAGAAAGCAGCCACACATTAACGTCAGTTTTAGAAAACAAAGCAGGAAACGGGGCGTCCGCAAAAATAGGCAAAGAAAACGGAATAGCTTATTCTCGCCTTCCCACCACCCTGTCCAGCCAAACCGGGATTGGTCCCCAAGCCAGCACCACCGTCAGAAAAAATGGCAGCAGCGGCGCCCGGTACCGGTGCAAGGAGCCCAGGTTGGGCGTGGGCAACGTGACCAGCACCGCAGAGAGGAAAAAGAAAACCAATAGCACCCCTAGACAAGAAGGAAGCCTTGGCAACTGCCTTCGGCGCAGCAAATAAAGGACCGTGGTGGCTGTCAGTAATTGCAGAAACAAGTTCTCTAAGGCCATGAACTTATAAAATAAAGGAGCCGGCTCCCAGAGAAAAGGCCGAAACAAAATCTGCAAAATAGCCGATGGGGCGTGCCAGAGAATGGAACCCAGACTTGGCTGGAGGTGCGGGAAAGAGAGCACCGGGTTGCTTGGGTCCGTCATCTGGGAGAGGCTTCGGTAATTGTGTACCAGATGCTCAACAAAGAAGTTAATTGTGAAAGCGGGGTGCGCAAAAGAGGCTACCAAAATCCCAACTAATAAAATACTTGCCCACAAAATTCCCTGGCGGGTCTTGGAGGAAACCCAGGGAAATTGCCCCGTCGCCCATTTGGTCAACAGGAAGGTTCCCATCAATACCACCAGCACGGCCGCTAAAAAGAATTTTATCCGCCAGAACAGGTAGAGGCACGGCAAAAGCAGGAGAACCTTCAAAGCCACGGAAGGCGCGCTCCTCGCATGATATAGCTGAAGGAGCAAACCAACGGAAAGACAAAGGCTTCCCATTAACACACTGTCTTTCAAGACCCCACTCGTCCAGAACACCACCGAGGGGAAAAACAGGAAACTTATTATTGCCGACGAGCCGAATGCCGGATAATACTGCCGTAACTGCAGCACCAGAAACCAGCAACCCCAGAAACTAAATAAGGAAAGGTAAACCCCGCTCCACCAGTACGAGTTCCCCGTGAGCATATACAGCAACGCCAGGGGCTTCAGGAAAAAGAAGGAATTGGAGTACTCCCTGAATTCCAAGATAACTTTACTGGTATCATCCAAGACCAGAAACCGCAGAAACCATTCTGGCTCCTGTTTTGTGGCGGCTATCACCTTAAGCACCTCTGCTTGATAGGTCCAGGTGTCTCCCATGTCATATGGCCCAGGCCCCGCATTCAGGTAATTCTGATACAACCAGCCCAGCAACACGCCACAGCTAATCTTAAAAATGAGCGCAGGCCAGAAGACCAACTCTATCTTTTTCCCCTTTGCTGGCTTCCACAGCAGGTATACCAAAAACAAAAAAAGTGGAAGATGCAGCCAGTTAAGCAGGTTCATGCAAGGGAAAGGTTCTGTTTCATCAGGCGATGCCCAATGGCGCAATGTACGCATTTCCGGGGAGCACAGTATGCGTGGTGCAGGCCTAAGAGCGCCTGCGAATCGGCGGCGCTGCGGTGCGGGAACCCGAGGCCGGTAAACAAGCGGGTAACTTTGTTTTGTTCTTTGGGAAGAGTCTCCAGCAGTTCCACCGCCTTTTCCTGATACGTGGCATTGTCCATGCGCCGGCTGTAAGCCACTAGCAGTGGGGCGACCACGTTGATCAATAGCCCCTGGATACTTTCACTCCCTATGATAGAAAATGGGCGAGAGGCCATTTTTCCGGGGTTCGTATGGGTCTGCCAGTATGAAGGGGCTGTCTGCTTGAAAAAGCGAAAATACTCGTCCAGGGTGGAACATTCTACCATAGCCGACCAAAGGTGTGGGTGCGCCCGCAGCACCGCATACCACTGCCCCAACCTAACCGCCGGAAAATTGGCGGGCCTGAGCCGAAGGAAATTCCAGGCACTTCGTGGCAGCGGCTCAGACAGGGAATGTTTCTGCCGAAGATAGTGGTGTTCTTTCTGTAAGGCCTCTACATTCGGGTCTGGCATCTCCCCTTCCTTCTCCGTCAAAAGCCCGGCCTGCCCAAACACCAGGGCCTCCAGTTGTTTGGGCACCGGCCGGTATTTGTTCGCGATATTCCAGGGAAGCACTTGCGTGAGCTGCAGAAAAGCCTCCTGGTTGATCTTGAACCCAAACCCGGCTGCCAATGTCTGGTAGACGGTGCTCTCCCAGTCCTGCCGGTTCTGGGCCAGGCGCTCCAGCACCAGACCTGCTTTGACCTCCAGCCGGCTTAACAAGGCCTGGTCCATCATGGAAGATTTATAAACCGGGTCCACGGAAGAGGCTTGGGCCGCACAGGGAAGGACTTCCTGGCTCCAGAGCAGTTCCTGGTAAGCCGCCTGCAAGGGCAGGGCCACCCGCCCCCTCAGCTCCAGGGTAGGCATCTCGGAACCGTCTTCGCGGTAAACGGGCGCATCATTTTCCCACACCACGTGCAACACCACCTGGTTGTATTTGGCATCTTGATGGTGTTGGTGCCGGCGCCAATCAGAAGCTTTGAGGTGGATTTCCACACTGCCCACCCATTCTGTTGGACCTACCCGTACCCGGGCGCCGAAGAAGTCTGGGCCAGCATCTGATTTATTGTACAAGCCCGGCTGCAACACCACCACTTCCTGGCCCGCGGTGGTGACTAAGCCCTCCTTTTTATAGTACTGAAAACGCCAGACGTAGTGCAGGAAATCTTCTTTCATAGAAAACGGGAACAAGGGTCAAAGCCTTCCTGCGCATACGCAACTGACCCTGTTCCCGTTTATGGGCTATTTATTTCAGAATTAAGCAATAACGCCTACTTAGGAAGATATTCGTTCAGATACCGCTCCATTTCCTGCTGCACGGCCAGAGCTGCGGCCCGAGCCTTCTCTGCGAAGTCTTCCCCTTGGGAGGCATAGATAATCTGGCGGGCAGAGTTGACCAAAAGACCACATTGCTTGTTCATGCCGAATTTAGAGACTTCCTCCAGGCTGCCTCCCTGCGCACCAACGCCGGGCACCAGCAGGAAGTGGTCGGGGGCCAGGTAACGCACCCGCTCCAGGTAATCATGGCGGGTAGCCCCCACCACATACATCATGTTGTCTGGGGTTCCCCAGGCTTTGCTGTTCTGGATCACCTTCTCAAACATAAAATACGATTTGCCTTCAGACACCACGCTCAGCAACTGGAAATCATCATGCCCTGGGTTAGAAGTCAGCGCCAGAAGAATGACCCATTTGTTGGGGAACTGCAGAAAAGGCGTCACTGAATCTATGCCCATGTACGGGGCCACGGTGAGCGAGTCAAAAGACATCTGGTCAAAGAAGGCCCGGGCATACAGCTCAGAGGTATTGCCAATGTCGCCGCGCTTGGCGTCTGCGACGGTGAAAATATCCTGAGGAATAACTTTTAAGGTGCGCTCCAGGCTTACCCAGCCTTTGGGACCGTGCGCTTCATAGAAGGCGATGTTGGGCTTGTAGGCCACGCACAGGTCTGCCGTGGCTTCAATGATTTGCCGGTTGAACTCAAAAAGCGGATCTTCTTCTTTGAGCAAGTGCGGCGGGATCTTTTTGATGTCTGTATCTAACCCGATGCACAAATACGAGCGCTTGCGCTGGATCTGTTCAAATAGTTCCTGTCTGGTCATGAGGCAAAACGTAAGTCTACACAAAGCTAAAGTGTTTTCGCTTTGTTTCAGGGAAAACAGGCGAAAAATAGACGTTGAAGATAATGACCTAGGGGAGCTGGAGCTTTGCTGTCTCCAAGCGGTCGCTAGGAGTTCATGGTTTCTGGGCAATAGCGCCTTTCCTTTATTTTTTCCATTATGGATTTTATCTTTTGTGATGTATGGTAGAGACAAGGCACTGCCTTGTCTCACGCTCGCAGAGGAAAAGGCTCCTCTAAATGATGGACTGTCGTAGATGGCGGTTCCTGCACCAATTGCCTCTGCCCTTCCTCTCTGCTTCTGCTTATAGCTGTTTTGTGCATGCGATACGCTATTCCCTTGGTATTTCCGCTGCTGGCGTTGATCCAAGTACGGCTCTTTGCATAGCCGCCGCTAAGCGCTCACGGCCGCGAGGCCCTGTCTTCCCTTCTCGCACTGCCCTTTCGGCCTGAGCTGTCTGTTCTGCTTAGCAATCGTTTATCCAGGGCCAAAAGCGAGGCGCTCGAAGGAAAGACTGGAATAGGTTATGCGTGAGTAGACAATGGTAGACCTCACAGGTAAACCTGTGAGGTCTTTGCCGTTTCAGGGGGTTCCTGTTCCTTGAGGCTGGCAGGCAGGCAGGTATATTGAAGCAACAGATTTCATGGCTACTTTTTTGAAAATGGCCTCAAAACAGAGAGGCTCCTGCTTTTCAGCGGGAGCCTCTCTGTTTTTATGAAGGATTCTGTTGGTGATGTTCAGAATTACCGAAGGTCTACCACTTTCAGGCCTTTGTACTTGGCGCGGTCAAAGGCAAAGGTGCCGGCATCTACGGGCGGGTTGGCCGTGAACTTGTTGATCTTGTAGGAATACCGGTTCCCGTTCTTGCGGAACATCTTCCAGGACTTCAAGGAGTTGTCTTTTTTACTGATGTGGAGGCGCACCTTGAAAATCTGGTTCTCCCGGTCATTGGGGGTCAAATCAATCACATGCACAGCCTCACCACCCTCTTTCTCCTCGCCGGCATATACGTAGCGGTAGCCATTCTTGTAGAGCGTGTAGATTTGGTTAGGGGTCATCTCCTGCTCATCTGGGTCATTGTCTGAGATGGTCACTTCGCCCTCCTTCTTCATGATGGTCCAGACGGTGGCGCCGTTGTTGATGATCTCCTGTCCGGCCACGGCCAGGCGGTACTTGTTGCCTGACACTGTGATGTCTCCGTTGATGGATTCCTTCACCTTCGCTGATGGGCTCTCTACGGTTTGGGTAAAACCAACCTTAAAGGCGTTCATGGCCTGGTATTTTTTGCTCATGGCATCCAATACCTTTTCGGCCTGCGGGTCTTTCTGCACGTTCTGCGCCTGGGCCAAGGGTACCAAGGTTATCAGCGCGAGCAGAAATGAGAATATTCGTTTCATGGGTAGTTCTTTAGATGGAATAACTGCTAAGCGTTGCTTACGGTTGCATGTTATTCAATAACTGTTCCAAACTGTACTCATCCGGAATTAAAACCTCGCGCGCCTTGCTGCCCTCAAACGGGCCTACCACGCCGGCAGCCTCCAATTGGTCAATCAAACGGCCGGCGCGGTTATAACCCAGTTTCAGGCGGCGTTGCAGCAAGGAGGTGCTTCCCTGCTGGTGGGTGACCACAATGCGGGCGGCCTCCTCAAACATGGCATCCTTGTTACTAGGGTCAAACTCGGCTTTGTCGTTCCCGCTCTCATCACCCAGGAACTCCGGCAGCAGGTAGGCATCTGAGTAGCCTTGCTGCTCGCCAATGAAATCACAGATGCGGTCTACTTCCGGGGTATCCACGAACGCGCACTGCACCCTGATCAGGTCAGAACCTAGCGAGAACAACATGTCACCCTGGCCTATCAACTGATCGGCCCCGCCGGTATCTAAGATGGTACGGGAGTCAATCTTGGACGTTACCTTGAAAGAGATCCGCGCCGGGAAGTTGGCCTTGATGATACCCGTGATCACGTTCACGCTGGGGCGCTGCGTGGCCACTACCAGGTGAATCCCAATGGCGCGGGCCAGCTGGGCCAGACGCGCGATGGGCGTTTCCACCTCTTTTCCGGCAGTCATCATCAAATCGGCTAACTCGTCAATCACCAGCACGATGTACGGCATGAACTTGTGGCCCTTCTTGGGGTTGAGGCGGCGCTCCACAAACTTGAGGTTATACTCCTTCAGGTTCCGGCACCCGGCGTCTTTGAGCAGGTCATAGCGCTGGTCCATCTCCATACAGAGCGAGTTCAGCGTGTGTACCACCTTCTTGGTATCAGTGATGATGGCCTCATCAGTATCAGGCAGTTTGGCCAGGAAGTGGCGCTCAATCTTATTGAAAAGGGATAATTCCACTTTCTTGGGATCCACCAACACGAACTTCAATTGCGAAGGGTGACGTTTGTACAGCAGGGAAGTAAGAATGGCATTCAAACCAACAGACTTTCCTTGACCCGTGGCCCCTGCCATGAGTAAATGGGGCATTTTGGCCAGGTCGGTGATGAAGACCTCGTTGGTGATGGTTTTCCCGAAGGCGATGGGAAGCTCCATCTCGCTCTTCATGAACTTCTCGGTGCTCAGGATGGACTTGATGGAGACCATCTCCTTTTTCTTGTTCGGCACCTCAATACCAATGGTACCTTTGCCCGGAATAGGTGCGATGATCCGGATACCCAGAGCCGCTAAGCTCAACGCGATGTCATCTTCCAGGCTTTTGATCTTGGAGATCCGCACGCCGGCCTCCGGTACAATTTCATATAAGGTCACAGTCGGCCCAATGGTGGCTTTGATAGAGGCAATCCCGATGCTGTAGTTGCCCAGGGTCTCTACGATCTTGTCTTTGTTGGCTTCCAGCTCCTCTTTGGTCACCTGCACCTTACCCACGCCGTAGTCGGTGAGCAAGTCAATGGACGGGTATTGGTACCGAGGCAGGTCCAAGGTGGGGTCATAGTTCTCGCTTACCGCCAGGTTGTCTACTTCCTCCTCAGAAGGCACCTGAGCAATATCCAACTCCAGGTCTTCCTCCAGCAGTACCTCGTTGTCCTGGCCTACCTCCAGGGCTAAGGGAACAGAAGCCATGGGAACGGAAGCCCTTGGCGTCACCGGCAGTTCATTCACGGAGAACAGTTCTTCCTGAGGCTCCTCTACTTCTTCCTCCTGAGGCTCGTCGTCTTCTAAGTACTCTTCCTCGTCATACGGTTCCTCGTCGTAGTTCTCGTCTTCGTCGTAGGCTTCTTCTTCCTCCTCTTCCTGCTGCTGTTGCTGCACTAAAAACGGGGCCGGAAAAGCAGGTTCCTCCTCTGGCTCAAAAGTACCGGAAGGATTGGTGAGGTGGTTCATACCCGCCGAAGGCGAGGCGTATACCCCGGTTTCTGGTTTCTCTACCGGAGCGGCGGCTTCTGCCGGGGCCGAGGTCATCATCTTAGGGAACCTTGGTCTGCCCAGGGTAGTGATGTTGAAGAAGAACATGATAAAGGCGATGAGCGCAAAGCCCATCAACAAGCCGGTTCCCCAGCCTAGCAGGCTCTGCAGCCACAAGGCAGTTTCATAGCCAATACCACCGCTCAAAAAACCATAGGTAGCGGTAGCCTGGTTCAGCAGTACCAGGTAACCCGCGGTGACACAACCCCACAGCAGCCCGAAGAGGCAAAGGGTGACCACGGAGGAAAGCGTAATGGACGTGCGGCGGAAAACGATCTTATACCCCACGTAGAATACCACGGGCACAAAGAAAAACGAGGCAATGCCAAACCACCGGTTAATGAAGTAATCAGAAATCCAGGCGCCAAAAAGGCCCAGCCAGTTCTCTGACTCCAGACCGGCCGCCTTCACATCCTCGGTGGTCACAGATTCCACCACGCTCTGGTCAGCAGTACCGGTGAACAGGTAAGAGACAAAGGCAATGGTGAGGTACAAGGAAGACAGCAGGAAGAAAAACCCGATGAACAGCTGCAGCCGCCGGTCTTTGAGGAAGTTGAAAGAAAGCTGGGGAACTTTGGGGAGCGACCGCTTGGGTTTGGGCTCTTTGGGGGCACGCGCCTCGGTCTTTCCCTTGGGTTCATTCTGCTGCGTTCTCGGCGCATTCTTAGGCCGCGGACCAGTCCCTACTTCCCGTTTATATGTGTTCGTTGCCATGCTGTCTCCAAACTTCAAATCTACACTATTCCGTTCAATTAGCCTTGAACATTTTGCCTGTATCTACTTATTGAAATATAGTAGTTAGCTGAGCAACCGCTGGTTAATCTGCTTGATCAGACCGGGCCCCTCATAAATAAAACCGGTGTATAATTGTACCAAATCGGCCCCGGCCGAAAGTTTCTCCAGCGCGTCTTCTGGGGTCATGATGCCGCCCACCCCTACCAGCCGCACCTCTTCCGGCAGATGCTGGCGCAGGTACCGCAGCACCTGGGTAGAGGCGCTGGTGAGGGGCTTGCCGCTGAGTCCTCCGGCCCCGATCTCGGTGATCTGGGTTGGGGAAGCATGCAGCCCGGACCGGCTAATGGTGGTGTTGGTGGCAATCACCCCGGCCAGATGGGTCTGGGCCGCAATCTCTACTATGTCGTCTAGCTGGGCCTCGTTCAGGTCTGGGGCAATCTTGAGCAGCAGGGGCTTGGGCTTGGCTTTGCCTTGGTTCCGGTTCTGCAGGTTGCTCAACAAGTCAAGCAAGGGCTCCTTTTCCTGTAACGCGCGCAGGTCTGGGGTATTGGGCGAACTCACGTTCACCACAAAATAATCTACCACGTCATAGAGCGCATCAAAACAAAGGAGGTAATCTTGCAGGGCCTGCTCATTGGGCGTCACTTTGTTCTTACCGATGTTACCGCCCACAATCACGGTGCTTTTGCGGGCCCTGAGCCGTTCCACCGCCTTTTCCACGCCTTCATTGTTGAAGCCCATGCGGTTGATGATGGCGCCGTCTTGCGGCAGCCGGAACAACCGGGGCCGGGGATTGCCCGCTTGCGGCTTGGGCGTGAGCGTGCCAATCTCTATGAACCCGAAACCCAGCTCCGCGAACTCATCAATCATGCGGGCATCTTTGTCAAAACCGGCGGCCAGGCCCACCGGGTTGGGGAACGTGAGTCCGAAGACTTTGCGCTCCAGCCGTGGGTCAGTGACCTGAAACATGCCCCGGCTGATGGATTTGGCCAAAGGAAGCTGGAATCCGGTTTTCAGCGCGGAGGTGGTCAGGTGGTGTACCTTTTCAGGGTCTAGCTGGAACAGTAACGGACGAATGAGATTTTTATACACGGCGGTTCGGGTTTAGGCAAAGATAAAAAAGAATGGCTTGTCCTCTTCAGCGTTTCGCCTGGCAAAGCATTTTAAAGCTTGGAAGAGAGCCCTTGCGCCACCTCCCTAAGCCAATCTGCCACCTCGGTTTTCAACCGGGCGTTGAGGTAAGGCAGGAACAAGGCGATGGTGACTGCCACATAATGTTGGATCTGCGCCGCCTCTGAAAGGGAGTTATTCTTGGGCAACCTGGCGTATTTCACCCAATTGTCTGAAAGAATGAACACTTGCTCAAACAACAAGGGAAACAGGTTGGCATCCACGTCCCCGGCAAAGTCTCCTTTTCTCTTGAACTGCTCAAAAAGGGCCAGAAACATGTCGCGCCGGTTTTGGAAGAGCTGCTGGTAGGCGGCATATACCCGGGGGAATGTCTCCAGGATAGCCGTAGATTCTGTGAAGAGAAAGACGTAGCGGTACATGACGCCGTAGGTTTTGGTAAGGGCCTGTACCAGGAGTTGCGCGGTCAATACCGGGGCTGCCCCCTGCGTATCATACAATTGGGTAGCCTGCGAAGCGATTTCCTCGGCCATGCCAGAAAAGATAGTGAGCACCAACTCCTCCTTCGTTTTAAAATAATACCGCAGGTGCCCATCACTGATGGATAACTCCTGGGCTATATCCCGAAGGGAGGTGTTGCTAATCCCTTTCCGGTTGAAGGCCGCTACCGCCTGGGTCACTATCTCTTCTCTCATCTTAGCTCTTTGGAGCTAAAGTAAGAAAAATTCTATATCTTTGCCTTAGCTCCATTGAGCTAAAGTATATTTTACCATAGGCTCCCACCACGGCAACCCTGGAAGCCACGTTAAACAAACCAGACATGAAAGCCAGCAAGAAATGCCCTCACTGCGGCCATTGGTCGGCCTGGAACCGGCAAATCACCGACCTTTGCGAGAACTGCGGCCAGTTCCTGGACCCCACCGCCCTGGAACGCCAGCAAGCCCAGGAAGAACGGATAGAGGAAGAAAAGAAGCGGTTCACTATTGACCTGATTCAGATCAACCCAGATGATTCTGCCTTTACCAAGCTCTGGAAAGGGATTGGGCTAGGCTTTCAATTGGCCTTTGTAGGCATCATGTCCTTCCTGTTATGGCTCATCGCGCTTTTGGCCGGTTGATCTGGCGTACCTTCACCCCGCTTTTCTGGTGTCTGCTGGTCTTGTACCTGGCGCACAGAGTGCTGGTGTGGAACCAAATTCCCCGGCCCGCGTGGGTACGGTTCTATCTGGATGACCTGCTCTGCCTGCCCATTATCCTTACCGTGGCCTTGTTCCTGATGCGGTTCTTCTTCGGGGCCCGGGTCAGGCTTTCAAAGTACCAGATTGGGTTTGCCGTGCTGTATGTGGCGCTCGTCTTTGAGGTAATCCTTCCTCTTTTTATGCCCCGCTATACCGGTGACTTCTTTGATGTGCTGCTGTACGCGGGCGGCGGTTGGTTCTTTTACTTCTTCCTCAACAAGTAAAGCCGTTTAAAGGGCGGTTTCCTGAAAAGGCATCCAAAACGTTCCCGATATGAACCTGGGCGCACCTTTCCGTATAAGAAGGGCTATGCAGGAAAAAGGAAGGATACACATAGGCACCTCTGGGTGGCACTACAACCACTGGAAGGGAAACTTCTACCCGCCGGGGGTCACCTCAAAGCAGTTCACCGACTATTACGTGCGGTTTTTCGGCACCGTAGAGATCAACAACTCGTTTTATCGCCTTCCCACGGCCCAGACCTTTGCCGCCTGGCGGGAGAGTGTGCCCCAGGATTTCTTGTTCGCGGTGAAAGCTAGCCGGTACATCACGCACATGAAGAAGCTCATAGACCCGCAACAGGGCTTGGGGCAGCTGCTGGGGAACGCCCAGGCGCTGGAGGAGAAACTGGGTCCTATCCTGTTTCAACTGCCGCCTGCCTGGCGCCTGAACCTGGGGCGCTTCCAGGATTTCCTTGCCGCCTTGCCGCCCTACCACCGCTACACCTTTGAGTTCCGGGACCCCAGCTGGTACCACCCGCAGGTCTATGAGCTGCTACGGCAGGAAAACCACGCCTTCTGCATCTATGACCTGGCGGGCCACCAATCGCCCCTGGAAGTCACCGCCGATTTCGTCTACATCCGGCTGCACGGCCCTGAAGGCAAATACGACGGCAGTTACTCTGAGGCCGCCCTCCAAACCTGGGCGTCTCATTGCCGCCACTGGGCCCAGGCAGGAAAAGACGTCTATATCTACTTTGACAACGACATCAACGGCCACGCCCCTGTGAACGCACTTAGATTGCAGGAATTGGTAAAAGAAGTCTTGAGTTCTGAGTCTTGAGTTCTGAGTTGTGAGTCTTGCCAACGAGAACGTTTTCTGGCGCGAGTCTCCAGACTTGTGCCTCCAGATGCCGGGTAGTCTCCAGACTACCCTCGCCGCCACTGCGGCGAAAAGCGGCAAGTGGTTTCAAGTCTCAACTTGGGTTCTCTACACCCCAACCTTTCTGCCCTGATTTGGTAAAAGCAGGCCTAAAGCTCCCCACCTACATCTTCTCAAAGTTACACTGACTCAGGACTCTATACGCAGGACTCTTTTGCCCCCTCGTGCCGTTTTGGGGGCTTTTTTGGAAAACGGACCGGAAAGTGCGTAACCTTGCCGGTTTCATTGGGGTAAGCATAGCTTTTGCCTCGGTTTATACGTTCTTAGCGCATGCCCTTTTTCAACTCTTACTTTGGAAGCTTCTCAGATTGGATCAACACCCGCCGTCGGCGCTGGCTGGCCAGGCATGGGCAAAAACTTTCGTTGCGCTACTGGAAAGCCTTGGACCGGCGGGGCTGGGGAAGGGTGATAGGCAAAGCCGTAGCAGCAGTGTTCCTGGTGTTGTTCGTGTTTTACCTGGCGGTCTACTTTGGGTTGTTTGGTTGGTTGCCCACCAAACGGCAGCTGAAAGCCGTGCAAAACGACATGCCTTCTGAAGTCTACACCGCCGACAGCGTGCTCATTGGCCGCTACTTCATCCAGGACCGCACCAACGTGGCGTATAAGGACATTGCGCCTTCGGCCATTCAGGCCTTGATTGCTACGGAAGATGCCCGCTTCTATGAGCACGGCGGGGTAGATTACCGAAGCGTGGCCCGCGTCTTCTTCAAAAGCTTGCTTTTGCAGGAAGAAGGCTCCGGCGGGGGCAGCACCCTAAGCCAGCAGCTGGCCAAGAACCTGTTTCCCCGCAAGAACCTGGGCTTTCTTTCTATGCCCGTGAACAAGCTGCGCGAGGTGATTTTGGCCCGGCGTTTTGAGGCCATTTACACCAAAGAAGAGATTTTACAGCTGTACCTGAACACCGTGCCCATGGGCGGCAACGTGTACGGCATTGAATCAGCGGCGCGGCGTTTCTTCAACACCTCTGCTGACTCGCTCAAGACCGAGGAAGCGGCTGTGCTCATTGGCTTACTGAAGGGCACCACTTCCTACCACCCCAAATTGTACCCAGAACGCTCTCTGCTACGCCGGAACGTGGTGCTGGCCCAGATGGCCAAGTACGGCTACCTCACCCCAGAACAGAAAGACGCCCTCCAAAAAAAGCCCCTCAACCTCCGCTACAACCCCTACTCGCACCACAGTGGGCTGGCCCCTTACTTTAGGGAACACCTGCGCGAGGAACTGGGTAAATGGGCCGCCCAACAGAAAGACACGGAAGGCGAACCTTACAACCTGTACAATGACGGCCTCAAGATCTACACCACCCTTGACAGCAAACTGCAGCGCCACGCGGAACTGGCCTTGCGGCAGCGCATGAAAGCCCTGCAGGTAGACTTTGACAAGCACTGGGGCAACAAAGCGCCGTGGTCGGGCCAGCCGCAGATCCTGAAGGCTGCTAAGGAACGGTCGCTCCGGTACCGGCGCCACAAAGCCGCCGGCATGTCAGACAAAGAGATAGACGAGGCCTTCAACACCCCCCGCAAGATGCAGGTGTTCCGGTGGCGCGGCGAGGTTGCCCGCACCATGAGCCCCATGGATTCCATCAGGCACTACCTGCGCTACCTGAACGCCGGGTTTGTGGCCATGGAACCTACCAGCGGCTATGTACGAGCCTGGGTGGGCGGCATCAACCATAATTACTTCCAATATGACCACGTGCGCTCGCGCCGGCAGGTAGGTTCTACCTTCAAACCCATTGTGTATGCCGCCGCCATGGAACAAGGCATTGCCCCCTGCTCGTACTTCCCCAATGACCGCCGCGTCTTCCCCGAATACGAGAACTGGTCGCCGCGAAACGCGAACGACGAGTACGGCGGGTCTTATTCCATGCTGGGCGCGCTCACCCATTCGGTGAACACCGTGTCAGTGAATGTGGCCTTGCAGGCGGGCATCCCGAAGGTGGTGCAATTAGCCCACAGTCTGGGCATGACCGGTGAACTCCCTTCCACCCCTTCCCTGGCCCTGGGCACCGCTGATGCCAGCCTGCTGGAGATGGTGGGGGCCTACGCGGCGCTGGCGAACGGTGGCTACCAGATCAAGCCCCGCTACCTCCTGCGCATTGTAGACCGCCAGGGTCGGGTGCTGCTGGACCAGACCAACCGCAACGGACAAGGCAACCATGTGATATCCAGCCAAACCACGGCTCTGCTGCGCCCCATGCTGGAAAGCGTGATAAATGAGGGTACCGGCCGCCGCCTTCGCAATGAATTCCATCTGGCCATGGACATTGCGGGCAAGACGGGCACCACCCAATCACAGGCAGATGGCTGGTTTGTGGGCTACACCCCAGATCTGGTGGCCGGGGCCTGGGTAGGCGGTGAGGATCGCCGCATCCGTTTCCGGGACCTGGAAAAAGGTGGCGGCTCCAACACCGCGCTTCCCATCTGGGGCGGCTTTTTCCAGCGCCTCAGCAAAGACCGCGACTTCCGCCGGTATGCTTACAGCCGTTTCGCCCCGTTGCCCGCGCACCTGCAAGGATACCTGAACTGCCCGCCGTTTCAACCGCCCTTTATAGAAGCCCCGGTGGAACAGGTGGACAATGGTGGCATTGAAGACTTTTTCAGAAAAGGAGGCCGTAAATTCAAAGACCTCTTCAAACGGAAAGGCAAAAAAGATAAGGACAGGGATAGGGAGAAAGATTGGCAAAAGGACCTGGAGAAGGAGATTGAGAAAAGAAGGGAAAGAGAGAAGGAACGAGAAAAAGACCGAGAAAAAGGACGTTGGGGCCGGGATGATTAGCGGGCAACGGGAAACAGACCTGTTTTCTGAAAAGAGAAGCAAAACCTGGTGCGTTCACCTGCGCTTTTCTGTCCCACTCAAGTTCTAGCCTGCACTGTAGAGGACGTGAATTAACTACAGGAATTCTTACGCCGCTGGTAGCAACATCTCCATCTTAAATTGCTCTATCCAAAATGTAGCATCCTCTGCCCTCCGGTAGAGAAAACCCGTTGATATGCACACGTTTGCCGGAGCCGTAGATGGTGATGGACAATTCCATGCTAAAGGTCCTTAAATAGAAACTTCTGAAGGCCTAGATGCTTCTGATCATTCACAAAGGAATTGATTTCAGGGCCGCTTTCGCAGAAACAGCCCTGAAACCAATTCCCTTTTCCTTCCTTCTTCTCTATAAGGCTAACGCGAAGCGAAACGGGGAAAGCCTTTGCCTAATAGGAGCTATTGGCTATCAATTATCTAACCCTTACCACGCATTCCGTCCCCCTTTGAAGGGGGGAGGGGGATGATTTTCCTGCAGATCATGCCATTCCAGAGAATCATTTTTTATCTTCTATGGCTCGGTTATACGCCGTGACTCTCTAACACGAGTGGAAGTAAATCCAGGCCATTGATGGCTAATAAGAAGTGGAGGAATGATGATTCTTCTGACCAACTGTGCCTGAGAATCATTTTTCTCCTTCGCCTATGATCTGTAGATGGTTCTTCTACTGCCCTGGTCATCCCCCTCCCCCCTTCCAAGGGGGACGGAATGCATACTCTATTTTGAGCAAAGAGCGAGATTGGCAGGTTTAGAGGCTTCAGAAACAGAAAAGCCTCACCCGTCTTTCAACCGGTGAGGCTTTTACTTTTATTCTGATTTGTTTTACCTCTGATTTCTGAAAATAAGAGGTAAAACCAAGGCTTCTATCTATCTACTTCCGGTTCTTTTCCAGCGTTACCTTGGCCCGGTGGCAGATGCCTCCCAAGGGCGGGTTGAACTTGGAAACGCTTACTTTGACCTGCTGCACAAACGGGAATTCCTGCATGATGGCTTCCATGATGCGGTGGCCCAGGTGCTCTAAGAGGCGGGCCGGAAGGCTCATCTCGTGCAGCACCAGTTTGTAGAGCCTTTCGTAATTCACGGTCTCGTCCAGGTTGTCTGAAGCAGCGGCGGCGTGCAAATCCGTCTGGATGTAGAGGTCTACCCCGTACTTGTTGCCTATCTTCTGCTCTTCGTCATAGAACCCGTGGAAGGCAAAGAACTCCATGCCTTCCAGCGCAATCTGGCCCATAAACGTCTGAACTAGATCTCGTCAAAGAAAGAACCGCGGCTGCTGGCTACCGCCGGGGCCGGTTTGGCCTGGGTAGTCATGGGCGGCTGCACCTCTGGGGTGGTAGGCACCGGGCTTTCCCGCTCTGGCTCTGGCTCCTCTATGGGGCTAGGGCTGGGCGAAGGAACGGTATCTGGCCTAGGCTCTTCAATCTCCGGGGCCGGGGTAGGCGTGTTAGGCACTGATGGTCTGGGGGGCACAATCTCAGGGGTGCGCGGGTGCACATCTGGCGTAGGGTTGTGCATGGGCGTGGCCGGAATAGTGCCGGGCGTAGCCGGAATGGATTCGCGGCTTCCGCCACCGCCTATTTCGTATCCGCCGTCCTGCGGCTGGTCAGTGAAGGCAGAGGCCGGTACGTTGGCCGGTTTGGAAACCGGAGTGGCCGGGGCTATGGGTGCTGAGGTGAATGTGTTCATGGCAGTATCGTTTTCGTCATCGGGCCGCTGCGCTTTGATTTGGGCGGCTCTTTGTAAGATACTGGCAAGCGAGGCTTTAGGTTTTGACCTGGTTTTCTCTACCTTGTCTAGGGCGTCAGAGGCAAGGTTCTGCAGGTCGCGCACCATGTTCTCCAGGTAATCTTCCAGGCGCAGGTAGTCCTGCTCCAGGTTCTTTACCTCGGCGTGCATTTCTGCCACCGTTTTGTCAGCCTGCAGGTAGGCGCTTTCCAGTACGCTGCGGGCCTTCTGGCGGGCAGCCTCCAGCACCTGGTCGGCTTTGAGCTGGGCCTCGCGCACCTGCAGGTCAGCGGCTTTGGAGGCCTGCTCTACAATGCTGGTACTGGTGTCCTCGGCGGTCTTGAGGGTTTTGTAAAGAGAAGATTCCACCTCGCGTAGTTTCTGGACTTCGCGGCCGGCCACTTCCAACTTCAGGCGCAGGTCTTTGTTCTCGTCCTGCAGTTTTTCCCATTGCTGGGAGAGCGTGAGCAGAAACGCCTGCACCTCCTCTTTGTCCAGGCCCCTAAACGCTTTCTCAAACGTTTTCTGTCTGATTTCTAATGGTGTAATCTTCATACTTCCTTCAAGGTTAACGCCCAAACCGCAATGCTGCGGTCATCACTACACGAAACTAACTGATTCAAATGAGCCGACCAAAACAATTTGTTGACAGAGGTACCATGGCCGGCGTGGCGGGCTTTGTCTATCACTTTCAATAATTTGAACGTCTGGGCATCCCACACCTTCACAGATTTGTCCATGCTACAGGTGGCAAACAGCCGCCCGTTGGGGCTGAACGCGAGGTGGTTCAACGTGAACAGATGCGCGATGATGCTGCGGTGCTCCCGGTACTGTTGGCCTGTTTCCCACACCCGCAGGTGGGCGTCACGGCTGCCGCTGAGCAGGTATTGTCCGTCTGGAGTATATGCCATGGTGAACACTGAGCCGGTATGTCCTTCTAACGTCTGCCTTACCGCCAGCGTCTCCCGGTCCAGAATTAAAATCCGGTGGTCGCTCAAGCCCAGGGCCAACTCAGCCCCTGAAGGGTGCAGGGCCAGGCACCGTACGCTCTTCTCAGAGAACGGCAGCACCTTGAGCACCACCAGCTTTTCCAGGTCTACCACTGCCAAAGAACCGTTGCCCAGGGCCAGGAAAGCACGCTGGCTTGGCCAGTCATACTGGATGTCAAAAATGGCGGCGGGCGGCAGCGGAATGGTTTTCACCATGGTTTTCGCCGCCAGGTCCAGCACCTCCAAGCTGTTGTGGTTGTGCCCGATCAGGAGCCAGTTGCGTTCCGGGATGTATTTGAGGGCGTACACGCTGGAGCTGACCTTGGCCACCAGTTCCCCGTTTTCGGGCTGGGTCAGGTCCCAGAGCGCCACCATGCCATCGGCCCCGGCCGAGAAGAATTTCTGGGGCTCGGGAGCCCGTTCCAACGTGTACACGCAGTCGCGGTGCCCGGTGAGGGTGGTGATTTTCTGAACCTGAAACGGGCTGGCCATGGCAAAGGGGAAAAGTAAGGGAAGCTATTTTTGCCTAAATTTACCAAAAACAGCCCAATAACCGTTTCTTCCGTTTGTACCTATGCCGCTCCTTCCACCCAAGCCCCTGTCTTCCATTTCGCTTCTTGGACTTTGGCAGGTAGAAGAGCCCGAGGAGGCGCTACGCGAACAGTTGCTTTCCCGCCGGCCCGGCCATGAGATACCGGCGTTCAAAGCATTAAGCCGCACCAGAGAATGGCTGGCGGCGCGTGTGCTGGCCTATACCCTGCTAGACCAGCTGGGCGCCCCGCCCCTGTCGCTGCACACCCAGCCAACCGGCGAACCGGCTTGCTCGGTGGAGGGCTGGGAGGTTTCGCTCACGCATTCGGGGCCGTGGGTGGGGGCGCTGGTTTCGGGCTCGCACAGAGTTGGCATAGATATTGAAATACTGGGAACCAAAGCCCCCCGGCTGGCCCCCCGCTTCCTGACCGAGGAAGAATTGGCCGCCGTCGCAGAAGACCCCGAGAAAGCCCACCTGTACTGGAGCGCTAAGGAAACGCTCTACAAAGTGTACCGCCATCGCAAGCTGGACTTCCAAGAGAATCTGCGGCTGCAAGACTTTGAACGGCAACCGTCGGGCACCTTTACCGGCCGCATCTGCACCGAGTCATTTGACCAAAATTACGACGTGCACTATGAGGTGCACCCGGCGTTTGTGCTGACGTACGTGCTGGCTTCTCTGTAAAAATCGCTTTCTTGCCCAGATGGGGCCGGTGCTACTGCCGTTTTACTCCCTTTTTTCAGGAAATAGCCCTAAAAGGCCAACCTGCTGTTACACCTTGAACTGACCACTATGAAAAGATACCTTACCTTCTTCCTCGCCCTGCTTTTGACCAGCACTGTTTTTGCGCAAACCGGTTACCGCGTAGGCGGAAAGGTGGAGAATTTCACCCTCAAAGATGCCCAGAACCAGGCGGTGGAACTGGCCAACTTCAAAGACGCCCCCTTGCTGGTGGTAGTGTTCACCAGCGTGAGTTGCCCCTATGCCCGGCTCTATGAAGGCCGCCTGCAAACCCTATCCCAGAACTATGCCGGCAAAGGCGCGCGCTTTGTCTACGTAAATACCACCATTGGCCTGGAAGAAGGCAGCCAAACCGACAAAGCCCAACCAGACCGCCCCAGCACCCAGAACTTCCCATACCTCATTGACGAAGGCCAGCAACTGAGCAAGCAGTTCGGGGCCACCAAGGCTCCTGAGGTGTTTGTGCTCCAAAACTCCCCGGACGGTTTCTACCTCCGCTACAAAGGCGCCATTGACGACAATCCGCAGGCTGAGAATTACGTGAAAGAACGCTATCTGGCAGGGGCATTAGATGCCTTATTAGCTGGCCGATCCGTGGCAAATGCCGAACGCCGGGCCACCGGTTGTCTGATCAAGCGGTTCTAAACCCGGTTTCTGGGGTTATTTTTAGAAAAAGCCTTAGAATCGGAAATCATAGAACAAGCCTGCTGCTTCTGCGGCAGGCTTTTCTTTTTGCCGCAGGTTGATTGATAGATTACCCGCCGTGGTTAGTGTTCTCACCAACAACTTGTACTGCAGAGGCAGACGCAAGGGCAACCACAAGGGATTGCCCCTACCTTCTGGAATCGTGGTCATACGTTACTTCCAACGCAAAAAATCCGCTGCCACAAAGGTCAAACCAGACTACTGTTTTAGGCATGTTTTCAGAAAACAGCCCAAAAAAAGGACTTCTAAGAATCCACGGTTTTACCTTTGTCATTCTTAATTCCTAATTCTTAATTAAAAAGATGGATTTCCTGGACCCAGCCCTGAATGCCTACAGCGAGGCCCATACCACCCCAGAGACGCCGCTGTTGCACCGCCTCAACCGTGAGACCCACCTGAACGTGATGAAGCCGCGCATGCTCTCGGGACACTTGCAGGGGCGCACCCTGGCCATGTTCTCGCAGATGCTGCGGCCGCGCCGGATTCTGGAGATTGGCACCTACACCGGCTACTCGGCTCTGTGCCTGGCCGAAGGATTAACCGAGGACGGGGTGCTCCATACCATTGACGTGAACGATGAACTGGAAGACATGGTGCGCGGCTATATCGCAGAGGCTGGGTTGGAGCAAAAGATACAACTCCACTTGGGCCAGGCCGCTGACGTGATTCCCACTTTAGACGAAGTCTGGGATCTGGTCTTCATTGACGCCGACAAGAAAAGCAACGGCCTGTACTATGACCTGGTACTGGACAAAGTACGCCCGGGCGGCTTTATCCTCATTGACAACGTGCTCTGGAGCGGCAAGGTGGTAGAGAAATTCCGGCCCCGCCTAGACAAAGACACCGAGCTGGTGCTGGACTTCAACCGCAAGGTGCACGAAGACCCACGGGTAGAAAACCTGCTCCTGCCCATCAGAGACGGTATTCTGGTGGCCCGTAAAAAGTAATCCACAACTTGTGGATAAGCCCGTGGAAAAGACCGTGGATAAATTTTTACGGGCCCTTTGCTTCCTTCGCCTTGTCAAAATCGACTACTTTGTATAGAACCTACCAGTACAACCCATTACCGGTTAGCTATTTAGCCCACGGCAATTCCAACTTTACTAGAACATAGGTTTTCTACTATTCTTTTACCTTTCCCACGATAAATAGATGAAAAAATCTTTATCGCTCCTGTTACTCAGCCTGTTGTGTCTGGTAGCGCAAGCCCAAAACCCCGTAGTTCCCAATAACCTGTATTTCGCTGACATCCACCTGCAGATCAAGGATGAAGCGCGCGCCGATATCCAGAAGCTGGTGGATGCCCTGATCAAGCACCCGGGCTACTTCCAGAAGAAGGTAGAACTGGCCGATGCCTATTTCCCTTTCGTGGAGCAGGCGTTCAAGCAGGAAGGCGTGCCCACCGATTTTAAATACCTGGCTTTGCAGGAAAGCGGCCTGGTTTCAGACGCAGTTTCCACCTCTAACGCGGTAGGTTTCTGGCAGTTCAAGGAAGGGTCAGCCACGGAGCTGGGAATCAGGGTGAACGGTTTGGTAGATGAGCGCAAGCACATCATTGAGTCTAGCCGTGGGGCCGCCAAGTACCTGTTGCGCAGCAACGCCTACTACAAGAATTGGTTCAACTCCCTGTTGTCTTACTACCAAGGCCTCAACGGTACCAAAGCCCTCACCAAAACCTCAGACATTGGGGCCAAGAAAATGGAGGTCACGAGCCAGACAAACAAATACCTGCTTACCTTCCTGGCGCACAAAGTGGCCTATGAGAACGCCATCGGCAAAAACCCCAACCCCACCATTACCCTGCAGCCGGTAAAAGCCACCCCTGGCCAAACCTTGATGGAGATAGCCATGGCCGCCCAGGCAGATGCCGCCGAGGTGGAACGCTACAACAAATGGCTCATGGCTTCCACGGTACCATCAGACAAAGAGTATACCGTGATGATACCCTATGTTTCCGGGGTTTCGCGCCCCGTTCTGGCCCAGGCGGCCGGACCAGTTAGGAAATCAACCAGGATCACCACAGCTGCCGTGCGTAAACCGCAAGACAGCGTAGGCAGAATCAAAGGCTTCTTCCACACGCTGAAAGCGAAGCTGAACAACACCTACACCCCACAAGCCGTAGTAGCCCAACCCGGTGACACCAAAGACATGCTGGCCCTGCAGGGGAATATCTCTACCAGCAAATTCCTGCGCGTGAACGATTTGCAGAGCACAGACCAAATTGAGGCGGGCCAAACCTATTACGTACAGGGCAAGCGAGGCAAAGCCAAAGACAAGGAGTTCCACATAGCTCAGCGCGGCGAAACCCTGCATGATATTTCCCAGAAATACGCCATCAAATTGAGCAGATTATTGGCCAAGAACCGCATGCAAAAGGGAGAGACCCTGGAACCAGGCCGCGTGGTGTGGCTGCAGGAAACCCGCCCTACCAGCATTCCGGTAGAGATCAGACCGCTGGAGGAAGAGGAAGAGCCAAAAGAGATCTTGTCTCTGAAATTAGACCCTGTTGCCCAACCAGCCACCACCAAGACACCAGCTGCAGGCACCCCTAAAGCAGGTGCCGTGAGCGTGGAAGTAGAAGACCCAGCCGCTGCCCCGTATGTAAAGAAGACCCCGCAGGGCGAAGAAGCCGCTGCTGCCTATCCGGCCAAGAAACCAGCGGCCACGGCCAAACCAGCTCCGGTTTTAGAGCGCAGAGCCCCGGAAGAAGCGGTGATCAATGACGTACAGGTATCAGCGACATCTGCTGCTGACCGCCACGTAGTAGAAAAAGGCGAGACCCTGTATTCCATCTCCAAGAAGTATTCCGTTTCCATGGAAAACCTTCTGGCCTGGAATAACTTGGAGGTGAACGCGCCTTTGGCCCTGGGCAAAGAATTGGTGCTCACCGGTTCCGCCACTTCGGCCAAACCAGCTACTGCCCCTGCCGCTACGCCTGCTCCTGCTACCGCCGCCCCGGTTTCTTCGGCCACCCAGCCTGCTTCAGGCGCGCACACTATAGCCCCCGGTGAGACGCTTTACTCTATCTCCCGCAAATACGGCGTATCAGTGCAAGACTTGCAGACCTGGAATAGCCTGGGCACAGGCGCCATCTCCATCGGACAGAAATTAACCGTTTCTGCCCCGGTTTCAGAAAACGCCGCGCAAACGGAAACCACCGCCCCTGCCCCTGCTACCCCCACCGATACCGTTACCCACAAAGTAGCCCCCGGTGAGTCTATGTATGGCATCTCCCGCAAATACGGGGTCACCCTGCAGGAAATCATGGAGTGGAACAACAAAACCGACTACAACGTGAGCATTGGCGAAAGCCTCCTCATCAAACCGAAGAAATAAAATTCATATTTTCTTTCACCTGCATAAAAGAGAAGGGCCAGCGTTAAAAGCTGGCCCTTCTCTTTTAGCGGGACTTTTTGAAAATCAGGCCATAAAAGGACATTCTAAGGCTTCACTTTTGTCAGCTCTTGTTGCCATTTTGCTATTAGGCCTGGGGTTTCAGGTTTGTCCGGTTGTGTTGTTCTTTTTGAGGCTGTCGCCTCACTGTAGTTTCAAACTTCAGGCATTTTGGGTTCAAGTTGAAAACTTGAACCCTGGGTTAATTTTGTTGGGGGAAGGATTGTATATGAGTCAGGAAAGGCGGCTAAGGTTGAAAGGTTTCTACTATGGCGCGGATTTACTTCCGTGACTAACAATACAGGAAGGGAAAGGCACGGAAATAAATCCGCGCCATAAAGGGGAGCCAAGACCTCACAGGTTTTCAAAACCTGTGAGGTCTACCACCGCCATCTTTCCCAGGAAGGGAACACCTTTGCAGGAGAAAGGAATGCGTAAGAGACAAGGCGGTGCCTGGTCTCTACAGTTGTCTATATAACCACCTTTCCTAACTTTTCCCTGTTCCAGTCATTCCCGAGCGCGCCTCGCTTTTGGCCATAGATAGACACATGCTAAGAGAAACAGACTGTTCAGGCCGAAAGGGCAGTGCGAGCGGGGAAGACGGGGCCTCGCGGCCGTGAGCGCACGGAGGGCAGCAATGCAACCAGGCGGCATAAGGGCCTCGCTAAATGCACTCGCTACGCCAGCAAGGACCAAATGCATGCACATAAGCATACCTTAAATGCAAAAAGCCGAAAGAAGAGCAGACGAAAATGCTAAAGTGCACCCCAGCTATGACGGTTCATCCAGAGGAAAAGGTTTTCCTCTGCGAACGTGAGACAAGGCAGTGCCTGGTCTCTACAGAAGACCCTAAAGGAGAAAAACCCATAAATGGCAATATAGATCTTACAGAAAATTTCCCATTGGCTGAATGGGCCAATACCTATTCCAAAACAAGAAGGCAAAAATCTCTCACTTCTCTTTCTTACATCTTTCCTCCCTCCGGCGGAGAAGAAAGCGTGGAAGCCGTCTGTAGCCCTTGGGCAATCTCGGGCAGAATGCCCAGCCGCTGGTAAATAGGAACCACCAAGGGTCGGGTGTGGGGCAGGTTCAGCACGAAGGGGATGATGCTCAGGAGGCAGATAAAACCGCAACCCAGCAAAGTGTACGTCACCCCCACTTGCTCTGCCACCCAACCCGCCAACAAGCTCCCAATGGGCGCCATGCCCATAAACGCCATGGAATAGAAACTCATGACGCGGCCCCGTTTGTCATCGTCTACAATGGTCTGGAGCAAGGTATTGGTGGAGGCCATCCGCAGGATCATGCCCAGCCCCGCCACAAAAATGCCCAGCAAAGAGAACACCATGGTTTGGGAAAGGGCAAAAGCCATGAGCCCCAGGCCAAACAGTACCGAGGCCACCACGATCACGCGCCCCAGGCCCAGCACCGACTTGCGAGAGGCCAGGTACAAGGCACCCAGAAGCGCCCCTACCCCGGAAGCCCCCATCAACAAACCCAGGGTACCGGCGTCGCCCCCCAGCACGTCACGGGCGAAGACCGGCATGAGCACCGTAAAGGGCATCCCGAACAGACTGAGGGTGGCAATCAGCAGGAGCAGGTCGCGGATGGGCGCAAACCCGAAGGCGTAGGTGAAGCCTTCGCCCAATGATTTAAGGACCTGCGTATCTTGTTTCTGCCGCTCCTGGCGGGGCAGGCGCATGAGAAGCAGTGAGGCCAGCACGGCAAAATAGCTGAGTGCGTTAAGCAGGAAACACAGGCCTTCGCCCACCGTGGCAATGATGGCACCCGCTACGGAGGGGCCCACCAAACGGGCCATGTTGAACATAGAGGAATTCAAAGCGATGGCGTTGCTCAGGTCTTCCCGCTTTTCCACCAGTTGCACCACAAAAGATTGCCGGGCGCTCATGTCAAACGCGTTTACTACCCCCGCAAACACCCCCAGCGCCATGATGTAGGGAACGGTGACGGTATGGGTCAGCACCAGAGCTGCCAGGGTACCCGCTTGCAGTAGTAGCAGGAACTGCGTGAACAGCAACACACGGTGCCGGTTGAACCGGTCAGAGATCACGCCTGCAAACGGGGCCAGCAGAAAAGACGGAATCTGGTTCGCGAAACTGACCATGCCCAGAAAAAACACCGAGTCGGTGAGGCGGTACACGAGCCAGCTCATGGCAATCTGCTGCATCCAGGTGCCAATGAGCGAAACACCCTGCCCCATAAAAAACAGGCGGTAGTTGCGGTACTGTAGTGCGCGGAACATTCCGCCCAGGCGGGAAGTCTTTTGGGTAAGGGAGGATTCTTCCATGGACATCAGGCCCTTGGAGGCCGGTCCTATGTACGCACACAATGCCCTGCTATGTTCTGGCAATTGTTCTGCTGCCTCTTCCCCACCCTGCCGTTTTCAGGCGCTCTTTCCATAAACGGCTGCCAAAACAAGGCCCAGGCCTAATCTCTTTTCTTCACGCAGGTTTATTTCCAGCCTATTTTTCGGATACCAGAATCAATCTACCCTCGGTCTCTTATCCCGCCAAAGGCTTGAGGAAAAAGGGCTTCTACCTGGCAGAGGGGTTGCTTCCTGGTAGCCAAGGGCCGCCCTGGCGACTGGCATTAGGGAGGAAGGAAGAGTTTTAGGCCGAGGCCTTTACGCCCTTCCCGCATCTTCTAAAAATTACCTTCGTAAGAAATCACTGAGAACTTTTTGAGAACCAATAACCTACAAAAAAAGGCATGAACTATTCTTTGAAACCCCTCCAAGAGCAAGTGATCGTGATTACAGGCGCCTCCAGCGGCATAGGGCTAGCCACCGCCCTGGCCGCGGCCAAGAAAGGCGCTACCGTGGTGCTGGCCGCCCGTAACCGGGAAGCCTTGCTAGAGATAGAACAGGAAATCAGAAGTCAGGGCGGAAAAGCCTTCCACTGCGTGGCCGATGTAGGCCGGAAAGAGGAGGTGCAGTGGATAGCCCAAGTGGCCCTGCAGGAATGCGGGGGCTTTGACACCTGGATCAATGACGCCGGAGTCTCTATCTACGGGCGATTAGACGAGGTGAGCGATGAAGACAACCGTCGCCTGTTTGACACCAATTTCTGGGGCGTGGTGTATGGCTCGCAGATAGCGGCTCAGCATTTGAGAAGCAAAGGCGGCGCCATCATCAACGTGGGCAGCGAGGTTTCTGACATCGCCATCCCGCTGCAAGGCATGTATTCAGCCAGCAAGCACGCGGTGAAAGCCTATACAGACGCGCTGCGCATAGAGCTCATGGAAGACAAAGCCCCGGTGTCTGTCACGCTGATCAAGCCCGCCGGAATTGATACGCCTTACCCAGAACACGCCAAAAACTACACCGACAAAGCCCTCACCCTCCCGGCCCCGGTGTACACGCCAGAGGAAGTAGCGGCCGCCATCCTGCACGCGGCCGTGCATCCGCACCGCGACATCATGGTAGGCGGCGGCGCCAAAGCCATGAGCGCCCTGAACAAACGGTTCCCAGGCGCCATGGACTGGATCAGCTCCAAGATCATGAGCAAAGAGCAATTACTAGACGAGCCGCCGGTGAACAAAGCCGGCTCTCTGCACCAGCCTTCCACCGCCGGCAACGTGCGCGGCAACCACAAAGGCTACGTGATGAAAACCAGCCTGTACACCCGCGCCGTGATGCACCCGGTAGCCACCAGTGCCATTCTTGCGGCGGCAGGCGCCACCGTTTATGCCCTGTTTAACAGAAAAGCCCTGAAAAACCTCAGCTTCCCAAAGGGCAACACGCCTAAAAAAGAGGACAGCTATGCCAGCACAGACACCACCATCACCCAAACTACCCTGCTGGAAAGCGAGCGGTATCCTAACTATGACCGTGACTTAGGTGATGATACCTATACTGGTCAGGATACGCATTTAGGAACCGGCCGAAGCTCTGGCCTGGTAGGTGATGGTGATGCAGAGGATACCAGATGGTAAGGCACCCGCAATAGAAACATGACCCACAGCCAGTGAAAGGGTGTTCCCAAGTAGAATAGGTACTTCGGGAACACCCTTTTCTATGCTGAATGAGTATTTTTTCTGGAACCATAAACGGTGTGGCTTGGTAGCACCGCTTCTCCTCCACCAAAGTCCCTCCCTTGCGTATATGGAACAACTTCACAGTTCTTTCCCAGAAGACCCACCTCTTGCTTAACCCCTTGGCTATGACAAAGAAAAAGGTACAAACAGCTATTACCCCGGCTAAATTAAACCGCATTATCCCCAAAGGAAAACTGTTGGCCATTGGTGGCAAAGAAGACAAAGGCGAAGGACAACCTGACGAGAAGCCAGAGAACATCAATTTCATCAGTGAGCAGGTCCTGAAACGGTTTGTGGCCGAGCTGCGGGGAGACAACCCCATGGTGCTGGTAATCCCCACCGCCTCTGAGATCCCTGAAGAATCATCCCAGGATTACGTCACCCTCTTCAAGGAACTGGGCGTCACCAATGTGCAGGTAGCGGATATCAGGAACCGGCCAGACGCCAATCTGCCAGAATACCTGGAGATGATCAAAAACGCGGCGGGCATCATGTTCACCGGCGGCGACCAATTGCGCCTTACCGCCATCTTCGGCGGCTCTGATGCCCTCCAGGCCATGAAAGAACGCTACATTTATTCCAACATCATCATTGCCGGCACCAGCGCCGGCGCCGCAGCCATGTCTACCCCCATGATCTATGAAGGGGAATCGCAGGGCGGCTATATCAAAGGAGATGTAAGAATGACCACCGGGTTGGAGTTCCTGAAGAATGTGGCCATAGACACGCACTTTCTCACCCGGGGTCGTATTGTGCGCATGACCCAGGCCATCTGCACCAACCCAGAATGCATTGGTATAGGGTTAGAGGAAGACACCGCCATTCTGGTGACCGATGGCGGAAAAATGGAGGTGGTGGGCAGCGGTTTGGTAACCGTGGTAGACGGCATGGGCATCACCGAGTCCAACATCTACGAGATAGAGAACGGGCAACCGTTCACGGCCAAAGGCCTGCGGGTACATTTACTGGGCAATGAGGATACCTACCTGATTCCCGCCTATGAAAGGCTCCAGCTCCAATAAAACAAAGAAGTGTTTCAGGCCCGTTTAGGGGTAAACAGGCTTGAAACATAAACGTTAGCGGTTGGGCTGGTCCCGGGCGATTTGCTTGTCAAAGTAGAAAGTCCCAAACGGCACCAGTGACCAGAAGAAGGCGGCGGCCGCTTTCTTGAAAGACCACCGGTACTCAATCCAGACCTGCAGCAACAGGAAAGCGAAAAGCACAAACAGCACCCCGTGCACCATGCCTGGGTACTTCACCGCTGTTTCCATACCGCCCAGATACTTCATGGGCATGGCAATGAACAACAGAACCAGGTAAGAAATGCCTTCTACAATGGCTACCAGCCGAAAACGGCCCAAGGAGTTATTTAAGGAGAGATTCATAAGAACAGAAGAGCGTTGAAAGGCCAAAGGTACCGCCTCAAGCCCTGAAACCCAAGGCTTTTCCCCTTCTCTGAGCCTGAAAAGCTGCTCCTGCCGCTATTTTCCCGGCCAAGTACCAAGGGTTCCTGTTTTTGCACCGCTTCCTGAAAAACAGGCCTGAAACCCCAGTTGTTTATCTCCTCATTTTCAAAAAACAAGCCTTTTTCGCCCTCCCCGTAGCGCAACTTTTCGGCCGGCTTCCGGTGTTTATTTTGTAACTTCGTAGTCCGTTTCGGGTTTCTTTTCAACTCAGGACGCAAGACTCAGAACTCTAGACTCTTTACCGCTGTGCCAGATTTTTCCCACCTCCACACCCACACCCAATATTCGCTCCTGGACGGGGCCGCCAGCATCAGCGGACTCATGAAAAAGGCCTCTGCTGATGGCATGAAAGCCGTGGCCATGACCGACCACGGCAACATGTTTGGGGCGTTCAACTTCGTGGCCGAGGCCAACAAGTACAACGTGAAACCCATTGTGGGCTGCGAGTTCTACCTGGTGAATGACCGGCACCAGAAAACCTTCACCAAAGAGCAGAAAGACGTGCGCCACCACCAGCTCCTGCTAGCCAAAGACCAGGAAGGCTACCAGAACTTGGCCAAGCTCTGCTCCTACTCCTACATTGACGGCTTGTACAGCAAATGGCCGCGCATTGACAAGGAACTGTTGGTGAAATACCACAAAGGCCTCATTGCCACTTCCTGCTGTATTGGCGCCGAACTGCCCCAAGCCATTCTCTGGAAAGGCGAG
This sequence comes from Rufibacter glacialis, assembly GCF_008271745.1. Taxonomy (GTDB): domain Bacteria; phylum Bacteroidota; class Bacteroidia; order Cytophagales; family Hymenobacteraceae; genus Nibribacter; species Nibribacter glacialis. The sequence continues at coordinate 398,132 of NZ_VKKZ01000019.1, read as the reverse complement.
GAAGAGGCCGAGAAACTTCTGCAGTGGTGGCTGGATTTGTTCGGCGAGGATTTCTACATTGAGATTCAGCGCCACGGGCTCATGAACATTGACGGCACTGGCCTGAGCCAGGAAGACGTAAACCAGGTGCTGCTCAAATTTGCCATCAAGTACAACGTCAAGGTTATCTGTACCAATGACTCGCACTACGTAGAGCAGACCGACTGGAACGCGCACGACATCCTGTTGTGCGTGAACACCGGTGAGCAGGAAAGCGTACCCGTGGGTGATTTCCAGACGCAGTATTTCCGGATGATGTCGGGCAGCGGCGAGGTGATTTACGACACGCTCACCAACATCCGGAACACCTATGGCAACGACGAGAACGTGCGGCGCATGCTCTACCGCATTGAGGAAGAACAGCAGAAACCGCGCCCGCAAGACCGTTTCGGGTTCCCGAATGATCAGTTCTACTTCAAGAGCCAGGCCGAGATGAACCAACTGTTCTCGGATGTGCCCTTTGCCGTGGACAACACCAACGAGATAGTAGACAAGATTACGCCGCCCAAGCTGCAGCGCGATATCCTGTTGCCCAACTTCCCGCTTCCTCCGGAGCACCCCACCGCCGACTTGTTTTTGCGGCACTTAACGTTTGAGGGCGCCAAGAAACGTTACCATGAGATTACCCAGGAGGTGGAGGAGCGCCTGAACTACGAGCTGGGCATCATTGAGACCATGGGTTTTGCGGGTTACTTCCTCATCACCCAGGACTTCATCAACAAAGGCCGCAGCATGGGCGTGGCCGTGGGTCCGGGCCGGGGTTCGGCGGCGGGTTCTGCCGTGGCCTACTGCGTGGGTATCACCAACATTGACCCCATTAAGTACGCCCTCCTGTTTGAGCGTTTCCTCAACCCGGAGCGGGTGTCCATGCCCGATATTGATATTGACTTCGATGACGTGAACCGCCAGCGCGTGATTGACTACGTGGTAGACAAGTACGGCAAAACGCAGGTGGCCCAGATTATTACCTTCGGTACCATGGCTGCCAAGTCTTCTATCAAAGACGTGGCCCGCGCGATGGACTTGCCCTTGTCTGAGGCCAATGAACTGGCCAAGATGGTTCCTGAGGTGCCCGGCACTACGCTGGCCAAAGCCTTCATAGAATCACCGGAGCTGGCTTCTATCAGAGATGGCAGTGACCTGCGGGCGAAGGTTTTGAAGCTGGCCGAAAAGCTGGAAGGCTCGGTGCGTAACACCGGTATCCACGCGGCGGGCGTGATTATCGCGCCAGATGACATCACCAACTACATTCCGGTCTCCACCTCCAAGGACTCTGACCTCTTGGTGACGCAGTTTGACGGCAAGGTGATTGAAAGTGCCGGTATGCTGAAGATGGACTTTTTGGGCCTGAAAACCCTGTCCATCCTGAAGGATGCTATGGCACTCATCAAGCGGAACCACGGCGTAGAGATTGATATTGACAACATTCCGCTGGACGACGAGAAAACCTACGCCCTCTACCAGCGCGGCGACACCATCGGTACGTTTCAGTTTGAGAGTGAGGGCATGCGCATGTACCTCAAAGACCTCAAACCCACCAACATCGAGGATTTGATTGCCATGAACGCCCTGTACCGTCCGGGCCCGATGCAGTTCATTCCGAACTTCATTAACCGGAAACAAGGCCGCGAAGAAGTGGAATACCCGCACATCCTGCTGGAACCGCTCTTGAAAAACACCTATGGCATCATGGTGTACCAGGAGCAGATTATGCAAACGGCGCAGGTACTGGCGGGCTACTCCCTAGGTGGTGCGGATTTGCTCCGCCGTGCAATGGGTAAGAAGGACATGAAGAAGATGGCCCAGGAGCGCGAGAAATTCGTGGCCGGCGCCAAGGAGATTCATAATATTCCGGCCAAGCACGCCTCTGAGGTGTTTGACGTGATGGAGAAATTTGCGCAGTACGGTTTCAACCGCTCGCACTCCGCCGCCTACTCCGTTGTCGCTTACCAAACCGGTTACCTCAAGGCGCATTACCCCGCCGAGTACATGGCCGCCGTGCTCACCCACAACATGAACGACATCAAAAAGGTGACGTTCTTTATTGAGGAGGCGCGCAAGCAGCAGATTCAGGTACTGGGCCCCGACGTGAACGAATCCATCCACCAGTTCAACGTGAACCAGCAGGGGCAAATCCGCTTTGGCATGGGCGCCGTGAAAGGCACCGGTGAGGCTGCCGTGGAAGCCATTATTGAGGAGCGCGAGAAAACCGGTCCCTACACCGATGTCTTTGACTTCGCGAAGCGCGTGAACCTGCGTGCCGTGAACAAGAAAACGTTTGAAAGCCTGGCCCAGGCCGGGGCGTTTGACTCGTTTGAACGCTACCACCGCGCCCAGTACATAGAAACCCCTCCTGGCGAAACCATTAACCTGCTGGAAAAGGCCGTCCGCTTCGGGAACCAGTTCCAGGCCGAGAAAAGCGCCGCCCAGCAGTCGTTGTTCGGCGGGGGCGGGGCCGTAGACATGCCGTTGCCCAAAGTGCCAGACGTACAGCCCTGGTCGCTGACCGAGATGCTCCGCCGCGAGAAAGAGGTGATTGGCTTCTACCTGTCAGGCCACCCGCTGGACCAGTTCAAGCTGGAGATTGACTCGTACTGCACCTGTAGCCTGGACCGCATTGAGGAGTTCAAAGGCCGTGACGTGAACGTGGCCGGCATCATCAGCAACGTCGTCATGCGCACCGGTAAAAACGGCAACCCGTTCCTGCTCTTCTCTCTGGAAGACTATGACAACACCATGGGCCTGGCCTTGTTTGGGGAAGACTTCGTGAAGTTCTCGCCCTACGTAAAAGAAGGCATGTACCTGTTCATCCGGGCCAAAGTAACCTTGCGCTATAAGTCAGAAGACCAGTGGGAACTGAAGCCACTCTCTATGCAGCTTTTAAGTGACGTAGCCGAGAAAATGGCCAAAGGCGTACGCATGGACATTGACATCCGCAACATCAACGCCCTGCTCATTGACCGCCTGGAAGAGGCCGCCATTGCCAGCCCCGGTCAGAAAAAGCTGGAACTGGTGTTGACCGAGCCCGGGGAACGATTGGCGGTGGAGTTGTTCTCTAGAAAATATAGAATTGACCCGAAGACTTTTTTGCAGAACGTGAAGGAGTTGGAGGTGGCGACGTGTCAGTTGATATAGCTTCGCGGTAGCACGTAGCGCTTAGCAAGAAGGGAAAGCCCAGTTAAGAAGATGTTCTTAACTGGGCTTTCCCATATTTGGGCTATTCCGATGAAAAGAGGATTAAAACGAACACGCCGTCTGCTCTATCCGCTCTTCCGGATTTACCAATCCGGAATTTCTCTGTCGGGGATTTATCAATCCCCGTGCCCACGCTTTTTTCAATGGGCGGGCAACGGGGATCTGGAGATCCCCGACAGAGTGGTTCGGGATTGGTAAATCCCGAACAGCAGCAACAGCAGCGATTGATAAATCCCGAACAGCAATTGCAGCAATTGAATAAAACTAAAAGCACCTTACAGCAACTACAGCGGTCTGGGTACAACAGATTAAGTGGCAGCACCGTAGGTTTCTGCATGGGCATCAAAAACAAAATCCATGAGGGCTATCTCTACTATTTAACTTTGACAGTGGTGGATTGGGTAGATGTTTTTACGCGCCCAGTTTATCGGCATATCATAATTGATTCCCTTAAATTCTGCCAGGAAAAGAAAGGCTTGGAGATTTATGCGTGGGTTCTGATGAGCAACCACCTACACCTGATTGCTTCAGCCAAAGAAGGATTTCACTTGTCTAACATTCTCCGGGACTTCAAGAAATTTACCAGCAGAAGTTTGGTAGAAGCCATTCAAAAGGAAAACGAGAGCAGAAAGGAATGGATGCTACACCGGTTTCAATTTCCGGCCAACGTGAAAAGCAAAGTGACCAACCATCAATTCTGGCAGGAGGGGAACGAAGCAAAAGAAATTCACTCTAATGAATTTCTGCAGCAAAAACTCAATTACATCCACCAAAACCCGGTGAGGGCAGAATGGGTACTGGAACCCGAGCATTACCTCTACAGTTCTGCCCAAGACTATGCGGGCATGCCCGGCTTGCTAAAAGTACTACTACCAGACTAAGTTATTTAGGGCCTCCTCCTCCCTCCTCTTTGCGATTCTACCTCAAAACTTTGCGCTTCCGGATTTACCAATCCGGAAGCCTTCTGTCGGGTATTTTCTAATCCCCGTGCACCCGCTTACCTAACTGGCCAGCACCGGGATTGGTAAATCTCCACAGGTAAGTCCGGGATTGTAAATCCAGAACAGCGGTTTGCTAAATCTCGAACGGCGGTTTCTCTGTTTTTAGGCTAATTTCAAGGCAACAGGCCAAAACGCGTTGTACCATCCATCTAAAATCCTTATCTTTGTCTCAACCTTCGGGTTCTTGGCTTTTCCGGTTTAAAGTTGGCTTCCACCTCTTTCTACTAGAAAAGCCTTGTTTTTTTATGGGCCAACTCATTTCAAAGAGACGCACAAGTATCTCACGGGCAAGGGCAAGCGGTCATTCTGTCACGCCTGTTTCTTTGGGGCGCTGTCCCAACCTTTTCCCTGAGAAACAGTAGATATACTTACTTTTGGCTTTTCCGGGAACAGTTCCCGTTCCACGGTTTCCTCCAGGATATTGACAAACCTGACACAAAAGCGGTAGATTTACTTTATCATTGGGTTTGGTTCTAAATTTGAACCACCTCTTTTAACAAAATTGATACTTAACAACAGATAACTATGGCACATAAAGCAATCGAGATCACCGATGCCAACTTCGAGGAGATCATCAATTCAGATAAACCAGTTCTAGTAGACTTTTGGGCAGAGTGGTGCGGTCCTTGCCGCATGGTAGGCCCGGTAGTGGAAGAACTAGCCGGCGACTATGAAGGCCGCGTGGTTATTGGAAAAGTAGACGTGGATGCTAACCCTCAAACGTCTGCTAAATTCGGAATCCGCAGCATTCCTACCCTGTTGGTTTTCAAAAACGGACAAGTGGTAGACAAACAAGTGGGTGCCGTTCCTAAAAATGTTCTAGCTCAAAAATTAGACAGCCAGTTAGCGTAAGTTATCCTGTCAATTCCTTTATAAAGAAAGCCGCTCCTGTTCCAGGGGCGGCTTTCTTGTTTTAGGGCTGTTTCAGAAAAAAGAAGGCTGAAAGGGTAAGCGCTGGTATCAGGCTGTAGATCCCTGACAAGCCCAAGACTGCTAGTAATCAGGAGCAGCCGCACAGGTTTTTCTCGGCGGCACAGATATCGGCGTAGCCCTGGTCTAGCCTCCGTATGAAGCCGGAAAGCCGATGGTTGTGTTCGCGCAGGTTATCCAGTTTCATCTCTTTGGGCGGCGACTTGTACAGTTGGTCAAACTCCGCCACGTGTTTCCGGAGCTCCAGCTTTTTCTCATACAGCCGCTGCACGTAATCAGGCAGGGACTCCGTGGGATATTGCGTTTTGAAGGCGTTTTCCATGCAATCGTCCTGTTTCAGGTAGGCGATGATCTTGCGCTCCACCTGGCCGTTCAGTTCCTGTAGGCGGCTTTTCTCTTTTTCCAGTTGCTGTTCTTCCAGGCGTTGGTTGAACTGGCGGGCGGCCTGCTTCACTTCCTCGCGGCAGCTGCGGCACTTGGTGGCGTTGGCTTTTTCCAGGAGCGTGTTCCGGAAGGTGATGTTTTCCTCAGTAGGAGCCAGTTCGCGCAGGCGGATGACCTCCTTGGCGTACAGGTCATTGTACTGCGCCGATTCCAGGCGGTTCAGGTGCCGCGAGATGCCTTCCCCTTCCAGCGTGCTGGCCAAGAATTCCGGGTTGGGCAACTCCACCGCGTATAGCTTGTTCAGGAACTGCTCGCGTTGGGCCACGGTATACGACCGGGTAGTTTCCTGCTCTAAGTCCAGCAGGGTGTTGACCATGTCCTTGCCGTTTTTGAGGTTAAAATCAGAATCCAGGTAAGAATCAGCGCTGGCCAGAATGGTGTTGTACTCGGCCTTGAAGATACGCTGGTACGAGTGGTTGCGCGAGAACTCGCGATCCCGCTGATTGGCCAGCGTCCTGAGGCGTTTATAGTCCTGCAGCACCGCGAACAGCGTTTTGGCGTTCGCCTCCGGGCTGTTGTTCTTGTAGTTGAGGCGGAAGTTGTTCAGGTTCTGTTTCAGGTCGCTGAAGTTGCGCAGGAACTCCACAAACAGCTTTTCCTGCTTGTAGGCATCCTCGGTGACCAAGCCCGCTGTGAAGGCCTGCTCAATGCGCACGCGCCGGCGCTCAATGGTTTCAGAGGTGATGTCACTGCCCGACAAGGCATCCATCTTATACAACGACTTGTAGTTGGCCACCACCAGCACCGGGTAATCTTTGTAGTTAAGAGCCGCCTCCAGTTTCTGCCGCTCGATGCCCTGCGGACTGTTGCTCAGCAGCTCGGTGAGGCGGGGTGTGCGTAAAGCGGGCAGTTTGGCAAAAGAAGGCACAAAAACATACACCCGCACCGAGTGCAGCCGGGTGTCAAAGTTCTGCCCCTCATACAGCCGTATGGTAGAACTGAACTTGTACTCTTTTCGCTGCGCCGAGTTCCTGATCAGGTTCCCGAACTCGCCTACCAGGGAGAGCATGGCGGCCTGCGGCGACATCTGCTTGGCAATGTTGGTGAGCTGGTTGGCGATGATGTTGAAGAACACCTCGCGGCTGTCTGAGGTGAAGAGCCGGGCCTGCACCGTGGCGTCTATGTTGCGCTCATCAGAAGCCAGGGGCAGCTTGTCAATAATCCTGATGGCGTCTATGTTGTCTGAGATGCGTGAGGCGTAGTTCTTCTTGTCGGTGGCCGGTTCAAAGGCGAAGTTGTACAGTGGGTACACCACCGGTTCCTGGCCAAACAGTTTCGCGTTCTTCAGCTGCGCCGAGATAAAAAGGGACTCCAGGTTGATGTAATCGCGACGGCGGGCCTTGGTGGTACCCTGTTCCAGCTCATTGATTACCTTGGAAAACTGGCCGGCGTTGAGCAGGTACATGTCCGTGGTAAGGTACTGCCACTCATCGGTAAACTCAAATTTATCCAAATAGTGGTAACCCAGGCGGGTTTGGATCATGTCCTGGGCTTGGCCGGTGAAGGCGCACAGCACCAGAAAAAGCAGGAGGGAGCGGGTAATGCTTTTCTTCATGAATGCACGTATTTTGGTATCTGTTCTTAAGTAACGCGGTAATTCTTACACGCGTGTGCCTTCCCGCAAAGTTCGTTCCTAAATTCCCCATTGCCAAAGGAATAGGCATTGCTTTGTGAGAACTTTCTCCCGACCTTTCTTCTTTCAACATTTTCTTTCAGGTGCCCCAAATTCTCCTATTCCTGCAGCGGTTTCTTTCCTTGCCCCTTTTCTGGTTTCTGGCGGTCAGTGCCTTTACGCTCACCTATTTTTTTGCCGAGCACGAGGGTTTCTATTTTAGTGACGACCACTCCTACAGCCTGTATGCCCACCAACTGCTGCACGGCGGTTTCCACTTTGACGACTACTCGTTCTGCCACCGGTTCCTGGTGTTTGTGCCCACGGCCTTTTTCTACTGGCTCTGGGGCATGAACGTGTACACCACCACGCTCTGGCCCCTGCTCTGCACCCTGGGCACCCTGCTCCTGCTGTACCGCACCTTCCGGAAAGAGCACCCGGTAGCCACCTGCTGGGTTCTGGTGCTGCTGGGCCTGTACTACTTCCAGCTCAACACCTCCAATTACCTGTACCCCGACAATGTGCTGCTGTTCTTCACCACGGCCTGCCTGTTGGTGCTGTACAAGGCCCGAAACCCCTTGCCCACGGCCAAGGCGGAAATCTACTTGGGGGCAGGCTTCGCGGTTTTGAACCTGTTGGCGTTTCTCACGAAGGAAACCATTGTCTACACCGTCCCTTTCTACCTGACGCTGTTCCTCTACCACCTGTTGCGGCGCCAAAACCTGCGCTTCTGGGCCATGGCTGCGGGCACGGGTATTTTGTTGCTGGCGGGCTATTTTCTTCTTTACAAGGTGTTTTCAGGCAATGCCCTGCAAAGGCTCTATGATATACAGGCCACCAATACCGTTGAAACGAAGCAAGCCTACCTCAACACTCGGTCGGCTACCCTGCTGCCGCGCCTCACGTATGAACCGTTCCTTTTCTTTGTTGAGTCTGGCCTGGCTATACCGCTGGCCTTTGCTGGATTAGCAGGTCTAGGGAGAAAAACGCGGGATTTCTTGTCCCTAAGCTCACCCTTGGCTTTCTGGCTTACCGCCCTGGGAGGCATGCTGCTGCCTATCTGGTTTGGTACCGCTACCGTTGATTTCTATAAGCCCATGCCGTTGGTGCCCCGCATGTTTCACCCTCTGCTTCCGGCGTTTTGCCTGGTGGCAGGGCTTACGGTGGAAAGGATTTGGCCGCAACGCCTCCCCCTGCTCCTATTGGCGCTTCTCTGGGGAATTTGTGCTTTGCTGGCCAGCCCTAACATGGTGGTGATGTACCTGCCCCTGGCGGTTTTCTTTCTGGGGCTGTTTCTCTGGAACCGCCCTTGGCCGCATTGGCTGGGTTTATTGGCGGTGGCTGCGGTGCTGTGCATCAGGCCGGTTTATTTTATCCTGAAGCCTACCGTGTCTTATTATTTTGAGCAAAAGGAGATGGTAGACCAACACCTGCGGCACGGCCACGGAAAATACGTGGTGCTTATGGATTCCACGCTGTTGGGCAAGTTCGATTACTTCTATGGCTTTGAGGTGCCCCAGAACTACTCGTTCCTGGAATACGCTTCCTACCCTGGGCTAGCGGCGCACTCCGTTGACTCTGTGTTCCTGCTCATCAACAACGGGGTATTGGAGAATCATGAACTCATGATCAAGCTTCGGGAGAAAGACATCTTGCCCCGGTTCCCTTCGCCTCGGTTGATTGACCAGAAGGGCAAAGTCAAGCTGTTCCTGGTACCCACCCCTTCCAACTAAAAGAGGCCGAAGTACATCCGGCCTCTTTTTTGGAAAATTTCGCTTTAACAGTACAACTAAGCTTCTAAGTAGATGGACGGAAATAACTATGTTTCCTTCTCTCCTTATCATCCTGGAAGGGCCTCGGAGGCGAACAGCAATGGCTTTGAGTCACAGCTTTCTAGTTTACCCACAAGCTTCTTTCAGGATGACAAAATAGAGAGTTTATTTTGTCCTGGCACTTAGAAATAGGAGAAGTTTGAGTGCAGAAACCTATTCCTTACCCTATTCTAACCCTTTTTAAGGTTAATCTTTGTAGATCAGTACTTCGCTTTTCTTGTTGTTGATGTAGCCGCGGTACATGCCTTCTGAGTTGAACGGCATGGCGAAGTTGCCGTTTCTGTCCAGCGCGATCACTCCGCCCTCGCCCCCAAACTTCACCAGCTTGTCCATCACCACCTCATCGGCGGCTTTTTTCACAGTGGCGTTTTTGTATTTCATGATGGCGGCAATGTCATAGGCTACCACGGCCCGGATGAAGAACTCGCCGTGGCCGGTAGCTGAAACGGCGCAGGTGCTATTATCGGCGTAGGTACCAGACCCAATGATGGGGGCATCACCCACGCGGCCGTAACGCTTGTTCGTCATGCCGCCGGTAGAGGTAGCGGCCGCCAGGTTGCCGTACGCATCCAGAGCCACGGCGCCCACGGTCCCGAATTTACGGCCTTCGGTGAAGATGTTCTCGCCGTTGTGGATGCTGCTGGTAGTGTCTGCGTGGTCAAGCTTTACCTTGTCCTGCTGCAGCGCTTTCTGCAACTGCTGGTACCGGGTGTCCGTGCGGAAGTACGAGGGGTCTACCAGGGTCTGGCCCTGCTCCTTGGCGAATTTCTCGGCGCCCGCCCCGATCATCATGACGTGTTCCGACTTCTCCATTACGGCCCGGGCCGTGGAAATGGGGTTCCGGATGGTGGTGACGCTGGCAATGGCCCCGGCCTTGCGCGTTTTGCCGTCCATGATGGCGGCATCCAGTTCGTTTTTGCCTTCATTCGTGAAAACAGCCCCTTTTCCGGCGTTGAACAGCGGCGAGTCTTCCATGACCCGTACGGTGGCCTCTACGGCATCAAGGCTGGAACCGCCTTTCTTGAGCACGGCATACCCGGTCTGCAAGGCCTGGTTCAAAACCTCCTGATAAGCTTTCTCCCTTTCGGGGGTCATGTTTTTGCGGGTAATGGTGCCGGCCCCGCCGTGGATCACGAGGGTAATCTTGCTGAAGTCTTGTTTGGCTTGCTGGGCCCATCCCGCCAAAGCGAATCCCAGGCAGAAAAAGGCAAAGAGAAGGAATTTTTTCATCGGTCTAACGTGCTAATGTGCAACAGACGAATGTAGCTATTTTCTTCCCTTTTTAAGATAAGACGGCAAAATTAGATGAGGCACCACAAGAAGGGTTCCCGCCGAAGTCTGCCTTCTGAGGGTAGGTGGTATCGTTTCCTTTCTGGCGTGATTTTCCTAAAACTGCCTTAAAACAGAACCAAGCCTTACCTGAGTGAATATCCGGCGGCTGCAACCGGCCCAACCTCTTCCCTATGGAAATGCCAAAGCCTTATTGCCCGGACTGCTCTTTCTTGATGCGCTGGTAATCTTTGAGGTCGGCGCGGTTCTCCAGGGCCAGGTACTCCGCTTGCAGGGCTTTTATTTTGGTGGCGTGCCGCAGGATGATGTCTCCGTGTAGGGCTTTTTCGCGCTCATTGAGCTGCCGGTAAATGCCGTTGGCGTAATCCCAGTCTTCCATGGTCCAGACATCTTTGCGGCCCCGCACCTGTTGCAGGAAATAGGTATAGGCATCGCGCAGGCTGTCGGCGGAGACTTGGGACAGGTTGCGGTAATCGCCTAGTAGTTCTTGCTCCATCTGCTGCTGTTTGCCGGCTACCGGGCCCCGGGCTTTCCTGATCTTTTCTTCGGCTTTGCGCCGGGCCAGGGCCTCTTTGGCTTCTTTGGCTTCTTCTTTGGTTTTGTTGGCCAGCTGATCGGCGCGTTCGTCCAGCTTGTCTATCTCGCGGTTCGCGATCTCTTTGCGTTCATTGGGCGTGGTATTGCACGAAACAAGGGCAAGCAATAGGCCGGTCAGTAGCGTATACAGGGTTATAGAAAACAGGGAGGATCTTTTCATAATAAAGGTTAGTCTGGTAACACCCTGCATACGCAAAGAGACGTTGGTAGGGTGCTGTTTGGTTTTAGAGGCGAAATATGGCGAAAAACGGCTTCAATTATGCATTGGACTTCAAGCAAGTCAACTTCCGGGAGCAGCCTGAACTGTACCGGGTGGGCGTGGGCGAACAAGGGGTACTGCTGGTAGAGCCCTATAAAAGCGAGATTCTGCCCCACTGGCGGTTCAGGAACGTGGAGGTAGCCACCTCCTCGGCCCACAAGATCTTCACCTTGTTTGAAGCCTACCTGCAGCAGCATGATTTCGTAGGAGCCGACATGGCCCGTAAGTTCCTGCAGATGGGCTTCACCCGCGCCCGCCGCTATGCCAATCACAAAGGGGGCCGCAAATACCAAGCCTCTCCGGAAGATAACAACCAAGACCTACCTTACCCCTATTCCTCGGGCAGCGCCCACAAGGGCAACCAGATACTGCCGCAGGAAGAAGATGCCCTCACCAGCGAGAAAGCCCAGGCGGCGGCCATCTTCAAAGAGTACTGGTTCAGGGCCAAGGACCATCCAGAGTATCTTCGGCAGAAGCAGGAGTTCAAAGACTGCTATTATGAGAAGTAGCGTTTTAGGCTTCAATTCTGGAAATGAAGCCTAAAATTGAGAAGACCAAGCCCCTTCTCCCTGTAGGGGAAGGTTAGGATGAGGGCAAAACTCCATTCCTTTACTGTTGACGACATAAAACGAATCAACTCTAATAAAAACCCCCTCACCCTAGCCCTCTCCCAGAGGGAGAGGGAACTCTACCTTTCCGTTATCTGGCTTATTTCAAGGGAAAAGCCCGAAAACGGAAAAGCCCCAGACGAAATCTGAGGCTTTTCCTTAAAATCAAATCCAGGGTTATCTTATTTCGCAGCTAGTCTGGCTTTATACGCAGCCACGCCGGCATCCAGGAACTGGATGAATTTCTGCACGTCTTTCTCATACGCCACTGGGGTCACCAGAGGATTCTCGTTCTCATCCATGAGCACGTAGTACGGCTGGGCATTCACGTTGAACTTGGTGATCTGGTAGTCGGCGTACTTCTTGCCCAGGGTGGTTTTCTGCTTCTGGTCATAGCTGCTGGTGTACCATTCGCTCTGCGGCAGCTCGCTTTTGTCATCTACGTACAGGGCCAGCACCACAAAGTTCTCGCGGAGGCGCTTCAACACCTGCGGGTCTGACCACACGTTGGCCTCCATCTCACGGCAGTTCACGCAGCCATGTCCGGTAAAGTCCACAAAGATAGGCTTGCCTTGCTCCTGGGCGCACTTTTTGGCTTGTTCCAGGTCAAAGTACCCTTGCAGGTTATGGGGTAGTTTCAGGAAATCAGCGTATTTAGGGGGCTCACAGATGGTGCTTTCGGCCACGCCGCCCGCGGCACCACCCGTCACGTTGAAGTCTTGGGTTGCCTGCGGCGGCAGGTAGCCGGCCAGGGCTTTCAAAGGCGCGCCAAACAAACCAGGCACCATGTATACCACAAACGCGAAGGTGAGGATAGCCAGCAACAGCCGGGGCACGCCCAAATAAGGCAAGGCCGAATCATGCGAAAATCTGAGTTTGCCCAGCAGATACAAGCCCATCAAAAAGAAGATCACGATCCACAGGGCCAAATACACCTCGCGGTCCAACAGGCGCCAGTGGTAGACCTGGTCGGCCATGCTCAGGAATTTGAGGGCCAGCGCCAACTCAATAAAGCCCAGGCAGACCTTCACGGAATTGAGCCAGCCACCTGATTTAGGAAGCGAACCCAACCAATGAGGGAAAATAGCGAACAGCGTAAAAGGCAAGGCAAATGCCATGGAATAAGCGAACATGCCCGCAATGGGCTTGATGGTCTCGCCCCCCGCTGACATCACCAAGATAGACCCCACAATGGGCCCGGTGCAGGAAAAGGAAACCAACACCAGGGTGATGGCCATGAAAAACACGCCGTAGTACCCGCCTTTGTCGGCTTGGGCATCTGCTTTGTTCACGAGCCAGTGTGGCAAGGTGATCTCAAACATGCCCAGGAAAGACATGGCAAAAAACAGGAACACAGCAAAGAACAGCAGGTTGGGGAGCCAGTGCGTGCTCAGGAAATTGGCCACCTCAGGCCCGGCCAGTTTAGCCACCAAAGTCCCAATCAGGGTGTAAAACGCAATAATGGATACCCCATACACCAAAGCTTTCATGATGCCTTTGAACCGGCTGGGGCTGCCGCCGGTAAAGAACGTGACCGTCATAGGAATCATGGGAAACACGCAGGGTGTGAGCAACGCCAACATACCCGACAAGAAAGCGCCTACCATGAATTCCCACAGGCCAAGGGGCGCGGCAGGACTTGAAATAGTAGCTCCGGCCAACGTGGCCTGCGGGGTTGGGGAAGCAGCCAAAGCGGCACGCCCGCTGTCGGGGGCCTCAGGGAAAGCCGCCGGAGGGGTTCCAGCCGCGAGCAGGGAAGTATCTGACGCGCCCGCCACCGTAGCCGAGGCCGATGGGGTAACGGCCGTGGTAGCCGGGGTAGTAGCGCCGGTGGTGCCTGCTGGGGCAACGGCTCCTGGGGCCGCACCGCCGCCGGTAGTTGTGCCAGCCCCCTCAGCGGGTGCCGGCGCCGGGGCAGCGGTGCCAGGCACTACTTTGATCTGGTTGAAATGGAAGTCGCCCTCGCCGGGAATACACTGGCCGTTCACCTCTGAGCATACCTGGAACTCGTAGCTTCCTTTGATCACCAGCGTGGGTTGCAAGACCTTTACGCGCTGCCTGAACTGGGCCGTTTTGGTGAAATACGTGTACTCGCCGCCCCACATCTGGTCAAACTTCTTCTTGGGGTTCACGGGCTTTATCTTGCCCACCAGCGTGTAAGAGGGGTGTTTCTGAAAGGTGAAGGTGGTGACTATGGGCCCCAGATCAGGGTCAAAGTCTGAAGAATAGAGGTACCACTCCGGAATGATCTTCACGTTGAAGATCAGCTCTACTTCCTCTCCTACCTTTGCTTCTGTGGCGGAGACATCATAGCTCCAGGAAGAAGGCTTGAGCACCTGGGCCTGCGCCGCCAGCGTTAAAAAGAGCAAAGGCAGCAACACGCCCCACATGCGTTTCCAGACTATTGTCATTTGGTTTATTTCTTTCTACTGATAATGAAGAGGTAAAAATACGATAAATACCCCGTAAACCCGAACCTACCCCCAAAAGGCTCCCCAATTGGAAGCGGGCGGCTTACTTTCTGGCAGCATTCACGTACAGGAAACGAGCCCAGACACTTTGATAGTGCTAATAAACCCTTAAATTTGAAGCAAACGTTCCTTTGCCACCCCTAAAGGAGCGCCCACACCTATGATCCTCAATATCTTTTTGACCCTGTTTCTGGTGGCACTCAATGGTTTCTTCGTAGCCGCTGAGTTTGCCTTGGTAAAGGTCCGTTCCTCGCAGATTGAGCTTCGCGCTCAGGCAGGAAATAAATTAGCTAAGATTGCCCACCACATGATCGGGCACCTGGACGCCTATCTCTCCGCTACTCAGTTGGGTATTACCCTGGCCTCCCTGGGGCTGGGCTGGATTGGCGAGGGCGTGGTCTCTGAGATCGTCATTGAGATCATGCACGCCATGGGCTTTGTCCCAGACCCGGTGCTGGCCCATAAGATTGCTCTGCCTATTTCCTTTGCGGTGATCACCGTGTTGCACATCGTGTTTGGGGAACTGGCCCCAAAATCGTTGGCTATCCAGCGCCCCGAAGCCACGACCTTGGCCGTGGCCGTCCCGCTGCGGATTGTGTACTACGTGCTGCTGCCTTTTATCTGGGTGCTGAACGGCTTCTCCAACTTCATTCTGAAACAGATTGGCATCACGCCCATGCACGGCTCAGAAGTGCATACCGCTGAGGAACTCCGCCTACTGTTTGAACAGAGCGCCGAGAGCGGCGAGATTGGCGGCAGCCAGCAAGAACTCATTGAGAACGTGTTCGAGTTCAATGAGCGCATGGTCAAGCAAATCATGGTGCCCCGTACCAAGCTCATCGCCCTGGACCTGAATGCCAGCGAGGAGGAGATCTTCAACGTGGTCTTCAACGAAGGCTACACCCGCATGCCCATCTACCGCGACACCATTGACAACATTGTGGGCATTCTTTATGTGAAAGACCTGCTGGTAGTGCTGCGCGCGGGCGAACAGGTGAGCTTGGAAAGACTTATGCGCCAGGCCTACTTTGTGCCGGAAACAAAGAAAATCAGCCGCCTGCTCAAAGACTTCCAGCGTAACCGCATGCACATTGCCGTGGTGTCTGATGAATTTGGCGGTACCTCGGGTATTGTCACCATTGAAGACATCATTGAGGAACTGGTAGGCGAAATCCAGGACGAGTACGACGAGGAAGTTCCGTTGATTGAGAAAATAGGTGATTTTGAATACAAGGTCAGCACCGCCGTCTCCATCACCGATGCCAATGATGACCTCCCCTACCCGCTGCCGGAAGGCGAGGACTATGAAACCGTGGGCGGCTACCTGAACATGATCTACGGCCGCATCCCAGAGATCGGGGAGACCGTGGTCCACGGGGTATATGAGCTGAAAGTGCTGGAGAAAACCGACCGTAATGTGGAATCGGTGCTGCTCACCGTCACTGAAGACAAACGAGACGATATATTGTAAGCGTGCCTTTTCAGGCTGTTTTCTGAAAACGCCTCTAAAACTGCTCTGCTGTTTTAGAGGCGTTTTTTTTTGATGTTGCTTTTTGTCTGAGGTAGGCAGTTGCTCAGGCTATTCTGCCATTATGGATGATTGTAGAGACAAGGCACTGCCTTGTCTCACGTTTGCAGATTAGAACCCTTTACTGATATGTACCGCTGTTGTGATGTTCACTTCAAACCCTTCTCCTGCCTCTTTTCCGCTCAAAACGGTTTTATGCACGCATTACGTTATTCTCTTCGCTGTTCCGTTTCCAGCGTTGATCCAGGTACAGCTCTTTCCATAGCTGCCGCTAAGCGCTCACGGCCGCGGGGCCCCGTCTTCCCCTCTCGCACTGCCCTTTCGGCCTGATGGGTTCTTCTTTCTTAGTATTAGCCTTTCTAGGGCCAAAAGCGAGGCGCTCGAAGGAAAGACTGGAACAGGCAATGCGTGAGCAGGTTGTAATAGACCTCACAGGTTTTCAAAACCTGTGAGGTCTTGGCTCCCGTCTCTATGGCGCGGGTTTATTACCGTGCCTTTATCTTTTTACATCGTTAGCCACGAAAGGTACTCCGTGCCATAACGAGTTCTAGCTGGTCATATACCTTCTTCCCAACACTACCCTGGTTCAAGTTTTCAACTTGGACCTACCTTGACGGGCAGTTTGTAACTGCCTTACCATGGCTTATGATGGTGTGGATTTACTTCCGCGGCTTTCTTTACCTAAAAGACACCTGATAGAAATGTCGCAAGTTTCAACAGACCTGACAGGATCTCCAAGATTTCTAAGGCCTGTGCCAATTTTGTTTCTGGCCTGCTACACCAGCCTTTCCTCTGGGCCGCCATTACTACGGGTACAGGAGCTTGAGTTTTAATCTTGTTTTCCTGAAAAAGCAGGGGAAAGCTTGGCTAGCCATGGGTCTTTTCCTTCAGCCTGGGTTCCATTGAGAAAGATCTCGCGTCTACCGGAAGAACTTGCCGCCGCCTACCGTACCTGGTTCCCAGGATCTTCCCTTCCCATAGCTTTTATAATCTGAAGGTGAGGGGAATAGCCACTTAATATGAGGTTCTAACGCCTGGCAAAATAAGCGCCATGGTTCTGCGGTTAATACCCATAAAGCTCTTTCACAACAACCCAAGGCCGCTTTCCCTCGTTTCCAAGAACACTCAAAAGTAAAATAACTATATATTATTCCGCCAGCATCTTCTTCCATGACAGCAGCCCACCCTTCTTCAAACCCTCCCATTGCCGTGATCAGCGGCGGAGCGTCTGGAATAGGCAAAGCCGTGGCAGAAACGTTAGCCGCTGAGGGAATGCATGTTGTGGTGGCAGACGTCTCTCCCGGGTCCGGAAGTGCTACCGTTGACCACGTCCTCTGTGATGTCACCAATCCGCAGCACATAGACGCCCTGTATGCCCACGTGACCCAAACCTACGGCCACCCAGACCTGTTGGTGTGCTGCGCGGGACGTGGCATCCATGAGAAATTAACCGAGGGCGACCCGGCCAAGTGGCAGGCCGTACTGGACCTGAACCTCATGGGCCCCTTGCGGCTGATCAGGGCTTTTACCCCCGGCATGCTGCAGAAAGGCGCCGGCGACGTGGTCATCCTGAGCTCGGTCTCGGCCGGGCAGACCTATGCGTATGGCGGCATCTATGCGGCCAGCAAAACCGCGCTGAACACCATTGCCGAGACCCTGCGGCAGGAGACCGTTCCGGTGCTGCGCGTGCTCACGGTGGCGCCGGGGGTTACCGACACCCACTTTTTTGAGAACACCATTTCAGGTTATAACACAGTTGAATCCATCGGGTACGGAGCTTTGTCGGCAGACGAGGTGGCCCAGACGGTGCTGTTCGCGCTGAAGCAGCCGCGGCATGTCTCCCTGAACCACCTGACCATCCGCCCAACCCCGCAACCCTTCTAATTCCCCTTTCATTTCCCCTTTACCATTATGAAAAAGAAAGTCTTGATTACCGGCGGTGCTGGCTTTATTGGATCGCACCTGGCAGATGAGCTACTGCAATTTGGGTACGAGGTACGCGCCCTGGATAATCTTTCTGAGCAGGTGCACGGCAAGAACTGCGAGCGCCCAGAATACCTGAACCCGGCGGTAGAGCTGCAGGTAGGCGACGTGCGCGACAAAGCCGCCGTACTCAAAGCCCTGGAAGGCGTAGACGCCGTGTTCCACTTTGCCGCCATGGTGGGCGTGGGCCAGAGCATGTATGAGATCAAGGAATATACAGATGTGAACAACATCGGCACGGCCGTGCTGTTAGAGTGCCTTATTGAGAAACCAGTGAGTAAACTGGTGGTGGCCTCCAGCATGAGCATTTACGGCGAAGGCTTGTACCAATCCACTTCCGGTGAGATGGTGATGGCCGCCGAGCGGGGCCTGGAGCAGCTCAAAGCCGGCAACTGGGAACTGAGCGACGCCAAAGGCGGAACCTTAACCCCCGTGGCCACGCCAGAGTCCAAGATTCCGTGCCTTTCCTCCGTTTACGCGCTGTCTAAGTATGACCAGGAGCGCCTTTGCCTCATGGTGGGCCGCGCCTACAACATTCCTACGGTGGCCATGCGTTTCTTTAACGTGTACGGCACGCGGCAGGCGCTTTCTAACCCCTATACCGGTGTGCTGGCTATCTTCGCCTCGCGCTTCCTGAACAACAACGCGCCCATGATTTTTGAAGACGGTAACCAGCAGCGTGATTTCGTGCACGTCCGTGACGTGGCCCTGGCCTGCCGCCTGGCCATGGAGAAAGAAGAAGCCAACGGGCAGGTCTTCAACGTGGGCAGCGGCAACAACTACACCATCAGGGAAATAGGCGAGCGCCTGGCCGAGGTCATGGGCAAGAGCGATTTAATGCCAGAGATCACCGGCAAATACCGCGTAGGCGACATCCGGCATTGCTACGCTGACATCAGCCTGGCCCAAGAAGTACTGGGCTTCTATCCGCAGGTAGAGTTCAACAGCGGTTTAACAGAACTGGCCGACTGGCTGGAGGGACAGATTGCCTATGACCGCGTGAGCGAAGCAAGCGCTGAGTTAGCCTCCCGGGGCTTGACGGTATAAAGCCGCGTTTGTAACCTGTTTTCCCCAAAGAAGCTTAAAAACGCTATGAACCAAACCGCAAATTCACAACCTATCCATACTCCCCTCGCCGCCCCTACCATTGGGGTGGTAGAATGGTTCCAGGTGGGCGAACATGCCCGCGTGGAGCAAGTACTCTCAGAACTCAAGGAATTGGGTGTGACTGAACTGCGCACCGGCATCTCCTGGGCCGACTACTACACGCCTACCGGCAAAGCCTGGTATGACTGGTTGATCCCCACGCTGGCCCAGCAGGTAAAGATCCTGCCCTGCTTCCTGTACACGCCTCCCTCCTTGGGCGAAGTGGCCAAAACCTCCTCTCCCCCCCGTGACCTCAAGGCGTACGCCGATTTCCTGGACGTGATCATCACGGACCTGGGCGCGCATTTTGAGTGGGTGGAACTCTGGAACGAGCCCAACAACAAAGTTGAATACGACTACACCCTGGACCACAGCTGGCACAAGTTCGCGGAGATGATCGGCAATGCCGCCCACTGGGCCCAGCATCGCGGCAAAAAAACCGTGCTGGGGGGCATGAGCCCCATTGACCCCAACTGGCTCCAGGTCATGTTTGAACGCGGCGTGATGCAGTACATTGACGCCGTGGGCATTCACGGGTTCCCCGATGTCTTTGACCAGATGTGGGAAGGCTGGGAAACCAACATCGCCCGCGTGCGCGAGGTGCTGGACCGTCATGGATCCACCGCCCAGCTCTGGATCACCGAGGCCGGCTTCTCCACCTGGCAGCATGATGAGTTCAAGCAGCTCCAGGAGTTCCGCAACGTATGCCAGACGCCCGTAGACAAAGTCTACTGGTACAGCCTGCATGACCTGGACCTGGACCGCTCCACCGTGGGCGGGTTTCACGTGGATGACCGCGAATATTTCTTCGGTCTGAAACACACCGACGGCACTCCCAAGCTGCTTTACCGCCTCTGGGCCGAAAACGGCCTGGAAAACCTGCACAAGTTCTCCTTCATCCGCCGCAAGACGGACTTCTCAGAAGAGGAGCGTTATTCCATTGTCACCGGCGGGGCCGGATTTGTGGGCACCAACCTGGCCAAGCGTCTTCTGGACCAGGGCAAGCGCGTCCTGATCTTTGACAACCTCTCCCGCACCGGCGTGGAACGCAACCTGCAGTGGCTCCATGAAACCTACGGCGACAAGCTGGAGGTCTACGTGGGTGACATCCGGGACCTGCAATCGGTGAAGCGGGTGATGAAGTACGCCGATGAAGTGTACCATTTCGCGGCGCAGGTAGCCGTGACCACCTCGTTGACCGGCCCTATCCAGGACTTTGAGATCAACGCGCGCGGCGTGGTGAACGTGCTGGAAGCCATCAGGGCGCAGAAAACGCCGCCCCCGCTGGTCTTCACCTCCACCAACAAAGTGTACGGCGGCCTGGAAGACCTCCAGTTCCTGCCAGACAAAACCCGCTACAACCCCTCAGATAAGAACATTCTGGCCAGAGGCATCTCTGAGACCCGTCCGTTGGACTTTCATAGCCCGTACGGCTGCTCTAAAGGCGCCGCCGACCAGTACGTGATCGACTACGCCCGGACCTACGGCCTTCCGGCGGTGGTGTTCAGGATGAGCTGCATCTACGGTCCACACCAGTACGGCAACGAAGACCAGGGCTGGGTGGCGCACTTCGCCATCAGGGCCATTGAGAACAAAGCCATCAGTATTTACGGCGACGGCAAGCAGGTGCGCGACATCCTCTTTGTGGAGGACTTAGTGGATGCCTTCCTGCTGGCCCAGGAGAACATCCAGGAGCTGTCTGGCCAGGCCTTCAACATTGGCGGCGGCGTGAAAAACACCACCAGCCTGCTGGAATTACTGGACCTGATTGGCACTTACCGCGGTAAAAAAGTAAACTTGAGCTTTGGTGACTGGCGGCCCGGTGACCAGCATTACTATGTCTCTGACATTCAGAAGTTCCATGAGGCCACCGGCTGGTACCCTAAGAACAACGTGCCCGAAGGCGTGGCCAAACTGTACCAATGGCTCTGCGAGACCAGAGGCCTGGAGGTCTCCCTGGAAGTACCTTCCTCCTCTGCCGTGGAGCAAGAAACCGATAACGTAGCTGTAGCTTAACCATGCAAACTTCTCTTTTCCAAGACACCCCAGACACCGCGGTGGCCACCACCATGCCCGCCGCGGTACTGACGGCACCCCAGCAAGTAGAAATCCAGGAGGTGGCGCTGCCAGAACCATCTGCCACCCAGGTACGCATCAAACTGGAAGGCTGCGGCCTGTGCGCCTCCAACATTCCCGTGTGGGAAGGCCGCGAGTGGTTTACCTACCCGGTGGCCGCGGGCAATCCCGGCCATGAAGGCTGGGGAGTTATTGACGCCGTAGGCGCCGAGGTGAAAGACTTTCAGGAAGGCGACCGCGTGGCCGCGCTCTCCTACAATTCTTACGCCGCCTATGACCTGGCAGAGGCCACCGCCGTGGTGAAACTGCCAGCGGCCCTGGCCGGCAAACCGTTCCCCGGCGAGCCCCTGGGCTGCGCCCTGAACATCTTCAAACGATCAGACATCAAAGCCGGACAGACCGTGGCCATTCTGGGCATCGGGTTTTTAGGGGCTTTGTTGGTTCAATTGGCCAAAGAGGCGGGAGCCAGGGTTATTGCCATCTCCCAGCGCCCGTTCTCTTTGGACATTGCCCAACAGTGCGGCGCCCATGAAACCATAACCATGGATGACCACTACAAGATCATTGAGCAGGTGAAAGAACTCACTGGTGGTGTTTTCTGCGACCGCGTGATTGAGTGCACCGGCAAAGAATGGCCCCTGAACCTGGCGGGAGAGCTGACCAAAGAACGCGGCCGCCTTATCATTGCCGGTTTCCACCAGGACGGTATGCGCCAGGTGAACATCCAGCTCTGGAACTGGCGCGGCCTGGACGTGATCAACGCCCACGAACGCGACCCGCAGATGTACCTGGAAGGCATGAAGGAAGCCGTGGAAGCCGTAGAAAGCGGCCGCCTGAACCCAGACCTGCTCTACACCCACACCTTCCCGCTGGAGAAAATGGACGAGGCCTTCGCCGCCTTGGTGGAAAGACCAGACGGCTTCATGAAGGCCATTGTGACCATGTAATCACAAATGCGATGCGATGGTAGTACGGACAGGTCGCGACCTGTCCTAAACGTTCCCCACGCCACAGCCCAACAATCTTGGCAATAAGCAACCTGTATTGCTTTGAACTACCGCAAGGACAGGTCGCGACCTGTCCGTACAACAACAGCAATCCAAATCCGTTTTCCGCCTGCTTTTCATAAAACAGGCGGAAAACTTTTGCTTTTACCAACCCTACCACTGACCCTAAAACAGATAACCTTATGTCTGAAGATACTTTACTAGAACCAAGCACCACCCAAATAGAGGCCCCTACCGATACGCTGAAACTCGGCTTTCTCGGCATTGGCTGGATTGGCCGCAACCGCATGGAAGCCATTGCCAAAGCCGGCGCGGCCGAAGTAACCGCTGTGGTGGACCCTGTGCCGCAGAATGTGGAGGAAGTCCTCAGAACTGCCCCTGACGCTCGCGTGAATCAATCCCTGGAAGAGTTAGTAGCTGAGGATATAGACGGCGTGGTCATTGCCACCCCCAGCGCATTCCATGCCGAGCAATCCATCAAGGCTTTAGAGCGAGGCAAAGCCGTTTTCTGCCAGAAGCCCCTGGGCCGGTTTGCCGAGGAAACCAGACGCGTGGTAGCAGCCGCCCGTAAAGCGGATACCTTGTTGGGCGTGGACCTCTCTTACCGCAGCACCGTAGCCATGCGCAAGGTGTATGACCTGGTGAAATCCGGTGAACTGGGTGAGATCTATGGCGTGGAGCTGGTCTTCCACAACGCCTATGGCCCCGACAAAGCCTGGTTCTATGACCCTAAATTGTCAGGAGGGGGCTGCGTGATTGACCTGGGCGTACACCTGGTGGACCTGGCCCTCTGGACCCTGGATTTCCCGGAGGTGGAAACCGTGACCAGCAGCCTCTTCTCCAAAGGCAAGCGCCTGGCTTCTGCGGCAGATACCGTGGAAGATTATGCCACCGCCAGCATTCAATTGGCCACCGGTCCGCACGTGCAATTAAGCTGCTCCTGGAATTTGCCCGCCGGGCAGGAAGCCATCATCAGCGCTACGTTCTACGGCACCAACGGCGGCGCGGCGTTCAAGAACGTGAACGGCTCTTTCTATGACTTCGTGGCCGAGCGGTTCTGGGGCACCAAAACCGAAACCCTGGTTACCCCCCCAGATGAATGGGGCGGACGGGCCGGCGTGGAATGGGCGCAGCGCGTCGCCAAAGGCGAGAAATTCAATGAAGAGGCTGAGCAGTTTGTGAAAGTAGCAGAAGTGTTAGACCGTATCTATGGCAGATAAACCGCACCGGCGCGTGCTCATGACCACGGATACCGTGGGCGGCGTCTGGACTTACAGCCTAGAGCTCATCCGGGCCATGGCGCCGCACAACGTGCACTTTTACCTGGCCACCATGGGCGCGGCCATTACTCTGCGGCAACGGCAGGAACTGGTGGCCCTCACCAATGTCACAGTCTATGAGAGCACCTACCAGCTGGAGTGGATGGATTACCCCTGGGCCGAGGTGGACAAGGCCGGCGAGTGGCTTCTGGAACTGAACGAGCAGCTAGACCCCGACCTCATCCACCTCAACAACTTCTGCCACGGCCAATTGCCCTGGAACAAGCCCGTGCTCATGGTCATCCATTCGTGCGTGCAGACCTGGTGGCGCGCCGTGAAAGGCGAACCCGCCCCTACCGGTAGGGATTATTACCTGTCGCGCGTACGCGAAGGCCTGCGCGCCGCAGACCTGGTAGTGGCGCCCACGCAAGCCATGCTGCAGGAGGCCGAGGCCGTTTACGGTACCTTTTCGGAAAAGAAGGTCATTAACAACGGCCGCGATCCGCACCACTTCCACTTCGGGAGAAAAGAGCCCTTCATCTTCAGCATGGGCCGCGTATGGGACGAGGCCAAGAACATTGCCCTGCTCACCCAGGTGGCCGACCAGGTTTCCTGGCCCATCTACATTGCCGGCGATAGCACCCATCCGGCCACGGGCCAGAACAAGCTTTTCAAGAACGTGCATTTCCTGGGCAAGCTGTCGCCGCGTGAGATCGCTGATTGGCTTTCCCGGGCTTCGGTGTACGTATTGCCCGCCAAGTACGAGCCCTTCGGGTTATCGGTGCTGGAAGCCGCTTTTTCGGGCTGCGCCCTGGTGCTGGGCAAAATCAACAGCCTCCAAGAAGTCTGGGACCGGTCAGCTGAGTTTGTGGGTACGGATGACGCGGAGGCTTTGGCCACCACCCTCCAGAAGCTGGTACATGATGAGTTCCTTCGCAACATCATGGCCTGTCGGGCGGTGAAAAAAGCCCATGACTATACCTCCCAACTCATGGCCCAGGAATACCTGCAAGCCTACGCGGCCTTGCCAAAAAGCGAGAAGGCCATAGCGTCTGGCCCGGTGGAGGTTTTGTGAAAGTATTTGAACAAGTAGATTCTCCCCTTGAGGATTGCCCAAACGAGAGTTTGAGGCAGCGAGCGGAGTTCATAAAGAGGGGTGTTTACATCCGCGGAGACTATTCTAGATGAACAAATAGAATTTAGCAATGCGTGACTCAACTTGTGTAAACATCCCCCTGCGCCCCCTTCAAAGGGGGAATATCAACCAATGTTGTTTGAGGCTTACACCCTTACGGCAGTTACAAACTGCCCCCATTGTAGGTCCAAGTTGAAAACTTGAACCAGAGAAACAGAGAACAATGAAAAACTAAAAAGGCTGGTCTCTAACGTAGTTACCCGCCTCCAACCCACATACCTATGAAATTAGTCTTATTCTACCACTCCCTCCTCTCTGACTGGAACCACGGCAACGCCCACTTCCTGCGGGGCATTGTGCAGGAGCTCAAAAGCCGCGGCCATGAGGTGCAGGTCTATGAACCCAAAGACGGCTGGAGCCTCAGCAACCTCACATCGCAGTACGGCGAGGAAAAACTGGACGAACTGCAACAGTATTACCCGGGCCTCCAAACCAATTTCTATGACCTTGAAAGCCTTGATTTAGACCAGGTTTTGGCCGGCGCGGATCTAGTGCTCATGCACGAGTGGAACGACCATGATCTGGTGCGCCTGGTGGGCGAGCACCGCCGCCAAAACAACTACCGCCTTTTGTTCCATGACACCCACCACCGGGCCGTGACCGAGCGCGACAGCATGGCCGCCTATGACCTCACCCACTATGACGGGGTGCTGGCTTTCGGGAATGTGATCAAAGAACTATACCTGCGAGAAGGCTGGACCCAGAACGCCTGGACCTGGCACGAAGCCGCCGATACCCGGGTGTTCTTCCCGCGCACCAAAACTGAGACCGAAGGCGACCTGGTCTGGATTGGCAACTGGGGCGACGAGGAGCGCACCGCCGAACTGCATGAGTTCCTGTTGAACCCCGTGAAAGAGTTGGGTCTGAAAGCCAAGGTCTACGGCGTACGCTACCCAGACCATGCCATCAAATCACTGGCCGAGGCCGGCATTGAATACGGTGAGTGGCTGCCCAACTACATGGCCCCGGAGGTCTTCGCTAAATACAAGGTGACGGTGCACGTGCCCCGCCGTCCATACGTAGAGGCGTTGCCGGGTATTCCTACCATCCGGCCGTTTGAGGCGCTGGCCTGCGGTATTCCCTTGATCACGGCCCCCTGGGAAGACGCTGAGAACCTCTTCACGCCCGGCGTAGATTTCCTGGTCGCCCAAAACGGCGGGGAAATGAAAAAACACCTGCAAAACGTCTTGCAGAACACGCGCCGCACCCAAGAGATGGTAGCCAACGGCTTACGCACCATCAACCGCCGGCACTCGTGCTCGCACCGCGTGAATGAACTGGAAATCATTTGCGAAGAACTGGGCATTGCCCCTGAGAAAATCAAATCATCGTCTAAATCCGCCGCCGCATATGCAGAATAAAAAGCTCAACATCGCCTTCTTCGGCTCTAGTCTGGTCTCAGCGTACTGGAACGGGGCCGCCACCTATTACCGCGGCATTGTGCGGGCCCTGCACGCGCGCGGCCACCAGGTCACCTTCTATGAGCCTGATGCCTACCAACGCCAGGAAAACCGCGACATCCCAGACCCCGAGTACGCCAAAGTAGTGGTGTACCCCGCCACGGAGGAAGCGGTGTATGATGTACTGGAAGACGCGGCCACGGCCGAT
The DNA here is from genome assembly GCF_008271745.1 of Rufibacter glacialis. Taxonomy (GTDB): domain Bacteria; phylum Bacteroidota; class Bacteroidia; order Cytophagales; family Hymenobacteraceae; genus Nibribacter; species Nibribacter glacialis. Next base: position 372,052 of record NZ_VKKZ01000019.1, on the reverse strand, counting down.
GTAGTGGTGAAAGCCAGCGGGGTGGGCGTGTTTGACGAACTGCTGGAGGCTGAGGTACTCAAGCTGCAAAGCGAGAACCGGCTGGTGATCTTCTGGGACGTAGATGCGCCCGCCACCTTGGACCGCGTGGAAAGCGATCCCGCTGATCCGTTTAGAGCCTGTATTCCGCAATATGACCTCATTCTGACCTACGGCGGCGGCGACCCGGTCATCAACGCATACGCCAAATTGGGCGCCAGAAAATGCGTTCCCATCTACAACGCCCTGGACACCGCCACCCACTTCCCGGTGGCCTCTGAGGAGCGTTTCCACTGTGACCTCGCTTTCCTGGGCAACCGCCTGCCAGACCGCGAAGCCCGCGTAGAGCAGTTCTTCCTAAACGTAGCCGCTAAATTACCTGAGCAGCAATTCATCATCGGGGGCAGCGGCTGGGGGGACAAACCCATGAGCGCGAACGTCAACTACATCGGGCACGTGTACACCAAAGAGCATAATGCTTTCAACTGCACGCCCAAAGCAGTTTTGAACATCAGCCGCGAGAGCATGGCCCGCTACGGTTTCTCGCCGGCCACCCGCGTGTTTGAGGCCGCCGGCGCCGGCGCCTGCATCATCACCGACTATTGGGAAGGCATTGACTTCTTCTTCGAACCGGACACTGAGATTCTGGTGGCCAAAGACGGTGAAGAGGTAGCGAAACTCATGCAAGGTTTAACCCCGGAACGCGCCAAAGCTATTGGCGAAGCCGCATACAAAAAAGTACTGGCCCAGCACACCTACAGCCACCGCGCCGATGAACTGGAGCAGCTGCTCTTGACCACGCCCCGCACCAAAACCAATATTGCGGCTACCGATACGAAGGAAGTAGTTTCCTAACTGAATTCATTTAGGGGCTGTTCTCAGAAAAACAGCCCCTAAACGGAAATATCTGTTGGGTATCGCTGGCGCGAGCCTCCGGCCTTTGTCAACAAGCATTGCAGAGAATGCCCCCTTCACTCCCTCCTGTCATCTTGGAAAGATCTTGTGAGCGAACTAGAAAAGCATTGGAGAAACGCTATTACCGCTTGCTCACAAGATCCTTTCAGGATGACAAGAAGGTTATTAGGCCTCGCACTTTTATAAATTTCTTTGCTGTTTGGGACCTATTGGTGTTCGGTTCTTTTTTGCTGTTGGGATTTATAAATCCCGAACCCTTCTGTCGCGGATTTATCAATCGCGACAGAACCATGCGCAAGAGTACCAGGCACGGGGATTAGGAAATCCCCGACAGAGTGCTTTCGGATTGATAAATCCGAAAGAGCGAAAGAGGGAAACTTAATTCTTTGATATGCAGGCGGACCCGAGCCGGAGGTTCGCGCCAACGGAAGGGTCCGTTGGGGAGCTGCCTTTGAGAAAACCGCCTATAAACGAAAAGTCTTGTGTCTTGAATCTTGCTACTTGTGTCTAAAAATATGCCTCAAAAACCGTTGAACATCGTCATATTGGGTTTGTCCATTACCTCTAGCTGGGGAAACGGGCACGCCACTACCTTTAGAGGCTTAGTGCGCGAGTTGCGCAACCGCGGCCACCATATCCTGTTCCTGGAGCGCGACGTGCCGTGGTACGCCTCTAGCCGCGATCTGCCTAACCCTGGCTATTGCCAGACGGAACTGTACCAATCTCTGGAAGATCTCCAGTCCCGCTTCACGGAGCAGGTGCGCGCCGCCGATTTTATGATGGTAGGCTCTTACGTACCCGAGGGCGTGGCCGTGGGCGAATGGGCCATTCAGACCGCGCAGGGCGTGACGGGTTTCTACGACATTGATACGCCCGTGACCTTGGCCAAGCTGGCCCGGGAAGACTACGAATACCTGCATCCCCGCCTTATTCCGCAGTACGACATGTACCTCTCTTTTACCGGCGGGCCTACGCTGGAGAAACTGGAGAAAGAGTATGGTTCGCCTATGGCGCGTCCGCTGTACTGCTCGTTTGACCCGGAGCTTTATTATCAGGAGCCGCACGAGGAGAAAGTATGGAATCTGGGTTACCTGGGCACGTATTCAGATGACCGTCAGCCGCCGCTGGAGAAACTCATGCTGGATGCAGCCCGCCAGTGGCCATTGGGTTCGTTTGTGGTGGCCGGTCCGCAGTACCCAGAGACGGTGCAGTGGCCAGAGAACTGTGAACATATCCACCACTTGCCGCCCGCCGAGCACCGCCAGTTCTACAACCGCCAGCGCTTCACCCAGAACATCACCCGCGCCGACATGATCAAGGCCGGTTACTCGCCCAGCGTGCGCCTCTTTGAAGCCGCCGCCTGCGGCACCCCCATCATCTCCGATTATTGGGACGGGCTGGATGAGATCTTTGAGTTCGGGAAGGAGATTCTGGTTTCTTACTCCGCCGAAGACACCCTGGGCTTCCTGAAGGATTTACCGGAAGAGGAACGCCTGGCCATTGGCGAACGCGCCCGCCAGAAAGTCCTGGCCCACCACACCGCCGCCCACCGCGCGCAGGAACTGGAAAGCTACGTTTATGAAGTCCTGAGTTCTGAGTCAGGAGTCCTGAGTCGGGAAGAGGAAATGGAGTTGGGGAGTTGAACCTTAGTGGAGATTATGGGAATGTGATTTCGGCCTGTTTTGAGAAAAACGGGCCGAAATTGTTTACAGGGTTGAGGTTTCTTCCTGAGCCTTTCACCAAGGCATTCAGATTCTGCTATCTTCATGGTTCCATGCGTATTCCATCTTATTGACACCCTATGAAAGCGATCTCCTTTATGGTCTGTAGCCTCTTCTTCTTCGCCTGCCTTTCTTTCACCTCCTTCCTGCCCAAACCAGAATGGACGCCGTTGCTGGACAAGAATCTCTCGCAATGGGATACCTATTTGAGTTACCGGCACAAAGTGGGCTACAATGGCAAGGTGCCCACAGATGCGCAGGGGAAAGAGATAGCGCCTATTGGCTATAATTCTAAGGGCCAGCAGGTGTTCACGGTGGTAGAGGAAAAAGGCGAGCCCCTGCTGAAGGTGAGCGGCGAGGTGTACGGCTGCGTGTATACCAAACAGGAGTACGAGAACTATCACCTCAAGCTCAAATACAAATGGGGCGAGCAGAAGTTTGATCCCCGGAAAAACCTTTTGAAGGACTCTGGGGTGCTGTACCATTCCAAGGGCGAGGCCGGGAAAGATTACTGGCGGGCCTGGATGCTCTCCCAGGAGTTCCAGATCATGGAGGGCCACACCGGTGATTACTGGAACATCGCCAACTCTGCCATGGACATACGGGCCTTTCTACCCGAAGGCATGATGAATGCAGTGGCTGGGCATGGGCAGCCGTTCCTGGCCATAGGCACCGGCTCTGGCCGCGATGGGTTTTGCCTCCGCAGCGAAGACCGCGAAAGCAAAAACAATGACTGGACCGAGGTGGAACTCATCTGCTTCCAGGACAAAAGCCTGCACATTGTGAACGGTCAGGTAGTGATGGTGCTGCAAAACTCCCGCTACGTAGAAAACGGGCAAGCCCGCCCGCTCACCAAAGGGAAAATCCAGATCCAAAGCGAAGCCGCCGAGGTGTACTACAAAGACATCCTGATCAAACCCCTGACTCAGCTGCCAAAACAATATGCGGCCTATTTCTAGATTGAACTTCCACACCAGGTTTCAGAGGAAATTAACCAACACCCCACTGTCTTCAGGCTCTTTTCTCAAAAACAGACGAAAATCATAAAAGCTTACCTCCAAAAAGAACCCAGCTATTTCTTAGCGGCAGGAGCATTTGCTTTCAGGTGTTTGGCGGCTTCCAGAAAGGTGGTGGTCCAGATGTCTTTCTCGTTCTTTTTCAGGAACTGGAGCAGTTTCCGGTGCGCTTCCAGGGAAACGTTCAAGGAGTGTTCGCCACCTACGCCGTGGAACAGGAACACAATCATGCTGTTGGTGTCCATGGCCTTTTTCACCAGGGCAATCAGTTCGTCGCCGGTCTGGCCGTTGATCATGTAAGAACCTAGGGTGTAGAGGTTGGTGGCCTTGATGGGCACCAGTTCACTCTGCACGCCCCGGGCTGCCACCAATTCGGCTTTGAGGCCATCCAGATACGGGACACCGTTGAGGTGGGTGTCACCGCAGGGGTAGGCGAAGGTGCGTTCTTTCTTGCCGTCCAGGGCTTGCAGGGTGGCATTGGTCATCCTGATCTCATCGGTCATGCGGCGCACCGAGTAGGTGGCCAGGTTATAGTCTGGGGTCACAAAGTTGCGCCCGGGTTTGCTGCCGTCGCAGGGGTGGAACAGGGTGTGGTTGGCCAGTTCATGCTGGTTGCCGGCCACCTTCTTCCATTCAAGCAGGCGTTTGGTGAAGGCCGGTGCGGCAGCCGTCAAAAAGAAGGTCCCCTTCAGTTTGACCGAATCCAGGGCGGGCACCACCTGGTCCAGGTGCACGTTCAGGGCATCGTCATAGGTGAGCACCACGGCACTGCGCTTTTTGTTCCAGTCCTGGCCCACCACGGTAAGGCTGACCAAGAAGAAAAAGAAGGGGAAAACTCTTTTAAGCAACATGGGAAAAGGCGTTAAGTAAAGGTCTGGCTATTTGAAGGGAAAAACGGAGGAGTTGCGGTCCCTTCTTCCTTGTAAGATAGCGATTTACCCGTAAAAGACCCAGCTTCCTTTTCCAGCCCCCAAACAAGTCTTCGGCTACATATAACTTTTACTATCCTGTTTTCCGTAGAACCGCTTGAAACGACCCTTTAACCCAGCACCCCTTCATGGACCTTACTCAGGAAATCGCCAATCTTGGCCCCTGGTTTCACAACCTGCACTTACCAGACGGTACCCAAACCGCCCCCGACCATACCTTAGGAGACTTCCCGGCCTTTAAATGGCAGCAGATTGAATCTTTCATTCCGCAGGACCTGACCGGCTGGCGCGTGTTAGACGTGGGCTGTAACGCCGGGTTCTACACCATGGAACTGGCCAAACGCGGCGCCACGGTGCTGGGCATTGACGTAGACCCGCACTACCTGAAACAAGCCGCCTGGGTAGCCCGGCAATGCGGACTGGAAGACAAGGTGGAGTTCCGGCAGATGCAGGTGTATGACGTGGCCCGGCTAGAGGAGAAGTTTGACCTGATCTGGTACATGGGCGTGCTCTACCACCTGCGCTACCCGCTGCTCTCCTTAGACATCCTCTCGCAGAAAGTGACCCGCCTCATGGTGTTCCAGACCCTGACCATGCCTGGCGAGGAGGTGACGGAACTGCCTGAGGATATCCATTTCCACGGCCGCGAGATCATGCTGGAGAACGGCTACCCCAAAATGGCCTTCATAGAAAAGAAGCTGGCCGGCGATGTCACCAACTGGTGGGCACCCAACCATGCCTGCATTGAGGCCATGCTGCGCTCCTGCGGCCTCCAGGTCACCCAGCGCCCCGGCCATGAGGTGTACCTGTGCCAACCTGATGCCAGCAACCAGAACAGCAGCCATCTTTGGAACAACTCAGAGCTGCTTTCGGCCACCGGCCAGGCCTGGCAGGAAGCCGTAGCCGCCAAGGTAGGCGATAAGAACCGTACCTTGACCCAATAGACTCAGGTAATTTTTGCAACTTGCGCCCGTTTTGGGCCTGTTTTCTAGAAAGAAGCCCAGGAACGGCTTATTTTCATTCGCTTACCCATCAAAAAAATGTCAACTCCCCGCCCCTGGCGCTTAGTACGCTCCCATATTGCTTTCAAACATAAGTGGTACACCCTGCGCCGCGATGAGGTGGAACTGCCCAACGGGCATATGGTAGATGATTTCTTTGTGAGTGAGCGGCCAGACGGCGCGTACGTATTTCCGGTAACCGAGCAGCAGGAAGTGCTGTTCGTGCGCCAATACAAACACGCCGCCCGCAAAGTGTTCCTGGAGCTGCCCGCCGGCTCTTTTTTCCCTGACCAGGAGCAGGCCCAGGACGCCGCCACCCGTGAGTTGCTGGAAGAAACAGGCGCCGTACTCACTCAGCCTCTTATCCCGTTGGGCGTGTTGCATGACAACCCCGCCAAAGACACCAACCGGCTGCACCTGTTCCTGGCCCAGAACGTGCGCATTGAGCAGGCCCAGCTGTTAGACGTCACCGAAGACATTGAAGTGGTACGGGTACCCATAGACCAGGTACTGCCTAAGATCATGGACGGCGAGATCTGCGTGTCGGGGTCGGTGGCCATCAGTTTTCTGGCGTTGAAGCACCTGCAGGCCTTGAAATAGCCTTTTGCCAGAGGGTGGGGCGCAGATTCCGGCCTGGGAAAGCCACGCCTCCGGCGGAAAACCGAGAGGTGAAAAAGAGCTTTGCTTTCCTGGCTTCGGCGTCAAAGAAATATAAGTTTCTTTCTCAACCACAACGCCAAAATTAAGTATAGCAGAGGGAACCGCGGGTAGCCTATTTCACCTTGCCCGCCCCTGGCAACCCCTGTTGCCTTGCTTACCTTACCTACGTACTAATTAACAGCGCAATGGCTGAAGTGAAGGAGGGCATTGGCCCTGAACAAACTAAGAAAGAGGGGAAACCTGATAAATCAAGAAGGGGCGTGGAGACCATGTTCCGGATTACGGCCGCCAACCAGATGCGTCTAAGCGACATGGCCGACAACAAAGCCCATATTCTGCTGACCATCAATTCCATCATTGTCTCTATCCTGCTATCGGTGCTGTTCAGGAAACTGGACTCAGAGCCCAAATTACTGGTCCCCAGCATCCTGTTCCTGTTCACCTCCCTGAGCACCATGGTACTGGCCATTCTGGTCACCATGCCCCGCATCAAGCGAAACGCGCCGGCCCGGCAAGACCCGGCCGCCGAGAAGGTCAACCTCATGTTCTTCGGTGACTACCACAGCATGAGCCTGTTGGAATACGAGACAGGCATCCTGGACATGATGCGCAATTCCAAGACCCTCTATTCTTCCATGATCAAAGACAACTACCACTTAGGCCTGGTGCTCCAGAAGAAATACACCAGCCTCCGGTTTGCCTATTTCTTCTTCATGGTAGGCTTTATCATCTCGGTGCTTTCCTTTGTGGTGACCCAGCTATTTTTCTAAGCGCTAACAGACACTTCTTATAAACCGCCCTTTTCCTTTTCAGGCCCGTTTCTTTGGAAACAGGCCGAAAAGGAAAAGGGTTTGTGTTTGCCCCAGCCTTTTCAGCCTCGCTTTTCCTACTAATTAGACCCCGTAGCATTTAATAGTATTTATTCGCCATCCCTGGCCGGGCGCTTTACGTTCAAAGGCCTTACACCGCCAAGCCCCGGCCGCCGTTGAGCAAGCCGTTTCTTGGTCTGTAATCACCTAAATACCCTGACGCCCGCAGTCGTTCTATTGTCTACTACCTGAACTTCCGTTTTTTAATGCAGTCCCCTGTTCCCCACCCGTCGCTCCCCTGGATACAAGTCGCACCTGATGCCCCCTATTTTATCACCGAAGATGGCCAGCCCTGGACCCCCATTGGGCAGAACGATGCCATCACCTGGCCCGAACTGGAAGGGCTGTTCCGCCGGAAGAACCTGCCCGCGGTAGAGGAATACCTGGCGTACCTGTCGGCCCACGGGGTGACCTGCCTGCGCCTGATGCTGGAGTACGCCCAAGGCGAGAACCGGTATTTTGAGAAGCCGGTGGGTAAATTCGCGCCCAACATGGTCCGGCTCTGGGATGACCTGTTCGCGCTCTGCGCCAAGTATGGCCTGCGCATCCTGCTCACGCCCTTTGACACCTTCTGGATGTGGCTCAGGTGGAAACACCACCCCTACAACAAAAACCTGGGCGGGCCTTGCGCCGGGCGAGGCCAATGGCTGCTCTGCCCCAACACCCTGGAAGCCATCAAAGCCCGCCTGACGTTTGTGGTGGAACGCTGGGGCGGCAGCGGCGTCTTGTTTGCCTGGGACTTATGGAACGAGATGCACCCCGCCCACATGGGCAACAGCTCGGCCCAGTTCGCGCCGGTGGCTACCCAACTGAGCCAGCACGTACGCGATCTGGAAATGCGCCTCTACGGCCGCTCGCACCCGCAGACGGTTTCTATCTTTGGGCCCATCCTGCACACGCACCCAGACGTGGCCGACACCATTTTCCGGCACCCCTTGCTTGATTTCTCCAGCACCCATTTCTATGACTCCAAAACCATAGATTATCCCAAAAACACGGTAGATTCAGCCATCAAGGTAGGCGAACTGGTGCGCGAGGCGCTGGAGCACACTCCCCAGAACCGGCCGTTCTTTGACAGCGAGCACGGCCCCATTCACCTGTTCAAAGACCGCAAGCACACCCTGGCCCCCGAGTTTGACGATGAGTATTTCCGGCACATCCAGTGGGCGCACATGGCCTCCGGGGCGGCGGGTGGCGGCATGCGCTGGCCTAACCGGCACCCGCATACCCTCACGCCCGGCATGCGGGTGGCCCAGAAGCACATGGCCCGTTTTCTGGAATTGATTCAGTGGTCTACCTTCCGGAGGAGAAACCTGAACCAGGAGATAAAGGTCTCAGAACCTTCGTTCGCCGTTTTCGGCTGCGCCGATGACCGGCAGGCGGTGGTGTGGCTTCTGCGCACCAATGCCCTCTACCAACGCAAACGCCTCATGAACCCCGCGGCCCCGGCCCTCACCGTAGAGGTGCAGGTGCCGGGCCTGCCAGACGGGCGCTACCGCGTGACCACTTTCCACACCCTGGCGGGCACCACGCTGGAGCAACTGGAGGCCCAGGCCCAAGGAACGGTTTGCACCTTCACCTTGGCCAACGTGCGGACCGATGTAGCCGTGGCTATTGTAAAGGTCTCCTGAGAGAAGTAGCGGGAAAGGAATGTGGTTACAGGAAGGCCAGCACCAACTGCTGCCATTCTTCCTGCCAAGAGACAGACGGCCTTTTCTGGTTGGCCCGGCGGTACCAATAGTCGGCGTTCCAGAGATCGCCTTCTTTGCGGTGCAGGTAAGCGTGGACCCAGGCGGCTTTCTGGTCTGGCAGGTCCTGGATCAACGCATGGGCTTCCTCCCATTTTCCCTGGGCCTCCAGCCACATGGCCTGCAGGTACACAGAGGCCTGGGCCGGAGGAGCGGCTTGGGTTAAACTTTCCTGAAACTTGGCAAAATCCATGAGCCTTTTACGGCGCGGCCAGGCCCCGATGTTGTTTTTAAGGTGGTTTTTGAAAAAAGCCTTGAAAATGGCCTATACCCCATGACTGCCTAAAGTGATTGCCTCTCCACCCGCCCAAGGGTGAAGGTGGTTTACCTAAGCACCCGGCGCAGGGCTTCCAGATAGGCGGGGTTGCTGCTCATGCCGTTATGGCTCTGCCCCTTCAAGGTGAACAATAGGTCGGTTTCCTTGAGTACCTCCTTAAGTTTAAGCGAGGACGCATACGGGATGATTTCATCTTGTTCCCCGTGAAAAAGGACCACGGGCACCGGGCAGTTCCTGAGGTACCGGTGCGTTTCAAACCTATATTTCAGAAGGAAGGCGGGAATCACCGGAAAGTATTTCCGCATCAAGTCACCCAGGCTGTAGTAAGGCGCTTGCAGGATCAATAGCCGGGGTTGGTTCACGGAGGCCAGATGGGCAGCGGGGCCAGTCCCGATGGAATAGCCCAGGATAACGATGTCACTTTCGGGGTACTTGGTCTTCAAAGCATCATAAGCGGTCTGTACATCCTGGTAGAATTGGGTTTGGCTTGTGATTTTCCCCTCGCTTTTGCCGTAGCCTCGGTAATCCAGGATCAGCACATCATACCCCAGGCTGGTGTAGATAGGCGCCACCTCGCCCCAGGAGCGCAAAGAGCCGGCGTTGCCGTGCAGGTACAGGATTACGCCCTGGGGTTTTTCTGCCTTGAACAGCAGGGTGTGGAGCTGCGTGTTGTCTGGCGTTTTCAGCCGTATTTCCTCAAAAGGGGCCGGAAACCGGAAGGTAAAATCCGGGTTCAGTTTTTCCGGGAAGAAAATAAGCTTCTCCTGGAAAAAATACACCAGTACGCAGACCGCCAGATACAACAAAAGAACTGTTTTGAGAATGCTCCACACCACTTCTGCCATTGGTTAAGGGTTACCTACCAGGGTACTACGTAAGCAACAGAGGTTAGGCGCCCTCCCCCTCCTGGAACCAGCTGGCGTACAACACATAGTTGTCGGCGGTTTGGGCCATGCCGATGATCTGCTCCTGGGTTAATGCTTTTACTTTCTTGGCTGGCACCCCGGCATAGATAAAGCCGCTCTCGCAGAGGCTGTTCTCTAACACCACCGCCCCGGCCGCAATAATGCAATGCTCCTGCACCACCGCGTTATCCATGACAATGGCACCCATGCCCACCAACACATTGTCAGCGATGGTGCAGCCGTGCACGATGGCATTGTGCCCAATGCTCACGTTGTTACCAATCACGGTGCCCGTTTTCCGGTAGGTGCAGTGGATAACTGCCCCATCCTGGATGTTGGTCTTGTTGCCGATGCGGATCAGGTTCACATCGCCGCGCACCACGGCATTGAACCACACCGTGCACTGGTCGCCCAGCACCACGTCTCCTACAAGGGTGGCATTAGGGGCAATAAAACAGTTGGCCCCCAAGGTAGGGCGAATTCCTTTGACGGGTAGAAGAATGGGCATAGCGGGTATAGTAAAATTGGGGTATAGAAATCTGTACCAGACGTTACTCAAAGATAAAAAGGCAACCATTAACTTTTGCGCCACACCCGCGTTTTCCTATTCTTTTCAGGATTATAGCCCTGAAACCTTACCATACAAGAGAGGGCACTGGACCCTTTTGTTGGTTGGTGCCTTTTCTAAAATAGCCGGTAAATCCAGTAGACTGGCTCCCCTCCTCTAGGCCTTGTTTGCCAGATGCTCCTTAAGACAGCATCTTCTTCCAGGTTCCTTTGCGGAGGCTGTATTTGAGGGTGCTGGGCAGGGCTTTCCACCAGTAGCGGTTCATCTCCACGGCAAAGCTGGGTTGCATGTAGCAGTTGATGGTGCAGCCTTCACAGGCGGGCAGTTTCCCTTCCAGGGCGATGAGTTGCTTTACCTCTTTAGAAGCATAGAGCGCGTGCAGGTTGCCTGCGATGGGAAACTTCTGGGTGCCCAGATGGTAGCACGGCAGCACCAATTCATTTTCCGGGGAGATGACCAGGGTAGAACTGGCGGCTTTACACACGGGTTTGTTTATGTGGTTGCCCCCATCCTTGCGCAGTTGCACGAAGGCCTCATTCAGATACACCCACTTCTGCTTGCTGAACTTCACCAGGTAATCCAGTTCAACTTCCGACAGTTGTTCCCCGGTTTCTACCTGGTTGTATTCAAAGGCGGGGTTCAGGAGCAGCATGAGGTTGTTGGGCAGGCAGATCTCCTGGTACACCCGCTCTATCTGGTCCAGGTTGTGCTTGAAGACCGTGAACAGGATATCGGGGCGTTCGCCCAGGCTTTTGGCCACTTTTATAGATTCCAGCACGAAATCAAAGCAAGCCACGCCCCGGCCGGTATCGTGTTCGGTTTTGTCAGCGGAGTCCAGGGAGAAGTGCAGCATGTCTACCTTTCCCTTCAGCCGCTCGGCCCACTTAGGGTAGAGTAGTCCGTTGGTGGTGAGGGTGGTGATAAAGCCCAATTTCTGCGCCTCTTCCAGAAACTGATCTATCTGGCGGTGCAGCAAGGGCTCCCCGCCGGTAAAGTCAATCACGTTCACCCCCAGTTTTTTGAGGTCGCGCAGGTTCTTCCGCACATCTTCCAGCTGAATATAAGGAGACGGTTTTTCCCAGATATCGCAGAACGAGCACTTGGCGTTGCAGCGGTACGTCACATAGTAATTACAGAGGACTGGATGGGGAATTAAACGCATACGCTTGGGGTCACGGCGGCCTTGCCAGGTGCAAGGTACGCATTGCATACGGGATTAAGACGCCGCCGGTGGCAAGCCCATGACCTGGCCTCCCCTAATGTTGGGCTGTTTTCTGAAAATCGGGAAAAAACCGCTTATATCATTTCATATACCAGGAGCTCCTGCGTCCCCCTTTGAAGGGGGGTAGGGGATGACAAGGGCGTGAATAATAGCAACGACAATAGCAGTAGCATGAAAAAGGTGCTAGGGCTGTTCGGGATTTACCAATCCCGAAACACTCTGTCGGGGATTTATCAATCCCCATTACTCGAGATACACTAAAAAGGGGATTGATAAATCCCCGACAGGCGACATTCGGATTTATAAATCCAAATGAGCAAAACATATGAAAGATGATACTCAGGAGCGCTATGATCACCAAGATTAATCATCCCCCTACCCCCTTCAAAGGGGGGACGAAATGCGTGGGTTCATTGCAGATTTAGCCTTTTTTTCTGAAAACAGCCTAAATACCCAACCTAAAACTCCAGCACGAAACCTATGGTGGGTAGGAACGTCACATCGTCTTCGTCTAGCAGAAGCGGGATACCGTTGGAACCATCTGGGCGCAAGGGCTGGCCGTCTGTGGTGGCGAAACCGGTGTTCTCGGCGGTACGCTGGAAGGTGTACTGGGGCAGCGACGGGCCTTTGAAACGCAGCACGTTCTGCACATCCACGTACAGGTCAAGGGTGGTCCTCCGGAAATTCCATTTCTTGTCAAGGCGCACATCCAGTTGGTTGAACGAGCGTAACCGTTGCGTGTTGAGGCGGTCATAGTCCAGCAGGCCGGTGCCCAAAGAGGCGTAGTTCCGTTGCGAGGCTTCCAGGTCAAAGGGCGTGTACGGGGCACCGCCAGCAAACCGGTACTTGCCGCCCAGTTCCCAGTTCTTCCCGAACTGCCAACCCAGCAACCCCGACACCAGATGCCGGTTATCCCAGGCCGAGGCCACGTAGTTGTCCTGATCCAGCCCTGTGAACTCGCTGCGCACCAGGGTATAGGAAAACAGGCCGTAAAGCCCCCGCGTCAGCTTCTGCTGGAAAAAGAACTCGGCGCCGTAGGCCCGGCCTTTGCCCAGGCTCACCACGTCTTCGTTCCCGATGGCGCCAAACTCAATGCCCTGGTTGGCCAGGGAAACCCCATCGCGCACCGAGACCGGGTATTGGCTGTATTTTTTGTAAAACCCTTCCACCGTGATCCGATTCGCGGTGGTGGGCAGAAACTCCAGCCCCGCCACGTAATGGGTAGACCGTATGTACTCGCTGTCTTGGTTCGCGTACCGGCCCGCCGCATCTTTATACCCCAGCACCGTGTAAATGGGCAAGCGGTAATAGGTGCCCACTGAGGCGTTCAGTTTCCAGCGGTCCGTTAAGGAGTAGGAACCGGAGAGCCGGGGCGAAAGCGTTTCCAGAGGGTTGTTCCCGCGGGTGGTGAAGGAATTCATATCAGAACGCACGCCCAGGGAGAGGCTGAGTTTGTCTTCCAGGAAGCTGCGGGAAGCCTGCCCGTACAAGCCGTACCGCAGGAAAGAGAGGTCGGTGTCAAAGGCGATGGTTTCCCGGGGCTGCACCACGTTGCCGTTGGCGTCTTTCACTTCCTGCCGAAGCTGGCTGAAAAAGCGGTTGTCATAGCTCACGTACTGCCCCAAGGCTCCGTAAGAGAATTTCCAGCCGCCCAGAAACTGGTTCACGTCTACCCGCAGCTTGTTTTCCCGTTCCTGCGACCGGGACTTAAGCAACCGCCTGGACTCATCACCATACTGCGCGTCTTCAAAGCGATCCAGCCGGTTCTCAAACACGTTCCGGCTCAAGGATACCTGCACTACCCCGTTTTCCAAGGACCGTTTCAGGCTGAACCCTACCGTGTAGTTCCACTGGTTGATGAGCGGGTTTGACCGCAGCGCGTACTCTTTCTCCGGGGAACTCTCTTTAGGCGTGGCAAAGCTAAACTCATCAATGGCCCCAATACCAAGCGCGGTCAGCGTGGTTTTAGAATTCAACTGATGGGTGACCTTGTACTGGAAATCCCAGTAATTAGGACGAATGGGTAGGTCGATGGCTTTGAAGAGCAATCGCAGATAAGACCTTCGGGCCGAGGCCAGAAACGTGGTTCTAGGCGCCAACGGACCTTCCAGGGTGCCCGCCAGCTCGGTGGCGCTCAGGCGCAGGTTGCCCTGGAGGCGGTCTGGGTTGCCGTCGCGCTGCCGGAACTGGAACACGCTGGAGAGGGCATTGTCATAGCGGGCGTCAAAGGCGCTGGTGCTCAGGGTCACGTCTTCAATAAACGACACGTTCAAAATGCCCTGCGGCCCGCCGCTGCTGCCCTGCGTGGAAAAGTGGTTGATAACCGGGATCTCAATGCCATCCAGGAAAAAGACGTTCTCGCTCGGCCCGCCGCCCCGTATCACAATGTCATTCCGGAAACCGGCGCCGGTGCTGCCCGCCCCAGCCACCCCCGGCAGCGTCTGAATCACCCGCGAGATGTCAAAATTACCGCCCGGGTTGCTCTTGATCTCCTCGCTGCTCAGGCTTTGCACCGAAAGCGGGGTCTCCACGGTAGCCACCCGGATAGACCGGTCCACGGTAATGTTCACTTCCTCTAACCGGTTCTGGCCCGGTGTCAGGTCCAGGTTCAGGGTGAGGGCATTGCCTGAGGTCACGGGCACGTTGTAGCGCGTGACGGGTTCATACCCCAAGTAAGAGGCTTTCAGGTTGTAGCTGCCCGTAGGGATGTTGTCCAGGCGGTAGCGGCCCTGGGCATCAGTGGCGGCGGCCAGAGTAGTTTCCTCCAGGCTCACGGTGACGCCAATGATGGGTTCCTGCGTGTTTTTATCGCGCACCACCCCGGTGATCCGGCCTATGGTCTGGGCATGGGTTTGGAGCATGGTTCCGGAAAAAAGCACGAAAAACAGCACGTAAAGTATTCTCATGGGAGTAGAGGAAAGCAACAAAGAATCTATGCTTGGCAACCGGAAAATAGCCATTTTGTTTAGCGCCATCACTAAATTGGCTTGCTGCTATTGGTTTGTTTTAGGCGTTTAATCTCAAAAAAAGCCAGAAAACTACCATGCATATGTTAGCTCTCTAAGCTAGACTTCCCGCTGGTTTGAACAGAGGCGCAATTTCCTAAAAACAGCCCTGAAACCGGCTAGAGAATCTCTCAGCTCAGGTTTCGGCTCGCCCTCTAAGATCTTCCCCCTGGGTTGTTTTTAGGCTGCTTTTTGTCTTTCTCCTAAACCTTTTCATGCTCCCTTCTTGCGCCTAAACAGGGCACCGTCAGCTAACTCAGAAAAACCTGATGCCTGCTTTAGGCTTCTTTTCTGGAAACGCGTCTTAAAAGAGATGGTGGAACTATCTATTCGGTTTGGCACGCTTTCTTGATCCAGTGTTCTCAAGCACGAGATCCGTTTTCTGGCAGTTTCTCCTAAAACAAGCCTGAATTGATTTGCTATAAAGTAGGCACCCTTTTCAACCTTTGTAAGGCAAATCAATGCCTTTGCTCCGTACGTCTGCGTAATAGTTACAGAGGTTCTGGAGCACGCAAACCTCACATTTAGGACTGTGCCAGGTACAGATCTTCTGGCCGTGTTTGAGCAGGTGGCGGTGCAGGTTGTACAGTACCAGGGCGTCTTTGGGCAGCATGTCCAGCAGAATCTGGTGGGCTTTGTCATGGGTGACCTTGGCGCCAATGAGCCCCACCCGCTGGCTGATGCGGTGCACGTGCGTGTCTACGGGAAACACCGGCTTCTGGAAATTAAACAAAAGCACCAGGGTAGCGGTTTTCAACCCAACGCCGGGCAGGACCATGAGCCAGGCCATGGCCTGGGGAACGTCCAGGTCGTGCAGGAAATCGAGTGAGAAATCAGGGTGCTCGACCTGGATAAGGCGCAGGGCCTTCTGGATGTTGAGGGCCTTGGCCCCCGGGAATTCGGCCGGCGCCAGGGCCTGGGTGAGTTCTTCCACGGGGGCGTCCATGACGGCTTGCCAGATAGGGAATTTCTCCAGCATCTGGAAGTAGGCCTTCTCCTCATTGGTGTGCGTGGTGCGGTGCGAGAGCATGGTGGAGATCAACTCCCGCATGGGGTCTCGGCGCGGATGGCCCGAAAGATGGCCGAAAACCTCGTTCAACCGTATATGAACTTGCCATATCTTTTCTGGAGGGGAAAGATGCTGCTGTGCCTGCGCCATAGCCATGCTTTTCACCTCCTAAACGAGCCCCCGATGGTAAAGTTTGCGTAACGGCCCCTCCTCCCGTGAGGGAACCCAAAATGGTATTACGTTTTACCGGAAGACTATGAAATTCAGATTCTTAGGAACAGGCGGAGCTTTTGACATTGCCTATGGAAACTCTGCTGCATTAGTGGAATTCAAGGGGCAGACCCTGCTCCTTGACTGCGGCTTTACCGTTTACCCCACCCTGCGGCAATTCCAGCTCACCCGGGGCATCACTTACATTCTGCTGACCCACCTGCACAATGACCACACGGGCAGCCTGGCCAACGTGCTGCTGCATTGCCACTACTTCAATCCCAATTGCCGGCCCTCCATTCTCTACCCAGATGATGATTTCAGGGATGAGCTGTATGAGTTCCTGCGGCTCCAGTTGCAGAAGCCAGAGACGTACGTAGACTTTGTGCCCCTTTCTGAGGTGCCGGGCATCACCGCTCTGGACACTTATGGCCTCCACGCCGAGAAGCTGCAGACCTATGCCTACATCTTTGAGGAGCCCGATGGCGACCGGTTTGTGTTTTCAGGGGATATTGGCAAGCCAGAGCCGCTTTTCGCTTTTCTGCGCGGCATGCCCCCCAAAGCCACCACCGTGTTCCATGACCTCACCTTCTCACAGGAGAACACGGCCCATACCTATTACAAGAAGCTCATTCCCCTGGCGCAGGACTATGTGCTCTACGGCTACCACTGTGATCCTACCCAGAACCCCGAGGACAATCCTTTGCCCTTGGTGTACCACCAACCAGAGCTGATGATCACTTCTCAGCTGGAAGAGGCCCATCGGTAGCCGTCCCTTCCGCTTACCCCAAAAGAACCCGCCATGGGCTTACCGGCCTCTCTGGCGTTTCTGGCCCCTTTCTTTGAAACAAAGCCCTCACCCCTGCATGGCCTTCACCTTTACCACTGATCAAGAAACTACCCATTTCCGCAGCAACCCGCTTTTGATTGCTTATGTGGTCATTTTCACGGCCTTCTGGGCGTATACCGGCTTTACCACCTCAGATTCAAAGAATTGGTGGCTGGAAAACACCCTCACCTTCACGGCCATCATCTTTCTGGTGGCCTTCTACAAGCATTTCAGGTTCTCAGACTTCAGCTACACCTGCATCTTTCTGTTTTTGATGCTGCACGCGTACGGCGCCCAGCACACCTACGCTCAGAACCCCTTCGGCTTTTGGGTTCAGGACCAGCTGCAACTGGAACGCAACCATTATGACCGGCTGGTGCACTTCGGGTTTGGGTTCTTTCTGGCGTACCCCATGAACGAGGTGTTCTGGCGACTCACCTCCATGCGGCCGTTTTTCACCTATGCCTTGCCCGTTGATTTGACCGTGAGCCTGGGCGCTTTCTATGAGTTGATGGAATGGTCAGTGGCTGATATTTTCTTCCCCGCCCAGGGCATGGCTTATTTAGGCACCCAAGGCGATATCTGGGACGCCCAGAAGGACATTGCCGTGGCCTTGCTGGGGGCTTTGCTCACCATGCTGGCGGTGGCTCTTTCCCGCAAAAAGAAGCGCGGGAAGCCTGTTTCAAGGCCGGTTCGGGTAAAACAGGCGTAAAACAGGATTCCCGCGCTAGGCTGGGCGAAAGAGCAGGAAGGCTAGTCGTATTTCACTTTGATGTCACTCCCTTCAATCTTCACTTTTCCGCGCGGCGTTTCTATCTTGGTTTCTTCCGGGGAGATCTTGATCTTGGTGTCACCGGCCACGTACTTCACTTCTTTAGAGGCGCGGCGGTAATAATGTTGCCGGGTAAGCCAGTAATTCTTGAGCTGGGGCAGATCCAGGCGGTTAGACCGGCGGGCGTCTGCGGCCAATGACCGTTGCAACTGCGCCCTGGAAGGCCGCACGTATTTTTTCCTGGCCGGAGCGGTTCCAGTGCTTTTAGCCGTTTCAGCGCTTTTACCCGAAGCGGTTGCTCCGGAGGCTACCACTGGGGTAGTGCTTCCGGCGGAAGACTGGGAGGTTCTGGTTTCTGCTGAGGCGTTTCCGGCGGAAGCCGTGGCAGATTCACTACCTGCTGCCGGCTCGCGGTAGTTTTCTTCCCCGTAGCGGGCAGCCTGGTCTTCCTGGCCGGGGCCGAAGTCCGTTTCTGTGAGGGTAGTGTCTATCTCAAGGGTATCTGGGGCAAGCACCAGGGTATCTTCCACGGAGGTCTTGGGCAGGTCGGCTACGGCTTCTTTGTCTTTTACCCGGTCACAGGCCCCCAGCAAAGACAGCGAAAGTAATAGAAAGAGTGATTTTGTGAAGTTCTCCATTCTCTTTTCCCCATTGGTTTCCTCCCTAAACGCGAAGAACCGCCTTAGGTTAGCCTCTGCCCCAGGCCGCTTTCCCGGCGTTTTCCCGAAAACAGGCCTCAATCAGCTTACCCCCAGGCATAAAAAAGGCATAAAAAAAAGGCTAGCCAAACGGCTAGCCTTTCAAAAAAGCAGAAGGTGCTTTCTTATTTGATCTCACCACGCTCAGCGGCTTTCTTCAGTTCTTCGCTGGCAAAGATGGCTACCTCTACGCGGCGGTTCTGCTGACGGCCGGCAGCGGTGGAGTTGTCAGCCACGGGCTGGGTAGAACCGTACCCGCGGGTCTGCATGCGGTTGGGCTCTACTCCCAATGAAATGGCGTAGTTGGCTACTGACTGGGCTCTGCGCTCAGACAACGGCTGGTTGATGGCGTCATTACCGGTGTTGTCAGCGTGGCCTTCAATGAGCACGTTGGTACCTGGGTATTTCTTCAGGGTCTCGGCTAGTTTCTGGATGTCAGCCTTGGAAGATGCCTGCAGGGTGGCAGAGTTGGTAGGGAACAGAAGACCGGCGTCAAATGTCACTTTGATACCCTCGCCTACGCGTTCTACCTGGGCGTTTTTCATTTCACGCTCCAGTTCCTCGGCTTGTTTGTCCATACGACGGCCAATCACCGCACCGGTGGCTCCCCCTACGGCAGCGCCAATGATGGCTCCGCGGGCGGTGTTGCCTGTGGCCTTGCCAATGATACCACCTAGCACGGCACCTCCACCGGCGCCCAGAATACCCCCTTTGGCGGTTTTGTTCATGCCTTTTTTCTGCGTGGTACTGGTATCAGTGGTGCCAGCCGTTTGGCTTGATTTGCAGGAAGAGAAAAGCAAGCTTCCTACTAACATGGCGGTGAATGTTCCTTTCAAGATTTTCATAGTGTTTGGTTTTTGGGTGAAAATAAAGCTTAAAGTGATGTTAATGGGTTTAGATCAACAACGGAGATACATACTGATTTATTCATAAAATGTTCAGATATATCATCTCGCGTCTATGGGCATCTCTATAATAATCGTGCCAGACAAAAACAGAAAAACCCGCCTTGGTAAGAGACAGGTCTTTCTTTGTGGTTGTAGCCGGAGAGCAAGATTATTTAACCGTAGCATTCTTGGCCAGGGCCTCTTCAGGGGCGGCGGCCTCTTGGGGGCGCAGAAGCGTGATCAGGTCAGCAATGCGCTTTTTCAGTTCTTTGCGGTGCACAATGAAATCCAGGAAACCGTGCTCTAACACAAACTCAGCGCTCTGGAAGCCTTTGGGCAGGTCTTTGCCAATGGTCTCTTTGATCACCCTTGGTCCGGCAAAGCCGATGAGGGCCCCTGGTTCTGAGATATTGAAATCGCCCAGCATGGCAAACGAGGCGGTCACGCCCCCGGTGGTGGGGTCTGTGAGCAAGGAGATATAAGGTACCTTCTCTTCTGACAGCAGCGCCAGTTTGGCAGAGGTCTTGGCCATCTGCATCAAAGAATAGCCAGCCTCCATCATGCGCGCCCCGCCAGACTTGGAGATCATCAGGAACGGGATCTTGTGTTGGCGGCTGTAGTCAATGGCCCGGGAGATTTTCTCCCCTACCACTGAGCCCATCGAGCCCCCAATAAAGTTGAAGTCCATACAGGCCACCACCAGGTCCAGGTCATGGATGGTGCCGTGGGCGCAACGCACGGCGTCTTTCAGGTTGGTTTTGCGTTGGGTGGCAAGAATGCGGTCTGGGTACGGTTTGGTGTCTACGAAATTAAGCGGATCTGAGGAACTCAGGTGCGCATCTAACTCCTGGAACTGGTTCTCATCAAACAGGATCTCAAAATACTCCTGAGAGTTGACGCGGTCATGGAAATCACATTTGGGGCAGGTATACAGTTGTTGCCGGTGCTCAGCCGTGCTGATAACGGTCTTACACTCGGGGCACTTGTGCCACAGACCGTCAGGCGTTTCTTTTTTCTGCTCCGTTGGGGTGACGATCCCTTTTTCTACTCTTTTAAACCAAGACATATGATGCTCTAAAGGTTTTTTCAACAATGAAGCCTCCAGTGGGGAAACCGCAAGCAGTAACTAATAAACGTGCAAAGATAAAAAAGAAAAGATAGCTCCCTAACCCCTGCGTAAAACGCGCCTTTTCTTCTCCAGTGTGTGCGTACTCTATTTAAAGGTCATTTGTTTTCCCTGGCGGGTAAACGCCGTTGAAGCCCTACGCCGGAAACGCTGGTTAGCGGCACTTCCCCATCGGGCTTGCCACTCTTTACCTTTAGATATTTTACTGATTTAAAGCCTGTTACGTTTTATCAACCTGCTTCTTTTCCATAAGAACGGCAGGCCGTTCCTTTTCAATGAAAGCTTCTGCTCCCCTACCCGACCGTCCCTGCTCCAAGGTTCGGCCTTAAAACCCGGAAAAGACCGGTGAAACCTGGAAAAGAGGCACCGCCGGTGCCGTGGTAGCTTTCCAAAAGATACCTATTGAATTAACCGTCAACTGCATAGCCACTTACCTAATGTGCAAAGTAAATTGGCTTTATAGAGGCAATTATTATTTCTTTGTGTCCGTTTGCAAGGCAAGGTCTGGCGGGGAGTCCCGGTTTTCCCGCCAGACTGATCACCTTTGTCACCATTCCTTACACTTATATAATTAATGCCACCTATGAAGAAAACACGTTTCGCCTCTTCCGCCGCCGCCTTGGTTTTAGGAGCAGCTGTCCTTGGGTCTTGTGTCTCATCTAAGAAGTACAAAGAACTGGAAGCAAGTAAAAATGCGCTGGAACAAGAGAAAACTGCGGCCCAGCGCAGCCTAGAACAAGCCAACGCTGATCTGCGTGACCGTGACGCCAAACTGGCGCAGTACCAACAACAAATCGCCCAGAAAGAAAGAATCCTGAATGAACTGCGCGCCTCTGTGAACGAGGCCCTGGCCAGCTTCAAGGAGCAAGGGCTCACCGTAGCCGTAAGAGATGGCAAAGTGTACGTGACCATGCCAGAGAAACTCCTTTTCGCCTCTGGTTCTACCAAAGTGAACCCCAACGGGCAGTCGGCTTTGGGCAAGTTGGCCAGCGCCATCAAGTCACAGCGCGACACGGAGATCATGATTGAAGGCCACACCGATGACGTAGCGGTAGCCTCTGCCAACGTCACCTACAAAGACAACTGGGACCTGAGCGTACTCAGAGCCACCGAGATCACCCGCTTGCTCATCAACAACGGGGTTCCGCCGCAAATGGTGGTTCCGGCCGGCCGCGGACAGTACACCCCGGTGGCCATGACCCGCACCCCGGAAGCCCGCCAAAGCAACCGCCGCACAGAGATCATCTTGGCACCTAACTTTGAGAAGATCCTGAAACTGATCCAGACAAACTAGTTTCACTGGTATTGTCCAATACTTCCTTTACAAGAGAGCATCTTGAAAGGAAACATCATTCATCAAAGAAGCCGGGCCAAACGTCCGGCTTCTTTGTTTTGGGCCTGTTTTCGGTCAATCGGCTTAAAAACATGCCGTTACGCTTTGGGAGAGAACGTTTAGCTTCTATCTTTGAACTCAGAGCCCCCTTGAACCCAACACCAAACCCACTGCTTTTTTACCAGCCCATTGGTAAGAAACCACTAAACCCCAAACATCTGCCTTATACTTTTTACCAAGCCCTGTCATGTTGAAACACACCTTTTACCAGTACGCCAGCGTGGCCCTGCTGAGCACCTTTCTGCTGGGTTCCTGCACCACCACCAATAAATACAACGCCCTGCTGGCCCAGAAAGTAAAGCTGGAGCGCGAAAAAGCCGATGCCCAGAGCGCCCTTTCCAGAACTACCAAAGAGCGCTCAGAACTCTCCCGGCAAGTGACGGACCTTACCGAGGCCCGCGCCCAGTTGGCCGCCGACACCACCCTGTTGGGCAACACGCTCCGCAAAACCCAGTCGGTGTACTCAGACCTGAGCACCACGTATGACAAGCTCATCAAAAACCATGACCGCCTCATGTCCAACAGCGCGCTGGAGTCTTCCAAGCTGTCTAAAGACCTGGCCCGCCGTGAAGAGGAACTCAAGAAACTGAACGAGACCCTGACCAGGAACCGCTCCCAGTTAGACCAGTTGAGCTCAGACCTGAAATCGCGCGAAGACCGCCTGAACGAGCTGGAGCGCATCCTGGCTGAGAAAGACAAAGCCGTGAACGCCCTGCGCACCAAGGTGAGCAACGCTCTGTTGGGCTTTAACAGCAAAGACCTCTCCGTGGACGTTAGAAACGGGAAAGTGTACGTGTCGCTTTCTGAGCAGCTGCTGTTCAAATCCGGTAGTACCAAGGTAGATGCCAAAGGTCAGGACGCCTTGCGCAAACTGGCCACCGCCCTTAAAGACCAGCAAGACGTGAACGTGGTGGTGGAAGGCCACACCGATGACGTACCCGTGGCCCGCGGCACCGTGGGCATGCAGGACAACTGGGACCTGAGCGTGCTAAGAGCAACTGAAATCACCCGTATCCTGACCAACGCCGGATTGGCGGGCACCAAAATCACGCCGTCGGGCCGCGCCCAGAACGTGCCCCTTGATGCCGCCAAAACCGCTGAGGCCCGCCAGAAAAACCGCCGCACCGAGATCATCCTCACGCCCAAGCTAGACGAGCTGTTCCAGATTCTGGAAGCGAATTAACAGAACATAGCCTCGCGTTCAGTCCCCCTTTGAAGGGGGTAGGGGGATGAGGAGGACAGTAGAAGAACCATCTGCCGGCCCTGGGCGAAGAGCAGGTCGATTCTCAGAATTCCTTGAGCAGCAGGAGTAATGATCGCCATAGGAGGTTGAAATGCTTCTTGGGAATGCCTGATCTGCAAGAGCACTCATCCCCCTACCCCCTTCAAAGGGGGACGAAGGAGTACCTGATGCTGTGGGTAGTGGGAGTTTCAAGTTGGAAGGAATGCTTTGCAACTGCTATTCTGCCCGTTCCCCTCCGTTCCGTAGGGGAACGGGAGAAATGGCCTTCTTTTTTAGGGAGGTCTAAGATGGGAAATGCTGTTTTTAAGCAGTATTCCAGAAAACACCGCCAGAACGCCGGCCTTTAAAGCTGGCGTTCTGGTTTTCTTCTTCCTGTGGTTTGGCGGGTGTTTACCAATTGAATAATGTGGGAGGCGCTTAGGCTTATGCGTTACTGTGGGTGGCCCTGCGGTGCCTGCTATTTCACAAACTCAGAAAAGAAAGTACCTTTAGCGTGGCATTGCCCGTTTTTCACCTGTTTTCACGATTCAAGACCAGAAGATACCTTCATGAGCAAAATTATCATCCGCAGTTTCGCCGACTTACAGCAGTATGAAGGAACTGAGATAGGGGTTTCAGACTACCACACCATCACCCAGGAGCAGATCAACCTCTTCGCCGAGGCCACCCTGGACCACCAATGGATTCACCTGGACGCCGAACGGGCCAAGACCGAGTCGCCTTTTGGGGGCACCATCGCCCACGGCTACCTGACCGTTTCGCTCCTGCCCTACCTGTGGGGTCAGATCATTTCCATTGAGAACCTGAAAATGCAGGTGAACTATGAGATTGAGAGCCTGCGGTTCAACCAGGCCGTCAACGTGAACAGTGCGCTGCGCCTGCGCGTAAAACTGCTTTCGGCCAAAGACCTGAGGGGCGTGATCAAAGCGCGCCTGGAAGTGACCATGGAGATTGAGAACAGCAGAAAACCCGCCTACACCGGCGTAATCACGTTTCTGTACCATTTCAACTCCTAGTACCGGTCCCACGGTCCCTGCCTTTCTGGATTTCCTTTCCCTGCAAAGCCACTTACTTGCCGTGAGTGGCTTTGCCTTTTCCAGAGGGTTGCTGGCTGCCTCTGTTTCCAGGCCACTTTACTTAAAGCAGGCAGCAAACAGATGCTTTGCTTTTGGCTGGTTTCTGGCAGGATACCTTCAAAACGAACCCTTCCGCCGCCGGGCCAGTATGCATTACTTTGCCAAACAGCTACTTCCATGAGCACTCTCTTCACGCCTCTGCAGATAAAAAGTATCCAGCTGAAAAACCGGATCGTGGTCTCGCCCATGTGCCAGTACTCCAGCCAAGACGGTTACGCGAACGACTGGCACCTGGTGCACCTGGGCAGCCGTGCCATAGGAGGCGCCGGCCTGATTCTGCTGGAAGCCACCGCGGTTTCGCCCGAGGGCCGCATTACCCCAGATGACCTGGGCCTCTGGCAAGACGGACACGTGCCCGAACTGAAACGGATTACCTCTTTCCTGGAGGCGCACGGCTCGGTGCCCGGCATCCAGTTGGCGCACGCGGGTCGGAAGGCCAGCCACCGCGCTCCCTGGAAAGACGGTACCGCTCTGCACCCCGGCGAAGAAGGCGCCTGGACCACCGTAGCTCCCAGTGCTCTTCCCTTCCAGGAAGGCGGCATTACCCCGGTAGCGCTGGACGAAGCGGGCATCCAGAAGGTAGTGGCTGATTTCAAAGCGGCCACGGTGCGCGCGCTGGCCGCCGGGTTCAAGGTGGTGGAGATCCATGGGGCGCACGGGTACCTGCTGCACCAGTTCTACTCCCCTCTGAGCAACCACCGCACCGATGCCTACGGCGGCTCTTTTGAGAACCGCGTGCGGCTACTGCTGGAAGTGGTGGACAGCGTGCAGGAAGTATGGCCGACAGACTACCCACTCCTCGTTCGACTCTCCGCCACCGACTGGACTCCAGACGGCTGGAACGAAGAAGACTCCGTTGCCCTGGCCCGTTTGCTGAAGGAAAAAGGCGTGGACTTGATTGATACCTCTACCGGCGGCAACGTGCCCAAAGTACGCATTCCCGTGGGGCCCGGCTACCAGGTGCCTTTTGCCCAGAAAATCAAAAAAGAGGCCGGAATCATTACCGGGGCGGTAGGTATGATCACCACGCCCCAAGAAGCAGAAGCCATTGTCTCCTCGGGCCAGGCCGATGTGGTGTTGCTGGCCCGGGAATTGTTACGGGATCCCTACTTCCCGTTGCACGCCGCCAAAGCCCTGGGTGTGGACCTGGAATGGCCAGAACAGTACCAACGGGCAAAGATTTAGCATTATTTCCTTGCGTGATTAACCACCTAAAAGCTATATACTAAGTTGTTTACAGCCTGTTTATCTAAAAACGGGCCCTAAAGACCTCGTAGCGTCCAGAGGACCTGCGAGTGTCTCTGGTCAGTTGTGGCCGATCATGGAAATAGCAAATGGCTCCTATATCACAAAGTGCCACCATGGTCTACTTTATGGGTGACTTCCACGGGTAGCGGCATTTCTCTTAGCCATTTCCCTTTCGGGGCTTTTTTCCAAAAAATAAGCCCAAAACAACCTTTCTCTTCTTTTAAATCCTCGCTAAAACTTCAGCATGAAATCAGTTAGGTTCTCGCTGCGGTCTAGGCAGAGGCGTTTGCGGAGGCGGTAGCGGCTTATCTCTACCCCGCGCACAGATATGTTCAAGAGTTGGGCAATGTCTTTGGTGGTGAGGTTCAGGCGCAGGTAGGTGCTGAGCTTGATTTCCTGCGGGGTAAGGTTGGGGAACCGGTCTTGCAATCTATGGATGAAATCGCCGTGAACGTGGTTGAAATGCAGCTCAAACTGTTTCCAGTCTACATCACTGGTGATGTTGTGGTCAATACTCCGGATGATCTTCTTTAATTCTTCCTGCGGGGCCACGCTGCCGCCATTCTTCAGGATTTCCTGCAGCTCCAACTTCACGCAGCTCAGCAGCTCATTCTTGTTGATCAGATGGATGGTGGAATAGGTGAGCTCGCGGTTCTTGTGGTCAAGCTCAGCCTGGAATTTCTCGTTGCGCAGGCGGTCAATCTCCTGCTCACTTTGGTTGGTGATATGCTTGATCTCTAACTCCTTCTGCCCCAGCTTGCGCTCTTTGTCCAGCAGAATACGTCGTTTCTCATTTCTGAAGCGCTTTTCTGCTTGCCAGAAGGTGGCCCCCAAGAGCAGGAGCCCCAGCAAGGTGTACACAAAGTAGGCCCCGGTGCTGCGGTAAAAAGGAGGGCGCACCACAAAAGCAAAGCTTTCGGCCTCACTTAAAACGCCGTAGATGTTGCGGGCCCGCACCTGGAACACATAAGTCCCTTCCGGCAGGTTGGTGTATTCCTTTTCGGTTTTGGTAGTCCACTCAGACCAACGGGTGTCAAAGTTCTTCAGGAAATACTGGAACTGGGTTTTCTCGGGCTTTTCGTAAAAAGAGGCGGCATACGCAAAACGCAGCGAATTCAAGGCGAAAGGGAGCTCGGTGTTGGAAGCCTTGCCCAGGCGCCGGCCCGACAGGAGCAGGGAATCTGCCTCGTTGGAAATGGTGAACACTTTGGCCAGCCGCGTGTGGAAAGGCACCATTTTCTTGGTTTTGGCGGCGTTGTAGTGGATGAACCCTTCCTTGGCCCCAAACAGCACGTTGTTGATGTCCAGTACCTGAATAAAGCTGAGGTCATCATTGAGTTGCTCGCGCAGGTTCTGGAACAGTTGGTCTTGCAAGGTGGGTTTCCCGAAGGAGTCAAAGGTGATCTTGCCCACCCGTTGGTTTGAAATGAAATAAATGGTGCCCTGCACGTCTTCCTCCATCTCAATCACGTGCTCGTCTGGCAGGAACAAGGCAGAATACTGCTGGTCCTGCACAAAACGATCCTTGGCTTTGTCAAACCGGTACACGCCGTAGAGGGCCGGGAAAATGAGCTCGTTCCTGATCTTCTCCATGTTCACCAGTTGGTCAGAGGGCAGGCCATGTCTGGAGTTGTAGAATTTAACCCAGGTGATGTTCTCACCCTTCTGGTCAAACCTCACCCGGAACAGTCCTTTGTACCCATGGGCTATCCAGAGGTCGCCGTCCTTGTCAAATTCCAGCACCCGAGACGATTCTTCCAGGCCCTGGTACTTTTTCAGGTAATGCAGAGCTTTCTCGGTGGCAGAGAGCAGGCTGATGCCTTTGTAGGTACCCATGATCACTTTATTGGGCTGATTCGGCACCAGAACAAACTCCCAGGCACCAAATTCTGGACTGATCAACGTGGCCATTCCTTCGCCTACCAGGTACGGGCCGTTGTGGTGCCCCATGAGAATATGGTTACCTAACTGGTTCAGGTGGTATACCTGGCCCGTACTGTTGGGCACCCCGGTAAAGTTCTTGCTAAGTGAGGAAACGTCTGAGACAAAAAGCCCGCTGTTAGTGCCCAGGTACAACAGATTGCCTTTCTGCAGGGCAGCATACCCGGTGCCGGACAAGCCCATGGTGCCATCTAACCGGCTGAAAGGCGAACTCAGCTCTACCATGGAGAGCCCGTTGTTCATGCCCAACCATAAGTTGTCCTGGGTATCCTGATAAATGGTATGGACGGTATTGTCCAGAAGCCCTTCCTGCAGGGTGATGTTCAGCAACAGGCGGCCTTTGGTATCTAACAGAAGTAGGCCTTTGTTCTGGGTGGCTAAGGCAAAATTACCGTCTCTGAGCAGCAGGGCCTGGTTGATAAGCAGGCCAGAGGTGGCCAGTTTCTGGTCTATGGGGAAAGGCGTGACTCCGTGCCCGTCATACAGATAAGCACCTTCTTTGATGGTAAAGACAATGAGACGGTTCTTGTCAAAGGGCAACACAGAGGCAATCTGCTTGTCGCGGAAGAACTCTCCCCCGGGCAACAACTTCAGGGAGTTGTTTTCCAGCAGTGACAGGCCTTTGCTCCATACCAGCGAATAAATCTCCTTGTTTACCTGAAAAGAGAACTCCAGGGCGCTGGCCGGGACAATCACTTCCAGTTTCCTGCCTGGTGTGTAAACGTAGATATTCTTGAACGTGAAGAAATAGATACTCCCCTCCTGGGCATAGATCCGCCATACCTCGTCAAAATTCCTGAACTTCTCCGGGAGGCTGTCTGCCAGGGAAACATAGCGCAGCGTACCCTGGGCATTGGGCAGGAAATACCCAAAGTCGGCCTGGCTGCCTACATAGATCCGGTTGTCTGCGCCAACGTGCACTGACCGCACTTTGGTACCGGTTTTGGGGGAATACAGATTCCAGGTAGCCCCGTCAAACTCCAGCAACCCGAAGTTATTGGCGATGTACAGCAGTTCCCGGTCATCCTGCACAATCCCCCAACTCTGAATGCCTCCCTTGAACTCCTCCGGCTTGTAGTTCCGGATCATGGGGTTCCCGAAGAAGTAGTGCTGGGCCTGGCCCATAGCGGCGGTTACCACCAGAAGGCAGAGCTGGAAAACCAACGTGAAAAACCGGGTGGCCCGCATAGCAAATATGACTTTGGAATATTCTATCTTAAATATAGTGATGTATTTAAAAATAATTAAACCACACCTTCTTTATTTTATAAAAACCGCATAAACAGGCTGAAAACAGATTTTCACCCTGCTTGATGTAGTACTGATGTAGTGCCTGCCACCCCCCTGATGTAGTATTGATGTATTCCCTTTTTAGGAGAGGCTCTTCCCTGCCCCTACATTTATGATAGCGCAATCACCAGATCTAAACGCACCTAAACCATGAAGAAAAAACTACTCGTAATCCTGCTGTTCCACCTTTGTGGAATAGCCTTCGCCCAGACCTCCATCACTGGGCGGGTCACTTCGGCTGGGGGCGGGGAACCATTGCCCGGCGTAAGTGTGGTGGTGAAAGGCACCACCGTGGGCTCCTCCACTGATACGGATGGCCGGTTTCAGATACAGGCTCCTGCCACTGGCACCACCCTCGTCTTTTCTTACATCGGGTTCACCTCTAAAGAAGAGCCTATCAACGGCAGAACCACGGTCAACGTCACGTTGCAGGAAGACCTGAGGGCCCTGGAAGAAGTAGTGGTAGTAGGCTACGGCACGCAGCTCCGCAGAGAAGTGACCACGGCCATTTCCTCGGTCTCTTCAGAGGAGATCACCCAAACCCCAGTCACCAGAATTGAGCAGGCCTTGCAAGGCCGGGTAGCCGGTGTGCAGGTGACCAACATCTCAGGTCAGCCCGGTGACGCGCCCACGGTACGCATCAGGGGCATTGGCTCTACCGGCAACGCCAGCCCTATCTATATAGTAGACGGCTTTCCGGTGGGCGGCATTGATTA
The DNA here is from genome assembly GCF_008271745.1 of Rufibacter glacialis. GTDB lineage: Bacteria > Bacteroidota > Bacteroidia > Cytophagales > Hymenobacteraceae > Nibribacter > Nibribacter glacialis. Next base: position 342,700 of record NZ_VKKZ01000019.1, on the reverse strand, counting down.
CCTGAACCCCGGCGACATTGCCTCTATAGACGTGTTGAAAGATGCGGCATCGGCGGCCATTTACGGCGCCCGGGGCGGCAACGGGGTAGTCATCATCACCACCAAGCAAGGCAAGAGAGACGGCACCATGAATGTCTCTTATGACGGCTACATGGGCATCCAGAACCCCTGGCGTAAACTGGAACTGCTGAACGCCCGGGAATACGCCACGCTCATGAATGAAGGAGCCGCCAATGCCAACATGGCCCCGCCTTACGCAGACCCCAGCCAGTTCAGCGAAGGCACCAATTGGCAGGACGCCATTTTTGAGAAGAACGCCCCCATCCAGAACCACCAGGTCTCCATCAACGGCGGAAACGAGAAATCAGGTTATTCAGCCGCTCTTTCCTACTTTGACCAGGACGGGATCGTAGGCGGCGACAAATCTAACTTCCAGCGCTACACCGCCCGGGTCAACGCTGACAACCAGGTGAAGAGCTTCCTGAAATTTGGGACGAACCTGGCCTACACCCACCTCAAAAGGAGATCCTTTGACCCTAACCAGGAGTTTGGCGGGATTTTGAGCAACGCCCTGAACATGGACCCCCTGACCCCGGTGTATGAGACAGATCCCGCAAAACTCGCCCAATCCACCTACACCCAGAACCCGGTGGTACGGGGCGCAGACGGACGCATCTTCGCCATCTCGCCCTACGTGTCACAGGAAGTGGTGAACCCCCTGGCCCGCCTGCAGGTCATGAACGGCCTCACCAACGTAGACAAATTCGTAGGCAACATCTACGGCGAGGTGAAATTACTGGAGGGCCTCACGTTCCGGTCTACCCTGGGGATAGACCTGGCCTACGTGGTGAGCACCAACTACAACCCCGTATTTTACCTGAACGCGGCCCAGCAGAATGCCACCGCCCTGGTTTCCAGGGGCACAGACCGGTACTACACCTGGCAGACGGAGAACTATTTCAACTACAACAAAAGCTTGGGCGAGCATAGCCTGGGGCTTACCGCCGGTACCTCTGCCCTTAAAACCAGAAACGAGGGATTGTTCGGTTCCAATACCGGGCTTGTCACGGCAGACCCTAACATGGCCTACCTGAACAATGCCGTGGGGGCAGGCACCGCCCGTGCCACGGGCGGAATTGGCGAACGGTCTATCCTCTCCTTTTTTGGGCGGGCCAACTACGGGTATAAGGGCAAGTATTTACTTTCTGCCACGCTAAGACGGGACGGGTCTTCCAGGTTTGGCCGCAACAACCAGTTTGCCACCTTCCCTTCTTTCTCGGCGGGCTGGGTGCTTTCTGATGAGGGCTTCTTCCCGCAGGGGAACCTGATAAGCCTGGCCAAGATCAGAGCGTCCTGGGGGCAAAACGGGAACGAGGAAATAGGGGGTAACTTCTATCCCTGGGCAGCCCAGATTGGAGTAGGCAGAGGGTATACCTTCTTCCGGGCAGACGGCTCTAAAGGCTATACCAGCGGCGCCGCCCCTGTAGATGCCCCCAACCCTGAACTGCAATGGGAAACCTCAGAGCAAACGAACGTGGGCTTAGACCTTTCCTTCTTCAACAACGCCCTTTCGCTTACCGCTGACTACTACATCAAAACCACCAAAGGGCTTCTGGTTCGCCCCCCCATTTTGGCCAGCACCGGCTACAATTCGCCCTTCGTGAATGGCGGGTCTGTCCGGAACACCGGGGTTGAACTGGCTCTCTCTTACCAGGGAGACATCAGCAACTTGGGGTATAACGTGAGCCTCAACAGCAGCTTCAACAAAAATGAGGTGACCAGCATTGAAAACAAAGAAGGCATCTTAACGGGCGCCTCGTTCACCACCTATGGCCTGGCCTCGCAAAGCAAGGTAGGGTTCCCCATTGGCTACTTCTACGGCTACAAAACCGCAGGCATTTTCCAGAACCAGCGTGAGGTGGAGGCCCAGAAGCTACAAATGAATGCCGTACCCGGCGATGTCAGGTTCGTGGACATCAACAATGACGGCAAGCTGGACGGCGCAGACCGCACCATGATTGGGAATCCTACCCCTAAAGTGGTACTTGGCCTGAACCTTGGGGTTGATTTCAAAGGATTTGACCTGAGCGCTTTCTTCAACAGCGCGTTCGGCCACCATATCTTCAACGGCATCCGGCGGTATGACATCGTGCGGGCGAACCAGCAGTCAAAATTCCTGAACCGGTGGACTGGCGAAGGCAGCACGAACGAATACCCAAGGTTCACCTGGAACGACACCAACGGCAACTACACCCGGCTGTCTGACCTGTACGTGGAAGATGGGGACTATGTCCGCCTCAAAACGCTGCAGTTAGGCTATAACCTGCCCGCAGGCCTGCTTTCCAGGATCCACCTGCAGAAGTTGCGCATCTACGTGTCTGCTGACAACCTGATCACCCTCACTGATTATTCTGGTTTTGACCCAGAGATCGGGGCCAGAGGCAGCTTAGACATCGGCTTTGACCGCGGGGTTTATCCGCAGTCCAGAACATTCAGACTTGGGTTTAACGCCACTTTCTAAAGATTCTCCAAATGAAAAATATAGGTAAGAAAACTTCGTCCTTTTTGCTCCTGGGGCTTTTGCTGGCCGCTACGCCCAGCTGCGATAACTTTCTGGAAAACAATCCCCTTGACACCAGAACAGAAGACAACTTTTACAAAACCCAGGCAGATGCCACTGAGGCCCTTATAGGGGTGTATGATGTTCTGCAATGGAACACGTTAAGCGGTTTCCACCCTACCCCTATGGTAACGGATATTCTGTCTGATGACGCGTATTCCGCTGGGCAGCCCAGTTCAGAACCTAGCCTCTTGCAAATGGACCGCCACCAGATCCTGACCACCAATGGCGAGGTGTACGGCCTGTGGCGCAAGCATTATATTGGCATCTCCCGGGCCAATACCCTATTGCAGCGCATCGGGGGCATTGACGCCCCAGATGACTTCAAAAAAAGAGTCATTGCCGAAGCCAAGTTCCTCAGGGCCCACTTCTACCTAGACCTGGTGCGGCTGTTTGAAAACGTTCCCTTGATTTTAGCGCCCCAGACGCCAAGTGAATACAACCAACCCCAGGCCACCCCAAAGGCAGTATACGACCAGATTGCCCTTGATTTAACAGAGGCAATGCCAGACCTTCCCGCCTCTAACCTGCGTGCCAGCACCGGCCGCGCCACCCGGTGGGCCGCCAAGGCCCAGCTGGCCAAGGCTTACCTGTTCTACAAAGGCGTGTACAACCAGGAACTGCAGGCCGGAAGTACCACCGTGAATGCCCAGGTGGCCCTGCAACATGTGAATGACATCATCTCCACTAGCGGCCATACGCTTCTCCCCAATTACGCGGATAATTTCACCCGCGCCAATGAGTACAGCATAGAGGCGGTGTGGGAAATCTCTTACTCAGATGAAAACCCCTGGTTTGACTGGGGCTACGTGCAGGGCGGTGAAGGCAACATGCAACCGCAACAGCAGGGCCCCCGGATCAAGAATACGGCCACCGAAAAATACCTGGCCGGTTGGAGCACCGCTACCCCTACCCAGGAATTGTATGAAGCCTTCACCGCCAATGATCCCCGCCGTGATGCCACCATTCTGGCCGAGACTGAATTGGCGGGCGGCAAGGCCAACCTCAACATCGGGTACCAGCACACCGGGTATTTCAGCCAGAAATACACCACCGCCAAAGAGTACGCCCCTTCTGGCGGACAGCTGGAGTTGAACTGGGGAAACAACTACCGCGCCATCCGGTTTTCAGATGTGTTGCTGATGGCTTCTGAACTCATGGTCATGACCGGCACCGGAGATGCCCAGGCGCCTTTGACCAGGGTAAGGGCCCGCGTGGGGCTGCCCCCCATTCCGGCTACCCTTGACAACATCTACAGAGAGCGCCGGTTAGAACTGGCCCTGGAAGGCCACCGCTACTGGGACTTGCTGCGCCGCGGAACCTCTGCCGCCGCCGCCGCCATCACGGTGAACAGAACTACCTTGCCCTCTACCTATGAAGGTGTCCTGAGTGATTTCAACCTTCAGTTCAACGCGGCCAGAAAAGGCTTCCTGCCCATTCCGCAAAGCGAGATAGACTTATCTGCCGGGGTACTGAAGCCAAATGCGGGTTATTAATCTCACCTTCTAAACAGACATGATCATGAAGAACTATATCTCCTATATCTGCCTCCTGTTTCTGGCCGCTTTTTCGTGGACTGGCTGCGAAGTGGAAGACCCGGAACTTGCTCCCGCGCCTACCGCGGAACAGGTTACCTTCACCATGAAACCCACCTCTAACCCGAACATTATCACCTTTACCTCCACCGCCCCCGGCTTCAAGGCCCTTTGGGACTTTGGCGACGGGGCCACCGGGGAAGGCACCGAGGTAACCCATGCCTATCCGGTGAAAGGAGAGTATACCGTCAAACTCACCATCTACACGGCCGGGGGCTCCACGTCCAGCACCCAGAAGGTGACCATTGCCAATACCAACCCCACCATGCTCAACCGCGAAGACTACAATTTTCTTACCGGAGGGGCCAACCAACTGGAAGGCAAAACCTGGGTGATTGACAAGCAGGCCGGCGGGCATTTAGGCATTGGCCCCATCACCGGCACCACCCCGGAATGGTACCAGGCCGCCCCTAATGAGAAAGCCAGCGAAGGGTATTATGATGATGAGATGACCTTCAAGTTGAGCAATACCCTGTCTTACACCTATAAAAACAACGGCACCACGTTCACGAACGGGGCCAACGCGGCAGGTATTGGCGGGGTAGCCAGCGCCAGTGACTATACCGTCAACTACGTGCCCCCTGCCAACCTGACCTGGAGCATCTCTGAGGAAGGAACCAAGAAATTCCTAATTATCTCCAATGGCGGGTTCATTGGGTATTACACCGGGGTATCTAAATATGAGATCCTGTCTCTCACAGAAAATGAGATGTACCTCCGGAGTGGCAGCGGGGCCAATGCAGAGCATGCCTGGTACCAGAAACTGGTGCGTAAAGGCTATACGGCACCGGTAGTACAGAAACCGTTCAAGGTGGTAGACCTCAATGACAATTTTGACACGCCCGGCAACTTTACCTGGTCCATAGAAAAAGCCCTGTTCAACGAGAGCTATGACAACCCCGCCCCCGTAGGCATCAACACCTCTGCCAAAGTAGCCCGGTATACCAAAGCACCCGGCAAAGACAATGAGTTCGCCAACGTGTTCATTGACTTAGGGTACCGCATTGATCTGTCTAAGCGCCACGTGATCAAACTCAAAGTATTCGTGCCTTCCTACAACGACTACGTGAGCATGGCCGGGGCCGAGGACTGGGCCGTAAAAACGCTGCAGAAACAGGTGTCTGTGAAACTCCAGAACTCCCTGTTAGGTGGCAATGCCTTCACCACGCAGGCAGAAGTGATTCAAAAGGTGACGCAGATGGACCAGTGGGTAGAACTCACCTTTGACTTCAGCGGGGTAAGCCAGCGCACTGATTTTGACAAGATTCTCGTGCAGGTGGGTGGCGAAGGGCACTTCAACCCAGGCATCTTCTTCCTAGACGATTTCCAACTCATGCCCTAATGTTTCACCGGAAAACAGGCTGGCTACGATCTCTCGTTTTTGGCCTGTTTTCCCTGAATCACCCCTAAAAATGCAGAAACTAAAATACCTAGCACTCCTTCTCTGCCTCACCCTCGGGTTTCAGGCAGCCGCCCAGACCGCTGCCTTTCAGGAATTGGTCTGGAGTGATGAGTTTGAGACCGAAGGCGCCCTTAACCCTACCTGGTGGAGCTACGACCTGGGCAACGGGGACAACGGCTGGGGCAACCGTGAATTGCAGTCCTACACGAACCAGCCGGCCAACGTGCGCCAGACGGGCGGCCACCTGGTGATAGAAGCCATCAAGCAGAATGGCAACTGGACTTCAGCCAGAGTCAAAACCCAGGGCAAGTTCCGGTTTACCTACGGCCGGGTAGAATGGCGGGCCAAACTAGCCCCCGGCGTAGGAACCTGGCCTGCGCTCTGGATGCTGGGCGAAAGCGTCACCACCAAAGGCTGGCCCGCCTCTGGGGAGATTGACGTGATGGAGTACATTGACCGGCTGCCGGGAAAGGTACAGGCGGCCCTGCACTCCCCCTCCAGTTTCGGGAACACGCAGCACGTGGGGTCTACCCAGGTGCCAGATGCCACCACCGCGTTCCACGTGTACGCCGCGGAATGGTCTGAGAATGACATCAAATTCTACGTAGACAACACGCTGTACTATACCTATGCCCCGGCTACCAAAGATGCCCGCACCTGGCCGTTCAATGAAGACTTCTTCCTGATCATGAACATTGCCGTGGGCGGCAACATGGGCAGCGAGCCCCGGCTGGAAACCAATGGCCTGAAGAACGGGATTGACCCGGCGCTCACCAGCACCCGCATGGAAGTGGACTATGTACGTGTGTATCAGCAGTTCAAGGAGCTTTCGCTTACCGGCCCCGCCGTGGTGAGGCCGCTGGCGCAGAGCATTACCTTTAAAACCAGCCGGTTGGCCGGGGCTACCTATACCTGGTCGCTCCCCAGCGGGGCCACCGTGGTGAGCGGCCATAATTCGCCGGAGGTGGTGGTCAACTGGGGAAACAGCTCAGGGCAGGTGCGGGTGCAAGTCCAGCACAATGGGCAGACCTTTACCAAGGCCATGAACGTTAAAACCAAGACCATCCCCGCCGGAAGCTCCTTTTTACTCGAAGGATTCACGCCATTCCCGGGCAGCAGGCTTACTTCTGCGGGCGGTACGTTTCAGTTGAGCCACCACCAGGATGCCCTCAAAATCAACTACCAGATTACTGCGCCCGCCAATCTGCCCAATGTGGTCTATGAATTGGAAAGCCCCGTTGACCTGACGGGATACCCGGTGCTGGCCGCTGCGGTCAAGACCCAGAACAAAAGCCGGACGGTCGTGTTGCGGCTAGACCTCATAGATGCCGCCGGTAAAGTCACCGGCGGTAATCAGGTGTTCAGCTTATCGCCGCTGATTGATGACGGGGAATACTACACCTATTACTTCAATTACCAACCCACCTTCGGCAGTTCCGAGGGACAGGTGAACCCAGAGGAAATCAGCAAGATAAGGATGCTGGTCAACTACGGGCTGCTGGGCAGTCCGGGCCAGGATTCCCTCTGGGTTGACCACCTCAGTGTTTTGCCTTCCCTGCCGGCAACCCCTAACCGCGCCTCCCACCTAGCCGCCGCCCTGGCGGCTTCGGGCGTTAAAATAGACTGGCAAGACAACGCGCCCAACGAGCAAGGCTTTAAGGTATTCAAGGCCACCCAAAGCACCGGAACCTATTCTGAACTTGCCACCCTGCCCGCCAATACCAGAACCTTCACAGATGCTTCCGGCACGCGGGACGCCTTTTATAAAGTCCAGAGTTTCAATGCCGCCGGGGCCGGGACTTTCTCCAACCTGGCCACGGTGGCAGGCGTGCTGAGCGTAAGGCAAGACCAGGAACTGGCCCGGCACATCACCCTGTACCCCAATCCGGCGCCGCAGCGGTTCCTTCTCTCTTTTCCGGTGAGTCTGAAGGTAAAGGCCGTACGGGTTTTTACCGCCAACGGCCAGGAAATACCGGTACAGGTGACGCTGTCCCCGGGCGTGAAGTCCTCAGCGGAAGTGCGGCCAGTTTCTGCCTTGCCTGACGGCCTGTACCTCTGCCAGATTGAGACGGACACTTCTGTGCTCACCAAACGCCTTCTGATCCAGCACCTCTAGCTTACCCCGCGTTTTACGCCCGTTTTTTCATTTCTCCTGCCGGAGAGCGGGCAAGCTATTTCCTTTCACCACCTAAAACAGATCCCATGAAAAGGCTTACCTCCTCTATTTTACTCTTTAGCCTCACTTTCTTTACCTCATTTTCGAACCCGCCCAAAAAAGAGCCCATAGAAAAACGCATTGAAGACCTTCTGGCCAAAATGACCCTGGAAGAGAAAGTAGGTCAGCTCAATTTTGTGGTAGGCGATCTGTTCAATACCGGGCCCACTGTGAGAACCGCCCCCTCTGACAAATTCAACGAGGGCATCAGGCAAGGCAAGATCACGGGCATCTTCAACATACACGGCGCAGCGTACATAGGCAAGCTGCAGAAACTGGCCGTCAAGGAATCGCGCCTGGGCATTCCGCTGTTGATCGGGGCCGACATCATCCATGGGTTCAAAACCATCTTCCCTATTCCGCTGGGCGAAGCGGCCAGTTGGGATCTGGCCGCCATTGAGAACGGCGCCCGGGTGGCCGCGCTGGAGTCTACGGCGGGGGGCATCAACCTCACCTTCGCGCCCATGGTAGACATTTCCCGCGACTCGCGCTGGGGCCGTACCGCTGAGGGGGCGGGCGAAGACCCTTACCTGGGTTCTTTGATTGCCGCCGCCCGCGTGAAAGGTTTCCAGGGGAAAGACCTAGCCGACCCGCGCACCATGGCCGCCTGTGTGAAGCACTTTGTGGCCTACGGCGCCGCGGAGGCGGGCCGCGACTATAACACCACCGACATGTCTGAGCACCTGCTGCGCGAGGTATACCTGCCCCCGTTCAAAGCGGCGTTAGAGGCAGGTTCTGCCACGTTGATGTCGGCGTTCAATGAATTGAACGGGGTGCCGGCCACGGGCAATATGTTCACCATGCAGCAAATCCTGCGGAAAGAGTGGGGTTTCAAAGGCGCGGTGATCTCAGACTGGCAGAACATCACCGAAATGGTGAACCATGGCTATTCCAAAGACCATGCCCAGGCCGCCGCCCAAGCCCTGAAAGCCGGCACTGACGTGGACATGATGGGCGAAGCCTACCTGAACTTTGTTCCGCAACTAGTAAAAAGCGGGCAACTGGAGCAAAGCATCCTGGATGAATCGGTTCGCCGGGTGCTATGGCTCAAGTTCAAGCTGGGCCTGTTTGACAAACCCTACCAGTACTCAGACACCAGGCGCGAGAAAAACGAGATCCGCTCCAGAGAGAACCTGGCCGCCGCGTTTGACATGGCCCGCAAATCCATGGTGCTTTTGAAAAACCAGGGCAATTTGCTGCCGCTCACGGCCAACGTGAAAAGGATTGCGGTCATCGGGCCACTGGGCAACAACAAAGCAGACATGAACGGCACCTGGTCTTTTTTTGGGGAAGAGCAGCACGCCGTGAGTTTCCTGGAAGGCATCAGGAAATACGCCAAAGGCGCTGAGGTAACCTACGCCCAGGGCTGTGACCTGTACTCCAACTCTACCGCCCTGTTCACGGAAGCGGTGGCTGCCGCCCAGAAAGCAGATGTGGTGATCATGGCCCTGGGCGAGAGTGCGGTCATGAACGGGGAAGGCGCCTCTCGCGCCGACATCGGGTTACCCGGCAATCAACTGGACTTGGTGAAGGAAATCCATAAAACCGGCAAACCCATGGTGGCCCTGGTCAGCAGTGGCCGGGCCTTGGAACTGACGTGGCTAGACCAGAACGTTCCCGCCATCCTGGCTACCTGGTCTTTGGGTTCTGAGGCCGGAAACGCGGTGGCAAGTGTGCTATACGGGGAATACAACCCGGCTGGCAAGCTGCCCCTCTCCTTCCCCAGGGCCGTGGGTCAGTTGCCGCTGTATTACAATTATAAAAGCACTGGCCGCATGTACGAGGGCAACCATTCTGAACCGGGCAGCGAGCGCGTGTACAAATCCCGCTACCGCGATGTACCCAATACCCCGCTCTACCCGTTTGGCTACGGATTAAGCTACACCACCTTCAGCTACGGCGCGCCCAGGTTAAGCAAAAACAGCATCTCAGGTAATGAAAGCTTAACGGTGACCGTAGAGGTGACCAATACAGGCAAACTGACCGGCGAGGAGGTAGTACAGCTCTACCTCCGTGACCTGGTGGGCAGCACCACCCGCCCCGTGCAGCAACTGAAGAAGTTCCAGAAGCTTTCCTTCGCCCCTGGCGAAAAGAAAACCGTCACCTTCACCCTGACCACCGATGACCTTTCCTTCTGGCGCCAAGACATGACCTTTGGGCCCGAACCCGGCCAATTCAAGGTGATGGTAGGCGGCAACTCCCGAGACGTGCAGGAACTGCCTTTCACGTTAACGTCTATCTAAACTTTTTCCTGAACGGCCTGTTTTCAGGCTGTTTTCCCATAAATAGGCCCTAACGCCAACCTGATGCGGTTGGTGCTTAGGGCTTTCTTGTGTTTAAGAATTACTTGTTAAAAGCGGGATCCTGCTTTACAATTTATACGCCTGGCGGGCCAAAAGCTTCCATTTATCGCCTTCTTTTGCCCACACCAACAACACACCTAGTTTCACGGTGCCGGGTTTGCCGCCATCATTGGTTTGCCCCGATAGTTGATGCCGCACAAGGGCTGTTTTACCGGTTACCTGAATAGTTTGGTTTGCCAGGTCAATGCTGACAAAATCAGATTGGCCGCTGGCAATGGCTTGCACGAAGGCCGCTTGGTCTTCCAGTTTTCCGCTGGAGTGCCCGTAACTGAGGTTATGGGAGGTAACCGCTTCCAACTCCTTCCGCTCCCCGGAAATCATGGCTTGTTTCAGCTTTTCTACGGCAGCGGCCACTTTCTTTTCATCTTTAGACTGCGCCTGGGCGGCGGAAAGAAAGCTGATCAGGAAAATAGGTAACAGACTCAGCCATCTGCTCAGGACACGTTTCATTACTCAAGGGTTAGTGGAATACACTTAAATGTAACCATTCTTCTTTTAGCGCCTCGAGCGTAGCCTGGAAATTACCTTTAAGGGCCGCCCACTCTTACATTTTTTTTCTGTTCTTTATGGAAAACTCTGCTGGCCGGAATCATGACATCTGACGCAACCCTTTCTCTTCCTACTATATGAAAAACCTTCTTCTCCGTCCATCTGCCTCGCTCATGGGGTGGTCTCTTCTGATGTTGGTTCTGCTGGCTTCCTGTACTCCGCAGGCTACGGCTCCACCCCGCCAGGTAAAGGTGCTTGGGGTCGGCAGCCTGACTTCTTACCCAGACTTAGCTGAGATTACCGTGGAATCTTCTTTCACCAAACCCCGCATGAGAGACGCCGTGCAGGAGATGAAGATGGTGACCGAGGAGGTGCTGGCCCTGTCAAGGCAATTCACGTCCAAGCCCGAGGACATCAGAATCAGCAGTGTCTCGGCCAACAAAGAGTACCAATACCTGCAGAACCAGCATAAATTCATGGGCTACAACACCGCGCAGTCCATCACCATCAAACTCACCAACCTCAAGCAGCTGGAGTCTTTCATGGAAGGTCTGTTGAAAACCCGCATCAACCGTATCCAGCACATCAGGTACTCCCACACCCAAGCCGACAGTCTGCAGCGCGAAGCTGATGTGCTGGCCCTCCAAGAAGCCTCCAAAACCGCCGACCAGTTGTGCCGCACCTCAAAGGTGAGCAAGGGCAAACTCCTGGAAATGGCCAACTACAACTCAAGAGGAGGTTCTATCATTGCAGATGCCGTGATGGCGCAGGAAACCAGTATGCGGCTAGAGGCCAAGGGCATTGGAACCGCAGGGCTGCGCATGACCCCAGACCTTATTATTTTCAGCAGCACGTGTCACGCCACCTATCAGCTAGACTGAGGTAATAGCTGCGTTTCTGGCGGAGCAGATGATTGCCAATAAAATTTCACCCCCTATTTCAGGGCCTTTTTCCGGAAAACAGGTTCTAAACAGGCTTCCGCCCTAGGCCATTTCTTTAACTTATAGGTGGTTCTGCGTCTGGGTTCCAGACCTGGGAAGAAAGCTCATTCAAGGCCAGGCGGGCGTACCGGAAACCATCGGCGAGTTGGTGGTAGATCTGGGCCAGTTCTAACTGGGAGGCTAGTTTATGGTGGGCGGCGGTCTTGAAGCTGGTGCGCCCTATCTCCTCATAAAAGGAGAAATCCGGAGCCCCACGTTGTTGCCGGCGCTCAATCCAAGCCCGGAACATGCCCGACAAAAACAAGGCGTAATTGCCCATGTGCACCCGGATGAGAAAGGCCTCGGCGGCCGACGCGGTAGCCAGGGCCTCCAGCATCTCCACGATGTAATGGAACTGGTGGGGCAGCTTCTCATGCGGGGAGTGCATGCGTTGCACGGTAGAGAACTGCCAAAGCAGCGCGCCCACGTAATCGGCTAGTTCCCGGTCTTCAATGCCCTGCCGGCGCAAGGCCATTCTGGTGAGCACGTAGAAATACAGCTGCTGTGACACCGCCACCTGCCCCTGCCTGGAGTAAAGCGCCTTGGCCAGTGCCTCATCGTCAAGCATTTCATCCCGGCACTCAGGGTCGCTTAGTAGTTCCACCAGGCTCACCTGGCTTCCCTTCTTAGACAGCACCTTGGCCACAAACTCAAAATCAGAAGCCGTGAACTGCGCCCGGCAATTGGCTAGCACCATAGCATACGCTCCTTTCCGTTGGGTAAAACAACATGTGTTCCAATATTGGATTTTGATAAGGACCGGAAGCCTTACCAGTACACCCTTTAAAAACGAACTAGTATTTTAGATTGTTGCCCTTCCTACCAATCACCGGATAGCGTTTCAAGTCTGTTTCAAGAAAAACGGCTCTTAAAGGCACCTTCGTCATTCCCTCTCCCCCGGGGAGAGGGCTAGGGTGAGGGCGGCGGGAATCCCCTAACGCAGACGTCCGCCGCCCTTCCGGATACTCCGTGGTCTTTGGAGCAGGCGGCAGAGCTTTGACCGAAATGGTTCCTTCCCTGTCAAGGGCAACCACCAGGGATTGCCCCTACCAATCTGGCCTTGTTTCAGGGTCAAGCTCTTCCGGATTTGAAATCTGGGAGCACCTGCCATGGGGATTGCAATCCCCATGGCAGGTGCTCCCAGTCTCCGGCGGATTTGTAATCCGCTTTCCCAAAGTTCCGGATGGCAAATCCAGCACAGCAAGTGAGAGGGCAGCGGCGGTTCCTGGGCAAATGTTTATCCAGCCTGTGACTCCCTAAAATAGGTAGGCCGCTTTTTCACAGATACGGTTTAATTGACTTGAAACTAATTCCCCCTCCTCCTAGCCTTCTCCCTCAGGGAGAAGGGACTGCGCTATCCCGTTTCTGACCTGTTCCCCAAAAACACCCTATAAACAAAAAGCCCTGCCAGACATTTCCAGGCAGGGCTTTCAGGTTGTATGCTGGTTTTTCGGGACTTACCCGATGGCTTGCTCCAGATCCGCGATCAAATCTTCTACGTCTTCAATACCCACGCTCAGGCGGATGAGCGAGTCTGAGAGGCCGCCTTTGAGGCGCTCTACCTGCGGAATGCTGGCGTGCGTCATGGTGGCCGGGTGCCCGCAGAGTGATTCTACCCCGCCCAGTGATTCAGCCAACGCGAAAAACTTCAGTTTCTCCAGTACCTGGATGGCGTCTTCCTGCCGGTCACCTTTGAGCACGAAAGAGATCATGCCCCCGAAATCCCGCATCTGGTCGCGGGCGATCTGGTGGTTGGGGTGGTTCTCAAACCCGGGCCAGAACACTTTCTCCACCTTGGGGTGCTGGCGCAGGTACTCAGCAATGGCTTTCCCGTTCTCGCAGTGGCGCTGCATTCTGATGTGCAGGGTCTTGATGCCGCGCAGTACCAGGAAACAGTCCTGCGGTCCGGGCGTGCCGCCGCAGGCATTCTGCAGGAACGCCAGGCGCTCGGCCAGTTCATCCTCTTTGACCACAATAGCGCCCATGACCACGTCTGAGTGACCGGCCATGTATTTGGTGAGCGAGTGCATCACAATATCAGCGCCCAGGTCCAGCGGGGTCTGCAGGTACGGCGTGGAGAAGGTGTTGTCTACCACCAGCAGCAGGTTGCGCCTCTTACAGATCTCGGCGGCCCCCTTGATGTCAATGATGTTCAGGAGCGGGTTGGTAGGGGTTTCCACCCACACCATTTTGGTGTTCTCCGTCACGTACTGCTCTATGCTGCTGATTTCGGCCATAGACACAAACTGGAACTTGATGCCGTACTCCTGGAACACCTTGGTGAAGATGCGGTAGGTGCCGCCGTACAGGTCATTGGTGGCAATGACCTCGTCACCGGGCTTGAGCATTTTGATGATGCAGTCAGTGGCGGCCATGCCCGAGGCGAAGCACAGGCCATGTTTCCCGTTCTCCAGCGCCGCCAGCGAGTTCTGTAAGGCGGTGCGGGTGGGGTTGTGCGTACGCGAGTATTCATAGCCCTGGTGGTCGCCGGGGGAACGCTGCACGTAGGTTGACGTTTGGTAGATAGGCGTCATGATGGCGCCGGTGGTAGGGTCTGGCTCTACCCCGGCGTGTATGGTTTTGGTTCCGAATTTCATAGGTTCTTATACGGTGGTATGGGCGCAAGTTAGAAAATTGGGGCCAAGTTTCTAAGTCAGGCAGATTCAGCGGTTGGGGCGTTTTTCCCGTACTTTGACAGAAATACCCGATATTGGACGCGCTTATGTGGAAGAAACTCCTGCAACAAAATACTGGCACCTTACTTTACTCTTTGTTATTGGTGGTGGTTCCGGTGGTGGCCAGTTCTGGTCTGGCCCTCTGGCTGTACCACAACACCACCCTGCTGGAAGCCTTGTCGCCCTGGCAGCAGGTGCTGTATTTTCTGGTGGTTTCGCTCACCATGGCCTTTGCTATTACCCCCACCACCTTTGTGGCCCTGGCCACCGGGTTCCTCTTCGGGTGGGCCGCTTTTGTGGGGGTGGTCATCTCTTATGGTGCCGCCGCATTGATAGGGTACACCGTGGCCCGGCTTATTGACCACGGCAAGATGACGGCCTTTCTGCACCAGTTCCCCAAAGCCGAGGGCGTTATGGACGAACTTCGGGAACACAGCTGGAGCCTGATCATTCTCACGCGTATCTCGCCGGTGCTGCCTTTTGCCTTCATGACCTTCGTGCTCTCGCTGGTGCAGGTGCCCCGGGGCCGTTTTCTGCTCGCCAGCATGGCCGGCATGCTGCCCCGCACGCTCTTCTTCTTCTGGGTAGGCACCCAGGCCCAAGATTTGCTGGCCCTCCTGAAAGACCCGAATGCGGGTACCTCGGGCAAGCTTCTGCTTGGGGCCTTGGTGGTGATTTCGCTGGGCGGACTGTATTTCCTCTTCAACCGGGCTCTCAAAAAAGCGTTGGCCAAGAAGTAATTGGTGTGATCCCGCCAGGGGCCGAACTTTAAACTGGTTGATTTCCAATGGCTATTCTGTTTTCAGCAGTTTTTTCTTTAAAATCTTTGCTCAGAACTTGCGTATAACGAAAGCAGCACCTACCTTTGCATCATCAAATCAGGTCACGTAGCTCAACTGGATAGAGCATCTGACTACGAATCAGAAGGTTAGGGGTTCGACTCCCTTCGCGACCACTTGACACTCAGCCACTTACGAGATAAAACTTGTGAGTGGCTTTTTTTTGTGCACACATTTTGCACACAAAGGCCCAGTTTCACATAAACCCTTCAAGACATTCGGCCTTTTCGCATATAAAATTCGATTGTTTTCTATCTGGCTTAAACCAACCCTATTCGATTGTTCAACTTGGGGAGTTTATGTTAGGCTAATCATGTTAAAGATTACTATTTTTGACTATGATCATAATTCACCCCATTGACGATTTTCTTTTTGAGTTGTTCCCTTTTGCCAAAGGTGCTGTAAACGCATCTGAGGTACTGAAGGAAGAAATGAGCAGGTACTACACAGTTGGACCCTATTCCCCCAGAGTAAAAGTCAAAGGCAATTTCATAGAGGTTTCCATCAATACCGATCTTATCGCCAGCCAGCAGAAGGTGTTCCAAGAGGTGTTGAACCTGAGTGAGCAAGGCAAATATGAACAGTCTAAAAACAAGCTGGTTCCTCTTATAGAAAAAGCACCACAGGTATCAGAGTACCACCGTATCCTAGGCCAGATTCTGTCTGAACAAGGAGACCAGGAAGGGGCAATTGACGCCTTGATCGATGCCTTGCGGTGGGACCCCAAGAACGGGTGGGCCCTTCTGATGATGGGCAATATCTTTGCCCGCTCCAAAAATGACTTCGATACCGCCTTCAAGTACTATGAGCAGGCTGTAAAGGCGAACCCCGAGGATAACATCACGGTCAACAACATCGCCGGAATCCTCATGCAGCAGGGTAAACTCCCCGAGGCCAAGGAGTACTTCTATAAAGCGATGGAAATAGACCGAAACTACCCCAATACCCATCTAGGGCTAGGGATAATCGCCGAGATGGAGGGTGACCTAGACTCTGCCTTCTATAGTATCATAGAGTCCATCAAGACCAATAAAACCAAGGATGCTGTCTACCAGAACTCCTTAAGGAAGGCATTCGAGGTAGCCAGAAAGATAGTGGAACAGGGTGATGGAATGGATACTGTCAAGGCCTTCCTCTACAGGCTGGAGGAAGAAGGAGGCCATGAGATCGAGTTGGCCCCAGCCCCAGAGATTCTGACGGCCGCAAAGATAGAGTTCGCGGAAAACTACGGCAGGGAGACCCATATCATCCGCTACAAGCCTGGCTACCCAGCCGTGGAGCATCTGATGATGCACGAGGCGTTGCACCTGCAGTTAGTGATAGAGGCCAGGAAGGAGGACTTGAACCAACTCTTCGTCACCAGCCAGCAGCAGAAGGGCGTCTTCGCCAAGGACCAGGCGGATACCCTGAGAAAACTCAGGAAGATGGGGCTCTCTGAAGAGTCCCTGGCGGGTTACACCTCCAGCCTATTTGAAGGCATAAACCTCCAGGTCTACAATGCCCCTATTGACCTGTTCATAGAGGACATCATCTACAAGGAATACAGCAACCTCAGGGCATACCAGTTCCTCTCCCTATATGGTTTGCTCCAAGAGGGGATAAAGGCAGTGACCGATAAAAAGATACTGGAACTTTCCCCCAAGGACATCGTGTCGAAAAGCAGGATATACAACCTGGTCAGCGCCATGCAGTTCAAGGAGTTGTATGGGGTCGACCTGCTGAAGGACTACAATGCCTTCCCCTTTGAGGTGAAGCAGGCGGAGGACTTCTACAAGGAGTTCGAGGAGTACCGGAAAGACCGGCAACCAGGGGAAGAGTACGAGGTGGTCCAGCATTGGGCGGAGGACATGCGCCTGGAGAACTACTTTGAGCTGATCAGCGAAAAGGAGTACCGGGAGAAACGCACTGACCTAGAGGGTATACTGGAGTCCATCGAACAAGACCCATACGGGCTTGAGTCGCCCCTGGACCCGTTCCAGCAAAGGGAGATGGAAAAATTCCAGGCCTCCCACGGAGGCGAGGAGACCAACATGGCGGTGGTCATGTTCATGGTAGACGCCCTGCAGTTCTTCAAAGGCATGCCAAAGGACAAGGTGAAGCAGATCGCCTTCGAGATCGCCACCATGGGCATCGCGGGCATCCACCCGGACAAGCAGAACTACATTGTTCCTAGCATCAAGGGGAAATCCTTCAGCGGCTACCATCTCATGGCCTACTATTATGTGAGTTGGGCCTTGGCGTTACCGGAGATGCTGAAGGACCTGCAGCTTCCCTTCGATAATGAGTACGCCCTGGCGAAACAGCTTAGCGGAAAACCCAATGAGTGATATAAAGAGCCTGACAGATGCCCTGCTCCGGTTTAGGGATGAGCGGGATTGGCAGCAGTTCCATAACTCCAAAGACTTAGCCCTGGCCATCTCCATCGAGTCGGCGGAGTTGCTGGAACTGTTCCTGTGGAAGGGGAACGAGGAGGCCGACCGACAGAGGATAAAGGAGGAATTAGCGGATATCATGTCCTACTGCCTGCTGCTGGCAGAAAAGCAGGGCTTGGATGTGAAAGATATAATATTAGATAAGATAGAGCATAACAAATCAAAATACCCCGTCTCAAAGGCAAAGGGGTCAGCTAAGAAATACGACGAACTATAGACACGTGATAGTATACCAGGCAACGAAAGGGACTTTCCAGGAAGACATCCTCACCAACGACATCGAGAACATTATCCTGGACTCCTTCAGGGAAAAGCAACTAAAAACCAGCACGAGCAAGGGGGAGATCAGTTCCTGGAAAAACTCCCTCATGTACATGAACACCATCCTGGCGGACCCTGGCATCCCCGTGGACTGCGGGGTGGCCATCGAGTACCACATCCCTCAGACCAGCAAGCGGATCGACTTCATCCTGACCGGTAAGGATGACCACGAAGTCGAGCATGCGGTTTTGATCGAACTGAAACAGTGGTCGACCGCTGAGTTGACCGACAAGGACGCGGTGGTGAAATCCTACGTGGGCGGCGGGAACAGGGAGTTGACCCACCCCTCCTACCAGGCGTGGTCTTATGCCGCCCTGTTGGAGGGCTTCAATGAGACGGTTTACCAGGAGAATATCCAACTCAAGCCCTGCGCCTACCTACATAACTACGCGGAGGATGGGGTGATAAACCATGCCTTCTACTCCGGCTATATCGACAAGGCACCGCTGTTCCTGAAGAGCGATGCCCGAAAGCTGAGGGACTTCATCAAGCAGTTCGTGAAATACGGGGACAGCTCTGACATCATGTACCGCATCGACTGCGGCAGGATAAAGCCTTCCAAGATGCTGGCCGACAGTCTGGCCTCCATGCTAAAGGGCAACCAGGAGTTCGTGATGATCGATGACCAGAAGGTGGTCTACGAGACCGCCTTATCGCTTGCCAAAACCTCCAATGATACCAATAAGAACGTGCTGATCGTCGAGGGCGGCCCAGGCACTGGGAAGTCGGTGGTTGCGATCAACCTGCTGGTTACACTGACCCATTTGGGGCTTCTGACGCATTACGTTTCCAAGAACGCGGCACCGCGCACCGTCTACGCCAGCAAACTCACTGGCTCCATGAAGAAAACCCATATCTCCAACCTTTTCAAGGGTTCAGGCTCCTTCCTCAGTTTTGAGGATAACTCGTTCGATGCGCTGATCGTGGACGAGGCGCACAGGCTCAACGAAAAATCCGGTCTCTACAGCAACCTGGGCGAAAACCAGGTAAAGGAGATCATTTCGGCTTCCCGCTTCTCCGTCTTCTTCGTGGATGAGAACCAACGGGTGACCTTGAACGACATCGGGGAGAAGAGTGAGATCAGGAAGTGGGCTACATTGGCTGGAGCCACGGTGAGCGAGATGGAACTATCCTCCCAGTTCCGCTGCAACGGCTCTGACGGGTATCTGGCGTGGCTGGACGATGTGCTTCAGATACGGGAGACCGCAAACCGTCAGCTGGACGGTCTGGAGTACGAGTTCAAGGTATTCGATGATCCCAATGCCCTGCGGGAGTTGGTTTTTGAGAAGAACAAGGCAAACAACAAGGCCCGTATGGTGGCAGGGTATTGCTGGAAATGGCTTAGCAAGAACGACCCGAGCCAATTTGACGTGGTCATTTCCGAGTTCAGCTTCAAGATGCGCTGGAACCTGACCAAGGACGGTAGCCTGTGGATGGTCAATGAGGAATCGGTATCGGAGATCGGGTGCATCCATACCTGCCAGGGCTTGGAGGTAGACTATATCGGGGTGGTCATTGGGCCTGACCTCATCGTGCGGGACGGTGAGGTAGTGACAGTGCCATCCGCCAGGGCGAGTTCAGACGCCTCGATCAGGGGCTATAAGAGGCTTCTGCAGGACGACCCAGTAAATACGCCATCCACGTTGGATAACATCATCAAGAACACCTACAGGACCCTGATGACCCGGGGTATGAAAGGCTGCTATATATACTGCACTGATAAGGAGACCGCTGATTACTTCAAGTCCAGAATAGCCTTACCCTTACCTATGGAAGCGAGATAATCTAATTACCAGAAACGGATATGAGGTTATACCAAGGCTCCTCGTTGGAGTTTATTAGGGACAACGCGCAGAACAGCATCGTCTCCAAACTGAAGGATGCTTTCTTCAGGTACTACCGTCAGGAACCGCAGCCCAATGAGGTGCAAAGCTGGTACAATTCACTCAAATCAATCAGCGATGTCTTTGACAAAGCCAAACTCCACGACCACGGGGTTTTGGTAGAGTACCAGCTGCCCCTTACCTCCAAGCGTTTGGATTGCCTGATCTGCGGAAAGGATTATCTAGGGGTAGAAAATGCAGTGATTATTGAGTTGAAGCAATGGTCTTCCACTGAGCCAGCCGCTGGGGAGCATGAAGTAACCACCTGGCTGGCAGGTAAGCATCGTGAGGTTTTGCATCCCTCTGCCCAAGTGGGTCAGTACCGCACCTACCTCGCAGATGTACACTCCGCTTTCACGGATGAGAGCAATTCAGTCCGGTTGCACGCCTGCTCTTACCTCCACAACTATACCTATCAGAAGGAGGAGGCTATCCTAGACCCCAAGTTCTCCACCCTCCTTATCCAAAGCCCAATCTTCTCCAAAGAGGAAAGCCAGACTCTGGAGCAATACCTTTTGGATAAACTTTCCCGTGGAGACGGCCTCCCTACCTTGGAAAGAATTGCAAAGGGCAATTACAGCCCCTCCAAGAAGCTGATGCAGGAGGTGGGCGAGGTGCTCAGGTCTAAATCCCCCTATACCCTCCTGGATGATCAGTTGATTGTATTCGACAAGGTGAAGAGCCTTGTGGAGCAGGCGCAAGGTTCAGGGAAGAAAACCGCTGTGATTGTAAAAGGTGGCCCAGGGACCGGGAAGTCCGTGATCGCGCTCCACCTAATGACACAGATGGCGAAAATGGCTTTCGTGGCCCACTACGCCACAGGCTCCAAGGCCTTCACAGAGACCCTCCGCAAAATCTTCGGCCGTAAGTCTGAGAAGGTCTTCAAGTACTTCAACAACTATCAGGACGCGGAAAAGGACAGCATAGATGTCTTGATCTGCGATGAGGCCCACAGGATCAGGGAGAACAGCAAATCCCGTTACGACTCCCCCAAGAACTCGCAGTCCCTTCCCCAATTATATGAGATACTGAGAGCCGGCAAGGTGGTGGTGTTCTTCATCGATGACAACCAGATCGTGCGGCCGGGTGAGATCGGCTCCATCGACTATGTAAGGCAATATGCCCGCTCCAAGAATGTGGAGGTGGTGGAGTATGAGTTAGAATCCCAGTTCCGGTGCAATGGCTCTGACGGCTTTATCAACTGGCTGAACAATACTTTAGGCATCAAAAGGACGGCCAACGTCATCTGGACCGAGGCTGAGACGGAGACCTATGACTTCCGCATTTTCAGCAGCCCGGAGGAGTTAGACCAAGCCATCAGGGCAAAAGAGCAGGAGGGGCTTTCGGCTAGACTCACAGCCGGTTTCTGCTGGCCTTGGTCTGAGGCAGACTCCCATGGGAATCTTATACCGGATGTGCGGATAGGCGATTTTCAAAGGCCGTGGAATGCTAAACCTACGGCAAGACACCTTTCCAAAGACACCCCCTCGGCCTCTCTTTGGGCATATGATCCAAGGGGAAGCGGACAGATAGGGTGCGTCTACACTGCCCAGGGATTTGAGTTCGACTATGTGGGGGTCATCGTGGGTGAGGACTTGCGATACGACCTGAGCAACTCAAAATGGATCGGTGATCCATCCAAATCCCATGACCGCACCGTGAAAAGCGACCGGCAAAGGTTTATAGATTATATTAAAAACACCTACAAAGTTCTTATGACTAGGGGCATGAAAGGTTGCTATGTGCATTTTATAGATAAGGAGACCGAAAAGTTCTTTAGATCAAGAATGGAAAGATAATTCTCCAACGGGATATATTAAAGGCTCTAATGTGCGGACGTTACCCAATAATCCCTGATAAAAAAGGCAGTAGCCAGGCAGAAAGCCAATCTAGTTCGGCCAATATTCGCTTTCTGCCTTTTCCTCCATTTTGGAATTAATCTTATAGGTACCTATAACGAGGTGGGACCATTGTCCACCCGTGCCTCCAGCACTTTCTGCAACTCCTGGGGAAGGGCAGATAGCAAGTCATAATTTGTTGCCTGCTCAATGGCATCTACAGTGGTGCGGTAGCCACCCCAATCGGGCCTTACTGTATTGCTGTTAGGGGTGTCAACGGCGATTATCCTGGTGGAGGAAGTGATGCGATTAAGGTCACCCTCTCCCAGTGGTAGGACAACCAGCACCTTCCAGACACGGTTTGGGACAGTGACCCGGCCGTTGTCAATGGTCTTTAAAGTACCGTTCGAACCGGTGCCTCCCTCCCCATAGCTGCCCATCACCACATACACCTCCATTCCCTGGCTTACCAAGTCCCGCGTGTAGTCTTCCAGTCTTGCCCAAGTCTCCCGGTTGTGGTTGGGGGCCTGCGGGATCATGTTCGTCATGAGGAAGGTGGAGGAGTTATCCTCTATTGTTCTGGTTCGGTCTGCCGAGGGAATGTTGTGGCCCCGGTCGAAGCCGCTTCCTGAGTAGCTGGAGGCGGTCACCCGGTACCAGCCCTGCGGCAGGGCGGAGTCTGCCCGGAAATCATCCTGCCGGTCAGCCGTCCCTAACCATTCAGGGCCCACGTGCCAGCTCACCCAATTGGGCGTCCCCCTTTCCCGGCTGTAGGAGAGCGCGTACTGCGGGCGCATGATCAGGTAGTTGCCCGGATTGCCGATATCAGGGGTAGCCCCGCTGGGGTTGCCCAGCAGCAGCTGTTGCTCGGCCAGGGTAAGCGGTTTGCTAGGCTCTACCTCCGTTTCCTGGCAGCTGAAAGCCAGCAGGAAAAGGGACAGAAGCGAGAGGAGGCGTAGATTTCGGGGTAAAGGTAGGTGCATCTGGAGTATTTTAGTCTTCTATCTCAGAACGAGAGGACAATGTGAATGTTTTAAGGGGCCTAATTGAAGGGTTGAGTCCAATGGGGGGAAGGCTTTTGCCTTCACCTTGCCTTGATCAGGTCATCCAACCGGGTCGTGTAGCAGGGGGATAGTTTGCCGCTCTGCATCTCCCACTTCCCTGCCGTTCCCTGCACTCCGTACTTCACCACGCTGTGGCCGAACCTCTTCCTGAGGGTGTCAAGTGAATCCATTAGGCCACTGTCTCTCTTCCTGTTGTCCGGCTCAAAGAGGCTCTGCTGCACCTGTCCCGCCGGGCAGATGCCGGTGACGATGATCCCCGTCCTCTTATAGCGGAAGCCACTACGGAAAATGGCCCTCAATGCCCCCAGGGCCTGGGGCATGATCACCAACTCGCTTGCGCTGGGGCTCTCCAGCTGGACGGTCCTGCTGCTGAAATACACCTGCCCGGGGGCGGCGAAACGGCTGGTCTCCAGGAAAACCGTCAAGGCGGAGGCGCAGCTTCCCTGCTTGCGGAGTTTCGTGGCGCAGCGCACCGCATGCGTGGCCAGGGCCTCCTCGATGTCAGAGAGGTCAATCAGCGGCTGCCCGAAGGACCGTGAGGTGCAGATGTTCTGCTTCGAGGGCGGCACCATCTCCAAGTCAATGCAGGGTTCACCCCTAAGTTCCTTCACCGTCCGGAGGCCTACGATGGTCATATGCCTCTTCACGAAGCTGTCGGTCTGCCGGGTGAGGTCATAGGCCGTGCGCACCCCGTATAGGGCCAGCTTCCTGGCGTATTGCCTGCCCACACCCCATACGTCACCTATCTCCGTGGCTTTCAGGGCCGCCTCCACATGCACCGGGTCGGTGAGCACGAGCACCCCGTTGGCCTTCCTGGATTTCTTGGCCAGCCGGTTGGCCAGCTTGGCCAGGGTCTTGGTGGCGGCCACGCCTACGGCCACGGGTATCCCAGTCGCTATGGGGACTCGTTCCCAGATCGCCCTGGCGTGGGCCTGAATGTCCACGTGCAGGAAGTTGCCCAGGTCCAGGAAACTCTCGTCGATGGAGTAGACCTCCACGTTGGGGGAATACTCCGAGAGGGTCAGCACCACGCGCCTGCTCATGTCCCCGTAGAGTTCGTAGTTGGAACTGAACACATGCACCCCGTCCCTTGCCAGCAGGTCCTTTATCTCGAACAGTGGCGCACCCATTTTGATGCCTAGGGCCTTGGCCTCGTTGCTGCGGGCAATGACGCAGCCGTCGTTGTTGGAGAGCACCACGATGGGTTTGCCTATCAGGTCAGGGTTGAAGAGCCGCTCGCAGCTGGCGTAGAAGTTGTTGCAGTCAACCAGGGCGAAGAGGGAGGTCATGCGCCTAGAACTTGCGGTGGATGCCTACGACCACGCCCCAGATGAGGCCGCCCTCCGGTGAATCGATCCTGAGGGCCGGGTACTTGGGGTTCTCCGACACCAGGTAGGCCGCGTCCTTCCTCACTTCCAGCCTTTTGATGGTATAGCCGCCGTCCACGAAGGCCAGCACCACCATGCCGCTCGTGGCCCTGATGTCCCGGTTCACGATAGCCAGGTCTCCGGGCATGATGTGCGCCCCGACCATGGAGTCACCCTCCACCTTCACCAGGAACGTGGAGGCCGGGTGGTTGCTCGCGTAGGTGTTCAGGTCAATGGGCTCAGCGGAATAGTCCGTGGCGGGGCTGGGGAATCCGGCCTGCACCGTGGTGGTGTAAAGGGGCAGT
Organism: Rufibacter glacialis; assembly: GCF_008271745.1. Classification (GTDB taxonomy): domain Bacteria; phylum Bacteroidota; class Bacteroidia; order Cytophagales; family Hymenobacteraceae; genus Nibribacter; species Nibribacter glacialis. Next base: position 318,312 of record NZ_VKKZ01000019.1, on the reverse strand, counting down.
GAATTGCCTTGGTCAATTATTACAAGGAACCGCTGTTCCTCCAAGGGGTGTAAGGGGATGATCGCTGCTTCCATTCTGCCTCTGTTATATTGCTGCGGTTTACGAACAAATTTAGCAAAGCAGATGCATAAAACTAAAATAATTAGTATTTATAAAAAATTCTAACCCCTTTCAGGTACTTAATTCAAAGGAAGAAAACTAGCGCAAGGCGCCATTTTGTAATGCCTAGGAGAAAAAGGCGGGAGAACCTGTCATGCGATTTGTAGATCATGCAAAGGGTTCCCAGAATCCTGGTCTAGGGAGGTTATCATGGTGCACCCACAGGAGGATAGGGTTGATCAGAGATGACACTCTATTCATGGGGAGGGAAGTCAATCAGTTCCCGCAACGGGATTTGGAGCGCCTCGCTGAGGGAGATGAGTACATCCAGGGAAACCGTGAATTTGGCGTTCTCTATCCGCTGTACCGTGGTCTTGGCTATATTGGCCGTGTCCGCTAGTTCCTGCTGGCTCCAGTTCTTCTCCATCCTCAGCCTGCGGAGATGGGCACCAAAGGATTTTATTCCGGCAGGGTTCTTCACCCCGCAAATCTCCCATCCCCCTTAAATTTTCTGGATGTCTATATGCATCCAAATCAATATTCTTTTTACCTTTGCCCCGTCCAGTAATGAAAAATGTTCAACCCGTGGTTAAGGAAGAAAATTGAATCATAACCTATAAACGCTCATTATCATGCAAGGACAAGAACTAGAATACCAAAGGACTGAGAGGAGAATCAACGGGGTTCACTTCTACCCGGTGCACCTCACCAACAGGGAGCTGCACCTCATCCTCATGGAGGCCTTCGCCGAGACCATCGCCGCCAACCACTCCACCCTCAAGCTGTGGGTTAGGGCTGACCGCGGGAACAAAGGTATTGACTTCCGGCTGGAGGAGACCCTCAGGAAACCCCACCAAGTGGTGAGGCAGCGGATGTTCACCTTCGGGCTGAACGCCAACTGGCAGGCGGTAGACTTCTTCGAGCACTACACCCATGGCGCCGGGGGCCAGACCAAGGAAGTGGCCGGGAAGAAGTACCACTACCCCCGCTATGTGGCCCAGGAGTACATAGGACACGCCCTGCAGGAGCCGGACGCCATCTATGCGCGCCGGCAGGCCAACCAGGTAAAGCCGGAGCGCAACCCCCTCTTCCAAACCGAGGGCTGGTCTTGCCTCTACGAGCAGGACTGCCACCTGGAAACCCTGGAGATTCTCTCCCGGTAACCACCACCCAACCCATCCTCTATGTGGAAGTATTTCTCGCTCCTGGCCGTGCTGGCCGCGCTCCGTCTCTGGCATATCGACCACGGCCTGCTGGCCGGTCTCTCATTGCTGTCGGGCGGGCTGGTCTTCTGGTCTGCCGGGGTGATCGATAACCTAGTGCTCACCCGCCGGTTCTTCTCGGCGAAGGGGCTTTGGGCCCTGTGCCTGTCGGTAAACTTGGTGGGGTCCTTGGGCGCTGCGGCGTTTGCCGCGCTCGGATACGTGCTGAAGCCGTAGCCAGGCCAATCCAGATGCTCACTTAAACTATATAAGCCTATGGCAAGAATAATCGCCCTCTTTTCCATCTTCACGGGCGCAAGCCTCTGGCATTCCGGCGACTCCACCCTCGCCTGGCTGGCGGTTCTGGCCGGGGTGCTGGTGTTCTGGTCGCACTATGCCATGGGCAGGATCGCCCAGGCGACCGGCAATTTCGCCGGGGAGGCGACCTCCAACCTGGAGACCCTCGCCATAGCGCTCAACTTCGTCGCCACCGTGATCTCGTTGGGCTTCGCTGTGTTTGCCTTCTTCTTTAAGTAAAAGAGTCCCCGTCCCAAACCGGGGCGGGGGCCTTACCACAGCCTTCCCTTCACAACACCCCCCAGTACTTTTTCCTGGGCCTCTGATAGGAGAAACATCCGCTCCGCCGTCCTCATCACGAGACACTTTCCCCCGTAGGTGAGTTCATAGGACTCGGGCCGGAAGGGCTTCCCCGGCACCACCACCCTCAGGTAGCCTTTCCCCAGCAGCACCTTGAGGGAGTCATAGAGGCAAGGGAGGAAGTAGGCCCCCTGCAGGAAGGCATCCACCTTGGCGGCGGTGAAGGGATAGCTGGCAAGGGAGAGCCGTTGGCAGGCGCACAGCACCTCCCAGTCCCGTTGCCGCAGCCCGGTCTTCTTCTTCAAGTCCTTCAGTACGCGGTGCTGGGCGGCCATAATGCCCGGTAGGTCAGAGAGGGGGATGTTCATGCGTTATATCGGGTGTAAAAGGAAGGGATGGGAAGGTACCTGGAACAGACACGTGCATGGCTCTCAGGATTTACAATTCCTGTGTACTTCTGCGCTGTCCATACTTGAATATACGAAATAAAGAGGAGACTTACGGCTGATACCCTGGGGCAGCAGGGCTATAGTAAGCTGGAACATACCCTGCCTCTACTCTTGGCAGACCATTAAAAATCACTAACTTAACGGTATGAGATATAGGCTGCTCTTCCTTCTCATTCTGGCAATCACCTTTGGCTGCTCAGACAAGGAGGAACAGGAGGACCCGGCGCCCACCCAGAAGCCCTTCCAACCCGTGCTGCCCAAGCTGGAGAGGCCGGAGGTCATCCTCAATGAGCTGGCCAAAGGCGAGTTCCACAACGGCACCATCTCCGCCATCCACCTGAGGATACCGGGCAGCCCACCCCGCCAGTGGGTCTTCGAGCCGGACGCGGACCGGTCCAAGATGAGGAAGGTGACCCGGATAAACCCCTACTACACCTGCGAGGAGACCCAATACACCTACAGATACCACCCAGGCGGCCTTATCGACGAGATCGTCTCGGTGAGGGATGACTGCAAGCAGTACACGGTCACGTGGGTCTACAAATACAACTACGAGCAGGGGCTGCTGGTCAGCATAACGGGCAAGTCCTTCTACAACAGCGCCACGGCCAAGGACGAGACCTACTACGTGGTTGATAATTTCTTCTCCTACTACCCCAACGGCAAGGTCAAGGACATCTACTCCAGCTTCCGGTCGGCGTACCACACGTGGGAGTACGGGTTCCAGAGGAGGACTTTCGCCTACGACGAAAGGGGCAACATCACGGAGGTCTGGGTACAGGAGCAGACCCAGGCCGACTACCACGACAAGTACACCCTGGAGTACGACGGGAACCCCAACCCGCTGAAGGGCTTCTTTATCGTCAGCAGCGTGCAGAGCGAGATTCCCGGGGTGGGCTTCGCTCCCGCCCTGGGGCCCAGGGCCCTGTCCAACAACTGCGTGGTCTCCATCAAGACCGAGAAGGTGAACAACTCCCGCCCGCCCTTCACCGAGTACCTGGAGCATAACGCCTCAGGGGGCAGGGTGGTGGACTTCGGCAACGCGGAGGATACCGCCCGCGGCTACCGCTACCTCATATTCTATTAAATGGCAATGGGTGCAATCCTTCCCGGGGATTACCTCTTCCCTTGGTAGGCACTTTGTTAATCCGTGGCACACTTCCGGGGTAGCGCCCTATCGGCTTTGCCTCACCTGAAGTGTGTCAAAAAAAGTACCGCCCAATCATACTGCCCTCAATAGCGCTAAAGACACATGGGAGTGACCTTTAGCAGTATCACGGTAAGCTATAGCTTTACATGACACAAATACTTTATTTGAACTGAAGCATCAAAAGCAACCATAGTTTATGAAAGCAGCACTATACCTACGCGTCTCAACTACCAAGCAGAACACTGACCCCCAGCTTAGTGAACTTTCGCGCTTAGGCAGGGACAGCATGGATGTAAGTAATATCATCTTAGAACTGGGTGAGCTAGGCGTCTGCACCCAGGTAGTGAATAAGAACCTGCGCTCTCTGAACAGGCAAAGGAGGAAGAACAGTGTCACCATGATGATTTTGGGCATCTTAGCGCACCTTGCGGAGATGGAGCAGGAAATTATCGTGGAGAGGATTATTTTGGGCCAGCAGGAGGCCCAGTGCCAAGGCAAGCATATATCAAGGCCTGAGGGGTCAGTGAAGGGCGTAGAACAATTCCTTAAAGAGAATAGGAAGGTGGTCGAGTTCTTGCGGCATGGAGGGTTCTCCATCAGGGAGATAGCAACCCTGTGCTACGTCTCCGCCAAAACGGTTATGAATGCTAAGCACGCCATAAGTGCAGAGAGTGCGGTAAGTGCAACAGCAGTGAGACCTGGAATAGGTTGAGCAAGCCCTTATCGCCCTTGCATGTGTAATAAAGATTTAGATCCTAGGCCATGGTTTCACTTTCCATTACCACAATCCACAGGGCAGGCCAACGTGTTCGCAAACAAAAAAATCCTCCGCAAAAATGAACCCACCCGGTCTGACCCAGGGCGTTCCAAACCATGAAACACCCCCCACCCCATCTGGATAAGGCACAGTTGACTGTTTACCTCGGCCTGTCACTCCTTTGCACTAATCTGTTAGAGCAGGGAACTAACTTACGCTACATCCAGACAATGCTGAGTCCCTGAAGCAGTAAGGCCACTTAGAAAAACACCAATCTCACCACAAACGCCCGGAGGACATCCCAAGCCTGCTTGACAGCCTTTAAAATATAGTTATATTAGAGGTAATTTATAATCAAGGAAGTAGGTAAATGCTATCTACTAAAGAAAAAGGCAATAAACAGGAGTGCGAACTGCTACCAAAGTACTAATAACTGTTTGTCTTTTTATAAAGTATTATCTAAATTTTAAATCAAACCCATTCACGTATTAACACATGCTCCTACCTGATGAAATTAAATATATAGAAAAAGAAATAAAGAAAACAATTTCTTCAATATCACACGAACACTTTCAATACATTATGAACAGTTCATTCTCAGGCTACGAGGAAGAGCATCAAGGTTGGACTAACTATCGGCTTCGTACAAGGTTAAGAGATTTATATTATTTAATATTAACTTACTTAGAAGCCAAAGGAATGCCACTGCTACTTCAAACCTACAGAGAGAAGTTTTCTAAAGTAATAGAGGATGACGGATTAATTTTAGAATCAGAAATGGCTCACCCTGAAGGAGATCATGAACTGAAATTAATTATAGGCTTTAAGCAATTCCTAGACCCATTTAAATATTTTGATTACAACCAATCCAAAGAAGATGAAACTAAAAAACTAATTTCTATTTTAAAAAATTCAGGTTTCATCATAAAAAATACAAAATCAAAAGTTGCTAATGAAGCAGATATATACAACGAAGTAAAGTGGGTAATAGGGTTGTATTACCCAACATGTAGGAGAAAAAACAAATCATCTTTCATTCAGGAGTTTAAAACATACAATCCTGACATCTTAATCCCTGAATTAAAAACTGCAATTGAATTTAAATATATCAAGAATAAAACAGACAATTTCGACAATTTCATTGACCAAATAAAAGTAGATTCTGCAAATTATACAGATGATTATAGATATGAAAAATTTATCGCTGTTTTCTATATTAGTGATATCGGATTAGCCACACCAGAAAGCATTGAAGTTGCTTGGAAAGCGAAAAAAATCCCAAATAATTGGGAACTCGTTATAACAGGTGATAATATCACAAAATAGAAACAGTATGCAATATTGAATTAATACGATGAAGTCATCTATACGAAACTGATATAAGCAAACAGAAAGATGAGAGAAATAGTCATAGATAAAATTCAATATTTCTACAAAGATAGGATTGATTATATAGAATCTTGTCTTAAAGAATTACTTTATATCGAATTTAATATTGGAATGATTGGTGTTTCTAAGACCTTGAACAAACCAGATGAAAATGGAGTAATTTTTCTTAATAAGTCTATCGGCTATAATTCAAGGTTAATCATTCTGGAAATATTTGAGGATTTAAACTGTTCTTTAGACTTATTGAAGTCGGCATATTTCAAACAATCAAAGCAAATTTTACGAAATACACTTGAGTTGACAACTCAATTGTTGTACACAGAATCACTCATTAAAGAAAGCCTAGAACTTAGCCCTTGGACAAATGGCAAAAGAGGCACGGACAAGTTATTTCAAATGACTGCATTTTTAAGAAAAAAGGTTGCTCATGAAATCAAACCTAAAATTAAAGAAATTGAAAAGTTCTATAATTTATTAAATCAATCTACTCATTCTCATAAGGCTCAACTAAATTCCAAGCAACTTGGGAAGTTTGATGGTATAGGTGTATTTGGATTTGAACACACCGAGTTTCAGAATGCATTTGTAATACTATTATGCTGCATAAATATTACCATTCATTTAATAAAACACTTTTATGAGAAACTACCAAAAGAACCTCTAAAAGATGAACTAATAAATAAATTAATAAGTATTGACCAAAAATTAGAAATCTTTTCAAGTGAAGTGAAGAATTACAAAAAAGGTGATTATGAGAATGGAGAAGGATATTTAATATACAAGAAACACATGCAAATAAAAGGCACATCAATATTGTATTCCTACTTAGCAAATTATAGAATACATTGGCCATCTAAAGTTAAAGGAAAACAGGTTGACCATAAATTAATATCAGATGCTATTGACAATGAGATGATAAAAAAGAAAATACCTAAATATAACAACAGCTAAGAAGTTTCAAAAATATTTTAAGCCAAACAGGTGAGCATCATTAAATAAATTAAGAATGAAATTTGAAATCATAGTCAATGATATATTTGATAACATTAAGTTAGATGACTCTTTAAGTCCGACTTCCAACAAATCTGTTCTTGGCATAATCAACGACTTTGAAAACGGAAAATGGAGATATGAAAAGTTTCAAAATTTTGTTTGGGATAATATTACAGAAACAGCTTTAAGCCATGGTGAGAGAAAAGCGTTGCTGAGTGATGGTGCAGGTTCAATTCTAGCAGAGTCTGCAAAAAAATTAAGGTTAGTAGAATCTGTTGATGCAATAGGAAGAGGTAGTGAAATAGCTGAAATTGTACTTTATGGAATTATGAAAAACCATTACTCTGCACTTCCAATTGTGCCAAAGATTTTTTACAAGCAAAATACAGGAGATGAAGCTAAAGGTTCTGACAGCGTTCACATTGTCATAGAATCTGAAGATTCATTTTCGCTTTGGTTTGGAGAATCTAAATTTTACAACAATATTGAAAATACTCGATTAGACACCATTGTTGCCTCGGTCAAAGACTCTATTAGCTTAGAAAAGATTAAAAAAGAAAATAGTATAATCACCAATTTAAGTGACATAAACGATTATGACCAGATTTCTGATGATTTAAGAATAAAAATTAAAGCAAGTCTTTCACAAGGAATATCAATCGATAAAGTAAAACCAATTTTAAATATTCCAATTTTGCTTTTATACGAATGCGAACAAACAAAATCAGGAACTGATTTAACATCAGAATACAAGCAAAGTATTATTGATTATCATCAAGACAGAGCAACACAATACTTTAAAAAACAAATTCAAAAATGCACAGATGTTCATTTATATGATAAAATAAATTTCCATATTATTCTGTTTCCAATTGCAGATAAAAATAAAATTGTTGATAAATTCATTCAAATAGCAAAAGCCTATAGAGATTAAACATGCAAGAACAAATTTTTAACCAGTGCCATGTAATTAACGGGCTTCTAATTAACAACCAAGAAAATCGAGCCAGACAAGAACTAATTAAGCTATTGGATTATCATAGCATTAATAATTTATCCTACAATCCTTTAATAAATCATTTAATTAGAGAAACAGGACTTTTCCCCTATTTAGAACCAGAAACTTCAAATTGGGAAGAGAGATTCGTTTATAATGCCTTTAAGGTTGACGTAGGTGAAGACAAACCGTTAACTCTCCACAGAGAACAATCCTTTTTACTTAAAAACCTTTTAGAAGGTAAAAGTATTGCTGTAAGCGCACCAACAAGTTTTGGAAAAAGCTTTGTGATTGATGCTTATATCAAAATCAAAAAACCAAAAAATGTTTTAATAATAGTTCCAACATTAGCATTAACTGATGAAACCAGAAGGAGAATATATAAAAAGTTCGCAAATGATTATAAAATAATCACAACATCAGATGAAAAATTGGAAGATAAGAACATATTTATTTTTCCTCAAGAAAGAGCTATAAGTTACATCAATAATGTTGAATCGTTTGACATTATGATAATTGATGAATTTTATAAAGCTAGTAGCAAGTATGATAAAGAACGTTCTCCTAGTTTGATTCGGGCTATGATTAAATTTGGCGCAAAATCTAATCAGAAATATTATTTAGCACCAAATATCACGTCTTTGGATAGCAATCCTTTTACTGATGACATGGAGTTTATAAGATTGGATTTTAATACTGTTTTTTTAGAGAAGCACGAATTATACAATCAAATAAGTGGCAATGAAGAAAAAAGCAAAAAACTTTTAGAAATATTATCTCAAAATAAAGGAAAGTCTTTAATATATGCTGGAACATATTCTAATATAGATAGTTTAACAAATTTATTTCTTGACAATTACGAGCCTGCAAAAAATAAACTTCTTGAAATGTTCGCAGATTGGCTTTCTAAAAATTATGATGTCAATTGGAGTTTAACAAAATTAGTCAGACGTGAAATTGGCGTTCATAATGGGAGATTACACCGTTCACTAAGTCAAATCCAGGTAAAACTATTTGAAGAAGCAACTGGTATTAGAAACTTGATTTCAACCTCCTCAATTATAGAAGGAGTCAATACTTCGGCTGAAAATGTAATAATCTGGAGAAATAGAAAAGGAAGTGTAAAATTAGATGATTTTACCTATAAAAATATTATTGGTAGAGGCGGTAGAATGTTTAAGCATTTTATTGGTAAAATATATATTCTAGAAAAGCCACCAGAAGAAGGTCACACTCAATTAGAAATCCTTTTTCCAGAAGAGCTACTGGGAGATTTAGACGAAAATAAATATGAAGGCTTGTTATCAAAAGAACAAGTTGCAAAATTAAAAATTTATAATAACGAAATGGCTGAACTCATAGGAGTTCAGGTATATGAAGAATTAAAATCTGAATCTGCTTTCCAATCAAGCAATTCTGAATTAATTAAAGCGATTGCTATTGACTTAACAAAGAATCCGAACGAATGGAATGGATTGTATTATTTGAATGAGTTTAATCCAAAAAACTGGGATAGACTTTTATATAAGATTATAAAATTACAACCTGGAAACTGGGATACAGGTTATAAAACCTTTGTTGAGTTCATTAAGATTATAGCATATAACTGGACTAAATCTATACCCGAATTATTGAAAGAACTTGAAGATTGCGACGTAGGTATCGATAAGTTCTTTCTTTTAGAAAGAAATGTAACCTATAAGTTTTCAACTCTTTTAAATGACTTAAACACCTTACAAAAAAGAATATTAAAGAATAAGCAGTATGACATTTCTAAATTCATAAGGTGGTGCTCCCACGCATTTCTACCCAGAGTTGTATTTCAACTAGAAGAATATGGTTTACCTAGAATGATTTCAAAAAAAATTCACGAATCCAAAGTTATTGATTTCTATGATAGCGAATTGACAATTCATAGTGTAGTTGAACAACTTAAAGAAATTGGAAAAGAAATGACCATAGAAAGGACAAATAATTTAGACGAATTTGATAAATACATTTTGGACTATTTCTTTGACGGAATTAAAATAACGAACTCTTAACTAGCTGTATAAGTGATAGAGGGTTTGATAGTAGTTCGAAAGCCAGAACTTTTATGGCACTGTGACAAATGGAATGTTAATCAGCCGACCCCGCTACTACTCATGCAAAAGGTCACTAGAGGCACAAGAAGCTACTTAGTAAAGCTGTCCATTCCTTGAAGATGGCTAATCAACCCCAGATTTAATGGTCTGTGAACCTCGCACTTTCTGTAACTCCTACAGGACATAGCTATCTGCTTCCTGTTCATCGGACAGCGCCTCATTCAATTCATCTATGTTCTTATTAAAGGGTTTATTAAAATTTTTATTACTTTGTTTTAAATATTCAATAAACCCTTTAATTTTTTCTTCAGCAGGAAGTCGGCAATGTCCCAACCTTCCCCTCGCTCGGTTTCAGTGGCTATGTCCTCCAAGGCCCTGGAAACTTTTACCCTTTGCTCGAGGTCTTTTTCCAAAATCCGTGCCTTCTCTTGCCATGCCAGGAATGCATCGGCGTCAGGAATGAGCGTTATGTTCCGCCCTTTTAGGGACAGGCACTTCTCCATGTTCAGTTGGGATATACCTCCGCTGGCGAGCCAAACATACTCGTGGTAGTAGGCGCTGGCGATAAGGGCGGACTTCTCGCTCTCCACGATAACCACCGGTTTGCCGGGATATTCTCTCAGGAGGTGCTCCCCGAATAAGCATTGACTTAGCCGGAAGTGGGGGTCATTTACAAGGCAATGTGCCCAGTGTATCCTGCTGCAGGGTTCCTTTACACGTTTTCCCGTCTGGAGGTCATAAAGCATGACCTTGCCAGTGCGTACCCTATTTTCGCAGTCCACCTGCCAAAAGACCGTGGCTCCGGGCCAGTATTTGGAGGTTCCTATAAGGTAAAGGTCAGCTAACTCCTTAGCGACATCCGCCCCAAAAATGTTAGTCAGGAAAATAAAGAAGTGGTTCCTTTGGAAAGCCTTCCTACTCGCCTTCACCAAAGAATGCTTTATGTAAGAAGGTGACTTTGGTTTGTGCTGCATTGCCCTCGGGGCTGGGGCCGAACTGAAGGAAATCCCGTTTCTCCGCAGATACTCACTGGGGCTTAGGTGGTACCCGCAGCTCCCCTTTCTATCACACAGCCCGACCGACGGATGTAGGGTCTCCCCTGTTTCTCTATCTACGTACCGGGTGAAGCGCTTCCTCTTTCTGCACTCCGGGCAGTCATAACGGCTACCCGGCCCGCTGTAGCGCTGGAGGTTATATTGGTATGTATTCATCCCTTTTTCTTGTGATGGCCCGCATTATCCGCACTATCCGCATTTTGCCCAGGTGTGAAGAAACCCAAAGTGCAGATAGTGCGGGAAATGCAGAGGTGCCTTAGATAAGTTTTATGTATTTGCCATGCCCTGTGTTCCGGAAGAGGGTTGCCTTATTGAGGAAGTCTGCCAGTGTGCGAGGCTTAATCCCATGGTCCAACGCCAAGTTCAGGGCCTCTGCTTTGGAGAACTCGTTGGGCAGAGATTCATAGTACCTCCTCCTGTCCTCAGGCAGGCTGTCAAGAGGGCTATAGTTGGTGATGATGTCGTTGACCTCGGTGCCCGTGCGGCGAAAATACTCCGTGAGCATAATAGCCCCCTGCACGGCCTGAGTACCTACCCGGTCTAAATCCCCCTCGCAGGTGGCCCAGATGGCAGCTTGAAGGACAAGCGACAGTCTGATGCATTGGGTCTCCATCTTTACGTACATTCCCGCCAGTGAATCCGTGGGGGCGGAGTTCACCAGGTCGGTATTGTATCTCTGCCATTCCGAGAGAAGGGCATGGCCCGCAGGTGAGTAAAGGAGGACTTTCGGGCTCGGGCTCCCTTCCTCGTTCAGTTCCATGGGTATTTCGAAAAGGTTATCCATATACTTCTCCCACTCCTCCTCCACGGAGGAATCTATCTCAACCTGGGACCAGTATGCCTTCTCCAGATTCTTAGGCTTTGCGAAAAGGAAACGGTCTAGGAAGCCGTTGACGCTGCGCCCTCCTTTGGCCATGCTTTCCAGCATGCCATCCTGGATGGTGCCTACGACGGCCACAAAGGGACTGGGGATATTGATGGGCTCTCCGGACTTGCGGTCCTGGATAAGGTGCTTCTGGCTCCAGATGGTTAGCCACATCTCCTGCTCGCTCCCTTGGCTGTAGCGGTTGAAGTTGTTGAGGTACCCCATCAATTCGTCCATGTAAAGGACCAGGCCCCTGGGGTTGTTCTGTAGCACCTCCAGCAGCGCCTCGGGTGTGCTGTCCTGGATGACGCTCTTGCTGACAATCGGCTTGTCAGGCGGCGGCATCCCACCTTTATCCTTTTTATGCTGGGCCAGTTCCCGTTTGTATTCTTTCATCTCCTCCCTGTGCGTAAGGTACAACCCCCTGTCGCGCTTATGCAGGGGACTGAGGGCGAACGAAAGCGGATGGCTTTTGGCTGTGCCGGGCCTACCCACTAAGGCCATATAAAGCAAGGTGCTTTCCAGCCAACCCTTCTTCACCTGTACTTTAAGGGCATTACCTACGGCAACACCCATGGCCATGAGCAGGGAGCTGCCCGTGAAGTCCACCGGATAAAGGAGATAATCCCAAAGGTCTTTAATAATCTTTTGGAGGGGCGCTGGGAAGGCCTCCACCGGAAACTCCACGTGGGCTTTTACTGCCGTGGCGGACAGAAACTGTTGCAGGTTGAAGGAGCTATGCACGGCGCACCCCCTTCCTTGCGGCTGACTGGATTTGGGCGGCGGTCTCCTGCCGACCTTCCATGACCCAGTCCCACAGGTCCTTCCTGCGGAACTTCAGGTGCTTCCCTGCTTTGAAACAAAGTATCTCCCTGCGGCTGGTCATCCCGTAGAGGGTGTTCTTGGGAATGCCGAGAAACTCCGCCGCCTCGGTTACGCCCATAGGTCTGTCATCCGCGGGGGAAGAGGTAAGTAATTGCATGAGCCTTTGCTCAAGCGACTCCATCTTGTGGAGCATGGTTGCTACCGCGTTGGGTAGCTGGTCAAATGTTAATCCTGTCATCACGTATCGTTTAATTATATTAACGACACAAGATTAGGCTTTAATCAGGCGGCAAGAAATAGGTAAGAAGTTCTTACCTTACTTACCTATCTTACCCCATTTGTCCACGTCAACTCCGTAAAATGGCGGGCTCTTTGAAAATCCCTCAAGTATGATTGACCTTTCCGCTTTTTCATCATTGAAATGGTTCGGGAACACCTCAAATAAGAAATCAATGAAATATGGCCTTTTTGGCCTTATCCCATAAAGTTCTTTGTGAATCAGGTAATATGTGCGCAGGATATGGCGTTGGGAGACATCGACATTGGTTATTGGGTTAAGGCCATCAGGCAAGCCTCCCTCCTTTACCATCCGCAAGGTATATTCCACCAATCTATGGTAGTCCTCCTGGTCCATGATTTTCCTGCCAACCGCTATGTACCCCGAAAGGAATCCCAGCCTCTTTAGAACAATGGCTTTTTCAGCATCAAATTTATAGTCAGGGTTTTCATTTAGATTATGCGGGACTAGTTCCTTTTCATCTGGAACGAACTCAATTTGGGACTTCATCTTCTCTTGAATCAGAATCTCTAATTCTCTGCCTGACCTTTCTTTGAAGCCATAGCTGAGGCTTACCCAAGCCCTTAGCCTTTGGTTGAATGAATCAATGTACCCGGGATGGGACCTAATCCATTTTCCCATAGCCTTTAACCTTTCGTAATCCCCCTCATCCCATCTGTTATGGGTGCTGGTTGGGTCATTATAGGTCTGGACAGTGGAGATGAGGTAATCCAAGAAAGCGGTTGGGTCTCCCTTTGGGGTTGCCCGGGCTATGTAACCTCCATACTGGAAATCAAGGAAGGCCTCCACCTCACCCGGGGGGTGCCGCTGAATCCAATGGCACAACCCTACCTGGATGGACTTCTCATTAAAATCCTCAGGGGTGATACAATTGAAAGAGTACTTGTCATGGTGGGTGTACTTAGGAATCAAGTAAGGGTAAATCTCGGAAAAAGCAGGTTTAATGGTGAACTGCTCAGGTGGCTCAGGGACATAGGAAAAGTAGGGGTGTCTATAGACAATAGTGGAGTAGAAATTATAGTAATACTCTTTGTCCCGGGTGATACCGTCGTCAAAGGGGAGCCATTCCTCTGAATGCTCAAGTCCGTCTTCCATTATATCTGCCATATATCATTATGAGTTTATTCAGGCTTCACTAAGAAAGAACGTAATACGGTTTTTTCAGAAATCAGTTAAATGTGAGGCAATTTGGCGCTTAGCATCGTCCTCAAAGCTGTCGAGGTAACTCTGCGTAGTCTTCTCTGAGGAGTGGCCTAGAGACTCAGAAATCATGGCCGTAGACACCCCTGCCCTTTTCAGCACTGTAGAGAATGAATGCCTTGCTGAGTAGGTGGTGACATTCATCTCAATCCCCACCTCCGCTGCTATCCTCTTCATGTACCTATTGATGCTTTTAATTGCCTGTGTCACTGCAGCCATCTCCCTATCGGGAGTATGCCCCTCCTGCAGTATAGGGAAAACATAGGAATTTGCTAAGGCCGGCTTGTTGCCCCACCTTTCAATTATTTTGGCAGACTCTGCCAACAGTGGCACCTTTATTACCTTCTGGTCATGCCGGGTAGTACGTTCGGTTTTAGCCCTTATAAAGGAAATCGTTTCCTCGGTAACTTGTCGATATCTTAGGCGAGCGACGTCCTTTAAGTTGATACCGTTACAGAGATAAGAAAAGCACCAGTAGTCACGGGCTTTAGCCTCGCTGTCGTGCCTCGGTTCATAGGCGAAAATTTTGGCAATCTCCTGCTTGGTGAGGGCTTTTTTGGTGTTACGCCCCGCAGGTATCTGGTATTTTCTTTTCCCAAACGGATAGATTTCTGCTGGAATATCTCCTGATGCCATTGCTTCGTTAAATAAGGCCCTTAGATTTCTTAAATATATTCCAATAGTAGTACTTGATTTGCCGGATTGAATCATCCATCGTTCATAATCTTTGAGAAATGCAGGAGTGATTGCAGCAAATGGAAGAGGTTTCTTCTTTTTCAGCAAGTTCTCTTTTTTAGCTGTTGCCTCTTTCAGTGTTAACCCTTTGTTCTGAGTGGTAGGCTCCTTAAGGATAAATGAAAGCAAGGAAACTTGAGCATTCTCATAGGTTTTCGCTGTGCCAACCTGTCCATTTTCAACTAACCGATTTACCGCTTGAGAAAAAGAATCAAACACATCGTTATAAGTATCCACCTTGGAATATGCTCTTTCAAAGGCATCAAATGAGAATACAGGCAATTTTTTTATCACCTCGGTGGCATGGGCTTCCATTGCCCGCAACGCAATTTGAATTTCTTTAAACTCTCCCCTCGCCCGCTCAGCCTGTGTCTTTGCAAAATCTTCAGCTGTTAAGAAGTAAGCTGTGGGAAAGTATTTTCTTTCTCTAAGATGGGTAAGCCTTAACTTAACTGGATAGGTGCCATCTTTTCTTGGCCTTCTAGTATCCAAAAATATAGTAGTTAATACTCCTGCCATGGGTTTGTTTCTGATTTATTTTCACACAATTTGCACACAAATCAGAGAAAAAACAACAAACACCCATAAACAACTAACCAACAAGAGCACTAAAATCTGCTAAAACAAACTAAAAACAAACATTAATATATATCAACAACAACCGAGGTGGTGACTACGAATCAGAAGGTTTGGGGTTCGACTCCCTACGCGACCACAGAAAAGCCCTTTAGCATCACGCTGAAGGGTTTTTCGTTTTTAGGGGTAAAACTTAGTAAAACAATTAAATTTAAGCTGAATCTATATCATACTCACGCCTAATAGGTTATCATTTCTTCACTCTTCCCTAAAGTAATACATCTGACACTCTAGCATGTTGTTTGTCTGACTTTTATACCTATTGATTATAGTTCGCTGACGAGTTAGAAGGTATATTGGAAGATAAGACTGATAGTGGCCCTACTCAATGTTTGTCTTGGTATATTTGCTTTGTAAATAATCATCAGTTCCTATGAGGAAATACCTGTTAATTTTTCTGTCTGCACTCCTGGTTTTGAGCTGCAAAGAGGAAGAGCTAGAGCCAGACCCAAGACAACTGAAGAATTGATCCAGGGTGATTGGTTTGTAGTAAATGAAAAGTACGAACACTATAACTCATCCAACCAGAAGATTCACGAAAGAGGTGGTATCACTAACCATGGGGAAGCATTCATAACAAATAGGCACTTCAGGCAAAACCATTCTACAGGGACATTGAATTCAGGATTCTACTCAATCTCTGACATCGCTGGCACCAAGTATATCTACATTGACCACGACGATGACTCATCTTCTTCAACGTTCTTGCTCCATATTGTAAATGAAACTGAGATGGTGTGGATGAGGGAATCATATAATCAGTATTATTATAATGGGTCTGGCATGGTGCCTTCAGCTAAGATGTTGTTCTATATAACCTTCAAAAGGAAATCAACACACAAGCCATAACACCATCAATATGTCATGTATTCTGGAACAACGATAGCAGGCATCAATGGGCCTCTTAATGATGATACTTCACATTTGATAGCAGAAACCACCCCGCCCTACGTGTATCTACAACCAAACTTCGTAGCTTTATTCAAGCAACCCAACCGTACTCGTTGATTGATGCCGCCTAAGAAGCTTTTCAGGAACAAATCCCTCTTATCCGTTTGCCTTTTCCTGTTGGGTGGAGGTTGGCTGTCGCTCGGGTTTCCAGGGCCTGCAAAAGAATCAGCGGCCACCGTATCTCCTTCCAACCCCACCATTGCTCCCGCCCCAGAGGCAACGGACAATACCGCCATCACCACTCGGGACAGATCGTTGTTTGAGCAGAATCTGCCCTCTGGGTTTCCTTTGCCGGAAGCAAGCGACTGGGTGGCGCAGAGGCTTTTAAAGGAACACGGGGCGGTTTTCGTGGCGCAGGACAGCGTGGTGCACATGCCTTCGGTGATTTTCGCCCATGCTGAGGACTGCGCCCATTGGCAGGCCCAGGTAAGCACCCGGCGGGAGAAGATCGGTAACATTCCCGTGGAGCTGCAGACGGAGGCGATGAAGGCCCTGCTCGCGGCCCGCCAGGAGGCCGCCCAGAAGAACCTACGCATTACCCCGCGCGGCACCTGGGCGGCCCGGCGCAGCTACCGGGACACGGAAAAGATATGGAGCCGCCGCGTGCTCCCGGGTCTTGCCCACTGGCAGCAGCGCGGAAAGCTGAGCGCTCAGGAGGCTGCCCGAATCCGAGGGCTGGAGACAAGCAGCCAAATAAAGGAAATCCTGCTATTAGAAGCCCAGGGGCTGTATTTCAGCAAGCACTTCTCTAAGTCAGTCCTTTCTTCGGCTTCGCCGCCTGGGGCTTCGCAGCATATTGCCATGCTGGCCCTTGATATAAACGAGCACAGCCAGCCGACGGTGCGCGCTATCCTGGCCCGGCACGGCTGGTTCCAGACGGTTATCTCAGATTTGCCGCACTTTACCTATCTGGGCACAACCCAAGAAAGGTTGCCCGCGTTGGGCTTGAAGAAGACGGTGAAACACGACCGGGTTTATTGGACGCCTGCTTAAGGGCCAGTAACTGATGCCCTGCAAAGAGTTCGCTAGTCCTTCTCAGGGAATAGAGAGGTAACGGAAGAGATAATCCCTGGTAGGAATTTCATGCTTTTAGACCTTTATCTGTGGTATGGGCCAAAGAGCAAGACCTTTTATTTCCGCATGATCTTTTCCAGGGTCTTTCCTTTGGCCAGTTCGTCAATCAGCTTATCCAGGTAACGGATCTTCTGCATGAGCGGGTCTTCTATTTCTTCTACCCGGTACCCACAAATCACCCCTGTGATCTTTGCCGCATTGGGGTGTAAGTGGGGGGCCTGCGCGAAAAAGGTTTTAAAGTCTGTCTTCTGGTCAATTTGTTCCTGCAAGGCTTGTTGGTCGTATCCTGTCAACCAACAGATGATGTCATCTA
Organism: Rufibacter glacialis; assembly: GCF_008271745.1. Classification (GTDB taxonomy): domain Bacteria; phylum Bacteroidota; class Bacteroidia; order Cytophagales; family Hymenobacteraceae; genus Nibribacter; species Nibribacter glacialis. The sequence goes on along the minus strand of NZ_VKKZ01000019.1, from coordinate 300,643 downwards.
CCTCTGCCTTGGTGCGGCCTTTTTTCTCGGCTTTTGAAACATAGTGCGGGTAAACACTGGCAAAGGCCATTCTATATATCCGGTGCTCTTCCATTTAATTTAATGACACGCTTCTGGTCTTTGTTCAATAGGTTTGGTAAAAATTAACTCCGGATGGGCTCAACGTACTTAATTCACCGTTGGCAAGTTCACCCACTATAGCTAGCACATACCCCAGTCTGCCCATTATAAATATTAAACCTGTTTTTACCTACTATGATCCTTCTAACGGAAAGGGTTAATGGTAGCAATAATGGGGACTTTAAGGGATTTACCAAATAGAAGAATTCTTACCAGCCTTTACCTGGTAGAATACCATTAACTGATATATTCTCAGAAGGGGCAAGTTCTCAACATTAGCAGGCATACTTAAACGCGCGGTAAAATGGTCACAGTAACTGTATAAAGCTATTTAAAAGAAACAAAAGCAAAGCTATGAAAAGCCCGAAGACAGAAGCCTTCGGGCTTTTCATAGCTTTGCTTTGACAGACAATAAGCTTGATATAAGGCACAAAGGGTAATTAAAACAGATCCCGACTCCGTTTACTATCTGACAACACCCCTCCTGGTGCCCTGGTGAGGCGGCCAGGGGAACCCTGGAGCAACCCCTTCAGAGCAGGGGGCGTTAATCAAGTAAGGCCGGTCCCTTATTAATTACCGTAATCTTTGCAACACCTGCTGGGAAAGGGTTTTCAGAGAAGGGTTGACCTCCCGCTCGTTCATCACCCGCACTTTTTCCTTCAACTGCGAGATATTGCCGGCCTCCACGGTTTTCAGCGCGAACTTCCTAACTCCAATGTCATTATCATCTAAAAGCCTTTCTAACAGTTGCACGCTCCCTTGCACGTTTGCCATGTTCTGCAGGGAATTAGCCGCTGCCACGCGCCGTACCGGGTCTTGATGGTCCACGGCTTCCCGTAGCCCTGCCAGGGCACGCTCATTTCCCATATGGCCCAGGCAACTGATCGCCTTGGTGGCAATGGCAAGGTCCGGCTCCTTTGACAGCTCCACCAGCGTGGGGATATCCTCTGCCGACAACCTACTAACAAGGGCTTCATACTCTGGCTCATCCAGGTTGATCATCCTTTTGAGCTCCTCTTTATTGATGGGCATAACCGTACGTTTAGGTTCTATACAGAAAGATTACTTGCAAGCATGGTGGTTACCTCAGATGCAACCAGATCAGGCGGAGGATTGGTGATATTATACGTTCCGTTGCTCGTCATGAGGCGGTTGTTGTCATTCACGTGGGAGAGCCCCAGCACGTGCCCTACCTCATGGGCCAGGGTGTAGCGCGAGGCATAGGAAGCCACCACCGCCATGGGCCGGTTGGTGGGGAACGAGGCACAGCCGTTCAGGGAGCCGCTGTCGCTGGAAACCGACCGGCACATGTAAACCACCACATGGTTGGCCGCGGCATTATTGCGGTTGTTGCTCAAGGCAATCTGCTCAGCCGATGGGTTGCCGCGGGTGCAGCTAGCAGTATCAATATCGTTCAGGGGGGCAATGGCAGGCAAGGCGACATTGAGAATCTCCGTGGAGCCGCGTACTACCTCTATTCCAGCAACTGCGAATATGTTCCGCATCTGGGTGAACATCTCGTCTACCGTGAAGTTGGTGGGGTTAGCAAGGATTTTGATATGGACCGTAAGAGTTTGGTTCGCGACTCCTGGCCCCCAGGCCGACCCGTTCCACCACTTATGGAACATCGCGTTGTTGGTACCCCTCACAAAGAGGTCGAGCCGGTTCGGCGCCCAGGAGGTAACCGATACCTCGCTGGTGATCACCCCGCCCAGTGTTTCCCAGCCTCCCCAGGAACTGCCGTTCCACCACCGGTGCCAGACGGCGCCGTCTGTGCCTTTCGCGAACACATCTAGCCGGTTACCTGACCAACTCACCACCGACGGGTCGCTGGTGATGACACCTCCCAGGCTTTCCCATCCGCCCCAGGAGCTGCCGTTCCACCATTTGTGGTAGAGTCCGTTGTCGGTTCCCCGCACAAAGCAGTCAATGCGGTTGGCACCCCAGCAATCAGCGGCTATGTTACTGGTGAGAATGCCTCCTAAAGATTCCCAGCCTCCCCAAGAACTCCCGTTCCACCACCGGTGGTGCATGGCATTGTCTGTTCCCCTGACAAAAATATCTAACCGGTTGCCGCCCCAGCTAACCGCCACCGGATCGCCTACAAATGCGCCTCCCAGGCTTTCCCAGCCGCCCCAGGCGCTGCCGTTCCACCACTTGTGGTACAGGGCATTATCAGTGCCTTTTGCAAACAGGTCAATTCTGTTAGGTCCCCAGCAGACGGCACTTATGTTGCTGGTGATGATACCTCCCAGACTTTCCCAACCACCCCAGGAACTCCCGTTCCACCAGCGGTGATGTACGGCATTGTCAGTGCCTTTCGCAAAAACGTCCAGGCGATTGGCTCCCCAACTCACGGCAACTGGCTCACTAGTGATAAAGCCTCCCAGACTTTCCCAACCGCCCCAAGAACTGCCGTTCCACCATCGGTGGTACAAGGCATTGTCTGTTCCCCGGGCAAAATTGTCTATTCTGTTTGCAGACCAACTAACCGAAGAGATGTTTGTGGTAATGACACCACCCAAAGACTCCCAATTAAGATGTGGCATTTTGATTGGTTTTAAAAGATAAGTAAACCAGAGCCTACCGCTTCCGGGAAAATCCATTCCCCCTTCAGACAAGATGTGGTGCCTACCATAATCAGCTTTGGCTTCGTTGAGTTAGCTTCGGGGAGAAGCTTGCCAAATACCGGTTATTGTCTACTGCTATCCAATTTTAATGGCAACTACCTTCTGGATCTTGTGCCAACTACCTATAGGTACAAGTTGCAAATACCCCCAGGCGATGTCAATACCCTCTTTTAAGTATTTAATCCAATAAAATAGCTTGAAAATGAAACACTGTGGCAAAGGCATGCAAACCTGTTCCTGTTGTACAATGAAGGTGGTGGAGCCTGCCTCTTGGCGTACCAGGGCAAAGTTCTTCACCTGAGGTCAATTCCTGGCAAAGAAGCGCATCAACCGGGTTCTTTGATTAAGCGGGGTTTTCCCCGAAAAGGATGGTGAAGGTGGTGCCCACGTTTACCTCACTGGCTACTGAAATGCTTCCGCCCATGGCCCGTAGTTGCTCCTGGACCATGAAAAGCCCGATTCCTTTACTGCCTTCCTTGGCCTGGAAACGCTGGTAAAGAAACATTCTACCGCCGTAACGCCCCAAATCAATCCCTACCCCGTTGTCTGAAAAAGTCAATTGGCGTCTACCCCCTAATGTCTCGGTCTGGAGTTTGATCACCAGGTTTCGGGCTGGTGAACGGAATTTAACCGAGTTTGTGAGTAGGTTCAGAAAGATGTTCCGCAGGTATTCCGGCGAGAAATACACGCTGTCGCCGCCAGAGAAATCTGCCTCTATGGTGGCACCGGCTTCGGTTAGAAGCTCTTGCTCGGCTTGGCAGACTCCTTCAAAAGCCACCCGAAGGCTGATGCATTCGGCCCCCTCCTGCTGGCTGCCTCTCACCACCAGAATCTCAGACAGGTCTTCTACAATGCTATTGAGCTGTTGGGCAGATTCTTTGATCTTAGAGACAATGAAGTGAGTCTGGGCCTGGTCTGTAGCCTCTGGGTCCAGGAGGTGGGCCAGCCCGATCAGATTGGAGATAGGAGCCCGCAGGTTATGGGAGGTGATGAAGGAAAATTGCTCCAGCTCCGTGTTGCGCTGGGTAAGGTGGGAAATCAGCAGTTCCCGCTCGGCCTCATGCTCCTTGCGCGTGGTCAGGTCCTGGATGGCGCCCACTACCCGCAGGAGCTTTCCATCAGTGTCCCGTACGGCGAAGGCTTGGTCGGCCACGTAGGCATACGATCCATCGGCCCGCCGAAACCGGTAGTCAAACTCCCATTGCTCCTGCCCGTCATTTCCCAGAAAATGGTCCAGCGACCGGTGCACCGCCGCCCGATCTTCGGGATGAAGGTAATTATCCCAGAAATGGAGGCCGTCGGCGGTGCTGGGGGCATCAAAACCGAACAGCTTCGCGAAGCCCTCGCCCAGGTGGAAATCACCGGTGACCACGTTCCAGTCATAGATGGCGTCTCTGGTGGCCTTGGTGGCGTATTCATAGCGCTCGTTGCTGACCTTGAGGTCTTTCTCGGCGGCCCGGATATCGGTGATGTCGGTCACGGTTCCCAACAGGCTGGTGCAGATCTGGTGTTCATCATAAAGGGGTGTCACCGAGACCAGGCCGGTTTTCACGCCCGTGGGGTAAGGCGTCACCTCTTCCCACCTGACCGTTTGTCCCGTCTCAATTGCCTGGGCGTATTTAGCCCGAACAAGGGTCAAGGAGGGCTCCGGAATCACCTCTTCTACGTACCGGCCTACCACCTGCTCTTTCCGTAGCCCTGTCACCCGCAGGAACGCGCTGTTAACGGACTCAAACCGGAACGAGGTGTTGTGGATCACCTCATACAGGTAGATAACTTCGGTGAGGTTGTCATAAATCCGGGTCAGTTTCAGGGCGTTCAGTTGGTCCTGGGCTTCCGGCGGCTGGCCAGGCGAAGGTGGCGTTGAAAAGGCAGAAACCTCGGGTGCCCCGTCTTCCGCTACCCCTGCTCCTTTTGCCGAAGATGCCGTTTGCTGCGCATGGGGTAAAATAGTACAGATTAGTCCCTTTCCAGTTCCGGCTTCCAACGGAGCCACAGAGAGCGTGCAGTGGAAACGTTCCCCATTTTTCTTTACCCCTATATGAGGCAACCGCATACTGTCCTTCGCCAGTGCTTCCTTTGTGATTTCCTCTGGCCGTAAACCGGATGCTTCTGTTAGGGCAAGCCATTCCTTCCCTGCCAATTCCACTTCCGTAAATCCGTACAGGAGCCGTGCCGCGCGGTTCGCGTCAATGACAAGGTAATCCGGGGCAATCAGGAGAGTGGGCTCGGGGGAGTGTTCAAAGGAATTCCGGTAGAGGTCTGTGGGGTGGCTGGTAGACATTTTCCTGATAGGCACTTTTGAGGGCTATATAAAAATCTTAAATACCTGAATAGGCTTTGATCGCAGCGTTTTCGTAACAGATGAAGGTAGTATGACTTGGCCTTTTACAGGATAAGAATACTTTTTCTTTTAAAAGGACTAACGTAAATAAAGTAATCTTGATATGGATTATTCTATATTTCAATTCATCAAAGCTAGATCGTACTTCCAAGAGAGGGGGCGCCACGTGGGAGCTTGGGGTAAAAAGTGGATTTGAAAAAAGCCAAATCACGTAGGCTATTCTCAACAGAGCAGGTACAGGTTTAGCAATGGTTTACTTAAAAGGCCGGAGAAACCCCATTCTATTTGCTGCCAGCTTCCTTAGCGGACATGCTAAGACACAGGGTAGTGCCTCGGTTTTAACAAGCCCGTGATTCCATCCTTTTTTTCACTTTCTGCCTTTATTTCAAGGATAAGAACAACATGAATTTGGTGCCTTCGCCTACCCGGCTGGTGACTTCCACATGACCGTCCATGGCGTCTAAGTGACTTTTGATCAGGAACAATCCCATACCCCGCCCCTCCTGTTCCGTGTGGAACCGCTTGTATAGTTTAAAGATGTTGTCTTTCGCCTTGTCCATATCAAAACCGGTCCCGTTGTCTGAAAAGGAGATGACCATCCTGTTCTCGGCATATTCAAAGCATTTAACCCGAATCTCCAGGCTTCGCTCTTCTGACCGGTATTTAATGGAGTTTGACAGCAGATTATAAAAAATACTGTGTAAATACGCTTTGTTGGCCCTCACGCGCATGTCTTCCTCCACGTCTATGATCACCTTTGCCCCGGTGGAAGAGAGGGGTTCTTTAAACGAAGACAGGGCCTGCTCTAACACATTGAGGATATCTACCTGCTCTACCTCCAGGTTGCCTTTGCTGTCCCGTACCCCCAGAATGGTGTTCACATCCATGAGCACCGCATCTAACTTCTTGACGCTCTGCTGCAGGAATCGCAATGACTTGCTGAAGACCACGGTATCGCTGGGCACTTCCATGAGGAGGTCTGTCAGGCCCAGGGCATTGGCCACAGGTCCTCTCAGGTTGTGGGAGATGATGTAGGAGAATTGCTGCAGATCGCTTTTCTGCCGGTAAAGGTCATTGGCCAATTTCGTGAGTTCCTGCTCAGACTGCTTCAGGGCAGAGATGTCTGTCTGCACCACTACAAATTGGGTGATGTTCCCGGCCTCGTCAAAGACCGGGCTGATCTCTACGCTCACCCAAAGGCCTTCCCCTGATTTAGTGCGGTTCAGAATCTCAAAAGACACAGATTCTCCCTGGCCCAGCTTCTCATTGAGGCTTTTATAAAGGGAGACATCTACGGTGGGGTGGTGCAACAGGTCAAAGGGCCGCTTGCCTACTGCCTCTTCCAGGCCATAGCCGTGCAACCTTGAGAACCCTTCATTCACCCACTCAATGACCCCGTCTTTGTCAATGATCAACATGCCGTTGTTAGACTTGCTGGCCACCAAAGAGAGCTTCTCTAACTCCCCCTGCGTGTTCACTTTCTCGGTGACGTCATCAAAATAGATGGAAAGGCCCTCTCCAGAAGGGTATGCTTTGACTTGGAACCACTTGTTGTGGGCCACCAGGAAGGTGGTGAACACGGTGGTCTTCCCGGTTGCTATGGCCTGGTGGTACAGCAAATACGCCGGACCTCCTACCTCCTCGGGGAAAAGATCCCAAATGTTCACGCCCAGGTGCTTGGCCCGGTCAAATGGAAGCAACTGCTCTGCCTCTTTGTTGAAATAGGTAATGCGCCAGTCTTTGTCCAGGGTAAGGAAGGCATCTGTGATGCTCTCCAGGATGTTATTCAGCTTCATGGCCTGGCTCTGGATGGTCTGGTAGGCTAAGACCGTGGACGTGATGTCTCTGGCGATGGTTTGGGCCCCTATCACCTCTCCATTGACCATGACCGGGTATTGGATGGTATGGAATACCAGCTTTTTGTTTCCTTTGACCATCTCCAGGTCCTCCCGGATGGTGTTGCCCCGCAGCACCTGTTGCAGGGCCTCTTCAGCGGAGGAAACCGCCTCTGCTGGCAGGAAAGACACCGAGGGTTGGTGGATGGCCTCTTCCGCGGAGATCCCCCACATGTCACAAAAGCCCTTGTTCACCTCCAGAAGCAATCCTTCGCAGTTTTCCAGGTAGACAATGTCTGGGTTGTTCTCAAACAAGGCTCTGTACCGGTGCTCACTCTCCTCTAACCTGCGTCTGCCCGCTTCCAGCTCGGTGATGTCCCGCACCACACAGTAAATAGTGCCATCCTCCTCAGACAGCGCAGATGACCACAGAACAGGCACCAGGTTGCCCTGCTTGTGCACCAACCGGTTCTCAAAGTCCTTACTTTTAGCACCATGCAGAACGGTTTGGAAAGCACTGTTGGTTTTTTCTAAGTCATCGGGGTGCAGCAAGGCAGTAAAATGCCGACCTACCAGTTCTGCACTCTCATATCCCAGCATGCCCATGCTGGCCTCACTCGCATAGGTGTAGAACCCATCTCTATCAAAGGTGCAGATCATGTCCAATGACAGCTGCGCCAACTTCTCCCACTTCATGGAGCTTTGCCGGTTTTGAACGGCAGAACTTGAATTATCAGCCACTTTCTTCGTTTAATATCCTAAATCTATAAAATTAAGGCCAACTACACAGGATGGTTCTAACCATTGGCGCTCTTGCCACAAGTAAACAGGGCGGTCTGTAGAAGGTTGGGAAGAATTTTCGCTGCCCTTGCCTACGCAAGAACCGCCGGGTGGGAGACCGCGTTTAGGCCATATTTTCTGTAAAACAGGATAAAAACCGATCTCCTCCTTTGGGCCTCTGCACAGCTGTTTATCTATTCACTATTTGAAGGATCTGTGCCCGGGTAAAAAGTGGTAAACAAAAGTAATCTCTGGGCAAGGCCCTCCTGGGCGGAACAAGGCCACAAGGCGCAAAGTAGCCATCAGGCTTTTGGCTAAGGCTTGGTTCAGGCAGCACCCGGTCCATGTCTGCAGGGATTTTTCATAATCTGCCCCCCTTCCTCGGTGGCCAGGCTCCTCACCGCTGCCCGGTCTGCTGGACCAGAATATGAAGGACCGCCGCCAACCTGGTTTTTCCGGGATGGCTGCTCAGGCTGCCTCCTCTACGGCTTCCTCTTTCTGCGGGAGGTTTTGCTGTACTGAAAGCAGCCACCGCTCGGCGGCTAACTGGCTATCAAATATTTTCACCTGTACTTTTCGGGTATCCAGGCGGGCCACATAGTCAGATGACAGGTTGCTTTGAGGAGGTTTGACCCAGGCAAAATAAGCGCACGTGGTCTTGTCCAGTTCCAGGAAACCGATGGTGGCGGCCCAGATAGCGGTAGCCTTCCAATGGGAGGTAACGTTGGCGTTGTTGTTGATGATCATGTTGCAGGTCTCTTTCTCCAGCATGCTTAGCAGCAGCCGGCACCCGTCTAACACATTCTCTTTGGTGATGGCTCCCCACCAGTCCACGTACAGGATATTGGTTTTGGTGTCTACCCAGATAGACATGTAAGGCTCAATCAGTAGGATCGTCTTCCCCATAAGAATATAGTTTCAGCGCAAGCTATTTCATGAAAAAAGCGTGATTAAATATAAGATAATTAACCTCATACCCCAAAATGGCTTTCCCGGTTTCCCCCGGCCCGCACTTTATTTTCCATCCCTCACCAATCGCCTGTTTAGGCGGCATTTTCTTAAAAAGCCTGCTAAACCCACCCTGCGGGGTAAACTTGCCCATGAACTTAACCGAAAAATAGGCCCTGCCTTTTTCTTTCGTTGCCCGCACCTGGTGACTTCCGTTTTCTTAACAATTAGGTAACATAGCAGTAATATTGGGGCAATACTATGCCTCTACTTTTGCACCATGTTATTGGGAACGCTTTACACCTGCTGACTACAGGCGTCTACAAAGGGAAAACCAGGCCTGAAAAACGTTCAGACTTCTTTCCCGCCCAAGGCTACGGCATTTCAGCTACTTAAGGTCGTGACTACCCTTGAGCAGCGGCCGGCCAAGACCATTTTTAATTTTGCTTATGTTCTCACCCATAAACAAAAGAATACCCGGGCACCGGTATGCGTTAGGCCTTATTCTTAGTATTGCATTGACACTTCCGCAAAGCGTAGCTACGGCCCAAACCATTCCGGCCAAAGACTCAGTAGTGACCACTGATGCCGCTGCGGCGCCAGTGGCCCCTAAACAGGCCGAATCAAAGTGGTATGACAAAATCTCCCTCAGGGGGTATGTGCAGTTCCGCTACAACCGCCTGCTGGAAACCAACCCCTCCTTTAAAACCGAATACGACAAATCGGTGGGCGAAGGCGGCGGCTTCCTGATCCGGAGAGCCCGTTTGGTGTTCAGCGGCAACGTCCATGACCGGGTGTATCTGTATATCCAGCCAGATCTGGCCTCTACGCCTTCCGGTAGTTCCAGCCTCCACTTCGTGCAACTCAGAGACGCCTATTTTGACCTTTCCTTAGACAAGGAAAAGGAATTCAGGCTGCGGGTGGGGCAAAGCAAGATCCCCTACGGGTTTGAGAACCTGCAGTCCAGCCAGAACCGCCTTACCCAAGACCGGAATGACGCCCTCAACAGCGCCTTGCCCAATGAGCGTGACCTGGGCGTGATGTTCTACTGGGCCCCGGCCCACATCAGAAAAAGATTCAGTGAACTGGCCAACAGCCGCCTCAAAGGCTCAGGTGACTACGGCGTGTTTGGGCTGGGGATCTACAACGGCCAGACGGCCAACCGCGCAGAGGCCAACAACAGCCAGCACGTGGTAGCCCGGGTTACCTACCCCTTCGCCCTGAAAAACGGGCAGATCATAGAGCCCAGCCTGCAGGCCTACACCGGCACCTACACGGTCACGGCAGACCAGTTGAGCAGCACCGCCATCAAAGGCGGCGACTTCAAAGACCAACGCGTGGCCGCCAGCCTTGTGATGTACCCCCAGCCGTTCGGGTTCCAGGCCGAATACAACGTAGGCGAAGGCCCTGAGTTTGACCCGGCCACCAACACCATCCAAACCAAAGACCTGCACGGGGGCTATGCCCAGGCCATGTACCTGGTCAGCATAGGAAAGCACCATCTCGTTCCTTTCGTCAAGGCGCAGTTCTATGAAGGCGGCAAGAAAACCGAGACGGATGCCCGCTTCAGCAAGGTGTACGAAACCGAGATTGGGGTGGAATGGCAGCCCTTGCCCAACTTTGAGCTCGCAACTCAGTACACTATCTCTGACCGGACCAACCGAGACGGCAAAGCGCTGAACAACCGGCAGAACGGCCAGATGCTCAGGATCCAGGCTCAGTTCAATTTCTAACGTTCCATTGACTTAAACAGAACACGTATACACCATGAAAAAAATGAACCTGAACCTTTCTACCCTCAAAGCAGCCTTGCTGGTGACCGGCACCCTGTTTTTAGGAGCCTGCGGCGGAAACTCCAAAGAATCAAACGGCACCGACGACAATCTCACTGGCAGCATCCAGATTGATGGCTCCTCTACCGTGTACCCTATCACGGAGGCCGTGGCCGAGGAATTCCGGACCGAGGCACCAGACGTGAAAGTGACCGTGGGGGTGTCTGGCACCGGCGGCGGGTTCAAGAAATTCGTGCGCGGCGAGACGGACATCAACAACTCCTCGCGCTCTATCTCAGAGAGCGAAGCCAAAATGGCGCAGGAAAACAACATCACCTACCTGGAACTGCCGGTAACCTATGACGGCCTCACCGTGGTGGTGCACCCAGAGAACACCTGGGCTTCTACCATGACCGTAGCCGAACTGAAGAAAATCTGGGAGCCTGCCGCCCAAGGCAAGATCACCAGATGGAACCAGATCCGTCCGGAATGGCCTGACCAGGAGATTCACTTGTTTGGCGCCGGCGTAGAGTCTGGCACCTATGACTATTTCACAGAGGCCGTGGTAGGCAAGAGCCACGCCAGCCGCGGCGACTTTACCGCCTCTGAAGACGACAACGTGCTGGTGCAGGGCGTGTCTACAGATAAGTTCGCCCTGGGTTTCTTTGGGTACGCGTACTACGTGGAGAACAAAGCAAAACTGAAAGCCGTAGCCATAGATGACCAGAATGACACGAACGGGAAAGGCGCTATCCTGCCTTCCCCAGAGACGGTGAAAAACGGCACGTATGCCCCGCTTTCCAGACCTCTGTTCATCTACGTGAACTCCAAAGCCGCCAGCCGACCAGAGGTGGTGGAGTTCGTGGAATTCTACCTGGACAATGCCAATGCCTTGAGCACTGAGGTGGGCTACATTGCCATGCCAGAAGAAGAGATCAAGAAGCAGAAACAGAAGTTCCAAGAGTTCGTTTCTGGGCTGAAGAAGTAAGCGGACCTTTCACAGAGGAAAAGCGGTTTAAGGGTCATTTTTCTTAAAACACCCCTTAAACCGCTTTTCCCCGGCAGGCCCACAAGCCAAGGAGGAAGCCTTCCTAGGTAAGTCCACCTTCATTTTGGGCCTGTTTCTGTGAAAAGAGGTCTAAAACCCGGCTCACCCTTCCTGCCTGCGGAGTACGCGGCAGGACAAGCTAGTACTAAATGTCAACCAAACCGGCTAGGCCCCTTTTGCGGCCCAGCCGAAACTAAACTCCCAAGGTTTGAAACTATCGGAGAAAATCATAGAGGGCCTTTTGTGGCTGGCGGCTACCATCACCATCCTGGTCACCATTGGGATTATCTGGGTGCTGCTCTCAGGTTCCATCCCCTTCTTCCAGAAGGTGTCCATCATTGAATTCATCACCGGAACGGAATGGACGCCGCTTTTCGCCAAAAAGGAATTCGGGATTCTGCCGCTGGTGGCAGGCACATTCCTGACCACAGCCATTGCCATTGCGGTGGCCTTGCCCCTGGGCCTCACCATTGCCATATACCTTAATGAGTACGCGCCGGCGCGGCTGAAGAGCACCATCAAGCCCGTGCTGGAGGTGCTGGCCACCATCCCTACGGTGGTGTACGGGTTCTTCGCCCTTACCGTGGTCACGCCGTTCCTGCAAGGCTTCATTCCTAACCTGGCGGGCTTCAACGCCCTTTCCGCGGGTATCGTGATGGGCATCATGATCATTCCCATGATCTCCTCCTTGAGCGAAGACGCCATTAGCGCGGTGCCAAAATCCCTGCGCGAGGCGGCCTATGGCATGGGCTCTACCCGCCTGCAGACCGCCTTCAAGGTAATGGTGCCGGCCGCATCCTCCGGGATCATCGTCTCGGTGATCCTGGCTATCTCAAGGGCGGTGGGCGAAACCATGTTGGTGGCCATTGCCGCCGGCCAGCAGCCCCGGTTCACGCTCAACCCGCTGGTGCCCATTGAGACCATCACCACCTACATTGTGCAGGTAAGCCTGGGCGACGTGCCGCACGGCTCACTGGAATACCGCACCATCTTCGCGGCGGGCCTGGTGCTGTTCGTGTTCACCTTCGCGCTGAACAACCTCAGCTTCTGGATCAAAAAGAAATATCAGGAGAAGTATGACTAACTCAACCCGCAACCGAATCAAAGACAAGGCCTTCCAGGTCTTCGGCATCTTCTGCATGCTGATTGGGCTGGTGTTCCTGGCGGCGCTCCTGATCAACATCCTCTCTGAGGGCCTGGCCCGCATTGACTGGGACTTCCTCACCAGCCTGCCCTCCAGAAGGGCCAGCCGCTCTGGTATTCTCACGGCCTGGGCCGGTACCCTCTGGATCCTGGTACTCACCAGCCTCATCGCCTTCCCGCTGGGCATTTCCGCCGGGGTCTACCTGGAGGAATACACCAAGAAAACCAAGATGGCCTCTTTTCTGGAGATCAACATCGCCAACCTGGCGGGGGTGCCTTCCATCATCTACGGTCTGCTGGGTCTGGAGATCTTTGTGCGGCAGATGGGCATGGGCAGTAGCCTGCTGGCCGGCGCCATGACCCTTTCGCTCCTGGTACTACCCATTGTGATCGTGACCACGCGTGAGTCGCTCAAAGCGGTGCCGCAGACGGTGCGCCAGGGTTCTTTTGCCCTGGGCGCCACCAAATGGCAGACCACGTGGCTGCAGGTGCTGCCCGCCGCGTTTGGCGGAATCCTGACGGGCGTGATCATGTCCCTCTCCCGGGCCGTAGGGGAAGCCGCGCCGCTGGTGGTGGTGGGTGCGCTGGCCTATGTGCCGTTCGTGCCTTCCTCGCCCAATGATGAGTTCACCGTGTTGCCTATCCAGATCTTCAACTGGACCTCCCGGCCCCAGGCCGAGTTCCTGGTGAATGCGGCGGCGGCCATCATCATGTTATTATTGATCACCTTCCTGCTCAATGGCATTGCCGTATACCTACGGAACAAACAGCAGAAAAAAATAAAGTGGTAAGCACACAAGCATGAGCAAAAAACAGATAAAGTTAGAAGCCAGGGATATCAACGCCTACTACGGTGACTTCCATGCGCTCAAAGGCATCAACGTTGCCATGGAGGAAAAGACCGTGACAGCCTTCATTGGGCCTTCCGGCTGCGGAAAGTCTACCTTCCTGCGCATCTTCAACCGCATGAATGATTATATAGATGGCTTCAAGACCGAAGGCGAGATCCTGCTGGACGGGGAGAACATCTACGCCAAGAACGTGCTGGTAGATGAATTGCGCAAGCGGGTGGGCATGGTGTTCCAGAAACCCAACCCGTTCCCTAAGAGCATCTATGAAAACGTGGTCTACGGGCTCAAGATCCAGGGCATGTCTAACAAGGCCGCCTTGGCAGAGGCCGCCGAGAAAGCCCTGCACCAGGCGGCCCTATGGAACGAGGTGAAGGACAACCTGAACAAGTCTGCCCTGGCGTTGTCTGGGGGGCAGCAACAGCGTCTGTGCATTGCCCGGGCCCTGGCCATCTCCCCCTCGGTGCTGCTCATGGATGAACCCGCCTCGGCGCTGGACCCCATCTCCACGGCTAAGATTGAGGAGCTGATCCACCAACTGAAGGAGCAGTACACCATTGTGATTGTAACCCACAACATGCAGCAGGCCGGTCGGGTAAGTGATACCACCGCTTTTTTCTACATGGGTGAACTGGTGGAGCATGCCAAAACCAAGACCATCTTCACCAACCCCAAAGACAAACGCACCGAGGACTACATCACCGGCCGCTTTGGGTAAGCCCGGGGCCACTGGCCCGGAATGAAAGCCTGTTTAAGGCCTCGTTTTGCAGAAACAGGCCTTAAACAGGCCTCGGCGCCTCTTTGGCCAAGGAGTATCCCGTTGTTCTGACGAAAGTTGTTTATATTATCCTCTATTTAACACCCAGAAAAGCTTCTAGACCCATGAATCATTTAGATAAAGAGCTCCTCGCTATCAAAGACAAGGTAAACGAAATGTGGAGCCTGGTGGAGTTTCAGATGTTGGCCGGGAAAGACGCTCTGCTGAATGGGGATGAGGAGCTGCTCCGGAAGATCATCAAACGCGGAAAGAAGGTGAACGCCTATGACATCAAGATTGACCGCATGTGCGAGAACATCTTCGCGCTCTACAACCCGGTGGCCGTGGACCTGCGCTGGCTCATGGCCATCCTGAAAATCAACGCCAACATTGAACGCATCGGTGATTCCTCTGAAGGAATCGCGCAGCTCATCAGGGAAGCCAATTTTCCCGTGGACCCCGAACTGCTGGAAACCACCCGGGTACTGGAGATGTATGATGCCGCTGAATCTATGCTGGCTGATGTGCAACGGGCTTTCTACGAGGAAAACACCGAGCTGGCCCGCGACCTCATCAAGCGCGACAAGCTGCTCAACAAGATCCACGTGAAAACCGACAAGGTGATCATCCGGTACATCCAGGCGCACCCAGACAACATCAACCAGAGCCTCAAGGTCTCGGGCATCATCCGGAAGCTGGAGCGCATTGGGGACCAGATCACCAACATTGCCGAGGAGATTATCTTCTACGTGGATGCCAAGGTGGTCAAGCACAAACAGAAAAAGAAGCGCGGTAAAGATCCTCAGTAATTCGTCTGCCTGGCAGGCGAGGGTTGCGCTTGAAACCCCAAGGCGGTTATCTCTGGCTACCACAGCAGAGATAACCGCCTTCTTTTTTGAAAACGTGGCAGAAAAGGCTACTAACGCCCTGCCCGGTGGCCTTTTTCAAACCCAGGAAGGGAAGCGTTGTAAATGGTTGTTGGATAGGAGTTATGGTTTAGGGCTCTTTTGAAAGAAATGGACAGGAAACCCAGGCAGGGCTGACTACCTCCTCTTCTGCGTATATTCTTCCCCCTCAAAGCCTAGCTGTTTTCTGTAAAGGGCTTTCAGGTAGGCCAATCTGGCATAGGCCAACTGGATCATTTGCTCGGGCGTGAGGAAGCTCTTCAGAACTTCTCCCGGAAGCTGCCTTTGAGGAGTTATATTTTCTACTGCATCAAGATACTGCATTCTTGTAGAGAATTAGGGGGAGAAACTTTTCTATAAACCAATAATACCTCAAAAGTAAAGGCTTCATCCTTTCCTTTTTTATTTTTTAGCTCTACCTCCTGCTCTTCACGGTGAATACAACCAAAGTGCCGATGAATAAATATAGTCCAATTACTATAGCTTCCTCTCATAGAGTTGCGGCACCCCGTTCAAAGGCGTAATTTTGCGTTTCCGGTCTTCTTTTGCCCCGGAACCCTACCTTATGCCGCTTCTCCCCTCCCGTTTTGGCCAAAGCCGGTCTTATCTGCTCAAAGGGCATCTCCAGACCATTCTACCCAGCGTGCTGCGGCGCCTACCTCCGGTGACGTACCGGCGGGAAAGGATCACTACCCCGGATCAGGATTTCCTGGACCTGGACTGGTCACAGGTGGGGGCAGGCACCTTGGTGGTCTTGTCACATGGCCTGGAGGGCGACACCCACCGGCCCTACATGAAAGGCATGGTACGCGCTATGAACAAGGCCGGCTGGGACGCCCTGGCCTGGAATTTCAGGAGCTGCAGCGGCGAGCCCAACCACCTGCTCCGGTCGTACCACATGGGGGCCGTAGAAGACCTGGACCTGGTGGTGCGCCATGCGCTGGCCACCGGCAATTACCAAACTATTTACCTGGTGGGCTTCAGCATGGGCGGCAACCTCACCCTCAATTACCTGGGGCAATGGACGGACAAGGTACCCGAACAGGTGGCCCGGGCCGCGGTCTTCTCTGTTCCCTGCCACATGCACAGCGCGTGCCTGCAACTGGCCAAACCCGCCAACCGCATCTACATGCGGCGGTTCCTGAAGTCGCTCCATGAAAAACTGAAGGAGAAGGCGCAACGGTTTGAGGTGGACTTAACGGATTATGAGCGCATTCTCACCTTTGAGCAGTTTGATGACCGGTATACGGCTCCTATGCACGGCTTTGAAAGCGCCCATGACTACTATGAACGGTGCAGTTCGGTGGCGCACCTGCACAAGATCAAGGTTCCCACGCTGCTGGTGAACGCCCAGAATGACCCTTTTCTCTCGCAGGAGTGCTTCCCCGTAGACCAAGCCCTACAGAACCCAGATTTTTACCTGGAAATGCCCAAAGAAGGAGGCCACGTAGGCTTTTCTGAGGATTTCCTCAAGGGCCTCTACTATTCTGAGCGCCGGGCCGTGGAATTCCTGCAAGGCAGGGGGTAAATTCTTTTTGGCTCTTTTTCTGAAAAACAGCAGGGAAACATCTCTGTTACATAACCCATTAATTCTCTGTTAGTAACAAAACAAACCCTTCCTTTTAGCCTGGTGCAAAGGCCCCAGAACAGCTTCTTTTAGCACCTGTTTCAGCCGGCGAAGCACAGCGGCCCTACAATTCCCGACTTGCCTTATCGTTTACAAAAGCAAAGCCTGAAATTACTTTTCAGAAAAAAGGGAATGGTTTATCTTTGTCGTTCCCTAGTACAAGCCGCTTAAGAGATAGCTTTGAACCACGTATCTAAAACTTCTTCTCTCCTTCTGTTGAGTCTGGCTTTGCTGCTGGGCTCCTGCGGTAAGTCTTCTTACTCCACGTTTAGCAAGCCTAATGACAAGTACCGGTCGGCCAGCGAGATTGCGGAGCTGAAGAGAAAAGAACGATTGGAACGCCGCCGCACAGGAGTTACCCGCAAACCTACCAAGGAAATCAGGATCTCCAGCAAGAGCAAAAAGCCATCGCGCTCTATCCGGCTTTCCAGCAACCGGGCCGTGAGCCGTGAGATACAGACAGTCATTTCCACCGCCCGCTCCTTCCGGGGCACTCCGTACAAATTTGGGGGCACCACCCGCGTGGGCATGGATTGCTCGGGCCTTCTGTGTACCTCTTTCCAGGCCATTGACATCCAGCTTCCGCGCACCTCTTCTGAGCAAAGCCAGTTTGGGCCGTCTGTCTCTACCCATGAGCTCAAGGCCGGTGACCTGGTTTTCTTCAGCTCCTCTAACAGCCTTTCCAACATTACCCACGTGGGCATGGTGACTGAAGTAGTAAACCCAGAAGAAATATGGTTTATCCATGCCTCCACTTCTTTGGGTGTCACAGAAGACAACCTATTCTCGCCTTATTATCAAAAAATATTTGTAAAAGCGGTGCGTCCCGGCATCTAAGAATTATCCTTCTAAAAATTTCTGCTTTTGATAAAACCACAGCAGACCGCTGGTATTATTACTAATCCTCCAACGAACAAACGCTTGCCTTAAGCCTTGGTTAACAATTTAAAAATGCGTTAACAAATCGTAAATGGCCTCTCTTGGGGTTCATCTGAAACTTAAAATTAAGTTTCACAAATGCTTGTCAGACAAACCAATTTCCTCTCTATCTTTGTGATGTCAAATTACTGACCACAACAGATGTCCTCTTACCACAGGGATTTTTCTATTTCCTCTCTTTGCCGTTCTGTTAACATTCTTAATGTTAATTTAACAATATCCTTACCTTCTTTTCTTTTCACCTTTTATACTTTTGCCCAAAAAAAACCCTTTATGAAAAACCTGTTTACCCGATTGATGCTCATCGTGGTGATGTGTTTGCCTGTGCACCTGTCTTGGGGTCAAGGCACAACAACCGCCTCCATGAATGGCGTACTATCAGAAGCTAGTGGCGCCGGTTTGGCTGGAGCAACCATTTTGGCAGTACACACTCCTTCCAACACCCAATACGCAGCCAGTGCTGATGCCAATGGCCGGTACAACCTACAGAACATGCGCGTAGGCGGCCCGTACACTATCACTGCCACTTATGTAGGGTACCAAGAACAGCGCAAAGAGAATATATTTCTTGCCCTGGGTCAGAATCTGAGATTAGACTTCAATCTTTCTCAAGGTGCCATAGGGCTTTCTGAAGTACAGGTAGTTGCTGAACGCGGTGCTGTTATCAATGCAGACCGCACCGGAGCCGCCACTAACGTATCTCGCGAACAGATTCAAAACTTACCTACCCTTAACCGCTCTTTACAAGACTTCACCCGCCTTACGCCTCAGGCTTCAGGTAACTCAATTGGTGGCGCCAACAACCGGTACAACAACATCACCATTGACGGTGCCGTGAACAATGACGTGTTTGGTTTAGCTGGTAGTGGTACTCCTGGTGGTCAGGCTGGTACTCAGCCTATCTCATTGGACGCTATTGACCAGATCCAGGTGGTATTAGCTCCTTATGACGTGAAATTCGGTAACTTCACGGGTGGTGGTATCAATGCCGTTACCCGCTCAGGAACAAACAACTGGGAAGGTTCTGTGTATGGTTTCATGCGTAATGAGAAAACTATCGGGAAAGACCCCGTGACAGAAGCTAAACCAGCTGACTTTCAGGATTACCAGACTGGTTTCCGTATTGGCGGTCCGGTGATTAAAGATAAATTGTTCTTCTTCCTGAATGGTGAAATCACACGTCGGTCTGAGCCTCTTTTAAACAATCTGGGTGATGCCGGTTCTACAGTACCAAGAGATAGTGTGGAGATGTTATACAACTACCTCAACACCAACTACGGCTATGATGCAGGTTCTTTTGGTCCTCTTGATCGCCGTACAGAAAGTAATAAGATATTTGCCCGCCTAGACTGGAACATCACAGACCGTCACCAATTAACGCTTCGGCACAACTTTGTTGACGCTTTTGATGACAACATCTCTCGCTTTACCAATGGTTTCCGTTTTGCCAACAACGCTTACGAATTTGCCAGCACTACTAACAGTACAGTAGCTGAATTAAGAAGCCGCTTCTCAGAAAGCATTTCTAACAATTTAATTGTGGGATACTCAAGAATTCGTGATAAACGTGATACGCCTGGTGGTCTCTTCCCAATGATCAGAATCAATTACTCTAACGGTGGTACAGGTAACGTTGATGCTGGTACTGAGCGTAGCTCTGCTTTCAATGAGTTGGATCAGGACATCTTTGAAGTAACTGATAACCTGATTGCCTTCTTAGGTCGCCATACATTGACTTTAGGTACGCACAATGAGTTCTTCAGCTTCCGCAACCTGTTCGTGAACAATGGTAATGGATACTACCAGTTCAACAGCTTCAGAGACTTCTTCAGAACTGATGCAAATGGTAACCCAGCTCCAAGACCTTTCCGTATAGAGCAAACATATTCTGCTGATGCCAACAATCCACGTCCAGCGGCAGAATTTGATGCCATGCAATTAGGTTTCTACGTTCAGGACGAGATTTCAGTAACCGACAATTTCAGGTTAACCCTTGGTTTACGTTTAGATATCCCGGTAATGCCAGATACTCCTGACCGTAACTACGCATTGGAGAAAGCTTATTTCCCATACAACGGGTTAAGAGACTTACGTACCGATGAAACTCCTAGTGGCCAGTTATTGTGGGCACCTCGCTTAGGATTCAACTGGGATGTGAAAGGCGACAAAACCTTCCAAGTTCGTGGTGGTACTGGTATCTTCACCGGCCGTGTTCCATTTGTTTGGTTGTCTAACCAATTCACCAACAATGGTATTACATTTAATACCCTGTTCCGCAACAACCCGCCTCGTTTTGAGCCAAACATTGATAAAATCCGTGATTTAGGTACCGCCGGAACCACTGCTGAGATCAACTTGGTTACCAATGATTTCAAAATCCCGCAAACGTTCCGTACCAACTTGGGTATTGACTATACGCTTCCATTAGGCATCATTGCTACACTTGAGGGTATTTATTCTAAAACCCTTAATGACATTGTATACCAAGATGTGAACCTGAGACAGCCTACTGGTACTCTCGTAGGTGCCGATAACCGTCCTACCTACCCAACACAAAGAGGAGTCCACTCTGGCTTTACCAACACAATCTTGTTGAGCAACGCTAACAGAGGTTACTCTTACAGCTTAACCGGCCAGTTACAAAAGAACTTTGAGAACGGCCTGAACACTATGGTTGCCTATACTTACGGCGAGTCTAAAGACTTGAACAGTGGCACAAGCAGCACCGCCCGTTCTAACTGGCAGTTTAACCAGATCGTTTGGAACCCAAATGACCCAGAGCTTTCTTATTCTCGTTTTGATGTTCGTCACCGTATCATTGCCACTGGTGGTTATACCTTCAACTACGCGGGCAACTTTGGTACTTCCATTGCACTCTTCTACGAAGGCCAGTCTGGCACTCCTTTCACCTACCTTTACAGAGGTGACCTCAACGGAGATGGTAACACTGGTAACGACTTGATGTATGTGCCTAGAGACAGAAGTGAAATCAACATTGTAGATGACAAGCAGTGGGCTGATTTAGATGCCTACATCTCAGGAGATTCTTACCTAAGCACTCGTCGTGGACAATACACAGAGCGTAACGGTGCCCGCACGCCATGGACCCACCAGGTTGATTTACGTTTAACACAAGATTTCCTCTTTGCTGCTGGTGGCAAAAACCATAAGTTCCAATTAAGCTTTGATGTCTTCAATGTTGGCAACTTGATCAACAAGGACTGGGGCCATCAGTACTTTATCCAGAACTCTGCTGTTGAATTAGTAAGTGCTAGCCGTAACGCTACAACTAATATACCAACTTATACGTTCAGCAAGCCAGCTAAAAAAGTTTGGGGAAATACCTTCTCTTCAAGATGGCAAGGACAAGTTGGTCTTCGTTACATCTTCCAATAAAGATTCAACAAAACCAATTAGAGAAAGGGCGAACCAATGGTTCGCCCTTTTTTTGTGCCTTCCTTTTTCTCTTCTTACAGAGGCTTATCCTAAAGGGTAGGCTTTTTTGGCTCTTTTAAAAAAAACAGGCTCAAAACGACTTTTCCCTGAGGTGACATAACCTAAGTTTCCAATGCTGTCTCTGGAGGAAATACGACCAGCTATATACAGCATGGTATCGCTGAAGAACAAAAGACAACCTCTATGGCAATTCCAATAACATTTTTATTTCCTGCCTATTTTAATTAAAATAGATAACAAATAAGTTACACCATCTGGCTAACCTGAACGGAAAGGCACCGTAAAGGGAAGCAGCTAACTAAATGATACCCTATCAGTTAGTATTAAAGATCTCCTATATACTGACGTTCCCCTCCCAGTCCATCCCGGCTGGTCGCCTCCACCCTGTTTTCTACCGGAGGAGCCTTTCTGACTTAAGTGCTAAAACACTGCCTCTATTGCTATTTCTGCTACTTATCAGTTCATCCTCAAGCTTTGATTAAAGGAATTTTTATGAAAAAACTTTGTACCAGGGTACTTTTCTTTTTGGTGATGTGGTTACCGGTCCAACTTAGTTGGGGCCAGGGGACAACCACGGCCTCTATGACCGGTGAGGTAACAGATGCCCGGGGCGA
The DNA here is from genome assembly GCF_008271745.1 of Rufibacter glacialis. Classification (GTDB taxonomy): domain Bacteria; phylum Bacteroidota; class Bacteroidia; order Cytophagales; family Hymenobacteraceae; genus Nibribacter; species Nibribacter glacialis. The sequence goes on along the minus strand of NZ_VKKZ01000019.1, from coordinate 278,877 downwards.
AGGTCTGCCCGGCGCCACCGTGGTGGCTGTGCACACGCCGTCTAACACCCAATATGCCGCCAGCACCAATGAAGCTGGCCGCTTCAACCTCCAGAACATGCGGGTGGGAGGGCCTTACACCATCACCACCACCTATATTGGTTACCAAGACCAGAGGCGCGAAAACATATTCCTGTCTTTGGGCCAGACCCTTCGGTTAGACGTCAGCCTCTCTGAGAATGCGGTGGGCTTGAATGAAGTGCAGGTGGTCTCTGAGCGCGGATCCGTGATTAACGCGGACCGCACAGGGGCCGCCACCAACGTGTCCCGCGAACAGATAGAACGGTTGCCTACCTTGAACCGCTCTTTGCAGGATTTTACCAGGCTCACTCCCCAAGCGTCAGGCAACTCTCTGGGCGGGGCCAATAACCGGTACAACAACATCACTATTGACGGTGCCGTGAACAACGATGTGTTTGGTCTCGCGGGCACCGGCACCCCCGGAGGGCAAGCCGGCACGCAGCCCATTTCACTGGATGCCATTGACCAGATTCAGGTGGTGCTGGCGCCGTATGACGTAAAATTCGGGAACTTCACGGGTGGCGGGATCAACGCAGTCACCCGCTCGGGCACCAACAACTGGGAAGGCTCTGTCTATGGGTTCGGCCGCAACCAGAACACCGTGGGTGATGATCCGGTGACCGGACGGGAAACCGCTGAATTCAAAGACTACCAGACCGGTTTCAGGGTAGGCGGACCAGTGGTCAAAGACAAGCTGTTCTTCTTCCTGAATGGGGAGATTACCCGGCGCACCGAGCCTCTGCTGTTCAACCTGGGAGAATCTACCTCCATTGTGCCTGCCGAAGACGTTAGAAGGATAGCAGATACCCTACGCGTCCGGTACGGGTATGACCCGGGCACTTTTGGGCCGGTAAACCGCCGTACAGAGAGCAACAAGCTGTTCGGGCGCCTGGACTGGAACATCACCGACCGGCACCAGCTTACCCTGCGCCACAACTTTGTGGATGCCTTTGATGACAACATCACCCGTACCAACACCACCTTCCGGTTTGGCAACAATGCGTACCAGTTCAACAGCATTACCAACAGCACGGTAGCTGAGTTAAGGAGCCGTTTTTCTGAAAGCCTGTCCAACAGCTTGATTGTGGGTTACTCCAGAATCAGGGACAAGCGGGACACGCCTGGCGCCTTGTTCCCGCAGGTCACCATCCGGTTCCTGAACAGCGGCAGTAATACCATCTCTGCCGGTACTGAGCGTAGTTCGGCCTTCAATGAACTGGACCAGGACATTTTTGAATTCACCGACAACTTCACCATCTTCCGGGGGAACCACACCATCACCCTGGGTACCCACAATGAGTTCTTCAAATTCAGGAACCTGTTCATCAACAACTACAACGGGTACTACCAGTTCAATAACGTACAGGACTTCTACGCCAGAAGGCCCTTCCAGATTGAACAGAACTATTCTACTGACCCTAACAACCCCACCCCGGCCGCTGAATTCAACGCCATGCAGCTAGGGTTCTATGCCCAGGATGAAATAGACCTGTTCCCTACCTTCCGGTTAACCCTGGGGGTACGCCTGGATGTACCGGTGATCCCTGATGCGCCGGCCCGCAACCAGGCCGTGGAAGCTGCTTTTGAGAACATTCCCCAGTACACCAACCTGAGAACAGACGAGACCCCCAGTGGTTTACTGCTGTGGGCACCCCGCCTGGGTTTCAACTGGGACGTAAAAGGCGACAAGACCATACAGGTGCGTGGGGGTACGGGCATCTTTACTGGTCGGGTGCCGTTTGTGTGGCAGTCGAACCAGTTTGTCAACAATGGGCTCAACTATAATACTCTCCGGTTGCTAAATCAGACGGCGCCTAACCGGTTTATTTCTGATGTCAACCAGATCCGCACTCTGGGGCCCACTACCTCTACGGAGATTAACCTGATCACGGAAGACTTCAAGATCCCCCAGACGTTCCGGAGCAACCTGGCCGTTGATTATACCCTCCCCCTTGGCATCATTGCCACCTTGGAAGGTATTTACTCCAAGACCTTGAATGACATTGTGTACCGTGACATTAATCTTCTGGAACCCACCAGTACGCTGACCGGACCTGACAACCGCCCACTGTATTCTAACGCCCGCGTTTCCAACAGCTTTACCAACGTGATCTTGCTTGACAACACGAGTAAGGGCTATACCTATTCTTTAACGGGCCAATTGCAGAAAAACTTCAATAACGGGATTAACACTATGGTGGCGTACACCTACGGCCGGTCAGAAGACGTAAACAGTGGCGCCAGCAGTACCGCTCTGTCTAACTGGCAGTTCAACCAGATTATCCGGAACCCAAATGACCCAGAACTTTCCTACTCCCGCTTTGACATTCGCCACCGGATCATCTCTTCCGGCGGCTACACGTTCAAATGGCTGAACAACTTCTCTACCTCCATTTCCCTCTTTTATGAAGGGCAGTCGGGCTTGCCCTTCACCTACCTGTATGCTCGTGATGTAAACAATGATGGCAACACGGCGAACGATCTGCTGTACGTGCCGCGCACCATTGAAGAAAGCGGATTGGTAGACCTGGTTTCTTCTGGGGTGGTTACCCGTACTGCCGCGCAGCAATGGGCAGACTTGAATTCCTTTATTGAGAATGACGAGTATCTGAGAACCCGCCGCGGCCAATACTCTGAAAGGAACGGCGCCAGAACCCCCTGGACGCATCGGGTAGACCTTCGCCTGGCGCAGGACATCTTCACCACCATTGGCGCTAAGCAACATACCTTGCAGCTTACTTTTGACGTGTTCAACGTGGGTAACCTATTCAATGAGGATTGGGGGCGTAGTTATAGCGTGAACAATGCGGCCGTGGAACTGGTCCGGTTTGTGAACCGAAACCAACAGAACCGCCCTACATTCACCTTCAACCAACCCACCTCAACGGTCTGGACCACCAACTTCTCTTCCAGATGGCAAGGGCAATTAGGCCTCCGCTATATCTTTGAGTAAGGTTTAGGGCGCATTTTTTACAAAAGGGGCGGAAAATAAACGTCCGCCCCTTACTTTTTTTCAAGGATTGAAAAGCTTACCTCAACTAATTCATACCCCATTAAACAAAACAGTATCAGCCCCTTACCGCACAACCAATGGTTAATACCGGTTAGAAGCAGAAAAAAGAAGCACCCGGGAAAGCAGAAATGCGCAGAAAAGATTTTGTAGTTATCAGAAAGCCTGTTACTTTTGTAACATCAAAACGGGGGATTAGCTCAGCTGGCTAGAGCGCTTGCATGGCATGCAAGAGGTCATCGGTTCGACTCCGATATTCTCCACAGTTTTTTAAAAGCCCTTCCAAGGAAATTGGAAGGGCTTTTTTTTGTCTCTTCTTTTGCCATTATTGCCAAAACAACGCATAAACAGGTTCTGACTTTCTCACTACTCCCTTCCTCTTTTTCTACGGAAGATCCCTCATGAGCGGCCTCATTCCATCGTTTCCCAATTTCCTCACTCTCAACTTGCCTTTAGCATTACCGGAATAGCCTTACCTACCCTTTGTATAATTGCTGACCACCTGACCTGCTCAAGAAACAGGCAAAAACTCCTGAAGAAATACCTATTTAGCAGTATTGTTAATCAAAGTTAAAATATAAACATTGCCAGGTATTAAACAGACAGACCTATGAAAAACGTTTTTACCTTTCTTCTTGTGGCCGTTTCTGCTTTTCCCTGCGTGGCCCAGACGTCTTCTATGATGGCGCTTGCCCCACCGGAAAAGCCTAGAAGCCAAACCATCCTAGCCCTTCCTCGGCCTACCCTGCTCCAGGACAATACCAAAGAGGAGGTTTTCCGGAAGAACATCCTCAAAATAAACCTTTCGTCGCTGGCTTTTGATAATTACAGCCTCAGCTATGAACGGTCCATCTCCCGGAAAACTACCCTGGTAGCGGGTTACCGGTTCATGCCGGAAACTAACGTGGGGTCGCTGCCCTTGGTGGAAAAGGTGGTGGAACAGTTAGAAGAGGAAGAAGACGGCTTGGTGGAGGACCTGAATCGTTCCACGGCCGCCAACAAGACCTACACCGGCGAGATCAGGTTCTATTCTGGCAAGAAACCAGGGGCCAGAGGGCTGTACCTCTCCTTGTATGGCAGGTACATGGACCTGGACGCCACCTATTCCCATGAATATGACACAGACACCCGTACGTATGTCATTCCGATAGATGGAAACGTGAAGGGGTTAGGAGGCGGTTTAATGGTGGGGGCTCAGTGGCTCATAGCCAAGCGAATCGCCTTTGACTGGTTTATCATGGGCGGCCACTACGGCAAAATGAAAGTAGACATGAACGGCCGGACCGACCTAAGCACCATGACCGCCGAAGAAAAAAGGGAACTGGAGGAGGACATTGAGTCCATTGTGGATGATTTACCCGGCAACTCTGAGGTAGAGGCCACCGTCACCAACAACGGCGTCACCGTGAAAGGGAACGCCCCTTTCCTGGGCATCAGAGGACTAGGCTTTAGCCTGGGCATCGCTTTCTAGAAACCGTTTGCCGGCATATTTCCTAAAAACTGCCATAAAACAGAGGCCACCCCTGTCCAAACAAGGGCGGCCTCTGTTTTTACTGGCTTGGTGTCTCTTACACAAATAAACCTTCTACCGACAAATACCGCTCTCCGGTGTCATAGCAGAAGGTAAGGATGCGGGCACCTGGTTCTAACTCAGTCAGTTTCTGGGCCACGGCAGCCAAAGAACCGCCAGACGAGATGCCTATGAAGATACCTTCTTCCTGGGCGGCACGGCGGGCGTATTCAAATGCGTCTTTGGGTTCTACTTGAATTACCCCATCTAAGACGGACATGTCCATGATCTTGGGGATAAAGCCTGCGCCCACTCCCTGAATGGGGTGTGGACCTGGGGCACCGCCGCTCAACACCGGTGACAGCGAAGGCTCTACAGCCAGCACTTTCAGGTTAGGGAACTTCTCTTTGAGCACTTGGCCCACGCCCGTGATGTGTCCTCCGGTTCCTACGCCAGTGATCAGGTAATCAAACCCGTCAGGAAAATCCTGTATGACTTCCTGCGCGGTGGTCTCAATGTGCACGCGGGTATTGGCTTCGTTGTCAAACTGCATGGGAATCCAGGCATTCTCGTTCTCAGAGGCCAGTTCATGGGCACGTTCAATGGCGCCCTTCATGCCTTTTTCCCGAGGGGTCAGCTCCAGTTTAGCACCGTAGGCGGCCATGAGCCGGCGGCGCTCAATAGACATGGACTCTGGCATGACCAGTGTGATCGCATACCCTTTCACGGCCGCTACCATGGCAAGACCTACCCCGGTGTTGCCGGAGGTGGGTTCAATGATGTGGCTGTTGGGGTTGAGCAGCCCCCGCTGCTCCGCGTCTTCAATCATAGACAGGGCAATGCGGTCTTTGATGCTTCCGCCGGGGTTGGCGCGTTCCAGCTTCATCCACACGTGGGCCTCTGGGCCAAACAATTTATTGATGCGCACCACCGGCGTGTTGCCGATGGTTTGTAAAATGCTTTCTGCTTTCATATCGTAGGGTATACGGTTGAATAAAAAGAAAAGGAAGGCTATTAGGGCCGCCTTGGGGCCAGTGCAAATGTAAAACTATTTCACTAACTCTATAAAGTCAGTAGACTAAATGGAAAAATCAAGGATATTCTCCGGCGACTCTGAACGGCTCACTTTTATCTGGGCACGGTGGTACAGCCTGGAATAAGGCGGTACGCTCTCTGTGAGCCATACGTTTCCGCCAATGATGCTGTGCGCCCCAATCACCGTGCTGCCGCCCAAAATGGTGGCCCCGGCGTAAATGATCACGTTGTCTTCCAGGGTGGGGTGGCGTTTCAGATCGGTCATGTACTTGGCCACGCTCAGGGCCCCCAAGGTCACGCCCTGGTACAACTTTACGTTCTTGCCAATCACGGTGGTCTCGCCTATCACAATACCGGTGCCATGGTCCATGCAGAACGGAAAATCAATACGGGCTCCGGGATGGATGTCGATGCCGGTGCGGCTATGGGCGTACTCAGAGAGAATGCGCGGCAGCAAGGGCACACCATCCTGGTATAGCACATTGGCGATGCGGTACACGGCAATGGCGTAAAAACCCGGGTAAGACCGCATCACTTCTTCCACGTGCCGGGCCGCCGGGTCTTCCTGCAAGATAAAGTGGGCGTCAGAGAGCAACTGCTCGTGCAGGTAAGGCAACTGCTGCATGAAACGGTCTACGGTTTCAACCGCCGGAAACGCGCTGATGTGCTGCACCCCTTCCAGCAGCGATTCCAGTTCCTGCTCCAGGAACGTAGCCTCCTGTGCCAGGGCCTGCGCATCCCTGAAAGGTTGTTCCGCCAGCGGCGGAAACAGCATCTGGAGCAACCGGTTCAGGAACTGACACAGCAAGCCCGTGGGTATGCGGAGCTGGTTCTGCTGATGCAAGCCCCACAGCCGCTGTAAAAATGACTCTTCCATAAAAGTAACCTACGAAAATAACGCGCGAAGGAAAGGAAAAACCGCTCCTTTTCGCCAAGGCAAAGGTAAAGCTGCCTGGGTTACCACTGCCCATGCCTCTGGTTTCTAAAAGGATAGTACCTCTTTTGGGCCTGTTTCTGTGAAAACGAAACAAAAACGCGGCTAAGGCTTATTTCCTTTTTTATAGGAAGCATTCCTGCGCCTTGCTCAACCAAGCGGCAAGGCACTCGTTTGTAGCCAGGGTGGCTATACGCAGGCTTTTCCCTAACTTCACCGCTTATGGCATTTTGGGATAATTTACTTGGCAGGAAAACGCCACCCCCCGGCAAACCACAGTTGTCGGTCAAAGAGCGGGTAAGTGCCCTCAAGCATTTACCGCCTTTCTTGAAAATGGTCTGGAAAACGAGCCCGCGCATGGCCTTCATGAACGTGGTGCTGCGCCTGTTCAGGGCGGCGGTACCGGTGGTGATGCTGTACGTGGGCCAGTTGATCATTGACGAGGTGGTGCGCCTGACCCGTACCAACGACCAGCTACTGGGTTACCTGCTCACGCTGGTGGCCATCGAGTTCGGCCTGGCCGTGCTTTCTGATTTCCTGAACCGGGGCATCGCGCTGCTAGACGGGCTGTTGGGCGACCTGTTCGCCAACCAGTCGTCGGTGCGGCTCATGGAACACGCCGCCGAGCTGGACTTGGATCAGTTTGAGGACTCAGCTTTCTATGACAAACTGGAGCGGGCCCGCCGCCAAACCCTGAGCCGAACCGTTCTCATGAGCCAGGTGCTGGGCCAGATGCAAGACCTGCTCACCATGGTGTTCCTGGCGGCCGGTTTGGTCGCCTTCTATCCCTGGCTCCTGCTCTTGTTACTGGTGGCGGTGCTGCCGGCTTTCTTAGGTGAGTCGCACTTCAATGAGCGCAGCTACTCCCTGGTGCACGGCTGGACGCCGGAACGCCGGGAACTGGATTATCTGCGCCAGACCGGCGCCAGCGACGACACGGCCAAAGAAGTGAAGATCTTCGGGCTGTCTGGTTTCCTCATTGACCGTTTCAAGGTGCTTTCTGACCAGTTTTACAAAGACAACCGGAAACTGGCCTCCCGCCGGGCCGGCTGGGGCAGCGTGTTCGCCGCGCTGGGCAGCGCCGGATATTACGGGGCCTATGTGTATCTGCTCCTGCAAACGGTACAGGGGCAGGTCTCCCTAGGGCAGCTCACCTTCCTATCGGGCTCCTTCATGCGCTTGCGGGGACTGTTGGAAGCAGTGCTGAACCGGTTCACCAGCGTGGCCGAAGGAGCCTTATATCTCCAGGATTTCTTTGACTTTTTTGAGCTCCAGCCGCGCATTAAACGTACCACCCAGGCCCCACCTTTCCCCCACCCTATCCGCATTGGGTTCACGTTTGAGAACGTAGGCTTCCAGTACCGCAACTCAGAGAAATGGGCCATCAGAAACCTCAGCTTCACGCTGCACGCCGGCGAGAAACTGGCCCTGGTAGGCGAAAACGGGGCCGGAAAAACCACCATGGTCAAGCTGCTCTCCCGCCTCTATGACCCCACCGAAGGCCGTATTCTGCTGGACGGCGTAGACCTGCGGGAATATGACCCGGCGGATCTGCGCCGCGAAATAGGCGTTATTTTCCAGGATTTCGTGCGGTTCCAGATGAGCGCCGGCACCAACATCGCCATTGGCCGCATTGAGGAAAAAGAAAACCATTCGCGCATCGAGTCCTCGGCGCAGCAAAGCCTGGCAGACACGGTCATCGCCAAACTGCCAGAGGGCTACAATCAGGTCATCGGGCGGCGGTTCAACAAAGGGGTGGATCTGTCGGGTGGTGAGTGGCAGAAGATCGCCCTGGGCCGGGCCTACATGCGCGACGCCCAGCTCCTGATCCTGGATGAGCCCACCGCCGCCCTGGACGCCCGCGCAGAGCATGAGGTCTTCCAGCGCTTCGCGGAACTGACCCAGGGCAAAACCGCCGTCCTGATCTCGCACCGCTTCTCCACCGTGCGCATGGCCGACCGGATCCTGGTCATTGAGAACGGCCAATACGTAGAAATGGGCTCCCATGAAGACCTCATCGCCAAAGGCGGAAGATACGCCGAGCTGTTCCGCCTCCAGGCGAAGGGGTATTTGTAGGGAGGGAGTCCTGAGTCTTAGGAATAGTCCTGAGTTCTGAGTCTTGAGTCCTGAGTCTTTAGTTGGAATGTTGAAAGGGTTTAACTCAGACACCGTTGTTGGTGTTATCACCAACAACCACAAATGCGCTTCCAACGCCTTTCACCAAAAACAGGCTAAAATCCTCTGTAGGGGCAATCCCTTGTGGTTGCCCTTGCGCAGGCCCACGCAATAAAAGTTGTTGGTGATAACACCAACCACGGCACCTGAAAAGGCACCCGATATGCAGAGCTGTTCCGCCTCCAGGCGAAGGGGTACTTGTAATGGGAGTCTTGAGTTCTGAGTTGGAATTAGGAAGTTTAGGCTGGCGGGAGTCTGAAGACTCGTGCCAAGTGCAATAAAACTCCCGACCCCCAACTCAGGACTCTGGACTCAGAACTCAGGACTATTCCTCGGACTCAGAACTAAACTCTGTTTTCTTCGGAAACTTGCCCACGGAAACATACAGGAACGCCAGGAGGCAAAGGAAAGCCGCTCCCCAGAAAACGTACGGGATGGCGCTGACCTCATTGTCATAGATCCAGCCGGAGGCGAAGGCGCCCAGCCCGATACCGGCTTCCAAGGCCATGTATACCGTGGCCATGGCCCGGCCTCTGCGGTCAGAATGGCTCAGGTCAATGGCCCAGGCGTAGAGCGTGGGGGAATTCATGCCCGTCCCGAACCCGTACAGCACGGCGGCTCCCAGGAACATGGCCTTGCTCTGGGCCAGGCCTAACACCACCATGGAAACAGCCATCAGGAGCGTGGAAACCCGCAGAATAGGAACGCGGCCGTACCGGTCAGAGGCCCTTCCGGCCAGGAAACGCACTCCAATAGAAGCCACGGTATAGAAAGTAAAGAAAAGGCCTTTGTTCTGGATGCCCAGGTGCTCACTGAAATCAGGGGTGACGGTGAGCACCGCGCCGTAGCAGAACAGCGTGAGCAGCATCACCACGAACGCAGGCATTACGCGGGGTTCAAAAATCTCATTCCTCCTGATGCGCAGCAAGCCCAGCTTGAATTTCTGCGGATGGGGCAACGTCTCCTTCAGGTTGGCCAGCACCAGAATAGACAACAGGGCCATGCCCGAAGACGAATAAAACAGCGCATCCAAAGAGAAATGGCGGCTGAACTCCCCGCCAATGGCTGGCCCAGCGGCCAAACCCAAGCTGCCGGCCAACCCGAAAATCCCGATGGCCGCTCCCCGGCGTTCCAGCGGCACAATGTCAGCAATATAGGCGGCCTCGCCCGTGGGCGTGAAGCCCGTGGAAAAGCCGTGCAGGAGGCGCAGCATGAGAAACGCAGCCACGGTGGTGAGCAAAGGATAGAGCAGACTGCACAAGATGCAAACGGCCACCCCGAAGTACATGACCGGCAAGCGCCCTACTGTATCCGTGAGTTTTCCGCTGAAAGGGCGGGAAAGGCCCGCGGTCAAAGTGAACAAGCCAATGATGAAGCCTTTGTAATCAGCCCCGCCCAGTTGGGTCAGGAAGTTAGGCAACTCCGGGATGATCATGTTGAAACTAGCTGAGAAAAGGAACGAGCTCAGGCACAGCATCCAGAAGCGGAACGAATAAGCAGGGGCAACAGTACTCATAACGGCGGCAAAGGTCAGCAAATTTCCCCCAATCCTACTACCGTTTAGGTGCCCTTTTCTGAAGAATAGGCTAAAAACACGGCTCACGTGATTCTTAAGGCAACGCAGACTCAGGACTCTTTTGTATCTTCCGTGCCCAAGCCCATTTATGAAAAAGCAACTCAGAAATACTGCCTTCCTTCTGCTGCTGGCCGCTGCCTGCCGCCAACCCGCCCAGCAAAGCCAGAGCGCCGGCACCGTGAACAAATTCAGTGACGCCACCCTCCGCCGGATCTACACCCTGCAGGATGAACGCAAAACCACCGACCTGCTTCCGTTCCTGCAGCGCCCAGAAACCATGTACCGCCGTGAGGCAGCCCTGGCTTTTGGCTCTGTGCAGGACAGCACCGCCATTCCGGCCCTCGCCACGCTGTTGCAAGACCCTGAACCCGAGGTAAGGAAGGCAGCGGCCTATGCCCTGGGGCAAATGAACAGCACCTTATCTGAACCCGCCCTCCAGGCAGCGTATGACCGGGAACAGAACGTGCCCGCCCGCGCGGAGATTCTGGAGGCCTGGGGAAAAAGCGCCACCCAGGACGGGCTTGAAATGATTTCCCGCTATACTGCCCCCGCAGATCTGCAAGCCGCCCAAGCCTGGGCCTTGTACCGGTCGGGCCAACGGAAGTTGAGCTATGAGGCCGCCGTGAAAAAGGCGGCCGCCCTGCTGGAAGCCCCCGCTGAAGACGCCCGACTGGGGGCCTCGCAGTTTCTGGCCCGTACTCCTAAACTAGATGCTAGTCTGGCCAAAGCGCAATTGTTCCAGGTGGTGCAGCAAGACCCCAGCGCAAATGTCCGCATGGGCGCTGCTCAGGCGCTGGGCAAAATGACCGATACCGTAGGCGTGGCCGCTGTTTTGGGCACCGTTTTGCAAAAAGACCCCGATTACCGCGTGCGCCTGAACGCCGTGCGGCCCCTGTACCAACTGCCGTACGCAGGGGTGCAAGCGGCCGCCTGGAACGCCCTCTCAGATGCCCATGCCCTGGTAGCCCTGAGTGCCGCCGAGTATCTGGTCGCCAAGGCCCCACCAGCGGAATCTGCCCGGCTTCTGGAAGCTACCCAGAAGCAACAGGACTGGCGGGTGCGCGCCACCTTGCTGGGAGCGGCACTTTCTTCGGCCCCGGCCGACCAAAAGAAAGTGATAGGCCAGCAGATTCAGGAACGTTTTACGAAGGCAAAGAGCCCTTATGAGCAAGCGGCCTTGCTTACCGCGCTGAGCAAGGACCCTACCCAGTACCCGTTCCTGGAGCAGCAGACGTTTCAGGCAAAACATCCGGCCATCAGTACGGCGGGCATGGAGGCCTTGGTAGCCATGAGAGCCCGCAAAGAGTTTGACGTGGCGGCCGCTCCTGCGTTTAACCAACTGTTTCAGCGGGCCATCCAGTCCGGGGATGTGGCGCTGGTGGGCATAGCCGCGGGCGCCATCCGGAACCCGGAACTGAACCTGAAGAACGCCTATCCAGACCGCTCTTTCCTGACCCAAGCCAAAGATAAACTCACCCTGCCCCGCGACATAGAGACGTACCTGGAACTGCAGAAAACCCTGGATTACCTGGATGGCAAGACCGCCGCCCCTACCCCGGCCACGCCCTTCAGCCATCCTATCAACTGGGCCGCGGTGAACCAGCTGCAGAAAAACCAGAAGGCCCGCCTAAAGACGTCAAAAGGCGAGATCACCTTTGAATTGCTGGTGGAGGATGCGCCCGGCTCGGTGGCCAACTTTGTGGAACTGCTGGAGAAAGGCTTCTACAACGGCAAGAACTTCCACCGGGTGGTGCCCAATTTCGTGGCCCAGGGTGGCTGTCCCCGCGGCGACGGCTGGGGCTCCACCGACTACGCCATCCGCTCTGAGTTCGCGGATTTGAATTACTTGGAAGGCTACGTGGGCATGGCCAGTGCCGGCAAAGACACCGAAAGCTGCCAATGGTTCATCACCCATTCCCCCACCCCGCACCTGGACGGCCGCTACACCATCTTCGCCCGCGTGGTCAAAGGCATGGAGGTAGTGCACCAGCTGAACATTGGGGATAGAATTGAGAAGGTGGAGTTGGTGCGGTAATAGTTAGTAATTAGTGGTTAGTTGCTAGTAATTAGAGACACAGTAAAAGATGAGTAATACCATCTATCCCTCTTTGTTATCCTGCTTTCTCTCTTTGTCATCCTGGAAGGATCTTGTGGGAGAACTAGAAAGACATCTAAGAAATGCTACTACCGTTCGCCCACAAGATCTTTCCAAGATGACAAATAATATGAATCTGGGTACTCCCCTATTCTTACTGATTCCTATAAAATACAGAAAGCCACTCTCATAGAAGTGGCTTTCTGTATTTTATACCTTTATTTAAATCTTGTATTGAGTCTGCTTACCTCTAAAACAACTTACGCAGTTGGGTGCACTGGCACGTACACTACTTTCTTCGTCTCAAAGAACTCTTCCTGGAAATAAGTACTTAGCTCAAACACCTCGTGCAGCAGGCCAGACTCAGCCAGTTCCTCGGTTAAATCGCCGCCTTTGAGGTAGTACAGCCCTTGGGTGGGCACTGATTCTTTCTTGTAGCTGAACTGAATCCAGTGGTAGAAAGTAGCCAACCGGGCCACGGCGCGACTCACAATGAAGTCATATTTCTCGTGCACCTGCTCGGCACGGGTGTGGGTGGCTTTCACGTTGTGGAGCCGCAGTTCCTGGGCAATCTCCTGCACCACATGGATCTTCTTGCCAATGGAGTCCACCAAGTGGAACCTTACCTCAGGGAACAGAATAGCCAAGGGCAAACCAGGCAAACCACCGCCAGTGCCTACGTCCATCACCGAGGTGCCCGCCGGAAACTGCACCACCTTGGCAATGCCCAACGAGTGCAGGAGATGGTTCACCATCAGGTTCTCCATGTCTTTGCGGGAAATCACGTTGATTTTCTCGTTCCATTCCACGTACAGCTCTGCCAGACGGGAAAACTGCTGTTGCTGCTCTGGGGTGAGGTCAGGGAAATAATGGGTCAGGATATTCACAGAGGCTGCGTTCATAGCCTCAAAGATAAGAAAAGGAGTTCTTAAAAGGAGTTCTGAGTCCGGAGTTATAAGTCCAGGGTTTTGTCTGAATGCCGCTGCTTTAGGTTTGTTTTTAAGAAAGGGCCCTCAAAACATTCCAGAAATGTACGGACAGGTCGCGACCTGTCCGTACAGAAAAGGGAAATGCGTTTTATGCCTCTATTTTCAGAAAACTGGCCTGAAACAAAGGAAGCAGCCTTAGGGCTGCTTCCTTCAATATCTCAACAGGAGAAAATCTTATGTCTTGTATCCTGTGTCTTATATCCTTAGATAAGGTGTTTCTTGTTCTTTACCATGTCATAGAGCAACTCGCGGGCGCGGTGAAGTTGGGCTTTCACGGTTCCCAGGGGGGCACTGAGTTCGGTGGCGATCTCTTCGTATGACAATTCGTCAAAGTAACGGAGGGTCACCAGGCGCTGGTACTTGTCGGGCAGTTTGCTCACGATGTACTGCATGATCTCAATCTTCTGGTTCTTGATGGCAGACTCCTGCGGGTTCAGGTTGTTGTCTTTGAAATCAATGGTGATCTCATCGCCGTTGTCGATCTTGATGGCTGAGTCAATGCTCATGGTCTTGATCTTGTTCTTCCGGATGAAGTCAATGCAGTTGTTGGTGGCGATACGGAAAAGCCACGTACTGAACGCATACTCCGGGTTGAACTTGTGCAGGTTACGGAAGGCTTTGGCGAAGGCTTCAATGGTGAGGTCCTCGGCATCATCAGCGTTGCGCACCATCTTGAGGACTACGTGGTAAACTGGCTTCTTGTATATCTGCATCAGTTCTGCGTAGGCCTTCTCATCTCCGTCTTCTACCGCTGACTGAATCAGTTTAAAATCATGTTTCGCTTTCGCGGAGAATTGCTTATTTACTTCCATCTTACCTTTTTAACCGTTAAAACAGAGATCCCGATCCCTATGTAATTGAGGTAATACCCCAGTTCCAAAATAGGCAGGAGCCACCATTTGAGGGATACTTGCAGGCGGCGGGCCACCGGTAAGTATGCTCCGTAGAGAGCAACGTATCTTCCTCCAATAATGAGGCCAACCCATAGTGGTTGGTACTGCAAACCTAAAAGAACAGGTGATATTACGTAAAATAACACGTTTGACAGGACAAAAAGTCCGAGTCTGAGCTGTTTATTTTTATGGTACTGCCGCCCTGCCGCCAAATGCCTTCGTTTCTGCCGCCACCAGTCGCGCCATCGGGTTTCCGGGGCACTGCTTGTCTGGGCGGCAGGCTCAATCACAATCTGGACGGCAGAGTGTTGGGCAGCTTCCTGCACAAATAAATCATCATCACCCCCCAAAGACCTGATGTGGGAGGAAAAGCCTTTGTTCCTTGAAAACGTGGATTTAGTATAGGCCAGGTTACGGCCCACTCCCATGTATGCTTGCCCCCTCTTGGCAAACGACAGATACTGCATTGCAGTCAAGAAGGTTTCATAGCGGATCAAATGATTTAAGAATCCATATATCTGCATATACGGGGAAACCCCTAAAACGATATCCTTTTCGCCGGAAAAACCACTGGCCATTTCCTGCGCCCACCGCGCAGAGAGCGGCCGGCAATCTGCGTCTGTGAGCAGTAAGTGCTCATGCTGAGCGGCTTTGATGCCCAGGAACAGCGCGTATTTCTTAGGGCTCATATGGGGCGGCGTTTCTTTGACGCGCACCAGTTTTATGTTGGGGTACTCTAATTTGTACTCGCCCACCAGCAGGTGAGACCCATCATGGGAACGGTCATCTATGATGATGATCTCCACCGGTTGCGGATACTCCTGTTGCACCAGCAGGGGCAACAGTTCCTGCAGGTTCTCTGCCTCATTGTGGGCGGCCACCAGAATTGATAGGGAAGGCAGCTCTGCCGGGGCAATCTCTTCTGGTTTTTTGTGAAACGCCAGCGGCAGGAAATAATAAAGGGCATAAAACAACTGCACCAGCACACAGGCGCCCAGCAGGTAGAACAGCGAAGTAGACAGTAAAAAAAGTGGGTCCAAAGCGAATGAAAACTGAATCCAAAAATAGCACAAAAATTCTGGAGCAGCCTACCCGCGGGGCGGTGGAACAAAAGGTTGTTTGTATCTTTGCCGTTTGGAGAAACTCGGGCAAGTTGAGAATCAATTTGTTCCTTGCCTACAGAAGGTTTCCCCAGCATTTTACCCCTTGCCCATGACCTTTGATTTAGTAGCGAACGATCCCGCTTCAAAAGCCCGTGCCGGTGTCTTGACTACCGCCCACGGCACCATACAAACCCCTATTTTCATGCCGGTGGGTACCGCCGGCACCGTGAAGGCCGTGCACCAACGCGAGCTCAAAGAAGACGTAAAAGCCCAGATCATTCTGGGCAATACCTACCACCTGTACCTTCGGCCGGGACTCAACGTGCTGGAGAAGGCCGGCGGGCTGCATAAATTCAACGGCTGGGACAAACCTATTCTCACGGACAGCGGCGGGTACCAGGTGTTCTCTTTGTCAGGCACCCGCAAGATCATTGAAGACGGCGTGAAGTTCCGGTCGCACATTGACGGTTCCAGCCACCTGTTCACCCCAGAGAACGTGATGGATACGCAGCGCACCATTGGCGCCGACATCATCATGGCCTTTGACGAGTGTACGCCCTACCCTTGTGATTACAACTATGCCCGCAACTCCATGGAGCGCACGCACCGCTGGCTCCAGCGCTGCATTGACCGCTTTGACTCCACAGAAAGCAAGTACGGCTATGAGCAAACGCTTTTCCCAATTGTGCAGGGCAGCACTTACAAAGATTTGCGCATTCAATCTGCCGAGACCATTGCCTCCAAGAACCGTCCGGGCAACGCCATCGGTGGCTTGTCTGTAGGGGAACCCGCGGAGATGATGTACGAGATGACCGAGCTGGTCTGCGACATACTGCCCACCGACAAACCGCGTTACCTCATGGGCGTGGGCACGCCGGCTAACATTTTGGAGAACATCGCCCTGGGCGTAGACATGTTTGATTGTGTGCTACCTACCCGTAATGCCCGTAACGGCATGCTGTTCACCACGCAAGGCATCATCAACATCAGGAACGAGCGCTGGAAAGAAGATTACTCGCCCATTGACGCGGAATTGGGTGGCTACGCGAGCACCTTCTATTCCAAAGCCTATTTGCGTCACCTCATGCACGCCACTGAGATGCTGGGCGCCCAGATTGCCAGCGTGCACAACCTCACCTTCTACCTGTGGCTGGTGGGTCAGGCGCGTGAGCAGATTTTGGCGGGTACGTTCAGGGCCTGGAAGGACGTAATGGTGAAGAAACTAATGACGAGACTTTAATTAAGAATTAAGAATTAGGAATTAAGAATCATTGGAGAAGGTACTTCCTCCTATTCTACTTAAGAGCCATTCCTAATTCTTAATTCCTAATTCCTAATTGATACAAGGTGAAACTGAAGCTATTAGACAATTACATTCTCAAGAAGTTCCTGACCACGTTTGTGTTTGTGGTGATCATCTTGATTGCGGTGATCTGCGTGATTGACTTTGTGGAGAAGAATGATGACTTCATTCAGCATAACCTCTCTGTGAAGATCATTCTGGTAGATTACTACATGAACATGATTCCGCATTACATCAACATGCTCAGTCCCATTACCGTTTTCATTGCCACGGTGTTCGTGACGGCCAAGCTGGCCTCGCATACAGAGATTGTGGCGATCCTGAGCAGTGGGGTATCGTTCAAGCGGATGCTGGTTCCTTATATCATCGGGTCCGTTATTATAGGAATCTTTATCTTTTTTTTCGCCTCATACGTGATCCCTACCGCCAACAAGACGCGGGTGGCCTTTGAGATCAAGTACGTGAAAAACCCCTATACCTTTGAGGGCCGCAACGTGCACTTCCGCATTGGGCCAGACACCTACGCCTACCTGGAAAGCTATAACAACCACGCCGACGTGGGCTACAAATTCACCCTGGAAACCATCCGGAAGCAGGAACTGGTCCAGAAACTCTCCTCTGAGTCTATCCGCTGGGACAGCACCAAGCAGAAGTGGCACCTGGATTCGTATACCCTGCGCACCTTCAACGGCGACCAGGAAACGGTGGTGCATGGCGGCGCCATAGACACCACCCTCAACCTGCTGCCCAAAGACTTTGCCAGCACCTACCGCCTCAAAGAAACCCTCACCAACGCCGAGTTGAACGCCCTCATTGATGAAAAGCAACTGCGGGGCGCCACAGACGTGGAGATGTACATGACGGAGAAGTACGAGCGCATGAGCTATCCCTTCGCTATTATCGTCCTCACCATTATTGGGGTAATCCTGAGTTCGCGCAAAGTACGCGGCGGCGTGGGTCTGCAGATTGCGCTGGGCTTTGTGCTGGCCTTTATCTTCATCATCTTCGTGATGATGAGCCGAAGCCTGGCCTCAGTGGGTGGTATTCCGCCGCAGGTGGCGGCCTTTGTACCCTTGGCCGTGTTCACCGTCATTGGCATCGTGCTCTACCGAACGGTACCCCGATAGAATGTAGTTGTTGGTTGTTAGTGATTAGTTGCTAGTGGTAGTAGGGTTCTGGCGCGAGACTGCAGTCTCGTGACCAAGGAGGATGCGAGTCTGGAGACTCGCGCCAGAAGTGAATAAAGGACAAGCCGTTGTTTTCATTTACCTGCCCTTTTAAAAAAATAGCCCTTAAACTCGCGCCAGCATTAGAAAGCCATAGACAAATACAAGACTGCTGCTCCTGTTTCATGGCCATTTGGCAGAAATCAGCCCTGAAACGACCCAACCATTCCTAATTCCCAATTCTTAATTATTCAAAGTGCAGACCCCTCGCTTCAAAGATTTCCTGGAACTCCACTTCATTATCTTGCTATGGGGTTTCACGGCTATTTTAGGGAAATTCATCTCTATTCCGGCGGTGGAACTGGTATTGTACCGCACCCTTCTGGCGGCGGCGGCCCTGGCGCTGGTGATCAGGTTCAGGGGTGGGTCTTTCCGGATTGGCCGGCAGAACATTGTAAAGATTGTGGCCGTGGGATTCATGATCGCTGCCCACTGGATCCTGTTCTTCGCCTCAGCCCGAGTGTCCTCGGTGTCTATCTGCCTGGCGGGCATGTCTACGGCCAGCCTTTGGACCTCTCTCCTGGAACCCATGTTCACCAAGAAGAAGATAAAACCGCACGAGGTAGGGCTGGCCGTGCTCATCATCATCGGGCTGTACATCATTTTTCGGTTTGAGTTTGACCACGTGGTGGGCATCAGCATGGCGTTGGGCTCTGCGTTTCTGGCAGCCTGCTTCACCATCATCAACAGCAACCTGACCAAAACCCATGCACCCGCCACCATCACCTGCTATGAGATGGCCGGCGCCTTTTTAGCCACCGCCCTGTTCCTGCCTTTCTACCGCACCTGGCTGACTGAAACGGGTACCCTGCAACTAGCCATTACCTGGTCTGATGTGCTTTGGATTGGCATCTTGGCACTGGTCTGCACCGTGTACGCCTACACCGGCGCGGTGCGCCTGATGCAGAAGTTCAGTGCCTACACCATGAACCTGACCGTGAACATGGAGCCGGTGTATGGCATCATCCTGGCGTGGTTCATTTTCAAGGAAGGCGAGCAGATGTCGGCGGGGTTTTATTACGGGGCCAGCATTATCCTGTTCAGCGTGTTCCTGCACCCTATTTTGGAGGCGATGAAAAACCGCCGGCAACGCAAACTACAGGATTCCCTGCCAAACTGAGTACTCCGCCGGGAACGGCAGCGGCTGCGGAGGCGCGGCCTTGAACAGCCCGTACATGGTGGACCCCGAGCCCGACATGGAAGCATAGACCGCCCCCATCTCATACAACTGCGCCTTCACCTGCCCCAGCACCGGATACTTGGGGAACAGGCTGTGCTCAAAGTCATTCACCACCCGATCCCTCCAGGTTGCCACCTCCTGCGCTAACATCGTTTTCAGGTCGTTTTCCGGGAACCGGGGCGAAACGCCGGCGTAGGCTTCTGCCGTGCTGATGACCAGGTTGGGATAGACCAGCACCAGGTGCCAACCCACCAAATCAAGCGGAACCGTTTCAAACACATCGCCTTTCTCTACCGCCAGCACCGGTTGGTTCCTGATGAAGAAGGCACAGTCGCTGCCCAATTGGCGGGCATAGTCTTCCAGGGCCTCCTCCGTCAGCTGCAAGGCAAAGAGCTGGTTCAGGATCTTGAGGGTGAAAGCGGCATCGGCAGAGCCGCCGCCCAAGCCCGCACCCATGGGAATGACTTTGTGCAGGTGCATCTGAATGGCCGGCAAGGCAAAGTCGCGGCGCAGCAACTGGTACGCTTTCCAGCACAGGTTAGCGGTTGGCGCACCGGGCACCGGCAACCCCGACAGCGTAAACGAAGCTTCTCCTTCCGTGGGCAGAATCTCCAGCGCATCGGTCCAGCCCACGGGGTAAAAACAGGACAGCAGGTTATGGAACCCGTCTGGTCGTTTCTCCACCAGTTGCAGACCCAGGTTTATCTTCGCGTTCGGGAATTGAATCATGCCCGCAAATTACTAGAATCTGCGCAGAGAATCGTACTTTCGTTTCAAGGCTGCTTTCCCGGAAAAGGGGCAGAAACCGCGCGGTAACCCCTACCTGCGCGTACACCCAAGTTGAGTTGTATGCCATACCTTCCTTACGGAAAACGCTTTCTGGATCTTTTGCTGGCTACCAGTGCCCTGTTGCTGCTCTGGCCGGTCATGCTTCTGGTGGCGGCGGTCCTGTGGCTAGGGTTTGGTGGGCACGTCTTGTTCCGGCAACAGCGCCCGGGTCTGCACGGCAAACCGTTCACATTCTGCAAGTTTGTGACCATGACCCAGGCGCGCGACCAACACGGCCAGCTTTTACCAGATGCCCAGCGGCTCACGCCCCTGGGAAAATTTATCAGGAAGACCTCCTTAGACGAACTACCGCAGTTGCTTCACGTGTTACGGGGGCAGATGAGCGTGGTAGGCCCCCGGCCCCTGCTCATGGAGTACCTCCCACTGTACACCCCGGAACAGGCGCGCCGACACCAGGTAAAGCCCGGCATTACCGGCTGGGCCCAGGTCAACGGCCGCAACCTGCTGCGCTGGGAAGAGAAATTCAGGTATGACCTATGGTACGTAGAGCACGTGTCTCTGCGGGTAGATGCGCTTATTCTGTGGCGCACCGTCAAGCATTTATTTAGGCCCGAAGGCATCTCTGCCCCAGGCACAGCCACCATGGAGCGCTTTACGGGCTCCTCCAACACTTCCTCTTCATGAGCGTGGAAAAACATAGAATTGCGATTGTAGGTGCCGGCGGATTAGGCAGGGAGGTGCTGATGCTCCTCCACCAGATCAACCACGTCACGCCCAGATGGGACATCATTGGGTTTTATGACGATGTTCCTCCTGCCCACCCTGACATCTGCGGCTACCCGTACCTGGGCCAGGTGGAAGAACTCAACACCACAGAAAGCCCCCTGGATGTCACCATTGCCATAGGCAATTGCCAGGCCAAGACCGATGTGGCCGACCGGCTGCTGAACCCTATGCTGCGCTTCCCGGTACTGGTGCACCCTTCGGTGCTGCATACTCCTGAACAGAAGCTTTGCCTGGGCGAAGGCACCATTGTCTGCCAGAACAGCGTGCTCACCCATAACGTCACGCTGGGCCGGCACGTTCTCCTGAACCTGGCCTGCACCATTGGCCATGACGCGGTGATCGGGGATTTCTGCTCGCTCATGCCCCAGGTAACCATCAGCGGCTGCGTACAGTTGGGTACCGGCGTGTACGGAGGCACCAACAGCACCGTGTTACAGAACCAGAAAGTAGGGGCTTTCACTACCATTGGCGCCGGGGCCGTGGTCACCAAAGACTTGCCCAGTTACTGCACCGCCGTAGGGGTGCCAGCCCGGGTTATTGAACAGATTGCATGAGCCAACCCTCCCCTTTTATTTACCTTTCTCCCCCGCACATGGGAGGACAGGAACAGCAGTATGTGCAACAGGCGTTTGACCAGAACTGGATTACCACGGCCGGAGCCAACGTAGACGGGTTTGAGCAGGAACTGGCTGCCTATACGGCCGTGCCAGCCGCTGCCGCTCTTTCCTCCGGTACCGCCGCCCTGCATCTGGCCTTACTGGCCCTGGGCGTAGGCCCCGGTGATGAGGTTTTCTGCTCCACGTTCACCTTTGTGGCCAGCACCAACCCTATCCGGTACGTAGGGGCCACGCCCGTATTGATTGACAGCGAACCTGGCACCTGGAACCTCTGCCCCACCGCCCTGGAAGACGCCCTGCGCGACCGCCAAAGGAAAGGCAGACTCCCCAAAGCCCTGCTGCTGGTGCACCTGTACGGCATGCCCGCCCGCCTGCGGGAAATCCAGGAAGTAACCCAACGTTACGGGGTGCCGCTCCTGGAAGACGCGGCCGAGGCTTTGGGCTCCCGCTACCAGGACCAATTGCTGGGGACTTTTGGCCAGGTGGGCGTCTACTCCTTCAACGGGAACAAGATTATCACTACTTCCGGCGGCGGCGCGTTGGTATCTGCTGACCCGAAATTAGTGGAGCAGGCCCGGTGGCTGGCCACCCAGGCCAAAGACGACCTGCCCTACTACCACCACACGGCCATGGGCTACAATTACCGCATGAGCAACATCTCTGCGGGCATTGGGCGCGGACAACTGGAAGTGCTGGAAGAACGGGTACGGCAAAAGAGAAAGGTGTTTGACACCTACCGCCACCTGCTGCAGGACGTGGAAGAAATAGAATGGCAGCCAGAGCCGGAAGGGTTCTACTCTAACCGCTGGCTCAGTTGCCTCACCCTCAAGAAAGGCTGCCGCCTAAATCCAGAGGCCTTGCGCCTCAGACTGCTGGAAGCACAGATTGAAAGCCGCCCTCTCTGGTACCCCATGCACCGGCAGCCGCTCTACCAACGCTGTGACTATTTCGGCGACGGCACCAGCGATGATCTGTTCTCCCGCGGCCTGTGCCTTCCTTCCGGCACCAACCTTACCCCCGCTGACCAGGAACGTGTGGCAGAAGTGATCAAAACGACGTTCAGAGGCTGATTTCAGGAAACCGGCTCCTAAATGGCCTTGGTTCTCGCGCATGGGCAACCAGGGAGTACCCTACTCTTACACCCGCTCTTCTGTAAAAGTATCTTCACCTGACCTTACAGCACCCGGCTGATGGTTCCCGGCGAGTCTGGAGACTCGCCTCATCCTCAGTCACGAGTTTAAAGACTCGCGCCAGCAAGAACTCAGAACCCAAGACCCAGAACTTTGAATGACCTCGTAGTGTGCGCAGCTCCTACGAGTGTCTCTGCCAATACCTTTTAGGGCCCGTCTTTGATAAAGCAGGCTTTAAACACTAAATGCAGATGGTTGCCGACTTCTTCTTCTAAAATGGCCTAAAAACAGAAAACCCTGCCCTGCCAAAGGCAGAACAGGGTTTTCAAAGACTGGAAAAAGATCAGGCTTATTTCTTGCCTTTTTTCTCTTCTGTCTGAGCGCTTTTCAGAGCTCTTGGTACCGTTACCGTAGCCACCGGTGAAAGTGGGTTGGTCAGGATCTGGTAGTTCTCAGGCGTGATTTTGTTCACTTTGATAGACTTACCTAACTCCAGTTCAGAGATATCAACCGCGATAGAATCTGGCAGGTTGGCAGGAAGTGCTTTCACGCGCAGCTTGCGCAGTTTGGTCACCAATTTACCACCGGCCATTACTCCTGGAGAAGTACCCACGAAACGTACAGGCACGTCAACTTTCACTTCTTTCTCGTCTTGCAGTAACAGGAAGTCCACGTGCAGCAACATTTCGTTCACTGGGTGGAACTGAAGGTCTTGCATGATGGCCGTGTAGTGCGTGCCTTCAATGTTCAAATCAACCTGGTAAACCTCAGGAGAGTACACCAAGTCACGGAACAGGATAGCCGGGGCAGAGAAGTGAACTTGCTCAGCACCGCCGTACAACACGCATGGAACTTGAGCTTCCTCACGAAGCGCTTTGGCTTCGGATTTACCGAGATTTGCTCTTTTAAACCCTATAATCTCTAAGCTTTGCATAAAAATGGATATAAATAAAAAATGGAAAAACTCTTTTGAGAGACACATGTATCAAGATGCAAGACACATGACCTCTTTTTTATTGCTCCTGCCTTTCTACTTGTTGGTGATAACACCAACAAGGGCACCAGCATTCCTATTTCAGACTAACAACTAATCACTGACAATTAGCAACTAACCGCTAGATAAACAGCGAGCTGATGGAATCATGGGTTACCACGTTGCTGATGGCGCGGGCAAACAAATCAGAGAACGTCAGCACTTTGATTTTAGAGCTCTGGCGGGTCAACGGAATGGTGTCTGAAATCACCAACTCCTCTAACACTGATTTCTCTATCCGGTCAATGGCAGGTCCAGACAATACCCCGTGGGTAGCAATGGCCCTTACGCTTTTGGCGCCTTTGTCTTTGAGCAACTCGGCGGCCTTGGTGATGGTTCCGGCGGTATCCACCAAGTCATCCACCAATACCACATCCATGCCTTCCACGTCCCCAATCACCTGCATTGAGGCAATCTCGTTGGCGCGTTTCCGGTGCTTGTCGCAGACCACCATTTCAACCCCGAATACCTTGGCGAAGCTTCTGGTTCTTACCACCCCTCCCACATCCGGGGAAGCGAAGATCAGATCCTGCCCCAACTCCAGGCTGCGCAGGTAGGGTACAAAGATGGCAGAGCCGTCTAAGTGATCCACCGGAATATCGAAGAAGCCCTGGATCTGGCCGGCGTGCAGGTCGCAGGTCATCAGGCGATCCGCCCCCACGCACTGGATGGCATTGGCCATCACTTTGGCGCCGATGGAAACCCGGGGCTTGTCTTTTCGGTCCTGGCGGGCGTAGCCGTAATAAGGCATCACCACAATCACCTTGTGCGCAGAGGCACGCTTGGCCGCATCTACCAGCAGCATGAGCTCCATGAGGTTATCTGCCGGCGGAAAGGTGGACTGGATCAGGAATACCTCACAGCCACGTACTGATTCATTGAAATGGACAGAGATCTCTCCGTCTGAGAAACGCTGAACCGTAATATCACCTAGGGGTAAACCATAGGAACTTGCTACTTTTTCTGCGAAGTATCTAGACGAAGTGCCGGAGAAAATCTTAACCGTCGGGGTCATGAGGAGAAGGTGGTTACCAAATGAAGTCGCAAAATTACTTCTAATTTTTATAGGCTCAAACGATGTAGCCAAAAATTACAAGGTACTATTCCATGAACTTTCTGGTATAACTACGGAAAATCGGATTTATTATGGATTTGTGAAAGATTGAAAATCAGACACATACCTTTTTACGCCATACCCGGTTATACTAAAGGGATAGCCATTGACTCCCCAAACCGGTACCCCACGGAGAAAATCGGCTACAAGAATCCTTACGTCCCTTTCTCCAGTGAGGCGGGAGCTATTTGTCAAAACTCCTGTCCTGAGAGCGGCAAACCTACGCCTTTAAAATCTCTTCTTCCTCTCTTCAAGTTACCTTGGGCTAGCCTTACGATTAGTTCTATCGGGCATTCCTAATTCTTCCTCAGCGCCAAATCAAAGGGCATAAAAAAAGCCTCTCAGATTTCTCTAAGAGGCTTTCTAGGTTGTCCGACCAGGTTTCGAACCTGGACTCTTCTGAACCAAAATCAGACGTGTTGCCAGTTACACCATCGGACAATTTCCCGCTGACAACCTATCGTTGTCGTTTGGTGTTGCAAAGGTAGAAAAGAATTCATTCAGCGCAAACACTCCGCGAAAAATTTTCAAAAAATTTATTCCATAATCCGCTCCAGCGCGGTGTCATAGCTGTTTTTAATGACCTGAATGGCATGAAACACCTCGCCGTCTACCTCGCAGTAGCGGGCGGTTACCGCACCAATTTTTTTGAAAGTCAGGCCGTTACCAGAAACTGATTTCTCAAAAGCCTCCTGCTGGGCAGCGGAAACGCTCACCACAACGCGGCCCTGGCTCTCGCCGAATAAATAGGCGTCTTTTCTGAAATCAGCATCCGTGGAGATAGAGAAACCCAGTTCATTGGGCATGGCAGACTCCAGCAAGGTGATGTACAAACCTCCATCGGCGCAGTCATGGGCCGACTGGATCTGGCCTCCCTGGATGAGGCTGGCCACGGTTTTCTGCAGCAGCAACTCTTTTTCCATATCAAAAGCCGGGGCCGGTGACAGCTTCACGCCGTGGTACGAATACAGGTACTCACTGGAGGCAATGTCATTGGCCGGATCACCCAGCAGGTAGATCGCATCTCCTTCGTTCTGGAAGGCCAGCGTCATGGTCTTGGATTTGTCTTCCACAATCCCCAACATGCCAATGGTAGGCGTAGGGAATACCGGACCTTCATCTGAGGATTGGTTATAGAAACTCACGTTACCGCCGGTCACGGGCGTACCGAACGCGGTACAGGCTTTGCCCATGCCTTTGATGGCGCCTACAAACTGCCAATACACCTCAGGTACGTACGGGTTCCCGAAGTTGAGGCAGTTGGTGATGGCCACAGGCTCACCGCCGGCGCAGACAATGTTACGGGCCGCTTCGGCTACGGCAATGGCGGTACCTTCCTCTGGGTCAGCGTTCACGTAGCGGCTGTTGCAGTCTACGGTGATGGCAATGGCCTTGTCAGACCCTTTCACCTTCACAATGCCGGCATCAGCGGGGCGATTGGTGGTCAAGGTGGCCGTCCCAATCATGGAGTCATACTGCTTGTATACCCAGCGCTTGGAGGCGATATTGGGGTGCGTGGCCAAAAACTCGGCTACTTCTTTATAATCAGTGGGCTCTTGTACGCTGTCAATGGAGAACTTCTTGGCTTCCTGGAAATAAGCGGGCTCCCGGTACTCGCGGTGGTACACCGGAGCGCCGCCACCCAATACCAGGTCATCGGCAGGCACGTCCGCTACCAATTCGCCTTTCACGTAGTAGCGCAGACGCTTAGAATCAGTTACCTCGCCAATCTGAGCGCAGGACATGTCCCACTTGTCGCAGATCTGATGGATCAGGTCCTCGGCCCCTTTCTCCATCACCACCAGCATACGTTCCTGGCTTTCAGAGAGCAGGATCTCAAACGGCTGCATGTTGGCCTGGCGGGTAGGCACTTTGTCCAGCCAGATCTCCATGCCATGTTCGCCCTTGGCACTCATCTCTGAGGTAGAGCAGGTGATACCGGCGGCACCCATGTCCTGCATCCCGATCACGCGGTTGGTGGCCAGAACCTCCAAAGTAGCCTCTAAAAGCAATTTCTCCTGGAAGGGGTCACCCACCTGTACAGAGGGAAGATCGTTCACGGAGTCTTCGGTGAGGTCTTTAGACGCGAAGGCCGCGCCGTGGATTCCGTCTTTGCCCGTGGCGGCCCCAATGATGAACACCGGGTTACCTACCCCATGCGAGGTGGCGCTGGCGGTTTTGCCCACTTCCACAATACCCGCGGAGAAAGCGTTCACCAGCGGGTTCACGTTGTAGCAGTCATCAAAGAATAGCTCGCCGCCCACGGTAGGAATCCCGAAGGCGTTGCCATAGTCCCCGATGCCTTTCACTACGCCGCGCAACAGGCGCTTGGTTTTATCTGAGTTGGGGTTCCCGAACCGCAGCGAGTTCAGCTGCGCGATGGGCCGGGCCCCCATGGTGAAGATATCGCGGTTGATGCCGCCCACGCCGGTGGCTGCGCCTTGGTAAGGCTCCAGGGCAGACGGGTGGTTGTGTGATTCTATCTTGAAAGAGCAGGCCAGCCCGCCGCCGATGTCTACCAACCCGGCATTCTCCTCACCGGCTTTCGCCAGCATGCGCGGAGAGTCTTTGGGAAGGGTTTTAAGCCAAACGATTGAGTTCTTATAAGAGCAGTGCTCAGACCACATCACAGAGAAAATGCTGAGCTCAGTGAAATTAGGCGTGCGGCCCAGGATTTCTTTGATGCGGTCAAACTCTTCGGGCAAGAGGCCCAATTTCTGGGCGGTATCTACGGTAGTCAGGGTCTGGGTTTCCAAGACGGATATTGGTTTGGTGATAAGACGGGGCAAAAATAAAGATTTCTTTTAGATGGAGCGCCCCTATTTTCAGCTTCCTTTTGGGGCCATTTTTCAGAAAACGCGCTCTAAATGAAGAAATTGTTACCCGCAGGTTAGCGCGCCGTGGTCCCGGGGTTATGTTTTGGTTAAGCTTCACGGCGGCGCTGGTCAAGCTGGAAGGGAGTGCGTAGACTTACCCAGGTTCCCCTAAAACAGGTACCCTGCCATGCAAAACGAAGCCCTACCCACCATCACCCTGGTTGTCTATTACAGGTCAACGCAACCCATTGCCACTTTGCCAGCAAGGAGCCATGACCCTGCCCTGGCCCGCCTCAGAGAGTGCCTGGAAGTGATTCCCTGCGGGCAGTATTATTGCCTCCGGCTCCTGGACGCCCGGGAGTTCAGGCAGGCGCGGGTCCTCTTTCCGGCTATTGGCAACGCCAGCCGGCACCACCGGTTTAGGGGCCGTTTGCGCAAAAAGGCTGCTAAACGCCCAACCACGGCTCCCGCGCAGGCATTTCCGCTGGAGACGTATGCTCCCGCGCCGCCGCTTGCCGCCAGAACCCCTTCCGGCACCAGTTTCCGGTTGGACTGGATCAAAGCCATCTTTCAAGTAACCCTGAACGGACTATAATAATTATGGAAGCCTCCACCATCACCCTCTCCTTTTACCTCAAGTCTGCCACGCCTATCCATACCTACACCTTGCCCGCCCAAGATCCCCGGTTGCCGCAGGTGCTGGAAGATGTGCGCATGGTAAAGCACGGGAATTATGTGTTTGTGCACCTGCGCAGCGAATTTGAATGGGAACGGGCCTTGCATTTCCTGAACCAGCAGGAGCAGGAAAAAGCCCGCCGTACCTGCCCATCAGCTGCATAGCTCCTTTTACCCGGCGCAGAAACGGCCAAACCGTTTAGGGAAACCCAGGATATCTTCCCGTTACCCTTCTTGTAGGGCTACCCTCTCTTGCAGGTAATAATAAGTTCGTTCTACCATTTCTGTGGTTTAAGTTCTCAAGTTGGCCCCAGCATGAGTTGGAATACCCAACTACTGTAAGACAATCGCCTCATAATAGGCATGGCTGAACCTGAAACTACCCCGCAGCTCTATAGAAAAGAGCGTCTTCCCCTTGAAAAGCCCTGCGCCTACAGGAGATGAAGTCTTTCCTTGGCCCAGTAGAGGAGGCTTGAAAACGGCTCTCCCCAAAAAGCCAATGGCATTCTTCCTATCAGCTTCTGAGGCCAACCTGGCTTTGCCATGCCCAGCATACCCGCGTTTCTGGCCGGTTTCCAGCAAATCAGGCCAGAAACAGCAACTTTTTCCCCTTGGCAACGCCTGAAATTCCGGTGACAAAACTTTTTACCTACTTCTATGGAATTGCAGAGATAAACCCCTATTTTTGCAGCCTGAAAGAAGTGAGTATCTATCTAAATAATTATAAACCAACCTAATGGCGAATATTGGCAGAATTACCCAGGTGATCGGTCCCGTGGTGGACGTAAGCTTCTCGGGTGAGAATTCTAAGTTGCCCAAAATCATGGATGCCCTGGTAGTGGTGAAGGAGAACGGTGCCCGCGTGGTACTGGAGACCCAACAGCACTTAGGCGAGGATCGGGTACGTACCATTGCAATGGATGCGACCGAGGGCCTTACCCGCGGCATGGAAGTGACTGACCTTGCGGCTCCTATCTCAATGCCTACCGGCGACAACGTGCTAGGCCGTCTGTTCAACGTGATTGGCGATGCCATTGACGGTATTCCGCAGCCTGCCAGCTTGGTAGACCTGCCTATTCACCGCAATGCTCCTCGTTTTGAGGACCTTTCTACTTCTTCTGAAGTACTTTACACCGGGATCAAGGTAATTGACCTAATTGAGCCTTACTCCAAAGGGGGTAAAATCGGTTTGTTCGGGGGTGCCGGGGTAGGTAAAACCGTATTGATCCAGGAACTCATCAACAACATCGCCAAAGGCCACGGTGGTCTTTCTGTGTTTGCCGGGGTGGGTGAGCGTACCCGTGAGGGAAATGACTTGCTGCGTGAGATGATTGAATCTGGTATCGTACGTTACGGTGACGAGTTCATGGAATCTATGGAGCACGGCGGATGGGATCTATCCAAAGTAGACCAGGAAGCCCTGAAAGAGTCTAAAGCTACCTTCGTGTTCGGTCAGATGAACGAGCCTCCTGGGGCCCGTGCCCGTGTGGCCCTTTCTGGTCTGACCATTGCGGAATCTTTCCGTGACGGTGACGGAACCGGTGCCGGTCGTGACATTCTTTTCTTCATTGACAACATCTTCCGTTTCACCCAGGCAGGTTCTGAGGTATCGGCCCTTCTAGGTCGTATGCCTTCTGCGGTAGGGTACCAGCCAACGCTGGCCACGGAGATGGGTGCCATGCAAGAGCGTATCACGTCTACTAAGCGTGGTTCTATCACGTCTGTACAGGCCGTTTACGTACCTGCGGATGACTTGACTGACCCTGCTCCAGCAACCACCTTCGCTCACTTGGATGCTACCACTGTACTTTCCCGTAAAATCTCTGAGCTTGGTATCTACCCTGCGGTAGACCCTCTGGATTCTACATCCCGTATCTTGACCGCTGACGTGGTAGGTGCTGAGCACTACAACACTGCCCAGCGTGTGAAAGAGATCTTACAGCGTTACAAAGAATTGCAAGACATCATCGCCATCTTGGGTATGGACGAATTATCTGAGGAAGATAAATTAGTCGTACACAGAGCGCGTCGGGTACAGCGTTTCTTGTCTCAGCCCTTCCACGTGGCCGAGCAGTTCACTGGCTTGAAAGGCGTGTTGGTTGACATCAAAGACACCATCCGTGGTTTCAACGAGATCATGGACGGCCTGCACGACAACCTGCCTGAGGCTGCCTTCAACTTGGTAGGTACCATTGAGGATGCCGTTGCCAAGGGTCAGAAAATGATGGCCGAAGCAAAGTAATATTCATTAGTTCTGAGTCTTGAGTTCTGAGTCCTGAGTCTGGAAAGATTTAGACTCAGAACTCAAGACTCAAGACTCAGAACTCCTAAGAAATGTATTTAGAAATCATCACCCCAGATAAAAGAGTCTTTGAAGGCGACGTGACGTCGGTGAAGTTCCCAGGCATCAACGGTGGGTTTGAAGTGTTGAATAACCACGCCGCCCTCATCAGTGCCCTGGCCAACGGACCAGTAAGAATCACGCCCGCTACCGGTGCTCCAGTGGTGTTCCAGATTGACGGGGGAGTTGTAGAGGTTCTGGACAACAAGATCATTGTCCTGGCCGAAGCCGTAACCGCCTAAATCCTTTCCTGTTTTCCATTTGAAAGCCCGTTCTTCTACCCAGAAGGCGGGCTTTTTCGTTTCCAATCGCTTATTGTGAAACGATGCTTAAAACGGAAATTTGTTTATTGCCTCCCTGAAATTGTAAAGAATGGGGCACCTACTTCTGCATAAATCACTTACATTGTCTTCTCAAATTTGGTGATTGCCTTATATAAAGCATGCAGAAAAACCCTTTTCTGAAGATAGGCCTATCGAGCCTTTTGGCTACTGGCAGCACAGCTCTTGTCTGCTATGGGGTGGGTAGGTTCCTGGGGTACGGAAGCTTTGCCTTTGCGTGGGTCCTGAATTTTATGCTGATGGCGTGGTTCACGTTTCTGGTGAATCAGATGAGTCCGAACTTGCAAGCCGGTTATTTTCTACCCAAGCCGTTTGAGAAAGAAGGCAAACTCTACCAATATGCCGGCATTCATGCCTTCCGTAAGATGTTGGTGTGGATAGGCTGGGAAAAGTTGATGCGGAAAGAGCATGGTCTTAAAATAAATGCGACCTCGCTACGGCAACTTGAATACAATACCAGAATCTCAGAAACAGGCCATCTTTTCATTTTCCTGATTGTGCTTTTGGTCACATTCTTAGTGACGATGCATAATACTGGCACCCTATGGCTCTGGCTGACAAACATCCTTCTAAATGTGTACCCAGTCTTTTTGCAACGCTTCAACCGCCCCAGATACCTCAAGATTTTGCAGAAGCACAATTATCTAGAACCTGACAGAAAAACACAGTCTACTAAGAGTATAGCAACCACGTAGGTTTGCTAACTTAGTCTCAGGAAAGTGTCTTGTCCCTTGACATTCTTAATTTCTAATTCTTAATTTCCATCCTGTGTCTATCTCGCCCAAAGTAACGCCCATCTACCAAACCTCGGTCTTTACCTTTGAAGACCTAAATGCCTTGGAAGCCTATTTTCAGGAGCCTGGCCAGCACTACATGTACACCCGCTACGGCAACCCCAACAGTGAGGAACTGGCGCAGGAGATAAACAAACTGGAGCGGGGCGCCGGGGCGGTGGTGACCTCTTCTGGCATGTCGGCGATTCTGACGGCGGTGCTGGTGTACGCGCAGGCCGGCGACCACGTGCTGTGCGCTGAGGAAATCTATGGCGGTTCGTCTTCCCTGCTGTCCAATGAACTCACCCGCCTGGGAATAGAGGTAACCTACGTGCCTACGGCCGATATCTTCTCCTTGGAAGGCCATGTGCGGGAAAATACGAAGCTGCTGCTCGCAGAGACCATCAGCAACCCCATGATGACGGTGATGGACCTTGCCCAACTGGCGCAGGTGTGCCAACGCAAGGGCCTCAAACTGGTAGTGGACAATACCTTCGCCTCGCCCATCCTCACCCGTCCGCTGGAATTAGGGGCTGATCTGGTCATCCACAGCGTGACCAAATACCTGTCAGGGCACAGTGATGTGACGGCCGGGGTGGTCATTTCTAAAGCCGAGGCCGACAGCACCCGCGCCGCCCAGATCATGCGCACCTGGGGCTTGAACCTTAGTCCGTTTGAGAGTTGGTTGGGCGCCCGCGGCCTGAAAACCCTGAAACTGAGAATGCGCGAACACTCCAGCAACGCCCAGGCAGTAGCCGAGTTTCTGGAACAACACCCCAAAGTGCAGGCTGTCTTCTACCCGGGCTTATTCAACCACCCGCAGCACGCCATGGCCAAACAGCAGGGGAACGGCCTTTGCGGGGGTATGCTGTCCTTCAGAATAGCCGACGATGCCGAGGCGGTGAACCGGTTCATGCACGCATTGACGCATATTCCCTTCGCCCCTTCCCTGGCCGGCGTGACCACCTCCCTCTCTTATCCGCTGGGCACCTCGCACCGCGGCCTCACCAAAGAGCAACAGGAGAAAATGGGCATCACCGTGGGACTCATCCGTTTATCCGTAGGCATTGAGGAAGCCGAGGAGTTGATCGCTGACTTGGGGAAAGCGTTAGAAGCTATTTAACCAAGGGGCATTTTAGGGCTGTTTTGCCAAAACCAGCCTTAAAAGAGACCACCCTACCTCCCCCTTCCTGGAGCGAGAGAGAAGTGACATGGGATAAGGCGAGTTTCCAGACTTGCCAGGAACCAAGATAAATATCATTAAGGCCTCCAGAGTAAAATATAGCTGCAATATTAATGGCCGTGAAAGGAATTGGCATAGACACTCGCAGGTCCTTCGGACACTACGAGGTCTTTTGAGCCAGCGGTTAGGCCAGGGGCTAGCGGAATTTCCTTCTGCCTTGGATAAACAGAAGAAAGCGGTTAAGGAAGTAACAGCCGGTAGAGGCGGTAGAAACTGTTTCGCTGCTTTGCAGCGATTTTTCCATTTTAGAGTTGTTTTTACGGAAAGAGTGCTGAAACCAAAGCACTCCTCACACATCAGGAAACACTTTCAATGCATCCTATCCCAGAACCTAGCACAAGCAGAGAAAGCATCACCAAAAGCTACAGAGTAGCCATATATAGCTACTCCATCCCTTTTGCAATATTTCTGCTCTACATCGTAGATGCTTATACTTTTGCCTCACTAGGATGTTTTTATTGGCTTTGGCATTGTTCTCTTTGCACCTAGCGACCATTACTGGACTTATTTTTAGCTACAAAGGATACAAACACTCAACCTTAAACAGAGATAGAGAAAAGAAGGACGTTGGGTATGCTAACATTGTAATGGGGATCATTTTGACTATTGTTAGCTTCCTAGGATTCGGATTTGCATTACTGATGGTAAGCTAACGAGCGGTAAAGTTCTTTCAGCCCGGTTTCTAAAAATTAGCCTCAAAACCCAGAAGACCTTACCTTTGCGGCATGTTTACACGTTTCGTCAACTGGTTGGGCAGAAAAGAGACTTCTGCGGCAACAGATGACACTCCTCCTGATATGAAATACTTACTCGTGGGCCTGGGCAACATTGGTCCGGAATACGCTGACACGCGCCATAACATCGGGTTCATGGTGCTGGACCACCTGGCCAAAAAACATGATGTTTCCTTTGACACCGGCCGCCACTCGTTTGTGACCGAATTCAAGACCAAGGGCAAGCACTTCACGTTGGTGAAACCCACCACGTACATGAATCTGAGCGGAAAAGCGGTGGCCCATTGGCTGAGCGTGCTCAAGATTCCGGCGGAGCAGATGCTGGTGATCACCGATGACCTGGCCCTGCCCTACGGCAAACTCCGCATGCGGGCCAAAGGCAGCGCCGGCGGGCACAACGGCCTCAAGCACATTGAGGAAACCCTGGGTAACAATGAATATCCGAGACTTCGGTTTGGGGTAGATTCGCAGTTCTCCAAAGGCCGCCAGGTAGATTACGTGCTCAGCCCCTTCTCTGAGGACGAAAAAATAGACCTGTCTACCCACATTGAGAAAGCCGCGGAGATGAGCCTTTCCTTTGGCACCATTGGCTTGGAGCGCACCATGAACTTCTTCAACAAATAAGAATCCTATTGAGCCTGTTGTGCGGGTTTAGGGGCGGTTTGGATAAAACAGCCCCTAAACCCGCACAACAGGTTTTCCTGGCATCTTCTAAGCAGAAATCAGAGACCTCTTCTTGCGGACCTAGCCCGACAACTGGATTACCGCATTTGCAGGTTGGCCCCTCTGGGATAGTTCTTACGCTGGGGCTTTATTCGTTATTACCCTTTATAACCTGGGCTGCTTGCTTGGCAACTTTAGCAAGCACCGCCTCTACCCCTGCTGCCAAAGCAGCTTTTCTGGGCCGACAGCTGTTTCTCCTGCTTTTATCCTTCAATGATTTCAACTACCGCGGTGCCTTAATGAGCTAATGGGGGTGCCTTCTCATCTCTTCCTGGGCGGTTTCGTTTTTCGGGTTTGCGATAGGAAGAAAAGGGAGAGAATTCAGGCATTTGCCTACTTTTGTGCCGCCAACCCCGCTCCATGACCCGTATCTTGTCCTTGTACCGCAATGCCTTTGGCGGCCTCTCCAGAGAAGCCTGGCTTCTGGCCGCCGTGATGTTCATTAACCGCAGCGGGGCTAT
The DNA here is from genome assembly GCF_008271745.1 of Rufibacter glacialis. Lineage (GTDB taxonomy): Bacteria > Bacteroidota > Bacteroidia > Cytophagales > Hymenobacteraceae > Nibribacter > Nibribacter glacialis. The sequence continues at coordinate 244,212 of NZ_VKKZ01000019.1, read as the reverse complement.
GGTGGTGCCGTTCCTGAGCGTGTACCTCACGGAGGCATTAGGTTTCACTCTGCAACAGGTGGGCTTGCTTTTAAGCCTGTTTGGCGTGGGCTCCATGTGCGGCACCTTCCTGGGTGGTTGGCTGACCGATAAGGTGGGGCATTTCAAGGTGCAGTTCCTGAGCCTGGTGCTGGGCGGCAGCTGGTTCTTTGTGATGCTCACGCTGGAACGGTTTGAGTTTTTCGCGGGGGGTATTTTCCTGCTCAGCCTGCTGACCGAGTGTCTTCGTCCGGCCAATGCCTCCTCGGTGAGTTCCTACGCCCGGCCGGAGAATGTGACCCGGGCTTTCTCCCTTAACCGCATGGCCATCAACCTGGGTTTCTCCATTGGCCCGGCCCTGGGTGGTTTGCTGGCCACGGTCTCCTACCAATGGCTCTTCATGGCTGATGGTATCACCTGCCTCACCGCCGGGGTGCTTTTCTTTTTTTATTTCCGGCACCGCCAGGGGCATGCCCCTACACCTACGCCCCCGGCCCAGGCAGAACTACCCTCTACAGAGCCTGTCAGGCGCTCCCCTTACCAGGACGGGCTGTTTCTGGTGTTTACCGTGCTGTGCTGCTGCTACGCGGTGGCTTTTTTCCAGTTCTTCTCAACCATGCCCCTATACTTCCGGCAGGTATACCAATTGTCTGAACTGCAGATTGGCGGCCTGCTGGCTTTCAACGGACTTATGGTGTTTCTGCTGGAGATGATCATTGTCTACCTGCTTGGGGAAAGACATGCGGTCTGGAAAATGATTGTGTTGGGCCTGCTGTTGCTGGCCATGGCGTTTGTCCTCCTCAACGTGGCCCAAGGGTTCCCGGTGCTGGTACTGTCAGTGCTGCTCATGAGCCTTTCTGAGATGCTGGCCATGCCCTTTATGAGCACCCTTACCGTACAGCGCTCGGGCCCGCACAACCGCGGCTCTTACATGGGCTTGTATAGCTTATCTTACTCGGGAGCGCACATCATAGGGCCGTATGTAGGCACCAGCACCATTGCCTCTTATGGGTTTGACACCCTGTGGTGGGGCGCCAGTATCCTATGCGTGGTGGCGGCCCTGGGGTTCTACGTGGTGGTGAAACGGTTGCAGAAGAGCTAGGCATTATCAGGCTTGCCTTCATATAAGCACTATATTCCTTCTCCCGGGGAAGGCCCTGTGAAAAATTGCCTCCTGTTTCTGTTCCGTTTTTCTGGAAACAGGCGTCAATCCTATGGCTGTTTCCGTATCTTTTGGGCATCTTTCACAAAATCCACCGCATAATCCAATCTATGAAACTCCAAACCGCGTTCCTGGCGCTGCTGGGCATAACCTTGGCTGCCTGTACCTCCGTTAAACAGGTTATATCCAAGAAAGAATACATGGTCTACGTAGGAACTTATGCCAAACCAGACGCCGAAGGTATTTTGGCCTACCGCCTGAACGAGGAAACCGGCACCCTGACCAAGGTCTTCGGGGTGAAAGCCGGGGAGAACCCGTCTTTCCTCACCTTGAGCCAGGACCGGAAAAACCTGTATGCGGTAAGTGAAACCGCCGCGTACGAGGGCCAGAAAAGCGGCGCCGTGAGTGCCTTCGCCGTTGACCAGAAAACGGGTCACCTCACCTTCCTGAACCGGCAGCCCTCTTTGGGCGGTGCTCCCTGTTACATCAGCCTGGACCACCAAAACAAGGTAGCCCTGGTGGCCAACTATGTGGGGGGCAATGTGGCCGCGTTCCAGATACAGCCCAACGGCCACCTGAGCGCCCCAACTGACATGGAGCAACACGTAGGCAAAGGCCCCAAGCCCCAGCAGAACGCCGCCCACGCCCACTGCATCCTGCCTGACCCCAAAAACAGATTCGCCCTGGCCGTGGACCTGGGAATTGACCAGATCATCAGTTATAGACTAGACCCGGCGGGCAAACTGGAACGGCAGGCGCAACCAGCCTTTACTACCGCTCCTGGGGCCGGCCCGCGCCACCTCACGTTCCACCCCAACCTGCGTTTTGCCTACGTGATCAATGAGCTTAACTCCACCCTCACCGCCTTCACCTATAACCCGGAGACGGGGGCGCTGACCGAGGTAGCCACCGTATCAACCCTTCCGGCAGGATATACCGGAGAGAGCTTCTGCGCCGATGTGCACGTCTCCCAGGACGGACGGTTCCTGTACGGTTCCAACCGCGGGCACAACAGCATCGCCGTTTTCCAGATTGACTCTAATACAAACCAACTGACCCTGGTGGAGCACGTGTCCACGCAAGGCAACTGGCCCCGCAACTTCGCCCTGAGTCCGTCTGGCAAGACTATGCTGGTGGCCAACCAACGCTCCAACAACATCACCACCTACAAGGTAGACACCCGGACCGGCCAACTGACCTATACGGGTCAATCCACGGAGGTAGCCGCGCCGGTGTGCCTGCAGGTAGTACCGGATTTCCCGGAAACCAAGTAACCGCTCCGCCTTTCCGCCAGGCTGTTTAGCGGCTGTTTCCCAAAAGAGAGCCGCTAAACGGCCTGGCGGAAGGAAACTAACCCGTTTCTTCCCCAGCCGGCTCCCTTGGGTGAACCCGTCCTTTCTTCCCGGAAGCGGCAACCTCCTGGCACCGGGAAAGTATAGCTTGGAACCCCCAGTTCCCCCTCTTCCACCAAAACTAAAGACCTATGAAAGCAGTGGTGATCACGGCCCCCGGCGCCCCAGAGGTACTCCAGGTGCAGGAACGGCCTACCCCTTCCCCCGCCCCACATCAGGTACTGGTGCGGGTACACGCCGCGGGCATCAACAGACCAGACGTGGCCCAGCGCAAAGGCCAATACCCGCCCCCCGCCGGCGCACCCGTTGACATTCCCGGGTTAGAGATCGCGGGCACGGTGGAGGCCTGCGGCAGCCAGGTAGACCGCTGGCAACCCGGTGATGCCGTCTGTGCCCTGTTGCCCGGCGGCGGCTACGCCGAATATGCCGTAGTGGATGCCCGGCACTGCCTGCCCCTGCCTAACGGCTGTAGTTTTGCCGAGGCGGCCTCACTCCCGGAAACCTTGTTCACCGTGTGGCACAACGTCTTCCAGCGGGGGCAACTGCAGCCCCAGGAGAACTTTCTGGTACACGGCGGAAGCAGCGGCATCGGGATTACGGCCATTCAGTTGGCCAAAGCCTGGGACGCCCAGGTCTTCGCCACGGCGGGCAGCCCCGAGAAGTGCCAGGCCTGTGAAGACCTGGGCGCTGACCGCTGCCTCAACTACAAAACCCAGGATTTTGAGGAGGAACTCACCGCCGAAGGCGTAGACGTGGTGCTGGACATGGTAGGCGGCACCTATATTGCAAAGAACCTGAACCTGCTGAAACCAGATGGTCGGTTGGTCTTCATCAACGCCATGCAGGGAGCCAACGGAGCCTTTGATGAGCGGCAGGTCATGCAGAAACGCCTTTCCATCACGGGCAGCACCCTGCGCCCCCGCGATGCTGATTTCAAAGCCGCCCTTACCGCCGCCGTGGAGCAACACGTGTGGCCTCTGCTGGAAGCCGGAAAGTTCAAGCCCGTTATCTACCAGACGTTTAGCCTAGAGCAGGCGGCCCAGGCCCATGCGCTCATGGAAAGCAGCACCCACATTGGCAAGATGGTGTTGCTGGTGCAGCCATGAGCGCCTACTCAGGCAGATAACCAGAACCGGCGTCTTCCCGTCTAAAGCTTTGACGTGCACCGGTCACTTTTCCTCTCTATTCCTGAATACTGCATGAATCTGTTGCTCCTCACCGTAGGCCCCCACCTGAACACCTATAGCCAGGCGAACTTCGCGATCCTGTCTTTTCTGCCTTACCTGCAGCCGGGGCAGCACACGGTGTACGTATGCACAGATCATCCGCAGTACTACCAGCACCTGGCCCAGGAGGTACAACTTCTTCCGGTGACGCAGGAACAACTCACGCAATGGCAAGGCCCGCACCGGTTCTTCTGGCGCATCAAGATCAAGGCCATAGAGCACCTCATGAGCCAGGCGCCTGATCAGCCGGTAGTATATGTAGACTCTGACGTTTTCCTGTTCCAGCCGCCGCAGGCGTGGTGGGCGCAACTACAAAGCGGTACGGCGTTCATGCACCAGATGGAAGGCCAACTCTCGGCCTTGAAAAGCAAGACGGAGAAAAAGATGTGGCAGCAGGTGCAGGGCATGGACTTCGGGGCTTTCCAGATCAACTCCCGGCACCAGATGTGGAACGCGGGCGTGGTGGCGGTACCGGCCCAGCAGAACCTGGCTGCCATTGCCCTGGCCCTGCGCATCTGTGACCAGATGTGCGCCCAACAGGTCACGCCGCGGCTTATTGAGCAGTTTGCCCTCTCGGTGGCCCTGCAGGAAACCTACGGCTTGCAGGAGGCCAAACCCTGGCTCGCGCATTACTGGGGCAACAAGGAGGAGTGGAATGAGCGCATTGCGCAGTTCTTCCTGGCTGCCCGGCTGGAAGGCTGTACCGTGGCCCAGGAGGTGGTCCGCCTGCAACTTTTTGATTTCACGTCACTGGCCCTGGTGAGCCGCAACAAGCGCACCCGCGCCCGCTTACTCCACGTGGTAGACCGTCTGTTTCCGCTGAAGGCCCAGGTCTTCATTGAAAAATAGAGCATCAGAGCAGAAACGGGGCACTGCTACTTCCGTCTTCTCCTTTCCCTTATTTATTATATTTACGCTTCTTTCAATGAGTGGCTGTACCTCCTATGCGTTTTGCCGTTTGCCTTTTTCTTTCCCTGCTTTCTGTGTCTGCCTATGCACAGGATTTTAGATACTTTTCCAAGAGCTTTCAATCCAGACAGAACGAAGAGACCCGCTTTGAAAGGCACTACTTCTTAGAGGAGAACAAAGTACGCGTAGAGGATTACGCAGATAAAAAGCTGAAACAGAAAAGCACTGTAGAAGGCACCTTGGTGGCAGATGAGGTGGATGCTTACCTGTGGTATATCAAGAATCCCCTGGAACATACTCTCAGACCGTTCTTTTCTACTCTAAAAGCCTCCACCACTGTTTTCTTTGATGACGGTAAACCCGCGCATGAAAAGTACGCCAAGGGGACCAAGCTCACCTTCGGGCAGGTCTGGACCAAAGAAAATGTGCCTTTGCTGGTAAAAGGCTCCGGGCATGATAAGGTCACTACCAAAGACAAAACTGAGGAAGCACATTACGTCTACCAGGATTCCCTTTTGGTTTCTGCTTTCATTTACCGCACCGGGCCAAAGGACACCCTGTATCTGAGCTATGATAAAACGGCCGCTCCCAAGGCCGGGCTCACGGCCTTTACATCTAAACTGGCCCAGACCATCCAATACCCCGAAGACGCGATATACCACGACCGGGAAGCGACGGTGTATATCCAGTTTACCGTGGATGAGCAAGGCCGCCTGAAAGACTTCGTGGCGCTGAACCAGGAAGATTTTGGGTTTGACAAGAAAGCCATTGAAAAACTGAAAGCCTATCCTACCTGGAAACCAGCCCTTCTGAAAGGAAGGCCTGTTAAAACCAGGTATACGCTTCCCATCGTGTTCAGATTAGAGTAATCAGACTGATCCTTCAAGTAAAAAGCCTCCCTGGAAGAACCAGCGAGGCTTTTTACTTGGAGGATCGTTTTCAGTCTGTTTTCTCAGAAATAAGTGGAGAACAGGGCCTTGAAAGCTTACTAACTTACTCCTCCGCCGTTCACCACGGGCTTAGATGGTTGCATGAAGGCCAGGGAACCGTCGGCGTTCTCGGCCATGAGCAGCATACCCTGGCTCACAATGCCTTTGATCTCCCGCGGGGCCAGGTTCACCAGTACGCTCACCTGCTGCCCAATGATTTCCTCGGGGCTGAAGTGCTCGGCAATACCGCTCACGATGGTGCGCTGGTCCAGGCCGGTGTCTACTTTCAGCTTGAGCAGCTTCTTGGTCTTGGCTACTTTCTCAGCCTCCAGAATGGTGCCTATACGGATGTCTATTTTAGAGAAATCCTCAAAGGTGATGTCTTCTTTGGCGGGTGCGGCCACGGCATTGGCCAACTCGTTCTCTTTCTTGGTGTCCAGGAGTTTCTGCACCTGGGCCTCTATCACGGCGTCTTCAATCTTCTCAAACAAGAGTGCGCCTTCACCGATGGTATGCCCCGCCGGAAGCAGCTCAGAAGAGCCGGCCTGGTCCCATTTACCCGGGGTGTAGTTGAGCATGGTCGCCAGTTTCTGGGCTGTTTCCGGCAAAAAGGGCTCCGAAAGGATGGTGAGGCTCGCCGAGATCTGCAGCGCGATGTTCATGATGGTCTCCACCCGCGCGGCATCGGTCTTGATCAGTTTCCAGGGCTCGGTGTCCGCCAGGTATTTGTTGCCCAAACGGGCCAGGTTCATGAGTTCTCCCAGGGCTTCTTTGAAACGGTATTGCTCCAGAGAGGCCGCGATCTTCTCCGGGAAACCAGCCAGTTGGGCCAGCACTTCCTGGTCAAAATCAGTTAATTCACCGCGCTGCGGAACGGCGCCCTGGTAGTATTTGTGGGTGAGCACCACCGCGCGGTTGATGAAGTTCCCGAAGATGGCCAGCAGCTCATTGTTGTTTCTAGCCTGGAAATCTTTCCAGGTGAAGTCGTTGTCCTTGGTCTCGGGGGCATTGGCGCAGAGCACATAACGCAGCACATCGGCTTTGCCGGGAAGTGCCTCTAAATATTCATGCAGCCACACGGCCCAGTTGCGCGAGGTGGAGATTTTGTTGCCTTCCAGGTTCAGGAACTCGTTGGCCGGCACGTTGTCGGGGAGCACGTAATCACCGTGGGCCTTGAGCATGGCCGGGAAGATGATGCAGTGGAACACGATGTTATCTTTGCCGATGAAGTGTACCAGTTTGGAGCCCTGGTCTTTCCAGTACAGTTCCCAGTCGGGGGTGAGGTCTTTGGTGGCCGAGATATAGCCGATGGGCGCGTCAAACCAAACGTAGAGCACCTTGCCTTCAGCGCCTTCCACGGGCACGGGCACGCCCCAGTCCAGGTCACGGGTCACGGCGCGGGGTTGCAGGCCCTGGTCAATCCAGCTTTTGCACTGGCCGTACACGTTCGTTTTCCAGTCGTTTTTATGGCCGTCTACAATCCATTCGCGCAGCCAGGCCTCATACTGGTCCAGCGGCAGGTACCAATGCTTGGTCTCGCGCAGCATGGGCGGCTCCCCGCTGAGGGTACTTTTGGGGTTGATGAGGTCGGTGGCGTTCAGAGACGTGCCGCAGCTTTCGCACTGGTCGCCGTAGGCGCCGTCATTGCCGCACTTGGGGCAGGTGCCCACAATGTAGCGGTCGGCCAGGAACTGTTGGGCTTTCTCGTCAAAGTACTGCTGGGTGGTCTGCTCTATGAACTTGCCCTCCTGATACAGCTTCTGGAAGAACCCAGAGGCGGTCTCCGCGTGCGTCTTGGACGAGGTGCGGGAATAGATGTCAAAGGAGATGTTGAAATCAGCGAAGCTCTGCTTGATGAGCTCATGGTATTTGTCCACGGCCTGCTGCGGCGTGATGCCTTCCTTCTTGGCCCGGATGGTGATGGGAACGCCGTGCTCGTCTGAGCCGCAGACGAATTTCACGTCGCGCCCGCGCGAACGCAGGTAACGGGCGTAGATATCTGCCGGGATGTACACGCCGGCCAGGTGCCCAATGTGCACAGGGCCGTTGGCGTACGGCAGCGCGGCGGTAAGGGTATATCGTTGAGGGTAGGTTGTTTCAGCCATGTTTTTTCTTTGAGAAGGCAAATATAGCGAAAATGCAGGCACCTCCTCGCTAGCCGCCCAGGCGCGTTTCAGGCTTCCTTTTCAGAAAACAGCCCGAAAAAGAACCTTGGCACTTGTCCATACCGAAGGCTTTTACCAAAAACGCCGCCACCTCTTTTCAGGGTGGCGGCGTTTTTGGTGCGTTTTGGGAAAACCCGCCTTAAAACGGATTGCTGTTTACCCGCCGGTAGTGGTGCCTATGGTAGGCGGCATGGGCGGACGCCGGATGGTGTCTGGCGCTACCGGTTGCCGCGCTGGCAGGATTTTCTGGCTACGCACGGCCGGCGGCTGGTTACCCGGTGCGTTAGGCCGGCGGTCCTCTATGTTCTTTTTCTGGTTTACCTGGCTGGCCTGTTCGTTCATCTCCCGCACTGAGGGCGTGGCCCGATAGGCGCGCTGCGGCTCCGTTGTCTCCAGGGCGGGGCTGTCTCGGGAAGAGGTACACGCCGCGGCGCAGGCCCCTACCCAGAAGCAAAAACCTATGACAGCCGTTTTTCGCCCCTTCTTCTCAAAACTCCTCCAAAACGTCTGCATGGTCATTGGTTTATCTGGCGTTGCTCTGGCTTAATTCCTGGTCATCCAACTCCTGCACCGCTTTGTAGCCTACGGGGGTTAACCGCAGGCCCGCGGGGTCTGGCGTTGCGTAGCCTTGGTTGCGTAAATGCTCCTCGGCCTGTTTCTGCACGTCCTGGTAATGGAGTTTCTCGTCTTCCTGGTGCAGGAAAGGATAAATCTCACTCCAGCCCAGTACCTCTTCGGCCTGGGTGCCTTTGGCTTTGAAGGCCTTTAAAATAAGATAGCCGGTATTCTCAATGTTCTCGCTATTGGAGGAAAGGTTCTCTAAGTCCATAGTTTGCGGGTTAAGGTCTGTGCCTTTGGTTTACGCAACCTGCGGGCAAAGGATTTAACCCACCTAGTACCGTCTGAGGTTGGCCAGGATGCCGTCCCACAGATGCAGGCGCAGTTTCTGGCAGGTGATGGCCTCCGTGAGGCATTCCTCCCACTTGTGCTCGTCCTGTCCGCACAGCTCGGCCACCATGCGCATGGCCAGCGGTGAATGCACCGCATCATCTAGCTGGATGTGGCGGTCCATGTAATACTGGAAGGTGTCTAAGGTACCAGGGTAGCGGCGGTTCATGTCCCCGATGAGGGCCCGGAACATGTCTGGGATCACGTCTTCCCGCCCGAAGGTGAAGGCTGCGGCAATGCGGTGCGCCTGCCCCGCCTGGATGGTCTTGAACGTATGGGAAACAAAGGACTTGGTGTTGGCCAGCACCGGCAAGGCCTCCATTTCAGAGAGTACTTCCTTGCCCTGCTGTACCCCTACCATAAGTTCATGGATAAGCCGGGTGTCTGCCCCGCATTCTTCCATGGCCCTGATGTAGAGTTCAAAGTGGCTGATGGGTTGCCCTGCCGGGTCCACGTCTGTCTCTTCTTCCAGCACGATCTCATTGATGAGCCGCCGGTTGGCCGGGTTGCCATGGGGGGTCCAGGGCACGTCTACGCAGGTAAGGTGGCGTTGCAGGCTCTTGAGCAGGCTCATGAAATCCCAGACGGCAAAGATGTGGTTCTCCATGAACACCCGCAGGTCTGCCAGGTCATAGATAGACTCATAAAGGGGGTGCTGCATGAGCGCCTGGCGGTAAGGGCGTAACTCCTGCTGCAGCCAATTCAGCTTTTCCTGGTAAAAAGGCAGAAGCGGGGGCAAATATGCGGTTTTCTCCAAGGTGACGGGCATAGGTATGGTATAGGTGTAGAGTATAGACTGAACTGCTGATTTCACTGCACAAGCCTCCGAACCCCACTTTTCTAGCAGAAGGTCTACTTTTAGGTAAAGGTACGTCTGGAACCGGAGATTACGAAAATAACAGACGTTCGTTTTAATCCTGGTTTTTCTGGCAAAATACAACACCTGCCTAACCTGACCCAGGTTAGGAGAAACTATATCATAAGAAGTAAAAAACAAGGCTCAGGTTACGGAAATCGCCATTGCAACCCAGGCAATCGTTTCCTTTTCCAGAAGTCTACTTGTTCACCACGTGCCTTTCTCCTGGGGAAGCTTTTAGGTTCCCGCCAAGGGTTCTCGCCTTTCTCATAAAGGAAAAATACGCTGCAGCAAGATCCTTCTGCGGCAGCCCCTGCGATTAATACTATCTCACGGGTTTTTGACCTTTATGCTACGTTTTGCCCTCAAAATAGAATTATGGCCTACTTTATAAGATTTGCCTAAAATTTATATTTTGACATTGTTATAAAACTATATACATTCTTAATTTAGCAGGATCAATATATAAACCCCCATTTATATAATTTTTTAAACATCATATTTACTTAAAGAAGCATTCATTTACTTACCCTTAGTTGCACTAATCAGACACCCTACTTCTTTAATAAAACCTATTAGAAAACCAAACCGGTCCATCAAAAGTGAAAGTACCTCACTTTGCCGCCAACTTATATACGCCAACCTATACTACCACCTTCTTAATGCGCTTATAGAGAACAGCAGCCCAGCAGGGGCATGAGGGAGACACCAAAGGCAAATTGCCTTTTGAGTCCCTTCCTCTCAGGCCCGCTTTCAGGTCAACGTCTTGTTCTAAGGCTATTTATCTACCTCCTTCATCACCATTGCCTTGCACCGCTATTCCCCTGGCGGGAAAGGACTATATCAAAAGAGCAACCCAACAATTACTAGATGGAAAGAACTTCTACTCAAACCTTACCCTTTTTCGCTGTTTTGTGTTTCTTCTGGCTGTTGCAGGTGACTTCCTTGCAGGCTGCCTTTGCCCAGGGAAATACCTTACCGGTCTTTGAAGTAAATCTGACAGGCCAACCCAATGGAGTCTGGGACTCTGGGGAAATAGACAGGAACGGGAAAGCCTGTGGAGCCACAGGAAACGAGAACTGCGTCCAGTTCAACATCATCCTGGACAAAAACTCCGCTGGCCTGGAGTTTAGTATCACGGGCGGCCCGGTTCCTTCAGGAGCGATGGCGTATCAGGTGAACTGTGGCCCGCCGGTGCCGGTGGGCCAGCCCATCTGCGTCTCCGGTACTGGCCCGCATAAGCTCACCATCTGCATGCCCGGGAACGCCAAAAACAAGTTCCAGATCAAATCCATTGCCGCCTTCACCCCCATGCCTGATATCTCTGTCTCCGGGGGATGCTCTACTACCCTTCAGGCACCTATTGCCTTTGAGGAACCCTCCATCACCTGGACCGACATCACCGGAGGAGGCATCTATAACAAATACCTCAGTTGCACAACTGGTTGCGCCACCCCCACCATCACGCCAGATGACAACCCTCCGCCTTATGTAGACTATGTGGTATGTGGGCAATCTGTGGCCTCTCCCTGCTCTGATCTGCCTTACTGTGACACCGTGCGGGTGTATTTCTATCCGCCTCCGGTGGTCTCCATCACTCCCAACCCCGCCATTATCTGCCCGGGTTCAGCAGGTGTGGAACTCACCGGTACCGTGACGGGCGGCAGTGGCAATTTCCGCTATCTCTGGACTGATAAGAACGGAAATCTGGTAGGAACGAACCGGACTTACTTAGCCCCCACTACGGGGGAATACTCCCTGGAAGTGAGAACGGAGAATTATCCTGCCTGCAAGAAATTCTCTGCCTCTGTGACCGTGGTCACCAACCTGACGGCGAATGCCGGCCCAGACCAACGGGTCTGTGCCTCTAGCCCGGTCCCTTTGTCTGGAAGTGTCACCGCGGCCCTGGGAGGGCGCTGGAGCGGTGGGGCCGGCACCTTCTCGCCCAGCAACACTGCTTTGAATGCCGTCTACACCCCTACTCCTGCAGAATTGAAAACCGGTTCCGTACGGCTTACGCTCACCTCTACCGGCAATGGCTCCTGTGCCCCGGTGAGTGATGAGGTGGAGATCTCCTTCTACAACATGGAGGTGACCCTGACGGGCCCGCCCCTTATCTGCGTGGGCACCACGGTCACGATCACGGCGGCTGTCTCTGGGGCCGAAGGCCCGGTTACTTATGTCTGGGACTCGGGTGAAACCACTGCTTCCATCTCCAACAAACCGGCCGGCACGTATACGGTGACCGTCACAGATGGCAATTCCTGCGCCCTCCGGAAATCCTTTACGGTGACCCAGGCGGCAGGCCCCTCTGATCTGGCCTTCACCCTGACGCCTTCCACCTGCGGATCTGCCAACGGAGAAGTGTTGGTTTCTGGTGTGACCGGCGGCACAGGCCCCTATACGTACAGCCTGAACAGCGCTGCTTTTCAACCATCTGGTAAATACACGGCCTTACTGAAAGGTACCTATAACCTGCAGGTGAAAGACGCCAACGGCTGCGTGTACAATGAATCTTTCACTCTAGAGGACGTAGCCGGTCCCTCCGCTTTAACGGCAGTTATCCAGTCGTCTTCCTGCGGCAACCCCAACGGCAGTATCACCATCACCAACGTCACCAACGGAACGGCTCCCTACGCTTATAGCCTGAACCAGGCTGGTTTCCAGGCTTCCGCTACTTTTTCTGCTTTGGTGGCCGGCACTTATTCCGTGACAGTGAAAGATGCCAATGGCTGTATCTTCACAGAAGCACTGGCGGTGGAAAACGTGGCAGGGCCTTCCGCCTTTGCGGCCCTCACCTCTTCCACCACCTGCGGGGCCAGCAACGGCTCCATCTCCATCACCTCTGTCACCCAAGGCACGGCTCCTTATGTCTACAGTAAAGATGGGGTGAACTTCCAGGGATCGCCGCAGTTCTCCGGGTTAGCGGCTGGCCTGCACACCATCACCGTAAAGGATGCGAAGGGATGTACCACTTCCCGTCAGGTAGAGGTGACCAACGTGGCTGGCCCTACTAACCTGGTGGCCTCTGCCAGGGCATCTACCTGCGGCAACAGCAACGGGGAACTGATAGTCACCGACGTTACCGGAGGCACCGCTCCCTTTACGTACCGTCTGAACAACGGGGCTTTCCAGGCGTCTGCCTCCTTTGCAGCCCTGGCTGCCGGCAACCATACCCTTACGGTGAAAGATGCCAACGGCTGTACTTTCAGCAAGACGTTCAGCCTTTCCAATACGGCCGGGCCTTCTGATTTCCTTACCACGGTGAAGTCCACCACCTGCGGCGCTTCCAACGGGGAACTCACCATCACCAGTACTACCGGCGGCACGGCACCTTACACCTACAGCAAAGACGGCACCACCTACGGGACAAGTGCTACTTTCTCTGCGCTGGCCGCCGGCACTTATACCCTTTGGGTGAAGGATACCAACGGCTGTGTCTTCTCAAAATCTTTTTCATTGGAGGATCTGGCCGGTCCCACCAATTTCAGCCTGCACACCACTCCATCCACCTGCGGGGGAACCAACGGCAGCATTACCGTAGAGAACGTGACCGGAGGCACCGCGCCCTTCAGTTACAGCCGTAACGGCACCTCTTTCCAGGGCTCGCCTACCTTTACGGGGGTTACCGCCGGTACCTACACGGTGCTTATCAAAGACGCCAACGGATGTACCTTCAGCAAGAACGTGATGGTAGAAGATGTGGCGGGGCCCTCAGGCTTCACCATCACCGCCAACCCCTCTACCTGCGGGGCCAGCAACGGGGAATTGAGCATCACCAACCTGACCGGCGGCACCGGACCCTATACTTATAGTAAAGACGGTTCCACCTTCCAGACCTCGGCCACTTTCACAGCCTTAGCGGCGGGTAATTTCACCCTCACGGTGAGAGATGCCAACGGCTGTACGGTTGCCAAGCAGGTATCTCTCTCCAACACCGCCGGCCCTACGGCAGTGACGGCTTCCTCCCAGGCGGCCTCCTGCGCCAACAATGATGGCCGCCTTTTGGTGGGCCCGGTAAGTGGTGGCACAGCCCCTTACACCTATTCCATCAACGGCACCACTTTCCAGACCAGTACTACCTTTGCGGCCCTTGCGGCCGGGTCGTACACGGTCACTGCCAAAGATGCCAATGGCTGCTTGACCACCACGCAGGTCTCCGTAGCACAGGACATTCCTACGGCCTTTGCTAGTGCCACGAATTCTTCTACCTGCGGCTTTCACAACGGGAGCATCACGGTTTCCTCCATTACAGGAGGTACTGCCCCTTACACGTACAGCAAAGACGGCGTCACCTTCCAGACTTCGGCCACGTTCACGGCCTTGGCGGCAGGTACCTACACCCTCACCGTAAAAGACGCGAACGGTTGTACCTTCTCCCGGCAGGTGCCCCTGGCCAATATAGCGGGACCCTCAGACCTGGCGGCTTCCCTTACCCCTTCCACCTGCGGTCAGCCAAATGGAGCAGTAACCATTACCGGGGTGACCGGCGGAACCGCCCCGTATACCTACAGCCAGGATGGCACCACCTTCCAGGCTTCTGCTAACTTTACGGCATTGGCCGCTGGTTCCTACACCCTCACGGTGAAAGACGCCAATGGCTGTACGTTTGCCAAACAGGTCACCCTTACTAATATTGCTGGTCCTACGGCGGTTGCCACCTTCCTGCAGACCTCCAGCTGCGGCCGCGCCAATGGCAGCATCACCGTGACTGGGGTAACCAGCGGTACCGCGCCGTACACTTACAGCAGAGATGGCAGTACTTTCCAGGCTAGCGCAACGTTCGCGGGGGTTCCAGCTGGCACCTATACCCTCACGGCCAAGGATGCCAACGGCTGTACAGTCAGCAGAAACATTGAGGTGAAGGACGTGGCCGGGCCAACGGCGGTAGAGGTGAGAAGTATTGCCTCTACCTGCGGCAACAGCAATGGGTCCCTGCAGATAAGCGGGGTAACCGGAGGAACTGCACCCTACACCTATGCCTTGAACAGCGGTTCCTTCCAAAGTGGCACTACTTTTGGCGGAGTGCCAGCCGGTGAACACACCCTTACGGTGAAGGACGCCAATGGCTGTACTTTCAGCAGGAGCGTGACCATTACCAATGTGGCAGGCCCTGCCAACCTGGCGGCGACCACGGTTTCTTCAACCTGCGGAGCCAGCAACGGGGAAATCCGGGTCACCCATGTCACGGGTGGCACCAGCCCCTACCTGTATAGTGCCGATGGAGTGAACTTCCAGTCGGCCGCTGCCTTCCCTGCTTTGAAAGCGGGTCAGCATACGCTTACCGTGAAAGATGCCAACGGCTGTACGTTCGCCAAATCCTTCACCGTAAGTGACATCCCCGGTCCTTCTGCCATCACTTCCACTTCTCTGCCTGCCAGCTGCCAGAACAACGACGGGAGCATCGCTATTGCGGAAGTTACCGGTGGCACAGCGCCCTATACTTATTCCCTGAATGGAGGTGCCTATCAGGCACAAACTTCTTTCATGGGGCTTGCCGCGGGCACCCATACTCTCACGGCCAAAGACGCCAACGGCTGTGTAGTTTCAGCTGCCGTGGTGGTACAAGAGAACGTGCCTACTGGTTTTGCCAGTTCTACCATCGCCTCTACCTGTGGGCGCAACGATGGCCAATTAACCATCAACCAGGTAACCGGCGGCACTGCTCCCTACACCTACAGCAAAGACGGCGGCACGTTCCAGACCTCTGCTTCCTTCGCTAACCTGCTGGCGGGCACCTACACCATCACGGTAAAAGACGCCAAAGGCTGTCTGTTCAGCCAGTCGGTGGGGGTCAGCAACCTGTCTGGTCCGGCCTTCACCGTCTCAGCGGCTTCAACTACCTGCGGCGCCAGTAATGGAAGCATAGTCGTGCAAGGCACCACGGGGGGAATAGCGCCTTACACCTACAGCAAAGACGGCATCACCTTCCAGACTTCTCCTACTTTTGGTAACCTGTTAGCTGGTACCTACACCCTCACGGCCAAGGATGCCAACGGCTGCTTAAGTTCGGAGACGGTGGTCGTAAGGGATATAGCCGGGCCCTCTGGCATAGCCATGACGACCGCTGCTTCTACCTGCGGGGCCAAAAATGGCCAAATCATGATGGGCAACATTACCGGCGGAACGGCCCCTTTTACCTATAGCCTCAACGGAGGGGCCTTCCAAACGGCAGCTTCCTTCTCTTCGCTGCTAGCCGGTACCTATGCCGTTACCATCAAAGACGCCAATGGCTGCACGTACACCGAAAGGGTAGAAATCAAAGACATTGCCGGACCAACCCAACTGATCCTGGCCACCACGGCTTCTACCTGTGGCCACAGCAATGGCTCCGTTTCTATCAGTGGGGTAAGCGGCGGCACTGCCCCGTTCACTTTCTCTCTTGACGGCGCCGCCTTTCAAAGTGCCCCCGCCTTTGCCGCCGTGCAGGCGGGAGAGCGTACGCTTACCGTGAAAGATGCCAATGGTTGCACATTCACCCAGAAAATAACCGTTGAAAACGTGGCCGGCCCTTCTGATTTGACCGCTGCCACTAAGCCCTCTACCTGCGGAAACAGCAATGGGGAACTGACTGTCTCCGCGGTGACCGGTGGGGTAGCCCCTTACACGTACAGCAGAGACGGGGTGAACTTCCAGGCCTCCACTACCTTTACGGCCATAGCTTCCGGTTCTTACACCATTTTCGTAAAAGACGCCAATAACTGTACGTTCAGCAAAACTGTTCAGGTCTCTGATATTGCCGGGCCAACTGCGGTACGCACTACCTTTACCGCTGCCAGCTGCCAGAACAACGACGGCAGTCTGACTATTACCGGCATCACGGGTGGAACGGAACCGTATACCTACTCCCTGAATAGCGGCGCCTTCCAGTCAACTTCTGTTTTTGGAGCGCTAGCGGCGGGTACCTATACGGTGAAAGCCAAAGACGCCAACGGGTGCGAGGCGGTGACTACCGTGGTTATCAACGCAAACGTCCCAACTGCCTTTAGCACAAGCACCGTAGCCTCTACCTGCGGAAGCAGCAACGGCAGCATCTCTATTGGCACCGTCACCGGCGGAACCGCCCCTTACACCTTTAGCCGGGACGGGGGGAACTTCCAGGCAGGCACTGCTTTCACTGGTCTGGCCGCGGGCACCTACACCATCACCGTAAAAGATGCCAAGGGATGTACGTTTGCGCGGGTAATTACCCTCAGCAACCTCAATGGCCCCACAGAGCTGGTGGCCTCTACCCAATCGTCTACCTGCGGCAACAGCAACGGTGTTCTCACCATCTCAGGAGTTACCGGCGGCACCGCCCCTTACCTCTACAGCATGGATGGGGTGACGTTCCAAACCTCCGCCACCTTTACCGGGTTACAGGCGGGCGCCTATACCCTCACGGTGAAGGATGCCAACGGGTGTACCTATGCCCAGGAAGCGTCTTTGAGTGATGTCTCTGGACCTTCGTTCATGGCAGTAGCCCAGGCTTCCACCTGTGGGGCCAGCAACGGCCAGATCAACGTGCAGCAGGTGACAGGAGGCACCGGTCCATATTCCTACAGCAGAGATGGGAACACCTTCCAGGCTTCACCTACTTTCACCGGTTTATTGGCCGGAGTTTACACCATCACCATCAGAGATGCCAACGGCTGTAAATATGCCCGCTCCATTCAGGTCACCGATGTGGAGGGGCCAAGTCAGCTCATGATCGCCTCCACCGCCTCTACCTGCGGAAGCAGCAATGGTTCGGTTTCCGTGAACGGTGTTACCGGGGGCACTGCCCCTTACTCCTTCTCCTTAGACGGGTCCGCTTTCCAGACGGCGGTAACCTTTGTCTCAGTAAGAGCTGGAGAGCACACCCTCACGGTCAGAGACGCCAATGGGTGTGTGTTCAGCCAGAAGCTGGTGGTAGCGGATGTAGCCGGTCCTTCTGATGTGACGGCAGCCTCCACCTCCTCCACTTGTGGCGCCCCCAACGGAGGCCTTACCATTACCCAAATAACAGGAGGCACCGCCCCATACACCTACAGCCAAGACGGGATCACCTTCCAGGCTTCGTCTTCTTTCACGGCCTTGAAAGCTGGGCAGTATGCCATCACGGTGAAAGATGCCAACGGCTGTACCTTTACCAAAACTGTCACCGTGCAAGACATTGCCGGACCTACTGCGGTAACGGCCAGCACCTTGCCCGCCAGTTGCTTAAACAATGACGGCAGCCTCACCATCACTGGGATCACCGGAGGCACGGCTCCTTACGCCTATTCCATCAACGGCAGCGGGTTTAGCACCAATACCACTTTTACGGCCCTGGCCTCCGGCACCCATACCGTGGTGGTCAGAGATGCCAATGGTTGTGAGGTGACCGCCTCGGTAAAAATTGATCAGAATGTTCCTACAGCCTTCACCAGTTCTACTACCGCCTCTACCTGCGGCCGCGCCGATGGCGCCCTTACCGTAAGCACGGTAACCGGCGGAACCGCCCCGTACACCTACAGCAAAGACGGCCAAACCTTCCAGCCAGGCACTTCTTTCGCTGGCCTGGCCGCCGGTAACCATACCATCACGGTGAAAGATGCCAACGGCTGCATGTTCAGCGCTGTGGTAGCTGTGAGCAACACCGCCGGCCCTACGTTCAGCGCCGTAGCCACCGCCAGCACCTGTGGAAGCAGCAACGGAGCTATCACCGTAAATGCCGTCACCGGAGGGGTTTTCCCTTACACGTACAGCAGGAACGGGCAGGACTTCCAAGCGAGCAGTACCTTCCAAAACCTACCTGCCGGCACCTACACCATCACCGCCAAAGACGCCAATGGCTGCTTATCCGCGGAGACAGTGGTAGTGGATGACAAAACCGGCCCGAGCGCTTTCCAGCTGACCCCGATCGCGTCTACCTGCGGCGATGCAAACGGTCAACTGAGGGTGCAGGACGTGGTAGGCGGAACAGCTCCTTTCTTGTACAGCAAGGACGGGGTCACCTTCCAGTCTGCTGCGGCTTTTGCGGACCTGGCCGCCGGATCTTACACCATCACGGTCAAAGATGCCAATGGCTGCCAGAAAACCAGCACGGTGCAGGTAGGCAACATTACCGGACCAAGCGACCTCCAGCTGGCTTCCGTCACTGCTACCTGCGGGGCGGCCAACGGCCAGATTTCGGTTACCGGGGTAACCGGCGGACAGGCGCCTTATTCCTTCTCTTTGAACGGGGGCACCTTCCAAAGCACCGCCCTCTTCGGGCAGATGATGGCCGGAGAGCATACCCTGACCGTGAGGGATGCCAATGGCTGTGTGACCAGCAAGAAAGTAGTAGTGACCAATATAGCCGGTCCTACAGACCTGGTTTCTTCCGTCAGAGCCTCCACTTGTGGCAACCGCAATGGCGCCCTGGTGATCACCGGCGTGACTGGAGGCACGGCTCCGTACACCTACAGCAAAGACGGGGTGAATTTTCAAGCCTCCTCATCTTTTGAGACCCTGGCCGCCGGCTCCTACACCCTGGTGGTGAAAGACGCCAACGGCTGTACCTTCACCAAAGAAGTGGCGGTAACTGATATAGCAGGGCCTGTTTCGGTAGCCACCCGGTCTGGAGTGGCCAGCTGCCAGGACAATGACGGCAGTATTCTGGTGACCGGCGTGACGGGGGGAACTGCTCCTTTCACCTACTCCCTCAACGAAGGAGCCTTTGGTGCCAGTACCCAGTTCAACGGCCTGTCGGCCGGCATCTACACGGTGGTGGCCCGTGATGCGAACGGCTGTGAGGCCACGGCCTCGGTGACGGTCACCAAAGAAGTGCCTACCGGCCTTTCCAGCACCAGCACCGCTTCTACCTGTGGCCAAAGCAACGGGGCCATCACCCTGGGTGCGGTCTCAGGGGGCACAGCGCCGTACAGCTACTCCATCAATGGGACGGCTTTCCAGAGTGCGGCCAGCTTTAGCAACTTAGCGGCGGGCATGTACACCGTCACCGTCCAGGATGCCAAAGGCTGCCATTTCTCCAAGCAGGTGCAGGTAACAGATGTAGCCGGACCCAGCGGTCTAACCACCATGGCAGAGGCCACTTCCTGCGGAGACCGCAACGGAAAGATCACGGTAAGCGCCGTGACTGGCGGAACCGCTCCTTACACTTACCAGTTGAACAGTTCTGCGTTCCAAACTGAGGCCACCTTCGCCTCTCTGGCAGCGGGCACTTTTACACTTACCGTGAAAGATGCCAACGGCTGCACCTTCTCACAGGAGGCGGTAGTGGGCGGTTCTTCTGCCCCTGGTGATTTCAGAGTGACCGTGCAACCTTCTACCTGCGGTGAGGCGAACGGTACCGTGACCGTAGCGGATGTGATAGGCGGGGTACACCCGTATTCCTACAGCAAAGACGGGATCGTGTTCCAAGCCTCGGCCACCCTTGCTGACTTGCGCGCCGGGCGTTACAACATCGTGGTGAAAGATGCCATGGGCTGTACTTTCACCAAATCTGTGGAGGTTGGAAACACGGCCGGTCCGCAGGAATTTACCTTGACCAGCACGGCTTCCACCTGTGGACAGCGCAACGGTACCATCCTCCTCAGCAACGTGGCAGGTGGCACCGCCCCTTACCAGTACAAGCTGGAGGGCGGCACCTGGCAGGCTTCGGCCACCTTTGGCGCTGTGGCGGCGGGTACCTACACCGTAACCGTGCAAGATGCCAACGGCTGCACCCTGGCCAAGCAGGTAACCGTGACGGACCAGGCGGCCATGACGGCCCTGGGCTCGTCTACCACGCCAGCTACATGCGGTAACAACGGGGCTATCGCTATCCAGTCTACCACCGGAGGCACCGCACCTTACATGTATTCACTGGATGGCATCACTTTCCAGGCGGCCACCACCTTTACCGGCCTGGCTCCTAAAGAGTACCAGATCCAGGTGAAAGACGCCAATAACTGTCTGGCTACGTTTACGGTGCAAGTGGGCGAAAACAGGCTGAAAACGGCGGAGATAACCTCTGCTCCGGCGGCATGCGGGCAGAACAATGGCTCCATTACGGTGGCTTCAGTCACGGGCGGGATCAAACCACTGGCCTACAGCCTCAACGGAACCAGCTTCCAGGCTTCACCGGTATTCGGCAACCTAGCGACAGGCACCTATACCATCACTATCCGGGATGCGGAAGGCTGTGTCATGACCAAGAGCCAGGAAGTAAAAAGCAGCGGCGGCCCTGAGTCGTTCACCTTGACCAGCACCCTGGCCAGTTGCGGCAATGCCAACGGCAAGATCAGCATTGGCGGGGTCACAGGCGGCCAAAGCCCTTACACCTACAGCATCAACGGCACTTCCTTCCAGAATACCCCGGAGTTTTCCGGGCTGGCAGAAGGAACCTACCAGATTTCTGTGAAAGACGCCACAGGCTGTGTGCAGGTGAAAGCGACCAAGGTAGAGAGCAGCCTTCCTATTACCCACCTCACGTTCTCGGTGACCCCGGCGGGTTGCGGCCAGACCACCGGCCAGGTGACGGTGACCCAAGTAACGGGCGGCACCGCGCCTTACTCCTACTCATTGAACGGCGGGGCCTTCTCCGGTGCCGCTACCCTGCTGGGAGTGGCTCCTGGAAACCATGTCCTTTCGGTAAAAGACGCCCAAAACTGCACCTTCTCCCTTCCTGTGACGGTGCCGGCGGTAGAAAGCAAGGTGACGCTTGTGACGCATGTGCTCTGCGCGGGCGGCAAAGAAGGAGTTATCACTCTTTCAGCCACGGGCGCTGACAATCAGACCGAGTTCAGCATTGACAACGGACGCACCTTCCAGAAGAGCCCTGAGTTCAGAAACCTGCCGGCGGGTAGCTACCAGGTAGTGACCAGGTTCTCAGCTAGCTGTGAACTGGCGCTGGGTACGGTGGAGATCAAGGAACCAATACCACTGCAAGCCTCGGTGAAGCCGCTCACGCCCACCAGCGTGGTGGTCACTGGTCTCAGTGGCGGCACGGCCCCTTACACCTTCCAGCTGGACAACGGCAAAGTGACCTCTGACTCTGTGTTCACGGGTCTGGCCGAGGGAACGCATACGCTTCTTGTGCAGGACAAGAATGGGTGCCGCACCCAGGTGACCTTTACGGCTGGCGAAACGGGTGGCATAGAGATCCCAACGGGCTTCACCCCTAACGGAGACGGCATCAATGACCACTGGATTCTTAAGAACGTGGCGGTGCTCTACCCTAACTGTAAGGTGACCGTGTACAACCGCTGGGGCAGCCCGGTCTTTGAGTCCAGGGGATACAAACAGGCCTGGGACGGCACCCATAAAGGAAAAGACCTGCCGGTGGGCACCTACTACACGGTCATTGAGCTGGGCAATGGCCAGGCTCCTATCAGAAAATCACTGACCATCATGCGGTAAGCCGCCCTTAGCCTTTCATCAGCGTTTTATGAAAAAGAACCTCCTACTATTCTTCTTTCTGTTGGGCGCCACGGCAGCGGTGGCCCAGCAGAAAGCATTGTCCAGTCAGTACATGACCAACTATTTCCTCTTGAACCCGGCGGTGGCCGGGTTTGAGAAAACCATGAATTTCAAGGCCGGTTTCAGAAACCAATGGGTAGGCTTTGAAGGGGCGCCCACTACGTTCTACGTGAGCGGCGAGACCGCCTTGTTTCAGGGCAAGGGGAGACGGGCCCGAAAAAGGACCCAGGGCTACCATGGGGCGGGCGGGTACGCTTATACCGACAGAACGGGCCCTACCTCTCATACTGCCGTGCTGGCCTCATACGCCTACCACGTGCCCCTTGACCGGGACCTGTTCCTTTCTTCCGGTATTTTTGCCGGGTTCCAGCAGTTCAAGTTTGATCCCGCCAAAGTCAAGATGGCCGACAACTCCACCCACCTGGACCCGGTAACCAACGGGGGAACCATTAACTCGTTCATGCCTGATGTGAGCATTGGCACCTACCTCCACAAGGAAGAATTTTTCTTCGGGGTTTCCCTGCTGCAGGCGCTGGGGAACAAATTCTTTGACGTGGAGAACACAGATGCATCCAGCAAGTTGTACCGGCATTTGTTTGTCTCGGGTGGGTACAATTTTGAACTCAAGAAAAACATCACCCTGGCTCCTTCTTTCCTGCTGAAGTACGCCGGCCCCGCCCCCTTGCAGGCCGACCTGAACCTGAAAGGCGTTTACAGTTTCAGCAAGCGGCGCAAAACCAAGTTTGATGACGAAGTATGGGCAGGCCTCTCTTACCGCACCCAAGATGCCTTGGTGGGCCTGGTGGGCGCTCAGTTCCTGCAGAAGTACCAGGTGTCGTACTCGTACGATATCACGGTCTCTCCCCTCAGGTACTACTCCGCCGGCTCGCATGAAATCATGGTCGGGTTCAGGGTGAAATAAGGCACCTTCCGCGCAAGAGGTTTCACGCTGGATTGGTTTACCGCCCGCTTTTCCAAAAAGGAGGTGATTCCTCTCTCGCCCACGGGCGGATTGGGAACACCTCCTTTCTGTTTAGAATGATGTCAGGTGCCCCACTACCCAGCGCAGGTTCTTGGCAAACGCTGCCTAAAATTCAGATGATCTGGAAGAAACAGGGCCTAAACACCTGGGCTAGGTGTAGTGTGGGCCATATCCATTCGCTTGTTTACTTGCAGGGGCGTCAGCTAAAGCTGAAGTAAAGCGATTACTTCACGGAAGTTGTGAGCCTTAGAATACGTTAGGTCTAAGTTGAACACTTGAACCAGGTCTTGGATGACGTCTTGAATCTTATTTCTAGATCAAGGAAATAGCCCAGTGTTTAGGGGTCCCTTTTATAAAAACAGGTCTGAAATACTCGTGCGTTGCCAGACCTCCCAGGGTGATCCGGCAGGAGATTAGTTTTCCTTGGTGAACTTCAATGCCACGGAGTTTAGGCAGTACCGCAAACCGGTGGGCTTGGGGCCGTCGTCAAACACGTGGCCCAGGTGGCCACCGCACCGGCTACACAAGACTTCGGTGCGCAGCATGCCCATCTCTACATCTGGTTCTTCCAGCACGGCCTGGGCATTAAGAGGCTGGTAGAAACTGGGCCACCCCGTGCCGGACTCAAACTTGGTGTCTGAGCTGAACATGGGATTGCCACAGGCGGCACAGGAGTAGGTTCCTTTCTGCTTGTTTTTGTTCAATTCTCCTGAGAAGGCCCGTTCAGTGCCTTTCTCCCGCAACACGTAGTACTGTTCTGAGTCCAGGATCTTTTTCCATTCCTCCTCGGTCTTGACCACGGTGAACTGGGGTTGAACCTGATCCAGGGCTTTGGTTTGCTGCGCGGAGAACGGCTCCTGGCCCGAAGCCGCCGTAGTGGTGCGGGAGGCGTCTTTTTGGGCGCAGCCCATGGCCAAACAGGTGATCAGGGCAAGGCCGAGCGATGCGGAAAAAGCGTTCATGGTAGTACAGCGGTAAGAGGGAGATACTTAGTTAACTACGAAACCAGCAGGCCTTCCGGATGTTGCCGCGCCGGGTATTTATACGCCCTGAAGGGGGCTTCTTAGGAACTTACTATCCGGCCCCTCTGTTGCTCCATACACTCAAATAGCTGTAAGTGGTTGGGCAAAAGGGCTTTTTCATAAAAAGTATAGAAAAAACTAAGAAATCCCCTACCTTTGCGGACTGAAAATAACCTCCTGAATGCAAAGTATCCGCAACATCGCGATTATTGCCCACGTGGACCACGGTAAGACCACGCTGGTAGACAAAATTATCCACGCCTCAAAAATTTTTGACGCCCACCAACACTTCGACGACCTCATTCTGGACAACAACGACCTGGAGCGGGAACGCGGTATCACCATCGTTTCCAAGAACGTGTCGGTGCGGTACAAAGATGTTAAGATCAACATCATTGACACGCCTGGTCACGCCGACTTCGGTGGTGAAGTGGAGCGCGTCTTGAAAATGGCCGACGGTGTTCTTTTGTTGGTTGATGCCTTTGAAGGCCCTATGCCCCAGACCCGTTTCGTGCTAGGCAAAGCCGTACAGTTAGGCCTTAAGCCGATTGTGGTGGTGAACAAGGTAGACAAAGAGAACTGCCGTCCAGACGAAGTACATGAAATGGTATTTGACCTGATGTTCAACCTGGATGCCTCTGAAGACCAATTGGACTTCGTGACCATCTACGGTTCCAGCAAAAACGGCTGGATGAGCACTGACTGGCAGAAACCAACTGACAACATCACACCTCTGTTAGACGCTATCATTGAGGTGATTCCTCCGGCCCCTTCAGAAGAAGGCACGCCGCAGATGCAGATCACCTCTTTGGACTATTCTTCCTTTGTGGGCCGTATCGCCATTGGGCGCGTGAAACGCGGCACGTTGATGGAAGGTGCCAACATGAGCCTTTGCAAGCGTGACGGTTCTATCAAGAAAGTAAAAATCAAAGAACTTCAGGTATTTGAAGGCCTGGGCCGCGTAAGAGTGGAGTCTGTCTCTGCCGGCGAAATCTGCGCCGTGACCGGTATTGAAGGCTTCGAGATTGGCGATACCCTTGCTGATTTTGAGAACCCAGAGCCGTTGGAGCGCATCGCTATTGATGAGCCTACCATGAACATGTTGTTCACCATCAACAACTCTCCTTTCTTCGGGAAAGAGGGCAAGTTTGTTACTTCGCGCCACTTACGTGACCGTCTGTACAAAGAGATGGAGAAAAACCTGGCCCTGCGCGTAGACGAGACCGACAAAGAAGATACCTTCCTGGTATACGGCCGCGGTATCCTTCACTTGTCTGTTCTGATTGAAACCATGCGCCGCGAAGGCTATGAGTTACAGGTAGGCCAGCCACAGGTTATCTTCAAAGAAGTGGATGGCCAGAAAATGGAGCCAATGGAGCACTTAGTTGTGGACGTTCCTGAGGAGTCAGCCGGTAAAGTGATTGAATTGGTAACCCAGCGTAAAGGTGACCTGTTGATCATGGAGCCAAAAGGCGACTTGCAACACCTGGAATTCAACATTCCTTCCCGCGGTTTGATTGGTCTGCGTAACAACGTATTGACTGCCACAGCCGGTGAGGCCATCATGAACCACCGTTTTGTAGCCTACGAGCCTTTCAAAGGTGCTATCCCGGGCCGTATCAACGGTTCTTTGATCGCTATGGAAACTGGTCCAGGAACGGCTTACTCCATTGACAAACTGCAAGACAGAGGCGTGTTCTTTGTGGAGCCAGGTGAAGAGGTGTACATGGGCATGGTAATTGGCGAGCACTCCCGTCAGAATGACCTGACCGTGAACATCCAGAAAGGAAAGCAGCTGACCAACATGCGGGCCTCTGGTTCTGACAACAACGTGAAGATTGTTCCTAAGAAACAATTCTCGCTGGAAGAAGCCATGGAATACATCCAGAAAGATGAGCTGTTGGAGATCACCCCTAAGAGCATCAGAATGCGGAAAATCTACTTAGACGAGAACGAGCGCAAGCGCTACGGGAACAACTAAGCAGCTGATTTTATAGATAAAAGAAGAAGCCCGGCCAATTTGGCCGGGCTTCTTCTTTTAAGGGTGCTTCTTAAAATCTTACTGTGCTTTCAGAAGGACCTTGCGATATTTAAAGCGGCGTGTCATTGAGGCTGATCCTACCGGCTGGAGCAACTAGTGAACTTTTTTTGTGCGGGTAAAATGCGAGCTCTTGCTGATTTGATGAAACGCACACAAACCCTACACCTCATCCAACCCTCTTGCTGTTGATGCAATCTTTACTCAGGACTTCCATGGAGGTAGGTTTTGGGAAATGACTTCGCCCCCGTTTTACACCTTGCTCCCATGGAAGCTCTCTACTACTAACCAGGTTCTAAAAAAATCAGCTGCTTTGGGCTTGCTTTCATAAAAACAGGCCCAAAGCAGCTGATTCTATATATAGTAAAAACTGTATAAACCTCAAGGGCAGGAGTACGTATTTACCTATATACATCACCCCTTTCCTATGATCCAGGTAATTCCCGCTAAAGGTACCTCTGGTTATTTGCCAGGAAGAATTGGAGGATGTGCTGTATATAGAATGTTAATGCCACTGTGTACTTCTGTCATTTAAAAAACGGCAAAGAAATAGACTTCGACACCTTCCCTATCTGGCAGGAGTTCCTGTACCTGACTTCCGGGGAATGGCTTGTGAACGGGCTCCAGGTTCAGGAAAATGATAAGCTCTAATTTGCAGACATAGATGCCGTGCGAATCAAAATGCCTGCAGACAGCACCTGTATTTCAATAGATTTACCCGGCGTTGAGGCTATTTACTAAACTAAAAGTCGAGTCTAAGACATGCCCTTTAGTCTAAAACCTTCCCAGCCTTCTTTATGTTTTTTCTCTCTTGATCTTTATGCGTTACGTCCGCCATTACTGTCTACTTGCTTTACTGTGGGGCCTTTGCCTGCTACCCACCACCGGGTTTGGGTACGGGGTACTGACGCACCAGGCCATCATAGATGTCTGCTGGAAGCCCTCCCTCATGCCCCTCATCCTCAAGAAATTCCCCAACGCCTCTCCGGAAGCCCTTAAAAAAGCCCATGCCTTCGCGTATGGGGGCGCCATCATCCAGGATATGGGCTATTATCCCTTGGGGAATGTTTTCTTCACAGACTTGACCCACTATGTACGGACCGGGGATTTCCTGAACGCGCTTCTGCAGGAATCCAAAACCTTGGAAGAGTATTCCTTCGCCCTGGGAGCCATTGCCCATTATTACGCCGATAACTTTGGGCACCCCATTGGCACGAACCGGGCTGTGCCGATGGTGTATCCGGAGGTGGGAAAGAAATTCGGCCCCGTGGTCACGTATGAGGAAGACCCGTTGGCGCATGTGAAGATGGAGTTCGGATTTGACGTGTTGCAGGTAGCCCGCGGCAACTATGCCCCGGAGGCGTACCATGATTTTATCGGGTTTGAGGTGAGCAAGGACCTCCTGGAGAGGGCTTTCCTGAAAACGTATGGCCTTGAGCTAGGCAGCTTGTTCTTTAGTTACAACTTGACGGTAGGCACGTTCCGGCGTTCGGTGAGCAACCTGATACCCAGTCTAACGAAAGCCGCCTGGCACTTCAAAGCAGATGAAATAAAGGCGGCCAAACCCAGTGTTACCCGGCGTAAATTCATGTACCGGATCAGCAAAACCGATTACCACAAGAAATGGGGCAGGGAATACAACAAGCCTAACCTATTCCAACGGTTTATCAGTTTTATCATGCGGCTTCTGCCCAAAGTAGGGCCTCAAGAAGTGCTGTCCTTCAAAGCACCCACGCCTGCCGCCGAAAAGGTTTTCATGGAGAGCTTTAATGTGACGGTAGAAAAATACAGCGCGGAGTTGAACGCCCTGAGCGAAGGGAAAACTGAGTTCAAGAACACAGGGTTAGATACCGGCGAGAGCACGGAAAGGGGAAGTTACCTCATGGTGGACAAAACCTATGCGTACCTATTGGAGGACCTGGCAAAGCAGGACTTCAAATATGTGACCATGCCTTTGAAACAAGATATACTAAGGTTTTACAGCAAAGCCACGCCACCCAATACCCAGAACGAAGAGAGACTAAAGAAATGGCAGGAAGTGCAGGAGAATTTAGCCAAGCTGAAAAAGATTAACCCTTCTCAATAAATTGAACGGAAGTAAACTCAGCAGATGGGCAGCTAAACGACGGGTAATGCCGTCGGCCGAAGGCTGGCGTTTTGGTGTTGTTGGCAGACGTGGTTTTTATTTTATGTTTAACAATTCAATCACATCACATTCCCTACTTTTTTGTTTCCTTCCATAAAGTAGCCATGAGTACCAATTTTTATTTTTCCTCTATGGTAGTCGATAAATTTATTATTTAAAATCCACATTCTTGCCATTCCATATTTTGGGATCGGTAGCTCCGAATCGGTGATTAGCTTGCCATTTGAATCTTCAAATTCAGGATGAATTATAAAAAGTGCACCTTTATTATGGTCTGGGTGCTCATAGAAGAAATCCCATCTTATTCCTTGTAGTGGCCAGTAATATCTTCCACCCTCTTCTTGAGAAAAGATATTATAGGTTACTCTGAAGTCGGGCTTTCTACCAAAGCTTTCTTCGTAAGATTGATGCATGATTTTTATTTATGACTGCCAACGATCTGGTGTAAACGACGGCAGAAGGCTGCCGGCCGAGGCTGACGTTTACAGAATGTTAGCCAAGGTTGTTTTTATACATCCCCTAAAATTCTAAGGTAGAACGTTGCTGTTAACAATCCACTTATCACTACCGCTAATAGATTGCTTATCCTTTTCCGATTTATTTTTTCAGTAACTGAAACAGTTGTGAAAGCATACACTAACATGGAAGATGTAATAAGAACGAAACCGATAAATGTGAAAAGAGAAATCCATGCTTTGCCTACTTGGTCGTGAGTTCCACCAGCATACATTCTAATCAATAAGTCATTTAGGAGAAGTATTCCGTATCCATATAGAACGGCAGCAAGAAAGTTGATTTTATAAAGTCGATAGTTAACCCCTGCAACAATGATAAATGGCAAAACTGCTGTAGCTAGAATCGAGAAAGGGCCTCTGTAATAGCCAATAATGTTGCTGGAAATTACTAGAGTAAGCCCAATGATTATAGCGATAATGAATTTTACCATTTATATTAATTTTGGCTAACCACCCCACCCTACTTCTAGCTTACTTTTCAAAAAACAATTCAGAAATCCAATCGCTACTCAAAAGCTACCCGCTTTTTCTCCGTACTGCTCTGTTCAATCAACTCCACTACCTTGATCACATCTCGGGCTTGCTCTGGGGTGACGGCCAGCGGCGCTTCCCCTATGAGGGCCTGGTAGACGTTTTCATAGAAGGCGCGGTAATGCCCTGACTCGCTTTCTATCCTGCCTGTGAAGTGAAGGCCCTGGTGGGTGGTGTTCAGGTGACCCCAGATCTCTTCGGGCTCTACGCCCCAGTTCGGCGTCTCGTGCGGCAGCAACCCGTCGTTCAAGGCTTTTTCCTGTACATCCAGGCCATACTTGAGAAAGGAACCCTGGTCGCCGTGCAGAGTGTAACGGGGGCTTGGTTCCCGCACCAGCAAACCCGCCGACAGGGTCACCAATAGATTCTCATAATAGAGCATGGCTTCAAACTTATCGGGCACCGGGCTTTGGGGGCGCTGAATCCGGACATCCGCAGAGATTTCCTGCGGAGGGCCAAACAGCACCAGCGCCTGGTCTATCAGGTGGGAGCCCAGGTCATAGACAATGCCTGCCCCGGGGGCTTCCTCCTCTTTCCAGGTGTTTCCCTTGAGCGCTGGCCGGAACCGGTCAAAATGGGCCTTGTACTCTACTACCTTGCCCAGCACCCCGCTCTGCAGCACCTTCTGTACCGTCTTGAAGTCACTGTCCCAACGCCGGTTGTGGTACACGGTGAGCAGCCGCTGGTGTTTGAGGGCCAACTGGATTAATTCTTCGGCCTGGGCCGAGGTGGGCGTGAACGGCTTTTCCACCACCACGTGCTTGCCCGCCTCCAGGGCCTGTTTGGCCAGCGTGAAATGCGAACTATTAGGCGTGGCCACCACCACCAGGTCTATGGTTGGGTTCTGGAAGATCTCCTCTGCCTGATGGGTGATCTGGGCCTGGGGATAGCGGCTGTTGGCTATTTGAATGTTTTCTGGCCGGGTTTCCCGAATCATGGCCAATTCCAGACCTTCCACCAGATGAAGAAAAGGACCATGGAAGATGCGGCCCGCCATTCCAAACCCAATGAGCCCTACTTGTATGCTTTTCTGTACCTCTCTGGCCATCATCTTTTCTTTTGGTTATATGTGTCCGCTCTTACTATGGACCTGGGCTATAGATTTGCCCTTGTTACCTCTTGATCCGGTGAATATACAATTCCTCTCGCTTGCTCCTGCTACTCTTGCCTGTACCGGTACAGCCTACATCTGAGGCTGATCCTGTTGCGCTCTTCGGGCCATCTTCTGCCGCCGAAGGGAAAGCCCGCTCTGCCAGAAGCACCTGTTGATGGGCTAGATGGGGCACTGGCCCAGGTTGCCTGGAGCGCGAAAAATGGAAGCCTAAGCCTTCTTCGTCTCAGTTCCTTCGGCTTGTAGCGTATTTCTTCAGGAACTCAGTCCGTGAAAATCCGTAATTATACTTTGCAAAAAAAGGCGGGAGTGTAGATTTTAATCTCTACATTTGTTTATTATTATTATATCACATTGATGAAAAACGGTAAAGTAAAATTCTTCAATGATTCCAAAGGTTTTGGTTTCATTAAAGACGCAGACTCCAATGAGGAGTATTTCGTGCACGTGTCTAACCTGGTGGACGAAATCAGAGAAAATGATGAAGTAACTTTTGAGCTGAAAGAAGGCCGCAAAGGTTTAAACGCTGTAAATGTAAAACTTGCTTAAGTTTTAATATACATCAGTCCTCTAAAAGGGCCTCACACAGAGTGAGGCCCTTTTTTATGGCCCCTATCCCACAGAATCAGCCATTGCCTATTTCCAGTTCTGGCCTTTTCTACGCAAGCACTTTGTTGCTACCCTCAGGCACCTTACACCCTCCTACCCAAAGGTGAGCTTTTTAGGTATGTTTTACAGAAAACCTGCCTAAAGCAGATGCAGAGTTGGGTAAGTTTGAGTAGATTACAAAGGAAATGGCCGTTGGAAACATCGGTCATCAGAAGCCTTGTAGGGCATCATTAACACAAGACCCAATTCAAATCCTAATATGTCTTTTTCCTTTTTCAGTAGCCGTTATGGGCTCCTCGCCGGTTGTAGCCTGGCCTTTTTTTCGTGCGCTTCCCCAGACAAACCAGAAACCCAGCAGACCCCGCCCAGTGCCACGCCGGTAGTCACCGCCTCTGGAAAAACCCAGGAGTCTGCCACCGCCCCAGAGGCGCCCAACACTACCCCAGCCCCTGCTGCGCAGCCTGCGGGTGAACCCGCCACTGCCGCCGCCATTCTGGCCCGTCCGCAAGTGCCTATTCTGTGCTACCACCAGATACGCGAGTGGAAGGCCAGCGACGGCAAAGTGGGCAAAGACTACATTGTAAAGGTGGCCGAGTTCAAAGCCCAGATGAAGATGCTCGCCGACAGTGGCTACCAAACCATCTTACCCGACCAGTTACAGGCCTACCTCACCAAAGGCACGCCGCTGCCGGCCAAGCCCATCATGCTCACGTTTGATGACACCAAGCTGGACCAATATACCGTGGCCAAGCCAGAGCTGGAAAAGTACGGCTTCAAAGGCGTGTTCTTCATCATGACCGTCTCTATTGGCCGACCCAACTACATGACCAAAGAGCAGATCAAGGAACTGTCAGATGCCGGGCACGTGATCGGGTCGCACACCTATGACCACCACAACGTGAAGAAATACCAAGGCCAGGACTGGGTGACCCAGATTGAGAAACCTACGAAGCAACTGGAAGCCATCACCGGCAAACCCATCAAGTACTTCGCCTACCCCTTCGGGCTCTGGAACCCCGAAGCCATTCCTGAACTGAAGAAACGCGGGTTTGACGCCGCCTATATCCTAGCCACCAAGCGCGATCCCAACGACCCGTTATATACCATCCGGCGCATTATTGCCAGCGGCTACTGGAGCACCAAAGGCCTGCATAACAGCATTGTGAATAGTTTTTAAGCAGAAGTAGAATCTCTAAACGTAGGGGCAATCCCTGGTGGTTGCCCCTGCGTTTGGGCAACTACCAGGGATTGCCCTACTTTTTGCTTAATACCTTGATGACAAACTATTTTCCTTCTGACGCGCCTCTCCAGAATCGTGACATGAGATAAAGGATAGTCTCTGACTAGCTTCGCTGCAAAGCAGCCGAAACATGGAATTTCCGGAAGCTTCCAGCAGCCCCCATGAACTGCTCTTTTAACCTCCTTTGAGCAAGAGGCATTAGTACAGGTACCCATGGCTCTATCGTCTACTCAAAAGACCTCGCAGTGTCCGAAGGTCCTGCGAGTGTCTGTGCCACGGACAGGGATTCACGGCAAGTCTGGAGAAGCGCACCATCACAAGTCTGAAGAATCGCGCCAGCAGCAGTAAAGGGAAGATTTTAAGCCATAGAAAAACCAACCAACCTAAAAAGCCTTTCGGGCCTGTTTCCACAGAAACAGGCCCGAAAGGCTTTTACTAATTACTAACAACTAATTACTATCAACTAATCACTAAAACACCCACCGCCTAGCACTGCTCCAAGGCCTGCAAAATGTCGTTCAGGATATCATCCGCGTACTCCAGGCCTACGGAGATCCTGATGAGGCCGGGCGTGATGCCTACGGCTTGGCGCTCGTCTTCGGTGAGTTTGGCGTGGGTGGTGCTGGCTGGGTGCGAGGCGATGCTACGGGTGTCTCCTAGGTTGGCGGTGAGCGACATGAGCTGCAGGCTGTCCAGGAATTTCCGGCCGCTCTCCAGGCCGCCTTTCAGCTCAAAGCAGAACAGGCCGCCGCCGTTTCTCATCTGTTTTCTGGCAATTTCATAGTTCGGGTGCGTGGGAAGGAACGGGTATTTGACCCAGTTCAGTTGCGGGTGGTTCTGTAATTGGGTAGCGATGGAAAGTGCATTGCCCGCGTGACGTTCCATGCGCACATCCAGCGTTTCCAGGCTCTTGCTTAAAATCCAGGCGTTAAACGGCGAAAGGGCGGGGCCTGAGCTGCGGCAGAACAGGTAGATGTCTTTGATGAGCTCTTTCTTGCCCACCACTACGCCGCCCAGCACGCGCCCTTGCCCGTCTATCCACTTGGTGGCCGAGTGCACGATCAGGTCTGCCCCGAATTCAACGGGCCGTTGGTTCACCGGAGTAGCGAAGCAGTTGTCTACGTTGAAAATAAGGTTGTGCTCTTTGCAGAGTTTGCCGGCGGCTTCCAGGTCAATGATGTCCAGGCCCGGGTTGGTAGGCGTTTCCAGGTACAGCATCTTGGTGTTGGGTCTGATGGCAGCGGCCCATTCCTCGGGCTTGTCGGCGGACACGTAGCTGTATTCAATACCGTACTTGGGCAGGTACTTGGTGATGATGGTATGCGTGCTCCCGAAGATGGAGTTACAGGCCAGCAGGTGATCCCCGGCCTTGAGCAAGGCCATGAACGAGGCGAACACCGCACTCATGCCCGAAGCCGTGGCATAGCCGGCCTCAGCCCCTTCCAGGGCGCACATCTTGTCTGTGAACTCCTGCACGCCGGGGTTGCTGAACCGGCTGTAGATGTTGTCGTCGGTCTCGTCGGCGAAGGCGGCGCGCATGTCCTCGGCGTTCTCAAACTGGAAGCTGCTGGTAAGGAACATGGGCGTGGAGTGCTCCATCTCATGGGTGCGCTCGGTCTGTATTCTGATGGCTTTGGTAAGCGGATGGTATTCCATGGTGAATGTGCTAATTTTTCAATGTGCTGATGTGCTACGGGGTTGGCGCCCGGTAGGAAAGAGGTGAAACGCTTTGGCAGAAGACACTCGTAGGACCTCCGGACACTACGAGGTCTTGGGAGCAGGTGGGTTGCCGTTAAAGGCCTGTCTTCAGAAAAAGAGGCCTTAACCGTAGCGGCGTAACACGGTTACGCCGTGTCACCATGAAACGGGCCGCCTCCCCCTGGAATAGCCGTCCTGCAAAACAGCAAGAATTGTTGCAAAGGCAGTCTACGGGGTGGTTGAGACGGTACTTGCGGCTGGAGCCCCGGCGTAACCGTGTTACGCCGCTACGTGGCGTTTAGGAGCCGTTTTCTGGAAAACAACTCCTAACTCAGGACTCAGAACTCAAGACTCAGAACTCGTTACGCAGTAACCCTTACTTCCCAGGTGATGTGGGCCCCGGCCAGGCGCAGCGTCTCGGCTACGGAGCAGTATTTCACCATGGAGAGTTCACAGGCCCGCTCGGCTTTGGTCACGTCCAGGTTGCCTTGCAGTTCAAACACCACGTGCACCTTTTTCCAGAGTGAGGGTTCTTTGCCGGCCTCGCGCTCCCCCGAAATTTCCATTCTAAGCCCCTGTAGCTCTTGGCGTTGCTTTTTCAGGATCATGACCACGTCAATGCCGCTGCACCCGCCCAGGGCCATCAATAACATCTGCATGGGGCGGACCCCTGCGTTCAGGCCGCCATTCTCGGGGCTGGTATCGGTGGTGAGGAGGTGGCCGTTGGCGTCTTTCGCCTCAAAACCATAGTCGCCGGTTACCCGGTTCATCTCAATTCTTATCATTTTTATTACGGTTTTACGCCTGTAGGCCTTTACTTTGTAAGAGTTAAAGGTACTACATGAATTATTTTCAATATAACCAACCTTTTGAATTAGAAGGAGGGCAAACACTTCCAGAAATCACAGTGGCGTACCACACCTTTGGTACCCTGAACGCAAATAAAAGCAATGTGGTCTGGATTTGCCATGCTCTTACCGCTAATTCCAACGTGTTGGATTGGTGGGACGGCATAGTAGGGGAAAGTAAGGTCATTGACCCTGAACAACATTTTATTGTCTGCGCCAACATTCTGGGCTCCTGCTACGGCAGCACCGGCCCGCTGAGCAACAATCCCCAGACCGGGGCACCCTATTACAGCACGTTCCCGCAGGTCACCATCCGCGACATGGTACGGGCCCACATCCTGCTGCGCGAACACCTGGGCCTGGAGAAAATCCATATTCTGGGAGGGGGCAGCTGTGGTGGCTTTCAAGTCCTGGAATGGGCGCTAGCAGAGCCTGAGGTCATTGATAACCTGTTCCTTTTGGCTACTGCCGCTGCTGAAAGCACTTGGAGTATAGGCATTCATACCACGCAGCGTCTCATGCTGGAAGCCGACGGTACCTGGGGAGAACCCAGCCCAACCGCCGGTAGCAAAGGCCTGAAAGCGGCCCGCGCCCTGGGCACGCTCACTTACCGCAATTACCAGATCCTGGCCCAAAATCAGACCGACCCAGACCCTGAGAAACTGGATAATTACCGCGTGTCTTCCTACCTCCAGTACCAAGGCGACAAGCTGGTGAACCGCTTCAATGCCTACTCTTACTGGATCCTGACCAAAGCCCTGGACAGCCACCACCTGGCCCGCGGACGGGGCGGCCGGTTAGAACCTGTTTTAGAGAAAATACCCCAGAAAACGCTGATCATTGGCATCAGCAGCGATATCCTGTGCCCCGTGCAGGAGCAGCAGTTCCTGGCCCGGCACCTGCCCCAGGCCACCTACGTGGAGATTGACTCCAATTATGGCCATGATGGGTTTATCATTGAGGGGCAGAAGATCTCCCAGCATTTCACCGCCTGGCTCCAGGAAATAGAAAAGCCGATCTCTGACGTGATCGCGTAGAGACCAGGCATTGCCTTGTCTCCGGCGGTAGTCCCCGTAAAAAAGGTATTACCGGCAAGAAACCTTGCGGTGAACGAGGGTGCGTTCCTTGGGAAATTGGCAATGTGGGAAATAAGACCTGCAATGCGTCAGAGACAAGGCAGTGCCTGGTCTCTACGGTGGGAAATAGGAAACCTGCGTTTTTTGAAAAAAGACCTAGAAAACCCCTACTGCTTTCAGCAGAATCCTGAGGCTCCAGATAATCACCAGGGAGCCTACGGCGATGAACATGGTCTTCATGGGCAGGCGGCCAGCCAAACGGGCGGCAAGGGGGGCGGCAATCAGGCCGCCTAAGATCAAGCCCAGAATGATATGCAGGTGGCTTAGCCCCAGCATGAAAAAGAAGGTGAGGGAACTGGCCAGGGCCACAAAGAACTCGGTGATGCTCACCGAACCGATCACGAACCGGGGGGTACGGCCTTTAGAGATCAGGGTGCTGGTTACCAAAGGTCCCCAACCGCCGCCGCCAAACGAGTCCAGGAACCCGCCGGCGCCCGCCAGCCAACCCGCCTTCTTGATCTTCTTGCGCTCCTTGTTCTTCCGGAAGGCCGTGTAGATGATCCTGGCCCCCAGAATAAGCGTGTACGTGGCCAGAATAGGCCGCACGTAATTGGCATACTCCTCCCCTACCACAGACAGCAGGTAAGCGCCTAAAATGGCCCCCAGCACTCCTGGTATCAGCAGCACCTTGAAGAGCTTCATGTTCACGTTGCCGAACTTGTAGTGGCTGTACCCAGAGGCGCCGCTGGAGAAGATCTCGGCGGTATGGATACTCCCGCTGATGGCCGGCAGGTTCACCCCCAGTGACATGAGAATGGTGGTACAGGTAACGCCGTAGCCCATGCCCAAAGCCCCGTCTACCATCTGGGCCACAAAGCCCGCCACAATCATCCAGTAAAAGAGCGAGTCAATGTTTTGCAGGAACTGCCCGGTCTGGCCTACCATCTCCTGCACCGGAATATAGGCAGAGAGCAGCAAGCCCAGCACCGTGAACAACAGGGCTATGATTCCGCCGGAGGCCAAGGCGATAACCCAGGAACCGGACTTGCGTTTCTTCGGCTTGCCGGGCGTGGTTGCCATGACTTTGGTGATGTCATTGAGCTGTGTCACCTTGGCGGCAAAGTCGCCTTTGAGGCGGTACCTGATCTGCTGGAGGTTGTCCAACACCTGGTCCAGTTCCTCGGGCAGGGTTTCCTGGAACGTCTCTTTCAGGCGCTTGGCCATGGTAGGCGATTTGCCGTTGGTGGAGATGGCGATCTTCAGGTTTCCCTTGCGCACAATGGAGCCCAGGTAGAAATCGCACAGGTCAGGCGTATCGGCTACGTTCACTAATTTGCCCTGGCGCTTGGCCTCCCGGCAAATCTGGTGGCTGGCTTCCCGGTCATTCACGGCCACAATCACAATATCGGCTCCAATGACATCTTCGGCACTGAAGGCTTTGGGCACCAGGGCTATGTTGTGGTGTTCCTGGGCTAGTTGCAGCAAGGCCTCATTGAACTGGATAGCCACTACTTTGATGGTGGTGCGCGGGGAATTCTGCAGCAGCGCGGTCAGTTTCTCCAGCCCCACATTGCCCCCGCCTACTACCAACACCGTCAGATGCTCCAGTTTCAGAAAAACCGGGAACAACTCATTTTGCTCTTTGATGGTGGTAGTGGTCATATTCAAATTCAAGGGTTTATGATGGAAGCTCTGGCTTGGAACCGGGCCTTACCAGAGGAAGAAGGCACTTCGCCCGGCAAACCAGACAACAGAAGCAGACGAGGCTGGGGAAGGCGTATCTACAGCGATATAAATTAGAGAATTCTTTACAAATTACCCAATAAAAATACAATATAATTAGCAATAAGACATATAAAGCATCTATATCTTGCAACTTATACTATTATCCTTTTTGGTTGGCAGAGAAATGATAATGGTCAAAAGGCTGCATTTCAGGGTCTTTTTCTTCAAAAGAACCCTGAAACGCTTCTTCTTTCACGGGGCTTAATTGACCAGCGTGCGGTACGCGAAATCACCGAAGCGCTCTCCAGTGGTTCTGTTCTGTTTGAAGCTAAAGAAAACAGTATCCAGTTCCTGTAGAATAGCGGCCTCATCCAGGTTCTCGCGGTAGACCTTGTTCAGGCGCTGGCCTTGCTCATCGCCGCCCAGGTGCAGGTTGTAGCGGCCTGGGGCCGTGCCTACAAAGCCAATCTCCGCCAGTACGGATCTGCCGCACCCGTTAGGGCAACCGGTCATCCTGATGATGATTTCCTCATCCAGCAGGCCATGGGTTTCCAGTACGCCGTCTATCTTGGTGACCAATTCCGGCAGATACCGCTGGGCCTCGGCCAGGGCCAACGGACAGGTAGGCAAGGCCACGCAGGCCATGGCGTTCTTGCGCAGCAGTGAGGCCGCCTGGGTATGCGGGATTACATTGTGTTTTACCAGAATCTCCTCAATAGCGGCTTGGTTCTCCCGCGTGATGTCGCTCAGGATCACGTTCTGGTTACAGGTAAACCGGAAGTTGGCTTTACCGGTCTGGGCTACCTCTAACATAGCCGTTTTGAGGGCCACGTTGTCCAGGTCTGTGACGCGGCCGTTTTCCACGAACACGGTGTAATGCAACAGGCCATTGTAGCTCTGAGCCCAGCCGTAGTGGTCTACCCGCGTTTTCAGTTCATAGGAGCGAGCAGTTTCCAACGCGAATCCGGTCCGTTTTTCTACTTCCGCCCGGAAAACACCAAGGCCCATGTTGTCTACCGTGTACTTGAGGCGGGCCAGTTTGCGGTCGGCCCGGTTCCCGAAGTCCCGCTGAACGGTTAATACTTCATAAACCACCTTGAACAGCTTCTCATCAGATTCCTCGGTGCTCACAAATCCGATCTCCGTGGCCAGCCGCGGATAGGTTTCCTGGTTGCCATGGGTGAACGACAGACCGCCGCCCACCGCCAGGTTAAAGCCCTGCAGTTCCCCGTTCTCAATGATCGCGATCAAGCCTAGGTCCTGCGCGAACACGTCTGAGTCATTGTTAGGCGGAATGACAAGCCCGATCTTGAACTTGCGGGGCAGATACCGGTCCTGGTACAGCGGGTCTTCTTCCTCTACCTTGTCGTAGATCTTCTCCTCGTCCAGCCACACGTCATAATACGACCGGGTTTTGGGCAACAGGTACTCACTGATGCGGTCAGCGTACTGGAAGATGCGCTCGTGCAGGGGTGACTCCAGCGGGTTCGCGCTGGACACCACGTTCCGGTTCACATCGCCGCAGGCGGCAATGGAATCCAGCCCGGCCTGGTTGAAGGCTTTGATGGTGGGCTTGGTCTTGGCCTTGACAATGCCGTGCAGCTGCAACGTCTGGCGCGTGGTGATCTTGATCACGCCCGTGGAGTTCTCGCCGGCAATGTTGTGCGTGGCAATGTACTGCTCCGGGGTCATGAAACCACCGGGCAAACGCAACCGGATCATGAACGAGTACAGGCGCTCCAGTTTCTTGGCGGCGCGGTCTTCGCGGCGGTCGCGGTCATCTTGCATGTACATGCCGTGGAACTTCACCAACGCCGTGTCATCTTCCCGGATGGCCCCGGTGATCTCGTCTTTCAGGCTTTCCTTAAGCGTGCCGCGCAAGCCCTGGCTCACCTCTTTTATTTTCTCTATGGGCGATAGATTCTTTTTCTCAGTTGACATGGTAACTGGTCTATGTAATGACAGGAAAGCTCCCGCCATTGATTTTTTTATTTCTGTTTAGGACCTATTTTCAGGAAAACAGACCCTAAAACCGCAGTCCTGAATTACTTCTTCGTCCCCGGAGTTATTGTCATCCTGAAAGGATCTTGTGGGCGAACTAGAAAAGCTCTACTCAAACGTGACTGCCGTTCGCTACCAAGATCTTTTCAAGATGACAAATTGAGGAGGATCATTCCGGAAGGCGTTCGGACACGAGCTGTAAGCTCGCGCCAGCCTTAGCAAATGATTACTAATACACGTCTTTCAGGTAGCGGCCTTCTTCTTTCAGTTGCTCCAGGTACACGGCGGCTTCCTCTGGGGAAGAACCGGCACCCAGCCCGATGATCTGCAAAAGGGTGTTTTCCACGTCTACGCTCATGGGCTCTTTGGCCCCGCACACGTACACGTAGGCCCCGGAGGTCAACCACTCGTAGAAAGCGGTGGCGTTCTCCTGCATTTTGTGCTGCACGTACACTTTCTCTTGCTGGTCGCGGGAGAAGGCGCCGTTGAACTTGGTCAGGGTACCGGTCTCAAACCAGCTCTGGATCTCGGTCTGGTACAGAAAATCAGTGGCGAAATGCTGGTCCCCGAAGAAAAGCCAGTTGCGGCCTTCGGCACCGGTGGCATCGCGCTCTGCCAGGAAAGACCGGAATGGCGCTACGCCCGTGCCTGGCCCGATCATGATCACGTCTTTGTCAGGTGCGGGCAGTTTGAACTGGCTGTTTTTGTGGATGTAGAACTCCAGCGGCTGGCCTTCTTTCTGCTCAGAAAGGTAATCTGAGCAATGGCCGCACAGCAGCTCTTCGTTGATCCGGAATTCGTCACGGGCCACCGTCACGTGCACTTCCCCGGTGTGGGCCTCCAGCGACGAAGAGATGGAATACAGCCGGGGCGCGATGGGCTCCAGAATCTGCAACACCTCTTTGAATTGCTCGGCGTCTTTTACCGGGTAAATCCTTAAAAGATCGAGTAAATCGATGCGGGTAGCCGGTATGTCCTGCTCCACCGCCTCGGCATATTTTTTGACCACGCGCTCCGGCAGGAACGTGATGTTCAGTTTGTCGTGTAGCAGCTCCCGCACGGTAGATTCGCTGTTACGGTGCGTCACTTTCTCTTCCGGCGAGATACCGGTGATTCTTAGAATGGCCTCTACCGTGAACGGACGGTTCTTGGGTACCACGCCCAACGCATCACCGGGCTCATAGGCTAGATCCTCGGCCTCAATCTCAATGTGGTGGGTGAACTTGTTAGAACCCACGTCATTTAAGATGATGTTGGAGAGAATGGTGCCGTTGTAGATTTTCTTGCCTCCTTTTTTGGCGGGAGCAGGTGCCGGGGCCGAAGCCGGAGTAGCCGTCTGGTTCAACGTCTGCAAGACACTCTGGAACCAGGCATTGGCTTCGTCTTCATAATCCACGTCGCACTTCTGGATGGGCACCAGCGGGCGGCCGCCTAAGCGCTGCAACTGGGCATCCACGTCTTCGCCGGCTTTGCAGAACAGCGGGTACGAGGTGTCACCCAAAGCCAGCACGCTGTACTTGAGCTTGGGCAACTTTTTATCGGTTTGGTGCACGTAATCATAGAACTTCTGGGCCCCGGCCGGCGGGTCTCCCTCGCCCTGCGTGCTGATCACGGTCAGGAAGTATTCTTCCTTCTCCAGGTCGTTGACACGGTATTGGTCCAGGCTGACCACGCGGGCGTTGATGCCGCTTTTCTTGGCCTTGCCGGCCAGGTCAGTGGCCACGCGCTTGGAGTTGCCGGTCTCCGTGCCGTACGCAATGGTGACCTTGCCTACCGCTGGCGGGGCTGCCTGGGGCGCCGGCGCTGCGGCGGGAACGGCAGAGGAAGAAGTATGCCCCGCCAGGTAGCCGCTCATCCAGAGCAGTTCCTCTTTAGACGATTGCTGGACCAGTTCCAGGAAGGTTTTTAATTTGGCTTCTGCTAACATGACAGATAAATTATTGAAGTACCAAGCCCACCTGTTCTGAGACCGGCTTGAAGTAATGTTCTCTACTTGGGTTGTTGGTGAACCACTTGAACTCCTGGTGCAGGTTCACCACTTTGCCTATGATCACGAGCGACGGCGACACAAAGGATTTGCCGCCCAGTTTCTGCTCATAGGCATACAGGCTGCTGGTTTGCACGTGCTGTAACGGTGTGGTAGCCTGTTCCACCACGGCCAGCTGTTTCTCTTCTGAGATCCCGTGGCGCGTGAGTTTCTCCACCACCTCGGCCAGCCGCTCACTGCTCATGTAAAAGACCAGCGTGTCCTCGGTCTGGGCCAGCTCCTGCCAGTATTCCTCGGTGAGTTTGCTGTAGGTGTAATAAGTGAGAAAGCGCACCGCGGTGGCATGCTGCCGGGCCGTCAAGGGAATGCCGGCGTAGGCCGCCGCTCCCAGGGCCGCCGTGATGCCGGGGATGATCTCGTATTCAATCTCATGCACTACCAAGCTTTGCAGTTCGTCCAGCACGTTGGAGAAAATAGACACGTCACCGCCTTTCAGCCGTAGCACCTTCTTGCCCAGCAACGCGTACTCTACCAGCAGTTCATTGATGGTGGCCTGCGGGGTGGTATTATGGCTGCGGCACTGCTTGCCCACGTACACGATCTCCGCCGAAGGCGAGGCATACAGGTGCAGGATCTCTTCGCTCACCAAACGGTCTACCAGAATCACCTCTGCCTGCCGCAAGGCCTTTACCGTCTTCACCGTGATCAGCTCAGGGTCACCGGGGCCGGCTCCTGCTATGATCACGTTCCCTTTCTTTTGCATGGTTTCTGTTTGTCTGTTCCTGGCCCTCCGGGGAATGCAGGGCCAAGGTTTGGTCTGGTAGTTTCTGGTTTACGGCCTGTTTTTACCAAACAGTCCGTATACCAGGTGTAAGTCGGTCTTTGGCGCGAGTATGTTGACTCGTGACATAAGATGAGGGGAGTCTCCAGACGCCCTGCTTCACCTCTGATGGTGGTTCCCGGCGAGTCTGGAGACTCGCTTCATCCTGTGGCACGAGTCTTTAGACCCGCGCCAGCTGTCTTTGTGTTTTAAGCCCGTTTTCTAGATTTCAGGCCAGAAAGGTTTCTCTGTGGCTTCGGTGGAGATCATGCAGGCCCCTACCGTTACGTTACTGGTTTCATCTATCAAGACAGCCCCGCCGTTGGCCCTGAGTTTGCGGTACGCATCAAACGCGATGGGCGAGGCGGTTTTGATGGTGGCTTTCACCACGTCGTTCAAGCCCGCCGACACCGGTGACAGTTCCTTCTCCAGGGTGTTCACGTTGAGTTTGTATTCCAGTTCCTTCACCACACAGCGCACGGTGCGGCTGTTGATCTGCAGCAGGTATTTGTTGCGGGGCACCAACGGGGTGTTGCTCATCCAGCACAGGACTACCTCAAATTCCTGGGCCACCTGTACCGGGGCATCCTGCTTCACAATCATGTCGCCGCGGCTGATGTCCACGTCGTCTTTCAGGTGCAGCACGGCGCTCTGCGGTGCGAAAGCTTCTTCTACTTCCTCGCCGCCAATCTCCACGGCTGAAATGGTACTTTCCACGCCGGAAGGCTGCACCACCACTTTATCTCCTTTGCGGTAGATGCCGCTGATGATCTTGCCGGCGTAGCCCCGGTAATCGTGCAACTCATCGGTCTGCGGCCGGATCACGTACTGTACCGGAAAACGGCCTTCGGTGAGGTTGATGTCTTCATGTACTTCCACGGTTTCCAGCAAGCCTAACAGCGATTCGCCTTCGTACCACGGCATGGTCTGGGCTTTCTCCACAATGTTGTCGCCGTTGAGCGCACTGATGGGAATGTAAGACACGTTTTTCAGGCCCAGGGATTTGGCTACCTGCGCATAGTCAATCACGATGTCATTGTACACATCCTGCGAGTACTTCACCAGGTCCATCTTGTTGATGGCCACCACCACGTGCGGCAGGTTCAGCAAAGACACAATGATGGAGTGCCGGCGGGTCTGCTCTACCACGCCGTGGCGGGCATCAATGAGAATGATGGCCAGGTCTGAGTTAGACGCCCCGGTCACCATGTTGCGGGTGTACTGGATGTGGCCCGGCGTATCTGCGATGATGAACTTACGCTTGGGCGTGGAGAAGTACTTGTAGGCTACGTCAATGGTGATGCCCTGCTCCCGCTCGGCCCGTAAACCGTCGGTCAACAGAGCCAGGTCTACCTGACCTTCCTCACGGTTCTTGGTGCTCCGCTCAATGGCTTCCAGTTGATCTACCATGATGGACTTGCTGTCATACAACAGGCGACCGATCAGGGTACTTTTGCCATCGTCTACGCTACCGGCGGTTAAAAATCTTAAGATGTCCATTCTTGTGTGAGTTCTGAGTCTTGAGTTCTGAGTCTGTTTGGAAGCTGTTTTTAGAAAATCGGCTATCAAACATTCCGCGGGTTCATCACCAA
The DNA here is from genome assembly GCF_008271745.1 of Rufibacter glacialis. Lineage (GTDB taxonomy): Bacteria > Bacteroidota > Bacteroidia > Cytophagales > Hymenobacteraceae > Nibribacter > Nibribacter glacialis. Next base: position 200,301 of record NZ_VKKZ01000019.1, on the reverse strand, counting down.
TGCTCTCTTTTATATTTTCTTGAGGTCAGATCCTTTCCCTTCCTCTTTTCTATATCCTTTTCTTTCTCCCCTTATTGTCATCTTGGAAAGATCTTGTGGGCAAACTAGAACAGCCTGTAGTAAATGCCACTACCGTTCGCTCACAAGATCCTTTCAGGATGACAAAGAGAAAAGTCCTGTGTCTTATATCTTGTGTCTTGCGTCTAGAAGTAGCCGTTTTTCTTGCGGTCCTCCATGGCGGCTTCAGACACGCGGTCATCTATGCGGGTCTGGCCGCGCTCGCTGGTGTTGGTGGCGATGATCTCGTTGATGATATCATCCAGGGTGGAAGCGCTGGATTCTACGGCGGCGGTACAGGTCATGTCGCCCACGGTGCGGTAACGGACAACTTTGCGGGTGATCACGTCATCATCATGCAATTGCACGAATTCGTTGGTGGCCACCAGGCGGCCTTCAAATTCCAGCACCTCGCGCTCATGGGCGAAGTAGATAGACGGCAGCTCAATTTTCTCGCGGCGGATGTAGTTCCAGATGTCCAGCTCGGTCCAGTTACTGATGGGGAACACGCGCACATTCTCGCCTTTGTTGATTTTGCCGTTGTAGGTGTTCCACAACTCAGGGCGCTGCAACTTAGGGTCCCAGGAGCCGAACTCGTCACGCACCGAGAAGATGCGTTCTTTGGCGCGGGCTTTCTCCTCGTCACGGCGGGCACCACCGATGCAGGCGTCAAACTCGAACTCCTCAATGGTGTCTAGCAGGGTGTAGGTCTGCAGGCCATTGCGGCTAGGCAGTTTGCCTTTCTGCTCCGTGAGGCCTTTGGCTTTGATGGTGTCTTCCACGTGGCGCACAATCAGCTTCTCGCCAATCTTGTCAGCCAGGTAATCTCTGAAGTCTAAGGCTTCTTCAAAATTGTGGCCGGTGTCAATGTGCACCAACGGGAAAGGGAATTTGCCGGGGCGGAAGGCTTTTAACGCCAGGTGCACCAACACAATAGAGTCTTTGCCACCGGAAAACAAAAGGGCCGGGCGCTCAAACTGACCTGCTACTTCTCTGAAGATATGGATCGCTTCTGACTCCAGCTGATCCAGGTAATCTAATGTATACGAACTCATAGGTACTGTTTCTATCTTATCTACTTGGCCAGTTCCGGGGCTACCGGAGCCGGTGACTCTGATACGTGTAATCCGCATTCTTTTTTGCTGGCGTCTTCCCACCACCAACGGCCGGCCCTGAAATCCTCGCCCGGCTGAATGGCCCGGGTACACGGGGCGCAGCCAATGGAGATGAAGCCTTTGTCATGCAGTTTGTTGTAGGGAATGTTGTGCTGCCTGATGAACGCCATCACTTCCTCCGTAGTCCAATACAACAGCGGGTGGAACTTGATGAGCTGGTTTCCCTCGTCCCACTCAAACTTGGGCAGGTCACTGCGGCCCTGGGAATGCTCGGCCCGCAGGCCGGTAATCCAGATGGCGTTACCTGCCAGCGCCCGCTTCAAGGGCTCCACCTTTCTGATGTGGCAACAGTCTTTGCGGTTCTGGGTGGACTCATAAAAGGAGTTGGGCCCGGTAGAAGCCACAAAGTCCTCCAGCTGCTCATTGTTAGGGTAATACGGCTTGATGCGGGTATTGTACGCCTCATTGGTCCGGCTCCAGACGGAGTACGTCTCCGGGAAAAGGCGGCCGGTATCTAACGTGAAGATGCGGATGGGGAACTGGTTTTCCAGGATCTGGTGCGAGATCACCTGGTCCTCAAAGCTGAAGCTGGAAGAGAACGTTACCTTATTGGGGTAACGGCTCACCAGCAGCGCAAAGGTCTGGTCTATGGTAAAGCCTTCTGTCTCTTGTATGAGTTGAGACACCTGCTCTTGTTTAGAAGAGGCCATGGCAAGAAAATACGGGTGAAAAAAGAATTTGAAGTTGGGTGCCGTATAGGCAATAAAATTCTGTTGCTCTCTGAGGGTTAGAGACAACAGCAGCAGGTGCTGCAACAGCAGAAGCGCATTCGCTTGATATAAGATGTATAGACCATGTAGTCTTTATCTGGCTGTTTGAAAGATGTTGCAAAGATAGGGACCCAATTTTATAAATCAAGTTTTCCTATCAGTTTAGTAGAGATTCTTTATAAAAATTTAGCAGGCTCTACTGCTTTCTAATGAACTTCTACTAAAGAAAATTTAAAAGCGTTAACGTAATCTCAATAAACGAGTTTCTTTCCAGTGTGTTTTCCTAAGAAAAGAGTACAAACGATGGCGCTCGCCTTGTAAACTACTGTACCTACATGAAAGTTTCTGTTTCTGTGATTTTTTATCGCCACCCGCCCAATGAACCAGAAATCAAGATCTGAAACGCGGGCACATCCGGAGGCAATGGTTACCTTCGCCGCCGTATTCTTCCGCTTCCATGCAGACATTAGCACAACTACAGACCGGTGAACTGGCCGGCGCCACCCGCGTGAAACTTTCCTGCGGTCTTACCCAGGTACCTTCTGAGATCTTTGACCTGGCGGATACCCTGGAAATCCTGGACCTCTCCAGCAATCACCTCACGCACTTGCCGGCTGATTTCGCCCGGCTCCGGAACCTCAGGATCGCTTTCTTCTCTGACAATGACTTTGAGGAGTTTCCCCGGGTGCTGGGCCAGCTTCCGCGCCTGGAGATGATTGGGTTCAAGGCCTGCCAGATCAGGCACATGGCTGAAGACGCCCTGCCCCCCACCACCCGTTGGCTTATCTTGACGGACAACCAGCTCACGGCCTTGCCGGCTTCTATTGGTGCCTGCACCCGCATGCAGAAGCTCATGCTGGCCGGGAACCACCTTACCCAGCTCCCCCAGGAACTAGCCCACTGCCAGAACCTGGAACTGCTGCGGATTTCGGCCAATCAACTCACGCACGTGCCTGAGTGGCTGTTCACGCTTCCCCGCCTTTCCTGGCTGGCCATCTCCGGCAACCCCTGCCATCACCCCCCGGCCGCTACAACAGATTTACCCCAAATTGCGTGGCCAGACCTTACCCTGGAAGAACAGCTGGGCGAAGGAGCCTCGGGTATTATTTCACGGGCGTTTTGGCAAAAACAGGCAGAATCTGGCCAGGAGGTGGCGGTGAAGGTGTTCAAAGGCGAAGTCACCAGTGACGGCTTGCCCCAAGACGAGATGCAGGCCTGCCTGCGGGCCGGGGCGCACCCGAACCTGGTACAGGTGCTGGGGAAACTGGACCAGCACCCGGCGCAGAAACAAGGGCTGGTCTTTGAACTGATCCCGGCCGGGTACCGCAACCTGGGCGGCTCCCCCAGCTTTGACTCCTGCACCCGCGACGTGTACGCCCCTGGCACTACCTTCACCCTGGCAGAAGCCCTTTCTATCTCCGGCGGCGTGGCCTCGGCCGTGGCCCACCTGCACGCCCAAGGCATCTCGCACGGAGACCTGTACGCGCACAATACCCTGGTGAACGCCGCCGGGCATGCTCTGTTCGGGGACTTCGGTGCTGCCACGGTGTATGACAGAGCCAACACCGCACTGGCCCAAGCGCTGGAACAACTGGAGGTACGGGCCTTTGGCTGTTTGCTGGAGGATTTGCTGAACCACCTGGCCCCGGAAGATTGCGCGCAGGAATCTGCCCAACAGCTGCTACACCTGAAAAACGACTGCCTGCAGCCCGACGTGAAGAACCGGCCAACCTTTGCCGCTATCACAGAGAGGATAGCGGCGGTGGCCCGCACGGTTGTTTCTCAATGAGAAAAAGCCTGGTCAGAGCCGAGGGCGGAAAACCAGCTCTCCTTGCCACTTAAATTATGGGTAGGACGTTCCTCTCTGCTGGACGTAGGGCCGTTAAATTCTAAAAAAATAGCTGGTTCAAGTTTCTAACTTGGACCTAAAATGAACTGAAGTTTGCAAATCAGTGAGGCGAAAGCCTCAAACTATGCAAGGATGGTATTGAACTTCACCCCAGTTTAAGCCTTCAAAGTAGAACTTAACGGCCCTACTCTGCTGGACGGGTTGATCCGTAATCCAATACTTATAGCGTGGCCCCCTTCAGCCAAAACTGAGATAAGACTTATGGCTTCTGGAAGTTTTAAACTTCCGAAAATAGGAGGTCCAAGTTGAAAGCTTGAACCAGGCCTATGGAGGAGGCGCACCTGCCTGAAAGACCCTGCCCTATCCTGCAAAGAGGAACGGGTAACTCCCGATCCTCCTCCTGCTTTCTGTGCGGTGGTACAAGGCGGGGAAAGGCAGGGGCGTTTAGTTCTTGTTTTCCTAAAAACAGGCTAAAAAGGAGGAGTCTGCGGAAGGTGGTTAAAAATATGGAAACCTCTATACGGGTAATCCGGTACACGTACTTTCAGACATCCACTCTGGCAATCCACCTATCTGAAGATACCGTATGGCAAAACATACCTATGACATGGGCTTGATTGGCAACTGCGCCTACCTTGCCTTGATCCACAAAGACACCAACATTGAATGGCTCTGTTGGCCCCGTTTTGACAGCAGCTTCGTATTCGGTCCTATGATGGACCGCCAAAAAGGCGGCGAATTCTCCCTGAAGCCCGATGCGGAAGATTTTTCCTCTCACCAGTACTACGTAGAGAACACCAACATCCTTTGCACTGAGATCACCTGCCAGGAAGGGTCTTACCGGGTCACAGACTTCGCCCCCCGTTTCCGGCAGCACCAGCGCTACTACAAGCCCCTGATGCTCATCAGGAAAGTGGAGCCGCTGTCAGGGTCGCCGCGCATCAAAGCCACGTGCAACCCGGTGGGCAACTACGGCCAACTGGAGCTCAAGCGCCGCCGCAGCAGCAACCACATCGCGTTCCTGGGCCTGGACGAGGAAGTTCGCCTGACCACCAATGCCTCTTTGAGCTACATTCTGGAAGATCAGCCTTTTGTCCTGAACGAGACGCTTTACTTTGTGCTCACGTATGGGGCTCCGCTGGAGGCCAACCTGGAAAGCACCTCAGAGGAGTTCCTGCGGCAGACCACCCGTTACTGGCGCATGTGGGTGAAGAACACCAGCATCAGCAACTTCTTCCAGGAGCAGGTTATCCGCTCGGCCTTGGCCCTGAAGATCCACCAGTACGAAGACACCGGGGCCATCATCGCCTCGCCTACCACCAGCTTACCGGAGCACCCCGGCAGCGGCCGCAACTGGGATTACCGCTTCTGTTGGATGCGCGACACCTACTACATCCTCAACGCCTTCAACAACATTGGGCACTTTGAGGAGATGGAGCGCTATTTCCACTTCATTGCCAACATCACAGCCAAAGACACGCAGCGCTACCAGCCGCTCTACTCCATCAGTGCCCAAAGCAAACTCACCGAGATTGAGCTGGAGCTGGATGGGTACCTGGGCAACAAACCAGTGCGCATTGGCAATGACGCCTACACCCACATCCAGAACGATGTGTACGGCCAGATCCTGGTGGCTTTGCTGCCGCTCTACGTAGACCGCCGCTTCAACGACGCCGAACGCATAGAATCGCAGAAGCTGATTTACAAGACGCTGTACAAGATTCGGGATACCATGAATGAGCCAGATGCCGGCTTATGGGAGTTCCGGGATTTCGCGCAGTACCATTGCTACACCTACCTCTTCCATTGGGCCGGGGCCTCTGCCGCCGCCAGCGCCGCCCGCTACATGGGCGATGCTGAGTTAGGCCAACTGGCCACCAAGCTCATGGACGAAGCCGCCGCCAAGATTGAGGAGTGCTTTGATCCGGCGCAGGGCGTGTACACCCAGGCCATCGGGAAAAACCACATGGACGCCAGTACGCTGCAGCTCATCATGATGCACTACCTGGACCCCGCCTCTGAGCGCGCCAAGACCCACCTGGAGGCCATGGAGAAAGAACTCAAAACCCCCGAAGGCCTCTTCTACCGCTACAAACACGCCGATGACTTTGGGGTGCCGCAGAGCACGTTCCTCATCTGCGCCTTCTGGTACATTGAGGCCCTGGCCTGCGTGGGCCGCATAGAAGACGCAACCCGCGAATTTGAGAGCATTCTGCAGTACACGAACCACCTGGGCTTGCTCAGCGAAGACGTAGACTCCAAAGACGGCAGCCAGTGGGGGAACTTCCCACAAGCCTACAGCCACGTGGGCTTGCTGAACGCCGCCTACCGTATCTCTAAACGCCTGGACAAACCATCGTTCCTGCTGTAGCCGTTGATCTCTTTCAAAAGCAGAAAGGCTCACCAAGTTGGTGAGCCTTTCTGCTTTTTAGGGTTTTAGGCTTCTTTTCCTGGAAATAATATTGATAGTTGCAGGTTATCAGTTGTTAGTATTTAGTTTTAGCTGTTTGGCATTGGATCAGAATTAGGCGCTTTAGTAGCAATACCAACAGCGGCGGGCTTTGATTAGGCACAGGTCTTTCCGCAAGCACGAGTCTCCGGATTTGCTCCAGTTAATGGTAGCAAGGGTTGGAACCTCCTTAGGTTAATCTGCGGCATAGGGTTTTAGACCCTCGTAGGACCTCCGGACACTACGAGGTCTTTCGAGCAGACTGGATGGAGAAAGCAGCAGCCTTAATAAAAAAAACCTCACAGGTTTTGAAAACCTGTGAGGTTTGGTACTTACTATCCGTTTCCAGACCTCGTAGTGTCCGAAGGTCCTACGAGTGTCTTACCACAATAACCTTAAAGCATAACAAATCCTCTCTCGCTGATCAGGCTGGTTTCAAGCCTGTTTTTTAAGAAAGCCAACCAGAAACAAGGATTCACCCACTCCCTCAGGAGCACAAAGACTTCAGCAGTTTACGCACTTGTTTGGAGTTATCCAGGTTGAAACGGGCCAGGGAGCGTTCGCTGCCTACTTTGATGGTGAAGGCCTCCTCAGGCATGACCCGGAACATGTCTTCGTCGGTGCGGTCATCGCCTATGCAGAGGATGAAGTCATGGGGGTGCTGTTCCAGCCAGCGGGTAGTGCCAATGCCTTTGTTCACCTCCACATTTTTCACCTCCACAATCTTATCGCCTTCCATGACCTGCAGGTTGATGTTAGCGGCAATGAACAGCAGGTAGTTGCTCAACTCCCGGGCTCGGAGCTCGGCTAAGGTGGGGTCTACCCGGCGGTAGTGCCATACCAGGCTGAAATCCTTTTCCTCAATGAAGGAACCCGGCGTGCGGCTCACGTGCAGTTCCAGCACCGGCCGAACCTCTTTTTTCCAGGCATCAGACAGGTTCTGGAACATGTCCCATTCGCCACTGCGTTCCCGGTACCAGACCCCATGCTCGGCAATGAAATCCACGGGCAAATGCCCCAGCCATTTCTGCAGGGTGTTGCGGTCACGGCCGCTCACAATGACCACCCGGTTTTTGGGGTCTTGCGTGAGGCATTCCAGGGTAGCTAACAATTCCTCGTCTGGGAAGGCCTGGGTAGGGTCTTTGGTGAAGGACGTGAGCGTGCCGTCATAGTCCAGGAACAACAGCCGCTGCTGCGCCTGTCGGAAACTGGAAGCCAGCTGCTCCCGCTCCTCAGAAGACAGATATTCCGTGGCCATAGACATTTGCTTCAGTTTTATATAATCCAGTCGGTTCATGAAAATCTCTACCCAGTGGTGAATGTTGTACCGGCGCACCGTGTCCTGCATGTTCTTCATACGGGTGGTCTGCTCCTCTTCTGGCATGGTGAGGGCTTGCCGCAGCGCCTGCACCAGCTGGCCCATGTCGTTGGGGTTGATGAGCACGGCATCGGCGAGTTCGCGCGAGGCGCCTGCCATCTCGCTCAGCACCAGCACGCCTTTCTGGTCTAGCTTGCTGGCGATGTACTCTTTGCAGACCAGGTTCATACCATCGCGCATGGGCGTGACCAGGGCCACGTGGGCCATGGAATACAGCGCCGAGAGTTCCTCAATGGGGAACGAGCGGTAGAAGTACTGGATGGGGTTCCAGGTGATGGTGCGGTAAGAGCTGTTGATGCGGCCCACCAACTCATCTATGGTCTCCTTCAACTGGCGGTAGCGCTCCACCTGGTCGCGCGAGGGCACCACCAGCATGAACAGGGTCACCTTGCCGTGGAACTCGGGGTTCTCCTTCAGGAAGAGCTCATAGGCCTGCAACCGCTGCGGAATGCCCTTGGAATAGTCAAGCCGGTCAATGGAGAGGATAATCTGCTGGTCTTGCAGTGCCTCCTGGTATTCCTGCTTTTTCGCCTTGGTTTCCTCAGAGGCCGCCAGCGTGGCGTACTTCTCCTCGTCAATGCCCATGGGGAAGGCATCTACCATGATGCTGCGGTGACCGTTGTCAATCAGCCCCTGCGAGGTGTTGAACCCTACAATGCGGCTCACCGAGGAAAGGAAGTGGCGGGCATCATCATAGGTATGGAACCCGATCAGGTCGGCACCCAGCATGCCCTGCAGGATCTGCTCGCGCCAGGGCAGCAACCTGAAAATCTCATAAGACGGAAACGGGATGTGTTGGAAGAACCCAATGGTGCTTTCCAGCATTTCGCTCCTGAGAAGCGCTGGCAGTAGCAGCAACTGGTAGTCATGCACCCAAATGGTGTCACCGGGCTCCGCATGCTCCATCACGGCCTTGCAGAATTTCCGATTCACCTGCTGGTAGGCTTCCCAGAAGGTGTCATCATACACAGAATACTGGCTGAAGTAGTGGAAGGTGGGCCACAGCGTCTCGTTGCTGAATCCTTCATAGAAGTCCCGGATCTCGCTCTCCGTGAGGAAAACCGGGCGCATGCTTTGCTCGGCCAGGTCTTTGGCCACCTGCTGCTGCTCGGCTTCGTCTGAGAAAAAGGTACCGGGCCAGCCAATCCAGATATTGTCGTCTTGTTTATAGATAGAACCTAAACCGGTGGCCAGGCCGCCTTCGCTGGTTTCGTATGCCAGGCCGTCTTCGGTGCGTTGTACTTTGATAGGAAGCCGGTTTGAAATGATAATGGTTTTAGGCATAGAATTGATTTTTTAAAGCAAAAACAGAACGTGCGTCTCTTTGCCCCTGTACCGCGCAGGCTCCGTAAAAACACGTACAAGCCAGGCAACAAGGGTCTTTGCCAGAGCGCACTCTTGTTTATTTACTCTTTTTTACCTCTGTGGGTTGATTTATATGCCAATAGTACCAAAAGGCAGAAAGCCGGGCCAAGGCCTTATAAAAGCTCGCCGGTAACCTTTTGCCCGGTAACCGGGTAGTTTAGAACTTGCTTTTGCGTTTTTATGATGGAAGTGCTGGATACCTTGACCCACTTTGTGGAAGACCACTTGCCTTTGTTTCTGCAGGGCCTGGCGGTCATAGTGGGGGCCCTTGTCTTAGGCCACTTGATCAAATGGTTGGTTATCAGATCGGTCACCATCTACAACAACCGATTCCCCCAGTATTGGCTGCAAGGCTTCCTGCAGCATCTTCCCCAGCCCCTTGGTTATTTGTTCCCGCTGCTGCTCTTGTCTGGCATGCTGCCGCTGGTGCCGCTGCGCGCAGAATTCTTTGAGGTTTTCAGGAGGATAGTGGAAATAGCGCTTACCTGTGCCTTTGCCTGGATGCTCATTGGTTGGGTGTACGTGGTGCAGTACAGAATCAGACATAAGTACCAATTAGACAAAGCCGACAATTTCAGGGAAAGGAAACTGTTCACCCAGCTGCAGTTCGTGAAGAAAATAGTCATCATCCTGATCGTTTTCTTCACCATCTCGCTTATTCTCATGAGTTTCCCTACGGTGCGCAAGATTGGCACCGGCTTGGTGACCTCGGCGGGTATTGCGGGGGTGATCCTGGGCTTCGCTGCCCAGAAGTCGCTGGCTAACCTGTTGGCGGGCATGCAGATCGCGTTTACCCAACCCATCCGGATCGATGACGTGCTGGTGGTGGAGAATGAATGGGGCCGCGTGGAGGAAATAACGCTCACCTATGTGGTGCTGCGTATCTGGGACCAGCGCCGCTTAATTCTTCCTTTGAACTACTTTATTGAAAAACCCTTCCAAAACTGGACCCGCACCACCACCGAACTCCTGGGCAGCGTCTTCCTGTTTCTGGACTATACCGCTCCTTTAGACAAACTGCGGGCTGAATTGAACCGCATCTTGCCTGAGAACCACCTCTGGGACGGGCGGGTGGCCGTTTTGCAAGTCACCGATGCGAAAGAACGCACCCTGGAAATCAGGATTCTGGTAAGTGCCGCCGATTCTTCCAGCGCCTTTGACCTTCGGTGCTGGGTGCGGGAAAGACTCATCTCTTACGTGCAGGAACATTACCCGCATTGCTTGCCTATAACCCGTACTACCATGCCGGGCACAGATACTGCCCCAGCTATTTAGAAACCCTCTAAATAACCTTTGTTTCTTACCTGCAACTTATTAGCTTTGCGCCTCTTTTGATTTAGTCTAAATAAAGTAGGCACCCAAGGCATGCAGAAAACCATTACGCTCTTTTTCTTATTTCTCTTTTTACCGTGCCTGCTCCTGGCCCAAACCAATGGCCGGCTGGAAGGCCGTATCCAATCCCTCAAGGGAGAAGCGCTTCCTGGCATCAGCGTAGGGCTGGAAGGAACCACGTTGGGAAGCACTACTGATGATGAAGGCAAATTCCTCATCCGGAACATTCCCGCCGGCGACTACACCCTGCAGGCTTCTGGTATTGGCTACGCTTCCTTGCGCCAACCTGTGACCGTGCAGGCAGGCCAGGCCACTCCTTTGTACATTCGGCTCAACACCTCAGATTTCAACCTGGCCCAGGTAGAGGTAACGGGCACCCGCAGCGGCAACTACCTGGAGCGGGAAGGCACCACGGCTACTAAAATGGAGGCGGCGCTACGCACCGTGCCCCAGTCAGTGCAGGTGATTTCGCGGCGGGCGCTAGACCAGTTGCAGGTGGTGAAGATTGAAGACGCCATGCGCAACGTGAGCGGCGTCTCTGTGGAGACCGGCTTTGGCAGCCGCACCGACATCTTCCAGATAAGAGGCTTTCGTACTGATCAGAACAGCATTTTCAAGAACGGCTTCCGCAACCCGGCCCGCACCTACCGCGAGAGCGCCAACGTGCAGCAGATTGAAGTCATGAAAGGGCCGGCCTCGGTGCTCTATGGCGTAAGCGACCCGGGCGGGCTCATCAACATCACCACCAAGAAACCCACCGCCTACACGTTCCAATCGGTGCAGCTGACGGCCAACAACTTTGGCATGATACGCCCGGCCGTGGATTTGGGCGGTACCATTGGGGAAAGCAAAGCCCTCAAATACCGCTTCAACGGCGTGTACGAGCGCAACGAGAGCTTCCGGGATTTCATGAAGACCAAGCGTTACTTTGTGGCCCCGTCCATCACCTATGATTTCTCGCCCAACACCACTTTAAGCGTAGAGGCCGAATTGTTGAACCACAACATGCCTTCTGACCGCGGTATCTTTGCGGTAAACGGCAAGATTGCCGACGTGCCCCGCAGCCGCAGCCTGGGCGAACCAGACAACTATTCCTTCTATCAGAACCGGTTTGTGCAGTACAACCTGTTGCACAAACTCAATGACACCTGGAGCCTGCGCCACGCCGCCAACTTCAACTACGGCACCGAGACCCGTAAACTGGTAGAGCAGAACACCCTGGTCAGAAACTCTGACCGCCTCATCAACCGCCGCTACCAAGACCAATACTACTTTGAGCGCTACTTTGCTACCCAGAACGAAATCTACGGCCGTTTTGCTACCGGAAGCCAAATCCAGCACCGCACCGTGGCTGGTTTTGAATACAGCTCTTTCCTGCTGGACTTGAACGTGAAGCGGGCCGCCTATGACGTATTGGACATCTACAACCCCGTGTACAGCAGCAAACCCAAGCCGGTTGACAAACTGGCCACTTCCCAGGATTACCAGGACGTGACCCGCAACTACGGCTTCTACGTGCAGGATTTCATCACCATCAACCAGCGGTTGAACGTGTTGCTGGGCGCCCGCTATGACCTGTTTGACTACCGCTCTGAGAATTACTTCGGCAAAGACACCGTGGAGCAGAAAAACCGCTCCTTCAACCCACGCATAGGTGTTCTGTATGAGCTGTACGGGCCACTGTCTGTATTCGCGAATTACTCTACCGGGTTCCAGACCGAGATTGGCCGCACCCTGGAGGGCGACACGTTTGACCCGCTTACCACCCAGCAGATGGAAGGCGGTATCAAGCTGGGACTGTTCCAAGACCGCCTGAACCTGACCAGCAGCTACTTCAAAATCAAGAAAAGCAACATCTCGGCAGTTGATGCCCGAGACAACAACTTCCGGGTACAGATTGGCGAAGTCATCAGCGAAGGCATGGAGGTGGACGTGACCGGCGAGGTACTGCCCGGCCTTAATCTGATTGCCACCTACAGCTACATCAACGCCAAGGTGAGCTCAGACGGCTCCACGGCCAAAGGCACCCGTTTCCAGAACGTATCACCGCATAACTTCACCTTCTGGAGCACCTATGAGCTGCAGCAAGGGTTCCTGAAAGGCCTGGGCTTCGGGGGTGGATTCACCTCGGTGCAGTCCCGCCCCGGCGATGCCACCGACAGCTTCCGGTTACCGGGCTACACCAAAGTAGACGCCACCGTTTTCTACCGCATCAAGCGCTTCCACGTGAGCGTGAACGGCAAGAACCTCACGGATGAGCACTACTATGACGGCGCCCAGTCGGCCACGGCCATTATGCCGGGTGCCCCGCGTACCATCATTGGCACCGTGGGCGTGAACTTCTAGAAATTACTTCCATTCCCTTTTCCGCGCCGGCCTGTTGAAAGGCTGGCGCTTTGGTTTGTATGAGATTAAGAAAACTACTGATTTGGGTGCATTTATGGGTGGGGCTGGTGAGCGGCGCCGTGCTGTCGGTGGTGGGCATTTCAGGCTCTTTATACGTGTTCCAGCCCGAACTCACGGCCCTGCTGTACGCAGACCAGTTCCAAACCAAGCATACCGGCCCAGTATTCCCGCCGCTGGAGGTGGTAAAAAAAGCCGAGGCCCAGTTCCAGAGCCCTTTGGCTACGCTCAATTTCCCTACCCGCGAGCTGGAGAACTACCAGATTAAGCTCAAAGACAAGAAGGAGTGGCTGTTCTATGACGTGCACACGGGCCAGTTCCTGGGCGAGATGAAAAACCGCCGGGGCGTGTTTGAGGGCATTCTGGAACTGCACCGCCAACTCACCATGGGCGAGACCGGTTCGCTCATTACCGGCACCTGCGCGCTGCTCATGGCGTTGGTGCTGTTCTCCACGGGCCTGTACCTGTGGTTCCCGCGTAAAAAGCGGTTCCTGCGCGACGGCCTCCGCTACAAACCAAACGCCGGCCCCAAACGCCGGGCCTATGATTTGCATAACGTGACCGGTTTTTACGTGGCCCTGCCGCTGTTTTTCATCGCCATCACGGGCGCCTATTTCGCCTTCCCCGAGGAAACCCAGACCGCCGTAAACCAACTCACCGCTACCAAAGAGCGCCTGCCCGAGGGGAAAAAGCTGAAGTCGGTGTACGCGATGGATGCCCCGCCGCTGACCGTGGCCCAGGCTTTGGCCCAAATGGATACCTTTTACCCCACCCTGCCCAAACGCAGCCTGGCCATGCCCAAAGACAGCGTGGGCACCGTCTTCTTCACCTTTGTGGAAGACGCCACCGTAGGCGCTGGCCCTGAGCTCCGCCCCATGGTCTACCTGGACCAGTACTCCGGCCAGGTGATTTTCCAGTTTGACCCGCACACTTCTCCGCTGGGCGCCAGAATCTTACGGAACTGGTTTATCCCATTCCACTTCGGGGAAATAGGCGGCTATGTGACCAGGGTGCTCTGGTTTCTACTGGGTTTCCTGCCCGCGTTCCTGTGGGTGTCGGGGTTTGTCATCTGGCGGAATAAGCAGAAAAAGAAAAGCCTCCAGCTCAGGATGGCCTAACCGTCGTTTCAGGGCTGTATTTAGAAAAGCAGGCTCAGAGCGGCATGGATAGGCAGGAAGATATGTTTTCGGTACTTTTTCTGAAAATCACCCCAGAAACGGTTGACTGTAATCGGTCACCAAATATGTAGAGACAAGGCACTGCCTTGTCTCCTGCGCATTCCTTTCTTCTGCTGATAACCTCATCAGCCATCGTCCTCTCATTTGCCGTTTAAAAGACTATTTCGAAAGGCTGTTGGTTTGTTACGGGGAGGAGACAAGGCAGTGCCTTGTCTCTACAGGTGGATTGGTTGCTCAATCCTTGTACGGGTCATACACATCCTCACCGGCCATGGCCACGCCCAGGGGCCGAAGCGTGTGCAGCACCTTGATGGTATTGCCCTGGTACTTCAAGACGTCTTCCAGTTTCTTATAGGCCTCGGGGGCTTCATCGGCGCCTGCGCCGCGCAGTTCAATACCTTTGGCCTTCATGCGCTGCTGCACCGCGTCAAAATCCACCAGTCCCGGTGAGACCACGGTTTTGCGTTTTACGCCGTTCTTGTCGCGCATCCATTTTGTCTTGCCGGCAGCGGCCCGGCGGCTGAGCAGGCGGCCCGCGCCGTGCACCGTGGAGTAGAGCCCGCGCACGGATAGCTCGCTTTCCACCCCCTCAATAATCACGGAGTTGTCATACATGTTGGCCCCGATAAAGCCTTTCTGCCCGGGGAACGCCGGCGTGCAGCCCTTGCGCACCACCCAGTAGTCCTCGCCCTGGTGCCGCTCAAACCACGCGAAGTTGTGGTGGTTGTGCACCACCTCGGTGGCCTTGGCGCCCAAGATGTTCAGTACCTTTTCCACCACCACGTCGCGGCCCGCGTAGGCGTACTCGCCGGCCAAGGACATGGCAGCAATGTAGTCCTGGCCCAGCTGCGACTGGATGTCAAACAGGATGGGCGGTCCGTCCATGCGGCCTTCCTTGGCCTTGTCAAAGAAACCCAGGCCCTGTGACATGGCGATAAAGCCGGTGGCGGTGCGGTGCCCGAAGCCCCTAGACCCGAAGTGCACGCCCACCCAGAGATAGCCTTCCTCGTCGGCAAACAAATCTATGAAGTGGTTTCCGCTGCCTACTGTGCCCAGCTGCTCGGCGGCCAGTTTGCGTAGTTCCCGTTGTGGTTTGAAGGCGGCTTTGCCGATGTGGTCCAGCACGGGATGGTCTATGGGCTTGGGGTTGGGCCGCCCCACGCCAAACCCGATGCTGCGCACCACCTGGTTCATGACCCGGGCAATATCCACGTCCTGGGCCAGGACATCGGTGCGGACGGCCTTGTTGCCGCAGCCAATGTCAAAGCCTACCCCTGAGAGCGAGACGTGGTTTTTGTAGGCCACCGCGCCACCGATAGGGTGCGCGTAGCCATAGTGCGCATCAGCGGTGAGCACGCCCAGGTCTTCTTCGCCCACGCAGCGTTTTATTTGGTCAATGGCGCTTTGGTCAATGATTTCCTCCCCAAATACGGTGATGTTGTTGAGCACGATAGCCATGGCGGTACAAAAGTTGGTGGTACAGGCTATACGGGAAAACCGTTCCGCGTTTTTCACCTGTTTTTAGTGAAATGAGCAGAAAACAGGAATTTGGGAAAGACACTCGTAGGAGCTGCGCACACTACGAGGTCTTATGTATAGGAAAGTAAATAGCACCTTTTATCTTCCTTGTCATCCTGAAAGGACCTCATGGGCAAGCTTATGAGAATCAGGTATCCGTGCGGACACGAGCTGGAAGCTCGCGCCAGCGAGTAAAGTTGGGCACGGTGGAATGGGATTGATTACTGCTGTAAGGTCCTGTCCATGGGGGACAGATTAGGGTACCAATAATCTTTGTTGTTTCTTCCTATTTTGGGCCTATTTTCTAAAAAACAAACCCAAAATAGAAACAGTAAAATTCCCTCTCCCGCGGAGAGGGGCTAGGGTGAGGGGCAGCGGTGGCTCTAGGATTAGGGCTTTTCTGGTTTGAAACAAGTCCTCACTTAATAAATCTTTGTTCCATGGGGAAAGCTTCTCTTCCTTGCAACTTCTCCCCCCTCATCCTAGCCTTCTCCCTCAGGGAGAAGGAACAAGGCCGTTGCGAATTAAGGCAGTTTTTCCAAAAGGAGGCATAAATCGTATTTGGAAATCCTAACTCAGGACTATAGACTCAGAACTGTTTCTAGAAGTTTCCTTTCAGGCCTTCCTGGAAGCAGTGGCGGCAGCGGGCCTCGTAGGAATCTGTTTCGCCAAGGAGCACTTTCTCCTGGGAGGCGGTTTTGCGGAAAGAATAGGAGGCAATGTCGCCGCATTGCACGCAGATGGCGTGTACCTTGGTCACGTACTCGGCCACGCCCATGAGAGCTGGCATGGGTCCGAAGGGTTTGCCCAGGTAATCCATGTCCAGGCCGGCCACAATCACGCGCACCCCGCTGTTGGCCAGCTGCACGCAGACCTCGGTGATGGCCTCGTCAAAGAATTGGGCCTCGTCTATGCCCAGCACATCACAGCCGCTACCCAGCAGCAGCATGTCGTTGGCGAATTGGATGGGCGTGGACCGGATGGCGGTGGCGTTGTGTGATACCACGTCCAGCTCATGGTAACGGGTGTCAATGGCCGGTTTGAAAATCTCTACGCACTGTTTGGCTATCTTGGCCCGGTTGAGCCGCCTGATCAATTCTTCGGTCTTCCCTGAGAACATAGACCCGCAAATCACTTCTATCCAACCGCGCTTATGGGTTTGTTGGCGGTTTCCCACCCGGGGTTCTATGAACATATCTATTGAATGATTGAGAGATTGAATGAATGAGAGAATGAAATTCCCTTTCCCTTACTCAACGAAGGTACAAGCCACGGCCCCTCTCCTAATGCACAATTTTTCCACACAGTTATCCATTGCGGTGACTCTCAATCTATTGATTGATGGAGAGATTGAATGAATGGGAGAATAGGTTGATTGGAAGATTTGGAGAGGGAGAAATTTCAAAAATATTGATTAATCCAAAGAGCCTTTCTACAGCAGCACGCCTAAAAATGCCTCACTCCCTCCAATTCCCAATTCCCAATCATTCAATCTCTCAATCATTCACTCCTTCAATCTCCCACTCATTCAATCTCTCACTCATTCAATACCTAAGTATAAGAAATGTGCGGCAGTTTCGTTTGTTGGGGAACACGGCAGGTGACCGGACCAGTGAGGGTAGCCTGGCAGGTGAGGCGCTCATTGGGTTTCAGGCGGCCGTTGTTGCGGAAGCGGGTTTCTGGTGCGGTGTCGGGGGCAATATTCTCGGTCCCGGCCAGCACGATCATGCGGCACGACGTACAGCGGCCCTTGCCCCCGCAGGCGTGCATCCAGTCAATGCCGGCGGCTTGCAGACCGGCCAGAACCGTCTGCCCCGGGGCCACGTTAACCACTAGTTCCCCTAGATTCTGCACCGTTAATTCGCCCATATTTCTCTATATTTACGAGCGTATGCTCCCGCCAATGAAAGACAAATATAATCAAATACGCCTGGCGCAGTACAGCCAGGCCCTTGCCCAACGCCTCAGCGAAGAGCACTTTGCTCACCATGAGAACGTTACTGCCCAACAACTGATTTCCTTCACTCCTATAAAGCAGGTGAACCTGTACATGATCAGAGAGCTGCTCACGCTCTGGAACCATGAGATGGCCAACCTGCGTAGCCCATACTTTGATTTTGAGCACCCTGAGGTGAAGGATGCCCTGGTGCAGTTCATGAACGTGCTGTCACGCAAGATCTCCATCAAGCGCCCGCATTTTGAACCTCTTCTGCTCAAAGCCATCCAAGACACGTTGCGCTGCGTGCTGGAACCAGTGGCGGTGTTTGAGGAGAAGTTCATGCGCATGGATGACCTCACCGTGCCAAAGCTGCAGGACAGCCTTAAGTACCAGGACCTCGACAAAGACGTGTACCGCCAGTTCCTGGACCACCTGGCCTCTGACAGCAGCTTTGACCGTCACCAGGTGATTCCCAAGCTAAACCGCTTCCTGGCCGAACACGAGACCGAACGCATATCAGTGGATGAACTGGTGGGCCGGTTCAATGAATTGCAGCCGCTGCGGGTAGAGGATCTGTTCCCGGTGGTGGCCGCCCCGGCCCCGGCGCCAATGCCAGCGGTGAGTACCCATGTGGCTTCCCCGCAGCCTAGCTTCCGGCCCACGCTGCACGCCGAGCCTAAGCTGAACGAGCGCTACACCATAGAGCAGAAACCCACCCTGAACGAGCGCCTGAAACAGCCGGCCAATACCAATTTTGTAGATCGCAACCAAGAGCAGAAAATTGGCTCACTGAAAGAGGCGATCTCCATCAACCAACGGTTCTCTTTCATCAATGAACTGTTTGAGGGCGACAACATGGCCTACCACGCTGTGATCAAGCAACTGGATGAGTACCAAAGCCCAGACCAGGCCAAGCAATACCTGGTGCAAGAAGTAGGCAGCAAGTACAACTGGAGCAAGAAGGAAGACCATGTACAGAAACTGACCCGGCTCATAGAGCGCAAATTCGCGTAAGCTTATTAAGTGTCTTTCTCTCAAAACAAATGCAAAACGCCCGCCTCTAAAGAAGAGGCGGGCGTTTTGCATTTAAGGCTTTGGCAGCAAAGTTTCTCAGTTGATAGAAAAGACCTCGTAGCGTTGAGAGAACCTGTGAGCGCCGATCTTATAATTGCTCCTCTTTTTTCTTTAGCCTATCGCCTTCTATGGCGCGGATTTACTTCTGGGCCTTGCCTTTCCTATGCCCTTAGCCACGGATCCAACTCCCCGCTATAGTGCGCTTTGGCAAGTAAACTTTTCTGCTGGTAAACCTTGATTGCTCAGTTGGCTGAGTTGTTTCAGGGCTATTTTTGAGAAAATGGGACCGAAAAGATGGTAACTGGGGTAGACACTCGTAGGACCTCCGGACACTACGAGGTCTTTGATGTACTTGATATGGTTGTAGGGCCTGGAACCACTACGATGTCTTGGATTAGCTGCTTTGGTTTAGTCGACGAGTATACGAATAAGCAAAGCCAAGCTGAAGCGAAGGTTAGCGGCAAGGTAGACCTTTAATAACTCGGCAGACCTCGTAGTGTCCGGAGGTCCTACGAGTGTCTATCCATGCCTTTCGTTTTCAACCTGTTTTCCTTAAAACTGCCTCCAAAAAGACTTCATCTTGCTACCTGATACTTGCTACTAGCTACTAGCTACTAGCTACCTGATACGCCTTACCCCCGGCCCAGGTCCAGTTTGCGGTGGGCGTCAATGGCCAGCAGGATGAACAGCAGAATGGTGAATGACCACAGCGAGGAACCTCCGTAGCTGAAGAATGGCAGCGGAATACCCACCACCGGGGCCAGCCCGATGGTCATGCCCACGTTCACCAGGAAATGGAAGAAAATGATGGAGGCCACGCAGTAGCCGTAGGTGCGGCCAAAGACGGAGCGTTGCCGTTCGGCCACGAAAACAATGCGCAGCAAGAGCGCCATGAAGAGCGCCACAATGATCACACTGCCAATCCAGCCGTGTTCCTCGCCCACGGTACAGAAGATAAAGTCGGTGCTTTGCTCCGGCACGAAGTCGAACTTGGTTTGGGTGCCTTCCAGAAACCCTTTGCCCAACAGCCCGCCCGACCCGATAGCGATCTTGGATTGGGTCACGTTCCAGCCTACGCCCAGCGGGTCAATCTCAGGGTCTACCAACACCTTGATCCGGTTCTGCTGGTGCGGCTGCAACACGTTATCCACGAAGTAGCTCACGCTGAACACCACCACCAGTATCGCGGCCCATACGCCCACATACGTGGGCAAATACCGCTTGATCCGATGGAAGTTAAACCAAAGGTAAGCCCCCATGAGCACCGTGAGAATACCCACCAGGTACCACTGCGGAATCAGGAGCGTAAGAATGAACACAAAGACCGCCACCGCCCCAATGATCAGGATCAACGGTGACATGCCCTCCCGGAAAAAAGCCAGGGTAAAGGCCGCAAACACCAATGCTGAGCCCGTCTCGTTCTGCAGGATGATGATAATGGGCGGCAACAACGCCAGCCCCGCCAGCTTGGCCTGGTCTTTCCAGTTCTGTTGCCGCAGGTTGATGTTGCTCATAAACCTGGAAACCGCCAGCGCCGTGGCGAACTTGGCGAACTCAGCGGGCTGCAACCGCACGGTCTCCGTGATCACGAGCCAGGAACGGGAGCCTTTGATCGGCGAAGCCAACAGCAGGGTGCCCAGCAAGACCAGGATCACAAACCAGTAAATACCGTACGCCAAAGAGTCATAGGCCTTGTAGTCAATGGCAAACAGCATGATGATGATGACAATGGAGGTACCAATCCAGGCCAGCTGCTTCCCGGAGTTGAGGCTAAAGTCAAAGATGCTGGTCACGTGCTCTGGGTTGTACACGGCGGCGTAGATGTTCATCCAGCCCAGGGTGACCATGAGCCCGTAAAGTCCAATGGTGACCCAGTCAATGTTTCGGGTGATTTTATAGGAAGTCCGCATCATAAATCCACTATTTCCCCCATTTGTAGAAGGCCCCAGTAATCATGTCATTTTCCCAGCGCTTGCGGCCGGCTGTCTTGATGGTATCAGTAAGGTATTTCTCTACCATGAGGCTGGCCATGGGCGCTGCCGCCACCGCCCCGCCGCCCGCGTTCTCCACGTACACCGCAATGGCGATCTTAGGATTTTCTTTGGGCGCGAAGGCGATGAACACCGAGTGGTCCTTGCCGTGCGGGTTCTGCACCGTGCCCGTCTTGCCGCAGATGGTGACCCCAATGTGGCTCAGGCTGGCGTAACGGGCCGTACCCGACTCCACCACACGCTGCATGCCCTCTACCACCGCCGGAAAGTGCCGCGGGTGCACCGAGGTATAGCGCTTCACGGAGTACTCGGGCAGCGGTTTTCCCTTCTCGCCTACCGAACGCACAATGTGGGGCGTGTAGAAGAACCCGCGGTTGGCCACAATGGCCGCAAAATTGGCCATCTGTAGAGGTGTCACCCCGGTTTCGCCCTGCCCTAAACTCACCGAATAGATAGTAGGGTATTTCCAGCCCTTGGGGCCGTATATTTTGTCATAGAACTGGGAATTAGGCATCATGCCCTTCTTCTCATTAGGCAGATCCACTCCCAGCTGCGTCGCAAACCCAAAGGTCTGGATGTGCTTCTTCCAGATATCCAGGCCCAGGTGGGCATCTTCATAGACGTTCGCCGACCGGCCTTTGTTCACCACGGAACGGAACACCTGGTAAAAATAGGGGTTGCACGACTGCTCAATGGCAATGCCCAGGTTGGCCGGGTACGCGTGCCGGTGCGAACACTTCACCATGGACCAGTTACAGGGGTAACCAGTGTCAGCGGTGAGTACACCTTCCTGCATGGCAATAAGCGCCTGGGCCAGTTTGAAGATAGACCCAGGCGGGTAGGTAGCCATGAGCGGCCGGTTAAACAAAGGCTTGACCGGGTCCCGCAGCAGCTTCATGTAGTTGTTGCCCAGTTCCTTTCCGGTGAGCTGGGAAGGATCATAGTACGGGGCCGAGACAAGCGACAGAATTTCACCGGTACTGGGCTCAATGGCCACCACGCTTCCTATCTTCCCCTCCATGAGCTTCTCTGCGTACTGCTGCAGTTTCAGGTCTATGGTGGTGACCAGGTTCTGACCGGCCACCGAGAGGGTGTCATAGGCGCCGTCTTTGAAGGAGCCCTTCTCAATGCCCCGCACGTTCACCATGGTGTACTTCACCCCGCGCTTGCCCATCAGGTACTGCTCATACTCCCGCTCCAACCCGCTGATCCCCAGATAATCGCCCTGGCGGTACCCGCGGTAGGTGGTGTCTTCCAGCTGTCTGGGGTTGATCTCGCCAATGTAGCCCAACGCGTGGGCCAGACTGCTGTGCGGGTAACTGCGCACGGTACGGGCATTGATGTAGAACCCCGGAAAATCTACCAGGTTGTCTTGGATGGCGGCGAACTCTGTGTTGGTAAGCCGTTGCAGGAACGGCGAGGGCTTCACGTAGGAGTATTTCTTGGCGGCGGTGATCTTCTCCCGGTACTCGGGCAGGGAAAGGCCTACCAGTTGGCAGAATTTGAGGGTGTCAATGGCTTTGGCCTCTTTGGGCACCACCATCAAGTCATACACGGGCGTGTTTTCTACCAGCAGCGCCCCGTGCCGGTCATAGACCAGGCCCCTGAACGGATACTGCACCACCCGGCGCATGGCATTGCTTTCAGCAGCCGTCTTGTAGCTGTCGTCCAGGACCTGGATATAGAAAAGCTTGATGAGATAAACCGCACCTATCGCTAAGAAAATTGCTTGTATTACGTATTTGCGGCCTTCTAAATACTTCATCTAAAACCTCTTGCCCTTCGCTCAAAAAATAACATTTGAAAGATCACCAGCACGGTTCCGGTGAACAGGGTACTGGCGACTATCTTGGCTAACGTAAAACCAATCAGTTTAAATCCGTTGAGCTCCAGAAAAAACATGGTGAAATGGTGCACAAAGATAAGCACCAGGCCATAGGTGAGAAACCATTGCCACCCCATAGAGGGCAGACTGGCATGGTCAGACACCTCATACCCGTCACGGGGCGTGAGCAGTTTGAGCATGGAGGGGCGCAGGTAAGCCATGAGCACCGTGGCGGCGGCATGCACCCCAGAGGTGTCATAGAACAGGTCAATGGTAAACCCGCAGATAAAGCCCAGCAGCAGCAGCAGCACCTTGTCCATCTCAATGGGCAGGAACAGGATGAACCCGATGTAGACAAAGCAGAACCCGGTCTCAAACAGCACCAGGTTGCGCATGAGCAGCACCTGCAGGCTCATCAACACCACAAACTGCACTAAGTGTATGAACCTAAAATTATTCATTCGCTTCGGTTATGCCAGACCTGATCAGTAGGCTGTCCAGCTCAGGCTTGCGTTTGTTTTCTACCACGTACACGTAGGAAAGCTTCTCAAAGTCAACGGCCAGGCGTACCAAGATCGTGTAAAAACTCTTGTCCAGTTCCTTGCGCACGCTGATCACGCGGCCCACCAGGATACCCGGCGGGTAAATGCCCCCGGCACCCGAGGTCACCACCGAATCGCCTTTGAAGATCTTCTCGCTCAGCGGAATATAATGCAGGCTGGCCGTCTCAGGGTTCTCCGTGTCCCAGCGGATGGAGCCCAGGCTCTGGTTCCGCTTCAGTTTCACGGAGATAAGGGTCTGGGAATGCAGCAGCGAGGTCACGGTGGCGTAATGCTTTGACACGGCCTTGACCCGGCCTACAATGCCGTTGGCGGTCAAAACGCCCATGCCCGCCCGTATACCCGCATCTGACCCCACATTAAGGGCCAGGTGGTTGTTCAGCCCCCGCACAGAATTACTGGTGACGCGGGCCGGACGGTACGTGAACACCGCTGGTCCCAGCGAGTCAACCCCAGCAAACAGCGAGTCTTTCACGGTGCCCAGGCTGTCGTTCAGCTGCTGTTCCTGGATCTGCGTGAGCTGGGCCCGCAACAGGGCGTTTTCCTGGGCCAGCCCCTGGTTGATCTCCGTGAGCCGGAAATAATCAGACACCTGGCTCTGGAGCTCCAGTACCCGCCCCACGTAATAGTTAGACGATTGGTAGAACGCCGCATTGTGGTAGGCGTTGCTTCGGTACAGCAGGTACAGAGACACGCCTTCCAGCAGCAGAAACACCAAGAAAGCCCTTATCCGGAAGATGAAAATTAATAGTTTCCGCATGGGCGCCGGTGCTTAGCTCAACAGCACGTTGCGGAACGCCTCAATATTTTTCACGGCTGCGCCGGTACCCCGCACCACCGCTCTGAGTGGATCTTCCGCAATGTGGATGGGAAGTTTGGTTTTAGCGGCCAAACGCTTGTCCAGGCCTCTCAGCAGCGCGCCGCCGCCAATCAGGTGAATCCCGTTGTCGTAGATATCGGCGGAAAGCTCTGGGGGAGCGATCTCCAGGGCCTTGAGCACGGCTTCCTCAATCTTGGACACGGATTTGTCCAGGGCAATCGCGATTTCCTGGTAGGTCACCTTGATCACCTTCGGGATACCCGTCATCAAGTCACGGCCCCTGATCTCAAAGTCAGCGGGAGGGTTATCCAGCTCAGTGAGCACGGCCCCAACCTCAATTTTGATTTTCTCCGCGGAACGCTCGCCAATCAGCAGGTTGTGCTGGCGGCGCATGTGGTCCAGAATGTCTTTGTTGAACGTGTCTCCGGCTACCCGAATGGACTGGTCGCACACAATACCAGACAAGGCGATCACGGCGATCTCTGTGGTACCGCCTCCTATGTCTACCACCATGGTGCCCACAGGCTGCTCCACGTCAATGCCAATACCTATGGCCGCGGCCATGGGCTCCTGGATCATCCAGACCTCACGGGCATCTGCGTGCTCGCAAGAGTCTTTCACGGCGCGTTTCTCCACCTCGGTAATACCCGACGGAATGCACACGACCATGCGGTAAGAAGGTTGGAACAGGCGTCTCTTGCCTTTGTCAATCATTTTGATCAACCCCCTGATCATCATCTCCGCGGCAGTGAAATCGGCGATCACGCCATCTTTGAGCGGACGGATGGTTTTGATGTTTTCGTGGGTTTTCTCGTGCATTTGCTGCGCCTCCCGCCCCACCGCCAACACTTTGTTGGTTCTGCGGTCAAGGGCTATGATGGAAGGTTCGTCTACTACAATTTTATCGTTATAGATGATCAGGGTGTTGGCCGTCCCCAAGTCAATCGCTATATCGGAAGTGAAAAAATTAAATAATCCCATTATTTGTCCGTGGTGCATTCACAGTTAGAATGCTATATATGAAATCTATTTTTCTCTACAAGGTACTACAATAGGGCAAAATTACGTATTTCCCGCCAATAATTTCGCTTGAGCGTGAGACAGTTCAGATTTAGGCCTTTTTCCTGGAAAACGGCCTAAAAACGCGCCCTTGTCCCCCGTGCTTCTGCCTGCTTCCTTATACCGAATAATCAGAAGAACCGCTGAAACAGACCCGAAAAAATTAGCCCACCGCCGCTGCCGTTACCTAGGGACACCTCCCCCAACGAACCCACAACCCGCTATCTTACAACAGTTTACCCTATCTAACACCCTCAAAGCCCGGACATACTCACCAAAACTGCGGCGGCCACGCTACCCAAAGACGAATGTCTGGCTTGCTTATTGCCCCTTGGGCCGCAAAATAATGCCGGGCACTCCCCTACCCTTGGTGGCTTGCTTGGCCTTTTCTCAGAAGGGCTTCCACTTTTCTGGGCTACGCCACCTGCTGCCCAGGTGGACCAAAATTAGATTTATACCAGCAGAGGGAGCCATGGCAAGCACCCATTTTTCCGCTGATTTTCTCAAAAAAGGAGAAAAACAGAAAGCCCGGCTCCTCAGTGGGGGCCGGGCTTTCTGATCAAGCGGTAGTGGTAGGCTTAGTGTTTGAAGTGGCGCACGCCGGTCATGACCATGGCCATGTTACGTGCATCGCAGGCCTGAATAGAATCCTGGTCTTTGATGGAACCGCCCGGCTGTACCACGGCAGTGATGCCGGCTTCGGCGGCAATCTCCACGCAGTCTGGGAACGGGAAGAAAGCGTCTGAGGCCATCACGGCACCCTGCAGGTCAAACCCAAACCCTCTGGCTTTCTCAATGGCCTGCCTCAACGCGTCTACGCGCGAGGTCTGGCCCACGCCGCTGGCCAGCAATTGGTTGCCACGCGCCAGCACAATGGTATTGGACTTGGTGTGCTTGCACACTTTCAAGGCAAACTCCAGCCCCTGCACCTCTTCTTCAGAGGGCGAACGCTGGGTTACCGGCTTGAAATCAGCGGCCGTCTCAGTGGCCAAATCTTTGTCTTGCTCAATCACCCCGTTAAGCAGGGTTTTGAATAACTTGGCAGGCAAAGCAACAGGTTTCTGACGCAGCAGGATCCGGTTTTTCTTGCCTTTCAGCAAGTCCAGCGCATCCTGGTCATATTCCGGGGCAATGAGTACCTCAAAGAACAGCTTGTTCAGTTCCTCGGCGGTAGCCAGGTCTATGGTTTTATTGGTGATGATCACGCCCCCAAACGCCGACACCGGGTCACAGGCCAGGGCGTTCAGGTACGCCTGGTGCAGCGAATCGGCTACGGCCACGCCGCAGGCATTGGTGTGTTTCAGGATAGCCACGGCCGGCTGGTCAGCGAACTCCGCCATCAGCAGCACGGCGGCGTCTACGTCTACCAGGTTGTTGTACGACAGTTCTTTTCCGTTCAGTTTGTCAAAAAGAGCCTCTAAATCACCGTAGAACGTGCCGTTTTGGTGCGGGTTCTCG
Organism: Rufibacter glacialis; assembly: GCF_008271745.1. Taxonomy (GTDB): domain Bacteria; phylum Bacteroidota; class Bacteroidia; order Cytophagales; family Hymenobacteraceae; genus Nibribacter; species Nibribacter glacialis. The sequence continues at coordinate 174,161 of NZ_VKKZ01000019.1, read as the reverse complement.
CCGTAGCGCAGGGTCTGGCTTTGGCGCTCGCTCTGCTTGAAAGCCGGGGCTAAGTCCTGCTCCTGGCTCAGGTAGTTGAAAATGTGCGTGTCATAGTGCGAAGAGATATCAAAGGCTTTGGCCGCGAAACGCTTTCGGTCAGCCAGCTCTGTGCTGCCTTCCTTGGCTTGCAGCAACTCCACCACCTCGCCGTACTGCTCGCGCGAAGACACAATCAACACATCCTGGAAGTTCTTGGCCGCCGCCCGGATCAGGGAAATACCGCCAATGTCAATTTTCTCGATCACGTCTTCCTCGGGCGCGCCCGAAGCCACGGTTTCCTCAAAGGGGTACAGGTCCACGATCACCAGGTCCAGGGCTGGGATCTCAAACTGTTGCACCTCCTGCTGGTCTTGCTCGTGGTTGCGGCGGTGCAGAATCCCCCCGAAGATCTTGGGGTGCAGGGTTTTCACGCGTCCGCCAAAGATAGACGGGTAGTCGGTGACGCTGTCAACGGCCACCACCTCAGCGCCCAGGCCTTCCAGGAACGTTTGGGTACCGCCGGTAGAATAAAAGGTCACGCCTTGTTTCTGCAACTCGCGCACCAACGGCTCCAGGCCATCTTTGTAGTACACCGAGATAAGGGCAGATTTGATTTTAACGGAATTCATATAGTTTGCGAAAAATGTAGGTTAAATGGAAAGCCCATCCCCCGCTGGGAATGCGTAAACGGCCAGGCACAGAGGTACCGGGCCCATGTCAGGCAAAGGATCTGGGGCCAAAAACAGAAAGCAGCGGAAACGGCAAAAGGCAGGAAAGCCGGCCGCAGAAGACACGCGCGGGACTGCAGGAGCAAATCATAGGGCCGTGTCAGGTGCTTCATCTCTTTTCCGGAGGGTTAGGCGGCGGGCGTTTGGGGGCTGTCTTTGTCTGCCGAGAGCAATTCCTCTACCACGCGGGGCAGGTGCTGGTGCTCCAGGGTGAGCACGCGGGCGGCCAGGGTCTCACAGGTGTCGTGCGGTTGCACGGGGCAGAACTCCTGGAAGATAGGCGCCCCCTCATCATAATGCTCGTTCACATAATGGATGGTGATGCCCGTCTGGGTTTCCTGCGCCTCAATCACCGCCTGGTGCACGTGCTGGCCGTGCATGCCTTTCCCGCCAAACTTGGGCAGCAACGAGGGATGGATATTGATGATCTTATTAGGGAAAGCCTGCACAAAGCTTGCCGGCAACAGCCAAAGGAACCCGGCCAGCACAATCAGGTCAGGGGCGTAAGCCTGTACCTGCTGCTGTACCTCGCCGGCCCTAAGCGCGGCGCGGTCAAACACGGCCGTGGGCACCCCAAAATTCTGGGCACGCTGTAAGGCGAAGGCCTGTGGGTTGTTGGAGAAAAGGGCCGCCACCTGTATGTGCGGGTGGTGCGCGAACTGCTCCAACAGACGCTGGGCATTGCTCCCGGACCCGGAAGCGAAAATAACGATGTTCTTTTTCTTAGAAGAGGTACCCAAAACGGCTAGTACTGCGGATGGAAGAGCAAAGATAGTGTTTCTGGGGTATTTTATAATAAACAGGCAAAAAAGGTAAAAAAGACCGCTTCCCCTTTTTAAAAGAGGACAAGAGGTGTTTCAGGGATGTTTTTCAGGAAAGAGCCGGAATACAGAATCTGTAGAGACCAGGCACTGCCTTGTCTCCCACGCATTGCTGAAAAAGGGTATTGCTAGGAAGAAGGGCAACTCTTGTGGCTTTCCTATTTAGATGGATCCTGCCTGGTTTCCGTGATGGGGAGGCTGTGGGCGGAGACACTCGAAGGACCTTCGGACGCTACGAGGTCGTTTGAGTAAGCAGTGTTGAGGGGGAGCTAGGGGAAGAGGTACGGGGGAGGAAATTACCTGACCTTGCTGCTGCACCTCTTAGGCAGGTTTTCACCTTTCAATCTATTCTCCCTGAACATAGCTTTAAACCACCTCCCTGCGTCTACGCCTTTAACCGGGGCACAGCGGTAGGCACCTGCTTGTTCTGGATAGGCTGATGCGCCTGAATGCGGGGCTTTTTCTCGGTGAGGTATTTCCAGTAGCGCTTGGGCAGGTGGCGGAGGTGCAGTTTGGGGTTCTTCCGTTCCGGGATGTTCACGTGGTCAAAATAGGCTTGCCACAATTGCTGGTAAAGAGGCTCCACCGCCGTGAGGATATCCGGGGAGAGTTGGCCTTTCCGGAGGCTGGGCGGCGCCTCCTCCAAAGTGATCAGGTGCACCTGCTCCAGGTCATAATAGGCTCCGTACTGCCGGCGCACATCATAGATAAGCCAGTGCTGGTCGGCGTACCGTTTCTCAAAATGCGGCACCACCAGCGGAAGCACGTTGAAATCTGGGTTGATGGGGGCCACATACAAGCCATCCTGCGACCGCTGGAACCGGACAAAGGCCTCCATGCGGTGTTTCTCCCGGAACATCTGCTTGCCTACGGCGGCCATCTTCTGCACGCAGGGCTGGGTGAAGTTCTCCTCTACCCCTTGCTGGGCACTGGTAAAAACCAGGCGCACGAACTGAAAAATCAGCATCTCAAAGCCGGGCTGTTCCCAGAGAAAGGCTTTGTACACGTTCTCCCGGGCAGCAGCAGAAAGCTTCTTTCCTAAGCCGTCCCATACCCGGTTGGCTTTGTCTTCCTGGGTGGGCACAAAATGGTGCGTGGCGAAAATCCCGGGCGGGGCCTCTCCTTCTTTTCCGATCTGGGTAGGCCATGCCTTGCGCTCAAACGCTTCAAACACCACCGTGAGAAGGCCGTCAAAAGAACCGTCGTAACTGTAGAAATACATGGTGGGGAAAGAAATCAACAACAGTAAGAACAAAGACTACATGTGGTTTCTGAAGAAGGCAAGACCCGGAGCCACAGGCTTTTAACCCGCTACCCAACCACCTTCTTCGGCTGGCTTAAGAGGCGATGCGGATGGAAGTATGTCGGCCGCCGTTTTTCTCATGGCGCTGGGCTGACAACTGGCGCAGGTAAGGCACCAAAGTGCTCAGTTTGCAACGGAAAGAAACAGGGGCTACGGTTTGGCGGTTGGCTAAAGTTGGCATATTGGGTAGATTTCTATGTGGTTTTACAAAAACAATGCTTTTTCTTTTATAAGGCAGAAGAGGTGTGGCTAGCGGTTGGTTTAGCTGGCCTGCTGGAACAGATCCAGTTGGCTGCCCCACAGGCTGGCCCGGCTCCCTTTCTCGCCAAAGATGATTTTCCTTCGGATAGCTTCTTCGTCCCATTCTCTCGTCTCCAAACTGCGCCCTCCGCAGGTGATAAAATACTTGGCCCTTTTCAGCACCACGCCTATCTGGCGCAGGTGCTCCCAGGTAAGGGGAGCAAAGCGGCGGGCCGACACTATCTTTTTCGCTGATTTGATTCCCACACCCGGCACCCGCAGAATCATCTCATAGTCGGCGGTATTGATCTCCAGCGGGAACACATGCCGGTTGCGCAGCGCCCAGGCCAGCTTAGGATCAATCTGCAGGTCTAGCTGCGGGTTCTGCTCGTCTAGCAATTCATTCACCCCAAAGCCGTAGAGCCGCACCAACCAATCTGCCTGGTACAGCCGGTTCTCCCTGATAATGGGCGGCGTACTGATAATGGGCAGGCGGCTGTCGGTCACCACCGGCACGTACCCGGAGTAGTACACGCGCTTGAGCTGGAAGTTCTGGTACAGGCCGTCGGCGAGGGTCAGGATTTGACGGTCGCTCTCAGCGGTAGCCCCTACAATCAGTTGGGTGCTTTGCCCGGCGGGTGCGAAGGAAGGCGTGGACTTGAACAGCTTCTTCTCTTCTTTCACCAGCACCAGCTGGTCTTTGATGTGGCCCATGGGCGTGAGCACCTCCTTGAAATTCTTCTCCGGCGCCAGGGCCTGCAGACTCTCCTCGGTGGGCAACTCAATGTTCACGCTGAGTCTATCGGCGTACAAGCCTGCTTCCTTCACCAGTTCTTCACTGGCCCCAGGTATGGTCTTGAGGTGGATGTAGCCGTTGAACTTGTGCTCCTGGCGCAGCTTCTTGGCCACCCGTACCAGGCGCTCCATGGTATAGTCGGCGTTCTTGAAGATTCCGGAGCTCAGGAACAGTCCTTCTATGTAGTTACGGCGGTAGAAATTGATGGTCAGATCCACTACTTCCTGCACGGTGAAAGCGGCGCGTTTCACATCATTGCTTTTGCGGGACACGCAGTAGGCGCAGTCAAAGATGCAGAAGTTGGTGAGCAGGATCTTGAGCAAAGACACGCACCGGCCATCCTCGGTATAGCTGTGGCAAATGCCCATGCCTTCGGCGTTGCCCAGGCCCTTCCCCTCGTTCTTGCGCTTACCGCCGCTGGAAGAGCAGGAAACATCATATTTAGCAGAATCTGCCAAAATACTTAGTTTTTCTAGAAGCGGAGTTTGCATCTCTATGCCTTTTAAGTCTCTGAATACGTTAGCAAGATACGGCACAACCGCCTGATAAACTAATAATTTTAGCCACAAATTATCAACATGGGTGTTGATAACGCTAATTTTAATAGCATTAAACTGCCTGTGCTGGTTCTGAGGGGATTTTGCCGTATTTTGGGGATGGAGTTAAAGGGATGAAGACGGCTCAACGATTTTCTACGCACGCAAGACTGCTATTGCTGCTAGCCATGGCTATGTGGTGTGGTTGCGTTTGTGCCTATGCCCAGGTGGTTCCCACCCTTCCTCCCACGCCCGTGGTGACCCCGCCGCTGGAAGACACCACTGACAACCGGCAGTTCCTGCAGTCGTTGAAACGCATGAGCCAGAAGAAGACCCTGTTGGGGCGGGCGGTGAAAGCGCTGGTGGTGTTCAAGCCCCGCAAGATTGAGGAACCCCTTGAAAACAGCCTGCTGCCGCCGGCGCATGCGCAGCACAACTACAAGGTGGTGCGCAGCATCTACTTCAAACGGTTAGACGCCTTCGGTTACTCTATCAATGACACCCTGGCCCTGCCCAAGAACTACCTAGAACGTTTAGGCAATGCCCTGCACATGCGCACGAAGCAGAACCTGCTGCGCAACCAGATCCTGTTCAAGGAGGGCGACCTGCTGGAGCCGCTGGACTTGTCTGAGTCTGAGCGTCTGCTGCGCCAAACCGATTACCTGCTGGATGCCCGGGTACTGGTCAATGACTCCACCTCTACCAATGACAGCGTAGACGTGGTCATCATCACCAAAGACGTGTTCAGCATCAGTGTGTCAGGGTCGGCGAGCACCTCCAGCACCCGTATTGGCCTGCGCGATATCAACTTCATGGGGGTGGGGCACCAGATCAGGGCCAACCAGCGCTTTGGGGTGAATGAGCCGCAGACGTGGCAATTCCTGGGCAGCTATTTCATCCAGAACATCTCCAGCAGCTTTATCTCCGCGGAGTTGGTGTACCAGAACACCCACTACTACAAACAGCAGAGCCTGGGCTTCAAGCGGGATTTCTACACCACCAACACCAAGTATGCGGGCGGGGCTTCGGCCGGGTGGTACCAGACCCTGGTGCCAGACTACTATGAACAGGGCGAGCAGGTGGAGGAACCCAGGCATTTTCTGGAGCACATCCCCCTGGATTACAACATCCAGGATTTCTGGATTGGCCGCGCCTTCCGGCTCAAATCGTATGACCTGGCCCAGAACAACCCCGGCCAATTCATTACCGCCGCCCGCTTCATGAACATCAAGTACACCCAGGGCGGCGGGCCTGCCCTACAGAGCGCCCGCCTGTACCTGGCCGCCTTCGGCTACAGTTTCAGGCGGTATTACAAAGACCAGTACCTTTTCGGGTTTGGACGCACCGAGGATATCCCGGCCGGGAACCTGCTGGCGCTAACCGCGGGGTTTGAAGACGGCGCCCAGAAAAACCGCCCGTACCTGGGCATCAAGGGGGCCTTCGGGAAATACAACCCGGGATTCGGGTACCTCTACGGGGGCATTGAATACGGCAGCTACCGGCACCGCAACTCCTGGGAACAGGGGGTATTCACCTCAGAGGCCTTGTACTTCACACCCTTGTACCGGCTCAGGAACTGGCGCTGGCGTCATTTTCTGTGGCACCGGACCTCTCTGGGCATGCGCCGGCCCGATCTGTTTGCCCTGGACATTGACCAGGATGACGGCTTGCGGGGCTTCAGTTCCAGCGAGGTGCGCGGCTACCGCCGGTTCGTCCTGAACTACGAGACCAATTTCTTCACTCCCCTTACCCTGCTGGGTTTCCGGCTGGCCCTCATCGGCTTTGCCGATATGGCCTGGCTCACGAGCGTGGAAAACAGATCACCGCTGAAGGAAAAGCCCTACACGGGGTTTGGGTTCGGGCTCCGGTTCCGGAACGAGTTCCTCACGCTCAACACCATCCAGATCCTGCTGGGGTACTACCCCCGCATGCCTTTCCTGAACGGCCAGCAGGAATTCAAGCTGTTCCAGACCACCCGGCAGTACTATGACTTCAATGACCTGCGCTTTACCCAGCCCCTGATCACGGAGTTCAGGTAGTTTAATGCCTCTTTTTTAGAAAACGCAGGAATTTCAGCCTTTCATAAACAATATATCACTTTTAAAAGTATATATTGTCATTACCTAAGAACCAGGGCCATTCCTCAATAATGGTTCCGGTTTATGGCGTACATCTACAAAAGCGACTGGAAAGTGAAACCTCCCCCTTATTTCCTCAGAAGCCTTGTCTTATGCCTTCTGCTGCTTTGTTGGGTAAATGTCTGGGGCCAGACTACCTCCAACAAAGGCCGCGACTTTTGGGTAGGCTACATGGCGCACGTCCAGAATGAGTCAGGGCCTAATCCGCCGCAGGGCATCTCCAGCATGAACCTGTACGTGACCTCAGATGTGGCCACCAACGTACGGGTAACGGTAGGATCAGGGGCGCCGGCCACTTACCGGGTGGCGGCCAACTCCGTGACCGTGATCCCGGTCAGTCCTTCCACGGCCTATGTGGGCACCAGTGAGGTCATAGAGCGAAAGGCCATCCACGTGACTTCAGACGCGCCGGTAGTGGTCTATTCGCACATTTACCACCTCAACAAATCCGGGGCAACCCTCGTCTTACCGGCCAACACGCTGGGCAGGTCTTACTATGCCGTGAGCTATAACCAGTCTCAGTACCTTGATGCCCGCGCCGCCTCCCAACTGATGGTGGTAGCCCTGGAAGACAACACCACCTTGCAGATCACTCCCACCGCCACCACTTTGGGGGGTCGGCCCGCCGGAAGAACTTTCTCCCCGTCCCGCCCGCTCATGAAGGGGGAAGTGTACCAGGTTCGTTCACTGGAGGACCTGACGGGCACCAAAATAGAGTCGGTTGATGCCGGTGGGGGAACCTGTAAACGGATCGCGGTTTTCTCGGGCAGTTCCTATACCGCTATTCCGGAGCCGTACACCTGCCCGGGCCAGTTCAGCGGAGACAACCTGTACCAGCAGTTGTACCCCATCAGCGCCTGGGGCCGGAACTTTGTGACCGCGCCTTTCAAGAGCCGCCTGACCGGGGAAATTTACCGCGTGCTGGCTTCGCAAGACAATACGGTGATCACGGTCAACGGCAGTTCGGTGACCAAGAACAGTGGGCAGTACCATGAATTTGAGAGTTCCACCCCTAACTACATCACCTCCTCTGCCCCGGTACAGGTGACCCAATACACCAAATCGCAGCTCTGTGACAACGTGCCCAGCGACCCGGACATGGTGTTGATCAACCCCGTGGAGCAAACCCTCAGAGACATCACCCTGTATTCCTCGCCTTTTTTCCAGATTTCCCGGCACTACATCAACGTGACCATGAAGACCACTGATGTAGGTACCTTCCGGTTAGACGGGCAGCCCGTGACGTTTGCGCCGGTCCCCTCCAACCCGGCCTATTCCTTTTCCCAGACCACCGTCACACCCGGTAACCACACCCTTACCGCCGACAGCGGGTTCAATGCGCTGGCCTATGGGTTTGGCAATGTGGAATCGTACGCCTACTCTGCGGGCGCCAACGTGACCAACCTGAACCAGAACATCAAGGTAGCCTCAGACAGCATCTGTGCGGGCAAGAAGATCCAGTTCACGGGTTTTGCCGTGTACAAGCCGCTGGCCTGGAAGTGGTATTTCGGGGACGGCGCCACTTCAGCGGAACAGAACCCGGCCCACACGTTCCCCAACCCGGGCAAGTACACGGTCTCCCTGGTAACCACTAAGTCCAACGGCAATGACTGTGACTCCCAGGACTCTACTTATATAGAGGTAGACGTTTTGCCCAACCCCCAGGCCGACTTCACCTATGAGGTGGCGTGCTCCAATGACAGCACCCGCTTCAAAGACGCTAGCAAGGTGACCACCGGGCAAACCCTGGCCGCCTGGCGCTGGGATTTCGGTGACGGCACCACGTCTACGAAACAGAATCCCGCGCACCGGTACCGAAGCCCCGGCACCTACACGGTGAGCCTTACCGTGACCAGCAAAGGCCTCTGCGTCTCACCTGTCACCACCAAACAAGTCATCATTGCCGCCCCGCCCGTAGCCCGGTTCAACGCCCCGGAAACCTGTGACCAGGCCACCATGTCCTTCCAGGACCAGACCACCGTGGCCCAGGGGCGCGTGGTGCGGTGGGAATGGGATTTTGGTGACGGCTCTGCCCGTAGCACCGAACAGAACCCGCGGCACGTATTCCAGAAAGCCGGCACCTACACCGTCAAACTGAAAGCTTTCTCTGAGCAGGGCTGCCAGGATTCTACCCAGCAGACCGTGACGGTCAACCCAAAACCAGTGGCGGCCTTCTCCTTGCCTGACCTCTGCGTGCGTGACGAGGCCGCGTTCCAGAACCAGTCTACCCTGACCAGCGGCACCATGAGCTACCGCTGGGATTTTGGCGACGGCACCACGTCTACGGCCGCCTCGCCCCGACACAAATACACAAAGGAAGGCGAATACACCGTGAAACTAGTGGTGACTTCCGGCAAAGGCTGCCAGGACAGCGTCTCACACACCTACACCATCAGCGGAGCCGTGCCAGTGCCTGCTTTTACCGCTACCTCTTTCTGTCAGGAGCAGGGCGTCACGTTCCAGGATGCCAGCACCATCTCCTTCGGGAAGATTCTTCGGCGGCGCTGGTCTTTTGGCGACGGCACCTTCTCTGACGAAACTAACCCCCGCCACCAATACACTACCGCGGGCATGTATCAGGTGGAATTGCGCGTCTGGTCTGGCATTGTCTGCACCGAAGCCATCACCAGAACCATTGTGGTGGAGCCCAACCCAAAAGCCAGCTTTACCACCGCCAATGTCTGCGACGGCACCCCTGCCCGCTTCACCAACACCACCCAGGACCGGGGCAGCGGCGCAGTTTCCTATAACTGGACCTTCGGGGATGGCACTACTTCCACAGAGGTGAGCCCCAGCCATCGGTATGCCGCCCCCGGCACCTATACCGTCACCCTCAAAGCCCGGGGGGCCAACTCCTGTGAGCAGACCTTTTCCTCCACCCTTACCGTCTACCCTACCCCTAAGGCAGATTTCTCGCCCACGGTGGGCTGTATTACCACCGCGGTCACGTTCCAGGACATGACCAGCCTGCCCAACGGGCGGGTAACCCGCTGGGCCTGGGACTTTGGCGATGGGGCCACGGCCACAACCCAAAGTCCGAGCCACCGCTACAGCACGGTGGGCACGTATCAGGTTCAGCTCACGGTCACCTCAGATTTGGGGTGCACCCACACGATCACCAAAGCCGTCTCCATTGCGCCGGTTCCCATTGCCCAGGCAGGCCCAGACCAACTCATATGCGGCAGTAATACGGTCAGGCTGGCCGCCAACACCCCCGCGCCAGCCACCGGCCAATGGACGGTAGTACAGGGCACCGGCGGAAGCTTTGCCAATGCCTCCAGCCCCACCACCACGTTCACGGGCACCTTGGGCACCACTTACCTGCTGCGCTGGACCGTGAGCAACAGCCCTTGCATAAATGCCACCGATGACGTGGAAATCAAAGTAATGCCTACCCCCCTGGTCAATGCCGGGCCAGACATTCTGCTGGTAGAGGGAGAAACCACCACGTTGCAGGGCAGCGGCCAGGGCAAACTCACCTGGAGCCCCACTACAGGCCTAAGCAACGCCACTACCGCCACGCCGACGGTCTCGCCCACCGCCACCACTACCTATTACCTGCGCACCGTCTCAGATGCGAGTTGCCCTAACCAGGACAGCATGGTGGTGACGGTGATCAAACGCCTGAATATTCCCAAAGCGTTTTCGCCCAACGGCGATGGTTCCAATGACACCTGGGTGCTGGAGGGCATAGAGGACTATCCGTACCTGACCATTGAGATCTACAACCGATGGGGCCAGCAGGTATATACCACGCAAGGCTACCCCAACCCCTGGGACGGGAAGCGCAACGGCGTAGACCTACCCATTGGGGCCTATTACTACATTATTGACCCCAGAAACGGCAGGTCTAAAATGACGGGCCCACTTACTATTCTGCGCTAACCCAAGAGCCTATGAGAAAGAACAGCTACCTCCTGCTTTTCCTGCTCAGTCTCCCGCTCCTGGGGTGGGCGCAGCAGATTCCGCACTACAGCCAGTACATGCTCAACCCGCTGCTCCTGAACCCGGCGGTGAGTGGCACTGACAACTACCTGGATGTTAGGGCCGGGTACCGGAACCAATGGACCGGGTTGGAAGGGGCGCCTACCTCCTATTACCTGAGTGCCCACATGCCGCTCTCCCGCATGGATTACCTGAGCCCGCCTACCACCTTCGCGCCCCGCCCCGCCGTAAAAGGCAAGCGCCGGAACCAGTGGCGCCCTGAGTTCCGCAACAACGCCCAGAAAACCAGGCCGCACCACGGGGTGGGCCTTCTGGTGCAGGCAGACAAAGCCGCCGGCCTGAAACGCACCGAGGTGCAACTCCTGTACGCCTACCACCAACCGCTCACGCCTTCTATCAAACTGGCAGCCGGAGTGGCGGCCGGGCTCACCCAGTTCGGTCTGAACCGGGACCTGCTCACCTTCGCCAACCCGGGTGATCCCGTCATGAACGCTGATGAATACAACCGGGTGCTGCCTAACATAGGCGTGGGGGTCTTGCTCTACAGCAACCGCTTTTTCTTAGGAGCCTCCGTGGCGCAGGTACTGCCTACCCCTTTCACTTTCCGGGATTCCCGGCCCGGCGTGTTGGCCAAACAGCAGCGGCACTTCTTCGGGCACGGGGGCTACCGCTTCCAGTTGACCAATATCGTGAGCGTGATGCCCTCAGTGGTGGTGAAGTACGCGGCGCCCAATCCGGTTTCTGTAGATGCCAACGTGAAGGTATTCTGGCGCGAGCAGTTCTGGGTGGGGGGTTCTTACCGGTTCCAGGATGCGGCCGTGGTCACGGCGGGTTTCCAGTACAAGCATAAATTCCACCTGGGATACGCCTATGACCTCACTACCTCGGGCCTGAACCAGGCCAGCTACGGCTCCCATGAATTGGTGCTGGGCCTCATGCTCCGCAACCGCCGCAGCGTCTACTCCCCGTCACAGTACTGGTAGGTTTTTGGGCTGGTTCTTAGAAAACAGCCTCTAAACGGCCCGGGACAGGGAAAATGGTTTTTACCGCTCCTTCTCCCTCTAGTCCAGGGCTGTTAAGTTCTAAGAATATAGCTGGTTCAAGTTTCTTACTTAAACCTAAAATGAACTGAAGTTTGCAAATCAGTGAGGCGAAAGCCTCAAACTATGTAAGAAGGGCAGTAAACTTTCCCTCAGCTTTAACCTTCAAAGTAGAACGTAACGACCCTACCTCCCTCAGGCCAAGCATTTTGAACCCTGGGCCATACCATATCTGTGGGCTGTTTGTTAAGTTAGCAATGGTCCCAAAGGGCAAAATCTTTCAAAAATCAGGGCACACCAGCCGCCGTTGTTTTACTGGCCTTTTTGCAAAAACGTGCTTCAACCGCCCAGCGCTCTGCTTTCCGGCTGAAAAGCGAAGAGGCCCACCACCAGAAAAAACTGTCTGCCCTAAAAAGACTTGCTACCCTACAAAAGAAAAGAGGCTACCTCCGGGGAAGTAGCCTCTCTCTTTTACAGGACTAAGGAATCTGGTTATTTCACGGCCAGGGCATCCTCTACCAAGAATACCAGGTTGCTGCGGTGCGCCTTGGTTTCCTCATTCGTAGACACTGCGGTAGCCATTCTGCCTTTCACGTTTTTCAGGGTGTAGCGGGCAGCGGCTTTAGACATGTCATCGGCGGGAGACTTGGGGTCTACCAATTGGGCCAGCTGCTTTACGTAGGCCGTTTGCAGGTACTGGCGGTAGGTATTCACGTTGCCTTTCATATCGGCGTCAAAGATGCCTTTGGTCAGGTCGCTCATCACTTCCGCCAGGCTGTACTGGTTTCCGTACAGGGTGCTGTTGGTGATGCGCTGGGTGGTGGTAGGGTGCAGGATATGCGCCAAAGCAGAGGCGCCCAGGCTGGTATAGGTGACGCTCAGCTTAGGGTCTTCGGTGCCCGACATGAAGTTGAAGCCCCGGCGCTGGCCTTGCAGGTAAGGAAGCAGGTAAGCATCTGCCTGGAAGGCGTCTGGCGCGAAAACGTTCTTCGCCAATACGGCCATGGCTCTTTTCTGGGTAGCCTCGGGCACCGGGGTGTAGGGTTTGTTAGGACTGTTCTGGCCCACGAAGCTACGGTCAATGTAGACCCCACCCACGTACCGGCTCACGGCGTTGATCATGCCAGACCGCTGGCCGTTGAGCGCGAAGTAACGGGCTCTCAGTTCAGCATAACTCTGGTCCTCTTTGCTGTATTTGGCTTTCAGCTTGGGCATGATGGCATTCACCAGCGCAAACCGTTCCTGGGCGTACCCAATGGCATCACTGCTCATGTCGTTCACGTTCACCCGCGGGTCAATGGCCTTGCCGGGGGCGCGCATGTCGTCGGCGTCGTTGCCGAAGGCCAGGTCTGGCTCGGTGCTGCGGCTCAACACTTTCTTCCGGAAAGCAGCCTCTCCGTTTTCCGCCACCGGTTTGTAGCCGTACTCAATGGCCCACAGGTCATAGGGGCCGGGTTTGGTGGTGTAGTAATCGCCTTGTTTGCTGCGGTCCAGGCTGATGTTGATGGCGGGATAATCCATCACGCTGCCCATCATGCCTTTTTTCTGGGTGAGAGCGGTGTTGTGCACCTCAGACAGCTTGAGCATCTGGCTGGACTTCATGTTATGGTTCAAGCCCAGGGTGTGCCCCATCTCGTGCAAGACCAGGTAATACAGAAACTGCTGGTGCATTTTCTTGAGGTCGCCGGTAGAGGCATCGGTAGCTTCCAGCGCCGTCAGGCCCGCTGAGTATTGGGCTTTCAGCTCATGCGCCATGGTACACATGGCCGCGGGAGGTGTCATGCCAGGGAAAGAAAGGCCTTCTGCCGAGGGGCCGCTGAAGAGTTCATCTGAGATAGGCGTGGCGTTTCCGCTGTACCATTCTATGGTGATGTCAGAGCCCAGGATCTGCCCGGTTCTGGGGTTCACGAAGCTGGGCCCGATGGCGCCGTACTGCGGGCTGGCCGAGGAAACCCACCGGATCACGTTGTAGCGGATGTCACTAGGGTCCCAGTCCACCTGGTCTGGCATGATCTTCATGACCACGGCGTTCTTGAAGCCTGCCTTCTCAAAAGCCTCGTTCCATTTCTCGCCGGCTTCTTTGATGGTCTGCCGGAATTCCACGGGCGTAGTGTTCTCTATCCACCAGACAATGGGTTCCACGGGCTCACTAAGAGCGGCGGTGGGGTCTTTTTTCACCAGGTGCCACCGATTGATGATGTCGCGGTAGTTGATGGCCTGCACGCTGGTGAGGTCATTCACTTCCTGGGTGAAATACCCTACCCGAGGATCATCTAAGCGGGGACGGTAGTCGTTCTTGGGCATTTCCAGGAAACTGTGCTGCATACGCACGCGCACGTAGCGGGCATCGGTGATATCTTTGCCACCGGCCATGTATGGGGCCGGGTTGTCATAGGCCAGGTCTACCTGCACGTCGGTGTTGCCCGGGAAAGACTTCACCTTGTGGTATTTGGATTTGGCGGTGTTCAGGGTACCCATGTTGAAAAAAGCGGTAGGCGGCGCGCCTACGGGAGCCAGGGGTTTCACCGGGTCCATCTTCTCACTGATGAAAAGGGCGTCGGCGTTCACCAGGTATCCGCCTTCGTCTTCCACGGTGAACTTCTCAGACAGCATCACGGCCTCTGGCACGTCAATGCCGGCGGTTTTGCTCACCGCGTTTTTCTGGTCATAATAGAACTTGGTGTTGACCTGCTGGAACTCTAGTTTGTCATAGGCCTTCACAATCTTGAACACGCTGGTGGCCCGGTGCATGCTCTGGTTCAGAAACAAGCTGGTTGGCCCGCTGATGGAAAAGCTCTGGTACACGAACTCCTTGCCTAGCTGATCTTTTCTGACATACAGCTGCACCGACCCCGTGAGGGTGTCCTGGTACACGGTGAACAAGCCGTCTGCTTTCTTGCTGGTTTTCACCTTCTCCGCGAGGGAGCTTTTTTTAGGGGCGGCGGCTTCCGGGGCCACGGGTGCCGCTACCTTGTCGGCCTCCTTGCCTTTTTTGTTTTTCTTTTGCGCCTCTGCCTGAAAACTCAGGAAGGGGATGCTCGCCAGCATCAGGGTAGATAAAACTCTTTTCATTTGTTTGGGTTGATTAGTTACCAAGGCAATAGCGGGTGATGACCCTAAAGGATAAGTGGCGTGGGGCAGCCTCCCTAAATAATCTTGGAATATAACCAAACAAAACTTATCTTCAAAATAAACGTAGTGCGCCTCCTGAAAATAAGGCAACCCCGTTTAAGCCTGGGTAACAGCACTATTGCCCTCAGACTCCCCACCGCCTTGTCCTCCGTCAACGTACCAAGACAAGGAATTCGCTACCCAAACAGCCCCGGTTTAGGCCTTCTTTTGCCAAAAACAGACCTTAAACGCCCGGCTGGCCATAAACTTTGAGGGACCATGAATAGGAGCCGTCTAGATTTTCTACCTTTGTTCAGATATTTAAACCCAATCTTGGTATGCTGCATTTAGGAGACTATAACTATCTGGAAATCCTTCGTGAATTGGAACATGGAATGTATTTAGGATCAGAGGACGGTGACGTGCTGCTGCCCCGCAAATACATACCAGAAGGCACCCGGATTGGGGACATGATCTCTGTGTTTGTGTACCGCGATTCAGAAGACCGCCTGATTGCCACTACCCTGGAGCCCAAAGCCAAGGTAGAGCAGTTTGCCTGCCTGCAGGTACGGGACGTGAACAATTTTGGCGCGTTTCTGGAATGGGGCCTGGAAAAGGATCTGTTCGTACCCTATAAAAACCAGCACGACGCCCTGTACCCCGGCCAATGGACGCTGGTGTACGTGTACCTGGACGAGAACTCAGACCGCCTGGTGGGCTCTACCAAACTGGGCCCTTTCCTGAACTATGACCCCATTCCCCTGGAAGAGGGAGACGAGGTGGAACTGCTCATCGGCCCGGAAAAGGCTTTGGGGTTCCAGGTCATCGTGAACCACAAATACCTGGGCATGCTCTACCGCAATGAGGTATTCCGCAGTTTGCAACCCGGTGAATACACCCAGGGGTACCTCAAGAAGATCCGCGAAGACAACAAACTAGACGTCAGCCTGCAGCGCCAGGGATATGACGAGGTGGTGGAAGCCACGGAAGCGGTCCTGGCCAAGCTGAAGGCCGGGAACGGCCACCTGCCGCTCACTGATAAAAGCAGCCCTGAACTGATTTACCAGACCTTGGGCATGAGCAAAAAAACCTTTAAAAAAGCCATCGGGGCCTTGTATAAACGAGGAGACGTGCAACTGTTGCCAGAAGGGATTAGTCTTTTAGCTAAGCCCTGAGTTTTCTTCCTACTTTTCCCGTTTGCTCCATGAAATATGCCTGTCTGCTTTTCCTTTGTATTTGCAGCACCCTCCTCAGCTATGCCCAGGCCCCAAAGGTCACCAAGCAGATTACGGCCGTCAGAACCACCACACCGCCCAAGCTAGACGGTCTTCCAGACGAGGACGTCTGGAAACTGGCCCCCCCCGGCACTGATTTCATCCAGAACAACCCGGCCAACGGCTCGCCGGCCCGCCAGCGCACCGAGGTACGCTTGCTGTATGACGACGAGGCCGTGTACGTGAGCGCCATGCTCTTTGACACCGCCCCAGACTCCATCCTCTCGCAGTTGAGTGCCCGCGATGGGGGCCAGGTGAACGCTGACATGTTCGGGGTTTACTTTGACACCTACCAGGACAAGCAGAACGCCTTCGGGTTTGAGGTTTCCACGGCTGGGGTGCAAACGGATTTCAAGGCCACCAGCAACGGCGACCAGCGCTCCTGGGACGCCGTCTGGCAAAGCATGGTGGCGCGCCACCCGCAAGGTTGGAGCGTAGAGATGCGGATTCCGTATTCGGCCATCCGTTTCCCTAAAAAAGACGTGCAGACCTGGGGCATCAACTTCTGGCGCTCTACCCGCCGTTTCAGGGAAGATGCCTTCTGGAATTTCGTGGACAACTCGGTGCAGGGATTTGTGAACCAGTTTGGCGAGGCCACCGGCATCAGCGGCCTGAAGGCCCCGCTGCGGCTGTCCTTGATGCCTTACCTTTCCGGCTACCTGGACCATTACCCGCATGACGAGCCAGAGAAGAAGGATTTTAAGACTACCGTCAACGGCGGCATGGACATCAAGTACGGCATCAATGACGCCTTCACCCTAGACATGACCCTGATCCCGGATTTCGGGCAGACCCAGTCAGACGCGCAGGTGCTCAACCTGTCGCCGTTTGAGGTGCGTTTCAATGAAAACAGGCAGTTTTTCACAGAGGGCACCGAACTCTTCAACAAGGCGGGCCTCTTTTACTCGCGCCGCATTGGGGCCGAACCCCTCAACTACAACAACCTCACCTATGACAAGCAGCGCTACGGCAAAGACGTGGAAGTGCTGGAGAACCCGGAGAAAACGAGCCTGGTGAACGCCACCAAACTGTCAGGGAGAACGAACAAGGGCTTGGGCATTGGCCTGTTCAACGCCGTTACCCGCAACACCTACGCCACCCTCAGAAGCAACGAGACCCAGGAGGAGTTCGAGGTGCTCACGGACCCGGTGACCAATTACAACGTGCTGGTGCTGGACCAAAGCTTGCCGTATAGCTCGTACGTCACCTTCACCAACACCAACGTCACGCGCGGCCATGGCTTCTACAACGCCAACGTGACCGGGCTCATGACCAAGCTCACGAACAAGAAGAACTCCTACACCCTGAACCTGAGCGGCAACCTGAGCCAGAAGTACAACAAAGGCGAAGTACCCGTAGGCACGGACAAGGTAGAACTGGGGCATATGTATTCGGGCAGTTTTGGCAAAACCAGCGGTAATTTCCAGTTCAGACTGCGCCACACCGCAGAGAGCCACACCTATGACATCAACGACCTGGGCTACCTGGGCAACAACAACTCCCGCGAGACCCAGGCTTATGTGGCCTACAACGTCTACAAGCCCTTCTGGAAGCTGAACAACCTATACAACGCCTTGGGGGTACAGCACCGCATGCTCTACAAACCGGCCAAATTCGCCCAACTGGCGTATTTTCTGGAGACCAACGCCACCACCAAGAAATTTCTTTCCTTCGGGTCTACCTTTGTCTGGCTGCCCAAAGACGGGTATGACTACTTTGAGCCCCGCTCCAAACAAGACGGGGTACCGGATAGGAAATGGCGCAAACCCGCTGGATGGGAGGTGAACAGCTACGTATCCAGTGACTACCGCAAGAAGCTGGCCGTGGACGTGAATTTTGGGTTTTACATTGCTCCGGAATATGACCAGTTTGACAAATGGGTGGGAGTAAGCCCCCGGGTGCGCGTCAATGACCACCTGCAATTGGTTTATAAACTGAACTACAACCATGCCCCGCGGGACTTCGGCTTTGCCGGAAACGACTCGCTCTACGAGGCAAGGAAGATTTCCCGGGTAGACAGTGTTTTCTTTGGCCAGCGCGTGGTGAAGACCGTGAGCAACACCGTGACAGGAACCTACATTTTCAATGCCCGCACTGCCTTGAATATAAACTTGCGCCACTACTGGTCCAATGCCTCCTTTGACCGGTACCTGCTGTTGCAGGAAGACGGCAACGGCACCCAGCTGGAATACCGCCCCAAATCTGGCTGGGCCAAGGACCGCAACTTCAACGCCTTCAACGTAGACCTGGTGTACAGCTGGCGGTTCGCACCGGGCAGTGAGGTAAGCGTGGTCTGGAAAAACGCCATTTTTGACAGTGCCCTACCAGAGCGCCCGAGCTATTTCCTGAACCTGCGCAACACCCTCCAGGCTAAACAATTGAATAATTTCTCCGTTAAGGTCCTATACTACCTGGACTACCAGGTGCTCAAACGCGCCCTTAAAAGATCCTGACCATGGTCTCTCCCAAAGCTGCTCTTATTGCCGGCGCCAGCGGACTCGTAGGCAGCCACTGCCTTCAGCTCCTGCTGCAAAGCCCCCGTTACAGCAAAGTGATTGCGGTGGGCCGTACCAGGCTGAATCTGGAGCACCCTAAGTTGCAGCAGGTCATCGTGGATTTCAATGACCTGGAGAAACACCGCCACAGCCTCATTGCTGATGACGTGTTCTGCTGCCTGGGCACCACCATCAAGAAAGCCGGCTCCAAGGAGAATTTCCGGAAGGTAGATTACACCTACGTGGTGAACCTGGCCAAAATCACTTCCACCCATTTTGCCACCCAGTTCCTGGTGGTCTCTGCCCTGGGCGCTGATATCCATTCCCGCATCTTCTACAACCATGTGAAGGGCGAAATGGAGGAAGCGGTGAAAAAGCTTCCGTTCACGGCCGTGCACATCTTCCAGCCCTCTTTGCTCTTGGGTGACCGGCAAGAGGTGCGTTTTGGCGAGAAAGCCGCCGAGACCCTTATGAAAGCCACCAGTTTCCTGTTCAACGGCCCTTTGCGCAAATACAAAGGCATTCACGCGGGCACCGTGGCCAAGGCCATGCTGGAAGCAGCCAAGCAAGACGGCGGCGGCGTGCTGGTGCACCCCAATGAACAGATGCTTCAGTACGCGTAACGGCCGATTGGTTGGTGGTAGAGGGCTCTTCCTTCAGGAGCCGTTTTAGCCTGTTTCTACGAAAACCAGCCCTGAACCGAAATTTCTACATGAAACCTCTAAGCTAAGTAAAAACCGTTCCCAGCGAGTAAAGCCCAGTCCCTTCTCCCCCTGGGAGAAGGTTAGGATGAGGCGGAGAAGTTTCCAATTAGAAAAGCAGTACTATAAAACAAACAAATGTACGGACAGGTCGCGACCTGTCCGAAACGGTTCCAGCTGGAGAGGCCTTATCCTTGGAATGCCGCTGCCCCTCACCCTACCCCTCTCCCCGGGGGAGAGGGAATGCCGGCTTTCCTGTTTTCGGCGCAATCTCTTGAAACAAGGCTGAAAACGGACTTTACTCCGCCTGTGTCAAACCGCAAAAATTTCAACCTACACCATTCCCATACCGTAGAGGCAGTACCTATACCACTCCTGCATTATGGATTCTGCCCAGCACCGCATACAACACCACTTTCCTCGCAGTACCCAATATGACCCCACGTGGGTGCGCGAGCACTCCATGGGCGAGAACGTGCTCTTCAACCTGGAAAGCATCACCTCCCTTATCCCGTTCCGCCCAGGCATGCGCGTGCTGGACCTGGGCTGCGGCAAGGCGGCCAGCTCTATCTTCCTGGCGAAGGAATACGGGGTGCAGGTGTGGGCCGTAGACGAAGCCATCTCGGCCACTGCCAATTACCAGCGGGTGCAGGAGGAGAACCTGGAGAACAAGGTGTTCCCATTGCAGGCTGATGCCCGGGACTTGCCCTTCCCCGAGGGGTTCTTTGACGTGGTGCTGGTCATTGACTCCTACACCTACTTCGGCACCGATGACAAGTACCTGCCCTATATCTGCCGGTTCCTGAAACCGGATGGCTACATTGGCATTGTGGACGTGTGCTTCAAGCAGGAGATTGAGACCCTTGACCAGGTGCCGGAGTTCTTGCGCGAGGATTTTCAGAATTACTGGTACTACATCCACTCGGTGGCCTGGTGGCGCAAGCTCTGGGAGAAGACCGGGCTGGTGCAGATCAAGGCCGCGGAGCTGCTGCCCGCCGCTGACCTGATCAGGGAGCAGTACGTGCGCGATTTTGAGGAGCACGGCCAGAAAAAAGACCCATTTGCGCGCGGCCTCAAAAAAGATTCTGACCACCAGATCAGCTTCTTCCGGTTGATTGGGCAGCGTACCTCCCGTGAGGCATACCTGCAGTCCTACAAAAAAGCGTAACTTTGCACCTGCGGCCAGAGGCAAACCTCAGGCGGCGCTTTTGCCTGTTATTTCTCCACAGGCAAAATATTACCAGGTTCTGGGCAGTTGTATAGAAGCGGGTAGCCTCCGTTTCGTCTTTTGCAAAGAATCGTTTTACTATGAGAAACAAACACCTTATTTTTGGGCTGGGGTTACTGCTGCTCTCCCTTGCCAACCTTGAGAAAGCCCAGGCGCAAGAAGTAGGGTTAGGTCTCCGCGTTGGCGGTTACTCAGCGGGTATCTCAGGAAAATATTTCATCAGTGAGTCTCAGGCCATAGAAGGGATCCTGGGCACTGGCTTCGGTCGGCGGGGCTTTCAGCTCACCGGCCTGCTTGAGCAGCACGCCTCGGCATTTGACGTGCAGGGGCTGCGGTGGTTTTACGGTGCCGGGGGCCACATTGGGGTTTTCCGGGGCAGGTATTACTACAAGCCCACTAACAAACATTATGAAGAGTCTTACCATAGAACCCTTGCTACGGTAGGGATAGACGGTATTGTAGGTTTGGAATATCAGATTACGGAAATTCCGATTTCACTGGGCGTCGATTTTAAGCCATTTATCGAAGCCAACCGTGACGGTCTTTTCTTGTATGGCGACGGAGCTCTGACCGTCCGCTACACATTCTAATGCTTCCCCGAACCTACTTGAAAAGCCTGCCTCGTGCAGGCTTTTTCTATTTAAAGCTTTTTTCAGAAAACAGCCTTAAAACAAAGAAAAGATGTTACCCCGTAGCGGCGTTACACTGTAACGCCGTGTCCCCATGGAACAAGAACGCCTCAGCAAGAAAGGCCTCCATCCAAGGCAATTGCACCTAGAAAGGCCTTTGTTATTGGTGACGGTACTGTTGGGAGGAAAATGCGACGGCGTGGCGGAATTGCTGGGAGGAACCTTGATGGATCGAGGAAACGGTATCGCAGCGTAGAACCAGGATAATACGTGGTTGACGGTATTGCTGCGTAGAACCACGACGTTTTCGCCGTTGTTGGTGTTCTCACCAACAACCAAAACTGCGCTTATTAGCCGCTTCTTTTTCTGCGGCACCCGCGTGTCTGCTATAGACTGTTTCCTTGGCATTTCCGCTTCTAGCGTTGATCCACCCACGGCCTTTTGCATAGTACCCGCTAAGCGCTCATGGCCGCGAGGCCCCGCCTTCGCGCTGTACCCTCTCCTTGGCGCCTTCGCCGCCTGCCGCTCCCGCGGCACCAGTCGAGTGCTAGGCGCTCAAGCGAAAGGCTGGAAATAGACCCAGTAACAAAGGCTGTTCTGACAGAACACTTATAGGTGCCCCAACCTTTCTATGGTTAAAGTTTGCCACTTGGACTTACCATGAACCGCAGTTTGTAATTGCGAAAAAAGGCTCTCATAGGGCCTCAAGTCATATTTCTGCCCAATCCACTATACCGCTTGAGTAAAAACACAAAGCCCATAGAAGACTGCTTCTATGGGCTTTGATTACTTGCTACAGGTGTTTATCCCTCGCTTTGGGGCAGTTGGTACTTCTGTTTCATGATAGCGATGAGGGCGTTTTGCTTGGTGATGCCCAGATCGTGCACCGAGAAATACTTCCAAACTCCCTCAATATGGATCAGCAGCAGTTCCGCCTCCAACTCAGGATGGGGGTAGTTCAGTTGGGCGAAGCAATCCGTGAGGCGCTCAAAGCAGGGGCGCATGAAATTAGCGTGGTACCTGGAGGCCAGCTGGTTCAGGGGCAGCAGCTTGGACTGCATCTTCCAGAAGTCCGGGTTGGACTTGGTCAGGATGATGGGCAACTCAATGATATTGGAAATGTACTCCTGCGGCGTCTGGTCTACCAGGTACGGGTTTATTTCACGGGCCGCTATTTGGTAACCTTTCTTGATGATCTCCTCCAGCAGCTGTTCTTTAGATCCGAAATGCCTGAAAATGAGCGCTTCTGAGGTTTCAGCCTCAGAAGCGATGGATTTGGTGGAAGTGGCCCGGGCCCCGTTCTCGGTGAATAGCTTTAAGGCCGCATCCAGAATATCTTGTTTCTTGCTCATCTCTCTTTCCTTTTTGCGTCAGTGTCTTCCTGGCAAGGAATACCATATGCCTTTTAAACCATCCTGCGCCGCAAAAATCCGTGGCAAAGCCAACTCTGCCTTTATGGGTGTACCGCTGGATATGCCTTATACGCGTTCCAGCACCACGGCATACCCCTGCCCTACTCCTACGCACATGGTAGCCAGGGCGTACCGTTTCTGCTGTCTTTTCAAAGAAAGAGCCGCCGTATAGACTACCCGCGTGCCAGACATGCCCAGCGGGTGCCCCAGCGCAATGGCACCGCCGTTCACGTTGACGCGGGCATCGTCGTCGGCTAGGCCCAGGGCGCGGGTGCAGGCCAGGCTTTGCGCCGCGAAGGCTTCGTTCAGTTCAATAATGTCCATGTCGGCCAGGGTGAGGCCTGCTTTCTGCAAGGCTTTCTCCGTGGCCGGCACCGGGCCTATGCCCATGATGCGCGGCTCCACGCCCACTACCGCTGAACTCACAATACGCGCCAAGGGGGTGAGTTGATACTGCGCAAGGGCTTCTGCCGAGACAATGTAGGTGGCGGCAGCCCCATCATTCAGGCCAGAGGCGTTGCCGGCCGTCACGCTGCCGCCTTCTTTAAACGCGGGCTTCAGTTTGGCCAGGGTTTCCAGGGTGGTGCCGGGCCGCACGAACTCGTCTTGGGTCACCACCACCGGCTCGCCTTTGCGCTGTGGAATAGACACCGGCATGATTTCCTGGGCCAGGGTGCCGTTCTGCTGGGCCTGGGCCGCTTTGCGCTGGGAGTGGTAGGCAAACGTGTCCTGGTCTTCGCGGGAGATGGAGTACATTTCCGCGAGGTTCTCAGCAGTGATGCCCATGGGATCTACGCCGTACGAGGCCTTCATCTTGGGGTTCACAAACCGCCAACCAAAGCTGGAGTCCTCCATGCGGGAATCAGTCCCGAAGGCTTTGGAGGGCTTGGAGATCACCAACGGCCCGCGGGTCATCTGCTCTACGCCTCCGGCGATGAACACGTCCCCGTCGCCGGCTTTGATGGCCCGGGCCGCCTGAATGATCGCGGACATGCCCGAGGAACACAGCCGGTTCACCGTTTCGCCAGGCACCGTCACGGGCAGGCCCGCCAGCAGCGCGGCCATGCGGGCCACGTTGCGGTTGTCTTCGCCAGCCTGGTTGTGGCAACCTAAGATCACGTCATCAATGGCGCTGGCCGGAATGGCCGGGTTCCGGTTCACCAGTTCCTGGATGGTCATGGCCGCCAAGTCATCGGCGCGCACCGCCGAAAGGGCACCGCCCAGATTACCGATGGGGGTTCTGATGCCGTCTACGATATATGCTTCTTTGCTCATGGTTTCTACTTTTGAACGTTTAGGTATGTTTTGTTTCGGCCGCGGCCGAGGTTGTTTAGGGCCTTCTTTATAGAAAACAGCCATTAATCACTGGTTATACACTGCCTGCCTTAGGTATCTTCCAGCCCTACTTTTTTCCTGAGGTACCTGATCAAGGAGGAGGTGCCCATGGTCACGCCCAGACCAATACAGCAGCCCAGCGTGACGGAGAAAAAGCGCTCTACCGCCGCCCAGTACGTGAGCGTGGTCTGCTCATGGATCACCACAATGATAAAGGCCACCACCGCCGACCGGGCCACGCCCATGAGCGTGAAAAAATGGCAGATGCCAATGGCCAGAATGATCCCCAGCACCATCACCCCTAGCTGCGGGGCCGGCAGAAAGAAACAGACCAAGCCCACGCAACACCCAATCAAATTGGCCTTGAACCGCTCAATAGACAGTTTGCGGGCGTCTTTGGCCTCCGGTGACATGACCAGGATGATGGAGATGATCGTCCAGTACAGTTCATACTCCGGCAGCGCCAGGTACAGTTGGTACCCGATCAGGAACCCAAGCGTACACCGCAGGGCATAGATGACCAGATTGGAACCCAGGCTGTATTGTAAGGCTTTGTTCATCATGGTGGGGTGGTACCAATGTGCCGCAAAGCCCAGGCTTTCCGGCGGTTTTCCTGCGGACAGTTTAGCCGCTATTTTCTAAAAAGAGCCCTGAAAGGAGAAACCAGAGGCTTCTTTTCAGGGCACTTTTCTTGAAAGGAAGAGGCTTTAAAACAGGCCTTTCCGGGAGAGTAGCAGGGAGGAGAAGCGTCGCCAGGAACCGGGGGATGAACTGGCGTAACCGCATTGGCTCTCCTCCTCTCCTCTCTTTCTTTCTACTTCCTGTTTCAGGCCCGTTTCGCTAAAACCAGGGCCTAAACAGGAGGCAGGGACAGAGCAAGAGGGTTAATTAGCTCCTTGAGGCTCCTGGGCTAGCTTCTCCTCAAAGGCAGCAGTGGTCTTGGCCCTTACTTCTTCCAGGGTGGCACCCGGCATCAGTTCAATAAGGGTGAGTTTGCCGTCTATGAATTTGAAAACCGCCAGATCTGTGATGACCATGTCTACCGCCTGCAGGGCCGTAAGCGGCAGATTACAAGCGGGCACCATCTTAGCGGAGCCGTCTTTGTTGGTATGGGTCATGGTGATGATGAGCGTTTTAGCACCCGAAGCCAGATCCATGGCGCCTCCCACACCTAGCAGGGGTTGGCCGGGCACGGCCCAGTTGGCCAGGTTGGCTTTCTCATCCACTTCCAGGCCGCCCATCACGGCGATGTCCACGTGCTTGCCTCTGATCATGGCAAAGGAGTCGGCACTGTCAAAGTAGCTGGAGCCAGGCAGTGCGGTCACCGGAATCTTGCCCGCGTTCACGGGATAGTCCATGGCGCCGCCGCCGTCTGTGGGGGCCGGGCCTACGCCCAGCATGCCGTTCTCGGTGTGCAGCACAATGCCGTCTTCCGGGGAGATCAAATCCGCCACCAGGGTAGGAATGCCAATGCCCAGGTTCACCACATCGCCTTTCTTCAGTTCCTGAAGGGCACGGCGGGCCATGTTCAGGCGGGTTTCATCTGCCTTGCGGCCAGAGGATACGGAGGCCGACGAGCCCAGGTCTTCCAGCGTGAGCGTGGCCTGCACCAGGTAATTGACGTACGAACCTGGGGTATGCACGTGTTCCGGGGCAATCTGGCCAACGGGCACAATCTCCTCAACTTCGGCAATCACCAGGTCTGCGGCGGTCGCCATAGCCCGGTTGAAGTTCTGCTCGGTCATGCGGTACGTGAGGTTACCGGCGGTGTCTGCTTTCCAGGCGCGCACAAAGGCCACGTTGCCCCTGATGCCTTCAATGTACACCTGCTCTTTGCAGTTGATGACTTTGGTTTCCCGTCCTTTCGCCAACTCAGTGCCTGCCGAGGTAGGCGTAAAGAACCCGCCAATGCCGGCGCCTCCGGCCCTGATGGCTTCGGCCAGGGTGCCCTGGGGCAGCAGTTCATATTCTACCTGACCGCTCTGGGCGGCTTTCACGGCCTCTGGGTTGCTGGTGAAGAAAGAGCCGATCATCTTCTTGATCTGTCCGTTCCGCAGCAAGCGGCCGCCGCCAATGCCCACTTCCCCTACGTTGTTGCCAATGAAGGTGAGGTCTTTGGTCTTAGTTTCCGCCAGGGCGTGCATCAGGTGCACGGGGTTGCCCGTCATCCCGAAACCGCCTTGCAGCAGCGTGTCGCCGTCTTTGACCAGGGCAACCGCTTCCTGTAATGATATCTGAGGTACTGTTTTCATGTCTTTCTAGAAAAATGGGTTCACGTATATCGCCCCTTGAACAGAGGCTTTTACACCGGGTTACCCCGATAGAAATCGCTAATGCTCCTTGAAATGCAGGAGGTGCTTGGCGAATTCCTCGGAGTGTTCCAGGTTGGAGAGGTGCGCGGCATCTAGCTGCACGTGGCGGGCGTTGGGGATGCGCTTGGCCAGGTATTTGCCATCCTGGGGGGTGGTGACTTCGTCTTGCAGGCCGCTGATAATGAGCGTGGGCACCTCCAGGTTGAAAAGCTCCTCCCGGAAATCCGCGTCGCGCACGGCGGCACAGTTGGCCATGTACCCATGCAGGGAATTAGCCTTGAAGATCTCCAGGATGTCCGTTACCGTTTGGGGGTTGTTTTCCCGAAAAGAGGGCGTAAACCACCGCTGCGCCGTGCCTTCCAGAATGCTTTCCAGCCCGTGTTCCTTGACTTGCGCTATGCGGGCATTCCAGCCTTCGTGGGTACCAATCTTGGCTGCCGTATTGGCAAGGGTGATTTTATGGAACCGTTCCGTTGCGTTGATGCCCAGCCATTGGCCAATAAGCCCGCCCATAGACAGGCCGCAGAAATGCACCTGGCCCAGGTTCAGGGCATCCAGCAGATCCAGCACATCCTGCCCCAACTCGGCAATGGTGAGGGTGTCTTGTTCTATGGTGCTTTGGCCGTGGCCGCGGGTGTCATAGCGCAGGATGTTGAAATGATGGCTCAGGATATCTAGTTGCGGCTCCCACATGGTATGGTCTGTGCCCAGGGAATTGGAGAACACCAGCACGTCCTGGTTCCCGAAGTCCTCATAGGTGTAGAAGCAGTGGAAGTTATTCAAGCGGATAGTAGGCATAGTTTAAGGCATTTAAGTGAAAAACGGGGCAGAAACCTACCCTAAGTCGCCGCCCGCCACCGGAATGGTCACGCCGGTGATGTACTGGGCTTCGTCTGAGGCGGCGAACAGAATGGCTGCCACCTGGTCTTCAATGGTGCCGTATTTTTTCTGGAGGCTGGATGAAACGGTCTGATCCACAATCTGCTGGTACCACCCGGTTTCCTCTTCGCTCAGCGGGTTCTCATTGCGGGGAATCTGGCGCTGGGGGGCCTGGGTTCCGCCCGGGGCGATGCCCACCACCCGGATGTTGTTGGCCGCCTGCTCCAGGGCCAGCGAGGCCGTGATGGCGTTCACGCCACCCTTGGCCGCGGCATACGGCAAGCGGTTCACGCTGCGGGTGGCCACCGAGGATACGTTCACAATCACGCCCCCACCCTGCTGGATCATTCCCGGCAACACTGCCCGGCAACCCCACAGCGTAGGAAACAACGACCTCCTGACTTCTTTCTCAATCTCGCTTTCCTGGTAGTGTTCAAAGGGTTTGGCCCAGATGGTGCCGCCCACGTTGTTCACCAGAATGTCAATTCTGCCAAACCGTTCCAGCGCCGCCTGGGTCACGGCCTCAAACCCGGAAAAGTGCTCCAGGTCGGCCTCTACCGCCAGGCCCATGCCGCCCAGGGCCTCCAGCTCTTTCAGGGTGTCCTGCACCAAAGGCGAACGGTCGGCAAGGACTACTCTGGCGCCTTCCTGGGCCATACGCAAGGCCACGCCTTTGCCAATGCCCTGGGCCGCCCCGGTCACCACGGCTACTTTCTGGTCAAATCTATTATTGAAAATCATGGCTTCTGCGGTAAGGTGAAAAGTTGGGCTCAGGTTCCGGTATCCATTCCTCTACTCCTGGGCCTGAGGCCAACGTAGGTGATCAGATTTCTTCCGGCCCGTTACCGGCCCTGGAAAACACTGGCGTTTGAGGCCTGTTTTCTGACAAAGAGGCTCTAAACGCCATGCCGCCGGCTATACTGTTCCGGTAGGCAGGAATTTCTCCGTATAGAAATGCTCTACCTGGATTTCTTCCTGGGTTAGCGCGTGCTGCACGGCCTCTACCATGGCCGTAGGGCCGCAGATGTAGATGTCGTAGCGGTCTTCGGTTAAGTGTTCTTTGTTCACCCATTGCGTCACAAAGCCTTCAGGATAATTAACCGAGGCCGCCCCCGACACGCAGCAGTAGATTTCCAGCGGAAGCACGGCTTTGAAGGCGTTTAGGCGCTCCAGTTCTACCAGGTTCTCCTCTGTGGTGGCCCCGTAGTACAACCGGATGGGGTGCGAGGCTTCCTCGGTGGCCAGTTTCTCCAGCATGGCTAGGAAAGGGGCAATACCGGTGCCGCCCGCAAAGAACAGGGTAGGCCGAGTGATGTCTCGGGTGTAAAAGCTGCCCATGGGGCCAGCCAACGTCAGGGCATCGCCTACTTGGGCCTGGTTTTTCAAAAAAGTGCTCATTAACCCGTTGGGCACCAGGCGCACCAGAAACTCCAGCTCGGCGGTGTTGCTCAGGTTACTGAAGGAGTAAGACCGGGAGGTTTCCAAGCCGGGAATTTCCAGGTTGGCGTATTGGCCGGGCAGGAAAGGCAGGTTCTGGTCGGTTTTCAGGCGCAGTTTCACAATCTCAGAAGAAACCAGTTCCAGCGCGGAGATGGTAGCGGCCAGGGCCCGTACCTCCACTTTGCAGGCCGCCGAGCTGGCCAGGATATCCACCACTACATCCGTTTCAGGGCGCATCTGGCAGGCCAGTCCATAGCCTTGGGCGGCTTCCTCGTCAGAGAGGGCGTCTTCAATGTAGTCACCGGGATCATACTGCCCGGATTTCCAGCGGCACTTGCAGGTTCCGCAGGCTCCGTCGGCACAGTCCAGGGGAATGTTCACACCCTGCCGGTACGCCGCCTCGGCAATGGTTTCGCCAGATAAGCTACCAATGATCTTGGTAACGCCATCCTCAAAGTTTAATGCTATAGTAGGCATGGGGGCTTGGTTCTAAAGGTGATAAATGTCGATGACCTGCCGGATGTAGTCGTTCTTCAAGACCACCTTCTTCTTGGTGATCAGAAAAGAACCTTCCGTTTTCTTGAGGGTGTAGAAAGAGCACCCGAAGAACGAGTCCGTGACCTTGTAGCGGAAAGAGAGCGTGTTCCAGTTAAACCGGAGCCTGACCTGCGTCTCGTCTTCTTCCAATATCTCCAGGTTAGAGAGCAGGTGGGCCGTACGAGGCTCCGGCATAGAGGCGCTGGAACGGTCTGTCTTGATGCGGAACACCCTGTCCTCCAGCCCGCCTTTGTTGGGGTAGTAGATGAGGGAGATTTCCCGCTGCGGATCAGTGGTGAGTTCGTCCTCATCATCCCAGGAGGGCATCCAGTACTCGCACTGGTCATCATAGTGTTTCAACCACTCGTCCCATTGCTTGTCATCCAGGCAACGGGCCTCTTGGTAGAGAAACTGCTGTATTTTCTGATAGTCTGTCATGGCGGCGCAGAATTACTGGTTAGCGTTAGCTTGTTCCTGGTCTAGAGCGGCTTGCATGGTCTGCAGCCAGTACTGGTGCTGTAGCACGAAAAGGCCTTCGTCTTCGGTCTTGGCCCCGCTCATCTTAGGCTGGAGGTTGATTTTCTGGGCGTTCTCATCCGGGCCGTCGATCCAGTGGGTAGCACCCCGGCTGATGTCATTCCACTCCATGGCTTTGCCCTGGTACCCCACCTGGCAGGCCCGGAACTCTTCCAGGTCATCGGGCGTGGCCATGCCGCTCACGTTGAAGAAATCCTCGTACTGCCTGATGCGGTGGGCCCGGGAAACGGCATCTTCGCCTACCGGCGCAATGCAGTAAATCGTCACCTCGGTGCGGTCTACGCTCAAGGGTCTGAACACCCTGATCTGAGACCCGAACTGGTCCATGAGATAGACATTGGGGTACAGGCAGAGATTGCGCAGGTTGTTGATCATCCACTCGGCGCGCTCTTTCCCGAACTGCTGGGTCCATTGGGCCAGGTTCTGGTAAGCGGGGCGGTTGGTAGGATCTGCCCAGGCCGTCCAGAGCAGCAAATGGCCGTGGTCAAAGGAATAGAAGCCACCGGCCTGTTTAGACCAGCTGCTGGCATCCATGGCCTTGGTTTCGTTCTTGGACTCCCCGGACTTGCGGCGGTTGGTGGTAGCCACGTAGTTCCAGTGCACCGAGCTCACGTGGTACCCGTCGGCCCCGTTCTCGGCCTGGAGTTTCCAGTTGCCCTCATACACGTAGGTAGACGCGCCTTTGAGCACCTCCAGCCCGTGGGGAGCCTGATCCGTGATCATGTCTATGATTTTGGCGGCCTCCCCCAGATGCTCGGCCAGCGGCTTCACATCTTCGCGGAGGCTGCCAAACAGGAACCCGTTGTATGATTCAAAGCGAGCCACTTTCTTGAGGTCATGGGAACCGTCACAGTTGAACTGCTCGGGGTACCCGGCGTCTCTGGGGTCTTTCACCTTGAGCAGCTTACCCGAGTTGTTGAAAGTCCAGCCGTGGAAAGGGCAGGTAAAGGTAGACTTGTTGCCTTTCTTGTGCCGGCAGAGCATGGCTCCGCGGTGGCTGCAGGCATTGATGAACGCGTTGAGTTCACCCTCCTTGTTGCGGGAGATAAAGATGGGCTGCCGCCCGATGTAGGTACTGTAGAAGTCGTTCTTCTCGGGGATCTGGCTTTCATGGGCCAGATACACCCAATTGCCCTCAAAGATGTGTTTCATCTCCAGCTCAAACAGTTCTTCATTGGTGAAGACTTCCCGTTTGTACTTGTATTGACCCGCCGCTCTGTCGTCTACCAACAGGTCATCCAGGTGTGTTTTGGTTATTTCCATAAGGCGGTTGCGCTTAGTTAGGAACTTGTTCTTGGAATTAGGCAGGCACACAAGGCCCCGGGGCAGGCTTTCAGGGCTTACCCAACAGGCGGAAGGCAGGAAAGGGAATGGATTTCAGCAGGGAGAAACCCCGGCCTTAGAGGGTTGCTGCCACGGCGCGCGTGCGACCGATCTCGGTGCTGAACAGGCCTTCGGTTTCCTGGTGCAGGATGAAGTTGAAGTCAATGGAGGCAAAGGCTTCGTTCAACCCGAATTTCTCCTGGGCTTCCTGGGCGGTGTACCGGGTGATAGGTGGTACCAGTTCCTCACGGGTGGCAAAAGCGAAGTCATCCCAGATAAGGGGGTCACCTTCAATGTTGATCTGGGTGGTGAGCTTGCGGAAAGTTGGGGCAGTCACAAAGAAGTGGATGTGCGCGGGGCGGCTTCCGTGGCGGCCTACGGCTTTCAGGAAGGTATCTGTGGCGCCGCCGGGAGGACAGCTATAGCCCACGGGCACGAAGCTCTTGAACTGGTAGCGGCCATTCTCATCTGTGATGATGGCGCGGCGCAGGTTGAACGCCGGTTGCGAGGAGTCAAAGATGGAGTACATACCGCGCAGGTTGCAGTGCCATACCTCTACCTTGGCGTGGGGAACGGGGTTGCCTTGGCTGTCCAGCACCTGGCCTTTCATGTAAAGCCTTTCCGCGCCTTCTTCTGGCACGGTTTCCAGCTCCGCGTACCCAACAGACTCCGGGGAACCGGCCACGTATAGCGGGCCTTCAATGGTTCTGGGCGTACCGCCTTCAATACCGGCCTTGGCTTCTTCCTCGTCCATGCGCAGATCCAGGAAATGCTCCAGGCCCACGCCGGCGGCTACCAGCCCCCACTCGTTGTTTTTACCCGTGATGGTGAGCCAATCAATGGCTTTCCAGATTTCCTCGGGCTGAATGTCCAGGTCTTCAATGGCGTAAAACAGGTCAGTGGTGAGGCGGTGCACAATTTCCTTTACTCTCTCTGAACCTTGGTCAGGATTCTCGGTGGCTTTGATCTTTGCCACCAAAGCGTCTATCTGGCTTCTTTCCATACGGGTAATTCGGTTAAGTTTTGAATGTAGTTTTGGGTGTTTTGGGTGCTCCTTAGTGGGCTTCTTCTTCGTTTTTCACCGAGGAGTAATGCTGGCAGAGGGCGGTCACTTCTACGGCCATGAACGGGTACAGCGGCAGTGACATCAGGATATCATGCAGCTCGCCGGCGCTGGCCACGTTGAAGATGCTCACGTTGGCGTACTTGCCGGCCACGCGCCAGATGTGAGTCCATTTGCCTTGGCGCTGCAACTCCTGTGACAGCTCTTTTTCTTTCGCCTTCAGGTCATCCACGTAGGTTTTATCCAGATCCAGGGGAATGTTGACGGTCATGTGCACGTGAAACAGCATAGTCTATTTTCTTTTGTATTTCTCTACTTGGTTTAAGTCCAGTTCCAGGCCCAGGCCGGGGCCCTGCGGGATTTCCAGTCCGCCGTTGGCGTAGGTGACCCGTTTCTTCACAATGTCATCGGTGAGCAGCAGCGGTCCGAAGAGTTCGGTGCCCCAGTCCAGATTGGGAAGGGTGCTGAAGACTTGCGCCGAGGCCACCGTACCGATGGTGCCTTCCAGCATGGTGCCGCCGTAGAGGCTGATACCCGCGCCCAAGGCGATGGCGGCTTGTTTTTGAATGTTGATAAGCCCACCGGACTTGGCGATTTTCAGGGCGAAAACGCTGCCTCCGCCTAACTTGGCCAGCTTGAAGGCGTCAGCCACGGTACCGGCGGCCTCGTCGGCCATGATGGGTACCCTGAAATAGTGGGTCAATCGGGCCAGGCCCTCAAAATTGGATTTGATGATGGGTTGCTCAATCAGGTCAATGCCCGCTTCCTGCAACTGCGCGATGCCCTGTTTGGCTACTCCCTCTGACCAGGCCTGGTTCACGTCAACGGTCACCTTGATGTCTGAACCCAGGGTGGCTTTGATAGCCGACACGTGGGCGATGTCTGTTTTAGGGGCGTTTCTACCGATCTTGAGCTTAAACGTGTGGTGCCTTCCGCTGGAGATCAGGTTTTGGGCCTCCTGAATGTCTTTGGTGGTGTCACCGCTGGCCAGGGTCCATAGCACGGGTAAGGTCTGGGTGATGGCGCCGCCTAAAAGGGCAGCCACCGGTACGCCCAGCCGTTTCCCCTGCGCATCCAGCACCGCCGTTTCAAGGGCAGATTTCACGAAGTAGTTGCCTTGGATATGGTAGTTCAGCAGCGCCATGAGGGCGTTGGCACTCCCCGCCGGCTTGCCTTGCAGGAGCGGCGCCACGTAGGTATCAATGGTGAGTTTCATGCCTTCCGGCGATTCATCGCCATAGCTCAGGCCTCCTATGGTGGTGGCTTCGCCCAGGCCTTCAATGCCGTCTGAACAGAACAACCGCACAATCACCATGGTCTGCTTGCGCATGACGGCCATAGACAAAAGATGTGGCCTAATGGTGGGCAGGTCTACGATCACCGCCTCAATTCTCTCTATAAACGCTTCTCCCATGGGATTCCAAAAACAGGCTGTAAACATCAGTAAGCGAACACTCACTTGGGCGAGTGATCACTTACTGATGTTTACAAATGTAGCCGGCTCTGGTACCTGATGGGTAGGACAATCGGTCTATTACTAAGACAAATCAAACATTGTGCGGCGCTAAGGGGACAGAGGTTTCTTCACCCCTATCTGCTTGCGGAAGGCCATTGGCGTGAGGCCGGTACGTTTCCGGAACAACCTGGTGAAATAGGCCGGGTCATCAAACCCTAACCCGAACGAGATGTCTGACACACTTTTTTCAATATCTGAAAGAGCCAGTTGCGCCTCAGTGATCACGTAGTCAATGATGATGTCTTTGGGCGATTTCCCGGAGACGCTGCGGCAAACCCGGGTGAGGTGCCCGGTAGAGATGTTAAGGTCCTTGGCGTACTGCTCCACACTTTTCTTATAGGAACTTCCGGCCTTCAGCAACTGCTGGAACCTACGGTAATAGACCTTGCTCACGTTGTCAGCGGAGGCCACCGCCTGGTGGTCGCGCAGGGAGATGCGGTAGAGTTGCACCAGCATCTGGCCCACCAAATATTGTAGCATCAAGAGGCGCCCGGGGTTTTGGGCCCGGTACTCCGCCACGCATTTCTGCATGAGCGCATAGGCCTCCGTGGCGGCAGCATCTTCTTCCTTCACCGGAATCAGGTAAATCTCATCCATGGCGTAGACCACCTCGGCCTCGCGCTGCAACATGTGCTCCAGCACGGTATCGGCCAACGTGATGATCCAGCCAGACACGTGCGAGCGGTGGCTGAACCCGTGCTCCACGTTCTTGGGCACAGCCAAAAAAGCGGGGCCTTCCACCGGGATTCTTTGCTGCCCGAATTGCAGTTCCGTGGCCCCAGCCTCCACCAGAAAAATCTGGAACAGGTTGTTGTGGGCGTGCGGTTTCACCTGCCCGTCGTTCCTGCGCCCAATCTCCCCAAACGGATGGATGTTGATCAGGCCTTTGGCGAATTCAATGGAGTCTGTGCCGTAAAGCCCCTTGTAAAACTTCTTCTGCATATTCTTTCCGCGAAAGGCAAAACGGTGCCTTCCCTCTAACGCACCAGCTGCTCTCCCTCCTATAACGGCTGGTAGTGCTTTTGGGGTGTTTTCTGAAAAATAGCCCCAAAGCACTACCAGCCGTTACCCCTGAAAGAAGGATTTCCAGACACCAACCTCCATTGTCAAACTACGCATTCTGCCTGAGAGAAACAGGTAAAGATTTCTTCCGGCCAGCTAACATCTTTACACCGTCTCGGCCACCAGCGGCGCGCCGGCTTTGATGGCGTCACTGGCGTTTGCGGCGTATTTTTGGAAATTCCGCACAAAAAGGGCGGCCAGTTCCTGCGCTTTGAGGTCATACTGCCGCTTGTCAGTCCAGGTGTCTCTGGGGTTTAAGACGATGGCCGGTACCCTAGGGCAGGTCTGGGGCACTTTTACCCCAAACACCGGGTGCTCTATATAAGTCACTTCCTCCAAGTCCCCGTTCAAGGCAGCCGAAACCATGGCCCGGGTGTGGCTCAGCTTCATGCGGGTACCTTCGCCGAAGGGGCCGCCCGTCCAGCCGGTGTTCACGAGCCAAACATTCACGTCATGAGCCTCCAGCTTCTCTCCCAGCAGCTGGGCGTACTGGGCTGGGTGCAGAGGCAGGAAGGCTTCGCCAAAACAGGCCGAAAACGTGGCTTTTGGTTCGGTTACGCCTACCTCGGTACCCGCCACTTTGGCCGTATACCCAGAGATGAAGTAGTACATGGCCTGGCTGGGGTTCAAGCGGGAGATGGGCGGCAGAATACCGAAGGCATCAGCGGTCAGGAAAAAGATGTTCTTCGGGGTACCCGCCCGCGAAGGCACCATCACCTGCGGAATGTGGTGGATAGGATAGGCGGTACGGGTATTCTCGGTGAGGGAACTGTCTGTGTAGTCTACGGTGCGGGTACCGGGCAGGAAGTTGGTGTTCTCCACGATGGCCCCAAACCGGATGGCGTCCCAGATCTCAGGTTCCTGGGCGCGGGTAAGGTCGATCACTTTGGCGTAGCAGCCGCCTTCAAAATTGAAGACACTGTCCTGAGTCCAGCCGTGTTCGTCGTCCCCGATCAGGCGGCGGTGCGGGTCTGTGGAAAGGGTGGTTTTGCCGGTACCGGAAAGCCCGAAGAAGATGGCGGTGTCATCCGCCTCCCCCACGTTGGCCGAACAGTGCATAGACAACACCCCGTGTTCCTGGGGCAGCAGATAATTGAGCACCGAGAAGATCCCTTTCTTCATTTCACCGGTGTAGGCGGTACCACCGATCAGGATGAGCTTCTGGCTGAGGTTGATCACAGCGAAGTTTTCCTGCCGGGTGCCGTCTTCCTGGGGATTAGCTTTGAAGTCAGGCGCGCAGAGAATGGTGAACTCCGGTACCTGGTTTGATAACTCTTCCAGCGTGGGCCGGAGAAAGAGGTTGGCGCAGAAAAGATTGTGGTAGGCGTGGGTGTTGATCACCCGCAGGTTCAGGCGGTAGTCTGGGTGGGCCCCGGCGTAGGCATCCCGCACATACAGGGTTTGCCCTTGCAGGAAAGCGGTCATTTTGTTTAGAAGCCGGTCAAACGCTTCGGGGGCAAACGGCTGGTTGATCTCACTCCACCACACGGTATCTCCTGTTTTCTCATCCCGCACAATGAACCGGTCTTTAGGGGAACGGCCCGTAAACGCGCCCGTGCTGCACACCAGAGCGCCCGTATCAGCGAGGGTGCCTTCTCCATTCTTCAGGGCTTCCTCCACCAATTCTGCCGGACTCAAATTCCAGAACACGCGCGGGTTCTCCTGGCGCAGCAGGGCCTCAACGGCAGTCGTTCTTCTCTCATGATTTCTCATAGGCAGGTAATTAGGGTTGGGTGGAACATGGGTAGGCCAGAGGAGCAAAACGCAATTGCATAAGTGATCACTCACTCTACCTGCTGGCATTAAACAAATTTACCCCGTTACCTCCCTGCCTGGTAGGACAATCAAGGTATTACCCAGACAAATCAAACATCAGGGCCTCGGCCCGGGGCCGGATGTAAAAACAAAGGCCCGGCCTGCTGAAGGGCTTCTTTTCAGAAAACAGGGCCAAAACTCAGGCTGAATCCCCTATCTCCCCAATTCCTTCTTCTTATATTACCCTATTGCAGATTCAGTTGTTAGCCCGTACCTTTGCCAGTGCTTATCAAGAAAGACGGAGGGATTAGGCCCTGTGATGTCTTAGCAACCCAATTCAGTTGGGTGCTACTTCCTACCCGCCACGCCTGCCGTGCCGGGGGAGATGAGTGACGGAGATTCCTACACCCTACCCGCCACCTTCCTCTGCCCTTTCTTGAGCCGCAACCTACCCTTTTGGCGTGCAGAGAAAATGACAAGAATAGAGGAAGAAGTACAGAAACGCATTTTAGTCTTAGACGGGGCCATGGGCACCATGATCCAACGGTACAACCTCCAAGAGGCAGACTACCGCGGCGACCGCTTCCAAGACTACCATTTAGACGTGAAGGGCAACAATGACCTGCTCTCGCTTACCCAACCCCACATCATCAAGGAAATCCACAGCCTCTACTTTGAGGCGGGTGCCGATATAGCCGAGACCAACACCTTCAGCGGCACCTCCATTGCCATGGCCGACTACGACATGCAGGATCTGGTGTACGAGCTGAACTACGAGTCGGCGCGCATTGCCCGCGAAGCTGCTGACGAGTGGACGGCCAGAACGCCAGAGAAACCCCGCTTTGTGGCTGGTGCCATCGGCCCTACCAACCGTACCGCTTCTTTGTCGCCGGACGTGAACAACCCCGGCTACCGCGCCATTACGTATGATGAGCTGGTAGAAGCCTACACGGAGCAGGTGCGCGGGCTGGTAGACGGCGGTGTGGACTTACTCTTGGTGGAAACCATTTTTGACACCCTCAATGCCAAGGCGGCTCTGTTCGCTATTGACCAATACAGCCAGCAAACTGGTAAGCGCCTGCCCCTCATGGTTTCCGGCACTATCACCGACGCCAGCGGCAGAACCCTGTCTGGCCAGACCGTGGAGGCGTTCCTATACTCCGTTTCGCACATGCCGCTGTTGAGCGTGGGCTTTAACTGCGCCTTGGGGGCGAAGCAGTTGCGGCCGCACTTGCAGAGCTTGAGCAAAGCGTCTAAGTTCTACGTGAGTGCCTACCCCAATGCCGGTCTGCCTAACGCGTTTGGCGCGTATGATGAGACGCCCGAGCAGATGGGCCAGCACATCAAAGACTTCCTGGACAACAACTTCGTGAACATTGTAGGTGGTTGCTGCGGCACCACGCCGCCGCACATCAAGGCCATTGCCGAGATTGCCGCCCAGTACCCACCGCGTCCGTTGCCGCAATTGCCGGCCGTTCCTACCTACTCTGGTCTGGAGCCGCTTACCGTGTATGAAGGCTCTAACTTCATCAACATTGGCGAGCGCACCAACATCACCGGCTCCAAGCAATTCAAGCGTTTGATTCTGAACGAACAGTACGAGGAAGCCCTGGCCATTGCCCGCCAACAGGTGGAGAACGGCGCCCAGATCATTGACGTGAACATGGACGAAGGCATGCTGGACTCCGAAGCCGCCATGACGTTGTTCCTGAACCTAATTGCCTCTGAACCGGACATCGCCCGCGTGCCCATCATGATTGACTCCTCTAAGTGGAGCGTGATTGAGGCTGGTCTGAAGTGCGTGCAAGGGAAAGCCATCGTGAACTCCATCTCGCTCAAAGAAGGCGAAGAGGCGTTCAAAGAGCGGGCCCGCAAAGTGCGCAGCTACGGCGCTGCCGTGGTAGTAATGGCCTTTGACGAAGAAGGCCAAGCCGACAACTACGAGCGCCGCATCCAGATCTGCGAGCGCGCCTATAACATCTTGACCAAAGAAGTGGGCTTCCCCGCCGAGGACATCATCTTTGACCCGAACATCCTGACCGTGGCCACGGGTATGGAGGAGCACAACAACTACGCCGTTGACTTTATCAACGCTACCCGCTGGATCAAGCAGAACCTGCCGGGCGCCAAAGTGAGCGGTGGGGTAAGTAATATCTCTTTCTCGTTCCGGGGCAATGATCCCGTGCGCGAAGCCATGCACTCTGTGTTCCTGTACTACGCCATCAAAGCCGGTCTGGACATGGGCATCGTGAATGCCGGAATGCTGGAGGTTTACGAGGAAATCCCGAAGGATCTGCTGGAGCGCGTGGAAGACGTGCTGCTGAACCGCCGACCAGATGCTACCGAGCGCCTGGTGGAGTTCGCCGAGACAGTAAAGAACAAAGGCAAGGAAGTGGTACGCGACGAGGCCTGGCGCAACGATCCGGTGCAGAAGCGTTTGACCCATGCTTTGGTGAAAGGCCTGGTAGAATACATTGACCAGGACGTAGAAGAAGCCCGTCACCTGTACCAGAAACCGTTGGAAGTGATTGAAGGCCCGTTGATGGACGGCATGAACGTAGTGGGTGACCTGTTCCAGGAAGGCAAGATGTTTTTGCCGCAGGTAGTGAAAAGCGCCCGCGTCATGAAGAAAGCCGTGGCCTACCTGTTGCCTTACATTGAGGAAGAGAAAGTACGCGCCGCCGCCTCCGGAGACACCTCCACCCGCCAGACCAACGGCAAAATCCTGATGGCCACCGTGAAAGGCGACGTGCATGACATAGGCAAGAACATTGTGGGCGTGGTGTTGGCCTGCAACAACTATGAAGTGATTGACCTGGGCGTGATGACACCCGCCGATAAGATATTAGACGCCGCCCGCGAGCACAACGTGGACGTGATTGGCCTGAGTGGCTTGATTACCCCTTCTTTGGACGAGATGGTGCACGTGGCCCGCGAGATGGAACGGCAGAACTTCAACATTCCGCTGCTCATTGGTGGCGCCACCACGTCCCGCGCACATACGGCCGTGAAAGTGGCCCCGGCCTACAACGGCACGGTGGTGCACGTACTGGATGCCTCGCGCAGTGTCCCGGTAGTTGGAAATCTATTGAGCCCTGATAACAAAGAGAAGTTCGCCCAGGATACCCGCCTGGAGTACGACCAAATGCGCGAAGGCTACCTGAGCCGCCAGAAGGACAAGAAATACCTGCCTTTGCCGCAGGCGCGCGCCAACAAACTGCCCATTGAATGGAAGGCCGAAGACGTATACACGCCCGCCAAAACCGGCGTGCAGGTGTTCCAGAACTTCCCCCTGGAGGAATTGGTGCCGTACATTGACTGGACTCCGTTCTTCCAGGCCTGGGAGCTGCACGGCAAATTCCCGAAACTGCTGGAAGATGCGGTGGTAGGCGTGGAAGCAACCAAACTGTACGCCGATGCCCAAGCTTTGCTCCAGCGCATTGTAGAAGAGAAGCTGTTAACCGCCAATGGCGTGGCGGGCCTGTTCCCGGCCAACTCTGTGGGCGACGATGACGTGGAAATCTACACCGATGAGCAGCGCACCCAAATTCTCACCCACTTCCGCACCCTGCGCCAACAAGGCCAAAAAGGGCCTGGTGTTCCCAACATCGCGTTGGCTGATTTCGTGGCGCCCAAAGAGACGGGTCTAGCTGACTATACGGGAGGTTTTGCTGTTACCGCAGGACATGGCCTGGACGAGCTGGTGCAGCAGTTTGAAGCAGACCACGACGACTACCACAGCATCATGGCCAAAGCCCTGGCCGACCGCCTGGCCGAGGCCTTCGCCGAGAAGCTGCACGAGATTGTGCGCAAGGAGCTTTGGGCCTATGAACCAGAGGAAAGCCTGACCAACGAAGACCTGATCAAGGAGAAATACCAGGGCATCCGGCCGGCCCCCGGCTATCCGGCCTGCCCAGACCACACTGAGAAAACCACGCTGTTCCAGTTACTAGAAGTGGAGAAACATACCGGCATCACCCTCACGGAGAGCCTGGCCATGTACCCCACCGCTGCCGTGTCTGGCATGTACTTCGCGCATAGGCAATCCAAGTACTTCGGGTTGGGCAAGATTGAGAAAGACCAGGTGACAGACTACGCCCAGCGCAAAGGCATGAGCGTAGAGGAAACCGAGCGCTGGTTGTCTCCTAACCTGAATTACTAAGCCATCTGTTTTGGGGTTGTTTTTGGAAAACGACCTCCAAACAGAAAATACTGAAAACTGATTGCATCAGTAGAGAATTGCATCAGTAGAGAAATACAGGCTTTTGATTCCTGTATTTTACCTTCCAGGATTCCCTCTTATCCTGTCATCCTGGAAGGATCTTGTGAGCAAACTAGAGAAGCGTGAAAGAAGCGCTACTACCGTTCGCCACCAAGATCCTTCCAGGATGACAAAGGGGGTGGGAAAGGAAGAATGGAAGGTAAGTGAAGAGAGAATTAGCCCAAATAAAACACAAACGTTCCTGAGGCAAACGCCTCAAGACACCTCCCTTCGGAAACGCGAGCGGAGAGAATCAAAAAGCAATAGCAAGGCCTAGCCAGAGACATACCTAACTTCAATGAAAGTTACCGAGCATCTAAAGAACGCCACCAACACCCTTTTCTCTTTTGAGATTCTGCCGCCGGTGAAAGGCACCAGCATCCAGTCCATCTACCAGGGCATTGACCCGCTCATGGAGTTCAATCCACCCTTCATCAACGTTACCTACCACCGCGAGGAATACGTATTCAAGGAGCGCGAGAATGGCCTGCTGGAGAAAATCACCATCCGGAAACGGCCCGGCACGGTGGGTATCTGTTCGGCGATCATGAACAAGTACCACGTAGACACGGTGCCGCACATCATCTGCGGGGGCTTCAGCAAAGAGGATACCGAGAATGCCTTGATGGACCTCAACTTCCTGGGCATTGACAACGTGCTGTTGCTGCGCGGCGATGCCGTGAAAACCGAGCCGGGTTTCCGGCCGCACAAAGACGGACACGCCCACGCCTCAGACCTTATCCAGCAGGTGGTGCAGCTCAACCATGGCCATTACCTGGATGAAGAGATGGAGAACCCCGTACCCACCGACTTCTGCATCGGCGTGGCCGGCTACCCTGAGAAACACGTGGAGGCGCCTAACCTGGGTACCGACCTCAAATACCTCAAACACAAGGTTGACCTGGGTGCCGAGTACATCATCACGCAGATGTTCTTTGACAACGAAAAATTCTGTGACTTTGTGAAGGCTTGCCGCGCCGCCGGCATCAACGTGCCTATCTTGCCCGGCCTGAAACCCATCACGGCCAAAAGCCAGCTGACCGTGTTGCCCCGCTACTTCAACATTGACCTGCCCGAGGATTTGGTCACGGCTGTGGAAGCCTGCAAGACCTCGGCGGACGTGAAACAGGTGGGCATTGAGTGGACTATTCAGCAGTGCAAAGAGCTGGTGGAGTTTGGCGTGCCCTGCCTCCACTTCTACACCATGAGTAAATCGGAGGCTACCGCTGCCGTGGCCAGAGCCATCTTCTAAACCGTTTCAAAGCTGTTTCCCGGAAAACGGGCGTAAAACGGAAGGGCCCTCTACTTGCTGGTAGAGGGCCCTTTCTGTTTTGCGCTTGATTTCCTTCTTAAACCAGCTTCCAATCATTTAGAAAACCTCAGCCAAGCCTGTTACCCCAGATTCTCCCCTTGAGGGGAGCGAAGAGGGGTGTTTACATTGGAGAGTACGCATTCATGAATTTATGCAAACAATCCTTTTTCTTTAAAGAAGTAGAAGAAATCCAGCAAGCGTGGACCGGCAGGTGTAAACACCCCTCTTGCTCCCCTCAAGGGGAGAATCCGCCTCTTGAACGGCCCTGCATCATTCCGGCTGGGTGCTAATCTAACAACTAAATAAACACGTCTTTCAAGCCTGTTTTTCTAAAAACAGCCTTGGAACGCCACCTTACAGGTTGATTCTGTATTTGGTGGTGGTGATGCCCCCGAAGCTGCCGTAACCGTTCCGGATGTTGCTGTGCAGGTTCAGGGGTTCCGCGAACGGGTTGTCTTCTGTATAATTCTCGCGGGAACGCTCATACAGATATAAGTCTGGGGTAAGGTGCTGCAGTGTGACCTCCAGGTATTTCGCAGTTTGGTTGTTGCCCGGGTAGGTGGTTACCAGGTCTGAAAAGCTGATGACCCCGGCTTTGGCCCAGCCGTCATCAAACACCTTGCCCACGCTTATCTGCTCTACCTCTTCGTCCAGGATTCCTTCGTTTTCCCTGTCTGAATAAAGGCTGCCTATCAGTTTTCCCTGGGCATCATATAGCTTCAGGAAGAAACGGTAGTAGTTTCTTCCTGCCGGGGGGTCATTGAACTGCAGTTTCAGCAAGCCCCTGAGTTCGGAATGGTTTGTCTGCCTGACCGGCTCAAACGCGGCTGACACCACCGGTACCTCGGTGGGCTGGGTCAACCTGCCTTCAATGGGCTCAAACCCGGGAGCGCTGATGGAGAGCACGTATTGCTGGCCTGGCACCGGGCTGAACCCATTGGTGGGTTTGTAGGAGCCCTGGGTAATGCCTACCTCAAAGGGCTTGAACACAAAGCCCTGGCGCAGCACACCGTTCTGGTCCTTGATGGTTACAATGGCATTGTTGACCAGGCCGTCGCGCCAAAGGTCATCAGAGGCCAGCACCGGTTGGCTGCGGCCCACGATCAGGCTTTGGTTGGGGGCATCAGTGTTGAGGTTGTACTGCACCGCCAGCTTGGGGGTGTGCGCGGGCACGTCCATCTCCACGGTGGTCTCACAGGCAGAAAGACCTAGCACCAAGCCAAGGCCCAGCAGCAGCCTGGGGCTGATTTTAAGGTGTTTTTCAGAAAAGAGAGGTAAAATAAACCGGAACATGCGCTTCTAGAACTTAAAGGTTTTACTCACAGACGGTAACACGGGAAACAGACTCACCTGCTTGAATTTGGGTCCATCGCCTTCCTTCTCGCCACCAGCTATATAAATGTAATAGGGGTTCTTGCGGTTGTAGGCGTTGTAGAAACTGATGTTGTTCACCACTTCGCCCCAGCGCTTTTTCTTGGTGTGGCTCAGGCTGATGTCGGCGCGGTGGTAGGCGGCCATACGATAGCCGTTGCGGTCGCCGTAGTCATTGTAGGTCTGGGTGCCGCCGTAGCCGCCCTCCCAGGATTCGCCCACCACGTAACGCGCCTCGGGCAGGGTGATGGAGTTGCCGGTGCCGTACACCCACGTACCCGACAGAGACAGGTTGGGCTTGAGTTGCCGAATGACCACCAGTTCTATGTCATGGCGGCGGTCATAGCGGTAGGGGTATTTCTGGCCGCGGTTCAGGTCCGGGAACTGGCGGTTAGACCAGGCCAGGGTGTAACCGATCCAGCCGTTGGTGCGGCCGGTCTTTTTATGCAGGAACAGCTCCATGCCATAGGCCCAGCCTTTGCCGCTGGTCACCTTGGTGTCCCAACTGTTGGAGATGCCAATGAACGAGGCGCCCTCTTTGTATTCAATAAGGTTGTGCATGGTTTTGTAATAGCCTTCCAGGCTCACTTCCAGCTTGTCTTGCGCCAGGGTGCGGGTGGCGCCCAGGGCCACCTGGTGGCTGCGCTGCGGCTTTATCTTGTCCGTAGAGGGTACCCAGAGGTCGGTGGGCAGGCCGATGCCGCTGTTGGTGAGCAGGTGGATGAACTGGGTCATGTGGGCGTACGAGGCCTTGAGGCTCAATTTCTCGTTGGCCAGGAACCGCACCGAGGCCCGGGGCTCCAGCGAGGAGTAGAACTCTTTGTTCACCACGAACCCGTTGGCCCGCAGACCGATGTTCAGCTTCAACCGTTCTGAGAGGCGCAGGTCATCTTCCAGGTACAGGCCCACTTCCTGCGCGTTCGTTTTCACGGTGTTCACGTCCAGGTCCTCGGCGGTGCCGCTGTTGTTGCCCCGCACCTGCAAGGCTCCCGGCTGGAACTGGTGGTGCACGAACTGCGTCCCGAACCGGATGTAATGGTTGGGGTTGGGAATGTAGTCAAAGTCCAGCTTAGCGCTCAGGTCTCTGATGTTGGAGAGGTACTTGAGTTGGTAGTCATAGCTTTTGCCCTGGTGGGTGGCTTCCTCCTCATTGCTGATGTTGAACTGGTACTTGGTGTAGGTGAGGTTGGTGTTGAGGAAAAGGCGCTGGTTCAACACCCGGTTCCAGCGGAACGCCGAGGTGAGGTTGCCCCAGCCCAGGCCCGCGCGGCTCTTGCCGGGGTCTACCTCCTTGCGTTCTGAGGTGGCGTAGAACTCATCATAGCCGGTGTAGGCACTCAGGTAGAACCGGTCTTTGTCGCTGACTTTCCAGTTGAGCTTGGCGTTGAGGTCATAGAAGTAATAGCCGGCCACCCCTTCCTCCTTCTTCATGAAAGGCCGGGCCAACACGTCAATGTAGGTCCTTCGGCCCGATACGATGAAGGAGGCCACGTCTTTCTTGATGGGCGCACTCACCGTGAGGCGCGA
Source organism: Rufibacter glacialis (assembly GCF_008271745.1). Classification (GTDB taxonomy): domain Bacteria; phylum Bacteroidota; class Bacteroidia; order Cytophagales; family Hymenobacteraceae; genus Nibribacter; species Nibribacter glacialis. Next base: position 129,513 of record NZ_VKKZ01000019.1, on the reverse strand, counting down.
GGCTATGAGCCCGATGGAGCCTTCTCCCTCTACCTCGTTCATGTTGCCTTCCTTCATGGAGATGTCCAGCACAGAGGAAAGCCGACCACCATACCGCGCCGGAAACCCACCTTTCACCAACTCCACGTTGTTGAGGGCATCAGCGTTGAAGACGGAGAAAAACCCGAACAGGTGGGAGGCATTATAAACCGGCACGCCGTCCAGCAGAATCAGGTTCTGGTCGGGCCCGCCACCCCGCACGTACAGGCCGCTGGTGCCCTCGCCCCCACTCTGCACGCCGGGCAAAAGTTGCAGCACCTTGAGCACGTCTACCTCGCCAAACAGCGCGGGCACCGCCTTTATCTGCGCCACGCTCATGTTGATGGTGCTCATGCGAGTGGTTTCCTTGATGTCTTCCTGCTTGGTATTGACAATCTCCACCTCCTGCAGAGAGGTCACGGCCGGGGCCAAGAGCAGGTTCTGTTGCAGGTCTTTGTCTAAATATGCCGTAAACGCACCCCGGTCATAGCCAACGTAGGAGGCCACCAGTTTCACGGAGTCTTTGGGCAGGGTGAGGCTGTAGAAGCCGTAGGCGTTGGTGGCGGTGCCCTGGCCCGTCACGGAGTTGAAGATGGCTACGCCGATGAGGTTCTCGCCGGATTTGGCATCGCGCACGTAGCCGCTGATGGTGAATTTCTGGGCCAGTCCGGTGAGCGGCAGCAGCAGGAAAGCCAGGGCAATACATACCCGATGGCCACGCCAGGCGGTAAAACCAAGGCGTTTGGTGGAGAAGGACATTGAAAAAGGGTTTAGGCTGGTGGTTTACATCAGGAGAAGGCTTCTTTTTCTTCTGATATGTCTATTGACAGCCCAAGCTACAAATACCCTTACGTCCTTCCAAAAAATCCTACTTTAAACCCAAATGCAGGATAGCATCTCCCTGGTTCACTACCGGCATATGGTTAATGCCTACCACATAGCCGCTTACCAGCGAGGTAATGGGGTGTGTGACATAGCCATACGGATCCGAGACCGCCCCTACCTGCTGCCCGCGATTCACGGCCTGCCCATTTTTCACGAAGCTCCGGAACAGGCCCGCCCGCGGCGCCCTTATCCAGGTGGTGCGCTGGCAGACAATGGGCGGATAGGAAATAGGCACCGAGCTTTCCAGCAGCCCCAGGTGGTGCATAACGCGCACCGCCCCCTCCATGCCTATGTTGATGCCTTGCTCGTCAAACCGCAGAGATTCCCCCGTCTCATACACAATGATGGATTTGTCCAGCTTGGCGGCCTCCTGGCGCAAAGAGCCGGGGCGGTAGTTGGAGTTGAGGATGAAAGGTGCCCCAAAAGCATGGGCCAGCGCCTCGCTCTCGCCGTGCTCCAGACGGCAACGCACCTGCGGATAATTGGATTTGCTCTGCCCCCCGGTATGGAAATCAATGCCGTAGTCTACCAGCGGCAGGATCTCCTTGGTGAACCGGTCGGCCACGCGGCTGGCCAGGGAGCCCTTGGCGTTGCCCGGAAAACTGCGGTTCACGTCCTTCCCGTCCGGCACCTCGCGGGAGAAGTTCAGGAAGCCGTAGATGTTGAGGATGGGAATGGCCAGGATGGTGCCCTTGAGCGGTTTGAGCATGTCGCGCCGAATCATCCGCCGGATGGTCTCCACCCCGTTCACCTCATCGCCGTGCATACCGGCCAGCAGCAGCAGCACCGGACCCGGCTCCTCGGCCCGGAACACGTGGATTGGGATGTCTATCTCGGTACCGCTGGGCAGCCGCGAGATGTTCAGGCGTATGAGCTTGCGGTCTCCCGGATAAACGGGAATATCATTGATGATCATCTCCGCCATCAGGGGTATTGGGCTTTTTGGGTTTCTTGGTTTTTGCCTTGTTCACTAGCAACTCAGTGTATTCAATGATCTTACCGGCAATGTCTTTCTGGGTGGCTTTCTCAATGCCTTCCAGACCCGGTGAGGAGTTCACCTCCAGAATAAGCGGCCCCCGGCTTGACTGGAGCATGTCTACCCCGGCCACGTCCAGGCCCAAGGATTTGGCGGCCAACAGAGCGGCGGCTTTCTCAGCGCGGGAGAGCTTGATGAGGCTGGCGCTGCCGCCGCGGTGCAGGTTAGACCGGAACTCCCCTTCCTTGCCCTGCCGTTTCATGGCACCCACCACCTCACCGTTCACTACGAACACGCGTATGTCGGCGCCTTTGCTTTCAGCGATGAATTCCTGCACAATGATACGGGCCTTGAGGTTATGGAACGCTTCAATCACCGACTCAGCAGCTTTCTGGGTCTCGGCCAGCACTACGCCCAAGCCCTGGGTTCCTTCCAGCAACTTGATTACCAGTGGGGCGCCCCCTACTTCCTTGATCAGCTCTTTTACCTGCTTGGAGTAGTTGGTGAACGCGGTCTTGGGCATGCCCAGGCCGGCCCGGGCCAGGATCTGCAGGCTGCGCAGTTTGTCTCTGGACCGCAGGATGGACTGGGAGGCCACCACGCTTTTCACCTTCATCATCTCAAACTGCCGTACCACCGCCGTGCCGTAAAACGTGACCGAAGCCCCGATTCTAGGGATGATGGCGTCAATGCCGGTCAGCAGCTCGCCTTTGTAGAGGATATGCGGGTCGCCTTTCTCCATGACCAGGTCACAACGCAGGTGGTCCAGGACCACCGCCTCATGGCCCCGTTGCTGGGCGGCTTCCACCAGGCGGCGGGTAGAATATAATTTAGGATCACGCGAAAGGATCGCAATTTTCATACAGGAGGGTTATTGGTTGGATTACTTCTTTTCTTGCCTTTTTTCTTGGCCTTGAGTGATAGGTTCTTCTTGGAGACGTCTACGATGAAACGCCGCCGGAGCAGGGTGCGCCCCAGCAGGACCGGGTATTTCAGGTCACTGCGGTCTGAGAGGGAGAACTCCGTTTCCAGCTCCTGCCCATGGATAATCACCTTTGTACGGATAATGTACCGTTCCTGCACATCACCAAACGAACTTTTCACCTGCCGCAGGTCAAAGTCAGTGAACTGGAAGGCTTTGTGGTTGTAGGCTGGGTGGCGGTCGTCTAACAACTCAAAGTGGATGGCGCGCTGGCCGTCTGGCAAGTCTACTTCTTTGATGTTGTTGCAGTGGATAGAGGAGGTGTACGCGCCGGTGTCTACCTTGGCTTCTATCTCAAACAACTCCAGCGCCGGGAAATCCACCATCTCGCGCCGGCCAATGATACTTTTCTCAGGACTGTCTTTTTTCATATGAGCTCATTTCGGGCACTTCTGAAAATACGTTTAGGGCCTGTTTTCTAGAAAACGGCTCTAAACTAGATACGGGCTACTAAATCTCAAATATTAAACCGCTCTTTGCATACGTGCAAGGTGGTGGTAGTGGTGGAACCGGCTGCGTCTGTTCTGGTGGTAGTGGTGGTTGCACACTCTTTGTGGTCATTGGAATTTATGACAAAAAAGAAACCGACTACCCCTGCCAGCACGATGGCAAAAAGTAAGAACAGGAGAGAGTACGCTTTAGCAGCTTGGTTGGACATAACAAAAAATTGGAGATCCCTTTTCGTTAAGGGAATCCCAATTTGTAAAAAAGAACGCAGAAACAGAATTACTTCTTCCCAGTATAGGCAATGCGGTAGATGGCGTCATTCATGTCATCTGAGACCAGAAGCGAACCGTCTGGCATGACCTCCACGTCTACCGGTCGCCCCCACTCTTTGCCGTTTTGGAGCCATCCGGCGGCAAATGGCACAAAACTGCCTTTGCCCTGGGCATCGGTGCGGTAGAGGCTCAGGCGGTAGCCGATCTTCTCGGTTCGGTTCCAGGAGCCGTGCTCGGCAATGAAGATCTGGTTCTTATAGGTGTCTGGGAACATGGTGCCGGTGTAGAATTCCATACCCAGGGTGCCGCCGTGCGGATTCAGGTTCTGTACCGGAGAGGTGTAGTCGGCGCAGTCTTTGCCTTTGCCAAACTCGGGGTCCAGGGTCTCGCCGGCGTGGCAGAACGGGTAGCCGAAGTGCATGCCCTTGCGGGGCGCGTGGTTCAGTTCATCGGGGGGCAGGTTGTCGCCCATGAGGTCGCGGCCGTTGTCAGTGAACCAGAGTTCCTTGGTGGTGGGGTGCCAGTCAAAGCCTACGGTGTTGCGCACGCCATGGGCGAATACCTCCAGGCCAGAACCGTCTGGGTTCATGCGGGTGATGGAGGCATACACCGGCTCTTTTTTAAGGCAGATGTTGCAGGGCGCCCCCACGGGCACGTACAGTTTGTCATCTGGCCCAAAGGCGATGTACTTCCAGCCGTGGTGCTCCTCGGTGGGGAATTTGTCATAGACCACCACCGGCTTGGGCGGGTTCTGGAGGTTAACGGAAATGTTGTCATAGCGGGTGATGCGGCTGATCTCGGCCACATACAAAGCGCCGTTGCGCAGGGCCACGCCGTTGGGCATCTTCAGGCCCGAGGCGATGGTGATCACCTCATCGGCTTTGCCGTCTTTGTTACGGTCCGGTAAGGCATACACGTTGCCTTTTGCTCTTGACCCCACGTAGAGGGTGCCGTCTGGACCCAAGGCCATAGAACGGGCATTTTCTACCTTCCGGGCGTAGTAGCTGATCTGGAACCCGTCTGGCAGGGTGATCTTGGCCAGATCTGCCTCTGTGGCGGGCTGCTCTGTCACTTCCTCCGAGAGGGTATCCTGGGCGGCGGTAGAGGTGCGCTCGCCTTCCTCGTTGGCATCGGGCTTGCCCGAATTGGAGGAGCAAGCCGCCTGACCTAGCAAGACCAGTAGGCAGAGCCCCCATTGTATCGTTCTATTTTTTATCATACCTAATCAATCTGGATGGCTCAACGGTACCAAAACTTATTTTATACAAAGATAGAGGGAAACTTTTTACCTAAAATTTGCTCAAATATTATCAATTCACGATATTCAGGCATTAGGTGTTCCTGGGGAATAGGACCGGTTTTTAAGGAGAACCCTGGTTCAGGAAACCATTTGGGGAGTCCTTTTTTAAAAACAGCCCTCCTATAGAAATATTCAAAATAGTTATAGCAATTTAAGTGAAGACCAGCAAGCTAAGAAGTCTCCTGAAGATACTTCTACACACGTTATTCTTTCAGGTAATGATCGTCTCCTTCTATCATTATGACTATTTAGGAGCACCCTTGAACCTGCTCTGGGCCTTTTTCTATCTGAACAGGGCCGGTAAGTTCCTGCTGGAGCTGAAACACTCTGTTTCCTCTTAGCAGCGGCACCTCGGTCTAGCCATCCCTTTATGGGCAGTACTCCTGCCAGTACCCAATCAAAGGCTCCGGGCCGCCTACCTCACCAGCACTACCCTAAGAGGCATATACGCAAAGAAAATCAGTTGGCTGTCTTGCTGCGGTGTTTCCGGAGCCAGGTAGCCACCGAGTACAGCAGGTTGGTGTGCCCCGTCTGCAACAAAACCAGTTGGTGCCGTTTGAGGGCCTTGAGGAACACCTGCAGCCGTTGGTGCGAGATGATCTGGTCATATTTGCCCAGAAACACGGTTACCTCTATGTCGCTTTGGTTCAGGAGCCGGGCAATCTGGCGGGTGTCAAAGGTGAGGTTGCTGAACCCCGTCCAACTGCGGTACACCCGCAGCCGTTTCTGCGGGGAATCCATCTGCCAGTTAGCGAATTTCACCAACCCCGAGTCTACCCACCGCTTTTGCTCCAGCCAACCCAAGGTCTTGAAGAAGCGCGTGGGCCGCAGCACAATGCGCTTGAACAGGCCCTGCATCCAACCGGGGTAGGTGGCCAAGCTGTAGAGCAGATGGGTTTTGATACCGTCTGGGGCAATCAGGTAGAGTTCCTGCATCTGGCCATGGAACTTCTCCAGCACCGCAAGCGCGAACTTGCCGCCCATGCTGAAGGCCATCACCGAAAACCGGTCAATCTTCTCCTTCGTGAGCAACTCTTGCACAAACGCCTGCAGGTTGTCTTTGGAAAGAGGTTGGTCTGCCTTGCTCAAGGTGCTTTGCCCATGGAAGAAAAGGTCAATGGCAAAGACGGTGTAGTCGGGCTGCAGGGTGCGGGCCATGGTGTCATAGTAGTGCCCTTCCTGCCCGTACCCATGGAACGCCAAAAGGGCTTTGGGCCCGTGGCCCATGACGCGGTAATGCAGCTTAGAAGATTTGAGTTGGATGAACGGCACAGGCAGGAAAGCTTTTTCAGTGGCAAAAACAGGAATACAATGCTCCTACAGTACGTATTCCACCAGGCGAAGATAAAGAGAGGGCAAAGGAAGGCCGCTGCTTTCTTGAAAGAGGAAAACCAGAAGCCCCGGTCTCCTTTCCTGGGGGAAGAGAGCCGGGGCTTCTGGTATATAAAGAGAAGAGGCCGCTGGTGGGGCGAAGTTTCGGTCGCTGGGGGAAGGCTTGGCTGTAGAAACAAACCTTTACCTCAGGCACTGAAGGTCTTCGGCTGGCAGAAGGCAGTCATTTCCCTTCCTTCACCAAGGGTTACACGGCCGGGGAAGTGGCCCCACCCGTTAATTCCCGTTCATAGTAGACTAATTCCTTTTGCGTAGGGTTATCCTGAACGATGCAGTAGTATACTCGCTTGGCATAACGCCGCACAGTTAATTTCTTGGTAGGCGCTTCTTTGGCAAATACAACTGATCCTTGGGCATACAAATTTTCCATCATGTAGTAATATACGTCAAAGTAAAAGGTATAACCTGTTGTTTCCCAACTATTTTACACAGCTACCTCTATATCACCTCCCTTTGCCTGCTTGACCGGTAAAAGATATCATCGGCCTCCCGTACCCTTCCCAGCAAAGCTCCAGAACTCCTGAACCCGCCTGGTGGCGAAAGCCTTTTTTAGAAGACTTTCCGCGGGCAAATTCCTATAGCCTGTGGCCGTTTCCTGGCTGATGGCTCTGAATTATGCCCCATGGCACAGGCTTCAGGAGGTCTTTCCGTTCACCTGCCTTTTGGTCAAACAAGAGAGGAAACCACGCAAGGGCCACCTCCGGTTGGCGGCTTTATTTTTATATAAAAATTAATATATAAATATGTTCAGTTGTCTCGCCGCGAGCTACGTATACCTAACCAGACATTAACATTTGTAATTATATGAAAACCAAGACTTTACTATTCACTTTCTTTACGGGCCTCTTCACCTTTTTCACGTCCCAGGTTTTTGCGCAGAGCACCATCAATGAACGGGAACAAAGACTAGAGCAGGACTCTGTCAAAGACAAAGCCCTGGGCGACAAAAAGCGCATGAATGACCTGGCCAGCAAAAAGAAATCCACCCAAACCGACGCCAAAACCGCAAAGGCCAACTTAAAGGAAGCCAGCCGCATAGAGAAGGACGCCTCTAACGCAGCCAAAGAAGCCAAGCAGGCCTCCAGAATGGAAAGCAAGGCCCAACGGAACCGCATCAACGCCGATAAACAAGCCAAAAAAGCTGAAAAGGCATTGGAGAAGTCGGGCAACAATTAACCGGCCTCTCTCCAATTCCGGTCTTACCAGGTGAGTCTTCCTAGACTGAGGTTTTGCCAAATAAAAGCTTTCAGGTATCCCGTTGAGGCCGCCAAAGGAGCTTCAGGCCACTCTCACGGAGCAGGAGAAACCCCAGCCGCTTTTGCCAGGCTGACCAACCAGAAGTCTTGATCCATTCTTCGGTTGAGCCAACCCGGGCACCTAAATATTATTTTCTAAAAGCAGAAAGCGTTTAAAGGCTGGATTCTTAGAATCCAGCCTTTAAACGCTTTCTGCTTTTAGGGTTCTTTTTAGAAAACCAGCTGTAAACGGCTATTTATTCTCTACCGTAGTCACCCTGCCCATGCGGCCGGCGGCATCAAAGACGGCGAACGAGATCATGCCTTTCTTGGTGATGGGACCGGTATAGGCTTTGCTTTTCATGGTGGGGTTGGTGCCGTCTGTGGTATAGCGGATGGTCATGCCGGGCAGTTGCACGTTGGCTTGCACCTGGCCTTTCTCCACCAGCACCCCGGCGGTAGGGATCCGGTAATTGAAGCCCCCGGAGTAATAGTTCAGGCGCGGCAGTTCCCGCTTGCCCAGCACATTCACGAAGGATGACCAGGCCTGGGTATAGGCCGCCTTGCTTTCTGCGGAGGCAGGGTTGGTAGCCCAGGCCGGATCTGGCGCCCAGGCCCGCTCGGCCAGCCCCAATATCTTGGGCAGCAGCATGTACTCCAGGCGCTCCGGGGTTTTCACGGTTTCACTCCATAACGGCGACTGCAACCCTACAATGTTGGCGCGGGCGGCGGGGTTCAACCGTTCTTTCCCGTCAAAAGCGGCCAAGGAGGTCAGCGGCTGGTTATCGTCGTTCACCCGCATGCTTTGCATGTAGTCCAGCGGAATGAAATAGAACGGCTTGTCTACGTCCAGGAAACCGCCCCAGTACAGCCCGTTCTCTTCATATGATCTTTGGTAAGCCAGATCCAGGTACAGGTGCGAGACATTGGTGAGCACCACCTTGTAGCCGGCATTGGCCATGCGGTACGCCAGATCAATGTTGCTGCCCTGGTTGTTCCAGACATCCATGTGCATGTTCTCTTTCACGAAATCGGGGTTGGCCACGTAGCTGAGTTTGCCGTTGGTGCGCACCTTGCGCAAACCCACCTCTTCCCAACCGGAAACATACAGGTTGCGGGCTTTGGCCATGGCCGCGATTTTCCCGAAGAAATAGTACCACAGGTCATCCACGTTCTTGAGCGAGGGGTTGCTGGCCAGCAGGTTCTGCACCACCGGCGATTTCTCCCACACCCCGTTGGGCACCTCGTCTCCCCCGTAATGGATGGTCTGAAGGGGAGCACCAGCCTCTTTGTACATGGCCAGCAGCTCATCCGTTACCTTCTCCAGGAACGCGTAGGTAGAGGGCAGCGCCACGTTGATCACATTGTCATTGAAATACTGCACAGACCGGTACACCGACTTGTCATTCAGGTCCCGGAGCAGGTATTGTTCCGCTTCGGCCTTCTTGCCTTCTTTCATGAACCGCTCATACCGGGCATCCATGGCCTTGATCGCGGCCCGGGCGTGGCCTGGGGTCTCAATCTCAGGGATCACCTTGATGTGCCGGTCCCGCGCGTACTTCAGGATTTCAATGAAATCTGCCTTGGTGTAGTAGCCGGAACCGCTGGAGGCATCTACCGTTGGGCCGGAACCCAGGGCAGGTTGCATGAAGTTCTTCTCGTCCAGGGTGTGTCCCCGGCGGCCGCCCACCTGGGTTAACTCGGGCAAGCCCGGAATCTCCAGGCGCCAACCCTCGTCGTCATTGAAGTGGAAATGCAGCACGTTCAATTTGTAGAGCGCCATCAGGTCCAGCACCTTGAGCACCTGCTCTTTCTTCTGGAAGTTCCGGGCCACGTCCATCATGAAGGCCCGGTGCCCGAACCGGGGCTCGTCTTTTACCTGCACCCCCGGCACGGCCACAGAGGCCTGTTTCTTGGCCAGGGCCGAAGGCGGCAACAGGGTTTTCAGAGATTGGGTGGCATAAAAGGCGCCCGTGGGGGTGGCTGCCGAAAGCACGATGCCCTGCGGAGTCACCTCCAGCTCATAGGCCTCAGGACCCAAACCTGCTTTTTTCTGCAGGCGAATGGCTTTTCCGGCCGCGCCCGGGGCCTGTACCGCCGGTTTCTGCCCGAAAATGGTTTCCAGGTGGCCCGCCAGCAAAGTCGCTTCCCGCTGGAAGGCGTTATCTGCGATCACCGGTACGGCCGCCGTCAGATTGAAGGACTGTCCGGTTTCTTTGTACTGCGCTGGCGAAGGGAACACTTTGGTCAGCTGCTGGGCCGGAAGGTCTTTGATGGAACGGTTCTGGGCGAAGATGTCCTGGGGCTTGATCCAGCCCACCTGGTCTTTGGCGGGTTTCACCAGGGTTACCGATGGCAAGTCATGGCCTTTGGTCTTGTCATCGTCCCACACCAGGTAAAAGCCTTTGGGGGCGCGTGACTCATTCAGGATCTGGCCGGCCGCCACAAACTCCACCCGTACGGTGGCACCGGAGGCGAGGGGTTTGAAGCTGGCGGTGGGCACCATGCGCAGCAGATCACCGTTGATGGGCTCAGTCTTCACGGGCGCATCAGAGTCTTTGGTTTTGAACGAAGGCGTGCTGTGGAAGTACAGGCTCCAACCCGTGGCCGGCAAGGGCTTTTTGCCCTCGTTTTTGAAAGTAAGCACTGAAAGGGTTTGGTTCTTGCCCTGGTATTTCTCTTCCAGCACCTCCCAGGTGAGGCTGAGCTCTTTGGGTTCTAATCGCTCAGCGCGCTGGGTTTGGGACGTAGTGGTTTGTTTGGGGGCCGTGTGGGAAGAACAGACCGTGAAAATGTTGAGGAAGGTAAACAGAAGGTACTTCATGCGGGGATATGGATTTGATGACACCCTTGGGCACTGAGGGAAGAGTAGGTTCCTGGCTGGAAAACCACCCTGCGCCAGCCCCAAGTTCAGGTTGAGTGGTTAAATATATCACAACTCCCTGAGTTTTCAGCCTTCGCCCAGGGGAATTCCTGTATTATGGCGGGAAGCGGCGGACCAGACTTCCTCCTGCGGCAGACACAAAAATGCCGTTTTGCCCCTGGTTCAGTGAAATCAGGGGCAAAACGGCAGACAGGGTTCTCTGCTTTGGGGGCGTTTTGCTAAAATCACCTCCAAAACAGCCCAACACCAGAGAACGAGGTCTAGAACAAAGAATTACAGTTTGGAAACCCCACCTGACACCACGAATTTCATGACCTCGCTGCTGGGAATCTCCAGGTACGTGACGTTCTCGCGGGCCACCAGGAACAACTCACCCGAGAAGTTGTAGGAGTGCGGGAAATAGACGGCCACCTTGTCTGGGAGGTTCAGGGGCTCCATGGACATCTGCGTCACAAAGCCCAGTTTATAGGTATCCTGGAACTGGGTCATTTTCACCAGTACCGGTTGGTTGAACTTCTTGTTTTCGCCCACAAACGCGTCAAACAGGTCTTTGAGGGACGAGTAGATCATGTTGACCAGCGGCAGGCGGCTCATGATACGCTCGGTGACCACCAACAAAGGCTTCACGAAGAAGGAGGAGCCGATAAAGCCAACCATTGTCACCAGCGCGACGATGAGCAGCAGCCCCACGCCCGGGAATTTCAACCAGAAAAGATCGTCTAACCAATTGATGACGGCCACAATGATGTACACCGTCAACGAGATGGGTGCCACAATCAGAAAGCCGTTGAGGAAATAGCGTAAGAGTTTTTTCATGAACAGGAAGATAGGAAAAAAGCCCCGTCACCGGGGCTTTTAAATATACTGAAAATCTAATACTTTGGTTCTGAAACTACGCCGTAACCGGGTGCTGCGCCTGAATGGCGTCTGCCACCTGTTGCATGAGCCACATGGGCGTAGACGTGGCGCCGCAGATCCCTACTGAGGCCGCGTCTTTGAACCAGTCCATGTCCAATTCCTCGGCGTTTTCCACAAAGTAGCTCTGCGGGTTCACCCGTTGGCACACGGCGTACAAGGCCTTTCCGTTAGAGCTTTTCTTGCCGCTCACAAACACCACCACGTCATGGTGCTGCGCGAATTTATCCAGTTGCGGCTCGCGGTTAGAAACCTGGCGGCAGATGCTGTCATTGGCGTCCAGGTCCACCACTTCCAGGCCGGTGGCTTTCACGGCCGCTACCCGCTCCTCAATGAGCTCTTTCATGCGGTAGAAGCCCTTGGTGCTTTTGGTGGTCTGGCTGAACAGGGTGATGGGACGGGTATAGTCCAGTTGGTCCAGATCCTCCTCCGTGGTGATCACAATGGCCTCGTTGCCAGTCTGGCCGGCCAGCCCAATCACCTCGGCGTGCCCTTGCTGGCCATACAGCACAATCTGGCCGTTGTGCGCTTTCACGGAGTCATAGGCATGCTTTACCCGGTTCTGCAGCTTGAGCACCACCGGGCAGGAGGCGTCTATGAGTTCCAGGTTGTTGCGCAGGGCGGTCTGGTAGGTTTCCGGCGGCTCGCCGTGCGCCCTGATGAGCACCTTGCAGTCATGGAGCTGTTCCAGCTGCTCGCGGTCAATGATGCGCAGGCCCTTGTTATACAAACGCTGCACTTCCATGCTGTTGTGCACAATGTCACCCAGGCAGTACAGTTCAGAAACCTCTTCCAGTTCATCTTCGGCCATCTGGATGGCGAACTCTACCCCAAAACAGTAGCCGGAATTCTTATCTATGGTTACGTTCATATGAAAGACACACGTATCAAGTGGTATGCGGTAAGACAGATCAAAAACCGTTCCTGTTTCTGGCCTGTTTTTGCCCTAATGGGTTCAATCGGCTAGTTCTTTCAGCGCCAGCGCAGAGGCCACCAGGTCCAGCACGAAATCTACCTGCTCATCTATGGTAATGTACGAGGTATCCAGCAAATGGGCATCCTCGGCCCTCTTCAGGGGGCTTTCAGCGCGGGTAGAGTCAATGAAATCGCGTTTCTTGAGGTTCTCCACAATGTCATCAAATGGTACCAGCTGCTTTTTCGCCAGCAGTTCCTCCTGGCGGCGCTTGGCTCTGATCTCCACCTCAGCGGTCATGAACACCTTCACCTCAGCGTCTGGGAACACGGCGGTGCCGATGTCGCGGCCGTCCATGACCACGCCGCGGCGCTTGCCCATTTTCTTCTGCTCTGCCACCATGGCATGCCGCACGGGGGCCAGCACGCTCACTTCGCTCACTTTCTCAGAGATGTACATTTTCCTGATCTCGTCCTCTACGTTGAGGCCGTTCAGGAACACCTCGTTGCGGCCGTTCTTGGGGTTGCGGTGAAATGACACTTCAATATTGGCCAAGGCCTCCTGTACCTTTTTAGGGTTAGTGAGGTCTACGTAATGCTCCAGGAAATAAAGGGTAACGGCCCGGTACATGGCGCCGGTGTCTATGTACGCGTAGCCAAGTTCTTGGGCCACTTTCTTAGCGGTGGTGCTTTTTCCGCAGGAAGAGTGCCCGTCAAGGGCTACTACAATCTTCTTCATACCAGTGCCTTAGGGTATTTGTATTTAGCAATCTTTGGTAGGGCAGGGAATTCCCTTGCCCGAGCGCTGGTGGCGCTGGAAACTCTTGGTCTTCTTGCTCAAGGACGTGGACTTACGCGTACAGGCAGGGCTAACCGCCCCCAGCAGCAAGCACCACACTAACCCAAGGGAAAAAATCTTTCTCAAAACCATTAACTTTGACTGCAAAGATAAACGTAATCTGCCGGAACCGCTACGGGTTTTTACGTACCTGCAGGTTTAGGGCTTACTTTTCAGGAAACTTCTCAAAATCATACCATGGCTACACCCAGATTCTACAAAGTGAGTGGCAACATCATTGACGTGCTGCACCAAGAGGTGTACCAGGGCACCCTGGAGATCATGGACGGTCAGATAACCCGCATTGTGCGGGAGCCCGTGCCCCAAACGCATTACCTGCTGCCGGGGTTCATTGACGCGCACGTGCACGTGGAGAGCTCTATGCTGGTGCCTTCTGAGTTCGCGCGCCTGGCTGTGCCCCACGGCACCGTGGCCACCGTCTCAGACCCGCATGAGATAGGCAACGTACTGGGGCTGAAAGGCGTGGAATATATGCTGGACAACGGCCAGAAAGTACCCTTCAAGTTCTTCTTCGGGGCTCCTTCCTGCGTACCGGCCACCCCTTTTGAGACGGCGGGCGCCGAAATCACCCCCGAGGACATTGAAGAATTGTTTCTGCGCCCCGAAGTGAAGTACCTGGCTGAGATGATGAACTGGCCCGGCGTGCTCAACGGCGATGAAGGGGTACTGCAGAAGATCACCCTGGCCCAGAAGTTTGACAAGCAGATAGACGGCCACGCCCCCGGCCTGCGCGGCGAAGAGGCCCAGGCCTACGCCGCCGCCGGCATGACCACCGACCACGAGTGCTTCACCGCCGACGAGGCCCGCGACAAACTGGCCGCTGGCATGAAGATCCTGATCAGGGAAGGTAGCGCCGCCAAGAACTTCGAGGCCCTGATAGAACTTCTGGCCCAGCACCCCGGCCACATCATGTTCTGCTCTGATGACAAGCACCCTGACAACCTGGTAGAGGGACATATCAATGAACTGGTGAAGCGGGCCCTGGCCAAAGGCCACAACTTGTTCCACGTGCTACAAGCCGCCTGCGTAAACCCGGTGCAGCACTACAAACTGGAAGTAGGTCTGCTCCAGGAAAAAGACCCCGCGGATTTTATTGTGGTAGACAATCTGGAGGACTTCAACGTGCTCAAGACCTACATCAACGGCCAGCTGGTGGCAGAGCATGGGCAAAGTAAGATCGCCTTCATCCCCAGTGAAGTTATCAACAACTTCCATGCGGAACCCAAGACCGTGGCGCAGTTTCAACTACCGGCCCAGGACACGGTGAAACTGCGGGTGATTGAACCTTATGACGGGCAGTTGATCACCGGTATGCTGCTGCTGGACCCTAAAATCAAGGACGGCTTTATTGTGAGCGATGTGGCCCAGGATGTGCTGAAGATGACGGTAGTGAACCGCTACCAGAACGCAGAACCGGCCCTGGCCTTCATCAAGAACTTCGGATTGAAATGTGGGGCCATTGCCTCCAGCGTGGGCCATGACTCGCACAACATCATTGCCGTAGGCTGCGACGACGAGAGCCTCTGCCGGGCCGTGAACCTGCTCATCCAGGCCAAAGGCGGGATCTGCGCGGTAGACGGCGACCGGGAAGAGGTCCTGCCCTTGCCCGTGGCCGGCATCATGTCACCGGAAGACGGATACTGGGTAGCCGAGCAGTACGCCAAACTGGACAAAGCCGCCAAAGACCTGGGCAGCCCCCTTACCTCGCCCTTCATGACCCTGTCATTCATGGCCCTTTTAGTGATTCCGGCCCTGAAACTGAGCGACAAGGGCCTGTTTGACGGCCAGCACTTCCAGTTCGTGGACGCCACCATCACCAAGGAATAATCCAAGGATCCGCCTGTTCTCCTACTATTGGGCCTGATTTGGTATTTCGTCTTTACAATCTCTCTTCCAGCTAGTGAAGCCCGGTGAAAATACTGGGTTTCACCTCCGGCAGCAACCATTCCTGAGCCCAGCAGTAAGAAGTAAAGAAGCGGTATTATTTTCTGCCACAGATTCATTTTTTTAAGCCGGAAACGGGCCTTGCGCACAAGGCAGACCAGCCGCAGAGTCATGTGGTTTGACAGTGGCAATCACTTCTATTTCCAGTACCTTGGCACCTAGCACCAGCGCGGCTTGATAACAGAGATACTCCTTTTCTTGGCGGGGATTGTGGTCAGCACTTTCGGAACCCTCATTGGCTTTGGGGGCGGGGTGTTCATGGTACCTATCCTGATCATCTTCTTCCAATTTCCCATCGAATTAGCCATCGGCACGGCCATGTCAGCCTTGCTGCCGGCCTCTCTGGTGGCCTCTATCTTTAACTTCCGGGAGAAAAGCATTGACTACGTGGTGGCCTCTCTGCTCCAGTTCCCCGCCATGATGGGCACCGTGATGGGGGCTTTTCTGGTGGCGTTCATGCCGGTGCTGCAAATGCAGGTGCTGTTCTCTGTTTTTGTGACAGCGGTGGGGGTGTACATGCTGGCGACGTATAAGCAAAAGCAGAGGCAAAAGCGCGGCATGGTGTACCGGCTCAACCGCATGCCCACCTCCTTTATCAGGAAGAACCACCCCCGGCACCTGGCCTACCGGCTCAACGGAGGCCTGATGGCTTTCTTTGGGTTGTTCACCGGCACGGTGGCGGGCCTCTTTGGCATAGGCGGAGGCTTCCTGCAAACGCCCATCATGATCAGGGTCTTCAAGATCCCGTCGCAGATTGCCATCTCTACGTCCCTATTCATTCTCATCATCACCAGCATCACCGGCATATCCTCGCACTACTGGCTGGGCCACATTGACTGGACCAAAAGCCTGCCGCTCATGCTGGCCTTTGCCGTGGGCGCCTTGCTGGGGAAAGCCGTGAAAGGACAGAGTTCGCCTACCCAGCAGTCTTCTGAGCGCCTCATTGGCATTGGCCTTATGCTGGCGGGCGTAAGCGTGATGGTGCACATCTTCCTGAAATACCAGCTCTAAGCCTTCCGTTTCACAAAAAAGGGGAACCAGCATTCTCAGGGCAGATCCTAGAATCTGCCCTGAGAATGCTGGTTCCCCTTTTAATCACTTTTCCTGAATCACCGGAAGGCGCCCTGACCAGATGGGTTAACCCTCGGTTTCCGGCACATGCCGCTCCAGCAGTTCCTGTACTTTCTCGGCGGTGAGCGGTTTGATGAGGTACGGGATACCGCTGGCGGCGGCACGCTCCGTGTCTTGGCCGTGCTCAGAGGTAGTGAGTAGCGCCAGCACCACATCTTCCAGGAATTTTGCGTCTAATTTCTCAAACAGGGCCAGAAACTCAAAGCCGTCCATCACGGGCATGTTGATGTCCAGGAGAATGAGGGAAGGCTTGAAATACTCTGGGTTAGACAGGTCTACGTGCCCTTCACTGATGTTGTAGAGGTAGTCAAAGGCCTGCTTGCCGTTGCGGAATTCCTTGATGCGGTCCGTGATCTGCATCCGGTTCAGCAGGCGGTGGTTCAGGAAGTTGTTGGTGTCGTCGTCGTCAATGAGCAAAATGCCCCTAAGTTTTTTCATACCCGTGCTCCGGTGTCTTGGTCATGGTTCAAAAAATACAGCAGGAACGTGGTGCCTTCGCCCAGCACACTCTGCACCTCCACTTTCCCGCGGTTGTTGTCCATGATGCGTTTAATGATATAAAGCCCTACTCCGCTGCCCTCTACGTGGTCATGGAACCGCCTGAACAAGGAGAACAGGTGGTTCCCGTATTGCTCCAGGTCTATGCCCATGCCGTTGTCCTGCACTTCCAGTACCAGGTAAGGATCCTGCAACCGGGTGGTGAGGGTAATGCGCAAAGGCCGCTCAGAATCGCGGTATTTAATGGAATTTGAAAGCAGGTTGGTGAGCAGGCTGAGCAGGTTGTCTCTGGAGAAGAAGACCTCCGGCGCCGCCGAGAAATCAGCCTTCACCTCTGCGCCTGCTATTTTCAGGGGTTCTGGCATGCGCTCCTGCACCATGGCCAGCGCCGTGGCGAAGGAGACCATCTCCAGTTGGTCCGCTTCCAGGGGTTTCTGGATCCGGCTCACCTCGGTGAGGTTGTTCAGCTTGCGGTGGATGCTGGACACCGAATCATCCAGGCGGGCGAACAACTGGGCCAGCTCCTGGTTATTCGTGGGCAATTCCTCCCGGATGGCCTCTACCAGCCCAGACACGTTCAGCACCGGGGCTTTCAGGTCACGGGAGGCGTAATAGACAAAGTCATCCAGGTCCGCGTTTTTCTTGATTAGCTCGTAGTTTTTGGAAATCAGCTGCTTTTCAGCGCTCTTGCGGTTTTCTATCTCGCGTTCCAGTTCCCGGTTGGCCATAATGGCCTGGGCACTGCGCTTCTGCACGCGGTCCTCCAGTTCTATCTGGGTTTCCCGCAAGGCGGCCTCTGCCCGCTCCCGTTCCTGTATCTGCCCCCTTAGTTCCTGGTTTGTTTTCTGGAGCTGCCGCTGGCTTGGGATGGCCAGGAGCCCCGGAATTGCCCTGAACAGGAGAAAAGCCGCCCCTATGGCCAGCAGGCCAAACACCAGCCGAAGGCCCAGGATGAGTTCATTGCGGGTGGAGAAACCCCAGAAATTGAGCAGGTGTACCGCTCCACCCATGAGCGCCACCACCCCGAACAGCACCAGCACCAGCTTGCGCTCGCGTTCATCGCGCTTCAGGGCCAGGTAGAACAAGATGCCCGCCACCGCCAGATAGGCCGTGACTACCAGCAACTCACTCACCAGAAACAAGCCGCCTGGGCCTGAAGGCGCCGCCGGTATTCCAGCATTTAAAAGGAAAGAGATCTGGTGGAGAAGCAAAGCACTGGTCTTGAGAAGTTAATTAGCATTAAAACGGCCCCTTGGCCTACAATGTTACTACGTTTAGCGCCGTTTCCTTCCTAGTTTCCCACAAAATTATACACAAGGCTAAAACTGAACGGCCACCTGCTCAGAAAGACAGGTGGCCGTTTAGGGTCTGTTTCAGGAAAACCACCTCTAAAACGAAGTGTTTAGTCAAGGTAGCCTTGGGCGCGCATCCAGTCATCATTGTAGATCTTGCCCAGGTAGCGGGTTCCGTGGTCTGGCAACACCACCACCAGCGTATCCTTCTCCGTGAGGTGCTCACGGGCGTATTCCAGGGCGCCGTGTACCGCAGATCCGCAGGACCAGCCCACAAACAAGCCTTCCTCTTTGGCCAGGCGGCGGGTCATGAGGGCCCCGTCTTTATCGGTTACTTTGATGAAAGTGTCTATCAAATCAAAGTTCACGTTCTTAGGCAGGATGTCTTCGCCAATGCCCTCTGTGGCATACGGATAGATCTCTTCCTCGTCAAAGACGCCGGTCTCTTTGTATTTCTTGAACACCGAACCGTAGGTGTCAATGCCCACTACTTTCAGGTCTGCCTTCTGCTCTTTGAGGTATTTGGAGATGCCGCAGATGGTACCGCCGGTGCCTACGCCAGAGGCGAAGCAGGTGATCTTCCCGTCGGTCTGTTTCCAGATCTCAGGGCCGCTGGTGTCATAGTGGGCGGCGGTGTTGGAAAGGTTGTCGTACTGGTTGGGGTAGAACGAGTTGGGGATCTCCTGGTTCAGGCGCTTGGCAACTGAATAGTAGGAATCCGGGTGCTCCGGAGCCACGTTGGTGGGGCAAACCACCACTTCGGCGCCTACCGCCTTCAATATGTTGATCTTCTCCGGGCTCTGCTTGTCAGACATGGTGAAGATGCACTTGTAGCCTTTGGCGATGGCGGCCAGGGCCAGCCCCATGCCGGTATTGCCGGAGGTTCCCTCAATGATGGTACCGCCCGGCTTCAGGATGCCCGCTTTCTCGGCGTCTTCCACCATGCGCAGGGCCATGCGGTCTTTAACCGAGTTGCCGGGGTTGAAATACTCTACCTTGGCTAGTACCGTGGCCTTTACGCCGTCTGTGACGCTGTTCAGCTTCACCAGGGGCGTGTTGCCAATGGCTTCAATGATATTGTTGAAATACATACTTCGTGTCTTGGTTATTGACTCTTAGAATCAGGCGCAAAGGTAACTAAAATTTTAAGACCGAGGGAGAAAGGCCGGCCCCTTACCAGCGCGGATCAAAGAAACTGGTGGTATCTCTGAAGAAACGGTTATAGCGCAGGCGCGCCTGCCGCACAGAGTCTTGCCGGATCATGATCCGCTCCAGTTCTTTCTGGCGCTCACGCTCTTCCATGAGCTTAGACACCCGGGTGCGCTGCCGGCCTTCTTTGGAGAACTGCTCATACAGAAAGGTCAAGGGGCTGGTGATGATGTCTGGCGGCGCGGGCGGCCCCGGCGGAATAAGGATGCGCGGCACGGTCACGTTCATGCGGGGTTTGGGCGGAGCCGGTCGGGGCTTCATGTTGCGCAGCACCCGGTCTACTTTCTCCGGTGACATGGGTGACACCTTCACCTCGCGCAGCTGCACGCTTTCCTCCTGCAGCAGAATATTGATCCGCAACTCGGTGACGCTGCGCAGCGAGGGCACGTACTCTTTCTGCCTGAACCCCAGCGCCCGGAACACGAGCGTGTCTGAGGAAGCCATCTGGATTCTGAAGGCGCCCTGCGCGTTGGTGGCCAGCCCCTGCCCGCTGCTTTTCAGGTACACTGACACCCCGGCAATGGGCGCTTTGGTATCTTCCCGCAGTACCTGGCCGCTGACCCAGATACTGTGCCCAGAAGTCTGGGCGATGGCCCTGGGTACCCCCAGCAGACCTGACAAGAAAAAGATCAAAAAGCAGAAACGCTTACCCATAGATGACAAATGGCCGAACATGCAAAGAAAAAGGCTTGCCTTTCTAACGGGCAAGCCTTTCAAAGATACTGAGAGAACGGTTAGTTCTCCAGTTTTATTTTAGTGTCTCCAGACTTGTATTTAACCTCGCCTTTCTCACGTTTCAACTTGGTGTCATCGGTCTTGATCTTAGACTCACCTGGTTCTTTCTTCACTTTTATGTTATCGGTCTTGAGCTTGGTCTCATCACCGTCCCTTTTCACTTTGGTGTCACCGGATTTCAGCTTGGCCTCATCCCCTTCCACCTTCAGCTTAGAACCGTCCTGGGCTTTGTATTTGGCTTCGCCGCTGTAGTATTTCTGGCGGTTGGCCTCATACATCCTAAACTGCTCCGGCGTTAAAAAACCTTTCACTTCCAGGTCTACGTTAGAGTTGATGGTCTCCAGCTCACTGTAGTATTGAGTAGGATAGTCTTCGGGGTAACCCGTCACTTTCATGGCAGGGCTTTGCACGGCCATGCTGCTGTCCATCATGGTATCGTCTTCTACCAGCAGGTCTTCGCTCATGGTGCTTTGGCTGTCAGCGGCCATCCCGGCGCTCCGGTTGGTGCTGCTGTAGCGGGTTTCCAGCTCGTTCATCATGCGGGCCCGGTTGTACATCACCGTACTGATGCGCGCCTTGGTTGCCTCGTCCAGCTTCAGGTCCTGCGAGATCTGGGAAGACATGCGGTTGGCTCTTTCCCGAGATTCCTGCTCATAGTTATAAACGGTGGAAGAATCATTGGTTTCCCCGGCGGCGTTGTCTGGGGTGCTGCTATCGTTTTCCTGCGTTTCAGTGGAGGTGCCGGCGTCTTCGCGGCAAGCGGTAAAAGCCAAGGCTCCGGCCGCCATGATCATCAACATCTGCTTTTTCATAGTAGTCTTCTTTCTTAGTGGAACAACTGGCGCCAAGGAACTTAGCGTGTTCCTGCCTTTGTACGGCACCCAGGAAACCAGGTTTCCCACTGATTGCACATAACCAAGACCGACTATCTACCCTCCATTTCCATAATTCAGCCCTAAAACCAAAAAATTCCTGATTACAGCCCGTTTTAAGCAAAACAAGCTATAATCAGGAATTGTACTCCACCCAAAAACAGGGCCAAAAATAATTTCGGTCCTGCTAAAAGGTTTTATCCTCTCTTGAACTCAATGACGGTGATCTCTGGCAGGAACCCCACCCGGCCGTGGTAGCCCAAGAACCCCAGGCCTACGTTCACATACAGGTACTGCTTTCCTTTCCGGTAAAGACCCGCCCACTGCTTGTACACATACTGCACGGGGCTCCATTTCCAGCCGGGTATGTTCACGCCAAACTGCATGCCGTGGGTGTGGCCAGACAAGGTAAGGTCGATGTCTGGGTATTGGGTGTTCACCTCGCCGTCCCAGTGCGAAGGGTCATGCGAGAGCAGAATCTTGACCGGGTATTTCTCCGTACCGGCGTAGGCCTTGGACAAGATGCCGTACTTGGGGAAGTTCATGCGGTGCCCCCAGTTCTCTACCCCCAGCAAGGCGATCTGCTGCCCATCGCGCTCCAGCACACGGTGTTCGTTCAGGAGCAGGTCCCAGCCGGCGCGGCGGTGGTGGTCTTTCAGGGTGTCCAGGTTCCGGTTGCGGGCCTCGCGGCTCTCCCAGGCCACGTAATCGCCGTAGTCATGGTTGCCCAAAATGGAGAACACGCCGTGCCGGGCCTTGATCTTGGCCAGTGTAGGAACGTACGGCTCTACCTCAGAGGCCACGTTGTTCACAATGTCACCGGTGAAGACCACCACATCAGCGGCTTGTTTGTTGATGATGGCCACCGCTTTCTCCAGCGGCTCCCCGGAGTGGAAACTGCCTGAGTGCATGTCGGTGATCTGCAACAGCCGGAACCCGTCAAAGGCTGGCGGCAGGTTAGGGAACTTGAGGGTCACTTTCTTCACCTGGTAATCATAGGCCCCTTTCACCATGCCCCAGATAAGGGCCGTGAACGGCAAAGCTCCCATAAATAGCGCCAACTGGCTCATGAACCGGTGCCGTGACGCGTCAAACTTAGGGTTCTGGGGCCCGCGCAGGGTATTGGATGCCCATTGCACCAGGCGTACCAGGTCATCCAGGAACAGGAACAGCACTACTACCAGTTTGGAGACGAACAAGATGAAAAGCACGTTGGCCACCTGCATGCGCGCCGGGTTGGGTGCCGACCCTCTGGTGAGCAAGGCCAGCAGCAGCGTACCCAGCGTGAACAGGCTAATGGCCCAGTAAATAACATAGGTGGCTTTTCTGGCCCCCGGGGCAAAAGAAGCCGCCACGGTACGCACGGCCTGGAAAACATAGATATCTATAAGAAGAACTATTAGTAAGGTGATGAGGAGTCTGGTCATATGTCTTTAAAGAGAATTCAGGGAAGCAAAGCTAATTTTCCATAACGCAGGATGTACGTGTAATTGTAAGCAGCCGGTGAACTATTTCTGAGACATAGCACTTGTACAAGAAATTTTTATCCTAAATCTTATAAAATACTTTATCACGTATGTCTACCGCCTACGCCACCGCTCCGCTTTCCATCAAATCTTGGGCCGAAGAAGACCGCCCGCGGGAGAAACTCCTGCTCAAAGGCCGCGCCGCCCTTTCAGATGCCGAACTGATCGGAATTTTAATTGGGTCCGGAACGCCCAGTCTCAGCGCCGTTGACGTGGCCAAACTTATTTTGAACGCCGTGGACCATGACCTGAACGCCTTGGCGCGGCTCACGGTGAAGGAACTGCAGAAGCACAAAGGCATCGGTGAAGCCAAGGCCATCTCCATTGTGAGTGCTCTGGAACTGGGCCGCCGCCGCAAAGAGGCCGCCCCCGCCGTGAAAACCCGCATCACCTGCTCCACGGATATCTACGACTACATGCGGCCGCACCTCCTAGACCTGCCCCACGAAGAGTTCTGGATCATCCTGCTCAACCGGGCCAATACTATCATGAAGAAGATCCAGATCAGCAGCGGCGGCGTGGCCGGCACCGTGGCAGACCCCAAGCTTATCTTCAAGCACGCCCTGGAGAACCTGGCCAGCGCTATTATATTGGTGCACAACCACCCCTCGGGCCAACTTAAACCCAGTGCCGCCGACATCTCGCTGACGAAGAAACTACAGGAAGCCGGAAAAGTTTTAGACCTGCCCATCCTGGACCACCTCATCTTCACCGACAGCAGTTACTACAGCTTCGCCGACGAGGACTTGCTTTAATTGTTGATTGCCGGTTGTTGATTGTTTTTTCTGTGAGGAGAGCCGCTGCAGCAAAGTGGCTATCCTCCTTGTTTTGGGCTTGTTTTCTGTAAAAGGGCCCGGAAGCCGTAGCGGCGTTACACTGTAACGCCGTGGCTCCACACAGCAACGCACGGCCAAAAATACCATGGAACCAAAATTCGCGGGTTAAAAAACTTACCTGCCTAGAGGAGACGCCTTCGTTTCATAGAACCACGGCGTTACCGTGTAACGCCGCTACGGGGGCATTTTCAAGCTGTTTCTTGAAAAAGAGGTCTAAAACGGTTCCTTTGTCTATCGTATCAAATTCTTTCCGAACTTCGCGGCTTCAAAGCTTTGGTTCATGAAAGGATTCAAATACATTATTGTTGTTGGCGTGCTGCTCATTGTGGGCTATCTGGTAAAAGACCTGTTTTTCAACGATGAGAGTTACAACCAGGCCGTCCTGAAGTTCCGCGAGAGCAAAGACCTCACCTTTAGAAGCGTGACCCGGTCTCCGCTGCCGGATTCTCTGCGGCGCGCCTTCAACAAACTCACCTATTACGCCCCCACCCGTGACTATGAGGTAAGCGCTGATTTCACGCCCATAGAGAGCGCGGAACCCGTAGCCATCCCCATGACCACCGGTACCAAGGAACCCTACTTCGTGAAAGGGAAAGCCTCTTTTGACCTGGATGGCCAGACGCACACGCTCACCCTATTCCAGAAAGCGGGCTCGGTGTCAGACACCCTTTTCATCCCCTTCACCGACCAGACCAATGGTTTTGAGACCTACGGCGGTGGCCGCTACCTAGACGCCATCCCCAACGGAAAGACCATTCTCCTGGACTTCAACAAGGCCTACAACCCCTTCTGCGCCTACAACCCAGAGTTCGCCTGCCCCATGCCCCCCGCCGAGAACCGCCTCAAAGTGAAGATACCGGCTGGAGAGCAAGAATTTGCCAAGAGGGACTAGTTGCTAGTGTTTAGTTGTCAGTATTTAGTTACTAGCGATTCGCATCTGGTTTTTCTACCCTGGCACTGCTGACGTTCCAAGGTTGCAGGAACTATAGTTTTGGCCTGATTTCCCAAAAGCAGCCTCCAAATGCATTACTGGGGTTCCTTCTCCCCCAGGGAGAAGGCTAGGATGAGGGGGAAAAGCCCCTAACGGCGAAGGCCCTTACTATAAAACAAATGTACGGACAGGTCGCGACCTGTCCTATGCGGTTCCGGCCGTAGAGAAGCCTCTACCTAGAAACCACCGCCCCCCTCACCCTAGCCCTCTCCCAGAGGTAGAGGGAAAACCGCTTTATCCACCGCCTATACCGCTCCCTCCAAAGACCTCGTAGCGTCCGGAGGACCTGCGAGCGTCTGCGCCAGTACCGTTTCAGCCCCGTTTTTCCAAACCTGCCTGAAAAACGGGACCGGCAGAAAACTGCCTTTCCTTCCCATTAACATTCCAGAACCGCCACCCCCACCCCACAAAAAATCACTCCTTTACACCCATGTTTACCAGTTTTTGGTAATTTTGAAAATTGTAGCCCTAAAACGGCTTCGGGGGCGGCGTGGCTGCACCTATCCTTTTACAGAGAAAGTAATACCATGCGCATATCACTGGATTGGCTCAAGACTTTAATCAACATAGATAAACCTGCCCCGGAAGTGGGTCAGCTCCTCACAGATGCCGGTCTGGAAGTGGAAGGCATTGACACTGTTGACGTGGTGCCCGGCGGCTTGCAGGGCCTGGTCATTGGCGAGGTGCTTACCTGTGCCAAACACCCAGACGCCGACAAACTGAGCGTGACCACCGTGGACACCGGCGACGGCGAGCCCAAGCACATCGTGTGCGGCGCGGCCAACGTGGCTGCCGGCCAGAAAGTGATTATTGCTACCGTAGGGGCCACCTTGTACCCGGCCGGCGGCGAGCCTTTCCAGATCAAGAAATCCAAGATAAGAGGGGCCGTGTCTGAGGGCATGATCTGCGCCGAGGACGAGATCGGGCTGGGCACGGACCACTCCGGCATCATGGTGTTGGATACCGATCTACCCAACGGCACCCCGGCGGCCCAGTTCTTCGGGATGGCCTCTGACGAAGTGTTTGAGATTGGTCTGACGCCTAACCGCGCCGATGCCGCCTCACACCTGGGCGTGGCCCGTGACTTACAAGCGCTGCTTAAGACCCCTTACCAATTGCCAGACCTGAGCGGTTTTCAGGTAGCCAATACCAGTCTGCCTATCTCCGTGGAGATTGAGAACCTGGAAGCCTGTCCGCGTTACGCCGGCGTGAGCATCTCAGGCGTGACCGTGCAGGAGTCGCCGAAATGGTTGCAGCAGCGGTTAAGAGCCATTGGGTTGTCACCTATCAATAACGTGGTAGACGTGACCAACTACGTGTTGCACGAGTTGGGTCAGCCCATGCACGCCTTTGACGCCGCCAAGATCAAAGGAGGCAAGATCATTGTGAAAAACGCCACAGAAGGAGCCAAGTTCACCACCCTGGACAGCGTGGAACGCACCCTTCGGGCAGAGGACCTGACCATCAGCAACGCCGAGGAACCCATGGTACTGGCCGGCGTGTTCGGGGGCTTGCAAGCCGGTGTGACCGAAGCCACGCAGAACATCTTCCTGGAAAGCGCTTACTTCGCCCCGGCCGGTATAAGAAAAACATCTCAGACGCACGGCCTCAAGACCGATTCCTCGTTCCGCTATGAGCGCGGCACGGATCCCAATATGGTCATCACCGCTCTGAAAAGAGCCGCCCTGTTGATTCAGGAAGTAGCGGGTGGCGAAGTTTCGTCTGAGATCGTGGACGTATACCCTACCCCGGTACAACCTACCCAAATCAGAGTGAGTTACGCGCGGGTAAACCAGCTCATCGGGCAGCCCATCGGCGAAGCCAGAATCAAAGAGATCTTAACAGACCTGGGCATTGGCATTGAGGAAGAAACTGCGGAAGATTTGCTCTTGTCTATTCCGCCGCACAAGGTAGACGTGACCCGTGAGGCCGACGTAGTGGAAGAGGTGCTGCGGATCTACGGCTACAATAACATCCAGCTGAGCGAGAACCTGGCTTCCAGCTTCCTGGCTAAATTCCCGAACCCCGATCCGGAGGTCATCACCAAGCGCATCGCGGATGCCTTGGCTGCTAACGGCTATCTGGAAACCATTACCAACTCGCTCACCAACTCTAACTACTACAAAGACGCTGAGGGCAATACCCCGGCTGAACTGGTGCCTATCCTGAACTACAACTCAGAGGACCTGGACGCCATGCGCCTGACGCTCGTGTACTCGGGGCTAGAGGTGCTGCGCCACAACATCAACCGCCGCCAGCGTGACCTGAAGGTGTTTGAGATGGGGAAGGTTTACCGCAAAGACGGCGAGAAATACAAAGAGAACAACTACCTGGCCTTGTTCATGACCGGCAACCGCGCCGCAGAAAGCTGGCAACAAGCCACCGCCAAGGCCTCTTTCCATGATTTGGCCGCGCAGGTACAACAGGTACTCACGCTGTGCCGCCAACCCAACTATAGCACGCAGCCCACGCAGCACCCGTACCTGGCTGGGGGTGTAACCTACCAGAAAGGCGATGTGACCTTGGGCCATCTTGGTTTGCTGAAGGAAAGTGTGTGCAAGCAGGTAGACGTGAAAGAGCAAGTGTGGTACGCAGAGCTGAATTGGGATTATTTATTGCGCAACTACAAAGACAAGCTAGTGTTCGCGGAGTTGTCTAAATTCCCGGAGGTACGCCGCGACCTGTCATTAGTGGTGGAAAAATCCGTATCTTTTGACCAAATCCGGCAAGTGGCCCAGCGCGTGGAGCGCAAGCTGCTGCAGGAGGTGAACGTGTTTGACGTGTATGAGGGGGACAAGATTGAGGCCGGCAAAAAAGCCATTGCCATCAGCTTCACCCTACAGGACCAGAACCAGACGCTCACTGACAAAGTCATTGATTCTACCATGAACCGCCTGATGCAACAGTTTGAGCACCAGTTAGGAGCCGTAATCCGGAAGTAAGATGCCCAACCAATCCACCCTTCAGCAGATACAGTCCATAGAGGGCAAAGTGCGCCAGTTGGTACAGCAGTACCAGGCGGGCCAGGAGCGGCTACAGGCGGCCCATCAGGAAATAGCGCGCCTGCAGCAAGTGATCCAGGAAAAGGACGCGGAGATAAAAAATTTTCAGAATCAAGATAATATTAGTAAAATTGTACAAACCATAGCAGTAGACACTACCAATTCAACGGAGTTGAAGCTAAAAATAAACGAGTACTTGCGCGAGATTGACAAGTGCATTGCTTATTTAAGAGATTAGGGAAACGGGCTGTCTGGTGGCGATTATTGTTTGTTCTCTCTTTAGGCGTGCGTGCACGCTGATACACCAATTAGAACCTTAGGCTTGACATGCGGAACCTTTACCTTTTTACCACCTCGCAGGGCAACCTTTCAACAAACAAGCGCGCCACGGCAGCACTTAACAGCATCTGGACATGAGTGAGTTATCTATACGCATCAAGATAGCCGACCGCGAATATCCAATGCGGGTAAACGAGGACGAGGAAGAAAGGCTGCGGCAAGCCGGGAAATACCTGAATGAGCGCCTGAGAATGTTCAGGGAGCAGTTCGGGATCCATGACAAGCAGGATCTGCTGGCCATGATCGCGCTGGAAACCGCCGCTGATAAAATCAAGACGGAAGACGCCGCCGTAGAAACCCAACTGACGTTGGAGGAAAAACTCTCTTCTTTAAACCAACTGCTCTCCTCTCTGCAGCTCGGATAACACACCTTCCGCTCCAGTTCCATTGGCTCAGTGTCATTGCTGTACTTTAACCCTTTAAAGTTATAGTCATGACTATTTATATCATTTTAGCAGCCCTGGTGGGCGCGGGCATCGGCTTCTACGCCGGGCGCGTCTTGCTGCTCAAGCTCTTCAAAGAGCAGGAAGAACAGGCCACTGAACGCGCCAAACTCATCATCCGCGAGGCGGAGGTGAAAGCCGAGACCCAGAAGAAAGACAAGATGCTGGAAGCCAAGGAGCATTTCCTGAAACTGAAAGCCGAGCACGAGGAAGAAGCCAACCGCAAGAAGAACATCATCATCCAGAATGAGAACAAGGTAAAGCAGCGTGAGCAGTTCCTTACCAAGCAGCAGGAAGACCTGAAGAAGAAAGAGCAGGAAACCGATGTTCTCAAAGAGAAACTGAACCAGCAGCTGGAAGGCTTCAACAAGCGCAAAGAAGACCTGGAAGCCCAATACCGTGACAAGCAAGCCAAGGTAGAGCAGGACCACCATGAGATCCTGAGCCGCCTGGAGCGCATCGCCAACCTGTCTGCCGACGAAGCCCGTGAGCAACTGGTGGAAAACCTCAAGTCTGAGGCCTCTACCCGCGCTTCTTCCTACATCAAAGACATTGTGGCCGAGGCCAAGCTCACCGCTACCAAAGAAGCCAAAAAGGTAGTGATTGAGACCATCCAGCGTACCGCCGCCGAGCACGCCATTGAGAACTGCGTCTCTATCTTCAACATTGAGTCAGACGACATCAAAGGCAAGATCATCGGTCGGGAAGGTCGTAACATCCGGGCCCTGGAAGCCGCTACCGGCGTGGAGATCATTGTAGATGACACCCCGGAAGCCATCATCATCTCTGGTTTTGATCCGGTAAGACGTGAGATTGCCCGTCTTTCTTTGCACCGCCTCGTAGCCGATGGTCGTATTCACCCGGCCCGTATTGAGGAAGTGGTGTCTAAGACGAAGAAAAGCATTGAAGAGGAGATTGTGGAGATCGGTGAGCGTACTGCAATAGATTTAGGTATCCACGGTCTGCACCCGGAACTGATCAAGATGGTAGGCCGCATGCGCTTCCGTTCCTCTTACGGTCAGAACTTGCTGCAGCACTCAAGAGAAGTAGCCAACCTTTGCGCCACCATGGCCGCTGAATTAGGTTTGAACGTAAAGCACGCCAAACGTGCCGGTCTGCTACACGACATCGGGAAAGTAACGACTGAGGAGCCGGAATTGCCGCACGCGATCATTGGCATGCAGCTGGCCCAGCAGTACAAAGAGCACCCAGACGTGTGCAACGCCATTGGTGCCCACCACGATGAGATTGAGATGACGGCCATGATCTCGCCTATCATCCAGTCCTGTGACGCCATCTCCGGCTCCCGCCCTGGTGCCCGCCGCGAGATCATGGAGTCGTACATCAAACGTCTGAAAGAACTGGAAGAGACCGCCCACTCGTTTGAGGGCGTGAACCAGTGCTACGCCATCCAGGCCGGCCGTGAGCTGCGCGTGATGGTAGACGCTGACAATGTAACCGATGAGCGCGCCGCCCAGCTTTCTTTTGACATCTCGCAGAAGATTGAGAAAGAGATGCAGTACCCCGGCCAGATCAAAATCACCGTGATCCGGGAAATGCGCTCTGTTTCCTACGCGAAGT
The DNA here is from genome assembly GCF_008271745.1 of Rufibacter glacialis. Classification (GTDB taxonomy): domain Bacteria; phylum Bacteroidota; class Bacteroidia; order Cytophagales; family Hymenobacteraceae; genus Nibribacter; species Nibribacter glacialis. Next base: position 100,037 of record NZ_VKKZ01000019.1, on the reverse strand, counting down.
AGTGATTAGTTTTTAGTTGTTAGCTTCCTATATAAAGGCTGATTTCTGAAAAACCCATAGAAAACGCCCGTTGCTGCCAAGCGACGGGCATTTTCATTTACCCGCAGGGGCAATCCCTTGTGGTTGCCCTTGCCCCAAACCTGAGAAGGGTAACCACAAGGGATTAACCCTACGTGATCGGGTATCGTGGAGATCGGGTATCGTGGAGACAAGGCATGCCTTGTCTCTACAGGATGAATATAGCCCACCTGGTGGAACATTTGTAGAGACAAGGCACTGCCTTGTCTCCACGCATTGCCGATCCACGTATTGTAACGCCAAAACAGGTAACCATAAAAAAAACCGCAATAGAGCTTACCCTACCGCGGTTTCTTGACCCACTGCCCTTTGACGGGCCAGCGGGGTATATTATGTATTAGTTGAAGGAGAAACTATCGGATGACCTTGCTCACGCCTACCACTACGGCGGCAATACGCACGGCATCAAAGATTCGTTGCTCTGAGGCGCCTAATTTGCGCACGCTTTCCTCATGCGAGGTCACGCAGCGCTCACAGCCGTTGATGGCCGAGATGGCCAGGCTCACCAGCTCAAAGAACTCTTTGCCGGTCACGGGGTTCATCATGATGTTCATTTTCACCTTAGGGGCAGCAGCCTCATAAAAATCGGTGTGCATGAAGTGCTTGAAGCGGTACAGGATGTTGTTGGTGCTCAGCAGGGAGGTGACCGCGACGGCCTCGGCCAGTTCAGCATCAGTGGCGCCGTGAGAGGCCGCCAACGTACGGAAAGACTCGGTCAAGGTGTTGTTCTCCTCGTTCACGGCCGCCGACAGGGCCAGCAGGTAGGCTTCTTTGGAAGTTACATTCTCTGACTGCAGCGCGGTTTTGAGGTTGATGCGCAAGTCTCTGAGGTACTTGGAGTCACCGGTGACTAATTGGTCCAGACGTGCGAAAGACTGGTCAGAAAGACCCAGGTCTTTCAGGAAATCTTGTTGGGTTTCTTGTATGACGGAAAGCATGGCTTTTATAGTTAATAGTGATCCGTTGAAAGTGATTAGGGCAATTGCCTAGAGCGTTACTTGACAACTTTTGTCCAACGCTATTTGTAGGAATGGTTGCTCTATCTTGCGTGAGGGATAGCAGCGGAAAGCCCACAGGGCGAGGCACGAAGCCCGAGGACTTGCAGCGCATAGCCCGACCCGCAGGGGCACGCCCAAAAAGAATTCTGAGTTCTGAGTCGTGTTCAGGAATTCAGGACTTGGCTCCTTTCAAGGCTGTTTGGGAGCTGTTTTTTTTGGAAACAGGTGAGAAAGGAAGGCCCCGCGTTGGGCAGGTCAGGCCATTCCTTTCGCCTGAAATTAACAACTAAACAAGCGGTGTTATATAAACCGGCAACAGGTGGGTAGACAGGGACAGACATTTCCTCCTACCCCTACAGGTGCCGGCGGAGTAGGTTTAAACAGCTAACGTGGCTTCGCCTTTTTTCCAGTTACACGGGCAAAGCTCATCGGTCTGGAGGGCGTCTAGCACGCGCAGCACCTCGGCTACGTTACGACCCACGCTCAACCCGTTCACGCTCACCCACTGGATAATGCCCTGCGGATCTACAATGAAGGTAACGCGGTAGGCTACTTTCTCCTCGGCGTCCAGAATGCCTAGCTCCTCGGCCAGGGATTTGGAGGTGTCGGCCAGCATAGGGAACCGGAGACCGCGCAGATCGTCGTGGTCACGGCGCCAGGCGGCGTGCACGAACTCAGAGTCAGTGGAGGCGCCAATCAATTGGCAGTCGCGGTCGCGGAATTCGTCATAGTTCTTGTTGAACTCGGCAATCTCCGTAGGGCACACGAACGTGAAGTCTTTGGGCCACCAGAACATTACCAGCCATTGGCCATTGTCGCGGTGCTCCTGGTGGGTGATGGTTCTAAACTCTTGGTCTCTCTCTAAAGAAACAACAGCTTTTTTGGAAAAGGCAGGGAATTCTGCCCCAACAGATAAAACTCGGTTTTGGTACATGGTATATAAAGGTTAAAAGGAAATAAAGGGTTTAGCGCGAGGTGGGTTAGGAGGCCTGGAAGGCGTTCAGCATCCAGAGCGTTTTCTCCAGGGTGTTCAGGTCATCTGAGATAAGCCCCTGGGTTCCCTCATCGTCCAGTTCTGAGGCCAGGGCCAGCACTTCGCGCTCTAATTGGATGATCTGCCCTATGTTCTCCACGGTGGCGCCCACGGTGTCTACATCTGAGGTAAGGCCTTTTCTTTCCTGCACGGAAGAGGTAGCCAGGAAATCAGAGAAACTGTGCAGAGGCACGTGGCGCAGGGTCAGGATCCGTTCAGCGATCTCGTCAATGGTTTCAAAGGCGGCCGTGTATAACTCCTCAAACTTGGCGTGCAGCGCGAAGAAGTTCCCGCCCTTGATGTTCCAGTGGAAGGCCCGCAGGTTTTGGTAGTACACGTGGTAGTTGGCCAGTAATTCATTCAATTTAACCGCCAAATCTTTGGTGTCTCTGCGTTCCAATCCTAATTCGTTGTGTGATTCCATAGTAATGTGAATGGTTAGAAATTCATGTTGTTCTGACTAACCATACGGCAAAGGTGCCCCAAACGATTTTATAGAACAAATTGATAGTATTTATACTATTATAGAACAAAACTATTACCTTTGCCTATCACCTGTAACCGGCGCTTTTAGCCTGCTTTATAAAAAACCGGCTGGAAACCATTCCACCCCCCTTTTGCCTCATGACCCTTACCCAACTGGAATACCTGCTTTCGGTAGACACTTACCGCCACTTTGCCACCGCCGCCGAGAAATGCTTTGTCACGCAACCTACCCTGAGCATGCAGTTGCAGAAACTGGAGGAAGAACTGGGCGTGCAGGTGTTTGACCGCAGCCGCGTGCCGGTGCGCCCCACCGAGTTAGGCAAAGAGGTCATTGCGCAAGCCCGGGTGGCCGTAGCCGAATTCAAAAAGATAGAGGAATTGGTGAAGGTGCAGCGCGACGGCATCAGTGGGGAACTGCGCATTGGCATCATCCCTACCCTGGCGCCGTACCTGGTGCCGCTGTTCATCACCGCATTCATCCAGAAGTACCCGCAGGTGCACGTGTCTATCCAGGAAATGGTTACCAGCTCTATTGTGGAAAAGCTTCGGCTGGAATTGCTGGACGTGGGCCTGCTGGTCACCCCGCTGCACGACAAGACCATTCTGGAGGTCCCGCTGTTCTACGAGGCCTTTGTGGGCTACCTGCACCCCTCGCACCCGCTGTCAGCGCAGCAAGAGATCACCGCTGAAGAAATTGACCCCGCTGATCTGTGGCTCCTGAACGAAGGCCACTGTTTCCGGAGTCAGGTGCTGCAGCTCTGCAACCGCGCCAAAGACACCCGCAACGTGCAGCTGGACTATGAGAGCGGCTCGCTGGAGACCCTGAAGCGGATTGTGGAAACCCAGAGCGGCATGACCCTGCTACCGGAACTCTCAGTGCAGGAACTGTCAGCGGAAAAACGCGCCATGGTCAGGCCTTTTGTGGAACCGCAGCCGTTGCGGGAGGTAAGCCTGGTGGTGCACCGCAGCTTCCTGAAGAAGAAGATGATTGAATCGCTCAGAGATGAGATCCTGGCGCACGTGCCTACTGGCCTTAAGGAACGGAACCCGGTGCGGGTGGTGAAGATCAAGTAATCCGTTTCAGGCTTGTTTTCAGGAAATAGGCTTGAAACGGTTTCCAGCTTTACCCTCAAGGGCCGGTTCTTTCACGCAACTGGCTTTCACGGGCAACTTGCAATCTATCGGTGCCAGAAGTCTACTGCAAGGCGAAAAGTTCTGGGGTTCCCGTTGTGAATTTCACTAAGCATAAGTCAACGGCGAACAGAACACCATAGCCCCCACCCGGGATTTCCGGCCCGTATTTCACAAAGCATAAGAAAAGTGCAGGATGAGGCTTTTTCTGGGCAAAGGCTCTTTAGGGTCTGTTTCTGTGAAAACAGGGGTAAAACGGGCGCAGGTTACACAATGGTGACTTTCACGCCCATGCCTTGCAGGGTGTTGAGCGTGTGCTCAGAAATACCTTTGTCGGTGATGATATGGTCAATATCCTCAAACCCGCCAATGCGCCCAAAACCACGTTTCCCAAACTTGGAGGAGTCCGCGAGCACAATGGTTTTCTGCGAGATATTGATCATGTGCCGGTTCAGGCGCGCCTCCATCACGTTGGTGGTGGTCAGCCCGAAGTCCAGGTCAATGCCGTCTACGCCCAGAAACAGCTTGCTGCAGGAAAAGTCAGCCAAGATGCTCTCGGCGTAAGGCCCCGTCACGGAAGAGGAACTGCGCCGCAGGATTCCGCCCAATTGCATCACCTCCACCTCAGGGTGCCGCAGCAATTCCAGGGCCACGTTCAGCGCCGAGGTAATGACCATCAGGTTCTTGAGGGTATTGGGCTGAATGCTCTTGGCCAACGCCATGACGGTGGTTCCGGAAGCAATCAGGATAGAGTCATTGGGCTCTATCAGTTTGGCAGCTGCCTGCCCTATGCGGCTTTTCTCATTGATCTGGATGTGCTCTTTCTCATTGACCGGGCGGTCAATGGTATAAGGGTTGTTCTGAGTGGCGCCGCCGTGGGTACGGAACAGCAGGCCTTTGTCCTCTAGCAGTTTCAGATCCTTTCTAATGGTCACCGAAGACACACTCAGCTCCTCACACAATCCTAAAACCGTCACCTGGCCCTCCTGCTGCAGTTTTCCAAGTATATGTTGATGCCTTTCGGTTATATTTACCATTCGTACCAGAATCAAAATGAAAGCAAAAGAAACAATTTTAGGTTTCTGTTCCAAGACTACCAGAACCATTCCTCTTTACCAGCGCAAAGATTTCTCCTCTCTTTTGGTGAAACCAGCCCCTAAACAGAGGCTTGCCTACCGGCAGCCCCCTCCCGCACCTCTTGCCAAGCCAGCCAACCCCCTTTCCAGCCCTGTTCCGCCGGGGCGAGTTGTTATCCCTCTAAGGTAAAACAAAGGGTACTATTTTGGCCATCAGGCTAAAAGGGCAGAAACCACCTTGCGGCACGGACTTGTAAAGCACCCCCGGGGTTTCCAAGCCCTTTTTAGAAAGCCAGCCACTAAACAACTTCTACCCTTACCTAGGGTACATGGCAACTCTTACTCCGGGTGCATTATGAATTCCTCAAAAAGGGAAGAAGTCTACATTATAATTTTATTTAATTTCATTTGCTTTTCATAAATGGGAAACATAATTTTAAAACGAAAGAAAAAGTAAGTGATATTTTAGTAATCAAAAGCCGCGTGAAAGAAAACGAACCTAATAGCCAGTTTTTCAAAAGAGAGCTATTCCTGGAGGAGGTAAAAAACCATGCTGCTGCATGGGATATGATTGTGATTGGGGGCGGCGCTACTGGTTTAGGAGTTGCCCTTGATGCCGCATCACGTGGATTCAAAACGCTTTTGCTGGAACAGGCCGACTTTGCCAAGGGAACCTCCAGCAGAAGCACCAAACTAGTGCACGGTGGGGTACGGTATCTGGCGCAGGGAGATATAAAATTGGTATATGAAGCGCTTTATGAGCGCGGGCTCCTGTTGCAGAATGCCCCTCACCTAGTCAATATCCAATCTTTTGTGATCCCGAACTACACCTGGTGGAACGAGATGCTGTACGGCGTAGGCCTCACGGTATATGACTTGATGGCCGGGCGCTACCGCTTCAACAAAACCTCGCTTTTGTCTGGGAAGAAAGTAGCCAGGCTGTTGCCCAATATCCAGGCTAGGGGTCTGAAAGGCGGCGTCCAGTATTTTGACGGGCAGTTTGATGATGCCCGTCTGGCCTTGAACCTGGCCCAGACCTGCGCTGAGCAGGGCGGCGTGCTGCTGAATTACATGCCGGTGGTCAGCCTACTGAAAGACAGCAACGGCAAGGTAGCGGGCGTGAAAGCCAAAGACCTGGAATCTGGGCAGGAGTACCAGATAAAAGCCAAAACGGTGGTCAACGCCACGGGGGTTTTCGTGAATGAGGTATTGGAGATGAATGCCCCGGCCCAGCCCCCCCTGGTACGCCCCAGCCAAGGCGTACACGTGGTGCTGGACAGTTCCTTCCTGGCCGGCGACAATGCCTTGATGATCCCGAAAACCCCAGACGGACGGGTGCTGTTTGTGGTTCCCTGGCACAAACACCTGCTGGTGGGCACCACTGACACGCCTCTTGACCAGAATAGCCTGGAACCAAGGGCCCTGGAGCAGGAAATAGATTTCATTCTGGAAACGGCCGGCCAATACCTGGTCCGCAAACCTTCCAGAAAAGACGTATTGAGCGTTTTTGCCGGATTACGGCCATTGGCGGCCCCCACCAAGAACACCAACAGCACCAAAGAGATCTCCAGAAGCCACAAGTTACTGGTAGCCCCCTCTAACCTGATCACCATCACGGGTGGTAAATGGACCACCTACCGGAGGATGGCCCAGGACACGGTAGACCAGGCCATAGCCTTGGGCATTCTGCCCCAGAAGCCCTGCGTCACCGCTACCCTCAAAGTCCACGGGTTTGCCGCGCCCCAGACCAAATCTGAGCACCTCTCCATCTATGGGGCAGATAGAACCTTTATCCAGGCGTTGGTCAAGCGGTTCCCTGAACTGGGCCAGCCTTTGCACGAGCGGTTCCCCAACCTTGCCGCTGAGGTAGTCTGGGCCACCCGCAATGAGATGGCCAGAACCGTGGAAGACGTGTTGGCCAGAAGAATGCGCATCCTGTTCCTGGACGCCCGGGCCGCCATGGACATGGCCCCTGAAGTAGCCAGGTTAATGGCCGAAGAGCTAGGGCACGGAGAGGATTGGCAACACCAGCAACTGGAAGATTTCATGGCCCTGGCCGCAAATTACCTGTTGGAGCCCTACACCCCCGCCCGTAAGGCGTCTACCCCTTTGCTCAGCTATAAAAACTAATGAAGATGGCAAAACATATACTGTCTTTTGACCAGGGCACCACCAGTTCCCGGGCCATTGTCTTCAACCAGCAGGGGAAGATCGTTTCCCTGGCTCAGAAAGAGTTTACCCAGATTTTCCCCCAACCCGGTTGGGTAGAGCATGACGCCAGTGAGATCTGGTCTACCCAGGTCGGCGTAGCCGCCGAAGCCATGTCAAAAGCCGGTTTACGGGCAGAGGACATCGCCGCCATTGGCATCACCAACCAGCGGGAAACCACCGTGGTATGGGACCGGCGCACCGGCGCCGCCGTCTGTAACGCCATTGTCTGGCAAGACCGTCGCACCGCCGCCTACTGTGACTACCTCAAGGAACAGGGGCTGGAAGAAATGATCCGCCAGAAAACCGGCTTGGTCATAGATGCCTATTTCTCCGCCACCAAAGTAAGATGGATCCTGGACACCATTCCAGAGGCCCGCGAAGAGGCTGAAGCCGGGCACCTCGCCTTTGGTACCATTGACTCTTGGCTTATCTGGAACCTGACGGGCGGCAAAACCCACGTCACCGATGTCACCAACGCCTCGCGCACGCTGCTTTTCAACATCCATACTTTAGACTGGGACCAGGAACTGCTGGACCTGTTTGAGATCCCGGCCAACATGCTGCCCAAGGTTACCTCTTCCAGCGAGGTAGTGGGTGAAACGTCTGCCTCACTCTTTGCCGCGCGTATTCCCATTGCTGGTATTGCCGGAGATCAGCAGGCGGCCTTGTTCGGGCAAATGTGCCTCAAACCGGGCATGGTGAAAAACACCTACGGCACCGGCTGCTTCATGCTCATGAACATTGGCGAAAAGCCCATTCTGTCCAGTCACAAACTGGTGACTACGGTAGCCTGGAAAATCAAAGACCAGGTGCACTATGCGCTGGAAGGAAGCATTTTCATAGCGGGAGCGGTAGTGCAGTGGCTCCGTGACGGGCTAGGCATCATCTCCAACTCCGCAGAAGTAGAGGCCTTGGCCCAGAAGGTTTCCAGCAGCGAAGGCGTGTACCTGGTACCGGCCTTCGCCGGATTGGGGGCCCCGCACTGGGACCAACACTCCCGCGGCACCATGGTGGGCATGACGCGGGGCACCACCTCAGCGCACATTGCCCGCGCTGCCCTGGAGAGCATCGCCTTCCAGACCATGGAAGTGCTGCGGGCCATGGAAGCCGATGCCGGCATTGAAATCAAGGAACTGCGGGTAGACGGAGGCGCCACTGAAAACAACCTGCTCATGCAATTCCAGGCCGACATCCTGAATGCACGGGTGGTGCAGCCCGCCATCACGGAAGTGACCGCCATTGGGGCAGCCTACCTGGCAGGTCTGGCCACGGGTTTCTGGACCAGCGTGGAGGAAATCCAGGAACAATGGGAAGTTAAGAAGAGCTATGAGGCAACCCCAGACATGCCCACGGAAGCCTTGACTGAAGGTTGGGACCGCGCGGTACGGGCAGCCAAAGCCTGGGCCCAGGATAGCCAGCCAGAACAAATCACTACCTTAACCTAACGCTCCATGTCAGCATTTACAGCAGAATTGATTGGGACCATGTTCCTGATTTTATTGGGCGGGGGCGTGGTGGCCAATGTGGTTCTGAAAGGAACCAAAGGCAACAACAGCGGCTGGATGGTGATCACCACCGGTTGGGCCCTTTCCGTTTTTGCGGGAGTGGTGATTGCCGGGCCTTACAGCGGTGCCCACCTGAACCCGGCGGTGACCCTCGCTCTGGCCATTGTAGGCAAGTTCGCTTGGAGCCAGGTGGGAGTCTATGTGGCGGCCCAACTGTTGGGCGCCATGGCCGGGGCCTTTCTGGTATGGCTTATCTACATGCCCCACTTTAATTCTACTGAAGACCCTTTGGCCCAATTGGCGGTATTCAGCACTGGCCCTGCCATCCGCCACCCTTATGCGAATCTGTTCAGTGAGGCGGTGGGCACGTTCGTGCTCCTTTTTGTGATCCTCTACATCACAGAGCCACAGATGGGCGAACAGAAAACCCCTATCGGCATGGGTTCGCTGGGAGCATTGCCTGTCACGTTCCTGGTATGGGCCATTGGCCTCTCCTTGGGCGGCACCACCGGCTATGCCATCAACCCGGCCCGCGACCTGGGCCCCCGAATTGTGCACAGCCTTCTTCCATTGAAGAACAAGTGCCACAGTGACTGGCGCTACGCCTGGGTTCCGGTGATAGGTCCGCTGGCCGGAGCCAGTTCTGCGGCCCTTCTCTATTTGCTTTTACAATGACCTGTTCCTTTCTAAAAGCTTGCCCAGGAGCAAGGCAGGGCACATTAAGCTTTTGTTAAGTTCAGCCACCTGCCCTGTTATCAGAAAAAACCAGGGTAGCTTTGGATAAGATTTGATAAGAACAAAGAGGACCAACCCTTCTGGGTTGGCCTTCCCTACCAGACAGACAAACTATTACCTTGAAAACAATAGACAACACTTCTACATCCTCGGGTACCTCTCCTAAAAAAGGGCTTTTCGCGCCGGCGGCCCACATTGCCCCGTTGCCACTGGACCGGGTTGACCCTGAATACAAAAAGCTCCGGCTGCAGGTCTTCATGGGCATCTTCCTGGGGTACGCCGGTTATTACCTGGTGCGCAAGAACTTCTCCCTGGTCATGCCCGACCTGATTGCCCAAGGGTATTCCAAGGCGGACCTAGGCTTCGCCCTTTCCGGGGTTTCCATTGCGTATGGCTTGAGTAAGTTCCTGATGGGCAACGTCTCTGACCGCAGCAATGCCCGAACCTTCCTGAGCGTGGGCCTTCTGCTCTCTGCCCTGACCATGATCTTCATGGGGGTTTCCTCCTTTGCCACCAGCTCCATCACCATCATGTTCCTTCTGCTTTTCCTGAACGGATGGTTCCAGGGAATGGGATGGCCAGCTAGTGGCCGGGTGATGGTGCATTGGTTCTCCACCAAGGAGCGCGGCACCAAAATGTCTATTTGGAACGTGGCCCACAACATTGGCGGCGGCCTGGTAGGTCCTATCGCCATAGCGGCCATTGCTATCTTCGGTACCTGGGAGAGTAAGTTCTATTTCCCGGGCATGGTGGCCTTGGTAGTTGCCTTTATCGCTTACCTGCTCATCAGAGACACCCCGCAGTCTTGCGGCCTGCCCACCATTGAGGCCTACAAGAACGATTATCCGGCTAATTATTCAGAATCACTGGAAAAGGAGCTCACGGCCAGGCAAATCTTCTTTGAATATGTCTTCAACAACCGGGTGCTCTGGTACATCGCCTTTGCGAACGCCTTTGTTTATTTGGTGCGCTATGGCATCTTAGACTGGGCTCCTACCTATCTGGAAGAGGCCAAAGGATTTTCTGTGAAAGAGACCGGTTGGGCCTACTTCGCCTATGAGTACGCGGGCATCCCGGGCACCCTGCTTTGCGGCTGGATCAGTGACAAGGTCTTCAAAGGCCGTCGGGCTCCGGCTACCATCATCTACATGGCCTTGGTGCTGGTAGCGGTAGTGGTGTACTGGAAAAACCCGGCCGGTAACCTCTGGGTGGACAACCTAGCGCTTATTTCCATTGGGTTCCTGATTTACGGACCGGTGATGCTGATTGGGGTGCAGGCCCTGGATCTGGTTCCTAAGAAAGCCGCCGGAACAGCGGCGGGCCTAACCGGACTGTTTGGGTACCTGGGAGGCGCCTTGTTCGCCAATATCGCCATGGGCTTCATTGTAGACAAATGGGGCTGGGACGGAGGCTTCATTATGCTGGTGCTAGCCTGTATTCTCTCTATTGTCTTTACGGCCTTTACCTGGCAACGGGAGAAACGCCATCTCAACCTGGTATAAGCCTGCTTTCTGTTATTCTACATCATAAACTAAACCTATTTCTATATGAAGACATTTTTACAACCACCGCCTCCCCGCAGCTTTAGCTGGCGGAAGGGCATTTTCTTCGGGTGCTGTCTGCTGTTGACCGGCACGCAGGCACTTGCCACCCCTCCTGCGTTTATAGGGTCTTTCCAGCAAACCGCCCAGAATACGAAGGTTCCGGTAAAAGGAAAGGTAGTAGACCAGACGGATGGCTCGGCTATGCCAGGGGTAACGGTCTTTGTGAACGACCAAGCGGTGGGTATGACCAATGCAGATGGTACGTTCCAAGTAAGCGTGGAAACGGGTGCTACCCTGTCGTTCACCTTTATTGGGTATCAACAGTACAAAATGGTGATCTCCAAGGCAGAAGAGAACTTATCTATCAGAATGTCCGCAGACGCCACCCAATTAAATGAGGTAGTGGTCACTGCCCTGGGCATTACCCGTGAAGAGAAAGCTCTGGGATTTGCCACCACCACGGTACAGGGTGAAAGCCTGACGGAGGCCATGCCTAACAACTGGACCGATGCCCTCACCGGGCGGGTGGCCGGTTTGAACATGGTGAAGTCGGGTGGTGGTCCCACAGGCTCAAACAAGATTATCCTGCGGGGTGAGAATGACCTGGGGGGCGGCAGCGAAGCCCTCATTGTGGTAGACGGCGTTGTCATCAACAGCGGGAGCGGTAGGGCTACTGGCAATGGAAGCACCGCTTACCTGCAAGGGGAAAGCCCTGTTGACTTTGGTACTAACCTCAATGACATCAACCCAGAAGACATTGAAAGTGTGACGGTTCTGAAGGGCCCGGGCGCCACTGCCTTGTATGGATCAAGGGGAGCAAACGGTGCCATCATTATCACCACCAAAGAAGGGAAACCCAGAGCAAAAGGCTTGGGAGTTTCTTTTAACTCCAACTTCTCCATTGAAACCATCAACCGGTGGCCAGATTACCAGTACGAGTACGGGCAAGGCGATGAGGGCGTAAATTACTACTCCTTTAATACAACCCTTGATGGTACCAGTACCCGAAGCACCAGTTCTGCCTGGGGAGCGAAGTTTGATGGTCAGACGTTCTTCCAATATGATCCTAGCACTAGAACAACCGGTACCGAGCGTACACCGTGGGTACCCTACAAAGACAGCCGTAAAGACTTCTTCGAAGCTGGCAAGACTTTCACCAACTCTGTTACCCTAGACGGTGGTACCTCCAAGACAGCCGTACGCTTCTCCTTGACCAATGTATCTAATAACTGGATTATTCCTAACACAGGATACAACAGAAACACGGTAGCTTTTTCAGCAAACCAGAATATTTCTGACAAGTTGAAGATCTCCACCAAAATCAACTACACCAACAAGTATAGTGACAACCTGCCTTCCACCGGGTATAACAACCAGTCCATCATGTACTGGAATATCCTGCAGGTTCCTAACGGAAACCTGGATTGGTATAGAGACTACTGGCAGCCGGGCAAGGAAGGGATTGCCCAGAACTACCCCTTCAGTAGCTTGATTGACAACCCATTCCTGATTGCCTATGAGATGTTAAACAAGTCAAACAGGCACTCGGTGACCGGGAACATACAGGCAAGCTACAATTTCACCAAAGACCTGAGCCTGATGGTGCGCACGTCTATGGACTTAGCCTATGAGCAGCGTTCGCAACGCAGACCCAAAGACACTGAGAAATTCAAAGAAGGGATGTACCGGGAGCAGAACATCTTCTCGCAAGAACTCAACTATGATTTCCTGTTAAGATACGGCCGTAACCTGGGAGAAAGATTTGAGATCTCCACCTCTCTGGGAGGAAGCAGAACCAAGAACCGGTATGTAAGAGATGAGCTGAGAGCTGAAAGATTGATCTACCCGCAAGTATTCAACTTTGCCAATAGCCGCGATGTACCTTTGAATTACCCATGGCGCCAAGACATTGAACTTAATGGTCTATATGGCTTGATGACTGTTGGGTTTGATGATTGGGTATTCTTGGATTTAACCCTGCGGAAAGACTGGGCAAGCACGTTAGCCGCCTCAACGGGCGTGAAACCCATTGAGCCTTACCCCTCTGTCAGTTTGAGCACCGTCCTTTCTGAGGTCATTCCCATGCCGGCGTCTGTTTCCTTCCTGAAACTTCGCGGCTCCTGGGCAGAAGTTGGAAGCGGCGGCATGAAACCTTACTTGACTAACTTCTCCTACACCATTGCCACAGGTTTCCCATCTGGCTTGTCTAACCCTAGTGCAGTAGCAAACGGAAGTCTTTTACCCTTAAGAACAGAGAGCGTTGAATTCGGCATAGATGCCCGCTTCCTGAAGAGTAGAATTGGGCTTGACATTGCCGTCTACAGAAACAATACAAGAGACCAAATCCTTTCTGTACCCATTGACAGGTCTTCTGGTGCTAACTACCAGATCCTAAATGCCGGTATGGTGAGAAACCAAGGTATTGAAATCCAGGCCAACGGTTCACCACTCAAAAGCAAAAAGGGATTGAACTGGAATATCTTCGCTACTTATTCAGCTAACAGAAACAAAGTAATAGAACTGGCAGACAGCCTTACCACTTACCAATTGCAAAGAGGACCTGGCGGGCGTGGCTCAGTAGAGGCTACCATTGGCGGAACCATGGGAGACATCTACGGCAGAGGTTATTTACGGTCTCCAGAAGGGCAGATTATCTATGAGAACGGATACCCTTTGCTGACCAATGACATCATGTATCTGGCCAAGGCGGTTCCAAAGTGGAAAGGAAGCATTGGCAATGAATTCAGGTACAAGCAATTCCGCATGAATGTCCTTTTTGACGGCTCCTTTGGAGCAAAGGCTTACTCGTTAACTCATGCCACCCTGGCTGAACAAGGGAAGACCAAGAACACGTTACCAGGCCGTTACAACGGAATCATTGGCAACGGAGTGATTGCTAACGGAGACGGCAGCTTTAGGCCTAATGATGTAGTTGCGGAAAACATCTGGACCTATTACACCGCCCATTTCGGCCGCGACAACGTGGAAGGGAACCTGTTCAGCACTGACTACATCAAATTAAGGGAAGTACGCTTTGACTATACCCTTCCCACTAACCTGGTTAAAAAACTGAGACTGGAGAAAGCAACAATCGGCATCTACGGTAGAAACCTATGGGTTATCTCTAACTGGCCTGCCTTTGACCCAGAATTCGGGACCCTGAATGACGGCACCATTGACGCCGGGTATGAGTTGGGCCAGTTCCCATCTACCAGAACAACAGGCATTAACCTGAACCTTAGCTTCTAAAGATTAGACAAGAATGAAAAAGATAAGATTAATTGCTTTGTCCCTCCTTACAGTGGTAGGTATGACTACCCTTAACTCCTGTGATGAGGGGTTTGAGGAGCTGAACACCAACCCCAACACCAGTCCCTTTGCCATGCCAGAGTCCTTGTTGGCTCCTGCCTTGACAGATCTGGTGCAACGTAACCTTGACCGGGCCATGCGCCTCAATAACGAGTTGATGCAGGTGCACGTGGCGCGGTCTGACAACGACGAAATCCACCGCTATGTCATTCGTACGGCAGAAGCAGATTACATGTGGAACAACTGGTACACCCAGATCACAGATTTTAAAGACATCTATGCAAGTGCCAAGGTTTTGTCCACCACCTACCCTACCCAACAATACCACAAAACCTTTATGGGGATTGGGCTTATCTGTGAAGCTTGGGCTTTTTCGCTGCTAACAGATACGTATGGAGATGTACCTTACTTCAATGCCAACAAAGTGCGAGAAGGCATCTTAATGCCTAAGTTTGACAAACAAGAGGCGATCTATGCCGACCTGTTCCAGAAACTGGAAGAAGCCAATACCCTCTTAACGCCAGCGTCGTCCGCCGCGGCCGACGTTGAAGCAAGGGATTTCCCTTCTGGCCTGAAGCAATTGGATCCTTTGTACAACGGTGTGGCGGCCAACTGGCGTAAATTCGGGAACTCTTTGTATCTGCGCCTCTTGCTACGGGTTTCCGGGAAACCAGACAAGATTGTGAACAAAGAGATGAGTGCTGCAGAGAAGATAGGAAACATGGTGAACATCAATGCCGCTACCTATCCTCTCATCTCTACCAATGCTGAGTCCGCTATTCTGCGCTTCACCGGTACCGCCCCCTACCAGTCTCCTTTCCAGAACACCCGTGATGCTGACTGGAACACTGCCCAAAACATGGCAGAGTTCTTTATCAACAACCTGAATCAGTGGGGCGATCCCCGTGTCACGGTGTGGGCCACCCTACGGGAAGGGCGCTATGCCGGCATCCAGAGCGGGTATGAAACCGGAAAAATACCCGCCGCTGAGTCTTCCTACCTCCCAGCCCTCAGAACCAATCCGCTCCTAGGCAACATCCTCAATTACCCTGAGGTGCAGTTCATCTTGGCAGAGGCCGCCTTAAAAGGATACACTTCAGGCAGCCCCAAGACTTATTATGAGACTGGGGCTACCAACGGCATTACTCTGTGGGGTCTAACGGTACCCACCGGCTATTTTGCCAATGAAGAAGTCAAATGGGAGGACACGTATGATTTCGGCAGAAAGATGGACCTGATCCACCAGCAGAAGTATTACGCCTTGTTTTTCACGGACTTTCAGCAATGGTTTGAGTACCGCAGAACCGGCTATCCTATCCTGCCCATTGGCCCAGGGGTGAAGAACAATGGCAGAATGCCTGCCCGCATCAACTATCCACTCTACGTGCAAAGCCTGAACCGTGACAACTATCTGGCGGCCGTGGCAGACCAAGGCCCAGATGATATCAACACGAAAGTTTGGTGGCAAGAATAAAGTGATAGGCAAATCAAGTTGAGGAGTTCGCAGTACAACTCACCCTACAAATAAAAAATACCATGAAATATAAACTGTTACAGCTTTTTGCTTTCGCCTTTGGAGCAATAGCCTTCACATCTTGTATAGAAGAAGATGTGAACGAAGCAATAGGGCAAGATAGCCCATACATGTCACTCGCAGACGTAAGGGCGCTGTATAGGGGAGAAGAAGTGACCCTCACCAGAGAGAAAATGGCAGGGGCGCACCAGGTAGTAGGAGTAGTCATCTCAGACCCTTCTTCCGGAAATTTCCCTAGCAACCAGGTAATCATCCAGAATACCCGGAGAAAACTCACCAGAGGAATCGTTCTCCAGTTTGGAACCCCCAGCAGCACACCGCTAGTGGTAGGTGACTCTGTGGTAGTGGAGACCGAAGGAGCCGCGCTCAAGAGTATCAATGGAGCCTTGCACATTACCGGCTTGCAGCCTTCGGCGGTCACCAAAGTAAAATCTGGAATCACCGTTAACCCCAGAACGGTCTCCCTTGAGGCACTGGTGAATAAACCAGGTGACTATGAGGGTACCTTGGTGAAGATTGTGGCAGGAAACATCACCCCAACGCCTACCCGTACCTCCACCTACAGCGGAGACAAACAGATGACGGACGGGAACGGGAACAACATTATTCTGCACACCCAATCCACAGCCACCTTCGCCCAGGAGAGGCTGTGGCCAAGCGCCACCTATACCGGCGTGCCTTTGGCAGGGGTAAATCCGCAGGCCCAAACACCCACCCTCCTGCTGTCGTTGCGGTCCATCAATGATGTGGAAGACCAAAGCGGGCCGCTTTACCCAGGTTTCCCAGAGACGTTTGACAACCCTAGTTTGGTTAAAGACAGCTACAACATGAACCCTTTACGGGGAGTAGTGGACAATACGATCGACTTCAGCACGGGCTCCTGGAAACTTTTCTACTCCATTGTGGGGCAAACGCCTGGTCGGGACAGGTTCACCGGCACGTGGGGCATTAGAATGCAAGATGGCCGGCCCGCCAATCAGAGCCCGTACGTTCAGATGAACTTTGACCTTCCCAACGGGGCATCTAAGGTTACTTATATCTACGGCGCCTACTACACAGACGCCTCCAGCACCTGGTGGATTGAATATTCCCAGGACAAAGGCAAGACCTGGAAGAAAGTGGGCCCTACTATGACCGAGGCCGGCAATTGGACCAGAACAGCCACCGTTTTGATGGACATCAGCGGCCCGGTACGCTTCAGGCTGTTCAAGCAAGGTCTTGGCGCTAATAATCCTCCGGCGGTGTTCAACGGGCGCTTTGCCTTTGACAACTTCGCAGTTTACGCCGGCGTGGAATAGGTTACCTCCCAAAGAAGTGCGCTTCTGTTCTTAAACCAACAAGCGCACTTCTTTTTACCTCATAAAGACACCAGGAAAGGAAAAGTACCAAAGAATAACTCCTGGTAAACCTTGGCTCGGCTTGTCAACCTCTCATTTCTATCCTAAAGAAACCATAGACGTATCTTCATGAACAAACTAAAGCTTGCCTTTATCTTCCTTCTGCTGGGCCTGTCTGCCTGCAAAGATGAGAGCGAGGAATCCATGGCAAAAGAGGATTCAGCTATTGCGTTAACAGCCAAAGTCCCAGACGTTGTTTTCACCAGGCTAGACCAGGTGGGCAGTGGCCTCTCTTCAACTGCCATCATGGATAGGCTAGTTTCCATGGTCAATGCGGCTCCTGCCAAAAGTTCGGTTCACCTGTGCATCTTTGGATTTAGCCATCCTGAGCTGATCTCTGCTTTACGGAAAGCCTCTGACAGAGGAGTAAACCTGCACCTTATGGTGGACATGAGCAGAGAGGAAACCAAAATAGAGAACCCGCCTGCCGTCAATGAGATACGTGCTTTCCTGAAGCCTAACTCAGAAATGGTAGTAGTCACCAGTGATGCCGGCAATAGCTCTATCAACCACAACAAATTCGTTTTGTTTTCCAAGCTCTCCACCGCCTCTGGTGAAATGGGAAAAGTGGTATTCCAAACCTCGCACAACTTCTCGGTGGCAGATTCAAAGAAAATACAAGACGCTGTCATTCTCTCTAACCAAGGTCTATACAATGCTTACAAAGGGTATTGGGAAGATATGAAGGCCAAAGCCGCCAGCGGCATGAAAAACTTTGAATACCGTGAATTTGAGGATCCGGCGGCTGGAATCTCAGCTCTTTTCTTTCCCAAACGAAAAAGCGGGAAAAACTACGGGGCAGATTCCATCATAGAGATCCTGAACCAGATCACAGACCCTTCCTCTGCCCTTATCAGAATAGGGATGTCAGACTGGACGGCTGCCCGCCTGAATGTCATTACCAAACTTGAAGAGCTCCTGAACAAGGGCGCCACTGTAGAGGTCATTGCCAAAAGCAAGGCGGATGATGAAATCTTGGCTGGTCTGGAAAACCTCAAAAGGAAAGGAGCCTATGTAAAAATATACAACCTAACCGCCTCTAACCAGCTTAAAATTAATATCCATGCCAAGTTCATGCTCATCAAAGGAGTATGGAAAGGGGAGCAGACCAATCTGGTGGTAACCGGCACCCATAATTATACAGGCAACACGGTTTACTATAACAACGAGGTCATTCTCCTGCTCAAAAACAACCCCCAATTCTTTGATGCCTATATGGCTTACTATAACGAGATGAAAAAATTACCGGGCTTAGTCCGCTAATAGCTTTATCACCAGAAGGGCTTCCGCAGGAAGGCAAACCAATTCTCTTTCACCAGCCATACCCAAAAGCTGGCTTTTTAAAGTAACCTATTTCTTACTAATAATCCGATATCATGAACCGCCGGAAATTATTAAAATCATTAGGCTTGAGCATTGGCGCCGCCGTCATCAGCACCGAGGCTTTGGCCAAACTGGGAGACAACACCTACTCCTACACCATTCCCCCCAACCCAGAGCACAAACCGCTCAACAAAGCCATCACCGCCATCACCATTGGCGCCGGTAGCCGCGGAACGGTATACGGCAACTATGCGTCCAAATTCCCTGATCAGATAGACATTGTGGGGGTGGCCGAACCCAACCAGTTCCGGAACGAGAAGTATGCCACCCAACACAAGATAGCCGCTGAGAACCGCTTCAACACCTGGGAAGACGTGTTCAAACGCCCCAAGTTCGCTGATGCGGTCATTATCTCCACGCCAGACAACCTGCACTATGCCCCCTGCATGAAGGCCCTGGCTATGGGTTATGACATCTTGCTGGAGAAACCCATTGCCCCCACCGAGAAGGAATGCCGTGACATCCTCAAGCTGGCCAAGAAAAACAACCGCATCGTGGCGGTGTGCCACGTATTGCGCTACGCCCCATATTTCGTGAAGATGCGTGAGCTGATCCAGCAAGGCGCCATTGGTGACATTGTGAGCGTGCAGCATTTTGAGCCTATCGAGCATTTGCACATGGCCCACTCGTACGTGCGCGGCAACTGGCACAACTCCAAGGAAACCACGCCCATCATCCTGGCCAAGTCCTGCCATGACCTGGACATCATCCGGTGGGTGGTAGGCAAACCCAGCCAACGCATTGCCGCCATGGGTGACCTGAAACTGTTCCGCAAGGAGAACGCCCCCCAAGGCAGCACTCCCCGCTGCACCGACGGCTGCAAGGTAGAGCGCGAGTGCCCGTACTCGGCCATCAAGCATTACTATGAAGACCGCCGTCGCCTGGCCGTGTTAGACCTGCCCGCTGACAAAGCCAAGCACCCCGAGGTGATCATGGAACGGCTAAAGACTACCAACTACGGCCGCTGCGTGTACCGCATGGAGAACGACCAGCCCGACCATTACGTGGCCAGCATCCAGTTCGCTGACAGCGTGACGGCCAGTTTCTCCATGGAGGCCTTCACCTCGTACCATGGCCGCCGCACCCGCATCATGGGCACCATGGGCGACATGGTAGGCGACATGACCGAGCTGGTGGTGAATGACTTCAGAACCCGCAAAGAATTGAAATTAGTCCCCAAAGCTGAGGACGTGGACGGCTACAAAAACAGCGGCCACGGCGGCGGCGACTGGCTACTCGTGAAAGACTTCGTGCAGGCGGTGGCGCACCAGAACCCCAAGCTGCTCACTTCTACCATTGACGAGTCCATTGAGGCGCACCTTATGGGCTTCATGGCCGAGGAGAGCCGCAAGAAAGGCAAGATCATGTCCATCAACATGAATGCCTAATCCGCAGATTAGTATTTCCCAAACCCCTTTCCCTGGCAAAGTTTTCGGCCTTGTTTTTGTAAAACGGAGGTAAAACAGAGCCAGGGGAAGGCGCGGGAGAAACTTACACCGAATAGCTTAGGCGAGGTAGTGGCATTGTCTCTTTCCTCGTTCTGGGCCCAATACGTACCTTAACGCCCCCATGCTGCACCGGAAGGGTTTCAGGCCTCTTTCCTGAAAAGCAGGCCTGAAACCAACCTTTCTATCACAAACCAAAAAACAAAACCACAGCCCCCACTCCTACCCATGAAAAGAAGAACCTTTCTCCAGACCCTGGCCTTTTTCTCGGGCGGCCTGGTTTTAACTGGCCCCAGTGTTTTCGCCAGAAATAAAAAAAAGACCACCCTTAGCGGAACGGTACGCGCCAAAGGGAAGAAACTGGCCAATGTCTCGGTGTCAGACGGGTTCACGGTGGTGCAGACAAACAAGCGCGGGCAATTTGAGCTGCCGGTGAATGAGCGGGCAAGATTTGTGTTCCTGTCCATCCCGGCCGGGTACGCGTTCCCCCAAGAGAAAGGCCTGGCGCGCCATTACCAACCCATCACCGGCGGCAAAAAGGATAAATACGACTTTGAGCTGGAGCCGCTGGGCAAAGACGATGCGCAGCACTCGTTCATTGTGTGGGCAGACCCGCAGGTGAAAAACAAGGAAGACGTGGCCATGATGATGCAGGACTCCGTGCCCGATGCCCGCCAACTGGTGCAGAGCCTGGGCAAAGACGCGCTGGTGCACGGCATAGGCGTGGGTGACCTGGTCTGGGACAACCACAAGCTCTTCGCCGATTACAGCAAGGCAGTAGGCGCCATTGGCGTGCCGTTTTTCCAAGCACTGGGCAACCATGACATGGACTACCGCCTGGGCGGCGATGAAACCTCAGACGCTACCTTCCAGAAGCACTTCGGGCCTACGTACTACTCGTTCAACCGCGGCAAGGCCCACTACATTGTGCTGGACGATGTGCGTTACCTGGGCACGGAACGCGACTACGATGGTTATATCTCTGAGCAACAGCTGGCCTGGCTTAAGCAAGACCTCAGCTTTGTGCCCAAAGACCATCTGGTCATCCTCAACGCGCACATTCCCATCTCCAGCCACGTGAAAAACCGAGAGGATTTGTTTGCCCTGCTGCAAGGCTACCAGGTACACATCATGACCGGCCACACACACACCAACTACAACTTGATACGCGAGGGCATCTATGAGCATGTGCACGGCACCGTGTGCGGCGCCTGGTGGTCTGGGCCCATCTGCACCGACGGTACCCCCAACGGCTACGGCGTGTACGAGGTGAACGGCAACCAACTGAGCTGGTACTACAAATCCACGGGCCAGGACAAGAACTACCAAATCAGCCTGGACATTGAGCACCTGACAGCCCAGAAACGCTTCATTGCCAACGTCTGGAACTGGGACCCTGCCTGGAAGGTGGAATGGTTTTCTGATGGCAAGGCCATGGGAGCACTGTCCAACACCAAAGGCTTTGACCCGGCCACCGTGCGCACCATGAAAGGCGATAAACTGCCCGCCCGCCGCGCCTTCGCGGAGCCCGCTCGCACCGAGCACCTCTTCATGGCACACTTTGGCCCGGAGGTGAAACAGGTGAAAGTGGTGGCCACAGACCGGTTCGGAAACAAGTACGAGGCGGTTTCTGCCACGGCTTAGCCTTTGTCTCTGTTGAGGTATGCACTGCTGATTTGTGACGATCTATCCGCAAAAACAGCCCATCCCTGCCTTTCTTTGGACGGCAGGGATGGGTAAATGGCCATGGGCTTTGGCAAAGCGTAACTTACACCCTTTCTTATTAGGGAACTTTGACTCTAATTAGCCATTAAAAGACAACACCTGCTCTTACAAATATGAAAAAAACCGTTTCCGCCCTTCTTTTCAGCGCTGCCCTGGTAGTTGGCTGCAAAAGCGCCCAGTCCCTGACCCAGCAGCTTCCGCCGTTGCCCGCCTTTGGCACCGAAGGCCACCGCGGGGCCCGCGGCCTCATGCCCGAGAATTCCATCCCGGCCATGCGCAAGGCCATTGACCTGGGCGTGACTACCCTGGAGATGGACTGCCACGTGACCAGAGACGGCCAGGTGGTGGTAACGCATGACCCGCACATCAACCCCTTGTACGCCCGCACTCCAGACGGCAAAGACATCCCCACCGAGGACGCCAAAAAACACATCGTCTACCAGATGGATTATGCCCAGGTGAAGGCTTTTGAGCTGGGCACCAAGCGCTACAGCGCTTATCCGGAGCAGCAACTGGTCAAAACCTACATCCCGCGCCTGGCAGACCTGATTGATTCGGTGCAGACGTATCTCAAGACCACCGGCAAGCCGCAGGTGTTCTACAACATTGAGGTGAAATCTAAGGTAGCCGGCGACAATAAACTGCACCCCGCCTCAGAGGAATTCGTGAAGGCCATGATGCAGGTGATTGAGAAGAAAGGCATTGCCCCGTACGTGGTCATCCAGTCGTTTGACGTGCGCCCGCTGCAGGTGCTGCACAAGAAATACCCGCACGTACGCACCTCGTTTCTGGTAGACAACAAAAAGACCGTAGCCGAGAACCTGACGGAATTGGGCTTCACGCCGGTCATCTACAGCCCCGCCCATAAAATGGTAACTGCTGAACTGGTGAAAGCCTGCCATGACCGCGGCATCAAAGTGATTCCCTGGACGGTGAACACCGCCGAGCTGATGACCAAGCTGAAGGCCCTGGGCGTGGACGGCATCATCTCAGATTACCCCAACCTGTTCGCCCAGCAATAAGCTAAGCGTTTAAGGCCTGATTCTCAGAAAACGGGTTCTAAACAGGCTTGAAAACTATATCCTCACCCCAACCAGAATTCCAACCCCATGAAACTTGTAAGAGGTGCCCTCGTGGCCGCAACGTTCGCTTTCTTTTCCCAGGCCCAGGCGCAGGCTCCCGCTCAGCCGGCCAAATGGGACAGCACCTACCGCCCAGGCAGCTTTGATTTAAAGGTGCAGCAGTTCCAGTCTTACCCTAACTCTTCCAAAGACATCATCTTCCTGGGCAATAGCCTTACCGCCAACACCGACTGGGCCGAGCTCCTGGGCATGCCCCAGGCGAAGAACCGCGGCATCTCCGGTGATATCACTTTTGGGGTGCTGGAGCGGCTCCACGAGGTCATTGAAGGCAAACCGGCCAAAGTGTTCATCCTCATCGGAATCAATGACATCTCCCGCAACGTGCCGGACCAGGTCATTTTGGCCAACTACCAGAAGATGATTTCGCGCATCAAGGCTGGCTCGCCCAAGACAAAGATTTACTTCCAGACCCTGCTGCCCACCAATGAGTCGTTTGGCAAGTTCAAGAACCACTACCACAAAGAAGAGCACATCCTGTGGGTGAACAACGCCCTGAAAGACCTGGCCAAGAAAGAGAAGATTGAGGTGGTTGACCTCTACCCGCATTTCCTGGACCAGAACAAGAAACTGGTCAGCGAATACACCCATGACGGGCTGCACCTCACCGTGGCCGGCTACCAGAAATGGGTGGAGGTGTTGAAAAAAGGCAACTATCTGAAATAACCTATAACCCCCTTCCATCATGCTAACAAACTTACTCCCCAGGCGCCTGCTCCTGCTAACCGGGTTTTTCCTGCTTAGCCTGGCCACCCAGGCCCAAGACGCCGCCCGCTACGCCATCATCCCCAAGCCCGTGAAACTGACGCCTGCCAAAGGCGAGTTCCAACTGGGCCCCAAGACGCAGGTGCTGCTGGGAAGCAACGCCCCTGACCTGAAAACCGCCACTGATTTCCTGGTGGACCTGGTAGAGACCTCCGCCGGGTACAAGCTGGGCTACGGCACCAAAGACAAGAAGAACACCATCTCCTTCCGGTTAGACCCCAGCATTGCCAATGAGGAAGGCTACCAACTGGAGGTGACCCCCAAGAAAGTGACCGTGACGGCGAAGACCGCCAAGGGAGCGTTCCTGGCCATCCAGACCCTGCGCCAGCTCATGCCCGCCGCCATTGAAACCAAGAACTCCGGCCAAAAGAGCTTCAAGATACCAGCCGTCAGCATTGAGGATGCCCCGCGCTTCGCGTACCGCGGCCTGATGCTGGACGTGGCCCGCCATTTCCAGCCCATCAGCTTTGTCAAGAAATACATTGACCTGCTGGCCTTCTACAAAATCAACACCCTGCACTTCCACCTCACGGAAGACCAGGGCTGGCGCATTGAAATCAAGAAATACCCCAAGCTGCAGGAGATTTCCGCGTGGCGCAAGGAAACCAAGGTGGGCCACCGCCGCGACACGGATAAAGGATTTGACGGCAAACCGCACGGCGGCTATTACACCCAGGAAGAACTGAAAGACCTGGTGGCCTATGCCCAGGCCCGTTTCATCACCGTGATTCCGGAGATTGAGATGCCGGGCCATTCGTTGGCGGCGCTGGCGGCCTACCCTGAGCTGGGCTGCAAAGACTCCACCTACCAGGTATCGGGTACCTGGGGCGTTTTCAAAGACATCTATTGCCCCAACGAGGTCACCTTTAAGTTCCTGGAAGACGTGCTCACCGAGGTAATGGCCATCTTCCCCAGCAAGTACATCCACATAGGCGGCGACGAGGCGCCCAAGGATGTCTGGAAGAAATCTGCCAAGGCACAGGAGGTCATCAAGCGCGAAGGCCTCAAAGACGAGCACGAGTTGCAGAGCTATTTCATCCAGCGCATGGAAAAGTTCCTGAACTCCAAAGGCCGCGCCATCATTGGCTGGGATGAGATTCTGGAAGGCGGTCTGGCCCCCAATGCCACCGTGATGAGTTGGCGCGGCGAGAAAGGCGGGATTGCGGCGGCCAAGCAGAAGCACGACGTGATTATGACCCCCAATACGCACCTGTATTTTGACCATTACCAGACCAAAGAGAACCTAAAAGTAGAGCCCCAGGCCATTGGCGGCTTCCTGCCCCTGGAGAAGGTGTACTCCTACAATCCCGTTCCGGCCGTTCTCACCCCTGAGGAGGCCAAGCATGTGCTGGGCGTCCAGGCCAATCTCTGGACGGAGTACATCCCTACCCAGGAGCACGCCGAAAGCATGACCTTCCCGCGCGCCTGCGCCTTAGCTGAAGTTGCCTGGACCCCGCTAACCCAGAAAGACTACGCAGATTTCAGGTTGCGCCTGGAGCAAAACCTCAAGCACCTGGACAACCTGAAAGTGAACTACTCCAGATACCACGAGAAAGCCCCCGCCGCCACGCCGGCCGTGGGTGGCAGGTAACGTTTATTGGCTTGCCTGCTACCAAGGGCCTTCCAGCCATAGGAGCCTGTAAGCAAAACCAACTCTTGATTTGCCCCTGCTGCTTTCGGGCTGGTTTTAGAAAACCAGCCCGAAAGCAGCAGGGGCATTTTCTTTCAGCAAATGGTGCCACAGGCAAACAATTAAGGCTACTAAATAGAATTCCAAACTAGGAGACCGTCTGAAAACCCGGAACCTGCCATACCCTGAAAATAAAAAGGCGGCCCTTTGCGGGGCCGCCTTTTTCATATCAAATAAGAGGAGGAACCTATGCGTTGGTTGTCTCGCCTTGCAGTACTCTTACCATGGTCTCGCCAATTTCAGCGGGAGAGTCTACCACGTGGATGCCGTTCTCGCGCATGATGCGCATTTTTGCGGCGGCAGTATCATCGGCTCCGCCGATGATGGCACCGGCGTGACCCATTCTACGGCCGGCCGGAGCCGTCTGACCGGCAATGAAGCCCACTACTGGCTTCTTGTTGCCCGTGGCCCGGATATACTCCGCGGCTACCGCCTCGTAGTTACCGCCAATCTCACCAATCATCACAATAGCATCAGTTTCTGGGTCTTCCATCAACAGTTCCACGGCGTTTTTGGTAGGCGTGCCAATGATGGGGTCCCCTCCAATACCAATGGCGGTAGAGATACCCAAACCGGCTTTCACAATCTGGTCAGCGGCCTCATAGGTCAAGGTACCAGACTTAGACACAATCCCGATTCTACCTGGCTTGAATACGAAACCAGGCATGATGCCTACTTTCGCCTCGCCTGGGGTGATCACACCCGGGCAGTTTGGCCCAATCAGGGTCACGGCTCTGTTCTTGATGTAGTTCTTAGCGGCAACCATGTCTTTCACCGGAATACCCTCGGTGATGCACACAATCACTTCTATCCCGGCATCGGCGGCTTCCATGATGGCATCGGCGGCAAACGCCGGCGGCACAAAAATGATAGACACGTTGGCACCGGCTTTCTCTACGGCCTCGGCCACGGTGTTGAACACCGGACGATCCAGGTGCGTGGAACCGCCTTTGCCCGGGGTTACACCGCCTACCACGTTGGTGCCATATTCAATCATCTGCTGTGCGTGGAAAGAACCCTCTGAGCCGGTGAAGCCCTGCACAATCACTTTGGAATCTTTATTTACTAAAACACTCATGTGTAGTGGATTATGTGAAAGATGTACGCTCTCGTTAAACTGTACGCAAAATTAGGCTTTTTTGCCACCCATCCAAACGAAGAATCTGCATTAAACCCAATCCCCTCTTGGTTCTATTTACCGGCCATTTTCTGGGAATCTGCCAAGAAACAGCCTCCGGGACGCGAGCCGAACATAGTAAAATACTGCTTTTTCACTATATTAAGACAAAAACAGCCTTCATGCCTCTGCTCCCCTGCCAACGCACGCGTCTCCTCTTTCTGTTCTATATAGGGTATCTGCTGCTCCCCCTCAATGCCTTTGCCCAGCGGGATTTGGCCAACGCCCGCACCACCAGTTACTACACTTACCTCTATAAACTTTCTGATGGCGAGGCCAGACAGTTGTATGAAAAAGGGATGCAGACTGTCCGGCAGAGCTTCTTCCATACTAAGGTAGATTCCTTCCCTACCCATCAGCCTTACGCAAAGCGGTTGCCGCAGGGGCATTACCTGTACACCCACACCTCCGGGCCAGACTTGGAGTACTCGCTCACCAGCGTAGTCCACACCCAGTTGCAGTTGCTCAAGAACCACGTAGACCTGGCAGTGGTGTTGTATGATACGTTAGGCAATAATATACCTGATGCCCAGGTGAAAATAAGGAACCGGAAAATCCCGTTTGATGCCGCCTCCCAAAGCTACCGGTTGGCCGGCCACAAGAGAAGCGGCCTGCTTTCGGTGACGCAGGCAGGGTTCACCTTCTATGTGCCCCTTGACCCTGAAAATAAAAAACTCACCTATGCCCTGCCGCTCTGGGAAAAGGTTTTGTTCCGCAGGCCTGTTTCCTACCTGTGGAGCCCGTTCAGGGATGTGGTGCAAACTCTTAAGTACCATGAACCACAGGGCTGGATAAGGTCTGCTTTTTCTATTTTTGAGGAAGATTACCGCCCTTATGACTGGGAAGACAAGAGGCAGCAGCGCGGTTATCTAGCCCTCAACAAGCCCCTGTACCGGCCCAATGACACCGTGCACTACAAGACGTTTGTGGTGAAGAGAAACGGCCAGCCGTATAAAAAGCCTCTCACCGCTAAAATCTACGTCAATTACAAGCCTAAAAAAATAGGGCAATTGCAGCCCTACCGGCCCGGCGCCTATGAAGGTTTCCTGGTTCTGCACGATTCCCTTAAAATCAGGCTGGATACCCAGGTAAGCCTGGACCTGGTGCGGGAAAAGAAATCTGATGACAAGGAAATCATCTCCACCTCTTTCCGCTACGAAGACTATGAACTGAAGGAAAACACCTATACCCTGCGGCTGGAGCGCGAAGAGCACTTCCTGGGCACTACCAACCAGGTAATATTGCGCGGTGCCGATGCCAACGGTCTCACCTTACCTGATGCCCGGGTGGAACTAACCGTGCTCACCAAGCAGGTAAGCCAGAGCCAGAATGCCGTTCAATTTATACCGGACACCTTGTGGGTGCACCGGCAGGCGTTGGAGAACACCGGCGAGACCATCATCCCACTACCGGCTTCCATCTTCCCCAAGGCGCGGGTTGACTACCAAGTGAAGGCGGTGTTCCTGAACTCCAGCAATGAACGGGCAGAGAAGCAGGTAAGGGGCAGTTATTCTTTTGAGGAGGGCCACTTCCAGCTCACGCTCAAAAACGACAGCGTGCTGGCGCAGTACCTGGAGGGCGAGCAATCCAAGCCGCAGCAGGCTACCTTGGTTCTTTATAATGGCAAAAACGAGAAATTCCAGACGCAGCAGGTACAGCTTCCGGCGCTACTTCCCTTACAGCCATACGCCAGAACCTATGAACTCAGCAACGGGAAACGGAGCGCCTCCTTATCCTTGCCCCAGGAAAGCGCCAACCTGCAGTTCTTCTCAGAACGCACCGCAGACTCTCTTTTCCTCAGCCTGCAGAACCCCCGCCGTCTGCCGTTCTGGTATTTCATCTACAGGAACAACCAGCTGGTGGAGCGGGGGCAAGACACGACCGCTCTATGGAGCTATTCCCGCCGGGTTCCTCCTGGGGAACCGTATTATGCCTCGGTTCAGTACATATGGGGCGGGCAGGTAAAGAGCGAGGAATACAATATACCTTTCCGGAAAAGTGAGCTGGCTATTGCCGTGCAGGCCCCGGCCACGGTGTACCCGGGGCAGCAGACCAACCTCACCTTGGAAGTGAAAGACGCTAAAGGCAAACCCGCCGCCAACGTAGACCTCACCGCGTACGCGCTTACCTCCAAGTTCAAGAACGCCGCTGCGCCCTCAGTGCCCTCCTTTGGGCTGTACCGAAGCCGAAAAAGCAATCGCACCTTTAAAGTAGCGAATGGCCCAGACAAGGGCCGCCAATTGCTGCAGTGGAACAGTTGGCGGCAAGCCATGGGCCTGGACAGCCTGGCTTACTATCAGTTGCTGTACCCCCAGAAAGGCCTGTTCGCCAATTACGCGCCGGCGGCAGATAGCCTTACCCAGATTGCCCCTTTCGTGGTAGACTCGGGGAGGGTGGTGCCGGTGCACCTTATCTACCTCAACGAGGTACCGGTATATTTCTCCGGGACCGATGTGGTGCCGCCTTACTCCTTCCCCACCGACAGCGGATACCATCACCTGAAACTCCGTACGGCCAGGCACCTTATCATTTTAGACAGCGTGTACCTGAAGCAGGGGCAGAAGCTTATCCTGAGCGTTGACCAGAACCAAATGCCGCACCTGCTCAAAGAGGCCGCCAAAGGGCATTTCTCAGAGGCTGAGCAAGGCAACCTGGCGCAGTACCTGGTACCCGTGGAACAGAGCTTCACCCAGGGGCTCTCCTACCTCAGACAAGGCCCGGTGGTGCAGGCCTTACCCAATGCCCGGCAGGCCCGGCCTTCTTTTGACAACACCCGTCATGACGAGGTCTTGGCGGGCCCCTTCCGCCCTAGTCTTATGGAATTTGTTTCACTGGGGAGTTTCCGTATCTCCTTTACCCCAGAGGCCCATTTCACCCACCATTTTTCGCCTGGTTTGCTAAAAATGCGCGAAAAACAGACGTTCAAGGGGAAGTACTCTCTCTTTGACAAAGCTACCCCTTACGTGCTCTCCAACAGCACCCTGGCTGCCACCGCCCTCACGGAGGCCAGCCTGCTTACCCAATGGAAAGACACCCAGTACCAGTATTGGCTCACCCGGGTACTGAACCAGCCGGAACCCCGCACAGAGCCCGGCTTCGGCCGACTCCAGTGGCACCTGGACACCACTATTCAGAAGAGCCCGCAGTTTGTTTTCCTGTATCCGCCCAAGGCGGCTACCCAACAGGTGCTCATGTACCGCGGCAGCCAGACCCTGCTTCACCAGATAGCCCCCGGCCAGTATAAATTAGTCCTTTTGTTTGCTGACCACAGCCATCTTAGCACGTTGGTTACCATGAAACCCAATGGAGTGCTGCGCCTCTATCTTTCCAAAGCCCAACTGCAACAAGCCTCTTCAGAGACCCGGGCGTTAGAGAAGTATCTGCAGAACAGCGTAGAGCGGCTCCTCCGCAATGACCCCAACGCCGTGTCCTTCCTGAATCCAGCACCTTCCAGTGGCAACTCATCCCCCTCTGTTTCTTACGGGGGCTCTGCCAACTTCCATAACCATGTGCGGGGCAGGGTGCTGGACAAAGGAACCGACGAGGCCTTACCCGCAGTAACCGTGCAGGTAAAAGGAACCAACGTAGCTGTCGCCACAGACGTGGAGGGGTATTTCGCCATTGATGCCCCCGCCAACGGCATCCTGGTCTTCTCCTTCATAGGGTATGTGCACCAAGAGGTTCCCGTGAGAGGCAGCAGTCGCCTGGAAGTAAAGTTACCGGCAGATGCCAGGCAATTACAGGAAGTGGTGGTGACCGGATTTGGCACTCAATCCAGAAGTAACCTTACGGGTGCCGTGGCAACAGTACTGCAGGGTAAAGTAGCCGGGGTTAGAATCAGGGGAGCCTCTTCTATTCAGGGCAACACGCAGCCGCTTATCATCGTGGATGGTATGCCGTTCAGCGGGAATCTAGCCGACCTGGAGGCGAATGCCATTGCCTCTTCCACCACCTTGAAAGCAGCAGAGGCAACCGCCCTCTACGGAGCCGCCGCCGCCAACGGAGTGGTTATTATCACCACCAAGAAAGGGCAAGCCGAAGCGGCCCAGCAACCGCTGCTGGCCGGAGCAGAAACAGACGCCGCCGCCTCTATCCGGAGTTACTTTTCTGATTACGCCTTCTGGCAACCCAGATTAGTCACCGATAAGCAGGGCAAAGTGACGTTCCCGGTCACCTTCCCAGGCGATGTGACCAGCTGGAAAGCGCACGTGTTGGCCATGGACGGAAACAGACGCAGTGGCCAGGCCAGCACCGAAATCCGCTCCTTCAAAGCCATGATGGCCACCCTCAGCGGCCCGAGGTTCCTCATTGAAGGCGACCAAACCCAGATTATCGGCAAGGCCGTGAACTACCTGCCCGATACTGCCTCCGTACAGACCCGGTTTGCATTCAACGGCAAAGCGCTCAGGGAGCAGAACCTGAAACTGGGCCGCGTCTACACAGATACGGTCCTGGTGCAGGCCCCGACCGTAGCGCCGGACTCGGTGGAACTGCTCTTCAGCCTGCGGCAGGGCAGCGGCTTCTCCGACGGGGAGCGGCGGCACATTTGCGTCTACAAAAAAGGCGTCCTGGAGCGCAAAGGCCAGTTTCTTTCCCTGCCCGTGGACACCACTTTCACGCTTACGTTTGACCCGGCCAAAGGCCCCGTGCGTTTCTACGCCCAGAGCGATTTACTGCAGGTCATGCTGGACGAAATCAAGGCCTTGCACCGCTACGAGTACTGGTGCAACGAACAGGCCGCCTCCAAACTGAAAGGCCTGCTATGGGAGAAGCGCATCCAGGCCGTGCTGGGCAAGCCTTTTGAGCACGACAGAATGGTGCGGCGCCTGGTAAGGCACCTGGAGAAAACCCAGAAGCAGGACGGTACCTGGAGCTGGTGGGAAAACGGCCCTGCTTACCTCTGGATTACCCACCACGTCACCGAGGCCCTGGTCATGGCCCGGCAGGAAGGCTACAGCACCAGCTTCAAGAAAGAGCCGCTCATTGCGTTCCTCACCTTCCACGTAGAAAAGAAAGACACCCCAGACAAAATCAGGGCGCTGGAGATTCTGCAGAAACTGGAGGCCAACGTGGATTTTCCGGCGTACATGGCCAAGCTAGAGAAACAGCCCAACCCTGCACTGGAAGACCAGCTCCGCCTCACCAGGCTCCGCCAGAAACTGCAGTTGCCTGCTCCCCTGGATACCCTCCAGCACTACCGCCGCACCACTACCCTGGGCGGGTTGCATTGGGGCGAAGACAAATTCAGCCTGTTTGACAACCACATCTCCAACACGTTACTGGCTTATGAAATCCTGAAGGCTTCGGGCGGTCACGAACGCGACCTGGTTAAAATCCAGGCTTTCCTGCTAAACGAGCGCCGCACCGGCTACTGGCGAAACACCTATGAATCGGCGAGAATCCTGGAGACGCTACTCCCGGACTTGGTCAAAGAGAAAGGCCAGACAGCCGAGAACCGGCTTTTCCTAACAGCTGGTGGGGTGAACACTACGCTGAAGAAATTCCCGGTAGACACCACCTTCACGTCCACCCAGCCGCTCACTATCCAAAAGCAGGGGTCTCTGGCACTGTACCTCACGGCCTACCAGAACGAGTGGATTGCCCAACCGGCGCGGGTAGACAAGGACTTTGTGGTGCGCACCTCTTTCGCCCATACCAAACAAGCCAAAGCCACCCTAACCGCAGGCAAGCCGGTAGAAATGGAAGTGGAGATAGAAGTGAAAGCCGATGCCTCTTACGTGATGATAGAAGTACCCATTCCAGCCGGTTGCACCTATGACACCAAAGCCAGCTGGGGCCGCCATGAGGCGCACCGCGAGTACTTCCGCCACAAGGTGTCCATCTTCTCCAACCACCTGAGCAAAGGCAAATACACGTTCACCATCCAACTGCTACCCCGCTACAAAGGCACTTACACCCTTAATCCGGCCAAGGCCGAACTGATGTATTTCCCCACGTTCTTCGGGCGGGAAGGGGTGAAAGAAGTGGATGTGAAGTAGCGGCCTAGCGTTTTCCGGCTGTTCTGGCAAAAGAAGGCTCTAAACGCAATACCGGGGTTCCTTCTCCCCCAGGGAGAAGGCTAGGATGAGGGGGAAAGTTGCCAATTGGAATGGCCTTTGCCCAGGAACCACCGCTGCCCCCTCACCCTAACCCTCTCCCTCAGGGAGAGGGAATACCGGTTGTTGCGTACTCTTCCTAGCCTACCTAACCTTTGCCGCGAATGCGGTTAGGATTCAGTCTGTTTCCCTTAAAACGCCCTCAAAACAGGTACTGGCTTTACAGAAGTCAGAAGCTCAAAGAACCCCATTCCCGCCCTGCCGTTTACTTATCCATAAACTTCTGCGTGGGGCAGCGGTTTACAGTTCCAAACCTTCTGAACCATGAAAATAGGATACCCTTGCGTGAATGAATCGTTGGACTGCAGTTCCTCTACCACTTTCCGGTTGGCTTCTTACTCAGAGGCCCGCCTCCTTGAAAACGTGGAGAAGAACCTGGCCTGCCTGCGCCGCATTCTGGAATACAACCTGGAGCACGGGTTCCTGTTCTTCCGAATGAGCTCGGGGTTGGTGCCCTTTGCCAGCCATGAAATCAACACCTACAACTGGCAGCAGCATTTCCAGCTGACGTTCAAACGCCTGGGCGATTTCATCAAGAAGCACGGCATGCGCATCTCCATGCACCCAGACCAGTTTGTGGTGTTGAACTCCCCGGATGAGCGCATCGTGCGCAACAGCATCGCGGAGCTGGTCTACCAGGGCAGTGTCATGGATTTGATGGGCCTGGACTCCACGGCCAAGCTGCAGATCCACGCCGGTGGCGTGTACGGCGACAAACCGGCCGCCCTCAAACGGTTCATCCACACCTACCACACCATGCTGCCCCAGGAAGTGAAGGCCCGCCTGGTGGTGGAGAACGACGACCGCCTCTACAGCCTGCGCGACTGCCTGGAACTGCACGGCGAGACCGGCATCCCCATCCTCTTCGACAATTTCCACCACGAGTGCCTGAACCACGGCGAGCCCATGCAGGAGGCCCTGCACCTGGCGGCGGGTACCTGGCACCCAGAGCAGGACGGCGTGCTCATGATGGATTACAGTTCCCAGGCGCACGGCGAGCGCAAGGGCAAGCACACCACCAGCCTTGAAACGGACCTGTTCCGGGAGTTCCTCACCCACCTGAACGGGCTGGATGTAGACATCATGCTGGAGATCAAAGACAAGGAAGCCAGCTGCCTGCGGGCCCGGCAGGTGCTGGAAGAACTGGCCTTGGTATAAGGCCGTTTCAGCTTTCCTTGCAGAAAACCGATCAAAAACAGACCCTCCTCGTACACCTGTGAAAGCCTCCAGGTCTTGAAAGTCAGCCGTTGTGGCGAAGACTGGGAAAAGAGAGTAAAAATGAAAACGTTCGTTCGCCTAATCCGCTATTGCCTCTTCATGTCCGTTACCGCTTTTTCCGCCGGCTGCCACTCCTCAGATTCCGCTGCAACCCAGCCCAAGGCCGTCATCAGCCAAAAGGTGCCGTTGCCAGACATCCCTTCGGCCTCGGGCATAGAGTGGGTGGGAGACCATTATTACGTGATCGGGGATGACTCGCCGTACCTGTTTTGCCTCAACGCAGAATTCAAGGTAGTGCAGAAAGTGCCGCTGCTGGAAGCGGATTCCCTGGTGGAAGGAAGAATCCCCAAAACGGTGAAACCGGATTTGGAAGCCATCACCTCGCTTACCCTGGACGGCCAACCCTACGTCTTCATCATAGGATCCGGCTCTACCACCGCCCGCCACAACGGGTATCTGGTACCCCTTTCCAGGCAAGGCGCGGGCAAACCTGTGCTGATCCCGCTGCAACCGCTCTATGACCAATTGCGCCACGACAAGTCCATCATTGGCGAGGCCACCCTCAACATTGAGGGCCTGGCGGCCGATGAAGAATACCTGTACCTGCTGCAGCGCTTCGCCCCGGGCGGCAACAACGTGCTCATCACCTATACCCTGTCCGCGATAGAGCCTTATCTTTCGGGGAAAGGGCCGGCGCCCAAACCCAACTCAGTGCAGACCTGGGCCCTGCCCGAAATGGAGCAGATCAAAACCGGCTTCTCTGGCCTGGCCCAGGCCCTGGGCGGGCGGCTCCTGTTCACGGCCTCAGCCGAGGAAACCCCCAATGCCGTGCTGGACGGGGAGATCTACGGCAGCCTGGTAGGCTGGCTCAAAGCCCATACGGCAGACGAGGCCGGGCACCTGGCCAAACCCCAGGTGGTGGTGCCTATCACCGAGGCCAACGGCACGCCCTACAAAAGCAAGGTGGAATCTATCTGTATCATTGAAGAAGACCGCCACCACCTGCAGGCCGTGGCCGTGTCTGACAATGACAACGGGGCCTCAGAATTAATCAAACTCACGTTCTCCTGGTAGGCTTCTCGATTCTTTTATAGCAGCAAGGCCTGCGGTGACACGTTCACCGCAGGCCTTGCTGCTATATTGAGGGATTGTTGATTACTTCAGCCGAACGCGCATTTTCTTCCAGTACACGGTGGTAGGGGTTTTCACCTCTACCAGATAGGTTCCGGTTCTCAGTTTGCCTATGTTCATAGGAGGAGCCAGGGTATGGTCACCGGCTGGCACAGGTTTGGTGTACAGGACTTTCCCGGCGTAGTTGGTCAGTTCCAGAACCCCGTTCTCGGTCATGTCTTGCTGAAAAGAAAGCAGGAAAACATCGGCTTTGGGGTCTTGCGGGAAAAGGTCAATGCCAGACAAGGTCTCGCGGCGGACCGGGGCTTCTTTGCCGGGGGTGGCCATGGCCAGGACAGAGCCTTTCTGCGGAGTTTGGGGTTTGTTCTGCGCTAGCGAAGGAGCCCCGGCCAGAGCCAAAATACCCGCTACCAACAAGCCACTAAGTGCGTTCAATTTCATTTCCATACGGGATACTGTGAGAGTTAAAGATAGGCCGCCGCGGCGGTAAAATCCCCTATACATATACCGTTCCAAAAAAGAGCGCTATATAAAAATTTAGTAGGGCAGCTTTTTCTTCGCTTCGGGAAGTGCCATCTGCGCCCAGCGCTGGTGCATGAAGCCGCTATAGTGCAACCCATCCGGGGCCAGGTACGAAGGGGTTTCCTTCACCAACAAGGACACTTCGTACACGTCAATGACCGTGATACCGGCGGCGGCCGCTTCAGCTTTGATGACCTCGTTGAACTTCTTGATCTGCGAACTGACATATGCCTGGTCCCTGCTTGAACCAAACGGCGTACCGCCCCAGTCTGGGATAGTCAGCACGAACACATTGGTCGGGTCTTTCAGCGCGATGGCGGTGCTTAACGAGAGCAACTCCCGGAACTGCGTCCTGAACTCTTCCAGACTACGGCCCTGGTACTGGTTGTTCACCCCAATCATAAGCGACACCAGCTCATAGCCCCTGTCAAACTTCTCAGACTTTACGCGCTGGAGAAGATCAGCGGTGGTCCAGCCGGTTTGGGCAATGATGCGGGGCTCTCCCACCTTCACTCCCTCACCAGACAAATAATTAGCCAAATGCACCGGCCACCGCTCTGTGGCGGCAACCCCTTGCCCAATCGTGTAAGAATCTCCCAAGGCGAGGTATGAACCTGAGGTGCCGGGCGAAGGAGGAATGGTGGGGGAAGGAGTAACTTCTTCCTCGGTGTCTAGGGAACTACAGGCAGACAGGAAGAAGAGGCTGGTAACGAAAATCAGTATTCTGGGGATTGGACGCATTTCTTTGAAATCAAGCTGAAAGCAGAACATCCTGCCCTTGTTCCTATGTACGACACAGGTCCTCCAGACGGATTGTTCCTTCACCCGCCGGCCAGGAT
Organism: Rufibacter glacialis; assembly: GCF_008271745.1. Taxonomy (GTDB): domain Bacteria; phylum Bacteroidota; class Bacteroidia; order Cytophagales; family Hymenobacteraceae; genus Nibribacter; species Nibribacter glacialis. The sequence continues at coordinate 63,850 of NZ_VKKZ01000019.1, read as the reverse complement.
TCAAAGAAAATTATTTGCGCAGGCAAACAGGGCAAGGCGGTGCCGGGGCGCTACCTGATTCAGAACATGACGGGAGGGGAACCTTCCTCTTCCGTTTTCTCACAAGGGGATCACACTACACCTGCTTCGTTTCGGGGCTGTTTTCTGGGGAAGCGGCCAGAAACTCGGCGCGGGCCTGCTCCAGGGTAGCCATCAGGCGCGTGCGTTGCTCCAGCAGGTTGTGCAGCACGGTAGAACGCTTGGAGAAAAGAGAGAAGAAAATCCAGTTGCGGCGCGCCACCTGCACGCGGTGCCAGTAGTGCAGCACGAAGAACCCAGTTACAGGCAAAGCCACTAGGTATCCTACCAAAGCCCAGCCGCTCAACCCAAACCAGGCGTGCACCGCCCACCCAACAAGCGCATAAAAGATAGGGAAGGTGAACATGCCAATGGTCATCATGATGGGGGCGTAGAATTCAATGTCTTTGGTGAGGCTGCGGGCCACCTTGGCCGGCAGCAGGTACGGCAGGTAATTATGGATAACCCCGAAGAGGTACACCGGAAACCCCAGCACCAGGTATAAAATGGTCTGTACCGTACCCCAGGCTACTTCGCTGCGCCTGGGAATCCGCTTGAAGGCGTCTGGCACCAGGCCTACCCGCTCCAGGTGCTCCAGGTAGTCCTGGAGTTCGGCCCGCAGAAAATGGATACGCTCCGGCTCACGGGCCTCAAAATACTTGATGCTCTGCAGAATGCCTTTGGTGATCAGGAAACGTTCTTCGGGCTCAGAGGGGGCCAGGTCCAGTTCCTTCACCAGCTTGTCCTGGTAGACGGCCTCCACCTGGCGGGCCAGGGCGTCTACCTCGTCAGACTCGGTGTGGATGACCAGGTCCTCCAGGCGCTCCTTGAGGTGGTCAGTGAGGGCGTGGGCGGCTTTGAAGGGATCTTCGGCGTACGCCGCCGCAAAGTCTTTGACAAGGATAGGCTCCCCCACGTTCACGAACACCTCGCTGCGGAACCGGGAGGGGTCTGAGTAGTTCAGCCCCACCGGAATGATGCGCAAGCCCAGGTTAAACCCATGCTGGGCCTCGGCCCCCAGGCTGATGCGGGCGGTACCGGTTTTGAGGGGCCTGATGCGGCGCTGCATGAAACTGTTGCCCTCTGGAAACACCATGAGCGTACCGCCTTTGCCCAGGAACTCGTAGCATTTGGAGAAAGTGGCATCATTCTGGGCGGTGCCGCCGTCGCCCACGTCTTCGCGGCGGTACACGGGAATCATGAACAGGCGGTGGAAAAGCCAGCCTTGGAGGCCGGGCTTGAAGAAACTGCTCTTGGCCAGGAAATAGATGTTCTGCTTCATGAGCGAGGCCGTGACCAAGGGATCCATGAGTGTGTTGGGGTGGTTAGACACCACGATGAGCGGTCCCTCAGAAAACAGCAGGTGCCGGTTGTTCACCGTGAACCGCCGGAAGAACACGCGCAACGCAATCTGAAAGATGGTCTTAAGCAGGAAATACAACATAGAGGCTCAGCATTAGGGGAGGAAGCTACGCATTTTCAGGGTGATTTCAGAAAAACGGCCGTTAAAGGTGGTTATGCCTCCCACGGTAGGAAAGGTACAGATTCTTTTGGGCCTGTTTTATAGAAAACGCCTCCTAAACCGCGGCAACTTCACTTAGAAGATTAGCCGGGCAGCAGGTCACAGAACCAGAATCCGGTGTCATATGGGGCAGGAATCTCCGCAAAGCAATCGTCCTCTTTGTCGGCCGCGGCCGGGGCGTAGCTTTTGAACACCACCTCCCCTACCCGCACCGGCACCGGCCGCCTGAAGTTGGGGCCGTCATAGACGAAGGAATGGTACTCGCCGTTCTCGCCACAGGGGTCAACGTGAGCGGGCAGGTCGTTGATAAAGGCTTCGTCCAGCTCGCGGCCCGCAAAGGAGGCCTCTAAATGCTTTCCGCTCACGCACACCACCTTGGCCTTGAACCCGGCGCTCCAGAACTCCGCCAGCAGGCGGGAAGGGTCTTCGCCCCACAACGGGAAATGCGCCTGTACCTGCACCGTGGCCAGCTGTTCCTCGCGGTACCGGCGCAGGTCTTCCAGATAGATATCCCCAAAGATGCCTTGTGTTACCCCAGCGGCTTTGAATTCTTCCCAGGCCTGGGCCATCAAGGCATTATAGACCGGTAAGCTGGCATTTTCTGGCAGGAAGAGCGGGTGCCAGGACAATCCTAGCGCCTGGGCCTGCGCCCGCATGAGGTCTTCGCGCACCCCGTGCATGGTGACCCGCTGGTACGTTTGGCTAAGGGTGGTGCACAAGGCGTGCACCTCTACCTGCTGTTGCTGCTGCACGCGGAGCAAAGCCAGCGCGGAGTCTTTGCCGCCGCTCCAATGAAAGATAGCCAAAGGGTTCATGCCGGAAAGGTAGGGGTTCTTACGGGTAGTGGAAGGAGTTTTTTAAGGCATGGGTTCCAAAAACAGACGGTAAGCAAGCAATCCCGTGGAATTCTCTTCCATTCAAGTGCCTCCCGCGGAAGTACAGCTCTTCCTTCGCCTTTGCTTTTACCTCCTCATAATCAACCACTTCTCCCAACCCTAAGAATTAACAATAGATTGATAAGTAAATGATTGGTTTTAAATTTTCCTCTAAATTTTAATAACATTTTTAACATTTTAATTTTATTTAATAATTAAGTTATTTATATTTACCATTATTACAAAGGTTCTTAGTTCCCTGACAAGCTTCCGCTCTTCCGTTGCGATTGTCAAAACTAATTTTGTTGCCAGTAGGCGTTTCTGTTCGTTTCCCTGCTATTGGCTAAGCCGCTTCCAGCGTTCGCGCTTTTACATATAAGTACCCGTTGTACCTTTTCTTTCGCTTTCTGCAGACGCAACCGCTACAGGAAGCCTGGTTTAGAATAGTGATTGTACCCTGTAACCTTTTCTATTTGACAGAACATTTCTTTCATTGCTTATGAAAAAAACTCTACACTCTTTTAGGTTAACATTATTGCTTTGTTCTGTAGGATATTCTGAGGCCTGGGGCTCGACGACGACGGAAGCATATTCCGTGGGCACTCATCCCCTAGCCATCATGGCTCCACAGACACCCCGCCCTATCCAGGCGGCCAAAGAACTGACCGGTAGGGTTACCTCTGCCTCTGGCGAGGTGCTGCCCGGGGTAACAGTGATGCTAAAAGGAACCCCTATCGCCACCACCACCAATGAAGAAGGCATCTTTTCCTTGTCTGTTCCTGAAGCAAAAGGAACCTTGGTATTCAGCTACATCGGGTACATCACCCAGGAACTTCCCATCACCAAGGCTACGGTCTATAATATCAAGATGGCAGAAGACGCTCAACTTATCAAGGAAGTAGAGGTAGTGAACATTGGGTACGGGGAGGCAAGACGTGCAGACGTAACCGGCGCAATTGGTTCTGTCAATATGCAGGACCTCTATAAGGCACCCGTTAAATCTTTTGATGAAGCCCTGGCCGGCAGAGTAGCAGGAGTGCAGGTCACCTCCTCTGAAGGGCAGCCCGGCTCGCCTATCAATATTATCATTAGAGGAGCGAACTCTCTCACCCAGGAAAACTCTCCTTTGTATGTGATAGATGGATTCCCTAGCGAAGACGCCTTTGCAAATGCCCTCAACCCTGATGACATAGAGACCATTGACGTCTTAAAAGATGCCTCTGCCACTGCTATATATGGTGCCAGGGGAGCAAACGGGGTCGTGTTGATCACTACTAAACGCGGCCGCATAGGAGAGCCAGTCATCACCTATAACGGGTACTACGGTATTCAGGAAAGCCGCAAAAGAATGGAGGTACTTAGCCCTTATGAATTTGTAAAGCTACAGTACGAGTTGTCCCCCTCCCGAACCACCAGCCTTTTCTTACAGGGCCGGGGAGCAAAGGGCGAAGATTTGACCCTTGAAGATTACCGAAACCGGACTGGGCTGAACTGGGAAGACCAGGTCATGCAAACGGCGCCAATCCAGAACCATTCCCTGGCGTTACGGGGCGGTACCAAAAAAACCTTATACAGTGTCTCGCTCTCCTATATGGACCAGGAAGGGATTATGATCAAGTCTGGGTTTAACCGGTTCCAGTCCAGGTTAACCCTTGACCAGGAGATTTCTGACAAACTTAAGGCAGGGGTGAATGCCTCCTACTCCACACATAATATCTATGGCACTCCTTCTTCTGCCAACGCAGGATCTGCCCAGTCTAATCTCCTCTATAACGTCTGGTCTTTTAGACCGGTAGCCGGGGACCCTACCATCAACTTACTTGATCTTCTGGAAAACGCAGAAACGGAGGCCGAACTCAGCGACAACCATACTTTTAACCCTGTCTTATCTGTCAAGAATGAAATAAGGGATAATACTACTGAAACGCTTATTGGAAATGCCTACTTAGAGTACAAGGTGCTAAAGGACCTAAAACTGAAAATAACCGGTGGGGTAACCCGCAGCACCAGGCAATCAGATTATTTTAATGGTCCTAACACTAGAAGCGCCCAGTTCAATAATAAAGTCAATGGCGGGACCACCATCTTCAATACCAACACGTGGGTAAATGAGAATACGCTTACGTACACAAAGCGGGTTGCTAAAAATCATTTACTCAACCTAGTAGGTGGCTATACCATGCAAGGCAGCGAAAGCGTTGGTTTTGGGGCCTCTGCCATTCAATTGCCTAATGACAATCTAGAACTTAGCGGCCTTGATGAAGGAGTACCAAATTCTATCACTGCAACCTCATCAGAATGGACACTGGCTTCATTTCTGGGCCGTTTCAATTACAACTACAAGTCTAAATACTTCTTCACAGCTTCTTTTAGAGCAGATGGATCTTCTAAGTTCAGCCAAACCAACAAATGGAGCCACTTTCCATCAATGGCCGTTTCCTGGAGACTGGAAAATGAAAAGTTTGTAAAAGACCTTAAATTCATTTCTACCGCAAAACTGAGGGCAAGTTGGGGAATTACCGGTAACAACAGAATAGGTGACTTTGCCTACTTACCTAAAATTACTTTACCTCAAAATGCTGCCTACTACTTTAATAACTCCCCTAATACTGGAAGCTTTGTAAGTGACTTGGGTAACTCAGACCTTAAATGGGAAAGCACTGAAGCCTCAGACCTTGGACTGGATCTTGCCTTCTTCAACCACCGCGTTTCGGTTTCAGCTGACCTTTACCAGAAAACCACCCATGACCTGCTTCTCTTTGCCAACCTCCCTACTTCTATGGGATATAACAGAGGGCTGAAAAATGTAGGCAAAACCAGAAACCAGGGGCTTGAAATTACCATAGGGCTTGAACCCATAAGAGGCAAAGAATTTACCTGGACCACAGACTTCAATATCTCTTTCAACAGAAGCAAGGTACTTGCCCTTGCCCAAAATGAAGAAAGGATTTTCTCCATGGTGAACTTTGACTATGCCTGGCCAGACATTCCGGCTTATGTGGCTAAGATCAATGAACCAGTAGCCCAGATCTATGGCCTTATATGGGATGGAGTCTATAACTATGAAGACTTTGATGTTAGCCCATCAGGAATTTATACCTTGAAAGAGACTGTACCTACCAATGGGGCACCCCGGGAGAGTATCAAACCCGGTGATATCAAATACAAAGACATAAATGGTGATGGCATTATCAGCATCACTGACAAGACTGTCATTGGTGACCCTAATCCAGTTCATTATGGGGGATTATCCAATAATTTCTCCTACAAGGGCTTTGATCTACATGTGTTCTTTCAATGGTCTTACGGCAATGACATCATCAATGCCAACAGAGTATATCTGGAGTCAGGCAGGCGTTTTGGCATGAACCAATTTGCCTCCTTTGCAAACAGATGGACCCCAGAGAACCCTACCTCCAACATACCAAGAGCCAGTGGCCAAATAGGTAGTATTACCAGCTATTCTTCCCTCATTGTAGAAGATGGATCATTCATAAGGTTTAAGACGGTGCAGTTATCTTATACCATTCCTAAGCATATAGTTGACCGCGTCAAGATCAAAAACATGAAAGTTTATGCCGCTGCCCAGAACCTGTTTACCTGGACTAACTATAGTGGATATGACCCAGAAGTTTCTGTAAGACCTGGAGCGCTTACTCCTGGCTTTGATTACTCTGCCTACCCAAGAGCCAGAACAACTACCTTAGGTGTAAACGTTACGTTTTAAATTATTCCAGAAAATCATGAAGAAGTTTGTTTATAGAACCTTGTTCTTTCTCTCGGCAGGCATGTTTTCCTGCCAAGACTTCCTTGACACCACCCCAAAAGACTTTATATCTCCGGTTAATTACTTCAGAAATGAACAGGACATCAATACTATCCTGAATGGGGTATATGACCCCCTGGGCAGGCTGTACTCCAGACTCCTTTGGTTTGAAGCAGATGTAGCAGACCAAATGTTTGATAACCGTTCATGGGTGCAGGTAGATTTATCTTTCAACAGCTTTGATGCCTCAGACACAAAAGTCACCAGTTTATGGGACAACCTGTATGATGGCATAAACAGAGCCAATGTACTACTTGCCAATCTAGACAAGGCAGACATGAGCGCCGAGAAAAAGAAGGTGGTGCGTGGCGAGGCAAAGTTCTTGCGGGCCTACTACTATTTTCTCTTGGTAACCCACTGGGGTGACGTTCCATTCAAGACAGAACCCAGTGCGTCAGTGGTTGAGGTGAATATACCTCGCACACCTTCTAAAGTTATCTATGACTTCATTGCCAAAGAAATGGAAGAGGCAGAAGGTATGGTTAACCCCATTACCGCATACACCTACAACAGCCGGGTAACAAAATCTGTAGTACAGGGCATTTTGGCACGGGTATATTTAAAAATGGCGGGGGCACCACTTAAAGATGTCTCTAAGTATGCAGATGCCTTGAAATGGGCTTTGAAAGTGAGAGACAACGGGGCCGGCCACAGCTTAAACCCCAGCTATGCTAACGTTTTTGTTAATCATGCCAGAGACATCTATGATTTAAGAGAAGGGATATGGGAAGTAGAGTTCAACAAAGGTTCTTCTGGCCGGGTAGATGAAGAAGGGAACCTTGGCAACACCAACGGTCTTGGTACTACAAACGAAGCCATAGGGTACAGCTATTCAAGTATCAATGTATTGAAGAGCCACTTTGACCTTTACCAGCCTGCTTTGCAAGTTGACAGCATAAATGCCAATGGCACCATCAACGCGTTTAAGATCTTATACTCCCCAGATACACGCCGTGACTGGAATATTGCACCATATACGTATGTAAACAATTCCGGCACCGCCAAGAGACGCTATACAACTGCCCAGATCTACAATAGAAAGAATGCAAAGTGGAGAAGGGAGTATGAAACAGCCTTGCCAAAATCAGTAAACACTACTTCCATCAATTTTCCCATCCTGCGGTATGCAGATGTATTATTGATGATTGCCGAGGCAGAAAATGAAGTGAATGGCCCCACCAGCCTGGCCCATGAGGCCATAAACCTGGTAAGGCGCAGAGCTTACGGAAAACTAGCCCCCAATGCCTCAAAACCGGAAGAATATGATCTTAAAGGCCTTGATAAAACAGATATGAAATTAGCCATTAAAGATGAGCGCTCTAAAGAGCTCTTCTCTGAGGGGCTTAGAAAATTTGATCTTGTTCGCTGGGGCGACTATTTAGTACGTATGCGAAGCTTAGCATCTGAGGTAGCGGCTGATAATACAGATGCCACAACCAAGGCATCTGCAATTAAAACTGCCAACAATACTTCTGAAAGGAATCTACTGCTACCTATTCCGCTACGGGAAATGAGCTTGAACAGCAGTATCACCCAGAATAACCCAGGCTGGTAATCTTCTAAGTTAGTGTTATCTCATTTCTTTATGAAAGCTACAAAGATGAAAATAAAACACCTTTATCTCCTGCTTCTATTAAGTGCGCTAAGTTCTTGTATAGATAATGAAGTTACTCCTCCCAAATTTGATGTAAAGGTCAATAATGAAAAAGCCAAAGCAGGGGACTCTATCCGCTTTACCTTTTCTGGAGACCCAGATATCATCACTTTTTATTCTGGTGAAGACGGCAATGAATACAAGAACCGTGAAAGGACAGAATTGACTGGCGGAAAATTAGAACTTGAGTTTGTGACGCAGGTACTTTACGGTACCCAGAATAACAACCTGCGGCTATTTGCCTCAACTGACTTCTCAGGAATTTATACTTCTGAAGAAGTATCCAAAGCCAGTTGGGTAGATCTAACCGACCGGTTTACCTGGAGTACAGGCGCTGGCGTTGGTCCTAGTGTTCCGTCTGGCAAAAAAGACATAACAGACCTGTTGGCGAGTGGAAAACCTATCTTTTTAGCCTTCAAATATGTTGGCCAAAAACCTACAGGCACCACACCTACCCAACGCACCTGGAGGGTACATGGATTTGATGTGACCAATACCTTTCAAAATGGCACAACTTCTAACGTTGCCACTTTAGCTACAGCCGGATGGACAAGTGTTGAATTCACCAATCCTGCCAGTAAGTGGGTTTTCACATCTACCCTAGTGTACTTCACCACAGGATCAACTCTGGAAGCTTCTGAGGAATGGGCAATTTCAAAACCCTTGAACCCCAATAAAGTTAGCCCAGACAGAGGCACTCCTATCAAAGAATATACGCTGAGCAAACTGTTCCACAACCATGTCTATAAAGAACCAGGCACCTACAAAGCTACTTTTGTGGCCTCAAATGTGACCATTGATGGTCAACAGAGTGTGGTGAAAGAGGTAGATGTAACTGTTTTACCCTAACTAAGCATTGCTGTAAGTACAAAGCAGGAGTATATCATTGAAAGCAGAAGGGCAGGTTGAGATTCTCAACCTGCCCTTCTGCTTTTTTGGGTGCTGTGCCAAAGGCTGTTTTTGACCCTTCTTTGCAATACAGGCCCAAAAACAAGAAGGTTAAAGCTTGCCTTTTACCTCTTCCCTACAATGTCAATCTTCTCGCCGCCCACTTTCGCGTTGGCCGTGGTAGTGACCACAATGTGCTGGGCGTTGTCGCAGCGCATATCCGTGAAGCGGCCGGGGTGCATAGGCACCTGCAGGTCGCCGCGGTGCAGGGTGGTGTAAAGCCACTCTGAGCCTTTCACGTGCGCGGTGGTGGGCTGCACCGGCTTGCCTTCATTGCGCACCTGGTCAATGGCGTTCACGCGCTTGAACTGGCGCGGGGCCTCTTGAGTGAACCCTTCGGCCGCAAAATCTACCTCGAAGCGTTTCTTGGGGTGTTTCCCGGCATCGGCAATGACCATGCGCAGTTTCTGAGGCGCCACCATCACCACCGACATCTGGATGGTATCTCCCGGGTGCCAGGTGTACTGCTCCACGTTGGGGGGGTTGTTCCAGACGGTGGTACGCCAGAAGGGGCGCCAGGCAATGCGCTGGGCGCTGGTCTTGCCGGTGGCTTTGTCTACGGAGAAGGTCCAGGTCATGCCCGCGTCTACCTCATAATGCTCACCGGCGTTGCCGCCCATGTAGATGGAGAAGTTGTCCAGCGGCAGGTTGTTTCTGCGGTCATCCAAGCGGTTGGGGTCGGTGGTGGGGTGGCCCAAGACCACTACGCCGGTGATGCCGGTCCAGGTGTCAAAGCTGCTTACCACCTTACGGTAATAAGCCCCTGGAAAACAAGGAATAGACGCGGCAGGCGGCACTTCGCCGACAATCTTCTGGTCCGTTACACCGCCGTTGGAAGCCGTGGAGGAAGCCGTGCTTTTACAGCCCCAAGCAGAAAGGAAGGCTAGGCCTAAGGCCATCTCCCTAAGAGATAAAAAACGCATACTCATGGAATTATAAGGTTAGGTAATGGATAATACAGACAATGCCCCCCAAGTCCCGGGCAGATGCAGTAGACGCAGAGACGGCAATCAGTTTCGGGTCAATTTTTGTAAAACCAGGCCTTAAACAGAAAGCCATCTCTATTTCCGGACCCGCTTCTCCACCTCGGTAAGAGGAAGGTTGATTTCGCGGCCCACGGGTTTGCCATGCCGGTAACTGATGGCCCTGATGTGGTGCGCCCCTTTGGGCACGTCCAGCGGTTTTCCCTGGTATTTGGGGTAGAACTTGTCTGGGTTAGAGTCATCAAAGGTGTAATACATATCTACCCCCTTTATTTCAGAAGACAATACCACTTTCATGACGCCGGCGCTGTCTTTCACCGCTGAGATAATGGGCTCGTAGAAATGGGTGGCGTAGTTCACGTGGGCGGCCTCTAGCCGGGGCAGGTGCGCCTCCAGGCGCGGCACGAAGGCGTCCCACTGGCGCTTGGCCTGGGGAGTCCAGAAGACCTCGGCCAGGGAAAGACCGCGGGGCCAGGTCATGAACTGAAGCTTGCGCTCATGAGCCACCTGCTCCGTCCACAGGCTCCCCTGCCCGCCCAGCACATTGCTTGGGTTGGCTTCCTGGGGCAAAGGGTCAAAATTGTACGTGGACGAAAGGCGGGTCACTGTGAAAGGACCATTCTCCAGGAAAGGGTCGCCCTGGTAGAAGTCCAGGTAGGTGTGGAAGGCGGGGGTCATGACCACCTTGTGGCCCAGGTTAGAGGCGGCAATGCCACCTTTCATGTCTTTCCAGCTCATCACCGCCATGTTAGGGGCCAGGCCGCCCTCAAGTTTCTCGTACCAGCCCATCACTTTCTTGCCCTTGCTTTCAATAATGCGGGCCATCCGCTTCAGGAAATAGGTCTGCAGTTCCTCTGAATTCTTGAGGCCTTCGGCTTTGATACGCTTCTGGCATTTGGCGCATTTGTCCCAGTAGGTGCGGGTCACCTCATCGCCGCCCATGTGCAGGTACTCGCCGGGGAACAGCTGGGCCAGCTCCGTGAACACCTTTTCCAGCTCAGTGAAGGTAGAGTCGTTCCCGATGCAGAGTACGTTGGTGCGCTTGGGGTTCCAGGGGTCGCCGGCCAGCACCTGCTGAGGCGTCTGGGTACAGGACAGGTTGGGGTACGAGGCGATAAGCGCGAGGCTGTGGCCCGGCACGTCCACCTCCGGCACAATGGTCACGAACCGCTCGGCGGCGTAGGCAATGATTTCCTTGATGTCTTCCTGCGAGTAAAAGCCGCCGTCGGTGGCGGCTTCGCCGGGCTCCGGGGCGGTGAAGCCTTTCCAGTAGCCGGTGCGGGGCACCCGCCAGGCGCCTACCTCGGTGAGTTTGGGCAGGCTTTTGATTTCCACGCGCCAGCCCTGGTTATCGGTGAGGTGCCAATGGAAGGTGTTGAGCTTGTACCGGGCCATCTGGTCCAGGTAGGACTTGATGACCTCTTTGGGGAAGAAATGGCGGCTTACGTCCACCATCAGGCCCCGCCAGGCAAACCGCGGGTAATCCTCCACGCTTATCGCCGGCACGGCCCAGGCGGTGCCCGTCACTTTCTTCACGCTCTCCGCGGCGGGGGGCAGCAGCTGCATGAACGTCTGGATGGCGTAGAACCACCCGGCGGGGGCATTAGCGGTGATGAGTACCTGCTGCGGACTTACTTCCAGGGTGTATCCTTCCTGGCCCAGCCGGGCCACGGGGGTAGCGTTCAAAGCCAACCGGATGGCGCCGACGTTGCCTTTCGTTTTCACCACTGGCACGGGGTAACCGGTAGGCACCCGCAGGCGCTGGGCCAGCAGCCGGGCCACGCCCAGGTGGGCGGCATCACGGGCGGCCACTTCAATCACGGTCTTGGAAGTTATCCTGAAGCTGCCCGGTTTGGCCTGCCAGGACACAGGCTCCGGGATAAGCGCGATAGGGGGCCTGGCATTCTCCTGGGCCGCCAACGGCAGCCAGAGCACCAACCAAAAACAGACTACAAACAAGGACCTTTTCATACGCAGGGGAATGGAGCAGGCCTTCAAATGAGACCCGACAGGGAAGAATGGACGGCGGAAAATATAAGATAGGCAGCCGCTCCGTTTCAGGGCCGTTTCCGGAAAAACAGGCCCGGAACGGGAAACAGCGACCCAAATTTTCTTATTTGACCAGTTGCGCCACGGGGGTCCGTTTGCCTTTGGCCACCCTCACCAGCGTAAAGACCAGCAGCGCCAGCGCCACCGAGAAACCTATCGCATAGGCCACTTCAATGGGCAACTGGAAACCCTCCGGGGCCACCAGAATATAGGAAGTAGCCACGGCTGTCATGAACACGGCCGGCACCAGGGTTACCCAGTACTGCTTTTTCTCCTGGATGAGGTAGGCCGTCACCACCCACAGCACCACCGTGGCCAAAGACTGGTTCGTCCAGGCGAAATAGCGCCACACCACCCCAAAATCTACCAGGGTAAGGGCGTAACCGGCCGCAAAAAGCGGGATACTGATGAGGATGCGGTTCTTAAAGGGTCCCTGGTCAGACTTCAGGAAATCCGCCACAATGAGGCGGGCGCTCCTAAAAGCGGTGTCGCCAGAGGTAATGGGCGCCGCCACCACGCCCAGCAATGCCAGCACGCCACCTACTTCGCCCAGGAGGGAATTAGAAATCTTACTCACCACCCAGGCCGCGTTGCCGTTCTGCAGCGCCATGGTCTCGTTCAGCTCGCGTACGCCGCCAAAGAAACTCATACTGATGGCGGCCCAGATTAAGGCCACCACACCCTCGGTAATCATGGCCCCGAAGAAGATGCTCCGCCCCTGCCGTTCATTGGTCATGCAGCGCGCCATCAACGGCGACTGCGAGGCATGGAAGCCCGAGATGGCCCCGCAGGCTACCGTCACGAACAGCATAGGGAACAGCGGGAATTTCTCTGGGCTACTGTGCTGGTTGTAGAGGCTGTCAAAGGTGACCTCCGGTACGTGCAGGCCTTCGGTGAACATCACCGCCGAAATACCCACTGCCATGAACAGCATGGCCACGCCAAACAAGGGGTAGAGGCGGCCAATCAACTGGTCAATGGGCAGGATGGTAGACAGGAAATAGTAGAGGAAGATAATCCAGACCCACATTGTCACCCCACCACCGGCCCCGCCTGAGATATCGTCTAGGATTTTGGCGGGCCCCATGATGAACACCGCGCCCAGCATGACCATGAGGATGATGGTGAACACTCGCATGAACTGCTTCATGTTGTTGCCCAAATACCGGCCCGTGGTCTCGGTGATGCTCTCGCCGCCGTGCCGCAAAGACAGCATGCCGGAGAAATAGTCATGCACGCCTCCGGCGAAGATGGAGCCCAGCACAATCCAGACGAATGCGGCGGGGCCCCACATGGCCCCGGCTACCGCCCCGAAGATGGGCCCCAGGCCGGCGATGTTGAGGAACTGGATGAGGAAGATTTTCCATTGCGGCAGGGCCACGTAGTCTACCCCGTCTTCCATGGTGATGGCGGGCGTAGGCCGGCCTGGGTCCATGCCGAAGATACGCTCCACTACTTTGGAGTACAGCCAGTACCCTACAATCAGGGCCAGCACAGAGACGAAAAACGATATCATAGGTTTGTTGGTTAGGTTTGGAGGGAAGGGGCGCGGGTGGTGGCTGCTTTAGGCCTGTTTTGGCCAAAACGGCCTAAAAACAGAAAGCGGGCAAAAGAAATGCTGGCGCCCGCCCCACTGGAAGGGGAACTGGCGCCGGGTTATTCCCTATCGGGAAGAGAGGGTAATTTCCGGGGTTACTGCCGGTACGTTCTCCAGCGTTTTGTAGACCTGGTAGAGGCCGCGCGGAATATGGAAACAGCCTTTCCACTTGCCGCCTTTAAGAGACAGCAGGACTTCGTTACGGCGGTTCAGGTACCCGAACCACTCGCCGTACTGCTCATCTCTAAAGCTGTTCCAGGTGTAGTCATGCAGTTTGTCAAACCACTTCTGGCAACGCTCATCGCCGGTGGCGGCGTAAGCCTTGGCCATGCACACCAACGCCTCTACGTGCGGCCACCACAGTTTCTGGTCCCACTCCAGCTGCTGCAGCGGGTGCCCTTTGATGTCTTTGAAATAGAACAGACCGCCAAACTCCTTGTCCCAGCCGTAGTCCAGGGCGTTGAGAGCAATCTCAATGGTCTTGTCCACCAGCGCCTTATCGCCCAGGCGCAAGGCCAGGTCCATGATGAACCACATGGCCTCAATGATGTGGCCCGGGTTAATGACACGCCCCTCGTAGCAATCAGCGAAGGAGCCGTCCTGGTAGACGTTCTCCAGGATAAGGCCGCTCTCCTCATGGTAGAACACGTTCATCACCTCATGCATGATTTCCTGCATGAGGGTATCTACCTGGCTTTTGTCCAACAGGTGCTCCATCTCCAGAGAGAGGTTGCTCAGAATCATGGGCAGGGAGAAGTTGCGCAGGCTGCGAGTACCGGGGTACGCCTTGCTGTACTTGCCTTTGGGGTTTTCCCGCCGGGCCAGAATGTTCTGGAAGGTCTTGCGGGCAATGTCGGCGTACTCGTCCTCGGGCTTTACCTTGTAGAGGGCCCCAAAGCCCATGGCGGCAAAGCAGTCTGAGAAGATATTGTACGGCTGCACCAGCGGCTGGCCACTCTGGGTCAGGGAGAAATAGAAGTTTCCCTCGGCGTCACGGCCGTGTTTCTTGAGGAAATCAGCGCCGTGCACGGCCATGTCCAGCCACTCCTGCTTCTGCTCTACCTTGTCATACAACATGGAGAACATCCAGGTCTCGCGGCCCTGTAGCCAAATGAATTTATCTGTGTCGTATACTTTCCCGAATTGGTCTAAACACGTAAAGAAACCCCCATGTTTCTCGTCCTTAGAATGTTTTATCCAGAAAGGAACAACGTTCTCCAACAACTCCTGTTTGTACAGCGCAGAATAATGATGCATATAATATTTGATTAGCGTAGACTCTGTAGGTACTCTTTGTATCTATTGTATAAGTGGCCCGCCTGCAGGTAGGCGCTCTGCGGGCTCATGAAATGGGAGAACTCAAAGGTGATGGCCTTGTCATAGCCGGCCTTGCGGGCGGCCTCTAATTTCAGGCGCAGTTTCTCAAACTTGATGGGCAGGAACTTGATGGGCATGTCGCGGTCAAAGCTCTCGGCGTTGGTCCAGCACTGCAGGCCAAACGTGTCAGCCATTTTCTTGTTGATGGCGAAGAAGTCCTCCAGTTCATGGTAATCAATGTGCCCGTCCTGAAAGGCCACGGCGTCTACTGAACCCTGCAAGCCAGAAAAGATTTCGCTCCACTCCTCCTCGTGCTGGCGCAGGGAAACCGCGTCTTCTTTTGACAATTGCGCCGTGGCCGCCATCACCGCTTTCTTGCCGTCTATCCAAGGCGAGATGAAGGTGGGCAGGCCGCCGCTCACGTCTTTGCACTGCTGCCCCAGCGTCCGGAAGGCCTCGGTGGCGCCTTTGGTCTTGCGGCTGATTTCCATGCTCAGGTACCAGCCGCCAAAGCTCTTGAAGTGGCCGTACTGTTTCCAGACCTCGTCAATGACGTAGCGGTTGGCATCAATTTCTGACTGCAGGTTGCCGGTGTCCCAGTAATGCCCGCTGTCATACAACCCGAAGTAGAACTTGAGGCTGTGTTTCTCGGCCAGTTCCAGGAACATCTGCACCAGATCCACGGGCGGCTCATAGCAGCCGTAGTGCTGCTGCAGGTAGGGGGATGGGTAGGTGATGAATCGGCGGTAGCCGCTTCTGATCATGATGACCGTGTCAATGCCCACGGCTTTCATGTACCCGAAATCGCAGTCCCACTCCTCGCGGCCCCAGTTCTGGTGCGGGATGTCGTGGGAGATTTCGTCTATAAAGGTTCCGGTAATCTTCATGCGTGTGTATTCAAAATGAGGTAACTGACCAGCGAAGCTTTCTGAGTTTCCGTCTCCGAGCAAGCTTGGAAGCGGCCTTCTGCCGACACTGTCGATTACCATATGTAACAGTTAATTTATTACAGGTATAGTAGCTCAATCGTAATGAGAAACTCCTCTGTTGTACATCGTTATCACCTTATCTGGAGTGCTGATGATCTGGACTTCAAATTGCCCTTTTCTGTCTCTCCAATAGTTATTCCCAATCCTGTCATATTGTTTATCTGCAGACTTTACAGCTGAATCAAGGGTTTCTTTTAAGGAATAGTACTGGGCCATGTAGCACTTTCCAGCAAAGAAGGTACAGATGAGTTCTACCTCATTCTTGTTGTTTCTAAAAATGAGAAACGGTACAAACTCATGTTCAGAAGAGTCTCTAGTGACAGAATGGTAAGCTTTTACTTTCTGCCTTACCTGTTTTTCTGTTAGGTTCAGAAGCTCATGGTGTTGTCCTGTGGCACCAAAACTGACACAGAATAGAAATGCCATTATTGTTATAACTCTCTTCCTGGTGATAGCATCAAAATTGTATTTCTGTATCTGAAACATCATTTAATTTTAAATTTTTGATGACTATATGTCTTAACATTGGATAGCTACAGGTATTTCTTTTCTTTCAGGTACTGCACCCACACCGGGTAGGCCCCGTCTGTGACGTGGATACCGTCTAGTGAGTATTCCTTTTTGAGTTGGCCATTGGCATCGGCAAAAACCGGGTGCAGGTTGATGTAGGTGAGCTTGTGCTTTTTTGTGAAAGTTTGTAGCTGTGTATTGAGGCTGGTCACTGCTGGGTTTAGGCCTTTGAGGTAGTCTGGCTTTAGCATTTCATCGCGTAGCGGCAACACGCTCTGCACGTACAGCCTAGTTTTGGGCGACTGCTGTTTCACGCGCCGTACCAGCCGCTCATAGTTCTGCAGGATAACCGCCTCCGGAAACCGGCGCGACAAGTCATTGATGCCGATGAGCAGGAAAATCTTGCTGGGCTTGGCGGCCAGAATACTGTCTAGTCGGGCCAACACGCCGTGGGTGATGTCACCGCCAATTCCGCGGTTAGCCACAGGCACGCCCGGCAGCAACTGCGCCCAGTTTCCCCGCGCCGTGATGCTGTTGCCCAGGAACACGACGGCATTCCTGGAAATGGCCTGGGTCCGGAACTCCTTTTGGCGCAGCTCATAATGCGGGTTCACGTAGTTGCTGTCCAACTGGGCCGTTTGGGCAAAAGCGTTCCATGATGAGAGAAAGCAAAACATCGCTGCCCCTACCCTCCGCAAAACTTGAAATAACAAGGTGTCTGTTCCCATCTTTTTTCCGTTTCCCTTTTGCATTTGTTTTCCCCAAAACAGGCCTTAAACACTTTTTTGATTCGAAGCCCGGCTACTGGAAGATTTTCCTCCTTTGCTACTCTTTCAAAGCCTACCCCTCAAATTCTGTTATGGTGCCGTTTTCTGAAAAACGGCACCATAACAGCTACAGAGCTTTTGCCTTCTTCAGTTGCTCCACCCATTTGGTGTAGGCCACCAGTTTCAGGTGCAGTCCATCGGTGCTCAAATCCCTATCTAGTTGGCCGGTGGCGTCTACCAGGGCCGGGTGGATATTGACGTAGGTGTAGCGGAATTCTTTGGCCAGGGCCTGCAGCTGCGTGTTCAGATCATGGATGCGGGCGTTGGTGATGTTCTTGTAGATGGCGGCCAGCATGCCCTCGTTGACCGGAAGCACGCTTTGCACGTACACTTCGGTCTTGGGGCTCTCCTTCCTGATGCGCTGCAGAATGCGGCGGTAAGCCCCGGCAATGGCCGCCGTAGGCACGCCCCGCTTGATGTCGTTCACGCCAATGGCGAGGAAGATTTTAGCCGGCTTGGAAGCCACTACCTCATCCAGGCGGGCCAGCACGCCCCAGACCACATCGCCGCTGATGCCCCGGTTCACCACCGGCCGGCCCGGAAGCAGCTCCTGCCACTCCCCCACCTCGGTGATGCTGTTGCCCAGGAACACGATCTCATTCTTCTGGTTGGGCATGCTGCGGTAAAAATCCAGGCGCATGTTGTAATGGCCGCCGCCGTAGCTGCTATCAATCTTGGCTGGCTCCTGCTGGGCCAAGGCCGGGGTAGAGAAAAGCCCAGCCGCTAAAAGCAGGCCCATTGCTGTTATCTTCCGCATCTGCCTAGCCAACCTTTACCAGTTCCTTCTCTTCCATGGGCTTGTTCACGAAATCCTCATCGGCTTCCTTGAGTTTGTCCCACCAGTTCTTCTTCAGGAACACAGAGGTGATAATGAGCACTACCACCCAGGCGGCCATGTAGTAGTTCTCCTTAATCATGAAGTAGATAGGAATGAGCACCTGCGACATCTGCCAGACAATACCTACCAGAATGTTCATGGCATCGCGGCTGCCTTCTTTGTTGGGCACAAAAGAAGGATCTTCAGCCATCACCTCGCGCTTGATTGGTCCCCAGAAACCCCATGGGCGCGTCTCGCGGTAGTAGTTCTTCACGGCCTCGCGGTTAGGCAGCGGCGACATGTAGGTACCCACCAGACAGCCAATCAAAGAGAACAGTAAAATGATAGGGAACACGTAGATGTCCACAATCTCAGGGAACACGAACAGCTTGATGGTGGAGGCAATAAGGCCGAACAGCATGCCGTAGAAGTAGCCGTAGCCGGTGAAGCGCCACCATACCCACTTGAGCACGTTGGCTGCCACGTAGCCCCCGTACAGCGCTGAGGTAATCCAGAGCGTGAGTTTATTCAGAGAGCCGGCGTTGAAGCCGAACACGATGCCCACCATCACCAGCACAATAGAGGAGATGATGCTCAGGCGCACGTACTTCTTGTCGCTGGCGTTGGGGTTGATGTATTTGCGGTAGATGTCGTTGACAATATAGGCCGGGGCCGAGTTCACGAACGCCGAGAACGTACCCATGAAGGCCGCCAGCAAACCGGCCAGCAACAGGCCCCTGAATCCGTCGGGCACAAACTTGTTGATGGCGAAGGGCAGGATCTTCTCAAAGTCCATGTTGGCGCCCATGCTGTTGAGTTCAGGCCCCAGGTATACCAGCGCCAGCACCGCAAAACCGGCCACCATCAGATAGCGTGGAATGTACATGACCCAGATGGTGGTGAAGCTCATCTTGGCCGCCTCTGAAGGCGTGCGCGCCGAAAGCACCCGCTGCATGTCATACGAAGGCACCGGACCGGCAATGGAAGCGAAGATTCCTTTGAACAGCATCATCATGAACAGCAGCCCGAAGAGGTCAAAGCCATCGGTTTCCAGTTTCTGGTTCACGGCCGGGAACGGCGTGTTGCTCCAGTCCAGGTCCAGGTTCCAGCCAAAGGTGAGGTCTTTCCAACCCTCCGGAATGACGGCGTTGATTTGCTCCGCACTCACAGAAGTATAGGCCACGTAGCCAATCACGAAGCAGGAAATAGTCATGATGATGAACTGCAGAATCTCGGTGGCCACCACGCTGTACATACCGCCTTTCACGGTGTAGAGGGTTGTAATGGCGCAGATGATCAGGGCATACGACCGCTCAGAAGACACCAGCCAATCGCCTAGCATAAAACTCATGTCCCAGGGCAGGATGATGACACACAGTTTACCTATCCCTTCAAAAAAGTAGGCGATAAACCCGAGCACGCTGATCACGGCAAAGGCCACGATGATGATGTGCGACAGCTTGGCTCCTCTCCCATCCCCGAAGCGGAAGGTGATCCACTGCGCCCCGGTCATGACCTTGGAGCGGCGCATCCAGATGGCCAAGAACACGAACACGAATACCTGGTTCCACACGGGCCAGAGCCACGGAATCCAGGCGCTCTTGAGGCCGTACACAAACAGGATCATCACCGTCCACATGGTCCCTGACACGTCAAACATGCCAGAGGCGTTACTGAGGCCCAGGTAATACCACTTCATGGTGTTGCCTCCCAGAAAGTAACTCTGCATGTCAGTAGAGGCTTTCTTGGAGATGTAAAACCCGATGCCCAAAATGCCCACGATGTAAGCAAAGATGATGGCAATATCTAAGGTGCTTAAGTTCATTCTCTTTAAATTATGGGGCGGTTTTTATTGTGTTTGTTGTTTAGTACTCAAATAATTCTAGGTGCGCCAGAACCAGCCTTTGCGGGTGGTGAAAGCCGTGACAGCCACCACGGCCCCGGTAATGACAAAGGTCTTCACCACGCCCAGGTACACGTTGGCCTCGCGCAGCGCCTCCAGCCCCTCAGCCAGGTGGGTGAGCGCCAGCAGCGGAGACACCAGAAACGCCGTGGCCACGTACGCCACCATGGGGTTCTGGCCCGACTGGATGATGGATTTCCAGAATAGGTTCTGGGAGAGTCTCTGCGAGAGCAACTCGCAGAGGATGTAAGCGAAAAAGGCCAGTCCGCTGGTCAGGAACCAGAAGCTGTAAGAAGATGGGTCTTTCTTGATGCCCCCTTCATAGGGTTCAAACGTGAGCCCCAGGAACAAAAAGAACACGCCCCAGCCAAAGAGCTTCTGGAACAGCTGCTCCTGCGTGGCAACGGGTTTTCTCAGGAGCCACAGGCCCGCCCCGCTCAGCACCGCATCCAGGGCCAGCGTGAGCCCAATCTGGCGGGTGTAAAGGCCGTACAGGTTCCCCACCACCAACGCAAAGCAAAGGAGCGACAGCAAACCCTTGGAGACACCCGCCCCCTGGCCGGCAGCAGGGCTACGGAATTTCACCAGCAAATCACCCAGCACCGAGCCAGGTAGCACAATGCACAGGTATTTCAGGAACATGAACTGGTACATCCACTTCACGGAAGGGTGGAAATCCCAAATGGCGCTGGTCCAGCTGCCTTCTATATCATGCGTAAGCCTAATTGCGGCAAAGAATGCCAGCGTGCCCATGCGCAGCAGCAGGTTGTGGCGGGTGAGTATATAGATAAGGGAACCGAACACAGCCATGTTGGCCAGCACCATAATAATGATGTCGTTGCGGTTGTGGTCAAACGTGAACTCCGTAAAGGTGACGTGCGCCCACAGCAGTGCCGCAATGATGCCAAAGCCCGCCAGCTTCAACCCGGTCGCCTTGCCGCTGCTCACCTGCGGAAACCGCATGAACACCAGGAAAAAGCACCCAAACGTGAGCAAGGAGGTAAGTTGGTTGACCCATCCGGGCCCCTGCAGGCCAAACCAGTTCAGGTGCCGGAGAATGATGGCGAAAAACAGCAGCAGCGCGCCCCGCTTGAACACGTTCAAGAGCACCTCAGAGAACTGCCCCTGCTCTAGTTTTCTACCCATGGCCAGCGGGAACGCTGCGCCCATGGCAAACAAGAAGAACGGGAACACCAGGTCTACCCACGTAATACCCGGCACCTGGGGCGTATAAGTAAAATCAGGCGGACCTACCTGGGCATGGAACATCCAGCCCGACCACGGCGCCTCGTGCGGAAATACCCCGGAGAACACCATGCCTATGATGGCCAGGCCGCGCAGGGCATCAATCCCCAACGCGCGCGCACTAGCGGGCACAGCGGGTTTGGTGGCTTCAGCCGCTGGGGCATTCTCTACAACTGGTTTGGCAAGAACTGACATAGCCTGTTATCGTTAGCTGATGGTTGGGTGTAGTACTCCTCCTCTCTTGCCGCTTTCTCTTTCGGCGGCAGCCGCTCTCCTGTTCTTTCTAGTTGATTAATGAGGTTTGTTTTAGGCCTGTTTTTGGGAAAATAGGCCTAAAACGGTAGGGGTAATCGTATTATCGGGGGTTATTCGGTTAGACCTCGCTTCAGTTCAGCCCACCAGCCTTCGTTGATCACGTGCACAATGTCAAACACCATGGCGCCGTCAGATTTGGCACGGCACATTTTCAGAGCCTTCACAAACTGCTCCGGGTGGCCTTTGTACTGTTCCACATACAGCCCCGCGTACACGGGCACTTTGCCTTTGGTGATTTTCATGGCCATCTCGGCAGAACCCTCCACGGTGTACCAGTCTTCAGTACCCCGTGTCTGGCCTGCCTCTGAGCGGTTCACGGTGTTCACGTCAATGTTGGCGGCTTCTTTCTTATCTACCTCAAAGTAGTAACTGCCGGTGGTGTACAGGTCCAGCGCCTCGGCGTAGCCGAAATTCTTGTAGTTTGGCGTTGCCCAGCTATAGGTCTGCGACGGGTCATACTCCTTGCTGGCCCAGTTCACGCCTACCTCGTAGTAAGTGGGGTACCAGGCGCCAGTGTAATCCCCGAAGATAAGCTTGGGATTGATTTTCTTGAGTTCAGCGCGGGCTTCGTAGATAAAATCATGGATCACCTTGGCACGCCACTCAATCCATAGCTTGAAAAG
Organism: Rufibacter glacialis; assembly: GCF_008271745.1. Taxonomy (GTDB): domain Bacteria; phylum Bacteroidota; class Bacteroidia; order Cytophagales; family Hymenobacteraceae; genus Nibribacter; species Nibribacter glacialis. The sequence continues at coordinate 41,793 of NZ_VKKZ01000019.1, read as the reverse complement.
GGGGCCCGGCACCCGCACCGGCTTGCCATCTTCGGACTTTCTGTCTTTGGAGTAGGTGTAGATATCTGCCGGGAAGTTGGCTACTTGCTTTCCTATGTACTGCTCAAACATCTTTCTGGAAGCGTCAGAAAAATCAGCCTCAATGCCGTCGTAGCGCACGCGGTCCAGCACCACCCCATCCAGTTTAGGGTACTTGCTCACCAATTCTCTCAAGACAGAAAGCTCGTATTTCTGCACCTCGGGCAAAGCTGGGTTTACCATGGCCGAGTATTTGTGCTTGAGGGTGGTAATCGGCTTCATGCCTTCAGCCGTGTAGTTCAAAGACTGCCAGTCTTTCTTGGCGGGATCATTGTACACAGGTCCGCGGTCAAAGTAGTTGTGCCCGGCCACAAAGATGTTGGTGGAGGCGTGCACGGTCATGCCCAGTTTATGCGCCTCTTCAATAAAGGCGGAGAGCAGGTCGAACTTCTCGGTTTTGGTAAACCCACCCCACTCCTTCATGACCGGCGCAATTTTACTGGGATACAGCACCTCACCGGAAATCGGCTTCACGTCCACGATCACGTCGGTCACGCCGGCGTCTTTTGACTTGGCCAGGTAGTACTTGATTGAGTCCTGGAACGAAAACCGCTTGAAGTTGGCGGTGGCGTCAAAGTACAGCAGGTTGCGGCCTTTGGTATTTCCCATAGGGTTGGTATTGGCTTGCGCCGAGGGGGCAACGAAAGAGGTAGCCTGTGGTTTGGAGCACATGCTCAGCACCAACACTGTAAGAAGTGCGGTTACAGAAGTGGTAAACTTATTCATGAAATTTCTAAAGTGAAGATTTTGCCTATAGAGGCTATTCTATTTTTTACCGATACCGGCTTTTATCTCTTCCCACAATGGCTCCTTGAACTGATTCCACTGTGGAGCATATACATGGCATACATCAAAGAGCATGACCCCATCTGAATTCTTAATAATATGCTGGATGGCGCGGGTGATGTCTTCTTTCTTATCCCATTGTACATTGCCCATGTCTATACTGCCCAAAAGAGGTACTTTCCCCTTGGTCACGTATTTGCCGGCATTGAGTGACCCTTCCACGCTCCACCAGTGGTATTGATTGGTGGCACCGGGCACATCTGTCAGGTTCACGTACTTGAAGTAGTTACCCGTCATGAGCAGGTCCATCTCCTCTGCGTAGCCATATTCATTGTAACCAGGATATGCCCAGTCAAAACGGATGGTTGGATCGTTGAAGGGATCATAGGTTTTGCTGGCCCAGTTCACCCCAACCTGATAATAGCTCGTGTACCAGGATCCCACATAGGCACCAAACTTTATGTTGGGCTTGATCTTCTTGACCTCCTGTCTGGTACTCTTCACAAAGTCATAGATGGTCTTGGCCCTGAACATGAGCCAGCGCTTATAGTACTTGCCTGTGGTAGCTGGGAGCACCTGCCCGTTGCTGGTGCGCCAGCTGGTCACAATATCGGCCGGAAAATTCATGGCTTTGGCGCTGTTGTCTTGGTATTTCTCTTCCAGGTACTTAATGAATTTCTGCTTGCTATAATCTGAGAAATCGCCGTTGATGTCATTATACCGGCAGTAGTCCAGCATAATGCCATCTATGTTGTACTTGGTCACCACTTCTTTGATAATGCTCTGCTCGTACGCCTGCACTTCCGGATGTGCAGGGTTCACAAAACCGTTGGCACCCGTTGAGGTGATCGGAACACGCTGTCCGCTTTCCGTCATGACTATATTCTGGTATTCATCTCTGAACTTCGGATCATCGAACACTTTCCCAATCTTCCGGAAGCTATCTCCTTCTACAAACACTCCCACTGAAGCGTAAACCTTTAATTGACGCTTATGTCCTTCCTCTATCAAGAAATTCACATAGTCCACGCCTTGCGGCAGGGAGCGTCCCTCCAAAGTAGTAAGCTGACGCGCGATGGAACTGGGATAAACGGTAAACCCGTTGATTCCTTTTACATCCACCACAAAACCCGTTACGCCTACACTCTTGAGAGAGTCAAGCACTACTTTTATCTGTTCCGTGTCATTGAACTTACCATGGGTGCCAAAAATATTGGCTCTTGCCTCAACCCATACCAGTACCTCCTTATCCTTTGGATTTACAGGCGCGGTGGGTTCTGGCGTGGGGGTAGGTTCGTCCTCGTTTGAGGAGTCTTTGCAGGCTGCCAACAACAGGCAGCCCGCAAAGATGATATACTTCAGTTTATTTAAAAACATGCTAAAGAACCTTAGAGTGTGGCTTAGTTAGGATCATAATTGGTCAACTCATAACCAATGATTCCACCATTGGTGAGCAGCAGGTAGGCCCAAGCTTTTTCACCGTCTGGCGATACCACCACCTCAATATCAGCGGTTCCATTCGGGTTTGCGGCTCCAGAAATCTGATCTGATGTAAAGATTTTTGTCGCCATTGACGCACCATTGATCTTGGAAGGATCTGTTACATCGAAAATTGCTATTCTTGCTTTGTCAAGTGAGATAGCCAGATATTCTACTATTCCAACGTACTTTGCATTATTAAACTCAAAGTAGTCTATTGGCGTGTGGAAGGCTCCAACCAGTGCAGGGGTATTTGGCATAGCCGAAATACGTTTACCCGTGGTTCCGCTTACTAAAGCGATTTCGCTGACGTAGTTCAAGAAGAAATCTGTATTTGGAGATGAAGAAATGGGCTGCGCATCTGAAATAAATGTCCACGCACCAATCGGATCACCATAAGTGATCTTTTCAGGCGTTTGACTTACCAGTTTCCCACCTGAAACCACCCATTTTAGAATAACCTGATTTCTTGACTCTGTTGCCATTATCACGGCATTGGTGTTCAGGTTTCCGTACACGCTCAACCTTCTGCCTAATGCCCCGTCTGTTGTTGAGCTTGACTCATTTTTGTAAGTAATAAGCAACTCAGGGGTTTGATCCATGGCATTATCCCATTTGTAGATAAGGAAATTTGAGCCCTTAGGAGTGAAAGAAGAGCCTATGATATGGCCAGCCTCGTCACTCACCATAGAGAAAGAACGGAAAGAGGCACTTGGCATAGTCATATTCCCTACAAGGGCCCCGGTTATTCTGTTAAGAATCCGGTATCTTGAAGGAGTTGTGTTAGTTCCAACTATTACATAGTCTCCGCTAACAGACAAGCTTGTTTCTGTATGGGCACCAAAGCCACCTACTTCAGAACCTGCTTTTACAAATAGCTTTCTTGTGATACCAATTCCGTAGTTCAGCTTTTGAGGAGGAACCGCCACAAGAGTATAGGTCTTGTTTGTGCCGTCTACCCCTGTGATTTTTACCGGCACTGGATTTGTCAGGTTGATTTGGGAACCGGAAGGGATAGAAGAGGTTGAATGCCGGCTGATACCTATATTCAGAGTAGCATTAGAGACATCTACGCCGGGCACCACATAGAATACCAGTTCACCGTTGCGCTCAAATCCCGTTATTTCCTGCCCATCCACCATGATGCTTACTGTTCTTACAGAAAGGTCGGCTACTTTCTTAACTTCAATCCAGTAAGACTTTACCGCTCCAGTACCTGAGGCGACGTCAATTTTTACAGGTTGTGTTAAATCCATTGGGTTGCCCAGAGCAGGGGTTATTCTGGCATCAACAGGGATATTGGCTCTAAGAACCAAATTCTTCAAATCCACCCCGTTATCAGATTCAGCAGGGAAAAAGTGAGGTATCTCAAAAGTGATGGTCTCCCCAGTGGCACTATATTTACCATTAAAGCGGGCGTCTTTCTGCCCGGGTATGGTGAGCCAGATATCAGACAGTTGATTGTTTTCACTGTTCTCGAAGGGCTCTGGTGTCTCACAGCCGGTCAAGAACAGCAGGCTTAGCAGAAACACGGTACAGCTATAGAAATATCTTTTCATTTCAAGTGATTTAAATGTTACCAACCTTGTATTTGTCTCAATGCCTTGTTATTCGCAATTTCTTGCTGCGGCAGAGGGATATAATACATCTGAGATAAGAATCTCCGGTCCTGCTTGTCAGCATCTACACGCTCAAACTGTAGGTTTCCTGCCGCATTCTTAGTGATTTTATCACCATGTACTCGCTTGTTATTAAGCACTATATGGGCTTTTCTCCAGCGGCGTAAATCCCAGTAGCGGTGTCCTTCAAAGGCCAGCTCAACAATACGCTCATGCTCTATGGCTTTCATCATTTCTGCTGCCGTCTGGGCCTGAGTATTCGGAAGATTTGCTCTTCCTCTCACCTCATTAAGTGCATTCTTTGCCGCAGGCAGGTTACCTAACTTCGTTTGAGCCTCTGCATAAATAAGCAGTACCTCCGCGTAGCGAATCAACATCCAGGACTGAGCCGATTTATTTTGAACAAAATTGGTGTTGGTAGGGTCTAGGTATTTACGGACATAATAGCCGGTAACAGTATTGCTAGGGTTAGCATCAGTACCATATTCTATAAAACCTACATTCCCCCCCACAAAGGTTTCCAGGGTTCTACCTTGCCAAACTGCGCCGTTGTAAAGAACAGTACCATAAAACCTTGGGTCACGGTTGGCGTAGGGGGCAGCGGCATGAGCAGGATTTGACCAAGAGAACTTTTCGCCATTGGCCATCTCAAACTCTTCTACCAATTCAGCGGTTGGGACGCCTTCAGCACGGTTGCTGGCCGCAGCTACCGGTGGTGAGAATCTACTATCATACGTATGGGTCACACCAGGCCGCTGGTAGTCCACCGTGAAAATAGCCTCAGCATTATTAGAGGTGGTAAAAAGGGCGGTAAAGTCTTTAGGCAGGCTGTAGCCTAATTTCATCACCTCTGCGGCTGCATTGGCTGCCCTTTGGTAAAACTCACCTTGCTTGGCAGAAGGGATTCCAGTTAATGGATCACTATTGAATTGCTTATTATCATACTCTGCAATTGAACCTGCATAAAGCGCGGCCCTTGCTAGCAGTGAGTATGCGGCATCCTTTGTGGCGCGTCCTCTCCAAGTAGCTCCCGCTTCAGCCTTGGTAGGCAGGTGCTCAGCTGCAAAAGCGAAATCTGCCAAGACAAAATTCCAACTCTCCTCTTCACTAGACCTAGGATTGTTAGACTCTGAGGTGAGTTGGGGTAATAGCACAACGCTGCCGTGCAGTTTAACCAACCAAAAGTATACGTACCCTCTAATGAACCTTGCTTCTGCTTCATATAATGTTTTCTGCTCTGCGGAGAGCCCTTCAGCATACGTATTGACACCATGCATCAATTCATTTATTCTACGTATGCGGTTAAAGCCTGCACTCCAATAGTTAAAATTTGGACTTGTAGCGCTCACCCGCTGAGGCTCAAAAGCCAAACGATTCACAGTTCCGTTCCCCTCTGCCGAGGAGGTGTATTTCATGATATCTGTTAAACCATCTGTGGCATTATCATACCCTATGGGGAATTGCCCAAACTTGAAAGTATGGAATTCATTGTACATGCCTGCCATGTACAAATCAATGCTCTCCGGATTTTTATAAACAGTTAAATCCGTATATCTGTCATCTAGCTCCAAATCTATCTCACAACCTTGAGATGCTAACAGAAGCCCTCCTACAAGCAGACATTTTAAAGATGAATATATTCTTTTCATGATGTTTGTCTAGAAAGTTAAGTTGGTACCTACGGTGATCACCCTTTGCTGCGGATAGAAGCCATTGCTCACGTTTGGCATCTCCGGATCAAGGTACTTTAAGCGGTCATCTGAGAGAGTAAAAATATTAGAGCCGGATACATAGAAGCGCCACCGCTCCACTTTTACCCGCTTCAGGAACTCTGGGCTAATGCTATAGCCCAGTTGGATCGACTTGAGGCGCAAGTAAGAACCGTCCACTACAAAGTGGGAGTTAGGGTGACCATTATGATTAGGTGCACCACTTCTGTTGGCCTGCAGCCTTGGGTAATAGGCATTCGGGTTCTCTGGTGTCCAGGAATCTTCCACCAGGTAATAAGGAGAGTTACCAAGATTATAGAAAGACCGGGTAAATGGCGTGTTGTCTGCTACACCGGATACCCCAGCTGCCCCTTCGTATGTTCCTCCCAAAGCAACATCTCTTCTGGCAGCACCTTGGAACAGGGCCGAGAAGTCAAATGGGCCATATTGAGCATCCAAGTTTAGGCCATACATGATTTCCGGCACATTGCTTAATCCAATATAGGTCTGATCACTGGCATTAATCTGCCCGTCTCCGTTTATATCTCTGTATTTGATAAATCCTGGAGCCGCCTGTCCACTTGGTGAGCTTGCCCAGTTGTTAACTTCCTCCCACGATTGGAACAGCCCCTCAGAGATGAAGCCATACTTCCCGCCCATGCTTCTTCCAATTTGATTTTGCCACTCAGCAATACTAGCTGCCTGGTCATATTTAAGAATTCTGTTCTTGGCATAGTTGAAGTTACCGGTAATCCCATAGCTGAATTTATTGATAGAGTTGCGGTGTCTGATCTGTAGATCTACCCCTCTGTTATCAACTACAGCTGAATTGTTTGTACTCGGGAAAAAGCCTCCTATGGATGGGGGGTAGATACCAGATACCCCTTGTAAGATATCACGGGTTACTTTATAGAAGAAGTCTGCTTCCACATCTAACAATCCATCCCAGAAAGAAGTCTCCATCCCAATATTAGTGATGGAAGTAGTCTCCCATGTAAGATTTAAGTTTGCAGGACTACCAGTATATAGGGCCGCAATGGGCCTACCCCCAATAACTACTACCGGGGCATCAGTAAGTGAAAAAGTATTCAGGTAGGCGAAAGTATTTGAAGCTCTATCATTCCCCACTTCTCCATAAGAACCTCTTAGCTTAAGGAAACTGATTGGTGATGAGAAGTTCTTAAAGAAAGGCTCATTGCTCACGACCCAGCCAGCTGATACAGCCGGGAAGAAACCGGCTCTGTTATGTTTGGGGAAATTGCTGGATTCATCATACCGGGCAGAGAATTCAATCAAATATTTCTCTTTAAACCCATAATTCAACCTAGTTACATAACCCCCTCTAGACGTTAGTGAAGAAACACCTCCTGGCCGTATGAAGTCTTCTGTTGCCGTTCCACCAAAATTCAACTCCGGTATATCTCTCAGCGGGAAGTTTCTTGCCCCTGCCGTCAGATTCTTGTTTTCAAACTTGCTGAATTCGTACAATAGCAAAGCTGAGACAGAGTGATCATCTCCAATAGAAGTATTGTAATTAATACTTGGCTGGAACATGGTATGACTTCTCTGGGTATATCCTTGGGAAAGTACAGTAGTGGTGGCAGTGGGGGCCAAACTCCTGTTCCACACGAAGCCTGTATTTGTTTGTTGTCTAGTAGATAAGTAATAGGGAGTGAGCCAATTTTTGGACTCCGTCAGAACTTTATCATAGGCCCCCTGCAACTTCATTTCTAACCCCTTTACCCCTGGCACTTTGAACAAAAAGGAGAGGTTGGTTTGAAAGACATCTGTCACAGATCTCTGGAAACCTGAATTGTCAACCGCAGCAATAGGGTTTACCCCTCCACCACTTCTCCAGGCAGCAGCTGGAAGGCCATTATGGGTTGCTGGAATATTAGGCAATGCCCTGACAGCTTGGTAAAAAGGGCTCATCCAAACGGAATTATCCGCCACTACCCCTGGGTTCTTTCTATCCTCCCGACGCGCTCCTATGGTCATGCTGGAAGAGAGATAGTCATTAAAGATAACATCCAGATTAGTTCTAAGATTATAGCGAGTGAAGTTGGTGTTCTTCACCACCCCATTCTGGTCAAAATACCCTAGACTGGTAAAATATTTCATTTTATCAGTCCCTCCACCAATAGACACGTTATGATATTGAGAAGTGGACGTATTATCTACCAAGTCACCCACCCAGTCAGTATTCCCAAAATCGGCGGTGTGGGTGCCATTTCTCAGAGCCTGAATCTGATCTTCTGTGTACGTCAGGGGGAGAGGATCGCCACCGGTATTCATCAGGTAGTCATTATCCATTTCCTCCCCTCTTTTGATCCAATGCATGTAGTCAGGACCATTTAGGAATTTAGGAAATCTAGTGTTTGAATTCAGGCCAAACATAGTATTGTAAGTGACAGAAGGTTTGCCCGTCTTTCCTCGCTTGGTAGTGATCAGGATCACCCCGTTAGAGGCTTGCACCCCATATACCGCAGCCGAAGCATCTTTCAGAATAGAGATTGTCTCAATTTCACTTGGGTCCAGGTTCTGGAAGTTTTCCCTTGGAACCCCATCCACAATAACCAAAGGCCCCTGCGCAGCGCCATTAGTGGTACTCAAACCCCTGATCAACAAGGCTGAGTTATCAGCCCCCGGTCTACCTGAGTTCTGCACTGCTACCAAACCAGGCAAACGTCCAGCCAAAACATTAGAAATGTTCATTGGGGGTGCTTGGGTAAGCTCTTTGTTCCCTATTTGAGCAACAGATCCCGTCAAGGTAGATCTCTTTTGAGTACCGTACCCTACCACTACTACTTCGTCCAAAGCGCTGGCAGACTCTTGCAAGACTACTTTGATATCCGACCCGGCCTGAGCGCTTACTTCTTTGCTCTCATATCCTATATAACTGAAAACCAAAGTAGTGCTACCGCTTGCCTGTACCGCAATCTGGAAGCCACCCTCCACGTCTGTTGATGCACCCACAGTTGTTCCTTTTACCACCACTGAAACGCCTGGCAAAGCCTCACCTGCCTTGTCTGTGACCTTTCCTGTGATGGTTTGCGTTTGGGCCATTACCTCGTTTTGCCAGCACAATAGCATGACCAAAATCATAACCAGTGTAGGCAGCCGTAGTTTTTGTCTAGCTGCAAGTATAAGTTCTGTCATTGTTTATTTAGTTGGGTTTGGTATATGTGAAGATTCAATAAATTTCAGCTTTTCTGCCGTTGCACCTGGCCATTAAAATCTACCGGGATGGCAAATGGATTCAGAAAATGGTCTATGATCACAGCAGCCTCTCTACGGTTCAGCTCTTTATCCGGGCTTGGCGCCTGGCCAAGGTTCAGCTTATTCCAGTCTGCGGCAATCTTGTCGTAGGAAAGTGCAGGGTTCACCGCAGTCAGCACCTCGGCCAGGTATTTGAGGGTCAACCTGGCGCCGGAAGCCTGCGTAGCCTTCAGTTCTTCGTAATAGGTTTTCAGGCCAGACACCACCTCGTGTTCGCTGGTTGGGTATTCAGGATAGAACCAGGTTTGGTTAGCCCATTTGTAGGCCACGCCTGTACCTTTCAGAATGCCGGTGGCACCCACCCGCTGAAGCGCAGCGAAATGCGGATCCTGGGGCTTCACGTCAATGAAAGGCATGATGTACGCTTTTGAATCAAGGAGGGCTTTCTGCACTTCCCGGATGCTTACCTGCCGGGGCTGTAGGTTGTTGCGGAGACTCACGGCCGCCAAAGCACCGGCTGCTTGCCCTAACCCAAGCACCACAGGCTGTAAGCGGGTGGCCCCATTCACGATGTTGGTGACGCTGATGCTCTTCTCGGCCACAACAAGGCCGTCTACCTGCCGGGGAATCAATGACCCGAGCGGCACGTTGTAAGAAGGCACCTTGATCTTCACAAAATCAATGGCCGGCGCATTAGGGTTCTTCAGGTGGTGATGGTCAATGGTGTAGTCGCCCACGGCAATACCCGTCCGGTAATATGCCTCCTTCTGATCATAGGGCTTAGCCACATGCTGCAGCGCGAATCTAGCCAATCCGTCCAGCCTCCTGGATTCGCGGTGATAGGCAATCATTGGCAGCTTGTCAGCGGTTGGGAACTCATTGTCGGCAATGCCCAGATTCTTGAACCCTAACTCAGTTTGTAGGTAATACAGGAACCGCAGCGTGTGCAGTTTGGCTTCTCTCAAGGCCATCTCGCGTTCTGCCGGGCTTTTCTCAATAATGTTCAGGTAGATATCATTGCCGCACTTGGGCCAGTTGATCATATACTTGTTGTTGGGCAACTTGCCGTAACCCATCATCTGCAGGCAATCGTTGTTCGGGCCACCGTCAGCGGCTGGGTCAGATACGTCGCAGGCGCAGTCAAACTCCTTGGAATTATAGCCCTCAGGTTTCTTGATGGTTTTATCGGCCCCTTTGCCATAGTCTTTCAGCACCACCACATAGGTCAGGTCCTGGATGATGTCATTGGCTTGCTCAGGGGCATACTCTTCCCCGGTTACGTGCTTGCTGTCCATGCCAATGTCATACTTGGCCCCAACTTTGGCCATGACATCACCTAGTTCAGTGGCATCTAACAGAAGCTTGGCTTCAATCACCCGGGTTTTCTTCCCGGTCTTCACAGTCACCCGCCAGGTAGAGCCCTGCTTCTTGATATCTTGCCACTGGGTTTTATACCAGATGGTCAGGTTCTTTTCTTTTGCCAGTTCCTTCAACAGTTTGTTCCCAACTGAGGGCTCAAACAACGTATTGCTCACCCAACCTGTCTCTACGGCCGCCGGCCCGCCATAATAGTTGTAGAGTTTCTGCCGAAACTCCCCCCAAAGCCCTGACGGCATGTTGTGGTTGCCATCAATGGCCGAAACACCGGCGGAGGTAAGCATCCCCCCCAGCCATTCTGTTTCTTCTATAATCAGGGTTTTGGTTCCCATTCGGGCCGCTTGCACACCAGCCGTAGTTCCGCTAGCCCCTCCTCCAATAATCAAAAGGTCTGTTTTTTCCTGCGCATGCCCGCCGTACCCTGAAAAGAGAAAGCTAAGGACTAATAACAAGGAATGTAGTTTGTATTGGTGCATAAAAGTAAAGGTTTACCACTAAGGTAAGATTATTTTTTACAAACTACCTATTCATTAATAAAATAATTTAATAAGTTATTTACCTGTAAAATATACACTTTCTAATTCTATTTCGGATAAAATAAGTAGATTGGATGCTATTACTTGTCAGGAATTGGATAATTTTGGCGTACCCAATTTGACCACAAGTGATTTTCATACGTAGACTTTAACAGCGAAATTACTGAGAAATGACAAAGACTTTCTTTGAGGAAATTAATAGTGAGAACCCTACAGGGGTGGCATTTAAGAATGTGAACCTAAAAAAGAAAGTTTTATCCTATTTTGCAAATACAGGTAACGCCACCATTGCGGAGTTAGGAAAAGAATTAAACCTGAGCGTTCCCAAGATTACCAGCCTTATCAATGATTTGATTAATGACGGATTGGTACAGGACCATGGCAAGGTAGATTCTACTGGAGGAAGAAAACCGAATGTATATGGCTTGGCTCCTGATTCCGGTTTCTTTCTGGGAATAGACGTAAAGACGCATCACATCAACATTGGCCTCACTGATTTCCAGAAGAAACTAATCAGCAGTGTTGAAAAGTATCCTTACAAGCTCACCAACAACCAAGAGTCGCTGGAAGAGCTTTGCCAGATCATTAACAATTTCATTAGTGAATGCCCTATTCCTAAAGAGAAGATCCTGGGTATTGGCATCAACCTCTCTGGCCGCATCAACTACGCCAAAGGCTACAGCTACAGCTTCTTCCATTTCCATGAAGACCCTTTGAGTAAGATCATTGAGTCACACGTAGGCATCAAGGTATTTCTGGAAAATGACTCCCGCGCCATGGCCTACGGCGAGTTCTGCTCCGGCGTGGTGAATCAGGAGAAAGACGTTCTGTTCCTGAACCTGGACTACGGTATTGGTATGGGTATCATGATCAACAGCCAGCTGTACTATGGTAAGTCTGGGTATTCCGGTGAGTTTGGCCATATCCCGGTGTTCCGAAACGAGATTATCTGCAAGTGCGGCAAAAAAGGCTGCCTGGAGACGGAAGCAGCCGGCTGGGCATTGGTGGAAATGTTCAAGGAACGCCTGAATGAAGGTGCTTCTACCCTGATAACGCGGGAAAACATTGCCCCTGAAAACCTGCTTCTGGAGGACATCATCAATGCTGCCCATAATGATGACGTGCTGGCAATTGAGTTGATTGCCAAGATAGGAGAGAAGATTGGGAAGGGAATCGCTCTGCTGATCAACATCTTTAACCCTGAACTAGTGATACTAGGAGGCAGCCTTTCCTCAACCGAAGAGTATATTCTCCTGCCTATCAAGAGCGCGATCAACAAATACTCCCTGAGCCTAGTTAACAATGACACCCAACTGAAAGTCTCAAAATTAGGGGAGCAGGCGGGTGTCATTGGGGCTTGCTTACTTGTTCGAAACAAGCTTTTGGCTTTGGAACATATTTAATCAACCTCTGACAGCCACACTCAAGGAAGTCTATTTAAAGCTTAGTTTAATGAAAGCAGGCTTTAAACAGACTTCGTGTTGCTTTCCTTAGGGTACTATTAAGCTCCCTTTTACCTCTTCCTCTGAAGTACTTCCTTCCTCTGAGGCTATTGAAGGAAAAGTTACTATGCACCTGTTTTAAGACTTTGGCAATGGCAAGCAGACTGCGAGATTAACTCCAGTAGTAATAGGATTTAATCCAGAGCCCTAAAAACGGAAGAGATAGAAGGCAAATAGGGGATTTCTATTTAAACGAATTTACTACTTCATAGATAGATAATAAATTAGTTTAATAACTGCCAATATAGAATTAACTTGCCTAATGAAACCCTCTTATAGCCGTAGTAGAGATCTCCCCTCTCATAAGCTTTCTTATTGAACCACTAGTTTAGCGGTACTGAGGCCATCACTTTGTTCTACTACCACCTGGTATACCCCAAATGGAAAGCCGGTGACATCTATTTGTACTATCTGGCCAGCTCTGAACAGCGGTCTGTTTATCTGATACACGGTTACCCCCTGCAAGCTCACCACTTTAATACTATAAACCAGACCTGTGGACCCAGGCAGTTGAAGGCTGAGGATTTTACTGGCAGGGTTAGGGTAAATCCGCAACAAACGCTTCCCGCCGTCCTCCTCCTTTACCCCCAACGGAGCCGGTACGGGGCTATCATCCAGGCGTCGGTTACGGACAATCATCACGGCGTCCGCGCTGAGAAATTTACCCGCTTCCAGGTTATCATCCACCAACTTAATTACCCGCTTCCGACCTTGGGTCAGGTAATAATCCCCCAGCTTCACCCAGCCGCTGTTCTGCACCAAGGTCTGGTTGACGGGTACCGATGTCTTCATCTCCCGAAAATCATACACCTCGTATTCAGCCTGGGCGCTTCGGTTAGAGGCCGGAATGGTATACACATACACCTCATAGAAAGCATCAGCGGGCACGTTCAGGTGATAGTCCAGCGAGACGCGACCTCCGGAGCCGCCGTAAATACTTTTGCCCTTGTAGCCGTCAAATCCGCTGGCTGCCCAGGTTCCGGTTCTCACCGCATCAGAAAGGTTATCAACGGTAGTGATGGCTCTGTGCTCGCGCCAGTCAGCGGTGGCGTAGGGCGGATGCACGGGGGAGGCAAAGCGGGTCTTGCGCAGGTAGTGGAAGTTGCCCACCAGGTCATCATAAAACCAAAGTGCCGCCCCCTTGAACCCCAAAGAGGTATTCACGTCCAGGTATTCCACTATCTGCGGTCCGGTCAACGTGGTGGTATTGGGCTTTACCGCAAAAGACGGGTAAATCCGCTCAAAGTTGCTGACCGAGTTCTTGGTGTAGGTGTTCCAGTTGCGGTAGGTGGTAAGGCTGGAAGAGTAGCTCTGCATCTGGAGGTTGTCCACCTTGTTGTTGGTGATCCACCATTTCCAGTCCTGCAGCAGGTTTTCATAGGCGGTATAGGTAGTGGTTCCCATCTGGCTGGGCGCGCTGGACACATTCACCTTCGGATTGACTGACTTCACGCTGTCATAGAGCAGCGCCACGAACTGGTTGATTTTATCGGCTCGCCAGCGCATCCAGCCTGCATCATTGGGATCCTGCGGAGGCTCTGCCCCGTTATGCTCGCTCTTATAGAGTTGGGTGGTATAGGCATCGTAGCCGTACTCCTTGCTGGAGTAGCGGATGCGGTCCATCTCAATGCCGTCCACATCGTATTTCCGGATGATTTCCGTGGCCAGGCTGATCAGGAACTGCTGCGCCTCGGGGTGGCTCTGCACCATCCAATAAAAGTTGCTGCCGTCTTTTTCTATCCCCGCTCGGGTGCGGGCCACCCAATCCGGGTGCGCCTCAAAAATGGGCCCTTTGGAAGTGACACCCGACGGCGCGTACCCTGCCACGAACCCGTACTCAAACCAGGCCTCTACGTGCAGTCCTACCCGGTGCCCCTCCGCAATGGCTTCGGCCAGAATATCCCGGCCCGCATAAGTGGGGTCAATGGCGACGCCAGTGTGCTTCTTGAACACCTCACTCTGCCATAGCGGATAGCCCCGGCTCCAGACGTTGACGTACACCACGTTGAAATTCGCGGCGGCCAGGCTGTCCATCTGCGAGGCCAGCTTGGCCTTGCTGGTAAAAGAGGTTCGGGCCAACCATGTACCGCGCAGCTCCTGCGCCTTGAGCTCCGTGAGCAGCGGCAACAGGAGCAGTAAGAAGACAAGCGTAAACGTCTTTTTCATAGGCAAAACGGATATAAAACCTGGAAAATCTAACTCCTTGGACTAACCTTGCACTGAAAGCAACTACCGGCACCATGGGCAAAGGGTTCCTGGCTAGGCTGTGTCTGAAAAATACTTCCGAGGCATTCCCCCCGGTTGTCCTGGGCAATTCTCCGGCTCCAGCGCCTGCGTTTTAGGGCTACTCTCCCGAAAGTAACCCTAAAACGTGCACCCTAGGGCGGTGCCTAGCTATTTTTCAGACACAGCCTAGGCTGTATCTGAAAAATGCTCCCGGAGCTTTCTTATCTTGTTACCTTGGCTATTCTCTGCCGCCAGCGGATATATTAGGCCCGCGTTTTAGGGCTGTTTCCCCAAAAGTAGCTCCAAAACGACTGTGCCCGCCATTTTTCATACACAGCCTAGCATACTATTTCCATAACATCGCACCGCCTTATTATAATAACCCTACGGGGATCAGCGCACAATCAACTCATCGGCCATCAGGAAAGCAGCGCCCCCGGCTCCCGGGTGCCAGGGCGGACACACGCCCACGTTCCTGGCGCGCACCCGCAGGTAGCGAGTCTTGGTAGGGGGCAGTTGTTGGGTAAACTCTTTCCGCACCGGCCCTTCCTCTTTGAGCGGAATAGCGTGCTTCAGCACCGCCAGCGTTTTGAAGCTGTTTTTGTCATTTGAGGAAGAAAACGTCACCTGGGTGGGCAGGAAAATCCAGGAGTTGGTATCCTGCAGAAAGCTGATGCTCACCTCCCGCACCTCTTTTTCCGCACCCAGATCAATGATGGCCTCCAGGTCTTCTTTCTCGAAGCCCTGCCAAAAGCCCTTGCGGTAGTCATTATCGGCCAATATGCCATCGGTTAAGGCGGCACCCCCCCCGGCGGCATAGGCCGTGTGGAACGGATGCGCCAACGCCGGAACCCGGTTCAAGGCGAGGTGTTTCACGAAAGAAGCCTGGGCCGTAGCCCCGTACGGCTCTTCTCCCTTGAAAGGCCTTACCCGCAGCTGGGTGGACTGAGCAAACTGAACCGGAACCCCGGTATAAAGGGCCGAGGCGCGGGTAGGCTCTGTGCCATCCAGCGTGTACCGTAGTTCCACCTGGCGCAGGCCAGCCTCCAGCGTAACGGCAAAGGCGTCTTGCTCCACCACATATTTTGGCACGAACGTGATCGGCCTGGCCCCAAACCCATACCGCACGCCCAATCGCTCCAGCACGGGGTAATGCGCCTGCACCCGCTCCCGGAAATCAGGATAGCCGCTGCCCGCCTGGTGCCCCCAGGCGTTCTCCGCGAAGGCCAGCAAGCGGGGGAAGATCATTTCGTCTACCCGCTCTTGCGGCACGTCTTCGGTCCAGAGCGCAGCCTCGGCCCCCAGCACCAGTTGCTGCTGGCCGGCAGGAAGCTGAGCGGGCACCATCGGGTGGTGGTAGACTTTCTCCAGGGGGGTGATGCCGCTGTTGAGGTCAAAGTAGAAGGCGGACCGGGGGGAGTTGATGACCGGAGCCCCGACTGCAACGGCCTCTTTCGCGGCCGCCGGTCCGTGCCAGGCCTGCACCAACGTTCCCGCACTGATGCCGCCCTTCAGGGCCTCGTCCCAGACAATGGGTTTCTTTTGGTAGCGCTGCAACACCGCCGAGGCCCGCTTGGTGAAATACCCCTGCAGGGCCTCCTCGTCAGGGAGGTTTTCTTTTTTCATGCGGGCCTGGCACTTGGCGCAGGCTTTCCAGCGGTTTTTGGGGGCCTCATCACCGCCGATGTGCACGTACTGGCCAGGAAACAGCCGGGCTACTTCGGCCAAGACGTTCTCCACAAAGGCGTAGGTCTGTTCATTGCCGGCGCAGAGGATATCCGGGTGCACCCCGGCGCGGTTGGACACCCGGAAAGGCCCACCCGTACAGGAAAGCTCCGGATAGGCTGCCAGGGCCGCCTGCACATGGCCCGGCATGTCTACCTCCGGCACCACGGTGATGTAGCGGCTCTGGGCATAGGCCACAATCTCCCGGATGTCGGCCTGGGTATAGAAGCCGCCGTGCGTTGAGCCGTCCGGTTCCTGTCGCCAGGCACCGGTACTGGTCAGTTTAGGATAGTTGGGAATCTGCAGCCGCCAGCCCTGGTCATCGGTGAGGTGCAGGTGCAGGGTGTTCAGCTTGTAGAGCGCCAGCAGGTCAATATAGCGCTTGAGGAAGTCTTTGGACATGAAATGCCGGCTCATGTCCAGCAGAAGCCCACGCCAGGCAAAGGTTGGTTCGTCGTGGATTTCCTGCACCGGCAGCCGCAGTTCCTGCCCGGGGGCACTCCCCGCCTGCTGCTGGTAAATCATTTGCCGCAGGGTCTGCACCGCCCAGAACAACCCGATGGGCGCTTTGGCCTCACAGACAATCCTGCCCTCCTGAATGGAAAGGGCATACCCCTCCGCGCCTACCGCCAGAGTTGGATTAACCCGAAGCAGAATCTGCGGCCGCGTTTTTGCCATTGATTCCAAAAAGGAGGCGGAAACCGGCAGGGAACGGCCGCTGGTTTCGTGGAGCAGGGCGGCCAAGTACTCCCCCAACTCCCGCAGCTCCGCCGATTCGGAGCTCAGCACGATGGACGTACCCTCCTGGAGACGAAACGCCCCGGGCCCGGGCTGATGTTTCTGGGGCAAGGGAATGAGGGCTACCGGCTGTCCGGCGTCCGCCTGCGGGGGCACTTTCATGGAACAGCCGACCAGGGAGAGGAGCATTGCTCCCCCCAACAGCCAGTTCGCCACAGCCTGTATGGTCCAGTGCCCCATGGTGCGCTTAATCAGCTAGATACGGTTCTACAATTTTCTTCCAGAGCTCATAGCCGGTGGGGGTCATGTGGATCCCGTCTGCCACGTACAGTTCCGGTTTGGGTTTCCCATCGGGGCCCAACATTGGGTTGCTCACGTCTACGTACTTCACTTTGCGGTGCCAGAAAGCATACCGCTTGATCTTCTTGTTCGCTTCCTCCATCTCGGGGTACATTTTCCAGCGTGCCGGGCTTGGTTTGATGGAAAGGTACACGAACTCTGCCTTGGGAAGCTCCTCTTTCATCTTTTTCGCGAAGAGTTTGAATTCCTCAAAGGTCATTTCAGCGTTCTTACCGCTGGCAATGTCATTATCTCCGGAATACAGCAGCACCTGTTTAGGCTGGTACTTCTTCACGATGCGGTCAAAGTGGTAGGTGGCATCGTTAATGCGGGAGCCGCCAAAACCCCGGTTCAGGACTGGTTTGTCCGGAAAATCCTGTTTCAGCGTTCGCCAGCCTCGCACAGAGGAACTACCGGTGAACACAATGCCGCCCGGTGCGGGCATGTTGGCACTGTCAGCTTTCTCAAAAGCCCGCATCTCTTTTTCCCAGACCAGCGGATTGCTTGGTTTTTGCGCCAGTACCGGCTGAAACAGAAACACCATGGCCAGTAGCAGCACAGAGAGGAGGAATGATTTTTTCATAGAGTAAAATAAAATAGAGTACAATAAATGAACAGAGATAATAAGAGGCCCAGGCCTGTTTACAGGTTCTAGCCTCAGTACATAATTTTGATAATCAGATAAAGACAGGGACAGTCATGGCATTAAGGCTTCGTTTTGGGGAAAAGTCGCCCAAAACGTCATCTATGCTGATTGGAGGTCAGCAGCCCTGCCTAGCTTTCTTTTCCACTTTCCTGATCTCTTTGGTTAGCTCTGTGGCCAGATGGGCAAATCCCAGATCTGTCAGGTGGATACCGTCTACGGTACCCTCGCCGTTGGCCAGGGCCAAGTTCTGGTTGTTCAGGTAAAAGAGGTTGGTAACGCCCGCCGCCTTCAATTGCTCATAGGCTTTGCGCAGGTTCTTGTTCTTTTCTGCCACAAGGCCCGCCACCCGCGTATCTACCCAGCCGTGGGCATATTCCAAGTTTTCCACCAGCAGAATGGGCGTGTGGGGCTGGGCGGCCCGCAGGTGCTTCACAAAGGCCACGGCTTTGGGCTCCACGTCCTCGGCCTGCATGTTGGGCATGTTGTCCAGCACATACAGGCTGGCGTCAATTTCGGTTAGCAGGTGGGCCAATTCTATGTGCATCTTCCCGTTCCCCGAAAAGCCCAGGTTAATGGTTTCGCGGTTCAATTGCCGCCCAATGATAGACGGATAAGCCATGCCCGCCCGGGTGGCACAGGCACCCTGGGTGATGGACGTGCCGTAAAAAACAATGGGTTTCTCCGGCTTACCGGCCAGGGGCTTGATGGAAGCGCCTTTTTCTACGCCAATAGACACCGAATCTACCCCATCATAGAGGGGCAGGTAAAGCATGAATTCCCGCTCACCGGCCACCATGCTGGAGACCAGCTCCACCTCGTTCTTCTTGCCTGACGGCTTGCCCACCCCGGCCCATTGCCAGCCGGCCTTTGTGCGGACATATAAATCCACGCCCTTCACAGCCGTGGGTGCCATGTGGTTCAGGCTGTTATTGCCCCTTACACTCCACCGCACTTTGATCTTCTGGGAATTGGACAAGAACTGCACATGCCCTCCCGCTGAGTGCTGGCTCAGTTTCCAGACCTCAGGGGTTACCGCTGCCTGGGCCTTGGCCGGCAGGCGGGTGTAGGTACGTTGCAGTTCTTTCCAGCCCAAACCTTTGATGGTGAGGCTTTGGGCATCATGCCACTCAAATTCTTTGGCCCGCGCAGCCTCAGCAGAAACGGCTTGGCTCTGCGCCTGGGGTGGCCGCCCGTTCAGCTCCGGGTGGGCCGCCAAGGCTCCTTTCCAGGGGAGCCCACCCAGCGCACCGGCCAGTAGGGCTCCCAGCAGAAATGGGCGATAAGACGTCAGCAATGCTTTAAACTCCATGGAATGCAGCATGAGGATCAAAGACGGCTGGTCTCTTTCATATCAATTGGGATAAAGATCAGGGGGGTTGGCAGGCAGGAGGCACCCGGCGGAGAGTAGGTGAACTTGATGGTCTGCTCCTCGCCATTGGCGGCCGGCGGAAACACCTGGACCAAAATTGCCTCTGGGGCTTTCTTAGTAATCAACTGGTCACTTGGCAACTGAATGATGCCGGCATCAAACTTGCCCTTGCCCATTACCATAGTAGCGGCCATTCCACCACACCATTGGTTATCATCTGAGCGGGAGTTCCAGGTGACAAGTGCCAGGCCTTTGCCATCGGTGCTTTTCCACTTCATTTCCACTTCATAGATCACACCGTAGTTACCGGCTAGCTTGGCTATCTTACCAGTACTGCTTTCAAAGCCTACCACCCAAGGATCTTTCTCTCCATCTGCCACGGTAAGTTCGGCTGGGCCGTTCTTGGTGTCCAGGACGCCCTCTGTCACAATATGGTAGTTGCTCACCCCAAAGACGCCACGCCCTGCCCCGCTTTGTGACTTAGGCGGCAACACGTTCGTGATTCTTTTCAAGGCCGCCGGGCCAGATGTTTTCAAGTCTGTCTGCACCACACTCACCTCACCAGGCTGGTCAATCACAAATTCGTAGAAACCGTGCACCAGCTCATCATACTTCACCACGTGCTTTTCCAGCTTCTCATCAATAGGGATAGCCTCTCCTGGTTTGATGGTTCTTACCACATTACTCCCGGTGGAGGCAAAATAGTCGGCAAGCCCTTGTTTCCCTATCTGGAAATAATTGGTACTGGGCTTTTGTGACGAATATTTCACCATGCGCAGGTGCATGACTCCTTTGCCCGTATTCTTGATCACCGCCGTGATCTTACGGTCTATCTTTGTCGGCTCCTTTACGCCGTTTACGTTGTATACATAAAGCCGGACCGCCCCAGGTTGAACCGGCTCCCGAAATGCAATTGCCTCTGGCACCCGGATGTACTCCGGGTCATCAGAAATAAGGTACTGCGGCCCTGGCAGCACAATCTTCTGATATTCAATAGGGGAATATTTTTTACCTAGAAAGCCCGGCAACTCAACAATTGCCCCTTGCTTACTTTTCAAGAGGGCTTGGTTAAGAGCAGGATCAAGAGACTGAGCCTTTGACAGCAAGGAGGCTCCGCAAAACAGTGCGAGCAATAGGAAGGAGCGTTTTTTCATGTTTGTATAGTTGGATTAAAACAGGTGGCAGTTTGACCTGAAGCAGGCAAAACAAACGGGAAGCTTTTCCACACCTATCTAAAACCAACGCCTACCTACAACTTATACCTCTAGCAGATAACCCCTGTGTTTTACTTCATGTTTGTTCCGATAAATATAGAAAAGATTTTTATTTATTAAAAAAAATTAAAATGTTTTAAGGCTTATTTAATTTTATTAGCAGTCGAACGATTAAAGTGAAGGTTATATCTGAAGATTGGTCTCCAGGAAAGGAACGATGGAGCAGTATGAATGGCTGATCACAAAGAATCACGACCCCCAGACCTGGAGGCTCTCTTTTAAAAAAGACCTTATGAAAAGGCAAGGCACCACCACGCTTGGCTAGGGTGCCTCCGATTTTCCCATTCCCAAAGAGTTGGGAGAGGAGCACGCTCTACAGATTAACCCAGTAGGTAGGCAAAGGCATTTGCTGGTTAGGCAAAAAAACAGAAGAGTGGCAGAACGTATACTCCCGTTCCGCCACTCTTCTGTTTTTCCTCTATTTATAGTTATAACCGGTAAGAGAAAATCCTTACCACGCCGAAGAAGCCCACAGCCACAGGTACTCGGCTACTTTCCAGAGAACGTACATCAGCAACCCAAACAGGACCAGGAACCCGGCCAGCACGCCTATGATGAAGCCAGTGCCTTTGCCTTGGTACTTGCCTTCCTGGTAGTGCTTCCGGAGTAATTCCACGTTGCGCAGGTTGGCCTTGTAGCCGAAGTCAAAGATCCAGCCCACAATGGGAATACTTCCTATGACCGCATCCAGGAAAATATTGAAGAGCATACGCACCACCAGCGCGCGGCTGGCTCCGTGTTTGGCCATGGTCATGACCAGCACCCCAGACATGGCAAAGGAAGAAAGGTCACCTACCACGGGCAGCAACCCCATGATGGGGTCCAGCCCGAACCGGAAGTTGGTGCCCGGCATCTTGAATTGGTTATCCAGCAAGCGGGAGAAAGACTCTACCCACTTCAGGCGCTCATCTATGGGGGTTACGGGTGGGGTAGTCTGGTTCATGTCAATAGGAATTTTCTCCTACATACGCAGAAAAGTCCCCCGAGATAATCTTCACCGGCGAAGGTGCCTTCTGAAAGGAAAGTTTTCGGCCGGCCGATGATAGGAAAATGGATAGCTTGGCCCTCTTTCTATTGCCTAAGCACTATGCTTATAGTTTGGCTACTCCCCTCCTTTCAAAGCGGGCATTTCCTTATAGAGTGGGCATTCTTTCTCCTGGCTAGCTGTGCTCCCCTCTATTGTCATCTTGGAAAGAACTTGGTAGCAAACGGTAATGGCGCTTCTCTTCGGCTTTTCTAGTTCGCCCACAAGATCCTTTCAGGATGACAAAAAGGGAGGAATGAATGAGAAAGGAACTCAGATGAACCAGATCCAGAACCGTTTAAAGCAAAACAGCCCTGAAACGGGAATCCGTTGCAGGGCTGTTTTCAGGAAAAGAAGCTTGAAACGCCTGTGGCGTGCAGCCCTTTGATTAGTCTTGCTGCAGGAACGGGTAACGGTAATCTACCGGCGGCACAAACGTTTCTTTGATGGTGCGGGCGCTGGTCCAACGCAGCAGGTTCAGCATGGAACCGGCTTTGTCATTGGTCCCGGAAGCACGCGAACCGCCGAACGGCTGCTGCCCTACCACCGCACCGGTGGGCTTGTCATTGATGTAGAAGTTACCGGCCGCGTGGCTCAATTTCTTCGTGGCCAACTCCACGGCGTAACGGTCATTGGCGAAGATGGCCCCGGTTAGAGCGTAGGGCGAAGTCTGGTCTACTATCTCCAGCGTCTCCTCAAACTTCTCAGGGTCATACACGTGCAGGGTAAGCACCGGCCCGAAGAGCTCATCGCACATGGTCACGTACTGCGGGTCTTGCGCCACAATGATGGTGGGCTCAATGAAATAGCCTTTGCTCTTGTCATGGTTACCACCGGCAATGATCTCCACGGAGTCGTCTTTCTTGGCGGCGTCAATGTAGCGGGCCAGCTTGTCAAAGGACTTTTCGTCAATCACGGCGTTGATGAAGTTGCTGAAGTCGCCGGGGTCTCCCATCTTGAACGATTTCAGGTCTTCCACCACGTAGCCTTTCACCTCTTCCCAGAGGTTGCTGGGAATGTAGGCGCGGGAAGCCGCCGAGCACTTCTGCCCCTGGTACTCAAACGCCCCGCGGGTAATGGACACGGCCACTTCTTTGGCGTTCGCCGATTTGTGGGCCACGATGAAGTCTTTACCACCGGTCTCGCCCACAATGCGCGGATAGCCGCGGTAGGTGTTGATGTGCTCGCCAATGGTCTTCCAGATGTTGTTGAACACGCCGGTGCTGCCGGTGAAGTGGATACCCGCGAACTGACGGTGTCTGAAGATCACATCGCCCGCCTCAGGGCCGTCTACATACACCAGGTTGATCACGCCGTCTGGCAGACCTGCCGCCTGGAACAGTTCCATGATCACCTGCGCGGAGTAGATCTGGGTGTTGGCTGGTTTCCATACCACTACGTTGCCCATCATGGCCGGGGCGGCCGGCAGGTTGGCGGCAATGGAGGTGAAGTTGAAGGGCGTGAGCGCGAACACGAAGCCTTCCAGCGGACGGTGCTCCAACCGGTTCCACATGCCGGGTAACGACTCGGGCTGCAGCTTGTAGATATCGGTCATGTACTGCACGTTGAACCGGAAGAAGTCGATCATCTCACAGGCGGCGTCAATCTCAGCCTGGTAGGCGTTCTTGGACTGGCCAATCATGGTGGCGGCGTTCATGCGGGCCCTGAAAGGACCAGCCAACAAATCAGCGGCTTTCAGGAAGATGGCGGCGCGGCTCTCCCAGGGCATCTGTGACCATTGCTCACGGGCGGCCAGGGCGGCGTCAATGGCCTGCTCTACGTGGCTGGCGTTGCCGTAGTGGTAGTGGGCCACCACGCGTTGGTGGTCATGGGGTGGGGTGAAAGGCACCTTGTTTTCGGTGCGTACTTCTTTGCCCCCAATGTACATAGGTATGTCTAATTGCTGCTCGCGCAGCTCATTATACGCTTTTTGCAGTTCTTCTCTTTCTTTGCTGCCGGGAGCGTAGCCCTTCACGGGCTCGTTCACCGGAATAGGGACATTGAAAAATCCGTTGGCCATATAGGTATTGTTTTAAATTCAAATGATGAGATAAACAAAGGTAGGGGTTTCGAGTAAAAAAGGCTAACGCTGGGTAGCCTGTAGAGGCAAGGGAAGTACCCTTCCCTTACGGTTACCAACAGAAAAGCTCATGATATACCGCTATGGCACCTAAAGACAATTTCTCTATCCAGGCCAGCCTCTATAAGAAGTTCAGGCCCACCTACCCTGCTGCCCTGTACCAGCATTTGCGCGCCCTGGTCCACCACCATGACCTGGCCTGGGACTGCGGCACGGGCAACGGCCAGGTGGCCGTGGAACTGGCCAACTTCTTTACCCACGTGCATGCCACAGACATCAGCGAGAAACAGCTGCAGCAGGCTCCGTCCTCAGACCGCATCACTTATCACCTGCTGCCCGCCGAGCGCACCACCTTCCCAGACGCTACCTTTGATTTGATCACGGTGGGCCAGGCGGTGCATTGGTTTGACTTCGATGCGTTTTATGCCGAGGTTACCAGGGTAGCCAAGCCCAACGCATTGTTGGCGCTCTGGGGCTATGGCCTGCTCTCCATTTCCCCGGAGATTGACGCACTCCTCCAGCATTTCTACACGCAAACCGTAGGCCCGTTCTGGGATTTCGAGCGTTCTTACATTGATGAGAGGTATGCCACCCTTCCGTTTCCTTTTAAAGAAGAACCCGCTTTTACCGGCGCCATCACCACCCATTGGTCTATTTCTGATCTGGAAGGCTACCTGAACTCCTGGTCCAGCGTGCAGGCGTATATCCGGGAGAAAGGAGAGAATCCGGTGGTATCTCTCATACAACAGGTGAAAGGGGTTTGGCCCGAGGAGGAAGGCAAAGAGGTACAGTTTCCTATCTTCAGCCGGATGGGCCGGATTAAAAAGTAAAGCCTGTTTAAAGCCTGATTCTTAGAAACCAGGCCTTAAACAGGCTAATTAAATTTTGCTTGGGTTAACGCTGCCTTACAGACTTTTCTTCTGGGCCTTGATTATTCCCGTTTTGATGGGATGGCTCCTGCCATTAGACTGTGCTGGTCCACTAAAAGGGCAACTACAGGGTTTGCCCCTACGACTCAGGACTCAAGACTCTGAACTCAGGACTCCTTTCAGACATCGAACAGGAAAAACGGCATGGCAAAGCCGGCTTTCTGCAAGATGGGCTTGGCTACGTTGTACACTTTCACGCCTTTGGGGGTCTCCCCTTCCAGGGTGCCAATGTGGGCGTGCCCATGGAAGCAGGCCAGCACGTTCTGCCGGTCTAAGGGTTCTGCCAGGCGGGAGCAGCCCAGGAACGGATGAATGGCGTCTGGTTCGCCTTCTACCGTGGCCCTGATGGGTGAATAGTGCAAGAGGGCAATCTTTTTCACCTCTGGGTGTTCAGTGTCCAGGCGGGAAAGGGCAGCCTCCAGCTTCAGGGCTTCCTCTACGGCTTCCTGCACGAAGGCTTTGTTGCTCACCTCGCCAAACATAGACAGCATGTATTTGTCAAAACCACCGCCAAAACCTTTCACGCCCGCGAACCCCACGTTCTTGATCACCACGGCATCGCCGTCCAGAAAATGCACGTTGTCGCGCAGCAGGCAGGCCCGGATGGCTTCATGCTCGTCTTTGTCATGGTCATGGTTGCCCAGTACGCAGACTACCGGAATGGTGCAGGCCCGCATCTCCTCAGCCAATACCTCCGCCTCTTTGGCATAGCCATGGTCAGTGAGGTCACCGCAGAGGAGCAGTATATCAGCTTGTTCTGAGGCTGCTTTGAAGAAATCAACCCATTTTCCTTTGTCCGTCTCGCGCACGTGAATGTCGCCCACGGCCGCAATCCTTACCGGCTTCTCCGCCACGCCGGTCGGCACAGGCAAATCAGAGGGTTGCGGGTTGACGGGCTGCAGGGGCTGAACAGGTTGCGGCGTAACGAAGGGTTGCGGTTGTTGTTCCATGGGTTAAATATTGCTGGTTGTTAATGGTTGATTGTTTAGTAACGTGTTCTGGTAAAACGAACAATTACTAACAATTAACTAAAAACTAGATGGTCATGATGGTCATGGCTTTGAACCCCCACTCGGTTACGGCCGGGGCGTATTGGGTTTGGTCTATGAGCAGACCGCGGCATACTTTCTCGGTAGGCGGCGGCATGTCAAACTGCTCTTTGGCTCTTAGCAGCAACTCATCAAACAGCCAGCGTGGAATGATGTCGCGCTCAGAGGGGTAGACAAACTGGAAGGAAAGCAGTTGCATGAGCACCAGTTGCCAGTGCTGCTCCAGGGTCTGCAAGATGCGTTCCCAATCCATTTTATCGCCGTGCCGAAGGATGAGGTGGTTCAGGTCTGAGCCGTCATAACGCTCGCGGTTCTGCACGTAGATCTTGCAGCGGAACAGGTCCTCGGCGGCGATGTATTTCACGGGTACGCCAAACTCGGTACCTTCAGGGGCCCGCCGGAACCAGCCGTCGTTCACGGGCATGTTGTTGCCGGGGTTGTTGAAGATAAAGTCTACGTACTTGCCGTCTTTGAAGGCTTTGGCCAGCCAGCGGGCATCCACCAGTTCGGTCTTGAAGCCCTCGTCTGAGAATATCTTGAGCAGACGCGGGCAATCCCCAGCCTTGCAGAACACATCCATGTCTTTCATGTCGCGTTGCATGCCGGTGTACTGCCGCAGGGCGAAGCCACCACCCATTAAGAAGGGCAGACCACTCTCGTGCAGCATTTGCAGGGCCTGCGGGTAAAATTCTTTGGCCACCTCGGGGGCCATATCATCTAATTCCATAATATTCTTCAGTGCTGAAAGGTAGAAAGTTGTAGGCCTGCCACGGCTCAGGGCCATTGGCTTTCTTCCAGAACGCCGCTTGGCAGACCAAAGGGGAACCGGTAGGTTTAGCATTTACTGAATCCTTTGAAAAATGTTATCCGGAAGTGGCGTGATAGGCCCAAAAACCACCCGAGCATTAGTTTCCAAGTCCTTTTCTAGAATCGAGCCCAAAACCGGAAACCTGTTTCTGCTTGTGTTCTGCGCCTTGGTGCGTAAGTTTGGGCTTTACTACTAAAGGGAATGCGATGTCTGGAAAGAACGTAAAATACATCTTGATCGCCGTTTTCGCGGTTCTGATCATCTGGTTTATCAAAGATGCCTTCACCCAACCCGGCGTGCAGGATTTAAAGGGCGAATTCACGGAAGTGGCCTTCTACCGCAACGAGAACAACACGGGGCCTATTCAGCGCATTTACGCCGTCACGGTCTCTGATAGCCTCTGGGACCAGATGCAGCAATACGGTGATTTCATGCCCCACACCAAATATGGCACCACCAAAGTGTACTTTTTCCTGCAAGGCCAGCCCGCCCCCACCGCCGTTGCGCCGGGTGAGCAGAACTTTGACGCCCAGTTTCAGCCGCATTGCCTGGCCCGCTACGAGAAAGACGCCATGGGCCAGGTGAGTCTGGTGAAGTGGCCGTTCAGGTAGTTCTGCCACCTAAACAGTTATAAAGAGATGAATTCTATATTTTACAACCCTAATTAATTTATGAAAAATTTTATTTGCTCCCTCGTTGTGGGTCTAGCCTTAGCTATTCCTTCTTTTGCCCAACAAACCCCAGGCTCTTTGCAGGTAGGTTTAGTGGCCGGTCCCAGTCTTTCATACTTTAGAGGCAACCAGTATGTGCATGGAACCTATATGGGATGGGAAAACGATATCCGTTCCACTTTTGGCCTCTCCGCCCGTTATCAGCGGCAAGGCTTCTATCTTAAAACTAACTTATTCTATGAAGATAAAGGTGTAAAAACTGATATTTACTATACAGATTCAAATGGCAACATATTTGATGATTACACCGCAAAAACTCATTTTCGGTTTATCACACTTCCAGTTCTGGTGGGAGTACATATCAAAGAAAGTGGCTTTTTTGTGAACGCTGGTCCTTACGCTGGTTTTCTGCTGAAGCAAAATTACTCAGACAACACACCTGATAGTCCCATTCGGGACAACTCGGATAACTCTAGAGACTATAAAAGATTGGATTTAGGTATTTCAGGCGGTATTGGCTACTCAAAACCAATTTCCTCTGCACTTACCTTAAGTGCCGAAGCAAGACACAACCTGGGTTTACGCAACATAAGTACAGGCCCCAACAGCCGCCGAACAGGCTCCACCTCTCTCCTTCTGGGCCTGCACTACAGCCTCACCGGCAATTAACTTTCTTTCCATTTAGCGGCTGTTTTCCCTGAAACAGCCGCTAAATGGAAAGACTTTTCACAAGACAAACAGCCTACAGATCCTCTTGTTATTTAGGCAACACAGTGTCTATCCTAACCCTTGGATTTTCCGGGGGTTCCCTCCTATTGCCACTTTGCAGAACGTCTGCTATACCACCATCAAAGGCGTAACCCGGCTGTGAAATAAATAAGACGATTAAATAGAACCCAGCTGTTATAAAGTAAAACAATACAGATTATTACAAAACACCATAATCACATTATAAACTATGAAAAAGAGCATTTTATCAGCATTGTTCTTACTAACAATTGCTTCTCTAAGTTTTGCTCAGCAAGCACTCAATAAACTATCCATTGGTATAGTAGCAGGCCCAACCCATACTTACTTTAGGGGGGAAGAACAACGAAACGACAATGAAAGCGACTATAGAAAAGCGGCAGGAATATCAATCAAATACCAGCCCAGCCGGCTCTTTCTAAAAGTTGATTTCCTGTATGAAGACAAAGGCTTCGTCACTGATTATATGCTTATGGACAATTCAGGACGTCTAAGAGGAGTCATCCCCTTCAAGTATCACTTTCATTATATAACGGTTCCTATATTAGCCGGAGTAACCTTTAAAAAGCTAGGCCTATTTCTCAATGCAGGGCCTTATCTTAGCTTTTTGCAGAAACAAAATGCGGTGTACGAGTATGATGAATATGACTACACAGACAACTGGGAGAAGACGGACTATGGCCTTACGAGTGGCATTGGCTATTCGCGCACGCTGTTCTCCCATTTCCAGATAAGTGCAGAAATAAGGTATAACATAGGAATGAAGGACGTTGATTTACGAGAATTGGACTACAAGACCAACTCAACCGCTTTACTCCTGGGCCTCCACTACACATTGGGCGGCAATTAATTTTCCTTCCCGGTTTAGGGGCTGCTTTCCCTGGAACAGCCCCTAAACGCACCCGGCGTTGCACTAAACAAAGAACCTGTTACCACCGCCGTCTTTCCGTTGCGCAAACAAATCAGAATCGATTAACTTTGTAGAGCGATGGAGAATTTTGTTGTTTCGGCCCGTAAATACCGCCCAGCCACCTTTGACAGTGTGGTGGGGCAGCACCATATTACCACTACCTTAAAGAACGCGATCAGCAGCAACCACCTGGCGCAGGCGTTCCTGTTCTGCGGCCCTAGGGGCGTGGGCAAGACCACGTGCGCGCGGATCTTGGCCAAGACCATCAACTGCCAGAACATCACGCCGCAGGTAGAGGCCTGCAACGAGTGCGATTCCTGCCGGAGCTTCAACAACAACAGCTCGTTCAACGTGCATGAGCTGGATGCCGCGTCCAACAACTCGGTAGAAGACATCCGGAACCTGGTGGAGCAGGTGCGCTATGCGCCACAGACGGGCAAGTACAAAATCTACATCATAGATGAGGTGCACATGCTTTCCAACTCGGCCTTCAACGCGTTTCTGAAGACCCTGGAAGAGCCGCCGGCCTACGCCATTTTCATTCTGGCTACCACGGAGCGCCACAAGATCATCCCTACCATTCTCTCGCGCTGCCAGATCTTTGACTTCAACCGCATCCGGATTGAGGACATGGTGCAGCACCTGGGCCGCATTGCCCAGAAAGAGGAGATCAAGGCCGATGACGACGCCCTGCACCTGATCTCGCAGAAAGCCGACGGTGCCCTGCGTGATGCCTTGTCTATCTTCGACCAGATGGTGACCTTCTCGGGCCATCACCTCACCTACAAGGCCACGGTGCAGAACCTGCACATCCTGGACTATGACTATTACTTCCGCCTCACGGAATATTTACTTACCCAGAACCTGAGTGGCGCCTTGCTGCTTTATGACGAAATCCTGAAAAACGGCTTTGATTCGCACAACTTCGTGTTGGGCATTGGCGAGCATTTCAGGAGTTTGCTGGTGTGTAAAGACCAGGTGACCGTGCAGCTGTTGCAGGTGTCTGAGAACATCAAGGTCCGTTATGCCCAGCAGGCGCAGGAAGCCTCGCTGAGCTTTCTTCTGTCTGGACTGAACCTGGTAGGCAGCTGCGACCAGAACTTCAAAGCTGCCAAAAACCAACGGCTGCACGTAGAGCTGCTGCTCATGAAACTGGCGCACCTGCCCCATGCGCTGCAGTTGGCCTCAGACGTCTCTCTCATGGGAGACGTCAAAAAAAAAACTAACGGAAGTTCCAGCGTAGCCGCCGCAAATAGTACAGCTCCGGCCATGGCGCCACCAGCAGCGGCCCCGGCTCCTGCTCCGGCAATTGCCCCTTCGGCAGCGCACGTTTCTGCCTCTTTTGCCAAAAATGAGCCTGAAACGCACCACAACACCGCTCCGGCAGACATGGACGCGGGCCAGGACCCCGTATTTGACACATACCCCGAAGAAGCTCCTTCACCGGTGCCTTCCATGGCTCCGCCCCTACCCGCTCCGGCTCCAGCAGCCCCGGCGGCCCCTTTGCGCACCGTATCCTCGCCCTTGGCCAGCCGCAAGCTCTCCAAGCTCCCCAGCCTGAAGAACATTGAGGAACAGGTAGCGGCTTCGGCGGCGCCGATGGTGGAAGTGCTGGAGGAGGAAACCGAGAACTACGTGCCCGGCTCTTTGCCGCCCATCAATGAGCACAAGCTGCAGCAGCTCTGGAAGCTTTACGTAGACCGCATCAAGCACACGGATCGCACCCTGGAATACACCATCCTGAATCGTGAATGGTACTTTGACGCTGAGAAGGCCGAGGTGCATTTACAGGTGGAGAATGAGGTGCAGGTAGCGGAGTTCAACAGCTTCAAGCCTGAGTTCCTGATGTACCTGCGCCAGGGAATGGGCCACAACCGCCTGCAGGTGCACATAGACGTGGTACAGCAGGAAAACAGCCGTAAGCTCTATACCTCGCAAGACAAGTACAATTACCTGGCAGATATGTACCCCGTCCTCAAGGACCTGAAAAACCGTTTGGGCCTGGACACCGACTTTTAAAGCGCTTCCCCGTACACGGGAAGGCGTATGCCTTGTCACACCCGTGCCGCTTTCCTTTCTTTCCCATGCCCCACCACCTCTTCGACCGTAAAACCGATTCTTTCTTTGGACCCCTCCGTTACCTGGGCTATGTGCTGCTCCTGGTGGGCGCCGGGGTGGCGGGCAGCCCGTGGTGGAGAGGCTCTGAGGCAGACAAAGGGCAAGCCTGGGCCGTAGGCGGTTTGCTCATGTTGCTGGGCATTCTTTTCAGGTTCACCTTCCACGGTTTCCAGCTTGATTTCCAGAAAAGGCGCGTACGGGAGTACCTGAGCATGTTCGGGCTGAAGACGGGCAAATGGGCACCCCTGCCCGCGTTCAACCGGGTGGTGCTCACCTCGCACCTGCGGGCCGCCGACGACCACGGCCATGATCATGGCCACTCCCATGAGGAGAAACCAGCGCCCCCGGTGCTCTGGTACACGCTTGGCCTCTATTCCCAGTCAGAGGAAGCCGATTATGAATTCCGTACGGACAATGCCGAGGACGCCCACAAGACCCTGCACCTTTTAGCCACCCGCTTAGGTATTGTAGCGGAGAACCATACCACTTCCCCTGCTTCCCACCAGTAAGAGGCAACTCATTTCAGGCGGCTTTCTTGAAACTCAGGCGGAAAGCGCTATCCTTCATCGCTCCTTTTAAGGCGGTCGCCTCACGGAAGTTGCTAACTTCAGATAAGGGTAGGTCTCAGTTGAAAACTTGAACCATGGGATTTATTGGTTGATAAATCTCTTTCATACTATGGCGCAGATTTACTTCCGTGATTAACATACAGGCAGGAGAAGACGAACAATACAGATAATATAAAACCCCCTTCTGCAAACCAGGCCCGAAACGGAACCGCGCCGTTCCTTCTCCCCCAAGGAGAAGGCTAGGATGAGGGAAATGTTGCCAACCGGAGAAGGCTTGCCTCTTGAACCACCGCTGCCGCTGCCCCTCACCCTAGCCTTCTCCTTGGGGGATAGCCCCCCTTTTCGCGCCTTTTCTCTGAGCTCCTTCTTTGCCTTGAGCCCTTTCTTTCGCTTTATCAGGTAGTTACTGACCAGAGAACCTAGGTTGAAGCCTTCCGCCATAAAAGGTAAATTACACCCTGGGAGCCAAGACCTCACAGATTTTCAAAACTTTTGAGGTTTTGGTTTTTGTAGCGGCATTGTAAAAAATAGCAATTGCGTAAAGAGACAAGGCTGTGCCGTTGTCTCTACAGGGTTCTCCTTACCGCCTTTACTAACTTTCCCCTGTTCCAGTCTTTCCCGTGCGCGCCTCGCTTTTGGCCCTAGATAAGCAGCAGCTAAGAGAGAAGAACTCTTCAGGCCGAAAGGGCAGTGCGAGAGGGGAAGACGGGGCCTCGCGGCCGTGAGCGCTTAGTGGTAACTATGCAAAGAGCCGTACTTGGATCATCGCTAGAAGCAGTTAAGCCAAGGGAACGGCGAAAGGCATACCCAAAGACACTAAAAAATAAAAGAAGTAAAAACCAGCTTTTCACCCAATCCCACAAGAAGCCTTGCTTAACCTAAAGCCTCCTACACTACCCACCCTTGAAAACCGTTCTGGAAGGTGAAAGACTCTATCAGATTCCTTATATTTGATGATCACCCATTCTTAATGCCTCCGTACCGTGAAGAAAAGATTTTTATCCTTTTATATACTAGGTGCGTTGCTGTTTGCCCAGTGCAAAACCAGCACGCCTACTGAAACTTCTGCCAGTCAGGCCCCGGCCAGTACCGCAGAAGCCAAAGAAGAATTCAAGTACACCAGCGTTCCCAACGACCCGCTCAAAGCCCGCATCTACACGCTGGACAACGGCCTGACGGTGTACCTCTCCAAGTATGAAAATGCGCCGCGCATCCAGACTTACATTGCGGTGCGGGCCGGCAGCAAGAACGATCCCGCGGATGCCACCGGCCTGGCGCATTACCTGGAACACATGGCCTTTAAAGGCTCTTCCCGCCTGGGCACCATAGACTGGGAGAAGGAACAGGCGGAGCTGGCCAAGATAGAAGCGCTGTATGAGCAGTATCGGGGCCAGAAAGACCCGGCGGTGCGCAAGAAAACCTACCACCAGATAGATTCCATCTCAGGAGTGGCCGCCAAGTATGCGGTGCCCAATGAGTATGACAAGCTGGTGGCGGCCATGGGCATGAAGAATTCCAACGCCAGCACCTGGGTAGAACAGACCATCTACTACGGCGACATCCCCAGCAACCAACTAGACAAATGGGCCATGCTGGAGGCCGAACGTCTGGGCGTCATGGTCCCCCGCCTGTTCCACACCGAGCTGGAGGCCGTGTACGAAGAGAAGAACCGCTCCCTGGACTCTGACCAGAACAAGGCGTTTGAGGCGGCCTTCGCGGCCCTCTTCCCTACCCACCAATACGGCGCGCAGACCACCATTGGTACCGTGGAGCACCTGAAAAACCCGTCTATCACAGAGATCAAAAAGTATTTTGACCAATACTACGTGCCCAACAATATGGTCATTGCCATGAGCGGCGACCTGGACTATGACCAAACCATTAAGACGCTCAACGCCCATTTTGGCAAATGGGAGAAAAAACCCGCGCCGGTGTACAACGCGCCGCAGGAAAAGCCCATCACAGCCCCGGTGGTGAAAGAGATCCTGGGGCCTGAGTCGGAGATGCTGTTGATGGCCTACCGTTTCCCGGGCATCAAATCAAAAGACGCGCTGGTGCTGCGCATGATCAACCAGATCCTGACGAACGGACAGGCGGGCTTGATTGACCTGAACATCAACCAGAAGCAGGCCGCCCTGGGGGCAGGTTCCTTCGCCGAGATCTACAATGATTACTCGGCCCACTTCCTCACCGGCAATCCGCGCCAGGGCCAGACGCTGGACCAGGTGAAAAACCTGTTGCTGCAGCAGATTGAATTGGTCAAGAAAGGACAGTTTGAGGATTGGCTCATTCCGGCCATCGTGAACAAGAACAAGATCAGCAAGATGCAGGCCTATGAGAGCAATGCCGCGAGGGCCACGGCCTTCGTAGACGCCTTCATTGCCAGGCAAGACTGGTCTGAGTACCTGCAGCAGGAAGAGGCCTTTGACAAGATCACGAAGCAAGACGTCATGGACGTGGCCAACCGTTACTACGGAGACAACTACGCTGTGATTTACAAGCGCACCGGCCAGGACCCTACCGCCCAAAAGGTAGAGAAACCCACGATTACACCGGTTCCCGCCAACCGTGAGGCCCAATCGGAGTTTTACAAGCAAGTGGCCAGCCTTCCGGTTTCAGACCTGAAGCCCCAGTTCGTGGATTACCAGAAAGATATCCAGCAGGGCACCTTGAAATCAGGCATTCCTATCTACTACACCAGGAACCAGGAAAACGGGCTCTTCAACCTGTACTACATCCTGGACATGGGCACCAACACCGACCTGAAGCTGGGCCTGGCCGTGGATTACCTGCAATACCTGGGCACCGACCAATACACCGCCGAGGAACTGCAGAAGGAATTCTTCAAGATTGGCTGCTCGTTCGGGGTTTCCTCAGGCCAGGACCAGGTGTATGTCTCGTTGACGGGCTTGGACACCAACCTGGAGCAAGGGCTTCAGTTATTTGAGAGCTTGCTGCAGAACCCCAAGGCCGACCAAAAAGCCCTGACCGATATGGTGGCCGGCATCTTGAAAGACCGTAAAGACGCCAAACTGAACAAGAACATCATTCACGGGGCGGCCATGGTCAACTATGCCAAGTACGGCCCTAAGAACCCGTTCACGCATATTCTTACGGAGCAGGAACTCAAAAAGGTGACCCCGGCGGAACTGGTGGCGCGCATCAAGAGCATTCCTACGTACCAGCACCGCGTGCTTTATTACGGTCCACGTGAGTTGCAGGCCATCTCTGCCACCCTCAACACCGGCCATATAGTACCTGGCACGCTGAAACCGGTTCCGGCGGAGAAGGAGTTTAAGGAGCTGGACATCAAAGACCGCACCGTGTACTGGACCAACTATGACATGGTACAGGCCGAGCTACTGTTTCTGACCAAATCTTTGAATTATGACCCTAAACTGGTGCCCACCATCCGGCTCTACAACGAGTATTTTGACGGCGGCATGGGGGCCATTGTGTTCCAGGAACTGCGCGAATCCCGCGCGTTGGCGTACTCCGCCAGCTCCCGCATTGCCAACGCCAGCCGGAAAGGGCGCGCCAACTACATCATGTCGTACATTGGCACGCAGAGCGACAAACTCCCCGAGGCCATGGCCGGCATGCAGCAACTGTTGAATGACCTGCCGGTGGCCGAGACCAACTTCGCCAACGCGAAAGCCTCGGTGCGCAACAGCATTGCCACGGAGCGCATCAACAAAGTGGGCATTCTCATGAACTATGAGCAGGCCCGCAAACTAGGGATTGACCACGACATTAGACGTGACATCTACGAAAGCCTGGATGCCCTGACCCTTGACCAGATCAAAGCCTTCCAGCAGCAGTTCGTGAAGGGACAGAACCAGACCATCCTGGTCATCGGCTCTAAAGACCGCCTCAATTTCAAGGAACTGGCCAAGTACGGTAAAGTGAAACAGTTGAGCTTGAAGGAGTTGTTTGGGTATTAGTGATTAGTTGTTAGAATTGGAAGGAGCAGCCGGTGGCTGCTCCTTCTGCGTTTGGGGACTATTTTCCACAAATCAGCGCCAAAACGGAATAGCCCCGTTCCTTCTCCCTGAGGGAGAAGGTTAGGATGAGGGGGGTAGCCTCCAGATGGAAAGGCCGGCATAACAGACCTCACCACAGCATCCGCAACTCCTGCGCGGTCCATGCCGTTGGCTTCTCTTCCCTCTATGGCGTGAAAATTACTTCCATGCCTTTAGATCTGTAGCCGGTTCAGCCCTGCCACGCGTACCCACCTGCGTCCCCCTCGGGGAGCCTAACCGTAGTAGCGGTTACTGCGTTTTTGAGGCTATTTTCCAGAAAACGGTCATAAAACGGAAGTGTAGCGGCGTTACACTGTAACGCCGTGCGCCCATGAAACAACACCATTTCGCCCAAAACAGGCGGTTCTCCTGGAGACAACAAAAGCTATACAGGCAAAAGCGGTCCTCTTAGAAGGCATTGGTTTCGCTGCGTAGGCTCCGGCGTTACAGTGTAACGCCGCTACGTATTGGTTCTAAACCAGCTAAGTCTGTTTTTAGGAGAGCATCTGCCCAGCAATTACAGCAGGGATGACCTTAAAGCCTTCAGCACTACGCTTGCCATCCTGAACGAGGAATGAGCAACAGGAAAATACCCGTTCCCAGACAAACAGCTGGTTTAAAGGAAGATGCGAAGCAAGAAACAACTTAAACCTTTCTCCCCTAAAAATTAATTTTCCGGCGTGTGTGATTTTCTTTCCCCTTACTGCACTAATGGGGTGAAGTTTGATTTTAGATGGATCTACAAGACCAGTTTACCAGCGTCATCAAAGAAAATAAGGGCTTGATCTTTAAGGTAGCGGCCATGTACACCAACTCTCCAGACGACAGGAATGACTTGCAACAGGAGATTGTGTACCAGTTATGGAAATCGTTTGGGTCATTCAAGCAGGACTCCAAGCTGAGCACCTGGATGTACCGCGTGGCGCTGAACACGGCTATCTCGTACCTTAGGCAAACCAAAAGAAGGGTCAGCACCATTCCGTTGGAACTGGACGCGGACCGGTTGGCAGAGGACTATGACAAAACCGAGGAAGAGCAGATCCAACAGATGTACGCTCAGATTCAAATGCTCCATCTGCTGGACCGCGGAATCATCCTGCTGTTTTTGGAGGGGAAGAAGTATGAGGAGATTGCCTCTATTATTGGTATTACCCCCAGCAACGTGGGGACCAGGATCTCAAGGATCAAAGAAAAGCTAAGAACCCAACTAGTGAAACAACCATAACGATGGAATTAGAAGAAATGCAACAGGCCTGGGAGAAACTAAGCCAAAGAGTAGAGAAACAAGATGTGTTGACAGCCCAATTGGTAGAGAAATCAACCCGTCAAAGCTACCACTCCACCTTGAACAGAATCAAGTCCGCTGAGTTGATGGGTACCCTGGTCTGCTATGCCGGGGCCGGGTACATCAGTGTGCACCTCCCCAAGATAGAAGGCCTGGGAATGCAGGTCCTGGCGGCCCTGACCTTGGGCTTGCTCCTGGTGTTGCCCATCCTTTCGCTGGCCTCGGTGCGCGCTATCAAAGGTGTGAATATCTCAGTGGCTACGTATGTGGAAACCATCCAGACCTTCGCCCGGCAGAAAATCAGGTTCCAGAGACTTCAGAAAATTAACGTGTTCTTAGCGTTGTTGCTCCTGTTTGTCTCCCTGCCGGTAGTTGCGGCCATACAAGGCAAAGACCTTGGCCAGATACCGCATCTCTGGACTCTTATTGTTCCGGTGGTGGCAGTCGTGTTCATGGGGTTTGCCTACTGGGTCCTGAAGGCGTACAACAAGACCCTGGCGGAGATGGAAAGCCTGCTCTCAGACATTGACAAGTAAGGCGGTGAAGGCTTGGTGACAGCCATCATGGGTAGCGGTTCACCGCCCCTCATCAGCTATGTTTATTTGCCTTTAGACATTGGATAGATCATCTTGATGGAGGAGTGGCCGGTGGTCCCTTCTCTTTCGTTTTTGGCCGTTTTCCCATAAAATAAGCTAAAAACGGGTAGACTTCTTCTTACCAACTTCTCCTGACACGGCAGAAGGTAATATGACAATTGCCCTGAAACGCTTTATCTAATCTTGGCTTCTTAGGATAGCGTTCGCATTAAGCCAAGGATTTGGTCACCTCCATGGTCAACAGAGGAACGAGCAGGAGTTAAATGATTTTCTACGGAAGCCAGTAGCTCTTAGCGGCGCTAGACCTTCCCATATACAGAGCGTTTACCTCAATTGGTTGGTACACTATGCTGCCAGCCAAGACACTGCATATCTTGACCAAACAGAGGCGTCACTTTAGGGCCTTGTTCCCCGAAGGCCTATTGCCGCACCAACCCTCCACCAGCAAACCACACACTTTTTAGTATAAGCAGAGACAGGATTTTTTATGGTTTATGCAGACAATCCTTTCCATATAGATTCATTCGCCGTAATACCATTTCTCTTGGAAGTCTTATAGGCGAAGCAAAATCAGTTGTCCAAAAAAAGACGTCCTCCTTATCCTCTAAAGCCATACAGGCAAAGGATAAGGAGGACGTACAACTAGTGACCACCTTCTATGTGCGAAGGAGGGCTATTTCTTCTTGGCTTTCACGGGTTTGCATTCTTTGCAAAACTCTGCCATCTCAGCTATTTCTTTTCTAATCTTTTGGTGATATTCCAAAGCCTTGGCGTTAGATTCTAAAACCGCGTCCTGCATCTCTACGCCTGCGCTCACATATTCGGTATTAATCTCATCGTTGGCTTTCTGGTAGAAGTTATAGTTTGACATCGCGTTCTTAGATTCATATAAACGCTTTCTGTACTTACGGGCGTGCAACTCCAGTAAATCAAATTGCATTTGGGCATATTGCAGAAGGCGTTCTGTAGATTCCCCTTGTTGTAGCCAGGAACTGGCAGGAACAAAGTACGCTGATACCCGATTGTTGAAGTTCTTGGTCAGCATGAACTCATAGTTGCTCATGGCATATCCAAAATCCAGACTCGCCGCCAATAAAAAAGAATTTGATCCGGTTTGTTGGCTTTTAGGTGCCTGGGCTTGAAAATCGTTTACAGTAAGGGTGTAATTTTCTTTCCACTCTACTCTTCCCTGGCTAAAAGTATGAAAGGCAATTAATGATAAAATGAGGGTAAAAATTTTTCTATGCATTTTATAAAGGATAAAGATTATTCCGCAAAGCTACTTAAAAGCAAGCTGAATTTCCTCTTAACCTCTCTCGTAAAGACATGTTCGTTTTACAAAAAACTAACTGGCAATAATACCTTGCCACAAAATGGTTTTGGTCCTTTATCACCTGGTAGCCAACCCTTCCTGTACGCTGGTCCAGCGCATCTGGCGGTAGCGGTCATTGTCAAGGGGCGCCACGTTTACTTCTCCGCTAAGCATGTAGCGCAGGCATTGCCTGCCTTGCCACGGCGGAAACACTTTCTGGTCTTTGCCAATAAGGGCTTTGGTCCCATTGTATAGTCTTTGTTGGTGATAACACCAGCAACGGCGCCTGCTATTGCTGTTTTTTTCCGCTTTATGGATCAAGGAATAATAAAACACCAGACCACCTTTTCAAGCATACAGTTCCCAAAAAATATTGCAAGAATTATATATACGCTTTGTTTAAGATGGAACCGGGGAATCCGCTTACTTTTGGTTTAGTATTGATTCCATCTTTCGCGCCACCTCTCATGAGACTTTTCCTTTCTATTTTACTCCTGCTTCCCTTGCTTTGCCTTGGGCAGCCTGCCAAACAGACCTCTACCCCCATTACCATAGGCACCAAGCAGACCATTCACTCGGCTATTCTAAAGGAAGACCGGAACCTGTGGATATATGTGCCTAAATCTGCCGCTGATACCAAAACGCGTTTCCCGGTGCTGTACCTTTTAGACGGAGAAGGTTTTTTCACTTCTATGGTAGGGACGGTGGATTATCTGAGCGCCCTGGGCAAGATGCCCGAGATGATCATTGTCGGCA
Organism: Rufibacter glacialis; assembly: GCF_008271745.1. Classification (GTDB taxonomy): domain Bacteria; phylum Bacteroidota; class Bacteroidia; order Cytophagales; family Hymenobacteraceae; genus Nibribacter; species Nibribacter glacialis. The sequence goes on along the minus strand of NZ_VKKZ01000019.1, from coordinate 2,295 downwards.
TTGAAAACACCGACCGGGTACGGGACCTGACGCCTACCCATTTCCCTTTCTGGGCCAGTGGTAAGCCGGCCAATGAGTTGAAGGCCTCCGGCGGAGGGCCCAATTTTATGGCATTTCTGGAAAAGGAAGTAATGCCCTACATAGAGAAACGCTACCAAACCCAGCCGTACCGCATGCTGGTGGGGCACTCTTTGGGTGGCTTGACGGTCTTGCAGGCCCTAGTAAACCAACCAACGTTATTTACTTCTTATGTGGCCATTGACCCTAGTATTTGGTGGGACAACAAACTCATCATGAAACAGGCGGAGAAAGCCCTCACGCAGAAAGACTACGCCGGCGAAAACCTCTTCTTTGCTACTGCCAACACCATGGACAAGGGAATGGATACGGTGCGGGTGGTGCAGGATGAAGCGCAAGGCAATCATAATGTAAGAAATCACCTCCTTTTCAGGGAGACGCTCAGAAAGAGCAAGAACCTGGCCTGGGCCTGGAAATACTACCCAGAAGACAACCATGGCTCTGTTCCGTTCCCAGCGCAATATGATGCACTGCGGTTCTTCTTCAAAAAGTATGAGTTAGACAAGGACTTAAAAGATTCTACCATCACGCTGGAGTACGTTAAAAACCACTACCGTACGGTGTCTGCCATTCTACAGTACCCCGTATTGCCTGCAGTGGGTACGGTGAATGCCCTGGGATATATTTCTATGGGCGAAAAAAGGTATGATAAGGCTTACCAGTTCTTTAAGATGAATCTGGAGAACTATCCCACCAATGCCGGTCTCCATGATTCCATGGGCGACTATTATGTAGAAGTGGGTGATAAGAAGAAGGCCATGGAAGCATTCCGGAAAGCCTTGTCTCTGGAAGAAATAGCAGAAACCCGAAGGAAGTTAAAAAGTCTGGAGGCGAGAAAGTAGTTGCATAGCCAAACAAGTTGATGGTTGCAGGAGAAGGAGAGACCGTTGGTTTCTCCTTCTTCGTTTTGAGCTTGTTCTAGCTAGATCAAGCCAAAAATGCCTGGTTTATTTCTTTGTCGCTAACACCTCCTGCACGCTGGCCCAGCGCATTTCTGGGTAGCGGTGGTTGTCTAGCGGTTGGGTTAATTTGGCTTGGCCGCTAAGCATGTCGCGCAGGTACTGCATGCCTTGCCACGGCGGAAACACTTCTTTACTGTTGCGCATGAGCGTCTTGGTCACTTTGAGCATGGCGTTCAAGACACCCAGTCCGCCGGCTCTTAGCAACTTAAACTCCTGATCCGTGGCTTGGCTGGCCGCGTGTTGCAGGCCTCTGGGGGTTTGCACATCACCGGCAATGCGCAGGTAGCGGGGTGTATTGGGGTCCAGGGCTACCAGGGCGGTGTATGCTGCGGTGTTGGCGATGGTGGTGAAATCCAGAGGCTGGTCTGCGTTGCCCCAGAACAGGATGCGCTTTAACGGGAACAGTACTACCGGTGCCTGCCCGGTGAGCAAGTCTGTGAACATGCCGTTCAAGACCGAAGTCACAGCAATAGTCGCTTTGTCCAGCACCTTGGTAAATTCTTTCCGGAAGTCCAGGTTGCGGTTATGGCCGTAGACCAGCCTGGTGAAATCAATGGAGAAGTCTGAGGGAATAAACCGGGGCACGCCTGCCGCCACGGCCGCGTTCAGGAGCTGGGTCTGGGTGTCTACCATCACGTCCCGCAGGCCCGACAAGGCACTCACCACGCAGGTCCCACCCTGGCAGGCCTGGGCCAAGGCCGGTGCGTTTTGAAAGTCCACCTCCACCACCTCGGCGCCCAGGGCTTGCAAGGCAGCACGTTTGCCCGCCTCGGTTCCCACCCGAGCCAAGGCCCGCACGTGCGCACCTCTTTGGCGCAACTCTTCGGCAATGAGGCCTCCTAAGTGACCAGTGGCTCCTGCGAGGACGATGATTGGGCTATTGGGTGAGGTGAAAGTGGGGTTGGTCATGGAGGTTCTGCTGTTTCACCACAAGAACTATGAACAAGCCAAAAAGTTCTGAGTGTATAATGGCAGAGAGCATTAATTTATTAATCAATAACTATATAGTATATTCGGCAGCCCAGTTACGGTTATCTGTCAAAAACGACGATAAACCGTAGGTTTACCTCTGGCCATAGGGCAGATAAGCGTAGGTTCACGCTTATCCAGTAGTGCCTGTATTGGCCGGGCCAATGTTTCCGACATAACAACTTGTGCATAGTTTTTAGGCTGAGAATTTGGGAAGACAGTAGAATTAGTTACAGGAGCTTTTGCAGCGAGACCTTTCCTAACATTGAGTGGATGAACTCTACCA
>NZ_VKKZ01000009.1 GCF_008271745.1 Rufibacter glacialis | reverse complement strand
TGCCGGTACCGGCCACTGGCGGCTGGCAGACCTACGCCACCCTGCGCGCCACGGTAACCTTGCCGGCCGGCGAGCAGACCCTGCGCCTCTTCGCCCCCAGGGGCGGCTGGAACCTCAACTGGTTCGAGGCCACTACTGGCGCCAGCGCCACTTTACCTCAAGCCATCATTTCTTTCAATGCCCTGCCAGGCAAGACTGTGGGTGACGCACCCTATGAATTGACGGCCTCCAGTACCAATACCGGAACGCCGGTTGACTTCTCCTCCTCTAACCCAGGTGTTGTGTCTGTGTCTAATGCCTCGGGCAAATGGATGGCCACCGTGGTAGCCGCAGGAACGGCCGTGATTACCGCCTCGCAGGCGGCTGGCACCGGCTTCACTGCTGCCAACAACGTGAGCCAGACCCAGACCATTGGAGCTCCTTCAGCGGCGCCTGCCATTACCCCTGGCACTATCACGGTGCAGGTAAGGTTCAATACAACTCCTTCGTCGGCCAGTGCCTCTTTCGCGGATATGAAGTACAACAAATCTGTAGGCTTCCTGTTTGTGAAAGATGATGCCCACCCAGGCGATTACAACCTGGTCTACAAGGTCCTGAACGGTGGTACCGCCATTGATGGGAAAACCTACCCCAGAATCACCTATACAGATGGGGCCGGCCAAGCCGTAGGATACAAATGGAGCTTCGCCATCAACGGTAGGGGAGATGAGCCTGGGTCAGCGTATACGCAATACCCGCAGTACGTTGAAATGATCAAGGCTGGCTTTGACGTGATGAACCACACCCGCAACCACGGCGGTTTCCACAGATACCAGGAAATCAAAGAACTGGAAAAAGAGATCTACCAAAACACGGGCTACCGTACCCGTACCGGGGTGATTCCTACGGCTGACGAAGGCTTTGTTTCTTCCTGGGTTCAGGAGGGGTACAAATTCATAGGTAGTTCCTTTGGGGTGACCGCTTCCCGCGATGGGTATGATTCCTACATCAACTGGCAAGACCGCGCCAACGTGAAGACCATGAACACGAATTATCTTCTAGTTTCAAGGTTCCTCATGGATGACATGTGGAAGGCTGATCTGGGAAGTGCCGACAGTTGGGTAGATGGTATTTTTGCCGCTTCCACAGGAGGTACCAAGATCATGGGGCATGCCTTCTCCCATGGTCCCGGCGGAGCCGCCGAAGTGCAGTACTTCCAGCAGTTCGTGCAGTACGTGAAGAACCACCCGTCCAACAATGACCGGGCCTGGATAGCCGGCGCCCAGGAATTCGCTGAGTATTATGAGACGAAAGAGAATGTGGTGAAATCAGAATCTCTTTCTGGCAACACGTTGACCATTACCTTAGACCTGTCAAAAATATCTACCAAAAACAGGTTGCGTGATATGTCATTGGTAGTCAACAGTGATGCCTCTATCAGTAGTGTCACGGTATCAGGGGCAGATAATTTCTCCTTTAACGCCGGTACCAAACTGATCAACGTCTACAAAACGAACCCTAACGTTTCCTCTCCTTTTGATGATCCTACTCCTCCGCAGATCACCTCTGTGAAGGCCAACGGCAACAAACTCACCATTACCTATGACAAGGCAGTGACGCAGTCTGGGATAGCGGGGTATGAGGTAGCGGGCAATGCCGTAACGGGTCTTTCAGGAAGCGGGACTTCGTATACCCTTACCTTGCAAAACAACTGGGCAGCGGGGCAGAAGCTTTCCTACAGAATGCAGCAAGGCAATGCCTCTGGCAATGGTCTGAAAGTGACTTCTTACATTGAACACCCTATTGACCAGGAAACCGGTGTCACACCTCCCACGGGTTCTTCGCTGCGGATCGAGGCGGAGAGGTACGCCAGCATGAGCGGCATCCAGGTGGAGAACACGGGCGACGAGGGCGGCGGTCAGAACGTGGGCTACGTGGACGCGGGCGACTGGATGAGCTACTCGGTGGGCG
>NZ_VKKZ01000008.1 GCF_008271745.1 Rufibacter glacialis | reverse complement strand
TCTAACACAAGCTAAACGTCAGCCAAGTTGTATTCAGGTGCAGCCGCTTTGCTTTCTACGGCCGGAGTTGGTACTTTGAAAGACAACCAGGCAAAACTCTTGGCCGTCGTTTAGCCGCGGCCGTTAGCACCAATTTTAAAAATGGATTTTGAAACTATATATAACGAAATAAATCAGCTATTCCCTGAACAGCTTGACATCAGCGATGGAAGATTTGTTCAAGGTACGATTGGCTTCCACTCTCAGAATCTAATAGACGCATGGAATGCCGCGGAGGAAGAATCCGAAAGCACCGCGGAGGGGTATTTTATTTGGGCCATGTATTGTTTGCTCCACCAACTAGCCAAAAAAGCCTTTAGAAAAGGGAACTTCACGATAAAAACAAGCGACCTGGCAAAGGAAGAAATAAAAAGGAAGTACGATAAAGTACTGAAAGAGGCAGAGCCAAAGAGAAGAATCAGGTCTTGCTGTAGAATGATGGCTTCCCAGTTTAATAAAAAGTGTGAAATTCATGATTCAGCCTACGACTGCCCAGATGTGATTCTTGATAGAGATGAAAAGGGAAGCCAATACAGAATATTGATTCATGACGGAGGCACTTCAGGAATATCTATTAAGTTTTGTCCTTGGTGCGGTAAAGAAATAAAAAACAGGTGCTAACACTGTATAAACGCCAGCATCGGCCGACGGCCTTCGCCGCCGCTTACACTAGACGTTAGCCAAAATTCATATAAATAAAATAGATGTGTTATTCCGTTTACATAGGCACGACTGAAAAGCAAGAGGTTGGCAAATTTGTGCCCAATGAAACGGACATCTACTTTGAAGAGCTTTCAGAAGAGAAAGAAAAAGGTATTCGGCCAAAGTTTAAAAACCCGTTCCTGTATTATGTCGGTTCAGACACAAATTGCTCTTGCGGGTTAGTGTTCGACTCGGAAGAATTTGACAACCCCGAAGAGCAGGACAACAAAAAATCACCGACAAGGCTACTGGAATTCATAAATAAGCGGACTGAAATAGAAGATTTAGAATTATACTGTTGCTGGGACGGACATTGGGACGACCCAATAAAAGACAGAATAGAACTGGACATCAGGACAATATCGCTCGACAAAAACTACTTTGGCCCTGTATTGAATCAGTTCATTGTTTTTAAGAGAAAAAACTAAAAAAGAACTTTGGCTAACAAGGCATAAACGTCAGCCTTCGGCCGACGGCCTCCGCCGTCGTTTATACTAGTCCGTTAGGGCAAATTAATAAGAATGAATAAGCGATTAAATATTTTATTATTGGCAGTTTGTGCCTTCATAGTTTCCTGCCAAGGCAAAAAAACAGAAGAGGGCAAAGCGGTAGCACCTGTTGAGGTAATCGCCACCCCGTCCCCTATTGCCGACTCCTCTTCTGACCTACAAACATCCTCACCTGAAATAGCAGATAAGTCAATCACGGTAAAAGAGACGGATACCATCAGCCTTAAGGGTTACATCCTCCACTTCTCACCTTCACAGAAGACGACTTTCCCCTCAATATTTGATGACTTCAAGGAGAGGCAGCGCGTCTCAAAGGGAATGGACTATTATGACGGAGTTCAGGCGGTGGAGAAGATGCTCCTAGCCAAGTGGGCAGGCCTTTGCAGCGTCAAGGACTCCATGCTTGTCCTGAAACTGGACAACGGGAAAACGGTAAGCCTCCCCCAGTGGGACAAGGAGAAAGAGATGGGCCACAACCTGGAACACTTCTTCCCGCGCCAGAACTATTACCTGGTGCATGTCCCGTTCACAGAGGGAAACACCTGGCTGTTGGTAAACAAGAAGAACGGTTTCAAGAAGTATATATGCGGGCTGCCTTACTTCTCACCCGACGGGCAATCCGCCATCACAGCCAGCTATGATTTAGAGGCAGGCTACAACTTCAACGGAATGGAGTACCTGAAGGTGCAGGGGGATTCGCTGGCAGAGGAATGGAGGCTGGAAATCGGGAATAACTGGGGCCCTTTAGAAATCAAGTGGTCTGGCAATTCTACTGTTCTTGTGAAAAGGAGAACCTTTGAGGAAGAGGTGAATCATGCACCAGAGAAAAACCTAGTATCTAAGCTGGTAGTGACTAAAAAATAACTTGCCCTAACAAGGTGCATAAGTCATGCTTCGGCCGACGGCCTCGCACGCCTCATGCACTAGACGTTGGCATTAATTAAAATATAAAATCAAATGGTTAATGGATAAAAAAGCCTATCTATTTACTCTTGCTTCCACCTTGTTAATATTATTTTTTGGGCTTGGGTACTTTATGCTTTTTGCTAAACAAG
>NZ_VKKZ01000006.1 GCF_008271745.1 Rufibacter glacialis | reverse complement strand
GTCTGCCAGGCGCCCGTGGAGGGCACCTCCACCGTGGCCAGCACCGCCCCGGAGGAAGAGCGCACCTCGATGCGCCCGCCCGAGGCCGGAGAGGCCACCCGGAAGCCCACGCTGTAGGTCCCGGCCGCGGCCACGCCCACCGAGTAGCTCATCCAGTCGCCCGCGTCCACGTAGCCCACGTTCTGACCGCCGCCCTCGTCGCCCGTGTTCTCCACCTGGATGCCGCTCATGCTGGCGTACCTCTCCGCCTCGATCCGCAGGAAAGAACCCGTGGGAGGTGTGGTAGTAGCACCCGTCACCTCAAACGATTGGCTGACGGCAGAGGCCGCGTTATAAGTTGTATTTCCGCTTTGCGCAGCTTCCACGGTGACCGTTCCTGCGCCGGTCAGGGTAAGGGTATTCCCACTGAGGGTGGCAGGACCAGAAACTACTCTGAAGGTTACGGCTAGGCCGGAGGTGGAAGTGGCTTGTAATTCAACGGTAGAGGTCTCCCCTATCACTTTTGAACCAATAGCAGGGAACGTGATGGTCTGGTTTTGCTTGGCGACAGTACCTGTGGTCGCTCTAAAAAAGGAAGGAGAAGTAGTCAAGGTAAGCCCGGTGGGACCCTGTTGCGAGGAAGTGCCGGTGGCGGCATGGTCCCACTCATAGCGGTCTACTCTGGATATTCCCAGGCCAGCCGGGAAAGAGTAAGGCTGGGTATAATTCTCAGACTTATCATTAGGGTTCTTAGCCCACAGGACGTACACCAAGGCACCGTCTTTTCTAAAAGCCCCTCCCTCAACGGAAGCTGGCAGGCTCAAGGCCGCCGTCTGCCCCGCATCATAAGAATACCCCATTAAAAACAGAGAGGTTGTTTTCATACCAAGCCCCAGTTGGGTCAATTTCTCACTTCCGGGAGCATCTCTGTTCAAATTCTCATAAAGGCCCATCAAACCATATTCCACATTGCTGGAAACGGTTACGTCAGGGGAAGGGGCATTTGTATTCTCTGCTACACTGTAGATGTGCACCTGCTTGATCCCGTGCTTCTGGGCCAGCACCAAAGATTTTATGCCGAAGTTCCGCTGCATCTCATCAGAACTGTACCGCCAGTCATTTGTGCGACGGCTGATGTTGGTCTCTGTGACAATGAAATGCTTTTTAGGGTAGGTGCCGCCGTTATAGCCGTATTTATTTAAAACCGCCTCAAAACCATTTTTGTGGTTGATCACTTGCGCGGCCGCATAGTCTGAATTGCGCAGGTACTTGAACCCCCCAATGGAATTGTCCCACACCCGAAGAAAGAAAGCGGGATAGACATGGTAGCTGACCATGTCAAAGTAAGCGCCGCCCTTGTGGGGGTATTGGCCTGTAACCGTACCGCCGCTGGGGTTATCCGTATAGCGCAGCAAGGCATCCAGGAAGTTCTCGTGGCCGATTCCACCAGGAGTAACGTGGTCATCCGGGTTATACTTCTTCACTACCTCCCAGGTAATGCGCAGCATCCGGATGTAATGGAAAAAAGGAGCCTGTACATTATCCATCTCACCTGGTTGGGGCGGACGGGAAAGCCAGTCTGTGGGGTTATTGTTTCCTATATCTGGTTCATTGTACACCTCCCAGTTCTTGATGAAGGAGCCATACGTTTGTACCAAGTTATATACGTAATTAGCGTAGTAATTATTGGGATTTACCGTACCGTCTGCCTGCCAGATAGGCTCATAAAGGTTGGAGAATACCTTTGAAGAAGAGGTGCCTCCCGGGTAAAAGGTTTTGTCACGGTGTGCCTCTGTAGGACCCTCTATAAAGCAGGTTATTTCCTTCATTCCCAGCTCATTGAAGTAATATTGAAACTCGCTCAATCTTACTTTATAGCCCCACGTATCAACAAACGTTTCTGGCAAGGTAGGTCTCAGGGAATTTCCTCCCGCCTTTTGCACCAAACCGGCTAAGGTGCGGTCATTCCAGCCGCTGGAATAAACGCCCATATTACTCCCGTAACCGAAATTAGCCGTATAAGGCGATACTCTTTCATTAGCAGTAGGCTGCTGGGCAAAAACCTGAAATGTGCTAAATAGCAAAAGAAAGGCTACAAACGATCGATAAAGGTCGAATTTCATTTTTTTAACAGATCAATCAGAATTACAGAGGTTTGTTGGATTGCTTTAGGGGGAAAGGCGGTCAAAACTACGGCTAAATTCCAAAATAAAAAATTTGGCGTATCGCAATATTTATATTTACAATCTTATATGTTTATACATTTACTATAATTTTTCATACGTTTTATAAACATAGTTTAATCCAGGCTAACTATTTCAGGTGTTAAATATTTTATTGGATTTTTTATATCACGCTTTTAATTTTTCTAAGCTAGACCTTTTTCTCTCCCCTTGCCCATGTCTGAAAAACAGACTATCGTTTTGTTAAATATTACTTTTCAAAGGCACCAAGAATTAATCCCAAGTATTCAAGCTTACTATTTATAAATTTTTTCAAATTGGTTTTCAGTGAGTTACGGTTTTTAAAAGGCCTTTCTTAAAGAGGCCCAAAAGAACATATGTAGCCACATTATTTGGACACCTCTTTCATGTTCCTAAAAATTTGAAGAGAAGATTTTCAGGAAAGGCGAGGGTGAAAAGAGGAAGGAAGCCGAAAACTTTTTTTTAATTTCTTCTACTTTATTGGTTATTATGCCCAAAAGGAAGCTTTTATTTTAGGGGAAATAGAAGCCAAGTAAAGACAATGGTATTGCAGGTTAGGCGGTTACTAAAACCGTTTGATCATATTGCTGTTGGGAGAGTGCTTTCCTGCATAAAAGGCTCGGTTTTCTTTAGGCTTTTCCTAAAAACGGCCGGTAAATAACTCTATATGTATTTTGGGAAAAAGTATACTGGCATCTACCTCGCATTTTCTTTCATTACCAATACATATTTTAGCCCTAGGAAATATTAGAAAGGGCTCAGATTTTAAGGCTTTTTCCAAAAGGAAGCCATAAACCCATAGTTACGGGGAAAATAGTTACACCTGCTTAGAAAGACTGGGTTCCTTCTCTTAGCACCTGTTCTCTTCTGCTTAAATCACGAGCCTTAATTCTCCTCACATATGGCCTTCCTCAAAAAGGAGGAACCTGGGCAACTAACCCAAACAAATCTCATCCCTCTCTCCTTGACGTTTTAAAGGCTCTTTAGCCGAAACAGGCTGCAAAACGTAACATAGCAACTTGGAACAACTGAAGAACACCCCAAAAGCCTTGAAGCAGGATATATTGAATCGTCCTGCTATAAGTTGACAGATTTACAATTTCCCGGTTTGCTTCAGCAGACCGGGATTTTTATTTGCTGTTGGTGTACTTGTTCAGGTGTCCTCATCTGCAAGGATAAGTGGGGCCTGTGATGATTGTATAGTTCCACCGCTTGTCTGGCCAATAGCTCCGCCTGCTGCAGGTCAGCCAACACTCTGCCCAGGCCGAATTCCTCTTTCAGCGTGCGGTTCATGCGCTCGGCCAGGGCGTTCTCGTACGGGTCCGAGCCCTGGGTCATGCTCATCCTCATCCCGTTCC
>NZ_VKKZ01000005.1 GCF_008271745.1 Rufibacter glacialis | reverse complement strand
TGATACAATATTCTAAACGGAACCCAGAAAACAATGTGATACCAGCTTTAAAAAATAACTAATGCCAACATTGTATAAAAATCATGCTTCGGCCGACGGCCTTGCACGTTTTTTATACGAGACCGTTGGCGGTAATTCTAAAAATAAAAAATGGGATATTATATCAGAATATTTGGGAAAAATGACCCTGATATACATTTGGATAAAATTATAGAAAGTCTCGCAGAAGAAGGCTTGGAAGCTAAATTGCTTCTGGCTGAGGGTGAAACCGCTGTAAAATGGACATTGCTCGACATTTCAAATAAAGAAGGTTTACCTCTGATTCAAGTTGAGCGGAATCCTATTATTGAGGGTGAACTTGGTAAGGAAGAACTTGAGGAGTTCAGAGAATATATCAAAGAATATAAACCGACCTCAGCGGCCAAATGGCTTGATAAATATTTTGACAAAGTAAAAGTGATTTACGCTTTTCAAATCTTAAACGCGGCCTTCGACAATGAGAACTACCCAATTCTTGAGTCAATTAAGACAACGGTTTGGAGACAGACAGGAGGAATTTTCCAAGCTGACCAAGAAGGATTCTCCAACGAGGATGGTTATCATATCCTTTGGCAGTTTTCGGACAAAGTAACTGGCGACTATGCTATGGCTGTAAGGAACTTGCTAGGGCAATGGGTTAATTTTAGAATGGACTTAGGTGACCAAAAACAGCGGGAAGATTTCTGGAACGGCAAAGTACCTAAGGGGGCTGTCAAAATTTAAAAAAGAACTTCCGCCAACATTGTGTAAAATTTATGCTACGGCCGACGGCCTAGCACATCTTTTACACGAGACCGTTATAGGGCATTTAAAGAATATAGAATTTGATAAACCTATTGAAACGTCAAAAGATAAAAGAGCCGTTCTTTGGTGACATGGGGGCATCATTCGACAAACACACAAACAGCTACTTCCTTAATAAGGATATAAAACTGGAAGGTTTTTCTAAACCTGTTGCTCTTTACATTGAATCAGTTGACACAGAGTCCACAGAAGCGCAACGGGAAACCTATCAAATGATTACCGACGGCTTCTCTGAAATTTGGAAAGCCACAGTAGAATTCTTAGTCCACACAAAAAAAGTACTGCCTGAAGCTAAGCTGTTGAAATATTACCGACTAGAATCTATTACATTACCAAAAGAAATGGATACCAGAAAATCTGAATGGAGTTTTGATATCCTGAATCTGGAAGATGACTTTTCAAGAATTCTTATCGAAATGGAGGGAAGAAAGCCAATACATTATTCTGTAGAAGGGTAGAAAAACGCCCTATAACAAGATATAAACGTCAGCATCGGCCGACGGCCTCCGCCGTCGTTTATACTAGACGTTACGCGTCATATAAAGAATGAAAAAAGAAGTCTATACAAGCTTTAGCGAGTTAAGGAGAACAAGCGAGAAAATGCTCAAGCTAGTTCAAAGAACCCTTGCTGGACAAGAGCCTGTAAACCTTCGCACCTCCATTAACGACGACTTAGGAATAGCTGGACTGGACTGGGATATGTTCTTGGAAGAATATGAAAAAGAATTCAAAGCACAACTTCACGGATTGGAATACACCGACTATTTCCCAAAAGAAGGTTTAACTTTTGTTGATTCCCTGTTGGGGTGGACTAGATTACTTTGGCTATTAATAATATATCTTCCAGCCCGACTTTTGGAAATTGAGAAGAAAAAGATTCTTTGGTATACAGAACCTCAAGCCTTAACAATCGGTGACTTAGTTCTTTCTGCACTAGCTGGAGAATTTGTAAAAAGGGAGCAGGCAGTAATAAAAATAAAAAATACGTCGCGTAACAAGGTATAAAAGTCAGCATCAGCCGACGGCCTCGCTCGTCGTTTATACTAGACGTTGGGGCAAATTTAAAACATGAAAAAGCGAAGAGGATTAAGAATATATTTCCGAAGACTTGAAAAGCACAATGACCTTGAAGGTTTTGCGGCACTTATCTCTGGCAAAGAATCTTGGTTTGATTTCGGACATACACATTACGATTGGGAAGGTCTTGGGATTAATAGCTGGAAAAAAAGAAAGCCGCACCTGGATACTCTGTTCAGGAACTTTGACTTGTACCCTAACCGACTTAAACTTATTGAGAAGCCTTTCCAATTATTTATCCAACTCTACGATTACGACAGTTCTGATGACGCAATATTTATACACACAGAAAACCCTAATCAAGACAACTTCCCGTACAAAATTGATTTGATGGATAAATGCACATTGAAGAATCAAGAACTCATCAAATACATAAATCAGAAAGGAGGATTCGAAAAGCTGTTCGGAATTGCTGACAATGAAGGATATTGTCTACTCTATAAAAAAGGAATCGGAGAATCGTTAAAATAGAAAAACTTGCCCCAACATTGTGTAAACGGCATCTCGGCCGACGGCCATCGTCGCCGCTTACACGAGTCCGTTATGCCTCATTTTAAATAATAATGAAACTATTCCCAACTAACAATTACACTGTTGAGCTAAACGACGACATTTCTTTAGCCTTAAATAACCTTAAGCAAAACACCAAACTCACCGATACACTTGTTTCGGAGTTGACTCAAAAATCATTCATTGGCCAAGTTCAAGAAAGTAGGTTTAAAGTGATTTCCTCAGCTCCTGGATATGGAGCACTTTGTGTTCTGACAGGTGACTTTCAAGGCAAAGAAGGAATAATCAATATTAAAATTCATACTGCATTCAAAGTACTTTCCTTAATTCTTATGATTCTCCCGATTATTCTAGTAGGCGTCACGCTTGCAACCAAAGAAATAGAGTACCCGATTGGGTTTATCGTACCAATTTCTATGTCAATCATTTTTGTTAGATTTGGTCTATTAGGATTAGGCTTTCGGACTGTCTCAAACAGTAGTCTGAACCGACTAAGAGAAATAATTAAAATGCGTGAAATAAAAACGTGGCATAACAAGGTATAAACGTCACCTCGGCCGACGGCCTTCGCCGTCGTTTATACTAGACGTTAGGGGGTATTAATAAAATTAAAATGGGAAATTTAAAGTTAAGATTTTTATCAAACGGACAAAATATTGCTGAACCGCCGCATATATCCAATAAAGTTGGTCAAATGCAAAGTTTGCAAAGAAGGTACGGGACTAACAAGATTGAAGAATTAGAAGTTGAAGGAGATGATTTTGTCCTTGAGATTGATACTGATATTTTAGAAAGGGATATTGAATGGGAAAAGCTTATTTATCCAAATGAAATTATCAAAGGAAAAGTTTTAGAATTAATTTACTATAAAGAGGTGTCGGACAAATTAAGTAAGATACTTTCTGAGATTACTTCAACCTATTTTGACGATAGGTACAATCTTGCAAGATTAGGGAATGAAGCAATTAAAATCATCGAGAACACCAAAGAATCAAAGTTTTTTGCTGATTTACAATTGAACAAAGAAGATGCAATAGATGATATTAGCCATACGCTAAATAAGGAAGTAGATATTTTAACAACCTTCATAAAACAAAAAGATTCCCAAAAAAGAAAAAATGAGTCTCTTTCGGAGGCAAAAAGCTATTTAAGCACTAATATTTATAGCTTTAAATTAACTCTTGAACACATTGAGGTTAATAAAAATAAAGAATAACACCCCCTAACAAAGGCTAAACGCCAGCCTCGGCCGACGGCCTCGCCCGTCGCTTAGCCAAACCGTTAGAGCTAATTTGAAGAATCTTTCATCGGGCTTCACGGCAGAAAAAAAGAATCAGCTAGAGTAGCAGAATTAAGTGGGCAAAAGCAGTAAGTTACCTTAGCAGAAATTATGAATGGCCGAGATT
>NZ_VKKZ01000004.1 GCF_008271745.1 Rufibacter glacialis | reverse complement strand
AATCTCGGCCATTCATAATTTCTGCTAAGGTAACTTACTGCTTTTGCCCACTTAATTCTGCTACTCTAGCTGATTCTTTTTTTCTGCCGTGAAGCCCGATGAAAGATTCTTCAAATTAGCTCTAACGTACTTGTGTAAACGGCGGCGGAGGCCGTCGGCCGATGCTGGCGTTTACACGTTGTTCTCAGTTGTTATTCTTTAGGTATATTTCCATCAACCCATTCTTTGCCCGATATCCATAGAAGGTTGGGTTTGGCGTCTCATAGAAGTAGATATAAGACACTTCATTTACCTTTAAGCTCTTTATCAGTTTTTTGCTTTCCTGCTCAGGTAAAAGGTTTCCATTAACCACAATAGCTATACAGCTATCACACCTACTGTCCTTTAGTTCAATACTTAAAATAAAAGAATCTACGTTCCGTTTAGCTAATTTCAGGAGTTGCCGCTTTTCTTTTTTCTTTTGGTATTGTCCTTTTCCTAATACCAATACATAGTCGCATTTTGAATGGGGTAAATTTGTCAAATCCCCAAGCACAAATACCTTAGTTTCTTCCTTTGATATTACTTTCTTCCCGCTTTCAATGTCAGATGATTCAATTGGAACACCGTCAATAATAACCATTGAGCATATGTCTAATGAGTCGGGTTGCTTATTATATTTGGCTAATATTCCTTTTTTTAGCTGCTCCACTGAATAACCCTGTGCATTGCACTTGAACGTTAGCAAATAAAGTAGACAGCACAAGTAAAGGAGCTTCATTTTTTATAATTACTGAGAACGTCTAGTGCATGAGGCGTGCTAGGCCGTCGGCCGTAGCATGGCTTATGCAGATTGTTGGTGGAAGCTTTTCTTGACACGCTACCACAATTTCTTCCACCAAGGTTTTTTCTGTTTTTCTATGTAGCTTATTCTTTCAGCCCTGTTCATTTCCTCCAAATCCTCTTCTATCTGTTTGTCAAGTGCAGGCCAACTCTTATGATTTTCTATGCTATAATCTGCATATAGAGAAAGGAAGTCGGTTATTTCCCTTTTTACCTTGTCTAAGCTTCCATACACTTTAGTGTTAGCCAAGTCAAACTCATCGTCGAGTTGATATATATAACCCTTTTCAAGCTCTGTGAAGTCAGCCTCATCTTAGAGGTTATACATTGTCCTGACTATTCTTTCAAGTTCTTCTCCTTCTACAAGCCGCTTGTAGAGTAATCCGAGGATTGCTTTACCATTAGCCAAGGAGTCGGACTTTAAGAAGTTACCCAGATAAGAAATACAGTCATTATTAGAATTAACAAGAGATAATTCAATGAAAAATATGTCTGGCTCTTCATCTTTTAAGATTATTTTATCGGCCCATGTGGTTACTTCTTCCTTACTGATAAGACCGCTTGCCAAACCAGCTTTGAACAAAGTCAAAAGCTCCTTGTATTCTTTCGGGTCTTTCATAGTTTCATAATTAAAGTTACCACCAACGGACTGGGCTAAACGGCGGGCGAGGCCGTCGGCCGAAGGCTGACGTTTAGGTGTTGTTAGCTGTTGTTGTTCTTCTCTTTTAGCAATTTTTTCTAATATTCGTTTTCTAGCTCTAATATTATAAGGTCGGGCTTTTCTACCGAATATCTTAATCTAATCGAATCACCCTCGTCAAGGTTTTCAGGATTTTTGTCCCAACCTAGAGATGCTTCATATATCCTCTCACTTATTCTGTATTTCACTCGGATTGTCCGTCCCTTGTAATAATTGATGTCCGTAATGATACCTTTTGAGTATTCATAGTTATTGTTGACAGTTTCAATTCTTTCTTTGATTTCTTCATCTGTTCTTTCTGAGCACCAATAAAACGTTCCAATTATCGTGACTGCTAATGCAACGTTGAATAGTATCAGTTTTACTTTTTCACTCATTTATTTTTTTTCAATAACAGCTAACGGTCTCGTATAAACGACGGTCGAGGCCGTCGGCCGAAGGGTGACGTTTATGCATTGTTAGCAGCTGTATTTCTATTTGCTCACATTGCTCCATATTTTTAATGGAGAAGGACTGATTATTTTCAATAATAGGTAATCTATTGCTAAGGCAGTAATAAAGTATATGAAAGGGAATTTGGCGTCAACTTTGTCTCCTAACTTTCCGTCAATTTGTTCCAGAAGCATAAAAGCAGGAAAAATCCCTTTTTCGTATAGATAAGCGTAAGTCCAGGCAAAGCTTCCTTGTCCCGCTATGTCAGGGTCGGGTTTGCCCATAAGAAGATACAATATGAGCCAATATGCTCCCTCAAATAATATCAAATACCTTAAAGACTTTTCAGTTTGATTCAGTCCAATAAGATTTTTGTCGGGATTTTTAAACCCAAACACTATCCAAGGTATCAAGAGTAAAGTCGAAATGAACATTTATTTAATATTTGATATTGCTGCTAACGGCCTCGTGCAAACAGCGTACAAGGCCGTCGGCCGAAGTATGGTGTTTGCACAATGTTGGGCGTAGTAATTTTTCTATTTTACTTCAAGACTTGTATATGCTAAGATTGAATAAAGTCCAGCCATTCTTCTAACAATTTCTTGAAGTCCATAATTGGAATGCGTCGGTTCATGTATCCAATCTGAACTGTACCTTCTTTTGGGTAAATATCTAAAGTTGAGCCTAATACTTCACCCCAATCTTCCTGAATCGGTTCTCCATTAAGAGCTTTTTGTAATGCCTCTATCTGCTTCTCTGTAATCCGTTTGTCACTACTGCTTATATGGTAAGTAAGTTCTCTGTCGTATAAGTTTGCAGTTTCGGCGTCATAAGATGTGCCACCAAAAGGAGCATTTCTCCTAAAGAACTGGATTCCATATTCTTCTCTTTTATTCATTGGAGAAAAGACATTTTATTTATTACGCCCAACGGTTAGTATAAACGACGGCGAAGGCCGTCGGCCGATGCTGGCGTTTATACAGTGTTGTGCGTAGGTTTTCTTTCTTTTACCAGATGTATAAGATGTTCTCTTCTTTGCTGTCTGTAATAGCGAAGTCACCTTTGCCAATCAGAAATTCGGTCATTGCAGTCGTTAACTGTTTTAATTTGTCTTTCCCGAACTGGATTTCTAGTTCTCCGCTATTCTCAATCACTGCCCAAAAGTCATCTGATACATTCTTCCTTGAATTTAATGTCAACTGGTGAGTCGTTTTCCAACCCGCTTGTCCGTTTTGATTATTGGGCACCTTTAGTTGCGCTTGTGTCGGTTCTTCGGTTGTCAGGATTTTCTTTGTTGACCATTCACATCTGTCCATCAAATCCAACAAGCTGATTAGAGTTTGGCAAGCTGCTTTATCGGCTGTCAGATTCCAGCCTGGGTAATTTCTTTGGTTGTCTTTGTTTTTCCAGATGAAGACCTTTCCGCTAACCTTAAACTTCTGAATCTCCTCTTTCATATTTTAACTTACGCACAACGGTTAGTGTAAGCGGCGGCGAGGCCGTCGGCCGAAGATGCTGTTTACACAATGTTAGGCGCTGGTGTTTTATTCTTCTTATTCTTCTTTTAATCTTGTCACGTTGCCTCTTAATTCAGGCCTGTATCTCCAATAAACTTTTTTAGCAGAAATCCAGTTAGCGTCCTCGTCTCCAATTTCCCATTCTTGCTCGTCAGCCCAGTAAAAGATGTCCGCTCCTTTTTTGAGGGTCGCATCATAGATTACTCCATTGTAATCAGGTTGAAATGGATGGAAATTAAATCTATAGACATCTTCAAACTTTAACTCAAGTATTGTATTCTTATCGAATTGTCGCTGAAAAAGCAGAGTAGCAACATTCTTATTTTCAAAGTGCATTGCTAATCTTTCATCTACAAACTCTCTTGTCGATATATGAATGTCGCGCAAACAACTGTCATGGAAGTTCCCATAGTTTTGAAGAAGTTCTTCTATGTCCGCTTCTGTTATTATTTCTTTCCACATATTTTCACTTGCGCCTAACGGCCGCGGCTAAACGACGGCCAAGAGTTTTGCCTGGTTGTCTTTCAAAGTACCAACTCCGGCCGTAGAAAGCAAAGCGGCTGCACCTGAATACAACTTGGCTGACGTTTAGCTTGTGTTA
>NZ_VKKZ01000003.1 GCF_008271745.1 Rufibacter glacialis | reverse complement strand
AACAAGGTGCAATTGTATTACGCCGTCCAGAGCCTGTGCGAAGGCGAGAAGCCCTACCTACGGAAGGAACTCAGAAAGAGGACCAGCTACTACAGCCTGACCGCCCAGGGCATCCAGCTAATCCGGGAAGCCGTGAAGCAGGCCAAGGTCTACCGGTTTGAAATGACCCAAATCCAGGCCGCAGCCTAGACATTCACCTCTGGACATTACCTGGACAAATGCGCCTGGACACTGCTTTTTGGCTATGACACGCCAAAGCGGTAGATTCGCCCCGTCCCACAGATTATGTCCATGCCTTACCTCTCTATTGTCCAAGCAGCTGAAGCCACCGGGAAATCTCCCAAAACTATACGAAGGCTCATCAGTAAGCCAGAATCACAGTCTTTCATTACCAGGGAAGGCGAAGGGGCAAACGCGCCCGTACTTATTGACTCCTCCTACCTGGCCTCTGTCTACCCAATGTCCCTCCAGGCAGAAGGTACAGACACACCAGGGAAAGAGCCTAGACATGGCTCGGACACAGATAGTCAAAACGACCAAGCACCTCCACAATCCGAAATGGAACGGGATTTCATTGCTTTCCTGAAAGAGGAAGTGAGAAAACGGGATGAGCAACTAGCCATGAAAGACCGAAGAATAGAAGACCTAACCGAAAAGCTGACCAGCATCAAATTACTAACTGAAGGAGAACCGGCAGAAAAGTCTAAAAGCAGAAAATGGTGGCCTTGGTGACAATTAACCTAAACCGTTTTTCATATATTATCCTATCCAAAATATAATAACCTAAAACAAAATAGTGGATTTAAGCGAAAACCAATCAAAACGGCTGGATGAACTACTAGCCGAATTATATAAAACTGGGTACCTACATGAGGATTTTCTAGAGGTATTTTTCAATAATGACCTGAAGATGGCCTCTGCCTACCTAGAAGTCCTCCGAAAGCATCAACTCCTAGGCGAAGAGATACCCTATGAAGAAAGTACAATCCCTCATGTTGTATTTGCCGAAGACAAAGTAGTACCACTATTTATCGAAAATGGAGGCTTTCACAGGCTGTATAAGAAAACCAAACAGGAACAAAGAATCATAGACCTGGAAGAAGAGAATAAATCCCTTGAGGTATGGAAGAACCGGTCAGAACTTTACATCCTGGCATTCAGCACCGGTTCGGCAATCGTAACATGGCTTATTCTGCACTTTTCCTGAGGGTACTGACGCACACACCAGGGCTTCATACAAAACAGGCGGGGGGTGTCTCTCCGGATGGAATCATTCCAGGCACGACTGGGTACCCCAGAATACGCACGGTAGCCGTGGTTCGCTCCTAAAGTGGGCAGCGGCATAGAACTACCCTTTGAGATTGAAAACGTCCTGGAGAGGCTGAAACACACCCAGAACAGCGCATTTATAACCAGGTAATAGACGCGAAATTCATACCTTCGCCGCCCGCTTCCCAAATCCCCCTGGACAAGCGGTACACCTAGCAGCCATACCTAAAGCCATAGCCTGAGAACCAATGCAGAGATTCCGGAAAGTGCTCCTCGTCAGTGAAGACGCTATCAGCATCTACTTACATACCATCCTCATAGAAAGGGCAGGATTCGCCGAAGAGACGGTTTTCGCCGCCAACGGCATGGCAGCCTGTGAAATACTGAGCACGGCCTGCTCCAGCACTGAGACCACCCATACCTGCCCTGACCTTATCTTCGTTGACACCCACATGCAGGTAATGGACGGATTCGAGTTCCTAGAGGCTTACTATCGCCTGAGCCTACCGTGCTCCCCCAAGATAATTATGCTTTCCCTCAGCGAAGACTACAAAGGGAAAAAGAGAACCATGCAATTCCCAGAAGTAGGCCTGCTGCATAAACCCCTGTCGACCAAAGACCTGAACCTTATCCGGGAAGAAACTTTCAATGTACGCCGGTAGAAAGTTGGATTTGTCACCAGGCCCTGTTACGTTTGTCAAACGTTCGTTTAACTCATGTAATCAGATATGGAGACCCAGCTAGCCATTACCCCAGAGACCAAGTACGTTGCCTATTACCGTGTGTCCACCACCAAGCAGGGAGAGTCCGGCCTAGGACTGGCAGCGCAGCAGAGCGCCGTAAAGCACTGCGTAAAGGACCCAGAGCGGATACTAGCCTCCTTCACAGAGATAGAGTCTGGTAAGCGTAACAAGCGGCCACAACTAGCCCAGGCCATTGCCTACGCCAAGAAGTGCCGTGCTGTGCTGGTAATTGCCAAGCTGGACCGGCTCTCCAGAAATGCGGCTTTCATATTCATGCTACAGGAAACGGGGGTAGACTTCATGTGCGCCGACATGCCCCAGGCCAACACCCTCACCATCGGCATCTTTGCCGTACTGGCGCAGAATGAGCGGGAGACCATCAGCAAACGCACCAGGGAAGCCCTCCAGGCAAAGAAGGCAATGGACCCAGACTGGAAGCCCGGCACGCCTGCCAACCTCACCCAGCAGGGCAGAGAGGCCTCATTAGCGACCCGCAGAAGGGATGCGCAAGAGAACGAGAACAACCGCCGCGCAGCGGCCTACATCAAGCAGCTACGGGACAATCTAGTGGCTGTGACCGATGAGAACGGCAAGCCCACCGGGGAGAAAAGACAAAGGACATGGCGCGAGATTGCGGCCCAACTGAACCAGGATACCTACAGAACCAGCAAAGGCGGTCTCTTCCAGGCTACCCAGGTAATGCGGCTCTACCAGGCACCTATGTAAACGTACCAGGTACAGGCATAAAATACCCTACGACATAATACCCCACAAGAGAGCCTTCTATGGTATTCACAGTCAACTTGTTAAGTGTTAGGGGAAAGTGCTTGCGAGGGAAGACACTTTGAGGCGATTGCTTGACTTTCTAAAGGAACTTTGCGTACCTTTACACGTAATCACATCACATCTTTGGCATTCCTGCCTTCGTTGAACACGAATTGACCCCTCCTGGCGTGGTAACCAAGAGGGGTTTTCTTTTTTACTCCATTCTTAACTTTGGGGGAGAACCTTCAGCGGCAACATTTACGGCTCCGGGTACCCTCTCTTGCACGAACTGTAGAAGCCTTTCCGGCTCAAACTGGCCTATGTGAAGCAAATTGGCTTCCTGCTTCTGTCGGCGTATCTCTTTGAAAATCTCGTAGGCAAGTGACATAAGCAGTTGTTCAATGTCTTCCTCCTCGCAAATTTCCGCGTCCGTTTTCTCCTCAGTCTCTTCCTCCTCGCAGTCCTGCTCAGCTACCTGCTTTTCCGCCCAGTCCCTAGGCGTACTCAGACATGCCAGCTTAAAACCCTTACTGTAAGACACCGGAGTGACTCCTTTCATGGCGTGCGCGAAGGTCAAGAAGTCCTTCATGTACTGCATATTACCCGTCTCCTGGAACAGTTCCACCAGCTTAAAAACTGGTAAGCCGCTCCCATCATCCTTGCCATTACTCTGTACTAATTCACGCGCCAGGTCCCACTTTGAGGTGTAATCTGAGATGCCGTTGATTTCAGTTATTTCCCTCCAGTCTTGGACTTTCTGGACTATTTTCTTCCCCGTTCTCTTGAATATATGCTTAGCCCACAGACTAATAAACTTCTTTGAAAAGGCCCCAATATCCGCCCCAGCATCCATCATAAAACACACATGCACGTGCGGGTGCCAGCCATGTTTAAGGCTCTTTTTTACCTCCAGCGCCCTAACATACCCCTTTACCCCATATTTCTGCTTTAGGCCATGAGTCACCAATTCAGAATCACCCTTCTTGCGTTTGTATTTGCCTTTGTATTTGTTGTCAGCCGTCATGTCCCTGAACGCACCCCTCACATGGTCTGACAAGTACTTAAGCCTATCACTGGAGTAATGCGGAAGGGTCAATGTTATCATTACGCCCACCTGACTATGTACCTCGACCGCATGAGTCAGCATATTCCGGACCTCATCGGCTCGGTGCTTTGCTATCTTGGTGGAGCACACAGGGCACGCCCACCGGGATTTGCACTGCTGCAAATTTGTGTAGTAGACCGAACCGCTCTTGCCTTTAACTACTGCAACATCCTGGCCCTGCTTCCGTGGATAGTGACCGCATGGACGTACAACCGAGTAGAAACTACCGACTGTATTGCGAATTTCATACACTTTGTTAAGCCAGGATTTTGCCAGTTCTGACGCTTCCAGAGCGGTTTTTTCACCTATTTCTGCCTCAAGTGGTACCGCAGATATTCCAATGTTACCAAGAGGCTTTTCAGCCTGGGCAAAAGAGACCTGGTTAGACTCCCTCTGAGAGGTCTTTTCTGGATGGATGAAAGGTTGACTTGATGAATGAGAACGCCCGACATTCGGCCTAGAATGGGGCTTCCCAAGGCTGCGCCTAACACAGCCGTCTTGCACGCCAGGAGGCAGCGCAACGGATTCCTGAAACATGAAACTTTGTTTATGTGCTGCTCTCAGTTGTGGTAAGGAGAACGGCACGGTTGAACACGTTGGCAATCTAGGAAAATTTCACCGTCGATTTTCTAGATGCGAGAGATTGGACTGTAACTCTCCGAAAAAGAGAAGAGGCACGCCCGTTCCCAGACATGCCTCCCTGCTTCATTGCATCTACTCAGCCCTCACAGGTTGGACCGCTCCAGAGCCTGGTTCCATCTGACTAGATACCCGCAATTTACGCAATTTGAGCGTGACCGCTCACGGTTTTCTGAGGATATGGGCAACAAAGCAGGAGGGGCGCAAAAGTGGTTAGCACCGGGATTTACGGCAGTTTCTTTGTAACTTTAGTATTGTACTATAACCCTCCGAATAGCCATAAAAGACTAATAGGAAGAAGCGGAAATATAACCTAAACAACAATGAGACTACGAGCATTGGGCGATGAGTCCACCCTAGAGGTACTGGCCCTGGCCTACCGCATGCAACGCGTGCTGAACAATGAATTTGCGCTACCTCCCATCAAATCGGCAGTGCTTCTGCTATTGGGCAGTTTCGCCACCCAGAACAGGAGCGAGGAAGTAACAGCCCTCTCCGTGCCTGAAATCCTGGCCCTGCTCGCTTATAGCAAGTCCAACAAGGTGCAATTGTATTACGCCGTCCAGAGCCTGTGCGAAGGCGAGAAGCCCTACCTACGGAAGGAACTCAGAAAGAGGACCAGCTACTACAGCCTGACCGCCCAGGGCATCCAGCTAATCCGGG
>NZ_VKKZ01000002.1 GCF_008271745.1 Rufibacter glacialis | reverse complement strand
CCGGAGGCGAAGTTTTTTTTACTCTTGTTCCCTCGGCTCGGTTAGCCAAGACTGCTGCGGCCAGGAACCCTGAGGCTCCCCCCCCGGAGCGGGCTGCAAAGGTAGGAAACGTTTCCCTTTCCGCAAGGAAAGAGGAGAACTTTTTCTTTTCCCGCCCGTTGGTGTCAGGTCCGTCTCTTGGTGATCCCCTTCCCGCCGAAGAGGCTGCAAAGGTAGGGAAAAGGGCCGGCTTTCCAAACCCTACCCCCCGGTTCTGCCTTAATGCAGCGGGTTTCTTTGGTAGCCTAAGGGGTAACCCCGCTGAGGGACTGGGAGTTCCAGAAGGGAAATATTTTTCTTCTGGAGGACCTTTTTGCAGTTTCCTCCCCAGAGGCTAGGAAAGAACCATCTAAGGGGAGTGGAAGCTCCCTGTATGGAAAGCTTTTTCTTCTCTTCCTGGGAAGTAATCTGTTTAGGTTTAAAAGAAAACTTAATGATAGATAGAGGAAGTAGTTTCAGAAAAGAAGCAAAAAGAGGCTAAGCACTTTCTGCCTAGCCTCTTTATATAGTGTACTTCTTCCTCTTCTGTGATTATTGTCTTCTTTTACAAAAACAACTGCTTTTCATTTCTTCAAACCTGCTGCTTCCGTGATGGCATCGCCTAGAGCCTCCCAGGTATACTTCTTCTTTTCTTCTTTTATGTTCTGGATCATGCTAGAAGCTCTTTGCTCCTGATAGAACTTGTCTATGGCATTGGCGATTGCTTCAGGGGTTACCTCTACCACATAGCCTACTTTCTGGTCTGGTATCATTTCTACCAACCCGCCCACCTTTGTTACAATCATAGGTACTTCAAAGTGGTAAGCGATTTGGGTAACGCCACTTTGTGACGCATGTCTATAAGGCTGAACAACTAAGTCTGCTACAGAAAAGTAGTCTTTCACCTTTTCATGAGGAATATACTCTGTCGCCTGTATGACTCTTTCCTGTAGATTCCCCTCTTCTATTATCTGGAGGTAAGTTTCAGGTGGTTCATAAAACTCTCCCGCAATGATCAATTTAACGCCTCTCTCCTGGAGCCTTGGATCTTGCATGGCCTGCAGCAAGAGGTCTAATCCTTTATAATGGCGTATAAAACCGAAGAACAAAAGGTACTTTCCCTCTGGAAGGTGTAATGCCCGTAAGGCTTCTTCCCGAGTCTTCTTCTCCCCGTACGTATCATAGATAGGGTGTGCCTGGCAAGCCATAGGCTTGGTTTTGTTGAACTGCTTCAGTTCCTCGGTGACCGTGGCCGACATGGTGACAAAAGCATCACAGGCATCAACAAAGTATTGGGTTAATGCTTTGTCTCCAGGACGCTTCTCGTGCGGAATGATGTTGTCTGTCAAGGCTACCACTTTCGTATGACGATTCCTTTTGATGACTCTTGCCACGGTTCCCAGACTGGGGCTCATGAAAGGCAGCCAATACCGGAACAACACCAGGTCTGGTTTCTTCTTTCTGATTTTATTCCCTACGCTTACCCAGGTGAGCGGATTGATCGAGCTTAATTCCCGATGGATGACCAAACCTTGGGGCGGTGGCCCCTCTACATATTGTGATTTACCCGGGAACAAGACCGCCGGATATTGGGTGGTGAACGTGAAGATCTCCACCTGGTGCCCCATCCGTTGCCAGGCCAAGGCCAGGCTCTCAGTGGAAGCCGCTATTCCTCCTCTAAAAGGATAAGCTGGCCCCACAAGAATAATATGCGCCATAACCTAAAACCCGATGTTGTCTCGGATCAAGTATTCATCTTTCCTGCGGCCCGACAAAGAAACCATTTCGGCTAAAAAGCCGACCAGGAAAAGCTGTACCCCTACAATGACTGCCACCAGGGCCAGAAAAAACAGTGGCTGGTCTACCACATTCCGCACCACCTGGTTCTGGAACGAGTAGTATACTTTCTCTATCACCAACCAGGAAGTAATCAAAAAACCGATCAGGAAGGAGATGGTGCCCAGGCTTCCGAAGAAGTGCATAGGACGTTTCCGGAACCGGGACACAAACGTGATAGACATCAGATCCAGGAACCCGTAGACAAAACGCTCCAGTCCGAATTTGGTGGTGCCGTATTTGCGCTCGCGGTGCTGCACCACTTTCTCGCCTATTTTCCCAAAACCGTTCCATTTGGCAATGACCGGTATGTAGCGGTGCATCTCCCCGTAGACTTCAATGCTTTTCACCACCCGGGCATCATAGGCTTTGAGCCCGCAATTGAAATCGTGGAGCTTTATCTTGGAGATCTTGCGGGTGGCGGCGTTGAACAACTTGGTAGGAAGGGTTTTGCTTAACGGATCATACCGCTTCTTTTTCCAACCGGAAACCAGATCATATTCTTGCTCAACAATCATGCGGTAAAGGTCTGGGATCTCGTCTGGGCTGTCCTGCAAATCGGCATCCATGGTAATGACCACCCGGCCCTGCGTTTCCCGGAAACCCACGTTCAAAGCCGCTGATTTACCGTAGTTGCGGTTAAACCGGATGCCTTTCAGGTGGGGGTCTTGCAGAGACAGTTCCTGAATCACTTTCCAGGAAGTATCTGTGCTGCCATCATCAATCAAAATCACCTCATAAAGAAAACCGTGCGATACCATCACACGGTTTATCCATTGGGTAAGCTCTGGCAGAGACTCTGCCTCATTAAGCAGTGGAATCACCACTGAAATATCTACGCTATTCTGCATGAAATCTTTTACTCAAACTCTGGACGGTTTCTCTTCATCACGGCCGCAATAAGAAGCGACAGGATAAACCCTAATAGCACGGCACCTACCACGCCCATGATCAGCATCATTTCTGGGGTAGTGAATTTCTCGGTCATGCTGGCGGCTTGCTCAATTTGCTCGTCGCTCATGCCTTTGTTTTCCATCTCCTCAATAGAGGCGTTCCTGATCTGCTCCAGGATGTTACCGTCAATGAATTTCAGGTAGATGTAGGTGAAGGTTCCGCTTAATACCCCAGACACCGCAGCTAAAATAGTGCCGGTACCAAGCCCTTGCCCATAACTCATGAACCCACCGTTCTCTTTCTTATAGTAGAGGTATGCCATTATAATCCCTACAATGGGGATAACGGTACCCAGATAAGACAAGCCTTTGTTCAGGTGCAGACCCGTCATGTACAGGATGAGGCTGTAGATAATAGAGACAAAGCCTGTGATGATGCCATAGCGCACCCCTACTGAGCCCGGAGAAACGGTTTGTTCGTTCATGTTTATTGGTTTATGAGTTATTTTCTGAAAAATACGCCTAAAACGATACTTACAAAGAAACCCACCACCATGCGGTTCACGAAGTTGATCTGCGCCAGAATGTAGGCATTCAGCTGGCTTAGGTTCTGGTAGGCATTCTTATAATTCACTTCTCCCATCACCTTGGTTAACTCTCCTTTGGTTAACTCCATCCGTTCCTGACTCAATATAATATATTCCTGGATCATTTCTTGGCCAGCCACCACAGAATAGAGGCAAAGGAGAGCCGCAGAGGTGAAGGCCAAAAACAAGACGGTGGCCATGCCTACCTTGAAGGCTTTGCCGAACCCTAATTCTGCGTCATGGAACTTCTTAAAGTATTTTATGGCCAGAAAAACGAAAACAGACACAAAAACGAGCGTGGACGAATACTCGCTGGTATTGTCATACAGGTTCTCAAACCCGGCCAAAGCCAGGATCAAGACATAAGCAAAGCTTACAATCCCTCCGGTGACGCCATACCTGATGGCCGTATTGATAACCGCTTTGTCAAACATCAATAAATACGTTGCTAGTTCTGGTAGGCAGGATTGGGGGTGAACTGCCCGTTCATGTAGGTACCAAACACACACCCTTTCAACATTTGACCCAAGAAGGGACTGTTCTTGGCAGCCGAGGCATTTAGACTCTCGTCAAAAACCCAGGTTTGGGTGGGATGGAAAAAGGTAAGGTTAGCCTCTTCGCCCACCTCCAGCGCAGGAATCGGTAAGGAAACTACCTTTCTGGAACCAACGGTGAATTTCTCCACAATCTCGTTCCATGACACATGGGAGGACATGGTTCCGTTGGCCACGGAAAAGGCGGTTTGCAACCCTATGATTCCGGGTTCAGCCAAATCAAATTCCAGTTCTTTGGCTTCTTCGTTCCAAGGGGAATGTGCTGAAACAAGGGCATCAATGGTGCCGTCTTGTAACGCCTCTAGAATAGCCAACCTGTCTTCCTCGCTTCTGAAAGGGGGGCTCACTTTATAGTTCGTGTCAAAAGGAGCGATCATCTCGTCAGTGAAAGCGGCTTGGTGGGCGGCTACGTCACAGGTCACGTGCAAACCCTGGGCTTTGGCAGTCCGCACCAACTGAAGGCCTGCGGCCGTGGACAGCTGCGAAAGGTGGAGCTTTCCGCCCACGTAGTTCAGCAGCTGCAGGTCGCGCGCCACTTGCACCTCTTCGGCTATGGCGGGAATCCCTTTCATTCCCAGGCGAGTGCTGGCAAGGCCCTCGTGCATTTGGCCCCCACTGGCGATCTTCTTGTTTTCGGGGTGATTTATCAAAACGCCCCCAAAAAGCCGCAGGTACTCCAGCGCCTTCAGAATGGTATCTTCGGCCTGCAAAGACCCATGCCCATCAGAGAAAGCGATGGCGCCCGCCTCTTTCAGATCCAGTATTTCTGACAGGTCTTTTCCCTCCAGGTTATGCGTGATGG
The DNA here is from genome assembly GCF_008271745.1 of Rufibacter glacialis. Classification (GTDB taxonomy): domain Bacteria; phylum Bacteroidota; class Bacteroidia; order Cytophagales; family Hymenobacteraceae; genus Nibribacter; species Nibribacter glacialis. Next base: position 2,599 of record NZ_VKKZ01000002.1, on the reverse strand, counting down.
CAGCTATGGGATGCAGCCGCACTGCGCTGGTTTTTGACCTGTTTTTGAAAAACTCCAGCGAAGAACGGGTTTGGGTGACAGGGTCTACGTTAGGCAAGCAGGCTACTTCAGTGAATCCGCCAAAGGCAGCGGCTTTCATGAAGTTGTCCAAGGTTTCCCGATGTTCGAAACCGGGCTCTCCGGTAAAGGCAATCAAGTCAAACCATCCAATGGAGCAGTGCAGTCCTTGGCTGGGAATCACTTGCGCGTTGTCCACCTCTAAGGAGGAAGCCATCTGGTGCAGGCGGCCCTCTTTCAGAAGAAGGTCTACAGTCTGGCCATTAAACGCCGAAGAGGCGTCTACAATGGTAACTGCTTTAAATAGGAGATCCACTTTTTTTAGTGCTTAAGATGATGGCCTCTATCACAAGGCATAGAAAACACAATATTAGGCAATATTTCCAAAGGGAGGGGCCACTTACCTCGTTTTGCAATTGTTTTTGGAGAGGAACGTTTTCCCGAAGCTCCACTACCTGCACCTTACCCCCATGGTCGGCAAGTAATTCCTTCAGTTCTTCCACCGTGTATGCCTCCAGTTTAGATTCAGTTCTTGGTATGTTCATGGCTACTACGGTAACCGCTTTACCAGCTTGTTCTAAATTATAAAAGCCTGGTTTATTCACTTGAGGAGGTAAAGATAAAAATAGCTGGTTTTGGCGTATCCGCTGGTCAGGAATGAAGGAGAGATCCCCCTGGGCTAAAGAGAAAGGTTGCTTGGAAGAGACTTCCCCTTCTAGCGGAATACTAAGGTTGCCAGCGGGAGACTGATGGGACAATCCTGCTTCTGAACTAGTAGTGCCTAAGGCCAATTGATACAAAACAGGCACAAACAAAGGGTGAGCCACAAAAGCAGAAGAAGCCGAGATAGGAGCCGCCAGCAAATGCACATTTCCCTTCCCTACTTTGAAGGTGCTCAAGAAAGGGGAGTTATCAGAGAATTTTAGGATGGTGTGGAAGGCACTGCGCCAGGTCAAGACTGGTACAGCCTCTGGCATTTTCATGTTTCTAACCTCTTTTTCAAAAATCTGCCTGAAAAAGGTATCGGAAAAATCAGGTTGCCGCAGGGGCAGAGCTCCGGTTTCCTGGTTGGCTTCGCTGATTCCGGCCAATCCAATTTGGGCCAGAAATCCAACGGCCCCTTTCTGCTCTCCACCTTGGGGAATAAGCAAGACGGAGCCTCCCTTGTCTACCCAGTTTTTAACTTGGTTGGCCAAAGAAGCAGATCCTCCCGAAGTTGGAATGTCTAGCACCCAGAAACCATTAGCTCCGGTAGGCTCATTGGCAAAAACAAAGGCTGGCTCTGCCTGAAGAGCTTGTACTACCGGATCTTTCTGTCTCTGGGCCCGGTTCACCTTAATTTGCACCACAGAGGGCTTGGGCAGAACAATAAAGAATTCGTTGTCAAAAGGAGTTGCCGGATCTTCTACCGTAAAGGTGATTTTTTTCAGGTCTCCCCCTGACACAGGGATTCTAAAATGAGCAGTGGCTTTTTGAGCGGGATCAAGAAGAACCTGGGTGGCGCCTAACAGTTTGCCTTCCTCAAAAGCGGTCACTTTTACTTGGGAACTCTTCGTTAACAAACTTCCGGCTACCCGTACAGCAATACCCGCCAATGTGTTAGGGATCAAAACTGGAGACTCCAACCAAACCGAATCAATAAACAAGTTGGTAGCACTACCCGTTGTCAGGGGCACTAGCGTAATTGGTTGGGTGGTAGAAAGGGTCTTGAAAAATTGAGGAGAAAAGGTAGCCTTTTGAAAATCAGAAAAAATAAAGGTAGTTCTTGAGGTTCGTTGGTCCCTTGTTCTATCAAGAATCTCCTGTGGCGAGAAAAAAGTCATTGACTTAGTTCCACCAAAGGCACTATCAGCTATGAACCGGGAAGAAGAGACGGAAGAAGAAGGGTTTTGATTTACTCCTAATCCGGAAGCGGCGCCTTCTGCAACTTCTAGTTTAGAGATTCCTTTTTCTGCCGAGGCACTGTTCATGCTCCAAGAAGTATCTATTAGCACCATAGGGCTGGCACCTGCAGTGGAACCACTCGTGTTCCTTTGGTGCAGAAATAAAAGGACGGCAGCTAAAGCAGCCCCAATGAAAAGGAGCCTTAAGAAAAGGAGCAGGTAATTGTTGATCCTCCTAACCGATTTGGTTTTAGAGATCAGGGCATTCAGGAATTGGATGTGCGAAAAATCCAGCTTTTGCCTAAGCCTTAACCCAAAGAAGTGTATAAAGACTAATAATACAGCCGCAAAAGCAGTTCCAGCGAAGAGAGGAAGCATCTAGTAAATTCCGTTTATACGTGAAGATAACTATTTGCTCTTAAAACTACTTATCTGCTGCGTTTGGTATATGAGGAGTCTCCCTCTCTCCTCCCCCCTTCTTCCTGGGGATCAACGCAAGAACCCCCTCCTGCACGGGCAGGAGGGGGTTCCATGTAAGGGGGTTGGCGGCTACCTACTCTCCCGCGTGTGACCGCAGTACCATCGGCTCGGCGGGGCTTAACTTCTCTGTTCGGAATGGGAAGAGGTGGACACCCGCGACATAGCCACCATTATCTTTC
>NZ_VKKZ01000001.1 GCF_008271745.1 Rufibacter glacialis | reverse complement strand
CGGAAAGCTTGCTGCGAGAGGGGCAAATACTTTTTTCGGATATTGGTGCCGAACTGTTCGTCAGCGATATCGATGGCCCGGTTGAGGATCATCTTCTCCTGCTCCAGGCGCTTGATCCTGGCTTCCAACGCGTGGATCTTCTTGCGGGGTGGCCGCTTGTCTTTCATAGGTGTCTTGCTTTCCCAGTCTAAGCTACCATGTTTACGTAGCCAGACCAAAACCGTCGAACGGCCCTGGATGCCGTGCTTCGACTGCGCCTGCTTGTAGGTCAGAAGCCCTTTTTCTACCTGGTCCACAACATCCAGCTTAAAGGCCAGACTGTAGTCCTTTTGACTTTTCCGTAAAAAGCCCTTCCTGATTGTTTCTTCCATATAAGTCAACTTTTGTGTCAACTTATTTTAGGACGGTACATTCTCTAAACAAGAAAGGCCCTTCTGCAGCAGCAGAAGGGCCTTTCCTTTTATAAGCCGTTTAGGTCAAATTTGGCTAAAAACACCGGTTGTTTTCCTATTATGACTTCTTCAAGCTCCCAATCATATCTTCTTCAGGGCGTACCCACTCCGTGAACTGCTCATCAATAAGCAGGCCAAGGTCAAGGGCGGCTTGGCGCAGGGTGGTGCCTTCCTTGTGGGTTTTCTTAGCTATTTTGACGGCGTTGTCATAGCCTACGTGTGGTTTCAGCGCCCAAGCCAGCATGAGCGAATTGTCCAGCAGGCGCTTGATTACCTCGTAGTTGGGTTCAATCCCACGGCGCAGTGCTTGTCAAAAGAATCACAGGCATCGGCTAGGTGACGGGCGCTCATGAGCAGGTGGAAGATCATCAATCTATACCCTGAAAATAATCACCTGAAAATATAAGATTTGGTGGATACGTGGTTAAATCAGATTTATCAAAAATAAAAGGTCACTTGGGGAATGCGGAATATCTAGAGACTACTCTTGCTCTTTTGGAGCCTGAAAAGCATGAAAGTGAGGATTCACGAGAATTTTACCCTTACTTTGTGTATACAATCAAAAGGCAAAAACTTTAATCCCAAAAGAGTTGCCTATCCCTCCATTCTTAAAAGCGTTCGTCCTATGAGATAATGTCCCCCTTATTTAATTCGGCAGATTAACAACGACAATCATCTAGTACCACTTAATTCTCAATCATGAAAATAATGTTACGGCTAATGCTGTTCACCTTAAGCTTGTGTATTGCACAGGCAGGTTTTGCCCAGAGCAAAACCATTACCGGAAGGGTCACCTCTTCTGAAGACGGATCCGCCATGCCTGGTGTGAGCGTAGTAGTGAAAGGAACAACCAACGGTACCTCAACAGATACTGAGGGTAGATATTCCATTCAGGCAGCTCAAGGAAGTGTCTTGGTATTTAGCTTTATCGGGGCGCTACCGCAGGAACATACAATAGGTGCCGCTGGTACTATTGATGTGAAATTGGGATCAGATGCTAAAGCCCTTGATGAAGTGGTAGTAGTGGGGTATGGTACCCAGAAGAGAAGCAACGTTACTAGTGCTGTTTCTACAGTGGATGCTAAAGTGTTAGAGTCTAGACCAATCACAGATGTGGGCCGCGCATTACAGGGTACTACTCCTGGGCTAAGTATCACAAGCCCTTCTGGACAAATCGGGCAGAACCCAACTATCAACTTGCGCGGTATGACAGGTACCCTAAGCGGAAGCGGAGGAGCACAACCACTGATTTTAGTAGACAACGTAGAGGTACCTAGTTTACAATTAGTGAATCCTGAAGATATTGAGTCAATCTCTGTTTTGAAAGATGCCGCTTCTGCCTCTATCTATGGTGCACGAGCTGCTTGGGGTGTAATCCTCATTACTACCAAAACAGGCAAGAAAGGAGCACCAACAAAGGTGAACTACTCAAACAACTTCTCTTGGAACAAGCCAACCCGTACCCCTGAAATGGCCAATGCGGCAGATGCCGGGGAAATGGCGCTTGCTTCTGCCAGAAGAACAGATCCTAAATTAACAGAGATGGGGATAGTGGGTGTCTACTTTGATGACCTGGCCATTCAGAAAATACGGGATTGGGAAAGTCAATATGGTGGCCAAGACTTAGGCCCTGATATGGTGATGGGCCGTGACTTCGAGGTTAGAAATGGCCGCTTGTTTTTTTACAGAACTTGGGATCCTGCAGAAATGTACATGCGGGATTGGACACCCATGCAAAAGCATGATCTGTCTGTTTCTGGAGGAAGTGAAAAAACCACTTTCCATCTTGGCGCAGGCTACTTAGGACAAACTGGTGTTCTAAAGGTTAATCCAGATGAGTTCAATAGGTACACTCTAAACATGAATGTAAGTACAAGTGTGACCGACTGGTTGGATACAAGAGCTAGAGTGATGTACACCAACACCCTCACCACTGAACCATTCAACTTTGGCAGTGCCACTTATGACCCTTGGTATTATCTATTCAGATGGCCAGTAAACTTCCCATACGGTACTTATGAAGGCAAACCATTCAGAAGTGCTATCACAGAAGTGGAACAGGCTAAAATGAATGATAATAAATCATCTTTATCAAGGATTTCAGTAGGTGGAACCCTTAGACCCTTTGAAGGCTTAACAGTAGACGCAGATTTTACTTATAACAACACCGCTGGTCAAGTTCATCAAACAGGTGGAGCTGTAAACGCTTATAACTACTGGACAGGTGGAGGTACATGGCCTTACGGACCATATACAACAGCTGGCTATGATAAAGTTCGCTATGAGAACAGCCGCAGAGAAATGTTAACGGGTAAGGCTTTTGCCACCTATGTAAAAGACCTCAATGACCATTCCTTCAAAATAATAGCCGGAGGTGATGTAGAGGAGATGGAATATTGGTGGAATTATTCTGAGAGAAGAGGTTTGTTAAATCCTGATCAAGGAGAATTACCTCTAGCTGTTGGAGACCAGTTAGTAGGAGGTAACCGTGATAAGTGGACTACCCTAGGTTTCTTTGGGCGGGTTAACTACTCTTTCAAAGACAAGTTTCTTCTGGAGGTGAACGGTAGGTATGATGGGTCATCTAGATTATCCAGAAGCCAGAAATGGGGCTTTTTCCCATCTATGTCGGCCGGTTATGTCATCACAGAAGAGCCTTTCATGGATTTTGCTGAACCAGTGTTAACGTTTTTGAAACTTAGGGGTTCTTGGGGATCTATCGGAAACCAGAACGCTAATATAAACAACATCTATTCCACTATGACTCCAGGTGTATCTAATTGGGTGATAGGTGGAATAAATACCCCTCAAGTAGGAACTCCTGCTTATATCCAGGAAGGTCTTACTTGGGAAACAGTAACTACTCTGGATTTCGGGTTTGATTCAAGATTCTTGAGAGATAAGTTCGGCGTTACCTTTGACTGGTATGAAAGAAAAACTACTGACATACACAGTGCAGGAGAAGTTCTGCCAGTGACATTGGGTTCTCCTGTTCCTCTTAGAAACTTTGGCGAGTTAACTACTACTGGTTGGGAATTAGCGGTTGATTTCACCCACACCTTCAAAAATGAGCTGCGTTTCAATGCTACAGCCATGCTGTCTGACTTTAAAGAAGAAGTAACAGAGTTCGCTAACAACACAGGCATCAACGCTAACAGACCCGGTAGAATCATTGGTGATATTTGGGGGTTTGAGACAGACCGTTATTTCACTAAAGAGGATTTCGAACAGGATGCAAGCGGCAACCTGATCCTGAGAAGCGGGAAATATGTTATGAAAGAGGGAGTTGCTACGCAAACCTTATTTGAAAATGCCGGGTTCTTCTATGGTCCAGGTGATATAAAATTCAAGGATCTGAACGGCGATGGTAAAATTACCCGTGGCTCAGGCACAGTTACTGATCCTGGTGATCAAAAAGTGATAGGGAATTCAACTCCTCGTTATCAATATGGCTTGCGCCTTGGTGCTGAGTGGAAAGGATTTGACTTCAGTATCTTTTTCCAAGGAGTAGGTAAGCGTGACTTCTGGGGATCTGGAGCTATTATAGTTCCTGGTTTCAGAGCTGGTGAAGCAACCTACTTTGCCCACCAAACTGATTATTGGACAGAAGAGAACCCTAATGCTTTCTATCCTCGTCCTACAGATGCTCAACAATCAACAACGTTCAGGAACTTCTTACCGCAGACCAAGTATCTGCTTGACCTTTCTTATACCCGGGTTAAGAACTTGACATTTGGTTATACATTGCCGAAAACGTTAACCAGCAAGGTGAAAGTTGAGCGTGCGCGAGTTTACTTCAGCGGAGAGAACCTTCTTACTTTTGATAAATTAGGTGATATTCCAATTGATCCAGAGGTTAATTATACAACTTCTGGTTTGAATGACCCAGCTACCTTTGGTCGTGTTTACCCTTACCAAACGAACCTTTCATTTGGTCTTCAGGTAACCCTTTAAATTGTATAACCATGAAAATTAGAATAGCATCAATTTTGTTCTTTGCGCTAACCCTTTTTAGTTGTGAAGATTTTCTTGAGACCCCCCCAATTGACCAATTAAGGGATGAAACCTATTGGGTGAATGAGGCTAGTGTGAGAACATTCTCCTATGGGTTTTATTCCGCCTATTTTACCGGCTACGGATCAGGCAATACGTGGGGTAGGTATTTTACAGGGCAAGCGTTGAATGATGACTTCGCCCCTACCACACCTGTCCAGTTTACCCCCAATGCTGTTCCAGCTTCTGGTGGTGGATGGACCTTTACCTGGGTTAGAAAAGCGAATATTTTCATCAATCGTGTGCAAACAGTGCCTATGAGCCAGGAAGCCATTAATCACTGGAGAGGCATTGGCCGTTTCTTTAGAGGTTTGGAGTATTCTGACTTGGTGAAAAGCTTTGGTGATGTGCCTTGGTATAGCAATTCTCTTTTAGAGACAGATATTGATCAACTTTATAAACCACGTGACCGCCGTACCTTGGTAATGGACAGTGTTTTAGCTGACTTTAAATATGCCGTTGAAAATGTGCGCCTAACCAATGGTCAAAAAGGGCAGACAGTTAACAGAGATGTGATATTAGCTTACATGTCAAGAGTATTCTTATTTGAAGGAACTTGGCAGAAATATCACCATAACAATTCTGCTAAAGCAGCAGAATACCTAGCGGCTTCTAAATGGGCTGCAAATGAGGTGATAAAGTCAGGAAGATACAGGTTAGGAAACTACAGAGAGGTTTTCAATTCTCTTAACCTGGCAGGAAACCCAGAGGTTATTCTTTATAGAGAGTATGCCCCCGGCGTTCTTACCCATGCCCTTAATAGCTATAATAACAAAGAACCGCAAACGGGACCTTCAAAGGATTTGATTGATTCCTATTTAGGGAAGGATGGCTTACCTATCAAGGTTTCTACCGTGTACCAAGGTGACAAAGGTATCACCAAAGTAATGGCTAACAGAGACCCAAGGATTACCCAAACGTTTGTTTCTGATCAACTCAGATTAAATGGAATTGCAGGAAACTATTCTACTACTGGAATCGCCACGCATAAATTCCTGAATGAGGAGATCAAAGATTTGCCAGAGGGAAGTTTGAGTGGTGGCTATGCTGATGCCCCTGTTATTCGTTTTGGAGAGGTATTGATGAACTATGCAGAAGCTGTTACAGAATTAGCTACTGTTGGCGGACCTGAAGTAACTCAAGGTGATTTGGATATATCCATCAATGTTTTGAGAAGCAGACCAGGAATCAATATTCCTAAGTTAGAAGTAAAAGGTGGTCAGCCAGCAATAAATGGCCAGACTTATGATGACCCAGACAGAGACCCAAGTGTTCCTGCTTTTATTTGGGAGATCCGTAGAGAGAGGAGAATTGAGTTAGTCTTTGAAGGATTCAGGTTAGATGACCTCAAAAGATGGAAGAAGTTAGAATATACTAACACCATCACCAACCCTGAAATCAATATGGGTGCCTGGATCAGAAAAGCTGATTATCCTAAACTCAGTACAAGTGTAGTGGTGGATAAAGACCAAAATGATCCAGAGGGGTACATCACCCCAGCCTGGACCGCTGCCACTCAAAGGACGAACACAGATCCTAAGTACTATTTAAGCCCACTTCCGTTGGATCAGATCGTGCTTTATAAAGAAAAGGGAGTAACTCTCACTCAGAACCCAGGATGGTAATAAACCGCCTCTGAGATATTGAATTCATGCAGAAAGGCTCGCAAGTTGCGGGCCTTTCTGTTTAAGCACTGTTTGATAAAACTACACCAGAATCTGGTGGGGATTATGCTTAGAAAAGATTGATAGCATTAATCACTTGCGTGTAAACATTATTTTAAAACCTTCATCATGCAAAGCCCAACTTATTATTAAAAGCACCCCCTAAAACAGAAATGCCCTTCTGCTGCTGCAGAAGGGCATTTCTGTTATTTGGCCTGTTTCCCAAAAACAGGCCGAAAGCGGCAATGGACTACTTCTTCAAGCTCCCGATCATATCCTCGGGGCGTACCCACTGGGTGAACTGCTCATCAGTGAGCAGGCCAAGGTCAAGGGCGGCTTGACGCAGGGTGGTGCCTTCCTTGTGGGCTTTCTTGGCGATTTTCGCGGCGTTGTCATAGCCTACGTGCGGGTTCAGGGCGGTCACCAGCATGAGCGAGTTCTCCAGTTGGCGCTTGATCACCTCGTAGTTAGGCGCAATGCCCACGGCACAGTGCTTGTCAAAAGAATCACAGGCATCGGCTAAGAGACGGGCGCTCATGAGCAGGTTGAAGATCATGACCGGTTTGAACACGTTCAGCTCGAAGTGGCCGTTCATCCCTCCTACGGAGATGGCTACGTCGTTTCCGATCACTTGGGCGCAAACCATGGTCATGGCCTCGGCCTGGGTAGGGTTCACCTTGCCGGGCATGATAGAAGAACCAGGCTCGTTCTCTGGGATGATGATCTCCCCGATACCGGAACGAGGGCCGGACGCCAGCAAACGGATGTCGTTGGCGATCTTCATGAGGCTTACCGCCAGTTGCTTTAAAGCGCCGGAAGTCTCTACAATGGCATCATGAGCAGCCAGGGACTCAAACTTGTTCTCGGCGGTTTTCAGGGGCAAGCCAGAGAATTCGGCTATTTTCTGGGCCACCAGTTCGGCGTAGCCTTGGGGCGTGTTCAGGCCGGTACCTACGGCAGAGCCACCCAATGCCAGCTCGCTCAGGTGATCCAAGGTGTTGCGCAGGGCGCGCATGCCGTGGTCCAGCTGAGACACGTAGCCAGACAGTTCCTGGCCTAGGGTAAGCGGCGTAGCATCCATTAAGTGGGTACGGCCAATCTTCACCACGTGCATGTATTCCTGTGACTTGGCGTGCAGCGTGTCGCGCAGTTTCTGCACCATAGGCAGGGTATGCTCAGCCACTACCTTATAGCCGGCAATGTGCATGGCCGTAGGGAATGTGTCATTAGAAGACTGTGACTTGTTCACATCGTCGTTCGGGTGAATTTTCTTTTTTTCATCCATTAAATCGCCTCCCAACAACACGTGCGCGCGATTGGCAACCACCTCATTCACGTTCATGTTGCTTTGGGTACCGGAACCTGTCTGCCATACCACCAGCGGGAACTGGTCAGCTAGTTCTCCGGCCAGGATCTCATCACACACGCGGCCAATGATCTCTGCTTTATCTTGAGGTAATACCCCTAGTTCCGCGTTGGTGTAAGCGGCAGCTTTCTTCAGGATGGCGAAGGCCTCAATCACCTCACGCGGCATCAACTGACCGCCAATGGTGAAGTTCTCTTTGGAGCGTTGGGTTTGGGCACCCCAGTATTTATCGGCGGGCACCTCTACCGGGCCCATAGTGTCTTTCTCTATGCGTATGCTCATGTCTTTTAGAAAATGGTTAATACAGTAGATGCCTCAAAACTACGCAATTATTCATAAAAAATGGGAGGCTAACTTGCCTCCCATTTTTGCATTGTTTTTAGAAAAAGGCTTCAAAACGGGGAGCCATTGCTCCTCCCCCGCCCTCTATTCACCTGGTAGCCCTTACTTCTTGCGCTTACCCGCTACTGGGCGCGACAAGCCGCTTTCATTGTGCAGGCGGTCAACGGCAGTCACGGCGTAGGTATAACGTTGCCCGGCTTCCGCCGATGAATCTGTATAGGTGGTGCCGCCGTGATGAATAGCCAGGATATGAGCCGGGTTCTCCAAGTTCACCTTCTGCCCATGCAGCACCCGGTATACCACGTAGTACCGGGCCTTATTGCCATCGGCCGCGGCCGCAGGAGCAGTCCAACGCAAAGCAACGCCTTGGGTGCTGTTCTCTACCTTCAGGTCAGTAGGCGTCAAGGGTGCAATACTGTCTAACCACGGCATGGTAGGCAGCAGGGCCGGGTTGGCGTAGTAGTGCTGCCGCAGGCTGTCCTGGATTCTGTTAGGGTTGGCCATCACCGACTTGGAACTGAAATACACGCTGCCGTGCACGTTGGGGGTCTGGCGGTTCAGGCGGATCTGCCGGCCGGTTTCCAACGGATCTGACCATTGCTTGTACACGCGGTCATTGTTGATCTTGTAAGGCCCATGCCCCACGTACAAATGCTTTCCGAAGCCATTCTTGCTCCACCAGTCCAGCAGTTTGCCATAGTCAGCGGCCGGGTGGCCGAAGTGGAAGTAGATCTGCGGTACGTTATAGTCAATCCAACCTTTCTCCAGCCAGCCTCTGATGTCAGCGTACAGGTGGTCATAGTTGGTGATACCGCCCTTGGAGTCTGAGCCCCGGGGTTCGTCGGCAGTTTTGTTCCGCCAGATGCCAAACGGGCTGATCCCGAATTTCACGTAGGGTTTCTCTTTCTTGATGCTATCAGACAAGACCCTGATCACCTCGTCTACGTTGTAGCGGCGCCAGTCGTCTTTGTTCTGGAAGTTAGCCCCGTACTGTTTGAAATCATCCTCATCTGGGAAGGTGTCTTTGGTGGGGTACGGGTAGAAATAGTCGTCAAAGTGGACGGCGTCAATGTCATAGTTGCGCACCACGTCCATGATCACGCCCACAATGTATTGGCGCACTTCGGGCAGGCCCGGCTTGAAATAGTACTTGCCGCCGTACTGGATAAACCACTCGGGTTTGGTCTTGGTGATGTGCTGCGGGGAGATGTTGGCGCTGATGGTGTCATGCGTAGCCCGGTACGGGTTAAACCAGGCGTGGAACTCCATGCCGCGCTTGTGCGCCTCCTCTATCTGGAACGCCAACGGGTCATAAGGCGGGTTGGGTTCCTGACCCTGCTTGCCAGTGAGCCAATGCGACCATAGTTCTTTGGTGCTGCGGAAAAGGGCATCAGTGGTGGGGCGCACCTGCACCACCACCGCGTTGATGCCGGTTTTCTGGTGTTCATCCAGAATGTACCGGAATTCCTCCATCTGGGTCACCGGGGAAAGGCCTTTTTGGCTGGGCCAGTCAATATTGGCTACCGTGGCAATCCAGACACCTCGGAACTCGCGCTTAGGCGAAGGCTGGGCCTGGGAAACAGTAACAAAAAGGAAGAACAGAGCGGGTACCAGCAATACCCGGAGAAAGAGGACGAGTTTTTTCATAAGAGGGATAAAGGTGCAAGATCTTAAAAGGCAAATATCCACCTTTCCTGACCTTCAGCAAATTTATTCCTTAGTCATGGCTAGTTTTTAAATTATTTTTAAAAACTAGTGCTAAAAAGCACTCATATCTTACTCTTTCAAGGCGTTCAGCTCTTCAAACGGAATATCCAGCAACGGGTAACTGCGCCAATCTTTGAAGTCAAAATGCCACCATTCATCCGCATAGACTTGAAACCCGTGCCGGAGCATGGCTTGCTTGAGCAGGTCACGGTTCTGTTTCACCTTTTTAGGGAGACGGGCATACTCTGAATGGGCCTTCGGGGTGAAGGCGTCATAGGCCGTGGGCATTTTCAGTTCCTTGCCGTCACGCAGCCGGACTAGGGTAAGGTCAATGGCGCAGCCCCGGTTGTGCCGGGAACCCGTACGCGGCGAGGCTACAAATACGCTGTCTCTCACCTTCTCAAAGAATTTGACGGTGACCTGGTACGGGCGGTACCCGTCATAGATCTTGAGGCCCAGGCCCAGCGGTTTCAATTCGGCCTGTATTTGTTTAAGGGCGTCGGCAACAGGCTTTCGGGCATAGGCGGTGGCGAGGGCATAGACAGGTTCGCCCGCCAGGTTGTCGGCCGTGGCATATTTGATATCCAGCACCAAGCCGGGTATGTACGAGGCCAGTTCCACCAGTTTTTGCGCCGGGTTTTGCTTTACCTGCTCCTGGTATAAGGCCAGGTCAGACACTACAGATAATCCGTACTGGTTTTTAGGAATGGGCTTTTGCGCCCAAGCGTAGCTGCTTGCCCAAAGCAGAAAGGCTGTGCAGAAAATTTTCTTCATTTGCGTTTGAATACTACGTAGGCCGCTATACCGGAGGCCAGAAACGTAAGTAGCCTGAGCCACTCTACCCGCCCTGTGGTGAAATAAGTAATACAAAGGGCAGTCCAGGCCAGTAAGGTACCTAAACAAAAGAGAAACAAGATAAGCTTTCTGTTCTTCATTAAGGCATTAAAGGATAGGGAGAGCCAGGCTCCAGATCAACTTTTCTTTTTTATTGCTTCAACAACGTCTTTTCTAAAAGAACTCATTATACGCCTATTTTTGTAAAATCAAGCAAAAACCGGAGACGGTTGCCAAGCATCAACAAATATATAAGTTATCTAATATAGATTCCTCCTAAAACAAAAGCTACTGACTTTCCTATGACCCAGGCTATCAAAGCGTTTTAGGCATTATTCCGTAAAACAAGCCTAAAACGATGGGTTGCCTGAAAGATTATACCGGCATCTTGCTGTAATAAATCCCGTTTATCTCCTACTAATAGCCAACTGCTGCCAAAGGGCAGGCAGTCAAATCCTCAGAACCAACAAACCCTTTACCCTTACCATGAACAAAAGAATAAAAGTCGCTTGCCTCTCCATGCTGCTCAGCAGTGCGGTGGCAGGTTCTTTCCAGCCCGCCTGGGCGCAGATAAGTAAGAAGCCAGCTTCCAAAACTACCGCCAATGCCAAAGGCGCCACTCCCCAGTTTGATCTTCCGTTTGAGAAATACAAGCTGCCCAACGGGTTGGAGGTGGTTTTGCACCAAGACAAATCAGATCCCAAGGTAGCGGTGGCCATCATGTACCACGTAGGTTCCAGCCGCGAGAAAGAAGGACGTACCGGGTTTGCGCACTTCTTTGAGCACATGCTGTTCCAGAACTCAGAGAACGTAGGCAAAGGCAACTTCATCAAGAACGTAAACCAGATGGGCGGTACCTTCAACGGCGGTACCTTCACTGATGGCACCGTATATTATGAGGTAGTTCCCAAAGACGCCCTGGAACGCATTCTCTGGATGGAGTCTGACCGCATGGGTTTCTTCATCAACACGGTAAGCGAGTGGGGCCTGGAAAATGAGAAGCAGGTGGTGAAAAACGAGAAGCGCCAGCGTGTGGATAACCAGCCTTACGGGCACACCAACTACGTGATCCTGAAGAACCTCTACCCTTCCAGCCACCCCTATAACTGGGAAGTCATCGGCTCCCTAGAAGACTTACAGAATGCTACCCTGGCAGATGTAAAGGAGTTTTATGAACAATGGTACGGAGCCAGCAACGCTACCCTGGTATTGACCGGTGACTTTGAGTCAGCAGATGCTAAGAAGCTGATCGCGAAGTATTTTGGCGAGCTGAAAACCAAGCCCGAGGTAAAGAAACTGACCCCGCAGCCTGTGAAACTGGCCACCACCAAGTCGGTTTTCCACGTGGATAACTTTGCCAACTTGCCTGAGTTGACCATGGTGTACCCCACGGTAGAGCAGTACCACAAAGACTCATATGCTTTGAGTATGCTGGGCAGCCTGCTCTCAGATGGCAAGAACTCTCCTTTTGAACGCATTATTGTAGAAGAGAAGAAACTGGCGCCAGGTGCCTCGGCGGGCCAAAGCTCCGCGGAGATTGCCGGTACGTTCCGGGTACGGGTTCGGGCCTTTGACAAAAAAGACCTGGATGACGTGCAGGCAGCCGTCTTTGCCGCCTTTGACAAGTTCGAGAAGGATGGTGTAAACGAGAAAGAGTTGGAGCGCCTGAAAATCCGGCAGGAGACTGCTTTGTACAACGGCATCTCCAGCCTGCTGAACAAAGCATTCCAGTTGGCGCAGTACAATGAGTTTGCCGGCGACCCGGGCTTTGCTAAGAAAGACATTGCCATGACTCAGGCTGTGACTGCGCAAGACATCATGAATGTGTACCGCAAGTACATCAAAGGCAAACCCTACGTCATGACCAGCTTCGTGCCCAAAGGCCAGGAAGAACTGGCGGTGAAAGGCGCCGTGAAAGCCGAAGTGGTGGAAGAGAAGGTAGTGGCCGGGGCCGAAGGTGCCAACACAGGCACGGAGCCTACCACGTTTGCCAAAACGCCGTCTAAGATAGACCGTAGCAAGATGCCCGAGCTGAGCAACAACTTCAAGTTCACTCCGCCTGCTATCTGGACTTCGCAACTGAAGAACGGCCTGAAAGTGTACGGCATTGAGCAGAATGAGCTGCCGTTGGTGCAGTTCAGCATCCAGCTCAAAGGCGGCATGCAATTAGACGCCCCTTCTAAGATCGGCACCGCCGCCCTGGTAGATGCCATGCTCATGGAAGGCACCAAGAACAAGACGCCGCAGCAACTGGAAGAAGCCATCGGGCAACTGGGCGCCTTCATCAACGTGAGCTCCTCGTCTGAGAACATCACCATCTCCGGCAATACGCTGGCCCGCAACTTCCCACAGGTCATGAAGCTGGTAGAAGAGATTCTGCTGGAGCCCCGTTGGGACGAAGCCGCTTTTGCCAAAGCGAAGCAAGCTGCCCTGACACAGATCAGGCAAACCCAGGCCAATCCTATGGCCGTGGCCTCCCTGGCCTTCAACAAGGTGCTGTACGGCGACGGAAGCCGCTTTGCCTACCCTACCGCCGGTACCACCGAGACCGTACAAGGCATTACCCTGCAAGACCTGAAAGACTACTACCAGAAGAACTTCTCTCCTAGTATAGCAAGCTTCCAGGTAGCCGGGGCCGTGAAACAAGCTGAGGTAGCCAAAGCCTTGGCCGGCCTGGAGCAGAAATGGGCGGCCAAAAATGTAGCCTTGCCCACACCGGTCACCGCTACGGCCAAACCAGCCGCCCGTCTTTACTTCATTGACCAGCCCGAGGCCAAACAGTCGGTGATCTATGCCGGGTACTTAGCCGTGCCGGTAGGCTCTCCAGACTATGCCGCTTTACAGGCCATCAACCACAAACTGGGCGCGGGGTCTGCCTCTACCCTTTTCAACGTGCTGCGTCTGCAGAAAGGCTATACCTACGGTGCCGGTTCCGGCTTCTCCCGCAGGCCTACCGCGCCTGGTATGTTCGCGGCCTCGTCCAGCGTGCGTACCAACGTGACCAAGGAGTCGCTGCAGACATTGGATGAGATCCTGAAGACCTACGGCACCAGCTACACCGAACAGGATTTAGCTACCACCAAAGGCGCTTTGATCAAAGAGACTGCCTTGAATTACGAGACCCTGGGCAGCTTGGTGAGTCTTTTAGAGACTATCAACACCTACAACCTGCCCCTGGATTACCTGAAACAGAATGAGTCGGCTATCCAGAACCTGAGTTATGCCCAGGCCAAGAGTCTCATCAACAACTACATTGATCCTAACAAGATGGTGTATGTGGTGGTAGGTGACGCTAAAACCCAATTGGCCGGTCTTAAAGACCTTGGATTAGGCGAGCCGGTAGTGCTGGAGAATAAATAGCAGCCCCCATCAACCTTAGTTCTTGCAATAGCCCGCTGCTCAGGTAGCGGGCTATTGTTTTTAGATCCTTTTGCTAAAAAGAGGCTATAATCCGCTTCCTGCCAGACCTGGAGAAAGCTTGGCTGCGGGAGGCTCAAGGGGCTTCGCAAGAACCTCTGATTTGCGGCTGTTTTACAGAAAAGAGCCAGAAATCATCCCGTCTAGCCTAGTCGTATCCCGATGGAAACCAGCTGGTTTGGGGCTCTTTTTGTGAATCAAGGGGTTAAACGCCATCTTTGCCGTATCAAAAGCACATAAGTGCCCATAGCAATGATACACCACATGCATACAAAGAAAATATACCTGGTTTGGCTGAGCCTCAGTCTGTTGGCCTTTGGCTGTGAGCCGGAGAAACTGGAGCGCGGCAAAGAGATGGCCGTGGAGGCCGAGCGCCACAAGGTAAAGCGGATCACCCAGGAAGACATGGAAAAGCAAGCCATTCTGGCCGGCGACACCATCATCAGGCTGGTGGAGGGCGCTTTTCTGCAGCTAGCCGAAGGCCAGCCCCAGGCCCAAGCCTTGTTTGTAGCCCAACCCGATAAACTGCCCACCGTCAGCAGCATCCTGCAGCGTTACAACGCCACCCTTACCCGTACCTCTTTCGCCTCTGAGGCCGAAGCCCAGGCTTACCAACGGCAGGCCCAAGGCTCCTCTTCTGAGGCCCAATCCAAGGCCAGCGCGGAATTGCAGGTGCGCGAAGGCGTGGTTCAGTACCAGCGGCCTATAGAGATCCGGCGCCGCAACTGCGCCAGCTGTGATGAACCCAGCCTGCTGGACTATACCGCCACCTCCCTGGACCAACTGCGGGTATTCTCGGCGCAGGGCAAACCCGATGGATTTGCCGAAGGCCAGCTAAGAGGCGTCTGGAAGATCTCTTTCCCCAGGGAGAAGCTCATTGAGCAGATCACCCTCAAGACCAAGCCTTCCCGGCGGGGCAAACTGTTCAGCAAAACCCCAGACTCAACGGCCAAAAGGTAAGGACAAGCTCCCTTACTTCACGTGGAACATAGTGGTGAGGTGGCCTAGTTTGCCAGTGGTGGTCATGCCTTCCATTATGGCCCGGTAGGTGGTTTTCTGATCGGCGGCGAAAAACGTGATCTCGGCTTTGCCGGCGGCGTCTGTCTGTATTTTGGGGTTCCAGTACACGGTGGTCCGTAGATCAGGCATTACCACGTTGCTGTTGTCTGGCTGGTCATAACGCGGCTGGTAGAATTCGCGGGCTTTCTGGAAGTACACTCCCTGGTAGGTGGCCATCCCAGGCATCTTGGACATTCCTCCCGGGGTGTTTTCCTTGCTGCCCCCTTTCTTCATGACAATGGCCACCACCCCGTTTCCGCCCCTGGAGCCATACATAGCTGAAGAAGCCCCCGGCTTGAGGATCTCAATAGCCTCTACCTGGTTCGTGTTGATGGATTGGATGAAGGAAGCGTCTACGGGGCTGCCATCTAGCAGGAACAGCGGTGAACCTCCGCCCCGCATGCTTATTTGCCCGTTGGTTACTTGCAGGCCGGCCACCCTGCCTTGCAAGGCTTGCATGATGTCCATTCCCGGAGTCAGTTCAGAGCCCTTCACTACGCGGTCTGGGGTGCCGTGCAGGCTACCGGCAGCGGGTTTGTATTCTTCTTCCTTCTTCTTGCCCCGCACGTCTACTTGCCGTAACAGGATACCGCTTTTTCCGGAGTATTGGTCTAACTTCAACTGCTCGCGGTTGCGTTGCAGGTACGCCCACACCTCATTGGAATACGGGGCGGGAACCGGCTCATAGGGCACCTGCGGGAAAGCCTGAATCTGGGGCAGGTTGTTGTCCAGCGTCAGCAGCGCCATAGCTGCCCCTTTGGCGGCCTGCACCATGATGGAAGAGGTGTCTGGGAAGCTGGCCAGGCTGAACTTGAACTTGCCCTGGTCATCGGTCTGTAGTTTGATCGCGCTCATGGGGTTATTATGGTTCATGAGCATGATCTCTGCGTAGGCATCTGGCTGGCCGGTGATCTTGGAGAGCGTGCCGCTAATGTACAAATCTCTTTCGGCCAGGAAATTGAGCTGCGGGAACTTGTCCTGGAGAAGGTCTTTCCAGACAAACCGGCGCCAGCCCTGGGTCAGCAACAGGTTATCAAGGGCGGTGGCAACCTCTGGGGTGGCCGCACTAAAATAGTAAGACGGGTCTTCCACGTGGCCTTTCAGGTCTGAACTCAGGAGCAGGTAAGACACCAGGTTGGCCGCATGGGGCGCCGGGGTCACAGCCTTTTGATCGGTGATGGCCAGGGAGAAGTTCCCGGCTACGGGAGCGCCTGTTTCGTCTTTGGCCTGTACCTGCAAGGTTACTTTCTCGCGCGGTTTATAGGTGGGTTTGTCTGGGGTAAGGGTAAGCTGTACCTGCGGCGCATGGTTCACGAAGACCAGGCGCTCGGCCAATGGCTCACCCGTTTCTGAGAAGACCGTGAATTGCACCAGACCGGAAGGGAACTTGTTTTTGGGCACGTCTACCTGAAAGACCTCACGGGCGGTGGGGCTGGAGGCGGCGTAGAGTACCTCGCCCCGTACCTGCGCCACCAGATGCAGCGCCTTGGGTTTGCCTACGCTGTCCTGGCCAAAGCCCAGGCTGTAGAACTTCACCCGGAAATTGTCTAGGTTCTTAGGGTCTATGGATAGAATGAAGCCTTTCTTCTCTGGAACCGGCAAGGGGAACTCCTGGGCAATGCCTTTGGGAGAACTTATACGGGCGGTGTACTTCTTGTTGGGATCTGGCACAAAGCCTACCCGGCCCATGCCAAACCGCTGGCTCTTGAAATCAGCTACTTTCTGGCCCTGGCCGTCGTAGATGGCCCCTTGCACATCTTTTCCCAGTCCGTTGGCGTCTACCGCCTTTAAGCCCAGCAGGTTCCAAAGACCACTTACCAGATGCCCACCCTCCGGGAAGAACTGCACATCTAGTTTCTCCTGCGGCGCAGGAACGGCCACGGTGCGGGTCAGGCTGCCGCTTTCCTGTTCAAAGGTGAGAATGATTTTGGGGGTGGTGGTTTCCTCCCGGGGCAGGAACAGCCGAAGCAAGGCTTTGCCATCAGCGGCGGTGGTTACTTTTTTAGGCGTGGTCCGCTTGTCAAAATTGGTGGTGTACGAAAACGAGGTTTGGCCCAGGGGCTTGTTCTGGTAGTTCAGGAGGCGCAGGTTCACCAGCACCGAGTCCCCACCCGACTGGGGTTTGAAGGTGAAGGCCGTGGACGTGACCAGGTCGTTTTTGCGGGGACTCCAGATGGTGATATTCTGGTGGAAGACAAAGGCCTCGTCAAAGTTCTGCATCCAGCTGGTGAAGGCCCGCAGGCGGTACGTGCCTTCGGGAATGTCATCTGGCAAAGCGAAGTCGCCGTGGCCCTTGCCTTTGTCTAACCGTATGGCGGTGGTGCGGTAGAAGGTGTTCTCTGGGGTGATCAGCTCCACGTACAGCACTTTGTTCAGCTCACTGGGCTGGTGGCTGTGGGCGTTCACCAGGTAGGCTTTGAACCAGATGTCTTCGCCGGCGGCATAATAAGGTTTGTCCAGGTGCAGGTACACTTTCTCTTGGGGATACTTGTTGTGCAGCGTGGTCAGCTTGGCCACCACCCGGTTGATGACGTCATTCTGCTGCCAGGCCGGTGAGACAAAGGCTGCCAGCAGCCCCGTGAGGGCCAGAAGAGACAGAAGAAAGAATTTAGGGAAGCGGCGGAAAGGCATGGAGAACAAGGTAGGTAAGGTCTGCCAAAGCCACCAGCGGCCACGGCCAGGGAGCGCTTTGGGGAGATTGCGTAATTTAACGCCCTCAGGTTTATTTTGAAAGGTAATGTGCACCTTTTGGCTTGTTTTCTGAAAAACGGCCCAGAAACGTTATCTTTGCGGCATCGTAACACATGTTTTACCGCTTAAAAGAGGAAATATACATATGGCTATCATTCAAGCAACCGATACAGACTTTCAAGACGTGTTGAAGAACAACGAGCGCGTGGTAGTGAAATACTTCGCGGATTGGTGTGGCAACTGCCGGTTGTTCTCGCCTAAGTTCAAGCGCATGGCCGCCAATGAGGAATTCCAGGACGTGGCCTTCGTAGACGTGAACGCCGAGGTAAGCCCCGAGGCCCGCAAACTGGCCGGGGTAACCAACCTGCCTTACTTTGCGGTGTTCAAGAATGGGGCTTTGGTAGAAGGTGCCGCCACCAGCAAAGAAGACTTTGTGCTAGAAATGGTTCGTAAATTAGCCTAATACTCCCATGAAAATACCTGCTATCAAGAAACTGGTGGAAACCCAGACCATTGAGGCTCTGCGCGAGGCGGAAGAGCAACTGATCAATGAAGAGACGCCGGCCTTTGAGATTGAAGGCGCCGACGAAGGAGAGCAACTCACCCATGTGTTTGGGGCCATCTGGATCCTGAACCACATGCAAGACCACAACGCAGACTTTAAGACCGCCCTGCGGGAATTCACCCAGAAGGTAAGGGTTTCCATCAGCTAGTTTCTGCTGGAACTCCACGTAATGAAAAAAGCCTGCCGATGTAGATTGGCAGGCTTTTTTTTGGTGTTTTATCTCATAGAAGCAAAAAACTCTTCCGCCTTCTTCATGCCTTCCTCGGTGCAGATGCCCCGTATGTAGTACAGGAAAACGCTGCGGAAGACCTCGGCCACGTCAAACCTGTCTGGCGGAAAAGTATTCGGGTTCACGATCATGGAGAGCTGCTCCATCATGATCTTGGTCACCAGCTGAATGTTGAGGTCCTGCCGAAGTTCCCGTTGCAGCACGCCCTGGTTTAAGAGGTCATACAGCAAGTAAGACGAGTATTCATTAGAGTGGGCCCAGTAAAGAGCCCAGGCCGTGGGGTACTTCTGCTGGATCTCCATCAACACGGTGGGTTGGCTCATGCGTAGGGTTGTCAATCCTTGCTCTACTACCAGCAGCAGACGCCGCAAGGGGCTGGGCTCCTTGGCAAACAGCAGTTCATGCTCTTTTTTCCGGCAATCTAAATCAAACTCCACCACCTGGGTGACCACGTCTTCCATGCCCCCTTTGAAGAATTCCCTGAAGGTGGCAGAAGAGATATCAACCCGGTTAATGATTTCATGCTCATTTAAGTGGGAAAGGCCCTCTTGCCTGATAAGGGTGAGCAGTTCCTGCAAAACGGTTTGTTTAAAAGTCATTCTGAATGGGAGGTCAAATAATGATACGTGAAGGTGCCCGGTTTTTTGTCAGAAGTGAAGCTAACCCTAGCTATACAAATGCCAAGCCACCTTTGTACAGGCAGACATTTATGCCTTAGCAGGTAATGCAAAACAAGGTAAAAAGGTTCTCTGCAGATAAATGGCTTGTTTGGGAAGGAACTTCACCAAGCCCTCTGGTACCAGCAAGCCAACAGCTGCAAAAAAAGTAAAGGTACTTATTTTTTGCCATACAGGCGTACGTAAACCAAGCCTTCTTTCAGTTCCTGCACCACCACCCACTCTTGTTGCAGCGCGGTGAGTTCCTGGTCTGTAAAGCCGTTGAACACGTTGGAGTAGAAGATGTACCGCTGGGTTTTCAAGTCTTTGGCGGGGAAGCGGCGGTGGTCAGCGGTCAGGTCCGTTTCTGCCGGCGAAGCCAGGTTGGGGAAATCACTTCCCACCTCCTGCCAGGGGATCTTCTGCTGGTCCAGGTAAGAAAGCATCTGGTGGCGCAATTTGAAATAAGGCAGATGCGCGAGGCTGGCGTCCCAGCCCTTGGCTATTTTCTCTGGATATACCCAGAAATGGCCGCTTGCCAGGCTGCCCACCAAGACCAGAACAACCAAAAGCCGCCGTGGCCGCGAAATCTGCTGCACCAGATGCGCCACCAGCAGCCCCAAGGCTACATACACCACCAACCAGTACCGGTGCCCGATGGGGTTGGTGAACCAGACCAGCACCAGGCTAAGCACCGCCAACGGCACCAGCAGCAGGATAAGCAGCTGCCGGGTAGAGAGAGTCAGGTTCTTCCGGGAAGTCCACAGCAGCACGCCCGCCGTGAGCCACAGCGAGACCCGACCAAAATCAAGCAGGCGCCAGCAGATGAGGACCAGGTTGCGCAGGATTTCTACGGGGCTGGCCCAGGCCGCATAGCTTCCCCACGCCGAGGAACGGGAAAACCCCACCCACCCAAAATGCTGGTAGTGCAGCCCCAGCCAAGCCAGGAGCACCAAAGCGGCGGGCAGAAAAGGCAGCAATTTCCGGCGTATTTTGGAGAAAGTGAGACTGCCCTCTTCCAGCCAACTTAACAGCAGATAGGTAAGAAACACCGCCCCCAGCAGGAGTTGGCTTCTGGGGGTGTGCACGGCCATCAACACCAGCCCAATAGATGAAAGAAAGGGACGGTGTTGCAGAAGGGCGTTCAGGCAGAGCAGGTACAGGAACAGCAGCACTATATCTGGCGCCACCTGGGCAGCCTGGGCCAATACCGTAGGGTCTAGAAATACGAGCAACAGACCTACCCATACCCCGGAAGGTGGTAAGAAATGCCTAGCCAGCAGATACACCTGCCACACCAGGCCCAGCAGGAAAGGCAGCATGAGAAAATGGCTCACCGGCAGGGTCTTCCCAAACAGATGCCATCCGGCCGCCAGGTACATCCCAAACAGCGGCGGATACCCGGCCAGGTCTGCGGGCACAAACAGCGTAGAGAAACGGGTGTGGTAATACCACTGCCCATATTTAGACGCCAGCAGGATGCTGTCCCAGAAAAAGCCGTTGCCCTGCACGTACCAGGTGAGCCCCACCAGCAAAGCCATAAACGGCAACACCACAGGCAAGGCCTGACGAACGGAAGCAGCAAAAGACATTCTTTCTGGCACTGTGTAGCAGAGGATGGGTTAGACCGATGTCCAGAGAGGACAGGTCTGCAAAGAACAGCAATTGCCTTCTGAAAACCGCCTCCGTTTCAAGCCCATCTTTACCAAAACAGGCCTGAAACCTTGGTGTCAGAAATAAAAGAGATGGGCTCCACGCCGACAGCAACTAAGCCGAAGCGCCCGCGGCAACGGCCGGAACCAGATCAGAAGCAATCTTCGCGGAGAGTAGGCATAGGGGAATACCGCCGCCGGGGTGCACGCTGCCGCCCACAAAGTACAGTCCTTTCAGGCTGCCTGTGAAATTGGGGTGGCGCAGGAAAGCTGCCATCCGGTTGTTGGAGGAACTGCCGTACAAGGCCCCGGCAAAGGAAGACGTGTCAGCCTCTATGCCCCGCGGGTCCCAGACTTTCTCGGCGGTGATGAGCGCCTCCAGGTCTACGTCCAGCGCCTGACTTACTTTCCGAAGCACGCTTTGCCGGGTCTGTTGAATGAGCTGGTCCCAGTCCTGCCCGGCGTTGTGCGGCACGTTTACCATCACAAACCAATTCTCGTGCCCCGGGGGCGCATCTGCGGGCGTGCATTTGGAGGTGATGTTCACATACACGGTGGGGTCATCACTAACGGTTCCTTTCTGGAAGATGTGCTCAAATTCCTGTTGGTAGTCTTGGCTGAAGAAGATGTTGTGCAGGTCCAGTTCAGGAAAGGCGCGGGAGATGCCCCAATAATAGATCAACGCCGAACTGCTGCGCGGTTGCCGCAGCGTTTTCTCAGGGGCCGGCTGCCGGGGCAGCAGCTTCCGGTAGGTGGGCACCACATCCATGTTGCTCACCACCACGTCGGCGAGGTAAGTACCCTGCGCGGTCTTTACGCCGGTGGCTTGGCTGCCCTGGGTTAGGATTTCCTGCACGGGCTCCTGGTACCTGAACTCCACGCCCAGCTCCTCCCCTAGCCGCACCAGGCTTTGGGCAATGGCGTAGATGCCGCCCTCGGGGTAAAAAGCGCCTATGTTGAACTCCAGGTGCGGAATCAGGTTGAGCGTGCCGGGGGCCTGATAAGGGTCTGAGCCGTTGTAGGTGGCGTAGCGGTCCAGCAGCTGCACCAGGCGCGGGTCTGAGAAGGCACGGGCATTGGCGGCGTGCATGGTGGTAGTCAAGCCCAGTTCCGGCACGGCCGGAAGGGTCTTCAGCACATCTGTACTCAGGTAGGTGCCTAGTTTGTGCAGCGATTTGTGCAGGAACGTGTGGGCGGTGGCCTGGTACAGCCGGGCCGCTTTCTGCAGGTGGCGCTGCAACTGGTCCTGCGGCACGCCTAGTTTAGTTTCCACTTCCCGGGCAAAGGCCTCCGCGGAGGCATGGGCGGTGAGGCGGGTGCCGTCGGGCCAGAAATACTGGGTCACAACGGGCAGGCGCTGGTAACGGAAATAGTCTTTCGGGGTGCGGCCCGCCAGGGTGAACAGGTCGTCTACCAGCTGCGGCAGTGTGAACAGAGAAGGACCGGCATCAAAGCGGTAATCGCCCGGCAGGGTGAATTGCGTCATCTTTCCGCCAAAGGAGGCGTTGGCTTCCAGCACCGTGACCGCGTATCCTTTCACCGCCAGCCTGATGGCCGCCGCTATGCCGCCAATCCCTGAACCAATCACTACTGCTTTTGCCATGGGTCAATCTACGCAGTTTCTGCTTTTTTTCCTGATCATAACCCAGCCGCCCGTGAAAAGTTTGGGGCAAGAGGCCAAAGCCAGGTTCGTTTACGCCCTGTTTCTGCTGAAACAGCCTAAAAACGCGAAGAACGTCTGGGATAAGGCTCGTTTACCGCCTGTTCCTGCTGAAATAGCTTTAAAACCCGTTTGGTTTCCCGAAGAACCGCTGGTACACGGCCTTTCTCTGGCCAAAAACCGCAGACATCACGGGGTACAGCAACAGGTCCAGGGCACGGAATCTGGTGCGGTACTCAATGAGTTCATGGATGATGCTGTGCCCGTTGTGTTGGGTGATAAGGTGCTTGTGCCGCCAATAGGTAAGCGGGGCGGGCAGTTCCTGCCCTTCGTCCACAAACCAAGCCTCCTGTTCCCGCACTTCGCGCTCCGTGATGAGGCTGGTCCATCTCTGCCGGACGGGGCCAATCTGCAACGCGATCTCTACCCGGTCACCGGGGAAACTGCCGTCAAACCGTAAAATTTTTAGCCGGGGGAATGGGGGTGAAAGGGCCTTGAACAGGTCTACTGTAAAACCTTCCAACACAACCTGGTAAGGTTGGGCCACTGGTATCTGGAGATGGAGTTTCATGCCGGGGCAAATGGTCTGGATAGATAACCTGATAGGCGGGCAGATGTTGCCCTTTTCAGGGGAAAGTAGGAAAACAAGGCATAAACGAACGCTATAAACGAAATGAGAAGTGCTTTTTCGGTTTTCATGGCCCTGGCCGTATGGGGGTTAGGCAGCTGTACCCCTTCCCGCGACTTGTACACCAGCCCGGCTTTTGTGGCCGCCGCCCAGCACCATAAGACCATTGCGGTCTTGCCGTTTGATGTGCAGGTGGGCCTTCGGCCGAACCAGATGCGCCAGTTAACCCCAGAGCAGCTGTATGACCTGGAACTGAGTCACGGGCGGGCGGTGCAAAGCGCGTTTCAGATCCATTTTTTGAAAAAGGTAGCTAAAACGGGGCGGGCCATTGCCGTGCAGGACGTGAACGTGACCAACGCTATCCTGAAGGAACATGACCTTCAGCCAGAGGAAATCAGCCGCATACCTGCCGCCGAACTGGCCCAGATGCTGGGGGTAGATGCTGTACTGGTGGGCTCGCTCACCACTGACAAACCTGTTTCCACGGCCGTGGCAGCCCTCTATGCCGCTTATACGCTTTTATACACGCCGTATGTAGGCGGCATTGGCCCCACCAATACAGGCAACACCATGATGCGGATCTATGACGGTGCCTCGGGTGATTTGCTGTGGAGTTATGACAAGATGCTTTCCAGGGGCCTGGGCAGCGATACCCACCACATTGTGAAAGCCATCACCCGAAAAGCAGCCAGAAAGATACCCTATGCTAAACAAAGCCACTAAGCGGTTCTTCTATACTCAATCTACATACCAAAACTTATATATAATAGCCTCATCTACGCTAGTGCCCCCTTGCTTTTCGTTTCCGACGTTCATTTAAAAAAGACCTCTTAATGAAAGCTTTCTCTTTACTACTGGTATTCCTGATATTAGGCTTGAGCGGAGCGGTTTCTGCCCAAACCAAGGAAATCTACACCAACCCGGCTTTTGAAACGCTGGCCAAGCAACACAAGGTAGTCGCCATCCTGCCCTTTGACGCCCGCATTGGGCTGCGGCCCAACCAGATGAAGTCCATGACGCCTGAGCGCATCAAGGAAATGGAGAAAAACGAAGGGCTGGCGGTGCAAAGCGCGCTTCAGACCTATTTTCTGAAAGTGAGCAGCAAAGATGACTACACCGTGTCTTTCCAGGACGCGGCCACCACCAATGCCCTCCTGCTCAAGAACAACATCAATGAAGAGAACATCAAGACCTTTACGCCGGTAGAGCTGGCCAAAGTGCTGGGAGTAGACGGCATTATCTCCGGCACCTTCAGCACCGACAAGCCCATGTCTGACGGGGCCTCCCTGGCCCTAGGCTTAGCGGTGGGTTTCTACGGCGCTACCAACTCCGGTAAGACCGCCATCAGCATCCATGACGGCGCCTCCGGCGAACTGCTCTGGAAATACGAGAAAAGCCTGTCCCGGAGCCTGGGCAGCGACACCAACACCATTGTGACCACCATCATGCGCAAGGCTTCCAAAAAATTCCCCTACTCTAAAATAAAGGATTAGCCCAATAGAGGCAGACCTTTCACCTTGGGGCTCTGGCAAGCAATACTAGGGTTCCGGGGTTATTTTTTTCCTGTTTTTTGGAAAAGGGAGGCAAAACGTACCTCCTCAGGTACAGGGCAAAGACCAGCTTCTCCCCTATGATTTTTATCTGGAATCTTTTTAGTAATATTACTAGCCTGTTCTAATAGAAAAGGGCGTAGGAAAGACAGCATATTCCAGATAAAATCATACAAGACGAAATGAAAAAAGTACTTCTCCTTTTGGTAGTGGTGGCCCTTTGCGCCGGCGGTTATTGGTTCTATAACCGGGCTAAGACGGGCCCAGAGGCCTCATTGGTAGAGATCAGGGCGGCCCTGGAAGCCAAAGACATGGCCCGGTTGGAAAAGTACGTGGACTTCAAACGCACCTCGGCCAGCTTGGTGGAGCAGAGCCAGAACATGGCCATTGACCTGTTGCCCCAAGAATTACAGGGGGCAGCCAACCTGCTCAGGAGAGGCCTGAAAGCCAAAAAGCAGCTTACTTCCTCGGTTCGTAACCAGTTGATCCAAAGCGTAGAGACCGTCTCCGGCCAGAAGGTGCCAGAGGTGGCGGACGTGGTGAAACTGCTGCCCATAGGTAAACTGATCAACCCCAAAATGCTTCCCAACCTGGAGTTTGAAGGCATTGACCACGTTAATCGCCAGGACTCCATTTCCCTAGTAGGGCTGAAGGTGCGCCCTGTTAACAGCAGTGAGTCTATGGTAGTGGAGCTGCGCATGCTGCAGAAGGAAGATTACTGGCAGGTAGTGGGCGTAGAGAACTTCGCGGAGGTGCTGCCCAAGCTGATCTCCATTGGCAAAAAGAACAAAGAGCAGGGCGAAGGGCAATAGCCTAAAGGTCTGCTTCCTTTCAAGGCTGTTTTCTGTAAATCAGGTTAAAAACGTCTCTTTCAGAAAAGGAGTGCTGCTTACTAGCGGCACTCCTTTTTTATTGGCGCCGGTGCAAGGGAGAAGGAGTAGGTAAACCTGAGCTTTCCTGCTTATGAATGCCTTCTAAATTCAAAATAACCCGTCCAAAAACCCCAGTAGGCCCAATTCAGGTTCAGAAAAGCGCTAACCTGAGGCGTTTAGTCGCGTAAATGCAAATACGATCTTGTTTTTTTACAAAGAAAGAGCAGCGATCCATATCAGTCAGTCATTCCCCCTACTGCACACTGGTTTCTCCGGCCAGTAGCCTGGGTATAAGGGCTACTGAGCGCTTCGGCCCTACTCGCCCGGCTATGAGCATAGCCGATCTGCCTGTTATCTCTATCTCACTCCTCAGCCTACAGAAACATAGGAACAAGCCTGATCCCCGCAGGCAGCCTCTTATCACCCAGCAAACCAGCATAGGTTCCTTAAAAGGCTATCCCTCCCCATCAAAAGAAGGTATGATGGCCGGTAGACTAATGGCCAGACGAAAAACAAACTTCATCAAGGAGTATTTAACCCGTAAATCTAAAAGGACATGGAATTCTCAAAATTCACCCCACTCTTATTTATGGCTAGCCTATTGGTTCTGGGGGCCTGTAATTCCGGGGACACCAACAAAACCGCAGGAAACAATGAAACTGGCAACAAGAACGGCAGCGCCCTCACCGTCAATCCCCAGCAGATGAAACGCATTGGCAGCGTAGACGAACGGTACCAATCCTATAATGTGGAGATGGTGGAAGTGGTGGGGGGCGAGTTCTGGAAGCCGTATAAAATGATGGAAAGCTTGCCGACCGAAGCAATCTCCTCCTACGGCGGTTCTGAGAAGAGCCCCCAGATGTACCGGAAGCTGGACCCGATTAATCTGGCCGATAAAAGATTGCGGATCCTGGCCAACGGGCTGGCGCCTGCTTATGTGCGGGTAAGTGGCTCCTGGGCAAACGCAACGTATTTCCAGGACAATGACCAACCTGCCATGGCAAAAGCACCGGAAGGGTTTGTAAACCTGCTGACCCGCAGCCAGTGGAAAGGGGTTATCGACTTTCTCAAGGCAACAGACGGCCAACTGGTTACTTCCTTTGCTGTATCGAATGGGGTGAGGGATAACCAGGGCATTTGGACGCCAAAAGAAGCCCAGAAAATAGTAAACTATACCAAAAGTCTGGGTGGCAAAATTGCCGCCGCCGAGCTTTTCAATGAGCCCAATGTACCGCTGATAGCAGGAGAAATGGATTCTACCTATGGGGCCGGCACCTTTGCCAAAGATGTAGCCGTTTTTAATGCCTGGGCCAGTAAAGAGGTGCCTGACATGTTGGTACTTGGTCCGGGAAATGCCCTGGAGGGTCTTCCGGGCATAGATTTGAAAGAGACCGGTATGAGGATCCTTACCATTGACCAGATGATGACCGCAACGCCTAAACCGGTCTTTGATGTTTTTACCTATCATTATTACGGGGCTATTTCCATGCGCATAACGCGCAGCGGGCCTCTGTCTATAAAACCGGAAAATGCGCTTGATTCGGCCTGGTTCCACAAGATCGATGTCGCGGCCGATTACCACATCGGGAAGCGGGACAAATACCTGCCCGGCAAACCCATCTGGATCACGGAGACTGCCCAGGCCGCAGCAGGCGGCGACCCCTACGCCGCCACCTACCTGGATTGCTTTCGCTATTTATACCAGTTAGGGACTTTGGCGCAAAAGGGGTTGAAGGTGATCATGCACAATACCCTGGTGGCCAGCGAGTACAGCCTGATCGACCAGGACACCCATTTGCCCAAGCCCAATTACTGGGCCGCTTTGCTCTGGAACCGGTTCATGGGCACAGAGGTGTATGATGCAGGCACAGGAGCACCCGGCGTTTATTTGTTTGCCCATAACATGAAAGGGCGCCCGGGGGGCATCACGCTCCTGGTCATCAACACCAACCAAGCAACGGCTCCCATCACCATTCCTTCCAACGCTGAGCAATACACCCTTACCTCCACGGAGTTACAGGGCACCACGGTACAGTTGAACGGGCAAGAACTGAAACTGGGAGCGAATGATGAACTGCCTGGTTTCCAGGGAAAAGGGGTCAAAGCCGGACAGGTGCAACTGCCTGCCACCAGCATCACCTTTCTCACCTTTGCTGAAGCAGGAAATCAAAATTTAAAATAAATTTGCCCTTCCCAGCTGAATTAGGGGCATTTTTGTTAAATCTATAGCAGGTGAACCAAATTATTCCTCTGCTTATCAAGGGGAATTTTTGACTACATGAAAAGCAAAAGCAATGGACAACAGGTCAGGAGAATAAGGCCATGGATCAGACGATCATTGGCAGAATAGGAATAGAATAGCAACGGTAGCGAACTCCAATTTCGGCTTTCCCTACTGTTTGATCTGCAATTCAGGGTTAAGGTATCATGCAGCAGGTTTACAGCTTTATGGATGTTCCTCTAAAATTATCTTTATGAAAAAGTATTATCTTTTTTTTATAGCTCAGCTGCTTATAGCACAGGCTTCATTTGCTCAGAACAATGAAATCAGGAAGAGTGCGATGGATAGCACCAGCTCCAGTAACAACCCAGTCACGCAACAACCTTCAACAAGCCAATTACTGAATTTAAGCGAAAGAATAGATCTGAACTTTCTGTTTCGAAGCTCAGTAGAGTACCCCCGTGGCTCTTCTGACCAGGGGGCGGTTAAAATGAATGAAGCACGGATTGAGTTAACCGGAGACATTATTCAGGACCTAAGTTTCCGCATAAGATACCGGCTGAATAGAAGCTTTGCCCCGAACAGCTTAGATAATGCGCCAAGTGCGGTGGACCACGCGAACATCACATATCGTTTTGGTAACGAGAAGAAGTGGCACCTGACAGCAGGTAAGCAAGCGGCAAATGTGGGCAGCTGGGAGTTTGATACGAATCCCACTTTTGAATACCAGTATACTGATTTTGTGAACAAGCAATTGAACCTGTTCCTACTGGCAATGGAGATAGGTTACCAGGTTACCCCAAACCACTCCTTCCAACTGCAGGTGCACAACACGTACAACCAGGACTTCAATACTGTTTTCAATTCTACTGGTTACGCTAGAAACGGGTTGAGGCCGTCAAAAACACCCCTAGGTTTATATGTTTCCTGGCAGGGGAACCTGTTAGATAAAAAATGGCAGACCTTTTACAGCTATAATATTGCGCAGTTTGCCAAGGGTAAAACAGACCATGGGGTGGCTATCGGGAACAAGTTGGTGCTAGACAGGTTTAACGCCTACCTTGATTTACAGAGCGCCTACATGAGCGTGGACTACCCCAATATCGGGTCACCCGCCGTCAACAACTACCTGGCTCCTTTCCCAATTTTTGCCCCGACTTTTCTACAGGACATCAATTACAAGACGGCGGTGCTTAGGGTAGATTATGAGTTTGTGCCCAAGTGGTTCATCACCGCCAAAGGCTTTTACGAGACGGCGAGTCTCCGCAAAAACAGCGAAATCGGGGACGATTTCAGAGAGAATATAGGTTATTGGGCGGGTCTGGAATTTAAGCCTGTGGGCAGCCAGGATATGAGATTGTTTGCCAATTATTTCTACAACACTTCCCGGTACCATAACGCAGTGGCCAATACCAACCCCAATCAGAAGCTACACTTATTTGCAGTGGGCGTGCTTTATTTTGTCAATGTCTTTTAACTGCACTCGGGTACCCAGAAACCAGGGAAGGCCATCTTTTTCCCTGCCGTTGGTGGGGTGGTCACTCACGAGAGGCCGGGCGATTGGGTCCAGGCTGTGGGCGTTCTGACCGAAGAGGGTTTTGAAGGGCAACGGTTATCTGTTGGGGAGGCGCCTTTGGCAAAGGCGCTGTGTCCTACTCGTTCTATGAAGGCTTTTTTGAAAAGGCATTGCGGCACTACAGGGTAACGTCGCAATGCCTTTTCTGCTTTAGGCTTGGTTTTGGGAAAGGAGTCCCAAAAGGCGGTCTCCGGTCCGCGGGCGGAAGAGGGAGAGGTATAAAAAATCACCTGTTAACGCAAGGCCAAAGCCATGTAATCAGGTAGCGAAACTTCCGCTTCCACTCCATCGCTTTCTAAGCCAAAAGAATTGAAAATGACCAGTCCGCTGCCGTAGGTCAAATTGGCTAATCAGAGTCCTGGTCGGTTTTTCTGCTGCCTGGGGTGGGCAGGTTCCAGTGGAAATAAAGGGCTAATATCCGCAAGGTAAAACATAAGAGTAACGCCGTTACCGCTGCCCAATTAGCGGTTACCCAAGGCAGTTGATTGCCCACCACTACCACTACCGCCCCCAGAAGAGCCGCTGAGGCATAAATCTCTTTCTCCATAATGACGGGCACCCGGTTCAGTAAAACATCACGGATCACCCCGCCCCCTACCGCCGTGGTAATCCCCAGCATAACAGCTACCTGTCCATTATGGCCAAAGTGCAGCGCTTTTTCTGCGCCGGTCACAGCAAACAAGGCTAAGCCTACCGAGTCAAAAAATAACACAGGACGTTTGAGCCGCTGCACCAGGGGAAAGAAATGGACCGTTAGCGCTGAAGCGAAGAGCGAGGCCGCCAGATATTGCCAGTTCGTTAACCCGGCGGGAGGAATGGCCCCAATGCACAGGTCCCGGATAATCCCTCCGCCACAGGCGACGGTAAAGGCAAGGGCGCAAATCCCGAACAAATCCAGGTTGCGTTTCCGGGCAGCCGTTGCTCCACTGATGGCGAAGGCAAACGTACCTGCCAGGTCCAGCACATAATACAGGAAATGTAGTCTCTCCATTTTACATCAGCTAAGGCACCCTACTTGAACCAGACAGCGGCGGCGGTTAGCATGGGCGGCAGGCCGGTTTTCAAGGTTGGGTGGAATACCAGTGCAAAGTTAGGGGAATGGTTACTGGGAATGGTTTTCAGCTGGTTATTCTTTTTCGCTTCCTGGAACAGGGCTGGGTCAGTACCGCCCCCAAACCAGAAGACACGTTCCAGCTTCGGCCTAAAAGGCTGAAATCCTCGCTGCCAGACGCGGGTTTGGTTTCATAAGCCTTTTCGCCAAACTGGGCGGAAAAGGCTTATGAAACTCTGGCCATCGCGTGGACATCATTCTCCGTGGGCGGGTAACTGGAGAGTTCCGTAAACTCAGGGTCTCTGGGGCATTGGAAGCCGCACATTCCGCGCAGCAGATGCGTTTCACGGCAGAGAGAATCTGATCCCCTACCTCTTCCTTGAACGTGCGGATATTAAGGTTCAGGGTGGCCTCTTCCAAGATGATGTTTTCTTCGGTGCCCGCCTGTAAAGACCCAATCGTGAGCACGGCGTTTTCTATGGGCGCCACCTCCCGCGAGACAATGGTCTGCAGGCGCAAAGTAGTGGTCACCGCCATGGTGACGGGGCCAATCATCTTGGCCGATTTCTCCATAGACAACTCCGGGTGCTGGTAAAGGTCTTTGTAGATGTCTTCCAGTTCAGGAAGCAGCTGGTCCAGAAAGCCGTCCATGGCAACCGTAAAGGATTTAGTCTGATGAATTTCCATCACCTAAAAGTTAGTAAACCAATGGGCCAAGAGGCCAGCCCCGTTTCTGTATGTACGAGCTGCCTGGAAATAAGAGGGCTTCATAAAGAATTGGAAGAGAGTTGACTATGTTCTATTCAGGGTCTGGAAATAGCCCTACTGCTTAAGGGTTCCTCCTTCGCCTTCTATCAGCCAGGCTTCGGCATCTACCACCGCGTTATGGGTAGAGGCTCCAAGAACAGGGGTTACTTTAAATGCCTTTACCGGCCCGTTCATGCGTAACATGCGGGAACGCATGATTTCCCGATTTACTTGCTCGCTGACTCCCGTGAGGTAGAGTTTGCCCTTGGCGCCTTTCAATTGAGCGGCATAGTTGGCCAGAACAGAAACCAGGGTGGAGCCTAGGCTGGTACGGCCGCGCAGGCGCAGAATCACCACGGGGTTCTGGATATCTGCTCCTGGTTTGGGTAACAGATGCTCTAAGGTTCTGGCCCCGGCGTAGAACAAGTTGCCGTACACATTCAGGACCGTTACCTGGTTTCCTTTCAGGGTTTTAGGGGGGCTGTGTTCCTCTATATGCCCATCAGGGCGCTTTCTAAGCTCCACCAGGGTAATCTCTGTGGAGGTACGCGTGACAAACAGGAAGGCCGAAAGGAGCACGCCTATTCCTACCGCGGTGGGGATGGGGAGTACCAGGGTAGCGCCAAACGTGACGCCCGCAGCCAGAAAAGAAGGCCATGATTTCCAGCCTGAATTCCAGGTAGAAACGATATCAGAGAGTTTGAGGCTCCGGGTACCGGCCAAAATGAGCATGGCCCCCAAAGAAGGCATGGCGGTATGGGCCACTATGCCAGACAACCCTAACACCATAATAGCCATGGAAAGCCCAGAGAAAATACAGGCCCATCTGGTCTGCGCCCGGGCCAGCACATTGATGGCCGTGGTACCCAATGACCCGCCTACCGGCAAGCCCCGGAAGAACCCGCAGGTGATATTGGCGGCCCCCTGCGCGATGAAGTCTCGGGAAGTGCTGGTTCCGGCCCCGTCTCGGTTGGGCACGCTTTGGCTAACCCCGGCCCCCTGAATGAGAATGACGAGGGCCACCGCCACTGCCCCGGTGATGACCTCAAAACTGATTTCAGAAAAAGAGGGCACGGCAAAGCCGGGAGTGCTGCCACTGATATCGCCTAGGTCCTGCACTATCTTCACCCCTTCCAGCTGGAAGATAAAGACCAGCAGCGAAGGAATGGCAATGGCAATCAGGGCGAAAAATTTCTTAAGAGGAGTCCTCTGCAGGATAATGGCCAGCAACAGGGTGAGTGCCGCCATGGCCACCGTAGGCAGATGCACCTGGTCTAAATGCCTTAATAATTCATACGTTTGGAGAAGGCTGTTCCCTTTGGGAGGCTCATAGCCGGTAGCAGTGGGCAATTGGCTCATGATGAGCAAAACGGAGATGCCAGTCAGGAAACCAATCATCACTGAGAAAGAGACGAACCGCGTCAGGCGCCCCAGGCCCAACAGCCCCAGTACCGCTTGAAAAACGCCAATCAGGGTCACCAGCAGGAAGAATACCTTCTCCCGTTCCCCAGCAGGCAGAGCAGCGATGGTCTGTCCTGCCATGATGGCCGAAGCACTGGTGGCGGTTATCATCATCAACTGGGTACTGGAGAAAAGCCCGCCTACCACGGGGCCCGCAATGCAGGAATACAGCCCGTAAATGGGATTCACACCCGCTAACAGGCCGTTCGCCATGCCATCTGGCAGGCTGCTGACGGCGGTGGTCATGCCGGCAATGCCATCCTGCTGGAGTTTGTTTCGGGGCGGTACCTTCATGGCCACGTTCTGCACTGCATCGCGCAGAACGGAGAGCCCGGGCAGGTGAAACTCATCATCTGGGGTAGTGGCCTTGTCTTCAGCGGTCGGATTTTCCATACTCAAAACCTGATTTAAATTAGGCCCCTGTGGAGGGGCCAATAAGAGCAAAGGACCGGCGCTTCCCCTGCTTTCCCCATCTGGTGATTGGTTTCTTTATTCTGTTTTTCCGCCTTTATTCTGATGTCTCGTCTTTTCCCCAAAACAGGGATGGGCAGAGGGGTTAGGTCCAATTAAGTTTCTGGTCCATTTCAGTCCCTTTCCAGGTGGGGAGGCCTTCCTGCTGTTCACCCAAAAACGGTAGGTGCCGCTGCGCAAAGGTGTGAGGGCTTCTCCTCTCAAGGTCAGCGATGGCTTAGAACGTAAGGAATAAGTTTAACGGAAAAGGGTTTATAACAACGTGGGTGCGGAACGCTTTGAAAGGCTTTTTGCTACTTGGCAGGAAAACTGCCCATTAAGGCAGAATGCCCGCTGGCAGACAGGAGTTTATGGCCTGGTCTGGCGGTTGGTAATTTTCTTCCTAGCTACCAGGCGGCTGGTGCCGGGGCACAATTCAGGGGCCTTTGATGTAGAGCAAATTATTCTGAGCAAGAGACTAGCCCCGGAGAACAGGGGCTTCCTTTTCATATCTATTGCAAATAGGCCTCTGTTAAACCAACCCAGTAGGCTGCCCCAATTGGCAAAATTTCCTGGTTGAAAATATACTCCGGATGATGCACCATAGGGGTATCACCGTTGCCTAACATGCAATAGGTGCCCTGCTTTTTTTGGAGCATGAAGGCGAAGTCCTCGCTGCCCATATAGGGATGCAGTGTCTCTACCACTTTTTCCTCCCCAAAAACATCCCGGGCCACCTTTGCCGCCCAATGCGTATTTTCGGGGGTATTTACCAACACGGCTCCCGGAATACCTTCCTTTATCTCATATTGGCAATTGAATGCCTCTGCTTGTGCCTTGGTAATAGACCGTACCCTATCCAACACTTGTTCCCGCAGGGTAGCATCCATATTTCTGATGCTTAAGCGTAATATGGCATCTTGAGGGACCGCGTTGCCGGCGTTCCCGGAGAGGAAGGCACCCACTGTAACCACTGAATTCTGCCACGGCGACACATTGCGGGAGACAATGGTTTGCAAAGCCATTACCAACGACGCCCCGCATACAATTGGGTCTATCCCCAACTCGGGCATGGAACCGTGGCTTCCTTTTCCGGTTAACGCAATTTCCCAATTATCAACAGCGGCCATCATTTTGCCTTCCCTGAAATAAAGTTTGCCTATTTCTAGCCCCGGCATGTTGTGCATGCCGTAGACAGCGTCCACCGGAAACTTTTCAAACAAGCCATCCTGTATCATGGCCGGGCCACCTTGCATGGTTTCCTCGGCGGGCTGGAAAATGAGCCGGACCGTGCCGTTGAAGTTTTTGGATTGGGATAGGTATTTAGCGGCGCCTAGCAGCATGGTGGTATGGCCATCATGCCCACAAAGGTGCGCTTTGCCCTCCACCTTGCTTTTGTAATCCAGGTTGTTCACTTCCTGGATGGGGAGTGCATCAAAATCGGCCCGAAGGCCAATTGATTTTTTGTTTTCTCCCACGGTCATGGAGGCCACAATACCTGTTTTACCTATACCTTCAGCAACCTCAAAACCAAAGGACTTTACTTTTTCTGCTATATATTCAGCGGTTGCCTTTTCCTCTAATGCCAATTCGGGATTTTGATGCATATGATCCATCCACTGTTTCATTTCCTGTTGGAAAGCCTTAGTGCCCTCCAGAATGGTCGTTTTCATGGCTTTTTATGTAAGAAGTTTGAGTGCCTTTGGCCTGCATTTTTAGGTAGACCGCTGTAATTCCTCCTCCTGTTTTGGTATCGTTTTCATAATGGAAATAATGGCCACTATGACCAGGAAGAGGTTAAAGAGAAGCGCTATCATAGCGGCCTGTCGAATGGCGATATTGTCTTGCCTGCCAGAGAAGCTGATGACTTTATCAAGGATGCTGCTAGGCGTATCAATGGAGCTGAGCCCCACGAAAATCCCGGCGGAAATAGCCACCCCGAATGCTGCGCCCAGAAAAGACGCCATTTTATAAATACCGGAACCGGCCCCTGTCTGCGCCTCTGGCAAGTTGGATAGGGCTGCATCTGTGGAAGGCGTGGCATAAAAGGCCAGGCCCACGCCAAACAAGGTATAGGCGATAACGGCCAGGATCTTGTAGGTGTCCGTCATCACGTTGGTAGGCAAGAGAAGGGAAATGGAAACCCCGACAATGATACAGCCCCAGAGCATTGGTTTTCTTGGGCCAAAACGCTGCAGCAGTTTTTCCCCTATGCGAATAAAAGCCACAATGGAAATGGCGTAACCCAAGGTGAGGAGGCCGGCCGTTTGGGCAGAAAGGCCACCTCCCACCTGGAGCAGCATAAGGGAGACAATCAGCATCCCAGCAACGCCATTCAGCAGGAAGTTGGATATAGTGGCCCCAGTATAGGTGGCGTTTTTGAAGAGTTTGAAATCAATGAACGCTGACTCCTTGCCTTTCTCAATGCGAAAGAAGGCGATACCAGATACAATGACCGTGGCTAATAAAAGGAGGGATACCGCACTTGTCCAACCCAGGTTGCTTCCCTGGGTTACCAATACCTGGAGGGCAATCATCACCACCATAAAGGTGACAATGCCGGCCACATCCCGTTTCTTCTTACCTCCTGACGGCGGCGCCTTACTTTCGGGGGTACCTCGTACCATCCACATTCCAATAAGTGAGACAAGTGCAGAGGCAAAGAAGATATACCGCCATCCTACATTTCCCGCCATTAACCCCCCAAAGAGGGAACAGAAACCAGAGCCGCCCCAGGTGCCCATGGACCAAAAGCTTATGGCGCGTTGGCGGGCCGCTCCTTCCCAATAAGCTTTCAGCATCGCCAGGCTTGCCGGCATAATGCAGGCTCCAGACAAACCTTGCAGGATGCGTCCGGTAATGAGCACAGGCGCCGCCATTGCCCCCGCAGGCGTAATGCCTACAAGCAATGAACCTATGATGCTGAAGACAAACCCTATCTTGATGATTTTCATCCTGCCTAAACTATCAGCCAGTCCGCCCATGACCACGGTGAAAATCCCTGAGAACAAGGCCGTGATGGATACCGCAATACTCATGGTGGCCGTTTCCATCTGAAGGTCTTTGGCCATCACCACATTAATGTTCAAGATTGTCTGGGCAAACAGCCAAAAGGCCAGGACACCCAGGATAATCCCAAACAGCAATTTGTCGGTCCCTTGGTACTGTGCTGCCTTCATTCTAGGCTAATTTAAGTAAGGGGTGCGAGTCACTTGGTAACATCACAAAGCCAGGAAAGCGCGGCGTTGCTGCCTCCTGTCTTTCCTTCCGAGAAGCGTTGGCTGCCCTGCACAGTCTTTAGAAATCAGGAGACCTGTTCCTGAGACTTTGTCTGTTTCAGGCGGTCCGCTGTTTTGCGTTTGTGGCAACCCACTTCCCGTAGGCCTCCATAAAGGTTCGCAGAAACTCTTTGGTAGAGTCATTGGTGAGGTTACCGGCCTCGTCAAATAAAGCGGCGGCGTCGCCTAAGTAAGCTTCCGGCTGCGCCATGGTGGGTACGTTTACAAAAACCAGCGATTGGCGCAGGTGATGGTTGGCGCCAAATCCGCTGATGTTCCCAATGGAAACACTCACCACTGCCCCTGGTTTCCCGTTCCACGAATTCTTGCCATAAGGGCGGGAGCCAATATCAAGCGCGTTCTTCAAGGCGCCGGGTACTGAACGGTTATACTCTGGGGTCAGGAAGAGAAGGCCATCAGCAGCCTGGATTTGCTCCCGGAGGTCCAGCCATTCCTGCGGCGGATTGTCTTCCAGGTCTTCATTGAACATGGGGAGGTCTGCAATTCTGACCAGGTCCAGTGACAAGGAATCAGGGGCAAGGGCCATGAGCACTTTCGCGGTCTTCAGGTTGTAAGATTCTTTGCGAAGGCTTCCTACAAATACGGCAATTCTGTACGTTTCCATGCTTTTGGGTTCTGTTTCGTTTAGGGTGCATTTTTCAATTTCTTGCCCAGGTGGTACCTGTTACACAAAGCCATAACTATTGGACTCGCCGCCGTCAATGGCAATGGTCTGCCCGTTGACATATGACGCGTCTTCACTTAATAGAAAGACCACCACTTTGGCCACTTCCTCGGGTAACCCTAAGCGTTTAGTAGGGTTGGCTTGGGCATATTCCGTTTCTGCTGCCTGCGGATCATCTGGGTTCACCTGCTTGAAGGCTTCGGCCACCATGGGTGTTAGAATGGCGCCTGGGGCAATGGCATTGGTGGTAATGCCGTGCCTGCCAAACTCCAAGGCCGCGTTTTTGGTCATACCCGAAACGGCATGTTTGCTGGCGACATAAGGGGTTTGGTTCATAACGCCTCTGATACCGCCCACTGACGCTACGTTCACAATGCGTCCGTATTCCTGCTTTTGCATGATGGGAAGGATATACCGCATGCCGTAATACACCCCCATCAGGTTAATGCCAATCACTTTCTTGAACACCTCCACATCATACTCTGTCATGGGGGCTTGCTTGCCTTCAATACCGGCGTTATTGTAAAAGCCGTCAATGCGGCCAAAGGCCTTCACCGTTTCCTCCACGTATTTTTTTACTTCCTCCTCTTTTGAGACATCGGCTACCACGGTGGTCACCTTGGTGTCAGGGTAGTCTTTTAAAATGAATTGCTTCGCTTCCTCCAATGCTTTTTCATTGTAGTCAACCAACGCCAATTGGGCACCTTGTTGCGCCGCTTCTATTGCCGTAGCCAACCCCAGCCCCATAGCGGCCCCGGTGATGGCGATCACTTTGTTTTCTAGCTTTTTCATGGTGGTGATACTTTAAGTCACAAATCAGAAACTCCGCATGCCTGCCCCGCCAGTGGCGGACCCGTATCTGTCTTTTTAAGAATGGAGAATGAATCGTCTTTTTGACCTGTTTTGGAAAATTCCCTGCCTTTTCTTGGCCTTTAACCCTGATGCACTGAATAACTTGAGGGGATAGAGTTATTTTAGATAAATGCAAAAAGTACTCACTTAGATCATATTATAAAAACGATGATTCAGAGTACAGGTTGCTCGGCTGCCGTTTTAATGAGGGGCTTTGGGCTGAAAATGAGGCTGCTTAAAGGTGGGTTTTATCAAGTTGAATCTACAGGAGCGCCGCTGGCAAGCCATTCTTGGGCCTCTACTACTGCTATTCGGGTACTTTTCCCAATGATGGGTTCTTTCTTTCTCATATGGATTCCCCTTAAAACCGCGGTGTTGGCCTGGGCACGAAACGAATCATAACTGTTCTCACCTAGCTCGGTGATATAAAACCGGCCTTGCGCCTTTTGGATTCTTTCATAGAAATTCTCAATCACTTCTGTGAGTGTGGCGCCTATGTTGTTGCGGCCTCTCAATTCCAGGATAATAACCGGGTGCTGGGACTGGGGATCCAGTTTTGGCCATTGGTTTTCCAGCATCCGGGCCCCGGCAAAATGCAGGTCGCCATCCACCGCAAAAATATGGACCGCCTTGTTTTCTATCTCCGCGGGCACGTCAATCTCCTCAAAAAGGCCATCCTGCAACAGCTGCCTTCTGTGCAGTTTCACCAATCTTGACGACGTGAAGAAATAAAGGATAAAGGAAAGGAGCACCCCCACCAAGACGGCGTACTGCACCGGTAAAAATAAGGTAATA
Source organism: Rufibacter glacialis (assembly GCF_008271745.1). GTDB lineage: Bacteria > Bacteroidota > Bacteroidia > Cytophagales > Hymenobacteraceae > Nibribacter > Nibribacter glacialis. The sequence goes on along the minus strand of NZ_VKKZ01000001.1, from coordinate 146,016 downwards.
AAAAAGGTGCAGACCAGGCCAATCCGGGAGGCCCACCCGGCGTTCCATACCTGTTTGTTTTCCTCCATCTTCAGGGAACTGGCCATGGCAAAAATCATCACGGCGGCCAGCACCGGCATGGCCACCTGCCCTACCAGGCCGGGCAGCAGCAAGACCAGTGCCAGCACCAGCACGCCCGCAAAAATTCCCGCCCACCGGCTCCGAGCCTCCGAAACGATGTTCAACGAAGTAGAGCCCAGTGAGCCCCCCACGCCAATTCCGCCAAAGGTGGAAGATGAAAGATTGGCGATGCCCTGGCTGATAAAGTCCTTGGAGGTGTTGGAACGGGAACCATCCGGGTTGGGCACGCTCTGGCTGACCCCGGCCGCCTGGATCAATGTAATCAAAGCCAGAGAAAGAGCTCCGCTGAAAAGGGCCGGCTCCAAGAGGGAAAAGTCGGGCATTTGGAGCGGAGGCAGCCCTGAAGGGATTTCCCCTACGTCGCTCACCACCTCCACGTCCGTCCACTTCATGAAGAATACGAAAAGCGAGGGCAGCGCAATGGCCACGATGGCCGCTTTATTGCCCAGAGGAGTCTTAGGCAGCAGCAACATGAAAACAATGGTTACCAGGCCCGGGACCAGGGCATGCCAGTTGGTCTGATCAATCTGTTGGACCAGGTTCACCGTTTGCAGTACTTTGTTGGAGCCTTCGGCAGGGATGGCAAAAAGGGTAGGCAACTGACTTAAGATGGTGAGGATGGAAATGCCGGCCAAGAAGCCAATCATGACGGAATAGGAAACGAACCGCACCAGGTTGCCCAGCTTCAGGAGCCCCATTAGAATCATGATGCCCCCGGAGAGCAACACCAGCAAAACCAGGGCGTCTGGCCGTTGCGCCTCCGGATAGGTTTGCGTGAGCTGGTACAGCAGAAAAGCGGCCGCGCTGGTGGTGGAAACCACCATCAGCTTGGAGCTGTTGAAAATCCCCCCCACTAAGCAGCCACAAATGGAGGCGAAGAGGCCCATGATAGGGCTTACCCCCGCCAACAGCCCGCACGCCATCCCGTCCGGAATTTCGTTCATAGCGACTGTCAGCCCCGCGTTGGCATCGTCTTTAAGGGAAGAGCCCTTCGGTTTCTTGCCCCGGACAACTTCCACCGTATGCTTCAGTTCCACCTCGCCCGGCAAGGTATCCTCCGCAGGTTTTCCCTTAATCCCTCCGTTGCTGTTTTCTGGATAAGTTTTCATGCGAAAGATAGGGTTTGGTGTACTGTTCTGCTTCCATCCAGGTGAATGCTTGGTAATCCTTTGGGAGAGTAGTAAATTTCTTTGACCGCTAAGCCGTTATTACTGCCTCAGAAGAGCCAGAAACGAGTGTGACCTATAAGCGGTGGCAAGAAGAGCAGGCCAGAAAACAGAACTTAGGTTAAATAGATATCCTAATCATCGGGCATGCCATTGCTAAGCCATTCCTGTGCATCTGAAACCGCTTGCAGGGTACTTTCCCCCACAACGGATTCTTTCTTCCTCATCTTGATTCCCCTTAAAACCGCGGTGTCTGCCTGAGTCCGGAAGGAATCATAACTGTCATTGCTTAGTTCGGTGATGTAAAACCGGCCATCGGCCTTTTTGATTCTTTCATAAAAACTCTCCAGCACTTCCGTCAGTGTAGCCCCTATGTTGTTGCGGCCTCTCAGTTCCAGAATAATGACCGGATGCTTCGTTTCCGGCGTTATTTTCGGCCATTGGTTCTCCAGTATCCGGGCCCCGGCAAAATGCAGGTCGCCTTCCACTGCGAAAATGTGGACTTCCTTGTTTTCTATCTCCGCGGGCACGTCTATTTCCTCAAAGCGGCCATCCTGTAAAAGCTGTCTTCGGTGCAGTTTTACCAAGCGGGACGAGGTGAAAAAATAGAGGATAAAGGAAATAAGGACGCCTGTCAGGACTGCATTTTGAATGGGCAGGAACAGGGTAACCAGGAAGGTAGAGAAAAGCCCGATTCGGGAGGCCCACCCGGCATTCCATATCTGTTTGTTTTCCTTGAATTTCAAAGAGCTGGCCATGGCGAAGATCATGACGGCGGCCAGCACTGGCATGGCCACCTGCCCCACCAGATTGGGCAGTAGCAAGACCAGCGCCAGCACCAACAAGCCAGAAATAATCCCCGCCCACCGGCTGCGGGCCCCCGAAACGATGTTGATAGAAGTGGCACCCAGTGAACCGCCTACGCTTATGCCGCCGGTAATACCGGAGGATAAGTTGGCGATGCCCTGGCTAATAAAGTCCTTGGAGGTGTTGGACCGGGAGCCCCCCGGATTGGGAACGCTTTGGCTGACCCCGGCCGCCTGAATTATGATAATCAAGGCCAGGGAAAGTGCTCCGCTAAAAAGGGTCGGCTCTAGCAGGGAAAAATCCGGTAGCCGGAGCGGGGGCAACCCAGAGGGGATTTCCCCCACATTGCGCACCACCTCCACGTCGGTCCACCCCATGAAGAAAATGAAAAGAGAGGGCAGAGCAATGGCCACGATGGCTGATTTGTTGCCCAAGGGCGTTCTAGGCAGCAGTAGCATGAGGAGAATCGTGACCACCCCTGGGACTAACGAATGCCAATTGGTAAGGTGGATGTTCTTAAACAGATCCACCGTTTGCAGAATCTTATTGGAGCCTTCCACAGGAAAGCCAAAAACAGTGGGCAACTGGCTTAAGATGGCGAGAATGGAGATGCCGGCTAAAAAACCGATCATGACGGAATAGGAAACAAACCGCACCAGGTTGCCCAGCTTCAAGAGGCCCATCAGAATCATGATGGCCCCGGAGAGCAACACCAGCAAAATCAGGGCGTCCGGCCGTACCTCTTCCGGATAAGTTTGGGAGAGCTGGTACAGCAGAAAAGCAGATGCACTGGTGGTGGATATAATCATCAGCTTGGAGCTGTTGAAGACCCCGCCAACAATGCTTCCCCAAACGGCCGCAAACAGGCCCATAATGGGGCTGACCCCCGCCAACAGTCCGCAAGCCATGCCGTCCGGGATCCTGTTCATAGCGCCTGTCAGCCCTGCGTTGGCGTCGTCTTTGAGGGAAGAGCCTGATGGAAGTTTGCGAATGAGGGCTTTTACCGTTTTCCGCAGTTCCACCTCTCCTGGAAGGGTATCTTCCGGGGTTTTCCCTTCCTCTTCCTGGTTCCTATTTTCCGGTTCTGAATGCATGCGAGACAAAGCTTTATTTGGTAAGGCTGTTGCTTGCTTTCTTTAAGGAGGATGAAAGCCCGTCAGGAATTTGGGTGCACCAGTTTCCTTTTGGGAAACACGATTTCCACTTTATTATCCTTTGATAAATATTTGGCAATCCCAATCAACATGGCAATTCCCAGGGCGTTGGCAACCGTAATCAACACCAGCACCTCTGGGTGCCCGCTGAAATTCTGAGCCGCAATGATCATGCTGGCGGCGGTATTCCGCTGGGCCGTACCTAGGGCCCCTATGTCCTCCAGATGGTCTTCGTTGTCATGCCCTCCCATCAGGTACCCAATCCCGAAAGCACCCAGAATATAGGCGAGGGCAATGAGCAGGGCCCCTTGCCCCATAATCTCTTTCAATTCTGGAAAGTAGCCCACTAAGGTGGCAAACAACATGAGGTATAAAGCCCAGTTGCCTATTTTAGCTACCCAGGGCTGGGCGAATTCCATTATCTTAGGCAGGAACTTTACAAGCAACCACCCCAGCACCATGGGGAATATCAACTGCTTCACCAGGGTCCAGGCCAGCATAAAGCCGTCGATCTCTATTTCCGGCAGAACCAGGGGCAACAGAAGCGGTACTAGAATGATGGTGCCAAGGATAAGGGTGATCATGGTACTGGCCCCCAGTTCCAGGTCGTGCTCTGAGAGCTGCGTGAGTTTAATCAGGAAAGGGGCGCCGGCGCTGATCCCGAATATAGTAAGGCCCACACCAAGGTAAGGGTCAATGGGAAAGAGCTGCAGCATGCCCCACATAAGAGCGGGTGCTAAAATGAAGTTGGCTATCAACATGCGTATCCCAAACTTCTTGTTTCTAAGGCAGACCAGGATGTCGCTCGGCTTTTGGGTCAAGCCTACGTTGAGCATTGTCAGGAAAACAAAGACCGGCAAGGCAATTCCTGATATCTTGATTAAGATGGCAAACATACTTTGAGAGGTTTAATCGCCTAAGCCTGTTGGCGCAGCTTTTTTTGACCCGGCACCCTTCTTCTTTACATTTTTCCCCATCCGGTTTCTTGGGCCGAAGCGGAAAAATTCCTCAAACCCTAATTTCTGCAGCGCTGACTCGCCGTTGGATTCTATATAGCCAACGGAAAGCGCGTAGGCTTCCCAATCTGCTTTCAGCTCCTTGAATTTTTCAGGAAACTGGCTGGCCACATTGTTTTCCTCCTTCAGGTCTTCTTTCAGGTTGTATAGATGCCATTCGTCGCCCTTCCCATAGGGGGGCGGCATGAAGATGAGTTTCCAGTCGCCTTTCAGCACGGCTTTGCATTCAGTTATCTCAAAACAGAGTACATCAAACGCGTTTCGCACGTGTTGTTTTGTTTCTTCCTGCAGATAAGGTTTCAGGGAGGTGCCATAGAGGGGTTTCAGGCCTTTTTCCGCGGGCGTATAAGATATATTGGCATAGTCTAAAATGGTGGGCAAAATGTCGGTGACATGCAGCGTTTCATCTGTGACCACTCCCCGCCTATGTACCCGGTGCCCGGAAACAATGAGGGGCGTTTGGGTGCCTCCTTCATAGGTGGTTACCTTAAAGTAAGACAAAGGGGTGTTGGCCGTCTCTGCCCAGCCGCCGCCTATGGAAATAAAGGAATTGATCTTCCCGTAGTTCTCCAGGCGGTTGTCATATTCCTTCGCAAGCGATTCTTTGGTATTGGGGGTATAGAATGTGGGATCTTTGGGGTTGGCCCCGTTGTCAGAGAGAAAGAAGATAATGGTGTCATCAAACTGGTTTCTTTCTTTCAGATGGGCAAACAGGCGCCCCAGATTCCAGTCCAGGTTTTCTATCATAGCGGCATAGATTTCCATTTTGCGGGCTGCCTCCCTGCGTTCTTCGACCGTTAACTCCTCCCACTTTTGGAATAGGCCACTACCTTGGTTGCGGGTAAGTTCATCGGGGATCAGGCCAAGCTTCTTCATCTGTTGCAGGCGTTTTTCCTGGATCATATCATACCCACCATCATAGACGCCTTCGTATTTAGTTAGCCATTCATCTGGTACATGCAAGGGGTCATGGGGGGCGGTAAAGGCCAGATAGCCAAAAAAGGGATTATCGTCCTCCTGCTCTGACACGTATTGTATCATTTTATCTGTGTAGTAATTGGAGGAATAAAAATCGGCAGGCAGGTTCTTGACCGTTTTCCCGTCTTCAGAGTATTTGGTGTGCGGCTGCTCAAAGGGGCTCAAGGGCCTTTGGTCATTAAAGTGGCTGGCGCCACCGCCCAAGAAAGAAAACGTCCGTTCAAAGCCCCGGGAATGGGGCCGCCGGCCTTTCTGTTCGCCCAAATGCCACTTACCCGCCATGTAGGTATGGTACCCGGCTTCTTTTAAAATCTCAGGAATGGTTTGGATGTCGCTGTTCAGGAACCCTTCATAGCCGGGCTGCATGTATTGGTTGGTGGCATGGGCGGTGGGCATGTTACCCAATCCGGCGTCATGGTTATCACAACCTGATAGTAACATAGCCCGGGTGGGGGCGCAAAGGGAGGAGGTATGGAAATTCCGGAACCGGACACCGTGGTCTGCCAACTCCTGAATATGTGGGGTCCTGATTTCGCCACCAAACGGTTGGCAATCTGAATACCCCATGTCATCTACCACTATGAGCAGGAAATTGAGTTGCCGCTGACTATTCATATGAAGTAGGTATAGTTAAACTTTAAATTGAAATCCCCTTTTTCTTATCAGCGGATCTTACATCCTTATACTCCGGTGACCTCACCCAATCGCTATAGGATTTACTGTTTTTGCCTTTCTTCTATGAATTCATGCCTCTGAGAATTCATGCCTTTGATGTATGGTCTCAAACAAAGGCATACTACTGGTGATCTTGCTTTGTCAACACCGCGGACCAACAACTACAATCAAAATAGCTAAGCTGTCAAATTTTCTCTGGGTTATCCCTTTTTGGGAAAAGAGATAAATGTGGTTAGGTTCTTACACTAACGTATTTAATGGATAAACGTATTTAATTAATAAACAATCGTATTAAAACAACAAATCTGGGGGGGGTAAGGTGAAGCTCCAGGTAGTGGCAATAACCACCGAAGGTGAGCCAGTGGAAATTGAAGAAGTGGAATAACCGGAACTCGCGGCTGACGAAGTTCTCGTTAAAATCCTCTCGTTAAAATCCTCTCGTTAAAATCGTAGTGAAACGGTTTGTCGTACTGATGCAGAATCAATCAATCAATGGAGAGGAACCCCATTTCTGGCTGTACTGGGTCACGAAGGGGCAGTAAACATAGAAAAGGTTGATTCGGGTGTTATGACTGTGCAACTTGGGAAGCATGTGATTCTTTCTTACTCCTACTGTGAGGAATGTTTGGAATGCTTTACCAGACATCAACAAAGTCTTTTGAGGAGTCCAGAATCGGTGAAGCGATTAAACCAATCGTAAAGATAAGTCAATAAAACACTTCCCCTTTGTTGCTTTAGAAATCATCTGATGAGCATCCTAATTGCAGCTTAGATAGCAAGGTCAAACTTGTCTTTACAGCCCTTATGCTAAAACCCTCAGCTAATGGGAAAAAATATAGAGCCACATTACGACAACCTGATCATTGGGTTTGGCAAAGGAGGGAAAACCCTGGCTGCCTGGCTGGCTAAAAAAGGGCAACAGGTGGCCCTTGTTGAAATGTCCAATAAAATGTATGGAGGGTCTTGTATCAATGTAGCCTGCATTCCTACAAAAACATTGATAAAAAAGGCCGAAGAAAAGGTGCCTTATCAAAAGGCCTACGGTCTGAAAAATGATCTGACTTCTTTTCTCAGGGAGCTTAATTACGAGAAAATTGAAGAGTTGCCTGCGGCAGCCGTTATTACAGGAAAGGCCTCTTTTGTTTCTCCCAATGAGGTGTTGGTAAAAATCGGGGAGAGTAAGGAGGAAAAACGAATCACGGCCGACCGGATTTTTATCAACACGGGCTCTAAACCTTTTGTACCGCCCATACCAGGGATAGACACTGTCAAAAATGTTTACACCAGTATTTCTTTGCTGGAGCAGTCCAGGCTGCCTGAAAAGCTGGTCATCATTGGCGGGGGATTTATTGGGTTAGAGTTTGCCGATATGTATGCCAAGTTCGGCGCAGAGGTAACGGTACTGGACAGCGCTGAGGAATTTTTGCCTAAAGAAGATAAGGATGTGGCAGAGGAAGTTTTTAAAGTGTTGACAGGCAGAAAAATAAATATCGTTACGGCGGCCACCGTTCAAAAAATAGAGAACACAGACCATGATAAAGTGCGGGTTGAGTATAAAAAGGAGACTGGGGAAACGGTCTTCTTAGAGGCCTCGGCTCTCCTGGTAGCTACCGGCAGAAAACCAATGACAGAGGGCCTCAACCTGGAAGCCGCTGGTATCAAAACAGATAAAAAAGGTTATATCGAGGTAGATGCGTCGCTTAAAACGAATGTCCCTAATATATGGGCAATGGGTGATATCAACGGTGGTCCCCAGTTTACCTATATTTCCTTAGATGATTTTCGGATCATTCGGGACCAGTTGTCAGAGGCAAAGTATACCTCAGTTGAGCAGCGAAAACTGGTCGCTTCGTCGGTTTTTATTACACCTCCCTTAGCGCATATTGGTTTGCGGGAGCGAGAGGCCCTTGAAAAAGGTTATGAGATTAAAGTAGCCAAGCTTCCGGCCGCCAGTGTGGTAAGGGCAAGGATAGATGGCGACACCAGCGGTTTGTTAAAAACTGTGGTGGACACGAAAACTAATAAGATTTTAGGTTGCACCCTGTTTTGTACCGGGGCAAACGAAATGATCAATACCATTCAGGTGGCCATCAACTGCGGACTGGATTACAAGGAGGTTAGGGATACCATTTACACGCACCCGTCCATGGCAGAAGCCTTCAACGATCTGTATGCTCAGATTTAAAACCAAAGCAAAACCACTGAAAGTCAGGCCATGCTAATGCATCTTTCCTTAGTTGGCAAAAGCCAGGCATTTCCAATGTCAATGTGGTGTCCCAGAAGGCAAACAGTCCTCCAGCAACTATATGGCAACATGGAATTCAAATTCGTGAAAGAATCAGTTTTCTTCTTTCATGATTACGCTTATATCGCCGTTCCGCTCTATGCGGGCTATTCTAATTTTGCTCACGTCATCTGTATTGCCATTGAGACGAAGCGACTGAATTACGTCTTGTTCGCTTAGGTTACTTTTCTTCATGGCATCGTGTAACAGTTCACCGTTTCTTAGAATCACCCTATCGTTTCCCTTGATCAAAGCCCCAAAATCATCTGAATAGGCCGCAACCAAAGAAAAGACCCGGTGCAGGAGGATTAACAGAAGGCAAGCCGCCAAAATGTGCAGGAAATAATCAGAATCAGTGATGGCACGGCTCAGTAAAGACCCTATGATAATGGCAAGGACGGTATCAAAGGCAGATATCTTCCCTAAGAATCGCTTCTTCCCAAGCCGGACCAAGGCAATCCCAATGATATAAATCAACAAGCTGCGCACCAGAATATGCAAAACCGAAAGTTTATCTGCCCCTATGCCCACCGCGCTTTCTAGTAGCTCTTGTAAAGACTGCATTTTGGTTACATTAAATAATCTGAACCCTGGATTTTTTCTTTCATTTGGAAAGGCCGCTGGAAGTAATGGTCTCTTATTCTTAACTGGACACAGGCTTCTGTTTATTTCTTTCCTGCATGGGCAGCCGTTTCATAGGCAATTTTTTAAAAACACACCCAAAATCCTTGCTCTTTGACGGCCACGCATACACCTGGTAAGGGGAAGAGGTTAGTGGCTGGTAGGAAGACGGAGTTCAATCAAGCCTAGACCAGTAGGTAAGGATAACCTAGTATCCTGTGCAATAAAGCATGGTCCTGACGGTTTTACATTGATTTTAAAAATTGCCCTCATAATCACTACCGCCCAGTTCCTGGGTGGCATCACCAGCCGCAGCTGAAAACACAATCCCAACCAATGCTCCTGCTATAGGTCTACAGCCCAACGGCCTTTCTTCCAACTTAAAACCACTTTCAGTATCATTTGCAGCTCTGTCTATTGCTGGTGTCAAAGCAACTGGCCCGGCCTATAGCTTAAAGGTGGTTTGCTTCCCCTCTATTCTACGGTGGCAAAGAAAGGCTGGTAAGAAAATAATGTTTTGAAATTGTGTTTATGAAAGACTAAAAGTAACGTTTTAAAGAAGCAAAACGTTGTAGAATAGGAGTATCGCTCCTTTCGCTATAAATAGATATTGGTTTGCACTGGCTTTTGTAACACTAACAGGTCTTTGAATATGCACTTATCCCCAAGAGAAACAGAAAAGTTGCTGCTGTACATGGTAGGTGAAATAGCGATAAAAAGGAAAGAGCGGGGCATCAAGCTCAACTACCCTGAGTCTATTGCCTTTATCAGCAACCGCTTGATAGAAGGGGCCCGGGAAGGAAAAACGGTGGCCGAACTGATGCAATACGGGGCTTCTTTATTAACCAGGGAAGACGTGATGGAGGGTATTCCGGAAATGGTGAAGGAAGTGCACGTAGAAGCCACCTTCCCTGATGGAACCAAGCTCATACCGGTCCTGAACCCTATCCGCTGACACCATAAAAATACTTGATATGATACCTGGGGAATTCTTTATAGGAAAAGGAGAGATCATCTGTAATGTAGGGCGGCCTGTGGTATCGATCACCGTGGTGAATACCGGCGACCGCCCGGTGCAGGTGGGGTCACATTGTCACTTTTTTGAAATAAACCGGCAAATGCGTTTCAACCGGGGCAAGGCTTTTGGCATGCGCCTAAATGTGGCAGCCGGCACAGCGGTGCGTTTTGAGCCAGGTGAGGAAAAGGAAGTAGATCTGGTGTCTATTGGCGGTGCCCGGCGGGTTTTCGGGATCAATAATCTGGTGGGCGGCGATACGGTGCTGGAAAGAAGCAAAGCAGCAGCAATGAAACGGCTGGAAGAAAAGGATTTCAAAAACGAAGCGATATGAGCCTGCCCATAGATAAAGTAAGATATGCCCAGTTGTTCGGGCCTACCGTAGGCGACAAGGTACGGTTAGCCGATACTGAACTGATTATCGAAATAGAAAAAGACCTTTGTGTGTACGGCGATGAAAATAGGTTTGGGGGCGGCAAAACCATCCGTGACGGGATGGCGCAATCCTCCAACGCCATGCGCAGCGAAAGTGTCCTGGACCTGGCCATAACGGGAGTCATTATTATTGACCACTGGGGCATCATCAAGGCAGACATTGGCATCCGGAACGGGAAGATTGTCCACATAGGGAAGGCCGGTAACCCAGATACCATTGATGGGGTAGAGCCCGATATGATCATAGGTGCTGCCACTGAAGTACACGATGGAACCGGCTTGATAGCAACGGCGGGCGGCATTGATACCCATGTGCATTTTATAGCAACTGATCAGATTGACCATGCGTTGTTCAGTGGAATCACCACTATGATTGGCGGCGGCGTAGGCACCGCAAGCGGCTCTACGGCCAGTTCAGTAACCCCGGGCTCCTGGAACCTGGAAAAGATGATCAAATCAGTGGAAGCCTTCCCCCTGAATTTTGGGTTCCTGGGCAAGGGAAGCAGTTCCGCCACTGGTCCTCTGGAAGAGCAGATTGAAGCTGGTGCCCTGGGGTTGAAAGTGCACGAGGATTGGGGCGCCACCCCTGCCGTGCTGGATGCCGCTTTGATAGTAGCCGATAAATTTGACGTACAGGTGGCCCTTCACGCCGACAGCCTGAATGAGGCCGGCTTTCTGGAGGACACCATCAGCGCCATCAACGGGCGGGTAATCCATATGTTCCATACCGAAGGGGCCGGCGGAGGACATGCGCCCGATATCCTTAAATCGGCGATGTTCCCGAACGTGCTACCCGCCTCCACCAATCCAACCCTGCCCTTTACAGTAAACACCATAGACGAACACCTGGACATGCTGATGGTTTGCCACCATCTAAGCAAAGAGATTCCTGAAGACGTAGCTTTTGCCGATTCACGCATCAGACCTGAAACAGTGGCCGCCGAAGACGTGCTGCACGACCTGGGCGTGCTGAGCATGACCAGTTCAGACTCACAGGCCATGGGCCGGGTGGGCGAAGTAGTGATCAGGACCTGGCAGGTGGCAGACAGCATGAAAAAGCAGCGGGGCCCCTTGGAAGAAGATAAGGAGAATAACAACGACAATTTCAGGGTCAAGCGCTATATCTCTAAATACACCATCAACCCGGCCATCACCCACGGCATAGCAGACTACGTGGGATCATTGGAGCCGGGAAAATTGGCGGACATTGTACTATGGAAGCCGGCTCTGTTTGGCGTGAAGCCCGAAATGATTATCAAAGGGGGAATGATTGCCGGGGGCGGAATTGGAGATCCTAATGCCACGATCACCACCCCACAGCCCGTTCTTTTTAGGCGCACCTTTGGCGCATTTGGAGGAGCCTTGCCTGATATCTGTGCCACCTTTGTGTCCAAAATATCCATTGAAAAGGGGATTGCAGAAAGGTATGGCCTGAAAAAAATGATCCTTCCCGTATATGGGTGCCGCAATATTTACAAAAAACACATGATCCATAACGGTGCTACGCCCAATATAGACGTGGACCCTGAGACTTTCCAGGTTCGGGTAGACGGGGAACTGGTTACCTGTGAACCTGCCCATGTGCTGCCAATGGCGCAACGCTATTTTGTTTTCTGATGGTGGCATTTGTTACTACTTCCCTTTTTAAGCCAGGAGAAAAGCATTTCTAAGACCCTCCTTTCTTCCCCCAATACATGGTTATAGATAGGCAGTTTACCATACGGTTTATTGCTATGCTTCACGTTCGGCTGGCTGGAATGGCTTTATAACTGCAGGCATCCATTACCTTCTAATTGTAAATCACCATGTACGGCATGAATCTTTACCTGAAAATGACCACTTCTCTGGTTGTAGTGGCCTGCCTACTCTCGTCAGTAAATGTAGTTGCACAGGAGCAATCCCTGAACCGTACCCAAGAGCCAGAAACACATGCGTTCAAGCCTTTTAGGATGAGCGCAGTGTTATACCATACCTACATAGGGACCGAGACCTCAGATGGGAAAGAACTGCTCATTGTTCCTTCTGTTGGCCTAGACCTGGAGTACTGGTTTAATGAGAAGTGGGGAATAGGCTCCCACAATGATTTAGAGCTGATCAGTTTTGAAGTGGAGGATAGAGAGGGCACCTTTATTGAAAAAGAAACTCCTGTTTTGCTTACCCTGGATGTACTCTGGAAACCCTGGAAAGGATTGGTTCTGTTGGCCGGCCCGGGCGTGGAATTTGAAAAAGAAGAGAACCTGTTTGTGATCCGTGGTGGCCTGGAGTATGAACTGGAACTGGGGTCGCATTGGGATGTAGCCCCAACCATCTTCTATGATGCCCGCAAAGATGCCTACAACACCTTTTCCGTGGGAATAGGCATAGGCAAGCGCTTCTGAGAGGGGTATTGGTACAGGTTAAAAGCCAACCTAAAGGATAGTAGAACGAGTGCCAATTGATGGTACTGGCAAGTTTTCAGCCTCAGATTCTAGCGGGCGGTGATAAGGTAAGCGCCAAGGCAGTACCCCACCCTTTTTCAGGGGCTATTTCTGCTTAAAAATAGACAACCCACCTTTCCCTTGTCTATGCAGGTAGGTTCAGTGCTAGGGCCTTGCATAGACCCTTATGGGTGATTATTGGTAAAAGGTATTTCTCCTGTCAAGGAGGAAAAGTAACGGGCAAACCAGTCTCAGTTAGATGTTGAGCCGCAGGAATACGGTGGTACTTCCATTTATATGGGATAATAAGCTGGCCTTCAAAACAATTGCATGGAAAACCACTACCTCATCAGCCTGTTGCATCTCTCTGACCCTACCTTGCCCATTGGTGGTTTCTCCCATTCCAACGGTTTGGAAACATATATCCAAAAAGGCACCGTAAATGATGCGGCTTCGGCAGAAGGGTATATAAAAAGCATGCTGACCAATAATATCAAGTACAATGATGCAGCTTTTGTTAGACTGGCGTATGACGCAGCGGCTGGTGGTGAGGTGTCTGAAGTAATTCTGTTAGACCAGGAATGCACGGCACTGAAGAGCGCCCGGGAAATCAGGCAGGCAAGTATAAAAATGGGGGGCAGGCTCCTTAAAATCTTTAACCGACAAACCGAACACCCACTGGTACAGAAGTACCATGAAGCAATCCTGCAAAAGGAAGCTGCCGGGCACTACTGCATTGTTTATGGCCTGTATGCTTGTCTTATGCATATTCCTGCCGAAGAAGCTTTGTTGGCCTTCTACTATAACGCGGCTGTTAGCATGGTCACCAACTGTGTGAAATTGATTCCGCTGGGGCAGGTGGAGGGGCAGAATATTCTATATCAGCTTCACCCGCTGTTTCATCAATTGGTGCAGGAAACGCTTGGTCTGGAGAGGGGGGCGGTGGGCATCTGCAACATTGGGTTTGATATCCATTGTATGCAACATGAGCACCTCTACTCGCGGCTGTATATGTCGTGATTTAGAGAAATTCACCCAAAACCATCTGTCTTCTGATAAGCTTTAACCAGTTGCGGATGAAAGGAACTCTAGAAAATCAAGGTGGTAGACTGGGTTTGGCATTCCCGCGTGGATTTACGTTAAAATGTGAAAACTAAGCTGAAAACTGATGAAGCAGGAGGGCGAAGGGAATATTTAGTAATGAAAGTTCAGGGTTTACAGACAGCAATTGCCTGTTATCAAAAGAAAGAATCATTGGTATGAAATAGAGGGCTATCCATGAAGGCGTCAGCATTATCCTGGCCGCGGGAATGGTTGGAATTATAAACCCAAGTTACCAGAAGATACTTCTAACTTCAACCTACTGAAATGATTAGCCAATTGACGATTGTTGCCGGTCTCAGAAAAGAAAAGTCTTTTTTGAAAGACACGTTCTTTACTCGGCCTTTTCGGGTCGCCAATGTGGGGCAATACAAAACCGATAGTGGCTTATACCTGATGGTCATGAGCTCCTCACCGGGGATGCTGGATAACGACCAATACGATATTTCTATCAAAGTGGAAGCCGGTGCCCGGGTACAACTGCAATCGCAGGCCTACCAGCGGCTGTTTCAGATGCAGGCAGGCGCCACCCAAAAGCTGGAGATTGTGCTGGAACCCGGTAGCGCCTTCAGCTATGTGCCCCACCCTGTGGTGCCGCATCAGAATTCAAAGTTCAAAAGCCATACTACTGCCTACCTGCAAGACGATTGTACATTGTTGCTCAGCGAGATAATCACCTGCGGCAGAAAACATTCTGGCGAAGCGTTCCTGTTTACTTATTTTCAGAACCTGACAGAGGTTTATTATAAACAGAAGCTGCTGTTGAAAGACCATACCTTGCTTCAGCCGCAGCAGGTACCGCCGGGCCTTATTGGGCAGTGGGAGGGCTACACACACCAAGGTTCCCTTGTGTATCTGAATACCAAGGGAAAATCCGTCCATGCCTACATGGAGAAGATCAGAGAGATGTTAGGCGAAGAAAAAGGCCTTTGCTTCGGACTGTCTGAGACTGCTGGCAATGGGTTCGTGCTCCGCCTCCTGGGCAACGGCGGCGAGCAATTGTTTGCCTGCTTTCAGCGGGTGCAGGTCATGTTAGAGCCTACTACCCTTTCGTAAGTCAATGGCTGTTAAAGAAGATGATCCGTCAGTTTGCAAGGAATAAAACACTAAGAGCAATCTTTACTGCACGCTTAGTCCGCCGTCTATTATCTGGGTGGTGCCGGTGATAAACTGGCTGTCATCGCTGGCCAGAAACAAAACCAGTTTTGCGATCTCCTCCGGGTCAGCATATCTGCCCAGCGGGATGGTTTTTTCCAGTTCTTTTTTGGCTGCTTCGGCCTGGCCCGGCGCGAAGCCTTCCTCCAGAGACCGCATCATCCGGTTATCCACCGGGGAGGGATGCACTGAGTTTACCCGGATTTTTCGGGGAGCTGCCTCTACCGCCACCGCGCGCATAATCCCCACCACGGCATGTTTACTGGTAATATAGGCGCTCACATTAGGGCTACCATTGATTCCCGCCACTGAAGAGGTGTTGATGATACTTCCGCCATCGTTCATTTGGGCCAATACGTACTTAGCGCCCAACCAGGCTCCTTTCACATTGACGGCGATCACCTTATCAAACATCTCCTCAGGGTATTCGGTAATTGGTTTCACCACCCCTTCTATGCCGGCATTGTTGAAAAACACGTCAATTTTGCCAAAAGCATTGACAGTTGCTTCTACATACCGTTGCACATCTTCTGAACTGGACACATCAGCGGCGCTGTACTGTACGTTTTCGCTGCCAAGCTCTTCTACTGCCTGTTGTAAGGCGTCTTCCTTCAGGTCAACCAGCATTACTTTGGCTCCCTCGTCTAAAAATAGCCGGGCGGTGACTTTGCCTATGCTGCCGGCACCTCCCGTGATGATGGCCACCTTGTTTTCCAACCTTTTCATATCATAGCCCATTAAGGTAAGTGTAATAATTGCCTCATAGTTAGATTATTAGGTACGAGGCCTCTTCTGGAACGTTGTAAATCACACTTTTGTGGTTTTAAGGTGGACGGAACTAGCTCCACCGCCAAGGCTTTGTTATTTTGATAGAGGATGACAAGGGCTCTAACAGGTTATAAGCAAGGCCTGAGAAAGGCCAAGGCGATGGCTTAGAAGATGATAGGAGAAAGCCGATACCTTTAAAAAATTTTGGCAGGAAGACTTGTTACCAATTCCCGGCAGGAAAAGGAAAGTAACCTATCCATTTCTAAGAAAGCTAAATAGAGAATGGTTTGTGAGGAGCAAATATTTTCATCCTGTTTCCTGTCAACCGGGTATATAGTAGGATGGAATATGATGATAGTAAGGGGAAATATAAACGGTTGTAAGTAAGAAGACGGAATGACCCGTGTGCATGGGCTGTAGATTATCTAACTCTGAAGCGGATGCTGGCTTAAATCCTTACCCCGATGAAGTTGTTCAGTTATTTAATCAGCCCCCACTTTCGTCAGGTATTGCCCTTGGCTCTCTTTTTTTTGGCTGTAAGCCATGCAGAAGCCCAGGAACAGAAGCAGGAAAAGGGGTTGGAAGTCTATGGCTTCATCATGATAGATATAGGGTATAATTTCCACCAGCTGGACCCTGTCTGGTTTGATGCCATGGTGGTGACCAAACTTCCCCAGTATAAAAATCAGTTTGCGCCAGATGGGAATATGTTTTTCAGCGTTCGGCAAAGCAAGTTGGGATTCAATAGCTTGACTCAGACGCCCTTGGGCAAACTGAGAGGTAAGTTTGAGTTTGACCTTTATGGATCAGGGCCAGAGGTAGGTCAAACCACCTTTCATCTCACCAACGTCTATGTAGAGCTGGGTAGGTTTATGCTGGGACAAGCGGAAAGCACCTTCACTGATCCTGATATAGCCCTTAACATACTGGATGCCGGAGAGCCCTCCAGCCGGCCATTCCTCCGTACCATCCAGGTGCGTTATACCCATATAAGGGAGCAAGGCAGATGGGCTATAGGATTGGAGCAGCCTGGCGCTACTTCTGATCAGGGAATTTATGCCAACCGAATTGAACTGCAGAATGTGAGGGCTGAGTTCAAAGCGCCGGACCTTACCGCCGAATACCGTAGAAAAATCAAGAACGGGTATATTGAATTAGCCGGTGTACTAAGATGGATCAGGTGGGAAAACACAGTCTACTCCCCTATTGACCTGAGTGGAGATGAAATAGGGTGGGGTTTTAACATCAGTTCCACCCAGCGGCTGGGGAGTAAGACCTTTTTCAAGGGGTTATTGGTTTATGGCAATGGCATTCAAAGCTATTTAAACGATGCCTCTTTTGACATTGGTATTGAAAATAACCTGGATAATCCCTCCACTCCAATAGTTGGAGTTGCCTTACCGGTGGTAGGTGGGTTCGCCTTCCTGGAGCAAAAATGGAACAAGACCTGGAGCAGTACCATGGGCTATTCCAGGGTGCGTATCTACAACTCAGATGCTCAGGCAGCCCATGCCTTCAAAAGGGGGCATTATGCCCTCTTCAACGTGCTGTACCAACCTTTTTTCCAATTTTTGGCTGGCGCGGAATTGCAGTGGGGGCAAAGGAATAACTTCAGTGATGGGTTTAGTTCTTCTGCTGTTAAAGTGCAGCTTTCGCTTAGATACAGCTTCTCCCATGCCTTTTATGAGAAGGTGCCGGAATGGGCGCCTTAGGTGAAACTATTTCCCATTCAACCATCAGTATTGAACCCCCTTGCTACAAGCCAATGGACCAGAGGCTACCTATAGGTTTGTCTGATGGATGTTCCAGCCACTCTCCTGTCTTCCTTTATTTTCTAGCTGTTCCTACCGCCCTGCCAGCCATGCCTTTGCCTGGTGCCTACCCCTTAAGGGAGACATTGATTAGAAGAAAGGGCTATTTATCTGGTAATTATTGAGAAATAGAGGCAAAATCTTCATCCTGTTTCAAACCAACGTGGTATATATAGTATCCCCAATGTTAAAATCTTATGGTAAACTATAAAGGTTATGAGAAAGACACTGATTATCATTGCAACCGTGCTAGGTGGCTGGATGTTCCAGGCCTGCGGTCAATCCGACACCCGGACTGAGACTGACACGAAGACAGGATCCGAAACAGAGACGGTGACAGATACTGACACAGACACAGAAGCTGACACAGACACAGACACTTCTCCCCAAGCCCAGACGAAGCAACCCAGTACCCCTCCTAAGAATGTCCCCAGTGTCTCCTGGGCGAAGAATGTCCCGGCAGAAGACGTCATCAAATGGAGACGCCATATCCACCAAAACCCCGAAGTCTCTTTCAAGGAAGAGCAAACGAGCAAGTACGTAGAGGAAGTTCTCAAATCTATCCCCAATATAGAAATCATTAAACCCGCTAAGACAAGCGTTATTGGAGTGCTGAAAGGCGCCAATCCTGGGAAGACTGTAGCCTTCCGGGCAGACATGGACGCTTTGCCCATGCAGGAGGATACAGGCTTGCCTTATAGCTCGAAAGTGAAAGGGGTGGCGCACACCTGTGGCCACGACGCCCATACCGCCATGTTGCTGGGTACCGCCGCTACCCTTTCTAAAATGCGGGACCAGATAAATGGAACCGTCTACTTTATTTTCCAGCACGCAGAAGAGACCCCACCCGGAGGGGCTTTGGATATTGTCAATTCAGGGGCTTTGAAGGACGTGGAGGCCTTTTTTGGAATGCACGTGTTGCCCAATTTCCCTGCCGGTCATGTGGGTATTTTGCCTAACGGAGCTGCTTCAACCGCCCAGGACCTCTTCAACCTGACCATTATCGGGAAAGGTTCGCATGGCTCCAGTCCGCATTTATCAATTGACCCGATCGTAGTAGGGGCTGCCATAGTCAGTGCAATACAATCCATTGTGTCTCGGAATGTGCCACCGGGGGATATGACAGTAGTCTCCATCGGTATCTTTCAGGCGGGGAATTCTGCAAATGTGATACCAGCAAAAGCAGAATTGGCTGCAACCATTCGCACGACCTCAGAAGACACCAGGAAACTGGTGGAAACCAGGATAAAAGCAATTGTCGAAAACGTCACAAAGGCCTATGGGGCTACCTACAAACTCGACTACATCCGTGCCTATCCGGCCATCCAGAACAACCCTGCCCTCAATTCCCATGTCCAGAACAGTGCGGCGGCTGTTTTAGGGAAGGAACAAATTTTTAAGGCCCCTATGATGACGGCCAGTGAAGATTTTTCCTACTATGGCAAAATAGCTCCCGTCAGTTTTGTGACCCTTGGCATTGGTAAAGGAGCAGCTAACCACAATCCTGAATTCACGGTGGATGAAAATGCCTTGCAAAACGGGGTGAAAGCCCAAGTGCAAATCGTGCTGGACTACCTGAACAAGAATAAATAGCCTCCCGCGGGACCAAGGTTGAACTCCTATGAAAAATATTGAGACGTTCCTTTTCTTGACAGTCATGGCTGCCTTGGTGGTGGCCTGCAGTCAAGCCAAAAAAGAATCCCAGACAGAGACGGTTGCCGAGGCCGAAACTTCCCAGCCCAGCCTGGGGTACCGCTCTGCCAAAGTGCTGGAGGTAGACGGTCTACAGTTTAAAGACCTCAACCGGAACGGCCAGTTAGACCCTTATGAGAATTGGCGGTTAACCCCGGCAGAAAGAAGCAGAGACCTGCTTGGCAAGATGTCATTGGAGGAGAAAGTAGGCATGCTGCTGATTGCCGATATAGCTATGTACAATGAAGCGTTTATGCTGGAAGCCTCCGGGCAGACAAAACCCATCACCAGCGCGTTCAATGAGCAGGACATCGTCATTGACAAAAACCAGTTCACCGGTGAACCACTCCCCTTCCCGGTCATGAACAGGGTAGGCACTACCAAAGGAATCCTGCAGCACAAGATGCGGCACTTTATCTGGCGTACCACCACCGCCCCCGCTGACACCATGGCCCGTTGGGCCAACAAGGTACAGGCGCTGGCGGAGAGCGATAGCCTGGGCATACCGGTGCTGTTCGCTTCCAATCCCCGTAACCACATCACTACCGGGGCCTTAGGCGCCACGGGTTCCACTACGGTTGGCTTCTCTAAATGGCCCTCAGAAATTGGGCTGGGAGCCATGGCTGATTCTGCCATGGTGCACCGGTTCGGGGATATGGCCCGGCAGGAATGGTTGGCAGTAGGTATCCGCAAAGGGTACATGTACATGGCTGATCTGGCCACCGAGCCCCGCTGGCAGCGCATTGAAGGCACCTTCGGCGAAGATCCCGCCCATGTTGCCCAATCCATCGCAGCCATCACCCTAGGTTTTCAGGGCTCCAGGTTGGGTCGGAATTCGGTAGCCATGACCACCAAACACTACCCGGGCGGAGGATCCGCTTACAAGGGGTTTGATCCGCACTACAGATATGGCCGGTTTGCTGTTTTCCCCGGGGGGCAGATGGAGGAAAATATGCGCCCTTTCCAGGCAGCCATCAGGGCTGGCACGTCTTCCATTATGCCCTATTACTCGCTCCCAAAGGACACCAAGTATGAGGAAGTGGCCTATGCTTATAACAAGGCCCTCTTGCGCGATGTCTTACGCGGTCAAATGGGCTTCAAAGGAATCATCAACTCTGACACGGGTCCTATTGAATCTATGCCGTGGGGAGTAGAGAACCTCAACATTGAGCAGCGGTACATAAAGGCGTTGGAGGCAGGCACCAACATGTTTGCCGGCAACGCAGATCCCTTCCAGCTTCTTAAAACCCTGAAAGCGCATCCGGAGGCGATGAAGTATGTAGACGAATCAGTTACGCTGCTGTTGGTGGAGCTATTTCAACTGGGGCTTTTTGAGAACCCGTACGTAGACGAGGCGAAGGCGGGAGAAGTGGTGGGTAAGCAGGAATTTGTGGAGGCTGGAAAAGAGGCCCAGCGCAAATCTGTGGTGCTGCTGCGCAATGAAAAAATTGCCTTGCCACTGGCCAAAAACTCTAAAGTATACTTTGAGGAATATGCCAAGAACTATAGTAAGATGACCTCAGGGCCGGGGAAAGTGTATTCTAAGCAGTACGAGGGGCTAACCTTTGTCTCAAACCCCCAAGAGGCAGATGTGATCTTGCTCTGGGTGAAACCTACCATCCGGCCACTCTTCCCCTCTGATGATTCTCCTTTGCGGGTCAACCTTTCCAACTGCGCCGTGGATGTGAACTACATAAATACGCTCACCGCCCGCAAACCAACCGTACTGGTCATCAATTATGCCAACCCTTTTGTGATAGACGAGGTGTATAACGACCAGACCAGGAACCGATTCACAGGGGTGATGGCCACCTTTGGGGTAGAACCCGAAGCCCTGCTGGATGTGGTGACCGGGAAAACCAACCCCACCGGTAAAATGCCCTTTACTACGCCCGTCAGCCAGCAGGCCGTGGAGAACAACAAAGAGGATTTGCCTGGCTACAAAGAGGGCGATGGGTACGCTTTGTTCAAGTTCGGGGAAGGGCTAGGGTATAAACAGGTACAATAACGCAGGTTCTATGCTGGGCTTCCCTAATATGCACTCCGTGTAAGTGTAACACCACTGGCTTCATGATGGGGTGTTTTGCCCCTGTTTCTTGAAAAACAGGGGCAAAATGCCTAGCTCAACAGGCTCTCTATGTCTTCTTTGGTGAGGCGCTTGATTACGGCCTCGTCAGTGGAGATGAGGTCAGAGACCATTTGCAGTTTCTTATCTTGCAGGGCCAGGATCTTCTCTTCTACGCTGTTCTTGGTGATGAACTTGTAGGTGAAGACGGTGTTCTGCTGCCCAATACGGTGCGCCCGGTCTACGGCCTGGGCCTCTACGGCGGGGTTCCACCAGGGGTCCAGAATGAAGACGTAGTCCGCGGCGGTAAGGTTGAGGCCCACCCCGCCGGCTTTCAGGGAGATCAGGAAGACCGGCAGCTTGGGGTCGTTCTGGAAATTGGCTACCTGCGCCTGGCGGTCTTTGGTAGAACCGTCTAGGTAGGCGTATTTGATCTTGCGCTCATCCAGGGCTTCCCGCACAATATCCAGATGTTTTACGAACTGGCTGAAGATAAGCACCTTGTGGCCCTCACTCACCACGTTTCTGGTCAGGCGCAGGACTTCGCCCAGTTTGCCAGACTCCGCTTCTGAGGCGGGATCTGCCATGCGGGGGTGATTGGCGATCTGCCGCAGCTTCATGAGGCCCTGCAAAAGCATGAACTGCGACTTGCCGGTGCCCTGCTCCTCTATGTTCTTCAGGATCTTGTTGCGGTAGTAAGACTTGGTTTCCTCGTAGGCGTGCTCCTGCTCCTCGGTCATCTTGCAGAAGGTGACGTGCTCAATCTTCTCGGGCAGCTCTTTGGCTACCTGGCTCTTGTGCCGGCGCAGGATAAAGGGCTTGATGAGGGCGTGCAGGCGCTTGGTCTTCTGTTCGTCTTTCAGCTTCTCAATGGGCCGCAGGAACTCCTTCTTGAAGAAGTTCTGGGTGCCCAGCAACCCGGGGTTAATGAAGGACATCTGGCTCCACAAATCCAGGGTGCTGTTTTCTACAGGCGTACCCGTCAAGATAAGCCGGTGCTTAGACTTGAGCTCCCGCATGCTGATAGACGTGTTGGAGTTGGGGTTCTTGATGGCCTGGCTCTCATCCAGAATCACGTAGTCAAACATGTACTTCTTCAGAATCTCGGAGTCAAGGCGCACAATGCCATAAGACGTAAGAATCAGGTCATAGTGCTTGAACTGCGCTACGCTTTTGTTCCGGTACGTGCCGGTGTAGGTGAGAATGCGCAGTTGGGGCGTGAATTTCTGGGCCTCGGCGAGCCAGTTGTACACCAAAGAGGTAGGCATCACCAGCAACGAGGCTGTCTGCGCGCCATTCTCTTTGCGGTGCTGCAGCATGGCCAGCGTCTGCACGGTTTTCCCCAGGCCCATGTCATCTGCCAAGCACCCGCCAAAGTGGTATTCCTGCACAAAATGGAGCCAGTTGTAGCCTGCTTTCTGGTAAGGCCGCAGTTCCCCTTTGAAACCGGCAGGCAACGGTTTGTCTTCCACGGCCTCAAATTCGCGCAGCTTCTCCAGCTTCCGGCTCATGGTCACGTGCGCCAGGTTGCCGTTCTGCAGATCACTCACCAAAGAAAGGTGGTGCTTGCGCAGCTTCAACTCGTCATCACCCTCAGAGAAGGCGAACAGCTCCAGGTACTGAGTAAACCATTCCTCGGGAATAATAGCGATCTGGCCGTTGGGTAATTTATACTCGCGGCGTTTGGTGAGGATGTGGTTGCGCAGCTTGATGAAGGGAATCTCATAAGTGCCAAACCGCACGGTGCCGTAAATGTCAAACCAGTCATTGGTCTCCGTGATGCCCACGTTCACGCTGGTCTCGCCAATAAAGTAATTCTTCTCTGACTGGCTCTGCTTGAGGGTGAAGCCCAGTTCTTCCAGAGCCCTGGCGTAGCTGTTGAGCCACCCAAACGCCTGGTGCTTGTCCATGACCGCTTTGCCGTTCCTGATCTCCAGGCCACGGCTGGAAAGCTCGCGCAGGAAGAAGGTTTCGCGGTCCAGGTCTCGGTGCAGCCGGTGGAACACGTAAGAATCCGGGGTTTTCTCAACGCTCACGCTGATCTTCCGGGACTCCTGGGTGCCTACGGTATAGGTGCCGTATTTGAAATTCAGCTGGAAAACAATTTTGTCGCCCTCAGACGGCGGGGTGATTTCTTCCTCATCGTCTTCCCCGGCGGTGGCAAAAAGGGCCGGGGTGGGCTCCGTGACCAACAGTTCTGAGAACTGCAGCTGCGGCTCCGGCACAAAGCGCTCTGACTTGATCTCGAAGCCTTTGGCATACACGTCAAACTGCTCTACCAAAGGCGCCACGAACTTGCGGTAATAGCTTTCCTCTACGTTTCGGGGTACCACAATGAACCTCTTGTTGAGGAAGGGTTGCAGTTTCTTGCCGTCTACCTGCTTCTCAAAGCTATAGAGCACATCATTCAGAAGCAGCCACGCGGGTTCTTTGCACACCAGCACCGCATTCTGGTACTGGAACTCCAGCTTTTCGCCTTTGTATTTGAGGGTGGGGAAATAGTGGGTGTTGTCATCGTTCCTTCTGAAATGGAACAGCACGGTGGCTTTCTCAGAGGCCATTTTAAGGCGCTTCCAGGTAGGCTCACCGTCTTTGCCCATCACAAACACCATCTTGTCTTGCAGCAGCTCCATGATCCTGGCCATGCGGCTCTGCACGTAGTGCTCAATGTTCTCCTGAAGCGGCTTGTCTCCCTTGACGGGATCATAGGTCTTGAAGAAGAAGTCAGCGAGGGTGGTTTTCTTCACCGAGAACTTCTTGAGCACCGCATCTTGCTGAATCTGGTCCATGAGCTCAATGAGCTGGAAATCCGTTTCATTGAGCCGGGAAGAGAACTCTTCTGCGTTTTTAGTGGAGATGTTCTGGTGCTGGAGGGTGAGCTGGCGCTTGGAGTTGACCTGCACCACAAAAGACTGAAACAAATAGCCTAGATATTCATGCTCACAGAGAGAATAAATAATTTGAAAAGGCTGTGTGGTGTATACTTTCATGGCCAATGCGTCCTATCCCAATATTGAAAGTACAACAAAATCTTTTTCTCACCGAAGGAAATGACATAAAATTTCCCTCAAAATGAAATATTTAACATATAGAGGGGCGTTTTCCTGCCACTTTTTAAAAATCTACCGCAAAAATTGGCTTAAAAAGCAAAAGACAGGTAGTATACCGGGGTACACCTGCGCCAGGGCTATTTCATGGAAAAGAAGCCGGAAAAGCAGTCTACAGATTCTCTCTGATAGAGAGGGCCGCCGCTTTGCGGGCTGGCCTGATGGACACCAGCAGCGTGATAAGGATAATGGCTACGGCGGTGAGCAGGAAATCAATGGGGCGCATGAGAACCGGGTACGCCTCTACCACCGAGGTGCTCATCCCCATAGACACCCACCCGAACGTCTGTTGCAACCAGCAGATGGAGAACCCCACTACCAGGCCCACTACAGCCCCTGAGAAGGCCACAATGGCGCCTTCCAGCAGGAATACCCGCCTGATGGTGGCCGGGTCTGCCCCCAACGACGACAGAATGGCGATGTCTTTCTGCTTGTCCAGCACCAGCATGGAGAGCGAGAAGAAAATGTTGATGGAGGCAATGAGCAGCACAAAGGTGAAGGTGACAAAAACGAAGAGCTTCTCTACTTTCACGGCGCGCAGCAGGCTCACGTGCTGCTCCTCGCTGTTCTGCACCTTGAAGCCCGGGCCTAGTACGTCTTGCAGCGCGGCCTTGACCTGGTCAATGTCTTTGGCCTGTTTTGCCTTGATCTCAAGGGACGTGCGTTTGTTGCCGTAGCTCAACAGTTCCTCGGCGAAGGCCAGGGGCACAAACACGTACTGGTCATCATACTGGCGCTCAATGGCGAAGATGCCCCCCGCCTGGATACCTAACTGCCGGAAAGCGTTCTCTGGGTTGATGATGGTTTTCTTGCCGGCCTTGGGGTACAGGAACTGCAGCGGCGAAAAGGGGTTCTCTGGCCTGATGGAGAGTTGGTACTGCACGCCGCGGCCAATGAGGGCAAACTGCTTGCCGTCGCGGATGAGGCGGTAATCCCCGTCCACAATAGCGGAGTCAATCTGGTTCTGCTGGAAGAAGTTGTCGCTCACGCCCTTCACCTTCACCACCATCTGGCGGTCATTGTAGCGGAGCAGGGCGTTGTCTTCAATGACCTCGGTGAGCAAGGCCACGCCCGGGGTTTTCCGGAGGCGGTCCAAAAGCTGGGCGTTGGTCTCAAAGGACTTGCCCTCTACGGTGGTGATCTTGATCTCAGGGTCAAACTTGCCGTACAGGGACCGTATCAGGTCTTCCAGGCCGTTGAACACCGAGAGCACCACAATGAGGGCCATGGTGCCCACCCCCACGCCAATCATGGCAATGATGGAGATGATATTGATGATGTTGCGCTTCTTCTTGGAGAAAAAGTACCGCCGGGCGATAAAAAGGGCAACATTCATTTACGTGGGAATGAGTGAATAAGGGATGGACCAGGGTGCCAGAGGGGAGATTTCGCTTTCCCCGTTCAGGTCACCTTTACTGTTCTCAGGCAGAAGGGTTCTGTTTTCTGCCCAAGAAAGCCCGAATCTACGTCTTTTTAGAGGTTATCCCAAGCTTATCGTTCATTCGCGGCCCGTTGGGCAACGGGCTTGCGCATGCAGATGCTGTTTTCTATGTTCTCATACTGCCCAAAGTTGGGGATCACCTGGTAGCCGCTTTTGGTGTACAGCGTGATGGCCTCTGGCTGTGCTTTGCCGGTTTCCAGAATCAGGGAGGCATAGCCCAGTTCTGCCGCCCACTGCTCCAGTTCTGCCAGAACTATCCTGGCAATTCCCTGCCCCCGAAACTCAGGTAGCACAAACATGCGCTTTACTTCCAAGGTATCTGATGAATACGCTTTAATGGCACCGCAGCCTACTGCCAATTGGTTGTCATAAGCTACCACCACGTGCCTTATGGCATTGATTTTATTAAACTGGGCGTAAAACGAATGGTCATCTCCGTCCCTTACGTGAAGATCAGCGTCTAAAAGGGAAACAAGCTCTACAAAATTATGATTGGTTGAATCTGTTCTGACTAACTCTATCATATGCATGGAATAGCTACTGGTGACAAGTATCTTTCCGGTGAAGGTAGCTGTTCTTGTGAGATTGTCAAAGTGCAAATAATGAGACCGTTCTGAGGCTGGTTTTTTAAAGCTAGCGGTAATTCTAAAACCTTCTCTCCTCTTCTTTGGTGCAGCGCCCCCAAGAGAGCGCCTGAGGTTGGAAAATACCTTTACGCTAGGCCTGAGCAGCTATTTGCAGCCTTCCAATGCCGTTTTCTTTCCCTTTGTGGCTAACCGTTATTCCAGAAGAAAGATCAGTCTGCCGTAGCCGGAACCAGGAGCGGTAACTGCATAATATTTTATCTGGCTGCTAGATTCTTCAGCCGTGGCGTACGTGTGGCTGGCAATCACTAATTGCTTAGTGTTTTTATCGAATAAGGAACGGCCTAGGTAAAAGGCTGGCGGCGGCTGCATTTTATGGGACCCTGCCGTGTGGTCAATGTTCCGTTGGCGCTGTAGGTATCATCTCTTTGACAGGTTGCCACCAAATCATAGCCAACCTATCTGCGGGGCTTGTCGCCACATGTTTATCCAATAAAGCACGTCTCCAGGTCTTGGATGGCAATAGGTTGCTGGGTCTACCTTCCTTCTCCCTGCAGGAGCAAACCAGAGCAAAGGCAGAAAGTAAAGTAACAAAAAACGCTGGCTGTCCATTATCTTGATTTTTACCAAAGATGAAGGGCAACCAGCGTTTTTGTTTGAAGGGATTTCCTCTATTTCCAGGCTTTCACAATCAGACCCGTGCCGGTAGCGTGTTTGCCGTGGGTGTCTAACCAGTTCAGCACCAGGCAGAACGGGTACACCAATAGGTAGTAAAATGGTAAAATAAGAAAGAACAGCTTGGTGGTGCCCAACATGAGAATAGGATATTTCATGCTCAGGCGCCAGGAGATTTTGCCTGGGGTACCGTAGGAGTAATGCGCCTGGGTACGGCTAAAGCCGGCGCTCTTCAGTTTCTGCTGAATTTCCTGGATGTTGTAGCCATCACGCACGTGCTCTTCAATGAAAGAGCTTTCCTCGTCGCCGTGCACGTCTGATCCGCCCTGGTCTGAGGGGGTGGAGATCAGCAGCATGCCACCCGGCCGCATAGAGGCGTGGAAGTTCCTGAACACCTCCACGTCTTCCAGAATATGCTCCATCACGTCTACAGACAGCACCAGGTCAAAGGCAGGCTGCGGCTCCTGGTAGGTGACCAGGTCCTCCTTCCGGAACATCACGTTGTGGCGCCCAATCTTCTGGAAGAAGTTGGCGCAGTCAGCGATCTGCTCGTCTTTCACGTCTACGGCCAGAATGCGCCATTTGTCGCTCATGCCAGAGAGGTAGTAGCTGTATTGGCCAAAGCCTGAGCCGGCGTCCAGGATCTGCACGGGCTGCTGGCGTTTGCCTTTGGCCCAGGCCCGCAGTTCCTTGTGGATGTGCCACGTGCGCAGCAGAAGCAGGTCTAGGAGGTGGTAGAAGAGCTTGCGTAGGAAAGGCGTCTTGTTGAACGCCTCCCCCAGAACGCGTTTGATGGGGTCGTACTGCATGGGTGGGTCTAGTGGCTGGCTTGCGTGACGGGAAGTGGAAAAGGGCCCTTGAGATTAACGCTCTTCGGCGTCTTCCTCCGTATCTTCTCCGTCTTCATCAGATAAATAATAATCTTCCTCGGTACGGAAAGGGTTGGTAGGGTCTTCCTTTGATTCTGAGGGAATGTCCAGCCCGGCGATGATCTTGTCCATCTTGGCGGCGTACTCAGCGGTGTCATCCAGATAAAAGATCAACTCAGGAATCACGCGCACCTGGTTCTTGATGCGCTTGGCCAGTTCATGCCGAATGGTCTTAGTGTGGACCTTGATCTCATTGAGCATGTCGCGCCCGTTAGGGTTGAGCAACAGGCTCAAATGTACTTTGGCCACGCCCAGATCTGGTGATACGGCTACTCCGCTCACGGATATATAGCTGCTCTGAAACAAGTGCGAAACGTCGCGCTGAAAGATCTCAGCAAGTTCCTTTTGAATCAGGCGGGCGAATTTTTGTTGGCGTTTACTTTCCATGGTTCAGCAAATATCGTATTAATTTCACATTTTTACCCCACAAACCGCCGTCCTCTTTGCCATTGGGCCAGAGAGAAGGCTAAGCCGCGCATTGCTTGATACGATTCTTCCGCAGTTTGTTTCCGTCCAGGTGGGTGGTGTTGGTACTGCTGTTTCTCCTCATCCGGCTTCCGTTGCTCATTTTTGGGCTTCCTACCACGCTTTCTGAGTTGCACCACCTGCTGCTTGGCGAGCGCCTGCACCAGGGTTTCACGCTGTACCAAGATGTGTATGACACCACGGCCCCGCTTTCTGCGGCGGTGTACTGGTTCCTGGATATGGTGGCGCCCCGGTCTGTGCTGGCGCACCGGTTGCTGGCCACGTTTCTGATAGGCTACCAGGCGTTTTTGCTGAATTCTATTTTTAACCGAAACCAGGTACACCCCTTCAAGTCTTACGTGCCGGCCTTGCTGTTCCTGCTGTTTGGCAGTATCTTCTTTGAGTTGGATGTGCTCTCTCCCCTGCTGCTGGGCCACACGTTTGTTCTCTTGGCGGTATTCAGCCTCACGGCCATCTCCAAAGAAGCCTCCAACGCGGGCCGCCTGTTCAAGGCGGGCTTCATGCTGGGGCTGGCTGCCCTATGCTACCTGCCGCTGGTGTGGTTTCTGGTGCTGGGCTTCTTTGCCATCATCTATTTTGCCTCGGGGGCCTTCCGCAGCACGCTCTTAATGCTCACGGGGCTGGTGTTCCCGTTTACGGTGTTGCTGACCTATTTCCTGTACCAGAACTCGTTGGGGCCGTTCCTGGAGCTGGGCCTGACGTGGTCCTGGCAGTTTTCCT
Organism: Rufibacter glacialis; assembly: GCF_008271745.1. Lineage (GTDB taxonomy): Bacteria > Bacteroidota > Bacteroidia > Cytophagales > Hymenobacteraceae > Nibribacter > Nibribacter glacialis. The sequence goes on along the minus strand of NZ_VKKZ01000001.1, from coordinate 116,794 downwards.
TTGACTTTGGCCTGCCGCTGAGCCAGGTGTTGACCGTGGCCGCGCTGCCCCTGGGCTTTCTGGTGCTGTCTTTCCTGAGTTTGCCCTTGGTGACGCTGGGGCTGAACTACCAGGCGCGGTTCCTGCAGTTTATGCTCATCTGGGCCATTGTGGTGGTGTTGGTACTCATTAGTGGGCACGATGGCTCTGTGAAAGGCCTGGTGCTGCTGTTGCCCCTGCTCGCCTACTTTGGGATCTTCCTGTTCAGTTGGTGGGGGAACCGCCTCTGGATAGCCGAACTTCTTTTCCTAGTGGTGGTGGCGGGCGTGATGGCCATGCGGTTCAACCCCTTGGGGCTGGTGTATCCGGCCCTCCAGATTGAGCCGGAGCGGGTGCAGGTGAAAGACCACCCCAAATACCGGCAGATACAAGGGGAACGGTTACTGGTTTTAGGCCCCGATTTGAATTATTACCAGCAAAACAGCCTGGGCTCACCGTACCTGCGCTGGGATTTAGCAAAACCCTATTTTGGCCGACTGAACTATTATGAAGCCCTGTTCACCATCATGCAGGATTTGCGCAAAGACCCTCCTACCTATATTGTAGACCAGCAGAACCTCATGCCTGAGCTGCAATACAAGCTGCCCACCGTGTTCCAGCGGTATGAAAAGGTAGAGAACGGACCCTTTTACCGCCGCGTCCGGTAAGAAGTGCGGCTGTTTTAGGCTTGCTTTCTGAAAAAGAGGCACAAATCTGATAATCTCTATCCTTGTGATTTACTGGTATTGAAAGTAGTAGGAAAGGAAGAAATTGGCAGGAAGGTGATCGAGATCAGCCCCGTGGCGGTGGTCCCGTAGAGACAAGGCATGCCTTGTCTTCCCACGCATTCCTACCTTTACCCCATTCCTTCAGCCGGTCTGACCCTGAGAAGCCATTCCCCCTCTAAATATGACATCGCAAACCTAATTCCAGGGGCTGGGAAGAACTCCAACACCTATAAGATAAGCCGCCACGGAAGGGATAACAAGGGAAGAAAAGAGCCACACGTACTAGCAAAGACGCCTGCCAACCAGAAATTGCGAGGTACGGAAATAGCTTCCGCGCCATAGGAAGATCAGTGGAGTGCTCACAACTTTGCTGCTTGGGGCTGAGAAAAAAAAAGCTGAAAAGGGAAGAAAAAAAGCGTTTCAGGCCAGTTTTTGGTAAAACAGTCCTGAAACGCTTGAGAATGTTTAGGTGAACTAAGCTGATCTGGGTGGGCTGTTACCAGCTGGAACCAGCCCCGCCGCCACCGAAGCCGCCGCCACCGAAGCCTCCGAAACCGCCTCCGCCGCCGAAGCCACCCCCTCCGCCACCAAAGATGCCGCGTCCGCCGGAGAAGTCCCCGAAGATCACTGGTGGGAAGAAAGGTCCGCCCAGGGTACGCATGCCCCGGCGGCCACCTCTTCCGCCACCACCGCGCCGACTAATGATGAAGATGAGGATCATGATGCCAATGACAATCCAGAGAATCGGGATTCCTCCTTCTTCCTTGCCCTGGCGCTGCTGGCGGGGATCTGCCTTGTATTCGCCTCTGGCCACATCAATGATGAAGCTGGTGCCTTTGTCTAACCCTGAATAGTAGTCACCTTTCTGGTACTCGGGTTTGATGGTGTACTCCGTGATGCGTTTGGCAATAGCGTCTGGCACCACGCCTTCCATGCCGTAACCGGTGGCAATGAATACGCGCCGCTCGTTGACCGCGGTGAGGATCAAGATGCCGTTGTTTTTGCCTTGCTGGCCTATGCCCCACTGCTCGGCTAGCTTGAAAGCATAATCTGAGATGTCATAGCCGCCAATAGAGGTGATGTTGACAATGGCAATCTGGGTGGAGGTGCTGTCATTGTAGTTGACTAGTTTCTGCTCCAGGGCCTGCTCCTGCTCTGGCGAGAGAATATTGGCCAGGTCATTGACCAGGCGCGGCGGGGATGGGCGCGGCGGGAAATCCTGCGCCAGCCCTAGTCCTGCCCAAAGCAATAATACCCCCAGAAGCCAGATTGATTTTCTCATTTATTTTTGATTCTCGTCCAGGGTTGAGCCAAAGGAGATATCGTCAGACAGTTCATTGATATCCTTGTGGTCCCCGGCATATGGGAAATAATTCTTGAGCTGCTCACCCGCCATGAGAATGCCTTTCTTGAGGCCCTGGGCATATCTGCCCTCTTTGAACTCAGCGATCACAGCCTTGTTGATGTCTACCCAGAAGTCTTTGGGCACTACGGCATTGATGCCGGCATCCCCCAGAACCGCAAACTTGTGGCTCTTCATGGCTACGTAGAACAACACGCCGTTGCGAAGTTTGGTCTGGTGCATGTGCAGGTAGGCAAACACCTGGGTGGCCCGGTCCAGCACCTCGCCTTCACAGGTGTCTTCAATGTGTACCCGCACCTCGCCAGAGGTATTGCGTTCCGCTTCCTGAATGGCCTCTACAATGATGGCTTCGTCTGCTTCGGTAATGGTATCGCGGGGCATATTAAAAGAGTTCTGAGTCTTGAGTGATGAGTCCTGAGTCGTTTTTAGGAAATGCCTTTTCAGCCTGTTTTATATAAAACAGGCTGAAAAGGGCGAGGTAGAGTTAGAAGAGGCAGACCGCTAAGAGCGCAACACTATAATAGTCCTGCGTCTTTTGTCTTACGTCTTGTGTCTAAAATCTATCTAGAACTGTACCGTAGGAGCGTTCTGGGCGCCGGCATCTGCCTGGAAGTACCCTTTCTTCTCAAAGCCAAACCAGCCGGCAAAGAAGTTTCGCGGAAACGCCCTGATGTAGGTGTTGTAGTCCTGCACGGTGGTGTTGAATTTCTGCCTTTCCACCGAGATGCGGTTCTCAGTGCCTTCCAGCTGTGCCTGCAGCTCCAGGAAGTTCTGGTTTGCTTTCAGGTCTGGGTAAGCCTCCGCGGTGGCCATCAGGCGGGAGAGTGAGCCGCTCAGCTGGCTCTGGGCCGCCTGGAATTTCTCCATGTTCTCAGGGGTCAGCTGGTCGGCGTTCAGTTGGATGCTGGTGGCTTTAGCGCGCGCTTCTATGACTTGGGTAAGGGTCTCTTTCTCAAAGTTGGCGGCCCCTTTCACGGTGTTCACCAGGTTAGGCACCAAGTCGGCCCGGCGTTGGTAGGAGTTCTGCACCTGCGCCCACTGGCTGGAGACTTGTTCGTCTTTCTGCACCATGTCATTATAGCCGCAGGAGCTTTGGGAGGCCAGGATCACGAAGCCAACAAGGTAAAGCAATAGTTTTTTCATAGTTCAGGATGTTTATTCAGAATCAGGGTTGATGAGGTATGTACTTATCAGTAATGGGCAACCTCTATACGTAGTAGAGGCAGAAAATATGCGTTTTTGCCGTAAATTCCTTTAAAGGGAGCTAAAATAGGGTTTCTTGGCCCTTTCAGCCCATTGAGAAAGGCTCCACTAAAGATACAAGGTTCTGGCTGAAATATTCAAAAAACACTATCATTAATTTAGGGCAACTGCCCCAATGGGCCTTCTTGCTGGGGAGGCCTTGTGCTGAAAATCGGCAGAATTGCGTAGCTTGTGATGAAAAGCCTTCTTTAACGTAGTATGAAAGCAATCATTCCGGTGGCGGGTATGGGAGCCCGTTTGCGCCCCCACACCCACACCCAACCCAAGGCCTTGGTGCCCATTGCCGGTAAGGCCATTCTGGGGCATATCATTGAACGCTTACAGGCGGCCGGCATCACGCAGTTTGTGCTGGTGGTAGGGTATCTGGGTGAAAAGATCCTGCATTACGTGCAGCGGAAATACGCCCATGTGCAGGTTGAGTTTGTGGTGCAGCAGCCGCGCGAAGGACTGGGCCATGCCCTTTGGGCCGCCCGCGAGACCTTCCGCCATGAGAAAGACGTGCTCATTCAGCTGGGAGACACCATTGTGGATGTGGACATGCAGCAGTTCTTCTCCTCTGAGCACACCATGCTGGGCGTGAAAAACGTCAAGACCCCCTCCATGTTCGGGATTGCTGAGATGGACCGGGAGGGCTACATTACCAAGGTGATTGAGAAACCCAAAATCCCTAAGTCTAACTTCGCGCTGGTAGGCCTCTACAAGATAGCGCATCCGGCCAAGCTGGCCGAGTCTCTGGAATATATCGTGGACAACGACATCAGGACCAGAGACGAGCACCACCTCACCGATGCGCTCATGCACATGATCGTGAACGGGGAGAAAATGGTGCCCCACACGGTTGACCACTGGTTTGACTGCGGCCGCAAAGACACCTTGCTACAGGCCAACGCCACCCTTCTCAACCGCCCTGAGTTCAGGAAAGCCGAATACCCAGAGTTTCCCAATACCATCATTATTCCGCCGGTGAGCATTGGCAAAGGCGTGCAGATCTCCAACTCTATTGTGGGGCCCAACGTGGCCATTGGCGAGAGTGCCATCCTTAACTACACCATTGTGCGCAACTCTATCATCGGCGGCTACGCCGAACTGGGGTATGCCGTGCTGGAAGATTCATTGGTGGGGTCAGACTCCTCACTTAAAGGCCTGAGCCAGCGCCTCAACATTGGCGACAGCACCGAGATTGATTTCAGCAACTGATAGTCTGGACGCAAGACGCAGGACACAAGACATAAGATTTTCCCTTCTATTTTATAAAGTCTTTCGTCTTGTGTCTTATATCCTACATCTCAAATATGAACCGAATCACCCAACTCTTCAATATCCAATACCCTATCATTCAGGCGGGCATGATCTGGTGCAGCGGCTGGGAACTGGCCTCGGCGGTGAGCAATGCCGGCGGGCTGGGCCTTCTGGGCGCGGGTTCCATGTACCCCGAGATCTTGCGCGCGCACATTCAGAAATGCAAAGCCGCTACAGATAAACCATTTGGCGTGAACGTGCCCTTGCTGTACCCCGACCTGGACGAGCATTTCCGGATCATCATGGAGGAAAAGGTGCCGGTGGTGGTCACCTCAGCGGGAAACCCAAAAACCTGGACGAAGAAACTGCAGGACAACGGGGCCAAGGTGGTGCACGTGGTGAGCAACGTCAAGTTTGCCCGTAAGTGCGAAGAAGCCGGCGTAGACGCCATCGTGGCCGAAGGGTTTGAAGCCGGGGGCCACAACGGAAGGGAGGAAACCACCACGTTCTGCTTGATTCCCCTGGTGCGCCAGGCGGTGAGCCTACCGCTCATTGCGGCCGGGGGTATTGCCAACGGGGCCGGTATCTTGGGCGCCCTGGCTTTGGGGGCCGATGGCGTGCAGGTGGGCAGCCGCTTTGTGGCCAGCGTGGAGTCCAGCGCGCACCAGGCGTTCAAAGACCGGGTGGTAGCCGCCCAGGAAGGTGACACGGAGCTTTCTCTGAAACAACTCACCCCCGTGCGCCTGCTCAAAAACAAGTTCTACCAAGACGTGAAAGCCGCTGAGTTACGCGGCGCCAGCAACCTGGAGCTGGCAGAGCTTTTAGGTTCACGGCGGGCCAAACGCGGCATGTACGAAGGCGACCTGGACGAAGGCGAACTGGAGATCGGCCAGGCCGCGGCCATGGTCCAGGACATCAAGCCCGCCGGTGAGATTGTGCAGGAGATGTGGCAGGAGTTCCTGGACGCCAAAGCCCGGCTCTGCGCTGCGTGGTAAGGATGCGGAGAACAAATTAACTTTTGCGTATAGTGTAGAGTATGGCAGGCATCAAAGAATATATTACCATTGACCCGGAGACCCTGGCAGGACAACCGGTTTTCAAAGGCACCAGAGTTCCTATTGAAACCCTGTTTTCCCATTTAGAGAAAGGTATTTCTTTGAATGAATTTCTGGAAGATTTTCCTACTGTTCAGAAAGAACAGGCAGTAGCGATCCTGGGTATCGCGGAGAAGCTTTTGACTTCAAAGAACATTGAGAAGCTGTATGAGGCTGCTGCTTGATGAGAATTTGCCCAAGCGCCTGAAGCTTGACTTTACAGAGCATGAAATTTTTACTGTAAGTGATAAAGGCTGGAATGGGAAGAAGAACGAGAACTCCTCCAGCTTCTACTCCAAGAAAAATTTGGTGCGCTTCTCACGTTTGACAGGAACCTGGCCTACCAGCAGAATTTCAAGAAGTACGCCCTTCCTGTATTGGTCATACATGCCCCAGACAATACCTATCGTACCTTAAGAGAACTTGTTCCTGCTATCAGGCAAGTACTTGTTAGCCCTTTGAATCCAGGACCAACCATCATACCTCTTTCCTTTGCCCCACACCAGTCTCATCGCCGCCCTCGCCCAGCACGTAACGCTCTCCCAGGAAGAAGAAGCAGCCTTCCTGGCTATTTGTGAAATACGCGAGGCGAAGAAAAAGGAGTTCCTGCTGCACACCGGGCAACCTACGCGTGCCCTGTATTTTGTGCAGAAAGGCTGCCTGCGCTCCTTTATTGTAGACAAGGCCGGGAAGGAAGTGAACCTGGAGTTCGCCGTGGAACACTACTGGATCAGCGACATCGGGTTTGGCAAACCGGCCCTCTTGTCCATCCAGGCCCTGGAGCCCACCCAGTACGTGCAGATCAATATTGCCGCCTTTGAGCAACTCACGCAGGGGTACCCTGTTTTCAACCTGTTTTTCAGGAAACTGCTCCAGAACGGGTACTTCGCCTTCAAGAAACGGACGCTCTCCGGCATGACCCAGACAGCCGCCGAGAATTACCGGGATTTCCTGCTCAAATTCCCTGATCTGAGCCAACGCATTCCGCAGTACCACATTGCTTCTTACCTGGGCATCACGCCCGAGTTCTTCAGTTCTATCAAGTCTGAGGGTCTTGATTTGTACCAGCAGGCCATTTCTTAGGTTTGTTGAGGGTTCTGCCTAAGTGTTTTTTGAGCAGCGTAGCAGCGCTACGGTGTGAGAAAAAGGGAAAGGCAGGTTCTTCTATGGGGCATTTGCAGCTCAAAATATAAAGCCCACGCAAATCTTAAACTACCTTATTCTTTTCTGCCTACCCTAGTCCGACCTTTGCATGGTGAACCTGAGGTAGCGAGAGGCTGATGCTACATCAGCCCGGCTGACAGGCCACCAACTTGATTCTTTACTCCAAATCTTGACATACGTGGAAAGAAGAGACTTTATCAAATTAGCAGCCGGAGGAGCAATAGCTATGACTACGTTAAGCGCATTCAGAAAATTCACCGAGGATCTTACGCCTCAAGACTATACCATGCCGGTGCTTTTTATTGGCCACGGCTCGCCTATGAACGGAATTGAAGACAACGAGTTCAGCCAGCGTTGGACTAAGCTGGCCCAGGAGATTCCCACGCCCAAAGCGGTGCTGGTAGTATCAGCGCACTGGTTTACCAAGGGCACCAAGATCACGGCTATGGACTTCCCGCAGACCATCCATGACTTCGGGGGCTTCCCGCAGGAGTTATTCGCGGTGCAGTATCCGGCCCCCGGACATGCTGCCTTGGCGAAGGAAACCGTGGAACTGGTGAAGTCAACCCACGTGGAACTTGACCATGACTGGGGCCTGGACCACGGCACCTGGACTATCATCCGGCACATGTACCCGGAGGCTAACGTGCCCGTGCTGCAACTCAGCATTGACTACACCAAAGGGCCCCAGTACCATTATGACTTAGCCAAAGAACTGACGGCTCTGCGCAAGAAAGGTGTTTTAATTGTGGGCAGCGGCAACATGGTGCACAACTTACGCATGGTAGACTGGCGCCTGATCAACGGCGGCGGCTATGACTGGACCCACACCATCAATGAGAAGTTCAAAAACCTCATCCTGAACCGCGACCATCAGCCGCTCATCAATTACAAGGCCTTAGGCAAAGAAGCCTTGCTGGCGATTCCCACGGTAGAGCATTACCTGCCGCTCATGTACACGCTGGGCCTCCAGGGCAAAAACGAGGAGGCTACCTTCTTCAACGACAAAATGGTAGGCGGCTCGCTCACCATGACTTCCGTGAAGATTGGGGCGTAAGCTTAACGCCTGAAACTTGCCAATGAGAAACCCCATGTTTAGGAGCTGTTTTCTGAAAAACGGCCCCTAAACATAGGGTTTTCTTCTTCAAAGATAAGAGGCTTATTCGGCCTTGGTTCTGGTGAATACCAGTACCGGCTGGTTCTCTTTGAGCAGCGTCAGTTGAGTAGAGGTCACCTGATATGCCAAAGTAGTGTCTGAAAGGGCAGCCAGGAACGGCTGTTCTAGGTTCTCTTCGGCGCAGGCCATACGGGTGGAACCCAGGTGCTGGAAGGTAAGGTGGGTGGCCGTAGCAGTAGCCCCACCGAAGACACGGTTACAGCCGGTAAAGCCATTTACCCGTTGTTCGGCCACCTGGAACGTGAGTTGAGGCGTGCGCGAAACATCTGCGGAAGAAACTGCTTTCCCGTTCAGGCTTATAAGTCTCCAGCTTCCGTTCAACAATTTGGTGTCATTGGTTTGCACAGAGGCCGTGGTGGTGGAAGTGGTCGGCGTGGCGTTAGGGGCGCAACTGCTGAGCAATAAGAGAGAGACGGCAATGGCCGCTAATTTGGAATTCATTTTCATGATGTTTTGTGCGTGCTTGTACCTGCAGAACGCAAATATTGGGCCTTAAAACAAAAGAGGCCGGAACGATTCCGGCCTCTTTTCAGGATAATAGCACCTAAACGGCCATCTCTTACTTATACAAAAGGTATTTCTGGCGCATTTCTTTGTAGGCGGCCAGTCCCGGCTGCCAGGTTTCTCTGATTCTTTCCTCAGACCAGCCTTCCTGGATCTGCTTCCGGAAATCGGCTACGCCGGCCAGTCTTTCAATCACGCCCATCTGCTTGCTGTAGGAAGAGTCAAAGAACCGTGCTTTCTCTGGGTAGGCCTGGTAGAGCTCAATCATCCAGCTCAGGTTGATTTGGCGCTTCTTTCTGAGTTGTTCCACATCATACTTCCGGAGGTCTAGCCCGTAGCTGACCTCGTTCATGTGCAAGGGCGTCTCGCTCATGCCCTGGATGCTCACGGGCGTAAAGTTGAAATCATATTTGCCTTTAAGCGCTGGCGCACCCAACACCGTGAACGGCATGTGCGTACCGCGTCCCTGGCTGATGATGGTGCCTTCAAACAGACACAGGCTGGGGTACAGCATCACGCTTTGGGGTGTGTTCAGGTTGGGCGAGGGGTTCACCGGCAGCACATAGGGCAGGTCATGGTGGTAGTTAGCCAGCTTGATGATGTTGAGTTTGCTCAGTTTCAGGCCTTTCTCCATCCAGCCTTCGCCGTTCACCATCTGCGCGAACTCGCCCACGGTGAGCCCGTGCGCAATAGGGATAGGGAACTGCCCGATGCCCGATTTATACTTCATGTCCAGGATAGGGCCGTCAATCAGGTAGCCATGCGGATTAGGCCGGTCCAGCACCATCATCTCCACGTTGTGCTCGGCCGCCGATTCCATGACATCGCGCAGCGTGTTGATATTGGTATAGAAACGTACGCCCACGTCCTGAATGTCATAGATGAGCACATCTACGCCCGCAAGGTCTTCCTTGCTGGGCTTTTTCTTTTTGCCGTACAGCGAGATGATAGGAATGCCGGTTTTGGCATCCACCTCGTCGCCCACGTGCGCCCCGTTGCTGGCATTGCCCCTAAAGCCGTGCTCCGGCCCAAACACCTTCACAATCTGGATCCCCGAAGCCAGCAGGCTGTCCACGCTGGGTTTGCCACCAATGGTAGATGACTGGTTCACCACCATGGCTACTTTCTTGCCTTTCAGGTAGGGCACGTATTTCTCCGTCTGGTCGGCACCGGTGATTAAACCTTTGCCGGGCTTGGCGGAGGTGGATTTGCTGCTGGCAGCCGTGTTGGCCGTTAAGGTTTCCTTGGAACAGGAGGAGCAACTTAGCGCCAAGGTGAGGAGGCCGCAGGAAAGGAACGTGAGGATGGGTTTGGGCATGGTTGGGAGGGAGAACAGGTTTAATGAAAAAAATAACTGCTAAGGTAGAAATGAAAATATTCTCTAAAGCAGCTATTGGGCCAAATATTCTGAAATTTCAGAAGGTATTGCAATGTTTTATATGTCTTTCATGGAAATGAATCAAAAGAACAAGAAGATATCTAGGGGGCACACTATTTATTTTATATTCGGTTCTATACTAGAGCCAGGACCAGAACCTTTATTAAAAATGATGAATGCCTAACTTATACATCATAGCAGGTTGCAATGGAGCGGGAAAAACCACTGCCTCCTTTACTGTGCTGCCTGACATGCTGAACTGCCGGGAGTTTGTGAATGCAGATGAGATTGCCCGGGGACTTTCCCCATTTCAACCGGAGAAGGTGGCCATAGAAGCGGCAAGAATCATGTTGCAACGCATACAGGAATTGTTGAAGAAAGGGGAAGATTTTGCCATAGAAACTACTCTCTCTACCAGAAGCTATGCCCAAACCGTTAAACAGGCAAAGGAGTTAGGTTACCGTATCACTCTTGTCTATTTTTGGCTTAGCAGCCCTGAACTGGCCATAGAAAGAGTTAAAGCAAGAGTGGCAGAAGGTGGGCATAATATTCCGGAAGAGGTAATTTGTAGACGATACAGGAAGGGACTTCATAATCTTTATGAACTATTCATTCCATTATGCGATTTCTGGATGATGATTGACAATTCCCAAACACCGTATACGATGATTGCAGAGGGCATAAAGGCTGAGAAGTTTACCATTTACGCTCCTGAAACATGGAGATTGCTTAAAGAAAGGCACTAATGGAAAAAGAAATCCAAAACACGGAAGAACTCAAGAACAAGATACTGAAAGGCCTTGACCTGGCATTCATTAAGCTGGTAAAGGCCAAGCAGAAGGTTAACGGAGAGTTGGTATTCTCACAGGACGGCAAAATAATACGAGTGAAAGCAACTGACCTTTAAAAACAATACCTTCCCATAAAACCAAAAAGAGGCCGGAAACTTACGCTTCCGGCCTCTTTTTCATAAAACTGCGCTAAAACAGCGGATCACTATTCTTTGTCAATCAACTCCACGCTGCGTTTCACGAAGGCCGTTAAGGCGGCACCGGAAAGCATATTCTGCGACAACAGCGCCAGGTCATAGGCTTGCTTGGCGATTTTCTCGCCGCGCTCGTCGTTGTGCTTCAGGATGCGGTGGTTGATGGGGTGGTTGGCGTTGATGGTGACGTTGTACATGTCAGGCATGTTGCCCATCATCATCATGCCGCCGCCGCCCATGCGGTTCATGTCCTTCATGCGGCGCATGAACTCAGGCAGGGTGATAATCACCGGCTGGTCATCCACGCTCAAGGCTTCCACCCCAACGGTCATGTTCTGGTTCGCGATGGCTTTCTCAAACAGTTCCTTCAACCGCGTGGTCTCTTCCTCAGACAGCACGCTCTCCGGCTTGGCATCGGTCTGGATGAGCTTGTCGATGGTGTCGGCGTCCACGCGTTTCAGGGTCGTTTTCTCCAGTTTCTGCTCTAACTGGCCAATGAAGTGCGGGTCAATCATGGTGTCCAGCTTCACCACATCGTAGTTGCGGTTCTGGGCCGTCTCAATGAAGGCGTGCTGCTTCTCGGGGTCTGTGGTGTAGAGAATAACCAGGTTACCGTCTTTGTCGGTTTGGTTGGCCTGTACCAGGGCGCGGTATTCCTCCAGCGTATGGTATTTGCCCTCGGTGTTCTGCAGAAGGGCGAAGTCCTTGGCTTTCTCGTAGAACTTGTCGTCAGAGAGCATGCCGTACTTCACGAACACCGCAATGTCGTTCCACTTCTCTTCGTAGGCGGTGCGGTCTTTCTTGTAGATTTCGTTCAGCTTATCGGCCACCTTACGGGTGATGTAGGTGTTGATTTTCTTCACGTTGGCATCGGCCTGCAGGAACGAGCGGCTCACGTTCAACGGGATGTCCGGCGAGTCCAGCACACCGTGCAACAGCATCAGGAACTCCGGCACCACGTCTTTCACCTCATCGGTGATGAACACCTGGCGGCTGTAGAGCTGGATTTTGTTTTTCTGGAAGTCGAACTCGTTCTTCACCTTCGGGAAGTACAGGATACCGGTCAGGTTGAACGGATAGTCCACGTTGAGGTGAATCCAGAACAGCGGATCCTCAGAGAAAGGATACAGCTCCTTGTAGAAGTTTTTGTAGTCCTCGTCGGTCAGCTCCGCCGGCGACTTGGTCCAAAGCGGGTTGGGGTTGTTGATAACCTCGCCGTTGAACTCCACCGGAATGGGCAGGAACTTGCAGTATTTGTTCAGAATGGTCTGCAGGCGCGCCTCTTCCAGGAACTCCTCAGAATCCTCGGCAATGTTCAGAATCACGTCCGTACCGCGCTCGGTGCGGGAACCGGTGGTGATGGTGAACTCCGTAGAGCCGTCGCAAGTCCAGTGTGCAGGCTCCGCGCCGTCTGCGTGCGACAAAGTGTCAATCTCCACGGTGCTGGCCACCATAAACGCCGAGTAGAACCCAAGCCCGAACTGCCCGATGATTTGGCTCTTGTCGGCGTTGGAGTCTTTGTAGCGCTCCACAAACTCGGTGGCGCCCGAGAAGGCAATCTGGTTGATGTATTTCTTGATTTCCTCGGCGGTCATCCCTATCCCGTTGTCCGAGATGATGATCTGCTTCTTCTCCTTGTCCACCTTCACGGTCACCTTCAGCTCGCCCAGGTCGCCTTTCAGCTCACTGATGCTGGAGAGGCTTTTGGCTTTCTGTGTGGCGTCAACCGCGTTGGAAACCAGTTCGCGCAAGAAAATCTCGTGGTCTGAGTACAAGAACTTCTTGATGATGGGGAAAATGTTCTCGGTGTGAATCGAAATCGTGCCTTTTTCTTCCATTTCCTTATCTATCGATGTGTGTTATATTAAATGCGTTATCTTCTCTTCCAATCTCGGCTGCGCCGATGTTCTGTTCTTGGTGTTTTTTTAAATAAACAAGCCTAAAACAGGTACTCCTTCGTTTCCATTCTGTAGGGGCAATCCCTTGTGGTTGCCCTCTTGCGGATGCTACCTTGGTAGGGCAACAACAAGGGATTGCCCCTACAGACCTAATCTTAGTCACGGAAGTAACTTCCGCGCCATCGTTAGCTGACAAGCCCAAAAAAGCAGCACTGCATAAGCAACAATTCATCCCTTGGCAAAAGCTGTTCCAGAGGAGCAAAAGTGACAGGATGGCAGAGGCAATGATCAGAAAATCACCGTGGAGGCAACTCTTCAGGCAAAAACCTTGTATATTTGGCCGAATCTAACTGTTCCGGTGAAAAACTTCTCGCGCTATAGTGCCCTGTTTTTGCTGCTGCTGTTCACCCGGGTCATGACCCCGGATGCGCTGCTGCTGCAACTGCACGCGCACGAACACACCGAAGAAGCGGCCCATTATCCGGGAAAATCCCTGGTCAGCTCCAAGCACCACCACTGCGCGGTAGACAGCCTGTTCCAGGCATCTTTCCAGGCTCCTGAGGGGGTGGTGGTGCCGGTTCCGCTGGTGCACGTGGTGCAGCACGGTTCCTTCATGACGCTGGCGGGGTATGCCACTACTCCCGCCTATTCCTTCCTGCGCGGGCCCCCGGCAGGTTTCTCCCTTTCTTAATTTTTCTTGGGTATAGGATGGGCCAGACCATTCCATGCGCACCCGTCTGACGGCTGTTTTTCTTAAAACAGGCCGGAAACGGCTTTAAAGCTAGTTTAAGCTTAAGCTTCGGGCAGAAAACCGGACTCTAGCAAGTACCTGCGTTCCCGCTTTCAATGCCACCGTAGCGCTGCTACGAGGCTTAAAAACCGCTTCCGCAGAACCTTGCTCTTGCTGTTTCCGCCTTTGAATCCAAAGTTAAACAAGCTCTTGCGCGCCTGAGAAACCAATGGGCTCCCGCCCGTCTATTTTTCATTCTTTATTCTTACCAAGTTGCGCGAATATCTTTCCTATTCGGCGTGGCTGGTGCTGTGTGCCTGGCTTTCCCTATCCTCAGGGTGGGCTCAGCAAATGAATGTACCTGCCACAGCCCCCGGGGTAACGCCGTGTGGCCTCACCCTCTCGGGCCTTATCCTGGACCGTGATGCCGGTACCCCGTTGGTGGGTGCCACCGTCCAGATTCAGGGCACTTCGCACGCCACCAGCACCAACGCCCAGGGCCGCTACCAGTTCACCGGTTTGTGTGCTGGTCCGGTAGCAGTCACGGTGTCGTATTTGGGTTTTTCCCCTGAAACGCGGCAGAAACGGCTGAGGTCAACGGTAGAATCTTTGGACTTTGCCTTACACGTTGATGCTACCTTGCTGAAATCAGTGGAGGTGACCGGGCACCAGTTGCCGGCCTCCGGCGCCACGGCGGGCTCTACGCTCACGGGGCAGGCGCTGGAAAAAGCCCAGGGCGGCTCACTGGCCCAGGCCCTTACCCAGGTGTCTGGGGTAACCATGTTGCAGACGGGCGGTACCATTGCCAAACCGGTCATCCATGGCCTGCACAGCAACCGCATTCTTACCTTGAACAACGGCATCCGGCAGGAAGGCCAGCAATGGGGCGCCGAACATGCCCCCGAGATTGACCCTTTCATTGCGAACCGGTTGACGGTGGTGAAAGGCGCGGAAGCCGTGCGCTACGGCCCCGAGGCTATGGGCGGCGTGGTACTGGTGGAGCCTCCGGCCTTGCCTTCCACGCCTGAACTGCACGGACAGCTTACCACCGTAGGGGCCAGCAATGGCCGCAGCGGCACCGTGTCTGGAATGTTAAATGGCGGCCTGAAGCAGGTGCCGGGATTGGGTTGGCGCGTACAAGGAACCCTCAAGAAAGCGGGCAACCTCAAAACCGCCGACTACTACCTGGAAAACACCGGGCTGCGGGAGGTTAACTACTCAGCGGCGCTGGGCTACACTTCGGAGAAAATAGGTGCCGAGCTTTTCTACAGCCGTTTCCAGACGGAACTGGGCATTTTCAAAGGCGCGCATATTGGCTCTCTGGAGGATTTGATGACCCGGATATCCGCGGAGCGGCCCTGGGAGGAAGGCGCTTTCTCTTACCAGGTAGGTGTGCCCCGGCAGCAGATAGACCATCATCTGCTCAAAGCCAAGGGGCACCTGCATCTGGGCGAGGGTGAGAACCTGGACGTGGTGTATGGTCTGCAGTACAACCAACGGCAGGAGTTTGACATTAGGCGGGGCGAGTACCGCAGCGTGCCATCGCTGGACATGGCGCTGACGACCCAAACCCTGGAGGTGGCGTATGACAAGCTCTTCTCGCGGGGCCTGAAAATCACCACGGGCCTCAACGGCATGCTGCAAATCAACAACAACGTGCCGGGTACGGGAGCTATTCCGCTTATTCCTAACTATGACAGCTATGCCGGTGGCGGCTACCTCATGGGCAAGCTCATCAGGGAAACCTGGGAATTGGAGGCCGGGGCGCGGTATGACTACAAATACGTGAACGCGCGCGGCTACTATGAGAACGCCCAGGCCTATGGCGGCATCAGGCGGTTCCACAACGTGACGGGTTCTCTGGGCGGGGCGCTGCACCTGCACCCAGCCTGGACTATCCGCACTAATTTGGGTTCTGCCTGGCGTCCGCCGGTGGTGAATGAGCTGTACAGCAACGGCCTGCACCACGGCACTGCCAGCTACGAGACCGGAGATGCCACCCTGCAAAGTGAGAAAAGCTACAAGTGGACCAATACGCTGGAATACCATGCCAATAACCTCCAACTGGAGTTCACGGCCTATGCCAACCACATTCAGGATTACATCTACCTGGAGCCGGCGGGTGGTTTCTATGAGAGCCTGCGCGGGTCTTTTCCCACGTTCCGGTACCGGCAAACGGATGCCCGCTTCTGGGGCAGCGATGTGTCTTTGCAGTATGATTTCTGGAAGCCGTTCCGGTATGAGCTGAAGGGCTCGCTGGTGCGGGCCACGGACCTGCGGCAAGACCAGTACCTGCCCTGGATTCCTACAGACCGGCTGGAGAACAGCCTGAGCTGGCGGCCAGAGATTAGCTCTGCCTTGGAGGATACTTACCTGCAGGTGCAGTCGCAGTGGGTGGCGCGGCAGCACCGCTATACCGCCGGGAGTGACTTCGCGGCCCCGCCTGCCTCCTATCACCTGCTGCACCTGAACACCGGTACCCAATGGAAGCTGGGCGAACAAACACTGGGCCTCCATTTCTCGGTGAACAACCTCACCAACACCCTTTACAAAGAGTACATGAACCGCTTTAGGTACTATGCCCATGACGTAGGCCGCAACTTCACGGCGCGCGTTTCCTGGCGGTTCTAACCCATTTTAAAAGCGTTTTTAACCCCAAATTTTAAAAAGACCATGAATACGTTATTTCGTTCGTTTTTGACCATTGCCGCGTTAGGCGCTTCTTTGTTCTTCACCGCCTGTTCTTCTGATGACCCGGAGCCCGAGGTACCGCAGGAGGAGTTTGACGGCGTGAAATTCTATTTTGTGGAACTGGACGTGGAGGCCCACGGCGGCCATGACCATTACCACCAGACCACCGATACCGTGAAAGTGACCGTGGCCAAAGACGGCACCGTGTCGCCGCGGCACGTGCATTTGGAGGAGCATGCCCATTACCGCCTGTTCGTGGATGTGCAGCGCAAAGGCAAGTCGCTGAACCAGGAATTCATAGACGCCGGCGACGAGCACCAGTTCTTCTTTGTGCCGTCTAAGCCAGGTTATTTAGCCTATACCTATGAAGACAAGGACAAGAACGGCCGCGGCATTGGCCTGAAGGGCCGGATGGAGGTGCTGAAAGCCGACAATGGTTCTTTTGACCTGAAAGTGGTGTTGCGCCACGGCCTGAACAAAGCGCACGCCGCCGCCGCCAACTGGAACAACCCCGACTACCGCTTTGCCGGAGGCTCAGATGATTTGAATGTCACCTTTGAGATTCACCCTTCCGGGCATGACCACTAAGCCACGGCTTATTGTCCGTTTTCTGCCTATTTTGTAAAAAGGAGCCGCCAAACAAGGGCGGCTCCTTTTTTATGGCCGCTACTTTTATGGCCGCTACCACGCCCTGCTTTAGGGCCATTTTCAGAAAAACAGGGACTAAATGGCTTTCCACGCCGCTAGGCCTCATTTTGCCCTATTACCAGTATTTAAGGAACTTGCGTATATTCGCAGATACGCTAAGCTTGTGCAGTATCTCAGACTTGTAAGTAGCTACCTTTTGCTCCTGCTGTTTATGCGGGTGATGGTGCCTGAAAAGGTGCTGGTGGCCTTGCATGCCCACGCCCACTCAGAAGACCGGCCGCATGATGAGAACCGGCCGCACATAGACAAAAAGCACACGCATTGCCCTACCGCCGAACTGTTTGATACGCCATTCCAGGCCTCAGAAACAGAGGTTGCCTTTCTTGCCCCGGTGCCTTGGATAGACAGCTACCGGCCAGGGTACGCCTTCATCTGGAAATTCAGCTATCCGCATACCGCCTCCCCGCGCGGTCCGCCCGCGGTAGCCTAGACCTCCCGCCTTTTCTTTTTGCGAGGAGAAGGGTGGCGGTGCTGCCCGTCAACACTTCCGTCTTCTGGCGCCTCGCTTGCGCGCGGCAGGTGCTATGGCTGTGGTTTACGGCCTGTTTTCCAGTTTTCTTAACCAGACCATCATGTTTTTCTATAGAATCTTTCTATGCCTGGGCCTGCTGTTTTCCGTCGGGAACGCCATGGCCCAAAGCAACAACTCCCTTTCCGGTACCATCTCAGATGAGCAGACCAAAACTCCCCTGATTGGGGCCATCTTGTACCTGACCGACCTGAAACGCGCCGTTACCACGGATGCAGAGGGCCATTACTCCTTACAAGACCTTCCCAGAGGGCGGTTCCTGGCGGAGATCCGCTACATTGGCTACGTGACCAAAGCGCAATCCATCACCATCAACGGGGCTACCACGGCTAACTTCACCCTCGCCCCTTCGGTGACGGAGATCAGGGCAGTGGTGGTGACGGGTGTTTCTTCTTCCACGGAGAGCCGCCTGAATCCCGTACCCACCACGGTGGTAGGCCGGGAGGAACTGGAGCGCGGTGCCGCCACCAACATCATTGACGCCATTGCCAAAACGCCCGGCGTGGCGCAGATCTCCACCGGCGCAGGCATCTCCAAACCGGTTATCCGGGGCCTGGGCTTCAACCGCATCATCACCCTCAATGACGGCATCAAGCAAGAAGGCCAGCAGTGGGGCGATGAGCACGGCATTGAGATTGACGAATACTCTATTGACCGCGCTGAGATTGTGAAAGGCCCAGGCAGTTTGATGTATGGCTCAGACGGCATCGCCGGCGTCATCAACTTCCTTACCCCAGACCCCATTGCCGAAGGCAAGGTGATCGGAAACCTTTCTACCAATTATCAGAGCAATAACAACTTGTTGGGCTATTCGGCTTACAACGCCGGTAACCTGAACGGGTTTAACTGGGCGGCGCGCCTGAGCCAGAAAGTGGCCGGCAACTACCGCAACGACTATGACGGACGTGTGTACAACTCGGGCTTCAGGGAAACCAACGCCAACGGCTACGTGGGCCTGAACAAAAGCTGGGGCTATTCGCACCTGGCCTTCAGCACGTTTAACCAGACGGTAGGCCTGGTAGAGGGCGAACGCGATGAGGAAGGCAATTTCCTGAAGCTGGTGAACCATAACGGCGAGGCCGAAGAGGAAACCGCCACCGGAGAGGACTTGACCGGCTATGGCATTGGCATTCCACAGCAGCGCATCAACCACCTGCGGGTGGCCTCGCAGAACAATCTGGTGTTTGAGAAATCGCGCCTCACCTTCAACCTGGCCTGGCAGCAGAACCTGCGCCGCGAGTACGGCAACCCCGTAGACACCCAGGAAGAGGAACTGGCCATGCGCCTGCGCACGTTCAACTATGACGTGAAGTACTTTCTGCCTAATTGGGGCAGCTGGGAGCCTACGGTGGGCGTGAATGGCATGGTGCAGCAGAACCGCAACGAGGGCGAAGAAGTCATTATTCCTGAGTACCGGCTCTGGGATGCAGGCGTGTTCGCGTTCCTGAAACGAGAGTTCGGGCCCTTGCACCTAAGCGGCGGGTTGCGGTATGACTACCGCGAAATAGCCTCTGATGCCCTGTTCATGACCGATGAGGACGAATTCACCACCGACCCGGCTCTGGCCGAGGAAACGAAATTCAACGGTTTCAACACCTCGTTCGCCAATATTTCAGGAAGCGTGGGCGCCACCTACAGCCTTTCTGAGAAACTGACCGTGAAAGCGAACCTGGCCCGCGGATTCCGGTCGCCCAACATCGCGGAACTGGCCTCTAACGGCCGGCATGAAGGCACGTTCCGGTATGAAGTGGGTAACTCAGACCTGAAGGCCGAGACCAGCCTGCAGGCGGATGCCGGCCTTACCTATGACAGCAAACACGTGACCCTGGGCGTGAACGGCTTCCGGAATAACATCCAGAACTACATTTTCGCGCAGAAACTGACCAACGTATTGGGCGGTGACTCGCTTTCCGGCGAGGAAGACGACCTGGCCCCTACGTTCAAGTACGTGCAGGGCGATGCCTACGTGTACGGCGGCGAGTTTGTCCTGGACATTCACCCGCACCCGCTGGACTGGCTGCACCTGGAGAATACCTTCTCCTGGGTGCGCTCTATCCAGAAGCACGTGCCCCAGGACATGAAGTACCTGCCCTTCACCCCCGCCCCGCGCCTGGACACGGAACTGCGCGTGAGTTTCCCCAAAGCAGGCACCTACATCAGGAACTGGTACGCCAAGGCCGAGGTGGAGAATTATTTCGCGCAGAACAAGGTGTACAGCGCCTTCGGCACCGAGACGCCTACGCCGGGCTACACCTTGCTGAACCTGGGCATAGGCGGAAACCTCACCAACGCGCAGGGCAAAACGCGGCTTTCTGTCTACCTCACTGCCAACAACGTGCTGGACAAAGCCTACCAGAGCCATTTGAGCCGCCTGAAGTACGCCCCAGAGAATCCGGCCACGGGCCGCACCGGGGTTTACAACATGGGCCGTAACATAAGCCTCAAAGTAATAGTACCGGTGGGCTAAGCGCCACCGCCTGGCCCAGTCAAGCCAAGGCTACTACATGAAAAGGCGCGGGAGATTTCCGGCGCCTTTTTCATGTAGTAGCCATAAACTGCCCATCCACCTGGCCGGCCCCAAGAGGGGAGCGGGCGGCCCTTGTTTTAGGGCGGTTATTCAGAAAACGGGTGCTTAACCGCTTCTGAGTTCTTGGCGGGTAGCCTGTAAAAGCAAATGGTCCCCCGTTCTGCTGTGGGGCAGAACAGAGGACCAGTAATAAAGGGTAGTATAGGTTTTAGTCTAGAACGGGTTCCACTTTGTAGCCCTGGGCCCGCAGCAACTGGATCAGGCCTTGCTCTCCGGCCAAATGGGCAGCGCCTACGGCTATAAAAGAGGGGCTTTTTTTCATCATGTCCTGCAGAGGGGCCAGCCATTTCTGGTTGCGTTCATCTAAGAGCAGGTTATTAGAGCCTTGGGCGTCTTCCTGGGAGATGATAAGGTCATACAGGCCTTGAAGGTCTTCCTGCTGGTAAAGGCCCAGGAGGTTCCGCATCAGTTTCCGTTGTTTGTCAAACTGCTTCACGTTGTTGAGCAGCTGTGAGGTCTGTACTTCCAGGGTAGATTGGTCAAAAAGGGCTACCTGCTCTTCTGGGGTTTCCAGCACGTAGATAGATTTGTGCCACTTCTTGGCCATGTTCAGCAATGCCAGGTCATAGGACTCTGGGCTGTAGCCCAACAGTTTAGGGTACAGGAGCAGCTGACCCAGGAACCCGGGCTTGATGTACCGGAACTGTTGCATGTTGCGCTCCAGAGAGTCTTTCACGAAGCTGGTTAACAGGCTGTAGTCCTGCGCCGTCATCAAAGACTCCAGGGGCTTTTCCATGCGCATGGTCTTGGAAAGCAGGCGGCTCAGTTGGGGGCTGTCTAAGTCTACCTCAAACACCACCGTCTGTGATTTTATTAATTTTTGTTTTACCTTACTAGAAAGTGCGAACTGGTCTTTGGGCACCAGGTGGAAGGTTCCGTAGAGATAGGAAGTCTTGATTCCTTTGCCGCTCACCTTCCAAAGCAAAGACTTGCCTTGGTTTTCAGGGGAAACGGCGGCCTCTGTCTTGGGAGAAAGAAGGCTTAAGGACAGACTAAGAAACAAGAACCAGATGAAGGAGGCTTTATACGTGCCCATAGAGACAAGGTTACATAACTTTAACAAAAGTATAACTTTTTTCCAGACGATGACATGATCTCCTTCTTTATTCCGACGAATGGGTTGAAATCCTCGGTAGAACGCAACGAACTGTAGTTAAAGTATTTGCTCTTTTAAAAGTTATATTTGAGGATTTATAGCTGTTTTCCTGAATAATCCTATCTGAACTTCTGCTGTTATCTGTATGCGCACGTCTTCTCCTCCGGTTTCTGCCCCTAGATTGCTGAACACAGCCGTTGTGGTGGCTGCGTTAGGCTACTTTGTAGACATTTATGACCTGGTGCTTTTTAGCATTGTCAGAATTGCCAGTCTCAAAGATCTAGGAATCACCAATTCGGTTGCCCTGCTGGAGGAGGGGGTGCGTCTCATAAATATGCAAATGATAGGCATGTTGGTGGGAGGTATTTTCTGGGGTGTACTTGGCGACAAGAAAGGGCGTATTTCAGTCCTATTCGGCTCTATCTTTTTGTACTCTGCCGCGAACATTGCCAATGGCTTTGTTTCTACCCTGGAGGCCTATGCCTGGCTACGGTTTATTGCCGGCGTGGGGCTGGCCGGGGAGCTGGGGGCGGGCATCACGCTGGTGTCTGAAGTCTTGCCCAAAGAAAAGCGGGGCTATGGCACCACCATTGTGGCGTCGGTGGGAATTTCAGGGGCCATTCTGGCCGGGGTTATTGGCGAGTACTTCCATTGGCGCACCGCTTATTTTGTGGGCGGAGGGCTGGGCCTGCTCTTGCTGCTGCTCCGGATTGGGGTGTATGAATCGGGTATGTATGCCCGTACGCAGGCGCAAAACGTGGTGCGGGGCAACTTCCTGAGTTTGTTCACCAACGGTGCCCGCTTCTTCAAGTACCTCAAGTGTATTCTCATTGGAGTGCCCATCTGGTTTGTGATAGGCGTGCTGATCACCTTCTCCCCGGAGATAAGCCAGGCGCTGGGCATAGCAGTGCCCATCTCGGCGGCCAAGGGCATTGCCTTTTCTTATTTTGGGCTGACCTTAGGCGACCTGGCCAGCGGACTGCTGAGCCAAAAGCTTAGAAGCCGGAAAAGCGTGGTGGTGCTGTTCCTGTTTTTGCTGGCAGGCATTGTGGCGTTGTTCCTGCTGGCCCAAGGCGCCAGTGAGACGTATTTCTATGCGCTGTGCGTGGCCCTTGGGTTTGGAGGGGGCTATTGGGCGGTCTTCGTGACCATTGCCGCCGAGCAGTTCGGGACTAACATACGGGCCACGGTTACTACCACCGTGCCCAACTTCGTACGGGGGGCAGTGGTCATTTTGACGCTCTCGTTTAAAGGCTTGCAGGGCAGCCTGGGAATTCTGGAAACGGCAGCCCTGCTAGGCGCGGTCACCATTGTCATTGCCCTTGTGTCCATCATTACCCTGCCAGAAAGCTTCAACAAAGACCTGGACTACCTGGAGTGATGCCTTGAGCTTATTATCTCCCTTCAGGTGTGTTATGGATATATGTCTTCCGCTAGATACTGCTGGGCGGGTGATGGGTGCTTCTTCAGGCACCATTTCTTTTCCTTCTCTGTTTCTCTGAGCAGAAAGCCTTAAATTTGACCATGATTCTCTTCAACGAAACCGTCAACATTGACAACACCGTAGCCGCCGAGTGGCTGCAGTGGATGCAGGAAACGCATATACCCGCCGTCATGGCCACTACTTTTTTCCTCAAATACCAGATCGCCAAAGTCATGGACGAGGAAGAAAATGGCGGCACCACCTACGCCATCCAGTACTACGCCCGCCACATGGAAGACCTCATGGAATACCACCGCGAGCATGACAAAACCATGCAAGCGAAGATGCAGGCCCAGTACCCCGGCAAATTCGTATCTTTCAGAACCGTGCTGGAAGTAGTAGGATAAGCTTAGTCAGCAGGGGTGGGTTGTCATTGATCAGTTAAGGAATTACTGATTCATGGATAGCCACCCTGCTTCTGGCCTATATATAGGAAAACGCCTTCAAAACGCTAGGAGCAGCTGGAAGGCGTTTTCGTTTCAAGAAGCTCGTATTCTGTTTCCCGCCGCCACCAGTTAAGCTGATTTTAGGCTGTTTCCACCAAAACAGCCTAAAAATGGCAAGCGGCTGTCTTTCGGTTAAAAGAGATAAACCTGATCGTAGGTCCTCTTGCTGGCGATTCCCGACGAGTCTGGAGACTCGCTTCCTCCTTTGTCACGAGACAGCAATCCCGCGGCAGCCTCTTCTACTATTATCAGACTCAGGACTCACGACTCAGAACTCGGAACTAAATCTGACCTCGTAGTGTGCGCAGCTCCTGCGAGTGTCTCCGCCAAAGCTATTCCCAGCCCGTTTCCCATAAAGCAGCCCCGAAATGCAGCAGGCTCCTCTGTCCGCGGGAGAGTCATTGGATGGCTTTTCCCTTCGGGGCGAAGAACCTAGAAACGTTGCAGTTCTTCCTGGCTCAGGTTGCAGTTAACCCACTCGGCATCCAGGTTGGCGCCTATGCTGCGGTAGAAATTGATGGCTGGCTCGTTCCAGTCCAGTACCTGCCACTTCATGCGCTTGTAGTTCTCTTCTTTGGCTGCTTTGGCTACCGCGTAGAACAGCAGGCGGCCAATGCCTTGCCGGCGCAGGCGCTCGGTGACCACAATGTCTTCCAGGAACAGCATCTTCCCTTTCCAGGTGGAGTAAGCGGTATAATATAAAGCAATGCCCACAATGCCTTCCTCCGGTGAATCCGCTACAAAGAACTCGTAGATAGGATTCTCGCCAAAGCCATCGCGGCGCATGTCTTCTATGGTATTAGTGACTTCGTCGGGGGCTTTCTCGTACACAGCCAGTTCCACAATCAAGGCGTGTACGCCCGGCAAATCGGCCTCTGTTCCCTTCCTGATATTGATAGATGTACTCATGGTGTCTTGCTAAGATGAAGCGTGAAGAAATGAAAGGGCAAATTACGCCCCTTGCCCTGCAATAAAAAATGCCGGCGCCCAGGGAAGGCGCCGGCATAGAATAAAAAGACTGAGCCCTTACTGCGCCGGGTATGGGTTCACGCCCATATTATAGAAGGTGAAGGCCCAGACATCGGCGGCCTCGGCAATTTGGGCGGTGGTGGATTTGCCCGCGCCATGGCCGGCTTTCACGTCTACCCTGATCAGGTACGGGTTAGGCCCGGCGCCTTTCTCCTGCAGCGTGGCAATGTACTTGAACGAGTGGGCGGGTACCACGCGGTCGTCATGGTCGGCGGTGGTGACCAGGGTAGCCGGATAGCTCACCCCTTCCTTGATGTTATGGATAGGCGAAAAAGCCAGCAGGTTCTGGAACTGGGCGGCATCATCTGAGGAGCCGTACTCCGGCACCCACGCCCACCCGATGGTGAATTTGTGGAACCGCAGCATGTCCATCACGCCCACGGCGGGCAGGGCTACCTTGAACAGGTCGGGGCGCTGGTTGGCTACGGCGCCAATCAACAAGCCGCCGTTAGAGCCGCCGGCAATGGCCAGTTTCTGGGAAGACGTATATTTCTGGCCCACCAGGTATTCGGCCGCCGAGATGAAATCGTCAAATACATTCTGTTTGTTGGGTGTCATGCCTGCTTTGTGCCAGGCCTCGCCGTATTCGCCGCCGCCCCGTATGTTGGCCACCGCAAACACGCCGCCTTTCTCCAGCCACACCATGCGCGAAATGCTGAACCCGGGAGTCATGGAGGCGTTGAACCCGCCGTAGGCATACAGGTAGGTAGGGTTGTTCCCGTCCAGTACCAGCCCTTTCTTGTGGGTGATGAACATGGGAATCTTGGTGCCGTCTTTGCTGGGGTAGAAAACCTGCTTGGTCTCATAGGCCTCCATGTCTACGTCTACCTCAGACTTGCGGAAGAGGGTAGATTTGTTCGTGGCCACATCATACTGGTAGATGGCGCTGGGATACGTGTAGGAGGTGAAGGTGTAGAAGACGGTTTTGTCGGCTTTCTTGCCGCTGAACCCGCTGGCCGTGCCAATGGTAGGCAGCGTTACATCATGCAGCCATTTGCCGCTGGTATCGTGTACCCGCACCAGGGTGGCGGCATCTTTCATGTAATTGAGCAACAACCGGTTGTTAACCAAAGAGGCCGAAATGAGCACGTTCTCCGTTTCGGGTACCAAGGTTTTCCAGTTGGCCTGCTGCGGCTTCTTCAGGTCAATTTCTATGAGCCTGTACTTAGGCGCACCCTGGTTGGTGAGCACGATCAGCTTGTCTCCTATGTTCTCCACCACACCATACTCTTTGTCAAAGGTCTCTACCAGCGGCACAATGGGGCTGTTGGCTTTGGAAAGGTCTTTCACAAACAAGGAATTGTTGCTGGTGCCCTCAGAGGCCGAGAGAATAAGGTATTTCTCGTCTTCGGTGGTGGCGGCGAACAACAGGCGCAAAGGGTGTTCTTTGGCTTCCCAGATGAGTTTGTCCTGGCTCTGCGGGGTGCCTACCTTGTGGTAGTAGACCTGGTGGAACTCATTCTTGTTGGCCAGTTTAGAACCTTGGGTAGGCTCCGCGTAGCGGCTGTAGAAGAAGCCGTCTTTGTGCCAGCTGGTGCCGGAGAACTTGATCCAGTGCAGCTCATCTGACAGCTTCTTGCCAGTGGCCACGTCCAGCACATAGGCATCACGCCAGTCTGAGCCACCGGTAGAGGTGGTGTAGACCGCATATTTGGCGTCTTTGCTGAACGCCAGACTCCCTAGTGACGTGGTGCCGTCAGCGGAAAGCTTGTTGGGGTCCAGGAAAACTTCCGGGGTGCCCTTGAGCCCTTTCTGGCGGTAGAGCACGCTCTGGTTCTGGAGGCCATCATTCTTGTAGAAGTAGTAATAGCCCCCTTCCTGGAAAGGCGCCCCGTATTTAGGGTAGTTCCAGAGTTGGGTAAGGCGTTGCTTGATCTGGTCGCGGAACGGGATTTTGGCCAGGTAGTCAAAGGTGACCTCGTTCTGGGCTTTTACCCACTCCGCCACGTTCTGGGCGGTGTCGGCTTCCAGCCAGCGGTACGGGTCTGGCACCTGGGTGCCGTGGTACGTGTCAACGTGGGGTATCTTTTCGGTTTTAGGGTACATAAAGGGTGATGGTTTGGTGGCGGCAGTGCTTTCTGCCACGGCCGGGGCCTCTGCCGAAGGGGCAGCGGGAGGCGTACTGGTTTTACAGCCGGTGACTGCCGCAAAGGCGGCAAGCCATAGAAACGTAAAGGGCTTGTTCATGTTTTCTGACTTAATTTTACGAACTATCTACCAAAAGCGGCACTAGCTACCTAACGCTCGCTTTAAGCTTAGTGATCTATATTACCAAAAACATTGCTATATTCCCAATAAGGCTGGAACGGGCAAGCCAACTGGGCCGGAGAGCAAAGAGACAACCTCATGGAGCCCAGGCTCTAGTCCTCCTGCCCCTGCGGTTCACCGTGCTGTTTACCTAAACCTATTTACGAATCATGTCTTTTAGATTTCTTTTGCTGTTGGCCCTGTTTCTGTGCGGAGCCACTACCCTTTCTGCCCAAACCAAACCCGTGGCCAAAGAACCCGCCGAGGGAGAGATGAAGGTCTATTACCTGGCTTTCCTGAAAAAAGGCCCTAACCGGGGACATGACTCTCTTACTGCCGCCAAGATACAGGAGGCGCATATGGCCCACATCAACAAGATGGCCGCCGACGGCAAGCTGACCCTGGCCGGACCTTTCATGGATGATGGAGACATGCGCGGTATTTTTATTTTCAACGTGAAGACCATGGAAGAAGCCAAAGCCCTGACTGAGGCCGACCCAGCCGTAAAAGCGGGGCGCCTGATCATGGAGTTGCACCCGTGGTACGCTCAGAAAGGAGCCAAACTGCAGTAGAATGGGTTTTGGGGTTCTTTTCCAAAAAAAGGCCCTGAATCGAAAATAAATTTTTGTTGCCACGCAATATGTTCTATTCCCTAGCCGTTTTAAGGGCGAAATAGTTGTTGTGTACCGTCGTAAAAGGATTTGGCTGCCTAAGCTGGGTCCTTTTATGCGTTTACACCCTCTCCCTTGGGCTCTATTTCTCTCTTCCCCTCGTTATCATCGGCCGCCGGCAGGCCATGATCTACCCAAGTTACGAACCTTTGCTTTTGCTGTCTTTTCTGAAAAATAGCCGCCAAATGCCAGGCAATCCTGAGCGCTAAGACAATATTCTTGGGGTATCTCCCGTTTCTATCCTGAAGTAGTTTCTGTTTAGCTTTTTGGGGCATTTATCTTTTATGGGTAAGTGCCCCAATTTTTTTGACCTCCACAAGGGTTGTCCTCATCCAGCCCGGCCCTATATTGCGTAGTTATCTTGCACAGTTGCCGCCAGAAATGTATCTTCCTATACCGCGGTGCCTGGCGCATGTTCTAAGTGTATCGCCTCAATTAGCCTTGGTATTTTATGGAGTATAGGTTTACACACCTTTTTTCTTCTTCCCAAAAGAACTCTCTTTTCACTTTTCTGGTGATTTTAGGGCTTTTGTGCTCTACGGCAGCCAGGGGGCAGGAAACCTGCCTGCTGATTCCGCTGTCCTTGGAAGAGCGCGTACAGGCCGCTGAAGTGGTAGTGGAAGGGAAAGTAACCGCCCAGCGTTCTTTCTGGGACGACCAGCACCACAATATCTACACCGCCCACCAGGTAGAGGTG
Organism: Rufibacter glacialis; assembly: GCF_008271745.1. Classification (GTDB taxonomy): domain Bacteria; phylum Bacteroidota; class Bacteroidia; order Cytophagales; family Hymenobacteraceae; genus Nibribacter; species Nibribacter glacialis. The sequence continues at coordinate 89,069 of NZ_VKKZ01000001.1, read as the reverse complement.
TACAAAGTGTTCAAAGGCTCCCCCACCACTTCTACGGTTGAAATCATCACCGAAGGCGGGCAAGTGGGCCTGGACATACACGTGTATTCGGCCACCCTGCAACTGAAGCCCCAGCAACAGGGGATTTTCTTTCTGCAAGCCGCCAAGAAAGGTGCTGCGCAGGCACGCTACTCTGTCTTTGGCAGCATGCAGGGGTTCATCAAATACCGCTTATCAGAAGGCACCGCCCATGATCCGTTCCAACAGTATGCCTCTATTCCGTTGGAAGTATATGGTTCTCTGGCGCGTCTCTCGGGTTCCTCGCCCCGCACGGTCAAAGCCAATACCGCTTTGGAAGCCGCCCTTGCCCCTCCTAAAACCACTTCTAACCAGCGCCGCCTTATCCCGCTCATCACCAACCTGAGCCCCTTGAACCTGCGGGCCGGTACCGGCGATGTGCTGACCATCACCGGCTCCAATTTCGGGAGCACGCGCGGCAGCGGGTATGTGGAGTTCAGGAACGCAGACGACGGCGGAAAAACCTTTGTGAAACCACTGAACGCCGACTATTTAAGCTGGACAGACACCGAGATTAAAGTGAAGGTGCCCTCTTACGGTATTGACGGCGGCACGGCGGGCTCAGGCGTGGTGCGGGTGATCAACAGTGACCCCAACACCGCTACCTCGGCCCTTTCGCTGACCATCATCTACGCGCACTCCAACGTGGGGTATGAAAGCGAAGAGCAGAAGATTTCCATGCAGAGTGTGCAGCCCCGGCTTATCGCGCCCAACGGGCAGGGCGGCGGCTACCTCTTCCGGTTTGGAGCCAGTTTTGAAAGCAACACCCCGGCCCTGTACGCGTTCAAGCGCGCCATGAATGAGTGGTCTTGCAAGACGTACATCAACTGGAACACGGTCTCTAATGCGGCCGTGGCCAACACCGCGGAAGACAACATCAACTCGGTACGATTTGCCAATTCAGGAGAACTCCCTACCAACGTGCTGGGCCGCACCATCAGCAGATACCGCGGTTGCATCCTCAACGGCACTACCGTGAATTTCTGGGTGCGGGAGATTGACATGGAATTCTCGCCGCGCTCAGATTGGCAGTATGGCCCAGATGCCGCCACCAACCGCCAGTTTGATTTCCAGAGTGTGGTGGTACATGAACTGGGGCACGCCCACCAGCTGAGCCACCTCATTCTGCCCCGCGCCGTGATGCATTATGCCGTGGCGGCCGGCCAGGTTTCCAGAACCCTCAGCCCAGAGAGTGATATAGCCGGCGGTAATTACGTGATGGCCCAGAGTGCCACGCTTCCGCCCTGTAACGTGAACCCCATGAAACCCCGCACGGCCAATGACTGCGCCATTCCGGTGGAACTGATAGAGCTTACGGCGCAGTTGACCGGCACCAACCAGGTATTGCTGCAATGGAATACGAAGCAGGAAACCGGCCTCACGGAGTTTGTGGTGGAAAGAAGCGGCGACGGGGTCAGCTACACCGCCATTGGCCGGGTGCCGGGCAGCGGAACCTCTACCACCCCCAGGTCTTACACCTTTACTGATCCGGCTCCCCTGCCGCAGCTCAACTACTACCGTCTGCGGTTAGTCAAGACCACCGGCACGCAGGAGTTCTCTGAGGTGGTGCAGATTGCCGGGCCTAGCTTTGTGCGGCAACTGGCGCCTAACCCCGGCGGAAACCAGACCACCCTCTATTTCAACCCCAGTGAGGTAGACGTGCTACACATGGCCATTTACAACGTGGCCGGGCAGCTGTACCGGGAGTGGAGCCTGACGCTTACCCCGGGGTCTAACAAATATGACTTCACCCTTTTCCCTTCCAGAGAGGATGAGAAGAAAAATGAATACTATCCAGTGCGCCGGGGGCTGTTCCTGATCAAGTGGTCTACTTCCCGCGAGAGCGGCGTGATCAGGTACCTCAAACTGGAGTAAGCCACGGCGCCGTTTACCGGTCATTTTTCAGAAAGAAGCGCTATTCGGGTCTCTGTTCCTGGGGTTTTGGTTTGCTTTGAACGCGGGGCCGCTGTAGTTTAGGCGTTTAGAGTTTTGCCATGCCACAGATGAAATGGGAGCGCCTGATCTCCAAGAAACGCTTTGATGCCCAAACCATAGAACACGCCACTGATGAGTCGGTGCGCGGCGAGTTCCAGCGCGACTATGACCGGCTGGTGTTTTCCACCCCTTTCCGGCGATTGCAGAACAAAACGCAGGTGATGCCCATGCCTGAAAGTGATTTCGTGCACAACCGCCTTACCCACAGCTTAGAGACTTCCTGCGTGGGCCGGTCGTTGGGCCGTATGGTGGGCAAGACCCTGCTGGAGCGGCATCCGGGCATTCTGGAAACCCACGCCGGCATGTTGGAATCTGATTTCGGTGACATGGTGGCGGCCGCCTGTCTCACGCATGACATCGGGAACCCGCCTTTTGGGCATTCCGGCGAAGACGCCATCTCCTCTTTCTTCCGAAGCCCCGAGGCTGCCAATTTCCTGGTGGGGTTAACGCCCGCCCAGATCGCAGACCTGCATAACTTTGAAGGCAACGCCGCCGGTTTCCGGATCCTGACCCACACGCACCCGGGCCAGAGCGATGGCTCCTGCGGCATGCGCCTCACCTACAGTACCCTGGCCACGTTCACCAAATACCCGCGCCCCTCAGACGCGGTGGTGAAGGGCACCAAACGCGCGAGCGAGAAGAAGTACGGGTTCTTCCAGGCGGAACAGGCGCATTTCAAGAAGATTGCCGAGTCGTTGGGGATGCTCCCGGCAGGGGAACACGCTTACCACCGGCATCCCATGGCGTTTCTGGTAGAGGCCGCCGATGATATCTGTTACCGCATCATTGACTTTGAAGACGGGTGCCGGTTGGGGTTGATTCCGTTTGAGCAGGCCTGGGAGTTGTTGCGGCCGCTGCTTAATGAAAAGCCCGGCAAGCCTTCCAGCATCACCTTCCATGACCCGCGCGAACAGCTAGCCCTGTGGCGGGCTCGCATCATCAACAACCTGGTGTATGAGTGCGCCGACATCTTCCTGGACCACGAAGAGGAAATCCTGAACGGCACTTTTGACACCTCTTTGATTAATCTGGTGCAGCAGAAAGCGGCGCTGGACGAGATCAAGAAGATCTCCATTGACCGCATTTACCGCCACCGGCCTGTGCTGGAGATTGAAGCCGCCGGCTTTGAGGTCTTGGGCGGACTGTTGGAAGCGTTTCTGAAGGCCGTTTTTGAGCCTTCGGCGGGCCGCCACCGCAAGTACCTGGACCTGGTGCCCGACCAGTTCCTGGGCCCCCAGCGGCAACTCTCAGAACACCCCTACGAGAAGATCCTCAACATCACAGACTTCATCTCCGGCCTGACAGACAGCAGCGCCATCAGCCTGTTCCGGAAGATCAAAGGAATTGAGCTGCCCCGGATGTACTAAGTTAATTGTTGGTTGCTGATTGCTAATTGTTTTTCCTGCACGGATCTAGAAGGATGGCCCTTTTGGGCTTTTTTTAGAAAACGGCACCTAAATAGACCGTGAGGCACACCCTCCTTGGCGTCTTGCCCTTTGGCCTCCTAGAAAGGATCTTGGTAGGCAACCCGTAAGACGCTTCTGAGCCGCCCTTGCCGTTCGCCCCCAAGATCTTCCCAAGAGGCCAAAGAAGGGGGAAGGAGGCAATAGATAGTGCTTCCGCTTTGGCAAGGAAGTCCGCTTACCCACTACCAGCCTCACCCCTTAAAAGATGATGGTCTTGTTGTTGCTCACGAAGACCCGCTCGGCAAAGACCAGCTTGAGGGCCTGGGCCAGCACGATCTTCTCCACATCCCGGCCAGACTGGGCCATGTCACGGGCGTCTTGGGTGTGGTTCACCTGAATCACGTTCTGCGCAATGATAGGGCCTTCGTCTAAGTCACTGTTCACGAAATGGGCGGTGGCCCCAATGATTTTCACGCCGCGCTCGTAGGCCTGCCGGTACGGGTTGGCCCCAATGAACGCGGGCAGGAACGAGTGGTGGATGTTGATGATGCGGTTGGGAAACTGCGCCACAAATCCCGGGCTCAGGACCCGCATGTATTTGGCCAGCACCACGTATTCCGGGGCATAGGAAGCCAGGACATCGCTCATTTCCTGGTCATGTTCCTCCCGGGTTTTATGGGCATGCGGCACGTGGTGGAACGGGATCCCGAACCTCTGTACCAGAGACTCCAACTCATTGTAATTGCCTATCACCGCCTGAATGTTGGCGTTCAGGTCGCCGAACTCGTGCCGGAGCAGCAGGTCGCCCAGGCAGTGGTGCTCTTTGGTGACCAGAAGCACGATGTTCTTCTTCCGCTCCGGCACCAGCCGTATGTTGGCTTCAGGAGGCAATTCCGCTTTCAGTTCCTGCACCAAGGCGGCCGGGTGCACTTCCCCGGCTAATTCGGCCCGCAGGAAAAAGTAGTTCTGCTGACGGTCCACGAACTCGTCGTTGCTGGTGATGTTCAGGTTGTTTCGGAAGACAATCTGCGTGATGGTGAAGATGAGGCCTTTGCGGTCTGGGCAATCAATAAGTAAAAAGTAAACCATGGGTTGAAAGTATGCGGCGGCCGTTTCAGGGCCTTTTTATCAGAAATGGCCTGGAAATGGAACAAGAGGGAAGAATGGAAAAGGTAAAGATTTACGGGCGTTGCTGCTGCAACTGCGGAAGGTTCTGGAGTTGCTTGAAGGTCTCCAGCAGGCCCAGTTGCTTCATCACGGCCCCGGCATTGGGCAAGCCGATCACCTGCCAATAGTCGCCGTGGTCTACCATCTGCACTTCCACAATCACCGGATTGGGGTGCGAGGGCACGCGCAAATCAAGGCCCACTACGGCTAGGGAGTCTTGCCGGTTCACGTAGGTAATGCCTTCCAGGCGGCTGTTGATGAGCGGGTTCTCCTGCAGGAGTTTCTGCACCGGCAGCACCGCCTGTAACTGTTGCCATTCTTCTTCGCTCACGGCGGCCGGGCGGCCGGAGGGGGGTTTGCCGTGTTGCACGTATTCCTCAATCCCGCCCCGCAGGCTTTGCAAGACCTCTCCTTTCTTAGAGGCCATGGCCATGCCCAGGGCCATGGCGGCCAGGGCTTGCTCTTTCTGCGGAAGCTCAGCCATGCCGGCCTGCATGGCTTGGTCCAGGAAGCTGGCGGTGGTGCGGTCTACGTCTACGTATTTCTCCAGGGCCACCAGGTCCCGGTTGTCTACGGCCTGTTTTATCTGGTACAGCGAGTATTCAGGCCCTTCGCCATAGCGTTTGTACAGCCAGAAGCCCACCGCGCCCACCAGTACCAGCACCGAGAGCAAAAGCATGGTTCTTTTCATTGCGAAATGATCAAATATGAGTAGAAGATTCTTGTACGGAAAACCGGTGGGCCCGCCTACGTATTCCGCAGTAAATCAGCAACTATTCTCTTCTTTCTGAAGGAAGGTCCGGGGAAGTTACGGGTTCCTGACCAACCCTAAAAGAGCGGTCGCCCGCTTTGGGGCCGTTTTCTTAAAAACAGCCCCAAAGCGGGCGACCTCTGGTATCCCAAATAAAGGAAAGCTTCTAAAGCATGCCTGCCCCAATGGCGATGAGAGCCCCGGCCAGCGTGGCCAACAGCTTGCCGCGGTTGAACCGGTGTTCTGGACTGGTCTCAAACAGGATGGTGGTGGAGATGTGCAGGAAGTTACCCACCACTAAGCCAGAGAGAATGGTGTAGGCCTCACCGGTAAGCAGCTTTTCCAGGGCCACGTAATTGCTGAACAGCAGCCCCAGCGGCGAGGCGGCGGCAAACAGCAACAGGTAGCCCAGCGCCTTCTTGAAACTGTGCAGCTGCGTGACCAGCACAGACATGAGCGCAATGGCCGCCGGAATGTGGTGCAAGGCAATTCCCGCCAGGATGTGGTAGAAATTGTCTCCTACGTGGTGGTGGCTGTGCAGATGCTCATGTACCTGCTGGGCTGCCATACGGCTCTGCACCATCACGCTTCCTTCCAGAAAAGAGTGGATGATGAGCGAGGTGAGCAGCAATACCGGCACTGTTCCTTTATGATGATGGTGCCCGTCGTGCTTCTCTGGGTGCGCGTGGATGTGCCCATGCTCCACCCCGTGCGAGAAAACCTCCAGCACCAGTTGCAGGAAGAACCCGGCCAGAATGTAGAACCCCACGCGGTGCGGGTCTTGGGTGCTGAGCAGCACATCTGGCAGTATGTGCAGGATGGTGAGCGCAAACAGGTAAGCCCCACTGAAGGCCAGCAGCAGCTTGAGCCACCGTTGGTTGTCCTGCGGCAGAAAGCGCACAAGCCAGCCAGCGCCCAGCACGGTGAAAAATAGAACGCAAACTGCTACTATCATGCAGAGTATTTCTTCAGGATGAAAATCATACGTTCGCTCTTCACAGGGTCATACGGCCCCAGGCTGTAATCACCGTACACGTTGGCCAGCCGGAGCTGCGCCATCTGGAAGTACTCCAGAAACTCGTCATAGTGGAGCGCCCGTACTCTTTCTATAAATTCATAGGACTGGCCTTTGTCTTCAAACCGGATGGTCTTGAGAATAAAGCCGGCCTCTACTTTTCTGGTGATGTGGAACGTGATGCCTTCCACTTCCTTGGTTTCCTTGGCTACCAACCGGTTAATGACCCGCTGGGTGTTCATGAAGTCAATGACCAGCTTGCCGCCCGGCTTCAGGGAGGCCGAAGTGGCCCGCAACGCGATCACATTCTCGTAATCGGCCTCAAAATAGCCAAAGCTGGTGAACAGGTTGAAAACGAAGTCAAACGCCTCTGGCTTGAACACCTCGCGCATGTCATGCACAAAGAAATGCAGCCGCTCATTCTCAAACTGGCGCGCGTAGGCAATGCTTTGCTCTGAGAGGTCAAGCCCGGTCACGGCGTAGCCTTTCTGGTTCAGGTAGATCGCGTGCCGCCCTTTGCCGCAGGCCAGGTCCATGAGTTGGCAGGCAGGTTTGGGCCGAAGGCGTACCAGCAGGTTGTCAATGAACCGCTGGGCCTCCTGGGCATCACGGTTTTTGTACAGCAGGTGGTAGTACGGCGAATCAAACCAGGTATAAAACCAATCTGAAGGGTTAATCATGCGGGTGGGGTAAAAAGTAAGAAGGCCGCTCCCTGAGCGCCTTCACTGGCCCGGGAGCCTTGCCCTACCGCGTGGCGGTGCTGTCTGCGGAAGCCTGGAAGGCAGGGTTCTTCTCCAGGTCCATCTTGCAAACCGGGCATTTGCCAGGCTCCATGCTGGCACTGCCTTCGCATTGCATGGGGCATATGTAGGCCATTTGTCCCGCCTGGGTAGCCGTGCTGTCTGCGGCCGTGCCGTGCTGGGTGGCATGTGCGTTGGTGGCAGGTTGCTCTGCAGACGGGGAGCTGTTGCAGGAAGAAATGAAAGCCATAGAGGCCAGGGCCATGGCCCCGGTCATAAAAATCTGTCTCATGGAAAATAGAAGGTACGCCGAAGCCCGTTCCTGGGGTGTTTTAAGAAAAACAGGCCAGGAACGGGCTTCCGGTATAAGTGATTATTGTTGGACTTTTCCGGCTGCGTTATTTTCTACCGCTTCTTTGTTCACGCTTTTCTGTTCAGGGCGGGTACCTTTCTCTGCACCGGGCTTGGTCTGATTCTCGTGCTCATCATGGTTGATGTTCACGTCAGGGCGGGTCACTTCCGCTTCGCTTCTGCCATTGTCAATGTTAGAGGTGTTGTTGCGCATTCCGGGAGGAACACTGTCAGCGGAAACCTTTGTCTCTGGACGCAGATCAGAAGGTTCACTGCTGCAAGAGGCCAACATAAGCGCACCGGCCAGGGCGAAAACGGACAGGGTGTTTTTTATCATCATCAGGAAATTTAGATCGTAAACGGGTTTCTGGGTTTAGACGCTTACGCGGGAATAAAGTTTTTTCTGCGCAACAGCGACTCCATGAGCTTGATGTCATTGGGGCTGTTGAAAATCTTGAACGGCAGGTGCAGGAACACCGGCACGTTGAAGTTCTTGGCCAACCAGCCTTTCCAGCCTTTGGGCAACTGGTCTGCGGCGGGGCCTTTCAGGTACATCTGGTAGGCGTCTTTGGTTTGGGTCACGCGCTCAATCATGTCCCACTGCAGGGTCATGCCTTCGCGGTCATTGCGTTTCATGAGGATCTGGCGCTGGTCAATCTCAAACATGACGCGCTCAAACAGCACGTTGCTCTGCTCCATCTGGGTCACGCCCATGACCTGCGCAGAACGCACCAGTACGTACAGCACCGTCATGATCACGGCACCGGCCACCCACCACCAGGAGAAAGCGAAGGCAGCCGGCAAGGAAAACAGCACCAGCGGAATAAGCGCCCGCCACCATTCTTTCTTCCAGACCTGCACCAGCGCCATCTTGGCGTAATCGTTCTTATCTAACTGGTTCTTCTTCGTGCGGATAGCCAGGGGGTTGAAAGGCTGCTGTTGCTGTACCCGTTGGCCACCGCGTTGATTTGGTTGTTGCATAATCTACTTTGTAAATGGACATAAGACGCAGGACATAAGATGTAAGACTTCTTTTCTACCACCTCTCCTTACTTCTCCAGCCCTCCTCTTTGTTTTACTTTTTGTCTTGTGTCTTGAATCTTGCGTCTTGAATCTTGCGTCTTGAATCTTGCGTCTTGAATCTTGCTTCTATTAAAACGCTTTCAAACTCAGATCCAGGCTGCGGTTAGAATGCGTCAAGGCTCCTACTGAGATGAAATTCACTCCCGTCTCGGCCACGGCTCTGATGGTTTTCTCGGTGATGCCGCCTGAAGCCTCGGTCTCATAGCGGCCGGCAATCAGTTCCACGGCTTCGCGCAGCAAAGGTATCTCAAAGTTGTCTAACATGATGCGGTCAATGCCACCGGTTTCCAGGGCTTGGCGTACCTCGTCCAGGTTGCGGGTCTCTAACTCTATCTTGAGCGGTTTGCCCAGTTTCTCCAGGTAGCGGTGGGTGGCGTCAATGGCTTGCCTGATGCCCCCTGCATAGTCTACGTGGTTGTCTTTGAGCATGATCATGTCATAGAGGCCAAACCGGTGGTTGGTGCCGCCGCCAATGAGAACCGCCCATTTCTCCATCATCCTGAAGTTAGGCGTGGTCTTGCGGGTGTCCAGCAACTTGGCACCGGTGCCTTCAATGAGTTTGGCCAGGCTTTGGGTGTAGGTGGCAATGCCGCTCATGCGCTGCATGCAGTTCAACACCAGCCGCTCCGCCGTTAAGATAGACTGGGCTTTGCCATGCACGGTGAAGGCAATGTCCCCGTGGCTGATTTGGGCCCCGTCTTGTAAAATCACCTCTAAACGGAGCGTGGGGTCTACTTCATGGAAGATTTTCCAGGCCAGTTCCACCCCCGCCAACACACCGCGGTCCTTCACCAGGAGCTTAGCCTGGTTCGTGGCGCTCTCCGGAATGGAAGCCAACGACGAGTGGTCGCCCTCGGCTACGTCTTCCTGCAGGGCCTGCCGGATAAAGGCCCTGATGCCTTCTTGGGTAAGATAGGATGCTTTCACGATGCAAAAATAAAAAAAGGCACCGAACAATCGGTGCCTTTTCTGCGGAATGCCCCTGAGAGGGCAATTATATTTACTTTATAGTAGAAAGCCTGGCGGGAAAGACCTGCCTGAAACTGTTTTTCTACTTAAACTCTATGGTGTCAATCTTATAGGAGTCGCCGTATTTCTTCACCTTCACCACCACGTTGTAACGGCCCCCTTTGTGGTTGTACTTGCCAATGGCGTAGCGCTGGCCGTCTTCAGACCCGCCCTGGTGGTCAAAGCTGAAGCCCATAGGGGTATTCTTGCTGAAGAAATCACGTACCACCATCTCTGCCTGGCTCTGGCTGTAGTTGCCGTTGTCGCCGCCAATGTTCACGTCTACCTTGGAATTGAAGTAGCGGGCCAGGTCACGGGAAGAGCCAGATTTGATAGCCGCCTGAATGCCGCCCATCACGTCAGATTGAGCCGCTACCGGTCCGGTGCCCACCAGCATCCCCAACAGCACCATGGTCATCGCCATCAATCTCTTTAGATTTTTCATGTTTTTGTAAGCAAGTTATACCTGTTCTATGCCAAAACTATGCCAAAGGCAGATAAGTTCAGGCCCTTAAAGATACACCAAATCTCCATATTGCTACCGCAGACGCTTCTTTTTCCGGGCAGCCTTGTATCTTTACGCGCATGAGCAAAAAGGTACTTTTGATGATTCTAGACGGATGGGGTTTGGGAACAGACCCGTCCGTGTCGGCGATCGCGCACGCCAATACCCCTTTCATGGATTCACTGTTCCACCGCTTCCCGCATGCCCGCCTGGAGGCCTCCGGTGAGGCTGTGGGCTTGCCCGAAGGCCAGATGGGCAACTCTGAGGTGGGTCACATGAACCTGGGGGCCGGGCGCGTGGTGTACCAGGATCTGGTGAAGGTGAACGTAGCCATCAGGGAGAAGACCCTGGGCCAGAACCCGGTATTGCAGGATGCTTTCCAATTCGCCCGCGAAAACGGCAAGCCGGTGCATTTCATTGGCCTGGTGTCAGACGGCGGCGTGCATTCGCATATTGAGCACCTCAAAGCTCTGTGCTCCTTGGCACAGGAGCAAGGCCTGGAGAACGTGTATGTGCACGCTTTCACCGATGGCCGTGACACCGACCCCAAAGGCGGGCTCGCTTACCTCACCAACCTGCAGAACCACCTGAACACCACCGGCGGAAAGATTGCCTCTATCATTGGCCGTTACTTTGCCATGGATCGCGACAACCGTTGGGAGCGCGTGAAACTGGCCTATGACCTGTTGGTGCACGGCCAGGGAAGAGCCTCTGTCAACTGGCGCGAGGCCCTGCAGGAGTCATATGACAACGGCGTCACCGATGAGTTCATCCAACCCATTGTCTGCCTGAATGAGAACGGCGAGCCGATGGCCCATATAGAGGAGGGCGACGTGGTCATCTGCTTTAACTTCAGGACTGATCGGGGCCGCGAGATCACCCAGGCCCTGACCCAGCGCGCCTTCCCCGAGCAGGACATGCACCCGCTGAGCCTGCGGTACTACACCCTCACCAATTACGACGATACCTTTGTGGGCGTGCAGCCCATCTTTGACAAAGACAATCTGGCCAACACGCTGGGCGAAGTGCTGGAAAGAGCCGGCAAAACCCAGATCAGGATTGCGGAGACAGAAAAATACCCGCACGTAACCTTCTTCTTCTCCGGCGGCCGCGAGTTGCCGTTCAATGGGGAGAAACGCCTGCTGTGCCCTTCGCCTAAGGTGGCTACCTATGACCTGCAGCCCGAGATGAGCGCCTTTGACATCAGAGACGCCATTGTGCCGGAGATTGAGGCCGAGACCGCCGATTTCATCTGCCTCAACTTCGCCAACCCCGACATGGTGGGCCATACCGGGGTGTTTGAGGCCGCCGTGAAAGCCGTGGAAACCGTGGACCAATGTGCCCAGGCCGTGGTGACCGCTGCCCTGGCGCATGGCTACGCCTCCATCATCATCGCAGACCACGGCAACGCCGACATGATGCGCAACCCAGACGGTACGCCCAACACCGCCCATACCACCAACCTGGTACCTATCATCTTAGCCGATGAAGAGTACAAAGGGGAACTGATGGACGGCAAACTAGGCGATATTGCCCCTACCGTGCTGGCTCTGCTAGATGTACCGGCCCCGGCAGAGATGACAGGCACGTCTCTGCTTATGCCTTCTATCGTATAGGAAGATGCCTTTTCTAAAAACGGAGGCAGAAAAGAGCACCCTTGCTTTCTTCTGCCTCCGTTTCTATGCTGTTTTGCGTAAAACAGGCCAAATACACCTGAACTTTCTTTTCTGTTTTTCTATGTCTGTGCTTTTCTCTGCTTCTTCCTGGTGTAAGACCTCAAACCTGGTTTTGCTTGCTGCTTTCTGGATGGGGGCAACCTCCTGCCAAGACGAGACCATAGCTCCCGTGATGCAGAGCACGCACCAGGCCTATGATCTGGTGGGTTTCCTGGACCAGGAAGCTCAGGCCTTGCAGCAGCAGAAAGCAGCCAGCCATAAAACCGTTTCTGAGGCGGGTGCCAAAAAAGAGTCAAAAATCATTGAGGCGCTTAACTGGGCAGAGGAATTGGCACCCTTTGCTGATGCTGACATCAACAAGCCAGCTCTAAAGGGACTTTTCACCCAAACGGAGTCTACCAATGCGCTAGGGCAGCAGGTGCTGCGCTATCAGGCCAAAGAAGATGCCGCCACCAATGTGCAGGAAGTCACCTATACCTTGGATTCCCAGGACCAGTTGGTGCGGCTGCAAGCTACTATTGTGCAGGAAAACATGCTCTTCAAAACCCGGAAACGAATGCACCTGGAGGCCCGCTCGGGCGCACCGGGGCGCCTGACCCGGTACCAGTTGGATGAAATGCAGAAACTGCTTCTGATGGAGGCAGACCACTATAGTGTAACCGGGGAAGTGGTGCCCGGCCGCTAAGTCTTCCTGTTCCGTTTATTCAGTGATTTTAGAGAAATACCGGATTTTCACGCTGCCCGGTACCAGTTTGGTGTCTTTGGGAATGCCCTTGTGCGAATCCTGGTACTGGTGGCTTTTGTACCAGGTCTTGAAACTTTCCTCGTCGTCCCAGTACGTCATAAGCCAGATCTCATTGGGGTTGTCCTGCGGCGATAACACCTCCAGCCTCTGGAAACCGGGTGCGTTGTCCACCAGGTGGGGTCTATTTCTAAAAGCCTCTTTTACACTGGCTTCGGTGTCATTGGCGATGGTAAACGAACTGAGGGAAACGAACATACAATAGAATTAAAGACTAGCTTTGCACTGGCAAAGGCCGCCAAGTGATGGGTGAAGGAAAAGCTGTAAGTTAGCGAATTTGGGGCGTTTCTATCCTGACTGATTTTCCCTACCCTTTATAAGGCGCTAACATCTCTGCCCAGGATGTAGGAACCGCATGCAAAACTACCATAATTATCACGTTGACCTTTCTAACTGTGACAGTGAACCCATTCACCTGATTGGGCGCATCCAACCCCATGGTTTTTTGCTGGTGTTAGACCCAATCAGTCTGCAGGTTGAACAGGCCAGTAAGAATGTGGGAGATTACCTGCCCCTGGCCTTGGAACAAGTCTTGGGCAAGCCCCTGCGGAATCTTTTTGGGCCTGCAGACACTTCTTTTGACCCACAGGTGCCCGGTACCTATTTTCTCTCTTTAAGCGGCACCCCGTTTGTGGCCTTTCTTCAGAAAACGGGTTCAAAACTCCTTCTGGAATGTGAGCCCGCAGCCCCCTGCCCAGATGCGGAGAAGATGCACCAAAACACCCTTCTCAGCCAACTCCACAACCGCCTGAACGCCTTGTTCACCCTGGAGGAAGTGGCCGAGGCTGTGGCCCATACCCTTCGGGAAATTCTGCAGTATGACCGCGTGGACATCACCCGGTTTGACCAGGAATGGAACTCTGATGTGATTGCCGAGAGTTGTGCGCCGGATGTGCCGTCTTTTGTAGGGCATCATTTCCCGGCCACTGACATTCCGGCCCCGGCCCGGGAATTGCTGCGGCAGAAACACGTGCGGCAGATCCCGGATGTGAATGCCCAGGCGGTGGAGATTTTCCCGTACTACAACCCCGGTACCGGAGAGCCCACCAATATCCTGCGCTCTGAATTGCGTAATCCTTCTGAGATCCACTTAGAGTACCTCCGGAATGCCGGCGTGGCGGCCACCATCTCCTTCTCTATTCTGGTGAAGAACCAACTTTGGGGCGTGGTGGCGTGCCATAACATAAAGCCCGCCTATATTGAGGTCTGGCGGCGGCAGTTAGGTGACCTGGTGGCCAAAACCCTGGGGACTGTGATCGCCTCTATCATGGAGAAACGGGACCACGAGCAGTTTAACCAATACAGGCAGGTTAAGCGCACCCTGGTAAAACGTTTGGGCAGCGGCCTTAGCATACCTCAGGGTCTGTTTGGGCAGACGCCCACGTTGCTGGAAATCACAGAAAGCCATGGGGCCGCTCTCTTGTTAGATGGCGCCCTGACTACCGTTGGCCATACCCCACCGCAGGAGGAAATCAGAGGGCTGGTGAAATGGCTTTCTGAGCAGGTGTCTGAGGGGGTGTTCTTCACTCGCCAGTTGTCTGTGGAATGGCCCGCGGCGGCGGCTTTGAAAGAAGTGGCCAGTGGTTTGCTGGCGCTGGAGATCTCCCGCTACAACCAGGAATACCTGCTGTTCTTTAAGCCCGAGATAAAAGAGATCAAGGCCTGGGCGGGCAATCCGCAGAAGCCACAGGTAGGCGAGGGCCTGCGCCTGCACCCCAGAAAGTCATTTGAGAAATGGGAAGAGGTCATCAAAGGCAAATCACTGCCCTGGACCCAGAATGAGGTAGAGGTCGCGCAGATGTTACTGAAAGACCTTATCGCCATCAGGCTAAGGAACCAGGCGGCGGAATTACACAGCCTGAACCAGGAGCTACAACTCAACGCAGATCAGTTACGCACCAGAAACGCGCAGTTAAAGGACTTTGCCTATATCATTGCCCACAACCTCAGGGCGCCGCTTGCCAATATCAAAGCCCTGCACCAGTACTATACTGATGAGCCCGTGCAGGAAAGGGCCGTGTACGCCATGGAAAGCGTAAAGCGGATCAGTGACAACATAGGAGAAACCATTGAGGATGTGAATGTCATCCTGAAGACGCACCTGGTGCAGCAACTTCTTCATGAGGAAGTGTCTTTGGCGGAACTCATTGAAAAGGAGACCCAGAACCTGGCTGCTACCATAGAGCAAACCGGGGCTCAGGTGGTGACTGAATTGGAGGTGCTTACTCTTTTTATGCCAAGGCTTTATGTAGAAAGCATACTGCATAATTTCATCTCCAATGCGCTGAAATACCGTTCACCAGACCGGCCACCAGTGGTCAGAGTCAAGAGCTGGCGTACAGGTAACACCCTGCACCTGGCAGTTAGTGACAACGGCCTGGGCATGGATTTGAACAAGGTGGGCGACAAGCTGTTTGGGTTGTACAAGGTTTTTCACCGCACAGAACACTCCAAAGGCTTGGGGCTTTACCTTACCAACATGCAGGTAAAAGCGTTGGGCGGCAGCATAACGGTAGACAGCCAGGTAGGGAAAGGCACCACCTTCACCGTTCATTTTGGCCAGATGGGGCATTCCCAAATCCCTGGGAGAGCTACTTTAACCTTACTTCCTTCAGAACAGGCCTGAAACCTTGTTTCAGCAAGCCGGCTTTGATTGCCTGGTTCCTGGTGTCAGGGGTTTTACCCAAAGGTTTAGGTTAATGAAGGCATGGCCAAGTATGTAACAGAACAGCCGTTTACTGCACTACTACCTTTCTGGTGGCCACCAAATCACCTTGCTGCACCCGAAGGATGTACATGCCCGGCGGAAGGTCTAAGGCAATTTCTTCCTGAGCGGCAAGGCCTTTCACCTCCATCTTTTTCAAGAGGGTGCCTTTCATGTCTACAATGCTGAGCAGGCTCTTTTTTCCCAATCCTGTAAAAATCAGGCGCTGCTGGGTTACGGGGTTAGGATAGACCTGCCACGTAGGAAGTGCCTCTTCTTTAGAAGCGGTCAAGGTAGCCGCCACGTAGGCCCGGAGCCAGGTAAGGGCAGGCCGTTCCTCGCCATTGCTTCTGATGAGGTTGGCACCCTGTTCGGTGCGCCACATGCCCGGGCGGTACCCCCACAGCGTAATCCCCCGGACGGAGGGGTGTTCCCAGAAAAGCGGGAAGATCCGCTTGTATTCGTCTAGCTGGTATTGGTCTGCCACGGTCTGGTTTGCGGGGGGCTGCGTGCCAGCGCGGTCATCAATGTCCATCTCTGTGATGTAAATGGGCAAATTGGTGGCGGCAATCAGATTCAGGTTGCTGGTGAGGGTAGGGTTCGCAATGCCTTTGGTAGAAAAGTAGTGCCCTTGTATGCCCACGGCATCAATCAGGTTCTCGGCCTTCAGCAGGTTGATGATGCCCACATACGTAGCAGCGCGGCTGCTGCTGTTGGTGAGGCTGTACTCATTGATCATGAGCTTAGTAGTTTTGGGGAAATATTGCCGCGCTAACCTGAAAGAGGCCACCACCCATTCCCAGCCAGAGGCTCCGCTGCCGCCCAGGGCCTTGGCGTAATTTCCGCCGCCGCTGCCCGGCGTGGTAGGCGGGTCATTGATAGGCTCATTCACCACTTCCAGGAAGTCAATGGCGGGGTAGCGTTGGGCCACTGCCTCAAACCACACTTTGATTTCCTCCAATTGCTCCGCTGAAGACAACGTTTCAATCCAGGCGGGTTGCTGGTTTCCCCAGACCAGCACGTGCATTCTGAACGGATAGCCGTTGTCTTTGGCCAGTTTGTAGGCCGCATCCAGCTCGGTCCAGTTCATGACGTCTCTGGTGTTTTCCACGCTTCCCCATTTACCGGCGTTCTCGGGGACTACCTGGTTCCAGTATTGGTTGAAGCCGGGCAGTTGGGCGCTGCTGAAGATATTGCCCAGGAACTTAGGCTTCCCTTGCGCAATGGGCCCGGTCTGGGCGTGGCTGGTGGCTTGCAGGCCACAAAAAGCCAGGGTCAACAAAAAGAGGCGGTAAAGGTGTGGCATGTGACGCAGTTAAGAGTGAATACTGCTTCTTCTACGGACTTTTACCTCCTCACAGACAAAGCATTACCTCAAGTTAGATAGTTTTCACCTAACTGCAACCGATTGCAACAATAAAATATTATTTAGGAAGAAAGTAATTTCAAGCCTGCGCAGTTGAAGAGGAAGCACGGACCCGGAGAGTAAGTGAAGCGGCTATTGCCCTTGCAGCGTCACCACCACGGTGCGCTTGCCGCCGTGGTCGCGGTGCTCGCAGAGGTAGATGCCCTGCCAGGTGCCCAGGTTGAATTGCCCTCTGGTGATGGGTACGGACACGGAAGCCCCCATGAGAGAAGCTTTGATGTGCGCGGGCATGTCATCAGGCCCCTCCAGGGTGTGGCGGTAGTAGGGGGCGTTCTCGGGCACCATGCGGTTGAAGTGCTGCTCAAAGTCGTGGCGCACGGTTGGGTCAGCGTTCTCATTGATGGAAAGGCTGGCCGAGGTGTGCTGGATGTAGATATGCGCCAGCCCTACTTCTATTTCCTCCAGTTCAGGCAGCTGCGCCTCCAGCAAGTCGGTGATGAGGTGAAAGCCGCGTTTCACGGCCGGCAGACGGAGCGTTTTCTGGAACCACTTCATAAGCGAAAAGGGATTAGTATTCTACTTCAAATGCGCCGGCGTCGGGCTTTTGCGCGTCACGGGGTTTGTTCTCATAATCAACGGTGATTCCGGACACCGGAGCCCCGGCGGCGTTGGCCGGCGATAGTTTGATGAGCTGGAAATCGAACTTGGGCGCGTCCCGGAACAAAGGGTCTACGTTGATTTTATTGCCGTTTTTGTCAAACTCCCTTTGGTAGGCTTGGGTTTTGAGGAAGGAGTGCTGGATGCTTCTGCTGGAGGAACCCGTCATGTCACTGAACTTCAATTCTTCGGCTTGCCGCCCCCACAAGATGCTGTTCTGCACCAGTACCGCGTACCTTCCTTCCCGCACCAGTCTGCCACCTGCCTCCAGCCGTTCCTGGAACAGGAAAGAAGGCCCCAGCCGGATGAACTCGTTCGCGTAATTGGCCAGGGTGCTGAACACCACCTCATACCGGCCCCCGCCCAGGCCCGCCAAAGCGTACTCGCCGCAATTGGTGATGACGGAGTTCTCCAGGCGCACATTGCCGCCGTGGCTCAGCACACCCGTTTGCAGCATGTTTTTGAGAAAAGCGTGCCGAAGCGTGACTTGCGGCACCTGGTTTCCGGTGGCTTTGAGGTACAGGCCCGTGACGGCGTTCTTCACTTCTACGTAGCGCAACTCACTGTTCTGGCTGCCTGGCAAAAATTCCAGGCCCTGCCATTGACCGGGCGCATTGCGGTACTGCTCCTCTTTGCGCACCTGCTGAAATACCACCCGCTTCTCGTGCTCGCCTTCCACCTTCAGGGTGCCCAGTACCCTTATCTTAGCGTTGCGGTACAAATGCACCTGGCTGCCTTTCTGGATGGTGAGGGTCTGGCCCGCTGGCACCGTGACGGAGTCATAGATCACGTGCGCTTTGGCCGCCGTCCAGACCTCAGCGGGACTAGTGAGGTAGTGGCCCTGGTAATAGGCCGCGTTCTGCCCATACGCCACCAGTTTTACTTTCTGCTGGTTGCCGTTGGTCAGGAACAGGAGCGAATCCTGCACCAGGAACGGCTGTTCCTGCGCGTTGGGGTTAATGGTGGCTTTCACCAAGACCAGCAGGCTGTCCTTGCCCCGCAGCTCAATGTTCTGTACCTGGGGCCCCGGCACCCCGTTCACCACCACCTGAAAAGGTGATCCTTGTAACCCTCCTACCTTGATCTCCGAGATCCTGACGGCATTCTTGTTGGGGTTGTAGACTTTCAGGCGCTTGGTCACGCTGCCTGCCTGGGTGAAGACCGTGTCAAAGAGCACGGTATCGGCTTCCAGCCGAAGCAGGGCGCTGGCGCTGGGCGTGATTTCTTCTTCGCGGGGCGTGCAGGAAGCAATGCTAACCACCACAAGTGCTACCATAGCCAAGCCCTGCAGCCAAGTGCGTACTTGATAAAGAACGGGCAAGGGTAAGCGATCAGTCATATTATGGATGGTAAATATACTCTTGCGGTGTTGGATGACACTACATTGAATGAGACAACTTGTTAAGACGAATATGATTCGTTGGCTTCATATTCATCTATCACCATTTCTATTTTAACCGTTTTGTTAGTGTAGTCTACAATACCAATTCCAATTAAAATAGATACAACATTGGTTATATAGAACGCTAAATTATCTATGAAACCGTCCAGTAAGCTACCAAGCAGACTTCCAAAAAGCCGAAGACCTGAGCTTACCAGTAGGAAAACAATAGCCCACATTTTAAGTCCATTTCTTGCATATTCATGCTTCTTGAAAATAAGGGTAAGTAAAACTCCTTGTATGGCCAAGGGAAGGAGGCCAAGGAAATGTGCGTATGCAACCACTGAGAACAAATTCCAAAGAAGCAATACGCTTAAAAGTAAAACTATTGCCCAATAGAAAACTGAATTGGTAAAAATGGATTTCCTCATGCTTTTGCTGCTTGGTTTTAGCCTGGTTTCTCAATAATAGCCTTAAAACGGCAGTAACAAAAAAGCGCAGCCTTATGAGCTGCGCTTCCTTTTATTATTTCAGTTAGGCCTGGGCACCTTCTTTCAAACGCTCGGCGTTCTCAGCGATCCGGAGCTGCTCCACGAACTCATCAATGTTGCCATCAATCACGCTGGGCAGGTTGTACACGGTTAAGCCAATCCGGTGGTCGGTGACGCGGCCTTGGGGGTAGTTGTAGGTTCTGATCTTGTCTGACCGGTCGCCGCCGCCTACCATGCTTTTGCGCTGAGCGCCTTCGGCTTCATTTTTCTTGGCCAGCTCAATCTCGTAGATACGGGAACGTAACACGGCCAGGGCCTTGTCAAAGTTCTTGAGCTGCGATTTCTGGTCCTGGCACTGGGCCACGATACCGGTAGGGATGTGCGTCAAGCGTACAGCAGAATACGTAGTGTTCACCGACTGTCCGCCCGGGCCCGAAGACATGAACAGGTCCTTGCGGATATCGTTCATGTTCAGTTCCACGTCCAGTTCCTCTACTTCGGGCAATACCACCACAGAGGCCACCGAGGTGTGGATACGGCCGGCTGTTTCAGTGGCAGGTACGCGTTGCACGCGGTGCACGCCAGATTCAAACTTTAGCTTGCCGTACACGTCTTCACCTTTGATGCCTACAATGACCTCTTTGTAGCCACCGGCGGTGCCTTCCATTACGTCAATCACCTCCATCTTCCAGCCCTGCTTCTCCGCGAAGCGGCTGTACATGCGGTACAGGTCACCAGCAAACAGAGAGGCCTCGTCTCCGCCGGCGCCGGCCCTGATCTCCATGATGATGTCCTTGCTATCGTCTGGGTCGGTGGGGATCAGCATTTCTTTGATGCGTTCCTCCATCTCGGTGCGCTGGGGCAGGAGTTCGTCCAGTTCTTCCTTGGCCATCTCCCGGAAGTCTTCGTCTTTCTCGGTGGCAATGACTTCCTTGGTGTGCTCAATGTTGCTGAGCAGCAGCTTGTAGCGCTCGTATTCAGCCACAATCTTCTCCAGGTCTTTGAACTCTTTGTTCAGAGACTTATATCGTTTCAGGTCACTGGCTACATCTGGTTGGATGAGTTGCTCATTTACCTCTTCAAACCGCTGTTTTATGGCTTCCAGTTTATCTAACATCTTCTGCTTTACTTAATTCAGGGCGCAAAGATACATAATTTCCGGCGCATTTTCGCGTGGACGTTTAGGGCTTGTTTCAGGAAAAAAGGCTGAAAAGGCGGGCTGTTACTTTACCTGCATCTCGGTTACCGCTCTGCCTAGCTGGCCATTGGCGCTAAGGCCCTCTATTACCGCCTTGTACGTGGTCTGCGCATCAGCGGCGAAGAAGGAAAACCGCGCATTCCCAGATGCGTCTGTGATCACGGTTGGGTTCCAGTACAGGGTGGTGCGCAGGTCGGGTAACTCCACCTCTGTGGGTTTGTCATAGACGGGCACGTAAAACTGCCGCGGGGTCTGGTAATGCACCCCAGAATAGGCCGCCACCCCCCGGTACCGGGCCACGCTGGATAATGTGGTGGAACTACCTCTTTTCAAAAGGACGGCAATAACGCCGTTGCCCCCCTGAGAGCCGTAAATAGCCGAAGAGGCCCCGGGTCTGAGGATGTCTATGGCCTCTACCTCAGACATGGAGATGCTTCGGATATGTTCCACATCTATAGGCATGCCGTCCAGCAGGAACAGCGGGGATCCTCCGCCCCGCATGGAAATATTCCCGCCAATGACCTGTAAACCTGCTACCCGCCCTTGCAGCGCAGAGATGATGTCCGTAGACATGGGCAAGGAGGAGCCCTTGAGGGTTTGGTCTGGGTGGCTGTACAGCTGCCCCTTGCGCAACCGGTCTTCTTCCTGCTCTTTTTTGGCCCTGATTTCCACGGCGCTCAACAGAATGCTTTTGCCTGCCAACTGATCCAGCCTCAGCTGCTCACGGTTGCTCCTGAGGTAGGCCCAGGTGGTTTGGGAAAGCAGCGCGGAAGGCAAGGCATAGGGTGCCCGAGGGGAAATGGGGGTGATGCGCAGACCTTTGTTCATTTTTACCTCCAGGGCGCTTTTTCCTTTGGCGGTGCGGGCCTGTACCACTATGCGGGAGCTGTCCGTCAGGCCCGTCACCCCGAAAGCAAACCTGCCCTGGGCATCTGCGGTGTCTACCAGGATCATGGACGGAGACCGCAGGCTGATGAAGGTTACCAAGGCGTTAGGTTCCGGTTTGCCAGAATGTTTCAGTACGGTTCCGGTCACGGCCAGACTTTGCTCCACCGGGAACGGCGCTGCTTTTTCCTTGCCCTGTAACAGGTCTGGCCAGAGAAACCGGCGCCAGCCCTGGGTGAGCATCAGGTTGTCCAGGGCCAGGGCCGCCTCCGGCTCCCCCGACGAAAAATAATAGTCTGGGCTTTCTATATGGCCCCGCAGGTCTGAGGTAAGCAAGAGGGTGGAAAGAAGATTGCCCGCGTGGGGAGTTGGGGTTATCTTTTGGCCATCAGTGATAGCGACTGAGAAATGCCCTGATACCGAGTTGCCAGTGCTATTCTTTGCCTGTAGGTGTAGGGTAACCTTCTCGCGGGGCTTGTAGGTGGGTTTGTCTGGTGTGAGCGTGAGCTGCAGGTGGTCTTGGTGGTTGACAAAGGCCAGGCGCTCGGCCAACGGTTCCCCTGTGTTTGAAAACAAAGTGAACTGCACCACGCCGGTAGGCAACTTCTGCTTGGGCACATCGATGAGCAGCAGGTCTTTGGTAGTGGGGGCATGGGCCGTGAAATAAACGACCCCCCGGCTTTGCGCCACTACACTAATCGCAGAAGGCCGACCCTCGGCCCCTGGGTAGCCTACCACATAGGCTTTCAGCTGAACATTCTCTGGTTTGCTGTTATCTACTTTCAAAACCACTCCCTTGGCGCGGGCCGCGGGTAAGGGAGTGGTGATTTCTATCCCGTCGGGCTTGGTTAGCACAGCCACATACTGCTTACCGGGTTGCGGTATGAACCCAAACCGACCCATCCCATATTTCAGGCTCTTGAAATCCGCTACTTTTTTACCGGTTTCGTCTTGCACGCTGCCTTGTACCTCTTTGCCCAGGCCGTTGGCATCCACTGCCTTGAATGCAACCGTGCTCCACATGTTGTGCACCAATTCTCCGCCTTCCGGAAAAAACTGCAGGTCTATCTTTTCTGCCGCCTGCGGAACCTTGAATGTCCTCTGGACGGGGGTGATGCCTTCTTTGAGGCTGAGCCATAACTGGGCATTTTGCCTTGCTTCGCCCGCAGGCAAATAAAAGCGGAAGAGGGCCTTGCCTTGGTGGTTAGTCTCGCTTTTGCGCCGGGCAGACATTTTTTTGCCCGTCTGGACATGAAAGGTGATCGCCTGCTGCGCCAGCGGTTCTTCCTGAAGGTTCTTGAGCGTTACCTCGGCATACACAGAGTCTCCGGTGCCAAATGGTTTGAACCCGAAATTGACCGAGGGCACCAGATTGGCCACCCGAGGGTTGAACACCTGCACCTTCTGGTGGAAGAAGTACGCCTCGTCAAAGTTCTGCATCCAGCTGGTGTACGCGCGTAGGCGGTAGTGGCCCTCCGGGATAGTGTCTTCCAGCGCAAAGTCTCCGTGCCCAATCCCGTTGTTCATGTCCACCACTACCCGTTTGTAGATGGAGTCCTGCGGGTTGATGAGCTCTACGTATAGCACCTTGCTCAACTGGCTGGGGGTATGATTGGAGGCATCCACCAGATACGCCTTGAACCAGATATCTTCCCCGGCGGCATAATAGGGTTTGTCCAGGTGTAGGTACACCTTCTCCTGCGGGTACTCTTTCCCGAAGTTCTGCAACTTGGCCACAATCTCCTCTACCCCCAGGTCAGGCTGCCAGTTTTTAGGAGCAAAGGCAAACGCAGTCCCAATAATCCCTATTAGACAGAGCGCCTTGATAAGTTTCTGGTTCCTATACATCATGAAGGGATTTGAAAAAGCTTCTATACGCTTATGGATAAAACATTACATCACCCGGTCTGCAAAGGGGTTTCCTTAGCGCTAGACTTTTACAAGCTTGTCTAGAAGAGCCGGGAAACCAGGCTTAGCTTTATCCTTATTTTACCTGCATCTCAGTAGTAGCCCTTCCCAGCTGCCCTTTGGAGGTAAAGCCTTCTATTACCGCATGGTAAGTGGTTTTAGCATCAGCAGAGAAGAAGGAAAGGGTGGCTCTACCTTGAGCATCCGTCTTGATGGTCGGATTCCAGTAAAGGGTGGTGCGCCAATCTGGGGTATAGACTTCTGAGGGTTTGTCATACCGGGGCATATAGAATTCCCGCTTTGTCTGGAAGCGGGGTCCACGGTAAAGCGCTACCCCTTGCCAGCGCGCGGTGGTGTTCTTGGCAGCATAGGACCCTGGTACCTTCATGATAATGGAGATAATACCGTTCACTCCCTCAGAACCATAGATAGCCGACGGCGCACCAGGCATGAGCACATCAACACGCTCCACATCAGTAGCTGCTATTGTCTGCGCCATTCCCATGTCAGCCCGCACACCGTCAATAAGGTAAAGCGGCTCCGTTGATCCCGCCTCGCTGGCACCTCCCTCACCGCCAAAGTCAAAGGACTGCCGGGTAGTACCCCGCAACACCAGCTTCCCTTCCACCATGGCCACCCCGGCAGTTCTGCCGGGCAGGCTTGAGATAATGTCAATGCCCGGAGGAAATCTGTCTCCTTTAACAGAGTAGCTTACATCACCGGGGGTATGGAGCGTAGTGCGGTCGGCCAGGCTTCGGTTCATGTCCGGGTTTTTCCGGCCCCTCACCACTATCTCGCCCAATACCACCCCTTTTCCCATGGACTGGTCTATTTTCTGCTGTTCACGGTTCATGCGCAGGTAAGCCCATTGCGAACCCGAGAGAGGGGCTGCCAATGGGGCAAAAGGGACATGGGGCTGAACCTTGGCCGGAGCCAGGTCTTCCAGATTCACCAGCAACTGGCTTTTGTCTTTCTGGTTACGGGCCTGCAACGCCACTCTGGAAGAATCTGTCAGGGGAGGTAGGGCAATAGAGAATCTGCCTTGGGCATCTGTTTGGGTAAACAACGCATTACGCAGGTTCTTTACATCAAAAAGGGTGACCACGGCATTGGCTTCTGGTTTCTTGTTGTAACGGGTCACTACCCCGTTCACAGAAAGCCCTTGCTCCAGCGGCGAAGAGAGGGTAGGGTATTTATCCTGAAGGATTTCTTTCCACACAAACCGGCGCCACCCTTGGGTGAGCATCAGGTTGTCTAGCGCTTGCACCACCTCCGGCTGTTGCGAGGAAAAATAATAACCAGGGCTTTCAATGTTGCCTCTCAGATCAGAAGAGAGTTGCAGGTAAGAAACAAGGTTCGCAGAAAACGGATCCTGGGTAACGGTGCCCGCATCGGTCACGCCCAGAGAGAAGTTTCCGGCCACCGGATTGCCCGCCTGGTCTTTGACCTGCACCTGCAGGGTGACTTTCTCTCTAGGTTTGTAAACAGGTTTGTCTGGCGTAAGGGATACCTGCAGTTGCGGACCTTGGTTTATGAATACCAGCCGTTCAGAGACAGGTTCCCCTGCCTGGTTGAACAAGGTGATTTGAGAGATGCCGGAAGGAAATTTCTCTTTAGGTATATCTACCTGGAACACATCGCGGCCTGAAGTGCTACTAGCCCCAAAGAAAACGGTTCCCCTTGATTGGGCCACCAGGTGAAGGCCGGCTGGTTTCTCGGCGGCATTGGCGTATCCCACCGTGTAACACTTCACTTTTACCTGCTCTGGCTTGGAATTGTCTACGGTCATGACCACCCCTTTGTCTTGTACCTGAGGCAAAGGATAGACGGTCTCTGTGCCCTCTGGCCCCTTTAGGCGGGCTTCATACCGCTTGCCTTTCTCTGGCATGAACCCTAAGCGGCCCATGCCAAACTTCAGGCTTGAGAACTCCGCTACTTTGGCGCCAGCCTGGTCATGTACCGTTCCTTTGATATCCTGGCCCAGCCCTTGTGCATCTACTGCTTTGAATCCAATATTATTCCAGAAGCCGCTGATCAGGTGTCCTCCTTCCGGGAAAAACTGCACATCCAATGCCTGTTGCCTTTTGGGAACCAGAATCCTTTTGATGATGGGAGTGGTGCCCGTAGCCGGCGCAATGGCAAGTTCCAGTTGCGCATTCTGTTGGGCTGCCCCTTTGGGAACAAAGAAGGTGAGCCTGGTTTTGCCGGCCGCATCAGTTGTGCGTTTATTGGCCTTTGATCTTTTCTCACCTTGTTTCACGGTGTAAGAAAGAGGCATTTGTTTAGCGGGCTCTGCTTTGGTGTTCATGAGTTGCAGCTGCACCGTCACCGAGTCTCCGGTTGCCGTCTCACGGAAAGAGAAAGCTGCGGAGGGGACTATATCGCTCTCCCTGGGGTTCCAGATCTGCACCTTCTGGTGGAAGAAATAGTCTTCCGGGAAATTCTGCATCCAGCTGGTATAGGCCCGCAGGCGGTATAATCCTTCTGGAATAGAGTCTGACAGGGTGAAGTCACCGGATCCCTTCCCTTCCTGCATCTGTAGAACCACCCGTTGCAGGATAGAATCTTGCGGGGTAATCAGTTCCACGTATAGGACCTTGCTTAACGGGCTAGGCGCATGGTCTGAGCTATTGACCAGGTAGGCGCTGAACCAGATATCTTCCCCGGCGGCATAATAGGGCTTGTCTACATGCAGATAGGCCTTCTCCTGCGGATAGTTCGTTTCAAAGTAGGTTACCTTGGCGATGAGCTTTTTCAAGACATCATTTTCTTGCCAGGATTTGGGTCCAAAGGCTACTAAGAAGGTCACCGCCGTGAATAACAGCGGAAGGATGATACGCTTTGATTGTTTAAACATTAGAGCAGGAGAAAGGAATCTTTATATGATTTAAGTATAATGATTTTAATTATAAATTCAGGTATTAATATATAGTTATAACTGAAAGAACCCCCTCATGAAGTTGTAGCTCTGGCGTTTAGGGTTCTGGTAAAAATATGATTCTTTTATGTTGTTAAGTTATAAGCTTTTGTGGAAGTATCAAAGTTTTAAAATTCTGCAATAGGATCAGACCCCAAAGTTTCACTGTCAATTTGCGGTCAATAAGGTAAGTAGGAGTCAACGCCGGTACTTACCCCCACAGCCTCTCTAAAAACCGAAGCGCGTTCCGGTGGCTGATGGCCGCCAGTTGCTCAGGGCTGAACTCTTCTTTCAGGGAGGTCAGGATAGCCTGGTAGTGCCGGGCAGTGCGGTGCTCCGCGTGGAAGTAGGATTCTCCTTCCACGCCGGCTTCCTGGAAGAAATCAGCCCCAAACGCCAGGGCCTGCGGTGCCTGGGTAAAGCCGTAGCGGATGTGGTCCAGCAAGAAATCAGGCTGTTCCGGGTGCACGAACTTCTTCAGGAAATTCATGCCAATCAGCCCCTCGCGCCGCACCACTTCCTGCACCAGCTCCATGGGCAGGTTACGCGGGTGGTCGTACACTTCCCTGAAGTTGGAATGACTGGCAAGGATGGGTATTTCCAGCCTGTTTTTATCAAGAAAGGTTAAAATCCCATAGGCGGCGGCGTCTGACGTATGCGACAAATCTAGGGCAATGCGCCGGCCGCTGAGGTAGCGTAGCAACTCCTTCCCATCTGGTTTGAGCCCCACGCCGGGCGTGAAGTTGCCGCCGCTGAACCGGTTCTCCTCGGCGTGGGTCAGGCTGAGGTACAGGAGCGGCCCGGCCAGCCGGATGATTTCTTCCAGCCGGGTGAAAGCCAGTTCCAGCGGCTCTTCTTCCTCACAGAGCCCCGATGCGTTTTCTATGGCCGCCACCAAGGCCACCCGTTCGCCCTGCGGCACTTGGTTTTGGAGGTCTTTTCGGGAAAGAGGGGCAAATACGTCCTTGTTCTGCAGCAGATTCTCCTTGAAAAGCCGTGCCTGCTGCAAGGTAAAGGCCGCGCTGCCGGCCTCCGTGGGAGTGAAGAAAGCCATGGTCTGCAGCCGCACCCTGCCCGCCTGCAGATGCGGAATAGCGCAGCCTATGCGGTCTACGTCCATGGCCGAGGACCCCGGAACCCAGGCCAGATACCCGGTGAGGTCGCAGTGCAGGTCAATGATGGGCAGGTTCATATGTATTGAATGATTGAATGATGGAGAGATTGAATGAGTAAGTTGTGGTACCATTTGGAGGCAGTTTACGGGAACAGATTTGTATTGCACCACAAACCCGGATTTTTTACCGATTTTTGCAAAAACAACCCCAAAAACGTGCGTGGCAAGTCACGCGTACCCCGGCTATGGCACAACTTCCTTCTATATTATTACACGCAGGCAAAGAACATTCTCTAAGGCGCTTCCATCCCTGGGTTTTCTCGGGGGCCATCAAAAAA
Organism: Rufibacter glacialis; assembly: GCF_008271745.1. GTDB lineage: Bacteria > Bacteroidota > Bacteroidia > Cytophagales > Hymenobacteraceae > Nibribacter > Nibribacter glacialis. Next base: position 61,554 of record NZ_VKKZ01000001.1, on the reverse strand, counting down.
GTGGAGGGCGATGTGCAGGAAGGCGACATAGTGGCCGTATACACCAACCGCCGCGAGTTCCTGGGCATTGGCCACTTTCAGCCAGGTTCCATTGCGGTACGCATCTTCTCTTTTGAGGAAATCGAACCTGATTACGCCTTCTGGAAGAGCCGGGTGCAGCGGGCCGTAGACTACCGCCGGGAGCAAGGCTTTTTAGATACCCCCAACACCGATGTGTACCGCCTGGTTTTCGCCGAGGGCGACAGCCTGCCGGGCTTGATCATTGACGTGTACGGCAATACGGCCGTGCTACAGGCGCACAACGTGGGCATGTTCCACGTGCGCCAGCACATTGCGCAGGCGCTGGTGGAAGTGTACGACGGCAAGTTGACCGCCGTGTACGACAAAAGCGCCGAGACCCTGCCGGGCAAAGGCACGGAACAGGGGCAGAACGGCTACCTCATCGGTAACACCCCTGTGCCGCACGTGGTTATTGAGAACGGCAACAAGTTCCTGGTGGACTGGGTGACGGGCCAGAAAACCGGGTTCTTTATCGACCAGCGCGAGAACCGCCAACTGCTGGCGCACTACTCCAAAGGCAAAGCGGTGCTCAACACCTTCTGCTACACCGGCGGCTTCTCTATCTACGCCCTCAACGCCGGCGCCACCGCGGTGCACTCCGTGGATGTTTCCAAGAAAGCCATCGACCTCACCGACCAGAACGCCGCCCTCAACCAGGGCCAGGACCGTCACGAGGCTTTTGCCGCCGATACCTTTGATTTCATGAAAGGTCGCGAAAACCAGTATGACCTGATCGTGCTGGACCCGCCCGCCTTCGCCAAAAGCCAGAAAGTGCGCCACAACGCGCTCATGGGCTACAAACGCCTGAACGCCGAGGCGATCCAGAAAATCAGGCCGGGCGGCATCATCTTCACTTTCTCCTGCTCCGGCGTGGTAGACAAATACCTTTTCCAGAGCACCGTCATGGCCGCCGCCATTGAAGCGGGCCGCAACGTGAAAGTCATGCATCACCTCTCGCAGCCCGCTGATCACCCGGTCAGCATCTTCCACCCTGAGGGCGAGTACCTCAAGGGCCTGGTGTTGTACGTGGAATAGATTGACTCACGTAGCACGTATCAAGTAGCACGATGCTAGAAGTAAGATAGTAGACGCTGGAATGCAGCTTCTGAATTTTTGAACAATAGGGTTCCTTTTAAGAAAACAGCTCTATAACAGGAAGGCCTTTGTCGTTTGATCGGCAGAGGCCTTCTGTTTTCATAACCGGTGAGTTTAGGAAAAGAATAGGAAAGGATTGGCGCAAGACTTTCGTCTCGTGCCTAGGGATGATGCGAGTCTCCAGACTCGCCGGGAACCCCCAGGAGGTAATACCGGGCCAAAGAGCTCGTGTGGTCTCCGTTTGGTGATGGTTAAAGGGCTACTGGCACAGACGCTCGTAGGTCTGGAAGACGCTACGAGGTCTTTTGAGCAACGGGCAAGTAGAAGCGGCCTTTCTTTCTGATTTAGGAGGAGGATTGCTGCTGGCCATAAAAGGGCCTCTAATGTTAACTTCCTGCCATGCTGTTTTCGCTGCGGTGCAGCGAGGGTAGTCTGGAGACTACCCGCATCAGAAGGCACGAGTCTGGAGACTCGCGCCAGCATTGCAGGCAGGAACACCAATAGTACAAACAAAAGCACTAGCCTTAGAGGCCTAACTAATGGGCTACTGGTTGCCCAGCGTGAACAAGTTCGCCAAGTTCTCAGGCTTCAACGCCTCATCTAAACTCATTCTGATGCGCCACTCTTTGGGGTAATGGTTGTTGACGCGGTTCTGGAGTTTCTTGCCCCAACCCAATGGCACACCTTGGAAGGACACCAGAACCCAACCGTTGGCGGAGTTCTCTAAGGAAATGTCTTCGCGGTGCAGGAACTTGAGGGCGGTGGCCAGGTCTACCTCGCCTAGGGGGAAAGCATCTGGGGACAGGTGCTGCGACAAGGCCAATGCCGGTAAGGGTTTGGCGTTGTTCTTCATGACTTCGGCTACCTCAATGCCGCCGTATACTACCCGAAGGTTCTCGTAGAGTTGCTCCAGTTCCAGCATCCAGTTGGCGGGTAGGGCGCGCAGCACCTCTTTGTGTTTGACCAGTTCCCAGCTTTTGGGTTCTTTTAGCCAATCCTGCACCAACGCCTTCTCTTGTTTGGAGGCCGGTACCAGATAGGGGCGTTTGCTTTTCTTGAAGGTCCGGGCTTCTTCTCCGTCGGTTTTGCCGACGGCGGCCAGGAAGAAGCCTTCGCCTTGGGTCTGGTGCGGGTAGAAGCGGTAACCGTGCATGCCTTCCAGTTTGGTTTGGGTCACGCCCCAGTCGGGTTGCAGTTGGAGGGTGATGGCCTCGGCATCCTGTTGGCGGGCGAGCCAGGCCAGGTTCTCCTCGTTTTCTTCCAGGTTGTAGGTACAGGTGCTGTAGATAAGCACACCTCCGGGTTTCAAGGCCTCCCACACGTCCATGAGAATTCGGCGCTGGCGCTCAGAACAGAGTTTCACATTGGCCTCAGACCACTCGTTCATAGCGTCTGGGTCTTTGCGGAACATGCCTTCGCCGGAGCAGGGCGCATCTACTACCATGACATCGAAAAAGCCGGTCAAAGCGCCAATATGGCTGGGATCGTTGTTGGTGACCACCACGTTGCCGGAGCCCCATTTCTGGATGTTCTCTGCCAGGATGTTGGCCCTGGGTTTGATGACCTCGTTGGCTACCAGCAGGCTATCCTCAGAAAGAAGCGAGGCGATATGCGTTGATTTCCCGCCGGGGGCACCGCAGAGATCCAGCACGGCCAGGGGTTGGCTCAGATCCACGCTTTGGCGCAGCGCCTGCTCCAGAAACATGGAACTGGCCTCCTGCACGTAGTACGCGCCGCCGTGGAACATGGGATCCAGGGTGAAGCTCGGCCGCGCCGACAAATAAAAGCCGGTCTGGGTCCAGGGCACAGCTAATAACGTGGTGGGCAGGGGCATTTTGGCCTGGTTCACCCGGACGCTGGTGGGCGAAGGCTGGGCCAGGGCCTCGGCAAACGCAGGATATGCCTCGCCTAGCTGCGTCTGCATGCGGGTCTGGAAAGAAACGGGAAGTTCTAGGCTCATAAAAGAAGGCAACGTAGGGTTAGGCCGAAGCGTTGGCAAAGGTACTATTTCTGCTTTTGGCCTGTTTCCGGAAAAAGGGCCTTAGAGCATGTTTAAATTTGTCTTTTGTGCTGCAAAATGTCATAGCAAGAACCTGCGTTCGCCATTTTCTCACCCCGTAGCGCTGCTACGCTGCTCAAAAATCGCTTCCGCAGAACCTCACTCTGGCATTTTTCGCCTGCAAAACCAAAATGTAAACATGCTCTCAAACAAAATTACTCCCCGGCCAGAATGGGTTCGCGGCGGGAGGTGATTTTAGTGGGCTTGCGCACGGTACGGGTCTGGTACACCGGTTGGTCTACGAAAGCCACTATTTTCAGGGTCAAATCCAGGCCGGTGATGGTGCTGGGGTTCTCAAAACCTAGGTAGAGGTAACCGTCGTCGGTCTTTGGGGTCTGGCTCGCCAAGACTTTGCCATAGTCAGAGAGCACGTCCTGGCCTTTGGCTACGGCATAGGGTTTCCAGCCGTCCTGATCCTGGGTGAACAGGTGCGCGTTGTTCTTGTTGAGCAGGTAGTAGCTGATGTACCCGCTTGATTTTACCTGCGGCAAAGCTGGCAGCAGCCCCAACCCGAACGCCACCAGAGGGTTGCTGCCGGTAAGCAAGGCGGTAGCGCCCTTGGCCAGCGTTTTGCCCGTCTCCTGCAAGGCCACCACCGACTCTTGCCCCACGCCTACCCAGTACACCCAATGTTTGGTGTTGGCGGGAAGTTGGAAGCGCTCGGTGCTGCGGTTGTTGCTGGTGAGGTTGGTGACAGAGGCCAGCCGAAAGGTCTTGTCTACCAGTACCTCGGCTTTCAGATCGTTTTTGACCAGAACTTTCTCCGTGGAAGTAGTCCAGGTGGTGTCTTGTACCGTGCGCCACGCCACCAGGGTATTGAACTGCTGCGTGGCGGCGCTTTTGGGAATGCGGGTGAGCGTGAAATGGCTTTTGGTGCTGATGGGCGATAACCCTTGCAGGGTGATGGTGTACACCGATTTCTGCGGGATGGTGAGGCGCAGGTTGTTCAGCTTCTTGGTTTCCTGAACCGTGTACAGCGGCGAGGCCGAGAAATGCTCCTGCACCGTGACGCGGTAATTGATTTTGGCCTTGTTTTCCAAATCCAGCACCAGCACATCGCCGGCCTGGAACGCGTACTGCAACTGCGTGGCCGGTTGGCCCGTGCCCGCTACCTGTAGGTCCAGATCGGCTATTTTGATAGGCTTGCCGGACTGGGCCATTCCTGGCAGAGAGAAACTGAAAAAGAACCCGCCAAACGCCAGCGTCCACCTGAGAAGAAAGCTATACATACCGCACACCAAAGCAAAACCTGATTTGGGCGCAATTTACGCAAATCGGCTCAGAATCAATACCCTCCCAACGGCTCTATCCACATCTTGCGGGCGGTGGCCTGGGCAGAAAACCCTGTGACTGATTCCCGGAAGCGGCCCCGGAACTGGATGGCCACCTGCTGGCCGTTTTGCAGCTCGCTCAGGCTCACGCTTCTGCCCTCTAGGCCCACAATCTGGGTGAGGGGTGTGACCAGCACCACCGCGCGGCTAAAGCGAGTATTGGCATCGGTCACGCCTTCCACCAGCAAAAGCATCTGGCCCTGGTTGTACTCCCGTTGCGTGATGACACCCCGCACGTCTACCCGTTGGGGCGAGTACCGGACCAGGGTATCGGTGGCCGACGCTTCCTGATCAGAAGTTTGGGCGGCTTCTGGGCCCAGGGGGGCGGTGGTTTGGCAGGCCGTGAGGTAAGCAGTGGCCAGGGTGAAAAGCAGGCTGCCCAAGATGATCCTTATCTTCTTCATGGTCTTCGGGTTAAGGTAGAAGTATGAACGGGAAACGAGGCAAAAGGGCTAGGCTCCGTGGCGCCACCGCCTCTGTTTAGACCTTGTTTTCAGAAAATCAGGGTAAAAACGGAGTATTTCCGCCTAAGATTTGTTCTTCTGGTGACGCTTTAATCTGCCGCCAAATCCTTACCTTCACCGTTTTCGCGGCGCGGAAAAATCATTCTTATGGCTAAAATCAGAACCTCATATTTCTGCCAGAGCTGCGGGGCGCAGTCGGCTAAGTGGATAGGCCGGTGCCCGGCGTGCAACGAGTGGAACACCTACGTGGAAGAAGTGGTGTCGCGGGAAGACGTGACGCCGACCACCGCCTGGAAAGTAGGCACCAGCAGCCAGCAGGTGGCCAGCAAACCCAAAGCCATCGCAGACATCACCTACTCTGAGCAGGCGCGCGTGGTCACCCAAGATGCAGAACTGAACCGGGTTTTGGGCGGCGGCATCGTGCCGGGCTCCATGGTCTTGATCGGCGGCGAGCCGGGCATTGGCAAGTCTACGCTCATGCTTCAGATCGCGCTAAGTCTGGGTACGCAGCGTGTGCTCTACATCTCCGGCGAGGAAAGCGAGCAGCAGATCAAGATGCGGGCCGAGCGCCTGGGTACCAAACACCCCAACTGCTTTATCCTCACCGAGACCGGCACCCAGAACATCTTCAAGCAGATAGAGCAGCTGCAGCCCGATGTCCTGATCATTGACTCCATCCAGACCCTGCACTCGTCTTTCATTGAAAGCGGCGCGGGTAGTGTGGCGCAGGTGCGCGAGTGTACCGCCGAGCTGTTGAAATTCGCGAAGGAAAGCGGCACACCCGTGTTCTTGATCGGGCACATCACCAAAGAAGGCAACCTGGCCGGCCCCAAGATCCTGGAGCACATGGTAGACACCGTGCTGCAGTTTGAGGGCGACCGCCACATGACCTACCGTATTCTGCGCACCACCAAGAACCGGTTTGGGTCTACCTCAGAGCTGGGCATCTACGAGATGCTGGGCACCGGGCTGCGCGAGGTGAGCAACCCCTCAGAGATCCTGATCTCGCAGCGTGAGGAGGCGTTCAGCGGCATCACCATTGGCGGCACCATGGAGGGCAACCGTCCGCTGCTCATTGAGGTGCAGAGCCTGGTCACGCCCGCTACCTACGGCACACCCCAGCGCAGCGCCACCGGCTTTGACGCCAAGCGCCTGAACATGCTGCTGGCGGTGCTGGAGAAGCGGGGCGGTTTCAAATTAGGTACCCAAGACGTGTTCCTGAACATCGCCGGAGGCCTCAAGGTGGAAGACCCCGCCCTGGACCTGGCTATTTGCGCCGCCTTGCTTTCTTCCTTTGAAGATGTGGCCATTCCGCATACTACGTGCTTTGCCGCAGAGGTAGGCTTGGGGGGCGAGGTGCGGGCCGTGCACCGCATTGAGCAGCGCATCTCAGAAGCCGAGAAATTGGGTTTCCAGGACATTTTCATCTCGAAATACAATAAGAAAGGGGTGGATCTGAGCCGGTTCAACATCAGGATCCATGCGGCCAGCAGGTTAGAGGAAGTGTTCAGCGGTTTGTTTGGTTAAGGGAGCCCTTTGAACTATTTTTATTCCGTTTGGCGTTAACTGGCCATTACTGAATTACATATTTTATCTTTTCAATGTTATTCAAAATGCCTTTCACCTCCCAAAGATTGTTGACCTCCGCAGTACTGTCTTTAGTGCTTTGCTTTAGTGCTTTTTCATCTTCCTGGGCCCAAGGTACGGCCACCCTCACCGGTAAGATCAACAACCCGGTCAGTGACAGCGTCTTGCTGGAGTTATACATTGTGCCAGGTTCCTATTCAGGCGAGTCGTTTACGGTGCCTTTATCAAAAAACGGCGAATTTACCCTGAAGGTACCGGTGACAGAGCCCATGCTGGGCGAACTGGTGCACGGCCCGGAGTCCATTATGCTGTTCCTGCAGCCCGGTGATAACCTGGAGGTGCGGGCCGACGCGGAGGACTTTATCTCCAGCGTGAAGCTGAAAGGCAAAGGCTTCCCCGAGAACAACTACCTGCTGGAATTTGAACGCAAGTTTGAGGAAGAGGAAGACTACCAGGTGCTGCCAGACAACATCCACAAGCGGGAAAAGGAGTTTCTGCTTTTTCTGGAGGAAAGAAAACGCGACCAGAACAAGTTCCTGGAGAAGTTCCTGAAAGGCACCCAGGTGTCTGAGGCGTTCCAGCAATATGCCCGGGCCCAGATTGAGTTCAGCTACGCCAACGACCGCCTCACGTACGTAGACGTTCGCAAACGCGTAGGCGACTTGCCACCCCAGCTGTCCAGCAACTACTATGATTTCCTGAACCAGATCAACCTGAACTCCCCCGGGGCCATTAGAAACCAAGCCTACCTTGATTTCTTGAACAACTACTTCCAGTTCAAAGCCATTCAGAGCCAGTCCAGCAACCTGGAGCGGGATTTCTACCCTACGCTTTACGGCATGGCCAAGAAAGAACTGCAAGGCCCGGCCCGTGAGATGATGCTCTCCCGGATTCTGTCGCAGACGTTCCGGTTTGGGTACGTGCCAGACGCCGATGCCCTGTACACAGACTTCCAGAAAGAAGCCAAATCTGCGAATTTCATCTCTTATGTGAATGGGCAGTACAAGCAGTTCAGAAAGGTAGGTTTGGGCAGCACCGCCCCCGCGTTCACCTTGATGGCCGCCAACGGCGACAGTGTCTCTCTGAGCAGTTTCAAAGACAAGATCGTATACCTGGGCTTTTGGCGCACCCACTGCGGTATTTGCACCGTAGACCAGCAGGCCTACAAGTATTTCGCGGAGCAGTTGGCCACTAAAGACATTGTGCTGTTGCAGGTGTCAGTGGGTGAGGAGCTGAAGGCCTGGAAAGCCAGCATGGCGCAGAAGAAGCTGCCCGGCACCCATCTGTATGCCGCTGACCTTTCGGCCAAGATCCTGAAAGACTATGAGGTGAAAACGTTTCCGGCCTACTTTATCATTGCCCCAGACGGAACCCTGATCAACACCAACGCCCGCCGTCCCGGCCACGCCGAAGGAGCCCGCGACATAGCCAGCGCCGTAGACCAGTACCGTAAGTCTGCCCATAAGTAGTCTTTTTTGCCTACTTTTGGCGAAACAGGTCTAAAACCCAGGTAGGTGTTGCCCGTAAAGGTGACACCTATTTTATAAGCCCCCAAGCCCGTGACCCGAGGTACCCTGCAGGATGGATTGAATTTAGCGTCAAAGCTGACCCCGCGCCGCGCCTGGAACGCGCTGCAGGTGGTGAGCAGCTATGCGCTGGCCCGCCTCACCAAGAAGCCCCGGCACTGGGGAAGCCCGGTGAGCATCTCCTTTGAGCCTACCACGTCCTGCAACCTGCGCTGCCCTGAGTGCCCCAGCGGCCTGCGGTCGTTTACCCGCCCCACGGGTATGCTGTCAGATGACCTGTTCAAGCAGACCATTGACCAGTTGCACAACCGTCTGCTGTACCTGCTGTTCTACTTCCAGGGCGAGCCGTACCTGCACCCGTCGTTCCTGGAGTTGGTGAAATACGCCTCCCGCAAAGGGCTCTACACCGCCACTTCTACCAACGCCCATTTCCTGACCGAGGAAAACGCCCGTAAAACGGTGGAATCTGGCCTGGACCGGCTTATCATCTCCCTGGACGGCACCACCCAGGACGTCTACAAACAATACCGCGTGGGCGGCAAACTGGACAAGGTGCTGGAGGGAACCAAACGGCTGGTGAAGTACAAGAAAGAACTGAAGTCTAAGACGCCCTACCTGATCTTCCAGTTTCTGGTGGTGCGGCCCAATGAGCACCAGATAGACGAAGCCAAACAGCTGGCCAAAGAACTGGGCGTAGACGATGTCTGGTTCAAGACAGCCCAGATCTATGACTATGCCCAAGGGTCACCGCTTATTCCTACCATTGACTACTACTCGCGCTACCAGGCCCAGCCCAACGGCACGTATTCGCTCAAGAACAAACTGATTGACGGCTGCTGGAAGATGTGGCATTCCTGCGTGATCACCTGGGACGGGCTGGTGGTGCCCTGCTGTTTTGACAAAGACGCCCATTACCGCCTGGGCAACCTGCAGCAGCAAAGCTTTAAAGACCTCTGGAAAAGTGAGGGCTACCGCCGGTTCAGGGGCTCTTTGCTCCAGGGCCGAAGCCAGATTGAGATGTGCCGCAACTGTTCTGAGGGTACCAAGGTCTGGGGCTGACGTCTTTGGTCTGATTTCTGTAGCTAGACTAGCCTAACATCCGTAGTAGGGAGTTACCGTTATCTTATGGCCCCCGGGCCCTGATTCTATGGCATTTAATTTTGAACCCGTGACCGAAATCAACGAAGCGTTCCAGCTCCTCTGGCGCAAGCTGGAGCTTTGGATGAAGCAGATTGTGCTCATGCTGCCCAACCTGTTTCTGGCTACCTTGGTGCTGGTGCTTACCTTTGTGGCGGCCCGTATCTTTCGGCGTACCTCAGACAAGCTCCTTATCCGGTTCACGCACAGCAGCGCCCTCAATAACCTGGTGGGCACCACCGTGTACGTGAGCACGCTCATGCTGGGCATCTTCTTCACCCTCAGTATTCTCAAGCTGGACAAGACGGTGACTACCTTGTTGGCGGGTGCCGGTATCATAGGTTTGGCCCTGGGTTTCGCGTTCCAGGACATTGCCGCCAACTTCATTTCCGGGGTGATCATTGCGTTCAGGAAGCCTTTTGTGGTAGGCGATGTGATTGAGACCAATGACCACTTCGGGACCATTGAGCGCATCAACCTGCGCACCGTAGACATCAGGCGGCAGACCGGCGAATTGGTGAAAGTGCCTAACCGAAAGGTGTTTGAGTCGGCGCTCACCAACTTCTCGCACTACGGCATCAGAAGGATTGACCTGAAAGTACACGTGGCCTATAACGAGGACCTGGAGCGCGTGCAGCAGGTGGTCAAAGACGCCATGAAAGACATCCCGCACATGATCTCGGGCAAAGACGTGGAGGTGGTGTTTGAGGAGTTCGGCCCCAGCAGCATCAACTTTCTGGTGCGCTACTGGATCCAGTACAAGCGCCAGACCGATTTTGTGAACGCCAAAAGCGACGCCATCATAAAGATCAAGAAAGCCTTTGACGCGAATAAGATTGAGATCCCGTTCCCGGTTACTACCCTCAACTTTGGGGTGAAGGGCGGCAAAGACCTTTCTATCAACCTGCAGGAAAACGGGTCAGACGCGTCGCCCCCCCTTCAACTGGAGGTGGGCAGAAATGGGGAGAACCCGGTAAAAGAAAAAGCGGCCGAATAAATCGGCCGCTTTTTCTTTGGAGCGCGTAAAGGTGCTCTTTTACTTATCGCTTTTGTCCAGGTTCTTGCCCCTGTCTTCCACCATTTTCAGGAACGCATCAATGCTCTGATCGGCGTAAGGGCCATAAGAGTTGGAGATGGTGCCTTTGGTTCCGTCTGTGCATTCAATGGCGTAGAGAATGGCCATGTCATCTGGGTTGGTTTCGCCCTCAAACCGGAAGAAATCCACTATTTTAACTTCTTCCACAGAATAGGACTTATCACCCGTGAGGGCCTGGAGCCGGTTGTCTTCGGTTACCCTGAAGTCTTGGGTGTATCCTTCTTTGTTAAGACGAGCTTCTACGTTGATTAAGCTTCTTTCTTCTTCCTTGTCTTGCATAGCCAGCGGTATGTTATAGGTGTTGTCAATTGCGATGTGGTATCTGCAGTCTATACGTAAAAATCTGGCTGGGTTGCCAGCTATATTCAAGGAAAATTATATTCCCGCTCTTCTATGTAGGCACATCTCTTGGGCAGACCAGCCCTGAGATAAACCGGTTTAAGGCCTATTTCTGGAAAAACCGGCTGAATACAAATGGCTTGAACGCAGAAAGAGCCGACTCTGGAAGAGACGGCTCTTTCTATGTAGTGAAAAACACGATATTTTATTTGAAGGATTTTTTCCCTTCTATTTCCCGCTGAATCTTAGCCAGGTCAATAGTGGAGCAAGCGCTGCCGCAGCCCTTGGCGCAGCCTGTTTCCTTAGAGAAGAAACTCTTGTACCCCAGGCGCAGCAGGTAAGCGGCTGCTGCCACAAACACGAGAAGAATGATGATTTCCTGTACCATAGCAATTGAGTAACGCCAACAAAGGTACAAATAGTTTACCTGTCTGCCGGTTTTGACCGGTACCCCTCCTGAAACCACCCAGCTTGTTTTAAGCCTCTTTTCCTGAAAAGAGCTTTAAAACAAGCACAAAACCGGTTTTAGGCGTTAGCTCCAGCCTTCATCTTCTCTTGCCAGAACGGCGCAATGAGATCCAGCATTTCCTGTTGCACCACTGGGTTGTTGCTCACGCAGATCTGCCGTCCGAACACGTAGTTCCTGCCCCCGCTGAAATCAGTGACCTGCCCGCCGGCTTCCTGCACCAGCAGCGCGCCCGCGGCTACGTCATACGAGTGGATGTTGAACTCAAAGTAGCCCTCAAACCTTCCGGCGGCCACGTAGGCCAGATCCAGGGCGGCAGAACCCAGACGGCGCAGGCCGTGGCAACTCTGCATGAACGTGCCCATTACCTTCAGGTACTCCGGCATGAGGTCAAAGGTGTAATACGGGAAGCCGGTGGCAATGAGGCCATCTTTGAGGGCCGGGGCCTGAGACACCGAGATTTTCTTCCCGTTGCAGAAGGCGCCGCCGCCTTTCACAGCGTGGAAGCACTCGTCGCGGCAAATGTCATGCACTACGCCCAGTACCAGCTCGTTCCGCTGCAGCAGGGCAATGCTTACCGCGAAGATGGGCAGGCCATGGATAAAGTTGGTAGTGCCGTCTAAGGGGTCAATGACCCAGTTGAACTCCTCGGCCTGTTCGGTTTTGGTACCTTCCTCGGTAATGAAGCCCGCTTGGGGCAGCAACTGCTCCAGCCGGGCCACCAAGCGTCTTTCGGCCTCCTTGTCCACGTAGGAGACCATGTCGTTGAGGCCTTTGTGTTCCAGCCGGGCCACGTCAAACTGAGCGGATTCCTGCAAGATGAAGTGCCCCACCTCTTTGGTAAGCTGCACCACCTGGTCACGGAGAGCGGATATGTCTGTCATAGTTCTATGGGAATAATCCGCCGGGGCGGAATAGGTATAGGATTATCTTCTGGCCGTACGGCGGCGGGTAAACCAAAGCACGATAGCGGCCAGTACAAAGCCTAGCGCCAGCCATTGGGTGCCGTGGCCGATGAACTCGCCGTGGCGGGTATAGAATGTCTGCTCCTGGTTGAACCTGATCTGGCCGCGCAGGGAGGCCGGTACCCACCAACCCGATTTCTGCTGCAGCTCGCCTTTCTGGTCTATAAACCCTGAGATGCCCGTATTGGCTGAACGCGCCACCGCCCGTCTGGTTTCAATGGCCCGCAAAGAGGCGTACACCAAGTGCTGCTTGTACCCAGGTGAGTCGCTCCACCAAGCGTCATTGGTGATGATGAAGATGGCGCTGGCCCCGTTCCGGATGTAGTCGCTCACGTACTCGCCGTAAATGGATTCATAGCACACCACCGGCGCGCCCACCAGATTAGGGTGTTGGCTGTGCTGGAAGATGGCCCGCGTTTCCTGGGAGCCCATATTGCCCGCAATGCCGCCCAGGTCTATGGCAAAGGCCTTCAGGAACTGGAACACGGCGGGGTACGGCGTCTTCTCTACCCCGGGCACCAGCTTTGACTTGTGGTAGAACGCATGCTGGCCATTGGGCTTGAAATGCAGGGCGGCGTTGTACACGTCATAGTACCCAATCTGCGGGTGGTACCGGGCGGTGCCGCTTCGCTGGGTGGAATCTGGGTACAGCCGCGCCGAGGTGATGCCCGCCACCAGTTCCACGCCGGGGTGACGGTTCAGGAAATCACGCAAGACGTAACTCACGGGGCTCAGCTCAAAGCCTTCCTCCCAGTTGATGCCGTTGCTGATGGAGGTCTCGGGCCAGAGCACGAATTTGGTGTTGGGGGTAATCTGCTGCTCAGAGAGCGTGATGAGACGGGCTAACTGCTGCTCAAACGGAATATGGCCTTCGCCGCCCTCAAACTTCTCCTTGTAAGGGTCTACGTTGGGTTGCACCACTACTACTTCGGCCGCTTCGCCTTTTTCCTGGTAGCGGCTACCAATGATGAAGGACAACACCAGGGGCAACAGGAACGTCAGGGCCGGGGCTATCCATCTGCTTTTTTTCTTCTCCGGGGAAGTAAGCGCGAAGAACACGAGCAGGTTCACAACCCAAACCCAAAGAGAGCCACCCAGGAAGCCGGTGTATTCGTACCACTGCACCCAACTGGGCAGCGAGGCGAACCCGTTGCCCAAGGTGAGCCAGGGCCAGCTCAAATCCCAGTTGAGGTGGAACTGCTCAAACGCGATCCAGTACACGGGCAAACTGAGGTAGCCCAGCATCTTGCCGCCCGCGCGTTTCGTCCAGAAGAAGGCCATCAGGGGCATCATCATGAACAGCGCGTTGAACACCACGGCCGCTATGCCGCCGCCCAGCGTGGAGTAGCTCACCCAGTAAGTGGTGAAGATATTCCAGAGCAGCAGCATAAGGTAGGCGTGCTTGAAGAAAGTGCGGCCCCGTTTTGGGATCGTTTTTTCAGAAATGGCCTTTTCCATAAGCAGGAACGGCACCCACCCTATAAACAGGAAAATAGCCAGTGGTTTCACTGGCCAACCCAACCACAGCAGCAGCGCGCTCAGGAGCGCCAGCAGCGGGACGTACGAACGATTATTTGTTTCCTTGAACAACAATGACAAATTCTCCTTTGATTGCTTTGGTAGTGAACGTCTGCACCATCTCTTCCAGGGTGCCGTTGAGGGTTTCCTCGAACATTTTACTTATTTCACGGCTCACCGAGACCATGCGTTCTGCCCCGAACACTTCTTTGAACTGCTCCAGCGTCTTGAGTACCCGGTGCGGCGACTCGTAGAAAATCATGGTGCGCTCTTCCTGGGCCAGGCTCTGCAAGCGCGTCTGCCGCCCTTTCTTGATGGGTAGGAACCCTTCAAACGTGAACCTATCCGTGCTGAAGCCCGATTTTACCAGGGCGGGCACAAAAGCGGTGGGGCCGGGCAGGCACTCAATTTTGATGCCTTCCTGCACGCAGGCGCGTACCAGCAGGAAGCCTGGGTCTGAGATACCGGGCGTGCCGGCGTCTGAGACCATGGCCATTTTCTCGCCTTTCTTCAGGCGCTCCACCAGGTGCGCCACGGCTTTGTGCTCATTGTGCAGGTGGTGGCTGTGCATGCGTTTGTCAATGCCCAGGTGGTTCAGGAGTTTGCCGCTGGTGCGGGTGTCTTCGGCAAGGACTATGTCCACCTCTTTGAGAATGCGGATGGCCCGGAGGGTGATGTCTTCCAGGTTACCGATGGGCGTGGGCACTAAATACAGACTGGTCTCTTCTACGGGTTCGGCCATAGCCCAAAGATACTGATTATTTCAGTCCTGTATTTCAGTCCTGAGTTCTGAGTCTGGAGTTCTGAGTGGAGCGCCCGTTTAAAGGCAGATTTCTGGGAAACAGGTCTAAAGCGCCTATAAACTGCAAGGTAGAGGTTAAGCAAATTTTCCTTCTCTCTACTTCAACAGACTTTAGTGACCAACCGCTTATGATTGAGGGCAGGCTACTGCCGTCCGCTGCCAAAATCCTTTCAGGAAGACAGGGAGGAGTAGGTATTCTAGGGCAGATGCTGAAGGCTTCTTGCAGGGTGCTAGAGGCGGTGTTTTCAGGCTGATTTCTGAAAGACGGCTGCTAAATAGGCCTCATGCTTCATATCGTTGGGCCAGGGCACTGATCCGCTGGGCTAAGACGTAGTCACGGTTGGTAACGGTGTGGCCGGCAGAATGGGTGGTGAGCCTGATCTCCACTTTGTTGTAGCTGTTGCTCCACCACGGGTGGTGGTTGATCTCCTCGGCCACTATGGCTACCTCGGTCATGAAGGCGAAGGCCTGCTTGAAATCCTTGAACGTGAAGTGCTGGATGAGGTGGTTGTCTTTTTCGGTCCACATAGGTACGGCTGGTTAAGGGTAGAGGGATCAAGCCTGATAGAGTGGCTTTCCGGCGTCTCCGTGTTTTTACTCTCTTTTCTGGAAAACGATGCCTAAACGTAGCTGTTCTTTGGAGCTTCCACGTATTTCTTAGTCGGTTTCCAGCGCCAGGCTTCTTGCCTTACCCGGAGATTACTTCTAAACGAACCATTAAAACCACTAACGAAATGGCAACAGAAAACCCACAGGAAGTTCCAGACCAACACCAGGACCACCAGCCCGGCCTAGAGCATGAGATGACCCCGGAGCCCATCGTGATCCGGAAGAACTACAAAGGCAGCGACAAGCTGAAAGGCAAGGTGGCGTTGATTACCGGCGGAGACAGCGGCATTGGCCGGGCCGTGGCCGTCCACTTCGCCCGCGAGGGCGCCGACGTGGCCATTGTGTACCTTGATGAACACCAAGACGCGAAAGACACGCAGCAGATGGTAGAGAAAGAAGGCCGCAAATGCCTCCTCATTGCCGGCGACCTGCGCGATGAGAAGTTCTGCAAGCAATGCGTATCGCAAACCGTGCAGGAACTGGGCGGACTGAATATCCTGGTGAACAATGCCGCCGAGCAGCACGAGAAAGAAGACCTGCGCGAGATCACGCCCCAACAGTTGGAGAACACGTTCCGGACGAACATCTTCGCTTACATCTACGTGGCCCAAGCTGCCCTTGACCACCTGAAGGAAGGGGACTCCATCATCAATACCACCTCCATTACCTCTTACCGGGGCTCAGACCACCTTATGGATTATTCTTCCACCAAAGGAGCCATCACCTCCTTTACCCGTTCCCTGGCGTCTAACCTGGCCGAAGGCGGTATCAGGGTGAACGCCGTAGCCCCCGGGCCTATCTGGACGCCCCTTATTCCGGCCACGCTGAAAGAAGTGGGAGACTTTGGGAAAGACCAGCCCATGGGCCGCCTGGGGCAACCTTCTGAGGTGGCGCCTGCCTATGTTTTTTTAGCCTCTGAAGATGCCTCTTACATCACGGGGCAGACGATCCATGTGAACGGCGGCGAGCAGATAGGCGGGTAATACTTAACCTTTCCACGTGGAAAACAGTAAAAAGGGAAGTATCACACCAAAACCCCAACGCCTATGGCAACTGACCATAAAGACCATCCTAACGGGCATGACCGGCCCATACGGGTAATTGACGATACGGCCACCAACATGGAAGACATGCTGGCCGGACACATTATACCAGGGGCTGACCCACCGAAGAATGAGGCCCAGCGGGGTGGCTTCGGGAACCGGGATGGTAAGGAAGGCTACGGCTCTGACTCCTCTGACGGCCCTACCGGGGTAAGCGTCAATGAAGAGGCAGACAGCCTGGAGCCTCCTAAAGACAACATGCGTACCGAAGAGGAAGGCCGTGGCACCTGATACGTGTTTCCGGCTTAGTAATTGATTTATCATCTTAAACCAGAAAAGGAGGAAGTATGCCCTATAAAAGCAAGAACACCAACCATGACTCCAAATCTCAGAAAGGCGATCCCGCCAACCATGGTACCAGCAAGGCCGGTTTGAAGACCACTGGCGGTCCAGAGGAAATAGACCGGGCCGAGGATATTGTAGCCCGGCATCTGGATGACGATGGAAACCCTGTACCGGAGGCGATCACGCACCCTAACCGTAACCTGCGTAAGCCAGATATTGATAAGCCCAGCTACGGCGGCAGTTAATCTTGTTCTTCCTTGAAGAGAAAAAGCACCTTCTTGCAAGAAGGTGCTTTTTTGTGCCCTTTTTTTGGTGTTTTCCCTAAAACAGGCGGTAAAAGCCTTATTCTAGGCCCCATGATGGCGCCTCTCCAATGTTAAAGCATTCCTTATCTGAAATAGTATGGCCCGATACGCAATCTCTGACATTCATGGCTGCCTGGCCACCTTCAGGCAAATGGTAGAAGAAGTGATCAAGCTTCAACCGCAAGACCACCTGTATTTATTAGGCGATTACATCAACAAAGGGCCAGACAGCAAAGGGGTGCTGGATTATATCTTTTCGCTTCAGCGCCAGGGATTCCAACTCACCTGCCTGCGGGGCAACCATGACCAGCTTTTGTTAGACGCCATAGACCTAGGCGAGCATACCGTATGGCTGCCTGAGGAAGACAAGCAGAAAACCCTGCAGAACTTCGGGGTTTCCCATTTTAAAGACATTCCTTCTGCTTACATCTCTTTCATCCGGTCATTGCCCCTGCTGGTGGTACTAGACGATTATGTATTGGTGCACGCCGGCTTGGATTTCACTCTTGCCAATCCTCTCCTGACCAGCAATCACCTTCTCCTGAATACCAAGCGTATGTCCCCCACCCGCGCCAAACTGGGCCACCGAAAATTAATCCATGGGCATCTTCCTGTCTCTGAGGCTTCTATCAAGCAGGCGGTTTCCAAAAACAAGCTCGCTTTTAATATTGATGCCGGGTGCGTCTACTATTTAAATGAACAATTTGGGTCTCTGTGCGCCCTGAATATGGACAAAACAGTACTTTTCTTTTTGCCCAATCAAGATCAACCTTATTCTATTAAGGTGAAATAAGTATGGCTTTAAAGAGGAGCTTCTAATTTTAAATTATAAAAAGTTCAATTATTAATATATAACCTTCAATTTCTAATAAGTTAGAAATAGAGATAAAGCACGACATATAGCTAAATAAGGCTGATATATGTATTCCCTAATATTCGCGAATCGAAATATTATAGAAATATATGACAAGAAAATTATAATATTTATTTAGAGATTAGTAAACTTTATACTAATTTTACCCGTACGAGACCGCCTTGAATTTTATTTCGGTCATGTATAGCGCTTATTTTGTAGATAGCAGTATTTGAATAGAAAGTTAGGGATAAAGGCTTTATACAAAGAAGTAATCAAGCAGCTAAGTATAGTTTAGGTTATAAAAGTAAATCAATTTTAAAGTAGCGTTATGGAGAAAAATTTACTCAGAAGAAGTGCTTCCGGGGAAAGTAGAATGAGCAGGATCTGGCTAATACTGGTCTTGATGCTGTTGGGAGTTGCCCCATTGTGGGAGGCGCAGGCGCAGACAGGAACTAAAGTTACATCCTTGCCCACTACGCATGGGGGGCGATGGTTTCAGTTGAACTCTACCACTAGTAATGCAAACTTTAATACACCTAAGGCTGGTTGGTCACATTCAGGTCTGTTTTCTCCTGATAACACTGTGAATCTTGGAGTTCAAGATGCTAATAATTCTTCTTCCTCACGTTCTGCGACTTTTGATGGTTTAGGTGATCAGTTGATGATTAACTTTTCTGGAATCACTAATCAAGTTCCTGGCGAACTCACTTATTATATTGCCTATACAGGTGCCTCTATCAATGGTGAAGTAATGAGGGTAGAGGAGTCAGTAAATGGCGCTGATTGGACTACTTTAAAAAGCATTGAAGGGAGCTCAAGCTCAGTATTGAAAAATGCAAATGATGCTACACAGGGAAATGCTACTTTATCTTCCGCAACACTAAGCCCTAATTCTAGGTATTTGAGATTCAGAGCAATGGTAACTCCACCTGCTGGAACATATTTACTAGTTGATAGGGTGTCGTTAAGTGCTGGAAATGCACCTGAGATTCAAATAGCAACAGGGGCCACGGTGCAAGCCAACCATTCAACATATACATTTGAAGCATCGCAGAATGTCAATACTACAAGTACTCCAGTAACATTTACAATTGAGAACAAGGGTGCGCAACCACTTAGCATTACCTCTCTATCTCTAGGAGGTGCGGATGCGAAAGAATATGAAGTTATAAGTGCCCCTGCAACTTCCGTTCCTGTAGGGGGAACTACTACTTTTCAGGTAGTATTCAAACCAATCTCAATAGGCACTAAGACTGCATCTATTTCCATTGCTAACAATGATGCTGACGAGAACCCGTACCTAATAAACTTAAGTGCCAAAGCAGCATATCTAGCACCAATTGTTTCGAGTTTTGACCCTGAAGCTGACATTGTTGGAAATACAATCACCATACATGGTTCTAATTTTACCAATGTTGAAGCAATTATATTTAACAATGGTACCACAACGGGAAGAACAGCTACTTATACTAGGCTAGATGATAATAAGATATCAGTAACAGTTCCTTCTGGCGCCATAACGGGTAAAGTGCAGTTTGCTTACAACAAAGGGACCATTGCTGAAAGTAACAATGTTTTCACTGTTATCCCTACCCCCGTCATTGCTTCATTTTCTCCCGCTAATGGACCCGTCGGAACATTGGTAACGGTAACTGGAAAGAACTTTACTGAGGATGGGGGTATCCTGTTCAAGGATGCCAATGGTGATGATAAGTATGCAGTAGGTTACGTGTATGTGAGCAGTACTGAAGTTCAGGGGAGAGTACCCCAAGGGGCAGTGACCGGTGTTATTTCGATTGAGGACGAAAACGGCTATAAAACCTCTAGCGCAGAAGAATTCACAGTGCCTATACCAGCCCCCGTCATTACTTCCCTTGATCCAGATAGAGCACAAGTAGGTGCAGCAATCATTGTTAATGGTTCAAACTTAAAAGGGGTAACCACCATTACTTTTGGAGGCGTTCTAGCTCCAGAATATAATGATAATGATGGGAATGCTTTAGTCGTTTATGTTCCTGAAGGTGCCAAATCAGGAGATCTAGTCGTTACTACTCCCGGAGGTTCAGCGCGATCAACTTTCACGGTAATTGCTCCTGTTCCTAATATAACTGATTTCACTCCTAAGCGAGGGCCAGCAGGTACATTAGTAACAGTAAGGGGATTGAACTTCACAAGAAATGGCGGTCTTTTATTTAAGAATGCAACAGGAGACTATATTTCTTCCGAAGATTATGAATTCGTGAACAGCACCGAAATACGAGGGAAAGTGCCTGCAAAGGCGGTAACTGGCCTTATAGCTGTAAAGGATGATAATAATGCAATTGCAGAGAGTGATGAGAATTTTATTCGAACGTATGTGGCTCCAGATATCATAGCAGTAAGTCCTAATAGTGGCCCGGCGGGCACAGTTGTCTCTATTTCAGGAACGGATTTAACTAACATCATTTCTGTTTCCTTCAATGGCGCTCCTGCTACTTTCAATGAAACAGAAACTGGCTTAACAGCAACTGTTCCTAATGAAGCCCCAAGCGGGCAAGGATTTTTAACCGTGAAGACACTTGGAGGAAGTGATGATATTGCATTTATGGTGCTTGAGCCAAGCACGCTTCCAGTAGAGCTTATTGATTTCACAGGCAAAAGTTCTACTGTTGGTACTGTGTTGCGTTGGAAGACCGCCTCTGAAAAAGAGAATGCTTATTTTGAAGTGCAGGCTAGCACAAGCCCTCTTAAGGGTGAGTTCAAAACTATTCAACGGGTAAACAGCAAGGTCACCAATAGTGCGAGCCTAACTTCTTATGAAGTAGTAGACCGCACAGTGGCTAAAGGTAAAGTTACCTATTATCGCCTGAAGCAGGTTGATCTAAATGGTGAATCTGAAGTGAGTAAAATAATTGCTGTGGAGAACATTGCCTCTACGCAAACTTCTGCCTCTGTTAAGGTATATCCTAACCCTTTTAGTGAGAACGAATCTCTGAAGGTGGAATTGGTCGCTGAGAAAGCTGGGCCTGTGAAAGCTACTCTATATTATGTAACCGGTAAAAAAGCATTTGAGCAAGTGTACCAGGTAGAAAGGGGTGTATCCACTATTGAGTTGCCCTTGAACTCTTCTCCATTGGCTACCGGCATGTATATCTTAACAACAGAAATAAACGGAGAGACAATGTCTACCCGTGTTATCAAAAAATAAGCTTCTAAAATACTTAAGAAAAAGGGAGACACTGTTCTCCCTTTTTTTATGCCCAAGGGTGAATTATGAATAGGATGGACTACGGCAAAACTAACGCAAAGTGATTTGCGGTCTATATTCCTTTTGTTGGAGGAGAGGTTAAGTGGCAGCAGTCAGTCTTTGCCCTCCCTATTGGGGCGCAATTACACGTTCTCAGAAAAGATTTTTGTCTGAGGCAGAGCCTTAATCCTAGCAATTAATGCGATGGGGTACGCCTGCTAAGGCTTTTCTTCTGCTGTTGCTAATAAAGCGATTTTATAACTTAGTCTATATTTTATATATTTAATAATTTGAATATTCAAGAGGTATTGTATTTGTAAAATTATATAATAACTTAGCCCGGGAGTTGGTGATATTCAAGCCAGACCGAGCCTAGGTGTTCTATGGGAGTATTCGCTGGTATGATTAAAGAAAGGCATTGGAGGAACGATATTCTGGAAAAATACTCTTCTGCCAAAGTCTTCTATAGCAGAAGAACCATCTGGGAAAGCAGACCTATTTTCCACTTGTGGAAAATATAAGATTATCTTAACCAATTTAAATATTAACCTTAGACTATGAGAAGAACCTTTACCCACTTAAAAGGCATAGTGTATATCACCTTAGGTGTGATATTATTTTGCGGGAACTTAGTAGTCGCAAAGCCTAATTCTGCGAGGGAGTACGGTGTTAGCAGGCTTTCTTTGCATGAGGCATCACAAAGCCTGCAAAATCCTTTGTCACTTTCCAGTTTGATGCCTTTAGCCAAAGCCATGTCAGCTTTGGCTTTCAATTATACGGAGGTTACTGGAAAGACTTACTATTGGGTTCCTTTTGGGTTGAACAACAGGGGCAGTGGCGCATGGAGTGAATTGGGACACTGGGCTACCACAAGCGGTGGAAAAGAGAGGCATACCGCCTTGCCTACGGCAGCAGATGATGTTGTTTTTGATGATAATTCATTCTTATTCGCTGGTCAGAAAGTAACGGTTGATGTGGATGCTAATGTAAAAGACATTTCTTGGGTAAACGTAAGATCTACCACTTTTGAAGGAAGCACCTCAAGTTTGAATGTGTATGGCTCCATCTTGGTACACTCAAACCTGCTTTTCTCTAGTCCCACAGGCTTTAATTTAAACTTCAAATCGGGCACCCAGGATGCCCAAGTTAATTTGCTAGGGAAATCACTTCCGGCCAACTCTAAAATTAATTTTGAAGGAACCGGCAGTTGGATTTTGCAAAATCAATTAAGTGCAGGCCAAGGAGGAAGTATTACCTTGACAGAAGGAATCTTGAAGTCGAATAATCAAAATATCTTAACTAACACATTTAGATCAATCGGCGAAAAAACTAGAACGCTTGAACTAGGAACATCCACAATATCAAACGTTAGCACTTGGGATGTCTCCCCGTCATTAACACTGAACGCGTTAGATTCTAGAATCATCTTGAACGGGTTGGGCGCTCATACCTTCAATGGTGGTGATAAAGCTTACAGGGTTGTAGTTCTCCATGGGCCCCAATCCTTTGTCAACAACAGCAATACTTTCAAGGAGCTTTCTTTGCCTACAAGCACAGACGCAACTGGAACCAACACGCTTGTTTTAGAAAGCGGGCAGGTACAGACCATTGAGACCTTGTCTACCCCAGGTAGTGCCCCTTATACGGCCATTCAATCATCGGTAAAAGGAAGCAATGCCACCATCAATTTTACTTCATTGGGCTTCTGTACAGATTACCTGGTGGTGGAAGATGTGCATGCGCAGGGCCCAGGGAACTACTACGCAGGCTTGAACAGCGACAACAAAGGCAACAACAACGGCTGGCATTTTATAACTTGCGCTACAAGCATCTATAGTCCCGAAGGTGCCGCTGACTACGATCTTCCCTTTTCTAGCGTGCCCGCTATTTCTGATGGCTCTAACAAATGGCAGGAGATAAGATTCAATGGGGAATTGGTGGGTGCCATCAAAGACGGCGGCAATGTATTGGGTGAGGTTACTATTGACTTCTTGGTGAGTGCCGACAGCAACCGTGCCGCCATCAATACGAGCGGTGCAGAGGTAGGCTTGATGCCGAGAAACTGGAGAGTGAAAGCCACCAACCAACCTAGTGCAGACAAGCCAGTAAGCATTCGCCTGTATGGCTTGCAAGAGGAGTTTGAGAAATATAAGAACGGTATAGGTACTGTTGCTGGCTTGGGTGATCTGCAATTCACCACGTACAGCAACTCAGACAGCACTGAGAACTGTGATTTCTTAGACAACACTGCTGAAGGCGCAGTGACATCTCTGATCAGCAACGCTCTCTTTACCACCGCCGGAAACTATTTTACCGCGGAGCTAACAGGCATCACTGATCTAACGGAGTTCTACCTGCACAACGGAGGAGCCGCTATTGACTTCATTGCCTCTAAGCCTGCTCCAACCGTACAGCCACAGCCAGAGATAGTGGAGGAAGAAATGGATTTCACGGCCCATTGGAACGCAAAGACGGTGAAACTGAAGTGGAAGACTACCAATGACAGCCAAAACACCTCCTATGACGTAGAAGCCGCCCCAAGCGCTGATGAGAAGGAGTTCAAGACTATCATTTCAAAAGCGCCCAGACAGAACAGCAGCAACGCGGCCGTAGCGGTTTACCACGCAGAAGACTTCAACCCTGCCCCGGTGCCAGCCAACTACTACCGCCTGAAGCGCTTGAACCAAGATGGAACTGTTACCTACAGCCAAACCATCAAAGTAGAGAATAAGTCATTCGCGGCAGCGGTACAAGCAGCGCCCAATCCTTTCACCGACAAGCTGAAGCTCACCATCAATGCCGAGAAGGCGGGTGAATTGAGTGTGAAGCTCATGAATGAGAAGGGCGAAACCGCCTTGGAGAAGAAGGTGAAAGTCTCCAAAGGAACTTCTACTACTGATTTGGTAATAGGGGCAAAGGTGAAACCAGGCATCTATTTACTGGTGACAGAGCTCAACGGAGAAAGAGCTTCCCAGCGCCTGATCAAGGAATAAAAGAAAAATAAGTTCATGCAAAAAACCCCCAAGCACAGCTTGGGGGTTTTTTGTTTGTTTCCGGAAAAGCACCGCCAAAACAAACCGCTCCACCGCAAACTCTTCCTTCTTGGCGGGTAAAGCATTGGTTATTTGCCGCAATGGCTGTACTTTTGGGCAGCCACTAATAGAACACAAATGCAACGCGATTCCCAAATCTTTGACCTTATCCAGAAAGAGCACCAGCGTCAGCTGCATGGCATAGAACTCATCGCCTCTGAGAACTTTGTCTCAGATCAGGTGATGGAAGCCATGGGCAGTGTGCTCACAAACAAATATGCTGAGGGCTTGCCCGCCAAGCGCTACTACGGTGGCTGTGAGATTGTAGACCAGTCTGAGCAGCTGGCCATTGACCGGGCGAAGCAATTATTTGGGGCTTCCTGGGTGAACGTCCAACCACACTCTGGGGCGCAAGCCAATGCCGCGGTTATGCTGGCTGTGTTGAACGCCGGAGATAAGATATTGGGCTTCGACCTGTCCCACGGGGGGCACTTGACCCACGGGTCGTTGGTGAATTTTTCCGGGAAGCTGTACCAGCCGTCGTTCTACGGGGTGGAGCCTGAGACCGGTGAGATTGACTGGACCAAGGTGCGCGAGGTAGCCGAGCGCGAGAAGCCCAAGCTGATCATCTGCGGCGCTTCTGCCTATTCCCGTGACTGGAACTACCAGGCCCTGCGCGAGGCTGCTGATGCCGTGGGCGCCCTGTTATTAGCGGATATCTCCCACCCGGCCGGTTTGATTGCCACGGGCTTGTTGAATGACCCATTTGAGCATTGCCACATCATCACCACCACTACCCACAAGACCCTGCGGGGCCCAAGAGGCGGCATGATCATGATGGGCAAAGACTTTGAAAACCCCTTCGGGCTGAAGACCCCTAAAGGTGAACTGCGCATGATGTCTTCTCTGCTGGACAGCGGTGTTTTCCCGGGTACCCAGGGTGGGCCGCTGGAGCACGTGATCGCGGCTAAGGCCGTGGCGTTCCATGAGGCGCTTTCTCCTTCTTACAAAGAATACACGGCCCAGGTGCAGAAAAATGCGCAGGTGTTGGCCAAGTCATTCGTAGATAGAGGCTACAAGATCATCTCGTCTGGTACAGACAACCACCTGATGCTGATTGACCTCCGTTCTAAAGACCTTACCGGAAAACTGGCCGAAAACACCTTGATCAAGGCAGACATCACTATCAACAAGAACATGGTGCCGTTTGATGACAAATCTCCTTTTGTAACCTCCGGAATCCGAATCGGCTCGGCTGCCGTAACTACCCGTGGCCTGAAGGAGCAGGACATGGACCGCATCGTGGACTATATTGACCGCGTGCTCATGAACCATGACAATGAGACCATTCTTTCTGACACCAGAAAGGAAATCAACAATTGGATGCAGCAATTCCCGTTGTTCAGTTACTAAGTTATCAGACACAGGTAGCCCAAGGTAGTAGACGAAAAGCTTTTAAGGGAACTCTCCTGGCCATCAGGTCAGGCGTTCCCCTAAAGACCGATGGTCGCTGCCCTGGTCTATTTGTTTAACCTAAAATATTCAATGGCACAACGTTCCAGAGAGGTGGAAGCGCACGGCGGAGAAGAGCATGAAATGACCTTTTTGGACCACCTGGAGGTTCTCCGGTGGCATTTGATTCGATCCGCGGTGGCGATTGTGGTATTCACAGGCATTGCCATGGCCAACAAGGAGATTGTCTTCCATGACATTATCCTGGGGCCTTCCCGTACAGATTTCTTTACCTATCGGAAACTCTGTGAGGTGGGGGCCGCGCTTAATTCGCCGGGCCTCTGCATCAACAAGCTGGACTTCACGCTGCAGAGCCGGGAGCTGGCTTCGCAGTTTACCATGCACTTGACCAGTTCGTTTGTGATTGGTCTGCTGATTGGTTTCCCGTACCTGTTCTGGGAGATCTGGCGCTTTATCAAACCGGGTCTTTACCCCAATGAGCGGGAAAACTCACGGGGGGCGGTATTCTTTGTGTCGCTTTTGTTTTTGCTGGGCTCTCTGTTCGGTTACTTCATTGTATCGCCGCTCTCCATCAACTTTTTGGCTTCTTACCAGGTAGATCCCAGTATTGCCAATGAGTTTGACCTGTCATCTTACATTTCCACGCTGGTCACGTTGGTGCTCTCTTGCGGACTTATGTTTGAGTTGCCCATGATTGTGTACTTTCTGTCACGGGCGGGTATTCTGTCTCCGGAGTTCATGCGCATCTACCGCAAGCATGCCATTGTGGTGATTGCGTTTGTGGCGGCCATCCTTTCGCCGCCAGACGTGTTGAGCATGACGTTGATGGGCATTCCGTTGCTGTTGCTCTACGAAGTGAGTATCAATATCTCCTGGTGGGTGCGGCGCCGCGATCTGGCCAAATTGAATGAACAAGCTACTTCATAATATTACTTGCCATGAAAATAGCATTAGGCGGCGACCACGCCGGATTCCAATACAAAGGCCTCGTGAAAGAACAGTTGGAGGCCCTGGGGCATGAGGTGAAAGACTTCGGGCCTTTCTCAGATGCCTCCGTTGATTACCCAGATTTTGTGCACCCCCTGGCCTCAGCGGTGGAAACCAAAGAATACGAGATGGGCATCCTGCTCTGCGGCAGCGGAAACGGAGTGGCCATCACGGCCAACAAGCACGCGGGCATCAGGGCCGCCCTTTGCTGGCAGAAAGAACTGGCAGAACTGTCCCGGTCCCACAACAACGCCAACGTGCTGTGCATCCCCGCCCGGTTTGTGAGCGAAGAAGTGGCGGCAGAGATGGTAGATGCTTTTTTGACCACTCCCTTTGAAGGTGGTCGGCACCAGAACAGAGTAGATAAGATTGCTTGCGCCTAGCGGCGCGAGTTCTGAGTCTTGAGTTCAGAGTCCTGAGTTTGGAAGATTTAAGTTGTAAGGGCGCCTCTTGTGGGCGCCCTTACTGTTTTAGCGCATGTTGTATGGGGAGAACAGGGCAAGCAGGAAGAAATACTGCTAAAGTTGTTTTTGCGCTGATTTCTGTAAAACAAGGCAAAAGCTTCGGAAACCCATCTAGACGTTGGACGCCTCACCGTGGGTACTTCTTGAGTTGACTTTATCCCATGACACCAAACTGGTGTACTTCCTTCCGCAATACAGACAAAGACTACCTTCTCCCGTTTCGCGCCTCCTTTAGAGAAACCGGGGAGAAGCAAGGGCTAGCTCCTTAGAACAAGAAAGCCGATCCACAGAGATCGGCTTTCTTGTTTTCGTGTGATGTAGCACATCAGCACATTATAAAATTAGCACATTAACTACGCGTTGCGGTTGAGGCAATTCAGGTCTTCAAAGGCTTCTTTGAGGCGGGTCACGAAGGATTCCTCCCCGGCACGGAGCCAAACACGAGGATCGTAGTATTTTTTGTTAGGGCTGTCTTCGCCGGTAGGGTTGCCAATCTGGCCTTGCAGGTAGTCCCGCTTGCCTTCGTAGTAGTTTCTGATGCCGTCCCAGAACGCCCACTGCATGTCAGTGTCAATGTTCATCTTGATGGCGCCGTACTCAATGGCTTCTTTGATTTTCTCTTTCTCAGAACCGGAGCCGCCATGGAACACGAACTGCACAGGATTGTCGCCGGTGCCAAACTTCTGCTGGATATAGTCCTGCGAGTTTTTCAGGATCTCTGGGCGAAGCTCTACGTTGCCGGGCTTGTACACGCCGTGCACATTGCCAAACGCGGCCGCTACGGTAAAGCGGGGGCTGATTTTGTTGAGCTCTTCGTAGGCATAGGCCACGTGCTCTGGTTGAGTATATAAGTGGGTGCTGTCAACGTCTGTGTTGTCTACGCCGTCTTCCTCGCCACCGGTCACGCCTAATTCTATTTCCACGGTCATGCCCAGTTTGGCCATGCGCTCCAGGTATTTGGCAGAGATCTCAATGTTCTCTTCAATAGGCTCCTCAGAAAGGTCCAGCATGTGAGAGCTGAACAGGGGCTTGCCCCTTTGGGCGAAGAATTTCTCCCCGGCATCCAGAAGACCGTCAATCCAAGGCAACAGTTTCTTGGCGGCGTGGTCTGTGTGAAGCACTACAGTGACACCATAGGCCTCGGCCATTTGGTGTACGTGGTGGGCGCCAGAGATGGCGCCGGCAATGGCAGCGGCCTGGCCGTCATTGTTCAGGCTCTTGCCCGCATAGAACTGCGCACCGCCCTGGGAGAACTGGATGATAACGGGAGAATTCACTGCCTTGGCCGTTTCCAAGACCGCGTTGATGGAGTTGGTGCCAATCACGTTGACGGCGGGCAGGGCAAAGTTATTATCGTTAGCGTACTTGAATAAGTCCTGTACTTCATCTCCGTACAGAACCCCAGATCTAAATTTAGGCATGGATTAGCTTGGTTTGGTCTATTAGCAAAACTAAGTAAATATTTGGTTAATCTATAGATTCTTGTGCCGGGTTAGCTTCTCATATTCCCGTTCAACGGCCAGGTCACGGGAGGCATGGAAAGCGTCATAGTAGCTGAAAGCCAGCCCCACGCCCCAGCCCAGCGTGAGCCAGGCCGGCCAGGGCAAGCCCAACTGCCGATCCTCCTCGCCGCCGGTAAAGTACCAGAGGACCCATACCAGCGCATTGGCCAGGATGTACATGAAGAAATTCCTGCGGAAGGCCACGCGCTTCTTCGCGATTTTCCAGAGACACTTATCTTTTCCTTCCTCCATAGGTAATGAGACAATATAGACAAACATAAATATAACCAGATTATTTAAATTAGTGCTATTTTTTAAAAGATTTATTACAAATTGTAAGCAAGATTAGATTCTAACAAGTCTGTTTAGCGGCTGTTTTGCATAAAAGAGCAAGTATGGATATAAGTCCCCTGCTACCTTTCAGCCGGAATCAATAAAATTGGCAAAACCATTGGCAAAAGATAGGAATGCATGGCGGTGGCAAGAGATGCACGGGAGCAAAAGAAAGGAATAGTTAGCAATGCGTGAGAGACAAGGCGGTGCCGTTGTCTCTACAGGGTTCTCCTTACCGTCTATGCTACTTTCCCCTGTTCCAGTCTTTCCCGAGCGCGCCTCGCTTTTGGCCCTAGAAAGGCAGCAGCTAAGAAAAAAGGAAAGTTCAGGCCGAAAGGGCAGTGCGAGAGGGGAAGACGGGGCCTCGCGGCCGTGAGCGCTCGGAGGGTAGCGATGGAAAGACAAAGCATAAGGGCTTCGCAGACAGCAGCCGCTACGCCAGCAATGACATAAGGCATGCACTACCAGCCTTGAGATGGAAAAGGAGCGCCTTGTTACAAACATGCTTAGGCACCATCAGAGCTGGATTCCCAGCCCTGTTCTGCAAAAACAGCCTTAAAACAAGACCAACCTATCCATAACTTTCCGGCCGGTCTCCAGTTTAAAGAAACAATAAACCTCACCATTGCATAGCCGCGGCTTTGCCCGTACCTTCGCTAACCTATGAGTACACCAGACAAACGCCTGTTTCTGCTAGACGCCATGGCGCTCATTTACCGGGCCCACTTCGCCTTCAGCAAGAACCCCAGAATCAACTCCAAGGGCATGAATACCGGGGCCGCTTTGGGCTTCACCAACACCCTGGTAGATCTGCTCAACCGCGAGAAGCCCACCCACATTGGGGTGGCCTATGACGCCCCTTCCAAGACTTTCCGGCACGACAGCTTTGTGGAGTACAAGGCCAACCGCCAGGCCATGCCCGAGGATATTTCCATCGCTATTCCGTACGTGAAGAAGATTGTGGAGGCGTTTGGCATACCCGGTATGATGCTGGACGGCTTCGAGGCCGATGACATCATCGGGACGCTTTCCTGCAAAGCGGAGAAAGCCGGCTTTGACGTATTCATGATGACCCCAGACAAAGACTACTACCAACTGGTCACCGACCACGTCTTTGTCTACAAGCCGGCTTTTCTGGGCAACGCCATTGAAATCATAGACAAGCCCAAGGTGCTGGAGCGCTGGGAGATTGACAACGTGAAACAAGTCATTGACATACTGGGCCTGCAGGGCGATGCCGTGGACAACATCCCAGGCATACCAGGTATTGGCGAAAAGACGGCTAAAACGCTGATCCAGCGGTTCGGGAGCGTGGAGAACCTCATCGCGAACGCGCACGAGCTCAAGGGCAAGCAGAAAGAGAACGTAGAGAAGTTCGCGGAGCAAGGCCTGATGTCCAAAGAACTGGCCACCATCCACCTGGATGTGCCCATTGATTTTGACGAGCAAGGTTTGCTGTACGAAGGCCCCGACATGGACAAGCTGGCGGCGCTCTTTGACGAGCTGGAGTTCCGGCAGTTGGCTACCCGCGTGCTGGGCACCGCCTCGCCGGCCGTTCCTAAGCCTGTGTCTAACAAACCCACCGTGGGCAAAGGCTTCAAGTCAGACAAACCCATGGGCCAGACTTCCCTGTTTGACATGCCCGCCGGGGAGACCGTGGTTCCAGAGGAAGGCGAAGCTGGTGAAACAGGAGGCAACGCCTACGTGACCGGCACCCGCCGCACCATAGACACCACCCTGCACGAGTACCACCTGCTCACCACTTCAGAGCAACGCGCACAACTACTGAAATACCTGAAACTGCAGAAAGAGGTCTCTTTTGATACCGAGACCACCAGCATTGACGCCATCACGGCCCGTTTGGTAGGCATCTCGTTCTGCTACCTGCCCGGTGAGGCGTACTATATTCCCGTGCCGCCGCAAGACGAGGAAGCCGCCCGCGACATTGTGCAGGAGTTCAAGGAAGTGCTGGAAAGCCCTGCCATCACCAAGATTGGCCAGAACATCAAGTATGACCTGGTGGTGCTGCAGCGCTACGGCATTGATGTGCAAGGTCCGCTTTATGACACCATGCTGGCCCATTACCTCCTGGAGCCCGACATGCGCCACAACATGGACCTGCTCGCCGAGACGTACCTGCACTACACGCCCATCGCCATTGAGACGCTGTTGGGCAAAGGCAAGCACCAACTCACCATGGACAAGCTGCCGCCCCTGCAGATTTATGAATACGCCTGTGAAGACGCTGATGTCACCTTGCAGCTCAAGCACTATTTTGACCCGCTTTTAGAGAAACAAGGCCTTAAACGCCTGTTCAACGACGTGGAGAACCCGTTGCTGCGCGTACTGGGCCACATGGAGCGCGAGGGCGTGAGCATTGACGCCGAGGCCCTTGCTGAGTCCTCTATCTCGCTGGAAACCAGCATCAAGGAGATAGAGCAGAAGATCTTTGACCAGGCCGGTATGGAATTCAACATCGGGTCACCCAAGCAATTGGGCGAGGTCCTGTTTGACCGCATGGGCCTGGGCGGGAGCAAGATCAAGAAAACCAAAACCGGCCAGTACGCCACCGGCGAAGAGATCCTTTCCAAGCTGGCCTTTGAACACGAGATCGTAGCTTTGATCCTGGACCACCGGCAATTGACCAAGTTGAAGAGCACCTACGTTGATGCGCTTCCGGCCTTGGTGTGCAATGAAGACAACCGCCTGCACACGTCCTACAACCAGGCGGTGGCTGCCACCGGCCGATTGAGCTCCACCAACCCCAACCTGCAGAACATCCCCATCCGCACCGAGAAAGGCCGCGAGATACGCAAGGCCTTTGTGCCGCGCGATGAGAACCACGTGCTGCTTTCCGCGGACTACTCGCAGATTGAGCTCCGCATCATGGCGCACTTCAGCAACGACGCCACCATGAAAGAGGCTTTCCAGAAAGGGCAGGACATCCATGCCTCCACGGCGGCCAAGGTGTTCCACGTGCCCGTGGCTCAGGTGGACGCAGACATGCGCCGCAAGGCCAAGACCATCAACTTCGGGATCATCTACGGCATCTCCGCCTTCGGCCTGGCCGAACGCCTGGCTATTCCGCGCCGCGAGGCCGCCGAGATTATTGAGGCCTATTTCCAGGAGTTCCCGGCGGTGAAGGAGTACATGGACAGCGCCATCAACCAGGCCCGCGACCAGGAGTTTGTGGAGACCCTGCTGGGCCGCCGCCGGTACCTGCGTGACATCAACTCCCGCAACCAGAACGTACGCGGCTACGCCGAACGCAACGCCATCAACGCCCCTATTCAGGGTACGGCCGCCGATATCATCAAGATTGCCATGATCAACATTGACCAGTGGTTGCGCGACGAGAAACTGGCCAGCCGCATGATCCTGCAGGTGCATGATGAATTGGTGTTTGACGTGCTCAAAGAGGAACTGCCCGTGGTGCAACCCAAGATTGAGGAACTCATGAAAGGCGCCTTCCCGCTTACGGTACCCATGGAAGTAGGCCTGGGCACCGGAGAAAACTGGCTACAGGCGCACTAAGCGTTTTGGACCAGTTTTGAGGAAAACATGCTTAAAGCATTTGTTATAACATCAAAACAGAAGAGGGAGCCAAGTGGCTCCCTCTTCTGTTTTTGGGGCATTTTTAAAAAAGTATCCGTTTTACATGGTGCGCATGGTCACCTTTACCGTAACTGGCAGCCCGTTGTAGTCAAGTGAGAACTCACCGGTGAGGCTGGTGCTGGAAAGATCCGTCAGCTTGATCTCCAACTTGTCTGAGGGTAAGCCCAAAGTAGCCCCAAGCCCTTGTATGGTCATTATATCGCCGTTCAAAGACCAGCTGCCTTGCACCTGCTGCGGAGACAGGGCAGTACATTTAGTAGCTCCTTCATTGATCAGAAGCACCCCATTAGCTTGGAACTCAAAATAATTGTCCCGCTGGCAATCTTTCAGGTTTGCATAGAAGTCCACGCTGCCAAAAAATGGTACCGCAGCACTGGCGGCGGTGATCTGCCAGCGTTTGTTCTTCAACATATCCTCTTTAGAAGGAGAATCATCGTCATCGCTGCTGCAGGCGGTAAAGAAGAGGGTGCAGCAGAAGAGCAAGAGGAGTAATGGGTAGTTTTTCATGGCTGAAGGCTAAGGATGAAGATAGCGTGTATACGAATGTATCTTGTTCACAGCATAAAAGCCAGAGAAAATTTAGGCTAAGCTCTGCCGGTTTTTTACAAAAAAGAAGACCAGCCGGTGGGACTGGTCTTCCTGGAATAAGATAAAGCGAGGGTTACGGGATAAGTACCGCTCTGAACTGTGTTACGTCAATGGTAGGAATGGTAGAGGCGTACTGCTTGTTGATGGCCTTTATCATTTCATTGGCAATAATAGCATAACCACGAGGCGTGGGGTGTACCCCATCCAGCGAGAACAGGTTTCCTATGATAAACGCTGGAGAATAGTTGATCCCATTCATGGAGAACCCGGATTGGATGGAGTTGAAAAAAGTGAAAGCATCAAAGAGTGCTAACTTTTTGGCTGCTGCCTGGGCTTTGATGGCATTGTTGAATGAGGTAGTGGCAGTGGCTACTAGTGCCTGCTCCTCATCATCTAACACAAAGGCACTTGGAATAGGATTTCTGGGGTCTAGCCCAAAAGCACGGGTCGTATCTAGTTGGAAGTTCTGGAGGTAACCTTTAAGCTCCTGATCTCTTTTGGCGGCATCCTCGTCTTTAGGGTATCTTCCTTTAGCTAACTCTCTCCAATACCGGCCAGTAGGCTGGCCAACTGAGGAAAGGTAGGCACTTGAGGTAAGAGTAAGTAGGATTGTGCCACCGGAGGCGCTTTTAATAGAAGCGGGAGTGACATTGATGCGGCTGGCAGTTGCTTTGGTGAGGACGGAAACGCCAGTGATAGGCAAGCCTTGAGCATTAGCGGCGGCAATAGCACCGGCTAGAAGGGGCTTTGCGGTAGGCCCTACCGTAGTGAAAAATGGTACTGATCTTACATCCGGGATAGTAGCTACAATTCCTTTAGCCCCTTTAGCGGTAAGTGCATTGATCAGTTCCTCATAATAGCTGGCAAACTTGCCGGTCTCGGTGATTTGGTTCGTCGGGTTTATGGTCTCGCTGGCGAAGCCTCCGGAGGTAGCATATCCCAGTACATCGTTATTGCCTAACCAGGCACTAAAGAAAGTTTGCTCCTGATTACTGACACGTTGCAGGTAGGTAAGAGTGGAGCCCTCGGGAAGAATACGCTCAAAAAAAGGATTGAAGCCTTGCGGATTGTTTAACCCATAACCTGGTTGTTTAATATCTGCTAGCTTAATGCCGGGAACTCCGAAGTTCTGAATCTTGTCAAGGGCCGAAAACCTAGTCAACAGCGGGGTCCTGCCATCAGCGCCCAGTCCGCGCACAGCCAGGTTAGGGTCATTAGCTGGCAGTGGTACGAGAATGGGACTTGGAGTGGCTGGAGCAGTAGGATTAGTAAACCCTGTCAACCTCAAATACCCAGAGCCGTTGCGCTGCTCTGGCGTGAACAGGGGTTGTACAAACGCACCGCCACCCACAAAGCCAAACTGGTTGGCCAGAATGTTAGGGTAAGAAAATACCTGTCCTTCCAAGTAGAGGCCATTGTCTTGGTAGCCTGCCGTGAGGGAGTTCCCCACTGCTACGTACTTAGAAAGATCCAGCTCTCCTTTAGAAAAGCTTGCTTCATCTTCAAACTCAGCCTCGCAGCCGGAAAACAAGAAGGCGCAGGAAAGAAGGGTGGCCGCGCCGAATTTATGGAATATGTTCTTCATGATCGTTCTGAGGATAATTAGAATTTATAGTTCACCGCAACGCCAGGGATATACGCCACAGACTTGAAGGTTCCGGCCACACCGCTGGATTTGTCAGCTAAATCGGTCCGCTCCTTCTTGTTGATATAGCTGAAGGAGGCATCAAGGTCTACTTTCTCGCTAAGGGCCAAGGTAAAACCGGCAGAAACGCTTCTTGAGTCAGCGTCTGGGGTTTCTGGGGTCAGGTAACCAGTGCGTACCGGGGTTTTGTCATAATAGCCACCAGCCCGCACCGTCAGCATCTCAGAGACTTTGTACTGGGCACCCACGCGGTAGATGTAAGAGTCTTTGTAGTTCCGCTGTGCCACAGAAGATTCCTGACCACCTACCTTACCGTTGAAATCAAACTGGAGGGCTTTGTAAGCACCCCAGCCTACCCGCTGGATGTCTACGCCCACGGTAAGGTTCTCAGTGGGTCTAAAACCGATACCCAGCGTGATGTTGTCTGGCAAAGGCAGGGTGGCATCAAACTCAGTAGCGGTGAATTGGGCCGCTACCGGGCCTGCGGTAGGAATGCGGTAGGTTACATCACCGCCTTCTACTTTAGCGTCTACCTTAGAACGGTAGGTAACTCCCAAAGACAGTTTCTCTGTGGGCTGGAAATACACCCCGGCATTGAAGCCAATGGAGGTTTTAGATTTGCCGTCTAACTCAATGCGGCCTTCCTGGCCGTTGGCGTCTGTAAGCGGAATGCTGCGCTGCAGGTTCACGCTTCCGGTGTTGATGACCAGGCCGGCTCCTATGCCCAACTTGTCAGAAAAGCGGTAGCTCACGGTAGGCTGAATGTAGATGGCTTTCAGGGTGAGCTCATTCAGGCCGAAGCGGCCTTGCCAGGCGTTGCCCCAGTTCACGGTGCTGCCATAGGGCGTGTACACGCCAATCCCGAAGCGCCAGGGGCTATCTGTGGGGCCATAAGAAGCATATACCTGGAAAGGGGTACCCATGGGGTTATCAGTGCGGGCCTCAGAGATTCCTCCGCTGGCGTCTCTGAAAGCGATTTTAGAGGAAAGCGCGCTCACACCTATCTGAATGCCGTTCTGCCGAAGATGGGCCAGAGCGCCAGGGTTGAAAAAGATACTGCTCTGGTCCAATACCAACCCGGTGCCCACGTGCCCCATGCCTATCTGTTTCTGCCCTTGCAGGTTGACTTGATATCCGCCGGCGGAGGCTACGCTTGCCGTGAGCATAGCACTGCCCAGCAAGGCCAAAAATTTACTTTTCATGCGTTTGTTAGTTAAAAATAGGTGTATTTGACTCTTAGAGATTTGGTAACCAAATATAGAAAGATTGGCAAGATATTTTAATAGTGTTATGCATAAGCACTATAATTTTAGTAAATAATAACGCTGCCCTTGCTTGAGGAGTGGCAGGTCTACCAGGCGGTAGCTAACACGCCTCACCTAGTAGCAAAGAAAAATAAACAGGAACCCATCTCTTTTCTGCCAAACACGTTAAGCCAAAACTGTTAAGAGAGGAAAATCTATGTACGACGTACTGATAGTGGGAGGAGGCCCGGCCGGGCTAAGTGCCGCCATGTTGCTGGGACGCTGCATGCGCAAGGTGGCCTTGTTTGATAGCGGGGTCTATCGCAATTCGTATTCACACGCCATGAACGGGTTCATTTCCCGAGACGGCACCCCGCCAGGTGAGTTTCTGCGCCTGAGCCGCGAAGACCTGGTGAAATACGAAGTGGAGTTCAAGCAGAAGCGCATCAAAGAGATCACCAAGGAAGGCGACCTGTTCAAGGCCACCGACGACGAGGACCAGGTGTACCTGTCCCGAAAGGTGCTGCTGGCCACGGGTCTGCAAGACCGCTGGCCCAAGATACCAGGGGCTGAGCCCTTCTATGGCACCAGCATCCACCACTGCCCTTACTGTGACGGCTTTGAGTCTAAGAATAAGCCCCTGGCTGCTTACGGGAAGAACCGTGACGCCATTGGCCTTTCCCTGTCGCTCAAGACCTGGAGCAGTGACGTGATGCTCTTCACCGACGGCACCAACCGCCTCACCCGGGAAGACCGCGAACTGCTGGCCCGTAACAAAGTGCAGATCAATACTACTGGTATTGAGCGAATAGAAGGCGAAGAAGGGCATATGCAGCGCATTGTGCTCAAGAACGGGCAGACAGAAAACCGCGAGGCCCTGTTCTTCGCCACCGGTTCAGACCAGCACGCCGACCTGGCCCGCCAACTGGAGTGTGATTTCACCAGCAAGGGCGTGGTGAGAACCTACAAACACCAGCAAACGAACGTGCCCGGCCTTTACGTAGCCGGAGACGCCGCCCGAGACATGCAACTGGTGATTGTGGCCGCCGCAGAAGGCACCAAGGCTGGGGTAGCCATCAACATGGAACTGCAGAAGGAGTTCAGGTTGTAGCCCTGGCTGAAACGCATACACCCAAAGCCCGTTTAGGAGCCGTTTTCTACAAACAGCTCCTAAACGGGCTTTGCTTTTCCTGAAAAAGGAGAAACAATCGGCCAGGGCCGGGTAGTGGACAGGGCCGTTCCATTCTACCAGTTACCAGAGAATTCCAGGTTCTGCAAGGCGGGTTTGAGGCGGTTGCCTCCCTGAAGTTGAAAACTTCAGTTCATGGAAGGTCCAGGTTGGAAACTTGAACCAGAGAAACTTTGGTAGTACGCAGCCTGGTTTAGGAATCAAAAGCAAGACAGGGCAACAGTAGGGCCGGGTTTAAGGTGACGCTGATTTGAAGAAGCCTAGCACCAGAGAAAGACCAAGCACCAGCGCTGCAGGGTTTTAGATGTGTTTCCAGAAAATCAGCCGTAAAATA
Organism: Rufibacter glacialis; assembly: GCF_008271745.1. Classification (GTDB taxonomy): domain Bacteria; phylum Bacteroidota; class Bacteroidia; order Cytophagales; family Hymenobacteraceae; genus Nibribacter; species Nibribacter glacialis. Next base: position 24,319 of record NZ_VKKZ01000001.1, on the reverse strand, counting down.
AGGATTATAACCAAAAAACATGGGGACAAGGCCTGGTCCGGCGGGCAGGGGATTAATCTACCTTCACAGCACTTGCTACCATTGTTGGTGTTCCCAGGGGCCAACAATCCAGATTCAGGCACCTTTCCGCTTGCTGGTGAAAACACGCAGCAAGGGCTAGGGCTCTTTGTTTTAGCTTTATAGTAAACAGTTGCTGGTTCAAGTTTTCAACTTGGACCCATTATGAGCTGAAGTTTTCAACTTCAGTGAGGCGAAAGCCTCAAGATGCGCCTTGCTGAACCACACATTGATAGAGTGGAACCACCTTCCGTCACTCAAGAATACCACCACCTGCCCATTTAGCGTCTGTTTTCCAAAATGCAGTCACTAAACAGGCCTTCCTTTTAAACTGAGCAGGTGGAAAGCTACGCGCTGGCCAGAGTTTTAGAAGCATTTTCAGAAAACCAGCCTTAAAACGAAGAAAGTAAAGCCGTTGCGAGTAAGGGCGTAGGCAGGCCATTTTGCGGCACTTCCTCGCAAAACAGGCCAGAAGCACTTCCCCGCCAGGGGGCTGCTGCCTGCTGCCATTCCCTGGTGGCTTAGGCTTTGCTGGCGGTTCTGCGTTTCTGCTGCGAGAGCTTGCGGAAAACCCGGTCGGTGAGGCAGTACTCATGGCCCTCCACCAGCAGGTGCATGATGAGGTTCTCCACGGCAATGGGTTCGCCTTCGTCTACCTCCTCCAGGTTCGAGTACCGCACGTGCGAGCTGTCCATGATGGTGACCACCCCCGTGCCGAAGACCTCTACGTGCTGGCCACCTTTGATGATGATGCCGGTTTCCTCGCCCAAGCCAATGCCCACAAACTGGGGCCGCTTGGAAACCGCGTGCGCCAGGCGGCCAAACCGGCCACGCTCCGTGAAATGGGTATCAATGAACACGTTCTGGATGAAAGACAAGCCGTCTGTTGTCTTCACTTCGCCCTTCATGAGCGAGTAATAGCCGTAGCCTTCATAGATCATGCGGTCAGACATGGCGGCCGCCCCGGCGCTGGTGCCGGCAATGGTGATCTCCTCTTCAAGGTAGCGGGTCTGCATGAGGCGGTGCAGCTTAGAGCCGGCCAAAAATTCCTTCAGGCGCAGTTGGTTGCCGCCGGTGAAAAAGATGACCTCGGCTTGGGCAATGCGCTCCAGATTTTCGGGTTTATCGGCTTCGTTGTCTTCATCAATGTGCATGAACCGCACGCTGCTGCAGCCCAGCTCTTCAAACGCCTCTTTGTAGGCCTGGCCAGACTCCATGGGTTCCAGGGTAGCAGTGGTGATCACCTCTATGTTGGAGTTCACGGTGCAGAGTTCAGACCTGATCAGGCTGATCAGACCATCGTCATCGCCGCCGCCTAGGGCAATAAGGGTTCCTCTGGGGTTTTGCATAAAGTAAATAGGAAAATAAAGCAGTAGCCTGGTGCCTGCGCCATTGGCAGGCCTTGCCCCACTACCAAGGGTATCAACGTAGTCTCTGGGGCAAGGATGCCGAAAGTAAGGGAGAAATGCGGGGCAGGCAAGCATTTAAACGCTATTGCCCCGGTTTCTGGAAGGAAAAGCCTTAGAGCACAGCGGCTCGCCCAAGGGCCACTGCTTCAACGCGGCCGGGGCATAATACGTAACCTGCTACTGTATGAAGATAGAGCAAATCGAAGACAAGGGCCTGGCCCATTTCTCTTACCTGATCATGAGTGACGCGGAGATAGCGGTCATAGACCCCGGCCGTGACCCGCGCCCCTATGAGGAGTTTGCCATGGTGCATGATGCCAGGATCATAGCCATCATAGAGACGCACCCGCACGCCGACTTCGTGAGCGGCCACCTGGAACTGTCTGAGGCCAAACAGGCGCCCATTTACGTGAGCAAGCGGGCCGGGGCCAAATACAAACATACTCCCTTTGATGAAGGCAATGAGATCAGGGTAGGCCAGGTCACGCTGCAGGCCCTTAACACCCCCGGGCATTCGCCAGACAGCATCTCTGTTTTGCTGCGTGATGAAGAAGGCAAAGAACACGCGGTTTTCACCGGTGACACGCTCTTCATTGGCGATGTGGGCCGACCAGACCTGCGGGAAGAGGTAGGGCACGAGACTTCGGCCCGCCAGGACCTGGCCCGGCAGATGTACCACTCAACCCGGGAGAAGCTCATGAAACTACCTGACCAGGTGGTGGTCTATCCTGCGCACGGCGCCGGAAGCCTTTGCGGAAAAGCCCTGAGCGAGGCCAAGTCCGGTACCATTGGCGAGGAAAAGAAAACGAACCCGGCTTTGCAGGAAATGACCGAAGACGCGTTTGTGGATTTCCTGACCCAGGACCAGCCCTTTGTGCCAAAATACTTCAAGTATGCGGTGCAGGTGAACCAAAGGGGAGCGCCCAAGTTCTTCTCATCTATCAAGCAAGTGCCCATTATTGCCCCAGACCATCGGCGGCACAGAGAAGCCCTGGTTATTGACACCCGTCCGCAGGCCCGGTTCAAGAAAGGCCATCTGCCCTCGGCTATCAATCTGCAGGACGGACCCAAGTTTGAGACCTGGCTGGGATCTATTGTGGCCCCGGAAGAAGAATTCTACCTTCTCAGTGATGACGAGGAACAACTGCGCGAACTTATCTCACGCACGGCCCGCATTGGGTACGAGCCCTTCATTCTGGGGGCGCTGCCCGTTCCGCCGGCTGGCCAGGAGACCTCGCCGGTGCTGGATGTGGAGGCTTTCAAGGCGCACCCGCAGAACTACACCATTATAGACATCAGAAATACCAATGAGGTAAAGGAAAAGCGGGTGTTTGCCGGGGCCCTGGAGATACCTTTGCCAGAACTGCGCGAGCGGGTAGACGAGGTGCCCACTGACAAACCCATTGTGGTGCACTGCGCCGGAGGCTACCGGTCGGCGGCTGGGGCCAGCATCCTGGCGCAGTTCATCACTGAGGTGCCCGTCTATGACTTGAGTGAGGCCATCACACAATTCACCGGCAACCACTGAGATCCAGAGAAATGACCTTCGGTTTTGGGACTGTTTTCAGGAAAACGGCCCCAAAACCGGGTTTCATCTGAGAGGAAAGTGAAAAAAGTAACATCCGGTGGAGAAAGGTCTTTTAAGGACGGTAAAGCTTCCTTTTAGGCTGTTTCAGGGTTGAGGACCAGGGGCTATGGTCAAGCCTTCTACCCCTGACAATTGGCGTTCTGGGGGTTGTTTCTTAATTTAGGGAATGAAACGCCGGTCTGAGTGGGTGTTTCTGGCGTCCGGCTGGCCTGTTAGCCTACGCTATTTTTCCATCCTGAATTGCCGTCTGGTCCCTGGGCCACCGGTCATGAATTGCTTATGTTTTTTTCCCTTCGTACCGCCTGCCTTCTTTTTGCCTTGTTTGTTTGTTCTGTTTCTGCTTCGGCGCAGATCCTGAACGTAGAGAAAGCCCGGGTAGACAAAGACTCTTCGCATTACTTTACCGGCAAGGTAGGCCTGAACCTGAACCTGTTTAACCGGGCCACCAGCCAGGAAGGCAAAACCGACCATTTCCTGGGGCTGAACGGGAACGGGAACATTGGCTATGTGTCTGAGCGCAATACGTACCTGCTGCTGGCCTCCTATAACTATGTGCGCCTGAAAGGCGAAACCCAGATAGAGACGGGTTCTGTGCACGCGCGCGTCACGTTCAACCGGCAAGACCGGCTGTCTTATGAGGCCTTTTCCCAGGCCCAGTATGATTACAACCGGGGCCTGGAGTTACGCCTGCTGGCCGGGGCCGGTATCCGGTACGCGGTGGTGCGGAAAGAGAACATCCGGTTTCACGTAGGCACAGGCCTTATGTATGAGCATGAGCGGTGGCGGCACCTGGAGGAAAACCGGTACATTAAGAAAGACATCCCCAAACTCTCTACCTATGCCAGTGTGAGGCTGCCCCTGACCCCTTACCTGGAACTGAGCACCATCCATTACTACCAGGTAGGGTATGACCAACCCGCCCGCATGGACCGGCACCGGTTCAGCGGAGACATTTCCATCATCACCAAGATCAACAGCCGGTTCCACCTGACTACCAATTTCTCGCATACCTATGAAGGGCGGCCCATCGTACCTATTCCCAACTACCTCTACAGCCTGACCAACGGCGTCCAGTATAGTTTTTAGTTCTGAGTCCTGAGTCCTGAGTCTAGAGTCCTGAGTCTAGAGTCCTGAGTTCTGAGTCAGAAGAGGCTTTAAAGGAAGCGGGCCGCGCTCCGTCCGTTTTCCCAGACTAAAGCTCCAAAAGGCTAAAACCGTCATTCCCTCTCCCTCTGGGAGAGGGCTAGGGTGAGGGGCAGCGGGTGTTCAACGGAAACGGCATCAAAGCTGGAACCGTTTCGGACAGGTCGCGACCTGTCCCTACCTTTGTTTGTTTTATAGGTACTGCCTTTCTAATTGGAGACTCTTCCCCTCATCCTAACCTTCTCCCTGAGGGAGAAGGGACAGCGGTCCCGCGATTTTGGGGTGTTTTTCAAAAAAAAGCCCCAAAAGACCTAGTCATCGCCGGAGGCGCCACTGCGGCGGTTGGCTTTTTTCTGTCCCTGCTTTTGCTTGGCCAGTAGCCGCTTTTGCACCGAGGCTCTAGACGGTCTTGTTTTCTTGCGCGGCTTGGGCCGGTGCAGCGCCTGCGTTAGAACCTGATGCAGCTTCTGCACCACCAGCTCTTTGTTCACCAGTTGGCTACGGTCTTCCTGGCTGGCCAGGTGCAGGAAACCTTCTTTGTTCAGCCGCGAGGCCAGTTTCTCCAGGAGCAGCTCTTTCTGTTCCTGCGTGAGCAGGGCCGAGTTCTCAATGGAAAACCATACTTCTACCCTACTGGCTACTTTGTTTACGTTCTGGCCGCCGGGACCGCTGCTGCGCGAGGTTTGAAAGGTTAATTCAGGGGTTAGATCTGGTAACATAACAGGAGTACGTGAGCGCCCGCCACAGCGATACTAAAAACAGACTGCCTGGCACACGGTTGAAACTGCGGCTGCGCCACCTCTTTAGAAAAGAAGCCACCACCTAGAAGGTAGTCAGATCCTGAAAGCTTGTTTCAGGGCCTGTTTTCAGAAAACTACTCTAAAACAGCAAACGGGCCTGGTGTTATAACCAGGAAGAGCCTTCTTTCTTTTTCTTCTTCTTGTTTTTGTCTGAAGGGCTGAAGATGCCTTTGATGATCTGCCCCGGGGTGGGTGGCTTTTCCTTGACCAGAACGTACCGAATAGAGAAGGCCCCGCCCATGTTGAACCACTCCTCATGCTTGAGGTGGATAGCGGGTTTCAAGTCGGCGGAGAGCAGGAACGGGAGGCCGTTCACCTTGTATTCAAGGCCCACAATAGCATCTACCCCATAGATGGCCCCATAGTCTTTCAGACGGCCGCCGTGCAAGCCGCCCCCCAGGTAATAGTTAAGGCGCTGCCCCAGCATAGGAAAGTGCTGCTCTGCCAGTACCGTGGCCTTGATCTCGCGGGGAGAGGCGGTGACCAGGCCTTCCAGGGTGGTTTTTTCCAGAATCTTTTGTTGCACCGTCAGGCCAAACTCCTCATTGCCAATTCTAAGACCCGCCGCGGTTTTATAGCGCTGGGCCTGGGCTGGCAGACAGCCCAGCAAAAAAAGGCAAAGCCCTAACAGAGATAGTTTCTTCATGGGGTAAAGTACGGAAGAGAAATTGAAACCGCTGCCCTCGCGGCAACGAATGCTTTCCAGCAGAACGGTGCGCAACGGGTTTTCTTTTACGGCCTTATTTGCAAAAATACGGCCGTAAAGGGAGGAGTTTCCCTTGTGGTTGGCAGCCAGGTAATTAGGGAAAGGGATAAACAGGAAGAACGGAACTACGAAATTTTTCGTCAATAAATTTTTCTTTTACGAAAAGGTTCGTATACTTGTCTACGAAAGAAGTCGTAGAGAGAAGCAGCGCCGAAACCATGGAAAACACAAGCCCCCTTAAACCCACCGAAACCGAACTGGAGATCTTGCAGATCCTGTGGCAGCACGGGCCCAGCACCGTCCGGTTTGTGAACGAAGAGCAGAACAAAGCCAAAGAGACCGGTTATACCACCACGCTCAAGCTGTTGCAGATCATGCACGAGAAGCAGTTGGTTTCCCGCGACGAGGAAAGCCGGTCACACGTGTACCAGGCCGCCGTCACCGAAGAAGAAACCCAGCAGCACCTGTTAGGCCGGTTCCTGGACACTACCTTCCGGGGCTCGGCCATGAAACTGGTCATGCAGGCCCTGGGCAACCACCGCACCACCCCAGATGAATTAAACCAAATCCGCCACCTTTTGAAAAAACTGGAAGATGACTCCCCAAACGCTGATTCATGAAATGTTCCCGCAGGCGGTCACTACTGCCTTGGGGTACACACTCCTGCACTCGCTGTGGCAGGGCGCTTTAATGGCCCTCCTCCTTGGGGTGCTCCTCCGCTTGATGCACCGGCACTCGGCGGCTACCCGCTACTGGGTGGCCTGGGGCGGTCTTATGGTGCTGCTGCTGGTTTCAGTAGTAACCTTCTATAAGCTATACCACCCAGCGGCGGTGCCCTCCTTAACCGCAGCGGTGCCGGCCCCGGCCGGGGAGTTGCAATGGCAGACCATTGTGCTGCAGACAGCCCCACCCACCCTCTGGGAGACTGTTCTGGCGCAAGGGCAGGCCTACTTCCACCAGCACCTGCCGGCGGTAGTGCTGCTGTGGCTCATGGGTATGTTGCTCATGGGGCTGCGGGTGCTGGGGGGCTGGGGGTATGTCCAGCGGCTGCGCTCATACCGTACCCATGAAGTGCCGCTGGTATGGCAGCAGAAAGTGCAGGAGCTTGCTCAAAAGCTGGGCATGCCCCGCCTGGTACGGGTAGCAGAGTCTGCCCTGGTGCAGGTGCCCATGGTGGTAGGCCATTTCAAACCGCTCATCCTGCTGCCCATAGGTGCCCTTGCCGGTCTGTCAACAGCGCAGGTAGAGGCCATTCTGGCCCATGAGCTGGCCCACGTGCACCGCCGCGACTATCTGCTTAACCTTTTACAGAGTCTGGTGGAAACGCTCTTTTTCTTTCACCCCGCCGTGTGGTGGATCTCAGACTGCGCCCGCACAGAACGGGAACACGCCTGCGATGACCTGGCCCTGGCCCTCTGCGGAGACTCCCTTACCTATGCTTACGCCCTAACTAACTTAGAAGAAGTGCTCATGAAAACGAATGTGCATCACCCCCGCCTGGCCATGGCCTTCTCTGGTCGCCGCCGGTCCTTGTTACACCGTATCAGCCGTCTGGTGCAGAAATCCACTAGCAGGCCCTCTTTCTCTGAAGGGTTCCTGGCCAGCTGCGCCGTCATTGCCGGAGTATTGGTTTTCTCGGTCAGCGCCCTGGCGAACTATCAGGAGTCAGCCCCAGCCGCCGCCGCACCATCGCTGCAGGAAAACCCCGTAGCAGAACCCGCCTCTGGGCTACCGGTAGCGCCACAGGAACAGCAGGCGCAAGAGCCGCAGAAAGAAGAACCACAGGAAGAAGACCTTTCTTTGCAGCAGCTGGAAGACGGCCTCATCATTGTGCAGAACAAGAAAGGCAAAGTAGTAGAGGTGTACGTGAACGGGCAGCGGGTGCCTAAAAGCGAGCTGGGTAAATACCAGTCAAGGATTGAGCAGCAGTTGGCCTCGGCTAAGAAAGGCAAAACCCTGCGCAACAAGGAGGAAGTAGAGATAGCCATGGAGCGTGTAGAAGCCTCTCTGGATAGAATAGAGGAGAACGAAGGAGGGAGAAGACGTGAAATAGTAAGCCGCCACGCGCCATTGCCTCCCTTGCCTCCGTTGCCGCGTTCACCACGTGCCCCCGGTAGAACCAGAGTAGCGCCGGTGCCACCCGTACCCCCGGTGCCGCCCGTTGCCCCACCAGCCAGCGACAAAGAAGGTAACAAGCGCTTTAAGCTGGAAATGAAGGAGTATGAAGCCCGTATGAAAGAATTTGAGCGCAGCATGGAAGACTTCAGCGCCCGCAGAATGGAGTATGAGGCCAGGGAGGAGTTCAGCCAGGAACGCCGTGCCGCAGACCAGGCCCGCCGGGCCGAAGAGCACAGCCGCCGCATGGCCGACCATGACCGTCGGCTTAAAGACCATGAGAAGCGCATGGCTGACCACGCCGTACGCATGAAGGAACACGACGCGCGCATGAAAAAGCATGATGCCATGATGCAGGAACTGCTGGCCGCGCTGGTGTCTGATGGCTTGATCAAATCCAAGGACGCGGACTATGATTTCAAACTGGACAAATCTGGCCTGTACGTAAATGACAAGAAGCAATCTGACGCGCTTTTTGAAAAGTACAAGAAAATCATTCAGACCACCACCGGTGATGACGTAGACCTGATCCTGAAGAAGAACGGGTCCAACTTCCGGATTCAGTCTAACCGTAATTCAGAGAAAGCGAAGTAGTAGTAACTGCTTGTTATACCCAACATGCCCTTCGGGTAGTTTCAGGCCCGCTTTTCAAAAAGCCCGCCGAAACCACCCGAAGGGCAGGCTGCTTTTCAATGGGCTCCTCTTCCAGCAGAGATTACCCTGGTGGTGTTTAAGGCCTGTTTTCCTGAAAAGGCTGCTTAAACAACCCTTGAAAGATGGATGCTTTGGAAACGGCTGTTCTCTGAAGGGGCAGGAAATGATTTCCCATGTTGGTCATGGCATTCTTAAGAATCACCTTCATGCTTTTCCTGGCAAGGCAATTACTCTATTTGTGGGTTGGCGGTAGGCTTACTTTTTCCGGATGGCTCTGATGCCCATGAAGGAAGGAAACTGGTTCAACTCCTGGAAATGTTTGGGGTCCAGCTTCTCGAATTCAGGGACTGGCTTTGGCTCTACCAGGGCATCCAGGTAAAAGCCGTTCTCTGTTAAGGGGGAAATGTACCCCATGAGCGGTCTTCTAAAGCTGTGCACTTCCACCGGCTTCCCGAAACCGTTCCAGGTGCATTTGACGGGTTCCACCTCAAAATACTTGGTTGACTGGAAGTAGGTGTAGTCATGGAACGGGTGTTCCAGGGAGAGGATCAGGTAGCCCTCTGGTTTCAAGACCCGGTGGAATTCCTGGATGGTGAGGGTCCAGTCGGGGATATAGTGGAGGGCCAGGGCGCAGAGGACAATATCAAAGGAGTTGTCTGCCAACTGGTCAAAGGGAGTGGCCAGGTCATGGACGAAGAACGTGCCCGCCCCTTGGTTCCGTTTTCGGGCTATTTCCACCATTTTAGGGCTAATGTCGAAGCCTGTCACGTGAGCTCCCTGCCCAAGCAGGATCTCTGCGTACTTGCCGGGCCCGCAGGCCGCGTCCAGAATGGCCTTCCCTTTCACCTCCGGGATCAACGCCAGGGTGCTGGGCCGGTCATAGTAGGCGTTGTGCGGCTTGTGGTCAATCAAGGCATTGTAGCTTTCAGCCAGCTCTTCATAGGCAGAAATGATCTTAGCTCTAGAATCGTTTTCCATGCGGTTGAGGCTGATGAAAGGTAACTTCTTCTGGCAGTTGGCAACAACTGGAGCAACGGCTTACTTCCGGGCTTCCAGCAGCTGTAGTTTCTTTCTGGTCTGCGGTACTTCCTTTAGCGCCAGGGCTTTTCTGAACGCTTCTATGGCTTTCTTTTTGTCTCCCCTTTCTACGTAATAGTCGCCCAGAGAGTCGTGGGCGTTGGAGCTGGCGGGGTAGAGGTCTACATTCAGCTTGAAAAAACGGTGGGCCTTGTCATACTGTTTGTTTTCCATAGAGATATAACCCAACGAGTTCACGGTGCCTTGCGGAGGCAGCACCGGATACTGCAGCAGGGCAGACACCGTGCGGTAATGGTGGGTGAGGTAGTCTGGAGTGAGGGTGGGATCATCCAGGTCTTTGTTTAGTTCATACGTTTTGAAGAGGAACCGCAGCGCGTCATACTGGGCCAGAAGCGGCACCGAGGAGTGGTTCTCTTCTGGGTAGAACTTCCAGGCCCAGGGCAAATTCCTGCTTTTCCTGAGGATTTCCCTGAACTGGAAGTTGTTGCGCACGTTGCCGTTGGCGTACACGGTGTCTTTGATCACCCGTACCGTGTCCATTCCTTTCTCCATGGTGTTAGACGCCGCATAGTAAAGGCTTTTACCGGCGTAGTCATTTTGCGTCAAGGCTTTCTGGGCTTGCTTCATGATGAGGTGGTTGTCCCACCACACGCTGGGGTCAATGGCCACGTAAGAGTGAAAGAGCGAAGGGTGGTTCACCAGCGCATGCAGCACCGTTAATCCACCCAGGGAATGGCCCACGAACATGCGGTAGGGCGCTGTATTGTACCGGGATTCCATGTACGGCATGAGCTCCTTCTGGAGGAAGGCGAGAAGTTTCTCCCCCTGGCCGGAGTTCTTGAAATCCGGGTCTACCATACCGTCACGGCTGAACATGGAACGGGTAGGGGTTAAGTCGCTTCCCCGGTCTTTGTTGAGGATACCTACCACAATCATCTTGGGCATCCTTCCAAGAGAACTTAGTTCTGCCACCATGCCCGTCATGAGATGGAAAAAGTCCTTGCCGTCCAGGAGGTACATGACCGGGTACCGTGTTTTATCTCCCGCCCCGGCAGATGCAGGCACATACACCCACACCTCCCGGTCCTCATTCAAGTGGGCAGAAGGGATCGTGTGAACCGTGCCTATGGTAACTTTTTTATCTGGTTCATTGACCGACTGACCAAAGCAAAAGGCGGGAAAAAGGAATAGCGCGTAAAAGAGTACTTTCATGTAAGGACTGGGTGTGGGATGGCTGCGTAACGCAACTAAGTTTGGGAAAGCAAGATACATGAAAATAGGAGGGTAACCTCTTGCCCTTCCGTGGCTATGTGTTTAGGTGGTAAGAAGTAACGATACAGGCCCAATTTTGCCAAAAGCCTGTGGTGCGCTTTCAGGGTAATAGGGTTTCTGTTTTTACGGCGTCATAATAGTAATTATCGCCTGCGTCTTTGAACTCACGCACCACCTGTAACCCTGATGAGAGCAATAATTCCCGGTATTTCGCTGCGCCCAGTGATCTGGAATATTGGTGTGTCATGACGTCTTTCCAGGCCGCTTTTCTAAAAGGAGCCGTAAACAAAAACTTCCCGCCGGGCTTCAGCGCTTTAGCTGCTTTCTGAATGGTCAAGGCCTGCGCCTCTTCTGACAGGAGAAAGATCAATCCCCAGGCCACAATGCCATCAAATTTGCGCTGAAAGAACGTAGAATCCTGCACCGGTTCGCAGGCAACAGGCATGTAGGGGAAATTCCGGAGGAAGGCTTCTGTCATGGTTGGAGAGGCATCAAGGCCGTACACGGTGAAGCCCTGATTAACCAATATTTTAGAAATGGGAATACCGGTTCCGCAGCCCAGGTCTAACACCATAGAACCTGCCTCTAACGTACGGGACCATTCCTGCACCTGCGAGGCGCCAATGCCATTTAGATCTTGTCCCCGGCCTGAAATAAAGCGGGCCGCAATCCCTTCATATCCGTTTGAGTTGTCCAAAGTTCTAAGGGTGATGAGGTGATTTTTGCCAGCATGCCACGACTTGTATGCAAAGCGGAGGAGGCCGTTGAACAAAGGCCGTTGGTGACAGAGTGTTAGTTTTTATTCTTTAATTCCATTTGGTATAAGTCAAAGTTCTTAGCCCAAAAGTCTTTTTCAACCTTAGTTAGCTTGAAACCCATCTTCTCGTAGAATCTGTACACCAGTTGGGTGGTTCTTACCACTATCAACTCAATCTCTTTCTTCTTATTCAAATGGTTGATGCGGTACTCCATTAATTTTCTGCCGACTCCTTTTCCTTGTGCCTCAGGTTTGATGATATCCCAGGAAATACGGGCAGTTTTTTCTTTAGGGAAGTAGTTGATTCCGCCTGCTCCAATGATTTCAGCGTTTTCTTCCACCACAAAGTAATCTTCTAGCTTGCTCTCCAGATATTCCTCTAAGTCTATTTGCTCTGATGGGTCGAAAAAGTCAGGAGTATTCAGTCTTAGAAGGGCAATCACCGCAGCCTTGTCATCTTGTTGGTATTTTCTTATTTCCACTTTGTTTTGATTAAGCTTTTAACCTCGGGTAAATGGCGGCGAAACCGTCTGCCGGCGTAGGATGGTTACATGCTAATTAGCTTGATTTTTTCGCCTAAGTTATAGATAAAAGTAAAAGTTTAGGATGCTTGTTGCCCCAATAAAAGTGATTTCTTTGGAATAGGATTGTTTCTTCTTTAAAGCAAATAGCACCTCTTCCTGGGGTTCTAATTCAAAGATGCCTTTTTAGCCTTCCCAAGCCAAAGGTGCCAATCTCATCAAGATAAGCCGAATGAGATGAGCCATGGTGCCTTTGATCTTTAGAGTTGTGTGATTTTCTGCTCGCTGCCATGGTGGTTGTTAATACAACTATATGACTGAAGAGGCAATCTCATTTTACAGGTGTTTTTCATATAAATGCCACTAAACATGAGCGTAGAAAGTACCCTTGGTTTTCTCCTGAGGTGCGGCAGTTCGGGAACCGTGCCCTTTCCATTATTTAGCTTTCTTTACCTGGCTGATTTTTTCCAGGTTGTTTTTGCTGCTCTTCAGCGTAGAGGCGTCGTTGGCGGAAGTGGCAAGGGCAATGGCTTTCAGAAACTGCTGCTCTGCCAGTTTTAATTTCCCCTGCTTCACGAAGGCTTCCCCGTAACTGTCAAACGCATTGGCTGACTGCGGATAGGTAAGCGTGTTATATTTGAAAAGCAGCAGGGCCAGGCCGATGTTGTCTGGATTATTGAGCTGCTGATAGGCCATGGTGTTGATCATGGATTCATTGAAGCCGGAATCCTTCAGCGCACCGGCCACCACGGCATCGGCTTTGGGATCTTTCCGTTGTTTCAGGTAGGTTGCTGCCTGCTTCAATTTCGCTTCCAGGGTGGCCATTTTCGCTTCGTGTTCCTGGCGCTTCTTCTCCTTGCTGGCGGCCTGTACCACCTGGTGGATCGCATTCACTACTAACTCCGGCTCTTCGCGGTGTATGTTGTGGCCGCTTCTGGAGGTAATGACATGAGCGCCGCTGGTAAACTGGCCGAAGAACTCGTTGTGCAGGGTACGCCATATGGCTACGCCTTTTGGCTCGTGCAGGAACAACTCAGGGTTGGCTCTCTTCTGAATTGAAGTGAGTACCACAGCAGGTACGGATGGCAGCTTTCCAAAATCAGGCAGCTCGGCTTTCTCGAATATTTGGTTGATGGCCTCATTTTCCTGTTTGAATTTGGTGGGCACAAAGCTGTTCTGCAGCTCCATGTCTTTTACTGCTTTGGCATAGTCTGCCTTTTTCAGCTCCTGCATCATTTTCTCATGGGCCGGGTCAACAAATACCAACCCCTTCACTTTGTCCGGATGTTTGGAGGCATAGGCGCGAATGATGAAGGCTCCGTAGGAATGGCCTACCAGGATGAAAGGTGCTTTCAGGCTCGCTTTCTCAAGGAGAGTTTCCAGGTCCTTAACCGCCTGCTCCAGGGTTTGTGGATTGGGATTAGGTTCTGAGTTGCCTGTTCCGGCTCTTGAGTACAGCAGCACCTGGTTTGTCTGCATCACCTCAGAGGCTACGTTACCCCATACCTTATAGGCTGTCCCGAAGCCCGATTCGAAGATGACGGTATATTCCCCGGCACCTGCCTTGATCATCTCCAGGGAGTGATCCCCTACATTTACCATTTGGGTTTGCTGTGCGTTGGCCAGGGTCAGGTTTACTAAGAAAGACAGCAGCAGGAAGGTTCTTTTGAGCATCATGGTTTTAGTGGTTCAGGCAAATGGATGGTTAGTTGGTTCTTAAATAAACCTATAGCAGAATGCTAATATTTTGAAGATGCTATATAGAGGGGATAGGTTGCCTGACAAGATTCTTTTTACCCGATTTTATTTAATTCCGGTAACATTTATTAAAAACAATTAAGTAGCAATCGCTTCATTCTAAGTAACTTCTCTACTTTAAAATCGTCCAAACGAAGAGGCCTTGCCCATTTTTCAGGTAGAGCCGTTAGGGATGGTGAGAATATGTTTACTCTTAACCCTTCTCCTGGTCAGTAGTATCTGTCAGGCCCAGGCTCCGGAAGAGAAGCCTGAGGAAAAACCTTACCTGAAGCTGGGTGGCGCGGTACGCTTCAACTATAACCTCTCTACCTGGAAAGAGGACCAACTGGAACGGGGTGGCGATTTCGGGTTTGATCTGTTTCGAATCAATGCCGAAGCCGAGTACAAAGGCATCAAGCTAAATGCTGAATTCCGCCACTACTCACAGGCCTTTGGGGGCTCATTCCTGAAGCAGGGTTGGTTCCAGCACGACTTCTCTGACCAATCCCAAGTGCAGGTGGGCCTGCAACAAGTGCCTTTCGGTATTCAGCAATACAACTCCAACAACTGGTTCTTTAACATCACCTACTACGTAGGCTTTGAAGATGACCATGACATGGGCGTGAAGTATATCCATGATTCGGGCCGTTGGCAGTGGCAGGCCGCCTATTACAAAAGCGCTGAGGAGTTTGTGTTTGCTTTAACAGATCCCAGCCCCAACCGCTATTCCTATGATGTTACCGGACGCAATAAGGAAAACAACCAACTCAACTTTAAGGGAATGCGGCGCTTGGGAGACAGCCTGGCCCATGAACTGGGGATTTCGCTGCAGGGCGGGTTGCTCTATAACCTGGACACGGAACGGAACGGTACCCGCTACGCCGGGGCAATCCACTATGAGCATAAAGCGATAGACAGTCCCTGGAACTTTAAGCTGCAGGCCATGCTCTACCGCTTTCATCCAAAATACGCCGCCGCATCTGATCCAGGCTTTATAGAAATGGGTGCCTATGGCGCCAATTATAACGTGGCCAGTAAGGGAGAAATTTACACGGCCAGCATCGCCTACCATATTCCTTTAGATACCCGCCTCGTACAAAGTATAGACATTTACAACAACTACGGCTTTTATCATAAACGGATAAGAGGTTACGAAAACACCCATATGGACGTACTGGGCGCTCTCTTTACCGCCGGTCCCATGTATATCTACACCGACGCAGCCTTCGGCTACAATCAGCCCTGGCTGGGCCCCGAATGGACAAATGCCCTGGCTGCAGGCACCCCCGATGACACCAAATGGCACATGCGCTTCAACATAAACATGGGGTATTATTTCTAACCTTATAAAACCACGATGTATGAGTAAAGTAAGAAGTGATACAAAGAAACCGTATGGCCTGGAGGTAAACGGTCCTGTGTTCTGGTCGTCCATCGTGTTCCTGGTGGTGAGCATAGCCCTGGTGCTTATTTTCAGGGAGGATGCGGAGGAGTTCTTCAGCGTCACCCAGGCAGCTGTTACCTCTAACATGGGCTGGCTTTTTATACTCAGCGTGAACATCTTCGTGGCTTACTGCCTGTTCATCGCTTTCAGCCGTTTTGGAAAAATAAGGTTGGGAGGCAAAGATGCCAAACCGGAGTTCACCACCTCGGCCTGGTTTTCCATGTTGTTCAGCGCTGGTATGGGCATTGGTCTACTGTTCTGGAGCATTGCAGAACCCATCAATCACTTCCAGACGCCTCCCTTGGGTGAACCTGGTACACCCGCCGCCGCCCGGCAGGCCATGAACTTCACGTTTCTGCACTGGGGGCTGCATGCCTGGGCTATCTATGCACTGGTGGCGTTGGCGCTGGGATACTTTACCTACAACCGGCAGCTGCCGCTCACCGTACGCTCAGCATTTTACCCTTTTCTGGGCGAGCGCATCTATGGGGTGGTGGGGCACGTGATTGATATTCTGGCTGTGATCGCAACGCTCTTTGGTTTGGCTACTTCGCTGGGGCTGGGGGTGCAACAGGTGGGTGCTGGGCTAAACCATGTGTTTCCTGCTATTGCAAACGATATCACCACCCAGATCATACTTATCGTGGTGATCACAGGCATTGCCACCATCTCGGTGATAACCGGGGTAGACAAAGGGGTGCGTATCCTGAGCGAGTGGAACATCCGTATTGCCCTGCTTGTACTTGTGGCTGTCATGGTGCTTGGCCCCACCGTTTTTATACTTGGCTCTTACGTACAGAACACCGGCTCTTACATTGGTAACTTCATGCAGCTCTCGTTCTGGAACGAAGCCTACTCCACCCGGAACTGGCAAGGTGCCTGGACGGTCTTTTACTGGGCCTGGTGGATCTCCTGGGCTCCATTCGTAGGTATTTTTATTGCGCGGGTTTCCAAAGGCAGAACGATAAAGGAGTTTATACTTGGTGTGCTCATTGCCCCATCGCTCCTCTGCTTTCTGTGGATGACGGCCTTCGGCAGCACCGCCCTTCGGGAAATCCTGAACGGCGACCCTACCATAGCCCAGGCCGTGGCAGCTGACATGTCCACCGCCTTGTTCGTGTTCTTTGAGCAACTGCCTTTTTCAACGGTGCTTTCTGTGATAGGCGTAATACTGGTAGCCGGCTTCTTTGTCACCTCCTCCGACTCCGGTTCTCTGGTAGTGGTTAGTCTGACCTCTGGCGGCAAGCTTGACCCTCCGGTTGGCATACGCGTCTTCTGGGCGTTGGCAGGCGGGGCTATCGCGGCGGTGCTTTTGATTGGCGGTGGCTTGCAGGCACTTCAAACAGCCGTTATCATTACGGGTCTGCCCTTTGCCATTATACTTCTGCTGATGTGTTTCAGCCTGTACCGGGGGCTATGCGAAGAGGCCGAGGAAGAAACCAGACTTGGAAAGGCCCAACAGCGCAAGGCTTACCAGCAACTGGTAGCCGAAATGCTGGCCAAGCGGGCCCGGAGACAGGATGTGAGAATAACTGAGACAGACAAGATGAATCCAGTACCGCCAAACCCAGATGCGCTATGATTACGATAGATGCCATGATGGTCTGCCTTGACCTGAGCGACGTGGACGAGAAACTCGTTGCTTTTTCCCGCTCCATCTGCGAGCGCCTGGAAGTCCGGAAAGTATACTTCGTGCACAACATCAGGCTGTATGAGCTGGGCGATGATTTCCAGGAGCTGATCGGGGAGGTGGACCTGCGCAAAGAAGTAGAAGGCAACATCACCGAGATAGTAGCGGAGCAATTCGGCAACATCACTGATCATGAAATATTGGTAAGAGAAGACCCTAACACCGAGGTGCTTCTGGCTGACCTGGTGAAACGCTACAATGTACAGCTGACGCTGCTGGGTAAGAAAATGAGCGACAAAGGCGCCGGAACCCTAGGCACCAAATTACTGCGTATCCTTCCCTGCAGCGTGCTGGTTTTTCCCGAAGCAGCCAGCTTCCACCTCCGGAAAGTACTTGTACCCATTGACTTCACAGACACAACTATACACATACTCCGGTTCAGCAAAGCGCTGGCAGATCAACTGCACCTGCAGCTGGAGATCATGCACGTATACCGGCTCCCTACCCAGTTTTTTCCCCTCATATCAGAAAAGGAGGCTGTTAGAAAAGCGGTGCAACTGGTAAATGGAAAATTCGCTGACCTGCAGAGGCGTTACCAGGAAATAGCCGGGGTGCCTTATGCCTTGGTGCGGGCGGCCAATAAAAGTATAGGAGAGCGCATTGCCCTGCACCTGGAAAAAGGCGGCCATGACCTGCTGGTGCTGGGCCTGCGAGGAAACAGTCCGCTGCCCATGCTAAACCTGGGCAGTGTACCAAGTGAGATCTATAGTTCTGACATCAATGTGCCGCTGTGGCTGGTATACGCTGAGGAGGCAGTGAGACGGTAGCAGGTATAGCCTACCTGTGAGATATGGACAACCAAAATTCATAACGGTACTTTGGGGTAATTAAAAACCTCAACCTCTTCGCCATTCTTCGTATGGAACAAGCGGCTTGGCCTGTTGCTTTGTGCTAGTTGGTGCGCCCGGGCAAGTGCATCTTCCTCCTCTTGGAAGGCCTCTAAAATAGTCTTGTCATGGTCCAGCACCTGCCACTGCCCTTTTTCCTCCTCCCAGGTAATACGAAAGGTACTCTCAGCTATGGGCCGGTTTCGGAGCAGGTCAAGTATGAACTTGCCGTCGCTGTAGCTGCCATCTGGGTAAGGCATTGGCAGTAGCGCAAAGAAGATGTAATACATAGAGAAGTACGTGAACTGGTACGTCATCATACCAGCCTCCACCCAGCCTTCTGTCACCAGGTGCATCACCGTAATGGCTGATGCCGCATTAAAGAGCACTCCCCCTGAAAAGACAAGGATTTTGGAAAAGCGGTGGTTACGCTTCAGATTATCAAAAGAGCATAGGCCGTACCAGAAATAGTACTTCCGAACTTCCAGCATGCCCAGACGAAAAAGCACCTTACCGGTGCCAACCGTCACTTTAATGTTTTTGCCGCCCATCAGCCAAGCGAAAAACACGTGGCCTGCCTCGTGCAGAAAGGAAATGACCGGAAGCACCACAAAGAAGGCCAGGAAGAACTGGGGTATATCCTTAAATCCAAACATTGTAATATAAATTACGGCAATTGGGAATGGAGGTGTGGTTTTGGTAGCTTATCTTTTAGATAAGAGGCGAAGACTCCTAGAAACAGATACTTTCTAAATATGCTTGGTGTCAACGGTGGAGGGTGTGCTTCTGGAACGGCAACCAGTGAGGCAGGAGCTTAAAGTTGGCGCTTGAATGTAAGGGGAAACCGGTTGCGCAATCCAAGCCTAATATGATAGGCGCTGTTTACTTGCTCTCCAGATATTTCCAATAGATCTTTTTGTTCGGTTGGGCCGAAAAAGGAAGGAGTATTCAATCTTAAAAGGGCAATCTCAGCAACCTTGTCATCTGGTTTGTGCTTTCTCATTTCCGCTTTGTGTGCAGTAATGCTTAAGGTCTGGTAAAAAGTAGTGCCGGTTGATTCATCAAGTGAATGACACCGGAGCACTTCATTCACCATTTCCCCAAACTAAGGTTAGCAGTAGGCAGTTGGTTCTACTTATCCAATATCTGTCCTTACCTCATATTCAATTTCATTGTCTTCTAGGTCCGCGATTTTAATAAAGTTAAGCCGCTCAAGAAGCTTTATTGCCTTGTCGTTTTGGTTGGTGGTGATGGCCCAAACCCGTTTCAGGCCAATGTCCTGCAGCCCAAAGTCTATCGCTAATTGCATGGCCTCTGTCATGAGGCCCAGACCCCTAAACTGAGGTAGCATCACGCAGCCAAGTTCACCTTCTCCTCTGTCAAGCCCTCTATAGTAGCCACAGGTTCCACTGATCGTGTTTGTCTCATTCACTATAATGCCCCAATGGATAGAGTTGCCGTCAAGATAATCCTGGTTGATTTTATCCTGCATCTCGGCCGCCTGTTCTATGGTTGTGGCCTGAATCGCATCATAGAATGAAATTTCAATCAGGTCTTTGATGTCTGAAGGCAGGATTTGCCGTAACGTGACTCTGTCACCAGGAATAGTTGGGAAGGTGTGATAGGGAGGTAGGTTCAATTCGTTTGTTCAATGGGTTGTCAATATGCACTGTTACGGTTAGAGAATTGCCGAAGTGGAGATTTTTTTAGCAAAAGTGTTAAATAGAAGTATTGCAGCTTTTTTTGTGCAAAAATTTTATAAAGCATGTCAGTTCCATTGCGGCAATACTTTGTTGTATGTAGTATTTTGTTATTCGTGTTTTTTAGTCTCCACAACAACCGCCACAACTACTACAAGAACTTCCACAGCTACTTCCGCTAGATGTCTCAGAATTTGAACCGCTGTTGTTTCTGTCAATGTAGCTTACTAATGGAACAAATGCAGTCGTCAAAACTGCCGAGCCTAATAAAAAGTATGTCCACTGCCAATTATTCTCAAGTTGTTGGGTCGGTAAAATTTCGTTTTTGTATATGTTAGGAATTATTGTAGTAGCCATTTGTTTGGTTAGCCGTTGTAAAAAAACAACAGTAATAACAGCTAAGAATATGGTCGCGATTACAATTTGAACTACAGGTTTTTCTCGGAATACTCCTGTTGAAATTCTTGTAAGTGCCAGCAATAAAAGAAATGCTAATACAGTAAAATTCGTGTAAAATAGTCGGCCAAATTTTTTAGACTTGTTGAAGTACTTTTTAAAAGCGTTAATACTGTTTGCAATGGTTCCGAAAATAGGTTTTGCTTCTAGCTTTATCAAAAGGCTTGGGTAAGATGTTCTACCCACTTCTGATAATACCGAAGTAACTTGAAGCTGAGCGTTGTTATTTGTCGTATAGCTTTTTACGAGTTCAATAGTGTTGTCAGAATTTACTTTTATTGTGCCGTTAGCAATAAGTTCGTTTACTGTTCCATTTACAACGTTAGAAAGTTTTTGTGTTTTTAAGTAAACTAGTTCAAAAGGTTGAAGATTGTAAACAAACGAAGTAGGTTCAAATTCAGAAGCGATATTTTTTAATTTGGCTCTGTTGTACATTTCAAGTGTCAACAGTGTAAGAGCTGTCAAAGCAATAAAGCCAAAGATGAAGAGAGGATTGTCAATGTGAATATAAATTGGCTTTAATAAAAAATAGGCAGGAACAGTTAAGCATATAAATGTCGATATTCCGAATATGATGAAAGTCCTTAGCTTGAATTTTGCTTTTTCAAGGTTAAGGCTTTCAAATATGTCGTTAAATGTCCAAATGTTTTTCGGCTGTTTGCCAAAATCTCTTTCATAAAACTTTATTGTTCGCTCTTTTGCCTGTCTAAATTTTTGAAGGTCTTCTTTATTGTGCGTTGATGGAATATGTTGGATTTGTTTGCCAATTATGTCGCAAAAGTTCTGATACGATTGCGTGAAAATTAGATGTTGATGCCAAACAACGTCTATGATTTCTGAAGGTGAAACCATAAAGTCAGAAGTCGCTGCCAAATACATAAACTTTTTGTATTCCAAAATGGCTTGGTCGGTAAATTCTTTTGGCCAAAAATTTTCGTTGGAAAGCCTTGTTGAAAATCCGTATTCGCTTGGCGGATTGTCAAAGTCGAAGGCTAATATTTTATTCCAAAGCTCTTGGTTCATTTTGTCTTGGAGGTTGTCTCTATATTATTACACCTAACGGACTTGTGAAAGCGGCGGCGGAGGCCGTCGGCCGTGGCTGGCGTTAATACAAGTCCGTTGGTGGCATTTTTTAATCTAGGGTTGTAACGCTTTCAAAATCCATTTTTGATTTTCTAGTATATATAATTTTCGATTGTGAAACCTCGTAGGTTTAAATTCCATGAATTCTATTCTTGTTGGCTTTATTGCATAACCACCCCAGTTATCTGGTCTTTTAGGCATATTACTGCCTAGGTTTTGGTCAATTTCATTATATTTTTCAAGAAGTTTGTTTATGTTTAAAAGCTCTTGTCCTTGGTTGCAAACAATGGAGACTATTTGGCTGTCTTTGTTTCTTTCTGAAAAATATTTGTCTGCAAGTGGTAGTGAAATATGAGTTGCCCTTCCTTGAATTCTTACTTGCCCTTCCTTGAATTCTTACTTGCCTTTCTGATTCAACCCACCAAAAAGTTAAAGCTACTTTGTTAATTTGGTTTATTTCAAGTCCTTTCCTTGAGTTTATTGGTCCAGTAACTACAAAACTATCATCAATAACTTCTTTCAAGGAGACAAATCTTGCATTGGGAAAACCGTCTAAGCCAACTGTCGATAAACAACAAGCGGTAGGGATTCTGACTTGTGTTAAATTCAGTTCTTCCTGGAGCCAGTTTTGAAAAATTATGAACGGGTTCACTGCCAGTCTGCTCGGTTTAAGATGAAACTGCTTTCTTGCTTTACAAAACCAACTTTAGGATAATATTCCATTGCTGTTGGAACAGATAAGAGCAAAACCATTGATTGTTCACCTACTTTATCTTTTGTTAGCTTTATTAAATGTCTACCAATGCCTGCCTTTTTGTATTCTTGTCTTATGGCAAGGTCTGCTAAATAACAACTCCAGACCCAATCAGTTATTGAACGGGAAACACCTACTAATAAGTCATTATGCCAAGCTGTGACAATAAGATTGGAGTTGTCAAACATTTTTTGAATGCGTTCTTTGTCATTTGTCGGGCGGGGCAAACCACAGTTATCATATAGCTCAATAATTTGATCTGCATTTGGCCTACTGTCGAAACTATATATTATGCTCATTTTATTCTAAGTGTTTATATGTATTTATGCTTCAGCTAACGGTTGGTATAAAAAACGTGCAAGGCCGTCGGCCGTAACATAACTTATGCACAATGTTGGCACAAGTGTTTTTTCTTAGTACTTAGCCCAGATTAATTTCATTTTTATTCCTGTCTGCTTCTCAAGTAGAGTTACAAATTCCGCATAGTTTACTTTGTTGTAGTCAGGATTGATTATTGTAACCTGATATTTAGAGAACCCTGCTTCAGTATTGTATTTCAGATTATTTAAACTTTCTTCTTTTTTGCAACATGGAGTGATAAAGTCCATATCCTCAAAGTCAGCTTTATGTGCTTTGGTCATTTCTTCCTGCCAAAGCTCAGATTCTATTATGCTTCCGCAATGTGAGCATGAGATTGTCTCAAGATTTACACCAGAATCCACAAACTCAATTCTGTTCTTCAGTTCAAAAGTAATTTCGTTTTCAGGGAAAGCATTGGTAATGTAATCCGCTATGACTTGAATCTTCTCTTCTGTAACTTCTAATCTATAGTCAATTGGAATTACTTTTAATTGAAAGCCGGAGAACAGTGAGTCTTCAGGTTTATAGGTAAACTTAATACCGTCTTCATTTGATGTCCTTTCCATCTGCATCTTCTCTTTACTTGCGGAGCAAGCTGATAAAATCTTTAATATGAGCAAGAATATAAGTGATTTTTTCATTCTTAACATTTGTGCCAACGGTTAGTGCACGAGGCGTGCAAGGCCGTCGGCCGAAGCGTGACTTTTATACGATGTTGTGGGGTTTTTATTTTTCTACTGCATAGTATTCTTCCAAAAAGTCACCCATTTCTGTTAATGGTCGTAAGTCCTCAATGAATTCTTCGCTTTCTTTTAGGTCGTAGAATTCATTTCCTGCTACTTTAGTTACGCAATCATATTCCCCTATAATGTTATCAAGCAACATTAGGCTACCATAACTGATGATATTCTCATTTTCATCAGTTAACCCTTCGTGGAATATCTGTATATATAACCGGTCGTCCTCAACAATAGGAAGGAACTTTAATTGGATTGGGTCAAGTTGGACTCCACTCACTTTTACAGTGATGTTTTTGATTTTCTCTTTTGGAACAGGTTGTCTGAACCCGATAAATTTCCAATGTTGAATAGATGGAGCATTTTCAATAAGATTTTTTACAGTGTCAAAGTTTTCTAAAATGCCATCGGCTGAAATAGTCATTAGGATGTTGTCGGCTGTTCCCTCAAACTCAACGGCTAATCCTCTTTTTATTTTTGAAAGTTCATTTAAAATAAGGTCGATGTAATCATGCTCTCCTTTAAGTATACTTCTTAGTTTTTCTTGGTTTTCTATAAACCAGCTCCAAAAAGCACCAACCATTTTTTCTTCAGAACCAGTTTCTAGTTTATCTACCATATTTTATATTATTTAAATGATCCACAACGGAGTAGTATAAACGAGGGCAAGGCCGTCGGCCGTAGCTGCCGTTTATACAATGTTAGGTGCAGCTTTTTTATAGTACATCATAATTTTTTCTTTAAGCTCTTCTTTATCCTTGATGAAGCTCAAGTGTCTTTTGTATCCTATAACTACATAGTTATTGTGGCGTAATACATAAGTATTTTCATTATACTCAACTGGTTCTGCTTGTAATATATTTTTAAGTCGGTCAAAGGAGGATTTGCCTTCACAGATAATAAGCTTTGGTTTAACGTCCTCAATTGTTTGCAGAACAAATTTCTTGGATAGATAATAGAGCTTATGCGTCTTGCCGTACTGGTCGAGTAATTTTTTTAGACTTTTCTCGTCAGTTGTAGCAAAAGGGAATTGGTTTATCTTAACTGCTTGTGAAAATTGTAATCCAAGTTCTAATTCCGTAAACACTTTTTTGGTCTGAGTCGCTAATAAGTACTTCTGTCCACTATATTCAAACTTTTCTAGTGGGTTTAGCCTTTTAACGTTCTTATTGTTGTACTTAGAGTAGCCTATTCCTGGGTTGATTCCAATAAACAATATTTCCGATTCTCTTAGCGGTGAGAAATAAAGCTGGATTCCTTTATATAATTTCTTCTCACCTTGTTCAAGCTCTTTATGCACATATTCAAACACCTGATTCATTTTTTATTATTTAAAGTTGCACCTAACTTCTATATAACTCCCCTAAGCGGCTTCCTTTTTCAGTTCAAAGAGCCTCCGCTCTAGGTATATTATCTTCGCCTGCCTGTACTTTTTCTGATAGGCAGTCAGCTCAACAGGGCTGAACTCCTG
>NZ_VKKZ01000010.1:401676-978212 GCF_008271745.1 Rufibacter glacialis | reverse complement strand
GCAGGAGTTCAGCCCTGTTGAGCTGACTGCCTATCAGAAAAAGTACAGGCAGGCGAAGATAATATACCTAGAGCGGAGGCTCTTTGAACTGAAAAAGGAAGCCGCTTAGGGGAGTTATATAGAAGTTGGTGGTAATACTAAAAAATGATAAAGCTCTTTATACTTTTATTCATTACTCTTTTTGGGTTTGAACCCGACACACCTAAGGTAAAGACTAAGGAAATAAGGAATTACTATCTGGAGAACGGCAAGAAAAACCTATCAGCCATCACTAAAGAGGAGTACAACAGTAATGGTGACCTTGAATACTACAGTATCTTTAAAACATCAAACAGTAGGTTAACCGAGGTATTCGTTCTGAACAGTTATGATTCCTTGAAAAGGAAGGTTAGCGTCAGGGAATATGCAATAGAGTTAAGAGATACGATTTGGACAGGAAGCAAAAAAATAGAATACTTCCCTAACCACACAGTGGAGAAAGCCTATGATGGGAACGGCAAACTTCTGTCTAGGCAAGAAAAGTTCTTCTCTGATTCTACTTCCTTACTGATTGCGAAAATCAGTTTTTCATTAGTACCTATTGAGCCTTGGAACACGGAATGGATGGAAAGTGAGAAGTATTATTACGATTCCCTAAAAAGACTAGCAAGGATTTCCCGAATAAACACCTTTGGTGCGGACAGCAAAGAGCTGGAATACGAATACACTGACGAGGCAACAACTATTTGTAGGCAGTACAGCAACAACGGAAAATTGGAAGCGGTTACAACTACATTGAAGACATTAAGGCAAAAGCTGGAGTTGTCAAAAGTCTTTTCCGACGGTGATACTCTTAAAGCTGGAACAAGAACAACCTATAACAAACATGGATTAATTGAATTCTCCCATAATTACCCAGACATTAACAAAGGTTTTTATGCAGAGTATTCCTATAAGTACAAAAAATAAAGTACTACCACCAACAAGGTGCATAAACCATTCTTCGGCCGACGGCCTTGCACGTCTCATGCACTAGACGTTGTATGGCATTTTAAAAATGAAAAATTTAGGCTTAGATAGCAGATAGCGCACTCACCGATAAACAAGCGAAAGTTAATTCAAGATGTTCCATATTGTTATTCATTGTCGGCCCAAAAAAGAAAACGAAGAGTTCTTTGGAAAAGTGATTGGAGCCTATGCTTCAATCTTACTTGACTTTAAAGACTATGATGGCGCTATGGTACTTTCAAAATATTATGTAGAAGAGAATGGGTGGGAGATTTTAGATATAGATGATGAATATTTTACATTCGACACCAAAGAAGATTTACCTGATGACTATCAACAATATTTCGATGAATTAGGTGAGTATGGATATTCTATAATATTTAATGCCTATGAGAAAGAAGAATAAAACAGCACCCGACTTTGACCACAAAGTGTTGCAGAAGTAAAAAATTAGAAAAAGAGGACGGACGGAAAAGTTGAGATTCTCCGGGAGCTGTTTTCGGGCTACTTTCCGCAAAACAGGCCAGAAACAAAAAAAACAATGCGCGTGGCAACCGCTAAAGAACAACACCATACAACAAGGTATAAACTGCACCTCGGCCGACGGCCTTCGGCGTCGTTTATACCAACCGTTAGGCAAAATAAGAATTAATGGAAATCCATAAAGGCTTCAAAATTGACTCTCCAGACTTATTCATCAATTGGGGAATAAAAAAAGCAGACTTTATCAGCTTATTCCCGGAGAGCAAGTTGAAAAAAGTGACAGGCGACTATTACACAGCCGAATGCATTTCTTTGGGCGGGCTTTCCTGTAATATTGGGTTCCACTTCGACGGGAACATCTGGGGCAAGAAATTAAAAGAGCTGGAATTTTTTAGAAACGACTATTCCAACCAAAGACAATCCTTCTATGAATTTCAGAAATACTTTGAGACCGCCTTTGGACAACCGACCACAACAACACAAGGAACAGAAGGATTCCCAAATCATAATTGGAACTTAGAATCTGGGGTGCAAATCGTCCATTACATCTTTGACCGTTTTGGGCCAGAAGAGCACATGAGAATAAGAAAGATTTAAAATAAATTACTTTGCCTAACGGACTGGTATAAAAATCATGCTACGGCCGACGGCCTAGCACGTTTTTTATACCAGTCCGTTAGTGCTAATTATAAAAATAAAATGAAGCGATACTTAACTTTTTTTCTTTTAGTCATTGGTTTGTCCGCATGCGACAAAGCGACTCAAGAAAAGAAAGTCGTTTATCATGTAATTAAAAAACCTATTGTTGATTCGACTGGCTCTACTCCACCACCACCGCCTACTTTATTTTACGGACACCACAATTTTATTGTCTCTTCAAATGGGAAAACATATTACTATTATCACAATATGCATATTTGGCCGTGTGGGAATGGAATAGACTTTTCAAGACCTGAGTTCCTCAAATTAAGACCAACCGACCTTGTTGTATTAATAGATGAAACAGTTGGTAATTTTGCAAATAATATTATTCAAGACACAAGTAGTATAGGAAAAAAAGTATTTGTATCAATTTCATCACCCAGCGACTCGATTTATAATAACCAATTTGAAATAATTCATAATATAATAGAACAAAAGAAACTGAGATACTACACAATTAGAAAAACCACCGAAGAAGAGTTAGCTGTTCTTGATGCAAAAATTAATAACAAAGAATATAATTCGGATTCAGTTGACTGGAAAGAAGGATTTGGAGGTATCCAATTTTTCCCACCAAAAGAAAAAATAACTAAGCACTAACACTGTATAAAAATCATGCTACGGCCGACGGCCTCGCTCGTTGTTTATACTAACCGTTAGCTGGAATTAAATTATGAAAGCATCATTTCCTGTTGATATTAACAGCACTAACAAAAGAATTGAGAGGCTATATATGGTGCTTTTGGGCATAGTACTTTGTAGTTGCGTGTTTTTCTATTTCATAGAACCCATATTACTACTTAACATACCATATAATTCTCCCATTTTTATCAACTCCTCTCTTGTTGTTTTTGCTATTGGCGGCTTAGCCTTAGGCTTAATGGTGATTAGTAGAAGAAATAGAAGCGCCATACTAAACATATATGGTGATTATATAGCAATCGTTTCAAAATCTAACCAAATTAAAATATTCTTTAGCGATTTGAAGAGGATTTCGTTCATTGTTCGCACATTAACTCTAAAGCCCTACAGGATTGAGTTCATATATCCAGACTTTCAACTCACCCGTTTACGATTAAAGACACAGGAGGACTTCTATGAGCTTATGGATAAAATTTATAGTATCACTCCTGAATCACTTGAAAAAAATGTAAGTCAGGTTGAGTCAAATGATTAAAAAAAACCAGCCGCTACCATTGTGCATAAGCCATGCGTCGGCCGACGGCCTCGCACGCTGTTTACACGAGACCGTTCTGTGCAATATTAAAGACTCCCTTGAAAAAACTGCTTCTGATATTCAATTTTTTTATTTCCGTTGGAAATGAGCCGATATAAGATTTTGTTTTTTTTGCGGGTTATAGCGGAGCTACGATCAGCTGGGAGGTAATTCACTTTTCAATTGACCTTAAGATGAATTTTTAAAAAATTTGGTTTATTAAATTTAAAATCGTGACGTTAAAACAATCAATTATATATTCCCTAGTCATTTTACTCTCATTCGCATTTCTTGGCTGCGATAATAATGCAATAGAACCAGACACTCAGCGAAACACCTCAGGTGCATATATGGCAGGTTATGAAATTAATTCAAGCGGAATAGCCATAGCTAAGTACTGGAAAGATGGTGTACCAACAGCCCTTAGCAATGGTACAAAAGATGCTTTTGCTACGTCTATTAATGTGTCAGGTGACGACGTATATGTGGCAGGGTATGAAATGAATGAACGTGGATATTGGGTGGCAAAATATTGGGAAAATGGCATTTCAACTGCTCTTACCGATGGAACAAAATTTGCTTACACTAATTCCATTTTTGTATCAGGTAGCGATGTGTATGTGGCAGGAAATGAATATGAAGCGAGCGGGCAAGTTGCTAAATATTGGAAAAATGGCATTGCGGTAAATCTTAATAAAGGAAATACCAATGCTGCTAAAGCAACATCCATTTATGTATCGGGCAGTGATGTGTATGTGGCAGGTTCTATTTGGGGACGTGCAATATATTGGAAAAATGGCATTGCGACAACTCTTACAGACGCCTCAAGAGAAGCTTATGCAAATTCTATTTTCGTATCAGGCAATGATGTATATGTAACAGGATATCAAGAGAATTTCAATGGAAATCAATTTGTCAAATACTGGAAAAACGGGACTGAAGTAAAGCTCACAGATGGAACAACGAAAGCCTATGCTCATTCCATTTATGTATCAGATAATAATGTGTATGTAACAGGAAACGAAGTCAATGGAAGCGGGAAAAATGCGGCTAAATATTGGAAAAATGGGGTTGGTATTAACCTTACTGATGGATCACATATAGCTAACGCTACTTCCATTTTTGTATCAGGTGACGAGGTATATATATCAGGTTACGAAGTTAATTCAAGCGGAAAATATGTGGCTAAATATTGGAAAAATGGAATTGCATTTAACCTTACCGATGGAACTAGGAACGCCGGCATCACTTCTATTTATGTAAAATATTAGTTATAAGCTAAGTGACAGGACTTGAAGTGGATACGGCAGAAAGTCGCCGAGAATGAATATTTTGGTTAATGGAACGTGCAAGAGGGAAGAATTAGCGGAATTAGAGTTTTAAGTTTTGCCAGCAGCACAATAATTTATGGAATTAAGCACTCTCAAGACGATTTATTAACGTTTAGACCAATTTCATGATACTCTAGCACAAACAAAATTTATTAAGAAGCTTAACCTTGGCTCCAAAGTAATGTTAATAACCATTCCAGCGGGAAATTGACCAGGTAGAGATTCTGTTTTATGATGGAACATGGCAAGAAACTACAATCAACTGAGGGCCTTGTTTCTTATTATTGGTAATGGAACGTCCAAACACAAATCCCATTTCATCAATAAGGGAAATAGATGCTGCACACAACATTGTATAATCACCATACCACGGCCGACGGCCTTGCACGGTTTTTATACTAGACGTTAGGCAATCAAAATACGATAGAAGTAAGAACACCTATGAAGAAGTACTTTATTCTGTTTTTGCTAACAGCTATTAGTTGGCAGCTATCTGCACAGAAAATCCAATTCGACATTTTTGGCCACCTGCAATATGAATCGAAAGAACAACGCTACAAAGCCTACTTGAAGAAAGACATTTTCAGCAATCTCATCTTCTCAGACAATCACAACAATGAGCTTACTTTCACCAAGAAGTACCTTGATTTGAAGCACCATGACTTGCTGGCGGAGGAGGAATCCCAGATAGACTTTTTCCGGAATGTAATTCGAAAATACAAATCAGACATAGGGTATAAGGCAAAATTTGAGGTGGATATATTTGAAAAGGTGGTCATGGAAGATAACCGGAACAACAAAGTGGAGATAGGGACAGACATCTTCGGCAATACTACTTATGAAGAAAAAAGAAATACTGAGAGACTCTCTATGAAAAGAGACCTTTCTGGCAATCTGGAATTCAGGTCAGGGAAAGAGCAGGCTTTTCTAAAAAGGGATATTTTCAACCGTTGGAGTTACAGCGATAGCAGTGGCAATAAGTTTGAATTCAGTGATAAAACCTGGAAGAGGCTAACCCAGGAACATGTAACCGAGGAGGATATTCTCTATTTCCTGGTGAATAGATTCCTTCACTTTTAGCCACCGCGCTTCCTTTATTACAAGGGCATTGCTGCCTCCTGCTGGGGTACACCCAGTTTATGCCTCTCTACATATAACAAGCCTCTCTTTACGCGCAGTGACACCATGTAGGGCATTCATATTAGGCGAAGCGTAAATTACATCTTCATCATTCCACCAGCACTTAGAAGCAAAGCTCGTACTTCCTCTGACATTACCGCAAAACCCGATTGCGGCCAGCAATAATCCCCACCCGCCACTTCAGCTAATACCACCCGGGCAAAAAGATTTCTCCCAACTTTGCTTAGGTTTAAGAACCCACTTTAGACACACCATGACTTTCAATTCCCAACTTGTGTTAGAGAACGAAAAAGTAATCCTTTATCCCCTGCAGGAAGTCGATTTTGAAGCCTTGTATGCGATGGCCTCAGATCCCAAGGTATGGGAACAGCACCCCAATAAAGACCGATGGAAGAAAGACGTTTTCCGCACCTATTTTGAGGGGGCCCTGCAAGGCAAAGGTGCCTTTAAGATCATTGATAAATCTACGGGGAGCGTGGCGGGCAGTACCCGCATCTATGATTACCAGGAGGAAGACAAGAGTGTCTTGATAGGGTATACGTTCTTCGGGACTGCCTACTGGGGCAAAGGGGTTAACCCCTCTGTGAAAGCTCTGATGCTGGACTACCTTTTTGGGTTTGTTTCCCGGGTGTTTTTCCATATTGGCGCCGTGAACGTCCGGTCTCAAATTGCTATTGGTCGCTTGGGCGCCAGGAAGGTGGGCGAACAGGAAGTAGCCTACTTTGGTGAACTGCCTAAACTGAATTACATCTACGTGATTGAACAAGAAGAATGGCTGGCAAACAGAAAACAGCAGCCTGACCAGCAGGTTTAAGTTGATCCTTCTAAAAAAGAACTAAAACGCGAGGTTCCTTAATTAGGCTATTCTCCAAGGGGTTTACCAATACAAGCTGTACACTTGTCTTCCAGGAAGACCTTATCTTTACCCAAGGCTGACGGCCCCTTGTGGCTCACGAATATGCCGCACTCCCTTAACAAAACATTCAAATAAAACAGAAATGACCGGCCCAGATAAGGACATCCGTTTCCCCTTGGAGCATTACAACAGGCTTTGTTTCTTGAAGAACATCATCACAAAGCCAAACATTATGGTAGGTGATTATACCTATTATGATGATTTTGAAGACGTTCACAACTTTGAGAAAAACGTCAAGTACCATTTTGACTTCGTTGGTGACAAGCTGGTCATCGGGAAGTTCTGCATGATTGCCTCCGGGGTGTCCTTTATCATGAACGGGGCCAACCACTTGACAGACGCTATCTCTGCGTACCCTTTTGCCATCTTCGGCCATGGGTGGCAAGAAGCCATGCAAGGAAAATCTTACCCCAGCAAAGGAGACACCATAGTAGGGAACGACGTCTGGATCGGGCACCAGGCCACCATCATGCCCGGGATGAAGATTGGGGACGGGGCCATTATAGCCGCGCATTCTGTGGTCACGAAAGACGTGGCGCCTTACACCATAGTAGGTGGAAACCCGGCCAAACCCATCAGGAAACGCTTTCCGGAGGAGCACATTCAAAAGCTGCTGGAACTGCAATGGTGGAACTGGGACCTAGAGAAGATAACCGCTCATGTCCATCTCCTCACAGGCGCCAACGTGGAGTCATTACCCCATTAGTAATACCCTGACTTACCTGGTACGCTCCCAACCCTCAGGCTCCTGGTTAAGCCAAAGCACCTCACCTGAATTTCCTGTTTCTTGGCTAGCTTTGCCAAACGAAGCGGTAATCGCTACCCTTCCCCACCATACCCAGAGAAGATTCTCCACTCATTTATGACGTTTTTACAAGTAGCGGGCATTCACAAACAAGGCGAGAAAGAGGAAGTTCTGAAAGATATCAGCTTTACCCAGCGGGAGTTCCAGAAGATGGCCATTGCCGGGGAAACAGGCTCAGGGAAAAGCACCTTGCTCAAGATCATCGCGGGCCTGATCCAACCCACATCGGGCATCGTCGTTTTTGAGGGCGATCGGGTCAGAGGCCCAGAGGAGAAATTGGTAGCGGGGCATCCGGGCATCGCGTATCTATCGCAGCAATATGAGCTGCCGGAGTTTCTGCGGGTGGAACAGGTTTTGCGGTATGCCAATTCCCTTACCCAGGATGAGGCCGAAGCCCTGTATGCCGTCTGCCAGATCAGCCACCTGCTTTCCCGCAGAACCGACCAACTCTCAGGCGGAGAAAGGCAACGCATCGCCCTGGCCCGCCTGCTCCTGACTTCGCCCAGGCTGCTGTTACTGGACGAGCCTTATTCCAACCTGGACACCGGCCACAAAAGCCTCCTGAAAACCGTGATCCAGGACATCAGTGATGAGCTGGACATCACCTGCCTCCTGATCTCGCATGACCCGCTGGACAGCCTTTCCTGGGCCGAGGAGATTCTGGTGCTGCAAGCGGGGCAGGTCTTACAGCAGGGCACCCCGCAAGAGATTTACCAAAAACCTGCCACTGAGTACGTAGCAGGCCTGTTCGGGAAGTATGACCTGCTTTCCCCAGCCCAGGCCAGGGCCTTCCCGGGCATTGCAGAAGATAACCTAGCAGGTAAAATGGTTCTGGTACGGCCGGAAAACTTTCAGTTAGGACGGGAAAGCCATCATGCCGTGGGCGGAAAAATACAACGGGTGACCTTCTTTGGCAGCCACTATGAAGTGGAAGTACTTTTGCCTACCGGATCCATCACCGCCAGAACCACCCTATCCCACTTCAAAAAAGAAGAAACCACCTTTGTTACCCTGGCCCCCGAAAAGGTGTGGTTTCTGTAAAAGAGCTTACCTAACAGCTGAACCGCTTCTCTTAAAAAAAACCACCAGGGGCAAAAAAGGCGTTCCAGGCCTGTTTTCTAAAAAACAGACCTGGAACGCCTTTCTATACCGCAAGCCGCAAGGAGCCTCCTTAGGGGAATAAGGTTACAGGGCCGCTACCTTGAAGGGTTTGATGTCCACCTTCTCCCACACCTTCTGTAGCAGATACGGCTCCTCGGCCAGCCATTGCTGGATGGCCTCTTCGCCCTCAAACTCCACCACCAGGGTAGAGCCAATCATCTTCTCTTCGGGGCTCAACATGGCGCCGCCTAAAATGAGGTTGCCAGACGCCTTCATCTTTTTGGCTAATTCCAGGTGGAAAGGCCGAGCCGCCATGCGTCTCTCCAGGGCTTGGGCATCAGTATAATCTAGGGCAGTAATCAAAAACTGTGGCACGTTGAATGGGTTTTGGTTCTACTGCGGAAGGTACAGAAAATAGCCTAACCTACCATAGGAACCAAGCAAACGTCAGCTGCTATTTAAAGGAAAGGCTTCTCCCGTTTCTTAATCCATCACTCAATTTGGAATGGTTAGTAGGGCCACCGCCGTTGGTTGAATCCAATTTTAGTTAGCCCTCAAATAGAGGCTTCCTGCCTTCTACCTTACTTTAAAAAAAAACCTTTTTAGTAAAGGCAAACCAAAGTACTCTAGCCCTTGCTGCGTGTGTTCACCAGCAAGGGCTGGGGTGCCTGCGTCTGGATTGTTAGTGAAAACACCAACAATGATACAGGACAGTGAAAACAGATAGACTGTCTTATGTCTTACTTTTTAAAAAAATTTAAAGATATACTAGGTGGGTTTGGGTTATCTATGGGCATTTGCAGATATTAGCCATCCAATACTTTCTCCTTTTAGTGTATGAAAAAAACTTCCCTCCTGCTACTGGTGCTTTGCACATGGCTAAGTGCCTGGCACACCGTGGCGGCCCAATCCTTCAAATTCGCCTTTGTCACCGATACCCACATTGGCTCCGCTACCGGCGGGGCCGAGGAAGACCTGGAACGCACCATTGCTGACATCAACAGCCAACCGGGCATTGACTTCGTGCTGCTTACCGGCGACATCACCGAGATGGGCACCGACGAAGAATTGAAAAAGGCGAAGCAGATCATCAGTCAGCTCAAAGTGCCTTACTACATTGTGCCCGGAAACCATGACACCGGCTGGTCAGAATCTGGGGGCGTGAGCTTTATCCGGGAGTTTGGGTCAGACAAGTTCGTGTTTGAGCACAAAGGCCTCAAGTTCATCGGGTGCGCCTCTGGCCCGTACGTGCGCATGTCAGATGGCCACATTCCCCGTGACGCCACCGTTTGGTTGGACAGTGTGTTGGCCAAAACACCCAAGAATCAGCCTATCGTGTTCATCAACCACTACCCGCTGGACAATGGCCTGGACAACTGGTATGACGCCATTGACCGGCTCAAAAAACACAACACCCAGTTCTCTATCTGCGGCCACGGCCACCAGAACCGCGTGGCAGACTCTGAAGGTTTACTGGGTACCATGGGCCGTTCCAACCTGCGCGCCAAAGCCGACATTGGCGGCTATAACCTGGTAGAGATGCGCCAGGACTCCGCTCTTTTTGCGGAGAGAACCCCGGGCGTAGGCACCAAACCGGTGTGGCGCAGAATTGCCTTGGGGTCCCGCTCCTACCAAGACGGCAAAACCTATCCGCGTCCGTCGTTTGCGGTGAATGACCAATATGCCACTACCAAAAAAGCCTGGAGCTACCACTCAGACGCCAACGTGATCTCTACTCCGGTGAGCAGCCAAGGCCTGGTGATCTTTGGGAACAGCGTGGGCAAGGTGGAGGCTTTACGCGAGAAAGACGGCCAGAAAGCGTGGTCGTTCCAGACTGGCGGGGGAGTATTCTCTTCGCCGGCGGCCTATAAAGACAAGGTGATCTTTGGCTCCGGCGACGGGCACATTTACGCCCTGAAGGCCAAAACCGGAAAACTAGCCTGGAAAACCAAAACCGATGCCTCGGTGCTGGGCTCACCGCTGGTGGAGAAAGGCATAGTGTACATTGGCGGCAGCGATGGCAAGTTCAGGGCTCTGGAAGCCGCCACGGGCAAGCAGCTCTGGGAGTTTACGGGGGTAGAAGGCGCCATTGTCAGCACGCCGCTGGCCTATGAAGGCAAGATCATCTTTGGCGCCTGGGACCGCCATCTGTACGCCCTGAACCAGAAAGACGGCACCCTGGCCTGGAAATGGAACAACGGCTCAGGTAACCGCATGTTCTCCCCGGCCATGGTGGTACCGGTGGCGCACGACGGCGTGGTCTATATTGTGGCCCCAGACCGCTTTATCACCGCCCTGGACAGCAAAACCGGGCAGGCCCTGTGGCGCAGCAAAGAAGCCACCGTGCGGGAATCCATTGGTATTTCAGCGGATAAAAAACTGGTTTATGGCAAAACCATGCAAGACGACGTGGTGGCGTTTGAAACGAACAAGACAGCGCCTAAGCTGGCCTGGCGCCTGAAAGCCGGTTTTGGCTACGAGCACATACCCTCTATGCTAATTGAAAAAGACGGCGCGGTGTTCTTCGGGACCAAGAGCGGCGTGGTCTACAGCATCAACCCCAAAACGCAGCAGGTGAACTGGGCCCACAAGATTGATAATTCCATGGTGAACACGGTAAACGTGCTGCCCAAGCGCCGCCTTTTGGCCGCCACCATGGACGGAAAAGTAGAGATGCTCACCTATTAAGGAGAATAGTTCTGGCCCTCGTTAAGCGCTCTTCTTTAAAAAAGGAGCCTGAAACCAGAAGCCTTTACAATCAGAAAATCCCTTCCTTTTTAGGAGGGGATTTTTTTGACCCAGCTAATTGATTTGGCGCCCTTTTTACCAAAACACCAGGAAAACTACCAGAAAAGAAACCTTGAATCCTCTGTTTTTCCCCAGCCAGGACCTGGTAAGCCAGGTGCGGTTCTTCAAGGCACTTTTTCTTCTAAGCTGTCAGCTAGACTTTCTGAGTCAATGGATTAAACCATTCGGCTTGGCGGGTGTCAAAGGAGCTCCGTCGGCCAGAGGAAAGAGAAGGAGAAATAGGGAATCACTGGTGTATGGTCTACCAATTGCTTTATTTAGTTCCTTGCCCGCCTTTTCAGTATGGCTAGAAGAAACCTGCTTTTTCTCCAATGCACCCTCGTGTCCCTCCTTCTGGCAGGGTCTCTCCTGCTTTCTTCCGGTTCGGCCGGGGCCGCTCCTGCTATCTCCAGCATGTGGCAAACAGGCGGGGTACTGGTGACCGGCACCGTGGTAGATGCGGCCTCTAAAGCGCCGGTAGACTTTGCCACCGTGGCGCTGCAAGACCAGGAAGGCAAACCCATTACGGGCGTTCCCTGTGATGCCCACGGCACGTTCACGTTGCCCAAAGTAGGCCCCGGTTCCTATATTCTGGCCATCAGTTTCATTGGGTATAAAACCAAGCTGCACCCCATTACCGTGCCGACGGGTACGGCTCCGGTACAATTGGGGCAGATTCTGCTGGA
Source organism: Rufibacter glacialis (assembly GCF_008271745.1). Lineage (GTDB taxonomy): Bacteria > Bacteroidota > Bacteroidia > Cytophagales > Hymenobacteraceae > Nibribacter > Nibribacter glacialis. Next base: position 966,058 of record NZ_VKKZ01000010.1, on the reverse strand, counting down.
GTCTGACAGCAAGGCCCTGGAGGAAGTGGTGGTCACCGGCGAGAAAGACCTGATTCAGCAAACCGACGACGGCATGGTCTACAACGCGGAGAACGACATTACCAACATTGGCGGCACCGCCGCCGATGTGCTCAAGAAAGTGCCTTCGCTGGCCATGGACATAGACGGGAACGTGGAAATGCGGGGCAGCACCAAGGTCAAGATCCTGATCAACGGCAAACCCTCTACCATGCTCGCAGATAACCTGGCCGAGGCGCTGCAGCAGATCCCGGCTGACCTGATCAAAAGCGTGGAGGTGATCACGAGCCCCTCGGCTAAATATGATGCCGAAGGCACCGCCGGGGTCATCAACATCATCACCAAGCAAAGCTCCATGGAAGGCATGACCGGCCAGGTGACCGCCACCGCCGGAAACCGCTCCAACAACCTTAACACCAACCTGAACCTGCGCAGGAAGAAGTTCGGGCTTCGGGGCAGCGTGGGCGGCAACTTCAACGACCGGGTGGGTGATGCAGAATCTGACCAGGTGTATTTCAGGGAAGAGAACCTGATTCAGACGCCCACCAAACTCATTCAGCAGAGCAGCACCTTTGAAAACAACGGCCGTTCTCTTTTCACGCAACTGGGCGGCGACTATGATTTCAACGAGCAGAACAACCTCAGCGCCACTGTGCGCCTCAACCGTTCCCGCAACCTAAGTGACCGCACCCTTTCCACGTCCCAGTTCACGCCCGCGGGCGAGGAGCAGGTGCAGAATTACCGGTTCCGGGACATTGACAACCTAAACCACCACCACGGGGTTGAGACCAACCTACACTATAAGAGGCGCTTCCAGAAGAAAGGGCAGGAACTGGCCGTCATGGCTATTTTCAACCAGAACGGGAGCGAAAGCGAGTATTCCCTCACCGAGGAGAACAATACCCAGGCCATTACACGGCTGGAACAGAGCGACAACCACAGCACCAACCGGGAACTCACCTTCCAGGCGGATTACGCGCACCCCCTGGAGAAACTGGGCCATCTGGAAGGCGGGGTGCGGGCCGTGTTGCGCCACGCCGGCAGCGACTATGATTTCCTGTTCTCCCGCTCTGCCCAGGCACCTTTGGTGGAAGACCCCGCGCGCTCTAACCTGTTCACCTATGACCAGGATGTGTATTCCTCTTATCTGTCGTACACCTACCGCTGGAAGAAAACCTATACCCTGCGCGTGGGCGGGCGCTATGAATACACGGCCGTGACCGGCCACTTTACCACCAACCACGTGGAAACCGACCTGGAAAAGCCTTTCCATAACTTCATGCCCAATATCATGCTCATGAAGCGTTTTAAGAACGACCAGCGCCTGCGGTTCAGCTATTCCACGCGCATCCAGCGGCCGGGCATGCAACAGCTGAACCCGTACCGCAATGAGAGCAACCAACTCAACATCCGCTACGGCAATCCCAACCTGGACGCGGAGATCACCCACAACGCAGAGCTGAACTACAGCTGGCTTCTGAAGACCACTAATTTCAATGCCTCTGCCTACTGGCGGCAAACGAACAATGACATCTCGCAGTACCAATTTCCCATCAAAGAAAACAACGACACCCTGCACACCACCTTCGCCAATCTGGGCAAAAACGCCACCTACGGCTCCAGCCTCTCGGTCTCTTCCCGCTTCTGGCAGAAAGGGCAGGCCGGCCTCAACCTGAACCTATTCTACAACGACCTCACCAGTTTCAGGGGCCGCGAGGTCATCCAGCGGGCGGGGTTCATGTATAACCTGAGCGGAAACGTCTCTTACCGGTTCGTGAATGATTTCAGCGTGCAGACGGCTGGTTCCTTCAACTCGCCGCGGCTGTCCTTGCAGAGCCGAAGCACCTATACCTACTCTTACAGCCTGGGCCTGCGCAAGGAATTCTGGAAGCGCAAAGGCGGCCTGAGTTTGAACGTAGAGAACTTCCTGTTCAGCAACAACGCCATCAGAACCACGGTCAACAACACCAACTCCTACAATCACAACCAGAACAACAACTACAACCGCGTGGTGCGGGTGAGCTTCAACTACCGTTTCGGGAAAATGGAGTTTAAACGCGACAAGGCGCTGGAGCGGTTGACCGGCGAAGGCGGGAAAAAGAAAGGGTAACTGGCGTAAAAACTACACCATGCACTCCCGCGCATGCTCGTGCCGGTTTAGGAAAAAGAAAGGTTAACTGGGGTAAAAACCAGGCACCGCCTTGTCTCTTACTAGTCCTCCGGCAGTACCAAAGTTATAGCCCATATATAAAAATCGAGATTGACACTCAAACAAGAATATAGACAATTCCTTGAAGAGAATTTCAGAGGTTTGAAAATCAAAGCACCCTTGTTCTTCAACTGGGGCAATGCCTTGAGGTTTGACCTCCAGGTGGGTGAAACGAACACGGATGAATACTTTCAAGAAGTGGAGCGACGGGCAATAGCCTTGTTTGAGGCTGCTTTCAAGCTAAACGATAGAATTTACCTTGTTCTGCAGGAGCGCACTGACAAACGCGGGAAAATAAGGTTCTCCAATTACTGCTTCAAGCAAATCAAAGGGCTGACAAAGGAAGGATTGACGTACTTTAAAGTCCACAGGCTTTATGAGCCAGCCGATAAGACAGACATATGGAATGTTGCAGTCGCTAAACTCACAACTGACAGGGTGGACTACCGCAATATTTTAGCGGCCATTAGTGTTGTGGATTTCCCTCCTCGGCAACCTAGGTTGGATAGCAGGGGTTTTCTCACGCACAAAGAGGTTTTCTTCCTGAACATTGACAGAAAGTTAATCTACTACATGTATGATGACCGTGGGCTGGATATTGTGGCGAAGGACAGGGAAACTCTTTTGCCTATATACCATGAATTCAACGACTGGATTCTGGAATGTAATCGTGAGCAAATTGATAACGCCCTAAAGAAAAACGGGCTATAACAAGGTGCATAAGCCATGCTACGGCCGAGGGCCTGCACGCCTCATGCACGAGATCGATAGTCTGAAAAAGCCTAAGACAGAGGCGCCCTTCATGATTTGTCTCTTCCCCATCAGGTCTCCCGGCCTTATACCCAATCGGGATCATCTTTGCGTTTTTAATTATCCAGAACTGCTGATGACCACAACCATTACTGTTGTTAGCTCGCCCAAGGCACTTATTTTCTTTCTTATGCGCCTGCTTTCCTTCTTCTGCACACAGAAAGATTCCCCCTTTGAAGGGGGCGAAGGGGGAAATTTACTCCTGCCGGTCAAGGCGTTTTCTTTTGGCGAATTTCCCAATCTTTTCCTGCCAAACCAAGGATGGCCGTCGCGTTCTACGGGCGTTTGCCACTTCTCTCCTTGATGCTCAACGGAACCAAAAGAATCAAGAAGTTCCGAACCTCCGCCTCCCTCCAGGTGGCTGCCTTGCCAGAGGAGGCGCGGTTAGGCAGGCCTCGTTAACAAACTGCCTCTCTCCTGTTCCTCCCGTTAAATCAGGCCTATTTAAGGAGGGTGCCATGTAAATCGTTTTGGCCGCACTTTCAGAAAACAGCCCCTAAACCTCCTTCCCTAGTTAAAATCAGGGTCGCCTTCAACAGAGGTACAAGGCCAAAGGGAAGAGGTGAAAGGTTAAAATTTGCATCTCTGGAACATGCTTGCTTTTCTAATGCGTATACGTACTTTCGCGGACAGACAAATACGACAAACTATGACCAACAACGATATCATGAAAAAACTGCGCGTGGCGCTCCAACTCCGGGATGATGACATCGTCGATATCCTGAAGTTGGTGGACTTCAACGTGACCAAAAGTGAACTAGGGGCTATTTTCCGTAAAGAAGACCACCCCAACTACAAGCCCTGTGGTGACCAACTGCTGCGTAACTTCCTGAACGGACTGGTCATTCACATGCGCGGCACTCCGGAGGAAAAGAAACCCGCTGCTACTCCTGCCCCGGCCCGTAAACCCATGGCCTACCCTCCCCGCAAGAAATAGAAAGTAATCCATTTGCATCATGGCCGTTTCAGGGCTGCTTTATAGAAAAGCGCCCTGAAACGGCTTTTTTGTGTCTGTTTAGGGAGGTCCTATTTCCCTGCTGTTTCCTGAAAAGCAGCCAAAAACTTCCACCTTGGGCAGGACTCAAACTTAATTGTTGGTAAATTTTAAGGCAGCCCAAAACCAACCTTCCCATCCTTTTTAATCCTTTAAAAACGAGAGAAACCAAAGTCTGAAAAAAAAATTAACTTAAAGTTAAGTTGCATAACTAAATATTAAGTTATACGTTTAGTCAAGCAAACAACTTCCTCCTTATGAAAGAGTTAACCAAAGCCGAAGAGCAGGTGATGCAGATTCTATGGAGCCTGGGAAAGGGTTTCGTGAAGGATGTGATCGAGCAGTTTCCTGAGCCTAAACCAATCTACAACTCCGTCTCCACCATCATCCGGATCCTGGAAAAGAAAGGCTTTGTAGGCTACACGGCCTACGGGAAAACGCATGAGTATTATCCCCTCATCCAGAAGAGCGACTACCAGCGGTTTTTCCTGAAGAATTTTGTCAGCGGCTATTTTGGCGGCTCTTTTAAGCGCATGGTCTCATTCTTCGCCAAGGAAGAGGAACTAGATGTGAAAGAACTGGAAGACCTGGTACGGTATGTAAAGGATAACACAAAAAAAGACGACCATGCATCATAGCCTTGTTACCTACCTCGCGGAGTCCACGGTTTGCCTGCTGGCCTTTTACTTGCTGTACCTGCTTCTGTTGCGCAATGAGGCGTGCTTCCGGTACAACCGCTTCTATTTACTGGGTGCCACCGTGGTTTCTTTTCTGCTTCCTTTTATGGAAGTACCTTCTTTTCAGGAGGTAGCTGTCATTCCACCTTTAGTGCCTTCTCTCACGCCCTATGTAGTAAAGGTAGCGGTTGAAGGAGAACCTATCTCAAGTAGCACTATGGTAGGCTGGGATTCTGTTCTGCTGCTTCTCTATGGAATAGGGGTGGGCGTATTTGCTTTCCGATTCGTGCGGCAGTTGTACCACCTGTACAATTATATCCAGAAGCAAAAAGGGCGGGAAGAGAAGGTGCACAGCCTCACTGTTATTCCCACCCACGGAGAATGGCCCACGTTTTCTTTCTTCCGGTACATCTTCTGGGACAACTCACAACCGCTGACTCAGGAAGAACAGGCCCGCATTCTGCAGCATGAACGGGTGCACGTGACCCAGGGGCACAGCTATGATCTGGTGTTCCTGGAGCTTTTAGCCATTGTATTCTGGTTTAACCCCCTCCTCTTTCTCTACCGGAAAGCGCTCATGGTAACCCATGAATTCCTGGCTGATGCGCAGGTCATTCAAACCGAGGACAGAACAGGCTACGGACTGCTCCTGGCCAGACAGGTTTTACAAAAGAACAATTTTACCCTAGGGCATCACTTCAATAAATCTCTCACTCTAAAACGACTGAAAATGATTCACGAACCCAACCGCCGAACCTCCAAAGTGAAACAAGTCTTGGCCTTCCCGCTGCTGGGTTTGCTGGCTCTTTCGCTTTCTTCCAATCAATTGGCTACGCAGGAAAATGCCTCCTCTGCTGCCTCCACCCCGGCTGCCTCCACTTCCCCTGCAGAGCCTCAATTTCCCGGCGGAACGCCAGCTCTGGTGAAGTTCCTGGCCAACGAAATGAGGATACCGGCCAGTTCTCAAAAGAACAACGAATACGGAGGAGTATTTGTGCAAGTAACCGTCGCAAAAGATGGTACTCCTGGCAATTTCAAAGTGCTACAGGCCCGCCATGCCTCTTTAGAGCAGGAAGTGTTACGGGTGGTGAAGTTGATGCCCACCTGGGAGGCCCACGGCGCTACTTCCCCGGTGACTTATGTTATTCCTTTTGCCATCATTATTGATGGGTTTAAAAATGACAAGAACGCCATCAAGCAGGAATTTGAGCAAGACTTGACCAAGGTCACCGCACAGTTCCAGGGCAAAGCTTTCAAAATTGCTCCACCCATTTACCTTACCGGATACGGTCCTTTAGAATAATCTAAACGGGACAGGGTCTACCCTTAGTTAAAACACCTAAAAAAGCGCTAGAAATGAATCTAGCGCTTTTTGCTTTTAAGGCGGTTTTACAGAAATCAGGCAGTAAACCTACTCATCCTTTATGATGTTCTGCTTACCCCTGCGCCGCAGAAACCGTTTCCTGCTCTAACTGGCGCTCCCGGGTGTTGCAATGCGTGCAGCCACCAGAGCAGGCGGTTTTATGGGCCTGGTACAGGTTCAGCAGTGGGGTGTGCAAGTGGTAGGCGCTGGTTTTGCGGTAACGGCCTGAGAAATATTCGTGCAGCAGGTGCGTGTCACGGGTGGCTACCACAAACAGGTCTGGGGTGTACAGCTCTGAGAAATCATTGAAGCCCTCTAACAGGTCTTCCTCTTCCTGGCAGACAATGGTCGTGTTGCGGTACGTGAGTTCAGCCCGTAGTTGAGTTGCTGCTTTCTGCAGTTGGCACAGTTGCACTGCCTCTACGTTGCCGTGCAGGTGCAACAGCGTGAGGTGGGCAGAGAAGGTTCGGGCCAGCTTTTGCACCCGCTCCAGCACCCCGGCGTCCAGGTCTGTGAGGTCTACGCTGAGCACTATCTCTTTCAGGGGCTGGAACAGGGCCTGGGGCGGCACCAGCAGCATGGGACAAGACGCGAATTCAGGGAGGGAAAGCACCTGTCCGGGGGCAATGTCCTCCAGCAGCGCCTCCGGATTGGCCACCAGCAAATCTACCCGGTGGTTCTCTACCACCGAAGGCAGGTTCTCGCGCAGAAAGCCGCTCCGTACCACGCAGAAACGGGTGAGGCTTTTAAGGGCCGGGCCCATGTACCTATCCGTGAACGACCCCAGGCGCGACATGAGATGACTTTGGTAGGTGGCGGTCAATTGCGTATCACCGGCACAATGCAGCAGCACAATATCTGCACCGAGGTGGGCGGCCAACTGGCTGGCATATTGTAAGGCGGCCACGCAGGCATCTGTAAAATTAAAGGGCAGCAGGATTCTTGGGTTCGGCTTCATGAAGGTAAGGTTATAACGAACTATCGGGTTAGGGAACATGGCACACCGGGGCGGCCTGTTCAGTGGAAACTAGTTTGGGGCTCAGGTAGGGCACGCCCAGGTTCAGGCCCCGCAGAATGAACAAGACCGCCAGGCAGGCCGCTACGTAAGGCACGGCATTCCGCATGAGCGCCCGCCACCTGGGCTGGACCAGGCGGCCCGACAGTGATACGAGCCACATGAGCGGCAGCGTGCCCAGCCCGAACAGGGCCATGTAGAGCATGGCCCCGCCCACCCCCGGCGCACTCACGGCTCCGGCCAAGGCAAAGTAGACCATGCCGCAGGGCAAGAGTCCGTTCAACACCCCCACCATGAACAAAGCCCCCACTGATGGATTCTGAAACCGTTTGCCCATGGCCTTTCGCACCGCATTCCACCAACGGTGGGTGCCCAGCCACTGGCCGGCGTTTTCGGCGGGTATTTTAGGAAGGAGCACCAAAAGGAGCATGAGCAGGCCAGAGGCGATGGAGAGGACTTGTTGCCAGCCGGCCAGTTGCAGGGTACGGCCCAACAGTCCGGCGGCCAGGCCCAGGGTGGTGTAAGTAGTCACGCGGCCCAGGTTGTACAGGAGCCGGCCTCCCACAAAGGAAACGCCGGATCCCCTGCCAACGGGCAGCGCCATGGCAATGGGGCCGCACATCCCCACGCAATGGAAACTACTAATAAAGCCAATGATCAACCCTGCCCACCACATGCCCTATAGCGTAACCTCCTGCACGTGGTAATACTCTTTGCCGTCTTTCTGGACCATCAGCTGCACCCGCCACCGCCCTTTCTTCAGCGTAGCGGTAGACAAGAGCTGAAGCCCCTCGGCGTTCAGTTGAAGCGGCACAATCACGTCTAGCTTGCCGTCTGATGGCCGGAAGAGGTGTACCGTACCAGTGGCGTTGGCTAACTCCACCGGAAACCGGATAACCAATTGCTCTGCGGCCGGCACCGGCATAACATGGATGGGCTGTTCCAGCGCCCGGGCCTGGGTCATCTGTTGCATGCGTTGGGCATAGGCCAGTTCCTCAGCGTAATACTCCTGGCTCACCAGGTTCACATCACTCTGCATGGCACTGTACACCATAAACCCGATGTAGCTCGCGAAAAAGACAAAAACCATAATGATGAGGTAAGGCAGCAAAGAGCGCTGCTTGGTCTGGATAAAGGTGGTAGGGGTAGCCATAGTTGTTTCTGATAGTCAGTTTTTGGATGTTTAAAGGAAAAGGCAAGGAAAACGCTTCTTCCTTTTATTCTTTGTGCGAGGTTCTGTATATGCTGATCTGCTTGCCAGCTCTTGGATCCCGGCAGATCTGGAGACTCGCGTCCTCCTCAATCACAAGATTGTAGTCCCGCGCCAAAGGACCTTTTTCCATCCGCAAATTTTCAAATCTTCAAATTTTCAAATCCTATAGCACATTGAGCAATTAGCACATTACCTCCCCGGTCCCAGGAACTTGGTTTTTTCGGTGGCGATAAGTTTGTCGCCGCTGTACACCCCTATCTCAATCTTAGACGAGGCAGATTCCAGGCTGTTTTCAGGGATTTCGGCAAAAAACACCCCTTCCACCAGCCCTTGCCGGGGCAATACCAACTCATTGCGCACCACTTGGATTGATCCTTCGGAAGACAGCACTTTTAGGATGATGGGCAGTTCCTGGTCGGTTTTGTTGATGAGGGTGATGTTGTAGAGGTTGGTGACGGTGCCGTGGTCTGTTTGCTGGTAGAGCATGCCCGGCGTGCGCAAAATGGTGGCCTCAATGTTGGTGCGGGTAATGAGCAGCACAACGAACGCGCCTACCAACAGCACCAAAACCGCGGTGTAGGCTTTCATGCGGGCGGTGAACCTCCAGGGCATCTTCTCCGCGATGCTCTCTTCTGAGGCCACCCGAATAAGGCCTTGCGGTTTGTTTACCAGGTCCATGATAGAGTTGCAGACATCAATGCAGGCGGTACAGTTGATACACTCCATCTGCTGCGCGCCGTTTCGGATGTCTATTCCCGTGGGGCACACCTGCACGCACTGGTGACAGTCAATACAGTCGCCCTGGGTGCGCACCTGGTTTTTGCGGAGTTTCCCGCGGGGCTCACCACGCTCGAAGTCATAGGCTACCGTCAGGGATTTCTTATCCAGCATGACGCCCTGCAACCGGCCGTACGGGCACACAATGGTACATACCTGCTCCCGGAACTTGGCAAACACAAAGTAGAACACGCCCGTGAACAGTACCAGGGAAAACAAGCCGCCCACGTGGGCGCCAAGCCCATCAGTCATGATTTTCTGCAGTTGCTCTACCCCAATGATGTACGCCAGAAAGGTGTGGGCAATGAAGAAAGACACCAGCACGAACAAGGTGTGCTTGGCGGTTTTCTTCCAGACTTTCTCGGTGGTCCAGGGCGCTTTGTCCAAGGCTTTCTGTTTTGGGGCATCTCCTTCTATCCAGTACTCTATGCGGCGGAACACCATCTCCATGAATATGGTCTGGGGACACACCCAACCGCACCACACCCTGCCGTACACCACCGTGAACAGAATGATGAACAGGATGAAGGCCATGAAACCCACCAGCAGAATGAAGAAGTCCTGGGGCCAGAAGATCATGCCAAAGAGGACGAACTTGCGGGCCGGGATATTGAACAGCAGGAAGGGCAAGCCGCTCACTTTCAGGAACGGCCCCGAAAACAACAGCGTCAGGAGCGCGTAGCTCACGTACTTGCGGTACTGGTACAGTTTGCCGCAGGGCTTTTTAGGGTACAGCCACACCAGTTTCCCGTCTTTGCCTACCGTGGAGATGGTGTCACGGTAGGTTTCTGGATCTGTTACGGTTATACTCATGGTCTCTTACCGGTTGTGCGCCCGGCAGCGAGGAGGGGGTGTTGTTTTACTCTGCTTTGCTCAGGCGTTTGTTCCTTTATAGCATGGTGTAAAAGTACCGGGACCGGTAGCTGATTCCCATTTCAGGCGTCATTGAAGGATATGATCTTCGTCATGTTTTGAGGGAGAAGCTTTGTTTTAGAAGAAATTTTAGGAAAATAGGCTGGAAAGGAACGCCTCTTTTTAGGAGATGGCCGGGACCGCAGGTTGCCTATAACCATTGGCATGTGTATATAAGTTTGGAGCATGCAGTATGTAGTTCCCTTGGCTTTTCCGCTTCTAGCGTTGATCCATGAGCGGCTCTTTGCATTGCCGCCGCTAAGCGCTCACGGCCGCGAGGCCCCGCCTTCCGCCCTCGCGCTGTGCCCTCTACTCCGCCCACCTCGCTTCGCTCAGGGTCGGTCGAGTGCTAGGCGCTCAAGCGAAAGGCTGGAACATGGCTATGCGTAGGGAATGGTGGTAGAACTTGCGTCAGGAATGGTGGTAGAACTTGCGTCAGGAATGGTGGTAGACCTCACAGGTTTTCAAAACCTGTGAGGTCTTGGCTCCCTACGGTTCAGGTTTTCTCCTCCATGAGGAGGAGTTCCTTAAAGTATTCCTATCCTTCAACCTGAACTTACGCATCCTTCCTCCTCATTCACGCATTGCCTATTCCAGTCTTTCCCGAGCGCGCCTCGCTTTTGGCCCTAGATAAGCAGCAGCTAAGAGAGAGGAACGGTTAAGGCCGAAAGGGCAGTGCGAGAGGGGAAGACGGGGCCTCGCGGCCGTGAGCGCACGAAGGGTTACTATGCAAAGAGCTGCATAAGGGCCTTCGCCAACAGCCGCCGCTACGCTAGCCATGGCAAAAGGCATGCACAAGAAAGCATGGAAAGAGGATCAACAAGTGTCAATATCCCCCTTCGCCCCCTTCAAAGGGGGAGTTTCAGCCAAAAGAGAAACTACCAGTGAAAGCCACCATTAACCTCTCCACCAACTTTTAAAAACCAAAAGGCCTCTACCAGATAGTAGAGGCCACGGTGAAACTAAGCGAATAAAGGGTGTCATGTACTTTACTTCTTAGGCACGTATTTCTCGCCCTGTGGGGCTTTGGCGTTAGCCGGGTTGCTGCCCTGAATGCTGAGGATGTAGCTAGACACTTCCAGTATCTGGTCATTGCTGAGCTTTTTCTGCCAGGCCACCATGCCTTTGCTGGTCACACCGTATTTGATGGTTTTGTAGATGGCGTTCACGTCGCCGCCGTGGAGCCAGAACTCGTCGGTGAGGTTGGGACCTACGGTGCCCTGGCCTTCCTGGCCGTGACAGGCGGCGCAGTTCTGAATGAAGGCGGCCTTGCCGGCTTCCAGTTTAGGCGCCTCGGTGAGCGGCTGGAAGTTTGTTACCTCGTTCACGTTGCCTTCGTCGCTGCCGGCGGGGTTCAGGAGAGAAGCCTGTTGCACCTCGGCCTGGTACTCAGCAATCTGTAAATTCCCGCTCTGGAACACGTGGTAATGCAGCAGGTACCCAATCCCAAACACGATGGTGGCGTAGAACATGTACTTCCACCAGGGCGGCAGGTCGTTGTCAAACTCAAAGATGCCGTCATAGGTGTGGTCTTCCATGAGGATGTCTTTGTGCGTGCCGGTAATGGTAGAAGTATCGCCGCGCAGCAGGGCCACCAGGCGAGCCATGGGCGTGTGGCGCAGTTGGGGTTTGTCATATAGTTGCCCCAGCAGCGGCAGTGCTTGGAAGAAGGTCATGCCCAGCACCACCAACACTAGGAGCACCAGAAACCCGATGAGGGCCACCAATACCTGCGTAGTGGGCGGCAAGGCTCTCCAACTAAAGGTAGCCGCTGGAGCGATCCCGGTTCCTTTGCTGCCATCGCCGGTTGGCGCTACCTCTGGGGTTTTGGCTTCCGCGGGCTTTTCGCTTTCCTCTTTCACGTAGGCAATCACGTCTTTGATGTCGCCATCTGAGAGGGAGCCTTCAAAGCTGGTCATGGGCACCTTCCCGAATTTCTCATACACCTCCAGGGCCTGTTTGTCACCGCTGGCAATGACTTTAGTGGAGTTTTTCACGAAGGCCGTGATCCATTTCTCCTCCTTTCGCTTGTGTAGATCTTTGAGGGCCGGCCCCACCACCTGCTCTTGCACGGCATGGCAGGCGGCGCAGTTGGCGTAAAAGATCGCTTTGCCTTTTACGGCGTCCTGCGCAGCGGCAGGCGTCACGCTTCCCCCCGCTACGGTGAGCGCAAGGGCAAATAAGGGTATCAATCGTTTCATGACCGCAGGTCTAGAGGGTGGGTAGTTCCGTTCTCATTGGCCAGCGGCATTTCTTTCATGCTCTGGATGTATTCTTTCTTCACCACCACCACGTAGGCCAGCAAGCCCAGGAAAAAGGCGAAGAAAATGACGAAGGAGACAATAGGATAGATCTCTATGCCGTCTATGGATTGTAAAACACTTTTGTACATGGCTCTTTATTTTGGGACGTAAGACACAAGACATAAGATTTTTCAATCTTATTTTGGCTCGTCTTGTATCTTAAATCTTGCGTCTTATATCTTGTGTCTTGTGTCTCTTCTCTACTTCTCTTCTTGCACTTTGATATCAGTACCCAGGCGTTGTAGGTAGGCAATGAGGGCTACGATCTCTTTCTCGGGCTTTACCTCAATGTTCTCCTTTTTAAGATCAGCGGCGATCTCACGAGCTTGGCGCATCAGGTCTTCGTTCGCTCTTTCGGCGTAGCCGGGAGCGTACGGGGTACCCAGGTTGGTCAGCACCTCAATCTTGGCCTGGGTGTCTGAGGTGTCCAGGTCTTTCTCAAACAGCCAGGGGTAAGCCGGCATAATAGACCCCGGAGACATAGACGTGGGGTCCAGCATGTGGTGGTAGTGCCAGGAGTTAGGGTACTTCCCCCCTACCCGGTGCAAGTCGGGCCCGGTGCGCTTAGAACCCCACAGGAACGGACGGTCATACACGAACTCACCGGCTTTGGAGTACTCCCCGTAGCGCTCGGTCTCTGAGCGGAACGGCCGCACCATCTGGGAGTGGCAGTTCACGCAGCCTTCTTTGATGTAAACATCGCGGCCCTGTAACTCCAGCGAGGTATAAGGCTTCACCGAGGCAATGGTAGGCACGTTAGATTCTACCAGGAACGTAGGGATCATCTCTACCAGACCCCCAATCAAGATGGCCACGGTAGCCCACACGGCCATTTGTACCGGTCTGCGCTCAATCATGCGGTGCCAGTGGCCCCCTTGGTGCGTTTCGCCGGCTTTGATCACGGCGGCAGGCATCAACGGAGCGGCCTGGGCTTCCTCGTTGGCCAAAAGGTTACCGGCTTTCACGGTTTTGATGACGTTGTAGATCATCAGGAACACGCCGCTCAGGTACAGCACGCCGCCAATACCGCGCAGGTAGTACATGGGCACAATCTGCAGCACGGTCTCCAGGAAGTTAGAGTACTGGAGCATGCCTTCGTTGTTGAACTGTTTCCACATCAGGCCCTGGATAAACCCGGCCCAATACATAGGCACGGCGTAGAACAGGATGCCCAGCGTGCCCAACCAGAAGTGCCAGTTGGCCAGTTTCTTTGAATACAGTTGGGTTCTGAAAATGCGCGGCAGCAACCAGTACAGAATACCGAAGGTGAGGAAACCGTTCCAGCCCAGGGCGCCTACGTGCACGTGGGCTACTATCCAGTCGGTGTAGTGGGCAATGGCGTTCACGTTCTTCAGCGACATGAGCGGGCCTTCAAAGGTAGCCATGCCGTAGGCCGTGATGGCCACTACCATGAACTTGAGCACCGGCTCTTCTTTCACTTTATCCCAGGCGCCGCGCAGGGTTAAGAGCCCGTTGATCATCCCGCCCCAACTGGGTGCAATCAGCATCACCGAGAACACTACCCCCAGTGACTGCGCCCAGTCGGGTAAGGCGGTATACAGCAAGTGGTGCGGACCGGCCCAGATGTAGATGAAGATCAGAGACCAGAAGTGGATGATAGACAGGCGGTACGAGTACACCGGACGGTTGGCGGCCTTCGGTAGGAAGTAGTACATCATGCCCAGGTACGGGGTAGTTAAAAAGAACGCGACCGCGTTGTGGCCATACCACCACTGCACCAGCGCATCTTGCACCCCGGCGTAGCCAGAATAGCTTTTCATGAACGTCACCGGAATCTCATAGGAGTTCACAATGTGCAGCACCGCCACGGTTAAGAAGGTGGCAATGTAGAACCAGATGCCCACGTACATGTGGCGCTCGCAGCGTTTGATGATGGTCCCGAACATGTTCCAGCCAAACACCACCCACACCACGGTAATGGCCAGGTCAATGGGCCACTCCAATTCTGCGTACTCTTTAGAGGTGGTGTAGCCTAAGGGCAGCGTGATTACCGCAGACAGGATCACCAATTGCCAGGCCCAGAAATGGATCTTGCTCAGCACGTCTGAGTACATGCGGGCTTTACACAAGCGCTGCAACGAGTAGTACACACCCATGAAAATACCGTTGCCCACAAAGGCGAAGATCACGGCGTTGGTGTGCAGGGGCCGCACCCGCCCGAAGGTGGTGTACTCGGTGCCCATGTTGAGTTCAGGGCGCGCCAACTGAAATGCGATGATCACCCCTATGAGCATGCCGGCCACGCCCCAGAACAGGGTGGCATAGGCGAAATCACGGACAATCTTGTTGTCATAATAGAATGTCTCAACGGTGCGGACGCTGTTTTTGAGCGCCCCGCCCGGTGCTTTTAGAACCTCAGCTAACATGTGCGGTGTCCTCCATAGGTTTAGTAGAAATAGAAGTAATAGGCTGTTTTTTGGTTAATTCATTGTCAAAGAGAATGCGCACCGAAGGCGTATAGTCGTCTTCATATTGGCCCGAACGCACCGCCCATAGGAAGGCCCCCAGGAACAGGATGGCCACCAGAAGACTGATGCAGATTAAAAGGAAAATGATGTTCATGGCGCTGCCGGTGTATCTCTCCTGAAACAGGTGGCAGCGGTAAAGAAGTGAATGTGTCCGCTTCGGCGCTTACCTGGCCCTTTCAGTTGTGACAAAGGTCAGATGTAGGCCGAGGGAAAAAGATGATGGGCGTCAGTTTAGGCGGTGATTGATGTCAGAGGGGAGAACATGAGAAAGAATAATCCTATATTTAGGTCTATTATTAAAAAATTGTATAAACAGATATAAATTAAATAAAAATCGCTCCCTCCCTTAGAGGAAAGCTCTAGGCTCTATAACATCTTATGCATAGTAACATTTTTCCTGTCGATATTACCTTTGAAGATTTTCAGATTCAAAGAATACCTTTTAGTGAAGGACTAATCGAAGTTCTGAGAAACGAGCACAATAGCACTCATTCATTCTTTAGAAATGGCAATTGGATCTACATTTCACCTGGTGAAAATGATGCAATAGAAATTGGTGAGACCGTTACATTAAATATACAAGAGAATATCCTTTTAGTAGGATCTTTAATAAAGCATATCTTCTTCAGAGCTTTCATAAAAACATTTCCAAAAAGGTTACCTGGGTTTGATCCATTTATCTTACCTTCTCAAAATGAGAAAGACAATTTATTAACTTCTATAATTTCTACTCCAATACCAGAACTATCATTCAAGAAGGTGATTGAAATATCATTTAGACCAGTGAACCTAAATGGAAAATTTCAATACGGAATGGTTGTCAATACTTTTTACAAGTGGTTCCTAGATAAAAACTGCTTAGAACTAACAAAAAGTGGCTTTGATTTACTTAATCTTGAAGTAAATATCTTATCTAATAGTGATGCATCCAAAGGAGTAGTGGCTCCAGAAGAACAATCACTGGGAAGAGTAATAGGAATAAGGAACGGGAAAGCCTTCGTTGATACAAATTTTGGAAAGAATGAATACCCACTAAGTGACTTATATTTAAATCGCTCTACAGAAAACGTAAAAATATATTTATCTCACAAAATCGGAGAAAGAAAAAGTGAACAAATAGTTTCTTCACTGAAAGAAAAGAAAAAACTCTTAAATAACCCTACCAACGCCTATAAAGAGATAACACAAATAGCTAATAAAATCATCAACTTAGAATTTAAGAATTCTGATGGATTTGTATTTAATATTAAAAACACAAACCAATTACCACATAATGGCTTTCAATTAGTTAAACCTGAATATATTTTTAACTCATCAATGACTAGGGTACATAAATCCCCCAGTCAAGGCTTGAGTATGTTCGGTCCTTATGATTATGGTATCCGTGCTGAGTTAAGTTCTCCCAAAATCCTTGTAATCTGTCACGAAATAAATAGAGGTGGGTTTGAAACATTTTTGGCTCAGCTTAGAAATGGAGTTCTTAACTCAGACTATTTTCCAAATGGGATGACTGGAAAATATAAAATGAGGACTATAGAATATGTACTATACGAAATTAAAGAATACACAACAGAGTCCTATTTAGAACAATTTTCAAAATTTATTAGAAACAATAACAATTTAAATCCAGATATAGCTATAGTAGAAACCAGAGAAGAATTTTCAAGCAGACCTACACAAAGCAATCCTTATTACACTATTAAGGCACATCTCTATGCATTAGGCATTCCTGTTCAATTTATAAAAGCCGAAAATGCGAGAAAACCAGACTACATTATAGACTCCTTTGCTCTTCAACTATATTCTAAATTAGGAGGCACACCATGGACTATGCCATCTAACCAAACTGTAGATAGAGAACTAATTATAGGCATTGGCAGCTCCTTAATAAGGGAATCTAAATATAGTGGAACTCAAAAATCAAGAGTTGTAGGAATCTCAACCTTTTTCTCTGCAGACGGACAATACATATTTAGCAATAAATCACAAGATGTTAATTATGAAGACTATTTTAATGAGCTTTTACAAAGTTTAAAATACTCCCTTGAATTGATTGCCAAGGAATACGGATGGAGCGAAGGCGATAATGTTAGAATTATCTTTCACGTTTTCAAACCAATGAAAAATCTAGAAATTGATGTTGTGTCCTTATTAGTGGAACAAATAAGCAAATATAACATCAGGTTTTCATTTGTAACTTTTTCTCAAAAACATCCATTTTTACTTTTTGATTTAAATCAACCTGGATTACAAACTAAATATGGAGGCAAAAAGGGAACTTTAGTACCACAAAGAGGTGAAAACTTTGTTTTAGATAATAGATCATGCCTTTTCCAAACAAAAGGCCCAAGTGATGTTAAATCAGATAAGCAAGGCATCAGTTCCCCTTTGCTTATCAAAATTCACGAAAAATCGACATTTAAAGATTTAGAGTACATTGTTCAACAATCTTATAGGCTTATGAATATGTCTTTTAGAACTTTCATGCCTTCAAACTTACCTGCTACTTTACTTTACTCTACTCTAATAGCAAAACAACTTCATCAATTAAGATCATTACCAGGATGGAATCCCTTAGTTGTAACAACACATCTAAAATTTAAAAAGTGGTTTTTATGATGACTATCTCTAAAATATTAGAAAGAGTTAGTTCTCAACCTCTTCTTAAAGAGCTTTACGATTATGTATTTCATGGCCATGTCAAAAGCATCTTAAAGGCAGATTATTCTTCAATACCTCAAGCAAAACAAGCTATGCTATATAGCTTAGGCAATAATAATTCAGAAGAAGCTTCTAATATTTACTATACTTTATGTCAAAGGGTCCCAGAAAAAGATAGCACTTGGATCTATGATGACATTTTAGTTTTTTTAGTTACCTGTACTGTTGCTAAGTTCCATTTAAATAAAGATTGGATTCTAAAAATTCTTGACTTTTGGAAGCAAACAATTGATGAGGAGAGGAATCTATTATCAACCACATGTAGAAACTTTTTAGAAGGCCATAGTGATCTTACTAATACATATGCACCTTTGTTACTATTATTAGTAGACATCCGAGGAGACAAGGATATTAAACCATCACTAATACTTAAGGCTTTCCAAGAAGGATGGAGATCAGAACCAACATTTAATTTGGAAGTATTAAATCTAGCTCATATTAGAGGAACTGAACTAAGCATTTTATACTCAGATATAAATAATTATGAACACAACCGAAATATAAGATTGTTTGAAAATAATTTTATAAATAGAATTGAAAAACTATCCAAATTTTTAAGCCTGTTTGTTCATTTTATCATCACAATTATTGCTTACATTATCTTCATCAAATTCCCTTTGATCAAAGATTACTTTGGAATAAAAAAGATATTAGAGTTCTTAATTAGCGGTGGCATTGGAATCAGTTCCCTGTATTTTTTCAAAGATCGACTTGAAAATTATATAAGAAAAATTTTATATAATGCTTTAGGTTATATTAAAAGTTAATTTACGAACACATTTCCATTAACATCAAAGCACCATAGATATAGAGAATTAAAAAGTATAGGATACCAGATAGTTATCCAAGTATTACCAACAGTATTCTCAAAACCACTTGAGTGGAAAATGTGTTTCCAACCTATTTTCCAGAAACTAAGCCCTAAACGTCAAAGCCCATGTGGACCTGTCCCACCTGCACGCAAGCCTTCCTACGCGCCAACCAGACCCATTCCTGTCTGGAGAAAACCGAGGCTGATTTTCTGCGCGGCAAGTCTGACGTGACCATTGGGCTGTACCATCATTTTCTGGAACAGTACCGTACCATTGGGGATTTCAGGATTCACCCATCCAAGTCTATGCTCTCCTTGGCCAAGAACACCCGCTTCTGCATGATCTACAAACTGGGGAGAAACTTCATAGACATTTATATTCCGCTGAGCAAGGTGTATGCTGATACGCTGTGCTTCCATAAAATTGGACAGATAGGCGAAAAGCAAACCAATCACTGGCTAAGGCTTTATGAGCCCGAGGACATTAATGAGGAAGTGCTACACTACATGCGCCTGGCATATGAGGCTGATGCGGAGAAAGGAACACCGTCTTCACAAGGCCGAGGCAGCCATCCTAACCAAAAGAAAACAAGACCATGATGCAAGTTGATTTTGCAGAAAAAGCCAGAAAGATTCTGGCAGTTGATTCAAACGTGATCGGGCTAGCGGTGGGCGGTTCCTGGCTTACCAACGAGCTAGACGAATTCTCTGACCTGGACCTCGTTCTGGTCACCAAAGAAAAGGTGTCAGGCAGCAAAGACCACATGCTGGCGTACGCCCAAAAGCTAGGCAACCTGTTATCTGGCTTCACGGGAGAACACGTGGGCGAGCCAAGGGTCTTGATTTGCCTCTATGACAAGCCCCTGCTGCACGTAGATATAAAATTCCTGACCCTGGATGAATTTCAAACCCGGGTGGAAACTCCCACCCTCTTACTTGATCCCCAAGGGCAACTTCAGGAGGTCTTGAATAACTCCACCGCCCAGTTTCCCTACCCAGATTATCAATGGATAGAAGACCGGTTTTGGATTTGGGTCCATTACGCCTTGCTGAAGATTGGCCGGGGTGAAAACCTGGAGGCCTATGATTTTTTCGGATTCCTCCGGATGGTGGTGTTTGGCCCCTTGCTGCACATCAAAAACGGAAACCTGCCCAGAGGCGTCAGAAAAGTAGAACGCCACCTGCACCAGCAAGACCTGGCCCTCCTGCAACAAACCATTCCGCAGTATAACCGGCAAGCCCTGTTAGACAGCCTACACCATGCCGTTGACCTGTACAGAAAGCTAAGGACCGCGCTCTATGAAAACATCCACCTTCAAAAAGAGACAGAAGAAAAGGTGATGCGCTACTTTGAGGAAATGCAGGCCCAGAAAAAGTAGAAAGCCGCCGCGGAAGCAATGTTGTTTTAGCCGTACTTTCACGAAAACCGCCGGTAAACAAATGGCAGAAATCAAACGGTACGCTTTCAAAGCCGGGCTTCCCGTGGAGTTTGAGATCATGGGCATGCGCGACCTGTTTGAAGGCAACAAAAGCATCTTAGCCAACATCCACCGCACCGGCTTTTACCACATTCTCTGGTTCCAGCAGGGCGCACCCACGCACCTGGTAGATTTTAAGCCCGTCCCCATTACCCCAGAGACCATCCTGTTCCTGAACAAAGACCTGGTGCAGCGGTTTGATGGGCGGGGCGGCTTTGACGGGAAGATCATGGTGTTCACTGACAGCTTCTTTATAAGAACTGAGGCAGATGCCACTTACCTGAGAAGCAGCCCCCTGTTCCATGACCTGTTCTCCCCCTCCCTGCTACGCTTGCCCCAGGGGTCGCCCCTGCTCCGGGAGTACCTTGCCTTGATGGAAGCTGAACTAACCCACCCCCAAGATAGCGTTCAGCCCTTGGTTTTGAAAAACCTGCTCCACACCTTTCTGCTGCTGGCTGAACGGGAAAGAGAAAGCCAAGCTATGACGCAGGTACGGCCCTCTGTAGAGCTGGATTCCCTCTTGCTGTTCAGAGACCTGTTAGAGCAGAAGTTCCGCCGCCAGAAGCAGGTAGGGCTCTACGCCGAACAGTTGGGCATGACAGAGAAAAAGCTAAACCAGGCCACCTCCAAAGTACTGGGCAAGTCGGCTAAGCAGATGATTGATGACCGGGTTATGCTGGAGGCGAAGCGGCTTTTGGCGCACACTCCTGAAAGTATCAAAGAGATTGGCTTTGCGCTGGGCTTTGAGGAACCCACCAATTTCATCAAGTATTTCCGCCGTCACCAAGGCTCTACCCCCGCCGAGTTCCGTGGGCAAGCCGGGTTGGCGTAAAAGTATCATCTTTCCGCGCGTTCCTACCTTTCTGTTGGCCTGTCTTCGCCGGACCTTTGTGTTGTCTTCCATGGCAACCGCAAGGCCCCTGGCTGCACCCAAGCATTGGCCTGGGGTGCTACGGCGGTGGGTTCTCTCCAAAGAATGTTTTGGCAAGCCCAAACCACCTTCGCCAGCCCTTGCCCGTATCCATTTGATAGACAGCATAGATAACCTTAAAACCAAAAACCATGAACAAAATAGCCATTACCGGTGCCACCGGTCAGCTGGGCCGACTGGTCATAGAGAAATTACAGGAAAAAGGCGCCGCAGCTAACGTGGTGGCGCTGGTACGGTCGCCGCAGAAAGCAACTGACCTGGGCGTGGAGGTGCGGGAAGCGGATTATGAACAGCCGCAAACCCTGGGGCCCGCTTTGCAAGGCATAGATACCCTGCTCCTGATCTCTGGCAGCGAAGTAGGCAAACGGGCCGCGCAGCACCAGAACGTGATAGAGGCAGCCAAGAAAGCCGGCGTGAAATGGATTGTTTACACCAGCCTCCTGCACGCCGATACCTCCACCCTCAGCCTGGCGGGAGAACACCGCGCCACGGAAACCACCTTGAAAAACGCCGGTATTCCGTACACGCTGCTGCGCAACGGCTGGTACACCGAGAATTACACCGGTTCTATTGCGGGTGCCTTGGCCGGGGGTGCGTTCATAGGTAGTGCCGGCGACGGTAAAATCTCCTCGGCGCCCCGCGCTGATTTTGCCGAGGCAGCCGTAGTCGTGCTCACAAGCCAGGGCCACGAAGGCAAGGTCTACGAACTAGCCGGAGATGAAGCCTATACGCTGAGAGAGTTAGCCGCAGAGATCTCGCGCCAGACCGGAAAAGAGATCCCGTACAAGAACTTACCCGAAGCGGATTACGCCGCCGCCCTCCTTGGTTTCGGCTTGCCCGAAGGGTTTGCGCAGGCCATAGCCAACTGGGATGTTTCTGCCTCACAGGGCGCCTTGTTTGATGACAGCCGCCAGCTGTCTTCCCTGCTTGGGCGGCCTACTACCCCCATGGCTGTTACCGTGGCTGAGGCCTGCCGCTCTGTATCTGGCGTCTAACCAAAGCGGACTAAGGCTAAGATTACCAGATTAAATGACATTTCTCTCCTGGGTCTTAAAGCAAGAAAGGTGGGCTAGATGCCCACCTTTCTTGCTTTAAGACCCAGGAAAAAACGTTACGCGCCCGTTCTCTCCTGCAGCACTCCTAAAATACGGTTCAGTTCTTCTTCGTTTTGGTCCAGATCCCTTAAGCCAGTACGCGCTTCATCAATCTTTCCTAATTTATAAAGATTCACCAGCCCCTTTGCCTTGCTGGTGATGGCAAGGTTCTGTTTCTCGATTTCCCTTACTTCTGGAACAGTACCGTATTTCTTTAAAGCATCATTATAGAGCCACTGGCCCAGAGCGTTCTCCCGTGCAGAAAGAATGGATTCATCCATTCCCCCGCCGTACAAAATGGCCCGCAGCTTTGACTTGAATAAAATAAATTTGATTCTAGCTTGCTGGATATCAAACCGGTCTAGGTTCACCTGGTTATAAAGCATAGGGGACTAAAAGTAGTGGGATGGTACCCGTATTGGCGAACAAAGTTATTGGGCTGATTGGTTTCCATTTTTCTGTAAAGTTCGCTTTGCTTCTACAAGTTCTGTTACCTCAAAGGCGAAGGTAATGATACCCACTATCTTACCTTCTTCTCTGAAGGCCTGGTACACGAAATTGTAGTAGGTATCTATGAACTGCCCATTGCCATACCGATCTATTTTTGCCGGCAATTCATTTCCTACGTAAGGCTCTCCGGTGGTGTACACCTGGTCAAGCAAATCAAAGAAGCCTTGTTCTTTCAGTTCTGGCCAGGCGTCTGCTACTTTCTGGCCAATGAAATTCCGGCCGGGGGCTAACTTCTGGTAATTTGGGTTAACCATCTCGTACACATGCTCTGGTCCCCGTTGGATAGCAATCAGGGCCGGGGCCTGCATGAAGATATCGTGCAGCATCTGGCGCTGGTTTTCCACCTTCAAGGAGGCCGCTACCTCACGGTCAAAGGAAGCCGCCAGTTCTTCATTGGTGGAAACCAATTCCTCTACCAGGCCTTTCTGCTCATGGTAGTCGGTGGTGCTACCTACCCACATGATCACCTCGTTCTTTTCATTGAACCGCGGAAGTCCTTTGGTCAGGTGCCACCGGAACTTGCCATCGGCGCGCCTAACCCGGTACTCCACCTGGTAGTCTTCTTTGTTCTCTACCGCTTGCAACCAGGCAGCACTCGCCTTGTCTCTATCGTCGGGGTGCACGGTTTCCAGCCAACCATACCCATACAATTGCTCCAGGGACATTCCGGTGTATTCTACCCATTTCTGGTTATAGTAGTCACAGTACCCATCTGCCCGGGTGGTCCAGAACATCTGGGGCAAAGATTCCGCCATGAACCGAAACTTGTCTTCGCTGTCGCGCAAAGCCTTTTCCGCTTCTTTTTCCTCAGTCAGGTCTTTTACTTCAATCACGGTGGCCACGGGTACACCATTCTCAAAGATGGGGCTAGCCGCACAACTCACCGGGAAATAGGTGCCGTCTTTCCGGATGAAGACATCCTGGTGGGCCCGTACATTATTGTTGGTGGGAAGCGCCCGGTCAATGGGGCAGTCTTCCATGGGGTAAGGTGAACCGTCTGGGTGGTGGTGGTGAATGACGTAATGCAGGGGTTTTTCCTGCACCTCGGCAAACGTAAACCCGGTCATCTTTTCAGCGGCGGGGTTCATAAAGGTGCAGTACCCCTTGTCATTCATCATGAAAAGGGCCACCGTGGCGTTGTCTGTAATGGTATTGGTTATTTTCAGCTGATTCTCAAGGGCTTTCTCAATCTCTTTGAACGGTGTGCTTTCCTTAGATATCGACATAGGGGGTGCTTGTTTGATAGAGCTTACTGTTTCTTATTTGGTAAAGTTACTTCATTTTCCTTCCTCCGCCGCCGTTTTTATTTCCGCGCTCTTCGGCTCTTTTTACGCCTGCCCTCCAGCAAAGGGAAACTACCTGCCACGCGCCCTTCTAACCTGCTTTATTCCCTGATTTCTTTCCTTACCGTTAGGCAGTTGGGCGGCAGGAAACCCCCGTCGCAGGGGCAGTCTTTACCTTATTTTAACGATTTTTCCCATGAGCCTTTCAGAACCTGGCAATCAGTTCCTGCCGTCTATTTCTTCTGGCGGGGTTTCTTATTTTCTGGTTTGTTTCTATCTTCCTAGGAACAAGCCTGAAACAGCTTGCCTCCGTTGCCAGATACGGGTAGCTGGTCTTGGGCAGAAATACCTACCCAACCCCAGATTACCCGTACTACCCAGGAAAGTACCTGGCAGGCGGTTCCCTGTGGAAGGTTTTTTTTTGACACCCCGGCGGGGAGCTTCAGCCCGTGCCTATTGGCACCTGCTAAATGGCTCCTGTAAATTGACGTTTGTACCGTTCACCACCACTTCTTTCCACTCCTTCATCTTATGGAAGCACTCAGCACTGACATTACCGATGACATCAGAAGCCTTAACCTAAAATTCATCACGGCTTTCAACCACGGCGATGCCGCGGGCGTGGCCGCCCTCTACACCATCACTGCCTTGTTGCTCCCCGCCGGCAGCTATACGGTGAAAGGCAGAGAAGCCATTGGGCAGTATTGGCAATCAGAGATGAACCGGGGCGTGAAAGAAATGACCTTAGAAACCGTAGACGTGGAACTGCTGGAGCAGACGGCCATTGAACTGGGGAAGTACTCCCTTAAAGCCGAGGGCGGCCAGCCTCTGGATACGGGCAAATACATGGTGGTCTGGAAAAAAGAGAACGGCGCCTGGAAAATGCAGAAAGACATCTGGAACAGCAACCAGCCCCAACCAGATTAACCTTACGTGGAGAAATCCCAGCTATGCCCTGAAACCTGCCCCATAAAGCACGGTTTCAGGGCCTTTTTTTGGAAGTAGCCCTAAAACGCTATGCCAGTAAACCATACCTTCTCCCTACCGTCTTTCCTTGACAGCACATCCAGCGGGCCGCAATAAATCCAAGTAAATATAGTTTTATTCTATATGTACCTATTTTGGTTTAACCGCAGCTGCCATGGCCTTACCCTTCTGGAATTCTAAAAAGAAAGCACCCGCTCCCAGGCCAAAAAAATCTGCCCTGCGTGAATGGGCCGACGCCATGGTGTTTGCCGTGGTGTGCGCCACTTTTATCCGGTGGCTGACCTTTGAGGCTTTCGCCATTCCCAGTTCCTCTATGGAGAAATCGGTGCTCACGGGAGACTACATCTTGGTGAGCAAGCTCCACTACGGCTCCCGCACGCCCATCACCCCGTTGCAGGTACCGCTCACCCACCAAACCCTCTGGGGCACCCAACTCCCCTCCTTTTCAGACCTGGTGCAGCTGCCGTACCACCGGCTGCCCGGCTTCTCTGAGATACAGCGAAATGATGCGGTCGTGTTCAACCACCCAGAGGAAACCACGCGTCCCATTGACCTGAAAACCTACCTGATCAAACTCTGCATTGGCCTGCCCGGTGACTCCCTGGCCATCAGGAACAAACAGGTCTACCTCAACGGAACCCCGGCCCCACGGGGTGCTAATTTTCAATTCAGTTATTATATCAAAACCGATGGATACGTGCAGGAGAAGTTCTTCCGGAAGCAAGGCATCACCGAGGTGTACCCGGCCCAAGGCGGGTATTACCTGCATACCCTGCCCCAGACCGCCGACCAACTCCGCACCTTTGATTTCATCAAAGAGGTGGTCCTTTTAGAGGCTTTGCCGGGCGAGGCAGACCCGCGGGTTTTCCCCCAGGCCCCGGCTACCTATGCCTGGAACCAGGATAACCTTGGCCCGCTCTACATTCCGCGGGCCGGCGCCACGGTCGCCATCACGCCCCGTACCTTGCCCCTGTACGAGAAGGTGATCAGGGTGTATGAGCACAACCCAGACCTGGAGGTAAAAAACGGCCGGCTGTACCGGCAGGGAAAAGAGATCACCCGCTACACCTTCCAGCAGAACTACTACTTCATGATGGGCGACAACCGCGACAATTCCCATGACTCCCGCTTCTGGGGTTTCGTGCCGGAGGAATACGTGGTGGGCAAGGCCATGCTGGTCTGGCTGTCTACTGATTCCAGCACCCACTTCCTGGATAAGATCAGGTGGCAGCGACTGTTCAGCCGGGTCCACTAGCTGGGTCCCTTTCTGCCTTCTTTTCATAGTCCTGCCTCAACACTCCTGGTAAAGCCTGACTGCACCTTGTTGGGCAAAGAAATGGCTTATTGTTTTCTGCCTTTTTTTAGAGAAAAAACCTGAAAACATTAACGTCTGTGGCGGACCTTAAGTCTTCCCCAAATCCTCTTACCTACAAGGGTAGTTCTTTAAAGGGGACCTTCAGGTAAGGCGGTTAAGGTTTAAACCCTGAAGGAGCGTCTCGCTAGCTATTATATTAAACCAAAACTATATAGAAAAGGGGTCGTAAACAAAAGAGACACGTTCATTCTCAAAGGTTTACCTAAAAGGCATTTCATTAATAGTCCAAGGTTATGGAAAGAATCATAGGCAAGTATTCCCCTGTTTTTTACGCGCTTCTCCGCATTGTGGCGGGGCTGATGTTCGCCATGCACGGCACCCAGAAACTGTTTGGGTGGCCCGGCGGCAGTGATCCTATGCCGTTGGCCTCGTTGATGGGCGTGGCCGGAATCATTGAACTGGTGGCAGGCCTCTTGATTGCCCTTGGCTTGTTCACCAGTTGGGCAGCCTTTATTGCCAGTGGCATGATGGCGGTGGCCTATTTCATGGCCCACGCTTCTCAGGGTTGGGCACCCCTCTTGAACCAGGGCGAACTGGCGCTGCTCTACTGTTTTCTGTTTCTGTATATGGCGGCGCAGGGCTCCGGAATCTGGAGCGTGGACAACAGCCGCAGAAGTGGCTCCCGCACCACCTTTGCCCGGTAACTCAGCAGCTGACTACCAGGCAGAAAGAAGAAGAAGAAAGCCTCCGTTGGGTAAATCCTGCGGAGGCTTTTTTATGGGTTGAGCTCTTTGCTGTTGCTCTTTTTACTATTGCTAGTGGCCTTCTAGCTGGTTTGTTTCTGAAAGACTTCCCGCTAAAGTTCCTGGCCCTTGGGCGTATGGCTTTCTTGATTGACCTGTATGCTGCCGCGGGTGTATAGGCCGGTTGAGACGAAAGGGTCACGGAAGTTGGAAACTTCCGGATAAGGGTAGGTCCAAGTTGAAAACTTGAACCAGAGGAACTACTGATCAGGGTGATTACTAATCTGGGTGACTGCTAATCAGGGTGATTACTGAAGATTATAATACAAGATGACTTCTTAGGATGAAACACCATTCACACCTTTATGGGTGAAGGAATTAACTATTGGGGGAGGAATCACCCATATCCAGGAAAGGGTTCGGTCTAAACGTACCTCCTTATACCCAATTAAAATGAATTTTATAGGTTCATCAGCAGTCACAGGTGAAATCACGGCTGCTGAAGTTACTGGAGGCTACATCACCCACCTTCACCAATTGGTCAAAAGGAATCTCCTGGCCGGTGACTAGTTCCAGGTAATGCACGCCCCCTTTTTCCTCCACTTTCTTGATCATAGAGGTGACCGTCAAAAACTCGTTCAAATCGGTGCGGTACTGTATTTTCAGGAACTTCCGTTTGGCGGCGGCCTCGGTGACCGCCTGCATTAAAGGCTCATCCATGGTCTTAGATTTACTCGGTTTACTCTAAAGTATACGGTTGGCGCAGGGAATCAGCCCTAAAACAATCGAGGCGATTGTACTGCCCGGTTCCTGCTTCCGCTGTTAGGGGATGGGCTTACCGTTCCTCCTCCGGCCTGGCTGCAGGCATTTTACTTGTAGCATCTACCAGTTGCTGCAGGACCTCTACCACCCCGTTCTGGCTGTTGCTTTTGGCTCTGAACCGGGCTGCGGCTTTGATGTCTGGGTGGGCGTTTTCCATGGCGTAGCTGTAGTAGGCTTTCTGCACCATTTTAAGGTCGTTGAGGTAATCACCGAACACCATGGTCTCTTCCGGCGTGATGTTGAATTTCTCCTGGATCACCTCCATGGCCCGGCCTTTGTTTGCGTGTTTATGGCAGAGGTCCAGCCAGATCTTTCCGGAGACGGTCACCTGCAGGTGCTCCCTTTCTGCCTGGAAGTAGGTGTTGCTGTTGGCTTCGGCCCCGGCCAGGTCACAGATGGCGATTTTCAAGAAGGCATCATCTGTTACCTGTAACAGGTCTTCCACCACCTCCACCTTATCATAATACAGGTCTACCTGCTCCATGAACGCCGGGTCAGTGTTTTGGACATAGGCCGTTTTCTTTCCGCAAAGCACTACCTGCACCCCCGGTATCGTTTTGGCTTTCTGCAGAAGTTGCCGGACCATGGAGGGGTCCAGGGCCTGCACTAACAATTCCTGGCCCTGGTAAACGACATAGCTGCCGTTTTCGGCCAGGAAGATGATCTCGTCTTTGATGGGCTCAAACAGGTTGGCCAGGTTGTAGTACTGCCGCCCACTGGCGGCCGCGAACAAGATGCCCTGCTCTTTCAGGGCCTGGTAGACCGGGTAGAACGAATCGCTTAAGGTATGTTGGGGATCCAGCAGGGTGCCATCCATGTCGGTGGCCACTAGTTTGATGGTGGTGTTTGAAAAATCCATAAGGGTACTTCTTTTGCTTTCCCCCGGGCAAGGCAGGTAAAAACCGGTCCTGGCACCTGGAGGTACTTTCTTTTACATTAGCCTGTTTAGGGCGGTTTAATCAGAAAACGGCCGGAAAACGGATTTATTGGTACCAACTGAGGTGGCCCTACGGCAAGGCTTTGCTGCCTGGCTCTCCCCGCTCAAGGAGCGGGCCAGGCCAATCCCCAGGTGCACCCTACACGTTTTGGTCCTTTCTTCGAAAAAATGGCCCAGAAACACGCTTATCTCTGGCGTACAGCTTTTAAACCGATTTCTGCTGCAGGGCTGCCCGCATTTCCTCCCCCAGAGGGGAGATGGCCGGGCCGAAGTAGTGGGTGAGTACCCCGTTCTCATCCAGCAGGTATTTGCTGAAGTTCCAGTCTGGTTCGTGCTGGTTCCAGCCGTTCTGGCGGGCATCTGAAAGCCATTGGTAGACGGCGTTCTGGTTTTGGTTTTTCACCACCACGCTCTTCTTGGCCAGCGGAAACGTGACCCCGAAGTTCACTTGGCAGAACTGGGCAATCTGCTGGTCCTCGTCTTTCTCCTGCTCCTTAAAATCGTTGGCCGGGAACCCGATGATGACCATTTCGTCTTTCTTCTGCTCATACAGCTCCTGCAGTTCCTGGTACTGGCCGGTATAGCCGCAGTTAGAGGCGGTGTTCACCAGCAACACCTTCTTGTTCCGGAACTGGCTGAACTCCAGCGGCGCCCCATTGTTCAAAACGGTAGCTAACTCATAGAAGGATTGGGCCGGCCGCACCTTTTTCTCGTTCTGTAACACCTTCCCCTTACTAGTTGATTTGGTCAACTTCATGATCAGGGGGTACAGCACCTTCATTATCTTTTTTCTCAATTCCATGGTATCACTTGAAAGCTTCCTTCTTTTCTGATGCACCGGCAGTCCACCCCTGCAACGGCGGCGTACCTGAGGCAGTGCAAAACAAACTATTCTTTACGCAAGAACCCGGTTAAGAACCAATTTCTTCAAAACAAGCCTGAAACGTGGCGCACCCGCTTCCTCTTTTCTGACAATTCAAGAGGCGCATTCATTGGCAAAAGAAAGATATCTAAACCTTAAAATGCAACTATCGCTTGGCTTATCCGTTTTTAAGCCCAACCATAAGGTTCATTAGAAACAGACACAGACATGAAAAAGTTAGCATTCATAGCCGCCATTGGAGTAGCCACTTTCTTACAGGCCGCTCCTGCCCAAGCTTCCCTTGTTCCACAAGGGCAAGACACCACGCAAGTGAGAACCAACAAGGAAAGAGCCAAAGAAGGAACGCACAAAGTGGGCCACGGAGCCAAGGAAGTAGGCAAAGGCACTAAGGACCTGGCCGTGAGCGGCGCCAAGGCCACAGGCAAAGGGGCCAAGAAAGTAGGCAAAGCGGTTGGCAACGGCGCTAAAAAAGGCGGCAAGGCCGTTAAGAACACCACCAAGAAAGGCGTAGAGAAAGTAGATCAGAAAATAGACTAACCTCTCCTCCTTTCCAGCAAATAAGAAAGCCTTCTGGTGGAAACCAGAAGGCTTTCTTATGCCCGGTATTTCCTGGCTCCAGAAAAGCAGGCCTTGACTTATTTGAAACCCATAAACTCCCTCGTTCACCGTTGGCCTTCTGGTTCCCGGCTTCTGGTCTACGGGCTGCAAAAAAGGTACTGTATCCTTTAGAGTGGCTTCCTTAAAAACACGCCTGAAACCGGGTTTGGCCGGAACTGTTTCAGGCGTGTTTTCTGGTTATTGCTGTTCAGGAATGGTGCGCACCGGCATGATTACGAACTCCTGGATGCGCCAGTGCAGGTCTTCTACCTCCTGGGCCAGCTTCTCAATGCGCGGCACCAAGTCTTCCGCATCAGTGGGTACCACAAAGCCTTCCCCCAGGTACACGTGGCCTTCCTCGCGCATTCTGAAGGCGTGTTCCTTTACCCAAGGTTGCTTTTCAATGAGGGCGTTCACCTTTTGCAGCAAAGGATCGTCTTCCTGGTCTTCCACCTTCTTGGGGCGCTCGTCCATCAAATCAAACACGGCCTGCTTCAGGTTGGTGTATCCGTCTTTGATGATGTCCAGGGAGATGATGATGGCGGCCGCGGAATCTGCCCACCACCAACCCATTCCAATGCCGGCAATACCCAGAATGGCGGCGGCGGCCGTCATCCAGTCGGCTTTGTTCATGGCGGCATCAGTGAATAGGTTTTTCTCGTGCAGCTTCTTCGCCAGGGGCAGCTTCATGCGGCCCAGAATGATGGCCGGGACCGTGCCATATACCATGACCGCCATCATGAGGTACCCCAACCAGATCTCGTGCCCAAAGATGACTTTGATGCCGATGGTGGGGTGCTCCTGTTTGATCAGGGTCATAGAAGAGTCAAAGATGAGGAAGGCCCCTACGGCAAACAAGGCCACGGCACTGCACAGATAGGCGATGCTCACCACCCGGTGGTACCCGTACGGGAAGTCTTTGTTGGGCGCCTTGTGGAACACCCGCGATGCGATCAGGAACGAGACGGCGGGCGTGAGGCTGAGCAGGTCTTCAAACCAGGCGGTTTTCATGGCCTGGGAATTGCCCATGGTCATGAACACCAGAAAGGCGGTGGAAATCAGGTAACCGATGGAGATCCATTCCAGCCGTTTGGCTTTCTTGAACACCTCTTGTAAGTCCGGGGGATATTCAAAGTGGTTGATTGCTTTCATGGCTGCACTTGTTTTTCAAGGGAAGATGCCTGCTGGTGCAGGAAAGACTCTAATTTGGTGATGAAGGCGTTTTCACCCATGACCACGGCCATGACATGCTTCTTCTTGCCCAGCTCCACGAACGGACGGGTAAAAGAGACATTCTTGGACCAGGGACTGTCATCGGTGAGGCCTGCAATCACCACCTGCAACTGCTTTTCTTCCAGGGCCTCCAGCAGGTTCTGCTCCGTGTCATTGTGCCATTGGATCTGGGCCCCAATGCTCTGCGCGAAGGCCTTGATCAGGTCAGCCTCTATTCCGGTGGGCGCGGCGGCGCCTTTCACCACCCAGGGTGGATTTTCAGAATAGCCCACGTGCAGGGTACCGTTAGAAACTTTCTCCAGGGTCTTCTCTGGGTCTTTGGGGTAGTTGGAACAACCAGCCCCTACCAGCCATAGCAGCAACAGCGGAAAAACAACGCACCATTTGCCACGCATCGTTTGTATCATAAGAACAGGTTTAGGGAACATGAAAGCGTGGAGCACCTACCCCAGTCAGGCAAAAGCTCCACGCAAAGTGCTGATACTACGCGCCCTCCCGCAATAGGTTAGGAAACCACCCCTACCCGCCGCTATCCCGCCTAAGATTTCATTTTTATTCCAAACCAGTCCTCAAAAAGTTGCATTCTTCCGCTCCAGGCGCCGCCCTATAAAGACGAATATAATCCTCCCGAGAAAGTGCGTTTTTGCCTGCCAAGGTAGTTGGTCAGAGCCTTTTCCTAGGGAAACATTATTTATGCTTTAGGCGTTGTTTGTCAAAAATAACTAAGAAAAGAAGCAATTACCGTGGGTTGAATAGCAGATGGGATCTGCTGAAATTTATATTTAAAAACTGCATGACAGCAAGGACAGGATTTCCCTTTTTGCCAGGAAAATGAAGGGTGAGTAAGGATGACTTATCAGGGTTCTTTCTGTTCATCTGAATTTGCAAAATCCCAGTTTTGCTGCAGACCGGCGGGGAAAGTCACAGACTTCGTTAGGTGGTAGGTCCAAGTTGAAAACTTGAACCAGATATTTATCGGTTGAAGAAGTAAATCTGCGCCCTCCTTCGCCCCCTCATGGGGAAGTATGGATTTTCAGCGGTAATACATTTTCAGGCTCCCTTCTGTAACCCAGGCCCAAAATGCAATACCGCGGTTCCTTCGCCCTCTGGGAGAAGGTTAGGATGAGGGGGAGTAGGTTCCTAACTGGAGAAGCCTTTGCTTTGAACTGCCGCTGCCCCTCACCCTAGCCCTCTCCCCCAGGGAGAGGGAATTCCACTTATCACGCCTTTTCTCGGAGACCCTCCTCTGCCTTGAGCCCTTTCTTAAGCTTTATACCCTAGTCACCAAAGTACCTCCGCGTCCTAGAAGGAAACCTTGCACCTTGGAAAGCCAAGACCTCACAGGTTTCCAAAACCTGTGAGGTCTACTGCACCATTACCCCACGCATACCCTATTCCAGCCTTTCGCTTGAGCTCCTAGGCCTCGACCGCCCCTGAGCGAGAGCGAGGCGGGCGGAGTAGAGGGCACAGCGCGAGGGCGGAAGGCGGGGCCCCGCGGCCGTGAGCGCTTAGCGGAAGCTATGAAACAGCAAAGTGTGTGGATCAACGCTGGAAGCGGAAATGCCAAGGGAACTGCAGAAGGCATGCACCAAACTGACACACACGCACCAAACCAACACACATGCCAAACCTCACCTTTCTTCAAAAACCTTCTCAAAACCCGGCCCGTTTCGCGGCTACTTTCACCGCCAGAACCGCAAAAGAAATCACACTCAGGGTACTCACCGGCATGAGAATGGCAGAGACAATAGGCGTGAACTCTCCCATCACGGCCATGGTCAGGCCAATGATGTTATAGACGAACGACACCCCAAAGGCCGCCAGGATCAGCCGCAGACTGGTCTGGGAGAACCGGAGGTAGCGGGCCAATTGCGGAAGTTGGCGGGCATCCAAGATACCGTCACAAGAAGGCGAAAAGCCGGTCACGTTGTCGGTGAGGGCCAAGCCCACATCGCTTTGGCGCAGAGCGCCGGCGTCATTGAGGCCATCGCCCACCATGATAGGCGACCGGCCCTGCTCTTTCAGGCTTTTGATGTATTCCAGTTTCTGCAACGGCGATTGGTTGAAGCGCAGTTCCGCCGTAGGCCCGAAGAGGGCGCGCAACCGGGGGGCCTCGCTGTCATTGTCGCCGGAGAGAACAGCCAGTTGCTTGGTTTTGGCCAGTTCCTGCACCAATTCAGATACTCCCTGGCGGTACACGTTCTGGAACATGAAGTACCCCCGCACCTGTCCGTTCAGAGAAAGATAGACCCTGGTCTGCCGGTTATCGCCTTCCTGTTCATAGGAGGCATTCACCCACGGTGCAGAACCTATCTTTATAGGGCAATCGGCTACCACCCCCTGCAGTCCGGCCCCTGGCTTTTCCAGGAAATCCAATACCGGCTGCGGCTTTCCTGCCAGGTGACGGTACAGCCGCTGGCTGAGCGGGTGGGTAGAGTGCTTCAGGACGGAGCGCACCAACTGCGCCTCATCAGAGGTCAAGGCATGGCCCACAAAGGAAATGGCGGCGGCGCTGGGTTCCGTTAACGTGCCGGTTTTGTCAAAGACCACCATATCGGCCTTGGCCATGGCTTCTACCACGGCGCTGTTCTTGAGGTACAGCTTCTGCCGCCCGAAGATGCGCAGAGTAGCCCCCAACGTAAAGGGCGTAGCCAAGGACAAGGCGCACGGACAGGCAATGACCAGCACCGAGGTAAAGGCTTTCACGGCCATGTCAGTGTCACGCGGCACCCAGTACCCGAGCGCCCCGGCGGCAATGAGCAGCGTCACGCTCAGGAAGTATTTGCCCACCGCGTTGGCGTAATTCTCTACCGTCTGCTTTTCTTCTTTTTTGAAGTTCACGTGGTTCCAGAGCTGGGTGAGGTACCCTTGGGAGACTTCTTTCACCACCTCCAGTTCAATGCCTTCGCCCAACTGCCGCCCGCCCGCGTAAATCACCTCGCCGGCCACGCGCGCCACGGGCACGGCTTCTCCGGTCACAAAGCTGTAGTCAATGTTGGCGGTGCCGCGCAGCAGAATAGAGTCGGCAGGAATGAGTTCGTGGTTGCGCACCAGAATCCGGTTCCCTTTCTGCAGCTCTTTCACCGACGTAGGCGTTTCCTGCCCGTTTTTCAGAACCGACACCGAAATGGGGAAATAAGACGTGTACTCCCGGTCAAAAGCCAGGGAGTCATAGGTGCGGCGCTGCATATATTTTCCAATGAGCATGAAGAACACCAGGCCCGTAAACGAATCCAGGAAACCGGGCCCTCGGCCCGTGCTGATGTCATAGAGGCTCACGCAGAACAAAGAAAGTAACCCGATGGCAATGGGCAGGTCCAGGTTGATCATGCGCTGTTGCAGGCCTTGCCAGGCGCTGGTGAAGAACCCGCGCGCACTGTAAAGGAATACCGGCAAGGCCAGCAGCACGTTGAGCCAGCCAAAGAACCGCCCGAACTGGTGCTGCAAGCCCCCAAAGTACTCCGGCAAACTCAGCAACATCACGTTCCCGAAACAGAAGCCCGCCAAACCCAGCTTGTAGTAGATAGACCGGTCTTTCTTAGGCGCGGGTGCCTCCATGTCTGCCAGGGTGATCTGCGGCTCATAGCCGATATGGGCCATCAGCTCTACTACCTGCGCCAGCGTGGTGGTACCATGCTCAAAGGTCACGGCGGCCTCTTTGCGCAGGAAATTCACGTGCACATCGGTGACGCCGGCATTGAGGCGGTTCAGGTTCTCCAGGAGCCAGATGCAGGAACTGCAGTGCATCTGCGGAATATGGAAGGTGATCTTGCTCACGGCCTCGTTCTGAAAATCCAGCAGTTGCTGCTGCACCTTGGCATCTTGGAGGTACGCGAACCTAGCAGAGGCAATAGGGTCTTTGACCGAAATGCCGGGCCGCTGGTCTAAGGTATAATAGGTGCAGAGATCGTTCTCCGCCAGTAGTTCATACACCACCTTGCAGCCTTCGCAGCAGAACTCCTTCTCATCAAAGGCAATGGGCTGGCCGGTGCATGCGTCGCCGCAGTGGTAACAGGTGTGGACGTGGGTCTCTAGAGGTGCGGTCTGGAGCATACCTTTCTCATGTTAGTCTTCGGCAAAAGTACGCCCCGCCCCTGCCGCAGAACATGACATACATCACCGCCTTTCATGACGCTTCTCATGCCGGTTGCCGCCTTGATTGCGGAGTTTTGTTCCGTCAACAGGTTGGTGGAGGCGGCGGCGGCGGTTAGTCCTTTTTTAGTCCTGAGTTCTGAGTCTTGAGTCCTGAGTTTGCAGGAGTTAGGCTTTAAAAACGCAGGCAGAAAGGTAGTTCTCTTTTAAGGCTTCTTTTATAAAAAACTGCCGAAAACAGAACAACCTCTAATCCAACTCAGGACTCAGAACTCAAGACTCAGAACTATTTTAATACCATGCGCTCCCATACTTTCACCTTCGTCACGCTGGCTGCCCTGTTTCTGTGGGCCGGCCTGATCATTGGCATCTCGTTTATTGAAGCTCCCATCAAGTTCACGGCGCCGGGCATTACGCTGGCCCTGGGATTGGGCATTGGCCGCCTGGTGTTCGGGGTTATGAACAAGGTGGAAATTGCCTTCTGTGCCCTGGCCGTTTTAGGTCTGCTTTTCAACCATGCCACCATAAAAGAATGGGGCCTGCTGAGCCTTATTGCCGGGTTACTGGTGCTGCAAACCTTCTGGCTGCTGCCCGCCCTGGACGTTAGGGCAGTGGCCATCATAGACGGTCAATCTCCGCCGGCCAGTGTGCTGCATTTTGTGTACGTGGCCTTTGAATTCCTGAAGTTCAGGCTCCTGCTCTTTACCGCAGGCATGGTACACAAAAGCACCGTGCAGGTAAAGCACGCCGAACGGCTGCGGATCCACCGGCTCCAGGAACTGGTTTCCTGAGCCTTTCCCTGTTCCTCTTTCACTAACCCTTTGACCCATGCAACCTACTTCTTCTCCAGCAGAAACACCTTCGGCAGAATCTTCTACTCCGGTTACCTCTTCTACGCCCCAGCCGGTGCTGCAGCGGACATTGCCTGACCTAGCTAGCCAGGTTTCCTACTCAGCTGAGCGGTTCCAGAGCAAGATGGTGCTGGACCGCGCCGGGCAGAATAGCCTTGTGTTCGCCTTTGCCCAGGGCCAGGAACTAAAGCGCCATACCACGCCCCAGGAGGCGTTGCTGGTGGTGCTGGAAGGAGAAGCATCCTTCCAACTCCCAGACGAAGGAAGCGCCCAGACCCTAAAAGCTGAACAGGTCATTCAGATTCCGGCCCACGTGCCGCACGCCCTGGTGGCGCTCACCAACTTTAAAATGGTGCTGGTCAAGTAAAGGCCACCCTTGCTCAACAGAAGGGTAAAGCTCGTTTCAATCTCTTTTCGGGGGAAACGGGTGCGAAACGGCTTTACTTCTTCTCCCCTTCCTTCCCCTCAGAAAGCCTGCTCTCCCTGGCAGGCTATCTGAGGGGGATTCTTTTTATAGTACTGTCCTTTGGTAGCTAGCCCTACCAACAAACCGCAGCTTTGACAGATAAATACCTAAAAATCAAGCATTCACAAACCCCTCTCTTAGGTAAGCGTTACTTCATTAGCCAGTTCCCACGGCGCTAGAAGTCACCAAAAGCAGCAAGAGATGAAAAAAGCAGGAAAGATCATACTATTGGTGCTGTTGGTACTGATAGTGGTTGGAGGGGTGATCATTGCCACCACGCCAACCAAGAAGCTACTCTCCTTTCTGGCCCCGGAAATCGACAACATCCGGGTCACCGATACGCGCATTGGCGAGGAAACCGCTACCATGCAGGTGCTCATGGACGTGAAACCCTCGCTGGTTTCCACCTTCGTAGACAGCGTAGCGTATCAATTCAAACTCTACAACACCACGGTGGCCCAGGGGCAGAAAAGCTTTGAGCGTGACGCGCAGCAGCAGCAACAGACCATCAAGTTCCCCATGACCATGAACCACAACACCACCCGGGAACTGGTGCGGCGCCAGGTGAAGGAGGGGGAAAAGGTACAGGCCCACTTTGAGGCTTACGCCGATGTCCCGTTCTTTGGGAGGCAGAAGTTTGACATAGACGAAGACCTGGACATTCTTATTCCGGCCTTACCCGGAGCCACCGTCTCTAACCTGAAAATCTCTGATTTTGGGCTGGATGAGATGGAGATGGTCATGACCATGAACCTGGACAACCCCAACGCCTTTGACTTCTACATCAAAGACATGAAGATGACGCTCAATTTCCCGGGGAAGATGAGTTCTGTGGGTGGCACCGTCAAAGATTACCTGGTCAAGGCCCGCAGCGTGACCCCCATCCATATCCCGGCGGTTGCAGACGTAAAGAATCCGGTCAAAACCACCGTTAAAACACTCACCGGCGACCAGGTGTGGCCCTACCACATGACTACCACTATGGTGCTGGAACCCAAGAGCAAGGTTGTAGGCACCATTCACCTAGATGCCGTGAAAACCGGGGAGGTCAACGTGGTGCAGCAGGTAAAGAACATCCTAGAAACCAAAAAGGAGGAGAAGAAAGCGGAGAAGCAGGAGAAAAAAGAGGAACGCCAACGGCGGAAAGAAGAGAAGAAGGTAAGTTGAGGTTTAGGAACTGTAGAAAGGTTCTACTGGCTTAATAAAGGAGATCTAGTGCATGCCTTTTGCCATGGCTGGCATAGTGGCTGGTTCTTACGAGGCCCTTAGGCGGGGCTGTTGCATCGCTGCCCTACGTGCGCTCACGGCCGCGAGGCCCCGTCTTCCCCTCTCGCACTGCCCTTTCGGCCTGAACTGTCTATTTTTCTTAGTACTCGCCTATCTAAGGCCAAAAGCGAGGCGCGCTCGGGAAAGACTGGAACACCCTGTAGAGACAACGGCACCGCCTTGTCTCTCACGCATTGCCATCTATTGCTCCCCCACCTTCCAGATATTCCCCCTTTGAAGGGGGCGAAGGGGGATGTTTACCGCCGCAGATCACAACCATTCCCATCTCCTTTTCCCTGGAGAACTTCCTTCCTGCTTTTCGCCTGCCGTTCCCAAAACACCCTCTAAACCGCTACTCCGCTACTTCCAGTTTATAGCCCCTGCCGTGCACGGTGGTGATCTTGAGGGTAGAATCTGGCTGCAGGTACTTGCGCAGGCGGGAAATGAACACGTCCAGGCTGCGGCCCACAAAATAACCGTCATCTTGCCAGAGACGCTGCAGAATCTCCTCGCGCCGAAGCAACTGGTGCGGGTGCTGCGCAAACAACCGCAGCAGTTCCGCTTCCCGGTGGGTGAGCGTATGGGTACGGCCGCCTACCTGCAACTGTAGATTTCTGAAATCCAGCTGGGAGGCCCCAAAAGCGATGATCTCCGGCAAGGCGTGGTTTGGCTCCGAGGGAACAGCGGCCGCCGTGGGGGCCGAGCGGCGCAGGATGGCTTTCACGCGGTACACCAGTTCCTCCAGCCCGAAAGGCTTGGTAAGGTAATCATCGCAGCCAAGTTCAAACCCCTGCAGGCGGTCGGCTTTCAGGGTTTTGGCCGTCAGGAACATGAAAGGAAGCGTGGCGTTTCTCTGCCGTAATTCCTGGGCCAGGGAGAAACCATCCAGTTTGGGCAACATCACGTCCAGCACGCACAGGTCGAAGGGGGTTTGGGCCAAGGCAATTAAACCTGCCTCGCCATCGGGGCAAAGGGTGACGGCGTACCCCGCACTTTCCAGGCT
The DNA here is from genome assembly GCF_008271745.1 of Rufibacter glacialis. Classification (GTDB taxonomy): domain Bacteria; phylum Bacteroidota; class Bacteroidia; order Cytophagales; family Hymenobacteraceae; genus Nibribacter; species Nibribacter glacialis. Next base: position 927,255 of record NZ_VKKZ01000010.1, on the reverse strand, counting down.
GTCCTGCAACAGGAAACCCAAATTAGGATCATCTTCTACCACCAGGATATGGGCCATATTGCTACGGGACGAGGGTGAAATCTGCCATTTCCCTTTCCTGCCCGTTCACAATCACAGACACCCGGTGGGGGCCCAAATGAAACGTACGGGTAGAAATGGGCTTGAAACTCTGGCGGCGGATAATACAGGCTTCCTCTTCGGGGGCAAATTCCCGCTCGCTGATCTTGAAGACCTTGCGGGCCAGGGATTGGTTGGCTTTCTGGTAATACAGCCCGTATTCCAGCCGCACCTTCTGCGGAAAACCGCTTGTATTTTTCAAAACGAAGGAAAACCGCAGTTCCTGCCCTACCCGCACCTGCGAAGTCAATACCTGAAAATCACGCAGCGCCAGCGGTACGTCTCTCTCATAGCCAAAGAAGCGCAGCGCTTCGGGGTGCCCTTGCTTGAGCAAGGTGCGGCAGCCGTGTTTCAGGATCCAATGGGTGAGCGGGTTTTGCCCTTTCCACTGGGTCAGCAAGTGCAGCACCACCGCGGGGTGGTCTTTGGAAATGTCATTGAGGTGATTGGCCACGCTTCGGCGCACGAAGTCAGAGGGATCTGCCTTGAGGTTCTCCAGGATGGGCAAAAGCGGCGCGGGGTCCCGCTTCAGGAAGGGCAAGGCCACCGCCCACGGCAACCGGGGCCTGCTGCCTTCGCTGGCCAGACGCCGCACTGCCGGGTGCTCATGCAGCGACCACGCCTGCATCTGCGCCAACACCTGCGTGGGGTATTGGAGCAGGAACGGCCGTATGGCAAACTCGCAGCTAATGAACTGGGTCATCACCTCCATGGCCTGCAGCGAGAGGTCCAGGTCCTGCTGGCCGTAGACTTCAAGGTAATCTGGCAGGAACATGAACTCCACGTGCTGCACCGGAAAGTTGTCTTCCTGTAAACGTTCTATGGTATGCAGCAGAACGGGCACCGCCTGGCCAAACGCCGAGGGCAGGAAAAGGTGCAGCACCTGGGCCGTATGCCGCATACGTTCCTTCAGTTCCTTCTTTTCCCACCCCTCCGCGAAGATGTGGCTCAGGAACTCCTCCGGGGAGAAAGACGGCAGCACCGTTTGCAGCACCTGCGTGAAGCGGTCATAGAACGAAAAGGAATACACGTCTTTGAGGGGCGTAGGCATGCGGGAAGTCAGCTGGGGTTTCAGGGCCAATTTCAGGAAAAGAGGCGGAAAAGGCTAACCCGCTTCCGCAATTATCGCCCCGCGGGCCATTCCCAGACCTCAAAACCTCAGGCTTCCCCTTTCCCTTCCGCCTATTTGTTCAAAGACTGAATCCAGGGCAGGGCGTCCAGAAACATGGGTTCAATACTGGTGCGGTGCATGCCGCCCGGTATGGGAATCAAGGTCACGTTGGTTGCCCCTGCCGCCCTGAACTGGTTGTAGGTGGTCACCGAGGTTTGGTAGAACACGGCTTCGTCATTGGTGCCATGGTAGAGCCGGGTAGGCGCCCGGGGTACCCAGTCCAGCAGGCTGTTGTTGGCCACGGCCTGTTTCAGGACCAGTTCCCCAGAAGGGTTCCTTAAGTTGGCGTAAAAAGTAGGGTTGAACAGGGCCGCCATAGAAGTGGTTAACTCGCGGTTGATTTCTTCCCGGTCTTTGGTACCATCCAGCAGCCCGGGTATTTTGGCGGCATAGGGTGCCTGGAAAAAGTCAGTGTAAGGACGGTTCCAGCCGTAGGTGACGTTGTAGCCATGCAAGATGAGGGGCAGAAAAGAGGGCTCCGCGTAGGTAGGCACGGTGGCAATGGTGTTCAGCATGGTGGTTATGTCATAACCGCCGGCCCCGGCCGCCACGGCCGTGAGGTCCAGGTCATGCGACTGGTTGGCCTCTATTTCCTTTTGCGCCGCCAGCGTGGCATAGCCTCCTTCAGAATACCCTACCAGAAACAGATTGTCATTGGTGGCAATGTTTTCCCGGTCCAGGTAGAACCTGACGGCCTTGAGCATGTCCACTACCGCCAGGGCCGTGTGGGTCTCATCATAATACGGGTGCACAATGTCTTTTGAGACCCCATAGCCAATGTAATCTGGAATGGCGGTGATGTACCCCACCGCCCCAAACAACTCAAACCCTGAGAAGCCTTCGGGAAAAGCCGAGGGCGCGTCATCATCCTCGAAAATAGTGCCGTGCTGGGCACTGATGAGGGCAGGGGGTGCGGGCGTGTTCTTGGGGATACACAGCAACCCTGAGGCCTGGATAGGACTGCCCTTGTAGGTGGTGTTGTACACGATCCGGAAAAACTCCACGTCATAGTTGATGAAAGAGACGAAGTTGGAGAACCCGGCCGCCGTGGCATAAATCTGCAACGCCGCCTTGGGTGCCGTATTCAAAGAGGTGGCAGAGACAAAATAGGGGTTCTTGTCTGGTTGCGGATCATCGTCTGAGAAATCGCAACCGGTAAATACAAATAGCGTCAGCACCGCCCAACGCCAGACGCGTAAGTTCTTTTTCATAGCCTTCCCGTTAAATTGCTGCCATACCTATTTTGGCAATTAACTTAAAGATCAGGCTAATCATTAACTTTTTCAATAATAAACATGATTTTATTTATCAGAATCTCAAATCCTCTTTCCTTCAGAAGCATGACGTTCCCTCACGGCCCGAATGTCTTCTCCAAGCCCCTCTCTTTTCCTGGTGATTTCTAGAAAATGGGGCCAAAACCTGTCTGCCCTTACCTGAGAGGCACGCAGAGAAGCCTCCGGTAGGGGTATCAAAGCAGACGGCCCACGAAAAGACACAGGCCTACCTAGCCTTGGGCGGTGGCTTCCCCGGTCGGGGGCAGGGGCGCGGTTTTGGTTCGGCCTGCTTTAGGCCGGGCGGGTGAGGCTTCAGCCGCTGGCACCGGGTTACCTGCTGGGGCCGGGGCCTGAGGAGGCTCCTGCTGGGTAGAGGAAACAGGCTTCTGGGACGGCGCCTCCGGCTGGTTCTCCTGAGGGGAGCCCGGACTTGGCAATGGCCCATTTGCCAGAGCGGCAAAGGCTTTTTTGGCTTCTTTGTCAATGGCCTTCTTCGCTATTTTGGCCTCTTTCTCAATCCTGGCCTTGGCCTCCTTCAATTCCCCGTCCTTCACCAGGGAATGAAGCAGGGCCTGTACTTTTTCTGAGGTGGCCTCTGGCCCGAAGTGGTTCAACGCTTTCTTCAGCGGCTTGCGCAGTTGCCGTAAGATTTTTTCCTCCTCCGTTTCTTTGGGAGAGGTGTTCTTGTCTTTGCCGTCCTTTTTGCCCATGGTGTTGAGTAGTTAGGGTTCTTATTTCTCATACCCGGCCCACCCATATTTTGTTCTACCCTTCCCTGGTAAACACCTCATCCCTAACTCTATACAGGTAACAATAAGATAACATTAGCGGCCGAAAGCATAACAATTCCTTCACTTAAGAACCTGGAAAAGAAGGTAGCTTACTTCTTTAAAAACAAGGAGATGAAAATAGTCCGGCTGAATACGTTATTGACGGACCTGGCGCCCCTCATGCAGGAGGTGCAGGTGATCACGGACGGGTACCTAACCGACGTAAAGACGATCCATTGCCAACGCCTGGAGCAGGTGGGCACTTCGCCGGGACACCAGCCCCTGCTGTTTTACGTGAACGAGCAAGACCACGTCATCGCCCTGCATTACGCCCGCCGCCTGGATCTGCGCAAATCCATCTGCGCCATTGACTATTTCCCAGAACATGGTCCCCAAGAATTAGGCAAAGTCTCCGCCAAGATTCAGAAAGCCTTACGAAAATAGCCTCCTTCCTTGAAAACGGGACTAAAACGCTCCCTTTGCCACCGGCAGCACCAACCGGAAACAGGTGCCCTGCTGCTCGGTGCTCTCTACCGTCACCTGCCCGTGGTGGGCCTCCATGATGGTCTTCACGTAACTCAGTCCCAGCCCGAAGCCTCTCACGTTATGCACGTTGCCGTTGGGCACGCGGTAAAACTTATCAAACAGGAACTTCTGGCATTCCTGCCGGATGCCGATGCCCCGGTCCCGGATACTGATCTGGATCCCTTGCTCGGTGTCCTGGGTGCTCACGTCAATCTCAGGGGCCTGGGTGGAGTACTTCTCGGCATTGTCCAGCAGGCTGTACAGGGCGTTGGCCACGTGCAGCCCATCGGCGTGCACCAGCGGGTTGGTGGCCTGCAAGTTTAACCGCAGGTGGCCGGCCCGTTCCTGCAAACGCGGTTGAAGGTTCTGGCCCGTCTCCTGCAACAGGGCGTGCAGGTCTACGGTTTCTTTCCTGAGGGCCAGGTCCCGGTTCTCCAGGGTGGCCATCTGCAGGACGCGTTCCACCTGGGCGCGCAGCCGCTCGTTCTCCGCGTAGATCAGGTCATGGTAGCGGGTGAGGCGGTCCGGGGAAAGGGTTTCGGCTCGTTTCCGGAGCACATCGCTGGCCAGCCCTATGTTGGTGATGGGCGTCTGCAGCTCGTGGGTGAGGTTGTTGATGAAATCGGTTTTGAGTTCTGTGAGCCGTTTCTCGCGCAGGATCTGCACCAGGGTATAGGTAAAGAACAGCACCACCACCAGCAGCGCACCGGTAGAGTACCACCAGAACTCCATCTCTCTCAGAATAAAGGCGGTCTTGCCCGGAAACACCACCGCCAGGTTATACAGCGGCACCGCCCCTGCCCTCTCATGCCGGATGATCTGCTCCGGCGCCGGGTTGGCCGCCTGCTGCGGGGCCGCGATGTATTGCCCAAACATGAGCGTGTCATCCAGGCTGTTGTACAACCCGAACTCATAACGCTCCTGTAACTGCCGTTTGGCCAGTTCCTGCCGCAACAGCTGGCTAGCCTGGGCCGGGTCCACGGGCGCATTGAGTTCGGCCAGAAAGAAGTTGGAGGCCACCTGCTGGATCGGTTTGGCTGGGGTGAGCTGGGGCTTTCCGGTTTGGGCCAGCAACTGGTCAGACACGCTGGTGAGCGCAATCTGTACGCTATGATTGAAGGCGCGCTCCTGGGCATTGTAGGCTTTTTGCAGCCACACCAGTTGCACGCTCAGCAGGGCCACCAGCGCTCCGCAGGCCAGTACCAGGATAACTTGGATCTTTTGACGGCTCATGGCTCTAAAGTACGGGTTTTCTCCATGCCCTTCAGCTCATTAACATGTCGTTAACATCTTTTTACAATCCGTTAACCTAGGGGCATGGCAGGGGCCAGTATGTTTGCAGGGCACACCAAAACGCCTTCCCCATGAGTTTGAAAACCTTGCCTCCCACTTCCGGGCCTCTGGCGGCCTCCCCTGCCCAGGCCCCTGTTTTCCTGTTCAAGAAACGGCAGTTCCTTCCGCTTTTGGGGGACATGGCTACCGTAGCCGTGGGGTTTGTCTGCATGGCTTCTGATCCTTCCCCGCAGGGCTACGGGTTACTGGGCCTCACGCTGGGGCCTTTGCTGGTGGTGCTGGGTCTGGTGCTGCCGTTTTTTGGCATTTTCCGGAAAAATAGCCCCCAAACGCCAACCCAACCTCCGCTTTGGCGCACTTTCTCCCGCTGGAACATAGCCTTGGGGTGGCTCACCGGATTCCTGGCCCTGGGGGTGTACGTGCTTACCCTGGAACCTTCCACCAGTTTCTGGGACACCGGTGAATTTATTGCCGCCGCCTACAAGCTGCAGGTGCCGCACCCGCCGGGCGCGCCGCTGTTCCTGCTCATGGGCCGGTTGTTCACGCTGCTGAGCCTGGGCGACACGACCAAGGTAGCCTGGTGGATGAATTTCTTCTCCGCGGTGAGCAGCGCGGGCACCGTCTTGTTTCTGTTCTGGAGCATCACACTGCTGGCCCAGCGGTTGCTGCCCTTGCCCGCTCAAGGTCCGGCTTTAACCCAACGGCTCTTGATTCTGGGCAGCGGCGCGGTGGGCGCCTCGGCCTTCGCGTTTACAGATTCGTTCTGGTTTAGTGCGGTAGAGGCCGAAGTCTATGCGCTGTCTTCATTCTTTACGGCGGCGGTGGTCTGGGCTGCGCTCAGATGGCAGGCCGAGGCTCACACGCCCGAAGCTGACCGCTGGCTCCTGCTGGTGGCGTACCTGGTGGGGCTTTCCATTGGCGTGCATTTGCTTAACCTGGTGGCGCTGCCCGCCCTTGCCCTGCTGGTGTACCTCCGGAAGTGCAAACCCTCCTGGCAAGGGGTTGTGGGAACGTTGCTCCTAGGCGGCTTTTTGGTGCTGGCCATCATGGAAGGCGTGATCACCGGCCTGCCCTCGGTGGCGGGAAGCTGGGAAGTATTCTTCGTCAACACCTTTGGGGTACCGTACGGCAGCGGCGCGGTCCTCTTTTTGCTCGTGCTCACGGCGGGCATAGTCTACGGCTTACGCTGGGCCAAGAGAACGGGCCGGGTGGTATGGCACAACGCGTTGGTGGCCTTCGTGCTGGTGCTGGTAGGGTATTCGGCTTACCTTATGGTGCCCATCCGGTCGGGGTACAACCCGCCCATTGACGAGAACAACCCCGAGAACCTGCTGTCTTTTGTGAGTTACCTCAAGCGGGAACAGTACGGCAGCCGGCCCCTGCTTTATGGACCGCAATTCCACTCGCAGGCGCAGCAGATAGAGAAAGGCGCGGCGGTTTATGCCCCGCAGAACGGTAGATACGCCGTAGTAGACACCAAATACGAAGCCATTTACGCAGCCCAGGACAAGACCCTGCTCCCCCGCCTGTACTCCGACCAACCCGTGCACCTGCGGGCCTACCAGAATTGGGTAGACGTGCAACCGGGCCAGAAGCCCACCTGGGGCCAGAACCTGCGCTTTCTGTGGCACTACCAACTGAACCACATGTATTGGCGGTACTTCGGGTGGAATTTCATTGGGCGCCAGGGCGATGGGCTGCATGCCGGGGTCTTGTGGCCGTGGGAGAAGAAAACAGATGTTCCCGCCCCTCTTGCCCAAAGCAAAGCCCGGAACCAGTTTTTCCTGTTGCCGCTGCTCTTGGGCGTTTTAGGGCTGTTTTTTCAATTCCGGCGGAAATCTGCGGATGCCTGGGTAGTGCTGTTGCTGTTCATTTTCGCGGGCGTGGCCATTGTGCTGTACCTGAACCAGCCTCCCGTAGAACCCCGCGAGCGCGACTACACCTTCGCCGGTTCGTATTACGCCTTCAGCATCTGGCTAGGGTTGGGCGTGCTGGCCTTGGGGGAGTTTCTGCGCCGTTTCTTGAAAAACGAACTTTGGGCGGCGGCGGGAGCCATGGTATTGGCGCTCACGGTGCCCGCCCTGCTCCTGGCCGAAGGCTATGATGACCACGACCGGTCCCGCCGCTTCCACGCCCTTGACTCGGCGAAGAACCTGCTGAGCTCCGTGGCCCCCAACGCCATCCTGTTCACCAACGGCGACAATGACACCTTCCCGCTGTGGTATGCCCAGGAAGTGGAAGGCTTTAGGACCGATGTGCGCGTGCTGGTCATGACCTACCTCAACACCGATTGGTACCTGGAGCAGGCGCGCCGACAGCCCAATGCCTCGGCCCCGTTGCCAGGTTTCCTGCCCCTGGCGCAGTATGCCTTCAGCACGAACAACTACCTTCCGTTCATGCCCAACCCCAGCGTGCAGCAATCCGGCATGGATTTGCGCCAGTACCTGCACCTCCTGGCCCAGCAGCACCCCGCGCTCCAGGTCCAGACCCAGGATGGCCGCACCTTGAACGTCTTACCCACCAAACACCTGAGTCTGCCGGTAGACCGGAACGCGGTGCTGCAAAACGGTACGGTGTCAGAGGAGCGTGCTGACCAGGTAGCACCAGCAATGGCGTGGGAACTGCAGGCCGAGGCGCTGGAGAAAAAACACCTGTTCCTGCTAGATGTGATAGCCGCCAACCAGTGGCAACGGCCTATCTATTTCTCCAGCACCGGATCTGAAACGGCGGAGCTTGGTTTGGAGCCGTACCTGCAACTGGAAGGCATGGCCCTGCGCCTTGTTCCCGCCCGAAACCCTGCCCCGGCGGCTGGCCCCTACGTAGACCGCGGCCGTACCCAGGAAAACTTGCTCCGTGCGTTCAACTACCGGGGCCTGGACCGGGCAGACCGCCTTTTTGAGGAAAACTTCGTGACGCAGGTGGTGCCCGCCTACCGTCGCAACTTTGCCGCCTTGGCCATGGCCCATCTGCAAGCCGGTGACGGAGACCAAGCCAGCCACGTGTTGACCGCCTGCCTTACCTTCCTGCCAGATGCCGGGGTACCGCATACCTATGAAAGCGCAGATTTGGTGTTGCCCCTGGCGCAGGCGGGCCTACTTAAAGAGGCCCAGGCGCTGGTGCAACTGCTGGCTCATCGTTTCTCCACCCATTTCACTTACTACCAGTCACAGCCAGCCTATTTTGAACGGGAACGGCAACTAAACCTGTACGGCTTGCAAAACCTGGCAAGGGCGGCCCAGGAAGCCAACCTACCAGAGGCGAAGGAAGTAGAGACGCTGTTTTTACGGCATTATGAGAGATTGAAGGAGTGAATGATTGAGAGATTGAATGATTGAGAGAATGAGAGATGGAATGATTGAGAGATTGAGTGAGTGATGAAGGAGTGAGTGAGTAATGGAGGAAATGCTGGAATTAAGAGAGGTTTGTGGTAAACCCATTTTAGAGTTTCGGCCGAAGCCGCTCTCTTAGGTCCCGTTGTTGGTGTTATCACTCACCACCGCGCTTCCCATGCTTTTTACAGAAAATAGGCTATAAATAGAGCGGGTATGGTCTGTGCTATAGCAGGTTAGCCTTTTCCCTGGGAGACGTGGTCTTGGTTGTTGGTGAGAACACCAATAATGGCACTGAACGGCATTGAATGCCTTGATAGGTCACGGTAGTAAAAGTTAGCACCAATCGTCAGAAGGGAAACTCCCAATCTTCATATTTCCCAATCTCTAAACCTAACCTTCTCCCCTCACTCAATCACCCATTCACTTCATCTCTCACTCATTCATTCTCTCAATCACTCAATCATTCCATCTCTAATAAGGGATCTGCAAGGCCTGGAGCAGGCGTTCTTCCAGTTCAGGGAGTTCGCAGAACCCGCGCGATATGAGGCGGGGGCCCTGGGCATGGTCTAGGTACACGCTGGGCAGGGTGCTCACGCCCATCTGCTCCACCAGCTGGAACTCTTCCTGGGTTTGGCGGTAGATCTCATCGGTCTCAAAAACGGCCAGGAACAGGTTCTCCGGTATCCCGAAGGGCCGCAGCACCTCTACCAATACGCGGGTATTGGAAAGGTCCAGGCCATCGGCGAAAAAGGCCGAGTGCAGGGCCCGCAGCACCTCCAGACTAAGACCAGGCCTCAGGTGGCGCACGGTGAGCAAGGCCCGGCAAGCGGGCTCAGTGTCATATTGGGCGTCTTTTTGCAAAAAGAAGCTGTAATCAAAGGGCAACAATGATTTCCGCTGCGACCTGTGCCAATTCACCGCCAGTTTATCTCTCTCTGGCGCAGACAAAGGATCATGGGCGTAGGGGTTGAGGCCTCCTACCAGCACCTGCACCGTGAGCCGCCCAAACCAGAGTGCGTTCAACCTTCTGATCACGGGCGTAAACCCGTAACACCAGGCACACATGGGGTCTGTGACGTACAACAACAGCGGATTTCCGGGCAGCAAGGACATAGGCTAGGGGCAATGGTTCTCTTTCTTTTACTCCTCCCCAACCGGAAGGGTTCCTCCCCAGGGGGCTGAAGAAAGCCAACCAGGGTAATTTCAGGTCAGTTCTGCAAAAATAAGGGTGAAACCGAAGGGTTATTCATGGTACATCATTTTCACGGTCATGCCGCCGTCAATGGTGAGGCTTTGGCCCGTGATAAACCCGGCTTTGTCTGAACAAAGGAAAAGAGCGGCTTCGGCAATGTCTTCGGGGGTGCCTACCCGCCCTACCGGGTGCTGTTCCTGGTCTTGCGGACTGTGCTGCGGCGCCACCTTCCGGCTTTCTTTCTGCCAGGGGCCGGTCTCAATCCAGCCGGGGCTGATGGCGTTCACCCTGATCTGCTGAGGAGCCAGACTCACGGCCAGTGCATGGGTAAGGGCTTCCAGCCCGCCTTTGGCGGCGGTGTACCCAAAAGTGTTGGGCTCAGACATGAAGGCCCGGGTAGAGGTGATGTTCAAAATGGTGGGGTGGGTTCCTTTCTCCAGGAGTGGCAGGGCGTACTTCGCGCACAGGAGCGGTCCCCGCAGGTTCACCGTGATCACCTGGTCAAACTCCTCTACGGGCAGAGAAGCCAGCGGCTTACGGGCCGGGTTAGCAATGCCCGCATTGTTGATGAGCACGTCTAGCCGGCCATGCTGCTGCCTCACCTTGTTCATGAGTTGTTGCACCTGTTCTTCCTTGCTCACGTCACAAGGCATGAATTCCACCGCCAGGTTCTGTTTCCGTAGCCAGGCCATGGCTTCGGCCCCCGCCTCCCAATCAAGGTCAGTGATGACGACATAGGCCTTTTCCAGTGCGAACGCCTGGGCCAACCCAAGGCCAATGCCCTGGGCGCCGCCCGTAATCAAGACAATCTTGGAGGTATAGTAATTCTGCATCTGGTCTGGATAGTAGTGCCTGGGTATTCGGGGAATGGCAGGAGAAGGTTGGACAATGTACTTTTTCCTCCCGTAAATTTACTTACCAGGAACCAAACATGGCTACCTTTTCTGCTGGGGCGCCTTAAAAACAGAACGCTGGCCTTCTCAACACAGGGAAAAGCACCCCATAGCGGAAAACCTATCCCTGGCGCAAGGCCCCGAACCTAGGAATAACCCCAGGTGGAAGCGAGACCTTATAGCTGAGGAGGTGGTGTTTTGAGGAAATTCACCTGCATTCTCACGGCCCCACTGCTGTCCGCGACCGGCAAAACGTAGTGCCGCTGGGAGCCCGCCCCACTCTGCCTGGTTATCCCGGCTTTTCCCCAAAAGCGTTGAGTTTAGAGTGGATTTCACTGAAAACACGCCTTAAACACCTATTCTCCCTGAGAACAAACGGTTACAACAGCGTGTAGCGGACTCCCAGGAATACCCGGGTGCCTTGCAAGGGGGCGTAGTTGTAACTGGGGTCAAAGGTGTAGCCGTGGGGATTGGTGACAGGATCATCTGCGGTGCGGTCAAAGGGATCAAAGGAGCGCAGGATGGGATTTTGGGGCACGAAGTTGAGCAGGTTCTTCACCCCGCCATACAGGTCCCAGGTGCGGCCCACCTTCTTGGTAACCTGCACGTTCACCAGGCTGAACCAGGGCGAGTATTCGGGCCGGAAATCATGGGGCACCACGGGAAGGCGCATGGGGCCGCTCCAGGTACCGGTGAGGTCTACCGTATAGTTTCTATGGAAGGTATAGCTGGCCAGGAAGTTGCCCGCCCACTCTGGGGCATGCAGTTGCACCGTCTTCTGCAGCTGGCCTTCGGCATCCGCCTCTTTCTGGTACACCTTCAGGTACGTGACGCCGGCCATGAGTTTGAGCGGGTTGTAAAAAGAAAGCTCCAGGTTGAGGGTAGCGCCCCTGGACACAGCATGGCCCCGAAGGTTGTCATAGATGATCTTCTGCGGATCAGTGTCAAAGTCGCCTATAATCTTGTTGCTGAAGCGGGAATAGAAGCCGGTCAAATCCAGGGTGAGCAGGTAGTGCTGGGCGGGCACCTGGAACACGTAGTTCAGGTTGCTGTTGATGGATTCCTCGGGTTGCAGGGCCTCGGCAATCACTACCTCGCGGGCGCCGGTGAGAGCGGCATGGTCTTCGGTGAAGAGGCTGACCACCCGGTATCCTGTCCCGAAACTGGCCCTCAGGGTATGTTTGGGGTCTGGCGCCCATTTGTAGGCCACCCGCGGCGACTGGATGTGGCCGTGCCGCCGGTCATAGTCATACCGGTAGCCCAGCAGCAGTTTGTGTTTCTCGGTGAGGGTCCACTCATCCTGCACAAAAACGCCGGGCAGCGGGGTGACCATGGGCTGGTTCTGGGGTATGGAAGCATTCCCGGTAGCCGTGGCAGGGGTATTGTCGTCATAGTGGGTGTACCGCAGGGCGGCCCCGGCCAGCAGGCTGTGCCGGAGGCCTAGTTGTTTGTCCCAGTAGAGTTGCCCAAAGGCCACCCGCTGGTTTGCGTGGAAAGGCGTGCTGCCGTAGAACGAGTTCTGGTGGTGCCCGTTGAAAGAAACCTGCGCCATCACTTTCTCCCGGACTGGCAACTGGTACAAACCCAGGACTTCCCAGCGTTTGGTGTAGATGCTCTCGCCGTAGAGTTCCTGCCCGCCGCGGTGTTGTCTGGTCCAGCCCATCTGACCGCCCCAGCGGTCTTCATACACGTACCGCACGGCCATGCTGGCCTGGCGGTTTTCGGCTCGGGCGAAGTCCCATTTGTTGAACAGCGAGATGCGTTGCTGTAAGGTCACATCGGTGAAACCGTCTTCATTTTTGTCTTCGGGGTTCTGGTACCGGAAGTAGTTCACGCCCAGTAAACTGGTGGCCTCCCCCACTTTGAATTTCACCGAGGCATCTGTGTTGTATTCCCGCCAGGAGGTGCCGAACACGTCTACGCTCACCCGCGGCGCTTTGAGCGGGCTTTTGGTGATCACGTTGATGATGCCGCCCATGGCCTCTGACCCGTACAGCGCGCCCGCCGGGCCTTTGACCACCTCTAGCCGCTCTACCAGGCTGTTGGGGATGCCGTTTAGGCCGTACACCGTGGACAGGCTACTCACTATGGGCATGCCGTCAATCAGGATCATGGTGTAGGCGCCCTCCATGCCATTGATGTGGATGTCGCCGGTATTGCAGACGTTGCAGTTGAGTTGCGGCCGCACGCCGTTCACCAGCCCCACCGCCTCAAACAAACTGGGCGTGGGGTTCTTCCGGAAAAAGCCGGGCGTATAGACCTCCACCGGCACCGGGCTTTCCAGGCGGCTCATCTCTTTCATGGTGCCCGTGACCACTACTTCATTCAGCTTTCCGGCCGAAGGTTTCAGGTTCACCTGGTATTGGGTTTTCCCGGCTTTCAGCGGCAGGGTGTCGTTCTGATACCCCAAAAAAGAGACCACCAACCGGGCATTGGCATAATCGGGAGCCAAGGAAAGCTTGAACCTGCCCTTCTCATCGGTCATGGTGCCGATGGTGGTGTTCAGCACACTGATGTTGCAGAACCCCAGCGGCTCCCGGGTCTGCGCGTCTTCCACCGCTCCGGTAACCACAGTCTGCTGGGCAGTGGCGGTGAGGGAAATAAAACAGGTGAATAAGAGAAGTAGTTGATGCCGCATATCTGAAGTTGAAAAGCCTGAGAATTAAATTTAGGTGAATCTAAAATTAAAATACGGCTTGTCAACTTATTTGTTTAGACATTGTTTATCAACCTCAACCCTAGAGGGTAAGAAGGCTTGGAAGGATGGGATGAAGGCGGGAGTTGGAGTAATGAAGAGACGACTGCGGGACTTGAAATGCTACAAGGTCATTTGAGTGGCAGGGCTGTGGTGGGAAAGGTAGAGATTTAACCTTCAGCCATTCTAGTAGGAGTTAGTAAATTAGATGTTTTGAGTTTACTAGGTTATCTGGATAGGTGAGGCGGCAACAAGACAAATTCTAATTAGAGTGTTAGCCTCATTGAGGCTAACAGGACAAGCTTTTTCTCTTCGTATAAATATACTTACCAGAAAATTCTATAAGGTATGGTTTCTTACCAGCATTTGTAAAAGGAACCGGTAAATTAGGAGACAGTTTTTTGCTTTTAGATGTATTTAAAAAATAAGAATAAAACGGGCATAGAAATTTATATAATTTAAATTTATACATTATATTCGATCACTAAAGTCCACATAGCTGTTTTTAATTACTTAAAAAGACCAGTCTTGGTGTAAAAATTAATAAGCATTTTACGCTGATAATGTAAAAACTTCACTATTATCACTTAATAACAACTAAGATCTTATGTTATTAAATATTTAATATAATATATTATGAGAAAGAAAAAAGTATATAACAGAATAAAATTATCATCTGCTAAAATAAAAAATATTTATGAAAAATGGCTTGAATTAACTCCAGATGATTTAGAAATTAAAAACAATGAGAAAACTATTGATTTTGGAGATGAGACTTGGACTTATGATAATGATTCTGAATTTTTTTCAGATTTCTCAAAGGACTATTATAGAGCAGAATTTTTTAAAACCAAATTCAATGACAAAGTCAAATACCAATTGATATTCTCTTCTACTCCAGAAAATATTACCTATTTAGCAATTGAAGCCCCATCAAGAGCAGAGATCGAAGAAGTTTTTTTTGTTATAGATAAAGATTGGAAGGAATATAGATTACCAGAACCAGAAATAAAAAAAGAAGATGGACCAAAAATTTTTATTGGGCATGGAAGAAACTTTCAGTGGAGGGATTTAAAAGACCATTTAACAGATAAACATGGTCTTTCAGTAATAGCTTATGAAACCGGAGCGAGAGCAGGTCATACAATTAGGGATATTCTAGATGATATGTTAGCAAAATCATCATTTGCAATATTAGTAATGACAGGAGAAGATGAAATGGTGGATGGAAAAATAACGGCAAGACCAAACGTAATTCATGAAACTGGTCTTTTCCAAGGAAAGCTAGGTTTCAGCCGAGCAATTGTGCTCTTAGAAGAGGGAACTGAAGAATTCTCGAACTTATACGGGATCCAACAAATACGATTTAGTAAAGGCAAAATTCGAGAAACATTCGGAGATGTGCTCTCAACCATAAAAAGAGAATTCAAATAAAACTCTTTCCTACAATTAGTACCGAAAGGGAAAAATTTAATAAGATAAAATACAGTTGTAATTAAAAACTTTATGTAAAGTATACAAAGAAGTCGCTTTTACAGCAAGCCTTCTCAAAATTAGCTAATTCATTCACCATTACTGCCTTCAATGAAACCCCTCCTCCTCACCCTCTTCCTCCTAACTACCATCCCCTTCGGCTTTAGCCAAGGGCTCACCAGCTCGCAAATAGACGAATTGGCGCAGCGCACCATGCAGGCGTTCAAAGTGCCGGGTATTTCGGTGGGCGTGGTGAAAGACGGGAAAGTAGTGCACGCCCAGGGGTATGGGGTACGGTCGTTGAACAGCGGGGAGAAAACCGATGCCCACACGCGCTTCGGGATTGCCTCTAACACCAAGGCCTTTACCGCCACGGCGCTGGGGCTGCTGGTAGATGCCGGTAAACTGAACTGGGACGACAAGGTGCAGGACTATATACCCGAGTTCAAGCTGTACAACCCTTACGTGACCGAGGAATTCACCATCCGGGATCTGCTCACCCACCGCAGCGGTCTGGGCTTGGGGGCCGGCGACTTAATGCTTTGGCCGGATTCCAACAACTTCACGCTCAAAGACATCATCTACAACCTGCGCCACCTCAAGCCTACCTCGTCTTTCCGAAGCAAGTATGACTATGACAACAACCTCTACATTGTGGCCGGTGAGGTGGTGGCCCGCGTGAGCGGAAAAAGCTGGGATGCCTTTGTGGAAGAGCGTATTCTGCAACCCCTGGGCATGACCGAGTCAGCGGCCACGTATGAGCGGCTGAAAGACCTAGGCAACGTAATAGACGGCCACGCGGTGGTAGACGGCAAGGTGCGCGTGATCCAGCGCCACCGCTCCGAGGTAGACCACGCCGCGGCCAGCATCTACGCCAGCGTAGCAGATCTGAACAAATGGGTACTGCTGCAGCTCAACCGCGGCCAATACGGCAACGGTCAGCGGCTGTTCTCAGAGGCGGTGAGTAAAGAACTCTGGACGCCCCAAACACTGGTGCCGGTGCGCAGTCCGGGCCCGTACAACACCCAATTCGCCGCCTATGGCCTGGGCTTCCACATCACCGATGTGAAAGGCTACAAGCAGCTGCACCACACCGGCGGCTTGGAAGGCATGGTGACCCAGATCACCATGATCCCGGAGCTGAACCTGGGCATCATTGTCCTGACGAACCAGCAGGAAGGCGGCGCGTTCCGGGCCATCACCGACCAGATCAAAGACGGCTACCTGCAGCTCACCGGCACCGACCGCGTGGCTCAGTACGCCAAAACGCGCCAAGAATCCCTGGCCAAGGCCGGAAACGTCACCGATGCCATCTGGAAACACGTGGCCACCGTGCAGAAGCAGCAGAAAAAGAACCCTGACTACAGCGCTTACCTGGGCACTTACCGCGACCCTTGGCTAGGCGAGGTGGTGATTTCCCGGAAGAACGGCTTGCTCTGGTTTGAAGCCAAACGGTCGCCCAAGCTTTCTGGTCAGATGTTCGCCTACAAAGGCACCAGCTTCGTGGTGAAATGGAAAGAACGCAGCATGGACGCTGATGCCTTCGTGAACTTCGCCCTGGACACCGAAGGCCGCGCCACCGGCATGACCATGAAGCCCATCTCCCCGCTCACTGATTTCAGCTACGACTTCCAAGACCTGAACTTCACCAGACTACCAGATGCTAAACAAGGATTGTAGGGGACAAGAGGCTGTTTAGCGCTCTTTTCTGCAAAACAGCCGCAAAATGGAGGAAGCTTTGAGGCACCTTCTTTGAAGGTTGGCCCGGCAACTTCCTGTTAAAGGTAATTCCTGCTGGTCTCTACCTGTTTACAGCCTGTTTCTCTTAAAACGGGCTGTTAACAGAAGACGCTTCAATGCCCGATTAACTTCCAAAAGCTTCTCCCACCTCTGCATCAGGTACTTCTTTTGTCCCCCTTTGAAGGCCTAGGATGACAAAGGCCTCTGAAGAACCAGCTAACCTCCTAGAAGTAAGGCATAACGATTCTCGGGAATGCCTGATCTGCAGGAGTAAATCCGCGCCATAGTTGAAGCGTGATCCTCGGGAACGCGATGATCAGCACGAGAAATCATCCCCCTTCCCCCTTCAAAAGGGGACGGGATGCGTGCGTTGTCTAGTAGTGGCAGGAAAGTCAGCAAAAGGCAATTTGAGGCTTTCGCCTCACGGAAGTTGCAAACTTCCGGCTATGGTAGGTCCAAGTTGAAAACTTGAACCAGGTTTTTAGGGGATGGATCAGGCTTGCCTTTAAAGGGGAAAGCGACCTTGCCTAATGTTCCTTTGCTAGAGTAGGTGGGGCTTAATGGAAACCAGAACTTGAAGGAAACCAGAAAGAGCATTCATAGAAACTCAGTAGAAGGAAGGGTTGGTGAGGAAAGGGTTGAAGGCCCATAAATAGTCAGAAACATGATTGCCTGCCCATAAAAAAGCGGTGCGCCGTTTAGGGCCTGTTTCTTCTATAACAGGTCCTAAACGGCGCACCGCTGCAGTTTTTAAAAGCTATTTTTTCTTGGGCTTCTTCTTTTTCTTAGTGGCTTCCTCAAAGTCATGGATTTCCTTCATCAGAGACTTCAGGTCAGGTTTTACCTCAGCGGAGAAGTCAATGGTGGCGGTGTAGTCCTGCTTTTCAATGTCCAGCACTTTGATGGGCTTGCCCAGGTATTTCTCAATCTCGTCCAGGATCGGTTTCTCTTCGGGGCTGCAGAACGACACGGACTTTCCTTTCTGGGTTCCGCGGCCGGTACGGCCTACGCGGTGCACGTAGTTTTCCGGCACATCTGGTAAGTCATAGTTCACCACGTACTCCACGCTGGGGATGTCAATACCCCGGGAACTCACATCCGTAGCGATCAGAACTTTCACCTCGCCTTTCTTGAAGCGGTTCAGGGCAGTGAGGCGGTCTTTCTGGTCTTTGTCGCCGTGCAGGGTGTCTGCTTTGATCTCTACGCGCTCCATGGCGGCGTGCACCCGTTCCGCCCGCACCTTGGTGCGTACGAACACCAGGATCTTGCTGCCTTCGTTCTCCTTGATCACGCGCTCCAGGAAGAACCGCTTGTCGTCCATGCCAATGTAGGCCACCGAGTGGTCCACGTTCTTGGAAACCGGGTCTTTAGGCGAAATCTGGATGCGGATGGGCTTGGTCACCAGTGAATACGCCAAGTCTTTGATGTACTCATTAATGGTGGCCGAGAAAAACAGGGTCTGCCGCTTGCGGGGCAGGTGGCGCAGCACGTCCCGGATGTCTTTGATGAAGCCCAGGTCCAGCATGTGGTCGGCCTCGTCCAGGATCAGGACCTCTACGCGTTCCAGCCTAATGTGGCCTTGGCTCACCAGGTCGAACATACGACCGGGGGTGGCCACCAAAATATCCACGCCGTCTTCCAGCTTGGAGATCTGGGGCGCTTGCTCTACCCCGCCGTACACCGTCAAGGTATTAACGCGGGTGTGCTTGCCCAGGGTCTGGAACACCTCGGTGATCTGGATGGCCAGTTCGCGGGTGGGCACCATCACCAGGCATTTGATGCCGTCCTGGCGGGCGTACTGCTTGCGTTCATGCAACATGTGCAGCACCGGAATGGCAAAAGCCGCCGTCTTGCCCGTTCCCGTCTGCGCGATAGCCAGCACATCTTCCCCTTTCAGGATAGGCGGAATGGCTTTGAATTGGATATCAGTGGGTTTCTTGAAGCCCAGTTTCTCCAGGCTTTTCTTGATGGCGGGGTTGATATGGTAATCTTCGAATTTCATGGTCAGCGGTGTTTCGGCCGGGGCCGAGGTGATAATCCATTTCTCCTTTGTACGAGTAGCACAAGCAGAAACAGTTTGCAAAGGTGCGATTTCTTTCTGGCTTTTACCGAATAGCCCCTTCGCCCGCCCCTAATTTGAGGAACAATACACTCTTTTATAGGTAGGTGCCCACTAAGGTTGTAGGCGGAGCCGGTTTTGGCACCCTTTCTCCAAAAACGGCCTGAAAACCCGAAACCTCCCTGCGCCTCATTCCTCTCCAAAGACTTTGGGGACACCAAGGCATGTCCTCCTGGAAACACCTCAACCCGAAAAGTCTACTCGGCCTACAAATGGCAAAACCCACCCATCCCCAACCGCCAGGAGGAATTGCGCTAAAAGGGCTTCCCTCTTTCCAGAAAACACCCTTTCCTCCAAAAAGGGCCAGGAAACACAGCTGAGGAAGGTATTTACTAACGGGTTCATTTGTCAGAAAAATACTACTTAAGTCACTGTGCATTAGCAGTATTGCTTTTCCTGTTAAGTTTAGTATTTTGGGGCCACTTTCCCTAAACCGCCGCCAAAACAACTATCTACCCTATGAAAAAAATCGCCTCCCATGGCTTGATCCTCCTCTTTGCCTTGTCTGTTGTGTTCCATGTGCTCGTGCTATGCTCGGTAATCCCGTTTACCATAGTGGGCGGTGGGCGCATCACCACCCAGGAGGAAATGTATGGCGTGGAAACCACCGTACTGGCCCTGAACCTGTTGTTCCTGCTAATCTCTTTACTGGTGACCGGTTATATCAAATGGAAGTTCTCGCCCAGAATCTTGACCGCCGCCCTTTGGGTGATGGTGGTGGTGTTTCTACTGAACACGGTAGGCAATTTCTTTTCCAACAGCTATCTTGAGAAACTCATCTTCACCCCTATCACCCTGGTGTTAGCCGTTTTCGCGGCCATTCTGGCCTTAGACAGAAACAGCCAGCAACCGGAGAAAACAAACCAGCTGAAGTTTTCTCACCGTCAGATAAAGCGCTAATATTGCGCATACGCCAGGTCTCTCAAGCCCAGGCAGCAGGAAACACGGGGCTTTTAGACGGCCTTCTGTTCCTCGGTTTAGCACCTAGAAGTGACTTAATCACCACCCAGCCTTGACCCTGACTTTTACCTTCCAGCTTACCTGCCCTACGCTCCTGCTCTGCTTCCTGCTGCTGGTAGGGTGCGCCAATGATCATAAGAAGCCCGCTCCCCTCTTCGGAAGCAGCAAAAGCAGCGCGAATCACCCGGCCGTTCCTCTCTTGAATTACAGTGTGGTAAAGGCCTATCCGCATGACACCACCGTTTTTACCCAAGGCTTGCTGGTGCATGAGGGCCATCTGTATGAAAGCACCGGCTCCCCCGAGTACCTGCCGCATTCCCGTTCTATGATAGGGGTCGTGAACCTGGAAACCGGCACCCTAGAAGTGAAAGCAGAACTGGACCGGCAAACGTATTTCGGCGAAGGCATTGCGGTGCTACACGGCAAGATGTACCAGCTCACTTACCTGACCAACGCCGGTTTCGTGTATGATTTGCCCAGCTTCAAGAAAACGGGGCAGTTCACTTTCCCCAGCAAGGAAGGCTGGGGTATGACCACTGATGGCACCCACCTGATCATGAGCGACGGCACCAACCGGCTGACCTACCTGAACCCCACCACCTTTAAAGCAGAAAAATACCTGGCGGTCACCGAAGGAACGAATGCTTTGGAGAACCTCAATGAGTTGGAGTACATCAATGGCTACCTGTATGCCAACGTCTACACCACCAACACCATTGTCAAGATTGACCCGGCCACTGGCAAAGTGGTGGCCAAGCTAGACCTCTCCTCCCTGAAAAAAGATGCCAAAGCCAAGCAGCCCCGCGCCCTGGAACTAAACGGCATTGCCTATGACGACGCCACTGATAAAATCTATGTGACCGGCAAACTGTGGCCCCACCTGTATGAGATTAAATTCCCCCACTAAACCCTTCCTGAAAACGCGGCACGCACCATGTGTCTCTCCCTTGTTTTCCCTCTCCATAAACCAGGATTTATTCACATAAACCTAAACCTCTCTGCGCTTCTGTTTGTTTCTTAGGTAGACAAGCCGAAGAAGATGGAAAACACAGATTTCAATGCTGGCCAACCTGGTGACACCAGAAAAAGAATAGTTCAGGCCTTTGTAGAGCACGTGCTGCAGACCGGTCGCCCCCCCGCCTCCGTGTTTAAGTTCGCCCAAGACCTGGGAATTTCAGAAGAGGAGTTCTACCGCTATTTCACCTCGTTCCAAGGCGTGAAAAGCGACGTATGGGACCAGATCTTTGACGAGACCTTCGCCATGATGCACGCCCAGGAAGTCTACCAGTCCTACTCTGCCAAAGAGAAGCTCCTGTCCTTTTATTACACCTGGGTGGAAGTGCTCAAGAAACACCGAAGCTACCTGCTGGCCCTGTATGAGGGACACCCCAACCTGCATAAGATCACGCCCCAGGAGGTAAGAAGCTTCCGGGAGAAATTCAAGGAGTTTGCCAAAGGCCTCATCCAGGAAGGCAAAGCCGAAGGCGAGATCGTAGACCGCAAATATATCTCTGACAAGTATGACGACGCTTTGTGGCTTAAAACGCTGTTCCTCTTTCAGTTCTGGCTTAAAGACACCTCGGTGTCCTTTGAGAAGACCGATGTGGCCATTGAGAAGACCGTCACCCTCGCGTTTGATCTGATAGGAAGAACCGCTCTGGACTCTTTCGTGGATCTGGCCAAATTCCTTTACCAGTCTAAATAACCCTTCATGAGCAGTACCCAACCAGAACAAGACCATATTCCTACCTCCAAAGTACAGCGGGCCTCTAAATTCATTGGGGCCGGCGCCAAAGTAGGCGGAAACTACATCAAGCACTACGCCAAGAAGATGGTGAACCCTTCTTTAAGCAAAGAGGAACTACACGCCAGCAACGCCGAAGACATTTACGCCTCCCTGAGTGAGCTCAAAGGCAGTGCCCTCAAAGTGGCGCAGATGATGTCTATGGACAAGAACCTTCTGCCGCGCGCTTACCAGGACAAATTCACCATGGCCCAGTACAGCGCGCCGCCCCTCTCCTATCCGCTGGTGGTGAGGACCTTCCAGAAAGCCTTTGGGGTAGCGCCCGAGGTTCTATTTGACACTTTCACCACCTCGGCGGTGAACGCCGCCTCCATTGGGCAGGTGCACCAGGCCACCAAAAACGGCCAGACCTTCGCGGTGAAGGTGCAGTACCCCGGCGTGGCCGACAGCGTGACCTCAGACCTGCGCATGGTGAAACCGTTCGCCCATCGGTTGCTCAACATGAACGAGAAGGAGATAAACCACTACATGGAAGAAGTAGAGGAGAAACTGCTGGAGGAAACGGATTACAAGTTGGAGGTACAACGGTCCACGGAGATTTCCCAGGCCTGTCACCATATCCCGCACCTGAACTTCCCCACCTATTACCCGGCCCTCAGCAGCGCGCGCATCATCACCATGGACTGGCTGGAAGGCGACCATCTCAAAGAATGGCTCCAGACTAACCCCTCCCAGGAAGACCGGAACAAGATTGGGCAGGCCCTCTGGGACTTCTACCACCACCAGGTGCACCTCTTGAAGAAAGTACACGCTGATCCGCACCCGGGCAACTTTATTGTGCAGCAGGGCGTGACCTTGGGCGTGATTGATTTCGGGTGCGTCAAAGTGATTCCAGAGGATTTCTACAGAGGCTATTTCTCGCTGATCAAAAAGGATTCTTTGCTGAACGAAACCCAACTGAACCAGATTTTCTTTGACCTGGACTTTATCAGCAGCCTGGATTCCCCTGAGGAGCAAGCCTATTTCAAGGGTGTTTTTAAGGAAATGATCGCTTTGCTGGGCAAACCTTTCCATGCCGCCACTTTTGACTTCGCTGATGACGCGTACTTCAGCCAGATTTTCGCGCTGGGTGACCGGGTAGCCCGGGACAAGATGTTCCGGAACTCAAGGCAGGCCCGCGGCTCCCGCCACGGCTTGTTCATCAACAGAACCTACTTCGGGCTTTACAGTCTCTTGAACCAACTCAAGGCCCATATCACCACCACCAAACCAGAATGGCTGCAGTAATCGCAGCCATTCTGGTTTTAGGCCATTCCATGAGGCTAACATGAAAACTGAAGTCCAAGCAAGAGCGGAGATTCAATATATCTCTTTGCTGTGCACGCATTCCGTCCCCCTTTGAAGGGGGTTGGGGGATGAAAAGGCCGTTTGAAGAAGTAAAAGCAGTTATTTGAAGTAACCTGCTTAGGAGAGCTACAAAACCAAAAGGTAAGATTGAAGCAAGGGGAGTAAAATTACCCGGCAGCTGGTTTTAAGGATAAAACCAACAGCTACGAACCTTATAAAAGATGAAGCCAGTGCTGTTTGGGATTTACCAATCCCGAACCATTCTGTCGGGGATTTTTAAATCCCCAGTACACGAGATGCACAAAAACGGGGATTGATAAATCCCCAGCAGGTGACATCCAGATTTATAAATCCGGATGGGCAAAAAAGACTACAAAGATGATCCTCTGGAATGCCTGAGCAGCACGAGCATCATCCCCCTACCCCCTTCAAAGGGGGACGAAATGCGAGGAAGCTGTTTCTAGGCTTGTTCCTTAAAGGCCAACCCTGTGGGGCTAGCCGTCCTTTTGCCCCTCTTGGGACAGTTCCAAGGCAGATCTCGGAGAAAAAACAGGACTGTTTCACCTGGACCTGGTTCAAGTTTTCAACTTGGACTTAAAATGACCGGAAGTTTGAAACTTCCGTGAGGCGAAAGCCTCAAAAACGTGTGCTGAACTAGCAGCAGTAACCAGTATATCAGAATGCCTTAACCTTATCTATTTCTAAAAAGGAGGCGAAACGTGAGGAACCCAATGGTTTAGGTGGCATTTCCCGAAAACTAACAGGAAACCCTTGCTCAAACCGTCTTCCTTTTACACTAAAATCAGAACCTGGAGGAGCATTATTATCAGCGAGAAAAACTTTAGATACCCATAAACGAAATATTTATAACAATTTCAGTTATAAATATAAATTTACCGTAGTAGGCTATAAACCAAACACTTCCAAACCTATGACAACAAAAACTGCCTCTCTTCTTATTGGGTTTACTTTCTTAGCGGTGGGTTTATTAGGATTTGTGCCTAACCCCCTCATAGGCGATACCCATAATGCCATTTTCCATACCGATGCGGTGCATAACCTGGTGCACATCATCAGTGGAGCCTTGTTTGTTTTGGTAGCCCTGGCAGCCCCAGAACGGGCGGCAACCTTTCTTAAGGTATTTGGGGCAGTGTACTTTCTGTTAGGTGTGATTGGATTGGTGACCATTGGGTCGGAGGGCATGACCATGCTACTGGGCTTCCTGGCCATCAATGGCGCAGACAATTACCTGCACCTGGGCCTGGGCATTGGGATATTTCTGGCAAGCATGCTACCCAGAAGAAGGATTGCCGGCATTGGGTCAAGAATCTAAACTCCGCGTCTCCTATTGAAAGAAAGCGTTTGAGGCCTGTTTCTGAAGAAATAGGCCCCAAACGCTTTCTTTTTTATACACCTCCGGGATTTGTACTCCCAAGGGCCAATTTTTTAATTCAAGCTCAGCACCAGGTCATCCGCTGACACCAAAGTACCATCCAGGAGGTGCACATCAGCGATGACCATGTCATCTGGGGCGGTCACGGTGGTTTCCATCTTCATGGCTTCAATGATGAACAAGGGCGTGTTCTTCTTCACCATCTGGTCTTTCTGCACCAGCACTTTGGAGAGCAGGCCTTGCAGCGGGGCACCCAACTGCTTAGCGTTCCCCGCCTCCACTTTGCGGTGCGACACTTTCTCCACCTTCACGGTTTTGTCGCGCACCTCTATGTTGCGGGTCTGGCCGTTTAGTTTGAAGAACACCGTGCGGTTGCCGTCCTCGTCGGGCTCGGTCATGGACATATACTGCACAATGATGGATTTGCCGCGGGCCATGTCAATGATGTATTCCTCGCCTTGCCGCATGCCGTAGAAGAAAATGCGGGTCGGGATTTTAGAGACATCCCCGAACTGGATCTGGTGCTGGCGATACTCTTCCCACACTTTGGGGTACAGCTGGTAAGACAGGAAATCGGTGAAGGGGCGATTTAGGCCGTGTTTTTTCTGAAAGGCGGCAAAACCACCTTCCAGGTCAATGGGCGGCAGGTGCTCGTTCGGCTTATCGGTGTAAGGTTGTTCTTCCTTGAGCACCAGTTTCTGCAACTTCTTCGGGAAACCGCCCTCGGGTTGGCCTATGTCGCCTCTGAAGAAACTCTGCACGCTCTCCGGGAATGAGATCTGTTCGCCACGCTCCAGCACATCCACGGTGGTGAGGTTATTAGACACCAGGTACAGGGCCATATCACCCACCACTTTGGAGCTGGGGGTCACCTTGATCACATCCCCGAAGAGTTGGTTCACGTCCGTATACGTCTGCTTGATCTGCTCCCACTTGTCGCCTAGCCCCAAGGCCTGCGCCTGTGGCCGAAGGTTCGAATACTGGCCACCCGGGATCTCGTGTTGGTAGACTTCGGCGGTGCCGGCTTTCAGGCCACTTTCAAACGGATAATAGTACTCGCGCACGGTTTCCCAGTAGTTGGAGAACTCGTTCAGGCTGGGCATGTCAAAGGCCTGGTGCCGCTCCTGGAACCGCATCATCTCCACCACCGCGTTGAAATTGGGCTGCGACGTGAGCCCCGACATAGAACCCAGGCAGACATCCACCACGTCTACGCCCGCTTCAATGGCTTTGAGGTACGTAGCCGCCTGCACCGAGGCCGTATCATGGGTATGCAGGTGGATGGGCAGTTTCACGGTATCCCGCAGGGCCTCTACCAGTACCTGGGCCGCGTATGGTTTCAGCAGCCCGGCCATGTCTTTGATGGCGATGAGGTGCGCACCCGCGTCTTCCAGCTGTTTGCCCAGCCGCAGGTAATAGTCCAGCGTGTACTTGGTTTTGGCGGGGTCCAGAATGTCACCGGTGTAGCAGATGGAGCCTTCGGCCAGGCCGCCGGTTCGTTTGCGCACGAAGTTGAGGCAGGAATCCATGCCCTTCATCCAGTTGAGCGAATCGAAGATGCGGAAAATATCCACGCCGGTCTCCCAGGATTTCTCCACGAAGGCTTCAATCAGGTTGTCTGGGTACGCTTTGTAGCCCACGCCATTGGAGCCCCTGATGAGCATCTGCAGCAGAATGTTGGGGATGGCCTGCCGCAGCTGCGCCAGCCGATCCCAGGGGTCTTCGTGCAGAAAACGCAGGCAGACGTCAAAGGTGGCTCCGCCCCATACTTCCATGCTGAAGGTCTGCGGGTGCATTTTGGCGTATCCTTCGGCCACTTTCAATAAATCAAAGGTACGCATGCGGGTGGCCAGCAGACTTTGGTGCGCGTCGCGGAAGGTGGTATCAGTGTAGTGGATTTTCTTTTCCTGGCGGAGCCACTGCGAAAAGCCGTCGGGGCCAAGCTCCGTGAGCAGATCTTTGGTGCCTTTGGGGTAAGACGTGCTTTTAGGGAATTCAGGAATGTGTGGTTTCTCCAGCGCCCGGTAAGGGCCTTTCACCTTGATGTCGGGGTTGCCGTTCACCATGATCTCCGCAATGAAGTTGAGGATGCGGGTGGCCCGGTCTTTCCGTTTCTGGAAGAAGAACAGCTCGGGATGGTCTTTCACGAAGTCAACGGTGGCGTTGCCTTTGATGAACTCGGGGTGGGACACGATGTTGTGCAGGAACGGCATGTTGTGGCGTACCCCGCGCAAGCGGAACTCATCCAGGGTGCGCTGCATCTTGATGGCCGCGCCCTGCAACGTATTGTCGTGCGCCAGCACTTTCACCAGCAGCGAATCAAAGAAGGGGCTCACCTTGGCGCCCTGGTACACGCTGCCCTGGTCTAACCTGATCCCGAAACCGCCCGCACTGCGGTAGGCGATGATGGTGCCGTAGTCGGGCTTGAAGTCGTTCTCGGGATCTTCGGTGGTCACGCGGCACTGGATGGCAAACCCCGTGGGGATGATGTGGCGGTCGGGGCCCAAGTTGATCTCCGGTGCAGACAGCGGATAGCCGGCGGCAATGTAGATCTGGGTTTTGATGAGGTCTACGCCCGTTACCATCTCCGTGACCGTGTGTTCCACCTGAATGCGCGGGTTCACCTCAATAAAGAAGATCTCCTCGGTGTGCGGGTTCACCAGGAATTCCACGGTGCCCACGTTGTTGTAGTTCACGGCCCGGCAAATGCGAAGCGCATACTCATACAATTCCTCGCGCAGGCGGTCTGACAGTCCCATGGCCGGGGCCACCTCCACCACTTTCTGGAACCGCCGCTGCACTGAGCAGTCGCGTTCAAACAGATGCGTGATGTTGCCGTGGTTGTCGGCCACTACCTGCACCTCAATGTGCTTGGGCCGCTCCACGAATTTCTCCAGGAACAGGGTATCATCGCCGAAGGCTTTGGCAGCCTCGTTCTTCGCCTCAAAGAAGCCTTTCTCCAGTTGCTCATCGTCCCGGATGATGCGCATGCCCCGGCCTCCGCCCCCGGCGGCCGCTTTGAGCATGATGGGGTACCCGATCCGGTTGGCCTCAGACAGGGCGATGTCCATATTGGTTAAATCACCGCGGTTGCTTTGGATGAGCGGCACGTTGTTTTCCAGCGCCACTTTCTTGGCCGCGATCTTATCGCCCAGGGCGGCCATGGCGGCAGGCTTGGGCCCGATGAAGAGAATCCCGTTGTCGGCGCAGGCCTGGGAAAAGTCTTTGTTCTCAGACAGGAACCCGTAACCCGGATGGATGGCGTCTACGTCGTTGTCCTTC
Source organism: Rufibacter glacialis (assembly GCF_008271745.1). Classification (GTDB taxonomy): domain Bacteria; phylum Bacteroidota; class Bacteroidia; order Cytophagales; family Hymenobacteraceae; genus Nibribacter; species Nibribacter glacialis. The sequence continues at coordinate 899,935 of NZ_VKKZ01000010.1, read as the reverse complement.
GCGATCTGGATAATCTCATCAATGTTGAGGTAGGGTTGCAGGGGCTGGGTGTCTTTGCCTACCTGATAGGCTTCATCTGCCTTGTAGCGGTGCAGGCTGTAGCGGTCTTCATAGGTGTAGATGGCCACGGTTTTGATGCCCAACTCATTGCAGGCCCGCAATACCCGAATCGCGATTTCGCCCCGATTGGCGACGAGGAGTTTTTTGATGTTCATGCAGCAAGGATTAGAAGTGAAGACGCGAAATCTGGCCAGACCTTTCCTTTCTCTTCTTTTCACCCACCACGCCTAGCTAACGTCTGTTAGTTACAAAAATTTCTTTTAAAAGTCCAGACTCAGCCAGGTTATTTTTACCGCTCACCCATCTGTATATGAGTTGCTTATCAGCTATTTTACCAAAAACAGCCATTAAACGCGGTTAGTTAGTTTAAGTAGCACTTTCTCCTGGCATGAACCTCCACCTGCCCCTCTATCCTACTTTATTTTAGGCCTCATTTTTCAAAAAGAATCCCTAAACGGAAGATGGAACCAAGAAGAATTTCCAGCTTTGGAGAAGAACTTGGGAAGTAGATTCCAACCTACTTATTAAAAAGACTTAAGGAAAATACCTTCGGTCATGCGCATTATGTTCACCAATAAGGGAAAAAGCTTTTCCGAACGAGGAGGAAACAGCACCAGAATGGTTTTCCAACTGCAGGAACAATGGTAGAACTTTCGCTTCTTTACCTATTATAACTGCCATTAGAAAACCCATGATTTTTAGAGAAGCCACTGTTTCAGATATTCCGCAAATGCAGGTAGTACGGCACGCCGTGAAGGAGAACGTGCTATCCAACCCGGCGCTGGTCACCGATGCCAAGGTAGAAGAATACATCACCCGCCGGGGCAAAGGTTGGGTTTGTGAAGTAGACGGCACGGTGGTGGCCTTTGCCATCGCAGATCTGGAAGACCATAGCATCTGGGCCTTGTTTGTAGACCCAGCCTTCGAGAAGAAAGGCATTGGGCGCACTTTGCACACCTTGATGCTGGATTGGTACTTCAAGCAAACGCAACAGAACGTGTGGCTAAGCACCAGCCCGGGCACCCGGGCCGAAACCTTCTACCAAACCGCCGGCTGGGATAACGTGGGCACCCAGGGAAAAGGCGAGATCAGGCTGGAGATGTCGTTTGAGAGATGGGTCCAAAGAAAGCCTGCGGCCCCATTTCATTAAAAAACTGGCCTTAAGGTAAAGCACCAAAGCCTGTAGAACCACCCTTCTTCCAAGGCAACCTAGTTGCGGTTTGGGCAACCAACTCCACACGGTTTAGGCTCGCAGACGTAAGCAAAAGAAGAATTAAGTATATAGGTTTTCGCCCCCCACGCGTTTAATGCTTACTTTTGGCATTCTTTTTTCTATTCAACCCAGAAAGAAAGCCTTCATTACCTTTTAACAGAAGAATGATTACTAAAACCCTCTGCGTATTCGCAACTATGGCTATCGGACTATTAAGCACTGAACAGGCGGCAGGTCAGGCCAAAGACAAAACCAACCCCCTTTTAGAGAAGTACAACACCCCGCACCAGGTGCCGCCCTTTCACCTGATCAAGGATGAGCATTTCAAACCGGCCTTGCAGGAAGGCATCCGGCAGCACCAGCGCGAGATTGATGCGATTGTCAGCAACGCCAAACCGGCCACGTTTGACAACACCATCCTGGCCATGGAGAATGCCGGCCAGCTGTTAGGCCGCGTGTCTACGGTTTTCTACAACCTCAACTCGGCCAACACCAATGAGCAGATCCAGAAAATCGCCCGTGAGATAGCGCCGGAACTGTCGGCCCACAGTGACAACATCATCCTGAACCAGAAATTGTTTGATCGCGTGAAAACGGTCTATTCTGCCAGAAAAGACCTCAAACTGACTCCTGAGCAGCAGAAACTACTGGAGGAAACCTACAAATCATTCGTGCGCAGCGGCGCCAACCTCAAGGACGCAGACAAAGAGAAGCTGAAGAAAATCAACGGCGAATTGTCCTTGCTGAGCCTGCAGTACGGGCAGAACATCCTGGCGGAGACCAATGCCTACCAATTAGTCATTGATAATAAGAAAGACCTGGCCGGGTTGCCCGAGGGCGTAGTGGCCGCCGCCGCTGACGCCGCTAAGGCCGCCGGAAAGCCGGGCAAATGGGTATTCACCCTGCAAAACCCCAGCGTGATGCCGTTCCTGCAGTACGCCGACAACCGCGACCTGCGCAAGCAGATCTGGGAAGCCTACTCCCTGCGGGGCAATAACAACAATGCCCAGGACAACAAAGAAGTTCTGCGCAAGATTGTGAACCTGCGCCGCGAGAAAGCGCAGTTGCTGGGCTACAAAACCCACGCCCATTACGTGCTGGAAGAAAGCATGGCCAAAACCCCGGAGAACGTGAACAAGCTGCTGGATCAACTATGGGCCCCGGCCCTGGCTGTAGCCAAGCAGGAAGAGCAGGACATCCAGAAAATGGTAGACGCCTCGGGTGCCAAATTCAAAGTAGCCCCGTATGACTGGCGGTATTACACCGAAAAGATCCGGAAAGAGCGTTTTGACCTGGACGAGCAGGACCTGCAACCCTACTTCAGCCTGGACAACATCAGAAAAGGCGTGTTCACGGTGACGGAGAAACTGTACGGCCTTAAATTCAAGGCCTTGCCTAACCTGCCCAAGTACCACCAAGACGTAACCGCATATGAAGTGACCGAGGCCGATGGCAAACTGGTAGGGATCCTGTACATGGACTTCTTCCCGCGGGCCTCTAAAAGAAGCGGTGCCTGGATGACCTCTTACCGCGCCCAGAAAACCGAGAAAGGCAAGCGCCTGGCCCCGGTGATCTCCATTGTGTGTAACTTCACAAAGCCTACCGGCGATGCCCCGGCCCTGCTCACCTTTGATGAGGTGACCACCTACTTCCACGAGTTCGGCCACGCGCTGCATGGCTTGCTGTCTAACGTGACCTATCAAAGCATGGCGGGTACCTCCGTACCACGTGATTTTGTGGAGTTGCCTTCGCAGATCATGGAGAACTGGGCCGCTGAGCCCGAGGTGCTGAAAATGTACGGCACACACTACAAAACCGGTCAGGTGATTCCCGACGCGCTTCTCCAGAAAATGAAGAAAGCCGGCACCTTCAACCAGGGCTTTGAAACGACTGAGTACCTGGCGGCCTCTTTACTTGATCTGGCCTATCACACCCAAACTCAGAACCTGGAGGGCGATATCAATCAGTTCGAGAAAACGGCCATGCAGAAGGTGGGCTTGCCCGAACAGATCATTCCTCGCTACAGAAGCACCTACTTCAGCCACATCTTCTCTGGAGGCTATTCAGCGGGCTATTACAGCTACATCTGGTCTGGCGTGCTGGACACGGATGCGTTCCAGGTGTTCAAAGAGAACGGCCTGTTCAACCAGGAGAAAGCCAAATCTTTCCGGAAGAACATTCTGGAGAAAGGCGGCACCGAAGACCCTATGGAACTCTACAAGAAGTTCAGAGGCGCCGAGCCCGGCATTCAGCCCCTGCTCAAGAAACGCGGTCTGACCCCGGTGAGTTTGTAATTTCAGGTTATAGGTTTGAGGTGAACAGCTAGACCCTCCTGCCTTTGCAGTCTACGAAACGGCCCCTTCAGGTAAAACTGAAAGGGGCCGTTTCCTTTGTAAGGAATCAGGGGAGTAAGGAGGCGCTTTCCGGAAAGGGAGGTTTGCGCAGCGTTTTGGGGTTGTGTTAGGGAAAAAAGGGCGGTAAACGGTAATGGCAGAGACACTCGTAGGAGCTGCGCACACTACGAGGTCTTTAGAACACGCGCTGATGCGTAACCGCGAAACCTGTGAGGTCTCCAAGACCTCACAGGTTTAAAACCGCCTGACGCGAGACTACAGCCTCATAATTGAGGATGCAGCAAGTCTCCAGACTCGCCGGGAACCAGCGGCTGGATGGTATATGACTTATGGGCGGCGTTCTCCCTTACTGCCTTCCAAAGGCCTCCTCCCCACCCTCTTTCCACCCTCTTTGTCATCCTGAAAGAATCTTGGCGGCGAACGGTAAAAATGTTCTTTCAGCGACTTTCTAGTTCGCTCACAAGATCCTTCCAGGATGACAGAAAAGAGGAATCTAGGGTGGAAATTACTTATTGTTAACCTGATGGGTCTCCTATTTTAGGCCTGTTTTGAACAAAACAGGCCCAGAACAGGATTACCAGGCCCTTTCTGCCTTGTGCTTGCAACTCCCTACCTCAGCTCTACATAAAATTCCTTCGCCCGCAGAGCTTCCTGTTTGGCCTCTGCTGGCTTTCCTAAACGCTTCAGCAAAGTGGCGCGGTGACGGTGGCAAGCAGCAGCCAGGTAAGAATCTGGGAAGGAACGGACCGAGCGGGAAAAGAGCTCATAGGCCTGCTGCTGGCTGGCGGCGTCTTTGCTTTTCATCAATGCCAACCCTTGCTGGTAATCCTGCTTCCAGCGTTTGGCAGTGGCTCCCATGCGCTCTGCCTCTACGGCGGCTTTGAACGGTGGCAAGGTGTGCAAGGAGTTCTTGGGAAGGATCTTTTGGGGCTCTTTTCCGAAAAACGCCTCCAAAGCGGCCACAAGGGCTAAGGCCTCCTGGTGGTTGTAGGCAGGGTCTTTCAGGCGGGCTTCCTCGGGGGCATTGGTGAAGAAAGAGGCCTCGGCAATGACCGCCGGAATGCCGTAGGTATCGCGGAGCACTTTGGCCCCGGCCGTGGGGAAGATGGTATGGTCTGAGGCAATGGTCACCGGCACCTTGGCCTGATAAAGGTGTTTCACCAAGGCCTGCGCTACCTTTTTGGCAAGCGTCACGCTGGCTACATTCTCAGAGGCGTACCCGTGGTAGTAGATAATGGGGAAGTTCGCGCTGGAGTCGGCGGTGGCGTTGTGGTGGATAGACAGGAACACCTGGGCTTTGTTTTGAACGGCCAATTTCACCCGGTCGTCAAAAGAGATGTTGTCGTCTGCCGTGCGGGTCATGAGCACGGTGGCGCCTTTCTCCTCCAATAGCTTCTGCAGGTGCAGCGCCACCCGCAGGTTGATCCATTCTTCACGCTCCCCGGTGGGACCTACCCGGTAGTGGTCGGTTTGGGCAGTGCCGCCGTGACCCGCGTCCAGGCAAATCACCTTGCCCGCCAGTGGGCTGGCCTTTTTCTGCGCGGGGGCCACTAACGTTGAGAGACAGAAACCAAGAAGGAGCGAGACAAGGAAACGGAGGGGCATATGTACGGCAGAGGAAAGTTACTTGATTAGTTTAGGGTCTACGTAGGTGCCGTAGCGGGTGGCATTGCCCAGCCGCCAGAAATACTGGTAGAGCACAGCAGATACCTCTTCCATGGTACGGTCAGGCTGACCTGGCACTTTGTAGTTCTCCATCATGGCTACGGCGTAAGGTCTTTCGGGCAGGAGCACCAGGGCCCACTCCGTGGAAACGCCATTCAGGATACCGGGCTTGAAGGCAAGCGGCACGTGGGCCGGTAGACCGGAAGTCAGTCGGCTGGCCTCACGGTTAGTCTTCTGCAGGATGGAAACGATCTCGGCGGACGCCGCTTTGTTCAGGAACTGCCCTTTGTAGAGCATCTGCAGGATCTGGGCGGCCTCAGCAGGCGTGGAGATATTCTCCTCGCCCCTACCCGAGGCGGCCCCCTGGATCATTTTGCGCTGCACACGGGTCTGTTTCAGGCCCAGGCTTTGCAGGGTGGCGTTGATGTTGGCCAGGCCTACCAAATCAATCAGGGCGTTGGTGGCGGTATTGTCGCTGAGGGTGATCATCAAAACGGCCAGGTTCCTGATACTGAAGGCGGTGCTGTCGGGGAGGTCTTTGATGATGCCCGTTCCGCCTACCACTTGGGCGGGCGCAATGTTATGCAGGTGGTGAAGCGCGAATTTTCCGTTTTGGGCTTGTTTATAGACTTCCAGCAGGATAGGGATTTTTATGGCACTGGCTTGCGTGAACACCTGGTCCTGGTTAAACCGGAAAGCCTCGCCGGAGGTAAGGTCTATAGCCACCAGCCCGGTCACAGCCGGTGATTTCTCCAGGAGGTCACGCAACTGCCGCTCGGTTTTCTGCCGCAGCAATTCTTTAGGTTCTGGTTGACCCATAGCGTCATTGGCCATATGGAACAGGAAGAAAGGGAAGAAAAGGGCAAAAAGTATTTTCATACAGGGCGGCGGCAAATGGTAAATCCAGGAACTTGGCCTTCCAAGGTAACCGTTCCGGGGTATACTTCAAAAAACGGCCCTTAAACAGCCCCTCCCGCCCACACCGGGTTACATAGGCGCCCCAATGATGGAAAGCACCCCGTTGGCCAGGCAGTCTTTCCAGTAGGTGAGGAAAGAACGCTCAGGGCGGCGCTTCACCTGGATAGCACCCTCCCGGGGGGCTTTCCCGTCTTCCTCGCTCTCAGACTTCAGCACCAGCTTGTTGGCCACCAAAGACTTGATCTTGTTGCCCAACGACTGCTTTTCCTCTTTTTCCTTGTTCAGCAGATCAATCTTGAAGTCATCATACTGCAGTTGCATGTGGCCCGTGGCCGAAGTTTTAGTTAACTCCACTTTAAAAGAGCCTCTTTGCAAAAAACCGCTTTTCACGCGCACGAACATGCTAGGCTCTACCATGGGGTTCAAAATGGCGGGGTAGCCTTTACCGATGGTGCCTTCTATGGAATGGTAGCCGTTGGGGTCCAGCAGGGCCAGGCGCACCGTGGCTTGCATAAGGGCCTTGCCCATCAGATAGCCGCTCCCTTTCAGAATGGCCGGTCTTTTGGCGGAGATCAGGTTCTTGTCATTGGTGAGGTTGGTGAGCGTGAGGTCAATGTTGCTGCCCGTAACATAGCCGGTTTTGAACGCCTTCTCAGACAGCTCCTCATACCTGACATACATATCCCGCACCTTGGCCGTACGCACGTTCAGGCCGAACGGGAGTTGCTGGACCACGTCATGCGGCATCAGGCCTTTGCCCTTGGTCCGGTAATGCTTGCTGTCTTTGTAGGCGTTTACCTGAGGTTTCTGGGCCACCAAAGACCCTATCACTACGTTGGAATGCCGGAACATGGTCCCAAATTCCACCTGGCCCAAACGCACTTCCGGTACCTGCACCCTGAACCTGGTAACGGCCTGCCCCGCTTTCCTGGACATCTCGCCGGCGCTACGCAATGGCAGGAGCCTAAGCCGGGCAAAGGCTAGTTCCTTTTTTTCCGTGGAGGCTTTCACCGGTCCGCTTTTGACCTGGTAATCGCCTCCAGGCAGGAAAAACGATGCTTCCTGCAAAGAAGCTGAGATCTCCTGGCTGTAAAATGCGCGGGAGGGATCATGGTAGGAAGAACTGTCCAGGCGTACACCCTTGGCCAGCACCTCTACGCCTTTGACCCAGTAAAGGGCCGTCTTAGTGTCTGGATTGTTTTTAAACCGGAAGCCCCCCTTCTCTATCTTGATTTCCCGGATGGCCAACTTCCGGAATTTTTCCCCCAGGGTTTCGTGCAAGGGCTGTGAGGTGGTGTCTTTCTTCATTTGCCGCAGGGTCCAATCTGGGCTATGGAGGTGGAGCGCGCTGACCTGAATGTCTCCCCCGAAAAGGATTTTCAGAAACGGGATGCCCCGCACCTGCACCTTGGCGGCAGCCACCTCTGACAGGCTGGCTGGGGCCTGCGCCGGCGTTTTTTGCTGTAACTGCTTCCAGACGGTGTCATTGGGAGCCAACCGGAGAGAATCAAGGCTCACGGAGCCGGCTAAGAGAGAGATATCTACCTTTGCCAGGGTCAGCGAATACAGTCCTTTTGATTGGGTGGCTACCTGCTTTTTCAGCTTCTGTTCCGCCCAGGCGTCTAGCCGTTGCAGGGCCACCAGCAATAGCACCAAAACGGTTAACAGCACGGCGCCGCCTACCGCCAGGTACTTCTTCTTCCTTGACACACGGGTTACTTCCTCTTCCACGGGTTACGGTTCATCATCTAACTGAACGCCTTGTACGCAGCTAGCCAGGAAGTATCTGTTATTTACGCCTTCTTTTTCAGAAAACACCGCTCAATCAGAGGCCTGGGCTTGCTATGGGTTGCTTCGGGTCTGACCCAGCCGTTGGCCCTATCTCACTTAGGATTACTTACCCCCGTTTACAGGCTTTTTCTTTGAAAACAGCCTAAAAACGGATATGGAGAATTGCCTTCAGGTTCCCTCGCCAATTCTGTGGACGGAAATCCCCATGCCGTTGAAGGGGTATTATTTTGGAAATAGAACCCTTCCCACCCAAGAATTAAGCAGGGTCTTGTACCTTTGCAGGTGAATTTACCCTAAGCACCTGTTATGTCACCACGCCCCCAAGCCCCAGATAAGGAAGAATACGAAGACTATTACCGGGCCTATTTTGGGAACGACGCGGACTACTATTTAGACAAACTGGAGAAATACCAGGCGGGCACCAAGATCACGTTCAATATCGCGGCCTTCTTCTTCGGGATTTTCTGGATGCTGTACCGCCGAATGTACCGGCAAGGCTTGCTGGTCATGGTCGCCCTCACGGCCGAGTCGTACCTGCTGGGCATTGTCATTCAACAGTATGGTATTTCAGATAGCAACGCGAAACTGCTCAACAATATCTCTACCATTGCCTGGAGCGTGCTAGTAGGCTTTCTGGGCAATTGGCTTTACCTGCGCCAGGCCCAGGCCAAAGTAGCCCAGGCACTGGAGGAAGAAGATTCTGAACAGGAGGCCGTGAACCGACTTAACGCCCAGGGGAGCATTACCCTGATCCCGCATATCATTGTGGCGGGCCTTATTCTGTTGCTGGTGCTGCTGTATCAGGCCAACCTTATCAAGTAGCAGCCAAAACCTTTCCCTGCGATAAACTTTTCCGCCCCTGGCGCCTACCTATCAGCGGCCATAAGCAAAAAACAACCAGGCCTGCTCCTCTCTGTCTCATAAGGGCAGGTAGAAGCAGGCCTGGTTGTTAAGCACTGTTTCGTTGGTTTAGGGCGTTTTTTCTGAAAATGGCTCCTAAACCAAGTTTAAGGTCATCCTTCACTAGGCACGGTTGGGCTGTATTGGAAGACAATATCTTGCTGAGTTTGCCTGTCAGGTGCGCCAGGTACCCTAGCCAAGTGGTCAAACCCTTCTAATTCCTTACAGGTGAAAAGGGGCCGGCCTTTTACTTCCTCATAGATGCGGCCTATGTACTCACCCAAAATCCCCACGCTGATCAGCTGCACGGCCCCCAGAAAAAAGACGGCGATCAAAATGGTCGCAAAGCCCGTGAACTGGGAGTCCGGTTGAAAAAGCCGCCAGTAAAGGATCAGAATGGCCATGGCCAGGGCCACGGTAGCCGATAGGAATCCTAAATAGGTGGATATTTTAAGTGGGGCCCTTGAGAAGGAAAAGATGCCGTTCAACCCTAAGCCAATCAGCTTCCGCAAAGTATATTTCCGTTCGCCGGCAAAACGGGGGTCGCGTTCAAAGGGTACTGCCACTTGCCTGAACCCCACCCAGGTACGCAAGCCCCTGATGTACCGGTTCCGCTCCGGCATGGCGTTCAAGACCTCCACTACTTTACGGTCTAAAAGGCAGAAATCACCCGTATCTGTGGGAATGGTAATATCAGAGAGCCGTTGCAATATTCGGTAATACAGGTAGGCACCCACCCGCTTGAAAAGAACCTCTTTGTGGCGAATGGTTCTCTTGGCGTACACCACCTGGAACCCCTCCTTCCATCTGGCAATAAGGTTAGGAATCACTTCAGGAGGATCCTGTAAATCTGCGTCTAGAATAACCACCGCCTGTCCCTTGGCATAGTGCAGGCCCGCTGTCACGGCAATCTGATGGCCGAAATTGCGGGCCAGGCTGATATAGGCAATCCGGCTGTCGGCCTGGTGCAATTCCCTGATGATTTTAAGCGATTTATCTTTGCTCCCGTCATCCACGAAAATCAATTCTACCGGGCCATCTAACCTTGCCATCAATCTATTGAGCCGGTCATACAAGGCATATAGAATTTCCTCTTCGTTGTAAATAGGAATAACTAAGGAATAGGTGGGTGCCATAAAAACAGGTAGAAATGCAGTTTGGGAGACCTTCCTTTACCTGACCAGGTAGATTTTAAGGGCTATTAGAGGTAATCCTCACCAGGTCACAGTGCTAAGGGTATCTAAAAATACAGGTCTTACCCCACAATAACAATTTAATATGCACTTTTTCAATAATTAATTTACCTTTACAACTTAAATAGCTTTATATTGGCTAGTTCATATAAGGTAAAATGCACAACCGGTTGAGGGTATTCTGAACCTTAGATATTTCCAGGCGTGCCTTTTTATTGAAGTTTCGGCCGCGCCTTATTGGATGGCCATGGGGGCAACAGGAAAGGAGACAGTAAATAAACCGCTTTTGGCTGCTCGGTAGGGGAAACTGAAGCGCCTTCCGGGAGAAATTGTCCTGGGTTAGTGAGCGGAGGAAAAAGTAAGGCTATTTTACTGTATACTGGCTGTTTTCTCCAAAAGAAGGCAAAAATCATCTTCTTTGAAAACTAAGCGGGAGTACGCTCATAGGATAAAAACCTTATGCTACGCATTGGCTTTGCCATACTTAAATAAATTGCTATCAACCCTAATTATACTACATGGTCTTTCTAAAAGGGCTGCCGCTGGCACGCCAAAAAACGCAGACACTGGAGAGTTCTCCCATCAAAAACACGCTTATCAGGGACTGTATTTTCTTGGGTGCCGTGGTATTGGTGGTGCAGGGCCTTGTAGTACACAAACTAGGTTTTTACAGTGACGACTGGGCCTTTCTCTCCATTTTTCATCATACGGCAGATAAATCATGGCTTAACCTCATCCAGAGCTTTTTCAGCCAAGACCAGGTGGCCAGAATGCGGCCCATCCAGATCGTCAATCTGGCTACCCTGTACTGGATGTTCGGAACGGACCCGCTGGGATACCATATTGCCAATTCATTTTTCCTCCTGCTGGTCATTCTGCTTTTCTATTTGAGCCTTAGGGCACTTTCTCTACCGCACCTGTTATCAGTTAGCATCCCCTTGGTGTTTGCCCTGTTACCCAATTACTCTACGGATCGTATCTGGCTGGCTACCTTCCAGACAAACATCAGCATCGCCTTTTTCTTCCTCAATTTTCTGGCCCTTACCCAGGTAGTGAAGGAAGACGGAAACCGGGTATGGCGGTGGGGTATCCTGGCAACCTTCAGCGTGGTCATAAGCCTACTGGCGTATGAGATCATCTTGCCTATGTTTCTCATCAATTTCTCTCTCCTGGCCTGGGACCGAAAAAGGGGCCTACACATACTTCAAACTGGCTTTTCTTCCCGCCAGAGGCTTATCCTGCTTCTGAATGTTTTAGCCTTTGGGTTGTGCATTATTTATAAATCAATCATTTCAGTTAGAACAGGTGGGTTTCACTCCAGTTATTGGGAGCATATCCTGTACGTGTATGATGCTGGAATGCGAAATGATTTTATTGCTTATGGCTTGAAGCTGCCAAAGGTTATTTGGAAGATATTCTCCACTTATCTCCAGCCCTCTTTACTGGTCATCGGCCTCCTCTTGGGTATGCTCATCTTCCTCTATCTCAGGAGAACCAGAGAGGTAACGTATGGTGCTTCAGACTGGCTGAAGGTTTTGGTGGCTGGCATGATCGTGTATTGGATGGGCTATCTTATTTTCCTGACTACCAGCCAATTCATGGTACACCCTACCGGGTTAGCCAACAGGGTCACCATGGCGGCCTCCATAGGAATTGCCATCACCTTCATCGGCTTTTCTGGCTTCCTTTCCTGCTGGATTCCTTCTGCTAACATCAGGAGAAACTTCTTACCATTGGCAGTTGCGGGCATCGCCTTTTGTGGGTTTATAATCAATTGTACCATTGCTACTTTTTACCACCAGGCATTCCCCGTGCAACTAAAGGTGCTTACAGATTTGCGGACCGCCGTTCCCTCTCTCTCAAATAATTCAGTAGTTCTCATAGATGGGGTTTGCCCCTATGTGGGGCCCGCGCCTGTTCTTGAATGCCATTGGGATGTAACCGGGATTTTAAGGATTTTCTATGATCTTGAGAACGTGCAAGGCGATTTCAGGAACAAGAACTTCAGGCATAATTCCCAGGGCGTGACGACTTCTATCTATGGCGAGGAAAGGTTTTACCCCTATCATGAGAACCTGATCATTTATAACCACCAGACAAACCAAAAGACTGTTTTGAAGAATGCAACGGTAGCAGAGGCATACTTCAAAAATTCAACCTTCAACAGTTCAAACAGTTGCCCTGTTGGGGAAGAGGGGTATGGGGTGAACATATTTTAAGCATTTTTTTCTTCTCCATTCTTCGGCTACTTTCTTTCTTCCTCCTCAACAGCCTGGCTGGGAAATAGAATGCCTGCCTTCTCCCCAATAGACCACCCATCTCTTTCTAATTATGTATCTCCAAAATAGTTTGCCCCTGCAGAATGACGAGAGTAGATAAATGCAGGAGTACTTTTCCTAACCGATTTTTAAGTTAGTAGAAGCCTTACAACCACGGTAAACAACCCTACGCAGGAGAGTCAGGAAACCAATAAAATTACCCTCACAAGGTTTAGGGGAAGCAATTTATTGGCGTTTCTTTTCCTCTTTTAGGGAGGCTTTCCGGAAATCTTTGATTTGTATGGCCCTTTCTTATATCTAAGGATGCCAATTCCTTACCTAGCCATTTCTTCTGTCTTCACTCCCAGCAAAAAGCCCCTAACACTAAGGTAGACGTGACAGCTTCCCTATAACTTTAAGGGCCTTTCTTTTGGTCTCTCTGCCTTTGTTGGCTCTGCCTTAGGTTGAGAATCATTTCCCGTAAAAGCACCCTAACTTAAATCATAAGATACCCCCTGCTCCCTGATCTAAGCCTGTTTGACGGCAGAAATCATAAATCTTTAACTATAGGAAAATTTAATCCACCTAAAAAACAATTAATTGAATAAATTTTATATTAAATTGCAGAGTATAATAAAATAGTATTAATTTTTAACATTACCTTTATAGAATAATAAACCCTATCCTGCACCTTTCACCTATTTCTTATAGCTTTTCCTTAATGGACCGGACGCAGGTAGAAGAAAGCAATTTTTTGGGTTGTAGCCTTCAATACTAAATGAACGAGACCATGGCTGGAGAAGACAAGAATCGGGAAACGGGTGAGATGCCATTCCATTGATAAAGTTTTAGAGAAGATTAGAAGTGTGGGCTGACTCCATAAAATGATAGAAGACTCACACCTGTTGGCCCACACGGCAAACACCCACTTTGCAAGCAACCTAGGCTCCTGAGCATCTTAAGAAAGAAGTCTTTGGTTCTTTTATCCTAATACCTGCTTCCCCCTCATCAGATGAAACATTAGAACGACATTCTTATAAACGCTTAAAAGGCATGGATAACACCACACCTACACCGCCTACCAATAGCTTGGCAGAAGGGACAGAGAAACCAAGTATTCTATATATAGATGATGAAGAAGACAATTTAGTAGTCTTTAAGTCTACATTCAGGAAGTTCTTCAAGGTTTTCACCGCTATGTCGGGAGACGAAGGGTTGAAGATTTTGGCGGCAGAGCCCATTTCCATTTTGATCGTGGACCAACGCATGCCTAAAATGACGGGGGTCCAGTTTTTGAAAAATCTGCCTGAAAACCATGACTTGATCAGGATCATCCTCACCAGCTACAGTGATTCAGAATCCATCTTAGACGCCATGAACAGCGGAAAAGTGTACCGGTATATCATGAAGCCCTGGGACAGAGAAAGCCTTAGGCGGCTTATGGAAAATGCCATTGATGAACTAAATGCCCGAAAAGCCCACCAAAAACTGGTAGAGGAGTTGAAAGCGGCAAAAGAGAACCTGGAAAAGAAAGTAGCCGAACTCACGAGGGAGGTAAACAGCCAGCATTCCAAAACAGATGACAGCTCTAGCGTAGAAGATCCCACCAAAAAAGACCCCCAGAACCAAGAGAAATAAGTTTCCCATTGCTTGCCGCTTTTTTCATTTTCGGATTACCTCCCTATACTAGTTCTCTAAGGAATTGGAGGTTATTGGGCAGATTCACCGTTTCGTTTTACTTATCATGCAACACCCTGCGCAGCCCATGCACCCTGCATCAAACACCCGCATTGTCTCTCAGCGTCAAGTGAAAGGATTCCTACTTTTCTTAGCGGTGGGCAATTTGTTTTTCCTTGCTGCTACCTGGGGTTTTATGACCTATTACCAATACACTTTCAAAGGGCAGCCAGAAGAGGTAGTGCTTCCGCATCTGTCTCTGGGTGCCAAAGCACTTTATTACACCCTGGCCCAAGGCAACCTGGCGGTAGAGAATGTATTTGCCACCTGGTATTCCTCTATTTTGCTTTTGATGGTATCCTGTATGTGTCTGGTTTGTTTTGCCACAGATAGAATACGTCTTCCCCAATGGCGTGACCAAATCCTTAGTTATGGCTGGTTGGGACTGAGCCTCATCTTTGCCGCTCTCTCCTTTGATGAGATCGGATCTTTCCATGAGACCATGGGTGACTTCTTCGCCTCTTCGGGCATAAGCACCGCCGCCGGATGGAACCTCTTCTACTTTCTTATAGGGCTAGTGGTTCTTTATATGGGATTCTTTGGGTTCGTACGGTTCAAAGACAGTAAATGGGCCTTGGCCTTGGCAGCCACCGGCATCTTTCTCTTCGCCAGCATTCCTTTTCAGGAGTTTTTAGAAATCAATGCCTTAAACGCAGTTGACTCATCTGGAATGTGGCAGCGGCCTATCTCCTTACTTCTTTTGGAGGAAGGATCTGAGCTCTTTGGCTCCTGGTGCTTCCTTCTTTCCACCGTGCTTTATGTCTCCACGTCCAAGGCGAGGGACTCTTCTTCAGCCATGGCTACGCCCTTAAATCAATTCAGCCTCCCTGCCCTTATAAGAAGCATTCTGTACTACTTTACCAGCATCATATGCGGGCTGGGGCTTACCATGGCTATTTTGATGAATTCTTTTGACGGGCTCTACCAAGCCGAGGCAGGGATTCCGGAAAACTGGTTTCCTAGCGCCCTTGCTTTCAGTGCCTTTATAGCCAGTTGGGCCTACAGCCAACATGCCTCAGGGCAGAAATATGGCTACCTGTCCCTGGCTGCTATTTGCCTCCTTTTGTCTATCTTTTTTGCCTGCAATGTGTATGGGTATTACTTTTTTTCCTTTTCAGGGTCTCTTTCTGGCCTTTTCATTAAAGGACTTCTAATTTTCTCTGTCTTAATCCTGGCGGTGTTTGTAAGCTTTAGGGGAAAAAGCAGGTACCACTCCCTTGGAACTCTTGCGTGGGCACTCTCCTTGACAATTGGCCTTATAATAGGCGGCGGTACCCTGGTGGCCTTGGGCTCCTTTTCTTTTGTATTACTGCTATTCTCCCTTCTATCAGCCAAGGCGCAGCCAGCCCCTGTGTTCGCCTAATCCCCTCAACAGCCAACAACCACACCTCTGCCTTCTGCCTCTTATCAATTGATTATCAGTGACTAGCTTGGCATTGCCAAGCCCTCTGTGTACTGTATTCCCTAATTATATCACTAGGCATTACTTCCAGAGGACACTCTACTTCACCCAAAGTACGGGTTATAAAAAATGCATTTATATCATTGATTTACTATACTTTATTCAAAGAATTTGCATAATTATAAACTTTACAATATTTATTTTACTATTTTGTATGATATTAAAATCATCATAGGTATATTTAAACCATCAATTTTTATATTAAAATCATAAGTTATATAGTTAACTCATATATAATTTACCTTTTCCACTACTTCGCCATTTATGATTAACAGTACACCAAAAAACGATTGGGAATGGGAGATCACTGCCAAGACCAAGTGGGGGATGGATTTCAAGGAGCTGTGGTATTATCGTCATTTAGCCTCGAGCTTAGTTCGCAAAGACTTTCTATTAAACTACCAGCAAACCATATTAGGCCCTATCTGGCTTCTCCTACAACCCCTGCTGACGCTTCTAACCTATATTCTGGTCTTTAACAAACTGATTGGGGTTTCTACAGGAGCCTTACCCCCAGTGCTTTTCTACCTATCTGGTATTGTGATCTGGAATTTCTTCCATGATACCTTCATAGGCACTTCCTTCATCTTCAGGGAAAATGCCCAGATTTTCAATAAAGTATATTTCCCGAGGCTTATCATACCCTTTTCCCAACTGGGAACCCAGATGTTCCGGTTTGCCATTCAGTTCGCTATGCTGGCGGCCATGATGGCCTATTACGTCATCTTCAAAGACTACACCCTGCCATTCAACTACCTGACCTTTACCTTGCCTTTTGTGATCCTGTTGGTGGGTTTGACGGGTTTGGCGATGGGGCTTATTTTCTCGGTGATCACCGCCAAATACAGAGACATGGTCCACTTGGTTTCCTTCGGGGTCCGGTTATTGATGTTTTTCACTCCGGTGCTTTATCCCGTTGATTATGTGCCCGAGAAAGTGAGGTGGATTGTCCAATTCAATCCCTTGACTTCCTTTTTTGAATTGTTCCGGTTAGCGTTGCTGGGTGAAGGAACGACCACTGCCTGGAGTTTAGGCTACAGCGTAGGCTTGTCCTTGCTCCTGTTAGGGTGTTCTCTTCTCTTTTTCAACAAACAAGGCGACAAACTAATAGACGTAGTGTAGCACCTATGGGAGATGTAATCATACAAGTAGAAGAATTATCAAAGGCTTTCCAACTGGGTACCATTGGCACAGGATCTCTCAGCCAGGATATTAACCGTTGGTGGGCTACCTCTGTCCTCAAAAAAGAAGACCCCTTCTATAGTCCGCATTCAGCAGGAAAAACAGGCTCCTCTAAAAACCATAAAACCTTCTGGGCTTTGCAAGACCTAACCTTTGATATCAAACAAGGGGAAGTGTGGGGAATCATTGGGAACAACGGGGCGGGTAAATCAA
Source organism: Rufibacter glacialis (assembly GCF_008271745.1). Lineage (GTDB taxonomy): Bacteria > Bacteroidota > Bacteroidia > Cytophagales > Hymenobacteraceae > Nibribacter > Nibribacter glacialis. Next base: position 882,989 of record NZ_VKKZ01000010.1, on the reverse strand, counting down.
CGCTGCTGAAAATCATTTCCAGAATTGTGAAGCCCACCAAAGGAGTGGTGCGGGGCAACGGAAAAATCAGCAGCCTTCTGGAAGTAGGCACCGGGTTCAACCAGGAACTCAGCGGCCGGGAGAACATATTCCTGAGCGGGTATATCCTGGGCATGACCAAAAGGGAGATCAAAGCAAAATTTGACGAAATCGTGGATTTCTCTGGCATTGAGAAATTCCTGGATACCCCGGTTAAACGCTACTCGTCTGGTATGTATGTAAGGCTGGCCTTTGCGGTAGCAGCCCACCTGGAGCCGGATATTCTAATCATAGATGAGGTGTTGGCCGTTGGCGATGCCGAATTCCAGAAGAAATGCCTGGGTAAAGTCAAAGATGTCTCACAAAGCGAAGGACGTACCATTCTCTTTGTGAGCCACAGTATGCAAGCGGTCAGCAATCTCTGCGACCATGCGCTCTGGCTCCAGAAAGGCCGGTTGATGGAAACCGGCCCAGCCTCTACGGTGATTAACAACTATATCAAAGGAATTCGCAAATTCCAGCTCCACCATACCTGGGACAACATGGTGGAAGCCCCAGGGAATGAGATCATCCGCTTCAAGAGCGTTCGGTTGATCCCTCAGTTCAACGATTTAGATTCCCCCTTAGACATCAGGGTTCCCCTTACAGTTAAATTCCAGTTCTGGAATCTAGGCGGTGAGCAAAACCTGAGCGTGGGTCTGCACCTGTTTTCATATGGTGGTGACTGCATTTTTGATATACCCTCCCCGTCTGTCCCTTGTCAAAAAGGACTGGTAGAGGGAGAGTGTACCATTCCTGGAAACTTCCTGAATGATGGCTCTTATTACATGTCTTTGATTGTGGTCAAGGACACGTCCGTGAATCTGTTCTACTATGAAGAGTGCCTCTCTTTTGAGATAGACGATTACCGCGGTGATATCAAATGGTTTGGCAAATGGATGGGGGCAGTTCGCCCAACGTTCCCCTTCCATATAGGACAAAAAGAGCTGGTGACCCAGGCTTAGACTTTTACTTACCATGGAAACTCAAGTTTCTTTCCATATCACGCACGTTTACCTAAACCAGCGCTTGCTTAAGATGCCGGACCTTACAGAAAACCAGGGCCATTACCTGGTATTCTGGTGGCACCAAGTGGCCTTGGGGCATCTTTTCCTGGAGGCAGGCACTCCGTTGAAGCCCGAAGAGTACGAACAGGAAGTCATGGCGGCTGTGGCCCCGGCTTTAGCGCAGTATGCCAGGTCCCTTAACATTGAAGGAGAATGGCGTAAAAAGGTAAGAGATGAGAAGGAGTGGGCCCTGTGGATGGACAACCTCATGGCAGAGTACACCACCTTCCCTATTCCGGAAAGCGTGGAAGTCTCTGTGGTAATATGCACCCGCAACAGATCCTCCCAATTACAGCGCTGCTTAGAGATGTTACAGGCGCTAGAGTGCACCCCTACTGAGATCATTGTCATTGACAATGCGCCAGAAGACACCAGCACCTTTGACGTAGCCAGGCAAGTAGATGGGGTTACGTATGTTAAAGAGCCCCGCCCGGGCTTAGATATAGCCAGAAATACCGGAATTCACCAAGCCCGGTGCCCGGTGGTAGCCTTTGTAGATGATGATGTGGTGGTACATCCGCAGTGGGTATTCCATATTTGGGAAACCTTCCAAGATCCTGAGATTGCGGCTATGACCGGTTTAGTCATCGCCAAGGAACTAATGACGGAAGCACAGGTAATCTTTGAAAAACATTGGAGCTTTAACCGGGGCTACCAGAGTAAACGGTTTGATACCCGCTTCTTCCAGGATAACATTGCCTTTGGCCCACCCGTCTGGGAAATTGGAGCCGGCGCCAACATGGCTTTCCGCAAAGAAATTTTTGAGAAGACCGGGTATTTTGATGAGATTCTGGATGTAGGAGCGGCTGGCTGCAACGGGGATTCAGAAATGTGGCATAGAATCCTTGCGCATGGTTTGGTTATTCGGTACAACCCCAGGGCCATCGTGTTCCATGAACATAGAAGAGACCTCCAAAGCCTCAGGAGACAGATTTACTTTTACATGCGGGGATTCATCACCGCAGCTCTTCTTCAACAGCACAGGCATTCCAATTATAATAGGCTCTTACACCGGGAATTCCCAAAATACTACCTGCAGTTAGCCATCAAATGCTTTCCTAAGTACCAAAGCCGGGGCCGAACCATTATAGCTGAAATCAAAGGTATTCTCTCTGGGTATGCCTTCTACTTTAGAAACCGGAAACGTTCCACCAAGTACCCTCTCCCCCTGGTAGCGCACCGGAATTTACAAGAGGTAAAAAATTAACGGTTGCCAGACAGCAAAGAAAAACAGGATTTCTATGATCCATGCCCTTCCATCAGTTCCTAAAGAACAGCCTTCCGTAGAAGAGAAGGCGCTTACAGGTACGCCTTTGGTTTCGGTGATCATACCTTGCTATAATCATGGGAAATACCTGGTAGATGCTTTTGAGAGTGTTTGGAAACAAGAGTACCCAGCCATTGAGGTGATTGTGGTAGATGACGGTTCCTCTGATGACACACGCTCCATATCTGAAGGAACGGAAGGCGTTTTCTATGTTTACCAGAAAAACCAAGGTCTTTCTGCCGCCAGAAACACCGGCATTGACCACGCAAAAGGCCAGCTTCTGGTTTTTCTGGACGCTGATGACTGGCTGCTTCCGGGAGCTATTGCCACTAACGTGCACTACCTGCAACAAGACCCCAAGTTGGCATTTGTATCTGGGGCCCATGACAAGGTTTTTGAACAGGAAGGGATTTGTCAGGAAATAATCCGGGAGGTTTCAGCCAACCATTACCAGGAGCTGTTACAGGGTAATTATATTGGAATGCATGGTACCGTTATGTACAGACGGTGGGTGTTTGAGGAGTATCGCTATGACACCTCCTTGCGGAGTTGTGAAGACTATGACCTTTACCTGAGAATATCCCGCAAATACCCGGTTGCCCACCACACCACTAAGATTGCGGCCTATCGGTTTCATACCACCAACATGTCCGGTAACATTCCCCAGATGCTGGAATCGGTTCTTCAGGTACTGAACTCGCAATCTCCCGTATTGAAAGGCCCTGCAGAAAAAGCTGCCTTTTCCCGGGGGAAACAGATTTGGCAAGACTATTACTGCACCCAGGCCTATGAAAAGAGCACAAAATGCAGTTCTCCTCCGCCAACTCAGCATCTCCTTCTCCTCCTGCGGTACAAACCAAGCCTGTTCATAAGATTCTATTTAAGAAAAGCTGCTATGATTAAATCCTTGATAAAAAAAACAACCCCGGCTTTCGGACTGAGATGGCTGTATAAAATGGGCCTCTACCAAAGCCACTTACCGGCTGCAGGCAAGGTTTCTTTAGGCGATTTTGACCGTACGGTGCCTTTCAGCCGTGAATTCGGGTATGACCGTGGGGGGCCTATAGACAGATACTACATTGAAAACTTCCTGCAACAAGAAGCGCCCAGTATAAAGGGAAGAGTCCTGGAGATTGGGGACAATGAGTACACCCTGAAGTTTGGCGGCAAGAAGGTGGTCAAAAGTGAAATCCTGCATGTGAATGACAATAACCCCGCCGCCACCATCATTGGTGACATAAGCCACGCCCCGCACATTCCGGATAATACCTTTGACTGCATTGTCTTAACGCAAACGCTGCACCTCATCTATGATTTCAAAGGCGCCCTGGCTACTTGCCACCGAATCTTGAGACCTGGCGGCACGCTGTTATTAACCGTTCCCTACATCACCTCCATTGACAAAGATGAGTGGGGTGAAACCTGGTTCTGGGCATTTACTGACAAAGTCCTGCGCAAGATCATGGCTGAAACGTTTCCCTCTGGGGAGGTGGCAGTAGGTTCCCACGGAAATGTCCTGGCTGCCACGGCTTTCCTGTACGGCATGGGCAGGTCAGAAATAACCAAAGGCCAGTTAGACCAATATGATCCGCAATTCCAGGTGATCAACACAGTGAAAGCCGTTAAAGCCTGATTTCTTGAAAACACAGGTAAAACTCTTTTTGAAGAAACTGGTAGGCCGTAAGGCGGTAGTACTCATGTACCACCGCATAGCGGAACCTAAATCCAATGTTTGGGACATTGCCGTGAGCCCGGCCCATTTTGAGGCGCACCTGCGGCTTCTCAAGAAATTAGGCACGGTGGTCCCACTGCGGGAATTGGCTGAGAAAGCCAGAAACCAGCAGATAAAGGGAATTCCCATTGCCATTACCTTTGATGACGGGTATCTTGACAATTATGCCGTGGCCAAACCTCTGCTGGAGAAATACCAGTTACCGGCCACCTTCTTTGTTTCCACCGGAAACATAGACGCGCAAAAGGAGTTTTGGTGGGATGAACTGGAAGAGCTGATCCTGTTTTCTGAAACGCTTCCTTCCACCGCTGATTTTGAGTTCAGAAACGAGCGTATTGCCATAGACCTAACCAATGAGAAGACGTTAACCCCAGAAACTTTCCAGACACACTGCCAGTGGAACGCTTGCCTTGACGCCCCACCCACCCAACGAAGCAAACTTTTCTTTGATCTTTGGCAGAACCTGAAGCCCCTGCCCTATCCTGAACAGCAAGAATATCTGGGCCTAATAAGAAGGTGGGCAAATGCCCCGGCAAAGGTACGGCCAGATTTCACCAGCATGTCAATAGACCAGGTAAAGGACTTGGGCAGCAGCCCCTATTTTGACCTTGGCGCACACACGGTGTCACATCCCGCTTTGGCCTTTCATTCCAAAGCCTTTCAGAAGCAGGAGATCCAGGAGAATGTACAGCAGCTACAGAAACTTACCCAAAGTAAAATCGACTTATTGGCCTACCCTTACGGGATATTCAACCAAGACACAGAAGAAGTAGCCAAGGAACTAGGATTCAAGGCGGCTTTTACCACAGAAGAACGAACCGTAACAAACCAATCATTGCCCTATCAAATGAGCCGGTACCAAGTGGCCAACTGGGGAAAAGAAGAGTTTGCAAAGAAACTGGTTCAATGGATTTATTAATGACCCGCCTATGAAGAACATGCACCATGACAACCCACTTGTTTCTGTGATCATCGCCTTTTTGAACGAGGAGCGTTTTCTAACAGAGGCAATCAACAGTGTGCTTCAACAGGAATACAGCCATTGGGAGCTACTTCTGGTAGATGATGGGTCAACGGATAGAAGCACGACCATTGCCAAGGATTTTGCGGCTCAATTCAAGGGAAAGGTTATTTACCTGGAGCATTTGCACCACCAGAACAAAGGCTTGAGCTCTAGCAGGAACTATGGACTGGCACAGGCCAAGGGAATGTACGTAGCCATCTTAGATGCGGATGATGTCTGGCTTCCAAATAAACTGGCCAACCAGGTGGCCATCTTCCACCAGCACCCAGAAGTGTCTATGATCATGGAGGCTTCAGACTATTGGTATACCTGGGATGATCCCCAGAAAGAAAACGTGACGATTCCTATAGGCGCTCCCCAGGATAAAGTATTTCCTCCACCCCAGCTCTTGCATCACCTCTACCCCCTGGGGGAAGGGGCTGCTCCGGTACCTTCAGGCTTGATCATAGAAACCCAAGCTTTTAGAGAACTAGGTGGTTTTGAGGATTCTTTCAAAAAAGAGTACGGTTTATATGAAGACCAAGCCTTCCTGAGTAAAATTTACCTGCGGGAGAAAGTGTACGTGTCATCTGCCAGCAACAACCTTTACCGGCAACGCCCAGAGTCAATTGTTGCCAGCGTGCATGCAGATGGGAAATACCACGCGGTGAGACGCTATTTCTTACTTTGGTTCAAAGATTATCTGCGAAAAGAAGGTATAGAGGACAAAAAAATTCAGGCACTCCTGCAGAAGGCCCTGTTTCAGTATGAGTACCCCCGCTTGTATTCTTTCTCTAACAGGTTCTTAAAAAGAATAAAAAGCTGGTAAACCCTGACCTATAAAACCCGAATGCTTTATGCCCGCCCTTACTGTATTGATGCCCGTTTATAATTCTGAAAAGTATTTGGCAGAGGCTATGGATAGCATCTTGGGGCAGACGTTCCAGGACTTTGAGTTTCTCATTATTGATGACGGCTCCAGTGACCAGAGCCAGGCCATCATCCATTCGTACCAGGACCCTAGGATCAGGTTTTACCAAAACGAGCAAAACCTTGGCATCTCACAAACCCTGAACAAAGGGATAAAGCTAGCCAATGCCTCCTTAATTGCGCGCATGGATGCCGATGATATCAGTTATCCTCTCCGGCTGGAGAAACAATACGCCTACATGCAGGAAAATCCTTCCTGCGCCATGGTTTCCTGCTTAGTGAAGGTGATCACAGAAAACGGGGAACTGGTAAGAATGGATGACTTCAAAAGTGCCTATTTCTACTACAACCTTACCTTTATATGCTGGATTTACCATCCTACGGTACTATACCGCAAAGAAGCTGTAGAAGCGGTGGGCGAGTACTCTGTCTCTTATGCCGAAGACTTTGACTTGTTCTGGAAGATCTCCAGGAGGTATAAAATCCATAACCTGCCAGAGGTTCTGCTGGACTACCGCACAACCAGCCAAAGTTTACACCAGGTTCTTAAAAAGAAGGAGTACGAAGCGGCACAGAAACAGCAAATACTTAGAAACCTCAGGTACTATGCCGGGGAAGAATACCACGTATCAGACAAGTTCATTGACTGTTTCCAGCATGATTTCACGAAAATACTAAAAGAACAGGAGGTAGACAGTCTGGTAGAATGTATACAGGAGCTGGATTACGTAAATGCCAGGATATTTGAAAAAGCCAACGTAAACTTAGACCTGCCGGCTACCAAAGAGGCCGCTTTCTACAAAAAGGAATTCATAGTGTCTGCGTTAGCCAGGAAACTTCCCCGTAAAACAGCCATCCTCTTTCTGTTGAAGCTAGGAAGGCTGCAACTCTTAGCCCATATTTGCCTTACCCATTTGACCCGGTTAATAACCAATAAGCTCTTTCCCACCCAAACACACCCCCAGGCATAGGCTCACCTTATGGGCCATTTCATTCCTTTTGTTTCTTGCACCCGTTTTATGGCTACTATTTTAGAAACACCCCCTAAAATACTTCCTTATCAGGGAGACCCTCACAGTAGGCCGTTGTGGTCCGTGATGATCCCCGTTTATAATTGCGCCAACTTCTTACCTGAAACCTTGTATAGTGTGCTTCAGCATGATATTCCTGAAAACACCATGCAAATAGAGGTCGTTGATGATGCCAGCCAAGACGCTGATGTGGAGGAAATAGTCAACAGAATTGGGAGAGGCCGGGTAAAATATTTCCGGCAGGAACAGAACGTAGGGAGCCTAAGGAACTTTGAAACCTGCATCAACCGCTCAAAAGGCAAATTTGTGCATTTATTGCATGGAGATGATCGGGTACTTCCGGGGTTCTATCAAACCATGGGGAACCTGTTCTATCAATACCCCAAGGCGGGTGCCGCTATCTGTAGATTCAGGTATATTAATGAGGCGGGAAAAAGACTCTATGACCAACACGTGGAAATGAAGTCTGAGGGGATTCTGGATAACTGGCTGGAGCGGGTGGCGGTTAAAAACCCTTCGCAGTATGCCGCTACAGCCGTGAGGCGGGAAGTGTATGAGCACCTGGGGGGCTTTTACGGGATCACCTATGGCGAAGATTGGGAAATGTGGGTAAGAATTGCCAAGCATTACCCCGTGGCCTATACACCTAAGGTCCTTGCCGATTATCGAATGCATTCCACCTCCATCTCCAGCGCTAAATTTCTGACTGGCCAGAATCACAAGGACCTTTTAAGAGTCATGGACATGATCCAAGACCACCTGCCCCATGACCAGAGAAAGAAGGTATTGAAGAAGTCTAAAAAATTCTATGCCCATTATGGCATAAGTGTGGCAAACCAGGTTTGGCATTCATCACAGCACAAAGAAGGGGTAAAAACGCAGATCAAGCATGCGTTTGACCTGCACTTTGACCCCAAGCTCTTATTCTCTACAGCCAAAGTCTATATTAAAATGGTATTCAACATTACTTAATTTGGAGCAACAGGTGGCACCTATTTGCCTTACCCACCTTGCTATAAAACCTGCACCTCGTACTTAGGTACTTATTTTTCTTAACATCAAATAAAGTTCTTTCAACTGAAGGACTGCACCTTCTTAATGGCAATCCTTAGAGGGTGCAGCTGTCAGCAGCCCATTAAAAACACGGATTCCGTATTTAATGAGGTCCACTTGTTCTACCTATTAATAGGTAGAGTATTTTTCCTCCATGTTGTCTTCTTAGGGCAACCACCCATTCTCAGGCTGATCATCACTCTTTTCTCTCAAAGATAGGCTGTTTTATGCCTTTGCCAGTTCTTTGATTACTCTCTTGTTCCTTCCTTGACAGCCTCTCTTTTCCTTTATACTCAAGAAACAATCTAACTGTCTTGAACCGCCCTTTTTCTCTCACTTTTAGAGCATAAGACACCATTCTTACCCTATTTTGGTAATATCTGGGCGTTAAACCCTTAGATTCCTGGCAAGCCCACCTTGCTATGGCGTATCAGATTTGTTTGGGTTAACTACCACTCTGACAACTCTCTTTCACCTTTCTTCCGAATTTCTAGCCCTGCCGGGTAGGGGTCGCTATCCATTAGTGTTTCCCCATTGGTTAATTTTTTGGCTCTTTTTTAAAAACAAGAAGAGAATCGCAAAAATTCTGCTGTATAACCCGCTAGCAAAACTAGTGATGGCTTCAACTACCACAGGCAAGGCTAGAATCACCATCACGCGACCTTCCATAAAACTACTGGCCTTCAATGCATTAATAGAATTATTTCATTAATACAGGGGAGTTACGAGACCTCGGCTATACTGGACAAACCTCTCACTTTATGGGGAGCCTTTCCTTTGCAAGCTAACGCGAGCGTACCCTTAAATGAAATTCATTGGAGCAACATCTGCACTTTACAAGTCTTTAAAGGGGGAGATATAATTGGACAACAAGAATAATCACTTCGGTAAATGCCTTGACCACTACCGATTTACCCTCCTACCTATAAAACAATTCTTTCCTTTCCTTAACCTTTACCATCCCAAACACTAAACAGAAGGTGATACATAATTATAATATTAATGCTATTTCATATTCTAGATGTTATTTTTTGAAACCCGATATAATCATTTTAATTAAGTATGATATTATTCCATATTAGATTAAAAAATTAAAATATAAAATAGCATCCTTTAGGTCAGCAAAAAGCATTTATTATCCGTAAAAAAGCAGATCGAAATATTTTTTAGTTTATCGATTTCATCCTATTTACAGAATTAAAACTACACGTCCTAATTGGACAAAATAGGCTAAATTATGATTAAGGAATTTTAACTTTTTATTAAATAGTCCTATTAAAATCGATCAAACGTCCTGTTTATATTAGTTTTATATTATTTCCACCTTGTTACTTGGTTTTTATTAATTAGGTTTTAATTTCGCCAAAAAATTAAATCCACCAACATGACATAAAGCAAGACCTTAACTCAGACTGACTGCTAATCCTATCTAGTTCTCCCCCAAACTTACTTAGCAGCAACAACCACCTTTGATTGCTTCAGAAAGTAATTAAAGCCACCTACCTGACCCAAATTACTGCACTAACCCTTTAAACATGTTTAAGCAACGATTACTAATTCTTCTTTTCTTTACATTGATAGGCCAAACAGGCCATTCAAAGGATAAAATCAGGACTAATTCATCATCCCTATCTGGCCACTTTCACAAAGAGCAGGCTTTACTATCAAAGCGGACCGGGAGTCTCAACCACCTTATTCAAAACTTATGGCCTTCTGGAAACTTAGTTTTCTCAAAAGGGAATACTGCTTTTGAAGAAACTGGCGAGGCAAACACATCCACTGAAAGTAGCAGCAGCAGCATTGCTACGTATGCTGATCTACTAAATCAATTCATGGCTTTTGCCACGCACCAACCACTGCCGGGTTTGATCCAGGCAGAAAGCTATGACGCCATGAGCGGCATGCAGAAAGAGAACACGAATGATACTGGTGGAGGGCAACAGTTAGGCAATGTCAAGCATAATGGTTGGGCCGACTACAAGGTAAATGTGGCCTTTGCCGGAAAATATACCTTCAGTTTCAGGGTCTCTTCTCCTAGCGGATCAGGCAGCATAGAAATACGCTCAGCCTCTGGCACAACCCTAGCCGCCTTACCCGTGCCAGCCACTGGCGGTTGGAATTCTTACGCCACCGTGCGCACCACGGCAAACTTGACAGCCGGAGAGCAGACCCTACGGATCTTTGCTCCTAAAAGCGGCTGGAACCTTAACTGGTTTGAGGCGACTGCCACTGCCCCAGTTACCCTGCCCCAAGCGTCTATCACCTTTGGTGCCCTGCCTGGAAAAACCGTAGGCGACGCGCCTTTTGACCTGACTGCCTCCAGCACCAATACCGGCACGCCCGTCACCTTCGCCTCCTCTAACCCAGCTGTTGTGGCCGTGTCTAACGCCACCGGCAAGTGGGTAGCAACCGTGGCTGGACCCGGCTCTGCCACCATCACGGCCTCCCAGGCTGCAGGCTCTGGCTTTACCGCTGCTAACAGCGTGAGCCAATCCCTTACCGTGGCAGCTGCCCCGGCACCAGCACCCATAACGCCTCCTAAGCCTATTCCCGGCCTTATCCAAGCAGAAGCCTACGACGCCATGAGCGGCGTGCAGCGCGAGACGACCGGTGACATGGGCGGCGGCCAAAACTTAAGCTACATAGACAACGGCGACTGGATGGACTACCGGGTAAACGTTACCTCGGCCGGGGCCTATAGCCTGGCTCTGCGCGTGGCCTCTCCTGGTGGCGGAAGCGTGGAAGTGCGCTCCTCCTCCGGGGCAGTATTAACCACGGTGTCCGTTCCTATGACCGGCGGCTGGCACATCTATACTACCGTACAGACGACAGTGAGCTTGCCGGCTGGTGAGCAAACCCTGCGCTTCTTCGCCACCAGGGGCGGCTGGAACTTCAACTGGTTTGAGGCTTCCGCGGCTACCGCTAGCCTGCCCCAGGCAGTCATCACCTTTGGCGGCCTCCCTGGCAAAACCGTAGGCGACGCAGCCTTTGACTTAGTGGCCTCCAGCACCAACGCTGCCACAGCCATCACCTTCGCTTCCTCAAACCCAGCCGTGGTATCTGTGTCCAATGCAACCGGTAAGTGGTTAGCTACGGTTCATGCCGCAGGAACGGCCGTCATCACTGCCTCTCAGGCGGCTGGTACAGGCTTCACCGCCGCCAACAATGTGAGCCAGACTCAGAGCGTGGCAGCTGCTCCGGCACCGGCGCTGGTACCCTCTCTTATCACATTTGCTGCATTGCCAGGTAAAACAGTGGGTGATGCGGCCTTTGACTTGGTGGCATCCAGCAATAACACTGCTTCTCCTATCACGTTCACCTCTTCTAACCCTTCTGTTGTCTCTGTCTCTAACGCGACTGGGAAGTGGAGAGCCACGGTATTGGCCGCTGGAACAGCAACAATCACTGCTTCCCAAGCTGCCAGCGCTGGTTATACCGCCGCCAACAGCGTAAGCCAGGTGCAGACTGTGGCAGGGGCCCCTACTCCAATGCCAAGCCCCACGCCTTCTGCTTCTAAACCCATTCCCGGCCTGATTCAGGCAGAAAGCTATGACGCTTTCTCTGGCACCATCCAAAAAGAGACCACCGGTGACACGGGCGGAGGAGAGAACTTAGGCTACATCAGTGACAACAATTGGTTAGACTACAAAGTAAATGTGACCGCGGCAGGTACTTACTCCTTAGGTTTCCGGGTGGCTTCACCTAGCAGCACCGGGTTCATTGAGGTAAGAGCAGCCAACGGAACCGTGTTGGGCTCTACTGACGTCCCCAACACCGGCGGCTGGCAAACATATGCCACCACTGAGGCGGTTGTGAATCTTCTGGCTGGTGAGCAGACCCTGCGCCTTCAGATAGTCAAAGGAGGCTTTAACCTGAACTGGATAGAGACGGCTAAGAGTTTACCCCAAGCGGTCATCACCTTCCATTCCCTGGGTGGGAAAGTACTCGGCGATGCCCCATTTGAATTGGTTGCCTCCAGCACCAACACCTCCACGCCTATCATCTTTTCCTCTTCTAACACCTCTGTGGTTTCAGTCTCTAACTCCACTGGAAAATGGTTAGCCAAAGTGGTGGGTACTGGCACCACCAGCATCACCGCCTCACAGGCTGGTAGCAGCACGTACAAGGCAGCCACCAGTGTAGCACGGAGCTTATCGGTTACGTCTACCAACGCGGGCGGTCTTGCCTCCAATGATGACGAGGACCCTGCCTTGAAAAAGGGCAACGAGGCCAACCGCGTAACCGGGATTGTACCCATAGAGAAATACGATGTATACAACCTGAACAACACCCGCTACCTGGATGCCTTGGTAGACAAAAACACGGACTGGGTGGAATATGGCCACGGGATGCTGCTTGAAGTGGCAGAAACCTATTTTGACGTGAGAGATTACCATGTGAAACTTTCCCAGCTGCAAATCTTCAACAACAGCTTTGGGGACTACGGCACGGCAGACGCTGAATGGTATTACGTTCCCAAGGGAAAATTCCCTAAAGACCGGGTATTGCTGGGCAAACACAGAGGAAAGCCTTACCTGCAGTACTCCAACTTCCCGACTACGCCATTGGATGAGCCCGTTGAAATCAGCTGGATTATCAGAAAAGGGCCTACGTACATGCCTAGGGAGGTATCCATTGTAGGGTCTTATATTCCTAAACCGGCCAAAGTTTTTGAATCTGTGCCAAAAAAGCCCTTCAAGAACCACTTGGGCAACAACAGCTTTGTATGGGACTTCACAGACCCTAACTCCCAGAGCACGGTAGTTCCCTCTAAACTGGAAGCTGCTAAACCGTTCATTGGAGGCTTCCGCTTTTACATGGATGCTACCACTTTTGAGGCAAGCCGCGAGGTGTACACGTTCAACCCAACCTCTGCTGGCTGGTGGAATTACGACATCCTCTTCTCTACCCTGAAAGACCACAACCTTCCGGTATTGGCTTGTATAAGAGGTCAATCTGGCCCTATGCTGCAATCTTACCCGTCTGGGGAGCGTGACATGGAAAAAGTGCCGGTCTATTACGGCGCCAACTTTGAAGACCCGGCTTCTTATAAAGAGAACGCCCAGTTAGGTTTCCAGACGGCAGCCCGCTATGGCACCGGTAGAAACGCTGACGGCTCCAGCAGAACAGAGTACCTGCTCACCAAAGCCAAAGTCCAAAGCTCTAGATACACCTCCTCCAACGGCGAGACGTCCTCTTCTATCAATAACCTGAAGGTAGGATTGGGCACGTTAACCTACATCCAGCACGACAATGAGCGCGACAAGTGGTGGAAAGGCAGACAAGGCTACCAGACAGGCCGTGAGTATGCCGCCAACATGAGTGCCTTCTATGACGGCCACAAAGGGGCCTTAGGACCAGGAGTAGGCGTCAAAGATGCAGACCCCAATATGAAAGTGGTCACCACCGGTATCGCCTTGGCCAATACCTACTACTTCCAGGGAATGCTGGACTGGTGCAGAGAGTTCAGAGGATACAAGAAAGACAGCAATGGCAACCTGTTGCTGGACAAGAACGGAGCCGCCATTGTAGACTTCCCGGCAGACATCATCGCCTTCCACAACTACCTCAACAATGGCGGCCAGCAACACAGCGGCTCCAGAGGGGTAGCACCTGAGTTGGGCGGCATTGAGGAAATTGCGGGTCGGTTTGTGAAATTCGCCAAGGAAAAGCTCCCAGGTGTGGAAGTATGGCAAACGGAGACAGGCTATGACACCCGCTCTACCTCCTCTCAGGCGGCCATAGCCATAGGATCTAAAAGCCAGGACATCACCCAGGCTGATTGGAACCTACGCATTGCCTTGTTGAACTGGAAGGTAGGCGTAGACAGAACCATGTATTACATGCTGTATGACACCCCACTCAACACCTCGTGGGACTTATACACTCGTTCAGGTTTCATCAACAACGACCAGACGAGACGGCCAGCGGCAGACTTCTTCAAGCAAGCCGGTGATCTGATGGGATCTTATATCTACAACAGAACCTTGAGTACTGACCCGTATATCTTGGAAGGCACCAACGGCTCTGACAAAGTGTATGCCTGCTGGATTCCGGATGAGAAAGGTAGAACAGCGACGTATACCCTGGATTTAGGCAGCGCAGCTTACGCCTACATCTACACGCCAAGAGCCGGCAGCGACCAGATGACCATGCAGCGAGTGCCTACCTCTGGGGGCAAAGTGAACATCAGCGTGACAGAGACTCCGATCTTTGTCAAGACCTCCGCCTCAGTGAGCGCTACTTCTTCCAGCATGGCAAAAGTTGATACGGGTCTGGGCACGGTGAACCTGTACCCTAACCCTACCTCTGAGTCCATCAACATTGACCTGCAGAGCGAGGATGTGACGAACAAAGTGGAGGTGAAAATCACCAGCATGACCTCTGGCAAACTTTACCAGACGCTGGAATTTGAGAAAACCACTCCTGCTTTCCACCAGAACCTCAACCTGAAAGCGTTACCAGTTGGTGGTTACGTGATTGAGATCACCCAAGGAAGCAGAAAAGATGTGAAGAAATTCTTTAAAGTTCAGTAACAGTCCTTAGCCGTCACCCACTCTTATAACGGTGACTCATTCTCTCAAAAAGGAGCCTTTCAAGGAAGGCTCCTTTTTTATTGTCACAACTCGCGTTTGCCCTTCCTCTTGTGTGTTTACTAGTTTATTTCCTTACGGCTAAGTTAACCTGCTGATGAAAGCAGGCCACAGCCCCACCCAACTTCGGCCACCACCCTGTTACAGGGAGTACCACCTCACAAAAACCAGAGTTTTCCGACTGGAACCAAGTAGGGCGGTGGGCTTGGGCATTATTTTAATTGGGTGACACGTCATATACAGACACCACCGCCCCAATGGCATTGAACCCCTGAGACAACTTCTTGCCCAATGTTTCAAACGCAGGCTCCAGCATCTTACCAGGCACCGATTGGAAGTACCACGTGGGCTGCCCCACAAATTGCCCAATATCGCTTTTGATGTACTCATTATACAGAAACAGCACCCGCTTATGGCTTTTTACCTGCTGAAAATCGGGCTCTAGGTTCTTGAGGTAATCAGTTTGGGTAGCAGATGCGTTTTTCACGTCTTTTCCCTGAATCACCGGAAAAGTAAGTTGATAAGCCTCCTGATAATACGCATACGCTTGCCGCATATTCCAGTACACGTACACTACATCTCCCCGTTGGTAATTCTTTTGGATAAAGAGCAAGGCTTCACGGCTGGCTTCCTTTCGGGTAAACAGGCGCGGGTTGTAGACCTCCCAAACAGTATTCCAGACGGCAGGTGTCAGCAGCAAGCAACCCAGGACCAATGGCATTTTCTGGCGTTTCCCCCAAAAGGAGTTCAGCGCCTGGGCACCATAACAGGTGAGCAGGGTAAACATGGGGAACAAGAACAGCAGGAAGCGCTCATGGAAAGGATAAAGCTTGAGGCCTGAGGCAAAGAGCACCAGTAGAACAGGCATCACCAGCACCAGAAACCGTTCTCTGTTCTTTTTAGCCAGCAGCAAGGCCCCACCTACCATAAGAAGGAAAGGAACTACCCGCAAATGCTCCAGAACATATGCATAGGGCCAATGCAAGTGCAGCGCATTCTGACCCATCGGGTTTTTCAGAAGGGAGAGAGCCTTGGCAGGAAACCACTTCAGATCATTAAGCGACGTAGGAAGCAGCGGCAGAAAAGCATCATAGTAATGCTGGAAGAAATGGATCAGCCAGGCCGAATCTTTGGTCTTGCCCAAAAACAGCCCATAAATGACACCAAAGCTAAGGAGCCAAGGCACAAAAGCCCACCCGTATCTGAACAGCCTACCCCACTTCCTTTTCAATATTTTGTCTAAGCTGACAGTTATGGCCAAACTCGCCAGCACGAAGATGACCGAGTACGAGAACCATAGCAAGACGGCTCCAGCCACTCCCCATTTCAACAGAGGGCCTATCTCAGTTTGCCGGTGGTACCGCAGGTAAAAGAAGAGGGCGAGCACCGAAGCCAATAATTCTGTGGCATATTGTTTGGCCTCTACAGAGTGGTACACCACCGGGGTTGCCAAGGCCAGAAGGGCCAGCGCCACCAGCGCCGCCCAAGGCTTCAGGAAATATCGGGCCACGGGTACAAAGACAAATAAGGTGGCAATGCCCGACAGCAAGGAGAATAAGCGCAAGGCCATCTCGCCTTTGCCAAACAACAACACGCAGAATTTCACGGTCCATAGATAGCCTAAAGGAGCTTTCTGCTCATAGGCCAACGGCTGAGTAGCTAATTCCCAGAAATCCATTTTTATCAGGCTTATCCCCAGGTACAATTCATCTAGCCACAGCGACCGGTTATCCAGGTAATGGAACAGCCGGAGTAAAATCCCAGCCATGATGATAAACACCATATAGAGGTCCCGCATGGTAGTGGATTTGCTGTTTCCATAACGCAGGACAGATTCAGGGCGTTTGGTAAGAATTGGCGCTACCACCTTAGAGAGAAGATACATAGGTCATTGGTCTGTTTGGTGTATAGTGATGCGGTTATAAGCTACTTTATAGAGAATAAGGCAAAAACAGAACCTCCTCCCCAAGGGCTTAGCATACCAACTTCATTTTAGGCGCGTTTTCAGGAAAACACGCCTTAAACCAATCCTTAGCAGGAGCAGGATACGCGCTAGGCCATCAAAAAAGAGCTGGGATAAAGGTTCTCTGCCGCCCTTCTCCCCTCTCCATTATTAATACCCAGGCACTTTAAGTCAAAGCAAACTATACTTGAGGGCACTTATAAAGCGATAGATGCTTATTTACTTTTACCTGGTTATAGCTAAGCCGTGAGTTCGCCGGAGACGTCTAAACTATCATTTAAGCCTGGGGAGAGCAGAACGAGGATTGCACCTACTCCTCCCGCAGCTCATACAAACTGACGTTCAGGTATTGGGTATCAAAAGATTCCACCTGCTGGCCCAGCCCCTGTAGCTTCATATGAAGTTTCTGCGCCTCTAGCACCTCCTGCACATACCAACCTGAGTTGTTCTCAAACTCCCCTATATTCATGCTCAGCCTTTTACTGTAGAGGACCCAAAGCCTCTTATTTTTATTAAGGCTTTTAATTTCAGCAGCTACCTTCGTGAGGTAATCGTTGGCACCTTCTGAGACATTCCTGAAATCGCTTCCCTCAAAGCCTTTGAATTTGAGCCCGAGTACATCTTTATAGTATAAGTAGGGCGTCTGGATATTCCAGTAGATATAGACCTGGTCCCCAGCCTGGTAGTGTTTGTCTATCTCCAGCAGCGCCTCTCTGAAAAATGACTTTTTATACTCCCCAAAACTCTGGGGCATGAGCACCTGTTTCAATGACGTATAGAAAGGAGCCGCTAAAAGCAGCAGCACCAAATAGAAACCTAGGCGGCGGTCAAACTGCCGGGAGAAATAAGCCAGGCGTTCACAGCCTACCGCAATGATCAGAATCAAAAGGGGCGCCAGAAACACCGTCAACCGCTCCCAAACAGGATAGACCTCCAGCGCTGAAGCAATCAGGAGCAGCAAAAAGGGGAACCCCAAAACCAGCAGAAGTTTCTTGTCTCTTTTGAAAATCAAGAGAACCCCAAAGACGGAACAGGTAACGGCAAAAATCGGACGTCTTAAAACATACTGCAGCACCTCGTTCTCAATAGAAGACACATCCCACAATAACCCCAATGGGTAATGCAGCAACCGGGTACCCAGGTACTGGAAGGGCCAGACCACGTCACTAAAAGAAGAGGGAGGAAACGGCATAAAGGAGTTCCTTATCTTAAAATAATGGACCAGCCAGGCGGCATCTGTCAGTTTTGAAGTGAACAGACAGTAGTTGATGACAAAACTGATCAACCATAAACTGAACGGAAGCACCATCCTGAACACGGTCCCCCATTCCTTCCTAAGCAGGTGGTAGAGGGTAACCCCCATGGCCATACCAGCCAAAATGAAGATAGAGGTAAAAGAAAACCAAATAATGGCCGCCCCATATACTCCCCACATCATGAGGGAAGAGAGCAGCCTTTTTCTGTGGTAATGGGTGTATAAATAGAGGCACAGAATAGTAGCCAATAGCTCAGCGCTGTATTGCTTTATCTCTACGCTGTGGTAAACTATGGGCGGGGCGAATGCCATTATGCCTACTGCCACTGCTCCACCCAAAGGGTTTAGGAAATGACGGGCTACCGGTACAAAAAGGAATAAAGAAGCAATACCACAGATCAAGGGGAATAACCGGAGAGCCATTTCACTGTTCCCAAACAAGAGCACGGCTATCTTACTCATCCAAAGAAAACCTACGGGAGCTTTCTGCTCATATTCCAGATAAGAAAAGGTGAGTTCCCATAGATCCATTTTAACAAGGCTGGAAGCCAGATAAATCTCATCTAGCCAAAGTGACCTGTTATCCAGGAAATGAAACAACCGTATCAAGATGCCCAAGGCAAGCAAAACCCAAGTCAGCTTTACCCAGCCAAAACTTTTGGGTGTGCTGGCAATAGCGACAGGGCTTTTTTCATTCTTATGAACTAGTACAGGGGCAGCTTTATAATATATTTCCATAAAACAGATCAATTACGGTTTCCTTCACCTTTCGTGGAGTTTCATTACTGATGATCCAGGTTGGGTGATGTAGTAAGATTGAAGCCTTGCCGTCTCCACATGGTACCATCTCTTCAAGCTGCCGAATTGAAAACAAATACAATACCAAAATTTTTATAATTACTATTAGCAACATCCAAATGTAATAACTACTTTTGTACTCTAACCATATAAACTTTAACCAAACAGATGATATTTTAAAAAATGATGTAACTTATTTGTATCCAACACTTTAGGTAAATGGAAAATTTTTGTTGTTGCCTCCTTGTTTTGGAGTTTGGTTTAAACGAAAGGTTTTCCCCTGTAGGAGTTTGCTTCTCGCCACTGAATTGTAGCACATAGGCGGTAAGTGAGATTTACCTGCCCCTTATAAAGTCATGAACCATAACATCAGGATTTTAGAAAATACCTTTAGAAAAACCAGGATTACGCTCAATAAAAGCAGCACTAGGGTATGCTATTTTCCACACAGTCACTCGTTTATTAAATCAAAAAGGGCTGTTTCTTTTTCGGGAACAGAAAGTGTTACCTGCTTTACCAGGAGGTTAGACTTCCTGCACGCCATGACGTTCTTTAGAGGAACTTACTTTTAATTGCAGCAGATACCGAGTTAAGATCTTTCCGGTTTTATCATGAATTTTAAAAACTAATCGCAAAACCCTATCAACATCCTTATTTACAAAGGTTGCCATTCCACATTGACCGTTTATGTTAGCAGAGCAAATAGCCGGAAAAGGCAGAATATCAGAGTTAGAAGACTTCTCGGGAAAGATTGATTGGCAGAGAATTAAGGTGGTCATTTTTGACGTAGATGGCACCTTATATTCCCAATCCATTCTTAGAAAAAAGATGCTGTTTTGTTTGTTAAAGCACTATTCACAAAGACCTTGGAAATGGAAAGACCTCTTAATCCTCCACCATTTCAGAGCGGAACGGGAAAGAAAAGCAGGGACCACTATTCCCAACCTAGAAGGCGCTCAATATGAATGGTGTGCCGCCAAAGGCGACTTTTCCCTCCCCCGAATAAAGGCAGTAGTAGATTACTGGATGTTTCGTTATCCTAATAAATACCTGTTAGACTGTCTCTATCCGGGCGTTCAGGCCTTTATGGACACCCTAAGGCAGCGAGGGCTTCTCATTGGCATTTATTCTGATTATAAGGCAGAGGACAAACTAAGGGCAATGGGTCTTTCAGCAGATATAGTAGTTTGCTCCACAGACAAAGAGGTTGATCACCTGAAGCCTCACCCCCAGGGGTTGGTGTTTATCACCCAAAAACTGGGGGTTCTTCCAGAGGAGTGCCTATTTATAGGTGATCGGCAGGAATTAGATGGTGAATGCGCTCTTAACGCTCATATGCCTTTTGTTCTTGTAGAGAAAAATCCATTTAAACAGTTTGATTTCTACTACAAGCTACAGCAGGAATTAGCTCACCATTAATTAGTTACCATTAGATAAGAGTAAATAAAAGCTTTTCTAAAGCTCTCATTTTACTGCTTAATAAAGTATTGACTTGTCTAATTCTATCAAAAGATATAATGACAGGGATATCTTTCTTTTTACTTTACATAATATCATCTTAAGAGTTTAATTCACGTTGTAGTGCCTGCTTTTATAAACTATTTAACCCAGCAGTTACTATAAGGTTTGGCAGAAAATTTATTTCCAAAAAGGATTGAAAGACCAGCGCTTTTACCTCCTAAATATGTACCAAGATCAGTTCAAACTGGGATAAATAGTTTCATTCTGGGAAAACCTATTGATTGAAAACAATTTCACGCCATTTCCTTCCTGGGCAAATAGTAAGAAATCAGATAAAAGGAGAAGCTCAGAGTCAGTTTTAAAATAAACTAATATTTTTTATAACGTTGGCACGATTTTGACCTATTTACTACATTATATTAATACGAATCAAAGCTTTAATATAACACCAATAAGGTAAAGCCAAACTTGGTTCTTTGCTTCATAAAAGCATGGATATGCCTCTCAGTCTTTTATAATAAACCATATACAATAGTTTAACTCGCCAATGAATTCAGCATTTACTTTTCCAGAGGCCCCCAAACAGGAGATTGTACTCAAACCGGCTGGTTTTAAGGAATATGTCGCTATTGCCAGGCCAGATCATTGGTTTAAAAACATCTTTATGTTACCGGGTATGCTTTTTGCATTTTTGGTATACGACACCCCCTTAGACTTTGAGCTTCTTTTCCGGATTCTGGTGGGCATTGCCAGCACCTGTCTTATCGCCTCTGCCAATTACACCATCAATGAATACTTAGATGCCGAATTTGACCGGTATCACCCAGAGAAAAAGAAACGATCTGCGGTAGTGACCATTCTAAGCCCTGCCATAGTGTATTCAGAATATGTTGCCCTTGCCGCTCTTGGATTAGGCCTTTCCTACTTTATCTCCCTTCAGTTTCTAGCCTTGGAAGCCTTTCTGCTTTTTATGGGCATCATGTACAACGTAAGGCCTATCCGCACCAAAGAACGGGTGTACTTGGATGTACTTTCTGAGTCGGTGAATAACCCTATCCGGTTAGCGCTGGGTTGGTTCATTTTCGTGCCCGCGGCCTTGCTTCCCGCCAGTTTGCTTGATCCGGCCTGGGCCTTTATTCCACCTAGCAGTATCATTCTCGCCTATTGGATGGGAGGCGCCTTTCTAATGGCCACCAAAAGGTTTGCTGAGTACCGCTACATCAACAATCCGGCACTAGCGGGCTTGTACCGCAAATCTTTCAAGCGCTACACAGAGAACAGCCTCTTGATCTCCATGTTCTTCTACGCCCTTACGTCGGCCTTTTTCCTGGGTATTTTCCTGATCAAGAACAAGGTGGAACTCCTTATCAGCTTCCCCTTCTTTGCCTTATTATTTGCCTGGTATCTGAAGATTGGCCTTCAAAAAGACTCTGTGGTACAAGGGCCGGAAAAGCTGCACAAAGAGACCTCTTTCATGCTCTACGTGGTGTTTTTCACGCTGCTGCTGATGGCATTGGTGTACATAGAAATCCCGTCGTTGAACTGGTTCCTGAAACACTCCTTCTAAGCTAAAATTTCGCAGCATGCTACCCGCCGTGAGCAGACTTACACTATTCTTCTGGTTATGAAACAAGCGTCTTATGATCTGGTGGTGGTAGGCACAGGTTTCGCATCCACGTTTTTCCTGCATCAATACTTAAAGAAAGCCTCACCCAAGGCCAAGGTTCTGGTATTGGAAAAGGGCCATTTGTTCCCTCACGCAGAACGGGTAAAAGAGAAAAGAGGGGAAGCCACCCCATATGCTTCATTTAACCCAGACTCTGACAGCACTTTTGACAACCATAATAAAAAGAAAGGTTGGGTTTTCACCCAAGGTTTTGGCGGAAGTTCCAATTGCTGGTACGGGTGTACGCCCCGCTTTATGCCCTCTGACTTCAAGATGAATACCTTGTACGGCATTGGAAAGGACTGGCCCATAGCCTATGATGACCTGGATCCTTACTACACCCAGGTGGAGGAGCTCATGTCTATCTCGGGGCCAGCCCAAACCCCTTTCCCTAAGAAGTCGCCGTACCCCTTGCCCCCCCATTCCTTCAGTACCGTTGACAGGATCCTGCATCAAGAATACGGGAACTTATACGTGCCTCAGCCTACTGCCCGGGCCAGTGTAGCCACAAAAGGCAGAGGCGCCTGCTGTGCCAGCACGGTGTGTCACGTATGCCCGGTGAATGCCAAATTCACCATTGAGAATTCAGCCATGGGCGTGTATGAAGACCCACGGGTTGAGCTATTATATGGGGCCCAGGTTTATAGCCTGGACCTGGAGCAAAACGTTGCCAGAAGAGTAAACTATCTTAAGGATGAAAGAGAATTCCATGTAGCAGCAGAAGTGATAGCACTTGGCACCAATGCCCTGTTCAACGCCAACCTTCTGTTGAACTCTGGTGACACCAATCCTTTCACGGGCCAAGGCATAGGGGAGCAGATCGGGTTATTGGCCACCGTGTACTTAGAGAACTTAGAGAACACAGGAGGCAGCACTTGGGTTAACGCCAATGGGTATATGCTATATGATGGGCAGCACAGAAGAGATGTGGCCGCTTGCCTCATGGAATCCAATAATGCACCCTACTTTAGGTTAGAGCAGGGAAAATGGCGGCACATTGCTCAATTCAGAATGGTGTTTGAGGATTTGCCAGAAGCGCATAACTACGTTTCTACTACCCAGGATCCCCTTAGACCTGCCATCCATTTTAAAGGTCCTTCCGCGTATGCCTGGCGGGGAATTGAGCATATGAAAGCCAAGGTGCCAGGCATTTTGTCTTGCCTTCCTGTGGAACGGATAGAATATGCTGCCCCTTTTGAATCTGAGGCCCACATTCTAGGCTCTACCAGAATGAGCAGGAGCCCTGCTGAAGGTGTGGTAGACCAACACCTGCGGCACCACCAATACCGGAACCTGTTTGTACTGGGCAGCGGAAGCTTTACAACGTACACACCCGCCAACCCTACCCTCACTTTATCTGCCTTGTCCCTCTATGCTGCAGATAAAACCTTTTGAGAGAAAAGATGACGAGAGGCCAACAAAGGAACCAAGGCAGCATTCCAAAATCTGCTGGTACCTGAAAACCTATAAAACAAGAAGAATAGCATATGAACAGACGATCATTTCTTAAGGTAACAGGCTTTGCTGGGGCAGTGATGGTAACAGTTCCTAGTTTAGGGTATGTCTATACTTCCAACCAGGAAGCCGCAGTTGGGGTCATCATGAAGGAGCTCCACTACCTTAAGCTAGATAAAAATGGGGTAGAGCAGTTTGTAAAAGATTATTTCAAGTCGCATTACATCAAGGATAACCTAAGGGCTCAGATCAACCTCAAGTCTATCTACTATCTACGCCTCAACATCAAAAATTCTCAGATGGTCACAGACTTGGTTCAGCATTACCTTTTATCCACTGATTTCTTCTTGAACAAGATGGATGAAACAAGGCTTGTCAAATACCTGGGGGTCTATACCCCCTATGCACGGCCCTGTGGTAATCCTTTTTCCGCTTCTTATTACCCCCAGCCGCCTATGTAAAATAATAGGCTATCCCCATGTTCTTTTAATCCTTGAAAAAGCACCGGTAAATCAATACTCGCCACATCCGCTCTGTACAGACTTCTTCTTACCCAGGCAATTGCCCTTGCGGCATTAATTATCGCTTGGAAAAGAGGCTACTTTTTGAACAGGGCTTAAAAACAGAAACTAGATGAGCAGCCCACCTTTAACCTTGAAGAAAGCCTTAACCGGCAAAGAGATCAATTACTACAACTACTTAAGTGAGGTCAACTCGCCCGGGAAATACTTTGCCTCGCACCTTAAGTATAAGATCTTCTGTTGCCTTTGGGCCATTGCCTCTATCTTTCACATGGCCAACTTTAATGGGTTCTCCATTAACCTTACCTTCTTTCTGCTGACGGCCTCAGCTATTACCCTCATAGCAAAACCTTCTTCCACGGTAAGGCTGTTGATCTTTATTTCTTTACAGATCTACCAGGCAGCCACAGACATGCCCAGGACTTCAAACCACTGGGTAATAGCGGCTTTCGTCAACCTCACCATAATCCAATCCTATATTTACCTCATTATAAAGCGCAGAAGCTTCTTTATTGACAAGGTGGAGTTGATGAATATTTTCGCCCCCTTGGTGAAAATGGAGGTTATAGTCCTCTATTTTTTTGCCATCTTCCATAAATTAAACTCCGGGTTCTTAGACACTGAGGCCAGTTGCGCCGTCAGGTTTCTGTTGCTCCAGAACAGCTATTATGACATTCTGCCCACCAGCAAGACCTTGTTGGCGCTTAACATATACCTGACCCTAACCATTGAAGCCTTGATCCCGCTGCTCCTTTGCCTCCGGAGAACTCGGTATTGGGGCATTTTGCTGGGCTTGGTGTTCCATTGGGTTTTAGCCTACAACCCCTTGAATGGATTCTATGACTTCTCGGCGACTATCTTGGCCCTTTACTTTTTGTTCACCAGCACCAATTTCAGCAACAAAATCTATTCTTTTTACAGCCAGACCATTAAACGAAAATCAGTCCTTAAGAACAGGCTGCTTCAATTCAACTTGGTGAACTTTGCCCTCTTCACCTTCTCCATCCTGTTCGCGTTGGCCTTGATCAACATTTACACTAGGGCCTTCCAAGATTATTTCCGCCACGTCATCTGGACCGCCTACAGTGTTTCCTTTATGATCATCTTTATCCTGTCTATGAGAACGAAAGATGACACGGAAGAAAAAGGCGCCTTTTCCTTCGCCCATTACACGCTCTTGTTACTCCCTTTGATCACCTTTCTCAATGGCCTCAGCCCATATTTAGGTTTGAAAACAGAATCATCTTACGCCATGTTCTCCAATTTACGCACCGAAGGAGGCGTCACCAACCACCTCCTTGCCCCCATCAGCACACAGATATTTGACTACCAAAAAGATGTAGTAGAAATTGTCTCCTCCTCAGACCCGTACCTGCAGAGAATGGCTGACGAAGGAAAATTGCTGGTTTTCTTCCAGTTCAGGAAACACGTGAAGAAGCATTTACCCGCCCAGGTCACCTACCTCCGGAATGGAGAAAAAAGCACCTTTGAACTAAGCAAAGCAAGCGCTACCCACGAATTGCTCTCGGGGTCTTACGCACTGGACAAGGTCATGGACTTCCGGCATTTCATGAAAAACGGTGAACAAGAGTGCACCCATTGATCCTCTTCATAATTGAAACGTCTGCCTTGCCAGGTTGGCAAGGCAGACGTGTTTTCATTTCCTTTTCAGCCTTACCTAACCAGTTCTAGCAGTCCTTCCAATGGGAATAGGGGAAGGAAAAAGATCGACTTCACACACCTTACTTGCTGGATAAAACCTTTCTACCACCATGCCTTACAAAGAGGCAATTGCCTTGGGCCAAAGGAAGCACCTTTAGCCAGCATTGGCCCTAAGTGCTTTCGTTTGTCTGAGGCAGTTACCTTGCTTAAGGTGGTGCAGACAGCTCAGTTCACAGGGTGACTTAAAAATAAATTGAGGCCTCGACCTTTTTTGCATAGTTTCCAAAAACGAGGCCCAGATCTCTTGCTTTCTTG
This sequence comes from Rufibacter glacialis, assembly GCF_008271745.1. Taxonomy (GTDB): domain Bacteria; phylum Bacteroidota; class Bacteroidia; order Cytophagales; family Hymenobacteraceae; genus Nibribacter; species Nibribacter glacialis. Next base: position 857,160 of record NZ_VKKZ01000010.1, on the reverse strand, counting down.
CTCTTTGCCAGATGCACACCAATGGCAAACTATAATGGTTGAAAACGAGAAAGGTGCCTGGCAGCACCTAAAAAACACAAGGTAAAGGATTCTGCTCTCAAGCTGTTGCTGTAGTAGCAACTTGAAGCCTTAGTTTCTAGGGAGCGTAAATAATCCAGAAAGCTGACGGAAGGAAAAGTGCTGGTTTGGCCTGGGTCCAGATGACAGAATGGTAGCGAAGCAGGCAGGCATTAGGATCTGAGAGAAATTCTTTCGGAGATCATCTTGATGATCAGGAACTTTCACCCCAGCTTGACGGATAGCCTGACCTGGATAACGCTCTATTCTATTCTCCAAAAACAAGCTTCTTTTTGGAAAAGTAGTTAAAAACAGAAACCAACCCAATGGCCAGTAATTTCCCTAATAAAGGATTCATCTGGATCTTCTCCACAAAAAGCAAAATCAGCCCGAGGTTAAGGAGCAAACCTACCAGGGAAAACAAAACGAAGGAGGAGAACTCATACTTAAACGAATATTTGCTACTGCTAAAAACCCATTTTCTAGTCAGAAAATAATTTAGGACAATGGCTATTACCGTAGAAAAGACCGTAGCAAAGACATAGTAAACCCCTAGGAATTCTACCATCAACGCATAGAGCAAAAAGTCAAATGCTGCACAGAAGGCACCCACTAGTACAAACCGGACTGCTTGTAGAGCGGCTTTGGAGAAAACAACCCTCGAGTTCAAAGAATTAAATTTATGATACTAATTATCTTGAATTTATAGATATTTTTCACTCTGTCAACCATGATCTTATATCTATTACTAGAGCTAACATTGGTTATAATTGGATTACTTTTGAACTTACCCAACTTATTGATAAAGTTACTTAGTTTTTTAAGGTACCTCTTTGTTTCCCCAATAGGCCTGAACTCTGACCACCTGGTCATTTTCAGGTATTCAAAAAAGATAGCCCTATATTCTTCTTTGAAATTATAAGACCTGTAGATAGGCTTCCTTCCGGAGAAGTGGATCAGATAAGGATGATGACCTTCATGGTAGGCGAAACAGTTCCATAGAGGATCAAGCTCCATCCAGTCATTGGCGAGTACCACATTCAATCCATATTGGTCTGGGAAATGGGCATGCTCTTTATTCTCATTCACACAACGTATCACTTTGGTGGTAACATCGTTATCGCGCCATTTTTTCAGATCCATGATCAAAAGGCCGGTATTAAAATACTTGGCCTGTTCCTGCAGGTTGAACTCCTGGTAATTCTCTACCCCACCCCACCTACTCACTATCTTCACCCAGGGGTCCTGCACGGCCGCTATGATGTTCTTCCCCATCTCTTGGTGCCACAGAATACTAATGTCTTTCAATACAATCATATCTACATCTAAATAAATCACCTTCTCCATTTCCTTAGGTAAGAAATAAGGAATAAAGAGGCGCATGTAGATATTGGAAGGGTAAGAGCTGGTGTCTACCGGCAGTTTTACATTCTTGGGGGCAAACTCCTCCATTTTGACAAAGCGCAAGGAGGTTTTTGTTTCATCAATGGAAGCCAGCAGCTTGTTTCTGTTCTGCTCTGAGACAGAGTCTTCCACAATGTAAAACAGCAGGTGTTCACTTGTAATATGATTGACCTCAATTGATTTTACTAAAGCAGCTAACAGCACGAAATAGTGATCATCACACACACACATCATCGTTATGGTATCTGCTTCTCTCATATCTTTTTAGGCTTGCGCTTACTTAACATCTAGTCAGAAATCTCATACCACTTCAAGAGACGCAGCCTCCTCCAAAGGGAAAAGGATTCCACCAAATAGCTTAAGTATCAGACAGTTTAGTAGGTATATTTATGAAATATAATGATAAATAAATATTAGTACAAGGCACCGGTTTTCTCTTGTGCCATTTCTACCTCCTCAATAATGTTCCAGAACTGGTGTACCCGTGCCTCCCAGGTATTGGTCATCGCTTTTTTGATGCGTTTCTCCACTAATTCGTCAGAATCTTCCTGAAGGGCTAGGTCAACCATGGAGACAAACTGGTCTTCGTTCTCTGCGATGTAGGCTACGTCTTGAAAATCTTTTATATCATCTGAAAAAGCGGTAGAGATAACCGGTTTACCTGCTGTCAGGTATTCATTTACCTTGAGTGGATAAATACTTTTGGTCAGCAAACTGTATTCAAAAGGAATAAGCAGACAATCGCTGTGTTGCAGGTAGGCTGGCAACTCATTTATATCTTTAGCCCCAGTGAAAATAACGTTGGGGAACTTCTCTAGCCCTACCTTCTTGTAGTCATCGGTGCTGGTAGGCCCCACCATCATCAGGATCTTATCAGGATGGGCCTTCACCACCTTCATCAGAATAGAATAATTAATACGGGTTCCTATATTACCGGTATAGGTAATGACCTTTTTGTCTATTCCTATTAACTCTGTTGGCTTTGGCAGCTCCTCATTTACCGCGCGCTGAAAAAGACTGAAGTCAGCAGCGTTAGGAACACAGAATACCTTCTTTGAATACTTAGACATGATCCGGCTCAATTCCCTGGAAGTGGCCAGCGTGACATCTGCGCCAGAGGCCTGCTCCTTCTCTAACCGGATGCCATGTCTCGCTATGTATGCTTCCTGGCTGATGTCATCAATGGTCTGATAGACCTTTATGGTGGGTTTTATGTCTTGAGGGAAGTTGACAAAGAAAAACGGATCATAGGAATTAAAGAATACATACTCTTTGATATTATAGTCCTTGATCAATTCCCTAATGGTGGAATAGACAATTCTGTCATTCAGTTTTGACAGATAATTATACACTACCCCTTCCCCCAACCAATTGATGGGTAAAGTAAGCTTGGGAGTCACAATGGTTAGGTTATCAGAAGCCCCGTCAATCTTGCGGTATTTGTTTTTGCCATAGAGAAGGGCCGGCTTCCGGGATTTGATCATTTCCCCTTTGGAGTACTCAGACAAGAACTCTTTGACAGAAATAGGGTGATCTATGTAGAACACACGGTTGTTTTTTGAGAACTCTTTGGCAAAGCTGAAGCCTACCGAAGAATAGGGATTATCCCACCGCGACGTACTAACCAACACAATATCATACTTTCTGTTCATCTGGTTCTACTCTATAAAAGGGTCAAAACTTCAATCATGGGCCGGAGCCTTGTGTACTAGCGTTTTATTCAAGGAGGCAGAATCAATAATTTTCATAGACATACTGAAGGACTTCCTGCCTGTTTCGGGCATGGATTACTTTCGCCCCGGAAAGCTTAGGCATGATGGTAGCGTACTCATTGAATATGGCCTCCATGCCCCATTTAGGGTTAGATAGAATAATATTGGTTCCCCCAAAGCAGCACGCTAAAATGGCGGTCCCCCCATGTATGGAAAGGAATCTGTCTGCATTGGCATAAACCATGAGTTGCAAGTGGTTATAATTATTGACCGTAGTTCCCAAATGTTGGTCGTACAGATCATTCATCAGAATCACCTCGGGGTGCTTTTCCTTAATCCAGGCATGTTCCTTTAGATCCAACACCTCACTGTTATCTAAAACTATCTGCGAGGACAGTGGTCTGTTGTAGATGATCTGGTACTTGTTCTTGTATCTGGTGAGTATTTTATCTAGGGTAGGGATGTCAAAAAAATTAATTGGGGGCTGATCCCACTCTATGTTATACTTATTGGCAATGACCAATACTGGCTTGTCATACTTAAAAACTGAATTGGCATAGTGTGCTTTATACGGAACCGGTGCCCATTTCTTAAAATTGAAAGAAGCGCTGTGGGTCATATTGGGCACATCATAATAGTTATAAGTTTCCGTCCAGATGCGCTTTTCATACCGCTCCTCGTGGTTCTCACTAAAGAAGTACAGCTCTTTGGTATCTTTGGAAGAGATCGTTTTTGCTAACGTTCCATTTAAGAAATGCCAGTAGGCAAAAGGCAAGACATAGCGCAACTCCTGATCAAACTCACCCTGGTAATTAGTGACTTTATACTTCTTTTTCTGAAGGTAGTCTTTAAATAAAAACTTAAACTGGTTTATCCTACAGAAGTAATTATCCCTTACAAAATACCGAAGATCATCGCGCATACTAGGGTATTTAAGCAAGGCCACCACATACAAAGATTTAAGCATCAACCTTCTCATCATACTTATAAATAATTATTTCCTATATGCTATCTATTTCTTTATTAATGGGTTAGTCACTCTGCACTTTAAAAAGCCTAAACCATCTTCTTAAGCGCTTTTAATTCTTGCAGTGACATCTTAAAAGACAGTGTAAGCCCTATATACACCAAACCTCCTATGGTGATCTCTGCAATGGTATTCACCAATCCCTGGTACCCAATCAAGGACTTATATAGAAACACCATCATAATAAGTAAAAAGCAGTAAGTGATTGGCTTGATGATGATCTTGAAGAACTCCTTCAAAAAGCTCCCTATCAGGTGATGAACAATAGCGAAATTCAACACGAAATTCAGGAAAGTAGCAAGCAGGAAAGCGACCGCCACGCCCGTAACCCCATAATAGACTCCCAGGAAATACACTAAGGGCATTTTTACAAGAAGGGTGGCCAGGTTCAAAAAGAAAAGAAGGTTTGGCTTTCCTTTGGTATAGGCTAGAGTGAAGAGCGGATGGCTCAAACAGGAGAAAGCACTTACAAAAACAAAGATTTTAATGAGGTGAATGGTGGGCTCCCATCCGGGGCCATAGACCAGGGGCACAATGCTTTCCGCTGTGATGTACAATCCCGCCAGCAAAGGAAAGTTGACATAACTCACTAAATCCAATATCTTAAGGTAAGAACGTTTTAACTCCTGGGTATTGGTTTTCATTTTTGCAATGACAGGATACGCCACCTGCAGCACAATGGGATTCAACCTGGTGATTGGGAAAATAGCCAACTGGTAGGCAATGGTGTAATATCCCAGCATTTTAACCCCAAGCACCCCCCCGATAGCAATGGTATCCAGATTACTTTGGAAGAAGTTGAAGAGGCCATCTCCCACGTTGTATATGCCAAACATTAAGTGATCCTTTACCTTCTTGAGGTCAAAATGCAGAGTTGGCAAAAAGAACTTCTTCCCATACATGATCTGCAAAACCGATTTCACCGCTTGCATGGTTAATTGCCCATAGATCAAGGATAGTTCTTCAAACCCCAGATACGCCAGGGTAATGGTCACCGACGTACCGGCTAAAACCGCCAAAATCTCTATAATGGCGACTGGTTTAAACAACAGTTCCTTCTGCAGGAGAATAGAATATATCTGACCAACGTAGACAATAAGAAAATAAAAGGAAGAAACCCTTAATACCCGGTATAGCCTTGGCTCGTCATAGAAATCAACAATCAGGAAGGAACAAGCATTGATCAGCAGAAAGATTATGATCCCTAACCCAATATTCAACCCATACAACGTTGACAGAATATTTCTATCACTTTCCTGCTTATGGATAATGGAATTGGAGAAACCCAGGTTAGCGAAAATATTGAAAAAATTAATGATCAATGTACTGATACTGACCACTCCAAAAGCCAAAGGGTCTAAAAGGCGGGCTAAGATGGCAATCTGCAAAAACTGCAACAAAGTATTTGTCACGGTGGAGATTGTCACCCATTTCCCTCCATTTATGGCTTTCTGTTTATTATCCATTTTTAATAATTAAGGCAAAAACACCTTGGTTTTTATAGCGATTTAATTTTCTTTCAATTTTGCCACATGCAAGTCATAATTATACTTCACCTGGCGGTAGACATCTCTGATAATGGAGATAAAAACATTATTGCTTTGGCTCAGTTTGCTCCTCTCCACGGTGCTTGGTTCATCAGCTGGATTGACTTGCAAAAACAAACTTTTATAGTCATTATAGAACAAGCATTTCCCGTGCTTTTTCAGAAAAGCCACGCACATCAGGTATTCTGACTTATCTGGTTTTGTTCCCTCAGAATACCGGCCGAACTTCTGGAGGAAGTCGCTGCGCCGCAGGTGCGGGTGGTCTGTATAAGCGTAGATCTTCTTATAATTCGTGTACCAGGGCTTGTAGAGTTTCTCGGAGAAGCCCTGGCGGTAGGGCCGCAGGTAAGGGTAAGGGAAGTAGGCGTAGAAGGTGATCAGGTCCCACTGCCCCTCCTGGCGCATGATCTCCAGCGCGTCCATGAAATGGGGGGCGAAGGCGGCCGTGGGCACGAAGTCCTCCTGCACGTAGAGCGTCAGGGGCGTGCGCACCGCCTCCTGCCCCTTGTTGATGTTGTGGCCCAGCCCCCGGTTCTGCGGCGTGGTCACCAGCCGGAACGGGTAGCGTTCCTGCAGCGCCCGCACCGCCGACAGGTGCTCGGGCCGGCTCCCGTCGTCGGACACCACCACCTCCCCGAAGGAGCAGCCCCGCTCCCGGAAACCCGCCAGCAGCCGCTCCAGCGAGCCGCTCCGGTTGTAGTGGGTCACCAGCAACGTCACGTCGGGGAAATTCATTGAGGCTTCTGCCATAGTCTTGGGTAGGTCAAAAGCAGAAGATTATACCTCTACCTGCTTTCTTTCCCTTTAATATTTTGATTTGGATATTCTCCTTTGCAACTCCGTCAACCTGAAAATTCAGCCGGCCTCCCCTTTCGGACTTCTTACCAAGCTTTGTTTTTTATACAAAACCCAAAAAACACCCCCTAAACAACCTGGCATGATGAAGATGGGCTACGCTTGTTTCTACCTCATCTCACCTTCCATTCACCTAAGGGTTATCTTGGGAGCAGCCTACACCTTATAATCTATCTTATCTGTAAACAGCAGCTTATAATTAAGCCGCAAGAATTTATACTTCAAGTATCCCCAGCGCAGGAAAAGAATGAAAGCATTTTGCTGCTCCCTCCAATTTTTGCGGTAGGTGGCGGTACTCGGTTCGGTATTCGTATTTATTTGGTCAAACAGGGCAAAGCAGTCATTGAAGATCAAGCCTTTGCCCTGGTTTTTGATAAATGACAGGCTCATGGTCAGTTCTGTCTCATCCACGTTCTTTCCCTCCACATACCGGCCGAACTTCTGGAGGAAGTCGCTGCGCCGCAGGTGCGGGTGGTCCCCATAGTAGTAGAACTTTAAAGGATTCGTGTACCAGGGCTTGTAGAGTTTCTCCGAGAAGCCCTGGCGGTAGGGCCGCAGGTAAGGGTAGGGTGAGTAGGCGTAGAAGGTGATCAGGTCCCACTGCCCCTCCTGGCGCATGATCTCCAGCGCGTCCAGGAAATGGGGCGCGAAGGCGGCCGTGGGCACGAAGTCCTCCTGCACGTAGAGCGTCAGGGGCGTGCGCACCGCCTCCTGCCCCTTGTTGATGTTGTGCCCCAGCCCCCGGTTCTGCGGCGTGGTCACCAGCCGGAACGGGTAGCGCCCCTGCAGCGCCCGCACCGCCGACAGGTGCTCGGGTCGGCTCCCGTCGTCGGACACCACCACCTCCCCGAAGGAGCAGCCCCGCTCCCGGAAACCCGCCAGCAGCCGCTCCAGCGAGCCGCTCCGGTTGTAGTGGGTCACCAGCAACGTCACGTCGGGGAAATTCATTGGGGCTTCTGCCATAGTCTTGGGTAGGTCAAAAAATTGCCTGGGTAACATTAGGGTTCAAAACCCTATTCGTCTAACATGCTTATGTTTTCTGGCATGCGGGAGTTGAAGTTCCCGGTGAACCGCTTCGCCTCTATCAGGATTCTCTCTTTTACTACTTGAGAAAAGGTGCCGGTTCTTTTCAGGGTTCTGGGGGCCGTCCAGGCTCTGGCTTTGTTAGACCTTACCTGTTTTATCTTGCCATATTCCATCAGGCCCAGGCAAAGCTGCCCATCATCTCCCCGCCACCTGGAAGGAACAAAACCAACCTTTAACCCATACTCCCTGATAAAGCCCATGCTTAGGCCAAAGGAATTGTAGTACGGCCGTTTGATATGCCGTATCTCAGCAAACGCATCTTTCATCATTTCCAGAAGGAAAAGCTTCCACCTTGGAAATCCTTCTTCACTGATGAACGAGTACCTTCCATAGACGCAAACCACACCAGGCTCCTGCAGCACCTTCACCATTTCATCAACCCAGCAAGAGGGATAATAACAATCTGCATCAGCCAGCAGGATATATTTACCGGCGGCTTGTTCCTGGCCCATTTGGCGGGCGAAGCCACAGCCTTGTTTTTCCTGGAAAAGGCCTTTGACATGCAATCTGTCAATGGTGTCCTGGGTTCTGTCCTGTGAATTATTGTTGATGACGATAATCTCAAATGGGATTTGCGTTTTCATTCTGGACAGGCTCGCCACCGTTCTAAGAATATTCACCTCCTCGTTCCAGGCAGAAATCACAATGCTTGCCAAAGGCTCTTTGCTCTGCACCCTGTCCAAGTCCTGGTTGATGCTGTCAAACACATGAGAAGGAATCTGCTCAAAGCTTTCATACTCGAACTTTATATCAGCTATCCAGTCTGGGTTCTTAAACTGTCTCATAAACCAAATTATATTAGAGGTATTGGCAATCAAACTTCGTTCTTGCACTTTAAAACCTAAGAAACTACCGGCTCAGGCTTCCTAATTTAATCCTACTATTTAAAACAAAACTAATATTTATTTAATTTAATAGGAAACTTTCTATAAAAATTTGTTTATTTTCTACAGGTCACATTCGCTGAATTGGCCCTTTGATGTCCTAAAGAGCAATCCGGTCTCTGTGCTCTGATCTAGCTTTCGGAAAATCTGGAGGGCTGGTATAGCTTGACAAGCTTGATTCCATATCCTTTCGGAACCAAGATCCTGCTTGTCTCAAGACCCTCCTGTCTCCCTTCCTGGCAGATTCAATATATTCCTTGAGCTGTCAGCACAGGCTGAGGTTTCTCCCATTTTTCACTTTCAGGGTTATATTTTTTCAAAACACGCGCTGGGTTGCCTCCCACTATGGAATATGGAGGCACATCTTTGGTGACCACACTGCCAGCAGCCACCACCGCGTGTTTCCCAATCCTGACCCCTGCAGTGACCACGGCGTTTGCCCCAATCCAGCATTCATCTTCAATCACAATCTCCGCGGTGGAGCAGGGCTGGGCTTTAATAGGCAACCGTACATCTTCATACCCATGGTTCAAGCCAGAAATGACCACATGCTGCGCAATGATGACGTGGTTCCCTATGGTTACCGGACCAATGACTACATCAAATAGGCCCACAAAAGAGCCTTCGCCAATATGCACGTGGCCCATTCCATTGTTCACCACCGCATAATCCTCTATAACAGAGTCATTCCCTACGGTGAAGGAATTGAAGGGCAATACATCTAGCCTTGATTTACCTTGGAACACGGCATTTACTCCTTTTTTATGATAAAAAGGGTTCATGAACTGCCTCACCCACCATCTGGGCTTCGCCTGGTTTTTAGGCATCAGCAGGTAAAGCGCGAAGGCTTTTAGCCGAGGATCCTTTTTTACTTTCTGGATGAAACTCAAGTTCTTTTCGGTTTGGTTTTAGAAAAACCTTTACAAACCAGATGAGCCTTTTTATCGGCTGATACTGGTGGAAGGAATGATGGCTCTGTCAGCTTTCTCCCAGGCTGCGGGCTGGGCTTTGCGGAGGTACCTGAAAAATCCGGCGAAAACCGCCAGATTCATCATACTGAAATAAAGAGGGATCAATAAACCTTTTACCCGTTTGCCCCTCAGCTCTGCCTGCCACCCAAGCCAGGAGGCGCCATAAAAAAGGACTTGTGCTGCCAATATGATGGAATAGATGCCCCCAACCTGCCAGGCAAGCAGCAGATTCAAGGGTAGCAAAAGGGCCAGCAGCAGCGGCGTCAGACTCCACCGGAGCACGCGGTGCGACACGTAAAGAAACGTTACCAACGGCTGATGGAAAGGATTCAACAAAGAACCCAACCTCACCATAGACTGCCAGCCGCCGGCACAAATCCTCACTTTACGCTTCATTTCTTCCGCAATGGAGGTGGATGGGGTTTCAGAAGCGTAGGCCTTTGGCTCGTACACCACTTTGTAGCCTTGCTCCACAATCCTCAAGGACTGAACGAAGTCATCCAGGATCGTGTCCTTTTCCAGGGGCTGGTAGAGAGCTGATCTAAAAGAAACCAATTCCCCCGCGGCTCCCATCAGGCTGTAGATGTCCGAATCGCAGCGTTTCAGGAACGACTCATACTTCCAGTACAGCCCCTCGCCGGCCCCCGGAGAAGAATCCAGAGACATGACCTTCTTCTCCCCAGACACGGCTCCTACCGCGGGGTCCTGGTAATGTTTCACCAGTTCCCTCACCGCCTCCTGGTTCAGAAAGGAGTTGCAATCGGTAAAAATCACATAGGGGGTCTTCACGTACTGCATGGCTCTGTTCTCTGCCATGGCCTTTCCTCCCCTTAAAGGGGAATGCAGGTGGAGCACCTGGGGGTACTTTTGGAGTACTTCGGCCGCATTATCAGTGGACCCATCTGTGATGAACATGATTTGGAGCTTCTGGGCGGGATAATCCATAGCCAGGCAATTGGCTACCTTCTCATCCAGAATGGGAGCTTCGTTGTAGGCGGGCACCACCAGGGTGACCTCTGGTTCATAAACGTCCAACACAGGGCTGCCACGACGGGACAAACGAACTTTAGCCATCGCCCAAGCCACCAAACCATATCCCACATACGTGTAGAAGATGATGGCTACAGCAACCCAAAAGGTTATTTCCACAATATCCATAAGGTGTAGTTTAGGCGACAGGTTATTGGTTCTTTTTGCTCGTATTCAGGCCCCTAATGAAACCGACAATGAGGAATACGATGGCTGGGAAAGCGAAAATCTCGAAAGGCATAATGGTAGTCTTTACAGGGTCAAAGGTTGGCGTCAGCTGATACCGCTGTTACCTTGTGGGGAGTGGACAGGAAAGACGTTTTCGTCTTCTTTATTTGGAATACGGCCTTCACCATGCAGAACAAGGCATAAGGAAGCTGGAAGAGGGCTTTCCCTAATTGTCTGCTTTTATAAAAGCGCGCAGGCAAGGCGATCAATAATGCGGCACTTAGCATTAGCAACAAGACAGCCCAGAAGACAGGGGGCGGTCCGAACGGCAGCATCAGGGAAGATAGGAAAAAGAGGACCAAAACACCAATGAGCAAAACCCTTGGCACCAGAAAAGCCTGCACCACCTTGTTGAAGAACTCCACATTCCCGTGCCGCACCAGTTGGGTGATTCCCTCGCCGGCATACTTTTTAAGAAACTCTACCTGAGCCGCAATCCATCTGGTTCTCTGTTGGGTGAAAACCTTGGCATTTTCTATTTTCTCGTCAAAAACGTAGACCTGGTCCAGGTAACAAATCTTTTCCTGGTCGCGCACGATTCTAAAGTCAAGCTCTTTGTCTTCGCCCACCGTTTCTCCAATCCCTTTCAACAGTTCTTTGAGGTAAGTGAACCCGAAGGCCATGCCAGAACCAATCAACGCCGAGGACATGCCTATGGCAAAATGGCCCTTCCGGTAGATATGGTTGTTGATTTCTTCGTTACAGGCATCTAGAAAGGCAAAAGAGGAATCCATGTTCTTAGCGGTCCTGTGCGCCTGCACCACCCGGTACCCGGCGCCAAACGCTTTGTTGACTTCCTGCAGAAAGCCAGGCCCCATGATGTTGTCAACATCCAGGATGGCGGCAATGTCAAACCTGTTAGCTGGGATTTGCGCAAGCGCCGCCGCAAGGGCTTTTCCTTTGGTGCTTCTTTCAAAGGCTACCTCAATGACCTGCACGTCAGAACCTCTTAGGGTTGCCACTGTCTCCGGCAGCAAGCCATCTGCAATCACATACACTTCAAAGTTGCCGTTGTATTGGTGCTTCAATGCGGCTTTGCTCGTTTCCAGCACCACTTCATTCTCCCGGTAGGCCGGAATCAAGACACAGAAGCGGCGGTTCTTTTTCACCGTTACCTGCAATGGCCTGATGCTTTTATGCCCCGCCAGGGAAAAGAACAACAAATAGCAACAATTCAGCAGGAGATAAAGGCCAATGGTATACAGAACAATATCACCCAATAACGCTAACAGATACATACTTTCAACTTCTTGCATTCATGAATACTGGCACCTTGTCAGATGCTTCTGCACTACAAGGGAGATGGTTTACCTCCCTTTCTCTATTTTAAGGCCGGAAACCCAATGCTCTCCACGCTCTTCTGCGATAGGGCCCGTGCCCCACCCCCTGCGTCAGTAGCCTTATGGGTCAGATTCCACCACAGACCGCGGCCCAAGGCCTTCAGGTGTTTCCACTCTGCCCTCAGGCTAAATTCCAAGGCTTTTTTAGGTAGGGCCGCCAGCAGAAAAATGAGGATGCTGGTCCATAAAGGCCAGCCACTGATGTTTCTCCTGAGGAAGAGCAGCCTGTTTCTGTTCATATAATAGGTCTTCAACAAAGAGGCCTTTCCCACTGACACCGACTCCTTGTGGTAGACCGTGGATTGCCCCACGTATTGGCAGGTATAACCCGCTCTTTTGATCATCTCGCACCAATCCAGCTCTTCATAATACAGGAAGAACAACTCGGGCATAAGACCTACTTCTTTGATGACCCGCATGGGCACCATCATGGCGGCGCCATCTGCAAGGATACTATTCGTAGTGGCATCGTATTGGCCTTGATCGGTCTCCAACTGGCCTATGGTGATGCTCCTACCGGTCCAGGGATTGATGCCCTTTGAACCGGCAAACTGGATGAGCCCCTGGGTTCCGTGGTAGATAATCTTAGGCGATACAATGCCTACTTTTTCATCCTGCTCCAATTGGTTCACCAGAGGTTCTAGAAAACCAGGGTCAACCTCTGTGTCATTGTTCAGGAAAAGAACATACTGGCCCTGCGCGTGGGCAATGCCCACATTGTTTCCGCCGGCAAAGCCTAGATTCTCCGTAGACCTGATAAGCTTTACCTCAGGATAAAGCTCCTTAATAAGGGAAGGATCATCTGTGGGGGATGCATTGTCTACTACTATGACCTCCAGGTGAGGATAAGTCACATTCCGCAACGAAGCCACCATCTCACAAGTGACCGCTGCCTGGTTGTAGTTAACCGAAATAACAGAAACAAGCGGTCTAGGCATGGGCTTCTAATGAGGTAGCTTCTTTATCTAGTTTGGGTCCCAGGAAAATGAAGGCCCAAGACACGAAGAGGATCATGGAAGAAGGCTGCATGTTCATGATCTCATTCCCGTAACTACTGATGACGATGCCCGTGAAGCCTGCCGTCAAGGCGGTGAGTTTAAACCGAAGGCCTTTGTCTTTGGTGTTCCAGACAATCCCGCAACTCTTCCCTATGATGTACATCATCATACTGATCCATATCACAAAGCCCACGATGCCGTATTCGGCCCAGACCTTCACCCAGTAACTATCAGGCGGGATAGTGGCCAGGTAAGTTCCCTTGTTATATTTCTCGCCGGTATAGCCAATAGCGCCCACCCCGCCGCCAAACGGATGTTCCGCCAGATACTCCTTAAGCTTTAGCTGATTGCTTAACCGGATGTTGAAAGAGGCATCATTGGAACTCAAGGCAGAACGCATTCTCCTGATCTCAAAATGGCTCTCTCCTATGTAGGTGAACTTTAAAAAGCAGAAGCCCACCACCGCAAAGACCAGGGCTATGCCAATCACCTTTAGGTTCTTGGTAATCAACAGAACCACACCTAACCCAATGAATAAGGTAAATAAGGCTCCCCTGGTACCTGAAATAGATTCGCCATACAGGAAGGCCAGGGCAGCCAGACCACAAAGCACCTTTTTCCACCGTTTGAAGGGTCCTAAAGCCAGGGTAAAGGCAATCACGAACATGTGGGCCTGAGAAGCTCCAAACTGACTGGCATCTGAAAAGAAGGAAAACACGCGCAGTTCACCCCAGATAAGGTGGGTCATGTACCCATAGCTATTCAACCACTCCAACTCCCCCGGAAACAAACCGATGGTCACCTGCTTCACCCCATTGATAGTGGCCAGCAAAGACATACAGATAAGAAGGATCAAGAATGCATTCAGGTCTTTGTTTCTATTGAAAACTACCAGGCAGAGAGGCACCACCAGGATCCAAAGCAAATGGTACCGCATCTCAAGCATCCAGCCCAACAGACTGGAACCGGCCGGGTTGAAGATTTCAAGGATGTTGATGATGGTCCAGATGGCTCCCAGAACGCAGATCTCGTTTCGCATCAAAGACCAATCATAGTCTTTGGTGGTATGGAAGAGAGCCGCCAGCCAGGAAAGCACCACCAGCGCATCTACTATATACAGGTACTGAAAATGACCGATTTCCCGGGCGAAGAGGTTGTAAATAAAGCAATAGCTCACCAGGGAGATAATACCTATCCTGGGTTCTTTGAAAATCAGGTACACCAGCGGTACCACCAGCAGGAGGGCAAGCACCAGCCCAGGCACCAGAAAACCTACCTGCGCGGTCATCCAACCAACCCCAATGGCGGCCAGAACCGCTAAGGGTATCAGGAAAAAAGATGATTTTTTATCAGTGGTTCTTGCAATCTGCTCCATGGAAACAACGCTTTGTGCTGGGAAAATGGAAACCTGAAGGCTTCCACCATACCCTTCTCTCCTGCCAGTGCACTAAGCATTGTTGGCAAAAGAAGAAGCGTATGGTTTAAAAGGCTTTTCTGAAATTCAGGCTTAAAACGCCTTATACTTTTTCTAAGGCAGGTAGACTTTTAGGAGATGGCAGCACCTTCTGCTCGTGCAGGAAGCTATCAGGCCGTACCACCACCATTTCTTTGGCATCATCAGGCTTGACAGAGGTAAGCACCGTTTCAATGGGCGCCTTGGTCACCTTCTGGATGTTCTCAAACATGATCTTGTCTGCCTGTTGCCAAACCCGGTTGGCTTTCACCGTCAACAGCACCAGATCCAGGTCTTTGAACAAGGAAACCGGGTAGGTGTCTTCCAGCACCGCCGGGAACTCCACCAGCACTACTGCGTTGTGCATGAAATCAAATCCGGCCAGGTCAGCGATAGAGGCGTCTGTCAATACTCCCTGAAGCGGGGCATAGAAACTACAGTGCGCTCCCGGGCTGATCTTGCCTTTATGGCTTTCTGGGAAAAGGACCTGGGTATCAATTCCCATGGAAAGAAGGTTGCTGGCTAAGGCGTTGCAAAGGTCGGTTTTACCTTCTCCTGATATACTGCTCAATACCCCTACCACAAACGGACCCATGCTATCCTTCTGCCGCATCTTGAGAATAAGCTGACGGGTAAGATGGTCTTCTGCTCTTTGGGCCAGCAATAATTGCTTTGAACTGGAGGTATTGCTTTCAGGCAAGATCCCAAATACCGGGTAATGCATTTTCCTTGCGGCCACAGAGGGTTTGCGCAGGGAGTCATCCAGCAAGGCTAACCCCAGCAAGGTGCCCAAGGTCAACAAGAACACACTCAAGGAACCGAAGACCACTAACAGAATCTTGGTCAGGAGCGCTGGGCTGGTAGGATAGTAAGGAGGATCCACCACCTTCAATTGTGAGGTAAGCTCAATATTCTGCTGGTTCAGTTTACTTTGGTTCAGTCCGTCTAACTGCGCCAGGTACTCTTTTTCAGCAAGATCCACTTCCCTGATTAACCTTTTGTTTTCTCCGCCCAAAGGCAGAAGTTTGGTGTATTCCTGGGCGTATTCCCCTTTCTGCTTGTTCACCAAACCCAGCTTGCTTCTCAACTCTTCCACCAGAAAGGTAGCCCGCACCCAATCCGTCAGCACGGTACCCATGGGCATGCCTTCTTTGGAGCGGGAATTGGCATAATGCTTATCCACTGAACTAAGCATCTTCTCAGAAAGGTCTTCCTCCTCTTTCCGCAGAGAAGCCATTCGGCTTGCCTGGGCGGGAGTGGAATTGCCCCTGTTCAACAGTTCCAATTCTGCGATCTGAGACTTCACGGTAGAAAGCCTGTTCTTCAGGCGTAACACTTCCTGGCTGTAAAGATTGGGAACCCCTCTTGATTTCATGCTTTGCTCTAAAGAGCGCAACGTAGCCAAGGCCCCGGCGTATTCTGTTTCCAGGTCATTGTATTTGCCTAGCAAGGCATTCTTCTCGGTGGCAGTGTTCTCCACCTGTGAAGAATAGTCTACGATACCATTCGCTTTCTGGAAAGAGAGCAAATTGGCTTCCGCTTGTTTCAGTCTCTGCAAGGAGCTATCAGTGGCGGCGGTGAAATAAGTCACCACCGACTCAGACTGCGCGGTATGCAGTTGTTTGTGCTTCTCTATGAAAAGCTGGGTCAGGATTTCCAGGGCATTTTTACACAAGGCCGGGTCACTGGAGGTGAAGGAGATTTGCAGAAGGTCACTATCCCCAATCCGCTCGGCCTCAATAGCTGACTTGGCATCTGAAGACGCAGAGGCTGCCCCTGAGTAGTCAAATTCATCTGAGGAGATGATATCGCGCACAATATTGCTTTTGCTGGCGCTATAAAATCTTGAGATGTTGGCCGCTGTCTCCTCTACCGTTGCCCCTACCAGCTTTTTCTTAAGTGATGCGGGCACCATTTCCTGCAACTTCTCATAAGAGCTTTCTTTAAGAAGATTAGGATCATGGGCTTTCAGCATCAGATGGGAAGCCAAAAGGCGGAAACCTAGGTTTTTCCTTATATCCCTTGAATCTATGATAGAGATCAGGTTGGCAAAGGCATTGTTGGCAGCTGTATGCTGATTATTGTTGGCTGAAACACTGTTCAGGTCATACCCAGTGGCTATACCCGTATAGATGGTGGTATAGGAGGTATATTCATCATCTTTATCCTTAACAAAGAAGTAGATAGAAGCTGCCGTTACAGAGGTGATGGCCACCAGCATGAACCAGTTCTGCCTGATGATCTTGAAGATTTCTGTTAGTTTCATTTGCTTTTAATTAAGTCTATTAGTCTTGCCCCAATTCTCTCTTCCATCATCATGAGAGTGGTTTCATAGTTTACTTTAGCTGTTTGCAAGGCCGCAGCCGTGGTGGTATGGGCCTGCTGTACCGCAGACATGGCATCAATGAGAATGTCACCGCTTTTGAACTGCTTCTCAGCGAGCTTATTGGTGACTACCGCTGACTGGTAGGCTTGCTGCTGGAGTTCTAGCTGTGATTTTGCCAATACCATGTTCTGGTACAGGGTGATCACTTGGTG
This sequence comes from Rufibacter glacialis, assembly GCF_008271745.1. Lineage (GTDB taxonomy): Bacteria > Bacteroidota > Bacteroidia > Cytophagales > Hymenobacteraceae > Nibribacter > Nibribacter glacialis. The sequence goes on along the minus strand of NZ_VKKZ01000010.1, from coordinate 840,031 downwards.
CCTGATCTGTTTCTCTGCTAGTTTTCTGGTGGTCTCCACCTGGGCAATGGCTAGGTCTTGCTTCTTGATAAGGTTGTGCCGGCTTAGCAGTTGGCCTAAGGGCAAAGACATGGTGACCCCCATGGTATACCTGGCTTGTAAAGGAGAATCAAAGGCGTTGAAGGAATTGACCGGTTCGCCCGCCAATCCAAACTGCTCCCAGGTGCCGTATTGGTAGGCCGAATTCAAGGCGAAGCCGCTATAGAAATTTTTCCGGATTACCTTTCTCTCCTCCTGAGCCATTAATTTAGCCGCCTCTGAGTTTTCCAATTCTGCTGAATTCAAGAGAGCTGTCTCAATCAAAATGGGCAAGGCATATTCAGAATTAAATAGCTTTTTCTCCCATTCAGCTCCCTGCTTGGGATCTGTCTGGGCAAAGGCCACCGAATAAGCGAGGGCCAGGAAAAGTACAAGGAAGGTCTTTTTCATAAGTTGGATTGATTAAACATTTTCTTTTTGGAACATGGCGGGCACCGTTTTGAGGAGGATGTACAGGTCTTTTCTGAAGGAGAACTTCTGGGCATATTCAATATCCAGGGCCTTGCGTTCTTCTTCTGACATGTTGCCCTTTCCCCGCTTGCTCACCTGCCAAAGGCCAGTGATTCCGGCTGGTGCTATAAAGCGCGCGGCATATTCATCTGTGGTGATTTTCTCTGCCTCATAAATGGGCAGGGGCCTGTTGCCCACAATAGACATATCCCCTCTCAGCACATTGTATAACTGGGGGAGCTCATCAATGCTGGTATTGCGGAGGAACATCCCAAACCGGGTAATTCTGGGATCATTCGCTATTTTGATAAAGGCAGCATCTCCCTTGTTCTTCTTTGATTCAATGTATTGCTGCTCACAAATGATTTGGCCTTTCTCATTGATCAGCTTGTTGGAACACTCTTCCTTGCTTTTGGCACAGGAGGAACAGAGCCTGAACCCTTCTTCTACCGGTGGCTCATTCACAGTGGTCTGGTATTGGTTGAAGACCTTGATGGAATCAAGAAGTTGATCAGCATCCTGGCGCATAGACCTGAATTTCCAGAATTTGAAAATCTTGAATCCGGTCCCTACTCTGTAAGAGTAATAGAAGGCGGGGCCCTTTGATTCTAGTTTAATCAGAAGAGTAATCACCAACAGGATGGGAGAAAGGAAAAGCAAAGCCATGGAAGCCACTACCACATCAAATACCCTTTTCCCCCAGGGGTACCTATAGGCGAAGGCAGGGGCAACTTTAGATTCTGGGCTCATTTCTCCCGCTTTTGATAAATAGTTAATTCTGGTGCTCAACCGTTCCTTATCAAGCGTCCGGTAGAAAATATCAGATACCCCCGCAGCTTTCAACATATTCTGGAGAGTAGGCGGAACCAAGCTGTCAGCCAACCATATGACCGGCATGGAATTCTGAAACCTGGACTTGATGGTTCTAAGCAGGTTGATCCCTAAGGGAGAGCCGGGCATGGCAGCATCCACGAGCACATCATACCGGTCGCCTTTTTCCAGGGACTGAAGGAAGAGTTTAGGGTTGTTGAAATGCACGACCTCCACATGCTGCCCCAATTCAGAACCAAACTGAAGAGCCTCCTGCAGGTCTGGCGAAAGAAAAACAACCTTCATCTTGGAAGCACTATGAGATTTTCACTCTTTTCAGGACATTCTTTATCCTAATCTCCAACTCTTCTGGGTTGAAGGGCTTGATCATGTAATCATCAGCGCCGCTTTTCAGGCAAAGAATCTTGTTCCGTGACTCTTCCTTGCCAGACAACATGATCAGAGGAATATCTTTGAATAAGGTACTGGCCCTTAACTGCCTGATAAAGTCCAGACCATTCATAAAAGGCATCTCAAAATCGGCTACAATGGCATCTATGGGATGACCTTCCTCTAACCAATTCATTGCCTCTTTGCCATTAGACTTTACTACCACATGGTAAGAGCTAGAGAAGTAATGCTCTAATATCAATCCTATAGTAGGTTCATCATCGACGATTAATATACACTGCTTCATTTTGTTATTTTTATATTTACTATGAAATTACCGTGCCACTCTTACTTTTATAGAAATTAATAATAAAATAGTATAAAATGAGTCTTTGTAAACGCCTCTTCATCCCATTTTGGGAATAACTGATTCAAACTGGGACAAATAGTGGATGAAATGGTAGGTGCAGGAAAGAAAAGCAACCTGAAGGAGGTAAAACTGCAGCAGGAACCCATCAGTTAACAGACTCTCCGCCAGGAGTAACCAAGGAGAAAAACAGCCTGTTTTTAAAAAAGGCGGAAATTAAAGAAGAAGGTAATATTAGGATAGGTACTGGACCCCGTTTCCTGCTTTGGCTTCCTCGGCCTTATATGGAGGGAAATGGATTAAATTTCTTCCAACTAAAGAAGAAATTAACCTGTGATCATTGGTTTTGGGACAGTTCTTTGACAAAGATATTCACCACCTTATCTGTCGTGGATTTAACAATCTCCAGCAAAGAAGGCAAGGCGGAATAATCAGTCCCTTTGTTTACCACCGCCTCTATTTCTTTCATGGCGTTGGCAGCCCTCGTGACCTTGATATTGCCGAAGGTAGACTTCAGGCTATGGGAAAGGAGCGCCACCGTTTCCCACTCCTGCTGTTGAATGGCCTGCGAAAGCTTCAACAACTGACCAGGGACTATATCAATGAACAACTTCTGCATTTTCCTGATGAACACTTCATCCTCGGCCATGTTTCCCAGGCCGGAGAAGTCATAGAGCGGCATTTCTTGCTCAGTGCCCCTTTTCTCGGCAAGCAACCGCTCCTTCTCATAGTGGCCTGTATTCTTAGAGATGCACAGATACAGATCAAAGGCGTGGTAGGGCTTTCTTAGATAATCCGTAAATCCGGCTTCCCTGAACTTCTCCACCTCATGGCCGGCTGCGTTGGTGGTGAAAGCAATGATAGGGGTTTCCCGGTTTGGTCCGTTAGAATCCCTGATAAGCGAAGTGGCTTTGAATCCATCCAGACCAGGCATTTCCACATCCATGAGAATGAGGTCATACGCTTTTTCCGTGGCCAGCCTGATTCCTTCCTCGCCATTGCCTGCTATGTCTATTTTTGTATTCCAGTTCTGGATCTGATGTTTAACCAAGGTCTGGCTACTTTCATTATCTTCTACCAAGAGCAGCTTGAGGGCGTCTGAAAGATCCGGTTCACTGGCTTCTTCTCTGGGCGGGGCCGTTTTCCGGTCGTTTATAGAAAAAGGCAGGATAAACTCAATGCTCATACCGCGCTCACTTTCCTCTTTTAGCCACACACTGCCCCCCTGCAAATCAATCAACCTTTTGCTGGTGTAAATGCCCAGGTCTAGGCCGCCCATCTTGTACCGCTCTTCACTGTTGGGCACGAAATCAGACTCAAAGAATTTGGCTAGAAACTCAGCGCTTTGCCCTAGTTCCAGGTTGTGGATGGAGAACTGCAGATACACCAGGTTATCGCCTTTTTCTTCCTGGAAAACCGAAACCCCAATCTCTTTGCTTTTGGTGTACCGAATGGCGCACCTGATCATTTTAGACAAGATCAGGTTGAGGTAAACAGGGTTCACCTCCACATCTGGGATTCTAGTCAAAGGTTCTGAGAAGTGGATGCTCACATCATGCTCCGCCGCTTTCAGGTTCAGCACAGTGATGATCTCCCTAATGAAGTGCACAATGCTCACCACCTCGGTGGTCAACTCCAGCACGCCGGCCTCTACCCGGTCATACTCCAGAACATCTTTAGGAATATCTAAAATATGGTCAGAGATAGAAAGAACCGAGTTTAAATACCTTTTCTGGTCTTTGTTGATGAAGGTTTTCTTCAGGAGCCTTACCAAGCTTATGATAGCGTTCACAGGAGCTTCCAGTTCCCGGTTGACATCATGGATAAATTTTTCCTTGGTGGCAAAGGAGTCTTCGGCGATTTGGATAGTCTCTTTCAGGTCTGTGATCTCTGACGAGGAAGACAGAAGGAAGCGCTCTCCGTTTGGCTGCACAATCGCTTTCTTTATAGAAAGAAACCAGGTGCCGTTCCGGTCATCCAACTTGTAGAACTCCTCTATAGAGGCTACCTCATCTGACGCCAGGATCTCTAAATCCCGCTCATAGGAAAAATCGAACTCTACGGCCCCATTTTCCAGCAACTGCGGCAAACTTGACCTATGCAGCAAGGCATAGGCTGTGTTGGCCCATACAATTTTCCCTTGGCTATCCTTGATGTAGGTGGGATTGGGACTATCTTTGAATATCTGGTCAATGAAAAGCATACTTCTACCAAAAAAGCGTTGATCTCAACCCTTTGGCTTCAGACGCAGGCATCTTTGACCAAGTGTAAGGGAAGCGGTACTGATTTATTTCTTTGACAGCCGTTTCAGGCCCCATTCTTTAAAAACGCACGCAAAAGCAGGTATGCACCAGATAACTAGACAGCGGGAGATTGTTTTTCATTTGATTAATTCACAAGGAAGGTAGCCAGGGCCTTATAACAAACCCGGTGCTGCAATGCTTAATACCTCTTCTGTTCAGGAACCAGAACCGCCCCTTTTTGAATCATTCTGTAGATGGTTGATTTCCCTACCTTCAACTTGTCTGCCACATATATTACGTTGTAGTTGTATTTGTCTAAATAGTGCTGTACCGTTTCATGGATGTATTCATCCAGGGTTTTTTCTTCCAGGGTTGATGGGGTGGCAGGGGCCTGCAACTGGATGTCGCCTTCCGTGACTCCCCTGGAATCTGCCAGCACTGCGGCCAATTCCACAACCGCCTTCAGTTCTCTCACGTTGCCGGGGTAAGGGTGGCTTAAAAGCTTTTTCTGCGCCTCTGGGGTAAAAACCTTTTCCTCCATTTCATTCTGCTTGCAGAAATCCCGCAGAAACTTATTGGCGATCAGCAGGATATCATGCCCTCTTTCCCGCAAGGGCGGCAAATGCACCTGGATGCCAAGCAGCCGGTAAAACAAATCTTCCCTGAAATTCCCTTTCTTAACCTCGTCCATGAGGTTGCGGTGCGTGGCGGTCACTATGCGCACTTCCACCGGGATGCTCTTATTAGAACCTACCGGGGTCACTTCTCTTTCCTGCAAGACCCGCAACAGCTTTGCCTGAAGATTAAAGCTCATTTCGCCAATCTCATCCAGGAATAGGGTACCGCCGTTCGCTTCCTCAAACTTCCCTATCCTACGGGCTGTGGCCCCGGTGAATGCTCCTTTCTCGTGGCCGAACAGTTCGCTTTCCAGCAGTTCAGAAGGCAGGGCGGCAATGTTTACCGCCACAAAAGGCATCTTGGACCTCCGGGAGTTCTGATGGATGGCTTTTGCGATAAGTTCTTTCCCGGTACCTGTCTCACCCGTAACCGTCACGTTTATATTATTCGCCGCCGCCTTCTCTACCAACTGGAAGACTTTCTTGATTGGCTCAGAAGACCCCACCAATTCGCTCCCCAAAGAGTATTTCTGCTTTACCTCATTCCTTAGCACTTCCAGCTCTTGCTGCAGTGACTTGTTATGCTTGATCTTTTCAACTATGCTCCAGAGCCGGTCTTTGGTTTCTTCATTCTTCACGATGTAGTCATACGCCCCCATCTTCAGCAGGCTTACCGCTTTTCTTATATCTTCCTGGCCAGAGATGATGATGACATAAGATTTAGGACTTTTCTGCAAGATCTGCAGCAAGACCTCTTCACCGGTATTGGTGGGTAGATGGTAATCTAAGGTAATGATAGTGGGAGCATCCGTGAGCCTAGCTAAAAACTCCGTGACGGAATTGAACACCTCTACCTGGTGGTCAGGGTTAGAGGAAAGATGATAACTCAGGAACTGAGAGTACCAAATATCATCTTCAAGAACGAAGATTTTAGCGGAGGAATCATTTTGCGAACTAGACATGGGAGCCAAAACTGAATGTAAGAGACCAATTAACTATCACTTTCCGCCAATTTAAGAAAGTATTGTGATTTACGTTAATTGAATTGCGTCCTTCTGTCTTCCAACTTTATAAATAAAAAAGTCAAATCCCCAAACCACCGGCTCCCTATGCATATAACATTTATCAAAGAAGCTACCTACACCTTCATTAGGCCATTATCTTTGTTTCCTTGTTTTATAATTACAAGTTAAAATGCCTGCCTGACCAATAGATTGGAAGAAGGCATAGAATGCGGCAAGCATTTACTTAGCACCCATTTCTGGTTGAATCCACCTCATAGAAAGGAAAGATTAGCAGCTCTTTTTCTACAAATGCGTGGTTTTCTACTATTCCTAACCAACTGCTTGTCCCCCTCCCTCTTCGGTAAAAAAATCAAAGCTTTCTTTTTATGCCTTTTTCAAAAAGAAGGTCAAAAAGGCGTTGGGTCCCTTCCCTTTGCGGGAGCGGATCTTAAAACCTGTTTCCGTCCAGATTTTGCAATAACTTATTGAAAAGATCTTGGGGCACGAACGGTTTTGTTAAGTAATCATTCACCCCTACTTCCAAAATCCTTCTTCTCTCTTCTTCGCTCGCATTGGCTGTCAAGGCTATGACAGGGACCTTTTGACCCGCTTCGCGCATACGCGTCACTGTCTGGAATCCATCCAGAACGGGCATGTACAAATCCATCAAGACTATGTCATAGCCGGTAGTAGCCATTTTTTCTAATGCCACCAAACCGTCGTCGGCGGTCTCAACCACTGCATTCCAGTTGGAGAGGAGCTTGGTGGCTACTGTTCTGTTCATGACATTGTCATCCACTACCAAAACTCTAACTCCTTTCAGCTTGGTATGGGGAATTTTGCCGCCTTTTGTTTTAGGAAGCGTTACCAGAGAAGCCTGGGGCTTCACAAACTTGAGACGCACATTGAACACAGATCCTTTCCCGGGCTCACTCTGCACCTGGATGGTTCCTTTGTGCAGGTCCACCAGGTTCTTGGTGATAGAGAGACCAAGGCCGGTGCCGCCATATTTCCGGTGGGTAGAGGCACTTGCCTGGGAAAAACTTTCAAAAATATGGCTCTGCTTTTCCTGCGGAATGCCTATGCCCGTGTCTGACACCGTGAAGTCCAGAACCCATTCCTGGTTGGTTTGGTAAATGACCTTTACCTCCAGCCTTACCGCTCCCCGGTCAGTGAATTTGATGGCATTACTCAACAGGTTGTTCAAAATCTGCATCAGCCTTACGGGGTCACCAGCCACTTCTGCAGGGGTGCGTGGGTCTATGCAAAGCTCCAAGTCTACCATTTTCTCCATAGACCGCAGATACAACGCCTGGTGCGTGTTTTTCAACAGGTCTTTCAAAGGGAAATTCACTTTCTCAAGCTCTACTTTACCGGCTTCTATTTTTGAGTAGTCTAAGGTATTGTTAACGAGAGCCAATAGACACTGGGAGGAGAAATGGATAGAGTTGAGGTTGTCTTTATATTCTTCTTTGAGGCCTTCTTCCTGCAAAAGAAGGTAAGTAAGGCCCATGATGGCATTGAGAGGAGTTCTGATCTCATGGCTCATATAAGAAACGAACTCAGTCTTGAGTTGAGCTGCTTTTTCGGCTTTCGCTACTTCTGCGGTTAGCTGCGTCTCCGTTGCGACCCACTCAGAAACATTTTGCACCGTACCTATGAATTTCACCACTTGACCATTCTTCACCAAAGGTTTCCCCTTCATTTTAAGCCAGGTGGCTCCTCTTCCGGTGCCCTGCACTTCTACTATACAGGAAAATTGCCTATTGGTGTTGACCAAGGCTACCCAAGCATCAACCAAGACCTCTTGATGGTTTTCTTTGATAAACGGCAAGAAGGATTCAAAGCTTTCCACTGCAGCCCCTGGCTCCATGTTCAGCAGTTCCATGAGGTAGTCTGTGCAGAAGAACTCTCCCGTAAATGAAGAGAATTCCCAATACCCAGCTTCTAAGAGAGCGCCCACCTCTTCATCCAAAGCAGTAGCCTGCCGGTACCGTTGCCCCGGTGAAAGGCGGATGCTTTCTCTTTCACGGAAAGTTGCGCCCTGAAAAGACGTTAGAAAAGGGGCAGCAGGAAATCCATCATAGGCTGCGATCCCTTTATAAGAAGCTTGAAATGGTTCAAGGCCGTAGTCGGAGGCATAGGAAGTCAAAAGCGGGGCATTCCCAGCCTCTTCCCCATTCCTGAAAATGACGAAGTTTTGGTAAGGCTTGGAAATCCTCTGCAGTTTCAACCCCATCGCCAGGATACTATTCAAACCAAAAGGATCTTTTTGGGAAAGCTTTTTAGAAACATAGAGTAGAAAAGAAATCCCGCTTTCTTTCACAGTGCCTAACAGGGATTGCAGATACGGCATTATTCGGCCTGTAGAGGCAGATGAGGACGATAAAGTACCTACTCCGATTCCTTCCACAGACTTTGAATACCATGCTTTACGGCCTGTTCTTGTAGATTTCAGTGTCAGCCATTCATTCAAACTTTGAGATTCATCAACGGAGATTGGAGCAGACTTCATAAACTATCCATTTACTTATTCTTGACGCTAATATACAAGTAATTATTAGTTTTGTTAAGTTACTGGACTTTATTTTAAATTTTTCTTCTTAAATATTGACATTTAAACATATTTACTTAGAAAAAACCTTGAAATCATCCTATAAAATACCCAACCTGTTCAAATAGTTTTTTATCCATTCTTTGAAAAATAGCCCTTAAAACGTGATTTCGCTTTCCACTATCATCATTTTGCCAATATTTACAGGTGTGTAGTTGCGAGATTTAAAACAATTTGCTGAAAGTGAGAATGGCGTTAATCGTTTGGAATCCTACTTAATTACAATGAGCGCACTTATAGCCCCTCATTCAGCCATCAACAAGAAGCCTGTCAGCAAAAACCAGGTATGGGCGACTTTCGCTCAAACCTGCCTCCTACTCTCCAGCTCCAAAAAGGGTCCATTGTTTACAAAAACCCGAGAGGGTGAAAATAACTTACGCGCACTTTCTTCTACAAGTTCACCTCCTTCCCGGATTTTATTACCCGAACTGTAAATCTTTTGCCCAGCCATAACCAATGCCATTGCCTAATAGATGTCTAGATGCCTAGCTGGAATTAAACCATGGTAGCAGATCACTGAAGGCCGATTTCTGCCCCTAGCTTTGAATCAAGAGGATTTAATGCAAGTATCAGTCTTGTCTATTTTATAAACGGCCTCCACGCAGGCTAAATATTGATTGCGCCCTTTATATAAATACCCAACTTAGTAAAGCTTTTCATTTGCCAACTACTTAAGCTTAGAAAGGGGATTATAGTACAGCCGATGGGGTATTAAGCAAGGATGTGGACCACCTGCGCTTTATTGATGGCTTCACTCCTTGCCACCCTAACAAAAAAGCCTCTCTTTTAAAAGAAGAGAGGCTTTTTCAAGTGATCCCGTTTGGATTCGAACCTAGGACCTGACTCTAATAAGAAAATTGCTTTAACCTTTGCGTACAGGAGCTCTTTTGACTCTACTAATAAAGAACTGTTACACATAGCTGCAAAAGGCCAAATAAGAAAACGGCTGGAACCGCCTGAACTTAATTGAAAACTTTTTTTCCTATCACCCTTGAAAAAAAGAGGCGGTGCCCTGGACTGTTGATATGAATTCCATCTCCCGCATTATATTGCGCATGAATAGTACCATTGGGATTAGAAACACTTGACCAAAAGTCTATGACTTGGTCACCATAAACCGTATTGATTCTATTGGTAAGTTCGATCAACTTCTTCCTGCCATCTTCATTAAGGTCTTTAGGCTGAGCCGTGGTCACCCACATAACAACCTTTTGTTGCTTCGCCATCTCAGATAAGGCAGCAAAATTATTCATCTGGTCTTCCACAGACCTTCCATTCGCAATATCGTTACTCGGCATATTGATAATGATAGCATAAGGCTTATAGCTGAGGGCCTTGGTGATATTCCGGTTCTGATCGCCTGAAGGCATGATATCAAAGGAAGTGTACCCTCCACGTGCTAGATTGATGATGGTATCTCCTTTGAACTTATCCTTATTAGCACGAAGATAGGTAATGCTTCGGCCTACCCAACTGGAATCATAGGGCCCTGGACCAACTCCTTCGGCAGTGGAAGAACCAAGCACCACGTACACCCTCGGGTTTCTAACTTCGATGGGGGCTGGTTTTGGTACGGGCTCTGGTTCCACCTCATCTCCCTGGCAACCCCACTGAAAACCCAGGATGCAAAATGCAAGGATGGAATATAGTGCTCTTCTCATACAGTCTCTTGTTGTTGTTTTAGTTGATTATTAAGATATATAGATATTACCTTATACTATTTTCAACCATACGTTAGTCGACTATAATTGTTCTTAGCAATTCCTACTGCCTATTCAAACTCATCCTAAAGGTGATCCGCCATTCAATACAAACCTTACTAATTTGGTGTAAACACCTAAAGAAGAGCACCAAGGTAATTGCGTAACCAAATATCAAGTCAGAATCAGAAGAAGTTATTAAGAGAATACTTTACCAAAAGCGGGAAGGAAAATAAAAAATATCAAGACACAGCCGCGGAGCATACAACGGCCGGCATTACCCCTACACAATAACCTATCTTACAATTCCTTACAAATTATCCAAGAAAAAACGAACCCTCTCCTTAAAGTGCAGGAATAAGCATATCTTAGACTTAGAACCTAACATAGTGATACTTCCAGCCTATGCAGAAAGAGCAGGAAATTTCTTCTAAATATTTGGTAACGCAAAAAATCTCGTAATTATCATGAATAGTCAACCCAAGAGAATTAATTTTTCATTTACCAAACAAAGGGATTTAAAAACTTACCGGAAAATAATGGTAGTAAACGAGTGATCCAGGTAGTAAACGAGTGATCCAACACTTTACCTAACGGCCTTAGGCAAACTATCCCACAAGCTTATTCCATTTTGACTCTTCCTTAGCCTCCTAGCTTCAATCTTTTCCATAACCCAACTTTGGTATTTCTTTTCTAGAAGATAGGAAATACTAAAAACGGTTATAAGATACAGAACCAACCTTATGGCAGCTGTATACCAAGTGCCGGAAAATAATGTAACACTATGAAATAAATACAGAATTGGAAAATGTATTAAGTATGTACTATATGAAATACCCCCTATAAAGACTAAAGCTCTTTTAATTAATCCGAATTCAATTCGAAAAGAAAATACCAAAAATAAGATACTTATTAAGAATAAAATAGCAGGGATATACAAACCTTCATACACTTTATCAGTGTACAACAAATAAGCAAATCTACATATTATAGGTAAATATATTATCAATAGCAAAATTTTTCAAAAGGGAACTTCTTTACTATTAAAACTTTGGATAACTAAATAGCAAACAGGGATAAAAGCTAGGTGAATAAACTTTATGGGGTGATGTATAAAATCTGAAGCCATAGGAAGCATAGAATGTGGTAGCTTTTTAAGCACAAACGCACTGACTTCCAATTGCTGGTAGCAAAAGATCAACAAGGCTAAAGCAATTAAATTGGATATGGCATGATTTACGCTTTTCCACTTTATACCCCCACACAATAAACCGCAACCCCAATAAACTAAGCCAAAGCAGACAGAGATTAGCATTGGAAAATTTGAGTTTGTTAAAAGTAACCCTATACCTATAATGAGTGCTCCTAAAGGCACATAAAACTTTTTTATATTAAAAAATGAAATTAAAACAAAAACAAAATAAAACATCACTTCAAAACTCATTGTCCATAAGGCCCTATTTTCAAAAACCACGTCATTTGTAAAGCTTTGCAAGAATAACAAATTGCTTAAAATCTGGTTTATGGAAATTTTATCATAATTCAGTAAAAAGGTACATAATACAACTATAAAATATATTGGATATAGTCTATAAAGTCTTTTTTGTCCAAAGTATCTTATTTCCTCCCAGCTGGAAAGATTAGATTTATTTGTTAAGCTAACCATATATCCAGAAAGCATAAAAAATAAAAGAGGTCTTATATTACCATAAGGAACAAATCCAAGATCTAATTTATAAACCTTGTCCAAATACCCTTCACTACCTATATGATGCCATATGACAGCCAAGGAAGCAATCCCTCTTAAGGCTTGTAATTTGTATTGAATTTTTCTTTTTGGTTTGCCAATTGGCGCCTCTATTACTTTCTCCTGAACTAAAACAGCATTACTCACTACTGGTTTGGAATTTTCGATTCATACTAAATCCACTTTCATTGAACCGGCGCAAAGGAACACGCCTGCCAATTCAAAGTGTAAAATTATACAATTCAATCAATATACCCTCTTCCAAGCCTATAATATTTAATTATTCCTACATAATAGGGTTTTACTATATAGGCCTTGAAAGCTTTTACCCTGCCTCCACAAGAAGACTATAGGCTTAAATCACTTAAACAAATAATTATCAGAGCTATTTAATCTATAACCAAAGCAGGACAACATTGACTAGGTAAGATGATTATTTTCAAATTAAATCTAAGCTTAATCTTAACTCCGATTTTCTTGTAGGGCAAAATACCAGTTAAACTTTTATATATTTCTTTATATTTATTACCAACAAGATTCATCTATAATTCTTTTGCCCTAATCCTTACATTCGTAAATGTGCTCTTCTTCTTTTATAATGAAGTCATGAGCAAAGAAACCGGCAACAACACTACTAAAACCACCTATAGCGTTAAGGTATGATTCCAATAAGGATGGTGTTGGGAAAATTCGACATCAGCGACAATTGACTAGGAGATGCCTTTTATTTATTGTTACTCCCTTAAAGGATCGTAGTTGCGCATATAGCCTCCCTACAAAAATCTTTCAAGAAGAAGATTAACTAGAACACCTTGAACATTGAAAGAACCAAGTTCTTCTGAGGTAAGGATCAAAAAAAAAGCCTCTCTTCTAAAAGAAGAGAAGCTTTTCCAAGTGATCCCGCTGGGATTCGAACCCAGGACCCATACATTAAAAGTGTATTGCTCTACCAGCTGAGCTACAGAATCAGGTAATAGTTGAAGGTGGTAAAAAAAGCCTTCCCGACGAGGGGCCGGAAAGGCTTTTAAGAGAAAGTGATCCCGCTGGGATTCGAACCCAGGACCCATACATTAAAAGTGTATTGCTCTACCAGCTGAGCTACAGAATCTTTTTACTACCTTTGCTTAAGAGGGCGTTACCCTCATTTGCGATGCAAAAGTATCATCACTTTCTGTAAATGCCAAACAAATTCCGCAAATTCTGTTTGTTTTTTTGTGCGTTTTGGCTCTTTGGCCCACAACTAATTATGGCTCAATCGCCTACCAGCTTACTTAGCAAGGCAGATTCTTTGTACAACCAGCACAAGTACACCCAAGCGCTGGGAATCTATGAGCAACTTCTAGCAGAGGAACGGGTTTACTCGCCGCAGATGCTCCTCAAGATGGCCCATATCCAGGAAGGCTTGCAGCAATACACCCAGTCCATGCATTACCTGCAGCTGTATTACAGCAAGCACCCAAGCCGGTCGGTCTTACGGAAGATGGAGGAAGTGGGGCTGCAGCAACACCTTTCAGGCTACGAGTACACAGACTGGAACTTCTTTAAGACCCAGTTCTACAAATACTACTCCCAAATCCTGGAGCTTTTACTGGTGGGGGCGGTGATTACCATCACCCTATTGGTTATTAACTGGTCTAAACGGAAACCCATAGGGGCGCGGGCCAAAAGCCTTTTCCTGATGTACATGGCCTTTCTTTTCTATTTTGCCAATTTTCTGAGCTTAGACCAGCAAGGCATCATTCAAAACAGCAACGTTCCTATCATGACGGCCCCATCAGCAGGAGCTGGTTTGGTGGCCACGGTGGGCACAGGGCATAAGGTGAATATCACTGGGGAGGAAGATATATGGTACCGGATTGAATGGGAGGACCAAACGGCTTACATCAGGAAAAACAACCTGTTGCTGCTGCCCCAACCCCTCAGCAACCATAGGCTCTTCTAGGTAAAAGGCCTCCTAGGCACAACCCTTAGTTAAAACTCATTAAAAACCAAGGGAGGCTTTGGGGCTGGTTTTCACAAACCAGCCCCAAAGCCTCCCTTGGTTTACTACCTTTTCCTGGCCCTTTCTTAGCTCTACTAGCCTTGTTTTTGACCCTATCCGGTTGGAGCTGGCCAAAATACACCATGGCGTTTCAGGACGGATTTTCAGGAAACTGCCTTGAAACGCTTTACAACGTTATTTAAACGGACTATCAGCCTCTTTTTTCATGTGGTTGTAGACCAGTTTATCAGTGAGGCCGGGCAGCCATTTGCTTAGGAAAACCGTTAGTTTCCCCTGGCCCGTCATCACCAACTCCCGCTTGCGCTTGCGGGTGCCTTCCAAGATTAAGTGAGCCACTTCCTCTGAGGTCATCATCTTGGCTTCATCTCTGGGTGATTCTCCCTGTTGGCTGCCATCGGCGGCGAGCGCGGTATTACGGATGTTGGAGGTGGTGAAACCCGGACAGGCGATCATCACGTGAAGCCCTTGGTGCAAGGTCTCGGTACGTAAGGCGCCCAGAAAGCCCTGCATGGCAAATTTAGAGGCTGAATAGCCCGTGCGGCCGGGCAGCCCTTGGTACCCAGCTATAGAGGATACGCCTATCACAGAGCCCTTGCTTTTGAGCAGGTGCGGCAAGGCATATTTGGTACAGTACACCGTTCCCCAGAAATTGATATCCATGAGCTGCCGGATCACCTGTAGGTCCACGTCCTGGAACAGGGCCCGCATGCTGATGCCGGCATTGTTCAGCATCACGTCTATCCTGCCAAACCGCGATACGGTCTCCTCTATCAGCTTCACGCAGTCGGCCTCTACGCTTACATCGCCGGTCACGGCCAGGTAGGGTACGCCGGCGGCCGCCAGCTCCTCCCCCACTTCCTGCAGCTTTTGGGTATTCCTGGCCGAAATCACCACCTTGGCGCCTGCTCTTCCAAACGCCAGGGCGCAAGCCCTGCCAATCCCTGAGGACCCACCGGTGATGATGATCACTTTGTCTTTCATAGTCACATGCTTCTTTCGGCAACACCGCTGCCTTCACAAAAATACAAGAAGTTTTGGCTTGGTCTTCTCAGGTCTCATGTAGGCTCCAGCCTTTAGCCATGAGGCCAAAACTGCTTTTGCTATCAGCTGGTTTTCCTTTTGCCTCGACCTAGCTTGCATTTCTCCCTCAAGAAGTTGCCACCTACAATGGAACCTTTGGGTAATTGGGCGGCTGTGCAGAGTTTTCTTTGTATTTTTGCGGCACCGTGAAAAGATACAAGCAGAAAAAACATAAATACGAAGTCCTTACGCAGGTTCGCGTGGAGGAAATGGCCGCTGAAGGCAAATGCATCGTGCGCCATGACAACCTGGTGGTGTTCATCTCAGATGTGGCCCCCGGCGATGTGGTGGACGTACGCATCACCAAAAAGCGGAAGAATTACCTGGAAGGCGTACCTGTCCATTTCCATGCCTATTCTGAAGCCCGCACCCAGCCGTTCTGCGAGCACTTCGGCGTGTGCGGCGGCTGCAAGTGGCAACACATCCCGTATGACACCCAGCTGTTCTACAAGCAGAAGCAGGTGAACGACAACGTGGAACGCATCGGCAAGATCACCGGCCACGAAATGCTGCCCATTCTTCCCTCTGACCGGGTGAGCTTTTACCGAAACAAGCTGGAGTACACCTTCTCGGGCAACGCCTGGCTTACCAAAGAGCAGATTGACAGCGGCGAAGAATTGGAAAGACGAGCCCTGGGCTTCCATATTCCGCTTCGTTTTGACAAAATAGTGGATATCCAGCATTGCTATCTGCAACCGGCTCCGTCTAACGAGATCAGGCTGGCGGTGAAGAAATACGCTCTGGACCACAACCTGCCATTCTTTGACTTGGTAAGGCAGGAAGGATACCTGCGTAACCTGATCATCAGAACCGCCAACACCGGCGACCTGATGGTGATTGTGCAGGTGTTCCAGGACCAGATGGAGTGGCTACAGCCCCTGCTGAACCACCTCCTGCAGGAATTCCCACAGATCACCTCACTGCACTACGTGGTCAACAGCAAAGGCAACGAGACCTTCCATGACCTGGAGGTGGTGTGCTACCACGGCGAACCCTACATCCATGAGCAGATGGAAGGGCTGCGGTTCAGGGTAGGGCCCAAGTCTTTCTACCAGACCAACTCAGAGCAGGCCTACAACCTCTACAAGCTCACCCGCGACTTCGCCCTGCTGAACGGCACCGAGACCGTGTACGACCTGTATACGGGCGCGGGCACCATCGCTAACTTCGTGGCCCGAAAGGCGGCGCAGGTAGTGGGCATAGAGTACGTGGCCAGCGCCATTGAAGACGCCAAGATCAACTCGCAGATCAACGACATCACCAACACGCATTTCTACGCCGGAGACATGAAAGATGTGCTCACGCACGAGCTGTTCGCGCGCCACGGCAGGCCAGACGTGATCATCACAGATCCGCCCCGCGCCGGCATGCACCCCGACGTGGTGACCAAACTGCTGGAAGTGAAAGCCAATCGCATTGTGTACGTGAGCTGCAACCCAGCTACGCAGGCCCGTGACCTGGAGATGCTTTCTGAGCTGTACGACGTGGTCAAAATCCAGCCAGTAGACATGTTTCCGCAGACCTACCACGTAGAAAGCGTAGCGCTGCTGACGTTGAGAGGATAAACCGAAAGAGACCGAAAAACTTGTGTGCCTTTAGGGGCCGTTTTTAAGAAAACAGCTCCTAAAGGCATCTCTTTACTAAGATAAAACGTGCTACCTGATACGCACTACTTGCTACGTCTATGCAGAACGATCCAGAACTGAACGGCAAATACCTGGGCACCATCACCAAAGATTTCGTGCAGGTGTCAGACACCCTGAAAGAGGCTTCCTATGCCATCAGAAAACGCGACATCTCCAAGTACCCTATTTTCGTGTTCTCCCGCGAAATCACGCCCATTGGCGGTCTGTTGATCGCGGCTCATGAGCGGGAGTTGGAATGGCACATCAACGCCTCTTACCTGGAAGACTTCGTGAACCGCCAATTGGTGGGCGAAGACAAAATAGAGGAATTCCAGCAGGCTTACCGGGATGCGGATGAATTCTGCTGCCTTTTTGTGATTGACCGCGATTTCATGAACTTCGTGTTCGTTCCCTATCCAGAGGATTGATATTCGCCAAGCCCCTCTTAAAACCAGAAGGTCTGCCCTATGGAGCAGACCTTTTGGTTTTAAGAGGGGCACTAGATAACTCCCTGCGCCAGCATGGCATCTGCCACTTTGATAAACCCTCCTATATTAGCTCCCTTCTCATAGTTGATGTACCCGTCTTCCTCGGTACCATACTTGACACACAAGCCATGGATGTCTTTCATGATCTGCCAAAGCTTGCTGTTCACCTCCTCACGGCTCCAGGAAATGCGCAGAGAGTTCTGGGACATTTCAAGCCCAGATACTGCCACCCCGCCGGCATTGGAGGCTTTGCCCGGTGCATATAAAATTTTGGCTTCGGTAAAAACATGGATAGCCTCTGGGGTGCTAGGCATGTTGGCTCCTTCGGCCACGCAGATACAACCGTTGGCCACCAGGGCGCGGGCATCTGCTTCGTCCAGTTCATTCTGGGAAGCGCTGGGCAAGGCCACATCGCATTTTATCCGCCAGGGGCGTTCGCCCTCGTAGAACTCACAACCAAATTTTTCAGCGTATTCTTTGATGCGGCCGCGCTTTTCGTTTTTCAACTCCATTACGTAGGCTAGTCTCTCAACGCAGATCCCTTGGGGGTCATAGATAAACCCGCTGGAGTCTGAAAGGGTCACCACCTTGGCACCCGCCTGAAGGCATCTTTCTACGGTAAACTGGGCCACGTTCCCAGAGCCAGAGATAGCAACGGTCTTTCCTTCCAGCGTTTCCCCGCGGGTGGCCAGCATGTGCTCGGCAAAGTACACCACCCCATAGCCTGTGGCCTCTGGCCGAATAGCGCTGCCTCCCCAACTAAGCCCTTTGCCGGTAAGCACGCCGGTGAACTGACCTTTGATGCGCTTGTATTGGCCAAACATATACCCTACCTCGCGCGCGCCAACCCCTATATCTCCCGCGGGCACGTCAATATCAGCCCCCACGTGGCGGTACAATTCGGTCATAAAGCTTTGGCAGAACTTCATGATCTCACTGTCTGATTTCCCGGTTGGGTCAAAGTCTGAACCGCCCTTACCACCCCCCATGGGAAGCCCCGTAAGGCTATTTTTGAACACCTGCTCAAAGGCCAGGAATTTCAGGATGCTGAGGTTTACCGACGAATGGAAGCGAAGCCCCCCTTTGTAAGGCCCAATGGCGCTGTTCATCTGCACCCGGAAACCTCTGTTCACCTCCACCTCATTCTTATCATTAAGCCATGGCACCCTGAACATAAGTACCCGCTCTGGCTCTACCATGCGCTCCAGAATTCTGGCATTGTTATACTTGGGGTTTTCATCCAGAAACGGAATAATCGTTTCGGCCACCTCCTGCACCGCTTGCAGGAACTCTGGCTCGTGTGGGTTTCTGGCTTCAACTTTTTTCAGGAACTCTTGTACTTTTGGGCTCATGCACTTACTTGATGTTGAAAATATAGATTACTATTTTGATTATCTGCACCACATTCGTTGACAATAATAACGATCAAAGCTTAGAATTAATAAAAAAACCTCACCAATAAATAGATTCTATTTAAAATAAACGAAATAACTTAAAAGCCTTCAGGCAGGGTTCAACTATCATCGCAGAACCTATAGCTCCAGAATTATTCGTTGCTCTGGCAGTAATCTGTGCATGATAATAGCGAGCAATCACCCTTCTTGCCCTGCAATACTGCCTCTGGTTTTGACCTGACTGTTGTTGCTGAGACAGGAAATAGGAAATTGCCTTTCCACAAAAAAGCCCCACAGGTTCTAAAACCTGCGGGGCTAAATTCTTTTCAGTATCAGACCCGTTTTTTACAAAACAGGCCCAAAAAGCTGTAGTCTATTGCTCAAGTCTACTGAAGTGGCAGTGAGGGTGGCTTTTACCCAAAGTGGTTCCAGCCTTGCGCCTTGATAGGGAAGGCATTGCCGCTCGGGGTTACCAATCGCACTCCTTCGGTGGCATCTGTGATGTTGCCGATGATGGTGATGTCCGGGTGGTTCCGGATCTTGTCGTAGTCGCTCATTTTCACGGTGAAGAGCAGCTCATAGTCTTCGCCGCCATTTAAAATGCAGGTCACCGGATCCAGCTTGAATTCCTCGGCGGTTTCCAACGTCTGCTGGTCGGCGGGGAGTTTGTCCTGGTAAATAGCGGCCCCTACCCGGCTTTGTGAGCAGATGTGCAGCAACTCAGAGCCTAACCCGTCTGAGATGTCAATCATGGAGGTAGGGTGCACACCCATTTCCTTCAATTCATGGATCACATCCATGCGGGCTTCGGGTCTCAACTGGCGGCCCACCACATAATCTTTGCCTTCCAGCTCCGGCTGGGTTTCAGGGTCCGCTAGAAACGCCTGTTTCTCGCGCTCCAGTAATTGCAGGCCCAGGTAAGCGCCTCCTAAATCGCCGGTGACGCACACCAGGTCATTGATTTGGGCGGTGCTGCGCAAAACGGCTTTGCCTTTCTCCACCTCGCCTAAGGCGGTGATGCTGATGACCAGCCCGCCGCGCGATGCCGTGGTGTCACCGCCTACCAGGTCAATCTTGTAGTTCTCGCAGGCCAGGCGCATGCCCGCGTACAGTTCTTCAATGGCTTCTACCGTATAGCGGGCGCCAATGGCCAGACTCACCACTATCTGGGTGGGAATGGCGTTCATAGCGGCAATGTCTGACACATTCACGGCCACGGCCTTGTAGCCTAAATGTTTGAGGGGGCAGAAGGTGAGGTCAAAGTGCACGTTCTCTACCAGCATATCAGTGGTGACCACAATCTGTTTCTGGCCCGGCTCCAGAACGGCGGCATCATCCCCTATGCCCACTACCGTGGAAGACTGGTGTACTTCAATGTTCTCCTGCAACCGCCGGATCAGGCCAAACTCGCCTAAAGTATCTAAAGAGGTATATTCTGACATATTTTGCGTGGTTATCGTAGTTTTTTTCCTAAAACCATAGGAGATAAACGTTTTCGTTCTATTTTTAGAAAATCTTGCCTGAACTGCAAAGATAGCTTTTTCCCCGGCATCCTTCACGGACCCTCCTCCTCGCTGGGGAAACAAACAAAATTTGCTAACGGGCGTTCGTAAACGTAGCTTTGATTTTTTTAAATAGTACCCATATGTCTAGTGCCCCATTGACCCGGAAAGAACAGATAGACCAAGTAGCCACCTCCCTTTTCAAATCACGGGGTTTCGCTGCTACCACCATGCGCGACCTGGCGCTGGAACTGGGCATTGAAGCAGGAAGCCTCTATTCGCACATCAAATCCAAGGAAGATATTCTGCAGCGGGTGTGTTTCAAGATGGCCGATGAATTCAATGCGGCTTTCAATGAGGTAAAAGGCCAGAATGTGCCGGCCGGCGAGAAGCTTCGGCTGGCAGTGGCAGCGCACGTGCGCGTGCTCACCAAAAACCCGCCCGCCGCCGGGGTGTTCCTGAACGAATGGCGCCACCTGAGCGAGCCCTCGCTGAGCAAATTCCATGACATGCGGTACCAGTACGAAGAGAGCCTTCGGCAGATTGTGCGGGACGGTATCGCCAGCGGAGAGTTCAAGGTCACCGATGAGAAGTTCGTGGTCCTGACGCTGCTTTCCAGCTTGAACTGGCTGCATATGTGGTACAAACCCGAGGGCAAGATGAGCCCCGACGAGATTGCCGAGTTCCTTTCTAACCTCCTGCTCAACGGCCTTAAAAACTTCTAACTTCCGTTATAGGCACGTTCCTGGTATACTTTCTTCAGGGATAAGGCGTTCCTAGGGGAAGCTACGCCCTTCTGCCGGCACTTTGCTGGGTGAAACAGGTAAACCTTTGCCTCGTTTGCAACGGGAAGCATGGCTGTTACGTTTGCAGGTTGTCTGGCTTTTGTGAGCCTAAAGCCTTCTACTACGGCAGGCGTAAGCCGATTTTCAATGATTGAACAAATGAAACAGAATATATTCTTTGGGGTGGCCCTAGCGCTGGTGGTGAGTTTGGCTGGCTGTTCCAAAGATTCAGGGAGATCTGGCCGACTTGCCCGCCCTATCTCCAATGAGCAACTGAAGCAGGAACTAGCCGTCTTGTCAGACACCCTGGCTGGCAAATGGAACGTGATGATGTGGAGCGACAGCATCAAAACCCAACAGATGGAGGAGATTCTGGCGGCTATTCCGCCCGCGGCGCTGGGATCTACCCAACGGGCCCAACTGCAACATGCCCTGCGCAGGCTCCAAACCCTGCGCTATGACCGTACCAGCGTACGTGACTCTGACCGCATTGATGCCTATGACCAAGCGCAGGATTCAGTCTGGAACGCCATCAGAGCCTTTCTGCCGGAGACCGGCCCCACCGGTATTGCCCGGGTAGATTCTTTGAATGAGTCCATCACCGCGCACCACAGTGAGACGGTCTTTTACCGCGGCCGCTATGACCAAACCGCCAAGGAACTGAACACACTGCTTCGGCGCTACAAAGGCCAGATCCCTCAACTGGGCAAACCTTATGACACCTTGCAGCCTGCTCCCTTGTTTCAATGGGTAGACAAAGATGCGCCGGTCAAAGAAGAGGAAGAAGAACAATAAGTCCTGATTCCGCACCGGAATTAAGAAACGAGCCCCAAAACAGGAACGCCTCAGAAGATACTTCTGAGGCGTTCCTGTTTTGGGGCTCGTTTTACCGAAAGGCCTTGTTTTCTAACCCAACTGCTCCATCTCCTCTTTCACGAAATCCACCAGAGACTGGATATAGTCGCTGGAGAAGTCAAAGCGGATCCCGGCGGCATCATAGATTTCGCCAATGGTGGCGGTGTAGCCCAGGCTGAGGGCTTTCTTGTAGCCTTCCAGGGCCGCCTCAGGCTCAGATTTGTACCGTTTCCAGACGGCAATGGCACCAAGTTGGGCCATGGCATATTCTATATAATAGAAAGGAACCTCATACAGGTGCAACTGCTTTTGCCAGATAAACGGCTTAATATGCTCTAACCCGGTCCAATCCACTTCCTGCAGGTTGAACTCCTCAAAGACTTTCACCCAATTCTGGTGGCGCTCCTCTACGGTGTGGTTGGGGTTCTCATACACCCAGTGCTGGAACTTGTCAATGGTGGCTACCCACGGGAAGGTTTCCAGAACGCCCTCCAGGTGCTGGCGTTTCGCGCGCACCAGGTCTTCCTGGTTCGGGAAGAAGATATCCCAATGGTCCAGCGTCAACAACTCCATGGACATAGAAGCCAGTTCCGCCACCTCAGACGGTGGATGCTTAGCAGCGTTGAGCGGCAGGTCACGGGTGAGGAAGGAATGGACAGCGTGGCCGCCTTCGTGCAATAGCGTCACCACGTCGCGGAGCGAGGAAGTGGCATTCATGAAGATGAACGGCACCCCGATCTCATCCAGCGGGTAGTTGTAGCCACCAGGCGCTTTGCCTTTGCGGGATTCCAGATCCAGGTGGCCCATCTCGCGCATGGTCACCAGACAGTCACCTAGGTAGGCATCAAGGCGGTAGAAGCAGTCAATGGTTTTGGTCAACAGCTCCTCGCCGGTTTTGAAGGGCTCCAGCGGTGGCAGCCCGCTGGGATCTACGTCCATATCCCAGGGCCGGAGGCCATCCAGCTTCAGCAGTTCTTTGTGCTCTACATCAATCTGCCGGGTAATGGGCACCACTTTCTCTTTAATGGCCTGGTGGAACGAGAAGGTGTCTTGCGGACCGTAGTCAAATCTGCCCAGCGCGGCGAACATGTAATCACGGAAGTTGTCAAAGCCGGCGTTCACCGCTACCTGGTGGCGCAGTTGCACCAGTTCAGTGAACAGGTCATCCAGCTTCTCTTTGTCTTCCAGCCTACGTGCCTGCACGGCCAGGTAGGCCTCTTCGCGCACGGCTCTGTTCGTCTGCTTCAGACGGTCACCGGCTCTTTGGAGGGTCATTTCTTCCCCATCCAGCGTCACCATCATGGCGCCGGCAATGGCCCCGTACTGCTGCTGTTTGGTGCTGATCTCGGTCTGCAGCGGAATGTTCTCTTCCCGGAACAGTTCAATGGCCCGCCGCACCCCTCGCAGGTAGATGCGGTATTTCTGCCCATCCAGTCCTTCTGCAAACGGTGACTCCACCAATTTTCGGTTGAAGGCATCATCATAGGGAGAGGCTTTGGGCTCAATTTCGGTCACAAAGAACTGAAACGCTTGCGTAAGGGCCTCGTCTTGGGTATCGCAGGTCATTTTGATGTACCGCCAGGCCAGGTTCTCGGAGAGCACGCTCTCCAGTTCACTTCGGTCCGCGATCCATTTTTCCAGGTCTGCCAGTGAATGGAGCTCTCTGGTCTTCAGCTCTTCAAAGTAGGCCTCCAGCGACTCCCAATCCCGTACCTCAAAGTCGGCGGGAAGGTACTGGCGGGTTTTACGCTCTGGCAACGCAAGCGTTTTGGGGGTTTCTTCCATAAAACAAGGCAAAAATGGTTAGCCTATCTCAATCACTACATCAGCGGAAAGCGGATGGCCAACGCAATTCAATACGTATCCTTGGGCAATCTCTGCGTCTGACAAGCCTTCACGCTCGGTTAAATGCACGCGGCCGCTGAGGCATTTGCCCATACAGGCCGTACACAGGCCGGCCTGACAAGAGTAAGGTAAATCAATATCGGCTTTCAAGCCCGCTTCCAGAATGGTCTCTGTTGGTTTCACCTCTACCTGGTACTCCTGACCTTCATACCGCAGGGTCACAGTGCGGGTGATGATCTCGTCTGACTCTGGGGCAGCGGTCACATCGGCGCCGTGCTCTTCAGAGCTGGTGGGGGCGGTGAAGCTTTCTTTGTAAACCTGGCTGGCGGGAACACTCTTGAACTGAAGGGCTTCGCGCACCTCGTTCATCATGCCTTCTGGGCCACACATGTAGTAGCTTTCCTGCTGGTAACCCGGCACGGTGAGATCTTCCAGCAACCGGAGCACCATGTTCCGGTCCAGCAGCCCTATGTGGTCTTGCTTTTCAGTGGCATCTACCAGGGCTTCGTTGAACACGTGCACCACTTTCAGCTGATTGGGGTGCTGCTGCTCAAACTGCGCCAATTGGTCTTTGAAGATAACAGAGTCTACGTTGCGGTTTCCGTAGATAAGGGTGACGCGGCTCTGGGGCTCAAACTTGAGGGTGCTTTTGAGCATGGACATGAGCGGGGTGATGCCGCTGCCGCCCCCAAACAGGAAAATATGGCGTTTCTGCCCGGCCTCTGGTTTCAGGACGAAGTTGCCCAAGGGGGCCATCACTTCAATGGTCTGGCCTATCTGCGCGTTCTCGGCCAGGAAATTAGATACCAGTCCGCCTTCTACGCGCTTCACAGTCACGGAGAAGTAAGGCTCTTCTGGGGTGCTGCACAAAGAATAGGACCGGCGCACTTTCTGCCCGTTCACTGGCAAGATCAAGGTCAGGAACTGGCCTGGAATGTAAGGGATGTTTTGCTTGTCTGGATGGTCTAGATGAAGGGTGATGGCATCTGCAGTCTCTTGCGTGATGTCTACCACTTTCATGTTGTAATAAGCGTTGCTCATAGTTTTTATACGAAAAACGTAGGTGATACGGGTTTGACTAACTTTAATATGGGAGGAAAGTTACAACATTTCATATTCCCGCCCGAACTTGGGGTAAAAAAAGCGGCCTTACGTTTGTTTTTACTCTATCTTTCCCAATTAATTTTCCCAGCATCTGTTTCAGAGCCTTCCTATGGAAAACGCGTCCCAACTGACCACGCTCCTTTCTGCCCCTACCCTTTCGCCCGCTTCTATCCTGGATCATGACCTGAACGCTCCAGACGTGGCGCATCTTGATTTCACCGCCAACAACCCCCAACTGCTCCAGGCCGAACTGCGGGACACGTCCCAATTTGAGCAGTTTGTAGCCGAAATGCTCGCTCAAAAGCAGGCACGGGTAGGTATTGGAGGCTACTTTGAAAACCGGGTCATTTACCGCCGCAGCGAGCATTTTGGGGGAGCGGGAGAATCCCGGTCCATCCATTTGGGGGTAGACATCTGGGCACCGGCTGGTTTGCCTATCTATGCTCCTCTGGCCGGAACGGTGCATAGTTTTCAGGACAATGCCACCTTTGGGGATTATGGGCCTACCCTACTCTTGGCCCATGAACTGGAGGGCATTCCCTTTTACACGTTATATGGTCACTTAAGCCGCACCTCTTTGGCAGGTTTATCGGTGGGCATGCCTGTTGCTGCCGGCGCCCAGATTGCCACCATGGGTCCTTACCCTGAGAATGGAGACTGGCCGCCGCACCTGCATTTCCAGCTCATGACCGACCTTCTGGGAAAAAGCGGTGACTTCCCAGGGGTGTGCGCCCCTTCTGAGGAACGCTTCTACCGCCAGATCTGCCTAGACCCGAACGTGCTGCTGCGGTCACGGCATCTACCATAACATCAAAGGCACAGTTCGCTTCGTATCTAAATCCCAGGTAAAAAACGCAATAGACTCTATGCGAGAAAGCTCAAAGCTGCTCCTCCTCTTTTTGGCCATTTCCCTGGTTATTTTAGTACGGGTTGCCTTAGAACCTGATGGATATACCACTCCAGACTCTAACCATTATATGAAAGGGGCAGGGGGTTTGCTGACAACCGGTGATTTGACCTACACCATTGGGGGCAAAACAAGCACCTTTACCATCTGGCCCTTAGGGTATTCCTTCTCAATAGCCACTGTTGCCTATTTATCTCCCTTCTCTCTGTTATGGAACTCCAAGCTGGTTAATCTTCTTTGGATTGCCCTCACTTTTCTGCTGTTGAGAAGATTATACCCTGAAAATGCTTTCTGGATTGGATTGGTGTTTTGTATGCATTCCATTCTGGATATATTTTCCTTCACCTGGTCTGAACCCGGGTTTATGGTGATCATGCTCTGGTATAGCGTGGCCTTGCACCATTTCCTTTTCAAACCGGACCAACGGACTGAATGGGCTTTTCACTTGGTTTTTGCCATTATAGGCGCTTTTCTGTACCGGTATTTTGGGGCCTACTTATTAGGTGTGTTGTCTCTCTTCGGGGTTTATTTCCTGTGGAAGCGGAAATGGAAAGAAGTGGGCCTATTGATAGGCGTGGCAGCAGGCGTGGTGGGCTTCATTTTAAGTTACTTCTGGTTTGTGCAACAGCACACCGGGTATTACTCAGGCACCACCCGTATTCCGGCAGATGAATCCTTTTTATACCTGCTTCAAAACCTAGCTCAAACCCAACTAAATGAGTTTTTACTCATCCGCAAGCTTCCTTTTCACCAAGTAGACTACCTGGCTATCCTTTTTCTGGTGCTTCAGCTGGGGGTGCTCCTGCTGGTGGTGCAGCGCATCAGAAAAAGTACTTCCTGGAAGGAAACCTTAGCGCCCAAGGCCTTGGATTCCTTGCCTTTGACCATTGCCTTTGTGGGAGGGACATATTGGCTGACCATGGTGGTTCTCCGCTTCTTCATGAAGTTTGACATGTTTGACTTCCGGTTAATCACTCCGGCCACCTTCCTTTTTCTGGTTGCGGGGCATGCGTATCTGGCAGCCACCCACCGGCGATTGCTTTTACAAAAGATCCAGAAGCCTATTGTTTTCCTTTATTTTGTTGCCTTGGCGCATGGCCTTTACAAAAAGCAGTTGTTGTTGCTGTTCTTGAATGGATAGCCTGCCCTTATCGTTTCATCTTCCTTAGCCTTTTCTCTTATGTTTGACGCAGAACGTTTCCTCCTCAGAATCCAGGATTTCGCGGTATTGTATGGCCTGAAGATCTTGGTGGCCATCTTCCTTCTGATCATTGGGCTCTGGCTTATCCGGCGCATCACGGACTTCACCTACCGCCTCATGACCCGCAAGAACGTGGATCCGTCTTTGCGGCCGTTCCTCAAGAACATCCTGCACATTGTGTTGCTGGTCATGCTTATCATGGTGGTGATTGCCCAGGTGGGGCTGGAAATCACTTCTTTCATTGCCTTATTGGGTTCTGCCGGATTAGCGGTGGGCCTGGCGCTGCAGGGAAGCTTGTCCAACTTTGCCGGGGGCGTGCTCATACTCACGGTAAAACCTTTCAGGGTAGGTGATTTCATTGAAGCTCAGGGGCAGAAAGGCACCGTTAGCGTCATCAACATCTTTAACACAGTCATCAACACCGAAGACAACAAAACCGTGTACCTGCCCAATGGACCCTTGGCCTCTTCCGTAGTGGTGAACTATGACGTGGAGAATAACCGCCGTTTAGACGTTACTTACACAGTAGATGCGGCCGTACCCATGACGAAGATCAGGGAAGTACTAATGCGTGTGATCACTACTGACGAGCGGATTCTGACAGACCCAGAACCATCCGTTGGGGTAGAGAAACTGGCTGGCCAGACCATGACCTTATCACTGAAAGTATGGGTGCAACGGGGCAATTACCGGTACCAGCAGGTTTCTGAGTCTTTAAACGAGAAGGTAAAAGAAGCCTTTGAGCGGGAGCACATCGACTTGAAATAAGCACATGAAAAACGGCTGTTTTGGTGAAAACATCCCCAAAACAGCCGTTCCTAAATCCTTCGACAACCTTATACTGATCGTTTTGCGCCTCTTTTCAAGAAAAGAAGCCTCAAACGCAAACCACCAGTTTAATCAAACTTGATCGCCTTGACCGGATGAATGCGGGCAATGAGCAGCGTGGGAAGTAATATGGAAAGCATGGTCAGCACGAAGGTGATGGCGTTGATGCCTACCCAGATGCGCCAATCCCAATGAATGGGCACCGTGTCCATGTAGTAGTTCTCAGGGTCTAGCGGAATGAGGTGGAAATAGTCCTGCACACCGCAGAAGAGCAGCGCCAACAGGTTTCCGCCAATCAAACCGGCAATGGTGAGCCGAAGCCCCCGTTGCAGGAAGATGCCCCTGATCTGGCCGTTGGTGGCCCCCATGGCTTTGAGGGCGCCTATCATGTTGGTCCGTTCCAGGATCATGATGAACAGCGTAGACACCATGTTGAAGGTAGCCACAAACACAATCAAGACCAGAAAGATGACCACGTTGCGCTTGAGCAGTTCCAGCCAGTCAAAGAGCTGCGCGTAGGTATCAGTGATTTTCTCCAATTGCAGGTCATAGTTCATCTTGTCAAAGACCTGGCTGGTGACGGTATCAATCTGGGTGAAATCACTGAGTAAAATCTCATAACCGCCTACCAATGTGTCTGGCCATTGGTTCAGGTCCCGTATCTGCTGCAGATCTCCTAGCACGTACACGTTGTCAAACTCCTCTAGCCCGGTCTTGAAAATGCCCTTCACCTCAAAGCGGCGCATGCGGGGCGGGTTCTGGATAAAATAGAACAGCACCTTCTCCCCTACCTTCAGCCGGAGCTTGTCTGCCATGAGTTGACTCATCATGATCTGGTTGGAAGCAGCGGTGTCTGTGAACTCCATCACTGACCCTGCTACCAGGTTGGCTTGCATGCCCCTGAAATCATAGGTGGAGTCCACGCCTTTCAGCACCACCCCCAGCACCTCGTCGTCGGTTTTGATGATGGCCGTCTTGCGGGCGAAGGGCTGCAGGTGCGCCACCCCAGGAATATTCTTGTAGTCGCCCAAGCCGGTGGAGGTGCCCATGGGGTAGCCTTCAAAGGAATTGTTGGTGTCAAACTTGCTGATTTGCAGGTGTCCGCCAAAGCTGAAGATCTTGGCCTGGATCTCATACCGGAAGCCTTCCAGAATGGCAAAAGACACAATCATGATGGCAATGCCCAACCCTACGCTGAACTTTGCTATTTTTGTGACCGAGGCGGTAAAGGAGTCTGAACGGGCGCCGGTCAAGCGACTGGCAATATATCGGGAAAGATTCACTTCGTCTGTTTTGTGCTTAAAGATAGTTATCTGTTCTTAATTTAAACCTATGCTCTCCAACCTCCTCCGTACGGTGGTGCTCTGCGCCACCCTTGCCAGTTGCCAACAAACCGCCTCTGTGCCGGCTTCCAGCGCTTCGCTCCCTACTTCCAGCACCAGTACCGCCAGTACGAACAACAGTTCCGGCACCTCCTCCGCTCCGCAGGAGGCCACCCTCCTAACGGGGGCGCAGCAGACAGAGTTATACCTGCCTTACCTGCAAGGCAAGCGGGTGGGCCTGGTGGTTAACCAGACCTCTACCATTGGCAAAACGCATTTGGTAGACACTCTCTTGAGCCGCGGCGTAAAAATATCCGTGATTTTTGCCCCCGAGCACGGTTTCAGGGGTGATGCCGATGCCGGGGCACACATCAGCAATTCCAAAGACCCTAAAACCGGTCTGCCTATCCTGTCTCTGTACGGCAAGAACAAGAAGCCCTCGCCGGAGCAACTCAAAGACGTGGACGTGGTGTTATTTGACATCCAGGATGTAGGCGTTCGGTTCTATACCTACAGCAGCACCATGCATTACGTGATGGAGGCCTTAGCCGAGCAGAACAAACCCATGTTGTTGCTGGATCGCCCCAACCCCATTGGTTACCTCATTGACGGGCCGGTGCTCAAACCCGCCTTCAAATCATTTGTGGGCATGAACACCATTCCTATCTCCCATGGGTTGACGTTGGGTGAGTATGCTTTGATGATCAATGGCGAAAAATGGCTTAAAAACGGCGTGCAGGCGCAGGTGAAGACCATCCCGGTGAAGAACTACCACCACAAGATGTTCTATTCCCTGCCCATCAAACCATCACCCAACCTGCCCAACGACCAGTCCATCAAGCTATACCCGTACCTATGCCTGTTTGAGGGAACCACGGTGAGCCAAGGCCGCGGCACGCACACGCCGTTCCAGGTGATCGGGGCGCCGTACTACCCTGACAAATCCTTCTCCTTCACCCCCGTGCCCATCCCCGGCATGTCTATGGATCCGCCTTACAAAAACCAGGTGTGCTACGGAAAAGACCTCTCCAAACTGGAACTGAAAGAAGATTTCACCCTGAGCTATTTACTGGACTTTTACCACAAATCGGGGCAAAAAGAGAAGTTCTTCAACAACTTCTTCAAGAGCCTAGCCGGTACCGACGAGCTGCAGAAACAGATCATGGCGGGTATGAGCGAGAAAGAGATCAGGGATTCCTGGAAAGCAGACCTGGAAGCCTACAAGAAAATGCGCAAGCAGTACCTGCTTTACCCTGACTTTGAATAACCCCATGCGGAAAGAAGACCTCCGGATTATCTTTATGGGCACCCCAGATTTTGCGGTGCCCGCCCTCCAGGCTCTGGTGGAAAACAACTGGAACGTGGTGGCCGTGATCACCGCGCCTGACAAACCGGCGGGCCGGGGCCTCAAACTGGTCCACTCCCCGGTGAAGGAACTTGCCCTGCAACACCATCTGCCCATTCTTCAGCCTACCAACCTCAAAGACCCCTCTTTCCAAGAGGAGTTGAGGAGTTACCAGGCTAGCCTGCAGGTGATTGTAGCGTTCAGGATGCTCCCTGAAGCGGTCTGGAACATGCCTCCGCTGGGTTCCCTGAACATCCATGCCTCCCTGCTCCCCCATTACCGGGGCGCGGCACCCATCAACTGGGCGCTCATCAACGGAGACCAGGAAACCGGCGTCACGTCTTTTTTCCTGCAGCACGAGATTGACACCGGTGACATCATTCTCCAAAAACGGGTTGCCATTGCCCCGGAAGACAACTTTGGCACCCTCTATGAGAAACTGAAGCACGCCGGCGCTGAACTGCTGTTGGAAACCGTAGAAGCCGTGGTGGAGGAACGTACTCAGCCTTATCCCCAACCCCAGCCGGAAGAGCCGCTCAAGCTGGCCCCTAAGATTTTCAAGCATACGTGTCAGATCAATTGGGAGCAACCCGCCCGGCAGGTGCATGATTTCGTGCGGGGCCTGTCTCCATACCCCGCCGCCTGGACCGTGTTGGAGGAAAAGCAGTTCAAGGTGTTTTCGGGCCGAGTTCTGGAAAACGCCGCCAAAACAGCGCCTGGTACCTACACCACTGACGGCAAAACGTACTTGCACGTGCAATGCGGCCATGGCACTGCCTATGCGGTAGAAGAACTGCAGATGGAAGGCAAAAAACGAATGAAGGTGCAGGATTTCCTGCGAGGTTTCACTTTTCAGCACGCTATATGATTGCCTTAGTAGTGGCCATCGCGGAGAACCGCGTCATCGGGAAAGACAACCAGCTTATCTGGCACTTGCCCAAAGACCTGCAGCATTTCAAGAAACTCACCATGGGCCACCCCATGGTCATGGGCCGAAAGACCTTTGACGCCATTGGCAAACCCTTGCCGGGCCGAACCTCCATCATTGTGACCCGCCAGCCGGAGTACCAGGCCCCTGAAGGCTGCGTGGTTACTTCCTCGCTGGAGAAAGCCCTGGAACATGGGTTGGCCTTGGATGAACAGGTGCTGGTGGTAGGCGGCGGTGACATCTACCGGCAAGCCCTGCCCTTAGCCGAGGTAGTCTACCTCACCCTGGTGCATGAGTCTTTTGAGGGCGATGTCTTCTTCCCGGAACTAGAGGCCGACGCCTGGGAGGTAACCGAGCAGGAAGAGCATTATCCTGATGAGAAACATGCGTTTCCGTTCACTTTCTTCACTTTCAGAAGAAAAGCAGGATTCAGCCAGAACTGATCAACAAGACCCCTCGGTTGAATCAGGCACGTTTTCTTAAAAAGAAGCCTTATACACGACTAGGAGCCAATGCCTCCTGCGTTCTGGGCTTCTTTCTATGAAAACAGGCTTAATCCCGGGAACGGTTTTTTATCTTCTAGCCTAGCCCTAAAACAAAGCCGCCCCTTATCCATAAGGGGCGGCTTTGTTTTAGGGCTGTTTTCTTTAAAACGAGCGGTTATCTCAGAATGTAGATTTTTCCGTAGCCTTTCTTGAAAGCTTTGTCCCCTTCGGTGTACCGGTGCTTCATCTCCTCGGGCCCTTGGTCTATGACCACCCGGTAGAGGTACACGCCGTTGGCTAACCGGTCGCCAAACTCATCGGTGCCATCCCAGGCGAACTCAGAGATGTTGTTCCCTATCTTGATGGGGCCAAACTCTTCCTTCTGCACTTCCCTGATCACTTTACCGGTCACGGTCATGATCTGCAGCTTCATCTTCTCAGGCACCATGCTTCCGGTTAAGGTAAAGACAAACCTGGTCTTAGACGAGAACGGATTAGGGTACGGGTAGAAATTGGAGATGGTAAATTCATTGATGACCTCAAAGTTGATGCTGTACCGTTCACTGCCCGCGCGCTGACCTAAAGCATCCACCCCTTGTACTTCCAAGGTGTATTTGCCATTGGCCAATTTCTGGGGCTGGTACTCTACCCTGAAGTCATTCTTGTCATCTGCCGGATACCACTTGATATTCGGGTCTGCGGATACGTTGATCTCCTCAAACTCTGCGCCTTCTTTCTTGAGATATACTTTCATAGACGCCGGGTCGGTGATAGGGATCTTCCGGCTGTTGTCTTTCAGCACCATACTAATCAACGGGCTAGGCGACACAATGTCCCCATCCAGAATCCTTACCCCATCAAACACCACGTCCAGCACCGGCGGAATACCCGCCGAGAAATTCACGTTGAAAGGTACTTCCAGGGTGTTGTTCAGGTAGGTCTGCTCCGGCAAAATGCGCGGATTCACCGTTACCCGCAGCCTATTGGCTCCTTTCAGGTTGACGGTAGAGAATTTATGATGGAAGAAGACAGTATCTTCTTTCTGCAAAGGCTCTACTTTGAAGCGCTTTTCTGTTCTGGTGCCGTTTTCTTCAAACAAGGTGGTTTCCACGGTCAGCGAGTCTGTGAAACTCACCGAGCTTATGTTATGGAAGGCAAACCGCAGGTAGACTTCGCCGTTACTTGCCTGCTCAGACACTTTCTCATATTTGTCCAGCCCCACCAAATCAGGTCTGATCAACCCTTCCGGAACCCCTTCATACAGAACCGTCCATTGGCTAAGCTGCGGAGCTGTCCTTTGGGTTTCATCTTTCAAGGCCAGTTTCAGCCTTAGATACGGGTAAAGACTGGCATCAATGTCCGCCAGGTTATGGTTGGCGGCGGTTACATTAGCGGAGATGGTGGTCTCTTTCCCGTTTTTGTCTACCCCAATTACATCCAGGGTGTAGCTGTCAGACGATTCTAACTTCAGATGGTGATGCAATGACTTCCATTCTCTGGCAGGGCCAATGAGGGTGGAGGTTAGGCTGCCTTGTCCTTCCTGAGAGTTCACCTGTCTTTCTATCCGGACGGTCTGCTGATTCCTGGCAGTAGGATCCGCTTCAGAATAGCTCAATTCAGTCACTGTTCCTGGCGTAGCTCCTTTGCGGCCCACAATGGCAAAAGGGTCACCCGTGATCAACTTGTCTATTAATGAAGATCCAATGGAGTTGAAGGCTGCCTTCAGACTAGGGCTCATGGTAGAGTAAGGCACATTGCTCATGCCTACCATGGCCACATGATAGCCAGCAGGAATATTAGTCAGGAAGTTCTCTAACCTGGTTAGATTGGACGATTGTCGTAAATCGTTGAAATGGTAAACGAATTTGGGGTCAGTACCACAGATGGAAGCAAATTCAGTGGGTGCGTTTATTGGCTCTAGCGTTTTATCATTCAACACGATCGCCATCATGTTGGGCCGGTCAGTATTACAGTCAGCCTCAATGGTTTTAAAGTTGTCCAGGAAAATACCATAGGGAGGATACCCAAAGTGCTGCCCACCCCCTACACCTTTCACCTCAAATACCCTGAAGGTGGTGGCAAAAGAGTACGTCTTTTGCTGCGGTTGATCTACTAAATTCCGCTTATCGGCTTTTTGGACTTGGCCAAACCCTTTCTGGGACCAGCCAGATGGACTACCCGGAATGTACCTAAAGGAGCTGGTGGCCCACAAAGTGTCTTCGTTGGCAGCAATTGTTTCATACCTGACCCTCCAGAAATATACTGCGCTGTCTCTTGCTGGGGTGTTAGTCGGTAGCGTTACCTCCCAGGTTGGCATTAGGGCAGCCTGAACTACCTGTGACTTTCTCCAGGAACTGGTAAAGGTATGCACCGTGTCAATTTCAAAATAATACCCCCGGGGAGCCGTCAGTAAATCCGTTGACTGACCAATCAGTTTTACCTTCTGGTCTTTTACAATGGAGTATTCTTGAGGGCCCAGGGCCAGTACGCCACTCTTTGAAATGAAATAGTCAATGGAAATAGTGTTGTTCATCTCTTCTAATTCATCAATAGAGTCAGTATGGTCTAAGGTGATCAGGAATTTGTTCAACCCAGCCCCTTCAGTGGTTTTAGCCTCTAACTCAATGGCAATGGTATCTCTGTAGAAAATAGGTGCTACTTTGATGGAATCATAAAGGAATTCTGTCCCATTTTCTAATTTCCTGTTAACAGATACATAAAACGTATCAAGATTCACTCTACCATAATTACGGATATCTAGCTTGAGCAGGAATTTTGCAGAGCTGGCAGTGATATTTGAACCGTCACTTGAATGAAGGGTGGCACCACCCTTGGCAACGGCATAGTCTGCCTTTTCCGGACCTAACATGCGTAAAGCTGGGTCAGCATGCAATACTATCTGCATATACATGGCAGTAGCATTGTCGCCTGTTAATCTACTGGAAACCTCTATTGTTTTTTGGTGTTGCACCCCAAGCGGCTTTGATAGGTAGGAAGAGTCACCAAAAGCAATAGAATAGAAGTTTGAGGAAAACAAATTCAATAACGAAGGGTAGCCATAGCTATCATGGGCCATGAAGGAAAGAGCCCCTTTATCTGGCGTCAAAAGCCAATCTTCCCCAAAAGACCTAGAATTGGTGAACGTGTTACCAGCGTTGCAACCATTCATTAAGATCATTGGGTACTTTCCCTGGTTGTTGTAGCCATTCACCACATCTGACACCCTCCCAATATCTAAATCAGAAACGGTAGAAGAACTATGCCCAAAAAATGTAATGAGCGATAACCCGGAATTTAGTTCCCGAGCAATGTTCAAGGTATCCAAACCACCCGTTGAGCTCCGGATTTTAGTTAAGACATTCGCCCCTAACCAAGGTCCTTCTGCAATACGTTCATAACTTCGCATATAGGAAAGAAGCATGCGTTGTTCCTGTCCGCTACTGCCTACCAGATGGAGCATATTCTTGCGCCAATCTAAACTGTAGGGCAGGCTCTCATGGGTTTTGAGTTTAGAGAAATAATCAAGGATTTCTTTAGGTGTGCTAGCCGGCAGACGGCCTGTGGCCACCTTAGGCACATAATCTCCGGTTTCCCAGTCGGCTGTAAAAAAAATATCTGATCCAGGCGTTCCACCAGTAGGTATTAAATCTTTGTAGGTTAGTGCCGCAGGATTCTTCCTGACATTAATATTGTCTGCCTCCAATCCTTTCCCAATCAAAAACAAGTACTGGGGCTTGCCGTTGGCTATCTTGTATTTCATGAAGCGCCTGATGGCGGCTGGTGATTTATCACCATAGAAGAATTGGTCATAAAGTTGCCCTACTTCCATGGTAAGGGTATCATATTTTCCTCCCGCCGCAGATGCCCTATAAGCCGCATAATCCCGAACCGGGTTGGTAGAGGAGCCGCTAGGAACCATTAAGCTTTGGTGAGAAATAATAAAATAGTTGGCTTGACTCGCAGCCACAGACCTGAATCTAACCTCTCTTGCCGCGAGCGGTACCAAAGGAGTAGCAGCCCATAAAATGCCCTTGTTGAAAGAGGCCGGAAACACAAAGCCTTTTTGCGCCCCTGATACTACTCCGGCAATTCGTTTGATACCTGCCAGATTTGTTAGATCATACCCGGTGGCGTTCAAGGCAGTACTTCCCTCAAAAACAAAGTAATTTGATCTATTGGCAGCAGAAGATGGCTTGATGGGTAAGCTTGCAGTATTCAGTACATTCCTTTGGGGATAAATCGTTTTGAAATAGAAAGTTCGAAATCTAGATACAGGATTTTTGGCAGCTGTTCGCACAATTAATCTTCCATCTGAATAGAAATCATTAGCTTCTATTCCAAATTGCTGCTTTATGACTTCGTCATTCTTAAATTTCACTGTACCAACAAAACGCTCAGGTCCGCTTGGGGGGGTAACAAAAACATCCACCTCATGATTGTTACTATTAGCCCCAACAAAAGCGATTTCCAACTTAGGAGTTACATCAGCACTGTGCACATTAAATCCCATACTGGGAAGTGTATAAGTCCATCCAGCTACAACCCCCCCGATAAACCCCTCACCAGCATCCATCCAAGACATGTTATTTTCTCCATACCTCTTGCCTCGAGAGTACTGTCCATTATCTAACCAAATAGCTTCCTGCATATGCCAAGGTTCTGCGGTAAGCCCCGCCGGGTCCTGGGTATAGGAGGTCATTCGCTTGCCTGGGGTAGTAGACCAAGTCAAAAAATAAGCCGCGGTATCTGTGTAAAGGCTATAATGGGGGTTGATATGATTGGCGGCAGGGTCTTTATACAGCTCCCTGTCCATGGCCCCATCATTCTGCTCTCCATAGAACTCAATAAAGTCATTGGCATCAAAAGAACCGTCTGCCTCGCCTTCCACGTGGATAGAGACTTCCTGGCCCCGGCGGTAAAGCTGGAAATTACGGGGATCAACCCCGCTGATGCCGGCAGCCTGCAGATACGCCGAGTTTAAACGGTAAATACCCGTGGTGGGCACTTTGATCTTGTAATACTTCTGGCTGTAGTTGATCCATTCGTTTCCATAGGTAACCTGTTGCGCAGAAGAAGGCTGAGAAGCCCCCAGTAGCCCAAGAGCACCCAATAGGGTCAAGTATAAAATTCTTAAGTAAGAAGGTGTTTTCATATAAATAGCACGCAATCAAAAATCAATCAAAACTATAGGCCAGGGAAACAATCACGGAGGAGACCTGGGAATTATCTGCCACTTTAGACAAAGCCAGGTCTAACTGCAGGCCGTGCGTGGCCACTCCTACTCCGAAGTTGGGCTGTACTTTCCAGCTACTCTTCCCGTTGAAATCCTCTACCTGTTGCACGTTATTCAAGCCTCCGCGCAGGAAAACGGCGTTAGCGTATCCTATCTCCATACCCACCCTTGGGTCTACAGACACCACGCCCGAGGAAAGAAGGGTATTTCGTTTCCCATCGGTTGTCACTTCCAAGTCAGTGCTTACTAGAGCCGAAAAGCGATTGGCAAACTGAAAGGACCGGCCTACCCCAAGAATCAGGCGCGGCAGGGTTACCTCAATGCTATTCGCGTTAAAAGACTCAGCGTCTTTGAGGTAAGTACTCTCCAATTCCTCAGGGTTTAGTTTCCAGGCGGTAAACGTGGTGGTGATGTCTTTGGCAACCAGCCCGAAGTTCCAGTTACCCCGGCGCAACTGCGCTCCGGCATCAATACCAAACCCCCAGGCATTGGCAAATTTACCCACGTTCCGGTAGATGATTTTCACGTTGGCCCCCAAAGTGAGGCCGCGGACAAGGTTGCTTTGCCGCGCATACGAAGCAAGGAATGCGTAATCAGCCACCGAGAAAAACTCAATGCTGTCATACTGGATAGCCCCATATTCATTTTGAAGGCGACGGGTATCGGCTATGTCATCTACGCCGGTCCTGATAATGGAAAAAGCGAGGGCGCTGGTAGAATCAAGGTTAGTGGCGTAGGCGCCATAGTCATTCTTCACGATGCCGGCAAAGAGCTCTGAGTGCATGTACACCGCATTGTGGCGCTTGGGCAAGCCAACCAAACCTGCCGGGTTCCAGAAACCGGCGGTGGCGTCGCGCACAATGGCAGATTGCACGCCCCCCATTCCCAACGCTCTTGCCCCTACGCCTATGTTGAGGAACTCATTGCTGTACTTGGGCGCAGAGATATCCTGCGCCTGACCCAAGCCCGGAAGAAGGAGAATAGCAAGAAAAGAAAGGATGGGTACTAGTTTTTTGACCATATGGAATAGTTATATGTCATATACGTAAAGAACAGGTAAAGATAGCATCCTCCCCCTATATTACAGCACGTTACTTTCGGGCTTACTACATTCTACAGCGCCTATCTGTTCCGTAATTAGTCATATTTCTTTCCCTGCTTCTCCTCGCCTGCCTTCTTACTACCTGAAGAACTTGCGATTGCCCTTTCTTTTTTGAAAACGCAACCAAAAATAAATTTCAACAGTACCTTGCTTTACATAGTACCTTCTAATATATTTGTATCAACAATTCAGACTCACAGGCCATGAAAGTAGAAAACACACAAGTGCAGATGCGGAAAGGGATTCTGGAGTACTGCATTCTGGAGATCATCTCCCGCGGTGAAGTCTACGCCTCCGACATGCTGGAGGAGTTGACTTCAGCTAAGATGATTGTAGTGGAGGGGACGCTCTACCCACTACTCACCAGATTGAAGAACGCCGGACTCTTAGATTACTCCTGGGTAGAATCTACCTCGGGGCCACCCCGCAAATATTACACCCTTACCGCCACCGGCACGGAGTTCCTTGACCAACTCCGCCACACCTGGCAAGAATTAGTAGACTCCACCACCTTCATCACCAACCGCAAGAAATCCAACTAGCCATGAAAAAGAACATAAGTGTCAACTTACAGGGCATGATCTTCCACGTGGAGGAAGACGGCTATGAGATGTTGAGCCAATACCTTGCCGCCATCAAAGCGTACTTCTCCTCTTATGAGGGGCATGAAGAAATAGTGGCAGATATTGAGTCGCGCATTGCAGAGATCTTCTTCTCCCGCCTTAACCCGGGCAAACAGGTCATCACCCGTGATGATGTGCAGGGCCTGATTGCCCAAATGGGAACCATAGCAGACTTTGAGACCGTAGAGGCAGACGAAACAGAGCATACCTCCGCCAGTGGCCCGAGCCAGACGACCACCCCTCCTTTGGCTGCGCCCACAGAGCAGAAAAGACTCTACCGTGACATCAACCGCAAGGTGTTGGCCGGGGTGGCAGCCGGAATAGCGAACTACCTGCAGGTAGACCCGCTGTGGATCAGGTTGGCGTTTGTCTTGTTGGTGCTGGGTGTTCCGTTTACCGGCGGCTTTACCTTACTAGGTGCCATTCTGTATGCTGTCTGCTGGATAGCGCTGCCTAAGAACGCCGCGCTGCCAGACATCCCGGTCCGGAAACTCTTTAGAGACCCCGTAGACAAGAAACTGGGTGGGGTTGCCAGCGGTATTGCCATCTATTTTGGCGCCGATGTGGCCATCGTCCGGTTGTTGTTCCTGGTGTTCTTCCTGCTGGGCGGCGTATCATTGATCCCCTACATCATTCTATGGATTGCGGTACCAGAGGCCAAAACCATCACGGAGCGGGTGCAAATGCAGGGAAACCCCGTCACGCTCTCCAGTATAGAAGAATCTGTTAAAAACAGCCTGAACATGCAAGACGCTAACGGCCAGGAGAGCACCTTAGCCAAAGTCTTATTGTTCCCGGTACGGTTGGTGTCTCAGGTGATCCAGGCTTTGTCTCGGGTGCTTCACCCCCTTCTGGGTTTCCTGGTGACGGCGGCCCGGGTGCTCACTGGGCTTTTGCTGATGACGGTGGCTGGGGCCTTTATGATTGCCCTGTTGGTCACCCTTATGACAGGCCTGGGTATTTTTGACCAGCCAGACTTCGTCCAAATCGGCTCTATTCCGGCCACGGCCCTTTTCAATGTGGTACCTTACTGGTTGGTATGGGCCGGATTCTTCGCTGGCATGATCCCAGCACTGCTTCTCTTCCTGGTGGGCGTTGGCATTTTAGCCAGACGCTTCCTGCTTCGCCCTACGGTGGGCTGGACTATGCTGGGCCTGTGGTTGATCTCGGTAGCCGCTTTGATCAGCGGTATTGGCCTTACCTCCCGCCATTTCCAGGAAACCGGTGAGTTTGTGGCAGAACAATCTTTTCCGGCCGCCGCCTACAACACCATCGTCTTCAACATCAGAGACACCAATCACCAATACGGCCATCGCATGAGCGTGAAAGTAGAAGGCCATGCCGGTTCTGAGGTGAAGGTGATCCAGACGTACCAGGCCCAGGGACTGAATGAGGAAGACGCTATCAAAAACGCCCAGATGATCTCCTACAAGATGGTGCAGCAAGACTCAGTGCTTCGCTTTGATGACGCCTTCACCTTCAAACCTAATGCCACGTTCCGGGACCAGGACCTGGACCTCAGAATCCTCATCCCCGAAGGAAAGCAAGTGCGGTTCTCTGAAGGCTTCGCCGATCATTTCTCACATGAGATCACTGATGGCGAATACTACGCAGATGATCTGGCTGGCAACACCTGGCAAATGAAAGAAGGCCGTCTGGTTTGCCTTACCTGCAGCGTGGTAGACACCACCGCCAGAGCAGCCAACAGACCAGCAGTAAGCCTAGATGATGACCTGGCCATTCTAGATGATGAGTACAAGGGCATTTCCAAGATCTACAACGTGCGTAATTTCACAGAGATTGAAGCCGGTGGCGCCTACCACGTAAGGGTGCGCCAGTCGTTCCGCCACCATGTGCGGGTAACGGGCCCGGCCAAGGAACTGGACAAACTGCAGTTACGGGTACAGGACGGCGTTCTGAAGATCAAACGCACCAATGATTTCTTCAAACTCTGGGAAGTAAGCAAGAGCCCTGTGCTCATAGAAGTGGAGACCCCGGATTTGTCCCTCATAGACCTCAGCGGCGCTGCCAAGGCAGAGGTGATCGGGTTTGCCCCGGAGAACTTCACCATCAAGCAGTCGGGGGCAAGTGAACTGGCTATCAACGTGAGCACCGGGCGCCTGAGCCTGGATCTTAGCGGAGCCGCCAAGGCCAACCTGAAAGGCCACGCCGATGACCTCTCTATCAACGGCAGCGGAGCCAGTGAGGTAGAAGCCGCCAAACTGATAGCGCAACGCGCCGATGTAGACGTGAGTGGTGCCAGTGAGGCCGTAGTGAACGTAAAGGAGCACCTGCGGGCAGATGCCAGCGGCGCCAGCACCGTCAACTACCTGGGCGAAGTACAGCAGGTGGAAAGAAATCAATCTGGGGGCTCCCACGTAAGCCGCCGCAGATAAAATCCTGTTTAGGGGCGGTTTTCTGTAAAACTACCCCTAAACAGAAAAATTCCGAGGCCTCTCTTCTCTGGATTTCTTCGGGAGGCCGGCACAAGGAGGACGCGCTTCTGGCAAAGTCCTCCTTTTTTATTCCTCCACCCCTTGCTTCCCTTACCTCATGAAGACTCCCATTACATGGCGTGCCTGATGCCCAACTAAGAATCTTACAGGAAAGAGTAGTGCCCACTGCTAAGTAGAATGGCAGCATTGCTTGGATAGGTTTCCTGTTTGGTTTTCCCTTCTATGGATTCAGAGAGTATTGTCTTTGATGATGGTATCCCCAATAAAGGCGGCACCTCCTCCTATTTTTTAAAGAGTTTGTATTAGTTGTTTGTAGAAAGAATCGGGTGCTTCCTTGGTTTCCATTCTAAGTGAAGGCCCGGTTTTTCTTTCACCACGCCTATCATTAAAACTCCCGTTTTCTGGCTCATTTCTAAATAAGAGCCAGAAAACGGGAGTTCCAGTTTAAATAGTGGCAGCTGGTTAGTAGGAGGTCACCGGGGTCAGC
This sequence comes from Rufibacter glacialis, assembly GCF_008271745.1. Lineage (GTDB taxonomy): Bacteria > Bacteroidota > Bacteroidia > Cytophagales > Hymenobacteraceae > Nibribacter > Nibribacter glacialis. The sequence goes on along the minus strand of NZ_VKKZ01000010.1, from coordinate 798,414 downwards.
CCCAGTTTCTTGCCTTTTTCCAAAAGGAGGGCAAAAGCCTCCTCATATTCATTTCTGATCTCCCCTTCCAGAATGGCCTCGGTGATGGCGTTCTTCAAGACCCCCACTTCCTTGGAGGGTGAAATACCGAAGGTCTGCATGATCAGGTCACCGGTGATGACCGGCTGGAAGTTGCGGAGGCTGTCTTTCTCCTCTACTTCCTTCAGTTTGGCCTCCACGCGTTCAAAGTTCTGCAGGTAGCGCTTTACCTTGTCATGGTTTTTGGAGGTGATATCAGCCTTGCAAAGTTGCATGAGCAAGTCAATATCATCGCCAGCCTCAAAAAGCAATCTTCTGATAGCAGAGTCCGTCACGGTTTCCTTCACCAGCGCGATGGGCCTCAGATGGAGCCGCACCAGCTTCTGCACCTGCTTCATATGCTCATTCAACGGCAATTTAAGATCCCCGAAAATTTTGGGCACTTGGCGGGCGCCCCGGTCTTCGTGGCCGTGGAACGTCCAGCCCACTTTCTCGTTGTAGCGCTTGGTCTCGGGCTTGGCAATATCGTGCAAGATGGCGGCCCAGCGTAGCCAGAGGTCATCAGAGACTTCGGCCACGTTGTCCAGCACCTGCAGGGTATGGTAGAAATTGTCTTTGTGCGAGTTCTTGTTGATGGTCTCCACCCCGTGCAGCTTCACCATCTTGGGAAAAATGAGGTGCAAAAGGCCCGTCTGGAACAGGAGCTTGAACCCGTAGGAAGGCGTTTTGGAAAGAATGATCTTGTTCAGTTCATCGGTGATGCGCTCCTGCGAGACAATCTTTATGCGCTCCTTGTTCTCGCCAATGGCATCAAAGGTGTCTGGGTCAATGTCGAAATTCAACTGCGAGGCAAACCGGATGGCGCGCATCATGCGCAGCGGATCATCTGAGAAGGTGATGCCCGGCTCCAGCGGCGTTTTGAGGTTCTTTCGGCGCAGGTCTTTCATGCCCTCAAACCGGTCAATCAGTTCCCCAAAGCTGCCTTCGTTCAGGCTGATGCCCATGGCATTGATGGTGAAGTCGCGGCGGTTCAGATCATCCTCCAGCGTGCCCTGCTCCACCTCCGGTTTCCTGGATTCTGACCGGTACGACTCTTTGCGGGCTCCCACAAACTCCACTTCCCAGCCGTCATTGGTCTTGAGCATGGCCGTGCCGAAGTTCTTGAACACCGTCACCTTAGGTTTATTGAGCAATTGTGCGGCTACCTTTTCGGCCAGGGCAATTCCGCTGCCAATACAGACCACGTCAATGTCTTTGGAAGGTCGCTTCAATACCAGATCGCGCACAAAACCGCCAATCACATAGGCTTCGGTGTTCAGTTCACGGGCCGCCTGGGCTACAACGGCAAAAACCGGATGATCGGGAAGCGAGATGTCTGGGGTCATGGGCGAGAAATATGATAAGTCTAGAACGCGGTCAATAGGTTGATTGGCTGCCGCGTCATTAGAAAACAAAGGTAACGTAACCAAGGGCCTTAGGCAAATAAAGCACCTCTTCGGCCCCAATGGCGGAGCGAGGTAAATGGTGGCAGCGCGTTATCTGGCTGTTTTTGAGAAAAAGAGGATGAAAACGGATGGAATATCAGACCTCACAGGTTTTAAAAACCTGTGAGGTCTTCGGCCTGGCAGAGGTTGTCGGCGAAGACACTCGTAGGAGCTGCGCGCACTACGAGGTCTGGGAAACCTTCGCCTTTCACCAGCCATACCTCGCCATTCACTTCTTCTACACTAGGTATCTTCCAGGATAGCACCAGACAAAGCTCTCAGAAAGCAGGGTTCCTGCAACAGATAAGCACCACACCTGGGCCTGCAGCAGACCTTCAAAACAACCTCATCACGGACCCAAAAGACCTCGTAGTGTGCGCAGCTCCTACGAGTGTCACGGCCAATACCGTTTCTCAACCAAAAACTAAAAAGCAGCCTTAGACGCCCAAAAACCGCTATTCCTTGATTTCTTGGCACAGTTCCACCAGCACGCCGTTTGCTGATTTAGGGTGCACGAAGCACACCAGTTTGTTGTCGGCACCGCGTTTGGGAGCCTCGTTCAGGAGCTGGAAACCTTCGGCTTTCAGCCGCTCCATCTCCGCGTAAATGTCCTTTACCTCAAAGGCGATGTGGTGGATTCCCTCGCCTCTCTTCTCTATGAACTTGGCAATGGCGCTGTGCTCGGCGGTGGCTTCCAGGAGCTCAATCTTGGTGTTTCCCACCTGAAAAAAGGAGGTGTTAACGGCCTCGCTTTCAACTTTTTCAGCCTTATAAGGCTCTGAACCTAATAATTTGGCAAACAACTGATTGGCGTCTTGGCAATTTTTCACCGCAATACCTATATGTTCTACATGCATACTGTTTATTTAAACCTATTCTAAGTGCCGATTTTTATGTATTTTTGCGTGCAAATCAAACTAACTGGAGCAAAAAAGTGTTTTTTTGATAAGCCAACACAGGAAAACTATTGACGAAGATGCTGAAATTTCCGATTTATCTAGATAATAATGCCACCACGCCTATGGACCCGCGCGTGTTGGAGGCCATGTTGCCATACTTTACGAACCATTTCGGGAACGCTGCGTCCCGGAACCACCCGTTCGGTTGGGCCGCCGAAGAAGCGGTAGATTACGCCCGTGAGCAGATCGCGGCCTTGATCAACTGTAACCCTAAAGAGCTTATTTTCACTTCAGGGGCTACTGAGTCAGACAACCTTGCTATCAAGGGTGTGTTTGAGATGTACGCTTCTAAAGGAAACCATATCATCACCGCCACCACAGAGCACAAAGCCGTGTTGGATACGTGTAAGCACATTGAGAAACTAGGCGGACAGGTGACCTATCTGCAAGTGAACTCAGAAGGCTTGATCAATTTAGAAGAACTGGAAGCCGCCATCACAGACAAGACCATCCTGATCTCCATCATGTTTGGAAACAATGAGGTGGGCGTGGTACAGCCCATCAGAGAGATTGGTCGGATTGCCAAGAAACACGGCGTGCTCTTCTTCTCAGATGCTACCCAGGCCGTGGGTAAAATTCCGGTAGACGTAGAAGCCGACGGTATTGACCTGATGGCCTTCTCTGGCCACAAGATGTACGGCCCTAAAGGCGTTGGTGCTTTGTATGTGCGCCGGAAGAACCCACGGGTAAAAGTTACTGCCCAGATGGACGGCGGCGGACATGAGCGTGGCATGCGTTCCGGTACCTTGAACGTGCCAGGTATTGTGGGTCTAGGCAAAGCTGCTGAAATCTGCCGTACTGATATGGCCTCTGATACTGCCCGCATTGTGGCCATGCGTGATCGCTTGGAGCGCGAGTTGCTACAAATGGAAGAGTCTTACTTGAACGGAAACAAAGAGAGCCGTCTGCCACACGTGAGCAACATCTCTTTCAAATATGTAGAAGGCGAAGGCTTGATGATGGGCGTGAAAGACATTGCCGTATCTTCTGGTTCGGCCTGTACTTCTGCTTCTTTGGAGCCTTCTTACGTGCTAAAGGCCATGGGCATGAGCGATGACCTGGCGCACTCTTCCCTGCGTTTCGGCTTAAGCCGGTTCACCACTGATGAAGAGGTGGACTTCGCTATCAGCCACGTGAAAGAGGCTGTTACTAAACTCCGTGAACTAAGCCCGCTGTGGGAAATGTTCAAAGAGGGTATTGACCTTGACTCTGTAGAGTGGGCAGAACACTAATATTCAATTAGGAATGGGGAATTAAGAATTAGGAATCGATCAGAACTTGTTCTAAAATCGTATAACCTAGACACTTAATCCAAATTCCTAATTTCAAATTCTTAATTCGTAATTAAAAAGAGCCATGGCTTATTCAGATAAAGTAATCGATCATTACAGCAACCCACGTAACGTAGGCACGCTGGACAAATCAAAATCAAACGTGGGTACTGGTTTAGTAGGTGCTCCTGAGTGCGGTGACGTAATGCGTCTGCAGATTGAAGTAGATGAGAACCAGGTCATCACGGATGCCAAGTTCAAAACCTTCGGTTGTGGTTCTGCTATTGCTTCTTCTTCTCTGGCCACAGAGTGGTTGAAAGGCAAAACCGTTGATGAGGCGTTGGCCATTGACAACATGGAGATTGTGGAAGAACTGGCTTTGCCGCCGGTGAAAATCCACTGCTCTGTTTTAGCGGAAGACGCTATTAAATCTGCTATCAATGACTACCGCGTGAAAAACGGTCTGGAGCCATTGGTAGAAGCTAAATCGCACCACTAATCTGTCTGCGAGCGCAATGGAGGTAAACACCAATGTGCACGTAGAGAGCGCCCGGATTCAGAAGCAGATTGAGGAGCATTTAGGCATGGAGGGAAGTCAGCTGCTGTTTGACTTCCGCTCTATGGAAGACCGGATGCGCCTGGATCTGATCACGGTGAACCCGCGGCACCACCAGTCGTTCCTGTTCCACACGGTGACAGGCTATGACAAAGTGGATGCGCTCCGGAAGATGCTCGATTATGTGCGGCAGTCGCGCGACCAGGAAAGCTCCTTTACTATCCAATGGGTGGCACGGGGCGAGCGCGAGCTGAACACGTCCTACTTCCGGGCGACCAACATGTATGATGCGTTGGATAAACTATATTATGGCCGCGACATCAACACCATCACGGTTTTCAGTGTGGTGCTGAACCCGGTCTCTTAAAATAAAGAAAGGACACGCGTATGATTACCGTTTCTGATAAAGCAAAAGAGAAAGTACTCAAGCTGAAGCAAGACTCTAACATAGACGACAGCTTCCGTTTAAGAGCCTCTGTGGCCGGTGGCGGTTGCTCTGGCTTGTCGTACAAGCTTGACTTTGATGACGAAGTGAAGCCCATGGACCAGGAGTTCGAGGATAAAGGCGTAAAGGTAGTGGTAGACATGAAAAGCTTCCTGTACCTGGCCGGCACGGAGCTGGACTTCTCAGACGGGTTGAACGGAAAAGGTTTCTACTTCAACAACCCCAACGCCAGCCGTACCTGCGGCTGCGGCGACAGCTTCTCTGTATAAGCAAGTACATTTTATTAGTAAAGCAAAAGGCACCGCATGCGGTGCCTTTTGCTTTACTAGCATTTTCAAGAAAACAGGTTATAAAGACCCTCTCCTTGGCTTTAGCTTGCCCTACCTCCCATTAAGTACACTTTGGTTATGCGTAGTCTTTGACTGCGTTACTTCCGGGCTGCCAATCTCCTGATTGGCGAGAACAACATTTTGAAGATTGAGGCTCGTTTGGTGCCTGCTTTTATGATAACATGCTCAAAACACTGGGCTTTCCTGTAATGCCAATCTGAAGATTTGCGGTCCAGAGGTGCCGTAGTCAAAGACTACGCACGACAAGAGAGCCAGCAGGGCTCCTTTGGTCCGTCATTGCTGTTCGCTCCCAATGTCGTCCCAGGACGCCTAAGAGATAAATAGAGTAAAAAGCTCAAAGTCAGACATACACCTCCATAAGAAAGGCTTGGAGAAATCATCCCCAAGCCTCCTTGAATTAACGCTAAATTATAAAATGCTTATCTGGCCACCTGCACCGGATGGTCTTCCAACTGGGCATAGTGTAGTTTCCAGGCTCCCTTTTCGTTCTTTTTCCAAACCAGCATAAAGTTACCTTCTCCTTCTCCTTTGGGCAGCTGGCGGTCAGACGGGATCACATCCACGGTAAAGGTACCGCCTTCAAAAGCGATGTTCTCATCGGCGCCTGAGCTTACCGAGAAAGTTCTGAGGTTTTCGATGGTACCCATGGTTTCCCGCACCCATTTCTGCGAGACCTCAGACTTACCGTTGTAGTGTACCTCGCCCTGCACAAAATGCACATCGTCGGCTAGAAGCGTATCTAATTGGGCTGAATTCTTGCTGTTCCAGGCTCCTATAAACTGCTGGTTCAATTGCTGTACGTTTACCGGCTCCTTTTTCTCGTCCATTTTAGAGCAGGAAGAAAGCAAGGCAGCAAATACAAACATTAACAGGTACGGTTTCATAGTAATAAGTTTGGTGAATGACTAAACCACATACTCCAATAGAATATTAGGAGTTTCAAATATTTTAATATTGTTGTTAAAAAAAGCCCAAGCACTGGGCTTGGGCTTTCCTATAGGTGGGCTACTGCCTCATTACCAGCTTTTTCTTCTGTATTCAGAATCAGCATACGGTTTTGAATAGTCACCGTAGTGCTCGTTAGGTAAGAAAGACAAGTTAGACATAGTCATGATCTGTGGCTGACCGGCAGTGTAGCCAGTATAAGCCATAGCAGCGGCGGCTGGGGCAGCAACGGCTGCGGTTTTAGCGGCAGAAGAAGTGGATCTCTTAGCAGAAGAACCGGCAGATCTGTTAGAAGAGCTGTATGCATACGCTCTGTTGGCCGCTACACTTCTGTTGAACTCTGCTTCTCTTTCAGCTTCTCTCTTCTTTTTCTTGTTGTCTACGATTTTACCAACTCCGTACCCGGCGGCTCCACCTACAACACCTCCTACAACACCACCCACTACACGGTTACGTTTGTTGATGATGGCACCAGCTGCTGCACCAGTACCAGCTCCAATGACGGCACCTTTGGCTTGTGGGCTCCATTTTTTTCTTTCTTGCGCCTGGGCACTATTGAAAGCAACAGACACTAAGAACATCAGGCTGAATATCAAACTTAGCTTTTTCATAATAGTACTTTTTAGTATTCGTTAATTTTTTCCGCTCATGTACAGAACGATTTTCAACATCCGTGCCAACTTTTAAAACACTTTCCAGAAAACGGTCCCGGAGAGAAAAATTAGAAGTGACACTGCTTAAATCGGCGTCTCCGATTACTGAGGTTGAAATCTGCTGCTTCAACGTATTCTATACTATTTGGATACAAACTCTTTGCCAACTTTTCCTAAACCACTATCTATTCTTGGCCTATATTCATTGTTTACCCAAGCGCTAAGCCCATTTTTTCCTTTATCTTATTGTCTATCAAACCTTACCAAGAATAAAACTTTTCCAATGATTTTTGGGCCGGCCGAGGCCCTTATTCAAAAAATTATTCTCCCGTTTTTTTAAAACATCTACTTTACCCTATATTGTTTGGTTACCCCCCCTCTCAACTTAAAAAGGTAAGGACCCATTCATGGATATTTCTACTGCCCTGCAAGACCTAAACTGGTTGGCCGTTTTAGCCGCCGCCTTCTCTACCTTTCTTATTGGCGGGCTCTGGTACTCGCCTCTGCTGTTTGCCAAAGCCTGGATGCGCGCTAACAAGTTTACCGAACAGGAAATGGGCAACCCTAACATGGCGTTTATCTTCGGTCTGGCCTTTGTGCTTTCCTTCTTCATGGCGCTCAACCTGGCCTTGTTTATAGGAGCCGGTGATACCGCTTTCGGCGCAACGGCTGGGTTTATGGCCGGTCTTGGTTGGGTAGCCTTGGCTATGGGGGTCATTTCCCTGTTTGAAAGACGCCCCCTGTCCTACGTGCTCACCAATGGCGGGTATATGACCGTGGCCTTCACGGTAATGGGCGCCATATTAGGTGGTTGGAATTAGAAAGAAAAAAGAGTTTGCGTTTATGGCTTCGTTTTCAGAAAACAAACCTTAATCATATCTCACTCCTGAAGCAGCTTCTACTAATCAATCAACACCTAATGGAAAAGACAGGACTTCTATCTAAACCTTGGTTTAACAGACCTGCCTTAGGACTGCAATGCTGCCTAGTTATCTTTTGGCAGATAGAAGCGCTGGGGAGTTCCTTTATTATGTAACTCATTCGTAGAGGAACTCTTCCAGATATGCCAGCTCCTCATTTAGGGGCTGGCGTCTTTGTTTTTAGCCTGTTTTTCCTGAAATAAGCCCGAAACTGAACTCCTCCCCTTCCCCAAAACCTGTTATCTTTACTATCTCGCATAGTTCCCACTCCCGTGAAGATAACCTCTGTCCGTTTCCTTAACCTGAACTCGCTGCAGGGCGAGCACCACATCCGGTTCCATGAGCCGCCATTGAGTGAGTCTGGGCTGTTTGCCATCACCGGACCCACAGGCGCGGGCAAAACCACTATTCTGGACGCCATCACGGTGGCCCTGTACGGCGAGGTGCCCCGCCACGGCAGCGGCAAACCCATCCGGGAAATCATGACGCGCCATACCGGCGAGTGCAAGTCTGAGGTAGAATTTGAGGCTCACGGGAAACAGTACCGGTCTACGTGGTCGTTGCGCCGGAGCCGCGGCAAAGCCACCGGCGAGTTCCAGTCGGTGCACATGGAGCTGTGCCTGACAAGTGACGATGTACCGTTTGACCTCAAACCCAGCGAAGTTCCTAAAAAAGTAGCCGAGATAGTAGGCCTGGACTTCCAGCAGTTCCTGCGGTCGGTCATGCTCTCACAGGGAGACTTCACCCGGTTCCTGAAAGCCAGCGAAAGCGAACGCAGCGAACTGCTGGAGAAACTCACTGATACCCGCATCTACTCCCAGATTTCCATGGCCGCCTATGAGAAGGCCAAGGCCGAAAAGCAGAAACTGCAGGAGATAGAGCAGCGCCTGCACCTGGACCAGCTCCTGTCAGAAGAGAACCGCACCGCTTTGGAGCAGGAGGCTACCCAACTCAAAGCGGCTGCCCATCTGGCCCACCACCAGATAAAACAGCACCAGGAGCAGCAGGCCTGGCTTCTGCACCTTCAGAAACTACAGCAGAAAGAAACCCAAACAGTAGAACAGTTAGCCGGAGCCCATGCCGAAGAACAGGCCTGGCTACCGCAGCGGGAGCGGCTGCAGCGCCATGAGCAAACCCTTCCCTACCAAAGTGACCTGGCGCGGCTGGAAGAGGTAATGCACCAAGGGCATGTACTGGGCCAAGGCATTGCTACGCTTCAGCAGCAGATTCCCGCCCAGGAACAGGTTGTAAACCAGCAAACGCAACTTACCCAATCCGCCCGCACCGCCCAAGCCGGCGCGCAGCAAACCCTTGCCCAGGCAGAACCCCGGCTAGACCAGGTGCTACAGCAAGACACGCAGATTGCGGCGTACCAGGCACACTATACCCGGGAAGAGGAAGCTACTGCCCACCTCGCGCAACAGACCCAGCAACTCTCTGCCCTGCTGGCGCAACAGCAAAACCTGCTCCAGGTACTTCTTGCAGAGGGCAAGCAACTCAACGACTGGCTCAAAACCCATGAATTGGACAAGGAACTAACCCATACCCTGCACGACGGCAAATCTGAACTGAGAAACTTGCAGGAGGTACAGAAACAGCAAACCAAATTCAGGAAAGAACAAGCAGATTACAGGCTGCTATTAGAAAACGAGGCAAAAAACAGCGCCACCTGGCAAACCCAACTACAGGCGATTGAACAAAGCCTGGAAGAGCAGCAAACCACCTTGGCGCAGTTGCAGAAACAGTCCGCAGGGGTGCTGCAGGGCCAGCAACCAGAGGCCTTGGAGCAACTCTGCCATCGGCTACCGCAGGTGTGCAGCCAATTAGAGAAACAGCTGGACGTCAGCAAAAGCTTCCTTAAGCTGGAAGTCCGCCGGCAAGACCTGCAAAGCCAATTCACCAAGACCACCCAACACCTGCACCAGCAGCGCACCCACCATATTGAAACGGGCGCCCAGCGCCAACAGGCCCAGGACAAACTCAAAGACCTGCAGCAGATCGTAGACCTGCAACGGCAGATTCAAAAATATGAGGAAGCCCGTGCCCACCTGCAACCCCACCAGCCTTGTCCGCTCTGCGGTTCTACCCACCACCCTTTTGTGGAGGAACACCAACCCCAGACCCTGACTGAAGCCGAGCAGAACCTGCAACGCCAACAACAACACCTGCAGCGGCTAGACCAACAGGAGCGGGAACTGGCCGCCGCCGTGCACAAGGCGGAGGTGGCCGCGCAGCACCTTCAGGCGCAAGTACAGGACGCAGAGACCCAGGCCGCCAGTATGCAGGCCCAGTTCGCGGAACTGAACTCTGCTTTGGAACTGGCCCACGAGATTGCATTATCTGATTCCATAGACCATTACTGGACGGCCCGTAAAACCGAGCTTCAGCAAGCCACCGCCACCTTGGAGACCCTACGGGCTTTGCGCACCCGCACTGAGGCCGCCCACCAGGAAGAACGGAAGCTGCAAGCGGAACAGCAACGTTTACGGCACGAATTAGAGAAAACCGCTGAAAAACGTGGCCAGGCTCAAACCCAGCTCCAACGCCTGCAAGAAGAACTAGACGACCTAGCCGAGCAGGAGCAAGTAGTCTCGGACACCTTGAAGGGCTTCTTCAGCACCTACGGCCTCGCCTATGATGGCACCAACGGCCCAGACCTGCTTACTCAACTGGAGAAACGAAGAGCAGAATACGAGCAGAAAAACGCCCAACTGCCTGAAATGAGGCTGAAATACGCTGAGGCAAAATCAGAGGCAGACAACAGCCTGAAATCCCTGACCGAGAAGCAGGCCGAGCTCGCCCTACGCCAGGGGCAGCTGGAGCACACCCGTCAGCAGTTACAGGACCTGCAGAACCAGCGCCACCAACTCCTGCCCCAGGGCGTACAGCCCCAGGCCGAGAAACAGCGCCTGCAACAAACCCTGCAACAGGCTACCCAAGCGTTGCAAACTTCAGAAGCAGCGCTGCAGCGCGAACAGGAACAACTGAACCGCCTTACCCACCAGCTCACTGATAAACAAAAGGAACAACAAGCCAACAAACAAAACCAGGAGCGCCAGGAAGAGGCCCTCCTGCAGAAAATACAGCCCCTGCATTCTCTTGCCGAGCTGAAGTCTCGCCTCCTGCCAGAAGCAGAAGCACAGCAACTTCGGCAGGAACAGGAGCGGGTACAGAAAACGCTGACGGAGCTGAAGCACAGCCTCCAACAAACCCGCGCAGAGTATCAATCAGAAAAGGAACGGCACCTCACCGAGCTCACGCTGCCTGAGTTAGCGCCGCTCATCCAAGCGCTGGAAGAAGAACGGGAACAATGCCAGACCCAATGGGGGCAACTGGAACTGAAACTGCAGCAGGACACCCAGCTCCGCGAAAAACACCAGCAGCTCACCCAGCAGCTGGACGTGCAGAAAGGCGAAGCCGAACGCTGGGACCGCCTGGCGCGCCTCATCGGCTCTGCCGATGGCAAGAAGTTCAGCAAGTATGCGCAAAGCCTCACGTTGGCCCGGCTGGTAGAACTGGGCAACCGCCACCTGCACCGCCTCAACGACCGCTACCGCATCTTGAAAAGCAAAACCGAAGAACTGGAACTGCAGATCCAGGACACGTACCAGGGTGATGCCATCCGCTCGGTCAATTCCCTCTCCGGCGGCGAAAGCTTTCTGGTAAGCCTGGCCCTGGCCCTGGGTCTGTCAGACTTGGCCAGCCACAAAGCCCAGATCCATTCCCTGTTCATTGACGAAGGCTTTGGTACCCTGGATGCGGAAACCCTGGACATTGCCATGGATGCGCTGGAAAACCTGCAGGCCAGCGGCAAAATGATCGGCATCATCTCCCACGTAGAAGCCCTCAAAGAGCGCATAGGTACCCAGATTGTGGTGCAGAAACAAGCCGGCGGCCGCAGCGAGATCAGAGTGGTAAGCCCCGTTGGCATGGTAGTGTAACATAACAAGTCCGAATTAAGTCAACCGTTACCTTCTAAAAACAGGAGAGGCTCCCCAAACCGGGGAGCCTCTCCTGTTTTACGCTGTTACAGGTTCGTACTACCGCCTTACATTTTCTCATCATGCTGCGAGAGATCCAGCCCTAATTGCTCTTCCTCCACAGAAACCCGCAGGGGCGTGATCAGGTTGGTGAGTTTCAGCAGCACCCAGGAACCACCAAAGGCGAAGATAGAAACCCCAATCAAGGCGGTAAGCTGCACCAGAAACAGTCTGGTCTCGCCAAAGATCAACCCTTGATCGGCAATGGCGGGGTTCACGCCTTTGCTGGCGAATACACCCGTGAGCAGCATGCCCACCATGCCCCCTACCCCATGGCAAGGGAACACGTCCAGGGTATCATCTACGTTCGTGCGCGAGCGTAGGTCCACCAGCAGGTTACTTACCACTGCTGAGATCACGCCAATGGCAATAGAGTGTGGTAAGGTGACAAAACCAGCCCCGGGAGTAATGGCCACCAACCCAACCACGGCGCCAATACAGGTTCCCAAGGCACTGGGTTTTCGGCCTTTCACGCCATCAAAGAAAATCCAGGCTAGGGCGGCCGCGGCCGAAGCAGTCATAGTGGTAGCCAGCGCCGTAGCCGCCAGAGGGTTGGCGCCCATGGCAGAACCCGCGTTGAAGCCGAACCAGCCAAACCACAACAGGCCCGTGCCCAACAGCACAAAGGTGATATAGGCAGGCGAATGGCTTACTTCATGGCGTCTTTTCAAACAGATTGCCGAGGCCAGGGCTGCCCACCCCGCCGACATATGCACCACCGTTCCGCCCGCGAAATCCAGTACCCCCATTTGAAACAGGAGCCCCTGGGGGTGCCAGGTGGCGTGGGCCAGCGGGGCATAGATAAACACGAAGAACAACAGCACGAAGACGGTATAGGAAGTGAACCGGATGCGCTCCGCGAAGGCCCCGGTGATCAAGGCAGGGGTGATAATGGCGAATTTGAGCTGAAACATGGCAAACAAAGCCAACGGTATGGTGGGCGCCAGTTCCCAGGGAGCGCCATCCAGCACATTGCGCATCATGAAGAAGGTAGTAGGGTTCCCCACAAAGCCTCCCATTGATTCGCCAAAGGCCAGGCTGAACCCAAACACCACCCAAATCACAGAGATCATGGCCATGCAGATAAAACTTTGCAGCATAGTAGAGATCACGTTCCGGCGGTTCACCATGCCTCCATAGAAGAAAGCCAGACCGGGAGTCATGATGAGGACGAGAGCCGTGGCGGTGAGCATCCAGGCGGTGTCAGCGGGGCTAAGCCCTGCAGGGGTAGCACCACCCGGAACAGACGGAAACACAAAGGTGAGCAGGACCGTGATGGCCAACAAAATAAACGGGACCTTGGAAAGTTTAGGGCGCATACGGGCTGGATAGAATTATCTGAATAGTGGATAGAACAAGGGTAAGCGGCTTTAATTTGTTAAAAATATTTCAACATTTAAAACAGATAATTACCAACTATTCATCAATTCACACAATACTATAACAGTGTCTCAATGATTGTATTTTTAAAATAGCAAGGAGCTATTCCTTTATCACCACCTGGCTACCATTTCTCTAATCACTGTCCCAACTGCTTTTCATTTTCTTAAGAAACGACCCCCCATAAATTTTAATAGAATAAGGCAAGTTTTATAGGCTTTCCCCTTAATTCAATACCAACTGTTAACTTGGCACGTACATTAGCTTATCCAAAAGCAGAGTTGCCCATGTATTTCAGAAAAAACAAATATCCCTTTCACCTTTGGCTGGTGTGGCTGCTTCTTTGCCTGGGCTGCCAGCAAAGCCGCGATTACTCACAAGACCAGAAGCAAGAAGAGGCCACCACGGGCGAAAACCAGTATAAGGTCATTGCCATCAAAGACGGCGACACCATTGAATTGCTGAAAGATGGCAAACCGCTCCGGATCAGGTTGCAAGGCGTAGACTGTCCGGAAAAGAACCAGGATTTTGGCACCCGCGCCCGGCAATTCACCTCTGACTTGGTGTTTGGGAAGTCTGTGGGGCTGGTGGTGCATGACGTTGACCGGTACGGCCGCACCGTGGGCGAGATCATCTTGCCAGACGGCCGCAACCTGAATCAGGAACTAGTAAAAAACGGATTCGCCTGGCATTACACCGCCTACTCCAAAGACCAGGAACTGGCCCGCCTGGAGGCGGAGGCCCGCGCCGAGAAACGCGGCTTATGGGCTGATCCTTCGCCCAGGGCCCCCTGGGACTTCCGGAAAAAGAGAACCACTCCCGCTGCCACCGCAGAAGCTACCTCTTCTGTTTCTAAGAAAACCGGGACATCGTTGCCTAAAACCGCTACTTCCCCGTCGGCTACTATCTCGTCTAAGACCGGAAAGGTGTACATCTGTGAAAGCAAAGGCGCCAAAACCTATCACCTGGACAAGGCCTGTCATTTATTGGAACAATGTAAAAGTAGTACTGGTACCCTTCCCCTGGCCCAAGCCAAAAGCCAGAGCCGGAAACCCTGCAAGGTTTGCGCCCAGTAAAAAATACTTATTTGCTAGAAAATACCCTAAAAACGGCTCCTCTTAAAAATTGCTGGAAGTACAAGGTCATGCAGTACAACGGTAGCCTAAGGGCAGGTCCTGGAGCCAGGTGTAGTAAAGGCCCAGCAATTATAAATTTTCAACATTCTTTCTTTTTTCATATTACCTTCCTGCCATAAATACATAACCTGAGCGATTCACCCCCGTTTAATACCATACATCAACCAGAAGAAGATCATGAAAAATATGAAGATATCTTTGGTCATGCTGTGTTCTGTATTTGTACTAGGCGGCAGCGTGACGCACGAGGCACAGGCCCAGGAAGTAAAAAAAGAGAAGAAAGGCTGGAGTAAGAAAGCCAAAGGCGCCGTGATAGGCGGTGCTGGTGGGGCCGCTACTGGAGCCATTATTGGCAGTGGTAAAGGAGCCGTGATTGGAGCCGCAGCCGGTACAGTAGCCGGGGGCGCCATAGGCAGAAAGAAAGACCGAAAGAAAGACCCTAAACGCTACGATCAATACGCCAATAAAAAGAACAACTAACCCTTTTAGTTGACTTTGAGTCTGAAAAGGCCGGTTTCTTCCCAGAAGCCGGCCTTTTCTAATTTCAGGCATTCCTAGGCCAGGTTTGGCCCGTGCTTGTACTGCAATTCTGGTTTCAGGCAGGTTTTACCCAAAACAGCCAAAAACTAGTACAACCTACCACCAGCAGCATATCAGTACTGGCCGCCTTCGCGCTCTGGGCCTGCCGGTGTCTCATTCTCCTCGCGCTCGCGCTCGCGTTTCTGGGCCGTATTCCCGAAACGGTAGCTGAACCCTACGTACACAATCTGGCTCTGCGGCTTATACCGGCTTCGTTCCTCCAGTTCCCCGGCAATGTAGGTGTAAGAGTCAAAGCGCATGGTGTTAAACAAATCCTGCACCCGCAGAATGATGTTGCCTTTGCCGCCCAACACCTCTTTACGGGCACTCAGGCTGGCCATGAAGAATTCTGAGCGTTCGCCTTGCAGCGTAACCGTGGGCGATCTGTAGTTGGCTGAAAGCTGCACCTCGGTTTTGAAAGGCAGCGTGAAATTGGAGTTCAGCCGACCGGTCCAGCTGATTCTGCTGCTGTTGGCCAGGCCCTGCTCTTCGGCGTTCAGCCGGTAATTGAACCCTGAGGCATTGGCGTTGACGCGCCA
Source organism: Rufibacter glacialis (assembly GCF_008271745.1). GTDB lineage: Bacteria > Bacteroidota > Bacteroidia > Cytophagales > Hymenobacteraceae > Nibribacter > Nibribacter glacialis. Next base: position 783,139 of record NZ_VKKZ01000010.1, on the reverse strand, counting down.
CCAAGGCGTAAGCGTAGCGGAGCCGGTCAACTCAATTCCATAAGACTCCCCGGAACCAATGTTGGCGAAGGTGGAAATAGTGGCATTCTGGCCTTGCTCATTCACAAACGGATCGCGGAAAGACTGCACCACATCGGTCATCCTGCGGTAGAAAACGCCTACGGTAGCGGTGGCGTGCTCCCAGAATTTAAGGTAGTTGACCTCATAGGAATCTATGAACTCAGGGTTCAGGTAAGGGTTCCCCTGCCTAAGGTTCAGGGAATCTGAGATGTCCAGGAAGGGGTTCAGTTGCCGGGTACCGGGCCGGTCAATGCGGCGGCTGTACGAGGTCTGTATTTTCTGTTCCTCAGAGAAGTCATAGGTCAGGAACAAGCTGGGGAACAGGTTGAGGTAATCCTGCTTGTTCCGATCTTTTTGGGTTACCTGATTTATGACCAGGTTGGTTTGCTCCAACCGCGCGCCCAACTGATAGCTGAACTTGTTGATTTTGTTGCCAAAATTGCCGTACACCGCGTGCACCCATTCATCATAGATGAAATGGTTCGTGCGCCCCACGCTGTTCACGAACTGGCCGGTTTCCTGGTTCAGGTCGGTGGCCAGTACGTTGGCGTCATTGCGCTCAAAGGTACTCCGGTAACCGGCTTCCCATTTCCCTTTCTCAGAGAAAGGGTGCACGTAATCTGCTTGCAAAGAGAACTCGCGCTCTTTTTCCAGCATGTTGTTTTTCTGCCAGGAATCTCTGCCCCCCAAAGCAACGCCTTGTCGGTCCAAGTAAAACTGCCGGAAATCATCTGCCCCGGTTTCCTCTTCCTGGTTGAACACCGCATCAGCAGTCAGCTCCTGGCCGGGGCGGGAAAAGGTCTTGCGGTAGCCCAGGGTGTACTCCATAAGGTTGCTGGTTTCTGAGCCCAGGGAGTTTCTGGTGGAGGTGCTGTTCAGGTTCCTGTCTTCCTCCAGAAAGCGGTATTGCACCGAGCCGGTGTTGTCCCGGTAGCCGTAGCGGTACAGCAGGGAGCCCGTCAGGCTCTGGTTATCGGTGAGCTGGTAATCTGCCCCGAAGCGCACGTTGTGGTTGCCCCTTTCATTGGTGTTGCGCGATTCCTGCTCCTGAAAAGAAGTCGTGTCCTGCCCGCCTACTGGTTTCGTTTTGAAATAACTGGTGCGGGACTGGCTGCCCGTGCCTTTGCGCACATCCTGCCTAAAGTCATAGTTACCGAAGAGGTTCAGCTTACCGAAGCGGTAGTTCAGGTTCAGCGACGTATTATAGCGATTGCCCAACCCTGCGTTCGCGGAGATTTGTCCGTTCAACCCTCTTTGCTTCTCTTTTTTCAAAATGATGTTCAAAACACCGCCCGTGCCGCTGGGGTCGAACTTAGAAGATGGATTGGTGATGACCTCCACCCGCTCAATGGTACTGGCCGGAATCTGGTCCAGCCCCAACCCACTCAGCGCCGAGGGTTTGCCGTCAATGAGGATGGTGATGTTAGAAGTGCCGCGCATGCTCACGGTACCTTCCTGGTCTACTGTCACTGAGGGCACGTTCTGCATCACATCTACGGCCGTACCGCCCACCGTGGAAAGGTCTTGGCTCACGTTGTACACCCGGCGATCCAGCGCGTACTCTACCTGCTCCCGCTGCCCCACTACTTCCACCGCCCGCAACTGCGTACTCGCCGACCGGAACGGAATCACTCCCAGGTTCACATTGGGGGCCGCAGCGGTCACCTGCACATTGGGCACCACCTTGGTGGCATAGCCCACAAAGGAAATCCGGAGGTGGTACCGGCCCGCAGAAACGGGCGCCACCACAAACGAACCGTCCGCGTTGACCAGGGCACTGCCCACAATGGAAGAATCTGCGCCGGCCAGCAGGGCGGCCGTGGCATAGCCCACGGGTTGCTTGGTGGCGGCGTCTTGTAACTTACCCGCAACGCTGCCTTGGCCATACAGGTGCCCGGCGTGGAAAAGGAGAAAGAAGGAGAAAATAAGGAGAGAAAGATAGTTCATGCAATCACAATAAAGACTTATAAGGCCGACCGCCCTTCTTAAGAAACGGCAAAAAAGGGTACTAATGACATAAATACGGAAGGGTATTCTCTTCCGCCCAGCAGTAACCTATTGTGCGACAGAGGTAAAACTTCATCAGGAACAGCCCAATCCGCTTTCTGTTTTACGTTTCCTTTGAAAAAACAGGGCAAAAACAAAAGGCCCGGGCAATGCCCAGGCCTTTCTTTCTATTGCTAACGATTAGCTTATAAGTGGATCACCTCGCCGTAGGCGGCGGCGGCGGCTTCCATTACGGCTTCAGACATGGTAGGGTGCGGGTGAACCGCTTTGATCATCTCATGGCCGGTGGTCTCCAGTTTACGGGCTACCACAATCTCCGCGATCATCTCTGTTACGTTGGCGCCAATCATGTGCGCTCCCAGGAACTCGCCGTATTTGGCATCAAAGATCACTTTCACAAAACCGTCTTTGGCTCCGGCGGCAGAGGCTTTTCCTGAGGCCGAGAACGGGAATTTGCCTACTTTGATCTCGCGGCCCAGTTCCTTGCACTCTTTCTCGGTGTAACCCACTGAGGCAATCTCCGGCACGCAGTATGTACAGCCCGGGATGTTTTTGTAGTCAAGCGGCTCTGGGTTGTGTCCGGCAATGGCTTCCACACAGATGATGCCTTCCGCGGAGGCCACATGTGCCAGGGCTGGGCCTTTCACAATGTCACCGATGGCGTACACGCCTTCCACGTTGGTGCGGTAGAAATCATCCGTCAGCACGCGGCCGCGCTCAACGTTGATGCCTAGTTCTTCCAGACCCAGGTTCTCCAGGTTCGTTTGGATACCCACGGCAGACAGCACCACATCGGCTTCAAGGATTTCTTCGCCCTTGGCGGTTTTGATCTTCACCACACAGCCTTCACCGGTGGTGTCTACGCTCTGCACCTCAGAAGAGGTCATGATGTTGATGCCGTTTTTCTTGAAGGATTTCTCCAGTTGCTTAGAGATCTCTTCGTCTTCCACGGGCACAATGTTGGGCAGGAACTCCACAATGGTCACCTCAGTACCCATGGCGTTGTAGAAGTAGGCGAACTCCACGCCAATGGCGCCAGAACCTACTACTACCATTCTCTTAGGCTGGTTTTCCAGCACCATGGCCTGGCGGTAGCCAATGATTTTCTTGCCGTCAATGGGCAGGTTAGGAAGTTCGCGGGAACGGGCTCCGGTAGCCAGAATGATGTGGTTGGCCTCTACTATCTCGGCTTTGCCGTCTGCAGAGGTTACCTCAATCTGGCCTTTGCCTTTCAATTTGCCGTAACCGGCGATATGGTCAATCTTGTTTTTGCGGAACAGGAACTGGATGCCTTTGCTCATGCCCTGGGCTACGCCCCGGCTGCGGCCTACCACAGCGCCGAAATCGGCGGAGGCGCCTTCCACGTTGATGCCGTAATCTTGTGCGTGTTGGATATACTCAAATACCTGGGCGCTTTTCAGCAGGGCTTTGGTAGGGATACAGCCCCAGTTAAGGCAGATTCCGCCTAACTCAGCTTTCTCCACCACGCCCACTTTCATACCTAATTGTGATGCGCGGATGGCAGCTACGTAACCACCGGGGCCGCTTCCTACCACTATCAAATCATATTTTGATGCCATGTGTCTGGATGTAAGGTTATGTGTAGGCAAAGCTACATCATAATCATGCTTTTGCCAAGTTTATCCCGCACATGCCCTTTACCGGCTGTTTTTTAAAACGACCATGAAAACGGCGGGTGTCAATAGCAGAACTTTAGGGTTCTGATTGAGGTAAGAGGTTCTTGAGGCTAAGGGGTTTCCGGTTCACAAGCGGTCTTTTATTTTGGCAGATCGCCGGCCTTATCTCCTTACCCATTTTACGTGACTTAGCCGTACGCCCATGAAAATATTGTCCTTTGGCGAAATCCTGTTTGACCTCATAGAAGGCAAACCTTATCTAGGAGGCGCCCCGTTGAACTTCGCCGCCCATGCCGCCCAATGCGGCGCTGAAACGTATATTTTCTCGGCCGTGGGCCAGGATGAGCTGGGCACCCAAGCCCTGGAAAAAATAGAAGCGCTGGGCGTACAAACTACCTTGGTGCAAATAGACCACGACCACCCCACCGGCACGGTAGAAGTCACCTTGCAGGATGGCCAACCCGACTATACCATATTGCAGGAGGTGGCGTATGACTACATTCAGCCGCCCGAAAACCCCGAGGATGTATGGGCGGTGACCTATGATGTGCTCTACTTCGGGACGCTGGCGCAGCGTTGCCCATCATCCAGGGAAACTTTACACCACCTGGTGCAGCAGCAACCTTTCAAACATGTCTTCTATGACGTGAACCTGCGCAAAGATTCTTATACAGAAGAAATCATCAGGGAATCTCTGCCCCTCTGTACGCTCCTGAAGTTGAATGAGGAAGAGGTCACGGTGCTATCTACCTTGCTGTACGGCTTAGAAATGGAGCCGGAAGCGTTTGCCCAAAAGATCACCGAGCAATACCAGACGCAGGTGGTCCTGATCACGGCGGGCGCCCTAGGCTGCTACCTCTATGAACAAGGGCAATTCACCTTCTCCCCCGCTGATCCGGTCACGGCGGTTGACGCCATCGGCGCTGGTGATGCCTTCAGCGCGGCCTTCGTGTTCCATTACCTGAACGGGGAACCCGCCACTTCTGCCGCCGCCCTGGCCAACAAACTAGGCGGATATGTGGCTTCCCGGCGCGGTCCAATTCCTACTTATTCAGAGGAAATCAAGAGGGAACTAGGCATCATGAATCCATCGTGAGTTTGCTTGGCAAGTATTCCTTTTAAAAGTGAGTCACATTGACGTTTGATATATGCCTTTATGCCAAAGATATCCAACCAATCTATCTTTGTCATTGTACCACCCTTTGTCATCTTGGAAAGATCTTGTGGGCAAACTAGAAAGGCCTTGAAGAAAGCGTCTTTACCGTTCGCTACCAAGATCCTTTCAGGATGACAGATCAAAAAAGGAGTCTGTTTTGAAGGTATTTTTTTCACCAACCAGATAACTTCATTACTCGCAACAACCAATCAAAAAAGGAGTCCCGTTTTGGCCTCGTTATTAGAAAATCGACCCAAAAACAGCATAAAAACGCTCCTCCGGCCTGGGCCTGAAGGAGCGTTTTGCATTTATTTCTCGAATAACAGGCCCTAAATGGTAGGCATGCCACCCGTTACCTGCACAGTGGAGCCGGTCATGTAGCTGGAATCTTCGGAGGCCAGGAGCACGTAAACGGCCGCCAGTTCTGCGGGTTGGCCAGGGCGTTTGAGGGGCGTGTCTTTCCCGAAGGTTTTTACTTTCTCCAGCGGCATGGTGGCGGGAATAAGCGGGGTCCAGACGGGGCCCGGGGCCACGCAGTTCGCCCTGATTCCTTTGTCGGCCAGGATTTGGCCTAAATTGGCGGTAAAGTTCTGGATGGCGCCTTTGGTGGCCGCGTACGCCAGCAGCAGGGGCGACGGTTTGTAGGCGTTCACCGAGGTGGTGTTCACAATGGTGCTGCCCGGTTTCATGTGCGGCTCGGCCGCTTTGCACAGGTAGAACATGGCGTAGATGTTGGTCTTGAACGTCTTGTCAAACTCCTCGCTGGGGATGTCCTGCAATGATTCCCGGGCCATCTGGAAAGCGGCGTTGTTCACCAGAATGTCAATCTGCCCAAATTCGTCTACCGCCCGCTGCACAATGGCCTTACAATGCGCCTCCTCGCTGATGTCGCCGGGCACGAGCACCGCTTTGCGGCCCTCCTGCTCAATCCATTTGGCGGTGTCCTGCGCGTCTTCCTCCTCGTTGAGGTATGAGATAAGCACATCGGCGCCTTCCCGCGCGAATGCGATGGCCACGGCTTTGCCGATGCCGGAGTCGCCGCCGGTGATGATGGCTTTGCGGCCCGTGAGCTTGCCCGATCCTTTATAGGATTCCTCGCCGTGGTCGGGTTTGATGTTCATGTCTGATTCTTCGCCCGGCTCGCTGATCTTAGATTCCTTGAACGGGGGCTGATCGTATTTTTCCTGTGGATCTTGCTGGTCTTTGCTCATATTTCAAGTTTTAAGGTTCTGGTTAGGTTCTTTTCAAACGAGCGAAAAACCAAAGAGTTAAAAATCAGGCATATACCTGCGGCGTTATTTTACTGAGTTGAGGAACGGGGAAGAAAACTTTCCAGAATTTCTTTAACATTTCTCCATGCCCCGTCCTTTCCTGCCCATTATGTCACTTGATGGCCCCAGGCGCTGGCGGCATGGGGGACCAAGACCTACGGCTGGGCGCCTGTGCAGTGCATGCTCTTGGAAAAAGGCGTGATAGACATTTACCTGGCGCGGCTGTTCTACTTGGCCTAAAACCTCATGCTGCACCTGTCACAGAAGTTCCGGGAGAAAAGATAGCGGCGTTCCCCGGTTTTAGCAGGAGGCAAGAATAGGCCGTTCCCGCTTCTTTTTCATTTTGTGCAGCGCTATCCAGCATCTTACCACCTGTTGAAAGGCTGGTTTTTGGCCCTATTTCCTGAAAAAGAGCCCTAAAAAGGTAATGGCAAAGAAACGTTGCCTCAGGGCATAGCCTATCCCCCGGCAGGGCCGTATACTCGCACCTGAATTGGCCGTTTCCCGCCCGTCCCTTTTGAAGCGTGTATATTTGCGGTCTTTTATTTGATGATGACACCTGAACTTTCTTCCGCTTCCTCCCCCGCCCAACCTGAACTGACCAAACTCAACCTCTGGGTTATGACCATTGCCACAGGTTTGGTGGTGGCCAATTTATACTACAACCAACCGCTGCTGGGCAAGATAGCGGCCACCTTCCAGGTCTCTGAGGCGGCGGCGGGCAGCCTGTCCATGCTCACCCAGATTGGCTACGCGGTGGGCATGCTCTTCATTATCCCGCTGGGCGACATGCTGCGCCGGAAACGCCTGATCATGGTTGACTTTGCGGCCATCATTCTTTCGTTGCTTCTGGCGGCCTTTGCCCAAAACATTGAAATGCTGATGGTGGCTAGTTTCCTGATTGGGGCCACCTCGGTGGTACCGCAACTGCTGGTGCCCATGGCGGCCCATCTGGCCAAACCCGAGGCCCGGGGCCGCACGGTGGGTTTTGTGATGAGCGGCCTCTTGATTGGGATCCTGCTTTCCCGCACCATCAGTGGCTTTGTGGGCGCGCACCTGGGCTGGCGGGCCATGTTCTTTATTGCCACCGGCCTCATGGCGGTGCTGTGGGGTGCCTTGTATTTCCTGTTACCCGAGGTGCATCCTGAATTCAAGGGCAGTTACAAAAACCTGATGAAATCCCTGGGGCACCTCATCCGGGACCAACCCATGCTGCGGTTGGTCTCTTTACGCGGGGCTTTGTGCTATGCCACATTTGGCGCGTTCTGGACCACCCTGGTGTTCCTGCTGGAAGAGCCGCCCTTCAACGCCGGCAGCGACGTAGCCGGTCTCTTCGGGTTGGTGGGTGCGGGGGGTGCCTTGGCCGCCGCGTACATGGGCCGCCTCAGCGACAAAGGCAACGCTTTCTCTGTCACTACCATCAGCGTGGCCATGATTGTGGTTTCGTATTTGGTGTTCGGAATGTCCAGTCAGAGTATTCTGGGGCTGGTGATTGGGGTGATTCTCCTGGATCTGGGTTTGCAGGCCACCCACATCGCGAACCAATCCTTTATCTTCTCCATCTTGCCTGAGGCCCGCAACCGTCTTAACACCGTGTACATGGTCACTTATTTTATTGGCGGGGCGTCCGGCACCTTTATCGCGAGCCACGCCTGGCACCTCTGGAAATGGGATGGCGTGGTGGCGGTAGGGCTAGTCCTGTCCAGTCTGGCGCTGGCGGTGCACCTGCTGTTCATGCGGGAGAAACCCGTTGCCCAAGAAGTTGCTGAAGTGTAGGCTCCTTTTTAGATCCTTTTAATAAAAATCGCCCTGGAAACGGCTTCTTGTTTCCAGGGCGATTTCTTTTGGGAATTTAGGGTTGCCCCTCGGTACGTACTCTGGCTTTCCCGAACTCTATTTTGCGGGCGCGGTAGAAGGTTCCCCGTACTGCTGCACCTTCACCACCGGTTCTTGCCCTTCCCGCAGGGTGACCGTGAACAGGTAGTCATACTGGTGGTCGGCGATCTCAGCCAGGGGCTTTTTACCGCCCAGGGCTTCCATCAGGGGAAGCACCGTGTTGGAGTGCCCGGCCACCACCACCGTTTTACCCGCCTGCTCCGCTTTTATTTTCTGGGCGAAGGCCGCGTAGTCCTGCGCCTCATATAGCTGAACGGGCACGTTCTTGAGGGTTGCCAGAGGCTGCACCGTTTCCTGGGTGCGTTTGTATTTGGTAGCGAAGATGGCGCTCACCGGGGCGGCGGCCAACGTTTCCCGCAGCACCTGAGCCCGTTTCTTGCCCGCTTCTGACAAAGCAGGGTCATCGGTCATCGCCCCCGAGGAAGGTGCTTTCTCGGCGTGCCGTACCAGGTACACGGTGGTGTGAGTGGGCTGGTTTTGGGCGGCGGTCCCGGAACCACTGCCAGCGTTCTGGGAGGCCGTGCACCCCATGAGCACCAAAAGGCCGAAGACGCACGTGAAGAAGAACGGGAGTTTAAAGGTTATTTTCATAGAAAGCGATCTTTAGGAACGGAAGATAGGTTTTTCTGCTTAAAATCTGGCACTTCCCTTCCCTGGCCTATTCCGGCTTTTAGCCGGAACAAAGCTCTCTTCACCCCCTCTAACCTGCTCTTGGAGAGCCGCCTGAACCCTGGTCTAATATTTCTCTATAACTATATGAACTGAAATCAGTATGTAGCAGGAATTGGTATTCCTTATGCAACTACTATCCTCTAAACCTTCTTCGGTTTTCCCCTACCTGTGCGGCCTGTTCCTTCTGTTCTGGGCAATGGGGTGTAAAACAGCCAAAACGCACTACCGCGAGGGCCTTGAGCGGGCCAGCAAAAACGATTTCAGCGGGGCCGTGCGGGAATATGACGCCGCCATTGCCAAAAAGCCCGATGACGGCAGCCTGTACCGCCTGCGCGGCGTGGCCAAATACGAGATGGAGGACTATGACGGGGCGTATGCTGATTTCACCAAGGCCATTGCCCTGGTGCCCACAGATGCCGAATCCTATAAATTCAGGGGCGATATCAGGCAGAACCGGAAAGAGTACAGGCAAGCCATTGAAGACTATAACTACGCCATCAACAACCAACCCAACTACGCCAAAGCCTACAACAACCGCGGCCTCAACCGAGCCCGCCTGAAAGACATGAAAGGTGCCGCCCAGGATTTCAGCCAGGCCATTGCGCTGCAGGAAGACTACACCGTGGCTTACCTGAACCGGGCCAACCTGCGCATGCGCCAGAAGCAATACCCCCAAGCCATGGAAGATTATGACAAGGTCATCCAACTAGACCCCAACATGGTGCAGGCCTACTACAACCGCGGGGTTTTAAAGCACACCCAAAGAAACCGCAAAGGAGCCTGCGCTGATTGGCAGAAGGCGTTTGAACTGGGCAACGCCGAGGCCAATGCCTTGATCAAGCGGTTCTGCAAGTAGTCCAATTACCTGTAAGAATCTCCCGCGGTGCCTCCCCAACCAAGGAGAACGGCCTTAGATTCTGGTTTCAAAGAAGGTTTTTCACCAAACGCAGGACTTTACATTCAATTATGCCCTGTTTTCTTGAAATTGGACGGTAAAGGGATCCCTTGGTGAAAACCTTGCGGGCATTCTTTGGCTCCCGGGCGCATTTAGTATATTTGGACCCTTGAAACCGGGGCGTGCCTCTAGAAAGCGGTGGCCCTTTAAACATGCACTATGAAATTACTGGAAGGAAAGACTGCCTTAGTAACCGGCGCCTCAAAAGGCATTGGCCGGGCCATCGCCAAGAAATACGCTGAACTGGGTGCCAACGTGGCCTTTACCTATCTCTCCAGCGTGGAGAAGGGCCAGGCCTTGGAGCAGGAACTGGCTCAATATGGCATTCAGGCCAAAGGCTACCGCTCAGATGCCTCAGATTTCACTCAGGCCGAGCAATTGGTGGAAAACGTGGTGAAGGATTTCGGGAAACTGGATGTGCTGGTAAACAACGCCGGCATCACCAAAGACGGCCTGCTCATGCGCATGAGCGAGGAGCAGTGGGATGCCGTGATCAACACGAACCTGAAATCGGTGTTCAACCTCACCAAAGCGGCCACCAAGCACATGATGCGCGCCAAGAGCGGTTCTATCATTAACATGACCAGCGTGGTAGGCATCAAAGGCAACGCCGGACAGGCCAATTACGCCGCTTCTAAAGCGGGGATCATCGGGTTCACCAAGTCGGTGGCCTTGGAGCTGGGTTCCAGAAACATCCGCAGCAATGCCATCGCCCCGGGCTTCATTGAAACCGACATGACCGACGAACTGGATGCCGCCGTGGTAGCCGAATGGCGCAAGGCAATTCCGTTGAAACGGGGTGGCACGCCGGAAGACGTGGCCAATGCGGCCGTGTTCCTGGCCTCTGACCTGTCTGCCTACGTGACCGGCCAGACCCTACAGGTAGACGGCGGTATGCTCACCTAAATTGAATTAGGAATTAAGAATTAAGAATTAGCAGAAGCCGGTGTGTGGTACCCTACATCGGCTTCTGCTTTTTTGGTAGGAGCAGTCACTGGTGGTTGCCCTTTCTGATTATTGCATTTTCATTCCCCTTACTACTCTCCAGAGAATGTACGGACAGGTCGCGACCTGTCCAAACTGGTTGAAAACGTGATCAGCTAATGTGCAAGGCCATCTTCGGAGATTGCCCCTTCCCTTTCAGCCTATTTTCTGGAAAACTGGCTTGAAACAGAGGCAAGGCAATAAGGGAGGCAAGCGTTCAGTTTAAGAAATAAAGACGTAAACCAGAGACTATTCCACGTAAGTATGGCCTACTTCTTTTATCTTGCTACCTGATCCTGTGACCTAAATCACCCTTTGTGCAATCCTTCCAAATCCACACCGCCTATTCTCCCTGGTTTGCATTGCTTTGCCTGGCCGTAGGAGTGGGCGTTTCCTGGTTCATGTACCGCAGGGGTGGCCCCTGGCCTACCGGACTGCGGTGGCTCCTGGCTTCTCTGCGTGCCTTACTGGTGGCGCTGGTGTGCTTTCTGCTATTGGAACCCTACACCCGCCGTGTAAGGCAGGAAGAGATAAAACCCAAGGTGGTCTTAGCCTTTGACAATTCTCAATCCGTAGGCCTGTTCACCCAGAAAGCCGATCTTACCCGTACGCTACAGGGCCTGGATGCTCTGGCCGAGCGGCTGCGGAAAAGAGGGATGGAGGTAGTGACAGAGTCCTTTCAGGAGGGTGATTCTGCGGCCTCTTCTTTGGCCAGCATGCCGCTTCAGGCGCCGTTCACCAATCTGCATGCCTTGCTGGAGAAAGGGGAGAATGCCTTCAAAGACCAGAACCTGGCGGCTACGGTTCTCATTTCAGACGGTATCCATAACCAGGGCCCCACTCCCACTTTCCAGCTGTACAACGCCCCGGTGTACCCTTTGGCCCTGGGGGACACAATACCCAAACGTGATGTGGTGCTGGAGGAAGTGCAGTACAATAAAATCAACTACACCGGCACCTCCTTCCCTATTCAGGCCCGGCTGCGCCACAACGGGTTCAGTGGAACGGCAATGAATGTGCTGCTACAGGAGAATGGCAAGACGGTGCAGCGCAAAACGGTTTCTTTGCCCCGCGGAGGCACCAGCCAGACCACGTTTCAGGTTACGGCGGCCCAACCCGGCAAAAAGCACTTTGAGGTGGTGGTGCAACCGGTCACCGGTGAATTCACCCACCTGAACAATCGGCGGCACGCCTATCTGGAGGTCATCAAAGGAAAGCTCAAAATCCTGGTTGCCGCCGCCGCCCCGCACCCCGACATCAAAGCCCTGCGCAGCGCCTTGCGCACCAATCCGCTCCTGGACGTGGAAGTGGTGCTGGGACCATTCCAGAATCCGTCTTTCAAAACGCCCTATGATGCCGCCGTGCTGCACCAGATTCCCAACGCCAGCGGCGTAGGAACCGACTGGCTCCGCCGGTTGCGAAGCGACAAGGTTCCCACCTTCTACATCCTGGGGGCCCAGACAGATTTCAACTCCTTCAATGCCTTGCAAGCCGGTGTGCAGTTGAACCGGCCTTCGCCGCAGTTTGATGAGGTGCAGCCGCTGCTCAACCAGGCGTTCAAGCGGTTCTCCACGGAGCCCATCGCCCAAACCCGCGTCAGAAACTGGCCGCCCACGGCGGTTACCTTCGGGGAGTGGCAGCTGGCACCCGCGGCTGAGGTCATTCTGCACCAGCAGGTGGGTGCCGTGCGCACCACCAAACCGCTGCTGATTTACAAGCCCGCCGCCCCCACCCCTTCGGCCGTTCTGCTCACCGACGGTAGCTGGCAGTGGCGCCTTACCGAAGCCGTAGACCACGGCTCGGTCCAGATCTATGATGAACTCATGACGCACATGGTGCAGTTGCTGGCCAACCGCCGGAACCAGAAGCGCCTGCACGTGTACCCCGTGAAAGACGAGTTTGAGACCTCAGAACAAGTCACGCTCCAAGCCGATGTCTTCAATGCCGTACAGGAGGAAATCTTTGGGCAGACCATCAGCCTCACCCTTACCCATAACAACGGCAAGCAGACCCAGCATCGTTTTAAGCATGAGCAAGGCGGCGAGGGATTACCGCTGGGGAACTTACCAGTGGGCGTATACCGCTACACCGCCACTACCCGGGCAGAAAACCAGAACCACACCGACACCGGTGAATTTGTGGTGCAGGAACAGAACCTGGAATCGCTTCTGGCCGTGGCCGATCATAGTCTCCTGAGCCAGTTGGCCGAACGGTCAGAGACCCGCCTCTATTACCCCACGCAACTGGCCCAACTGGAACAGGATTTAATCAAAGCCGATTTCAAAGCCGTGCTGCGCAGCCATCAGGAAGAGAAAGACCTGCTGGAACAACCCTGGTTCTACTTCCTGCTGCTGGGCCTGGCCTGCACCGAATGGGCGCTGCGGCGTTTCTTTGGCACTTTATAAAAAGCAGCCAAAACACCCTTTTCCTGCAAGAGAGACCTTATGCCGTTATGGGTATACCCAACACTGCTTTGTATTCTTTGAGTAGGGTGAGCTTTTAAGGACCTTAAAAGGTTATCCGCCACTGGCGACCACCGCAACGCCTCACCCAACCGAAATAATCATTCGACTGAGACTAGCAGAAGTGGCATAGGCCCCTTCGCTCCTTTTGAGGTACCTCCACTTTGCAAGTCTAAGCACCCATGGGAAAGATGGAGCCTTAGATAAAAAGGACTCCTCCGGAATAAGTTGGTCGGCGGCTAGCAATTACAATAGTGCTTTTCCCACTAGTGCTCTCTGTCCGCTTTTTAGGCCTGTTTTCAGAAAGAAGGCCCAAAAACGAAACCAATCCCTTATTTTTAGGCTCACTTTCTATTCTACCCCTTGCAGTATTTTCTCCTGAACAAGCCCTTTGAGGTTCTTACCCAATTCACCGATGAAACAGGTCGGCGCACCTTGAAGGATTTCGTGCCGGTGCCCCACGTGTACCCGGTGGGCCGTCTGGACTACGACAGCGAAGGCCTGGTCCTGCTCACCGATGACAAGCAGTTGCAGCACCGGCTGTCTGACCCCAAGTTCAAGGTAGAGAAAACGTATTGGGCGCAGGTAGAAGGCGTACCTTCAGACGAGGCGCTGGACCAGTTGGAGCGCGGCGTTCTGTTGCAGGGCAAGAAAACAAGTCCGGCCAAAGCGCGTCTTTTAGAGGAGGTTACCCTTTGGGAACGCTCTAAGCCTATCCGGTTCCGGGCCAACATTCCTACCTCTTGGGTGGAGATCAAGATCAGCCAGGGCATGAACCGCCAAGTGCGCAAAATGACCGCCGCCGTGGGCTACCCTACCCTTCGGCTGGTACGCGTAGCCATTGGTCCGCTGACCCTTGGTTCGCTGGCACCCGGTGAATTCAGGGCACTTACCGCTGAGGAAGTAAAACAGTTGAATGGGCTGGCCAAACCCGTGAACACCTTCCAGCGGCCCTACAAGAAAAGATAAACCTTTTAGCCTGATGTAAGAAAAACAGGACTTAAACCGGCTTCTGTTCCTTTTTGGCTTGCAGCTGCATTCGGGCAACACCCTTGCTTAAGTCAGTTCAACGTTTCTGCCTACATCAAACCATAGGCTGTCGTGTTTAGGGTCCTTTCCCAGAAAAGAGGCGGAAAAACCTATTTCCTTGGTTGTCTTGAGCAGGCATGGTTTTTAGATTTCCTGCCAGACGACCTGCCTTTTCTAGGCTGGTTTTGTAAAAAACAGGCCAAAAGCGCATCCTCACCTGACATTGGCTGCCTATTGTGCGTATAGGCTATCTTATTACTTTCCGTAGAAATGACATTGTGTCACAAATTGGCTGAAATACGGCCTTGGCACATGTCTTGTTAATAAGATTGCATCAAGTGAAATCAGAAACTACTAAAATAAAACTATAGACAATGGGAAAAATCATAGGCATTGACTTAGGAACTACCAACTCATGCGTTGCGGTAATGGAGGGTAACGAACCAGTGGTGATTCCGAACAGCGAAGGCCGCCGGACTACACCGTCCATTGTGGCATTCCTGGATAACGGGAACGGTGAGCGTAAAGTAGGGGATCCTGCCAAACGTCAAGCTATCACCAACCCACAAAATACCATCGCGTCCATCAAGCGTTTCATGGGCCGCGGTTATTCAGAAGTAAAAGATGAGACCAGCCACGTGTCTTACAACGTGCAGTCTGGCAGCAACAATACTGTCCGGGTAAAGATCGGTGACCGTGAGTTCACGCCGCAGGAGATCTCAGCCATGGTACTGCAGAAAATGAAGCAGACCGCTGAAGACTACCTGGGTACTACCGTGACCGAGGCGGTGATCACCGTTCCTGCGTACTTCAATGACGCGCAACGTCAGGCTACCAAAGAAGCTGGACAGATTGCCGGTTTGGAAGTGAAACGGATCATCAACGAGCCTACTGCTGCTGCCCTCGCTTACGGCCTGGACAAAAAACACACCGACCAGAAAATCGCGGTATACGACTTAGGGGGTGGTACGTTTGATATCTCGGTCCTGGAATTAGGCGACGGCGTGTTTGAAGTACTGTCTACCAACGGTGACACGCACCTGGGTGGTGATGACTTTGACCAAGTGATCATTGCCTGGTTAGCCAATGAGTTCAAAGCCGAGGAAAACATGGATCTGCGCACAGACCCAATGGCGCTTCAGCGTTTGAAAGAAGCCGCTGAGAAAGCCAAGATTGAGCTTTCGTCTTCTTCTGAGACCGAGATTAACCTGCCTTACATCACCGCTACCCAGACGGGGCCTAAGCACTTAGTGCGCAAATTGACGCGGGCTAAGTTTGAGCAGTTAGCCGATGACCTGGTACGCCGTTCCATGGAGCCGGTTCGCAAGGCGTTACAAGACGCTGGCTTGCAGCCGTCAGACATTGACGAAGTGATCTTGGTGGGTGGTTCTACCCGTATCCCAAGAATCCAGGAGGAAGTAGAGAAATTTTTCGGCAAGAAGCCATCTAAAGGTGTGAACCCAGATGAGGTAGTAGCCATTGGGGCCGCTATCCAAGGTGGGGTATTGACCGGTGAAGTGAAAGACGTTCTTCTTTTGGACGTGACGCCGCTTTCCTTAGGTATTGAGACCATGGGTGGCGTGATGACCAAGCTGATTGAGTCTAACACCACTATCCCAACCAAGAAGTCTGAGACCTTCTCTACTGCTTCTGACAACCAGCCAAGTGTGGAGATCCACGTATTGCAGGGTGAGCGCCCCATGGCCCGCGACAACCGCACCATCGGTCGTTTCCACTTGTCAGACATTCCACCGGCGCCACGTGGTGTTCCGCAGATTGAGGTAACCTTTGACATTGACGCCAACGGTATCTTGCATGTGTCTGCCAAAGACAAAGGCACGAACAAAGAGCAGAAGATCCGCATTGAGGCTTCTTCCGGGCTATCTGAGCAAGAGATTGAGCGCATGCGCAAAGAGGCTGAGGCCAACGCTGAATCTGACCGCTTAGCCAAAGAGCAGGTAGAGAAAGTGAACCAGGCGGACTCTATGATCTTCCAGACCGAGAAGCAGTTGAAAGAGTACGGTGAGAAACTTTCTGCCGGAAACAAAACGGCCATTGAAGGTGCCCTGGCTGATCTGAAGAAAGCGCACGAGTCAAAAGACCTTGCCGCTATTGACAGTGCCATGGAAAGCATCAACAACGCCTGGCAGGCCGCCTCTCAGGAGATGTATGCTGCCACGGGCGGAGCCGGTCAACCAGGTGCTGACGGAGGTTTCGGCGGAGCACAACAACCAGGTTCTGACGGACAAGGCTCTGCTAAGTCTGCCAGCACTGACAACGTGACCGACGTGGACTACGAAGAAGTGAAGTAATAATAAAATTAGGTTTAGTTGAGAAAGCCTCACCGTTTTGCGGTGAGGCTTTTTTAATTGTTTGTGCTAAAGTACTCAGGAAGAGACGTTCCCCTAAGGTAAGCAGAGGAGCAAAGGCTTTAAGATATTGTTTAGCAAGAGGTGGTATGAACTTTGCCTTGAAATATCCTTAGAAACTTTTCACCCTTAAAACCCTGCCCTACGATAAAAGCAAAAATGACTGCGGTATTGTTTGCGGCCAGCCTTGCTCTGCTGGTTTGCCCGACCGCCTCTGCCCAGGAAAAGGATAAAAAACACAAAGAGGGCAAGGAGTATAAAGAGAATAAAGAAAAGAAAAATAAAAAAGACAAAGGCTACCAAGACCAGCAATGGCACGAAAACCAGAATGAACAAACCCGTCCGCGTGAGAATGGCGCCTTAGGCGGCATCTTAGGCCGGGTGATCCTGCCCCCAAGGGGCACAGCCGGTCCGCGGCAATTGCAAGGGGTACCCAAAGGCCATTACCCACCACCTGGTCAATGCCGGATCTGGTATCCTAACCGTCCGCCCGGGCATCAACCACCTCCCACTGATTGCCAGAATCTATATGGGGCAAGACTAGAACCGGGGGCATTCATCTTGTCTGGTGACCGGGCGTACGACGCCGAATATGATTGGCGAGAAGAAGAAAGACGTCGTCCTGGCTCCGTTACCCGTGATATCCTGGACATCCTGTTCCCCCGTCGTTAACTATACTTTACTCTAAAAGCAGAAGGGAGCGGCCATGGCCGCTCCCTTCTGCTTTTAGAGTAAATCAGTTCCTACTATCTGCCCTGTTTTTACAAAAGCAGTTCTTTTTCGTTCACTCAGGCACGAACCAGACGGCTATCTTTTTAATGCTTCGTACCTTTGCTTCTTTAGGAGCCAAAGGAGGACCAAAATGGATTTTATCACCTTAGATTTTGAGACAGCCACCTCTGACCGGGACAGCCCCTGTGAGATTGGGTTGACGTTTGTGCAGAATGGGAAGATTGTAGGCACTGAGGCTTGGCTCATCAAACCCAAATCCTATCCGTACTTCAACGGCTGGAACATCGCCATCCACGGCATTAAGCCCCAAGACGTGAAGAACAGCCCTGAGTTCAACGCCGTGTGGCAGGAATTGCAGCCGCTGTTGCAGAATCAGTTGGTGATTGCCCACAACGCCAGCTTTGACATGAGCGTGCTTCGGGCTACCCTGACCACCTACCGCCTACCCTTTCCAGAATTACAGTACGCCTGCAGCGTGCAGTTCTCCAAACAGGTGTGGCAAGGGCTTCCGCAGTATGATCTGAAATCGCTCTGCAACCGGCACGGCATCCAGTTCAAGCACCACCGCGCGGCGGCAGACTCTTACGCCTGCGCTGAATTAACCTTGCGGGCCCTGGAACAAACTAATTGTGGGTGTTTAGATGATTTCCCGGAGAAGCTGAAAATAAACTTCGGGCGGTTGTTTGACGGCGGGTATACGGCTTCTTCTGTAAAAAAAGCCCCTAAACCTAAAAAGACCTTTCCTTTTTAACAAAGCCTGATCTTAGGCTGTTTCTCTAAAATGAGGCAGATAACAAGCCATTAGGCCGAAGCTTTTTCCAGTTTAGTAACCCCCACAAACCCTCGGCCGCCTTCCACCACCACCTGCCAGCCTTCCCGGCGCAGGGCGCGCTTGATGAATTCGTTCAGGAAGCCGTGGGCTACCAACACGGCTATGCCATTGCTCTCCGCCTCCTGGGCCAGGTGTTGCGCGGCTTGGGCTGCCCGGACCTTGGCCTGCTTGAAACTCTCAATGTCTTTTTGGTTCAGACCCAATAGCCATAAAGCCCTTGATGTTACCTGCCACCAACGCAGCGGAAGCTTCCCTAAGGGTAATCCCCAGATTCGGTTCTCAAATTCCCGGAACGTGGCATCTTCTATAAGCTCCACCTCTGGCCCAAACAACATCACCGCGGTGGCTTTGGCCCGGGGCAAGGTGCTGCAGAAAACCTTTTGTATCTGGTCTAGCGGCAGGTGTTCACTGCGTTCTTTCACCTCCTCTACCGCGGCCTCATTATAATCTTGCAGGTATTGGGCCGCTTCTGCTTTGCTAAAGAAACCGTTCCGGTTGACCAAAGGCCGGGCGTGGCGGATGAGGAAGATGGCAGGTGCATTGTTTGGCATGGAAGAAGCGGGAAACAGGGTTCTTTGAAGGCTTTATACGTTCTCTTCGGGCTTAGGTCTTTTCTTTTGGACTTAATAAAAATAGTCCTATATTGCTGTATAAATATCCACATGAAGAGACTTCTACTGCCCCTGTTTGTATTATTCCTCTGTTTTTCAGCCGTTGCCCAACGGAATTTCCAGCCTGGCTACATTCTCCAGCAGAATGACACCATAAGGGGGTTGGTTGACCACCGGGGAGAAAAGAGAAGTGCCGTTAAAGTCAATTTCAAAAGGACAGAGGCCGGCCCCCTGGAAACATATGGACCAGCGGATATTCAAGGCTACGGCGTGGTGGATGGCCCCAAGTTTGAAGTACAGCGGCTGGCGAAAGAAAGCCCCGACCAAGACCGGTTTTTTACCCTCTTAGTCAAAGGCAAAGCCAGTCTCTATGCCTACCGTGATGCAGAAAGCCAAGACCGTCTGTACCTACACATGGGGGACTCTCTTCAGGAGCTGGTTTTCTATCATAACATTCAAGTGGTGGAAGGCAAAAGGGTAAAGGTCCCTTATCATGAGTACCGAGGCACCCTGAACCAAGCCTTCAAAGATTGTCCGGACCAAATGGCCGCAACAAAAAAACTGGCTTACAAACGAAACGCACTTACTGAAATCATAGCCCACTATAACCAGTGCAGCATGCCTGCCAGTTTAACGTATGTAGAAAAACCCCAAAAAGCGAAGATCACTTGGGGTGTTTCTGTGGGGGCCACTACTTCTACCCTAAAGGTGAAGGGAGGTCCCACCCCTCCAACCAGAGACCAAACCTTTTCCTCCTCTGCTGGTCCAGCGTTAGGTTTGTTCCTCAACACCACGCTGCCCTGGATCAACCCGAAGCTCTCTTTCCAGGGAGAGTTCCAATACACCCGCCAACGCTATACCTGGAGCTTCAGAGAAGAGGTCCATACGTTCGTTAAAGATTATCAGGTAGAACTAGATCTTCCTTATCTGAAACTTCCCCTTCAGGTAAGGTACACGTTCCCGGCAAAAAAGATTAAGCCTTATGTACAAGGAGGCATCATCAATTCCTACGCCATCAACTACAAACAAGAAACTACTTCCACCACCAGTTCTACCGTGGTACAGGAAAACTACTCGGTCAAGAAAGAACCTTATATGCAGGGGTTCAGGAAATACGCCCAGAGTTTGACGGTAGGCGGAGGCCTTTTAATCCCGGCTTGGTCTAAACACCAGTTCCTGTTAGAAGGACGGTTTGAGAAAGGAAACGGATTTTCCCCGTACAGTGGAATCTCTTCCGATACCAACCAGTTATACCTTTTGCTGGGATTCATCTTATAGCCCTTCTTTAAGGCAAGGCACCGTCAAAATGGTTTTGGGTTGGTTTTCATAAAATGGCTCAAAACCGCTTTTGCTTTTTATACACTATACACCACCTTATACAATTCCTCTTTCACCTGTTGAAAAGCAGGCAAAGAAAGCCTTTCCGGGTACGTCATCAACAGCAATGGTACCCAGGGCTTCTCAGGGCTGTACGGGGGCTGGGCGTAGGGATAAGGGTTCAGATGGAAGCCTGACCGTTCGTAGAAGTTGATCCGGCGCTGCGCCATCTCATTGAATGGTGGCTCCACCTCCAGGACAAGCGTTTGTTGCACTACTTCCCCTAATTTCTCCAAGGCGCGTTTGCCTATGCCTTTGCCTCTGGCGGTGGGCGTAACGGCAAAATGCTCTAAAAACACAAAACCTGTCAGTTGCCAATACCCCATGAACCCCACTAGTTCTCCCTCCGCGTGCAGGGTTATGAACCTGTAAATTGAATTCCGGAGCAACTGGGTTTGGGCCTCCAGGGTGCGCCGTTCTTCCGCTGGGAAAGCCTCTTCACACAACTGCCACGCCAAGGAAAACCCGGGCGTGGCAGTTGTAAGTATGGTCTGGAAAGAAAGCAAGGCCTAGTCTATTTCAAGGTCGCCGCGGCGGAGTTGCTCTACCGAGCGCATCACTTTGTCGCGCTGGGTGGTGCGGTGTTTCTCCAGGGCATCGGCTACTACAGCGTTCGTGCTGCCCAGGATCTGGGCGGCCAGAATACCCGCGTTGGTGGCGCCGTTGAGGGCTACTGTGGCCACGGGCACGCCCGACGGCATTTGCAAGATAGACAGAATGGAATCCCAACCGTCAATGGAGTTGCTTGATTTCACCGGCACGCCAATCACGGGCAGGGTGGTCAAGGCCGCTACCATTCCCGGCAAATGGGCTGCGCCGCCCGCCCCGGCAATGATGACCTTGAGGCCTTTCTTGCGGGCTCCCTCGGCGTATTCCAGCATGCGGTGCGGCGTGCGGTGCGCAGATACAATGGTCACTTCAAACGGGATGTTCAGTTGTTCCAGGATATCGGCGGCGCCTGCCATGACTTTCAGGTCTGACTGGCTGCCCATGATGATACCCACTAGGGCCGTGTGTTGCTCAGGAGATTGGCTCATGCAATGATTTTTAGACGGTTCTTTATGGTGTCTGCTTTTTGTTTTACTTCTTCAATAGTGGGGGCCAGTACCGTTAAGTGGCCCATTTTCCGGAAAGGCCGGGTAAACTTCTTGCCGTACAGGTGGATATGCACGCCGGGCTCCTGCAGGGTAGCTTCCAGTCCTTCATAGACCGCCTCGCCGGAAAATCCTGCCTCGCCCAGCAGGTTCACCAACACGGCCGGACAATGAGGTTCGGTATCACCCAGGGGCAAGCCCAGGATGGCGCGCAGATGCTGCTCAAACTGCGAGGTGGCGTTGGCTTTCATGGTATGGTGGCCGCTGTTGTGCGGACGAGGCGCCACTTCGTTCACCAGGATCTGGCCATCGCGGGTCACAAACATTTCTACCGCCAATAGCCCCACTATGTCAAGGGAAGTGGTCACGTGCGTGGCAATCTCAATGGCCATGCGCTGTAGCTTGTACGCGATCTGGGCTGGGGCCAGCAGGTAATCTACCAGGTTATGAGCCGGGTGCATGACCTGCTCCACCACCGGGAACGCCTTCACCTCGCCCTGCACATTACGGGCGCAGATCACGGAAATTTCCGTCTCAAATTCCACCAGCTTCTCCAGCACGGTTGGCCCTTGAAATGCCTTGGGGAAATCTTCTGCCGTAGAGAGGCGAGCTACGCCGTTTCCGTCATACCCGCCCCGGCGGAGTTTCTGGAAAGCAGGCAGGAAATCCACGTTATTTTTCAGTTCAGAGGCATCTTTCAACAGCCTGAACTCAGAGGTAGGAATGCTGTTCTGCAGGAAGAACTCTTTCTGTAAGCCTTTGTCCTGGATGGTTTGGAGTGAGGTGGGTTTGGGGTACACATGAACCCCCTCCTTCTCCAGCGCGAACAAGGCCTCTACGTTTACGTGCTCAATCTCAATGGTCACGTGCGTACACCGCTTCCCGAAGGCGTACACTGTGTCATAGTCTTTGAAATCCCCGTGCACGAATTCTTCGCAGAGATGGCGGCAGGGAGCGTATTCATCTGGGTCCAGCACCAGGGTGTAGAGGTTGAAGTCAAGGCCAGCCTGTAACAACATCCGGCCCAGTTGTCCGCCGCCCAGTATGCCTAATTTAATTGCATTCATGGTATGGAAAGTAAGCTGCTTTTGGTTCAAGGAGGATCAGGGCATTGCCTGCCTTGCCTGCTTAAACCTCAAATCTCAGCCTTGTGAAGGTAAGCTACAAGTTTTTGGAAAGGAATAGACGTATTTTTTATTCCCCTCTTTTCTTTTAAGAGGTAGTTGAAGCAAGCCTATTGGAACGGTTCTAAGTAAACAAGCCATCTACCCTTCCTTTAAATGATCCAAAACCCACATTAAATTTTTTTTATGTTTTATAAAAAGAGAGTATTCTAAGAATAAATATTCTTTTATATTTATAACCTATGACAACATCATATCGGCTGTTGCTGCTGGAAGATGATCTCACTCTGGCAAACGCACTTACACAAGCGCTTGATAAACAGAACCTTTATTCCCAGCGGGTAGAGGTTCATGCGGTGACGTATGACCAATTCGCGCGCCAGTTTGGTACCGGGCGTAATTCTACCCGTGAACTGATTCTTTTGGGTGGTAAGAGGGAGATAGGCTATAAACCAGACATCAGGTTACTCAAGGCCATGATCTCCCAGTTGGAACGGGCCCATATTTTCCTGCTCACGCCTTCCTCAGACGCCCAGGAAATCCTAAGCCTCTGGAAGCCTGGGGTAAGTGGCGTATTGGCCCGAGAGGAACAGGCCGCCGATTATCTGGTAAAGGCCATTCAACGCCTGCAAATGGTGCAGCAGAAACGGTCTTATTCCCGTAAATCTGCCCCGGCGCCCACCAGTTTCTGGAGCCGACTCCTGAAATAAGGATCTCTCCTACTTTCGGGCTTCTGGCCTTCGCTGTCTTCTCTTTATGGGTAATTTCCTGAATTTGCGTATTATTGGCCGCAATGGAAATCTTACTCGCAACGTTTTCGGCTCTATTCTCGGTGGTGAACCCCTTTGGGGCCATGCCTGTGTTTCTTACCCTCACGCATGATGATTCAGCCACCCGCCGTAACCAGCAGGCGCTCAGGGCTTGTATGTACATGGTTTTGATCTTGACGGTGTTCTTTCTGGCCGGACAGGCCGTGCTGGATTTCTTCGGACTCCGCATCCATGACCTGCGCATTGCCGGGGGCCTCATGATCATGCGGGCGGGTTTTGACCTGCTCAATTCTAAGTCTGAGGAAGGCAAGAAAATCTCAAAAGACGTGGTGGCTGAAGGCGTGGAGAAAGAAGACATTTCGTTTACCCCGCTGGCGATGCCGCTTCTCTCGGGGCCCGGTTCCATTGCGGTGGTCATCAGTTTGTTCACCAAATCACTCACCTACTCAGACATGGTGCTTACCGTGATTGGGATCATGCTGCTGGGCCTGGTGAGTTACATCATTCTGCTTTTCTCGCCCCGCCTGATGGTGTTCATGGGCAAAGCAGGCCTGGCGGCTCTGGCCAAGATCATGGGCTTTATTGTGCTTTCTTTAGGAGTGAGTTTCATTGTGACAGCCATGCTGGCCCTGTTCAAATAGACTAAACACCTTGGCAGAGGCGGCTTGTTTTAGGCCTTTTTTGGTAAAACAGCCCTGAAATAAGCCACTTTTTGGTTCCTTCCGTGTATTCTGACTCAGAACTCCCGACTCAGACCTCAGGACTCATTTTTATGCCTTATCTTTGCGCCATGCAATTAAAGAACGACTTGCTACTGCGGGCTGCCCTGGGGCAGCCAACTGAACGAACCCCTGTTTGGCTTATGCGCCAGGCAGGCCGTATTTTGCCTGAGTACCGCGCCGTGCGCGAACGCCTTTCAGGCTTCAAGGAACTGGTGGAAACGCCTGAACTGGCCGCTGAGGTCACCATTCAGCCGGTTGACTTGCTGGACGTGGATGCCGCCATTATCTTCTCAGATATTCTGGTGGTACCTGAGGCCATGGGCTGTACCTATGAGATGATAGAGAAACGCGGCCCTTTGTTCCCCAACACTATCAACTCTGCCGCTGACGTGGAGAAGATGCGGGTGGCAGACCCGTATGAGCACCTGAACTATGTGCTGGAGGCCATCAAAGTCACCAAGCGCGAACTGAACGGGCGGGTGCCCCTGATAGGGTTTGCCGGTGCCCCCTGGACTATTTTCGCCTATATGGTGGAAGGCAGCGGCTCCAAAACCTTCTCCAAGGCCCGCAAGATGCTGTATGAAGATCCTGCGCTCTCTCACCAATTGCTGCGCAAGATCACAGATACCACCATTGCGTATTTGAAAGCCCAGGTAGCTGCCGGCGCTGATTTGATCCAGGTGTTTGATTCCTGGGCTGGCATTTTGCCCCCTGCGCATTACAAAGAGTTCTCTTACCCTTACATAGCAGAAATTTGCCGGGCCATCACAGATGTTCCGGTGACGGTATTTGCCAAAGGTGCCTTCTTCTCGTTCGCCGATTTCGCCCAGCTGGACTGCCAGGTACTTGGACTGGATTGGAACATGAACGTGGCAGACGCCCGGGCCGCCGTAGGCGACGGGAAAACCCTTCAAGGCAACCTAGACCCTTGCGCGCTCTACAACAACTTTGAGGGCGTGAAGCGCGAAACCATCAAAATGCTGGAAGCCTTCGGCCCTCACCGCCACATCGCCAACTTGGGCCACGGCGTGTACCCAGACACCGACCCAGAGAAAGTGAAATGCTTTATCCAGACGGTGAAAGAGTACAGCCACCGGTAAGCGTTTTAAGTCTCTTTTTGAAAAACCCATACAAAAACGGCCTTCTGTTCAAATGAGCAGGAGGCCGTTTTCCTTTGTAGAAAGGTATTGATTGCTAGCTGCCCTAGCTAAGTAAAGATTCCCCCTTAGAAGGGGGCGAAGGGGGATGTTTACACCTGCCGGTCATGGCGTTCCTTGTTTTTTGTTCTTGTAGAGACCAGGCACCGCCTTGTCTCCAACGCATCCTCCACCAGAAACGGTGATTTCTTGGAAGACAACCTCCGTTATCATCAAACCAGACAGCGGCTTCTCCTGCCATTGGCACGGACACTCGTAGGAGCTGCGCACACTACGAGGTCTTTTGGGCAGACCGTATTACAAGATGTTGGTTATTTGCAATGCTTTCCGGGACTTTCCCAAAAAAGGCCTCAGAACACCTTTACTTCACATGGACACTTCCCTTCCGCAAGTTTAGCGACAGCGTACCTTGTGGTTCTCTCTATTAGCAAGTTTTCAACTTGCCTTCTGCCTCATTTCACCAACTGCTTTACTACAAAAGAAAGGAGGCTCAAAACGGTAATCCGTTTTGAGCCTCCTTTTCAGAAAACAGCCGCAAAAAGCGCCTTATACTTTTACCTCAAACACTGCCAATTCCCGCTGCAACACCAGAGAATTCTGGGCTTCCTGCTGCAACTGTTCCCGGTCAATAGGCACTACGCCCACATGCTCGCAAACCAAGCCTCCGCCCAAATTAGCCAGTTCAGCCAAGGCAGGCAAGGGCAAGCCAGCCGCCAAACTTAAAGCAGCAATGCTCACCACCGTGTCACCGGCGCCAGAGACATCAGAGATAGACCGGATGTGGGCATCTAAATAGGTTTTCTCCTGGGTAGCAGACTGGCAGAAAACTCCTCGCTCAGAGAGCGTTACCAATACATTCTCCAGGGCCATCTGCTCCTGCAAAGCGGTCACGGCGTGCTCGAAGGCTTCATGGTTCGCATCAGCGAAGTCAACTTTGAGGCCTTCCTTGAGTTCTTTCAGGTTGGGCTTGAACAGGGTGCTGCCTTTGTACGACAGGAAATTCTTCTTTTTGGGGTCTACCACGGTGGGCACGGCGGCCTCTTGGGCAAGAGAGAGAAGTTCCCGGATCACTTCGGCACTCAAGACACCTTTGTCATAATCTTCAAAGATCACCACATCTGCCTGAGGTAACAGGTGCCGGAAACGCTGCACCAGGGCTTTCCGCTCAAAGGGCGTCAGGTCGGTTTCCACCTCTGAGTCTATCCGGAGCAACTGCTGGCCGCCAGAGATGATGCGTTGCTTGACGGTGGTGGGGCGCTCAGGGCTCAGGACGATGCCTTCCTGGGTCTGGCCTTGCTCCTGCAACAGGCGCAGCAGGGCGGCTCCTTCTAAGTCATCGCCTACCACAGAGCACAGCAGCGGCGTGGCGCCCAGGCTCTGGATATTCAGGGCTACGTTGGCAGCCCCGCCCAGACGCTGCTCCATCTTGATACGGTTCACAATGGGCACCGGCGCTTCCGGCGACAGCCGCGAGGATTTTCCCCAGAGGTAAGCGTCAATCATCACATCGCCCACTACCAGGACCCGCAGCTGGCTGAAACGGTCAAATAGGGCGGCTACAGTATGCTGAATAGACATTCAGGAAGATAAATAGGGTGGAAACAAAACATTGGATAACCCACCTTATCTGTAGGCGCGTTATCCAATGTTTAGGCAAAGGTAGTAAGAAAATGTGAGACCCGTTTTTAGCTCAGTTTGGCTAAACTAGCCTTGATCCGCTCCAGGGCCTCAATCAATTTGGCGTCTGAGGCGGCAAAGGAGAACCGAATACACTGCGGCGCACCAAAAGCCCCGCCTTCCACCAACGACACGTGCGCGTCATTGAGCAGGTACATGGCCAGGTCATTTGAGTTCTCGATTTTGAGGTCACCGGCTGACTTCCCGAAATACGCACTCACGTCTGGGAAAATATAGAAGGCGCCCTGCGGCACATAGGTTTTGATACCCGGAATATCGTTCATCAGTCCCAACACCAGATCGCGGCGGCGCAGGTAAGAAGCGCTCATTTCCTCAGCCGAGGCTCTTCCGCCTTCCAGAGCGCCCTGAGCGGCTTTCTGGGCAATGGAACAGGTACCGCTGGTGATCTGGCTTTGCATTTTGTCGCAGGCGTCGGCAATGTCTTTATGGGCGGCAATGTAGCCTACGCGCCAACCCGTCATGGCATAGCCTTTGGAGAAACCGTTTACCGTGACCACACGGTCTTTGATAGACGCAAAACGTGCCAGGCTGTAATGCTCACCGGTGAAGTTGATGTATTCGTAGATCTCATCGGCGATGACGTGGATTTGGGGGTGTTTTTCCAGAATGGCGGCAAAAGCGGCCAGCTCGTCTTTGGTGAACACAGAACCCGTTGGGTTGCAGGGCGAGGAATACATGACCAGCTTGGTGTTGGACGTGATGGCGTCTTCCAGTTGCTGCGCCGTGATCTTGAAGTCATTTTCCAAAGTCCCGCGCACCATCACCGGAACGCCTTCGGCCAATTTCACCACCTCTTCGTAGCTTACCCAATATGGGGAGATGATGATCACCTCGTCGCCGGGGTTCACCAGGCACATCACCGCGTTGGCAATGGACTGTTTGGCACCGGTAGAGACCACAATGTTCTCAGGGCCGTACTCCAGGCCGTTGTCGCGTTTCAGCTTCTCCACGATGGCCTTTCGCAGCTCGGGGTAACCCGCTACCGGGGTATAAAAGGTGTAGCCATCATCAATGGCTTTCTTTGCGGCATCTTTGATGTACTGAGGCGTCTGGAAATCAGGTTCCCCAAAGCTCAGGTTGATCACATCCACTCCCTTCGCCGCTAACTCACGGGCCTTCTTCGCCATGGCAATGGTCTGTGATTCAGCAAGGGAGGTGATGCGGTCTGAAAGTGTTTTTTGTTCGGTAGTAATCATCTGGTAAGAAGACTTAAAGGTGTGGCCCAAAAATAGAAGCTTTTGCTGTTTTTATAGCGTACTTGACCATAATTAATTAATCCTGTATCAAATCGCGCTGTATTCCTATAAAATAGTGAAGAACAAGGCGTCTCCCTTCCTTTAAACGAGGTTTACCGGGACGAAGTATAAAAGCCTTCCTCCCCCCTAATACCCGATGCCGGGGAAAGGGTTTTAACTCACGCCACCCGCCGGCCCAGGTTAGGCAGATTGCGGGCCAGGATCAGGAGGTCAGCATAGGCCGTGTATTCCTTCGCGTACACCACCTCTATCTGCCGCGCCGCCGCCGGGCTGATCCTGGCGCTGGAGATCTTGTCTACCGGCGAGAGGATGGCGGGCCGGGCGTCTGGCGTGGCCGTGGCCTTGAGTCCCACCCACTGGTATAGGCCCACCAGGTTTCCGAGGCAATTTTTCAAAAACTGCCCCTTTCCTTTGATGCGCCAGATGAGCACCGGAGCCAGGAGCAGCAGCAGCACACTCACCAGCGAATTGAGCACCACTTTGTTGCGCTGGTGGTACGGGTTGAGCAGGTTTACCTCAATGTGCAGGGCGTAATAATCGCCGCGGGTGTTTTTAGACGATGACCCGATAATGTAGGCGCTGTTCTCCGGCAGTATCTTGAACTCCACCGCCCGGTTGTGGATCTGCACCATCCACTCAATGATCTGCGACACGGCCAGGTCTTTGCCGCAGAAAATAAGCTCGTTGATCTTGTAGATCTCAATCACCTCTTTGATCTGCTGAAGATCTGCGGGGGTGTGCTGCGGTTCAAACTGGGTCAAAGGCTCCTGGGCCCCGGCCTGCCGAAGCAGCGAGGAAGCCCGTTTCACCTCTTTACCGCTGCCCACCACGGCAATGCGCTTGGTTTTAGGTTCCCCAAACCGCCAATGCCCGTACTCCTGGAAGTGCCAGACCAGGCGCCAGAACGTCATGCCCACCAGCCCCAGCAGCACGGCTACCAGTACATGCTTTTTATTTATTTCGCCCACAATGCTCACTATGCTGGAAAAAGCCACGAGCAGGATGCTGCCCCACAACATGCCCTGCACCAACCGGTTCAGCCGCGGGGGTTTGTCATAGGCGCCGCTGAAGAAGGCCGTACCTAGCCACACCCCAAAATAGGCCGCCCACATGGGCGAAGGATCCAAAGACATGGGGTTGGGCACCACCTTCTCCCCCACCATGGCCCCCAATGCCAGGCACAGGCCGTCCAAGGCCAGGGGGAACACGCCCTGCACCCCCCGGTAGACGAGCGCCAGGGCCGCCCGAAGGTAGATGGCCAACCTGATCAGGAAAGAGTACACCCGCGCCTGCCTACCGCTGAAGTGCTTCTCAGCGAAGATGCGCATGGCCCGGTAGAACATGAACACGTAGTTCACGCTGGTTTTGCGGGTGCTCTCGCCCTTATAATGGATGATGCGGGTCTCCGGGAAATAATAGACCTCAAAGCCGCCCTGCTTAATGCGGTACGAGAGGTCAATGTCTTCGCCGTACATGAAGAAGTCCTCGTCAAGCAGACCTACTTTCTCCAGCACCTCATCGCGCATGAACATGAAAGCCCCGGCCAGGATATCTACGGGGTGCACCTGATCCTGGGGCAGATGGCCCAGATGGTAACGGTTGAAGAAAGCCGAGGTGGGAAAAAGGGCCGCCAGCCCGAATACCTTGGAAAAGGCCACCCAGGGCGTGGGCAACCCGCGTTTGGATTCTGGCAGGAACTTACCGGCCCCGTCCATCATCTTCACACCCAGCGCCCCGGCGTTGGGGTGCTCCTCCATGAACCGGAAGCATTTGCAGAAAGTGTCTTCCTCTACCACCGTGTCTGGGTTCAGCAGCAGGATGTATTTCCCCTGGGCTTGCCGGATGGCTTGGTTGTTGGCCTTGGAGAAACCTAAGTTCTCCTGGTTGGCCAGCAGTTTCACCTCGGGGAACCGCCGCCGCACCATCTCCACCGATCCGTCTACCGAGTTATTGTCTACCACGAACACCTCTACCTGCAGCCCCCGCACCGCCTTCCGGACGGAAAGCAGGCATTGCTCCAGAAAATAGCTCACGTTGTAATTGACAATGATGACGGAAAGGTCTTTCAAACAGGGTAACGTTGGGTCAGATAAACGGGGGTATAGTATTGGATGGTAAGTTCAGAAAAGAAAAGCGAACGTAAAAAAAGCAGGAACGATTGTTCCTGCTTCTGTATGCTTTTAGGCTTATTTTTATAAAAACAACCAGAAACTACCCTTGGCTGTAAGCAGTCCGGTCCAGAATGCTGCGGCCCAGGGTGATCTCATCGGTATACTCCAATTCGCCGCCCACCGGTACGCCTCTGGCGATGCTGGAGATGCGGGCTGGGTACTCTTTCAGTTTGCGGGTAAGGTAAAAGGCCGTAGTGTCGCCTTCCATGGTCGGGCTCAAAGCCAGAATGATTTCTTTCACCCCGGAAGTGGGCAACCGCTCCACCAGAGACTGAATGTGCAGGTCTGAGGGCCCCACGCCTTCCAGGGGAGAGATAACGCCGCCCAGCACATGGTACACGCCTTTGTACTGTGAGGTGTTCTCAATCGCGATCACGTCGCGCATGTCGCTCACCACGCACAGCAGCGACCGGTCACGGAGCGGGTTGGAACAGATGCTGCACACCTCCAGGTCAGAGATATTGTGGCAGGTTTTGCAGTACCTGATGCCGGTACGCATGCGCAGCAGGGCCTCAGAAAGTTGTTTTGTATCTTCGGTTTCGGCTTTGAGCAGGTGCAACACCAGGCGCAGGGCGGTTTTCTTGCCTACTCCGGGTAACTTGGCCAACTCTTCTACCGCATTCTCAATCAGCTTAGAAGGGAAATTCATCCGTTAGTTCAGGGTTAAACGATATCTGCTGAGATACCCCGGTCATGGATGGCGGTGCACATGATCTCCAACTCAGAGAAGGTGCCCAGTTTCACGGTGCACTTCCCTTTGTAATGGATCAGCATGGTACATTGCTCAGCCTGTTCCTGTGTGTGGCGGCAGACCTGCACCAACGCGTTGATCACGTGCTCAAACGTGTTCACGTCGTCGTTGTACACCACCAGCTCGCGCACGTCAGTGGTTTCCTCCATCAACAGCACGTCTTCCTGCTCCAGAATTTCTGTTAGAATGTCCATAACACAAAATTAAGCAATAAACATGAGTTTAGGAAGCCTGCGCGGCTTGGGTCTCAGCAAAAGTAAAACAGTTAAAAAGTGCCGCTTGTTCCTGAAAAAAAAGGTAGTTTAGCCTTATTTTTGAGAGAAGAATCAGTCCGGAAAACCTTTGTCTACCCTCTGTTTCCGGCTTGTTTTTTGTATTCCAACCCAAAAACCCATGCTTAAAAAATCACCTACCCTGGCCGTCTTCCTGTGGCTGTCGCTTTTGTCTTCTTTTACGGTTTTCAGCCAGGGAAAGCGGCTCACCATGGAAGATGCCTTCCTGAACCCCAGCCTCTCCCCCGCCAACCTGCGGCAACTCACCTGGGTGCCCGGCACCAATGACTACAGCCACACTAATGACAAAAATGACCAGTTGCTGCGCGGCTCGGTGCGGGAAAACGCCAAGGTAATAGTGACGGCCACTGACCTAAGCGCGGCGCTGGAAAAAGCCGGCGGCGCCAAAGTCCCTACCGTGAGCGGCCTGGAATGGCTCAACGCCACTGATCTGCTGGTAAAGCAGAAAGGCCAGTTTTACCGCTACAACACGCAAGCCAAAACCGCGCAGGCTTTTTACAAGGTAGATGCCGCCGCAGAGAACCTGGACTTTGCGCCTAACAAGCAGCGCGCGGCCTACACCAAAGCCCAGAACCTGTTTGTCTCGCAACCCGGCGCCGAGGACAAGCAGATCACCCAGGAAAGCAACCCGGCCATCGTGAACGGGCAAGCAGCGCATCGCTCTGAGTTCGGGATCACCAAGGGCACCTTCTGGAGCCCCAGCGGCAACAGCCTGGCCTATTACCGCATGGACCAGACCATGGTCACCGATTACCCGCTGGTAGACATCAGCACCGTGCCGGCGAAGTTGAACAACATCAAGTACCCCATGGCCGGCGGCAAAAGCCACCACGTGACGGTGGGCGTGTATCATGTGGCTTCGGGCAAAACGATCTTCCTGAAAACCGGCGAGCCCGCTGAACAGTACCTCACCAACCTGACCTGGAGCCCCGACGAGAAATCCATTTACCTGGCCGTGGTGAACCGTGCCCAGAACCACATGTGGCTGAACCAGTATGACGCTAACACCGGCGCCTTCGTGAAGACCTTGTTTGAGGAGAAAAACGACAAGTGGATTGAACCAGAGCGCGGCCTGTACTTCGTGCCTGGCAAACCAGATCAGTTTGTCTGGTTCAGTGAGCGCGACGGCTATGACCACCTGTACCTCTACAACACCAACGGCCAGCTGATCAGACAACTTACCAAAGGCGAGTGGATTGTGAAGAATCTGGTGGGTTTTGACAAAAACGGCCGCGAAGCGTACTACACCGCCACCGCCGAAAGCCCCCTGGAGCGCCATTTCTACGCCGTGGAACTCAGCAGCGGCCGTACCGGTCGGCTGACCCAGGGCAGCGGCGTGCACAACGTCACGTTCAGCCCTACCGGCCAGTACTTCCTGGACAATTACAGCAGCCCAGTGACGCCCCGCACCATCAGGATCTTAGACACCGATGCCGGAAAAGTAGCCAAAACCCTGCTGGTAGCTCCCAATCCGCTGCAAGACTACCAACTGGGAGAGACCACCATCTTCCCCATTAAGGCCGAAGACGGCACAGATCTCTATTGCCGCATGATCACACCGCCTAACTTTGACGAGAAGAAAAAGTACCCGGTGGTGGTGTACGTGTACGGCGGGCCGCACCTGCAGATGATCACCAGCAGCTGGCTGGGCGGTTCTAACCTCTGGATGCAGCACATGGCCCAGAAAGGCTACATCGTGTTTTCCCTGGACAACCGCGGCTCCGCCGATAGAGGACGTGCCTTTGAGCAGGCCATCTTCCGGCAGGCGGGCGTGGCCGAGGTGAGCGACCAGATGAAAGGCGTAGAATACCTGAAAGGCCTGCCCTACGTTGATACCAACCGTCTTGGCGTGCATGGCTGGAGCTACGGCGGCTTCATGACCACCTCTTTGATGCTCAAGCAGCCCGGCGTGTTCAAGGTAGGCGTGGCCGGTGGCCCGGTGATTGACTGGAGTTTCTATGAGGTCATGTACACCGAACGCTATATGGACACTCCCCAGGAAAACCCTGAGGGCTACAAAAACGCCAACTTGCTCAACCACGTCAAAAACCTGAAGGGCAAGCTGCTCATGATCCACGGCACCGTGGATGACGTGGTGGTATGGCAACACAGCCAGGCGTTCCTGAAAAAAGCCGTGGATGAGGGCGTGCTGCTGGACTACTTCGTGTACCCGGGCCACCCGCATAACGTGGGCGGCAAGGACCGCGTGCACCTCTACAAGAAGGTGACCGAGTACTTTGACGAACATTTGTAGTAAAGCTCATTTTGGCTCCTTCCGGCCAAAACAGGTTAAAAACAGAAAGGGCGCTTCTATCACAGAGGCGCCCTTTCTGTTTAAATTTCAATTTCTATCTTTGGTCAACCCTTCCTTACTGACTTCTATGAAAAAACTTTTATCCGCCCTCCTGCTCTTTGCCTCTTCATTTGCATCAGCCCAAACCATTGCTCCCGAAAACAGAATTGTAGTTATGGGACAGGCTACAGTAGAAGCTCCGGCGGACCAAGTAAGCTTCAATATATATCTTTCCTCCACAGACACTTTGAGCCTTGACAAGATGTATGCTGAGCACAAGGCTCTGGAGTCTAAGATTGTTAGGATTCTGAAAGACCTGGACATTCCTTCAAACAAAATTTCTTATTCGTTATTCTCTGTGGGTAAACGCCCTTCTGATGCAGAAAAAGACGAAGACCGCGTTTGGTATTTTGAAGGAGCACAGGAAATTTCTTTCACCATTGATTCCTTGAGAGCATATGCAGGCATCAGAGACCGCCTAATCAGAGAGGGAATTATTACGTTTGGTAGCGCCTTTTTATCTTCTAAAGAGGAGGAAATGAAAAAAGAGGTATTAGCGAAAGCAGTCCAAGTGGCTGCTGAAAAAGCTCAGGTTTTAGCCAAAGCAGGCAACAGGAAAATTAAGCGCGTAGTTAAAATTGCGGACACTGATGACAATGATCCTATGTTTATTAATTATTCTAACGACACCATGTACGCCGCTGCCGCTGGTGCATCTGGCCGTGAAGAAGGTACTTTGATTGAAATCCCACAGAGCATTTCCTTATCCGCAACCGTGAAAGTAACCTTCCAACTTAAATAACCACCTCTCACCAAACACCATACCCATGTTCAAACGCATTCATTTCTGGGCTATTCCTTTGAGCGTAGGCCTCTTGGCCGGTTGCCAATCTGGCGGCTCCAAGGAAACCACTTCTACCAGTGCCCCTTCTGAAACCTCTCCTTCAGAAGTCACCTTAGATAGCTACCGCACTTATGTAACGGCGCTGGCCGCTGATGACATGGAAGGCCGCAAGCCCTTCACTAACGGCGAGAAGAAAACCCTGGCTTACCTGGAGCAAGAAGCCAAAGCGCTGGGACTGGAACCGGGCAACGGCGACAGCTTCCTGCAAGAGGTGCCCCTGGTGGAAATCACCTCTACCGCCGCACCTACCATGACCGTGAAAGGCAAACAGACCATGACCTTGAAAGGCCTGGAAGATTACGTGGTGTGGGCCAGACGCCCCGAGGAGAACGTGACCATCAAAGATACGGAACTGGTATTTGCGGGCTTCGGGATTGTGGCACCGGAGTATAAGTGGAATGACTACGCGGGGCTGGACGTGAAAGACAAGATTGCCGTGGTTGTGGTGAGTGAACCGGGCTTCAATTCTGAGGATACTACCTTCTTCAAGGGTAGGGACATGACTTATTACGGCCGCTGGACGTACAAACTGGAGGAAGCCGCCCGCCAGGGAGCCAAAGGCTGCCTCATTGTGCATGACCCCGAGACCGCCGGCTATGGTTTCAAAATTGTGCAGAACAACTGGAACACCTCTAAATTCTACCTCGTGCCCAAAGGCAAAGATGTGCACCACAACGCCATGGAAGGCTGGATCACCACGCCCGTGGCCGAGAAACTATTTGCCGCCGCCGGCAAGAACTACAAAGCCGAACTGGCGCGCGCCGCCAAGCCAGGTTTTAAAGGCAGCCCCTTGGGTTTGACCATGAGCACTTCACTGCAAGCCAAGGCCAAGTATGACAAGTCCTATAACTTTATTGCCAAGATTTCCGGGGAGAAACGACCAGAGGAAGCCATTGTCTATTCGGCGCATTGGGATCACTTGGGTATTGGCAAGAAAAACGACCAGAATGACAGCATCTACAACGGTGCCGCTGACAATGCCAGCGGTACGGCCGGTCTGTTGGCAGTGGCCAAAGCGTTCAAAGCCCAGCAACAGAAGCCAGACAGAACAGTCGTTTTCCTGTCAGTGACCGCTGAGGAGCAGGGCTTGCTGGGATCTGCCTACTACGTTGAGAACCCGACGTTCGCCAAAGAGAAAACCGTGGCCAATCTGAACATGGACGTGCTCAACCCCTTCGGTGCCACCAAAGACATTGTGCTCATTGGCATGGGACAGTCTGACCTGGAGGAGATGTTAGCTGAGGAAGCCCAGAAAGCCGGCCGCTACATTGCCCGTGAACCAAAACCCGAATCCGGCTTATACTACCGCTCAGACCACTTTAACTTCGCCAAAACGGGTATTCCGGCATTGTTCACCGGTATGGGCACCGACCATATCCAACTCGGCAAAGCCGAAGGCAAGAAATTACGGGAAAATTACTCCGCCAAAATTTACCACACACCCAATGACCAGGTGAACGAGGCGTTCAAGATGGACGGCGCCGTGGCAGATTTACAGCTCTTGTACCAATTGGGCAGACGCCTGGCCTTCTCCAATGAATGGCCGCAGTGGAAAGCCGGTTCTGAGTTCAAGGCGGTTCGGGACCAATCCATGCCGAAGCCATAATTTCCATTTGTTTTCGGCCTCTTTTGCCGGAAACAGGATCTAAACGGCAGTGGCTGGCTCTAGGGTAGAGCCAGCCACTGCCGTTTTAAGAAAACAGCCTGGAAACAGCGTTTCCTGTAAGCCAGCTTTCACCAAGGCCCGAGCACCAGAAACTTTACAGGCCATGCCTAAAGGTTGCGGTCTGCTTGAAACCTTTCTGCTTATTGATGAAAAGCGACGGGTTTTACTTGTCTTGGTACCGGTTTCTGTAATACAGGCAACCCTTCCTCCAACTTTCCACCAAGTGAAGAGAATAGCCACTTCTTCCAAGAATCTTCCTTCTCCGATTTTGGCGTCTTTCTTAGAAAACTGGCCTTGAATGAAAGAGAGCGACACCGGAAGTTGTCGCTCTCTTTTGTTTTGAAGAAGGATGAAAGGTTAGATGGCCTTTGCTTTTTCCTTCAGCCAGACCAGTTCATCTGCCGTTAAATGCGGGCCGAGCTTCTCTACCACCAATTGGTGATAGTTGTTCAGCCATTGGATATGGTGCGGTTCCAGCAGGTTCTTGTTGATCGGGGCGGTATCAATGAAACACAGGGTGAGGGTCTCAAAGGTGTAGAACTCCGCAAACTCATTCACTTCATCAGGCACCGTCAGCACCAGGTTCTCAATCCTGATGCCGTACCGGCCGGGGCGGTAAATACCGGGCTCTATGGAGGTGATCATGCCCAATTCGATGTCAATAGGCGTAGGGGTAGCGTTGAAGACTTGAGGGCCTTCGTGCACGTTCAGGAAGAAACCCACCCCGTGCCCGGTGCCGTGGCCGTATTGGCGGGCATGGTCCCAGAGGGGTTTGCGGGTGATGGCGTCAATCTGGTAGCCGCGCGTGCCTTTGGGAAAGCGGGCGGTAGAGCCGTCAATGGTGCCTTTCAAGACCAGGGTATAGTCGGTTTTCTCTTCTTCCGTGGGATTGCCCAGGGTGACCACGCGGGTGATATCGGTGGTACCGGTTTGGTATTGCCCCCCGGAATCTACCAGGAACAGGCCTTCCGGCTGAAGGGCAGAATTGCTCTCTGGGGTGGCTTTGTAATGCGGCAGCGCTCCGTGGGCCCGGTAGCCGGCAATCGTGTCAAAGCTCTCGCCCACGAATCCTTCCTGCTCGGCTCGGAACTCCCGCAGCTTATCCGCCACCGACATTTCGGTGATCTCTGTTTTCCCCAGGTTTTCTTCGAGCCATTTGAAGAATCGCGTCAAAGCCACGCCATCTTTCACCATGGTGATGCGCGTGTTGGCTGCCTCCACGTCGTTCTTCACGGCCTTCAGCACCGTGGTGGGATTGGTATCCTGCACTACTCCTATCTGGCTAGGCAACTGCTCATACATGGCTTGGCAGGTGCGCTTAGGATCCAGGAAGATAGTGTCATTGGCCGGCAGCTGGGACAAGGCCTGGGCCACTGCCTCATAGGCTTGGAGGGTGACACCCGCCTTGGCTAGACGGTCTTTGCTCTCCTGGCTCAGCTTCTGGGCGTCAATGAACAATACCGCCTGTTCCTGGCTAACCAGGGCAAAACTCAAAACCACCGGGTTGGCTTTCACGTCGCTTCCCCGCACGTTGAACAACCATGCAATGTCATCCAGGGAAGAAATTAAATGATAGTCTGCTCCTGCCTGTTGTAAGGCTGACCGCACTTCTGCCAATTTATCCTCTAGGGTTTTGCCCGTAATCTTCTCATCCAATAAAAAAGCGGGTTCGGTGGGTAGGGCTGGTCTATCTGCCCAAACCGCATTCAGGAAATCATGTTGGGAGGCCAATTGTATGCCGCGGGTGCCTAATTGCTGTTGCAGCAACTGCGCCAGTTGCAGGGAAAGAAGCCGTCCGTCAAAGGCAATCGTATCGCCTTTCTTCAACCTTGCGCCCAGCCAGGCAATGTATTCTGGCATGTGCTGCACTTTCAGTTTAACCAACTCAAACCCGGTACCGGCCAGCTGCTCCTGGGCCTGCTCAAAGTAGCGGGCATCGGTCCAGAGGCCGGCAAAGTCTGGGGTGATCACCAACGTTCCCGCGGAGCCGGTGAAGCCCGAGGCGAACGAAATGCCTTTGTAATACTCTGGCAGGTACTCGCTCATGTGGGGGTCTGCCGAAGGGATAATATAGGCGCTTACCCCTTGTTCCTGCATCTGCTGCCGTATACCGGCCAATATGTTCTGGTGGTTCATAGGATGAAATCTAGTCAAAGCTTTATAGCCCGTTCAAAATTAATGACGGGTAAATTTCACTTTTTCTGTTCAAAGAACAGCTACGTAAGGTTCTTTTCATCCAAAAAAACAACTATCCGCTTTGCTAAAGGCTAACATGCAAGATGGCATTTACATGGCCAAGAAGCACCTCAGCAGGGGCCTGACTCTGACCTTAGAATAAGACGTTCCCCTTCTCTCCTTACCCCCATTTGAGTCTGTTCTTCCTAAATAAAAAACAGAAGAAGAGGTAGTTGATTCTAACAGGAGATTAATCTTAAATCCCTTGTGCTAAGCTATTTCTATACCGTCCAAGATTCTGATGTCTAAAATTCCACTTTACTTAACATTAAATTATCACATTCTTTTAATATTAAGAATCTTATCCCATCTTTATAGGATTTTTATAACATAACTAAACACATCCAAACGCTATACTATCCAATTAACCTACCCTTTATGCCAAAACCTTTACTCCCTTTCCCATCTGGTCTCAGGTGGAAGCTCCTGCTGGTATTTTGTCTCTTCTTCGGCGGAGCCCAGGCAGCCTTCTCACAGCCTGACTATGCCATTCAAAGAGCCGCTGTGGCCCCTACTTCGGTAGTGGCTGGCAGTTCTGTTTCGACCTCCTGCTCCATCTATAACCTTGGGAATACCATGGGCAATAGCAGCAATATCGGCTATTACCTATCCACCAACAGTGTATTAGATGCCCAGGACATTTTTATAGGTTCTTCTGCCGGGTCTGCCCTTGCCGCCAGTGGAACTTCCAGCAGGTCTGTCACCCTTACCATTCCTTCCAATACCTCCACGGGGTCTTATTATCTACTGTTTGTGGCAGATTATCTGAAAAACGTCTCAGAATCCAATGAAGACAACAATGTGAGCAGTGTTGCTTTTTCGGTGGTGCCTCCAATGGTAGACTTTACCATCTCCAGTCTGTATTTGTATGCTTCATCGCTCACAGCTGGCTCAAGCCTTACCGTTGAAGGGTATATTTATAACCAAGGTAATACTGCTTCCAATTCCAGTACAGTGGGGTATTACCTATCCACCAACAGTACCTTAGATGCCGCAGATGTGTTTATTGGGTCTTTTTCTGGAAACGCGGTAAGTGCCAGTTCCTCCCATTACTTCTACTCTACGGTGACAGTTCCAGCCAACACCACTGCTGGGTCCTATTATTTAATCTCTGCGGCAGATTACTTAAATAGTGTGGCTGAAGAAAATGAGACTAATAACACTGCTTCCCGCCAGATTACGGTTGTCTCCCCTTCTATAGACCTGGTGGTGCAGAGCCCCAGTTTGTCTCCTACTTCCGCTATCCCAGGTTCTGCTGTCACCTCCTATTTCACCTTGTCCAACCAAGGAAACAGCACTGCAAGCTCCAGCAATGTAGGCTTCTACTTATCTTCTAATGCCACATTTGATGCTACAGACGTTTTTATTGGTTCCTCCACCGGAACCAGCATTGAGGGCAACCGGGCTTATTACCGGTCTGCTACTGTCACCATCCCTAGTAATGCCTCTACCGGGGCTTATTATATCTTGTTCAGGGCAGATTACCTGAACAGCGTGTCAGAGACCAATGAAGACAATAACGTAGCGGCGGTTGCTTTTTCTGTAGTAACGCCCAATGTTGACCTGAACCTTCAATCGCCTGGCATCTCCTCCTCCTCTATTCCGGCAGGAAGCCAGATTACCGTTACCTCCACTGCGTATAATCTTGGAAACATGACGGCGTCTTCCAGCAACATGGGCTATTATTTGTCCGCGAACAGTACCTTGGACGCAAATGACATCTTAGTAGGCTTTGCCAATGGTTCCAGCATTTCACCGGGCACCTATAATTACGCTTCAAAGAGCTCTGTTGTCACCATCCCCTCTAACACCACCCCTGGTAACTATTACCTGATTCAGGCCATAGATTACCTAAACTCCATTACGGAAAGCAATGAGAACAACAATACAGTAAGCAGTTACTTCAGTGTGACCGACCAAGGAACCAACTTCTTAGTTCCCGTCAGCGGGTCCACCAGTTTCACCACCTGCACCGGAAAGGTGTATGATAATGGCGGCACGGGCAACTATTCGCAATATTCTAACGGCAGCCTTACCATTAATCCCGCCACCCCCGGGAATAAGGTCCAGTTGTCTTTTGTTTCTTTCTCTATATACAACTACTATGACTATCTAGAGATATATGACGGCACCAGTACCTCTGCCCCATTGATTGGAAGATATAATTATAACTCCCCCAATGTGGTGACGGCCTCTAACACATCCGGTGCGTTAACCCTCCGGTTTTACAGTAGCGGGTACTATACCTATCCGGGGTTTGAGGCAAACATTTCTTGTGTGACCCCCGCCATTGACTTATCCATCTTCTCTGGCTACCCATCTTCTAATACCCTGAGTTCTGGGACATCCTTTTCTACTACTGGTTTCATTGTCAATACAGGTACTACTTCCTCCGCTAGCAGTAACATTGGGTATTACCTGTCTCCCAATAGCACCTTAGAAGCCACTGATCTTTACCTGGGCAGAAGTACTGGCGGTTTGTTGACCAGCCAAAGCTCTTCTAAACACGATTTCACTCTGTCCCTGCCTTCTACCGTTACAGCAGGAAGCTACCAGCTTCTGTTTGTGGCAGACCCCACCAATGATGTTCAGGAAACAGATGAAACGAATAACGTGCGGGCCGCTGCCATTACAGTGACCTCAGCCAATACAATAGATTTATCTGTCACTGCCAGAACCTTGTCCGCTACCTCAGTGGTGACTGGTGCATCAGTGAATGCCACGGCAACCCTCAGCAACACCGGAAATACGGCCTCACCTAAAAGCGCCGTGGGCTTTTACCTCTCCACTAATACTACGTGGGAGCCTACAGATGTTCTTTTAGTTTCCAAACAGACGGCCAGCACCTTGGCGGCTTCGGGTTCAGAGGTACTGGATGCTTCCCTTACCATACCCTCCTCCACCGTGGCCGGCAATTACTACATTCTCTTTGTCCCTGACCCAGAGAACCATATTGCTGAAACCAATGAGACCAATGGGGTGATGTCACTTGCCCTTACCGTGACAAATAACATTGTAGATTTGATTGTGCAGGATGCCGCCCTATCTCCTACTTCACTTTTGGCAGGGGCTACCACAACGGCTACCTCTAAGATCAGCAACCAAGGTTCCGTCTCTGCCGCTTCCAGCACTATGGGCTACTACCTTTCTGCCAATACAACGCTAGAGGCCTCTGATGTGGCTTTAACCACTACCACAGGAGGCGCTCTGGCTGGTTCGGCATCTGCGGATAAATCCGTAACCCTCACCATCCCGGCAGGAACAACCGCCGGAAACTATTATGTTCTATTTGTGGCCGATCCTGCGAATGAAGTGACGGAAGGCACAGAGAATAATAACGTTTCCAGTGTAGCCTTAACCGTTTTGCCCCAGACGGTGGACCTGGTGCTTCAAACGCCAACCTTGTCGGTTACTTCTTTGGTTACCGGCGGCTCTGTTACCGCTACCACCATTATCCGTAACGCTGGCACCGTATCATCCAGCGCCAGCAACGTAGGGTATTACCTTTCTACCAATACCACCTTTGATGCCACTGATGTAGCTTTAGGAACTTCTACCGGAGGAGCACTTGCTGCCGGTGCCACGGCTGAAAAAACAGCTAGTCTCACTATTCCGGCCACCACGGCACCTGGTAACTACTATGTCTTGTTTGTGGCAGACCCGGCCGGAGAGGTGACAGAGAGCAATGAGACGAACAATACCTCGTCCATCGCTTTGACAGTAACTGCACCACCTAGCCCAGATTTGGTAGTGGAGACATTCTATATTACACCTTCCACTTCCTTCATCAAAGGAACAGCATATACCGTTGCCACCATCATCAAAAACCAAGGCAATGCCACCAGTTCAGCTTCTTCAGTGGGGGTTTACCTTTCTTCTGACCTCACCTTAGATGCTGCAGATATTTTGTTGGCTGAAGCGACTGGCTCTAGCCTAACCCAGAATGCGACAGCTACCCTCTCTAGGACAGTAACCATTCCTGCTTCCACTGCAACCGGCTCCTATTATTTACTAATCAAAGCTGATCACAAAGACGCAGTTACAGAGAGTAATGAAACCAATAACCTCAAGTACTCCTCAATCATTGTTCTTAACCCAACGGTTGATTTATTCATTAATAACGTAACCGCTTCTATCAATACACTGAGTGCTGGATATCCCATAACTGTTTCCGCAAGAATAAACAATGATGGAAATTCTACAGCAATTAGTAGTAACGTAGGGTTTTATCTATCTACGGATAATACGTTTGACTCAAATGATATTGTATTAGGAACGATATCAGGCAATGAATTAGCTTCAGGAACTAACGCTACCAAATCTGGCACCTTCGTCGTTCCAACCGGCACACCTGATGGAAATTACTATCTGCTTACAGTTGCAGATCCTTCCAATGCTGTACCTGAAACCAATGAAGCCAATAACGTGGCGGTTTACGTAGGATTCTCAGTATATCCAGCAAGTGTTGACCTGGTTTTACGAAGTTCCATGATTTCTTCTGCAACAGCAGCCAAGGGATCTACCCTTAACGTGAGTACTTCTATCATGAACAGCAGAACTTTAGCAGCCTCGTCCAGCAATGTTGGATACTATCTGTCAACAAATAATACCTATGAAAGCAGTGATGTACTACTAGGAACTTCCACCGGGGGGGCGTTAGCGGCAGGTGCAACTGGTAATAAAAATGCAACTCTCACTATTCCTGCCAATACAGCCGCCGGAAACTATTACATACTGTTCCTTGCTGACCCAGGCAATGAAGTAACGGAGAGCGATGAGAAAAATAACCTATCAGCTATTTCCCTTACAGTTACTGAACCGAACGCAGTTATTCACAGACCTGATTTGATTGTTAAACCAACCACTAGAGCGTTAGGAATTGTCCCTGCAGGATCAAGTGTTAAACTTTCTGGTTGGGTAACAAACCAAGGGAAGGCCGTTGCTGCGGCTACTAAAGTTAGTTTCTACATTTCACAATTCGAATTTGGCGGGGATGCGCCCCTTCCACTTGGGTCTATCGACGCCCCTTCTTTAGCTCCAGGAGAAAATTACCAGTTTTCAACTAGCGTAGTAATACCTCCTTCCCTTGCCCATAAAAATTACTTTTTAATAATTTATGTGAATGCAGGCGCTTTTGTGTCCGAAGAAGATACTAATAATAACATGGATCACTTTACAATTACGGTGAGTGCTCCTACCGGCATCAAGGAACTTTCACCAGAGCATGAGCTTACCTTATGGCCAAACCCAACTACTGACAAGCTCGCCATTGAGGCCAAAGGCTTTAAGAACAATGAGAAGTCCGTAGAGATTACCATGTACTCAGCTTCTGGTCAGAAGGTAATCAGCCAGAAAGCCGCCATTGTAAACCAAGGCTTAAAAGCTTCTTTAGACGTGGCTCACCTGAACCATGGCTTATACCTGGTGCACATCCAAGTGGGGGATACGCTCACGATCCGAAGAATTGTTATTCGGAAGTAGGCCCTCACATGATACTTTAAAAGAGCCTCCCCGCATGGGGAGGCTCTTTTTGTTTTAGGCAAGCAACTACTTCGCCGCACTTTTAATATTGTAAGGAACTGGGCAAGGC
The DNA here is from genome assembly GCF_008271745.1 of Rufibacter glacialis. GTDB lineage: Bacteria > Bacteroidota > Bacteroidia > Cytophagales > Hymenobacteraceae > Nibribacter > Nibribacter glacialis. The sequence goes on along the minus strand of NZ_VKKZ01000010.1, from coordinate 739,365 downwards.
AAATTTTATGTAGTTTCTTTGGAACTGTGCCAAAACAGCAGCTATTTTAAATCCTCTGCCAAAGCCGTAATTTTGAAAAGCAGGGAGAAAACAGTCCATCGTTGCCCCTCCTTCATAAACCAGATCCTTAACTTCGTCCCCATGCCCGTTCCCTCCGCTGACTTCAAGCAGGCGTTGAAAAAATTAAGTGAGAAAGAGAAGGAAGCCCTAGTCCTGCGCTTGGTGCGGAAAGATGCCGAAGCGTATGATGCCCTGGCCTTTGAACTGCTGGAAGACGTCACCCTGGAAACCCTTTTTGACCGGAGCACCACCACCATCCATGACATCATGTTCTCCGTGTCGGGGAGGTCTTTGAGCAAAGCGTTGAGCCGGGGCCTGAAGAAAGCCACCCAAGAAATTGCCCGGTACCAGCGCATCACCAAAGACCGCAAGGGCGAAGTGGAGCTTCACCTGTACCTGCTCCACCTGCTCTTCGAGAACTTCACGGGCCAGTTTGAGAGCATCTACAAAGGGTTCTATGTGGCCACGGCCCGGCTGGTGCTGCGCACCATGATGCTCATCAAAAAGCACCTCCATGAAGATTACCACCTGGAGTACCAGGACCAACTCAACACCTTTCTCACAGACCTGAACGGCCGGAGCAAACGCCGCCAACTCCCTTTTAACCTGCCTATGCAATTTGAGGTGGAGTAATCCATTTACTGCCTGTTTTGGGAAAAGGACGGCTAAACAACCTAAGCCAGCTGAGAATGCGATTGCTATTTAAGGGCTATTTCAGGAAAAACCGGGCAGAAACAGCCCCAACAAGCTGCCATTTGCCGCAATAAATGGTAGTGCGTATTTTTTCCTAAACCTGTCTCGTTGGTTCACGTTCATAAAAGCTCATAAACCAACACCGAACCTATGTCAACTAACGAGAAACAAAGAGTCGTAGAGGTTCTGAAGGAACTGAACGAATTTGTCCATGATGGCCTGGAAGGCTATGAGCGCGCGGCCCAGGAAAGCAAAGATACCCTTCGGCAAGATGCCTACCGGCGCTTTTCGCAACAACGCCTGGCGTTCGCGAATGAACTGAACCAAATTATCCAACAGCACGGCGGCAGCCCTGAGCGCGACACCACCGCCAAAGGCAAACTGTACCGCCAGTGGATGGACCTCAAAGCCACCCTCTCTGGCCGGAATGAAGAAGGCATTCTGGGGTCTTGCATCTACGGCGAGGAATGGGCGCAGAAAGCCTACCGTGACGCACTGGACCACAATCTTCCAGCCGAGGTACGGGGCACCCTTTTACGCCAGCGGGAAGCCTCTACCGATGTGCTGACCTACCTGCATCAACTGTGGGAAGCAGCCGGGTATGATGAAGCTGCCCCTACAGGCTTGTCCGCCGCCACTACCGTTTCTGCGGGCCAAAACAAGTCTCTCACCACTGCCCTCTGGATCGCCGCTGGTGCCGCCGGGGCCGCCCTGGTTTATGGCTTGGTGACCAAGAGAATCCCCACCGATAGGCTGATGTCTTCGGTTTCTGGGTTAACCAGAAAACTGAACGGATCTTCTGCCCAAAGCAACGGCCAGGGGAAAAAGAAAAAAAAGAAGAAGAATAGAGCTAACCAATAAATAAAAAAACGGCGGACAATGTCCGCCGTTTTTCTCATCCTATAACACATTCACTACAACTTAAACTCTTTAGAATCTGAAACCAACAGAGGCTTTGAACCCGTGGTTGTAAGATTTATAACTGGCATTATCATCTAGGGTGGTGAGGCCCATGTCATAGCTGCCTCCTAGGTTGAGTCCGTTCTGGAACTGATAGCCTGCCCCCGCTGACATACCCAAATCCACCTTGCGCTGGCTGTTCTGCCACTCAAAGTCATTGTTGTAAGCCGAGAACCCAAAGGCGCCCGCATTCACGTTCACCTTGTTGGAAAGCAGAAATGACACCTGCGGACCGGCAAACAGATTGAAGCCCTCCCCTATGTACACTTTGGCTAATAAAGGCACGTCTATGTATTCTGCCTTGTTGGTGAGGGTGACTTTGGCATTGGCAAACTGAGCCGCATCACCGGGTACCCGGCCTTCCAGCACCATGCCCTTTTGCGAGTATTGAACCCCGGGCTCCAACTCAAAACCGTTGGCTAATGGAATGCTCAGGTAGCCACCTACGTGAAACCCTTGCCGCATTCTGGTCTCCGCGTTTCCGTTGGTGTACTCTAACAGGTTGCCGAAGCTTTTCACGGTTTCCCCTTGCCACCCAAAAACGTTGTAACCGCCTTTGATGCCTACTTTAACCCCGTCATTGGTTTGGGCAAAACTTTCTTGCAGGAAGCCTGCCATAAGAACTGCTACTACTAGTATGATCTTTTTCATGTCACTGTTCTTTTCATCAGCACCCTACCACCGGGTCTGTATCTGCCTAAATGGAAAAACCGTGCCAAAACCCTTTCCAGATTAGTCTCTGGTTGAGACAAAACATTTTACTTAAATCATACCAGCTTGATTTACAGGAAAATAAATATTTGAAAGTAAATTATCTAGGCTATAAAACAAGCAGGCCCCCTCACTTTCATGAGGGGGCCTGCTTGTTTAAATACGTTTACGCTTTACAATTTGATCAGTTTTACGTCTTCCCAGTAGCCCATGATGTTGTCATTGGGACCCACCAGGATATCTACCCGGTTCCGGATGCGGCGGTGCATGGCATCTCGCACCACATACACGCCATCCAGCTTGTCTGAGATACCTACCACCTTCACAGAATCACCGTATTCAATCTGACCTCCCCAACGGGACAGGAGATTCCTGGACAAGGCTAACCAGCGGTGACCACTAGGGTTCTTCTCATTTATCTGGGAGCCGTCGGCGGTGATCAGGGGATCTTCATCGGTCTGTTCCTCCACCGGGAAATACACAGAGGCATCTACCTTGATATGGATTGGCTCAGCGGGTACGGCGGGAGCTTGGGCAGGAACTGTCATTGCCGCTGACTGGCGTTCTAAGACCGGCATTGCGGGGGCCGGCGTAGTGGACCCCGAAATTTCTTTCAAGAATGGGAGAATAATTAAAAGTAATAGACCATACGTTTGATTCTTGACCATGCTTTCGTTGTTGGTGAAACATCGGTTTAGGGTATGGTCTTAAACGGTTTATATTTTACAGGGTTTTATTTCTTTAAATTGTGCAATTTTAACAAAAACAGGGGCCTCAGCAGATGACATGCCAAAGTAGGTCCCTTCTCCAAGGAAAGAGCGTTCCAGGTCTTCAGCAGAAATGTCTTGGCAAACGAAAGTTCATCAAATGAGTCAAATCCATTTTCTTATGTTAACCTGAGAAACCCCTCAGCGCAAAGCAGTTACAAAGGCAATTGCTTGTCCAGCACCTGCACCGCCTGCAAAATGGTCTCCACGGCTTTCAGATAGAAAGCCTGGTGAATATTTTTGAACTCATCGGTCTCCTGGTGGTAATGCGGATGGTCTTCTACCCCGAAGTAGAGGAACGGGATCTGGGCTTTGTGGAAGCTGCCGTGGTCTGATTGCAGGGTCCAGTCATTGGGCCCCTGTTCTGGCCGATCATGACCCAAACGCAGGTGCAGCCCCTGAGGCACTTTTACCTGCTCCAGCAAAGGCTTGAGGTAAGGGTAATGGTAGGTACCTGCCGCATACAGCTCGTTTTTCTCTGAGATGCTTACCATGTCCAGGTTCACGTTGAGCAAAATCCGGTCTTTGGCCAGGGGCAGGTTCGCGACAAAGGCTTTTGAACCCGCCAAGCCCTGCTCCTCGGCGTCAAACGCCACAAACACCAGGGTATGCTGCGGCTTCTGTTTCTGGAAATGGGTAGCCAGCGCCAGAATGGCCCCTATACCGGAGGCATCATCATCTGCCCCGTTGTAGATCTTGCCGTTGCGGGTGCCTACGTGGTCATAATGGGCCGTGATCACCAACACCTTGTCTGACGTACCGGGGATCATGCCTACCAGGTTCACGCCCGGTTGCGGCGTGGCATTGTTTCTGGTGGTGAAGGTGAAAGCGTGCTGGTACTCTGGGCCAATAGGCGTCAAGCCAATGCGCTGGAAACGCTGCACAAGATACTGCTGAGCCTTGGCATGGCCGGGGGTATTGGGTAACCTCCCTCCCATAGAATCGGCGGCCAAGATTTCCACGTCTTTCAGGACCTGGTTGGATTGGTAGACTTCCTGCGCGCAGGAAGTCAGGCTTAAGGTGCAGAAGCTGATGGAGGCCAGCAACAGGCCCTTTACAAGGTGGCAACGGTTCATGGCCAAAAGGTACGGCAAAAAACTGAATTTCATTCCGGCGGCCACCTGGCTCCGTTTAGATCTTTTTTTCTGAAAAAGACGGTCAAAAGCACAGAAAGTAGCTGGTTATTCCTTCTGCGCCTCCCGCCCTGGTCATAAAACAAGAACGCCACCCTAAGGAAGAGGGTGGCGTTTCTGCTAGTAGGGCAAGAAGGGATTAAGTGGTGGTCAAGACCCCAACCTTGCGGCCTTCTTCATTGAGCAAGATCCCTTCTGTGCTTACGAAGAGCGCGTTGAAGTAACGGCTTTCCAGCATATAGGGGAAGTTGCGGTTATTTGTTTTCTGCAGCTTGCCAATCACTTCCATCCCTTGGTCGGTTTCGCGCACCAGGCTGAAAGAGGTAGTCACGAAGATTCGCTCATTAGGCAAACTCTGCAGCTTCACCTGGCGCATGATGTACTGCGCCGGCATTTTGCGGGAGGAAGTAGAGGTTGAGCGTTTGGTGTTGGCCACGGTAGCCACGGCCGGCTCTGAGGCAACGGGCCGGTTAATGCCCGCCACGGTACGGTTAGGCGTACCGGCTTTGGCGCTGGCCAGGATCTGGTCATGGGCATTGCGCCAGCCTTTGCTGATAGCCGTGAGCCGCGAGCTCTTGCCCGGGTGGGTATAGGAATCCTCATCATCGGCGAGCACCTTGATGGCGGCCTGGGCCTCGCTTAAGCTGGCGCCCATCTTGCGCAGCACAAACCCAGAGAACTCATCGGCCTCCAGTTCGTCTTGCTGGTTGCTGCCGCCTTTAGAAAGCGTGTGCCCGTTCAGGTGATGCCCGATCTCGTGCGCCAGAATACTAATACCAGCCCAGTCTGTTCTGAGGGCGGTGTTCAGAGAATTCACAAAGTTCTCATTGTAGAGGATATAGCGCTGCCCGTTCATGATGACGGCCGCCGCGTTGGGCACATTGGCCGCCCGCACCTCAAAGCGGGGCTTCAGGCCCACCACATCAATGATCTCATTGATGACATCCCTAGCCCCAAGTTTGGAAGGCGCGCCATAGGCGGTGGCCGCTCCTCCCTTCGGCTCAGCAACTGCCGGCGTTACCGCCGAGGCACCGGTGATGAACAAGCCGGTTAGTACAGATAAAAGAACCCTTCTCATATGTTTTTCCATGTAGTTTTAGAACCCTTGAAGACGCCGTATGATTCAACGGTATTTCTGCCAAATCATTGCGTAGGTTGGTAATAGCAAGTTTTCTGCCAGTTTTAGAAAAACACCCCCAGAACATCTCTGAGTAAGGCCTGGGCAAAAAATATTTTTTTAGTTCCGGCCAAGGCTAAAAAAAGCCCTTAAAGTGGATTTTAAGGGCTTTTGATAATTGGTTAAAAGTTGTTCTCTGTGTTGGCGTCGCCGTCATTGGTGTCGCGTTCATCAATGGAGTTGCCGCCGCCGGTCTTCTCAGTTCCCATGAAGTTCTCGTCCTGTTTAGAGGAGTCATATCCGGTCATGGAGCGCTTGTAGCTGTCATTGTCGCTCATGCCTTCGCGCTGTTGCTCTGACTGCTTTCCTTGGTCCATTTCGGTGGCTGATTTATTTGGTTTGTCTGGCATATCCGTGTGCTTTAGTAAAACATTTGTTTCCCCTTTTCTTCTGGGGGCTTTCTTCTTTACTAGACCTGGGGCAAAAGGTTCTTGGTCTTGCCTTCATGATGGGCTGCTGACCAGGCAGCAGGTCTGGTGTTTCTGCCCAAATCAGTTAACTAGCAGCTTTGCGTTCAATCACCTCCAGCAGGTGCAGCAGTTTATGGGCAATGGCATCTATCTGGTTTAAGCCTTTCAAGGCCGTCTCTTAGTGGCCTTGCTGGTATTTCTGCCAAAGATCGCGGGCCAGGGCATGCATGTCATTATGCACCGTTTCCAGTTCCTTCACCTCTGCCATATGGCCAACACGAGGCATGGCAACCTCATAGATCCATTTCCCCAAAGAGCAGCCTGTGGTAGAAACCACGGGGGTAGGGTCTATGTCGGCCCCAAACAGCATGGCCCGCAGCTTTGACTTGAACAGAACATGCTTGATGCGGGCTTGCTCAAAATCTAACCGTCCTATGCTCTCAAAATAACTTTTCTGCTCTCTGGTGTCCATATTCTCTTTTATGGGAAGGCCCTTGGCCGACAAAAGTAGATTATGCTTCTGCCAAAAGGTCACTTTAATAGTATTATGCTAGTAGTATTATGCTAGAAAATCCCGCTAAAAAGGAGTGCACCCACCAACTCTAAAGATGGCCCGCGCTCCTTTTTTCCCGCCTGTTTTCAGAAAAGAGGCTTTAAACCTGACCTGGCACTCAAGAGAAACCTGTGCCTGCCATCTCTCCTTCTCCGTAGGAGGCCCTTCCGTTACAGTTCATTGTTCTCTTGGGCCGCTTTCTGGTTGGGGGCGTTCAGAGGAGACTGGGTGAGTGCGGTTTCGCTTTCATACCCGCGCACGGCCTCTTTGCCCACGCCTCCGGGCCCGGGTAGGAACATGTTCACCAGGCCCATCAGGTCGGCGGTGGCGCCCGGGAACAGGCCATGCAGGGTGCTGATGAACTTGGCGTTGAGGCCCAGCGTGACCTCGGCTTTGCCGAACCGGCAGGCGTCTATGATCTTACGGGCAGCCACGGTGGCGGCCAGGGAAATAATAGGATTGGCATCCAGCAGGGCGAAGGCGGTGTATTCTTTCTCGTTCTGGCCTTTCAGGAAGGCGTTTCGGGCGCTGCCCGTGCGCATAAGGCCGGGGTTGATGGTGGTCACGTAAATGCCGTCTTTGAGCAATTCAGACCGGAAACCCTCTGACATGCCCACCAACGCGAACTTGCTGCCGCTGTAGGGCACCAGGTGCGGCACGCTCACTTTGCCGCCAATAGAGGCAATGTTCACAATGCGGCCTTCGCCCCGGGCCCTCATCTCCGGAATGACTTCCAGCATGGTGTACAAGGAGGCCCAGTAATGCACGTTCATGGCCACCTCAAAATCCTCTACCTGCATTTCTTCCAGCGGACCGGCGGCAATGATGCCGGCGTTGTTGATGAGCACCTCCACCGGCCCCAGGCGCTCTTTTATCTCGGCTACCATGGCCTTGACCTGGGTGCGGTCGGTTACGTCACAGTTGAAGGCCAATACGGTAGCGCCGCCGGCTTCCAGCTCTTCGCGGGCAGCCTCTAATTGGTGCTGGGTGCGGGAACAGATGGCCAGTTTGGCTCCTTGTTCCGCAAACATGCGGGCCAGCACCAGACCCAGGCCCCGGCTACCGCCCGTGATCAGGACGGTGCGGTCTGTAAAGGAGAATTCGCGCTTGTTTTTGGAAAAGGAGCGCAAGGCCAGCCAAGCACCCAAACCGGCTCCGGCCCATAAAAGGTTCTTCTTTGTTTTCTTTTTCATGGTCTTATTTTTTCAGTTTTTGGAGGAGTTTGGCCACGTCCACGCCTTTGCCCAGCACCGGCAGAAAGAGGTCGCCCAGCTTTTCCACGCGCTGGGGCACATTCTGGATGGTGAACTGAGACGGGTGCAGCCCAGGCTTTATTTCTTCCCACCGCAAAGGCGTGGAAACGGTGGCTCCGGCGCGGGGCCGCACGCAATAAGGGGCGGCAATGGTCTGCGCAATGGCGTTCTGCAGGAAATCAAGGTAAATCTGGTGTCGGCGTTCTTTGGGGCTGCGCTCCAGGCTGGTGAGGGTAGGTAATTTCTCATGTACCCGCTTGGCCAGGGCAAAGGCCAGTTCTTTCACCTGCTCAAAGGGCCATTTAGCCGCCAAGGGCACATATAGGTGCATGCCCGTAGCCCCAGACGTTTTAGCATAGACCTGGATTTCCAGCTCCTCCAGTACCTGCTTGGCCACCAGGGCCGTTTCCACTACCTGGTCATAGGTGTTCTCGCCGGGGTCCAGGTCCAGCACCAGGTAATCCGGTTTCTCCAGGTGGGCCAGCCGGGAGTTCCAGGGGTTCAGCTGAATACAGCCCAGGTTGTTGAGGTACGCCAACGTGGCTTTGTTCTGGCAGACGATGTATTCCACCTCCCGGCCCGTGGACTCCGCTTTGATAGAAGTCGTCTGCACCCATTCCGGCGCATGGTCACCGGCGTCTTTCTGGAAGAACCCGGGTTTAGCAATGCCGTTGGGGTGGCGCAGCAAGGACTCGGGGCGGTCTTGCAGGTAAGGCAGCAGCACGTGGGCCATGGTCTGATAATACAGCACCAGGTCTTTCTTGGTGATGCCCTCCTCTGGCCAGTACAGTTTCTCCGGGTTTGAAATGGGGACCTGGTGGCCGTCTAGTTCCAGCACCAAGGCCTCTGCCTCCTTTTCAGCGGATTTTTGTTTAGGGGCTGATTTGGTTTTTTTGGCCGGTTTTGAGACGGACTTCTCCTGTTGAGGGGGCGGAGCCGTTACGGCTTGTTCGTGCACCACGTCTTTGGCTTTCTTGTCTTCGCGCAAGCCTTTGAAGATGGCCTGGCGCATCTGACCGTCAGAAGTCCACTCTGCGAAGGAGAGTTCACAGACCAGCTCCGGCTTGACCCAGGTTACGTCACGGGTAAGCGGCACCTTTTCTGAGAAGGGTGACTTTTCCTGCGCCAGTGGTTCCAGCTTCTGGATAAGCTCTGTCAGGCTTTTCTTGTTGAAGCCACTGCCGCTCTGGCCCACGTATTTGAGCTTCTTTCCTTCATACACGCCCAGCACCAGGGCACCCAGGTGCACGCGGCTGCCCTGCGGGGCGGTATAGCCGGCAATCACGGCTTCCTGCCGCAGATGGGTTTTGATTTTAAGCCATTCCGCGGATCGTTTGCCTACCTGGTAGGTGCTGCTCGCGGCTTTGGCCATGATGCCTTCCCACTGGTTTTCCTGCGCCTCCTTGAAAAAGGCGGTGCCCTCCCCTACCCGGTGTTCACTGTAGCGCAGCGGGTCTTTGGCCTGGGCCAACACGTCTTGCAGTTTCTCTTTGCGTTGGATAAGGGGCAGGTGGCGCAGGTCTTCCCCGTTGAGGTACAGCAGATCAAAAATGTAGTAGTAAAGATGCTCCGAAGGCGTGTTCTGGTAATTCTGCAGGGCCTGGAAATTGGCTTTGCCTTCTTTATCCAGCACCACCAGCTCGCCGTCAAACACGGCCTGGTGCGGCAGGGCTTCCAGGGCATTTACCACGGGGGCATATTTCGCTTTGAAGGATTTCCCGTTGCGCGAGTACAGTTTCACGGCTCCTTCTTCCACCTCGGCCACTGCCCGGTACCCGTCCCATTTCACCTCAAAAAGCCAGGCGTCATCATCAAAGGGACCATCAGTGAGTTTGGCGGTCATGGGCACTACCTCATGCGGCATTTCTGCCAAGGTTCCTTTACCGCCAGGCTTGGGGTTGCTGGCGGTTTTGGACGTTCCAGAGGCTTTGGCGGCAGTTTTGGCGGCTGGTTTCTTTTTGCTTTTAGCAGAGGCTCCCTCTACATGGTCTTCGGCATCATAAGGTTCTTGGGTGGCGGCCTCGTCCTGCTTTTTGAGCAGCAACCAGGCATCTTCCTGGCGGCCCTTCATCTTAACCAGGGTGAACTCGCCTTTTAGTTTTTTGCCCTCCAGCACAAAGTGGAGACTGCCTTCGGCCAGTTCCTGCAGCAGCTGTTTCTCCTCCTGCGCGCGGGAGGTGGGGTTTACAGCATGGAAAGTGCCCTCGTCCCAGATGTCTACGTGGCCGGCGCCGTAGTTGCCTTCGGGTATGTCGCCTTCAAAGGTGCGGTAACTGAACGGATGGTCTTCCACAGCCACGGCCAGCCGCTTGTCAGCGGGATTGAGCGAGGGACCTTTGGGAACGGCCCAGCTTTTGAGGACGCCGTCCAGTTCCAGCCGGAAATCATAGTGCAGGTTAGATGCCTGGTGCCGATGCACCACAAAACGTAACGCTCCCTTGCCTTTGGCTTCTTTGCCCTGAGGTTCAGGAGTCTGGTTGAAATGGCGTTTCTGGTTATATTCTTCTAGACCCATAGAGCTGCATTTATTGTCTTCACGTAGTTCCTGACACGCGCTGGCTCTGGCCTTGCCTGACAGCGCGCGTGTCTTCTCCTCTTACGGATGTTTCCTTTTTTCGCTGTTCTCTGGCAGGTGGTTTGGCGGCTACTTTTGAGGGAATGGCCATAAAACAAAAAAGGCCTACCTCTTTCAGAGATAGGCCTTTCCGTTCTGTAAACTATACCTTAGTTGTTTCTGGCTCCGCGGCCAGCTACGTCTGGGTCATTGTTCTGGTCTTTGCCGCCTTTGTTGGGTGAATACTTCTCATCATCCGGGTCTCCGCCGTGCCCTGCGTGTCCGCTGCTGCGTCCGCCGCCGGTACCGTCATTGCCGTTGTGGTTGCCTTTGAAGCCGCTGTGGCTGTCGCCTAAGCCGCCGGCGTGGGTGCCGTAGCCGGTGTCTTTGTCGCTCTCGGCATCATGCTTGGCCTGGTTCTTATCCCCGGAAGGGACTTTACCCATGCCTTGGGCTTCGCCGTAGCCTCCGCCCTGGCGGCCCAGTACATCCTGGCCGCCGTTTTTGTCATCATGCGCCTGGCCCTTGTCAAGGTTTCCCCCGGCATCATTTATGTCTAAGTCCCCGTCGGCGTCATAGTTGGCGGTGTTGCCGCCTTCGGCCTTGGTTCCGTAATTATGGTCCGCGAAAGTGCCTCCGCCCTGGTTTCCGTCCTGGCTGTTGTTGGTGCCAGTTCCTTCTTGCTGCGGCGTGCCTTGGTTCTTATTTTGCTCTTCCATAGTATGGTCAGGTTATAGGTTAGTGAACTAAAACGTGAGTACTTGTTTACGGGAGTAGGGCGGCAGAGTTAATTCACCCTCCATTTTTAGGGTTCTGCCGGCCCTGTTCCGCGTTATTTGGCGGACTTCTTTTCCTTTAGTTTTGGCAGCAGGTTGGCCTTTGCCCACTCAACAGCCAAAATGGTTTTCCCGTCTGAGAGCGGTTGTTTCACCAGTTCCTCGGCGGTGAGTTCCAGCGTGGAGATGTCTTCGTTCTCATCATCTTTGCCACCGCCTTCGCCCGTTTTCTTGCTTACCTCGGCATAGAACAGGTAGATCTTCTCTGAGAAGGCCCCAGGCGAAGGATAGAATTCATACAGGCGCTCCAGTTTGTCTACCGCGTAGCCTATCTCTTCCTCTATTTCCCGGGTAATGGCGGCCTCAGGTTTTTCATCGGCGCTGTCCAGCATACCGGCTACGGCTTCTACCATTTCCTGCTCTACGGCCGGCCGGAACTGCCTGGCCAGAATGAATTTTTTCTTTTTGGTGTCATACACCAGGGCTGCTGCTGCCTGTCCGGTCTGGAAAACCTCGCGCTCAAACTCGTTTCCTTTGTCTTGCACGGTGAATACCTGCAACCGGTAATACCCTTGGTAGGCGGTTTCTTTCTTGGTTATTTTCATAGAAGGAGGTTAAAAACGGAATGGGTTTGCTCTCTTTTCCTGTGTGGTACGCAGCCTGTCCCTGGTGGTTGACTCATGCCCATATGCCAAAATAAATTCCGAGGCCTGCTGGTTATTCTGCGGCTCATTACGTAATTAGAAGTCTACTTAATCTTCTAAAATGAAAAAAGTCCTTTCTCTTTGGGTGTTTCTGCTGGTGGTTTCAGCAGGCAGTGCCATGGCACAGGCCCAGAGCAGCCATTACAAAGCCGCCGAAACACTGCTCCTGACCATGGGCAGCCCCAAAACCATTGATGACAACCTGCAACAGATGCTCACCATGCAGATGGAACAGGTACCGGCCATGAAAGCGGCCGAAGTGGAGGTGCGGTCCTTCTTCTCTAAATACATGAACTGGGATGCCGTGAAAGGGGATCTCATCAAGCTGTACATGGACGAGTTCACCGAGAAAGAGCTCAAGGACATGAACGCTTTCTATTTAACGCCCACCGGTAAGAAACTGGCCCAGAAACAGTCTATCATCACCATGAAGAGCGCCCAGATTGGGCAGTCAAAGGTAGAACCCCACATGATGGAACTGCAACAGGCCATCCAGAAGAAAATGCAAGGGGACAACTAACCATACCTTCTCTTGTTGACGCACAGCGGGCTCCTCTCAGAAAGAGGAGCCCGCTGTGTTTTAACTGAAACCATTTCTATTCTATCTACCAACAACTTACTCCTTCCAGCACCCTATGAACCAGCCACACTCCTGCTTCAGACTTTTTTCAGGTTTGCTGAAACTTTTAAAAGCAAAATGGGATTACCAAGTCTCCTATCCACCTGATTGACAACCTCGTATGCGTGCAACACTGCTCTCTGTGGTATTGTTTTATATGATCACCCTCCCTGGGTCTCCGGCCAAGGCAAATCCAGACACATTATCTGTGTCACAAGACACCTCTTTCCAGTTCACGCCCCCGGCTCCCTCTTGGATCAAGAAGCACCAGAGAGTCATTTTGAAATCTTCGGGGGTGCTGCTGGCAACCGGCTTGTTTATCACGGCTTACAATAGGTATGACCGGCCAGTACATTTTTTATCTCAGCAGAATAGGAGCCCTTTTACTGATAACTCTGCCAAAGTGCTGCAACCATTGGGTACGGCCGTTCCCATCCATGCCACCTTTGCTACCCTTTTTGCGGTAGGTGCGTTTGCCAAACGCCCTAAAATGAAGGAAGCGGCTGTGGTGGGCCTGAGCAGCTTTTACCTGAACGCCCTGCTCACCGACAAGCTGAAGAAAAGCTTCCAGCGGCACCGTCCCTCCAACACCAATGACAGCCACCTGTTTGAGGGCGCCAACGGCGACGGCAAAAACACCTCCTTCCCCTCTTCGCACACCTCTAACGCCTTTGCTGCCGCCACGGCCATTGCCTCGGTGTACCATGACCACCGCTGGATTCCGCAGGCCGCGTATGGGGTAGCCACGCTGGTGGGCCTTTCCCGCATCAATGACAACAAGCACTGGGCTTCTGATGTGTTGGCCGGCGCCGCGGTAGGGTACCTGACGGGCAAGGCTACTTATTGGGGATACCATCGCATCAAAAAAGGAATCACCCGAAAGAGCTGGATCGTGACTCCTGTCTGGCAGAACGGGCAAACCGGCGTGGCTGCCGCCCTTCAATTTTAAAGAAGAGCCTGCTGAGGCTTTTTCCTACCTGTATTTCCAAAAAACAGGCGCAACCCTTAGAACAATCCCGCACCGGATGGGTTTTAGCCCTGGCTTGCCTCCGGCGGATTGGCCCTTGCCGGATGCTTGGGCTTCTCTTTCCTTTCGGTTTTCAATACAGAGCATGCCTGCCTCACCTTAACCCCTAGTGTCCTATGAAAAAGCTTTCCTTCACCATAGTCTTCCTGCTGGCCATGATGGCGCTGGCGGCTTCGGCCCAACAGATCAAAACCCAGGTGGTAGAATACAAAGAAGGCAATACTACCTTAGAAGGCTATATGGCCTATGACCCTTCCCGCAAAGGCAAACTACCGGCGGTTCTGGTGGTACATGAATGGAACGGCCTCAGCGACTACACCAGAAAACGCTGTGACCAACTAGCCAGAATGGGATACGTGGCCTTCGCGGCAGATATTTACGGCAAAGGAGTAAGACCCAAAACCGCGCAGGAATCTGGGGCCGAAGCCGGAAAATACAAGAACAACGTGCCTTTGCTGCGCCAGCGCGTGAACGCTGCCCTAGCCCAGGTGAAAAAGCAACCCAACGTAGACGCAGCCAGGGTGGCGGCCATTGGGTACTGCTTTGGCGGAACCACGGTGCTGGAACTGGCCCGCAGCGGTGCGGAGGTAGCGGGCGTGGTGAGTTTCCACGGAGGCCTGGCCACCCCTTCCCCCGCCGATGCCCAGAAAATCAAAGCCAAAGTATTGGTGGCCCACGGCGCCATTGACCCTTTTGTGCCCCAAACCGAGGTAGACGCGTTTTTCAAGGAGATGAACGAGGCGCAGGTAGATTACCAGTTCATTGCCTACAGCGGGGCCGTTCATGCCTTCACCAACCCAGAAGCCGGGGAAGACCCCAAACAAGGGGCAGCCTACCACGCCGCCGCCGACCGCCGCTCCTGGGAAGCCATGAAACTGTTTTTCGCGGAGATTTTCAAAAAATAGCTTGAAAACGGGCCAAGGCAACAGCCAACTTTGCACTTTGGATTGGCACCCATTGCCCCTCTGGTTTGACTCCACGCCCGGCAGGCAAAAGACTTCCCTTTTTAACTGGTACCGGAGCTTTTCAGACCCCTTTTCAAAGCTCCGTTTGCTTTACGGGCGCAGCCACCTATCCTTTAAGAGAACCATTTATTCATTACATCACACCACCGTCGCCAGAGCAATACCTGGTCACGGTGGTTTCTTTTTTCTGGCTGTTTTGGCGAAAACCCGCCTAAAACGGAAGCAGGAAATAGGAAAGTGTATGGATGTACCCTGCGATCAACCGCTTTTACCCGGTAGTTGCCGCTTCCTCAAATACTGCGCAGCCGCAGGATTAACCCTCGCGCTTTTTCCGCCGTAAGGTAAAGGCTTTCCAAGGGCTCTTCTGCGGAGGAGATTCCTCCCCTATGGGTGTAGTATCTTGCTTGCTTCTTATGGTATCAACTTCCTCAATAAAACCTGCGCTTTTCCTTTGTCTGCTCACGGGGCTTCTGGCCTGTCTCACGTTTTCGGCGTGTAAAAAGAAAAACCCGCACGAAGAAGACACGGTGGTTTTCAAGCCCCAGCCCATTGCCCCCGAAGACACCATCAAATACCCCAATGCCCTTATCACCGCCCTCAACCGCAAAAACAAATGGGTAGACTCCGTTTTCCGGCGCATGACCCCAGATGAGCGCATCACGCAACTCATGATGATTGAGGTGTTCTCTAATCAGGGACCGCAACACGAGGAAGATGTGAAGCTGCTCATCAAGCGCTACAAGGTGGGCGGACTTATTTTCTTCCAGGGCGGGCCGGTGCGCCAGGCCAAGATGACGAACCGGCTGCAGGCGGCCTCCAAGATCCCGCTCTGGATTGGCATGGACGCCGAGAACGGCATTGGCATGCGCATGGACAGCGCCATGCAATACCCCTTGCCCATGCTGTTGGGCGCCATCAATAATGACAGCCTCATTTACCAGATGGGCGCCGAAATGGCCTTTGAGTTCAGAAGGCTGGGCATGCACGTGAACTTCGCGCCGGTGGTAGACGTGAACAACAACCCCAAGAACCCCATCATCAGTTACCGCGCCTTCGGGGAGAACAAGGATGATGTCAGCTCCAAGAGCCTGGCCCAGATGATGGGCATGCAAGACAACGGCATCATTGCCGTGGCCAAACACTTTCCCGGCCACGGTGACACTGAGGTAGACTCGCATTATGACCTGCCGGTGATCCCGTATGGCCGCGAACGACTGGATTCGCTGGAACTGCACCCTTTTCGGCACTTGATCCAAAGCGGCGTGGGCGGCATCATGGTAGGGCACATCCACCTGCCCAAACTGGATTCCACGGCCAACCTACCCGCCACCTTGTCCAAACCCATTGTCACGGGCATCCTGAAAAACGAGTTCCGGTATTCTGGCCTCATCTTCACCGATGCCATGGTCATGAAAGGCGTGACCAAGTACTTCGCCCCCGGCGAGGCCGAAGTCATGGCCCTGGAGGCAGGCAATGATGTGCTGGAGCGTCTGGTCAGCGTCCCCAAAGCCCTGGAGGCCATCAAAGCCGCCATCAGGCAGGGCCGGTTAAGCCAGAAAGAGATTGACCGCCGGTGCAGGAAAGTGCTGGCCGCCAAATACTGGGTAGGTCTGAACAAGTACCAGCCCATCAAAATAGACAGCCTCTACCAGGACCTGCACGCCCCGCACGCCCATGAGATGCTGCGCCGCCTGGCCGAAGGTTCCCTGACCCTGCTCCAGAACAAGCGCAAGCTTCTTCCCCTGGAAAACAAAAAGCGCCGTAAGATCGCCAGCCTGGCCGTGGGTAGCCAGAGAAGCACGTTCTTCCAGCAGAAGATCAAAGCGCACCTGACCACCACTGATTTCTTTCTGCCCCGCAGAACCACCAAGAAAGACCTGGAGAAGCTCCGCAAGGAATTGCTGGACTATGACCTACTCTTGATCAGCATTTACGGGCCCAGCATCAGGCCCAGCAACAACCTGGGCTTCTCACCTGAGGAACGGGCGCTGGTAAATGAGCTCATCCGGAAGAAACGGAGTGTGGTGGTGCTGTTTGACAACCCCTACACCCTGAACCGGCTAGTAGATGTGCACGAGGCCAGTGCCTTGCTGGTGGGCTACCAACAGCTTCCGGCTGTTCAGGCCGCCGCAGCCAACCTGCTGGTGGGTCGCCTCACGCCGCAGGGCAAGTTGCCCGTCACCGTCAACTCCCATTTCCAGTACGGCGACGGGTTGTAAGGAAGCAGGGCATTTACCCCTTGTTTTTGGAAAGGTACCCGGTAAACACGCTTTAGCGAACGTAGCCTTCTTTTACTATCTTGGCCCCATGAAGACCACCATTCCCCTGCTCCTATTTCTGCTGTGTTTTTTTCTTTTCCTGGCCCAAACGCCTGCTTTTTCCCAGGCCAAGAAAGCGGCCTCCCCAACTGACCAGGTCATTATCGGCATTGAGCGCCTGGTTTCCCCCGAGTTCCTGCCCTTTATCCAGAACCGCCGCGTGGCCATTCTCACGAACCACACGGGCATCATGCCAGACCGAAGCCACCTGGTGGACATGCTGCATGCTCGTTCAGATGTGAAAGTGGTGAAGCTGTTCAGCCCGGAGCACGGCATCAGGGGCGAGGCCGACACCCATGTAGCCAACGAGGTAGACAAGAAAACGGGCCTGAAGGTGATCTCGCTCTACGGCAACGTGCGCAAACCCACCCCTGAGATGCTGAAGGATGTGGACGCGCTTATCTTTGATATACAGGACGTGGGCGCCCGCTACTATACTTACATTGCCACCATGACGGCGGTGATGGAAGCGGCGGCCGAAAACAAGAAACTGATGATTGTGCTGGACCGGCCCAACCCCATTACCGGCCTGTACGTGGACGGCGGCGTGGGCAAAAACGCGAAACAGCCCGTAACCGGACCCAATTACCTGCCCATTACCCATGGCATGACCGTTGGGGAACTGGCCAAGATGTTCAATGGCGAGCGGGCCGCTAAAAAATTACCCCAGGCCGAACTCATGGTGGTGCCCATGCGCCATTATTCTCGGGGCCAGTGGTTTGACCAGACCGGCTTACCCTGGATCAAGCCGTCGCCCAACATGATCAACCTCACCACCGCCACCCTGTACCCGGCCACCTGCGTGCTGGAAGGCACCAATGTCTCGGAGGGCCGCGGCACCATGCAGCCTTTTGAGTTTATAGGCGCGCCCTGGATAGACGGCGAGAAGCTGGCCAAGCAACTCAACAGCTACAAACTGGCGGGCATCACCTTCAAAGCGGCCTCCTTCAAACCAGACAGCGTGGTAGACGGCATCCGCATCTATCCGCCTAAGTTTGTGGGGCAGACCTGCTACGGAGCCCAGGCCATTGTCACAGATAGAAAGGCCTTTGAATCGGCGAAAGCCACGGTCTATATCATGCACGCCCTGAAAACCCTCTACCCTACCCAATTGGAATGGAAGCACAGCCGCCTGGATGGTCTCTGGAAAACTGATGCCACCCGGCTCCAGTTGCAGGCTGGCAAATCACCCCAGGAAATTATAGCCCCATGGGCCGAGGAATTGACTTATTTTAAAAGAGTTAGAGCCAAATACCTCTTATATCCGTAGTAGGCAGACTACCAATTGTCCTACTCTATGGTTCTTCGGTTTTCTGCGGGTATGGTCTTCACTTTCTTCCTTGTATTGTTGGGTGCCTGCCAGTCCTCCACCCCCCAACATTCAATTTCTACAAGCCAAATACAGGAGCCTACCCGCACCTATGCCACCCAACACGTGATCCTGGTGGTGATAGACGGGGTACGGTACCAGGATTCCTGGGGCGATTCAACCCTCGCCAATGTACCGCGCATGGCCCGGGAACTGGTCCCGCAAGGGGCTTTTCACCCGCAGTTCTTTAACCAGGGAGAAACCCTAACCACGGCGGGCCATGTGGCCCTGACCACCGGGCACCACCAGAAAATTGAGAACGACGGCACTGAGATTCCGGACTTTCCCTCGGTCTTCCATTATTACCGGCAGTTCACCGGTGCCCCCGCCTCCAAGGCCTGGATCATTACCAGCAAAGACAAACTAGAGGTATTGGCCCGTACCAGCAGTACAGAAGCCGCCGCCGCCTTCGCCCCTTCCGTCAACTGCGGAGTCAATGGCCTGAACACCGGCTACCGCCCAGACACCACCACCCTGCGCGTAGCCAAACAGGTGTTGGCCCGTCACCAGCCTAAGCTGATGCTCATTAACCTGCGCGAACCGGACACAGAAGCCCACGAAGGGGATTGGAACGGCTACCTCAAAGCCATTCAGCAAAGCGACCGTTTAGTGGCTGATTTCTGGAAATGGCTGCAAAAACAACCTCGGTTCCAGCGCAACACCACTCTTCTGGTCACCAATGACCACGGGCGCCACACCGGCAGGCGATTCAAAAACCACGGAGATAATTGTGAGGGCTGCCGCCACATCAGCCTTTTGGCCCTGGGGCCCGATGTGAAACCTGGAACGGTGGCTACCAGGGCCCGGTCACAGGCAGACGTGGCCGCCACCATGGCAGAGCTGCTGGGCTTCCCCATTCCCCAGCGCGACGGGGAACCCATGACCGAGCTGTTCCAGCAACACGCCCTCACCGGGGAATAGAAAAAGCGTTTGGGGACTGTTTCTGTTAAAACAGGCCCCAAACGCTATGTATTAAGTAACATGCGGTGCTAAGAACAGGGACAAAACAGGCATTGCTTGTTTCATAGTACCCCTGGTAAGATCTTGGTAGTGAACGGTAAGGGTGGTTCAGAAAAGGTTTTCTAGTTCGCCCACAAGATCCTTTCAGGATGACAAAAGGTGTATCTTTCAGGGTGACAAAAGGTATACCTAAAGATATATTTAGTTTCTCCAGCCTTGGTACGCAATTTCTGAAGATGGTTTACGGAAGAACTGTGGTTTACCCCTTCAGGGCCTGGTTTCTTTCTTTCATTTCCAGGGCTTTGCGGGCTTCGGTTAGGCGCGTGAAGGCGGTGACGTTGGTGAAGATAGCCAGAATGGTGATGGGAATGGTGAAAACCGACATGGTCTCAAAGATATGGAACGGGATGCCGGGCACATACAGCTTGTAATCTCCGCCTATCAAAGAGGCGGTAAGGCCACAGAACATACCGGCCAGGGCAATGAGTACCACCCGCTCGGGCCGCTGGAAGAAGCCGCCCTTGCATTCCACGCCCAGCCCTTCCGCGCGGGCGCGGGTGTAGCTCACCATCATTGACCCGATCATGGCAATAAAGGCAAACAGTGAACTTAGGAAGTAGTTGTGCGCCATGAGGTAATAGCAGATGCCCAGGAACATGACTAACTCACTATAGCGGTCCAGCACCGAGTCATACAAAGCCCCGAAGGTAGAACCCATGTTGCCCATGCGGGCTACCTGCCCGTCCAGCATGTCAAACAGGCCTGCGATCATAATGAGTAAGCCGGCCCAGCCCACGTAAGAGAGGTCGTTCCGGTTCTCGCTCTCGCCGCCCACCACAAAGATGACGGCCACGCCAATGTTCAAGATGAACCCGGTGGTGGTCACAGCGTTGGGGGTAAAGCCCAGCTTGATCAGGAGCCGCACAAACGGGTTCACGATCTTGTAGATGCCCTGCTGCAAAAACGCTTTCCAGGCTTTCTCATCGGGCGCTTTTTGCTTTGCCAGGGTGAGGTCTACGTCTATTTTTTCTCTTGTTTCCATGTGCCCAAAGGCTGAGGGTTTGGTATAGGTCTGAAAACGAACTTCTTGTGCATGGGGTAATTAAATCCAACGCCTACCATGACAGAGGCGATCACTTTGGAAATCACGTAACTGACTCCCGCGTAATGGGTGATCACGAAAACGCCGGAGGCGTTCAGCAGCAGGCTTCCGTTCCAGATGAGGAAATACCTGGCAGCCTGGTTCAGCACCTGGGGATCATCTGAATGGAAAACCCAGCCCCGGCCCAACGAAAAATGCGTGAGTCCGCCAGAGATGGTGCCCATCACCGTGCCCAACATGTACCACCGCCCAAAGTATTCTACGGAAAAAATGGTCACCAGGAAATCAACGGCCGTGGCGCTTACAGAGGCGGTCTGGGCCTTTAAGAAAGTGAGCATCTATTAATTTTATACCATGAACAGGAAGTGTCAATAAAAGCTGGCAAAAACAATAACTGGATTTTGGCTACCTCCCCGCCAAGCAGTTCAGGAGAAAACTACCCGTACACCGCCAGTAAGGACAAGGCACTGAGGTTACCAGCCTTATCCAATACCCTATCAGGCTCAGAAAAGCCTCCTCCACTGCCAGACAGGAGGCCCGGGAACAAGGCGGCCAGCCGATAAGGCCCTACTTCGCCTTGTTCCCAAGAAGGTCATCCTTGCGGACCTTTCACCTCGCGGTTACAGGGTATCTACCAGATCTTGGTAATAGTCCAGGCCTAGGTGCGTGATGAGGTCTTCGCCCATCATGTGGCGCAGGGTGTTCTGCAGTTTCATGAGCTGCTTGAAGATGTCGTGCTCCGGAGGAAGGCCCTCGGCGGTTTGGGGCGACTTATAGTAGAAGCTCAGCCACTCCTGGATGCCGCTCATGCCCGCCCGCTGGGCCAGATCCGTGAACAGAGCCAGGTCCAGGGCCAGCGGAGCAGCTAAAATGGAGTCGCGGCACAGGAAGTTGATCTTGATCTGCATGGGGTAACCCAGCCACCCGAAGATGTCGATGTTGTCCCAGCTTTCCTTGTTGTCGCCATGGGGCGGATAGTAGTTGATGCGCACCTTGTGGTACATGTCGCCGTAAAGCTCGGGGTTGGCCTCAGGCTTGAAGATCTCGTCCAGCACGCTCAGCTTACTCACCTCCTTGGTCTTGAAATTCTCGGGCGCGTCCAGCACGTAGCCGTCGCGGTTACCCAGGATGTTAGAGGAGAACCAGCCCTTCACCCCCAACGCCCGCGCGTGCAGGCCCGGAGCCAGGATGGTCTTCATCAGGGTCTGTCCCGTCTTGAAGTCCTTGCCTGAGATGGCCACGCCCTGCTCGTGGGCCAGTTCCACCAGCGCCGGAATGTCCACGGTCAGGTTAGGCGCCCCATTCGCAAAGGGCACGCCTGATCTTAACGCCGCATAGGCGTACACCATGCTGGGGGCTATCTGCGGGTCGTTGTTCAGGAGGCCTTTCTCAAAGGCGGCGAGCGTCTGGTGCACGGCTCCCTCCTCAATGTAGATCTCTGTGGAGCCGCACCACACCATCACCAAGCGGGCGCAGCCGTGGGTTTCCCTGAACTCCCGGATGTCATCCATGAGTTGCTCGGCCAGGGCCATTTTGTTGGCGCCTTCTTTCACGTGGGTGCCTTCCAGGTTACGGGCGAAGGATTGGTCAAAGACGGCTTTCATGGGTTTGATGGCTTCCAGCTCGGGCTTGAGGGAGTGCAGCAGCATGGGTTCCAGCACCTTGGCGTGGGCGGCCGCCTCAAACACGTTGTCAGCGTACACATCCCAACCCCCGAAGACGATGTCCTCCAGCCCGGCCAAAGGCACGAATTCCTTGATGAGCGGGAAACGCCCTTCGGTGCGCTTGCCCAACCTAATGCGGCCCATCTGGGTGAGCGAGCCCACCGGTTGGGAGAACCCTTTCTTCACCGCCTCCACCCCCGCAATCAGCGTGGTGGCCACCGCGCCCAGGCCCGGGATCAGAATGCCTAGTTTCCCCTCCGCTCCTTTCACTTGATATTCCATGGTGTCGTATTTTAGCTTTATGAATAGATGGTCACTTTCATTTCTGTTCCAGAAGGGTAAGTTATCTAAATTCCCTTCAACCTCAATTCAGTATTTTCCCTATAACTTACTGCATTTATCGCATATAGCCAATAGAAGCTGGCGCAATATTGGCCAACTCCCTGGTTTAGGCGGATTTTCTGAAAAAGAGGCTCAAAAAAGATGTGAAATCCAGGCTTGGCTAACGGTTATCTGCTTCAGGGGCAGGCGGTTCTTCTGCCTGGGCAGGGGGTTTGGGCGGGGGTAGACGGCCGGCTTTTTTCAGCGCCTCCTGAATGATCCATTCCATCTGGCCATTGGTGCTCCTGAACTCGTCGGCCGCCCATTTCTCTACTGCTTTCATCATCTCTGCGTTCATGCGCAGGGCAAACGATTTTTTCTCGGCCATTGGCTAGTGGTGTAAGGTTCCGGCATTGACCACGGGTGACACGCTTCGGTCTGAGCACAGCACCACCATGAGGTTGCTTATCATGGCGGCTTTTCGCTCCTCGTCAAAGTCTACCAACCGCTTGTCGCTTAACTGGGCCAGGGCCATCTCTACCATGCCTACGGCGCCTTCCACAATTTTGGCGCGGGCGGCTACTATGGCAGTGGCTTGCTGCCGTTGCAGCATGGCACTGGCTATTTCCTGCGCGTAGGCCAGGTAACTGATGCGGGCTTCCAGCACGTGGATTCCGGCAATGGTCAGGCGCTCCATGAGTTCCCGCTCCAGTTCATCGTTCACCTCCTGGCTGCTGCCCCGCAGCGAGATCTCGCTTTCATCCTCGAAATTGTCATAGGGGTAGGCGCCGGCTAGTTTACGCATGGCAGACTCACTCTGCACCTTCACAAACTGCTCATAGTTGTCTACCTCAAAAGCGGCCCTGAAGGTTTCTTCCACCCGCCACACCAGCACCACGCCAATCATGATGGGGTTGCCCAGCTTGTCGTTCACCTTAATGGGGTTGGTGTCCAGGTTACGGGCCCGCAGCGAGATGTCTTTGGAGGTGAAGAATGGGTTGACCCAGAAGAAGCCGTTCTGCTTGATGGTGCCTTTGTAATCCCCGAACAAGGTAAGCACCCGGGCCTCATTGGGGTTCACGATCTTGAAGCCTTTGCAAATGAGCACGAACACCGCTGCGAACGGCACCAGCGTTTCGGGCCCAAAATAATAAACCGATGCCCCGGCCATCAACAGGACCAGCAGTAACAAGATGAGGAAAGTGTACCCAGAGGCGGGATGATGGGGTTTTTCTGCTTTCATAGTGGTATAAATTAATTTGATATCATTTTGATATCACAATATAATAAATTACCGGAACAGAAGAAAGCGATCCCTCAAAACGATTACTCTTTATTCAATTCGTTGAAAATCAGTATTTAAACTAGCAGCCCGCGCTAAGGAGACACGTATAAAAAAGGGTCTTACTATGAAAAAAGGAGGTTGATATGCGCATTATTCCTACCAGTGTCCATGGGGTCATGGACTATATCATTGCGGTTCTGTTGATAGCCGCCCCCTGGGCCTTCGGTTTTTACCGGGGCGGGATTGAAAGCTACCTGCCCATAGGCGTGGGAGTGGTTATTCTTCTGCAGGCCCTCCTGACCAAGAATGAAACCGGGGCCTTCAAAATGATTCCCATGCCCGCCCACATCATCAGCGACTTAGCCATTGGTTTCCTGCTGGCCCTGTCTCCCTGGTTGTTTTTCTTCCATGATTACATTTGGGAGCCCCATTTCATTGTAGGCCTGCTGATTGTGGGGCAAGCTGCCTTAACCCGCATGACCCCCGGCACCGTTTCCGGGAAACTTTCCTGAAAATAAGCTAAAAACGGAAGGCTCCTTTGCGGGGGGACAAAGAAACCTTCCGTTTTCAGCCTCATTTCCGTAAAACACGGGATAAACCAGGCAGGTCTAATTTGAAAAGGCGCGGGTCATTGATACCCTTTACCTCCCTGGCCGCAAGGGGCCCCAGAGAGTCCCAGGTCTATTCTCACCCCCTTTTATCCAAGGGCTGGAAAATGATACCTAGGCGATCCTCTATTTCCCCTCCTGAAGCTGCACCTGCAGGATATTGCCGGCCTTTTTCTTCCCTTCGTTGGAGATATACAATTCCCCTTCCGGACTGAAAGCAATGCCCTCTGGTTTGTAGAAAGCCGCGTCACTTAGTTTGTGCCGGGCCTTGATGCTCCCGTCGGGGTTCAGAATGAACAGCTGCGGATTGGCCCCTTCAGTCAGGTAAATCTCCCCGGTCACCGGATGCACGGCGATCTCAGACGGCTGCCAGACTTTGCTCAGGTCTTTCTTCTCGGTCTGCGGAAGCAGCGGATCGTTCAGGTTCAGCTTGAACACCGGTTGGTCAGACAGCTTCTTGGAGGCCAGGTCAAACGCGTACACGCCTTTGTAGGCAGGGGCTCCGGCTTCCTCGCCTTTGATGGCTACCAGCAAACGGTTGTTCTTGGCGTCATAGCCCAGGCCTTCCACGTTGTGGGCTTCGGTCAGGGGCGTGGCGTATTCCTTGATCTCGTTCTTAGGCGAGTGGATGTTGGTCACCTCAAACAGTTTTCCGTCGCTGCGCATGATGTAGGCCGTGTTGCCCACCAGCGCGATCCCTTCATAGTCTCCGGCGGCGCCGAAGGTGATCTGCCGTTCTATCTGCTGCTTCTGGGTGTCATAGAGGAAGATCACGCCGGCTTCGTCTTGCACGCAGGCAAATTTACCGTTGTCCAGGTAGGCAATGCCAGAGACTTCACGCAGGATCTCGGGCACGTCCCATTTCTGGTTCACCTGCACGGCCGCCGATGCCATTTCCACGGTCTTCTTCTTTTTGTTTTTCTTGGGTTTTCCGTCGCCCATGGCGTGGGCGCTGCCGTTGTCACAGGCCAGTACAGAGAAAGTCAATAGAAAACCAGTCAACATTATTTGAAAGCGTTTCATAGCTGTATTTTTAAAATTAGGGTTAGAGAAAAGTGTCGTTTTTTAGTAAAAGAGCGGCTCCTACGCAGAGTGACAGGACGCTCTTACCCTCCGGTTACAGGGTAATGACCTGCGGGCCACAGAGGCACCCGCCGAAGGGCTAATCCCAATAGGCGATTTCTGCCAGGGCCCCGGTGGCGGCGTATACTTTCTTCAGGTCTTCGTTCTGGTTCTCCAGTTCCACCTGATAATAGACCTGCCCCTCTCGTTCCACCTTTTCCAAGTCGTCAATCAGGTAGGCCTGGTAATCTTTCTGTAAAGCAACCGTGATAGCCTGGGGCAGTTGCGCCGACGTGATGTCTTGCTTCTGCATGAGGATCTGTCCGGTAGTATCAACCAAGACGGTATGGTCTATTCCGGCAATGTCAAACTCGGCCTCAAAATGAGCCCCTGTCCTCTCCCATTCAATGATCTTGGCCTGCGGGAATTTCACGTGCACTGAGTTTTGCACCAGTGAGGGCAATTGGCCAGGGGTAAGGTGTTGGCTGCACCCCAACAAGGTACCAGCGGCCATGCTCAAGGATAATAAGATCGTTTTCATAGGTCCGTTCTTTGGTTTTCAACTTAACTACACCAAAGGTCGGCCTCAAAACAGGAAAGAATTGGGAATCAGGGGAAAGGCTGAAAAAATTCTGTTTCACCGGTATTTTCTGAAAACAAACCTTGAAACAGGGCTGTCCGGGCCTTGCCGGGAGAAGGCAGTTAAGGAAAAGGGATCTAGCGGAACCTCACCGTGAAGGTGTGCCCTTCTTGGTAGGAATAGTGGATCTGGAAACCGTACAGGTCGCAGATGGCTTTTACAATGGGCAAGCCCAGGCCCGTGGAGGCCGAAGACGAGGCCTCTTTGAAAAAACGCGTGAAGACCTTCTCTTCTTCCAGGGGTTGTTCGCGGCCGGAGTTCTCAAAGCTGAGCGTAGTCTGGGTGAGCTGAATGCGCAGGAAACCGCCTTTCACGTTGTGCACCAGGGCATTCTTAAGCAGGTTCAACACCAGCATGGCGGCCAAGTCTGCGTTCATGGTGAGCGTCACCTCTTCCTCGGCCTGCTGGCTGACAGTGATTTCCTTGAAGGCCAGCTGGTCTGAGAAGTCCTGCAGGGACTTTTGCAGGAGCGGCGCCAGCGGCACTTCCTCTTCCTGCAGAAACTGGCGGTTCTCAATCTTGGAAAGCAGCAGCAGGGACTTGTTCAGGCGGGTGAGGCGCTCCAGGTTTTCCATCACGGCGCCAATCTGCTCTAACTGCGCCTCCTGCAAGGGTTGGCTTTCGGCGAGCAGTTCCAGTTTATTCAGGCTGATGGCCAGCGGCGTCTGCAGTTCATGCGAGGCATTCTCAATAAACGCTTTCTGGTTCTGGTAGGCGGCTACGTTCTGCTGCAGCAGCTTCTCTACGGTTTGGTTCAGGAGCTGGAATTCATCAATGTTGGTAGGCTGCACCGGAACGGGGGTAGGGTTCTCCAACCGGAAGTGCTGCAAGCGGTGCAGTAGGCGGTAAAAAGGCTGCCAGATCTTTTTCAGCAACAGGTTGTTGAGGATCAGGATACTGGCCAGCAGCCCCAAATACAGCCAAAGCAGCGAATACAGCAGGTCCTCAATCAGATCATCTTCCTCTACCATAGAGGTAATGAGCCGCAACTCATAATACCGCGCGTCCCGCTCAAATACCGTGGTGAGCATGCGTACCGGCTCGTAGTCCTGCTCGTTCTGCATGTACATGAGCGTATCCTGGTAGCGGTCTTTGGCGTGGAGGGCCACGTTGAACGGAATCTCCCTGATCCGGAAATACCCGGCCTCAAACTCCCTTTGCTGCAGCACGGTGCTGTCTTGGTTGGCTTTCTGCACCACCAGTATCTTCTGGTTTTCCAGGCCGTCATCCATGCTGTCATAGATTTCATCCAGCATGTTTACGTAGAAAAGGCCCGCCCACACAGAGAGCACCGCCAAGAGCAGCCCCGCAAAGTACGTGGTAGCGTGGTTCAGCAGCTTCATGCCGTGACCAGTTTGTACCCTATGCCGTAAATGGCCTGGATCTCCACCTCGGCGCCGTGGTCTTTCAGTTTCTTGCGCAGGTTCTTGATCTGTGAATAGATGAACTCATAGTTGTCGGCCTGGTCTATGTAATCGCCCCAGACGTGCTCGGCCAGGGCAGTCTTGCTCACCAGCCGGTCTTTGTTCGTAGTCAGGTAGAGCAGAATGTCAAACTCCTTCCGGTTCAAAACCAGTTCCTGCCCTCCTACCCATACCTGGTGTTTGTCTGGGTCAATCTGCAGGTTCTGGAGCTGGTGCAGGTGCTGGCCGTCAAACTTCCTTCGGCGTAGCACAGACTTCACGCGGGCGTGCAGCTCCGCCATGTGGAAAGGCTTGGGGAGGTAATCATCGGCACCTAATTCCAGGCCCTGTATCTTATCATCCACTGAATTACGGGCCGACACGATGATGACTCCTTCGGTTTTCTGCTGCTTTTTCAGTTCTTCCAGCAGCGTGAGCCCGCTGCCCCCGGGCAGGTTGATGTCCAGCAGAATACAGTCATAGGTATAGAGTGAGACTTTCTCCAGGGCACTCTCATATTCTGAGGCGGTTTCTACCAGGTACTTTTCCTGTTCCAAGGAACGTACCAGAGTGTCCAGCATTTGGGGTTCGTCTTCTATGACCAGTATTTTCATAAAGAAAGTTTTGGGGCAAGAACGCAGGAGAATCTGGAAAGACTTGGGAAAAGCCTGCCGCCTGTGCACAAGGAACAGATCGCTCCTGAAGGAAAAGGCACGTTTAGGGCCTGTTTATGCCAAAACGCGCCTGAATCAGGAACGGGTTACTTTGCCCTTGTTTTCCCAGTGGCTTGATTTGATGGTGACGCCGTCTGCCTCTACCTGAAGCCGCCGTACGTAGCGTTCCCCGTTGATGCTGCCATCTGGCCGTCTCTTCCCAATGAACAGCGTAATGGCGTGGCCTTGCCGGTCGGTGATGAAGGTGATGTCCTTTCCCGAGAACGTATCATCTAGGCGGCTGTCCGGGGCGAAGGGCTTGCTAAGTTTGGCTTCCAGCTTGGGGCTTAACGGCATAGCGGTCTGCTTAGGTGGTGGTGTAGGATTGCAGAATGGAAAGAGCCTCTGATTCACCGGCTTCCACCACCTCATCTATCACGGCCTGTATCTCATTATCTGACCAGTGGGCCTGCTCAGCGGCTTTCACAAAGACGCCCAAGGCCACAAAGCGGCCGCCTTCCAGGGGAAGGATGGTTTTTACTTTCTTACGGATGTTCATGCGGAATGAAATGTGATTTGCGGCTATTTTACGGAAAACAGACTGAAATCGCTAAGGCCGCCGGTGTTTTCCTGCGCCCACCGCAGCGCGGTAGTAGACTCCTGGAAATACTCTACCTCGGCGTGGAACTTGGGTCGCAGGGCAGCCACCATGCTACTGACGGCCATTTGGTTGAAGATATCATCTGAGACCACAAAGGCTAACCGCTTCACGCCCAGCAACTGGAACTGCGGAAACCAGGTGGAAAGAGTCCACTCCTGGTCGGCTTGCCGGATCACCTTCATGTGCTTCATGTCCATGACCCAGCTCAGCAGGTGTTCTTTGCGGGAAACCTGGATGGCTTCCAAAAGCCCTTCGCGGTATACTTCACTGGGCACAAAGTCCTGCCAGTGCAGCACAATCATGCGGTGCAGCCGGTCAGTTTCCAGTTGTAAGTAATGCAGGGACTCCATAGTTGTCTGTCTGTTTTGCGTTCCCGGGTAGCTGTTACCGCAGAAAGAACCCTTAGCGGGTAGATTGTTCTCCCCAAACACTGTATGTACCTTGTTTGATTGGCTGGGGTTTTGGAAAGAAACAATAAAAGGATTGCACCCTGCTAATACAGCCCCCTACTCCACTTGCCTCCACCAAAAAGGCCAATGTTTCCATTGGCCTTTTTGAGGATTGAACGTAAAGTTCAGGTTAAAATCTGGCATTGGCCGGCATTTTCGCCACCATCTGCAGGCGTTCATTCTTAGGGTCATAGGTGAGGCCTTTTTTGGCGATCTCCTTCATGGAAGTCGCGTTCTTAGCCCGGTAGTAAGATTGGCAGGCTCCCACAAATAACTCACCCATCATTCTTTCAGTGAAATCCCCTTTGTCCTTTTTGTAGAGGGTTTCCAGAGAGAGCAGCAATTTCCTGCCTTCGGTACGGCTGTCATCATTGAACGCATTCTGGATGGCCCGGGCGTAGGCTAACATGGAATTGCTATGGAAATGCGGGTCTTCCTGAAGGAAGGAGAACGTCTTCTGATAATTCTCCAGCGTTTTGGAAAGATCACCCGGGAAACGGTTCCTGTTCAGTTGCTCATAGAAAACGGACTTGAGCACCCCGCGTAACTCGGCGCTTGCCTGGTTGTACCCGTACGCCTTGGTCAGGTATTCCAGGGCTTGGTCATGCTGGTTGTTCAGCGCCTTTACCCTACCGTTGTGGAAATGATAGACATACGCGATGTCTTTATAAGAGACGCTATCCCGCGCTGCGCTCTTGAAAGCCGCAAAGATCTTGTTGTAGAAGACCGTGTCAGG
Organism: Rufibacter glacialis; assembly: GCF_008271745.1. Classification (GTDB taxonomy): domain Bacteria; phylum Bacteroidota; class Bacteroidia; order Cytophagales; family Hymenobacteraceae; genus Nibribacter; species Nibribacter glacialis. The sequence continues at coordinate 709,772 of NZ_VKKZ01000010.1, read as the reverse complement.
CTTGTCCAACAAATGCTTCTGGGTCATCACCTTGAAATCATTGGTAAACTCATCGCGGTGTGCGTCGCCGGGTTGCATGGCGTAGAAACTAGTCAGCAGTTCAACCTGCTCCATTTTATCATAGTTCAGCCCTTCCATCTGCAAGGCAAGGGCAGAGGTGAGCAGGTAGCGGGTTTCATGCGACGGGTGTAGATGGTAGGCTTTCTGGAACGCTTTCCCAGCTTTGTCATACGCCTGTTCTTCATACTGCTTGATGCCCTCGTTGTAATACTGCAAAGACACCAATTGCTGGAAATTGATGGCTTTGTCGGCTTTGAAATTCTCGTTGAAGATGGCTTCCACTCCTTTGGTCCGCACCTCTTCTTCGCTCACCAGTTTGCCTTTCTGCAGATATTCTACATAGCTCTTCTTGAACTTAGGGTCTGGGGCGAAGTACCCGCCCAAGGGGTTGGTGGATTCCATCATGATCTTGCTTCCTTTGGGGTCGGCTACCAGATAGACGTGGGTGGGCAACTGCTTTATTTCATAGCCAATGCCGTAATGCTCCAGCACCAGCGCATACAAGGCGGTGGCACTCACACAATTGTACGTGCCGGTTTTCATGATTTGATCAAACGAGGCGATCTCCTCGTATTTCTTCAGGAATTGCCGGTGCGCCATGTCAAAGATCAGTTTTACCTGCTTGGGTAAGGTCTTCTCCCTTATTTTGCTGGCTTCCAAGGCCGTGTAAAGCTGCTGCATGGATTGCCCGGCCCACTCCAGTTCTTTCTCGGTGACCGTTGGGTTCACGGTCAGCAGCAAGGCCAGCTTGTTTTGTTCTCCCTTCTCTAAAGCTTTAAAGTGCTTTTCTTCAAAGCTGGAAGAGTACGAAAGGTTTTTGATGCGCAGCGTGTCTTTCTGTGCCTGGGCAGACAAGGCATAGCATAGCACTAGTAAAAGAAGTAAAGGTTTAGGCATAAGGTGGATTGGAAAAAATATAGCCTTTAAAAGTAACCATAAAATTGAAAATCACCCAAAGCAGACCCAAAATTATACCATTCATCTACCCCCTGATTTTCAAACCTCACAGTCCTGTATTATTACCAGAACCTGTTTTTTCTGATCTCTTAGAAGGAGAAGGAAGAAAAGGCCATTGACCACAAGGGTTGGAGACAACTATCTGCGCCTAAGATGCCATCCCCCCTTTCTGTAGCGGTGTTTGAATTAGACCTTGTTAAAGAAAAAAGCAGCAAAAACAGGACGCACCTTGTTCTCACTGCTTCTATTAGTACTATCTAACTCTGCTGTAAAAGGCTTTATTTCCTACGTGAGGAAAAACGCAGAAGCCTCCGCAGGTTTTGATAGCGCTTTTAGAAAAAAGGCCACAAAACGCGCGAAGGCTTCTACAAAAATCAATCAATCAGCCTACCGGAACATGTTCTTCAACTTGTTCAGTTTGGTTGCCATGTCTTCTTCCTCTACCGGGGCGTCACGTCTGCTGCCGCCTCCGGGGTTCCCGGATTTGCGGTCATTGCCGCGGCTTGGCCGGGCGGTAGCGGCCTGCGGATCGCCTTTCATGGAGAGGGCAATGCGTTTGCGGCCCACTTCCACCTCCAGCACGGTTACCTCTACCTTCTGCCCTACTTTCACCACCTCATGCGGATTACTCACGAAACGGTCCGACAAATGACTCACGTGGACCAGCCCGTCCTGGTGCACCCCAATGTCTACGAACGCCCCGAAGGCGGTGATGTTGGTGATGATACCCGGTAATTTCATGCCCTGGCGCAGGTCTTTGATCTCGTTCACGCCTTCGGTGAAACTAAAGGCCTCGTAGCTTTCGCGTGGGTCACGGCCGGGTTTGGCTAATTCACTCAGAATATCTTGCAGTGTGGGCAGACCAACGGTATCAGACACATATTTTTTCAAGTCGATCTTCTTGCGGAGCTCGGCGTTTTTGAGCAGGTCTTCTACGGTAGCGTCTACGTCTTTGGCCATTTGCTCTACTAAGGCATAGCGCTCGGGGTGAACGGCACTGGCATCAAGCGGGTGCTTTCCGCCCCGGATGCGCAGGAACCCGGCGGCTTGTTCAAAGGCTTTATCACCCAGGCGGGCTACTTTGCGCAGCTCGTTGCGGGTTTTGAACGGTCCGTTCTGATTGCGGTAGTCCACGATGTTCTGGGCTAGTTGTGGTCCCAAGCCAGATACGTAGGTCAGCAACTGCTTGCTGGCGGTGTTCACCTCCACGCCCACGGCGTTCACGCAGCTCATCACCACGTCATCCAGGCTGTGCTTGAGGGCGTTCTGGTCCACGTCGTGCTGGTACTGGCCTACCCCAATGGATTTAGGGTCTAGTTTCACCAATTCGGCCAGCGGGTCCATCAGACGGCGACCGATGGAAACGGCGCCACGCACGGTGATGTCCTGATCCGGGAATTCCTCACGGGCCACGTCTGAGGCCGAGTAGATAGACGCGCCGCTTTCGTTCACCATGACCACGGCAATCTCTTTGGGCAAGCCTAAGGCACGTACAAAGGTCTCGGTCTCGCGGCTGGCGGTTCCGTTGCCTATGGCGATGGCTTCAATCTGGTATTTATGGCACATGGCCATGACCTGGTGCCCAGCGGTGGTAGCCTGTCCGGCGCCGTTGTGCGGGAAAATAGCCTCGTAATGCAGCAGCTTGCCCTGCTCATCCAGGGCCACCACTTTACAACCAGTCCTGAAACCCGGGTCAATGGCCAGCACGCGTTTCTGGCCCAGCGGCGCAGACAAGAGCATGGGCCGCAGGTTATCGGCGAATACCCGGATGGCTTCCTCGTCGGCGCGTTTCTTGGAGGAAAGACGCACCTCGGTCTCCATGTTCAGGCGCAGCATGCGTTTGTAGCTTTCTTTGATGGCCAGTTTCACCTGCTCGGCGGCGGCGTTGTGGCCGGTCACGAACTGGCGTTCCAGAATGGCCAGGGCCGCTTCTTCCTCGGGCTGGGCGTCCAGCATCAAAACCATCTCTTTTTCGCCGCGACGCATGGCCAGAATACGGTGGCTGGGGGCTTTCTCAATGGGCTCGTCCCACTCAAAGTAATCTTTGTATTTCTGGCCTTCCTCCTCCTTGCCCGGGATCACGCGCGCTTTGAACACGCCTTTCTTCTCAAACAGGTTCCGGATGTTGGCGCGGGCCTCAGGGTTCTCGTTCACCCATTCGGCTATGATGTCACGGGCGCCGGCCAGGGCTTCCTCAGGGGTTTTGACTTCTTTCTCTTCGCTCACAAACTCGGCAGCGGTAGTGGCCAGATCTACATTGGCTTGCTCAAACAGCGTCTGGGCCAAGGGCTCCAGGCCTTTCTCGCGGGCAATGGTGGCTTTAGTCCGGCGTTTTGGTTTGTAGGGCAGGTAGATATCCTCCAGTACAGCCATGGTTTCGGCGGCCAGTACCTGGGCTTCCAGCTCGGGGGTGAGTTTTTCCTGGTCTTTTAAAGATTTCAGGATGCTTTCACGGCGTTTGTCCAGTTCGCGGAGTTGTTCTACCCGGTCCCGGATGGCAGCAATGGCCACCTCATCTAAACTGCCGGTTACTTCTTTGCGGTACCGGGCAATGAATGGCACGGTAGCTCCTTCATCCAACAGCGCTACGGTGGCTTCCACTTGTTTCTGGTTTACCTGTAGCTCGTCCGCAATCTTCTTGAAATGGTTCTCTGGCATGCTAAATAATCGTTCTGAAAAGACGTTAAACCCCTGAAGGCGGGCAATGACGTGAGCCCCCAGGATTTCAAAGATACAGGGAAATTAGCGGAAACCCCGCACGGTGCGCCCTGCTTTTCTGCGCAACGGCGGGGCTGCAAGCTGGCCCGGTATTTGTACCTTTGCCCCCCATAGGCCGGAACTATATTGGAGAACCCCGGCTTTGTAGAACCATGGCCGCAAGGCTTCACCTGTACGCACCCATAGTACCACGTTTATGAAAAGGACAATCTTATTGCTGGCCCTGGCCTTTACTACGTTCACCGGCCAGGCCCAAACCGCAGCGGTGACTCCTGAGGCGCGCGCCCAGTCCATGACCACCACCATGACGCAGCACCTGAAACTGAACCCAACCCAGGCCACCAAGGTAAAGCAGATCAACCTGGCCAGCATTCAGCAACTGGAGAAAGCCAAAAAAGACCACAAGAACGACCCGCGCCAGCTCAAGGCTACCATGGACTTGATCAGTTCCACCCGCCTGGAGTCCCTGAAAAACGTGCTCTCGGTGACCCAATTCCAGCAATACCAGCAACAGCGCGAGCGGAAACTAGGCATTCCTTCCCAAGCAGGCTCGGGCGGCGGCGTACCGCAGGAATACAACAACTAAAAACATCTCCGGCGAGGTTTCATCCAAGCCAGGGGAACGAAATATCTGGAAAGGCACCGTTTAAGGCCTGTTTTCATAAAACAGGCTTTAAACGATGCCTTTCTTCGGTTAGGCCCAAGTTGCTTTTTGGTGGGAATTTTATGGAATAGGGCAATGGGCTGCATCTATGGGTTTTCCTTTTTTCCTTCCTAAGCAAACCTCGTCTCGACTATGAAATTCATTGGTTTACTTCTCTTCCTGGTGGGGCTGGTCTCCCAGTTGTTGGCCTTCTTTGGCGCAAATCACTTGCTCCTCCTCTTGGTAGATAACTGGGAAGGTCGGTTGGCTGGGCCATTCGGGTAGCCGTTACCCTTTTGGGCTTTGTGCTCTATTACGTGAACCGGCATGACGTACTAATCTATAATTGCAATCTGCTTTACGGACGGCGTTCTAGAGGCATTTTCTCAAAAATTGCCCTAAAGCAAAGCGGCACCGCCTATATAGACGGTGCCGCTTTGCTTTAGGGCTAGGTGCTACTGATTGATTACATTTCCAGCAAGCCCAACAGGATAAAGACCAGACCTACAATGGCGGCCACGGCTCCTACCAGACCTAAACCAGGAATCAAGCTCAGCAATGCTCCGGCTACGAGCAGGATCAAACCAATTTTCACGTATTGGTTCAGGGCGTTGGCTTTCTTGGTGGCTTTGGCTTCACGCATGATTTTTTTGGTGGCCACTTTCACGTCTTTGTTTGTTTTGGCTGAGGCTAGTTCGCCCGCCATTGCGTTCACGCTGGGGTTGGCGGCCAAGGCCGAGGCTACCGCTGTGGAGGTAAGGGGCGCAGTGCGGGCCACTTCTCTGGACGCTACTGGCGCGGCTGCATTGGCTTCCAAGGCCGGGGCTGGCTGGGCTGGGGTGGCGGCAACCGGGGCTATCTCATGCGTGGCCGGGGCCACAACGGCGGCTTCTACCGCTGGGGCAGCCTGAGCAGGTGCGGCTTTATGGTAGGTGGTGGCAGGTGCACTGAAGTCAAAATACTGGTTTGAAGAAGAGCAACTTACCATAAACTGGCTAGCCACTCCACACACGAACAGAGAGAGTAAAGATTTGATTTTCATAGAATGGATGATTAAGTGGATTTGGTTTTACACACAAAAATAAAGAACCAACGTTCTTTTTTAGCCTATGCGACCCGCATAGATTAACTTCGCAGTACGTTTTGTAACGCCGCAAGTTCACGAATCATTTGACAAAAACAGCCCCTAAATGGTTTTTGCTTGTAAATCAGGACGAAAATTTCACGTACCCCCTGGCGGTACCCCAAAAACAAGGTCTAAAAGCCCTGTCTTCTCCCCGCTCCTTCCCTAACCAAGCCCCTTTGTCGTGCGCAAAATCATTCACATAGACATGGACGCTTTCTTCGCCTCTGTGGAGCAGCGCGACAACCCGGCCCTGCGCGGGAAACCCGTGGCGGTGGGCGGTACCAAGGCCCGGGGCGTGGTGGCGGCGGCCAGCTATGAGGCGCGGCAATACGGGGTTTTCTCGGCCATGCCGGCTCAACTGGCCCTGCGCAAATGCCCGCACCTGATCATGGTGCCCACCCGCTTTGAGGTGTACCAGCAGGTCTCACGGCAGATCAGGGAAATCTTCCTGCGTTATACTGATCTGGTGGAACCACTTTCTCTAGACGAGGCCTATCTGGATGTCACCCAGAACAAGTTCGGGCTGAAATCCGCGATGCTCATCGCGCAGCGCATCAAAAACGAGATCCTGCAGGAAACCCGGCTCACGGCTTCGGCGGGCGTATCATATAATAAGTTTCTGGCTAAGGTGGCCTCGGGAAAGAACAAACCCGACGGCCTGACGGTGGTGTTGCCAGACGAGGCCGAGGCCTTTGTGGAAGCCCTGCCCATTGAGAAGTTCTACGGAATCGGTGATGTGACCGCGGCCAAGATGAAACAGTTGGGCATCCATTCGGGAGCGGATCTGAAAAACCGCTCTGAGATGGATTTGCGCCGGCACTTCGGTAAATCAGGTTCTTACTTTTACCAGATTGCCCGCGCCCAGGACGAGCGGGAGGTGGAACCCAACCGCATCAGGAAAAGCATTGGCTCAGAGCGCACGTTTGGGCAAGACCTGGAGACCGAGGAAGAGATGCTACCAGAATTGCAGCGCTTGGCCGAAGAGGTGGCTTATGACCTGCATCGGCTGGAAGCCTCGGGCAAAACCGTCACCCTCAAGCTCAAATACCATGATTTCACCCTCAACACCCGCAGCAAAACCTTTTTCTCCAACGTTCGGGCCGAGGAAGTTCTGTTGGACATTGTCCTTGATTTGCTGCGTTCGCCCGCTTTTCCCGCCAAACCAGTCAGGTTGCTGGGCATCACCGTCTCTAACCTGAATTACGGCAAACACCAGGGTGGGCAACTGGCTTTCCCCTTTTAGGTGGCCGGGGGCTGAGGTGGTCTTTTCACTTTCCTCCACCCTTGTCCAGATTACCTATTAGGCCGTTTTTGCCCGTTCTCGTTTTTTGGCTACTTTAGGTAAAACAACCCTAAAAGGCATGGATTCTCCACTAGACTATATTGAGGTAAACCGCCACGCCTGGAATCTTCGCACCGGCGTGCACAAAGACTCGGCCTTTTATGACCTGAAATCCTTTAAAGAGGGCAAAAACAGCTTAAACGCGCTGGAGTTGGAGGCGCTGGGCGAGGTACGCGGCAAGAAACTGCTGCATTTGCAGTGCCATTTTGGGCAAGATACCCTTTCCTGGGCCCGGCTGGGCGCCAAAGTCACGGGAGTAGACCTGTCAGACGAGGCCATCGCGCTGGCGCGGCAACTCAACCAGGAACTCGGGCTGGACGCCGAATTCGTGTGCTGCAACGTCTATGACCTGCCCCAGCACCTGGAAGGTCAGTTTGATGTGGTCTTCACCTCTTACGGAGTCATAGGCTGGTTGCCCGACCTGGAGCGGTGGGCGCAGGTGGTAACGCACTTCCTCAAACCCGGCGGCACGTTTTTCCTGGCGGAGTTCCACCCTGTTGTCTGGATGTTTACCCCTGATTTCTCCCGGGTGGCCTATTCCTATTTCAACAACGGCGGTCCCATCATAGAAGGATCCTCCGGCACCTATACCGACCGGGAGGCTCCTATCAAGTATACTGAATACTCGTGGAACCACGGCTTGAGTGAGGTATTGGGTGCCTTGCTGCGCCAGAACCTGCAACTGCAGGCGTTCCAGGAACTGCCCTACTCCTATTATAACTGCTTTGAGAACCTGCAGCAGGGTGCAGACGGCCACTGGCGCATCATAGGCCTGGAAGAAAAACTCCCCCTGATGTACAGTCTGCTAATGGTGAAACCCCTGTCGTAGGAACCAAGGCCGGGGGTTTTAGAAAATCTCGTGCAGCTCCCGCTTCAGGAACTGGATGGCATGGGCCGTGGGGTCTACCTCGGTGTGCAGCACGTTTTCCAGTACCCGCTTGGCTAACTCAGTGCCCCGGTTCTTGTCGGCGAGGTTCTGGTAGTTCTGGTTGATCATGGAGACCACGTCTTCCTTCGCCTTTTTCACCTGCTGCCAGGCGGCTTCGCTCATGTACAGTTGTTGGGAGAGGTTGTGCGTGTATTCGGCCCTGATCTCCTGGAGCAACTGGGCCTGGAAGTCCACGGCAGTCAACCCGGAGGGGCTCACCCGCAGCAGCAGGTTGCTGGGCGTGATGCGCTCCAGGAACAGGATGATGCGCTCATAGGCCTGCAGCCGGATGGGCAGAATGGTCTCGCTGTTCTTCAGCCTGATGTCCAGCACCCTTTTCCGGTAATCGCGCTCCAGGTATTTTTGGGTAAGCAGGTACATGGCTCCCCCAATGATCAAGGCGGGAATGGCGCTCAGCAGGACTAAAAGGATAATAGAAGAGGTGTCTGTGGTCATAAAGAATTAGATTGTACCACTGCGCCAGCCTGGCTTGGTAGGCAAGGTTGTTCCAAAAAGGCGCTCGTTGGCCGAGTAAATATCGGAAAAAAACTGAGGTGGTACCCGCTGAATCATTTTCGGGCTTTTTCGGTTACCCATAGTATAGCACATACGGTTACAATCAGTCTGTATTTTAGTATCTTTGCTAGGCAAAAACCACTTACTATGGAAAGCACAACTCTAAAAAAAGCCCCTATATCCCTTACGCCCCTTGCCCTGCAAGAGGTAAAGGCGATCATGAAAGATAAAAACGTACCGGAAGAATACGGTTTACGCATTGGTGTGCAAGGCGGCGGGTGCTCTGGCATGTCGTACTTGCTTGGTTTTGACAAACCGAAGGACTCTGACGAGATCTATGAACTGGAAGGCGTCCAGCTGATCATGGACAAGAAACACGGCATGTACGTGATGGGCATGGAAGTGGACTTCCAGGATGGCCTGAACGCCCGCGGGTTCGTTTTCAACAACCCCCAGGCGAAGAGCACCTGCGGCTGCGGCAGCTCTTTCTCTGCGTAACGGTTTCCCGCTTCTTTTTGGAAAAGACCTGCTTTTTGGCAGGTCTTTTTTTGTGGGTGGGTATTGGCGAGGCCTTGGGAATGACTGTTCACATTAACACTTTTCTCGCATAAGGCTGTTCAGTGCATGCAGTATGTTAATTCCTTGGCTGTTCTGCTTCTAGTGTTTAGTCCATGATGGCTAATTTATGTGCATGCCTTTTGATATTCCCTTGGCATTTCCGCTTCCAGCGTTGATCCATATACAGCTTTTTGCATAGTTACCGGTAAGCGCTCACGGCCGCGGGGCCCCGACTTCCGCCCTCGCGCTGTGCCCTCTACTCCGCCCACTTCGCTGCCGCTCAGGGGCGGTCGAGGCCTAGGCGCTCAAGCGAAAGGCTGGAAACGGGTTATGCGAAGGGAATGCTGTGTAGACCTCACAGGTTTTTAAAACCTGTGAGGTCTACCGCCATTCCCTATGCTGCAAAGCTCCCTTCCTATGACGCTGATTTAATTTCTTAATTATAGGATGAAGCTAAAGAGAGAGGCTTAAGACTAAGAAGGATCTCAGGGAAAAGCGGGATAAGGGGAATCACCTCTCCCCGCGGGAGAGGGCTAGGGTGAGGGGCAGCGGCTCTCCAAGGCAAAGGCTTCCCAAGCTGGAAATGCATTTCCCTTAACATGCCCAGCAGTTGCATAGCAAAGGCCCTTCAAACTGGAAACCTCTTCTCCCTCATCCTAACCTTCTCCCTGAGGGAGAAGGAACCCCGGCAAGGCGTTTTGGGCCTGGTTTACTGAAGAGAACGGGAAAACGCAGGTACGTATAAAAAAGCAGACTCCTACCATGACGGGAAGTCTGTGACTTCCCTTGCTGCCCCGCAGCAAAACCGGGGTGGTCTACCGGATTGCAGATAAGAAAAGGTGACGTGTTTACTAGACTATGGCCAGCTCTACCAAATCACAACTTAATAAGTTCTGGTCATGTTTTCTGGAACTGCCAATACAAAATCAGCGCGGTTCTCGTGGTCTTTGTTTAGTTTATCCAGGTGCGGTTGGAGAACGGTGGAGATGGTTAGGACTTTCAGCTCTGGCCTGAGGCGACGGAGGTACCAGATAATGCCTTCGTGGTGGTCTGAGTGGTAGGCGCCGTTGAGGTGTAGCATGCGCTGCCCCTTCTGCAGGTTCTTGCTAATGAAGTGGGCCATGGTGGCATCTTTCAAGGCTTGGGCTTCCACTATCTGCGAAGAGGCGGCAGAGGTACCATGGGTGTCACCGAACATACTGAGCATGCGTTTGTAGCCGGGCAGTTCCAGGTCTACAGTGAGTGGTAACAGGGCCAGCCATTGTTTCTCTTCCGCCGGCAGGGCCTCTAACGCTTTCAATCCTTGGCGGGCCACAACCCGGGCCAATGGCCTCGGGGCATTGGTGGCGATGACCTTGAGGCCGTTGGCCTTGGCGAAGTGCAGCAGGGGTTTGTAGTCGGTGGCATAGTTGGGCCAGGCCCGGGAAGACTGCAGAAACCGAGGCTCCTCCAGTTGCCCCCGCAGAAACGAGTCCAAGGCAGCTTGGGTATCGGTTTCCCACATCTCGGCACCCGCCACCAACTGTTTGCCATGATTCCTGAACAAATCCTGGGTAAGCTCCAACTGTAGCCAATGGGCGATGGGGTCATTGTGTTGCTCCCCAAAAAATACCACATCGGCGGCAGCCAGCTCTTTCAACATTTTCTCATAGGCCAGCGGCTTCCCGTTGCCCTGGAACAAACGATACGCCGGTTTATCTAGGGTGAAAGAACTGAGCATTAAGAAAGACAATAACAGCAAGGGTATGCTTTTCATGTATTTGGGCAGTTTTTCAGAAAACGGGCTTGAAAGCTGACGGTAGTGATTAGTTGTTAGTTGAAAGTGATTAGGGTTTAGTAGTTAGTTTTTAGCGGCGAATGCTTTAGTGAAACGGCTGTTTTAAGTCCGTTTTTTTTAAATGGCGTTAAAATAGACATCCCGGAACTCGGCCCTAATCACTAACAACTAAACACTAAAAACTAGTCACTAACAACTAATCACCAACGTCAGCCTTTGTAGAAAAGCCATTTAGACAGCTCGCGGTAGTTCACTTTTTTGCCGTACATCAGAATGCCTACCCGGTAGATACGGGCGCCCACCCAAATGGTGCCAATGAACCCTAGCATGAGCAGAAACATAGACAGCAACAGCTCCCAGGTGGGCACGCCAAAGGGCATGCGCAGCATCATGACTACGGGGGAAGTGAACGGGATCATGGACATCCAGAAGGCCACCGGGCCGTTGGGGTTCTTGATGATGATGGTTTGGGCCACAATAAAGGACAATATGAGCGGCACCGTGATGGGTAACATGAACTGCTGGCTGTCGGTTTCAGAGTCTACGGCGGCACCCACGGCCCCGAACAAGGCCCCATACAACAGGTAGCCCCCTAAGAAATAGAATAGGAACGTACCAATGAGCAAGGGCACGTTGAGGTTCTGGGTGGCGCTGAAGAGTTCGTTGATTTCCTGCGCCTGTTGCACCTCCCGCTCGGTTTCCATGCCCTGCACCGTCTGACCGATCTGTGCATCTGAGAAGCGCTTCAAGTCAAACTGGGAGGAGACGCCGGTAGAAATGGCCGAGGTAAGGATGATCCACAGCAGGAACTGGGTGAGCCCTACCGCCGCAATGCCCAGGATTTTACCGGCCATGAGCTGGAACGGCTTCACCGACGATACCATCACTTCCAGGATACGGCTGGTTTTCTCTTCTATCACGCCCCGCATGATCTGGGCGCCGTAGATGAAAATGAACAGATACACCAGAAACGCGCCGGCAAACCCCACGCCCGTGGTCACGCCCACGTCACTGCTTTTCTCCCCTTCTTCGCTCAGGTTCACTGTTCTAATACTCACCGGAGTCTTGATCTTGTCCAGCACTTGTTGGTCAATGCCTGAGTTCACAAACTTGACTTCCTCCAATTCCTGCCGCACCTGTTTTTCCAGGGAGCTTTTCATGGCCAGGCTGGTGCTTTTCTGGGAGAACAGCTGAATGCCCTGCGGTTTTTCCAGGTCTATTTTAGGAATATACAGCAAAGCGGCATCCTCTGTAGTAAGATACTCCTGCTTGGCCCGCTCCACCGGACCGGGCACGTTGACAAACTTCAGTTCTTCCGTGGAAGTGAGTTTTCCTTTCAGGTACCCGCTTTCATCCAGCACCTGCACCACCTTGGTGTCATCTGACATGGTGGCCAGCCAGATGGGCACAATCATGACCAACGCCATGAGCAAAGGGCCCAAGATGGTCATGATGATAAAGCTTTTCTTGCGCACGCGCACCAGGTACTCGCGCTGAAACACTAACCAGATCTTCTCCATTTTTATTTCTGGTTGACGGTTTGAATGAAAATATCATGTATGCTGGGCAATTTCTCCAGGAACCCATGCACCTCTACCCGCTCGGTGAGGTAGCGCAGCAGTTGGCTGGGGCCTACTTCCGGCTCCAGCTGTACCTCCGCCTCAAAGCGATCGCCGTGCTGGGTCTGCGTCAGTACCTTGAAGTCAGGCGACATGACCAGCAGCTTGCCCGTTCCTTCCACGTGGAAAGTCTGGGTCCGGTACCTGGACTTTACTTCTTTCAGGCTTCCTTCCAGCACTTTCTGTGAGTTATGGATCATGGCAATGTCATCGCACATCTGCTCCACCGACTCCATGCGGTGCGTGGAGAAAATGACGGTGCAGCCCTGGTCCCGCAGCTTCATAATCTCGTCTCTGATGAGGTTGGCGTTCACCGGGTCAAAACCCGAGAAAGGCTCATCCAGGATCAGCAGCTTGGGTTCATGGAGCACCGTGGCAATGAACTGCACTTTCTGCTGCATGCCTTTGGAAAGATCTTCCACGTTCTTGTTGAGCCAGGTTTTCAGGTCCAGCCGGTCGGCCCAGACTTTGATGCGTTGGGTGGCGTCTGCTTTCTCCAAGCCCCGCAGCCGCGCCAGATACAACAGCTGCTCCCCTACCTTCATTTTCTTGTACAATCCCCGTTCCTCAGGTAGATACCCAATCTGCTGCACGTGGTGCGGCCGCAGAGGCTGACCTTCAAACAGCACCTGCCCTTCATCTGGCGCCGTGATCTGGGTAATGATTCTGATGAGCGAGGTTTTACCGGCCCCATTTGGGCCTAACAGCCCGAAAATGCTGCCCGTAGGCACTTCAAACGAGACCTTATCCAAGGCTTGGTGCGCTTCATAGCGCTTGCTCACGCCTTGTATCTGAAGAATGGGTTGCAAGAGTTTAGCGGTTGGTGAAGGGTTAAAGCTAAGGGAAAGGGATTCGGTTTGCAACTGGAGGGTAAAAGAGAGTTTCTCGGTTGTTTTTAATAATTCAGGCCAAAAACCCCGTAGCGGTGTTACACGGTAACGCCGGGGTTGTACGCAGCAGACCAATTTCAAACCTACAGGAACGGCCCTTGCCACATTTTCAACCTGTAGTATAGAAAGGTCTGTTTAGGTGGAGGCGTTTTTGTTTCATAGGACCACGGCGTTACGGTGTAACGCCGCTACAAACAAGGCCTCCTTTTCAAAAAAGTTCTTTAAAACAGCAACGCCCGCTTCCTGTGAAAGGAAGCGGGCGTTGCTAAAATCTATTTCCCGACTCAGGACTCTGAACTCAAGACTCAGAACTCCTTACTGAAAATACTCCTTCATCTTCTCGAAGAAGCCTTTCTCGTTTTTGCCGGGGTTGGGCACGAAGTTCTGGGACTCGCGCAGGCGTTCCAGGATCTGGCGCTCCTCTGGGTTCACGTTCTTGGGCGTCCAGACGTTGATATGGATGAGTTGGTCACCCCTTCCGTAGCCGTTGATGTCTGGGATACCCTTGCCGCGCAGGCGCAGGATCTTGCCAGACTGGGTACCTGGGTCTATCTTGATCTTCACCTTGCCCTCAATAGTGGGAACCTCTACGCTGGCGCCTAAGGTAGCGTCTACAAAGCTCACGTACTGCTCATACATGACATTGTTGCCGTCGCGGCGCAGGGTAGGATGGTGCTCTTCCTCAATCTGGATCAACAGGTCGCCGGGAATACCGCCGCGCTCCGGCACGTTGCCTTTGCCGCCCATGGAGAGCTGCATGCCATCGGCCACGCCGGCGGGTACGTTGATGGAGATCACCTCTTCGCGGAGCTGACGGCCTTCGCCGTGGCAGACATCACACTTCTGGCTCACCATCTTGCCTTCCCCGGAACAGGTGGGGCAGGTGCTGGCAGACACCATCTGGCCCAGCATGGTGTTTACCACACGTTTTACCTGACCAGATCCCTGACAGGTTCCGCAGGTTTGCAGCGCCGTTCCGTTTTTGGAACCGTTGCCGTCACAGGTGTTGCAGGCCTCGTAGCGTTTTACCTTTATTTTCTTCTCAACGCCTTTGGCTACTTCCTCCAGGTTGAGTTTGAGTTTGATGCGTAGGTTGCTGCCTTTGCGCATGCGTTTGCCGCCGCGCTGTCCGCCACCGAAGAAGCTTTCAAAACCGCCGCCACCGCCGCCGCCGAAGATGTCACCGAACTGGGAGAAGATGTCTTCCATGTTCATGCCACCGCCGCCGCCGAAGCCGCCGTTCACCCCCTGGTGCCCGAACTGATCATAGCGCTGCCGCTTCTGCTCGTCGCTCAGGACCTCATAGGCCTCTGCCGCCTCTTTGAATTTATCCTCGGCGGTAGGGTCATCGGGGTTCTTGTCAGGGTGGAACTTGATGGCGATCTTGCGGTACGCCTTCTTGATCTCATCCGCTGAAGCCCCTTTGGCTACGCCCAGTACTTCATAATAATCTCTTTTGGTTGCCATGGCTTGTTATGCTCCAATCACCACCTTGGCAAAGCGAACCACTTTGTCATTGAGGTAATATCCTTTCTCTACTTGGTCAATCACTTTCCCTTTCATTTCCTCATTTGGGGCCGGAATCTGCGTGATGGCTTCATGCACATCTGCGTCAAACGGCTGACCGATCGCTTCCATGGGCTTCAAGCCTTTCTGTTGCAGAACGCCTAAAAACTTACCGAAGATCAACTCTACGCCTTCCCGCACCGCGGTCACGTCCTGAGCGTCTTGCATGGCAGCCTGAGCGCGCTCCAGATCATCCAGCACCGGAATAAGGGCGACCATCAAATCCTGGTTAGCCGTCTTGAACAGTTCCAGCCGCTCTTTTGACGTGCGGCGTCTGAAGTTGTCAAACTCAGCGTGCAGGCGCAGGTATTTGTCGCGCAGCTCATCGGCTTCTGACGTGCCCCCCTCAGTAGCGGCAGTCCCGGCTTCTGGGTTCTGCTGTTCTGTCTGCTCAGCAGCGGTTGTTTCAGTGGCCTCTGTTTGCTCTGGCTGTAGGTTTTCTTGTTCCTGAGGATTCTGTTCAGCTGTAGTACTCATATATCCTTTAAAGATTTATTCTTGATCTATGGTTGTCTCTGGGTGCCTGACCAGCGGCAACTTCTTTGCCAAACCTGTTTTTATGTCATTCTGGCATTTCCAGGCTTAAAACACCGGCTCTTGGCCGCTCTTTATGGCAGCATCTGGCAAAGCCGCACCTTTAGGTGGCAGCCCCAAAGTGGTCTTCTGTTTAGGCGCCTTTTTTCTAAAACCGCCCCTAAACAGCTATGCCAACTCCGTTTAGGCGGTGTTCAGCGCTTTCCAGATCATGTCTTTGAGCGGCGTGATGTTTTTCTGGGTAAGGCTGGAGATGAAGATAGTGGGAAGGTCCTGGGGCAGAGTGGCCCGCATCTCCGCCTCCAGCTCATCGTCAATGAGGTCGGTTTTAGTGATGGCCAGCAGGCGCTGTTTGTGCAGCAACTCAGGGTTGTAGGTCCTGAGCTCGTTCACCAGGATCTCGTACTCCTCGGCAATGTCTGGGCTTTCCACCGAGATCATGAAAAGCAAAATGGAGTTCCGCTCAATGTGCTTCAGGAACCGGATTCCCAACCCTTTGCCTTCTGAGGCGCCCTCAATGATCCCGGGAATATCGGCCATCACAAAGGATTTGTAGTCACGGTACGCCACCACGCCCAGGTTGGGCACCAGGGTGGTGAAAGGGTAATTGGCAATCTTGGGCTTGGCCGCCGACACCACAGATAAGAGCGTGGATTTACCGGCGTTCGGGAAACCTACCAGACCTACGTCGGCCAGCAGTTTCAGCTCCAGCACCGTCCACTCCTCGCGTCCTTCTTCGCCGGGCTGGGCGTAGGTAGGCGTCTGGTTCGTGGGCGACTTGAAGTGGGAGTTGCCCAGGCCACCGCGGCCACCGGGCGTGATGATGGCGGTCTGGCCTTCCTCGGTGATTTCGGCTTTGATCTCGCCCGTTTCGGCATCTCTGGCGATGGTGCCAATGGGCACTTCCAGCACAATGTCTTTCCCGTAGGCGCCGCTGGAGTGGCTGGGTCCGCCGCTTCCGCCGTTCTCCGCGATCACGTGTTTCTGGTACTGCAAGTGCAGCAAAGTCCAGAGTTGGGAGTTGCCTTTCAGGATGATGTGCCCTCCGCGGCCCCCGTCACCGCCGTCTGGCCCGCCGTGGGCCGTTTTCTTGTCACGGTGCAGGTGGGCTGAACCGGCTCCTCCGTGCCCGGAACGGCAGCAGATTTTGACGTAGTCTATAAAGTTGGATGATGACAATGTGGTATTGGTAAAGTAAAGGCTATGTTAACAAGGAAGCATTCCCACGAGGAGAATGCTTCCGGAATATTCTATCAGAAATAAACGTCTCAGTTGAACAGAGGAACAGACCAGAATCGTTCCTTCCCCGCCGCAGATACGTCTCTTTTACTTGTTCAAAGCTACCTGGCAAGCATCCACGATCTCGCAGGTTTTGGTGAAGATCTCCTCAATTTCGCCAATGCCGTCTACTGCATAGAACTTGTTCTGCTGGGCGTAATAGTTGGCGACAGGGGTGGTTTTGGTATTGTACTCCTGCACCCGTTTCTGGATAAGCGTCTCATCTGCGTCATCTGGCCGGCCAGAGGTCTGTCCGCGGAGCAACAGGCGTTTCACCAGTTCCTCTTCGTTCACCTGCAAGGCGATCATGCAGCTAATGCCCTGGTCGTATCTCACCAACAGTTGGTCCAGCGCCTCTGCCTGGGGCACCGTGCGCGGGAAACCGTCAAAGATGAACCCGGCGGCAGAGCGGTTGTCAGCGATCTTGGATTCAATCATGCCAATCACCACTTCATCCGGCACCAGAAGGCCTTCGTCCATGAGTTTCTTCGCCTTGAGCCCTAACTGAGTTCCCTGAGAAATCTCAGAGCGCAGCAGATCACCGGTTGAAAGGTGGATGAGCCCGTATTTTTCAATAAGTTTCTGGCTCTGCGTGCCTTTGCCTGCCCCTGGAGGACCGAAGAGTACGATATTCAGCATGAGTATGGAAATTGTGAGAAAACAAAAGTAGCAATAAAATCTTGGAAATGACAGCATTTACGGGAACGGCCAGATTAACCCATCGGGTTTAGCCGCCCTTTCCTGAAAACAGCCTACAAACAGCCTTTGCCCCTGCCCTACATCACTTTGTAGATATCCCGCAGGTTGCGGCCCAGTCCATTGTAATCCAGGCCGTAGCCCACCACAAAATCATTGGCGATAGACAAGGCCGGGTACTTGATGGAAAGGTTGTGCTGCAGGCTGTCTGGCTTGATGAGCAGGGTGGCTACCTCCACAGACGCCGGCCCTTTGGCCTGCAACTGCGGCAACAACCCGGCAATGGTATGCCCGGTGTCCACGATGTCTTCCACCACCACCACATGGCGCCCTTTGATCTCTTCTTTCAGCCCGATGATCTCTTTCACCTTGCCTGTGCTCTGCATTTCCTCATAGGAAGAAAGGCGGATAAAGGAAATCTCGCAAGGAATGCTCATCTCTTTCATGAGGTCAGAGGCAAACATGAACGAACCGTTCAGCACCGAGAGGAACAAAGGCTGTTTGCCGCGGTAATCATGGCTTATCCTAGCCGCCACAATCTCCACGCTGTGAAGGATTTTCCGCTCTGGGAGGTAGATACTGAACTGCTTGTCTTGAATGGTTACCGGCGGATGATGCATCTTTTTAAATTCTAGGGAACATCAAATTTGGGGAAAACTGCCTTAAATTAAAAGAAAAAAGCCCTTTTCTGCAGAAAAGGGCTTTTCAGGCAGTACCCCTTGCACCTGCCTCCCGCCCACCGTCAAGCCTTAGCGGCTTGGATAATGCTCGGTACTACCGACCCCGGTATTAGTAGTGGTAAGGTTGGTGGTTTCTACGTTGAGGCGGTTCTCCGGGGCCGGTGGCGTTGTTTCCCGTACCGCAATGTGCGGCGCGATCACCAAGGAGACGATGGACATGAGCTTGATCAAAATGTTCATGGATGGACCGGAGGTATCTTTAAAAGGATCACCCACGGTATCTCCGGTCACGGAGGCCTTGTGCGGGTCTGAGCCTTTGTATTCCATTACGCCGTTGATCAGCACCCCTTTCTCAAAGGATTTCTTGGCGTTATCCCAGGCGCCGCCGGCATTGGATTGGAAAATGGCCATCAATACGCCCGACACGGTCACCCCGGCCAGAACGCCCCCTAATATCTCGGCACTGGACACTTCCTCAAAAACACCCCGTAAACCGAACCCTATGATGAGCGGCACGATCAGGGCAATAGCCCCCGGCAGCATCATCTCCCGGAGGGCCGCCTCAGTGGAGATGGCCACGCACTTGTCGTACTCGGGTTTGCCCGTGCCTTCCATGATACCCGGGATCTCGCGGAACTGGCGGCGCACCTCCTGCACCATGGCCATGGCCGCCCGGCCCACCGCGCTAATGGCCAGGGCCGAGAACACAAACGGAATCATACCGCCAATAAACAAACCGGCCAAGACCGGAGCTTTGTACAAGTCAATGGTGCTGATGCCGGAGATACCCACAAAGGCGGCAAACAAAGCCAGTGAGGTCAATGCCGCCGAGGCT
The DNA here is from genome assembly GCF_008271745.1 of Rufibacter glacialis. Taxonomy (GTDB): domain Bacteria; phylum Bacteroidota; class Bacteroidia; order Cytophagales; family Hymenobacteraceae; genus Nibribacter; species Nibribacter glacialis. The sequence goes on along the minus strand of NZ_VKKZ01000010.1, from coordinate 691,049 downwards.
ATAGCGAATCCTTTTCCGGTGGCGGCGGTGGTATTGCCCACGGCATCCAGAATATCGGTGCGTTCGCGCACTTCCTTGGGCAGCTCGCTCATCTCAGCGATGCCTCCGGCGTTGTCGGCAATGGGCCCGAAGGCGTCAATGGCCAGCTGCATGGCGGTGGTGGCCATCATACCGGCGGCGGCAATGGCTACCCCGTAAAGACCGGCCACGGCATAGGAAAAGACGATACCGGCTGCCAGCACAATGATCGGCATGGCCGTGCTCATCATGCCCACGCTCAACCCGGCAATGATATTAGTGGCGGCCCCCGTAGAAGATTGCTGCACAATGGAGTTCACCGGTTTCTTGCCCATGGCCGTGTAGTACTCGGTGATGATGGAGATGAGGGTTCCTACCACCAAACCAATGATTACGGCCCAGAAGATACCCATAGAAGTAAACTCATAGCCCCGCAGGTTCAGGGTGGCGGGCATCAACCAGTCAATGATAAAGTAAGAGGCAATGGCCGTTAACGCCACCGAAGACCAATTGCCCATGTTCAGGGCCGCCTGCACGCTGCCGCCCTCCTTCACCCGCACAAACAGCGTCCCGATCATGGAGAAGATGATGCCTACCCCCGCAATGAGCATGGGCAGGATGATGGGCGATAAGCCTCCGAAGTTGTCCTGAACGGTGATCTCGCGGCCCAAAACCATGGTAGCCAGAATAGTAGCCACGTAAGATCCGAACAAGTCGGCGCCCATTCCGGCCACGTCTCCTACGTTGTCGCCCACGTTATCCGCAATGGTGGCGGGGTTCCGGGGGTCATCTTCCGGAATACCGGCCTCTACTTTCCCTACCAGGTCTGCCCCAACATCAGCGGCTTTGGTGTAGATACCACCGCCCACGCGGGCAAACAGGGCAATGCTTTCCGCGCCCAAGGAGAAACCCGTCAACACCTCCAGTGCCACTTCCATCTCCTCACTGCTGGCCGCCGCCCCGGTCCGCTGCACAAACCAATAGTAGAAAGCTATGAAAAGCGAACCTAGCCCTAACACGGCCAAACCGGCCACCCCCATGCCCATCACGGCCCCACCGGTAAAGGAGACTTCCAGAGCTTTAGAAAGGCTGGTTTTGGCGGCCTGGGCGGTGCGTACGTTGGCTTTGGTGGCAATGCGCATGCCTATGAACCCGGCCAGGGCAGAGAAAATAGCCCCAATCAGAAAAGCCAGGACAATGATGGGGGAAGAGTTCTCGCCCACGTAGCCCAGGTAAAAAAGGAAAAGCGAGGCGATGATGGCAAAGTAGGTGAGCACTTTGTACTCGGCTTTCAGAAAAGCCATGGCCCCCTCGGCAATGTAGCGGGCAATGGTGCTCATCTTTTCGTCGCCGGCGTCTTGCCTGGTAACCCAAGCCGATTTGATGGCAGTGTACAACAAGGCAACCAGCCCGAGGGCCGGAATAGCGTAGAGAATTGTCTGCATAAAGTAAGGCTTTGTTTGGTTAGGTTTGGACTATAAGCGTAGTAGCTCCTTGCAAGCTAACCTTTCTGGCCTAAAAAACAAATATACCTTATACTCTATGCTGCTTCTTTTACAGTTTCTGCATCAGGAGTTTATACAGCGCCACCATAGCGTAAATGTCATCTTTGTGCACGACTTCATCCGGGGTATGGACATTATCTTCGGGTGCCCCTATGAAACACCAATCCCAGGGGATGTTGCCGTAGTGGAGTTCCTTGCCGTCTGAGCCTCCGGCGCTCTCCACCTCTACCTGGAAGGGAATTTCAGATTCTTGCGCCAGTTTGATGATCTTCCGCACAAAACTCCGGCGCGGGATCAATGAATCTCTGAGGGAGATCGCCACGCCCTCCCCGGTCAACACGCCTTCAGTTACCCAGGTGATGTCTGAGATGAGCGCCTGGGTGATGCCGTAGGTCTCATGTATGTACTTAGCCAGGTAGCCCACTGACCCGCCGCCTGTCTCTTCCCAGCAACCAAAGGCAATAATGCCATCCTCCAGCGTCTCGGCCACCTGCAGCGCGTTCCAGACTCCCAGGCGGTTGTCCAGGTAGCAGCTTTGCACGGTTTCCTCGGTCTCCCTGAAATCGCACTTGAACACCAGTTCCGTGCCCCGCTCAATCTCCCGCCCAAAGTCATAGTGGAGCTCCTGTTCTTCCTCATCCACTACCAGCGTACAAGAGATTTTTCCCTGGCTGTCTTCCCCCACCAATTCAAAGCCCGTTTCCAGCCCAGGCCCTCCTATCTTGATGAGCTGCCGGCCATACCGCACCATGAACCCAATGGAGTCCATATGCGCAAAAATCACCGTGCGGGGTTTCCCGAAGACCAGAAGCAGGCAATCCTGAAAGCCTTCGCCCTGGATGATCTGCGGTTTTGTTTTCCAGGAGTCCTGCTTTTCCTGCACGTAGGCCAGCAGAAATTCTTTCATCTTTACCTCATTGCCAGAAGGGGCATGAACCTGGCAGAGTTGGCGCAATAATTCCATAGTTGTGCGTTTTTTCAAAAGTAATGGTTTTCCTTGTAGCGATTAAGCACGTTTTGGCAGTACTTTTGAGAAAACAAGGCAAAAGCGACCTCCGTAGTTTTACGCAAATTGAAACCTACTGAGGCAGACGCATGTTGTGGGGTCGGCTCTCTTTTTACCACCCAGTACCTTAGGCCTTTGTGCGTACAGGAGTGTTTTGGCAGTTTTGAAAAATTAATGAAAAAGATCCTTTTCTTCTTCCTTTTCCTCTTCCCCTTCTTGCAGGCGCAGGCGCAGGTACCTGATTCCACCAAACAGATTGACCAGAAACTTCTGGATTCGCTGCAGGCCACTATTCTCCTGGACTCCGTAGATGTGTTGCCCCAGGCCCTGGACATCAAAGGCTGGCTGTTGCTGAACGAGAGCATCATGAACGAGCTGGGCGGTGCGGTAGACAACATGTACAACTTCAAGTTCGAGACCGCCGAAAAACAGTTCAGATCCCTACGCCGAAGGTACCCCAAACACCCCATGCCTTATTTCCTGATAGGCCTGAGCCAATGGTGGAAGATGGTGCCCTCCAACATCACCGACACCCGCTACGACAATTACTTTCTGGCCTACATGGATACCACCATTACGCTGGCGGAGAACCTGTATGACAAGGACAACAAAAACCTAGAGGCGGCCTTCTTCCTCTCAGCGGCCAACGGGTTTGGGGCCCGCCTGCACGCGGAACGCAAGAACTGGCGCAAGGCAGCCATCATGAGCAACCGGGCCCTGGACTACCTGCAGAAAAGCAAGAAAGCTAACGGCCTCAGCGACGAGTTCCTGTTTGGCGAGGCGCTCTTCAACTACTACTCCATCTGGATCCACGAGAACTACCCCTTGCTGCGCCCCATCCTCTACTTCTTCCCCAAGGGGAACAAGAACCTGGGGTTGAAACAGCTGCAGCAAGTGGCCTTCAACGGCTTTTACACTGGCACCGAGGCGAAGTTCTTTTTGATGAAGATTTACGCAAATGACGCCAAAAACGGAGCCTCGGCCATGTCCTTGTCCCAATACCTGGCCAGCACTTACCCAGACAACCCCTATTTCCAGCGCTTCTACGCCCGCATGGCCTTCACCGAGGGCAACTTCCCGGTAGCCGAGCAGCTTTCCACGCAGATTCTGGACAAGATCAACCGCAAGGTATTCGGTTATGAAGCCATCAGCGGCCGCTACGCCAGTTTCTATCTGGGGTATATCAACCAGTACCGCAACCGGGATTATGCCAAGGCAAAGGCCTATTACCAGCAATGCATTACCTTTGCCGAACAGATCAATGAACAGGAGTCCGGGTATTACATCTCTTCCTTCGTCAACCTGGCTAGAATCAGTGACAAGGAGAAGAACGTGCGGCAGGCCAAGCAGTACTATGAGGTGGTGATGAAGCTGGCTGATGCTAAGACAGATTCAGCCAAAGAGGCGAAAGCATATTTGAGAAAGAACCGGAAGGTGAAGTAAACATACCACAATGGAATTAAAGGATTTATTTCTCACCCCTATATTTTTGATCATCATTTATGCAATTGCATATGGACTAAGATCTAAATTCACCAATAAGCAAACTAGGAAGTACTTTATCCCAGCATTAACATTAAAAATTATTGGAGCACTTTCACTTGGGCTAATATATCAATTCTATTACGGAGGCGGCGACACTTTCAATTACTATAATAGCAGTAAAATTGTAACACAGGCCTTTTATGACAACCCAAGTATTGGGATCAAAATCCTTCTCTCAAATGGAGAGTATGATCCTGAAACAATTCAATACACCTCTAAAATTTATTGGTACCAGTCGCCAACAGAGTTTATCATCATTAAAATAGGAGCACTTTTTGGCATAATAGGCTTGAACACCTATAGTGTTATTGCCATATTCTTTGCCACCTCCAGCTTTGCAGGTATTTGGGCTTTATACACAACCTTTTTGAAAATATACCCAGCCTTGTATAAGCAATTGGCAATACCGTGCTTCTTTCTTCCTTCTGTATTCTTTTGGGGATCAGGCTTTATGAAAGATTCTGTCACAATAGGGGCGCTAGGTTTATTATTCTATGGATTCTATATGTCCTTTATTGAAAAGAAAAAGTTATTCAGTTCTATAACCCTTACCATACTAGCAACTTACCTGCTTTTATCAGTGAAAGTATATATTTTACTTTCTTTTTTACCTCCCGCCCTATTCTGGATATTCCTTGAGAATAACAATCGAATAAAGAATAAACTAATACGTACCATTGCAAAACCAGTATTCATTGTCTTTGGGTTGTTAGTTGCCTATATAGGAGCTACTACGTTGACGGCAGGAGACGAAAGATATGATATTGAGAAAATTGGAGAACGCACCAAAATAAACAGTGAATACCTTAGTGAATATGTAAGCTCAGGCTCTGCTTATAACATAGGCACTTTTGATGGAAGCATTGGTAGCATGATTACGGTAGCCCCACAAGCCATTATTGTGGCATTGTACCGCCCATTCTTGTGGGAGGTGAGAAACCCCATTATGCTATTATCAGCACTTGAGGCCAGTATGTTTATTTTCTTGACGCTGCGTATAATCTTCAGGACAGGCTTCTGGAAGACAGTTCAGCTGATAAGTTCAAAACCTATACTTACATTTTGCATAATCTTCTCATTAGTCTTTGCATTTGGGGTGGGTACCAATAGTGGTAACTTTGGGACTCTAGTACGTTACAAAATTCCATTAATGCCCTTTTACCTTGCTGCTTTGTACATGATGCAAGCTCACCTAAAGAGACCAAGAAAGTTAAGGCGATTAGCAGTAACCGCATAAGTACTTTCTATTTTCATTCTTGCTTCTTTACCTAGTTCAATCCTTCTAGAGGAATTAACCAATAATTCTTCTAGCGCTGAATACCATTGGCTAGGCTCATCACAAATAAAGCCATTGATCCCATGGTCTACCACTTCTGTATTCATCCCAACCGGTGATACAAGGGCAGGTATACCTAAAGCCATGTATTGGAGGGCCTTAAAGGCACACTTGCCTTTGGCCCATTGGTCATCCACCAAAGGCATCACCCCAATATTCATTCTCAGCAAATCCTCAATTTCTGAATCTTTGTTCCAAGGTAAATAACGTAAAGACTTTAACTGAAACACCGGCTCTTTGTTTGATATCACCAAAAACAAAAAAGAATACTTTTCCTCAAGCTTTTTTAATACTGGAACAATCGTTTCAAGATATTTCATGGTAGAATGTGTACCTGTCCAGCCTATGACTACAGGTTCATTTTCCTGCTCTTTTAACCTATTATGATGCCCAACAGTATCAATAGTAGTTGGAATTACAAATGATTCTGAATTGAACTTTCTAGCATATGTCTGCAAGTAAGTGTTGCCACAACTCACTTTATATGCCCATTGACAGATCTGCCCCACTTTATGGTGCCATTTCAAACCTGCCACTATCTTATTAGCTTCTGAAGTATTCGGCATCCAAATGGCATCATCAAAATCATATATTATTTTCTTTTTCAGAACCTTGGCAACAATCCACTCAAACCAGGGAAGACCTATGGGGGTAGCTTCGCGGTGTATAAAGATGAATTTATACTTTTGTATCTTAAACAATAGAATAAGGCGACGAAGAAAGCCCTTGACAATGCCTGAGACCTTAGGCAGAGTATGTCCGGGTTTATAGAGAATATCCCAAGTTGAAGCATCAAGAAAAGGAGCAGTATCATACGTATAACCTGCATCATTTAATATATCTAGATACTGCTCAAACCTAAACCGCTGCGAAGGCGCTTTATGAGAAGGATAAGGGACAACAAATAAAATATTCTGTTCCAATATGAAAATTGTCTTTAGAATTAACGTTAAAGCTTCTCCAAAACATTACCTGAAGAACTTATCTTTAAGTATGTCTTAATCTTTACGTTTAATCTTGGCTTTCATCACCAATGCCACATAAAAAGCAACCTCTTACAGCCAAGCCTCTGTAAAACATAGTGAACGATTGTCTACTCCTTAAAAGTTCTAAATTTATTTTTTACCACATTAAAAAACGGAAAGGGCATAGGCCCTTTCCGTTTTTGAGAGTTCTACTTCTTAATCGTTCTTTCCACAGCAGCCTTAAGACCAGACTTCAAATTTTTAAGTAAACCTCCAGCACCTTCAGTATTTACATAAATAGTGTTATGCTCTTCTGCAATCTCATGAGCAGGCCTATCTTTCGTATAGTAATATACAGCCATAGATTTTCTAGAAAGATGCGGAGGGGTATTAAGAGGTTTAGGATGTCCATGAAAAGACACCTCATTCGTTTCAAAGATAACCAATCTATTGAATAGAGGTTCAATGTACTCAAGTTGCTTTTTCTTTTGCATATCCCAAAGCTCTAGATAGCCATTATAGTCTTTTTTCCAATCTTTGTTCATGTAGACAATTGCATTCATTCTACGGTGATATTTCGTCTTATCATGAATGTTAAAATCGACATGCACATCTAAAAAGGCTCCATTGGTAGATTGGTGCAGCCCCCCCCCAAAAAGGTCTTCATCTGCGAGTAAATTACCCACACCAGTTACAGACTCAAGAAAGTTTAAAAACTTTTTACCGTTCAGTTCGGCAAATACTTGTTGCATAAGTGGCATATCTTCCCCAAACTTAGTCATGGTAAACTTATTTTTTTGATTCACATAAGTTGTACCATTCCAATTCCCAGTTATTACATCAGGATAAGCTGCCAAAATTTTTTCAGCAGCTTGAATGTGGAAGAAATTATCATATACCAAATAATGAAAAGGCTTTTGAGGGTTATGCCATTGCGTATACAATACATCTTTGTTTTCCTCTAAGATTTTAAAGTCAATCAGTTCCATAAATGTTATCTTGAAATACTTTGATAAATAGTTCCTAATTTTTGAGTAGTGTTTACTTTGTCAAACTTCTGCCTAACATACTGTTTTGCTTCGGAAGCAAAAGTAGCCAATTTGGCAGGAGAATCGGCAAGATGAAGAATAGCCTTTTCCATGGCACTGACATCATTAACTGGGACTAGAATACCAGAGACCCCATTTTCAAAAAGCTCTGCTGGCCCACCACAATCTGTGGCGATCAAAGGTGTGCCAAAGTATAGAGATTCAAAACAAGTCAATGAGAACGATTCTGACTCAGAAAAGTTGAGCATTACATCAGCATCTTTGATTTCTTTTTCAATATCATATGTAAAGTCACAAAAAGTTACTATCTGCTCCAAACGATTCTGATGTACCGTTTCCTCTAATGACTTTTTAAACTCTTGATTTTTTTTCAACCCCATATCTCCCCCCACAAACTTTAACCTGATCCTATTATTTTTTTTAAAACAGCTAATAAAAGCTTTTAAACATTTATCCTGTCCTTTGCCTTGTATGTAGTTACTAAGATACAAGAATTTAATTTCCTGAGGTTGATTTATATGGTCAACTACTTTAGCAGGTAACTTTTCTTCAACCAATGCTCTGTCATAAACTAAAATTGCTTTTGGTTCATTTTCAAAGTGATTCAAAACAGCTTGGGAAACACAAATGATTTTATCTGAGAACTTCTTATTCAGTCTAGTCCAAACACCCCCAAATGGCCTTGGAAAAGAGAAAGGCATTCTACGCACATGTGTTACTAAAGCAGCATTATTACCCAATAAACGACTCAATACCCCTGTCATATTAAAAAAATCATTCATATGCAGTATGGATGCTCCCTCCTTCTTTAAAATTTTATTCAGTCTTAGACTATTAATAAACAACTGAGGTAAATATCTGAGCAAGTCTATTGGTCTACGACTTATTTCAACGAAAGGAAGGAAATAGATAGCAAACCCTGCCTCTTTTATTAAAGACGCAGATGTTGAACCTGATGGTAAAACGTAAATAAAATTAAACCTATCCCGAAGCTCCAAACTAGATGCAACGCTAGCTTTTAATGCTCCCGTTATTGCAATTGCATTATCAACAATTATTATACATTTTCTATAACTTCTTCCCATTTGTGTATTATTTTATCTGGCGCTAAAGCAGAAGTTCTTTCAATACCTTTTCTAGAGTAAGATACTCTTAGGCTTGAATTATCTAAGATTTTAATTAATGTATCAACCCAAACAGCTTTGGCCTCAGTAATATCTGAGGAAGATAACATTGGCATCAATACTCCATATTCAGAAAACTCAGCATTTCTAATTGGATGCTCCGGCTGAAAAAGAGGAGACAGAATTTCCCTAGGCCCAGTGGGACAATCAGCAGATATAACTGGTAAACCACAAATCATAGCTTCACATAGGGCCATTGGAAATCCCTCCCAAGCTGATGGAAATACAAACGCAGATGCTTTACTTAAATATTTGAATGGATTTGCCTGATATCCTAAAAAATAAACATCATAACTATTATTAAAGAGATCATTATTCCAAGCTTGGTATAAATTTAATCCACATCGTTTTCCTTCTTCAACTAAATCAGTTCTTAACTCTCCATCGCCAATAATGATTAACTTAGATTCAGGTTTATACTTCTTAACCTCAGAAAGAATAGAAAATATTGGTTTTTGGTTCTTTTGAGTTGCCAAGCGACCAGAGGTTATTAAAATATCACCTCTCTGAAACAATTCAGAATAAGTGGGCTCTAAAGGTTCAGAGGCTTTGGATTGAATTTCTTCAATATTAAAAAAGTTATTTATTGTTATAACTTTATCACTCTTTACTCTAAACTCATAAATTAACTCAGGATTAATATCTCGACTAACAGTCACAATTTTATCTGCGCGATTGTAAAGTGAAGGCATCAATATTTTTTTACGCATAAAACCAAACGCACCAGTAATATTTTTATCATGCAGCTTAGAACCATGTATGCATAAAATTACTTTTTCAGCACCTTTACTTAATAAATTAATATAATCAGCTCCTTCTAAATGGCTAATACAAATATCTACCTCATATTGCCTCTTTACCTTTTTAAGTTTTTGGCAACGTACAATAAAGTTTTTCACTTTTTCAAAAAGAGACCCACCACCAGGCACATCTAAATTAATAAGTTTATTTCCTGAGCTATAAGCTTTTTTCCCATCTGTGTTAAAAACGCACTCAATGACATTATACTTTTTCCCAAATGCAATACTATGATCATTGAAAACACGCTCTGCTCCACCAAACCCAACATTTGGAATTAAGAGTAAAATATTTTTTTTCTTTTCTTGACTCATCACATTTAAATAAACACTAAATATGGCTCACTAATTATGAAAGATTTGAATAAATCTGCACATAATTATTAACACAATTATTCATATCAAATTTTTGAAATGCTTTTTTAGCTAACGCACTATGTGCTAACAATAGATTTCTATTTGAATAATAAGCCATGAGGTAATCATAGAGCTGATCAACACTAAGGCTAGATCCATCAAAATCAAGCAAAAATCCGGCATCTTCTTTTGAAGAAGGATCAAATACCATTGACGGAATCTCACCAACTCTTGTAGCTATAACGGGCTTTCCACAATACAAAGCTTCAATTATCACAGTTGGCAAAGATTCATAGGGGAAAAGAGACGGTAAAACAAAAACGTCAAGTTTAACTATTTCATCCACAGGATTGGGATGAAAACCAACAAAATTAATTCTAGGATGCCTTTCATATTGTTCCTTTAGTTTATCAATATAATCACCTACCCCTACTAAGTTCAATTGGCAATCTTGTGGCATCTTTAAAAAAGCTTCTACCAAAACTGACCAGCCTTTTAATTTCACTCCTCTAGACACCATCCCAATAGTGAACACTTTATTTTGAATAGGTGCTGATTTATTAGAAAAATTAGCGGAAAATCCATTATATAATTTAACAACCTTAGAGGAAGGAAGTTTTAATTCATTACTAAAAAAATCTAACTGCTCATCTGAAATAACCACCCATTTATTTATCCGCTCCTTTATAAAACCTACTTTTTTAAATAAATTCAACCATCTTATATCTTGGCCTTCTTTAGCTTTATTATAATAATCTGAATAATCTCCATGAACAGTAGAAACTACTTTTAAGTCAGGATATTCTTCCTTTATAAGAGAAAACAAATAATCGACCTTAATTAAATGTGTATGAAATACACTATAATTACTTATAACCTTTCTCTCAATCCACTTTTTGGTTAGAAACGTCTGCAACGAAAAATCAACGGACAAAACTCGCAATAAGTTATCCAACCTTTTGATCCACTTCAAAAACGGCAGGGGGACCCTTTTAATAGTTAAGTCTTTATAATAATCAAGTAAATTTGGGTTTTCAATATCAGGATTAAGGTTCAGGATATCACAAGCAATTCCCACTTCGTTTAACTTTCGGCACAACCTCAACACAAATGTCTCTGCACCACCTGCATGCAATGTCTCAGAAACTAAAAGAACTCTCATCAAAAACAACTTCAATTATCAATTAAAAACTACAAACCACAACCAATCTATTGATATTTCTTAACTATATCCACCAAAACAATCGATTTTACATGCGTCTTTAATCTACACCAAGCGAAACAATTAAATTATCATAGACTTATACGTATTCTATACGATAGGTGAAGGTAAATAAGTCTTTACATTAAGCTTGCTTAACTGTATGATATATATATCGCCCTATAGCTTCAGGACTAACGCTATTATCATACCAATCCTTCACAGCCATTGAAAGTTGCTCCATCTTTTTGGTATCTGATAATAAATTCTCTACAATTGAAGTTACTACTCCCCAATCTGGTATTTCAATAATTGGGCACTGATTGAACAACTTCCTTTCAGGAAGAACCTCTGAAATAATGACACACCCTTGCCGCATTGCCTCATACAACCTAAAGCTTTCAACAGAAACACTACCTCCAGGGCAAAGGACAATTTTGCTATCTGCAACGATAGAACTATATTCCTTACTGCTTAATCCAGAATTAAAACCTGATGTAAACCTTATATAACTAGATGGGAATTTATGGTCAAACGTAAGGTTTAGCAGCTTTCTTAGCCGATGTTGCACAAATAATGGGAGTTTGAAACCTAAAAGCCAGCTAAAGAAATCACTTCTTCCCTTATGTAAATTGCCGCTAAAAAACACATTAATACTTCTTTCAGAGATTTTTTTAACTTTACTTTCACGAAAAGAATAGTTATATCCTAATGGTATACAAAAATGATTAGAAGCTTTCAACTCATTTTCAGAAATATATGCTTGAAAAGATACCTTAGATCTATTAATAAGAAAAGAATAATCGTGGCATTGTTCATCAAAAATAAGAAGTATCGTATTTCTATCAATTAGATCTTTGTTCAAAGCTTCACCCTCGTATCCATTTATAAAAACATATGAGTATTCAGATGGATCAACTAATTGTCTTTGGAAAGCCTGAATTACTTTAAACAAATAATCCTTCTCAGCTAACCCAGAATCCTCTAAAACCGATTTTTTATTTCCTATATAAATCTCCACAATGTCACAAAATTAATTGAAGGCTACTGAAAATCTTTGGCCAAATTACTTGGGAAAGAGACCATCATTTTTCAATGGAGACTTCATCAGAAAGTTCCCATACATCTTATACTCAGATTCAAAGAAAAGCATCTTGTCTACAGCCTCCTGCAAAACAGCTAGATCCAGATGGTAGCAGTTCTCTTTGTTTAACCCCCCCCCTATCACCACATCATAATACTTCACCCCTAACGTGTAAGCCAACCAATAATAAAAGCTAGGCATGTAATCCTGGGGCATAACCTCAATGATGTGAGCGTTCTCATGGTCCATAAACAGTTCCTGCACCAGACCCGCGCCATGCAAGGCAACCAAGTACTTTGTCGTCTGGAAAAGCTCCGTCTGCTCCTCCATGGTCAGATTCTCTGCGTAAACCGTTTCAAAACCATAGGAAGCCAGCATTCTCGACACCTCCTCCTCATTGGCAAGGCCCCGCCCGAACCTCTTTGCATCGCGGCTCAGGAAGACCTTCCGGAAACATTTCCTGGGCGGAAGGTTGTATAGCTGCCGTGTCTTCAACCATGGCTCTTTGTCGAAGTGCACACACTGGAGCCGGTAAAGCTTTTCTACCTTATACCACTCATCAGGCTCCTGCACCAACCAATTGAGGCCTCTGAACTTATCGCTCCTTCTGTACAGGTACTGGAAATATTTATGCTCGAAAACCCGTCTACTAACCAGGAAGGGAATGTTGTTTGGCAGATCCACCTTTTCAAGCATATGGATGCTGTTGACACCGTTCAGTAGATGATGGTAGTAGTTTTGGGATACATAGGCATCATAGGCTATAGCTTGTTTTATTTTTTTTGCATTCCACCTGTTGGTAATATAAGGTATAACATAAGGGAGTTGTGGTCCAGGCCATAATGCAGTTTGATCCACAACTTTATTGATTCCTACAATTCCTAAACCCCTGCTTGGTTCAACAAATACATCATTTATCTCTACAACATATTCTTCTTGCAAGGAACACTTCTTACTATCCAAACCAATTGACCCAGAATATGTATTATTCTTAAAAGCAATAGGTAAGTCATCAAAAACCCTTTTGCTTTTTTTATACAAGTATTGAATACTATTTCCGGCATTGATCCTTGTCCAATATAAATAACCAAGTCTCCTATTAACTCCTTTAAGGAGCCTGTCAAAAAACAAATACATATTCTGTTGGCATTACTTCATGATGAATACTGATGATTAAATCAAACTTTTCTAATCAATCCTCAACTAAATCAATTATGAGTAAACTCGGGTATTTAACATTTTAATAACAGCCTTCTCAAGAAGATCAATCTCTAGATAAAAAGCCTCTCCTCCTTGTAATGCCCCCCCTATCACCACATCATAGTACTTTATCCCTAACGTGTAAGCCAACCAATAATACAAACCTAGCATGTAATCCTGGGGCATAACCTCAATGATGTGAGCGTTCTCATGGTCCATAAACAGTTCCTGCACCAGACCCGCGCCATGCAAGGCAACCAAGTACTTTGTCGTCTGGAAAAGCTCCGTCTGCTCCTCCATGGTCAGATTCTCTGCGTAAACCGTTTCAAAACCATAGGAAGCCAGCATTCTCGACACCTCCTCCTCATTGGCAAGGCCCCGCCCGAACCTCTTTGCATCGCGGCTCAGGAAGACCTTCCGGAAACATTTCCTGGGCGGAAGGTTGTATAGCTGCCGTGTCTTCAACCATGGCTCTTTGTCGAAGTGCACACACTGGAGCCGGTAAAGCTTTTCTACCTTATACCACTCATCAGGCTCCTGCACCAACCAATTGAGGCCTCTGAACTTACCGCTCCTTCTGTACAGGTACTGGAAATATTTATGCTCGAAACAAGACCTAGTAATGAGGAAGGGAATGTTGTTTGGCAGATCCACCTTTTCAAGCATATGGATGCTGTTGACACCGTTCAGTAGATGATGGTAGTAATTTTTAGTTGCGTATCCATCATATAAAACAGCACTGTCTATTTTTACAGCATTATAACGGTTTAAAAGATATGGTAGAATGTAAGGAAACTGGCTATCTATTATTGTAGTTTGAAGAATCACTTTATTAGGGTACTTGATAGCTATACCACGTTCGGGTTCAACAAACGCATCCTTTACCAACAAAACAAACTCTTCTTGTTTAGCCCATTTATTGGTATCTTCTAACAGGTATCCATTATATTCAGGAAAATCAAATCGTATAGAAATTTTATTAAAAACATATTTGCTGTTTTTATATAGAAAAACTATATCATCATCTGTCTCAACTTTCTTCCAAAATGATTTTGCTATTAGTTCCCCTAAACCAGTCCGCCATAGAACAGCCCTAAAGATCCTTTTAATATCAAACACTAAGATAAAAGTAAAGATTTGAAACTATACATAGACAAAAACCAATACACTGAATGCAGACTTATTAAAGAAACTAAACCAAAGAGAACAAATACTAAAAGAACATAACACTCCTAAACGAACTTTCTCATTAAACAATAAATGTTCGAATAAAATAACCTAAAGTAGAGAAGTTCTTTAGATAAAAAGGATTTAGTTTAAAACATTTCCCCAATAAACTCAAAGCTTGCTTTCTATCTCTTTTATCAATGGATTTTGCAGCCCAAACCCTATATTGATCAGCCATAAACCTCTTGTTTTTAAGAAGGGAAACTTCCATAGCTTCTAGTGCAGTAAAGTTTTTTTGCTCCAACCAATCAGTCCCTGATAAACTTCTTTGTTTTAAAACTTTATTAAGCATTTCAATTACTATCAATTTACGAGTATTATCTAACACATTAGTAATTGAATCAGGATTATCTCTGTAAGAATATAAAGCATCTCTTAGACAGAATATATCAAAATTTTCATTTGCCTTAACTGTCCAATATAAATCGTCACCCATTCCAGAAAAGTAGTTAGTAAACAATCCCTTTTCCTTGTATACATCCTTGTGAACCATCAATGGCGGGAACCAAAATTCATAAGGCTCCCCAGAATATCCTTTATATAAAATATCAGCACTCGGAGCAATTGTAGCAAAAATGTTTCCCCTAGAATCTATTTTATTATAGCCTGAGGCCACAATTTTTATTTTAGGATTTTTCAAACAAACTTGAACTTGCTTTTCTAGACGAGAAAAGCAAGACACATCATCACTATCGTTTTGAGTTATAAATTCACCTTTTGCTTGAGAAATAGCAAAATTTTTATTTGCCACATATCCCATATTGCGTTCTTGCAAGAATAACCGAACTTTAGGATGATCTTTTAATGTACTAAGCCATTCCCTGGTTCCATCAGTTGATCCATCATCACTAATTATTAATTCAAAATTTAAATAAGTTTGTTTTAAGATTGAATTAACGGCATTTTCAATGAAGGAACGTGTATTATAAGCACACATCACCACACTCACCAACGGATAATTACTTTGTGCAACTTTAATTTTACTCATTGAAATCCAATAAGAACATAAAAACTATTTAATTACCAATTACAACCGTTGGAAATTTTATAAATCAAAGATCTGCTTAGCGTTTAAAGACTACTTCCATGGAATTAGCGCAAAACTGCAGGATTAAGATGCAGTATGATATGCGGAAAACTTTAAGCAATAAATGTTCATTCAAATCAACTTCAAGTTGCTCTTAATTACTGTAAGCTTATTTTTTAACTTAGTTTTAATTACACCAAAAGGATTATTTTTTTTATCATCAATAATATTGGGAAACTTGACAAACAGCCAATCATCTTTAAGCTCATTATACTCAAGGGAGTATGTATTCATTACAGTAGCGTATTGTTTCCATAATGAATACTGTACGCAATGTGTCAAAATCTCATTAACAACGTCTAACTTTTGGGCTTTAATATTAATTTTAACAGCTTCACTAAAATCCTCAATTAATAAATTATCTAAAAGAGTAATCCACTTTTCAAACTTTGTTTTTAGATCTTCAAAAGACCATACCCCCCCTTGATGTATTCTATATACAGCCATCGGAAGTGAAAAGTATTTAATCTTACCAAACTTTGCAAGAAACATGAAAAGAGGGTAATCACCCACTGATGAGTTATAGAACCAAGGAGGAAACTTTTCAATGAGATTATTCCGATAAACTACGCTTAAGGTTGAAATAAAATTACTTCTTGATAAATCTAGTATTGTTAATTCCTTATCCTCGCTTATTTCATTTCTTATTTCTAATTTCTTACTAGGAAGTAGGTTGTACTTTGAATGACAAGAAATTATAAAATCAGGATTTTCACTCAAGAAATCAATTTGCTTCTGCAACTTATTTTCATCGATCCAATAATCATCACCTTCAAGCATGGCAATGTATTCACCTTTGCACGCCTGCAGATTAGCGATCACGTTAGGCTGAGCCCCCATATTTTTCTCCGGCAACCTCAGCTTTATTTTGTCAGGATATTTTGCTTTGTATTCCAAGCAAACTTCTCTTGTTCTATCAGTTGAGCAATCTTCACCTATAACTAATTCAAAATCAAAATCAGTTTTTTGCATCATAACACTTTCTATTGCCTTAGCAATATACTCCACATGATTATATGTAATCATACAAACACTAACTTTCATGATTCTCCAAGTTTTTTTCTAAATTCATTAGATTTCTTTCTCTTTCTTTCAAAAATTTCGCAGGATTACCACCAACAATTGTAAATTCTTTTGTGCTTCTATTAACAAAAGAATGTGCAGCTACTGCTGTTCCTTTTTCAAGTATCACACCAGGCATAATAGTACTACCCGAACCAATTATGCTATATCTTCTCACAATAACTGGAGCAGACTTCGTGCCTAGAAACTCTTTTGGAACTGTGGCATTTGTTAGAGAATTACCACTATAATCATCTGTGGATGAGAAAATCCCAACATAAGGTGCAGTAGTTGTTAGATCCTCCAATACTACATCTTCCATCCCGTTCATAAAATTAAATGCCGAAATTTGAACATGATTACCAATTCTTAAACTGCCAGTACCTGAAATCGCTAATACACAGAAATTATCTATCCTAACATTATTTCCTATATAAATATTAGGAATGTTATAAAGTGTAGCGGTCTTTGAAATTTTCACATTTTTGCCTACTGCTCCAAAACCTAACACATTTATTTCCTCTTCCGAATAGTAACCTATCATAATAATTCATAATTATTGATTAGGACATTCACTTGCTCTTTGGAATTGAACATAAGAACATCTATGATCGACAACCAAGGCACGAATTCACCTTTAAATTGCTTATATTCTATAGCAGTTGGTTTAATAAAACTTAATTTTATTTTTTGTTTCTCAAAATACTCCTTAGAGTACAATTGCAGGCCGCCAATTGGATTTATATAATTTGCAGCTCCTTCTTGCATACATATATCTATAACCCTTTCCTGTCCTTTCATATGAGCATTCAAGTATCCTTGGGAAGTCTCCAGGATTGAAGTATTAATCTTCAAATATTTACAAACCTCTTTTAGACTATTAACAGCAAGATTAGAAATATCACATGTTACATTATCAAAAATTGAACATATCAACGGATTAACTTCATCAAAAAATGGTGCTTTTTTATAACTTTGAGATACGGTTCTATAAAACTTATCTTTCCATATTAAATATAATTTAATATTAACTTTAGTATCTTTTATCAGTTGAAAGCTACTTGCATTCTCTAACGGTATTGTAAAAAGATAAGGATTATTATTTACCAGTATATTATTTCTATTTATCCAACCACTCTTAATAAAATTTACATCATCATAAACAATAAACTTATCAACTGCTGCAATTAACTGAAAGTAACCAATGTAAGGAAGAACATACGGCTGCATTATAGCGACTGTAGACATTTAACTAGTTATTTTGTATTCTTAATAAAACTCTACTAATCATATCCTGCTCTTCCATTGAAAGATCATGATACATAGGTAAACACAAAACCGTTTTTGCTATTCTTTCTGAGAAAGGGCAACTTACTGGACTTACGTAATTCAACTGATTCAAGGAAGGATAAAAATATCTTCGAGGAAAAATACCCTGTAAATTAAGTGCCTCTACTGATTGAAGCAGTTGCTCCTCAGTTTTAAATATTACAGGAAAGTATGAAGCATTATAGTTATCTGTACCCTCAGTTATTGACAGAAATTGTACTTCTAGAGAGACTAACTTCTCTTTATAATAATTCCATTGTTCTTTACGTTTAACCATAATTTGATTAGCATATTTTAATACACATAACCCCATTGCTGAATGCAGTTCAGAATTCTTAGCATTGATTCCTATACCATCAAATGTAGATGGAGTTGTGTGACCAAAATTGCGTAATAAGGCCATTTTCTTCAACAAATTTGGTTGATTTGTAAATACCGCACCACCTTCTACTGTATGAAATAATTTTGTAGCATGGAAGCTAGTGGTACTAATATCTCCATATTGGAATACTGATTTACCTTTATATTTTGTACCAAAACAATGAGCAGCATCATATATTACTTTTAACCCGTATTTATCGGCAATAGTCTGAATTGCCTCTATTTCACATGGATTACCAAAAACATGTGTCGCTAAAATAGCTGTAGTAGTAGAAGTGATAGCTGCTTCTATTTTAGCCGGATCAATATTAAATGTATATGGATCTATATCCACAAATATTGGGTTGCATTGTTCCCAAACAATAGAGGATGTGGTAGCTACATAAGAAAAAGGAGTAGTAATAATTCCTCCCTTTAATTGTAATGCTTTAATAGCAATTTGAATTGCCACAGTCCCATTACTTAAATACAGCATATGAGGCACACTAAGATACTCTTTTAGTTTAAGCTCCAACTCGTTTAACAAGGGACCATTATTTGTAAGCCAAACTGTTTTAAAGATATTCTCAATATATTTCTGATATTCTTCAATGGGTGGTAGAAATGCTTTTGTTACATTTATATTCATTTTATGCTCTCCTTTTTTTACACTTTTGCTCCTACAAAAACATTTTAACTAGTTTACCACAAGTCATATAACTAATCATTAAACATCAATAATTTATTAAAACAACTTCCTTAAAGGTGTTATAATGATTATAAATATTTCAAATTTGAAAGAACTTTAAATACTATTATTACAATACATATTATTGCAACAATCCAAAGTACGGTTCCTTATTATAAAAAACGCAGAAATTAAATCTTTCAAACTACTTCTTTTATTACATCTTCATAAGAACGCTCTGAAACAATTCTTCCCTTATCCATCTCAAAGATTCTGTCACAGTCCCTAAGCGTGGTAATTCGGTGGGCAATAATAAAAATGGTTATATCCGTTTGAGAAAGCCGATCAATGGCCTCACTTACTTCACGTTCAGTATTAGTATCTAAAGCACTGGTAGCCTCATCCAAGACTAACACTTGGGTATTTTTGTATAATGCCCTTGCAATGCCTATGCGTTGCTTCTGACCACCAGACAATTTAGCACCTCTTTCTCCAATAAGTGAATGCACCCCTTCAGGCAATGATTCTACAAAACCTTTTAAAGATGCCTGCTCTATTGCATATTGAAGTCTACTTTGGTCTACATGTTTATCACCTAATGTAATATTATCTTGGATGGAAGACTCCATTAAAAAAGTATCCTGTTTTACATAACTCACAATATCATACCAAGAGAGCTTGTTTTCTTCTGTCAAGGGTTCTCCGTCTATCAGAATATTTCCTTTCTGCTCCACATAAAACCTTAAAAGTATATTCATCAAGGTAGTTTTACCAGAACCGGAAGAACCTATGATACCTACCTTTTCACCTTTCTTGATCGTTAAATTTATCTTATTAATAGTAGACCTTCTTGATTCTGGAAAAGAAAAAGATAGTTCTTTGAAAACAATTTCTTTTTCAAACTTAATGGGTCTATCTGAATTATTTCCTATTAAGGGTTGTCCAAACTCTTCAAAGACCATTAATTCTGTAATAGCGATTTCACTCTGCTTTAAGGTTACCATAGAGGTAAGCAATCTATTAACAGAAGGCATCAATCTATAGGCTGCTGCGGCAAAAAGGCCAACAATAGCTACCAAACTTGATGATCCTTCTATTATGATGGAGTATAGGAAAATAGTTACTACGCCCAGTATAGCAACCATTTCAATAATCTTCAATGGAATCAAAGAAAACAAGTAGGATCGGGCCTCTAACTCTTGGGTCTTTTTTTGGGCAGAAACAAACTGGTTTCTAAAATCACCTATTTTGTTCGCAAGCTTCAGTTCTACAAAACCATTGAAGGTATTGGAGAGAATACCATAGGAAATAGGCCTAAGGGCATTTAGCTGAAAGCCTATATGAGCCGAGCGCTTCTTTAGCAATTGATAGGTTAGGATTGCCGATGGCCCCAGCACACCTATAAGAATCACAAATAACACTGGTTGATATATCAGTATCCCTAATATTATTACCAGAATAATGGTTACCTCAGATAGCAAGGTAAAGGTTGGCCTGATTACTCCATTCACAAAGAACTGGGGCACATTCAATACATTATTCACCAACTTAGCAGAGCCTTCATTTGCAAAATGCCAGAAAGGCAGATTAGAATATTTAGTAAACTGTCTATTTATTATCTTAATCGCAATTTCTGAGGTGAATTTTACTTGTTTATAGCTTATCCAGGTGGTAAACATATTCTTCAATAAGAAAAAAACGAAGATACCTACAATTAAAAATATTAAGAAAAGCTTCTCACTTTGGAAATTAAGTGCTTCATAAACATAAGCCAAGTATTTATTTGACGATATCAAAGATGGTGTTGAAGCGGCCATTATTACAGGCACCAAAGATGCTAACCCAAACACATCTAATATTGATGCTAGCAACAACAATAAAAAGGTAAAAAACGCATAACGCTTTTCACTTTTATTAAGATAATAACTAATCCCCTTAAGTGCTTTAACAACTATATTTTGATCCATATTCCTTAACTTTTTGGCAAATTATGCAATACCTCAGCAGCTGGCACCCGCTTCTTAAAACACTTAATATGGTGCTAAGATCATTTATATAATATTTCCTTAACTATTTCTCTTTAGTAGGATTGATCTCCAAGAGAGAATATATCAAATGAAATAACCCCACGTATTACATCCCACTTCCCCTAAATGGCACCCTATCCTCCTACACCATCCACTTTTTCCACCAATGCTGGAACACCACCAATGCCCAAATGCGGGCGTGAATGTCTCCTGGATTCTTGGAGAAGAGCTGCGCCTTGAGCCGTTGGATTTCGGCCACGTTAAAAATCCCTTGGGCTTCTATAAACGAATCTGACAAGAGGTCATCCATGACCAAGGGACGGAGTTCATTTTGGAACCATTTCAGCAAAGGAACCTCAAAACCATGTTTGGGACGTTTGTACAACTCTGGGGGAAGCATCTGCCGGAAGGCATCTTGCACGATCTTCTTCTTCATGCCTCCGTCAATTTTAGAGGACTGAGGTAACGAGAAGGCGAAGTTCACCACTTTGTAATCCAGGAAAGGCGTTCGTACTTCTAAACTGTTGGCCATAGACATTAAGTCTACCTTTGTGAGCATGTCATTTGGTAACACCAACTGCATGTCAGTCAAAAGTACCTCGTTTATGTCCCCTTTTTGCGAAAGGTGGCTTAAAATCTTCAGGCGGCGTTTCTTATAGGTGTTCTTGGAAAGAATCTTTTTAGATTTCCCGCTGAGCAAAGATTTGGCATCTTCTTCGGTGGCAAAAGAAGCCCAGCGCCAATACCGGTCTTTAGCAGATAGGTTCATCCCTTCGCCAAAGCGTTGGAATTGCCTTATCCGGTTCCCGAAGGAGGAGTTCCTAGATTTAGGCATCATTTCCCACAGGGGCAGGAAGGCAGCCACTGCTTCAGCGGCAAATCCTCCTTGCCGCACCTTGTACTCTGCCATGTGCTTGTTATACCCGGCAAACAGCTCGTCTGCCCCATCACCTGATAAGGCCACCGTAACTTTCTGCCGGGTATAGTGGCTAAGTATATTCACCGCCAAAGCAGAAGAGTCAGCGAAGGGCTCATCTATGTAATCCAGTGCTCTAAACAGGTGTTCGTATAAATCATTATTGGTCAGGGAGAAAACCGTATGGTTGGTTTTGTATTTATCAGCCACCAACTTCGCATACTTCGTCTCATCAAAAAAGGGCTCATCCTTGTATCCAATGGAGAAAGTATTCAGGTGCTTTGTGTGCCGTGAAGCCAGCGCCACAATGGCAGAGGAGTCAATGCCGCCACTTAGGAAGGCGCCTAAGGGAACATCTGCAATCATGCGGCGTTGTACCGCACCATCCATGAGATCCACCAGCTTTTTCTGCTGCGCCTCATAAGAAAGGCTGTTGTTCTTTACCTTCTTCTCGTCGTACGGAATCTTATACCAGCGCTTAACTTCAACTTTGCCCTTTGTACTCACGGTAAGGTAATGACCGGGCATCAGCTTTTTCACCCCCTTGAAAATGGAGGCAGGACCTGGAATATAGTTCAGTTGCAGGTACTCATACAGAGAGGCATAATCTAGTTTCCGGGGAATCCCGAACGCTAACAGGGATTTCATCTCAGAGGCAAACACTAACTTATCCTCGTCTTGGGACACTAAGAGGGGTTTCACGCCAAATCGGTCTCTGGCCACAAACAGCGTTTCCTCTTCCTTATCATAAATGGCAAAAGCGAAAAAACCGTTCAGCTTCTTCAGAAAAGAGGGGCCTTCTTCCATGTAATACTTCAGTAGGACTTCTGTGTCTGACTGCGAGAAGAAGGTATAGCCTTTATTAACCAGTTGCTTTTTTAACTCCTGGTAATTGAAGATCTCACCGTTGAAAACGATAGTATAGCGTTTATCATCATTGTGCATGGGCTGGCAAGCCACCTCGCTTACGTCAATAATGGATAAACGCCGATGACCTAACCCGACGGCACCATGGGTAAAATGACCACAAGAATCTGGCCCCCGAAGCTCAAGAGCGTCTGTTGAGTCTGATAAACGTTGAATGGCCGAACGGCCTTCCTGAGTAAAAGCGAAGATTCCAGATATACCACACATATTGCCGCAAAGTTACGACATATCTATGAAATGGTTTTTACCTAGGCTTTATATATATAACTAAACTACAGGCTCCCGTACTTATCAACCCCAAAATCCAACCTTAAAGACTTGTCTCATAACACTCTACCGGAAAACTCTGACTAACATTAAAATAATATTATTTAACATTATGAAACTAGGTCTTTCCCTTTAGACTCCCTCCCATAACCAATAGGTAGCACAATCAACTAGTTTACAGTAGGCCAAACATTGCTAAGGGATCTCTTTTTTAAGAGACACTTGACCACCACCTAATTCCTTTGAAATCTAAGTTGCGTGCTTTTTTCTTCACCTCCGATCAGCACTTTTCTAGAACTGGCAATCAAGGCAATTTCTCTGGGCGAGCCTCCGTTTTTAGGTCGTTTCCAGGAAACAGGCTAGTAACGGAGACCTGCTTGTCTACGGGCCCAGAACTCTGCTGGAGCCGCCTTTTACAGGCTAGTTTAAGAAAAACAGGCCTGAAATGCGAAACAGGGTTTTATGTTAAACAGAAAGAGCCCTAACGGGAGAAGTAAGAATAGGTAATGGGACAAAATTAACGTTCGTCTAATTTCAACCTGTTATGGAAAGAATGGCAGGGATCAATCTCCCATGTCAAACCAGAACAGCTTTTACTTCTGGGCTAACGCCTCCTTTACCTCCTAAAAACAAAGAGGCTTGCTGTTATGGTGGCAAGCCTCTTTGTTTTTAGGAGGTAATAAGATTTACGAGAACTAGAAGCTTCTGGCCTCCACTTCAGCGGTTTCCACGTGCTCCTTGAAGTACTCCAGGGTCCTCCTCAACCCTTCCGCCCTGGACACCTGCGGCTCCCAGCCTAGGATCTCCCGGGCCTTGGTGATGTCAGGGCGCCTTTTCTGCGGGTCGTTCTCAGGCAGGGGCTGGTAGCCCAGCCTCAGCTCCACCCCCGTCAGGCGGCAGATCTCCTCGGCGAACTCCTTTATCGTCACCTCGCTCGGGTTGCCGATGTTGACCGGCAGGGCGTAGTCGCTCAGCAGCAGCCGGTAGATACCCTCCACCAGGTCGTCCACGTAGCAAAACGAGCGGGTCTGGGAGCCGTCCCCGAAGATGCTCAGCTCCTCCCCCCTCAGGGCCTGGCTCATGAAGGCGGGCAGCACGCGGCCGTCGTTGAGGCGCATGCGCGGCCCGTAGGTGTTGAAGATGCGCACGATGCGCGTCTCCACCCCGTGGTGGGTGTGGTAGGCCATGGTGATGGCCTCCTGGAAGCGCTTGGCCTCGTCGTAGCAGCCCCGCGGCCCCACCGGGTTCACGTTCCCCCAGTACTCCTCCACCTGCGGGTGCACCTCCGGGTCCCCGTACACCTCCGAGGTGGAGGCGATCAATAATCTCGCGCCCTTCGCCCGGGCCAAGCCCAGCAGGTTATGCGTCCCCAAAGACCCCACCTTCAGCGTCTGGATCGGGATCTTGAGATAGTCAATGGGTGAGGCGGGCGAGGCGAAGTGCAGGATATAATCCAGTTTGCCGGGCACGTGTACGTACTTGGACACGTCATGGTTATAAAACTCAAACTGACCCAGCTTGAATAGGTGCTCGATGTTCTGGAGGTCCCCGGTGATGAGATTGTCCATCCCTATCACATGGTAGCCTTCAGCAATGAAGCGGTCACATAAATGGGATCCTAAAAAACCGGCCGCGCCGGTGACCAATACTCGTTTTCTATTCTCTTTTGTCATTTCTAGTTTGTTGTCTCAATAACCGGTTGCACCTCCTGAACCCCTATCCCGTAGTAGGCAAAGCCCAACTCCTGGAGCTCCCGCGCTTCGTATATGTTGCGGCCGTCCATAATGACTTTGTTCTTGAGCAGCTTGCCGATCACCTGAAAGTTAGGGGACCGGAACTCGGGCCACTCCGTCACGATCAGCAGGGCGTCCGCGTCGATAAGGGCCTCGTACTCGTCCTTAGCGTATTCCACCTTTTCGTTATCCCCGATCATATGTTTGGCCTCCTTGATGGCCACCGGGTCATAGGCCTTAACCCTGGCTCCTTCAGCCAATAGCTTCTCTATGATCACCAAAGAGGGAGCCTCACGCATGTCGTCGGTCTTCGGCTTGAAGGAAAGGCCCCACAGCGCGAAGGTCTTGCCGGCCAACTCCCCGTTAAAGTGCCTCATCACCTTATTGAAGAGCACCTCCTTCTGATTCTCGTTAACGGCCTCCACTGACTTGAGGATCTGCATCTCGTAGCCCTGCTCCTGGGCCGTCTTTATCAGGGCCTTCACGTCTTTGGGGAAGCAGGAGCCGCCGTAGCCGATGCCCGGGTAGATGAACTTGTTGCCGATGCGGCTGTCCGAGCCGATGCCGCGGCGAACCATGTTCACGTCCGCCCCCACGATCTCGCACAGGTTGGCGATGTCGTTCATGAAGCTGATCTTGGTGGCCAGCATGGAGTTGGCCGCATACTTGGTCATCTCAGCACTGGGCACGTCCATGAAGATGATGGGGTGCCCGTTCAAGAGGAATGGCTTGTAGAGCTTGCGCATCACCTCCTCGGCCTGCTCGCTCTCCACCCCTATCACGATCCGGTCGGGCTTCAGGAAGTCATCGATGGCGGCGCCTTCCTTGAGGAACTCCGGGTTCGAGGCCACGTCAAAGGGCAACTCAAATGCCCGTTTTCTTAACTCCTCGGCCACCGCCTGCTTCACTTTCCTGGCCGTGCCTACGGGAACGGTGCTCTTGGTCACCACCACTAGGTAGTCGTCCATGTGCTGGCCGATCTCCCGGGCCACCCCCAGCACATACTTGAGGTCCGCCGATCCGTCTTCCCCGGGGGGCGTCCCCACGGCGATAAAGGCCGCATCACACCCCTTTATGGCCGAACTCAGCTCTGTGGAAAAACTCAGTCGTCCTTTCTCCACGTTGCGAAGAACCATCTCTTCAAGACCCGGCTCATAAATGGGCAGGATCCCCTGCTTCAGGTCCTCGATCTTCTTCACGTTCACATCAATACAGGTCACATCAATCCCGACCTCGGCGAAACAGGTGCCTGTGACCAAGCCTACATATCCGGTACCTACTACAGCTATTTTCATAATAAATATGTTTGTTAACATTTGAAATCACGGTTAAATATAGAAAAATATTTATTAAACCATAAATTCAAAAAAAATCTTAATCCTTTTATATAGAGCTCTTACTACTTTCTTCTCACTCTGAGGAATTACCATTTCTAAGAGAAAAATGTTTAGCCTCCGTCTTTAAGTACTTATTAGGTTATACAAATTAATAACATTCTCTCCACATCTTAATCATTAGGGATACTCAGTACTGTAATCAAACCCTAGTTTTAAATAAAAATCACGAAGGACTAAGCCCTATTAATTAAAATTGTAACAACGTTAAGTTTTTTTTTTGGAAATATTAAAGATAGAATTTACATTGACTGGGAATCATTTTAGCTTTTTAATCAGTAAATAAACTTAATCAAATATATGAACACTATTTTTAATAACACATACTTGGTAATAATGGCTGGAGGGGTAGGAAGCAGATTCTGGCCATTCAGCAGAAACAAACACCCTAAACAATTTCATGATGTCCTTGGCACAGGGGAAACCCTTATTCAATCTACCGTGAAGAGGTTTGCCCCTATATGTCCTAATGAGAATGTATATGTAGTAACCAACCGTGAGTATAAAGCATTGGTAGCAGAACAGTTACCTGACCTACAGGAAGGGCAAATTTTACAAGAACCTTTGGCTCTAAATACTGCCCCTTGTATTGCGTATGCATGTTTTAAGATTGCGAACCAAAACCCAGCAGCCACCATTATTGTTGCCCCTGCTGACCATGTTATTCTTCGGGATCAAATATTTTTAACCTGTATCCAGCAAGCCTTAGAGGCATCTTCTCATGAGAGAATTTTAGTAACCCTGGGGATTAAGCCAACAAGGCCTGATATTGGGTATGGGTATATTCAATATCAGGACAATGGAAACCTACCGCTTAAGAAAGTGAAACGGTTTACAGAAAAACCTATGCTTAAGATGGCGCAAGAATTTCTTGAGAGTAAAGATTTTGTCTGGAATGCCGGAATTTTCATTTGGAGTGCAGACAGTATCTTAGGCGCTTTTAAGGAACACCTGGGAGAGGTCTATGATCTCTTTGAAAGAGGCACAGCCATTGCTGCTTATTCTACGGCCGATGAGGAAACGTTTATTGAGGCTGTTTATAAAAAATGCCCGAGCGTTTCAATTGATTATGGCATCATGGAAAAGGCAGACAATGTCTTTGTTATTTTAGGAGACGTTGGCTGGTCAGATGTGGGAACCTGGAACTCATTATATAGTATTTCAGATAAGACGCCTGAAGGCAATGTCATAGATGGAGACACTATGTTATACGATACCCAGAACTGCATCATAAAGACACCACAAGAGAAGTTAGTCGTGATACAAGGGTTACAAGGCTACATTGTTGCTGAACATGACAACATACTTATGATCTGCCAAAGAAAAAACGAACAGCAGGTAAAGGACTTTGTAACTGATGTAAAAGCCAACAAGGGAATGATGTATGTGTGACAGCCAGGTAGCTCTCCTAGCTATAAAGATATTATCTATCCTCAGGCTTCAATAAAGTTAAAATCCATAATCAGGAAAATGATAAAACTATAAGCCCCTTCAAGGAGGACAGCTTGCCAAAATCCAGCACCATCTTCTCTAATTCCTCGCTAATGTCCTTTATTTCCAAAAATTGGAATACCCACACGCGAAGGTTTCAGTTGCACTTCTTATTTATGGTATTCAGGCATTTACCATCCTGGATGAAATCCCAAACATCAAAGTATCCCAAGCAGTTACCAGCAGATTACCTCATATTCAGAGAACTAGCCGATAAAATTGTTTTATTACCTTTTGTTAGCTGTAAATTGAAAAAACCAAAGTTCACGGTTTTAAAAAGGTAGCATTTATGACCTTGAAGAAGTAAACACGCTTGGCGGTCCAAAGCAAAAAAGCACTTGTTGCCATACTACGCTCTGCCTTACCCCATATAGGAAACTGCCGTCTTTAAAGGCTTGTTTTGCCAGAACATGATTAACACTCTCACCATCTTTTCATCCAACACTTGCTGGCATTGCACTACTCTCAAGTATAGGCCATTAATGAGCAAGGCACCATCACCCAATGAGCTACACTTGAAATAAGCGCACCTGACTGGGAGAGTTGGGTAAAGATAATGTTTCTCATAGCAGTTTGTTTGGTAGCCGTTTCCTATGAAGAGAAGAGCGCAGATTGCGTTAAAGGTTAGCCTTGTCTCTGGGAGGTGCGTGTACAGGGGACCGGCGAAAAAAGTATAAATGTGGTAGAGGCACATTGGTGTGAAGGAGTTGGGCATCTGCAACTACAACGCTTGATTTCTTCTTCTGAGAAAAATTGGTATTGGGCTCTGCAAAGAAGCATCTTGAAAGAAAGTGAACCCAGTTTAGCACTGAACCTGAACAGCGCGTTTAAGTTGGTGGGTATGTGGGAACGGCTGGGGCAACTTTTGCCAAGGGCAAGATACGCATATAGTAAAATGGTGCAAGACCATGGCAATTGTCTAACAATACCCTATTTTGGTTTCTTTTGCATTTGGTTTCTTTTGCCTGTTATCTTTGGAAGGATTATCCTGCTTTTATGTCAATTCCCACTACAGCCCTGATCATTGGGGCTGGCCCGGCCGGTTTAACGGCTGCTTTTGAATTGTTACAACATACGCAAGTACACCCGTACGTGGTAGAGGCCACAGACCGTATTGGCGGCATCTCTGCCACCATCAATTACAAAGGCAACCGGATGGATATTGGCGGGCACCGCTTTTTCTCCAAATCTGACCGGGTCATGGACTGGTGGCTTTCCATCCTACCGCTCCAGCTGGAAATAGGCCAAAACCTGGGTACCCTGGCTTATCAAGGCAAAAGCCGGGTTATCCCTACCCTGTCACCTGGAACCAGTTTATATTCGGATAATGTCATGCTGCTGCGCCAGCGGACCTCCCGTATTTTCTTCCGCCGCCAATTCTTCGACTATCCTCTTTCCTTCTCCGTTGGCACTCTTGCCCAGTTAGGGATAGGGTGGTCCACCAAGGCAGTCCTGAGTTATCTCAAGCAGGTGGTACATCCTATCAAGGAGGAAAAAAACCTGGAGGAGTTCTTCATCAACCGGTTCGGGAAACACCTGTACCTAACCTTCTTCAAAGCCTATACAGAGAAAGTGTGGGGGGTTCCCTGCCAGCAGATCAGTGCCGAATGGGGAGCCCAGCGTATCAAGTCGCTTTCTATCACTGAGGCGGTGAAGCACTTTCTAAAGCAACAGCTTTTCTCGCCCTCGGCAGATTTCAGCCAGAAAACGACCCAGACATCTTTGATTGAACAGTTCCTCTACCCTAAACTAGGGCCCGGGCACCTGTGGGAGGTAGTCACTAAGCAGGTTCAGGAGAAAGGCGGGGAAGTGCATATGCAACAGGAGGTTGTGGGGCTTCAGTTAGAAGGAAACCGCATTGCCTCAGCCACCATCCTGGACCAACAGACAGGCGCTACCTATACCCAGGAACCTAGCTATGTGATCTCCACCATGCCTATCCGGAATCTGATCAGGGCGTTAGGGGCAGCTGTTCCGGTAGAGGTGCAAGAAATTGCCGCGCAACTGCCCTACCGCAACTTCATCTCCGTGGGCTTGCTGCTGAACAAACTGGCCATTACCCCAGACAACGGCCTGTTGATCCAGGACAACTGGATTTATATCCAGGAGCCCGATGTTCAAGCAGGCCGCCTGCAGATCTTCAACAACTGGAGCCCATACCTGGTGACAGACCCAGAAAAGGTTTGGCTGGGCGTAGAGTATTTCTGCCAGGAAGAAGATGCCCTGTGGCACATGGAAGAAGAGGATCTAAAGCAATTAGCTATTGACGAACTACAAAAGCTGGGCATTATTTCCGCTGACCAAGTAATAGACGGCACCGTTGTCAAGATGCCCAAGGCTTACCCTGCTTACTTCGGATCTTACTCCCAGTTCCATAAGGTGCAGGCATTCCTGGACAGGATAGAGAACCTTTTCCTGATAGGCCGCAACGGCATGCACAAGTACAACAACCAAGACCATTCCATGCTGACGGCCATGTTAGCAGTAGAGAACATTGCCGCTGGCCGAACCGACAAAGCCAACTTGTGGGCCGTGAACACAGAACAGGAGTACCATGAACATTCTTCCCATGCAAAGTAGCCTGCGCCTGAGCAATCCGGCTTTCGCGCTGCTTTTCACCTTGGTCTATGCGATTCTACTAGGGTGGCTCATGCAGTTCCATGAGCTCTGGTTCGATGAGACAGTACCCTGGCTCTTGGCCTTGTACAGTGACTCTTATACAGAACTTCTGTACAATAAGCGCTATGAAGGCCATCCTAACCTATGGTACAGTATTCTTTTCCTTATTACCCGTTTTACTAAAAGTCTCTGGACCTTGCAGGCTACCCAGTTTGTGTTTGCAGTGGGTTTCGTTTTTATTTTTCTACGCTTTGCCCCGTATCACTTCTTACTGAGGCTGCTTTTCTGTTTCGGGTACTTTGGGCTCTTTGAATATGGGATGATTAGCCGGCTGTATGCTTTGGAGCTCTTTGCCATCTTCTCTCTATGCGCCTTATATCCTAAGAGGTTTGAACATTGGTGGCTATACATGGTAGTACTTGGTGTAACTGCACACATTCACCTTTTTGGATTTATGTTCTCCGGGGCTCTAGGGCTACTTCTCTTTTCTGAAGCCTTTTTCTTAGAGCAAGGTACGCCTCAGAAATGTATGCTATCACGGAAAAAGAAATGGGCAGGTCTTGCATTTTGGGCGTTTGCGTGCGCGCTCTCTTTTTGGAGCATGGTCAGGCCAGAGGAACTCACCGCTGTTAATCCAGAAAGAGTTCTTGGCTATACCACGGGGCAAGCATTCACTTTGCCTAGCCGAGCTTTCTTTCCCATACCTAAATTCCAACTTCATTTTTGGGATACTACCCTAATTAGGGTGCGCTATGCCATACCATTTTCTATCTGCCTCATATTAATTCTTATTTTTTGTTTTAGGTCCGTTACTCGTCTCTTATTGACCCTATTACTTCTATTCACAGGCCTTTTTGTCTTCTTCATATTCAAATATGATGGGTACATGCGCCATCATGCACATTTCTTTGTGTTTGCTTTGGCTTTAGGTTGGATCATGTTCCATTACCGCTCCTTGCCAACCTATAAAATAGGTGCCTTTAAAAAATTACAAGCCTTATTGTTCCTAGCTACCTTCATACAAGTACCTATTGGTGTATTTGCTGTCTATCAAGATGTGAAACATATGTTTCTTCCAGCAAAATCAGTGGCTGAATATTTAAAGAAGAATACCCCTGAAAATTCTATCTTAGTAACAAATCACGAAGTCAGAGCTTCTACGGTAGTGGCTTATTTAGGGCATCCGGTAATAAACCTTTCTAATTTAAAGCCTTCCTCATTTTTTACGCCAGGTGTATCTGAAAAAAGTATTTTAACACCTTTACAAGCCCTTAACGCGTTAAGAGCTTTGGGTCAAAAAGAAAGGCGTCCTATTATTCTTATTTCCTATTCCAAATTGAACTTGGAATCGTATCCTTATCCTATTCAACACATAATCTCCTTTGATGGGAATTACATTCTCCCCAACACTTCAATGTACTTATACCAAGTAAACTACCTCCCTTTACCTTAAGTCGAGTTGGTGGAAGGAGCGTCTACAGCGGTGTTTTTCAATTGGTCAGAATGCCACTATTTAATTAATTCCAATTTTTAATTAACACAACTTAGCCTGTTTCCAAACTAAGTAAAAAGTGCTAGTTTGAGTAGAGTTTTCGGTTGTAAACCGATATCAAATATTAACAAGACCTAACAGTGGGGTATCCAAGCCAATGACGCCACAGGGTTGATCTCCTATGGAAGCCTCCCTACTTGGAAGCCTGCTCCCTTTCCTGCTTATTTTCCAAAAAGCCCCTTAAAACTGATACCGCACCTGTACCCGCACCTGCGTGCGCTGGGGCCCTTGGATCTCCTCTAAACCCGAACTAACGGTGCTTTGCCCGCGGTAATGGGTATGGCTCAGTTTAAACCAAGCATCCAGGTGCCGGATAAGCTGTTGCTGGGCCAGGAAGTAAAGGTGGGTGCCTCGGCCAGAGAAGGCGGGGATGGAGAACGCGTACAGCACATCCTGCTCAGGTACATACAGGCGGGTGTCATAGTCATCGGTGTCAAAGAGGGCGTAGCGGGCGCTGAGGCGGG
The DNA here is from genome assembly GCF_008271745.1 of Rufibacter glacialis. GTDB lineage: Bacteria > Bacteroidota > Bacteroidia > Cytophagales > Hymenobacteraceae > Nibribacter > Nibribacter glacialis. The sequence continues at coordinate 658,659 of NZ_VKKZ01000010.1, read as the reverse complement.
TGTGAGCATGCTCCCAAATAATATCCTGGGACGTGAAATAGCCCGCGCGGGCGGGGCCGCTTTGCCGGAAATGGCTGGCCTGCACCCGGGACCGTAATCGCAGCGAAGGCACGGGACTTACGTCCAACAGCAGCAGGTACCGGTGCGCGTTGGTGTCCTTCACCCGCCGCAGCGGCTCACCGCCCACAGTTTCATTGCGAGCCTTGCGCTCAAATTGGTACTGCCCATACAACAGCGTGGTCTTGGAGGGCATGAACTGCAGGCGCAGCAGGTATTCCTCGCCAGTTGAAGGAGCGTCTACCCGGTACCGGAGCCACGGGAATGCGAAACGATCATAGTACCCGGTCACTTGCCAGCGGTGGCCCAGTTTTAGTTTTATGCCGGTATATAAGCCGCTTTCATTCTGGTTTCGGCTCCCTTCGCCGAAGGCGGCCCCGTACAGGCTTTGGAAATCACGTGCGTAGTACCGGTACAGCAGGGCCACCTCAACCCTTTCAGAAAGGCTGGCCAGCACCCCATTCACCGTGCCTACCCCACCGTTGCCGGAGCGGGCAGATTCACCGAAGAAGGAAAAGTTCTGCCACAGGTAGCTGTAGTGCAGCCCCACGGCTACATGCTGCTGCCCATTAAAGGAAAAAAATTGATACGGCTGCGTTTGAGGTTGCAGCGGCACCCCGTACGTGGTGCGCAGCCCGGTGAGCCCCAGGCTCAGGGTTTGCGCTGGATTTCGATACGTAACATTACCACCCAGCACCTGCTCCCTGGCACGTTGCCGGTTCCGTAGTTCAGAGGGTGTGCGGTGCAGGCCCGAGGACTGTATACCTCCCAAAGTAAATGCGGTAGTATCATCAGCCAGCGGCTCCCCCTCTGAGGCATCTACCCTTCTGTTGGAATAGAAAAGAGTGGTTTCCAGCCGTCGCCACCGGTGAGTAGCCGCGGCGCCCCTAAAGAAGTTTGTCTCCAAGGCAGAAGTATGCGGTCTTATGCCCAGTTGGCTTCGCCGAACAGTAGTGATGGTCTCGCTTCCTTTGCCCATGCCCAACCCACTGGACAATAACAGGCCCTGCCCAAACTGGAGCTGGTAATCCCCCAGGGCAATGGTTTTAAAAGCTCCGCGGTCATGGACCAGGGCGTGGGCTGAGTAGAAATCAAACCCGTATTGGCGCTGGCTGGGGTTCCACGTGAATTGTTCCCCGGCGTCTTTTTCGGCGGTAAGGCCAAAGCTGAAATCACGCGGGTGACTGAGGCGGTAACGGAGCAGGAATTGGTCAGGAGAACCAGAATAGCGGGTCAAAGACCGTCCTTCAGGCGGAGTATAGCCCCTCCGCTGCTGCAAGGTACGGCCATACCGAAGCAGAAGCGTGTGGATGTCGGCGTTTTTGAGGCGTTGGCGCCAGGGCTGCTGCCCTAGTTGCCCAAAAGCGGCCACCGTCACAAAGGGCAGGAGCCGCCGGATGGAAATAAGGTCAAACCCGGCAATGGACTGCAACTCATAGAGGCTGGACAGGCGACCGTTTTCCTGGATGTGCTGGAGGAGGGCGGATATCTGGCCTTCAGAGAGAAGCCAGAGGCTGCGTAGTTCTTCGCGGGAGGCCCGGTTAAGGTCCAGGGGTTGGCGGTAATACTGCAATAAGGTTTCGTAGAGGTCTTCATAAGCCACATCTGATTCCTCATCGTCCTGCTGCGCAAGGAGTTCCTGCACCAACAGTTCCACGTCTACCGCCGGACGGAGCATTTCCTGGGCAACCACGGCCTGTTTTACGACCATTATCAGCAAAACAAGCCAGAAACAGCACCTCATGGCAGTTTCTCCTTCGCCAGCACATACGCTACAGATAGGTAGTTGCTCATGCCCAGCTGGTGTTGCGCCCCGACGGCATACGCTACCTGAAACTGCCGGAACGTGACATCCACGCCCGCAGTGCCCGCCCTGGTGCCGGAGTGGAACCCAGTCCGTAAACCCAAGGCGGGTACTACCCGGTACTCCACCCCTCCTTTCACCGCCGCCGGATACTCCAATTCTTTCTCGGCTTCCAGTACCAGCAGGACTTTGGCAGCGGCCTGGAACCCCAATCCCAGTTTCATGACGGTAGGCACCCGCTCGTCCTGGAACTGGGCCAACTTGGCTTGGTTCAGGTTGTAGATATGAGCCCCGAAGGTAAGGCCCGGCACCAGGTCAGATTGCAGTCCCAGGCTGAGCGCAACCGCTTTCCGGCTGCCCCACTCCTTGACCCGTACCTGCAGCAAATCGGCTTTCAGGCCCAGCCTTACCACCCCCAATTGGTGTGCCACGCCCAACCCTAGCCGCTGCTCATTGTAGGCTTCCCCGCCAAACCGCTGCACATCCACGCCCACCACTCCTACCCGCGGCACAGGAGAGATGGCCAGCAACCCCACGGTGGAAAGTTCTTTCAGCAGGAAAAGGTTGTGAGCGTAGGCGCCGGCCACCGGGTTTTTCAAGGTAGCTATCCCGGCGGGATTGTTGCTCAACGCCCACACCTCTGGTAAGGTGACCGAGGCGCCTCCTAAACCGAGGGCCCGAGCCCCTACCGGGGAATTGTTGAGTTGGCCCAGGGAGGATAAGGGAACAGCTAATACATAAAGAAGAAGGCAAATGCGTAGCGCGTGCGTCATAGGCAGGAAGGTTAGGCGGTTTTCTTCCTACGAAATATCTTATTTTAATGATTTATTTTCTTATAATATTTCTGTTATATAATTATTCAGGGCATAAAAAACGCCCGAAGAAGACTTCGGGCGTTTTAGGGGTGAAATCAGGAAAGAAGGCGGAAAAGGATTAGCTCTTCTGTTTCTTGGTTTCTTTTTTGATTTTAGTTTCGTTCTTTTTCTTCTTGATTTTGATCTGGCCTTCTGGCGTCTCAATTTCTACCTTCCCGTTCATCTTCACATCATTGATGGCGGGGTTGAAGACCGTGTTGGGGTTGCCTTTGTCTACCAGGGTCATCTCGTTCACCAGGTGACCGGCACCGGAAAGTTTGTCTATCACGAAGAGCACGTACTTGATGTCTACGTTGATGCTGCGCTTGTACTCAGGGTCAAACACCAAGTCGCCGGTCATGGCTTCCCAGTTGCCGTCAAAGGCCAGTCCCATCAATTCGCCGCGGCCATTGATCACCGGTGAACCGGAGTTACCACCTGTGATGTCATTGTTGGTGATGAAGCCCACGCGCAGCTGGCCGTTCTCGCCGTAGCGGCCGTAGTCCTTCTTGCGGTGGAGTTCCATCAGTTTGGCGGGCACAATAAATTCTGGGTTCGTAGGGTCTTCTTTCTCCGCTAAGCCATCCATGGTGGTGTAGTATTTGTATTCTACGCCGTCACGGGGCTCATAGCCTTTCACGGTACCGTAGCTCAGACGCAGGGTAGAGTTGGCGTCTGGGTAGAACACTTTGTCGGGGTGCATTTCGCGCAGACCGGCTACGTACAGACGGTTGGCTTTGCCTAAGGCCGCGTTGTACTCATTCAGTTTAGGCAGAACATTGTCCTGGTAATTGGTCTGTACCGCCCGAACGAACTTGAAAGCCGGGTCTGTTTCCAGGGTCTTTAGCGTAGGATTGGCCAAAAACGCGTTGGCCTTGGCCTCAGAGGCAAGCAGCGACTTTGAGTAAATATCGGCGGCCCACTTCTTGAAGTCTCCTTTGTACGTGGTGGTCAGGTCTTTGAAGATATCCGCGTGCTGCGCTTTGGGCACATCCTGGTAGTACATCTTCATCAGTTCGGCGAAGATCTTCTGGTCAGAAGAGGGCACGTAGCTGGCGTAGAACTCTTTGTTCATCTCTTTGTAACCCTCTACCAACTGCTGAAGTTTGGCTTTGTCTACGTTGCCCGCTTTGAGCATATTGTACAGTGGCGTGTACTGGAAGGCATGCGCCATCAACTGCGGGGCCAGAGCGGCCTCTGAGCGGTAAATAGCCGACAGGTTGTAGTTCCGTTGGCCAGCGTAAGAGGCGTTGATGTCTGCCAGGGCGCTACCGTAAAGGCCTTTGCGGGTGGCATTGGCATCAGCCCAGGCCTGGAAGGCTTTCTCTTCAGTGGCTTTCTTGTCAAGGGTCTTCATGCGTTTGATGCCCTCGTTCTGCCCAATGAAGTATTTGTAGTAGTTGCTGATGCTGGCGTAGTTAGAGGCCAGTTTCAGGCGGTCAGCGGGCGAGGCATCCATGGCTTCTTTCATAAGAGCCAGGCGGCGCTCCCGCAATTTGATACGGACAGGATTTGACTGCTCTACCGCCATGCCCAGGCCAGAACCGGCCATGAAACGCGTGGTACGACCAGGGAACCCGAACACCATGGCAAAATCACCTTCCTTCAGGTTGCTCATGGAAATGGGCAGGTGGTGTTTAGGACGATACGGCACGTTCTTCTCAGAATACGTGGCCGGTTTGCCGTCTGGGCTCATGTACACCCGGAACACGGAGAAATCGCCGGTATGGCGCGGCCACATCCAGTTGTCGGTGTCTCCCCCGAATTTCCCTATGCTTTCCTGCGGCGTTCCTACCAGGCGCACGTCTGTGAAACGCTCGTACACGAATAGATAGAACTCGTTGCCATTGAAAAAATCACGCACGTAGCCCACGTACTGGCCGTTGTTCTTGGCGGCATCTGCCAGCGCTTTGGAACGCTCGGCTACCAGTTTGGTACGCTCCTGCTCTGGGGTCTGGGGCGTGATGCCCTGCAACACTTGGCCAGATACATCTTCCATGCGCACCAGAATGTCCACGAACAGGCCGTCGTTTTTCTTTTCCTGCTCCCGGGTCATGGCCCAGAAACCGTTTTTCAGGATATCATCCTGGGGGGTGGAGTTGGAGGCGATGGCGTCATAGCCGCAGTGGTGGTTGGTGAGCAATAAACCTTCCTTAGACACGAACTCACCGGTACAGAAACCGCCAAACTGCACAATGGCGTCTTTGAGGCTGGCGTTGTTCACGTTGTAGATTTCCTCAGCGGTGAGTTGCAGGCCTTGTTTCTGCATATCCACGTGGTTGAGGCGCTTTACCAGCAGCGGCAACCACATGCCCTCATCGGCACGGGCCGACAGGGACAAGCCCAAACAACCGAGAAGAAGTAGACTATAAACTTTTTTTAGCATAGCATATGTTAGTTAGAAAGCCCAAAGGTAAGGATTTGTGGCCTTTTTTCCCGAAACTCGCAGCATATGCCCATCATCAACTGGCTTTTCAAGCACATTTTTCTGGCTCTGGTATGGATGTACCGCTACCTGATCTCGCCGCTCACGCCGGGCAGTTGCCGGTTTACGCCCACCTGTTCTGGGTACGCGCACCAGGCCATTGTCAAATATGGCCCGTTCAAAGGCGGCTGGATGGCCCTGAAACGCATAGGCCGCTGCCAACCCTGGGGCGGGCATGGGTATGATCCGGTGCCTTGACTTTTTCCCCGTACCGGCAGAGCAACGTTCTTAGGTGTTTGAAGGGTATTTTCTTAAAAAGAGGGCAAAAACAGCAGATTCTCCCCTAAACCTTCCAGGAGATGTAAGTAAATACTCAGCCTCATCTATACTTTTTGTCCTCCTGGAAAGATTTTGGGGGCGAGCTAGAATGGCTCTTCTGAACCGCCCTTACCGTCCGCTGCCAAGATCCTTTCAGGATGACAAAAACAATGGGCGGTGGTTTGTGGCTTTGTACTTATCTTCAGGTGATACGAAGATTTATAAAACTTCCGGTTAGTGATGACGCGAGGAGTTGTATCAATTCGGCCTAATTTTCCGTTAGAAGGACTTAAGCTTCAGCTACATGCCCTTCACGTTCTCCCACCCGGCTATTGTCTTGCCGTTTCTCTCGCTGCCTTACCGCTGGCGCTCCACCACAGGATTGATTGTGGGCAGCATGGCCCCCGATTTTGAGAAATTCATCAGGATGAGCCTGCATGATCCCTACAGCCACACCTGGCCCAGCATCTTCTATTTTAACCTGCCCATTGGCATTCTGGCCTGCTTTGTCTTCCACCTCATCATCAGGGACACGCTCATTGACCACCTGCCTGGTTTTCTGCGGCAGCGCCTGAACCGGTTTAAACGGTTTGAGTGGAAAAGCTATTTCAAAAAGAACTGGCCCATTGTGGTGCTCTCCTTGTTGGTGGGCATAGTCTCCCACTTGGGCTGGGACGCGTTTACCCACAGAACTGGGCTGGGTGTGCGGCTTTTCCCTATCCTGGAGGAAAGAATCCTGCCTGAACCCTACCGCAGGCCTTTGTTCGCGTTCCTGCAGCAGGTTCTGTCTGTGATTGGCGGAATCATCATGATGGTGTTCGTTTTCCGGCTTCCGCCGGAGCAGCGGCCCCTGGAAAAGAAACCTTTGGTTGGTTTCTGGAGTACCTCAGCGGTGATCGTGTGCGTGGTAGTGACCTTGTGGCTCCTGGCGGGTGGCAGGTTGAACCGGTACTACATCATGATAGCGGCCCTTTCAGCGGGTTTGCTCAGTTTAATTATTCTACCTTTCCTCATCAGGATCAAAGACCAGTTATTCTCTAAAACATGAATGAATTTTTGCAGGCCGCCCTGGAAGAGGCGAAGAAAAGCTATTCCGAAGGAGGCATTCCCATCGGATCGGTCTTAGTACACAAAGGCAAGATCATCGGCAGGGGCCACAATAAACGGGTACAGAACGGCAGCCCTATTTTGCACGGCGAGATGGATGCACTGGAGAACGCGGGCCGGCAACCGGCCAAAGTGTACCAGGAAAGCGTGTTGTATACCACCCTGTCGCCTTGCCCCATGTGCTCGGGCACCATTCTGCTGTATGGCATTCCTACGGTAGTGGTGGGTGAGAACAAGTCTTTCATGGGCGAGGAGGAACTGCTCAAATCCCGCGGGGTACAGGTAACAGTAGAAGACCACCCAGAGTGTTATGACCTCATGCAGAAGTTCATCCGGGAGAAACCCACCGTCTGGAACGAAGACATTGGGGTGTAAAGCCTCTCCAAAAGAAGAGAAGGAAATGCGGGCTTCTGTTCAGGTGCTGTTTTATGAAAAGCAGGGCCTAAACAGAAGCCCGTTGATTTGGCGCCCCGGCAAAATCCTGCAAACTTTATAAGGAACCAGATTGTTCTGGCCATACAAGCCTCTTTTCCATTTTTTCCGCCTAATGAAATACACCTTCCTTCTATACGCTCTTCTGCTGCTGCCCATGTTAAGCTGCCAGCGGAGCACTCCTCAGGCCGCCTTACCTGACCAGGCTCCCGTGATAACGACCTCGCAGAAAGTGGCACTAGCGCCGCAGCAGACCAAAAACCCGTATTACTCCCGCACTGACACGGCCAAATTGCACGTCTCAGACGCTGAGTGGAAGAAAGTGCTGCCCGAAGATGTGTACTATATCTCCCGCAAGAAGGGCACGGAACGGGCTTTCACCGGTAAACTCTGGAATTTCACGGGCCGGGGTACCTACTACTGCGCCGCCTGCGGCAACAAGCTGTTCAAGTCAGATGCCAAATTCGCGAGTGACTGCGGCTGGCCCAGCTTTTTTGAGACCATCCGGAAAAACGCCGTGGTGTACCAGGAAGACCTGACCCTGGACATGGAGCGCATAGAGGTGCTTTGCGGCCGCTGTGACGGGCACCTGGGCCATGTGTTTGATGATGGCCCGCCCCCTACCGGCAAACGCTACTGCATGAACTCCATCGCCCTGGACTTTGAACCTTTGGCCGGTGCCTTCCAGGTCCATTGATTCAGGCAGGTGGTTATGTACAGGCCCCGTTCTCTTTACAAGAGGCGGGGCTTTTCTTTTAGGCGTCTTTTCTTAGAACAGGCCAGAAACAAGACTGGTACCTAACTCAGGTTAACCAAAGGAAAGGCTTTGCGTTAAAAATGGGCACGGCCCAGCCGAAAAGATGTCGTATTCCCCCTAATACCTTACTTCATGAACCGTTTCGCCTCTTTCAAAGGGTGTTTCTTTTTGAGTCTTCCGTTAGCGTTTACCCTCAGTAGTGCAGCGCCAGCCTTCGCCCCGGCGGCCAACACGCTTACCCGCTTGGCTAAACTGCCCAGCGCCGTGGTAGAGAGCTCTGGCCTGGAACTAGCCGATGAACCCCACACCTACTGGACCCATAATGATGCTGGCAATGCCCCAGTGCTTTACAAGATAAACGAGAAAGGAAAGTTGCTGCAGGAGATAGCCGTGCCCGGTGCCACCAACATAGACTGGGAAGACCTGGCCCGTGACACCCAGGGCAACCTTTACATTGGAGACATGGGCAACAACAGCAACAAACGGCAAAACCTGCGCATCTACAAGGTAGCCCTGAAAAACGGGTTCAAGCCCCAGGAGATAAACTTCACCTACAGTGACCTTCCGGCCGGCAAGATTCCCAAAGAAGCCCGAAACTTTGACTGCGAGGCTTTTTTCTGGGCCAACGGCAAGCTGTACCTGATCTCCAAAGACCGTGGCGCGGGCCGCTACGCCAAACTGTACGAACTTTCAGACGACGCCGGCACCCACACGGCCAAACTGCTGGGCAAGAAAGAACTGCCCGGCATGGTCACCTCCGCTGACCTGAGTCCCGACGGGAAGCACCTGGCCGTATTATCCTATGGCAAGCTGTACCTATTCCCTACTTCTAAAGGAGTGGGCCAGTTCCTGACCCAAACTCCGAAGGTTCTGGAATTGATAGAGGGCGGCCAAGCCGAAGCCGTTCTGTTCAAAGACAACAAGAACCTGATCATCACCAATGAAGAAGGCAACCTGTTCAAATTCTCGCTGTAAGCTGAGAGAACAAATCAGGCCTCTTTATAAACAGGAAAGCCCCGCAACCATGGCTGCGGGGCTTTCCTGTTTATAAGCTATTTTCTTAAAAGGAGCTTGAATTAGGTTAAGCAGGTATCTTGTTAGGCGTTCTGGGCTGCCGGGCCGCGTAGATCAAGACGCCAACGCCCACCACTACCAACGGAATACTCAGCCACTGACCCATGTTCAGCGGCAGGGCATTCTCAAAGTCCTCCTGGTTTTCTTTCAGGAACTCCACCAGAAACCGGAAGCTGAACAGCAACGTCACAAACAAACCAAACAGCAAGCCTCTGATCTGCCCGGCGCCTCGTTTCCAGAGAAAGTACAGCAGAACAAAGAGGAACACGCAGAAAAGGCTTTCATACAGCTGCGTGGGGTGGCGCGGGTCTATATACGCCGGCACGCCGTTGAATATCTCCGTGTTCCGGACGAATTTGAATGCCCACGGCACATCAGTGGGGCGGCCAATGATCTCTGAGTTCATCAGGTTTCCTAACCTGATACAGGCTCCGCCCACGGCTACCACAATCACAATACGGTCCAGCACCCACAGGTAATCAAACTTGTATTTGCGGCAGAACATGTACAGGGCCAGCAAAATACCCAGGGTTCCGCCGTGGCTGGCCAGGCCGCCTTCCCAGATCTTGAGGATCTCCAGCGGGTTAGAAAGGTAATAGCCGGGGTCATAGAACAGGCAGTGCCCCAGGCGGGCGCCAATCACGGTGCCAATGATCATGTACATGGTCAGAATGTCCACGTCCTCATCGGTACGGCCATCTTTGCGGTAAATGTACTTCTCAATGGGTTGCGTGAGCACAAACGCCATGGCAAACAGCAGACCGTACCAGCGTACCGTCACAGGCCCCAGCGAGAAAATATCGGGCGAAACATCCCAGGTGATATAGTTCAGCATGTAGAAACAGTTAGTGGGGCTAAAATTACAATTTAATCTAGGAGTGACAAGAATCACTTCATCACTTCAGCTTCTTGGGAAACACTTTAGCGGAAAATGATGTTACTTTGTGGGCGCAAACCTGAAAGTTGTTTTCAGGCGCGCGCGCGACCTATAGTGGCAGAAAAGCAGATGCCCGCCTGCCAGTTAGAATTACTAAACCATTTATGTCAACTGTAACTACTGATATCTGTATAATTGGCGCTGGGCCGGTAGGGCTTTTCGCTGTGTTTGAAGCAGGCCTCCTTAAAATGAGGTGCCACGTGGTAGACGCCCTGCCCCAGGTAGGCGGCCAGCTTTCCGAGATCTATCCCAAGAAACCCATCTATGACATACCCGGCTTCCCGTCTATCCTGGCCGGTGAGCTGATCAAAAACCAGATGGAGCAGATCGCTCCTTTCCACCCTACCTTCACCCTGGGGGAACGGGTGGAGGACCTGGAAAAACTGGAGGACGGCTCTTTCCGGCTGGTGACCTCTGAGAACACGGAGATCTACTGCAAGGTAGTGGTCATTGCCGGCGGCCTTGGTTCTTTTGAGCCCCGTAAACCCGCCATTGACAACCTGGCCCACTATGAAGGCGGCAAAGGCGTGAACTACATGATCCTGGACCCCGAGTTTTACCGTGACAAGCGCGTAGTACTGGCCGGTGGTGGTGATTCTGCCCTGGACTGGGCCATCTTCTTAGCCGATGTGGCCAAAGAACTCACCCTGGTGCACCGTGGTACCACCTTTAGAGGCGCACCGGAATCTGCCGCCCGCGTGGCCAGCCTGGCCGAAGAAGGCCACATGCGCCTGTTGCTGAAATCAAACGTGACCGAGGTACACGGGGACGGTAAACTGGAGTCCGTGACGCTGGTACCAGACGGGTCAGAGGCTTACCAGATAGAGACAGATTACTTTATCCCGCTCTTCGGGTTGGTGCCTAAATTGGGCCCATTGGAGAACTGGGGCCTGGAACTGGAGAAATCTGCCATTGTGGTGAACACCGTAGATTACAGCACCAACATACCCGGCATCTACGCCATTGGCGATATCAACACCTACCCGGGCAAGCTGAAACTGATCTTGTGCGGTTACCATGAGGCGGCCCTGATGGCCCAGAGTGCCTATTCCTTCATTTACCCAGACAAGAAGTTCGTACTGAAATACACTACCGTGAACGGAGTGCCAACCCTGTAATGCCATGCAAGAAGACATCACCGTTTACGTAGAGAATGCCGCCGGCGAACGCGTTGCCGTTCCCGTACCCACTGACATGGGGTTGAGCCTGATGGAAGCCCTGAAGGCGAACGAGTTCGATATTCTGGCCACCTGCGGCGGAATGGCCCTTTGCGCCACCTGCCACGTGGAACTGGTGGAAGCCCCGGAGCTGCCAGAGCCCTCAGATGATGAACTGTACATGCTGGAGAACCTGCCCAATCTGCGAGACGGTAGCCGCCTCTCTTGCCAGATCAAGATCACCCCAGAATTGGACGGCACGGTGCTACGCCTGATGTCTGACCACTAGGTCTTTACCACCTTATTATAAAGCCCTGGTTCTTTCCTTGCAGGAAAGGCCAGGGCTTTTCGTTTCTGGGCCATTCTAAGGAAAACAGCCGCTAAACCAACGGCTGCTTCTGCTTTTGTTCACTACATGCAATAGGCGGCTTCATGACCAAAATGTTACTTTTAAACTTTTTTTCATTCAAAAAGCTGTATTTCTTGATAAGTGCGTATCTTCCATACAATACCCAAAAGCCCTGTTCCAGATTCTATTGTTTTAACCTTACCTGACGAATGGAATTACTTGCCTTTAAGGAAGCGCAGAAAATATGGAAGCAAATCTCTAAAGAAAGCACGGTGCCAGAGCTCAAGTTTGAGCTGGAGATCCATAAAAGGCTTCTCAATATCTTCCAGGTAGGGGATTATTACTATTACATCTTCAATTGCCAGGAGGCCGCCATTGAGTACGTACATGAAAACGTCACCGCGGTACTGGGCTTCCAGCCCCATGAGTTCAACGTTCCCAACATCATGGACCACATGCACCCAGATGACTTGCCCTGGTTCCTGAACTTTGAGAATGCCGTTACCCAGTTCTTCCTTCAGTTACCGCCCGGCAAATGCCTCAAGTACAAGGTGCGCTATGACTACCGGATCAGAAAAACCAACGGTGACTACCTCCGCATCCTTCAGCAGGTAGTCACTATCCAAACCGACGAGACCAGCGGCGTGTTACGCACCTTGGGGGTACACACAGATATCTCGCACCTGAAACAAGACGGGAAGCCTGTATTATCTTTCATTGGTTTGGATGGAGAACCGTCTTACCTGGACGTGAACGTAAAGGCTATTTTCTCCTCAGACAAGGGAATCCTGAGCAAACGCGAGAAGGAGATCCTGGGCTTGCTCATTGCCGGTCACCACAGCTCCCAGATAGGCGAGAAACTCTTCATCAGCCAGCACACCGTCAATACCCACCGCAGGAATATCCTGGCCAAAACCGGAGCGGCTACCACCTCAGAACTGGTGGCCAGGGCCGTGCGCGAAGGCTGGCTGTAGTCCGTTTTATCCCTCTTTTCCTGAAAACCGCCGGAAAACCTTAACCCTGTGCCCAAGGCTTGTTTGGGCTAATAGGTTTTCTCACTACTGAATTCTCCTAAACAAGATGGAGAAGCGCACTCGGCATGCCTGATGGCCTTGCCCGCGCCTGCTTCTAATGCCGGTTAAACAATCCCGCTGTTTTCTTGCGCTGGCGGATGAACAGATCAATCTCCATTTTGGGAAAGACCCATTAAAACTTCCTTGGAGAATTTCCAACGCTTTTCATGCCTTTTACGGGACAAACCACTCATACCCTTAGGCTTAGTACTTCCCTCCAAGTATATAGAAAGTTAATATTTTGTTAAAACTCTCCTTTTTAGGCAGCCTCCTGTAATAATCCTCTGCCTGCTCATACTAATGCAACAACTTGATAGATACGAAGCGCCCTGTGGAAGCTTGATTCCGGCCGAGGCCCCACAGCTTGCTTCCTTCTTCTAATTAGTTGCCAGACTTCTACCCTTTAACACCTTTATGAAAAAACTTCTGCTCTTAACCTTGTTAAGCTGCGCCTCCTCTGCCCCATTATGGGCACAGAACCCAGTGAATACCCCACGTCCGCAGGGCGCTCCCACCAGCACTGCCCCAGCCGCACCAGCGGCCCAGGGAACCGGAAGAATTACCGGCACCGTAGTGGACTCAGAATCATCCAAGCCGGTTGAGTTCGCCACTATTGCCTTGATCAATGCCACTATCGGAAAAACCGTAGACGGCACCGTCACCGATGACAAAGGCCGTTTCACCCTGAACCGCGTGGCCAACGGTTCCTACACCCTCAACATCAGCTTCATTGGCTATGAAACCAAGGAGATGAAACAGGTGACCATTTCCGCAGGAGACCAGAATGTGAACCTGAACAAGGTAGCCTTGAGCCCCGCCCAAACCAAACTGCAGGAAGTAACCGTGGTGGGTGAAAAGCCATTGATTGAAGACAAGGTAGACCGCTTGGTCTATAACGCAGACAAAGACCTGACCAACACCGGCGGAACGGCGGCAGATGTGATGCAAAAAGTCCCCTCCATTGCCCTAGACCAGGATGGCAACATCCAGATGCGCGGAAGTTCCAACGTGCGCGTGCTCATCAACGGCAAACCATCTTCCGTGATGGCGGGTAGCGTAGCAGATGCCCTGAAGCAGATTCCAGCCGATGTAATCAAAAGCGTAGAGGTGATTACCAGCCCTTCGGCCAAGTATGACGCGGAGGGAACGGCAGGTATCATCAACATCGTGACCAAGAAGAATGCCCTGCAGGGGGTGACTGGTTCCGTTTCCCTTACCGGTGGCACCAGAGCCAGCAACGGGAACGCGAACGTAGGCATTAAGCAAGGCAAGCTAGGCATCAACGTGAATGCCGGTGCCAACCGGTTCTACAGCAAAGGGGGCATGAACATGACCCAAATGAACCAAGCTATTCTGAAAGACGATCCCGAAACACTCCGTGAAGAAGGAGATAACCCTAATACCTTGTTCCTGGAGAAAGCAAGGACCGTGGAGAACACCAACTCCCAGTTGGGTACCAGCACCGTAGACGGTATGTTCGGGTTTGGGCAGTTAGGCCTGGAGTATGACATTAACGAGAAGAACAGCCTGGCAGCTGGCATCAGGGTCAATACCGGGAGCTTTAAAATGCGGTCCCATCAATTGGCCAGCTTCACCCAGGCAGACCAGAACGAAGCCCGAACCGGGTTCACCGACCCGCGGCTGGTGGACGAATACAGGTTGTCTATGAAGAACAACAACCAACGGCTGAGCATGGACCTGAACCTGGACTACACCCACCAATTCAAGAAACCACAGCAAGAACTAACCTTGCTGGCCCTCTACAGCCAAACGCAGCAGGACAACACCGTCAACCAAAACAGGTTTGAGCTGGAAGGCCCGCTACGCTCTATCACCCTCAATGAAAACGAAGGGTTAAACCAGGAACTGACCTTCCAGGCAGATTATGCGCACCCCATGCCCAAAAACACCTTGTTGGAAATCGGCTCCAAAGCCATCCTGCGTGACGTTTCAAGCGAATCATTGTATAATGGAGTTGATCTGAACAGCGATTTCGATTATGACCAGAACGTAATGGCCTCTTATGTGTCATATGGTTTCAACCTGAACAAGAAAACTGCCCTGAAATTTGGGGGTCGCTATGAATTCACAAAGGTGGCCGGAGATTTTATAGACCCTTCTCAGGACTTCTCCAACAGTTATGACAACTTCATCCCTAACATCACGCTGGCCTATGACTTGAAGCCTAATATGAAGCTTCGCACCACTTTCACCCAGCGGATTCAGCGGCCCCAGTTGTTTTTCCTGAACCCTTACCGCCAGAGACAGGGAGATAACCTGATCGTGTATGGTAACCCTACCCTTGATGCCGAACTGACCGATTCTTACGAGATCAACTACAGCACCTTCTTCAAGACTACTTCTATCAACGCCTCGGCCTACATGCGCATCACCGACAACGCCATTGAGCAGGTGTCTGATGTGGAAGAGAACATCACCTATGTCACGTTCAACAACATCGCCAAAAACAAGACGTATGGCATTACCTTGTCAGGCTCCACCAAGCCGGTTCCTGCCTGGAACGTGAACGGAAACGTGAACCTGTACTACGTGGAATTGAACGCACCCATTGCCTCTAACTCAGGCATGATGTACAACATCAACGTAAGCTCCGGCTATACCTTTGGCAAAGGGGTGAGCGCCCAATTCTCCGGCGGTTTCAACTCTGACCGAATCTCCTTACAAGGCCATAACTCTGCTTTCTCTTACCATAACCTGGCCATCAAGAAAGAGCTGTTTGAGAAGAAAGGAGCCATTAGCCTGGGCATGGACAACCCGTTCAGGAAAGCCATGAAATTTGACAACCGAATTGTTGGCTATAACCAAGGCACCGGTCTCCCCTTCAGCACGACGGCGCTGGTGACCCAGTACAACCGTGGGTTCAGAATGAGCTTTGAATACCGGTTTGGAAAGTTGCAACAGCAAGGTCCGCCTAAACGCAAGAAATCCATCAGAAATGATGACGCCAAACAAGGTGATGGAAACAGCGCTCAATAAAGCTTAACCACCTCCTATCATGAGAAAAAGGAACGCCAGGACAAACCCGTCTTGGCGTTCTTTTTTCGTTTGTTTTCAGGCTGTTTTCAATAAGAAACGTCATCAACAAAGCTTAAATAGAAAGGCATATAAATAAATTATTTCGGCTATATATACTATTGCAATATTCAGTCCGTTTTCATTTTGATTCTGACAAAACACCGGCTCTAGGCACTGGCCACACACTGGTTCCTTGACCGAAATCATTTCTATCTCATATTTTATACTGTTATCCTAAACTCTTCTTGCATGAGATAACCCCCGGTATCTTGTGCAAGAATTCACCCTATCATGAAGCAATTCTGCCTGGCTTTTGCTTTCCTTTTTTTCCAAAATTCCGGGACAAGCTCCCCTGCTTTTTCAAACCCGGTTTTGGCAAAAAAGCAGACGGACAGTAGTTTCACTGTCTCTGGTTTGATCCAGAATAGCCAGACCAAAGAACCCATTGCCTACGCCAGCATTGGTCTTTTACAGGAAGCGAAAGGCACTATCTCAAACGCTAAGGGGGTCTTCCGTTTTTCTCTACCGACCAACCAGAAAAGTGGTATTGTGAGAATATCAGCTATTGGATATGAGGCAAGGGAATTGGCAATAGAAGAATTGCTTACAACCGGTTCCCAAACGCTGTTACTAGAGTTGGTTCCTACCGCTGTGCCGCTGCCCGAGGTACAGGTAAAAGCAAAAACCTGGAAGACCAAAGAACTTGGCGGAAATGCCGGGCCCATCACCTTTTTCCATCACAATTTCGGGGTGTTCCAGCGCCCTATTGAGGAAAACCTGGGCAGGGAATTAGGCATCTTCATCCATAACAGAGACAAGGTTTCCTTTATCAGCAAACTCAACTTCTGCCTCACCTCCAACAAATATGACCAGGTAACCTTTAGGGTAAAGATCTATACCCTGCAAGAGGGAAAACCAGCCCAAAACATCACTCCTTCCAACATCTTGCACACGGTCAAGAACAAGCAAAAGGGTTGGATACAGGTAAACCTGGAGCCTTACAACCTGTACGTAGACCAGGATTTTGCCATAGCCCTGGAATGGGTAGACTGCGCTCCCAGATCTCAAGACAATAGCCTGACCATAGCCGCTTCCCTGCCCGGTTTCCATACCACCTTCTACAAAGACGCCAGCCAGGCCACTTGGGACAAGATGTCTTCAATTGGTATGGGCATGAACGTGGTGGTGCAGCGGGAGAAGTAACCCGACAAAGGAAGCCAACCGGTTTCTGTTCTGTTTTTTGAAAAGAAGCCAACTACCACCCGCCTAATCAGGTGGCTATACGCAACCAAGTGGTTGAAGAAATACTTCAGCTTAGCAAAATATTGCTCTGCCCCCAGTATTGCCCATTTTTTGTAACCTTCCTATTCCCCTGGAAATCTAAAATTGAACTATAAAACCCTCCTCTACCGGTATGAAAAACAAAGTTTTCCCCCTCCTCTTGCTGGTTGTCTTGCAGGCCTCGGCTTTCCAGACTGTTTCTAAAAACCCGCTTGAAACCCAACAAGGTCTTCCTGCTGAAAAGACAATTATTACCGGCAGAGTGATTGCCCAAGACACCGAGGAACCGATCGCCTATGCTAGTGTGGGAATCCTGAACGGGTCAATAGGAACCATTTCAAGTGAAGAGGGGGCCTTTTCCTTGCCTATTCCGGCGGGCCACCAGGAGCAGACGGTAAGAATATCGGCGCTAGGGCATGAAGCGCGGGAGATCAAAGTAAAAGACCTTTTGGCAATGGGTACCAAAACCGGGCTGGTTACCGTGGCCTTACCCTCTAAACCTGTGGCCTTGGCCGAGGTAAAGGTGAGCCCTAAAAACTGGGTTACAAAGGAACTGGGCGGCACGTTGGGCCCTAACTCCAAATTTGCCCATAGCTTTATCATCAACCCCAGGCCTATACAGGCGAATCTGGGGCGGGAGATCGGGATCCACATCAACAACGGCCAAAAGTTATCTTTCCTGAGCAAACTGAATTTCTGCCTGAAATCAAACAGGTATGATCTGGTACGGTTCAGGCTGAATGTGTATGACCTCAAGAATGGCAGACCCCACCAAAACCTACTCCCAAAAGACATCTACGTGACCGTGAAAAACCGGAAAACAGGCTGGATACAGGTAGACCTGGAACCGTATGATATTTACGTGGAACAGGATTTTGTCATCTCGCTGGAATGGATTGACTGCCGACCTAAAACCCATTCCACGAGCCTCTCAATTCCGGCGGCTATGCCTGGTTTACAGACTGCTTTTCATAAAGACGCCAGTCAATCTAAATGGCAAAAAATACCGGCGGCAGGCATGGGCATGAACGTGTTAGTACAGCGCGAGAAGTAAGCCATTTAATGTTGGAAACACTTACCAGGAACTGCTGTTTTTGTCTTACTTTTAGGTAAACAAGTCCAAAATAAGAAAACGACCCTCCTAAAAGCAACTTTTCCCTTTTATGCGTGTCTATGAGGCGAAGGTAATGGGATGGCAGAGGTCTTATGCTTACCTGTTTTGCCCAGAAGGCCCATTCTTTCTTCTTTTCAGCCAGCTTCTCTGTGCCTAATTACCTATGCTTTTTCACCCGTTTACAGCAGTACATTTTATAAAATAATTTATCAATTCGCCTCCCTTCAATCTTTAATCTAACCTTTTATTCTACCTCCTATAAACCCTCTACATGCGTTACCCTTTCTTAACAGCCCTGCTTTGCGTGGCCACCGCATTTTCTCTGCGAGCCCAGGCTCCTGCTCCCCCATCTTCTTCCGTTGTCCCAACCGGAAGCATTCAACGTGGCTCCGGCAAGATCACCGGGATAGTCACTGATTCCTCTACCAGCAAGCCAGTGGAGTTTGCAACTATCTCTCTCATTAGCGCGGCCACCGGCAAACCCGTTGACGGCACTGTCACTGATGACCGGGGCCGGTTTACCTTGTCTAAGGTAGCCATGGGCACGTACTCCATGACGGTGAGTTTTATTGGCTATGAGACTTTTACCCGATCCACTTTCACGGTCTCTGAGAAAGACCCCGAGGTGGAATTAGGCCGGATCGTGCTCAAACCCATCCAAAATAAACTAAAGGAAGTAACCGTGGTGGGCCAGAAGCCGCTGGTGGAAGACAAGGTTGACCGCATGGTCTACAACGCGGACCAGGACATCACCAACATTGGCGGCAACGCCTCAGATGTGCTCAAGAAGGTGCCTTCCCTTACGGTAGACCTAGACGGGAACGTACAGTTACGCGGGTCTTCTAACGTGCGGGTGCTCATCAACAACAAACCCTCCAGCATCATGGCCAACAGCGTGGCAGATGCTTTGAAGCAGATTCCTTCAGATATGATCAAAACGGTAGAGGTGATCACCAGCCCCTCCGCCAAATATGACGCTGAAGGCACCGCCGGTATCATCAACATCATCACCAAGAAGAACACCCTGTATGGCGTGAACGGGAGCGTGAGCACCTCAGTGGGTTCCCGCAGCTCCAACGGCAACGGCAACGTGAATGTGCGCCGTGGCAAAGTAGGCTTCAACGCCAGCATGGGCACGCACCAGCAGTACAACAACAAAAACGAGAGTGAGCTGAACCGCTCCACCAAAAGCCTTCCCAATCTAGAAAACTATGATACTTTCTTGGAACAGTTAGGCGAATCTAAACGGCGCGGTGGCGGCCTGTACGGTCAGGTAGGCTTTGATGCAGATATTGATTCCTCTAACAGCATCAACGCGGGTATCAATTTTTACCAAGGGAATCACAGAAATCAGGGAATTCAGCAGTCCCTTACCCAAAGCGCCAGTACCCCCCTGCAGGAGATCGAAAATAACAGCCGGGGCAAAAACAAAAATGCCTCTGTTGACATGAACATGGGGTATACCCACATCTTCAAACCCCAGCAAGAGCTATCTGTGCTGGCCCAATGGAACAAAGGTTTTAACAACAGCACCACCGACCAGGACATCTACCTGAACCGGGACTACTTCCTGGACACGCTGCTGCGCAATACCAATGAAGGTATGAACCGAGAGATGACGTTTCAGGTGGATTACGTGCACCCGTTCCAGAACAAAACTCAGTTAGAGGTGGGTACCAAGGGCATTCTGCGCCACGCCGAAAGTGACGCCATGTATCGCAGGTTACGATTGTCCACCCAGGCCGAAGAATTACGCCCCAATGAGTTCAGCTATGACCAGGATGTGTATTCCACCTATGCTTCTTATGGGTTCAAATTGCGCAAGAACTACAACGTTAAATCAGGAGCACGTTTTGAGTATACCAACATTGACGGCCAATACATACAACCCTACCAAGACCCGTTCACTGACAATTACTACAACTTCATCCCCAATATCCTTATCTCCCGAACCTTTAAAAGCCAGACCTTCAGGGTAGGGTACACGCAACGCATCCAGCGGCCGCAGATCTGGTACCTGAACCCGTACGTGAATATCATTGATGCGAAGAACGTAGCTTTTGGTAACCCAGAGCTGGAACCTGAGTTATCCCACGCATATGAACTGGGGTATAGTAATTACTTCAAGACCAGTTCCATCAACGTGTCTTTGTACTGGAGACAGACCAACAACGCCATTGAGTCTTTCCGGAGCATTGTGGGAGAAGATGATGTCCTAGACGAGACATGGGAGCAGCCCGGTGTTTCCTACACCACGTACCTCAACATCGGCAGAAATGCCACCTACGGGCTTAGCCTCTCAGGGAACACCAAGCCCGTGCCCAAGTGGAACGTTGGTGGGTCTTTCAACCTGAACTATATCTCCCTCCGGAGCACGATCCAAAGCAATTCTGCCATGCAGTACAACGTGAACGTAAACTCCGGCTATGACTTCGGGAAAGGGCTGGCAGCGCAGTTCTTCGGGTCGTTCAGTTCTCCAAGGCCTACCATCCAAGGGAAATTCTCCGGTTATTATTACTCCAGTTTCAGCGTCCGCAAGGAACTCTGGAAAAAGAAAGGCAGCGTGAGCCTGGGCATAGACAATCCCTTCAGCAAGACCATCTCCTTCAAATCTGAACTGGCCAATGATTACTTCCGGCAGACTACGCTGAACCAGAACTACAACCGCAACGTGCGGGTGAGCTTCTCGTACCGTTTCGGGAAAATGGAGATGAACCAGCAGCCGCGCCGCAAGCGATCCATCCGGAATGATGACGCCAAAGCGGGGGAATAACCTGGCTGGAGAGAGTTTTCTTAGAAGCACCTTTTTACGGTGTTTCTAAGAAAACTCTCTTAAAACAAAACGCAACGACCTGAGCACCAGAGACTTTTACGGTTACGCATGGAATCTCTCGCCGCCCCTTCCATGGCCTTCAGGAACGCTTTGGTCTTGTTTTGCAAAAACCAAGGTAAAAACGGTGCAGCTTACCCAAGCCTGCACAGTCAGTTTTCAAGAACTGGAATTGGTCACACGGCTAGGCTGCCTTGTTCCTGCCCCCCGAAGCTTGGCATGGCGCATGAAGGTACCCTGCACCTCTGCTTTAAGGTATTGGGCAAGATTGCATCACTTGAACTTATCCCTCCTTTCATAGAAATAGCATGCGTCTACTTTTCCTCTTCGCAGCGGCAGCGGTGGCTCTCTTTGTTTCTTTCCCGCGCGTGGTTTCTGCCCAGGCCCCTACCGGAACTATTACCGGCCTGGTACTGGACTCCGCCTCCTCTAAACCGGTGGAGTTTGCTACCGTAACCCTCACCAGTACTACCACCGGTCAACCCATAGACGGCACCCTCACCAATGGCAAAGGCAGCTTCACCTTCTCTAAAGTAACTTTTGGCACCTATTCCGTCACCGTCAGTTACCTGGGGTACGCAGCCAATTCTCTGTCCGCTTTCACCCTTTCGCCCCAAAAACCGGAAGTAACCTTTGTCAGGATCCTGCTGCGGGCCAACCCCACCAAGCTTCAGGAAATAACCGTGGTAGGTCAAAAGCCTCTGGTGGAAGACAAAGGGGACCGCCTGGTGTACAACGCCGAGCAGGACCTCACCAACCGGGGCACCACCGCCTCTGATGTGCTCCGGAAAGCGCCCTCTGTCACGGTAGATGGGGAAGGGAACGTGCAATTACGGGGTAGCAGCAATTTCAGGGTTTTGATGGATGGCAGACCCTCCAGTATTCTGGCCAATAACCTGGCCGAGGCGCTCAAACAGATTCCGGCTGATATCATCAAAAGCATTGAAGTCATTACCAGCCCCTCCGCCAAATATGACGCCGAAGGCACCGCGGGCATCATCAACATCATCACCAAAAAAAATACCCTGGAAGGCCTGAACGGCAAATTGGGCGCCACGGTAGGTAACCGGTCCAACACCGCCAACGGAACCCTGAACGTGCGCAAAGGCAAGTTTGGGGTGAACACCCAGGCTTCTATCTATGAAAGCCGCTTCGGCAGAGGCTCTTTGGTGGAACGTACCGGGGGAGACTTCTTCCGGCAGGAAGCCACCGGAAAAACGAGCAACCATGGGTTCTACGGCCAGACCGAGCTTACCTTTGACCCAGACACGCTCAATGCCTTCCACCTGAGCGGAACCCTGTACCGCAGCTTTTACACCAGCCGGTCAAACCAGCGCACCTTTGACCGGCAGAACCAGTTCCTCTCTTACCTGGAGAATCTCTGGAATTCCTCTGGCCATGACCTTAACCTTGGGTATACCCACACATTTAAGCCCCAGCACGAGCTCTCCCTTCTGGCCCAGCTCAGTTATAACAACTCCCATGACCTGTACCACAACCAACAGTTCACCGCAGAAGATGCCCAGCTGCTAGACCAGGCCAATGATAACCTCTCGCCCACCCGGGAGACCACCGTACAGATAGACTACAACCGCACGTTTGCCAATGAAAGCAAACTGGAGGTAGGGGCCAAGACCATTTTACGTGATGCCCGCAGCAATACCACCTACAATTATTCCTTCCTGGCCAGGCAAGACTCTGTGGTTATCAATAACTTTGACTATTACCAGCATGTGGCGGCAGCCTATGTCACCTATGCGTTCAAAGTCCGGAAGAAATACAATTTTCACCTGGGTACCCGGTATGAGCGCACCGCTTACAAAGGACTTTTCCTGAACACGGAATGGGAGAAGGAAACCAAGTCAAGCCGCCTGGTGAACAGTTTCTTCCAAGATCTGTACAAGAATGTTATTCCCAGTCTGACGGTATCGCGCACCCTTGATTCCATCCATACGGTGCGGGCCAGTTACACTCAGCGCATACAACGGCCGCAGATTTTTATCCTGAACCCGTTCTTGCAGCTGGAAGACTTCAACAATGCGTTCCGGGGTAACCCTACCCTTGATGCAGAGCTCACCCACTCCTTTGAACTGGGGTACAGCACCTATTTCAAAACCACCTCCCTGAATGCAGCCCTGTACCTACGCCAGACAGACAATGACATCCAGACCGTGGCCCGGCCTGAGAAAATAATGATAGATGGTATAGAGCGCGATGTATTGTTGGTCACCTATGATAATGTGGCGAAGAACAGGGCGGTTGGGTTTAGCTTATCGGGCTCTACCAAGCCTTTTCCGGCCTGGACTATCAGCCCCAGC
This sequence comes from Rufibacter glacialis, assembly GCF_008271745.1. Lineage (GTDB taxonomy): Bacteria > Bacteroidota > Bacteroidia > Cytophagales > Hymenobacteraceae > Nibribacter > Nibribacter glacialis. Next base: position 635,736 of record NZ_VKKZ01000010.1, on the reverse strand, counting down.
GTGAATGTGACCTATCTGGTCATCAAAAGCGACTCCCTCAGAAACAAAGGCCTGCAGTACAATGCCAACCTGAACACCAGCTATGAAATTGGCAAAGGCTGGTCTGCCCAGGCCTATGCCTCCTATTACTCTGGCACGCGTACCCTGCAGGGCGAAAGGGGTGCGAACCACTACTCCAATTTGTCAGTGCGCAAGAAAATCATGAAGGAAAAAGGCAGCATCAGTTTTGGCGTTACCAACCCATTCACCAAAACCCTTACTTACAGCTCTACCTATGAAACACCCCAGTACGTGCAGGAAAGCCATCACTTCAACTACAACCGCACTGTCCGCCTTACCTTTGACTGGAACTTCGGGAAAATGCAGGCCAGCCAGCGGCAGAAAAAAGCCATTCAGAATGATGATGCCGCCGGCGGTGGCAAATAAAGGCAGTTTACTTTTAATTTGTCTGTAACATCTCCTTCAGGCCTGTTTTTTGAAAAGCAAGCCCAAAACTGGTGGGTTTACGCCGCATCTGGGTCTTCAAACGCCCTGTTGATCCGGTCTTCCTCCAGTTTGTATAGCGCCTTCTGCACCTCGTAGCAGGCCAGCAGGTACAGCCTGAACGGCTCCGCTTTCTTAAGTACTTCCAGCAAAGCCACAATCTCCGGGATGTACACGCGCGCGAAGCTGAAGTCGTGCTCCAGGATGTCTCTGGTGTTGTCAATGATGTCGGCAAGTTTAATGGTCTGGGCCCGGGCCGAAATCCGGGACAGGCGTTCTACTTCCATCTGTTTCCTGCGTTTGCGGTTGTGCCCGGGCGCCTGTTGTTTGGTGAACTGGTCAGTGAGGTCGATGACCAGTTGCAGTACCTGGGCGGGTTTCACAATGGTCCCCTGACACACTTCTTCCAGAAAAGCCTGTAATTCCTTTTCGGTCACGGGCGTGTCTTCCAGCACATCGTGCAGGAGCGCCCCCATGACCATGCCGGTGGTGCCGCCGTAGGCCATCACAGTCTGCGCCACGCGTTCCAGGTGCTTCACATACGGCTCCTGGTGGTATTTCCGCCGCTGCTCACCGTGGGCGACCACGGCAAACCGCCACACCTTCTGCTCCAGCGCATTCAAAAACAAAGGGCATTCCAGGTATTCCATGCGGCATCGGGTATAAGCGTGGGCCAGGGCCCTGGGTGGGGCCGAGGGCGTTTCAGGGCTGTTTTACGGAAAACGGGCCTGAAACAGTTATTCCCCTTTAAGAAAAAGCCATCACCGGTCAGAAAACCCTACCAAGCATTGCAAGGGTGAAAGCCTTCTCCCTTTAAAACAAAAAAGCCTGGCACGGGGCCAGGCTTTTCAGGGAATAAGGAGATGCGCGTTTAGCGGGTTGCCTTATCTTTTCACGATTTTAAGGACCTGCACTTTGTTCCCGGTAGTAATACGCAGCAGGTACAGACCTGCCGGATTGCTACCCAAGTTCATCTGGTGCACTTCGCTGCTGCTGCTCAGGGTCACGTTCTTCCGGGATACTTCCTTCCCGGTCATATCAGAAACGCTCACCATCACTTTCTGCTGCGCCTCGCCCTTCAGCACCACATTGTACTGGCCGTTGGAAGGGTTCGGATACACCACCGCTTCGTTCAGGCTAAGGTCGGTTCCGTCGGCGGCTTTACTTTCTTCAGAAGAGGTAACAGAGACCGTGGCAGGGGCCGTCACCACCACTTGCATGGCTTTGGTGGCCACTTTAGCATCGCAATTACCGGCTACTACCAAGGTGATAGTGTACGTGCCTGCTTTGGAGAACACCACGGCGGCTTTTGTAGGGTCATACACGGCAGAAGAGACATTTTCTCCCATCCGGGCCAAAGTTCCGCCGCTTACCTGCCAGTTGTAGATTTGTGCTTTCTTGCTCTGGCTGGCATCCAACTGGAGGGCCTCGCCTACCGCTACCGTAGTGGCAGAGGCGGTGAAGTTAGCAACCGGAAGCTTGTCAATGTTCTCAAAGGTGCCTACGCCAATAGCGTAATCGGTCTGCAGGCCCACCAGGTCTTTCAGCGAATACCAGGCGCCTCCGTAGAAAATCAGAGAGCGGTCGCCCATGGCAGGGCCCGCCAGCTTAGAGCCTACGGCCATGTTGTCGCCGGCGATGTAGTTAATGGTGAAGCCTACGTAGATGCGGCCTTCGGCCGGAACCACCACATGCTGGTCAAGCACCACTTCCAGGTTGCCTCCGTTGGAAGCCACTGCCTGCATCAGTTTGGTGTAAGATACCTGCGCAGAGCTGATAATCTGGCCAGGAGCGCCCTCCGGACCGGCGGCATTCCAGACATTTACCGTGATAAACGAGGCGGTTGGCGCCGCGGCCGCGGCGGTGAGAATATTCAGCATGGCTTTGGTGACCACCGTACCGGCCGTCAAGTCAAAGGCCTTGGCATAGGTGGCCATTCTATAGCCATTGTGCCCGGAGAAAGTACCACCGGCCGCGGTTCCGAAACCGGTCAGACGGGCAGGGAAAGGGAAGTCCACGGTGCCGCAATCCTGACCAGCCGTGAAAATCTCTACATACTGCTTCTTGGAAGACTGAGACACCTCGCCGCCCGGGTTACGGGTAATCAGGGTCACGTCATACTTGCCTTTGGTGTTGAAGGTCACCACCGGGCTTTCCTCCGCGGAGGTTATTTTCGTTCCGCCCTGAGAAATCAACCACTCGTAGCTGGTGGCGTTCTTGGTGCTGTTGGTGAAGGTGATGGTTGAGCCTACATTCGCTGACAACGCAGAGGCCTCAAAGGCCGCCAGCGGAGCCACGGCACAATCAGCTACCCGCACCATTTGAGAGAAGGACTGGCGCAGCTCCACCGGATAAACGGCAGTGCCTTTGGTGATGTTCATGGGACGGGTGGCTACCAAGGTAGGGGTGAAAGTACCGGCAGCGGTATAGGTGGCGGAGGTAACCGCGTCTACAGAAGTAGCCCCATTACCGAAATTCCAGCGGTACGCCGAGGCGTTGTTCACGCCGGTAGCGTTAAAGGCCACCGCACTGTCAAGACAGGCCTCTGTGGTAGAGACCGCAATCTTTCCGGCAGGAAATTCAGCCGCATCCGCTAAGATAGGGAACATGGCAAAGGTCCAGGCGGCTCCCACCTGGCCGTTTACCTGCCAGCTGTTGTTGAAGAACAGCATGGAGTTGGCCCCGTTGGAAGCGGAATGGTGGATGTATACATTGTCCTTTTTGCCATAGTCAATCTCATAGCCTACAAAGAACTGATTGTCGGCGGGTACGGGTACGGGCTTGTCAAAGTAGAAGTAATTAGGCCGAAGCGTAGCATTGGCCGTGCTGGCCACCAGGTCGCTGATTTTCACCACCTGGGTGTGCAGCACGCGGCCGGGAGCTCCTCTTTCGCTGGCCCACACCTTCACGCGGATGGTAGAGGTAGGCGTACCGGCAACGGCCATCCGGAAGGAGATGCTCACCCCAGAGATAAGGTGCGTAGCCGCATACTTAAAGGAATTGGCAAAGGCCGGGATGTTATTGGCGCTGTGGCCGTTGATGGCAGAGGCACTGATGGCCCCGGTAACGGGCAGGCCCAGGATATCAAGGGCGGTAGTACCGGCCACACTGATTTTCACTGTTTTGGAAGCACCGCCGTTGATGGAAAGGGTTACCTCATGCAATCCGGCCGAAGTGAATTTCACCACCGGGTTTTTAGCAGTAGAAGTGGCGATGTTCGCGTTTTGGAAGGTCCAGGCATAAGTCAGGTTATCTCCCGTGGAACGGTTCGCGAACGCTACCTCTTCCCCTATCACGGCGGTTGTCTTGTTGGAGATGAAGTCAACGGTGGGTGCCAGGGCAGTACCGCCGGCGGCCACAATGGCCTGGTAGGCGTTGATGCGTCCTGCCCCTAACAAGCCTTCGTAGCCGGCATTCAGCACATCTACGTTATCAGAGGTAGACACCAGAATCTGCTTTATCTGGGCCGGGGTCAGGGAAGGGTTCTGGGCCTTGATATAACCTACCATGCCTGCCACCATTGGCCCTGACATGGAAGTACCGGTATAGTTGATGTAGGAACCATTGGCAATCTGGCTGGCAGTACCGGAGCCGGCCACGGTGCTTAGGATGTTGGTACCCGGCGCCGCAATGGTTACCCAGTTCCCGAAGGAGGAAGAGCTGCTTTTCTTATCACCGGCATCTGTGTTAGACACCGAGATAACATGCTGGTAATTGGCAGGGTACTGCTCTATGTTATTGTTGTTGTTTCCAGCAGAACCGATAAAAACGGTTCCCATGGCAGCACCTTCTGCGATAAGGTCCTGGAAGGCCTGCGAGTAGCCCGAGCCCCCGAAGGACATGGACACCACATTTGCCTTGGCGCCCCGGATAGCGTATGCCAGGCCGTCAAAAGAGGTATAGATACTTCTGGTGTTGGCGGCGTTGTTATACGTACATTTTACCGGCACAATCTGCACCCGGTTGTTACTGATGGAAGCCACCCCGGCACCGTTGTTGGTGACCGCGCCGGCTATGCCCGCGCAATGCGTGCCGTGCGAAAAGTTGTTAGGACCGGCCAGGTTCCGGTGCCCGGTACCTACCGTGTCTACCGGCGGGTTGGGGTTATTGTCACGGTCGGCGGCATCCCAGCCGTTCACATCATCAATGTAGCCGTTGCCGTCGTCATCAATGCCGTTAGATGCTTTGTTTTTCCCGGTAGCATCTATGCCCGTCTCACCGGGGTTCGTCCAGATATTGGCTTTCAGGTCGGGGTGGGAAATAAGCACGGCGTCATCCACAATGGCTACCCTTATGGGGGCACTGTTGCCATTGAAGGCATCATAGGCCTGTACGGCCTTGGTAATATTCAGCGCATACTGGTTACCGGCGGTGTATTGCTGGTCACTGGGCGCCGCATGGATGTAGTAGATAGGCACCAGCTCCGCGTACTCCACCTCGGGCATGGCCTTCAGCTCACTAATCAATTGCTTTACCGAAGCTCTGGAGCCATCTAGTTCCACCTGAAAAATACGGGAGACATTCTGGCTAAACCCTTTGCCCGCTGCCTGGCGCATAAGCCGGGCATCTGCCTTCAGCAAGGCCTTGCTTATTTTGTCTTCCTTGAATTTTCTGGCTCTCTCGCTTTTGCCGTTGAATTCAAGGGCGTTGCCGGTTTCCTGTTGCCGGAACTTCACGAAAATCTTGTCATCGTGGTAGGCTTTTTCATCTGGAGTTTGGTTGGCGGTGTTGGCGGAAGTAAGCTGTACCTCCTCCAGTTCCTGCGCATTTGTACTTAAAACTTGCCCAGCCAGAAAAAGCCCAAGCAAGCCCCTCACAAAGTAATTTTTCTTCATAAAATATTGTGTTTGATTAGTGGCTGGTTATAAACCAGGTAAGACATGATGTGTAAAAGTTACAACCAAAAATTTGAAAAATAATTCAATGACATTCCTTTTATTTCTAATTATAGTAATTTAAAATCTTTACAGGATAACAATTTTAGGGCAAAAGCACCCCTTCAACGCCCTTTTATGCGGGTTTGGCTTCGTCCTTTGTATTTTAGCAACACAAAAAAATAACTAGTTTTTGGGAAAGCGGGCGCTTACTCTGGAATATAGACTTTTTGGATATTTACTATATAGCTGTCCTTCACGGACTTCCCTGAAGATCCCCTATTTAAGTAGGAGGCACACTTTCTATAAGGCAAATGAAGCCCTTGGGGAAGGCGAATGCTTTGCTGCCCCTGGTAAACCGGGAATTTCAGATTCTGATGGGTGTGACCGATTTTGCCTTATTAGAGCGAAATGATAAAGACGTGGCAATTGTCGTGGTCTAACTAATATAGTTTTCAGTAAAAACGCCACCCTATTAAAGGATGGCGTTTTTGCTTTAGTTTGGTAGAAAGGCCCGTAAAACAGTTCCCGGCAAAAAAGAAGGAAGTGCGCTAAGCATTCCCTAATTCACTTAGCTCCTGCCGGAAGCTCCCACTCAGGATAGGGAATCGGAGCCAACTACGTGGATCCACGTTGTAGTCGTCCAGGTGGAAGGCCGGGGCATAGCGTTCGCGTTTCCATTGGTTGCGGCTCCAGAGGGTGTAGAACCGTTGCACGAACTGGCGCAACTGGTCATCTGGGTAGGTGCCTTTGAGTTTCTCGAAAACCTGTTGTGGCGACAAACGCTCATAGAAGGCTAGCCGCTCAATCTGGTTCAGGAGCGGGTACGGCATGAGGTCTTCCTCGTCGGTCTGGGTGTTTTCCAGGGGCCGTAACTCAGCAGAGGGTTGCAGGTTGTTCACGTACTGCAGCCCTTCATAGCCTAGTTCCAACTGGGCCCACACCAGCCATTGCCTGATGAAGGATTTGTCTACGCCCGCAATGGGCGAGATGCTGCCGGCCGTGTCGCCATCCATGGTGGCGTAGCCCACAGAGGCTTCGGACCGGTTAGAGGTAGCCAGCAAAAGGGAATTCCGGAGGTTGGCCAGCATCCAGATGCCGGGAGCCCTTACGCGGGCCTGAATGTTCTGTAGCGTAATGTCATCGTGTTCCCAAGTGAGGGTACGGCCAATGGCGTGCTCAATTTTGCCCTGGTAGCTTTTCACTTCCTCGTCAATGGTCCAGTTGTAGAACACGGCGCCAATAGATTTGGCCAGTTCCTCCGCAGAGCGGTAGGTATCATCTGAGGAATTGACGGTGCCTTGGTACGCCGTGACCAAGAGTTTGCTCACCACCACGTTTCTGAGCTCGTTTCCGGAAAGTTGGCTGTAATCAGAGACCTCATTGGGGGTAAGGCAATTGGTCTTGCGGGCGAATTCCTCCAACCCGATCTCGGTCACCGCCCGGCGCACCATCTCGGCCACGGCTACGGCCACCAGCGAAGAATCGGCCCCGCCGCTCAAGGAAAGCACAAACCCGCGGCTCCGGCTTTTGCGCAGATAATCAAATAAGGCCAGGGAAATAGCGGCAATGAACTCCAGGTTCTCGTCTACGGGTAGCAAATCCACAGTCTCAGGCGGCAGCGGCGCGTCAAAAGAGACTTCGGCGCACTCAAAGTCCACGCTCTTGAAGGAAAGCAGCTGGTTTCTGAGCACAACGTACCCATTCTGCGCAATGAGGATCTCGCCGTCATAGATCATCTTACCGGCCTCGTTGCCCAGCAGGTTCACGTACAGGTACGTGCACTCAAATTGCCGGGACGCATCTACCACCAAGCGGTAGCGTACATCGGTCTTGCTCATGGCAAAGTGGCTGGCGCTGGGGTTGATGATGAGCTGAACACCTTTCTCTTTATGCCGATACGCCGGGCGGTGCTCATTGCGCCAGGCGTCTTCGCAGATCTCAAAGGCGAACTTGATGCCTTGGTGCTCATAGATGATGTCCCCTATCTGGTAGGTCTGGCCAAAGGCTTCAAACTCTTCAATGGTGTTGGGCACCCAGGAACTGAACCAGCGCGGCTCATAGTGCACCCCGTCATTAGCCAGGAACTGCTTGGCCGTGAAACCCAGGATCTCTTTGTTTTTGATGACGCAGGCGGCGTTGTAGGTGGTGTTGTTCAGCCTAATGGGCAAACCCACGCACACGATCACACCCTCGCACCATTCCTTTATCTCCAGCAGCCGCTCAAAACACTCCACACTCACCCACTCGCTCAGGAACAGGTCTTCACAACCATACCCTGGAATACTCATCTCAGGCAGGCAGAGAATGTCTACGTGCTCTTCTTTGGCCTGTTCAATAGCCGATTTGATGTTACGGAGGTTGTTTTCCCAATCAAGGGGAGTTTGGTTAAGGGCGGCGCCGGCAAGTTTCATAGTCTGTACTGTTAAGGCTTTTTAACGCAGGAACGGGCCTGTGAGTTAGAAATACGGCTTCTCCCCTGCGTGAAACACGTGGGCAGAGCACCCGCAAAGCTAAGAACCTTACCAGAAGGAGCAAAAATCAGCGGGATAAACTAGGTAGGGAAAACCCTGAAACTATCACCTGGAAATGGAATGGTAGAGGCAATCCGTTGTAGTTGCCTTTTTACCAATGGTGCAACCGTAAAGGGCAACCACAAGGGATTGCCCCTACTGTTACCTATTGGTATGCTCCTGCCGTTTTTAGGCAGCTTTCAGGAAAAAGCACTTTAAATGGGAAGGGAGGATTACGGGAGAATGGCACCAGCGGCTCTAAGGGCCTCCATGCTTTTCTCCGCAGCGGCTTGCTCTGCTTTCTTCTTGGAGAGGCCGCTGCCAGAGGCAACAATATCATTGTCTACCACCACGGCGGCGGTAAATTCAGTGGTGCTACCCGATTGTTTCTGGCCCACAATCTCAAACCTGATGCTGCGGTTCTGCCCTTGGGCCCACTCAATGAGTTTGCTTTTGAAGTTGCTGGTAGTGGTGGTAATTTCGTGCAGGTCAAAGTGCGGTTTCACCAGTTTCTTCAGGATGAAGCTTTTGGTGTCTTCATAGCCTTTGTCCAGGTACACGGCTCCTACCAGCGCCTCCAGGGCGTTGCCGTTGATGAACTTGTGGCGGGTCACGCCAGAGACATTGTCTACTTTGATAAGCGAGTGCAGCCCCACCTTCACGGCCAGGCTGTTTAGTGACTCGCGGTTCACCATGCGGGACCGGATCTCCGTCAGGAAACCTTCGTCTTTGTAGGGGTACTTCTTGAACAGGTATTCCGCTATTACCGAACCCAGAATGGCGTCGCCCAGAAACTCCAGCCGCTCGTTTGTTTCCTGGTTCCCCTTCAGGTTCTGGCGCACAAACGAGGTGTGCGTGAAGGCCAACTGATACAAGTGCAGGTTGTCTGGTGCCATTCCCGTGATGTGGGTAATGGCATTCACAAACGCCTTGTCTTTGTAAAAGAATTTATGGATTGCGCGAAAGACCGGTCTGATCGGGCTCAACACTACTCACTGAATTTTTTGAAAATCACAGAGGTGTTGTGTCCGCCAAATCCGAAGGTATTGCTGAGGGCAATGTTCACTTCGCGCTCTTGAGCTTTGTTGAAAGTAAAGTTCAACTTAGGGTTGAACTGCTCATCATCTGTGAGGTGGTTGATGGTAGGCGGAATGATCCCGTTCTGGATAGCCAGAATAGACGCTACTGCCTCAATGGCTCCGGCCGCCCCCAACAGGTGACCTGTCATAGACTTGGTAGAACTGATGTTGAGGTTGTAGGCATGGTCACCAAACACGTGCTCAATGGCTTTGGCTTCCCCCACATCGCCCAGGGGCGTGGAGGTACCGTGCACGTTGATGTAGTCTACGTCTTCCGGCTTGATGCCTGCATCTTTCAGCGCGTTCTGCATCACGTTGCGGGCGCCCAATCCTTCTGGGTGCGGCGCTGTGATGTGGTAGGCATCGGCAGACATGCCGCCACCGATGATCTCAGCGTAAATTTTGGCACCCCGGGCTTTGGCGTGCTCATACTCTTCCAGCACAATGGCAGCTGCTCCTTCGCCTAACACGAACCCATCACGGTCTTTGTCAAACGGACGGGAAGCCGTCTCTGGAGAATCGTTACGCTCAGAAAGGGCTTTCAGGGCATTGAAACCACCTACCCCCGCTTCAGTCACGGCAGCTTCAGAACCACCGCTTACTACTATGTCTACCATACCCAAGCGGATATAGTTGAAAGAGTCAATCAAGGCGTTGGTGGCAGAGGCGCAGGCTGAAACGGTGACGAAGTTAGGGCCTCTGAAACCGTATTTGATAGAGATATGACCGGCGCTGATGTCGGCGATCATTTTAGGGATAAAGAAAGGATTGAAGCGTGGTGTTCCGTCGCCGTTGGCGAAGTTCACGCATTCTTCCTGAAAGGTGCGCAGACCGCCAATGCCAGAACCCCAGATAACGCCAATGCGGTCTTTGTCTAAAGACTCATCTAGCAGGTTGGCATCTTGTACGGCCTGGTCTGCTACAATAACAGCAAATTGCGTAAAGAGGTCCATCTTACGGGCCTCTTTACGCTCAAAGTATTGCTCAGGATCATACCCTTTAACTTCGCAGGCGAATTGGGTTTTAAATTTTGAGGCATCAAAGCGAGTAATGGGCGCTGCCCCACTCACCCCGTTCACGAGGCCATCCCAATATTCAGAAACGGTTTTCCCCAGAGGGGTAAGCGCACCAAGGCCTGTTACTACAACTCTCTTAAGCTCCATACGCTGCTAGTAGAGGAAAAGAACCTGTATTGATTAGGTAAATTTGGATCGATAAATTAAAAAAGAGGGAGGAGATTACTTAGCGTGCTCTTCCAGGTAGCTGATCGCTTGGCCTACCGTAGCAATATTCTCCGCTTGGTCGTCTGGAATAGACACATTGAATTCTTTCTCAAATTCCATGATCAATTCTACGGTATCAAGAGAGTCGGCACCCAGGTCGTTTGTAAAGCTAGCCTCAGGCGTTACCTCAGATTCTTCAACGCCTAATTTGTCAATGATGATAGCTCTTACTTTTTCTGCGATTTCTGACATTTTTTATAGAAGTTTTTTAAAACACAATGCAAAGAAATGGATTTGGGAACACAATGTCAAACAAATCAGCAGCAATAGTTTTATTCTGATAGTTTTATCAGAAGTTAACTTGAGATTCCGTTTGTCTTCTTTAAATTGCCAACCCAACAGCAACTTTTACCAGAGTACCCTCATCCATGAAATCTTTCCGTCTAGACGTAGAATACGATTTTGATTTCGACTTATATGGAGTGGTGTCTTCCAGCAAGGAACATACGCTGGCTTGGGCGTTGAATAAGTACTTCCGCATTAGATTGGTGAAACAGACTGATCTGTGCATTGACTTCCTGAACAAGGGCCGGTTGGTGATCTCTAATTATCTGCACCGCGCAGAGCACGGCTCTCTACGCTTGTTCCGGAACCGTTCTGTAGGCACCAGTTCCCTGACCTCCCCTTTCCTGGTTCCTGACATCAAAGAATATGATTATATAATACAGGTATCTGGCGGGCTCAGCCATCTGCAGCAAGAGCTCTTACAGACCCTGAACGCCGTGCCCCTTGTGCAGTACGTGCGTTCCTTTGACCCGCATTGTTTACGTTATAAAGAAAACCTGCTTTTTTAGCGCATGGCTATCCATTTCAACAACACCAAGATTATTGCCACTGTTGGCCCCGCCAGCAACACCCCTGAGCGTCTTCGCGCACTTATCCAGGAAGGGGTTGACGTTTTCCGCCTTAATTTCTCTCACGGTACGCACCCAGAGCACCTTAAAGTAATTGAGCACGTGCGGGCTATCAACGCCACTGAGGGTTTCAATATATGCCTCCTGCAGGACCTTCAGGGTCCTAAGATTCGGATCAATGATGTGGAAGATGGCGCCATTGAGATAGTGGAAGGCCAGCAACTCACCTTCGTCTGCGACAAGTCAATGGGTACGCCCCAACGCCTGTCACACAGCTACTCGCGCCTGGCCCAGGATGTTCGCCCCGGTGATGCCATACTGATTGACGACGGCAAACTGGAGGTACGCGTGATCAGCTCAGACGGCGTGAACAAGGTGTTGACCGAGGTCATTTACGGTGGCGTGGTGAAACCCCGCAAGGGCATGAACCTGCCAGACACCGTAGTGACGGCTCCTTCCCTCACAGAGAAAGACCTGCAAGACTTGCACTTCGGCCTGGACAACAACGTGGAGTGGGTGGCCCTTTCCTTTGTAAGAAAGGTAGAAGACATCCATGAGATCAAGCGCATCATTGCCGAGCGTGGCAAAGACACCCGCGTGGTGGCCAAGATTGAGAAACCTGAGGCTATCCGCAACATTGACTCTATCATTGCCGCCACAGATGCCGTGATGGTTGCCCGGGGTGACCTTGGGGTGGAGATAGGCATGGAAGAAGTGCCTATGCTCCAGAAGATGATTGTGGAGAAATGTACCGCCTTAGGCAAACCAGTGATTATTGCTACCCAGATGATGGAAAGCATGATCACGAACCCCCGCCCTACCCGCGCCGAGACCAACGACATTGCCAACGCCGTAATGGACGGGGCCGACACGCTCATGCTGAGCGCTGAGACCGCCGCCGGGGCCTACCCTATTGAGACTATCCGGAGCATGGTGCGCACCATCCAATCCGTGGAGTCGCAGGCGCCGGTGTTCCACCGCAACTTTGTGTTCCATTCAGAGGCAGACACCTTCCTGAACGACACCGTGGTCGCCAATGCCGTTAACCTGGCCCGTGATACCAATGCGCGCGCTTTGATTGGTTTGACCAAGTCTGGCTATACCGCTTTCCAGATTGCCAAGCACCGCCCCAAGGCCAGCATTTTCATCTTCACTGACAACAGAGCTTTGTTGAACACCTTGAACCTGGTTTGGGGCATCAGAGGGTTCTATTATGACCGCTTCGTTTCTACTGATGAAACCATCACCGACCTGAAAGACATCCTGATCAAAGAAGGACACCTGGAGTCGGGTGACGTTTTCATCAACATCGGCTCCATGCCGGTGATGGAAAAGAAACGCGCCAACATGATCAAACTGAGTATAGTACACTAGTACCAACTCTCTTATATAGACACAAAGAGGCCCCGCTAACCATAGCGGGGCCTCTTTGTTTAAGGGGCATTTCACGAAAATGGGCTCAGAACCTTTCTCGCTGATTGACTTCAAGTTCCCTCTCTTTTCAGAGACCAAGCATTGTTGGCCAAGGCAACTTTTCTGAAGCGCAATGCCGGGAGGCCAAGCAGCGGGCACCCTGAAAAGTTGGGCTCTCTCCTCTGGGATCTTCTCCCGCGTGGGTTTCGCTTTCTATGACAAGCCTTTGCTATTAAGGAAACCAATCTATGTGGTAGCACTACCTACAACACAAGAAGCCTTGCTGATAGCAAGGCTTCTTACATTACCTAAGAAATAAATACTACCTAAAGACTAGGCAGCTAAGTTGTTGACAAAACGAGCCAATTTAGATTTGTTGTTGGCTGCTTTGTTCTTATGAATCACGTTCTTCTTGGCCAACTTGTCTAGCATACCAGATACCGTCTTGAACAATTCCTGCGCCTCGGCTTTGTCAGTCGTGGATTTCAAACGTTTTACAAAGGTACGGGTGGTTTTCGCCTGATAGCGATTCAGCAAGCGTTTCGCGTTGTTAGATCTGATTCTCTTTAATGCTGACTTATGGTTAGCCATGGTTGTGAATATAGATAAATGCTGTAACTCTGATTCTAAATGAGTTTGCAAAACTACAAGCTTAATGGATTAATTGCAAGAAACTTTCTTAAAATTAATCAAACTCTGTCGCCCGGCGCCCATATTAGGGATACCCAGCGGCCCAAGCTATGCTCTGTTGCTGTTCTGCGGTACAAAGGTAACATTTCTATAAAACCCGCTCTACAAATTTCAAACAAAAGTTTTCGGGGAACGGCTGCCACCAGCAGGCAAAGCAGCCTCGGTCCTAGCCCTGCGGTTCCCATTGGGCTTAAAGGAGTTGTTAAGTGTCTTTTCCCTTTACTAATGCAAGCCTAACACTCCTTTAGTATTCCCTGGTGGCACTGGTGTTTCTCCTGCCGGCTGAAGAACAGCCTGAAAAGAATCTGTATCGCTTTCTAAGGGGAGAATTAGTATGCTTTTGGAAACCAGAAAGGTAACTGCGGTGTTTTACACTTGATTTCGTAATTTTACCCCAGAAATAGAATCCACCTTAAAATTCACCCATACCCATGGCAATGTATCCTGAATATATGGTCGCCCCGATCAGGGAAGACCTAACCTCTGTTGGCTTTGAGCAATTGATGACGCCCGAAGAAGTAGAGTCGGTATTGACGCAGAAAGAAGGCACCGTGTTGGTAGCCGTGAACTCTGTTTGTGGTTGCGCTGCCGCCAAAGCCCGCCCGGCCCTTAAAATGGCGGTGGCCAGCAGCGAGCAGAAGCCGTCAAAATTAGTAACGGTGTTTGCCGGCATGGAAACCGAAGCCGTGGCCAAAGTACGGGAGTTCATGCTCCCCTACCCTCCGTCTTCCCCTTCCATCGCCTTGTTCAAAGATGGCGAGTTGGTGCACGTGATTGAGCGCCACCACATTGAAGGCAATGACCTGACCCGAATTGTAGACAACCTGCAAGGAGCCTTTGAAGAGTACTGCTAACATATAGCCGCTATTCCCTTAAAACAGCAGCGCCTGACTTTCTCAAGTCAGGCGCTGCTGTTTTAAGGCTGGTTTATGGAGAACAGGTTATAAACGTGAAACCTGTGAGGTTTTGAAAACCTCACAGGTTTTTGCTTGCCAGTCAGGTGTTTCAGCAAGCATGGGCTAGGGGCATTATGGAGATATATAACTTCTTGCGCTTTGTGATTAGTTAATTAAGGGGTTAGTTGTTTTAGGCCGATTCTTGAAAAAGAGGGGTAAAACAGGAAGCCTGTGAGAGACGACCAGCAAGCCGCCTCTCGCTGCAAGGCAGCGAGGATAGCCAGAGACTACCCTTTTATCTGTAGGCACGAGTCAGGAGACGCGCGCCAGACTCATGCCTACAGCCTTGCGTCTTTCCTTCCCTTGAGGGCCTTATTTTTCTTTTATCTAAAGAACTCCACCTTTACCTATAGCGCCTCAATCAGTTCCTAACAACAAACAACTAATCACCAACAACTAATCACTAAAAACTAATCACCAACAACTAATCACCAACAACTAATCACTAAAAACTAATCCCTCGCAACTAAACCCAGCTATAGCACCTTGAACCGGTCAAAGGCCAGGCGTTCCAGTTCCTCCTGGTGCGTAGGGTGCGCGATCTGGATAAGTTCCTTGGCGCGTTGCCGGAGGTTCTTGCCGTACAGATCCGCAATCCCGAACTCCGTGACAATGTAGCGCACGTGGGCACGGGTGGTGGTCACGCTGGCTCCGGGCTTGAGGATGTTCACAATCTTTGATTCGCCCTTATTGGTGATGGAGGGCAGCGCGATGATGGGTTTTCCGCCTTCTGACAAGGCCGCGCCGCGCATAAAGTCCATCTGTCCGCCTACCCCGGAGAATTGGTACATGCCAATGCTGTCGGCGCAGACCTGGCCGGTGAGGTCTACCTCTATGGCGCTGTTGATGGCGGTGGTTTTGGGGTTCTGCCGGATGATGGCCGTATCATTGGTGAACACGGTCTCTTTCATGACCACGGCCGGGTTGTCATGCAGGAAATCAAAGACCTTCTGCGAGCCGTTCACAAAACAGGACACGATCTTGTGCTTCAACACCTTCTTCCGGGCGCCCGTGATCACGCCTTTCTCCACCAGGGGGATGATCCCGTCTGAGAACATCTCGGTATGGATACCCAAATCTTTGTGGTTACCCAATTGCGCCAGCACCGCGTCTGGAATACCGCCAATACCCATCTGCAGGGTAGCCCCGTCCTCCACCAGAGAAGCCACCAACTGCCCTATCTTCGTCTCCACTTCCCCGGCTGGTTTGTTGGTGTGTTCGGGCAGGGGCTCGTCTACGGCCACCTTCGCGTGGAACTTACTGATGTGCACCACCCCATCGCCGTGCGAGCGGGGAACCCGCGGGTTCACTTCGGCAATGAGGATCTTGGCGGTCTCCACGGCAGACAAGGTGACGTCAACCGAGGCACCCAGGCTACAGAACCCGTGGGCATCGGGCGGCGACACCTGCACCAGGGCCACATCCAGGGGCAGAATGTTACGGCGGAACAAAAGCGAGATCTCGCTCAGGAAAATAGGGATGTAATCAGCGGTGCCTTCCTTGAGCGCCTGCCGGATGTTACCCCCCACAAAACAGGCGTTGGTCTTAAAGCTACCGGCGTTCTCCGGGTAAGTATAGGGGGCTGGGCCTTCGGTGTGCATGTGGATGAACTCCACCTCGCGCAGCTCTGAGGCGCGGGCCGAGACGGCGTTCACGAGCCGCAGCGGGGTCATGGCTGCGCCGTGGACAAAAACCCGGTCCCCGGATTTGATTAGTTTAACGGCTTCCTCAGGAGTGGTATAGTCAGGTAGATGAGACATGGGTAGTTCTTGCTTAGTGATGTTGCTTTTACGGAAATGCGGCGCAAAGATCAATCTTCTCCCATGGCTTGAAAATGACAAAGGCCAGCGTGGTGGCTGGCCTTTGTCATTTTTGGGGTGTTTTACGGAAACCAGCCGCTTTACCGCGAAGGCGTGGTCAGGTACTGCTTCAGGTCAAAGCCAATGTCACGGCGGAAATTACGGCCTTCCCAGGTGATTTGTGCGGCGGCGGCGTTGGCTTTCGCCAGGGCTTCTTCCATGTCCTGGCCTAAGCCCGTAACGGCAATGACCCTTCCGCCATCGTTGACCACGTGGCCCTCCTCCGTTTGCTTGGTACCAGCCTGGAAACAAAGGGTATTCTCTGGCAAGGCCGTCTCCAGCCCTTTGATTTCTTTGCCTTTCTCATAGTCTCCCGGGTAACCGCCAGATACCAGGAAAATGGTAGTGGCCGACCGGGGATCTACCTCCAGTTGGAACTGCCCCAGTTCATGGTCATGCAGCGCCTTGAAGAGCTCAAACAAATCAGACTTGATGCGGGGCAGGATGGCCTCTGTTTCCGGGTCACCCAGACGTACGTTGTACTCAATCACGTAGGGGTCACCGTTGGTGTTCATGAGCCCGATGAACAGGAAGCCGCTATAGTGGATTCCCTCCTGCCGAAGGCCTTGCAAGGTAGGCAGAATCACGCGCTCGCGCACTTTGTCCATGAAGGCCTTGTCTGCGAACGGCACCGGGGAAATAGCGCCCATGCCCCCGGTGTTCAGCCCGGTATCGCCTTCGCCAATGCGCTTGTAATCCTTGGCCTCGGGCAGCAGCACGTAGTCCTGGCCATCGGTTAGAATGAAGGCCGAGAGCTCTATGCCTTGCAGGAACTGCTCTACCACCACTTTGCTGCCCGCGCTCCCAAACTGGTTGTTCTTGAGCATGCCGGTAATGGCTTCGCTGGCTTCGTCATAATTCTGGGCAATGACCACGCCTTTGCCGGCGGCCAGACCATCGGCTTTCAAGACCACGGGGTACGTGTGTTGCTGCAGGTAGGCCAGGGCTTGGTCAAAGGTAGTAGCGGTGAACGTCTGGTACTGGGCCGTGGGGATTCCGTGCTTCAGCATGAACTGCTTGGAGAAGTCTTTGCTGCCTTCCAGCTGGGCACCGGCTTTCTGCGGCCCAACCACCAGAATGTGCTGCAGGTAATCTCTTTCCGCGAAATAATCAACGATACCAGCTACCAAAGGGTCTTCTGGACCCACCACCAGCATCATGATGTTGAAGTCTGTGGCGAATTTGGCCAGTTCCTCAAAATTGGTGGTAGAAATGTCTACGTTAGTAGCGATCTGGGCCGTTCCGGCGTTACCGGGGGCCACGAAGATTCTCTCACAATAAGGGCTTTGGCTGATTTTCCAGGCCAGGGCGTGCTCACGGCCGCCCGCTCCTATTATCAAAACGTTCATACTAGCAAAGATTATGCTGGGCAAGGCCCAGGCAGGTGACGGTGGCGGAGTAATGGGTTTTCCCTCTGTTTCCCGGAAAAGTAGCCCTAAACAACGCCCCACAAAGAAAACAAAAAAGCAGGTGTTGCCACCTGCTTTTCTACTTCTCTCACAGAATTAATTCGCGTATTTAGAGAGGAACTTGATGCGCATCAGCCGCAGGTCATCCTCGGTATAATCATCGGTGCCTAGTTCCTTGATGGCTTCGGCCATGTTGTCTGTGGTGGAGCGCATGAAATAGTCAATCACCTCCTGCTGACGGTCCTCGTCCAGTACCCCGTTGATGTAGTAGTCCAGGTTGAGCTTGGTGCCGGAGTAGCAGATGTGCTCTATTTCCTCAATGAGCTCAGGCATGGTGATGCCCTTGGAAGAGGCAATCTCTTCCAGGTCCATCTTTTTGTCTATCTGCTGAATCACGTAGATCTTGAGCTTGGACTTGTTCACCGTGGTTTTGACCACCACATCGGCGGCGGTGACAATGTCGTTTTCCTCCACATATTTAGAGATCAGCTCCAAAAACGGCTTCCCGAACTTCTGCACCTTGCCCATACCCACCCCGGCAATGTGTGCCAGGTCTTCTTTGGTGGTAGGATACGTGGTGGCCATCTCCTTGATAGAGGGGTCCTGGAACAGCACGTACGGCGGCAGGTTCATCTCCTTGGCCAGCTTCTTGCGCAAGGCCTTGAGCATGTCAAAGAGAACGGCGTCATGCCCGGCCGCGGCCTGGGTTTCCTCTTTCTCCTCTTCCTGCTGTACCTCCTCGTCAAAGTTATGGTCTTTGGAGAACTTGATAGGGTGCGGGCTCTGCAGGAACTTCTCGCCTTTCTCGGTGATCTTGAGGGTACCTATGTTCTCAATGTCTTTCTCCAGGTAGTCAAACAGCAGGGCCTGCCGCACAATGGAGTTCCAGTACTGGGGCTCCTGCTCTTTGCCCACGCCAAACACCTCCAGCTGGTCATGCCCGTAGCTGTCTACGTACTGGTCTTTCAGGCCAATGAGCACGTGCACCAAGTGGTCAATGGCGAAGCGCTGGCCGGTCTGCACCGCGGCTTTCAGGGCATAGGTCAGTTCCTGTTCGGCCTCAAATTTCTCTTTGGGGTGGGTGCAGTTGTCACAGAAACCGCAGTCTTTGTCATACTGCTCGCCAAAGTAATGCAGCAACTGGCGGCGGCGGCAAACGGCTGAATCCGCGTAAGAGGCCATCTCCTGCAACAGGAGCTTGGAGTTGTCGCGCTCGGTGACGGGTTTGTCCTTGCTGAATTTCTCCAGTTTCAGGATGTCATCATAGCTATAGAACATGAGGCAGTTGCCTTCTAACCCGTCGCGTCCGCCGCGGCCGGTTTCCTGGTAATAGCCTTCAATGGATTTAGGGGTGTCATAGTGGATCACGAACCGGACATCGGGCTTGTCAATCCCCATGCCGAACGCGATGGTGGCCACAATCACGTCCACGTCTTCGTTGAGGAAGGCGTCTTGGTTGGCCATGCGCACCTGGGCGTCCAGGCCAGCGTGGTAAGGCAAGGCCTTCACGTCATTCACCTGCAGCAGTTCGGCAATCTCCTCTACTTTTTTGCGGCTGAGGCAATAGATGATGCCGCTTTTGCCCTTGTGCTTTTTGATGTACTGGATGAGCTGCTTTTTGGTATTGTGCTTAGGTCTTACCTCATAATACAAATTTGTACGATTAAAGGAGGACTTAAACACGGAGGCATCATCCATCTGCAGGTTCTTCTGGATGTCCAGCTGCACTTTGGGCGTGGCCGTGGCGGTCAGGGCAATGATGGGCAGGTTGCCGATGTTGTCAATGATGCCTCTGATCTTGCGGTACTCGGGCCGGAAGTCATGGCCCCACTCAGAGATACAGTGCGCCTCGTCAATGGCCACGAACGCGATCTTCGCTTGTTTCAGGAAATCAAGGGTGTCTTCTTTGGTCAAGGACTCCGGAGCCACGTACAGCAGTTTCACCTCCCCGCTCACGGTCTCCTTCTTCACCTTGTTCATCTCCGCTTTTGACAAGGTAGAGTTCAGGAACTGGGCGTTTACCCCAAAGGCGTTCAATTGGTCTACCTGGTTTTTCATCAGCGCGATGAGCGGAGAAATCACAATAGCCGTTCCCTCCATGGCCAGGGCCGGGAGTTGGTAGCAAAGTGATTTTCCGGCTCCCGTGGGCATGATCACGAACGTGTTCTTGCCCGACAGGATGTTCTCTATAATCGCCTCCTGGTTGCCCCTGAATTGACTATAGCCGAAAACTTCCTTTAATTTGTTCTTTAATGATTCTTGTTTTACTAACATGTAATATGCTTGTTGTCGAGAAACAAGGGTTTGTACTTTCTTTTGTTGTCTTGTCTAATACAAATCTAACTTGAATATCACGAAAAATATCAAAAGCACCGCAAAAAAAGTGCTGCAGGAAGAAGCCGCCGCTATTCTGCAACTCGCGGACTATATCAATGACGAATTTCAGGCCTGCGTGGAGGCAATATTGGCCATAAAAGGCCGTGTGGTGGTCACAGGCATAGGCAAGAGCGCCAACATAGCCTCCAAAATCGTGGCCACGCTCAACTCTACCGGCACCCCGGCTTTGTTTATGCACGCCGCTGATGCCATCCACGGAGACCTGGGCATGATCCAAGCCGATGATTTCGTGATTTGCCTCTCTAAAAGCGGAAACACGCCTGAAATAAAGGTGCTGGTACCGCTGCTCAAGCGCAAAGGCACCAAACTGGCGGCCCTGGTGTCTAACGTAGATTCTTACCTGGCCCAGCAGTCTGACTTTGTGCTGAACGCCACCATTGAACGCGAGGCTTGCCCCAACAACCTGGCTCCCACCACCAGCACCACCGCCCACCTGGCCCTGGGCGATGCCCTGGCCGTCTGCCTGCTGGAGTCCCGCAACTTCAGCAAAGAGGATTTTGGCGCTTTGCACCCGGGTGGCTCTTTAGGCAAGCGGCTTTACCTGAAAGTAGGTGATATTTACAGCCTCAACGCCGCCCCGCAGGTGCAGACAGACGCCACCCTCAAAGAGATCATCATTGAAATCTCCTCAAAACGCCTGGGCGCTACTGCGGTTCTGGATAATTCTGGTAACTTAACCGGTATTATCACAGACGGGGATTTACGGCGGATGCTCTCTAATTTTGAGAATTTGACTGGTATCACGGCAGCTGCCATCATGACGCCCTCCCCGCTTACCATCGATTGTGATGAATATGCCGTAGAAGCCTTGGTGACCATGCAGAAAAAGAACATCACCCAGCTTATAGTGACCAAAGAAGGTTCGTTTGCAGGGTTTGTGCACCTGCATGATTTACTGAAAGAAGGATTAGTATAAAATACATGAACGACAACACGTACGTAGTGATCATGGCAGGTGGCATTGGGAGCCGCTTCTGGCCGTTTAGCCGGGTAAACCATCCTAAACAATTCCATGATGTGCTGGGCATTGGCGAAAGCATGATCCAAACCACTGTTAAACGCTTTGAGGGCATCTGCCCGCCGGAGAACATCTTTGTGGTGACGCACCGTGACTATGCTTACCTGGTGCGGGAACACCTGCCAGACCTCACAGAAAACCAGATCCTGCAAGAACCCATTGGCCGCAACACCGCCCCCTGCATTGCCTACGCCTGCTTCAAGATAGCCAAGCGCAACCCCAACGCCAACATTGTGATTGCCCCGGCAGACCATGTGATCCTACGCGAAGAGGCCTTCAAAACCTGCATCAAAGAAGCCTTGAAAGCCACCGCTGCCAGCGAGATACTGGTTACCCTGGGCATCAAGCCTACCCGGCCCCATACCGGTTACGGGTATATCCAGTTCATTGGCGAGGAAGGCCAAGCCCTCAAGAAGGTGAAAACGTTCACCGAAAAACCTTCACTGGAGATTGCCCAAATGTTTCTGGACAGCGGGGAGTTTGTCTGGAACGCCGGTATCTTCATCTGGAACGCCCAAGCCATTATCAAGGCATTCCACCAATACCTGGGTGACATGGCCGAAACCTTTGAAGAAGGCATTCCGGTTTTGGACACAGACGACGAGGAAAGATTCATCAACCGCGCTTACTCGCACTGCCCCAACATCTCCATTGACTATGGTATCATGGAAAAGGCAGACAACGTGTTCGTGATCTTAGGTGATTTTGGCTGGTCTGACCTGGGTAGCTGGGACTCACTCTACAGCCTCTCAGAGAAAACCCCCGAAGGCAACGTGATAGACGGCAACGTGCTCACCTATGACGTGAAAAACTGCATTGTCAAGACGCCCCAGAACCAACTGGTGGTGCTCCAGGGCCTGGAAGACTATATTGTGGCCGCCCATGACAACGTCTTCATGGTGTGCCGCCGCGAAGACGAGCAGAAAGTAAAAGACTTTGTGGCCGATGCCAAGGCCATGAAAGGCCAGAATTTCATGTAGAATCATAAAAGTAGCCCCAAAAGGAAAGCGGGCACCCTGAACTCAGGGTGCCCGCTTTCCTTTTGGGGCTACTTTCTTAAAAAGAGGAGTTATTTACCTCCTGGTTGCCTGGTAAGCATGTATACATCTGAGATGTCACCTCGGCGGCGGGTGAGGGTAATGCCGCCTTGCGCGTCAGTGGCCAGGGTGAAGGTGCCGTCCAGGATCAGAGTCCAGTCAAAGTTAGCCGTCCAGAAGGATTCGTCTTTAAAAACCACTTCCTGCCCTTGCACGCGGTAGGTTCCCTTGCCTATGGCGGGGTACTGAGGAAGGCTGCTGCTGCCCGAGAACGATTGGTCCTGCAAGACCAGCGTCACGTCTGAGGAAGGGTAAAGAGCCGTGGGGCTGGAGCGGGTAAAGGTGCCTACGTAGGTGCCGCTGGGCAGCACCCCGGGAGCGTCTTCCTCTTCCTCAAAGCAGGAAAAGGAGAGGAACGCCAGAAACAGAAGAAGTACTTTATTTTTCATGGCCTATCTTTTTACGTAAGACCCATCCTATAGCCTAAGGGCTGCATCAGGTATTGGATTTTTATTCCGAATAGAGAAAATGGTTTCACCGTTCTTTAAATCCCATCTGCCTAAGGGAAGAAAATGGTAGTAAGCGACACCAACGCCCAAGGAATGAAATATGCCGTTAGGATCCCCTTAGCAAGGGAAAAGAATGCGAAGGAACAAAAGGTAGCAATGCCTGGAAGACAAAAGAGGAAGGAATGCGAGGGAGCAAAAGAAAGCAATGTCAAGGAGCAAAAGATAGGCAAGCGTGGGAGACAAGGCGGTGCCGTTGTCTCTACAAGAGGTTCATCATCACCAGTAATGCTACTTTCCCCGTTCCAGTCTTTCCCGAGCGCGCCTCGCTTTTGGCCCTAGATAAGCAGCAACTATGAGAGAAGAACTCTTCAGGCCGAAAGGGCAGTGCGAGAGGGGAAGACGGGGCCTCGCGGCCGTGAGCGCTCGGAGGGCAGCTATGCAAAGACCAGGCATAAGGGCCTCGCAGACAGCATCCGCTACGCCAGCCATGGCAAAAGGCATGCACACCTACGGGAGAAAGAAAACAAGCCATGGTAACAGCCAAAGGCATACACCTACCCATCAATGCTTTAGCTACCAGGGGTATTAAAAAAAGCCTTTCGGGCTTGTTTTACAGAAAACAGACCCGAAAGGCTTCAAGGCAGAGACTAATTAAATTTATTGGGCTTGACGCTGTCTTAGGGCTTCATACAGAATGATGCCACTGGCCACCGACACGTTCAGGGACTGCACCTGCCCTACCATCGGGATCTTCACCCGCACATCGGCTCTCTTCAGGTATTCCGGCGAGATGCCGTCTTCCTCACTGCCCATGAGTACGGCCACCGGACCGGTCAAATCCACGGCAGTGTCAGTTAAGTTATCCTCAGCTTTCTCAGTACAGGCCACTACCCGGATACCCGACTGCCGCAGGAACTGCAGGGTGTCTTTGAGGTTGGTCTCGCGGCACACCGGAATCAGGCTCAAAGCACCGGCTGAGGTTTTAAGGGCATCGGCGTTGATCTGGGCGGCTCCGCGGCTGGGGATCACAATGGCGTCCACGCCCATACACTCGGCGTTACGGGCAATGGCCCCGAAGTTCCGTACGTCGGTGATGCGGTCCAGCACCAGCAGCAACGGATCTTTGCCCTTTTCAAAAATAGAGGCCACAATCTCATCCAGGGGGGAATAAGAGATAGCCGACAGGTACCCTACCGCGCCCTGGTGGTTCTTGCGGGTAAGCTGGTCTAGTTTCTCCACCGGCACCAAAGAGATAGGAATCTGGGCTTCTTTGGCCAGCTCGGTGATTTCCTGGCTGATGCTGTGCTTGGTGCCTTTGAGCAGGTAGATCTTCTCCATGGTCTTGCCGGCGTGCAAGGCTTCAAGTATCGGCCGTAGGCCGAACACCATCTCCATTTTATCTACCTTTGGCTGGGTGTAATGCCTTGGCTTTCCGCCGCCGTCTCTATCTCTGTTATTTCTGTTCTCCATGGATGTTATGCGTTGATCTGCAGGTTACCTGCTCATTTAAATTGCCTGCAAAGGTAGCCGTATTTCAGCAGAAATCTACCAGTTGATTTGCAGGCCGTCTCCTACCAGCCGTTTACCGGCCCTTTTTGGTAAAACGGCCTAAACGGAACCCTCTAATCCTACGGAATTGCCCACCGTTGTTTAAGCCTGCTGGTTGCCTTTTGCCCAGCGTTTTCAACAGATCTCAGCAGAAACTTACTGCTGAGATTTGACCTCTCCACCAGCCAAAGAAGCCAAGCCTTTAGGGAGGGGTATCGCTCCAGTGGCGGCTCAAGAATGTTATCTGGAAAGCCAGGCCGTTACAACTTTGTTAAGCTAGTTCATCCTCCGATTCAGGCCTTATTTCCTTAAAACAGGCCTAATACAGGGTATTGATAAAAACGATCTGGCTAGCTGGTTTAAGTGCCGTTTTTAGAAAAAAGAGGCAAAAAGAAAGGCCCGTTATTTCTAACCGGCCTTTCTTTTTGCCTCAAGCCATTTCCGTTTAGCGGTTCATCTGGCCATAGAACTGCATGAACTTCTGCTCAATCTCAGTGGCTTTTTCCGTCATGCCCACCTGGCGGGCTACCTGGATCAGCTGCTGCATGATGAAGAGGTTGATCCGGATCTCGGTCTCAAACAAAGAGCCTTGCGTGAAGTAGTACCGCAGCGAATTGTCGGCCCGGTTGGCCATGGTGTTCACAATCTCCTGGGCGCGCTTCTGCTCCCCTACCTCGTACAACGGCACCACAAACGGTGGTATATAGTAGTCATACGGAATGGATTTGTCTGGCAACTGGGTGAAGCAGTGGTCCATGATCTTCTTGGCGGTGGCCTTGTCTCCGGCTTTCAGGTACTCCAGGGTGAGTTGGTAGAACTTGTCACGGGCGTTGGCCGGGAAGCGCAGGTAATTCTCGTCATAGAAGATATCTGTACGGTCCAGGTTGCGCCAGGAGAACTTGTTCATCATGTTGTCATACATGATGTCACGGGCAATGTAACCCATGTGGTCAGAGGAAGTGCTTTGCACCGGCACTACGCGGTAGGCCAGGCCTTCCAGCTGCAGGTAGTTCTCTAAGCCCATGAAGTCAGAATTGTCTGCCGTGGTAGAGAAATACACCGGGCGCTGCCAGTTGTTGTTGGCCAGCAGGTCAAGAATAGCCAAGTGCTTTTTCTCCAGGCCGCTTTTGTCAATGGTCCAGCGCATCTGGCTTACCACAGAGTCCCGGTACGCCGGGGCTACGGCGTTGGCCGCCAGAACCGCGTTCTTGTCTACGTTCAGGAAGAAGTTCTTGGTAGGGAAAGACAGGTACGTACGTCCGGCCCGGTCTCCTATCTGCAGCGCCTGGTGGTTCTGCTTCACCAACTGGATGTACTGTTTCAGGTCAATGCCGCTGGCCACCTCTGGGCGCTCCACGTAGGGCAGGTAGTCATTGATGCCCTGGCGGTAGTTCTCGTTCTCCAGGCTCATAGGGAACGGCGCAGACAGGTACGCCTGGCGTTTCATCTGATCCAGGTACCAGTCGGTGTTCATGTAGCTCAATACGGCTACGCGCACATCGGTCCGGAACCCTTCCACCTCCTGGGCATACCACAGCGGGAAAGTGTCATTGTCGCCGTTGGTGAACAGGATGGCGTTGGGCGCTACGGAGCTCAGCAGGTTCTTAGCAGAGTCTACGGAATGGTAACGGTCTGAGCGGTCATGGTCATCCCAGCCCTCGGCCGCCATGATACCCGGAATCAGCAAGCCTACCACCGTGGCAATGACACCCGCCATCACATCAGATTTCAGGGTTTTGCGCAGGAAATCGGCAATGGCCAACACGCCCAGGCCAATCCAGATGCAATACGCGTAGAAGGCACCCGCAAAGGTGTAATCCCGCTCCCGGGGCTCAATGGGTGGCTGGTTCAGGTAAATCACAATGGCCAGACCGGTGAAGAAGAAAAGCAGACCCACCACAAAGGCATCGCGCTGTTTTCTTCTCAGTTGGAAGACCAAGCCCAGAATACCCAGGGCCAGAGGAAGCATCAGGAAGTTGTTGCGGGCTTTGCTTTGGGCCACGCGCTCCGGCAGCCCGTCGCTACTCTCCCAAGGCCATAACACGCCAGACTGCTGGATATCGCCTTCGCGGCCAATGAAGTTCCACCCGAAATAGCGCCAGAACATATGGCCCATCTGGTAACGGAACAGGAAGCTCAGGTTATCGCCGAAGCTAGGCATCTTGCCATCCTGGATGTCTACCCATTTCTTGTATTGCACAATGTGCCCCGGCTGGTTACTGTACAGACGCGGCAACAGGGTTTTGTCTTTGGAGTCATACACCGGCTCCACCTTACGGCCTACCTCAATGTACTTGTCTTTTCCTTTGATGTATTGGGCAGCGCCCTCTTTCTGGTCTACCGGCTCAGCGTTGAACTGCGGCCCAAACAACAACGGACGGTCCCCGTACTGCTCACGCTTGAGGTAAGACACAAAGCTCACAATGTTCTCAGGGTCGTTCTCGTCAATGGTAGGGTCATACCCAGACCGGATAGGGATGATCAGGTACGAAGAATATCCGATCAACACGAAGATAAAGCTCAACAGCGCAGTATGCAGCACGCGATTACCCGTACGTATGGCATGGCGCACCGCCCACACGATTCCGCCAATGAACAGCGCCACAAAGAAAATCACCCCAGCGCCAAATGGCATCCCGAAGCTGTTCACGAACAATACCTCAAACCAACCGGCAATAGAAGGCAGACCCGGGATAACTCCCACCAGCACAATGCCCAGAATGAGGGCACTCACTACCAGGGTCAGGATAGCGCCTTTGTTGGAGTACTTTCTAAGGCGGAAGAAGAAGATAAACGCCAGGGCCGGAATAGCCACCAGGTTCAGCAAATGGACTCCAATGGAGAGACCCACCATGTACGCGATCAGGACCAGCCACTTGTCTGACACCGCCTCATGCGCGCGGCTTTCCCAGCGGAGCATGGCCCACACCACAAAGGCGGTGAAGAACGAAGACATGGCATACACCTCTGCTTCTACCGCAGAAAACCAGAAAGAGTCTGAAAACGTGAAAGCCAAGGCACCCACGGCCCCAGCACCCATAATGGCGATGGTCTGGCTCAGGGTAGGTGCCACGGCGGCGTCTACCACCTCTGCGGTGGCAGAGACTCTGGAAGTGGCGGCTACGGAGGGTACCAGTATTTTACGGGCCAGGATGGTGATGGTCCAGAAAAGGAACAGGACGGTGAAAGAACTGGATAAGGCTGAAAGCAGGTTTACCCACCAAGCCACCTGTGAAGGATCACCCGCAAACATGGAGAAAATACGGCCCAGTAACAGGTAAAAGGGAGCACCCGGCGGGTGAGGAACCAAGAGTTTGTATGAACTGGCGATGAACTCTCCACTGTCCCAGAAACTGGCGGTAGGCTCCAGGGTAAGGACATACACGATGGTGGCCACCGCGAATACCAGCCAACCCACCAGATTGTTGATCCGATTGTATTGCAACATGATGTGTTTATGATTGAACCCTCGAAATTAGCAATTTTCTAAACGTATAGCCTCTTGCCAACCCCAATAAATAAAAAAAGAGCCAGCAAATGCTGGCTCTCCTATAACTAAAGCAGGCGCAACTTATTGCTGCTGCAGGATAAGACGCTTGGTTTCCACCATTTTCTCGTTCACCAGCAAGCTGTAGAAATAGATACCGGCGGGAAGCGGGGAAAGGTCTACCACAATGGTCTCTGTCACCGAAGGCTGCATGACCGGAATCTCTTTGTACACCTTGCCAATGGCATTGGAGATGCGGATCTTGTAGTTCTCATCACCCAGCGCATTCAAGGAAATCTTGGTGATGCCTCTGGAGGGGTTGGG
Organism: Rufibacter glacialis; assembly: GCF_008271745.1. GTDB lineage: Bacteria > Bacteroidota > Bacteroidia > Cytophagales > Hymenobacteraceae > Nibribacter > Nibribacter glacialis. The sequence goes on along the minus strand of NZ_VKKZ01000010.1, from coordinate 608,003 downwards.
GTACGCATTGAGCGACGGGATCAGCTTAGACTCTTTGTTTCCCTGATTCAGGAAAAAGGTTTTTCTGGCACCGGCAGTAGACGCAGACACATGCTGCACCCCGGGTTTGATGGCTAATCTATCAGATTTCTTGGTCAGGTAAAGAAAGGGGGAATATTTTTTAGCGTTGGGGTTGTAAGAAGGAAAGTTGAGCGCGGGCAATATCCCTAAATCTGTCACCGTTAATCCCGTAGGAGTGCGCCAGTTCAGAAATACGGTATCTGACTTGGTCGTTTCAACGGTACGGGTGCCCACCGGCAAACCACCCGGTATCACCCCCAAAGAGGCAGCTTTGCTTCCTAAAACCATTCCCAGGGTAAGAACCCCCAGGAAAACACGTGTAAAAATTTTCATACCATATATGCCAAGAAGGTTGGTGACTATTTTCAGAATGTTCCAAATATAACAGCCCGGTAGCAAACCACCAAGAGAATAATATACTTTTCACTATCTATTTCACTAAAAAAAACAATCGTGCCTTTCAAAGATCCAAGCCAATTCCAGGTCTTTTCACAATAACTAGGCCAGAATCAAGAAACCTACAGTACAAACTTGATTTCCTGGAACTGGAAGAACTCCAATTTCTGTTCAATGAGTACCGCCAGCCGTCCGGTTGTGTCTACCCCTGCAATTTGCCCTTGAACTACCTGCCCCTTCACCTCAAACCTATGCCATTCCTGGTACCGGTACAGGTGCTGCAGGTATTCCCTTTTCTGCGCCTCTGCCCCCCCGCTGCGCAAGGCCAGGTATCGGTGCTCCAGGTTCTCCAACAACCTATCAATCAGCCGGGCAAGCGGCAATTGCCGGCCGGTGACCAAGGCCAGCGAAGTGGCCTGCGGATAGGCAAAGGTCACTTGGTTCACGTTGATGCCAATGCCAATCACGCTGTGCTGTAACCGGTGGCCGCTGATGGTGTTCTCAATCAGGATGCCCCCGGCCTTCTGGTCCTGCACATATAGGTCATTGGGCCATTTTAGCCGGGCGCCGGTAGGCACATATTCCCGCAGCAAGTCCAGCGCGGCCAGGGAAACGGCCACGTTAAGGGAAAACTGGTGCTGCGCCTCCAGAAAGGTGGGCTTCAATATGGCAGACAACGTAATGTTTTTGTCAGGCTCCACCTCCCAGACATTGCCACGTTGGCCGCGTCCGCCGGTTTGGGCACCCGCCACTATGACACAACCGTCCGTGGCGCCATTTTTGTTAAGAAGCAGGTGTGCCTCTGTGTTGGTAGAGGCACATTCTGGCATAAAAACCAACTGTTGGCCTACAAAAAGGGTGTTCGGTGAATTTTTTTGCAAAGACTTTAGTATTTTTGAAGATCAAATTTATATTTCCCAAATGAAACACAACACGATTCAGGACAATTCCGACATATTGGCAGAACTGGTGGTAAAAGGCATGCAAGAAAGAAAAGCGGCTGATATTGTCATTCTCAACCTGAAATCTTTGAAGAACGCCGTCTCAGACTACTTTATCATTAGCTCTGCCACCTCAGATACGCAGCTAGATGCCATAGCCACGTCTATTGAGGAAGAAGTTTTCAAGCTAACCAAAGAAAATCCGTGGCAGAGTGAAGGCCGCACAAACCGTGAATGGGTGGTGCTGGACTACGTAGACGTAGTGGCCCACATCTTCCTCAAGGAGAAACGTAATTTCTACGCACTGGAAGAACTCTGGGGCGATGCCGAGATTACGCATGTAGAGTCTACTGAAGGCTCTACCTCAGCCGTGGTCTAAACAAAAAAACCGCCCTGAGGTTTACCTTTATTGAAGAGAACAACCCATGACAGAAAAACCAGAAAAAAAGAGAAAAAGAAAGATAATACCCACCACCCCGCCTAGACCTACCATGCAGATCTGGGTTCTGGCGGCACTTGTGCTTTTCATTTTCGGACTTACCTACTATAACAACCTGAACGCCACGGTTGAGATCAGACAGCCGCGCTTTGAAGAAATGCTTCTGGCGCAGGATGTGAAGAAAGTGGCCGTGGTCAATAACAACGTGGCCGAGGTGACCTTGAAAGAGGAAGCCCTCAAAAACGAGAAGTACCGGACAGAACTGGAGAGCCGCGGGAGTTTCAGCATGAACACCCAAGGCGCCCACTACCACTTCCCTATCATTACCGCAGAAAGTTTCAAGCAGGACTTGGACAAGATGCAGGCGGAGGTACCGCGTGAGCAACGCGTACCCCTGGAGATTGAGAAACGCACCGGACTCCTGGAACTGCTCATGGGCTGGCCTTTCTTCATCTTGTTGATGGTGGGCTTCTGGTTCCTGATGCGCCGTATGGCCACCGGTGGAGCCGGCGGACAGATCTTCAACATAGGCAAGTCACGCGCCGCCCTTTTTGACGCGGAGAACAAGGTGAAAATCACCTTCAAAGACGTAGCCGGCCTGGAAGAAGCCAAAGAAGAGATCCAGGAGATTGTGGAATTCCTGAAGAACCCCACCAAATTCACCATTCTGGGCGGTAAAATCCCGAAGGGTGCCTTGCTGGTAGGTCCTCCGGGTACCGGTAAAACCTTACTGGCGAAAGCCGTGGCGGGTGAAGCCGATGTGCCCTTCTTCTCCCTGTCTGGTTCAGACTTCGTGGAGATGTTTGTGGGGGTAGGTGCCGCCCGTGTGCGTGACCTGTTCAAGCAAGCCAAGGCCAAAGCGCCCTGTATCATCTTCATTGATGAGATTGACGCCATTGGCCGTAGCCGTAGCCGCGGGCAGATGCCCGGCGGTAACGATGAGCGCGAGAACACCCTGAACTCCCTGCTGGTAGAGATGGACGGTTTCGCCACAGATTCTGGGGTAATTATCCTGGCTGCTACCAACCGCCCAGACATTTTGGACTCTGCGTTATTGCGCCCAGGTCGTTTCGACCGCCAGATCAGCATTGACAAACCAGACATCAACGGCCGTACCCATATCTTTGGCGTGCACTTGGGGCCTTTGACCTTGTCTGGAGACGTAGACGCCAAAAAGTTAGCTGCCCAGACCCCTGGTTTCGCCGGTGCCGAGATTGCGAACGTGTGTAACGAAGCTGCCCTGATCGCCGCCCGCCGGAACAAGAAGGCCGTGGAGATGCAAGACTTCAACGATGCCATTGACCGTGTGATTGGTGGTTTGGAGAAGAAAAACAAGATCATCTCGCCGCAGGAAAAGAAAATCGTGGCGTACCACGAAGCCGGGCACGCGATTGCCGGCTGGTTCCTGGAGCACTGTGACCCGTTGGTGAAAGTGAGCATTGTACCGCGTGGCGTAGCTGCCTTAGGATATGCGCAGTATTTACCCAAAGAACAGTTCCTGTACAACACAGAGCAGTTGATAGACGAAATGTGTATGGCCTTGGGTGGTCGGGCTGCAGAGCAGATTGTCTTTGGTAAAATCTCTACGGGTGCCTTGAGTGACCTGGAGCGCATTACCAAGATGGCCTATAGCATTGTGACCATGTACGGCATGAACGAGCGCATTGGAAACCTGTCTTTCTATGACTCTAAGCAGCCAGACAACACGTTTACCAAGCCTTATTCAGAAACTACCGCTGAAACGATAGACTCTGAGGTGCGTTTGCTGGTGAGTGACGCGTACACCCGCACCATTCAGTTACTCACGCAGAAACGCCCGGAACTGGAATTAGTGGCCCAGGAGTTGTTGCAGAAGGAGATCATCTTCCAAAGCGACCTGGAACGTCTGGTAGGACCAAGGCCTTTTGAGGGTTTAACCAATTACCAGGCCCACACGGCTGGTACAGACCGCAGCAAGACGCAAAGCGAGGTGGCGGGTGAAAACCATATCATCGCGCCAACCGGTGCCCAGCAAAACCTGGAAGACACGCCAACGGCGGCTGAACCAACGGGTGCCCCTTCTTCCACCGGAGAAGGCACCACCTACAATTCGTAGGTCTTTTCTGAAAAGCAGGTCTAAAACGATAAAGTAACATGTACGAAGCCAAATCCAAAGAGATTGTGCTCCGCAAGGTAAGAGAGGCGCTGGCTAAGTCAGCGCCTTTTCTGCCTCCTACCCCCGACTTCTCCACCTCGGTCTATGGCCCCTTGCTGGAAGACCTGTCGGTGCAATTTGCCGAGACCTTCATCAGAAACAGTGGCACCTTTGTGTACTGTGAGAACGAGGAAGATTTCTTTGACCAGTTGTTTGAGTTCAAGAAAGAGCGGGGCATTGAGCATATGTACGTGTGGGAACCGGCGCTCAAGAAGATCCTGCACGCCGGCGGCATCCACTTCAACGGCACCGAGGAAGACTTCATAGGACAGGCCCAAGCCTCCCTGACCACCTGTGAAGCCTTGGTGGCCCGCACCGGCAGTATTCTGGTCTCCTCGGCCAACGCCAGTGGAAGAAGGCTGTCTGTGTACCCAACCATGCACCTGGTAGTGGCCAAACTGTCACAGCTGGTGCCTGATATCAAACAAGCGTTACAGTTTGTGCAAGGCAAATACGGCACCCGGTTGCCGTCCATGCTGTCAATGGTCAGCGGCCCCAGCCGCACCGCCGACATTGAGAAAACCTTAGTCATGGGCGCCCACGGCCCCAAAGAACTTATCTTGTTCCTCGTTGATGATCACACCGATTGACGTCCTCCCGCCTGGTAAGAAAGTATATTTCGCTTCAGACTTCCATCTAGGGGTACCTTCCCCGGAGAAAAGCCTGGCGCGAGAGAAAAAGATTGTTCGGTGGCTGGATCAGGTGAAAGGAGACGCGCACGCCATCTTCCTGCTGGGTGATATCTTCGATTTCTGGTTTGAGTACCGCCATGCTATCCCGCGGGGGTTCATCCGGCTCCAGGGCAAACTAGCGGAGATAGCCGACAGCGGAATTCCCATCTACCTTTTCACGGGAAACCATGATATGTGGATGTTTGATTACTTCCCCAAGGAACTGAACATACCGGTTCTGAGGAAACCCATTTCCACCAAGATTGGCGCGCACACCTTCTACATTGGGCACGGTGACGGCTTAGGCCCCAAAGACTATACCTACAAGGTGCTGAAGCGGGTGTTCGCCAACCCGGTAAGCCAATGGCTTTTTGCCAGGCTCCACCCCAACATGGGCATTGGCCTGGCTAATTTCTGGTCGCGCCGCAGCCGCATCCAGAATACCAAGGAAGACGAGGTATTCAAGGGCGATGACGAGTGGCTGGTGCATTATTGCCAGCGCGTGGAAGGAAGGCAGCACCATGACTTCTATGTCTTCGGGCACCGGCACTTACCGCTGGATCTTCCTATTGGGGACCGTAGCCGGTACCTGAACCTGGGAGAATGGGTTAATTATTGCTCTTATGCCGTATATGATGGCCAGGAACTCACCCTTACCTACTTTGAAGAGCAACTTGCGTAGCTTCTGCCTGGGCCTGATGGCCTGGTTGACGCTCCTCCCCGCTTTGGCAGGGGCGCAGACACCCGCTTGGCCGCTGCAATTCCAGGTTCCGGCGCAGGGGCACGCTTTGTTGTCCCTTGACCGGTTTGACCGCGCGTATGTGGCCGATGCCCGGCAGAACATCTTGCAGGTGGATACCACCGGCAAAGTTGCCAACCGGTTCTCGCCCACCATCCAGGGCCGGGTGACCATGGTAGAGGCCTGGAGTCCCGCCAAGATCTCCGTTTTCTATGACGACCGGCAGCGGGTACAGCTCCTGGACCGTTTTCTCACGCCCTTAGGTACGGCAGATCTACGCCAGTTCACAGACGGCACCATTAGGGCGGCCACCCTGGCCGCTGATGACCGGCTCTGGCTTTTTGACGAGACCACGTTCCGGCTTTTGAAGGTAGACACCCGCGTAAACCAGATCGTTTTTGAGAACCCCCTGGAACTGCTCCTGGACCGGCGGCAACATGACATCACCTTCCTGCGGGAATACCAGAACAAGCTGTACATGGTAGACCGCCTGTCTGGCATCTACGTGTTTGACAACATGGGCAACTACCAGAAAAAGCTCCCCTTGCCCCACCTCACCTACATAGGGTTTTTAGGCGATGAGCTGTATTACCTGGCCCACAACCAGCTGCACTTCCAGCATCTTTACACCTTTCAGACCCGCACGGTACCGTTGCCGGAGAAATCACAGCCCTACCGCCAGGTGCTGGCCGGCGACAAGCTCCTCTACCTGCTCACCAATGACTCCCTTTTTGCCTACCGCTGGCGTTAAACTGGTTTGCGGCTTCTTTTCAGGAAATCTCGCTAAAAGCGTATTGGCAGAGACACTCGCAGGTCTTCCAGACACTACGAGGTCTTTTGAGCGGGCGGTTTTGGGGAGGAGAGAAAACCTATTCCTAGATCAAATCCACGGTAGGTCCCCTGACAGGCTGAAAGGGAAGCGGCTCAGCCTGCCAGGCAATTTGGCTGGTCTGGAGACAAGCCGGGTTAATCAGAAAGTGAAAACATCCCCCTTCGCCCCCTTCAAAGGGGGAGTATTAGGAATATATGGGAGCAAAACAGGTAATGCGTGAGAGACAACGAATGAATGCGAAGGAGCAAAAGAAAGGAATGCGTAAAGTAAAGAGACAAGGCGGTGCCGTTGTCTCTACAGGGGTTCCATATCGCCGTCTTTACTAACTTTCCTCTGTTCCAGTCTTTCCCGAGCGCGCCTCGCTTTTGGCCCTAGATAGACGACTACTAAGCAGAACAGACAGTACAGGCCAAAAGGGCAGTGCGAGAGGGGAAGACGGGGCCTCGCGGCCGTGAGCGCACGGAGGGCAGCCATGGAACAACCCAGCATAAGGGCCTCGTCAAAAGCAGCCACTACGCCAGCCATGGCAAAAGGCATGCATCATAGAATTCTATGCCAACTGCACAGCTACTGGGTGGTTTCAGATACCTACAAGCAGGTGGTGCTCTCTTCAGAAGAAAGGAACGGCCAGTTATGTTTCAGCCCTAGGCACCACAGGTTGAGCACGTTGATTTCCGTTTCCGTCAGGATTTTCTTGCGCGCTTGCACAGGATATTACAATTTGCCACCTTAGCAGGCCCTCTTACCGGCAAAAACTAGGAATATAGACGTAGGGAAAAGCACCGTTAGGAGATATTGCTGCTCCTGCTGCTTCCCCTGGCAGGGTGCTTCCCGGTTTCCAAGGATGCACTTTGAACGTTACGCCCCGGTTTTGCCTTTCATAGGGAGCGGAGGGAAAATGCCCCATTCGGGTAGAAACTAGAGAAGCCCTTTTGGCCGAAGGTTTCCTGCACCACTTGGAAAACCAGTAAAGGGCTAGGCCTTTCTTCCACGGCTCAGTAGAAGGCGGCTTACACGAAACTTCTTAACCCGTATGCGCAGACTGCCTTTCCTTCCTTCACTCCTTCCGGTAAGGCATTTATTTGCTTTTTGACTATGCTGCTCTCCACCGAGTTTTTGGACCGGCTGTTTGTCCAGTCGCCCTTTATGAAAAAGAAATTTAAGTTCCAGCACAAGAACCTGCTCCGCTACCTGGCGAACACGGGCATTGCGCTGCTTATCTTCCTCACCTTCTTCTTCCTGCACAGTTCCAGCCTGACGGATGTGGAAGCTCTGGACGGGTTCAGGTTGCTGTACAACGTGCTCATGGTGAACGTGGTGCTGGAAGGTACCCGCCGCATTTCTAAGCGGTTAAGCCGTAAATATGACTGGCGCGAGTATGGCCTCCGCAGGTTTGTCTACGAGTGGGTGGCGGTGCAGCTCTATATTCTGCTGGTCATGGTCTTGTTTGAGGTAGCTCCCCGCCTATTACTGATGGCGCCGGCTTTTGACTTTCAGGATCCTTTGGCCATGCAAGACCTGAAGGAGATGTTCGTGTTTGGTAGCATCATCCTGCTGTTCGTGCACTTTATCCGGTCAGGCATCTATTTTTACAATCAGTGGCACCGGTACCTCATGCAGTCTGAGAAACTGAAGAAGGAGACCATCAAGGTGCAGTTTGAGTCCTTGAAGCAGCAGGTAAACCCGCACTTCCTGTTCAACAGCCTCAATGCCCTGTCTTCCTTGATCTACAAAGACCAGGATCTGGCCGGCAAGTTCGTGGAGCAGCTCTCCAAGGTGTACCGCTACGTGCTGGAGAACAAAGACAAAGAACTGGTGACCCTGCATACGGAACTGGACTTCATTCACTCCTACCTGTTCCTGCTCAAGATAAGGTTCCGTGAGAACCTGCGGGTCAACATGGACATCCCAGACCATCTGCTCAAATACCAGGTAGCACCGCTCACCATGCAGTTGCTCATGGAGAATGCCATCAAGCACAACATTGTAAGCCGAGACGAGCCTCTTTTCATTCATGTGTATGTAGAGGGCGACTATATCATCATCAAGAACAACCTGCAATTGCGGGAAAGCCGCGAAGAGTCTACCGGCGTGGGCCTCAAAAACATCATTAACCGCTACAAGTTCATCACTGATAAAAAGGTGGAGGTAGAGGTGACGGCCCATGATTTCATTGCTAAATTACCGCTCCTTAACCGTGCCGCCTGATGAAAATCCTGCTGATTGAAGATGAATACCTGGCTTCTGAGAAATTGGAAGCCCAACTGTTGCGCTATGATCCCAGCATTGAGGTATTGGGCACCATTGACTCCATCCGGAACGCGGTGAAGTGGTTTGAGGCCAACCCGGCCCCAGACCTGGCCTTCCTGGACATCCACCTGTCTGACGGAAACAGCTTTGAGATCTTCCAGAAAGTAGACGTAAAATGCCCCATCATCTTTACCACGGCCTATGATGAGTACGCCGTGAAGGCTTTCAAGGTCAACAGCATTGACTACCTGCTCAAGCCTATCAGCAATGAGGATCTGGGCGCCGCCATGGACAAATTCAAGGCCCTGCACCAAAGCCAGCCCGCCGCCCCGGTCCTGGACATGCAGCAGATCATGGCGCTCATCAGCAAAGGATCTGCTTCCGCCACTGTGCCTCATTACAAAAACCGGTTCTTGGTGAAAAGCGGCCAGAAAATACGCTCGGTCTCTACAGACGAAATCGCGTATTTCTATGCCGAGGACAAGATCGTCTTCCTCATCACTACCGCCGGCCACCGCTTCATCACCGACTACACCCTGGATACGCTGCAGGAAATCCTGGACCCAGAGCAGTTCAGCCGCCTCAACCGGCAGTTTATTTCCCATATACACGCCATAGATGAGATTCACCCTTACCTCAAGGGCCGCCTGAAGGTGTACGTGAAGCCCACCATTGACAAGGAGATTATCATCAGCAATGAGCGCGCCGCCGCTTTCAAAGAGTGGCTGGGCAAATAACCCTTTCAGGCCTGTTTTCCAGAAAACAGCTATAAAACAATAAGCCAAAGGAGCGAAGACACAGCATATTATTGCTGCCTCTTCGCTCCTTTGGCTTTGGAAGGGTCCATCAACCCTCGGCTGAAAACGCCTACTTCACCTCAATCTCTTCTGCTTTTTCCCGCAAGTCCTTCTGCATCCAGATGGTGCAGGCATAGTGGCCTGAATTGCCCAAGGCATGGGGCAGGGGCTGAAAGCCGGCTCTGGTATACATGCGCACCGCCTGGGCGAGTTCAGGGAAAGACTCCAGGTACAGATGCGTATAGCCTAAGGCCCGCGCTATTTCAAAGTTCTTTTCCAGCAACTGAAGGCCGATGCCTCTGCCCCGGGTTTCTGCCGCCAGGTAGAACTTGACCAGCTCGGCACAGCCTGCCGGAAGCCCTTGGGTGGGGTACACCCCGCACCCGCCAATGATCTTGCCGTTTTCCAGAGCCACCAGATAGGCGCTGCCCGGCGTCTGGAAAAGCTGGAACAATTGGTCGGTGGTAGGGTCTGTGTACACGGTGCCGGGCCGGTCAATGCCAAACTCCCTGAACACCTCCCTGATCAGGCTGGCCAAAGCCTGGTTGTCTTTTTCCTCTATGGCTCTTACGGTGATGCTCATGCTCTGGTAGGTTATGCGTTTGGCGCAGGCAGGCTTTTTGCCGGGAGCACCCGCGCCTTTCCGCCGCACAAAAGTAAACAACCCCGGCAGAAGCACGCACCAGATTCCTTTCTATTTCTCAAGAGAAGACAGGTGATTTCCCCTTTAGGCGCCTTTTTCTAAAAAGGCCCCGAAAGGGAAGCCGACCTCCGTTACCCAGGTTTTTTGGTCATCTAAGTTGAAGATTTCCTACCCGTGCCTGGTTCAAAATTGTACTTGCGCTAGAAACTACGTATAAATACGGATTTACTTTTGATTAAAGCGGCAGATGAAACCTAAAGCCCGGCTAGAAGTATCAATCTAATACCGTTTCAGGGTTCGTTCCTGAAAACGGACCAGAAACAGGATTGCTGAAGAGCAGTCAACCTTATAACAGATGTCTCACCTTAACCTCCAAGGAGAATTCTTATGCTAGCAATGAATTACCGCGGCCCCTTACGGGTGCGGGCCAGCCAGAAACCAATGCCTAAGATTGAGCATCCGCAAGATGCGATTGTACGGGTAACCCGCTCCTGCATCTGCGGATCTGATTTGCACTTATATAATGGTGCCGTGCCAGACACCCGCGTGGGCATGACCTTTGGGCATGAGTTCACCGGCGTGGTGGAAGAAGTAGGCTCAGAGGTAACCAAGATCAAGGTAGGCGACCACGTGTTGGTGCCTTTCAACATAGCCTGTGGCGAGTGCGTGTTCTGTAAGCAGGAGATGTACGGCAACTGCCATGAATCCAATCCCCAGGCCACGGCCGTAGGCGGTATCTTCGGCTATTCGCACACCGCCGGGGGCTATAACGGCGGCCAGGCCGAGTACGCCCGGGTGCCGTACGCCAACGTGGGCCCTACGGTAATACCAGAGGGAATGGACCCCGACGACGCCGTGCTCCTGACCGACGTGGTACCTACCGGGTACCAGGCCGCTGAGATGGGCGGTATCCAGAAGGGTGATACTGTGGTGGTATTTGGCGCGGGCCCTATAGGCATCATGGCCGCTAAGTGCGCCTGGTTGTTCGGCGCTGGTCGCGTGATCATCATTGACCAGGTAGATTACCGCCTGGAGTTTGCCCGCAACTACTCCCAGTGCGAAGCCTACAATTTCAATGAGATCGGGGACCCCGTGCTGTTCCTGAAGAAAACGACTGACTGGATGGGAGCCGATGTATGTATTGACGCCGTAGGCGCCGAGGCCGCCGGTAACGCCATGCAAACCATTACCGGTAGAAAGCTCTTGTTGCAGGCTGGTTCTGCCACCGCGCTGCACTGGGCCATCAACTCCGTTAAAAAAGGCGGCATCGTGTCTATTGTAGGCGTGTACGGCCCAACGGATAACTTAGTGCCCATTGGCAACGTGGTAAACAAGGGTATCACCATCAGGGCCAACCAGGCCTCTGTGAAACGCCTGTTGCCTAGATTGATAGAGCACGTGCAGAACGGAGTCTTGAACCCTAAGGCGCTTATTACGCACCGCATCCCGCTGGAAGAAGTCTCTGATGCCTACCGTATCTTCTCAGCCAAGCTGGATAACTGCATCAAACCAATTCTTATCTCACCATCAGCCGGAATGTAAAGGAGAAACACCATGGAAAATACAACAAAAGACTATTCTCATATCAAAGGGTGGGGCATAGACGCTGATCCTAAGAATGACCCCACCTATCCCATGAAAAACCGCACCAACGGGGAACATCTGGGCTATAGCTGGGAGAGGCCTACCCTACAGTCTGAGACGGTAGAGATCCTGCATTCCAACGAACGGCCAGACGTGACGGCCGTCTTCGGGACCTCTACCCCACCCTCGGGCCTGAGTGGCATGATCCGGCGCATGGCGTTCAAGAAAACCGAGAACGATTACGGTCATTGGCTACCTCTCATTCTGGCAGACCGCATTAATGTGGTGGAAGGAATCATTGAAGACCTGAGAAGCGGCCACGTACCCAATATCTTCGCGGAGAAGGGCATGAAAGCCGAGTGGAAATACAACCGTTCAGGATTGCTCAGGCAAATAGCGGTTACCGCCATCATTGGCTACGGCGTGGTGGCTTTTTACAGAGCCAAGAAAAAACGCGACCGCGGGTACTAATTACCATACACGTGAAAAAAGGAAAACCGGCTGTTTTTGCAAAAACAGCCGGTTTTCCTTTTTTCACGTGTAGTGCGTTCTGCTTTAGAACCAAATGCCTTAGCGTAAGGAGTTCTGTTTAAAAGGTGTTTTTAAAAAACAGCCCCTAAATCACTTAACCCATTCAAGGCGCCAAGAGCAAGTGGCGTTGAACAAAGAGGGTGAACCTGCCTAGCGCTAGCTCACCCTCTTTGTTTTTATCGAAACCGCCGTTTAAACACTTAAATAAAGGAACGGCAGAATTAGGTTACTGCACGGCAATCTTCAATACTACCTTACGAACTACCTCTTCCGTGCCCAGGGGCGCATGCGCATCATCTGGGAAGAAGATGGTAAAGCTGCCGGCTTGAACGTCAAACCAGCTGTTGGTCTGGTCTGGGAAAAAGGCGATGTCGTTTTCTTCTGAATACGGTACGTTGGGGGCCTCACAGGCGGCCAGGTCTTTCCAGCCCATGTGGTCACAGCCGGTGACCACGTACTGAATGTCAATGTACCTTTTATGGGCTTCCAGCCGCGCCTTTTGCTTGGAGAAGCCTTCGCCGTCTGAGATCATGGCAAAAAGCTGGTCGCCTGCAATGTCATGCTTGCCAACCGGAAGTTGGGTGATGTCGGCTTCCTGCAAAAACCGGAAGGCTTGTGCAAACAGGGGGTGCATGTGGGTGTAACGCGAGGCGTTGGAGAGTTTATCTAAAACCATAGTACTGCATTCATTAAATTTCTAACCTTATTTTCCCTCCTTAAGGGAATTGTTTTCATTTAGGGTTCTTTCTGCTAAAACTGGCCCGAAACAGCCATTCTAAATTGCCCAGACCATTTCATATTGCCCTGGAATCTCCTCCGCTTTCCGGTTCTGCAAAAACTGGAGCAGGCTTTCCCCGCGGCCATCAACGTTGATCACGCTTATGGTAGGTGACGTGGTGGCGTTGACCAGTTCCTGCACCAGAGCCTGGCCTATTCCTTTCCGGCGCCAGGCAGGTGCTACCGCCAGTTGCGCTAGGGCCCCGGTCATGCCATAGATGACCCCATAGCCCACACATTGGCCTTGCGCCTGGGCTTCCACCACGTGCACGTAGCCGGCGCTCCGGTCAATAGCCGCCGTGTGGTGTTGCCAACTGGGTTCTACCTCCCAAAATGCCTTGTATAAAGCCCAATTGGGCACAGAGACCTGCTGGAAAGAGACTTGCCCAGGGCGCGCGTGCCGGTGCCACTGCAAATCGGCTTTTGGATGACGGAAACACCGCAGGCTGCGCACCACCTCAAACCCTAGTTTTTTATACACCGCCAGGGCTCGGGTATTCTCCTGTATCACCTCCAGCAGACATTGCGTAACCCCTTGCTGCTTTAAAAGAGGCACGCAGAAATGATACATCTGTTCTGTCAGCCTGTGGCCCCTGGCCTGGGGAAGTACCCCGGTGCCGCCGTTATAGGCGGTACGTTTACCCTTCCACTCGCCCAGGCTGGTGAAGATAAAACCTACCGGGGCAGGACCTTCCATGGCCAGCGGAGACAAGGCCAGGTTGGTGCCGTCGCGCTTCAGCTTCAGTTCCATGATAGGTTCCGTGAGCACCATAGGCAGGAGGTAATCAGCGAAGGCGGCATTGAAAAGCGCACAAAGCTGGCCAAGAGGAGCCGTTTCTGCGAAGGCAAAGGTCATAAGGGCAACAAGTAGAATCCGGCCCAAATAACAAAATCATAGGTGAGAATCAAAATCTACGCAAAAACGCATCTCCCGCTCCTATGGTGCCGGTAGCCCTGGCACGTGGGCCCTTTTCCAGCTATTGTGACTTCCTGGGCCTTGGCTCCTTTCTATAAGTAAACCACTTCCCTAATCACCCGGACCTTCCTCCGTCAAGATTTAGGCCTCCGGCAGGGCCGGCAGAGGACTTTTTGCGTATCAATAGGTACTTTTGGGAGCAGGAAACCACTTTCTTTCAGGGATACCCTGGTGAAAATGGTCAAAAAGGAACGGTTGGCAAGGCTTTTTTTGTTTGGGGGATTCAGGCGTTTGAGGGCCGTTTTTACCAAATCGGCCCCTATTCGGCCTGTGGATAACCCAGCAAAGAGTAACGGGCTATTCAGATTTGTTATTATATTTGTTAATTAGGCTCTCGGTTTTTGCCGAAGAGAGGCTTTAGAAAGTCCATTATCCCCTGGGCTTCCCCATCAAGACCTTCACAGTCAGGAAGAAATATCACCAATTTACAGGGGACCATGTACCAGGCCTTGCCGGCAGCGGGAGTTATAATTTTATTGAAAACAAGAATTATCTATATAAAGGAAATTGACCTGTGGGATGTAGTTCATGTTCTAGTGGCGGCTGCGGCTCCAAAACCACTTCTTCGCCTGACGGCACTGAAGTAGTAGCGGGCTGTAAAAGCAACGGCGGTTGCAGCACGGGAGGCTGTAACCGATTAAATGTATTTGACTGGCTCTCAGACATGGAAATTCCCGTGTCTTTCAAAGAGTTTGATATAGTTGAGGTCCGCTTCAAAGGCGGCCGCAAAGAGTTTTTCCGCAACATCAACCACTTGCCGCTCATCACCGGTGACGCCGTGGTGGTAGACGTGCCCAACGGGCACCATATTGGCCACGTGTCTCTCAAAGGCGAACTGGTTCGCCTGCAGATGAACAAGAAGAAAGTCCAGAACAATGACGAGATCCGGAGCATTTACCGGGTAGCCACTGAAAAGGACATGGAAAAGTTCAACCTCGCCCGCGAGCAGGAACCCACCACCATGTACCGTGCCCGCGCCATTGTACAGGAGCTCAAGCTCAAGATGAAGCTCTCAGACGTGGAGTACCAGGCAGACAAGACCAAGGCCACGTTCTTCTATTCAGCAGATGACCGGGTAGATTTCAGGGAATTGATCAAAAAACTGGCTGAGGAATTCAAGGTCCGGATTGAGATGCGCCAGATCAGCCTGCGGCACGAGGCCGGACGCTTGGGCGGTATCGGCTCCTGCGGCCGAGAACTGTGCTGCTCTACCTGGCTTACAGATTTCAAGAGCGTGTCTACCACGGCGGCCCGGTACCAGAACCTTTCTCTGAACCCCAGCAAGCTTTCGGGCCAGTGCGGGCGCCTCAAGTGCTGCCTGAACTATGAGTTGGAAACCTACATGGATGCCCTCAAAGACATCCCCAACGTGAACCGTCCCTTGCAAACCAAGGCCGGCGACGCGTTCCTGCAGAAGACAGACATTTTCCGGCGCATCATGTGGTTCGGGTACCGCGGCGACAGCAACTGGTTCCCGGTTCCGGTAGAACGCGTGCAGGAGGTGCTCAAGATGAACGCCGCCGGCGACATGCCTGAAAACCTGGCCGAGGAAGTGAAAAAGCAACTGCCAGAGGTGGTAGACTTTGTGGAGTCACTGGAAGGCAACCTGGACCGCTTAGACGAGCAGTACAAAGCCAAGAAAAAACGCAACAAGAAAAAAGGCAAAGGCACGGCCCCAGCGGCCGAGGCCCTGGCCACCGGTGCCCCCACCCCAGAAGCACGCAGAGACCAGCCCACCGGCCGACCAGCCGGCGGAGAGCGCAGACCAAGGCCAGAGAGAAACGGGAACCGGCCAGAGGGAGGCGAGAACAAGCCCAGACCGGAGCGTGAAGCCCAGGCCAAAGGCCAACAGCCGCAAGGCAAGCCGCGTCCTGAGCGCGAACCCCGCGCTGACCGGGAGCAGAACCAAGGTCGTCCGCCCAGGGAAGGAAACCGTCCTCCCCGCCAGGAGCGCGCCCAGAACCCGCGTCCGCCCCAGAACAAGCCCCAACCCATGGCCGCTCAGGCGCTGGGCAATGCCACCGTGGCCACCCCTGACCGGCCAGAGCGTGGCCCCAGGCCCGAAGGGGAGCAACGCGGCAGACGAAGCCGTAACCGCGGCCACCGTAACCGCAAACCCGGCGCGCCGGAAGGCGGATCTCCTAGCCCCCAACCTGAAGCATGATGAGAAAGCGTTTCCGTTTCCTGGCTGTTTTGTGCAGCCTGGGCCTTTTTCTGATTAGCTGTGACGCCAACCGCGTTTTTGAGGAGGTGCAGGACATTCCAGACAACCAGTGGCCCGTAAAACTGACCCCTTCGTTCACCTTTGAGGTCACAGACACCACCCAGCAGTACAACGTGTTTTTCACGGTGCGCAACGCCCTGCATTACCCTTTCTACAACTTGTACCTGCGGCATTACCTCATAGGCCCAGACGGCCAGCAGGTGAACTCCATGCTGCATGAGATGTTCCTCATGGACCCCAAGACCGGCGAGCCCCAAGGCAAAGGCGCCGGTGATATCTTTGACCACCGGTTCAGAGCTTTGAAGAACATCAGGTTCAACCAGTTGGGCAACTACCAGATGCGGGTGCAGCAGTACATGCGCCAAGATCCTTTGCCAGGCATTATGGCCATTGGCGTGCGCGTGGAAAAAGCTACCGAATAGCTATAAATACCAGATAAATCCAGTGAAAACCGTTTATGGCCTGATTTTAGCGAATCAGGTTACAAACGGTTTTTGTCTTTCAACGGCCTTGGCGGCCGTGCGTATTTTACCGGATGCAACCCTGTCTCTTAAAAAGAGTATGTGAACGAACCTAATTTGATTTCGACCTATGAAAATCGCCCTTGAGCTGTTAGGTGGCTTTGTGATCTTAGCTTCCTTGCTCACCCTTGTGAAAAGCACCTATTGGTGGATAAGAATCCTAGATTTCCCAAGGGTACAGGTGGCATTGCTGGGTACGTTCATTCTGGGTTTTTACGGCTGGCAGGTAGGGTATGAGCTGCTAACCCAAAAGATATTCGCGGGCCTTCTGGTGCTGGCCATTGTGAATGAGTTGGTGCACGTGTACCGGTTCACCCCTTTTGTGCGCGTGCAGGCCCTCAAGTCCAAACTCAAAGCCCCTAAGAACTCCTTCGGAATCATGATCTCCAACGTGAGGATGTCCAACAAACGGTACGAGAGGTTCCTGAAGGTAGTCAGAGAAACAGACCCAGACCTGCTGCTTATCAATGAACCCAACCACCGCTGGGCCGAGGCTATTTCTGAATTGGATGACCGGTACCCTTACTGTATCAAAGAGCCCCTTGAGAACACCTACGGCATGATATTCTACAGTAAGTTCAAGCTGGCCCATACAGAGGTGCGGTATCTGGTTGAAGAAGGTATCCCTTCTTTCTATATGCTGGTGGAACTGCCAACGGGTAAAAAGTTTGACCTGTTCACGGTGCACCCGCAACCCCCGCACCTGCACAAAGACACGGACACCCGCGAGGCGGAGCTGCTGACCGTGGCCCAAATGGCCAAAGAGTCTCCGTACGCCAGCATTGTGATCGGCGATTTGAATGATGTGGCCTGGTCTTACACCACCAACCTGTTCCGGAAGATAAGCGGCTTGCTTGACCCGCGTATTGGCCGGGGCTTTTTCAATACCTACAATGCGTTTGTGCCTTTCTTCCGGTACTCCCTGGACCACATCTTCTATGACCCGGCGTTCCGGCTCATCAGAATGAAGCGCCTGCCTTTTTTTGGGTCTGACCACTTCCCCATGTTCATCCGGCTGAATTATGAACCCCTGGAGGCAGAAGAACATGAGGTGCCAGAGCCCGATGCCGAGGAGAAGGAAGATGCCCAGGAATTGATGGACAAGGTAGACGTGAATACCGCCGCCGTTAAAACGGCATCGGCTTCCTACCAAAGGGGTAGCGGCCTTTCTTAGCAGCCGCTACCCGTCAGCGATATCCTCGCAGGCGGCTTTCTTATTTCCAGCAATGGTACAAACAGCCCTGATCAGCGAATTCACCTCGCTCCTCAGGGCTGTTCCTTTATGCCTTTCTCCCTGCTTCATGGGTCCACAAAAGATGTGGCCTGCCAAGAGTAGGGCAAAAATCAATTTTGCAATCAACCCTCAGATTTCTCCTGTCTTATTAAAGTTAAATTCCTATTTAATCCCTCTGGATTAAAAAATCATAATGGTTCAGTTAACCATGCAAACACCTGTTCGTATAGAATAAACGCTTGTCTAGAAAAAGAGGCACCCCTTCGGCTTCAACCGGCAGGCATGGCAACTAATTTTTCTCTAACCATTAACAAAGGAGATTTAACCATGAACGAAAATCAAAAAGAGCAGCAAAAAGATAACCAGGGCTCTTCAACTGGTTCTACCGGCAGCACTGGAACAAACGCTTCTTCTTCATCAGGTGCTATGGGCAATAGCTCAAACCCAAATGCCTCTTCTGGATCTTCTGGTTCTTCAGGCGTTTCTGGTTCATCATCCGGTACCCCAGGCCAAAGCAGCGGGTTCGGTTCAAGTTCAGGATCAGGCAGCACCGGCACCTCTGGTACTTCCGGCTCTTCCAGCCTGGGCAGCAGCAGCACCTCTGGTTCTGCGGGCAGCACCGGGGGCACCGGCTCCACCCTGGGGTCTTCCTCTTCCTCTAAAAAAGGGACAGGCTCCTCTTCCATGTCTTCCACAGACAGTTCTTCTGGCAAGAAAAGCAGCGGCGGCAAATCAACCTCTGACGCCTCTACTTCTTCCACTCCAAAGGCTGGCTCTAAATCCGGGTCTTCCACTTCCTCTAAAACTTCAGGGGGGAAATCAGGTTCCGGCAAATCTTCTGGCTCCTCAGATTCAGACAATAACTCTATGGCTGGTTCTTCCGCTTCTATGGGCAGTGGCATGGGCTACGGCGGCTCACAGGGCGGTGACCAAGGCAACCAAAGCAGCTCGTCTATGAGCGGCATGAGCGGCGGCGGCAACCAGTCTGACGATCGTCACCAAGGAGGCTACGGCTCCCAGGGCGGTGGTCACTCCGGAAGCGGCGGCCAAGGCGGTTATGGCGGCTCACAAGGAAACAGCGGCAGCTTTGGCGGCGGCAACTCCTGGAACAACCATGATGACCAAGGCCACCGGGGCAGCGGCAACTACGGCTCCCAGGGCGGCTCTAACTATGGCCAAGGCGGCTATGGCGGTCACAGTAACCAAGGTGGCTCTAACTACGGACAAGGCGGCTACGGCGGTTCTATGGGCGGTGGTGGCAACTACGGCTCACAGGGCGGCTATGGCGGCAACACCGGCATGGGCAACAACCCCTATGGCATGAGTTCCCAAGGCGGCTACGCCGGCAACTCAAGCCGTTCAGAGTCTGACCGCGGCGGTTATTCCAACTACGGCGGCTCAGGGTACTATGGCAACCAAATGGGTTATGGCACCGAAAGCGGCTACGGCATGCATGGCGGCAGCCAGGGCAGTGGCCACGGCGGCTACAGCCAAGGCTACAGCAACCAAAGCCCCGGCTCTTATGGCTCTATGGGCTCCAGAGGCGGCTCTTACAGTGAAGAATACGGTTCACGCGGTGGATCATCCCGCGGTGGTTCATCACACGGCGGCGGATATGACGGAAACTCAGATTTTGATGGCGGCTACAGCCAAGGCGGAAACCGGTACAGCACCCAGAACCAAGGCGGTCAAGGGGGCCAAGGCGGAAGCAACTACGGCTCGCATGACATGGGCTCCAGAGGAGGCTATGGCCATTCAGACATGGGCTCCAGAGGCGGCTACGGCTCGTCACAGGGAGGTAACCAGGATTGGCAAAGCGGCGGTGGCTCACGGGGCGGCCGCGGCAATGACAGCAGTGGCTACGGCTCTATGAGTGGCAGCGGAAGCGGTGGCTACGGCGGGTACAGCACCCACAATGCCCAAGGGGGTGACTTCGGGTCACGTTCCTCACAAGGCGGTGGTTCCGGCTCACAGGGCGGCGGCAATTACGGAGGCTCTTCTTATGGGTCCGGCCAAGGCTCCCAGAGCGGAAACTACGGCGGCGCTAACAGCGGCGGTTTTGGAGGCTCCAACTACGGCAACATGGGCAATGACATGGGATCTCGCGGAGGCTACGGCTCTTCTGGCGGTTCCAGAAACAGTGACCAGGACCGCGGCCATGGTGGCTCCTCTACGGGTGGTGGCTACGGCGACCAAAGCCGTGACTACGGCATGGGCGGGTACGGCCAAGGCGGCAGCAGCTACGGCGGCTCCAGCGGATACGGTTCTTCTTCTAGCGGAGGCATGGGTTCCCGCGGTGGTTATGGCGGAAGCCAAGGCGGCGGGCAGTCATCCTACGGCGGAGGCGGCTCAGGCTACGAGAACCGGTCGCAGTACGGACGTAACCAAGACCATGATGACCATTCCAGCGACCACAACCGGAGCGGACGTTCCTCCCGTGGTGGCTCTTCTTCCAGAGAAGACCGTGGGTAATGCCCGGTAGACAATAAGAAACCCAATAAAAAAGCCCCGCTGATGACAGCGGGGCTTTTTTATTGGACTTCTATCTATAGGAGCCTGGAAACCTTGGCATCTTCCTTCCCATGTAGCCATAACCGAGGCAGATCCATAAAGGAGGTAATGTTTAGACGGTACTTTTCAGGAAATGCCTCTAAACACCATTGCAGGAGGAACATAAGCCTTGCTCCTGCCCGACAGTGCCAAAGGGTCACCCTAGGGTACAAAGAAGCCTGCTTGGTGCTTTAGACTTGGTTTTCCAGAATCAGGCTTAAAACACTAGACAGGCTTCTTCTTCTAAGGATACCTTCTAAAAGCAGTCTTTGTGGGCCTCTACGAATTGTTGGAACGTGTGGGGTTCCCGCCCTAACATCTCCTGCACGGTGCTGGTCAAGCCCGAGGTGTAGCCTGCCCGGGTGATGGCGCTCAGTTCCAAGAGGCTTTC
Source organism: Rufibacter glacialis (assembly GCF_008271745.1). GTDB lineage: Bacteria > Bacteroidota > Bacteroidia > Cytophagales > Hymenobacteraceae > Nibribacter > Nibribacter glacialis. The sequence goes on along the minus strand of NZ_VKKZ01000010.1, from coordinate 587,253 downwards.
CGTCATCCAATCGGGAAGTCCTTGTTGTTGCATGGCTGTACGGGCAGCGTCTTCGGGAATGTCTTTGTAGTGGATGGGCCGGCCTAATACGGTGGTGAATATCTCTGCCACTTCATGGCCTGAAAGCGCTTGGGGACCGGTAAGGGTATACGCCAAACCTGCGTGTTCTGACGGGTTCATCAGGATATGGGCGGCCACGGCCCCAATATCCCGTACGTCAATGTAGCCTGCCCGCCCTTCTCCGTTGGGTTGGTAAAAAACGTTGTTCTCTTTGATGGTAGTTGCGTACTGGTTCACGAAGTTCTGCATGAACCCGCCCGGCCGAAGCAGGGTGTACGGCAACCCAGAAGCTTTCAGGTACTCTTCGGCTTGGCGGTGCCACCTTCCAATCTGGATGCTTGGCTCCGCATCTGCCCCAATCACTGAGAGCCTCACCACGTGCTTAACCCCGGCACCTTTGGCGGCATCAATGAGTTTCTGGGCCATTTCTACCTGATCCTGGGCAAAGGGTGTAATGAGAAAAACCGCGCCAACGCCCGTGAAAGCCACCGCCAGATTTTCTGGCCTGGAGAAATTCAATTCCACTGTTTCTACCCCGGGCAGGCGTTTGAGGTTATCGCCTTTGATCAAAGACCGTACACCGGCCCGCACCTCGGCACCAAGCGAGGAAAGTGCTTTCACGGTAGCCGACCCAACGGTACCGGTTGCGCCAGTCACTAATATTTTGTTTGCCATGTTCTTCGGGTTGTAGGGTTTGATTGGGCGGAGCCAGCGCTCCTTCCGTAATAACTTAGAACGAAAAAAGGACAGGAGCGTTTTCAGGTAATTTTCTGATCTTCCGCCCTAAACCAGGTTTCATCAGCGCACCGGGGAATGCCCTTTCCGTAGCCGGCCTTAAAAAGAAAATGGCAGCGGATTCGCTGCCATTTGGGGTTGATTCTAACAAAACACGCCTGAAACGTTTACTTCTTCAGACTGAGCATGAACAGCCGGCCGGCTTCATTGGAGATCATCATATCAGTGTCATTCACGAAGACGAGGCCTTCTGCCTGGCCCACTTTGCCCAACGGGATCTGCTCTTTCTTGCCTTTGAACACACCTTCAGGGGTGTCTGCCTCAAAGAGGTAGACCCAGCCTTCGCCCAGCAGGGCAATGTGGCGGCCATTGGGCGAGATATCTGCGGCGGTGATCTTGGTGGTGATCTGCAAGCTGTCCAGGGGCTGCACAGTTTGTGAGGCACCGGTCTGGTTGGCTACCTTGTACAGCTTGACCCAGTCGCTTTTGCCGCGGTTTTTGGTAAACAGGTAAAAAGCGTTGTTGTGCATGAGAAAGCCTTCCACGTCAAAGTTCAGGTTCTGCTTGCTGGGTGGGAACTCGGTTTGGTCGGCGTACTTGAACGGGATGGTGCCCACCACCTTTTTGGCTTTCTCGTCTACCTTCAGGATCTGCAGGTCTTGGCGGGTGTTCTCGTTGTTGCCCATATCCCCTATGTAGAGAAAACCGTCTGAACCGCGGGCCACGTCTTCCCAGTCATTGTTCTTGGCACCCTGCACGTTCATGGTTTCCAGCAATTCGCCCGACTGGTTTATCTTGTAGAGCACCGCTTCATTGCCGGCATCTGGGTGCGTCCAGTAATTGCCGTCAGAGGAGGTTTCCAGGCCAGAGCTTTCAGGCACTGACTTCTTCCCCATCTTGCTCATCTCCAGCAGGTCATAGGTATTGTTCACAGCAAACCCCTCGGTAGCGGGGTTCTTGTCTTTCTTCTTCTTGCCTTCTTTTTTCTCTTCTTTCTCAGTGGTAGCGTCAGCGGTAGCGGCTTCTTCGTTTTTTGAGGATCCGGCGTCACAGGCAACGGCAATCAGCAGACACAGACCGGCGGTGATTTCAAGCAGTTTATTCTTCATAGTTATGGGACAGTTCACTTAATTTCTGCCAAACCTGTTGGGGCTGGCTCCAGAACTGACGGCTGTACACGGCCCCGTATTTCCAGCCCCGTGCCTGGAGGCGCAGGGGCACATCAGCGTGAGAGGCCTTGGCGGAAGGGCGGCGGTAGTACAAATCGTCGTCGGTAAGTACTACGGCCCCATAGTGGTTGCCGTTGCGGAAAGTAAGGTCTGCAAAGGGAAGTTCCAGCGACAATGCAGTATTAGTACCATTTTTGCCAAACTGCGCCAATAACGCCGGGTACAGCAGCAGCGCCGATGGAATGGTAGTGCCCGGCGAAGGCTGAGGCGTGAACCCTTGCTCGCTCACCTGGCGGGCAAAGGCCAGATAGGCCTGCAACAGTTGAGGGCCAGGATGTTTCACGTTCTCCACCGGGAACTGCTCGGGCCACAGGCTGGTCACCACGTACACCCGCTTGATGGCCCGCGTGATGGCCACGTTCAGGCGGTTCTCGCCCTTGGCCGCGTTCAGGCTCCCGAACAGGGCGCGCACCACCCCGGTGGCATCTGGCGCGTAGCCGATGGAGAAGATGATGTACTGCCGCTCATCTCCCTGAATGTTCTCAATGTTCTTGATGATGAGTTCTGGGGGCAACGTCCTGTTCTGCGCCAGGGCGTGTTCTTCCAGCAGATCCTGCACCAGCTGTTGCTGCGGGAAGTTGAAGGTGATGACCCCGATGTTGGTTTCACCTTGGCCCAGCAGCTCAAACACCAGGTCGCGCACGCGCTCGGCCTCCACCCTGTTGGTCTGGTTTTCCCACACGCCGTCTACCTTCAGGTATTGCAAGGCGGGTTCTGCGGTGTTCATGGCCTCCAGTTTAGGAATCAACTGCAATTTACCGCGGTAGAAATGCTGGTTAGAGAACTGGATCAACTCTGGGTACTGGCTGCGGTAATGCTCAGAGAGCAAAGTCTGCGGCAGGTGCAGCGCGCTCAGTTGCAGCAGAGACTCCACCAGCAGCTCCTCGGTCTCTTCTTCCTCACTCCCGAAGCGCACGCGGTACAGGTCTGACGGCCCCAACTGCTGTTCATCACCGGCAATCACGGCCTGAATAGCCCTGATCATGGCCGGGATGCCCACCTCCGCGAAGCACTGCGAGGCCTCATCAAAGATCACCAGATCAAACACCCGCTCCAGCGGAAACAGCGCCGACACCGTCTCCGGCGAGGCCAGCCAGCACGGCAGCAGTTGCCTGATCTCCTGCCCGAACTCGGCATTCAGTTTGCGCAGCGGGTAGAGCATGCGTTTCTTGCTTACCTGCGTGAGCAGCCTCCGGTACGTGACAGGGTTGCCCAGCCGGTTGTACTCCATGTTCTTGTAGGTCTGCTCGCGCAGGTTCAGCAAGATAATCTGCCGACTGAGGTCAGCTTTCTGCCTGATTTTTTCCTGCAGTTCAGTTTCCAGCCGCTCTATCTCGCCGGTACTCACGATGGTCAAAACTGGATTCTGGTCTTCCAACTGCTGGAGCCAGGCCAGCAGCACACTGTTTTCCAGCGCCGCCAGTTGGGCTTCCACTCCCTCGGGCACCGCCCCGCGCAGTTCTTCCAGCCAGGCCTTGAGTTCCGGGGAGAAGGTGTGCACCAAGGCGTCAAACGACACCATCCGGTCAAAGTGCTCCCCCAGGCTCTGCGTCAGTTCCTGCCTGGCCGCAGGGTTGGTGGCAATGGTTTCTATCTGGGACGGGGTAAGCCATGCTTCCCATTCCTGCAGTTGCTCTTGCAGGCTTTGAAGTTTAGGCAACGTTTGGGCGAAAAGGGCTTGGAAACGCCCCTCGGGAATGGTCAGGAGCTCGTCGGGCAGCACGTCATAGGTGATGAGCCGCTGCACCGTTTTGCGCAGTTCCCATGCAACGGGCAAGGCTTCCAGTTCCTGGGCGGCCTCGCTACTGAAAAGATCTACCGGCAGGGCCAGCGTTGGCTCCAGTTCCTGCAGGCGTTGCCATTGGGCTTGCAGCGCCTCGCGGTTTTTCACGGCGGTGCGCAGATGCTCCACGGCCGTGTCTGCCGTTGGCAGGTTCTTGCTTTCCGCGAACGCGGCTAATTTCTTTTTATCCGATGAGAAGTTCCACTGGATCTTGCCGAAGAACCCGCTGTGCGCCTGGTCATAGGCGGCCAACAACAGCGCCAGTTCCTGGGCCTCTGCGGGCGTGAGTTGAATGGGCGTAGCCGCCGTTTCTTTCTGGAGTTGCGCTACTTGGGCTTCGCGCGGCTGGTACTCTTTGGTTTGGGCCAGGTTCCCGAAAAACAGCCGGGAAACCGTTTTGTCTTGTAGCGTTTGCTGTATCTCCTGCAAGGTGGTCAGTTCCTGCAGCAGGGCCTGAAGCGCATCCCAGGGTTCGGCCTGGGCCGGGAGCAGGGCTTGCACCTGGGCGGCGGTGGCTTGCGCCGTAGCCGGAATCTGGGAGAGCAGCTGGGTTAGTTTCTGGCGCTCGGCCCAGGTATGGAGGTGGAAAGAGCGGCGGTCGGTCCAGGGGAAATCAGGGCTTTGCAGCAGTACCGCGTCTTGCAGGTAGTGCAGCAGGCGCGGGCGCCATTCCTGCCAGGTGGCGGCGGTGAAATGAAGGTACACGCCCTCGGCGGGCAGGTGCGGCGCGCGCGGGTTGCTGCGCAAATACAATTCCTTCGGCGACCAGCCGCAGGTCTGGGTGTCAAACAGGGCTTCTTTGAGGCTGTTGAGGCGTTCACTTATCTGGTTGATGCGCCTGCTGGCCTCCAGGAACTGGCGCTCCGCCTGGATGTTGCCCAGCGCCACGTTCTGCCGCTGGTATTCCTCTACCTGCTCCACCTGCTGCCGGATTTTAGAGAAAACCGCGGGCCGGTCCAGGTTCAGGTCATGCACCAGGGCCGAGAATTGATTCAGGCCGGTAGTAGACAGGCGCTGGTACACCACATCCAGGGCGGCGCGTTTCTGGCAGACCACCAGCACGCTTTTTCCCCGCGCCAGGTAATCAGAGACCAAGTTGCAGATAAGCTGCGACTTGCCCGTACCCGGCGGCCCCTGCACCACCACGCTTTGGCCGGATTTCACTTGCCGCAACGCTGCTTCCTGCGAGGCGTCGGCGTCAAAGGCGGTGAAGAGCTGTTGCTCCAGGTGCGCCTGCGCCGAGGTTTCCTGCGTCTGGGGCAACAGCAGTTCCTCCAGTGACTCAGCGGGCGGGTTTTCCAGCAGGTCATCGTAGTCGGCTAACTGGTAGGAACCGGCTTGCGGGAAGATGCCCAGAACCGCCTCGGGCTGCAGTTTGAGCTGACCTGGCTTCCAGGTTTTCTCCAGGTCTTCGCGTTTATAGGCCTTAAACGGCTGCAACACGTCTTTGAGCAGTTCCTGGTTGAAGTTGATCTCCAGGTTGCTTTCCTTCAGAAGCTCGTAGAGTTGAGTCCGGAACTGGAGGTCATCGGTGGGAAACTCGTCAAAATCCTCTTCCATGAGCGCCTCGTCGGGCTTTAGGTTGAGGTAATGAGCGTAGGCCAGCAGAAAGCTTTTGTTGAAGAAGCCGGGCGCGTCCTCGGGCCGAACCAATTGCCAATGGCGTTTCTCATTCACGCGCAGTTCCACGGGGAAAAACAGCAGCGGGCAGCGCACCAAGGTTCCGTCTGGGAAGGCGCCTTCCACCATGGGCCAGCCAATGAACAACTCTTTCGCGCCCCGCTCCTCCCAGATCATGTGCGCCCGCCGCTGAATCGTCTTCAGGGCTTTGGTGAGTGGTGCCAGTGCCGCATCCCGGGCATCGGCCACGGCGCAGAGCGTGATGTTCTGCTTGTTGGCCAGCACCTCTTTCACGTAATCAAATGACGGGCCTTTGTGGGCGTGGTCCAGGGCGTGCAAATCCAGGTGAAGGCTCGCCGACGGCTTGAGCAGCACGAGCGAACGGTTGGAGCCGCTCAGGTTCAAAAGCCGGCGCTGGTATTGTTTGAGCAGGTGCGGAAGCGAAGTAGTGGGATTGGGCATAAGGAGTAAACGGTGGAGCGGGAAGGTATAGTACGAAGATTCTGCCCTTCTGGCGATTGAATTCCTATGCGGTCAAATTACGCAATACGGGTTGGAATCCCAATCAAGGGGTATGATTCACAATAAAGCAACCACCAAGCATTACCCTTTGTATGATTTTCCTTGACAATGGGCAACTGCCCCTACCATTCTTTCCTTTTTCAGGCTCTTTTTGGCATAACCCACCTAAACCACAAATCACGGCACCGTCACATACGCCTGCATCTTCTGGAAACGGGCTTCGTCCAGGATCTTGATTTTGCGCAGTTCCTCTACGCTGGGGTAAGGCCCGTGCTGCGTGCGGTAATTCACAATGGCTTTGGCCAAGTTGAACCCAATGTACGGGTGCTGCCGAAGTTCCTCAAATGTGGCGGTATTCAGGTTAAGTTTGCGGGGTGCGTAGGCCTTGGGCACGAAGCCGTACTTCCGGACGCTGTCTACCACTTCGGGTGCCAAACCGTACACTTCGGCCACTTGTTCCACCGAATGGAACCCGCCCATCTTCTCCCGGAACGCCACAATGCGCGCTGACAGTTTGCTGCCAATGCCTCTGATCTGTTTCAGTTGCGTGGTATCTGCGCTGTTAAGATCAAAAGGCTGCACTTCCCACTTTTTGCGGGGATATTCCGTTCTAGGCCTGTTTTCTGAAAAAGGGCGGGAAAATGGCTCTTTTTTGGGGTAGTTGCTAGCGTACCCCGGACTTTGGTCTGGCAGAAGAATGTACGGGTACCACTGCCGGAAAAGTGAATCAGGCAGACCGTAGATTTTCTGCAGTTGGGCTTTGCTTTTGAAGTCTCCGGCTTTGGCGCGGTAGTTCAGAATCCGCTGCGCGATGTATTTGTTCAGGCCCAGTTCCTGCCACTGCTCTACGGTGAGGTGGTTGGGATTGAACCGGTACAGTTTGATAGGTTTGCGTGCGTAGGATGCACTCCTCTCTGCCTCGGCCTCCGCTGCCTGGGTGTCTAGCTGCACCACCAGACTGTCCAATATCTGCTGGTCAGCGGTGGGGTCATACGGCACATCGTCCTGGAAAAAGAGAAAGGGGGCCGCTATGAGCCCCACCATAAGAACAATGAGAATAAAGAACTGCTTCAGCTCCCGCTGGGAAAAGGAAAAATAACCCTGGATAGCGCGGAGGAGACGGTTCAGCATAGATGCCTTCTACGATTCAAACATTACAAATGTTGAATATAGTAGTTCTATCTTGTAAAGTAACCCACTGGTGGATTGCAAGTTATCTACCTATCAGGCTTACTCCTAATGGCGTCTCACTTCCATGGCGCATCCTCTGACAAGCTAACAACAAGAGTCATCAATGGCCAGCAGTAACGTATTCCTTTCGTCCTGTCAGGGGACAAGCCGGGAAGGGCCAATCCGGTTATATGCTTTCTCTACACTGCCTGTGCCTTAGCAAGCACAGAGCTAAAGAACTCTTTATCTTCTTACTTCTCTACCGTTTTCTTTCTTCTTTCTTTTCTCTTTGTCATCCTGGAAGGATCTTGTGGGCGAACTAGAAAGGCTTTTCTGAAATACCATTACCGCACCTTACCTTTCCCTTTTTGATGGGGAAGCTGTTTAGTAAGGCCAAAACAAAGTACCCTTTCCGCTTGCTGCGTGTTCTCACCAGCAAGCGGAAAGGTGTTTGAGCCGGGGTTGTGGGTGAAAACACTAACAAGGATAGCGGGGTGGTCAATTGTTCTGCTTTACTGAACAGCTTCGTAGACAAAATGAAGAACTTCTATGCTCAGTAGGCTCCAGGCCCTCTTTTACTTAAGCTACTAACTGCGCCTAACCTCAATACTGCCACCTCAAACTGTTCTATATCCTTAGAAACAGAAAGCCGTTCCGGGCCTGTTTTACAATAAACAGGCCCGGAACGGCTTTCTCATATCTTAACCAGTAGATTATATCTGCCCGGCTACAATGGCGATGCTTTCTTTGAAGGTGCGGGGCTGGTAGCCTAATTGCGTTTTGGCTTTGGTGATGTCAAACCCGGTGCGCGGCGGGCGTTTGGCGGGTTGCGTGAAGAGCGTGCCGTCTACTTCTTCAATCAGAGACTTGTCCAGGTTGAAGTACTCGGCTACCTGAATAGCCATCTGGTGCGGGGTGAGCAGCTCTTCCCCGGAGATATTGAAGATGCCTTGCGCATCGTGCTTGGCAGCGAGCCAGCAGCCTTGGGCCAGGTCCTCGGCCAGGGTGGGCGTACGCAGTTGGTCGTTTACTACTTTGATCTGCTTGCCTTGCTCCAGGGAGCCTTTCACCCACAGCACAATGTTAGAGCGGCCGTAGTCATGCACAATACCGAATACCAGAACGGTACGCAGAATAGCCCATTTGCAGGCAGCTTGCTTCACCAGTTCCTCAGCAGCCAGTTTGCTCTCGCCGTAGAAGTTCACGGGCGCGCCTTCGGCTTCCTCGGTATACGGGCCGTCTTCGCCATCAAAGATAAAATCTGTTGACACGTGGATGAGGTGCACGCCGTGCCGTTCTGAGGCTTTCACCAGGTTCTCCACGGCGTCTACGTTCTGCTTCCAGCACTCCTCGCGCTGGCTCTCGCAGTCATCTACGTTGGTCATGGCGGCCGTGTGGATGATGTGCGTAGGCTGCGTCTCCGCGATTACCTTTTCTACCTGCTCCGCATCGGTCACGTCCATGGCGGCAAACGCCACGTGCGGGTATAACTGGGCCAACTTGTTCTGGCCCCGCGAGGAGGCAATGAGTTTCACGCTGGACTCCGTGTGCAGCAGGCCAATCAATTTCTGCCCCAGCAAACCGTTGGAGCCGGTAATAAGGATCGTCTTCATAGCGGAAGTTTATTCGTAGCGGTATCCGTACAATTTAGTGATTTTCTTTTTAGGCATCTTGTCGGCGGTCACCTTCATCTTGATATCGGTGGTGGGGCGGTCACGGTAGTCTTTGGGCTGCTCCGCGATTTTATCAATGACCGAAAGACCGTCAATCACCTGGCCATACACGGTGTATTGGTTGTCCAGGAACGGTACTCCCTCCTGGTTTTCTACTAGATAGAACTGCGAGCCACTGGATTCGCGTTTGGGGTTCATCTGGTCGCCCATGCGGGCGGCGGCCAAAGCACCGTACACGTGCTTGTGGTGCGGCAGAATCTCCGCGGGAATGGTCTTACCCGGACTGCCCGCCCCGTCGTTATGGGGATCATCGTCTTTGGAATTGGGGTCTCCGCCCTGGATCATGAACCCGTCAATGACCCGGTGGAAGGTGGTGCCGTCATAGAACTTGTCTTTCACCAGCTTCAGGAAATTCTCGCGGTGCTTTGGCGTGTCTTCAAACAACACCAGGCGCATGGTACCCTGCGGGGTAGAGATGGTGATCAGGTAATCTTTCTTGCTTTTCTTCTGGGCCATGCCAGCGGTACCCAACAGTACCAGCAAAGCAACTAAGAGCAGACTTCTTTTCATGGGTGTTTTCAGGAAATCAGGTCAAGAACAGCACCTTTGGCCAGAGACCAAGGCTCTGCTTGCCAAGGGTACGGTTAGGATTTTTCGGCTTTGATAGATTGAAGGATTCTGTCACCGCCCTGGCTTAGCACGGCGTGGGCCAGCTGCTCGCCCATGGCTTCGGCCTGGCCTGAGGCAGCGGTTGTTTCCTCCAGAATCAAATGCTTCCCGTCTAAGCTGATGATACCGGCTTTAAGCGTTAATTCCTCTCCCGCCAGGGTAGCCAACGCAAAAGTAGGAATGCTGCAGCCGCCTTCCATGGTACGCAGGTACGCCCGCTCCGCCAGGAGGCAGAGGTGGGTAGGCTTATGGTCCAGCGCCAGTTTCAGGGCCAGCTTGCGCTCCAGGGGCAACGTTTTGGCGCACTCAATGGCTATGCTGCCCTGGCCGGCGGCCGGAATAAAGGTATCAAGGGGCAGGTGCTGCGCGATCATGTGGTCATACTGCATGCGGGCCACCCCGGCATAAGCCAGGAGGATGGCGTCATACTGTCCGTCTTTCAGTTTCTGGATGCGGGTCTGCAGGTTGCCCCGGCACTCAGCGGTGATCACGTTGGGGTAAAAGCGCTTCAGGATGGAGCGCCGGCGGGTAGACGAGGTGCCAATGACTTGCTGGCCTTCGCCCAACTTGAACAAAGGGTCAAAGGAGATCACCACGTCATGCACTTTCTCCCGCTCCATAAACGCCAGCAGTTCCAGGTCCTCTGGAATGGTAGACTGCACGTCTTTGGCGCTGTGCACGGCTATATCAGAAGTGCCGTTTCTGAGGCTTTCTTCCAATTCTTCGGTGAAAACGCCTTTGGCGCCAATCTTATCCAATGATTTGTCTAACACCAGGTCTCCCTTGGTGGTAATGATCACCATCTCCACTTCCATGCCATTGGCGCGCAGGGCATCTGCCACGTGGTGGGCCTGCCACAGAGCCAAACGGCTGCCACGGGTGGCAATACGGATAGGAGACGTAGTTGAAGCTGTTTCCATGTTCTTTCTTTATGCCACTGGCCTGATGAGCTGGGCAATTTGAATGGAGGTATTTAAAAAAGTGATTTTAGGGTGTGCGTTCCGTTCAATGTGGTAGTGCGCGTCATTGAGTTCCTGGGTGAGTTGTGCCCCGTTGCCCTGGTGGATGAGTTTGGCGAACTTCTGCACGAAGTCCAGCTCCGGGGGCGGCAAGAACGCGATCAGTTTGCTGTCTACGCCATACAGGAGCACTTTTCTGAGCAGGCCCAAGGCAAATTGCAGGAAGTTCTTCTGGTTCTCGCGGCCCAGCTTCTGAAAATCCTCGCTCTGCTCCAGCACCCCGTCAAATTTATGGTTGTAGCACAGGCGCATCCAGCTCAGGAAGAACGTAAAGTAATCTGAGGTCATTTCCTGGCTCAGCACCCGGGCGGCCTGCAGGTTGCCATCGGCTAGCTGCACCACCTGGTAAGCCCGCTCCCGCTCGGTGCCTTGTTGCTCCAGCAGGTACTGGATTACTTCCTCGTCGGTAAAAGCGCGTACTTTCACCAGCTGGGTTCTGGACAGGATGGTAGGCATGATCTTGTCTATGGCGTTGCTCACCAGCAGGAAAACCGTGGCGGCCGGCGGCTCTTCCAGGAGTTTCAGCAAGGCGTTGGCGGCACTGGCGTTCATGAGCTCCGGCAACCAGATCACGATCACCTTGTATTTGGCCTCAAAGGCTTTGAGTGAGGTCATGCGCACCAGCTCGCGGCTCTCGCCCACCGGAATAGTGCCTTGCTTGTTCTCGGCGCCAATGAACTGCATCCAGTCATTGAGGGTCTGGTAGGGGCTGTCACTGAGGAAAGCGCGCCATTGGGTCACAAAGTTCTTGCTCAGGGCGTCCTGGTCTTTCACCTTGGTCACCGGCATCACAAAGTTCAGGTCTGGGTGGATGCGCTTGCTGATCTTGTTGCAGCTGGGGCACACGCCGCAGGAATCCCGGGGTTGGGGGTCTTCGCAGTTCAGGTACTGCGCGTAAGCCAGCGCCAGCGCCAGGTTGGCGCTTCCGTCTGCGCCCAGGAACAGCTGCGCATGGGCCACATGCTGCGCTGCCACCGAGTTCAGCAGCAGTCGCTTGGTTTCCTGGTGGCCGTAAATCTGGGAAAACTGCACGAAAAACGATTACTGTTAAAGAAACGAAGGCAGAGGAATCTGTCTCCCCGCCATTTGTCTGTAAAGATAGCCCTGATGGATGGTTTTTACCCTACTTTTCAGAAAATAGCGCAAAAGCCAGCCGTCACTGGGCGGCACCTGGCTTGCCCTCTTAGGCGGTGGTGCCCAATGGTTCTGCTTCCCAGGTGCGGCCGCGCTGGGTTTCCTCAAAAATATAGTCATAGATTCTGCGGTCCTCGGCGGTCACGGTCATGCCGCGGCGGTTTACCACGGCCTCTACCACCTCATAGAACTTGGGCAGCCGAAAGGTCTGCAGCTCGGTACCGCCGCCCCACGTAAACGATGGCACAAACGTAGGCGGGTATCCGGCCCCGAACACATTGGCACCCACGCCCACCACCGTACCGGTATTGAACATGGTGTTGATGCCGGTCTTGGCGTGGTCTGCCATGATCAGGCCACAGAACTGCAGGCCGGTGTCTACGAACTTCTCCTGGGCGTGGCTCCAGAGGCGTACTTTGGAATAGTTGTTCTTCAGGTTAGAGGTGTTGGAATCGGCCCCAAAGTTGCACCACTCCCCTACCACTGAATTGCCCAAGAACCCGTCATGCCCTTTGTTGGAATGCCCGAAGAACACGCAGTTGCTGATCTCGCCGCCCACCTTGCAGTACGGCCCCACAGTCACGTCGCCGCGCATCTTGCCGCCCATGTTGATGATGCTCTCCTGGCAGATGGCAAAAGGTCCCCTGATCACGGTTCCTTCCTGCACCTGGGCGTTTTTGCCGATGTAGATAGGGCCGTTCTCCGCGTTCAGGATGGCGGCTTTAAACTGGGCACCTTCCTCAATGAAGATATTCTCTGGGTTGTAAGCTACCGTGAAGGGATCTGTGATAGGTTGGCTCACGCGCCCCTGGGTCACCAGTTGGAAGTCTTCCCGTATCTGCGGACCGTTCCACCGGAAAATCTCCCACAGTTGCCTCACCACCCCGTGCGGCAACAGTTCCACCTGGGCTTTATCACCGGAGGCCGCAAGTTGGTACACCTCTTCAATGGTGCTCAGCTCCTGCTCGCCGGCGTTCAGCGCAACCAGCAGGTCCTCGCAGAACAGGGAGCCACCCGCAGGCAGTTGCTGTATCTGTTCCCAGAGGGGAGCGGTGGGGCACACGGCACCATTAAGGTAAAGGTGAGGACCTGGGCCCAGAGGCTGGTTGAATTTGCCTTGCAGGTAGCCTTGGGTCAGGTAATAAACTTCTCCCTGGGCATATTTGCTCCATTTCTCTGCAATGGTTAAAATACCAATGCGGATCTGCGCCACGGGCCGGGTGAACGTAAGCGGCAGCAGGTTGGCCCGCAGCGCCGGATCATCAAAGAGAATAGTGTTCATCTGACAAAAATAAAAAAGTCTCCCTGATTTTTCAGGGAGACTTCTTATACGCAGAACCTAAAATAAGGCTTATTTCTTGTAACGCTGCTTGAACTTGTCAATACGTCCGGCAGTATCCACGTAGATGTTTTTACCGGTGTAGAACGGGTGCGAAGCAGAAGAAACCTCTACTTTCACTACCGGATAAGTCTTACCGTCTTCCATGGTGATGGTCTCATTGGAGTTCATGGTAGAACGGGTGATAAATTTGAAATCTGAGGAAGTGTCCTGGAAAACTACTTCTCTGTATTCAGGATGGATGTCCTTTTTCATTATTCTATATTTTTAACTACGGATTTCTGGAATAGGACTGCAAAAGTAAGGCATTGGCCGCACATTTAAAACCTTTAGCAGAAATATTTTCAGGTTTGACTTTGCAAAGATACGCAGGATATCTGGTTTGGGGAATTATTTGGTAATTTAGCCCTGAAATAGCTACCTCCCATGGTCTTTACACAAGAGAACCGCATCCTGGACCACCACCAGATCCTACAGAAAATCAAGCGCATGGCGTTTGAGATCTATGAGCACAACTTTGAAGAAAAGCAGCTGGTCCTGGCCGGCATCCATGAGAACGGCTATTTTCTGGCGCAACGCCTGGCGCAGGAACTCCGGGCTATCTCTCCGCTGGAGGTGACGTTGTTGGAGGTACGCCTGCACAAAACCGAGCCCCTCACCCATGACATTGCCATCTCGCCGGTTCTTCCCTCTTTGACCAATACTGCCGTGGTGCTGGTAGACGATGTGCTGAACACGGGCAAGACCCTGGCTTATACGCTCAGGGCCTTTCTAGACAAAGACTGCAAGAAGCTGGAGATTGCCACGCTCGTCAACCGCCACCACACCCGCTACCCTATCTCGGCTACCTACACCGGTTACTCTCTGGCAACTACCCTGCGGGAGCATATCAGGGTGGTGTTGGCGGAAGAGGAATGGAATGCGTATTTGCTGTAAGCGTTTTTAGGAGTGTTTTTAGGAAAATGCCCTAAAAAGGCGGTTTACGGAGAAGGGGTTTCTTCCGCTTAAAGCAGCTTTGTGCATGTCTTTCGCTATCCCCCTGGCATTTCCGCTTTCAGCGTTGATCCACACACTTTGCTGTTTCATCGCTTCCGCTAAGCGCTCATGGCCGCGGGGCCCCGCCTTCCGCCCTCACGCTGTGCCCTCTACTCCGCCCACTTCGCTCTCGCTCAGGGGCGGTCGAGTGCTAGGCGCTCAAGCGAAAAGCTGGAAATGGCCATGCGTCAAGGAATGATGGTAGCCCCCCAGATTTCCAAAACCTGGAAGGTCTTGGCTCCCCAGGGTGTCAGGGTTGCTCTGGCGTTACCCGTTGTTGGTGTTCTCACCAACAACCAAGACTGCCTCTTTCAGCCCTTTCTTGCGCTTAGGGAATTCTGTGCATGCCTTTTGCTATTCCTCTGGCATTTCCGCTGCTGGCGTTGATCCAAGTACGGCTTTTTCCATAGCTGCCGGTAAGCGCTCACGGCCGCGAGGCCCCGCCTTCCCTCCTCGCACTGCCCTTTCGGCCTGAGCTGTTCTTCTTTCTTAGTAGAGGTTTATCTAGGGCCAAAAGCGAGGCGCTCGAAGGAAAGACTGGAACAGGAAATACGTGGGAATTGAGTAGTTGACCTCACAGGTTTTCAAAACCTGTGAGGTCAACTACTTACGGTGTCAGGGTTTCAACATGGACCTCTATGGCGCTGGAAGTTTCTTCCGTGACATATGATTCAGATATGGAAATAGCCCAAGATAATGGAGAGCCTCAGGGGAAAGGCGTGGCAAGAGGAATCCCCTCTCCCTGGGGGAGAGGGCTAGGGTGAGGGGGCAGGGGCGTTTCAGGGCAATAGCCATTCCATCCTGAAATGCTTGTCCTTTAACCGGCAGGTATTGCATAGCAAAGGCAACCCCAGATAGAAACCTACTCCCCTCATCCTAGCCTTCTCCCTGAGGGCGAAGGAACGGCGTTCTTCCATTTTCGGCTTGATTTGTAGAGGGGAGCCGGAAACGCATGACCGGGTATACCACCCCATAAAATCTCTCTGGTTCAAGTTTTCAACTTGGACCTACTTTGACTGCAGTTTTCAACTGCACCACAAGACATGGAGTAACCCACATTGGCTAGAACTATTTCGTTTACAAACCCTATAGCCAAAGAAAACGGTTAGTTCCTGCCAGTTGTCTCTGAAGACCTCACAGGTCTTGGAGACCTGTGAGGTCTCTGCCACGGCTGTTTCCACCCTCCTTTCCAGGAAACATCTTTAATTTGAAAGGAAAGTCCTTTTAGAGGGCAGGCCTTTTAGAATAGAAGGAAAGAGCGTCTATTGCTCCTATCAAATAAGGCCGGCCCAGTTTTAGGCATGTTTTACAGAAACACGCCTTAAACTGGGCCGGCCTTATTTGATAATTGGCTTTTACTGCCTTGGAGACAGGGTATCGATTGGGGGTTTAACCAGGGCGGGCTGCTTCTTCTTGTCCTGGTTCTGCTCCAGCTTCTGTAGCCGTTGCTGACGTTCTAGCTCCCGTTCTTTTTGCTTCGCCTCGCGCTTGGCTTTTCTTCTGAAGAACCCGTTGAGCAGGATGCTGTGCTGCAGGCTTTCCATGTTGGCATCCAGCTTGTCGGTGCCGGCCTCCAGGTTCTGCATGGTCATCTGCAGGTCAAGGGCAAACTGTTCGTCGTTGAGCAGCACCCCCAGGGCATTGTTGTTGGAACCCAGCTTGTCAGTGGTGGTGCTCAGTTTGGTGGTGATTTGGTTCGTAGTGGCCATGACCTGCTCCAGTTGGGTCATGGTGGCACGCAGCCGGTTAAAGGTGACGGTGTCGGTGAGGAGGTCATCGGCCAGGCCGCCCTGGGTGTTGAGCTTGTTGGAGAACTGGGCCAGGGCTTGCGACGCCCGTACGCTGGTAGCCGAGGTCTTTTGCAGGTTGGCCAGAATGGCCTGGAAGTTCTTGGCCAGCTCGTCGTCGGTGAGCAGGGCACCGGCCAGGCCTTCGCCTTTGGCCAGGCTGTTGCTCAGGCCCTTGAAGTCATTGGTGATGGCCAGCAGGTTCTTGTTGTTCTGTTGCAGGGTCTCCAACATGGCTTCGGTGCTGAGCTGGCCGTCTGTAGTTAGGCGGTCACCGGCCTCTATGGAAGGCATTTGGGGGCTTCCGCCGTAGAGCACAATGGCCTTGTTCCCGATCATGCTCTCAGACCCGATCTTGGCTTTGGTGTCTTTCCGGATGTACTTCTGGGCTTCCTGGGTAATGTCCATGGTGATGGTCACCTGCGCGGGGCCGGCAATGGCAATGCTCTTCACCACGCCTACCCGCACCCCAGAGAAAAGCACCTGGTTGCCGACCTTGAGGCCGGTCACGTCATCAAACACAGCCGACACCGGAATGGTGGTGGTGAAACGTTTCTGTTGGCCGCCCAGGACAAAGATGCCCACTATCAGAATCACCAGTGCCAAAAACACGAAGACTCCTACAACAACGGCTCGCCTATTTTCTACTGCACTCATTTAGTTTATGAAATTGTAATCATGGAATAATTTCACCCGCTCATCTTGGGTGTTGAAGACCTCATCAAAGGTTCCTTGGCGCTGGAACTGCCCGTCCAGGAGCATGACCACGCGGTCGCCCACGTCTTTGGCGCAGGTGAGGTCATGGGTGATGATGATGGAAGACGTGTGGAAGCGGTCCTGCACTTCATTGATCAGGTTGTTGATGTCAATGCAGGTGATGGGGTCCAGGCCGGCGGTGGGCTCGTCATAGAGCATGATCTCAGGCTGCAGAATGAGCGTGCGGGCTATGCCTATCCGTTTGCGCTGCCCTCCGGAAAGCTCTGAGGGCATCTGGTTGATGGTCTGTGACAGGCCAACGGCATCCAGCACCACCTCCACCATTTTGTCTACCTCGGCCCGGGTGAGGTTGCGGCGGTTGCGCACCAGCGGGAACTCCAGGTTCTTTCTTATGGTCATGCTGTCATAGAGGGCGCTGTTCTGGAAGGAGAAGCCTATTTTCAGGCGCAACTGGTCCAGGTCGCGGCCTTTCAGCGTGCTTACCTCCTGCCCCAGCACGGTCACCCGGCCGGCGTCTGGCTTCAGAAGCCCGGAGATGATCTTGATCAGCACTGATTTCCCGGTGCCGGATTTGCCCAGCACCACCAGGTTCTCGCCTTTGTACAGGTCCAGGTCCACGCCCCGCAACACGTCCAGATCCCCGAAGGACTTTTCCAGCCCTCTGATGTTGATGACGCTGTTGGCGGTGTCTATGACGGGTGTCGTTTTCTTCATGGTCCTTCTCTTCTTTGGATTAACGCAGGGCCGTAATGATCTGCAAAGACAGCAATTCCTCTATAAAGACCAGGAACATAGCCGTAACTACGGAAGAATTGGCCGCCTTGCCTACGCCTTCGGTGCCTTTGGAAGAATGATACCCTTTATAACAGCCTACCACGCCAATGGTGAACCCGAATAAAGCGGATTTGATCACCGACGAGAAGATATCCAGGAAGGTGATGGCGTCAAACACCTGGGTGAAATACGTGGTAAAACTGGTGCCTTCATTCGCGTTCACGTTCAGGAAAGCCCCTAACAGCGCCACCAGCATGGTGTACATCATCAGCGCCGGAATCATGAACGTGGTGGCCAGCACCCGGCTTACCACCAGGAATTTGAAAGGGTTGGTGGCAGAGACCTCCATGGCCTCAATCTGCTCGGTCACTTTCATGGAACCCAACTCGGCCCCTATCATGGACCCAATGCGGCCCGCCCCTATCAACGCGGTCACCAGGGGCGCCAGCGCCCGCACAATAGCCAATGACACCAGAGAAGGCAGCCAGGACGTGGCCCCAAACTCGGCCAGCGACGGCCGAGACTGGTTCATGAACACGATTCCTATGATAAAGCCCGTGAGCGAGATGAGCGGCAAGGACTTCACCCCTATCTCAAAGCACTGCCTGATGATCTCCTTGAACTCATAGGGCGGCAAGAAGACCTCTTTGAAAAAACGGCCAATAAACGAAGCTATGGAATACAGTTCGGTGAACACGCGGTCCATTTTCCTGGAGAGAACGTGCGCCCGGGGCCGTCTTACCGGCTTTTCATCATTCGTATGAAACTTCATCTACGGTCTTTGTTTTGCTTCTGAGGCTTGCCCCTTCTCAGGAAAAGCCTGCCGCCAGGGTTCCTCTGCCCCAGGTGGCCTTTAAAGGCACTCTTTTGTAACGGCTTCCGGGGTGCTTCATTTGAAACAGAGCAGAATAAAACAGGCAGGTCCGCTACTAAGGGTAGTTTCTGCCGGCCCTGTTTTACGGTATGTTTCAGAAAAACAGCCCCTAAACCAACTCGGGCCCTAAAAGCCGGAGATAGAAGGTTGGTTCTGGCCACAGGTCAGGAAAGCCGCGGCAAAATTACATCAAAAAGCCTGATGACCTATTAAAAATATACCAGAGTTAAGAGAAGGAAGAACCGGGGGCAGTAGGTCTTTCCCGGGTTTTGCCCGGGTTCAGGGCAACAGAGACAGCCGAATGCGTTTTTTGGCCGTTTATACAAAAACCGCGGAAAAACATTTCTTTTTTGCACTACCCGCGGCGCCTAGTATCATTGCAGCACTTTACCTAAAACTGTACCCGCCTATGAAAATCTGCTTCGCCTCTAACAATGCACACAAACTAAAGGAAATCCAGCAGTTGCTGGGCCCACCCTTTGAGGTCATCAGCCTGGAGGCCCTGGGCTGCACCGAAGAATTAGCCGAGGACCAGGACACCCTGGAAGGCAATGCCCGGCAGAAGGCCGCCTACGTATGGGAAAAGTACCAGGTGCTCTGCTTCGCCGATGACACCGGGCTGGAGGTGGAGGCCCTGAACCAGGAACCCGGGGTATACTCGGCCCGGTACGCCGGACCCGCCCGAGACAACCAGGCCAACATGCAGAAGGTGCTGGACGGTCTGCAGGGAAAGGAAAACCGCAAAGCCCGCTTCAGAACCTCTATTGCCCTTATCCTGGAAGAAGGGGAAACCCATTTCTTTGACGGCATTGTGGAAGGGCACATCACCCAGGCCCCGCGCGGCGATCAGGGATTCGGGTATGACCCCATCTTTGTGCCCGAAGGCCATGACCGCACCTTCGCCCAGATGGACAGCCAGGAAAAAAACCAGATCAGCCACCGCGGACGCGCTGTGCAGCAATTGGTTTCCTTTCTGCAGCACCGGTATGTGCAAACCGGCACCTGAGTAAATTCTTTTGGTCCGGCATTAGGCTGCGTGCGCACAAAAAACTAATTTTGCATCCCGTAAACCATACGTATTTATGCATCAAAAGCCATTTATTGTAGGAATAACGGGAGGAAGCGCATCCGGGAAAACAACATTCCTGAGCAGACTACTGGCTTCTTATGCACCTGAGGAGATTTGCCTGGTCTCCCAGGATAATTATTACCATGACCGGGACAAACAGTTCAAAGACGAAAACGGCTTCTACAACTTTGACCTGCCCAGTTCCATTGACAGTGCCGCCTACGCCCATGACATTCTGAAACTGAGCAAAGGCGAGACCGTTTACCGCAAGGAATACACGTTCAACAACCCGGCCATCATACCGCGCCAACTGGAGTTCAAACCGGCGCCCATTGTGGTGGTGGAAGGCATCTTCGTCTTCTATTTTGAAGAGGTGGCCAAACTCCTGGACATGAAGGTGTACATAGACGCCAAAGAATACATCAAACTGCAGCGCCGCATCCTGCGCGACAAGGTGGAACGCGGCTATGACCTGGATGATGTACTCTACCGCTACACGAACCACGTGGCCCCCACCTATGAGAAATACATCAAGCCGTTCAAGAACGACGCGGATGTGATCATCCCCAACAACCGGAATTTTGAGGTAGGCCTGGAGGTTCTGGTCACGTATCTGAACTCCAAAATCAACAAATAACCTTTTTTAGCCAAAGGGGCACTTATCAAAAGCATCTGCTGTTCCACCCACAGCAGATGCTTTTGTTTTATTTTAAGAATCCGCTACCTTTGCTTATAGAGATGAAACCCAGGCACTACATACAACGTAATTGGCGGCTGCTTTGCACAAGCATTGCCTTGCTGTTGGTGCTTACCGTAAACCACCGGGCCTTACCGGCTTACGCGCACGTCACTGCCTCCCCGGCAGAAAGAGCGGCGGTCAGCAAAAAGGGCCTTGATGCCGAATCTTCGGTGGTGAAGCAGAAAATCTCTTTTGAGGCCACCACCTCTTTCATTGCCCTGGAGATTGCCGAACCCGCCGCCTTACCCCGGCTGACGTTCCTGGCCCCCATACAGCAGGACCTGGAGTCTGCGCTGACTTTTCCTTATTGGGCTTCTTACCTGCAACAGTTGGCGCTTCTGGCCATCTCGCCCAACGCACCCTAGCTTTTCTGCCCTGCCTTGACACCTATATTTCTGGTCAGGCGGGCGGTTACCCTTCTCTTTTGGTGAAGTCCACTCCTTAAACCATTTCTGCGTTTCTGGTGGGTTTCGCTTATTTCAGCTGTTTTTATTCATTCCATTTTTATTCACCTATTCATTACCAATGCGTAACAAAGGTTTTATCCTAGTCCTGACGGTAGTTGTATCGGTTTTGTGCCTGTACTACCTATCGTTCTCCCTGGTCTCTAAAGGCGTTGAGGAAGACGCCACCCGCTTTGCCACCACTAAAACGGGCCAAGTAGACCACTACAAAAAGCAAAGCTACCTAGACTCTGTCTGGAAGGCACCGGTATTCAACTTCCTGGGAGCAGAATACACCTACCAGGAGATCAAGGAAAGTGAATTGAGCCTGGGCCTTGACTTGAAAGGCGGTATGCACGTAACGCTGGAGGTTTCTCCGGTGGAAATCATCAAGGCCATGGCCGGCGGCCGGAAAGACGCGGCGTTTGAGCAAGCCATTGCCCGCGCCCAGAAGCTACAGACCACCAGCCAGGAGAACTTCGTAGACCTGTTCTACCGGTCTTACCGGGAACTCCAACCAAACGGCAAACTGGCTTCTATCTTCGCCAACAGCACTACCCGTAACTTAAGCTACAACTCCACTGACAAGGAAGTGCTGGCGGCCATCAACAAAGAGGTGGATGACGCGGTAGCCCGTTCTTTCAACATCCTGCGTACCCGTATTGATAAATTCGGGGTGAACCAGCCCAACATCCAGCACCTGAAAGGTACTAACCGCATTCAGATTGAGTTACCAGGCGTTGACAACCCAGAGCGGGTGCGTAAACTGTTACAGGGCACAGCCAACCTGGAATTCTGGGAAGTATGGAGCGTGCAGGAGTACGGTCCTTATTTCACGCAGTTGAATGATTACCTGGTAAAGCAGGAAGCCGCCAGCAAACTGAAAGGCGCCGCCGCTCCTTCTGCTAGCCTGGCCTCTGCCGCTGACACCACTGCCAACGCCCTGGCGGCCGCTGCGGCCAAAGACACCTCTGCCCTGGCTGCCCAATTGAGCAAGCCGGCAGACAGCGCCGCTGCCCAGAAAGACTCTTCTATCAACCCGAACCAAAGCTCGCTGCTGGCCCGGTTGTTCACCACCTTGCCAGGTGGTTTAGGCACCAACGTACGTGACACCGCCAAGGTAAACGCCTTGTTTGCCAAGCCAGAGGTAAGAGCGTTGTTCCCGCAGAATATGAAGTTCTTGTGGGGCGTGCAACCTATTGTAGCCAATGACGGCGCTGAGTTCCTGGAACTGTACGCCATCAAAAAAGGCCGAGACGGAAAAGCGCCTTTGAGCGGCGAAAACATCTCTGATGCCCGCCAGGACTATGACCAGACAGGTCGCCCTGAAATCAACATGAGCATGAACGCTGCCGGTTCTAAGAAGTGGCAGCGCCTTACCGGTGACAACATCGGTCGTCAGGTAGCCATTGTGTTGGACGACTATGTATATTCTGCCCCAGTGGTACAGAGCGAGATCAGCGGCGGTAACTCTTCTATCTCGGGTTCTTTCACCATTGAAGAAGCCCAGGATTTGGCCAACATTCTGAAAGCCGGTAAAATGCCTGCTCCTACCCGCATTGTGGAAGAAGCCATTGTTGGTCCTTCTCTTGGTCAGGAAGCCATCAACCAAGGCTTGATTTCTTCCTTGGCTGGTATGGGTCTGGTGGTGTTGTTCATGTTCGCTTACTACAACAAAGGCGGTCTGATCGCTAACATTGCCCTGTTCTTCAACATCTTCTTTATTATTGGTATCTTGGCCCAGTTTGGCACAGCCCTTACCTTGCCTGGTATTGCCGGTATGGTATTGACGATGGGTATGTCTGTGGATGCGAACGTACTGATCTTTGAAAGGATCAAAGAGGAATTAGCCTCTGGCATGGGCGTGCAAGACGCCATTAAGAAAGGTTACAGCAAAGCGTTCAGCTCCATTTTTGACTCCAACGTGACCACGTTGTTGGCGGGTACTATCCTGTACTTCTTCGGTTCCGGTCCGGTAAAAGGATTCGCCATCACGTTGATGATTGGTATTGCCACCTCTTTCTTCACAGCTGTTTTTGTTTCCCGTTTGTTGGTGGAGTGGTTGACAGCCGGTAAAAACGCCAACAACCTTTCATTGGAGACGGGCTTATCTAGAAACTGGTTTAAAAACATCAAGTTTGACATCTTGGGCAACCGCAAGAAAGCCTACATCTTCTCAGCTATCTTTATTCTGTTCGGGATTGTGGCGGTGTTCATCAAAGGAGGATTGCCTTTGGGCGTTGACTTCAAGGGGGGTCGCTCGTACGTGGTGAACTTTGACACGCCGGTTCCGGCTTCTGAGGTGCGTTCTGCGTTGGATGACGAATTCAAAGGCGCCGGTACGGAGGTAAAAACCTATGGTGCCGCCAACCGGTTGAAAGTTACCACCAGTTACATAGCTGAAGACGAATCTACCCAGGCTGATGAATCAGTAAGAGCCGCTTTGGATCAAGGATTGAGCCAGTACAAGAACCTGAACCCAACCGTGGTAAGTTCTTCTAAAGTGGGCGCCACCATGGCAGATGACATCCAGAAGACAGCTGTAATAGCGGTGTTGCTGGCTTTTGCCGGTATCTTCCTTTATCTGGCCTTCCGTTTCAGCCGCTGGCAGTACAGCTTGGGTGGGGTGGTAGCCTTGATCCACGACGTGCTGGTGGTATTCTCGGCCTTTACTATTGCCAACCTGTTCGGAATTTCCTTTGAGATGGACCAGGTGTTCATTGCCTCTATCCTGACCATTATTGGTTATTCCATCAATGACACCGTGGTAGTTTTTGACCGGATCAGGGAATACACCAATGAAAACCCACGCGTGAAATTCCGTGACATTGTGAACCCTGCCTTGAACAGCACCTTTGGCCGTACCATCATCACCAACTTAACGGTATTGCTAGTAGTGGTGGTCCTCTTCATCTTTGGTGGAGAGACTTTGAGAGGCTTCTCATTCGCCATGTTGATTGGTTCTTTGACCGGTACGTACTCTACCTTGTTCATTGCCGCGCCAATTGTGGTAGATACCACCAACGTAGACAAAGAAAGAATCGTGACGGCCAAACCAGTGGTAGCCGGTTCTTAATTCTTCATAAACTCAAAACAAAAAAGCCGGGTAAAAGCCCGGCTTTTTTGTTTTGTCCTACCTGCTCCAGCATTTCAAAATAACTCCCTCACCAGCAAGCACCTATCCTTTTATATCACAATTTGGTTACTCAAAAGAAACTAATTTTTCACACGGGGGTTTTAGAAGTGTTTCTTCTATTTTTCTATATTGCTCCACAAAAATTCTTATTTACTCCAGATAACCCCTCCCGTTGATCCTTTCTATTCCATTACCAGCCTCTAGAAGCTTTGACTTCAGATCTGAGTTAAAAAACATCCTATTTATTTTTCTTGGTATTTTCTCTGCGGGCTTCGGCCTGAAGGGCTTTTTACTCTCCAGCCATTTCATTGATGGGGGCGTCACGGGAATTTCCATGCTTCTCACACATATGCTGGGCATTCCTTTGTCTTTGCTTATTCTGCTGTTCAACCTTCCCTTTATCTTCATGGGCTACCGCTACGTAGGCCCCATGTTCGCCATCAAGAGCGCCTTGGCCATCATAGGGCTGGCGCTGTGCCTGGTGTTTGTCACGTTCCCAGATGTTACCCCAGACAAAATGCTGACGGCCATCTTTGGCGGGGTGTTCATTGGCCTGGGAATTGGGTTGGCCATGCGCGGAGGCGCCGTACTGGATGGTACAGAGGTAGCGGCCGTGCTGGTGAGCAAGAAATATCCCCTGCTCAAGGTGAGTGACGTGATCTTGCTGTTGAACATCGTCATTTTCTGCTCAGCGGTTATCTTGCTGGGTACTGAGGTGGCCCTCTATTCGATCTTGACCTATTTTGCGGCCTCCAAAATGATTGACTTCCTGCTCCACGGCATTGAGCAATACACGGGCGTCACCATTGTCTCTTCGCTGAGCGAGGAAATCCGGATCGCGATCACAGAAAAGCTGGGCCGCGGCGTTACCGTGTACCAGGGCAAGCGGGGATTTGGCAAACGGGGCCACAACACAGAGATAGACATCATCTTTACGGTAGTCACCCGCCTGGAAATCCCGGCCCTGCGCCGGGAAGTCAAGCTTATAGACCCTTCGGCCTTCCTCATCCAGCAAACCATAGATGACACAGATGGCGGCATGGTAAAAAGAAGATCCTTGCATTGATAGCAGCCAACTGACCCGTCTTACCGGATAAGCGTGGTGATAAATAAGAAGGGGTGTTTTAGGCCTGGTTTGTGAAAAACCTCCCTAAAACACCCCTTCTGGTTTTTTCTATAGCAAAGCGCCTCAAACTTTCATTTCCTCCGGCACCGGCTCCTCTTTTTTCAAACGCCTTCTCATAAACCACCAATACATAGGAATACCGGTCAACATCAGGATCATGCCTATGCCCGCCTCCCGGGGCCGGACGAAGATGGTGTTACAGAACAGGGCCACGCAGAACAACACCATGATGGCTGGCACCACCGGGTAGCCCCACACTTTGTAAGGACGAGGCGCATCAGGCATCTTTTTCCTCAGGATGAAGACGCCTAAAGTGGTTGCCCCATAGTAAATGAACACCGCGAAGATGATCATGTCGGTGAGTTGGTCAAAGGTGCCAGACAGTACCAGCACGCAGGCCCACACGCACTGAAAGACCAAGGAGTTGGCCGGTACCTGCGCCTGGTTCAGGCTGGCGGCTTTCTGAAAGAAAAGACCTTCACGGGCCATGGCGAAATACGTGCGGCAGCTGGCCAGAATGGTGGCGTTGGTACAGCCCAGGGTGGTGATCAGGATCAGGACGGAGATAAAGAAGCCTCCGGTTTCCCAGAAGCTTTTCACGGCCTCAATGGCTGCTATCTGGTTTCCGGCGGCATACACCTCCTCCAGGGCCGGTATGGGCAGCAAAGAGAGGTAGGTGGCGTTCACCAGCAGGTAAATCACAATCACCGTGAGCACCCCAATGGTGATCCCCCGCGGGATGTTGCGTTTGGCATCTTTGATCTCCCCGCCCACAAAGCCGATGGCCGCCCAGCCCTGATAGGCCCAGAACGCCGAAAGCATGGCAGCGAACACCGCGCTGAAGGTGACGGGGGTTTGGTTCGTGGTCTGCAAATCAAAGCTTCGGCTGAGGTCTGCCTGGCTACTGGTGGCCCCGAAAAAGATGATAAGGAAAATACCCGCGAAAACCAGCACCAGAATGGCCGTACTCAACCCCGCCCCGGCACGCAGGCCTTTGGTGTTCACCCACGTAAGGAACAGGATGAGCAGGATAGCCGTGAGTTTCACGCTGAAATCAGCAAATGGGTAGAAGACCCCGCCAATGGAAAAGTCGGCCAGGGAAGGCAGCAACGGCGGGATAGAAGACAGACTGTGCAGCGACTGGGCAAACACATACGCCAACGACGAGATGGCGGCCGTCTGGATTACCGTAAACAAAGACCAGCCGTAGATGAAGGCGAAAAAGCGGTTGTAGATGCGTTTGTAGTAAGCGTACTCACCCCCGGTATCTGCCAGCAGCCCGGCGATCTCGGCGTTACTCAACGCCCCGAACAGCGTGATGATCCCCCCCAGAACCCAGCAGATCAAAACCCAGCCCGGCGAGTGCAGTTCCGCGGCCATGGGGGCTACTTTCTTGTACACCCCAGACCCAATGATATTCCCTATCACCACTACCACCACCAGGCGCAAGCCCAATGACCTGTTCAGTTGCTTTGTGTTGCTCATAACGGCCGGATAATTTCCTTAAAGAAACAATTATTCCTGTAAAATCCTATCCTTGCCGGCCCCTACCCTTCTACCAGAGAAGGAGGCGATTTTAAGAAAATGCTGTTGTTTCACAACAGCAGCTAACCGTTTTCTTGGCTCCTCAAGCGTTTCAGAGCTGTTTTTCAGGAAAAGGGCAAAAACCACTTATTCTACCGCCTTTTGTTTGGCTCCGCCAGCACACCTGCAAACGAGCAGGTTTGACGGCGGAGCTGTCTCTGTGGTGGTGCAAGCAGTAGGGCACCTAAAGTTTTGCTGGTTTTCTATGTCCCCTTTTTACAGGGTCTCGTAGAAATGGCAGTGATTCCTCTAGCTTGCATTTATAATGGAAACAACCATTACATCGGGTTAAGTCATTCCCCTCCAGCAGAACCCGTTCTGGCTTTTTAAGAAATACAGGCATGCCTAGTAGGTTTTACAAGGTTTGATTTCCCCGTTACTTCCTTCAAAAGTATTCCTAAAAAAATCCCATGAAAAAGGATCTTACCAATGCCATCTCTCCTACGCACGCGCCCAAGCTGAAGGAGTTGGCTGCCACGGCCATCTGCGGGAATGACATCACCTCTTCCTGCCTGTATGTGTCTGCCTTGGCCATTATCTATGCGGGGCAGTATGCTTGGGTGGCTCTTTTGATGGTGGGCGGGGTCTTGTTCCTGTTCCGAAGCATCTATGCAGAGGTGGTGGGTGCGCTTCCGCTGAACGGCGGGGCCTACAATGCCTTGCTCAACACTACCAGTAAGAGCACGGCCTCTTTGGCGGCCTGCCTTACGCTGCTCTCTTACATGGCCACGGCGGTGATCTCTGCCAGTGAGGCCATGCATTATGTACACCACCTCTGGAGCGGCTTGCCCATCATCTATGCCACCGTGGGACTCCTGGCGTTTTTCATGGGCCTCACCATTATGGGCATTGGAGAATCTTCTATTGTCGCCATCATTATCTTCATCACCCACATCACCACTCTCACCCTGTTGGTGGTGGTGGGGCTCTTCTACCTTTTCAACCACGGGTTTGACACCCTGGCCCTCAATTACAGCCAACCCATAGAAGGAAGTATCTGGCGGGCCTTGTTCTTCGGTTTTGCCGCCGCCATGCTGGGTATTTCCGGGTTTGAGAGCTCGGCTAACTTCGTGGAGGAACAGGCGCCGGGGGTATTCCCCAAAACCCTCCGGAATATGTGGCTGGCCGTGACCATCTTCAACCCTTTGACCGCTTTTTTGGCCATTGCCCTTATTCCCATGGCGGCGGTGGCCGAGCACCAGACCGCCCTGCTCGCTTATCTTGGGGAGGTAGCCGGCGGAAACTGGCTGGCCATCCTGGTTTCTGTCAATGCCGCCATGGTGCTGAGCGGGGCGGTGCTCACCTCCTACGTGGGGGTGACGGGCCTGGTGCACCGCATGACTCTGGACCGGTGCCTGCCGCAGTTCCTGCTCACTACCAATAAGAAAGGCTCAGCGTACCTGATCATGATCAGCTTCTTCCTGCTGTGCGTCTCTATCCTGCTCATTACCAAAGGTGACATAGGAGCCCTGGCAGGGGTGTACACCATCTCGTTTCTTTCAGTGATGGTCTTGTTTGGCATAGGGAACATCCTGCTCAAGATGCGCCGCAACCGCCTGCCGCGCCCCGTGCGGGCCTCTAACATGGTACTCTTCATCGCCATATCAGCGGTGGTTGCCGCCTTGGTGGGCAATGCCCTGCTGAACCCGGCCTACGTGTGGGTTTTCCTCAAGTATTTTATTCCTACGGTGTCAGTAGTGTTCATCATGCTGTTCCGCATCAGGCTGCTCCGGTTTTTCTCGTATTTTCTACAAAAGGTAGAGAAACCGCTGGAGAAGATCCTGCCCTGGACCTCCTATACCATTCTGCGCCTCATCAACACCATCAGATCCCAGGAATTCATCTTCTTTACCAGGGGCGACAACATTGCCAACATTAACCGGGTCATGCGGTACGTGATTGAGAACGAGCAGACCAGCAAGATCAAGATTGTGAACGTGCTACGCGAAGGGGAAGAACCACCCAAAAAACTGATGCACGAAGTGGAGGTGCTGGACCGGGCCTACCCAGAGCTGGAAGTGGACTTTGTGGTGATCAGGGGGCACTTTGGCCCAGAACTGATCCAGGAACTCTCTGACAAATGGAAGATTCCGAAGAACTTCATGTTCATTGGCTCGCCCGGTAACCGCTTTCTCTATGGCATCCAGGAACTGGGAGGCGTGCGGCTGGTTATCTAAGCCCATTACCGCACCTTTTTCTAACAGGTGCTAAAGAAGCGCAACCCTTATTACCGGTTTTGCCGGCATTTACAAGAAAATGACACAAAAACGGCGGCCTCTGAAGTTCAGAGGCCGCCGTTTTATTAATGCAATAAGTAGGTTACCCAGCCTACATAGCCGGTTTCTCCATGATGCGGCGCAGCCACTTGAGCATGAGCACCAGCACCAGGGCCGCCGAAACAGTAACGGCAAAGTTGACCCAGAAGAAGTACGACTTGTCATCATACGTATCCCAGAGGCTGGCCAGAATACCAGATAGCTTGTTCCCGATGGAAGTGGCAATAAACCAGCCGCCCATCATCAGGGCCGTCAATCGCGGAGGGCTAACTTTGGATACCAGGGACAAGCCCATAGGGCTTAGGCAGAGCTCGCCAATAGTCACCACAAAATAGGTCCCTACCAACCACATGCTGGACACCTTGTCCATGCCGTTGTCGCCGGCCCAGACCGCGCCTACCATCACCAAGGTGGAAAGGCCCGTGATGAACAAGCCCCAGGCCATTTTAGCGGGAGTGCTAGGCTCTTTTCCTTTGCGGCGCATAAAGCCCCAGAAACCTACCACCAGCGGGGTTAAGATGATCACGAAGAAGGGGTTGATGGATTGGAAAAGCTCCGTGGAGATCAGCGCCAGGGAATTGCCTTCCTCGGGCCATTCTTCCTGGGGCAGGTTGTTCAGGTAAGGCGATACGCCCTCCTTGGTGACCACTTTGCCGTCGGCATCAGTGCTGGCCCGGAAGGCCGCGTCAAAGGCGGGCACTGTGGTAGGGGTGGCATCCACGCTCTGCACCATACCCAACGAAACTGCCGGTTTCTCCAGCGCCTCAGGCAGGCTACGGTCAGTGTAATACTCAGCCCAGGTGGTGAGGGCGGTGCCGTTCTGCTTGAAAACGCCCCAGAAAACGACTACCACGGCAAAAATAGAAAGCAGCGCAGCAATCGGTTTCTTGTCTTCCACCGAGGCCTTGGCCCACAGGCTCACGTAGAACAGGATGATAGGAATAGAGCCGAAGATGAAGGCATCTGTAGAGTCAGAACCAAACACGTTGCCCGGAATCAGGAACCAGCTCAGGATACCCACCACCATGGCGGGCAGAATCACCAGGCTGAACACTTTCCAGAGCGGCATGTCATGCGGCTGGGCGGGTTTGCGGATGTCATAGTCGCGGTGCGTCTTGTTACCGGCCCAGAAGATGATCAGACCGATGAACATGCCTATACCCGCCGCCAGGAACGCGAAGCCCCAGCCGTAGGTGTTGCGCAGGTACGCCGCCACAAAATTACAGATGAAGGCGCCCAGGTTGATACCCATGTAGAAGATGTTGTAACCGGCATCTTTCTGGGGCAGGTATTGGGGTTCAGAGTACAGGTTACCCAGCAGCGTAGAGATGTTGGCTTTGAAAAACCCGTTCCCAATGATGATGAGCGCCAAAGAAAGGAAAAAGAAGGTATCGCCGGGAACCGCGAGGCCGCAGTAGCCCAACCCCATCAATAAACCGCCAATGGTGATGGAGAGCCGGTAGCCCAGTAACCTATCGGCCAACAGGCCGCCAATGAAGGGAGTCAAAAACACCAACGCGATGAAGGTGCCATAGATATCAGAACCCTGGTCTTTGGGAAGTCCCATTCCGCCACTTTGGGTGTCTGTCATGTACAGGAAGAAAATCCCGATCATGAGGTAGTAACCGAAGCGTTCCCACATTTCCGCCAGAAAAAGGTAATAAAGGCCCTTCGGATGCTTTGAAGCTGGTGTTGACATTAAGAGGTAGTTAATTAATCAGCTTTGAAAGTAGCAAAAAATATTCAAAGTAGAATAATTCTGGCCCGCGCGCCGGACCAATTGTCTGCCAACGGGGCGTTCCCTTTCTCCTAAAAGAGCAATAAAAAAGGCGCCGACAAGCTAATGTCAGCGCCTTTTTATAAAGAATTAGGGTCAATTACAGGGTTATGCCTTCGGCCACCACTTCCTGCACCTCAGGCACCATGCGCTTGAGCAGGTTCTCAATACCGGCCTTCAAGGTAACGGTAGCAGAAGGGCAACCGCTGCAGGAGCCTTGCAGGTTCACGGTTACTACGCCTTCTTTGTAGGACCGGAAGGTGATGTTGCCGCCGTCTTGCTCCACCGCCGGACGCACGTAGTTCTCCAGCAGGTCAATTACCTTTTGGGAGATCTCTGCGTCTTCCGCGGAAAGGTCTGCGGACATCTCAGCGGAGGCCGAGGCAGCCGTAGAAGTAGTAGGAGTACCCAGGAAAATAGGGCCGCCGGCTTCTACGTATGATTTGATGAAGGTTCTCAGTTCTGGGATGAGCTGCGCCCAGGCCACGGGGCTGTTCTTGGTCACGGTCACAAAGTTGCTCGCGATGAACACTCTAGACACGTAGTCAAAGTTGAACAACTCCTGCGCGAACGGAGACTCCATGGCGCTCTCCACCGTTGGATAGTCTACGCTACCGCCTTCGCCCAGCAGGGTGGTGTTGAGCACGAATTTCATTGATTCCGGGTTAGGGTTCGCCTCAGCGTACACCGACACGGCTTTGGTTGTATTTTCAGTCATGGCTCTTTCTCTTTTTAATATAATAAAAACCTACTAGCTAGGGTTTAAGTTTCCAAAAATAGCCAAAAAACCAATACGTGATGGTTCCCTTGGGGGAACCGTTCCTTTGAAGGCGTTTTACCGGCTATTTTCTGAAATAAAGCCCTAAACAACCCGCGGTTACAACAGAAAACGTAATTTTGCGGCACTTGATTTTTCACCAACTGTGCCCATCTATGCTCATTGCTTCGCTTTTGGCAGCCGCTACCCCCCCTCAAGTGCCCGGTTTCCTCATCACTCCTTTTGCCTTACTGATTGGGATGATTGCCACCGGCCCTATTTTCTTTCCGCATTTCTGGCATAGATTTTACAAAACGATTGCGGTAGGTCTGGGCCTGCTGGTATTGGCATATTACCTGATGGTCTTGCAAGACACCCACCTGCCCGCCGAGACCCTGGCTGAATATGCCTCCTTTGCCATCCTGTTGAGTGCCCTCTATGTGGCGGCCGGCGGCATTTACATCAACGCCAATGCCAACGCCACCCCGCTCATTAACGTGGGCATTCTTTTGTTTGGGGCCGTGATTGCCAACGTGATCGGGACTACCGGGGCATCGCTGCTGCTCATCAGGCCGTTCATCCGGTTGAACAACCACCGCATCAAGCCTTACCAGATCGTGTTTTTTATCTTTATCGTGAGCAACGCCGGGGGTATGTTAACCCCGCTGGGTGATCCGCCGTTGTTCATTGGGTTTCTGAAGGGTGTGCCTTTCTTCTGGACGCTACAGCACCTTTTCACACCCTGGGCTATTGCCGTGGGCGCTTTGTGTACTATTTTCTTTGTCCTGGATAGGCGCAACAAAGAAGGGTTTGTTCCCAAGCCAGAAGTAAAAGCCCGCGTGGAAGCCAAAACAGAGTTCTTCTTCACCGGCAAGCGGAACCTGCTCTGGCTGGCGGTGATCATTGGCGCTACCTTT
The DNA here is from genome assembly GCF_008271745.1 of Rufibacter glacialis. Lineage (GTDB taxonomy): Bacteria > Bacteroidota > Bacteroidia > Cytophagales > Hymenobacteraceae > Nibribacter > Nibribacter glacialis. The sequence continues at coordinate 555,289 of NZ_VKKZ01000010.1, read as the reverse complement.
CTGAACCCGGCTACCTATGAATGGCTGCCCTACATTCCGCTGGAAGGAGGCATCAAGGTTTCTTTTGTGCGGGAGTTGGTACAGCTGACGGCGGCGTTCCTGTGCTTTAAATTTGCGAGCCGCACCGCCCTCAACGGAAACCACTTTTCCTTTGACCCCATTCTGGAGGTGGTGTTCCTGTTCTTCGGGATTTTCTTTACCATGATGCCTGCCCTGCAATTGGCCGCCGGACTAGCCTCTTCCCCGGAATTCGCCGCGAAGCTCACACCTTCGGTATTCTATTGGGTGACGGGCTCGCTCTCCGGCGTGCTGGACAATGCCCCTACCTACGCCAACTTCCTTTCATTGGGTATGGCCAAGTACCAGCTCAATTACTCCAGTACTGTCCAGGTGCAGGCCTTCGCCAACGGGTTGCCAGGATCACCAGAGACCTTGCTGGTGCTGGAAGCCATCTCTATTGGCGCGGTACTGTTCGGGGCCATGACCTACATTGGCAACGGGCCTAACTTCATGGTGAAAGCCATTGCCGAGCAAGCCGGGGTGAAAATGCCGCCCTTCTTTGCTTACATGTTCAAATACTCCTTGATCTACCTGCTGCCGGTTCTGGTTTTGATCTGGGTACTGGTGATTCTGTAAGGTTTGTCTCTATAGAAAGCAAAGGGCGTTATGGAGCTGTTTTTCTAAAAACAGTCCCATAACGCCCTTTGCTTTTACTGCCACCAGTGAACCTGATAGGCAAAGACCTCACAGGTCTGGGTGATCTGTGGGGTCTATTGAGTTGCTACTACCTTAGCCCTGTTTTCAGGCTTCTTTCTATAAAACGGACCAGAAAAAGGAGAGGCGGTACAAATCAGATACCTGCTCGTTTAAAGTCACCCTTTCGTTTCAGGCTTATTTCTGAAAAATAAGCCCTCAATGGAAGCTAGTCTATTTTGTTGGCTCGTTGGCGCAGCACAAAATCAGCCAGTACCAAAGCGGCCATGGCATCTACAATGGGCACGGCGCGCGGCAGTACGCAAGGGTCGTGGCGGCCTTTGCCCTGGAGCTTGATCTCGTTGCCCTCTTTGTCAATGGTGTCCTGGGTCTGTAGAATGGTGGCCACCGGCTTGAACGCTACTTTGAAGTAGATATCCTGCCCATTGGAAATTCCTCCTTGAATACCTCCGGAATGATTCGTGTGGGTTCTCACCTGGCCTTTGTCATCAGTGTAAAAGACGTCGTTGTGCTGAGAGCCGTACATGCGCACACCCTCAAACCCGCTGCCGTACTCAAAACCTTTCACGGCATTGATGCTGAGCATGGCCTTGCCTAACTCAGCGTGGAGCTTGTCAAACACGGGTTCCCCTAAGCCGGCCGGCACGCCTTTGATCACGCACGAAACCACACCGCCAATGGTGTCCAACTTGTCGCGGGTTTCTTCAATGAGCTGGATCATGGCCTGGGCGGTCTCTGGATGCGGGCACCGCACAATGGTGCTGTCTACCTGGCTAAGGTCCATCTGGGTATAATCTGCCGGGGCGAAGATGCTGCCCACCTGTGACACGTATGCGGTGATCTGGATGCCCTGCAGCGCCAGGAACTTCTGCGCCAACACGCCGGCCGCTACCCGGGCCAGGGTTTCCCTGGCTGAGCTTCGGCCGCCGCCGCGGTGGTCTCTGGAGCCGTATTTAGCGGTATAGGTGTAATCTGCGTGCGAGGGCCGGAAGGCGCTTTCTATGTGCGAATAGTCATGGCTTGCCTGGTCTTTGTTGAAGACGGTGAGCGCGATGGGCGTGCCCTGGGTCTGGCCGTTGAAGATGCCCGAAAGGATCTGCACCTGATCTTTCTCGTCGCGGGGGGTGGTGATCTTGGATTGGCCGGGTCTGCGGCGGTCCAGGGCCGCCTGAATCTCCTCCACGGTGATAGGCAATCCGGCGGGGCAACCGTCCACAATCACGCCAACGGCGGTACCATGTGATTCCCCAAAAGTGGTGATCCGGAAGATGGATCCGTACGTGTTACTCATTTCCTCTTTAGTATGAAAATAAACAAGGCAACCCCCAGCAGCACCCCTAACACCACGTTGGTGTACAGGCGCGCCTCCTTGAATTGGTCCAGGCTGGTGAGCTGATTGCTTTCTGTGGCGGCAATATTGTAAAATTCACCCACATCTTGCGCTCTTATGTAACTATTTTGGTCTTCCTGCCCCCGCACCCGCACGGTTAAGGCCGGCTGCAGGGTGTCATAGCGGGCAGTGGTGGGGTTGAAGTAAACCCATTGGAACAGCTCCCGCAGAGGGTACTGCCCGGCCTGGCGCCCCACCATGAAATACCGGAACACCTTGTTGCCTACCAACCGGCCCTGCTCTATGCGGTGGCTCTGCCTGATCTCTGGCGAGTAGATTTCCAGCTCACTGGAGATGCCCACGCTTCGGGGGGCGGGCAGGGTCCTGATGTTGCCCTCCCCCACTATCTTGAACAGGTAGACCAGGTTCTGGTTCAGGGTGATGGTGCTGCGTGACAACTGTTCTTCCAACCGGAACTCCCCTACTGCCACTTGGTCGCGTAGCGGATGAGGGGGCAAGGATTTCACGGTGACCACTTTGCCGGAGGTGGTGTAAGTCTTGGTTTCCGGTAACCGGTTCTGGGTCAGGAGCGAAGGGTTCTTGGCGATCTTGTATTTGATCATCCGCAGGCTGATAGCCGGGAACCGGAGCAGCTGCGGCGTAATGGGGTACAGAACCGCCGCGTACAGCTTGTAGCGCGTGAAGTCTTTGTTCCCGATCTTTATCTTCTCTGGTAGGATCTCGTCTTGCAGCACTACTTCCTCTAGGGCGCTGCGCTGCTTCAGTTGCTGTACAATGGTGCCTATCTGGGTCTCGAACTCCACAAAATCCAACAAGCCAAGGTCAGCGTCTGCCAGGTAGAACCACAGCGAGACCGGCACAGCCTCGCCCACAAAAGCCCGTTCCTTGGGCAGGTGCAGGGTCAGGAAGGCGTTCTCCTTGACTTCCACAAACTCGGGCGCCTCCAGGGGAGTGATAGGTTTGTCTCCAGCCAGGCTGTCAGGCGGAGTTGTTGGCAGGGGCACGGCGGCCAGCACTTTCACCTTGAGTCCGGGGGCCGGTACATTCTTGCCGTCTACCACCAGGGCAAAGGGCTTCACCATCACGTCCCCCTCTTTGAGCGGGGCGTACTGCTGGGTGAGGGTATACACGAAGGAGGTCTTGGTGCCTTTGGTGATGGTGGTGGTGAAAGACTTCTGGGTACTCTTCTGCAGGCCCTCTATTTCTGGGAAGCCTTCTACCTTAGCGGGCTTGGCACCCGCTGACTTTAATGAAATAGTGAAATATTGGTCAATGGGAATCACGGCTGGCCCATATTCCACGGCATGGTCTTGCGCACTGCACCAGGAGGCCCAGCCCATCAGCCAAAGAATAAGAAAAACCGCCTTTTTCATCTGTTTTGGTTAAAACGGCCAAAAAGCGACCGTAGTACTTCGGCCCAAAAGTACGAAGAACCCACCAAGGCCCCTACCCTCTGCGTCCAGTAAAACCAGCCACTCTCTGCGGCCACCCAAAATAATTGTGTTTTTTTTCACCTGCCTAAAATCCGGGGGAACAACGCGTCTCGTAGGTCTCGCTACTTCGGCCAGAAGGCAGAGGCGGCTCCACCCTAGAACCGGTGCCCCCAGGTGTTCTGGTTACAGAAATTGTTTCACCCTCATTTTTTAAAACTATGGCTAAAAACACGAATTCAATTCCTGAACAGAACGTCTTGCAGGGATTGAAAAACCCTTTGAACCGCCGTTCTTTCCTCCAGTATACGGGGGCAGGCGTAGCTGTATCAGCGCTTCTGCTCACGGGCTGTGATGACGACGATGATGCCACCGGCACCAACATGCAAGGCGCTGTGAACCTTGGCTCCGGTGATGTGGGCGTCCTGAACTATGCGTATGCCCTGGAGCAACTGGAGGCTGCCTTTTACACCACCGTGGTAGGTATGGCCAACTTCGCCACGCTTTTCCCCAATGCCACTGAAAGAGCTGTTCTTATGGACATCAGAAACCACGAGGTAGCACACCGCGAGTTCTTCAGGGCCGCCATCACCAGCACGGCCGCCAGCCAGATCATCCCTAACCTTACGCCTAACCTGCCTGCCAGCGCCCTGGCCAGCCGCGCCTCTATCCTGGCCACGGCCAGAACCTTTGAAGACCTGGGGGTAGCCGCTTATAACGGAGCGGGCAAACTGCTCACCAGCGCCACTTTCCTGGGAATTGCCGGCAAGATTGTGTCAGTGGAAGCCCGGCACGCCGCAGAGATCAGAGACATGATTGAGAACGGCACCTTTGCCAGCGGCCCGGCTGGCATACGGTCAGGCGAGATTGTGGATGCCAACGGTCTGGATGTGGCCTTGACGCCCGCACAGGTACTGGCCCTTGCTCAGCCTTTCATCAAGGAAACCATCAACGCAAGCAACTTGCCCACCACTTAATCACTAGAAAGCCATGAATATCTTTAATATATTAAAAGAAGTAGAGAAAGTAGATCCGGAAATCTTTGACCGGTTAGACCCACGCCGCGCCGTATTCAAGCATTTTGGTGGTTTTGGCAAGAAACTGGCCGCTGCTGCCATTCCGGTGGCCTTTGGCTCTATGTTGAACAAAGCCTACGGCCAGACCGGCACCCCTACCGTGCGCGAGGTGCTGGAGTTCGCCCTGAAGCTGGAAAACCTGGAGTACTATTTCTATAAGCGGGCTGCTGACACTAATATCTTCGCCTCGGCCGCCGGCAAAACGGCTTTCACCGTGATCCGTGACCACGAGGAAGACCACGTGAACTTCCTGCGCACGGCCATTACCGGCCTGGGAGGCGCCGCCCCCACCAACTACACTGATGCCAACTTTGACTGGACTGCCAAAGGCCTTCTAGGAACTTCCACCTTCACTGACTACCCCACCATGCTGGCGGTGGCCCAGGCCTTTGAAGACACCGGTGTAAGAGCTTACAAAGGAGCTGCCCCTGCGCTTATGACCAATGACGCGGTGCTTCAGGCAGCCCTGCAGATCCATTCTGTGGAAGCAAGACATGCCGCCCACCTGCGCCGTATGCGCCGTGACATGGCCAGCGGAGTTGCTACTAACAAGCCTTGGATCACCATGAAAGACAGAGGCGGCCTGCCGCCTGCGTTCCAAGGGGTCTATGATGGCGAAGAAGTGACCACCCAGGCGGGGGTAAACATTGTAGGCACCTTTAATGGCATTGCCATTGATGCCAACGCCGCCTCAGAGGCCTTTGATGAACCATTGACCGTAGCCCAGGTAAATACCATTGTGGCGCCGTTCATCAAATAACCCCTTTATTCTGAGCACATAAAGAAGGCAGCCCCAAAAGGCTGCCTTCTTTATGTCAAATTAATTGTAAAATCAGTACAAAATTTTGCATAATCAGTATAAATACTGGAATCTTTTTTTGCATCTTTGCGTATAGTTTATACCTAACCAAAAAATATAAATACCTATACCTTTAAGTCATGTTAGAGTACGTAAAGTTGATTTTGAGCAAAGTGAGCTTTGACTCCAGTTTGTTTGAAAAGGAGTTGAGAAAAAGCATGCGGATGTTGGTACAACAAGAGCTGGAAATCTTGCGCGAGTGGTGCTATACGCATTTCTCTGGTACGTACAGCACGATCTTAGACAAGGTCTTCAGAAACGTGATGGTCGCCTAACGAGGCGGCTGGTTCCTTGGCCACAAAACGAAGGTTTCTGGTTAACCCCTCAAACCCTGTCCGTTTAACGGCCGATTTCCTGAAAATATCCCTGAACACTTCGTGAGTAAGCTCCACCCAATCACTTCCTGTGAGGTGGAGCAACTCTGGGTGTGGCGCAAACGCCGGCTCCCGGTGCGCCTTGCTGAACCGGTTCCAGGGGCACACATCCTGGCAAATATCACAGCCAAAAACCCAGTTCCCAAATTTCCCCTCTACTTCCTGCGGAATCTGGTCTTTCAACTCAATGGTGAAATAAGAGATGCATTTGCTTCCGTCTACCACATACGGCGCGGAGATGGCATCTGTAGGGCAGGCGTCCATGCATTTGGTGCAGGTGCCGCAATAGTCTTTGATAGGCCCATCGGCCTCCAGTTCCAGGTCCAGGATCAGTTCCGCGATGAAAAAGAAACTGCCCACGCCCGGTCTGATCAGGTTGCTGTTCTTGCCTACCCACCCAAGACCGCTTTTCTTCGCCCACACCTTGTCCATGACCGGGGCTGAATCCACGAACACCCTACCGCCCACCTCGCCAATCTCTTCCTGAATAAACTGGAACAGCGTTTTCAGCTTGTCTTTGATCACGAAGTGATAGTCCTGCCCGTACGCGTACTTAGAGATCTTGAACGTGTCTTCCGGCTGCGTCTCTTCCGGGAAGTAGTTCAGCAGCAAACTCACCACCGACTTTGCCCCCTCTACCAGCAGGCGCGGGTCCAGGCGCTTGTCAAAATGGTTGGCCATGTAGTGCATCTGGCCGTGCATGTTCTGGTTCAGCCAACTCTCCAGGCGGGGCGCCTCTTCCTCCAGAAATTCGGCCTTAGACACACCGCAGTACATAAACCCCAGTTCCTGGGCCTTCTGCTTGATGAGCTGCGTATGTTTGGGAGCAAGGTTGAACATGGGTGGTTTTAGCCGATGACTGCTTTGAGAAAACAAAATTGGTGGAAAAGAATTTCAGTTCCTGTATAAATTCTGTTTTACGGCTGCTTTTCAGAAAACAGTGGTAAAAAGTGCTGGCAGTGACACTCGTAGGACCTCCGGACACTACGAGGTCTGATGGAGTCCTGAGTCTTGAGTCTAACGAATAGAAACAAGCTGGCGCGAAACTTAGTCTCGTGACCCATGATGGTGCGAGTCTCCAGACTCGCTGGGAACCACCAGCCTGAACACGGGCGCTTGGAGACGCGCGCTACCGTAGAAAGAAACAAAAACCTCACAGGTTTTGAAAACCTGTGAGGTTTAAAATATTGAAGGGCAGTTTCAGTGGCCTCTTCTATGACCTCGTAGTGTGCGCAGCTCCTACGAGTGTCTAGCGATTTCAGGGCTATTTCCTGAAAAACAACCCCAAAACCTCGTTTTTCTACTCGGCGTTGTCAAACAAGGTGCCGCTGCGGACGTGGTTGGGCGGAATCTTGCCCAAGTGGCGGTAAGCGGCTTCGGTGGCTTCGCGGCCCCGGCTGGTGCGCTTGATGTACCCTTCCTGGATCAGGAACGGCTCATAGACTTCCTCAATGGTCTCGGCCTCGTCGCCGCAGGCGGTGGCAATGGTGGAAAGACCCACCGGGCCGCCTTTGAACTTGTCAATAATGGTCATCAAAATGCGCTTGTCCATCTCATCCAGGCCGTTGTGGTCCACATCCAGGGCGTTCAGAGCAAACTGCGCGATCTCTACCGTGATGGTTCCGTCTCCTTTGATCTGGGCGAAGTCGCGGGTTCGGCGCAGCAGGTTATTGGCAATACGCGGCGTACCCCGGCTGCGGCGGGCAATCTCAAAGGCGGCATCTTCATAAATAGGCGAACCTAGGATCTCTGCCGAACGCTGCACAATGGAGGTCAACAGTTTAGAGTCATAGTACTCTAACCGGGCGTTGATCCCGAAGCGGGCGCGCAAGGGCGAAGTCAACAACCCGGAGCGGGTGGTGGCCCCAATGAGCGTGAACGGGTTCAAGGAAATCTGCACCGACCGGGCATTAGGCCCTGAATCCAGCATGATGTCAATCTTGTAATCTTCCATGGCCGAGTACAGGTACTCTTCCACAATGGGGTTCAGACGGTGGATCTCGTCAATGAACAGCACATCATTCTTCTCCAGGTTGGTGAGCAGGCCCGCCAGGTCACTGGGCTTGTCCAGCACCGGGCCAGACGTGATCTTGATGCTAGAGCCCAGTGAGTTGGCAATGATGTGCGACAAAGTAGTCTTCCCCAAGCCCGGAGGTCCATGCAACAGGACGTGGTCCAAGGCTTCGCCCCGCATGATGGCTGCCCCCACAAATACCTTCAGGTTGTCTACCACCTTCGCCTGACCAGTGAAGTCGCTGAAGTCCAAAGGCCGCAGGGCCTTGTCATACTCCTTCTCAGCCGGGGAAAGGTGATCAGCAGAACCAGTTAAATAGTCTTCTCTCATGTGTAAAATCTCTTAGCGGATGAAGCAAAGATTCCGATGTAAAGATAACACAACCCACGCTAAAAACGCTCCCATAAAGCTAGAAAAAGCCTCATTTTTGCTACTATTTTTAACAATAAAGTAGGTTTATCTAATATTATTAGCAATAAAACATAACGCCTCCTCTTCCCAGCTTTTCTGGAAAACAGGCTAAGAATACAAAAGGAAGATTATTCCTGCACAAGAAATACTATAACCAACCATACACAAAGAAGCCCCTGTGATTGCAGAGGCTTCTTTGTGTATGGTTGGTTCAGCTCAAAGGCCTGAAACCCAATTTAATTTACTTTTAATATTTCGCTTCAAATTGACCATTCGTCACTACAACTGACGGTAAAGTGCTGTTAAAGGAGAAGGGCTCAATTTACCATTGAATGTACCTTTGATCACCTTTGCAGATTTATCATGTGCCGTAATAGTGAGGGTGCCTTTGTCTCCGTCTCCGGGTGCGTACTCTGTCCTATCTTTCTTACTATAGTTTAGGATGAATCCTATTTCCACGTCATTCATTTTCATCTCATATGTCATTGTCTTATCAGGTGAACCTTCAAATATTCCCAGCCTTAACGTATCACCGCCTTGGTTGATATAGTCTAGGTTGATCAACGTTTGCCCAAAAAATGACTCTGTAGAAGCATTTAGTTTAACTGAGGTAAATGTAGTGGTTCCAATCATAGCAGTAGCTGAATTGTTGGAGGTAAGAGGTGCGGTGTCATCGTCATTACCTGAGCATCCTGAAAACAGAACAGAGGCAGTAACCATTAGAATAGCACAGAATAGATTAGAAAGAATTTTTGATTTCATATAATATTTAATTTTATAGGTGAAGGCACAAACTACAACTTTATCCTGATAAGCACCTGATTTACTTGCAATTATTAAATTCAAGGCTATTGAATGGTATCATATGGTACAGGACAGGGCGTTTAACTCTTATAAGATTTAGTACACTTCCATGAATTCTCCCTTGATCATGGCTACTATCGTTTCAGAGATACTTAACCTAAATCAGGCTAAAAACAGAGAAAGCAGCTACGCTTCCGTAACTGCTTTCCTATGATTCATTCTTGGGTAAATTAAAAAATGCCGCAGTGGAAGCAAAGCCTGACCCCGGGTGCGCCACCTTTAGGCTCCTTGCCAGGAATTCTTTATTTTATGGAGCCTCAACAGGTAGAGAACCAGCAGAAAAGGTTCAAGTCTGAAGTTAAAGACGAATCCCTCTGAGGTATCAATCAAGGGAAGTACCAGCATGGCCGCCCCACACGCCAAAAGACCTATAACTGCATCAAGAATCCCTACCTTAATTGCCCAGTTTTTCTCGGTCCATAGCCCAAACGCAGTGATGGCTTTCAGCAGAAACAGCACCATCAGAAAAATACCAGTAGGCGAAAAGGGGTTATTAGTCTCAAAACCGTACAAAGAGAGAGAAAAGCTATATCCCAGTAAGCCCATTACCAGTCCTATAGGCAAAATACCCCCGGCCAGCAAGAAAAACCAGATAAAGGCCTTCATCCACCAGGGCAGCAAATCACGCCTTCTGCCACCGGCACCTTTCAGTCCTTCAAAGGTTGCCTTGACGCCTTTATGGCTTTTTTCCATCTAAATCAGTTGTGGCTAAAAAGCTTATTTAAACGCCTGTATACCGGTGATATCTGCGCCGGTGATCAACAGGTGAATGTCATGGGTGCCTTCATAGGTGATCACGCTTTCCAGGTTCATCATATGGCGCATGATGGGATACTCGCCGGTAATGCCCATGCCCCCGTGGATCTGCCGCGCCTCACGCGCGATGTGCAGGGCCATGTCTACGCTGTTGCGCTTGGCCATGGAAATCTGCTGGGTGGTGGCTTTGCCTTCGTTCTTGAGCGTTCCCAGGCGCCACACCATCAGTTGGGCCTTGGTGATCTCGGTGACCATCTCAGCCAGTTTCTTCTGGATAAGCTGGAAAGAGGCAATGGGCTTGTCAAACTGGATGCGCTGCTTGGCATAATGCAAGGCGCTCTCATAGCAGTCAATGGCAGCCCCAATAGCTCCCCAGGCGATGCCGTACCGGGCCGAATCCAGACAACCCAGAGGGCCTTTCAATCCGTCAACGTTGGGCAGGAGGTTCTCTTTGGGCACTTTCACGTTGTCAAACACCAGTTCGCCGGTGGTAGAGGCCCGCAGGCTCCACTTGTTGTGGATCTCGGGGGTGGTGAAACCTTCCATGCCGCGCTCCACAATCAAGCCTTTGATGCGCCCTTGCTCGTTCTTGGCCCATACCACCGCCACCTGGCACTCAGGGGAGTTGGAGATCCAGAGCTTAGAGCCGTTAAGTAGGTAATGGTCGCCCATGTCTTTGATGTTGGTGACCATGCCGCCCGGGTTAGACCCAAAATCCGGCTCCGTCAACCCAAAGCAGCCCAGCCATTCACCGGAGGCCAGTCTGGGCAGGTATTTGTTGCGCTGCTCTTCTGACCCGTAGGCGTAGATGGGGTACATGACCAGAGACCCTTGCACCGAGGCCGTAGACCGCATGCCACTGTCGCCGCGCTCAATCTCCTGCATGATGATGCCATAGCTGATGTAGTCCAGGCCACCACCGCCGTACTGGGTGGGAATGGTAGGCCCGAAGGCACCTACTTCGCCGAACTTAGGCACAATCTCACTGGGAAAATGTGCGTCCTGCGCCCACTTCTCAATGCTGGGGGAGATCTCGCGTTTCACGAAATCCCGCATGGTCTGCCGGATGAGTTTGTGCTCATCGGTGAGCAGGTCATCTATGTTGAAATAATCTGGGGCGCCGGAGTTCTCTGAAGCCATAGGGTTGTGGGGTTAACGTCGATGTCTGTTTCCAAACTTAGCAAGAAACCCGGCACCCGCCAACTACTTGTTAGCAAAACCTTTCAAGACAGGAGGCTCAGCCTCCGTTTTCTGTCATTTTTATAAAAAACAGGCCAGCAAGAAAGGTCCTTGTAGAGACAAGGCATGCCTTGTCTCTACGGCTCCAGTCGCCACCTCAGGCCCTACAACAGGAAAGCCCCACCCGTTACGGCAGGGCTTTCCTGTTGTAGGGCAGTTTTGCTGAAAACCGCTTAAAAACGCAGGCTCACCTGCCCCATGAAATTGCGGGGGGCCTGCGGGAAATAGTAATTGTAGTCATAGCGGGCAGGGTCGCCGCCGTACAGTTCCGTGAAGGTGTATCCATTGGCCACGTACTCCTTGCTGAACACATTGTTCACCAATAGACCCAGCTCTACTTCCTTCATCCAGTTCACTGGCTTAAAACGGTAGAAAACGCGCACATCCCCCACCTCATACGGCTTCAGGCGGCGGTTCTGGCTGGCGGTGTTGTCTAGGAACTGCTCACTCACGGTCTTGTACTGGAACTGGAACCGCAGGCCGGTGAGGGGCCGAACCTCCAGCTGGGAAGAAGTGACAAAGCTGGGAGAATAGGAAATCGTGGTTTCCTCGTATTCGTTCACCGCCACGTTCTCAGGGTCATAGTCAATGGGAAGGGTCTCGGTGAACCTTTCAATGCGGTTACGGCTCAGGGAAAGGTTGGAGGAAAGGAACGCTACCTCGCCCAGCCCTACCCCGGCAGCCAGTTCAACCCCGGTCCGATAGCTTTCCGGGATATTGGTCCTGATGGCGGTGCCCACGTTATTCAATTGGCCGGTGAGCACCAGCTGGTCTTTGTAGTCCATGTAGAAGAGGGTGAGGTCGGTGGTCAGGCGCAGGGGCAAGCCGCTGAACTCACCCAAAGGCTGGCTGAGCCGGTAACCGGCCTCCCAGTCCACCAGGCGCTCAGGCTTGGCTCTGTCATTGGACGGGCGGTCCGTGAAGTCTGAGCGGGTGGGCTCGCGGTGGCCCACGGCCACCGAGGCGTATAACTGGTGAGCCTCTGAGACGGCGAAGGTCAGGCCGGCTTTGGGGTTGAAGAAATTGTAGTCGGCGCGGGTGGTCACGTCCTGCTGGTCGTCATCGGTGCCGTCTATGCGATAGTCCACCTGGCGTACCTGCAGGTCCCCGAAGAAGCCCAGCGCCTCAGTGGCTTGCACGGTAGCCTTGCCGTACACGTTAAAGTCGGTTTTGCGGGCATCACCGTCATAATAGCGGTGGCCGGGCCGGATGGTGGAGGCATGCTGTGCCCAGATGACCTCGCCGAAGTGCGCGCCCTCATACTTGTTCCAGCCGCCTCCCAATACCGCCGACAGTTTGCCGGTCCCGTTGTACTGCAGCGCGAAAGTGCTGCCGTAGAAGTGGTTGTCCAGCCATTTCTGGCGTACCAGGCCGGTTCTCAGCACCGGGGCGCCGTCCATGGTGATGGGCGGAATGAGGTAGTCCTTCAGTTTCGCCCGGCTCTTAAAGGTCTCATAGAAGCCAAACCCGCGGGTGTAGTGCAAGGCGGCGTTGAGGGAAAGGGTATTGCTGAACTCATGGCCGTAGTGCAGCTGGTAATGGTACTGCTGGTAATCGTCCACCTCGTTGTCATAGGGGGTGTCTACGCTGCCGTAGTCCGTTCCCGCCGAGTTAAAGCGCCTGTTGGTTTTGAGGGTCTCCTCGTCCACCCCGTTCCAGGCCTGGTACGTGACCTCATGCCCACCAAACATGACCACTTTCAGAAAGTCCTTTGCGCCGTAATACCCGCCGGAGAGGTAGAAGGATTTGAGGTCGGCCGTAGCGCGGTCAATGTACCCGTCAGAGGAAATGCGCGAGAGGCGGCCGTCTACGGCAAACTTGCCCCCCAAAAGTCCGGTCCCGAACTGCACGTTGTTCTTCCAGGTGTTGTAGGAACCGAAGGCGTTGTCGGTGCGGGCGTAGGCCTCGGGGCTGGCATCCTGGGTCTGGAGGTTAAGGCTGGCGCCGAAGGCCCCCGGCCCGTTGGAGGAGGTGCCCACGCCGCGCTGGATCTGCACGTCCTGCAATGACGAGGCAAAGTCCGGCATGTTCACGAAGAAGACGCCGTGGCTCTCCGCGTCGTTGACCGGGATGCCGTTCACCGTCACGTTGATGCGGGTAATGTCTGATCCTCTGATGCGCATGCCGGTATAGCCCACTCCGGCGCCGGCATCTGAATTGGTCACCAAAGAAGGCGTGTTTTCCAGCAGATACGGCAAATCCTGGCCAAAATTGCGGTCTTCCAGTTCCTGCTTGCTCACGTTGGTGTAGGTGGTGCCGGTTTTCTCATTGGCGCGGGTGGCGGTCACCAGCACTTCCTTGGTGGCCACGCTGGAACGGGTTAACTGGATGTCAAGCGGCTGCCCCGTGGGTACCGTCACGGTCTGCGAAGCGGTGGCGTAGCCCAGGTAACTCACGTGCAGGGTATAGTCACCGGCGGCCAGGTTAGTAAAGTTGAAATGGCCGGTGGCGTTGGAGAGCGTGGCCCGGTTACCGGCCGAAAGGGTTACGGTGCTACTGGTGAGCGGTGTTTGCGTGGCAGCGTCTACAATGCGGCCAGACAAGGTGTGCTGTGCCATGGCGTACCAAGGCAGCAGGCAGCCCATGAGCAGGGCTAAAGCTTTTTTCATGTGAAAAAGATGAATAGATAAAACAAACAGAAGCCACCAGGGGCCGGTGCTCCCACTCTTGTTTTGTTCCCTTGTTTTTCCCTTCGCCGGCATTACCCGGATCAGGTTCAATGGGTATGATCTCAGCCCGTTATCTTAAGGCACCCCTAAACTGAGGCAAAGCTACGCCCACCTTGAATCAAAACCAACCAACCCCAATAACTTATTTATTTTTTTGCCCTGGCAGTCAACATAGCGGGGCCAGCATACGTTGAACATACAAGAGACGCCTACCGGCTAGTGGATGTGATGTGAGACTTTTAATTCATCGGATTTTATGATGATCGTATACTCTTTGGCCATGTTTGCCTTGATTGCTTTTCTAGCACTGGCCCCTCGTAAACGACTTAGTGTACCGCCGCAAGATGACAGTGACGATGACGGAGGCGAACCCCTCAATGACGGGTTGCCTGACCTGGACCTTCCCCCAGGCATTTGCCTGCCCCTCAATGATTGGGAACCTGACTACAACCGCCCACGGGTAAAGTCTACGCTTCTGTAAGGAGCGGTTTCCACCGCCAAAATGCCTAAACCCGGAAGCATGGCCCTACTGCCGAGCTTCCGGGTTTTAGTTTTCAAAATGTTTCAAGTTTCAGAATAATCGTCCAAACTACTTTTTTGGCGATTCATTGAATCTTATTCATCTAATCACGCAATCCTATACTTCTCTAAAATATAATAACCCGTATTTCATTCACTATACTTCCTCATACATTTTCATCCAGTAGATCTAATATTGTTTTATCATATTCACAATCGAATTTTCGGGCAAATAAAAATTCTTCTGGTTGACTTATTAGTTCGTTCAAATCATCTGAATTAAAAGTAACTGGAAGCGTTACTCCTTCCCTCTTCCAATTTACATAGGTCACAGAAGGCTTTATGACCACATTATTTTCAACGGAAGCTAAGTATTCTATGATACTATGAAAGAAGAACTCATCAGGCAGAAGCGAGTATTTATTATAGATCAAATAATCTCTATGCTGCTTTAAGAATAGAACTATTTTATTTACAGTCTCAATAGGCAGTGCCCACCATTGGCTTCCTCCAAATGGCCTTAAATAGTCAGGAAATTTACGTTGCCTTATGATTGGAAAAGGAAAAGTTTTCTTATGCCTTATATAAATTCCTATGTATTGTAAATTTTTCCTCCACTGTTTATAGAACTCCTTAGATAGAAGGGAAGGCAACAAAATATACCTACCCCATCCAAGGGATAGATTGAATTTGTAGAATTGTATCCTTTCTATTCCGCCCATTCCTCCGCTTTCCCATTGGCCGCCAGAATCACCCACTACCCATTTCTCACTAGGGATTGGGTACGTTTCTATAAAATTAGATCCATAATTCCTTTTTAGAAAGGTTTCAATTTCTGCATTTGATTTTATTGGATAATCTTGTCCACTCAGTAAAACACAATAACCTGTACATTTTTTGTTTACAATTTGTTCTAAAGCAATAATAGTAGCTTTCACAATACCTACATCACCCCAAGTCCCATCTTCTCTATCTCTTAAATAAAATATCTTATCATCTTCCGGCAAAGCCTTCTTAAATAAATCGATCTCAACATTTTTATCTACATGAATAAAGAAACGAGTTTTGACAGATTTTAATCTTTCAACCAAACGTTTTATTTGTTCCGGATTTTTATGAGCTAGAATAACATAGTTTATATCCATATCTGTTATATAATTAACCTAATTCGTTTTCAAACAAATTCAACTAAGGCATTTTTCAATTATGGAAGCAATTTCTTTATGATTTCACACCCAACATGTCAACTTCATCTAGATACCCCGCAACAGCTTGCTTCTTAAAAACTATCAATTAAAAACTGGAGTGCTCCAAGCCAACATGTGATAATATTACAAAATTCCCTGCATAAAAAAGCGGCCAGCACCTTAAGGTGCTGGCCGCTTTTTTATGCAGGGAATGGAAGGAGCTATTTCTTGGCGACCGCCTCTTGCTTGGCCACCAGGTCAATGTTCAGTTCCACATCATCCAGGATGGCTTTGTCACCCAGGTTTTCCACGAAATTGCCAGAGCGGTATTTGATGTCCCACTTGGTGCGGTCAAACTTCAAGGAGGCTTTGGCCGTGGCCACGCCTTTTTTAACGGTTACCAGCGCCGGGAAAGAGATTTGGTTTGTGATGCCTTTGATGGTAAGGTCACCAGTGATAGTGTAATTGGCAGTTCCAGCCTTGGCATTCTGCTTGGGAGAGATATTGGTGATGGCGAATTTAGCCGTCGGGTTTTTCTCCACTGAGAAGAAATCATCAGCTTTCAGGTGATCTACCAGCTTCTTGTTGGATCCACCCTGCAAGTCATTGCAGGTGATGGACGTCATGTCCATGACAAAGGTGCCTCCCCGGATAGCGGCTTTCTCTAGGAGCAGGGTGCCACTGGCCAAAGTGATGTTACCGTTGTGCTCGCCGGTTACCTTGCGGCCCACCCAGGTAATTTTGCTTTCTGCAGGTACTACTTTGTAATTCTGCACGGCGGCTTTTGACACAGACGCAGTCTTCTTTTCAGGGCTGTTGGGTGAAACCAGGGTAAAGGCAGAAACCCCCAAGGTGGCCGCTACCAGGCAAGAAAGTACCAATTTTTTCATGGATGTATTCAATTTGGATAGTTATTATAAAAGGTTTAGGTAGTCAAGGTACATCAATTCAGCTTCTGATCTTGTCAAGCAAGGCATTTAATTGCTCTGCCTCTTCCTGAGACAGATTATTGAGTCCGGTGAACCCGGTGTTGCCCAAGCCGTCCATCTCTTGCAGCAGGTTCAATCCTTTCTCAGTGATGAGAATGTCTACTGTGCGCCGGTCAGAAGGGCATTGCTTGCGGGTAACCAGTTCTTTGGCCTCCAGCTTGTCAACAATGCGCGAGGCGTTGGAGGTTTTGTCTAACATACGGTCTATGAGCAAGTTAACCGTAGCCGGTTTGGGATGCTGGCCCCGAAGAATACGCAGCACGTTGTACTGCGGCAAGGTGACCCCAAAAGATTTGAACATGGCAGCCTGCCGCTGCTCTAACCAATTGGAGGTATACACCACGTTGATGTAGGACTTCTGGTAAATGTCTCTGAAGACACTCTGCTTTATTTCTTCCTCAATTTTCATCTTTAAACCTCCAATCTCAGGGGATGCTCAAATATATAGTTCTACCGCAGAATCAGCAAGATAGCGCGGCTGTTTCTGCCCTTCCCTACAAAGATACTACCAACATCCGGCTTCCTTCATGCGTAATGCACCTAAACTTAGCCAAGATGTAAATGACAGACCTTTTCCTGATGGCCTGGTCAGAGATGTTTTCCAGCCCCGAGAACATGATCCGGTACGGTGGCCTCACGCTAATTCTCCTGGTGGTCTTTGTAGAGACAGGCCTGCTGATTGGCCTGGTGATTCCGGGAGGTGATTCGCTGCTGTTGGCCACAGGGCTTCTGGCAGGGGCCCAGATACTGGAAGTTCCGTTGGGCGTGCTGCTGTTGAGCATGACGGCCGCCGGCGTGGCCGGTGACTTGCTGGGCTACTCCATTGGCAGTAAAATGGGCAAAAGACTGTTCCACAAGCAAGACACGTGGTATTTCAAGCGGAAAAACCTGGAACGTGCCCAAAGCTTCTACAAAGAGAAAGGCAAATCTGCCATTCTGGTGGGCAAGTTTGTGCCGGTGGTGCGTACCTTCAATCCGTTGCTGGCCGGGGTCACCGGCATGGAGTTCAGCCGGTTCCTGCTCCTGAGCGCAGTAGGCACCGCCCTCTGGATCTGTTCCCTGGTGCTGGCCAGCTATTTTCTGGGGCGGCAGTTCCCGCAGATGAAAGACTACCTGCACTATGCCATTCCGGTCATTATTTTCCTGTCTGTTCTACCGGGCATTATCCAATACCTGAAAGAGCGAAAAAAGGACATTCCTACGTAACCGTGCCCTGTAGCCGGTCTTTTAGGCCAGTTTTGGTAAAATCAACGTAAAAACCCCAAAAGCAACATATACCCTATGCTACACCGTATCCTGTGGGCTGGCAGCCTTCTCCTGGCCCTAGCCCTTATCCCAGAACTGACCCTGGCCCAAAAGGCATCTATCAGAAAAAGCGAGAGCGGGCGCACCACCACTACCAGTGTTACTCCCCTGCGCCAGGGCATGATCCTGCGCAACGGCAAGGTGATGGAAATAAAAGGCCAAGACTTTACGCCCCTCAGCCAAGCCAGAACCTTCCCCAACGGGGCGGTGCTGCAACCCAACGGTTCTTTTACGGCCGCCGGCGGCGAGGCCTTGCAATTGAAGGAGGGTGACCATGTTGATCTGAAAGGCAACCTACATCCCTCTACCGTGGTCACACAACGCAACATCACGGTGTCCGGTGACACCACCGGCATGGGCAAACAGCTGCTGCAGGCCCAGCAACTCAATGACCGCCAGAAACTGTTACAGGAAAAGCAACGCATTCTGCAACAAAAACATGACCTGCTCCAGAAAACGGTCCAGAACAAGCCCAATTCCCCGGAACTGAAAAAGCTGAACGCAGACCTGGCCCGGCTACAGCAACAGTTAACTGCTGAGGAAAAGAAAAAGCAATAGAAACCCATTCCTCTTTTGTGGTTCTGCTTCACGGGTATTGGCTACCAAAGTGACACCTAATAAGTGCACTGCTTTGTGGCGACAGCAGCAGGAAATCATGGACACGGAGATATAGGCCTACCTTGACGCTCCCTTATCCCTATGAAGCGTCTATCTGCTCCAGGCCCAACACGTAGAAGGCACCGTTGACCACCAGGAAGCAGGAAAAGTACGGAAACAGAAAGCCCCTGTCTGAGATCAGACAGGGGCTTTCTGTTGATGGCAAAGGGAGAGGTTTTGGCCCCCTTTTTCGAAAAACGGTCTTTAAACCCTTTGAAGGCCTAGGGCTGCTCCACCGGATAAAGCCTTCCCGCTTCTTCCCGCACCAATTGGAACGGCTCGTCTTTTACTATGAGCATACCGTCCAGGTCCAGCAAATCTATGCCGTGGGCCAGTTGCAAGGCAGACCAGATCGCCATAGAAGTTTCCATCATGCAGCCAATCATGGTTTTCAGGCCCATGGCTTTGGTTTTCTGCAAAATGGCCAAGCCGTTGAGGTACCCGCCGGCCTTCATCAGTTTCATGTTCACCCCGTGGAACTGTTGCTTCAAAAGGTCCCAATCGGCATGGTCGGTGACAGACTCATCGGCGAAGAGGTCATAGGGGGAGCGCTTCTTCAGGAACAGGTATTCTTCCTGCAAGGCCGAGGGCATAGGCTGCTCAATCATGAGCACGGGGTACTTTTTAAGCCCTTCAAAGAAACGCATGAGGGAATCTGGGTCCTGCCAGGCTTCGTTGGCGTCTATGATCAGGCCCTGCGTGGTGGCTTTAGTCACTTCTGCGAGCATGTCCAGGCCGCTTTCCTGGTTTACCTTTACTTTGAGGTACTCAAACCGGTGCAGCCCGTGCTCTTTGGTGAAGGCGGCAATCTTGCCGGGTTCCATGATGGGGTAAGAATAGGCCGTAGGCGCGGAAGTCACGGGTTGAACGCCCAGGAATTCAGAGACCGTCTGTCCGTTCTTGCGGCAGAGGTAGTGCACAAACGCAGACTCTATGGCAAACCGCAGGGCGGGCAGCACCGGGTGCAGGCTCATCAGGTGCTGGAGTTCTTCTACGGAGCCTACCTGGGGTAACCCATTGGCCTGCAGGGTCTGGAACTGTTGCTGCAGCAGGTCGGGGGTTTCGCCGTAGCGGGTGTTGGGGGCGGCCTCTCCCCTGCCTTGGACTTTCTCATCGCCAACGGTCACAAAGAGGTTGGTTTTCACGTCTGAGGCATTGCGCGATATTTTCCAGGTGTAGCGTAGCGTGAGGTCAAGAGCCTCCAAATTCCATAGTAGCATAGTCAAGGGTAGTGTTTGCAAGCCCCAAGTGTAGCAAAAAAGAAGCAAAGGCCAATGGAATACCCGTTTTTGTGCCCCTTTTCAAAAAATAGCCCAAGAACCGCCGCCTTCTTTCTGAACCGGAAGAAAAAAGTATATTTGTAGGTTCCAATACCTGAACCGGGCTTAAACGCCTACAACTCAACTAAACCCAAAACCTCTGCTCTTCTCTGTTCCTGGGGAGGAAGCTTTACTTTTAGTATGAAAAAATCCACGCTCGCCTTTTCGGCTTTTGTGATTCTCACGGTGGCGGTAGTGCTCACACTGTGTCAGAACTATGGCCTTCTTACCCTCCCTGAAGTGGTGCTCACCGCCCTCCGCTGGGCAGGCATTGCGGTCTTGATCCTGTTTGCCGCCCGCAAGAAATCATTGACCACCTGGATTCTGGTGAGCATGGTCATAGGCGCCGAGATCGGGTACAGCTTCCCGGCCTTTGCCCAACACCTGAACGTGATGAGCAAGATTTTCCTCAAGATGGTGAAAACCGTCATTGCCCCGCTCATTTTCGCCACGCTGGTAGTAGGCATTGCCGGTCACTCCAACCTGAAGCAGGTAGGCCAAATGGGGATAAAGGCCCTGATCTACTTTGAGGTAGTGACCACGCTGGCCTTGTTCCTGGGTCTGTTTGCCATTAACCTGAGCCGCGCCGGCGACGGAATCGTGCTCAAGGGCCAGACCAGCGATGAGATCACGGCCCCGCCGCCCCAGACCTTTGAAGACATCATTCTGCACATTTTCCCGGAAAACATCGCTAAATCAGTGGCCGAGGGACAGGTACTGCAGATTGTGGTGTTCAGCGTGCTCTTCGGGATTGCGCTGGCCATGCTGAACGAGCGCAAACGCCGCCCGTTGCTGGAGGTAACCGAGAGCCTGGCCGAGACCATGTTCAAGTTCACCAACATCATCATGTACTTTGCCCCTATCGCGGTGGGCGCCGCCATTGCCTACACCGTGGGCCACATGGGCTTCGGGATTCTGGTGAACCTCTTCAAGCTCCTGGCCACGCTCTATGTAGCCCTTATCGCGTTCCTGTTGCTGGTACTGTTGCCGGCCGCCCTCTTCTTCCGGATTCCGCTTAAGATGTTTGTGCAGGCCATTGCCGAGCCCGTTTCCATTGCCTTTGCCACCACCAGTTCTGAGGCGGCCCTGCCGCGCGCCATGGAAGCCATGGAATCTATTGGGGTACCCCGAAAGATTGTGGCCTTTGTGATGCCCATGGGCTACAGTTTCAACCTGGACGGCTCCACCCTGTATTTGTCCCTGGCTTCTGTGTTTGTGGCGCAGGCTGCGGGTATTGAAATGCCTTGGGAGCAGCAGTTACTCATGGTCTTCACCCTCATGCTCACCAGCAAGGGGATTGCCGGAGTTCCCCGCGCCTCCCTGGTGATTTTGCTGGGAACCGCCGCTTCCTTCAACCTGCCGGTAGAGCCCATCTTCATCATTCTGGGTATTGACGAACTCATGGACATGGCCCGTACCTCGGTGAACGTGATCGGGAACTGCCTGGCCACTGCGGTGATTGCCCGTTGGGAAGGTGAATTCGTGGACCTGGACGCCCCGCGCGCCCTGGAGACTATCTAAGGCCAGAAACCTGGTCTGAAGTCCACTTCTGCCCAGTTGAAGCCCAGAGCAAGAACCTGTCAAAGCCTTTTTAAGGTCTTGTAGCGCTGCTACGGGTATCCTGAAGCGGTTTCACAGAACCTTGCTCTGGGCTTTTCGCCAAATATCTGAAGACAAAAGCGATGGATTCATTGGCCGGCGGATATCTTTTAGCCGGTAAAATTCGTTTCCCCTGCAGGTCTACCCTTTAATTTTTCAAAGTACCATGAAAATGGATTTTCGCCCGCTATTCTTCGCCTTTTTAGTTCTAGGAGCTTTTTCCTGCACCCGTCCGGCTATGACTTCGTCTTCTGCTACAGAACAGTCTGGGTATTCTGCCTCCGGGCAAACGGGCCTTGACCTGACCAGAAACCGGGAAGAGAAAAACAAGGCCGGGAACGAGAACATTCTGGTAGGCACCACGGGCCGCGAGGCGTATGAGAACGCACCCTACAGCACCTGGTTCCACCCCACCTACCAGCGCTACCAGCCCAACCAGAAGATCATGGAGGAGTTGCAGCCGCTGCTGGAGAACGTGACCGTGAAAGCCTACACCGGCAGCTGGTGCCTGGACAGCCAGCGCGACCTGCCCCGCTTCTACAAAGTGCTGGACTTTGCCCGGTTTCCGCATGCCAAGTTTAACGTGATCAGCCTGCGCGAAGACAAATCAAGCCTTACCGGCGAGGAAAAACGGGACAGTATCACTGCCGTGCCTACGTTCATCCTGCTCCGTGACGGCAAAGAAGTGGGTCGCATTGTGGAATCTGCCTACCCTACCATTGAAATGAACATGCTCACCATCTTGAAAGGCGCCGCCAAATAAGCCAGGTTTAACGCCTGTTTTAAGTAAAACACCTCCTAAACTGCCCCGCCCCGGCTGCTCCTGCAAAGGAAAGACAACCGGGGCGGGGCAGTTTTTTTTTCACGAAGACGGATTAGCGCTTGGCTTTTTGCCGTTCCAGGAGCCAGTGTTCGGCGGCAGCCTGGTCATCAAAGATCTTCACCTCAAATTTACCCCGGGTGCGGGCAATCAGAAGATCAGCGGAATTCACGGAGAGGGTGCCGGGGTTGTCCAGATGGGCCCAGAATTTGAGCCCTGTTTTTACGGCATAGGGAATCCAGTTCTTTTCCAGCCAATCTATAGAGCCATCCCAGCGGCCCACCAATTGGCGGTTGTCGTTCAAGACGGCGGAAAGGCCTTTGGCCTGCATCCAATCCAGGTACTTCATGGCCCCTTTGGCCACGTTTTCATGGGTGGGGTACCCAATCCAGTTGTTGTAGATCCACCGCTCCTGGGGTGCCAGGTCAATCTGCAGAAAAATTTTGCCGGTGGGGGTCCGCATCTCCTCTAAGCGCGAAGCGGTGATCTCCTCTGGTTGCTGTCTAGGCATGGACTTCTAACATTGGCACGTAAGAATGGCTTCCGGTCTCCGGGGACTCTCGCAGGCAGGGTGGTTTCCGCCCCGGCAGCTCCCTCAGAAACGTTGGTTTACCCCGGACAGCAAAAATCTTCTAATAGTTCCTTGCCGAAGAATCCTCTATTTTTGCCAGAATTTGTTTTTCCATGCTTTCTCCCATTTCGCTTCCTATTTCCAGAAAAGCCCACCGACTCGCCGTGGGTGCCTTATTTTTCCTGCACGGCCTGTGTTTTTCCAGCTGGGGCTCTCGCATACCCACCGTTCAGGAGAAATTACACCTTTCTGAGGCGCAGCTAGGGGGAGTACTCTTCGCCTTACCTGTGGGCCTCATGCTCTCTTTGCCGTTCACGGGCTGGCTCACCTCTAAAGTAGGCAGCCGTAAAGTAGTCACCATTGCCTTGTTGCTCTACAGCCTCACCCTGATCATGATTGGCATGAGCCAGAGCATTCTGCATCTGGTGGCGGTGCTGTTTCTGTTCGGGTTTGCCAGCAACATGGCCAATATCTCCGTGAACACCCAGGCCGTGGCCGTGGAGAACCTCTATAATAAATCTATCATGGCGTCTTTCCATGGGCTCTGGAGCTTGGCCGGCTTTTTTGGCGCGGCCATTGGCACGCTCATGATTGGGGCAGAGGTAGAATTGCTGTCGCACTTTTTCTTTATCCTGGGGCTGGTGGTGGCTGGCGTAGCCGTTGCCTACCCTTACACGTTCCCCAAAGATGCCGCGCGCCCCGCAGACCAGCCTTTGTTTGTGAAACCAGACAAATCGCTTTTGGGGCTGGGGTTGATCGCGTTCTGCTCTTTGATCTGTGAAGGGGCCATGTTTGACTGGAGCGGCGTCTATTTCCAGAAAGTGGTAGGCGCCGAGAAAGCCTGGGTGGCCGCCGGCTACACTGCGTTCCTGAGCACCATGGCCTTCACCCGCTTTATTGCGGACTGGCTGACCATGAAACTAGGCTTGAAACGCATGCTGCAAGCCAGCGGACTGCTCACGGTCATTGGCCTGCTGATTGCGGTGCTGTTCCCTAACCTGTGGGCGGCTATTCTGGGGTTCCTGTTGGTAGGGGCCGGAGTTTCAGCGGTGGTGCCCTTGGTGTATGGCGTGGCGGGCAAAACCACCACCATGGCGCCCAGCATGGCCCTGGCGGCCGTCACCACCATCGGCTTTGCCGGGTTTCTGGTGGGCCCTCCCTTGATTGGGTTATTGGCGGGCGTGAGCAGCCTGCGCCTTTCCTTTGCCACCATCGCCCTGATGGGCGTGATGGTGATCGTGCTTTCCAGCCGAATCAAGACGCAGGAAGGGTAAGTGTTCTTCTTTGGCAACACGGGCTTCTGTTTAGGCGCTTGTTTTGCCAAAACGACCGCTAAATTCCTTTCCGACTTCTGGCAGGGGTGAAAAGCAGAAGATAAGCCTACTTATGCTACCTTACAGGTTCTTGCAGGCCAGGATGGGAAAGTTAGCCTCCCTTTGGGTATCCATGCTGTATCCCTCAAGGTTGCAAGATGCTAGCCACCTCTTTTTCTTTTTAAACCGATGAGCGCCACCGCCACCTGGACCCTAACCCATAGATTTGACCAGTACCCTACCCCGGTAGAAGCCAACCTCTGGTTAGCCTATTCGCCCCAGCAAACCACTTTCCGGCTTTGGACACCCGTGGCCGAGGAAGTAGTGGTGAAGCTGTATGAAGCGGGCCAAGGCGGTACCCCGCAGGAAAAACTGGCTCTGGTGAAAGGTGAAAAGGGAGTCTGGAGCCTTACGGTGCACCAGGACCTGCACGGCGTATACTACACCTACCAGGTGAAGGTAAACGGCCACTGGCTAGACGAGACGCCCGGCATTTATGCCCAGGCAGTGGGTGTGAACGGCCATCGGGCCATGGTGCTGGATTTGGCGTCTACGGACCCGCCTGGGTGGGACCAGGACAAAGGCCCGCCCGTGAAACACCCCAATGAAGCTATTCTCTGGGAAGCCCACGTGCGCGACCTCACCTCCCATGCCTCTTCCGGCAGCGCTACCCCAGGTAAGTTTCTTGGATTGATAGAGAAGGGCACCACAACAGAAAGCGGCTTGGCCACCGGCATAGACCACCTCAAGGAGCTAGGCATCACACACGTGCACCTGCTGCCTGCCTTTGACCACATGTCCATTGATGAAACCGTATTAGAGAACCCACCCTACAACTGGGGCTATGATCCCTTGAACTACAACGTACCGGAAGGCTCTTATTCCACTGATCCTTTCCGGGCCGAGGTACGGATCAGGGAGTTCAAGCAGATGGTGAAAGGGTTCCATGACCAGGGCCTGGGGGTGGTGCTGGACGTGGTCTACAACCACACCGGCCTGACCAAAGGCTCCCCTTTCAACCTGGAGTTCCCAGAGTATTACTACCGCCAGAAAGAAGACGGACACTACTCAGACGCCTCAGGCTGCGGCAATGAGACGGCCAGCGAACGCGCCATGATGCGCAAGTTCATGATAGAGTCCTGCCAGTACTGGGCGAAGGGGTACCACCTGGACGGGTTCCGGTTTGACCTCATGGCCATCCATGACCTGGAAACCATGAACCTGCTCTCCGCTGAACTCAGGAAAATCAACCCCCATCTGCTCATTTACGGCGAAGGGTGGACCGCCGGCAGCAGCCCTCTGCCGGACCACGTAAGAGCCCTGAAAACCAACACCCACCTGCTCCAGCACACTGCTGCCTTCTCAGATGACCTCCGGGATGCAATTAAAGGATCAGTGTTTGACAACGCCTCCACCGGCTTTGTGAGCGGCGCCCAGAACACCGAGGAATCTATTAAGTTCGGCGTAGCCGGCAGTGTGGCCCATGCGCAGGTAGACCTGGAGGCGGTGAACTACTCCCAAACCTTCTGGGCTCGGGCCCCCTGGCAAGCTGTGAGCTACTCCTCCTGCCATGACAACCTCACCCTCTATGATAAACTGAGAATCTCCCGGCCAGACGCCTCTCCACAGCTGCTCCAAAAGATGCACCTTCTGGCAGACGCCATCGTGCTCACGAGCCAGGGAGTCCCTTTCCTGCACGCGGGGGCCGAGATGCTGCGCACCAAAAACGGCGAACACAACAGCTACAACCTGCCAGATGAGCTCAACCAGATCAACTGGGGCTGGAAAGAAACGCACCAGGAGGTGTTCACCTACTACCAAGGTCTCATTGCCCTGCGCAAAGCCCACCCCGCCTTCTTTATGCCCACTTCTGAAATGGTGAACCGGCACCTGGCATTTGTCCCCTCTGAGCCGGGCTTAGTGGGTTTCCTGCTGAAAGACCACGCCCACGGCGATTCCTGGAAGAACATTCTGGTGTACTACAATAGCCGCGAAACCGCCATAGAGGTCCAACTGCAGGGGCAATGGACCGTGGCCGCCGAAGGGGAGGCCGTCCAGTTGCAAGGAGGCCGTCTGGTGCAGGACCAGATAGCCATTCCTCCGGTTTCTATGCTGGTGCTGTTCCAGGAGTAGATTTCCCGCTCCCGCCTAAACCAAGAAACTTAGCTAGCGCCTGTTTAGGAGGCATTTTCTTGTAAACAGGCAGAAAACAGGATGCCGGGTTATTTCATAGGTCGAGTAGGAAGAAGGTTGCCTAAGTATTTTTTATCGGTTAGAATCCAGTGGGAGAATTGGTGACGTACATGAGGCATTGTTTACCTAACCATCAAACAAAACCAGATGAAAAAGTCCTTATGTTTCTTTGCCTTAGCGGGCGCTTTCTCCTTTTGCACCCTTTCGGCTTCTGCCCAAACTACTACCACCACCACTAAGTCTACCACCTCTGCCATGGGCAAGAAAGAAGGGGTTATGGTTGGCGGGGCCCTG
Organism: Rufibacter glacialis; assembly: GCF_008271745.1. Taxonomy (GTDB): domain Bacteria; phylum Bacteroidota; class Bacteroidia; order Cytophagales; family Hymenobacteraceae; genus Nibribacter; species Nibribacter glacialis. The sequence goes on along the minus strand of NZ_VKKZ01000010.1, from coordinate 528,766 downwards.
ATGGTGCCTTCTAAGAACATTGTGGCCAACGCGCTGGGCTCCAGTGAGCACACCACCCTGGTAGCCGCCGTGAAAGCCGCCGGCCTGGCCGAAACGCTCATGGGCACCGGTCCGTTCACCGTCTTCGCGCCTACCAACGCCGCCTTTGACAAACTTCCGGCCGGCACAGTGGAAACCCTGCTGAAACCAGAGAACAAAGCCAAACTCACCTCCGTCCTCACCTACCATGTAGTACCTGGCAGGTTGCAAGCCATAGACCTGAAAGACGGTCAGAAACTAACCACGGTGCAGGGCCAGACCCTTACGGTGAGCAAAAAAGGCAACATGGTCATGATCAACGGCGCCCACGTCTCTACCCCAGATGTCATCTCCAGCAACGGGGTTACGCACGTGATAGACACGGTGGTGCTGCCCTCTAAATAGTTCCTATTAGGTTCTATGGACAGGAAGCCTGCCTCTTTCAAGGCAGGCTTCTGCGTTTTCTGCCCTTTTCCCAGAAAACAGGCTTAAAACCAGCGTTTTCCTTTGAATCCTAGCCGGGATCTTTCCTTGACCGGGTCACAAATGACAATAGGTAGGTAGTTGGCCGTTGCCTCAGAAATACCTAGGTTTCCTGCCTGTAAAACCGCTTACTTTACGTGGGTAGGCTACAAATACCACAGATTGTCTTATTTTGTATCTGGCTTATGATTTTTCCGTTTAAAGCCCTGTATGCAATCCAATCACTTCCAAATAAGCGTTTCGTCTTTTCCCTTCAAGGCACATCTCAGCCTTAAACCCATTATCACCTACTGGCAGCAGTTTCAGGATGACTGCAAGAGCAGCTTCATGCTGTGCGCGCAGGAGATCAACCGGCAATTGAAAGAACTGCCTGAGTTATTGGAGCCCATCACTGACCTCACCAAGCTTGACTCGCGGCACCATTGCCTTATTGACCTGCTCATGACGGCTATTTTTCCACCGGCCACGCACCAGTCTGAGGCCAGCGGCGCCGTGGGGCCCTTGTATGACGCCAGCTTTTACCATACCCAGCCGTTCAAGCAGATCATTCTCAACGACCATAATCACCTCAAGCGCCCGCTCAACATTGATGAGCATGGCATGCTGTTCAACCGGGTGCGCATGTTGTACCTCATGATCCTGGAGAAATTCTACCAGGTGCAGGTACCGCACGAGGAGTTCCTGATCTATACCGTACCGGATTACCAGCTGGGGCTGTACCGCCACTACAACGTGGTGCTCAACACCATGTTCCTGGACATCACCCCTATCAAGGAGCTTCCCAAGCTTTCAGAAGACGATATCCAGACCATGCTGGAGGACATCCGGGACATGGACATCTGGATGGAGCTTCTGCCTCCTGAGCATTTTGAGGTAAGCGGGTTCTACATCATGAACCTGGTAGACGTGACCGATCAAGAGGTACTTTCATCCCTCAAAAACGATTTGCTGGAGCGCGATGTCATGTTGGCGCCTGACCGGTTTGAGCAGTTGCAGGAAAAGATCAGGATTCTCTTCAAGCGGCCGCACCTGCAGCTGGGCGTGGCGGCTTTCCATAAGAACAAGAGCGCCTTCGTGAACTTCGGCAATAAGATCAACCACAGCTTCCTGCTGCAGAGCGAGATCACCAGCTCCAGTTACGCCGGTTTCAAGGCCATCTATGATGAGTTGGTGGTAGAGGGCGTGCCGCTGGTGGTCAAGAACGTGGAAACCAGCCATGAGCTGCCAGAGGGCGTGCGCGAGGAGATGCTCAGCATGGGCATCCGGAACATTGTGCTGGCCTTGCTTCGCTACGGCGATGAACCCATTGGCATTCTGGAACTGGGCTCGCCCAACCCTGGTGACCTGGACAACTTCTCCATTGCCAAGGTAGAGCAGTTTCTGCCGTTGTTCTCCGTGGCCGTGAACCGCAACTCAGAGGAGATTGAGGCGCGGGTACAGTCAGTGATCCGGGAGAAATTCACGGCCATTCACCCCATTCTGGAATGGCGGTTCAGAGAGGCAGCCCTGAACCTGCTGGAGAAGATGAACGCTTCGCCCGGCGGCCCTACCCCAGAGATGGAACCCATCGTGTTTTCAGACGTGTACCCGCTCTATGCCGTGGCAGACGTGCGCGGGTCCAGCACCGAGCGTAACACCGCCATTCTGGGTGACCTCATGGAACACCTGCACCTGGCTGAGCTGGTATTGAAAAAAGCTGTGGAAGTACATTCCCTGCCCATTCTGGATGAGCTGCGGTTTTCCGTAGCCAAGCACCTGCGGCAGCTGAAGAAAGGGGTATTGGTGCAGGACGGCATCATGATCTTTGAGACCCTGCGTACGCAGGTAGAGCCTATGTTCCAGTTCCTGGAGGCTACGCACCCAGACCTGGTCACGTATATTCAGGCCTACCGCGAAGCCATGGACCCTCACCTGGGCATTCTTTACAAACGCCGCAAGGCCTTTGAGGAAAGCCTCACCCTCATCAACGAGACCATCACCGAATACCTGGAACAGGAAGAACTCACGGCCCAGGAGATGTACCCGCATTACTTTGAGCGGTTTGTCACCGACGGGGTGGAGTTCAACATCTACGTGGGCCAGTCTTTGGTGGGGAACCAGCCGTTTGACCTCATGTTTTTGCGCAACCTGCGGCTCTGGCAATTGATGGTGGTCTGTGAGGTGGCCCGCCGCACGCATGCCCTTAAACCGCAGCTGAAAGTACCCCTGGAAACGACCCAACTCATTTTGATCCACAGCCAGCCCCTGGCCATCAAGTTCCGGCAAGACGAGCGCAAGTTTGACGTGGACGGGGCCTACAACATCCGGTATGAGATTGTGAAGAAGCGCATTGATAAGGCCCTCATCCGGGACACTGAAGAGCGCCTGACCCAACCCGGTAAGATCGCCATTGTCTATTCCCAGGCCCGCGAGGCCAATGAGTACCTGGAATACATTGAATACCTGCAAAACAAAGACGTCTTGACCGAGGGCATTGAACAACTGGAAGTGGAGGATTTACAGGGTGTCAGCGGCCTCAAAGCCCTGCGGGTGCAGATCAAATGCTAACTTACCGGGAAGGCGAAACCCACCGGTCTGCTTTTCTGCCCAGTAAACTTTACAACCCCTTTTAGGCCTGATTTCTCAAAAACCACCTGAAAACGCTATGGCTAACTCTGGCTCCCTCTCATTAAGAATCAAGCTCCTCCAGGGCGATATCACCAAGGTAACGGCAGATGCCATTGTCAACGCGGCCAACTCCAGCCTGCTGGGCGGCGGCGGCGTTGACGGTGCTATTCACCGGGCGGGCGGCCCTGCCATTCTGGAAGCCTGCCGTAAGATCGTGGCCCGCCAGGGCGGCTGTTCCCCCGGCGAGGCCGTCATTACCACGGGGGGCAACCTTCTGGCACGGCACGTCATCCACACGGTGGGCCCCGTATGGACGGGCGGACAGAAGCGGGAACCAGAGATCCTGGCCAATTGCTACCGAAACTCCCTGCAGCTCGCCCAGGAGCAGGATCTGGAAACCATCGCTTTCCCCAACATCAGCACCGGGGTGTATGGCTACCCCAAAGACAAAGCCGCCACCGTGGCGGTGCGCACCGTGGTGGATTTCCTGCAACAGCACCCTCTTCCAAAACAGGTGCTCTTTGTCGTGTTTGACGAGGAGAACCGGCGGTTATATGAGCAGGAACTGGCCGCCATTGAGTGAGCCCCTTTTCGGGCTGAAATCAGAAAAACACCGCTAAAACAAAGGGCAGACTTCCACGTGGAAATCTGCCCTTTGTTTTAGCGGTGTTTCAGGAAAAAGACGGGGTAAACCAGCCTCTGAAAACGTGGGGTTATACCAAACCCGGTACTTCCACCACCTCGTTCACGTCCTTCTCATAATCAATCCCTTCTACCTCAAACCCGAACAGGTGGAAGAAGTCGGTCTTGTAGCCGGGCAGGTCGCCAATCTCAGGAAGCGTTTCAGTGGTGGCCTGGGCCCATAGGGCGGCTACCTCAGCCTGCACGTCTTCGCGCATCTCCAAGTCATCAATTCTGATTCTACCGTTCTCATCCAGGGCAACCTCGCCTCCGGTGTACAATCTTTCCTGGAACAAGCGCTGGATCTGCTCAATGGTGCCTTCATGGATTCCTTTGGCTTTCATCACCTTGTATAACAGGGAGATGTACAACGGAATAACCGGAATAGCGGAGCTGGCCTGCGTTACCAAGGCTTTGTTCACTGACACGTAAGCTTTCCCGTTCAGGTCTTTCAAAGTGTCGGTGATGCTGAAGGCGGTAGCCTCCAGGTGGTCTTTGGCGCGGCCAATGGTTCCTTTGCGGTACACGGCCTCTGTGAGGGCTGGTCCAATATAAGAATAGGCAACCGTGGTAGCACCCGGCGCCAACAGGTCAGCAGCTTTGAGGGCGTCAATCCACATGGCCCAGTCTTCACCACCCATCACGGCCACGGTGTTGTCAATATCCTCTTCAGAGGCAGGTGTGATGCTCACCTCGGTCACGTTGCCGGTATGGAAATCAACAGTTTTATTGGAGAACGTCTGGCCAATAGGTTTCAGCACGGAGTTATGCACCACTCCGGTCTTGGGGTGCACCCGGCGCGGCGATGCCAGGGAATAGATCACCAGGTCCACCTGCCCCAGGTCGGCCTTGATCAAATCCAGCGTTTTCTGCTTGATCTCGTCAGAGAAGGCGTCTCCGTTGATGCTCTTGGCATACAGGCCGGCGGCATGGGCGTGTTTCTCAAAGGCGGCGGTGTTGTACCAGCCTGGTGATCCGGGTTTTCCCTCCGCCGACGGTTTCTCAAAGTAAACCCCAATGGTGGCCGCATTGGCGCCAAAGGCGCTGGTGATTCTGGAAGCCAAGCCAAACCCGGTGGAAGCGCCAAGCACCAACACCTTTTTAGGGCCCTCTACGGTTCCTTTAGATTTCACATAGTTGATCTGGTTTACTACGTTCTGTTCGCATCCTTCAGGATGGGCAGTGAGGCAGATAAAGCCGCGTACTCTGGGCGTAATAATCATATAAGGCTCGTTAAACAGATGAATCTGTAGAATAGTGTTGTCTGTTGCAGACGTAAAATTGCCATTTTTATTTACAAAACCCACCAGAAAGACTTCTTTGGTGCGCGCCGCGCTGGAAGGGCCATATTTTCTGAGGGAATAGACGGATTTTCAGACTTCCTGCTCTACCTGTTTCTCCACCTTTCGGCCCAACCGGCGCTGCAGTCTGTTTAGCAGGTAGATGGCCAGAATAAGCCAGAAAATGCCCGCGGCCCAGCCGGCCAGCACATCTGAGGCATAGTGCACGTTCAAATACACTCGGCTAAAGCCGATGAGGAAGATCCAGAGGGCCAGCAGCGCGCACAAGACCCACCTGAGCCACCGCGGGCGCACGTTGGTCCAGACCAGGTACACCAGCAACCCCCAGAACGCCCCACCAATCATGGCATGCCCGCTGGGGAAACTATTGCCGCCCTGCTCCAGAAAGGCCGTCTCTGGGCGGGGACGCCCAAAGAGGAACTTCATGGTTTGGTTGAAAAGCGTGGTGGTGGCCGAGATGGCAATGATCTTGAGCGAGTAAAAGCGCCATTTCTCAAAAACCAGGAAAAAAAGTGCCAGCCCCAAGGACCCGAAGATGAGGAAATTCTTTGACCCGAAAAACGTGATGAAATACATGGCGTCGGTGGTCTCTGGGTCGGTGAGGTCGGCGGCAAAGGCGAAGGCCGCCTGGTCCAGCTTCTTTTCCTGCTCCACGAACACCACCGTGGCCATCCAGAAAAACAGGAGCGCCGACCCTATGAACACCAGCCACGCCACCACCATCTGCAGCGAGACCACCGCTAGAAAAGCACCTGTTTTTTTACCAGACTGTTCCACCCTGTCCTCCATAGGCAACGCTTGTTGTTTTGGGTTTGTACGCAAGAGTGCCCCCCGCAAGATACACGCCACTTCAGCTTCCTTTGGGAGGAGCTTAAAATCTAGGCAGGTAGTTTCAGCGCTACTTTCTGATAAACTGCCCTAATTGACTTGCGGCGGCAAGGGCGTGCGACAACAAAGGGAGGGGTGATAAAGACCTGAGGTAAGCCAGAAACTTGGACCGGAAGATGGCACTTCACGCCATACGGTCACCGGAGCACAAGCGGTGGCACCGGTTACTCAGGGTGAATGGCCTTCACTGGCACGTATGAGCCGGCGCCGGTGGTGTGCTTATGCGCGTTTTCTGCTCTTTTTCTTTGAAAGGGGCGTAAAACAAAAAGTCAGCTTCCAAAGAAGCTGACTTTTTAAAAGTGCGCTGGGGGAGACCCGAACCCTTTTAACTCTATAGGAATCAATAGGAAACAAAACCTCTTCAAGAGCTTTCGATACGCCTTTTTTATTCATACTTTAGCATCAATACCTATCCATTCACGCACACCATTACGCACACTTTCCACGCACACCGACATGGAGACTCGCTTCTACCTGCACACCAAAGTCAACAAGAACGGCGAACAGGCCATCTATGCAGAGATCCGTTCTCCCTGGCTGAGGGACTCTTCCAGCGACCGCCATGAGCTCCGGATGTCTACCGGATACTCCTGCCTTGCAGAGCATTTCAGCAAGGAGGGGCAAAAGGTGGGCACCAAACAAAAGGACGCCAAGGTGATCAACAACCACTTGCGCCGCTTTGAGTTGGTAGTAGGCCAACAGCTGGAGATAGCCCGGGTGAACCGTACCCCGGTGTCTCCCACCGAACTAAAGCAGTCTGTGCTGGCTGACATAGCCCCAGAGAAGTTGATCGCCAAGGACAAGTCTAAAACAGGTGCCACCGGCAAGGTAATGGAAAGAAAGCCTGTTACCTTCCGGGATTGGTACGAGATATGGGCAAAGAATAACCGAACAGAGCTTTCTGACAAACACATCCGGCATGGAGCCCGGGTACTGGAACATCTGGAGGCTTTCTATGGGAGCCCCTTTACCGCTGAGAAGATAACAGAGGAATTCATTGCCGACTACCGGGACTACCTTGCAGAGGAGGAAGAAATATTTGATTCCACCGCCAACAAACACATAGGGTTTATCAGGAGCGTTCTGGCACAGGCCGGGATTAGCACTTCTGGGAAGTGGCTCAAAATTAAACGCACCAGAGGCTCCAGGGGGATTGTCTTCACGAAAGAAGAGCAAACGTTAATCAGGGCCTTCAATCCTGAGCAGATGCCAAAGGAGCAGCTTATGACCCTGCCGAAGAAGGATGGCGCCAAACCCAAGGAACTGCGGGCGCAGAATGAGCGCACAAGACGGGAAACCCTTGCCCTTGCCCGCGACCTCATGCTGTTCATGTTCAAGACCGGCCCTCGCCACTCAGACCTGAAGAACCTGGAGAAGAGCGACCTGCATACCTTTGATTTGCCTGATGGGCGCCAGATTAAGGTATTAGAGTACTACCAGATAAAGAATGGTAAACGCAGGCAAGACCCTTGCCGGGTGGCCTTAGATGAGGAGGCTCTGGCCATCATAGAGAGATACGCGGATAGATCCTCGAAACTCCTACCAGTACCCTCCAACCAGAAACTTAATGACGCCTTGAAGGAAGTATGCCGGCTGGCCGGGGTGAACTCACCTATCAAGCGGGTAAGGTACCGGAAAGGGGAAAGGGTGGAAGTTATGTTTGAAAAGTGGGAAGTGGCCGCCTGTCACCGCTGCCGGGCCACCTGTGCGACCAACCTGTTTGAGGGCGGGGCCGATGACCGCACGGTGCAAGATGTGCTGGGCCATGAAGACCCCAGATCCACGCAGGTGTATGTCAGGAACGCTGATCGGGAGCAGTTCGCCAAGACCCTGGCAGCTTTTGAGCGGCTGGGGCAGAAGTGAGCTAACCATAAATTCGCTATACCGGCCACATATTACGAATAAAGTAATCAGGCTCCTTCTTCAGGGCGGTAAAACCACACCTTTTATAGAAAGCGTTCATACTCTTTTGCGCCACCTTACGATCTTGAACCAAGTCATCAAGTCTTAACCTTTTTCTGAACCAAAATGGTCTATAAGTACTCTTCAAAGGCTCACACTGCAGCGGAAAGCTCTTAAAGGCAAAATACCCACACCTCCCTTCGAAATGCTTGACAAGGCCCCTCAATGTCTCCTCTCCAAATCCTTTTCCCCTGAACTCCGGGTAGATGACAAATTCTTCTCCCAACAAGATATTGTCAAAGAACGCCTCCCCTACCTGGTTCTTTATTTCTTCTCGCAAATCATCTGTTTCCTTATCAATAAACCATGAGGCTAACGCTGAGAAGTTGTCAACTGCCCAAAAGGAGCTCAGACCATTGTTTAAGGCTAGGGTTAAATTGCAATAATAAAACTTTATATACCCAATCTTAACCGCGCCATTAGGATCATCCATTGGCTGTAAAATAATGTCGCACTTCAGCTTATCGACGGCATGCGAATCATCAAGCATATCAGAAGTAGGGACATCAGTATTGTACTTAAACTTTAAAGTGAGGAAATGCTCTGGTAATTTTTGCATAGCTGTTCAACCGACTCTCGCCGGGGTTTAGGTGAAAAATGGATCAAGGGGGTTTCCCCAGAATTGGGGAGACATAGAAGGGAAGGCCAGTCCTGATTCGCAGGAACCGGACAATAGCTTGTGTTGAGGTAACGAGCGGATTCGAACCAACCTTCAGAGTCTTTCTCTGGGTAATTTTAAGGGCAGAGGCTAACACACTGATACTCAAGTGCACGTTGGTTCGATTCCAAATGGGATCGAACCTGGGCCAGGGGAAGGTGAGCATTGGCCATTCTTGAAGCTTGGCCGTAATGGGGGTTATGAAGAGACTTGTAAAGGCTTTCCTGGATGAGTTGGCCCACCTGTTGTTTGGTGGAGAGGAAGATGAGAAACTGGATAGAAGGGGATACTTTCTGATGGGGTTGTTGCTGGTGATAGTGTTTGTGGTATTCTGGAGGTTCAGGGATTCTTTATAGAATGAATTGTTCGAACGGTTAACATAATCATGTACTACTCTCTTGCAATACCCATGACATCCATCAACAAAAGCATATTTGATCTCTCCCTTTTTAGGTAAGTTACTGACATCTCTTGCATTACTATGTGATTATCAATTTCTCGTACACGCTCAATAAGGGTTTGTATTATATCGTTTTTTGTCATTTTTGGATATCTTTTTTCATACCACTCTTTCATATTAATCAACTCTTCCGTCGAAGCTGTCTCCACGTTACTAATTTTTACATTTAGAGGGAACTTAGATATAATGGCAGACCTCACCTCCCACAGTTCAAGAAGTTCATCTACATCCACACTCCTTGTTTGCTCCCCTCCAGTATCTGGAGTACCCACCTGTGAATATATCTTATTATCCTCCCTTTCCAAGAATCGGCCAACATATATGGTTGATTTCGTAACAAACACATATGGATGTCCTTTTACTAAAAAGGAATTCATAAAGCTACTAGTTTGGGCAATCACAAAAGAATTAGAGTGTAGTGGCCTTATGTAATCCATATTAAGGACCTCAAAAACTCTAATATCCTTCCCGCTCATTTCCTTCAAAGGCAAAAGCATGTAAGGCAGATTATCAACATATCCATTTTTGGTGATACCCTCTATATATTGTTTATGACTTTTACCGCTTACAATTTGAGCTTGGTAGGTTGTAAGATACATTGATCCCTCTCCCCTAATCAACCATTCTGCCGATACATCTGGGAATGCTTCCAAAATCTTAAACAATTGTTCATACCCTGGAACACTCACTCTTTTGCTAGTACTACTTCCTTCTTCAGCCGGTAAATAAGTTCCAACCAACGGAGCTGAGATACCTATTTTTCTAGCAAAAGCAGAGTTATTACCACCACAGTAGAAATTAATCAAAATTTTAATGCGCTCATTTATAGTCATTTATATAATATTTTTAAAGAATTGTTTCTCCAAATAAACTTTTGTTTTGTTTGTATGTAAACAATACTTTATAATTGTATAACAAATCGCTCAAAAACAAATATACACCAAATACTTGTCCTATGCCTACCAGCTGCAACACCTCTCCCACTAGGCTTAAAGACCTAATGCCAGAAAACTATGGAAAGATACTGCGTGATCGCTGTGGCCTGAAAAGCAGGCAACGGGTTTATGACGTAGTGAGCGGGGAGATTAAGGGGAATAAGATTTACTCGGAAGCAATCAAACTGGCTGCAGAAACAAAGGCAGCCCGGGAAGCCGAGGAGAATTTACTCAAGAAGTTAGTTGGTGCTTAAGTGATAGTTCGGCAGGACGCCGCAGACACTCTTTTAACGCCCAATAGTACCAATTGTTACATTAATTCAAACATTTAACTAAAATAAACAAAGCCATGAATACCCAAATAATTCAACGCAGTACATTGTTGACTCCTTTCAAAAAGTCAATCACTCAACCCACAACCAAATCATTCCACTCTTCAAACACAAGGAATTCAGTTATCAAAAGTGCTCTATTAACTGCTAAGCCGGCCCACAAAAGGGAAGAGCAAGTTAAGGAAGCTGCCTTTGAGAAGCGGATGGTGGCCCTGAACATGAAGCACGGCAAAAGGGCCCTGGATAAGCTGGCCTCCCTTACCGGGCTCTCCAGGAAAGACTATGGCCTTTTCCTTAAGCGCCTTCAGGAGTCGGGCGCCGAGGAAGGGGAGGTACTGCGTGAAAGGCTACAAGGCATGCTGGACTCCTACTTCCAGAAACAGGAGCTCAGGGCCAGGCTAGAAGACCTTCGCAGTACCCGCTCCCACAGGAGAAACCTCGCTCCTTACTCCGTGACAGCCCGTATGGTCGTGCTGGCCAAGGATCTGTACCGCATCGGAGAGATGGACTTCAAGGAGAACTACGCCTTCATCTGGAACCAGGCCGGCGGGGGGTATGACAAAAACAGCAGGCACAGCCATGAGTGGCAGAAAATGAAGCCTGAGTATATGGCTTCTTTCTCTAACTGGTTCCTGGAAAGGCTCATGGCTACGCACCCCTCTTATTCCAGCCCCGAGGTGGCAGAGAAAAGAATTCACTCCCTCCTGCTGAAACTGGATCATTTCAAACCCATCATCCCTTAGCCATGGAAGTCCAGCAACGCCCTACAGGCCTCCTCAGTGTCGCGACGCGCCTGACACCCGGGCAAAGGATAGACCTCCGGCTCTCTGCTATGAAAGACCCCGCCTGCACCCTTTTGCTCATGGGGAAGGAACTCTCCAATAGGAAGATGATCAACCAGCAGGATTATGACTACCTCAAAGGGATCTACCTCCGGGACGTGCCTGCCACTGCCGAGGAGATTGAAGACCTGAAGGAATACTACCTCACTAAATTAAAAGCATGCTGCAGTTGGTATGCCACCCCGGATGAAGCAAGGGAACGCATCCTCAGCCTCATTATCAGATTAGAGCACCTTAACCCATAGCAGCACATGAAAGCAGAAGTCATCATTTCGCACAACGGGGCAAAGCTTATCCTAAATGAGGAGGGGCAACAGGAGGTGATTCACCTTGCGGCCGAGAAGCTAGCCGGGAAGCTGGCCGAAGAAGAGTTCCGGAACAGGGTGTACACCATCCCTCAACTCGCCAAACGCCTGGAGTGCTGCCGAGCCACAGTTGACAACCTGATCAACGAAGGGAAGATCAAACTTGGCCCTACCCTGGGGAAGTCCAAAGGCTATCGGGTGGCAGAAATGGAAGTGCGGCGGTTCCTGGGGATTGCCCGCTAATGCAAAAGAGACGGTTGCAGCCGTCTCTCTCACCAATTATTAAATCATAAAAGCAAGACAAAGATATGGAAACCAAGACTAAAATCAAATCCCCAGCTCATGGGGGTTCCTTCAGGCTGCCAGTTTTGAGAAACTCCAAAGCAGTAGAGGGAGACAACCAGCTTCCCTGGGTGGGAAGTTATTTTGATATTCCCAAGCCTGCCTATCAAAGCAATGAAGGAGCCACCCGATATATGGAGGCCGAGATCCATATCCTTCTCAAAGACCTGGGGGTGGTGAAATATTCCATTCAGGAAGACTCGCTGTTTGGCCGGGTGGAAGGGAACAAAGGCACTCCAACACAGATAGGTCTTGGTGACCCACAAGACATTGCCATGCCACTTAAAGACCTTGCCTTCAAAAACCCCGATGCGATTGCTTTTGCGGTCTACTATAACATGGTAAACCCCAAGACCGGGGAACGCAAAAGATGCATGGCAGCGCCAGAAGTGAGCCTGATGATCAAGATAAATAAATACACCTGGCAGTGGGTAGACGAGGCAGGCAACAAAGGTTTGACCCTCATTCCAGATGTAGTCAAGATACGGCACCCACACGTTTTCTGTTAGACCAAAACTATCCGGAATGATAACCCACCCAAGTACCCACCTGAAGACCCAGAACATGCCTTTAGACAAACTCGCCAAGCAACCATTCCAACATCAGGTGAATATCACCCCGGATCTGGCCAGTTCTGTCTTTAATCCCCCTAGCACTCCTCCATTGTTGCGACTACTACAAGCGGCGAAGGTTGACTTGGAAGTTGAATTACCAGCCCCTCTAGTTTTCATCAGGATCTCAGGCAGTGCCTTTGCCACTGGGGGTAATTTCTCTATGCTGATTGGCAAGGCAAAAAGCAGGAAGACCTTTTCGGTTTCGGCTTTCCTGGCCTCAGTGGTGAAGAACAGCGCGGTGTTGGGCAACATCCAGGGTTCACTACCGGAAGAGCAACGGGAGGTCATCTTCTTTGATACAGAGCAAGGGACTTACCATTCACAGAAATCCGCCAGGAGGGTGCTTCGCTTATCAGGATTAGAGAGGCCGCTGAATTTCAACACCTACAACCTAAGGAAGCATGGTGCGGCCAAAAGACTGGAGATCATCGAGTTTGCTATTTACAACACGCCTAACCTTGGGTTTGTGGTGATAGACGGCATCAGGGATTTAGTGTCTTCTATAAATGATGAGGAACAGGCTTCCATGATGTCTAGCAAGCTGCTCAAATGGACGGAGGAGTTGAACATCCATATCCTCTGTGTTCTGCACCAAAATAAAGGGGATACCAATGCCCGGGGCCATTTGGGTACAGAGCTACAGAATAAAGCAGAGAGTGTCCTGTCCATCACTAAAGACACCCAAAACAATGAGATTTCTATTGTGGAGGCCGAGTATTGCAGGGATAAAGATTTTGAACCCTTCGCTTTCCAAATAGACGAATGCGGTCTACCTGCCATAGTGGAACATTGGAATTCTTCAAAAGGTGGAAATGAAAGAAGGCAGGCACTAATGCCAGCTGATGTGCATGTTGATATGCACAAGGGGATACTTGAGAAAGTGTTTTCCCAAAGCCCAGAGCTTAAATATGGCGAGCTGGTTCATCAGGTCAAACTTACCCTTGATGAGTTAGGCACTAAGGTAGGGACTAATAAAGTAAAGGAGTTTGTGCAATGGTATCAATCAAAAGAGATGATTTTAAAGGGAGGAATCGAAGGCACATCCAAAGCACATTACACACTAAACTCTAAACTGGTCTGAAGACTGGTTTAATGTGCCTATTACATATAGGCACTTAAACCACTAAACCAGTCCAATTAACCTAGTTTAAACCAGTTAAACCGGCATTAAATGGAAAGCATACTAAACGTACAAGTAAGTTGTTTTGCCAACTACACATCGGCGGAGAACCCGGCCGAGGTGAACCTGCTACAGTGGCTAACCTCGGATAAATACCGGGAGCAGGTAGAGCTGATCCGTACTCTGGAAGCGAAGGAGGAACGCGATAGGATAAAGGCAACCCTGCCAGCTATCACCCCAGCCGGCACCTTCACCCAGAGAGCCCAGGATCACCTGATCAAACACAGTGGCTTTCTGCAGTTTGACATTGACTGGAAGGAGAACACCCACATCACCAATTACCAGGGACTGAAGCAGCAGATCTGCAATATCCCCAACGTAGCCTACTGCGGCCTATCTGTTTCCGGAAAGGGGTTCTGGGGCCTAATCCCTATCGCTTACCCGGAGAAGCACCGGCAGCACTTTGAGAGCCTAGAGAAGGCCTTTGCCCACTTCGGCATTGTCCTGGATCCCGCCCCTAAGAATGTCGCCAGCCTCCGCGGGTACAGCTATGACCAGGAGCCCTATTTCAACCACCAGGCTACTATCTACCAAATGTATGAAAAGCCGGAAAGAAGGACTTATTCAGGAGTTTATGAAAAAGGGAGTGAAAGAGAAAAAGTAGATGCATGCCTGGCTGAGATAGAAAGGCACCGGGCAGACCTTACCGGCACATACACAGCCTGGTTTGAGATCGGGTGCAGCCTGGCTAATGCCTTTGGAGAAGACGGCCGGGTCTATTTCCACCTGGTGAGCCAGTATCATCCGGATTACTCCAGCCACAAGACAGACCGCCAGTACAATGCCTGCCTGAAGGGAAACAACACCTTTACCATCGCTACCTTCTTCAACTACTGCGCACAAGCTCAGATTAGATACAAAGATTTAGTAGAAACAGAAACAAAGCTACGGACATATGAAGTACCGTTACCACCTGCGCAGGAAATCATATCATCCGAAAAAGTAGAGAAAGAAGTTGAACCCTCTAAACCCGCTATTGAAAAACCCGAGAAGGCTGCCATTTACCAGGTAAAGGAGCTGAAGCCATGGGACGTGGAAGAATTGGAAAGCTTCTTTGAAAACGCCTCCCTCCCCTCAGAATCTATCCAGCTGCTTCCTTGGGAGAAGATCACCGACCCTCAGCAGTTCATCCGCTCCCATATTTCCTACATCAAAGCCAACAATGGCAAGCGATCCACCCTGCCACACTTTGAAAGGCTAACAAGGCTTAAGGCTATCCTGGAAGGAACTGCCTTGCAGATCCGGCACACTCCCCTGCTCCACAGGGCAGCATAAAATATACTAACCTTAAACCCGTACCCATGAATATTGAGAAAGACAACACCCGCCATTTTATGCCACGGCCCAACGAGACACAAACCCTTAAGGAGGTGTTAGGGGCCCTTGCCTTCATGATGGAGAATAACCAGATCCCCACGGTACGCCGGCATTAGTGAACATCCTTAATGCTGTAGAAGGCTTTGACAGTGGCGCTATGGCTACCTTCAAACAGACCATAGCAGGAAAAATGCATCATGATAAAATAAACTACCCTTCTCCAATTGAAACCTATGAATTGTGGGAGGAAGATGAAAAGGCTGCAGAACTAGGCCTGCAATACAAAGACATTTACGGCCAACCTTTAGGCTTTGTGCCCCCATTTGCGGAGCAGATTTCCATGGTGGCTGATAAAACATTCCCAACGCCAGCAGTCGCCGCCGAGCAAGAGGAACAGTATGACGAATATGTTCTCTCCGCATCTCAAATAAAGTTGATCTGCAAAGCTCTTGACGCTCTTGTAGCTGCCAAAGGAGAACAACTTACTGCATAAGAAGATAAGGAGATAGACTACCTCTGCCAGTGTTTGGCTTAAAAGGTAAACATTGGTAAACAGCATGCCCCTCTTGCTCATGACATGAGGGGCTTTTTATTTGAAAAAGTGGTATCTTAAGTGAAATATTTTAAATATTAAAACATGGATAATATGGAAGGGTTCATGCGTGATGCGCAACGTATAACAGCACAAACTGTATTAGGCGTGAAATTAAAGGAGAACCTGGCCGACGTAAGGGCCACTATTTCTGAATTGGATTTAAAAATGGAATCTGAGAAACTGCAGGAGCCAAACGGATATACCCGACTTAAGTCAGAATTGCAGAAAATGGAAAAGAATATCCTGGAAGAGATGCAGTCAAATGAATAGACTACTCTGGGTTGGCCTGACTGCTATATTGGCTTCCTGCAGCAAAGAGAAGGCTAGGCCCAAGGTGTACACGATCCTAATCAAGCAGGAACTCCCTAATCTGACCGGTTCTGAGTTGGAGCAGGAGGTCAAAGAGGACACTATCATGGCCATCAACGACACCGTGGCTTACCAGAAGGCTTTGAGGGCCTTTCAAGCGGAAGTAATCACCGATGAAAACTTGGACTACAAGATGGGCCGCAGCCTTGGTTTCAGGCTGCAAGATTCATTAGGCAGGGATGTGATAGACGCCCTCCCCAGAGCTGTGGTGGATAGCTTAAATACCCAGGCAGCGGCGGTGGAAAAAAGGTATCGGGAAAAAGAAAAAGCAGAAAAAAGCCCCACTATTTAGCAGGGCTCTCTTTGAAGATGTGAGGTCACATTTGAAATGTTACCCCCCATTCGCTTTGATTGCGGCCTCACTTGCCCGTACCCCGTTGTCAATGCTGGTCAACAGTGGCGGTAGGCTAGTCAGGATCCTGGTATGGATAACCAACTCTTCAGCGGTAAGGCGGGTATTACGATTGATTTGCTCCAGTTGCCGTAGTTTATCCATCCCCAACTGCATATAGTCTGTTGAATTGGTGAACTGCGTTTCTAGCAGCCTCCTGATCCCATTCACATCCAGGCGAAGGCCCATGAACTGGCCAGCGATTATACTCCCGGTTTCTTCGGTTATGGAAGACTTGATCTGCCCCGCCAAGCCTTTCTGGTTTGGGTCATCAACCGACCCAGCCCCCGAACCAAAATTTATGCCTGCTATATCTTTTAAAGCATTGAATTCCTTAGATGCGTTCTCTATGATAGCATTATTGGTGTCTCTTAGAGTTTTTATCTCTTCTGCAGTCAAGCCTACCCCATTGTCATCCAACTCAGCGAATTTGGCGAACTCCTCATAGAATTTAGCCAACGGCTTTTCCAGCGCCTTAAAGGGCAGACTTTGGATGATGGCATCCCGCATCATATCTTCAAAATTCTCCGTGAAGAATTTCGCTTCTTCCTCAGCACTGGCAAAGCCTTTCCTGAACCCTGCGGCCATACTGTCCACGATACTGGAGAAGGTGGTGCCCGTCACGACCTCTTTCAGCTTCAGCTGGTACTGCTCCAATTGAGCTTCAAAGTCCTCATAGGCTTTGATCAGCTCCCTTACCTGTTCTACCTGCCCGTTGAAGGTTTCCCCCTTCTCAATCTGCCGGTACAGCAACTCGATCCGCTTCTTATTTTCCTCCAGCACCTCGGTCAGGGTGTTCAAGGTACGGTCTGGGGTGCCGGTCTGACCCCTGCCGCCCCTTATCCTTATTGAGTTGTGGGCGGCAATTTTATTAGCCATGTTGCAAACCCTGCCTTCTTGGTGGGGTTTTTTCTTGGTCATTCTATAATCTATATTTATGTATATATGTAGTTATGTATTACTATCTTTCATCTTATTTAAAGTGACACTAGTGCTGATCTTTCATTGCATTTGTTTATCAGTTGCACCTGAAATTTATAATCTGGTGGATAACCAGCTGCCAGAAATTCACGAGGTGTCAAATTAGGTAAGCGGGAGCAGGCTCCAAAAGGATGTGAAAAATAAATTCGAACTACACCTTTGTTAACCGTTCCAGATAACAGACTAGCAGTATATGAGTTATAAGCAATTCTATTATCTGGTTGATTTGTGAAAGAATAATATAACCGAACTGGATAACAACTTGACAATGTATCTTCACAATAACCACTACCAGAAAATGCACTAATGCCGGGGCCTCCTGCCGTAAAAGAAATATCAAAGTATAATCCAGTACCACCACACGAAATTGATATATCAGAAATCACAGGAATATTGGGTTGGGTTGGGTCGCAGTCGGTGGCCCTAGTCTGAAACCTGATAGGGGATCCCTGCATGTCGTTCCCTTCTTTATCCAACATATCCGCCCTGATGCTATAAGTGCCAGCTTTGGCAGGCAGTTTCCAGGAGTTTGTGGCTTTACCCTCACTGTTTGTCGGGGTTCTGGCGGATAGAATCTCTCCATTCCCACTCGTCACGATCCAGGTAGCCTCAAACTGCCCTAAATCCACCTCATCAAACGATGAGATGACCTTCGTCTCCACCACAGGCCTTACCTCCGAGCTTACTACATACTCAGGCTGTACGCTGCTAGCCATGCCCTTGAACTCGACCCACCCAGGGACAAGCTTGCCCTTATAGACCTGCATTTTGTTTGACATGACCACCGGATCGATGTGGGCCAACACAAAGGGGGTCAACTCTGTTACGTCCTTGGCAAAAGCGATCCCTTCAAGTACTTTCAATAATGCATTTGTTTGTGACACTACTGCCTTCGCTATCACTGCTCTATTCATCAGAATAGTGGTGCAACCTTTATTATCTATCCCCGCAAGGACTCCATTCATAGCAGTATCCACGACTTTTTTGAACATGTCCAATGCCGAGAGATTTGCTCCTCCTGCTAACTCCATGACGGTTGCTGTCACATCTACTTGTATAGACCCTGCGATGGCTGCTACACAATCATTTCTGCTTTCCGAGCCCATCCTGCCAAAAATGGCACCCATCAGCGCTTTAACTAATCTACTAGAGAGCTCGTAAAAATTTTTGGAAGTTGCCTTCTCATGGGTTTGGTTTAGGTTCACGGTGTAATAGTCATCCTTCAAACCTAGCTCTGACAAGGGTTTTGAGGCCCATTGGGTAAGATGAATAGGATTTGGGTCAATGAGGGTGGAGACAGTATTGCCTCCACCTATAGGGACAAACTCGGCATACACGTAGCTATGAACCTGATTGACTAGGGCTCCACCGCCTTTTTGTGGAAGCCAATCTTTGAATTGTTTTACAACTCTCCTCATTTTCTTGCCATCCGCAAGGTTGGGCTCACCGAGGACATTTTTTAGTATATAGCTGTTCAGCTCCACTAACTTCCCTGCAAAGGCTGGATCAGTGGAATAGATGGGCCTTTTACCCTTAAGGATGACATCTACCAGCAGAACAAAGTCTTGAAAAGCCCTTACCGACTTAGCATTCCTTTCGAAATTCCCCTGTTGCTCAATGGTAAGCGAATGGTAGGCAGGCACTAAAGTTAGTAAGGCTTGAGCAACCGACTCGGCGTTTACCAACACCTTTTCGCTCACGGTATCCGTCTGCACCACGGCTAGAATCTGCCCTGAAGTGTTATCTAGGAAGAATGCAGCTGACGGATAATCCTTTGGAACCCAAAGCCCCTCGTCTTTACTTCCCATTAGTGTTGAGTCCATTATACTATGGACCTCGGTCTTACTCAGGTCATAGGCCCCATCGACTACGAAGTTTATTTTCCTTGCTCCTTTGGGAACGGGTTTTACCCCTTGGGTAGGGTTCGCATCAGGGTCGTTCTTATCCGAGCAGGAAGCAAGAACCATCACAAGGAGGAATAAAAGGAAAGAGTAGGTCTGTTTCATGAACTGACATGTAAATGTTGTATATAATCTTGTAGTAAGTGCTAGCTAGGGCCTTTGACTGTTGTTGTAGAGGTAAGCTTAAGTGAATACTTAAAGCTTACAAGCTGCTTCCGTCAAGTAGCGATTGAAACTGTACGCTAGGCTCCGAGTTCCTAAATACAGTGTGGTGCCTGGAGTATTTACTCTTAATTTGAATACTTATCCCTGGTGTATTCCCTAAACAAGTGATAATTAAGAAGTTGAGACTTGAGAAGTGCCAGCTACTGGTGGCACCTGTAGAGTGTCTGGTTCAGTGTTCATAATTGCGGTACCTGCCTGTGCAAAGGATGTGAGTACAGAGAGGATAATAATCAAGGTCAAATATACTACTATAGCATACTCAGTTAAATCCAATAGTATCATTAAATTTAAACATCTCTATTGCCTTTACCTATACTTACTTGTTGGTATTTAAAGCTATGGTTGAGCGGGGTTAATGCTTGAAAGGCACCTAAAACATCATTGAGATTACTTTCATTGTATTGTTCTGAAATAGGTGTTGTAGATAATAGGAGGTTGAATTTTGTGTGTATACCTGAATTCGCAAAAGAAAGACCCCTCCACTATCGCAGAGACGCCCTTACACCTATACAAGCAACACATTTGCCTAGTTAAAGATACTGTTTTTTTTGGAAAAGTCCATTATTTTTGCTATATTTAGTAGTATATAACCTGCTGAAATACAATTATATGGACGCGATTACTAAAACAAATAGTTTAAGTATTGGAAGGCATTCCCCTACTTATCCTTTTCTCTCAGGCGTAGCAGCCTGCCACCTTATCGGGGAACAGCTTCACCTGGTACAGAGTCGGGTGAAAACCCATACTTTAGGAGCGCAAGCCCTGACTAAAGTCATGGCAGTACATCTGTCTACCATTTACTTTCCTGAGGGCACTGCGCTATTCCCTTTGCAGGGATGGTGAGCGCCTTCTCAGCCCCACAAACAAACCTATAACCTTAACACACTAGCCTTATGACACCTATCCAATTCGGTCACATCACCATTGACGGGAAGAAGCACCCTATCAAGTTCGGCATGGCCCAAAGCCGCGAATACTGCCATCTGCTCAAATGTGAGCTGAAGGATTATAACGTCCTGATGGCAGTAGATGCCGATGGCAACAACCGGATCTCAAAACTGGAGACCAATGGAGACGAAATGGTGGCCATGGTCTGGAGCGCGCTTAAGCAAGGCGCTAGGGTGGAGAAAAAGCCTTTTGACATGGACCTGGACGATGCCGCGGACATTATCGACTTCATGAACTACCATACGGAGGCCTGGACTGAGTTCTTTACCGTCATGCTTGATGCTACAAATGAGGTGCCCACAAGCCCAAACGACCAACCGGGGGCAAAGACTCCGGAAATGAAAACAGTAGCCTAGACTGGCAACAGGTCTTCAAGATTGCCTACGGTGTCCTGAACCTGAAACCGAAGGAGTTTTGGTCCCTAAGCTGGCCAGAGTTCTGGATGCTTTACCATGGGTGGGAGGTGAGAAGGCAGTTTGAGCATGAGCACACGCGCCTGCTCTCTACCATGATGGTGAACACCAGCATGGGGGTCAAGAAAGCCATCAAGCCGCAAAGCCTGTACTCCCTCCCTGAGATTGACGGGGTGCCCAAAGTAACCACCAAGGAAGAGTTGGAGGCCTTCAGACAGCGGCTAAGCAAGAGGTTGAATAGAGAGATACATTTCCTTAAAGTAGCCCCATAATGGCAACACTATCCGAACTTAATGTAATTATTTCAGCTGACACCAAGGGCCTTGATACCGGTCTAAATAAAGCAGGGCAGGCTTTGCAAAACCTCGGCTCCGTTGCTGAAAAGGCAGCGGGTAGGTACGTGGATTCTGCTGGGAAGCTACGGGAAGCCAATGGGCGCTTCGTTTCCTCTGCCACTTTAGCCGCTGAGGCAGCCGGGAAAACCGGTTCAGCGGTCTCCAAGTCTGCCACTAATTTCCAAAGCCTTGGCAACAGCATGAAGAGTGCCGGTGAGGGAATGACCAAGTATATCACCGCTCCCCTTCTGTTGATGGGTGGGGCTTCCATAAAAGCCTTCGGTGATTTACAGGCCCTTGAAAAGGGGTTTATTGCCACCTATAAGGGAGCCGGTGATGTAAACGAGGAACTCAGGAAAACCCAAGAGGTTGCCAAACTTCCCGGGCTTGGTTTGAAAGAAGCCTTGCAGGGAGTCGCCAACCTCCAGGCAGTTAAGTTCAGCGCTGAGCAGGCCCGTGGTACCATGATGGCCTACGGCAATGCCCTAGCCACCGTAGGTAAGGGGAAAGCAGATTTGGAAGGAGTTATCACCGCCCTTTCCCAGATGGCAACGAAAGGTAAGGTATCCGCTGAGGAGATCAACCAGATAGCGGAGCGGGTGCCTCAGATCCGGCAGGCCATGGTGGATGTATTCGGCACCGCTGACACGGAGGTGCTGCAGAAAATGGGTATCTCGGTGGAAGAGTTTGTGGCAAAAACCACTGCCGAACTAAACAAACTTCCGAAGGTTACCGGTGGGGTTAATAACGCCCTGGAGAACTTCGCGGACGGTGGGATAAAGGCCCTTTCAAAAGTAGGGGATGCTTTGAACAAGTCCTTCAATGTGGAAGGCAAGCTGAACGCCATGGGGGATGCCCTGAACGCCGCGGCTGAGGATTTCGGGAACCTGGACCCTGCCGTGCAGAAGACCATCTTCGTGGTGGCTGGCTTGGCCGCCGCAGCCGGACCTTTACTCTTAGCACTTGGCGCCATTGCAGCCGCAGCTCCCACGGTGGTAGCCGGGTTCGGTCTGATCACCACGGGTGCCGCTGCCTTGAAGGTTGCCCTCTTGGGTACTGCCGGAACAGTAGGTGTCATTGTGGCCGCGGTGGCTGCCGTAGGCGTGGTAGGCTATAAGATTGCCAAATCCATGGAGGTGAGCTCTGAGAAGGCCACAAAGGCGACTCAAGCCTATAAGGAACAAAAGACTGCCTTAAATAACCTCACTACTTCGATTAACCCTTTACTTGCCCGATACGAAGAGTTGAAGGGTAAAAGTGTTCTTACCAAGGAAGAGCAGGGTGAGCTTAAAACCATCATTGAGAAAGTAACCAATACCCTTCCTGGCGCTATTACTCAGTTTGATAAATACGGCAAGGCCATGGACATCAACGTGGGCAAGGCCCGTGAACTGGTAGCCGCCCAGAAAGCCCTTGCGGACTCTACCAAGAACGACGCCCTGAAAGAGCAGGCCAAGCAACTGCACATCAATGCTGGCGCCATCCAGGAAGTAACCAACCTGCTCAAGACCGGGGGTAGGTACCAGTCCAACAACTACGGGCAGACCACCAAGGTGGACCTTACCAAAGAGGAGAAAGCCGCCAACGCCGCCCGCCTGAAGGCCCTGCAGGAGCAAAGAAAAGCGCTGGTGGGCTTATATCGGGAGCTTAAGGGATTGCCTCCCCTGTATGCCGCCATCACACCTCCGCCGACTGATACAAAAGGTCAGACTACTGTCAATTCCCTTCTGGCAATTCAGAACCAGCTTCTGCAGAAACAGAAAGATATCATTGCCGGAGCCACGGATGAGAAGACCCTGGCCACCGCCAACGCCAGGGCAGCAGCTATCCAGGTGGAGATTGACCGCCTTGAGTCTCTGGGAGTAGCCAACACCAAAATGAGGGACGCCTTAAATGAACTCAACAAGGAGTTATTCCTGAACGGCCAATACTCACTGGCTTTGGGCGATACTTACAGTTATGTAGAGGGACGGCGCAGTGTCCTGGAGTCAGGGATCAAGAGCCTGATCAACGCCGGTTTCAGCCCCGGCTCTGCTATGGTGCAGCGCTTCAAAGCGGAGTTGGACAGCCTGCCTGAGGTGATTGACAGACTATCTCCTTCCCTGGCTAACACAGACCCTTTCTGGAAAACCTACATCGAGAACCTAAGGGAAACCGGGAGCCTCATGGGAACCCTTAAAAGCCAGCACGAGACCTTCCGGGCAGAAATAGAGGCGATGGGGCAGCAGATGGT
This sequence comes from Rufibacter glacialis, assembly GCF_008271745.1. Lineage (GTDB taxonomy): Bacteria > Bacteroidota > Bacteroidia > Cytophagales > Hymenobacteraceae > Nibribacter > Nibribacter glacialis. Next base: position 505,450 of record NZ_VKKZ01000010.1, on the reverse strand, counting down.
GAAGGCCCCTGTCATCCCGCCCCCTCAGGTTGATGTGGAGGGGTGGGAAGCAGTGAAGCAGCAACTGATCGACCAAGGCGGTTCAATGAGCGACGCCCTAACCGGGGTACTCTCCAGTGGGGTTACCTTGTTTGCCGATACCCTGGGCAATGCCTTTTCAGGTGGGTTCGGCAACATGGCTTCCGTGTTCGAAAGCTTCAAGCAGGGCCTAAAGAACATCGCAAAGGAGTTCGGGATGTTTATGGTTAAATGGGGGGTGGCCCAGACCATTCTGGCAAACCCTTTGGGCCCCGCCGCAATCGTTGCCGGGGTGGCCTTGACCGCCTTTGCAGGTTCAGGTGGTTCCAAAAGCAGTGGAGGAGCAACAGGAGGAACCGGGACTGTTCCAACCTATAAAAGCCCAGCCTCAAACAACACATACACCCGTCCAGGCGCGGCTCAGACCCAAGAGGTTATTTTCAAAATAGAGGGCCGTGAACTAGTGGGAGTGCTCAGGAAGGAAGCCTATAACGCCATGAGAACAGGTTAGACCTGTAATTGTGCACTTCTAAATTTATGTATTTATAGATTGGCATGACTTAATGAATTCACATTGTCTTGAAGAGGAGTATTCAGCCAAGATGGCCAGGTACCTCCGCATGACCAAGCAGGAGGCAGAGAGCCCGAAAGGGAGAGGGTTGGCCCAGTCCATAAAGGCCTTGGGCAGTAAGATCCCGAAAGCGGAAAAGCTTCAGAATGATCCAAATCCGGAAGGAAGATTAAACCCCCTTATTCCCTAGGGATTTAGGTTATAACAGTGATAAACACCTTTACCTATGGCACGGCACGGAAGCTCCCCAATACTCTATGATGACGTTAAAAAGGTCTCTGTCTCAGACCTTAAGAAGTGGGGCTACCTGGAGCCTGAATCCTTCAAAACCGGCACTGTCACCTGGAGCAGGCAGGGGAGGAAGACAGGCAGCATTAGCATTACGGTGAATATCTGCACTGGGTGCTATCTGGAGCTGGACTACGGCAAGGGAGGCAAGAGTATCTCTTACCGGGTGAACTTGGTAACCCTGCCCTCCAACCTGGGCAAGGGGGAACTGTGGTACTTCGTCTGCCCCCAGACGGGGAAGAGATGCAGGTTTCTGTACCTGGTGGGGGACAGGTTCCTGCACCGGGAGGCATACGGCGGGTGCATGTACGAAACCCAGACCTACAGCAAGTACGGCAGGAAGTTGGACAAGTATTTCGCCAGGGAGTTCGGTCATGACAAACTCTATGAGCAGCTGTACAGCAGGCATTTTAGGACCATGTATGCGGGGAAGCCCACCAAAAAGTACCTTAGCATCATGCGCAAGTTGGGAGCTTCTGATCAGGAACTAATAGTTGTTTAAATAGGAGGCTGATTGAATAGGCTAGACATTTCAAGGGCCTTCAAAAATGATTAATAATAAATTAAAGTTGGTTCAATATGTTTAACTAAAATTATAATCAGTCACTTCAAGGCATGGAAATTACCTAGTTATAGGTATATGTTTCTTGTGGATTTATTTATATTTTCCCTTTATTATCTACAAAATATAATTTTCTAAATCTTATGAAGTTACTTTATACAAATCTTATTTTATTGTTGGCATTTTTTACATTTAGTTGTGGTATTAAATTCCCAGTAAAAACACCAGGTGACCCTGAAAATGCTAAGACCTTTGGATATCACCCAATGGATCCTTTACCTGTGATAATCAAGTATGCTCCTTCCCCTAGCGGGCCGCAAGCGCTCCCTCTTCCTCAGAGGGTATTACAAGCTCTTCCTGATGAAACCATGCGGTTAGCCATTGGGGAAATTACTGGAGAGGGAGGGGTAAATTTTGGGCCAGCTAAAGCAGGATATAAGGGGAAAAGTTATGTAGTAATACTTGATTATATTAAATTTAGTACTGAATCTTTCGGAGTTAAATTATCCCAGGAGTATACTGCCGGTTCATCCGAACCAACAAAATCAAGTGATGGCAAACCAACCTTAAAGGCAACTCTCTTTCATGTGGATACTACAAATTTAGTACCTGGACAAAGAGGAAATGATCCAGATGCACTTGTACCTGTTTATCTAGGGGTTGGAATTCGATTAACTGCTAATATAAGAGTTAATGAAGGTGAGGTAGATCTGGGGAATCTATTTGCATTAGGTGCTGCAGCTAGTGCCAAACAAATTACTGGAACGTTAGTTGTGCAAACTTTAGGTATTAGTGGAGAGGATATTTCTCCTTTAATTCCAATGCCTAGCGAAATCAACATGACTACTGTCCAGAACGCTATTATGTCTATGGCGACTATCAAATCTAAAATATACGACTCCAACACTAGAATCACACCTAGAGTGGTGGGTGTTTACAACACATTAGGAGGTGGTGCTGAAACTATAAACGGATTTATATCTGCATTACTACTCAAGCATAGGGTTTTTAGTGTGCCTTAGAAGTTTGATATAAAATTTTAAGTTTTTAAAAGAGCCTTTGGATATCTGAAGGCTCTTTTATGTTAATCTGCAGCAACCATCGTATTTCAAATTCATTTACCATGAAGATTCAATCTAAAGATTGGTTCAAAAAGATTTGGGTACAGGTCTTGATCATTATTTTGGTCATTGGCTTCGTTATCAACGTGAAACAGAAGACATCCTCTGAGAACTCAACCGAATTAAAGGCCCGGGCTGAGGCAGGCGTACTTCCATCTGATTTAGTGCTAGAGACAGATACAAGTTTGACTGTAGACACCACCAGCACGAACCTTACCCAAAGCATTGCGCGCGCACCCTCAGAACCCTCCTACTCTACCGAACAAAGGGAAGAACTGATCAAGAAACAGTTCAGCGGTTGGGACGGGTCTCACAGGCAACTAGTTAAAATGGTAAAGAAGAGCATGAATGACCCTGATAGCTTTGAGCATGAGGAGACCAGCTACCTTGATAAAGGTGATTATCTTTTGGTATATATGAAGTTCAGAGGGGACAACGCTTACGGCGCTAAAGTGCTGAACACTGTTTCTGCTAAGGCGGACTTCAACGGGAATGTCATTCAAGTATTGGAATAACATTTTCTTCATCGTTAAAGCCGTTCTTAAACCTGGACATGTACAAACCGCGTTTTACTGGAAGTACCTTGGTAATGGGCTCCTTCTAGGGCTTGAAAGGTGCTCCCATTCAATTAAGACATCAAGCCTTCGGTCATCTATCCGCTGAATTTTCCAATCTATGATACCCACTTCATCTGGCGATGTAAAGTCATATTTCAAGAACATCAGGCGGCGGCACAGCAGGTGCCTTATCTGAGACCAATCAAGCCTTTGTTCATTAGGTTGTGGGAAGCAGTCAAGCTCCAATTTGGCGAAGTAACTCATTAATTCTGAATTTAGTTGAACATTGTTTCCCTAAGAACAGAAATGAAATGGTTTGGGTTAGTGACAAAAGTAGACTTTATTTACAGGTGCGCTAACTCCATTAACAGTCATGTGATTACCCCCTTATTTAACAGCATGCGTAACTGAGAACGCCGCGACTGGGACTACAACGACTGGCTTTGGTACCGCATGAAACCAAGGCTAATGCTAGGGTTAGTGATTCTTGCCCTATTCGCCCTGTTTAAAGCTGGTAAATGGTTATTTGATTAGATTGCCAGGTAGTATTTGGGTGCTATCAAATGTAGACATTCAAGCTAAACCCTGTGTCGCCTGACGGTTTTACTGTCATTATAAGCGATCAGGGACTTAAGAAAGTAAACCGGCTTCTTCCCTGTCTCCCCCTCCATCTTGTAGACCAGCAGGGTTTCGGGGCGCTTCCTTTCCGCAATGATACCGGACTTTGACAAGCCAGTGACTTTCATGGCTTTTGTCTGACTTACCCATTCCTCAAGTAGCGACTCCAGCTGCTGTAGCCGTTTCTCCACCCGTTGCTTCCATTCCAGCAGCGCCTTCAGTTCTCCCGGGGTAACTACCTCAATCGTTGCCATGGGCTAAGGTTTGGCGTGCTTTGCCGCATAGGCGGTGATCTTATCCTTGGTTTCCTTCTTGCCGAGGCGGTCAGCCCACTCCTTCAAGTTGGCAAGGCTGATTCGTTGGAGCAATGTGGATCCGAAATCGCTTATCTCCAGGTATCGGGGGTGCTTGACCGGCAATTTACCGTAACCCCTAAGAGTGGAGGGGGTTTTGATATTCAATAGCTCACAAGCTTGTGGGATGGTCAGATAAAGAGCGCCCTCCATTTGCTTGGTAAAATGCTGTATGTAAGCTTCTTTATAGGCTTCCTCACGGATCTTCTCCAATCTGCGGGGATCTGTAAAGGCAGGTATGTCACATCGTAATTCCCAGATGGGGCCCTCAGACGCTATGATGGTTACATTCATGGTTGTTTATAATTAGGTTTGTTTTTGCTTCTCCTCTCGAATTGGTAGATGCGCTGGAGAATGTGCGGATCCTCCATGGCAATGCCCCACCGTTTGATCTCGGCCAGTCTTATCCTGCGAAAGCGTTTATCTAAATGGGCAACGCAGTGCAGTTTCTAGGGGTGCTTGTCAGGGAGGTCTATAAACCGGTGTACGGGGTCGGTGGTTCTGTACCCCATGATTCTCGCAGCATCCATTGGCCCAATGATCAGGGCCTCTCCTATGGCTTCGCTTAGCTGAGTCGATACTAGGTTTTTGATACCCTCCTCTATCAGGATAACTAGGTGTTCATCAGTGAAGGCTGGAAAATCAATCTCGAACGTCCAGGTGTTCCCAGGGCGCTGATGCAGTATTGCTTTCATGTGTATCATGAATTAGGTATCCTTCAGAAAATCTTTCAGGTATTCAATGCATGGCCAAACAAGCCTCACCAGTTCAATGAGGCGCTTTTCCATCTCTAAAAATTCTGTCACTTTCTTAACCCTCTCTGTGGGTCGCTGTAGGTCTTTTGTTCTCATGGGCCAAAGGTGCAGCCTAGGAGAAGCGGAAAAAAGGACGGGGTTTTGGCCTTTTTTAAGGATTTATAACCTATTAAGATGCACTTATTTGTGCGATTTCTATTGATTTAGAAGAACTCGCCTCTTCTAAATCAAAATTATCCTGTGACGGATCGGCAAATTTAAATTTTCGCACGGGGACTGGACAAACTCCCGTCCGATTTATTTGAAGGTGGAAATCTGAGGGACAATTGCGAAAGTAGTTTTGCTACTAGAGAGGTGCCTTTTCTGCCCTTTTCCTAGCAAGTCTACGTTTCACGGTTTTTTGGATCGTTTTATAATACCTATTGAGGAATATTCAATGAACCTGTTCAAGGAGGGTACCCACACTTAACAACCCCCCCCGGTCATTTAAAAAGGGGAAACGAAAACATTTAGACCTCGCCACCCCCCTCTTTCCCCTCATGATTTTTTGGAAAAGCGTGTCACGAGAGGTGCCTGCCTTTTAAGCCTACTTTTCGGTTCATTTCTGAAAACTACACCTTTGCTGTTTACTACGGTAGTAGACTATAGTACGCCTGACTGAGCGTTCCCCTTCATGCACTTTTGAGGTGAGCGTGTCACACCAGAAGCCTGCCTCAAAAGCTTGGTTTTTAATACTTTTCTGTAAAACAGCTCTTCGATTGTTTATTAGGGTAGTAACTATAGTACGAGAGACTGAGCACCTAATTTTAAGTGCTGGGCAGCCTCAGGAGTGCACTGGAGCTGTTCAAAGCGCAGTATGGCTATGTGGCGGCTGGGTGCTGGTGTTTAGCGTGGAGAGGTAAGAGGCTACCTTCTTCCGCAAGCTTATTTGAAGAGCATGCTTAGGATGGTGTTGGTAAAGATTAGGTGGTTGTGTACATTTAGAGGCAAATATATTTTCAGTTTGGAAACGATTGGTCATCATACAGTAGAAGATAGAGGTAATCCTGATCATGTTGAAAACCATGCTCCCTTTAAATGCGAAAGTAAAACGGCCTATCTGACAGATGGGTACTATTTTTGGGACAACAACCTTGATCTAGCTCATCTTTGGGGAGAGATAAGGATAAAAAAACCTTATATGATCTGTGAGGCTAAACTGACTTTAGATGAATCTATTTTGCTAGATTTAGTAGGGAACAGAGGAGACGTGCTTTATCTTGAAGCCTTAATCACTAAATATGGATTGCACCAATTAGATCTTGCGGGTGTTATAAGGTACCTAGTTGATATAAATAAAAAAGAGAAGGGGGCATTTGAATATCAAGCGATTAGGGCTGTGGACATGAATTTGAGTGAACACTACAAAACATTAAAGTTCGTTCATAGTAAAAGAGGGTGGACAAATTTGAACGCCGCAATCTTTATTTGTTTACTCACGAAAAGCACGGTACTTTTGCGCGACTTAAGAATTATTTATCCAGAAGAATATACATCATGACAGAGCAACAATTAAAATCTTTAGCCTTGCTCGATAAGTATTTCTCAGAGACTCCAAAAGAGCAGATTGAGCAAGAAATAGCTTCTTACGCTGAGTATGGTGCAAGTGGTATGCCTGCAAGCGAATACTTAGGAAGAAGGATTGCGTCTATGGATGAAGCCAAAGGTCAGATTACTAATGCCGGCCAAAACCCTAATAACCACCAAGAAATCACCTTTGCTGCAGCAGTCCTAGTTAGACATGCTGAAGCTGTTAAAGGAGGAAAAAGTTATCTTGTAGACTTAGCATTGGCGGGTGAAAGTAATTACGCAATGGCCGCATAATTTATGACTGATTCTATTTCATCTACTAGATTACCCCTAGCTTCTATAAATCTAGAATCTTTTCAAGTAACTAATGTAATTCTCAATAATAGAGAGTTCATACCGCAAGGCACTGCATTGGATATCAAACTCAAGCTTGATTATCATGCAGTTTCTATCACAAGGCCAGGCATAGAAGAGATCAAAAATTTTGGCATACGGTTTGTCGCTTATATCAGTGACTCTCAAGGCCTCTTGGAACTCAATACACAATCTACTGCAATCTTTGCTTCCACTAGAGAAGTTGATGAAGAATTTTTGGAATCTCATTTCGCAAGGGTTAACGCCCCTGCTATTGCCTATCCTTTTTTACGAGCCTTCATATCAACCTTAACACTTAATTCAGGATTAGCACCAATTATATTGCCTGCTTTTAACTTCATGAATTCTTTAGAAAATAAAGCTGTTGAACTGCCTGCTCCTCCACCTAATGAATTGCCAGCTGGCTAGGTGTAAAAAGAAGTTCTAAATAAAAAGGTGCCTTTGCAAAATGCTGGGGCACCTTTTTATTTACCACACTTCCCTATTATTTGAAGAAACTATGGAAAGATAGGATTAACTACAAAACCAGCACGCCTTTGGCTATTTCTACTCGTTCACTCACACTATTACTCACACTAAATGAAAAAAGCCTTATAACTAATTGAGTTACAAGGCTTTTTTTCTTATAATGTGCGCTGGGGGAGAGTCGAACTCCCACACCCGAAGGCGCTGCCACCTGAAGACAGTGCGTCTACCAATTTCGCCACCAGCGCATCAAATTCTCCCTTTATTGCTTCAGGGAGCACAAAACTACTACTTTTTATTTATTTGCAATACCTGTTCCGCAATTTTCTGAAAAAAATATGGGCTTTTTTGAAGCCGACACTACGCCTTTTCCTGCCACCAGTGGGTAGTATGTTGATTGTCAGAATCTTTGCTCTTGCTCCCCTGTTGCCCGCTGCCTCTGGTGTTTCCCCCCGGTGAGTAGCTGCCTTTTCAAAGGTTATTTTTCAATGCACCACGTCCAGGTTGCTGTCCTGGACGGGTTCCGGTTCCAGCACCGGCTTTTCCGCCACCGCCTCTACAAAGTACATGTCAATCTCGCCTTTGTTCTTGGCCTCAATTTTACCCCGGTAGGCGCAGATGAACTCGTCTTTGATCAACTCATAGGTGGCGCCGGAGATATTGATCTTCCCTTCTTTGCCGCAGGTTTCCATGCGGGCCGCGGTGTTCACCGTATCGCCCCAAATATCATAGGCGAACTTCTTGGTGCCTACAATGCCCGCCACCACCGGCCCGGTGTGAATGCCTATCCTTATCTCCAGGCGGTGCTTTTTGGGTCGGTTCTCTGGGTTTAGCCGCGCCACGAACGCCGCAATCTCCATACCGGCTTTCACCACGTCGGCGGGGGTGTTGGCGTCTGGGTTGGGCATACCGCCGGCGCACATGTACGCGTCTCCCATGGTCTTGATCTTCTCAATGTTATACTTGGAGATGATGCCGTCAAAGGCGCAGAAGTAAAAGTCAATCACCGTCACCAGTTCCTCTGGGGTAAGGTCCTGGCTTATCTTGGTGAAATCCTTGAAGTCGGTGAACAAGACGGTAACCGCGTCATAGCTTTGGGCCTGGGTACGGCCGTTGGCCTTCAGCTCTTCGGCGGTTTCAGCGGGCAGGATGTTCAACAGCAGGTCATCTGATTTCTTCTTCTCGGCCTTTAACTGCTCGGTGCGCTCATGCACCAGTTCTTCCAGCCGGTTTTTAGAGGCGATCAGGTTCCGGTGCTTGATTTGGGCAAAACTCCAGATAAGGCCTATCCAAAGGATAAAATAAAGGCAATAGGCCCACCAGGTGCGGTAAAGCGGCGGCATAGAATTGAACCCAAAGGTAGTGACCGCACTTTCAACCCCGTACACGTTTCGGGCCATTACCTTGAAAACATACTCCCCTTCATCCAGACCGGTGTACTCCTTTCTCCTCTCCGGGCTCCAGGTAGACCATTTGTTGTCATAACCCTCCAGCATATACCGGTATTGGAGTTGCTCTGGGGTGTTCAAAGAGGTGGCCGCAAACTCAAACCGAATGGACCTGATGGCGTGCGGCAGCGTTATCTTGAAATGGGAAGGCTGCTGTAAGGTTACTTTGCCCTTCTCTGAAAACGCCCCATTAAAGACAATGGAATCCCCCAGCAGCTTAATTTTGCGGAGCACCATGAGCGGCGGCATTCTGTAGTTTCTGGGCACGGAGGGGTCATACCTGAAAATCCCTTTGGTAGTGCCTAAGTACACCACCCCGTTAGCGGCCGGATGGATGGTCCAGACATCTACGCGGGGGATCTTCCGCAGGGAGATGGTGTCCCACAGGTACTGGTTTTGCTGGTTTTTTTTCAGAGGGCCGGTTCTGAACTCAGAGGTAAGCCAGATTTGGCCGCTGGGGCTCTGGGTAAGGTTGATGGCTTCTCTTGACCCGTTGGCAAAGCGGTGCCCGAAGGTTTTATCTGGCTTTAATTGCAATCCCTTCCCTGTTTTCTGCAGACTGTAGACTCCTTTGCTGGTGCCCAGGTAAATGTTGCCGTTGAGGGCGTGTACCTCAAGGCGGGTCAGTTGTTTCGCCAAGTCATCTGGCTGTTTATGGTTCTGCACCGGGGGCTGCAGGCCAAATTCCTGTGACGCATCAACAAGGGAGATGTTGTCTGAGCAAGACGCCCAAAGTGTCCCGTTCCTGTCCTCTGCCAGCCACATGACATCGTGGTCCACCCCTTGCACCTTCCCTTCCCACGTCCATTTGCCCTTGTCATGGGTTAACCTGTATAAGCCTTTGGAGGTGCCCACGTAAAATACGCGGGGGTTTCTGGCAGATTGGTGCACGTTTTGGCACTTCCCGTTATTCCCATCCGGGGAAATCTGGCGCAGCGTATTCTCCTCTAGCACATACACCCCTGTGGTACCAACTACCAGCAAGTCCTTCCCCAGGTCCAGTATTTTCCAGACCTCGGTTTGCAGTTGAGGGAACTTGTGGAACTTCGCCTCCCGGGCTGTCTCATCTGCTACATAAAGCCCTGAAGAGGTGCCAACGTATAGATTATCGCCTTTTTTCTGGATGGAATACACCATGCCATCAAAGCCGGCTTCCTCATTCAGCACGGTGATGGGCGCAGGATAGTCAATCCGGCTGATGCCGATGTTCAGGCCCGCCCATAACCCGCCTTCCCGGTCCTGGAAAAGGCTTAACACTTTTTTATCATTCAGGCCACTCCTTTTGTCTATCACCTTTTTCACCTTCCCTTTCTGGTCAATCACCACCACCCCCTTGGAGAGGGTAGCCAGGGCAATGGTACCATCTGCCAAAGGCAAGGCATGCCTGATGTGCTCTTCCGCCAAAAAGTGCGCCGGAAACACGGTCAATTTCTTGAGGGTGTTGTCTTGGTAGGTATAGAGGCCGTGGGCATAGGTGGCCAGGAGAAGGTTCTGCCCGGCAAGGGGTGTTGGGTGGAGAGCAAGAAGGGCCATTACGTATTGGGAACCTAATTCTTTGGTACCGGGCAAGGCTATCCATTGCTCCTCCTGCAACACGCATACCCCCTGGCCCTTGTCAATGGTGTACAAGTGGTTGCCAGCCCTGAAAACACCCCAGAAGCCAGCGCTGCTGAACCACTCCTTAAAGCCTTTCCCGGACCACCGGAAGATGCGGTTCTCGGTGCTGAAGTACACCTCCTGCCCCAAGGTAGCCACCTGGGAGACGTTAAACTCTTCGGGTTTCTTTTTGAGGTGGGGCAACAGGGAAACAAACTGCATTTTGCCGGTTGAGTCGGGCGCCAGGTAGCCCATGTCATTCTTACAACCTACAAAGATGGTTTCTGCGCTGTTCTTGGCGAGAAAGAATCGGCTCATGAAGTTCGTGCCTTGCACCATCTGCCAGGTGGCGCCATCATACTCTAAAATTCCACTGGTATTGCTGATATAAAGGATTCCCCGGTTATCTTGCACCATGCCCCAGTTCTGGGGGCTGGAGATAAAAGCAGAACTTTGGTACGCTTCGGGGGGAAAATTCTGGACAAAAGGGTTTCCGGGTTGCGCCTGTAAGGAAAGTGAACCGAGTAGAATAAGAATAGGAATAATTAGATATTTAACCATCGTAGTATTCCTCCATGTAAACTGTATTAAATATACGAACTTTGTGAATTTTTAATAATATTTTGCATTTAAATTATTAATATGTATTTTTAATATAGCTGCCCTAGCAGCCCCTTACACGCATTGTTTCACCCTTAAAATAGACGACCATGCCACAAGGACAAGTACTCCCAACCAAGCCCCGGACTGATTCAGAAGAGGCAAGCTTTGCCCCGACCAACGCTTTACCGGAACAAGAAGTGTTCACAGACGTTCCCCCAACAGAGGAAACCACGCCAGAGGAAGAACCGCAAAACCAGTAAGCGCTACCAAGCTGAGTCTGCCTGAACCGGCCGCCATAAAGTTAAAAGCCCTTTCAACCTGCAGATATGCAATTAGCGGACCTTGGGCGGAAGAGGATAGCCGCTACAGAGCTTTTCAGGCAAGAAAGATAGAATCCAGTGAAGTGACAGGCATCTTGCTGGCTTCCCAATAGGCAAGGAGCAGTCACAGAAGCAGCGTACTCTCAGGAGCCTCAACGGCGACGGCAAACCACCAAGGCCTCCTTGGCTGATGAGCACGGGGAAGCCGATCCCGGCCAGGCTCTTTGGAGAACCCTTCTGTAAGTAGCTGCAAAACCCAATTCCCCAACCCCACCGACGCGGTGGATGAAAGCCAACCAAACCTGGCCTAGCCTTCGGCCGCTGGCCTTTGTTTACAGGCTGTTTTTTGAATTCCCCCTGCCCAACCAGTTACCCCAGGAGCCTGCTCTCTTTGAGCCGGAGAAAATGAAGCAAACGGATACCCCTGCGGTAGAAGAGCCTCTGCCCGCTCCTTACTTCCGCTGCCTGCCCCAGGGCCACGCGCTATTCCAGGGTGCCCAAGCCCCTGAAGCGGCCCCTTGAGGCACCGGATGGTTCTATGACAAGAAAGGGAATGCGCTCACCAAGGTACTTTTCTGGTATGAATAGCAAAATAATCGCGCTGCTGAACATCAGATCCGCTGAGGCCCAAGTGGTGAAGCAGCTATTCCTGGTGCAGTTGTTCCTGGGGATTGCCACGTCCACCTTGTTCACCAGCACCTTGGCCATGTTCCTGAATGCCTTTGAGGTGACAGACATCCCCAAAGTGTACATTGTCTCTGCCGGACTGCTGTTGGTGACCAATCTGGGGTATGCCCAGCTGGAAACCCGGTTGAGCGCCAAAAAGCTCTTACAGATCGTTATCCTTTTCTCCTCCGTCACGCTCTTCTTTTCCTGGGCGGGCGTGATGTTCTACTCAGAAAAGCTGCTCCCGTTTTTCCTATCTGCCTGGAACATGGTGGTGTACATGCTGGTAGGGTACGCCTTCTGGGGCATGGCCTCCATTATCTTCAACGTGCGGGAAAGCAAACGCCTTTTCTCGGTGGTGGGTTCGGGAGACATTCCGGCCAAACTGTTGGGGTACACGGCAGTTTCTGTGTTGGCGCCGGTGCTGGGGGTGGAAAGCTTGCTGGGCCTTTCCATTGGCAGCTTTCTTTTGGCTTATTTCTTTCTGGCCAGGTTTGAGCATCGCGCCATTTCTAGCCATGACACCTTGCATGAACCCGCCCACCGGTCCCCCAGGCGGTCGTTTATTGCCAGGTATTTCCATAACCCGCTCATTTTCGCCATTGCTATGTTCTCGCTGGCGGCCTTCACGGTGTACTCCCTCATTGACTACACGTTTCTGGCCGAAGTAAAATCAAGGTTTAAAAGCAGCCCAGACATGGCCTCTTTCCTGGGTATGTTCTTTGCGGTAGGCCGCGTGGTGGCCCTGTTGGTGAAACTGATGCTGAGCAGCCGGGTCATCAGCCGCCTGGGCCTGTCCAACTCGTTGCTCATTGCGCCCGGGGTGTTGCTGGCCATCACGCTGTACCTGCTGCTGCCCAGAAACAGCGAGAATGCCATCTTCATCATCTTCGGGGTCATGGTACTGGTGTCTGAGGTGCTCAAGTCGGCGGTGCAGGAGCCGTCTTTCCTGGTGCTGTTCCAGCCCCTGCATCCGCACGCGCGGTTAAAGGGGCACTTGATTTCCAAAGGTTACACCATGCCCTTTGCCTTGCTGGCCACAGGCATTTTCCTGGTGAGCTACAACCACTGGTACGGGCCTATTTCCATTACCCTGGTCTGCCAGATTCTGGCGGTGCTGCTGGTAGCCTGGATTTTTACCGTTTTCCAGGTTAAGACGCAATACCTGCGGGCCCTGGTCATCGCCTTGCGCAAAGGGTTCTTCACCGGCACTGAGCTTTTCCTCAATGAGGAGTCGGTTAGGAAGATCCTGCTAGACAAACTGGACAGCGGAAAACCGAAGGAAGTGATCATGGCCCTGGAACTGCTGGAACGTTCTGCCTACCAAGGGTTGGAAGACCGGCTGCTGCCCTTGCTCCAGAGTCCCAATGACACCATCAAGAAATACGTGCTTTCCAGAATAGTAGCCCTTAAACTGAGCAGGGCCTTCCCGCTCATTGAGAAGACGCTGCAAGAGAAACCCTATGACCCTTGCCGGCCTGATTTCATCAAGGCGTTCTACTCGCTTACCCCGCAACCCATAGACATACCTCCCCTGGAAAGGCTGGAGGTCAAGAAGGCGGCCTTGGTTGGGCTGGCCCACCGCCCAGAGGAAACCGCGCGCGCACTGGTGCAGCAACACCTGAAAACCTTTACCCATAGCCAAGACGAGGCAGAGCGCCTGGCTGTACTGGACATATACACCGTGGATAGGCACAAGGAGTTTCTCCCCTCTATCACCGTCTTGTTGCTGGACTCCTCGCCCAAGGTGCACAAAAGGGCGCTGGAAACGGCCGGAAAAACCAAAGACCCTTCCCTGCTGCCCCAGATCCTGCGCACCGGACAGTCCAGGAAATCGCTGTACGCCCTGCAGAACGCGCTGGTGCATTTCGGTGACGCGGCGTTCGCCCCCCACCACGTGCCCCAGCGGCAGGCCCTCAGCGAAGACCTTACCTTGAACTTTATTCGGGCCGCAGGCAAGGTGAAAGGCGATTTCTCCACCCAGTTCCTGGAGCAGCAAGTAGGCCATGGCGCCCTGTTCCCAGACGAGGCCATTGAGGCGCTTTGGTACAAGAATGCTGTTTTACAGAAAGAAGGCAGGAAACAGGTGCAAGGCTGGCTCAAAACAAAGCTGTGGCAGAGCCGGAAAAAAGCCCTCTACTGCCAATGCCTGGCCAAAGGCAAAGAGTTTCCGCTGCTGGAACAGGCCCTGGCCTCAGAAACAAAGCAAGACATTAAATACATCATGCGCAGCCTGGCCCTGCTCTATGACCGGCAACGCATTAACCGGGTCATGGACATGCTCTCTATTGGGTCTGCGGAGAAGATCGCCAATGCCATTGAGATGCTGGAGCAGTTGATTCCCAAAAGGTGTTTCATAGTGGTGGAGTCGCTCCTGGATTTTCACCTGGACAAGGAAAAAAGATGGGGCCATTCCAAAGAGAAGACCACCCTCAGTACCTCCCACATCATCAAGGAGATCATCTCAGAAAACCCGGCCGGTTGTTCTGCCTGGGTCAAGTCTGTGGCCTGTTACAGCATTCTGGCCCTGCCTACCCCAGAGTTAACCCAGGCCATTGCCCCAGAACCCAGCTTTGCGCCAGACGCTTTGTATTCTGAGACGCGCGCCTTTGTAATCAACCAGTTGTCAACGCTTAGAAAGAGAATGAGATATGCTGCTAATAGAGAAAGTCCTGACCTTAAATTCCTGTGACATCTTCTATGACACGCCAGAAGCCAACCTGGTGGAACTGGCCGGTGCCCTGGAAGAGCTAGACCTGAAGGCCGGTACCCAGCTCTTTTCCAAGGGAGACCTGGGGTCTAGCATGTATTTCATCTACCAGGGCAAGGTACGGATCCATGACGAGGCCCACACGTTTGCCATTCTGGAGGAAAATGAAATCCTGGGGGAACTGTCTATCCTGGACGCGGAACCCCGTTCTGCCAGCGCTACCACCCTGGAAGAGACCATCCTGCTCAAACTGGAGCAGGAACCCTTCTATGAGATCATGATCTCCAACCCCGAGGTCTTGAAAGGCATCTTGAAAACCCTGTGCAAGCGCCTGCGCCAGATGGACATCAGATTAGTAGAGAACCAAGCCCTTGGGACTGCTGGTTAAGTTTGGCTTTCACCTGCTCCAGGTGCTTCTGTTTTTTTGCTTCGCGGTGGTTTCTGGAAAAACAGGTGAAAAACCGGTGCTTCTCAAGAAAACGCACCTGTAGCTGGTTCCAGCGCGTTTCATCTTCCACCACCCCGTACCGCAGGAACTCCTGGTAGAGCAAGTCCCCTATCTGGAAGAAATCATCGCGGCCCAGGTAATCCAGGTCAGCGTCGCAGAGAATTTCCTGAAGTTTGGTTTGGGGGGCTTGCGGCACTTTTGTAGCCGAGATGAGGCCGCAGACCGCGTCAATCTGTTCGTTGGTGAACCCAAAAGCCGGCAGTTCAGCCCGGGCCAGCTCACAGCTTTTCTCCTCGTGCTGCTGGTAGGTTTGCACAAATCCGGCGTCATGGTACAAGGCGCTCACCTGTAGCAGCAGAAACTCTTCGGTATGGTCTGCTATGCCTTCTTGCCGGGCAATGTGCTCTGTTTGCTGTAACACATCCAAGGTATGCCGCAGGCAATGGTAGGTCAGGTCGGCAGGCAGTTCTTCCCCTAGCCGGGTCACCACGTGCCGGTAGATAGATTCTAGTTTTGTCTTTGCCATTGGGGCTTAGGAGGTCTAGCGGGTTCCATAGAATGCAAGGCGCTTTTACCGTAGCAGTCCTTTAAATATAACACTTTTTCAGCAATTCTCTGAAAGCCCCGCAAGAAAGATGCCTATCCCAACACTGGTGGAGTTTTGCCCCTGGGTCCTTAAAAAAAACCAGACTGGCGGGTACCGGGAAATTACCCCTGCCCTTGGTATTCCTGCCTTTGCCTGGGTTATTTTACCACCGGCTGCTCCTCTCCTTTCACCACTTGGTTCAGGTTGCGCTTAGAGAACTTTTCCATGCGGTTAAGTAAAAAGATGGCCAGAATCACCCAGCCAAGTCCCGCTGCCAAGCCCGCTACCACATCAGTGGCGTAGTGCACGTGCAGGTACACCCGGCTAAAGCCGATGAGGAGGATCAGCAGCCCTAGCAGGGTCACCAATAGAAAACGCCAGTGCGCTTCCTCCACATTTTTCCAGACCAGGTAAATAAGCAGCCCATAGAAAGAGGCACTGATCATAGCGTGCCCACTGGGGAAGCTGAGCCCGTAAGATTCCACCAGGTGCGGCACCAGGGGGCGGGGCCGGTTGAAGAGGTACTTGAGCAGGAGGTTGAGGGTGATACTGCCCACTGCAATCACCGGCACCTTCAAAGAGTACCATTTGTGCCGTTTCACGAAAAGGAAGTACCCAATCATCATGATGCCGGCCCCGGAGATGAAATTCCGGGAGGCCAGAAAGGTGATTCCTTTGATAAACTCCGTCAGGGCGGGGTTGTTGCGGGCATCTGCCCAGGCAAAGGCCCGGCTGTCAAATTTCAGCTCGTGGCCCGGCAATACCTCTTTGGCCAGCCAGAAAAACAAGACCAGGCACACCAGGAATACCGCCCATATCACCACCAATTCCACCGTGAACAGCGCCGTGGCTGCCACAAATTTCCGAAACGTCTTTTTCATAGGGTCCAAGCAAAGGGTTGCCGTTTAGGATTAATCATAGCCAAACACCCTGGAAACGGCAAGCCTTCTAACGTACGTAACCCGCTGGGCCTGTGTTGGCCTGGGCCAGGAGGCAACTCGGGTCCGTCAAAAACAGTAAGAGGCTCATACCTTGAGAATCAAGCCCATGAAGCCCGACGAACTAACCCAACTCATATTGAAATTAAAGGACAAGGGGCTCTCCCTGGCATTAGCCGAAAGCTGCACCGCCGGAAGCCTGGCCGCCGCCCTGAGTGAGGCCACCGGCACCACCGATGTATTCCTGGGCAGCATGGTCACCTACAGTGAAATTGCCAAGACCAAGGTGCTGGGCGTGAAAAGCGAGACCCTCAAACTCTTCACCGCGGAAAGCCAGCAGGTCACCAATGAAATGGTGCAGGGCCTCTACAAACTCCTGAAAGCTGATGTCTGCATTGCCGTGACCGGCCTTTTTGGCCAGGGCGCTTCGGAGACCGCTGAAAAACCCATTGGTACCACCTTCGTCTCTATCCTGTTCAAAGAGAAAGTAGAGGAGTACCGCGAGGTGTTCAAAGGCAACGCCCAAAAAATGCGGGAACAGACCGAGGACTTTATCTTCCGCAAGCTCAATGACACCCTGGAGCGGCATTTCCAGCACGGATAAGGTAGTCTGGGAAAAGGCCTGCTTTTATGGGCGCTGCCCTCCACCAGGCAATTTGGGATAAGCGCGTATCTTTAAGCGGCCGTTTCTGAAAAACAGCCCGAAAACCCGCAAGCCGTTTGCATGCCCAGCACCCCAGACTTCAACCTGATTGCCCCCGCCTATGACCGGTTAGCCCAGCTGGTGTACGGGAACGCGCAACGGCGGGCGCAGGCGCATTTCCTGCCCCTGATTCCCCCGGAGGCGCGGGTCCTGGTGGTGGGCGGCGGCAGCGGCTGGATTCTGGGGGAACTGCTGCGGCAGAGCCACCCGGCCTATGTATTGTACCTGGAGGCCTCCTCTGTGATGCTGGCCAAGGCCCAAGAAAAGCCTCTTGCCTTCCCTGCACAGGTGGAATTCAGGCTGGGAACCCAGGCCCAACTGTTGCCAGAAGAAAAGTTTCACGTGGTGCTTACCCCCTTTGTGTTGGACCTCTTCACGCCACCAGAAGCATTTTCCATCATGCAACGGCTAGACAAGGCGCTGTACCCCGGCGGCCTGTGGCTGCACACGGACTTCCATCAGTCTTCCTCCTTTCGGCGGCAACTCTGGCAGAAACCCTTGCTGTGGGGCATGTACCGGTTCTTTAGGTGGGTGAGCCGCATCTCGGGTCAGGGTCTTCCTCCTTTTGAGGCCCTTTTCATAAAACTAGGCTATAAACCCCGGCAAGAAGCCAGCTTTTATAAAGGTTTCATCAAGGCGCAGGTGTTCCAGAAACGGGCCTCTCCTCCTAGCCCAACTAATTGAGGGCCCTTTGTTGGTTTCCGGCTTTGGTGTGTATCTTGGGGGTTGAAACATCTCACTCCATGAAGAAAACACTCTTCACAGCCTTGGCCGCCGCGGCCCTGGCTTTCGCTACGCCGGTGATGGCGCAACAAAGCCTCAACTACGAAGTAACTTTTGAAAATGCGGTCCACCGCGAGGCCTTTGTCACCGCCACTTTCAAAGGGGTGCAGGCCCCGGTGCTGGAAGTACGCATGGCCCGCTCTTCGCCCGGCCGGTACGCCCTGCATGAATTCGCCAAAAACGTGTACAACGTGCAAGTCACCGATGGCCAGGGCCGCCCCCTGACCGTGAACCGACCCAATCTGCACCAGTGGAACGTGTCGGGTCATGACGGTACCGTGGTTGTGAAATACATGCTTTTCGCGGATCACCCAGACGGCACCTACGCCGGCGTAAACCTGACCCACGCCCACCTGAACGCCCCGGCAACTTTTATGTATGCCAACGGCCTGGAGAAAGCCCCGGTGCAGGTCCGCTTTACCCCGCCTGCCGGCCAGAACTGGACCGCGGCCACCCAACTCAAGCGGGAAGCGGCTCCTTTCACCTTCTCGGCCCCGGATTTCCAGTACCTCATGGACAGCCCCGTTGAACTGGCTAACCTGCAATGGCGCGAGTGGACGGTACAGGAGAAAGGCCGTAGCCAGAAGATCAAGATAGGGATGCACCACCAGGGCACCGAGCAGCAGTTAGAAGAGTACACCCAGAAGGCGAAGCGCGTGGTGCAGGAGTCTCAAGCCGTTTTTGGCGAGCTTCCCGCGTTTGATTTCGGGGAATACACCTTCATTGCCTGCTACCTGCCAGGCACGCCCGGCGATGGCATGGAGCACCGCAACTCTACGGTCATCACCAGTTCACGGCCCCTGGAGACGGGCATGAACGCCAACCTGAGCACCTTATCACATGAGTTCTTCCATGCCTGGAACGTGGAGCGCCTGCGTCCGCAAAGCCTGGAGCCCTTCAATTTCGCAGACGCGAACATGAGCGAGGCCCTTTGGCTGGCCGAAGGCTTTACCAGTTACTACGGCACCCTCTTGCTGCACCGCGCCGGCATCATGAACCAGGACGATTACCTGGAAAGCGTGGGCAACACCCTGGCCGCGGTGATGTTTTCGCCCGGCAAAGACCTTTTCTCGCCGGTGGAAATGAGCATGCAGGCACCCTTTGTGGATGCCTCCCGCTCCGTGGATCCGGTGAACCGGCAAAACACCTACATTTCGTACTACACCTACGGCAACGCATTGGCCGTTGGCCTTGACTATACCTTGCGTACCCAGTTCAAAAACCTGTCATTAGATGCGTACATGCGCCTGCTGTGGCAGCGCTACGGTAAACCGGAGAAACCCTACACCTTGGCAGACCTGGAGCAAACCCTGGCCGACCTCACCAAGAACCCCACCTTTGCCCGCGACTTCTTCGCGAAGCACGTGCTGGGCAAAGAGCCGTTGCCGTATGAGGCGCTGGCCAAGCAGATGGGGTTTTCCCTGGCACCCGCCAACCCGGGCAAGGCAGTCTTAGGCTGGGAGCCTCTGCGGTTCCAGAACGAGCAAGCCACCATCATGATGGGCACCCTCCGCAACAGCCCGCTCTACAAGGCCGGACTTGACCGCGAAGATCTTCTGTTGAGCGTGGACGGCCTCAAGCTGAAAGACCAGAAAACTCTGGATGATTTCTTAGCCAAGCGGAAGCCCGGCGACCAGGTGCAGGTAGAGGCCGTGCAGCAGGGCATGAAAAAGATGCTGCCCCTCACCCTGGCCCAGGAACTGAAGCTGAAACTCACACCCCTTGAAAAAACCGGGCAGGCGCTTTCCAAGGACCTAAAGTCCAGAAGAGAGGATTGGCTCCGGCAGAAAACAAAAGCGTAAAAATCCTACAACCCCTCCAGGTCTCTGAACTATTGACAGAGACCTGGAGGGGTATACTTTTTAGAAGTACCGCTACTCCTTCCTAAGGGGCCCAGGGAAGAGGCAACGTAAGCCTTTGCCAGTCTTCTTACTGTTGCCTTCCCGGGCCGTTTTTCAGGAAACAGGCTTGAAACGGACGGAACCTTATAGACTAGGCAGGCGGTTGTTTCGTTAGAAGCTAAAATAGCTTACCTTAGTAAAGGCTCTAGGGAGATGGTGCTCTTGCTTTCTTCCCTGTGCTCCTTCACCATTAATTATGATGTCAACGAAACGCCTTTTCAATACCTTCCTTCTTTTGCTGGCCTTGACGCTGGCCGCATTGCCTTCCTTTGCGCAGGCAGGGAGCGAGGCTTCTTCCCCGGCTGATTCCCTTTCCGCACCAGCGGCTCCTTTTGTTCCACGTGTGAACTTCGGGCTGAATGCGGGGGCGGCCTTCAGTAAGTTTGGGTCAGGTTCCTACATTGAACCACGGGTGCAGTACCGGCTTACGCCTAGGCTGCACGTTTTCAGCAGCCTCGCCATGTTCCAGACCTGGGGTGGCCCAAGGTTCAGAAACACGGCGCAGGGCGAAAGAAGTCCTTCTGTGATCACGGCGGCCCCAGACCGCCAGTACCTCCTGCACGTAGGCGGCACCTACGCCATGAGTGAGCGGCTGTTGCTCAGTGGCAGCGTCTGGAAAGACCTGAGTCCTGGTTCTTCTATGCACCGTTGGCAGAACAACCCTTTCACGTATGGCCGGTACCCTAACCAGGGCTTCCAGTTCCAGGCTCATTACCAGGTAGCCCCTAACGTGACCATCTCTGGCGGAGTACGCTACAGCAATGATGCCTACGGGTCTTTGGGCGGTTATCCGGGGGGCGGTTTCTACGCTCCTTGGGGCTATTAGCTCTTCTCTTTTTTTAATAATTTTTAAGAAGCCTGGGTAGTTTTTGCTACCCAGGCTTCTTTTTTGCCCGGTTTATTTATAAAAATGGCGAATAATCTTGATGGATTACAAAATCGCCTTTCCACGGCCTTTGCTTTTTTGGTTATATTTGCCCTGCACCTAAGCACCAGAATAAACAACCCCTGTACGCTACATGTCTTCCACGCTCATCCTGCTCATTATTGCCGGGTATTTCTGTATCCTAATCCTGATCTCGTTTCTCACCAGTAAAAAAGGCGAATCTACTGACAGCTTCTTCCTTGCCAACCGGGCCTCGCCGTGGTATGTGGTCGCGTTCGGGATGATTGGGACATCCCTCTCTGGGGTTACCTTCATTTCTGTTCCCGGCATGGTGGAAAATGCCCAATTCTCTTACCTACAGCTCATCTTAGGCAACATGCTGGGGTATTTTGTGGTGGCATTGGTGCTCATGCCCCTGTATTATCGACTCAACCTGGTTTCAATTTATACCTATCTGGAGCAACGCTTTGGGTATTGGTCCTATAAAACGGGAGCCGGCTTCTTCCTGCTCTCCAGAACCTTGGGGGCGGCTTTACGCCTTTATCTGGTAACCGGCGTGCTTCAATTGGCAGTTTTTGATAGCCTGGGCATTCCGTTTGAAGTCACCGTGATCATCACCATTGGCTTGATCTGGGTGTACACGTTCAGAGGAGGCATGAAAACCATTATCTGGACCGACACTTTCCAGACCTTGGCTATGCTGGTCTGCGTGGGCATCACCATCATCACCATCTCCCAGGAACTGAACTTCTCTTTTAACGGCATGGTGAACGCCGTGAGTGAAAGCAAGTTCTCCCAGGTGTTCTTCTGGGACGTAAAAGATCCGCGGTACTTCTTCAAGCAATTCTTCTCTGGTTTCTTCATCTCCATTGTGATGGTGGGTCTGGACCAGGACATGATGCAGAAGAACCTGAGCTGCAAAAACCTGAAAGAGGCGCAGAAAAACATGTTCTCTTTCACGGTGATCATCTTGTTTGTAAACATCCTGTTCCTAAGCCTGGGCGCTTTGCTGTATCTGTATGCTCAATCAAAGGGAATTGCCCTGCCCGCAAAAGGCGACAATGTGTTCCCGTTCCTGGCCCTGAACTATTTCTCGGCCTTCATGGGCATTGTGTTCATTCTGGGGATCACAGCCATCACCTATGCCTCTGCTGACTCAGCGCTGACCTCCCTGACCACCTCTTTCTGCGTAGATTTCCTTGATTTCAAGAACAAGCCCGAGACACAGCGTGTCCGGCTGAAGAACTGGGTCCATTTGGCCTTTTCGGTTATTTTAGCCGTGGTGATCGTGATTTTTAAGATCGTGAACGATGAAAGCGTAGTGCAGGCGGTGTTCAAAGTGGCGGGTTATACCTATGGTCCGTTGCTGGGTCTCTACTCCTTTGGGGTATTCACCAACCGCCCGGTGCGCGACAGCCTGGTGCCTTTCCTTTGCGTGGTGGCCCCTATCCTTACCTACATCATCAGCCTGAATTCAGTAGACTGGTTCTGGGGCTACGAGTTTGGTTTTGAGGTGCTGATTTTGAACGGTTTCCTTACGTTCATGGGCCTTTACGCCATCTCCCGCAAGAAAACTGAGTTTGTAGACGTTACCCAAGCGCCATAAACCATTACCACCCCCTTTGACTTCCGTCTGTTTTGGCGCCGTTTCTGCAAAAGAAAGCCCAAAACAGACGGAAGTTTCTTTTGCAGCCTACCTAGCCCGCTGTTTCCGGGCCTTTTTACAGAAATTAGCCCCCCAACATAGGTGCCGGGATTCTCCGTCTTTCGCCTTACTTTTGCACGCGTTTTAAACTAACAGGCGCTGCGCACACCATGTCTCCTCTTTTTACCCTGGGTATCATTGTCTCTTATTTTTGCCTGCTGCTGCTGGTTTCGTTCATGACCAGCAAGAAGGGCGAATCTACGGCGGGCTTTTTTCTGGCGAACCGGGCCTCTCCCTGGTACATTGTGGCCTTCGGTATGATTGGCACCACGCTCTCGGGCATCACCTTCGTGTCTATTCCGGGCATGGTGGAAAAGACGGGCTTTACCTACCTGCAGATGGTGCTGGGCTATGTGTTGGGATATGTGGTGATTGCCCTGGTGTTGCTGCCCCTGTATTACCGGCTGCGGCTGGTTTCCATTTACACCTACCTGGAGCAGCGGTTGGGGTTTTGGTCTTATAAAACCGGAAGCGCCTTTTTCCTGCTTTCCCGCACCTTGAGCGCGGCCCTGCGGCTGTATCTGGTGGCGGGCGTGCTGCAACTGGCCGTATTTAGTCCGTTGGGTATTCCGTTTGCCGGCACGGTGGGCATCACCATTGCCTTTATCTGGGTCTACACCTTCAGGGGCGGCATGAAAACCATCATCTGGACCGATACCCTCCAGACCCTGGCTATGTTGCTGTGCCTGGGCATCAGCATTTGGGTGGTGGCCGAAGAGTTGGATCTCTCCCTCCTTGCTCTTCCCCAAATCCTTGGTGACAGTTCCTATGCCCACATCTGGGTCACAGACCCCAAGGCTCCCAACTTCTTTTTGAAGCAATTGATGGCGGGCATGTTCATCACCATTGCCATGACTGGTCTGGACCAGGACATGATGCAGAAAAACCTGAGCTGCCGCAACCTGTCCGAGGCCCAGAAGAACATGTTCTGGTTCACAGTTATTCTGGTGGCGGTGAACGTCCTTTTCCTCTGCCTGGGTGCCCTGCTCTATCTTTACGCGGCTGAAACCGGTATTTTGTTGCCTACCAAGGGAGATGATGTCTTCCCGGAACTGGCTCTGCAGCATTTCCCGGCGGTGGCGGGCGTGGCCTTCATCCTAGGCATAACAGCCATCACGTATGCCTCCGCTGACTCGGCGCTCACGTCCCTTACCACCGCCTTCTGCGTGGACTTCCTCAATTTCCAGCATCGGCCAGAGGCCCAGCGGCTGCGCTACAAGAACTGGGTGCACCTGGGGTTTTCAGGTTTGTTGATGGCGGTGATCCTGTTGTTCAGGGTCTACAACGACGAAAGCATCATTGCCACCCTCTTCACCCTGGTGGGTTATACCTATGGGCCTTTGTTGGGCATGTACAGCTTTGGGCTGCTCACGGGCCGCTCGGTGCAGGACAAGGTGGTGCCCCTCTTAGGAGTGCTTTCCCCCGTGCTGACGTATGTGGTAAGCACCAACTCTGTGGAATGGTTCTGGGGCTATCAGTTTGGGTTTGAGGTGCTGCTTTTGAACGGCCTGCTCATGTTTCTGGGCCTGTGGCTGGTGTCTTCCCGTAAACCTTCAACTGTTCCGGGTGTTTCTCCTATATAAATAAAGGTAAGTCAACGGTAATGCCTACCTTTGCGGGTTGCTATTCCTGAGCTAGGAAATTCACTTTTGTTTTGGGCCTGTTTTACCAGAAAACCAGCTAAAACAGCAGAATTTCCCCGTTCAGCGGATGCTAGCACATGCTGTCTACCGGCAGCATGGCTTTTACCAAATACAGTATAGAATACATGGCGAAACGAGGACTAGGGCCTGGCACGGCACCCGGACTTGACACGGAAAGCAAACCCAGGCTCAGCAAAGAGAACCTGCGGCGTGGCCTCCAGATATTTAGGTTTCTTCTTCCCTACAAAGGTAAGTTTTACATAGGCCTGGTATTCCTGCTGTTCTCCAGCCTTACCTTCATGGCGTTTCCGGCGGTAACAGGTTTATTATTAGACGCTGCCGTTGGTAAACAGACCCTTTTCACCCAAGACATTGACCTCCTGGCACTTTTGCTGTTCGCGGTGATCGCCCTGCAGGGTATCTTCTCCTTCTTCAGGGTGTACTTTTTTGCCCAGGTGAGTGAGAACGCCATTGCCGACATCAGGCAGACGCTCTACACCCAGTTCATGGGCCTGCCCCTCACCTTCTATGAGCAGCGCCGGGTGGGCGAGATCACCAGCCGTATCACCTCAGACGTGAGCTACATCCAGGATGGGTTCTCCATCACCCTCGCGGAGCTTTTCCGGCAGATCACGACCTTGTTGGTAGGCATTGGCTTTATCATGTTCATCTCCGTGAAACTGTCGCTGTTCATGCTGGCTACCTTTCCGGTATTGGTCATTTTAGCCATGATTTTCGGAAAGAAGCTCAAAAAGCTCTCTAAGAAAACCCAGGATGAACTGGCCGTAACCAACGTGATTGTGGAAGAAACGCTGCAAGCCATTCAGGTAGTCAAGGCCTTCACCAATGAGTTGTTTGAGATCAACCGCTATAAGCAGGCCTTGGGCAAGTCGGTGAAGACGGCTATTTCCACCTCCTTTTACCGCGGAGCCTTCATTTCCTTTATCATCATTGGGCTTTTTGGCGGGATCATCTTGGTGATCTGGTACGGGGCTACTCTGGTACAACGCGGCGAGTTAAGCTTTGGCCAACTGGCTTCCTTTATTTTATATACCACCTTCATTGGCGCCTCCGTGGCTGGTTTAGGTGACCTGTACGCCAAAATCCAGGTGTCTATTGGTGCCTCTGAGCGGATTCTGGAAATCCTGGACCAACCCGTGGAGCAGGCAGCCTTGGGTCAGCCCACCGCTACGCCGGCCCGGTTCAACGGGAACGTACGGTATGACCACGTGGGCTTCTCCTACCCTACCCGCCCTGATTTGCAGGTGCTCCAGAACATCCATTTTGAGATACGGGCCGGAGAGAAGATCGCCTTGGTGGGTTCCAGCGGGGCCGGGAAATCTACCATTGCCCAACTGCTCATGAAGTTCTACAAAGTAGAGCAGGGCACCATCTACGTAGATGGCCAGAACATCAGCCAACTTCCGCTACACGACCTGCGCAGCAACCTGGGCATTGTCCCCCAGGAAGTGTTGCTGTTTGGTGGCACCATTCGGGAGAACATCGCCTACGGCAAGCCCAACGCCACCGACGAGGAGGTCCTGGTAGCGGCCCAGAAAGCAAATGCCCTCCAGTTTATCCAGTCTTTCCCGGAGGCCTTTGACACTGTGGTGGGAGAACGCGGCATTAAACTCTCCGGTGGCCAACGTCAGCGCATTGCCATTGCCCGCGCTATCCTGAAAGACCCGGCCATCCTCATCTTAGATGAAGCCACTAGTTCTTTGGACTCTGAGTCTGAGATGCTGGTGCAGGAAGCCATGGATGAGCTCATGAAGAACCGCACCACCATCATCATCGCACACCGGCTAGCGACTATCAGAAAGGTAGACAAGATCCTGGTGATTGACAGGGGGCAGATTGTAGAGCAAGGTTCGCACGAGGCCTTGGCCCATAACCCAGAAGGCATCTACGCCAACCTGTTGCGTTTGCAGTTTGATGTGCAGTAGAAGGTATATAAATCTTTTTGAAAGATGCTTTGAAGGTGAGTCCTAAATCCAATCATTTTATTCCTTCTGATAATTTTCTTACACAGGAACAAAAGCTTGGTTTAAACTAAGCTTTGTTGTCTAGTGCCCACTGGAGGAGCCATAAACAGAATACAAGTCTGCTATTCGTTTACACGCCTTGTTAAGTCCGTTTCAATTCAATCTCCCTTTGACAAAAAAAGCTCTGGCAGTTGTTTGCCAGAGCTTTTCAATATGATACGGGCTTCTACGAGCCAGTGTCTCTACTTAGAATTTATCCCAGAACAACTTAGCAGTCACGGTATTTCCACCAATGGCAGCAGAAGCAGCCTTTACGTTTTCTCCGTTAGAGTTGAATTCTGTAGTAGGATAGGTCAAACGTAAGGGAATCTCACTAATTGCCAAGCTTGGCTTCACCAAATTTGGAGCGTCTAATCTCCTCCATTCTTTCCAGGCTTCAACAGGATTGTTATAAAGGGCGATCCATTTCTGAGTACCAATCTTTTGTTTATAGTTTCCCGTTGCGGTCAGGTAGTTAACAGTTGGCTGGGCAATATATGCCAATGCTTCTGCTTCTGTGCCTCCCCACTCTAAAATAGAGGCGGTGATACCAGCATGATAATGGGCAGCAGCGGTTCCACCCACGGCAAATCCTCTTTCTACCGCTTCAGCTAATAAGAACTCTACTTCTGAATAAGAAAGCAGCATACCGGGATTGGTAGGGTCTTCCAACATAGAGCCAGGGGCCGAATTTGCAGAGTAGGAGTTTGGTGCTCCCGCTGTTCCCCCTTTGAAGAATGTCGGATTTGTATCATCGTCATCTTCTACTTCTTTAAAGTACTCGTCAATTCTTGGATCTTTCAGAGTATTCAGTCTTTCAATTAATGTATTGGCTCCCACATAGTCAGCTCTACCACTCAACACTAAGTCTGAATGCACTGGGTTATTGTTAGGTGTGGTAGCCAAGTACACAATTTTAGCAGACTGCGCATTTGACGTGAAGACGTTGCGGGCCGCTGCTTCAACCATGGTTTTGGCTTTGGCTGGCTCAACATCAACTAAAGTCATTCCTAGTCTAAGCTTCAGGGAGTTTGCAAATCTAATCCAGTTCCCCACATTACCACCGTAGATCAAATCACCAGATCCTAAGCCAGATGCAGTAGCATCAAACATCCCGATTGCTTTGTCTAAACGGGTGGTTAAATCCGCATAGATAGCTGCATCATCGTCATATTTTGGAAGTATGACATTGATATCTAAGGCTTGAGAATAAGGTATATCGCCAAAGGTGTTTACTAACACAGACCATGCATACACCTCTAAGACCTCAATAGAAGCCAGCTGATTTGCTTTGATTTTTGGATCTAAGAAAGCATCTGCCGTAATGGTACCTTTTGCTTCTTTCAGATCACGTAATACATCGCGGTAAAGTGGCTCCCAAAAGTTTCTGTTGACTTGTCTGGTGTCAATTACAAATTGACTTTCATCTGGGTACGTGGTGGCCGCCCAATGCTGCACATAAAACCTGAAAGGGTTATTATTTACATTGGAGCTGGTGATAATATTTGACAAACTACGCTCAGCGCTGGAAACCAGGGTTACACCAGGGGCAACGTTTGTAGCTTTTGTATTTATATTATAGTCATCTAGGCTGTCTACACATGAAGATGCGAAGAGCAAAGCCGGGAGGCAGAAATAAAGTATCCTTTTCATTTTTCTTAATTAAAATTTGAATCGAAGATTAACCCCAATGTTACGTGTGGAAGGGTAACTTCCTGAGATGTACCCTTGACCTAAGTTCCCAGAGCTTAAGCCATCTTCTGGGTCAGCGTAAGGAAGGTTTTTATGGATAATCCAAAGATTTCTCCCCACCAAGGAAACATCAATTCCTTGGAATGGCTTCAATTTGGCCATCAAACCAGCAGGTAGTGCATAGCTCAGAGAAACCTCTCTTAATTTCACGTAACTGGCATCATAAATATGATATTCCTGCGGCATGTAATATCCAAATAGGCCTTCCCCATTCTCTACCCGGGTTGTGTTGGGCGTACCGTCTTCATTTACACCTGGCAAGATTACTCCACCACCTTCAGAGACTGGCGAACGGGAAGGATTCCCTAAATCATTGAGTTGGGTGGTTTCTTCATACAAACCAGTACCATAGCCATAGAAGTTATCCAAGGAGAAAACATCTCCGCCCTGACGAATGTCTACCAAGAAATACATAGATACGCCTTTGTAGTTCAAGGTATTGGAGATACCACCTCTCCAATTAGCGTTCGGGTTTCCAATTTCTCTGTTTCCAGATAACATATAATACCCGTCTTCATCTACTACTCTTTGGCCATCTTTGAAAACAAATCCTGCGCCGCGAAGCGTACCAAACGGACGACCCACGGTAGCATTAGAGGACATTCCACCTTGATAGGTAGCTAAAGAGATATTATCTACGCCATCATAAAGTGAAACAACTTCGTTTCTGTTGCGGCTCCAGTTAGCATTCAGAGTCCAGGAGAAATCATCTGTTTTAACCGGAGTCACAAAAGCAGAAACCTCAACCCCTTTGTTTTGTACTTCACCGGAGTTCACGAAAATAGCGTTGTTACCTGTGGCTGTAGAAACGTTGATTGGTAAAATTTGGTCAATTGTGTTGGTTTTGTAGAATGTTGCATCAAAACCAACTCTGCCTTGTAAGAACGCCATCTCCAGACCTGCTTCAATACTCTTAGTTCTCTCCGGTCTCAGGTTTTGGTTGTTCTTGGTGCCCGTTACTGAAAACAATGGAATAGAACCCCAGGAAGTAGGCTTGTCATACACGTCATAGATAGACAAGGGTGGAGCATCATTACCAACTTCAGCATAGTTCAAACGAACTTTACCGTAGCTCATCCAAGGAAGGGTTTCCTTTAGATTTTCTGAAAACACGTAACCAACCGCTACTGAAGGATAGTAAAACACATTATTTCCTTCCATCAAAGTTGTAGTCACGTCTCTTCTAATGGTAGCATCTAAGAAAAGGGTTTCTCTGTAGCCAACTGTTGCACTTGCAAAAATACCATCTACCCCAAATCTTAACTCACTTTCTGTAGGAGCAATGATTGGGCTGATAGAGTTTGTCAAGGCATAGAATCTTGGCACGGCTAAGCCCCCGTTGGTCTGAGCAAAAATAGAGCTTTCGTAGTTTCTGCGCATGTTCGCACCCACCAAACCAGATAAGCTTACATCTCCATCGGCTACCATGTGGTTGAAGTTGGCAATCAGGTCATAGTTGAACTCCCTTGAAGTTCTGTTATACCTGGAGTAGAAAGGAACACCAGTACTACCAACGGCATTTCTTTCTTCCTGCATCTCATCATAAGAATCCAATGTGATTCTACCCATCAAGTTAAACCAGTTGGTAAACTTGTAAGTAGCCATCACATTACCGAAGTATCTGTAACGCTCATCATTTTCATAGTTCTCGTACCGAATCCAGTAAGGGTTATCAGAATAGATGGGTCTTAAATCAGTAGCACTACGGGTATTCCAGGTGATGTTCTGTCTGTTGCGGAAATAAGCATCTTTCTGCTCTTTCAGGTCAACGTTGGTTTGCCACCACTGTCTGAAAGCTTGCATTGGGTTGAAAGAATCATACCCTGTTCCGTAACGTCCCAGTCCGTTCACTTTCGTAAAGTTCACAGATGCACTTGTGGTCAACTTCGGGGTTACGCTATAAGAAGCCGCGAAATTGATCATGTTTTTGGTTAAGTTACTGTTAGGCAAGATGCCTTTGTCCTCGTTCCGGGTGAAGCCTAATTTGAAACTACCATTTTCATTTCCACCGTCTACAATGATACTGTTGTTCACAGAAACGGCTTTCTCAAAAAAGTAATTAGGATCATTCTCAGCGCCTACCCAAGGAGTAGCCTGACGATAAAGAGGGGATGTAGGGTCAAGGGAGTTCCACTGGTATACCATCAGTTTTGGATCAAAGGGCGCACCGTAAGAGGCATCTTCCGTGAAAGGAACCACCAAATCAGGAACTCCATCGCCGTTCATATCCCGTTCGTTGAAGTAAGAATCCTCATCTGGCCCATAAAAGGCACCATACCCTGCACCATACTGCTTCTGGTATTTTGGAGTAGTGCTTCTATCTACAAAACCCATGGTCACTCCATTGTTCATAGTAACACCAAGACCTCTTCTACCTTTTTTGGTAGTGATCATGATAACTCCGTTTGCCGCCCGTGAGCCATAAAGGGCCGTTGCAGCAGCACCTTTCAACACACTCATTGATTCAATGTCATCTGGGTTAATGTCAGCGGCGGCATTTCCGTAGTCATACCCACCACGGCCTGTTTTCTGGTCAGAGCTGTTGGTATTGGCATTACTAATAGGAACACCATCCACCACAAACAAAGCTTGGTTGTTACCAGTGATAGATTTTGTACCCCGCATCACTACGTTGGTGGAACCACCCATGGTGTTATTCTGCGTGATGTTCAAACCGGCCACTTTACCAGACAGAGAATTTACTGCGTTGGGGTTACGTGCTATAGTGATAGCCTCCCCTTCCACCTGCTGCGCAGCATAAGGAAGGGAGTTTTTCGTTCTTTCAGCACCCAAAGCAGTTACTACTACTTCTTTCAATTGCTCAGCATCCGTAGATAACCGGGCATTCACCGTTGATTGTGTTCCAATGGCTATCTCCTGGTTTGTAAAGCCAATGAAAGTAAAAACTAACGTCCCGCCACTAGCAGGCACATTGATAGAATAACCTCCATTCACATCCGTGGGGACAGCGGTCGTGGTTCCTTTGAGCTGAACGGTCACTCCTGGCATTCCTTCGCCAGAGCTCGCATCAGTCACTCTTCCTGTGATAGTTCTTGTCTGCGCCGTGGCTTCTTGCAATACCACGGAGAACAGAACAAGAACTAGAAGTAAGATTTTCTTCATGTTAGGTTGTAGTTAGTTTGAAAATAGTTTGCTCCTTAATATTAACATTATCTTAACATAGAACAAAGACTTTCTCATATGCCTTTTTAAACAAACCCCATTTTTATTAGCAATTTTTACTTTAAATAAGTAACTTGCTCAGTTTTTACTAAAGCTAATTTTACTTTAGCTTCTTTTATAACCACTTCAAAATGAAAGCCTGTGAGGATATAAAATACTAAGGGTGAAAAGAGTACAATGTAACCCTTTATATGAAAACACCTTTTCACCCTTCTCCCTATTGCTCTTTAGTTGACTCAGAGCACCTAGATTTTGCCATTAAACTTTTATTTACATTTATCTTATAATTTCTTCAAAAGAAACCTCCTGCCGGATTTCAATTTCTTATATCCCCTCTTTTCAGGCTGGTCTGAAGAACAAAAAGCCTAGCTACCCTTGTATTTCCTGAAGCAGCTAGGAAGTAGGCTTTGCTATTTTTCCAGAACCACTCCGTTTTTTCTGCCTATTTTTGGAAAACACATCAAAAACAAGCAATGCGTAAACCCTTTCTTCTCTTCCTCTCTGCTGCATGTGGTTTCTCAGCCCTGGCGCAGGCCCCGGAAGACAAAAAGAAATGGTCGGTGACCGAGAGCCACGGACCTGCCAAACAAATCAACCTCTCTCTTTCTGAAGGCACCTGGATGAACCTGGACGTGAGCCCAGACGGCAAGGAGATCGTCTTCGACCTGCTAGGTGACATCTACAAACTGCCCATCACGGGTGGACAGGCCACGTTACTGGCGGGCGGACCAGCCTATGAGGTACAGCCCCGCTTCAGCCCCAACGGCAAGCAGATTTCCTTTACTTCAGACAAAGAAGGGGGCGACAACATCTGGGTCATGGATGCGAACGGGGCCAACCCAAAAGCCATCACGAAGGAGAACTTTCGCTTGCTGAACAATGCTGTTTGGACTCCGGATGGGCAGTACCTCATCGCCCGCAAGCACTTCACGGAGAAGCGTTCTTTGGGGGCGGGTGAGATCTGGCAGTACCATTTCAGCGGCGGTACCGGCATGCAGTTGACCAAACGTAAGAACGAGCAGCAGGACGTGGGCGAACCGTTTGTGTCGCCAGACGGCAAGTACGTGTACTTCGCAGAGGACATGAGCGGCGGAACCACTTTTGAGTACAACAAAGACCCCAACGGGCAGATTTACATCATCCGGCGGGTGAACCGTCAGACCGGCGAGATAGAGAACGTGGTAGGCGGCAACGGTAGTGCCATGCGCCCCACGCTTTCCCCAGACGGTAAAACGCTGGCCTTCGTGCGCCGGGTACGCACCAAAACTGTGCTGTATGTGCACAACCTGGCTACCGGTGAGGAGCGCCCTGTGTACGATCAACTGAGCAAAGACCAGCAGGAAGCCTGGGCCATCTTTGGCGTATATCCCAACTTTGACTTCACCCCAGACGGGAAGAACATCATTGTGTGGGCCAAGGGCAAATTCTGGAACGTAGACGTAGCCAAAGCCAACGCCCAAGAGATTCCGTTTACTGCCTCCGCCCAGCATTCCATTGCGGAGGCCGTGCGGCACATAGCCAAGCCTGAGGAAGTGGCGCCCAAGCAGTTTTCCTCCAAGATGATCCGCAACGCGGTGACCTCACCCGATGGGAAAACGCTGGTATTCAACGCGGCGGGATTCCTGTGGAAAAAGCAACTGCCCAACGGCAAACCAGAGCGCCTCACCAACGGCACCGACTTTGAGTTCTACCCGGTCTTCAGCCCGAACGGCAAAGAGATTGTGTACAGCACCTGGGATGATGACAAGCATGGCGCGCTGCACGTTTTAGCCCTCAATTCTAAAAAACCGCGCAAAATCACCCAGGAGAAAGGCTTCTTCACCAACCCGGCTTTCTCGCCAGACGGCAAGCAGATCGTGTTCCAGAAAGACCGCGGCAACGACCACCAGGGCCACACCTTCGCCAAAGACCCCGGCATCTACGTGATTCCGACGAAAGGCGGAGCTGCTACCTTGGTGCAGAAGCAAGGCGTTTCGCCAAGCTTCAACAGAGATGGCTCCCGCATTTTCTTCATGGCCGGTGAAGGCGATGGCGTAGCGTTCAGAAGCGCAGACTTGAACGGCAAAGACGTGCAGACGCACTTTACCTCTAAATACGCGAACCAATTTGTGCCCAGCCCCGACAACCAATGGATCGCCTGGACCGAGTTGTTTAACGTGTACATCGCGCCGTTCCCGGCTGCCGGTAGAGGGTTGGAGTTAGGTGCTGATACCAAAGCAGTACCCGTGGCCCGCGTCACCCGTGATGCCGGCACCAGTGTGCATTGGTCCGCTGACAGCAAGAAACTTCATTGGATGCTGGGCGAAGAATACTTCACCAATGACCTCAAGAACCGCTTCAAGTTTGTGGAAGGCGCCGTAGCGAACATTCCACCCATTGACACCACGGGGATCAAGGTTGGCCTGCAGCTGAACACTGATATTCCACAAGGCAAAGTCGCCTTCACCAACGCCCGCATTATTACCATGAAAGGCAACGAGGTGATTGAGAACGGAACCCTGGTGGTAGACGGCAACCGCATTGTAGCGGTTGGCCCAACGGGCTCGGTACAAGTCCCTGCGGGCGCCAAAGTAATCGATGCGCAAGGCAAAACCATTATGCCGGGCCTGATAGACGTGCATGCCCACCTGGGCACCTTCCGCCTGGGCATGAGCCCGAAAAAGCAGTGGTCGTACCTGGCCAATCTGGCCTACGGCGTCACCACCACCCATGACCCCTCATCGTCTACTGAAATGGTGTATAGCCAAAGCGAGATGGTGAAGGCCGGCCACATGGTGGGTCCGCGTATTTACTCCACCGGCACCATCCTGTACGGCGCCGATGGCAACTTCAAAGCACCTATCAACGGTCTGGAAGATGCCCGCTCGCACCTGCGCCGTTTGAAAGCCGTAGGAGCCTTCTCCGTGAAAAGCTACAACCAACCGCGCCGCGACCAGCGTCAGCAGATCATCCAGGCCGCGCGGGAACTGGGCATGTCGGTGGTGCCCGAGGGTGGCTCTACCTTCTTTCACAACATGACCATGATCCTGGACGGCCACACCGGTATCGAGCATAATATTCCTATCGCGCCGGTGTACAATGACGTACTGCAACTGTGGGCAGCCAGCAAAACCGGCTACACCCCTACCCTTATCGTGAACTACGGCGGCAATTCCGGGGAGTATTATTGGTACCAGAAAACCAATGTCTGGGCGAAAGACCGTCTCCTACGCTTCACCCCAAGAGCGGTGATTGACGGCCGTTCGCGCCGCGTGACCTTGGTGCCCGATGAAGAATACGACCACGGCTACATTGCTACTTCACGGACCCTGAAAGCGCTCACCGACAAAGGCGTGAAGGTGAACCTGGGGGCCCACGGACAGTTGCAAGGATTAGGGGCCCACTGGGAGCTCTGGATGCTACAGCAAGGGGGGATGACCAACCACGAGGCCCTTCGCGCGGCCACGCTCAACGGAGCGCACTATCTGGGCATGGACCAAGAGGTGGGCTCTCTGGAGCAAGGCAAACTGGCCGACCTGATTGTACTGGACAAAAATCCGCTGGAGAACATCCAGCACTCAGAGAGTGTGCGCTACACCATGGTGAACGGCCGCTTGTATGATGCCGAAACCCTCACCGAGGTAGGCAACTACAACAAACCCATGGGCAAGTTCTACTGGGACAACAACACCAGCACCTTTGACTGGCACGACGACCTGAACACCCGCTTCTACGGCATTGCCGGCGAAGCCTGCGGTTGCCACGGCCATACTCACTAAACCTATTTGAGTTTTATTTTTACAAAAAGAGCCGGAAAACATTTTTCCGGCTCTTTTATTTAAATGGCTCACTAAATTTCGCTGGCGCGAGCGTGCCGCTCTTGTCCGCACGCATGGCTGATAAATTTCGTCATCTCTCTTTCTGACCTCCTGAAAGGACCTTATGAGCAAAAGGTAACAGCGTTTCTTCCATGTCTTTCTAGTTCGCCCACAAGATCCTTCCCGGATGACAAAAGAGGGAAAAGTATTTATCAGCCATGCGTGCAGACGCTATCTGCCCGTTCGCGTCAATTATTCCATCCTATTTTTACCAAAAGGCCTTGATACTCCTTTAGACAAAAGGAGCGGTCTCGTCCCTACGCTATCAGTTAAACAGCCACCCAAATGCGTTTACACTGCCTTTTCTTTGAATCCACTTAAAACAGCTAACTAACTTATTCAATTTCAGCACCCAGACAGAAAGAAGCTCCCTTTTTCAGCAACGGGCCTAATTCTTAGATCAATTAATAGTAAAAAATGAACCTATTCGTTGGTATTTTCATTTTTTATGTGAAACATTTGCGGAGAGGCTCCAGGTGGATGCTTCCTTACGTTTGAATCCTTCTAAGTCCATGAATAAAAAGTCGTTTTTATCGGTTGTCGTTGCAACGGTAAAACGCTCCGTTTTAAGGAGTGCGCTTTTTTCTGTTCTTCCCAGAACAGTTTTTTGTGAACCTATTTACCTTACACGGTCCAGGCGCTAGGCCACCGGCGTAGGTTGTAATCTACAACTAAACCGGATGCATCACTGTATACCACCTTTCAGGTTGGTAGCGGTACCCCTTTTTTTCTTTTTTACTTCTTTTTCAAACCGTATAGCAATGCGTATGTACGCTTCGGCTGTAGAGTTGCAGCCCATTGCACCCGTTTCCATGGAAACTCCTCAAAACGACTTCACGGTGGTGGTGGCCTCAGAAGAGCACACGCCCTTCGCCCAGCAGATTTGCGACGAGATGGAGGCCTCGGCCAAGGCCCGCGGCACCGGTATCGCCAAACGCTCCCCCGACTACGTGGCCAAGAAGATGGTGGAAGGAAAAGCCGTCATCGCCTTCAAGAGCGACGGCACCTGGGCCGGCTTCTGCTACATTGAAACCTGGGGACACGGCGAGTACGTGGCTAACTCCGGTTTGATTGTTTCCCCTACCCTTCGCAAAAGCGGGCTGGCCAAACGCATCAAGGAGAAAATCTTCGAACTTTCCCGCACCAAATACCCGCACGCCAAAATCTTTGGTTTGACCACGGCGCTGGCGGTCATGAAAATCAACTCAGACCTGGGCTACCGCCCGGTGACCTATTCAGAGCTCACCAAAGACGAGGAGTTCTGGAAAGGCTGCCGCAGCTGCGTAAACTTCGAGATTCTGACCATGAAAGAGCGCAGCAACTGCCTCTGCACGGCCATGCTCTTTGTTCCGCCCAAGGCGGAAGAATGAATGATTGAATGATTGAGAGAATAAAAAAACACCTTCTCTCAATCATTCAACCATTCAATCACTCAATAAAAAATCTCTCAATCATTCAATCTCTCAATCACTCAATACATCATGAAAAAAGTAGTTCTCGCGTTCAGTGGCGGCTTAGACACATCCTTTTGTGTGAAGTACCTGCTGGAACAAGGTTATGAAATCTATTCGGCCATTGTGAACACCGGCGGCTTCTCTGAGGCCGAACTGGCGGAAATCGCCCGAAGGGCCGAGAATCTGGGCGTGGCCCACCACGTAACCTTAGATGAAACCGACAACTACTACCAGACCTGCCTGAAGTACCTGATTTTCGGGAATGTGCTGAAAAACAACACTTATCCCCTTTCCGTTAGCGCCGAGCGGATTTCCCAAGCGGTGGCCATTGCCAAGTATGCCCAAGAGATTGATGCCGAGGCGGTGGCCCACGGCAGTACCGGCGCCGGCAATGACCAGGTGCGGTTTGACATGGTGTTCAACATCCTCATCCCCAACGTGGAAATCATCACTCCTATCCGTGACCTGAAACTGTCCAGAGAGGAAGAGATTGCATACTTGAAAGAGCGGGGCGTGGAGATGGATTTTCAGAAGGCGCAGTACTCTATCAACAAAGGCATCTGGGGCACCTCGGTGGGCGGTAAAGAGACCCTGACCTCGCACCAGGCTTTGCCAGAATCTGCGTACCCTACCCAACTGACCAAAGAAACGCCGGAGCGCATCACCCTGCACTTCAAAAACGGTGAGCCGGTGGGCCTAAACGACGAGCTATTCGATAACCCTGTGCACGTGATTCAGAAGCTGCAGGAGATTGCCGGGGCCTTCGCCATTGGGCGTGACATCCACGTGGGCGATACCATCATCGGTATCAAAGGGCGCGTAGGTTTTGAGGCGGCAGCGCCGATGGTCATTATCAAAGCGCACCACGCCCTGGAGAAACACACGCTCACTAAATGGCAGCTGTACTGGAAAGACAGCCTGGCCACCTGGTACGGCAACTGGATGCACGAAGGCCAGTTCCTGGACCCCACCATGCGCAACATTGAGACCTTCCTCACCGACACGCAGAAAACCGTGACCGGCAAAGTACACGTGCTGCTGGCGCCTTACCGCTTCCAGGTAGAGGGCATTGAGTCGGAGCATGATTTGATGTCGTCTAAATTCGGGTCGTACGGTGAGATGAACAACGCCTGGTCTGGCGAAGACGTGAAAGGTTTCTCCAAGATTTTCGGAAACCAGACCATGATGTACCGCTTAATCAACGGCGAAGACAATGCAAAATAGCCTTATAAAAGTGGGCATTGTGGGCGGGGCGGGCTACACCGGTGGTGAGCTGCTGCGCCTGCTGGTGCACCACCCACACGTGCGAATTAGCTTCGTGCACAGCAACAGCCAGGCCGGCAAACCCGTCACCGCCACCCACACCGATTTAGTAGGCGACACGGATTTGGTGTTCACGAACGAGTTGGGAACCGAGGTAGACGTCCTTTTCCTCTGCGTAGGCCACGGCGACGCCCGGAAGTTCCTGGACGCCAACGCTATTCCGGAAGAGGTGAAAATCATTGACCTGAGCCAGGACTTCCGCCTCGCGGAAAAATCTTCTCTGGGCAACCGCGCCTTTGTGTACGGCCTGCCCGAGCTGAACCGCGAGCAGATTAAGACTGCCGCCAACGTGGCCAACCCGGGCTGCTTTGCCACTGCCATTCAGTTAGCGTTGCTGCCGCTGGCCCAGAACGGCTCGCTGCCCGTCGAGGTGCACGTGAGCGGCATCACGGGCTCTACCGGCGCGGGCCAGAAACTGGCCGAGACCTCCCATTTCAGCTGGCGCAACAACAACGTCTCCAGCTACAAGGTATTCGGGCACCAGCACTTGCTGGAGATAACGGAAAGCCTGCAAGTCCTGCAAAAAGAGGTCAACACGGCCATCCGGTTTGTGCCCTACCGCGGAAACTTCAGCCGGGGAATCCTGTGCACCACCTACCTGACCTCAGATTTGAGTCTGGAGGAGGCGCAGCAACTCTTCAGGCAGTTTTACGAAGGCCATCCGTACACCATCGTTACGGATAGCAACCCAGACCTTAAGCAAGTGGTGAACACGAACAAGTGCCTCTTATATATAGAGAAGCACGACGACCAATTGGTTATCACCAGCCTCATTGACAACCTGTTGAAAGGTGCCAGCGGTCAGGCCGTGCAGAACATGAACCTGCTGTTCGGGCTGGAGGAAAGGGCCGGGCTGCAGTTGAAGGCGATTGGGTTTTAGCCCCTCCCCAACGGAGAGAGGGCATTCCAGGGAGGCGTTTTAAGCCTGTTTTGCGAGAAACGGCCTCGAAACGCAAAAACTTGTGAGGTTTTGAAAACCTCACAAGTTTGGTCACCTCCGCGCCATACCACCTTGTCCTCCTGAAAGGACCTTGTGGGCGAACGGTAAAAGCGTTTACTACAACGCTATTCTAGCTAGGCCACCAGGTCCTTTCAGGAGGACAAAAAATAACTGCTGCTAGTCCATGATTGCACCTAGCAACGCGAACCAAAACTTCGCGCCAGCAAAATATAAATGCTGTTTCGGGGCTGTTTTCCGGAAAACAGGCCAAAAACAGAAAGTCTTAAGTCTTACGTCTTGAATCTTACGTCTATACAATGAATCTCTTTGACGTTTACCCCCTTTTTGACATAGCTCCCGTGAAGGCCCTCGGCTCCACGCTGTGGGACGCCAACGGCACCGAATACCTTGATTTGTACGGCGGCCACGCGGTGATTTCCATCGGGCACAGCCATCCGCATTACGTGCAGCGGCTGACTGAGCAACTCAACAACATCGGCTTCTACTCTAACTCGGTGCAGATTCCACAGCAACAGGAACTGGCCGACAAGCTGGGTCAACTGAGCGGGTACCCAGACTACCAGTTCTTTCTGGTGAACTCCGGCGCCGAGGCGAACGAGAATGCCCTGAAACTGGCGTCGTTCCATACCGGCCGCAAGAAAATCATCTCCTTCCGGAAATCGTTTCACGGCAGAACCTCGGCGGCGGTAGCCGCCACAGACGACCCTACCATTGTAGCCCCGGTCAACGAATCCGGCAACGTGGTGTTTCTGCCCATGAACGACACGGCCGCGGTAGAGGAAGTGCTGTCTTCTAATGAAGTGGCTGCCATCATCATTGAAGGCATTCAGGGCGTAGGCGGCGTGGTGATTCCAGAGCCGCAGTTTTTGCAGGAGTTGGAAAAACTGGCCAAGAAACACGGCGCACTGTTGATTCTGGACGAGGTGCAGTCGGGATACGGACGTTCGGGCAAGTTCTTTGCGCACCAGCACGCGGGCATCCGTCCGGATTTGATTACCATCGCTAAGGGCATGGGCAACGGTTTTCCGGTGGGCGGCGTGTTGATTTCCCCGGAGATTCCGGCCAAGCACGGCATGCTGGGCACCACCTTCGGGGGCAATTACCTGGCCTGCGCCGCTTCTTTGGCGGTGCTGGAAGTGATGGAGCAGGAGAACCTGGTAGAAAATGCCGCCAAACTGGGCAAATACCTCATGGAGAAAGCCAAGGCCTTACCGGGCGTGCGCGAAGTGCGCGGCCAGGGCCTGATGGTGGGCATTGAGCTGGAAGAGCCATGCGCCCCGCTCCGCAAAGCCCTGTTAGACCAGTACCGCATTTTCACCGGCTCAGCGTCCAACAAAAACACCATCCGCATTCTGCCCGCCTTGAACGTAACGAAGGCGGAGATAGACCGGTTCTTAGAGGCGTTCGCAGCTTTAGTTAAATAGACACAAGATGTAAGACATAAGACGCAAGACTTTGGATATAGGATGGAAAATCTTGTGTCTTATGTCTAGCGTCTTAAATCCAAAAAATATGAAGCAATTCACTTCCGTTCACGACGTAGAAGATATCAATGCTCTGGTGCAGGAAGCATTGGAACTGAAGAAGAACCCGTACGCCTTTGAGAACCTGGGCAAACGCAAGACGCTGGGCCTTATTTTCCTGAACCCAAGTTTACGTACGCGCTTGAGCACGCAGAAAGCGGCGCAGAGCCTGGGCATGAACGTGATGGTCATGAACATGGGCCAGGAAGGCTGGGCGCTGGAAACCCAGGACGGGGCCATCATGAACGGCACCACCGTGGAGCACATCAAAGACGCCGCCGCGGTCATGGGCGAATATTGTGATGTGCTGGGCCTTCGGTCGTTCCCTAAACTGCAGAACGTGGAGGAAGACTATTCAGAAGAGATTCTGAAGAAGTTCATCCAGTACGCCAACGTGCCCTTCGTGAGCCTGGAATCGGCTACCCGCCACCCGTTGCAGAGCCTCGCGGATTTAGTCACCATCACCGAACATGCCCCCAAAGGCCGTCGGCCGAAGGTGGTCTTGACCTGGGGACCGCACGTAAAAGCCTTGCCGCAGGCCGTGCCCAACTCCTTCGCTGAGTGGATGTGCGCCGCCGACGTGGATTTCGTCATCACCCACCCCGAAGGCTACGAGCTGGACCCGCAGTTCACCAACGGCGCCACCATCACCTACAACCAGCAAGAGGCCCTGCAGGACGTGGATTTCATCTACGTGAAGAACTGGTCTACTTACCAGCCCAATTACGGAGAGGTGCTCACACAAGACGCCAGCTGGATGCTCACCAACCAGCACTTAGCCAATACCAACAACGCCAAAGTGATGCACTGCCTGCCCGTTCGGCGCAACGTGGAACTTAGCGACGAAATCCTGGACGGCCCCAATTCTTTGGTAGTGAACGAAGCCGCCAACCGGGAATTTGCCGCCCAGGCGGTGTTGAAGCGGTTGTTGGAAGGGATTCAGTAAAAGAACCAAAGACCTCACAGGTTTTGAAAACCTGTGAGGTCTCCCTTAACCCAAGCACTTCTCCTGTTATCCGCCTTTTCCTCGGTCTGTCCCCTGACAGACTGAAAGCTCTGCCTGACAAACGCCCTGTTAGTGGCCTGTCGGGGGACAGGCCAAGGAGAAGCAGATAAGCAATAACACTGTCCGCTATTCGGGTCTGCTGTTTTATAGCTGTTCGGGATTTGTAATCTCGAACCCCTCTATCGCGGATTTACCAATCCGCCGGGAACCGTGATGGGCAAGTTTGCAGAAACGGGGATTAGGAAATCCCCGACAGAATGCTTCCGGAATGATAAATCCGGAAGAGCAAGATTTGAGAATGTCTAAAATCTAACGTCTAACATCTAGTATTTACCACCGTGTCTACCAAAATAAGCGTCATCAAAATAGGCGGCAACGTGCTGGACAACGCCGACAACCTGGAGCGGTTCCTGACGGATTTTTCCCTGGTGCCTGGCTTTAAGGTGCTGGTACACGGCGGCGGAACCATTGCCTCTGAGATAGGCAAAAAGATGGGAATGGAGCCCATCATGATAAACGGCCGTCGGGTCACCGATGCCAACACCCTGCACCTGGTGACCATGGTCTACGGCGGACTGTTGAACAAGAACCTGGTGGCGCAACTCCAGGCCCGTAAATGCAACGCCCTGGGGCTCACCGGCGCCGATGCCAACGTCATTCCCGCCCACAAACGCCCGGTCAAAGACATTGACTACGGTTTTGTAGGCGACGTGGAAAGCCCGGACCAGGTGAACGTGGCATTTCTGGCATCCCTGGCGGAGCAAGGTATTGTTCCGGTGTTTGCGGCCCTCACCCACGACGGGGAAGGCAGCCTGCTCAACACCAACGCCGACACCATCGCCTCTACCCTGGCCGTGGCCCTGAGCACCCGGTTTGAGGTGAACCTGATTTACTGTTTCGAGAAGAAGGGCGTGTTACTGAACGTAGAAGATGAAACCAGCGTGATTCACCACCTGCAACCCAACTACTATGCTGAACTGAAGGACAAAGGCGCCATCTTCGCGGGCATGCTGCCCAAGCTGGACAATGCGTTCGCCGCATTGGAACAAGGCGTGAAAGCCGTGGTGATTGGAGATGCCGCCGAGATTCAAGACATCGCCGCCGGCGGAAAGGCGGGAACCAGAATAACGCTGTAAGACACTCGTAGGAGCTGCGCACACTACGAGGTCATTGTACCAGCGGCTGGGCCAGTAAGAAGGTTTTTGAGTTCGTTTTCAGAAAACAGCCTTTTAAAACAAAAACCTGTAAGGTTTTGAAAACCTCTCCCGTTTAGCCGCCAACCGCGCATCAGACGTCATCTCAAAAGACCTCGTAGTGTGCGCAGCTCCTACGAGTGTCTTCGGATGAACTGTTTTACGCTAGATTTCCAGAAAACAGGCCTAAAACGGGCATCCGGTTAAGAAAATACCTTTCTTGCAGGTATACCTCTAGATAGCAAGCCAAAACACTGGCTACAA
Source organism: Rufibacter glacialis (assembly GCF_008271745.1). Taxonomy (GTDB): domain Bacteria; phylum Bacteroidota; class Bacteroidia; order Cytophagales; family Hymenobacteraceae; genus Nibribacter; species Nibribacter glacialis. The sequence continues at coordinate 462,722 of NZ_VKKZ01000010.1, read as the reverse complement.
AATACGTGAACCATGAGCGAACTAAACAAGAAAATAGCCATTCTGGGCGGCGGCAACATGGGCATCGCCCTGGCCAAGGGCATGGTGGCCGCCGGGAAATACCGCGCCGAAGACATTACCCTCACCCGCCGCAACACCAAGTTGTTAGAGCCCATGGTGGCCCAAGGCTACCGCGCCTCCAGCAACAACGCCCTGGCCGTGGCCGAGGCCGATATCATCGTGCTCAGCATCCTGCCGCAGCAACTGGACAGCGTGCTAGATACCATCTCGGAGAGCATTGACCCCAGCCGCCATCTGTTCATCTCCATCGTGACCGGTGTGGCCGTGACCGACATTATTTCCCGCATTGGCAAAGTGGTGGAAGTGGTGCGCGCCATGCCCAACACCGCCATCGCCATCCAACAGTCCATGACCTGTATTGCCAGCAAGAACGCCTCCCCGCAGAACATGGAACTGGTGAAGGAAATCTTCTCGGCCGTGGGCGAGACCGTGGAAATTGAGGAAGAACTCATGTCCTCGGCCACGGCTTTGGTGGCCTGCGGCATCGCGTTCTTTCTGCGGTCCATCCGGGCGGCGGCCCAGGGCGGTACCGAGATTGGTTTCCACGCCGGTGATGCCTTGCGCATGGCGGCCCAAACGGCCAAAGGCGCAGCTTCGCTCCTGCTTCACTTCGGAAGCCACCCCGAGAACGAGATTGACAAAGTAACCTCGCCCAAAGGCTGCACCATTGCCGGCCTGAACGAGATGGAGCACAACGGCTTCAGCTCGGCCATGATCAAAGGCATCAGAACCTCGGCGCAGAAGGCAGAGAAACTGTATACCGACGACAAGTAGAGACCAGGCACCGCCTTGTCTCCCACGCATTGTTGTTTTCAGGCGGTTTTCTGTTAAACTGCCCAAAACAGCAGTGCGCAACCAACAATTGTAAACATCCCCCTTCGCCCCCTTCAAAGGGGGAATATCTTAAATGGCCAACACCTTATACCAAGACGCTTTATCACTGCTCCAGCAGCTCATCTCCATCCAGTCCTTCAGCCGCGAGGAGGCAGGAACGGCCGAGGCGGTTGCGCAGTTTCTGCAGGCGCGGGGCGTGGAAATACACCGCAGGGAAAACAACGTCTGGGCCTTTAACAAGTACTACAACCCAGCTTTGCCCACGGTGCTCCTGAACTCGCACCATGATACCGTGAAGCCGCACCCCAGCTGGAGGTTTGACCCGTTCACGCCTACCGTGCAGGACGGCAAACTCTTTGGTTTGGGCAGCAATGACGCGGGCGGTTGTCTGGTTTCTCTGATTGCTACGTTCCTGCACTTCTATGACCGGCAAGATTTAAAATATAATCTGGTGCTGGCGGCTACCGCCGAAGAAGAAATATCAGGCCGCAACGGCATTGAACTGGTATACCCGGAGCTGGGCGATTTGGAGTTTGCCATAGTAGGCGAGCCTACCCAGATGCACCTGGCCGTGGCCGAAAAAGGCCTGATGGTACTGGATTGCGTAGCCCGCGGCCAGGGCGGACATGCCGCCCGTGAGGAAGGCATTAACGCCATCTACCAAGCATTACCAGATATTGAATGGTTCCGCACATACCGTTTCCCAAAGGAAAGCAGCTTTCTGGGGCCGGTGAAGATGAGCGTGACCATTATTCAGGCAGGCTCGCAGCACAACGTGGTACCCGACCAGTGCACCTTCACCGTGGACGTACGCATGACGGATGCCTATCAGCCGGAGGAGGTATTGAGCATCATCCGGGAGCACGTGAAGAGCGAGGTGACACCGAGGTCCACGCGGTTACGGCCCTCATCCATTGACCGGGAGCATCCCATTGTGCAGTCGGGCGTGAAGTTGGGGCGGAACCTGTACGGCTCCCCTACCACTTCAGACCAGGCGCTGCTGAACATTCCGTCGCTCAAGATGGGTCCCGGCGACTCGGCACGGTCGCATACCGCCGATGAATTTATCTATCTTTCCGAACTGGAAGAAGGCATTGCTCTTTACATACAATTATTGACACCTGTTATTACCGCTTAGCATGAAACTCTGGCAAAAAGAAACCTCCGTGGCCCAGAACGTTGAGAAATTCACCGTGGGCAAAGACGCCGAAATGGATTTGCAACTGGCTCCGTTTGATGTGCTGGGCTCCCTGGCGCACACGCGTATGCTGGAAAGCATCGGGCTTATGGAGCCGGAAGACCTGGCCGCCGTGCAGCGCGAACTCAAGGCTATTTACCAGAGCATTGAACGCGGTGAATTTGAAATAGAACCCGGCGTGGAAGACGTACACTCGCAGGTGGAGCTTTTGTTAACGCGCCGTTTGGGCGAAGCGGGCAAGAAAATCCACAGCGGCCGTTCCCGCAACGACCAGGTTCTGGTGGATTTGAAGCTGTTTATCCGCCATGAAATCCGCCAGACCGTAGAGGCCGTTCACACGCTATTCAGCACCTTGCAGGAACTCAGCGAGAAGAACAAGGACATTCTGCTGCCCGGCTACACGCACTTGCAGGTGGCCATGCCCTCGTCCTTTGGCTTGTGGTTTGGCGCGTACGCCGAAAGTTTGGTGGACGATTTACAGCTGCTCCAGGCTGCCTATAAAATCAGCAACAAGAACCCGCTGGGCTCCGCGGCTGGGTACGGCAGTTCCTTCCCGCTCAACCGCCAGATGACCACCGATTTATTGGGTTTCGAGGCGCTGAACTACAACGTGGTGTACGCCCAGATGGGCCGCGGCAAGACCGAACGCAGCGTGAGCATGGGCCTGGCTTCTATAGCCAGCACCGTGGGCCGCATGGCCATGGACGTGTGCCTGTACATGAGCCAGAACTTCGCCTTCGTGACCCTGCCTGACGAGCTGACCACCGGTTCCAGCATCATGCCGCACAAAAAGAACCCCGATGTGTTTGAAATCATGCGCGGCAAGTGCAACCGTCTGCAAGCCCTCCCCACCGAGATTCAGATGCTCCTGGGCAACCTGCCCTCCGGTTACCACCGCGAGCTGCAGTTGCTCAAAGAAAGCTTCTTCCCGGCCTTCACTGAAATCAGGAACTGCCTGGAGATGATGACCTTCATGCTCCCGCACCTGAAACTGAACCCAGACATCCTGAAGGACGAAAAATACCAGTACCTCTTTAGCGTGGAAGTGGTGAACAACCAGGTACTCAGCGGCGTGCCGTTCCGGGATGCCTACAAAAACGTGGGCATGGCCATCGAGAAAGGCGAATTTGAGCGTCCCGAGAAAGTGCACCACACCCACGAAGGCAGCATCGGCAACCTGTGCACCGCTGAAATCAAAGGCTTGATGGACGAGGTGCTCAGCGGCTTCCAGTTTGAGAAAGTGGACATGGCGATTAAGGACTTGCTGGCGTAAAGGGCTTTGCCTCCCATCAACCTTTCTGATTAAAAGGAAATCCTATATTGCGTTTTGAGCCTATCTTTTAGAAAACAGCCCTAAAACGCATCAGCTGAGTTCCTTCTCCCTGAGGGAGAAGGCTAGGATGAGGGGGAGAAGTTTCCAATTAGAAAAGCAGTAACTATAAAACAAACAAATTTAGGGACAGGTCGCGACCTGTTCAAAACGGTTCCAACGGCAGAACAGCCTTTGCCTCAGAACTACCGCTGCCCCCTCACCCTAGCCCTCTCCCTGAGGGAGAGGGAATTCTGCTGTTTGCACTTATGGGCTGTTTTCCTGAATATGCCCCCAAAACGGGAAAGCCTCCTGAGCTATTTGCTAAGGAGGCTTTCCCGTTTTCACTATTTCTCCCCTTTATACCTTCACCAGCATCTTGCCTTGGTTCTGGCCGGTGAATAGCCCCAGGAAGGCCTCCGGCAGTTGTTCAAAACCGTCTATGATGGTTTCTTGGTATTTTAGTTTGCCTTCTTTGACCCAGGTGCCTAGCTGCTGCATGGCTTCGGGGAAACGGGCGTGGTAGTTGCTCACAATGAAGCCTTTGATGAGCGCGCTGCGGGTGAGTACCAGGGGCAGGAACCGGGGTCCTTGCTGCGGTTGCTGATCGTTGTAGTGGGCAATCTGGCCGCAGATGATGAGGCGGGCGTGGAAGTTGATGAGGGAAATGACGGCATCGGTAATCTCGCCGCCCACGTTGTCAAAATACACGTCTACGCCGTTAGGGCAGGCGGCTTTGAGGTCGGTGCGCAGGTTCTGGGTAGTTTTGTAGTTGATGACCGCATCATAACCGAATTCCTTTTGCAGCAGCTCGGCTTTCTCGTCGGAGCCCGCCAGGCCTACCACGCGGCAGCCTTTGAGTTTGGCAATCTGGCCTACCACCATGCCCACGGCGCCGGCCGCGCCTGATACCACCACGGTTTCGCCTTCCTTCGGCTGCCCGATGTCCAGCAACCCGAAATAGGCTGTTAGGCCGGGCATGCCCAAAATACCCAGGTAATAGCTGGCGGGAGCCAGGTTGGTGTCTATTTTCTGGAGCTTTTTCGCTTCTGCGATGGCTTGCGTGGCCCAGGGCAAGGCGCCCAACACCACATCGCCGGAGGCAAGAGCCTCACTCTTGGATTCTACCACTTTCGCCACTACCCCGCCTTCCAGCGGCGCACCTACCTGAAACGGGGGCGTGTACGATTTGGCGTCGTTCATGCGGCCGCGCATGTAGGGGTCAACGGAGATATAAAGCGGCTCCAGGCGCACTTCTCCCGCCTGCAGGGTGGGCAAGGTGATGTTTTCAAACCTGAAATTTTCCTGGTTGGGAGTTCCCTTCGGCCGGCTGGCCAAGACTATCTGTGTTGCTTCCATGGTTTCTTCTTACAAAGTATAGCTAAGCAATAACCTTAGCCTTGGTAAAAGAAACGAGCCCGAACGGGAAAGGGTACGGAAACAGGAGGTAGCTTTCAGGACACCCAGCCTTCGGCTTGCCGCCGTTGCCCAAGGAAGAAGGTTTAAGGCCTGTTTTTGCCAAATCACGCCTTAAACCTTCTAGTGCGTGGCTTTCTCTGGCTGAAGTGGCAGGTGTTTTTTCTGGGTAGGCCACAGCAGGCCCAGTCCATAGCCCGCCACGCTGGCTGCCAGCCCGTAGAGCATGGGGTTGAGGGAGGTGTCCAGGGCCAGGCAAAGGAGCCAGACGGTCATTCCGGCCACCATGGAGAGGATAGCCGCCTCGCGGGAAGGGTTCTTGAGGTACACGCCCGCTACCAGCGGCACCAGCAGACTCACCAGACTCAGGGCCGAGGACTCGCTCACCAGTTCATGGATGTTGTTCTTGGACAAGGCGAAGCCCAGGGAAATGACAGCGACCACCAAGACACAGGCCCGGGAAAGGGCCAGCAGTTTTTTGTCGGTCATGTGCTGGAACAGGGGGCGCAGGAGGTTCTCGCTGAGGATGGAGGCGGGCGCCAGAATCGCCCCGCTGGCGGTACTGATGATGGCGGAAATCAAGGCCCCGAAGAACAGCACCTTGATGACCAACGGGCCCGTTCCCAGGATAAGGCTGGGCACCAGCATCTGGGCATCTTTGGCGGCCAGCTCGGGGTGCAGCACCTTGGCGTAAATGGCCAGCACCAAAGGCAACAGCGCCACCGTGACGTACAGAAAAGCGGCCAGCAAGGACGCCTGCACGGCCACCTTTTCAGATTTGGAGGCCATCACGCGCTGGAACACGTCCTGCTGCGGAATAGAACCCAAGCCAATGGTCATCCAAAGGGCCAGATAATTAAGCCAGCCGGTGAAGGAAGTGCCCGTGGCCGGGGTGATTCGGTAGAAATCTGGGGGCAGCGTGGCGGTGACTTCGGCCAGCGGTTTCTCTTGCACTACCCACCACGTGACAATGAACAGGCCCAGGATAATCATGATGGTCTGGACGTAGTCGGTGAGGCTCACGCTCCACATGCCGCCAAAGTACGTGTACAGCACCACCAAAAAACTGCCTAGCAAAATGCCTTGTACCAAGGTGGTACCCAGTAGCAGGTTGAACGCGATGCCCAGGGCCACCATCTGCGCGGCTACCCATCCAAAATAGGAAATGACCAGGAAAAACGAGGCGATGATTTCGGCGGTACGGCCGAATTTAACCCGGTAAAAGTCCCCGAAAGTGAGCAGGTTCATGCGGTAAAGTTTCCGGGCGAAGAACAGCCCCACCAGCACCAAACACAACGAGGCGCCCAACGGGTCTTCCACCATGCCAATCAGGCCTTCTTCAGCCACCTCAGCAGAGGCGCCCAAGATAGTCTCTGACCCAAACCAGGTGGCAAACACCACCGCCGTGGCCATAGGTAGCGGCAAGGACCGGCCCGCCAGCATGAAATCTGAGGTATTCTGTACCCGTCGGGCCGCCCAAAGGCCTAGTGCCACGTTGAAGGCCAGGTACAGCAGCACGAAGAAGATGAGCATAATTCATTGACCGCCGTTTAGCGGCTCTTTTTCCTAAAACAAGCCTAAAACCAGGACGCTCTGCTAACTAGAAGTTCCTAGCCTTGCAACCTACAGGTCAAAAGTAACCAGGCATTTTTAGTGAGCCGCTTAGCAAGGCGGATAATTTTTTCAGCCCTGCTCCTTTTCCCTGATTAACTTGAAAAAACCTTCGCGGTAGGTTTCGCCAATAGGAATCTCTTTGTCCTGGAGGTAAAGGGTATTGCCGTCTACCATGCGCACCTTGTCAATGGAGATGATGTAGGATTTGTGCACCCGGTAGAACGGCGGCTGGGGCAGCTGCTCCTCTAATTCCCGCAGGGTTTGGTAGGTGACCACGCGCTGCTGCGGCAGGTACAGTGACACGTAATTCTTGAGCCCTTCAATAAACAGGATATCGGCGTAGTTGATGCGTAGGAACTTGTTTTTGCTCTCCCCTTTCACAAACATGTACTCCTGGGCCGCTGCGGCTGGCAACGGTTGGATTAGTGGAATTGCCGGAGGCATGGCAACCAGCGACGGGGCCAAAACCGCCTGTGCCTTCTGCACGGCTTTCAGGAACCGGTCAAACGCGATGGGCTTGAGCAGATAGTCCACCACATTGTGCTCGTAGCCCTCCAGGGCATATTCTGGGTAGGCGGTGGTGAGGATGACCTTGCATTTGTGACCGGCCAGTTTCAGGAACTGCAGGCCGGTGAGTTCGGGCATCTGGATGTCCAGGAACACCAGGTCACAGCGGCCTTCGCTCACCCAACCCAGCGCCTCCACGGGGCTGGTGGTGCTGCCCACAAACCGCAGAAAGGGAATCTTCTCAATATAGGCCTTGAGCAAGTTTGAGGCATACGCCTCGTCATCCACGCAGATACACCTAATCATTTTTTGAATTTGGAATTACGGATGGGGAAGTAAGAATTAAAGCAAAAAACATCAGATGCAATTTATCCATTTGCCTGTCAAGTTCCTGTTTTCAGTTTCATTTTGAGAAATGAGCCCGAAAAGAAAAATCCCTCTCCCAGAGAGCAAGTGTTAGGGCATTTGCTTCTATAAAACTCATTTTTAGATGTTTCCAATTTTCCAAGTTGGAGGCAAATTCCCTCATCCTAGCCTTCTCCCATGGGGAGAAGGAACTGGGCTTATCTGTTTTCGGGCTCATTTTCAGAAATGAGCCCGAAAACAAGGAATTAGAGTGGTGACAGGTGCAACTGCGCTTCATAGACGTTGCCATCGTTCCGGATTAGTAACTCGTGCTGGTTGGGGTAAATGAGTTCCAGCCTTCGGCCGATATTCACCAACCCTATGCCGGTGGTCTGGTCTTTCTGGTGCGCATTGAGGTGGTTGCGCACGGTGAATGCCAGGGAACTGGCGGTGGCTTGGAGTGAAATCCGGATGGGCGCCGCAGGGTCATCGGCGATGCCGTGCTTGAAGGCATTCTCCACGAATGGTATCAACAGCAGGGAGGCAATGCGCTGGCCGTTCAGGTCGCCCCGCACCGTGAACTCCACAAAGAACCTATCCTCAAACCTAAGCCGGAAAATGTCAATGAAGCTGTGCAGGTAGTCCACCTCTTTCTGCAATTCCACCTTACCGTCTGGGCTTTCATGCAGCATGTAGCGCATCATGTCAGAGAGTTTGAGAATGGCCTGGGCCAGCTTCTCTGAGATGGGGTAAGCCTGCGCGTAGATGTAGTTGAGCGTGTTGTAGAGAAAGTGCGGGTTTACCTGCGATTTAAGGAAGGCCAGCTCGGCCTGGGTCTTCTCCTGGCGGAGTAATTTGTTTTCCTTCTCTTTCTTGAACGCGTCTTGCACGTTCCAGACCACCGCACTGATGGCCATCATAGGAAACGCCCGGAACAGGTTATCTGTCAGGTAAAAGGAAAAAGAGACATTCACCTGGTAGTTCCTGAACCCAAACAGCAAGGGATACATCATCTCCTCCAGGAAGTAACGGGTGAAGGTAAACAGGAAAGGAGCAATGGCCAGGCAAACCAGCAACTGCAGAAACTTCTCCCGCTTCAGGAACCTCGGATACACAAAAGAGTAGCAAAAGTAGAAGGTGACGGCCAGGCTAAGGAAATAGGACAGTACCAGTAATTGCCGCCAGGAGAAGGGCCTGCCAGAAATGATAAAATCCTCTAACATGCTGTAGCTGATATACAGTACCCATCCCACTGCGTGGTAAAGAATCATCCTGCTTTTCTTCATGCCCTAAAGCTAAAAAGCCTCTGCGCAATCCCCGCATTTTTTACACCAACCCCGGGTTTTCTGATACCAACCGACCGTTTTGGGCCCCTTTTCTGTAAGCGAGGCCAAAAGCGAGGCTGGGATAATAAACAAATGGGTTGGGATAATTTTATTTCAGCTGAAAGCAACTCACCGCACTTTTGGGGCATCTGTAAGCCAAATACCAAACCTATGCCCCAAACTGCTACCCTTCGTTCTCTTACGCTTTCTCTGTTCTGCTTTTTGCTGGCCTTGCCCTCCCTGGCCCAGACCGGCACCACCGTAAAAGGCACGGTGCGCACGGCGCAAAACCAACCCCTTGGGTACGCCACCGTTCTGCTGCTGGCGCTGCCAGACTCCAGCATTGCCTACTCCCAGATGACCGATGAGGCCGGTGCGTACACCTTTGAGAAAGTGGCCTCCGGCCGATATGTGGTCAAAGCCAGCCGCATAGATTTCAACCCGGTCAATACGGTGGTGCAAGTAGGAACGCAGCCGGTGCAGGTACCGCTTTTACAAGCCACTGAGAAAGCCACCGCGCTTAAGGAAGTGGTGGTACAGGGCCAGCGCCCCTTGCTGGAGCAGCAAGCCGATCGCCTGATCATGAACGTGGACAAACTCAACACCGCCGGGGAGAATTCCCTGGAAATCCTGAAAAACGCCCCTGGGGTGCGCCTGGACAAAGACGACAACATTGTGTTCAGGGGAAGCAGCAGCGTGAACGTGATGATTAACGGCAAGATGACCTACATGAGTGGCGCGGAGTTGAGCCGGTACCTGAAATCCCTGCCGGCCTCGGCGCTGACCAAAGTGGAATTAATCGCCAACCCTCCGGCTTCTTATGACGCGGCGGGCACGGCGGGCATCATCAACCTGGTGCTCAAGCGTGAACTCGCCAAAGGCATGAATGGCACCGTGAGCGTGGGCACGGGCTACGGCGCGTATGAAAAAGTGTGGGCGGGCATCAACCTCAATTACAACCTGGGCAAATTCAGTTTCTACACCCGCCTGAACACCGGTCATAACAATTCCTATAACCGCCTCACCATGGAGCGCACCATCCGGGACAGCCTGTACCGGTCTGAGAACTACTGGCACCCCGTAACCAAGAGTGTGAACGTGGTGGCCGGCGGTGACTGGTTCATCCAGAAAAAGCACACTGTGGGGCTGATGGTGAAAGGCTACACCGCTCCGGAGAATACCCTGACCACCAGCCAAACCGTGCAATATGACATTCCCGGCAACGCCATTGGCCACGTACACATGCGCAACCCGCGCACCGGGGCCTCCAGCAACTACAGCCTCAACGCCAACTACAAATTTGACATAGACACCACCGGCCGTTCCCTCACGGTAGACGCGGACCTGGTGCAATACCAAAACGGGACAGATGAGCAGTTCACGAACCAATACCAGGCCCATGCCATTGTACACGGCAGAACCCTGGAGGAACTGCAGAGCTTCACAGAGGCCGCCGTTCGCATTTACGCCCTCAAAGCAGATTACGTGCACCCCCTGGCCCAGAACTGGAAACTGGAGACGGGCTGGAAAAGCAGCTGGGTACGCACAGAGGCGGCTATTAGGTTTGAGCAACAGCAGGAAGGCACCTGGCAGAATGACCCGCGCCGTACCAACCAGTTCCTGTATGATGAGAACATCAATGCCGCGTATCTGAGCCTCAACAAAAAGATTAGCAAAGCTCTGAGCCTAAAAGCAGGTTTGCGCGCGGAGCAGACCCTTTCAGAGGGCACGTCGGCCACCATGGAGAATGGTGAACCCCGCCACTACTGGCAGTTGTTCCCCAGTGTGTTCGCCAGCTATTCCCCCCAGGAAGACCATCAATTCTCCGCCTCGTACAGCCGCCGCATCAGCAGACCCAGTTACAGAAGCCTGAACCCCTTCACTTTTTACTCAGACCCCTACACCGGCATTAGGGGGAACCCGTTTTTGCAGCCCTCGCTTTCCAATTTGGTCATGTTCAGCTACACGTTCAAGAATTTCCAGCTGCTGAGCATCAGTTACCTGGAGCAGAAGGACTTTGTGATGGAGGTGCCCCTGCAGAATGACCAGACTAAGGAAACCGTGAGCACGCCGCAGAACCTGGCCCGCGCCACCGCCCTAGGTTTCAGCAGCGGCGGCACGCTGCCCGTGCGCAAATGGTGGAGCGCCAACGTGCAAGTGCAGGGCCGCCTGAACAAAATCAGCACCCCGGTACAAGGCGCGCAGTACAACCAAAGGCAATTTGCCTGGGACCTGAGCAATGACAACAACTTCACCTTGCCCAAAGACTACAGCGTGCAACTGACCGCGTATTACAACTCGCCTTCTGTGTCTGGCCTTTTCCAGAACCGGGCTTCTTACCAGATGACCATCGGGGCCAAGAAAACGCTTATGAAAGGCAAAGCCACGCTCAGCCTTCGATTGAACGATATTTTTGACACGGCCCGGTTCAGAGCCTACCTCCGGTACGCTAACGTGGACATGTACTGGCAGAACGAGTGGGAAAGCCGCCGCCTGAACCTCACCTTCGACTACAGGTTCGGGAACATCAAAATCAAGGCCGCCCGCAGCCGCCGCACCGGCACGTCTGAGGAGGAGAACCGGGTCAATTAACCTAGGGGCACTCTAAGGGAAAGGCTCTATACTGCGAAGGATTTATTCCACCTGTTTCTACCCACCAGCTGCTATACACCAAGACAACCCGGTAACTTTATATTTGCGTGGAATTGCCTTTCCTTCCAAGGCCAGGGACTCGGGTACCCTGGCCTTGCTTTGTGGCGGGGCTATTAGATCTTATTGGGAGCTTGGTTGGAAAGCAGGGGGCATTAACTCAATTACTACTTTTTACTGGGGCGTGGCAACTCCTGCTCGTCACTTAGGTTCTAGAGCCCCCTTTGCACTTCATAAGCTTGCGATATAATTTTATTTTATTAACTTGGTAAACTCCTCATAAATAATAATTTATACAGGAATAACATCTAATATTTTATCATTCTAACGGTTGCAGCCTTTCCTCCTATGGTACCTCCTCTGCTTCTCAAAAACGCCAAAACATTACTTCTCCTCAACTTAGTTTCTCTCCTGGTTTTTTCAGGGTTCTCTGCGAAGGCTTCGCATCTGCGTGCCGGGGAAATTTACTATACCAGTGATACCACCGCAACCAGAAATCCTCTGAAGTTCTTCTTCACCCTGGTTACCTACAGTGTGGCCCCGCCGCCGTTTGAAGACCTGGAGGCGACGCTCTATTTTGGTGACTGCACGAGCCAAAAGGTTTCAAGGGAGTCCAGAACGTTGATTCCAAACGCACAAATCAGCTCGTTCCAAAACATTTACCGGTTTGAGCATACCTATTCAGGACCTGGTACTTATCTGGTTACTTATGTGGCACAAAGCCGAAACATGGGGGTGGTGAATATTTCTAACTCGGTGTCGCAGACGTTTTTTCTGCAGAGTACCCTCACGGTAGATCCACTTCTGGGCGTGAACCGTTCTCCCCGTCTCCGGATCCTGCCCCTGGATGTGGCTGTGCGCAACCAAGTGTTTGTGCACAACCCTGGGGCGTATGACCCAGACGGCGACAGCCTTTCTTTCAAGTTAGTAGCCCCCAAAGATTTTAGTAGTAATGATGCGTGCGGACGGCCCATAGGCAGAGATGCCCAAGGATACCAAGGCCTGGAAAACTTTCTGGGAAGAGCAGACCCCAGCGGCCCCGCAGGGTATGCTTTAAACCGGAACACCGGTCAACTCACCTGGAATACTCCCGGGATCATAGGAGAGTTTGCCCTGGCCCTTGTGGTGGAAGAGTGGCGGAACGGCCGGCTTATCGGTCAGGTTACCCGAGACAGGCAACTCTTTGTACGGGGGGAACCGATTGTCACCGGCCTCTCGGAAGATTGGTACTCGCTGGTTTCTACGTTCCCTAATCCGGCCGCGTCTGCTTTTACCTTAAAACTGCCCCCATCTATACAACTTCGGGCTTCTTCTCTGTATACCGCCCAAGGAACGCCCGTGCCGCTGCCTGTCCCTACCAGATCAAAAGAGGGGCTGGTTTTCCCTATACAGAGTCTGCCCAATGCCCTTTACTTTTTGCACCTCCGCACCAGCCAGGGCAACCATATCCAAAAGATAGTGGTGCAACGGTAAAGCACCAATTTTTGACCCGAATTTGAGAAATAGGTCTTAAAACGTCCATCTCCTGGCCAAGAAAGACTAAGTAATAAAAGCAAGGGAACTAAGCGCTAAATCCATTTTTGAAAGCTTCGTTCACAAAGAGAGGGAGCAGACAATAAGTTTGCTCCCTCTCTTTGTGAACAATGACCTGTTTCAAGCGGCTGTTCCTCTGCTTCCCGCAAAATTTGGCAGATGGCTCTTATCTGGCAGAGGCCATAGTAATAAGGTTTTTATCATAGGCCCTTAAAACGAATAACATGTTCTGGTGGAGGATTTCCTTCCTGTTGATATGAGCCAGGAAAAAGACATTCCGGGGGTGCAGTCTTTGCCTATAAAATAATGTCAACGGACCAAAGGCGTGAATGGCAGCAGAGCATACTTCCCGCAACTATAGTTCCAATCCCAATTATCGTTCGGAGAGAGCCTCTGACAGCCGCATGCCACGGGAAGCTTCATATGAGGCAACAGCAAAATCAAGACTGCTCATTCCCGCCGCACCGGCACCTAGTAGGATTACAAGTGGGGTGATCAGGAAGACCAGCAAGCCATCAAATGTGCAAAATAAATACTTCAGCAAACTAACACGACACCGATTTGGGATATTTTATTTTCTCAAGGTGGGTCAACTAACCAGAAACAGCTATTAAATCAGGGGTAACGACAAGAATTTCGACTTCCTTCCTTTACACAAAATTTGTACTTATTTTAGTGCACCAATTCATTGGTTAACGATTGGCAACTTGCTTCTTCAATGAGGAAAATCAATGCTCACAGGAGGATCTGTTCATGGTCTAGCAGCAATCTGGAAGGTTCCCTAAAGAAGGCGCTTCGGTGTTCTTAAGTTGGTTTCCCTGTAGAAAGCGCCCGTGGGTGCCAATCTGTTCTGATGACTCTACTTGCATGGTTTCAGACCTATTTTATGAAAACCCGCCTAAAAGACCATGCAGGATTAAACGATCCCTTGCGCTATAAAAACAGCTGAAATTCTCCGTCAGGTTATGCCTCTATTCCATATTTAATACTATATTCTTAGCCTACTACTTACCTCACCGCATGGGATCATCTTTACTCCAAAAAAAGGCGAAATCGCTCTTCCTCCCCACCTTTCTTTTTCTACTTGTTTTCTCAGGGTTCTCTGCCCAGGCCACCCATTTACGCGCCGGTGAGATATATTACACCAGTGACACTACCGCGGCCAAAAACCCAATGAAGTTTTTCTTCACCCTGGTGACCTACAGCGTGGCCCCGCCCCCGTTTGAAGACCTGGAAGCCACTCTCTACTTCGGGGACTGCACGAGCCAAAGGGTACCCCGGTACTCCAGAACTTTGCTGTCGAATGGGCAGAACAGTACCTTCGTCAACACCTACCGCTTTGAGCATATTTACTCAAGCCCCGGCACGTTCACTGTGACCTTTGTGGGCGAGAACCGCAACGGAGGGGTGGTGAACATCTCCTCCTCTGTGCAGCAGACGTTTTTTCTGCAGAGGACCCTCACGGTAGATCCCTTCCTGGGCGTGAACCGTTCTCTCCGTTTCCAGATCCCGCCCATAGATGTGGCCGTCAGGAACCAGGTCTTCGTGCACAACCCCGGAGCCTACGACCCCGACGGGGACAGCCTTTCCTTCAAGATGCTGGAGCCAAGGATCTTCCATGAGAACGACGCCTGCGGTAATCCGCAGGGGAGGACTGCCCCCAATTACAGAGGGCTGGAGAATTTTCTGGGCCGAATGTATGCTTCCCGGCCCGCCGGGCTCACCCTGGACCGCAATACCGGGCAGCTGACGTGGAACACCCCCGGGGTGCTGGGAGAGTTCAACATCGCCTTCGTGGTAGAGGAGTGGCGCAACGGCAAACAAATTGGGCAGATGATCCGGGACATGCAGATCTTCGTGCGCGAGGACCCCAACCGCCCGCCCGTGCTCCTCATCCCCCGCGACACCTGCATCGTGGCGGGAACCCTGCTGCGCGACACCGTCAGGGCCCGCGACCCGGACCGCGACCCGGTTATTATCACGGCCATAGGGAGCATGCTGCCCCCGGCCACCTTCCCCAAGTTGAATGACACCACCCATATCTTCAACTGGCAGACCAGCTGCGCCGATGTGCAACGGACTCCTTACCAGGTCGTGTTTCGGGCAGAGGATGTACCTCCTGCTGGCAGGATCAAATTAGTGGACCTGCGCCCTTGGCGGATAACGGTGGTGGGGCCGCCGCCGGTGCTGGTGAGCGCCGTGCGGGAGGCAGGAAGTGCGACTAGGATCACTTGGAATCCCTATACCTGCGCCAACGTAAAACTCATCCACATCTACCGAAAAGTGAATACCTCATCTTTTGTCCCGGATGTGTGTACCACCGGAATACCGGTTAGCGCTGGTTATACCTTGGTGGCTTCGGTAGCGCCTGGAAGTACCACGTTCTTAGACAACAGCCCTGGCCTTGATGCCAGCCAAACTTTCTGTTACCGGATTTACGCTGAGTTTGAGGCTCCGGCGGGGGGCAATAGCATTGCTTCCAGCGAAGTTTGCAGCTCAGGCCCTACCGGTACCCCAGAGGATGCCCTGAAACAACAAATCTCCCTTCATCCTAACCCAGCTGCTTCCAGGATCATCGTTCAAACGCCGACCACGGTGCGCCTGCAGAACGTGCAGGTTTTCACTTTTGCCGGGCATAGCATAACGCAACTGGTTCCCCAAAAAACCACCGCAGGTTGGGCATTGGATGTGCGCTCTTTACCGGACGGCCTTTACCTGTTCCACCTCCAGACAAACCAAGGATATATAGTACAGAAAGTAATGGTGAACCGGTAACGTCACTTTCAGCCATACACTGGAAAGAGGGACCTACTTTTCCGGTAATTATTCAAAAAGGAGCCAGAAACTAGTTTCTGGCTCCTTTTTGAATAACAGGCTTCCTGCTTTCTAGATTGGGCATATAAGTTCTCTTCCTTTGCTCTATCCATGTTTGTGATTTTGAAACGGAAGCCACTGCCTAAAAGGCTCCTTTTCATCCAGGCAGCCTTAGGTACTGCTGCCCGCACCCACGGCATACTTTGAAGTTGCCAGCTGAGTTCCTGGTCCTCCTTCCTTACCTGAGTGCCAGCGCCCCAAGACTTGGTTCATGGGCTTCCGTATAGGGCCCGCTTTCTCAAAAACCTCCCAAAAACACCCTGCACAGATCCACCTGTTAGTGAGAACAGCGACTTTGGCCTGCTCCCGACCACATTTACCACAACCTAATGACCACCACGCTAGTTTAAAAGAAGCAGAGTACCAAGGTTTTCACTCTAATTCTACCATGATGCGTTCCTTCCTTTTCCTAGCCTTGCTCCTGGGTGGCACCCTCGGCCCTACCCTACTTTCTGCCCAGGATCTCACCGGTCCCAAGGGCGAGGTGTTCACGGTGCGGGTAGTGAAAGACAAACTTAGCGACCCCTGGGAAGTGACCTATGGGCCAGACAACTACCTCTGGATCACTGAGAGCAAAAGCTACAAGGTGAGCCGCCTGCACCCGGCCACTGGTGCCCAAAGCGTCTTGGTGGACCTTGCCTCTGCCCGCAAGTTTCCCCGTTATGACAAGATCCCAGACGCAGTAGATGGGGGCAAACCCTGGCCCCAAGGCGGCCTCATGGGCTTGGCCCTGCACCCGGGCCTCCTGAAGGGAAAACCGTATGTGTACTTGGCGTACACCTATGCGTTTGCGGGGGCAGGCAAATCCGGCGATGGCTGTGACCCCAACGGGGGCGGTTGCCATTATACTACGCGGGTGGTCCGCTATGACTATGACCCCAACCGGCAGCAACTGACCAACCCCTTGGTACTCTGCGACAGTATCCCGGGTAGCAACGACCATAACTCGGGCCGGTTGCTCATTGCCCCGGTAGGCGGCCAGCCCTACCTGTTTTACACCGTGGGCGACATGGGTGCCGGTCAGTTCAAGAACATTGGCCGGCCTAACCACGCGCAGCAGACCAACAGCTATGAAGGAAAAGTCCTGAGGTTCCACCTGGAACCTGACGCAGACAAAGACCAATATGACCGTTGGATTCCCAATGACAATCCCTTCGCCACAAATCAAAAGCAAAGTGCCGTCTGGAGCCTGGGCCACCGTAACGCGCAGGGTTTGGCCTACGCCGAGGTGGGCGGCACGGGCAGGATCTACGCCAGTGAGCACGGCCCCTTTTCTGATGACGAAATCAACTTTGTGGAACGGGGGAAAAACTACGGCCACCCACTCATCATTGGGTACCAGGACAACAATTACAACGGGCTGGCGGCGGGCGTGAGTGATCAGGCCCAGCAACCGGGCGCCTGGCATACCACCTACCCCACCATCAGAAACGAAAAGGAAAACGCGGCAGCCTTGGGGGCCCTCTACCGCGATCCTCTCTACAGCTTTAACCCCACCTCCAATGCGTTTCTCACCAAGATCCTTACCCAAATCAGGAGCGGGGAGAACAGTTCACCGGATTGGCCTTCTGAGGCACCCAGCAGCATTGGGGTCTACACCGCTTCGGGTATTCCGGGCTGGCAGAACTCCTTGCTGGTACCCACCCTTAAAACCGGTAAACTGTTCAGGCTTCCCCTCAACCCCGCAGGCACCGATGTGACCGGCGACACCCTGGTCTATTTCCGGTCAAAAGTGCGGTACCGGGACCTGGCCATTTCCCCTGACGGCAAAAAGCTGTACCTGGCCGTAGACAGCTCTTCTGTTACTTCCGGGCCTTCGGGCGAAGACCCCAAAGGCAGCCAGTACCGGGGTTCTATTCTGGAGTTTACCTACGTGAAAGGCGGAACCGCCTTGAAAAAGGCATCAGGTGGGACAACGGGGGGCAAAACCCCTGCAGGTTCAAAAGCAGCAGGTAAGGCCGGAGAAAAAAGAAGGGAAGAATAGGTGTTGCCGTTGTTTTAGGCTCTTATTTCCAAAATGGCAGCTAAAATAGGTCACTCGAAAGCGGGTTTCTGGCAACAATGGAGGTTCCTGGTAATAAGAAGGCTCTTTATACTCCAGAGAAGAGCCCTTCCCTCCTGGTGGTCATGCTGAAAGCATCTTGTGGAGATTGGGAATAGCGTTTACTACCACGCCTTTCTAGTTCGCCCACAAGATCCTTTCAGGATGACAGATGGAGGATAAATGGATGACCGATGGGGCGTATTATTTTTCCCCTATGAATTTCTGCCGGTCCATAAGCAGCTGGCAGTAATTATGGCCCTCTTGATAATTTCTTAAATACCCTTCGCTTTCTTCCGGTCCGCGAAATATGCAGCTACTTCCTCCCGGCTTTTGGCGTTGAAGGTCATCTCAGGGATTAATCCGCCTTTGCGGCCTACCAGTACGCCGTAGCGCATGTCATCATACCCGCGCATGCTGTGGGCGTCTGGGTTGATGCTGAGGAGCACGTTCTGGCTAAGAGCGTATTCTACCCAGCGCCAGTCCAGGTCCAGGCGCCAGGGGTTGGCGTTGATTTCTATGATCACCTGATTTTCGGCGCAGGCGTCAATCACGGCTTTGTGGTCAATGGGGTAACCCTCGCGGCGCAGGAGCAGGCGGCCAGTAGGGTGCCCTAAAATAGTAGTGTAGGGGTTCTGGATGGCGTTTACCAATCTATCTGTGGCCTTTATCACGTCCATTTTCAGGTTACTGTGGATGGAGGCGACAATGAAGTCAAAGGAGGCGAGCACGTCGTTGTCGTAGTCCAGGCTGCCATCAGCGAGAATATCTGACTCAATACCTTTGAAGATGCGGAACGGACCTAGCTCCTGGTTCAGGCGGTCAATCTCCTTTTGCTGCTCGCGCACCCTGAACTCTTGCAGGCCGTTGGCATAGAAAGCAGATTTGGAGTGGTCGCACATGCCCAGGTACTCAAAGCCCAGTTGCTTACAGTGCACGGCCATCTGCTCCAGGGTGTGGGCGCCGTCTGAGTACGTGCTGTGGTTGTGCAAAATGCCTTTCAAATCTTGGTCGGTGAGGAGCGAAGGCAGTTGGTTGGCTTTGGCCAGTTCCAGCACGCGGGCACTTTCCCGCAGTTCAGGGGCAATAAAGGGCAGTTGCAGGCGCCCGAAAATCTCTTCCTCAGAAGCGGCGGGTTCCCCGTAGGCCTCAGCCATGAGCGTATCGCCGGCCTCGTTCACCGGCTGGGTTAGCCAGGCAGGGTGCGCCGAGTACAGCAAAACCTGGTTCGCGAAGCGGCGCTCGGGCACCAGGCGTACCTCCAGCTTCAGGCTAGATTCAGAAAGCACTCCCCGCCACACAAACGGTCCGGAAACCATCTCCTGGGCAGAGATACCCGGAAGATCCTCAAATACCCCGGGCCAGGTGCTGTCGTTTTGCAGGCTGACCAGGTACTGGAGCGTGTCCACGGTCTCCAGGTTCCGGCGGAAGTCCCCCACCACCTCAGCGGCGGTGGTTTCAGGCCTGTTTTTCAGATACGAGAGCAAATCCAGGGCCAAGGGCTCGGCCTCGGCCCAAAGCAGCTTGCCTTTGCTGGCCTCAGAGTACTGCAGGGCCTGCAGAATGGTTTCCTGGGTTTTAGCCCCGAAGCCTTTCAGCTTGGACAGCTCATTGCGTTCGCAGGCTTCGCGCAGGCCTTCCGCCGTTTCTACGCCCAGTTCCTTCCAGATGGTGCGTATCTTTTTGGGACCGATGCCTTTGATGTTGAGCATCAGCACCACGCCTTCCGGGGTGGTTTCCAGAAGGCGGTTCAGGTCGGTGTGGGTGCCGGTCTGAATGGCTTCCATGATCTTGGCGGCCATGCCTTTGCCAATGCCGTCCAGCTTCTCTAGCTGGGCCTGGCTCATCTGATGGATGGGCGACTCCAGGCGCTCCAGCACCATGACGGCGTTGGTGTATGATTTTATCTTGAACGGGTTCTCGTCGTGCAGCTCCATCAAGGAAGCCGTGAGCCGGAACATACGGATGAGGTCTTTGTTTTCCACGGGTGCAGGTTGTGAAAGGGATTCAGACAAAGATAGGAACATACTGCGTATGTTAGTCCTGAGTTCTGAGTCTTGAGTTCTGAGTCTACAAGTAGTCCTGAGTTCTGAGTCTTGAATTCTGAGTTGAGGTGGTAAGGCAGGAAACGCCTAGGCAAAGCTGATTCAGGCCTGTTTTCTGAAAACGGCTTAAAAAAGACACGTCTCTGAAAGGCTAAAAGGGACAGGTACTCCTACTTATATTTCCCATCTCAGAACTCAGGACTCAAGACTCAGAACTCAGGACTATTCCCCCAGACTCAGGACTGACATAATGCCTTATTTTTTCTTTTGTATCTTAGCCCAATATTGCCAGGGCCGGTTAAGCAGGCAACTCCTACGTTATGAAACAATTTTTCTTGCTGAGCCTGTTGGTCCTCTTCCTGATGGCGGCCAAGTGCGGGGCCGGGCCCGATTTCCCGGCCTCTGTGTATGGGGTAACCTGGCTCAATTCCTATGAGGAAGACTCCGTAGGCGTGAAAACCTACCGGCCCAACACCTATGACTTCCCTCCTTCCAGGGGCAGGACCGGGTTCATGATCCAGGAAGAGGGCGGCTTTATCCGGTACGCCATCGCGCCTACTGATGGGCTGGAGGAACAACCCGGTAAATGGAAGGCCACCGGCAAAAACCGCCTCACCATCACCTATGACAACCCGCAGCACCAGCCCGAAGAACTGGAAATCATTTCTGTCTCAGCAGACATGATCAAAATCCGGCGCAAAGAACACAGACCATAAACCTTTTCCTTTTACCCGTGGCAAGAACTTGGCTCTGCGTGGCCGCCTCTTGTTAGCAGTGCACAATATGAACTACTGGCTCGTTAAAACTGAACCCGAAAAATACGCCTGGTCTGATCTCCAGCGCGACAAACAAACCACCTGGGACGGTGTCCGGAACTACCAGGCCCGCAACAACCTCCAGAAAATGCAGGTCAACGACCTGGTCCTGTACTACCACAGCGTCTCTGAGAAATCTATTGTGGGCGTGGCCAGAGTAAGCCGCGAAGCCTTCCAGGACCCTACCACTCAGGAAACCCAGTGGCAGGCAGTCACCCTGGTACCGGAGCAGGCCTTGGCCAAACCGGTCACTCTGGACCAGATCAAAAAAGAGGAGCGGCTCCAGAACATCGCGCTGCTGCGCCAGTCCCGCCTCTCGGTGATGCCCTTAACCCCGGAAGAGTTTGACATTCTCTTGGCCATGGGCCAAGGAGGGTAAGAAAAAACAGTGGCAGAACGTTAGGGTATTTAGTAAATTACCAGTAATTTCTTAAACCATCCTATGTTCCCATCGCTCAGAAGCACTTCTTGGCAGTACCTGCTGGTCCTACTTGGCTGGGGGTGGGTCTTGACGGCCCAGGCCCAACAGAAAAAAGAAAAAGACCGCGAGAAGCCGGCCCCGCCGGCCCAAACCTACCGCCTGGAACTGGAAAGCAATTCCTTTGAGGATGCGCATGAAGTGCACATTCTGCCAGACAGCGGGGTGCTCATCGTTTCTTCCAAACGCAACAGCTGGTTTGGCAAGAATGACTTTGTGCTCACCAAATACAGCAAAGAGCTGAAGCAGGTCTGGCAGTCAAAGCACGAGCACAAGTCTAACCATGACCTGCTGTTTGTGGCCGCTGAGCCTAAAACCGCCTACCTCCTGTTTTCTACCCTCAACAGCAAGAAACTGGTGCTTTACCAGGTAGACAACGCCACGGGGGCAGCCAAGGCCAGTGAACATACCTTGCCTTCCTCCTACATTACCCTGAAAGAGATGGCGGCCCTTGACGGACAGGTGTTTCTGAACGGGCTGGACCGCAGCAACCTCAACATGCTGCACCTAGACCCCAGACAGGAGGAGATAGACCTTCTGCCGGCGGTCTTCGGTATGGAAGAAGACTTAGGCGAATTCAGGGTAGATACCATTTCCCGCGCGGTGGAGTTTGTGGTGGCTGAGTCTAACGGGCTGCGCTCCAGGGTGCAAACCAAGCGCCTGAACCCCAAAGGGGAGGTCATTGGCACCTACTTCATTCAGCCTGAGATAGAATACCGCAATGAGAACACCCTGCAAGGCGCCCGCCTCACCCCCGGCGACACGCTGAGCAAAATCCTGCTGGGCACCTTTGGCTACCGTACCTCGGTTTTCTCCAAAGGCTTGTTCACCAGCAACCTGGCCGGCAACGTGAAGTACTATGACTTCAGCAAACTGAAGCATTTCTTTGAGTACCTCTCGGTGCGGGGCGAACGGCGCATGAAAGAGAAATTCGCGAAGCAGGAGGCCCGGGGCAAGCCTTTGGTGTTACGCTACCGCCTGCTCCTGCACCCGGTCATGCCGCATCCGCAGGGCTATGCCATAGTGGGCGAGATTTACTACCCGCAATACCGCAACAGCGGGCTCAACCCCTACTATGACATGACCGGCAGGTACCCAGATATTCGGCAAAACTCCCGCAGGCTCTTTGACGGCTACCGCTTCACCCACGCCATTGCCTGCGTGTTTGACAAGGAAGGCAATCTGCTGTGGGACAATTCCTATAAGCTCCAGAACGAGACCTACAATGAACTGGCCCCTACCGTAGAGGCCGGTGTCTCTCCGGAGGGCAACATCACCTTAGTCTACCCAGACGAGGAGAAGATCTGGTACAAGACGCTCAAACCCAATTCCACCATCTCCAATGAAGAGAAAGTGGAGGTGCGGCTAGCCGATGAATCTGAGAAACTGTATGCCAGCAATGAGGAGGGTATTGTTCACTGGTACGGGAGCAATTTCCTGGCCTTCGGCTTCCAGCGCATCAAACCAGCCCAGGGGGAAGCGCGCACCGTCTTTTACCTGCAGAACATGGCGTTCTAAGGCATTGCCTTCCCGTTTACCGGCTGTTTTTGGGCAAAAGGCTTTCTTTCTTCTTGGTTTAGGGCACATGGCTCTCTATTGCACCAAGGAAAGCCAGAGGTGAAAGTACTACGGAACTACGCCCCATAGCAGGTAATAATTCCAGCCACGGCGGCAACTGCTCTTTTGCGGGATGCCGAGTTTTCAGCCGTATGGAAAGCAGTAAAACCAACTTATAGCTTCAGCAAGATCACTTACCCCCTTCCCCCCTTCCTGCTTTTCCCCTCTTTTCAAAAAAAGCAGCCCAAACCCAGGGACTTGCTGCGTACGGCACCTGACTGTCAAAGCCAAAGCATCCCAGCTGCAGTTCTGGCAGACTGGGCATCCTGTTGGGGCGCCCTCCCGCCCCAGGAAGACAGATGCCTGCTGGTACTTCTGGAGAAAATTCAGGTTCCAGCGCGCAAGGCTGCCGGTAAGTCTTTATATTTGCCCAAAACCCGGTTATGCACAAACGCCTCATTGTTCCGCACGCTCTGTTTCAGATCATGATCCGGCGCCTGGCGCACCAGTTGATTGAGACCCACCGCGATTTTTCTGACTCCGTGATCCTGGGTTTGCAGCCCCGGGGTATCTTTGTGGCAGACCGGCTGCAACAGACCCTGCACGAGATTCTGGGCGTCACCGTCCAGACCGGTTACCTGGACATCACCTTCCACCGCGATGACTTCCGCCGCCGGTCTACGCCGCTGGCCCCCAATGCCACCAAGGTAGAATTCAGCCTGGAAGGCAAGCGCGTAATTCTGGTAGACGATGTGCTGTACACCGGCCGCTCCGTACGGGCCGCCCTGGACGCTATGATCTCCTATGGCCGCCCGGCCCAGGTAGAACTCCTGGTGCTCATTGACCGCCAGTACACCCGTGATTTACCCATTGAAGCTACTTATACCGGCCAACGCGTAGACTCGCTGCACTCGCAGCGGGTAGAGGTCACGTGGCAAGGCCCAGATTCACCAGAGGACGTCATTTGGCTCCTGACCCTTACCCCAGAACAAGAAGAACCCCATGCAACAGCTTAGCGCCCGGCACCTGCTGGGCATCAAAGAGATTACCCCGCAGGACATTCAGTTGATCTTTGAAACCGCTGACCAGTTTAAGGAGGTTCTGAACCGGCCCATCAAGAAAGTACCCTCGCTGCGCGATGTCACCATTGCCAACGTCTTCTTCGAGAATTCCACCCGCACCCGCCTCTCGTTTGAACTGGCAGAGAAACGCCTGTCGGCGGATGTGATCAACTTCTCGGCCTCGGGCAGCTCTGTGAAGAAGGGCGAGACCCTGCTGGACACGGTCAACAACATTCTGTCTATGAAAGTAGACATGATTGTGATGCGCCACAGCAGCCCCGGTGCGCCGCACTTCCTGTCCAAGAAAATCAAGGCCAACATTGTGAACGCCGGCGACGGCACCCATGAACACCCTACCCAGGCCCTGCTGGACTCCTTCTCTATCCGGCAGAAACTGGGTGAGGTAGCGGGCAAAAAAGTAGCCATCATCGGCGACATCACCCACTCGCGGGTGGCGCTCTCCAACATTTTCGCGTTGCAGATGCAGGGGGCAGAAGTGGCCGTTTGCGGGCCGCCCACGCTCCTGCCCAAGCACATTGGTGAACTGGGCGTGAAGATCTTCTGGAACGTACGCGAGGCCCTGCAATGGTGTGATGTAGCCAACGTGCTGCGTATTCAATTAGAACGCCAGCAAGGCAAGCTGTTTCCGTCTTTGCGGGAATATGCCCTTTATTTCGGGATCAATAAGAAAATGCTGGATGAACTGGACAAAGAGATTGTGCTCATGCACCCCGGCCCTATCAACCGCGGCGTGGAACTTACCTCAGATGCCGCTGACTCACACCATTCCATCATCCTGGACCAGGTAGAAAACGGGGTGGCTATTAGAATGGCAGTGTTGTACCTGTTGGCCAGCAAGGGATAAAGACCTACCCATATTTACAGTCTATTTTCTAGAAATAAGCCTATTGCCAGAAAAGCACCTGACCAAAGAAATGGGCAGGTGCTTTTCTGTTTGGCACTCCTTTTGGGTCTATTCTAAGTAAACGGGGCTAAAACTACCTATCTCGCTGGCGGAGGGTTCAAATGCGTTTCTTACACTATCTTATCAACCTCAGAATAGGTATATTTGCCCTTTAGAAGCGAAACAAGCTGTGCTGCACTATGACCAAAGAACTTGTTAACCCTTTTGGAAGAGTCTACCTCACCATCAAGGAAGATCCCCAACACCGGTTGATCTATGTGAACTGGATGGGGTATTTAACAGAGGAGAATATAAAAACGGGAGCCCGGGCCTATACGAACGCCTTGGCAGAGGCCGGGTTTCACTGCGTCTTGAATGACACCCGCCTGATCATCGGCTCCTGGGACCATTCCATGGATTGGGTAGTGAACGACTGGGCGCCTAATGCTGCCAAGGCCGGCCTCAAACGCATTGCCATGTTGGCCAACCCAGAAAGCTTGGGTGAATCCTCGGCCTCTACGTTTCTTTCTGAGGTGAAGGCCTTTGAAGCCAAATCCTTTGACAACCTTGACAGCGCCCGAAAGTGGCTGGCTGGCTACTACTTGCCTAAATAGTCCTCACATTTATAAAACGCCAGGGCCCGCTATTTCTGAATAGCGAGCCCTGGCGTTTTATGGGGTTTTGGTAAAAGTGCCCTTAAAATGAGAAGTGGCACTACCCTATGCCAGCTTAGAAAGGCATGGGCAAGAGCAACGGCTGGTTTGTTTCAAAGTCATACAAGGTCTGGAGCCTGATGTTGTAATAAGAATCCCAGAAATTGCGCAACGAACTCACATAACTGCGGCGGGCCGAATCACGCTCTGTAGAGGCCTGGTTCAGCTCCAGGATACCAATCTTGCCGCTCAGGTACCGGTCTTTGGCGCCCAGGAAACGGCGTTCGGCCAGGCCGTTGGCTTGCTGGGCTATTTTCATCTGCTCGCGCAGCATCTTAAAGCGCTTGATCTGCAGGTATACGTCTTGGTTGAAGTTGGCCTTCTGCTGCTCCAGGTTCCCTTTCACCAATTTCAGGTTAGCCCGGGCGGTACCCAACCTGGATTTGGTTCTGCCCCAGTCCATGATGGGTAAGCTGAAGCCTACCCGCACCCGCTGCTGTTCAGAAGGATCCTGGTAAGACTCCATCAACTCAGTGGACTGCTGCACCAGGCCGTACTGCAGAAACAAGGAGGCATTGAACCCCGTGTCGCCTTCGGCCCAATCCACGCTTCGTTCCGCCTCCAGTTCCTCCCGCTTGATGCCCACCATGCGGGACCGGTTCTCCAAGGCCTGCTTCAGGGCAAACTCTTCGTCTACCTCAAACTGCGGAATGGCGTCTGGGGTAGAGAGCCGGATGGGCCGGTCATCGGTGATACCTAAGTAAGATTTAAGGCGCAGGGTGCTGGTCTCAATGTCTAGCTTGGCCTGTTCCAGACTCTGTCTGGAGGTGAGTAGGCTCAGTTCCAACTGCAGCAACTCATTCACGCTGATCTTGGCGTTGAAAAAACGGTTTTGGGCGATCTTGAAGAGCGTATCATTGTTGGCCACGTTCTTGGAGGCAATATCAAAGCCTATCTGGCTCTGCAACTGCGTGAAGTAAAGATCCGTGGCCCTGATAGAAATCCGCTCCATTTCTTCCCAGAAATTCCGTTTGGCTTCCTCAAACCGCAGGGGTTCTATCCTGCGGTCCCATTTAAGGCCATTATGCCCAAATAGAGGCTGGTTTAACGTGATGACCGCTGGCGTTGAGGCATATGAATGGCCTAATGCGCCAGGCTTTGGTTTGAAATCATCAATCCGCTTGAGATTGGAATTGATGGAGACTACCCCGCCGGTAAGCCCAATGTTCTGGCTCAAGGCTAGCTCTGCGTAGGTAGTAGAGTTGTGCTGTGGCCTGAACTCAATACTACCAGATGGCTGCACCACCGGGTTAATACTGTTTACATAATCTGGCAGGGTAGCATTCAGCTTTAACTGCGGCAGGTAATTGCTTTTGTAGGTCTGGTACTGCCAAGTGCGGTTTTCCAACTGGGTAAGGGCCTGCTGGTAACTGGGCGACTGTTCCTTGGCCATTCTCACCACCTCACTCAGATCAAGCCGACGGGTGGCCGGATCTTCTGCCTCTACGCCCAGGGCAGGCACTTCTTGGGCCACCGCGCTGGGGGCTGTGAAAAAGCCGCCCAGCATCCAGACCCAGGCTAGGGTGTGCTTGGCGGCGGTTACGCGTACTAGTTTACTCACGTTCACTCTGATAATCTTGTTTTGGCCACAAGGCCTTGGTAAATGCACTCTTTTCCAGGCTGTTTTGGGGAAAGCAGCCCAGAATCACTAAAATTCCAACCGGGTTACCCGCGCATCTCGCGCTCAATGTCTTCCAGTTCCAGCGGGATATTCTTCATCAAGTCAACGGCGCCGTGGTGGGTGATCAGGAAGTCGTTCTCCAGCCTGATCCCCAGCCCTTCCTCGCGTATGTAGATGCCAGGTTCGCAGGTGAAGACCATGCCTTCCTCAAACGGCCGGTATTTGTCGCCCACGTCGTGCACGTCCAGGCCCAGGAAATGGGAGGTGCCGTGCGGGAAATATTTCTTGTACAGCGGCTGGGCGGGGTTCTGGTTGTTGACCTCTTCTTCGGTGAGCAGGTCCAGCTTGATGAGTTCGTTCTCCATCACCTTGCCTACAAACTTGTGGTACTGGTCTAGCGTGTTACCCGGCACCAGCATCTGCTTGGCGGTTTTCATCACGTGCAGCACCGCGTTGTATACATCGGCTTGCCGCGGGGTGAATGTTCCGTTCACCGGAATGGAGCGGGTAAGGTCGGCGGCGTAATTGGCGTACTCGGCCCCGAAGTCCATGAGCAGCACATCCCCGTCTTTGCACTCCCTGAAGTTGTCTACATAGTGCAGGATACAGGCATTGGCGCCCGAGGCGATGATGGAGCTGTAGGCCGGGCCTCTTGACCGGTTGCGCAGGAACTCATGGCAGATTTCGGCTTCGATCTCGAATTCCATCACGCCGGGTCTCACGAATTTGAGCAGGCGCCGGAAAGCCTTCTCTGTGATCTGGCAGGCGGTGCGCATGAGTTCCACCTCACGGGGGTGCTTGATGGAACGCAGGTAATGCAGGTGCTGGGTGCTGCGGCAATAGTTGTGCAGCGGGTATTTTTCCCTTATCTTCTTGATGAAACGGGCATCACGGGTTTCTACCTCAACCACGGCGCGCAGGTGCTCATTGGAGTTGAGGTACACGTTCTCCACGTAGGGCATGAGCGAGTTCAGGATAGAGTCAAACTCATGGGTCCAAAAAATAGTCTCTACCCCAGATACCTCACGTGCCTGTTCTTTCGTAAGTTTATAGCCTTCCCAGGTCAGGATGTGGTCATTGGTCTCGCGCACGAACAGGATCTCCTTCAGGCGCTCCTCGCGGGCATCTGGGAACAGGACCAACACGCTTTCCTCCTGGTCTATCCCGCTCAGCCACAGAAGGTCACTGTTCTGCCGGAAGGGCATGGTGCCGTCTGCGTTGGTGGGCATCACGTCATTGGAATGGAAGATGGCCAATGACTGCGGCTTGAGGTAAGAGATGAACCGCTGGCGATTGTGGAGGTAAAGTTCTTTCCCGATAGGCTCGTATTTCATGGCGGTACGTATGGTGGTTGGGTGGTACGCTCCTGGCGATAGGCGTTTTGGGCCGGCTTTTCGGCAAAGCCCCTCAAAACGATGTTTCCTGAAGCTTAAATGTATGACTTTCTATGGTAATTTTCAGGCAAAGCGCCTTCAATTAATCTTTTGCACGTGCGGATTGGTCATCTCTTGATTTTTTTCATAGCCGGGTTTCTGGCAGGTTTTCCTTCTTCTGAGTCAAAAGCGCAACAGCAACGGTATTGGGTGCACTTCAAAGACAAACCCGCCGCGGGCACCCGTCCCCTGGTCACAGAGGCCGCCCTGGCCAAACGCCGCCTGCAAGCGCTGCCCCTCTCCCAACCGTCAGACGCGCCCGTGCACCAAGCCTACCTGGACAGCCTGGCGGCGCGCGGCTTCCCTGTAACCTCGGTTTCAAAGTGGCTCAATGCAGCTGTGATTATGGCAACTTCGGCCCAGGCCGAAGTCTTGGGCCAAGCCCCGTATGTACAGGACCTGAAGCCTATCACCGGGTTCTTCTCTCCTTCGGCCACCGCTCCCTTCAACCCGCAGTACATGGGCAAAGCCCTGACCCAACTAAAGCCCGAGGCACTGCTGGCCGCCGGACTCACGGGCCGGGGCGTGAAAGTGGGAGTGATTGACGCGGGTTTCTATGAGGCCCCGCAGAAGGCCGGTTTACAGGCTATTTTTGAGGAAGGGCGCCTCAAAGCCTACCGTGACTTCGTGAACCCAACCCAAAGCCAGGTGTTCCACCAGCGCGAAAGCGGACTGGACTCGCACGGTACCGATGTGCTGCTGTGCCTGGGCGGCTCTGACCCGGCCCAGCGGGTGTTAAGCGGGTTCGCCCACCAAGCCGACTACTACCTGGCCCGCACCGACCACGGGGGCAAGGAAGCGCGCATTGAGGAAGAGTACTTTGTCAGGGCGTTGGAGTGGATGGATAGCCTGGGGGTTCGGCTGGTGAACTCGTCTTTGGGGTACGGCACCGGCTTTGACAACCCCGCTGAGAACTACCTCCCCGCGCAGATGGACGGCAGCAGTTTCATTGCCCGGGCCGTGCAGATGGCCGTGGAGCAGAAAGGAATGGTGCTGGTGATCGCCGCCGGTAATGACGGGGGCAACAAAAAGTGGCGGGTGGTTAACACCCCCGCAGATGCCCCGGGGGTACTCACCGTGGGCGCCACCAATTTCACCACCTGGACCAAGCAGGGCTACAGCAGCATAGGCCCCTCTTTTCTGCCTTACCTGAAACCAGACGTGGCCTGCTTCGCCTCCTCGGGCACTTCTTTTTCGGCACCCATCATTGCGGGACTGGCCGCCTGCCTGCTGGAAGAAAACCCCGCCCTCACCCCCCGGCAACTTACTGACATCATCAAGCAGAGCAGCCACCTCTACCCCTTCGGGAATAATTTTGTGGGATACGGCGTGCCCAATGCCGCCAAGGCGCTGGAACTGGTACAGGGCTTCTCCACCCCCTGGGCCGTGAAGGAAACCATTCAGGTCAAGGGCAAGCGGTTCGTGTACAAGCATACGCCTTCGTGGCTGATTGAAGACAACGGTGGGGTGGTACTGTACCGCAAGAAGTCTCCCCAATGGGTAATGGCCCAGCAGAAACGGCCTGCCAAGCAAAGGAAGATCATAGTCAAGCGGCGTACCGGCGAAACCCATACCACCCTGCAAGTGGGTTCCAAAGTGGTGGAACTGGTCTGGCACTGAGCCAATGTCTTTCTTAGGTCTTTCCCTGAAAACAGCCGGTATTCTTACCGTGATGGTACTGGCGGCAGATTTTGCCATACCTCAGTTTTTCCTCCCCCATTCCGCCTACTGGAGCCAAAAGGGTTTCCGGTGTTGTTTCCTGGCCGGATTTATGATTTTAGCTTAAAAACAGACCATTTCTAAGCTTTCGGCTCTTATTGATCCTTCCATATACTGACTGTATAAAAGCCCAAAACGGGCCATTGCTCCGCCTGCGATCATAGAGGCCTTTGCACCCGTTTTCATAAAAAAAGCCCAGAAACGGGTCTGGGCTTTGGGGGATGGAGAAACAGAAAAAAGGAACACTACTCTTTGGGTACAACAATCCGGTAAGGGGTGGTGACCTTCACCGCTACGGCTTTTCCGTTCTGAATCCCGGGCTCCCAGTTAGGCATGGCCGAAGTGGCACGGATGGCCTCCTGGTCAAGACTTGGAGACAAACCTTTTTCTACTTTTACGCGCGTCACGCGGCCTTCTTTGGTGATCACGCAGGAAACCACTATGCTTCCATTGGTGCCTTCGGCCTTGGCCTGGGCAGGTATTTTAAAATTTTCCGCTAAGAATTTAAACATGGCGGCTTGCCCACCAGGGAACTCTGGCATCTGCTGCACCGCTATATACACCTTCTCCTCATTTTGCGCATCTGGCTTGGCCACAACTGAGGTCTCCTCTTTCAGAGCAATCCGGTAAGGAACGGTGTATTTCACGTTTACGGGTTTCCCGTTTTGGGTGCCCGGTTTCCAAAGGGGCATGTTTTGCAGGGTCTTGATCAGTTCCTTATCCAAGCTGGGCGTCAGCTTCTTCATAACCTGCACGTCTGTCACTTTGCCTTGGGCATTCACAATGAAAGACGCCACCATGACTCCTTCCACCTTTGCGTCCCTGGCGTCTGCCGGAATGGAGAAGTTTTTCCCCAGGTATTGAAACATGGCGGCTTGCCCACCTGGGAACTCTGGCATTTGGTCCACGGCAATGAACACGCGGTCATCTTTAGGAGGAACTTCCGCTTCTTTCTCCTGCCCTTTTTTGGCGCTCTCCGCTTCTCCTTTTCCAGGAAGCTTGGTGAACGTCGCAAACTCCACCTTTACCTTTGAGGCAATTGGGGCTCCGTTTTCAAAGGCAGGCGCCCAGGTTGGCAGGTGAGTGGCTATCCGCATAAACTCCTTCTCCACGGCTTGGCGTACTTCCTGAGACTGGTAGGGCCGGGTATTTACCTCCAGTACCCGGGCTTGGGAAACCCGTCCATCAACCCCTACCAAAAGCTCCGCTTTGATATGGCGCAGAAACTTAACGGTACTGTCTGAGGAACCTTTGGCTTCTAGAACGGCTCTTGGGAGAACAAATTGGCTGTTCAGGTGCTGGTACAGAGCCTCTTCCCCACCTGGGAATTCAGCGGGTTTGCTTACGGTACTTGGTGTGGTCACAGCCTGGGAAGAGACAGTAGTCTTCTGCTGGCGGTTTGCCAGGTAAGAGGCGTAGTTGAGGAAATCTCCGCCCACCACCGATACTGAAATGGTTTCTTTGGAGGAAACCGCCTTGCCCTCTTTCTGGGCCGGGACCCACTTAGGCATCTGGCTCACTAGGGTGGTAAACTGCCGCTCTACCGCTTTCGCTACCGCTGGGTCCTGGGGCCGAACGTCCAGGGCCGTGGCCCGGCGGTACACAGGCGTTCCGTCTTCCCCTACTTCCAACTCCAGCGTGGCGGTTACTTTCACGAAGTCTTTGGGGCTCTTGCGTTTCTGGTAGGCTATCTCTGGCAGCACCAGATTGCTTTTCACGTACGTGTTCAGGGCCTCGCGACCTCCAGGAAACTGGGCTGGGCCATTCTGTACCAGGGCAATCTCCTTACCGCTGGTCTCCGTCTCCCGCAAGGGGGCCGGACGCATGGCGGCTACCGCCACCAACAACAACGCTAGAACAGGTACTGCCAGCAGCATACGGCTTAGCTTGGGGGACTCATGTAATCTTTTCATCATCTTGATTCTGGTTAGCGTGAGAGATTTATTGAGAAAAAAGTAACTACCCAAGGTAAAATCTGCGTTCCTGAACACCTGCTTCACCAGCAGGGAAGAATAGGAAGCGGCCCCAGCGGTTCTGGCTACGTGGGCATCGGCAATGAACTCATGGGTATGTTCCAGGGCCTTTTTATAGAGTACCAGCAAGGGGTTAAACCAGAACACGATACTGGCCATTGACACCAGCAGGACATCTAACGTATGCCGCTGGTCAAGGTGCACCTGCTCGTGCTGGAGAATGCGCTCGGTTTCTGAGGGGGTAAGGGTTTGGCTGTTGTCAAAGAAAACCCAGCGCCAGAAAGAGAAGGTAGGCAACTGACCATAGGTCAGAAAGACGGGGGCGCGGTTGGGTAGGTAAAAGGAGACGCCATGCTCCCGGGCAAACCGGCGAAGGCGGAGGGTCTGCCGCAGAAACCTACCGGTTAGGAATAGCACACCCAAACCGTAGATTCCGTACAAGAGGGGCCAGTAGTCCAGAGGTTCTTCCGGCGCCACCAGCACCTCAGTCGCCACCAAAGGCATCTCCACCAGCATCACCTCCGGGGCGGCGGTCTCCTGCT
Organism: Rufibacter glacialis; assembly: GCF_008271745.1. Taxonomy (GTDB): domain Bacteria; phylum Bacteroidota; class Bacteroidia; order Cytophagales; family Hymenobacteraceae; genus Nibribacter; species Nibribacter glacialis. The sequence continues at coordinate 430,156 of NZ_VKKZ01000010.1, read as the reverse complement.
GCGGCCACAGATCCAGGCCTGGCAGGTTAGAGAGCGGCAACACGAAAGACAGCAGAAGAGCCGCTATCAGGTAGAACCGGTTAAACTGGAAACAGGTCTCTTTTTTCAATACCACCGCATAAAAGAGGTAGAGCAACACCAGGCCCGTGCCTGATTCCAGCAGGTACTGCAGCAGCGGCTCATTCATCTTCTTTCTTGTCTAGGTCCTCTTTCACGTGCTTGAGCATTTCCTCCAGTTCCTGCAGGTCCATGTTCTCTTCCTTCGCGAAAAAGGAGACCAGCCGCTTGAACGACCCGCCAAAGTAGCCGCTCACAAAGTTCTTGAGGTAGAAATGGCGGTAATCGTCACGGGCGATGAGCGGGTAATATTCGTGGGTCTTGCCATAGGCCTTGTAGCCCACAAACCCTTTCTTCTCCAGAATGCGCACAATGGTGGAAACGGTGTTGTAAGCGGGTTTGGGTTCGGGCAACTGGTCCAGGATGTCTTTCACGAAGCCCTGCCGCAGATTCCAGAGAATCTGCATGACCTGTTCTTCAGCTTTGGTTAACTCTTTCATTAGAAGGGGGTAAAGGTGATGGAACGAATATATAACTAAATACTTAGTTTACGAACTAAAGGTTTAGTTTTATAAAATAAAGTTCTTCCCCCTCCCCCTTATAACACGCGCTTACTTAGCTAGGCAAGCGGCAATTAAAGGCGGAAAGTGGCAGAAAAAAGGAATTTCCTCTACCTTGCACTGCTTTATGAAAATAGGATACGACGCGAAACGGGCCTTCACCAATACCTCCGGCCTGGGCAACTACAGCCGCTTTATCATCTCTGGTATGATGACGCATTACCCTCAGGAGGAGTATGCCTTGTTCACGCCGCGCCGGAACGACCTGTTCAAAGATTTTTTCCCGCCGGTGGCTAAGACCCAGGTAGTGCAGCCAGACGGCCTGGGCAAGCGCTTTTCTTCCCTGTGGCGCACCTTCGGGTTGCGGGCCGCCTTGCCCAAACACGGGGTGCAGGTGTACCATGGCCTCAGCAATGAGCTACCGTACGGCATTGACCGCACCCGCACCAAATTGGTGGTCACCATCCATGACTTGATCTTCCTGCGGTTCCCGGAGCTTTACCCCACCATTGACCGCTACATCTACCGCAAAAAATTCAAAGACGCCTGCGATGCCGCGCACCAGATCATTGCCATCAGCCAGCAGACGGCCCAGGATCTGGAGGAGTTCTTCGGCGTGGGCCAGGAGAAAGTAAAAGTGGTGTACCAGGACTGCGATCCTGTTTTCCAGCTGATTCCGGAGAAAGAGACCCCAAACGCCATCCGGGAAAAATATGCGCTGCCAGAGCAGTTCATTCTGTGCGTGGGTACGCTGGAAAGGCGCAAAAACCAACTGCACCTGCTAAAGGCCTGGCACGCGGCGGGGGCGCAGGTACCACTGGCCTTCATCGGCCGCAAGACGGAATACTTTAAGGAGATGCAGGCCTATATTTCTGAGCATGGCTTAGAGAAAAAGGTCTTGTTCCTGCCCTACATCCCGTTCCAGGAGCTACCTGTGATCTACCAGTTGGCCACGCTGTTTGTGTATCCGTCTATTTTTGAGGGCTTCGGGATCCCGATTGTGGAGGCGCTGAACAGTAGGGTGCCCGTGATCACCTCTACCGGTTCCTGCTTCTCTGAAGCGGGCGGACCGGGCACCCGCTATGTCTCCCCCACAGATGTGGAGGCGCTGACCCATACCATGGAGGAGGTGCTGGGGAGCACCGACCTTCAGAAGGAGATGGTGCGCCAAGGCCTGGACCATGCCAAGATCTTCCGGCCTGAGGTGACTCTTCCTGCCTTGCACCAGGTATATGAGCAAGTATTGGCGGGGTAATTCCAGGAGGTGTCGCAGGAGCACCGTTGGCTTGGAAGCAATAAGGCTGCCCACCTTTCAGGCTTCTATTCTTCCCCGTGGGCCTTTACCTGACTCAGAAGCGCATTCATCACCCCTTTGTCTTCAATTGAGGTTGCCCGATGCAGCAGTTGTTCCAATATCATCTCCATGCCTTTCCGCAGTATTCTGTCTTCTTTGCCATAGTCCCAGATGGGAAGCAGGAAGCTTTTGAAAAGGTCCTGAAAGGAGGTCTCTTTCGTGACTACCCGCAGTATGTTTTCCTTATCATAGAAAAATTGACAGGGGAAATGCGTGAGGGGAACAGCCAGCAGGTCCACCAGCACGTGCATACCCAAGACAGCGGTGCCTGGATCATTTATGCCGGGGCTTAGGGCCCTAAGCGTTACTTCCACCAATTGCCTGCAGCCATACAGCGGGTTCCTTTCTATGGGTTCACCCGGATAAAAATCTACCAGCAGCTGGATTTGCCTGTACTCTTTCTCTGTGATGGGGTCTGGCGAGAGAACCTTCCCAAAGGGGCATCCTTCCAGGATGAACGCTCCTACCGGGTACAGGAAAACAAAAGTCCAGTTCTTCTTGGCACAGTATTCTATCAGCTGTTCCTGGTCAAACCCCTGAAAATGGCCTGAGTGCAGCATCACCACCTCCTTTGCTTCCCCTAAGGGGGGCAGAACCTGGGTTTGGGGTTGGGTTAACGCGAAATACTTCACCAGTTTCCGCCGGGTCTGGGAATGGATCCGTTGGATGATGACCTCATATTTCACGGATTGGGTCACATAATGCAGAAAAAATATAAACAGGAAAATATCTACCACGGTGAGCAGGATGAGCAGATACACACTAAGGGCGGGCACATAGATGCCAGAGTCAATGTCGCGGATGGTACTCAGCAGAAACAGGCCATACACAATGGTGCCTATATAAAACCCCAGGATCCACTGCTGGAACCGGTTCCCAATCATGCTATCCAACACCCGGTTGCTCATGCTGGAGGCGGCCTGGTTGAGCAGGATCATCACCATGGAAAAGCTGAACACCGTCAAAGACAGAATACCGGCGACAATGGTGGAGGTAATGGTGCGGGCTGTGCTGGCGTCTTTTAGGGTCATGAAATCCCACTGGCTTTTAAAGGCTTTCCCGTAAGAGGAGAAGTCAAGGGTAATCATGAGGTAAGACACCAACAGAAAAACAAGCGAAATGACCGCCGGATAAAAAGCAATACTGTGGATGACCAGTTTGTAATACTTGCGGGCATACTGCAGCAATCTCTTTCTCATTTCTTAGTATACGAAGGCTTCCGGAGGGGTTAGGGCCAGAAACCATAATCAGTAAAGGCTACCTTCAAATTTTATCCTTTTCACATCTTTCCTCCGTACCTTTGCAGGCTACGCGCGCCGCTCTGGAAGGGCGGCGCCCAGAAAAACGTTTTCCCTGTAAAGGCCCTATACATCTTGACGAAATTACCTGATTACCATATCCATACCCTAGCCAACGGCATCAGAGTCCTGCACAAACAAGTGCCCCACACCAAAATCGCGCACTGCGGTTTCATGATGGACATTGGCTCCCGCGATGAGCTGCCCCATGAGCAGGGCCTGGCCCACTTCTGGGAACACATGGCCTTCAAAGGCACCCAGAAACGGAAGTCGTTCCACATCCTGAACCGGTTGGAGAGCGTGGGCGGCGAACTCAATGCCTACACCACCAAAGAGAAGATCAGCTTCTACGCCTCGGTTTTGGAAAATCACTTTGAAAAGGCCTTTGACCTGCTCACCGATATCACCTTCCATTCCACCTTCCCCACCCGGGAAATAGAGAAAGAGCGCGGCGTGATCCTGGAAGAGATGGCCATGTACCTGGACACGCCGGAAGATGCCATCATTGATGAATTTGACGCCGTGGTGTTCAAGAACCACCCCCTGGGCAACAACATCCTGGGCACCCGCGAGAGCGTAGGCGGCTTTACCCGCGAAGATTTCCAGGCCTTCATTGACCGCAACCTCAGCACCGACAAACTGGTGTTCTGCTCGGTGAGCAACTGGCCCCTGTCACGCGTGGTCAAGCTAGCTGAGAAATACCTGGGGCACCTGCAGAGCAAGAACCAGCCCCGGGAGCGCCTCCTCTTCAAGACATATGAGCCCCAGACCCTGGTGATGGAGAAAGCCATTCAGCAGGCGCACTGCGTGATTGGCTGCCCCGCCTACGCCCTCACAGACCCGCGCCGGCTTACGTTCTTCATGCTGGTGAACATTCTGGGCGGGCCCGGCATGAACTCGCGGCTGAACCTGGCGGTGCGCGAGAAACACGGGCTGGTCTACACCATTGACGCCAACTATGCCACCTACGTAGATACGGGGCTGTTTGGCATCTACTTCGGCACGGAGAAGAAGCAACTGAAGCGTACGGTGGGCCTGGTGCTGAAAGAACTGAAACTGCTGCGTGAGAAACCCATGGGTTCTGTGCAGCTCCACTCGGCCAAAGAACAGCTCATGGGCCAACTGGCCATGGCCGAAGAGAGCAACATGGGCTTCATGATGATGATGGGCAAAAGCATTCTGGACCTGGGCACGGTAGAAAGCCTGAACGACATCTTTGGGCAGATCAAGCACGTGACCGCCCATGACCTGCTGGAAATGGCCAATGACACGCTCCGCGAAGAGAACCTGAGTTTCCTGCAGTACGTGCCCAACTAACCTACATGCATTAACAAAAGCAATCCATTTGTTTTTAGGCTGGTTTTCTGAAAACTGCCCGGAAAGGCTGCCCAAGGGCAGCCTTTTTTATTTGCCCGCCCTACTGGTTGGTCGTAGGCACCTTGCCTGACCAGGCTAAAACAGGGTAATGCTTTTCCTCCTGGACGGCTCCTTCACAAGATGAAACTCCGTTCACCTTTTACCAGCTATAAGGCACCTGCTCCCTTGGCCTTTAAGGCGGCCCCTATTTCCAGGTCCTTTTTACAGAATTAACCAAAATAACGCGAATTAAAAAAGCACAACACCTTTCTTCGACCCCTCTTTTATTCAGTGTTTATCACCAACAATTCAAACACACTCCTACATTATATTTCTATAACACAAAACCTTTTCCATAAGCCTTGTCTGGCCACTTTTTAAAATTTTTTATTTGAATTAACAGAGAATTGCGGCTTGCTAATTTTATTTTAAATGAATAACATAGCCTCATATTTAACTAACCCCAATAAGCAGTATGAAAAAAAATTACCGCATTAAGATGTTGATTTGTGCCCTATTGTTAGGAAGCACAGCCTGTTCCTTGAACGAAGAGGAAGTAGTAGAGAAAGCCGCTATCTCTAAAGAGAAATTGCAGCAGATTTATGACATGGGCTTCGGCACCTCAGATGTAAAAGTGGTAGAAGGTGGTTACCTGGTAGAAGGTGACATTCTTTTAACCGATGAACAACTGAACAGCCAGCAAGACGCCAAGTTTCTGCGGGTGAGTGAAACAGAGCAGTACCGCACCACCAACCTGGTAAGCGTAGGCACCGGCCGAACCATCAAGGTGGCGATCTCTACCAGTTTACCTACCGCCTATGTCACCGCCCTGGATGAAGCCATTCGCCGTTACAACGCAGAAAACCTGCTCATCAAGTTCCAGAGGGTTTCTTCCAGCTATAACATCCTGCTGACCAAATCGCCTTCAGATGCCCCTTATCTGGCCTCGGCGGGCTTCCCCTCTGGCGGTAACCCGTACAACCAGGTGCTGGTGAACTCTACGTATCTGGGCTCCAGCCCGGGCACAAACTACCTGGCCACCATTTTGGCGCACGAGATTGGGCACTGCATTGGTTTCCGCCACACAGACTACATGGACCGGAGCTACAGCTGCGGCGGGGCCTACACCAATGAAGGAGCCAGCACCGTAGGGGCCATCCATATCCCCGGCACCCCTACCACTGCAGATGCCACTTCCTGGATGCTGGCCTGCGTAGGCACCGGTCAAAACCGTCCGTTTAATTCCAATGACCGCACGGCTCTTAATTACCTTTATTAAGGCTTAATTACTTCTTTTTTACCAGCACAAATAGCCGCTATTTTCATAGCAGCTATTTGTGCTTTATTTTTATTAAAACGTGATTATAACACCACCACTCTCACCATTTTAATTTGCTCATTTAATGAAGTGATTTTCAAGACATAGACCCCCGCTTTAAGACCATTGGTAGTAATCTTCTTAACAGCCCCATCCTGCTTTGTCTCCTTCACCAATCTACCTAAATGGTCTACAAATTGGATCTGGGCCAATGCATCATCTGCTACCACCACCTGTAGCTCCCCTCCTGCTACTACCGGATTCGGGAAAACCTGGATAAACTCTTTCGGGGTGTAGAAGACGGTTTCTGTGGCACTGTAAAACACCTGCTGGTTCGTGGTCACCACCTTTACCCGGTATTGGTTAGGGCCCGGGGTGGCGTTCAGGTCAAACCAGGAGATCTGGGTATTGGCAGGTTTGCTGAGTTCCTGCACCGTCTGGAAAACGCCTTGGCTCAGCCGCTCCAGAAAAACACCCGCCAAGCCATAGACGGTGCTGAGTTCCAGATGCAGCCGCACAGAGTCGGTCACCGTGTTACGGGCTACAAAGTTCTTGATATAGCAGTCTACCCCCTGCTGCTGGTAATCTAGGGTGAAGCTTTTGATGCCTGGGGAAGCCCCAATGACGGGGGCTACGGCGAAGTGCACGCCCGGGTGCCGCTCTTTAGGAAAGAGGTAGACCGTGTCTTGCACCGGGGGCAACGGCTCCAGGAACTGGGCGCCCAACTGGTACACCTGGTAGGTGGCTACTCCTTTTGCCTTAGGCCAGAACAGCATCACCTCTCCCTCGCATTGGTAACCCACTTCCAGCGGCAGCACCGGACTTACCTGGAAAATCCCTGAAGACAAAACCTCTCCCCCAGAGGCTGTTATCCGCACCTGCGCCAGGCCCGCGGAATCCGGCGCCCGCCAGTCCAGGGACTGCTGGTGGAAAGGCACCTTCTCCTGAATTACCTGCCACGCCTTCCCCGCCCACCTGAATTCGATTTTCGCCGTCTGGCTCCCTGCCAGTGGAGCTAGCCAGCGCAGCCGGTTTACCTGACCGGCCTTGAGCTGGCTGCCGGAGCTGGGATACACCCACTCCAGTTTTTCCTCTACCCCATACACAAGGCTGAAAGCCTGCAACGGGGAACGTAGACGATGGCCTTTCACCTTCACGTGGTATAAGCCAACCGCGGGCAAGTCTAAGGTTACCTGTTCCACGTTGTTACGGCGGTCTGTTTGGCGCCGGGCAGGTAACCGGAGAGAGTCTGGGTGCGGGTAGGCACTTAATCCCCAGGGCAGCCATTGCTGACCAGTGGCTTGATGATGCAGGGTAAGGTCCAGATCGTTCACCAAGGAAGACGCGGCGGCGGGGTCTCCAGCCAGATCGTGCCACACCAGGGTTACTTTCAGTCGGGCCGCAGAGGCTGGCACCGTGATGGGAAACACCTGCTCCTCGCCCTGGGCTACCGAACCCAGGTGGTACCGCTGGGCCTGCACGGTGCGTACGGCCGCCAGGGCATCTATACTCCCAAAGCCAGCCTCATAGTCTACGCCGGGCCTTCCTTTTTCCTTGGCGCTATTGATAAGGGCGGCCTTCACCAAGGCGGCCGGCGGAAGTACCCCGTTCTGCTGTTCCTGGTACACCTGCTGCAACAGCGCCGCCACGCCAGACACCACCGCTGAGGCCTCTGAGGAACCAGACTCGCCAAAGGCCACTACCTCGGGCTTGATTCTACCGTCAAAGGTGGGCCCCTTGGAGCTCAGGGCGCTTACTTGGCCCGAGGTGTCTATGGCGCCCACGGCGAGCGTATTCTTGGAGGTTTTAAACTGTCCCGTAAGGTTGGCAAACTTCGGCACGCCGGCATACGGCCCCTGGGCAGGGGTTTGAACCCCGGCATTGCCCGAGGAAAAGACGTGCAGCAGTTCCGGCAAGGCCAGGGTTTGCGCATCATACGCCTGGCTTTCTAGCCCGTAGTAGTTCTCCACCCCCACCCCATAGGAATGGTTCTGCACAGATACCTGGTGGCTTTTAAGCCAACTGGTCTCATCTGGCAACAGCCGCGAGAAGTCTGAGGAGAGTACATGACTTTGCCAGGCGGCTCCCTTGCCCCCGGGGGAAGTATTGCCGCCCCCGGCTACCAGGGTTGCCATGCTGGTGGCATGAGGCGTAGGTGCCCCGGCCGCCGGGGCCGTTGGAATCACCCGGCCCTTGAAATCCAGGTCAGTGGCATCAAAGGGCTTTTCCTTCACAGAGACCACCAGGCCTTTCCCCGTGATCTGAGGAAACCCTACGTGCACCGCTTCTACCCGGTTCACCGTTAAATCTGCGTTCTGAAGATAAGCTTCTTCCTGCGGCACCCGATGGGCAACATCTATGAACGTAACAAAGGAGCACTGGGTCAATACCGAGAAGTCTGGCGGCGAGAGGTGGTTTAAGAGCAAGACAGCGGGCAACGGAGTTACCGCTGACCTTACATGGGGCAAAGCAGCGTGCAGCCACGTCAGGAATTGCTTCTGGTCGGTTACCTGGACCCGTACCTGAAGCCGCTTCGCTTTGGTGTGAGGCCCGGCGAGGGCAGGTGCCATAGCGGCTTTCCGCAAAGGAACAAACCTCTGCTGCCCCGCCGCTGGAAATACCAGAGAGAGAAGCATTGCCCCGCCAAGAACCCATCGTAAAATAATACCAGTAGAAGTCTTCCCCATCCGTTACCTTTTCACCTGCATAAAAAGATAATGTACCGGGTATTCTTCTTGAAAGCAACTGTTTTCCCGCTAATATTTTAAAACCAGCGCCAAAACAGGCAAGCATCCACCTTTAGATGTTCCAATTTAAGGACAAGAAAAAACCTTCTTCCTTAGCTGCGGCCGTCGTAATCTTGCAGGAAGACCGCCAGCTTGTCTAAGGTAAGAGAAAGCTCTTCCACGGTGGGCAGGTACACCACCCTGAAATGGTCTGGCTGTTTCCAATTGAAGCCGGTTCCCTGTACCAGGAGCACGTGCTGGTCAATGAGGAAATCCAGCACCAGCTTCTCGTCTGACTGGATGTTGAATTTTTTGGTGTCTATTTTGGGAAACATGTAAAAAGCGCCCGCCGGCTTCACGCAGGAAATACCCGGGATAGCCGTCAGTTTCTCGTAGCATATTTCCCGCTGCTTGTGCAGGCGGCCCGTGGGCAACACCAGGTCAGTGATATTCTGATAGCCCCCCAGTGCGGTCTGGATGGCGAACTGCGAGGGCACGTTGCTGCACAGGCGCATGCTGGCCAGAGCGTTGAGGCCCTCCAGGTAAGAGGTGGCAATGGCCTTGTTGCCTGAGGCCACCATCCAGCCGGCCCGGAAACCGGCGGCCAGGTAGTTCTTGGAAAGGCCACTGAAGGTAAGACACAGCACATCTTCCGCGAACGAGGCAGTAGAGAAATGCGCCACCCCGTCATACAGGATCTTATCATAGATCTCATCTGAGAACACGATCAGTTTGTGCCGCTCGGCCAGTTGCACCAGCTGCTGCAACACCTCTGCGGGGTACACGGCGCCGGTGGGGTTGTTGGGATTGATGATGACCAGGCCTTTGGTGCGGGAGGTGATCTTGCTTTCCATGTCCGCCAGGTCTGGGTACCAGTCAGAGGCTTCATCACAGAGGTAGTGAACGGCCTTGCCGCCAGACAGGTTCACGGCGGCCGTCCAGAGCGGGTAATCCGGGGCCGGGATCAGGATCTCATCGTCATTGTTGAGGAGCGCCTGCATGCTCAGCATGATGAGTTCGCTTACCCCGTTGCCAATAATGATGTCGTCTTCGTGCACGTGCTGGAGGCCTTTGCTCTGGCTGTAGTGCATGATGGCCTTGCGGGCGGCGAAGAGGCCTTTTGAATCTGTGTACCCTTGCCCATTGCGCAGGTTCACCATCACGTCATGCACAATCTCATCTGGGGCCTCAAACCCGAAGGGGGCGGGATTGCCAATGTTGAGGCGGGTGATCCGGGAACCTTGCTTCTCCAGATCCATGGCTTTTTCAAAAATGGGGCCTCTAATCTCGTAGAACACATGGTCTAAGCGGGTACTCTTCTGTATCATGATGCTGAGGATGAAGCGCTAAAGATAGTGATCTGCCGCGGCCGCCAAAATTTGTTTCCCGGTTGTTTTCCCAAAAACTCCCTTCCACCTCCCCGGCCAGAAAAAAACAGGCATAGAAAAAGCCACTCCTGCCGGAATGGCTTCTCTGTTGGCAAGGCTCCCATTTCTGGCCCATTAAGGCTAAAGTAGGCCGTAAATGCTAGAGGTCTTCTTCGTCGTCGTCTTCGCCGTAGCTGTCTCCGCTTTCCTCGTCTTCGTTCAGGCCGCCTTCTGCGGCGCCCTGGGCCTGGGCCGACTCTTCATCGCCCAGCACATCTAGCAGCCGCTCTATCTCAGTGGCTTTCTCCGGGTCGTTCAGTTTCTCATAGGAAAGGGAAAGGTTCCGGAGCGCCCGCCGCACAATGTCAATGGGCGAACAGGGTTCATAGAAGATTTCCAGGGGGTTGAGGTTGAGCTGCAGCAGGTAATTGTCAATGTCGCTTTTGGTGAGGATCAACCCCCGGTTGTACACGTTGATGTAGAACTGCGGCAGGATCTCGCTCTTAAACGTGAGCACAAACAGGTTGGGCAGGTTCACGCCGTACACGGGCAAACCCAGGCGCTGGGCCAGGGTCATGTACACCACGCACAGCGAAAGTGGGTTGCCGCGTTTGGTTTCCAGCACCTGGTTAAGCATGGAGTTGGCCGGCGCATGGAAGTTCTTGGTATTCGCCGAGAAACGGTGCAGCTTGAAGAGCACGTAATTGAGGGTTTTCACCTGGTCATACGGGTGCATGTCTGGGCGCACGTGCACCCAGGCCTCATAATACAGCTGGTCAATGGAACGGTTGAGGTCTTCCAGGCTCACGTCTGGGTATTGGTACGAACTCACCAGCCACATGCCCCGCACCAGATCGGTGCCGCCTTCCTCTTTCCAAGCTTTCAGGCGTTGCAGCAACGAGGAGTACTGCAGGTCATGGATCAGGTCCTCCAGTTTCTTCTGATGCTCGGGGTCCAGGCTTTCTTCCCAGGCTTCCTCCAGAAAAGGGGTAATGGTATCGCCTAGATCAACAATGCGCTGGTGCACGTGCGCCACCACCTCCGGATCCTCATCATCCAGCAGAGAGATCAGGGCCTTTATTTCTTTATTGGTCAAACCTTTTTCAATTAAGAATTTAAAAGTAGGAATTAAGAATGGAATCTGCCGAATCTCTTCAGGAAACGATGCACCAGATTCTTCTTATCCTGCCTCCCTCCAAGAACGAGAACCGGGGCAAAAGCGTTTCCAGACGCCTTTCCCAAAAGCAGCCCAGAAATGCTTCCCTGTTCTTTATGGTAAGGCGGTCAGGGAAAAACTAATTCCTAATTCCTAATTCCTAATTCCTAATTCCTAATTCCTAATTCCTAATTCCTAATTCCTAATTCCTAATTCCTAATTCCTAATTCCTAATTCCTAATTAAAATCAGGTTTGGATCACACCCACATTGAAGGGCTTGGTGATGGGTGCGTTGTTGGCTGCCTCAATGCCCATAGAAAGCACCTTGCGGGTTTCCAATGGGTCAATGATGCCGTCTACCCACAGGCGAGCGGCCGCATAATACGGGCTCAGCTGCTCATTGTACCGGTCGGTGATCTTGTCCAGCAGCTCTTTCTCGGCTTCGGGGGTGATGACCTCGCCTTTGGCTTTGAGGGAGGCCACCTGGATCTGCAACAGGGTCTTGGCCGCCGAGGCGCCGCTCATCACTGCCAATTGTGCCGTAGGCCAGGCATAGATGAGGCGAGGATCATACGCCTTGCCGCACATGGCGTAGTTGCCGGCCCCGTAGCTGTTGCCTATCAGAATGGTGAATTTAGGAACCACGGAGTTGCTCATGGCATTCACCAACTTGGCCCCGTCTTTGATGATACCGCCGTGCTCGGCCTTGCTGCCCACCATGAACCCCGACACGTCTTGCAAAAACACCAGCGGAATCTTCTTCTGGTTGCAGTTCATGATAAACCGGGCGGCCTTGTCTGCGGAGTCTGAGTAGATCACGCCGCCCATCTGCATCTCGCCTTTCTTGCTTTTCACGATCTTGCGCTGGTTGGCCACAATGCCCACGGCCCAGCCGTCAATGCGGGCCAGCCCACAGATGAGGCTCTGCCCGTAGAGGTCTTTGTAAGGCTCAAACTCAGAGTTGTCCACCAACCGCAAGATGATCTCCATCATGTCATAAGGCTTCACGCGGTCCTGCGGCAGAATCCCATAGATTTCCTTCGGGTCCAGTTTCGGCGCTGCCGATGGCACGCGGCTGAACCCGGCTTTGGGGTTCTCGCCCATTTTATCAAAAATGTTCCGGATATGGTCTAGGCACTCCTGGTCGGTCTCAAACTTATAGTCGGTGACGCCGGAGATCTCGGAATGAGTGGAGGCGCCGCCCAGGGTTTCGTTGTCAATGGTTTCGCCAATGGCGGCTTTCACCAGGTAAGAACCGGCCAAAAAGATGGAGCCGGTGCCTTCCACAATCATGGCCTCGTCGCTCATGATGGGCAGGTAGGCCCCACCCGCCACGCAGGAACCCATGATAGCGGAGATTTGCACGATGCCCTCTGAGCTCATGATGGCGTTGTTGCGGAACATGCGCCCGAAGTGCTCTTTGTCTGGGAAGATCTCGTCTTGCATGGGCAGGAACACCCCGGCGCTGTCTACCAGGTAAATGACCGGCAGGCGGTTTTCCAGGGCTATCTCCTGGGCGCGCAGGTTTTTCTTGGCCGTGATGGGAAACCAGGCTCCGGCCTTCACGGTGGCATCATTAGCAATGACCATGCACTGCCGGCCTTTTACGTAGCCAATACCGGCCACCACGCCGCCGCCGGGGCAGCCGCCGTATTCCTGGTACATGCCCTCGCCAGCGAAGGCGGCAATCTCCAGGAACTCTGAGTCTTCATCTAACAAGTACTGGATGCGCTCCCTGGCGGTGAGTTTGCCTTTCTCGTGCTGCTTGGCAATGGCTTTCTCGCCACCACCCAAGGCTACTTTGTTGTGTCTGGCCTTCAGTTGGAAGCTAAGTTGCTTGAGGCTGTCTTCGTTCTTGTTGAATTCAATATCCATAGATCTATGAAAGCGGTGGTTAGGGGTGAATGCCCCACGTGGGGTAGACAAATATAGTAAAATTCAGAAAAGCCTAACAGTTGTTAGGCTTTTCCCTTCCTGTACGCAAGGGCATAAAAAAGCGTTTTGGCCCCGCTTCATTGAAAACGGCACCAAAACGCTTTTTAAAAGGCATCCTCCACGTTATTTCTTCTCTTCTACCGTACCGGCATTCTGCACGTTACCGGCATTTTTCACTTTGTTGGCATCCTTCACATTAGAGGCCTTGTCTACCTTGGTACCGCCGCCTATCTGCAAGAGCGAGAAATGCACGTACCGTTTCGGGTTGGCTTTCAAGTCCATGAGCAGCGCGTTCAGGCTCTCGCTGGAGCCGTTCAGGTTGCGGTACAAGGAGTCATCGTTCATGAGTTTTCCCAGGCTGCCATTGGTCTCATTGAGCTTGCTCATGGTGAGTTGGGCCTGCGAGATAGTGCTATCCAGGCCTCTGATGGCGCTGTTCATGGAGGCCACGTCTATGGTATCTGTGATGGTGTTCAGGTTACTGGCCAGGCGGCTGAACTTGGCCTCCGTGCCGCGCAGGGCCGCAGTCAATTGCGCCAGGTTGCTGGTGATCTCGTTGATGTTGCCTTGGTTGGCCAATGCCACCGCCCGCAGGGTCTCAGAGGTAGCCTGGGCGTTCAGAAGAATGGATTGGATGCTTTGCTTGGCATCTTTGTCCAGGAAGCTGTTCAGCCTTTGCAAGGTAGAATCAACGGTACCCAGCACAGGCATGGCCCGTTGGGAGAGCATGTCCGTGATGCTTCGTTTCACAAACGGGATCAGGTACTCGCCGCCGTTGTAACGCGTTTTGTTGCGCCCCATGTAGAGCTCAATCGCCTTGCTCCCCAAGATATCTGAGCTTACCAGCATGGCCACGGTAGAATCACCTACGTCTATGTCTTTCTCCACGTCAAGGGTGACCAGAATCTTGTTGCCCTTTTTCTGGTCTAGTACCATTTCTTTCACCAACCCAACCTTGAACCCATTGATGAGCACGGGGTTAGAAACCGCCAGGCCTTCCACAGAGTCATAGACCACATGGTAGGTACGGGTAGAGGAAAGGATACTACTGCCTTTTAAGAAGAGAAAGCCCACGTAGAGCGCCGCCAAGGACACAATGCCCAGCACCGCTACTTTGAGTTCTTTAGAAAATTTCACAGGGGTAAGATTTTTAGTTCATGGCTTCCAGCTCTTGCTTATAGTCCTTAAAAGCCCGGTAGATACCTGATGCCATATACGATTGATTGGACTTATCGTTGAGGAACTTCTCTTCCTGCGGATTAGTGAGGAACCCGATCTCAATCAAGGTGCTGGGCATGGCAGACTTCCAGAGCACCAGGAACCCCGCTTGTTTCACGCCGCGGCTGGAACGGCCCACTTTGTGTTTGAACTCCCTCTCTACCTTCTGGGCAAACCGCAGGCTGTTCTCCATGTGGGCGCTTTGGTATAAACTGAAGAGGATGTGGCTTTGCGGCGAGGTAGGGTTAAAGCCGTTGTACTTTTTCTCGTAGTTTTCTTCCTGCAAGATAACCGAGTTCTCGCGGGTGGCTACGGCCAGGTTCCCGCTGGTCTTGTGCAACCCCATGGTATAGGTCTCTGTGCCGAAGGCGGAGCTGGGTCCGGCGTTGCAATGGATGGAGACAAAAAGGTCAGCGTGGTTTTTATTTGCGATACCGGCCCGGTCAATCAACTCCACAAAACGGTCGTCTTTGCGGGTGTAGATCACCTTCACGTCCGGGATGTTCTCTTCAATCAACTCGCCCAGTTTGAGGGCTACTTTGAGGGCAACGTCCTTCTCCTTGGCAGAGGCGCCGTTACAGCCTGTGTCTTTTCCGCCGTGGCCGGCATCAATCACTATGGTCCGTATTTTTACATCCTTCCGTTCAAAGGTGGTGAAAGAACTAAACAGTAAGAAAGCAAGGAAGGTAAGCGAGACAATATTTTTCACAGGATACGTTAGTTAAAAGCTATTGTTAATAACTTTGTCCTAGGTTAACAAAATAACAAAAAAAATACTTGAATCAGAAGAGCCCCCTCCTGTTTTTGGCAATTGCCCTGTTTTACGGGATTGCCTTTTTTTCTGGCAATGAGGGACACGCGCAGGTTCGCCCTACCCGCTCTGACTCCTTGGTGGTTACCCCCAAAGACACCGCCGCCGTTAAGAAACGCGGCGACATTGAGACCACTATCAATTATAAAGCCAAAGATTCTATCCGCTATGATGCGGTAAGCCAAATCATGTACCTCTACGGTGATGCCCACATTGACTACGGAGAGGTAGCCCTGGACGCCGCCTTTATCCAGATCAACTGGAAGACCAGCATCATTGACGCCGAAGGAATGAAGGACTCTGCCGGGGTGCTCCAGAACAAGCCTTTGTTCAAAAACGGGGCGGAAACGTACCAGGCCGAGCGCATGAGCTACAACTACAAGACCAAGAAAGGCCGGGTGATTGGCGCGGTCACCACGCAGGGCGAAGGCTTCATCCACGCCGAGACCATCAAGCGCGATTCGGCTGGCAGCATCTATGGCCGCCACGCCCGCTACACCACCTGTGACCTGGAACACCCGCACTTTTACATAAAGGCCACCAAAATGAAGGTGATCCCCAATGACCGGGTCATTGCCGGGCCTTTCCACCTGGTGTTCGCTGATGTGCCCACGCCCATAGGCCTGCCGTTCGGGTTTTTCCCTTCGCCCCGTAAAAGAGGCTCCGGGGTGATCATCCCTACCTTTGGGGAATCAAACCAGCAGGGGTTCTACCTGCGGGAGGGTGGTTTTTACTGGGCCATGAATGAGTACATGGACCTGCGTCTCACCGGTGACATCTACTCGCTGGGCGGGTACGGCGCCCGGGTACAGTCTACCTACACCAAGCGGTACAAGTTCAGCGGAAGCTTTTCTTTGAGCCATACGTTCATCAAGGCCAGCGAAAACATAGGCGCCGGGGCCACCACTGACAATGTGTACAACTACCGCTCAGATTCGCGTGACATCTGGATCAGCTGGAGCCACCAACCGGTCACCCGCCCGGGCCAGGGGCAATTCTCAGCCAGCGTGAACGCCGGTAGCCAGTTCTACAACCAACGCAATTCCACCAGTCCGCAGAACGCCCTGTCGCCGGCCTTCAACTCTACCGTTTCTTATCGCAAGAGCAGCCCCAACTCGCCTATCAACTACGGCGTGACCATCTCCCAAAGCCAAACCACCAGAACACAGGCCAACGCCCAGGGGGAGCAGGTACCGGTGCAGCAGATGAGCTTCACGCTGCCGGACTTCAGTTTTGGGGTGGCCAGCCAGAGCCCTATTGAATGGTTTGGGGGCACCCTCACCGGCCGCTGGATTGAAGGCATCAGGATTGGGTATAACCTGAACGCCCGCCAGTACGTGACCAACAACATCTCGGCGGGTTCAGGCCTGGGCTTCCCGTTCTCTAACCGCATGGGCCGTGACACGGTGGTGGCCATTAACGGTTCCAACCTGTCACAGATTTTCCGGAATGCCCGCACCAGCATCAACCATGACATTCCTATCACGCTGGGAACCGTTAGCCTGTTCAAGTACTTCAAACTGACGCCGGGCGTGAGCTACAGTGAGAGCTGGTTCACCAAGAAATTCACGTACCGGAACGTTCCGGGATCAAACCTGCTGGCGGTAGACACCTTGAAAGGACTGCAGCGCACGTATCAATACCAAGGCGGCGTTTCCCTGGCCACCAACCTGTACGGTACTGCCCAAATCAAAGGCAAGAAGATTGAAGCCATCCGCCACACGCTTACCCCCAACCTCTCCTATAGCTTCCGGCCCGATTTCGGGAACCCCGAGTTTGGTTTTTATCAGCGCGTGCAGCGTGACAGCTTAGGCAATACCCAACTGCTTTCCCGGTTCCAAGGCCTGGAAGGGAACGTGCCCGGCCCAGGCTTGAGTAGCGCGCTTTCCTTCTCCGTCAACAACAACGTGGAGATGAAGGTGAAAACCGATAGCGCCGGGGTCTTCAAGAAGGTAAGCCTGATAGACGCCTTCAACCTGGCAGGCTCTTACAACATGGCCGCCGACTCCTTCAAACTCTCCAACATCAGCGTGAACCTTTCTACCAAGTTGTTCAACAACGTGGGGGTCACCCTTTCAGGAAGCTTTGACCCTTACCAATATGAGAATGGGCGGCCAGTAGACAGATACCTGATAGAAGGCGGAGGATTCCGGTTGGCCCGCCTCATGAACCTGAACTTCAACACCGGCTTTGAGTTCAACCAGCAGGCCCGCAAGCAACAGGCCGCCTCCGGGGCTGCACCGCCCACTAACCTACCGGCCTTGCAGCGCACAGTGACCGCCGCCGATTACGTGGAGTTCAACATTCCCTGGACCCTGTCCGTGGACCTTACCTCTAACTTCACCAGAGACGCCCTCACCGACAAGCTCATGAACAACGCCACTTCAGCGGGCATCAACGGTTCGGTGACGCTTACCGATAAATGGGCGGTAAACTACACCACCAGCTATGACCTTAAGAACAAGATCCTGAGCTACACCAACATTGGCATTGTGCGCGACCTGCACTGCTGGCAGATGTCTATTGACTGGGTGCCGTTTGGGGTTCTGCAGCGCTATTCCATCAACATCAACGCCAAATCTGCCTTGTTGCAAGACCTTCGCCTGAGACGCAGCAGCAGCGCCAGCGGACGGCCTTACTAAGGCTTAACTGTCTTTCCTGATCTACCCGGCGCGGCCATCTTCCAGCAAGGTGGCCGCGCTGTTTTTGGCCTGTTTTCCCAAAAGCAGGGCACATCCCTCCTGCTCCCGGAGGCCTTTTCAAGAAGTTGATCATGCGCTGGCGTCCTCCTATGGGCCATTTCCAAGCCAGATAATTTCTGGTTTTTAGGCTCTGATTCCAAATTCCCACTCCTTACCTTTGCCCAAGGCTAATACACTATTTGATTATGTCGGTTCAGAAACGCGAGGTGAAGATTGTAACCACCCACCAGCTGCAAAGCATGAAAGAGCGAGGCGAGAAAATCTCCATGCTCACCGCCTATGACTTCTCCATGGCTACCTTGCTGGACGCGGCAGGCACAGATGTCTTATTGGTAGGGGATTCTGCCTCTAACGTCATGGCGGGCCATGAAACCACGCTGCCCATCACCCTGGATCAGATGATCTACCACGCCTCTTCTGTGGTGCGCGGGGTCAAACGGGCGTTTGTGGTGGTGGATTTGCCGTTCGGGTCTTACCAAGGTAACTCCTCTGAGGCCTTGCGTTCGGCCATCCGGATCATGAAAGAATCTGGCGCCCACGGCGTGAAGCTGGAAGGTGGCGTTGAAATAAAGGAATCCATTACCCGTATCTTGAGCGCAGGCGTTCCCGTGATGGGGCACTTGGGCCTAACTCCGCAGTCCATCTATAAATTCGGCACTTACTCGGTACGCGCCAAAGAAGAGGCTGAAGCCGAAAAATTACTCTCAGACGCCCGCCTGCTACAGGAACTGGGTTGCTTTGCCATTGTGCTGGAGAAGATCCCGTCTTCGTTGGCCAAGCGCGTGGCAGATGAACTGGAGATTCCTATCATCGGCATAGGAGCCGGACCGCACGTTGATGGCCAGGTGCTGGTGATCCATGATCTGCTGGGCATTACCAAAGAATTCAAACCGCGCTTTTTACGCCGGTACGCCGAACTCCATGACATTATCACGGGCGCGGTGAGCAACTACATCCAAGACGTAAAATCCCTGAACTTCCCCACGGAGGAAGAAGCGTATTAGTTTTTAGTGATTAGTTGGTAGTGATTAGTGGAATAACTTTTAAGCAGATGTAAGATTGGCTACGCCTAAATATCTTATAAGGCTATTAAGGCTATTTTTCACAAAACACGCCCAAAACAAGTACTCTGCAGGCACCAAAGACAACCACAGAGAACTAATCACTAGGCACTCATCACTAACAACAATTCCCACCCATGCCCGCTCCTGCTGCGTTAGACGTCCTTTTTGAAGACAACCATATTCTGGTGGTGAACAAGCCCAGCGGAGTACTGGTACAGGGCGACGAGACGGGCGATGTTCCTTTGTCTGAACTGGCCAAAGAGTACGTCCGGCAGAAATACCAGAAGCCCGGCAATGTATTCATGGGAGTGGTGCACCGCCTTGACCGCCCTGTGAGCGGCGTGGTGTTGCTGGCCAAGACCTCAAAGGCCCTGAGCCGGCTGAATGAGCAGTTCCGGCTGCATACCACCAAAAAAGTATACTGGGCGCTTACCTTGCGGGCGCCAAACCCTGAGAAGGGCACTTTGGTGCATTGGCTCGTGAAAGATGCGGCCCGCAATACCACCAAGGCCCTGACCCAGGAAAAGCCCGGCAGCCAACGGGCAGAGCTCAGCTATTCCCTGTTAAAGGGCACCGCTGGCAGATTTCTGGTGGAGGTACGCCCAGTCACTGGCCGGCCGCACCAGATACGGGTACAACTGGCCTCGTTGAAATGCCCTATCATTGGTGATTTGCGGTACGGCGCCCCAGAACCTCTGCCTAATAAAAGCATCTGCCTGCACGCCCGCGAACTGGGTTTTGAGCACCCGGTCTTAAAAACCTGGGTGACGGTGCAGGCCCCTCCCCCGTCTATTGCAGCCTGGCTGCCGTTTCTGCCGTAGTTTTTTCCATCTCCCGCCAATTCACCTGTTTAGGCAACGTATTACAGAGAAAAAAGCAAAGCTTCTTCCCCGCGGCAAGACTATAGAAACTTTTGCTCTTTGCCCATCTTCCCTAAGGCAGAAAAGTACCTTTCTTCTCCGTCTGCACCCCGCTTAACCTTTTTGGCCCGGTTACGCCAAAAATGATTTTCATCACTTTGCCAAATTTTCTGGATTTGTTTTTACGCCGTTAAAGACAAGCGTTGTAGCTTTGTGAACTTATTTACCACAGTACTGTTTCAAAGGAGCCCGCTCCTGTTTGGCACAACTAATTAATTGCACGCTTCACGCATGATCATTCTCCTCTTTTTTGTAGCACACTGGTACCTTTCCCTGTTTGTGCAGACGTTCTACCTGCACCGGTACGCCGCCCACAAGATGTTCACCATGAACCCTTTCTGGGAGAAATTCTTCTTTTTGCTCACGTATCTCAGCCAGGGTTCTTCTTACCTGTCGCCCAGGGCGTATGCCATCATGCACCGCATGCACCATGCCTTCTCAGACACGGCGCGTGACCCGCATTCCCCGCATTTCTCGGGTAACGCGTTTTCCATGATGTGGAAGACCAAAAACATTTACAATGATTTTCTCAACAACCGGGTAGAGCCTGAGATGCGCTTTGACGGCAACTACCCTACCTGGCGCGCTTTAGAAAGCATAGGTGACCACTGGGGTTCCCGCTTGGCGTGGGGTGTGCTGTACGTGCTTTTCTACATCAACTTCGCCACAGAGTGGTGGATGTACCTGCTGTTGCCTTTGCATTTCCTGATGGGCCCGCTGCACGGCGCTATCGTGAACTGGAGCGGCCACAAATACGGCTACCAGAACTTTGACAACCATGACAAATCCCGCAACTCGCTTTTCTTTGACTTCTTGACCGGCGGCGAGCTGTTCCAGAATAACCACCACAAACTGCCTAACCGCGTGAACTTCGGGGTGAAATGGTGGGAAGTAGACCCCACTTACCCGGTGATCTGGACCCTAGATAAGATTGGCATCATTAAACTGAAGAAGGCCCGGGCCTAACGTTAGAAAGTTTTAACCCACAAAAGCCCCAACCCCTGAAACGGAGTTGGGGCTTTCGCTTTTTATCCGCAACACCATAGTTATCCTTTGGCGTCCCCCTGTTTCCACCTCGCTTTTCCAGATAAAGCCCGTTTTGGCCCTGTTTTCAGAATAGTACCCCAAAAACGCATTCGGCCCACCACATCTTCAAATCTGCAAATCATTCACATCCCTAAATCTTCTAATCCACAAACCGTTAGCACATTCAAAAATAGTTGCGTACATTTGCACCCCAATGCCGGACGGGATCCGGCGCATTAACAAATTTAGCTATGGCTGTTAAAATCAGATTGGCCCGCAGAGGCCGCAAGAAAGCTGCGATGTATGATATCGTAGTTGCAGATGCCCGTTCACCACGTGATGGTCGTTTCATTGAGAAACTGGGTACGTACAACCCCTTAACCAACCCCGCCACTATCAACTTCAACGAAGACAAAGCGTTGGATTGGGTATTGAAAGGTGCACAACCTACAGACACCGTGAAAGCCATGCTTTCTTACACCGGTGTGATGTTCAGAAAACACTTGCAGATTGGTGTTTTGAAAGGCGCCGTGACGCAGGAGCAGGCAGATGCCCGCTACGCTGAGTGGAAAGCCGCCAAAGAAGCCAAAATCACTGGCAAAGTAGAGAAATTAGGCACCGACAAAGCTGCTAAGAGACAAGCTGCTCTGGAGGCTGAAGCCAAAGTGAACACTGCCCGTGCTGAAGCAATCCAGAAGAAAAACACGCCTGTAGCAGAAGAAGCCTCTGCCGCTGAAGGTGAGGCCACAGAAGGTGCCGCTGACGTGCCAGCTGCTGACGCTACTGAAGAAGCACAAGCTTAATTTTACCGGCCATGACGTTAGACGCATGCTTCCAATTGGGGTATATCGTGAAGGCGCATGGCACCAAAGGCCAGGTAGTCGCGTTTTTTGACGTGGACTTTCCGGAAGAGTACGATGAATTGGAATCAGTCTTCCTGTTGATAAACGGGAAACTGGTTCCTTTTTTCATTGATGACCTCAACCCCCAGGACAAAGGCCGCAGCATTCTCAAGTTTGAGGATGTGAACACGGTGGCCGATGCCGAAAAACTCAAAGGCGTAAGCCTCTACCTGCCCCTGAACCAGCTCCCAGAGCTGGAAGAGGACCAGTTCTACTTCCATGAGGTGATCGGGTACACGGTGGTAGACAAGCAATTGGGTGAACTGGGTACGGTGCAGACGTTCTTTGACTTGCCTAACCAGGATTTGCTGGCCATGGAGTACCAAGGCCATGAGGTACTGATCCCGGTTCAGGATGAGATCATCTTGCGCACCAGCAAAGAGGAGCGCAGACTCTACGTGAACCTGCCAGAGGGCCTGCTGGAAGTTTATACCCAACCCTCTAACCGTCAGGTAGAGGAACCACCTTTGGAAGAAGAGGACGATGACAAGGTTTGATATCATCACCTGCCAGCCGCACCTGCTCACGGGTCCTTTTGACCATTCCATCTTAAAGCGGGCGCAGGACAAAGGCCTGGTGGAAGTACACTTGCATGACCTCCGCAAGTACGCCATCAACAAGCATGGTCAGATTGATGACTATGCGTTTGGCGGCGGGGCCGGCATGGTGCTCATGGTAGAACCCATTGCCAAGTGCATACGGGAACTCCAGGCCCAGCGCCCCTATGATGCGGTGATCTACATGACCCCAGACGGCCAAACGCTGAACCAGCCCATGGCCAACCGGTTGTCTCTGCTGCAGAACATCATCATCCTGTGCGGCCACTACAAAGGCGTGGACCAGCGCGTGCGGGACCTGTTCGTGACCCATGAGATCAGCATAGGTGACTATGTGCTCTCTGGCGGAGAACTGGCCGCGGCGGTCTTGGCTGACTCGCTCATCCGGTTGATCCCGGGGGTGCTCAACGATGAGAGCAGTGCGCTCTCAGACTCCTTCCAGGACAATCTGCTGGCGCCACCGGTTTATTCCAGGCCCGCTGATTTTGAAGGACATGGCGTACCAGACATCCTGCTGTCTGGCAATACTCCCAAGGTAGAGGAGTGGCGCTTTGAGCAGGCCGTGCAACGCACCAGGCAACTGAGGCCGGATTTGTTGCGCGAAGAAAAAAATTAGTAGTTGTTGATTTACAATTAGAAAAATAACGTCTATATTTGCACTCCGAATTTTGCAGATAAACAGACACTATATATTATAGTCATGAGCGATTTAATTAAACTAGTAGAGCAGGAATACACTGAGAAGCGTGCCTCTATCCCTGCTTTTGCTGCTGGCGACACCGTGAATATTCACGTTAGAATCCGTGAGGGTAACAAAGAGCGTATCCAGCAATTCCAAGGTGTGGTATTGCAACGCAGAAACTCTGGTGCCAGCGAGACTTTCACTGTAAGAAAAGTGTCTAACCAAATTGGTACTGAGCGTATTTTCCCGGTTCTTTCTCCAAATATTGAGAAGATCGAAGTAATCCGCAGAGGTAAAGTGAGAAGAGCCCGTCTGTTCTACCTGAGAGGCCTTTCTGGTAAAGCTGCCCGTATCAAAGAAAAAAGAGGTTAATCTTTACAAGATTAGTTTTCCCATACTTTTAGTGCTGAAAAAGCCGACCTCCCCGAGGTTGGCTTTTTTGTTGCCTTTCCATTACGTTTACCTATAGAAATCCCCACTGCGTTCCTGCCCTCTTTTCAAGAAAATAGCCTAAAAACGGCTGCTTCCTCCCCCTTAAGAGAAACCCTCTCCCGTTCCCTCCGTTCGTAGAAAGTCACCTCCGTGGGCCTCGGGTTTGCCTGGCTCTGTATTCTGCATTTCACAGCATCATGTGTTTCTAAACCTTTGCATTTGTCTTTATGAACAGACGTCATGCTTTACAGGCCACAGCCCTTTTGGGAGGAGCGTCTGCCCTGGGCGTATGGGAGCTGTCTGCCGCTCCCGCCAAGAAAAAAACGCCTCCCCTCACTCCCGCGGAGATAGTGGCCATTGAGGCTGCTTTGGGCAAGAAAGGCACCTACAAAGAAGAAGAGGCCACGCACAACACGGCCCTTCCCCGCAATGATCTGAAGGTGAGGGTAAAGGGAGAAGCCGTACCCATCCCCTTCGGTTTTGGAGGATGGGTGGCCATCAAAAGAACCGTAGATGGTAAAACGGCCATGCTCATGAGTGATACAGTGCTCCTTCAGGAAGAAGTCAACCCCTTGATTTCCGCGGCCCTGGCCAACGGACTGGAGATAAGCGCCATCCACAACCATTTCTTCTATGAGGAACCCCGCATCTTTTACATGCACCTGCACGGCATGGGAACTCCCGCGGAACTGGCCAAAAAGTTCGCTGCCACCATCAGCCAGAGCAAGATTTCGCCCAAGAACCAGCCGGGTGGGCAAGCGCCAACGTCAGGTACCCAGAGTGGGAATACAGCTACGGGGGCCGCTGCCGCTCCTACAGGGAAGGAGAATTTTGACCTCCCGGCCCTGGATGCCATTGTAAAGCACACCGGTACTGTCAACGGCCCTACCTACAAATACACCATTGGCCGCCCTGACTTAACGGTGATGGCGATGGGCGCCGAGATGACAGCGGCCATAGGCCTGAATTCCTGGGCTTCGTTTGCCGGCACCAAGGAGAAGGCGCATATAGCCGGCGACGTGGCAATGCTGTCCTCAGAAGTGAACCCGGTGATCTCGGCGCTACGCCGGCATAACCTGGAAGTGGTGGCGCTGCATAACCACATGCTGGGGGATGACCCGCACATGATCTTCCTGCATTATTATGGCCAAGGACCGGCCACGCAATTGGCCCAAGGGTTCAGGGCTGCCCTGAATGAGCTAGGAAAACACGGGAAAGGCCTGAACCATCAGAAACATTGATCTGTACAGAAGACCGGCCAGGGGCAGTTGCTTTGGGCAAGTAAAGCTCTTACCCCACCAGGGCGGGGCATATTTGCCACTTTATTTGCCAACAGCAAGAAAACTGGGGAATCAGTCTGCAGAGAAGCAGGCTAAGAAGAGTCCGCTGAGGCAAGGCAGGAAGAGACCGTCGCTCTACCAAGCAAGCTTTTTGGCGAACTCTCCGCAGAATAGCAATAAGCCCCCATCCTGACTGTGTTCTGGGGCTTTTTTTTGGCTTGACTGATCAGGCACGTCACCTAGGACCTAACCATCATCAGAGTACCTTTTACTAGCGTGGAGTTGGTTTCACGGGAGGGGCCCTTTGCCATATATAGCACTGATTTAATGCTCTTCAGAAAACGAGCCTTTGATTTAAGGGATGGTGAAAATGTTGGCTAATCACATCTAATTCCTCTGGCGCCAGAGTCTCAGGTATCAACGCTGTACTCTCCCTGATTCCCCGTATTTTTGGCTTATGCCATGGAATACTTAGAAGGATATTTCCAACTCCTTACAAGAGTATCGCTATACCTACTTTTAGGTAATTATTAGAAAAACAACCATTTATTACAATTTTTTATTGGCATAATTATTTATTTTTTTACTTTCGTTCTGTCAATCTCTTATGCCCCGCAGTGGTTAATAAGAGTTGATTTATAAGCAATTAATTTGGGAGGCCCTGACTGCTTTACCTAAGTAACTTGGGTTAATGCCGTCAATAGTTGATCACGGCATAAAACTCCCATTATCTAATCAGTTTAACAGAAAGCATTGAATTCTGAAAGGTAAAAAATTGCATCCTTACCTGTTCTTTAAATTTAGACAACTACAAAGGCAAGGAGGCAACTAGGTTGAAAAGAATTACAGGAACAGATTTAAAGTGGTAGTAAGTGAACGCTTCATGTAAGGCATGAGGTGATGGTATTTATTTTTCCTCCCTAAAAGAAAATACGATGAACGCTATCATGAAAGTGCCCTTTTTGCCTAAAAACGCGAAAATATGCGCTATTCAAGGGGTTGGTTCCTTAGTACCTGCTTATCTTTCTAATGCCCCAAATGGAGCTTGATGTAATTTGATCCTTATTTCCTTGTTAAGGAAAGCCCTTCATTGGGCATCGTTTAATCTCCTTTTAATACTTTCTTCCTTTGCACAAAAAGTGCAACAGGCTTTGCTTTGGCTAACGCCAAAGGCTTAAGACATGACCATACCCTATGGCGGGGTGAAAAAGCTATCAATCCCAAAGAATTCCAGTCTTCACTGGATAGTACGCTTTCCTATTTAATTATTCTTCAAGGCTAAAGCAGGCCCAGCCAAAACTGTTTACCGCTCCCCGCAACACGTGACAGAACGTGGCTTGAATTGGTATGTCCATTTTTTTCCTATCCTCAACCATTGCAGAAATACTATGAGAATTAATCAGTATTCGCTCCAAAAGTCGAAGGGCTTTGGTAACGCCTTCAAAAAGTTTAAGATCCTCTTTTTCCTTCTGGCAGTTTTCACCTTCGCTGCCCAAGAAACCAAAGCCCAGGCAGGCGGCAAAAAAGCGGCTCCCGCCACCATCAGCAAAGACATGCTCATTACGCTTGATGCCTCGGCGCCCCTGGCAACCCAGTATGTTTTTGACATCAGTGGCCTTGGGTTCACGAATCAGGAAGAGGCTACCAGTTTTTTCAACCGGTACAGAGACAACCTGGTAGCCTTCACCGTGGACTACCCAAGCAAGAAAGTGACCGTGGAGCTGCATACAAAATATGCCCCGGCCTCCTGGAGCCTGGCAGAATGGAACGGACACTTCAAAAAGAAGGCGAGCAATTACCAAGCAATCAAATGAAGAAACCTCTACCCTAGAACGTTATGAAAAAACTATATACTAGTACAGTATTGCCTCTGTACAGGATACTCCTCCTGCTGCTCTTGACCACCACTGCTGCCTTAGCGCAAAAAATTGGAAATGACGCGTTCCTGAAAGGCCAGTACCTGGAAGTGGGTGTCTCCCGCGCAGGATCATTCGGTACAGAAACGGCCGCCCCCAGTGGCTACCATGCCAACTCCAGCGGAGGCTTTCTGGGCTTTGTGGCTGATCCGGCCAAAGACGGCTGGGACGTGGGCACCCCGGCCCATAATGGGGACTATTTCGTGCCTGGTACCCCGGAAGAAGGCTGGGGCATTGAAATCAACGGCACCAACTATTTCAACTCAGCCTTGATGAGCTCTTTTGGGGTTCCTGGCTCTATCACAGATTATACCAACACCGGGAGCGAGGTATCGGCTACCTGGTCTGGCGCGGTTGCGGGCCTGTCTGTATCGCAGCGCACCTTCTTCCCTACCAATGGGCTTTATTTTGTGATGCAGGTGACCATAAGAAACACCACTTCTTCCCCCATGCCCAACGTGTTCTACATGAGAAACGTGGACCCCGACAATGAACAGCCCTGGACCGGCGATTTTGATACCAGAAACACGGTGGTGTACCAACCCACCTTTGCCCCCTGTAATGAAGCCCTGGTAGAGGCAGTGGGCCTGACCTATGGCCAGTATCTGGGCTTAGGAACCAAAGACAGCCGGGCAAGGGTTACCTACGGCGGCTTCTCTAACAGAGACGCGAGCGCTGTCTGGACTGGTGACGGTTTTGCCCAATCCGGTACCAATGAAGCCGATGAAGCCATCTCCCTGGCCTATAACTTCGGCACCCTGGCGCCCGGCCAGGAAATCACTTTTTCTTATGCCTATGTACTGGACCGTTCCCAACTCAACACCGCGTTAGAGGCAACGGCAGAACCCTATATCTTTGCCAACGGCACAGACATCACTGCTACCGGCGTATACCGCACAGAAACCGTTGCGCCCGTCACCCTGGAAATTAAAAATGTCTCTGGGTATACCTGGACCTGGGAGCCTGCCACAGACCTGAACACCACCACCGGTTCTACCGTGATTGCCACCCCCACTACCACCAGAACTTATAAAGTAACCGGCACCCCTACCTCGGGCTCCGGCGGCGGATGCGGATCTGGCTCTGGCATCATCACCAGAAATATTTCCATAGTGGTGAATGCAGTTAGAGCTATCAGGTTGAGTTTTCCCAATGGCTTCGTAGCCAATGTAGGTAGTGAATACTGTGTATTGGCGACGGCCACCGATATAGATGGCCAACCAGTAGCCGGAGCTCAGATTGACTTTTCCGTCACCAGAACGAATGTCCTTTCTGGTTCTGCAATCACCGGCCCAGATGGCGTTGCCCGGTTCTGTTACATCGGCACCAAGGCTGGAACCGACTTAATTGTAGCTTCAGTTGGTGGAGTTGGCGCTGGAGGTGGACTGACCTGGATCTTCGATAAAGTTACCATTGATTTTCCTCCCATACCTGATAAGCTTACAACAAGTCCCCCATTCACGGTGACCGCCACCGCTAGTCCTGATTTACCAGTGATGCTTAGTATAGTTTCTGGTCCGGCCACTATCAGCGGCAATACCATTACCCTAACCGGGATGGAGGGAACAGTAGTAGTGAGTGCATCCGCAGGGGCAATGTCCGTTACCCGAAGTTTCTTGGTAACAAGTGCGCCTACTCCTGTTACCTGCGCCAATACCGGCGGCATCACGTATGAGTTCTGGGCCGGCGCCTCGCCGCGGGCCGTGGAAGTGGACCAGCTGCCCGCCGGCACCGCCCCCACCTCCACCAGCACCCTCTCTTCCTTCTCCGCCCCGGCCAACGTGGCCGAGAACTACTTCGCCCGCCTCAGAGGCTACCTGTGCGTGCCCATGAGCGGCATGT
>NZ_VKKZ01000010.1:0-401585 GCF_008271745.1 Rufibacter glacialis | reverse complement strand
GCACCATGCAGACCATCCCCGGATCAAGCCTCGTGCCTTACACCCCGCCTGTGTGTGAGGGCACCGGCGGCATCGCCTACGAGTTCTGGGCCGGCGCCTCGCCGCGGGCCGTGGAGGTGGACCAGCTGCCCGCCGGCACCGCCCCCACCTCCACCAGCACCCTCTCTTCCTTCTCCGCCCCGGCCAACGTGGCCGAGAACTACTTCGCCCGCCTCAGAGGCTACCTGTGCGTGCCCATGAGCGGCATGTACCGCTTCCACCTCTCCGCCGACGACCGCGCCGAGCTCCAGCTGAGCACCGACGAGAGCCCGGCCAACAAGCGCCGCATCGCCTACCAGCGCCTGGCCACCGCGCCCGGTGAGTACGGCGCCTTCCCCACCCAGCAGTCCGAGCTGATCTACCTGGAGGCCGGCCGCCGCTACTACATCGAGGCCACCCTGCGCGAGTTCGAGTTCCGCGACCACCTCACCGTCGCCTGGACCATGCCCGACGGCACCATGCAGACCATTCCCGGGTCAAGCCTCGTGCCTTATACCTCCGGTTCTATGGCGGCCACGGGTACTGGGGTAAAAGCGGTGGCTCCGGAGGCTACGCTAGGTGCTTTCACCGCCAGTCCTAACCCCTTCCAGGACAAGGCTAAGATTTCCTTCTCTGTGGCCACGTCAGAGGATGTGCGGCTGGAAGTATACAACCTGCAAGGCAAGTTGATGCAGACCCTGTACACTGGAAAAGCAGAACCTGGCAAGGCCTATGAGTATGAGTTTGACGGCAGCAAATACGTGAACGGCGTGTACATCTGCCGGATAACGGTAGGCGGCAAAACCACCGTGAAACGATTGCTTCTGGCCAGATAACACCACCCACCCAGAAAAGAGGCTCCCCAACGGGAGCCTCTTTTTTTTTGCCCTTCCCTGAAAAACAAGCCCTTAAACCGGAGGGGCCAAAGAGAAAACAGGTATGGGGCTATTTCGTTTTCCTCTTCTTCTGAATTCTGCGTACACTTAGACTTTCATTCACCTAATCCCTTTTCGCAAGAACAACATGCAGCACAACCGTTGGAGTTTAGAAGGCCGCAGGGCATTGGTCACCGGAGGCACCAAAGGCATAGGCGCCGCCATTGCCGAGGAGTTGCTTTCCTTCGGGGCCGAAGTACTCATTGTCGCCCGCAAAGAACTGGAAGTGAACCAGGCTGTCACTTCGTGGCGAGCCCAGGGGTTGAAGGCCTCTGGCATGGTAGCCGATGTAAGCCAGGCCGCCGACCGCCACAACCTGCTCCAACTGGTAGAAAACACCTGGGGTACGCTAGACATTCTGGTGAACAACGTGGGCACCAACATCCGCAGGAAGATTGGCGAGTACACGCCCGAGGAATACAATTACCTGCTCAACACCAACCTGACCTCGGCCTTTGAGCTTTGCCGGTTGGCGCACCCTTTCCTGAAGCAATCGCCGCACGGCAGCGTGGTGAACGTGTCTTCCGTGGCCGGGCTGGGGCACGTGCGCACCGGCGCCATCTACGGAATGACCAAAGCGGCCCTGGTGCAGCTCTCCAAGAACCTGGCGGGCGAGTGGGCACCAGACGGCATCAGGGTCAACTGCGTGGCTCCCTGGTACATTAGAACGCCTTTGGCTGAGCAGGTGCTGCAGAACGCTGAGTACCTGGAAAGCGTGCTGAGCCGTACCCCTACCCGCACCATCGGCAACCCCGAGGATGTGGCCTCCGCCGTAGCCTTCCTCTGCATGCCCGCCGCCGCCTACATCACCGGTCAGTGCCTGGCCGTAGACGGAGGCATGAGCATCAACCTGTTTGGGTAAAATACCTGCTTTCAAATAAACAGAAATCCCTCCCAGGCAGGTAGCTCAGGAGGGATTTCTGTTTTAAGGTCAGCTTGGGATGTATACCGCTACGATTCTTCGGGAGAGGGTTTGATTCCTGCACCAAAGTATTAAATTGATTTTTGAGTATGGTTCAAGTTTTCAACTTGGACCTAAAATGGTCGGAAGTTTTAAACTTCCGTGAGGCGTAGCCTAAAATCGACTTTTGCTTACGCAATCCGTTTATGCCTACCTGTCATTCCTTTTAAAGATGGAATGATCACCTTCTGCACCTCGTGCTGCTCTGCCTGGCAGAAGCAAGGTAAGCAAGGAAGCCTTTTTTGAGGCTGTCGCCTCACGGAAGTTGCAAACTTCCGATCATCA
The DNA here is from genome assembly GCF_008271745.1 of Rufibacter glacialis. GTDB lineage: Bacteria > Bacteroidota > Bacteroidia > Cytophagales > Hymenobacteraceae > Nibribacter > Nibribacter glacialis. The sequence continues at coordinate 399,386 of NZ_VKKZ01000010.1, read as the reverse complement.
TGGGTCCAAGTTTATAAACTTGAACCATGAAAGGATAGAAGAAAAAAGTCCCCCTTTGAAGGGAGCCGATATGCGTACAGACATATAGGAAGGCATTCTCTCAGGACTATATGGTTTCAAAAACATGTTTAAATGGCCATGTCTTGCTCACCTAGTGTACATCGTTTCAACCCTGCTTTTCAGAAAAAAGGCCTGAAACGCAGGGAGGCAGCCCAATTGACGCCATATCCTGCAGTCTTCTTTCCTGCGTTTACCTTCCCTGCTATAGCTCCTTTACTGGTAATCTGCTAGTAAAGGTAGAGGTCATTCAAGCAGCCTGTGCTTTTGAGGCAGTTTCCTCAGAAACAAGCCTCAAACAACTGCTAGGTACGGTTACCGCAACTCCTTCAGGGCCTGGTAATAATTTTCCATGGCCTGGGGGTGGGTGTGCAGGAACAGGAAGGGTTCAATGAGTTCCAGCTCCATCAGTTGGAGTTCCTGGCCTACCACCACGCCATCTACGCGGGCGTACAGGCAGCCTTTGGCAAACTGGTCTACCAGCTTCTGGGCCTGGGGCAGCAGGTGCGCCGGGGCGGGTTGCGGATGGATGGTGCCCCCAAAGAAATGCTGGACCCTGAAATCACCGGACTTCGCCGACTTTAGCAGGCAATGGCTGTAGGTACCGTTGAAGAACAGAAATGACCATTCGCCTTCCTCCTGAATCTGGGGCATGAAAGGCTGCACCAAAAAATCCTCTTCGCGCAGCAGTTCTTCCAGCTTCTGTTCCACCGGCCCGGCCTCTGCCCGGGAAACGATGAAGGTGTTCTTCGCGCCGCCGCTCACGCTGGGCTTTACAATGAGCTTATCGGTCTGGAAGCGGCCGTAGAATTCCTCCAGGTGCGCGGCCGTTCCTTTTTTCAGGAGGGCGGTGGGTACGATGGGCAAGCCAGCTTTCTCTACTTCCAGGAGGTAATGCTTGTCAACGTTCCAGCGGATGGTGGCAAGGGGGTTCAGGGTACGGAGGCCGAGGGCTTCTATCCGGTCCAGCCACGCCCAGAAGGCCGGGAATTTGTCAAAATAATCCCAGGGTGATTTGAAGATGGCGAGGTCAAACTGCGCCCAATCTACGGCGGGGTCGTCCCAGACCTGAGGGGTAATGTCAAGTCCTTGTGCGGTGAGGTAGTTGAGAAGCTCCCCGTCTTCGGAACCGCTTAAAGAGCCATAACTGGTGATGGCGTCATAGGTTACTAATGCTACTTTCAAATCAATTTAAAATTCAGTGGTGGATAGGTAACGCATGGGCTCTAAGGCCGAGAACCTGGTTTCAAAGCAGTTTTCCTGAAACAAGCCCAAAACTTACTTAAGGGGATTGTTCAGGTAATCCAAAGCCAGGTAAGCCAGCGTACGTACGCCCAGTTTCATGCCGCTTTCGTCAATCATGAAATCAGGGGTATGGTGGGCCGGCACCTTGGCGGGGTCCTGACCTTTGGCCATGCCGCCCACAAAGATAAAAACACCCGGCACCTTCTGCTGGTAATAAGCGAAATCCTCGGCCCCGGTAACGGCTTTGGTCAGGATCACGTTGGGTTTACCGGCCACGCGCTCCAGGCTGGGCAGCATGTGGGCCGTGAGTTGCTCATGGTTGTAAGTGACGGGGGTGTTCTTGACGATCTCCACTTCGGCGGTAGCCCCGGCGCTGGCGGCAATGAGCTCGGCGGTGCGGCGAAGCTTGGCGTGCAGTTGGTTCTGCATGAGCGTGTCCAGGGCCCTGATGGTGCCGATCATCTCTACTTCCTCCGGGATGATGTTGGAGCGCACGCCCCCGTGAATGGCCCCCACGGTGATCACGGCGGCGTCTTTGGTGAGTTCCATCTGGCGGCTTACAATGGTCTGGATGCCGGTGATGATCTGCGCTGACACCACAATAGGATCTACGCTGGCCCAAGGGTAGGCGCCGTGCGCCTGCCGGCCTTTCACCCTGATCTTGAAGTTGTCTGAACTGGCCATGGTGCCCTGCGGACGGTATTTCATGGTGCCTACCTCGGTGGCGGAGTTGATGTGCAGTCCGAAGATGGCATCCACCTTAGGGTTCTCCAACACGCCTTCGGCCACCATCACGTCGGCGCCGCCTTCCTCTCCGGCGGGGGCTCCTTCCTCGGCGGGCTGGAAGATGAATTTCACGGTGCCTTTGATATCTTTCTTGTGCTGGGCCAGAATCTCGGCGGCGCCCAGAAGCATGGCCATGTGCGTGTCATGGCCGCAAGCATGCATGACGCCTACCTGCTGGTTGTTGAAGGTGGTGCGCACCTTAGAGGCGAACGGCAGGCTGTTTCGCTCGGTCACCGGCAGGGCGTCCATGTCGGCGCGAAGGGCAACCACGGGGCCGGGCTGTCCGCCCTTCAGGATGCCTACCACGCCGGTTTTGGCCACGCCCGTCTTCACCTCAAACCCAAGGCTTTTCAGGTGCTTGGCAATCTTTTCGGCGGTCTTCACCTCGCGGTTGCTGAGCTCAGGGTTCTGGTGGAAATCGCGGCGCCACTGGATCACCTTGGGTTCCAGTTTATCGGCGAGTTGGTCAATCTGGGCGTACAGGTTAGCGGTTTGCGCCTGGGCGGTCTGTACAAACGCCAGCAGCGCCGCCGCTGAGGCCCATTTCTGGAAAGTATTCATGTAGGTAAATGATTAAGGCTTTGAACGGAAACAGGAGTAGTTGCTACTTCTATGTTACACATAAATTCTGAAAAAACAGTCCGTAAACGCGACAACGATTCTTGTGGAGCCCTGGCCTGTACAACCTATTTTCAGGAAAGGAGATCACCTCTAGTGTAGCTGGGTCTGAAGCAGATGAGGCGGCTGTTTTCCGGCAGTTTCAGGAAAAGAGGCTCTAATCTAAAGTCTCTCCATTTACAAGCCTTTTCCTTCCGTATCTCCGCCTTTGTTGGTGTTATCACCAACAAACCCTAAAAGGGGTTATTCTGCTTGTTGTATCCTGCTTGTTGGTGAGAACATCAACAAAGGCAAAAACAGCCCATAAACGGGTATACCAAGCCTTGTACTGTTTTGGCTGGCACCTCCTGTTTCAAGGAAAGAAAAATCCCTTTATAGTTGCCGGAACTAAGCCTTCAGAAGCTTCTTGTTTTCGGGCATTTTTCAGGAAAAGAGGCACGAATCCGGCGGCTTTCTGCTTCAGCTTCTATCCGCTGATTTCAGGCTGCGCAACCCAGGTTGCAATTCCCCATGTGTAAAATCCCACAAAACCGGAATAAAAGGAGCCCAATCAACAGAAAGTAGTAATTTGAAGTCAAATTGACTCTTTTGATGACACATCACCGGCTTTTCTACTTAGTCCTGCTCCTGCTTCCGTTCTCGCTTTTGGCTCAGTCACCTTACTGGCAGCAGGAAGTTAATTACAAGATAGAGGTCACCCTAGACGACCAGAACCATACCCTCACTGCCACCCAGGAACTGGAATACGTGAACCACTCGCCGGAGACACTGACGTTCCTGTATTTCCACCTGTGGCCCAACGCCTACCAGGACCGTACCACCGCCTTTGCCAAACAGCAATTGCTGAACAACGATGATGAATTCCATTTCGCGCCCCAAGAAGCCCGGGGCTCTATCTCCGGCCTGGACTTCAAGGTGAACGGGCAGGCGGTGAAATGGGAGAAAGACGCGCAGCACCCTGACATCGCGAAGCTGACGTTGAACCAGCCGCTGCCCCCGGGCGGGCGCCTCACCGTCAGTACCCCGTTCCAGGTCAAGCTCCCTGATTCTTTCTCGCGGCTGGGGCACGTGGGGCAGTCGTACCAGATCTCGCAGTGGTACCCCAAACCCGCGGTGTATGATCAGCAAGGCTGGCACCCCATGCCCTACCTAGACCAGGGCGAATTCTACTCAGAATACGGTTCTTTTGACGTGCGCATCACCCTGCCGGCCAATTACACCGTGGGGGCTACCGGTCAGCTCCAGAACCCGGCAGAGCAGGCCCGGTTAGACAGCCTGGCGCAGGTGACGGCGGCCCGAAAGGAATTCAACGCGAAAGACCTGGAGTTCCCGGCTTCCGCGGCGGCCACCAAAACCCTGCATTACCGGCAAGACTGCATCCATGACTTCGCGTGGTTCGCTGACAAACGGTTTCATGTGCTCAAGAGCGAAGTCCTCTTGCCCCACTCCAAACGACCGGTGACCACCTGGCTCCTCTTCACCAACCGGGAAGCCGACACCTGGGTCAAGAGCGTGCAGGATATCAATGATGCCGTCTATTACTATTCCTTGTGGCTGGGAGATTACCCGTATGCCCACGCTACGGCAGTAGACGGGGCGCTGAGTGCGGGCGGCGGCATGGAATACCCCATGGTCACAGTCACGGAACCGGAGGCCATCATCCATGAGGTGGGGCACAACTGGTTCTATGGTATTCTGGGCAGCAATGAGCGCGAGCACCCCTGGCTAGACGAAGGCATCAACAGTTACTATGAGACGCGGGTGAAAGCCCAGCGCAATCCTTACGCCGGTATGCTGTCCAGTGAGGTGAACCAGAACAAAATCGGCCGGTTTCTGGGGGTGGCTGATTTGCCGCCCGCCGCCATTGACAACGCCGCTTTTTTATCGGCGGCCAGCCGAGGGTTAGACCAACCGGTAACGGCGCCGTCTGCCCAGTTCAGGACCTTCAACTATGGTACGGTGGTTTATCTGAAAACGGCGCAGCTGTTCCAGTACCTGGAGAAATACCTGGGCACCGCCCGCTTTGACAGCGCCATGCAGGCCTATTACCGCCAGTGGCAGTTCCGGCACCCATCTCCCCAGGATTTACAGGCTGTTTTAGAGAAATCTACCGGAGAACCGCTGGGGTGGTTTTTCCAGGATCTGCTGCCTTCTACCACCCTACCAGATGCCCATCTGGCCACGGTGACAACTACGGGTGGCACCACCCAGGCCACGGTGCGGCACACCGGAAAGCTGGCCTTGCCGGTGCAGGTGGCGGCGCTCAACGCCCAGGGGCAGGTAATGGAAACGCATTGGACTAAGCCGGGGGAACGGGAACAGACCTTAACGTTTACCGCCGCAGGCATTGATCAGGTGGTGATAGACCCAGAGTACCTCTTCCCGGAACTAGACCGCCGCGACAACCGCTACCGCATGGGCAAGATGTTCCCCAAAGCCGAGCCGCTGCGCCTGCAACCGTTCCTGAGCGTGGATCGCATTGACAAAAAACAACTCTTCTGGGCTCCCTCGTTGGGCTACAACACCCAGGACGGTTTTCAGCTAGGGGCCGCTTTCTACAACTCCTTCCTCACCGAGCACAAGTTGCGCTATGTGGTCATGCCTATGTATGGTTTCGGGGATCACCGGATTACCGGGCTAGCCGATGTGCGGTACCAAATTCCGGCGCAAGGGCTCCTGCGGAAAGTTGAGGCGGGGATACTGTTCCAGCGGTTTGCCAGCTTCCATAGCCTGGCGCCCAGCCTCACGTTCCACAACCGCCTGCACACCCCCACTACGCCCCGGCAACAGCTTAGCCTGGCCTGGCACTTGGTGGTGGATGACCTGCACCCTGATGTGCAGGCCCCGCGCCTGGCGTACCGCCTCCTTTCTGAAAACGCCGTGCAAGGCACCCTGGTAGAAGCCGACGTGACCCAGTTCAGATACGGCATCCAGGAGTTCAGGCAAGGAACGGTGGTCAGCCTGCATACGGAGCATTATGCGCCTACCCGGTTCCGGCTAAGCCTGGAGAAATGGCGCGCCTACCGGCCCGGCAAGGAAATCAGGCTACGGGGCTTTGCCGGGATCATGACGGGCACCCAGACCGGCGAGTTCTACCTGGGCCTGGCCGGTAGCCCCGATTACCTGAAGCAGACGCCCTTCTTCAACCGCACTGACATGTTCACGCAGACAGGTGGCCCCGCCACCATCCGGCAGACCGACCGGCAGGACGGCGGTTTCCGCAACGGGGTACCGGTGGTGAGCCGGGAATGGATGGCCACCCTGAACCTCACCGCTGATCTGCCCGTGACGCCCTTTGCCGTGTACGCGGATCTGGGCCGCGTGCAGGAATCAAGCCAGTTGCTGTACAGTGCCGGGCTGCAACTTTCTTTTTTCCGGAAGGCCTTCCAGATTTACTTCCCGGTGGCGGGCAGCCATTACCAGAAAGAGGTACCCGGCAGCTTCCAAGATTTCAGGAACAGCATCAGGTATTCGCTTAACCTGAACGCCCTGAACCCGTTCCGCCTGCTGGATGAGTTGCAGTAAAACCCGGGCTGAAACAAGCCTTTTCCAAAAGCAGCCCCAGGAGAAAAAGTCTCTGGGGGTTCTGCTGGAAAGAATGCCGTTTTTGGCCTATCTTACAGAAAACAGACGCCAAACCTACCTGCTACCCTTGCCTATGCGCTCCGTCACCCTAAAGAAATGGCAGCTCCCGCTGTTGCTGCTCACCTTGTTCTGCCTTAGCTGTAAACCCGATTACCCCAATCTGCCCGCCATCTCGGAGACCAAGCACTGGCAGGCGGTGGTGGAAACCTCTTCGGGCTCCACACTGCCTCAAGTTTATGATGCCAAAGAGAAAAAGTTCGTGCCGCAGCTGGAAGCCGGTCAGCCCCGCAAGCTGGAGTTTCTGCCCTACCCCGGCAATGAAGGCTTTATTCCCTCTACCCTGGTAGACTCCGTGGAGGGCAGGTCGGCGGCGCCCCTGCCGGTGCTGGTGCTGGGCAACCAGAAAGAGCCGGGCACCGTGCTGGAGATTGTGCCGGTAGGCGTAATGATATTGGAAAGTGACGGGGAACTGCGGCATCTGGTGGTGAGTGTGCCCGCCAAGCCCAATGAGCAAACCATCACCCCCAATTCCTACAGTGATTTCTCGGCCCGTTACCCGGCTGTGAAAAAGATCCTGGAGCAATGGTACCTCAACGTGAATCCCCGTCAGCCCACCCGCCTTATGGGGTGGCGCAATGAAGCCTTCGCAGACCAGCTGATCCAGAAACACGTGAAATAACCAGGAGCCTTTTTGGCTTCTTTTCAGTAAAACAGGCTTAAAACGTCTGGCAAGGGCCTGCCTCTTCGCGGAGCGTGGGTAAACTCTTTTTCCTAAAGCCGGCACAATTCCTAACTTCGCTCATCATAGAACCGATAAAACCAGACCTACATGTTTCCATCCATAAACCCCACCACCACCCAAGCCTGGGCGAAACTGACGCAGCATTACGCGCAAATCAAAGACAGCCACCTGAAAGACGCGTTCGCGCAGGACCCGCAGCGGTTCAAGACCTTCAGCGTCACGTTTGAGAACATCCTGCTGGATTACTCTAAAAACCGCATCACCCAGGAAACCCGCCAATTGCTGGTGGACCTGGCCCAGGAATGCGGTTTGCCCGCCGCCATAGAGGCCATGTTCTCCGGCGAGGAAATCAACTTCACCGAAAGCCGCTCTGTGCTGCACGTGGCCCTTCGGAACCAGGCCAACACGCCGGTGCTGGTAGACGGCAAAGACGTGATGCCCGAAGTTAACCGGGTGCTGGCGCAGGTGGAGAAATTCTCCACCGCCGTGGTGAACGGGGAGTGGAAAGGCTACACCGGCCAACCTATTGACACCATCGTGAACATTGGCATCGGGGGTTCAGACCTGGGCCCCGTGATGGTAACCGAGGCCCTCAAAGCCTACCAGAAGCCCAACATCACCACCTATTTCGTCTCCAACGTAGACGGCACGCACATAGCGGAGACGCTCAAGAAGATCAACCCCGAGACTACCCTCTTCATGGTGGCCTCTAAAACGTTCACCACCCAGGAAACCATGACGAACGCCCACAGCGCGCGCAGCTGGTTCCTGGAGCACGCCCAAGACGAGGAGCACATCAAAAAGCACTTCGTGGCCTTGTCTACGAACGCCTCGGCCGTGGCCGAATTCGGGATTGACACGCAGAACATGTTCGCCTTCTGGGACTGGGTAGGCGGACGCTACTCGCTGTGGTCGGCGATTGGTTTGTCTATTGCCTGCACGGTGGGGTACGAGAACTTCAGGGAGTTGCTGGCCGGGGCGCACGCCATGGACAACCACTTCCGGAAAGCACCGCTGGAAGAAAACCTGCCCGTGCTCCTTGGTTTGCTGGGCATCTGGTACAACAACTTCTTTGACGCCCAAAGCCACGCGCTGCTGCCCTATGACCAGTACATGCACCGGTTTGCCGCCTACTTTCAGCAAGGCGACATGGAAAGCAACGGCAAGTACGTAGACCGCAACGGCCAGAAAGTTAATTATCAGACCGGCCCCATCATCTGGGGAGAGCCCGGCACCAACGGACAGCACGCCTTCTACCAGCTTATCCACCAGGGCACCAAACTCATCCCCTGTGATTTCCTGGCCCCGGCCATCAGCCACAACCCCATTGGCGACCACCATCCTAAACTGATGGCCAACTTCTTCGCGCAGACGGAGGCCCTTATGAACGGCAAGACCGAGGCCGAAGTGGTGGAGGAAATGCAGAATTCAGGGACTTCTGAGGAAGAGATCAACAGCCTGAAAGCGTTCAAGGTTTTTGAAGGAAACCGGCCTACCAACTCCATCCTGTTCAAGCAGCTGGACCCCAGAACCCTGGGCAGCCTCCTGGCCATGTATGAGCACAAGATCTTTGTGCAGGGCGTGATCTGGAACGTGTACAGCTTTGACCAATGGGGCGTGGAACTGGGCAAGCAACTAGCCAAGCAGATCCTGCCCGAACTCACCTCTGCCACCGAAGTCACAGGCCATGACGCTTCTACCAACGGCCTGATCAACCAGTTCAAGGCGTTCAGGAAATAAGTAGAGAACGTGACACCTCCTTCTTGCTTCGTTGCGGGTATCTGTTCCCTAAGGACGGATACCCGCAACGAAGTTTTGTTTTTACCCTGGTTTTGCGGCCTTTAAAAGAACACACTATCACAATGTATGGATATTATCAACTTGAGAAGAGTAACGGAGCTTGACCTTAACCAGCTGCAGGAAATTGGCAGGCAAACCTTTTCAGAGACTTTTTCAGCCGGAAACTCTGAGGAGAACATGCAAAAATATCTGGAGGAAGGCTTTTCCCTTGAGAAACTAACGGCCGAGCTCCAGAACCCAAACTCTGAATTCTATTTTGCGATGCTTGACCACAGGGCCATTGGTTATCTGAAACTGAATGTTGGATCATCACAGACAGAATTAAAAGACGACAAAGCCCTTGAGATTGAACGGATCTATGTGCTAAGGGAATTCCACGGCAAAAAGGTGGGGCAGCTGCTTTATGAAAAGGCCCTGCAAATTGCGGAGCAGAAGAAGGTAGATTACGTCTGGTTAGGAGTCTGGGAGGAAAACCTGAGAGCGCTGAACTTTTATAAGAAAAACGGTTTCGTTATGTTCGACAAGCACCTCTTCAAATTAGGCGATGAGGAGCAGACAGACCTCATGATGAGACGGCAAATGAACGCGTAAATGAACTTCAACCTACAACCTTCCTTAGAGAACCAAACGCTGGTGCTTTCTCCTTTGCAGGAAAATGATTTTGAGGCATTGCATCAGGTGGCCTCTGACCCTAACATCTGGGAACAGCACCCCAATAAAGACCGCTGGAAGGAAGAGGTTTTCCGGGTGTTTTTTGACGGGGCCCTGCAAAGCAAAGGGGCATTCAAGGTCGTGGAAAAAGCCACGGGAAACATCATGGGCAGCACCCGGATCTATGACTATAATGAGCAGGAAGACAGCATTTTCATAGGCTATACCTTTTACGCTACCTCTTATTGGGGAAAGGGCGTGAACCGCGCGGTCAAAGCTATGATGCTGGAGTATCTGTTCCAGTACGTATCAAAGGTGTTCTTCCATATCGGAGCCAATAATATCCGTTCCCAGATAGCCATTAGCCGGATGGGGGCAGAAAAAATCGCGGAGCAGGAAGTAGCGTACTTCGGCGAGGCCACCAAGTTGAATTACGTGTATGAAATCAGCAAAGAGAAGTGGGAAACGGTAAAGGAGAACAAGCAGAGTGGCCCGCCCCCAGGCCACCCTACAGCCGAGCCTACCTCGTGATTACCCCTGGCGGGCTGTTCAGCGGGATTGCCCAACTAACCTGAACCAGGTAAAACCGGGCTTCATTGAAACTATAAGCCTTTCACCTTGCCGCAACACCAACCCTCCGTCCTTGGCCCACATGCCTTTTAGGAGAAGGTTGGGGTTCCTGCTACATCCAAAACAGCATGAGACTACTTCTTTTGACGTTCCTCTTACTGGGCCAATGGGTCGCCTTTGGCCAGACTGGGCTCAAAAAACCTGATTTTAGCCATAAAGTCATTGAAGCCATAGGTGACTTGAACAAAGACGGTTTACCTGATAAAGTCATTGTTTCACAAGACACCCTGCAGGAGCAGGCGCCTTATAGACTGCAGATATTTTTCAAAGACCCCAAAGGCCGCTACAACCTGATCGCGACTTCCACCAAGATCATAGCACCACAGTATCCAGACGGACGGGAGGGATATGAGACAGGGAACAGATTTTCTGAGGTAACTATCAAAAACGGTGTGGTAAGCGTAGGATTTGAATTACTGCGGGGACATTATGTGCATAAATTCAGGTTCCAGAACGGGAACTTTGAATTGATCGGCTTCTCCAAAGTTGCCTCAGACGGACGGGGGGTGATGGAAACCATTGACTTCAATCTGTCTACAGGAATAAGGATAGAGAAAGCGGAACGGTATGATACAGACCAACTGATAAGCACCCAGAAAAAGAAAATCCTTATCAGGCCCTTGCCCAGGTTGCAAGAGGTAGTACCCATGGAAAACGGGCTATACTAAACACCTTGCCGCCGCCTAGGGGCAAACGGCATTTTCGCGCCCCGGCCACTCCGTTCCTACCCAAGGCCATTAAAATTAACCTAATTCCATCCCCCTTAAAACTCAACATCTCCTCTCTTCATGCAACCTCTTCACTTCAACACCCACATTGGCAAGCTGGAATACCTCATGGGCACCCACTATCTGGAGATCCCAGCCCAGATGGTGCAGCAACTGGGAGGCAAGTTCAACGTGCGGCTGTTGGTGACCGTGAACAACACGCTCACCTACCAGGGCGGCATTGTGGCCTTGGGTCAGGGACGCGGCTACATCACCTTGACCAAACAACGCCTGAAACAAGTGGGCCTGCAAGAAGGAAGCCCTGTCTCCGTTTCCCTGGCGAAAGATGACAGCCAGTACGGCACGCCCGTGCCCGAGGAACTTACTGAACTCTTCCGGCAAGATGACGAGGGCAAAGCCCGTTTTGACCAGCTCAAACCCGGCATGCAGCGCTATATCATCCAGCACGTGGGGGCGGTGAAAAGTTCTCAGCTTAGAATTGACCGCTCTATCCTGCTCATTGAAAACCTGAAACGCCTTCAGCCCGGCCAGGAGACTTTCCGGGAGATACTGGGACTGGAAAAGCGGGAAGTGTGAGGGGAGTTCTGAGGCTTGGGTTCTGAGGCTTGGGTTCTGAGGCTTGGGTTCTGATTACAGATTTATAACAGGAAACTACCGCTATACTGCCCGCTCAAAAGACCTCGTAGCGTCCGGAGGACCTGCGAGCGTCTGTGCCAACGGCCTGACGTGCCAAGGTATTTTTGGCTTTTTTCGAAAAAACCCTTCAAAACGGTTTTCCCCTGACTCATTGCCAGAGAATGCCATTCCCCTCTTACCTTTGGCCTTTGGCTAAACCCAACCACGCTTACCTTTTCCTCCATGAACCTCCGCGCCATTTGCACTGATATTGACGGAACGCTGCTCAACCAGGACCGGGAACTCTCCGCCAGAACCATTGCCGCCGTACAGCGGCTAAACAAAGATGTCCCGTTTATCCTGGCTTCCTCGCGCATGCCCAGCGCCATGCGGCATCTTCAGGAACAACTGGGCATTCTGCACCACCCCATGATCTGTTACAACGGTGGGTACGTGCTGCTGTTTGACCACCCCACCGATCAGCCGCAGGTACTGGACACCGTGCAGATACCAGCCGCGGTTTGCCAGTCTATTGTGGCCATGACGCAAGGCACCAGCGTGCACGTGAGCCTGTACCAGAACGATGCCTGGCACGCCCCCCAGCACGACCACTGGACCCAGCGCGAGATCAGGAATACCAAAGTCCATCCGGCCCTTGGCTCTTTAGATCAGGTACTGCAGGAGTGGGAACAAACGGCCACCGGGGCGCACAAAGTCATGTGCATGGGCCCCGAAGACGAGATTCAGCAGATCTGGGAGAACCTGAGCCAGCAGTTCGGGGAGCAGTTGCACGTGTACCGTTCCAAGGCTACTTATCTGGAAATAGCCCCTAAATCCATCTCCAAGGCCTCTGCCCTGCAACTGCTGTTACAGCACCGTTACGATTTCGGGATGGAGGCGGTGATGGCCTTCGGCGACAATTACAATGATGTGGAGATGCTGCAAGAGGTAGGGTTGGGCATTGCCGTGGACAACGGCCGGGCCGAAGCCAAGGCGGCTGCCCGCGAGGTCACTGCGCCCAGCATAGAAGACGGGGTAGCCCTGGCCATTGAAAAGTATTGCCTGTAACACTCCCTCCTTTCGGGTTACCCTGGTTGGCCTTTATGGCCGTACCACCCGTATAGAAGACCTAATCTAGCCCCTCCATGAGAAGCATCAAGAAAGTACACCAAGCTGAATACTCGCCCATTGCCGACCTGGTCACCTATTCGCCGTTGCCGTCGCGCAGTCTGCAGCAGATAGACCCGTTCCTGTTTTTGAACCACCACGGGCACCAGGTGTACCCACCTCACAACCGGGGCTTGCCGTTTGGCCCGCACCCCCACCGGGGTATGGAAACGGTCACGTTTATACTGGAAGGCGATATCCTGCACAAAGACTCGGGTGGGCATGAGAGTGTGATCACGGCGGGTGGCGTGCAGTGGATGACGGCGGGCCGGGGCTTGATCCATGCCGAGGTCTCCTCCTCAGAATTCAAGCATAAGGGCGGGCCGTTGGAGATTTTACAGCTATGGGTGAACCTGCCGGCTAAACTCAAGATGACCGAGCCCCGCTACGAGGGCCTGCAGAAGGAAAGCATTCCCACCTTCACCCCAGAGGGGAGCGACGTGACGGTGAACCTGGTTTCTGGCAATTGGGACGGGCACAAAGGCGCCTTTGAAACTTTGTCTGACATCTTGCTCAGCACTATTTCCTTTAAAGGTGGCAGTAAACTTGCCGTAGAAGTGCCCGCTGAACGCAACATCTTCTTCTACGTCATCAGAGGTACCCTCACCGTGAACGGCCAAACTGTCCCCTTCCGGAACCTGGTGGAATTCCAACAAGATGCGACCCGCGTAGAGATAGAAGCGTCAGAAGACAGTATCCTGCTCTTCGGCCACGCCGTGCCTTTTCAGGAACCGGTGGTGGCGCAAGGCCCCTTCGTGATGAACACGCAAGCGGAGATCCACCAGGCATACGCAGATTACCAGCAGGGCAAGTTCGGGTCCTGGAGCCATTAACCCATTGCATGTCCTCTCCTGTTTTAGGCCTTATTTTAGAATTCAGGGCCTGAAATGGGTCTTAGGCCTTTGTAAATCTGCTTTCTGGTACCGCTTGAGGTAGGTAAGAAGATGATTCCTGCCTGCCTAAAAGAAGGGTCCAAGGGAAATGATTCCATCAGAAAAACCCCATCCTTTGTTTTCTCCCAGCAGGCTCTTTTCAACGCCTTTCTTTCCGAAGGCCCCTGCCACAAGCTACCAATTCAGGGATGGTTTCAAGAAAACAGGCTGTAAACGGGAAGGGCCAGAGCAGTTTGCCCTGGCCCTTCCCGTTTAGGTAGTGTTTCTTACTTAATCTTGTCCAGCTTCGCTTTTACCAGCTCCACGGCGTGGCGCATGTTCTCTATCTCCTTTTTGTTAGCCGCCTGAAGTTTCAGGTTGTCCTCCGCTTCTTTTTTCAGTTGCTCCAGTTCCTGGGCGTTGGCCACCAGAGCGGCTTCCAGTTCCAGCTTTTTCTGCTGGTTTTTGGCAATCCGGGTCTGAATCTCGTTGGCTTCGCGCACCACTTGGTCCGCCTTGGCTTGGGTGTTCAGCACTACTTTCTCGGCATCAGCCACCTGCAGCTGCACGTCTTGCCGGTAGAGGTTGCGGGCAAACTGCTGTAGCATGGCCTCGGCGCGGGCCCATTCCTTGGGGGTTTCTTTCTGACCCAGGTAGGCATTGCCCATGTCTAGGGACCACCACACCGCCGTGCCTCCTTTGGTAGCTTCTACCTTGGAGACAATGCGCAACGGGTTGCTGCTGATAGAGTCAAGGCTAGCTTTGTCAACGGTATAAATACCTTTGCCTGCCTGCGCTTTGGTGGTAGGCAGCAGGGAAGGCCCCTTGACCGCGCCGCCAGCCGTTTCCTTGAGGTAGGCGGCCCAGGCTTTCTCCACTACTTTGCTGTCTAGCTGCACCAAAAGGCGCTGGCCTTTGCGGCTGATGCCGTTCACCGCTACTTCGGCTTCCTCTACCGCTGGGCGTTGTGCCCAAGCCGTGGTAGCCAACCCCCAGAACATCAATAACAGGGCTAGGGCCCTTACCCGCGTACGTGTACTTTGCATGGTCAACTCTTGGTTTTAAAAGCCGTTTCTTTGGCTTGCGAAAGGAAGGCAGGAACTTCTGCCCCGCAAATTTATAAAGCCCCCTTATAGTATAAAAGCGCCAAATGAAAACTAAATTGCCCCTACTCCTGTTTTGAGCCTTATGAATGTGACCGTTTGCCGAAAAGAACATTTCAACGCTGCCCACCGGCTCCATAACCCCCATTGGACGGATGAACAGAACCAAAACGTCTTCGGGTTGTGCAACAACCCCAACTTCCACGGCCATAACTACACGCTCATTGTGAAGCTGACCGGGCCCGTAGATGAAGACACGGGTTACGTCTATGACATGAAAAACCTGAGTCTGCTGATAAAAGCCGAAATTTTAGATAAATTTGACCACAAAAACCTGAATCTGGACACCGAGGAGTTTCAACATCTAAACCCTACCGCCGAGAATATCGCCATTGTTACCTGGCAGCGCCTGCGCCCGCACCTGCCAGAGACCTATGCGTTGTCCGTCACTTTATTTGAAACCGAGAGAAATTTTGTTGAATACCATGGATAGAAGGGATTGGAACGAGGAAGATCCCGAAGAGGAACACGTGGCTGGCTCTTTAGACACCCCCCTGCGCGCAGACGCGTTTTCCCTCACAGATGAGCAGAAGATAGAAGGCATTGCCCACCATTTCAGGGAGATCATGCAGATCCTGGGCCTGGACCTGGAAGACGACAGCCTTAAAGGCACCCCGCGCCGAGTGGCCAAAATGTACGTGAAAGAGATCTTTGACGGCCTCAACCCCGAGAACCGTCCGGTGGCCCGCCTGTTTGAGAATAAATACGGCTACCGCCAGATGCTGGTGGAGCGCGACATCACCCTTTACTCCAGCTGCGAGCACCACTTTGTGCCCATCATCGGCAAAGCGCACGTGGCCTACATCCCCAATGAACACGTGATAGGCTTATCCAAGCTGAACCGCATTGTGCAGTACTTCGGCCGGCGGCCGCAGGTGCAGGAACGCCTGACCCGCCAGATTGCCCAGGAATTGCGTGATGTGCTGCATTCTGACAACGTAGCCGTGCTGATAGAGGCCGACCACCTGTGCGTGATGAGCCGCGGCGTGAATGACGTGAGCAGCAGTACCATCACCTCTGAGTACTCCGGTCTTTTTGAGCAGGAATCTTACCGGCTGGAGTTTCTACAGGCCATACGCAACCACAGATAATGGCCTGCGCGAACCTCTGGAAAGATGAATTTTTCAGGCATACCCGGTGTTTCCACTTTGCTGGTCTGGAGAAGGCGAGCCGCCCTACCCATTTAGGCCAAACGCCGTATACCTTGGTCTGGGCATAGACTGTAGATAACGCAACATGTCAGATAAGATATTGATCGCCGGGGGTACCGGCTTATTAGGGACACGCCTGTCAGAGATGTTGATTGACGGCGGGTATGAGGTAGCCCACCTTAGCCGTACCCCAGATAAGTATGCCCGGTACAAAACCTTCAAATGGGATGTACAGAAAGGCTTCATTGATGAAAACGCCATCCGGTACGCAGACTACATCGTGAACCTGGCGGGCACCTCCGTTTCCGGGGAGAAATGGTCGGCGGCGCGCAAGGCTGAAATCCTGCATAGCCGTACCCACACCACCAACCTGCTGTGCCAGTACCTGGAGAAAACCCCGCACCATGTGAAGGGCTTCCTGGCCTCTTCGGCGGTGGGTATCTACGGCAACTCCGGAGACCGGCTCATGATGGAGGAAAGCACCTACGGCTCAGACTTCCTTTCTGAGGTCTGCAAACAGTGGGAACACGCCTCCTGGCAGGTACACAACCTGGGCATCAGAACCGTCATCTTCCGGATTGGCATAGTGTTGAGCAACAAAGGCGGAGCCTTGCCCCAGATAGCCAAACCGGTGAAGATGCTGGCGGGCGCCCCGCTGGGTTCCGGCAAGCAGTACGTCTCCTGGATCCACATTGACGACCTGTGCCGGTTGTACATCAAAGCCATTGAAGACCGCCAGATGCAAGGAGTCTACAATGCCGTGGCCCCTAACCCCATCACCAATGAGGAACTGACCCGTACCTTGGCCAAGGTGATGCACAAGCCCATGGTGTTCCCCAACGTACCGGCCTTCGGTCTTAAACTGATGATGGGCGAGATGAGCGAGATTGTGCTCAACAGCGCCCGCGTAAGCGCTACCAAAGTGCTGCAGACAGGTTTCACCTTTGAGTACAGCCAAGTGCAGGAGGCCCTGGAATCTTTCTATGACAAACACAGCTAGACTATCAGAACCCGCTATAAAAGCAGAGGCCCGCTTCTTGTGAAGGAAGCGGGCCTCTGCTTTTATAGCTTTATAGTTTCAGGCTCCTTTTCTAAAAAGTCCCCTAAAACTTGGTTAGAACTGCGTAGAGATACTGTCGTTTAACCTCTCCAGCATGGAATCTACGGCCGTGGAATCTGCCACTTTTGGCTTACGCGGCACCACCGTGATGCAGTTATAGGGCTTGGTGATCTTCGTCTTGGGTTTAGGGAAAGGCCCTAGTTTGATACCCAGGTCTGGCTCGCGGTACACTTTCTCCATAAAACGGCCGTAGATAGGCAGGGCCGTTTTGGAACCCTCGCCGGTACCCGAGGTACGGAAGTGGATACTACGGTCTTCGCCGCCCACCCAAACGCCGGTCACCAGGTCTTTGGTCACGCCCATGTACCACCCGTCTGAGTAATTAGAGGTGGTACCGGTTTTGCCGCCTACCTGGTTTCCTTTCTTCCAGAGGTCATACTCCCACAAAGCCTGCGAGGTGCCGCCTGGCTCTTCCATGGTGCCTTTGAGCATGTGCACCATCAGGAAGGCGGTTTCCTCTGAGATCACCCGTTTCTGCTGCGGGTTGAACTGGTCTACCACGTTGCCGTTGCGGTCTTCTATGCGCATGACCAGCATGGGCTTGTTCAGGAAACCGTTGTTCACAAAGGTGCTGTAGGCCATCACCATCTCATAGATGCTCACGTCTGAAGAGCCAAGCCCAATAGACGGCACCGCCGGAATAGGGCTGGTAATGCCCAACCGGCGGGCAAACGTACGCACCTTGTCCCAGCCAACAGCTTCGGTTAATTGTGCGGTCACGGTATTGATGGAGCGGCCCATGGCGTGCCGCAAGGTCATCTGGCGTCCAGATACGGAATAGCTGGCGTTGTTGGGCGTCCATTCCATGGGTTTGCCGTTCTCCACGTATTTGATGGTGACCCGCTGGTCCTGGAACTTGTCACAAGGCGAGTACCCGCCGTCAATGGCGGCGCCGTACACAAAAGGCTTGAACGTGGAACCCGGCTGGCGCTTGGCCTGCTTTACGTGGTCATACTTGAAGTTCTCGTAGTCAATCCCGCCTACCCAAGCTTTGATATGGCCGGTGAACGGATCCATGGTCATCATGCCCGCGCGCAGGAACCGCTTGTAATACCGCAAAGAATCCATGGAGCTCATGGTCATCTCTTTGGGGCCGTTCCAACTGAAGACGGTCATCTTCTTAGGCGTGTTCAGAGCTTCATTGATGGCGGCAGTATCATCACCGAACTTATTTTTCAAGGATTCATAGACCCCGGTGCGCTTTATGGCACTTTCAATAAAGCCTGGTATTTCTTTGTTCTGGTCGTCCACCCACGGGTTCTTGCCCCGCCAGTGGCCCTCAAACCGGCTCTGCAGGCTCTTCATGCGCTCTTTCAGGGCATCTTCGGCCAGCTTCTGCATGCGCGAGTCAATGGTGAGGTAGATTTTCAGACCGTCAGCGTAGATATCCAGCTCCCGCTCCTCGGCCCACTTGCGCACAAACTCGTTCACCGTTTGCCGGTAGTAGGCGGGCACCCCGTCCAGGTGTTGCTCTACGCGGTACTTGAGGTCAATGGGCAACTGGGACAGCGAATCTGCCTGGGCGGCGGTCACCACCTGGTTGCGGGCCATCTGCTGCAAAACCACGTTGCGGCGGGCCAGGGCATTCTTGGGGTTGAACCGCGGGTTATAGGTAGTAGGGGCTTTCAGGACACCCACCAATATGGCGGCTTCCTCTGGCTTGAGTTTGTCTGGCGTGGTGCTGAAAAAGGTCTTGGCCGCCACTTTGATCCCGAAGGCGTTGCTCCCGAAGTCCACCGTGTTCAGGTACATGCCTAGGATCTCGTCTTTGGTGTAGCGCTGCTCCAGCTTGATGGAGGTGTTCCACTCTTTGGTCTTGGCCACCACCGTAGACACCAGCGGCACGTGCCCCAGCACGCCTTTGGTGTTCTTGGTACGGGTTTTATAGAGGTTCTTGGCTAACTGCTGGGTAAGCGTGGATGCCCCCCGCGAATCGCCTTTCAGGTTGTCTTTCACCGCGGCCAGCACCGAGATAGGGTCAATGCCCTGGTGCTCGTAGAACCGTTCGTCTTCGGTGGCCACCAGCGCTTTGATCATGACCGGGGCTATGCTGTCAAAGGGGACCAGGTCACGGTTCTCCCGGAAGTACCGGCCCACCAGCACCCCGTCGGCGGTGTAAATCTCAGACGGCAGGTTGTTACGCGGGTTCTCCAGGTCTTCCAGCCCCGGCGATTCCCCAAACAGGTAGAACAGGTTCTGGTCAACGGCAACGAAGTATAAGATGATGAACAGCCCCCCAAAAGCAAAGAGCTTCCAGAGGTTCCTGATCCATTTATGGTATTTGGTACGCGGGGGTGTACTGGTCTGTTCTTCTGACATGCGGCTATTCACGGGCCTAGAACCCGCTTTCTCAAAAACGCCCAAAGTTACGGGAAAGTGTTGGGTTTCCCGAGGTTGCGCAATTGTTTCAGGGTTCTTTTCTAAGAAAAGGGTAAAAAACAGAAGGCTGCCAAGGGATCGCCTCCACGCCCCCAGATGGAAACACCTCCTGTAAAGTTAACCCAGGGCTGAACCTTTAAAACCATTTCAGCCTCCATCTTTCACCAAAGGAACCGGGCCACGTTTGGGCTCTAGATTCAGAAAAATAGCCGGTAAGTTGTAACTGCAGGAGGAAGAAAGCCCTGAAAGATGCCTGCCTGAACCTGGTGTACACTCCCTTGATCAAAGACGGACCAAGCAAAAGCCGCTGGGTGACGTTCATGGCTAGAAGTGTTTAAACTTTCCGCCAGGATAGGCCCAAATGACAACTTGAAGCAGGTTCTTGCAAGCACCCTTACGTTTACAGGCTCTTTTTGTACAGATGGTATAAAACCTTCTTGTCCTCGTCGGTGAGTACGCCGTTTACCTCTTTCTGGATAAAATGGAGCTTAAACGCCTTGATGGCCGCATCCAGGTTCTTCACGTCATAGCCGATGATCCGGAGGGCATCTTTGGGTTGGAACGAAGCCGGAATGGTGTCAACGGCCACTACCGTAGCAGGAGCCGGCAATATAGGCACTGGTACCGCCGCACTGTCTACGGCCGCAGAATCCTGGTACGGCGGAATCACGGTCTCAAACACCGAGTTACGCACGGCCTCCTCGTCATACCAGATCCCATAGCCGGCCTCGGCCAGTTTCTTCCAGGGAAAAGTGGGGTTAGGGTCTACCTTGCGGCTGGGGGCAATGTCTGAGTGTCCTATGAAATTGGCAGCCGGAATACCGTGCGTTTTCTTCAAAATGGCCAATACCTGCAAGAGGCTGTTGATCTGCTCTTCGGCAAAGGGTTCGGCGCCGTTGTTGTCCAGCTCAATGCCAATGGAAGACGAGTTGAGATCTGTGTTATTGCCCCAGCGGCCAGAGCCTCCGTGCCAGGCCCGCAGGTAATCGCTGAGCATGTGGTACACCTTTCCATCGCGCCCAATCACGTAGTGGGCGCTCACCTGGGTACGGGTCACCGTGAAGGTCTTGAGGGTCTGTTCCGTAGAATTTTGGGCCGTGTGGTGGATGACCACGTAATTGGGCTTTCGGAGGTTGAAGTTCACGGTGCCCACCCACTGGTCTCCCATCTGCAGGCTGTCCTGGCCGGGGGTGGTGACGGGCGTGGCTTGCAGCGTCTTGGCGAAGGCTTTGGCTTTTTTCTTGTATTCGCGGTTGGTGGTGGCGTAAGGATGAGGGGAACAGGCCGCCAAGGAAAGGGAAAGCAAGAACGGAAGCGCCAGCTGAAGTCTGAAAGGTTTCATAGTGGAAGTGTTAGCCGCGTCAAAGATGGTAAATTTTCCTTTGGCGCCTATACCCCAACCTGAACCAAGCTGCTTGCGAGGTGCACTTCCGGATATGTTTGTTCTCCCATTTCCTTAAGCCTTCCAACCAGAATGCAGAAAACTCACAGCCCAGAAAGCCTGAATGGCAGACATGGGCGCAGGAACATACTACCGTGGTTCTCTTCTACTTAGAAAACTGGCTTCTATCCCAGATACCTGTTGGCTTGCCCTCGCTTCACTGAATCCATCGGTTATCCTTTTCCCTGGTCTTACGCGTTCGCACCCTCACCACTAGGAATATTATTTGCTGTTTTTAGCAGATTCTGCCACTTCCATAAAATAATCTTCTCGAAAAGTGATTATTTCTTATAGTATTAATAGTATAACAAAATACACTCAATCAATACCAGCTCTCCTCTGTACTTAATTTCTATATCATTTTACTAATAATCACCTATAACCACAGAACCAGATAGTTAAACTTTACACCAACCAAATATTTGTATATTTAAAAATAGTAATATACTTTTGGGACATAAATAAGAAAAGAATGAAATTAATACATATTACGATCAAATAAGCGCTAAGAATCCACCCAAATTGTATACAGTAAATGAAAAACGCCTACTTACCTTTTGTTTGCCGTTCTACAAGAAGCCTGATGGCTTTCGCTTTGGGCCTGGTTCTGGCCTTGGTTCCCTTGGTAGCCAACTCCCAGGTGGCTATAACTTCAGTTAACGGTTTTGTCTACAAGCAGGACTTCAACTCGCTTGCGCAAGCAAACGTTGCTTTCCCTAACATTGCTCTTCCGGGCTGGCAATTATCAGGTGGCGCCTCTACTACCTTAACA
The DNA here is from genome assembly GCF_008271745.1 of Rufibacter glacialis. Lineage (GTDB taxonomy): Bacteria > Bacteroidota > Bacteroidia > Cytophagales > Hymenobacteraceae > Nibribacter > Nibribacter glacialis. The sequence continues at coordinate 377,864 of NZ_VKKZ01000010.1, read as the reverse complement.
GCCGACGATGGCAGCACAGACGGAAGTGGCTACTACAACTATGGCAGCACTGGCTCTTCTGACCGTTCCTTGGGATTCCAAGGTACAGGTAACAAGGCTGGTGATTTTAGGTTGGCGATGAAGAACACAACAGGAAGCCCTATTAAGTATTTTAAAATAAGCTACAGGGCAGAGGTTTGGCGGAAAACGGTAGGTAATTCCTCTCCCATAGATTTCAGCGTCAGTACTGACCAAAGCACTTTCACCAATGTTGATGCCTTAGATGCAGAAACTTACATCTCTGACAACGGCGGCGCCATTAACGGTAACCAGAGATTTGTCCAGAAAAGCTTTATCATCAGAAACGCGCCCTTAGCCGCTAACGGCACCATTTGGTTTAACTGGACACTTCATTCTAAATGGGGCATTTCCATTGATGATGTCGTGATTGAGCCGGTAAACGTGGTTGACTTTTACAACAAAGCCGGCGAAGATCTTGCTTTATTGACGAGCTGGGAAACCAAACTCCTTGGGCAAACCATTCAGCCCTTAAGTTTCTCAGATGCGGATCAGGTATTCCGGATTGAGAACCCTACGGCCATCACCAATGGCCTCACCCTTTCTACTCACCTCCCTGTGACCGGGGTTGATTCTAAACTGGTGATAGGCGACGGCACAACCCGCATACAAATGACCCTGGCTGGCGGACAGACCCTTAAAGGCACGGTGGATATCCTGGACCATGCCACTCTGATCATCAACACGCCTCAGGTTCCGGTTTTTGGGCAGTTAAGCTCTGGTAGCACCGTTGTCTTTGAAAAAGGCGCGCCCTCTGTCATCCAGGAAGGGACGGAGTTTGGCCGCGTCATCTTCAATACGGCTAATACAAACAAGTTCTCCAAGAAAGTCAAAATCAAGGGACAGCTAACGCTTCAAAACTCAACCCTTGAGTTAGGGGACAATGACCTGGAACTGGCCGCCGGAGCCACTATCGTGAATAGCTCACCCAGAAACTACATCAAGGTGAATGGCAAGGGCCGCGTGCGCAAGGCCTTGAAAGCAGGTGAAGAAGCGTTGCTCCCGGTGGGCAACGCAACATACAACCCGGTAAAGATCAAGCTCGCTTCCGGCTCACAAGAAGACGTGTTCAGTGTAGGAATCATGGAAGGCGTGTACGGTACCTACACCAATGACCTCCCAAACCCCCTCACACTCCTTTCAGAGAACTTGGTGAGCAAGACCTGGGTGGTGAGTGAAGATGTAAAAGGTGGCTCAGACATCACCCTGACCCTCTCCTGGAGCGCGTTGGACGTCCTTCCGGGTTTTAACAAGCTCAACTGCCACATCAAGCACTATGAGAACGGCGTCTGGGATACCGTAGAGTCTACCGCCGCATTACTGGACCCTATCAGTTTGACCTACTCCGTCTCCCGTTCCGGCATCAAGTCTTTTTCTCCTTTCACCGTCGCCAACAGGGGCGAACCAGGCACGATCATAGGCGGCCCTGAGCCATTTGTGCTGCCGGTAGAACTGATAAACTTCCTCGTGAAAGCAAAAGCCAACACCGTAGCGTTAACCTGGGCCACTGCCTCTGAAAAAGACAACGACTACTTTGCAGTTGAGCGCAGCATAGATGGCAAGAACTTCACAGAGGTGGGCCAGGTGAAAGGAAACGGAACCAGCCAGGTGCGTAATGAGTACAGCTTCACTGACTACCACCCAATGGCCGGCACCTCATATTACCGCCTGCGCCAGGTGGACTTTGATGGCCAACACGAGTACTCTCCGGTGCGCTCCGTCAACGCGCAGAACTCACAGGTTGTCTCCCTGAGCCTTTACCCTAACCCCACCCAGGGTACAGAGGTGACGTGGCAAATGCAAGGCCTTGCCCCCGGGGAGGAAGCTACGGTGATTCTAACGGACATCACCGGTAGAAACGTTCTTCAACGCACCTTGCCAACGGGCGGCACAGGAGTTCTGGCCACTGCTGGCCTGAAAGCTGGTACGTACCTGGTAACCGTCCATTCCAGAGCCGGTGCCAAAACCCAAAGGCTGGTGGTGCGGTAAAGAAATAACTTCAGCTATTTAAAGCTCCCTGTGACCGCTCTTTAAAAGCACTCACAGGGAGCTTACTTTTTAACCAGTACCTTCCTCTCCCATGCAGGCTAGGCCTGAAGAAGGCTCCAGACAAGTCATTTCCTCTTCTAGCCTTCTGCTGTCTGGGACTGAACCTTTCGCCGGCCTTCCTCCTTCCCGCTGGAAGCTTACTTTGGGTTCTTAGGCTCAGCCCTTTCCCTCCAATTGGTCATTTAGAGGTAGTTTTCAGAAAATCGGGTTAAAAGGGAGTTCCACTTTTTAGAAAAGGGCACGTAAAATCTTACCTTAGTCTTTTATAGCCTTGTACTTCCACCCATCATGGATTTACCGCCTATTCACCTTGCCCATGAGTTTGAGCCCCTGCCGCCAGAGCTGTACTGCGAGGCTACGGGCCAGCCGTTCCATACCTGCATCACCTGCGACGGTCCCCTGCTGCGAGACGGGGTGAGTTACCTGGTGGAAAAAGCGGTGCGGTTCTACCCCAAAGACGGGGTGCAGGACATCACCTTTGAGTACGCCATGTGCCTGGGCTGTGCCCAGAAACTTCGGGAAGAACTGTCTGTGGAATCCAGGAACCGGATTGACGCTTTTTTTGCGGAACGGGTGAACCTGGTGGCCCGGCGCGAGGCCCTGCTTTCCCTGCCCAATCCCCTGCAGCTGGACCACTGGCTTTCGCACTGTCTGGTCACGGGCCGTCCGCGCGAGGCCTGCAAAGAATACCAGATCTACGCCCAATGTGACGGGCCAGACCTGCTGTACACCTATATGCCCTACCTCATCAGCGGCGAGGCCATGGAGGAAATCCAGGAACTGATTTCGCCGCACACCCGCCAGATCCTGGATGATTTCATGGACACGCATTTCGGCCTGCCGCCAGAACTCCGGGCCTTGCTCCAGGACAAGCTGATCCTGATTTAGCCGCGCCTTTTCTGCCTTCGCTTTGCTTCCAACTTTCCACCCTCCCCATACCCCTGTTCCATGCGCCCTTTCCTTCTGCTGCTGGTCTGCCTTTCACTCAGTGGATCTGTTTTTGCCCAAACCAGGAAAACCGCCCCGGCCGCGGCTTCTTCAGATGCCAAAGCGGTAGAGGCGGCGGTGGTGCGGTTCTTTGACGGCATGCGGGCCAGCGACAGCACCATGGCCCGCTCGGTGCTGGCTCCCAATGCCCGCCTGTTCTCGGTGGGCGCAGGCAAAGACGGCACCGTGCTGGCCCGGGAAACCCCCATGGCCAAGTTTGTGGAAATGATTGGGCAGAAGCACCCGCAGGTCTTGGATGAGCGCATCTGGAACGTGAAAGTGAACCTTGACGGTGACCTGGCCACCCTTTGGTGCGACTACGCCTTTTACGTGGGTGATACTTTCAGTCATTGCGGTGCAGACGCCTTCCAACTCTACCGCAGCGCGGAAGGCTGGAAAATCTTCTCCATCACAGACACCCGCCGCAAAGAAGGCTGTGACCTGAAAGCCGCCCAGGCCGCCAAGGCCAAAACGAGCCGCTAAAGCCTTCCCTGCTTCTCATCAGAGGCTTTGCCGGGGCTAGATCGCCGCTTACCGCCAGCGGCGAATATGTTTGAATCAGGGCTGGTTTATTGCCCTGAAGTAACTTTAGCGTTGTAGGGTGGGCGGGCCAGCCATCTTGTTTGGCAAAATGGAGTAAACCGCTTTGAATCCCTCATGGAATTACTGTTGACACCCCGACCTTCAACCCAGCGCCCAAGTGACTTAGGGTTATCCCTTTTCCTGGCTGGCCTGCTAGTTCTGTTTCTGGCGCCTTTTCCCGGAAACGCGCAGGATCTGCAAACCCCTTTCACCCAGTGTGGCGTGCAAGGCAGCATCACAGTGTTTGACCCGCAGAAAAACCAGTGGACCTTCAGTGACCCTGACGACGCGGAACGGGCCTCTTTGCCGGCTTCCACGTTCAAGATCCTGAACTCGTTGATTGCCCTGCAGGAAAAAGCCGTGCGTGATGAGCACGAGGTTCTGAAATGGGACTGGCAGGTACCCGGCGTCCCCGCCTGGAACGCTGACACCGACCTGCAAGCCGCTTTCCCGAATTCCACCGTCTGGTTTTACGTGCGGCTGGCCGAGCGCATCGGGATGAAGAAATACCAAAGGTATTTGAAACGCGTGGGGTACGGCAATGGCAAAACCACCAATGCCGCCGGCGCAGATTTCTGGAACTACGGTGACTTTGCCCTCTCGCCCAAAGAGCAGATTGCCTTTCTGCGGCGGTTTTATGAAGGCAACCTCCCGTTTGCCCCGGAGAATATCCAGAAGGTGAAGCAACTGATGGTGGCCGAGCAGACACCGCACTACACGCTGAGCGGCAAAACCGGCCTCACCACTTACGGCGGCACCCGCAGTGGTTGGTACGTGGGCTACGTGGAAACCAAAGGCAAGGTCTACTACTTCGCCACGCGGCTGCACCAAGACGCCAAAGCCAAGAATGACCACTTCTCCGCCTGCCGGAAAACCATTACCCAACAGGTGTTGCAGGCGTTAAGCATTCTTCCCACCTCGTAACTTCTTTCCGCTTTAGGTCTGCTTTACAGAAAAAAGGCTCAAAACCACTGAACACAAGAAAGGCGCCCCAGGGCGCCTTTCTTGTGTTGATCTATACTTTTTTCAGGAAGCAGGTTTTCAAGACCATCACGGTTCGTTCTACACGGCCTTCAATTTCTTCGGCGTCATCAGTGAGTCTTATTTTTTTGACCACCGTGCCTCTTTTGATGGTGGTAGAGGAGCCTTTCACTTTCAGGTCTTTGATCACCGTGACATTGTCGCCCTCGCCGAGCAGGGTACCGTTGCTATCTTTTACTTCCATGGGTATGGGCTTGTTGGTAAAAAGAGCCCAAAAACCGATGGGCAGGCCACAAAGCTACTTTCATTTGCCATGCTATACAAACCCGCTTCAACGCCCGAAGGGTTTGCGAGTCCAGCACCGGCTCTGTTTTGGAGCCGTTTTCCATGGGCAAGAACCGTTTGAGGCGGGTTTTCAGAAAATCAGTCCCTAAACGGGTTACCCGATGGTAATAGTATAGGCCGCCTCAAAGGTCTCCTGCGCACCCAGAGACTGCATGCCTTCTTTCTCGCTGAGTTCCACGGGGGCTCCGGCGCTGCCGGCAATGCCATACCAGGGCTCCAGGCACAGGAAAGGCGCACCCACGCGTTTGGTCCAGATACCCAGGAACGGGAAGTTGGCGAACTGCATCTGCACAAAGTGCGGGTGGTGGTCGCTTTTGAGGGTGACCCGCTCTGACCGGAAGTTCTTGAAGACCAGCGCGTCTTTCTCATAATGCTCATACCTAAGCGGCAGCACGGACATGTTGTCCAGCACGGGCTCCGTTTCGCCGTTCTGCAGGCCCGTGCCGTCTTCCAGTAAGTATCTAGATAAGGTCTCCGGCTGGGAGAACTCCAGGTAGTAGTCTTCAAAAGACCCGCCGGACAGCATAGGCACGTTGAAGGCCGGGTGGGCGCCAATGGAGAAAAGCATCTCGCCCTGGCCCAGGTGGTGCACCTGCCATTTCACCTCCAGGGTCTGGTCTTGCAGGGTATACATGATGCGTAGCGCGAAATCAAAGGGATACACTTTTTTGGTGTCAGGCGCAGCCCTCAGTTCATACACCAGTCGGTTTTCCTTTTCTTCCAGCAACGCAAACTCCTGGTCGCGGGAAAAGCCGTGCTGGGGCAGCGAGTAAGTTTGGCCCTGGTGCAGGTACTGGTCTTTGGGCAACCGGCCCACCGTAGGGAAAAGCACCGGCGCATGGCGGTTCCAGAAAGCCGGATCGGCTTGCCAGAGGTACTCGCGCGCGCCGTCTTTCTTGAAGAGGCTGCACAGCTCGGCGCCCACGCTTTTCACGCTCACGCGCAGGTATTCGTTTTCCAGGTAAGTAGTCTTCATGAGAGGAGGTTAAGGGTGATAGACGGTTTCTACGGCTTCCAGGGCTTTCTGTAAGCGGACCGCGGCACTGCCGGAAATCTCTACGAAGGGCGCGCCCATCTGTTCCAGTTCGCGCTTGTACCAGTCATAGAAGAACTGGCGCAAATGCGGATGCTCGCGCTGCGGGTCCGGTTGCCAGGGCAAATCTATGTCCAGCAGCAGGTACAGATCGCAGGCTTGCCGCCGCAGCTCCTGCTGAATGAACGATGGGCAGAAGCCGTACGCGTGCTCAGACCAGATCTTGAGCACCAGCAGCTCGGTGTCCAGGAAGAGCAAGGGCGGGTTCTTCGCCTCCTCCTCCTGCCAGAGCGCCAACTGCCCCTGGGCAATAGTCTCCAGGTCTGGGGCTTCATACGGACGGCCCAACCCATCCAGAAAGGTGCGGGCGTATTCCGGTACCCAGGGCGCGCCGTAATGCTGGGCCAATTGCGCCGCCAGGGTAGACTTGCCGGTACTCTCTGGTCCGGTGATCGCTATTTTAACCAAGGAACTGTTCTTTAAAGCCAACCCGTTCCAGGCCTGTTTTCAAGAAACGGCCCCCAAACGGGAATCTGCGGGCAAGGTACAGAATTTAAGGCGGGCTATTCCTGCGGAGCGGGGTTCTTCTTCCGGAAGTCAAGGTTATAGGTGAGGCCTACCTGTAGGGTGTGGTTGCTCTCAAACCAGATGCCGTTGCGCTGCGCCACGTGCTGGTGCAGGTAGCCTACCTCCAGGGTGGCGTCTTTGTGGAAACGGTAGCCCACCGCGGCATAAGCCCGGTTCTGATCAAAGATATTCTGGGTCACATTGGGCCCGAAATTCACGAACACCTCGTCATACAGCCCCAGATAAAACTCTTTGTCTTCCAAGGTGGCCCCTTGCAGCGGAAGGGTGGCCCTGAACTGGTAGCGCGCGCGGTTCAGGTAGGTATAGTCTTCCGCCCCGGGGAATTTGATCCAGCGTTGCTCCAGCCTGAACCGGTGCTGCAGGATAAAAATGCCCTGTTGGTCTCTGAGCTGCAGTTGCTGGTAGGTGCGCTGCTCGGGGAAGGCCTCACGGGCGGGGTTGTCGCCGTAGGGGTAGGTGCGCACGTAGGCGTAGCCCGCCGCCACCGAGGCCCGGTCTGAGAGGCTGTAGGTCAGCGCTACCCGGGGCAGGAACTGTTGGGGATGGGAAACCACCTGGTAGCGCCGCAGCTGGAACTCAGTGTGCAGGCCCCACTTATCAGTGAGTTTGTGGGTGCCGAAATACATGAACCAGCCGTTGTAGTTGGTGTCATGCCGCCGGTTGTTCTGGGCAAAAGTCTCTGAAAAGGTGAAAAAAGAGAGCAAGAGGCACAAAGAGAGCAGCTTTTTCATAGGCAGGTTATAAGACAGGCGTCGGTTTTATGGCTAGATGCAGGCTAGGTTATCCCGCAAATCAACTATGGAAGACGGTCAACCTCCAAATGGTCAGCCTTTTTTCAGCCTCTTTTTCTGAAAATACCTTGAGAAGGGAACGGGCCATAAACGTAAAAGAGAGACCTCTGGCTTATATCCAAGGTCTCTCTTCTGCGTTTGCTGGCAGAGGCCGCGTACTTCCCTCTGTATAGCTGAAAGAAAGGTTAATTCAGTTCACCCTGGTAGATATGGGTACTTCTTTTCCGGTTTCGGTAATCATCTAAGTTCATGCTGAAAGCGAAGCCAGGCACCCCGTAAATGTAGGTAGGTGACAATTGTACAATGGATGGTTTCCGGCCCCAGCGGTTACGGTGCGAAAGGTACGCCAAGTGCGAAGACAACATACCAATACCCGCACCCACAAACACATCAGACTGCCAGTGCTTGTTGTTCAGCATCCTGAACGCTCCCACGCTGGTGGCAATGGTGTAAGCCCCTATCCCGTACCACGGACTCTTGTGCTTCAACTCTGAGTTTAAAATGGAGGCCGCCAGAAAGGCCTGGGCCGTATGGCCAGAAGGCATGGATTCAAAGTTTTCGCCGTTGGGCCGCTCCTGGTTAGATACCCGTTTTATCCCAAAAACGGTGATGGCGAAAATGGCCTCGGCCTTCAAGATCAGAATGGAGGTATTCAGGAAATCATTGTTAGACTTTATGTTGAAGAGGTTGGCGGCGGCCAGTTCCACATAAGGGGCTATGAGCAGCGGGTTGTCAATCTTGGTCTGGAAATTAGGGAAATGCCGCTGGATGTCTCTTTTGGCGTCATAGCTGCTGTAAATACCGTTGTCTTTGATAGTACTTAACCCGTACGCGATCAAGATGGTAGGGATAATGGTGGCTCTGAAGGCCTTTGATTTGAAAAAAGGCTGTTTTCCAGGAGTGGTAACTGAATCCTGGTATTTTTTTAAGGTATCTGCTGCTACTACCGGAGTCTGGTACTTCTTCAGGGAATCTGCTTCCTGGGCCATGAGTTCCTGCGAAGTCAGGCCGAAACACATGGTAAGGGCAAGCCAAATACGTACTAGGTTTTTCATATGCCAATCATTGTAGAGGTGAGAAAGTAATCCTCTGCATATCGTGAGAAACGGCAAAGGGTTTCCTCTGGCAGGCATTTTTTTTGAGCAGCCCCAGTCACCTCAAGCACCCACCACCAATCAAGCCCCGGAAAAGGAAAAGCAGGATTACTTCTAACCCCTTCTCCTTCCTAAAGTTAGCCAACGCCCAGACCAGTTTCCAGGCTACCCAAAGGTCATGCTTTTCAGGTACCGCACCATAGATTACACCACGGTCGGCGGCAGTAAGAACCGCTGCCAGCCACAGGTTCCTGAGAGAAGGGTTAGCTTGGGAAAATTGAGGTAAGACAGAAACAACAGGAGCGGGAAGCTAGCAGGCCAGGCAAAAGGCCCGGCACCACAGGCAGCTATAATGGCGGAATTCAGTATGCGTAGGCACCTCAGGACTATATGTTCTTGTCCTGCCCAACATTCGCTCCCGCTTCTCCTCCTTACTCCCCTGCTAGACGGCTATCTCCTGAGAAGGGTTGGCCATGCTTTTCTTCCAGTCAAGATAGCCCCACCAGGCCAGGCCCAGGTACAGGAAATACAGGCCGGCGGTAGGGTACAACTCTTTATAGAGATAGATGGGCACATACACGGCATCCACCACAATCCAGATAAGCCAGTTCTCCAGTTTTTTCCGGCTCATGAGCCATTGCGCGCCCAGGCTGACGGCTGTAGTGCCGGCATCCCAAAAGGCTAAGTCGGCGTCTGTGTTCTGGTGCAGGAAAGTGCCCAGGCCCACGGTAAACAGCGGCACGAACACCAACAGGTAGGCCCACTGCCGCCGTGTGGTGCGGGTAACCGGACGTTCCTCGCGTTGGTTCCCTTTGTAGAGCCACAGGTACCAGCCATAGAAGTTGAGCCCGGCGAACATGACCTGCAGCCCCATGTCGGCGTAGAGGCGGGCCTCGTAGAAGATGACAATGTACAAGGTAACGCTGATGAGCGCGGTGGGGAAGGTCCAGATGTTCTGCCTGGCGGCCAGCCACACGCACAGCAAACCGGTCACAACACCTACCACTTCCGTGATGGTATCCAGATCCCATTGGCTGGGGGAGAGAAAGTCCATAGAAAAGAAATTGCCGCCTTCGCTGTTTTGGCGGGCTTTTTAAAAATAGGCCCCTGAAACAGCGAACCGCGAAGGTAACGGCCACAAAAATAGAAGCTTCACGGTGGGTTCAAGCCCTGGCCCTGGGTTTTGGGTAAAAATTTCAGTGTACCTTTGCCCTATGCTCCCAGAGATCACACCCACCCAACTCAAAGAACGCCTGGACCGCCAGGAGCCCTTACAACTCATTGACGTGCGTGAGCCGCAGGAATGGGCCATCTGTCACCTGGGCGGCGAGCTGATCCCGCTGGCAGACCTTCCTAAGAAAGCCGCCTCCCTGGACAAGGAGAAAACCACCGTGCTGATCTGCCACCACGGCTTCAGAAGCGCCCAGGCCCTCCTGTTTTTGCAGCAACGCCACGGCTTCACCAACCTCCTGAATCTGAAAGGCGGTGTGCACGCTTGGGCCCTGGAGGTAGACCCGGCTTTTCCGGTGTATTAGGGAAGTAAGCTTTGGTTCTGTTTTGCTGAAAACAGCCCTGAATTGACATGAGCTCAGACACTCGTAGGAGCTGCGCACACTACGAGGCCTTTTGAGCGGGCGTTATGGGGCGGTTGGAGACAAGCAATGCGTGGGAGACAAGGCGGTGCCATTGTCTCTACAGGGTTCTCCTCAGGGTCTATGCGACTTTCCCCTGTTCCAGTCTTTCCCGAGCGCGCCTCGCTTTTGGCCCTAGATAGACGATTACTAAAAGAAAAGGACAGTACAGGCCGAAAGGGCAGTGCGAGAGGGGAAGACGGGGCCTCGCGGCCGTGAGCGCTCGGAGGGCAACTATGGAAAGGCCAAGTATAAGGGCCTCGCATCACCCGGCCGCTACGCCAGCAACGGCAAAAGGCGTGCACAGAACAGCCACATGTGAAACAAGCGGCTGGGAGACGCAGTTTTGGTTGTTGGTGAGAACACCAACTACGGCGAACAAGGGAGCATAAGGGTCTGTGCCAATACTCGCCACTACGCCAGCAACGGCATAAGGCATGCACGAATTCTGTCAGCAACTGTAAACGGTTGGCTCCCGAAAAAATACAAGCTTGCCAGCCTAAGATAAACCCAAAGCCCTGCTCCCGTTACAAGGCTGATTTTCTATAAATACCCCAGAAACTATAGGTTTTTCAATTTTTCCCTTAACTTTACGTGGCAAATACCATACATGCTATTTGCTATGCAGTCTCACGCTCCTAATCTGTTGTTCGAAGCCCTGACTTACGACGACGTCTTATTATTACCCGCTTATTCTGAGGTACTTCCCAAAGACACCAATACTTCCACCCAACTTACCCGCAACATCAGAGTAAACATCCCGCTTATCTCGGCGGCCATGGATACCGTGACCGAGGCGGACATGGCCATTGCCATGGCGCAGGAAGGGGGCATTGGCTTCATCCACAAAAACATGAGCATCAAGCAGCAGGCCGAACAGGTGCGCAAGGTGAAACGCTCAGAGAGTGGCATGATCCTGGACCCCGTGACCCTCAATGAGCATGCCACCCTGGGGGAAGCCATCCAGATCATGAAGGAACACAAGATAGGTGGCATTCCTATCGTGAACGATCAGAAGAAACTGGTGGGCATCATCACCAACCGCGACCTCCGCTTTGAGAAGAACTTCTCGGTGAAGGTCTCTGAGATCATGACCAAAGACCGCCTGGTGACCGCCCCTAAAGGCATTGAACTGGACAAGGCCGAAGACATCTTGCAGGAATACAAGATTGAGAAGCTGCCGGTGGTAGATGACCACGGAGTCCTGGTGGGCCTCATCACTTATAAAGACATCCTGAAAAGAAAACACCGTCCGTATGCTTGCAAAGACGAGTTCGGGCGGTTGCGCGTAGGTGCCGCCGTGGGGGTGACCCCCGATGTGCTGGACCGCGTAGGTGCCCTGGTAGAGGCGGGCGTGGACGTGATCAGCGTAGACACCGCCCATGGCCACTCCAAAGGAGTCATGGACGCCGTACGCCGCATCAAAGACGCGTTCCCCAACATTGACCTGATTGCCGGCAACGTGGCTACCGCCGAAGGGGCCCGGGCCCTGGCCAACTCGGGCGCTGATGCCGTGAAAGTGGGCGTAGGTCCTGGTTCCATCTGCACCACCCGTATCATTGCCGGTATTGGCGTCCCCCAACTTTCAGCGGTCATGGAAGCCGTGAAAGGCCTGGAAGGCACGGGCGTTCCCGTGATCGCCGACGGCGGCATCAAGTTCTCCGGTGACGTGGTCAAAGCCATTGCGGGCGGCGCCAGCACCATCATGATCGGGTCTTTGCTGGCCGGTACTGAGGAAGCCCCCGGTGACATGCAGATCTACGAAGGCCGTAAATTCAAGACCTACCGCGGCATGGGCTCTATTGAGGCCATGGGCGAAGGCTCTAAGGACCGCTACTTCCAGGATGCCGAGGACGACGTGAAGAAACTGGTACCCGAAGGCATTGTGGGCCGTGTGCCGTACAAAGGCCTGGCCGGCGAGGTGTTGTACCAACTGGTAGGTGGCCTCAAGGCCGGCATGGGCTATTGCGGCGCTCCGGACATTGAGACCCTGAAAAAAGCCAAAATGGTGAAGATCACCGGGGCTGGTCTGCGTGAAAGCCATCCGCATGATGTGCAGATCACCCGCGAGGCCCCTAACTACAGCCGCTAAGCATTCTATAAAGGCCTCACCAGCCAACTAATTTACGGAAACCCCATGTCATGCTCTGCCTTTGGATCTCTAAGGGCAGGGCATGTTTGTTTACAGCCGCTCCAGTCTCACCAGAAAAAAATGAAAAATCCTCTTGCATCAGTCACCCTTACAAGCTACTTATAAACAAGAGGTTACTTATTTTTAGCCATCACCTTTCAGCTGCAGACACTCTTTCTCTGGTTTGGCCATGAATTATTGCATAAGATTTAGCGTTCCCTATATATGTTTCCGCTATTGCGTAAAGGAGACACGCCATGGAATTGAAAAGCTAGATTCTCTTCACCAGCCACTTAGGCTCCCGGCAGAACCGGAGAGCGGCCTGGCTTGAAGAAGATTACTTTTTTTTAACTACTTTTAAAAAAAATCTCGTATCCACCCAAATCTGCCATACAGCCAACCTCAGCCGGCCCTCCCTCCAATGCCCCTAGACACAAGATTCAAGCGGTTAACTTTTCTTTCCGGATGCGTGAGCTGGGTATTGCTGTTGGTGAACGTCTTGCTTCTGGCCCGCCAAGGCTTTGAAGGGGAAACCAATGCGGCCGCCCCCTACCTGAACAACCTGCTGTCGGTGATCTTCATCCTCTCGGTTTTCCTGTACCATAGGACAAATGTGCCTGTCCAGCGCAGCGCAGAATTCACCGCCCCCCTGTGGTCTCTGTTTGCAAAGGGGGGCTTGGGGGCTTATGTGTGCGTGTTACTGTACGTGGCCTACCCAGACCTGAACCAACGGTGGTTTACCAGCCCCTACCTGCTAGACATCTTCTACCAGGTGCTCTTTGGGCTATTGGTTTATTTCCTGGGCAAAGGGTTCTACACCTGGCGGCAACTGATTCTCTACCACAAAACCAAAGACATCCAGAGCCAATGGAAGTGGTTTGAGATTCTGGTGTTCCTGTCCCTGTTGGTGCCCTTGTTCAATGTGGAGTACATGAACCACATCTTCCTCATCCTGGACCTGGCCTTGCTCCTGGCCTACTGCCTGTACCTGAGCGTGCACCAGCGGTGGGTCGCGTTCCTGACCCTGGACAAGAAATGGGGCTGCATCCTGCTCCTGACCGCCATCATGGCCTCCGGCACCTTGTTCGCGAACTTCCTTTTCCGCTACGCGGATTCCCCAGACCTGGTAGTAGACTATACAGACAACCCGTTTATCCTCCTCACGCTGGCGTTTGTGCTGCTGTACGCGCTGGCTTCTTTGCTGGTGGCCCTTTTCAGTTTGCCTACTTCCCGGGTTTTTGAGCAGAAAAACGCCGACTTGTTGAGCTTCCAACGCCTGAGCCACATCATACAACAAGGCCAGAGTGAGGAAGAAGTATACAACATGCTGTTTGAGAGCGCTATCAAGGCCTCTGGGGCAGACGCGGCCTGGCTGGAGATCAATGACGAGACGCATCTGGACACGTCACAGGTCACAGGAAACCCCGTAGACGCGCAGGTGCAGGCTCTGGTGAAAGAAATGCTGATGCGGGCGCAGGAACTGGACAGATCAGCGGCTGAGACCGTCTTTCTAAACGGAGACCTGCACCTGGACCCTGTCTTCAAGAGCCTCAACAGCCCGTACCTTTCCTTGCTGGTGGTTCCCTTGTTCTCTACCAAGCGGCGTTACGGCTACCTGTACCTTTTGCTGGAGGTAGAGCAGGGTTTTGACCCAGACACGGTGAGCGTGGTGCAATCCTTTGCGAACCAGACCGTGCTCACCATTGAGAACCTGCGCCTCATGCAGGAATCGTTGCAGAACGAGCGCTACAAAGAGGAACTCAAGATTGCTACCCTGGTCCAGGACCGCCTGAACCCCAAAACATTTCCCGCCGACACCTGGTTTGACATAAGTACATACTCACAGGCGGCCAAAGAAGTAGGCGGTGACTTCTATGATTACCTGCAACTGAGCAAGTCCCGGATTGCCATCATCATTGGCGACGTGTCTGGGAAAGGAATCTCGGCGGCGTTCCACATGGCCCAGATGAAAGGGATCTTCCACGGGCTCATGCAGCAGGATTTACTGCCAGATGAGTTCATGGTGCAGGCCAACAGCGCCCTGAGCCGTTGCCTGGAACGCACCTCGTTTATCACCTCTGCGCTATACATCATTGATTATGAGATGCAAGGCGTTTCTTTTGCCCGCGCGGGCCATTGCCATACGCTTTACTACAACTCTATGATGGAAGATACGTTCTATTTCCAGACGGAGGGTCTGGGGCTAGGCATCATCAGAGACCCCTCCTACGCCAAGCGCATTCACCGGCTGCACTATGACTACAACCCCAATGACGTGATGGTCATCTACACCGATGGGATTGTGGAAGCCCGTAACACCCGGCAAGATGAGTATGGCGAGGAGCGCCTGAAGTACATGCTCTCCCAAACCTACCACCTAGAGGCCGAGGACATCAAAAGCGCCATCATCAACGATGTCAACGACTTCAGCAGCGACATCCTGCATGACGACCAAACCCTGCTGGTGATCAAGTTCAAACAGCGTCAACCTAATAAATAGATGATTCGTAAAGAAGCACGATGAAAATAAAACATACCATAACCGACAACACGATCACCATCAGCTTAGATGGTGAATTAGACGCCAGCTCCTCTGTGCTGCTGGATGAAGAACTTTCCAACCCCAGCATCATGATGTTTGGCAAGATCTTGGTTGACTGCAAGAACCTCAATTACATCTCCTCGGCGGGTCTAGGGGTGTTCATCTCGCATTTACAGCGCTTTGAAGATGCCCAGATCAAGTTGATTTTCTTCAACATGCAGGAGAAAGTACGCAACGTCTTTGAGATTCTGGGTTTAGACCTGCTAATGACCATTGTCTCTTCTTATGAAGAAGCTGTGACCATTGCCAATGACTAACAGGATCAGGGTCAGCTGTGACAGGAAGAACCTTAAGCTCATCCGCGCCTTCGTGACGGATACCCTCACGCCTGTCCATTTGTCTGAGATCACGTTAAACCAAATCATTCTGGCCGTAGATGAGATCTGTGCCAACCTCATCATCCATTCCAACCAGGAAGACAGCCGGAAAAACCTTTGCCTGACCATTCATCACGGCAAGCAAGAGATCGTGATTGAACTGGAAGACAATGGCACCCCCTTTGTGCAGGCCAACTACAAAGAGCCTAACATCCATGACAACATACGGGCGGGCAAAAAAGGAGGGGTAGGCGTGGCGCTGGTGAACCGCATCATGGACAAAGTAGAATACAGCGTGCAAGGGTCCACCAACATCTGCCGCATGTACAAATACCTGGCCTAGCGTCCAGGTATTTTTTCTTTTCACACAATAAAAACCGTTTCAGGCCTGTTTTGTGCAAAAGATGCCTGAAACGGAACGGGGTATTGTGCACCCGTTTCCTGGGCACTATGTTTTTCAATAGTAGCCTGTTCTCTCCAAAAAAATGAGTAAAATTGCATCATGTTAGGGGTGCCTTTCCTGGGCATCCTGCATTTTGCTGACACCTATGCGAGTATCCTCTTTGTATGTGGGCTTAAGCGCCCTGCTGCTATTCCAGTGTACCTCCCCTAAGAAGGCCACTGAACCCGTTCTGCTCACCATTGGCCCAGAGAAAGTACCTGTTTCTGAGTTCTCGTATGTCTATGAGAAAAACAACAGCAGCAGTGACAGCGCCTTCTCCAGCGCCAGCGTGCAGGAGTACCTGGACCTCTACACCAACTTCAAGCTGAAGGTGGCAGAGGCCAAAAGCCGCGGCTTAGACACCACGCAGGCTTTCAAGACCGAATTGGGAGGCTACAAAGAGCAGTTAGCGCAGCCGTTCCTCACCGAGAAGAGTGTAACCGACCAACTGGTGCGCGAAGCCTACGAGCGCCTGAAAAAAGAGGTGAACGCCACCCATATTCTGGTCACGGTAGACATGGAAGCTGATCCCAAAGACACTCTGGCAGCTTTCCAGAAAATCATGGGATACCGGCAGCAGGCGGTGAATGGCACCTCGTTTGAGTCCCTGGCCCAACAATTCTCAGAAGATCCCTCCGCGCGGGAGAACAACGGCAACCTGGGGTATTTCACGGCCCTGCAGATGGTGTATCCCTTTGAGAACGCCGCCTACAACACGCCGATGGGGCAGATTTCCCAGCCCGTGAGAACCCGTTTCGGGTACCATCTCATCAAAGTAAACGAAGTACGCCCGGCCCAGGGAGAGATACGGGTGGCCCACATCATGGTGCGGGCCCAGCAAGGCTTGCCTAAAGCCGATTCCCTGGTGGCCAAGCGGAAAATTGACGAAATCTACAGCCGCGTTCTGCGCAAGGAAGACTGGAACAAACTCACGTCCCAGTTCTCTGAAGACGCCGCCTCCGCTGACAACGGCGGCGAGTTGCCGTGGTTTGGCACCGGCCGCATGATTCCCTCGTTTGAGGAAGCCGCCTTTGCCCTGGCCCAGCCGGGCGCAATCACCCCGCCCGTACAGACCGCCTACGGCTGGCACATCATCAAATTGCTGGAGCGCAAAGAACTGCCTACCTATGAAGAGATGGAAACCTCGCTCCGGAACCGGATTGCGAAAGACTCCCGCTCTGAACTGAACAAGGCCGCTTTCCTGCGCCGCATCAAGACAGAGAATAAATTCCAGGAGACCCCTGCCATCAAGGCGGCGGCCCTGAAGCTAGCTGATTCTACCTTACTGGCCGGAAAATGGAAATTCGTGGTTCCTGCCGAACCCAAGAACCTACCCACCGCCACGCTTTTCACCATCAACGGCCGGCCGTACACGGTAGGCACCTTTGCCACCTACGTGGAGGAAAACCAGCGCCCGCGCCAGAATGCGTCGCCGGCCCACGCCATGAACCTGCTTTATGACCGTTTCGTGGAAAACAGCCTGTTTAACTACGAGCGCGAGCATCTGGAGGAGAAACACAAAGACTACCGCATGCTGGTGAATGAGTACCATGACGGCATTTTGCTGTTCCAGCTCATGGAGGAGAAAGTATGGGCCAAAGCCGTGGAAGACACGGTAGGTCTGAAAGCCTTCTTCGCCGCGAACCAAAGCAAATACATGTGGGGCGAGCGAGCACAGGCCACTATCCTGAGCGCTGCCAGCCCAGCAGTACTTGACCAGGCCCAGAAACTATTGGCCTCCGGCAAGTTCCCGGCTACCCGACTTAAGCAACCAGACCTCACCTTTATGGCAGGTAGTACCACGCTTTCCAAAGCAGCTACGGCGCAGTTAGACCAGTTGGCCGCTGCCCTGCAGGTAGACACCAGCCTTACCCTGGAGGTAACCGGCTACGCCGACGCCCGGGAGGCGGCTAACAAGAAGAACGCCGGCCTGGCGGCCCGCCGGGCCGCGGCGGTGGTAGAGTACCTGCAACAGAAAGGCGCCCCTGCGGCCAGCCTGCAGACGGTTCCAGCCACAGGTCGGGCCACCGGTGCCCGCCGGGTAGCCCTTAGGTTATTCACCTCTGATGTGCAGGCACTGGCCGAACAGATAAACCAGAACAGCCCGCTGGCCCTGCAGGTGACTTCCCGCAAGTCCCAACGCGGCGAGAACAAGCTGCTGGACACGGTAGACTGGAAACCGGGCACCCATACCCTCACCCAAGACGGCCGGGCCATCTGGATCAGGATTGAGGCCGTGGAACCCCCAGCCCCTAAGAAACTGAACGAGATCAGAGGCACGGTGATCTCTGACTACCAAACCTACCTGGAGCAGGAGTGGATCAAGGAACTGCGTCAGAAATACCCCATCAGCGTGAACCAGCAAGAGGTGCAGAAGCTTATTCAGAAGTAAGCCGGCAGAAGTTTTATTTAATGCAGCCGTTTACCTAGCTTTGTCTGTTTACGACTCATACTATTTTGCAAGAGAAGCGGTTGTATAGAGAGCAACTGCTATAAAGAATACCATGAAAATCAGCATTTCTTTTTCTTCTTTCTTCAAGTGCCTCCTTCTGGTGGGCGTGCTGGCTACCTCTGCTCCACGCGCTGAAGCCCAGCAGGCCACGTTGATAGATAACATTGTGGCTAAGGTGGGTGGGCACATCATCTTACGCTCAGAACTGGAGTTCCAGCATGCCAATGCCGTAGGCCAGGGGTACAAATCCCCTACCCTGCGCTGTGATATTTTGCGGTCACTCGTACAGAACAAACTCCTCTTGGCCCGCGCCGAGGTGGACTCTGTGGTGGTGGATGAAAGCCGGGTTACGGGTGAACTGGATGGCCGTTTGAACAGCATGATTGCCCAGATCGGCGGCGCCGATAAGCTGGAGGCCTACTACAACAAGTCTATGAGCGAGATCAGAAGTGATATTCGCCGTAGCCTCAAAGAGCAGCTCACGGTACAGCAGATGGAACGCGAGATTGCCGGTAAAATCAAGGTAACCCCCAAAGAGGTACAGCAGTATTTCAACCGGATTCCCAAAGACAGCCTTCCCTATTTCTCCACCGAGGTGGAAGTAGGTCAGATCGTGAAGATCGCGCAGGTGGGCAATGCCCAGAAACAGGCCGCCAAAGCACAACTGGAGGATCTTAGGAAACGCATTCTGGCCGGAGAAGACTTCGCGGCCCTGGCCCGCCAATTTTCCCAGGACCCAGGTTCCGGGGCACAGGGCGGAGAGCTGGGCTTCTTCAAGAAACGCGAGCTGGTACCGGAGTATGAGGCAGCAGCCCTGAAACTGCAGCCCGGTGAGACCTCTCCCGTGATTGAGTCTATGTTCGGGTACCACATCATCCAGTTGCTGGAGCGTCGTGGCGAGGAGTTCAATACCCGCCACATCCTCATCAAACCCGCCACCGCACAGGTAGACATGCAGCAAACGGCCCAGCAGTTAGACAGCATCCGGGCGCTTGTCATGAAAGACAGCTTGTCTTTTGCCAAAGCAGCCAAAGATTTCTCAGATGACATGGCTACCAAAGGAAACGGCGGCATGATCACCCTGCCCGGCAGCCCTACCACCTACATACCGGTAGACAAAGTAGACCCTTCCATCTTCTTCGTGATTGACACGCTGCAGGTAGGTTCTATCAGCAAGCCGCTTCCTTACCGCACCGAAGACGGAAAAGAAGCCCTGCGCATCCTTTACCTCAAATCAAAGACGCCTCCGCACCAAGCCAACATGCGGGATGATTACCAGAAGATTGCGGCGGCGGCCCTGGCCGACAAACGCAACCGGGCTATCGCGGACTGGTTTGAGAAAAACAAAGACACGGTGTTTGTGGACATTGTGCCTGACTTCAAATCCTGTAGTTTAGACGACTAACGCACCCATTTATGCCTCCCTTTGCCTCTGACAAAGAAGCTGCAGACGCGCTTCACCAAGCCTACAAGCGTTTAACCGCTGAAATCTCCCAAACCATCATTGGCCAGGAGGAAGTGGTGAAACTGGTGCTGACTGCCGTTTTTTGTCAGGGGCATTGCCTTTTGGTAGGGGTGCCCGGTTTGGCCAAGACCCTCCTGATCCAGACCATCTCCAACTCCCTGGACCTCTCCTTCAACCGGGTGCAGTTCACGCCAGATTTGATGCCTTCAGACATTCTGGGCTCCGAAACCCTGGACAATAACCGGCAATTCCAGTTCGTGAAAGGCCCGGTGTTCGCCAACATTGTCTTGGCAGATGAGATCAACCGGACGCCTCCCAAAACCCAGGCGGCCCTGCTGGAGGCCATGCAGGAATACTCAGTAACAGTAGCGGGCCACCATTACAAGTTGCCGCGCCCTTTCTTTGTACTGGCCACCCAGAACCCCATTGAACAGGAAGGAACCTATCCCCTGCCCGAGGCGCAATTAGACCGCTTCATGTTCCACATTTCGCTCTCCTACCCTTCTTATGAGGCTGAGCTGCAGATAGTGAAGAACACCACCGGTGACCGCGTTCATACACCCTCTGTGGTTTTGCATGCCGAGGAGATCACCGCTTTCCAGCAATTAGTGCGCCGCGTACCCGTGACGGACAACGTGGTGGAATACGCCGTGAAACTGGTGCATAAAACCCGCCCGGAAACCGCCATGGCTGGTCCACAGACTAACCAGTACCTGGAATGGGGCGCCGGCCCGCGGGCTTCGCAGCACCTGATCATGGGCGCCAAATGCAACGCCCTCATCAGGGGCAAATACTCGCCAGACATTGAAGACGTGCAGGCTGTTGCCGTGCCTATCCTGCGTCACCGTTTGGTGCGCAATTTCAAGGCCGAGGCCGAGGGCATTACCGTAGAGCAGATCATTAAGGGGCTGCTGTAGCGTTTAAGACCTGTTTTCAGGAAGAAAGGCCTGAAACACGGAGCGAATAAGGATTTTCTACGTAGGAGGATTTCTTGGTTGGGCGTACTAGTACCCGATACCAAAGGAATCCTTTTTTGTTTCTTCTTAAACCAGTCACCGGGGCATGCGGCACGTCATCGCGATTATTGGAGGAGGGTTCAGCGGCACCATGGTAGCCGTGCATTTGCTCAGGCAGCAGCAGTGCCAGGTAGAGGTGGTGCTGCTCAATGAAGGGTATCCTACCGGAAAAGGAATCGCCTACTCCGCTGACCAAGATACCTTCCTGCTCAATGTGCACGCAGGCCGCATGAGCGCCTTGCCAGACGAACCCAACCATTTTGTGGAGTGGCTTTTGCAGGAACCCGCTTATGCCGGGCATACGCCTGAGGAACTGGCGGTTTCGTTCATGCCCCGTCAATTGTATGGCCGGTACCTGCACCAGCTCCTCTCCCAGGCCATTGCCCGCCCCGCCGGCAAAAGCACCTGCCAGGTGGTAGAGCAGCGGGTAGAGGACCTGCGGCATACTCCCGGCGCTCAACGTCCGTTTCACCTCCGGCTCAAGACCGGCGAAACCGTTTCAGCAGATCAGGTGGTATTGGCCCTGGGCAATTTTTTACCCGCTCCCCTCCGCTGTGTGGCGGCCGCCCCGCCCCTACCCCCGCATCTGTACGAAGCCAATCCCTGGAAACCAGAAGCCTGGCAAAACCTGCCCCCGGCGCCTACCCTTCTCCTGATTGGCACCGGGCTCACCAGCATTGACATCATCCTGGCCCTGCTCACCCAGAACTTCACCGGAAAGATCACGGCGGTCTCCACCAATGGCTACCTTCCTTTCCCGTACCAAACACCCGTGCCTGACCTTGCCTTCAGCGCCCGGGTGGCCCAGGCTACCACGCTGCTGGAGGTACTGCGGCACTTCAAAACCCACCTGCGCCAGGCAGAACCCGGCCACTGGGAAAACCTGGTCAATGGCCTGCGGTCTCAGACCCAGGACCTCTGGAAGCGCTTTTCCTGCGCAGACAAGATCAGGTTCAGCAAGAAGCTGGGGTCTCTCTGGGCAGTCGTACGGCACCGGCTCCCGCCCCAGGTGCACCAAAGAATCCAGGAAGCCATCGCAGAAGGGATCTTGGAGATTGTACCGGGCCAGATAGAGGCAGTAACGTCGCATGAGACGGGGGTGCAGGTACAGGTGAAAACCAGCAGGGGAACAGAGACGCGGTGGGCGCACCGGGTCCTCAACTGCACGGGGCCGCAACTCAACTACGCTGCTATCCCAGACCCGTTGGTTAGGTCACTGCTGGCACAGAAACTCATTTCGCCGCACCCTATGGGCATGGGCTTGGAAACCGATGGCCTTTACCAGGTACGGCAGCCAGGTGGCTCCGTCACGCCGGGCCTGTTCACCCTGGGGGCCTCGTTGCGCGGGGAACTGTGGGAGTCCAACGCCGTGCCCGAACTCAGGGAGCAGGCCCAGGAACTGGCGGCCCACCTCCTGGCTTCGTTTCAGGGCGTTTTTCCCGAAAAGGGGCCTAAAACCCAAACCGCCTGACGCGCAGGCAACACCAGGTGGTGAAAAAGAGTAACGCATTGTGTACTTTTGCCCCTGATTCCCTTAAACCACATCCGCATGGAAGCAGCAGCTCTTTACGAACGCTTTGAAAACAACCTTGAAACCATCTTCTCCTACATTAAGAGAGGCCTGGACGTACGCACTACGCCGTACCACATCTCTATGCCTCTGGAGTTGAATCTTTTGTGTGATGTCCTGACCAACGCCGGGTTTCCCTGCAAAGTCACCAAAGAAGGGTTTGACGCGCTGGTGGAGTTCCACGAGGTATACCTGCAGCAGGGCAAGCGCGTGTCTGACGTGATGCACCAGATACTGGACGACAAGCGCACCTACCTCCGCACCCCAGAGGGCACGGTTTTAATGAAAGAGCAGTTGATCAGACGCTTAGAGTATTTCAATGAGATTGCCCACTCCATGGAAGTGATTGCGCGTCTGCAGCAACTGGGGAGCCCCATGCAGTACAACTACCCGTTCCTGAACGAATCCAATAAATAACCCCTAGAATCCGGCAGGAGAGGCCTCCTGCCACAGGCTAGCCAGACAAAAGGCAGGTGCTCCACTAACGGGTACCTGCCTTTTGCCTGGCTAAGGTTTGTTGTACCCTAACACATGCACCTGCATTTTCTGGTCTGCCTGTTTCGGTTTTTTGAACGTGATCCAGGCTTCCTGTCTGCTTTCTTTGGGGGCAATGGGGAAACTCACCTCGGCTTTGTCTATCTCCTGGCCCTGGTGAAACAGCGTGATCTCTACCAGTACGTTCTCGGCGGTCTGTTCGCCCCGGTTCGTTAGCTCCACCCGGTGGATGTTCTGCTGGGGCCGGCCCTTCTCCGGAAAGATCTCCACGTGCAGATCAGGCGGCGTATGCTGGTAATGGAAGGCTTTCACTCCCAGGTACCCCAGCAGCGCCAGAATCAGCACCACACTCAGACCAAACACAAACCACTCCAGCGGATTCTTCTTCATAGCCGTTTACTTATATTCCTGGTCAAATAAAAACCGGCCGGCGGATGCCCCCAGCGAGGAGACCATGCCCAAGACCACGGTGGCCTCAATACAGACCTGCAGGCCCACTCCATCAAAGCGCCCAAAGAACCACAACGCCCCCGCCGAGGTACAGAAGGCGGTAGCATAGGTAAGGCTCAGGCCCCACACCACCTCCAGGAATTTAGGCTTTTCGTTGGCGGGGGTTTCATAAGATCCCCTGAACCCCACATAGAACAGGATGGCCCCGTTCAAGGCCAGCGAGACAAAGAAGACCAGTAACAACTGCAGCGGGTTGGCATCTGCCGAGATCTTGATGACCTCTTCCGTAGGCGCAATGTTGGCCCCAAACAGCATGCTGGCACAGGTAGCCAACATGATCTGCTCCAGGGTAGAAGCCTGGCCCTGGTTCTGGGTGGGCAGCATGCTGTCTTCAGGGTCTTTCTCCTCGGCCTCGTCTTCTTCCTCGTCTTCGCCAGAGGTGCCCAACTGGGCAGTGCCTATGGAAACCCCAATGGCTACCGGCATGGCTTCTATCACGGTCATGTAGATGATGCGCTCCAGCGACATGTCATACACCTGTACCACGCCCAGCAACCAGAGAAACAGGAACGCCAGCACCAGCCCAAGCCCCATCTCCTCTACAGAGTCTACGGCTATCTCTTTCCAGGAGGCACTGGAGCGCAGGCCGGCATAGGTGTTATACCCCAGAAGCAGGACCGCCGTCACCACGATGTAGAGAATCAAAAGCCACGGAGACACCTGAAAGCTGGTCCACCACACTTCCATGGTATACAGCAGGGGCAGGCTGAACAGCAGGCCGCCAATCACGCCCCGCCCGTACTCCTGCAATGACTGTCCAATGCTTTTATTGCGCATGGTTTTCTGAAAACGAGGTAAAAACGAACTTCCCGTAGGCGATTTTCCTGCGTAGCCCCAAGCCAACCAGCCACCAGAAGACTCCAGGAGCCCTGGTGAAAAGGTCGCTTATTGGCTTGATGATGAAACCAACCTGCGGGAATTCCCTATGTACGGCTTCTGGTGCGCCCATGATGCCTCCTTTCCTTTCACCCGGCGGGAATGCACTGCAGACTAGTCTTTGGGCTTACCTAAGTTTCTTTCCACAGACGTCTGTCAAGACCTTCTTCCGCAGAAAGCAGGGAGAGGAACCTGGCTGACAATTTTGTATCTTTTTGCTATCCGTGCCCATCCAGCCTCGTACAACCTGCTAAGACCATTTCACCGTCTATGCCCGCACCGCCCTCCTCTTATCCTGTCACCAGCATAGAGCTTTCCACCAAGAGGCTTCGGATACTGCCTTACACCCCAGAAATGGCGCTTGACTTCTGGCAGCTCCTCCACCAGAACCGGGAACGCCTGCTCCCCGACTTCCCAGACCGCACGTCTGCGGTGGTGACCGTGCGTGATGCCCAGGCCCGGATCAAGGTGTTCATCTCCCAGCACCGGGCGGGTGACTTGTATTCGTTTGGGATCTGGCGCAAAGAAGCCGGCGACTATATTGGCGATATCACGCTGCGCCGCTTGGCCCGGGGCAAACCCTTCTCTGAGGTGGGGTATTACCTGAGCGCCGAGGCGGAAGGCCAGGGCTACGTGACCGAGGCCCTCAAAGCCATGGTCCACTATGCCTTTGACGTGCTCCGGATGGAATGCGTGAACTTACGCTGCGCCCAGGGGAATGAGCGCAGCCAGCGGGTGGCCGAGCGCTGCGGCTTCCGCCTCCTGAAAACCTATACCCCCACCCAGGCCGAGAGTGAAGAAGCTCAGCCCCGGCCCATCCATGTGTACCAGCTTAAGAAAGAAGATGCCTCCTAAGACCCTTGGGTTTAGCGCCTGTTTGGCAAAAATGGCTTAAAATCCGGTTTTATCTCTTTTTAAGGCGGGTCAGGAAGAAGTCTGAGTTGAAGTTCAGGTGCAGGCTGTTGGAGAATTCCAGTTTGGGGAAATCCAGGTCAAGGTACGGCTCCAGACGAAGGGTCAGGGAAAGGCCCTGCGTCAGCTCCAGGTCATGCAGAAAGCGTAGAATGAGTACCTGCCGGTTTTTCTGCGTGTACCCTGGCGTCTTGAAATTAGAGGAAACCGAGGGGAACAGCCGCCCCCCTAACTCTGAGTAATACCCGCTGCCACGCCAGTAGCTCAGCATCACGTTCTGGTATTTGGTGTCTATGCCTGCGTTCAGGTACAAACCGCCGCCCTGGGTAAAGGGCTGGGCCTTGGTGTTGGAGAAGTCTTTCCAGCCCACCACGTACGGCTGAAAATGCAGGGCTTTCAACACGTTTCTGTTGTAGGTCTTCCTGATGACCAGGCCCGCCGCCACGTTGGATAAGGTCACCAGGGGTAACTGGGTGTCATCAATCTGCCCGCCCCGGTGCTGGGCCGTGAATTGCAGCGGTACCCCAATATAGGTTTCGGTTTGGGGCTTGTTTTCCGGAAAGTCCATAGAAACGGGTGTGCGGTAAAGCGTCAATTCGGCAGAGGCGCCGCCGGCCACTTCCTCTTGGAACGGGTCCAGGCGCCGGATGTAGCGCTGCCAGTCAATCCAGACGTCCAGCTTGGCCCCGGGTTTGTCCAGCAGGAACTGGAGGCCGTTTTCCAGGCGGTTCGTGATCACGCGCTCAAAGTCATAGAGGGGCTCAATATAGCCGTGGTTCACGTTTCCTTCCAGGGTCCCGAACAGCAGGGCCATGCCGTTTTCCTCATAACGGATGGTAAACGTAGGTTGCACCAGTGAGTAACTGCGGGTCCCGAAGTCTTTCTGCACCTGGGCGCCGGCGTCTATCCTGACCTTGTCTGTGGGGAAATAGATGAGCCGCGGGTTCAGGTGGTAGCCAAACAGGGTATAACCTTCGGCGATGTCATTGAAGTACTCGTTGTTCTTCTGGTACCCAAAGGCATTAAGGCCCAGTTGCAGCTCCCCGGCCTGCCCCGGCTTTACCGGCCGCCTGAATTCAAGGGCTTGGTTGTTCACCTGCGCCCAGGCACCTGATCCCGCCGCCAAGGCTGCTACTGCCACTAAAAGCCACTTTCTTAACATAAACAATCTCAATCCTTAAGGAGGGAACAAAGGCCAGGCAGCCACCATGTGCTAACAACAACGAGGAAGGAGCATCTCAGTTCTCTTTCTGCCGCCAAAGCGAAAGATAGGCGAAAACGGCAATAAAAAAGAATGCCCCTTCCTCCTGCCCGGCCAGGAACGGCTAAGGGCCTAGCCTGGTTTTTGGCCTGGGTCAACTCTGGTCTTCAAGAGAAGTGCTGCTGGTGGCTTTTTTCAGGCAAATACCTGGCAAGGACTGTAACTTAAAAGCAGGAATAGTTGTTGCAGGAAAAGGAAAGAACCAGACCACCAAAGGAGGCCGAACCTAGAAAACCCTGGTTTTCAAACACCTACCTGCTTGCTATTTTTACTAGCATTATTTAAGAAAATAAAACTAAATAAAATAGTAAATGAGGGCACAAATCCGGTACTTTGGGTGTTTCTTCAATACGCCTCCGGAATGAGTCTGGAAAGCAGCTGAAACGCCGCGGCAAGCGTTTGCAGATTGGCTCAGGAAGTTGTAAATTCAACAAATAATTAAGCAAAGAAAACACAGACATGAGTGTAAACACCGAAAAACTGAAAGCGCTCCAACTCACCATTGACAAGCTGGACAAAACCTACGGAAAAGGTACGGTTATGAAGCTGAACGATACCCAGGTGGTGGACGTGCCGGCTATTTCTACCGGCTCCCTTGGCCTGGACATCGCGTTGGGCATTGGAGGTCTTCCGCGCGGCAGAGTGGTGGAGATCTATGGACCGGAGTCTTCCGGTAAGACCACACTCACCATGCACTGCATTGCCGAAGCGCAGAAAAAAGGCGGGATTGCCGCTTTCATTGACGCGGAGCACGCTTTTGACAAGTCCTATGCTGAGAAGCTGGGCATTGACACAGAAAACCTTTTGATTGCGCAGCCAGACAACGGCGAGCAGGCGCTTGAAATCGCAGATCATCTGATCAGCTCCGGTGCCATTGATATTATTGTGATTGACTCCGTGGCCGCCCTGGTACCTAAAGGTGAACTGGAAGGCGACATGGGTGACAGCAAAATGGGCCTTCAGGCCCGCTTGATGTCTCAGGCCCTGCGTAAGCTGACCGGTACCATCAACAAAACCGGTTGCTTGTGTATCTTCATCAACCAGTTGCGGGAGAAGATCGGGGTGATGTTCGGGAACCCGGAGACCACTACCGGTGGTAACGCCCTTAAATTCTACGCCTCGGTTCGTCTGGACATCCGCCGTATTGGGCAGATCAAAGAAGGACCAGACAGCATTACCGGTAACCGCACCAAAGTGAAAGTGGTGAAAAACAAGGTGGCGCCTCCGTTCAAAGTAGTGGAGTTTGACATCATGTACGGCGAGGGTATCTCTAAGGTAGGCGAGATCCTAGACCTTGGGGTAGAACTGGGCGTGGTACAGAAATCCGGTTCCTGGTTCTCTTACAGCGGTGACCGCTTAGGCCAGGGCCGCGACGCCGTGAAGCAGTTCCTGCTGGATAACGAGGAACTGATGCAGGAGATCGAGAACAAGATCCGGGACATTGTGAAGGGTGAGCCAGAGAAAGTGGCCGCTGCTTTAGAAGACACCTCGGCTGAGTAATTATCATCTATTTTTCCAGAAACGGCACCTTTTCAGGTGCCGTTTCTGTTTACGTTGAGTTCCACCTGAAAATCTATAACTTTGGCTACCTCCTACCCCGGCAGGGAATTGGTACGACATTTGAATAGCCTCAGGTATACTGGAAACATTGGCTTATGCGTGTAAAACATCAACTACTACTTATAGTACCCCTGTTAGGATTGGTTTTGAGTGGCTTTGCAGTTAATGACACCCTGCGCACAGTGAAGAATGACTCTTTTGGTCCTGGCGAGGTCTTGCAGTACAAAGTGCACTATGGCGTCATCAACGCCGGTGAGGCCACCATCCATGTATCACCCAATATCCAGCGCATCAATAACCGGCCCTGCTACCAGACCACCGTCAGCGGCAAGACCTTGGGCTCCTTTGATTTCTTCCACCGCATAAGAAACACCTGGACTTCTTACATAGACACCTCCTCCATGCTGCCGCTGCGTTTCCACCGCAACATTGAGGAAGGCAAGTACCGCCGCAAAGAAACCACTGACTTTGACCACTACAAGAACACCGTGGTGGTGAACGACAGCCGCGACGACAAGAAAAACCAGGTATTCAAGGTGCCAGACAATGCCCAGGACATGATCAGTGGGTTCTATTACCTGCGCACCCTGGACCTGCACAACTTCAAACCAGGCCAGACCGTGCGCATGCAGGGCTTCCTGGGCGATGAGGTCTTTGACATGAACGTGACTTACCGGGGCAAGGTGGTGGTAGAAACCAAGGCCGGCAAAATACGTGCCCACCGCCTGGTACCCAAAATGCCTAAAAACAGATTGTTCAGCGGCGAAGACGCCATCTCGGTTTATTTCTCTGATGATGAGAACAAGGTGCCGGTGCTGTTTCAGGCGGAGATGTTCGTGGGCTCCGTGAAGGTGGACCTCTACAAATACAATGGACTCCAGAGCAGACTTAGCGTAGTGAAATAAGCTTGTAGCGTCTGAAAATAAAAAAGGGAAGCACCGCCTGGGATAAGACCTGGGCGGTGCTTCCCTTTTTGGGCCTCTTTTCCCGGGAACAAGCCAAAAACAACTTTAGACAGCCTACTTTAAAGGGCTACAGGTTAACAAATTGTTACTATTGCTCTCCTAACTACTTAAAAATAAACAACCAGCAACTATTCCTTATCTTTGACATGGAATTCAGAGCCGGTGATTGCCCTTCGCGGCAAAGCCTGTCTGGTTTCCAGGGGAGAGGAAACAACCGTGTCTTTCTCTTTAAAGTAAACCGCATGCTATGCAAACGCCAGCTAAATACAAGATTCTGGTAGTAGACGATGACCCAGACATCGTGGAACTGCTGCAGTACAACCTGGAGAAAGAGGGCTATGAAGTGGCCCACGCAGAAAACGGCCAGGTGGCCCTTGACATGGCCCGCAAGTTTATGCCAGACATCATCCTGCTAGACGTCATGATGCCCGTGATGGACGGGATCACCGCTTGCCGCCACCTGCGCGAGAACCCCAAGTTCAAAGACATCCACATCCTGTTTTTGACCGCCCGCTCTGAGGAATTCTCTGAGGTGGCCGCCTTTGACGCCGGCGCCGATGACTTCATTGTGAAACCCATCAAACCCCGGGCCCTGATCAGCCGGTTGGCCGCCTTCAAACGCCGTGACACCAGCCAAAGCCCTGAGCAGACGCAGGTCATTGAGATAGGCGAATTGACCATTGACCGCACCAGCTTCCACGTGCTCAAAGGAGAGCAGAAAATCACCTTGCCTAAGAAGGAGTTTGAGCTGCTGGCGTTTCTGGCGGCCACGCCCAACAAAGTATTCAGCCGCGACGAACTGCTGAACAACGTGTGGGGGAATGACGTGTTCGTGATAGCGCGCACCGTGGACGTCCATATCAGAAAAGTACGCGAGAAAATAGGTGAAGACCAGATTAAGACCATCAAAGGCGTTGGCTACAAATTCAACACCGACTAAACCCGTCCCCGCCGCCGCTGCCAGCCCCAGGAGCGGGCTCAAGCTCAGTTCGCAGACCATTGCCATCATCATCTCGGTGACGGTGGCGCTGATTATCACCGTCTACCTGTTTATTTCGCCGCACCTGGAATTCAAGCAACGGGTACTGGCCCTGGCGCTCACGTTTTCCGCCTGTTTTCTGCTGGTGTACTTTTCCTATGAGGCCCTGATCTTCAAGGAAATCAACAACATCTACGGCAGCCTGGAGAAATTCAAACGCAAGGAGTTCAAGCGCATGAGCAGCAAATTCCTCTTCCGCCCAGACCCGCTGCAGCGCATCAAAGACGAGATCTACCTGCTGGCAGAGCGTAACCAGAAAGAGATTGAGGAGCTCAAACGCCTGCAAGCCATGCGCCGGGAGTTTCTCGCCGATGTCTCCCATGAGCTCAAGACCCCTATTTTCGCCGCCCAGGGTTTTCTGCACACGCTCATAGACGGGGCCATTGATGATGAGCGCGTGCGCGATAAATTCCTGCAGAAAGCCGCCCGCAGCCTTGATGGGTTAGACACCCTGGTGCAGGACCTGATCACCATCTCCCAACTGGAGAAAGGCGTGATCCAGATGAAGAAAACGCAGTTTGACCTGAACGACCTGGGCCGCGAGGCCGTGGAACAGCTGGAAGCCAAGGCCCGCACCCGCAACACCACCATTCACCTGGTCAACGCCCCTGAAGAAACCTTTGAGGTCATTGGCGACCGCGGCCGTATCAAGCAGGTGCTGCTCAATCTCATTGACAACGCCATCAAATACGGGGCAGAGAACGGCAACATCTGGCTTTCCTTCCATGATGGCAAGAAGAAAACCGTGGTCACCGTACGGGACGATGGCCCCGGCATCCACAAGGAGCACCTTACCCGCATTTTTGAACGGTTCTACCGCATAGACAAGAGCCGCACCAAAGATTCCTCGGGGGGTGGTTCCGGGCTGGGCCTGGCTATTTCCAAGCACATTGTGGAGGCCCATAAATCAGTGATTGCTGTGGTAAGCACCGTAGGCGAAGGCACTACCATGCGTTTCAAACTGCCTCGGGTAAAGGTCTGAAGTGGGTTTAAAGTCCGTTCTTGGCAAATAAGCCCGAAACCGCTCCGCCACTAACCCAAAATTTTAGGTAACTTGCAGCCCTTTTGGCGCTTGGCCTGTTTAACTCCTCTTTCCGTAAAAGGAGGACAGAAACAGCCTTAAGGCCAAGTGCCACATACCCATTTCTATGAAGTTACCCGCCTTTAGCGATCTTATTGTCTTTGAGAATGATGACTTCATTGTTGTCAACAAGCCTCCTTTTCTGTCTACCCTAGAAGACCGGTCTTACAACGCCACCAACCTACTTACCCTGGCCCGCCAGTACCATGAAGATGCCCAGGCCTGCCACCGGCTTGACAAGGAAACCTCAGGCTGTCTGGCCATTGCCAAGAACCCAGAGGCCTACCGCCATCTTTCCATGCAGTTTGAGAACCGGCAGGTGCAGAAGATCTACCACGCCGTAGCCTGGGGCAGCTATGATTTTGACAACTTGTTGGTAGACCGCGCCATTCAGCCGGGCCTGAAAGGAATTGCCAAGCTGGCCTACAAAGGAAAATCGGCCCAAACCTACTTTACCACGCTGGAGAAATTCGGGCGGCATACGTTGGTAGAATGCAAACCCATCACGGGCCGTATGCACCAGATCAGGCTGCACCTGGCCTACCTGAAGGCGTCTATTGTGCAGGATGAACTCTACGGCGGCGAGCCCCTGTTCCTCTCCAGCCTGAAGCGCAAATTCAACCTGGCCAAAGACACCGAGGAACAACCGGTCATCAAACGCTTCGCCCTGCACTCTTACCAGTTAGGCTTTACCCTGCTGAACGGCGAACCGCTGCTGGTCACCGCCGAGTACCCCAAAGACTTTGAGGTGCTGCTGAAACTGCTCAGGAAAAACGGGTAAAACGAAAAGGTGGCAGCGTTCCACCCTAACGGCGTGCGCTTCCGAAGAGGCTCAGTCTCTATGGAAGGAGGCTTCTGTTCCCACCCAAAAACCTCGTCTGATGTCTCTGTGAATTCTGCTTTCCTACAATAGAATCATTCTGTTGCATAGCACCCCGGCGTTACCGTGTAACGCCGCTACCGGGCAAGAATCCCGTTTCAGGCTTCCGTTCCGGAAAGGAGGCCCGAAACGGGATTTTCCCTTTGAACGCCACCCTCCTTTGTTACCGCCCTTAACTATTTACCTTGTTTTCAAGGGAATAATATAAACGCGGGTTGCACCACAGAAAAAATACCCCTATCTTTGTGACCATTTTTCAAAGTAGAGATACTTTATTTTTTCACTCGTTAACCATTTACAATGGACCATTTAAGTTATAAGACGCTATCAGTTAATAAGGCGGCCGCAAACAAAGGCTGGGTAGTGATAGACGCCGGAGACTCAACCCTTGGCCGCGTGGCCAGCCAGATCGCGATGATTCTTCGCGGCAAGAACAAACCTTCTTTCACGCCCAACGCTGACTGCGGTGATAGCGTGATCGTGATCAACGCAGACAAAGTGCGTATGACCGGTAAGAAGTGGGACAAGAAAACCTTCGTGACGCACACTGGTTACCCAGGTGGTCAGCGCACGTTCACTCCCCGGGAGTTGAAGGCCAAGTCTTCTACTCTGTTGGTTGAGCGCGCGGTACGCGGTATGTTGCCAAGAACCCGTTTGGGCCGTGAGCAATTCCGCAACCTGTTCGTGTACACCGGTGCAGAGCATCCACATGAGGCACAACAGCCTGTTACAGTAAAACTTACAAAATAACCTAGTCATATTTAATGGAAATTCTCAATACATCTGGTAGAAGAAAAACCTCGGTGGCGCGCATCTACATGACGTCAGGGCAAGGGAATATCACTATTAACGATAGAGATATTAAGGAATACTTCCCTAGTGAAGTATTGCAAACCATCGTTCAGCAGCCATTGTCGCTGATTGACGCGGTTGGCAAATACGACATCAAGGCGAATATCAAAGGCGGTGGCGTTGCCGGTCAGGCAGAAGCCCTTCGTTTGGCCATCACCAAAGCTTTGGTGGAAGAAAACGCTGAGACCCGTCCAGCCCTGAAAAAAGAAGGATTCTTAACGCGTGACCCCCGTATGGTGGAGCGTAAGAAGTTCGGTAAGCGCAAAGCCCGTCGTTCTTTCCAGTTCTCTAAACGTTAATATATCATCAGCTGTATCAATATCATGGCTAATACCACATATAAAGAATTACTGGACGCCGGTGTACACTTTGGTCACCTTACCAGAAAATGGGATCCTAAAATGGCTCCGTACATTTTCATGGAGAAAAACGGTATCCACATCATTGACCTGAACAAAACCTTGGTTTCCCTGGATGAGGCAATCTCCGCTATTAAGCAGATTGCTAAGTCTGGCCGCAAGATTTTGTTTGTCGCTACCAAAAAACAAGCCCAGGACATAGTAGCAGAAGAGGCCAAGCGCCTGAAGATGCCTTACGTGACCGACCGTTGGTTAGGTGGTATGTTGACTAACTTCCAGACGGTTCGTAAGTCTTTGAAGAAAATGTCTACCATTGACAAAATGGTGAAAGAGAACACTGCCTATGCCGCCATGGCAAAGCGTGAGCGTTTGATGCTGTCTCGTGAGCGTGAGAAACTTGACCGTGTGTTGGGTGGTATCGCTGACTTGTCACGTCTTCCTGCTGCTTTGTTCATTGTAGACGTGAAGCGTGAGTCTATCGCTATCAAAGAAGCACAGAAACTGAACTTGCCGGTATTCGCGATTGTAGATACCAACTCTAACCCAGAGCTGGTGGACTTCCCAATCCCGGCCAACGATGATGCTTCTAAGTCTATCTCTCTGATCACTTCTTTGATTGGCAAAGCCATTGAAGAAGGTTTGTCTGAGCGTAAAGTAGACAAAGACGAGACCGAGAAGAAGCGTTCAGAAGAAGAAGGCATCCAGGAGAAAATTGACGCTGAATAAGCCTCTTTGTCTCATAAGATTATCTTAAAGGAAACTGAACATTAGGAAGCCTAGCCACTGATGTTCAGTTTCTTTTTACTCTTACCGGTGCCGGCTTGCCAAAGCAGCACCACCCTCCTATTGAAACTTATTAACCGTAATTCTTAATAAAAGAACAATGGCTATTACAGCACAAGATGTAAACAGACTTCGTCAGGAAACTGGCGCAGGTATGATGGATTGCAAAAAAGCACTGACTGAAGCTAACGGCGACTTTGAAACAGCCAAAGATATCCTCCGCAAGCAAGGCCAGAAAATTGCCAGCAAGCGTGCCGATAACGCTACCTCTGAAGGTGCCGTTTTAACGCAGGTAAACGCTGATGGTACTGTAGGAACAGTGATCGCGCTTGCCTGCGAGACTGAGCCCGTTTCTAAAGTAGAAGATTTCAAAACATTGGCCCAAACTGTTTTGGCGGCTGCCGTTGCCAACACGTCTGGTTCTAAAGAAGACTTATTGGCTACGCCTCAGGCAGATGGCCGCTCGCTGCAAGACCACATCACTGACCTGATGGGTAAGATTGGTGAGAAAATTGACGTGGTTTCTTACGAGACTGTTTCTGCTGAGAAAGTGGTTGCCTACAACCACTCAAACGGTAAATTAGGTGTATTGGTAGGCTTAACCAACACCGGCGGAAACGAAGTGTCTGAGGTTGGCAAGGACGTAGCCATGCAGATTGCTGCTATGCGCCCTATCGCGGTAGACAAAGATGGAGTTGATGCCGCTACCATCCAACGTGAGATTGAGATTGGAAAAGAGCAGGCCCGCGCTGAAGGCAAACCAGAGGAAATGCTGGAGAAAATCGCGCAAGGTAAACTGAACAAATTCTACAAAGAAAGCACCCTGTTGAACCAGGAGTTTGTGAAAGATCCTTCTGTGACCA
This sequence comes from Rufibacter glacialis, assembly GCF_008271745.1. Taxonomy (GTDB): domain Bacteria; phylum Bacteroidota; class Bacteroidia; order Cytophagales; family Hymenobacteraceae; genus Nibribacter; species Nibribacter glacialis. Next base: position 343,295 of record NZ_VKKZ01000010.1, on the reverse strand, counting down.
TTGCCAAACTGTTAGACAACACGTCTAAAGGCATGACCGTGACAGAGTTCAAACGTGTTGCCATTGGATAATCTCCTCTGAACCCAACGGTTCTATGCAAAAGCCCCCGCTGTTACTACAGCGGGGGCTTTTCTTTTAGATTCATGGTTTGATTCAATCAATGGGTTGCGTCTGGAAGAAAGCCACCCAAGCGATGGCAAACTATGTCGCCTAGCCCATTATCTATAACTTTTTGGAAAAGAATAGATTTGACTAAATAAGGGATATATAGATACCGTGGTTTTTTCTAGGTCAGGTTGACCTGCTTGGCTTAATTACCAGCAGATGACAAGGAGGTCCTTTTCTCTACTTGTGAGGCCTGGTCAACATTCGTCTTGCTGGCCTTGGCATTGGCTGATTTAGATTGTTCTTTTCTCAATCTTTTCTCGGCGGAAATGTAACTAAGGAAGGTAGCTTTTGCTTTCATAATTTAACGATTTCAGATGTACGATTATATTACCAAAGAATAGAACATGTATGGTTTGTACGAAAGGAGGAAAACCCATTCAGAAAAGCTTTCTTTCCCTGTTGTTCTCCCATAAACGTAGACCTTACCAAGAACGTTCCTACTAATTGAATGAAATTTATAAATTTTATAACGCTTCAATTCTAAATCTTCAAAAACAATATAATTAAATCCTACTTGCCTTTTATCCGCCTTCAAATAGCCTTGGTAAAAGCCAAGCTTCCTTTATTGCTTTATTTATCTAATATACCAGCTTTTTCATAATTGACAAATTTATTTATTCAATTTCTTATAAATAAGTGCATAATACCTAAAACTAAGTAGTGAGATGAATTTAAAAAATCATATTTATACCCGGTTTTATTAAAATTCATCTAAATAATGGGTTAATCAAACATACTATTTACTAAAACTGATATAATTTTGGATGTTATTGATGCTTTTTGACATGTTCAGAAAAAGAACTCCATAAACTTACCTATGGTCAGCTAGGAGGTAAAGCGGGCTGGTACTCCTAAAGTCTAGAAGATAGATTAGGGTATAAGAAAAGAGGCCTGCAGTTAGCAGGCCTCTCCATGGATAGAATTAGTGGCAGGGCAGTAGCACAGGAACTACTTAATCCAGATCTGCCTGCCTTCTCACAAAATCATGCCCCGCCACATCTTCTTTCCTTAAGAAGGGTCTTATGATTAGGCGGGTACCGCTCTCATAGGTGAAGAACTTATACACCCAGTTGGCCAGTACAACCAACTTGTTCCGGAAACCAATAAGGTAATAGATGTGCACGAAGAGCCAGGCCATCCAGGCAATGAAGCCTTTCAGGTGCATGTTCTTGGGCAAGTCAGCTACCGCCCGGTTCCGGCCTATGATGGCCAGCGACCCTTTGTCAAAATACTCAAAGGGTTCCAGCGGTTCATTCCGGACCAGGTGGCGGATGTTCTTGGCCAGGTGCTTGCCTTGCTGAATCGCTGGCTGCGCCACTCCAGGGTGTCCTCTGGGGTATTCTTCGGTCTTCATGAAGGCGATGTCGCCAATGGCGAAGATATCGTTGAAACCCAGCACCTGGTTAAAGGTGTTCACCAGGTACCTCCCCTTCTCGCTGGATTCAGGCGGTAAGCCGGCAATCTGGGCGCCGGAAACCCCCGCTGCCCAAATCAGGGTCTGGGTCCTGATCTGCTCGCCACCCTTGAAGGTGACTATCTCCCCATCATAAGACTCTACCAGGGTGTTCAGCTTGATGTTGACGCCTATCTCTTCCAGGTAGCGCTTGGTGGTGGCACTTGACTCTGGTGACATGGGCGGCAGCACGCGGTCAAGCCCCTCTACCAGGTAAATATTCATCTTGCTGAAGTCCATGCCAGGATAATCGCCGGGCAGCACGTGCTTGCGCATCTCGGCCAGCGAGCCGGCCAGTTCCACGCCGGTGGGGCCGCCCCCTACAATCACAATGTTCAGGAGGCTTTGGCGCACCTCAGGGTCTCTGATCATGTTGGCCTGCTCAAACGACTGCAGCAACTGGCTGCGCAGGTTCAGGGCGTCTGGGATCTGCTTGAGCGGGAAAGAGTATTTCTTGATTTGCTCGTTCCCGAAGTAATTGGATTTGGTACCCGTGGCAATGACCACAAAATCATAGGCCAGATCGCCTACCAAGGTAGAAACCGTCTTGGTGGCAGGGTTTACGCTCGTCACTTTCACCTGCCGGAAATGGAAATCCTCAAAGTCCTCGTCAAACATTTTCCGGAGGGGCTCCGCAATGGCGTCTGGCTCCAGGCCCGCTGTGGCTACCTGGTACAGAAGCGGCCAAAAACCGTGGTAGTTCTGCCGGTCAAACATGACCACCTGAAACTCTTTCCCTGATAACTTCTTGGCCAGGTTCACGCCGCCAAACCCGCCGCCAATAATCACGACCCGGGGCTTTCTGGTTTCCGGAATGTTAAGGGTAAGTTCTTGTATATGAAGCATATGTTAGCAGTAGAAGTTTATTCTGGCCTCAGGTTCGCCTGAGACTATCTTTTGTCATTAGACTTATACTGCTTTTTGGGTATATAAGATATTCTATTCACCAGGAACCTCTTCTACAAAAGGCCCCAAAGGCAGCCCCAGAACCAGAAAGGCGTTTAAGGCTTGTTTCTGAGAAACCAACCCTCAACGCCTTTCTGAATGGTACCTGTTGAAAGAAACCTTACCGGTGAAAACTGGTGCCCACAAACTTAAGGACCTCCGGCAAAGCGGTACGCCAGTAGGTCCAGGTGTGGCCGCCGTCCCTAACCCTGAACTCATGCGCTACCTTCTTGTCAATAAGGGCTGCGTGCAGGGCCATGTTCCCCTTGATGAGGAAATCGTCGTCTCCGCAGTCAATGTAGTACTTCACTTTCTTAAGCGAATCTGCCGGGGCCGTCTCAATGATTTTCAGGATAGAATTCTGGTTCCAGTGGTTGCTCAGGCGCTCTTCTCCTGGGGGGTGCGGGCCATAAATAGCCGCGAAGGTTCGGTTGTAGTTGCCCTCTGGCATGTTCTTGAACTCCTCATTGGTGAAGACGGCGGCACTGAGCGGGGCTGCCGCGGCGAACAAGCCGGGGTACTTCATGGCCATGATAAGCGACCCATAACCTCCCATGGAAAGCCCGGCCACTGCCCTGGCTTCCTTGGCGCTTCGGGTGCGGTATTCTTTGTCAATAAAGGGAATGAATTCCTTCACGAAGAAATCCTCATACTTCACCTTGCCGTCTACACTGTTCACGTACCAGCTCACGTCTGCGTCTGGCATCACTATAAGCATGGGCGGGATCTGGCCGGCTTGCATGAGCCGGTCTGCAATCAGGTGGGCTTCGCCAAATTGGGTCCAGCCGGTCTCGTCATCGGTGTAGCCGTGCAACAGGTACAGGACCGGGTAGCGGCGGTTAGAGGCCGTGTAATCTGAGGGCAGGTAGATGGAGTAGTTCACCTCATGGCCCAGGATCTTGCTTTTGGCTTTCAGGCTTTCCCTGAGTACACCTTGCTGGGCCATTGCCTGCCCTGAAAGAAGCAGGAAAAGAGAGAGGAGGAGTTTACGCATGGATTCTTGTGGTTTAGGATAGTTGCCGAACCGGAAGCTACCGGCGGGGTTAGAAAACCCAAGTATAGCGCTTTTGGCTTATTGTTCCCCATGTTTACTGAGGAAAACCAGGCACCTTTCCTCCTTTGCCGCGCAACGGCCTCTTCCTAGCAGAATCCTAGGCAGCCCTACTCCTATGCCTTAGGGAGGGTATGTTTTTACTTCCCAATCCAGCGGTCTTTCAAGGCCCACTTGCGGATCACTTCCGGTCTGAATGGCCCAAGCTTTTCTCCGGGGCTACCTGGTCACGGACGAGCTGCTTGAGTTCTTTTATTTCCGGGAACCGCCCGGCTGCCCTCCTGTCAAAGATGATTTGGTCATTGATTTTGATCAGGTAGGTTCCGCTGGTCTCACTAGGTTCCAGCAGCACCCCTTTCACCTCATCAGTGAAGGTGGTGAGCAGTTCCTGGGCCATATAAGCAGCCCGAAGCATCCAGCCGCATTTGGGGCAATATTCTATGCTGAGGGTAGGTTTCATTTACACATCGTTTTTAGAAAAACAGCCAGAAATCACTTAGGTTGGCCGCCACGGCCGGCTGCGCCTGAGACCGCTTGTAAAAGACAACGGTTCACTGGTTGCCCTTGTTACTCTAATGGGCAGGCCACCAGGCCGGTCTCCCGCTACCTGGATTAGCACCATGGGTAAAGCAGAAGGAGTTTCCCATTTAACGGGTGTTTTCCAGGAATGAGGGTTAAAAAACGGAGCTTATGGGGGCCGAGAGGCCTGGAAGAGAAGCCAGACAGGTTGGGGTGGGGAGGTTTTTATTGATCCGCTTTGCGATGCTCTATCTGCGCCACCGAATCTTCCAGCCATTTCACGGCTTCGTGCTCGGTCAGGAACGCCTTGCGGCAAACATCAGGGCAATCAGAGGAAACCGCCGACAATGCTCCTTCCTGCAACCGCTGCATCTGACGAGGAGTCAGTAGCCAGGCTACCAATACCCAGGAAGAAACCTGCTGTAAAGACTTGGGGTAAAATTCATTGCTGAGCCAGTCGCTTTCCTGTTGGGTGATTTCCCCTTTTGACCTACAGTCAAGCAACCAGGAAGAGGCGGTATGCTCTCTGGCCAAGGAGAGAATGGCCAAACAGTTCATCTTGAACTCAGTAAAGGTGACAGGCTGTTGCCAACGGATAATAACCGTTTGCATATCCGCCCGATAGGAGATCTTGATGTGCTTGCTGAATCCTATCTTCATGGCGCTAGGGACTTAACGCTACTTAGTGGCGCTTTGGATTTAACATCATACGGCTGTCATTTGTCTGTCTTGCAATGAATTTAACCCTTACCATTGGTAAATGCAAGCAGATAAGCTCATTCCCTACAAATAAACCCTAAACAGGCCATATTTAAGTAGAATACTCCTACTTATTCGTGCCGGTCTCTGGTGGCGTACAGGTTTTTGCGCATAGCCAGAAACAACTCCAGGCAACCCTCCAGAAAAGGGGCATCCAGCCACGTCTTTACCTCCTCATCACCGCCGGTCACCTCCATCTCGCTTACCTTGTAGGTCTGCTCAAAAGGACCCAGCTCCAGTTTGAGAAGGTATTTGCCGTTCCAGGCCAAAAGCGTGATCTTAATGTCTGGGTGGGGAATATCAGCTACAACGCGCATAAACCAAAAGAAAGAAAAAAAGTGAATACTTCCCAAAGCTACGGTACACAACGGTAGCCGCCAAGGGGCCAGGTAAATATCTCAGGACAGGATAACTCCCTAATTTCGCTCCGGGACGGGTTTCTCCCGCCTTTCCTGAAAAGCAGAGCTTAAACCTCTTACAGTTCTATGCCCATCTGGCGCATGAGCTGGCTGGCATTGAAACTCTGGCAGACGCCGGGGCGCAGGGTATAGTCAAAGCGCAGTTGGCCGTCTTCAAAATAGCTGTTGAAGCTGTAGTTCTCCACCGCCCCCGGCAGTTCCTGCTCCATGTTGCCTAGCTCCAGGTCATGGGTAGACACAAACCCGGCCGCCTGCCGCTGGTGCAACTGCCTGATCAAAGCCATGGCCCCTTCATGGCGGTCATGCGAGTTGGTGCCTTTCAGGATCTCGTCCAGGAAGAAGTACACGGGGGTACCGGTAGCTGTTATATCAATCAGTATTTTCAGCCGTTTAAGCTCTGCGTAGAACGACGACGTATTCTCGGCTAGGTTATCTTCCGTGCGCATACTGGTGTACACCAGGGCCGGGAAAACCTTCAAATTACGGGCGCAGACCGCGGCTCCGGTAAAGGCCAACACCATGTTCACCCCCACCGCCCGCAGAAACGTACTCTTCCCCGACATGTTGGAACCGGTGATAAGTACCGTGTGTCCTGTTCCCTCAAAGGCAAGGCTGTTGGCCGTGCGGCCGGGGCTGAAAATAAGCGGATGGCTCAGGTACCGGGCCTCAAATTCAAAGGGGCGGTTACTCACGCCGGGCACGGCGTAGGTGGGATTGGCGTACTGGAAAGCCGCCAGACTGGCCAGGGCCTCAAACTCAGCGGCCGCGTTGAGCACCTGCCCAATATTACCCGACATGGTTTTCTTCCAGCGTTCCAGCCGCCACATCCAGATGAAGTCCCACATGAACATGTGGTTCAAAATGAAGTTCAGGTAGGTGTTCAGGCGCGCCGAGAGGAACTGAATGATGGAGGCCAGCTGGCGCACGTGCCCGGAGGCCTGGCGGTCATCAATCTTGAGCTGCTCCTGCAAGGCCTTGGCCCGGGGACTTTGGAAACTCCGGCCCTCAATGTGCACCAGCAGGTCGGTGTAGCTGCGCAGGGTCTCATACATGCCCGTGCTTTCCTCATAGTATTCATCGCGCTGGCGCTGGTACTTGTAGGCGATCAGGAACTGTACCAGCACCAGGCCCAGGAACGGATAATGGGAACGCCCCTCGGCCCAATACACCGCGGCGGCAATGGTAAGCAAGGGCAGCAGGAACGTGAGCGCCACCAGCCAGGCTTTGCCTTGGAAGAAATTGGGACTTCTGAGCCACAGCAGGAACGGCTGGGGCAATTGCTGGGTCTTGCGGTGGTGGTGCATGGCCCGGGCCTCCAGGTTCTGCCGCCACTCCAGGTCGGGCAGGAGTTCGGCCACGGTCTCTTGCCGCGAAAGGATTTCCTCTGCCGCCGCGGGGGTTTTCAGCCACTCGGCCAGCCGCTGCTGCCCTAAGCGGGTTACCGCCCGGTTTAGGAGCTGAAAAAGAGAATTCGGCCCGAAAACATCCAGGTCGGCGGCGTAGTAATGGTTAGGTTCCTGGAATTCCTCGCCGCTGGCGAAAGAAGAAAGTTCACCCCGAAGGCGTTCCTGCTCCCTCCGGTTGATCAGACCCAGGTACAATTGGTGCTTGCGCGCGTATTCAATCTTGTTGTGCCACCGGATGAGGGCGGCGAAAAGGAAGTACCCGCCCAAAAGAAGGCCCATTCCCGCGGCGTTGCGCCCGTAATAGAAGAGCACCACGCACCCCAGCACCGACCCCACAAAAAAAGACAATCTAAGCCAGCCTACCCAACGGTACCTGGCGGCCTGCCGTTCCTCGGCGGCGAAAAAGCGCTGTTCGCGTTCCGCGAACAATGCCTCTGGAGAGGTCTCTATCATTCAAAAAAGCGTACGTCAGAATTAGGTTCCTGGGCGGCAAGCCGCAGAAGCCATCGGGTTTGCGCCCAGTAAGGCCACTAGGTCCGGAACGATTGCAATTACCACTTCTATCCACAGAACTCCTAATAGCAGTAGCCTGGCTCCGGCTCACCAAAGGTTCAGGCAGCTTTAAGTCATTTTTTGGAAAACACCCTTAAAACAGACTCCTACCGATAAAAGGCCATTGCGTCCAAATTATTGCCTTGGGCAGAGATTTCCCTCCTAAGGCGCATAACCGGCGATTTGAAAAAGTACACAACCGTAGTTCTGGGCCTACTTTTACTTAAACAGGCCTGAAACGGCCCCTAGATGGTGGCAATGCACTTCAACTCAATGGCGATGGGCGTAGGCAAGGCGTTGACCTCAACCGTGGTGCGGCAGGGCTGGCAGTCCTGGAAGTACTGGGCGTAGAGGCGGTTATAGGTCTGGAAATCGGCTTTCATGTTAGTGAGGAACACGGTCACGTCTACCAGGTTCTCCCAGGCAGAACCGGCCTCCTCCAGAATGTGGCGCACGTTTTTGAAGACCGAGTGGCATTGCGCCTCTATGTCATAGCTGCTGATGTTTCCGGCCGCATCAAGGGTGACCCCCGGGATCTCGGTTACGCCCCTCTCCCGCGGCCCCACGCCCGAGAGGAACAACAGATTGCCCACCCGGCGCGCGTGCGGGTATAGCCCCACGGGTTCGGGCGCCTGGGATGAATGAAATGCGGGTGGCGGTGTCTTGTCCATGTAGTGATCCTGTTTTAGCCCTGTTTCTCCAAATTAAGGTAAAAACGGGGCAAAAAAGAAGCGGGCCTTTGCGGGTCCGCTCTTAGATTCTCTGGAAGCTTTGCTTGTCTATTGGAAAGCGATGCTGCCGTATTTGCTGGTCACGTTCACGGTGCCTTTGGGCGTGGCTTTGCCGTACTTCCCTTTGTAGGAACTGGAAGTGTTTCTGACCTCTTTCAGGCTGAAATTAGCCAAATCCTGGTCTAGCTTGAAACTGCCGTACTGGGTGTCTACCTCAAAGTTGAACGCCGAGTTATCAGCGAAGCTCAGGGCCATTCCGGTGTAGCCGCCGGTCAAATCCAGTTTCCGGAAGTTAGAGGACACGTTGTTGATCTCAAACCCTGAGCAGTACTTCACAATAAGGCTGGCAGACTCGCGCAGGCTCCCGATCTTGATGCCGGAGTAGCTTCCGGTACCAGAGATCTGCCCGGCGCTGCCGATATGGAACTTGGAATCATAGCGGCTTTCCATGGTGAGCAAGTCCACCTTGTCAATAATGATGTTGCTATAGGCCGTGGTAGTCCTGATGTCATCGGCACCCAGCAGGTGCAGGTTAGAATACTTGAACAGCAGATCGCCGCCTTTCACAAACCCTACCTGGCATTGGCTGCCGCTGTAGGTCACGTACAGCCTGTTCTTGACGTTGTTGAGGCTGCCAGCGGTCAGTTTGCCGTATTGCACCTCCAACTCAGTGGGGCCGTCAAAGTCTGGCACTTGCACCGCCCCATACTTGTTGCTGATCCTGAGCGGATTGGCTTTAGGCATTTTCACCACGTAGTTGATCTCAAAGGCCTTCTCGCTGCTGGACTTGATCTGCATGGGCTCCCGCTCGGTCACAAAAGACACCAGGTTGTTGGCCTTGTCTTCCTGGATTCTGATCTGGATCTTGTCCAGGATCTCCTGGGCCTTGGCCTCGGTGGCCGCCCTTGAAATCACCGTCACCTCAACGGATATCTCATTTTTGTTCCAGGTCTGCACGTCTACGCGACCAAACTGGTTTTCAATGTTCAGCTTATCTGAGCGGTCTACTTTGAAAGAGCGGTCTATCTTCTTCACCTTGGTATAGGCGAAGGCGGCTCCTTGCACATCTGCTGCCCGGGGGTCTGGCTGCGGGAAAACAGGCATTCCCGCGGCTTCCAGGGCTGCTTCCATCTCTTCTGGCGAAGGAAGGAATGGAGGCTCAGGAATGTCCATTTTTTCTAGGGCTGGCCCTACCGCCGCCAAGGTCTCTATGGCCTGCAGGCTTTTCAGGGACGATGACAGACACTGGAGCACCAGTTCTGAGATCTCGACTTTTATCTCTTCTTTCACTGCTTCCTTGCAGCCCGCCGAGACGGCCGCAGGTTGCCCCTGCGCGGTTGTCCACGCCAGGGATAAGCAAAGAAAGGAAAGTAGTTTAGATATTGGTAGTCTCATGGCGGGCACGGGTTTTTACGTTGTTTCGGTTTTCAAGCACTTCTAACTGCTGGTTCAACAGCGCAATCCTCATTTTAAGGTTATCGCTCATGGCCTGCAGCAGCACTTCTTTGTTGGGGGTGGTGTACAGTTCTTTTTTCAAGGCGTTGTAGGCCGAGTCCAGCTCTGCGAACTGCACGTTGCCGGCGCCCAGGGCTTTGAGTTCAGACTCCTTTTTCTCTATCACCTGCACGTACCGGGTCTCGATCTGTTTTACCTCAGGGGCTATTTTCTCCAGGGTAACCGGTTGGGCAGCGGCCACAGTGCCTGGAGAATCAGAGGAGGCCATATAATACTTGGCAGAGAAGGCAACCATCACCAGCAGGGCAACGGCGGCGGCATACCGCCAGGCGTGGTGCCAGGTCATGGAAATGATCTTGGCCTCCTGCTTTTGATCCACGGGTAGAATCAAGTTCTTTTCCTCGGTCTGCAGGTCGGCGGCAATGTCTTGCCACAGGTCTGGTCTGGGGGTGAAAGAGTCAAACTCGTCTCGGTGGGTCTGTACAAAATCTTTTAATCTATCTTTCATGGCTAATGCTCCTTGTACTCGTTTTGGGGTTCTTTCTACTTTTTCAGCTTAAGAACGACTGCTCCTTCATGAGGCACAGTAATTTTTTGCGGGCCCGGCTGTACTGTGACTTAGACGTGGCCTCGCTGATGCTTAGAATCTCAGCGATCTCGCCGTGGTCATACCCTTCCAGTAAGTAAAGCGTGAGCACCAGCCGGTAACCGTCTGGCAAAGACTGGATCGCCTTCTTGATGCATTCCACTTTGTATTCCATCTCCTCGTGGTCGTAGTCAGGCGCCTCCTCGGCGAAATCCTGGTGTTCTTCCATGGGCACCACCTGTAGCCGCCGGCTGCGCACCTTGGTGATGGACTTGTTGATGACAATACGCTTTAACCAGCTGCCAAAGGTAGAGTCTCCCTTAAAGGTGTGCAGTTCCCTGAACGCGCTCAGGAAAGCCTCCTGCAAGACATCCTCGGCCTCGGTATAGTCATTGGTGATGCGCATGCTCACGTTGAACATGGACTTACTGTAAAGTTTGTACAGCTCATACTGCGCCTTCCGGTCGCCCTCTTTACAGCGGGCCACCACGTGCGCGTTCACGTCGGTGTATTCCAGCGTTTCCAAATTGTTACCTTTTAATGCTCATCATGACGGTAATCTCAGTAACAGCAACCCGGAACAACACCCACCCTTTTCGCTGAGCCTCATGGCTCTCTTCTGTTCCAAACTTCTACTCTAAAGACTAGTGAAAAGCCTTAGGGTTGCACCCTGCTTCAAAAATATCCTGTGTTTTTCACTTCCTTAATTTATTCAAATTATTTCCCACTTTCGCCCAAACAGCTTGCTTTTAACACTGGTTTTCTTTCTTTTTCTGATTTTTAGCAAGAAACAGTCCTTCTATAGCATTCGACCGGCAAGACTCCCTTTTTCAGGCGGCTGCACGTGTCCTTCGCTTCCTTATAGGCAATGGCATTGAACACCAACAGAAGGTATCTGGGAAGGATGGGCCAGTTGTTGGCCGGGACAAACCGGGCGCCTCTGGTGGATGGGCTGGGATGGACACGCGGGAAAGTCTGCGCAGATCGCGTCCCTTGACCAATGCGGCAACGCCTGGCCTGGGAAAGCACTGGAAAAAACGACTGCGTACGGCACCGGGCCCAGGACTTTGAGGAGACCTGCCTACCACGATGGAATCTGACCAGAAAAATGCAGGCGCTTTCCTTCCGGTCAGGTTCCCTTCCTGCGGAATGCCTGCTGCTTCTTTTCTACCGTTTCGCACCTGATTCTGTAAAATCACCTCTTAAACCTGAATCAGCGGGCACTGTTCCGGGAAGCCGGGAAGTAGTTCCTGAAGAAGGCCAGCCAGAGACGTCAGGCTTTCTGGCCGCGGGCCTTGTACGACCAGGTGATCCTGAACCGGGCTACCTCCTCCCCTTGCTCATCATGGCCAATGCTCAGGGTTTGCAGGGCGCTGCCTTGGCCCGTGCGCTGGGTTTCCCGCACGGCAGCGGCAATGGCCTCGCCATCTGAGCAGGTAAAAGTGATGGTGCCCACGGCTTTCTTGCTGAACTCGGCCTCCATGCCCACCACCAGCATAGACACCGACGGTTGCGCCTGGTACAGGTACATCATGCTCATCACCCCCGAGGCCATTTCAGCGGCCATGGCCAGACACGCGAAATAAATGGACTTGAACGGGTTTTTAGTCAGGTACTTGTATTTGATAGTCACCTGTGCCTCCTGGTCTGTTAACCTCTTCACCCGGATACCGGCCAGGTACGCCATGGGCAGGTTCTTGAAAAGGAACAGCTTCAACTTGACGGGGTTCGTGATCAACTTACGGAAGGCGGCGGTAGAAACAGTGGTCATAGGCCCAGGAAAAGAGGAAACAAAAGATAGGCATTTTGCCCGAGGTTTAGAAAAACCCAGCCCCATACCAAGGTTGATCTATTCTCACAAGTACCGGCTGTTGTTGGATGAAGTAAATTGACTTTCCGGCTTTCGCCTCACGACAGTTTTAAACTCCTGGAAATCCCAGGTCCAGGTTAATAAAACTGAACCATAGCGCTAGAATCATAGAGCCTGTACTGTGATTCGGGAAAACCTGTCCTACGGTTAGCAAGTTACCAATTCCATGTTTAACGGGCTTTTTTAGAAAATCGGGCTAAAAACAAAGCAGCCTTACCGCTGTGAAACGGCAAGGCTGCTTTGTTTTTAGAGAGCTGCGTCAAGTTTACCTTCCCTTTTTCAGGAAGACGCCCGCATCCATTGCTTTATCTCTTCGCTTACAAGTCAAACTTGATGCCCTGCGCCAACGGCAACTCCCGCCCGAAGTTGATGGTGTTGGTTTGCCGCCGCATGTAGAAGCGCCACGCATCTGACCCGGACTCGCGCCCGCCGCCGGTATCTTTCTCGCCGCCAAAAGCGCCGCCGATCTCGGCCCCGGAGGTGCCGATGTTTACGTTGGCAATTCCGCAGTCAGAACCCCAATGGCTCAAAAACGCTTCGGTTTCCAGCAGGTTAGAAGAGAAGATGGACGAAGACAATCCCTGCCGCACGCCGTTCTGGATAGCGATGGCATTGTCTACCGAACCGCTGTATTTGATCAGGTACAGGATAGGCGCGAAGGTTTCTTCCTGCACGGTGTGGTACTGGTTCTCGGCCTCTACCAAGGCCGGGGTCACGTAGGTACCCGTCGCGTATTCCTCGCCTTCCAGCACCGTACCGCCGGTGAGCAGTTGGCCGCCTTCCTGCTGTACCCGTTCCAGGGCATCAAGGAAAGCGGTGGTGGCCGCCTTGTCAATAAGCGGACCAACCAGAATGCCGTCTTTCAGGGGATCCCCGATGGGCAGGTTAGGGTACACCTTTAACAGGCGCTCCTTCACTTCGTCATAGATGCTGTCATGGATGATCAATCGGCGGGTAGAGGTGCAGCGCTGGCCACAGGTGCCTACCGCCCCGAACACCACCGCCCGCATGGCCATTTCCAGGTCGGCGTTCTCGGTGATGATGATGGCGTTGTTTCCGCCTAATTCCAGCAAAGAACGCCCTAAACGGGCCCCTACGGCCTCGCCCACTTTCTTGCCCATGCGGGTAGATCCCGTGGCTGAGACCAAAGGCACGCGCTCATCATGGGCCATCTTGTTCCCGATCACGGCATCGCCCACGACAAGACAGAAGACGCCCTCCGGCACCTCGTTCTCGCGGAGCACCTCTTCAATGATGCGCTGGCAGGCAATGGCGGTCAGCGGGGTTTTCTCAGAAGGTTTCCAGACCACCACGTCGCCGCAGATGGCGGCCAGCATGGCGTTCCAGCTCCAGACGGCTACCGGGAAGTTGAACGCGGAGATCACGCCCACCACGCCCAGCGGGTGGTACTGCTCATACATGCGGTGCGTGGGGCGTTCTGAGTGCATGGTATAGCCGTGCAGCTGCCGGGACAAGCCCACCGCGAAATCACAGATGTCAATCATTTCCTGCACCTCGCCCAGGCCTTCCTGTAAGATCTTGCCCATCTCATAGCTCACCAGTTTTCCCAGGGCCTCTTTGTGCTCACGCAGTTTCTGGCCTATCTGCCGCACCACCTCGCCCCGCTTGGGCGATGGCCATGTGCGCCACTCCTGAAAGGCTTGCTGCGCCGTGGTGATCACCTGCTCATAGTCTGCCTCTGAGGCCATGTTCACCGTGGCAATAGGCTGGCCGTTGGTAGGCGAATGGATGACGCGGGTTTCCTGGTTGTTCTCCCCTCCCCACGTAAGCCCGGTGCAGTAAGCAGGGTTCCGGTCTTGGATTCCGAGGCGCGAGAGGATGGAATTGATTTCTGTTGACATAATGGTATGTGTTATTCTTTAAGCAAAGTCTTAGGGAAATAATGCTCCTAGTATAGGCCTTTCTGGCAACATAAAAAACAAAAAAGCCTCTGCCCTGCGGCAGAGGCTTTTAGAAAGCGGTTTTAGCTGCGTTTTGGCAAAAACACCTCCTTAACGGCCCATGGCATAGTAAGCTCTGCGGCCGTCTGGGTAAACCCCCTCAATGAGAAGGCCGCCGCGGCGCGTGCTTTTGAGTACTTTGTCTACGTCTTGGGGCGCATTGGTAGGGGTCTTGTCAATGCTGGTGATGATGAAGCCATCTTTCATGCCGGTCTCAGCGAAAGCGCTTTTCTCCACCCCTGTGATCTTCACCCCGCCGGTCAGTTCCAGTTTGTTCAGTTCCTGCTTGCTGGCGGCTTCAAATTTAGCCCCGTCAATGGTCATGGACTTAGCCGAGTTAGGGTCACGCTTCACTAATTCAGTGCTTCCGTTGGCGTTGCGCAGGGTAACGTTGATGTTTTTCTCGCTGCCGCCGCGCATGAAGTTCACCTTGATCTTGTCACCAGGACGGTAACGGGTTACCTGCTCCTGCAACTGCGCGCTGGTGTTCACTTTCACGCCGTTGATCTCTGTGATCACGTCACCTTCCTGCAACCCGGCGGTTTTGGCGGCACTGCTCTCAGAGAAGCCGGCCACGTACACCCCATTCAAGGTTTTAAGGTTTTTCTCCTTGGCTAAGTCAGCATTTACTTCCTGCATCTGCACACCAAGCAAAGCACGCTGCACTTCCCCAAACTTGATAAGGTCATCCACTACTTTGCTTACAATGGAAGACGGCACCGCGAAAGAGTAACCGGCAAAAGAACCGGTCTGTGAGGCAATGGCGGTGTTGATCCCAATCAAGTCCCCGTTCAGGTTCACCAGAGCGCCGCCGCTGTTACCAGGGTTCACGGCCGCATCGGTCTGAATGAAAGACTCCACGCTCATGTTGCCGGCGCCTTGCAAGATACCTACGTTACGGCCTTTCGCACTCACGATACCCGCGGTTACGGTTGAATTCAGGTTGAACGGGTTGCCCACGGCCAATACCCACTCTCCTACGCGCACCTTGTCTGAGTTGCCGTAGCGCAAAGCCGGCAGGTTGTCAGCGTTGATCTTCAGCAGCGCGATGTCTGTGTTAGGGTCGGTGCCTACCAGGGTGGCATCATACGTCCGCTTGTCATCCAGGATCACCTGGATTTTGTCTGCGCGGTCAATCACGTGGTTGTTGGTCACCACATATCCGTTGGAGGCAATGATCACCCCGGAACCTGACCCCATGGCCGGGCCCTGCTGCCGTTGGTAGCCTTCAAATTCATCTCCGAAGAAATCACGGAAAAAAGGATGGATCTCACTGGCGCTCGGGCTTCTACGGGCCTGTACTTTGTACTCAGTGGTCACGTGGACTACAGCCGGGGTAACCAGCTCTGCGGAAGTGACAAAATTCAAGCCTTCAGGCACCACCACGTCTGAGCTGCGCATGGCGCTGGTGTACCGTACATTGGTATTAGGCGATTGCTGCCCGGCGGCGGGCGCGTCATCTTCCAGCAGTTTATAACCACCAACGGCCACGCCTCCACCCATCATGGCAGAAAGCAGAAGCCCCAACATAAACTGTTTCGTTCTCATATTTATAGATTAGCTATAAAGGTTAAAAAAAGGTAAGTATCTCTTAATAAAGAGGCTACAGTTTTGATTCTTTTGTACGTGGGAAACGCTAAAATAATAAAACTAGTATTGTACAGTCAACAAACACTAAGCCAAAAAGGCGCTCTCCAGCGCCTTTTTAACATATCTTTAACGTTTGCTACTTCACTGAAATCTGGTGCTTCACCACTTTCTCTTCTACTTTAGGTACGGAAACATGCAAGACACCGTTCTCAAACTGCGCCTGAATGGCAGCAGCATCTACGTGTTCCGGCAGCTGGAAAGAGCGTCTGAACTTCCCGTACAGGTTCTCTACCCGGTGGTACTTCAGTTGCTGGTTTTCCTTCTTGAAGGCCCGCTCTCCGCTCACGCGTAAAACGCCCTCCTCAAACTCCACAGTGATGTTTTCTTTGGTGACACCCGGCAAAACAAGCTCTACTTCATAGCTACTCTCGGTTTCCCAAAGGTCTACTGCTGGAGTGAAGCCCTGCCCTCTGCGTTGGTTCACTGAATCTTGGTAAAAACTGTCTAACAGGCTGCTGAAAGCGTGTGCTCCTCTGTTAGTTACTCCTGGGTTTTGTTTGGCAGTGATCATGGTCTTTATTTCTTAGGTTAAGATTTTCAATTGGATACTTACTTATTCATAAATTCTGTACCAGTCTCTTTCTCCAGCCATTTCAAGACATTATGACACATTCTATCTGGTTAAATCAAAAACATACCGACAATAAGTCCTAAACATGAATAACTTAATTGTTCCTAGCTGTCATTCCTCAGCTTTTTTACCCGAAGCTCCGGCCATTCCCAAATCTTTCCGGTTTTTAGAAGGTAGGTTTGAAGTTGTATCTTTCCGTAGAGGCTGATTATCTTCCCTAAGGGCCTTAGTTTTTGCGCCAAGCCGAGAAAGTAGCAGAGATGAAGCAAACTTTTATCTGTACCACACAATCCTATTTCCTATTATGAAAAAAACCTTATACGCTACTTTACTGGCGCTTCTGGCCGGTGTCAGTGCCCTCCCTACCCTGGCGCAAGAGCAGCAGCCTTCGCAGCATACCCCCTGGCACCTGGACCTGCAAAAAGGCCTCCAGTATACCACGGCAGATTCTACCTCCAGTCTTTCATTCCGGTTCAGGATCCAGAACCGGGCAGATTTTGAGACCAATTCAGGAAAAGACCTGGGCTTGGCCTCCGCGGGCGGTTATGTAAAGCGATTGCGCTTACGCACTTCGGGTCATCTGCTCAGCAAGAAGCTCACATACTCGCTACAGTTAGGCTTTGCCAATGGCGATACGGATGACAAAGACTCTGACCGGGAGCAGATCATTCGGGATGCGGTGCTGTTTTACCAGTTCACGCCTGCCCTTAAAGTAGGATTCGGCCAGACCAAACTGCCGGGTAACCGCCAGCGTGTTATCTCCTCTGGCGAACAGCAGTTCGTGGACCGCTCCATTGTGAACGCCACTTTCACCATAGACCGCGACTTTGGGCTTTTCGCCTTTTATGAAAACCAGGTAGGAAACGTACCGCTCCGGCTGCAGGCCGCCCTCTCCACCGGTGACGGCCGCAATGCCTTGCCCAAAGAAGGCTCAGGAGCGGCGTATACGGGCCGCGTGGAAATCCTTCCATTAGGCGAATTCACCATGGACGGGGATTATTTTGAGGGTGATTGGGTACGGGAGCAAAGCCCGAAGCTAGCCGTAGGGGTCACGTTCTCCGAGAACAAGAAGGCGTATCGCACCGGCGGCCAGATTGGGCAGTCGTTCGCTGGCTTCACTGACCTTCGTTCGGCCATGGCCGATCTGCATTTTAAGTACAGAGGCTGGGCTACGCTCCATGAATGGATCAACCGGAGAGCAGATACCATGATCTTTCCGGCAGAAAATGAAGGGGACCCGCTTTTTGTCTATGCCGGGCAAGGCTATAACGGGCAGGTAAGCTACCAATTCCCCAACCATTTTGAATTGGCAGGCCGTTACGCGGTTATTACCCCGGAAACGCAGATCCGGCACCTAGCCCCGCAGACGAAACATTATACCTTGGCGGCCAATTACTACCTGCGCTGGCACCGCATCAAACTCCAGTCTGACCTAACCTACCAAACGGAAAAAGACCTGACAAACCTCACCGGCTCCCGGAACAATTGGATTCTCCGGCTGCAGATGGAGCTGGGCATCTAAGCAAGTCGTTTCTCAAAATAACTAGAGGCCCTGGATTCTGCCCTGTTTTCAGAAAACAGGGCAGAATCCAGGGCCTCTGGCGTACAGGACCACTTAGGCCTCCGCGGCCAAGCTTTGCAGTTCACTGATAGCCAGCCATGCCATCAGGCCACTGCCTACCTCCAGGGCGGCTTCATCAATGTTGAAGGTGGGCGTGTGCACCCCAGAAGTGATGCCCTGGGCTTCGTTGCGGGTACCCAGGCGGTAAAAGCAGGCATCAGTCTGTTGGGAATAATACGCGAAGTCCTCGGCAGCCATCCACATATCCAGCTCCACCACGTTCTCGGAGCCTAGGTAGGCCTCTGCGGCGGCGCGGGCGCGGGCCACCAGAGCTGGGTCATTCTTCAGAAAAGGATAGCCGTCCATGATGTTGATGTCACAGGAACCGCCCATGCTTTCGCAGAGGCCTTCAGCAAGTTTCTTTATCTTCAATTTGGCCTCGGCGCGCCAGGCCTCATCCATGGTGCGGAATGTGCCTTCCAGTTTCACCTCCTCCGGAATCACGTTGGTAGCGCCGTTGGCGATCACTTTCCCGAACGACAAAACGGAAGGAATCTTAGGATTGGCCCGGCGGCTGACAATCTGCTGCAGGGCCACCAACAGATGCGCCGAGATCAGGATTGGGTCCACCAGCTGCTCGGGCAGCCCGCCATGGCCACCTTTTCCCTTCACCGTGATGTAAATCTCATCAGCAGAGGCCATGTACATGCCTGACCGGAAGCCCACTTTACCGGCGAGCAGAAACGGAAACACGTGCTGACCCATGATGCTCTGCGGCGCCGGGTTCTCCAATACGCCCTCTTTGATCATGAGCGAGGCCCCTCCTGGGAACTTCTCTTCGCCCGGTTGGAAGATAAGCTTCACGGTGCCTTCAAACTCCTGGCGCAGCTCCTGCAGAATACGGGCAGTGGTGAGCAGGGAAGAGGTATGCACGTCATGACCGCAGGCATGCATCACCCCTTCGTTCCTGGATCTGTAAGGCACGTCATTGGCTTCCAGAATGGGCAAGGCATCCAGGTCGGCGCGCAGGGCGGTGGTGGCTTTCTCCGGGTTGCGGCCTTTGATGAGGACTACTACGCCCGTATCGGTCACGCGCTCGGGTTCCAGGCCGTATTCCTGCAGTTTTCTGAACACGTAGGCCGAGGTCTCCACTTCCTGGAATGACAGCTCCGGGTGCTGGTGCAGGTGATGGCGGGTGGCTACCGTATCTGTGGCATACGCATGGGCAAGTTCCTGAATGCGGAGGGCTACGTCTTGCATGGGAAAGAAAATAAAGGATAAGGAGGCAAAGGTACGGCTGCTAAAAAGAATTCCGCCGTTTCTGGCCAGTTTAGCTAAAACAAGGGCAGAAACGGCGGAAATCCATTCACTTTGATAAAACTTAACAGGATTGGCCAATAGGGCCGAAGACCGTTATTTAGGGATATTGATGGTTTCAGGCACCAACCGTGCGTTGGGCAGCAGGTCTTTGATCTTGTTCAACGCTGACTGGGCTTCTACCCGGGTAAAGAAATCGCCTATCTTCAGCACGTACGTGGGCTGCTTATAGGTAAGGTAGTCTTTCTCCTCTGGCAGCCGCTGAATGATGTTACTGCGGAGGTCCATGGCGGTTTTGCGCTCTATGCCGGTGTACGCCAGAATGCGGTAACCCGCGGCGTATTTGATGTTCCGGTTTATCTGCACCACACTGTCCATGAGCATAGCTACCTGAGGCCCCACGTGGTGCGTGGGAGCGACTGATGCCATGGGTACCGAGGCTCCCGAGGGAACCGCCGGGAAACTTGGCCGGTATTTCTTGGTGTCTACCAGGGTGGCCGTACCGTCGCCTTTTTTCTCAGAACCCCGCGCATTGGCGGAAGCAGTGCCGTTCCCATTGTTGGTGGAAGACGAGGTGCTGCCCGTGGCGGCACAGCTCATCATGGCCCCTAAACAAAGGAAGGCAAATAGTCTGGCTGTCATTTTTCTCCAAATCATAGCAATGAAACGCCGGAGGATGTTCCAATCCGGTCTGCTCCTGCGTTCACCAACGCAAGGGCGGCTTCCTTGGTTTTAATTCCGCCGGAGGCCTTGATCTTGATGTGCCGGGGCAGGTTGGCCCGCATGAGCACCACGTCTTCTATCTGGGCCCCGGTGGCGGCAAAGCCCGTGGAGGTTTTCACGTAGTCCACCTCGGCCTCCACGCAAAGCTGGCACACCTGCACAATCTCCTCCGGAGACAGCAGGGCGGTTTCTATGATCACTTTCAGAATAGACTCTTTGAAGTGGCAGAGGGTGCTCAACTCATGCAGCTCAGACATGACCTCATCATGCCTACCCGACTTGAACGCGGCTATGTTCATGACCACGTCAATCTCCGTGGCGCCTTCAGACAAAGCCTGGTGCGCCTCAAAGAATTTCACCTTTGCCAATTGATACCCCAACGGAAAGCCCACCACGGTGGCAACCTGCACCCCGGTATCTTGCAGGGCAGCCACGGCTTGCCGCACAAAACAAGGGGGCACGCACACTGCCGCAAACCTGTGCTGGATCGCTTCCTGGCAGAGTTGCGCCACCATTTCTTTGGTGGTGTCAGGCTTGAGCACCGTATGGTCTATATACGGTGCCAAGCTCTGTTCCGGAGAGATAAGGGATTTAGTCTTCAATGAGAACACAACGGTTGTTGAGCAAATCGTTTTCCACGTTTTTGAACTTCACGTCCTTCATGACCCGGCCATCAGCGTACTGCACGCTTACCCGGTCATTTCGGCCCACTACCTTCTCTGCCCTCACGGGAACCTGCTTAGGGGCGGGCGCCTGCGGCATAGATGGCATGGAAGGGATAGTTTCCTCTAACGTAGAATGTACTTCTTCTTTCTGCTCCTGCAGCCTTGGTGGTCTTGGCGCCTGGGGCTGACGGGCTTCCTGTACCGGGGCGGGTGCCTCCTGTTGTACCGGAAGGTCTGCCTTGAACAGGAAAGAAACGGTTTCTTCGTTCACCTTGCTGATCATGCGCTTGAACAATTCAAAAGACTCGAATTTATAGATCAACAAGGGGTCTTTCTGCTCATACACCGCGTTCTGCACACTTTGCTTCAGGTCATCCATCTCGCGCAGGTGCTGGGTCCAGGCCTGGTCAATGGTAGCCAGGGAGATCACTTTCTCCACAGTCTTGATCAGTTCACGGCCCTTGGTGTTGTATACTTTCTCCAGGTTAGCCACGGCGGTGATCTGCTTGCGGCCGTCTGAGAAAGGAACGGCGATGTTCTCAATCATAGGCCCCCGGTTCTGGTAGATATCTGCCATGATAGGCGCTGACTGCTCCATGATCTGGTGGTTCTTGGCCAGGTAGAACTCCAGGGCCTCGTTGTAGAGACGGTCCATGAGCACGTCCACGGACTGCCCGGCCAGTTCAGGCGCGGTGATAGCGGAGTTGAACCCGTACACCCGGATGATGTGCAGCAGGAAGTCTTCATGGTTGCCGGTGGCTTTGTACGTCTGTACAATATCCTCAGCGGTATCATAGATCATGTTCCAGATGTCCAGCTCCAGGCGCTCACCGTACAGGGCGTTGCGGCGGCGTTTGTACACCACCTCGCGCTGGGCGTTCATCACGTCATCATACTCCAAGAGGCGCTTACGGGTACCGAAGTTGTTTTCCTCTACTTTCTTCTGCGCTCTCTCAATGGAGTTTGTGATCATGGAGTGCTGAATCACTTCGCCTTCCTCCAGACCCATTCTATCCATTAAGCGGGCAATGCGGTCAGAACCGAACAGACGCATCAAGCTGTCTTCCAGTGACACGAAGAACTGCGATGATCCAGGGTCACCCTGACGACCGGCCCGACCGCGCAACTGACGGTCTACGCGGCGTGACTCGTGGCGCTCGGTACCAATGATGGCCAATCCGCCCGCGGCTTTTGATTCTGGGGTCAATTTGATATCCGTACCACGGCCGGCCATGTTGGTGGCAATGGTCACGGTGCTCGGTTTACCGGCTTCGGCCACAATCTCAGCCTCGCGCTGGTGGTGCTTCGCGTTCAAGACCTGGTGCGGGATACCGCGCAGCTTGAGCATACGGCTTACCAGCTCAGATATCTCCACCGAAGTTGTACCTACCAGCACCGGACGGCCCTGCTTGGTCAGCTCCTGGATTTCCTCGGCTACGGCGTTGTATTTCTCACGCATGGTTTTGTACACCTTGTCGTGTTCGTCTTTGCGTTGGGCTACCCGGTTGGTAGGGATCACCACCACATCCAGCTTGTAGATTTCCCAGAACTCCCCGGCCTCGGTCTCTGCCGTACCGGTCATACCGGCCAGCTTGTGGTACATCCTGAAGTAGTTCTGCAAGGTCACCGTGGCATACGTCTGCGTGGCATCTTCTACGCGCACGTTCTCCTTGGCCTCAATGGCCTGGTGCAAGCCGTCTGAGTACCGACGGCCTTCCATTACGCGGCCTGTCTGCTCATCTACGATCTTTACCTTGTGGTCATCGGTGACAATGTACTCGGTGTCTTTCTCAAACAGCGTATAGGCTTTAAGCAACTGGTTGATGGTGTGCACCCGCTGCGACTTCTCCTGGTAGTCCTGGATCAGCTTTTCTTTCTGGTGCAGTTTATCGTCCGCAGAAAGCTCTTTGTGGTTCTCTATGTTGGCTATCTCTGTGCCTATGTCTGGCAAGATGAACAACTGTGGATCTTCGCCCTGGCCCGTGATCAGGTCAATGCCTTTCTCAGTGAGCTCAATCTGGTTGTGTTTCTCGTCAATGGTGAAGTACAAAGGCTTGTCGGCCTCCGGCATCTGGCGGGAATGGTCTTGCAGGTAGAAGGCCTCGGTCTTCAACAGGATCTGGCGCACGCCGGTCTCGCTCAGGAACTTGATCAAGGGCTTGTTCTTAGGCAAACCGCGGTACGCCCGGAACAAGGCCAGGCCGCCTTCTTTGTCGTTTCCTTCTTTGATCAGGCGCTTGGCTTCTACCAGGTAGTTACTGATTAGTTTCCGCTGGTTTTCTACCAGCATGGCCACGCGTGGTTTCAGCACGTAGAATTCGTGCTCATCGCCGCGCGGTACCGGGCCAGAGATGATCAAGGGGGTACGGGCATCATCAATCAACACCGAGTCTACCTCATCTACCATGGCGTAGTGGTGCTTGCGCTGCACCAGTTCACCCGGCTCACGCGACATGTTGTCACGCAGGTAGTCAAACCCGAACTCATTGTTGGTACCGTAGGTGATGTCTGCCAGATAGGCGTTGCGGCGGGCATCTGTGTTGGGCTGGTGCTTGTCAATACAGTCAATGGTGATGCCGTGGAACTCAAACAA
This sequence comes from Rufibacter glacialis, assembly GCF_008271745.1. Taxonomy (GTDB): domain Bacteria; phylum Bacteroidota; class Bacteroidia; order Cytophagales; family Hymenobacteraceae; genus Nibribacter; species Nibribacter glacialis. The sequence continues at coordinate 320,340 of NZ_VKKZ01000010.1, read as the reverse complement.
GGGCGCCATCCACTCAGAGTCACGCTTGGCCAGGTAGTCGTTCACGGTTACCACGTGCACCCCGCGCTTTGCCAGCGCATTCAAGAAAGCAGGCAAGGTAGCCACCAGGGTTTTACCTTCCCCCGTGGCCATCTCGGCAATCTTACCCTGGTGCAAGACAATACCCCCAATCAGCTGCACGTCATAGTGGAGCATGTCCCAGACTACTTCGGTGCCGGCGGCGATCCAGCGGTTAGCCCAGATGGCCTGGTTTCCGTTGATCTGCACGTTGGGTTTGCGGGCCGCGAAGGTGTGGTCTAACTCTGTGGCCGTCACGGTCAACTGGCCGTTTTCCTTGAACCGGCGGGCGGTTTCCTTTACAATGGCAAAGGCCTGGGGCAATACTTCCATGAGTACTACTTCCAGGTCTTTGTTGCGGTCTTTCTCCAGGCCGTCAATCTCCGTGAAGATCTCTTCTTTCTGGGCGATGTCCAGTTCCGGCTCATTCTCTATGCGCTGATAAAGAACCGTTACTTTATCATCAATGGGCTTAAGACGTTCTGCTATTACGGCCTGCACCTCTTGGGTGCGCGCCCGCAGCTGGTCATCTGAAAGGGACGTAAGCTTGGAGAACTCCTGGTTGATGAGCGTCACATACGGCAATACCCCCTTGATATCCCGCTCAGACTTGGTTCCGAAAATCTTAGCGACCGTCTTCCCAACAAAATCAAACATATATAACTAATTAAAATGTACTTGAATCAATCTCAAAAATACGCGGTTTTTCCGACAAATTTCTACCTAGCCAAAACAATACCACAACCACAATAGTGCCCACCGCCTGACGGTTTGGCAGAATAAGTCCAAAGGTGCGGTATTTAGGAAGTAAAGCAAAGGGGTGACCAGGCGTTTGAGGCTTATTTTAGCAAAAATACCTCGCAAACAGATTCTTACCGGCACAAAGGACAAAGCTGCACTTCTTACCTAAGTCTGTGACCCGCCAGAGTACCCACCCAGAGGCATTGGGCTACCTGAACACTTAGCAGGCTGGCACCAGGTAACAGAAAAGAAAAAGCCGCTTTGGGGCTGTTTTATAAAAAACAGACCCAAAGCGGCTTTTAGAAGGAAGAACCTTATGCTTGCGCGGCAAAGCGAATTTCGCCTTCGGTAGAATGGAGGTCTGTCTGGACAGGCCTGAAGTTGAACTCACACGCGTGCAGGTACCGGCGCAAAGCATCTTCCACCGAAGGCAGAATGCCCCGTTTGCCAGTTTCCAGGGCAGAATAAACGGGTCGGGCGGCAGGTTGTTTAAAGCTAGCCATGGGTACCGGTTGCAACCATGGTGCCGGGTCAAGCCCGGCCAGGTTAGCGGCCAGTTCTGCCAATTGAGCCCAGCTATAAGCGCCCGTATTTGCCAGGTGCCAGATGCCGCTTTCGCCGTCAATGAGCAGGTCCAAGGCCATATTCACCAGATCTGGCACATAGGTAGGCGTAATGAAACTGTCCTCGGCGGCTTTGAAAGGCTCCTGGTGCGCTATCGCCCGCAGGGCATGGTATACAAAGTTGTGCTCATCCCAGGGACCGAAGAAAGCACTGGTTCTGATCACCAGGGCTTGCGGCATTGCGGCCAACACCTGCTCCTCGGCCTGGGTCTTACTGCGGCCGTACACGTTGAGGGGCTGGGGCTGGTCTTCCTCCAGGTAAGGTTCCATTTTCTCGCCATCAAACACCAGGTCTGAGGAAAAGGTCACAAACCCTACCCCGTGCGCCTGACAGGCTTTCGCCAAAACCGCCGGGCCGTGGGTATTCTCTCTGTAACAGGCTTCTGCTTCTTCCTCGGCGGCATCTACCCGCACAAAGCCGGCGGTGTTCACCAGTGCCCAGGGCCGGTATTTCTGAAGAGCTTTCTCTACCGAGGCGGCGTCTGCAATGTCCAGGTCCTGACGGGTGAGCAAGACATACGGAATGCCGCGGGTATCACAGAGGCGGGCAAAGGCCCGACCCAGGGTACCCGTGGCCCCGGTTATCAACAAGGGTTCAATGGCCAGGTCATGGGGCAGCATCTGCTCATTACCGGCCTGGCTCCAGTTCTCTGGCTCTTCTGGCATATTGGTGTAAATACTGCGGCAAACGCGTTTCCACCAGCCATCTACCTTGAGCACCGGATGCCGTTCTGCCTCAAGGGGTAGCCCTTTCAGAAAATCAGAGACCGCGGTGCGTGCGGGCTGGCCGCCTTTCAGGTCAAAGGCGCCCATTTCATAATGCCCGGCGTTTCTGGTAAGCAGGCTATTCCAGTCATAGGCCCCAAGAAGAGACCAGGCGGTGACCGCCAGCACGTTTTTGCCCTGTTTCCGCAGAAAAGAGGCAGAATCCCACACATCGGCGAGCCACCGCATCTGTTCTTCACGGGTACAGCAGAGATGGGCCTCGGTGATGACCACCGGAAGGTCATAGCGCGCGCACACCTGTTCCAGGATGTTCTGCACGCCCAGCGGCGTAGCCGCTTGCACGCGCACGGCCTCTACATCTGCGTACCTATGCCAGGCGTTGCTGCCGTGGGTATGCCAGGGGTAGTCAATGATGCGCTCATCTAGGTAGCGCTCGCTGGTGACGTAGTAGTTCACCCCTATGATGTCTGGCGGACATGGGTCCTGCACCAGTTCCAGCAGGGTTTCCTCTGACACGCCCACCCGGCGCAGGTAGCCCCACAGCGGATGCTGCTGGTCTACTTTGCCACAGAGCAGATCCCAGGAGAGCCACCGCCGGTGGTTCTCAAAATCTGCCTGGTACTGCAACGCCGGTGTGCTGTGGGAGTAGCCCAGGTCATCGGTCTGCACCAGTTTGGCCTGGGGGTTTATCTCCCTGATGGCCTGCATGGCCAGCTTGGTGCCTTTGATTTGGTTTAGTAAAGCTGTTGCAAAGGAAGCATCATCTTGGGTGTGTGGATACCAGAAGCCGTATAATGCGCTGAACCGAGCCGTAGTAAGGGGTTCATTGATGGGAGTATAGTGGTTGACCCACGGAAACTGCTGGGCCACCCCACGGGCGTATTGCGCCAGTTTCTGAGGGAAGTCCTCGTCTAAGAGGTGGGTATATCGGGGGCCGCTGCCATGATGCAGCAGCCCCACGATTGGGTCTATGTTCAGTTCCCGGAGCCGGTTCAGGCGTTCTGTCGCCCAGGTCCAGTCTTGTTGTTCCGGGTGTTCTGGGGCAACGCTTTCCCATAGCACCGGGTACCGAATTTTTTTGATGCCTAACTCAGCGAACAGATCCAGGTCTGAAAGCCGGTTTGCATGCCCGCTCTGTGCAAGCTGGTCAAAGTACTCCTCACCTACCCGGTTTACAGTACACTCAACGCCTCCCCAAAGCTCAATGTTTGCCATTCGTACTCACTTTGGTGGAACTTCCGTTTAGGGTGGCAGAACTTCCGTTCAATGCCTCACGCACTACTTTAGGCAAGACATCTACCCCTTCTACTACCGGCAGGGCAACTTTGTCCTTTTCCGTCAGCTTCTTGTGCAGGGTAAGCGCCTGGGCCACCACCTGGTCCATGTTGTAATATTTGTAGGTAGCCAAACGGCCTACAAAGTGTACGCCTGGCGTGGCATCGGCCAGCTTTTTGTACTTGTTGTACAGTTCAGCGTTCTCTGGTTTAGGCACTGGGTAGTAGGGATCTCCTTCGGCGCGCGGGTATTCATACACCAGGCTGGTCTTGGGGTGCTGCTGCCCGGTCAGGTATTTAAACTCTGTGACCCGGGTATACAACTGCTCATTGGGGTAGTTCACCACGGCCACCGGCTGGAAGGTTTCTTTGTTCACCGTCTCATGCTTGAACTCCAGGGAACGGTAGGGCAGCTTGCCGTATTTGAAGTCAAAGTACTCGTCTACCGGACCCGTATAGATCATTTCCTTGAACGGAATCATGTCAATGATCTCATGGTAATCTGTGTTGAGCATGATCTTGATGTTAGGATGGCTCAACATGTTCTCAAACATCTTGGTGAAGCCGTGCAGCGGCATGGCCTGGTAGGTGTCTGTGAAGTAGCGGTCATCACGGTTGGTGCGGGTAGGCACCCTAGAAGTCACGGATTTATCCAACTCAGACGGATCCATGCCCCATTGCTTGCGGGTGTAGTTCTTGAAGAACTTCTCGTACAGTTCACGGCCTACCTTGCTGACTACCACGTCTTCTGAGGTACGCACGGTGTCTACTTTCTCCGCCACAGACTCAAACCACTTGTCCAGTTCAAAGGAGGTCAGGCTCAAGCCGTACAGTTTGTTGATGGTATCCAGGTTGATGGGCATGGGCACTTGTTGGCCGTCTACGCTGGCCAGCACGCGGTGCTCATACGGGCGCCATTCTGTGAACTGCCCCAGGTACTCAAAGACATCTTTGGAGTTGGTATGGAAGATATGTGGGCCGTACTTATGCACCAAAATCCCGTCTTCGTTATAGTGGTCATAGGCATTGCCGCCAATGTGTGACCTCTTGTCTATGATTAATACTTTTTTATTGGAATACGTAGCCAAACGCTCGGCCAGTACGCTTCCGGCAAATCCTGCCCCTACAATCAGATAGTCGAACATGTTATTAATGGGCTATAGTTGTTAAAATCATTCAAAGGCAAAACCGGCTTGGCTTACCTGTACATCATTTTCCTTCAGGAAAATACAATTCAAGGTTGATGGGTACTTGATCAGATAAGGGCAGAAGTGGCCGTTGATCGTTCCCCTAATCTGGTCAGAACGTTAGGTAGAGGAAGCCTTTTCCTTAGCGCTTTTCCCTTTGGCCACGCTCTGCATGAGGCGCACCATGTTCTGCCAGGTTTTGTCCCAGGAGATACCAGCCAGGAAGTCATCTGTGCGGCGTCTCCAGTCTTTGTCCTCTTTCTGGGCCAGCGCCTTCACCAGGGCCGCTTCAAAGGCTTCGGCCCCATCGGCTATGTGCACCAGGTTCTGCTCCCCGTATGGGCGCACTACATCTCTGATGGAGGTAGAAACCACGGGCCGGCCAGCTGCCAGGTACTCCGGCGTTTTGGTGGGACTAATGTATTTGGTGGATTCATTGTGGGCGAATAGCAGCATGGCCACATCCCACCCGGCCAGGTAAGAAGGCAGTTCCTGATAGGATTTGCCACCTAGGTAATGGATGTTGGAGCTGGAAGGTAAAATGGCCGGGTCTATTTTCACCACCGGTCCTATAATGACAAACTGCCATTCTGGGCGGGCCAGGGCTACTTCGCGCAGCAGTTCAATGTCAAAGCGCTCATCTACCACCCCAAAGAAACCCATGCGCGGGTGCGGGATATTGGCCTGGTCAGCGGGATCTTCCTGGGCCTGACGGGCCTGCCCAAAATGCACCTTGTCTATGCTGCTAGGGAAGGCGTACACTTCTTTGTGACGGCCCACCTTGGCTTCATACAGACTTTGCCCTCCGGTGAAGACCACATCTGCCTTGGTCATCAATTCTGCCTCCAGCTCCAGCAACCGCGGCGGGGCGAATTTAAAGGCCGAAAGCTCATCCATGCAGTCAAAGACGGTGAGGGCTGGGTTGAACTGGCGCGAGATCTCCAGCGCCATGGGCGTGTAGTACCAGAAAACGGTCTTGGTCAGGTCATGGTCTGCCATGAAAGCGTTCAGCAACTCTACCTGCTTGGCGTCAGACTCTTCCGGGGTCAGGCCGTGGGGCAGATGGGCTACCACTATGGTCACTCTACCGTTTTCGCGCTCCTGCATCTCTAACCGCGGCTGGGCGTTGTCTGAGAAATAAGGTTCCTCAAAGAAGAAGAGGCGGGTATGCTTGGCAAAGCGCGACAGCAAGTGCTGGGGCCGTTGGTAAACAAAATCCCACCGCAGGTGAGACAGGCAGATGATAGCAGATACGGTAGAAAGGTAAGCTTCAAGAGAAAGGTCAGCGCCTTGTTTTGCCGCTGTCCGCGTGGTGTCAGAAGGAGAAGAAGAATAGGTACTGGAAGAAGATACCTCGGGTTCAGACGAAAGGGAGCTACCTCCCACGCCGGGGATGAAATCTGAGTCTAGGTCAAACATAATCGAAAGCTAGTTTTGAAGTGTGGTTTCCTAAAAAGAAAGGAAAAACGAGTGTCTTTTCTTTTTTTAACTAAGCTTACGTGTAAAACCTAAAAAGGCTACATAGCAATAGGATTAAGCCTTGATTCTCCTATAAAACCTTTAAAAATACCGTATAAATTCCACCGTACGCAACTGAATAATACTGATATTTTTTTAAACATTTCAGCTACCCCCTAGTGGTTTATTCAAAGAAACAGGTAGTAATTTTTGAAGCTCCACCACATCTTGCCAGCCAGTAGGCACGCGCAACCAATCTTTCCTGACCCCGATTTCCTGAAAGCCGGCCCCCTTGAAAAGCCTTAGGCTGGAGGTGTTATCCTGCGCTACAGAACAGTAAAGTTGGTGCAGTTGAAGGACCTGCGTGGCGTACTGTTCCAGCAGTTGGAGAGTCTCCTGCCCGTAGCCTTGCTGACGATAGGCTGATGCCAGGGCAATGCCCACGCCGGCCCGTTGGTGGAGGGGTTCAAAATCAAACAGGTCTACCGTTCCCACTACCTTGTCATCTGCTGTCTGGCATACCATGAGGCGAACCTGGCGCACCGCATAAATGTCAAGGGTAGCGTGCTCCAGGTATTGCCGCAAGGCCTCCCGGGAGAAGGGCGTGACCGACAGGCTGACGGGCCAGAGGGCGGTGTCATTTTCCAGGCCGTACAGGAAATCAAGGTCACTGGGTTCTGGCGCGCGCAATAGAATACGGTCTGTCTGGAGCATGGGCAGGAAGATGATAACAAGGACTTAAGAGAAAGAAAACCAGCTTCCTTTTCTCAAGACACTTAAAAAGTACCCCTCGTTTTTTGGCTTCTTTTTAGCAAACAAGGGTTAAACGGCCATCAGCAAATCAAGTAAAAAATTGGATCAAGAGCACGTTTTCCTTTTATTTTAGCGCGGCCACTTTAGGGGAAATTCACAAAAGGATGGCCTTATCATTCTAGCGACTAGGCGGCCGTCCCACTTTGAACGCTACCCCTCTTCTGCATCTTTCCGCTAGCTAACCCGCAACAAAGGCGGGACCGTTGTCTCTACTTTTGCAGGTACTGGTCCACCCCTTTTTCGCAGTAGGTGATGTTGGTTTTGATGGTGGTGCGCAACAGTTCCTCATTGATGGCTTTGCGGCTGGTGTCTACGTAGGGGTGGTGCAGGTGGTACTGCACCCCGCCCATTTTCAGTGACCTCTTCCGAATGCCGGCGTTCATGAGGCGGGCAGCTATTTCGCTGTCTTCGGGGCCCCAGCCCACATAGTTCTCATTGTACCCGTTCACGCGCAGGAGATCCTGGCGCCAGAAAGACATGTTGCAGCCTTTCACGTAGTACTTGTTTTTCCCGGTCAGTTTGTAGCGGTTGGCCAGGAACTTCCGGAGGAGACGCCAGCGCAAGCCATTGAACAGGTTACTGGTCTTCACAATGTCTGCCAGGCTGAAATGCGTGATCTGCTTGGCCAGCACCAGGGCAGAGATCTCCGGGGAAAGGTTGATTCTTCCGCCCGCCAGAAACCGTTCCTGCGTGGCCAGGGTAAGATGGTCCTGCACAAATCTAGGGTGCACAATCACGTCACCGTCTATCTGTACCACATAAGAGTACTTTGCTTGCGCAATGGCTTTGTTCAGGATCTTGGACCGTTGGAACCCGTTGTCAGGATGCCACACGTGATGCAGAGGCACCGGAAAGTCCTGCTGGAATTGCTGGATCAATTTCTGAGTCTCCTCGCCCGACCCGTCGTCGGCTATCAACACCTCCTGGGGCATGACCTTTTGCTGCCGCACACTTTGCAGACAGAGTTGAAGCGCCTGAGGCCAATTGTAGGTGGTAATGATGAGGGAGCACGTGGGCAATGCCATTCAGTGAATTATTTGGGTTCAATTTAATTAAGAACAAGGGGAGTTTTTCGGAGGAGGTTGATCTGCTAACTAAAGGCTGATCTCTCCTTTGAACACTTGCTGGGCCGGGCCAATCAGGTAGATGTTCCGGAAGCCTTCTCCTGCCTTCTCAAAGCTTACCTGCAGCTCGCCCCCCAGCACCTGAATAGAAATTGGGCTTTCATACCCGGCCCGGTTGGCGGCCAGGGCACAGGCCGTGACCCCGGTGCCGCAGGAAAACGTCTCATCTTCCACGCCCCGTTCATAGGTACGCACAGACAACTTATTCTCTGGCAGATGCTCCACGAAGTTCACGTTGGTTCCCTCGGCCTTGAAGCGGTCAGAGTAGCGGATGGCACGGCCTTCGGCAAACACGTTCAAATCCTGCAGTGCCTCTACCTGCTTCACGTAGTGGGGCGAGCCGGTATCCAGGAAAGTGGCTCCTTCCAGGGCTTCTACCGCGTCTACGTCCTTCATCTGCAGGTGCACCAATCCGTCTTTCAGGAAAGCCTGGTGCGGACCATCGGCGGCAATGAAATAGGCTTGGTTCTCTACCACTCCCATAAACTGCGCAAACGCCACCAGACACCGGCCGCCGTTGCCGCACATAGAGCTGGGCCTGCCGTCTGCGTTGTAGTAGACCATCTCAAAGTCATAGCCTTCTTTGTTTTGCAGCAGCATGAGCCCGTCTGCTCCTACCCCATTGCGGCGGTCGCACAGAAAGGCTACCTGTTCCTGGCTGAGCGCAATAGCTTGAGCCCGGTTATCAAGCACCACAAAGTCATTGCCGGTGCCCTGGTATTTATAGAAAGTTAGAGTCATCTTGAAATATACGCCTGTGTTCTGCCTAAGCCGAGCTTCTTCTCTTTGAAAAAACCTTGAAAAGTAATAAAAAAAGTGATGCCGTACTATATTCATACGCTGAAACCATTCCTGAAGCTCAGGTACTGAAACCTATTTAAGGGGCTATTTCCCAAAAACAGGGGCTAAACACAGGGGGCAGAGCGACCAACGAATTCCTTCCCCTTTGTCCTCTTGCCAGAGGGTAGGTCGTTACCAGCGAAGGCTAAGCATGAGCCCCACCGCCGGTCACGGCCCAACTCCTTTCCTGTGGAATGGGGCTCTCCTGTTTTTTCTGCCCCTCTCCTGTCACCAAAGCCCTGCAAGAACAGCACCACCGCACGCCACAAAACCGTACCTTTGCCCCTTCACCACCCTCAACACCTATGTACTCTTTCCTGACCACCAGCGCCTGGACCGATTATGAACTGATAGACTGCGGCAACTTTGAGAAGCTGGAGCGCTTTGGAGACTATGTACTGGCCCGCCCTGAGCCCCAGGCTGCCTGGGACAAACATCTGTCTGAGGGTGAGTGGGAACGCCTGGCCCAGGCTACGTTCAAACGCGAGAAAGGCAACCAGGAAAAAGGCCAGTGGCAGCTGAAGAAAGGCATGGCCGAGCAGTGGTTCATCAACTACCGCTACAACGACCTGAAGCTGCGGTTCCGGTTGGGCTTGTCTTCCTTCAAGCACGTGGGCTTGTTCCCTGAGCAGGATCCTAACTGGCAGTTCATCTTTGACCGCACCCGGGCCCTGCCCGGCAAGCCGAAGGTGTTGAACATGTTCGCCTATACCGGGGGGGCTTCCTTAGCCGCCAACGCCGCCGGCGCTGATGTCACCCACCTGGACTCTGTGAAGCAGGTCAACTTCTGGGCCCGCCAGAACATGGAAGCCAGCAACCTGGATAACATCCGGTGGCTGGTGGAAGACGCCATGAAATACGCCCGCCGCGAGGTCAAACGCGGAAACAAATACCAGGGCATTATCCTGGACCCTCCCGCCTACGGCCGCGGCCCCGATGGCGAGAAATGGCTCCTGGAAGAGCAGATCAACGAGCTCATCAAGCTTTGCTCCCAGTTGCTGGATCCTGAGAACAACTTCTTCGTGATCAACCTCTACTCACTCGGATTCTCTGCCTTGATTCTGGACAACCTGATTAAAGCCTCTTTTGGCAAAACAGTGCAGAATGAGGAACTTGGCGAGTTGTACCTGCAGGACCAGGCCAAGCGCAAACTCCCACTGGGTACCTTTTTCCGGTTCAGTTCTGTGAAGTAGGCTTGCTGATTGTTAGTTGCTGGTTGTTGGTTGCTGATTGATGGAAAGCGAGCCCTCTTTATGGGGAAGTTATTCTCCCTGCTAAAAATCTGCTCACCGCCTTCCCTTTTGTCATCCTGGAAGGATCTTGTGGGCCAACTAGAAAGGCAGTAGGAAAATGCTTCTGCCCTTCGCTTAGGAGGTATTCCCAAGTTCCAATTGGAGACACGACACTCATAACTGGCGACCTACTACCTTTTGTTTCCCCAAGAGCTTTTAGCCCGTTTTCTATAAAAAAGACCCAAAACAAGTTTCGCTGCTTTCCGGTAATTTTGCATCGGCGCAGCCAACGGTTTTCCCGTACTGCCCTTTTACAGGAATTTAGCAGAAACAGCCAGAATACTCACTTTCTCTTTTCCTTCATTCTTCCTTAAACTTCTACCCTGCATATATGGCCCGTCGTTTTGCCCTTATAGACCTTGGCACCAATACCTTCCATTTGCTTATTGTTGAACTTGACCCCGATGGCGTGCAACAGACCCTGTACAAAACCAAAGTACCGGTAAAGCTGGGCGAAGGCGGCATCAGCAAAGGCGAGATCACCCCTGAAGCCCGGGAACGCGGTCTGAAAGCCCTGGCGGAGTTCAGGAAAACCATGGACGAGCACCAGGTGGAGGTAGTGAAAGCCACCGCCACCAGCGCCCTGCGCAACGCCAGCAACGGGGCTGAAGTGGTGAGCGCCATCAAAGAACAGACCGGCATTGACGTGGAGATTATCTCCGGCGCCCGGGAGGCCGAATTGATTTTCAAAGGGGTACAACTGGCCATGGAGATAGGTCCCAAGCCGGTGCTGGTCATGGACATTGGCGGCGGCAGCGTGGAGTTCATCATTGGCAGCGAGAAAGGGATCCTCTGGAAAAAGAGCTTCGAGATTGGAGCCCAGCGGCTCCTGGACAAGTTCTACCCCGACCAGGAACAGCCTATAAAACCCGAGCAGGTCAAGGCCCTGCGCCACTACCTCCAGGACAAGCTCCAGAAACTCACCGCCGCGGTATTGCAGCACCAGCCAGAGGTGCTCATCGGCTCTTCGGGCACCTTTGACACGCTCGTAGACATGGACCTGGCCGCCCAAGGCCTCCTCCGCCACCCAGACGGCTCACCAGACATGCCGCTGCCCCTGAGCACCTTCCATAGGCAGTACAAAGCGCTTCTGCAAAAAGACCGGGCCCAGCGTATGGCCATTCCCGGCATGCTGGCCATGCGGGTAGACATGATTATGGTGGCCTGCGTTGCCGTTGACTGGACCCTTGAGAAATTCAACCTGGAGAAGATCAGGGTGTCTGCGTATGCACTGAAAGAAGGCATGCTGGCGGAGTTGCTGCAGTAATAGACTTTGCTGCAGCACGCTTGTTTGATGCTGTTTCTACGGTTAGGGATGATAGCCTTAGTTATAAGTGCTAGCCTTTGAGCCTCGCTGGAGTAAGATTCAGCATAAGGTTCTAGTTGTTGCGTTGGTGAACGCCTTTTGCCATTGCTGGCGTAGCGGATGCTGTCTGCGAGGCCCTTATGCTTGGTCTTTTCATAGCTGCCCTCCGTGCGCTCACGGCCGCGAGGCCCCGTCTTCCCCTCTCGCACTGCCCTTTCGGCCTGAACTGTCCTTTTCTTTTAGTTACCGTCTATCTAGGGCCAAAAGCGAGGCGCGCTCGGGAAAGACTGGAACAGGGGAAAGTTAGTAAAGGCGGTGATGATAGAACATGTAGAGACAACGGCACCGCCTTGTCTCTTTACGCATTGCTACCTATTCCTTTCTTTTGCTCCAACGCACCTCTTGCCTCCACCACGTATTGCTATCTTTTGGTCCCCTGCATTCCAGATATTCCCCCTTTGACGGGGGCGAAGGGGGATGTTGACACGGCCACATCTCTTCCAGAACAAACCTATCCGCAAACCCAAAGCGCCTCTCCTGGTAATGGAGAGGCGCTTTGGGTTTTTTGAGGCTGGAAATACTAGGTCAGCTTCTTGAATTTCTTCTGGTAGGCCTTGTTCAGCTTTTTCAACTCTTTTGAACCGCCGGTATAAGTGTTGGCCAATTGCTTGTAATCTGCCTTCGGGTTGGCCTGGGCGTCAAGGGTGGCTAGTTGCTCGCCTACCTGCTCCTGCAGTTGGTTCAGGTTGTATTTAGAGTACTTTAAAGAAACCAGGCGTTTTACCAAATCCACGGCACCTGGGGCATCTCCGGAATTGGCGGCATGTTTGGCTACCTCGGCCACAAAGGCTTTATTCTCCTGTCCCAGCGCAAAGGTGAGCAAGGGGGCATGCCCTACCCCGAAACGGGCTACTTCGGCGGCGTCATAATGTTGGCCAGCCTCTAGGTACACTTTCACCGCCTGGGCCATGTGGTTCTGGCGGATATGCTCGCCGGCTTTCAGCAGCAGTTCCTGGTAATGGGCGGGGCCATCAATACGCGCCAGCTCCACCTCCGCGGCAACAGCCGAGATCGCGCAGCCCCCGTTGCCCTTGGCGGCGGCAAGCGCCTTGTCTAACTCAGCCGCTGCTTGGGCAAACTGCCGACCACTGCTGAGTTGAAGCGCCCGCTGGTAGAACCGGTCGTACTCTTGCTGGGCGTTGGCACATTCCTGCGAGAAGATGCCTTGGCTCAGGGCTCTGAACTTTCCGTCCAGTTCTTTGTCATTGACCAAGTTGTAGCGGACTTGAAGGTTGGTGATCTCGGCAGCCAGAGAACGGGCCTGCGGTAATTTGTTCGTGCTGGCCTGCAACTGTCCTTCTGAGATCTTCTCCAGGATAACTGGCCGGGCGGCCTGGCGAAGCAATTGGTCAGTCCCAGGCTCTGCCTTCAGGTTGAAATCTGCGGCCAGGCTTTTTCCTTTTTCAAACGCTTGTAAGGCGGCCGCGTGCTGTTTTCCTTGTAGGGCTTTTCTTCCCTGGGACATGAGGCCCAGGTACACCTGTTGCTGCACCTCCTGCATCAATGTAGTGGCGGCGGCATCTGAGTCAATGGCGGTTCTGTTGTTGCGGGCGTATTGTTGGGCTTCTCTCGCCCATCTTTCGGCCTGCGCTAAGTCTCTCTGGCTTAGGGCCTGCTTCCCGTCCTGCAACAGGTTGTGGTAAATGCCGCTTTTCGCGAAGATGATGCCTTCCTCCCATAACTCAGGGCGGCACCGTAGGCTGGAGATGCCCCGGCAGAAATCCCGCGCTTCCTCAAACTGCGCCAAGGCCTGGGTGTACTTGCCCTGGTTGTTCAGCTGCTCGCCCTGGCGCACATAGGCATTCTGGATATCCAGGGCCAGTTCCTGGCCAAACCGGTAGGTCTCAGGATCCACCTGCATGCTGTTGAGTAGGGTGCGGGTACGTTGCCCGGCTTCTTTCAAAAAACCAGCCTTGAAATCCAAGCGGGCTAACTGCAAGTGCGCCGGTGCGAAGGCAGGGTTCGCCTGCACCGCCCGCTCAAAGAACTCCCGTCCGCCGCGGGCGTTGCCGTTCAGGGCCAGTTCCAGACCGCGGTTGTAGTAAATCTCCGGTAACCGGGCCCACATCTGGTCCAGTGCCACCCGGCGCTCCCTGAACCGGTGGTCCAGGTCTTTTACCCTCCGGCGCAGCTGCACCGGATCATGCCGGTCCAGGGCCAGTTCCCGCTCCATCCGGCTGTCCAGCACCCGGTCAAGCTCACGCTCCAGCTCCTTCAACCGCCGGCCCTGCAGGTCCAGATGGTCAATGTCATTGGGGTTCACCGCCTGCAGGTCCCGCGAAAGCTGTGCTAACCGGGCATCCGCTTCATAGTAGCGTTTGATAAGGGCAAGCCGACTTTGTACAGCCGCCACGTTCTCGCCAGACAAGCCAATTTTCTGCTCTACCACCCGCAGTTTATACCCGGTAAAGGTTGATGTGTCGGTAACAGAGGTCTGCACCAGAAAGGTAGGGCCGTCTAACCTGACGTTTTTACCGGATACGTCAAAAGTCTGCAGCACCCTGTCTTCCCGGCCCAACAGCTGAATCTTCGCCTGTACCACCGCGGGCGTTAATTCCTCGGCAAAATCAAACTCCCGGAACAGGACCTGCTCCCGCACCCGCACGTTTTTCACGGTAGCGGTGAGCACCAGTTGATCCCCTTCACGGGTGATCTTTTCCTGTTGCTCAAACTCCACTGGCAGCACCAACTTGCCAGACCGGTTGGTGTTGGTTCTGCCCAGTCCGTGCGCCAGGGGTCCCAAGGTAGCATCTGTAAAACTGGAGATAGTCACCGTCTCCAGTCTGTTTTGGTCATAGAGCACCTTAGACTGCGCCCCGGCCAGTTGGCCCATGAAAAGCCACGAAACCAGCAGTAGAGAAAGTAGGGATGCTTTCATAATATTAGATTTTTATAATATTTACTCCGAGGCAAATTCCGTTCCAGAAAAATCACTTTGTGAGAGGTTTGAAAAGAAGATGCTGCCAGAGGTTTTCAGGTTGCCTCTGGGTTCTCTTTTTTTTTTGTGGCTTGCCACTGTTTATCCAGCCTTTTTCCAAAAGAAGGCTCAGAAAGACTACTGCCCATCACCTACATGTTGGCTAAGAGTGCGCGTAAAACTATTTGTCTAGGACCTATTCAGCGGGCGTGAAATTCTGCAAGCCTACTATGCCCCCTGTTTCGCTGTAGGGGCAGCGGGGGAAGTCAAGGACTTCCCGCCATGGCAGGAGCCTGCTTTTTTAGGCGGCAATGCGTTTTCTGGCAATCTTCTGTAAACCAGGCCCGAAACCCACTACCGGGGTTCCTTCTCCCTCAGGGAGAAGGCTAGGATGAGGGGGAGCAGGTTCGTAACTGGAAAAGCCATTGCTTAAACACCCGCGGCCTTTCACCCTAGCCCTCTCCCCCGGGGAGTGGGAATCCCCTATATCACGCCTTTTCTCAGAGACCTATTTTTGCCTTGAGCCCTTTCTTTAGCTTTCTACATTCGTCACAGAAGTAAATCCGGGCCATAAAACTTAAGGTGACACCTTGCACGGTAGGGAGCTAAGACCTCACAGGTTTCCAAAACCTGTGAGGTCTTACTGTACCATTCCCCTACGCATCGCCTATTCCAGCCTTTCGCCTGAGCGCCTAGCACTCGACCGCCCCTGAGCGAGAGCGAGGTGGGCGGAGGAGAGGGCACAGCGTGAGGACGGAAGACGAGGCCTCCCGGCCGTGAGCGCTTACCGGAAACTATGCAAAAGGCCGCACATGGATCAATGCTAGCAGCGGAAAGGCCAAGGGAATAGCATACCGCATGCACAAAATCATAGCTCTGAACGCAAGAAGCGCAAAGACAGACTTGTGACCGAGCAAGCGGAAGACCCTGCAAAGGGAACAATTCTCCTGCCAAGTTTCCTTCGGATTCCCGTACCTTTGGCCGTTCCATTTTGAAATTCCGCATGTACTCTTACCAACGTCTTTTTGATTTTTCCCGTCAGGTATTCCTGGCCATAGGGTGCCCTCCCGAAGATGCCCAAACCGCCACTGAAACGCTCCTTTCCGCTGATTTACGCGGCGTGGACTCGCACGGCGTAGCCCGCCTCATTGGCTATGTGCGGCTCTGGGAAGCCGGCCGCATCAACGCCACGCCCCAGGTGCGCGTGGTGCATGAAACCCCCAGCACCGCCACTGTGGACGGCGACGGCGGCCTGGGTTTGGTAGTGGCGCCTAAAGCCATGCAGATTGCCCTGGAGAAAGCCAGGATAGCGGGCAGTGGCTGGGTAGCGGTGAAGAACTCTAACCACTTCGGCATTGCCGGTTACCACGCCATGAAAGCCCTGGAGCACGACATGATTGGGATGGCCATGACCAATGCCAGTCCGCTAGTGGCCCCTACTTATTCCCTGGAAAGGCTGTTGGGTACCAACCCCATTGCCGTGGCTATTCCGGCCAACGAACAGCCACCCTTCGTGGCGGACCTGGCCACCACCACCGCCGCCAACGGCAAGTTGGAGATGCTACAGCGCAAGAACCTGGAAGCCCCGCACGGCTGGATCCAAACCGCGGATGGCTCGCCTTCCACCAACCCCAATGAACTGAAAGACGGCGGGGCCTTGCTCCCGCTGGGCGGTGACACTGGCAGCCATAAAGGCTACGCACTGGGGGCCGTGGTAGACATTTTCTCGGCGGTGCTGTCAGGAGCCAACTACGGGCCGTGGGTACCGCCGTTCGTGAGTTTTCTTGCGCCGCCGGCAGACCCAGTGGGCGACGGCATCGGCCATTTCTTCGGGGCGATGCGCGTAGACGCCTTCCGGCCCGCTGATGACTTCAAACAACACATGGATACCTGGATCACCCGCTTCAGAAGCTCAAAAGCCAAAGAAGGCCACCAAGTCCTCATCCCAGGTGACCCCGAGCGCATCTTCACGGAGCAACGCCTGAAGGAGGGCATTCCGTTGCTGCCGCCAGTGGTGAAAGATTTAGAAGGATTGGGCGAGAAGTTTGGGGTGACGTTGTAAAATCAAAGCATGAAATAAACCTTTCCTTTTTCCAATCCTTTGCATCATCTATAAGATCAATTATAAGCTGTACCTTTCCGTTTAATTAATGAAATAAAAGAGGTACAGCTTGTAAAATTCTGTTATTACACCTTTTAATTAGTCACCTCTACATACCAATAATTTTTTATATTCCTTAAGATGAAAAACCTTTATTACCCTATTCTAATTACCGTCTTATTATCTAGCTGCGTAAGCAGTAAAAAGTATTCCACCTTTGTAATTGGAAAGCTTCAGGCAGATTTTATCGCAAAAGATAGTCTACAGAATCAAGAATGGTTAACCATCAATACAGATAAAATTCCCCAGGCAGAGAATCAGTACGAGCAACTAAAATCTTCTTTTATACCAGCAATCATTTATTGGGGATGGAATTCTACCATAGAGTGTGCCATTGACCCCTCCATAACGGCCACCTGGATTAAGAACTCAATTTATCACGCTGCTGATAGCTTGAATTTAGCAGAGAAGGCCAAAGGAAGGCAAATAGTCATCAACCTTAAACAAGTTCCTGGCAAGTTTCTTTATGAGAACAAAGGAATGGCCATTATCTTCTTGGTGGCTTATTCAGTCAGTGGACAAGAATCCATCTCACCTGCCCCCATTAATTTAGTGGCAGAAATTGAAACAAAATCTGGCGAGGCTTCCCACTTTAAAGGAGAGGTGTCAATACCTAATAATGGCCAACCAATGAATAACATCTGGAAGTCCAGCAAGAAATTCACCTGGGCCTATTTAGAGGAATACAAAAAAGAATCACAAAGAATGGGAACAGAATTGGTAAAGCAGCTTATACAAAACTTGTAACAAACCTTGCAAATAAAAATCCCCTGAAAGCCGGACTCTTCACTGCTTTCAGGGGATTCCTTTTTTCATTTTAAGCCTAGGTTCCTAATTTAGGGGATGGGGCTGAACAAGCAGGATAAAGATAAGAATTCCAGCACCAGAGGCATCTCCTAATCAGGGCTGTCATAGACCAAGGATAAAGGAACAGACGTCATCTTATTCTTCTACCCGTCTTCCTGCTCCCCCAGTAATTCACTACCGCAAAAAGCAGCACAAAGATGGTCAGTACCCAAAGGCCAGAGAAGGTAGAAGGCCCCTCTTCCACGGTAAGCACATCCTGCCCCAGGCGATATATAATATTGCCGGCCCATGCGCACCTACGGTGTACCATAAGTTTCTGGTGTACAGAAGCGGGATCGCCAGCATAATGCCTACTGCAAATAGATAGGCCAAAGCAGGGAAACCATTATCAAAGGAATAGAGGTGATTCAGGACGTAGAGGGTGGAAGAAACAAGCACGAACCCCCACTTGCTCAATCGCCCTTGCAAATGACCGAACAGGTAGCCTCTTGTTACTATATCTTCGGCCAAAGAGGGAAGAAAGGTACCCACCGCAAACAGCAACGTCTGGCTGACCAGGTTAGGGAAATCTGGCACAAACGTTACTACCTCAATACCCAGCCACAGCCGGAGAGCAAACGCCAGGCCATTCACCAGCAGCCCCAGGGCCAATCCAGTTGCCAGCAGGAGCGCATACTTCCGGTTGAACTGCAAGCCCCAAACGCTGAGCCCCTGAAACCCCTGTAACCGGCCCACCATATACCCCACCGGAATAACAGCTAGCATCAACCCCAAAAACAGCGGAATATGTTGATGGAAACGCATGGCATACTCTGCAGCATGGTACGTGAGAGCCAAGGCCAGGTATCCGCTGAAAATGGCCCTCCAGGAGCGGCTTCTGGTACGAGCGGGCGAGGTGGTTTGAACAAGAGGCATCCCTTAAGAAAGATAAGAGGGTGAGGTAATAGCAGGGTTCCTGCAAATATATACCTATTCTAATATTACGTCAGCCAGGTTCCCACCTTTGAACCAGATAAGGTAAAGCACTTCCCTCAAACATAGCCTTGGCCCTATGTTACAAAATGACTACCTTATCCAGTGCATTCTGTTTCAGGCTTATTTCTTTAAAATTATGCGTAAAACGCTACTCACCTTTCTCTTCACTTTCTTGGCATTTTCCCAAATCTGGGCGCAAAACAAACCTACAGGCATCGCCGCTAAAGTAGCCGGTATGCAGAAGTTCAGCGGCTACTTCCCTTTTTACTGGGACGAGGCCACGGGCCGAATCCTGCTGGAGATTGACAAGCTGGATCAGCCGTTCCTGTACGTGAGCTCGCTGGCGGCCGGGCTGGGGTCCAATGACATCGGCCTGGACCGTGGCCAGTTGGGCGGTGAGCATGTGGTGTATTTCCAGAAGGTGGGGCCTAAGGTGCTGCTCATTGAACCCAACCAAAGGTACCGCGCCATGAACGGCAACCCCGCGGAGGAACAGGCCGTGGCGCAGTCATTCGCGCAGTCGGCGTTGTGGGGATTCAAGGTGGAGGCCACGGAGGGAGACCGGGTATTGGTAGACGCCACCGAATTCCTGTTAAGAGATGCCCATGATGTGGTAGGCAGCATTCGCCGTAGCCGCCAGGGCTCTTACCGGCTTGATCCTTCCCGGTCGGTGATGTATTTGCCCCGCACTAGGAACTTTCCGCAGAACTCTGAGTTTGAGACTACCCTTACGTTTGTGGGCGGCGAAGATGCCGGTGGGTTCGTGCGCAGCGTAACCCCTTCGGCGCAAGCCATCACCCTGCGCCAGCACCATTCGTTTATTCAGTTACCAGATAAAAACTATACGCCCCGGCCCATGGACCCACGGGCTGGCTACTTCGGCATTGAGTACATGGACTTCAGCACGCCTGTGGACCAGCCCATCATAAAGCGCTACATTGCCCGGCACCGGCTACAGAAAAAGCACCCGGCTGCCCCGGTGTCTGAAGCGGTGAAACCCATTGTGTATTACGTGGACCATGCCGCACCGGAGCCTATCAGAACCGCGTTGCTGGAAGGCGCCCGCTGGTGGGCCCAGGCGTTTGAGGCCGCCGGGTACAAAAACGCCTTTCAAGTGGAGATCCTGCCCGCTGATGCGGACCCCATGGATGTGCGCTACAACGTGATCCAGTGGGTGCACCGCAGCACCCGGGGCTGGTCGTATGGCGCCTCGGTCACAGATCCGCGCACCGGGGAGATCATCAAAGGCCACGTGAGTTTGGGCTCGCTACGCGTACGGCAGGACTTTCTCATTGCCGAAGGGCTGTTGGCGCCTTATGAAGAAGGCAAACCAGCCAACCCCGAGATGATGAAAATGGCGCTGGCGCGGCTCCGGCAGTTGTCGGCGCATGAGCTGGGGCATACCTTGGGCATCATGCACAATTACGCGGCCAGCGTGAGCAACCGCGCCTCGGTCATGGACTACCCCCACCCTAGCGTGAAACTGACCGCCAGCGGCCAGCTAGACCTGTCAGACGCCTATGCCGTGGGCATTGGGGAATGGGACAAACTGGCGGTGGCCTATGGGTACCAGCATTTCCCTTCGGGCACCGATGAACAGGCCAAACTGGACCAGTTACTGCGCGAAGGATATCAACGGGGCTTGCAGTTCATCTCTGACCGGGATGCCCGGGCTCCCGGCGGGGCGCATCCGCAGGCCCACCTCTGGGACAATGGCCCCAACGCCGCTGATGAACTGAACCATGTACTGGCGATAAGAAAGAAAGCGCTGGAACGGTTCGGCGAAAACAACATAAAGCCGGGTGTGCCCATGGCCCTGCTGGAAGACCTACTGGTTCCTATCTACAATTACCACCGCTACCAGGTGGAAGCCGCTGCCAAGGTAGTAGGCGGCCTCAACTACACCTATGCCTCCCGCGGCGACGGGCAACTGGTCACCGCCCTGGTACCTGAGGCCGAGCAACAGCAAGCCCTTGATGCGTTGCTAGCTACTTTACAGCCCCAAGTCCTGGCTCTGCCGGAAAGAATCATAGCCGCCATTCCGCCCCGCCCGGCGGGTTGGTCTCCTACCCGTGAGCTGTTTGACAAGCGCACCGGCCTCACCTTTGACCCACTGGCCGCCGCGGAGGCCTCGGCAGATTTCACCCTTTCCTTTCTGTTCCACCCAGAGCGTGCGGCGCGTCTGGTAGAACTGAAAGCCCGCGGAAGCAAGCTAGGCCTTGACGAAGTACTGGACAAGATCATTGACCAAACCTGGAACGCCAAACGTGCCTCTGGTCTGGAGGGCCAGACGCAACTGCTCACCCAGCAACTGGTACTCACGCACCTGATGGCCCTTTCGCAGGATGAGAACGCCGCTTATTCGGTGCGGGGCACCGCCCTGTTGCACCTGAACCAACTGGAGAAACACGCCAAGAAACTAGCCAAGTCCTCAGACGAAGGCGTGAAAGCCAACGCCCTCCTGGCCCTGAACCGTCTCCTAAAACCAGTAGAGGCCAAACCGCAACTGCACAAAGACCTCCCGCCCGGCGCTCCCATTGGTAGCATGGCACCTATTGGCTGTGAATAGGGTTTTCTTAGTTGTTTTCCTGAAAACACGCCATTATCCCACTTCTAATTGGAGTGGGATATTTTTTAACTGATGAAGATTTTTCGTCTCCCTTGGAAGGGAACAGGGATGATTATTACTGCAGAGCATGGCGTTGCAGGAATACTTGTAGGGGCAATCCCTTGTGGTTGCCCTTGCGCTTAGCGGAGGTGGGGCGGTTCTTTCGCGGCCCCGTCATCACCCTACCCCCTTTCAAAAGCAGACGGAATGCATCACTATTCCCCAAAGAGAATTTTCATTAATGAGACAAGGTTTGGCTACGCACGAATAGGATCTTTGCAACCTGTTCTCGGCTTCGTTTTAAGAAAGGAGGCCTAAAACGGAAACGTAGCGTCGTTACACCGTAACGACGTGGTTCTACAGGGCAGAACCGTTTCTTTCCCTCACAAATGGCCTTTGCAACATTGCCTTGGGGAAAGGTCTTTTCTACGGGAGGCGTTTCTGTTCTATAGGCACTCGTCGTTACGGTGTAACGACGCTACGGAATTGGTTTCCGGCCTCCTTTCTCCAAACATGCCTGAAAACGCACTCCTACCCTGTCAGGAATCTCTCCTTTCTTCCGCCACCTATCCCCCAGGAAACCGTA
The DNA here is from genome assembly GCF_008271745.1 of Rufibacter glacialis. Taxonomy (GTDB): domain Bacteria; phylum Bacteroidota; class Bacteroidia; order Cytophagales; family Hymenobacteraceae; genus Nibribacter; species Nibribacter glacialis. Next base: position 298,785 of record NZ_VKKZ01000010.1, on the reverse strand, counting down.
CCCCTTTAAGAGGCTATTTCTTCGTACTTTTGCCTTAGGGGCCTGCGGGCTCTTCCAAAAAACTGACACCATGGCTAAAATAGCAATAAACTTAACCACCGCTTCTATCCAGAAAGAGGAAGTGATTGTGGGCATTGACCTTGGTACCACCAATAGTCTGGTGGCGTATATGCACCCTGAAGACCATGTGCCCATTGCCATCAATGACCTGGGACTGGGAACCATTGTCCCTTCAGTGGTCCATTTCTCCAGTGCCGGTGAGGTATTGGTGGGCGATGCTGCCAAAGAGTACCTGCTCACGGACCCGGCCAACACCATTTACTCCGTGAAGCGTCTACTGGGCAAATCATACCAGGACCTGGGCAACCACAAAGATTCTTTTGGCTATAAAGTCATTGACGACAATTCTGAGGGCCTGGTAAAGATCAGGGTGCAGGACAAGTTTTATTCCCCTATTGAGCTGAGCGCCGAAATCCTGAAGGAACTCCGCGCCCGCGCTGAACACGCCCTCAAAACCCCGGTGAACCGGGCGGTGATCACCGTTCCTGCCTATTTTAACGACTCTCAGCGCCAAGCTACCCGTGATGCCGGTAAACTGGCCGGCTTGGAGGTCTTGCGCATTGTGAACGAGCCTACAGCGGCTTCCCTGGCCTACGGCATCGGGTTAGACCCCAATGAGGAGAAAACCATTGCTGTGTATGACCTGGGCGGCGGTACGTTTGACATCTCTATCCTGAAAATCCACCAGGGAATCTTTGAAGTGCTCTCTACCCACGGTGACACCTACCTGGGCGGCGATGACATGGACCGCGAGATCCTCGAATTCTGGACCCGTCAAAACAGACTTCTAGCTGATCTGGTGGCCCTGGACCCCAATGCTGCGCAGGCCCTCCGGCTAAAGGCCGAGGAGGCGAAGAAAGCCCTGAGCCAACAGGAGAAATTCAAAGCAGAATTGAACGGCATAGAACTGAAGCTGGACCGCCACACCTTTGACACGCTTATCACGCCCATCATTGACCGTACCATGGCCTCTTGTCAGATGGCGCTGAAAGACGCCGGGTTGCAGCCCGAGCAGATGGACACCGTGATCATGGTGGGGGGTTCTACCCGGGTGCCGTTGGTATATCAGACCGTGTCTGACTTCTTCGGGAAACCGGCCCACAATGACCTGAACCCCGACGAAGTAGTGTCCTTGGGTGCGGCCATCCAAGCCGATGTACTGGCCGGGAACCGCAAAGACATCCTGCTCCTGGACGTGACACCGCTTACCCTGGGCATTGAAACCATGGGCGGTTTGATGGACTCTATCATTCCGCGTAACTCCAAAATCCCCACCAAGGCGGGCCGGCAGTACACCACCTCCGTAGACGGGCAGGTGAACATGAAGATCTCGGTGTACCAAGGCGAGCGCGATTTGGTAAAAGAAAACCGAAAACTGGCCGAGTTTGACTTGAGAGGAATCCCGGCCATGCCCGCTGGTTTCCCGAAGGTAGATGTGAACTTCATCCTGAACGCCGACGGTATCTTGAAAGTAGAAGCTGTTGAGTTACGCTCTGGCGTCCGTCAGGAAGTGGAGGTGAAACCGCAATATGGCCTCACCGATGAGCAGGTAGAGCAGATGCTCATGGACTCCATCACCCACGCTCGCGAAGACGTGTCAACTCGCATGGTCATTGAGGCCCGCACTACCGCTGAGCAGATGCTCTATCAGGTTGAACGCTTCGTGGAGAAGAACGGCGAGCACCTTAGCCCAGAGGAGATAGAACTCACCCGCCAAAACGTGCAGCGCCTGCGAGAAGTACTGCCTACCGGCGATAAAGACACTATCCTGAAAGCGGTAGATGTGCTGGAGGAGCAAACCAGCCCGTTCGCGGAGCGCGTCATGCAGATCTCCATCAAGAAAGCCATGACCGGCAAAAAGATTGAGTAGCCTGTTTTGAGGCTGTTTTCAGAAAAGTCGGCTTAAACAATTTGCCAAAGAGCGCCTTACCCAGTAAGGCGCTCTTTTATTTTCAAGGGAGGCGTTTTTACGATTAAACTGAATAGTGTTTCCGGCTACTTTTCTGAGAACCAGGCTCAAAAACCCTAATGTTATCTTGGAAAGATCTTGGTAGCGAACGGTAGCAAGGCTTCTTTCACGCATTTCTAGTTCGCCCACAAGATCCTTTCAGGATGACAGAAATGGGAATGGGAATAGAATGGACAATACGACAAATTAGAAAAAGAGAAGCTTGGCTGTTAATAGAATACTTTGAATCTGTTTAGTAAAGTCAAATGAAAGTACCCAGGCCCTTGCTGCGTGTTTTCACCAGCAAGCGGAAAGGCGTCTGCGTCTGTATTGTTGGCCCCTGGGAACACCAACAATGGCGGATTACAGGAATGGAAATAGAATGGATCAGTACGACAAATTAGAAAGGAGACGATTGGCTGTTTATAAGGAAGATTGATTAAAAGAGAAGTTGATCATAGGGAAGGTCCATTATAAGAAAGATTTATTACAAGGTTTTTTATGAAAAACAGGCTAAAAACTTCTCATAAAGCTATTTAAAGCAGAACGCGCCACTCTTTCCAGGGCGGCGCGTTCTGCTTTATGGGGTACAAGTAGCTTACTTTTCTTCCTCTTTCTCCACAATGAGGTAGAGTTCCTCGGTGGGCTTTTTCATGAGGTATTTTTCCCGGGCGAATTTCTCCAGCAGTTCGGGGTTACTCATGAGTTCTTTCCGGTCTTTCTGCACCTCGGCAATCTTCTCCAGGTAATAGTCGCGCTCCTCTTCCAGGATGTTCAGCTTGCGGCTGGTCTGGAACTGGGTCACGAAGTCATTGGAGTCAAAGAAGAACATCCATACCAGAAAGGCCAGACTGGTCAGGAAATAGAAGTTCCGGAAGAATTTAGGGACGCGTGCTAACATAGGAAAACAAAAAATGGCGGCAAGTGTTTGCTTGCCGCCATGAATTTACAAAGTTTCCAGAAGGTATCTGCACAAGAAGCCCATCAATTATGCAATTTCAGTTTTTGTCCTGTTTTCTAAAAAACGGATTCAAAACAGCCGCAGCCAGATTGGCTTCTCAGGCAAATTACATGTTCCGGCCCGGGAAGTAGGCTACCTCACCCAATTCCTCTTCAATACGGAGCAATTGGTTGTATTTAGCCATCCGGTCTGAACGAGAGGCAGAGCCTGTCTTGATTTGACCGGTGTTCAAGGCCACGGCTAGGTCTGCAATGGTATTGTCTTCGGTCTCCCCGGAACGGTGGCTCATGATGCTCTTATAGCCGTTTCTGCGGCCTAAGTTGATGGCATCAATGGTCTCGGTTAAGGTACCAATCTGGTTTACCTTGATCAGGATGGCGTTAGCCGTCTTCTGGTCAATGCCCTGCTGCAAGCGGGTCACGTTGGTTACAAACAGGTCATCGCCTACCAATTGGGTGGTATGACCAATAGAATCCGTCAAAGACTTCCAGCCAGTCCAGTCGTCTTCGTCCATGCCATCTTCAATAGAGATGATGGGGTAGCGTTTAGACCAGTCAGTCCAGAAATCTACCATCTCTGAAGAGGTTAGTTTGTCGCCGGTAGATTTCTTGAAGTGGTAATGGCCGGTTGAGGCATCATAGAACTCAGAAGCCGCGGCATCCATGGCAATCATGAAGTCTTCGCCCGGGCGGTAGCCAGCAGCCTCAATGGCTTGCAAGACTACCTCAATGGCTTCCTGGTTAGAGCCAATGTTAGGCGCAAAACCACCTTCATCGCCTACGTTCGTAGACATGCCTTTTTTCTTCAGTACGTTCTTGAGGTGATGGAACACCTCAGTTCCCCAACGCAAAGACTCTGAGAAAGAAGAAGCACCTACGGGCATCACCATGAACTCCTGGAAGTCAATAGAGTTGTCAGCGTGGCTACCACCATTCAGGATGTTCATCATGGGAACCGGAAGAGTATTGGCATTCACGCCTCCTACGTACCGGTACAACGACTGACCTGCTTCTTTGGCAGCGGCTTTGGCTATGGCCAAAGAAACACCCAAGATCGCATTGGCTCCTAACTTGGCTTTGTTAGGGGTGCCGTCAATCTCAATCATGATCTTATCCAGGAGGCTTTGCTCAAAAACACTGAACCCCACCAGTTCATCAGCAATGATAGTGTTCACGTTCTGCACGGCTTGCAGCACGCCTTTGCCCATGAACATGCTCTTATCGTCGTCACGCAGTTCTACGGCTTCGTGCTTGCCCGTAGAGGCACCTGAGGGAACAGCTGCCCGGCCCACGATACCGTTTTGGGTGATCACGTCTACCTCTACTGTAGGATTGCCGCGGGAGTCAAATATCTGGCGGGCTTTGATGTCTTCAATTAAGCTCATATGGTTCTAGTTTGAGTTAGGAATTCTTTTCTTTCTCCAGCATCTCCACGAAGAGGTCAAACAGGTACTCAGAATCATGAGGCCCTGGTGAGGATTCTGGGTGGTACTGCACAGAGAACGCAGGTTTGTTCTTTATTCTGATACCTTCCACGGTATTGTCATTCAGGTTGATGTGCGTGATCTCCACATTAGGGTGGTTTCTAACTGCGTCAGCATCTACGGCAAACCCGTGGTTCTGCGAGGTGATCTCGCTTTTACCCGTAATCAGGTTCTTTACGGGGTGGTTAAGCCCACGGTGGCCGTTGTGCATCTTATAGGTAGGAATACCGTTGGCCTGCGCCAGGATCTGGTGTCCCATGCAAATACCAAACATAGGTCTCTCTACCGCCAGGATCTGCTCCACGCTTCTCACCGCTTCATTGGTCACGGCAGGGTCACCAGGGCCATTGGAGATAAAATAGCCATCCGGGCCCCAGGCTTCCATTTCTTCAAAGGTAGTACCATAGGGGAAAACGCGGCACTCACAGCCTCTACTGGTAAGGTTATTGAGGATATTGCGTTTTACACCCAAGTCCAGCACGGCCACTTTGAACCTCCTGTTTTCCACGGGCAGATCATACTGCTCAAGGGTAGTAACCTTGGAGGAAAGCTCCAGGCCATCCATGGAAGGGACTTCTTTGAGCAGCCTTTTCAGATCTTCCACATCGGCATTGTCTGAGGAGATGATGGCATTCATGGCGCCTTTATCGCGCACGTGCCTTACCAGTTCCCGGGTGTCAATTTCACAGATGCCCACAATACCCGCCTTTTCAAAATACTCTTGTAAAGAGCCTTCGGCGGTTTTACGCGAGAAATGGTGCGAGAATTCTTTGCACACCAACCCTTTGATCTGAATGTTGCCAGATTCTACTTCCTCTGGTTGAACCCCGTAATTGCCCACGTGTGACACGGTGGTAATCACAATCTGACCATAATAGGAAGGATCGGTGAAAATTTCCTGGTACCCTGTCATTCCGGTGTTAAAGCAGACTTCCCCGCCGGTGGTTCCTATTTTCCCAAGGCTTTTCCCTTGGAACACGGTGCCGTCTTCCAGCACCAATACTGCATCAGTTGTTGTGTGAAGCTTCATTCGGATTAGATATGTGGCAAAAATAAAAAAGGGATACGAGTAATCTCGTATCCCTTTTCATTAATTATTGCATTCTTGTTATTCTGCTGATGGTGTATCTGCAGAACCAGCGGCTGCTGTTCCTTCAGTTGAAGAAGCAGGAGTGTCAGTAGTAGCCTGACCCTCTTCTTTTTTCTTACCTGAAGAACGACGTCTGGTTTTAGCTTTTCCAGCAGTAGATGTACCGGTAGTGCTCAACATATCCTCATTGTAGTCAACCAGCTCAATGATACACATCTCTGCGTTGTCACCAAGACGGGTTCCTGTTTTAAGGATACGAGTGTAACCTCCCGGACGGTTAGCGATTTTGCCAGCAATACCATCAAACAACTCTTTCACCGCCTCTTTGCTCTGAAGATAAGAGAAAACTGTACGACGAGAGTGCGTGGTGTCGCTTTTTCCTTTGGTCAACAAAGGCTCAGCATACTTACGAAGGGCTTTCGCCTTCGCAACAGTAGTAACTAAGCGCTTGTGAAGAATAAGCGAGGCAGCCATGTTTGAAAGCATAGCGGCACGATGGGCAGCAGTCCTACCTAAGTGATTGTTCTTTTTACCGTGTCTCATTTTTTTGATTGTGCACGTGCATACCGTCGATCAACCTTTACGGGATCGGGAATTATGCCGTAGGATTACTAATCTTCTTCTAATTTGTATTTGGCGATATCCATGCCAAAGGTAAGACCTTTTTCTTGCACTAGGTTCTCTAACTCTGTCAATGATTTCTTCCCGAAGTTACGGAATTTCATCATATCAGAAAGATCTAGTTGCACCAGGTCACCCAAGGTTCTGATATCAGCTGCTTTGAGGCAGTTGTAGGCACGTACAGATAAATCCATGTCATGCAAAGGAGTCTTCAACACCTTTCTCATATGCAGCATTTCCTCATCTACTGCTTCTTCCTCTTCAGGTTTCACAGTTTCAAACGTCATGGTGTTGTCAGAGAAAAGCATGAAATGCTGGATCAAGATATTGGCAGCACCTTTCAACGCATCTTCCGGATGGATGGATCCATCTGTCGTGATTTCAAGCAAGAGACGCTCGTAGTCAGTTTTCTGCTCTACCCGCGTGTTCTCAACGCTATATTTCACATTCTTTACAGGCGTGAAAATAGCATCAATCGCGATCTGGCCAAAAACCTGATCTGCAGGTCTGTTTTCCTCAGCAGGAACGTATCCTCTCCCTTTTTGAACAGTTAATTCAATTTCAAAGGAAGATTCAGGATCAAGGTGGCAAATTACCAACTCAGGGTTTAACACCTGAAAAGAACCAGAGAACTTGTTGATGTCTCCGGCTGTGAAGGTATCTTGCTTGCTGATGCTAACGGTGATTTTATCATCAACCAGGTCACCAATTTTCTTGAACCGAACCATTTTCAGGTTCAGGATAATTTCAGAGACATCTTCAACCACACCTTCAATGGTAGAGAACTCATGGAGCACACTAGGAACACGGATGCTGGAGATGGCATATCCCTCCAATGAGGAGAGAAGAATTCTTCTCAGCGCATTCCCAATGGTTACACCATAGCCCTTTTCTAGCGGCTTAAATTCAAATTGCCCATTAAAGTCATCGGATTTCTCCATCACGACTTTCTCTGGCATTTGAAAGGCTAATATTGACATGATTGCTGGTTTAAGGTTGACACTTAACTTAGAAGGTATTACTTAGAGTAAAGCTCTACAATCAGCTGCTCCTGGATTTTCTCAGGGATCTGATCACGCTGGGGATTAGAGATGAATTTACCAGCCATCAGGCCGCCATCCCACTCTAACCAAGTAAACGCACGAGCATTACGGCCAGCAAGGCTGTGTGTAATAGCTTCTAATGATTTTGATTTTTCGCGTACACTTACTACATCACCAGGACGCAGGGTGTAAGAAGCGATGTTCACCACGTCACCATTCACAAGAATGTGGTTGTGGTTCACTAATTGCCGCGCACCACGTCTTGTGGGGGCAATTCCTAAACGATACACGGTGTTATCTAATCTTGCCTCTAGTAAAGCAAGTAAGTTCTCACCAGTGATACCTTGTTTACGGGCTGCTTTGTCAAATAAATTGGCAAACTGACGCTCCAACACACCGTAGATGTATTTGGCTTTCTGCTTCTCCATCAACTGGATCGCGTATTCAGATTGCTTTTTTCTCCGACCACGACCATGCATACCTGGACCATAAGCTTTTTTAGCTAAGGCTTTGCTAGGTCCAAAAATTGGTTCGTTATATCTTCTAGAGATTTTACTCTTGGGGCCTGTGTATCTTGCCATTTCTAATACTAAATAATATCCTTAAACTCTTCTGCGTTTTGGAGGACGACATCCGTTGTGAGGAAGTGGAGTCACGTCTTTGATAGAAGTGATTTCAATACCTACGTTTTGCATAGTCCGGATAGCAGACTCACGTCCTGCACCTGGGCCCTTAACAAAAACTTCAGCCTTTCTCAAGCCGGCCTCGTAAGCTACTTTACCGCAATCGGCAGCAGCCATCTGGGCAGCGTAAGGAGTATTTTTCTTAGACCCTTTGAATCCCATTTTACCAGCAGAAGCCCAGGAGATTACCTGGCCGTTGATGTTGGTAACAGAGATAATAATATTGTTGAAAGAAGCTTTGATGTGTACCTGACCAACAGGCTCCACCACAACCACGCGCTTCTTGGCTTTATCTTTTCTTTTCTGAGCCATTGTCGTTTAATTATTTAGATGCCTTCTTCTTGTTTGCAACAGTTTTACGCTTACCTTTTCTGGTTCTAGAGTTGTTTTTAGTTCTCTGACCTCTTACTGGTAAACCTTTTCTGTGACGTAGACCCCGATAAGAACCAATGTCCATCAAACGCTTGATGTGCAATTGAACTTCAGAACGAAGAACACCTTCAACTTTGTGCTCAGTAGCAATGACGTTACGGATTTCACCCGCTTCTTCCTCGCTCCAATCTTTCACTTTCTTGTCAAGATCCACCCCAGCTTTCACCAAAATAGACTGTGACGCCTTACGGCCAATGCCGTAGATGTAAGTCAAAGCGATCTCGCCTCTTTTGTTATCTGGAATATCAACTCCTGCTATTCTAGCCATGTTTTAAAAATTAACCTTGTCTTTGTTTATAACGTGGATTCTTCTTGTTGATCACGTAAAGCTTCCCTTTACGTCTGATCACCTTGCAGTCTTCACTGCGCTTCTTAACTGACGCTTTTACTTTCATCTGTTTATTTGTATCTGTAAACTATTCTGCCTTTACTAAGGTCGTAAGGAGACATTTCCAATTTTACTCTGTCACCAGGAAGAATTTTGATGTAGTGCATCCGCATCTTTCCGGAGATGTGAGCAATAACTTGATGGCCATTTTCTAATTCTACCCGAAACATTGCATTGGATAGTGCCTCAATGATGGTACCGTCTTGTTCGATGGAAGACTGTTTAGCCATGTATTAGTTTAGTGCTTTATCTATGTAATCAAAAGTAGTTAAAATCTCTGCTTTGCCTTTCCGAACCACTACCGTATGTTCAAAATGCGCAGAAGGCTTTTTATCACGGGTTCTGATAGTCCAACCATCATTTTCCTGAACCACATGCCTTGAGCCTAAGTTGACCATAGGCTCAATTGCCAGTACTAGACCTTCCTGCAATTTCATACCCTGCCCTCTTTTCCCGTAATTAGGAACTTCCGGACCTTCATGTAAGCTGCGGCCTAATCCATGCCCTACCAGTTCACGAACCACCCCATATCCAAATTGCTCCACATGGGTTTGGACGGCATGGCCAATATCCCCAATTCTGGCTCCTGCCACGGCCCATTCAATGCCTTTATACAAAGACTCTTTGGTACGGGCCAGTAAATCAAGAACCTCTGGTGCAACATCGCCTACCGGGTGGGAATAGGCACTATCACTATGGAAACCCTTAAAAAAAACTCCACAGTCTATAGATACAACATCTCCAGACTGTAGAGCATACGTGCTAGGTATACCATGTACCACTTCAGAGTTCAAACTAATGCAAAGACTATGTTTGAATCCGTTATATCCCTTGAAAGAAGGAGAACCACCGTGATCAGAAATAAATTCCTCAGCAATGGAATCTAACTTTAAGGTAGTAACACCCTCAGCAACATACTTGGCTATTTCGCCGTGTACCTGGCTGAGGATGTTAGCACTTTCTTTGATAAGCTCGATTTCTTCTTCGGTCTTATAAATAATCATTCCTTAGGAAGCAACCGCTATATTTTTTGAACGACCTCTGAGTTTACCAGATTTCATCATTCCATCATAATGGCGCATCAACAAATAGCTTTCAATTTGGTTCAGCGTATCTAATACCACCCCTACTAAGATAATCAAAGAAGTACCGCCAAAGAAAGCAGCAAACTCTCTGGTTATGCCAAATAACATGGCAATAGAAGGAAGAATAGCAATAAAGGCTAGGAAGATAGCCCCTGGTAATGTGATTCTGGTCAACACTTCATCAATGAATTCAGAAGTAGCCAAACCAGGTTTCACCCCGGGAACAAATCCACCGCTTCTTTTCAAATCATCAGAAATCTGGTTAGGATTCACACTGATGGCGGTATAGAAGAAGGTAAAGATGATGATAAGAACTGCAAAGGATAAATTGTATTGCCAGGAGGTATAGTCTGAAAAGACGTTACCAATCTCATTGGCCAAATCACTTTCATTTCTCCAGAAAGAAGCCACCATACCCGGCAAGAACATCAGAGATTGGGCAAAGATGATAGGCATTACCCCTGCGGCGTTCACCTTCAGAGGAATGAATTGTCTTTGACCAGCTTGCAAGGAAGCGCTTCCACCTACTTGCTTAGCATACTGTACAGGTATTCTTCTAATAGCCTGAGTAAGCATTACTACACTCATAACTACGAAGAAAAGAATGATCAATTCCAGGATGAAGATCAAGGCACGACCTAAACCTAAGGCCATTGCCTCTCCTACCAAAGCACCGGGGAGTCTGGAAACAATACCAATCATGATCAACATGGAGATACCGTTACCTATGCCCTTATCGGTGATCTTCTCTCCCAACCACATACAGAACATGGTTCCTGCGGTAAGGATAATCATGGAAGAGATAGTGAAGAGAGGACCGGCAACAGAAGGATCAATCGCATCAGCGTTAATGGTGGCCAGGAAGCCCACTGATTGCGCCAGGGTGATAACAATGGTTAATACCCGGGTGTACTGATTGATTTTCTTACGGCCAGATTCTCCTTCTTTTTGCAATTTCTGGAAATAAGGAACCGCAATGGTTAGAAGCTGTAGAACGATAGAAGCAGAGATGTAAGGCATGATCCCCAACGCAAAAATGGATGCATTGCTAAATGCTCCACCTAGAAAGGCATCTAATAAGCCTAAGATTCCTGTTGAGTCACCTCCTAACTGATTGGGATCAATACCGGGTAAAACTACATAAGAACCTAACCTGAAAATTGCGATGAATCCTAAAGTATTTAGGATTCTAACTCGCAAATCTTCAATCGCAAAAATATTCTTAAGAGTAGAAATCAGCTTCTTCATCTGTTACAGAGTCACTACCTTGCCGCCTGCTTTTTCAATAGCCTCTACTGCAGCCTGAGAGAACGCATGGGCATGCACCTCAATGGCAGTAGTAACTTCGCCTCTTCCAAGAATCTTGATATTATCATTCTTTGAAGCTAAGCCGTTTTCACGGAATACAGCAAAGTCAATAACAGCATTTCCAGCTTTAGAAGCTAAATTTTGAAGTACATCAAGATTTACCGCTGTATATTCAACCCGGTTAATGTTCTTGAAACCGAATTTAGGCACACGGCGTACCAATGGCATCTGACCACCTTCAAAACCTGCTTTGGATGAGTATCCTGAGCGAGATTTAGCTCCTTTATGTCCACGGGTAGAAGTACCTCCTCTACCAGAACCGGTACCGCGACCAATTCTCTTCCGGTTCTTTACAGAACCTTCAGCAGGTTTTAAATTACTTAAGTTCATTTTAGACCTCCTTAATCGATACTAAATGTTGTACACGGTTAACCATACCTGCGATCTGAGGGGTCAACTCTTTCGTTACCGTCTTATTGATCTTGCCAAGACCCAGCGCCTTAATGGTCTGCTTCTGTCTTTCAGGACGATCAATAATGCTTTTGATCTGGGTGATTTCTACACTTGCCATGACTACCCGTTGAATACACGTTGTAAACTAATACCGCGTTGCTGAGCAACTACCAATGGATCACGCATCTTAGACAAGGCATCAAAAGTTGCTTTCACCACGTTGTGAGGGTTGGAAGACCCTTTAGACTTTGCTAATACATCTTTGATACCAGCACTCTCTAAAACGGCTCTCATTGCACCACCGGCTAGAACTCCAGTACCTGGAGCAGCTGGCTTGATCAATACAAAACCACCAGAGAATTTGCCTTCCATTGGATGAGGAACCGTATGCTTGTACATAGGTACACGAACAAGGTTCTTCTTGGCGTCATCAATACCTTTGGCAATAGCATCAGTCACTTCGTTTGCCTTGCCTAAGCCGTATCCAACTACTCCGTTTCCATCGCCTACCACCACAATGGCAGAGAAACTGAATCTTCTACCACCTTTCACTACTTTAGCAACCCGATTGATAGCAACAACTCGTTCTTTGAGTTCTATCTCGCTTGCTTTAATGCTTCTGATATTTAATTTAGACATCTTCTTAGAATTTTAAACCCGCTTCACGAGCCCCATCTGCTAATGATTTAACACGACCATGGTACAGGTAACCGCCTCTGTCAAAAACCACCTCAGTGATTCCTTTTGCCAGAGCCTTAGCTGCTATATCACGGCCTACTGAGGTAGAAGCAGCACTCTTGTTTGTAGTGCTTTCTCCTTCTATGGTAGAAGATGAAGAACTTGCTAATGTAATACCATTCACATCATCAATCAGCTGCGCATAAATAGACTTATTGCTTCTGAATACAGACAGACGTGGACGCTGAGCTGTTCCTGACACCTTGTTACGGATGCTACGACGGATTCTCAGTCTTCTTTTTGCTTTATCGAATGCCATTTTCTTTCTTATTTAGAAGCAGTTTTACCAGCTTTTCTTCTAACAACCTCACCCACGAACCGGATACCTTTGCCTTTGTAAGGCTCAACTTTCCGTAAGGAGCGAATCTTGGCAGCCACCTGGCCAATCAACTGCTTATCAATACCCTCTAAGGTAATAACAGGAGCTTTACCTTTCTCAGTTACTGCAACAGCAGAGATCTCAGGAGGCAAACCAACGTAAATGTTATGTGAATAACCCAACGCAAGCTCTAAATTCTGGCCAACAGTAGTGGCTTTAAAACCAACTCCTATCAATTCCAAAGAAAGTTTATAACCAGTGCTAACGCCAACAATCATGTTGTTGATGATAGAACGGTATAAACCGTGAAGTGCTTTGTGTCTCTTCTGCTCTGTTGGACGAGATACTGTAAGTACCCCATCCTCAATAGCAACAGTTATGTCCGTATCAACTTGTGAAGAAAGAGAACCTTTAGGCCCTTTCACTGTAACCAGGTTATCCTGGTTAACCAACACCTCTACACCTTGTGGGAGCGTGATTGGCAGTTTTCCTATCCGCGACATCTCTTCTTAATTAATACACGTAACACAATACTTCACCACCTACATTAAGGCCTTTGGCCTCTTTGTCTGTGATGACACCTTTAGAGGTGGACAGGATGGCCACGCCATACCCGTTCAACACACGTGGCATCTCATCAAGATGCACATATTTACGGAGTCCCGGCTTACTGACTCTCTCAAGCTTCACGATAGCAGACTGCTTAGTAGCGGGATCATACTTCAAGGCAATTTTAATAGTGCCCTGAACTGAACTATCATCGAACTTGTAACTCTGAATATAACCTTTTTCGTAAAGAACCTTGGTTAATTCCTTTTTGATATTGCTAGCCGGAATTTCAACTACCCGGTGATTTGCCTTGATGGCATTCCGTAGTCTAGTTAAATAATCTGCTATCGGATCTGAATGCATTAGACTATAATTTTAGATTCCGCTCTTTTTAAGGAGCCGCAAAGATACTAATGTTTTCCTAACTATAATAATGGTAGGAGTAATAATTACCAACTAGCCTTCGTTACCCCAGGAATCTTGCCGGCGGAAGCCATCTCTCTGAAGGTAACGCGAGAGATGCCAAACTTCCTCATATAGCCTCTTGGTCTTCCGGTCAATTTGCATCTGTTGTGCAACCGTACTGGAGAAGCGTCTTTTGGCAATTTATCTAGAGCTTCATAATCGCCAGCAGCTTTTAGTTGAGCTCTTTTGGCTGCATATTTGGCAACCATTTTTTGTCTCTTAAGCTCTCTTGCTTTTGCTGATTCTTTAGCCATTATCTTATTTCTTTAAATTTGCGAATGGTAAACCAAAGCCTTTCAATAACTCCAGGCTTTCTTCATCAGTAGCAGCTGTGGTTACAAAAGTGATGTCCATACCAGCAATTGATTTGATTTTATCAATGCTGATCTCTGGGAAAATGATTTGCTCTTTTACCCCTAAGGTATAGTTACCGCGGCCGTCAAAGCCTTTGTCGCTGATACCTTTGAAGTCACGTACCCGTGGCAAAGCAATGGTTACCAAACGATCAAGGAACTCATACATTCTCTCGCCACGCAAGGTCACGCGCGCACCAATAGGCATACCTTCTCTCAACTTGAAGTTAGAGATAGAGTTTTTAGCTTTGGTTTGCACCGCTTTCTGGCCGGCAATGATGGTAAGTTCATCAACCCCAATATCCACCAATTTCTTATCAGCCACAGCATTCCCAATACCTCTATTGATGCTGATTTTGGTAATTCTTGGCACTTGCATTATGCTCTTGTATTGAAATTTCTCTTTCAATGCAGGCACAATTTCTTTTGAATATTTCTCTTTAAGTCTGGCTGCCATGTTAGATTAAGTTTCCAGTTTTTTTGGAATAACGTTGAAGCTTACCATCATCGTTCAGCTTCTTACCGGTTCTAGTGGCAACATTGGTAGCAGGCTCAACTACCATCACATTGCTGGCATGGATAGGAGCCTCTAATTTCACAATACCACCGTTCGGGTTTTTAGCACTAGGTTTCTGGTGCTTTGATACCTGGTTAAGACCTTCCACTACTACCTTTTGCTTATCAGTAAGCACAGAAGTAATAATACCCGTCTTGCCTTTATCATCACCCGCGATCACTTTTACAGTGTCGCCTTTTTTCACATGAAGTTTATGCTTTGACATCTTGTTTTCTCTTCTCGTGTTTAAATTACTTCAGGAGCCAAAGAAACAATTTTCATAAACTGTTTTTCACGAAGCTCACGGGCTACTGGCCCAAAGATACGTGTACCACGTGGCTCATCGTTGTTGTTCAATAACACAGCAGCGTTATCGTCAAAACGAATGTAAGAACCGTCTTTACGACGAACTTCTTTCTTCGTGCGAACAATCACAGCTTTGTGAACAGTTCCTTTCTTTACATTTCCTGAGGAAAGAGCAGATTTTACGGTAACAACAATTTTATCACCAACAGAGGCGTATTTTTTTCCTGTTCCACCCAATACCCGGATGCACAGAACCTCTTTTGCTCCGCTGTTATCAGCAACAGTAAGTCTTGATTCTTGTTGTATCATCTTATTTAGCTCTTTCTACGATTTCAATTAAGCGCCAGCATTTATTCTTGCTCAACGGTCTGGTTTCCATGATGCGTACTGTATCACCGATACCGCATTCATTCTTCTCATCATGGGCCATGAACTTCTTGGACTTGGAAACAAATTTCCCGTAGATGGGGTGCTTCACTTTGCTTTCCACAATAACCGTGATGGACTTGTCCATCTTGTTACTTACCACGCGTCCAGTTTTTTCTTTTCTTAGATTTCTCGTCTCCATGGTTTTCTATCTTAGCCATTGAGCTCCAGAGAGCGCAGTTGCGTCTCTAGCCTGGCGATGGTTTTTCTTGTAAGCTTAATTCTGGATGGATTCTCTAGGGGAGAGATAGCATGCGCAAACTGTAAGTTTACCAGGTTGTTTCTCTCTGTTGTAAGTTGCTCTTTCACTTCATTGAGTGAAAGAGCTTTAATTTCTGATTGCTTCATGACTATTTCTCAACGTAATCTCTACGTACTACAAATTTAGTTCTCACTGGTAGCTTTTGAGCAGCCAGTCGTAAAGACTCTTGAGCTACTTCTAGCGACACTCCATCAGATTCAAACATGATGGTACCTGGTTTTACCACGGCTACCCAGTACTCTGGAGATCCTTTACCCTTACCCATCCGTACCTCTGCAGGTTTCTTGGTGATAGGTTTGTCAGGGAATATACGGATCCATACTTGGCCTTCCCGTTTCATGGCACGTGTCATAGCGATACGGGCAGCTTCAATCTGACGGGCAGTGATCCAAGAAGCTTCTAATGATTTGATGGCGAAAGATCCAAAGGAGATTGTGCTCCCTCTGTGCGCAAGACCGGTAACCCGGCCTTTTTGCATCTTTCTATATTTAGTTCTTTTCGGCTGTAACATTTCTTAAATTCCTAAAAATTGAACAACTACTTGCGCTTGTTAGGTCCACCACCGCTACGCTTCTGGTTTCCATCACCTGGGCGCTTGTTGCGGTTGTTGTCTCTACGGTCGCCGCGATCGTTTCCACCTCTCTCGCCTCTTTCGTTGCGAGGACCGGCAGATTGACCACCACTTTGTTGACCAGCATTAGGAGATAAGTCACGCTTACCGAATACTTCTCCTTTGAAGATCCACACTTTGATACCCAGTTTACCGTAAACGGTCTGAGCTTCTGACAAAGCATAATCAATATCAGCTCTCAAAGTATGCAAAGGAGTACGTCCTTCTTTGTAATGCTCTGTACGAGCCATCTCAGCACCGCCTAAACGGCCAGAAACCTGAATCTTGATTCCTTCAGCACCCACTCTGATGGCAGAGGCAATGGCTTGTTTCATAGCTCTTCTGAAAGAGATACGAGCCTGCAATTGCTGCGCTACTGACTCACCAACCAATTTCGCATCCAGTTCAGGGCGCTTAATTTCAAAGATGTTGATTTGAACATCTTTGCTGGTGATTTTCTTCAGCTCTTCTTTGATTTTATCAACCTCCTGGCCACCTTTTCCAATCACCACGCCTGGACGGGCTGTGTTGATGGTGATGGTGATGCGCTTAAGGGTTCTCTCAATGATGATTTTTGATATACCTCCTTTTGGGATACGGGCAAGGATATATTTACGGATCTTCTCGTCTTCGATCAGTTTATCAGCGAAATCCTTTCCTCCGAACCAATTAGAGTCCCAGCCTTTAACAATACCTAGTCTTAGGCCTACTGGATTAACTTTTTGTCCCATTTTAACTATTTGGCTTCGTTAGAGGTAGATGTTTCAACTGTCTCCACTTCCACCTTTGAATCAATCACAAGGGTAACGTGGTTAGATCTTTTTCTGATTCTGTGGCCACGGCCCTGGGGTGCAGGACGCAGGCGCTTCAGCATCTTTCCTTCATCTACTCTAATCTCTTTGATATATAGATTAGCATCCTCAATACGGGCATCTCCGTTAGCTGCTTGCCAGTTAGATAAAGCAGACAAAAGAAGTTTCTCCAATTTAGGAGCGCCGGAATTAGGCGTAAATTTTAATAAACCTAAAGCTTGGGTAACTCTTTTACCACGGATTAAGTTCGCTACCAATCTCATCTTACGTGGTGAGCTTGGTACATTGTTTAATTTAGCAACCGCTTCCATTATCTTTTACCTTTATCTTTCTTAGCAATATGGCCTCTGAAGTTTCTGGTAGGAGCAAATTCACCTAATTTATGACCTACCATGTTTTCTGTTACATACACAGGAATGAATTTATTTCCGTTGTGTACTGCAAACGTGTGACCTACGAAATCAGGAGAGATCATGGAACGACGTGACCAAGTCTTGATCACCGCTTTTTTCCCAGACTCATCCATTGTCTGTACTTTTCTATCGAGCCTGTAGTCAATATAAGGCCCTTTTTTTAATGATCTTGCCATTACTTATTTTTTCCTTCTATTAACAATCAGGTTCTCAGAGAATTTATTTTTGTTTCTAGTCTTCTGACCTTTGGCGTACAGACCATTGCGTGATCTTGGGTGACCTCCAGATGACTTACCTTCACCACCGCCCATTGGGTGATCTACAGGGTTCATGGCAACACCTCTTACTCTTGGTCTGATACCCATCCATCTGCTACGTCCAGCTTTTCCAAGCTTCACGTTCATGTGGTCAGCGTTAGATACGGCCCCTACGGTGGCCATACAGTTAACCAGAACCATTCTCATCTCACCGGAAGGCAATTTAAGGGTAGCATAACGGCCTTCGCGGGCAACAAGCTGGGCATATGAACCGGCGCTTCTTGCCATTACAGCACCTTGGCCAGGAGCTAACTCAATATTGTGTACAATGGTACCCAACGGAATGTCTGACAGAGGCAATGCGTTACCTACTTCAGGAGCCACTCCAGGTCCAGATACTACTGTTGCACCTACAGCCAAGCCTGCTGGGGCAATCATATAAGCTTTCTCGCCGTCTGCATAGAACAACAAGGCAATACGCGCTGTTCTGTTTGGATCGTACTCAATCGCTTTCACAGTTGCAGGAACGCCGTATTTGGTTCTTTTGAAATCAATGATACGGAACTTTTGCTTGTGACCACCGCCTGTGTAGCGCATGGTCATTCTTCCTGAATTGTTGCGTCCACCAGATTTTTTCTTGGATGCCAACAAAGATTTCTCAGGCTCGCTCTTCGTGATTTCAGTGAAGGCCGGCGCAATTCTAAATCTTTGACCTGGTGTTGTCGGTCTTAGTTTTCTTAATGCCATTCTCTTAGTTGCTTATATTCCGCTATAGAAATCGATTACTTCCCCTGCTTTCAAAGTAACAATCGCCTTCTTAGAGGATACTGTACGTCCGGTTACCACACCTGATTTGGTGTTTCGGGACTTCAATTTTCCTTGGGTTCTCATGGTAGAGATCTTCTCTACCGTTACCCCGTAACGTGACTGGATCGCTTTCTTGATCTCAATCTTATTGGCTTTTCTATCAACCTCAAAAGCATATTTACCTACTTCATTCAAAGCGGTAAGCTTCTCAGTCAATAATGGTCTTTTCAGGATACTCATTATTTCGATGTGTAAATTTCTTCAAAAACAGAAAGAGATGCCTCTAAACAAACTACTTTATCTGCGTTCAACAAGTCATAAGTTGTCAAAGCACCAGGAGTAGCTACTTTTACCTTTGACAGGTTTCTGCTTGACAGAACCACATTGGTATCAGCTTCTTTGGTAACGATCAACGTTTTTCTTTCTCCAACTTTCAAACCTTGCAGGATAGCGGCAAACGTCTTTGTCTTTGGAGTATCAATGGTGATGTTATCCACTAACACCAGACGCTCATCTTTGGCCAATTGAGAAAGAGCAGAAAGTCTGGCTAAAGACTTCAGCTTCTTGTTCAATTTGAAGCTATAGTTTCTTGGCTTTGGTCCAAACACACGGCCACCACCAACAAACACTGGTGATTTCATAGAACCAGCTCTGGCGCCACCAGTACCTTTTTGACGCTTGATCTTCTTGGTAGAACCTGCTACTTCAGCGCGCTCTTTTGATTTGTGGGTTCCTTGACGCTGGTTGGCTAAATACTGCTTAACATCCAGGTACATGGCGTGCTCATTTGGCTCAATGCCAAACACAGATTCTGGAAGGGTTACTTTCCTTCCGGTATCTTCCCCTTTACTATTGAAAACTGATAGCTCCATCTTATTTCTCAACTACAATAAATGAATTTTTAGCGCCTGGGATAGATCCGCTAACTACAAGTAAATTTTGCTCAGGCATTACACGTAACACGCGCAGGTTCTGCACCTTCACACGGTCACCACCCATTCTACCTGCCATGCGCATTCCTTTGAATACTCTTGAAGGCCATGAGCAGGCACCAATTGAACCAGGGTGTCTTGCTCTGTTGTGCTGGCCGTGGGTTTGTCCACCAACCCCAGCAAAGTTGTAACGTTTCACTACTCCTTGGAAACCTTTTCCTTTAGAAGTACCTACCACGTCTACAAATTCACCTTCTTCAAAGGAGGTAACATTTACTTCGTCACCCAAAGAGTAAGAAGCTACATCTTCCAATCTGAACTCTACTAATTTTTTCTTAGCAGTGGTATTGGCTTTTGCAAAGTGTCCGGCAAGCGCCTTGCTTACTCGTTTAACCTTTTTCTCTCCGTACCCAAGCTGAACAGCTGTGTAGCCGTCTGTGTCCTGCGTCTTAACCTGAGTTACTACGCATGGTCCTGCTTGAATCAAAGTACAGGCCACGCTCTTCCCTTCAGGAGTGAAGAGGCTTGTCATTCCGATTTTCTTACCGATAATTCCAGGCATTCTACTTTTTTATTTAAACAATTAATATTATAACCCCAGATAGGGTTCATTTCGGGAGTGCAAAGTTCTATATTTAATTCTTGTTTTACAAGCTATTCTAAATTATTTGTTTTCAGATACTAAGGGAATTCCATAGGATCCTCTTCCAAAGCAGGAAACTAACCAAAGCCCTTCCCTATTAATTCCTTTTCCCTCTGAATGAGTCTATTATTTTCTTAGGTTAGAAGGAAAGGGTCATTTACCGGTCATTATTTCAAAAGAAGCCGATTTTTGATTTTTGCCTGGTTTCCTTAAAACAACCTGAAAACATTGTTCTTCCTTTAGACATAAAAAAAGGGAGAGGTTTCCCTCTCCCTTTTTTTAATCTATACAAGTATCAAACTTTGATTTCTACGTCAACTCCACTTGGCAATTCAAGTTTCATTAAAGCGTCTACTGTTTTAGAGGAAGTAGAGTAGATGTCTACCAATCTCTTATAGGTACAAAGTTGGAACTGCTCTCTCGCTTTTTTGTTCACGTGTGGTGAACGCAATACGGTAAAGATGTCTTTCTCAGTTGGCAAAGGAATGGGACCACTCACGATCGCACCAGTCGCTTTTACCGCTTTCACGATTTTCTCTGATGATTTATCTACCAGATTGTGATCGTAAGATTTCAGTTTGATTCTGATCTTTTGATTCATTCTATTTCAACTATTTCGAAGTCCCTTTAATTTTTGCGATAATCCCATCAGCCAGGTTTTGCGGCACTTGCTCATAATGAGAGAAAGTAAGCGAGGCTGTGGCTCTACCTGAGGTAATGGTACGTAAGTCTGTCACGTAACCGAAAAGCTCAGATAAAGGAACGGCTGCTTTTACCACGGTAGAGGTACCTTTGGTATCCATCCCTTTCATCAATCCTCTTCTTCTGTTCAAGTCACCTGTCACTGGGCCAGTATACTCATCTGGAGTCACTACGTCCACCGCCATGATCGGCTCAAGAAGTTTAGGACCGCATAGCTTCCCTGCTTCTTTGAATCCATTACGGGCAGCTAATTCAAACGACAGAGCATCAGAGTCTACATCGTGGAAAGATCCGTGGAAAATACGCACCTTCATGGAATCCACAGGGAAACCAGCCAAGATACCGTTCTTCATCGCTTCCTCGAATCCTTTCTGGATGGCTGGAATGAATTCTCTTGGGATTACCCCACCCACAATGCCGTTCTCAAACTCAAGGCCTGTTTTGCCGTCTTCGCGGGGACCCATGTTGAACACGATGTCTGCGAATTTACCACGACCACCAGACTGCTTCTTGTAAACCTCGCGGTGCTCCACCATTTTAGTGATGGTTTCTTTGTAAGCAACCTGAGGAGCACCTTGGTTCAATTCTACCTTGAACTCACGCTTCATCCGGTCAATGATGATCTCCAAGTGAAGTTCACCCATTCCTCTCAAGATCGTCTGACCAGTTTCCTCGTCAGTATTCACTTGAAGCGTTGGATCTTCTTCAATCAGCTTGGCAATGGCCATACCCATTTTATCAGAGTCTGCCTGAGTTTTAGGCTCAATTGCATATCCGATTACTGGCTCTGGGAACTCCATTGATTCCAGCACGATTTTCGCGTTTTGGTCGCAAAGGGTGTCACCAGTTTTGATGTCTTTGAAACCTACTACCGCTCCAATGTCACCGGCAGACAGTCTTTCGATCTGGTTCTGCTTGTTGGCGTGCATCTGGAAAATACGGGAGATACGCTCTTTGTTGTTGGAACGGGTATTGTACACGTAAGAACCTGACTCCAACACACCTGAATAGGCACGCACAAAGCACAGACGGCCTACGTAAGGGTCAGTAGCGATTTTGAAGGCTAGGCCTGCAAAAGGCTCTGATTCACTTGGCTTACGGGAGATTTCCTCTCCTGTATCTGGGTTCAAGCCAGTGATGTTCTCTTTGTCCATAGGAGACGGGATGAGGGCCATCACGTAATCCAACATGGTCTGAACACCTTTGTTCTTGAAAGAAGAACCACAAACCATAGGCACAATGGCCATATCAATGGTGGCTTTTCTCAAGGCGGCTAAGATTTCAGCTTCGGTGATGCTACTTGGATCATCGAAGTATTTCTCCATCAAAGCATCATCATAGTCAGCAACGGCTTCCAGAAGTTTCTCTCTGTATTCCTCTGCTTCCTCCATCATATCGTCTGGAATAGGAACCTCGGTAAAGGTCATGCCTTTATCGCTCTCATTCCACTCAATACCTCTGAAGTTCACTAAGTCAACAACTCCTTTGAAGTTTTCTTCTGCGCCAATTGGAAGCTGTAAGGCTACGGCATTGCTACCCAGCATTTCTCTTACCTGCTTACATACCGCTAAGAAGTCTGCGCCAGAACGGTCCATTTTGTTAACGAAACCAATACGGGCAACTTTGTAGTTGTCTGCAAGTCTCCAGTTCGTCTCAGACTGTGGCTCA
Organism: Rufibacter glacialis; assembly: GCF_008271745.1. Taxonomy (GTDB): domain Bacteria; phylum Bacteroidota; class Bacteroidia; order Cytophagales; family Hymenobacteraceae; genus Nibribacter; species Nibribacter glacialis. The sequence continues at coordinate 276,412 of NZ_VKKZ01000010.1, read as the reverse complement.
ACACCATCTACTGCACTGAATAAGAAAACCAATCCATCTAATACCCGAAGGGAACGGTTCACCTCTACGGTGAAGTCAACGTGACCCGGGGTATCAATGATGTTGATATGATAGTTCTGGTCTCTGTATTTCCAGTCTACTGTAACGGCAGCAGAAGTGATGGTAATCCCTCTCTCCTGCTCTTGCTCCATCCAGTCCGTCGTAGCGGCACCATCGTGTACTTCTCCCAGTTTGTGGGACTTTCCAGTGTAGTACAGGATACGCTCTGTCGTGGTGGTCTTACCGGCATCAATGTGCGCGGCAATCCCTATATTTCTTGTGAATCTTAAATCCCTGGCCATTCTTAGAATCTAAAGTGTGAGAATGCCTTGTTGGCTTCTGCCATTCTGTGAGTATCGTCTTTCTTCTTCACAGCAGCACCTTCTCCTTTGGCGGCAGCGATGATCTCACCAGCCAATTTATCCATCATTGTTTTCTCACCTCTTTTACGAGCGTAAGAAATCATCCATTTGATCCCGAGAGAAATCTTTCTGTCCGGACGCACCTCAGTAGGTACCTGGAACGTTGCACCACCTACCCGGCGGCTTTTCACCTCTACACCTGGCATGATGTTGTTCAACGCTTTTTTCCAGGTTTCCAATCCGCTCTCTTTAGTTCTTTTCTCCACTAAATCGCACGCATCGTAAAAAATCCGGTATGCCACACTCTTCTTCCCGTCTACCATCAGGTAGTTTACAAAACGGGTTACCAGAGTTTCTTTGTATTTTGGATCAGGAAGAAGAATTCTCTTCTTTGGTTTCGCTTTTCTCATTGTCTTAACTCAATTATTTTTTCTTACCGCCTTTACCTGCAGCTGCTGCTGGTTGACCTGGTTTAGGACGCTTCGCTCCGTATTTAGAACGGGACTGTAGACGACCATTTACACCGGCAGTGTCTAACGCACCACGGATAATGTGATATCTTACACCTGGTAAGTCTTTCACACGACCACCTCTGATTAGCACGATAGAGTGCTCTTGCAGGTTGTGGCCTTCACCTGGGATGTAGGCATTGACTTCTTTGCCGTTTGTCAAACGCACACGGGCCACTTTTCTCATTGCTGAGTTAGGCTTCTTAGGTGTGGTTGTGTAAACGCGCGTGCACACGCCACGTCTTTGTGGGCATGAGTCAAGAGCTGGAGACTTAGACTTTGATGTTAGCGCTTCTCTTCCCTTTCTTACTAATTGTTGTATAGTAGGCATTTACTAACTTTTTAAACTGATTTCTCTCTTCAAAAAATGGTTTGCAAAGGTATAAATTTTGCTTTGCAAATTCAAAGTTTTAATTCATTAATTATTAATGGCTTATGCTTCGCCAATGGTTCCCCCAAAATTGAGCGGAAAGCTTGGGGCTTCCGGCGTCTGCTTTATCGCCCCAAAACTTTGCTCATATTGTAGGATGTTTTCCTCCAAAGCAGCCAAGAAACGCTTGGCATGCTCTGGAGTTATCACCACTCTTGACTTCACTTTCGCCTTTGGAATACCCGGCATTAGGCGGATAAAATCAATCACGAACTCACTGTGCGAATGCGCGATCATGGCGAGATTTGCATACTCCCCTTCGGCAATCTCCTCAGTCAACTCAATGTTGATCTGTCCTTGCTGTTCTGCAGAAGCCATCTTATTTCTCTTGCAGTTCGCCTTGTTTCGCTGCCTTCACTCCTGATTGTCTGCTGGCAGTAAGGGCTTCGTACTCTTCCTTAGAACCAACAATAATTTTGGAGTATTCACGCAGTCCGGTACCCGCCGGAATCAGGTGACCCACGATCACGTTCTCTTTCAAGCCCAGTAATTCGTCTGCCTTGCCTTTGATAGCCGCCTCGCTCAATACCTTGGTCGTCTCCTGGAAGGAAGCTGCCGAGATAAAGCTTTGCGTACCCAATGACGCCTGGGTAATCCCTTGCAAGGTCGGTCTTGACACCGCAGGCTGCGCGTCACGCACTGACACAATGCGAAGGTCTCTCCGCTTCAAGCTGGAGTTCTCATCACGCAGACGACGCGCCGTCACGATCATACCTGGTTTCATGGCGGTTGAGTCACCTGCATCCTCCACTACTTTCATGTCAATGATCATGTCGTTCTCTTCCATGAACGTAACTTTATCAACCGTCTGGTTCTCCAGGAAGCTGGTATCACCTGGGTCAATCACGTTCACTTTCTGCATCATCTGACGAACCACCACTTCAATGTGCTTGTCATTGATCTTCACCCCTTGCAGACGGTATACCTCCTGAATCTCGTTCACCAGGTATTCCTGCACCGCGCCTGGTCCCTGGATGTTCAGGATATCGTTTGGCGTGATAGCTCCGTCTGACAACGGAACACCTGCGCGCACAAAGTCATTGTCCTGTACCAGGATATGTTTGGAAAGAGGCACCATGTACTTCTTCTTCACACCATCCTTAGACTCAATGTAGATCTCACGGTTACCGCGTTTCACGCCACCGTAGGTCACTACCCCATCAATCTCACTCACTACCGCTGGGTTAGACGGGTTACGGGCCTCAAAGAGCTCCGTAACGCGTGGCAGACCACCGGTGATGTCACGGGTTTTACCAATGGCACGAGGGATCTTAGAGATGATCTGACCTGCTTTGATCTTCTGGTTATCGTCTACGGCTAAGTGAGCCCCTACTGGAATGTTGTAAGTCTTCGGCTCGCCGTTGGCTGGCATGATGATAATAGCAGGGTTCTTCGTCTTATCCTTAGTTTCAATAATCACTTTCTCACGGTGACCTGTCTGCTCATCTGACTCCTCACGGAAGGTGATACCTTCCACAATGGATTCATAAGCAATGGAACCGTCAAACTCTGAAAGGATAACCGCGTTGTACGGATCCCAGTTACACAACTCGTCTCCTTTGGCTACGGTCTGTCCTTCATTTACAATCAGGAATGAACCGTAAGGCACGTGGTTGCTGATCAGCATTTTCCCAGTGGCTGGGTCCATGATCTTCACCTCACCAGAACGACCCATTACCACTTTTACTGGCTCGCCTTCAGCGTTGGCAGTCTCAATGGTTCTCACATCTTCAAACTCTACCACCCCGGCAAATTTAGCCCGGATAGCGGCATCAACGGCAATGTTAGACGCTGTACCACCCACGTGGAAGGTACGGAGCGTTAACTGCGTACCAGGCTCACCAATGGACTGAGCTGCGATAACACCAACTGCTTCACCTTTCTGCACCATACGGCCAGTTGAAAGGTTACGGCCGTAGCATTTAGCACAGATACCACGCTTGGTCTCACACGTCAATACAGAGCGGATCTCTACGCTCTCAATGGCGGTGTTCTCAATGATGCGGGCAACTTCTTCGGTGATTTCATGTCCAGACTCATGGATTAGTTCTCCGGTAAGCGGATCAATGATGTCATGCACGTTCACACGACCCAGGATACGCTCAGACAGAGACTCCACGATATCTTCGTTGTCTTTCAAGGCACTTACCTCTAGACCACGTAGCGTACCACAGTCAGACTCGTTCACGATTACATCTTGGGAAACGTCTACTAAACGACGAGTCAGGTAACCCGCATCTGCTGTTTTCAAAGCCGTATCCGCAAGACCTTTACGGGCACCGTGGGTAGAGATGAAGTACTCAATTACATCCAGACCTTCTTTGAAGTTAGATAGAATTGGGTTTTCAATGATCTCCCCTACTGATCCTTGCAAAGACTTCTGTGGTTTCGCCATCAGACCCCGCATACCACCTAACTGACGAATCTGCTCTCTGGAACCACGGGCTCCGGAGTGCATCATCATGAAGATGGAGTTGAAACCTTGGTCATCTTTTTCAAGACGGCTCATCAAGGTTTCTGTGATCTGGTTGTTGATACGTGTCCAGATATCAATTACCTGGTTGTAACGCTCATTGTCTGTGATAAGACCCATAGAGTAGTTCGCCCAAACAGCGTCTACATCTTTTTTGGCCTCAGCTACTAAGATGTCTTTCTCTTTCGGGATCACGATGTCACCCAAGCCCATGGACAGACCGCCTTTGTAAGCCGACTGGAACCCAAGGGTTTTGATGTCATCCAGGAACTGAGCAGTTCTCGCCATGCCGGTTACTTTGAACACGCGGGAGATGATCTGCTGCAATTTCTTTTTAGACAGAAGTTCGTCTACGTAACCCACTTCTTCTGGAACGAACTGGTTGAATAGAACTCTACCAGCTACCGTTTCAATAAGCTTAGTTACCAGTTGACCATTTTCGTCCTGCACTTTCACACGCACTTTGATATAAGCATGCTTTGAAAGTTGGCCTTCATTGATGGCGATGATAACTTCTTCAGCGGAGTAGAAAGACATGCCTTCCCCTTGAATCTTCTCATTCTCAGTGGAGCGCTTGCCTTTGGTCACATAGTATAAGCCCAACACCATGTCCTGAGAAGGTACTGCAATTGGCGCACCGTTGGCAGGGTTCAGGATGTTGTGCGACGCCAACATCAACATAGAGGCTTCCAGGATGGCTGCCGGTCCCAGGGGAACGTGTACCGCCATCTGGTCACCGTCAAAGTCGGCGTTGAAGGCAGTGGTTACCAAGGGGTGCAGCTGGATTGCTTTTCCTTCAATCAGTTTCGGCTGAAACGCCTGAATACCTAATCTGTGGAGCGTAGGGGCACGGTTCAACAGAACCGGGTGCCCTTTCAGCACGTTTTCCAGGATATCCCAAACTACCGGGTCTTTTCTGTCTACGATTTTCTTCGCAGACTTTACCGTTTTCACAATACCGCGCTCAATCAGCTTACGGATAATGAACGGTTTGAAAAGCTCAGCCGCCATGTTCTTAGGCAGACCGCATTCGTGTAGTTTCAGTTCTGGACCAACCACGATTACGGAACGACCCGAGTAATCCACCCGCTTACCAAGTAAGTTCTGACGGAAACGTCCTTGCTTACCTTTCAGCATGTCAGAAAGCGACTTCAGGGCACGGTTACCTTCTGCCCGAACTGCGTTCACTTTACGTGAGTTGTCGAACAGGGAGTCTACCGCCTCTTGCAGCATACGCTTCTCGTTACGCAGGATCACCTCTGGCGCTTTGATCTCAATCAGACGCTTCAGACGGTTGTTACGGATGATGACACGACGGTATAAGTCGTTCAAGTCAGACGTAGCGAAACGACCGCCATCCAAAGGAACCAACGGACGCAGTTCTGGCGGGATCACGGGCACCATGCGGATGATCATCCACTCTGGTTTGTTTTCAATACGGGTGGCGGCGTCACGGAAAGCCTCTACCACGCGCAGGCGCTTCAATGCTTCCGCTTTCCGCTGCTGAGAAGTCTCGTGGGCAGCAGAGTACCGCAGGTCATAAGAAAGGTCGTCCAGGTTGATGCGCTCCAATAACATTTGAAGGGCTTCAGCTCCCATTTTCGCGATGAACTTGTTTGGATCATGGTTGTCCAACATCTGGTTCTCACGGGGCAGCTTGTCAATCATGTCCAGGTACTCATCCTCGGTCAGGAAGTCCAGCATGTTCACGCCGTCTTCACCCAAGATACCTGGCTGGATTACCACGTACCGCTCATAATAGATGATCTGATCCAGCTTCTTGGTGGGTAAGCCCAGCAGATACCCTATTTTGTTTGGCAGTGACTTGAAGTACCAGATATGTGCTACCGGTACTACCAACTCAATGTGGCCCATGCGCTCACGACGCACTTTCTTCTCTGTTACTTCTACCCCGCAGCGGTCACAGATAATCCCTTTGTACCGGATTCTCTTGTATTTACCGCAGTGGCACTCCCAGTCCTTCACTGGCCCGAAGATCCGCTCGCAGAACAAACCGCCCATTTCTGGCTTGTAGGTTCTGTAGTTGATCGTCTCAGGCTTCGTTACCTCTCCGTTTGATCTTTCCAGGATTGATTCTGGAGAAGCCAAAGAGATGGTTACTTTAGAGAAGTCTTGGACTAATTTTTTATTTCTTGCTAACGCCATGTTATGTGTTGCTAGATATGTAAATTTCCTTTTTACTAAACGGCTCTCCTAACGCGTAAAAGGGAGATTCCGGACCAGAGGCTTTTGGGCCTCTTTTTCCGAAATCTCCTTTAAAACGGCTTGTTAGTCCAGCGTAATCTCCAGGGCCAAGCCTCTGAGTTCGTGGATCAACACGTTGAAGGATTCTGGGATATTTGGCTTCGGCAATACGTCACCTTTTACAATGGCTTCGTATGCTTTGGCTCTACCAATCACGTCATCAGACTTCACCGTCAGGATTTCTTGCAGCACGTTAGCGGCACCGAAGGCCTCCAACGCCCACACCTCCATCTCACCGAAACGCTGGCCACCAAACTGGGCTTTACCACCCAATGGCTGCTGCGTGATGAGTGAGTATGGTCCAATAGAACGGGCGTGCATCTTATCATCTACCAAGTGACCAAGTTTCAGCATGTAAATCACACCTACGGTCACAGGCTGGTCAAAACGATCTCCGCTCAAGCCATCAAACAGGTAAGAACGGCCAAAGCGTGGCAAGCCTGCTTCTGCCAGTTCAGCAGAAACCTGCTCTTCGGTGGCACCGTCAAAGATCGGCGTCGCATAGGTACGGCCTAACTTCAATCCTGCCCAGCCGAGTACGGTCTCGTAGATCTGACCGATGTTCATCCTGGAAGGTACCCCAAGTGGGTTCAACACGATGTCCATTGGCGTTCCGTCTTCCAGGAATGGCATATCTTCCTCACGGACGATACGGGCCACAACCCCTTTGTTACCGTGACGACCGGCCATCTTATCACCCACTTTCAGCTTACGCTTCTTGGCGATGTAGACTTTGGCCAACTGCACGATACCGGCTGGTAACTCATCACCTACTTCCAGGGTGAAACGGTCACGCTTGAAACGGGCAGAGATCATGTTGCGGCGTTTGGTGTAGTTTTTCACCAGCTCCAACAACATCTTGTTCGTCTGCTCATCTGCGGTCCATCCTTCCAGGATCAAATCCTTGAACATGTTCACCTCTTCCGGAACAGCGTAGTTGCTTTCGTCCTTGTAAGGGTTCTTGTCAGGGAAAAGAGCGTCTGTGATGTTCTTCTTACCAAACTTGGCGCCTTTGGTCAGGATCTCATCTCCGAAACGGTGACGGACCCCTTGGCTTGTTTTGCCTTCCAGCAAGGTCACCAGCTTCTCAATCATCACGTTCTTCACGGCTTTGAGTTCGCTGTTGTATTTTGCTTTCAGGTCTTCTACCTCTTTCTTCGCTTTCGCGCGGAGGTTCTTATCTTTCTTAGGACGAGAGAATAACTTCGTCTCAATCACCACTCCATTCAAGGATGGCGGCGCTTTCAACGAGGCATCTTTCACATCACCGGCTTTGTCACCGAAGATGGCACGGAGAAGTTTCTCTTCCGGGGTTGGGTCTGTCTCTCCTTTAGGAGTGATTTTACCAATCAGGATATCACCTTCACGTACTTCAGCACCAATTCTGATGATACCGTTCTCATCCAGGTTACGAACGGCTTCCTCGCTCACGTTCGGGATCTCTGAGGTTAATTCCTCTTCGCCCCGCTTCGTTTCACGAACTTCCAGTTCAAACTCTTCAATGTGGATAGAGGTGAACACGTCATCTCTCACTACACGCTCAGAGATAACAATCGCATCTTCAAAGTTGTATCCTTGCCAAGGCATGAACGCTACCTGTAGGTTTCTACCTAAGGCTAATTCTCCCTGGTTGGTGGCATATCCTTCGCAAAGCGCCTGGCCCTTGGTTACCCGCTCGTTCTTCTTAACCAATGGAGTTAAGTTGATACAGGTATCCTGGTTGGTGCGGCGGAACTTGATCAGGTCATAGGTCACAAACTCAGCATCAAAGCTCACCAACTTCTCTTCTTCAGAGAGGTCATAGCGGATGATGATTTTGTCTGCATCTACGAAATGAACGTATCCTTCGCCTTCTGCTCTCACCAAGGCTCTTGAGTCTAGAGCGGCTCTCAGTTCCAGACCGGTACCTACAATAGGAGCCTGTGGCTTTACTAAAGGAACTGCCTGGCGCTGCATGTTTGATCCCATCAAGGCCCGGTTGGCATCATCATGCTCCAGGAACGGAATCAACGAAGCTGCCACCGACACGATCTGGTTAGGAGCCACGTCCATGTAGGTATAGCGTTCTGGCTCTACTACTGGGAAATCGCCTTCAAAACGGCCTTTTACTTTGTCATTCACAAAGTTTCCTTCGTCATCAATGATGGCGTTGGCCTGGGCGATGTGGTGGGTATCTTCTTCCTCTGCGGTCAGGTATTTCACCTGGTGGGTCACATCTACTTTTCCTTCTACCACATTGCGGTAAGGAGTTTCAATGAAGCCCATGCTGTTCACGCGGGCGTGCACGCAAAGTGAAGAGATAAGACCAATGTTTGGCCCCTCTGGTGTTTCAATGGTACAAAGACGGCCGTAGTGGGTATAGTGAACGTCACGTACCTCAAAACCGGCGCGCTCACGGGAAAGACCTCCTGGCCCTAATGCAGACACACGACGCTTGTGCGTAATTTCTGCCAGCGGGTTGGTCTGGTCCATGAACTGAGACAGCTGGTTGGTTCCGAAGAACGAGTTGATCACCGAAGAAAGCGTACGCGCGTTGATCAAGTCAACCGGTTTGAATTCTTCGTTGTCCCGCACGTTCATCCGCTCTTTGATGGTTCTGGCCATACGGGCCAGACCTACCCCAAACTGCGCATATAACTGCTCACCCACCGTTCTTACCCGGCGGTTGCTCAAGTGGTCAATATCATCTACTACTGCTCTTGAGTTGATGAGACCAATCAGATACTTCACAATCAGGACGATGTCCTCATTAGTCAATACCTTGGCGTCCCAGTTCTTGTCAAGGCCTAGTTTCTTGTTGATTCTGTAACGTCCTACATCACCCAGGTCATAACGCTTATCACTGAAGAACAACTTCTGGATAATGTCACGGGCCGTCTCTACGTCTGGTGCTTCAGTATTCCGCAACTGACGGTAGATCTGCTCAACGGCTTCCTGCTCAGAGTTAGAGTTATCTTTCTGCAGGGTGTTGTAGATGATGTTGTAGTCAGCGATGTTTACGTTCTCACGGTGCAGGATGATAGACTTCACCCCTGAATCAATGATCACGTCCAGGTCGTCTTCTGACACTTCAGAGTCACGCTCCAACAGCACTTCGTTACGGTCAATAGATACCACTTCACCGGTATCCTCATCCACGAAGTCTTCTGTCCAGGTGCGAAGAACCCTTGCCGCCAGCTTTCTGCCCACTACACCTTTCAAGGTTTTCTTATCAGCCTTCACTTCTTCAGACAACCCGAACAGGTCTAAGATGTCTTTGTCAGTTCCATAACCAATGGCACGTAGCAAGGTGGTAACCGGGAATTTCTTCTTCCGGTCAATGTACGCGTACATCACGTTGTTCACGTCTGTCGCGAACTCTATCCAAGAACCTTTGAAAGGGATGATTCTGGCAGAATATAATTTGGTACCGTTGGTGTGCTTGCTCTGGGCGAAGAACACCCCTGGCGAACGGTGCAACTGAGATACAATCACGCGTTCAGCGCCATTGATCACAAATGAACCCTTCTCGGTCATATACGGGATGTTCCCTAAGAAAACCTCCTGCTCAATGGTCTCAAAATCCTCGTTGTCTGTATCATTACAGATCAACCGAAGCTTTGCCTTTAATGGAACTGAATAAGTCAACCCACGGTCAATACATTCATCAACTGAATATTTGGGTGGGTCTACGTGGTAGTCTACGAATTCCAGAACGAAATTCTCTCTTGAATCAGAGATCGGAAAGTTCTCAGCGAACACTTTGAAAAGACCTTCTTCCGTGCGGTTTTCGGCAGCGGTTTCCAACTGGAAAAAGTCTTGGAAAGATTGTAGCTGAACGTCCAGAAAGTCTGGGTAGTCAATGACCGACTTTATAGACGCAAAATTGATCCGCTCTGTCGTTTTACTTGTAGCCAAAGTTGTCAGAATTTTACGTTTAAACTTTGTCGTGCCGGGAATAATTCAATTCACCGGCAGAAATATCTAGAATTCATTTCTAGGTACAAACAGGAAAAGACCTGACGAAATTGCCAGGTCTAACCCTTTGTGGTAATGGAAGGTAGTGTATGGATTACTTAACCTCCACTTCAGCACCAGCTTCCTCCAATTGCTTCTTCAATGAATCTGCTTCATCTTTAGCAACACCTTCTTTCAAAGGCTTAGGAGCGCCGTCAACCAATTCTTTTGCTTCTTTCAGACCAAGGCCAGTAAGTTCTTTTACCAGTTTCACAACTGCTAGTTTAGAGGCACCAGCTGACTTAAGGATTACATCAAATGATGTTTTCTCCTCAGCAGCAGCTCCGGCGTCTCCACCGGCAGCACCAGCTACCATTACAGGAGCAGCAGCTGCTGGCTCAATACCATACTCATCCTTAAGAATAGTAGCAAGTTCATTAACCTCTTTTACAGTTAAGTTAACCAACTGCTCAGCGAATGCTTTCAAATCTGCCATTTTTATTAGTAATTAAAAGTTGTTTTAAAATTGAAATGTTATTGTTCTTTCTCTGATAATGTCTTAACCAAGCCAGCAAGGATATTGCCACCGCTCTGAAGGGCAGAAATAACGTTCTTGGCAGGAGACTGAAGCAAGCCGATGATTTCACCAACCAATTCTTCTTTAGACTTGATTCTGCTCAGGGCGTCTAATTGATCATCACCTACGTAGATGCTGCTGTCAATATAAGCTCCTTTTAAAACTGGCTTCTTTGAGCCTGTTTTGCGGAAATCAAGCAATAATTTAGCTGGCGCGTTACCAGTAGTGGCTTCAAATAAGATTCCTGAAGAACCTTTCAAAGCGACATCTAAAGCAGATGTGTCTGTGTCTAAGGTATCTAACGCCTTACGAATCAGAGTATTCTTGTAAACTTTGTACTCAATACCTCTGTCAAAGCACAGTCTTCTGAATCTGTTGATTGTAGCAACGGTCAATTCTGAAGCGTCTGTGATGTAAACGAAAGGGTTTTGAGCCAATTTCTCGCTCAGGTCACGTACAATGATTTCTTTCTCTTCCCGTGTCATCTCTTCTCGTTAAATTGAGGTTTTGTCAACTACCACACCAGGACTCATTGTACTAGACAATGTGATGCTCTTAATATAAGTTCCTTTTGCAGAAGAAGGCTTTAAACGGTTAAGTGTCGCGATTACTTCACTTGCGTTAGCGGCGATTTGATCTGGTCCGAAGGAAACTTTACCAATGCTGGTGTGAATGATACCGGTTTTGTCAACTTTGAAGTCGATTTTACCTGCTTTCACTTCTTTCACCGCTTTGGCTACGTCAGTAGTCACAGTACCAGCTTTAGGGTTTGGCATCAGGTTACGTGGACCTAAGATACGGCCCAGTCTACCTACTTTTGCCATAACGGCTGGCATGGTGATGATCACATCAATGTCTGTCCAGCCTTTTTCAATCTTCTGGATGTACTCGTCAAGACCTACGTAGTCAGCACCTGCCGCTTTGGCTTCCTCCTCTTTGTCAGGAGTACAAAGTACCAATACACGTACATCTTTACCAGTTCCGTGGGGAAGGGTCACAACCCCTCTTACCATCTGATCAGCCTTACGCGGGTCAACTCCCAAACGCACGTCAATGTCAACAGAGGCATCAAACTTGGTGAAAGTGATTTCTTTCACTACGCCTGCTGCATCTAACAAAGCGTACTCCTTTTTAGGGTCGTACTTCGCTAAGACTGCTTTTCTGTTTTTAGAAATTCTAGCCATTTGCTTTTTAATTACTCACTCCAAGGAGCAGTTCCTTTTACTGTGATACCCATGCTACGCGCGGTACCAGCTACCAATTTCATTGCCGCCTCAACTTTAAATGCATTCAGGTCAGGCATTTTGATTTCTGCAATTTCGCGAATCTGTTCCCAGGTCACAGAACCAACTTTGTTACGGTTAGGCTCTTTTGATCCGGCTTTGATTTTCGCAGCATCCATCAACAATACTGGAGCGGGAGGAGTCTTAATTACGAAGTCAAACGACTTGTCTGTGTACATTGTAATCAAAACTGGGCATACTTGGCCGGCCTTGTCTTGGGTTCTAGCGTTGAACTGCTTGCAGAACTCCATGATGTTAAGACCTTTAGATCCAAGTGCAGGTCCAATCGGCGGTGCTGGATTCGCGGCGCCTCCCTTTACCTGAAGTTTCAGATAACCTTTTATTTCTTTTGCCATTATTATTTATTACTACTGTTCTTTTTCTACCTGCATGTAGTTCAGCTCTACCGGCGTGTTACGGCCAAAGATCTTCACCATCACGTTCAATTTGCGGCGCTCTTCAAACACCTCTTCTACCGTACCGGAGAAACCGTTGAATGGGCCATCCATTACTTTCACAGTCTCGCCAACAATAAAAGGCGTCTCTAAAGTTTCCACCTGCTCGTCTGTTTCGTCTACCTTTCCTAAGATTCGGTTAACTTCTGACATGCGCAAAGGAACCGGCTTTTCATCGGCTCTTCCGTTACCGGAACCTAAGAACCCTATGACGCCGGGCGTACTGGTGATCAAATGCTCTACTTCACCGTTAGAGATGTCAGCGAACACTAACACATAACCAGGAAAAAAACTACGCTCTCTCACGCGTTTCTTTCCGTTCCGCATTTCATATACTTTCTCTGAGGGAATCAGCACCTGGGGCACCATCTCCGTCAGGTTATGACGGGCAACTTCGTTCTCAAGATAAGATTTCGCTTTCTTCTCCTGACCAGAAACAGCCCGTACTACATACCATTTTAAATCTGCCATTTTCTCCAGCTTAAATTAGAACTGGTTGTAAAACCATTCCAGGGTGGAGTCGTAAACAAAATCCATAGCACCTACAATGACTGCAAACACAACGGACCCTACTAGCACCAAGATTGAACTCTTCTGAAGTTCAGAGTAGCTTGGCCAGGTAACCTTGTGCTGCATCTCTTCTACAGCGTCATTGAAAAATTTTGTCAGCTTTCCCATTCTGATGCTATTAACTCTATTTGCACGGGAGGTAGGACTCGAACCTACAACCAATGGTTTTGGAGACCACTACTCTACCAATTGAGCTACTCCCGTAAAAAAATGCACGCCATTCATTCAAATGGAGTGCAAATGTATTATTCTTTTCTTAAAAAAACAAGTCCGCCCTACTTTTTCAGCAAGGCGGACCCGTTATTTTAGTACTTAGTCAAGGATCTCAGTTACCTGACCGGCACCTACGGTTCTACCACCCTCACGGATAGCGAAACGAAGACCTTTTTCCATCGCTACTTTGTTGATCAAGTCAACAGTGATAGTGATGTTATCACCAGGCATAACCATTTCAACACCTTCTGGCAGAGTGATCACACCAGTTACGTCTGTAGTTCTCAAGTAGAACTGTGGACGGTAGTTGTTGAAGAATGGAGTGTGACGGCCACCTTCTTCTTTAGAAAGAACGTAAACTTCAGCTTTGAATTTCAAGTGAGGAGTTACTGAACCTGGCTTGCAGATAACCATACCACGACGGATATCAGTTTTCTCAATACCACGCAGCAACAGACCTACGTTGTCACCAGCTTCACCTCTGTCAAGGATCTTACGGAACATCTCAACACCAGTTACTGTAGACTTCAAGCCTTCAGCACCCATACCCAAGATATCCACTTGCTCACCAGAGTTGATGATACCACGCTCAATGCGGCCAGTAGCTACTGTACCACGACCAGTGATCGAGAACACGTCCTCAACTGGCATCAAGAATGGAAGGTCAGTTAAACGAGCAGGAATTGGAATGTAAGAGTCAACTGCATCCATCAATTCTTCAATGGTTTTCACCCATTTCTCGTCTCCGTTCAAGCCACCAAGAGCTGAACCTTGGATAACTGGAATGTTATCACCGTCGAAATCGTAGAAAGAAAGAAGCTCTCTGATCTCCATTTCAACCAGCTCTAACAATTCTGGATCGTCTACCATGTCCACTTTGTTCATGAATACAACCAGGGCAGGAACACCTACCTGACGAGCCAAAAGGATGTGCTCACGCGTCTGAGGCATAGGACCGTCAGTAGCAGCAACCACCAAGATAGCGCCGTCCATCTGGGCAGCACCAGTCACCATGTTTTTAACGTAGTCAGCGTGACCAGGGCAGTCAACGTGCGCGTAGTGACGTTTCTCAGTTGCGTACTCAACGTGAGACGTGTTAATAGTAATACCACGCTCTTTTTCTTCAGGAGCGTTGTCAATAGAAGAGAAATCTCTCTTTGCGGCTAGACCTTTGCCCGCTAAAACCTGAGTAATAGCAGCAGTCAAGGTTGTTTTGCCGTGGTCAACGTGCCCAATTGTACCGATGTTTACGTGCGGTTTGGAGCGATCAAAATTTTCTTTAGCCATTTTAGAAAGTATTTAGTTCTTAGGTGAAACGGTGTATTGCTTACAAAAATAATAATACCGCTTGAGCCAACGATGGGAATTGAACCCACGACCTCTTCCTTACCAAGGAAGCACTCTACCCCTGAGCTACGTCGGCATAATGAAATGATGCAGCTTGCGCTGCATCATTTATCTTCAATGAGCGGGAGACGAGGTTCGAACCCGCGACCTACAGCTTGGAAGGCTGTCGCTCTACCAGCTGAGCTACTCCCGCTTGTTTACTGGTACTCTCAGAAACCTTGCAAAACAACCTGTAACCTTGTTTCAATTTCTGAGCATTGGAATGTGGGGAGAGAAGGATTCGAACCTTCGAAAGCTTACGCTAACGGAGTTACAGTCCGTCCCATTTGGCCACTCTGGAATCTCCCCAATACTTTTTCAAAGAACCCTTTTCCCGTCTTCAATTGCTGTTTTCGTTCTAAGGAGATGCAAAATTAGTGGCTTTTTCTTCTGGGTCAAATATTTCAGCAAATATTTTTTCAATCAGTTTTGTTGAAGGCCCATTAACTGCCCCAATTTAGGGTCTTTTTCCACCAGTTTCTGCAGAGTTTCCCGCCGGTCATCTGTCTCCGCCATAAGCGTAAGCATTTGAAAGGCTGTCTGTTTTGCTATATCCAGGGTCTCCCGCTCCACTACCCGCACCAAGGCCTGCCACCCCCTCTCCTGGTCGTCAATATTTTTTTTCAAAAGGTACGCACCAAAGCTTTGGAGGAAGTAAAACAGGTCTCCACCCCGCAGTTTCTGGGCGTTTTTCAGATACCAGCCGTAAAGCTCATCTTCTGTGTTCGCCGTAAATGCCGCGGCCAGAGCATTGACTACATCTGGATTTTTATACGTCAGGAAAGGCTTCAACCGGTTCAGGTCATGGCTGCCCCGGCTCCAGGCAAAGATGGCGGCGCTCACCACCTGGTAAGAACTATCCTGTAATCCTTTCTCCACAATCTCTGGCGGTAACCCGCTCAAGGTACTCAAGGCATACATGCCAATAGCTCTTACCGTGCTGTTAGGATCTGTTAAAGCCAGCTGCTGGATCTGCGCCTGCACCTCGGGTTTCTGGATAGCCGGCGTTGACACGAGCATCTCCAGCCCCGTGGATCGTATTTTCCAGAAAGGGTCTTTGATTGCCTGCTGAATTACCTGGTCTACCTGGGCAAAGGTGGTGTCTCTCAACTGCTCCAGCGCGGTAGACTTCAGGGCATAGCCATTACCCTGCAGAAACTGGGCGGCCCACTCTTCCAGAGGCTTTTCATGGGTGATGCGGGCCAGAATCGTCTGCTTAGGATCAATCGTGACCGTCTGCGGAGCCTTACTGGCTGGGAAGGCAAAGGTTTGCTCTGCCTTTGTCACTCTTACTTCCTTTTCCTGCCAGGTACCCTCTTGCAGAATAGCAATGGTCAGCGGTAAGTCATAGACAGTGGTTCTGACCGTATCCTGGGTTTGGGTCACCTGTACCGTAAGGGTATCGTTCTGGAAGCGGTGGCGCACCAATAGCTCTGGGTGCCCCGGTGTCAGGAACCATTGCTTGAAAAACGGCTGCAGATCGCGGCCGGTGATGTCTTCAAACGCCATCCGTAGCTCATCTATCTCTACGGCGGTGTATTTATGCCTGGTCAGGTACAGGTTCAAAGAAGCAAAGAAGGCCTCCTCTCCCACTTCCTGCCGCAGCATGTGCAGCACCCTGCCGCCTTTGGCATAGGAGTGGCTGTCAAACATGTCTTCTTTGTCCAGGTAATGGTACCTGATCAGCGGTTCCTGCTTGGTCTTAGCCTCGCCCAGGTATTCCAGCAAGGCGGTTTGGTGAGTCAGCGCCGCCTCGTCTGGGCCATACTTATGTTCGGCCCACAGGTACTCTGAGTAATCGGCAAAAGACTCGTTCAATGGCAGGTTGGCCCAGGACTCCGTGGTGACCAAGTCCCCGAACCACTGGTGGAAGAGCTCATGGGCAATGATGTGGTCCCAGTTCTTGTCCAACAGTTCGCGGCGGTCCTGGTGCAGAGCCTGCATAAACGTTGAGGCCGTGGTGTTCTCCATGGCCCCTGAGACAAAGTCCCGCACCACTACCTGCGCGTATTTCTCCCAGGGAAAAGGCACCCCCAGTTTCTGGGAGAAGAACTCCAGCATGGCGGGGGTTCTGCCAAAAGTGGCTTTAGCCGTAGCGGCATATTCCGGTTCCACCCAATAGCTTACTTCCAGATTCCGCCATTTGTCTTTCACCACCGCGAATTCGCCAATAGCCATCATGGCCAGGTAAGGCGCGTGGGGTTTACTCAGGCGCCAGTGGTCTGTTCTAAGCCCGTTTTTGGTTTTTTGGGAGGAAACCAGCGTGCCGTTGGAAAGGGTCTTGAAGCGGTCTTCCACGGTAATGTAGAGTTCCTGCGTCATGCGCTCGTTGGGCTTGTCAATGGTAGGGAACCAGGCCGAACTGGCTTCCGTCTCCCCTTGGGTCCAGATTTGCTGAGGCACCCCTTCCTCCTTGCCTAATGGGTTGATAAAGTACAGG
The DNA here is from genome assembly GCF_008271745.1 of Rufibacter glacialis. Lineage (GTDB taxonomy): Bacteria > Bacteroidota > Bacteroidia > Cytophagales > Hymenobacteraceae > Nibribacter > Nibribacter glacialis. Next base: position 259,474 of record NZ_VKKZ01000010.1, on the reverse strand, counting down.
CCTTTGTCGGCCTGAATGGCAGAGCTTCCCTTCACCGTCAGTTCATTGGGCTTGGCCGTGTAAGAGATGAAGAGTTGGAGGGTGTCTTTGCGGCTATAGGTTTTATCCAGTTCCAGGGTCAGCTTGTGCTGGTCATAGTCAAAAGTCAGAGGCACGTCCTGTTTGCCTTTCCGTAAGGAGACTTGGTGCACGTCAAACCCTTTGGCGTCTAACACCACTTGGTTCTGCGGGTAGAAATAAGGCGTAAGGGTGAGCGTGGCTTCGCCGAGCAGGTGCTGCTTGGCCCAGTCAAACCGCACGTTTAATTTTGTATGCAACAAATCAACCAGGCGCTCGGCGGCAGGTTGGTAAGAGCCTTTGCTGGTGACAGGAACTACCTCCACGGCGGTGGTATCTGGCGCGGGAACTACTTCTGCGGCGGCCACCGCGGGGGCTGCAGGTTGTTTCACGGCACAACCCACCGTGGAGCCGCACAACAGAATGAACAAGAAGCCACGCGAAACGATATGATTCATGTAATGATTTATTAACTTTGGGAACTCAAGTTGTGATTTTATTTCACACATACGGTACTTACTGTCTATAACGCTGTCCACATGCTACAGGTAAAATCGGCCACCACCACATGGCAAGTAGTCCAAGAGAAAAACCAGATCCTTCTCAACGGCACTCCTTTTACCTGGGATCTGCTGCCCCTGAGCCCTACCTCCTTCCACATTCTCAAAGACGGCCGGTCTTATACCGCTGAAGTGCTGGAGGCTGACCCGGAGACCAAAGCTCTCAGAATCAAGGTCAACGGCACCGTGCACACCTTGCAGGTGCAGGACCGCATGGACCTGCTCCTGGAGAGCCTGGGCATGGGCCAGGCGCTTGCCCAGAAGATCAACGACATCAAAGCCCCCATGCCGGGCCTGATCCTGGACATAAAAGTGGCGCCCGGGCAGGAAGTAAAAAAAGGCGACCCTATCCTTATCCTGGAGGCCATGAAGATGGAGAACATCATCAAGTCTCCCGGCGATGGCGTGGTCTCTGCCGTAAAGGTCAACGTTAAACAGAACGTAGAAAAGAACCAAGTATTGATCGTGTTTTAAAACAATTCCGTTTAGGGCCCGCTTTCTGTAAAGCGGGCCCTAAACGTGTGTAGACCATTGTCCTTAACTTTTACTATTTAAATAAGCATGCGATTCAAAAGAATTCTATTGAAACTCAGCGGAGAGTCCCTTATGGGCGAACAGCAGTATGGGATTGATACCAACATGCTGGTGCAATACGCCGAAGAAATCAAGTCTGCCATTGACCTGGGCGCCCAGGTAGCCGTAGTGATTGGCGGAGGCAACATTTTCAGGGGCGTGCAGGCCGAGTCTGTAGGATTGGACCGCGTGCAGGGCGACTACATGGGCATGCTGGCCACCGTGATCAACAGCATGGCCCTACAGAGCGCCTTGGAGAAAGCCGGGGTCTTCACCCGTCTGCTTTCTGGCATCAACATCCAGCAGGTGTGCGAGCCTTACATCCGCCGCCGGGCGCTGCGTCACCTGGAGAAAGGCCGCGTAGTGATCTTCGGGGCCGGCATAGGCAGCCCGTATTTCACCACAGATTCGGCGGCCAGTCTGCGTGCCATTGAGATTGAGGCCGACGTGGTGTTGAAAGGCACCCGCGTTGACGGCATTTACACGGCAGACCCTGAGAAAGACCCATCGGCCACCCGGTACACGGATATCACGTTTGAAGAGGTTTTTGAGAAAGGCCTCAACGTAATGGACATGACTGCGTTTACCCTCTGCAAAGAGAACAACCTGCCTATTGTGGTGTTTGACATCAATACCCGCGGCAACCTGGCCAAGCTGATTAAAGGCGAAAGAGTAGGCACGCTGGTGTCTATGTAATATAAAAGCACCCATTGCTCCCGGGCAGTGGATTTTACAGAATAAAATGAGAAATTTGTGCCGCCCTTTGGCGTTTGCTACGGTGGTACCATTTAGTCATCTTTCTAAATCAGAAAACCCCAATGACCGAAGAAATTAATTTTTATCTGAGCGAAGCCGAGGAATCTATGCAGAAATCGGTGCAGCACACAAGTGTAGAATTGACCAAGATCAGGGCCGGCAAAGCCTCCCCTTCCATGGTAGAGGATCTGCGCGTAGACTACTACGGCACTCCTACCCCTATCTCCCAGGTGGCTAACGTCATGACGCCAGACGCCCGTACCCTCATGATCAAGCCATGGGAGAAGAACATGGTGGCCGAGATTGGCAAAGCCATCAAGAACAGCGACCTGGGCCTGGCCCCTAACATGGAAGCCGATGGCATACGCCTGAATATCCCCGCCTTGACGGAAGAACGTCGCCGGGATCTGGTGAAACAAGCCAAAAACGAAACCGAGAGCGGCAAGATCAGAGTGCGTAACATCCGCAAAGACGTGAACGAGTCTCTGCGCAAGCTCCAGAAAGAAGGCACCTCTGAAGATGCGGTGAAAGACGCGGAAGGCAAAGTGCAGAAGCTGACCGACGCGTATATTGTAAAACTGGATGAGTTATTGGCTAAGAAGGAAGCCGAGATCATGACCATCTAAGACCTTTCTGTTTTCTAGTTGTTTTTGAGAAAACAGCCCTTAAAGGAAAGGCCCCGCACTAGCTAGTACGGGGCCTTTCCTTTTATATTGATAGCCGCAGAGGCTTGTTTATTCAAGAAACAGATTCTTACGCAGAGACTGGGGCTAGCCACTGCTTGGCCTCCTCCAAATTCTCAAAGACCTCTATACCGGTGGTGTCATAGGTGAAGCGCAGCGATTTGTCTGTGGAGAGGCGGCTGAACATGCTGGGCGAATAAACCCAGGCAAATTTCAACATACCTGCCTGCCGTAGTCTGGGAAACCAATCAGAGCCTACCCACTCAGCAGCGGCAGACCAGATTCCCTCTACATGGGTATTGTCATTCAGCACCCGGGAGCACTCAAAATGCTGCATGGCTTCTATGATCCGCTCACACCCGTCCATGACCGACTGCTTGGTCTGAAACCCAATCCAATCGGCGTGCACATACTGGCCTTCTTCATGGAAAACAATGGAGATATACGAGTCATTAAATATCTGTTGATCACTCATGTCCTATACAACCTCCTATACTGTCTATTAAGGAAGAATGCCCAAATTACGCCTCTTTTCTGAGGTCACCAAGTATTAATACGGTAAAAAAACCAGGTATTTCCTACGGGTCAGAAGGTAAAACTTCTTATTAACGTACCAGTTTTTTAATGGTTCTGTTTTATTTCTCAGAATAAAAACAAGTCTTGGAAAACTAGTCAATACACCCTCTCATGGGCGAGACACCACTCATGTAGAAGCATACTGCATCTCCAATTTTCTAGGCCGCCGTAAAGGCTTTATTTTTTAAAAAAGGGCGAAAACGAAAAGTACCCTTCCGCAAGCACTTTCTTACAAGCGCTTGCGGAAGGGTACTTTTCATTTCTCTGGAAGAAGGGCTTTCCTTATCCAGGTGGTTCCTTAACAGGCGGCCTTCGCTATTGGTACAGCTTCTTGGCCTGCACATATTCTGCTACGGGCTCTGGAAGCAGGTAGCGGGTAGATTTTCCCTCTTTAAGGCATTTCCGGATAAAGGTAGCCGATATGTCTAGCAGCGGCGCCGGCACCATGGTAACCTTAGGATGTTCTTTCAGTTCCTCAGGCACCTTGGCACTCCCCGCCCTGGGATAGACCAGCACCTCGTAGAGATCCAGGATCTGCTCGTAGTTCTTCCATTTAGGTAAGGTAGCCAGGTTGTCTTCGCCCATGATGAGCACGAACTGGTAGGTAGGGTACCTTTCCTTCAGGTAGGTGAGGGTGTCAATGGTGTAGCTGGGTTTGGGCATCCGGAATTCAATATCCGTCACCCCCAGGTCTGCGTTGTCGGCAATGGCCAACCGCACCATGTGCAGGCGGTCAAACTCATGCAACAGGCTGCTGCTGGGCTTGAACGGGTTCTGCGGACTTACCACCAGCCAAACCGTATTCAAGGTGGTGTTGGTGGCCATGTAATTGGCCAGGATCAGGTGCCCTATGTGGATGGGGTTAAAGGATCCAAACAATAATCCTACCCGCATGGCTACACAATAGGTTCGTCTGGTTGAATGAAGTTGCGCACCAGCTTCTCTGCTTTGGCAAAGGCCTCTTCCAGGTTCTCGTTCACGATCACCTCATCAAACTGGTCTTCAAAACTCAGCTCAAACTTGGCTTTGAACACCCGGCTGGAGATACTGGAGGCGGAGTCTGTGTTACGGGCCACCAGGCGCTTGGAAAGTTCCTCTATGGAGGGTGGTTTTACAAAAACAGCCAGGGCTCGGTCTCCGTAGAAATGCTTCACGCTCAGGCCACCTTTCACGTCCACATCCAGAATGGCATGTTTGCCTTCGGCCCAAATGCGTTCTATTTCAGATTTAAGGGTCCCGTAAAAGGCGCCCTCGTATACTTCTTCCCACTCCACGAACTCCTCGTTCCCGATCTTCTCCCGGAACTCTTCTGGCGTAATGAAATAGTAATCTTTTCCGTTTACTTCTGAACGCCCCCGGCGGTCGCGGGTACAAGCTGATATAGAGAAACTTAGCTCTGGAAGTACGTTTACTAAATGACGGACAATTGTGGTTTTGCCGGCTCCGGAGGGAGCCGAAAAAATAATGATTTTACCTTGCATCCAGGGTTGGAAAGCTTAGACTAAGCCGTTTGGTGAATTTTTGATTTGATGGAGTCTACTAATGAAGCAGGGGTGCCCGGTCTCCGCAAAGACGCGTTCAGGAATTTCACAAACAATCGTTGCTTGTCTACGCTATCAAAGCAGGGAGAGCATTCGTCTGCCCGCTCAGAGAGGTACGCTTCATCTTCCTTCGTGGCTACGCCTTCCAGCCACTTCTCAAATACGCCCTGCACCTTCTCACAGTCCGGTTCATGGCTCTCGTCTGAGGCGTTTGCGCCCATCAGTTCATCAGTCATTGTAGTAGTCCCCATCATATTTAATTTCTTTTAGCCATTATAACCCATTGATTTCGCGTATTTCTCCAACTTCTCCTTCAGGAAGTGCCGTGCCCGGTGAAGGCGGCTCCGTACTGTGCCAATGGGAATGTCCAGGATCTTGGCCATCTCCTCATAGGTGAACCCTTCCAGGTCACAAAGGATGATCACGGTCCGGAAGTCTACCGGCAGGGAGTTGAGGGCACCGGCCACTTCGTCTCCAATCAGGTCCTGCACACTTTCCATGCGCAGGTCAGTAGTACCGCCAGAACTGTCACCCTCGGCATCCACGTCCTCGGAATTGTAGTAACCTTCCACCTCAGAGTAGTCTACTTTGGCGGGTTGTTTGCTCTTTTTCCGGAAGTCGTTTATGAACGAGTTCTTTAGGATGCGGAACAGCCAGGCTTTGGCATTAGTTCCGGGCTCGAAATAATCGAAGAAGCGATACGCCTTGAGGTACGTCTCCTGCACCAGGTCATTGGCATCGTCTTCATCTAGGGTTAGACGGTACGCGAAGTTGTAGAGAGGCGAAATAACCGGCATCAACTCGGCCTCAAACCGGGCGTCTTTCTCCTCTTTAGTCATTGAATTCGCTCTCTGTTCGCTCATTGGTCTTGAATTTGTACTTTTACACTTGGGGATAAAAATACCTATACGCAAATATAGAAATTAAATATACATAGGTATGTACGAATATTAGGGCAGATGTTTACATTACTCTGCTGAAAGGTACTTATGAGGAATTTATCTCCCTCCTTTTTTTGTTTCTGCGCTGCATGCCTCCACCTATTTCAGTTACCATTCTTGCCAAGAACAGCCAGGAGCTGTTGCCGCAATGCCTTCAGTCGCTGGCCCGGTTCCCGGAAGTTATCTTACTGGACAACGGCTCCACGGATGCCACCGTCGCCATTGCTTCCCAATTCCCTAACGTGAGGGTGTTCCACTCGCCGTTCATTGGGTTTGGCGCCCTCAAGAACCTGGCGGCCTCCCACGCATCGCATGACTGGGTACTTTCCATTGACAGCGATGAGGTCATGACCCCAGAACTGGCTCAAGCCATCTTGACGCACCCGTTAGATAACGCCAAAGCCTACCGGTTCTTGCGCCATAACTTCTATGGAAAACGTTTAATAAACGCTTGTGGTTGGGAAAATGATTTGGTACTACGGCTTTTTAACCGCACCGTTACCCGTTTCACCTCCCGCGAGGTGCACGAAGGCGTAATCACCGACGGCATCTCCGTGGAAACCATTCCAGGTATTCTGAACCATTACTCCTTCAGCAACACCGGCCAGTTGCTACAGAAGCTGAACCAGTACACCACGCTGTTCGCGCAGGAGAACCGGTTCAGGAAAAGCTCCTCGGCCTTTAAGGCCACCTACAAGGCCGGATGGACGTTTCTGCGCAACTACTTCCTAAAAAGAGGGTTCCTATACGGGTTTGAGGGATTCCTAATCTCTGCCTGCAACGCCAACGGAGCGTTTTACAAGTACATGAAGCTGCACGAGGCCAACCGGTCCATGGCTACCTCCCTCATCATCTCTACCTACAACTGGCCCCAGGCCTTGGAAGTGGTTTTAAAGAGCGTAGCGCAGCAGAATGAATTACCAGATGAGGTGATTATAGCCGATGACGGCTCCCGCGCCGACACAAAGGAAGTCATTGCGCGTTTCCAGGAGAACTTTCCCGTGCCGCTGCGCCACTGCTGGCACGAGGACACCGGGTTCCGTTTGGCCGCTATCCGTAACAAGGCCATGGCTCTGGCCACCGGTGAGTACCTTCTCTCCATTGACGGCGATATGGTGCTGCACCCGGATTTTGTCAAAAGCCATAAGCGGATTGCCCGGGCCAACACCTTCATCCAAGGCAAGCGGGTGTTGCTGCAGCCCGAACTCACCCAACAGATTCTGCAAACGAAGAAGTGGCACATCACGCCTTTCTCCTCGGGTATCATCAACCGTTTCAACGCTATTTCCTCAGAAACGCTGGCAAAACTAGGCTCCAAGAAGCGGCCAGACATAAAGGCCATCAGGGGCTGCAACATGGCCTTCTGGCGCGCCGATGTGGTCCGCACCAACGGTTTCAACGAGAACATCCAGGGCTGGGGCCGCGAAGACAGCGAGTTTGCCATCAGAATGCTGAACGCGGGCGTGGAACGGCGCAACCTGCCCTTCGGCGGGGTGGGCTACCACCTGTACCACCCCGAGAATGCCCGCACTTCCCTCCCGGAAAATGACGAGATCCTACATGACGCCATTGCCCAGAAGGCCAAATGGTGCGAGAACGGCATCAGCAAGTACCTGGGGTGAAAACTCCTAACTAGGGAAAGGTTGCGGCCGGCTAAAGATTAAATCATAGTTGGACTGATTCGTATGATGCTGTGGAACAGTACCTCTTATGGTTGCGCTTACAGGCGAGGCCAGTTTGCTGGTTGATGGAGAAAATTGTACCGAAGGCAGGACTTCCAGTGATCAGATGTGTTTTAAGGTAATTTTCTCAAAAAGTGCTTAAAATGGTATAGCGTCTTCCTTCTCCCCCAGGGAGAAGTTTAGGATGAGGGAGAAGAAGTCTCAAGTAAGAAAGGCTTCCGTCAAGGAACAATGCCTTTGAATGAAGGACTCCTGCTTGAAAAGCCTTTGCCCAGGAAGAACCGCTGCCCCCTCACCCTAGCCCTCTCCCTGAGGGAGAGGGGATTCCGTTATTATCATTCCGGGGCTGTTTAGTGGAAATCAGGCTCGAAACGCAAGGTTCTTACGTGGTAATCCAAGCACCTTCAAATAAGAACAGTGAAGAGAGCGCCTGCCATGGCGGTTGGAAGAACACCAACAACAGCAGCGGCGGCTCATTAACAGGCATCTGCCCCTTCTAGACAAATGATAAAAGCAAAACGCCCGGCCTCTCAAAAGAAGCCGGGCGTTTTTAGGTTGTTATCCGGAAATGAAGCCGGAAAGAGAATTGCTTAGTAACGGTAGTACTCTGGTTTGAATGGTCCTTCTACCTCCACACCAATGTAGGCAGCTTGCTCAGGAGACAGTTCTTCCAGTTCCACCCCGATTTTGGCCAGGTGCAGACGGGCGACTTTCTCATCTAAGTGCTTAGGCAGAGTGTACACTTTGTTCTCATAGGCCTCAGCGTTTGTCCAGAGTTCAATCTGGGCCAGCGTCTGGTTAGAGAAAGAGTTAGACATCACGAAAGATGGGTGACCAGTGGCGCAACCGAGGTTCACCAAACGGCCTTCTGCCAAGATGATGATGTCTTTGCCTTCCAGGGTGTAAAGATCCACCTGTGGTTTCACGGTGTCTTTGGTATGACCGTAGTTCTCGTTCAACCAGGCCATGTCAATCTCGTTGTCAAAGTGACCGATGTTGCAGACAATGGCTTTGTCTTTCAGGGCCAGGAAGTGCTCGCTGCGGATGATGTTGAAGTTACCGGTGGCGGTTACTACAATGTCAGCCTCTGGAATGGCATTCTCCATTTTCTTCACGGCGAAACCATCCATCGCAGCTTGCAGCGCGCAGATAGGGTCAATCTCCGTCACGATCACGCGGGCACCGGCACCACGCAACGAGGCGGCAGAGCCTTTTCCTACGTCACCGTAACCAGCCACCACGGCTACTTTACCGGCCATCATCACATCTGTAGCTCTTCTGATAGAGTCTACCAATGATTCTTTACAGCCGTATTTGTTATCGAATTTAGATTTGGTCACCGAGTCATTCACGTTGATAGCAGGCATCAACAGCGTGCCGTTTTTCATACGCTCGTACAGACGGTGCACACCAGTGGTAGTTTCTTCAGACAATCCTTTGATGCCGGCAGCCAGTTCTGGGTATTTGTCAAACACCATGTTGGTCAGGTCACCACCATCGTCCAGGATCATGTTCAATGGTTTGCGGTCTTCCCCGAAGAACAAGGTCTGCTCAATGCACCAGTCAAACTCCTCGGCGTTCATGCCTTTCCAGGCGTAAACCGGAATACCGGCGGCGGCAACGGCAGCAGCGGCATGGTCCTGGGTTGAGAAGATGTTACAAGATGACCAAGTTACCTCGGCACCCAGGGCTACCAAGGTCTCAATCAGAACAGCCGTCTGAATGGTCATGTGCAAGCAACCGGCAATACGCGCGCCCGCCAAAGGCTGGCTGGCACCGTACTCTTCCCGGATGGCCATCAAGCCTGGCATCTCGGCCTCGGCCAGTTTAATTTCTTTTCTTCCCCATTCAGCCAGGGAAATATCTTTTACTTTGTACTTCAGATATGTTTCTACCATTGTAGTTCAAGTTTTTACAGAAGAAACACAAAGGTACGCAATAAGTTTATTATCCTCAACCCGGCACTTGTAAAGCAGGCCTGAATGATCTGTCGCCATCACTGCCTCAAGGATATGAAAACAGTTTCTTGCCTACTCCCTTTAACCACAGCCATTTCCCATGCCTTTACCCCTTTCCCCCGCTGAACGCGCTTTTGTAGAAGAACATCTTTCTGCTGATCCTGCCCATCTGGTGCTGCAGGCTAAAAAATGGCCGGGTTTGGATGTCCCCAAACTAGCCCAACAAATAAGAGCCCGGCAAAAGGCGAAAAGTAAAATACCCACCTGGGTGGCCAACCTGGACTTGCTGTTCCCGGCTAACCTGTCGGTAGAGCAGAGTTCCTCTGAACTGACGGCCGCTTATAAGGCAGCTTTAGTTTCAGGGGAGACCTTAGTAGACCTAACAGGCGGATTTGGGGTAGATGCCTACTACTTCGCGCGGAGGTTCAAAAAGGTGGTTTATGTGGAGCAACAAACCGAGCTGGCCGGGCTAGCCGCGTTTAACTTCACCCAACTAGAGGTCAAGAACATTACGGTAGAAGCCACTGATGCCGAAGCGTTCCTGGCCACCCTGGAAGAGCCGGTAGATGTGCTGTACCTGGACCCCGCCCGCCGCGGCCAGAGCCAGGAGCGGGTGCATCTGCTGCAAGACTGTGAGCCCGACGTGCTACGCCTGCTGCCGCTGCTGCTGCAAAAAGGCAGAGCCGTTTTGCTGAAAACCGCCCCCATGCTAGACATTGACCTGGCGCTCCAGCAGTTGACTAACGTGGCCCAGGCGTGGGTCATTGCGGTGCAGAATGAATGCAAAGAGGTATTGTACTTGCTTAAACCAGAGGCCACGGGAGCTCCCTTGCTCACAGCCGTACACCTGCGGCCTGAGAAACCGGAGGAAACGCTGACCTTTACCAAAAATGGGGAAGAAACCGCCCAAGTCACCTTCTCTGAGCCGCAGCGGTATTTGTACGAGCCCAACACCGCCTTGTTGAAGGCGGGCGCCTATAAGTGGTTGTCTCAGGAATATGGTGTTAACAAACTGCACCGCAACAGCCACCTGTATACCTCTACAGAACTGCGAGAAGCGTTTCCAGGCCGCATTTTTGAAATCGTGGCCCAACCAAAGGCCCATGCCAAGGAACTGCACCAGCTCCTCCCCGGTAAGAAGGCCAATATCACCGTGCGTAATTATCCCCTGACCGTAGCCCAATTGCGGGAGAAAGTAAAGCTGAAGGACGGCGGAGAAGACTACCTGTTTGCCACCACTGACCTGCACAACAAACCCATTCTGCTCCTTTGCCGGAAAGCTGAGGTTTAGTTGTTAGGGATTGGTTGTTAGTGATTAGTGGCTGCGCATTTGACCGGAGCTTTCCTGGCGCGAGACTAACGTCTCGTGACAAGGGATAATTCGAGCCTCCAGACTCGCCGGGAACCACAGGTGGGCGCCATAGACACTCGTAGGTCTTCCAGACACTACGAGGTCTTTAGGGAGATTGGGTAGCAGAAACTTCTCTTCTAGAGAAGGAAGATGCGTGATAAAGGCTTGCGTGAAAAAGGTTAAAAAGTAACAGCCGTTGAAGGTGGTAGAAACTGTTTCGCTGCGGGCAGCGAGGGTAGTCTGGAGACTACCCATTATCTGGAGACACGAGTCTGGAGACTCGCGCTAGCGAAATAAAACCAGTGAAGGAGAACAAGCGAAGGATTCGCGCCAGCCATGGAGGAAGAAAAACATCAGGTCATCGCCCCACTAACAACTAGCAACTGACAACCAGCAACTAATATTTTGGCTTGGCTTTGCTCACCCAGCGACTGCCTTTGAGGCTGAACCGCCAGGGCAACAGGGCATCTGCGCCGGCGTAGGCGACCCCCACCCGCAGGCCCGCCACTATCTGGTCTTCCGGCACTTGAACGCCCCGGTCTTCAAACCAGATCTCGTTCCCAGAAAGATCTATTCCGTTGTGCCGGGTAGAGATGCCCAGCGCCTGGGTCACCAGGCCAGGGCCGGCGGTAAGGCGGGGTTCTACCTTGGAAAGGCCTCGGCGGAGCTGCATTTCTTCTATGCCTTCTGTGGGTTCAATGGCTCTGATCAGGACGGCATCAGCGGTGCCGGCTACGTTGGTGACAATGTTGAAGAGCGAGTAAATGCCGTAGATGAGGTACACGTACGCCACCCCGCCTGGCTCATACATGATCTGGGTGCGCTTGGTGCGGCGGCCCAGGTGGGCGTGGCAGGCAGCGTCATTCAACCCCGAATAAGCCTCGGTCTCTACCACCATGCCCCCCGTTAGTACCCCATCAAAGCAGGTATAGAAAGACTTGCCAATCAGGTCGCGGGCAATGGTGACCACGTCTGGACGGGTGTAGAAGGCGGCGGGTAGTTTCTGCGGAAAAGGCATAGGCAGGGTTATTGACGGACATATACTTCAGTGGCACCGTCGGCAATGATATTGTTGATCACCAGGGTGTTTTCACCGCAGAACCAAAATTGGTAGCCCACTGGGGTCAGGCTTTGCCCCACCAGGTTGAACGGCTGCCGGTCTCCCTGGCGCTGGCCATTCACCTGTTCCTCATATTCCCCGTTGCCAAAGAAAGTGAGGGTTTTGTCCTCGCCTAGCTGCTCACCAGTCAGGAACTCGTCTGGCTGGGCGCCCATGTAATTGGTTTGGATGCCACGAAGGACCCATTTTCCGGGCAGCAGGGCCAGGGCGGTAGTAGAATCAGTGGCCGAGAACTCGCACAGGATGACCTCCTGGTTTTGGTTTTCACCGCCCGCAGCAGCCTGGGCAGATTGGTCGCCGTTGGTCTGGCAGGAGGCCAAAAGCGCGGCAAGGCCTAACGTCACCGAACATATCTTTTTCATGGCGGGTGTTTTAATGGAGGAACTGCAAGAAAGCAAAAAGAAGAAGGGTAGCCAAGCGATTGATCTCTTGGGCTACCCTTTTCTCATGGGCTTTAGAACCTCTGCTTAGCGTTTCTTGGCCACTGCCTTCTGAATGTTGAAGTAGAGTTCGGTCAGGTTCAGCTTGTTGGGGGTTTGCAGGGTAACCAGGTCATAGGCGTTGTCTACCAGTTGGGGCCTACCCTTTTGCCGAAGCCCTACCACGGTCAGGAACATATACTCATCGCGCGGCGCGTTCAGCACCACCGCCGTTTCCTTGCTTCGGCCGTTGCCGCTGGCTTTGATGGCGGCCATGAGGCCTTCAAACTTCACCAGCCATTTCTTGCTTTCTACCTGTTGGTTCAGCTCCCCGTGGGCCATGTGCATGAGGTACATCACGTCCAGGTTAAACGGATCCGTGGCCAGCAGTTTCTTACCGGTGGAAATGATTTCCGGGAACCGCTCATAGAGCAACATCTCATTGAGGGCATCAGACTGATCATTGGGCTTGTAAGGATTGTAGCCCGACTGGAAAGTCCAGCCGTAGTACAGGTGCTTGTATTCGTCTACCGTCAGTTTAGGGTCATTGGCGTGGTAGCGCTTGAGCAGCGTGGGGTAATACATCTTCGACTTGGAAGAGGTGATCGCCGTCTTGATGGCGTCAAAGTTGATTTTAGAGACGGTCTGGGCCTGGCTTTGGAAGAGAATGCTCAGGCACAGGGCGCTTAAAAAAAAGAGTTGTTTCATGGAGTAAATAAAGGGGAATGAAAGACGGCAAGCTGATGGCAAATACAGTGCTAAAAACTCAAGGTTCTGCAAAAAGTTACATCTGGGTAGGGATTCATAGCCGCAAGCGCAGGTTTTAGGCCTGTTTCCGTTAAAAGAACGCAAAAACAAATAATTTATGCGGCACACGCCAGCTTAAAGAGCACCCTTTATTGCCTCACCAAAAAGACTCTATTTTTCTGCTAAAACTTTCGCTAAAACAACAAACTTGTCTGAAACTATACCTGCTGCTTCGCTAACCTGCTTACGGCTCCCGCCAAATCTGGAAACTAACTCCGTTCTCGGCCGCGCCAAGTTTTTTGGTTCACTTTCCCCTGCCGCCTGCTCCCTAAGACCTCGTAGTGTGCGCAGCTCCTGCGAGTGTCTACGCTTAACCTTGTTTACTGCCTATTTTCCTTTAACCAGCCTCAAAATGGAGAGCGAGGAAAGGAGGTCTCATCTGCAGAAAAACCAACGGTAGACAACAATGCGTGGAGTGGAGGAAACAAGGCAGTGCCTGGTCTCTACGTTTCAATACCAGGGTTTTGGGTCTGTTTTTCGCAAAGCAGCCCTAAAACAGATTCTACAGGAGAGGGCCCTTGTGATTTCCCGCCGAAGCCCCGTTCAGGTAGTCCCAAAACTACTTTTCCGCTTCTGCCTGGTTTACCGGAAAACGGCCAGAAAACAGCTGTCCGTAAATTTTAGGCGCTGGTGTAGTGGCCTTTCCAAACTTCCTGTACCTTTGCCTTGATATTGGTGACAACCTGGGTTTTCTGCCCATGATGTCTTAAAAGGGAATCAGGTGTAATACCTGAGCTGTACCCGCAACTGTTATCTTCAGTAAAATTCTGCCTTCCACACGCCACTGTCCGCTTTGCCGGATGGGAAGGCCAGGCAGAAGAAGAGAGCCAGGAGACCTGCCAACGTCTAACATTCACCTGGAGGCTTTCGGGAAAAAAAGCAGCAAGGATGGTGGCCCCGGCGTGGGCTGGCGTTTTCGTGTCGTTCTTCCTTTACAAGTCTCCTCTGCTTTGTACGCTGAGGATATGGTCCGTCAATTTTTTCTATGTGCGCTGGCTGCGGTGGCCGCTGAGCTTCTGCCCGTGGGGCACAGTTATGCCCAGGCCCCTGACACCGTGCAGTTGGCTCCCGTGACCGTGTCCGCCCCCCGGTACACCCGCTACGCTGCCGGCGCCCGGGTGCAGGCTGTAGACACCCTGCTTTTGCAACGGCAGCCGGGCATTACCCTGGCAGACGTGCTGCAACAACGCAGCCCTTTGTACCTTAAGAGCAACGGCAACGGCATGTTGGCTACCGTGGCCTTCAGGGGCACCTCCTCCAGCCACACCGCCGTCCTGTGGAATGGTTTCAACATTGCGCTGCCTACTTTGGGCATGTCAGATTTTGCTTTGCTGCCGCCTTCGGCCAATACCCAGGTCAGCCTGCAGCACGGCCCCAGCGGCGCACTGCACGGCAGCGGGGCCGTGGGGGGAGCAGTCCTTTTAGAGAATCCGGTATCGTTTGCGCCGCAGCAGCGGGTGCAGGTACAGCAGGAACTGGGCAGCTTCGGGCAGCGCCGGACGGCGGCCACTGGATCCTTTGCCAACGGCAGACTGGCTCTCTCCTCTTCGTTCACCCGCACGGCCTCAGACAACGATTTCCGGTATAGGAACACCACAGCGTTTGGCTCTCCCCGGGAAACGTTGCAAAACGCCGCCTTTCACCAAAACAGTTTCGCGCAGGAAATACACTACAAGATAAGCCAGGCGCAACGGCTCTCGGTGCGGGGCTGGTATGTGAAGACCCACCGGCAGATCCAGCCGTCAATGGGCAGCGCCAACACCCACGCTCAGCAAGACGACGAGAACCTACGCCTCATGAGCGAGTGGCAAGGGAGGCTAGCTGGGGGCACCACCACTGTACGGGCGGCCTATTTCAAAGATCGTCTGGACTACCGGAACAATGCCTCCCTTGCTACCGTTGACTCCCTTTCCTTTTCTACCGTTGGCACCTATCAAAGCCAGGTAGAGCACGAGCGGACATTGCTGCCCAATTTGATGCTCCAACTTGGGGCCGAAGGGCAGTTGTTTAAAGCCCATGTGAGTGGCTACGGGGGAAAAGTAGAGGAACAGCGATTTTCTACCTATGCTTGGCTCCGGTATGACCCGCTGCCCACCCTCCAACTCAGCCTGAACGTGCGACAGGCCTGGGTTCAAGGGTTCAACCCCCCACTTACCCCTACCCTGGGAACCAACCTCTCTCTTTGGCAAGACCAGGGAAACTCCCTCACCTTAAAGGCCAATGTCTCGCGAAGCTACCGCGTGCCCACCCTGAACGACCGATTCTGGCGCCCCGGCGGAAATCCAGCCTTAAAACCCGAGGGCGGTTGGGGCTATGAAGGAGGCCTGCAGCACCAATACCGCTCTGGTTCCCTGACCGGCAGCACTGAATTGACCGGTTACGCACTACAAGTGAAAGACTGGATTCAATGGCAACGCTCTACAGAGGGTAATTACTCTGAACCGGTAAACCTGCAGAAGGTACGGGGGCACGGCCTGGAATTGGACAGCCGGTGGCACTATCAAATGGAGGAAACCTGGATCTTGTCTGGGGGGGCGGCCTATGCCTATACCATTTCGCAACAGAAATTACCAAACGCCCAGGCGCAGTTACAAGCCCGGCAGTTGTTTTACGTGCCCAAACACAAGATGGCAGCCTGGGCCGAGGTCCGTTACAAGAGCTGGTGGTTGACCACAGACGCCACCTTTACCGGCCGACGCTTCACCGACAATGACAACAACCACTGGCTGCCGGCCTACCCGCTGGTCAACGCCGGTCTGGGCAAAACCTTCACCTGGCGTTCCTTTGAAACCCAACTCCTGGCCCAGGTGCTGAACGCCTCCAACACCATCTACCAAACCCTGGCCTACCGGGCCATGCCGCCGCGCAATTTCAGGCTATCGGTTTCGCTGAGATGGGCAGCCCCACAACCTTAACGCTTACTTTTTCTATTCACTCATGATTACTATGAAACCCAATTCTTTAAAGAAGTATTTTCTGTACCTGTTAGTAGGCAGCGGCACATTCCTGGCCACTTCCTGCGAAGGCGACAACGAGGACAACACCCCTAAAGGGGCTTATGAGCACGGCGTGTTCATCACCAATGAAGGGAACTTCGGGACGCCCACTGCGGAGGTAAGCTACCTGTCTCCAGATGCCAAAACGTTGATTCCTGAACTGTTTAAAACTGTAAACAGCCGGCCTTTGGGTGACGCAGCCCAGTCGCTCACCTTCCTGGATGACAAAGCTTATATTGCCGTGAACAACAGCGAGAAGATTGAGGTAGTAAATGCCTTTACCTTTGCCTCTGTGGGTGTGATCAACGGGTTGAAGATCCCCAGGTACATGGCGGCCCTCCACTCTACCAAGGCCTATGTGACCGAGTATGTAGGGTATGATTTCTTCGGCTACACCGGAACCGGCCGCGTATCCGTCCTGGACCTCACCACCAATACCGTCACCAAAACCATCAATGTAGGTTTGTTGCCTGAGGGCTTGCTGATCCACAACGGCAAACTATATGTGGCCAACAGCGCTGGCAACACCATCTCGGTTATCAATACCACCACTGATGTGGTAGAGGCCACCATCACCGTAGGCGATTCGCCTAAACACCTGGTGTTGGATGCCAACAACAAGATATGGGTACTGAGAGGCGGCTACTCCTCAGCAGGCGCCTTGATCAGGATTGACCCGGCCAATAACCACGCCCTTACCACCTATACCTTTCCGCAGGGCCCCAATGGCGCGGGCCAGTTAACCACCAACGGAGCCAAGAATACCCTGGTCTTCTCCTACGGCGGAAAAATTTACTCCATGGCTACCTCGGCCACAGCCTTACCTACCACAGCCCTCATCAACCGAAACCCCTATGGCTTGGGTGTTGACCCTGAAAAAGGTACGCTATACTTTGGCGTGGGCGGCTATTCCACCAATGGCTGGGTAGTGCGTTACCAACCGTCTGGAACCGTCATTGATTCCTTCCAGGTAAGAATCCTGCCCAACGGTTTCACGTTCAGGTAACCTGTTTATAGGTCGATTTTCAGAAAGGCACCCCAAAACGGGCCGGAAGCCAGAGGCTGTGAAGCGGGTTTCCGGCCCGTTTCTTTGTAAAGGAGCAGCAACACCACTGGGTCTCCCCATTAACTGGTTCTTCACCTTGTCGGCTTATTTTCTACCTTAGCAGGATGAAACGCTCCCCTTTTGCCAAACAAGTTCTAGGTTCGCTGCTTGTTCTGGCCTTGCCCTTTGCCACTTCCTGTCAGGAGGAAGAAAAAGACCTGGTTCCTGTGTATGAAACAGGGGTTCTCATCTCCAACGCCGGCACGCCGAACAGCACCGTGAGTTACTATGACCGGGCTACCCAAACCGTAGAAGCAGACCTTTTCCAGAAAGCAAACAACCAGTCGTTGAACGGCAACCTGGTTTCCATGGCGGCTACTTTTGAGAAGACCTACCTGCTGACGGGTAACCAGAAAATAGAAGTGCTGCATGCCCGCACCTTCACCTCGGCCGGGGCCATTGCCGGTTTGGTGAACCCCAGGCAATTACTGGTGAAAGACAACAAAACCGGGTACGTGAGCGATTGGTTGCCTACGCCTGCCTCTGGCCAGGCGGACTCTGGCCGGGTGGTAGAGGTGAATCTGGCCACGAATAAGGTGGTTAAAAATATTTCGGTTGGGCCCAACCCGGGCCGTATGGCTTTGCTGGGCGTACGTCTTTTCATCGCCAATGAGAAAAGCAACAAAATAAACGTACTCAACACCACCACCTATAAAATGGACACCACCCTTACCGTGGGGCACCACCCTAACAGCATGGTGGTAGACGCCTCGGGCATTCTGTGGGTGCTATGCGGCGGCATGGTAGATGCGGCCAACCCTGCCAACAGCACAAAAGGCCAACTGTACCGGATCAACCCTGCGGCCTTGAAAACCGCCCCTCAGGTTTTCACCTTCCCCAGTTCCGCCTTCCGGCCGCAGGGCCTCACCTTGAGCAGTTCCAAAAATCAGCTCTTTTTCCTGTATGACGGGGTATACGCCATGAACAAAGGAGCCACAGCCCTGCCCGCCCAGCCCCTCATCCCGCGCCGTTTCTCAGTACTGGGCCAAGACCCCGCTGACGGACTTCTGTACGCCGCCACCCAACCGGCCGCCGCTGGGGCTTCAGCCTGGGTTATCCGGTATAAAAACACGGGGAGCGTGGTAGACTCTTTTGAGGTGCAGGGTACGCCCAACGGGTTTGGTTTCCGGTAGCTTTTGGCTTCTTTTCCTGAATAGGCCCCTAAAACAGAAAAGCCTGCCTTGTGAAAGGCAGGCTTTTCTTTGGGCACTGGGTGCTAGTTGTTTTGTTTGTTCGTGCTTCTTTCGGCCGCGCCGCCTACTCCCTGGTTACTGGTACCCGTATTACGCTCCCTGATCTTGTTTTCCTGCTGGTCATAGATAGCCTGGTTAGTGGAATCAGTGCCAGAGGTATTGAGAGGGTCTTGGGTGTTGTCTGAGGTGCCTTGGGCATTATGCTCGGTGGGGCTCTTGTCTTTGAAGTCGCTTTCCTCCACGTTTACATTGCCCTCGCTGGTTCCGGTACTGCAGGCCGAGGCGCCCACAAGCAAGGCCCCGCCCAGCACCAAAGACCAGGAAAGGCGATTTAGGGAATTGAATAATTTTTTCATTCGCTTAAGTTCAGAAGATTAGCTGGTAAGGGGCGGTCAGGCAAGGCTGACAGCCCGTTCTGGAGGTAGTACGCGCTACAAGGGCTTTGAGTTAACCATAGGCCTTTTCTTCCGGGCCCTGCCACTTTCTAGCCCCGCCTGTCAACCCTTCCCCGGGCTCTCCCCGTACAACGGTATACTCTGGGAAGTCCCGGCGTAGTCATTTGTACCGTTTTATCTTAAGTAAAGGAGAAAGAACCATGACCAAAGGAAAAGGCGAGAATAGCCCAAAACAGAACAGACCTGATCAAGACAGAAGCTGGCAGGAAGTGAACAGCCAGGATGATAACCTGAACAACAGCAACCGCCATAACAATAACCCGCCCTTTGAAGGCTCCCCTGAAACCCGTTCCAACCCCCAGGGTTCCGGCAGCGGAAACCAGAAATCCAGCAACAATGACCAGGAAGACCGGAGTACTGGCGCCGGGGTGAGCGGACAGCCCAACAGCGAGCACAACCACAACCCAGACCAGGGCAATAACGCGCCCAAATTCCAGGACGGTCCGGTAGCCGGCGGTGCTGATAACACCCGCGGCGAGAACGTCCCTTCCCGGGAAGGCCACGGCGGCGGCGCCAAGAAAGGCAAGTTTGACCCAGAGCAGCACAGTCCGCAGGGTTCCAATGCCAACCCCTCAGACACCCGCGGGGCAGATTCCTCAGACAAGGAGTTCCGGAACAACCAGCCCAACGCCAGTACCCTCCAAGGCCACAAAGACAAAGAAGGCTCAGATAACGGGAAAGAGTAAATTCCCTCTTCCTTATGAAAGGCGACAGGTGATTTCTCGCCTGTTTTCAGCAAAAGACCCGGAAACCACCGGGTCTTTTGTTTTCCTGCCAAAGCAGGAAAGGTTGGGCAGGAAGCCTGCTTTGCCGTATCTTCGCATAACCCGTCTGCCCCGCGGCAGGCTTTAAAGTAGGAACTATGGAAGCACAAGAGAATGTGATTACCCCTGAGGTGGTGGCGCTGAGCCTCCCGTTTGAGGAGTATCTGACGCTGGTGCGCGAGGCAGTGGCCCAAGGCAAGTCGACCGGTCTGGACCAATCAGCGTTTCTGGCCCAGCTCAACCAAGACAACCTGGTCATCATGGAACGCACCTTCCAGACCCCGCTGCGGCCAGACCTGGTGGACATGGTCAAGGCCTTGCCCCGCCCGCAGCTCTGGCTAGTGCTTACCGAAGGGTGGTGCGGTGATGCCGCGGTACACCTGCCGGTACTGGCTGCCCTGGCCCAGCAATCTGAGCAGGTGGAGCTGAGAACCCTGCTGCGCACCGAGCACCCCGCCGTCATGGACGCTTACCTTACCAACGGGGGCAAAAGCATTCCCAAGCTGATTGCCCTTGATGCCCAGACCTTGCAGCCGCTGGGCTCCTGGGGTCCCCGGCCGCAGGTATTGCAGGAGTTTGTCTTAGACCTCAAGAAGCAGGAACTGCCCCTGCTGGAATTCATCAAAAAGTCTTTGCAGCACTCAGAGGAGAACAACGGTGTGGCCCTGCAGGCCGAACTTCTTGACCTGTTGCCGCAGTGGATTAAAGCTTCTCTGGGGTAACATGGCCAAGGTTCTCAAGAGACACCCCTTCCAGCGGGACTGGCGCCGCGACCTGCTCATTGCTGGCCTCATCAGCATGTTGCTGGCCATGGCCTTGCTGCTGTATACCTTCGGGCTTACCAGCGACTTTATTTTCCGGTTGTTCAACGCGTTCCTGGTGGTGTTTATCTTGCTGGCTGGTACCGCCTTTGTTATTGTGCCCGGCGTGAACTGGGTTTTCATGCGGTTCTCTAAAAAGAAGCCCAAAACCACCAAAGCGGCACCCCGGCAAGCGGCGGCCCCTAAACGTAACCTGCCCAAGATCAACCGGACCGAAGACTGAAGAGCTCTGAGTTATGAGTCCTGAGTTATGAGTCCTGAGTCTTGTGTCTTGTGTCTTGTGTCTTAAGTCTTGCGTCTTATGTCTTGCGTCTTGAGACACTCTTTCTAAGGTTTCTTTGTTAGTTGGTAAAACTGGTGCACCTTCACGCCAGGAACCAAAACCACATAGCCATGGAACATCACATATATATCAAGAACATGGTGTGCCCGCGGTGCATTGCCACGGTCACTGAGGTGTTGTCGCAACAGGGGCTGGCGGTGCAGGAGGTAAAGCTCGGCGAAGCCGTGGTGGATACCCCGGAGGAGTTTGACCCCACGGCTCTTTCAGCAGCCTTACAGGTCCACGGGTTTGAACTGCTCCAGGAGAAAGACGAACAGCTCACGGATCTGATCAAAACCACGCTGCTGGAATACCAACGGCAACTGGAAGAAGCCTACCAACCCATCACTACCTCGGTGTACTTGGCAGAGAAACTGGGTTTGTCTTACCAGCACCTGAGCAAGGTTTTCTCGCAGCAGACCGGTACTACGCTGGAGAAATACCTTATCCGGCTCAAGATTGAGCGGGTGAAAGAGCTTATCTCTTACGGAGAACTCACCCTGAGCGAGATTGCGCACCGGTTGCAGTACAGCAGCGTGCAGCACCTCTCCAACCAGTTCAAGAAAGTCACCGGCGTTTCCGTCACCGATTTCAAAAAAGACCCTTCTATTGCGCGGCTTCCGCTGGATAAACTGGCGTAAAAGCGAATTTTGCACAACTGGGCGCCTTGTTTTATAACAACGGCCAGAATGAGTAGGCGTAAAAAGAAAGGTACCAGCCGCAGGAAAGGCAGACCCGGCTTCTCTGCGGCGGGCACCTGTTGTATGTTCCACTTAACGCCCAAGCCTTATGCAAAACACCCAGAATAGAACCGTCATTGATGCCTTACACGCCTGTATCATTGCGTGTGAGAACTGCGCCACCATGTGCCTGCAGGAAGACCACGTGCAAATGATGGCCCGCTGCATTCAGATGGACCGCGACTGCGCCGATGTCTGCCGCCTCACCGCCACCTTGCTGGCCCGAGGCTCCCAGCACGGCAAGCACCTGCTGCGGGAGTGTATTGAGGTCTGCGAAGCCTGCGCCGCCGAGTGTGCCCAACATGACCACGACCATTGCCAGGAATGCGCCGAGGCCTGCCGCCGCTGTGCGGAAGCCTGTCGGTCTCTGGCAGCTTAACGATTCTACCCTAAGAGAACAGGACAGCCGGCAATCCCGGCTGTCTTCTTTTTGTAGTCTTTTCTTTAAAATACCTCTGAAATCAGTTTTGATTCTTCAGCTACTTGCCTACAGATCTCTGTCCTTTTCCCAAAAGAGCCACGTAAATCCCTCCTCTTTAGCCAGCACCTGATTCCCGCTGGAAAGATTTTCTCCCGTCTCCAGACCTGTGCTTTTCCTGGTGCAGAAAACAGTCTGTTTGCTAAGTTAAACAGGCCAGCCTTTTTCTTGCTGTAGCTGCTTTCCAGGTCATTTACGGAAGCGGTTTGCTCCCCAAATTCCATAACAATCGGCGTAAAATCTGTAACAAGAAATCCTCTTGGTTGTGATTTCTTTGTCCCTACGGCTGAAGCCTTTTCTTCGGCCACGTATGTAAGAAAACCATAGACCAAGCTCAGTACATATGGCGCATTCACATTCTCACGGACACGGGCATGGCCACAGTCATGGGTTACCGGCCTCCGGATACCTGAACAAGGCCTTCCTGTGGGGCATCGGGCTGAACCTCTGCTATGTGGCAGCTGAGGCCGGGGCCGGCTGGTGGTACAACTCGCTGGCCTTGCTCACTGACGCGGGCCATAACTTCACAGATGTCATCAGCCTGCTGCTGGCCTATCTGGCGCTGAAACTCGCCCAGCGAAAACCCACCCACCGCTTTACCTACGGCTTCGGGAAAAGCACCACCCTGGTTTCTTTGCTCAATGCCATGCTGTTGCTGGTGGCAGTAGGCGCCATTGGTTGGGAGGCAGTGGGGCGGTTGGGAAGTGCGCCCGCGCTCAACGGCACCGCCATCTCCCTGGTGGCGCTGGTGGGCATTTTCATCAATGCCGGCACCGCCCTCTTGTTCTTCCGCGACAAAGACCATGACATCAACGTGAAAGGCGCCTACCTGCACATGGCCGCCGATGCGCTGGTGAGCCTGGGTGTGGTGCTGGGCGGGGTGATCATGTACTATACCAACTGGTTCTGGGTAGACGCCGTTTTGAGTCTGGCCATCATGGTGGTGATTGTCTGGAGCACCTGGGGCCTGCTGGTAGAATCACTGCGCCTTACCCTGGATGCCGCTCCGCAGAACCTGGATGTGCGGGCCATCCGGCAACATCTGCTGGAAATCCCCGGCGTGACGGAGGTGCATGACCTGCACGTGTGGGCCATGAGCAGCACCGAGAACTCGCTGACCGCGCACCTGGTGGTGGAAGACGCCTATCAAGACACGCAACTGACCCAGATCCAGGAAGAACTGGGTCACCAATTCGGTCTTCAGCACGTGACCCTGCAGGTAGAGCGCGGTGCCCCGAACCCTGCCTGTGTCCAGGACGGGGTGTACCATTAAGTCCGCTTGACTTGCTTGCTGCCAGCTTCCCGTTAAGGGCCTCTTTGCAGAAAACAACCGAAAAACACCTCACCCCAGCGGGGCCGTGCACGTATAGAAGAGTTCACCAAAACTTCTAAGCCTATGCGTACCGAGTATAAACCGGCCATTGATGCGTTGCTGGCCTGTATAGCGGCCTGCGACCATTGTGCCACCGCCTGCCTGCAGGAAGAAGAAGTGAAAAAGATGGCCCGCTGCATTCACTTGGACTTGGACTGCGCCGATTATTGTCGGTTGACCGCTTCGTTTTTGTCTAAGGGGTCTGAACATGCCCGGCTGGTGCTGCGCCAATGCGTGGAGATCTGCGAGGCCTGCGCAGTAGAATGCGAACGCCATGCCCAGGATCATTGCCAGGCCTGTGCCGCCGCCTGCCGCCACTGCGTGGAGGTGTGCCAAGAGCTGATCCCGAGGTCTGACTTGGTGGCCGAGCTGCTTTCGGCGGCCAATGCCTCAGATGATGTATAAGCGCTTTTTACCCTTTCCCTAGAAATAGCCCGTAAACTAAAGAAGCTTCCTTTGCTACGTAGGTGGTGAAGGAAGCTTCTTTGTTTTCAGGTAGGGGCAACCCTGGTGGTGGCCCTTTTCCGTTCCCAACGCATGAGGCAGGTTCCAGATTGATCAGGTCTCTCCTTTGTCTACCTGTTTACAAGCGTTACCGGTCAGGGCAACCACAAGGGTTGCCCCTGCCGTTCACCCGTTCCAAAACATGGTTTGCTTACAGCCAAACTAAAATCCTGCACGTCTTCTATAAAATTGTGTAAAGACATGGGTAAAGCTATCTTCTAGATTGCGCATCCATTCAACAGAACTTTGATGCAGCCCGAAAGCCAAACCATACCGCTTCAAGAAAAGCAAACGGCCTATGATGTCATGGTGATCGGCGCCGGACAGGCGGGTCTGGCCTTGGGCTATTACCTGCACCTCCAGAACAAGAACTTCTTATTAGTAGACGCAGCCCCTCGCCTGGGTGACTCCTGGCGCAACCGGTATGACTCTCTGCGCCTCTTCACGCCCGCAGAGTATTGCCACCTGCCGGGCTGGCCGCTGCAACTGCCCAAAGGCTATTACCCTTCTAAAAACGAGATCGCCGATTATCTGGAACAGTACGCCGCCCATTTCAAGTTGCCGGTGGCGTTACAGCAGGAGGTGATCTCCCTGACCAAAGAGGAGGGTATTTTCCATATCCAGACCACCTCAACTTCCTTCCTGGCCCGGCAAGTGGTGATTGCCACGGGACCGTTTCAGGCACCTTTTATTCCAGAATACCCCACGGCCCCTTCAGCGGATCTGGTGCAGATCCACAGCGCCCACTACCGTAGTCCAGCCCAGATTCCGGCTGGCAAGGTGCTGGTGGTGGGGGCCGGGAACTCAGGGGCTCAGATTGCCGTGGAGTTAGCCCGCACACATGAGGTGCATCTTTCGGTGAAGAAGCCGCCACGGTTCTCGTCCCTAACCAAATGGGGGAAGAGTGTGTTCTGGTGGGCCACTAAAACCAAGGTCCTCTACGCCTCCCCTTCCTCTTTTATAGGAAACCGGCTCCGCCGCGACAGTGACCTCATTTATGGTCTGGAATTAAAAGAACTGCTCCAAAACAAGAAGGTCTCCCTTCGGCCGGCCATCACGGGCTTTGGGCAAGAGCACATCACGTTCCAGGATGGTACCCACACCCGTTTCCAGAGCATCGTCTGGGCCACCGGCTTTAAGCCGGACTATGGCTGGCTCCAGCTTCCCGGCGCCTTGGGTTCTAACGGACAGCCGGTGCACCAGCAAGGGATCAGCCCGGTAGCGGGGTTGTTTTACCTGGGGCTTTCCTGGCAGCGGAGCCGTGGTTCTGCCTTGTTGCTGGGCGCCGGAAAAGACGCGCAGTTCATCGCGGAGCAGTTAACATAGAAGGTTTTAGCCGACTTACATGACCTTGCCCGCCGCCCTACGCGAATTATATAACCACCGCCTATAATCCTGTAACGACCCCGCCTCTTGCCTGCCGTATCTTTGTAATAGAAATTGATCTGACGTTAAAACATACTACTATGGCAACCCTCACCAAAGAAAAACCGAAACCTGCCATAAAGGAAAGCTTTCCTATAGATGGCATGACGTGTGCCGCCTGCGCCGTGAGCGTGGAGTCTATGCTGCAGGCCCAGCCGGGGGTAGAAAGCGCCGCCGTGAACTTCGCCAATAAAAGCGTTTTGGTAGAATATGCGCCCGGCACTGACCTGACCACATTGCAAAAAGCCCTGCAGAGCGTGGGCTATGATATGCTCCTCCAAAAAGAGGAGGCTACCCCCGAAGCGCAGGAAGCCCGTGAGCAGGAGGCCTACCAACGCATCAAGACCAAGACCATCTGGGCCGCGGCCCTGTCTTTGCCGGTGGCGGTGATTGGCATGTTCTTCCACCACATGCCCTACGGCAACTGGATCATGCTCGCTTTCACCATTCCGGTGGTGTTCTGGTTTGGCCGTAACTTCTACGTGAACGCGGTGAAGCAGGCCCGCCACGGCAAAGCCAACATGGATACGCTGGTGGCCCTGAGCACCGGCATCGCGTTCCTGTTCAGTGCTTTCAACACGTTCTACCCAGAGTTCTTCCTGTCAAGGGGCCTGGAGCCGCATGTGTACTATGAGGCGGCCACGGTCATCATCGCGTTTATTCTGCTGGGCAAGCTTTTAGAGGAACGGGCCAAAAGCCGCACCTCGGGCGCTATTAAAAAGCTCATGGGCTTACAGCCGAAATCTGTGAAAGCCTTACGCAACGGCCAGGAGATTGAATTGCCCATTGAAGAGGTGCTGGTGGGCGATGTGCTGCTGATCAGGCCCGGCGAGAAAATTCCGGTAGACGGACGCGTGGTAGCGGGTTCCTCCTTTCTAGACGAGAGCATGATCAGCGGCGAGCCGATGGCGGTGGAGAAAAAAACCGGCGACCAGGTGTTCACAGGCACCATCAACCAGAAAGGCAGTCTCCAGATCTCCGCGGAGAAAGTAGGTGCCCAGACGCTTCTGGCCCAGATTATCAAAATGGTGCAGGAAGCACAGGGCTCCAAAGCGCCCGTGCAGAAACTCACCGATAAGATTGCCGGCATCTTTGTGCCCATTGTGATAGGGATTGCCCTGCTGAGTTTTGCGGCCTGGTACTTCCTGGGCGGCGACAACAACGTGACGCACGCGCTGCTGGCGCTGATCACGGTGCTAATCATTGCCTGTCCTTGCGCGCTGGGCCTGGCTACGCCCACCGCCATCATGGTGGGCGTGGGACGCGGGGCCGAGAACGGGATTCTGATCAAAGACGCCGAAAGTCTGGAAACGGCCCATAAACTCACGGCCATCGTGTTGGACAAAACCGGCACCATCACCAAAGGAAAACCCGAGGTCACGGAACTGCAGTGGGCCGTGCCCCAGGAAGAGCAAGCCAGACTGGCGGCGGTGCTGCTGGCCATGGAAAACCAGTCTGAACACCCGCTGGCCGAGGCCGTTTCAAAGCACCTCACCGAGCTTGGCGTGAAACCCGCGCTGCTGGAGCAGTTCCAGAGCGTGACCGGTCGCGGAGTACAGGCCCACTACCAAGGCCAAACCTTTTGGCTAGGGAACCAGAACCTGATGCAGGAGAACGGGCTCCGCTTCTCGGCTGAATTTGAAGAAACGGCCCAGAAACTGAAAGCCCAGGCCAAGACGGTCGTCTTCGCGGGTACCCAGGGACAGGTGGTCGCGCTTATCGCCATCGCAGATGCCATCAAAGAAACATCGGCGCAAGCCGTGAAAGATCTGCAAAACCTGGGGCTACAGGTGTACATGCTCACCGGCGACAATGCCCAGACCGCCGCCGCCGTGGCCCAACAGGTGGGGCTGCAGCACTTCAAAGCCGAGGTCATGCCCCAGGACAAAGCCGATTTCATTCAGGAGCTGCAGCGCCAGGGGCACGTAGTAGGCATGGTGGGCGACGGCATCAATGACTCTCAGGCCCTGGCCCTGGCCGATGTGGGCATTGCCATGGGCCGCGGCACCGACATTGCCATGGACGTGGCCAAGGTCACGCTCATGCATTCCGACCTGAGCGCGATTGCCAAGGCCATCAAACTGAGCAAAGCCACCGTGCGTACCATCCACCAGAACCTGTTCTGGGCGTTTATTTACAACATCATCGGGATTCCGGTGGCGGCTGGTTTGCTGTACCCGCTGTGGGGTTTCCTGCTAGACCCCATGCTGGCGGGGGCGGCCATGGCCCTCAGTTCCGTCTCTGTGGTGACCAACAGTTTGCGCCTCCGAACGTTAAAGCTTTGATAAATTGCTGATTGTTGATTGTTAATTGCTGATTCCTTTCGGGCAGCCATTCTTAATTCCTAATTCTTAATTCCTAATTAAAAACGATATGAGCACGCTGAAATTCAAAACCAATATCAAGTGCGGAGGCTGCATCAGCGCCGTCACTCCTTCCTTAGACAATACGCCGGGCATTTACCAATGGCAGGTAGACACCGCCAACCCAGACAAGATCTTGACCGTGGAAGGTGATGCTACTTCTGAGACCGTTATCAAGGCCGTGGAAACCGCCGGGTATCAGGCGACCAAGGTTGAAGACTAAGTTATTCTATTCACTTTCAAACAAAAGGGCCACCTGAAAACAGGTGGCCCTTTTGTTTGTGCTCCCGCCAAGCATACCATTCCGGGAACCGGAAGCTCTAGCGGTCGCTTTGGCCGTATTTTTCTGAAAATGCCCTGAAAGACCACGCCAACCATGCTGGGGCTTATCTTAATATAGAGATTTATCAATAAGTTTACTTTTGCAACGTTTCCTTGTAAACTACTCTACTGGCATGGTCAAACATCTTCTGCTTGGGTCTCTCCTCTTTTTCAGTTGCCTTCTCCCTTTCACCAGCCTAGCCCAAACCACTTCCTCTGCTCCTACTGCAATTGGGAAATACCGGTACCTGCTTTTGGCCAAAGCCGGCACCATCTCCCGCTACCGCATCCAGATAGGCGAATCCATCACCTTTAAGCGTTTCCAGGACAAGAAACTCCAGACCATGACCGTGCTAGACGTGCGGGGCGATGCTTTTTTTGTGGAGGGCTTACGGGTACCCCTGAAGGAAGTAGAGAAAATCCGTCTTCAGAACCATACCGGGGGCCGCAAGGTAGCCAGTTTTGTAGGAACTCTTTTCAAGGCCGGGGGCAGCATCTTCACCCTGGTTGGCGGCGTGAATGCTTTAACCAACCTCAGCGAGAAGGAGAAGTCTGACCGCACAGACGGTCTCCAGACCATGGGCGCCGCCCTCACCCTGTACGCCGTCGGCGAAGGCCTGCACGTGCTGCGCAGAGGCACCTACCGCATCAATGAAAAATGGACGCTGAAAGTCATTGAGATGTATTGATCTCGCCTGACTTCCAACGTCCATTTCTGTTTTAGCCGTTTTTCTAAAAACCAGCCCCTAAACAAGAAGCACCCTTTTACCGAATCATCTTCTAGTTGTAATGATCTAGCACGCATTCCGTCCCCCTTTGAAGGGGGTAGGGGGATGATTTCACCTGCTGATCATGGCGTTCCCGAGGATGCTGGTAGGGGCAAACCCTTGTGGTTGCCTGGCGCGTAGCCGAGGTTGAACGGTTCTAGAAGCGGCCTGGTCATCCCCCTACCCCCTTTGAAAGTAGGACCGTTAAGTTCTACTTTGAAGCCTTAAACTGGGGTGGAGTTCCATGCCATTCTTGCATAGTTTGAGGCTTTCGCCTCACTGAAGTTGAAACCTTCAGCTCCTTTTAGGTCCAAGTTAGAAACTTGAACCAGCTATATTTTTAGAACTTAACGGCCCTACCCCCTTCAAAGGGAGATGGAACGCGTGACTTCCAGCCGATTTTAAGAACTACAAGACAACATAGAGCAGCCGGCTTTCTGGCTGGCCCAGTCGGGGCGCTTGGCGAAGAACTCGTCATGGTTTCTAGAGTACGGGTCTTTCAGGGCGGCCTGAAGTTTCAGGAACAGCTGGTTCTCCCCTTTCTCCAGTTCCTCAATGGCCTGGTGTAACAGGTAGTTCCGGAGGATGAACCGGGGATTAGCTTTCCGCATCTTCTGGGCAGCTGCCTCGCGGGGCCCGGTGTTGGCAGACAGGCGCGCGGCATAGTCCGTGATCAGGCTCAACAGCATGGCACGTTCCCCTTTTTCCAGGTCCCGGTAAAAACTGGGTTGAAAATGGGCCACTACGTCCTCTTCGGTACCTACTTCCTGCGGCAGGTCTATGAGC
The DNA here is from genome assembly GCF_008271745.1 of Rufibacter glacialis. Taxonomy (GTDB): domain Bacteria; phylum Bacteroidota; class Bacteroidia; order Cytophagales; family Hymenobacteraceae; genus Nibribacter; species Nibribacter glacialis. The sequence continues at coordinate 230,038 of NZ_VKKZ01000010.1, read as the reverse complement.
AACTGGAAGAAGATGGTCATGTCCAGGTTAAGGGTGTAGAGGGTTTGGGTGAAACGAGTGATCAGTTCCTGATCGGTGGCCTGCACCTGGTCTAGCCCCAGCTTGTCGCCCATCATGGCGTAATACTTCCCATGGAAGAAATCCGGGTAGGTTTCCAGAATGGCTACCAACTCCTCGGTGCCCTCCAGTAAGGGCGCGATGGCGCTGGCCAGGCAGCCTAGGTTCCAGTAGGCAATGTTGGCCTGCTTCCCGAAGGCGTAGCGGCGCCCCGGCAAGTCGGTGGTGTTGGGCGTGAAGTCAGGATCGTAATCGTCTAGGAAGGAATAGGGGCCGTAGTCAATGGTAAGACCCAGGATAGACATGTTATCGGTGTTCATGACGCCGTGCACGAAACCTACGCGCATCCAGTCTACCATGAGCAGAGCCGTTTTCTCCATGATTTCCTTGAACCAGGCCAGAATCCGGCCTTCGCCCTGCAGGTGCGGGTAGTAGCGGTCAATAGTCCAGTCTACCAGTTTCCGCAGGTTCTCGTTCTCCCGGCGGGCCGCCGGCATCTCAAAGCTCCCGAACCGCAGGAAACTAGGCGCCACGCGCATCACAATGGCACCGGGTTCATACCCTGGGTTGCCGTTGTAGAACATATCGCGCAGCACCTGGTCACCGGTAGACACCAGGCTCAACGCTCTGGTGGTAGGTACGCCCAGATAGTGCATCGCCTCGCTCATGAGGTATTCCCGCACCGAGGACCGCAGCACGGCCCTTCCGTCGGCGCGGCGGCTGTACGGGGTCATGCCCGCCCCTTTGAGCTGCAGTTCCCAGGACTTCCCGTCTGGGGCTTCCCACTCGCCCAAAGTAATGGCGCGGCCATCGCCTAGCTGCCCGGCCCAGTTGCCGAACTGGTGCCCGGCGTAGCAGGCGGCGTAGGGGTACATAGACGGAGCCACGTGGTTTCCGCCCAGCACATCCACGTCTTTCTGGTCAGTGGGTTTCTCAATGCCCAATTCCTGCGCCAGTTCCTCAGACCAGGCCAACACCTCGGGCTTTTTGACCGGGGTGGGCACGGTTTTGCTGTACAGCACGCCGGGGGTTTGGCGCGGCTTCAGGTCTCCGCTGTCATCCCCGTCAAAGGCGCTGACGAACTCATTTTTATATTCTTTTTGGCTTAATGACTGCATGTTTTTCTGCTTAGTACAAACTGAATGGGACTGTCCGTGCCCGGAAAATAGGCTGGGGATTCCGCATCTTTTTCAACAAAGGCTACACCGAAAAAGTTGACATGACCCTACCTCTGGTTCTGTTTTTCGCCTTCTTTCTGCGGTTCAAATAGAAGAGAACCCCAGTGGATTGGCCAAAAGTAGCATATTCTTCTTCGCTTCGCAGGCAGGTTTACGTATCTTTAACCATACCAGCATACACTACTGGTTTGTTTTTTTTCACGCGCTTCGGCCTTCTGGCCTAAAACCTGTGTCTCCCATGGCTAAACACCTCTCCCCCACTTTTCTCCTTGGCTTTCTTCTTCTCCTTTTAGGCTGCAACAGCCCCGCGCCTCAGAAGGCTTCCCCCACGGTGGCCCTCCCGCAGAAAGAGAAGAAAGCGGATGACCGGTATGCCCCCAAACCCTACGTGGAACTGACGCACCCGGCCTGGAGCAAGAACGCCACCATCTATGAGGTAAATATCCGGCAGTATACTCCAGAAGGCACGTTCAAAGCCTTTGAGGCGCACCTGCCCCGGCTTAAGAAAATGGGGGTTGATATTCTGTGGCTCATGCCCATTCACCCCATCGGGGAAAAGAACCGGAAGGGCACGTTGGGCAGCTACTACTCGGTGAAGGATTACTACGGCGTTAACCCTGAATTTGGCACCAAGGAAGATTTCAAGGCCCTGGTACAGAAAATCCATACCCTTGGCATGTTCGTGATCCTGGACTGGGTAGCTAACCACTCGGCCTGGGACAACCCGCTCACCCAGCAGCACCCGGAATGGTACACCAAGACCGCTGAAGGCGACTTCCAGCCCACGCCCTGGTATGATTGGGAAGACATCATTGATTTTGACTATACCCAACCCGGCCTCCGGAAATACATGACCGAGGCGCTCACCTATTGGGTGCGGGAACTGGATGTGGACGGCTACCGCTGCGACGTGGCCGGTTTCATGCCCGTTGATTTCTGGGAGAACGCCCGCGCGGAGCTGGACGCCATAAAGCCCGTGTTCATGCTGGCCGAGTGGGAATCACGGGATCTGCACAAAAAAGCCTTTGACATGACCTACTCCTGGAGCCTGTGGGACCGGCTGCACGAGGTGACCACGGGCCAGAAGCCCATCCACGGCCTGGTGGAATACATGGCCCATGATGTGAGTTCGTTCCCCAGAGGCGGCTACCGCATGACCTTCACTGATAACCACGACAAGAATTCCTGGGCCGGAAACCAGTACGCCAACTTTGGTCCGGGCCTGGAAGCGGCCATGGTCATGACCTCGGTGGTGAACGGCATGCCTCTGGTCTACAGCGGGCAGGAAGCGGGCCTGAACCGTTCGCTCAGGTTTTTCGAAAAAGACACCATCACCTGGAAACCGCACCGGAACGCCGAAATCTACACCAAGCTGTTTGCCTTGAAGCACAAAAACCAGGCGCTCTGGAATGGGGAATGGGGCGGCGAGATGGTCAGGATCTACAACGACAAGCCAGACCAGGTGATTTCCTTCTACCGCGAGAAGAACGGCAACAAGGTCATTCCCATCATTAACTTCAGCAACCAGCGGGTAAAAGTGAAACTCAACTCAAAAAGCCAGGCTGGCCGTTACAAAGAACTGTTCACCAATGACAGCTACCAGCTGAAGGGCGATGACGAGATCACCCTGGGGCCCTGGAAATACCTGGTGCTGCACAGTGACCAGACAGCGCCCATCTAAACCGCTCCTGGTTTCTGCTCCCTTTCAGGAAAAACAGACGGAAAGAAGGTTTCATGGTAAGGCGTACGGGCAACAGTTTCAAGACAACCGCTTTACCAGGTAACACCAAAAACGGCTTTTTGTACCGATTAACTCCGCTCTTAGCGAGGGTTGTCGGTACAAAAAGCCGTTTTGCTTTCTTAGGTGAAGGTAAAAAGCGTTTCTGCGCCGTTTTATGAAGAATGCCCCGTTTTCTTTTTGCCCGAGGCCCAGGGCATCAACTTCCAGATTTCCATCAAGACCACAGCGCCCAAGGCTAAACCGGCGGCATATTGCCACTCAGCCCACCCAAACGTAGCCGGGATAGAGAAAATCTCCCTTACGCCCGGCAGTACCGTGAGACCATACAACCCGAAGCAAAGCAAGACCGCGCCCAGCACATATTTGTTCTCAAAGAAACCAGCCCCAAAGACGGTCTGCGTATTGGAACGGGCGGCAAACGTCTGCAACGTACGAGCCAGAATAAGGGTAGTAAAAGCCATGGCAATGCTCATCTCAGGGGAGTGCTGCAAGCCCAGGTACTGTGACACAATCACCGCTGCCCCAATAAGAATACCCCGCATGAGCACGGACTTTAACGTGCCGCCGGCAAAAATGCCTTCGTTGATGTCACGGGGTTTGCGCTGCATTACGTTGGGTTCCGCGTTTTCCATGCCCAGGGCAATGGCCGGCAGTGAGTCATTGAGCAGGTTGATGAAGAGCAATTGAATGGGTGTGAACGGATTGACCCAGTCCAGGGCCAGCGCAAACAGAATGGCAATGATAGCCCCCAGGTTCCCCGCAAACAGGTAGGCGATCGCTTTCTTGATGTTGTCCAGAACCGTGCGGCCCACCGACACGGCACTGATGATGGACACAAAATTATCGTCGGTGAGGATCATGGCCGAGGCGTCTTTGGCCACATCTGTCCCGCTGCCCATGGCTACGCCGATGTCGGCCTGCTTCAGGGCCGGGGCATCATTCACGCCGTCGCCGGTCATGGCGGTGATCTTGCCTTTGCGTTGCCAGGCCCGCACAATCCTGATCTTGTTTTCTGGCGAAACCCGTGCGTACACGGCAATGTCTTCCAGCTTCTGGTCCAGCTCTTCTTCTGAGAGCGCGTCCAGTTCCTGCCCGGTGACGGCAATGTCGTTTTCATCCATCAGGCCAATGTCACGGCCAATGGCCTGGGCAGTGGTTTTGTGGTCACCGGTGATCATCACGGTCCGGATGCCGGCTACCTTGGCTTCGGCAATGGAAGCGTAGACCTCTTCGCGCGGCGGGTCAATCATGGCGTAGAGGCCCACCAGCACCAGGTCATTCTCGGCCTCAAAGGTAATTTCTGCCCCGTCGGTCAAGGGTTTATAGGCGAACGCCAGCACGCGCAGCGCCCGGTCAGAGAACTCCTCGTTCTGGTTCTGGATGTTGTCCAGCAGGTCTGGCGTGAGGGGCAGTTCCTCGCCGTTGATCAGCACGTGGGTGCAGCGCGAGAACACCACGTCCGGACCGCCCTTGGTGAGCAGCAGGCGCTGGCCGTCCAGGGTATGGACCGTAGACATGAGTTTCCGGTCCGAGTCAAAAGGCAACTCGGCCTCGCGCCGGTACTTTTTTCTAATGTCACCGTACGGGAGCTGGTTCTGGTTGCTGAACGCGATGAGGGCGATCTCTGTGGGGTCACCTATCACGGTTCCGTCTTCATTGATGTGGGAGTCATTACAGAGTACGGCCACCTGCATCAGGCGCCGCGCCGAGGCATTCCACTGGCCCGGTTCCTGGGTTAACTCATCGCCGGTTTTACCGGGCACGAAGAAATCCACCACCGTCATCTTGTTCTGGGTAAGTGTGCCCGTCTTATCAGTACAGATGACACTGGTAGAGCCCAGGGTCTCCACGGCCGGCAATTTCCGGATGATGGCGTGGCGCTTGGCCATTTTATTCGTGCCCACGGCCAATACAATGGTTACAATGGAGGAAAGCGCCTCTGGGATAGCGGCCACCGCCACGGCCACGGCAAACATGAAGGCCTTGAGCAAGGCGCTGGTCATGTCCTGCCCTTCAGGATCAAACCAGACCCGACCCGCCTCCACCCCGAAGATCACAATACAAAGCGCCAGGATAACCCAGCCCAGTTTCTTGCTGAAATCTGCGAGCTTGCGTTGCAGGGGCGTTTGCTTGCTTTCGGCGCTGGCCAGTAAACCGGCTATTTTTCCTATTTCGGTTTTGGTGGCAGTACCGGTGACCACAAAGGCCCCTCGGCCATACACCACCAGCGCGCCGCTGTACACCATATTCTTACGGTCACCCAGGGCCACTTCTTCTGAAATGGTATCGGTGTGTTTCTCCACGGGCACTGACTCGCCGGTGAGCATTCCTTCGTCTATGCGCAAAGAGCTGCCCTGCACCAGTCGTCCGTCCGCTGAGACGTAGTCACCGGCCTCCAGCAGCACCACATCGCCGGGTACCAGTTCGCGGGCGGCCATGGTCTGGGTCACGCCATCGCGCAGGACCTTGGCTGAGGGCGCTGACATCTGCCGAAGCGCGTCTAAGGCTCCTTCGGCCTTTCTGGTCTGCACCACCCCCACCACGGCATTGAGCACCAGTACCGCAAAGATGATGACGGCCTCCATCACCTCGCCCAATACCAACTGCACCGCGGCGGCAATGAGTAGCACAATGACCATGGGATCTTTGAAGGATTCCAAAAAAAGCTTCCAGAGCGGGTCTTTGGTGGCTTCCTCTAATTCATTATACCCATGGGTCTGCAACCGCTCTTGTACTTCTGCTGTGGAGAGGCCTTTTGGGGAAGTTTGTAATTCCTCTAAGACGTGTTCTGCGGGACGTTGATAAAATTCCATGAACTATTAATTAACGAATCACCAGAAAGCCTTTGCCCTATGGCTGGCTCCAACGCCCTGCTTTTCAGGGCCATCATGTTACAGCTTCTACGAAGATTTTCCAGAAGCTTCTACCTTCTCAGGAAAAAATAAGCTGACCAGGCTTTTGGTCCTGCTCCTCAAAACGGTTGGCAGGAGCCCCAGCCGGAGTCTATCCGTTTCAGGTGTGTTTTCGCTTAAACTCCCTTTAAAGAAGGAATCAAGCTTCGGCCAGCCCGGCCATTTCGGGTATGGTTCTGGAGGTCACAAACTCCACTATTCGCACCTCTACCAGCGCCTGGTACACGAAGGGGTCAGCTTGCATGAGTTCCTCTACGGCTTGCCTGCTGCTTGCCCGGCAGAAGATGAAGCCGCCATCACGGGGCACTTTGCGGCCCGAGGCTAAGAAATGGCCGGCAGAGAAGCCTTGCTCCACAAAAGCCAGATGCTCGGCCATGAATGGTTCTATCTCTGCAAATGGTACGGCGTAGGTGAGTTCAATGAGGAACATAACGAAGGAGGTTGTGGGCAGCAGATGCGCGCAGTTGCTTTGTTTTAGGGTTATTTTCTAAAAAACGGGCTGAAACCGCTTTCATTGCCAAGTATAAACAGCCCGAACCTAATTATACACCAGAATCACCAGATGATGTTAAACTTCGGGCACCGCCGCCCGTTTTCTTTGTAGCACGAAAGGTTTAACTAACTCCTACCGTACGTAACCCTATGAAACTACTTTTCACCCTTGCCCTTGCCTTGACGTTTGGTCTCTTGGAGGCCCAGGCGCAGCATGAACATCATACCACGGCACCAGCTAAAAAGCAAACCAAGCCCGCTGTACCACCGGCACCCACCAAGCCGGCTTCGGCCCCTAAAAAGAAACCCGTGCCGGCCCCTGCCAAGAAAAAAGCGGCCGCTCCGGCAGCCCCTAAAAAATCCCCGGCCCCAGGTACAACCACCGGTGATCACTCAGGGCACCCTATGCCTGCCCCTGCCACCACCCAGCAGCACCAGGGCCATCCCATGCCGCAAGACACTGCGAAAAAGCATGAACATCACCCCGGCATGGTCATGGAGGAAGGCACTAAAACACAAGACACCACCCGCCACGGGGGCATGGACCACAGCATGGGCGGCATGAGCCACGCGTTCTCCCGCAACCTGCCCATGAACCGGAACGGCTCTGGCACGTCCTGGCACCCAGACGCCACGCCTATGTATGGGTACATGAAACACGCCGGCGACTGGATGCTCATGTTCCACGGCCAACTGTGGCTGCGCTACAACAAGCAGGATATCTTTGAGAAAGGCTCCCGGGGCGGCAGCCAACTGGACGCCCCCAACTGGTTCATGGGCATGGCGCAGCGCGAAGTGGGCAAACGCGGCCTCCTGCGCTTCAGCGTGATGATGAGCCTGGATGAACTTACCATGGGCGACCGCGGTTACCCCCTGCTGTTCCAGAGCGGCGAAACCTACGGCGGCGGGAAACGCCTGGTAGACCGCCAGCACCCGCATGACCTGTTCTCTGAGATCAGCGTAGGCTACACGCACATGCTGAACCAAGACATGGATCTGTACGGCTTCTTTGGCTACCCAGGGGAGCCGCCCGTGGGGCCACCCGTGTTCATGCACCGCATCTCAGCGTTCAACAACCCAGAATCACCGCTGGGCCACCATTGGCAAGACGCCACCCACATCACGTTTGGGGTAGCTACGGTAGGTTTCCGGTACAAGCAGTTCAAGATAGAAGGCTCCAACTTCACGGGCCGCGAACCCGATGAAAACCGCTATGACTTTGACAAACCCCGGTTTGACTCCTATGCCACGCGCCTTTCTTATAACCCCAACCAGAACTGGGCTCTGCAGGTATCGCGCGGCTGGATCACCAGCCCTGAGCCTCTGGAACCCGAGGAAGACGTAACCCGCACCACGGCCTCTGCCCTTTACAGCCGGCCTTTGGCGGGCGGGGGTGACCGGTTCTTCACCTCGGCTTTTATCTGGGGCTTTAACGGCGGCGGCCACCACCAGGAGCACTCGGCCATTGCCGAAGCCAACCTGCAGATGGACAAAACCGCGGTGTACGGCCGCTATGAGTACGTGCAGAAAACCCCGGGCGAGCTGGACCTGGCAGACCAATTTGACCACCATGATGTTTTTGACGTGCATGCCCTCACCTTGGGCACAAGCCAGCGGGTGGCGCATTTCGCCAATACGTATTTGACCCTGGGGGTACAAGCCAGCGTTTTCGCGCCAGATAAATTGCTGAAGCCGCTGTATGGTAAAACCCCGGTGTCTGGGGAGATTTACCTGAGGCTGAACCCGGGCCTGATGATGGGAGGAAGTAATGCTAAAAAACCTACGACCGGCAACAGCATGCAACACCAGCATTAAACCCTGTTATTGGCTCCGTTTCTGAAATTGAGCCTAAAAACAGATAATCGTAGACCTCACAGGTTTTAAAAACCTGTGAGGTCTTTTTATGTAGCAGGACTAGACCCTCGCAGTTCTTCCAGATGCAACTAGTTCTAGGGAAATGGCACGGTCTTTTACTTTACCCCCTGAGCCACAAACAAAAATCGGCTACCAGGTTCCACACCTGATAGCCGTTTTCTATAGTATGTACAGAAGGTTAAGACTTACTGTTGTCTTTCCCTTTCTTTTCACCGTCCTCTATACCATTGTAGCTGCTCCATTGGGCAACGCCTTTGGGCTCAGCAGAGGTGATTTCAGCGCTTTTGATTTTGCTGAGTTCCTTGTTCATCTTCTCGGTGAGCTTCATCTCCTTTTCAATGCCTTTCTCCCGGTCCTGAAGTCCTTGGGTTTCCTTCACGTGGGCCAGTGGATCTTCAATGTAGTTCCAAGGTTTGCCGGTGTTGGGCATCTCGCCTTCGTTCCAAGGGCCGCGGGCGCTTTCACCCTGTGACAGGTTGAAGTACTGATTCGTGAAACGTGGGTCGGCTTGCAAAACTCCCGGCGGGTAGTTGGGCTCAATGGTGGAAAGGGCTGCCTGGAACATCTCAAAGTGGGCCACCTCGCGGGTCATCAGGAAAGAGAGCGTCTCTTTTACATACGGGTCATCAGTGAACTGCATCAGGTACTCATAGACCAGTTTGGCCCGTGACTCAGAGGCGATGTTTGAGCGTAAATCCACGGTGAGGTCGCCGTTGGAGTGGATGTACGAGGCACACCAGGGAATGCCTTGGCTGTTGGTCAGGCGTGGACCGCCGGCGCTCAATACCCCAAACTGCGGGTTAGACAAGGCCTGGTGGATGATGTTCTCCTTGGCCGCTTTGCCGTTCATGACTTCCATGATCTCAGACTGGTCGGCAGCGTCTTTCAACTCCCCGTTCACGCCTTTCAGCAGCATCTGAATGGTAGCTCCTACAATCTCCAGGTGACTGAACTCCTCCGTGGCAATGTCCATGAGCATGTCATACTTCTCTGGATAGGGCTGTTTGGCGGCAAAGGCCTGGGTGAAATACTGCATGGCAGCGGCCAACTCTCCGTTTTCCCCACCAAACTGCTCTAAGAGCAAAGCGGCGAAACGAGGATCAGGTTTTGACACCCGGGCGTTAAATTGAAGGTCTTTTACGTGATGGAACATGTTATCTTAGGTTAGTAGGTGAGCCCATGCGTTCCTTTTTCCTTTATTAGAAAGGGCCGGTAGCAGCATGGGGTTGGTACTAGAAAGAAACGGGTTCCACAGGGGTTTGTTCAAAGAGATTGTGCGCTGTTTTCCCTAAAAAAGGACGAAACCAAAGCAAAAATCCACTACAACTGACTCACCTACAATATGGTATAAAATCCATAAGGCTCTAACGCAAAAAGACCTCTGTTTTCCACCTTAGAAGAATCCTATGTTAATCTTATAGAGTTGCAGTTGGCCTAGCTTCCTAAGAATGCCTCCTTTACAGGCTGTTTTCTATGCCTTTGCTGAACGCATTGATGAAGGCGTGCTTGATCACGTTGACGAAGGTTTCCCACCCGTCGGTTTTGGGGTTGTTGATGTTGCCGGTGATGGGGATGTGGGTGGCGATCTGGTCCCGCTTCTGGTTTTCAGCGGCTTCGGCAAAGACCCCGATCACGGCTTCTTTCACGGCACTGAGCACCCCGCCTTCCTTCTTGTCTTTCTTCCAGTTGAGCACCTTCACCTCCTCAAAGAACGGTTTGATATACCCTTTCAGCTGACCGTCCATGAGCTTTACCTCACTGTAGAGGTCCAGCTTGCCGCGCTCCACGTCAAACTTGGCGTACCTTTTAATGAAGCCGTTCAGGCTGGTGAGATTCACGCCTGTTATCTGGAAATCTGAGTCAAAGTCTGGAATGCGCTTGAGGGCATTCACCCGCATCTTGCCTTTCACTGTTCCGCCGCCAATAGACTTGCCGGTGACCTTCACCGAAGAGGGTAGCTTCCCCCCCGTGTTTTCCACGTTGGCCAGGTTCAGGGCCACCAGTTCCATGTTATGGATATCCAGTTTTGCGTCTGGCGAGGCGCTGAAATCAATAAAAGCCAGTTTACCGTTGTGCACCTCAAAGCGGTTAATCTTCATCGGCATCAGGTCTTTCACCACCTCGGTCCAGTGGTCAATAGTAGGGTCATCCTTGGCCGCTTTAGAGGACTGGGCGTTCCCGGTGACCAAGTTCATGACCGGATTTAGCATGGTGACCTCGCCTGCCAGCCGGCCTTTGAACAAGGCTTTCCACTCAATGGAAAGGTCCGTCTCCTGAATGGTCAGGAACGGATATTTCTCACTGCCTTTTTCTTCTTTCAGCACAAGCCCGTCTATCTGGTAGGCGCCCCTTAGCAAGGAGATGTCCACGTCCTCTACGTAGCCGGTATAGCCCGGCAGTTCTTCCAGCGTCTTGTTGACGTAGTTTTTCACCAGGTACGGAAGTGCGATCCTGAAGGCGAGCAGTAGCAGCACTACCACCAACCCAATTTTCAATGGTCTGGTAAGATGGATAGCCATGGTACTCAATTGTTTTCCTTATTTGTATACGAAAGCCAAAACGGGCAGTTCAGGGCGCACCCGTTAGTTCTCCGGCAGAAATTGCTGAACTCATCCACCTCCTTGGCTGTTTCTGTAGCACCCGCCTGGAGGCGTTTTCCCTGCCTTCTGCGGAAAACAGCCGGTAAACCGGCCTTTTAAACCCAGAACACCAGACTCAGCACTCGTTTCCGTACCTTTGCCCTAAATTTGATTCCTTGGCAACCGCTCCTAAAATTCTGCTCCTCACGCCGCCGCTCACTCAGCTCAACACGCCTTATCCGGCCACGGCCTATATCAAAGGTTTTCTGCGCGGCAGAGGGTTTGACGTCACGCAGGCAGATTTCGGGCTGGAGCTGGTGTTGCGCCTGTTCTCCCGGAAAGGCCTGCACCAGGTGTTCCAGGCCATTCTAGATGGCACCTATGACCTGTCTGACAATAGCCAGCGCATGGTGCGCCTGCGCAAGTCTTACCTGGACACCATTGAGCCGGTCATCCGCTTTCTGCAGGGCCGCGACAGCACCCTGGCCCACCCCATTGCCCTGGGCTCCTTTCTGCCGGAGGCCAGCAGGTTTCTGCAATTGGCTGATCTGGAGGAAGCTTTCGGCACCATGGGTATTTCAGACAAAGCCCGCCACCTGGCCACCCTGTACCTGGAGGATCTGGCAGATTTGATCAAGGAGACGGTTTGCCCGCACTTCGGCTTTAGCCGCTACGCGGATAAACTGGCTATGAGCGCCACCTCTTTTGACCCGCTGGAGGAAGAGCTGCAAACCACGCCCAACCTGGTAGACCAGATGCTGCTGGACATTCTGGACGAGCGCCTGCAGGAAGTACAGCCGGACGTGGTGGGGTTTACCGTGCCTTTCCCCGGCAACCTGTACGGTGCGTTGCGCCTAGCGCAGTTCATCAAGCAGAAGTACCCGCACCTCAAAACCCTCATGGGCGGTGGCTATCCCAATACTGAACTGCGAAGCCTGCGTGAGCCCCGCATTTTCCACTACCTTGACTTCATTACCTTAGATGACGGCGAAGGTCCGTGGCTCAAACTGCTGGAGCATTTCCAGGGCCAGCGTTCCATAGAGCAACTGCAACGCACGTTTATGTTGCTGAACGGCGAAGTCCAATACCTTAACGGCGCCCAGGATGCCGATATCCCACACCACGAGGTAGGTACGCCTGATTATAGTGACCTACGCCTGCATGAGTACCTGAGCGTGGTGGAAGTGCTCAACCCCATGCACCGCCTCTGGTCTGACGGGCGCTGGAACAAGCTCACCATCGCCCACGGTTGCTACTGGAAACGCTGCTCTTTCTGTGATATCACCTTAGATTACATCTCGCGCTACGAGACCGCGCCCGCCACCCTGCTGGTAGACCGCATTGAGCAGATCATTGCGCAGACCGGCCAAACTGGTTTCCACTTCGTGGATGAGGCCGCGCCGCCGCTGGCCCTGCGCGATTTAGCCATTGAGTTGCTGCGCCGGGGCGTGAAGATTACCTGGTGGGGCAACATCCGGTTTGAGAAAACGTTCTCCGCCGACCTTTGCCGCTTGCTGGCCGCCAGTGGCTGTATTGCCGTCTCGGGCGGCTTGGAAGTAGCGTCTGACCGCCTGTTGGCGAAGATGGAGAAGGGCGTGAGCATTGCGCAGGTAGCCCGCGTCACGCGGGATTTCACTGCGGCAGGCATCATGGTGCACGCTTACCTCATGTACGGTTTCCCCACGCAGACCGCCCAAGAGACCATTGACTCTTTGGAAGTAGTGCGGCAACTGTTTGCCCAGAACGTGATCCAGAGTGGCTACTGGCACCGGTTCTCCATGACGGCGCACAGCCCGGTGGGCAAGAACCCCGAGAAATACGGTGTGGTGAAAGTAGGTCCGGAACCCGGCCTCTTTGCAGATAATGACCTATGGCACGAAGACCCGCAAGGCGCCGACCACGAGCTTTTCGGGGCTGGTTTGGCGAAAGCGCTCTATAACTACATGCACGGCATAGGCCTGGAGGAGCCGCTTTCGTTCTGGTTTGACTTCAAGGTACCACGGGCCTCGCACCCCAAGACAATGATTGCCCAAGCCGTAGAGGCGATTGGCAAGCCGGATTCTGAGAAACAGAACCTGCGCGTGGTTTGGCTGGGAAATGCACCGGAGGTAGAAGTGGTCACCAAAACCAAAAAAGGCCGCACCTTCCATAATGCAGTGCTCACCTTCACGGAAAAAACCGAGGAATACGAAATCCGCACTTCGCCGGAAGTAGGCCACTGGCTGCATACCTGGCTCACCCGCCTTTCTGAGGATTACGGCACCAAGTATCTTTTAAAAGACCTAGCCACGGATTACCCCCAAGGCCAGATGTTCACCTTCCAGGAGTTCCTCATCACAGATACGTGGCTGGATCTGCGGGAGCGTGGGTTGTTGGTGGTGTAAGGTTGTTTTTGGTGCAGACGCTCGCAGGTCTTTCAGACGCTACGAGGTCTTTTGAATTGGCGGTATTACAATTCGTCTTCTTCTATGAAAGAAGTGATGACGCGAAAGTCTGCATTTTCTTGGTGGAACCTTTCCAAATGGGTCTTGCCTCCAAACCACTCAAGAACTGTGTGGCGCTCCAGGCTAGTTGGCTTTTTGGAAAGGAGGCTATGGTAAGAAGAGTGGGGCCAATCCTTGAAATCCTGAATTAAGCCGTGATGTTGTGGGTTGAAATGGATGTAGAAAATCAGGTTCGTAAAGTATGCCTCAGAGGTGACTTCTTTCCTTCTGAATCGCTTCTGAAACAGGCTGTCAACTCTCCCATAACGGGTGTTCATTGCTTTTGTAAAAGCATTTAGTAAATGCCCCCATTGCCTTTGGATGCGTATGGGTATCAGTTCTTGGTTTTGTTCGCTTCTTTTGAATAGATCTTCTTCCTCCCTTACCTGAATCAAGAAATGTATATGATTAGGCAACAGGCAGTAGCAGTAAGTATGCACAAACGGCGCTACATATTTGCGGTATAACTTCAGGAAGTAAAAGTAACTTTCCTGGTTCAGGAAAACCGTTTCAGTGTTATTGCCTCGTGTATAAATATGGTAGAACTTACAAGGCTCTAAATCCTTCGTCTTTTGCATTTAGCCATATACGAGATTCAAAAGCGTTTGTCAAAAGACCTCGTAGCGTCCGGAGGACCTGCGAGCGTCTCACCCTATACCTCCCGCTGCATATACAAATCCCGCTGCACGTCTGCGCCCAACACAAACGCCAACTCGCCTACTTCTTTGAACCCGTACTTTTGGTAAAACCGGATGGCGCGCTCGTTGCTTTCCCACACGGTGAGCCACACCACGTCATGGCCGTTTTGCTGCGCGCGTCCTAAGCTCGTTTTCATCAAAGTATCCCCTAAACCGCGGCCGGTCCAGGCTTTCAACAGATAGAGGCGGCTAATTTGGAAAGGTCTTTTCCCGGATATTTCAGCGGGGGCCGGGGCGGTGTTCCATTTCACATAGGCTACTGCCTCCCCTGCTGCTTCCACCAACAGGAATTCCGTGTGGGGATCGGCTAACTCGGCGGCCTGTATTTCTGGGGCATACATGGTGGGGCGAAAGACTTCCATGTCCTCGGGTTTGTTGTAGGCAGCAAAGGTCTCGTCAAAGGTGCGCCAGCCTAAATCGGCGAGCAAAGCCGCATCAGCGGAAGTTCCTGGACGGAAGGTGAAGGCATGGGAAAGGGGAGCGGACATACAACGATTTTCAGGCAAAGGTACGGAAGAAGGACTCGTGCAGACTGTGACAAAAGAAAAATCAGACCTCAGGCCCTCGTTTCAGGCCTTGTTTTCAGATTTTAGCCTGGAAACAACTATGCCCCGGAATTTCAGATGAACGGAAAAACGAGTGAATTTACCTGTTATTTATACACTTTCTAAGGGGTTGCCTGCGTATACTAGTAGTTGAATTCGTACCCCAACCTAGAGATATATGCCCCAAGATAAATTCCCCGACCAACATCTTCCGGAGGGCGAGGGTGGTCAAGCACAACATTCAGACGCGCGCCGAACCTTCCTGAAGCAATCATCCTTGCTCACGGCGCTGGCGTTGGCTCCCCCGGCGGCCCTCAAAGCCGCAGAACTGAAATTTGAAGAAAAGGTAGCCGCAGTATTTGAGCAGGTGAAAGTGACCCTGGGCATCAACGGCAAAAAGCAAAAACTTTCCATAGAACCGCGTACCACCCTGCTGGATTTGCTGCGCGAACAACTGCACCTCACCGGCACCAAGAAAGGCTGCGACTATGGGCAGTGCGGAGCCTGCACTGTGCACGTAGACGGGCAGCGCGTTTTGTCTTGCCTCACGTTGGCAGCCATGGCAGACGGCAAAGAAATCACCACCATTGAAGGCCTCGCCAACGGAGATAAGCTGCACCCCATGCAGGAGGCCTTCATCAAGCACGACGGGTTCCAGTGCGGGTACTGCACGCCGGGCCAGATCATGAGCGCGGTGGCGTGCATCAAAGAAGGCCACGCTGATTCTGATGACGAGATCAGGGAGTACATGAGCGGCAATATCTGCCGGTGCGGCGCCTACCCCAACATTGTGAACGCCATCAAAGAGGTTAAAAACGGAGGGCACAAAGTATGATTCCATTCCAATACGTGAAGCCCAGCAAACCCAAGGCGGCCATTGATACGGTAGCCAAAGACCAGACGGCCATGTTCATCGCCGGAGGCACCAACCTGGTAGACCTCATGAAACGCGACGTCCTGAACCCCGAAAAACTGGTAGACATCAATAAACTTCCCTTAAGAAAAATAGAGCGGGAAAACGGCACCGTCCGTATAGGGGCCTTGGCCTTGAACGGGGCCGTGGCCGAGGACAAATTGGTGCTGGAGAAGCATCCGTTGCTGTCTCAGGCCTTGAACGCAGGCGCCTCGGCGCAACTCCGGAACATGGCCACCGTGGGCGGCAACATGATGCAACGCGTGCGCTGCCCTTATTACTATGACACCGCCATGCCCTGCAACAAACGCGAACCCGGCACCGGGTGCAGCGCTATTGAAGGCTATAACCGCATGCACGCCATCTTCGGGCACAGTGACAAATGCATTGCCGTGAACCCCAGTGACATGAACGTGGCCTTGGTAGCGCTAGATGCCGTAGTGCTGGTGTCGGGCCCTAAAGGCGACAGGAAAATCCCGTTTGGGGAGTTCCATAGGCTGCCTGGTGATACACCCCACATCCACACAAACCTGCAGCAGGGCGAGTTGATCATGGCCGTGGATGTTCCGGAGAACCCGTACACCAAAAACGTCCATTACCTCAAAGTGCGCGACCGCAACTCCTATGCCTTTGCCTTGGTCTCGGTGGCAGCGGCACTGGATTTAGACGGCAGTAACATCAAATCAGCCAGGCTGGCCATGGGCGGCGTGGCGCACAAACCCTGGCGCTTGCAGGAAGCCGAGCAGTTCCTGGCCGGCAAACCCGCCAATGAGGCCACGTTCCGGCAGGCCGCCGAGGTGGCCATGCGCGGCGCGAAAGCGTTTGAGCACAACCAGTTCAAGTTGAAATTGGGTCCTAACACCATTGTGCAGGCCCTGAAAAACGCGGCAGGCGCCGTTTAACCCTCCTTCCTTATGAAAGATTATTTCTTCCAAGATACCGTTGGCAAGCCGATGGACCGGGTAGATGGCCGCCAGAAAGTGACGGGTGCCGCCAAATACTCCGCTGAATATGAGTTGCCCAACATGGCGCACGCCGTCTTGGTGGGCAGCACCATCGCCAGGGGCAGCATCAAAAGCATTGACACCAAAAGAGCTGAGAATGCGCCTGGGGTCCTGGCTGTGCTCCATTACCAGAACTCGATTAAAGTTCCCGGGTATGTCCAGGAGGCGCACCCCACCGAGCCTAAACCCGCGGGCAAGCCCCTACAGGTTTTCATTGATAACCAGATTCACTTCAACGACCAACCCATTGCGGTGGTAGTAGCAGACACCTTGGAGCGAGCCATGTACGCGGCCAAACTGGTAAAGGTGCAGTACAATGTAGAAAAACACGCCACTGATTTCCACCAAAACGTGTCCAAGGCGGTTTTGCCCACGGTGGCCAAACGCAACCCCAAGCATGGTCTCAATGACTACGTGCGGGGCAAGGAAGACGCCTACAAAACCGAGCCGCTGAAGATTGAGAGCGAATACGTGATTCCTACGGAATTCCACAACCCCATGGAGTTGCAGTCCATCATCGCGCACTGGGAGGCCGACAACAAACTCACCGTCTATGACAAAACCCAGGCGGTGATTGGCACCCAGAACGCTTTTGCCAAAGATTGGGGAATTCCGGTTCAAAACGTGAAAGTGATTGCCACCTATGTGGGCGGGGCTTTTGGGAACGGGCTACACACCTGGCCCCACGAAACCGCCGCTATCATTGCCGCCAAGAAAGTAAACCGCCCCGTAAAACTCATGCTCACCCGCGAGCAGATGTTCACCATGGTGGGTTACCGGCCGCATGCGTGGCAGAAAGTGGGCATGAGCGCCACCAAAGACGGAAAAATCACCGCCATCACGCACGAGGCCATTGGGCAGACGTCTTCTTACGAGGAGTTCACCGAGTCTACCTTGCAGCAGACGCGCATGATGTACACCAGCCCCAATGTGACCACCCGTTACCGCATCCTGCCCCTGAACGTAAGCACGCCCATCTGGATGCGTGGCCCCGGTGAGGCAACGGGCGCCTTCGCCCTGGAATGTGCGCTTGACGAGATGGCCTACGTGATTGGTATGGACCCGCTGGAATTCCGCTTGATCAACCACACCGACAAAGACCCCGAGAAGAACCTGCCCTGGTCTACCAAATACCTGAAGGAGGCCATGCAGATGGGGGCTGAGAAGATTGGCTGGAGAAAACGGCAGCTGCAACCCGGCATGGTGAAAAACGGCGAATGGCTGGTAGGCTACGGCATGGGCGTGGGCACCTTCGGGGCGAACCGCGGCCGCGCCAAAGTGAAAGCCACCTTACACAAAGACGGCACGCTGGTCATGCAAAGCGCCACCACGGATATTGGGCCGGGAACCGGAACGGCCATGGTCCAGATTGCGGCGCAAAACCTGGGCCTGCCGCCCGAGAAGATCGTGTTTGAGTTGGGTAGCTCCCTGTATCCGCCTTCGCCCAGCCAGGGTGGTTCTGCTACGGTGGCTACGGTGGGTTCTGCGGTGCATGCCGTGTGCCAGGTGCTGAAGAAGCGCTTAACCAGCATGGTAGCCGGCAATTCAGACACCAGCTTCAAAGGCGCCACCGTGGAAAACCTGACGTTCAAAGACGGCTACGTTTCCCTGACGGCCTCCCCTTCGGCCCGTCTTTCCTTTGGTGATATTCTGAAACAACAGAACCTACCGGAGCTGGAAGTGACGGAAGAATCAAGCCCAGACGCGAGTCTCCGGCAGAAATACTCCATGTACTCCTACTCCGTGCATTTTGCCGAGGTGCAGGTACACCCCCTGACGGGCCAGATTCGCGTGACCAACATGGTCTCCTGCGCTGATGCCGGCACCATCATCAACGCCAAGACCGCCGGCAACCAGATGATTGGCGGCGCGGTAGGCGGTATTGGTATGGCCTTGACCGAAGGCGCAATTATGGACCACCGGTTTGGGCGGTACGTGACCAAAGACCTGGCTGAGTACCACGTACCGGTGCACGCCGATGCGCCCAATATCTCCTCCCTGTTCGTGAACAAACCCGACCTGATCAATAACCCCAACGGCACCAAAGGCATCGGGGAAATCGCCATCATCGGCGTAGCCCCGGCTATTGCCAACGCCATCTTCAACGCCACGGGCAAGCGGATCAGAGAATTACCCATCACGCCGGACAAACTGATGATGGTATAAGTTGAAAAACAGCCTGAAAACGCCAGACCTCACAGGTTTTTGAAACCTGTGAGGTCTTTTTTTGTAAATATCAACGCTGTTGGCGGAGACACTCGTAGGAGCTGCGCACACTACGAGGTCTTTGGAGTAGGCGGTGTTGGCATTTTTTAATTGCTTCCTGAAACACTTTATATAGCCTAGCCTCAAAAGTTTTCCAGTACTTGGACATTCTTCTCTCCCTGTCATCCTGGAAGGATCTCGGTGGCAAACGGCAATGGCGATCATTTATAGCTTTCTTAGTTCGCTACCGAGATCCTTCCAGGATGACAAAATAAATATTTTAGTTTGTCCTGATTCTTAAGAAAAAAACCTCACAGGTTTTAAAAACCTGTGAGGTTTGAATCCGCAATAGCGGTAACTCACAAGACCTCGTAGTGTGCGCAGCTCCTACGAGTGTCTCCACCCTTTCCGTTTTTGGCTTCATTTCTGAAAATGAGCCCAAAATCAGAAACCACCTCGACTATTGAGAAATTAATCTTTCTTACTCTTGAGCAGTTTACGCAGCTCAGCCAGTTCGTCTCTGAACTTGGCGGCCTGCAGGAAGTCCAGCTCTTTGGCGGCGGCTTCCATCTGCTTCTCGGTTTTCTTGATCACTTTCTCCAGCTCGTCTTTCTTCATGTATTGCACCACTGGGTCAGCGGCAATAGACATGAGACTTTCATCTGGTCCGGCATACGCTTTTGGTTCCTTGGTGCGGTTAGAGTCGGCCACGGAGGTCTGTTCCATGATGGCTTCCTTGGACTTGAGAATGGTTTTGGGCGTAATGCCGTGCTCCAGGTTGTACTCTATCTGCGTGTTCCGGCGGCGGTTGGTCTCGTCAATGGCGCGTTGCATAGAACCCGTCATCCGGTCGGCGTACATGATTACTTTTCCGTTCTCGTTCCGGGCGGCACGGCCAATGGTCTGGATCAGGGAACGCTGGTCGCGCAGGAAGCCTTCTTTGTCGGTGTCCAGAATGGCCACCAAACTCACCTCGGGTAAGTCAAGACCCTCGCGCAGCAGGTTCACGCCAATGAGCACGTCAATGATACCCAGGCGCAGCTCGCGCAGAATCTCCACGCGGTCCAGGGTTTTCACCTCAGAGTGGATGTACTTCACCTTGATGTTGAGGCGCTCCATGTACTTGGTCAGTTCCTCGGCCATGCGCTTGGTGAGCGTGGTCACCAGAATCCGGTCACCGGACTTGATGCGGTTGTCCACCTCGTCCAGCAGGTCATCAATCTGGTTCTGGCTGGGCCTGATCTCAATCTCGGGGTCTAATAAGCCCGTCGGGCGGATGATTTGCTCTACCACCACGCCCTCCGATTTCTGGATCTCGTAGTCGCCGGGAGTGGCACTCACGAAGATAACCTGGTGCATGACGCTCTCAAACTCGTTGAACGTAAGCGGACGGTTGTCCATGGCAGCGGGTAACCGGAACCCATACTCTACAAGCGCCGTCTTGCGCGAGCGGTCACCGCCCCACATGGCGCGTACCTGCGGCAGGGTAGCGTGGCTCTCGTCAATCACCATCAGGAAATCATCTGGGAAATAGTCCAGCAGACAGAACGGACGGGCACCGGGCTCACGGCGGTCAAAGTAGCGGGAATAGTTCTCAATGCCTGAGCAGTAGCCCAGTTCCCGGATCATCTCCAGGTCAAACTCAGTCCGCTCCTTGATGCGTTTGGCTTCATTGTCGCGGCCTTCTTTGAGGAAGTACTCGTGCTGGGCCACCATGTCAAACTGGATCTCATTGATGGCCTGGTTCAGGGTGTCTTTGCCCGTCACGAAGAGATTGGCCGGGAACAGCGAGATTCCTTCCTCATCGGCAATCTTTCTTCCGGACTCAGGGTCTATGCGCTGGATGGACTCGATCTCATCGCCCCAGAAGTAGATGCGGTAGGCAAAATCGGCGTAAGCCGGATAAATGTCCACGGTATCGCCCTTCACCCGGAAGGTTCCACGTGTGAACTCCACCTCGGTGCGGCTATAGAGAATGGACACGAACTGGTAGAGCAGGTTGTTGCGGCTCACCTTCATGCCCGGGGCCAGCGGGATCACGTTCTTCCCGAATTCCTCTGGGTTGCCTATACCGTAGATGCAGGACACCGAGGCCACCACGATCACATCACGGCGGCCCGATAGCAGCGCCGAAGTAGCATGGAGCCGAAGCTTTTCAATCTCCTCGTTGATCTGCAGGTCTTTTTCTATGAAGACATCAGAGGAAGCGATGTAGGCCTCGGGCTGGTAGTAGTCATAGTAGGAGATGAAGTACTCCACCGCGTTGTTGGGGAAGAACTGCTTGAACTCGCCGTAGAGCTGTGCAGCCAGGGTTTTGTTGTGGCACAGCACCAGCGTAGGCTTCTTCACCTCCTGGATCACGTTGGCCACCGTAAAAGTTTTACCGGTACCGGTAGCTCCCAGCAACACCTGGGCATGCTCCCCTGTCTTGATGCCCTTCACCAGTTCCTTGATGGCTTTGGGCTGGTCTCCGGTTGGTTTGAATTCTGACGTTAATTGGAAATCCATAGAGGAAAAAATACGATCAAAGGTAACGTATTGTAACACCAAGCCGGCCAATAGAGTTTAGCTTGCTGCTAAATTTACTAGCGTTTGAGGCTTAGTTTACTAAAATAACGCAAAAAACGCCGCTTCTGCGAAACGGCGCCTTTGTAATGATGCTGCAAGAAAGAACTTCTACCCGTCAACCACAAGGTTCCTCGCTTACGGTGAGCACTTTCACGTGCGGGTACACCACCGGCACAAAACCTGGGCACGGCGGCGCCTCTTCTTTAGGGATAGGCCTGAGGGTGAGGTAGAGGTTTTTGCCCGGCACCTGGTAATAGGGGTGCAGGTCAAAGGTATTCACGTAAACGGAGTCGTTCTGGGGTTTGGTGCCTATGATACGGGCTGCGGCGGTATCCAAGATGGCCAGGACCGTACCACAGCCTTGGTCTACCACCACCGCCTGGAAACAGGGGCTAACCGGTTCCTCCTCCTCACAACCAGAGAGGGCCAACAGGCCGGCCATGACCCCTAAAGATCTGCAACTTTTCAGCATGGTCTCTTCCAGATGTTTACCGTGTAGGATTGTTTTGTGGCTATTTTCTTGAAATTAAGGTAAAAGTACGGTATTGCGCTTTTTGCCCTGGTCAACCAGGGCTTTCTGCATTTGCTTTTTCATGGCGGCCACCACATTCTTTTCTTTCTCGCCGACAACATTCTTTATTTCTTCTTTAAGCCAGAGCGCCGCCGTCACCATATACAAAGGAACAGAAAAAAGCAGTGCCCAGGTTCTTACTACCTTTAAGAGAGAGAAAGTCTTGTGCATTAGGGTAAAAAACTAGGTAAGTGTATGCTGAGTAAGGAAGACCTGCAAAAAAGGCCGAACCCCTACTCCTGTAAAAAAGATTAAACTACTTATTTGGCAAGGCGCCACCGGCCCCCTATGCTCACCCCCAGTTGGTACATGTTGCCCTGCCGTGGTTGATCCCGCACCATGGGGGTGAGGGAGTAGGTGAACTCCGGGGAAATCATGAAACTCATTTTCCTGGTCACGTCATATCCTAGGCCCACCGAGGTGGTGGTAGCCCACTGCACCGTTCTGAAGGGCGAGTTCTCATCACTGAGGCCAAACCGCACGGTCTCTACCTGATCTGTCTCTGGTACAATGGAATTCTGCACCAGAAAATTCATGTTCACTCCGCCGGAGATGAGTGCGTAGGCTTTTTTGTGCGAAATCCGGTAGGCTAGACGCACCGGTAGCCCTACCTTCTGGTACCGGTACCGGGTGGTGTATTGGTCTGTGCGGTTGATGGAAACCGGGTGCATGGCCGCTTCCGGCTGTAGGGCACTGGTGACCAGGGGCATCCCTTTCCCTGCTGTGGGACTGGCGGAAGTGTTGCCTGTAAACCCAAAGTCCATGGTTCCCCTGCTCCCGTACACCAGGTAGGATTGGGTGGTAGTGGCCTCATTCTGGGTATACAGCACCCCGCTTTCTACCTGCCACTTGTCATTGATCCTATAACTGGCCCCCACCAGGGCAGCGTAGGAGTAAGCAGGCGAATAGCTGTTGTTGTATTCCTCCACCGCTTCCTGGTACTGCCGGGACACTTGGGATTGCTGTATAGAAGATGCCTTACTACCCATAGAAGAACCATTTTCAAGTTTAACCGGACTATAGGCGTACTGCGGACTGTACGCCATGGTCAGGCTCCACTTGTAAACGCCCGTTGTTTCGGTTTCATTGCCTTTACCGCCGGCAGGCACAGTCTGCGCCACTACAGCTCCTTCCTCTTTCTTCTGCACCATGATGCTTTTCTGAGGCCCTGGCAGAAGCGAATCACCGGTAATGGAAAGTCCAGGGGTTAACGCTAGACTTTGGGTCATGGCCTTAGGGAAGCGTTCCAGGGCAGTTATTTCAGAAACAGCCGGTTCTGGGGAAGACGCTGCCGTTGACTCGGTCTTTTTATTTTCCAGGATAGGCAAACCTGCTGGGGCTTCTGGCTGCGCCTGGGACGTTGGCACAGTCTTATGCTGCGCCAATGCTTGTGGTCGGTTGTCAGCGGCTACGCCGAACCCGTCTTTCTTGACGGCCTCCGCAGTGGCCGCACGCCTGGTTCTGTTTAACGCCCGTTTTTCAGGAACAGCCCCAGAAACAGAGGCCAGCTGCTCAGGACGTTCCTTTGCCCCACCCTCCGATTGACCTGGCACTGCCAAAGGCTCGTTACCCTCAGCACCTTCTTTAGGACTGCCTTCGCTCCTGACTTCAGGAATGGAGCTACTTTGCTGGCTAGCCAATTTGCCTCCCTGGTTTAGCGTGGGGGCGGCTTCTTGCTGCCACAGGTAAAGGCCCACTGACACGAACAGCAAGAGGAACACCGCGGCTATGGACCGGTACCATTTCACCTGCTGCCTGTAGCCGTGCAGTTCATGGTTCTCCAGTTCCCGGTCAATATTTTCCCAGAGACGCGGGGACGGAGCGCTTTCTGCTCCAGCAAGACCATTCCGGAAGATGTCTTCCATAGACTGGCCTTGTTCTTTCTTAGCCGGTGACTCTTTCATGGTATTGCTTTTTTAACCGCAGCAACGCCTGCCGTAAGCTGGCGCGGGCGCGGGAGTATTGTGATTTAGAGGTACTTTCTGTGATGTCCAGCATCTCTCCTATTTCTTTGTGCGAAAAGCCTTCAATGGCGTACAGGTTGAACACTGCCTGGTAACGGGGCGGCAACTCACGCACCAGCTGCAATAGTTCTTCATAGGCAAACTGGTTGTCTATGTTGTCATGCTCAGAGACCTCCTCCCAATCCTCTTCCTGGTCTGTGACCATCAGGTGCCGGTTGGTGCGTTGGTGCTTGAGGGCAGTATTGATCACGATCCGCCTGATCCAGAATTCCAGCGGGCAGTCTCCTTTGAAGTTCTTCAGGTACAGGAACACTTTCACAAAGGAATCCTGTAAAATATCCTCGGCCTCAAAATCTGTGCGGGCATACCGTTTACTCACGGCCAGCATTCTGCCCGCGTACTGTTGGTACAGTGCCTGCTGGGCATCACGCTTGCCGCCCACAGCCCTTTTGATCAGGTCTGCCTCGGTAGGATCTTTGGGCTTGAAAATCTTCAACGGAGAGTCACTTAAATGATCTTCTACTGCTAAGAGCCTGCCGGCCCCTGAAAGGTTGCATCAGGCCTTGCCCGAAGAGGATAAATTTCTTACCCAACTTCGACGCACAAGAAAGATACATGGAAAATAGGCCAGATGCCAGATAGGAGGCGCCCCGTTTTAGGGAGAAATTTTAAAAAACAGGGGTAAACCAGAAACCCATCTTCCTATATGGAAAACACGCTCCTTGCCTTCAGACAAGTTTATCTTTTTAATTGGCAGCAGAAGAATCTTTTCTCCTGGTCTGCCGGGAGGCTAGCCATAAGAAAAGTGGGAACTATCCTTCTCCCGCCAAGTCTTAGTTTGGCGGCTGTTTTCAGAAAAATAGAGGAAAAACGGGGTTAGCTGTGCCAGATCTGCCAGGCTACCTCGGCCTGGAGGCAGAGCATTTCATAGCCGTTGATGGTTTTGGCGCCCATCTCTTTGCCGCGCTTCATGAAAAGCGTTTCTGCGGGGTTGTACACCAGATCATAGAGGTAGTGGTGGGCAGACAACAGCTCATAAGGAAGGTCGGGCGCCTGGTCGTGGTTAGGGAACGTTCCCATCGGCGAGGCATTGACAATAAGCGACACGGAGGAAAGGACGCTGGGCGTGAGGTCCTGGTAGGTGAGCATGCCTGGTCTTGGTTGCCGGGAGACCACCTTGTAGGCGATGTTCAGGTATTCCAAAGCTGCCATCACGGCCTTGGCCGCCCCTCCCGTTCCCAGCACCAACGCCTGCGAATGGGAGTAGCACGGATAGAAATTCTGCAGCGACTGCATGAAGCCCTGGTAATCTGAGTTGTGCCCAATGAGCTGTCCGTTCTCAAACTTCACCACGTTCACCGCTCCTATGCGCGCAGCGGCAGCCTCCATCCCGTCCAGGAAAGGGATGATGGTTTCTTTGTAGGGGATGGTCACGTTGAGCCCCTTCAGGTTCGGGTGCGCCCGCAGCAATTCTGGGAAGTCTGCGATCTGGTCTAACTCAAAGAGGTGGTAGACGCTGTCTTTGATTCCTTCGGCGCTGAACTTCTCAGTGAAATATTTCTGGGAGAAAGAGTGGGTTAGCTTGTATCCTACCAGCCCGTATTCATGTTCCATAAGGCTTTCTGGGAGTTAAGGTACTTCCTGGGCTACTGTTTTTTAGAACCCATCTTCTGCTTTACCAACTCAATGATGGGCGGCAGGATGGAGATAAGGATGATCCCAAAAATCACAAGCGTGAAGTTCTTCTTCACCACCGGGATGTTCCCGAAAACGAAGCCAGCCATCACAAAGCCCACTACCCAGATAAAGCCCCCAATGATGTTATAGGAAAGGAACTTGCTGTACTTCATGGTGCCTACGCCTGCCACAAACGGCGCAAACGTACGGATGATGGGAATGAAACGGGCGAAGATGATGGTCTTTCCGCCGTGTTTTTCATAAAACGCCTGCGTTTTGAGCAGGTATTCCCGCTTCAGGAACCTATAGTCCCGTTTGAACACCTTGGGTCCGAAATAGTCCCCTATGAGGTAATTGAGCGTGTCTCCCAGAAAAGCGGCTATAAACAGCAATGTCATCAAGATCCAGACATTCAATACTCCGGTGGCGGCAAAGGCCCCGGCGGCAAACAACAGGGAGTCGCCCGGCAGGAACGGCATGACCACCACGCCTGTCTCCACGAATATGATCATGAACAGAATAACATAGGTCCAGGTACCGTAGTCAGAGATGATCTGGCTCAGGTGCTGGTCCAGGTGCAGGAATAGATCGATGAACTGGCGGAGTAACTCCATGGCGGCGGACTAAATAAAGGGTGGGTTAGACGAGTTTGTCTAGAAAGCTTTTGTCAAGGAAATGGGTGAACGTATCGCCGCGCAGGCCTAACCGGATCGTTTCCAGCGGCACAATCTCGTTGGGTGCAATGTTGCCCAGGTTCACGTTGGCTCCCAGCAGCTTGATGAAGAACACCTGCTGGGCTTTCTGAGGCGCTTCCCAGATGATTCTCTCAGACGGGATCTTGGTCAGGATCTCTTCCACCAGACCGCTTCTCACTTCACCGGTAGACCGGAAAAGCCCCACGTTCCCAGCTTCCCTAGACTCGCCTATCACCTTCCAGGCCCCGGCATCCAGCTCGGCCTGCATGAGGCTGATCCATTTGTAAGGCGGAATGATCTTGGTGTCATCCTTTGACCCTACCTCTGACAGCACGGTGACCTGTTGAGCCAGGGTTCTGATGTATTCGCACTTCAGGTTGTGGTCCATCTCAATGGACCCGTCGGAGATCTCGGCAAAGGTTAACCCGTACTTGTCCAGCAAGCGGCGGTAATCCTCAAATTGGCCTCTCACAATAAAGGCTTCAAACAGGGTACCTCCCAGGTACACGGGTATTCCGGCCGCCTTATAAATCTCTAACTTCTTGTCTAAGTTGGGCGTCACGAAGGAGGTGGCCCAGCCCAATTTCACGATGTCTACGTACTCTCCGGCTACCTCTACAAAATTTTCAGTCTCTCTTAGGCTGAGGCCTTTGTCCATGGCCATGGTAAAACCGCTCTCTCTGGGTTTAGAGGTGCGTTGGGGTAAATGGGAAAGTTCGTAGTTCATGAAAAAGGTTATTTACGATACTGGTCTATCAGGCGGGCCAAGGCGCGCTGCGACTCCAGTTCAGGAAAGAAATCGAAAAGAAGCTTGTGCTTATCGAAATCCAAAATTAAGGCATTTTCTAAATAATTGTATGCCTGTTTATACTTTCCTGCCGCCAGGCTGTAGGCGCACAGCCGGTAATGCAGCTCTGCCTCATCTGGCTGCAACTCTAACGCGTTCAGGAGCAAGTCAATAGCCCCTTCAAAATTACCCTGCTCATACAGGATGATGGACCAATTCAGCCAGATATCTTTATTTTCCGGCGAAAGGGTGCTGGCTTGCTCATAGGCCTCCACACTGGAGATGATGTTACCCAGGTTGTACTCGGCCGCGGCCAGGGCCAGCCAGTAATCTGCGTTGTCTGCGTAGAAAGAGATGGCTTTGCGGTAATGGTGCACCGCTTCCATCCATTTGCCCTGCAAATCCAGGATCACGCCAATGCCAAACCAGGCTTCGTCCATCTCTGGAGAAAGGTCAATGGCCTTCTGGTAATACCTATGCGAAAGATCCCACTGCGACAGCTTTTCATAGCACTCGCCAATGTTACACAGGATGTCTGCGTTAGGCTCCGTGTGTTCCAGCGCCGCCTGAAAAGACTCTATGGCTTTTGTGAACTCTCCCAGATAGACGTAGTTATTGGCCAGATTCACATAAGCGGGCGCTAAATCAGGTTGAATAAGGGTGGCGTATTCATAGGCACCTACCGCCTTCTCATAGTTCCCTAAGCGGCTCTGCGCCAAGCCCAGGTTAAACCAGGCCATGGCAGAATACGGGTCTTCATCCACGAATTCCTGGAAGAAGGTGATGACACCTTCCCCTTCGCCGGTGATCTCTAAACAGTAGAGGAGTTCCTGCAGGGCCAACTCGTTCTCCATGTTCAACCGCAGGCTTTTCTTGTAATACTTCATGGCCGCCTTGAACTTACCCCAACTCTGGTAAGAAAGACCAATGTTGAAGTAGATGTCATCTTTCACCTCAGACTGCTCCACCGCCTGCTTGAAACAGTCAATGGCCAGGGCAAAATCGCCTTTCTGGTTAAAGATGATGCCTCTGGTCAGGGGAATGTCTTCGTTGCCGGGTTCAATCTGCGCCACTTCCTCTACCAGGTGGAGGGCTTCATCAAAAGCCCCCAACATTGCCAGAATCTGGGCTTTGTCAATCAGTAGTTCAGTAGAGTAAGGGTATTGGGTAATGCCTATGTCACAGGCCTTTAAGGCTTGGCTATAGTTAAAACTGTTGGCGTAATAATCTATGATACTCTCATAATCTGAGAGATCAAAGAAAACCGCGCTATTGGCATCCAGCATCGCTTCAAACCTTTTCACAAGGTCTAGGTCTTCGCTGGAAAAATCTTCAAAATTATCGTTCATCTACAAGTTAATCTCAACCAAGGACTGTTTTACCAGATCCCAATTCTATACAACACTCTCCCTTGCAGAAAGGGAGCTTCACGAGCTGCCTGCTTTCGCAAGTTGCCCGCAACTCCAGCGCAGGGTATCTTCCAACGAACGGAAGGTTAAACCAGTTGCCGCCTTTATTTTTTCATTGGAATAAAAGTGCTCCTCTTTGGCTATGCGGGCGGTCTCTTTGGTGATCAAAGGTTTAGTACCAGTGATTGCCCCTCTTACCCGCTCAACCCGCCAGAGCACCTCAGCGAGCCAATCCGGCACTTTCAGGAACGGAGCCTTCTTCCCCATCAAAGCAGCCACCTTCTGGAAGAACTGCAGATAAGACACCTGGTGCCCGTTGATGATAAAACGTTCTCCCCAATGGTTTCCGTTCATTAACCGCAGCATGGCTTCTGTCACATCGCGCACGTCTACGAAGTTAGCATACCCGTGGGTATAGAAAGCGCGCTCCTCAGAAATATATTTGAACAGTTGGGTGCTGCTGCGTTCCATGTCTCTGGGCCCCAGGATGACAGAAGGATTGACGATCACCGCCTTAAGTCCTTCTGAGATGCCGCGCCACACTTCCATCTCAGCGAAATGCTTAGAAGAAGCATACATAGACCTCTCCACCACTGGATCCCACTTTGCATCTTCCTGAATAGTTTTATCGCCCTTTTTCCGATTGATGGCGGCAATAGAACTTACGTGGCACAGCCGCACCCCGGTTTTCTCCAGGCAGGCATCCACGATATTGGTGGTGCCTTCTACATTGATTTGCCTTAACAAAGCGGCATCTTGGGGCGCATAAGACACAAACCCCGCACAATGGTACACCTCTTCTACCTGTTGAACAAGGGAGTTTATCAGCATTGGATCCAGAATGTCTCCTTGCACCCAATGCAGGTTAGGGTGGGTTAGTTCTGAACCTGTTTGCCTGTACAAAGCCGTGACCTTACAACCGGTTGCCAGCAAACGCTGCAACAGAAAGTGGCCTACCAGACCACTACCACCGGTAACCAGTACGTGTTTCAAAAGGAAGTAAGGTGTTAATTAAAGGCTAGAGTTTAGGAGCGGTAATTTTAGGGCTTCCTGGAGCAAAGGCTCGGTGAGTGCCCGCTCCAGCACATTGATATGTTTCATAGCATGCGTATCTGTACCTAAAAATTCAACCGCTTTCTTCTGGATAAGCTGCCGGGCAACCTCTTTGGCCTGTTTGGAATAATACCCAGTCAGGGAATTGATGTTTATTTGGAATAACACCCCAGTTTCTCTCAGAGAGAGAAGCGCCTCCATTCTATCAAAAAAATAAGTATACCGCTCTGGATGCGCCAGCACAGGTGTGTAGCCTGCCATCTGAACAGCAAAAATCACTTGCCGCAAATGGGAAGGCTCATTCATGTAAGAGGTTTCCATGAGCACATACTTGCGCTCGCCCCCAAAGGACAAAAGCTCCTCTCCATTTTGAACGGCAGCAAAAAACCATTCATCCACATAATATTCGGCAGCACAGGAAAGCTCCACCTGGATTCCCCGGGCAACTGCCGCTTCTTGCACCAACTGTAACTTAGCCCTTATAGAAGCTGGGGTATTCTTATAGAAATCTCCCATAATATGAGGAGTCATGCAAAGCTTCTTGAAGCCCATAGCCACTAGGCTTTCCAGCAGCTCCATTGAGTCTTCTAGGGTAGCAGCCCCATCATCCAGCCCAGGAAGCAGGTGCGAATGCATGTCTGCCCCCAATTCAGCAAAGGAAGAGGTTACGGGCTCCTTTGGCCCCCAAAGCTTCTTAAGGCTACCCCACATACCCTCTACTTAAACAAAGACTTCAGCTTACTGCCAACCGTTGGCTTTTCCTCCTCATCATAATAGCCTTGCCCGTACCCATAGCCGTAGCCATAGCCGTAGCCATAGCCATACATATTGGTGCTGCTCACATCATTCAAGATGGTGGCCATGTTGGACAAGTGGTTGTTGCGCACTAATTTATCTATCCCTTTCAGGAAGGTCTTCTTGGAATAGTTAGCCCGAATGATGTAAAGCGGAACATCTGCTTTCCGCATGATCAAGACGCCATCTGTCACCAGCCCTACCGGCGGACTATCCACTAAGATGATATCATAGATTTGGTGCAATTCCTCTAAAACATTATCAAAACGGCCGCCCATGATCAACTCAGAAGGGTTAGGGGGCGTAGGACCCGCCGAGATGAAGTCCAGATCTGGAACAGAAGTCTGCTGCAGGCATTCTTCCAGCGTGTGCTTGTCAATCAGGATGGTACTCATCCCCTTGCTGTTATCGCCATCTAAGGCAATATGCACCTTTGGTTTGCGCATGTCTAGATCAAGGATCACTACTTTCAAGCCAGACATGGCAATAATGCCCCCCAGGTTCACCGCTACAAAGGTCTTCCCTTCCCCACTGATAGTGGAGGTAATGGAGATAATCCGTTTTTTCTTGGTGGCACTCATGAATTCCAGGTTCGTTCTGATTGAACGGATGGATTCACTTAAAGCCGATTTTGGGTTCTGATTTACCACCAATTTAGAGAAGGGCATCTTCTGCTTATCATAGGAAGGCACCACCCCCAGCACAGGCACAGACGTATTGCGCTCCAATTCCCGCACGTTGGTAACGGTATCATGCATCAAGTACCGGGTCGCAATCAATCCAACCCCTAGAAACAAGCCGCCCGCGATGCCTATGGCATAAATGAGAAGAGGATTAGGCGAGATGGGATTTGATTCACTTGGTAGGTTGGCTGGAGATAAAATCTGAAAATCTGGGGTAGTCCCCGCCATAGCGATCCCATACTCCACCCTCTTGTTCAATATCTGGGTGAAAAAGCTTTCGTACAACCCAAAAATCCGCTCTAATCGGGCCCGCTCTGTTTCCTGCGCCGGCGCCTGAAGGATTTTCCCGGTTAGCTCTGACTGGTTCCTGTCAATGTTTTGGATTTTGGTCTGAACCAAGGCTCTGCTACTGCTAATGATACCAGCAATCCTGTTCTGGGCGAATCGCAGCTGCTCTTCCGCCAGCTTTTCAGCAGTAGTATTCCCTCTGCTGGTCATGCTCTGCGTTCTGATGCGAGCCTGCAAATCGCTGAGTTCCGTTAACTGCTCAGTCAGTTGAGGATCTTGGCCCTCCTGACCTTGTAGCCCACTTACCACCATACCAAGGTCTTCGTTTCGCTGAACTTTGGCTTGAATGGTGTTCAATAGTGACAACTGGAACCTGAGTTCTAGCTTCTCTTTCTCCAGTTCCTGCACCATACTCAAGGCTTCCTGGAGATTAGCCTTAATGTCATAAGACTTGTTCTGCCTAACAAACTGCTCTATATCGTTTTCGGCTTTCCTAAGGCTGTCTTCCGTTTCCTTTAATTGCTCATTCAAGAAGCTAAGCGTCTGCTTACTCGCTTGATTGCTACGCTCTAGTTTATGTTGTAGGTAAACGGCATCTATGTTATTGACAATGTCACGCGCCTTGAAACGATTGAAATCCTTGAACGAAATCTGAATTGTCTTTGACTCCGGGTTAAGAATGGCTGTGGTTAAATTGCCGTCTATGTACCCCTTCAGGCGTTGGTCACTGTTAATGACAAAATAATACTCCACCCCAACACTAGCAGAAGAAAATGATGGAGCTGTCTTGATGGTGACTCTGCTGCCAACTACGGAAACTGGCTCACCTACCGCGTGGGAAGATGGGGTACCGGTTTCCCCCACATATAAGTCAAACCGACTAGGTGACTGGAACTTGACATAAATCTTTTGGTCATATAAGTTGAAATCCACCGAGTCATAAAGAACTTCAAATGGACTATCTTTATACAACTCAGCATCCAAGACCCGCGCCTCCACAAAGTAACTCACCTGCAACGGCATGGTTTCTTTTAACCTTTCAAAGACGATGTTAGACTTGATAAGGTCTACCTCCCCCTGAAGCTTCCCAATCCCGGACTCCACCTTCAGGCCATTGTTCTCCAACCCAAGAACACCGGCCTCTGATTGCTCATCTAATTTAAGCGTGGAAGAGGACTCATATACCTTTTTCGTGTACCTCAAGTAAAGATAGGAACCTCCAGCACCTAAGAGTATTAGGAGAAGGACCCAAGGAATGCTTCGTTTAACTACATGTAAAAGAGTTACAAAATCAATGCTCGTTCCGCCATCATCTTCCTCATCTTCCCCACTACCCAAACGATGATCCAGTTCATCCAGATCATTGGCTGTTTTTACACTCATGAATTTATCTTGTACTGATGGTACTAATTGATTATATCTTTGATAACGATGTAGGAGGTGAGAACATTGGAAACAGCCCCAATCACCATCAACACGTCCCGAAGAGACTCATTGAAGACTCTTTTGACAGGCTCTACATAAATGACATCATTTGGTTGCACTTTAAGACTTGCTTTTTGCAACCCGGCAATAGTAGATAGGTCTATTACGTGCACAATTGGCTTATCTGAAGCTATATTTCTAACAAGTCTGATGTTCTGTGCTTTTCCGTTCTCAGGTATTCCACCGGCCAAAGCCAATATCTCTACTACATTTATGTTTTCCCTCTCCAACGGAATGACACTTCCGCCAGTAGCACCAAGTACAACTACCCTTCTACTTATTACCTCAGAATAAACATAGGTGTCTCTATAATAAGTTTCAAACCGGCTTTGGAACACACTATCGGCTTGGGCCAATGTAAATCCCTGCACAGGAACAAAACCTATCATAGGTACTTTTACTTCGCCATTTGGCAATACGGTATATTCCTGAGGTTTTTGCTGCTGGGGTCCAGATTGAACACCCATTGTATTTCGTCCCCCACTTTGGGCAAGCTCCTGACGCAGGAAGTTATTAGGGTCAACAAGAATCTCCCCTTTGTTGGTGTAAATCCGGATGTCTAATACATCATTAGGTTGAATTTTATAATTCCTCCCCGCCTCTATGATGGAAGCACGAAGAAGGTCTGTGTTCACGTCACCTTCTGTTCTGAACATTACGTTCTGCCTATAGACATTGCAGGAACTCAGTTGAAGTGTCCCTATCAAAAGAAAAAGAAAGAATACGTGCTTATATAAAGTGTTGGGCATATATAAAAAACATTCTCGTAAAAAAACATCTGTTCAGGCAGGAAACCTAAGTACAGACAAAGCCAATCACAAAGTAAGGCAAAAGTAACGGCTACGCCAAAACCTAATATCAGCCCTAAATATTACTTTTTCGCCTTTTTGCCTTATTCGAAAAACATGTTCTAGATGGTTCTTCTACAAAACAGCAGGAAAACGAATTTCAACAAGGCTAACATTACTTCACTGCTTGCAACCATTAAGATGTTGATTTAAGAAAAGATGATGTTCAAGCTTAATGCCGCCAACACAAAAGACTAACAAACGTTAGCAAGATTAAATTTCTTTAAGTACTTTTATAAGAATCTACCAGAATCAAACTGACTACCTACCTATATGCAACTTACCTATAATGAGAATCAGAAAATGATTGCGGAAATGATCCGTGATTTTGGCTCCAAATCCATTAAACCAGACATGATGAAATGGGATGAGTCTCAGGAATTCCCTATCCATGTCTTCAAACAACTGGGGGAATTGGGCTTGATGGGTGTGCTAGTTCCTCAGGAATATGGCGGTTCGGGCTTTGGCTACTTGGAATACGTCACAGCCATTGCTGAGCTTTCCAAAATTGATGGCTCCATTGGCCTCTCTATGGCGGCGCACAACTCCTTGTGCACCGGCCATATCCTGCAGTTCGGTAACGAAGAGCAGAAAAGGAAATGGCTACCAAAGCTGGCAACTGCAGAATGGATAGGCGCCTGGGGTCTTACAGAACCAAACACCGGGTCTGACGCCGGTAACATGCGCACAGTAGCTGTAAGAGATGGTGACCATTGGGTACTGAACGGCGCTAAGAACTTTATCACCCATGGCAAATCCAGCAATATAGCGGTGGTAATTGCCAGAACAGGCGAAGTAGGTGACTCGCATGGCATGACAGCGTTTGTGATTGAAAAGCCAACCGCAGGCTTCTCTGCCGGCAGAAAAGAAGACAAATTGGGCATGCGCGCCTCAGAGACTACCGAACTCATCTTTGAAGATTGCCGCGTACCGCATGAAAACATTCTGGGCGAAGTGGGTGCAGGATTTATCCAGTCCATGAAAGTATTGGACGGCGGCCGCATCTCTATTGCTGCCTTAAGCCTTGGCATTGCACAAGGAGCCTATGAAGCTGCCCTGGCCTATTCTAAGGAACGTCAGCAGTTCAACAAGCCTATTTCTCAGTTCCAGGGAATCGCGTTTAAGATAGCTGATATGGCCACGGAGATTGAGGCAGCGGCACTCCTTACCTATAGAGCCGCTGACATGAAAAACCGGGGAGAAAACGTAAACAAAGAGTCTGCCATGGCCAAACTGTATGCCTCTGAGGTGTGCGTGCGCGTAGCGAATGAAGGCGTTCAGATCTTTGGCGGTTATGGGTATACTAAAGATTATCCGGCAGAGAAATACTACCGTGATTCCAAGCTTTGCACCATAGGTGAAGGAACTTCAGAAATTCAGAAACTTGTTATTTCCAGAGCAGTATTAAAATAATTAGGAAAAAGGTATTGACAAGGAGCATATTTGTCAATACCTTTGCAATCCTTAAAACAACTGACTTTAAATCAAACTATAATATGATTATCATCAACGTAAAGGATAACGAGTCTGTAGACAAAGCCTTAAAGAGATTCAAAAAGAAATTTGAAAGAACAGGTGTGCTGAAGCAACTGCGTGCCAGAACGTTCTTCCAGAAGCCTTCTGTTACCAAAAGAAAGCAGAGAGAAAGAGCGGTCTACAAGCAACAATTGTTCGCTACAGACAACTACTAGTCTTTTATCCTTAGATTTTACGTGGTAATTCCATAAATTAGTGGGTACCGCTTATCAGCGGCTACTTTCTAATTTATGGAATTATTTTTTAAGTACCTCCAGTACGAGAAGCGCTTCAGTCCGCATACCATTACCTCGTACCAAACGGATCTTTGCCAGTTTCAGGAATACCTGAAGGAGGTATATGATCTGGAAGACATATCTCAGGCAGACCATGCCATTATCAGGTCTTGGGTAGTGACGCTGGTCCAAAAAGACTTGGATAGCCGTACCATCCACCGCAAGATTGCCTCGCTTCGCTCCTTCTTCCGCTTTCTGGTGCAGCAGGGAAAGCTAGAGCGTAACCCTACCTTACGCATAAAGGCTCCTAAACTAGCTAAAAAATTACCAGCCTTCATTGAAGAAGACGCCTTCACCCAACTGCTGGACCAGAGTGAATTCTCCGCAGATTATAAAGGTTTCAGGGAGCGACTTATTCTGGAATTACTGTATGGCACCGGCATGCGTCTGGCCGAGTTAACCAATCTCAAACTAGCGGATATCCACCTCGCCTCCAGTACGTTAAAGGTGCTGGGAAAGGGCAACAAGGAGCGGATACTGCCTCTGAACACCTCTTTGGCCACTTCTTTGTCCCAATACCTGGTAAAACGGCAGGAGGCTTTTCCTAATAACAATTCTCCTTTTCTCTTCGTTACGGATAAAGAGGCCCCCCTCTACCCAAAGTACGTTTACCGGGTGGTGAAGAAATACATGAGCTCTGTGTCAACGGCCGTAAAAAACAGTCCGCACGTGCTCAGGCACTCTTTTGCCACGCATTTACTTAACCGAGGGGCAGACCTAGGGGCTATCAAAGACCTGTTGGGGCACGCCAGCTTGGCCGCCACGCAGGTCTACACCCATAATTCCATTGAGAAGCTCAAAGCCGTCTTTGAGAAAGCTCATCCCAAAGCGTAATTCGTAACACCCTAAAGAAGTAAACTATGAAATTGCAAATCCAATCTGTACACTTCACCGCTGACCAAAGTCTCTTAGATTTCCTCCAGAGAAAACTTGACAAGCTAGATACTTTCTTTGACAGAATCGTGAGTGGTGAAGTGATCCTGCGTGTGCAAAAGCCAGAGTCCCATGACAATAAGTTGGTGGAAGTGAAACTCTTTGTGCCAGGTGCTACCTTGTTTTGCAAAGAAGAGGCGGGCACTTTTGAGACAGCCACTGACAAAGCCGTAGAGGACATGAAAAAGCAATTGATCAAATACAAGGAGAAGCTCATCTCTTATTAAGATAACTTCCCTTCGTCTACATAAAAAAAGAGCCCCAATTGGGGCTCTTTTCATAAAAAGAGGTTGGAAACAGGTTATCTAAAGCTGAAAAGCAGCCTTGATTTTTTCTACGTAATCTAATTTCTCCCAAGTGAAGGTCTCAAACTCTCTAGTTTCTTTCTGACCATTCACCTGATACTCTACTTTCTTGATGCCTGATTCCCGGCCCATATGTCCGTAGGCAGCCGTCTCAGAGAAGATAGGATTCTGCAACCCGAACCGCTGCACAATATCATACGGACGCATCTCAAACAGTTCGTTCACCTTGTTTGCAATCTCGCCATCGGTCATGGTTTCGCCATTGGCACCTTTCACTTTGGTGGTTCCGTAGGTGGTCACGTACAAGCCAACTGGCTCGGCTACCCCAATTGCATAGGCAACCTGCACCAGCACTTGGTCTGCTACCCCGGCAGCTACTAAGTTCTTGGCAATATGCCGGGCCGCATAGGCAGCGGAACGGTCTACTTTAGAAGAGTCTTTGCCTGAGAAAGCGCCTCCGCCGTGAGCGCCTTTGCCTCCGTAGGTATCTACAATGATTTTACGGCCTGTCAACCCGGTATCACCGTGTGGACCACCAATCACAAATTTACCGGTTGGGTTGATGTGATAGGTGATGTCATCAGCGAACAGGTCTGCGGTACGCTGGGGCAATTTGCTCTTTACGCGCGGTAACAGGATGTTCAGCACATCTTCCTTGATCTTAGCAACCATCTTCCCCTCCGCTTGCTTAGAGGCAGCACGGTCAGAAGAATCTGAGTTCTCGAACTCATCATGCTGGGTTGAGATCACTACGGTGTCAATCTTCTCAGGCACATGCGTATCAGAATACCGGATAGTAACCTGTGACTTCGCATCTGGCCGAAGATAAGTCATTTCCTTGCCTTCTTTCCGGATAGCCGCCAATTCCTTCAGCAACAGGTGGGAAATCTCCAGCGCCAAAGGCATGTAGCTGTCGGTTTCACTGGTAGCGTACCCAAACATCATTCCCTGGTCACCGGCCCCCTGGTCTTCTGGATTCTCGCGCTCTACACCTTGGTTGATATCATCTGACTGCTCATGGATGGTAGAGATAACCCCACATGCCTCGGCATCAAATTTATACTCAGACTTGGTATACCCAATGCGGCGGATTACCTCACGGGCTACTTTCTGAACATCAACATAGGCCTGTGACTTCACCTCGCCGCTCAAAACCACCAATCCGGTGGTCACCAAAGTCTCACATGCAACTTTTGATTGAGGATCCTGTTTCAGGAATTCATCTAACAAAGCGTCAGAAATTTGATCGGCTACTTTATCCGGATGTCCTTCAGACACCGACTCAGATGTAAAAAGATATGGCATTATCTAAATTGTTAATACAAACGCTAGGCGGCTCAGCAGTTGGACCGCAAGAGACAAAATTAGTCTAATTGCCGGAGATGCAAAAAATTATGGGGGAATTGATACCGGAATATTCCAGCCACCTATCAAAAGAGGATTTGCTGTCTCTCTGTTTTAGCTCTGATTTTTAAAAACATTGGCTAATACAACTGCCGCTGGCCCTTTTTGTCCTTACGCCAAACTCTAAGAGAGGTACAGAAACCTTTTATACCTCTGCCCGTTTCAAAAACATCTCAGAATCCATATTTAAAAATATTTTACGCACCTATGAAAAAATACCTTTATACCCTTGTCATTAGCTTTTTCACCTGCACCCAAACCTTTGCCCAATCAGAATCGCCTTATAAAACCTCCTTCAAGGTAGACGCCCCCATCACGGCCGCAGGGGTTGGATTGAGCGGGTTGGGGCTATATCTCATGCAGCAGAAAGAGCCTTTCACTCCGGAAGAGGCGCGGGCCTTGAAGAAGAGCGACGTAAACAGCTTTGACCGCTTCGCAGCTGGTAACCATAGTGAAAGCGCCAAGAAGGTGAGTGATGTCATGCTGTACAGCTCTTTGGCTGCCCCGGCTTTGCTGCTCTTTGACCCCGAGGTAAAAACGGGCCAGTTACTGGCGCTTTATGTAGAAACTATGTCTATTACGGGCACGCTTTTCACCATGGGGTCTGCCGCTTTCCCAAGAGCCCGCCCGCTTACCTATAGCCCTGACGTGGAAATTCGCGAAAAAACCAGGGCTAACTCTCAGAATTCCTTTTTTGCCGGGCATACCGCCGCCGTTTCCACGGTGTCATTCTTCACAGCCAAGGTTTTCCATGATTACAACCCAGATTCCCCGCTTCGTCCGTTTGTATGGGCTGGTGCCGCCATTGTTCCGGCTGCCGTAGGGTATCTGCGCCTGGAAGCAGGTAAACACTTCCTCAGCGACAACCTGATTGGTTACGGAGTAGGTGCCGCAGTAGGTATTCTGGTGCCCCAACTTCACAAGAAAGCCAACACCACCGGGTTTTCTCTTTCACCTAGTGTGATTCCGGTTTTGGGGCATAACCTGGACGGTGTCAGCCTTCAATATAAATTCTAATGAAAAGCCTGTCCAGACCATTCTGCAAGCTACTGGCCCTCATTGCGCTTTTCTACGGGGCCCTTACTCCCCTGCAGGCGCAAAGTCCTGCACCTTTGTACCATACAGATTTGCTGCGCGATGGCCTTATTACAGCGGGAGGAGTGTCTATGTCGGTGGCAGGCTCTTACCTCCTCACGAATAAAACCCGGCTTACCGAAGAAGATTTAAGGCACATCAGCAAGGACCAGGTCAATGGGTTTGACCGTTGGGCGGCCGGCAATTACAGCAAGAAGGCCAAAGATGCCAGTGATGTCTTCTTTTACTCTTCTTACGCGCTGCCTCTTCTGTTTCTAGCCGATAAAGACGCTATCCCCCATGCCAAAGACATTTTCTTCCTGTACGCCGAGACGGTCTCCCTCACCGGAGGCCTTTATGCCCTAACTGCCGGTTTAACCAACCGGAAAAGGCCCAATGTATACGCCACGCATGCTCCCTTGGAAGAGCGGCTTCACAAGTACGCCACCAATTCCTTCTTTGCGGGCCATACGGCGGCTACGGCAAGCGTCGCGTTCTTCACCGCTAAGGTCTTCCATGACCTACACCCAGATTCTCCCTGGCGGCCGGTGGTGTGGGGCGCCGCCGCCGCTGTTCCGGCCACAGTAGGTTATTTGCGGCTCAGGGCGGGCAAGCACTTTTTAAGCGATAATATTGTAGGCTACGCGGTAGGGGCTACTATTGGTATTTTAGTACCTGAACTGCACAAAAAGGAAAAGGAACTGGGCTGGAGGTTACTTCCGGCAACAGAACAGTTGCCGGCCGGCGAGCTTCTCCAAGGGGTAGCCTTACGCAAGCGTTTTTAAGCCGTTTTCCCAAAATTCCTACTAAAACAGAGAAGCCAGCTAAAGTAGCTGGCTTCTCTGTTTTAGTAGGAATAACTTGTTGTAGAGTGTTGGCCTCTGTAAGAGAGAAAGGGACGTTTACTTGCCGCCGCCCCTTTGAAGTAGGCTAACACTACATTCATGGGAAATAAGGGTGTGGCATGTTCCTATTTGTGAAACAGGGATAATTTCAACAGGTTATTTTGGGGCTGATTTATTCAAATTGGCCTCGAAAAGCTTCAAGATCCGCTTGTACTCATCGGTCCAGCTGCTAGGCTCTACAAACCCGTGGTCTTCTATGGGATAGACCGCCAGCTCCCAATTGTCTTTCCCCAATTCAATAAGCCGCTGAGACAACCGCACAATGTCCTGGAAATGCACGTTTGTGTCTACCATGCCATGGCACATCAGCAGGGCTCCCTTTAAGCCTTCGGCAAAATAAATGGGGGAGCTTCGCAAGTAAGCTAGGCTGTCGGCTTGTGGTTCATTTAAAATGTTAGACGTATAGCCGTGGTTATAATGGGACCAATCTGTGACGGAGCGAAGGGCTGCTCCCGCCGCGAAGACATCTGGCTGGGTGAACATGGCCATTAGGGTAATGAACCCACCGTATGATCCCCCGTAAATGCCG
Source organism: Rufibacter glacialis (assembly GCF_008271745.1). GTDB lineage: Bacteria > Bacteroidota > Bacteroidia > Cytophagales > Hymenobacteraceae > Nibribacter > Nibribacter glacialis. The sequence continues at coordinate 189,572 of NZ_VKKZ01000010.1, read as the reverse complement.
ATGCTTTTAGGGTCTACTTTATATTTCTCAACGAGCAGCTTGGCACCATCTACGTGGTCGCTTAAGTCTTTGCCACCCATGTGCCGGTAAATGCCCGTTCGCCAGTCACGGCCATAGCCCGCACTGCCTCGGTAATCTATGTCCAACACCGTATAGCCTTTGTCTACCAAAAGGTTATGGAACATGTACTCTCTAAAATAAGTACTCCACCATTTATGGGCGTTCTGCAAATATCCTGCCCCATGCACGAAAATTACTGCCGGTCCGTTTCCAGCTGAACTTTCGGGCTTATATAGGCGAGCATGCACTTCGGCCCCATCAGCGGCCTTGTAGGTAATTACTTCCGGTTCGCGCCAAGGGTAGGCTTTGAATTCTGCCGTGGTGGATTGGGTGATCTGCACCGGCTTGGCCCCGACCTTGTTGTCCATCAGGTACAGCTCCCAAGGCTTATTGGAATAGGAGTAGCGTATGGCCAAGGTCTTCTCATCTGGTGACATGGTGACTTCGTGGGCACCCGTCATTTTGGTGATCTGCTCCATTTTCCCGCCGGCTAAGGGCATCCGGTAGAAATGCTGCTCCCCGGGGTGTACTTGATTGGTGGTGAGATACCAGTACTTTTTATCTTTAGACTGCTGAATGCTCTGCACCTCAAATTTACCGCTGGTGAGCGCTTTCTTCTGCCCAGAGGCCACCTGTACCGTGTAAAGGTGGGCATACCCGCTTTCCTCGGAGAGAAACCAAATGCTTTCGTTATCTGGCATCCAACCAACCTCCCCGGGGCCATATCCATTGATCCAGGCATCATCATGGAGCCGGTCTACAACTTTGGTGGTTCTGGTGGCAGGGTCAAAGCTCATAATCCAGCGGTCTTTGTTGTCATGGGAGCGCGCTACCAAAACTGCTTTCTTCCCATTTGGTGAATAGTAAGGCCCAAACATCATGATCTTCCTGGCTTCTGACGAAGTGCGTGAGGTATCAGCACCGGCAGATCTCTGGTTTCCTCTGAGGAAGGCTGGCTTCTCCTGTATGCCTGGCAAGCCTTTGAAAGAAACCATATAGGTAGTATCTGCCTGGAGGTCATACAAACCCAGCTCATAGGTTGGTTGCACGGCTCCTACCTTGGTTCTGGTAGGAATTTCTTCAGTGTACCCTGAGGAGGTAACGTAGTTAGGCACCTGGGCAAGCTTACTATTGGCTGGCCGTGATACTAACCTATAGGTGATGTAGCGTTCATCTGGACTCAGGATGATGTTATCTACCGTCTTGTCTTCCGTATAGATTTCTTTGGGACGGTTCTTTAGGATTTCTCTCTGCGCCTGGCGCTGCTGCTTTCTCTCCTCCTCCCTTTTCTGCACAATCTCCAGCAGTTCCATCTGCTGTTTCCTTAGAAATAGCTCCTGCCGATCTTTGGTCTGGTCCTGATCCGCGGGTTTGCGCCCCCTCCTGAAATCAGTCAGCTGCCGGGTCTGGCCACTGCCCATACTCCAGGCATAAAGATTCCCGTCCTTGAGATACGTTACCTCTTGCCCATCAAAGGTGAAGCTTGGTGAGGACTCCCGTTCCACCGTGTTGGTGACTTGCCGCCGCCTGCCCGATTTGGTCTCCACTAAAAACAGGTCCCCGTTCCGCTCATACACCCGCTGAGTTCTATCCTTGTTGTAGGTGCCACCGGGTGGGAGAAGGTTCTTCCGCGCAGCGGCCGAGACTTTCGTGATCTTTCTGCTGTTGGCGTTCACGGAATAGAGCGAGTCGCGTTTTGCCTTTTCGGGGTTCCACTGGAAAAAGACCTGCTTCCCATCCTCGGACCAGTAGAGGTTGGAGGGGGAAGTGCCGATCCATTGGGCTGGATCCTGCATTATTTTCTCTACCGTGAGGGTAGGCTTGGTTTGGGCGTGGCCCTGCCAGAAAGGAAACAATACGGTGCACCCTATCAGAAGGGCTTTTGTAATCACGTGCATTTTTAGCTTGTTTTCAGAAAAATAGACAAAAACAGAAAATGTGGGTTTAAACGGACGCCTATGAATAGGCGGTCTAAAATAGCTGTTTTTGCTGTCCTTTTTGAAAAACAGGTCAAAAACAACTGAGAGATTAATTAATATATAGTTATAAGATAGAATTTATCATGAACAAATTTTTCAAAAGCGACTTTGGCGGTTCTATGGGAAGCAAGCCTTCAATATACTTGGAAGAAAGCGGCTACTGATGTTAACCGTAAAAGCACTTTTCTTCTGCTCATGAAAAAAGGCTGCCTAAATCAGGCAGCCTTTTTTCATGAGCAGAAGAGGAAAATAATTATAGTGGATTTTGAACCAGTGCTTTATTGACATTCATCTCAGCCTGAGGAAACAGGAACTGCCACTCTTTAGCGCCGGGCTCTACTTTAAAATTACCGCCTGTAATTACCCATGACCATTGAGAGATGTGATTGGCACCTGTTCTGTCTAATGCACTGTTAGTGCGTTTTAAATCTAGGAAACGGAACCCTTCTCCCCATAGCTCAATTCTACGCTGGAATAGGATTTCGCTAATCAATGCTTGGCCTGTTTTGGTTGACTTTACAGCCTGAGGATCGCGCGCACTTACTAACCTATAGAGATGATCTGCGGCAGTAGCAAGCCCTTGTCTGGCCTCTGCTTCAGCTAAGATTAGATACATTTCAGCTAAACGCATGTGAGGCACATCTCCAATACTAAGATTGGTGTCTGCTACTAAAAACTTCTTATTCCCATAAGGTGCCTTTATTCCGCTTGGCGGCGCTGGAATACTTGCCCCAGTTGGATCCCACATTAGTTTACGCACATCAGTGGCAGGAATCTGATTGTAGATCACTGAATTGATTTTCTTCGGATTCTGTCTAATTACTGTGGAACTGTAGTTAGCAGACATATAAGCAAAGAACGAATAGAAGAAATTTGTTTGATCTGCTTGCATCTTGCTTCCCCACATCCACTCAGGATTATCTATATTATTGAACCCACTTGTATATTGGGTTCTGCTCATTAGAGTAGCTCCGCTTTCTTGGATTGCTTCCTGAGCCATTTTAGCGGCAACAGGCCAGTTTTGCATGGTTAATGCGACCCTTGCTTTTATACCTTTAGCTACTGCAGCATTGAAGTGGGACTTTGCCGGGCGGGTGGGCAGGCCTGTTAGCATTCCGATCGCCTTGTCCAGGTCTGTATTGATTTGCGCGTAGACCTCTTCTACCGTAGCCCTTGGCTTGCCTTCTGTGGTATTTTCAGTGATTAAAGGCACTCCAAGCTGGTTGTTGGTTTTGCCTGCATCATACCGCTCTCCAAATACCTGTACTAACTGAAAATGGCTCCAAGCTCTGTATACTAACGCTTCGCCAATCACCATCTTCTTCTCCGTCTCTGGCCCAGTGGCTTTTTCCAGTCCATTGATGAGCATGTTGGCATTGGCAATGATTCTGTAATAAAAGTAGTACCAGGCATGGTTGTAGGTGGTGGTGGAGGTTGCATTTCTGTGTGCTATCCAGTTGTGTTCCCCTGACCACCAGCTGGTTCCTATTGTTTGCACCCAGTCATCTCCCAAGGCATCCATCATGATTTTCATTGACCCCTCTCCCCCCTGGTTTTGTTGACCATTGTGCTGTGAGTACAGCATTCTGTGAATACCGTTTAAGGCTGCCATAGCATTCTTCGTACTGGAAACTACATCTGCCTCAGTAACGGCATTAGTTGGCGATGTTTCCAGGTAATCTTCTCCACAAGAAGAAAATACCAAAATGCACGCTAAAAATGCGCTATATATCTTCTTTTTCATTGCTACTTTTTTTTATAAAGAAAGATTGATTCCTAAAGACAAGTTCTTAGAAGGCACATACACCGCTGAAGTGGTACCATTGAAGTTTTGCGCTACGTTCATCCCCTTTCTTTTAGTGATGAACCCTAAGTTTTCACCAGTAGCAAATACATTCACATTGCGTAAGCGTAGCTTGCTCACAAAGCCTGCAGGAATATTATAATTTAAGCTTACAGATCTGAAATTCAGGTACGAGGCATCATTCAACCATCTGTCTGATGCGGCAGCCAGATTAGCGGTATTTCCTACTTCCAACCTTGGGACACGGGTGTTATCCCCTGGGTTCTGCCACCGCCCTAGCATATCTCTGTGCATGGCTGAACCATAAGTACCATGGTTCATGAGCCCTGCATATTCACTATCGTAGAATTTACCCCCAACAGAATAAGTGATCAGCGCAGACAAGGAAAATCCTTTGAAAGTGAAGGTATTAGTGATTCCACCCGAGAAATCAGGGATGGCAGAGCCTGCATAATGATATCTGGCGTTGTTGGCTAAGAAAGTAACGGTATCAGAACCTATGATCTTACTGTTGGTTTCATTGTAGTTGATGGCTCTGTATAAGGCATTTCCATTGTCTGGATCAACCCCATAAAATTCACGCAACCAAAAAGCCTGCATATCTTCCCCTACTTTGTATTTTTTAGTACCAGTCACTAATTCTACATATGGCAACTTGGTGAGTTCGTTTTTGAAGGTAGTCCAGTTTATATCTAAGTTCCAGGTGAAATCATTGGTTTTGATTACATCACCGGCTAATCTGAGTTCAATGCCCCGGTTATACATAGCCCCTATGTTTTCTATTCTGCTGTCTACCCCTGTTGAGAGCGGAAGCTTCACTTCAAACAATAAGTCTTCAGACTCTCTATTGAAGAACTCCACGGTGCCGTTCAATCTATTGCTAAATAGGGCAAATTCAACTCCTACATCAAAGCTGTTGTTCTTTTCCCACACCAAAGCTCTGTTTCCTAATGTAGCCTGCGAGAAGCCTGGCTCAGCTGCATTGTTTCTACCTAAGGTGTATAAGGCTTGCCATGCATAATAATCACCAATATTCTCATTGCCCACTTGGCCATAAGAGGCTCTCAACTTCACCATGTCAATCCAGGTTGGCATAGTGAAAAATGTTTCATTATCTAAACGCCAAGAAGCACCAACAGACCAGAAGCTTCCCCAACGAACATCTTTGTAAAACCTTGAGGAGCCATCTCTTCTATATGAGCCAGAAAGCGTATATTTTTCATCAAAAGTATAATTAGCCCTACCAAAATAAGACTCTATCTTATGTTCTTCTGAAAAGGTGTTGAAGCTATTGGTTGTTCCAAAATTCTGCAGTTCAGTATTATCAGGGACTATCTCCCCAGATTTCGACCCAGTTAGATTGTCGAACTTTCTACTAAAGTTCTCATGCCCTAATAGGGCATCAAATACGTGCACTCCTCCTACTGTTTTACTATAGTTCAGTAATTGGTTAGCAGTAAAACTGGTTAGGTTGTAAAGTTCTCGGCCTGCTCTACCAGCAGGAGCACCATCTCCCACTACTGTGTTCTCATAGGTCTGTTGCTCGTAGTTTGTTATGTCTACAGCAAAGTTCCCAGTTAATTTGAAATCCTTTAGGAAAGTAATCTCCCCATATGTTCTACCTCCAAGCACATTACGCCTATATAAAAAATCATTCCATTCTGTTTCAGCCACAATATGTCTACCCGGATACACTGGCCGGGTCATAGTTGGAGAAGAGCCACCTAAATCGTATACCCTCTGCCCATTTGCATCAAGCACATAGGCTCCCGTTACTGGGTCATGCTGATGAATGGGATAAATAGGACCAATACCACGGCTAAAGAAGAATGGATTGACGAAGCCTGTAGCACTTCCAGTACTTGCCTGGTTAGAATTGGAAAGGGTATAATTCATGTTCACACCAGCCTTGAACCAATTTGTCAAATTACTATTGACGTTCATACGGCCAGAAAAACGCTCAAAATCTGACCTTAGCAGGTACCCTTTATCATCAAGGTAGCCTAAAGAGACATAGTAGTCACTTTTTTCAGAACCACCATTAAAACTAACTGTGTAATCAGATCTAGAGGCGTCACGGGTTAAGGCTTTCTCCCAGTCCAAATCATCTGCCCATAGTAATTGCGCTGAAGGATTCAACGAGCCATCAGGAAGTACAATTTGACTATTAGGTACATTGAAAGGATTATAGCCCAGCAATCCTTTTATATCATTTGTGGCCTTTTGGCTAGCTTGTTCTTTGGTAGTAGTTCCTCTTATCAAACTGTTACGGTATGCTTCCCACATCAGAGGATAATACTCAAACGCACTTACACGGTCATATTCAGGAACTGCTCTGGAAGAAACCCCTTGAAGAGCCCTTACATTTACTTGAATACGATCCTTCTTTCCTCTTTTAGTGGTAATCATTACTACGCCGTTAGTGGCCCTGGATCCATAAAGAGCAGTGGAAGCTGCATCTTTCAAGATGGAAATACTCTCCACATCCTCCATATTGATATTTGACAGACCTGCAGTAAATGGGACGCCATCTACTACGTAAAGAGGATCATTGGAATAATTGACAGAACTAAACCCTCTGATGCGTATATCAGGCCCACTTCCGGGTTGTCCTGACCCTCCAGAGACCTGTACACCGGCAGCTTGCCCGGCAATGGCGTTCGTAATATTCGTAACTGGCCTTTGTGCGAGCTTTTCAGCACCTATCTGAGCAACAGATCCAGTAAAGGTGGCTGGATCTGCGGTACCATAGGCTACCACTACTACTTCATTCAAACTTTTTGCATCTCCTACTAACCGTACATTGACTGTTGACTCAGTTCCAATAACAACTTCTTTGTTGGTATAGCCAATAAAGGTAAAAATCAGTGTTCCGCCCGCATTGGGCACACCTATTGAGTAAGATCCATTTACATCAGTTGGAACAGCCGAAGTACTTTCTTTGAGTTGAACCGTCACGCCAGGCATTCCCTCTCCTGTTGCTGCGTCCGTCACTCGTCCTGTTACGGTCCGTGTCTGTGCCCATGCTTGGGTGAAAAGCACCAGCAACAACACGAAGCTAAATAGTAAAGCTTTCTTCATAAGATTGGTTGTTTGTGGTTTGGAAAGATTATCATTTGACACCCTAAAATATAAAATAAATTTAACTTTTTCTTAACATATTTATTTAAATTATCCGAAGCATATGCACCATCGCAATACTTTACGTAATTATAATTACTATCTATTATTATTTTATTTATATTTCTTTCTTCATAAATTTCTATTACTTGCATTAACTTTTACTTAAAGCATTTTCCTAACTTCTTTTGAAGAAGATGCTCTTTATTGTTGCATGAAATGAAAAAGGGAGGCGGCAATATTTAGAAGCTTCTCATTGATAGATACTTTGTCTAATATTTTTTATAATAAAATTCTAGTATCACCTTGAAATTCAATGTCTGGGTCTCCCCACTATTAGAGCTATTTTTTTCTGTTATTCATTAGGTATTGAAGAGGTCCGGCTAAAAGGAAATGAATTATCAGTCAAAATGTAAGAGGCCCCACTAGTTGCAGGGTTCTACATGAACTACTTCTAGGGCACTTTAGTAATACGAATTCTCCCAAACCTCCGTCCTTTCCTGAAAAGCGGCAGCCACGTCTACCCCAACGGTTGGGTTCAGGCAAAAGCAAGTCTTCCGTCACTACTTACGCCTCCAGCTAATCATTGAGGTGACCTGCCAAGATTTGTGTATCAGTATCAACCTAATTTAGTACACCAAATAGAACATAACAGGTAGCGGCCAGGCAGCTGTGGTCAAGCCATCTAGTTCATTATTCAAGTGTGGCCAAATTTTTATGCCTTTAAATAGTATAATGGTAGTTTTTTAAAATAGGGAAGAGCATGATGATGCTCTCCAGCGTCTTACTCTAGGCGTTAATTACTTTGGCCTGTTTTTAGGTTTCTTTATGCGCCAGGCGCTGCTGCCACTAGTTCCCCTCCTTTTATCTCCATTATCCTCTACAGCTCCACCTGTTGCTCAGTAAGAGAAGCTCCTGCCTGTCTTTAATTTAGTCTGGGACTTGCAACTTCTGCTGAAATTGGTCAGCTGCCCAGCCTAGCCGCTGCTGAAGCCTAAAGCATAAAATTTCTCTAAACACATACCTCCTGCTCAACGAAAGTGAAATCTGTAAGGACTCCCGCTCCACAGTATTGATGACTTGCAACTTCCTCTTAGTAACCCAACTCTAAAATCATTACAAACTTTCGAAACCAAGACATAGCTAATCTTTAACCAAGCTTATAATAAGAATATTGAGTTCTCTTAAACTCAAATATTCAAGTATTTTACTGTGTATTTAAAATATTTTATTGACCAAATCACACTTATTTTAAATATTTCTAATGAAATCTTAGCAGCATATTAAGTGCCTATAAAAACAAATGGCTGCTCATACGAGCAGCCATTTGTTTTTATAGGCACTTTTTAAAAGGCTTTGTCAAGAAACACAATAACCTTCTATAACGCTTTCTTGCAGATAATGCTTGTTACTATTGATTAAGCAGGGGATTATTCAACACTTCTGCTTGGGGGATTTCAAATGTAAGTTCATCAGAATTCCATGCGAAAGAGTTTCCTGCCTCAAACAAGTGATTACTACCTCTGGTGACGGTTCTCTTATTCCTCTTAAGAGATAAATAAGATTTTCCTTCACCCCAGAGTTCTATCCGGGTCTGAAGATGGATCTCATCTAGCAGGGCTTGTCCTCTTAAGGCATCAACATACAAATAATCCGCTGCTGAGGTCATTCTCCTAGCCAGTAAGGTCTTAAGCGCATCCTTGGCTGGACCCTCCTGACCTAATTTTGCTTTGGCTTCCGCATTCAGCAGCACGAATTCTTCCAAACGCATATAAACATAATCTGTCTCCACTTGACGCTGTTGACCAATTACCCTGTTTGGTGCAAAGAACTTATTTCTCGGTTGTAAATTTGAAGCAACAAACTGGCCTTTTCTTATATCATTAGGACGGATTGCGTCATACAAACTTTTATCAATAGCTTTTGGATCTCCTGCCCAAGCATAGCTATAGGTGAAAATATCTACCTGTCCCCACCAAGAAATAAGATTAAGTCCGTAGGCTGGTAAAAGGTCAACCCCCCAAATCCAGCTGGGAGACGCAATATTGTTAAACCCAGCTGTTGTACGGTTTGTAATTTGTCCTGCTGCATCAAATTGTGCGACCACTTCATTCGGATTCAATATCCGATAAGGCGTAGTAGCGACAATTTCATTGGTTAAAGTTACTACTCGTTGCAAATCTGCCGGTGTTCCACGTGCCGCAAGTGCGTAAGAAAGAAGGCCTTTCGCTACTGTCTGATCTACCTGTAGTTTAGCAGTCCTATTGAAGCCCTGCAAAGCAACAACAGCAGCATCCAAATCCTTTACTATAAACTCGTAAACCTCTGCTGTTGTACTCCTTGGCTGCGCTGGAACAGTAGTGGTATTATAGATAGGCAGTATTTTCTGTGACCCATCGCCATACCCAGTTGAGAAGAATTGAGTCAGGTAGAAATAAGCATAGGCCCTCAATGCCTTAGCTTGCCCCATTAGATGAGTTCTGCTAGCGTCTGTTTGCGTTGCGTCATTTCCGCCCAGAAGTTCTATAAGAGAATTGGCTCCAAAAATAATGCGATAGTAATACCGCCAAGGTTGATAAGTTGTATTTACTGTAAAGTCCTTTGTAGCTTGATACCTGGCGATGTCAGAATACCAACCATAAGTTGTACCTGCTAACACCATATCGGAAGCTAGCATATCAGCATAAATGTCATATCCTTTTTGCCCGAAATCTGTATGGTTAGTAGTACCACCTGTACCCGTTTGGTACATGGTTGAGTAAATTCCATCAGCGAACGCTGTTAGCAAAGAGGGATCTGTTTTAGCAGCCTCTCTAAGCTGCTCTAACGATAATTGTTGGTTAGGTTGTTCCTCCAGAAAGTCTTCCTGGCAACTGCTGGCAAAAACTGCAAGAACAGTTAATGCTATTGTATATAGACTCTTCTTCATAATAATTTAAATTTTGATTCTTAAACCAGCCGACACGGTTGACAAAGGACTATACAAATAGGTGTTAGATCCTCCTGTTTCTGCTGTGGAAGGGTTGAAACCCTTACGAGCACTATTCAACCATAGGTTATCACCAGATACCCAAACCGAAACGCCACCTACACCAATTCTACTAGTAAGGCTCACTGGAACAGTATAGGAAAGACGCACATTATTCAGAGCCAGATAATTTGCTTTTGTCAGGAATCGGGTTGAAGCGGAGGTCACGTTTGCGTCTCTAGCATTTGAAAGGCGTGGAACACTTCCATTACCAGGATTTTCTGCACTTTGCCATCTATTCAGAATGTCTACATGCCAGTTATTGCTGCCCACCACACCGCTGTGCATTAAGCTTGCATACGCAGCATCATAGGCATAACCACCAAAGCTATATAGCACCTGGGCCGTCAAATCAAAACCTTTGAAGCCTGCAGACAAGTTGAAGCCCCCTCTTACATCAGGTATAGGAGACTTGCCTACATATTTCTGGGTAGCTTCTGAATAAGTCTTAGTAGTTCCTACTAAAATATTACCTGCTTGGTCTGGGTTTTTAGCCAGGTAGTCTGTTAAGCTTGAAATTTGCTCACCTGTGTTGAAAGAACCATTTTTATTTGCATCAACATAATGAACAGTCCACATTCCTCTACCATCCAAAGGATCTACCCCTGCCCACTCACGCATATAGAAATCAAAGATGGAATGACCTTCTGACCAACCGTAGTTTCCTTGCACATCTATCACCTTAGGCTGACCTGTTGACGGATCAAGGGGCATTTCAGTGATTCCGTTTGTAAAGATCTCACCGTTCACACTCACATCTAATCGAAAATCCTTTGTCTGGAGGATATGGCCGGTTACATCAAATTCGAAACCTTTGTTTTGAAGTTTTCCTGCATTAGAAGTGAGGATCGCATAACCCAAAGACGGAGCAGTTCTTATATCAAAAATTAAGTTATCGGTATTTTTGACATAATAATCCAGGGAGGCAGACACATATTTACCAAGTTCGAACTCCACCCCTGTTTGGAACATCTTGGAAGTCTCCCAAGTCAAGTCAGGATTTCCTTTTGTCGCGAAAGAGAAACCTGGCTGGTTGTTCACGTTATCAACGTTATATAAGTCATAACCTGAATAGACACCAACACCTGCCTGATCTCCGATTAATCCATAGCTTGCCTTCAGTTTAAGGAAATCAATAAAACCTAAACTGCTCATGAAATCCTCACCAGAGACAAGCCATGCTGCTCCTACAGAGCCAAAGGTTCCCCACTTTTCATTGATGAATCTTGAAGAACCGTCTCTTCTGATGGTTGCGGACAAGAAGTACTTTTTAGAAAAGTCATAATTCAATTGCCCGAAATAACTTTCTAGGGTATATCTAGTAGTGTAAGAGTTCTGGGTTGGATTCTTCACAACGGCATTGCTTAACTCCAAAATATTTGGATCTACTAATCTATATCCAGAAGCTGAAAATACATTTTGATCATAATCGGTTGCTTCATGGGCAACCAACGCTTCTATACCATGCTGTCCAAAAGATTTTGTGTAGCGTAATAAATTCAGCAAGTTGTAAGAGAACCGTTCTGTTCTTGTTAAGCCCAAAGAACCTTGTTGCCCGGCTGCAGACCCGTAAAACTTGTTATTCAGGTAACCATATTTATTATGGGAATACTGTACTCCAATTCTATTCTCTAAGGTCAACCCTTCCATAATATTGAAATCCAGATTGGCATTACCATTAATCTCATCCCGGTTATGCCTTCTTGTATTATAGATTGCATCAGCAATTGAATTAGTTAATCCCCCGAAACCACGGGCAAAATTGCCTTCAGCACCATAATCATAGACATTAGCACCTTCAAAGAAAGGATCAGGGATCAAGCCGCCTGCAGCATCCCTTTTAAACAAAGGATAGATAGAAGGAATGTTATCTACAAACCAGAAAATACTCCCAGAGTCTGAGGTTTGTCCCCCTTCATTGGTTTCTGATTTAGCGTAATTAAAGTTAATGCCACCCGTGAGCCATTTTGTTACTTCTTGTCTTAAATTCAAACGGGCTGTTAAGCGCTCATAATCAGAAGCAATAGAATATCCTTTATCATCCAGATATCCAAAGGAAGTAAAATAGCTAGTCTTTCCAGAGGAACCACCTAATTTGATGTTGTACTCTCTCCGAGCAGCATCCTGAAAGGCATAGTCTTCCCAGTTCTCTGGGTCATATTTTCTGGTCACACCTTCTCTCACTGACCTAGTGGCAGGATCAATCAATGCCGCACCATTTGCGGCATTCCAAAGGTTGTAACCTGTTCTGACACCACTATTAGAAAACAGATTCGTGTTTGCATAGGCAATACGATCTGCAGCAGTACCTGTGTTAGGATAATTATAGAGCCCTTCCCAGCCTAATGCAATGTATTGCTCAGGAGACTTTATTGTCTCGTAACGAGGTAGCAACTGCATGTTAGTACCAAAATTAGCATCTGCTTCAATAAATGACTTTTTGCCTCGGCCAGATCTTGTTGTAATAACCACAACACCGTTGGCACCTCTTGAGCCATATATGGCGGTAGCTGCTGCGTCTTTTAGAACAGTAGTAGATTCAATATCAGATGGGTTTATTGAATTAATGCTTCCTAAAAAGGGAACACCATCAACTACGTAGAGAGGATCTCTGTTTCCGTTTACTGAACCTATCCCCCGAATTCGGATGGTAGCCACCGTACCTGGTTGTCCACTGGTGTTGATTACTCTTACACCTGCCACCTCACCTGCTAGTGCCTGTGAAACGTTTGCCACATTTTTCCTTTCCAAGGCCTCCCCACTCACCACTTTTGCAGAACCAGTGAAGGCTTGTTGTGTAGAAGTGGAGTATCCTGTCACCACTACCTCTTGCAGGGCTTCGGCATCAGTTGACAACCTTACATTCACAGTAGATTGGCTACCTACGGTAATTTCTTGGTTCGTAAATCCGATAAAGGTAAAAATCAGTGTTCCGCCCGCATTGGGCACGCCTATTGAGTAAGATCCGTTTACATCCGTTGGAACGGCTGTAGTACTTCCTTTGAGTTGAACCGTCACGCCAGGCATTCCCTCTCCTGTTGCTGCGTCCGTCACTCGTCCTGTTACAGTCCGTGTCTGAGCCCATGCTTGAGTAAAAAGCACAAGCAACAACACGAAGCTGAAAAGTAAAGCTCTCTTCATGAGGTTGGTTGGTTGTTTAAGAAAAGTTTGTTGTTTGATAATCTAAATTATAAAATAAATTTAACTTTTTCTTAACATTTTAACTATTTATTATTTTTAACTAAACTATTTACAGATTAATTTAAATTTATCTAATTCTTAAAAGTTAAAATATAATTGATTTTATCCAATAGCTTAATAGGTTTGTCTATATCATTGTAATAAATATAATTTTTTAAATATCTTATAAAGTTTTATAAAGCTCAATGTATTGTAAAAAATTTTATTCCATAAGCATATCAGAGCATATACTTTTTCTCAAGTGTGTTCCTGAGATTGAATGAGCAAGGCTGATTAAATAGTAATATTCAAATAGTTAATAAACTACAGAAAAGTGCTACAGGAGGATCTAAATTGTAACGTAAAGGAAAATGCTTCTATTTCTTATTATTATTTTTTAAAAGCTACCACTTCCTTATTCAATAAAAGACAACACAACTTAAAAACAGGTCTCAATGGTTATGAAGTACTTGGGTACCATGGTGACTTCATGCGATAAATTTGGCATAATGAAATTAAAATTCCCATATCGACAAAATCATTAGCTATGCATATAAGATTTACTTCCAGCAACTTGATGGCAAAACTGAAAGAAGGTAAGTAATTTAAGAAGTGAGGAAATTGCTCGACCACATATTCCAGTAGGCATAGCACTCTGTTTTTGCCTTCAAAAATGTTTATATAATCAAATAGATAATGTATAGGTTGTTGAAGTACTACCTTACTTTCCCATTCTTGGTGTGAATCTTTATGAATTGGTTCTTTAATGCTTCCATATGATCCAAGCGCTGCTGCCTGCGCCAGCTGCCGCCCCTCCTGAAATTATTCCGCTGACAGGTCAGTCCAATATTCCCGCATTCAACTAGGTAACCACCTGCCCATTAAAGATGAAGCTTGCTAAAGATTTTCGTTACAAGGACGCAGTAACCTGCCGCTGTCTACCCGTTTTGACTTCCACTGCAAAAGATACCAAACCCGCCCATACACCCTTCGGGTTCTTCTCCACGATGAGGGTGGGCTTATTCTAAGCATTGCCCAACCTATAGTTGGTAACAGAAAAACCACTAATGCTTTATGAAATAAGCTAATATCTAATTTAGATACAGTTAAAAAAGGATGGAGCGGATTCCCATGATATCTAAATAAACATCAGTGCTAATAAACATTGGTATGGGTAGACAAACGTACTGAGTTGTAATTGAACTCGCCGCAATCGATAACCACTTACAATAAGTTGAAAAGTGAAATTAATGGGACAAAAAAGAAAGGGCTATCCTGTGAGGATAGCCCTTTCTTTAATGAATTAAATGAATCAACTTATAATTGTTGCTCAGTGGTTGGTTGATAAATAGACAAATAGAAATTGTCATAGTTAGGTGAGGCGTGTAACTCCTGGTTACCCGTCAACTTAAGAATAATTCTTTTAGTTGTACCTGGGGCACTACCACCTGCAATTGGTCTGATTAAAATGTATCCTTGTGAGCTATTAGCCGGGATGGTTACAGTGTTGTTGGCATGTCTTGCATCAAACGTGTAGTCAGTTCCCTTAACAGCAGTACTAGTAGATACTACCTCAAAATTCACAACTGTTTCAGTACTTCTCTGCGGACCAACTAACTGCACCAGAACGCTGTCTACAGTTCTTGCACCAAGAGTAGTAGTGGCGTTAAGTCTATAAGCTCTAGGAGTTATAGTTCTAGATGAGTCTGTTTGTACAGTAGAAGCAGGAGATGTCAAAATACCTTTTGATTGAAGAACCGTGGATAATACACCAAGGTATTGGTTTTTGAATTCAACAACTTCTGGGCCTTTATATTTCAAAGCCTCTTCGCCTTCTTCTGGCAAGCAACCAGCCAAAAGAAAAGGTCCGGCTAAAAGCAAAAATGCGTAATTAAATAATTTTCTCATTGTTATCGTCTAATGGATTAATAACCTGGGTTCTGAGGAAAACTTGGATTTAGAGTTACTTCAGCTACTGGAATAGGAGCTAAGATTCTATAATCTGTGTGAGGAATTATACCAACCGCAGTAGCAGCAGGTTTGGTGATACCTTCTCCCCAACGTTTCAAATCAAACCATCTATGACCTTCAAAGAACAACTCTCTTCTTCTTTCATCTTTAATATATTGAAGTAAAGTTGCTTGAGCAGCAGGAATCAATGCCGCAGAATTTCTGCTTGTTTTCAGTGTGGTTAACAGAGCAACGGCATCACCTACTTCCCCCTGCATAACATGTGCTTCAGCAAGCATCAACAGCACATCAGCGTATCTGATGATCTTTACGTTGTCTGTATAAGCTCCATTGGCAGCGTTATATTTATTTGACCACGTATAAGTAACGTTACCGGAAGTAGAAGAAGCGCTTCTATAAAAGAAATTCTTTCTTACATCAAGAACTGTAGCTTGGTTGGTAAGGGTAGGAGTTAACCCAAATAACGCTAATAGTTCTTCAGAAGGAGTTTGTCCTCCATAGGTAGACACGTTGGCAGTTCCAGAAAGGGGTGCATTTTTCCCATTAGGCTGTGTATAGGTGAAAAGGCTTTCATTCACACCTGTTACACCAGCTACTTCTGTTGATTGAACAAAGTTAAGCTCAAACAGAGACTCAGGGTTTGGCACCGTGTTAAAGGCAGAAACAATATTAGGAGCGAGGGTAGCATTTGTGTTAGCCATTGCTAGTTTAAATTGCTCCTCTGCTTGTGCCCACTTCTCCCAGTATAAATATACTTTTCCTAATAGGGCATGAGCAGCTCCTTTGTTCATGACATATCTACCACCAGAGGTAGTAGCAGGATCCAATGCAGTAATGGCGGCTTTCAAATCCGTCTCTATCTGCGTGTATACCTCAGTTACAGTAGCCCGTGGAGTTAGAGCGGCATCTGCTGGTGTGTTGGTAGGCTGAAGCCGCAACACAACACTTTTGTTAAAATTGGCGCCTGTACCACTAGTTGGAATCTTATTTGGCTCATACCCATAGATCCTTGTCAAATCAAAATACACCATTGCTCTCAAGGCTTGTGCCTGGGCTTTTACTTGAGCCTTACCAGCTTGTTCAGAAGAACCAACCGTAAGGTTATCAATATTGGCAATGATGGTATTCAAATCGTTGATAGTACCATACGCAGTTCCCCAAATTCCAAAATGGTTGTTTCTGGTATTTCTATTTACCCCTGTATAACGACCACTTGCTTGAGAAACTTCAGTATAGATATTATCAGACAAAGCATCACCCAGAAGAGCCATGTCTCTTCCCCAATAAGTGAAAGTCTGGATTCTATCATAAGCCGAGGTTAAAACAGCTCTATAGCTCCCAAGGGTTGATAGAGCGGTAGAAGTAGCCAGCGAGGTTGCTGGCTCCACCTGTACAATGTCTTCACACGCTTGAAAAGACAAGCCTGCAAGGATAGAAAATGCTATTATTTTATTTTTCATTCTAAGTCAGAAATTAAAAGTCCAAGGTAATACCTCCCGTGATAGTTCTTGGGTTTGGATAAGCGTTCAGGTTATTACCAGCATTTTCTGGATCATCACCTCTGTAGTTTGTAAATGTAGCGAGGTTGACAGCCTGCACAAACACACTTGCTCCACTAAATTTAGCTCTTTGTACAAGAGTTGTAGGTAATTGGTAATTCAGAGTTATATTCTTTAACCGGATATAAGAGGCAGTTTCCACAAATCTTGAAGACAAGTTAGTCGGATCATATCCACCTGGCTCAGCACCATTACTGTAAGGACGAGGAACACTCGTTACCTGACCTGGAGTTGTCCATCTTTGAAACTGGCTTCTTACTTGGTTATCTGTTCCAGAACCTGAATATTCTAAAACCTGAGCAGCTTGCAAATAAGATTCATTTCCATATTGGTACTGGAAAAGAACATCTAAAGACAGGCCTTTGTAAGCGAAGTTATTGGAGAAACCACCAAACAAAGCAGCGTTTTGGTCACCAATCACTTTGCGGTCTGCCGTGGTAGGAGAATAGGTGATGTTCCCATTCTTATCATAGAACATTGGTCTGCCATCCGCTGGGTTTACTCCTGCCCATTGGTATGTATAGATCAAGTTTAGAGCCCTTCCTACTTCATATTGGTTTGTATTCAAAGTAGTTCTGCCAGCATTTAATTCAAGAAGCTCTGTTCTCTGCAAGCTAATATTGAAACCAGTCTTCCAAGTGAATCCTCCTTTATCAATATTTACTGAGGTCAACTGTACCTCAACGCCATCAGATTGAGCTGATCCTGCATTTTCAAGAATAGAACTAAATCCTGAGTTAGATGGAAGCTCTCTTGGCAAAATAAGGTTGGTGTTCTTTTTACGGAACACATCAAAAGCTCCGTAAAATCTGTTCCGGAAAATAGCAAAATCTAAACCCAGGTTAATTTGAGCAGACTCTTCCCATTTCAAATTCGGGTTCTCTAACTGAATTGGTCTAAGGCCAGGGTTATTGGCATACTGTCCGCCGTTTCCAAACAAGCCAAGTGCCCCAAAGTTGTCTGTAGGCTGTACCCCTACTACTCCGTAACTAGCTCTTAACTTCAAATCATCCAAGAAGGAGACACCTTGCATGAACTCCTCACCTGTTATTCTCCAACCACCAGATAAGCCATAGAATAGGCCATATTTGTTGTCTGCTCCAAATCTGGAAGAACCGTCATAACGCACAGTTACGCTAGCCAAGTACTTGGTTTTGTAGTCATACTTGAAATTACCAAAGTAACCAGCTTGTTTATAGCCAGCAAAGGAAGAAGAGGCAGTTGTTGGGGTAGCAGCACTTCCAACTAATTTAAGCAACGGGCTAGCAAATCCTTGGCCAGCAGCAGATATAGTAGTATTGTCTACTGAACGGTATTCAAAACCTAAAAGAGCACCAATATTATGCGACTCGGCGAAACGTTTATTATAGTTAACTGTTGCCTGACCTGTCCAGTTGATGTTTCTTCTGAATATTTCAGAGGCAGACCCACCCACACTGGCTCCAACCGGAATATCTCCCGGACGGTAGTTACGATCTTTCACATCAGAGAAATCAACCCCAGCTAAAACTCTAGCACGTAATCCAGGAAGGATATCATAATTGAAGGCCATATTACTTACCGTCTGAACAATATCACCCTGACGGTCTTCTCTCACAATATTCTGCACAATGTTTAAAGAAGTACCAGTCAATGATGTATTGAATGATCCATCTTCTTTATAAATAGGATTGATAGGAGCTGTAAATAATCCTCCAGTAAAGGCTCCGTTTGAAAAGAAACCAGCATTGGTGGATGGTCCTAAGGCTTGGGAAGCTGTCAAACCAATTGTCGACTCCAAAGAGAATTTATTATTCAATTTATGGTCAAGGTTAGCTCTAACTGTTCCTCTTTTGAAGGAAGAGTTCAACACCGTTCCTTCAGTACTATTAAATGAGCCCGACACAAAGAAACGAGTTCTTTCATCTCCGCCATTCAATGACAAGTCATACTGCTGCACCTTTCCTTTTTGCTGGATTGCTTTCACCCAGTTATAAGAAGGAAATTGTCCTGTAGCAGGAAGCTTTCCATTATAATATTCATTTATAGCGCTTTGGGCACCAGTAGCATAAGATCCACCTGTACGCTGAGCAGTATTCCCCAATGCCTCTGAACGAAGCATGAACCACTCTTCTGCATTAAGGATTTCATAAGGATTGTAAGCTTCTGAAATACCATGCTGTGCAGAAACTCTTACTTTAGTTGCACCAGATTTACCACGTTTGGTAGTTACAATCACTACCCCGTTACCCGCTTGTGAACCATAAATAGAAGCCGCAGCGGCATCTTTCAAGATCTCAATTGATTCAATATCCGCAGGGTTGATAGAAGACAGAACGTTAGCTGAGGTCTGGCCTGATAATCCACCTGGGCTTACTTGTACACCATCAATGATGTAAAGAGGCTGGGTGCTTCCGTTGATAGTAGCAGTACCGCGGATATTTACGGTAATACCACCACCAGGCTGACCTCCGGATGATACTACCTGCACACCAGCAGCGCGGCCTTGCAAGGCTTTATCAAAGGTTTGGGTAGGTAAGCTTGCAATCTCAGAGCCTTTAACGGTTGCAATTGCACCAGTCACCTCCCGCTTGTCTTGCACTGCACCATAGCCAGTCACTACTACTTCAGCAATTTGACGGGCATCTGTTGCTAATCGCACGTTAACCGTAGACTGATTTCCAATAGAGACTTCTTGGTTTGTATAACCGATAAAAGAGAACACCAATGTTCCGCCCGCATTGGGCACGCCTATTGAGTAAGAGCCGTTTACATCCGTTGGAGCGGCTGTAGTACTTCCTTTGAGTTGAACTGTCACACCAGGCATTCCCTCTCCTGTTGCTGCATCCGTCACTCGTCCTGTCACAGTTCGTGTCTGCGCCCATGCTTGATTAAAAAGCACCAGCAAAAACACGAAACTGAAAAGTAAAGCTTTCTTCATGTGTTTGTTGTTAGTAGTTAACTATTATTTGAATACCAAATTTAATCCCGAATAGCATATTAACAAACACTTAACATAAATTATATTTGTTTTATAAAACCCCTTCTTTAGCAAATCCGTCGCAGATGCTTTCTTAAGATTACTATTATATATAATTTTTAAAATATTTTTACAATTTGCAGGTATTTCACAACAATATTATCAATAAATAAGGGATAATATTTACAATTACATACTTCACACCTTATTTATAAAAGCTTTTATATGCGTATTTTTTTTACTAGCGCTCAATTATTTATTTACTTTAAATAAGTGTTAGAAAGCATATCAATAAAACATTCTCAATAAGCCAATTTAATCTTAATTTAATTACATATAATAACTTATTTGAGTTGTGACATTCAAGCCTTTAATAAAACCAAAAAGCCCCTGCCAATTAGATGGCAGAGGCTTTTTAAGAAAGAGGGCGAAAACTAATTAAATCCTATCCCAAGGCCAGCGGTAGCAGAAGGATATTTGGCCATGGTACCCTCCGCATACAAGGAGAAGATGAGGAGTTTCAGGCGCAGGCCACCTACCAGACCATATTGACTGTCTTCCACATTCACCATCACAGGGTCCACCACGTCTTCAATGTATCGGTTAGGAGGCGTAACCTGGAAAGAAGTAACGGGATAGCGTCCGTTTACATTCACATCGGTTGTCACGTGGCTATATTTAACCCCGCCATAGACGGTGAGCACCTTTAAGTTTTTGGAGGCTATCAAACTGGCGGTCCAGGCTTTGGTGGTAAAAACCAGTTGCTGGTTGTCATAGTAACCAGCTTGTTGCTGCTGGGCAGTTCTGGAAGCGGCCGGATCTGGGGCCAGATCCAAATCTGCAGTAGTTTCAAAATAGGTATATCCGCCCAGAGCAGCAATGTCAAACCCAGGAATGGCACTAATGCCCGGAAGGTATTGCTTCAGGCCATGCTTCAGGCCTACCCCCCAAAGGTTTGCCGAGTACTCTTCATAGGTAGTCTTTGGGAAAAACCGTACGGCTACCTCGGTATCCAGAACCAAACCAAAGCTGGCCTGTACCATAGGAACCGGCAAGTTCTTAAATCCAATGCCCCCAGGGGTATTGAATCTGGTTAGCTCTTCTTCCCGATTGGTCAGGGGGTTTCTTCCGTAGACGACCATCTCAGGGCCTTCCTCCTTTCCCCCGAAAACAGTGGGGGCAATAGAAGACTCTCCGCTGGCCAACCGGATTTTCTTCAGCTCCAGTTTGGAGATATCAAACGAAGTCTGCTCTTCAGGGGTAAAAACACCGGTAGCAAACACCCGTACGTCAAATTTACCCAATTCCATGGCCTTGCCTGAATTGAACCAATTCCCGTTGAGGCCGTGCCCCACCGCTTTTCCACCGGGTTCAATGTAAGCCCTGATCAGTTTGTTCGCATCTTCCTTGCCGGCCTTAATCACGTCGCCCACTGCTTGTTGCGCGTGTGCCGCAGGAGCAGCCAACAATATGCCCACCACGGGCAAAGCCACCAAGGAAAACTTACGGAGCGCGTGCTTCATCGTATTCTTAAATAAAACAGGTTCAGATTGGTCAAAAAGCCCGCTAACTTCTATATAAATCCGGGGATTTCAAAAAGGGAATTTCTTACTGTTACCAGGAGGGGCGTTTCCAGGCTGAATTGCCAGAAACAACCTAGAAACAGACCCTAGAAAAAAGTATCGTAAGCGAATTTGAGGATGATACCCGTCACCACCACCAGGAAAAGCTTCCGCACAAAGCCGGAGCCTTTCGCCAACGCGATACGGGTGCCTACCATAGAGCCCAGCACGCTACTGATGGCCATGGGAATTCCTATATGGTATAGAATATATCCCTTGTACCCAAAATACAGCAGCGCAGAAAGGTTGGTAGCCACGTTGACCACCTTCGCAGAGGCAGAGGCCGCCAGGAAGTTGAAGCCGAACACGCCTACAAAGATGAACATGAGGAAAGAACCCGTGCCCGGCCCAAAGAACCCGTCATAGAACCCGATCACCAGTCCCACGCCAATGCCATTCCAGATTTCCTTTGCTTGGGCCAGTTTAGGAGCATGGATGGCCCCAAAGTCTTTCCGAAAAAACGTGTACACCGCCACGGAGACCAGCAGCACCAGAATCAAGGGCCGCAGCAACGCGGCATCAAAATGACTCACGGCCCGGGCTCCTAGGAAAGAAAAGACAAAGGCGGCAAAAGCGGCCGGCAACAGGGCCCGCCAGTTAATCTCCACATTTCGGGCGTAGCGCCACATAGACACGGAGGTGCCCGCTATGCTGGAGAGTTTGCCGGTGCCAAAAATGGTAGGAATAGGAACCGTAGGCAGAAAAACAAACAAAGCCGGCAACTGTATAAGCCCTCCGCCGCCTACCACAGAATCAATCAAGCCCGCTAAGAACGCGAACAGGCACAGATATACAATTTCCAACGTTACAGGGTTTTGCCGCAGTTGCGGCGATTGAACCCGCAAATATTCTTAAAATGCTTGGGTTCACCAAAGGACCACCGAACCTGTTCCTATTTTTAGCCTCCTTTAGGAAAAACTGTTTAGAAACGCCCTCCTACCACGGCAGTCTCCTTCAGCACCTCCTTCTGTCCCTGCAGGTTAAAGAGCTCCACCAGCACCACGTAGTACCCAATGGCGGCCTTGGCGCCGGCATCGGTGAGGCCGTCCCACTGCAGCACACTCTCTGCGCCCAATAAGGTATTGGCCGACAGCTTGCGGACGTGGCGCCCCTGGGCATCATAAATGGTCACGGTGGCCACAAACCCCGCCTGCGGCAACTGGAACTGCAGCAGCAAGGCATCATCTGAACCATCGCCGTCCGGGGTAAAGGTTTTGGGCTGCAGGCTCAGTTTTCGAGTTGTGGCTAGCATCTCCTGGGCCTGCGAGTTCTCATAACCGGGCGTAGCGAAGACGTTGGTGGCCGCGGAGTGGAAATTAGCCGCCGTGGAGGGTCCGGCTAGGGTAATCCGCTCCAGCGACACCCCTTCGGCATCTGCTAATAGCTTGAAATGCTGTTCCTGATGGTAACTCAGCTCGTCCATGACCTCGCCGTTGGGTAAAAGCAGCACCGCGTTTCCGGCCTCATCTGGGAAAGAAGGCAACGAAACCAGTTCTACCAACTTCTCAGCCCTGGCCGCCGGATATTCCCGTTGCAGAATGCCGGCATCAGTGGTAAACACCAGATACCCGCCGGGCGGAAGCAGCAGGTTTTTGGTGCTCAGGCTCCGGGAGTTGGCCACCTTGCCCTGCTGCCGGTTCGCGATTTTCCAATCCTGGAGGTCCAGATACCGGGGCGACCGGTTCACAATCTCCACAAAATCAACGCCCCCTGGTCGGGGGTTGAACAGCAACTCATTAATCACTACATCTCCTGGCTGGGGCGGGGCGGGTAAAACCAGGGCAGCCGTCTGGGCCGAAGCAGAGGTGTTGCCTGCGCAGTCTTTGAGCCCCTGCGCGGTGATTACGTACCGTTCATTCTCCCGCAAGGGCGTTTCCAGCACCAGTTCCACTACCGTGAGGTCACGGGAGGTGATTTTCACCCGTTGCACCGCTCCCGCCGGAGAAACCAGGTACTTGGCCTCCTGCACTGCCGCCAGACTATCTAAAGGCTCATTGAAATACAGCATTACTCTGTTGGCAGAGATAGGTGCTGCCTGTTGTAAGACCGGAGCGGTCTGGTCTACCCGCTGCACGGAGTTGGGTTTGCCCGGGGTACCGCCCGCCGCACTCTCAGAGGCTTTCCACTGAGAGGCCCCGGCACACCTGCTGTTCACATCCAGAAGTTCCAGGCTCCACCCTCCTTCTTTCTTTGCGGCCTCCTGGTACCAGCTATTGGAGAAACGCACCAAGTCTATCAGGTGGCCCTGCGCATTGAAGAGTTCTACGTCATCGCCGCTGTCGTTCAAGGCGGGGAACGTGGCAAGGCCCAACACCGGGCCAAACGGACGGAACAGCGCCGTGTCTGCCGCCGCGCTGACAATGAGGTAGGCGCCGGGCCTCAGCAAGTAACCCGGGAAGACTCCTTCACTGGCCGTGGCATCTGAGTAGCGCCACCCTTGCAGGTCAAAGGTTTTCTGGCTTGAGTTGTAGAGCTCTATGAACTCAGCAGCCGGTAGCCCCTGCGACGGACTCACATCCGCAAAAATCTCCGTGACCCTCACCTCGCTCGGGGCTGCCACCGGGGAATAGGAGAATGTGCCTACCAGATTATGAGCCAGGTTGCCCTCTGCGTCTGCCACACGCATCACCTCCACCTGATGCGACCCGGTCTCCAACTCCTGCGGAAGCTGTAAATGCACCACGTGCGGGGTTGCGGCTTGCCATTGGGCGGCAATGGGTATCAGACTGCCGTTGATTCTATAATTAGAGGTGTTTTGGGCCTCTTTTTCCAGAACTGGCTCTGAAAACGTCAACGCTACTGTCTTCGGGCCAAGGGCTTTACTGCTGATAAGGCTGGGCACTCCGGTTTCTTGCACCGTGAAATCATCAAAATGGAACCGCTGAACATTGGTTTGGGTGTATCGGAACAGCACGCCGGTATAGGCTGAGGTAAGATAACGGGGATCCTGCACCGCTCCCTGCACCACGTACCTTTGCTTGGTAGCGTTCAGGTCCAGTTCCAACGTCCAGTCATGGGTGGCGGTACGCGTGACCCGCACCCAGAGCCTGTTGTCCGCGGCGGTCAGGGTTCGGTCTGGCCCATCTATGATCTTAGTCACCGTGGCGCCATCTTTCCTGAAAAGGCTTACCTCATCCTCCTGGCCACCTATCCGCACAAAGTACCCTTTCAAGGCGCCTTTCAGATCAGGTACGTCAGAGACAAGGTACACTTCGGCATAGTTACTGGAGGAGGTGGCAAAGTCCAGGCGAAGGAAAAATTCCCATTGGGCATTCACCGCCAAGGTGTTAGGCGTTGACAGATAGATAGTCCCTCCGGAAGAAGTGGCTGCTCCCTGGCTCTGCAACTGCCGGGTAACGTTCACGTGGAAAGAGACCGCATCTCCTGCCCAAGGCGGACGTTGGGTGAAGTCGCCGTCGGAGAAAGATTCCTGCACCTGCGCCTGAACGGTGAGCAAAGCCGCCCATCCTATAATTATTATAAGAAAGATTTTACCCATGTAAAGCCTGTACTTTATTTATCCTGAAAAGTTGGCTTTCTTTGCAGCAGCCCGGCGCGTTTTCTGCCTGATTCTCAGAAATAAAGGTTAAAATGCACCCGACTTTACCCTAGAAGCTATCTACCCGTTCTTCCTGGGTAATCATATTTAAATCATTTACATACCTTTACATGAAAGTAGCTGTAGTAGGCGCCACCGGCCTAGTGGGTGGCGAAATGCTGAAGGTCTTGGCGGAGCGTAACTTCCCGGTAGACGAATTATTGTTAGTAGCCTCTGAAAGATCAGTAGGCCAGAAGATGAATTTCCAGGGCAAGGAATACACCATCATTGGAATGGAGGAAGCCATTGCCCAGAAACCCCAGATCGCCATCTTCTCGGCGGGCGGCAGCATTAGCAAGGAAATGGCCCCCAAATTTGCCGAAGCGGGCACCACCGTAGTAGATAATTCCTCCGCCTGGCGCATGGACCCCTCCAAGAAATTGGTAGTCCCGGAGATCAACGCCTCTGAATTGACTCCCCAGGACAAGATCATTGCCAACCCCAACTGCTCCACTATTCAGATGGTGGTGGCCCTCAACAACCTGCACAAGGCCCTTAAAGTGAAACGGATTGTGGTGAGCACCTACCAGTCTGTGACAGGCACCGGCAAAAAAGCTGTGGACCAGCTCATGAACGAGCGCGCCGGCAAAGAAGGCGAGAAAGCCTACGCCTACCCTATTGACCTGAACGTGATTCCGCACATTGACGTGTTTGAGGCCAACGGATACACCAAAGAAGAGATGAAGATGGTGAACGAGACCAAGAAGATCATGGGCGATGACAGCATCAGGGTAACGGCCACTACGGTTCGTATTCCAGTGATGGGCGGCCACTCTGAGTCTCTGAACGTGGAGTTCGAGCAGGATTTCACCCTGGAGGAAGTGTACCGTCTGTTGCACGAAACCCCGGGCGTGGTAGTGGTAGACGACACCGCCAACCTGAAATACCCTATGCCCATGGATGCCCACGGCAAAGACGAGGTGCTGGTAGGCCGTATCAGAATAGATGAAACCCAAGACAGAACCCTGAACATGTGGGTAGTGGCTGATAACCTAAGAAAAGGAGCCGCCACCAACGCCGTTCAGATTGCAGAATACCTGGTAGCGCATAAGCTGGTTTAACTAGACTGCGCTTCTTCCCAGTAAAAAGAAAGGCCACCCATGCGGGCGGCCTTTCTTTTTTGTCCTTCTGGCTTTTAAATTCACCAAAGAAACGCTCTTGGTGCAGCGAGTTGTTTAGGGGCGGTTTCTTGAAAAACAGCCCCTAAACAACTGGTTTACTGCCTTACTGTCTTCTTAGGCTCTATCCGGTAGCTGGCCTTTTGGGTAAAGGTTCTGCCAAACATATCGGTGGCTTTCACCTCAATGGTATGCTGCCCAACAGGCAACTTGGTGGGGATACTGCCCCGCCATAGGTGGGTAGACGGAACTGCATTAGAGGGGCGTCTGCCCGGCACCAATTCCTCTGCATAATCCCACTCATGCAAGCTGTGCAAAAAGGTGGGGTCGTGCTCTTTCTGGTACTCCATCTTTTTCCACTCCCCGTTGTCTACCCGGTACATCACCGTATCCCGTCCACCGCCCATGAAGAAGTTGGCATAGATGCCAGCCGAGGTGTTTCTGCCGTGTTCTACCACTTTGGGGGCAAAAACCTCCACCTGGTACTCCTTGGGTTTGCCGGCTACCTTGTAGTCTGTCACATATTGGTTGCCTTTGAAGCGGAGGAAGGCATACCCCTTAGGCGTACCGTCGCGCATGGTGGATTCCGGCACCCCGTTCTTGTCCAGCTTGCCAGAGTACCAGTCCCCGGAGGTGGTGCCCACGTTGTAGTGGTGGTGCGGCTTGTCCTGGTGCCAGCCTTCTGCTTTGGAGAAGAAATCCTGCTTCTGCAAGTGCGTGTGCGCTGAGAGGGATAGCGTGTGCGGAAAATCCTTGAGCAGGTCAAAGAGGCGTTGGCGATCCTCGTCACGGAAAGCGTCGCCGTCTGGTTCACTGAGCGGGATGTGGAAGGCCAGCACCACCAGATGGTCTTTGGGCACGTGCTTCAGGTCATTCTCCACAAAGTCCAGCTGGTCTTTCCGGAACCCACCCCAATAGCTTTTCCCGTCCCGGGGGTCAGGATACAGCACATCGTCCAGCACAATGAAGTGCACCTTGCCGTAGTTGAAGGCATAGTTGGCCGGTCCGAAATGCGCCTCATACGTTTCGTCAGCCAGGGAATCGGCTTTCGCATCAAAGTTCATGTCATGGTTCCCCATCAGGTTGTACCACGGAATGCCCGCCTTCTGCACGGCTTTGATATAAGGGTTGAACAAGGTAAGGTTGTCGCCCACCAGATCACCCAGGCTTAACCCGAAGGGAACATTCTTGATGCTCTCCACCTCTGCCACAATGCCACGGGCGAAGAAATCCACCTCCTCTACGGTATAGGGCTGCGGGTCCCCGAAGAGCAGCGTCGTGAATTCATCGCTTTCCTTGGCCCGGGCCAGGGCAAAGTCTACGGACTTGGGCAGGGGCCCGGTAGGCGCCACGCCTTTAAACTTGAGCTCGGGGGAACCTTTGGGTTTGTGGATGTAATAGAACTGCGGCAGGTTGTTCTGGTTCAGGGGCATCTGGTAGCCGCTGGGTTTGATTACGGCAATAATGTTATCCTCCCCTACCGGCAGGGTGTACTTCCCTTTACCGTTAGTCAAGGCTACTTCCCGGCCATTGGTTACGGCTACCTTGCCAATGCCTTTTTCAGAGCGGTCCTTTTTGCCGTTGCCGTTCGCGTCTTCATACACATACCCGTTTACCATTGACTGGGCCTGTACCGCCCAAGCCATGAGCAGGCTTCCTGCTAATAAAACTGTTTTCTTCATATACTATTCTGCTAAGCTGTTTTTCTGGATAAGTGAATACGGGGTGTTGATGGGGTGATGTCAGTCCAGTGGTTGAAGAAGGCTGATGGTGCCATCGGCGCTGGTTACCACCACCTTTCCTTTGGGCAGCGGCCGCACGGTGTTCACCATGTCCTGGCTGAGTTGGTAGACCCACTTGGTCTTGCGCGTGTCCATGTCCACGGCGTACACCCGCCCAAAGGAAGTGCCAACGTACACATGGTGCCCCTCAAAGGCCGGCATGGAAGGGGAAAAATCCTTTCCGAAACCCGCGGCAAGGCGCATGACCACTTCTGGCACGGCGCCCTTGGTGCTCCAGGCCACCAGGGTATCCTGCATGGTTTTGGCCACCAGCCAATCGTGCTGCGGGCTGCCGCCCAGAGACTCCCTTACCCGGGAAGCACCCGTGACGAACGTCTGCCTGCCCGTGGCCAGGTCAAACTCCCGCAGCTTCTCATCAGGGGCTACCATGTACACCTTGCCGTTCTGCACCACCGGCACCGCCATGGCTGGCGAATAGTAATGGCTGCGCTCCTGGTTTTTCCATTCCCAGGCCAGCGTCCCATCAGCGCTATTGAGGGCATAGAGCGTTTTGCCCCACGTCCCGAACACCACCTTGCCCCCGGCCACGGTGGGTTGGCTGGGCGGGAACCCTGCCAGGCCGGCGTAGGTCCAGACGGACTTACCGGTAGCCAGGTCCAGCGCCCGGAAAGTAAGGTCGCTGCTCCCAATATAGACCCGGTTGCCTTGGATGGTAGGTGAAGCCACCACCGGCCCGCCGGTTTTCACCTTCCAGAGCAGTTTCCCGTTCCGGGCGTTCAGGCAGTAGATGCTGCTGTCTGCAGATGCGAAAACGACTCTGTCCCCAGCTACGGCCGGGGAGGAATAGATTGCCTGCCCGGCCTGGAACTGCCACTGCTCCTTGCCGCTCCTGAGGTCCAGAGAGGTAAACACCCCCAGCAGATTCCCGATCAGGACGCTGTTCTTCCAGACGGCCGGGGTAGACACCAGATTGCCCTGGTCCTGGCGGGTCCAAACCGCCCGCACACCTTTGTATTCCGGCGCAATGGGGGCACTGTCGCTTTTTGGAGGGGGAACTATTGCTTTCGCCTTCGTCTTGTTTAAAGGCAAAGCAGCCCATAGACTACTGCCCGGACGCCCGACTTCCACCATGCGCACAAAGAGGGAATCTTCGGTGAGGGAGACCACATTGTAGGCGAAAGTTCCTTCCCGCAACTGGGCGGTCCGGCTCATGATGCCGGTCATGCCCCCAAAGTTCAGGACCTTGTTGGCGTGGCCATGCCCGCAGAAGATGGCCAGAGTATTCAGCTTAGCCAGTTTGGCTAACACATCCTGGTGGTTGCTGAGGCCTTCCTCCAGAGGGTAGTGCGCCAGGAACAGCACGGGTTGCTGCGGAGGCGTCACTGCGACTAAACTGTCAAGCCAGCGCATCTGGTCCTTCGGCACGTACCCATTGGCCATGCGGCCGTAGGGCCCGGTGCTTACCCCTATCAGGCGCACCCCCTTTACGTCCGCTACAAACTTCTGCTCTTGCCACTGCTTGTCATAGGCCAGCCCGCCACTCCCGGACCAACCGGTATCATGGTTCCCGGGCACAATGTAGTAGGGCTTTTTCAGGCCTTCCATCAAGGCTTTTGCCTCCGCCAACTGTTCATCGTAGCCAAAGTCACTTACGTCACCGGCATGCAGCACAAAATCAAGGTCAGGATTCTTGTTGATGTCCTGGACAATGGCCGCCAGCCCCTGGCTATTGCCCGGCTTACCGATGTGCGTATCTGTGACTACCGCAAATTTAAGGGTATCCTGCCGCTGCGGCCCGGCTTGGGGATTTCCCAGGCACACGAGCGGAAGCAGCAGGCCCAGCAGCATTGTTTTCAGATAACCGTCCATCTTCCTCACTTCCGAATCTGGATTTGGGCTACCACGGGCAGATGGTCAGAAGCGTATGTCTCAGGGATAACCCTATGGCTGGCCACAGAAAACTTTCCGGCCGGGTGCCGGTACGCAATAAAATCAATGGCCTTGGTAGGCTTCAGAACCGGAATGGTAGGAGCACAGTTCTGACAGGTGCGGGTAAAGGCCTGGTCCAACAGATGAATGACCCCAGTCCCTGGAGTTGCGTTGAAGTCACCGGCCAGCAGAAACGGGAGCGGCTCGCCGGAGGCGATCCTCACAATCTCCCTTATTTGGAGTTCCCGGTTCACCGAGTCTCTTTGGGCATCTAAGTGGGTGCTGCCAAACCGAAGGGTAGTCCCGTCTGGGAGCGTTACCTTGGCGGTGGCCAATACCCTAGGCTCTCCCTTGGTCTCTGCCTTGGAAGGCAACCGGTGTACCACGGTTTCTGACAAAGGGTACTTGGAAAGGAGGGCCACTCCGTACTCGCCGCCCTGGTGATCAATTGCTTTGCCAAAGAAGTAGTGCATGTTCAGTCTCCTGGCGATCTCCTCCGCCTGGTTGAATGCCCCTGACCGCTCCGTGTGCACATCTACTTCCTGCAGCGCCACTAAATCCGGGGTCTGCTTTCTAATGGTGTTCACAATAGCCTCCAGGTCAATCAGCTCCGGCTTGGAAGGAGGGTTGCCATGGTGAATGTTGTAGGACATGACCCTGAGCGAGGAAGCGGCAGGCGCTACGCTGGGATTCACAGGTGATTTGCCGGTGTTAACACAGGAAGCCACCCAAAAGGTGGCTCCTGTCAATAAAAGAAGAAAGAAAGATTTCATAAATACTTACCAGCCAGGATTCTGACCAAGGTTAGGGTTTTGTTGCAACTGGTTGAAAGGCACAGGCCACAGGTAATTTCTACCAGCATCAAATCTCCTGCCGGTGTTAATGATCAGGTATCCTTTCTCATCCACCGGGAAACTGGCCACGAACTTCTGGGCAAAGCTGGGGATCAGGCTCTTTTTCATCCCTTTTACATCCTGGGCCAATAAATCGCCCTGCTTCCAGCGTAGGAGGTCAAAATACCGTTGTCCTTCCCGGGCCAGTTCCACCCTCCGCTCTCTCCGGATCTCTTCCCGCAGGTCCAGGCCTTTGGCAGCCAGGTCAGCTATGTTCATGTGCACCATGCCCACGCGGTCCCGCAGCTTATTGATAGTCATATCCAGGTCCTGCTGGGTTAGTTTACCTTGCTCCAAGCGGGCTTCGGCATAGGTGAGCAATACCTCGGCGTAACGCAGAAGGTGAATATCATTGTCATCTTTGTTGTAGGTATCCACGGCCGCCTGATCCACATATTTGGTAAAATAGTACCCAGTACCCGTTACGCTGCCTTTCTTGTCAGCATTGAACTTAGGCAGGTTGAAGATGGCGTTGGGCTTGTCATCCTGGTCTCCATCATCTTTCCCGGCCCACTCAGCACCTGGCGTCAGAATGGTCTGCGTCATGCGGGGATCACGGTTCTTGAAGATGTCTGAGTAGGTGGCTTCACTGTACAAAGGCGACTTCTCAATGGGCAGCCCGTCAATGACCAGGTAAGCATCCACCAATGATTTGGTAGGGCTAAAGCGGGAGGTCTGGTCTGGCACCAGTGTTTCCCGGCTCATGTTGTGCATGGAAACGTTCTCCAGGTATAGCCTAGCCAGGATCGTTTCCTTGTTCTTCCCGGCGGCCAGTTTACCGGCATCCGTGAACAGCTGGTGGTAGCTGGTGGCAGGGTTTCCGTTGGAGTACAGTTGGTATACCCCCAGATCCATCACTGCTTTTGCGGCAGCTTCCGCTACCTCATAACGGCCGTAGAACAACGCTACTCTTGCTTTCCAGCCCAGGGCAGCCCCTTTCGTGATTCTACCCAAGTTGGCTGCGTTGTAGGATACGGGCAGGCCTTGCGCCGCCTTATCCAACTCTGCCAGTATGAAATCTACCACCTGCGCACGCGGCGTTCTGGTGCCGTAAATCTCAGGATCTCCAATGTTCAGGGTTTTGGTAATCAGGGGCACATCGCCAAAGAAAAACGACAGGTAGCTATAAAGAAAAGCCCGCATGAAGCGTACCTCCCCCACATACTGGTTCAGGACTTCCGGGCTAACTGCCCCTTCGGCCTTTGTGTAATTCTCCAGGAAGTGGTTGCAGCGGCGGATGCCATCAAACTGAGCCGTCCACTCACTATTGAGGGTGCCAATGGTAAAATCAAAGTTTCCGCTGGAGATGGATTGGTAATCAGACCGGGGCGGATAAATGGTATTGTCGCCCAGGTTCTCCATGTCTGCGAAGTTCTTGCCTTTCAGAGACGCGTAAACCCCGTTTACTGCCTGCTCCAGTTGCTGCTGGGTTTTCCAGAAGGTCACATCTGTGATGGCATCCATGGGTTGCCGCTCCAGGAAGTCATCATCACAGCTGCTCAAAGAAAATCCAAAAACAATGGGTATAGCCAAGGATGCACATCCAAGGGAAGCCTGCCGCCACGTTGATTTCCGGAAGCTAAAAATGTTCATTTGTTTCATGATGAAATAGTATTCAGGTCTTTAAAGAAGATGCCCGGCATCTAAGGACACGATATCAAACTTGGTATTGGCTCTTAGGCACGCCTGAGGCATAAGGTATCAATGCTCAGGCGTGCCTAACAGATTCTGTTACTTAAACCTCAGGTTAAGGCCCACAATGAAGGTTTTCACCTGTGGGTACATACCGCCGTTGGTTGCGGCCCCGCCTAACCCTGCCGTCTCAGGATCATAGGCATAGAAGTAGTCTGTCTTGGTGAACAGGTTCTCCGCAGACATGTAAATCCGGAGATGATCCAGGCGGAATTTGCTGGTGAGGTGGTTAGGCAATGTATACCCCACCTGTACATTTTTCACGCGCAGGTAAGAGGCATCCTGCAACCAATAATCTGACAGGCGCATGGTAGAGTTGCGGGTATCAGCATACGTAAAGCGAGGATACCAGGCATCTGTGTTTTCAGGAGTCCAGCGGTCACGGTGCACCTCTTGCGGGAAGGCGCCGTTCACGTGGAAAGTATGAAGCCCGGAGCCGGTTAGGTAGCCGTTTGCTTTACCTACCCCCTGTAAAAAGATAGAGAAGTCAAACGCTTTGTAGGCGAAGTCTCCTCTGAGGGAGAAGGTATAGCGGGGGAACGCATGCCCAATGACCGTGCGGTCTTTGTCTGCCGTGATCTTACCGTCTCCATCTAAGTCCACAAACTTTATGTCGCCGGGAGCCACCCTGTTCTTATCCGCATCAAAAACGGGGAACAACGGAACCAAGACACCTTTCTCATTGACAGAGAAATCTTCTGCCTGGGCTAGACCCGCCGTTCTGTACCCATAGTAGGCATCAATGGGATATCCTACCTGCCGGATCGCGTTTCCTAGCGTAGGGGGTGCCCCACCCAGGTTCACTACTTCATTTTTCACGTCAGAAAGCTGGGCAGTAAACCCATACCGGAAATCTTTTTTCGCATCGCGCCATCCCAGGCTCACTTCCCAGCCTTTGTTAGACACTTCACCGGCATTCTGGTCCGGCACCTCCAGGCCCAGAATGTCTGGCTGGGGTACTTTAAGTTGGATGTTCTTGGTTCTCCGGTCAAACAGATCTCCGGTGAAGGTTAACCGGTTATTCAGGAAGCTCAGGTCAATCCCTAAGTTAGCCATACTGGCGGTCTCCCACTCCAGGTAAGGGTTGGCCAAAATCTGTTGCGCCAAGCTGGTGGTAAGCTGATTGCCAATAGGCATGGTAGCCAGGGCGTTAAGCACGCTAACGTAAGGATACCACTCTGAGTAACCGGGGCCGTTGGCGCCATATTGCCCTCCCAAATCACCATAAGAGGCTCTGATCTTTCCTTCGCTGAGCCAGGAAAGCGCATTGCTGTTCTGGATGAAGTTTTCCTGGGTGAACCTCCAACCCACAGAAGCGGAAGGGAAAAACCCATACCGTCTTGAAGAAAGGTACCGGGAAGAGCCGTCGTACCTGGCGTTTGCTTCTACCAGATACTTGTCTTTGTAGCTGTAATTGATTCGTCCAAAGTAAGACCTGAGTGCCCATTGGTACGCATCACCGGAGGCCCGTGGGTCATCGCTCCCCAGGTTGAGCACCGGCACTTCATCACTCACAAACCCCATTTTGGAGGCTGCCCAACTGTCATATCTGAATTCCTCTTGCTGATACCCCAACAGCACCTTGATCTTGTGGTCGCCAATGTTGGTGTCATAATTCAGCACGCCGGATAACAGTTCTTTGCGGTGCTTGTAGTCACGGTTTTCCAGCTGATTAGCAAGCATGTTGCTGTACCAGAATTTTCCGGACTCAGGATAGAAGTAATCTATCTTGCGGGAGAACGTGGAGCGTAACTGGTTGATGCTGTTCAGGCCATACTGCCCCCGCAGGCTCAGGTTCTTCAGCAGATGCACGGTACCGGCCAGGCTTCCGTAAAATTCCTGGGAAGTGAAGTTGTTGTAACCTCCGTCCGTAGCCACGGCAATGGGGTTGCTGGAACCTCCGCCGTACCCCCACTTCCCGTTGCTAAACCTAACCGGGTCAAGGGGAGACATGGTGAAGGTGGTGTAAATGGGTCCGGAATCATGGTCGGTGCCGCCGGCTGGTTGGTTTTGCTCCCTGTCTATGTAATTGACATTCACATCCAGGTCCAGTAGGCCTAAAAGCTTCTGGGAGTTCAAGCGGATTCTGGCATTGTTGCGGGCTCCCCAGTACTGGTCCCCTACCACTAGGCCTTTCTGATCCAAGCGGCCATAAGAAGCATAATAACTCAGGTCAGAGGTTCCACCGTTCAGGCTTACATTGTGGCTTTGCTGAAGGGCATAGTCTTTGAAGAGCTCCTCTGACCAGTTGGTGTTGGCAAAATAGTTGGGGTCTGTTCCTTCCCGTGCCACCCTGATCTGCTCCTCTGTATAGGTAGTAGGAAGTTTCACGTTTCGCTGAGATTCATTGAGCATTTCCATGTACTCAGCGGAGCCCAGCATTTTTGGCAAGGCGGTGGGGGTTTGTACCCCATAATAGCCACTGTAACCAAGCGTGGGCTTTTGGTTGGCCTTCCCGCTTTTGGTGGTGATCAGGATAACCCCATTGGCCGCACGCGATCCATAGATAGAGGCAGAGGCGGCATCTTTCAACACAGAGACACTCTCAATATCATCGGGGTTCAGGGAATTGATGTCTACGTCTGGAATACCGTCTACCACAATGAAAGGGTTGGCGTTGTTGAGTGTACCAATCCCCCGGATGCGGAGGGTAGTGCCAGAGGCACCGGGAAAGCCAGAGGAACTAACCGCCGTCAAACCCGGGGCCAGGCCCTGCAATGCCGAGGCGGCATTGGTCAAAGGCCGGTTTTCAAGTGCCTCGGCGTTGATCACTTCCACAGCGCCTGTTACGTTCACTTTCTCCTGGATGCCATACCCTACCACCACTACTTCATCAAGCGCCTGGGTATCTTCTGAGAGAGAAACAGACAAAAAGCTCTGGCTGCCCACCGCCACCTCTTTTTTGAGGTAGCCAATGTAAGAAATGACCAGTACGGGTTGCTCCACCCCGGCCGTGTTGAGCGAGAATCGGCCATCAGCATCAGTCAAGGTGCCGGTGGTGGTACCTTTCAGAGATACAGAAACACCAGGAAGCGGCTCCCTGGCCGAGTTCTTTACCTGCCCAGCAATAGCTCTGTTCTGTCTGGCACGATGCACGGCGTCAGAGAATTTAGAACTGGGCGCTGGAAACTCCGGACCTTTTGCGAAACCATTGAAAGGGGCTAAGCCAAGCATGGCCAGGAACAAGAGCGAATACCCTGTCCTGGAGCCTTCTTTGCTTTTAACTGGTAGTTTTGATTTCATCTCTAATCTTTGGTAATGGGTAAATGGTTTTGTTCATGAGACTGGCAAGGAGGCATCTTACTCCATGTGAAGGCTGGGGAGAGGAAGCTTTCTCAAGATGCTGGCGACCTGGAATAAATAGGGCCTGAGGACCGTGTTCTCTCAGAGGAGAGTGCCGCAGGGGCAGATACCTGCCTTTTTGGTGGGTATGGACAACTCCTGGGTTCCTTCTGATTCCGTTTCTCCAGCATTGGGGTCTTAGATTCTGGTGCAAAGCTAGGGTGCTGGGGTTACCCTAATGTTTAATCAACCTTATGAGAACATTAAGAAACGGAGAGACATCCTGAAAAAGCTTAACAAAAGATTAACCATCTCCGGGCAGTACCTAAAGCAAAACTTCTTAGAAGTTCTAAGGCATCTGAGGGCTGCTCTCTATCTCAGGTCTTTTTGCAAGGGCTAGGAAAATGAAATCAAACCATCGGAATGAGAACCTCCGCGTGGCGGAAATAAATAAAGAATACCCTTGGAAGAAAGGAAAAAGCATTAAAACCCGAACTGCGCTGGAATGCGATTTTGGAGTCCTTTTATAAAAGGAAGGCAAAAGATGATTGTCCATGCCCTAACAAGAAGCCTCATTTGCTGGCTATTCCTCTGCCGCTTGCTTGGGGTTGTTTCAGGATGTTCACGAGGGAAGGAGAAATAGAAACGGGGTTCGCCTCATCCAAAAATCAGGAAGGACGTTTGCTCAAATTCGGTCTCAACAGACCATGGACAGAATTGATATTGGCTACTGTTATAGATGGAATAGCGCGGCAAGGCTGGATAGGTAGAAATACACGGGCTTCTGCCACTAGCTTACTTTCCTCCTTCCATTTGCCCCTTCATTGGCATCACTTACTGGTCTTAAAATTTTGATTTGCTCCACTCCTTGAAAAGTAAGCACTGAAAGGTAAAGAGATCCACACCATTCCACACTGTTGAAATTCTTAATCCATATCTAAAGTGACAAGAGGGAATAACTTCGCCTTTTACCTTCCTATTCCTTCACAACTATTATTATTTTCATTTATCAAGTATAAGCTTAGCTCCAGCAAGTATAAGCTTAGCTCCAGTCAGTTAGGAGAATAATTCTTCTGGAACCAATAAATATTTTTTCAGGCCATATCTCCCCTTTTTTTAAAAATTCACTAGGAGTTTTCTCCAACGGTTGATTAAAATTTCAATTTCACTATCTAATCTCTATCAATTCCTAATAAAAGTAAGTTACATGTCTTGATGCCTTTATAAGGCGAAGAAAGTCAAACGCTTGTACGACATTTTTTTACATATATATTTAGGCATACAAATCTATCCACTAACCAACCAACAAACACATGATGAAATCTTTACTATTCAGCTTCGTGCTGATGCTGACGCTTGCCGGGCAAGCGTGGGCTCAAGGACGAACGGTAACAGGACGGGTGACAGACGCCGCCACAGGAGAGACAATGCCTGGGGTGACAGTTCAACTCAAAGGAACCAGTACTGCCACACCTACCGATGTGAACGGAAGTTACTCCCTTACGGTGCCTGCTTCTGGCGGAACTTTGGTTTTTACTTTTATTGGGTATTCAAACCAAGAAATCAACGTTGGGTCGCAGTCTACGATTAATGTAAGGTTGGCTACCGATGCTCGCCAACTAAATGAAGTAGTAGTAACTGCTATGGGTATCCAGCGGGAGAAAAAAGACTTGGGGTATTCCGTAGGAACCGTAAATGCGGAAGAACTGACTATTGGTAGACCAACCAACGTGGTAAACGCCTTGTCTGGTAAGGTAGCCGGGGTGAACGTTTCCAGCGCAAGTGGAATGGTGGGTGCTTCTTCTGGTATCTTTATTAGAGGTAACACCACTTTCACTGGTAGCAACCAGCCTCTCTTTGTCATTGATGGGGTTCCGGTTGACAATGGCGGTGGGGTGAACGCACTCCAAAATGGGGTTGCCAACTCTAACCGTGCTATTGACTTGAACCAGGATGATATTGAATCTATCAACATCCTGAAAGGCCCTGCAGCTGCGGCACTGTATGGTTCACGTGCCGCTTCCGGGGCTGTGATTATCACTACCAAAAAAGGAAAAACTGGGCAAAAGGCTGCTATTGAGTACAACACTTCTTACAACATGGTAGAAGTGAACCGCTTCCCGGACTGGCAAAATGAGTATGCTCAGGGTGCGGGAGACTATCGGGAGACTATAAATGGGGTTGCAAACCCCAACTATATGCGGTCAATTTTCACGCCCACTAGCAACGTATCTTGGGGCCCACGTATCACAGGCCAGACTGTCACCAACTTTAGAGGGGAGCAAGAGCAACTGGCAGCTTACCCTGACAATATCAAAGACATATTTAAAAGAGGAAGCAATTTCCAGAACACCATAGCCTTAAGCGGTGGTGGAGAATCCTCTAAATACCGTTTGTCTTATGGTAACACCAAAGAAACTGGAGTGTTAGACAACAATGAGCTGCAGAGACACAACTTCACGTTCAACGGCTCCGCTGACATTACGTCAAAGCTCACCTCAGGCGTAAGTGTGCAGTATATCAACTCCGAATCACAGCGCACACAGCAAGGAAACCAGTTATCTAACCCTTTCTTTAGAGGTTGGTTTATTCCTAGAAATATAAATCTGACCGGTTTTCCTACGGAGGATGCGGCCGGCAATCAGATTTACTTTGATGCGGTAGATAATCCATACTGGACGATTGCCAATAATACCTACAATGACGAAATAAACCGCGTGATTGGGAATGTGAACCTGAGTTACAAGCTTACCTCTTGGTTAGATGCCAATTATAGACTTGGGGTAGATACCTACAACCAGGTAGAACAAGGATATGACCAGATAGGTGCTCGTGGCGCCGCCAATACCAGTGCAAATGGCACAGGTGGTATCTATGACAGAAGCTATACCAATACCAACATCAACTCTAACTTTATCTTGGCGGGCCGGTATGATATCAACCCAGACTTTGACCTTAGCTTCAACCTAGGAAATGAAATAGTAATTGGCTCTTCTAATGATGTGAACACCATTGGTAAATCATTGGGCATCAGAAACTACAGAAACATTTCCAATGCATCTGTGCAGACTGGTTCTAATGCAAGGTTCCAAAACAGATTAGTGGGTGTTTTCGCTGATGTGACCTTTGGGTATAAAGGCTTTGTCACCTTGAACATGACCGGCAGAAACGACTTCTCTTCTACTTTCAGTGAGGCCGAGAACTCTTATTTCTATCCATCTGCAGCTTTGAGCTTTGTATTAACAGAGGCTTTCCCAGCCTTGAAAAATGACGTGGTAGAGTTTGCCAAAGTTAAAGGTAACTACGCCAAAGTAGGCAAGGAAGCTCCCGTGTATTCTCTAGACACCTATTTTGTGAATGCTGGCGCCTCAGATGGCTTTGGCCCTTCCATTGTTTTCCCCTATAGTAATTTGGGTGGCAGAACGCTCAGCAACGCAACTGTTGACCCTGCCCTACGCCCTGAGTTCACCACCTCAAAAGAGGTAGGTCTTGAGATGCAGTTCTTTAAAAACCGTTTAGGGTTTGAATTCAACTTATATGAGACCGAGTCTAAGGATCTAATCTTCGCTGTGCCGGTATCCTCTTCTTCTGGATTCACTACCCAAACCAGGAATGCAGGCTCACTTAGAAACAAAGGTATTGAGCTTCTATTGAATGTGACGCCCCTTAAAACCCCTAACTTCAGCTGGGACATGAGCTTCAACTTCAACAGAAACAGATCTGAAGTGTTAGAGCTAGCCCAGGGGGTGCCAAACATCATCTTAGCAGGTTTTACTACGCCAAACATTCGTCTTGAGGCTGGACAGCCGTATGGTGTCATGTATGGTTCTGTTTTCCTTAGAAATGACAAAGGTGAGTTGATTCTTAACCCAACTACTGGAGAGCCTTCCCTTGATCCATTGTCTAAGAAGATTGGTGACACCAACCCTGACTGGACGGGCGGTATCACCAACAACTTAAATTTCAAAGGCATCAACCTTAACTTCTTGATCTCTGTCAGGAAAGGTGGAGATGTGTATTCACGTAACCTTGGTGACTTGAGAAGAAGCGGCGTTCTGGCAGAATCAGCCAAATCTGACCGTTTCAATGCCGACGGGACTTTGGCCAAACCATACATGTACACCGGGGTGAAGTCTGATGGTGCTTCCGTTAACGTTCCCATCACCACAGAGCGTTACTTTACTTCTTTGCATACTGCAGGTGAAAGCTATGTCTACGATGCTACTGCTGTACGCTTAAGAGAAGCCTCATTGAGCTATGCCATTCCTTCTACATTGTTGGAGAAAACTCCATTTGGCAGATTAGAAGTAGGATTGAACGGAAGAAACCTGTTGCTGTGGGCTCCTAACTTCCCGCACTTAGATCCAGAGAACAATACGCTGGGGGCAAGTAACGCACAGGGTTTTGAGTTCAATGGTCTGCCTAACACCAGATCTTACGGAGCATTCTTAAGAATCACGCTTTAATTTAGACGAATATGAAGAGATTAAAACATATAACTGCGGGCATGATGGCGGCCGTTATGCTGTCACTTAGTTCATGTGAAGAATTTTTGGATGTCAACAAGAATCCAAATAGCCCAACAGAGGCTCCTATTGCTCAAGTATTGACCAATGCCACTGTGAACACTGGTTTTAGAAACGGCAGTGACTTACACCGCTTCACTTCTTTGATCATGCAACAGTTCTCTGGCCAGGCGGGCCCCACTATCCAGACCAGAGAGTATCAACGGTACCTGATCCAACCTTCTGACCTGAACAACCTGTACAATGCCTTTTATGCGGTAGCGTTACCGGATATCCAATATGTAATTGATAACAGCACAGGAAGCCCTCATTACTCAGGAGTAGCCAAAATCTTGAAAGCATACACGTTTGCCCAAGTGGTAGATGTCTGGGGAGATGTTCCTTTCACTGAAGCTTTGAAAGGCGTGAGTAATCTGACTCCTAAGGTTGATGATGATGCAGCCATCTACCCAGAGCTTTTCAAAATGATAAATGAAGGGATAGCAGAGATCAAGGCCCCAACCTCGGTATTCAAACCTAGCACAAATGAAACCATCTACCGTGGAGATTTGGCTAAGTGGGAGAAATTTGCCAACACTCTTAAGCTACGCTTGTACTTGAAGTACAGCGAGAAGGATCCTGCATTTGCGAAGGCTCAGATGGATGCGCTGATAGCAACTGGAGGGCCTTTCATGGCCTCAAACGCAGACAATTTTGAGATGGCATTTGGTATTGCAACAGCCGCTCAAAACCCGATCCATCAATTTGAGGTGAGCCGCCTTAACTATACCTTCCCAAACAAATACCTGGTAGATTTGATGAATAGCAACTCTGATCCACGCAGAGCTTCCTATTTTACTGAGTTTCCTTTGGGCTCTGGTAATTATAAAGGCGCTGCCGCGGGAGACCCAGAATCTATCAACTATTCACGTTTGCACACCTACTTACGTGGTAGTTTTACGGGAACCCCAACAGCCAATGCGGCAGGAGCAATTCCGGCTAACTCTGCTTATAACAACGGCTATTCTGGAAGTGCACCTATCAGAATGTTAACTTTTGCGGAGTACAACTTCATTAGAGCAGAACACGCTTTGCGCTTTGGAGCAGGAGTTGCCGCTGCACTTCCTTTCTACCAGGCCGGTATCAGAGCGTCTATGACGGCTGCCGGTGTGGCCACCGCTGCGCAAGAGGCTTATATTCTGGCTAATCCGTTGCCTGCTGTGAATCCCTTGCAGCAGATCATCAAGGAGAAATATATTGCCAACTACGGCGTAGCCCTGGAGCCATGGAATGACTGGAGAAGAACCGGATTCCCGGCAATTACCCCAGTTCCTACTACCGTTGCCGCTACAGATTATATTCCCAGATCATTGTACTACCCAGAAGCAGAGACCAACTCCAACCCTAGCTTCAAACAAAAGCCTGACATGAAGGTTCGTGTATTCTGGGATACCAGACAATAAGTCTTTTAACGCTACTATTTAGAAAAGAAGCCTTTCCTGCCTGGAGAGGCTTCTTTTTTTACCTATTCCCCAGGTTTTATCTTCAGGCGAACCGTTTGCTCCCAATCCTTACCTCAGGATAATCCTGCAATACTTTCACTGCTCCTCTTTTCCATATAGGGCTACTAAGGGTCTCCATACTTCGTTATCCGGTCCGGAGGCGTAAGGCCAAAGCACTTGCCTTGATCTTCAATAATTTACCACAAGAAGGAATTCTACTACTGAGCTTAAAACAAAAGGAGGCCCCAGCAGGTCCCCCTTTTGTTTTAGGCTTGATTATGCAAAAAAACGCTTAAAACGGAAATGTTTAAAGGTTCTACTCCTTCATAACCCGGTGAACGGTGCGGCCGTCTTTGGTAGTAACCACCACCAGATAAGTACCTGGCCGCTGCTGCGAGAGATCTAGTTCGGTTTTACCAGTAACATGCTCTTTCACCAGCAGAATCCTACCGAACATATCCATCACCTGGATAGAGGCGCCTTTCACCACAGAGGTTGGTAATTCTACATACACAATACCCGTGGTAGTGGGAACGGGGTACACCTTCACAGAAAGGGCATCTTTGTCGTTTTTGGGGCCTATTTCAGATTTGAACCGCAAAGGAACCAGGTAGTAGCCTGAGGTATACGGGGCAGACTCTTGGTACTGACGCACTACCGCTTCCAGTTTAAGCATACCGCTGGGGGCGGGCTGGTTATACAACGCTGACGTACTGGGAACGAACATCTTCACCACACCAGCGGTTGTCTCCAGCATAACCTCAAAGCCAAGATATCCTTGCCCGGTAGTCCACTGGCTTTTGTCTACCACAAAGGCCTGATGGATGGTTACCGGCTGAGACTCCAATTCCTCGCCTATGGAGGTCACCGTGGCCTGAAGCGGCAACGGACGGTTGGCCTGCAATAAGAACAGGGAATCTACCTCTACCCGAAGCAAACCGTTGTAGTCCCGCAGTACGCCAATGGCCGCAACGCTGTCCCCTAGTTGCGGGGCAAAAGTTCTGGTTCCTTTAAGAGTCCGGAACAACTGCACGGCCTTGCCCCCATCTACCAACGACACATCTAAGAAGGCCTTGGACAGCGCAGGGCTGGCTACCACTCCCCGGAGAAGCACAAATTCTCCCAAGTGAGCCTCTGTTCCATTGGAGTTCAGCTCTCTAGCCTGGGCGATGGTGTACTCCCGCAGTTCTCTTGGCTTCTCTTCGGTGCTTTTGCCAGAGGGCAACACATAGCGGTATACGTTCCCTACAGCAGAGGAAACAATGTAAGCCGTATCCAAACCGGGGCTTAGAGTGAGCCCGCGCAGGTCAGTGCCGTGGATCTCAGGCAACGGAAGCGTCCAGGAGAGCTTCTGAGCCGGGTTGCTGTCATCACGGAAGATAAGTTTGGCCGGTTGGTCTCCGCTGGCGTCTACCACGGCATACATGCGGTTATGGCTGGCGGCATAGATAGACTTGGAATTGGAAACAATCTTGATGCTTTCTTCCAGTTTCCAGGTAATGCCGTCGGTGCTGGTGTACTTGTCAATCTTGTTCCCCGAGATATACGGCACGTATATCTTGTCTCCTTCAGGGGAGATAGCCGACGCCCGGGCCACAGAACCGGAGGTACGGGCTGACAAGGCAGTCGCATTCACCAAAGTGGCCACGGTTTCAAAAGTGGCAGGATCCGTGGTGCTCTGCCGGAAGAGGTAGCTCTTGTTACCCGTCACGGAGGTCACAAAGATGTTCCCGTTGTCCGCCGCGGCAGGATTGGTAAGGGAAATATCGGTATCAATCCGAGCCAATGGCTCACCGGTGTTGGCGTCCAGTTTGTAGAGGATGGTGTTGAACGCAACCAGAATGTTGCCATCGTGCGCCAGGCCAAGGCCCGTCACCAACCGC
The DNA here is from genome assembly GCF_008271745.1 of Rufibacter glacialis. Classification (GTDB taxonomy): domain Bacteria; phylum Bacteroidota; class Bacteroidia; order Cytophagales; family Hymenobacteraceae; genus Nibribacter; species Nibribacter glacialis. The sequence continues at coordinate 146,146 of NZ_VKKZ01000010.1, read as the reverse complement.
ACTTCGTCTCTGAACCCATTGAAGTTGATGAAGTGCAGATAGGATTTATCTCCCAGGTAGAATTCCAGTTTATTGCTGGTGAACTCCCACTTGGTGGCATCTGGGTTATGCACCCGCACACCCCGGCTATAACCAGCCGACCATACTTTACCTTTTCTGTCAACCGTAACACCATGAGCATTGGTGGTAGGGGCAGTGGCAAAAGCACCAATACAGTTCCCGTCTGGGTCTTTCACGCGGCAGTCATACACAAACCCAGGGGCCGGTATCTCAATTGGCCCGGTGATGGGGGCATCGCTTTTAGAAAGTTGCAAGGCTACCGGCGTGCTCATAGTCACGGTTTTGCCATCCGTGGAAATCACCCGATGGTAGAAGGTCATGGCCTGGCCCACCGGAGCGTTGCCCAGCAGGGCGAACCATTCTTCCTGCGGCACGCTGTATTCTGAATTGAGACCAACCGGCTTGTGCAGCAGCAACTGGGTGAACTGGGCATCTTTGGCTACCTGGTAGGTGTTGGTTACGGTGTTTCTTTCGGCATCTGCCTCTGCGTTCCATTTCACGGAGAAGAAGCCTTTGATGTCGCGCACTGGATACACCTTGCTGGCGTCATGTGACGTGATCAGGCCCGCCGCGGGGCCAGCGTTGGTAGGCTTGTAGAGTTGGGTGCGCACTTCGCCCCCTGGCAGAGAATCGGTTTTGATGAGCACATAGAAGGCTCCCATGCTCATAAGCTCTTTCACGGCGTAATTAGCGGGTAGGCTTCCGGTAAAGGTGCCGGAGCGGCCATCCGTAGACTCAACTTTCAAGGCGAGCTTCAGAGCACCTTCTTCCGGGTACAGCCCCTGGTACAAGGCTACGGCATTCCGCTCTGGCAGAACCGCGCCATTCAAGCCACTGAAAGAACCCACGATTCTGATGTCATTGCCTACTTCCACGGCCTCTACCGTACCAGTGGCCTGACCAACGGTAGTCTTTAGTTTGTTGTACGAAGAAAGGGTTCCTACCCCGGCTCCGCTGATGGGCACGTCACGTCTGATCAGGTGCCCGTTGGCGCCTACAATCACTTCCGGCAGGCTCTTCTCCTGGAACACCGGCATGGCATCCGCGTCTGGGTGCTTGATCTCAAAAGTGGTATACACAATGGTATCCTGCTCCAGGAACACGTCCATCAGGGTAACGGTATTGGGTGCCACGGCATCATACCCCAGGTATTTACGCGGACCGGAACCGGCAGCCCCGGCATTCATGAATTCCACGCCTCCGTGCTTGCCCGGGTAATAGGCGTGGTGGTGACCGCTGATGTAGGTATGCACCTTCAGCTCTTCCAGCATGGCCTGCAGGTTGGCGGCATTGTTCAGGATGTTTCCGGCGGAGTTATACTCCTGAGCCACGCCATACAAAGGCAAATGGCCTACCAGAAAACGGAACTTAGCGGCTTTGGCAGCCGGACTGCTGAACTGCGCCCGCACCCACTCCAGTTGGGAATTGCTGATAGTGGCGCTGCTGGCTTCCCATGACACAAAGAAGATGTCTGAGGTAGCCGTGGGTTTGTAAGAGAAGTAGAACGGATAGTTGGTCGTATCTACCGGATGCCAGTTAGGAAAATTACCGGGTTTCCGCCAGTAGTTGAGGGCTTCCTGGCGGTCTACGGGCATGCCCGCGGCAGCGTCATGGTTGCCCATGGTAAAGGCAAACGGAATACCCGCCTCCCGCAGGGGCTTGGCCACTTTGTTGTCAAACCCGTTCCACATGTTGGCTACCTGGGTGGCGTTCAAAGAGGCCGACTGCCCGGCAATCATGTCCCCTCCGGCTACCACCATGTCGGGTTGCCAGAGGCGCGGAATACGTTGCATGATGCTGTCTACCTGCCATTCATAGGTCACAGACCCGAAACCAGAGTTCAGATCACTGATCACCGCCAGACGGAAATCGCCGCGGGCGGGCATCACTTTCAGTTGGTAGGTGCGGCTGGCGCTGGTGTTGCGCTCATCGGTTACCTCAAACCGGAAATTCACCTTGCTATTGACCGCGTCTTCTAATTGGTGAGTGAAAGTATAATCTTGCTGCGGTTGGGCGTTCAGGGCCAGGGTGCTCCCTAATTGCTGTTCAGCACCGCCGTTTACCGCCTTGAATACTTTCAGCTCCTTTAGGTTGATGTTCGGTACGCGGGTTTCCAGGCTCAAATCCAGCGTAAACGGCTGCCCGATGGGGTGACGACCCGCTTCTTTGCCTTCTTTGAACACCACCTGGGTGGAAGACACCACCCGGTAGACAAAGTTCTTGGAGACAGTACGTCCGAAGCTGTCTTCCAGCTCAAACCGGAAATAAACGGGTCCTAAGGGATCAGACGCCAAATAGTTGAACTGATAGGTGTGGCTGTACCCACCGTTCAAGGCAATGTCTGCACCAACCTGCTGTTCCTGATTCTCGCCTATTTTCTTGAAAACACGCAGTTTTTGCACCGTGAACCCAGAGTTAGGGCTGGTAAGCAGCAAATCAAAGGAACTGCTGCGGTCTTGTACTACCTCCTCTCGTTCGGTTCCGGTGGAGATAGCTATGGCGGGCAGACTCTCCCCTACTTTTACCAATGAGAGGGCATCAGCGGTCACAAACTGCCCTGAGGCCTGGTTACTGATCACCACGGAGTCATTGGGGCCCAGGTCAAAAGTACCCAACAAGTTGAACTTACTGCCGTTCACGGTCTGATTCACCCGCACCGTGTCTGGCGTGCCACCGCCGGTTCTATATATAATATAAGGAGTGTTGGTGCTTCGGTTACTGGCGGCTACCCACCAGGCACTTACCTGGTACCGGCCCGCCGAGATTCCTTTCAATTTGTAAGACGCCATGGCGGAGCCATTCCCGGTGGCGATTATCCGGGCTTTGGAAGTCCCGTAGAAGCCGGTACTGGCAGACTCTGTCCAGGTACCGCCCCATTCCGCATACAAGGCAGAATTGTCGGTGTCATACAGGTGGGTGCGGCGCTTCAGGACTAAAGCCGTAGGCACGGGCCGCTGCAAGCCGGCATCAGAGGGCCTAATGGTCCATTTCCCGTTCACCGTCATGGCCGAAGAACCTCCCCCGTCCAGGTTCATGGCTTCCTGGGCCCCGATGCTGACCAGCACATCGGCCATCTGCGGCAAGGTGAGGCCGGCACTGATGCCATCATTGCGGCCTTCCACCACCATCAGAATCACTTTGTTGTCTGCGGTACGGCCAATGGCGGTGCGTGGCTCGCGGTTATCGCCGCTGGCCCACATGAGCTCCTCATCTTTGGTCATGCGTTTCACGCCGTTGTGCACCAGGACCGGTCCGGCCCCAATGGCGGTAGAGGCGGGCCACCGTTCGGCACCCGCGGGGTACGTAGCCGTGGGCCGGGTGGTAAGCTGGCTGACCGGGTTGGGGTTGGGGTATTGGTACATGGTATTCTCTGCCCCCACGTGGTAGATCCAGGCGATGTCTGCGATGTTACCGGGCAAAATCCCGAAGGCGCTGCGGGTTGGATAATTGCCGCCGCTGGATTTGGCGTTGATGGCCAGGATCTTTCCGTCCTGCACCGCTGCACCAAGCGCTTCATAGGTGGTGGTATTGAAGAACCCCCCATTGATGACTGCGTAAACCGGGTCTTTTTCTAAGGCCGCCCAGGCATCTGGGGTTTTGCCGGAACCGGCTCCGGTGCCGCCGCCATAGACAGACTTGAATTCCATGTTAGGGTCATTCAGGTCTACCAGGGCATAGTACATCTTGAGAGGCACCACCCCCGGGGCGGCAGGAGTCTCTGAGTAGAATACTTTTACGGAGGGGGGAAGCCCGGCATTGAGGTGGGCGGGCTGGGTCCAGGTGTATTGGGCATAGAGAGGCTGGGTCCATAGGAGGAGCAGCCCCGCCAAAAGCACCAACTGGACTTTCAGGGAAAGTACACGTTTTGTCATGGGCAATTTGGTTAAGTTATAGGGGGGTAAAGTTGAAACTCGTATATCACCTGTACTTCAACAGGTTCTTATCAAAGCATTAAACTTCTGTAACTAACCAGTCCCTTATCTTTCTGCGCGGCTTTCTCTCCTTTCTACTTCTCTTCTTTCTATCTTCTGTCTAAGAACTGATCCTGTAAAATAAAATATTTTTTAATATCAGGCAATAAAATTTAAATTATTTAATAACTAAGAAGCCGCCTGCAAAGTCAGGCCGCTCAAATCCAAGCCTTTGCTTTCCCCACCACCAAAGACGGGTTTTATATTTTTACTGTCCCCGGAAGCGGGGCTGAAGGCGTTAAGGAAAGTTGAAGACGGCATAAACCAGAAAAGAAGCCCGAAGGCTTCTTTTCAAAGGTAATTAGCACAAGGCTATATAGGCTTGTTGCTTATTGGTACTGAATATACAGGGGCTTGGGGCTTAACGCCAACACCCCTTCTGGGGTGTAGAGTTTAGAGCCTGGCTTCTTGGTGTCGTTGTGATAGAAAATCTTGAAACCGGTGTATTGCACAGGTTCGCGCTTGATATAGGCAAGGTACGTGCTCTTTTTCAAGACTCTGTCTCCCCAACCGTCCATGTGCATGACAAACTGCACGTTAGGGCGCAACTGGATGTCTTTGTAGTTGGTGACCATGCGTTGGGTGAAGCGGTGCACTACCAGAATCTTAGGCGGCAGGTCATACTTAACGGCAATGTCATTGAGGAAAGAGGTGGCGTAGTTGATTTCCTTCGCGTCCAGGGTGCCTATCTTGCGGCCGGGAATGGCGCCGTTTTTCATGGCAAACTCTGGGTCTATGCCCAGGTGCACCTGCGGAAGTTTAAGGTACTTCTCTAGTCTGGGTAATTCCTGCTCTACCGTGCTTTGCCCAATCTGAATATCTAGGAAGACAATGGCGTTGCGTTTGGCAGCCCAGGCAATGACCGTATCCGCCAGGTGGTCGCTCATGCGGAGGCGGTAGGTTCCGCCTTTGCCAGGCTTGCCTTGCGCGGTCACAAATACTAAATGAAGGGCAGGCTGTACAGGCGTACTGGGGTCAGCGGCGTTCCAGGCTTTCACCTCACTGTCTAGCTTGGCCAGCATTTTCTCCGGCGCAATCTCCCCCAGAATACCCATGCGTTTTGACAGCGGATTTCCGTAAAAGGCCACAATCCGTTTATGGGGCAGAATGGCACCGGGGTTGTCGGCGGCCTCATCTTTCACGGGCACCTCAGCCGGGGCCTTTGCCGCGGTGGAGTCGCCGGTAGCGGTAGAATCTTTGGGGGCGGTGGTAGCAACCGCATTTGTGGTGGTATCAGGGGCAGCGGCGGTAAGGCTGGTGGCGGCCACTGTGGCCGGAGTACTGGCGGCCTCTTTGCTTCCTCCTTCAGAAGTACATGCGGAAAATAGACCCAGGCCCAGGGCACACAGCATGGGTAGGCAGGCGCCTCCCCTCATCATTTTTAAATTCATGGAATTGTCAATAGTTAATCAAACGCGCGGTTTCCCGGTTTATCGTCTGGAAGATACTCCTTTTCGTTTGCTTCTCCACAGGGAAAATGCATTTATCGGGTTTTCTGTCCTTACACACGGCTAGGCGGCGCCTACGGTTACGTTTAGAGGCCAATTCCCTGAAAACCTGTTCAAAACATATTCGGGCTAGATCCAGATTTCAAACGGAAAGAGCCTGCACCGGGAAAATCTTCCCTAATGCTCACTATTTTGCGTATACTGTGATTTTACCGGAAACAACGTGCTTCGCCCATGGAAAAAATAAACCGTGTCTTGCTCATTGACGATGACGACATTACCAACTACATGAACAAACGCGTGCTCAACAAAGCCGAGATCACGCGCCAGATTGATGTGGTGACCGATGGACAGGCGGCTCTCACCTACCTGAGCAGCCCAGAACATCTGCAGGCAGATCTGCCCCTGGACCTGATTCTGGTAGACATCAAAATGTCTGTGATGGACGGCTTTGACTTTCTGGAGCGCTACCAGCACCTGGCGCCAGAGCGGAAGGCGAAGAAGTTGTTTGCCTTGTCGTCCTCGGCCAGTTTCTATGACCTGCACCGGCTCAAAGAATTCCCCGACGTGGACGGACACCTTTCCAAGCCCCTCACCCAGACAGATGCACTTCATTTGATCAAAGAGCATTTCCTGTCACCAGACGATTATCCAGCTTCTTCTGAAGAGTAGAACCGCTCCTGACGGCACCATACACGCCTTAAAGCAAAGACTCCCGTTCCAAGCCTGCTTTCTGAAAAACAGGCCTGAAACGGGAGTCTTGGTTCAAACTGGAAGAGGGTTATTCTCTCACCCGGCGTTCCGGGACCCGCAAGGTGAATTCCTGCGAGGTCTTGTTGCCGTTGGCCTCCACCTCAACCACGTATTTACCTGGGCGCAGGTACAACTGCTGGTTAGCGGCGGGGGTCACTTTCACGGGGTCACCGGCTTTGCGGCCCTCGTTCAAGGCCTGCTCATAGGCGCCGGTGTTCAGTGGATCTAAGGTAAGGTCATAGGCTACGTAGTTGAGGCCGCGTTCGCTCTGGTCTTTCAGCTCCTTCAGCACCTGCCCTTTGTCGGTTTTCACGCGTACGGTGGCCGTTCCTGCGGTATTCACGAAATAAGGAATGGTCAACGTTGGCGAGAAAGGCTCGTTCCAGGCGCCAAACCGCTGGCCCCAGCGCTCAGAATACTGAGGAGCGGAAATCTGGAAAGTGTGGAGGCTTTTCTTCTGCACCTCTGGCGTGAGTTGCTGCAAATGCGCCACGTTGCCAATGTAGATAGACCGGCCGTGGGTACCCACCACCAGGTCATTCTCCCGGGGATGGATGGCCAGGTCATGCACCGCCACCGACGGCAACACGTCACCACCCAACGCCTGGAAGGTCTGGCCTTTGTCTAACGACACATACAGCCCGTTATCTGAGCCTACATACAATATGCTCGTATTCTTGGGGTCTTCCCTCACCACGTTTAGCGGCTCTTTTGGCAAATCCTTGCCTATTTGCTTCCAGGTCTTGCCGTAGTCCTGCGACACATACAGGTAAGGCGTGAAATCATCCCAGCGGTAGCCGTTCAAGGTAGCGTAGACCGTGCCTTCGTTTTCCGCCGAGGCAGCCAGACCACTGATCCACATGTCCTGTGGCAGCTTGTCTGAGATCTTGGTCCAGGTGTAGCCTCCGTCACGGCTTACGTGGATGAGGCCATCGTCTGAACCGGTGTACAGCAGGCCAAACCTCTTAGGCGATTCCTCAATGGCGGTCAGCGTGCCGTAGCCCACGTCGCCTTTACGGCCCCCTTTGGTCAAATCTCCGGAAAGTGCCTCCATGTTCTCGCCTTTGTTCAGGGAACGGTGGAATTTGTTGGACCCGAAGTACAGCACGTCCTGGTTGTGGCGCGACAGCAGAATGGGGCTTTCCCAGTTGAACCGAAGCGGGTGCTCGCCCAACTGGTGCTTGGGTTGGATAGAGAGGCGCTGGCCGGTAGCTTTGTTCAGGCGGAAATACGCGCCGTACTGCGAGCCAGTGTACACGGTGTTGTTATCACGGTAGTCTACCTGCACCATCATGCCGTCTCCGCCGCCCAGGCGTTGGTACGGGTACCGTCCGTTGTCGGTCCAGGCGTAGCTGGCCTGGTAGGTGCTGGGTCCGCCCCACACGCCGTTGTCCTGCAGGCCACCATACACGTGGTAAGGCTGCGCCATGTCTACGGCCACGGAGTAGAACTGCCCCACCGCCGGGGTATTGGCTTTGAACCAGGTCTTGCCGTCGTCATAGGTGATGTTGATGCCCCCGTCGTTGCCGTTCACCAGGTGCCCGGGCTTGGAAGGACTCACCCACAGGTCTTGGTGGTCTGAGTGCACGTTATCGCCCCCGATCTCCTTCCAGGTCTTGCCGCCGTCCTCAGATTTAAGCAAAGGCACGCCCAACACGTACACGTGGTTCGGGTTCAGCGGTGACACCCGTATCACCCCGAAATAATAGCCATAGGTATAGTACAGGTCATCCAGGTAGCCTTCATGGGTTTTCTTCCAGGTCTTGCCGGCATCGTCTGAGCGGTAGACCTGCGCGCCCGTCACCGGGGTTTCGATCATCAGGGAATTGGCATCTACCAAAAAGTCTGACAACGCCACCGGCCTGATTTTCTCTGAGCTCACCATTTCCTTCACCGTCTTGGCCGTGTACTGGCGCGGGAAGTTGTTTTCCTCCAGAAACGTGTTGAGCGCGGCATCGTCCATCTTCAGTAGGTCTTCCTTGGTGAAATCCTTGAACTGTTCTTTGCGCAGCCTGTTGCCCGAAGCCACCGCCGGTTTCACGTCTTTGCGCAGGTCTTGGTTGTCAACGCTGGCATAGAGGATGTTGGGGTTCTGCGGGAAGATGCTCAGGCCAATCCGCCCGATGCCTTCACTGGCCGGAAACCCGCTGGTACCGCCCGTGACGCGCTGCCAGGTGTTGCCGCCATCGGTGCTTTTGAACACCCCAGAGGTGCTGCCGCCTTCCACAAAGTTCCAGGCCCTGCGCTCGCGGTGCCACATGCTGGCGTACAAGGTGTTGGGGTTAGAGGGGTCTACGACTAAGTCTACCGCCCCGGTATTGTCGTTGCCGCCTTTCAGGACATGCTTCCAGGTGGTGCCGCCATCAGTAGTTTTGTAGACGCCGCGTTCCGGGTTGGGCGAGTACAAATGCCCCAGCGCCGCCACCCAGGCGGTATTAGGGTCAGTGGGATGCTGGATGATCCGGCCGATGTGATGGCTTTCCGGCAGGCCTTTGTGCTGCCAGGTCTTACCACCATCAGTGCTTTTATAAATCCCTACCCCCGAGTAAGAAGAGCGGCTGGAGTTGGACTCCCCGGTGCCTACCCAGATGGTGTTCGTTTTCCAGTCTACGCTGATGTCCCCGATGGTGATAACGGTTTCGCGGTCAAAGAGAGGTTCAAAGGAGATGCCGTTGTTGGTGGTGCGCCACAATCCGCCGGAGGCGTAGGCCACGTAGAACTGGGTAGGGTCTGCCGGGTTCACGTCTACGTCTACCACGCGGCCGCTCATCACGGTGGGCCCCACATTACGGAAAGGCAGGTTGCTCACCAGTGAGTTCTTCTGCAACTGCAACCGCTGCTCATAGCCTTGCATGCGGGCTTTGGCCGAAGTAGCCGGGGGTTGTTTCTCTTTGTTTTTCTGGGCCACCGCCGGAAGGCTCAAAAGCCCCAGGAGCATGAGTGGGTACAAGGGTTTGCGTAGCATAAGGCGCACAGGAAGTAGTTTTGTTCTGGATTGGGTATGGTTTTGAACTCTGAAAATAGAGGAAAAACGGGAGTTAATGAAACAACCGTTCGGTTTTGTCTCACAGGTAAATGGAAATCTGTCTGCCTCTGAAACAGAAGCGCCGTTTAGGGGCTGTTTTGAGCAAAACAGCCCCTAAACGGCGCTTCCAAGTAGGATGGCAGTGGTGAATTAAAAGGAGCCGGCGTTCCGGTAGCGTTGGGTATTGGTCGGCACCAAAGTCTCCGCGAATTTAAGCAGAGCCTGGCGGGTGAGGGCGGGGTTCTCAAACATGCCCATGTGCCCCACGTGCCCCAGGAAATACGTCATGCTGTTCTCGGGTAGGTGGCACTGCTGCAGAATGGCCTCTAAGGGCACTGCCGGGTCTTCTTTGCCTGCCAGGAAGAAAACCGGAAGGACGGTAGTCTTCAACACTTCCGTTCTGTCTGGCCGGTCCCGCATGGCGCCCAGACAGCCCAGCACAGTTTCCACCGGGGTGGCTTTGCCGATTTCCTGCATTTTTTGGATGGCTTCCTTACTGGATTCCCGGTTGCTTTCGGCAAAGAGCGGGGAAACGAATGTCTCCATGAACTTATCTAGGCCGTGCTTCTGCACGAAGGCGGCGGTTTTGTCCCGGCTTTCCTGCTTCTCCTGGGTGTCTGGCAAAGCGCTGGAGTGGAACAGACACAGGCCATACAGCTGATCAGGAAACGACTCAGCCAGAGCCAAAGCCACGTATCCACCCATGGAGTGCCCCACCAAGAGGCATTTCTCTACCTTCAGGTCCTGCAAGGCTTCCTGCACCTGCCGGGCCTGGCTTTCCATGGAGAAGTCTGAAGGCAGGGGGCTTTCCCCGTGGCCTGGTAAGTCAAAGGCAATAATCCGGAACTGGTGCTCCAGCGGCTTGGTGAAATCAGTCCAGACGTCTTTGCTTTCGCAGAAACCATGGAGAAAGACAATCACGGGGCCGGAACCGGCCTCTGTATAGGCAAGGGCAGTAGAATTCATACGAGTAGGGTGATTTTTAGCTGTTTTACGGAAAAGAGCCCCAGAACAGCTAGGCCTGTTTCTCCGCTACCTGACTTGCCTCCTCCGGCCCCTGCCCTACTTGCTGACTTTCGGCTAGAGCCTTCGTCCGTTTTTTGATGGTGGTTCTGGCCATCAAGAAGGTGATCAAGGCAATGAAGGGAGCTTTCTTGTGCATTTGCACGTGGGCCAACAGTTCAGAAAACGACATGGCATTTCCGCTGAAAAACATTTTGGCGGGCACATACAGATCAATGATAAGGTAGATGGTGACCGTTAAAAGCAGGGAGCCGGCAAAAATCCTGAGTTTTTCCTGTAAGGGCAAAGTAGGTGTGATCATGAGAGGGAATGGGGTCTTAGGACTTGAAGATAGGCATTTATTCCCTAGGGGTTGGCTGCTTGGCTGGCAATGCGCTTGGAAGCAGGGGTACTAAGCTCTTCTGTTACGTCCCCCTTTGAAGGCTTAAACTGGGGTGAAGTTCATTACCATTCTTGTATAGGTTGAGGCTTTCGCCTCACTGATTAGCAAACTTCAGGTCATGGTAGGTCTAAGTTAGAAACTTGAACCACCTATATTTTTTAGAACTTAACGGCCTTGCCTTCAAAGGAGGACGGAATGCGTATTGCACATCTCCAACGACGGTCACTTTTCGTTTTCAGGCTACTTTCTTTGAAACGGGTTGAAAACGAAAAGACCTCACAGGTTTTAAAACCTGTGAGGTCTGCTCAATACTGGTTCCTGAAGAGGGCTTACACCCGCACGTGCACATCCATCAGCTCACGGACGGCTAGTTCAATGCCTGCTGTGTCAAAGCCGCAGAGGCGGTGCAGTTCTTTCTGCGAGCCGTGCTCTACAATGGTGTCTGGAATGCCAAGCCGTTTCACCTGGGCCTGGTAGCCGTGATCAGCCATGAACTCCAGCACCGCGCTCCCGAAACCGCCTTGCAGGCAGCCATCTTCTACGGTGAGCACCTTGTCATAGCGCTGGAAAATCTGGTGCAGCAATTGCTCGTCTAAGGGCTTAGCGAACCGCATGTCGTAGTGCCCGGGCCGCAGACCATCTAGTTTCAGGTTCTGGCATACCTCCACGGCATAGTTGCCAATGTGGCCAATAGTAAGGATTGCTACTTCTTCGCCCTCCTGCACGGTACGTCCTTTGCCTACTTCAATAAGCTCCAGGGGAGTGCGCCACTCCGGCATGACACCGGCACCCCGCGGATAGCGGATGGTGAAGGGCCCCATGCCGTCTTGGCTGGCCGTATACATGAGGTTGCGCAGTTCCTGCTCATTCATGGGGGCAGAGACCACCATGTTAGGCAGACAGCGCATGTAGGCCAGGTCATAAGATCCATGGTGGGTTTGTCCGTCTTCGCCCGCAAAACCAGCGCGGTCTAAGCAGAACACCACGTGCAGGTTCTGGAGGCACACATCATGCACTACCTGGTCATAGGCGCGCTGCATAAAACTGGAGTAGATGTTGCAGAACGGCACCAGCCCTTGCGTGGCCAAACCCGCCGAGAAGGTAACGGCGTGCTGTTCGGCGATTCCTACATCCAGCGCTCTGTCTGGCATGGCCGCCATCATGATGTTCATGGAAGAACCGCTCGGCATGGCCGGGGTCACGCCCATAATTTTCTCATTCTGCTGGGCCATTTCCAACAAGGTATGCCCAAAGACCTCCTGGTACTTAGGTGGCTGGGGAGTGGTATGGTGTACTTTGTAGATCTCACCGGTGACTTTGTCAAACAAGCCGGGAGCATGCCACTTGGTCTGTTCTTTCTCTGCCAACGCGAAGCCCTTGCCTTTCACCGTCACGCAGTGCAGAATTTTTGGGCCCGGGATCTTTTTAAGGTCTTTGAGCACCGAGGCCAGGTGGTTCACATCATGCCCGTCAATAGGCCCGAAATACCGGAAGTTCAGGCTCTCAAACAGGTTGCTCTGCTTCAGGAGCGTGGCTTTGATGCCGCTTTCCACCTTGGCCACGATCTGCTGGGCGTTGGGCCCAAACTTGCTGATCTTGCCCAGGATGTTCCAGATCTCATCACGCACTTTGTTATAGGTGCGGGAGGTGGTGATATCAGTTAAATATTCTTTGAGCGCACCCACGTTGGGGTCAATGCTCATGCAGTTGTCATTGAGTACCACCAGCAGGTCCGCATCGGTGGCGCCGCCGTGGTTCAAGGCCTCAAAGGCCATACCCGCGGTCATGGAACCATCCCCTATCACCGCTATATGGTGGCGGTCCAGCTCTTTTTTGTATTGCGAGGCCACGGCCATGCCCAGCGCCGCCGAGATAGACGTACTGGAATGCCCTACGCCAAAGGCATCATACTCGCTCTCTTTTCTTTTAGGGAAACCAGAGATGCCGTTGAGCTTGCGGTTGGTGTGAAACTGGTCGCGGCGGCCCGTCAGGATCTTATGGCCGTAGGCTTGGTGGCCTACGTCCCAGACCAATTGGTCATAGGGGGTGTTGAACACGTAATGCAGGGCCACGGTCATCTCCACTACCCCCAAACTCGCCCCAAAGTGCCCGCCGTATATAGAGACATTGTCAATGATGAATTGCCGCACTTCCTGGCATACCTGCAACAACTGATCTTCAGACAGTTGGCGCAAATCAGCTGGCGAGTTTATCTTGGCCAGCAGTTCTCCGGGTTCAATGATCATAGGGGTGCTCGTGGGTGGATACAGGTGCAACAGCGTTAAGCCATGAAAGTTTTCATCTTATACGCAGCCGCCTCTAGTCAAAAGGTAAAATTAAGGATTTTTTCTGAGTACTGGGTATTTGGTCACTTACCACCTCTGCAATCTTATACTTCATGTATTTAAAATGCAGAAAACGCTGTTTAGTAGGTCAACCATCCAAACAATCAGTATTTGTACTATCGGTTATCTTATAACCCTTCGTAAATACCTTTTATTTTATTCAAACCACGATTTAATGCCCGGTTATAGACCTGTTTTCTGGAAAAGACCTCAAAAACAGGTTCTTCCAGGCTAAACGTTGGCGGATGGCGTTACTTATGCGTAATTTTACCTTCCAAACCATTGCCGTACCGCCACCCGTGAGTTTCGAAATAAAGCTGTCGCTCTTTGAGGGTCCTTTTGACCTGTTGCTTTTCTTTATTGAGCGCGACGAGCTGGACATCCATGATATTCCCATCTTCAAGATCACCAATGATTTTGTAGGCTACATCCGGCAGTTGGAAACCATGAACATGGAGGTAGCCAGCGAGTTCATTCTCACGGCCGCCACCCTGATGCGGATTAAAGCCAAGATGCTGCTGCCCCGTTTTGAGAAAGATGAGGAAGGCAATGAGATTGACCCGCGGCAGGAACTGGTACAGCACCTGCTGGAGTACAAGCGGTACAAAGAAGTGCTGGGCGACCTCAGCCTGCTGGAAGACGTGCGCCTGCAACAGCAAAACCGCGGCAACATTGACACCGAACTAAGTAAGATCGCGGCCAAGCACCAGTTGGAGTACGAGCTCAAAGACCTGAACCTGTACCACCTCATGCAGTCTTTCCACAAGGCCATGCAGCGCTATGAAGACGAGCAGAACCGCCCCAGGCACACGGTCATTACCTATCCTTACACCATAGACCAGCAGCGCACCTACATCAAGAGCCGGGTAAGTGCCCAGGGAATACTGCAATTCTCTGACCTGGTAGAGGCTTTCCCTGACAAAATCGGGTTGATTTTTAACTTTTTGGCTATCTTAGACTTACTTCAGCTCAATGAGATTGGTTTGGAGATTGGCGACGGGTTTAATAATTTCCGCATTGTGCCCTATTCTGACACCCAGCACCTGACCCCCACTGCCCATGGATCTGAATCGTAAGAAACTGCTCTCCTACTTTACCCCGCAACGCATTCTCATTCCGGTAGTGATTGGATTGGGCGTGATTGGGTACATGTTCTACCGAGACAGTGCCGAGATGGATTTGACGCCGCTCTACAACGCCAAGCCGTTCTGGCTGGTGATGACGTTTCTGGTGCTGGTGATCCGAGACTTCGGGTATATCTACCGCATCAGGTACGTGACAGAGAAATTCCTGAGCTGGCGCAAAAGCCTGGACGTGATCATGCTGTGGGAATTCGCCTCCTGTGTGATGCCCAGCGTGGTGGGCGGCTCCACGGTGGCGGCCTTTATCCTGAACAAAGAAGGCATCAGCCTGGGAAAATCCTTGGCCTACGTAATGGTGACAGCCATGCTGGACAACCTGTACTTCATTATTGCGGTGCCGCTGGTGTTCCTGATCACGGCCGGCGACATCTTCCCGGAGGTATCTGCCATGGAGTTCTCGGTGACCCAAAGCCTGGAAATCGCTTTTATCATCAGTTATGTACTGATTGCCCTCTATGCCTTTATCATGGCGTACGGTCTCTTGATCAACCCCAACGCGGTGAAGCGCCTGTTCCTGCGGATTACGTCCTTTAAACTTACCCGCCGGTTCAGAGCCGGCGCCTATAAAAACGGAAACGAACTGGTGTGGGCCTCGCAGCAGCTGAAAGGCAGCACATTTTCCTATTGGGCCAATGCCGCGCTCAGCACCGCCTTTGTCTGGACCGCCCGCTACTTTGTGATCAACTGCCTTATTGCCGCTTTCACTGATATCAGCTTCCATGACCACGTGCTGATCTTCTCGCGCAACATGGTCTACAAGATTGTGCTGCTGGTAGCCGTGACGCCGGGCGGTGCCGGTATTGCCGAGGTGGCCTTCCCTACCTTCTTCGGGCAGTTCCTGGGCCGCTTTACCACGGTGATTGTGTTGCTTTACCGCGTGGTGACGTACTATCTGTATTTGATCCTGGGCTCGTTCTTCCTGCCCCGCTGGGTACTGCGCGTCTTTGGCGAGCATCCTGAGGAGGAAGAGGCTTTGGGTTTAGAGCCTGTTTCTGAGAAAAGAGATGGAAAACGGCAAGGGTAAGCCAACCTGCAGATAATCTCCCACCAAAAAGGGCCAGGCCACCTATGAAAGACGGCCTGGCCCTTTTCCGTTGAAGCTGGCTTCTTACCTGCCTCTCACCATGAAAGGCACTGTATACAGGATATTGACCGGTTTTCCGTTCTGGATACCGGGTTTCCAAAGGGGCATCTGCTTAGCGGCGTGTAGTACGGCCTCATCTACATCAGCCCGCAAAGACTGCACAATCTGAAAATCATCTGTAGTACCATCTGCCCTTACCACGAAGCTGAATTTCACGGTACCCGTCACGCCAGCTTTTTTGGCCAAGGCAGGCATGGCAAAGGCCTTGTTAAGAAACTGGAAGAGGGCCATGGTCCCGCCCGGAAACTCCGGCATGGACTCTTGAACGCCTACCCCACCCTGGGCTACTTTTCCGTGGGGTTTGACGTAGGTCTTCGCGCCCGCCTCTACCCTAATCGGCAATTTATTCTCTTTAGGCGGAATGGGGCAGGAATACCCTTCGCCATAGGCGCAAGATGGATTATAGGCTCTGTTGAAATCTACCCACACACTGTCTGTTCCCGCGGGAATAGCGAAGTCCAGGTAACGGCCGATTTCATACGTTTCCTGGCCGGTGGTGCCATCAGTGAAAGGAATGAACAGGTAGCTCATGTATTGGGGCTGCCTCATGAGCTCCTGGTTCTGGTACACGCTTAATGTAAGAGCCCGGCCCTGCAGCCTGAAATGGAGCTCGCCGTACTTCACGTATTCTGGGGTACGGGCACCAGTGGTGGGCATCCTGAAGATAACTTCCTGCGCGGTGCGCGTGAATTTGGCCTTTACCCGGTACGCGTCCTCCACCGGATAGTAGGCCAAGCCCTTGAAGCTTGCTTTATCTTTTGCTGAAAGTGGTGATTGCGCCCCAAACTTGAATAGGCTGTCTTCGTGAACTCGGTGGCGGGTTATTTCTTCTCTGTGTTGCGTTGGAGAAGGAGATTGAGCCACCATCAATAATGGGAAAATAAGCAGGAGCAAAGAGAGAAGCGTTTTCATAAGGGCAAGAATGTAAACCAAAGGTATGGATTTCTGAAGGTTCGGTTAAGGCCTTTTCTTTGTAGAGGGAAGCGGCCTCACCTCTTTTTAAACTCTAATAGAAAAAAGAGCAGACTTCTTTTTTGCATGAAACAAGGCCTTGACTGAAATCATGCATTCCTATTGTTAGCGCTTCCGGTTCTACTCTATCAATTCGGTTTACTTCTAGGTTGCATTCTTTCTCATGCCGGCAACTAATGCAACTTCCCTTCCCATTCTTGATTGCGGAAGAAGACGAATCATCCATACAAGCTAAACAATTGGGTTATAGTCCGGTTATGGCTGAAATGGCTTTCTCTGCACGGGATCTGCTTTTATATAGGGTCATACCCGAAACATAAAACTTCTCGTAATAAATAGAACTGTTTTACTAGTTGATACAGCAAGAAAGTGTATTTCAGGTAATGTGGTACAACTCAAATCTCAACCAATTATGGAAACCATGGCAACAACTTCTGTCCAAGGCATAGGTGTCCGGTACGGCATCCTCTCCGCGGTGGCAATGATCATCTACTTTTTGATTATCAACGCGCTTGGCTTCCAGAACAGCGAGATAATCCGTTTTGGGAGCAATATTTTCATCCTGATAGCCGTAGTGCTGGCCATTGGCACCCTCAAAAAAAGCCATGATGCCCTGCACAGGGAAACCCCTTACCTGCCGGGGCTCGCGATAGGCTTTCTGGTAGGCTTGTTGGGGTCAGGGCTATACGCCGGCTTTATTCTGTTTCACGCTATTTTCTTAGAACCTGGCTATGCCGGGGTCCTGCACAACCAGGACTACTTTGGCATTCGGTTGCCTCTCATGATGGTGCTGGGCTCTGTGGTGATTCTAGGCACCGCAGTGGGTGCCATGACAGGCTACATTCTCATGATGGCCTTTGACCATTCTGGGGGCCACCAGGGCAACGCCAACTACTAAGGCAAGGCCCCCCCCTTGAAAGCTGCATGTATTTTTTTTTGCGTTTAGGCCTCCTTTTCTGAAAAGGACCTGAAAAACCCGGCACAAAAAAAGCGTCTGGCCCTTTGGCCAGACGCTTTTGCTATTGTTTCTGTGAAAAGAGCTTAGAAACGCTCGTCAGCACCGAAGAAGAAGTCACCTTCAATCTGGGCGTTCTCATCTGAGTCAGAACCGTGCACGGCGTTGGCCTCTACAGACTTGGCGTAGATCTTCCGGATGGTTCCTTCCTCGGCTTGGGCTGGGTTGGTGGCGCCAATCAAAGTACGGAAATCAAGTACCGCGTTGTCTTTCTCCAGAATCATGGCCACAATAGGACCAGAGCTCATGTACTTTACCAGGTCACCGTAGAAAGGACGCTCTTTGTGCACCTCGTAGAACTGACCGGCACGCTCCTCAGAGAGACGGGTCTTCTTCATGGCCACTACTCTAAAGCCAGCCTCTTCCATCATTTTAGTGATACCGCCAATGTGGTTGTCCTGCACGGCATCTGGTTTGATCATGGTGAACGTTACGTTTCCAGCCATTTTTGTTATTTCGTTATCGGGTTAAATAGAAGTTGAGCCGGCAAAATTAGCATACTTTGGCCCAAAACCCATTTTGTACGGCAAAAATACCAACCCGTTGGGCAGTTCATTGATTTAATTTGGTTTGTACTTTAATTCTTCAGAATTTTGCAGCTTGTATCCGCTATTTTTTAAAGCGGACTGTGAGTATACAATGCAGCAAATCAACGCGCTAAAGGAGCTTTTAGAGTCTCCTAAGAAGATCATGATCACCACGCACCATAAACCGGATGCGGACGCTTTGGGATCTTCACTAGGATTGGCCGGCTACCTTAAGAAAAAAGGGCACCAGGTACAGGTCATTACCCCTTCAGACTACCCCTCTTTCCTGAACTGGATGAGTGGCAATGAAGAGGTATTGGTATACAGCCAGAAGACGGATGCCCAGGCCCAGCAGATCATCAGAGAAGCTGACGCCATCTTTTGCCTCGACTTCAGCGCCCTGAGCCGCATCAATGAGCTGGGGCAGTACATTGAGCAGGCCTCCGGTACTAAAGTACTGATTGACCACCACCTCCAGCCCGAAGACTTCGCTGACATCATGTTCTCAGACACCAACGCGGCCGCCACGGCGGAAATCGTGTACGAGGTGATCAGGGAACTAGGCGATGAGGCCTTGGTAGACGTGGCCATTGGCGAGTGCCTGTATGCCGGCATCATGACGGACACCGGCTCTTTCCGGCATTCCAGCACCACCCGCAACGTGCACATGATCATTGCAGACCTGCTCCACAACGGCATAGACATCTGCAAGGTACACCGCAACATCTATGACAGCTACTCAGAGTCGCGCCTGCGGTTCTTAGGGTACGTGCTCAAAGACAAGCTCACGGTGGTACGGGAATTCAACACCGCTTTCATTGCCGTGACCTCAGAGGAACTCAAGGCCTATGACTCCCAGACCGGCGACACCGAAGGTTTGGTGAACTTTGCCCTTTCCATTGAAGGGGTGCGGTTCGCGGCCTTGTTCATAGAGCGTCAGGAGGCCGTGAAGATCTCTTTCCGGTCAGTGGGAGACATCTCAGTGAATGAGTTTGCGCGGGCCCACTTCAACGGAGGTGGCCATAAAAACGCCGCCGGCGGAATCTCTTACATTCCGCTGAACGAAACGATAAATAAATTTGTGAGTCTATTACCGCAGTATGCGGAACAATTGGTAAACTAAACCCTTAATAAAGACGCTTTCATAACTAAAAAACAATGTTTAAAAGATCCCTTTACCTACTGCCAGCCTTGGCGGTTGCCTTCACTTCCTACTCTTGCAAGAACCTGGGCAAAGACGAATTTGTCAAAGCCCCTTCTGGGTTGGAGTACAAGCTGTATTCACAAAACAAAGAAGGTGAATATGAGATAAAAGAAGCGAAAGTTGATTCTGCCGCCTACAAAGCCAAACTTGACAAAGTGATGAGCTTTGAGATGGAGTACCGCAACAGCAAAGACTCTTTGTTGTTCAGCACCAAAGACAACGCCATGCCCATCCAGATCAAGATGGTGGCCTCTCCTAACAAAGGTAGCATTGAAGAAGCGTTCCTGATGCTGGACAAAGGCGACAGCGCCGTGTTCAGAATCAACGCAGACACCTTGTTTGCCAAAACGTTCAGAAGCCCGCTTCCTCCGTTCATTGAGAAAGGCAGCTTCCTGACCTTCTTCGTGAAAGCGATCAACCTGCAAACTGAGCAGGAAGCCATGGCCGACTACCCTAAGATGATGGAGCGCCAGCAGAAAGAGATGGAAGCCCGCGCCGCCAAACAAGGTCCGGTTGATGACAAGAAAATCCAGGAGTACGTGAAGAAAGAGAACCTGCAAATGCAGAAAACTCCTTCTGGCGTATACTACGCCATCACCCAGGCTGGTTCAGGCCCTAACGCCACTGACGGCAAAGTGGTGAGCGTGAAATACAAAGGCACCCTGTTGAACGGCAAAGAGTTTGACTCTTCAGACAAGTCTAACGGAGGCAACCCCATTGAATTCCCCTTGGGTCAGAACCAGGTGATCAAAGGCTGGGAAGACGGCATCAAGCAATTCAACAAAGGCAGCAAAGGCGTTTTGTTGATTCCTTCTCCGCTAGGCTACGGCTCAATGGCACGCGGCGCAGAGTTACCAGCTAACTCTATCCTGCGTTTTGACGTGGAATTAGTGGATATCAAAGATGCTCCAGCTGCTCCGGCTGGCCCAGCCGGTCCGGGTGCGCCTGGCATGTAAACCTTTCTTTTGTATGCAACAGTTTATGAAAAGAAGCGCATTGTGGCAAATGCTGTTAGCCGTATGTGTCCTTTTCGGGCTTCAAGCCTGCGGTGACCAAAAAGATCCTTATGATCCGTATGCGAACTATGACTATGAAGCCCAAGCCAAGTTTGATGATGAGATGATCCAGGCCTACATGAAGGCCCATAACATCAGAGACACGGTGAAGACCGCTACCGGCTTGTACTACAAGGTGCTTAAACCAGGAACTGGCCCTAAGCCCGTAGCAGGCAGCACGGTGAAAGTCCATTATATTGGAAAACTGGTGCAGAACGAATACATCTTTGATTCCTCCTGGAAGAGAAGCTACCCGTATGAATTCCAGGTGGGGGCTAACAAAGTCATCAAAGGCTGGGACCAAGGCCTGCCCATGATGCAAAAAGGGGAAAAGGCACTTTTGTTTATTCCCTCGCACCTAGGATATGGCCCTGTAGGAAGCTACCCTGCCATTCCCAGCGGTGCTCCGCTCCTGTTTGAGGTGGATTTGCTAGAGATTCTATAGCACCCGCTACTACCAAAAAAGAAAGGCTGCCCTGTTACAGGAGCAGCCTTTCTTTTTATATATAAACGTTCCTCCTCACAGTTCATTACTCACTTAACACCTCAGACAGCACGGGCAATGACCTGATTTCGCCTAACTGGTCTACGTGTAACTGGAAATAGCGCACCAATAGGTGCAGCAATTCCCGGCGCACCTTGCCATTGGGCAGGTTAGCATCCTCGGCATGCTGGATCACTTCTTTCAGGTACGGTTCCAGTTGCTGCAGTTGCATCAGGCTATTGCCCAAGGCCGTGGCACCCCCGGTTTCAAACGCCACCTGGGTAATTACCTCCTCCGCTGAGGAGACCCCAAACCCCAGGTACCCGGCCAATTGCAGCAGAAACGCTAAGTGGAAGTTCTCAAAGCCGGTTTCCAGTTCATCAAACAACACAATAGCGTTATAGAGGAACTCAAACAAAGGCCGGTTCTCCTCTTCTTCCCTCACGGTCCTTGACACCACTTCAGACAGGAACAACAGGATACTGCTCTTCCTGATATCATAGGCCGCCGAGGTGAACGGATGGCTGCATTTGTACTCTGAAATACGGGTCAGGCCACCTTTGCCCGAGGGGTACACCACCATGTCCAGCAAAGTGAACGGCTGGAACAAGGCAATCCGCGAAGCCGTCCCCTTCTTCCGGACGCTGTTCACGATATAGCTTTGCAGCCCCAGTTCTTCCGTGTAGATCCGGACAATGATGGAGGACTCTTTGAATTTGATGAAGCTCAGGACAATGCCCCGGGTTTTTACCAGCATGGCTTGGATGTAATGTAAAGTACCCTACGCAAGGGCACCCGTTCTTGGTTCTACAGAAAGAAGCGCCAATCTAACCGTCTCAGGGTAGGGCTTATTGAATGGCGACTTTAGTCATACAGGTCTGCGCGCCGTCTGCGGAGGAAGCCAGCACCAGGTACACCCCCGCCTTTGCTTTTTGGCCGTTGTAATCACGGCCGTGCCAGGCAAAGGTGCCTCCCGTGGCTTTCCCCTCAAAAACGAGAAAGCCGGCCGCATCTGTGATCTTCACCCACCCATTGTCAGGCAGCCCTGAAATCCCGATGCTCCCGGTAAAGCCTGCCCTTACCGGGTTAGGGAAGACCTGCAGGCAGTTCTTGGCCACTTTCTGGGTGCGGGTGGCGGTGCCCCGGTATACGGCTATGCCCCCCTCGGTCCCAATCAGCACTTCACCGGTGGAAGGGTCCACCGAGATATCCCTGATTTTATCGGAGGGCAAAGGGCTATTGCGGGTGGTGAAGTGCTGGATCATTTCCTCTCCCGTTTCATTGAAAAGCCACAGTCCGGTGTCGGTGCCTATCCATTTCTGGTTGGCGCCATCTACGGCAATGCTTCTAATCACTTGCCCCTGCAATAGCGGCCGCCGTTCAAAAATGGGGAGGTAAGCCCCTTGGTACCCTGAGGTGAAAATATCCGGCGTACTGGTGAATACCGCCACCCCGTTGTTCGTACCAGCCCAGACTTCGCCCTGCAGGTCTACCGCCAGGGTGAACACCTGCTTGCCCGGCAAGTTTCCCTGCCCGGGGCCACCCAAGTAGGAGAACCGCTGGTTCAGGTCATCATACACGATCAAGCCCGCATCTGCCCCATTGGTACTAATGGTCACCCATTTGAACCCGTTGTCGTCCACCACCACTTTGTCAAGGCCGCTGCTTAAGTTGTACCCTCTAAAAGGATGCGCCACCCAGGTGCCATCTAGTTTCAACTCAAACAGACCGGGGGCATTGGGCAATTGGTTCCGGTTGGTCACCCACACGCTACCGGCGGCATCAATGGCAATTCCCGGTACCCGGATGAAGTTCCGGTCGTTCGCGTCCAAGGCGCTGAGCAAGGGGCTGTTGGTGTTGTTATACAGTTTTATCTGATCTGGTCCGCCCCACTCCAGCAGTCCGGCGCCATAGCTGGCAATGTACAGTTTACCGTTCACGGGGTTTCGGCGGGCCATTACCAGGTCTCTGGCATTGCTTGGGAATTGCCCCCCGCTGGTATAGTTATAGTTGGTCCATTGGCCGTTCTGGTACTGGTAAAAGCCGGCTTCTGAAGAGCGTTGGAGATAACTCTGGCTGTATCCTCCGCCCAAAACCGTGAAGAGGCCAGGTTCCGCGTATACCCCAAATACATCCACAAAGGCGGGTCCGTTGGGTACAAAAGACTCGGCCCCCGTTCCCGAGGCACGCACCAACCCCTTGTCATAGCTTGCGGCCCAGACGCCGCTGCCGGCTGCCGGAAGCGCCATTCGCAGATTTTGCAGCAAGGGGTGCACCAGCCGGGAAACCTGCCCTTGGGCACTTACCTCCAGCACCTCTTCAAGACCCGTGACCGCCAACCGTTTCCCGTTTGTTTCCAGAGAACTGAACTGGTGGTTACGGGTGGAGAAAGAAGCTTTGCTCCAGGTGTTGCCGTTGAACCGGTAAATGCCGTGCTGGTCTATCCCAATATAGATGCCTCCTTCAAAAGCCGCAATGGTTTTGACCGCATCTGCCGGCAAGCCAAAGGGCAAGCCCTGCGCAGTTCCAAACCGGCGCCAGCTCCTGAAATCAAGTAGGTTGGCGTGGTTCAGGTGGGCGGCCATAACCCCACCGGAAGACGTCAGGTACAGACTGTCTTTCCACACGGCAGAGGCATAAACCTGCACGGCTTCCCCTTGTGCCCCCAGGTTGCTGTACGTGTCTTTGATCTCCCGCTTTACCAGGTCCACCACCACCAACCCGAAGGAAGTGGAGACGTAAGCCTTCTTGTTGTGCGTAAAAAGGTGGTGGATAGTTTTGGCCCCCGGCATTGACTTCCGAAGCAATTCGGTGAGGTTGTGCACCTTTCCGTCAGTCAACAGGTCAAGGTTGGTATTCTCATAGGCCACTACCAGCGTAGCCGAGGCAGAGTCATACCGGAGCGTGCTCACGTTCACGTCACTGAAGCCGTCTGTACGGGAAAGCGTTTGCAGGGTGTTTTCTGCTTTTATGTACCGAAAGAAGCCATCTTCTGTGGCGCAGTAGACTGAGGAAGGGGTTTCCGCTACGGCTTTGGCCCGGTGGTTGGGCACGTGCACCTGCCAGGTACCCAGCGGCAACCGCGAAGACTGCGCCGTTGCCGCTATAGACCAGCTCATGCTGTACAACAACAGTACGTACCTAAAAAGATGTGATGGCTTCATAGTCACTTTACGCAGCTCAATCTCGTTTTATGCCTCTTTTTCTTAAAACACGGGTAAAGCACTCGTGCTTCCCCGTAGTTCGTTCAATGCGGTCACTTAATGGAGTACCAGCATGGAACAAATTCCGGTCACCATGATGCCTTTGCAGATCCAGCTTAACTGGGCATAGTCTTTCTTGCGGTCGGCGCGCAGGATCTGCCGCACCAGCAGGCCTGTGGGCAAAACCACTCCCATGAACAGGTACAGCACAAACAAGGGTTCATGCAGGCGCTTGAGCATGACAAAGCCGGTGAAAATCAGGAACAGCCCAATGAGCAGGTACAGCACCCACTTGGTCTGCGGAAGCCCCAACACGATAGGCAAGGTTCGGCACCGGAACGAGGCATCGCCCTGCACATCTTCCATATCTTTGATGATCTCCCGCACCAGCGAGATGAAGAAAGCGAATACCCCATAGGCCCAGGCCGCCAAAGACGGTTGCCCGGCTTGCAGCGGCACCACCAGCACCATGACTGCGGCCAATAAGCCTATGGTCATATTGCCAATAAAAGGCCTTTTCTTGAACTGGGCCGAATACCCCCATAACAGCAAGGCGACTCCCAGCAATACCGCCCCAATGCGCCAGCCCAGCAGCAAGCCCAACAATACCCCGGTAGCCGACAGGTACAAGTGGATCATCATGGCTTTTCGGCGGGTCAGGAACTTGCCCACCACCACCCGGTTGGGTTTGTTGATCCGGTCTATCTTCACATCATAATAGTCATTGATGATGTACCCCGCCGCCGCAATGCATAAGGTGGCCATGACCAGAATGGCAAAAGGCCAGGACAACGCCCCCAGCAGGGAACGCTCCGGAAACACCAGGCACTTGCGCACCAACAGCTGTGCCAGCAGCATAATGACCAGATTGGGAAACCGTATAAGGGTAAGAAACTGCTTCACAGGAACAACAAAGGATAGGGGAAGTTACGGCTAAAATCTCACCAATGAAAAAAGCCCCTGGTGAAGGGGCTTTTTGAAGAATGTACAAAATGAGTATGATTCGTAGAAGTGTTAGATTTTCTTTACGTTAACCGCGTTGATGCCTTTTTTACCTTCTTTAGTGTCGAACTCTACTTTGTCGTGCTGTTGGATCTGGATACCATTGAGGCCTGTAATGTGTACAAAAAAATCCTCGTTGGTGGCTTCTTCTGTGATAAAGCCGTAGCCTTTGGATTCGTTGAAGAATTTAACAGTTCCTGTTTTCATAAAAATTTAAAAATTGAAATAATGAATGATTCTGTAAATATAGGATTATTATACAAAAACCAAACTTTCTTTATAAATATTTGAAAACAGGCGCGTTCGCCTACCAGCGTTTTTGCAATTTCATGACCATTTCAATCAATTCACGCACGGCGCCCTTGCCCCCTTCGGCCGTGGCCACGTACTGGGAGATGTCACAGATGTCAATGGCGGCATCTGCCGGGCAAGCCGAAATACCACAATGCTGCATCACCTCCAGGTCTGGGATGTCATCACCCATGAACACCACGGTCTCTGGGTCAATGCCGTAATAGTAGACATAGTTCTGGAAGGTGTCCAGCTTGTTTTCTGCCCCCAGGTAAATGTCTTTCACATCCAGCGACTCCAGCCGCTTGCGCACCCCAGGCTCGTTCCTTCCGGAGATGATGGCCACGCGGTAGCCTTTCTTGAGGGCGTGCCGGATAGCGTACCCGTCTTTGATGTTGAAGGCCCGCGCCTGCTCCCCGGTAGAGAAGCACAGCAGGCTGCCGTCGGTTAAAACGCCGTCCACATCAAAAATGAACGTGGTGATATTCTTGAAATCAGGAAGTGCTTGCATGGTGGTCAAAGGCTTAGCGGAAAGATTCAGAACTTCAAGAGAACCAGCGTCTATTGGTTGTCGCGCCACTCATACACCCACGCCGCCTGAATCTGCTCCAGGTGGCCTTCGGTGGCCTGTTCGCGGGTGCCCTCAAAATTAGGCAGGGTCAAGATCCACTCCAACAGGTCGGTGAACCGGATGCGGTAAATCTTGCTTTCGCCAAACTCGTCACCGAATTTCTCATATAGCGCCATGGCAATGTCTTCATGGTCGCTCCACTTTATAGGTGGTTCATATAGGTTGCTCATCTCTTTTTAGTATCTAGTATTTAGTTGTTAGTGATTAGTTTTTACTGGTTGCTGCTGGTGGTAAATCAGGAAAGGAGCCTAATGGAAAGGCTTCTTATTGGTTACTCCCACTGCTAACAACTAGTAACGAAATACGAACAACTAGTTTAAATTAATGGCCTAAGAAATCTTGCTTAGGAATGGTAATGACCAGGTCTTGCCCTCCTTGCACTACGCATTGGCAGGCAAGCCGGGAGTTGATACGGGGGTTCACCGCACGGTCAATATAATCTTCCTCTTTGTCGGTGATTTCAGGCAGGTCATCCATCCCGCTCTCTACATAGACGTGGCACGTACTGCACCCGCAAACGCCTCCGCAGTTGTGCTGCAGCTGGATTCCGTTGTTCAACGCAACGTCCAGCACAGACTCGCCCTCGGCGCCTAAATGCGTTTCGTCCGGTTTCCCGTCCATGAACTTGTATATAATATTAACGACTTTCATTCAGATACATCTTTAGAGGTGCAAAGGTAGGCATACAACTGCCCTAATCAAAACCGGAACCGAGGCAAGCGGTTCCCTCCAGTACACCCTTGTTTTACGCCTGTTTCCCAGAAACCGGCCCGTTTTCCGGTTGGCGTGCCTGAATGCTTTGGGTGAGCACCTGGTACAGGTGTTGGTATTGGGGCTCTGCTGCCAGCAATTGGAGGTGCGCCGCTATGGTGTTTTCATCCCGGCGCTGGGCTGGGCCCGTCTGCACCGTGAAAGGCGGAAACTGAAAGGCTTTCTGCACCGTCTCCTGTACCAGCGGCTCTAACAGGTTCACGGGCAACTGGGCTTTCTGCAGTACTTCCTGCGCAATGCCCCACAGGTGGTTCGTGAAATTGCAGGCGAATACCGCTGCCAGGTGTACGTGTCGCCTTGCTTCCCCGGGCATCAATACTACCTGGTCGCTCAGCTTTTCGCCCAGGTGCACCAGCGTTTCCTGGGCGTTTTGGGAAGAAGCCTCTATGCACACCGGAATCCGGCGCCAGTCTATCTCCTTTTCTTTGCTGAAGGTCTGCAAGGGGTAAAAGACGCCGGTTTCTACGCCCGGCAGAGAAGAGAGCAGTTCTAAAGCCTGCGTTCCTGAGGTATGCGCCACCACTGCCCTGGCGGGGAAAAGAGTGTGCGGGAGCAACTGGGGAAGCGCTTGGTCTGGAACAGCCAGAAGGTAGATGTCTGCGGGAGCCTGGGCCCTGAAATCTGGATGATCTGTTGTGATGGCTGCCGGGGCGTATGGGGCAAGCGCGGCGGCTGAAGCCTTGGTTCTGCTATAAATGACAGAGACCTCTATGCCTGCCTGGGTCAAGCCTTTCACCAGATGGGTGGCCACATGGCCAGCGCCCACTATTCCTACTTTCATTCCTTTTATGCTAGGTGATGGAGGGCCTAAGTTAGCAGCTTTCTCCTGATCTCTTCTCCCGGACGGCGGCTGGGTCTGGGAATGGGTGCTTTTACGGGCCGTTTCTAGAAAAACAGCGGTTAAACAGGACATAAAAAAAGCCGCGGAAGAAATCTCTTCCGCGGCTTTTTCAGATGTAATAGATTATGCCAGTTGCTTTTCGCGTTTTACGGCTACTTGCCCGGCTTGCCCTTTCACAGGAGGGGTCTTGCCGCCTTTGCCATCTTTGTAGTGCCTCACGATCGCCATCACAAAGCCAAGGCTCATGACCAGGGTACCAATCCAAAGCAGGCTGATGAAGGGTTTCTCCATGGCCTTCAGAATGATGTAATCTTTCTGGGTGGTGTTGATCCCGATGGTGAATTCGCCTTTCTCTGGGTCAATGTTGATGAGCATGATGCGGAGGCCCAGGTCTTCAATCTCTTCGGGCACGCGGCCTACCAGGCGGTCTCTGATGGCGTAGATGGGGTGGGCGTGGTAGGTGCGGCGCTCCCCTAACACCTGCATGTCTGCCTGCACCGCCAGGTCACCCGGTTTCAGATTCAGCAGCAGCGTGTCTTTGGCGGGCTCAATGCCCCGCAGCACAGCAATGTAATCGTTCAGGAAAAGGGTATCCCCTATTTTCACCTGGTATTCCTTCAGCTCACCCCACTCTTTCTCCTCATTAGGGTCAGGAATGGTAGACACGTGGGTGTACAGGTCTTTGGTACCGAACATCTTCACGTCAGGCGAGGCCAGCAAGCCCATATCGGGATTCACCTGGGCCCGTGGGTACAGCGTGAAAGCCTCTCCCGACTCGCGGTTCTTGAACTCTACCTCATAGTAGGTGTTCTCAGGCGAGATATCAACGGTGTCACCGGCCGTGTACAGCACTTTGTCTCCGTCTTTCAGCGGGCCCCGGGCAATGGCTTTGTATTCATCCGCGATCCGGAAAAGCTGCTGCTTGTTCACGTACTCCGGAATGTTGTCCACTTCCAGGAACTGGCCTTTGTAAGTCACTTTGTAAGGCCCCATGTCAGTGGCGGCGTTGCGCCATAACAGCACGTTGTCACGGTTAATGTCATCGCCAAACTCGCGGGCGTACACCATACCAGACATGTTTTTAGAGATGATATTGGAATAACCCGAAGAAAACAGAATCCCGATGAGCATCAACGCCACCCCAATGTGGGCCACGGCGCCGCCGGCGATAGATACGTTCCTGCGGAGCACACCCACCAAGATAGCCAGGTTACTGAACACCGCATACAGCGACGTGAACAGCAATATGATATAGACTGGGTTGTCAATGCGCTCAATGTAGTCCATTTTACTTACCAGCAGAATAAGGGCGGTGGTAAGGGCAGTCAGCATAAGCGGCACCATGAACAGCTCAGAGAACTTGTTGCCTTGGTTGCTCTTGCGCCACCACAGCAACTGACCGGTACCAGACAGCATGGCAATGGCAATCCCCATCCACATCTGGAACTTGGTGTAGTGGGCGATCTGGTCAGCAGGCAGGGCTACGTTGGTTTTGATGCCAATAAAGCCCATAAAAGCATTGTACACCGGAATGGAGGTGGTCACCAAAACCTGGAACGCGCCCAAACACAACACGGCGGCCCCAATGAAAACCCAGAACTCACCGGAATAGGTAGCTATCTCCTTGTCTGTGGCCGGGATCTTCTTCCAGCGGTACACCAGCAAACCAATGGCTAATACCACAAAGGCCGCCAGGTAGGTGAACAACTGGCCAGACAGGCCCAGGTCAGTGAAAGAGTGTACCGAGGCGTTGCCTAAAATACCACTTCTGGTCAGGAAGGTGGCATACAACACCAGCAGGAAAGAGACAATGAACAGGATAAAGGTAGCGCGCAGAGCGGTTCTGCTTTTGCGGTAGGCCAGCAAGGTATGGATACCCCCTACCAGCACCAGCCACGGAATGTAAACGGCGTTCTCTACCGGGTCCCAGTTCCAGTAACCGCCAAAGTTAAGGGTCTCATAGGCCCAG
This sequence comes from Rufibacter glacialis, assembly GCF_008271745.1. GTDB lineage: Bacteria > Bacteroidota > Bacteroidia > Cytophagales > Hymenobacteraceae > Nibribacter > Nibribacter glacialis. Next base: position 116,888 of record NZ_VKKZ01000010.1, on the reverse strand, counting down.
TAGGCACCCATCATGATCCCTATGCCCAACACCACGGCCGCGAAAAGCGCCCAAGGCAAGGCAGGCTTGGTCCAGGAAGAGAAATCTTTCTTCCAGAGACCGGCAATAGCAAAGGCAAACGGCACCAAGGTGGCGGCAAATCCTAAGAACAACACCGGCGGGTGAATCACCATCCAGTAGTTCTGCAGGAGCGGGTTCAGGCCTGTACCGTCTTTGGGCACAAAGTTAGGGTCCATCTGGAACACAGGCGCGTCGGTCATGAAGTCCCGCATCAGGATGAAGGGCGAAGAACCTATCTTCAGGTCACCGATCACCACCCCCAGGATCATGGAAGTCAGGAACAGCTGCACGAAAGAGAAAACCGCCATGACCGGGGTCTCCCATTTCTTACCGGCGTACTTGATCAGGACCAGACCCAGCAACGCGTGCCAGAAGATCCAAAGCAGGAACGACCCTTCCTGGCCTTCCCAGAAGCAGGAAATCATGTAATGCACCGCCAGGTGGTTAGAGGAGTGGCTCCATGCGTAATGGTACTCGTAGCGGTGTTCGTAAATGATATTGAAAAGGCAGAAGATAATGCTGAAAACCGCCAGCACGTGCACAAAGAAAGCACCCCTGGCTAGTTTGGTCCAAGACGCCTGCTCTGAGGTGAGTGCGTTGGCATTGGAGGCAATGGAAAAGGCAAAAGAAGAAACCAGCGCCGACACAAACGCGATGATGACACTGTAGTGCCCTAAGTCACCAATTAACGTATTAACCATTTCTGTTAGTTATGAGTCTTGAGTTCTGAGTCTTGAGTTTGTAACACCCAAAACCTACACCTGTACACTCTTAAAAGATATTTAAACCAAAGGAGAATTGGCTCTGCCCCAACCTTATTACTCAGGACTCAGAACTCAAGACTCAGAACTATGTTAAAGGCTTGCTGTTTTACCTTCTGCCTTCACTTCGTTCTCTGTGTATTTAGAAGGGCATTTCAGCAGAATCTTGTCGGCTACGAAGACGTTTTCTTTCATGTTGCCGGTAATCACCACCTGCTCAGAGCGGTCAAAGTCTTGGGGTTTGGGGCTGTAATACACCACGGTCTGCTCTACCCGGTTGGTATCTACCAGCACAAAAGAGAAGTAGTTGGGGTCCAGCACCGGGTCATACTTCATGCCTACTATGTGCCCTTTTTCGTCTTTCTTGAGCCGGCCTACCACGTGCACTTTGGTGTCATCACCATCTTTGGCCCGGGCCTGGGCTTCAGAGAACGGTACGTAAACGCTGGCGTCTGAAGCAGTTGACATGATGATCATGATAGCCATCGCAATGACCATAATCCCGATAATGTGTATTCTTTTCATAGGTTACTCAAGCATAGACGGGCTTGTCTGCCCCCTTTAACAACACTTATTTAAAATTAAATCCGGTGTCAGCTCTTTTTCTGCCAAGGGAAAAACCAGGTGCCGTTTCAGTCCTTTTTCCTCTAAAACAGCGCGTAAACGGTTTTATTGCCGAAGTTCGCGTTCTAACCGGCCAATTTTTTTATCCAGGCTGATGAGGTACAAAAGCACGCCCAGCAACACGCTTACCAAGACCGCCACCACAATGTAGATCTTACCGTCGCGGCGCATCATATCTGCCATCTCTATGGAGGAAGAGGCCGGAGCCTGCGAAGAATACTCCACCGTAGAGGTGGCTTCTGAGGTGGTTTGGGCCACCGCAGGGCCAGAGAATCCGGCTGCCCAGGTCAAGAGCAGCACCAAGAGCCATTTATGCATTTTCATAGAATCTTTGCTTTAAAACTTCTAAACGGGTGCGCAGGTGCACCATCCAAACCCCTAACAGGGTCCAGCCAAGCACGGCCGGGTAAAACACGGCCCGCAGCCGGCTATCCAGGTCATAGGCGTTGAAACCCGGGTTGCCGCCGTTGCCTGGGTGCAGGGAATCAGTGAGGCGGGGCAAGATGAACAAGAGCGGGATGAGCGCGGCGAAGGCGAAAATATTGTACACCGCACTGATGCGGGCCCGTTGCTGGTGGTCCTGGAAAGAACCCCGCAGAATGAGGTAGGCAAAGTAGATCAGGAGCCCAATGGCCGAGCCGTTCTGCTTGGGGTCATTGCTCCAGAATTCGCCCCACGTGAAACGTGCCCACTCCATGCCGGTGATAATGCCCAGCACCCCGAACAGAATGCCCACCTTGGCTGCCTCATGGGCAATGATGTCATGTCTGGAAAGCGGGTTACGCAGGTATTTAATGGAGTAGATAACAGAAACCAGCAGGATCAGGATCATCCCAAACCACATGGGCACGTGAAAGTACAGGTTCCGGATGGTCTCGTTTAGAATGGCCAGCCGGGGCACCTCCGTCAGCATGCCGCCCACCACTGTGTACAGCAGCAGGGCAATCGTCAGCCATTTCCACCAAGTAAGCTTCATTCGTTCTCGCTTATTTTAATCTATAGTTATTAACTGCGCCACAAGTACGGGAACAGGATATAAGACACCGTGACCACGATCATGTTGATGGCCAGCAGCACCAGGGCCTCGTCTACACTCACCGAGGGGTCTAACCCGTCAATGGCGTTCTTAGACATCTTCATGAGCATGAGCAGCATGGGCACCATCACGGGGAAACTCAGCACCGCCATGAGGGTACCGGTATTGGCCGCCTTGGCCGCAATGCCGGAGATCATGGTGAGCGAAGAGGCGAACCCTATGGCCCCCAGCACAATGGAGAGCAAGAACATACCCACGTCCTGCACCGGGTTGCCAATCACTACCGCATAAAACCCGAAGCACAACAAAGACAGCACCAGCATAAGCGCCGCGTTGTAGATCATCTTGGCCAGGATCACGCCCTGCGGACTCACAATGCTATAATAATAGAGCAACCGTCCACGGCTTTCCTGGGCAAAGCCCTTGGCAATGGCATTCACCGAGGTAAACAGCAGGATCACCCAAAACAGCGCGTTCCAGACCGGCACCTCCAACCCCCCAAAGCGAAGACTGAAGCTGAGGTAGCAGATGAAAACCGTGCTGCCTACGTACAGGAGCATGCCGTTAAAGGCATACTTCTGGCGCCATTCCAGCACAAAATCCTTTTGCATCAAGTAGATAACCTCTTTCAGCACTTCTTCTTTATTTTGCGCAAAGGTACAACACAAATGAATGCTGATGGATGATTTCAATCATTATTCCTGCCAAACCAGGCACGTTTTAGGGTTACTTTCAGGAAAGCACAGGAAAAACAAAAGAAAGTATCTGTTTTCTACTAAACCCCTGAAAACGCCCCAAGCCCACAGAGTCTGAAGGCTCCTCCCTTCGCCTTTCCTGCGTTTACCCATCGGCATTCAACCCTGGCAGCAAGGCCCACGGAAGCAGGTGCTAAATGCTAGCGGCAGACATCAAGCATATTGGCGATTGGATCTGTCGGCGGCGTTTGCTCATGTTCTTCCTTCCAGGTGATCTCTTCTTATTTCTAGATTCCCCTTCAGGCGATTGAGTTGCGCCCTGGGATGAAGGCTCCTGATACGTATCTCCCGGCCAAGGTAAGCTGCGCCCGGGGTGCTTGTCTTACCTTCTTTTTCGGCGGCGCCTCCTGTCTTCTCTTTTAAGCCTCTTTTTGAAAAAACACCCTAAAAAAGGCTTCCCCGCCATTATACATGGCCTTTTCTGTCAGGTGAAGCGCCAGGTAACCCAGGGGTAACACAGCCTTCCTCAACTTAACAATAGGATAATGACCGGTTAATCATGGGGTAAAGCCGTCCGCCTAGTTTTGCAGCGAGACTAATCATTACCCTATGAAAACGCTGTTACTCACCCTCTCTCTTCTTTGTACCACGCTGGCGGGCTTTGCGCAACAAGGCACCCTGGCCGGAAAAGTGAAAGACAAGAAAACCGGCGAGCCCATCATTGGCGCCGTGGTCTTCATCACCGGTTCGGGCACCGCGGCCTCCACTGACATGGACGGGGGCTATGATCTTAAAATACAGCCCGGCATTTATAAAATCACGGTGTCTTACGTGTCTTACAAGCCCGCTGTCTATGACAACATCAAGGTGGAGGCAGGGAAAACCACTACCATGGATTTCCTGATTGAAGAAACCGCCAGCACGGCACTGAATGCCGTTACCATTGTGGGTACCCGCCAAACCAACACAGATATTTCGCTCATCAAAGAATTAAAGCAGAGCGAAGTGGTGGTAAGCGGGGTTTCCGGGGAGCAGATCACCAAGTCATTGGACCGTGACGCCGCCGAGACCGTGAAACGGATTCCGGGGGTGACCATCATGAATGACAAATACATTGTGATCAGGGGCATGAACGAGCGCTACAACTCGGTGATGCTGAATGATGCCCTTACCCCCAGCACCGAGCCAGACAGCCGCGCTTTCTCCTTTGACATTCTGCCTACCAGCGTGATTGACCGCATTCTAATCTACAAGAACGGCTCCCCGGAACTGCCCGGTGACTTTGCCGGCGGGGTCATCAAAGTGTTCACCAAGAACTTCGCTGATGAGAACACCACTACCTTAGGGGCCTCTGTCTCTTACCGGGGCAACACCACCTTTGGCAACTTCTTAACCCCTCCTACCACCAAAACAGATTTTCTAGGTTTTGACAATGGCAAACGCAGCCTGCCTAGCTCCTTCCCCAGTGATATCCGGCAGATAGGAAGCGGCAGCGAGTTAACCTCCCTGGGCCGCCAGCTACCTAACACCTGGACTGGCAGCCGGGGCAACGCCCTGCCTGATATGCGCTTTTCCCTAGGCATGACCCGCCTGCTGGATGTGAAAGATGTTCAGATGAGCAACGTGACGGCCATCTCCTACAGCAACACCCGCTTGTTTACCCGCGGCAGCCGCATCAAGTACCAGGACTTTGACGCTTCCACTGGCAAAAGCCCCCAGGACTTCAATTACCAGGATGAAAACTCTACCCAGAGTTCCCGCCTAGGCGTTCTGCACAACTGGACCGCCCGCTTCAATAACCGCAACAAGATTGAGTTCAGCAACTTGTTCAATCAAATGGGGTCTAACTCCATTCTTTTCAGAAAAGGCACTGAAAACTTCAACGGCCTGGAGCAGCAGAACTACGCGTTACGGTATGAGAGCCGCACCATCTACACCGGTCAACTTCAGGGCACCCATGACTTCAATGACCTGCACACCACCGCCACCTGGACCGGCGGCTACTCGTACACCAACCGCAATGAACCTGACTACCGCCGGGTAAGAACACAACGGGCCATTGGCACCACAGATCCCTTTGAGGTAGCTTATAAGTTCACGCCATCGTTGAATGACGCCGGCCGGTTCTATTCAGATTTGAATGAGCACTTGTACACCGCCGCCGGGCAAGTAGAGCACCGTTTCAATATAGCTGACTCCCTTTCAGAGAATTCGCCTAAGATCAGGGCAGGCTTCTACGTGGAGCGCAAAAACCGTGACTTCAATGCCCGCTTCCTGTCTTACCGCCCGGCTGACCCAGGTTCTTTTGATGCCCGTCTGCCGTTCTTACCCTTAGATCAGGTGTTCGCGGAGCAGAACATCAACGCCACCACCGGCTGGGAGATAGTGGAAGGCACCAACCCTACTGACTCCTACACAGCCTTCAACACCTTGATAGCCGGGTACGTGGGCGGCGCCTTTCCCTTCACAGATAAACTCTCTATCTCCGGCGGCGCACGGTTTGAGTACAACCACCAGAACCTGGAAAGCCTGAACGCCCTGCGCGAGACCTACCAGTTTGACGACAAAGTAGCCCGGGTGCTTCCTTCCGCGAACCTTACCTATGAGTTCAGCAAACGGTCTATGCTACGGGCCGGCGCCAGCATTAGCCTGAACCGCCCGCAGTTCAGAGAAGTGGCCCCGTTCAGCTACTACAACTTCATGACTTTGTTTGAGGAAAAAGGCGCTCCCCTCAAAACGGCCACCATCTACAACGCTGACCTGCGTTACGAGTTTTACCCTTCCCCCACCGAATTGCTTTCTGTAGGAGTCTTTGGCAAGCACTTCAAAGACCCTATTGAGAAGTATTTTGAGATCACCAACATGGGGAACTCGCTTACCTATACCAATACCCCCACCGCCACCACCTACGGCGTGGAGGTGGAAGCCCGCAAATCACTGGCCGAGCTCACGCAGTCGCCCATCCTGCAGAAAGTATCTGTGCTGCTGAATGCCTCCCTGATCAAGAGCAAGGTAGACTTAACCGGTGATGCCGCCGCGGGACTTTCCTACACCTCGCGCCCTATGATGGGTCAGTCGCCTTACGTGGTGAACGCCGGCCTCTATTTCCAGGACGATGACCGCCAATTGCAAGTAAACATGCTGTACAACGTGGTAGGAAGCCGCATCTGGGCCGTGGGTTCTTATGCCAACCCCATGGTCTATGAAATGCCCCGCCACGTGCTGGACCTAGCCTTCACCAAGGGTTTCGGGCGTCATTTTGAAATAAAAGGCGGAATTCAGGACATCCTCAACCAGCAGGTTCGCCTGATCCAGGATTCTAATGATGATGCCAAGATCACCGGCATGGATGAGACCATCCAAGCGTACCAAAGAGGCTCCTACTCCACCCTGGGCCTTTCTTACAAATTTTAAGCACCCCTCCAAAGACAACCATTTTTAATAGAACAAGATGAAAAAATTACAAAAATTAGCCTTACTGTTTTCTGTGCTTTTCGCCACCTTCTCCTGCGGAGAGGATGATTCTGACGGCGGATCTGTAACCCCCAAAGAAACCTTCGCCACTTCTGAAGCCAATGGCGTAGTCACGGTGCAGGGTTCTACCTCAGGTAACGTGACCTTTTCTGAAAACAAGAAGTACCTGCTGAAGGGTTTTGTATATGTAAAATCTGGGGCTACGCTCACCATTGAGCCCGGCACGGTGATCAAAGGTGACAAAGCCTCCATGGCTACCCTTATCATTGAGCGCGGCGCCAAGATCATGGCCCAGGGCACTGCCCAAAAGCCAATTGTCTTTACCTCTAACCAGGCGGTAGGCAGCAGAGCCGCCGGTGACTGGGGCGGGGTCATTATCCTGGGGGCAGCCCCTACCAACCTGCCTAGTGACAATGCCAAGATTGAAGGTGGCGTGGACCGCCCCTACGGAGGCACCAATGCCACTGACAACTCTGGGGTGTTGAGCTACGTGCGGATTGAGTTCCCAGGCATTGCGTTCCAGCCAGACAATGAGATCAACGGCCTTACCCTGGGCGGCGTAGGAAGCGGCACCAAGCTTGACCACGTGCAGGTTTCTTTCTCCGGCGATGACTCCTTTGAGTTCTTCGGGGGTACCGTGAATGCCAAACACCTGATCGCCTACAAGACTGTAGATGACATGTTTGACACAGATAACGGCTATTCCGGCCATGTACAGTATGCCCTGGGGATTGCGGATCCTAACGTAGCAGACGCTTCAGGTTCCAATGGCTTTGAGTCTGACGGCGATGCCCAAGGCAGCGACAACACCCCTAAGACAGCGGCGGTTTTCTCTAACGTGAGCTTGTTTGGCCCCAGAGCCACGGGTAGCACCACTGTCAACGGAAACTTCAAAAGAGCCATGCACATTCGCCGGAACAGCAGCATCTCTGTATACAACTCCCTGTTTGCCGGCTGGCCAGTTGGTCTGCTCCTGGACGGCACCAAATCACAAGCCAACGCCACCGCTGGTACCTTGAAAATCCAGAACACCATTATCTCTGGCACTCCTTCTGCCGGTACCTTAACCGTGGAGTCTGGCAGCACTTATGACGTGGCTACCTGGTTCAATGCCGCCGGCAAAAACAACCTGGTAGTAGGGGACAACAACACCTTGGGCATAGCCGGTTCTTTCAACCAGACCGCGCGCCCAGACTTCTCCATAGGAACCCAACTACAGACGGGCGCCTCTTTCACGGGCATGAACAGCTTCTTCACCAATGGCACCTACCTTGGCGCTTTCGCCAATGGCCAGGACTGGACGGCTGGCTGGGCCAACTTTGACCCCAAAAACACTGCCTATTAAGCTCCTTCTCAAAGGCAAGGTTGTCTATCAATATGGGTGAGAAATAGAGATGGACAATCACTTTGCGCCCGGCTTAGTCTCCCGGGCGCAAAGGGCCCGCCAGCAATGGCGGGCTTCTTTTGTTTCTGGTCCTCTTTTCCAGGAACCGCCTTAAAGCAGAAGAGCAGCCCGGTCATGGCTGCTCTTCTGCTTTCTTCTTTGGGCTTGTTCCGGTGCTAGCTGATGGGCACCTTGCGCAGGATGGCTTCCACGAAGTCTTTGGTCTGCACGTTGTCGGCCTCGGCCTCATAGTTCAGGATCACACGGTGGTTCAGCACGTCTGAGGCAATCTCCTTGATGTCCTCGGGCAATACATAGTCCCGCTCATCAAAGAAGGCTACGGCTTTGGCGGCCAGGTTCAGCGCAATACTGGCCCGGGGCGAAACCCCATAGAGCACGTATTGGGCAAAGTCAGACAAGTCATAGTCCGCGGGGTGGCGCGTGGCAAAGACCAGTTCAATGATGTAGCGCTCCAGGGTCTCGGAGATCTGCACCTGGTTGATCTCGTTCCGGATGTCAAAGATGTCCTGCTTGGTGAGAATGGTGTTCACCGTGCTGCTGTAAGACAGGTTAGACATGCGGCGCATGACCTCCAGTTCATCGGCTTTGGAGAGGTAGTCAACGTACACCTTCATCATGAAACGGTCTACCTGGGCCTCTGGCAAAGGATAGGTTCCCTCCTGCTCTACCGGGTTTTGGGTGGCCATCACCAGAAACGGCAGGTCCAGCCGGTAGGTCTTCTCGCCAATGGTGACCTGCTTCTCCTGCATGGCTTCCAGCAGGGCAGACTGCACCTTGGCCGGCGACCGGTTCACCTCATCGGCCAGGATCAGGTTGGCGAAGATGGGGCCTTTCTTTACCTCAAACGCGGAGGAGCTCTGGTTATAGATCATAGTCCCAATCAAATCTGAGGGCAGTAGATCTGGGGTGAACTGGATTCTCTGGAAATCAAGGTGCAAGACTTTGGCCAGGGTATTGATGGTGAGGGTCTTGGCCAGACCGGGCACGCCTTCCAGCAAAATATGCCCGTTGGTGAAAAGCCCGATCAGCAGGCGGTTCACCATGTACTGCTGCCCTACCACCACCTTGCCCATCTCCCGGAACACCTGCTTTATCTTGAGCTGGTGTTCCCTTATTTTTTCTTCGTATGAGATTTCTTCGGTCTGCATGTACTCTTAAGATTACGAATGGGCTAAGGTAACCATTCTGGGGAATACTCTTTGCCTACCACTTCTTGAAGACAAAGAAAACCGCCAGTACTAACAGGGCGAATCCTACCAAATGGTTCCATGCCAGCTTCTCGGTCCTGAAAACATAGACGGTGACCAGCGTGAAAACGGACAAGGAAATGATTTCCTGCAGGGTCTTCAGTTCAAACAACGAAAACGGTCCGCCGTTCTGCTGGTACCCTATCCGGTTGGCCGGCACCTGAAAAATGTATTCAAAGAACGCCAAACCCCAGCTGAGCAGTATAACGCTCATGAGGCCCAGTTTCTGCAGCAGGGTGAAACGCTTAAAATACAGGTGCCCGTACCAGGCAAAGGTCATGAAGAGGTTAGAAAGGCAGAGGAGGAAAATGGTGTAGAAGGCTTTCATAGGGATCTAACAACAGAAAAGGTCTTGCGGCACTCAATGGCTTTCATAGTCGGGCTATGAAACAGGCAATAATCAGTTTACGGCCTGTTTTCATAGAAGTAAGCCTAAAAACAGGAAAGGAGAAGTCACGCGGGGTAACCTCTCCTTTTCTGTTCACCTATTGGTAGCGCCCGCATGAGTACAGGCTTATTCCTCGTCTTCCAGGTAGTAGTCGCCGGCGTGCCCCTCTGCCTTCTCATCACTGAAGCGGGTAATGTCTTTCATGAAATTGTCATGGATCTCCTTGATCTTGGGCGAGGCCGTCAGGTGGCGCTTGAGCACCTTGGCAATCTGGCTGGCCTCTTCCAGGTAGAACATGTCATCCGCAGCGGTGCCCACTTTGTCGGCGTCCACTTGCAGGAGTTCGGCCTGCAGGTCCATGAGGGCTGGGTCATCTTCGCCGTACATGATCAGGGTGCCGTGCAGCTTGCTGAGCATCTCATTGAACAGTTCCCCCTCATACGGAAGGTTCACTTCCTCGTCATCGTCTGGGCCAAAGCCTCCCCTGCCACCCAGAAGGTCATCATCGTCCTCGTCGTCTAAAGAAAATTCATCGTCAAAATGGCTGTTCTTGAGATCATCCTCGTCGTAGCCATATTCATCATCAAAATTGCCGCGTGGTGCCATACTGTTCTTTGTTAAGCTGTCAAAAATTGGAGTTTGCCTTTTCCCGTCGGTTTCCTTTTTACGAATCTGTTTCAAAAAGAGGCTGACAAATACCTAAATCTTTCTACGTGAATTCTGCTGGGGGAACGGGTTCGCAAAAATAGGCGAAAAAGGGTTTGGGCCGGCAAAATTAGCGGAAACAGCAGAGCCTGCCGCAAAAAATGTCCTTATTGCCCAACAGGTTCAGCCATTTCAAGAAGAACAGGTGTATACCCCAAGTACCAGCTAACCGTTTTACCCATGAGACCTTCAGAGTCATTGAACGCCCTTGTTCAACAGCAGAAAGCCTTTTTCAACACCGGCCAAACGCGTCCGCTCGCTTTCCGGCTCCAGATGCTGCGCCGCCTGGGGCAGGCCATTGCCCGGGAAGAAGAGGCCATCACCGCCGCCCTGGCCGCCGACTTCGGGAAACCGCCCTTTGAGACGTATGCCACGGAGATTGCCATTCTACTCTCTGAGATCAAGTTCATGGAGCGCCACCTGGCCAAATGGACCAAACTGAAGCGGGTGAAATCCAGCTTCCTGAACTTCCCCTCCTCAGACGCCATCTACGCCGAACCGTACGGGGTTTCTCTGGTGATAGGCGCCTGGAATTACCCATTCCAACTCACGTTGTCGCCTATGCTGGGGGCCATTGCCGCGGGATGCTGCGCTATTCTGAAGCCTTCTGAGCTCACCCCCGCCACAAGCCAATTGATTGCCCGGCTCATTCAGGAACACTTTCCGGCGGAGTATCTCGCCGTGGTACAGGGCGGGCCCGAGGTAAGCCAGGCGCTGCTGGAGCTGCCTTTTGACAAGATCTTTTTCACGGGAAGCGTACCGGTGGGCAGGATAGTGGCGCAGGCGGCAGCCAGGCAACTGATTCCGGTCACGCTGGAACTGGGAGGTAAAAGTCCTTGCCTGGTAGATGAAACCGCCAACCTGACCGTGGCCGCCCGGCGCATTGTGTGGGGCAAGTTCCTGAACGCGGGCCAAACCTGCGTGGCACCGGATTACATCCTGGTGCAGGAACAGGTAGCCGGGCCCTTGCTGGAAAAACTGGCCCAAACCCTCACCGACTTCTACGGCGCCAACCCCGCCCAAAGCCCCGACTTCGCCCGCATCATCAATGATCGGCACTTTCAGCGGCTGCAAGGCCTGATAGACAAAGAACGGGTGTATGCGGGCGGGGAAACAGACGCCAGCACCCGGTATATGGCTCCTACCCTGCTTTCTGGCATCACCTGGGACCACCCCCTCATGCAGGATGAGATTTTTGGGCCTTTGCTGCCGGTGCTCACGTATCAAGACCTACCCCAGGCCATTGCCCAGGTAAACGCCCGCCCCAAGCCCTTGGCCCTGTATTTCTTCTCTGAAGACAAGAAAGCCAAAGAAATGGTGCTGACCCAGACTTCCTCCGGCGGCATGTGCCTAAACGACACCGTTTCACACCTGGCCAACCCGCACCTGCCCTTTGGCGGCGTAGGCACCAGCGGCCACGGAAACTACCACGGAAAAGCCAGCTTTGAGGCCTTCTCGCACCAGAAAAGCGTGCTCATGAAACCGTCCACCCCAGATTTACCCCTGCGCTACCCGCCGTACCAGAAAAAGCTAGATTGGATGAAAAGGGCGTTTAAATGGCTGTAGCACCAGTTTATCCCTGAGGGCCTAGCAGGTAGGCGCCAGTGGTTTTAAGCGAGTTCCCAGAAAACGCCGCTGAAACTGGTCTTGTCTTGTCTTGTCTGCCATCTGGCGGAAGGTACCGTAGCCGGCACAAAAAAAGCGTCTGTTTTAGGGCTATTTAATTGGAAATGACCCTAAAACAGACGCTCTTATGTTCCCCAACGGGCTCACGCGTTGGTTGGTCTTATCATTTTGATGTGGTCAATGCCGTCTTCGTCGTACACATCACTGGACTGGGCAAACCCGAACCGCTCATAGAATTTCTTGGCGTAGAGCTGCGCCCCAATCTTAATGTCGCCCGGGCCGAACAACCGGTAGGTTTCCTCAATGGCTTTCTGCACCAACTGCTGGCCCACACCGGTACCCCGTACGGCGGCGCTGGTGATGATGCGGCCAATGGAGCGTTCTGGATAAGAAACCCCGGCAGGCACTAACCGGGCATAGGCTTCCAGGGTGCTGCCCCGGTAGAATAACAGATGGTGGCAAGGCGCGTCCAGGCCATCGGGGTCCAGGAAGACACAGTTCTGCTCCACTACAAACACCGCACTCCGCAGCTGCAGCACATCATAGAGTTCCTGGGGAGTCAAATCAGCAAACGCCTTGGATACAACCGTAAATTCCATCATGCCGCTAAACTAGGTTATCTGCGCAAAAGCACCAATTATTTCCTGGGCCACCCAGCATAACGGCTTCTTTTCAGATGCGCTCTGTCAGTACCGATAGGTGGCTCTTTTCTGGCCATTCCAGGAAGTTGGTGCCATTTACTACCGCGGCCATTCTATACCAAATCGACCCTTTGCGACAAGAGGCTAGAAGAAAGATTGGAATAAAAGAGGGGGCCTTACGGGTCCATTTTCGGGCCAGGCCCGTATTCCCTACTTGACCTTATTCTTTTTCTCCTATGCCTACCCCTTCTTACCAAGCCTTCTTGTTTGACATGAACGGCACCATGATTGACGACATGGATTTCCACACCGAAGCCTGGCACCAGATCCTGACCCAGGACCTGGAGGGCTCCTTCAGCCGGGAAGAGGTGAAGGCCCAGATGTACGGCAAGAACAGCGAGGTGCTGGCCCGGTTCTTCGGCGAGGGCCGCTTCACCCAGGAAGAAGCCGACCGCTTATCGGTGCAAAAAGAGAAAATCTACCAAAAAGAATACATCTCGCACCTGCGGCTGATCAAGGGTTTAGACGTGTTTTTGAAAAAAGCGGCCGAAAACAAGATCCAGATGGCCATTGCCACCGCCGCCATTACCTTCAACATTGACTTTGTAGTAGACAACCTGCACCTGCGTCCCTACTTCCAGGCCCTGATCAGCGCCGATGACGTAAACAAGAGCAAGCCCCACCCCGAGACCTTCCTGAAAGCCGCTGAACAACTGGGTGTGGACCCCAAGAATTGCCTGGTATTTGAAGACGCGCCCAAAGGCGTGGAAGCCGCCCTGAATGCCGGCATGGATTGCTTGGTCATTACCACCATGCACGGCCCAGAGGAATTCGCGGCCTATGACAACATCATCGGGTTTGTGCAGGATTACACGGATCCTTTGCTGGAAAAGCTTTTTCCTGGAGGGCAGAAGTAAGAAGCAATTGTTTTAAGGTTGATTTATCAAAAACAGGACTAAAACCTATTTTCCTCCTGAGCTAGCTTTCCATGGCGCGGATTTACTTCCGTGACTAACCATATAGTAAAGGAAGTCACAGAAGTAAATCCGCGCCATAGTTTCTAATGGGCCGATCCTCCCTCCCCCCTTGTCATCCTGAAAGGATCTTGTGGGCAAACTGAAAAGACGTTTAAGAAACGATTCTACCGTTCGCTCACAAGATCTTTCCAAGATGACAAAGGAGGGGTGATACATGGTAGAAGAATGATACATGGTAAAGGAAAGAGCACATGAATTCTCGCTTCACCTACCATCAAAACGGTCTGCATTAAGCCTATTTCCCGGAAAACAGCCTCTAAACGAGTACCTGCCTTCTATCCAACACTTCTACCCAAACAGGCTGTTGGTGAACTGCACCTTGATGCCCAGCTGGAAGTCACTGATGGTTCTGAAGATTTCCTTGAGCGTCACCTGCTCTATCTTGGTAAGGCTCTGGAGGTCCAGGTAATTGTCTGGCTCGCTTTTGTCTTGCATGATCTGGCTGGCCTGTTTGCGCAGCCGTAGCCCCATGAGGTAGTAGTACGACTGCATGAGTTCCTGGCATTGCTTCTCGGTGAAAACCCCAGCCTCGGCCAAAGCCTCTATGCGCTCGCCGGTATTGGTTTTGAAAATGCGGTTCTGCAGGGCGTGCACCCGCACCAGGTCTACAATGGGCGTCATGGCTTTCTTAATGTCAAACACCTGCTGCGAGCCCACCGTGAACGTTCTGATGTTGTTGAAGAACGTAAGGGGCGGCTCATACTGCAGGGCGTTCTTGGCCATGTGGAAGAAGAGGCGCGGCATAGGTTTCTGCAGTTCCTCGTCCAGGAAAGAGAGCAGTTCCTGCATGATGGCAGGGTCTCCGTAGATGTAGCGGCAGTCAAAGAAGGTGGAGAACTTGATGGCTGTCTCGGGCACGATCTCCTGCATCCAGCCGTGGTAATTGCGCTTCCAGTAAGAAAGCGAATGCGTCCAGTCGGGGTTCTTGGCCATATACCCGCCGGTGCAGTAACTAAACCCAATATAATCCAGCTTCTCAGAAACCATGTCAGCGAACTTCAGAAAATACGCCCGCACCAGTTCGCGCTGCTCGTTGGCCTTGTCTTCATAGATGATGGCATTGTCCTGGTCGGTCTTCAGGGTCTGCTCTTTGCGGCCCTCGCTGCCCAGCACCATGAACACGAACTTGGCCGGGGCCGGGCCGCAGATGGCGATCACCTCCTCAATCACCTTCTGGGCAATGGTATCAGCCACGGTGGTGACCACCTGGTTGATGATCTCAGACCGGGCGCCGCGCTGCAGCAGCTGCATCACAATCTCGGGCACCCGTTGCCACTTTTCCCGCAACTCATTCACGGTACGCGCCAGCTTCACCGACTGGATGAACACGAACGGCGACTGGGCCTGGTCGCTCAGCAGCTTGCTTCTACTGATCATGCCCACGTACTGGCCCTGATCCTCAATGAGCAGGTAACGGGTTTTGGTGCGGAACATGAGCAGGATGGCCTCATACACATAGGCGTCTTTGGAGATAGACACAATGGGGTTGTCCATGATCTCCTTCACCTGCCCGCGCACGTCTTCCTGGGCCGCCACCACATTGTCGCGCAGCGTGATATCCGTGATGTAACCAGCAATCTGCCCTACCTCGTTCTTCACGAAGATACAGCTGGTCTTATGCTCAGCCATGATGCGGGCTGCAGTATAGATGGGGGCGGTACTGGCGCAGGTGACAATATCGCGGTACTCCACGCTCTCAATGCGGCGGGAATAAAGTTGGTCGGTGGCAATGTAGTTCTCCTCAAAAGAGGTAGGCCGCTTCACGAAATGCGCAAACTCCTCGTTGAGCATGCGCACCCCAAACTCCTGGGTAAAATAATGCAGGAACCCTTCATGCGAGGCCGCCAAAGCCCTGAAGTCTCTGCGGTGCAGGAAGAACACCACCGTGCCTTTCTTGGCGATGACCGTGCGCAAAGATTTCTTGCGGTTGAGCAGCATGGAAATACCCCCAAAGCAGTAGCCTTTGCCGTGGTGCTCCAGCACCCGTTTGTTCTGGGCGCTGTCATAGAAGAAAGACTCGTATTCCCCTTCGGCGATGAGGTCTACGCCCCGCAGCTTGGTGGCCTGTTGGTGGTAGATGATGGTGTCTTTGCTGTAGCGTACTTCCTGCAGCAGGTCCAGCACACCCAGCAACACATCATCCGCCAGCAAATGGAATGGCTTTACGCTCTTCAGAAATTGCAGACGGTCGTTCATAGCCAGTAGAAAAGTAAGAAAACGAAAAGAGCCCCCAGGGCGGCAACCAGCCAAAGCGGAAACCGGCGCGGCGGGCTCATCTGCTTCTGGGTGGTGTAGGGGCGTTCCTGTTGCCGGTCAATGGACTGGGGCGTGATCATGCGGCGGTGCCGAAGCTCAAAAAAACTCTGGGCAGTGGCCCGGGCATCTACCACGGCGTTGTGCTGGTTTTCCAGGGAGGTGTGGAACAGGAGGCTGTACAGTTCGCCCAGGCGCAGGTATTTCTTGCGCGGCAGGTGCGTCACCTCTGAAGAAGCGATCATGGTACAGAATACCGGCAGTTTCTCAAAAGGAGCCGGTAAACCCGACCGGTAGAAATCGGCGCTCAAGACATGGTAATCAAACTGCATGAAATGCCCCACCACCATGGGTTGGTAGTGAAGCAGATCTGCCTGTAGTTGCTGCATGACCTCCAGCCGGGTTTCCCCCTGGGCCAAAAGGAATTCCGGCGTGAGCGAATGGACCTGGATGGAGGCGGGGCTGACCTCAAAATCGTCGGGCCGGATGTAGTGGTTCTCCCGTTTGACTTCCTCCCCGGCCTGGGTATAGACCAGCCAGGCCACCTGCACCGTGTGCGGCCAATTGCCTTCCTGAGCGTAGGGCACTTCCCACTCCAGCGGCAGCCCAGAGGCTTCTATGTCTATAAACAGCAGATAGTCTTTCACGTGCCAGGTCTTCTTCTCACCTCCATCTGCCGAAACAGACGCCTAAACTTACGGATTCTGCGCTGGAATCGTCTGCGAAGTTGTAATCAATGCCTTGAATGCAGGGGCAATCTCTTGTAGTTGCCCTTTTACATATTCCTACAGTATTGGCCCAGACACTCGCAGGACCTTCGGACACTGCGAGGTCTTTTGAGTGGGCGGTACCGTTGTGGTGCGCGTTATCGTTTTTAGGGCTCATTTCTGTAAAACAGGCTTAAAACCAAACGGCTCCCGTTGCCGGAAGCCGTTTAATGCGTGTTTTAGAAATTTCTTTGGTAAAACATCTCGCTCCAGCGGAGTTCGTTCTTTAGTTGGGGCAGTTTGGTGTCTCTGCCAATGACCACGCACTCAATACCGGCCATCTCGGCGAAGTCCTGCAGCTGCTCAGCGCTGATGTTCTGGCTGTAGCAGGTGTGGTGGGCCCCGCCGGCCAGAATCCAGGCGGCGCAACCGGTTTTCATGTCGGGCAGGGGTTTCCAGAGCACGCGGGCTACGGGTAGGTTGGGCAGATCATGCTGGGGGGCCACGGCTTCCACTTCGTTCACGATCAACCGGAACCGGTTGCCCATGTCCACCACCGAGGCGTTTAGGGCTGGCCCGGCACCCACGTTGAACACCAGGCGCACCGGATCAGCTTTGCCGCCAATACCCAAAGGGTGCACCTCACAGGAAGGTTTATCTGCGGCCAGGGCTGCGTCTACCTCCAGCATGTGTGACCCTAACACCAAGGAGTTGTCTGGGTCAAAGTGGTAGGTGTAGTCTTCCATGAAGGCGTTGGCGCCCGGCAGGCCGCTGCCCATCACTTTCATGGCCCGCACCAAGGCGGCGGTTTTCCAGTCGCCCTCGCCGGCAAAGCCGTAGCCGTCGGCCATGAGGCGCTGCACGGCAATGCCCGGCAACTGCACTATGCCGTGTAAATCCTCAAAGGTATCTGAGAAGCCTTTATAGCCTCCTTTTTCCAGAAAGGTGCGTAAACCGATCTCTATCTTAGCCGCCTCCCGCAACGAATCCCGCTGCGCGCCGCCTTCCAGCAGGTTTTCGGCTACGGTGTACTGGCTTTCATACTCCTGTACCAGTTGGTCAATGGCTTGCTCAGAGACGGCGTTGATCACCTGCACCAGGTCACCGATGCCGTGGGTGTTCACCGCAAAGCCGAATTTCAGTTCCGCCTCCACTTTGTCGCCTTCGGTCACGGCCACGTAGCGCATGTTATCCCCGAACCGCACGAACTTGGCGCCCTGCCAGTCAAACCACCCGGCAGCCACGCGGCACCAGTTGTTAATCTCCTGGATCACCTCGGGGTCTTGCCAGTGGCCCACCACCACTTTGCGGTCAATCCGCATACGGGACACCATAAACCCGAACTCGCGGTCACCGTGGGCGCTCTGGTTCAGGTTCATGAAATCCATGTCTATGGAGTTCCAGGGAATATCCTGGTTGAACTGAGTGTGCAAGTGCAGCAAGGGTTTCTTGAGGGCTTTCAAGCCCCTGATCCACATTTTGGCGGGCGAGAAGGTGTGCATCCAGGTGATCACGCCAATACAGTTTTCAGCTACGTTGGCCTCCTGACATACCTGAAAAATCTCTTCGGTGGTTTTCACCGTGGGTTTGAACACCACCCGCACCGGAATCTGGGCGGCACCGTCTAAGCCTTTCACGATCTCCTGGGAGTGGGCGGCTACCTGGTTCAGGGTTTCTTCGCCGTACAGGTGCTGGCTACCGGTAATGAACCAGACCTCAAATTGTTTTAGATCAATCATAGTATGCTAAAAAAGGCAAAGCAGGAAGCTTGCCGATGGTTCAAATGTTGGTTTAGGTATAGGTTACTGGCCGTAGTAGGAATCTGGGCCGTGCTTTCTTTCAAAGTGTTTCTTGATGAGCGAGTCTTGCAGGCGCGGCACCTGCGGTCTTATCTGCTCGGTGAGGAAAGCCATGCGGGCAATCTCCTCTACCACGGCGCTGTTGTACACCGCTTTCTGGGCGTCTTTGCCCCAGGTGAAGGGCGCGTGGTTTCCTACCAATACCATCTCCACCTCTTCATAGCTCATGCCTTTTGCCCGCAGGTAGTTCATGATCTGGAAACCCGTCTCGTGCTCGTAATTCCCCTGGATCAGAACATCATCCATAGGAGGCGCGCAGGGAACGTCTGTGGTGAGGTGGTCCGCGTGGGTGGTACCGTAGATGGGAATGTCCCGTTGGGCTTGGGCCCAGGCGGTAGCGTAGGTGGAATGCGTGTGCACAATGCCCCCTATCTTCTCCCAATGCTTGTACAACACCGCGTGGGTTTTGGTATCAGACGAAGGCCGCAGAAATCCTTCCACAGTGTTGCCGTCAAAGTCCACCACCACCATTTTCTCCGGCGACAGGTCTTCATAGGGCACCCCGCTGGGTTTGATGGCGAATACGCCCCGCGAACGGTCAACGGCGCTCACATTCCCGAAGGTGAATAACACCAGCCCCAGTTTGGGCAATTGCATGTTGGCTTGGTAGGCCTCTTCTTTTATGTGCTGGAAAGAACTCATGGATGCTTATCTGGCAGTGGTCTGGGAAATGCCTTGTAGCGCTTGCGGTGAGGTTGAGCTTCTGGTTTGCCCGTCCTGGGCGGGACTGCTTACCTCAGGAAGGTCAGCGAGCGAGGCAGGGTTGCCGGCGGTACTGTGGCGGTCCAGGAAACCGCCTAGCTCTGTGTAGTGCTGGTAGCGCTTGGCGTACAGGTCTACCTTTTCTGGGTTAGGGAAATACTCCAGATCAAACCCTTGGCCCATGGCGGCCATGGCGTCTTCTACCCGGGCATATAGGCCAGCTGCGGTGGCGGCGAACATGGCCGCGCCCAGGGCGCAGGTCTGCTCTGATTTATGGATCCGGATGGGCATGTTCATGACATCGGCCATCATCTGCATGATGAACGGCGATTTACGGGCCACGCCGCCCAACCCAATCAGGCCTTTCACCGGCACGCCCTGCTCATTGAACCGGTCTACAATCTTCTTGGCGCCAAAACAGGTGGCTTCTACCAAAGCTCTGAACACGCGCGGGGCATCACTTCCCAGGCTAAGACCCGAGAGAGCCCCTTTCAAGACCTGGTTCGCATCTGGCGTACGCCGGCCGTTGAACCAGTCAATGCCAAACTCGTTGTTCTCTGACAACGGAATCTGATCAGCGGCAAGGCTCAACTCTGGGATAATCCTGGCGGAAACCTCTTCTACCAAGGCCTGAGCGGTTGCGGCGTCAATCACCTTTGAATTGGCCAGCAGATTCTGCAAGGGCCACAGCAAGATCTTCTTGAACCAGGCATAGGTATCCCCAAAAGCAGATTGGCCCGCTTCCAGCCCCATCATGCCGGGAATCACGGAACCCGGCACCTGGCCGCAGATTCCATTCACCAAAGTGTCGCCTATTTCCTCTAGAGGAGTTACCAGCATGTCACAGGTAGAGGTGCCCATTACTTTGCTCAGGTGGTAAGGCTCAATCTGTCCGCCTACGGCGCCCATGTGGGCGTCAAAGGCCCCCACGCCCACCACTACCTGGGTAGACAAGCCCAGGCGTTTGGCCCATTCCGGACTTAGCTGACCAGCCGCCTGATCAGCGGTATAGGTTTCCTGGAACAGGCGGGAGGTGAAGCCGTTCAGCACGGGGTCCAGGGAAGAAAAGAACTCATTGGGCGGAAGCCCTCCAAACTCAGCGGCCCAGAGGGATTTATGGCCCGCGGAACAAACGCCCCGCTTCATGGCCTCCACCTGGGTACCGCCGGTGAGCAAAAATGGAATCCAATCACAGTGCTCCACCCAGGAATAGGTGGCCTCACGCACTTGGGCGTCTGCCCGAAGCACGTGCAGCAACTTGGCCCAGAACCATTCTGAGGAGTAGATCCCCCCCACGAATTGCAGGTAGTTCGGCTTGAACGTGGCGGCGTGGGCATTGATTTCAGCGGCTTCCTGTACGCCGGTGTGGTCTTTCCAGAGCACGAACATGGCGTTGGGGTTTTCCGCGAACTCAGGCAGCAGGGCTAGTGGCGTTCCTTGCTGGTTCACCGCCACCGGGGTGGAGCCGGTGGTATCCACGGAGATGCCTTTCACGTTCTCCGCCACCGCGGCACCCGCTTTCTGCAGGCACTCTTTGATGGTAAACTCCAGTCCTTCTATATAGTCCAGGGGGTGTTGCCTGAACTGGTTCTGCGTGGGGTCACAATAAGCCCCTTCGCGCCAGCGCGGATAGTAAAACACCGAAGAAGCAACTTCCTGGCCGTTTTGGGCATTGACTACCACTGACCGCACGGAGTCTGACCCGTAATCTACCCCAATCACAAAAACATCTTGTGCCATATCGTTTTCTATTGATGTCAAATTAACATTTATTTTAGAAAAGACAAAGCACCCCTATTTTTCTTGGCTGATTTTAAAAAATCACCGCCTAAACCGCTGTATTATTAGGAGTCCAGTAATCCTTCTCATAAAGCCAACATGTTCTTTTTCTTGAGGAGCCAATGGCTATCTGAGAACTGGAATGCTGTTGGGCCAGCTTATGCCCTGTAGCCTCTCTTAGAAATGCCAGAACTCCCGTTTAGAAGCTAATTTTAAAATTTAGCCCCTAAACGGGAGTTCTGGTGAAGGATCTTCAAAAGCGGCCGCGTGCTCATCGCCTCGGCCTTGTGCGTTAGATCAGGAACTTCTCGGGGTTGGGAATGAATTTCAGGAACGCCTCAAAGTTGTCATAGTATTTCTCTTTGTCTAGCTTGAAGTAGAAGGCACCTTTGCGCGAGCTTTCCTTGTCTTTGTCTTCCTGCCGCACCAAGAGCCCGGTAGACAAGACCTTCCGGCTGAAGTTCCGCTTGTCAAAGGTGGTCTCGTAGAGCTTCTCGTAGAGGGTCTGCAGTTTGGGGAGCGTGAATTTCTCAGGCAACAACTCAAACAGAATGGGGTGCAGGGCTGCTTTGTACCGGAGCCGCATCTTGGCTACCTCTACCATGCGGTTGTGGTCAAAGATCAGGTGGGGCATCTCATGCAGCAGGAACCACTCTGCCTGGTAATCAGAGCTGAGCTGGGCCTCGTATTGATGGATATCCACCAGGGCGAAATAGGGTACCGAAATAGTGCGTTCCACCGGGTCACGGTGGGGCTCGCTGAACGCCGGTATCTGCTCCAGGTAGACTCCCTCCAGGCCCGTGAGCTGCTTCAGCACGCGCTGGGCTCCTACTTCCAGGCTCTCCTCGGGCTGCACGAAGCCCCCCATGAGGCTCCACTTCTGCTGCTCCGGGGCAAAGCCCCGCTGAATCAGCAACAGCTTGAAGTTCTCCCCGTCAAACCCGAAAATTATACAATCAACCGCAACAAGAACTCTTGTCTGCCCTGAATACTTCATCATTGTTACCTCTATTTAATCGCGACTCGCCTGTCTGGAGCACCCAAATCTGAGTCTCCGACCACGCCGTCTTTGCCGGCCCGTGGCCGCATGGGCGCTCGGGAACGGCTTTAATTTCGGCTGCTCCCCAGGAACCGGGTGCCTAACCAGAAGGCAAGTAAAGGAATAGTCTCCGATTTTCAAGCATTCTATCAAAGGACCAGGCTTAATATTCATCAAGCACTATATTACCTGCAACGCCTCTGCTGGTCTGTTTCAAGGGAACTTTTCCTAAAACAGCCGGTAAATACCCCTTTTGCCAAAAAGAAATCCCCGGCAACCAGGCGCAAAGGCCGTTGCCGGGGATTTGATTCATCTTAGGCCAAAAAGCCTTATTTAGCCGAGAAGGTATGTACCGTGGTGGTAGAATAGGTTTGCCCGGGACGGAGCACCGTAGACGGGAAAGCCGGCTGGTTGGGTGAATCTGGGAAATGCTGGGTCTCTAAGCAGAAGGCGGTCCTGAAATCATCTTTGCTGCCCGTTTTGAGCGTATGCCCGCTTTCCATGAAGTTGCCGCTGTAGAGCTGGATGCCCGGCTCCTGGGTTCTGATCTCCATGGTGATGCCGCTTTTATCCCCGGTCACGGTAGCCGCCAGTTTCATGTCCTTGCCGTCTCCATTAAGCACGTAGTTGTGGTCATACCCGTTGCCGTAGGTAAGTTGCTGGTGCTGGTCTTTGATTCTGGCGCCAATGGCGGTAGACTGCCGAAAATCAAAAGGTGTATTGGCCACCGACTCAATACCGGTGGGGATCAAGGTGGCGTCTACGGGGTTGTAACGGTCGGCGTTGATCTGCAGTTGGTGGCCCAGCACGTCGCCGCTGCCCTCGCCGTTCAGGTTGAAGAACGTGTGGTTGGTGAGGTTCACCACGGTGGCTTTGTCGGTGGTGGCCTGGTAGCTGACCTTCAGCTCGTTCTCATCCGTGAGGGTATAGGTCACTTTCACGTTGAGGTTACCGGGGTAGCCTTCTTCCATGTCTTTGGCCAGATAGGTCAGTTCCAGGGTCTTGTCGTCTACCTGCTTGGCAGCCCATACTACGCGGGAAAACCCTTTGTTTCCGCCGTGCAGGTGGTTCTCATTGTTGTTGGTGGCCAGCGTGTATTCTTTGCCGTCCAGTGTGAATTTGCCCTTGGCGATGCGGTTGCCGTACCGGCCAATGGTGGCCCCAAAATAGGTATCGGCGCCTTCGGCATAATCTTCCACGTTATCAAAGCCAATGGACACATCCGTGAGCTCCCCGGTTTTATCCGGTACCAACAGGCTGACCACCCGGCCCCCGTAGTTGGTGATGGCCACTTGCAGGTTGTTCTTGTTTTTGAGCATGAAAAGATCGGTCTGTTTGCCGTCTATGGTTTTCTGGAAATTGGCGCGGGCGGGTAGTTTCACGTCTTTGGCAGTAGTTGTGGTTTGGGTGTCTGTTGGGGAGTTGTTGGTTTCCTGGTTTCCGGCTTTCTGGTTACAGGCGTTCATGAGCAGCACAGCAGAGGCCAGCAACGCAGAAACAGGTCTTAGTACGTATTTCATAGACTAGTCATAGGTTTTTAGGAGTACTTTTTTGAATATATGCTTTTTCTGAAGGTAGATAGGAGTAGGTTTACGCGCTTTCTACTGCGCCACGGCTACTACCGGCCACTGCTCCGGGTCCCAGGTCAGTTTCTCTATTCTTAGCTTAGCCCTCCCGTTTTGGGTGGCGTCATACCCGTGAAAGACGAGATAATCTATGTTGTCAAAGGTGTAGACGGCGTTGTGGCCCACGCCATGCCATTTCTCGTTTCCTTCCAGGAGCATGGTACCACCGCCGGCCTCCAGGGCAAGCCCATTTTTATCCACGTAAGGACCCTGCGCGTTTTTGGAGCGGCCCACTATCATTTTGTAATCGCTCTTAGCCCCTTTGCAGCAATAGTCTATGGAAGCAAACAAGTAATAATAGCCGTTTTTCCTGAAAACAAAAGGGGCTTCAATCGCATTTGCGCCCTGAGTCACGTTTTTTCTGCGGCTGGCAATGGTCGGGATTTCAGAGAGGTCCTGGGCCACGCGCAGGCGGTTTTGGTGCATCTTCACCAGCTTCAGGCCGCCCCAGAAAGACCCGAAGGCCAGCCAAGGGGTTCCTTTCTCATCAAGGAACAGGTTAGGGTCTATGGCGTTCCAATTGGTTTGCCCCGGAACAGATACAATGACTTTGCCGTGGTCTACCCATTTAAAATTCTTGTCCTGCGGGTTTAAGGTGGTGTTGGTGGCCAGGCCTATGGCCGACGTGTTTTTCCCGAAGGCTGAAATAGAGTAGTACAGGTAGTAGTTGCCTTTGTGAAAGCTGATGTCTGGGGCCCAGATGTGGTTGTCTTTGAAACCGGCCACGGCCTGGGTGGCCCATTCCGGGGCCGAGGCAAAAACCGGGGCTTCCTTCTTCCAGGTCTGCAGGTCAGGAGAAGACCACACCGAAATGCCCTGCCCGGTGCTGAACAGGTAATACGTGTTGCCCTGCCTGACCATGACCGGGTCGTGCACCGTCATGTTGTCCAAGGTCCGGAGGTCGCCTACCTGCGGCCCCTTCGTTTGCTGGGCGTGCACCGCCCCCAAACCCGCAAGCAAAAGCACGCTCAAGATGAAGTTCCTCACCATATTCTCTTTTCTGGTTTCTTTTGTTTTACCGCTGTTTTAGCCAAAAATAACCGGCAAACAGCCGACAGCCAAGACGGTACAAGCAAAGGATTTGCTTGTCAAATGGCTCTAAATAAGCGAGAACCATATTTCATGGATCAGCAGAACCTGCCCATCTCCTCTGAACTTTCTACCGCTTAAGAAGCCGGACATGGTAAATGCCTGCTGTAGATGAATTCTCATGGGCCTTGAAGGTTATTTTGAGCACGTTTTCCTTAGACTGGGCCAAAAACGCTGCCGGGAGCTCATAGTCCACGTCCACGAATTTGTTTCCGTCTGCGCCATTTCGCCGCACGGTCTGCAGCAACTTGCCATTCACCAAAATGTCAAAATTGCGGTCGCGGTCTGCCCCGAAGTACGTGAGCCGCAGGGTACGTGGGCCTGGCCCTTTGTTTTTCAGGTTGTAGCTGAACCACCCCTTGGCCAGGCGCCAGTGCCGGTCCCGGTGCACCCCGGTTTCGGTTTTCTCGCCTTCAAAGCCGTGGTCAGACTCGGGTTGCTGCTCGCCGGGCGCCACCTGGTCAATGGTTTGGGCCTCCAAGGCCAGTTTCTCTCTTTCTTTTTCTTTGATGGCGGCTTTTCTGGCCTCCAGGCCTTCTGGCGTAGTCACCGGCCAATACACCATGTACCGCGCATCATGGATCTGGTAAAAAGGTACCAACTCCA
The DNA here is from genome assembly GCF_008271745.1 of Rufibacter glacialis. GTDB lineage: Bacteria > Bacteroidota > Bacteroidia > Cytophagales > Hymenobacteraceae > Nibribacter > Nibribacter glacialis. Next base: position 91,530 of record NZ_VKKZ01000010.1, on the reverse strand, counting down.
GCGCCTGCTCCTGGTTTTGGTTCACTACCCCAGAAAGGGTGAAGGTAAAGTGCTTGTTCACAACGGGCGAAAGGTGGGTGGCCAAATCCTTCTCCGAGGAAACCAGCAAGGGCGCGTCTTCCAGCGAATACAGGGGTCCGTTGGCCACATGGCCCATCCGGCTGCCATCGGCTTGCAGGCTTCCCATATCTGACTGGCCCGTCACGGCGGCCAGCACAATGGGGCCGTGCACAAAGGAAACCCAGGGAGATTGATCGGGCAGGTATTCGGCCTGGGTGTGCATGGGCAGCGAGATGGTCACCACATCGCCTGATTTCCACTTACGCGTGATGCCGGCGTAGCCCTTCTCTGTAGAAGTTGGCAGCGCCTCTTTGCCGTTCACCAGCAGTTTCACCTGTTTTCCCTTCACCCACCCGGGTTGCCTGATGTAAAAAGTGAACTTCTGCGGCTTTCTGAGCTTCAGGGTCACCTTTGATTTTTCCTCCAGAGGGAAGGTGGTGGTTTGGGTCACCGTCAGGCCTTTTTCCTGCCAGGTCAGTTCTGAGGGCAAGAACAGGTTCAGGTAAAGGTCTTGGTCTGAGTGCGCGTAAATCAGCTCGCCGTATTTGCCGTGGTTTTCCAAACCGGAGCCCACGCAGCACCAGAAGTCCAGCTGAGGGTTGGAATACACCCGGTAGTGCCTGGGCCGCATGGAGGTAAAATACACGAAACCGCCGCGGGTGGGGTGCTGGGTGGAAAGGATGTGGTTGTAGAGCGCCCGTTCGTAATAATCAAGGTAACCGCCTGCGCCACGGTTCAGATACAGTTGCCTGGTGAGCTTGAGCATGTTGTAGGTATTGCAGGTTTCGGGGCCTTCCTTGCTCTCCACCATAGAGGTGAAATCCTTGGCCGGGTGGAAGTGCTCGCTCACGCTGTTGCCGCCAATGGACACGGTGCGGTGGTCCACCACCGTTTTCCAGAAGAAATCCGCCGCCTTGGTCCAGGTGGTATCACCAGACACGTCGGCCACCCGCTGGTACCCGATCACCTTAGGGATCTGGGTATTGGCGTGCAGGCCGTTCAGTTGGTCTTTGCCCTGCAGCAAGGGGGTAAGCACAGAAATCTGGGAAAATCGCTTGGCGAGGGTCAGGTATTTCGGGTCACCGGTCATTTCCGCCACATCGGCGAAGACTTCATTCATGCCGCCGTGCTCGCTGCGCAGCATGTCCTGCAGCTGGGCATCTGAGAGGTTCTTGGTCAGGTCCAGGGCCCAATCCGTGAGCTGGATGAGCATGCCTTTGGCCTTGGTGTTGCCGGCAAACAGGTACGCATCACGCAGGCCCGCATACGTTTTGTGGATGTTGTACCAGGGCACCCATTTCTGGTTTAAATTAAAGCTCCCCGCGTTTATCCTGCCCGCTTTCACCTCCTGCCACATCTGCCTGCCACCGGGCGTACCGCCCAGGTAGCCATCCCCGCTTTTCTGCTGGCAAGCTTCCAGGGCGTCTACCAGGTAGTCCAGCCGCCGCTTCAGTTCCGGGTTTCCCGTGGAGGCGTACATCAAGGCCAAAGCCGAAAGGTAATGCCCGCCTATGTGCCCGTCCAGGCCGGTGTTTTCCCAGTTGCCGTAGTTTTCGGCCTTGGGCCGGATTCCAGCCTCTTTTTGGAAAGGAGCCAGTAAACGGTCCATGTCCAGCGCCAGCAGGTACGTAAGGTCGGTTTGCTGCGCCTGCAGGAACGGGCTTTCCAACAACCGCACCGAGGACAAGGGGAAAGGGTGCAGTTTCCCAGGCTGGGCCACTATGGCCGCGGGCATTAACCCCAAAAGTATCATCCACAGAATTTTCACCTTCATCAGCAGAATTTTAAGGTACTAGTTGGTCATCAAAGCTTAGGTACTTCAAAGCAAGGATAGAACTGCCGAAGCCGTTTTGGCTCCGCTTTTCTGGAAAGGGCCCCAAAACGGGGCATTAGGTGGGCTTGTCCCCAAGAGAATAAAGCAGCCGTAGGGACAGGGTAAGCCTCTGGTTCTTCCTCCGCCCTCGGCGAAGCTCACGCGCCAGACAGGAGAAAGATCCTTCTTTCCGGAATGGCCGCCTTGACAGCCGTCCGGTAGCCTCAACTTTTAAACAAGTGAAAATAATTTCATATAAATGTAACAAATACACTTATATTCATTGCTGATTTTCAGAATATTTTATCCTTCCTTTTAAAGAATAGCAGAAAACTACCGCAAAAACGCACTCTACGTATGAAGAACACAATCCTGAGTTTCCTCCTTCTCTTGAGCACCCTGGGCGCTTATGGTCAGACTACCGCCACGCTGCGGGTACCGGAAAAACCAACCCAAACCATTAGCCGGCATATCTATGGGCATTTCGCCGAGCATCTAGGCCGCTGCATCTACGGCGGCTTTTACGTGGGCGAGAGCAACACCAAGATACCGCATACCGCCGGCGTGCGGAATGACGTGGTAGATGCCCTGAAGAAACTGAAGATCCCCAACCTGCGGTGGCCGGGCGGGTGCTTCGCCGATACCTACCACTGGAAAGACGGCATTGGGCCCAAAGAGCAGCGCCCCACGATCGTGAACACCTGGTGGGGCGGCGTGACCGAGAACAACAGCTTCGGGACGCACGATTTCCTGAACATGTGCGAACTGTTAGGCACGGAGCCGTACCTAGCCGGCAACATGGGCAGCGGCGCGGTGCAGGAACTGGCCGACTGGGTGCAGTACGTGAACTTCGCGGGGGTGAGCCCGATGTCTAGCCTGCGTAAGCAAAATGGCCGCGAGAAGCCCTGGAAAGTGAATTACTGGGGAATTGGCAACGAGGCCTGGGGCTGCGGCGGCAACATGACCGCTGAATACTACGCGAACGAATACCGTAAATATGCCACCTTCGTCTCTGACTGGACCAACTCCGGCGGATTGTTCCGCATCGCCTCCGGCGCCAACTCCGGCGACTACCACTGGACCGAGACGCTGATGAAGAACGTGCCCAAGAACCTGATTGAAGGAATCGCGCTGCACCATTACGCCGTGATTGACTGGAACAAGAAAGGCCCTTCCACCAAATTTGAGGAGAAGACCTACTTTGGGACCATGAAAAGTGCCCTGCGCATGGAAGAACTGGTGCAGAAACACAGCGCCATCATGGACAAGTATGACCCGGGTAAAAAGATAGCCTTGGTGGTAGACGAGTGGGGCGGCTGGTATGAGGTGGAGCCCGGCACCAATCCCGGCTTTTTGTACCAGCAGAACACCATGCGCGATGCCATGATTGCCGGTGCCACCCTCAACATCTTCAACAACCACTCAGACCGCGTGCGCATGGCCAACCTGGCGCAAACCATCAACGTGCTGCAAGCCGTGATTCTCACCGAGGAGGAGAAGATGCTGCTAACGCCCACTTACCACGTGATGGAGATGTACAACGTGCACCAGGATGCCACCTACCTCCCGCTCTCTCTGCAAAGCGCCGCCTATACCCTGGGCAGCGAGAAACTGAACGCTGTGAGCGGTTCTGCCTCCCGTGACAAAAACGGCCTTACGCACGTGTCACTGGTGAATATTGACCCCAAGAACAAACAGGAGGTCACCATTGCCATTGAAGGCGCCAACTACAAATCGGTGACCGGCCGCATCTTGACGTCTAAAACGCTGCAAGACCACAACACCTTCGCCAAGCCCAACCTCATTACCCCAGCCGCTTTCAAGGGCGCCAACCTGAAGGGCAACAACCTGAAGGTGGAACTGCCTCCCTTTTCAGTAGTAGTGCTGGAGATGAAGTAGAAAGCAAAGCCTCTTTGTAGGGAAGCCTGGTCAAAACATTTTGTTTAGGCCAGGCTTTCTTCATCTCCAGCTATTAGATCAGCCGTTTAGTTGGGCTTTCTTCCCCGCGGCTTTCTCTTTCCACCAGGAGGCGCGCAGCTGCAGAAGGTTCTGCTTCATGTTCTTGCCCATGGGCTCTTCTATATAAAACGTGATAAGGGTAGCAACCACCAAGGCAACTGGCAAGGCTATGCCTAGCGCGGCCACCCAAAAAGAGAGGCCAAAACCCTCCATAACCCTTGGAATGATGCCGTTGGTCTCTTCCACGGTCATGTATTGGTGCGTCAAGTACAAGGCGAAGGATATTTTACCCAAAAAGAGGGTTACGCGATTGACCAGAAATTTCAGCCGATGGTTTACAAACAGGGCGAACACCCCGAAGTAGACCGTGAGCATCACCCCATACTCTACCTGGTTTATAAACTTGCTGGAGGTGCTTAACTTGAAAAGAAGCAATTGGCACATGAAACAGAAAACGAGAAGCAGGTAGTTTCTCTTTCTCTTTACCTTAGAGGTGTAGACCTTGTAAAACAAGATGCCCGCATAGAACAGGGGAAGAAACTTTAAAAGCGGGACCGCATTCATGAGGAAGGTCACAACCCCGTTCTCATACAGGAAGGTCACCGCCACCACTGAGGCCAAAGACAACCCAATAGCGATCAGGTTGATGTATTTCAGCCACTTGAAGTGAAACAGGAACAGAATGCCCAGGTAGAAGATCATCTCCAGGATCATGGTCCAGTAAGGTCCGTCCAGGTTGGGGATCTTGAGGTAATGCTGGAACATGGTCATGTTGCCCAGGTAATCCACCCATGGCACCTGCCCCAGCGACTTGTTCTTCTGGATGGAGTAGAAGGAAATCAGCAGAAAGGTAAACGTCACGGCCGCCCAATACGTGGGATACAATCTACTTACGCGGTTGATGACAAAGTCTGAGCTTCTTGACAGCTTGTTCACGCTCATGAAGATCACAAACCCGCTAATGATGAAGAAAAGGTCTACCCCCGTAACCCCTAACTTGAACCCTATTTCTGCTTCTGGCCTGTTTAACGTGAAATGGAAAAGAACCACCACCAATGCCGCTATTCCCCGTAACGCATCTAGTTCCTGGCATCTGTCAGTTGAAGGCATACAAATCTTATTAACACCCATGCTTCCCAGAAAACCTAGTCCTGCTTGCACTAAAACAGCACTTGGATTCCGACCACTACTCGTGGTTTATAAAACGAATATAAGAAAAACTAGGACACACTTAAGAAATATTGTGCTTTTTACAATTATACTCTAAAAGGATCGTGTCTGGCCCACAGAGGCCATTCTCAGGCAAGGAAGAGCAGCAGAAGCATCTAATTGGCCCAATACTACTGAATGAAGAGAAAAGTCCGTAACGGAGCAGTTTGTAGAGTCCAAGCCCTGAAGAGGAACTAAAAGCTGTATCTGGCCTAGAAGGATAAAACCTGGTACAAACAGAAAGCCCTGAATATCCAAAGGTATTCAGGGCTTTCTGTTTGTACCAGGAGCGGGAATCGAACCCGCACTTCCTAATGGAAACAAGATTTTAAGTCTTGCGTGTCTACCAGTTCCACCATCCCGGCAACCTCGCTCTCATCAGAAAACGAAATAGGCAGATAAAGAAAAGACGTTACCGGAGTAACGTCTTTTATCTGTGAGCGAAAGACGGGGTTCGAACCCGCGACCTCGACCTTGGCAAGGTCGCGCTCTACCAACTGAGCTACTTTCGCGTTTGCTAATCCGTTGTTCGAATTAGTGATACAAAGGTAAGCACAAAAATCACGAAGTCAAGTCTTGGGCCAAAAAAAATCTTCATAAACGGCTAATACTTCTGAAAATCAGGCAGAAAAATTTCCATCTATTTCTGGGCCTGCGCCTGTTTCAAGGCTGTTTCTGTCAAAATCACCTAGAAACAGGCACCTCTAGATTAACCAAAGCCTCTCGTCCCCTAACCAGGAGAGGCTCAACCCTTCTTCTGGCACCCTCCCCTGCTGAAATCTCTGATAAAAGGAACAAGCAAGCTGCCCCCAACAGTTCAGGAACCAGCCTCAGTCCTCTCCTACTGCTGAGAGCTCGGTCTTTTATCTAACCGCTAAGGCCTTTCAAATCTTTTGTGCTAGAATGGAAGTAGAACCCCGAAATCAAAAGCTGTTCTGGGGCTAGTTTAGACAAAACAGCTCCAAAACGGCTTTACTCACTCAATCTCAACTCAGGACTCAGAACTATAGACTCAGGACTCCCCTCTTACACCTTCTCCTTCTTGCCGTCTACCAGCATTTTCAGCTCATTCAGTTTCAGGAGGGCTTCTACGGGGGTAATGGTGTTGATGTCCAGCTTCTCGAAGATTTCCTTGATGCGCACCAACTGCGGGTCGTTCAGCTCAAACATGCTGAGCTGGTAGGGCTGTTTGGGCAGGCTCTTCAGGGTTTCCTGCGGGTCTTGGTGCGGATGGCTGATCTTCTCCTGCTCCAGGTGGTGCATGATCTCATTGGCCCTGATGACCACGCTGTTGGGCATACCGGCCATCTGGGCCACCTGTATCCCGAAGCTGTGGGCGCTGCCGCCTTCCACCAGCTTGCGCATGAACAGGATTTTGCCGTTGCTTTCCTTCACGCTCACGTTGAAGTTGCGCACCCGCGGAAAATCCTCGGCCAGTTGGTTCAGTTCATGGTAATGGGTGGCGAAAAGGGTTTTGGCTCTTCCTTTGGGCGCATTGTGCAGGTGCTCTACTATGGCCCAGGCAATGGAAACGCCGTCATAGGTGCTGGTACCGCGGCCAATCTCGTCCATGAGCACGAGGCTGCGGTCAGAGAGGTTGTTCAGGATACTGGCCGTCTCGGTCATCTCCACCATGAACGTACTTTCGCCCCGGCTCAAATTGTCTGAGGCGCCCACCCGGGTGAAGATCTTGTCAATGACTCCAATCTGCGCGGCCTCCGCGGGCACAAAGGAACCGATCTGCGCCATGAGCACTATCAGGGCCGTTTGCCGCAGAAGGGCGCTTTTACCGGCCATGTTTGGCCCCGTGATGATGATGACCTGCTGGTCGTCGTTGTCCAGCCGAATGTCATTGGGCACGTACCGCTCCCCGGGAGGCAATTGTTTTTCAATAACCGGGTGTCGCCCCTGGGCGATGTTCAGGAGCGTGCTTTCGTTTACCTCGGGCTTCACATAGTTGTTCTGGGTGGCCAGCTGCGCGAAGTTAGCCAGGCAATCCAGCATGCCCAGGGCTTTGGCGTTCTGCTGGATCTGCGGCACAAACTCAGCGGTACTCAGCACCAACTCATTGAAAATGCGTTGCTCTATGACGTACAGCCGATCCTCGGCGTGCAGAATCTTCTCCTCGTAGGTCTTTAGCTCCTCAGTGATGTAGCGCTCGGCGTTCACCAGGGTTTGCTTGCGCATCCAGGAACTGGGCACCTTGTCTTTGTGGGCGTGCGTCACTTCCAGGTAATACCCGAACACCTTGTTAAAGGCGATCTTCAACGAAGAAATACCTGTATTGGCAATCTCCCGCTGCTGGATCTGCAGCAGGTAGTCTTTGCCGGAGAAAGCAATGGCCCGCAACTCATCCAGTTCGGCATCTATGCCGGTCTGCACCATGTTGCCCTGGTTCGTGAGCATGGGGGCATCGGGTTTCAGGGTGCTTTGGATCTCGTCTCTGATGGCCTGGCAAGGCAACAATTGCTCTGACAGCTTCTGCAGGGCTGGTACCCCACTCACCGCCAGCAGTTCTTTGATAGGCAACGTAGCTTCCAGCGCCCGCGCCAACTGCAGCAACTCGCGCGGGTTCACCCGACGCACGGCTACCTTAGAGATAAGGCGTTCCAAGTCACTGATCTGCTTCAGGTAATACTGGATGTCCTGTAGCAATTCTGGGCGGGCCTGCAGGGCCTCCACCGTATCCAGGCGACGCCTGATCTGGGTCGCGTCTTTCAGGGGCAAGACCAGCCACTTGCGCAGCAGACGCCCGCCCATGGGCGTCACGGTGGAATCCAGGATATCAATCAAAGGCACGCCCTCAGGGTGCTGGGGATAAATAAGCTCTAGGTTACGCACCGTGAACCTATCCAGCCATACATACTTGTCTTCTTCCAGGCGGCCCAGGGCCGTGATGTGGCGCAGGTCGTGGTGCTGGGTCTCTGCCAGGTAATGGAGGATAGCGCCGGCGGCGGTAATGCCTTCGGTCAGGGCCTCTACCCCGAAGCCTTTCAAAGATTGCGTATTGAATTGCTTGGTAAGGGCTTCCTGCGCGAAATCATAGCTGTACACCCATTCATCCAGGGCGTAATGGCAGATATCGGACCCGAAGGTCTGGAAGAACACCTCCTTTTTGCCTTTGCAGAAAAGCACCTCAGCGGGGCTGAAGTTCTGCAGGAGCTTGGCGGCATACCCGGCATCGCCCTGAGCCAGCAGGAACTCCCCCGTAGAGGCGTCCAGCAGCGCAATCCCCATCTGCCCTTTGCCAAAATGCAGCGAGGCCAGGTAGTTGTTGCGTTTCTGTTCCAGCACCTGGTCGTTGAAAGAGACGCCCGGTGTGACCAGTTCCGTCACCCCGCGTTTTACAATGCCTTTCACGGTTTTGGGGTCTTCCAGTTGGTCGCAGATGGCCACCCGCTCCCCGGCCCGCACCAGCTTGGGCAGGTACGTGTCTAAGGAATGATGGGGAAAACCCGCCAGCGCCGTCTCAGAAGCTGAGCCGTTGCCCCGCTTGGTGAGCATGATGCCCAAAATCTTGCTGGCCTTGATGGCATCTTCCCCGAAGGTCTCATAAAAATCCCCCACCCGGAAGAGCAACAGCGCCCCGGGGTGTTTCGCCTTGATAGCGTTGTATTGTTTCATCAGCGGCGTGGCGCTGAATTCTGCGGTAGTCTTAGCCAAAGCGGTATAATGTGCTAATTTTTAATGGGCTGATGTGCTAATTTGAAAATAGTATCAGCATCTTTCCTTTTGGTAACCATGTTTTTCTGGCCTGTTTCCTAAAAAACGGATCTAAAACAGCGGTTCCTTCATCCTGCGTTTTCTTCCTGATCCAGGTTGTTGGCCTGAGATTTGTAAAAGAAGGCTCAAAACGCTCCTATTCCCGCTTTGTGTTACCTTTGCCAGACAATCCGGCCTGCGGCCGATTACCTTTCAATTATGCGCAAACTAAGCATGGATGAGCTCCAGCGTGATTCGGTGGAGGACTTCAAAAATAAGCAAAAAAATCCGTTGGTTCTGGTATTGGACAACGTGCGCAGCCTGCATAATGTGGGTTCCGCCTTTAGGACCGCCGATGCCTTTGCCGTGGAGAAGATCTACCTGTGCGGCATCACTGGCACGCCGCCCAACAAAGAGATCCACAAAACCGCCCTGGGAGCCACGGAGTCGGTGGAATGGTCACATACGGCCACTACGCTGGAGGCGGTGGAAGGCTTGAAGCAGCAAGGGTATCAGGTCTGGGCCGTGGAACAGGCCGAGGGTAGCACCTCTCTGGCAGACTTCGCCCCAATCCCGGAAGGCAAATTTGCCTTCGTGTTCGGGAATGAGGTGTTTGGCGTGGAGGAAGAAGTGATCAAGGCGGCCCATGGCGTGCTGGAGATCCCGCAGTTCGGCACCAAGCATTCTCTCAACATCTCAGTGACCGTGGGCGTGGTGGTGTGGGATGTGCTCAGCAAGCGCTTACATGGGTAGCACCAAGCATAAAAAGCGTTTTCACCTTCTTTTCAAGAAAGCCCATAAAAAAAGGAAGCCTGCTCTTTGGAGCAGGCTTCCTTTTTTTATGGGCTAGAGCAGATTAGTTTTTGCCGGTCTTGGTTACTTGCTGCACCATAGACAGGAAGTTGCCTTCTGGCTTGGTTTTGAACTCGCTATAGGCTTCTACCTGACGGCTGTTCAAGATCTTGAACAACTCTGCCTCAAAACCGCTTTCAATTTCACTTAGTCTGGCATCCCGCATCTCAGCGTCGCTACCGTACATTTTGGCTACTTCAGCAGCTTTTGTCAGACGCTCTTGGTTCAAGGCTTTCACCCGGATGTACTCACTCTCGTTTAACCCGATGGATTGCATCATTAAGCGGCTCACTGAGGAACTGGTTTTGTCAACTGCAGGATTTGCAGGACCAGTTTGGGCAGCGGCGTTCAACACTAATGCAACTACGAAACAAAGAGTAAAGAAAAAGTTTTTCATGATGTTTAAGATAGATTAGTTTGTTTGTTAACTGGTTTATTGAATTGTTTGACTGTTCTTGTGATAGGGCAGAATGGGCTAAGAGCACCATATCTGCGGCAATGGCTGGGCTTTTTCAGCGTCTGGCGTTCTGTTTCCGCAGCCGGTCAGTGGCTACCGCCAACGCATGCGCTGCCTCTGGGTGCTCCGGATAGTTGGTCAGGAAGAGCGAGAGATCAGTAACGGCCTCCTCTACCTTATTAAGCTCCAGCTTTACAATACCCCGGTTGCACAGCGCCGATGAATGCAGAGGAATCGCCTCTATTACCTCATCCAAATCCCGGATAGCTCCGAAATAATCATCCAGGTAATATCTGGCCACCGCCCGGCCGTACAAGGCCTCCATAGAAGCTTCCTCCAACAGCACCTTGTCAAAGTCTCTGAGCGCCTCTTGGTAGGCCCCAATTTCCAGGAACACATTACCTCTCCCTACCAAGGGCTGACTGGTGGGGATTTTGTCCTCACTGGCATTGGTCAAGGTAAGCGCAATGGAATAGTCCCTGATGGCACCATAAAAGTCCCTTGCTTCTTTTTTGACCTGGGCTCGCTCTACATACGCCTGCGCGTTGCCAGGTTCCTGCTTTATGCGCTGAGACAGGGCTTTGAGCTTTTCTTTAGACGAAACACCAGAAGAAGGAGTATCAGAATGCGCAAACGCTTGACTTACCGCCAAAAGCAAAACGACAAGCATGCACTTTACAACTTTAAAACGTTGCATCCTTCTTCTTAAATTTTATATTTTATAAATAGAGTTTTCCTTGGGGTTTTTCAGCCAAACAACAAAGGTTCTCAAAGAATTGAAATACTTCTATTGCTTAAAAGAATGTGACAAAATAAATGCTTTAAAACATATGATGCAAGTGTTTATATAAAATATTGAATTTATTTTGTAATAATTTTAAAAAACCTTTCCTAATTGCTGTAAATGGGCTTTTTAAGGTTAAACAGATTTGCTCCGATCAGGCAAAAAGAAAAGAAAAAGTAAGATAAAGGAACACCTTGACCCCAATTTATAATAAGCAAAACCATATCGCCGCCAACACTTGACAGGAATCTTCTATTTTTTAGGACTATACTCTATTAATCTCGATTACCTAAAGCGGATTCTGAGCAGAGTTTCAACACTGTACAGCATCCGCCCCTAATGGGTTCACCCCGCTATTCCACAGCAAAGCCTGATTTTAGAACATGGATTGATGGATTAATCAGAAAAACAGGTGGTCTAAGAGCAGCTTCACCTATCTGTTCGTACTGCTAACCCTCTGGCGAAGATTAGACTTTTTCCTACAGAATCATCAACCTTCGTTTTTGCCAGTTTTAGCCTTACGCATACCAATCACTTCCAGGAAAGCAGAAAGAAACGCGCTCTGCTGAGCAAGAGAGCTACCCCATAAAAAAAAACGCCTCTGCTCTTCCGGCAAATGGAAGGGCAGAGGCGTTCAGGAAATAAAGGAAGCCTATACGTACCGCACTTGGGGAACTGGCAGAATTCGTTTCAGGAAAGACTTTTTGCTTTTCTCCTTTACCTGCGGCGCTTTGGCTACCAGAGGCAGTACAGCAGGGTCGCCGGTAACATAGGTTAGGGTAAGGTCAAAGGCATGGTGCATCTCTACCCGGTTCCCCTGTCCATCACAGATTGGGAACAAGCCTTCCAATGAAGCTACCCCGGGTTCAGGCAGCAGACCATAGTTGGCAAGCTCCGCCTCCAAGACTGCTCTGCCCTTGGCTGGTTTGGTGGTTTTTATGTGGCTTTGCCCCATGATGAATTTACCGTGCAGAAAATGCAGGCACTGGGTTACTTTCATGGACCCAATGGGGGAGAAATAAAACAGGACTTCATGCCCTACCACATCCTGGTTATGGTTCACCTGGAATTCAGGTTTGCCTAAAAGGCGCTTTGCCTCTTTAAGGGAAGCCCCAAAAGGCAGTCCTCTGAAAGCCACTTCCCGTGCAGTGTTAGGCGCTACCTGCTTCGGTTTTGACAGCACGTTCCGAAGGCCTACCACCGTACGCACATAATTCACTCTATCAAAATAATCCTTTTTGGCTACCCCTACAAAGTCAAGCTTTCTTTTAGACTTTCCTGAGATGAGCCGTTTCCAGACAGAGGTTAACATTTTTCTTACTTTATTAATTAATAGCCCTTAGGTACAAGAAGTCAAGATTTAGCTTAGCTAAAACGTGGGTTTAACCTGATCTTGCTAAAATCCAGACTTTCACTTATCCTGAAGCTATTTACAGTATATTCCTGGAGCCTCAAAGGTATTCTTCAAAAGATATAACAACTTCCTCTTTAAACGTAAAACCTTTCTTTTGGAACAGAGTAGCCAGGGAATCAAATGTAAAACGGTCCTAACTAAACAGCGGGCTACCTTTTCTTCTTCAGTGAAAAATTCTTTCCCGGTAGCCGGTTCTGTTTCTCTGATTTGGCTGTCTACAGGACTTCCAACTTTCTGGGACTTGTAAACCACCCTCCAGACCATGCCCAGCTTGTAGCCAAAGCCATCGCCGGCTATTCCTTCCTTGATCCCTTTTTTCCTGGACGCAGGCCTATCTTACTTATGGGGCATTTTCAGCGTGAAATTCCAGAAACAGCTGCCAAACGGCTTTACCCAGATCACGCAACAATCACTACCTTTGCAGCTTCCTTTATAAAGAACAGATACAATGCTTCGTTCACACACCTGCGGCGAATTACGCCTCGAGAATGTTGGTCAGGAAGTGACCTTGACCGGTTGGGTACAGAAATCACGCGACAAAGGCGGTATGCTTTGGGTGGATCTCCGTGACCGCTACGGCATTACGCAGTTAATGCTGGAGGAAGGCGTTTCGCAGCCGGAGTCCCTGACCCTGGCCCGTACCCTGGGCCGCGAGTTCGTGATAAAGGCCACCGGCACCGTGATTGAGCGCGTGTCTAAAAACGACAAAATCGCCACCGGCGACATTGAGATAAAAGTGATGGCGCTGGAAATCCTGAACCCGGCCAAGCTGCCCCCTTTCCTCATTGAGGACGACACCGACGGCGGCGATGACCTGCGCATGAAATACCGCTACCTGGATTTGCGCCGCTCACCGGTGCGCAAAAGCCTGGAGCTGCGCCACCGCATCGGCCAGCAGACCCGTGCCTATCTGGACGGACAGGGCTTCATTGAGGTGGAAACGCCGGTGCTCATCAAATCAACGCCCGAGGGCGCCCGCGACTTTGTGGTGCCCAGCCGCATGAACCCGGGTGAGTTCTACGCCCTGCCGCAGTCGCCGCAGACCTTCAAGCAGCTGTTGATGGTGTCGGGCTTTGACAAGTATTTCCAGATTGTGAAATGCTTCAGAGACGAGGACTTGCGCGCCGACCGCCAGCCCGAGTTCACCCAGATAGACTGCGAAATGTCCTTCGTGACGCAGGAAGATATCCTGAACACCTTTGAAGGCCTGGTGAAGCACCTGTTCAAGGCCGTGAAAGGCATTGAGCTGACTGACTTCCCCCGCATGACCTACGCCGAGGCCATGCGCCTCTACGGCTCAGACAAACCGGACACTCGTTTCGGGATGCAGTTTGTGGAGTTGAACGAGGTGGTGAAAAACAAAGGCTTCAAGGTATTTGACGATGCCGAGCTGGTAGTAGGCATCAACGCCAGCGGCAGCGCCCATTTCACCCGCAAGCAGCTGGACGAACTCACCGACTTCGTGAAGCGCCCGCAGGTAGGCGCCACTGGTTTGGTGTACGCCCGCGTGCAGGAAGACGGCAGCGTGAAATCATCTGTTGACAAATTCTACTCGCCAGAAGATTTACAGCAATGGGCTCAAGCCTTCAACGCCCAACCCGGCGACTTGCTGCTGGTGTTAGCCGGCGGTGCCGATAAAACCCGCAAAGCCTTGAACGAGCTTCGTCTGGAAATGGGAACCCGCTTAGGCATGCGCGACAAAGACACATTCTCTACGCTGTGGGTATTGGATTTCCCGCTTCTGGAGTGGGACGAGGAAGCAGGCCGCTACCACGCCATGCACCACCCCTTCACCTCACCCAAGCCTGAGGACATGGACCTGATTGACACGAACCCCGGTGCTGTGCGCGCCAACGCCTATGACATGGTCATCAACGGCGTGGAAGTGGGCGGCGGCTCTATTCGTATCCATGACCGCGGCGTGCAGAGCCGCATGTTTGACTTGCTGGGCTTTACGCCCGCCGAAGCGCAGGCGCAGTTCGGGTTCCTGCTGGACGCCTTTGAATACGGCGCGCCTCCGCACGGCGGCATCGCCTTCGGGTTTGACCGCCTGTGCTCCCTTTTCGGAGGCGCCGATTCCATCCGGGACTTCATCGCCTTCCCTAAAAACAACTCAGGCCGTGACGTGATGATTGATGCGCCTTCGCCCATCGCGCAAGCACAGTTAGACGAGTTGCAAATTGACACCCGCTTGCGCGGATAGTTGTTCGTAATTAGTTATCCGAGTTTAGTAATTGAAACCTGTGAGGTCTTAAAGACCTCACAGGTTTTTTTGCTTCTGGGCCGTTTTCTGAAAAATGAGGGCAAAAACGACATCTTGTAACTAAGCGCAGATTCTCCCCTTGAGGGGAGCGAAGAGGGGTGTTTACACAGGAGAGTACACTTCTTGAAATCTTATTTGATTTCTATAGTGTCCAAGTGGTTTATCTATCATGGTTAGGAATGCAATTCCTAGCAAAAGAGGACACCCCTCTACGCTCCTCTCAAGGGGAGAGTCTGCGCTTGGAAAGCGACATTACAGTAAGCTAGAACAATCCGTAGCAATCGTCAATTAATAATCGGCACCCTCCGTTTTACCCCTATTTCCCAAAAAACAAGTTAAAAGCGGCTTCACCCATCAAGCAAAGCAGTAGCCTCTGCCGTTCATCCTTCCCCTGCAACCGCTCATCATATTTCCCTTCACAATCCTGCTTTCGGGTAGCACCTTTGTCTCAATCAATCACAAAAACTACCAAAACATATACTGCCATGAAAGCAAAAATTACCTCTCTCCTCCTTCTGCTGGTCCTTTCCGTGTTCAGCGCCCAGGCCAAAGCCCCCTCCTTTAAAGTAGTGAAGACCGGCAAGGGCCCGGCCATGATTCTCATTCCGGGGTTGAACTCGGCGGGCGAGGTCTGGGACGAGACCGTGAAGCACTACCAGAAAAACTACACCTGCTTCGTGCTGACCTTACCGGGCTTCGCGGGACAGCCGGCCATCAAAGCAGACCATTTCCTGAATACCGTGCGTGACGAGATTATCACTTACGTGCAGGAGAACAAGCTCAAGAAGCCGGTGTTAGTGGGCCATAGCCTGGGCGGGTACATGGTGCTTTCCCTGAGCGTCAAAGCGCCTGAGGTATTCGGGAAAGCGGTGGTGGTAGACGGTCTGCCGTATATTGGCGCCGCCCAAAACCCGGGTGCCACCGTGGAAAGCATCAAACCCATGGCCGACCAGATGAAGAACTCCATGACCAAGATGAGCCCTGAGATGCAGAAACAGCAGGAAGCCAGCTACGGTGTGACCATGGCCACGGACTCTGCGCACATCAGGAAAGTCATTGACTGGGGCAGAAAATCTGACTACCTCACTACCGGCCAGGCCATGTATGAAATGTATACCACCGACCTGCGCAAAGACATCGCCGCCATCAAATCACCGGTGCTGGTATTGGGTGCCTGGTACGGGTACAAAAACTATGGCGTGACCAAGGAGATAACCACCAACATGTATAAAGGGCAATTTGCTAACTTGCCTTCCGCCGAAGTCAAAATAGCCGACACCGCCCGCCACTTCATCATGTATGATGAGCCTTCCTGGATGTTTACGCAGATGGACGCCTTCTTGAAGAAATAAACCAATAAACGGTTCATGCCAAGCACACGTCAACAAAAATGGTATTGGGTCTGCCAGCTAACTGGCTGGGCCCTTTACTTTTTAATGGGCCTCTTCATCAGTTTCAGGTTTTACAAGGGTTCCTCTACCATGTACGGCATCCAGTTCACGGGCGCTTTCCTGTTTCTGGTGGTCACGCACGGGCAGCGCTTCCTTTCCAGAAAATACCATTGGCAGGAACTTCCCATTGGCCGGCTGGCGAGGGTGGTACTGCTCTACAATGCGGTTTGCTCGGTGCTGGTGCAGTTTATCACCTATGCCCAGATGGTTTTCACCGGGTCTTACACCTGGAAGCAGATGGAGTTCTCTATTCTGCTGCTGTATTCGGTCAACGGCATCATGGTGCTCTCGGCGTGGTCTGCTTTCTATTTCGCTTTTCAGGCCATCCAACGCTGGAAAGTGAAAGAAGTGGAAACCCTGAAACTGCAGCTGTCTTTGAAGGAGGCCGAACTGGAAGCCATCCGGTCGCAGCTCAACCCGCACTTCCTGTTCAACAGCCTCAACAACATCCGGTCATTGGTGCTGGAAGACCCGGCCAAGGCGCGGGAGATGATTACCCGCCTCTCGGCGATGCTGCGCTACGTGATTGGCTACAACCGGAACCACCTGGTGCCCGTGGCCCAGGAGCTGGAGTTCCTGGAGCATTACGTGGCCCTGGAGAAAATCCATTTCGAGGAAAAGCTGGCTTTCACGTCTGAGCTGGGCCCCGGGGTGATGGCGGCGGCCATTCCGCCGCTGGGCATCCAGCTGTTGGTGGAGAACGCCATCAAGCACGGCATCGGTACGCAGGTTAAAGGCGGGCAGATTCATCTGTCTCTGCACCGGCAGAACGGGCACCTGCAGGTGCAGGTGGAGAACACGGGCCTGTTGGGAAACCCCGCCTCCGGTCCCGGGGGCATCGGCATCCAACGGCTCCTGGAGCGGGTGGCCCACTCCTTAGACCAGACCGGCACTTTTTCCTTGGCCCAAACCACCGACCACGGCGTGACCGCCACCCTTACCCTTCCCTGGAAAGAACATGAAAATCTGCATCATTGAAGACTCCCGTCTGGCCCGGCTGGAACTGAAGCACCTGCTGGCCAAGTTCCCGGAACTGGAACTCATCGGCGAAGCCGAAAACGCGGAGGAGGGAATTTCCCTCGTAGAAGACCTGCGGCCTGATTTGCTCTTCCTGGACATCCACCTGCCCCAGAAGAACGGCTTTGAGCTGCTGGAAGCCCTGGAATACACCCCACAGGTCATCTTCACCACCGCGTATGACCAGTACGCCCTGCAGGCCTTTGAGCGCAACGCGCTGGATTACCTCATGAAGCCCATTGAGGAGAACCGCCTGCGGCAGGCCGTGGAGAAAGCCCTCGCCAAACAAGAGACAGCCAAACCTGCCCTGGCCCCAGCGCAACTGAGCGAAGAAGGCCGGGTCTTTGTGAAAGACGGCGAGCGCTGCTGGTTTGTGGCCCTCAAGCAGGTGCGCCTGATTGAATCCAACGGCAACTACGCCTTCCTGTACTTTGACCGGGAACGGCCCTGCATCCTGAAATCCCTGAACTACCTGGAAAACCGCCTGGACCCCAAAGTCTTCTTCCGGGCCAACCGGCAGCAACTCATCAACGTGAACTACATAGAGCAAATCAACCCGTGGTTCAGCGGCAGCATCAAAATCCAGCTGAAAGGCGGCGAGGAGGTGGAGGTTTCCAGAAGGCAAACTCAGGTATTCAAGGACTTGATGAGTCTGTAGCGAACTGTGTTTAGGTGCCGATTTCCGGAATCAGGCCGTTAAACGGTTATTTCCGTATCTTCCCTTTTTCTCTACTACCTCACCTATGAAATACCTATTCCCCTTTTTCCTGCTCTTCCTGGCCATTGAACTGCCCGCCCAAACGAAAAAACGTCCGGTAGAGGAACTGATTGACAAGCAGCAGCCCGGCTGGGTTTTGGTGACGAAATGGATAAAAGCCGCCAAAAACAAGGTAGAGGTATTACCGAAAACCCCGGCCCAGGCCAAGGCCGCCCTGGCCAGCGCCCAAGTCACCACCCGCTCACCTATGGGCGCGGTGGTATATGAGACTGGCGGCATTTTGGTAGACGACGGCTGGATACGGATATTAGGCTCCGGTTCTCCCCGCCTGCCCCGCCGCCTTATGCAGTGGAACAAAGGCAAATCCTATCTGCAGGAAGGGCAACAACCTTCTTTCCTGTTGATAGCCGATGATGCCCTGGGCGGTTTCTACGCCCTGAACGCGGGCGGCTTAGGCCAGGAAGGGATTGGGAAGGTGTTCTACTTCTCCCCGGATAATCTGCAGTGGGAAGCCTCGGGCTTAGGTTATTCTGAATTCCTCCAGTTCTGTTTCTCCGGTAACCTGGAGGCGTATTATGAAGGGTTGCGTTGGAAAGGCTGGCGCGAAGAGGTTAAGAAGCTGAAAGGAGACCAGGCCATGCATTTTTTCCCGTATCTGTGGACCAAAGAAGGAAAAGACATCAACAAGGTGAGCAGAAAACCGATTGCCCTGGATGAACTCTGGTTTCTTTACGCGGGCAAAAAGTAGAGACAAGGCATGCCTTGTCTCTACCACGTATTCCACTCTTTAACGTAGCAGTCCGGTATCGTTCCGGGCACATTTCCTGAAAACAACCCCAAAACAGCATAAATCAGAAGAGGCGCCCAAGGGCGCCTCTTCTGATTTATGACAAGTTATCTAAATGCTATAGCAGGTCACTGAACAGACCAGGCAGAATACCCATCAGCACCGTCAGCACCACCAGGGAAATCAAGGTAAAGGTAGCCAACGGATCAACCGCCACGCGCCCGCCTTCCGCGTCTCTCATGTACATGGCAATGATCACCCTGAAGTAGTAATAAATACCCACCGCAGACATGAGCACCGCAATGATCACCAACCAGATCAAGTCTTGCTCCAAGGCTGCTGAGAACAGGAACAGTTTCCCAAAGAAACCGCCCGTCAAAGGAATACCCGCCAGAGACAACATAGCCACGGTCATGACAAAAGCCAGCAATGGGTTGGTTTTTCCTAACCCGTTGAAAGAGGAATAGTCGTCAGAGCCACGGGCATCACCTACGTATTTCAGCACGCCAAAGGCCGCGATGGTAGCCACCGCGTAGGCCAGGGAATAGAACAGCAAGGCATTCTCTGAACGGTCATTGAAAGAAGTCAGGGCAATCAACAGGTAACCGGCGTGCGAGATACTGGAATAGGCCAGCATCCGTTTCATGCTGGATTGGGCTACGGCTCCAATATTGCCAATCAACAAGGTAAGTACGGTAATGGCCACCACCGTAGGGTACCACTGCTCATACACGCCGCCAAAGGCCGCCGACATCAACTTGTAAAAAGCTGCGATACCCGCCGTCTTCACCACCGTTGACATGTAGCTGGTGAAAACCGTAGGAGTACCATCATACACGTCTGGGGTCCAGAAATGGAAAGGGGCGGCCCCAATCTTAAAGCTAACGCCTACCAACACCAGCAGCAAGCCCATTAACAGCATAGGCGCAGTTTCAGGGTCCATGCGGGCAGCCGCGGCAGCGATGTCTGCCAAATAGAAGGCACCGGTAGCACCATATAGCAAGGCTACGCCAAACAAGATGATACCCGTAAAGAACGAGCCCATCAAGAAGTACTTCATAGAGGCCTCGTTAGACAGGATGTTGCGCTTGTCAGAGCCTGCCATGATGTACATGCTGATGGACATGATCTCAATGCCCAGGAACAGGATGAGCAGGTTCTCATAGGTCACCATCATGATGCCGCCTACCAACGCGAACAGCAATAGCGAATAATATTCTGCCAGGTTGGCGTTCTCCGCGTCCACATAGCTACGCGAAAAGGGCAGAATGAAAAAGGTGGAGAGCACCATCACCGCGGTAAACCCTACGGAGAAGTTGTCAGTGGCCAGCATGTTACTGAAATAGCTCTGCGGCTGGTTCCAGTCAAACAAGGTGGCTACCAGCGCTATTGCCAGAAACAGCAATACCACGGGCATGAGCACCTTTTTAGATTTCATGAACCCTACAAAGAGGTTCACAATACCGAATATGGAAAGTAGAATGATTGAGGTCATGAGCAGGTAATTTCTCCTGGGTTTTAAATAGCGTCTGGGGTTAGCGTTTGATCACGTCCAATAGTTTCAGAACGGCGGGCTCAGAAAGGTTCAGGAACGTGTTAGGGTGCAAGCCAATCCAGAACACCATCACCACCAAGGGAACCAGCACCGCTTTCTCCGTGAAGGTTAAGTCCGTGAAGCCTTGGGTAATCTCGTTTTTCTCGCCAAACATCACGCGCTGGAACATGCGCAGCATGTACACAGCCCCCAGAATAATGGTCAGACCGGCAATAGCCCCCATCCAGTTGTTGTATTGGTACACGCTCATCAAGAGCAGGAATTCCCCAATAAACCCATTGGTCAGCGGCAAGCCTACCGCCCCCAGCAAGAGCACCAAAAAGCAAACCGACAGGAAAGGAGTATTCTGCGTGATTCCGCCCAGCGCCGCAATATCACGGGTGCCGGTACGGCTCTGGATAATGTCAATGATGAAGAACAAGCCTACTACGTTCACACCGTGGCTCAGCATCTGAATCATAGCACCCTGCAAGCCCTGCTCGTTCAAGGTGAACAAACCAGCGGCAATCAAGCCCACGTGCGAGATAGAAGAGAACGCCACCAGGCGCTTCATGTCCTGTTGTCTGATGGCGATAATCGCGCCGTAGATAATCCCGATGATGGCTAATACGAGCACCACGTTCGCCCATTGGCTCACGCCCAAAGGCACTACCGGCAGTAACCAACGCAACGCTCCGTAAATACCCATTTTCAGCATGATCCCAGACAGCAACATGGTACCGGCGGCCGGCGCTGTGGTATAGGTGTCAGGCTGCCAGGTATGGAACGGAAACACAGGCATTTTAATGGCGAAGGCAATGAACAGGAACCAGAACAACCAGCTTTGGGTACCGGAATCCAGCACCAATTGGTAGAAGGCTACTTCCTCAGAGCTGTGCGTGCCCGGCGTCTGGAAATACAGATACACAAACGCCGCCAGCATAAACAAAGAGCCGAAGACGGTGTAGATAAAGAATTTGAAGGTGACGCGCACCCGGTTCTCCCCACCCCACATACCGGCAATGAAATAGATCGGGATCAAGGCTACCTCCCAGAAGAAGTAGAACACAAACGCATCTAATGCCGTGAACACGCCCAGCAGACCCGTTTGCATGAACAGGATAAGCGCGTAGAAAGAAGCAGGCTTCTCATACGTGTGCTTGAACGTGGATAAGATGATCAACGGCACCAGGAACACGGTCAAAAGCACCATGAGTAAGCTGATACCGTCAATGCCCACCTTGAACATGATGCCGGCTCCGGCTATCCAGGGTTCATTGAGCAGGAATTGGGTACTGGCATTGGGAACAAAGTTGATCCAGGTCCAGATGCCCAGCACCAGTTCCACCAATGCCGCCCCAAAGGCGACTTTCTTGGCGGCCTGGCCTTTTACCAACAGTACCAGCAGTGCGGCCAACGCGGGCCATAAGAGTAATAAAGCGGTTAACATGTGGTTGGCAGTATCAGATAATAAAGTTCAGCAATAAGATTAACGCGATGCCCAGCACCATCAGGAGCAGGTAAGAACCAGTGGCCCCGCTCTGCACAAAGCGCAGGGAGCGGCCGCCGCCTAATACCCCTTTTCCAAACCCATTCACAATGGGGTCAATGATGCCTCTCTCCACAAAACGGTACAAACCGGTAGACAAGCCCATCACGGGTTTTACAATCAACCCGTTGTAGAGTTCATCCACGTAGTATTTGTTGTAGACCAGCTTGTGCAATGGCGACAAGGCAGCGCCTTCCTCCGCGGGAACCGTTCTTTTCTTGCCGTAGATGAAGTAGGCCAGGATAATGGCAACCACTGCTACCGCCACTGAAATGGCCATCAAAATATATTCCGTCTCATGTGACAGATGATGGGCCTCAAACGCGCTAGGCACGGCTCTTCTGGCTAATTCATAGATAGGCGACAGGAAGTTGCCCAGCAGGTGGTTTTGGCTGAAAACGGCCGGTAAACCCATGAACCCGCCAATGGTGGAAAGGATAGCCAGGATGATCAACGGAATGGTCATGACCGCCGGAGACTCGTGCAGATGTTGCCGCTGCTCCTCAGTGCCCCTGAAGTTTCCGAAGAAGGCCAGGTACAACAACCGGAACATGTAGAAAGCCGTCATGAACGAGGTCAACAGACCAAACGCCCACATCACTTTGCTGTGCATGAACACGTGCGCCAGCAACTCGTCTTTAGAGAAGAAACCGGCGAATGGCGGAATACCGGAGATGGCTAAGGTTCCGATCAAGAAGGTAAGGAATGTGATGGGCAGGGCTTTCTTTAAACCGCCCATCTTCCGCAAATCCTGCTCGCCACTCATGGCATGGATCACGCTACCCGCACCTAAGAACAGAAGGGCTTTGAAGAACGCGTGCGTCAAAACGTGGAACAGCGAAGAAGAATACGCCATCACACCCAGCGCTAGGAACATATAGCCTAACTGACTTACGGTAGAGTAAGCCAATACTTTTTTGATGTCATTTTGGAAAAGCCCTATGGTAGCCGCAAACAAGGCCGTAGCCAGACCAATGATGGCCACAAACTCCAGCGTAACCGGAGCCAAGGTATACAGCACGTTTGACCGGATGACCATGTAGATACCAGCCGTCACCATGGTAGCCGCGTGAATCAAAGCAGAAACCGGGGTTGGACCCGCCATGGCATCTGGTAACCAGGTATAGAGCGGCAACTGCGCTGATTTACCCATGGCCCCTACAAATAGCAACAAGGTGATCGCAATCACTACGCCATCGTTCACCTCGCTCAGCTGAGAAGCCTGGTTGAATACTTCGCCATACACCACGCTACCGTAGGTCTGGAAAATAAGGAAGATGCCCAACAAAAAGCCCAGATCCCCAACGCGGTTCATGATAAAGGCTTTCTTGGCGGCGTTGTTATACGGCGTCACTTTGTTCCAGAACCCGATGAGCAGGTATGAGCAAAGCCCTACGCCTTCCCAGCCCACAAACATCATCACATAGTTAGACCCCATCACCAACAGGAGCATGGAGAACACGAACAGATTCAGAAAAGAGAAGAATTTACCGAAGTTCTCGTCGTGGCTCATGTAGCCTGCCGAGTAGATATGGATCACCGACCCCACGCCCGTTACCAACAGCAACATGATCAGCGACAGTTGGTCAATCTGGAAGGAGAACGGGATCTTAAGCGCCCCCACGGAGATCCAGTTGAAGATATCAGTGGTATAGGGGCGGTTGCCGTAGCCTTCAAACCCGAAGAACAGGTACAAAGACAACAGGAACGAACCGATTACGGTGGCACAACCCACCAATCCCGCCAGTCCTTTGGGCAATTTCCGGTTACCCAGCCCGTTAATCAGGAACCCGATCAGCGGCAGGAGCGGAATCAGCAAACACACCCAGGTCATCTCAGCGTTGTTTGCCGGCAAAATAAATTCTTGCATTTGTTAAAGCGTAAATGGAACGGTATTCTTTCAGGAAATGAGCGTGGCGGTGAATCGCCTTACCATTTCAGTTTGTTCAGGATGTTGATGTCAGTGGAGCGTACGTTCCGGTAGATCATCACAATGATGGCCAGGCCCACGGCTACTTCGGCGGCCGCCACCGCCATGATGAAGAACACGAAAATCTGCCCGTTGGGGTCTGAACGATAAGACGAGAAAGCCGTCAGCAACAGGTTCACTGAGTTCAACATTAACTCAATGCACATGAAAATAATGATGGCGTTGCGGCGGGTGAGTACCCCAATGATCCCGATACAGAAAAGAGCGGTGCTGAAGAACAGGTAATGATTCAGCGGGATGGTCCTAATGACCTCAGGAATCTCATTCATGTTAAATAGGTTGGTGAGATAAGCGTTTGAAGCGCTTGGCACAGCGCTCAAAGTTATTCCCATTTTTTGGTAAAACCATATTAAAAGCCACCCTCTGCCGGGTAGCTTGAATTCTAATGTCAACGTTTTGGCCAGTTTCTAAAGAAAAGCCTCTAAAACACTTGGCTTCTCTTTAGAACCGCAGGCGCTGTTAAGAGGCTGTTTCCTGAAAAGCAGGCTAAAACGGATCCTTAGCAGTGGTGGCATTAAAAAAGGACAACATGGATAGCTGTCCTTTTTAAGCCTCCCTAAGGAGCCTTAGAATCTGTTCTGCTCGCCCGGCTCGCGCTTGCCCAGCATCACCGCACCGGCCATTGCCGCCAGGAATAGAACCGAGGCAAGCTCAAATGGCAACAGGTAATCTCTGAAAAGCACTTTCCCCAGGTTCTCTACCATGCCTATCTGTGAGTCAAACACGGCAGGTTGCATCATTTGGGTGTTCACGTCTTTCAGGGCGGCAATCATCACCACAAACAGGATTCCCCCGGCAATGGCCGCGGCAAACTTGCTCAACATAGGCTTGTGCTTCTCCGTGTCTTCGCGCATGTTCAGGAACATGATCACGAAGAGGAACAGCACCATGATGGCACCCATGTACACAATGAAGTTTACCGCCGCCAGAAACTGGGCATTCAACAGAATGTAGTGGCCAGTCAAGGCGAAAAACGTCAAGATCATGAACAGAACGCTGTACACCGGGTTTTTAGAGGCAACAACCCCAATGGCCGCGAACAAGGTTACAAAAGTGAGAAAGTAAAAGAAATTACCCGTCATAATGGTTTAGGATAAGGCGCACGAAGCGGCGGATTATAGGTTTTGAATAGGCATGGGCTCTACCAGACGGTCTTTGCCGTAGATGAACTCATCGCGCTCGTAGCGGGCCGGGGCCACTTTGTCGTTCTGCAGGAAGATGGCCGCCTTAGGGCAGGCTTCTTCGCACAGGCCGCAGAAAATGCAACGCAGCATGTTGATCTCGTAGCTGATCGCATATTTCTCCTCGCGGTACAGATTCTCCTCGCCCCGTTTGCGCTCACCGGCTACCATGGTAATGGCCTCGGCCGGACAAGCCACGGCGCACAGCCCGCAGGCCGTGCAACGCTCTCTTCCTTTTTCATCGCGCTTGAGCACGTGCAAACCACGCCACACCGCACTCATGGGGCGGGTTTCCTCGGGGTATTTAATGGTGGCTTTCTTCTTGAAGAAGTGGCGCATGGTGATAGACAAACCCTGGAAGATGGCCGGGAGATACATTCTCTCGGAAAAATTCATGGGTTTCTTCTCCAGCTTTTTCGCTCTATTACTAAGTGATTGCATGTCTCTTATACTCTTTAAATGATTGGGCAGAGGAACGAAGTTTTCAAACCTGCTCCTCTCCTACTCATACTGTCTTAGAACAACTCCGCTTTCAACAGAATGGCTCCGCCGGTCACGATCACGTTCAGGATAGACAACGGAATCAGGATTTTCCAGCCCAGGTTCATCAACTGGTCATAGCGGAAACGCGGCAGTGTCCAGCGCACCCACATGAAGAAGAAGATAAAAAAGAAAATCTTGCCAAACAGCACTACCGTTCCCAGGATGGTCACTACGTTATGTGGTAATCCTAACTGGTGCATGAACGGGAAGTTGTACCCGCCAAAGTAAAGGGTAGCCATCACCGCGGAGGCCACGAAGATGTTCACGTACTCTGCGAACAGGTACAAGCCCATGCCCATAGAGCTATACTCGGTGTGGTACCCACCCACCAACTCGGTCTCGCACTCCGGTAAGTCGAAAGGAACTCGGTTGGTCTCGGCGAAGGCACAGATGATGAAAATCAAAAAGCCTACCGGCTGATAGAAGATGTTCCAGTTCAAACCAGACACCCCAAACAGCTCCTGTCCCTGCTGCGCAGCAATGTCCCGCATAGAAAGGGTACCGGTTACCAGCAACAACGCAATAATGGACATACCCATGGCCAGCTCGTAGCTGATGTTCTGCGAAGCCGCCCGAATGGCGCCTAACAAAGAGAACTTGTTGTTGGATGCCCAACCGCCGATCATGATGCCGTACACACCTAAGGCCACAATACCGAACACGTACAGAATACCGATGTTCACCTCAATGGCCTGCAAATGGATGTACTCACCGCCAATCAGCAATGTACCGCCAAACGGAATCACCGCACTGGACATACACGCCGTTAACATGGCTAGTGAAGGACCGGCAATAAAGAGGAACTTGTTCGCATTGGCTGGCACAAACTCTTCTTTGAAGAATAGTTTCACCGCATCTGCCAGGGGCTGCGCTAAACCAAACGGACCTGCACGGTTAGGACCTACGCGGTCCTGGATGAAAGCTGCCACTTTCCGCTCAGCGTAGGTGGAGTAAGTGGCAATCAGCAACGTAATACCGAAAACGGCAAAGATGATGAGCCCTTTGATTAATAGGATGTCTAACTCCATTATACGTGTCTTCCTAGGTTAAAAGGAGTGGATTCTAAATCTTCTTCTGTTGAGCCTGGCAGGTTCGGGATCACGTTCACGTTCAGCACCGGCAACTCATAATGGTTCGTAGAAATCACCGATGTACGGGCAATCTTGCGTGGTCCTTCAATGGTCCAGTCGTTCGGGTCTTTCTTGTCAAAGCGGCAGGTGTTACAGATGAACTCCTGCACCTCGTTGTACTCATCCTTGCGGGCAGTTACACGCAACACATCGTTGCCGCGCATCCACAACACCGTTTTACCGGAGCAAGTAGGGCAATCGCGGTGCGCATCAACGGGCTTGGTGAACCACACCCGGTTTTTGAAACGGAAAGTCTTATCCGTCAACGCTCCTACCGGACACACATCAATGATGTTTCCGGAGAACTCGTTGTCGATCACCTTCTCCACGTAGGTTCCAATCTCGGCGGCATCACCACGGCCTAACACGCCGTGCACGCGCTTCTCCGTTAACTGATCAGCGGTGTACACGCAGCGGTAGCATAGAATGCAACGCGTCATGTGCAGCTGCACCAACGGCCCAATGTCGATTTTGTCAAAGGTGCGGCGCTCTTCCTCATACCGGGTGCCGGAGGTACCGTGCTCGTAGGCGAAGTTCTGCAAATCACACTCCCCGGCCTGGTCGCAGATTGGGCAATCCAGGGGGTGGTTTATCAACAGCATCTCCACTACGCCTTTGCGAGCGGCCAATACATCTGGGTTGGTCGTGTTTTCCACCACCATTCCGTCTTGTACCGGAGTAATGCAGCTCGCCACCAGCTTAGGCATGGGGCGCGGGTCTTTCGCTGAGCCAGCTGCTACCCGAACCATACAGGCGCGGCATTTTCCGCCGGTTCCCTTTAAAGGGGTATAGTAGCACATGGCCGGGGGCACCACCTCGCCGCCGATTTTACGGGCAGCGTTGAGGATGGTAGTTCCTTCCTCTACCTCCACCTCTATGCCATCAAACGTTATTTTTACCATCTAAAATTATTGTTGATTGCTGATTGTCACGGGTGGTGACGCTTAGCAAATGGCTATTTAATTGTATTTCTGTTTAAGGCCACTTTTGGGGAAAGCAACCTCTAAACGGCAATTCACTTTTAGCTTCTTAGAAACCCCTTGAAAGGCTTTTCCTTTCAGTTAAACCCTTCTCCTTTTTGTCATCCTGAAAGGATCTTGGTAGCGAACGGCAAGGACGGTTCTCTTCGGCTTTTCTAGCTCACCCACAAGATCCTTTCAGGATGACAAGTGAGTGAGCTTGTTGATTATTCTGTTTCTAGCCTGATTTCTCTAAAACAGGCTAGAAACTTCTATTTACGCTAATACAGATTCAGCTTTGTTGAACACTGCGCCCGGAGCCGTAGCTGCCTGCGGGTGTTTCACGTGCCACTCAAACTCCTCACGGAAGTGACGAACAGCCGCTGCCACTGGCCAGGCAGCCGCATCACCCAACGGACAGATTGTATTTCCTTCTATCTGCTTGGCAACGCTCACTAGCAAGTCGATGTCATGCATGTGGCCGTGGCCGTGCTCAATGCGGTGCAATACTTTTTCCATCCAACCGGTTCCTTCACGGCATGGGCTGCACTGGCCGCACGACTCGTGGTGGTAGAAACGGGCCAGGGTCCAGGTATGGCGCACGATGCAGGTCTGGTCATCCATCACGAAGAAGCCGCCGGAACCCAACATGGTACCTGTAGCAAAGCCTCCGTCAGAAAGCGACTCGTAGGTCATCAATCTATCCTCACCGGCTGCGGTTTTCAGGATTAGCTCTTTCGGCAGAATGGGAACAGAGGAACCTCCGGCAATCACTGCTTTCATGTCGCGGCCTTTCCAGATACCACCGCAGTACTCATCTGAGTAGATGAATTCCTCTACGGTGATACCCAAATCAATCTCGTACACGCCTGGCTTGTTGATGTTACCACCCGCAGAGATCAGCTTGGTACCCGCGCTGCGTCCTACGCCTATTTTAGCGTATTCAGCGGCCGTGTTGGTGATAATCCATGGCACGGTGGCAATAGACTCCACGTTGTTTACCACGGTTGGGCAACCATAAAGACCCCAAACCGCCGGGAACGGAGGCTTGTTACGCGGGTTTCCGCGCTTGCCTTCCAGCGATTCCAGCAACGCGGTTTCCTCGCCGCAGATGTACGCGCCTCCGCCTGGGTGCACGTGCAAATCAAGAGAGTAACCGCTTCCTAAGATGTTCTCGCCCAGGAACCCGTTCGCATAGGCCTCGGCAATGGCTTTCTCCAGGATGCGCAGTACGTACAACAACTCACCTCTTATATAAATGTAAGAAGTGCGGGCACCCAGCGCGAAGGAAGACGTGATCATCCCTTCAATCAAGAGGTGCGGCAGTTTCTCCATCAGGTACCGGTCCTTGAAGGTGCCGGGCTCTGACTCATCGGCGTTGCAAACCAGGTAACGGGGTTTTCCTTCTGGTTTGGCCAAAAAGCTCCACTTCATCCCGGTAGGGAATCCGGCACCACCCCGGCCTCTTAAACCTGATGCTTTCACTTCTTCCACCACTTCCTCGGGGGTCATGGTTTTCAAAGCTTTCTCTACGGAGGCGTACCCGCCGTGCTTGCGATAGACGTCA
The DNA here is from genome assembly GCF_008271745.1 of Rufibacter glacialis. GTDB lineage: Bacteria > Bacteroidota > Bacteroidia > Cytophagales > Hymenobacteraceae > Nibribacter > Nibribacter glacialis. The sequence goes on along the minus strand of NZ_VKKZ01000010.1, from coordinate 62,591 downwards.
AAGGTATGGATGCCTTCAACGTTGATATGTTCAGTTAATAATTTTCTTCCCATGGTTTCCTTACGGTTAAGGCTTTCAGGTCTTCCAGCAGCTGGTCGGCGCTGGCGGGGTCCAGGTCTTCGTAGAATTGTTCACGCACTTGCAGCATCGGTCCGGTGCCGCAGGAGGCCAGGCATTCCACCGTTTTTAAGGTGAAGTTTCCGTCAGCGGAGGTCTCGCCTACTTTGCAGCCCAAACGGTTCTCCAGGTGCTCAATGAGTTGGTCAGAGCCGCGCAGCATGCAAGGACCCGTGCGGCAAACTTCCAACACGTGCTTGCCTACCGGCTTCAGGTTGAACATGGTGTAGAAGGTGGCTACCTCGTACACTTCAATGGGCTGGATGTTCAGGATTTCCGCTACTAGGTCCATTGCCTCGGGGCTTACCCAACCACCGAACTCCGCTTGCGCGATGTGCAGGATAGGCAAAATCGCTGACTTCTGACGGTCAGCGGGGTAATGGGATAAGTAGCGCCGGATTTCGGCCATGGCCCCTTCCGAAAACTGTACTTGATTTACACTTGCTGTTTGCTCCATGTATTTTGTTGCTCCTAATGCTCTTCTAAGGGAACATTAATCGAGGTTTGTATTTAATGCGGCTATCGCCTTTGCGACCACCCGTTTGAGGTCCGGCAGGTTGCTTTCAATGATTTGCCACACCAACCGATCACTCACTTTAAAGTATTCATGTACCATCAGATTTCGGAACGCTTTCACGTTGCGCCAATCAATGGAGGTATATTCTGCCTTTGTCTCTTCTGAAAGATGGCCTGCTGCCTCCCCTATTATCTCAAAGCATTTCACACAGGCCAAGACCATCATGCGGTTACTCGAGAAAGAATCAAAGGTAACACCTTTTGTGAAGGCTTCTATGTCAGAAATGGCATCGGCGATGTGTTGCAGACGCTGAACATCACCCTGCTTATTTCGCATAGATAAGCTTCTTGTCTTTCTCTATGAAAGGCCGCAAATGGCGCGATACTCCGTCTGAAGGCACTACATCTACTTTGCGCTGCAATAGCCTCTGCAAGTCCTGATGCATTCCGAAGAACTTGTATCCAATCTGTGTAGAGTAATCCAAGTCAACTAATAAATCAATGTCACTGTCAGCATCTGCTTCTCCACGGGCATAAGACCCAAACAAGTAGGCATTCAAAACGGGTTGCTCTTTGAAGTACTCCCGAATCTTTTCCAGTTCCTGTTCTGTCAGTTCCATGGCCTTTTTAGTGTTTAGCAACTAGTTTTTAGTTGTTAGGCTTGTCGTTTTCCTCACTTGCTGTTCTAGTTCGCCCACAAGTTCCTTTCAGGATGACAAAGTGGGGAGAAAGTGAAGGTGCTCTAAGCTTAAGTCATTCCTTCTATTCAATAACAACTAAAAACGAACAACTATCAACTACGCCGCTAGGCGTCTAGCTCACCGGCAATCACGTTCATGCTGGACAGGATCACGATCGCATCTGATAACTGGGTGCCTACCACCATTTCTGGGTATGCCTGGTAATAGATGAAGCAGGGTCTTCTGAAGTGCAGACGGTACGGCGTGCGGCCTCCGTCAGACACCAGGTAGAAGCCAAGCTCTCCGTTACCGCCTTCCACGGCATGGTATACTTCACCAACCGGTGCGTCAATCTCGCCCATCACAATCTTGAAGTGATAGATCAAGGCTTCCATGTTGCGGTACACCTCTTGCTTTGGCGGCAGGTAGAATTCTGGGGCATCAGCGTGAAACGGACCTTCAGGAAGGTTGTCCATGGCTTGCTGAATGATGCGCAAGCTCTGCCAGATTTCCTCGTTTCTCACCATGAAGCGGTCGTAGGTGTCGCCCTTGGTACCTACCGGAATCTCGAAGTCGAAGTCTTGGTAAGAAGAGTACGGGTTCATGACGCGCACGTCATAATCTACGCCGGCGGCTCTCAGGTTAGGGCCGGTAAAGCCGTAGTTCAAGGCGCGTTCCGCAGTGATGGGTCCCACGTTCTCCACCCGGTCAATGAAGATCCGGTTACGGTTGAACATGGTCTCAAACTCAGTCATCACCTTGGGGAAGTTCTTCAGGAAATCCCTGATCTTCTCAATGGCAACCGGCGACAAATCACGCTCCATGCCGCCTACTCTCCCCATGTTGGTAGTTAAGCGGGCACCGCAGATCTCCTCATAGATTTCGTAGATTTTCTCTCTTTCCTGGAAAACGTACAAGAAACCGGTGAAGGCACCAGTATCCACGCCCAGAATAGAGTTACAGATCAGGTGATCGGCAATACGGGCCAGTTCCATTACAATCACCCGGATGTACTCGGCACGCTTGGGAACGGTCACACCCAACAGCTTCTCCACCGTCATCCACCAGCCCATGTTGTTGATGGGCGAGGAGCAGTAGTTCATGCGGTCGGTGAGCGGGGTGATCTGGTAAAAGTTGCGGCGCTCCGCGATTTTCTCGAAGGCGCGGTGAATGTACCCAATCGTAGGCACGCCGGACACAATCTTCTCGCCATCCATTTGCAGGATGTTCTGGAAGATACCGTGCGTAGCCGGGTGCGTAGGTCCTAAATTCAGGGTGGTGAGCTCCTGCATGTAGGAATCTGGGGTAACTATCTGGGTATTCTGTTTGGCTAACTCCATGTGGGAACTTAGTAGTAAGCAGAAACGCCGGCGGCCTTGTCTTGGGAACAAAGCCGTGGGCGTTTATGAAGTTTATCTTCCGAAGAAGGTATTGATCTTGTCTTCGCGGGTCTGGTCTTCCAGCGGAAACTCCTTGCGCATGGGAAACGCCTCCATCTCCTCCACATTTAGAATGCGGATCAGGTTGGGGTGCCCCTCAAACCGGATGCCGTAGAAGTCAAAAGTCTCGCGCTCCATCCAGTTGGCGGTGGCGTACAGGTTAGTAGCCGTTGGCACCACGGCATCATCTTCAGAGAAGAAGATCTTGATGCGGAGCCGCACGTTGTTTACCAGGCTGTGCAATAAATAAATCACGCCTAATTCCTGCCCTTTGTTATCTGGGTAATGGATACCGCACATAGTGGTCAGGAACTGAAATTGCAGGGAAGCATCATCATACAGCGTTTGCAGCATAGGAATGATGTTTTCCCGGGTGGTAGTCACGGTCACAAGCCCGTAAGGCTCATGGATATCGAACAACTGGTCGCCGAATTTCTCTTGCAGCGCTTGCACCAGCAGTTCGTTGGTTAGTTCGGCCATGCCTTATTTAATGTTGTAAGAAGCCAGTAATGCTTGATATTCCGGGGAGTTCCGGCGACGGAGCGACTCGTTCTCAGCTAAATCCTGAATCCGCATCAAGCCATCCAGAATCTGCTCAGGGCGTGGCGGGCAACCAGGCACGTACACGTCTACCGGTACAATGCGGTCAATGCCTTGCAGCACGCTGTACGAGTCAAAGATACCACCGCTGGTAGCGCAGGCGCCTACGGCGATCACCCAACGGGGCTCGGCCATCTGCTCGTACACCTGTTTCACCACCGGACCCATTTTCTTGGCAATGGTTCCCATCACCATCAGTAAGTCGGCCTGACGGGGCGAGAAGCTGGGGCGCTCAGACCCGAAGCGGGAAATATCATAGTGTGAGCCCATGGTAGCCATGTACTCAATACCGCAGCAGGAGGTAGCAAACGGCAAGGGCCACAAAGAGTGCTTACGGGCCAGGCCTACTACTTTCTCCAGGGAAGTGGCAAAAAAGCCGGTTCCTTCTACCCCCTCTGGGGCGTCTACCATGGTTAAATTGCTATTGTTATCGCTCATGAGTCTGTTTTCGCTTAGTTTTCAGAAGAACAGGCCTGAAACCGGCCTCTTCCTGAACACCTTATCGCTGGTAAAAGTTTGCTGCCTAGGCAGCGAATTCTTGGGCTATTCCCACTTAAGAACGCCTTTCTTGATCACGTAGAAGAAGCCGGTCAACAGCAGCCCCATGAACATGAGCATCCAGATAAATCCGTTGATCCCCAAGGCCTTGAAATTCACCGCCCACGGGTACAGGAAGATGATCTCCACGTCAAAAAGCACGAACAGGATGGCAATCAGGAAATATTTGATGGAAACAGGGGCCCGGGCATCTCCCTTAGACTCAATACCGCACTCCCAGGAGGCGTTTTTCACCGCGCTCTTGCGCTTGGGTCCAATGTTGTGCGTGACCACCATGGCGAACACCACAAAACCCAGGGCTGCCACAAATTGGATCAGGATAGGCAGATAGTCACCCGGTAAATATTGTATAGGAACAGTTGTTTCCATAGTATAAAACAGATTTAGCTGCGAAATTAGGCATCTCTGCCTGATATTCAAATTAAAAAGCAGATTGTGCGGCACTTTGCCACCACTCTTCTTTCTAACGAACGACCGTTCTTGTTATTTTACAAATCCATCACCTAAAAAACGGTTAAGTTTAAAAAATCAGGAATTATATAGGGATTCTTGTAATATTTTTTCAAATTAAGCCACTAATCATCTTGAGGAGTATCATTCTTCTCATGCTAAGTGGTCGGTTGTCCCTCCTTCTTTCCACTTGACCAGATTAAAAAGTAAGTTTTCTTCAACCTGATAAAAGCCTGGCTACCTTAGCCGGGCTTTTTCCTTGGGGTGCTTTTGGTTGCATTGCGTCGCTTCTGCCCTACCTTTGCGGTACGGGTGCCAGGGCACCCACAGGTCCTGGCCTAGTATTTGCATCTTGCCTGCATCCATAGCCCCTTTACTCAGAAACCTTTCCTTATGAACAGAAAATACCATTGGGCACTTCTACTGCCGCTTGCCTTGTTGCTGGCCTTCGTCCCCAAGTTGAAGAAGGTGACCGTGGCCAAGAACGTGAGCCTTTCCATTCCGCAGAACTTTGAGGTAATGCCCGATGACGGCATTGCCCGCGAGTACCCGGCCGCCCGAAAGCCCCTGGGCGTCTTCACCAGCCCAGACGGACAGATAGACATCAGCGTAAACCAACGTCCCAGCACGTTCCCGGCCGAAGACCTCACCATTCTGCTGCCCTTCTACAAGGCCTCTATCCAGCGCATGTTCACTGAGGTGCAGTTCCTGCGCGAGGAGAAGCAGACCATCAACGGCCGTGATTTCCTGGTCTATGAGTTTGTGTCTACCGTGCGCGATGAGCGCCGTACCCGCAACATGGCGCCCGTGCGCAAGTACACCCTCATCCAGTATGCGTTCCTGAAAGACCAGATGGTAATTTTCAGTTTCAACGCCCCGGCACAGCTTCAGAAAGAGTGGCAGGAAACAGCCCGCGCCGTGATGGCCAGCGCCCACGTGAAGTAATAGCTGCTTTTCCTTTCCCCCCGGGGGAAACTGCTTTTGTTTGGGGCCTGTTTTCTGCGAAACAGGCCCCAAACGGTTTATATACAACCAAAGAGCCCGTACGCAGTAAAAAGAGGTTACCGTTTTCCCTAGAAATTAAAGTTGTGCTTAGCATCCATTCAGACGAACATTTCATGCGCGAGGCCTATAAGCAAGCGCAATACGCCCTGGAAGAAGGCGAGATTCCCATTGGCGCCGTGGTGGTGTGCCAGAACAAGATCATTGCCCGCGCCTACAACCAAACCGAGAAACTCAATGACGTGACGGCCCATGCCGAGATGCTGGCCTTCACCGCCGCCGCCAATTACCTGGGCAACAAATACCTGCACGACTGCACCCTGTACGTGACCGTGGAACCCTGCGTCATGTGCGCCGGCGCCAGTTATTGGAGCCAGCTCAAGCGCATTGTGTACGCCACTTCAGACGAGAAACGCGGCTACCGAAGAACTGGCGTGAACCTGCTCCACCCCAAGACCGAGCTGGTCTCCGGCATCTTGGCCCACGAGTGCGGCCAATTGATGACCGACTTTTTTAGAGCCAAAAGAATTTAGTTTATCTTTGGCCCGTTCCGTATTAATAACAGAACAGTATATTTCTAACCTATAAAACATAAAACTATGGCATTTGAACTTCCGCAACTTCCGTATGCGTACGATGCGCTTGAACCGCACATTGACCGTCAGACCATGGAGATCCACCATACCAAGCACCACCAGGCCTACACGACCAACCTGAACAACGCCATTGCCGGCACTGAGAAGGAAGGTCAGTCTATTGAGGAGATCCTGCGTGATGCGGCCAAGACCCCAGCCATCCGTAACAACGGCGGCGGTTTCTACAACCACAATCTGTTCTGGACCATCCTGAGCCCGAACGGCGGTGGCAACCCTACCGGTCCGGTAGCCGAGGCCATTGACAAAGCCTTCGGGTCTTATGACGCGTTCAAAGAGGAATTTACCAAAGCCGCCACTACCCGTTTCGGTTCTGGCTGGGCCTGGCTCTGCGCCGTGGAAGGTGGTTCCGTACAGATCTGCTCTACCGCTAACCAAGACAACCCTTTGATGGAAGGTGTTGATTCATGCGGCGGCCTTCCTATCCTGGGCCTTGACGTGTGGGAGCACGCCTACTACCTCAAATACCAGAACCGCCGGCCAGAGTACATCACCGCGTTCTTCAACCTCATCAACTGGGACGAAGTAAACCGCCTGTACGCCCAAGCCAACGGCTAAGCGATTAGATTTTATCTTGCTGAAAGGCCTTCCTGGTTAGGAAGGCCTTTTTTTGTGGGCTACGTTTTTGGCCTGTTTTTCTGAAAAGAACCTGATAGGGGCAATAATCCCTTGTGGTTGCCCTTTTGTATCAAAAACGCGTAAAGGGCAACCACAAGGGATTGCCCCTACTCCCGCACCAAGAAAAACATCCCGGCAGGTTTTCATCAAAGAGCATAGATCAAAAAACATAGCTATTGAACCCTTTGGCTTTCGCTGGCGCGAGTTTCCGGCTCGTGTCCGCACGCATTCCAGATAATTCTTTCTCGCTTAACAGCGAGTTAGGTCTCTGGCATATGTAAAAGCCTTTCACCCCTTTTTCTGTCATCTTGGAAAGATCTTGTGGGCGAACTGAATAGAGGTTTCAGAAACGATTCTGCCGTTTGTGCCCAAGATCCTTTTAGGATGACAAAAGAGGGTATCCTATCTATCACCCAAGCAAGCGGACATGAGTTACCTGCGCCCGCCAATGGGTGCGCCAGCAGAACATCGCCTCTTCTACTACTTGGTTTCAGCCCTGATTTCTTGAAGACAGACAAAAACCACAGCCCCGCATTCCAACTTGGCAACCGCAGCTAAGCCGAAGCACCTATTTACCGGATAATATTGTAATATAGAGGCTAAGACTACAATTGGCTTTTATGGAATTGCTTCTGCTTTTGGGGTTGTTATTGGTAGCCATCTGGTTCGGGACCAAGATTTCGAGGCACTTGGTGGAGCACCGCCAAGAAATGGAGGCCGTACGGGAAGAGCTGGCCCGCCTGCGGGAGCAGATCAACCGCTCTCCGGTCCGTCCCCCCGGGGAGACCGCCAAGGCCGCTTCTTGGCGTGAAACGGCTTCCACAACCGCTTCCGCCCCACTTACTGCAGCCGCTGCCCCTCCTTTGCCGCCATCGGTTGTGCAACGCGCCCCGGTGAACCCACCGCCAATTCCTGCCCCGGTGGAAAGACCTTTGGAGGCACCAAAACTAACCGAAGTACCAGAACCCACTCCAATAGCGGCCTTCACCTCTGCTCAGGAGACCTCGGTTTTCCAGGACCTGGAACCCGCGCCGCCTTCCTTTTTTTCGCGCAAGCTGGATTGGGAGAAATTCATTGGCGAGAACCTCATCAACAAGCTGGGCATTGCCATTCTGGTGCTGGGCATCGGGTTCTTCGTGAAATATGCCGTTGACCAGGACTGGATCAACGAGGTAGGCCGGGTGGCCATTGGCTTGCTGGCCGGCGGTGTTCTGTTGGGCGTGGCGCATTGGCTGCGCCGGGAGTACAAGGCTTTCAGCTCCGTGCTGATTGGGGGTGGTATGGCGGTGCTGTACTTTACCATCGCCATTGCCTTCCATGAATACCAGATTTTCAGCCAGACGGTAGCTTTTGTGCTCATGATGGCGCTGACCGGGTTCACCATCTTCCTGTCTATGGCCTATGACCGCATGGAACTGGCGGTACTGGCCCTAATTGGCGGATTTGGCAGCCCGTTCATGGTGAGCACCGGCGAAGGCAACTATGTGGTGCTGTTCGTCTTCATCCTGCTGTTGAACCTGGGCATTCTGGTGCTGGCCTACTTCAAGAAATGGAACCTGCTCAACCTCATTGCCTATGGGTTCACTCTTATTTTGTACGGCGGGTGGTTCAGCACCAGAGTCGTAGAAGTACCCAATGCGCCTTACGCCGGGGCCTTGGTCTTCGCGACGCTGTTCTACCTGGTGTTCTTTTTGATGACCATGCTTTACAACGTGAAGGAGCGCCGCAAATTCACGGCCGCGGAGATCATGATGCTCCTGAGTAACACGTTTCTGTACTACGGCGTGGGCATGTACGTGATGACGCAGCTGGCCGGCGGCAGTTACCGGGGCTTGTTCACCATCTTGCTGGGCCTTTTCAACTTCGCGTTCGCCTACGGCCTCTACCGCAGTAACCGCGTAGACCGCAACCTGGTGTACCTGCTCATTGGGCTGGTGCTCACGTTCCTGAGTTTATCGGCGCCCATTCAACTGGAAGGCAATTACATCACGCTGTTTTGGGCGCTGGAGGCCGTGCTGTTGCTCTGGCTGTCGCAGCGCTCGGGCATTCAGTTGATCAAATACGCCTCTATGCTGGTACTGGGCCTGATGCTGGTGAGCCTGGCCATGGACTGGCTCGATTATTCCATTTCCCGCGAGGGTCTGCCGTTGCTGCTGAACAAGCTGTTTGTGACCGGCACGGTGGTGGTGGCTTCGTTGGCGGGCACCTGGGTTTTGCTGGGACGCGAGGATGCCGCCACTTTGAACGGGAAACTCTGGGCTTCTTATCGCACCGTAGTGGGCCTGCTGCTGGTGGCGTTCCTGTACCTGGTACTGCTGCTGGAACTTCAGCACCAGCTCACCCATTCCACGCTGAGCAATGATGTGCAGGTGCTGGTGCTGGGCTTCTTCCATTACCTGTTCCTGCTGGGCTTGCTGGCCTGGAGCGCCCGTTTAGCCAACCCGCTTTATGGCAGAATCCTTATGGGCTTATCAATATTGGCTTTGCTGGCATATGGGACCAACCTGCAACCCTCGGCGGCTTTTATCCGGAACGGCTACCTGTTCAACCAAACCGAAACCTTGCCTGCCTTTCTCACCCACTACCTCCCGCTGGTGACGCTAGTGCTTTTATTGGCAATGGTGCTCAGGAAAGTGCAGCGGGAATTCGGGTTCGAGGGCAAATTAGGGAAAGTGAGTCTGTGGCTGGCCAGTGCGGCGGGGGTGTATCTCCTGAGCACGGAACTGGAGCACCTCTGGCTGTTGAAATCGCACCCCACCTCTGCGGAGGTGTATGATTCTATGCGCCATATTAGGAAGATAGGCTTCCCTATTCTGTGGGGCGTGGTGTCGTTTGCTTTGATGATGGTGGGCATGTCCAAGAAAATCAAGACCCTGCGCATCATTTCCCTCACCTTGTTCTTCCTGACCCTTCTCAAGCTCTTCCTGTTTGACGTGCGCGACATGAGTGAAGGAGGCAAAATTGCGGCCTTTATCTGCCTGGGCGTGCTTTTGCTGGTGATCTCGTTTATGTACCAGAAACTGAAAAACCTTATTTTAGCAGGGGAAACCAAACCCGTAGACCCTACGCCGGCGCCTCATGAAACCTAAGCTGCTGTTCTTCCTGGCGGTCTCTGCCGCAAGCTGGCTTTCCGCGGCCGGGCAGGAGTTCGCGTGGCAGGCGCAGCTGGCTCCGGTCACGCAGCAGGGCTTTCACCGCATCCTGCTTCCGCCGCAGGTGACCGGCCGTTTACAGCCTGGTTTGGAGGATATCAGGGTAATGGGGCCTAACGGGCAACCCGTGCCCTACGTGTTGCGCGCCGAGGTTCCCGTACAGTACCGCACTTTGTTCAAGCCCTACCAAATCCTGCGCTACACCCGCCGGCCCGGGGGCGTGTCTGAGCTTTTGGTGCACAATCCCCAGAAACGGAGCATCAACAACATCAGCCTGCGCATCGGCAACGCCGAGGTTCGCAAACCGGTCTCCCTGAGCGGCAGCGATGATCAACAGGATTGGTATGTGCTCAAGGAACAGGACGTGCTGTACGCCATCAAAAATACCCGCAGCACCGCCGAGGTCAAGCTGCTGGACTTCCCGTTGAGCAACTACCGCTACTTCCGGCTCCAACTCCAGGATTCGCTCAGCGCCCCGCTCAACATCTTGCAGGCCGGGTACTATGACACGTATTCTGAGGCCGGCAAATACGCCACCATTCCCATTAAGGCAATCACCCGCCGTGACAGCGCAGAGAACCACACCACCTACCTGCGCCTGAAATTTGGGCAGCCGGTGTACCCGGAGCAGGTAGCGCTGTTTATCTCGGCTCCGGGTTTGTACCACCGTCCGGGTCAGGTAATAGTAGGCGAACAAAAAAGGCCTGAACGCCGCCGAAGGAAAAGGCGGCAGGCCCGCCTGGAAGAAACCTCGGTGCCGCTGCTGCTCTCTTCTAACGCGCCCGCCGTGCTGGACCTGCCGCGCCAGCGGGTAGAGGAACTGGTCATCCAGATTGAGAACGGGGATAATCCGCCGCTGTCCATTGACTCGGTGCGGGTGCGTCAACTCAACCGGTACCTGGTAGCCGCCCTAGAACGGGGCCAGGCGTACACATTGCGCTTCGGGAACGAGAAAGCTAAGGCCCCGGAATATGACCTGCAGTTCTTCCAGGACAGCATCCCCGCCCATGCTCCCGTGCTTCAGGTGCAGCACCTGCAGTCTGTTTCAGCCCCGAAAACCCAAAAACAGACCCAAAGCTCCAAAATCCTGGTCTGGGCCGCCATTGCCCTCCTGGCGATTGGCCTGGGTTTTATGACCGTCCGGCTCCTGCGCGATATGGAGAAGAAGTAATCTGTTAAAAACGTTTAGGGCCTGTTTCGCAGAAAACACGCCCTAAACGTTCCGTTTCAATTTTCTAGGCCGGCCCAGGGAAACAAGCAAAAATCAATCACTTATTTTCCGGCCATTTTCTGAAAAAAAGCTCCTAAACAGCTTACACAGTAAGTCTGGTTACCTGTTCTTCCTGCCGGGTGGGCAGCAGCGTAATTTGGAAGGCCAGCATTTCTTTCTTGAGCTGGAAACACTTCTCCCAGACGGTGTTCACAAAGATGTTCATTGCCTCGGTGAGACAAGAGATGGCTTCATTGTCAAAACCTGCCTCGGTAAAGTATGCCTGCTCCTTTTCACAATAGGCTTTTAATTTATGTTGCTGGTCGGCTGTAAGGCAGCGGGCATAGTCAGGCTCCTGCAGCAGGTTCCGCAGCCGCTCCTTCAAAGGCTTCTCCTGTTCATTTACTTCCGCGATGATGGCTTTCGCCTTTTCCACGGGCATGTCTGACCTGAAGATGGGGTGCAAGATTTCATAGATGCTTTGGTAGCGTTTGGTATCTTCCTCAGCCGCATCGGTGGCGGCAAACAGGTGGCGGTACGCTGTGGTGAGCGCGGTTTTCTGCTCCTCTGAGGCTGCCTGCTGCACAAAGAACTGGTACACTTCCTTATCCAAACGGTCTAGCTGCGCCTGCGCTTCCTCTAGTTCCTTCTCCAAGATTGCCTGTACCATGGAGGCTTCCTTGATGCTGAACTTCTGGCCATCAAAATCAAAGGTCTTGATGTCGTGCTCGCCCTGGAGGAGTTGTTTTGTGGTGTTCAGGTCTCTTTCCAGTTGGCTGATTTTCTCCGGAAGCTTGCAGTTCGCCTCGGTGAAAAGATCTTCAAAACTGAAATTGGGAAGCACACCGGCCAGGGACTCCGCCACCTCCAGTTCGAAGGCTTTGAGTATGCGGTCGTCATAGAAGCCCTGGTAGGTTTTGTCAAGGCTCCGTTTGTTTACCTCCGTAGCTATTCTCTGGGTGAAGGCGGCCAGGTTCAGGGTTTCGGGCGCCTGCTCAAACGTGGCGCGGTCGTAGATTTTATTCGTCATCTGCTGCTGCAGCCCCTCTGCGTCTTGGAACAGAACCCAAGCCGAATCATGTATCAACACGGTGGGTATATTCAAAGTCAGCAGATGCGCCTCCCGGTCATCAGTACTGGGGTGCGAGGCCCACTGGTCTTTGATCACCAGCCGGCTTTGGCTGAATCTGGCCAGGGATTGAGCGTTCACCTGCAACAGGCCGTGCGCCATGGGAATATTAAAATCCGTAGAGAAGCGGTGCATGAGCTCCCGGTGCTGCGGGTACATGTTATCAGCTTTGAGGTTCTCCTGAAGCCAGGCGTTGTACTGGTTGAAAAGCTGCGAATAGCAGATATCAGCAGCCTCAATGCGGCGCAGGCTGGAGATGAGCGGTTCTGACCCGGTCACGAATGCGGCTACCGAATCAGCGTGGAATTCCATCTGCCGCGACAGGCTCATGTAGGGTTTATTTATCACCACATAGGCTTTCTGCAGTACCCACTGAATGCCCTGCACAATCTTGACGGTAAGTGCCGAGAACAGCGCGAAGTAGCCACTGATCTCAGACCATTTCTGCAGTGTTTTGCCGTAGCCCTCGTTGTCATACAGCATATTGTGAATGGCCTTGTTCACGTTGTACACATAGGAACCCAGCTTCATGCTTCGTTGCGAAAAGTGCCCGAACTCGTGCGCCAGAATGGCCTTGAATTCCGTGATGTTCACCGAGTTCACCAGCCCCAACCCTATCACCAGGTTCTTCTTTACCGGCAGAAACATACTCCAGAAGCTGGAATCATAGAAAACGGCAGCATTGACCTCATCTGACAGGTAAATCTTCTTGGGGAAGGGCGTCTGCGTTTCCTGGGTGATCTTCCGCACAAAGGAAAACAGTTCCGGTTGCTCGGCCTCGGTGATTTCCAGCATGCCAGACCGGTCCGTTTTACTGCGTTTGAAGATGAACTTGAGCAGGAAGAACAATACCATCAGGCCCAGCCCCACTAATCCCAACCCCAGCATAAGCGTGAAAAAGCCCGGCTTCAAAAGCACCAGCGCCACCCCCGCGTACCCGCACAAAACCGCCAATCCCACGGCGGCGGCCATCAAGGTCACATACACCAGCCCAAAGAAGGCAATGGCGCCGGCTACCTTGACAACTTCTTTTTTAAACGCTGCCGAAGGGGCAATCACGTGCTCATCTACGCCCGGGGGCATAGGCGGGTAAGGGAAAGAAGAGTTCATGAGGTTAGATTTTTTTTGGAGACTTAATATATAAAAAAGCTATTATTCCGGTAGTATGACTGCTTTGTTTTCGATATAAAAATTTAAAGAACCACCGCTTGATCAGTTCATCCTCTCAGCAGGACCGTCACTCCAAAGCCAAATCGTTGTTCTTAGGCCGATTTTCAAAAAAGAGCCAGAAAACCAGATCATGCAAACGCTATCCCAGCGCAAGTCCGCCAATGACTAAGCCACCACTACCCGTTACATTAGTTTCATTCCTGATTTTCAGAAAACGCCTCAAAAACAGCCTGTTTCTTTCCCAATCCTTCCTTTTTTCAGTAGCTTTCTACCCTAATACCTTCCAACCTACCCGAACCAAACAAGCATGCAACACTCTTTACCCACCCGGTTTTTCCGGCAGTGCCTTCCCTTGCTGTTGGGCAGTCTTACCCTGCTGGCACCGCTCACGTCTGAGGCCCAGAAAAAGCCCAAAACCAGCACCGCTAAAAGTAAGAAAGCGGTCCAAGACCCCTATCCTGAAAAACTCTACAATGGCCTCACCTGGCGCTCCATCGGGCCGTACCGGGGCGGGCGTTCCGCTACCGTGACCGGCGTACCGGGCAAGCCGAACCTCTATTACTTTGGGGCTACCGGCGGGGGCGTGTGGCGCACTAAAGATGGCGGCTCCAGCTGGGAGAACATCTCTGACAAATACTTCGGGGGTTCCATTGGCGCGGTGGCGGTAAGCGAGGCCGACCCAAACGTGATCTACGTGGGCGAAGGCGAGAAAACGGTGCGTGGCAACGTGTCCTCGGGCTTCGGTATGTGGAAATCTGAGGATGCGGGCCTTACCTGGAAACACATCGGGCTGAAAGACGCCAAGCATATTCCGCGGGTGCGCATCCACCCCAAGAACCCTGATTTGGTGTACGCGGCGGCGCTGGGCAATATCTACGCCCCCAATGACATGCGCGGCGTGTACCGCTCCAAAGACGGCGGCAAGAACTGGGAGCGCGTGCTGTTCGTGAACAACGAAGTGGGCATTGTGGACCTCACCATTGACCCGGTCAACCCCCGTAACCTGTATGCCACCTCCTGGCGGGTACAACGCACGCCGTATAGCCTCTCCTCGGGCGGACCCGGCTCTGGCATCTGGAAAAGCACCGATGGCGGCGACACCTGGAAAGAGATCTCCCGCGCCACCGGCTTACCTAAGGGCACCTTGGGCATCATAGGCGTAACGGTTTCGCCGGTGAACAACCAGCGCGTGTGGGCTCTGGTGGAAGCCGAAGACGGCGGGTTGTTCCGCTCTGAGAACGGCGGCGATAGCTGGACCAAGGTAAACGAAGACCGAAGCCTGCGCCAACGGGCCTGGTACTACACCCGTCTCTACGCTGATCCGCAGAACGAGGAGGGCGTGTACGTCCTGAACGTGGGCCACCATTATTCCACCGATGGCGGCAAGACCTTCAGATCCATCCGAACCCCGCACTCTGACCACCATGATCTCTGGATTGCCCCCGAAGACCCCAAACGCATGGTCATTGCCGATGACGGCGGTGCCCAGGTGAGCTTTGACGGTGGCGAGAACTGGAGCACGATGGACAACCAGCCCACCGGCCAATTTTATCGGGTAGTGACGGACAACGCCTTCCCCTACCGCATTTACGGCGCTCAGCAAGACAACAGCGCCGTACGCATTGCCCATCGCAGCAGCGGCCGCAGCATTGGCATGCAGGACTGGCAGGAAACCGCGGGTTCTGAAAGCGCGCACATCGCCGTGAACCCCAAGGACCCAGAGATCGTGTACGGGGGAAACTATGGCGGCTTCATCGGGCGGTTGGACCATAAAACCGGCTTTGAGCGCACCATCAACGTGTGGCCAGACAACCCCATGGGCCACGGCGCGGAGGGCATGAAATACCGCTTCCAGTGGAACTTCCCCATCTTCTTCTCGCCGCATAACGCCAACCGGCTCTACACCACCTCTAACCACGTGCACGTGACCACCAATGAAGGCCAGAGCTGGGAAGTCATCAGCCCAGACTTAACGCGCAACGACAAGTCCAAACTGGGCCCCTCCGGCGGCCCCATCACCAAAGACAACACCAGCGTGGAGTACTACGGCACCATCTTCGCGGCTTTGGAATCTCCGGCGGAGGAAGGCGTGATCTGGACTGGTTCTGATGACGGCCTGGTGCACGTAACCCGTGACGCCGGCAAAACCTGGACGAACGTCACCCCCAAGGCGCTGCCCGAATGGAGCATGATCAACAGCGTGGACCCGCACCCCACCCAGAAAGGCGTCATGTACATGGCGGCTACGTTGTACAAAACCGGTGATTTCCAGCCCCTGCTCTTCAAAACGGCAGACTACGGCAAAACCTGGACCAAAATCACCTCCGGCATTCCGGCCACGCATTTTACCCGCGTGGTGCGCGTTGACCCTAAACGCGCTGGCCTGTTGTACGCCGGTACCGAATACGGTATGTACGTCTCCTTCAATGACGGCGCCTCCTGGAAGCCTTTCCGCCTGAACCTGCCGCTGGTGCCCATCACCGATTTGACCATCAAGAACGACAACCTCATTGCCGCCACCCAGGGCCGGGGCTTCTGGCTCATTGATGACCTCACGCTACTGCACCAACTCACCCCACAGCTAGCCGACAGCAAGTCGCACCTGTTCAAGCCCATGCCTACTTACAAAAACTTGGGCAGCAACTTCGCCAACACCAAGTTTGAAGGACAGAACCACCCCGGTGGCGTGATGGTGCATTTCTACCTGCCTACGGCCCCAGATACCGCTTCCAAAATCTCCCTGGAGCTTCTTGAGAAAGATGGCAAGCTGATCAAGAAATACACCTACGGCGCTAAGGAAGCCGCTGACAAGCTGGAAGCGAAAACCGGTTTGAACCGCTTTGTCTGGAACATGACCTACCCAGAGGCTTCGCGCTTTGAGGGCATGATTCTATGGGGCGGCGGCACGCAGGGACCTAAAGCCGTGCCGGGCACCTACAAAGCCCGCCTCACCGTGAATGGACAACCACAGGAAACGGAGTTTGTGATTCTACAGGACCCACGCAGTCAAACCCCGCTGGCTGATCTGCAGGCGCAACAAGCCTTCCTGCTGGCCGTGCGCGACAAGCTCACCGAAACACATGATGCCATCAGCAAAATCCGCGAAGCCCGCACCCAGATGAACGCTGTCACCGCCCGCTTCACCGGCCGGGCCGATATGAAAGACGTGCTAGATGCCGCCAAAGCCATGAACCAGAAAATGACCGAGGTGGAGGAAACGCTGTATCAGACCAAGAACCGCAGCGGCCAGGACCCGCTGAACTACCCTATCCGGCTGAACAACAAACTGGCCAACCTGGGCTCACAGGCCTCGGTGGGTGATTTTCGGCCTACTGACCAGATGTACGCGTTCCAGAAAGAGGTGACGGCGCAGATTGACGCCCAGCTACAAAAGCTGAACCAAGTCTTCACCACGGATCTGCCGGCCCTGAACCAACTCATCCGGAGCAAGAACGTAGACGCCATCATGCTCAAAGAAAAGAAAGAGACGAAGTAGTCGAGAAGTTTTCACTACTACCTTTCCTGAAGCAATTGATCCTTACATAATCCCGCCGCTACTCCAGCGGCGGGATTATTGTTTTAAGGCCATTTATAGCAAAACAACCTCAAAACACCTTCCCGCTGTCCCTTCTCCCTCAGGGAGAAGGTTAGGATGAGGGGGGAGTAGGTCTCCAATTAGAAAGGCAGTACCTATAAAACAAAAAATGTACGGACAGGTTGCGACCTGTCCGAAACGGTTCCTACTGGAAAAGCCTTTGCCTTGGAACTGCCGCTGCCCCTCACCCTAGCCCTCTCCCCGGGGGAGAGGGAATTCCGGTTTCTGTTTTCTAGGCTTTTTCTGAAAACCGGCTGAAAACCCACAAAGCAGCAGCGGAAGATTGGTAACCATATAGTAGAAGCGGTATATTGCCGGTCAGACCATTTTTCTCTATGAAATTCTTTCTCTCCCTCCTCTTTAGCTGCCTCTTCGGGCAGTTGGCCGTGGCCCAGACAGTGCCGGCAAAATCAACTCCCGTCACTAAGCCCACCAAACCCATTACGCCCGCCGCCGTGGATTCGCTGCAGGTGGAATACGTGCGCACCCAACCAGATGCTGAGCTCTGGCTCCAGCCCGGCGACCGGCTGCAGGTGCGGGTCAAAGCCAGAACCGGCCTGAAAGTGAGTCTCTGGAACCAGCACCCACTGCAGGAACTTCCCGCGGCGCAGAACAAGGGCCAGGCTGGCCTGTACGTAGGCAACTATGTCATTCAACCCGGCGACAAACTGGCCAACCTGAACGTGCCGGTTTTGGTAGATGACACCACTGATGTGTACCCTTATACCGTCTTCAGTACCAGCAGCAAGGTCACCCTCCTGAACCCCGCCCAAGCCCTGTATGGCTTTACCCAAAGCAAGAACGCGTACATGAACTACGGCCTGGGCGAAGACCGTCTGGGCGGCGCCAAGATGGGCTTCCTGGATTCGCTGGTGCGGGTGCAGATAAACGGCAAAGTGGGCCGCGATTACCGCATCAGGTTGTCTAACACGCTGAACGCCTACATACCGGTGCAGCAGGTGCGCCTGGAAGCGACCCCCAGCACGTATACCGGCGAAAGCCTCACCAGTTCCTGGAGCGTGAGCGGTGACAGTGCCCGGGGCAAATACGACTACGTGCGGGTGGCGGTGGGCCAGCGCCTGCCCTACACCTCGTACATGGACGTAGACCCGGCCCGCATCATTGTGGACATCTACGGTGCCGTCTCCAACACTAACTGGATGACCCTGCACCGCACCCTGCGCGAGGTAAAGAACGTGCAGTACCAGCAAATCGCCTCAGATGTGTACCGCGTCATCATTGACCTGAAACATCCGCAGGCCTGGGGGTACAGCGTGGGCTACCAGGGCACCTCTTTGGTGGTGAAAGTGAAACGGCAGCCCCCCAAACTGAAACTCAAGCACCTGACCATTGCCATAGACGCGGGCCACGGCGGCACCAGCACCGGCGCCACCGGTAAAACCGGAATCCCGGAGAAAGACATCACCCTGAAGATCTCGCTGTTGCTCCAGAAAGAACTGCAGAAAAAAGGCGCCACCGTGCTCATGACCCGCACAACCGATTCTACGTTTGACACCTCTGAACGCGTACGCATGCTCAAGAAAACCCTGCCAGACCTTCTGGTGAGCATCCACGTGAATTCAGCGGGACGGCCTGAGGTAAAAGGCACCAGCACCTATTACCGCCACCTGGCGTTCCGG
Organism: Rufibacter glacialis; assembly: GCF_008271745.1. Lineage (GTDB taxonomy): Bacteria > Bacteroidota > Bacteroidia > Cytophagales > Hymenobacteraceae > Nibribacter > Nibribacter glacialis. The sequence continues at coordinate 44,062 of NZ_VKKZ01000010.1, read as the reverse complement.
CCCCTCTCACAGGCGCTGTATGAAGAGGTGCTCAAGCTGGATCTGAAGGAATTCGGGAACATTGGCGGGTTCAACTTCGCGCTGAATGCCCCCACCGAGTTCCCCAACGCGCTGGTGGAAACCGCCTTCGCCTCTAACCCCGAGGATGAGCAACGCTTGATTAACCCGCAGTTTCAGGAAGACATGGCCAAACAGATCAGGAAAGGGGTAGAACGCTTTTTGAAGGAGACCAGAAAACGGAAATAATTGATTTCAAGGGGATAGCGTATTGTCTTATGTAGAATAAAAACTATATTTAGTACACACTAAACCCTAACCCACAAACCTTTATGGAAAACACCTCTACCCCAGATTCTTTTTTCTCTGACATTTACGAAACCTCTCATAGAGTAGAGTATGCCGGCTTCTGGATACGGGTGGCAGCGTTAATCATTGACAGCTTCGCCCTTATGATCCCCAACTTCGTGCTGCAGATGCTGTTCATGGGCAGTGTGGTGCTGAACCAGGAAGAACTTGCGGAAAACCCAGCCATGATGTTTGCCGGCATGGGCACCTTTATTCTGGCTTCCATGATGTTGAGCGTGCTCTACAAAGCCATTCTGGAAAGCTCTTCTTGGCAGGCCACCTTGGGCAAGAAAGCCCTGAACCTGAAAGTGACCGATGAACATGGCCACCGTATTTCATTCATGCGTTCTTTGGGCCGCTCCCTGGCCTCTTACCTTTCTACCGCGGTCATGTTCATTGGCTATATTATGGTGGCTTTCTCTTCGCGCAAGCAGGGGTTACATGATAAAATCGCCAGCACGCTGGTAGTTAAAACGCACTAAGCCGTACTCTTTGCCGCTTTCTGTCAATTTGTTCAACCCTAACTCCCTCATACCATGTCCGTGACCAAAGAATTCAAAGAATTTGCCATGCGGGGCAATGTGGTAGACCTTGCCGTGGGTATTGTGATTGGCGCCGCCTTCGGTAAGATTGTCACCTCATTTGTAGAAGACATTCTCATGCCTCCTTTGGGCCTCCTGGTGGGCGGGGTTGATTTCAAAGACCTGAAGCTGATGTTGCGGCAAGGGGTGATGGGGGCAGACGGCAAATTGACAGACGTTACCCTGAACTACGGAAACTTCATTCAGTCTCTGGTGGACTTCATCATCATTGCCATCGCCATTTTCATGGTAGTGAAACTCATGAACACGCTCAAGCGCAAAAAGGCGGCTTCGCCCGATATTCCGCCCGCGCCTACCAAAGAAGAGGTACTGCTCACCGAGATCAGAGACGCCATCAGGACTAAACCCATGTAATCTCTGTTTAAAGGCCATCTTTCTACAAACAACCCTAAAACAGAAAGGGCCCCGCTCAATGCGGGGCCCTTTCTGTTTTATAAAGCCATGGTCGGCTTACGCTTCTTCTTCCTTCTTGTCTTTGAGAGCCAGCTGCCCGCAGGCGGCGTCAATGTCCTTGCCGCGGCTGCGGCGCACGTTCACCTGCACGCCCCGGTCTGCCAAGTAGCGCATGAACGGCTCCAGGCGGTCGTCTTCTGACTTCTGGAACATGCCGTCACCAATAGGGTTGTACTCAATGATGTTCACCTTGCAGGGGATGAGCTTGGAGAACTGCAGCAGTTCCTGGGCATCCTCTATGTTGTCGTTGAAGTGGCTCAGCAGGATGTATTCATAGGTCACCTTCCGGCCAGACTTATTGTGGTAGTACACCAGCGCCTCTTTCAGGGCCTCCAGGGAGTTGGTCTCGTTGATGGGCATGATCTCGTTGCGCTTCACGTCGTTGGCGGCGTGCAGCGAAAGGGCCAAGTTGGCTTTGATGCCGTCATCGGCCATTTTCTTGATCATCTTGGCAATGCCGGCGGTGCTCACCGTGATGCGGCGGGCGGCCATGTTCAAACCGTCAGGCGCGGTGATACGCTCAATGCTCTTCATCACGTTGGCGTAGTTCAGGAGCGGTTCGCCCATGCCCATGTACACAATGTTGGTCAACGGACGGTTGTAGTTGTTCTCGGTCTGCTCTTTGATGCGCACCACCTGGTCATAGATCTCATCGGCGTTCAGGTTCCTGATGCGGTCCATTTTGCCCGTGGCGCAGAAAGAGCAGGTCAGCGAGCAGCCTACCTGGCTGGAAACGCAGGCGGTCATGCGCTTGGGGTGCGGAATGAGCACGCCTTCCACGATGTTGCCGTCATAGAGCCGGAACGTGGATTTGATGGTATAGTCCTCGCTCAGCTGGCTGGTGTTCACTTCTACCGTGTTAATGGTGAAGAAGCGCTCCATTTTCTCGCGCAGCGGCAAGGCGATGTTGTTCATTTCTGAGAACGAGGTGGCCGTCAGCTTCCAAATCCACTCATAGACCTGCTTGGCGCGGAAGGGCTTTTCGCCCTGCTCCACCATCCATGCCTTAAGCTGGTCCAGGGAAAGCTTTCTTATGTCCTGCTTGTTCAGGATCTCTATATCTTGGATCAATGGGATACTCATACCACAAAGGTACAAAATATCTTACGCTTTAGTTTCCAGACGCTCCCGGGCTTCTGCCGGAATCGTTCTCAACTTGCGCTGCTGGTAATCAAAACAGAGCATGCCGGTCTTGGCCTGGGCTATCTCTTTGCCGTTTTGGTTCAACAGCAGGTACACCAGGTCAAAGCCGTACTTGCTGAACTCCGTGGCCTGCACCTGCACCGTGAGCACATCGCCGTAGAAGCCTTCGCCTTTGTACACAATGCCCACGTCTGACATGATGACCCCGGCTCCGGCCACATCCAATTCTGAATAACCGTGCTGTTTCAGGAACTGCACCCGCGCCTCGTGCAACAAGCTCAACAGGGCATCATTGCCTAAATGGCCGCCATAATTGAGATCAGTGATCCGGATGGGTAGTTCGGTCTGGTAAGAAAAATGCGCAGGGAGGTCTATTTTGATGCGGGCCACTTTTTATCAATTAAGAATTAGGAATGGGGAATTAGGAATCAGGAAATGAAGATAAGGTATACCTAGAAACCGAAAGCGTTTCAAGGCTGATTTCTCAAAAACAACCTTGAAATAGGCAGCAGTCAGGAAAATTGCCTACTTTGGAAGCCTGTATTTTAAACCCCATTCCCTGTGACCGTACCCGCCCTACAGCAAGGAGACACCGTTGGCATTGTTTGCCTGGCCCGAAAAGTCAGTTTAGAAGACATTCAGGAGGGCATCAACTTATTAGAAGCCTGGGGACTGAGCGTGGTGCTGGGCCAAAGCATAGGGGCCGAAGACGGCTATTTCGGAGGGCCTGATGAACTGCGGAAAACCGATTTCCAGCAGATGCTGGACAACCCTCAGATCAAAGCCATTTTCTCTGCGAGGGGCGGCTACGGCACTACCCGCATTCTAGATCAGCTCGACTTCAGCGGTTTGCAGCAAAACCCCAAGTGGATCATCGGGTTCAGTGACGTGACGGCCCTGCTCTGCCACCTGCACACGCTGGGCCTGCCCAGCGTGCACGGCACCATGCCCCTGCTCATGGGCAAGCCCGAAACCGCGGAGGCCGACGAGACTCTGCGCCGGCTCTTGTTCCAGGAACCGCTGTCTTACGCTGTTCCGGCCAATCCCCACAACATAATGGGCGAGGGCACTGGGCAATTGGTTGGCGGCAACCTCATTCTCTTAGACACCATTTCCGGTACCGCTTCTGACGTGGATTATTCGGGCAAGATTCTGTTCCTGGAAGACGTGGGCGAGTATTACTACAATGTTGACCGCGTGCTGGTGCACCTGCGCCGGTTGGGAAAACTGCAACAGTTGGCGGGCCTGGTAGTGGGCCAGTTCTCTGATATGAATGATACGCAAGTGCCGTTCGGGAGGGATGTGCCGCAGATCATCCTGGAACACTGCGGCGGCTACGGCTACCCCATCTGCTTTGACTTTCCGGTAGGGCACGTAGACCGCAACTTCGCCATGGCCGTGGGCCGCGAAGCCACGCTGCGCGTGGGAGTGGACGGTGTTAGCTTGGCCTACACCAACAGCTACTTTTAAGCTGATTTCCTAAAAACAGCCCCGCAAAGCAGTTCTAACGATCACTGCCTTTAGCAGCACCCGCCCCCGTCATAGAAAAAAGTAGACGGCGTGATAAGCAAGTCTTCCTTGCCCAAGGAAGCCAGCGCTGCGGCGGTTTTATCACACACGGCCAGCGGCTGGTTGTTTAGGAGCACGTGGCCGTTCTGGTCATCAAAATATGGGTGAGGGCCATAGTAAATGGCGGTTTTGCCGGTGAACACACAGGGGCCGTCGGCGGGCATGGGATCTTTGATGGCGCACACCTCCACGCTTTCAATGAAGATCACCTCTTGGATAGCGTATTGCGCCGGCGAGAGTACCCGGTAGGGCCTGCGGGCGCGTACCTCAATGGTACCGAAACCTTCGTCTGTCAAAGCTTTCAAATATTCTTCCAGCGATAGGGCTCCGCTTAGGCACAAGGCGCGGAGCTGCTCGTCTTCTCTCAGGTTCTGGGGCATGCCGCCGTCACAGATAGGGTCAGAGAGCACCAGGCGGCCGTGTGGTTTCAGAACCCGGTACATTTCACTCAGGGCCAGTTTCAGGTCTTCCTGCTTGAAGATGTTGAAGAGGCAGTTCTGGGCCGCCACGTCCACGCTTTCGCTCTCCACGGGTAAATCCAGGGCATCGCCGTGGCGCAAATCCACAAAGTCTGCTTTAAACCAAGGGTTCTGCGTTTCCGCGGTCTTAAAATTCTCTTCGCTGGCGCTGAGCATCTCATCTACCACGTCTACCCCAATGGTGCCGCCGGCTTGCCGGTTGAAGTACGAGAACTGCAACAGTTCCATGCCTCCGCCAACCCCCACGTACAGAATAGTAGGGTTGTTGGCTAAGTCACGGGGGTATACCGTGCTGCCGCACCCGTAGTTCATTTCCTGCATTCTTTTAGGGATAGACAACCCGGGCAATTGCCAGACAGGTGTGGTGGTGCAGCAAAGGCCCACGTCTGGGGTAAGGGCGGCGTTCCGGTAAAGGTCTTGCGTAGCGTTCAGGTAAGACATAGAACAGTTGATTTGGAATTCACTTTTTAACTCGAGATAAAACCAAGGCACCAGATGGGGTACCGTACCTCAAACACAGAAGACGCTTCTGTAGGGACTTCTCCCTTTCCCCACCATAGCTAGGCCCCTTTCCCGTAGACCGACCATCTACGGATTGTACAACCAATTCGGTTTGCCATTGTTTCAGGTATTTTGCCAATTCCGGAAAAAAAAGAGCCGTTTTCAGGGTCTTCCCTAAAAACGGCTCTGAAATAGCTTGTCTGTAAACGGCGGTTACTTTTCGGTCATGACCACATGCAAGACCGTCTGGCCTACGGCTTTGAGGGTGTTCCGGTCAATGATGTCCATGGTATCAGTGTGCCGGTGGTGGAACGGCCCAAAGAAGCCGTCTGGGCTGGCGGGGTAATAGGCAATGATGTCAGCCATTCTGATGTTGGCGTGCTGGATGACGTAGGTGTGGTCATCAGTGATGCCGGGGCTGTCCTGGAAAGGGAAATAATCTGAGTACCCAATCTGATGCGCGGTGCGCCAGACTTTCTCCACTACATCTCCGGCATAGGTGCGGCTGGTTTCTTCCTGCGCAAAACGCGAGCCCTTGGCTCCTACCATGTCCAGGAGAATGCCGTAGCTGGCGGTATAGCCCTGGGGCAGCAGGTTCTTAGACCAGTACTGGGAGCCCAGGCACCAAGTGTCTTCCTTGTATTCGCCGGCATTCTCTGGTTGGCCGTAATCTTCGCCGTCAAAGAGCATGAGGTCTACCCCCACGTCTCCGGTTAGCGGATTGGCCTGCAGTTGCCGGGCAATCTCCAGCAGCACCCCTACCCCGCTGGCCCCGTCGTTGGCGCCTTGTATGGGTTTGGTAGGGTTCTGCGTGTCTTTGTCGGCTACGTGGCGGGTGTCCCAGTGGGCCGCGAGCAGAATGCGCTTGCTGGCCTTAGGGTTGTACTGCGCCATGATGTTGCGCAAATCCAGGTTGGTGCCGTCATAGGCTTCGGCCGTAAAGGCCTGTATCTGCATGGTGGCACCGAAGCCGGTCAGGGTTTTGATGAGGTAATCGCCGCAGGCGCGGTGCGCGGGCGTATTGGGCACTCTTGGCCCGAAAGCCACCTGCCGGGCCACAAACTGATAGGCTGAGTCTGCGTTGAAGGCTGGCACGTTCACCGCCGCAGCCGCCGGTTCTTCAGCGGTAGCGGTTTCAGTCGTAGACTTTTTCTCGCAGGCGGGAAGGCTGGCGGCCAGGAGCAAGCCCAGCGCCAGCACTTTCGTGTTATTCTTCATAAGCCCAGTCAATACCGCTTTTCATGTCTTTTATCACAATGCCCTGTCCTTTCAGCTGCGCCCTGATGGCGTCTACCTTGGCGTAGTCTTTGGTTTCCTTCGCTTCTTTGTAAAATCCCAGTACTACCTCTAACAACGTGAGGGCATCAGTTGTCTGTTCTATCTTCAGGCCCAGCACGTCCAGCGCCAGGGTGCGGTACTGCTGGCGCATCTGCTCAAACGTCTCCTCAGAGAGGATTTCCAGCTTAAAGCCGCCGGTGTGCATGCTGTTGATCTTCTTGAGCAGGTTGAACAGCGCGGCAATGGATTTGGCGGTGTTCAGGTCATCGTTCAAGGGAACGAACAGTTCAGAAGTCAGTTTCTGGATCTCCTCGTCGGCTTTGGCGTCTACGGCGGCAGTCCCGGTCGGGTACTGCAGCTGATCCAGAATGCGCAGGCCATTCATCACCTTCAGGTAGCCTTTGCGGGCCGCCTGCAAGCCTTCGTTGCTGAAGTCAAGCGTGCTGCGGTAATGCGCCTGCAGGATGAAGAAACGCACCGTCATGGGCGAATACGCCTGCTGCAGCACCTCATGGCTTCCCGTAAACAACTCGCCCAGCGTGATAAAATTGTTCAGCGACTTGCCCATCTTCTTGCCGTTGATGGTGATCAGGTTGTTGTGCATCCAGAAACGGGCCGCGTCTGTGTGGTTATGACTGGCCTGGCTCTGCGCGATCTCGCACTCATGGTGCGGGAACATGAGGTCCAATCCGCCGCCGTGGATGTCAAACTGTTTCCCCAGGTATTTCCGGCTCATGGCCGAGCACTCCAGGTGCCAGCCTGGAAACCCTTCTGACCACGGCGAGTTCCACCGCATGATGTGGCTGGCCGAGGCTTTCTTCCACAGCGCAAAGTCCAGCGGCGAGCGTTTTTCCTCCTGCCCGTCCAATTCACGGGTGTTGTTGAGCAAATCCTCAATGACCCGCCCAGACAGTTTGCCGTAACGGTGGTCTTTGTTATAGGCCGGCACGTCAAAGTACACCGATCCATTCGATTCATAGGCCAGGCCGTTGTCCAGGATCTCCTGGATCATCTCAATCTGCTCAATGATGTGCCCCGAGGCCCGCGGCTCAATATCGGGGGGCAGGATGTTCAGCGAGGCCATGTCCAGGTGGAAGCTGTTGGTGTACTGCTGCACCACTTCCATGGGCTCCAGCTGGTGGGCCTTGGCGTATTTCTCAATCTTGTCTTCCCCGTCATCGGCGTCGTTCTGCAGGTGGCCTACATCAGTTATATTGCGCACGTAGCGCACTTTGTAGCCCAGGTACTGCATGTAGCGGCGCAGCACGTCAAAGGTGATGTAGGGCCGGGCATGACCCAGGTGGGCATGTCCGTAGACGGTGGGCCCGCAGACATACAAGCCCACGAGCGGGCTTTCCAGGGGGGTGAAGGGTTGCTTGGTCCGGGTGAGGGTATTATATAAAGACAATGGGTGGTTCATGGGGCAAAATTATAAAACTTACTGGTACTTGTGGTAAGGGTACGGCGTTAGTGGTGTTTAGCAGCCTTTTCTTTTGTTTTGCCTTAAGGGAGTTGGTGGTTTTGGGGTTACTTTCTGGAAAGGAGGTTTGAAACGGAAGACTTCTGACGGTGCAGGCCTTTTGTGCAGGCCTTATGCCGTTGCTGACAGAATTCGTGCATGCCTTTTGCCGTTGCTGGCGTAGTGGCGAGTATTGGCACAGGCCCTTATGCTCCCTTGTTCGCCGTTGTTGGTGTTCTCACCAACAACCAAAACTGCGTCTCCCAGCCGCTTGTTTCACATGGGGCTGTTCTATGCACGCCTTTTGCCGTTGCTGGCGTAGCGGGTGGATTCAGCGAGGCCCTTATGCTGGGTTGTTCCATGGCTGCCCTTCGTGCGCTCACGGCCGCGAGGCCCCGTCTTCCCCTCTCGCACTGCCCTTTCGGCCTGAAATGTCTGTTCCTATTAGTAATCGTCTATCCAGGGCCAAAAGCGAGGCGCGCTCGGGAAAGACTGGAACAGGGGAAAGTAGTCTAAATAGCAGGGAGAACCCTGTAGAGACAACGGCACCGCCTTGTCTCCTTACGCATTGCTATCTATCCTCTATTATCTATCTCCTTTCTATTGCTCCCACACATTCCAGATACTCCCCCTTTGAAGGGAGCGAAGGGGATGTTTACACTCTCCGATTACTCTTTCCCCAAACGCCTATCCCCTCACAAGCCAAACTTCCCTAGTGGCTGGCTGAGCCGCATTCCTTCCATCCTGTCAGGGGACAGGCCGAGGATTCGGATTACCCATCAACAAAAGAGACCTCGTAGTGTCTTCAGACCTACGACTGTCTTCCACCAACCCTGTTATCAGCCCATTTTCAACAAAAGAGGAGTTAAACGCTTAATCTCCCTCCTGGGCGGCAGTGGCAGTCTTCAGTTCATAAGTAGCTTCCAAGGGGAAATGGTCGGTGAACTGGATTTGGTTCAGGACGTCAAACTGGAGCAGTTTGAGGCGGTCACTGAAGAACTGGTTGTCTATCCTGATGGGCAGCCGGCCGTTGTAGGTAAACCCGAACCCGTTGCCGCCTTCCTCAAAGCCGTTCTGGAGAGAGCGCCGCAGCTGGTGATAGGTGTAGGAACTGGGCAGGTCATTGAGGTCGCCGCAGAGCAGCACCGGGTGGCGGCTGGCCTGAATGTGCTCCAACAGGCGCTCCACCTGGTGGCTGCGGGCAATAAAGCCTCCTTTCAGCCGGCGGGCAATGTTACGGCCACTGGTCTTGAGCCCGGCCTCGCTCTGCACGGCGGCGGCTACCTCTTTCTCCTCAATGGCCATTGACTCCAGGTGCATGTTGTACACCCGCAGCGTGTCTTTGGAAGGAAGTTTCACGTCTACGAAAATGACCTGGTTTTTAGTAGGTCGGTCAAACGTGACGGTGCCCTTGTCTATGATGGGGAACTTAGAGAAAATAGCCAGCCCAAACTCGGCGCCAATGTCGTTGGTGAGGGCCTTGCCTACGTAAATCTCGCGGTCTTGCTGCTTGCCAATGCGTTTGCGGCTGTTGTAGGTGTTCTCGGTTTTGTCATGGTAGAACTCCTGGAGGCAGAGAATGTCTGCGGGGTGCTCGGCCACCCATTGCATTTCCTTCTCTGGCACGCTGGGGTCTGCCGCATGCAGGTGCTGGTACACATTGAAGACCCGCACGTTGTAGCTCAATACCTTGATTTGCGCCTCTGCCGGGGCCAGGCTGGCTTCTGAGGTGTTGTAGGTAAGGTAGCGGGTATACTGCCCCCAGAAAAGGAAAATGAGCAGGGCCGGCCAGAATGCCCACAAAGGACGCTGCCAAACCCACAGCACCAACAGCACCGCATTGAGTACCAGGGCACCCGGCAACGACATGGCAATAAAACCGGCGGGCCAGAACACATGGGGCGGCACGTACTGGCACGCCACCCCCAGCAAAAGCCACAACGTAGACAAAGACGTAAGAAAAGAAAGAAGCTTCCGGAGCACAGAGAAAAATTTAAACGCCGAAGTAAACGTACGCAAAAAACCGCAAGCTGGTAAAAAAACGTAGGTCCTGGCTCTTGAATGGGTATCTTCAGGAACGCAGGCGCACCAGGAACCCTTGAAATAAACCGCGCCATTTGAAATAGGCGGCCGGCCCTTCCGTTTTAAACTTGACCTGGCGTGCCTTGTAATTGAAAATTATACCCTAATTTTACATCCTTAACACCTTATTTAGTACAGCTATGTTGTTATCCAGCTTATTATTCATCGGCAACTTAGGAACCGGCGAAATTATCGCTTTATTGGTGATTGTTCTGTTGCTATTTGGCGCCAAGCGTATTCCAGACCTGGCCCGTGGCTTAGGGAAAGGGATCCGGGAGTTCAAAGACGCCACCAAGGAGATCAAGAACGATATTGAGAACTCGGCCAATGATGACCGGTATTCCAATAACCAGAACAGAAACAATTCTTATAACCCCGGCCCAGGCTATAACAACCAGAACCAAGGTTATAACAACCCTACCCCAGGTTACAACAATGATGGTACGCCTTATACCAACGCACCTGGTAACCCTAACCCAACGCCCAACAACCCCAACGTTTAATACATGCGTTATACATCCCTTGACGCTATCCGCGAGGAGATAGGCCGAGGCTCGCTCTCTTGCCGTCAACTAGTGGAGCGGTACCTGCAAAACATCAATGCCAAACGCCATCTGAACGCGTTTCTGGAAGTGTTTGAAGAGGAAGCCCTTCGGCAAGCCGAAAAAGTGGATGCCAAATTACAAGCCGGGACCGCCGGCAAACTGGCCGGAATGGTGATTGGCATCAAAGACGTGCTGGCCTATGAGGGCCACACGCTCCAGGCCTCCAGCCAGATCCTGAACGGTTTCAAATCCCTTTACACCGCCACCGCCGTGCAGCGCCTGCTCGCAGAGGACGCCATCATCATTGGCCGCCAGAACTGCGACGAATTCGCCATGGGCGGTTCCAACGAGAACTCCTCCTTTGGCCCGGCCCTGAACGAAGTAGACAACTCCCGCGTGCCGGGCGGTTCTTCGGGCGGTTCTGCGGTAGCCGTACAAGCCGACCTTTGCCTGGCTTCTATCGGTTCAGACACCGGGGGTTCTGTACGCCAGCCTGCTGCCTACTGCGGCGTGGTAGGCATGAAACCCACCTATTCGCGCATCTCGCGCTACGGCCTTATCGCGTACGCTTCCTCTTTTGACCAGATTGGCGTGATCACGCAGAGCGTGGAAGACGCGGCCCTGCTGCTGGAAGTAATGGCGGGCGCCGATGAATTTGACGCCACCGTGAGCCAGCGCCCCGTACCCGCCTACAGCCAGAACCTTTCCTTTGACCGCCCCGCCCGCATCGGGTTCATCCGGGATTCTTTTGAGAGCCCAGGATTGAACGCGGAGGTGAAAAACGCCGTGCAAGGCGTGCTGGACCAGCTACAGGCCGACGGCCATACGGTGGAGCCCGTGGAATTCCACTTCCTGGACTACATTGTGCCTACCTACTACATTCTCACCACCGCCGAAGCCAGCTCCAACCTGGGCCGATACGACGGGGTGAAATACGGTTTCCGGAGTGAGAACGCCACGGACCTGGCCTCTATGTACAAGAAAACCCGTTCTGAAGGCTTCGGCAAAGAAGTACAGCGCCGCATCATCCTGGGCACCTTTGTGCTTTCAGCGGATTACTATGACGCGTATTACACCAAAGCGCAGCAGGTACGCCGCCTGATCAAAGAGAAAACCGACGAGCTCCTGAGCCAATACGATTTCCTGATCCTACCCACTACCCCTACCACCGCTTTCAAGATAGGGGAAAACACCAAAGACCCGCTGGCCATGTACCTGGAAGACATCTACACGGTACAGGCGAACCTGGCAGGCATTCCGGCTATTTCGTTACCAATTGGCAATGACGCCGCAGGGCTGCCCATTGGGGTGCAAGTGATGACCAAAGCATTTGGGGAAGAGCAACTGTTCGCTTTCTCTAAACTCCTGATGAACCATCAACCACAAGTAACTGCCTAATGCATAAAACTACCCTTCTTACTGGCCTTCTACTTACATTAGGCTTGGGCACTGCGGTGCAGGCCCGGCAAACTACGGTTCTGGATCTTCCAGTCGTGCAAGTAAAAGACACTACCAAGGTGCTCGTTGACTCTGTGGAGTTCATTCCGGTGGAAACCGATGAACTCATCCAGGACCGCCTCAGCTGTCTGGAACAGGAGATTCCGCTGGAGTTCAACAAGCAGGTAAGAGGGTTGATTGACTATTTCACCATCCGGAACCGGAAATACACCCGACGCGTGCTGGAGCGCAAGCCGCTGTACTTCCCTATGTTTGAGCAATATCTGGCCAAACACGGCATGCCAGATGAGCTGAAGTATCTGGCGGTGGTGGAATCTGCGTTACTGCCCAAGGCCGTTTCCTCGGCCAAGGCCGTGGGGCTGTGGCAGTTCATGACCCCTACGGCCAATGATTTCAGGTTGGTGCAGAACCATTACCTGGACGAGCGCATGGACCCCGAGAAATCAACCGAGGCCGCCTGCAAGTTCCTGAAACAACTGTACCGCATGTTCGGCAGCTGGGAGATGGCGCTGGCCGCCTATAACTGCGGTCCGGGCAACGTAAGAAAAGCCATTACCCGGTCGGGCGGCAAGAAGACGTTCTGGGAAATCTATCCGTATCTGCCTAAGGAAACGCGGGCCTACGTACCTTCTTTCACGGCCCTGGTCTACGCCCTGAACCACGCCGAGGACCATAACCTGTACCCGGCCAAGGTACAGATGCCCATTGCCGTAGACACCCTCCTCATCAGTCAGCCGCTGGACCTGAAACTGCTGGCCAAGCAACTCAACCTGCCCGAGGATCACATCGTGAACCTGAATCCGGCGCTGAAACTGAAGCACATTCCAGAGAACGTCTCAAATTTCCCGCTGCGCATTCCGGCTGATGTGCGCCCTTTCCTGGCCGATAACCGCATGGCCATTCTGGATTCTGCCCGCTACGTGGCGCCTTACAGAGCCCCGGCCAGAACCAAACTACCTGCCTTACAGGAAGTGCCCGCCACCATCCTGGCCAAGGCTGAACCGGCTTTACCAGACAGCAGCACCAAATCTTTCTACCACGTACGCCCCAACGACAACCTTTCTAAGATTGCCAAGGAGCAGAACGTGACGGTGGAACAACTCAAAGCCTGGAACAAGATCAAGGGCAATATGCTGGTTGCCAACCAGAAGCTGGTTCTGTTCAAGCCCGAAAGCAGCGTTTCCGGCGCCAATTCCAAAGAAGCCGCCAAAACAGAGACCACTTTGCTGGCCTCAGCGGAAGACCTGGGTACCCCGGCTGGCAAACACGCCGGCCCTGACGCGGAAGGCATGCCCAAAGAGAATGCGGCCAGCGTGGCCGTGACGTCTAAAAAAGCACCCGCCAAGAAACCCGAGGCTCCCAAGCTGCAGACGGTACACCATGTGCAGCCCGGTGACACCCTCTGGAACATCTCTAAACGCTACAACAACGTGAGCGTGGAGCAACTGAGAAAAGCAAACAAGCTGAAAGGCGACGAATTAAAACCTGGCATGAAGCTCATTGTGGGTTGATAGCGGGCTTACCGTACAAATGGCATCTCTGGTTTAGGCCCGGGATGCTTTTTGTTTTTCGGGCGTTTTGGCGGAAACAGGGCCTAAACAAGAAGACAGAAACCAAAGCACTCCTTTGGTGAACCTGTTAAATTTGCACTACTTTGAATTACTCCCTACCCGGCACGCGTTAGTTGGGCAGGGCACATAGACTACTACACACAATTGAAGGAACATGATTAAAATCAACAAGGAAGACGCGCTAAATTACCATAGCCAGGGGCAACCCGGCAAGATAGAGGTGGTGCCTACCAAAATGGTCAGCACCCAGATGGACTTAGCCTTGGCGTACTCACCGGGGGTGGCAGAACCTTGCAAGGAAATCGCCGCCAACAAAGATGATGTGTATAAATACACCGCCAAAGGCAACCTGGTGGGCGTGATCACCAACGGAACCGCCGTTCTGGGCCTGGGCAACATTGGGCCAGAGGCCTCTAAACCGGTCATGGAGGGAAAAGGCGTGCTTTTCAAGAAATTCGCCGGAATTGACGTGTTTGACATCGAGATTGATGAAACCGACCCCGACAAATTCATCCAGATCGTAAAGTCTTTGGAGCCTACGTTTGGCGGCATCAACCTGGAAGACATCAAAGCCCCTGAGAGCTTCAAGATAGAGAACGCCCTGCGGGAGCAGATGAACATCCCGCTCATGCACGATGACCAGCACGGCACGGCCATCATCTCCAGCGCCGCCTTGTTGAACGCCCTGGAAGTGGTGGGCAAAGACATTGACAAGATCAAGATGGTGGTAAACGGCGCCGGGGCCGCCGCCATTGCCTGTACCAAACTCTACCTGGAACTGGGTGTGAAGATTGACAACATTGTCATGTTTGACAAAGACGGCATCATCAGCCCAGAGCGCAACGACCTGGACATCTACCGCGCCCAGTTTGTGACCATGCGCAAAATCACCACCCTGGCCGAGGCCATGGAGGGCGCCGATGTGTTTGTGGGCCTGAGCGCCGGCAACGTTTTAGCGCCTGAATTGGTGAAACTGATGGCAAAAGACCCCATCATCTTCGCGCTGGCCAACCCAGACCCGGAGATCGCCTATGACACCGCCATGGCTACCCGCCCAGACCTGATCATGGCCACCGGCCGCTCAGACCATCCTAACCAGGTGAACAACGTGCTGGGTTTCCCTTACATTTTCCGGGGAGCCCTGGACGTGCGCGCCACTGAGATCAACGAAGCCATGAAACTGGCCGCCGTGTATGCCCTGGCAGAGTTAGCGAAAGAAGGCGTGCCGGACATCGTGCACAAAGCCTACGGCGACAATTCCATCGCTTTCGGCCGCACCTACCTGATCCCGAAACCCCTAGACCCCCGTTTGATCACCACCATCAGCCCGGCGGTGGCCAAAGCGGCCATGGACTCTGGCGTGGCGCGGTACCCTATCCAGAACTGGGACCGTTACCACCAGGAGCTGCAGGCGCGCATTGGAATTGACCAGAAACTGATGAACCGCGTGATTACCCAGGCCCGGCAGAACCCTAAAACAGTGGTCTTCGCCGAAGCTGACCATTACAAGATCCTGAAAGCGGCCCAGACGGTACTGGAGCAAAAACTGGCGTACCCTGTATTACTAGGTGAGCGGGCGCGCATTGAGGAGATGATCGCGGAGTTCAACATGGACCTGACCGGCAGCGTGATCGTTGACCCGCGCGAAGAGGATGCCAAGTGCGAGAAATTCGCGCACCTGCTGTATGAGAAGCGCAAGCGCAAAGGCCTTACCCTGTTTGACTGCCGCAAGCTGGTGCGTAACCGGAACTACTTTGGCTGTATGATGGTAGAAACCGGCGAAGCCGATGCCCTCATCTCTGGTCTTACCCGTGAGTACTCCTCTACCATTCTGCCCGCCCTACACGTGATTGGCGTGGAGGAAGGCGTGAACAAGGTGGCGGGCATGTACATCATCCAGAACAAGAAAGAGCCTTATTTCTTCGCAGATACCACTGTGAATTTGCAGCCAAGCGCAGAGGAACTGGTAGACATCATTGGTTTGACGGCGCGTTACGTGCGCTTCTTTGACCGCGAGCCCCGCATGGCGGTGCTTTCGTACTCCAACTTCGGGTCCAGCTCTGGGCAGGTGCCTACCAAAACCCGCGAGGCCACCCGCCTAGCCAAGCAGCGCTACCCAGACCTCATCATTGACGGCGAGATGCAAGCCAACACGGCGTTGAACCCAGAGTTGCTGCGCGAGCACTACCCCTTCAGTGAACTGGCGAACGTGGGGGCTAACACCCTCATCTTCCCGGGTCTGGCGGCCGGTAACATCGCCTACAAACTTTTGCAGGAAATCGGCGGTGCCGAAGCCATTGGCCCTATCTTGATGGGCATGCGTAAACCGGTGCATATCTTGCAGTTAGGCTCTTCTGTGCGCGAGATCATCAACATGGTGGCCATTGCAGTGGTAGACGCGCAAACGTGCAAGGCAAAACTCTAAATAGTACTAGTACGTACTGCCTGTATCTTCCTCTAATATAGGCGATTCACTATCTTAAATATGACATTCTGTTTTTAGCTTGTTTCTATAAAATAGGCTAAAAACAGAATGTTTTTATTACCTTAATTCTGATTTCACCTCCTACACCGCTGGTTGCATGATTGCTTATTTAGATGGCCGCCTGGCTCAGAAAGACCCTACCTTCGTGATCATTGACGTAGGAGGGGTTGGCTATGAGCTTCGGATCTCGCTGAACACCTTTGGGCAGCTCCCGGAAGGCGAACGGTGCCGCCTGTACACCCACCAACACATCAAAGAAGATGCCCACACTTTATACGGTTTTGCTACGCTGGCTGAGAAGAGCGCGTTCCTGAACCTGATCTCTATTTCTGGGGTAGGCCCAAACACAGGGCTTATGATTCTTTCCTCCCTCACGGTGCAGGAAGTACAGCAGGCCATTGTGCGGGAAGATGTGCGCACCATTCAGCAGGTAAAGGGGATTGGCGCCAAAACGGCCCAGCGGATCATACTGGAACTGCGGGACAAATTCAGGAAAGGACTGGGTCCGGATGCGGTCAGCGTCACCTTTGGGGCAGCGCACAATACCTCCAGAGAGGAGGCGTTATCTGCATTGGTCACCCTAGGCTTCGCTAAAAATGTGGCCGAGAAAACACTAGACAACATCATTAAACGGGAGGGCGCAGGCTTAACCGTAGAAGAAATGATCAAGTTTGCTTTGAAGTCATCTTAAGTAACTTCCCCATTATTTGTGTTTTACAAAAAGAAGCCTCACATTCTTTCAGCCGCGGTAGGGTTGGTGTCGTTGATGGCTTGGCTTTCTCAGGCCGAGCCAAGTGGAGTATCCATGGCAGGTGTAAGCGCGGCGCTGGCGGCGCTCACAGAGGCAGAAAAAGAACCGCAAGACACAACCAGGAACCAGGGCTACATTCCGTCCAGACGTCCTAAGCTCATCTTTGAAGACCGCCGGGGAGATCCTTTTTCCAATAGAACCACCTTGTCGCCGCTTTTGCTGCCGTTGCCCAAAAACGTGGAGGTAAACGTGGTGCCCGATGACAGCCTGAAGACCTTTGAGATCACTGAGCAGGTGGGCGGTTATAATTACCGTGACCCCAGCACCATGACCTTTGAGGAGTACTCGCGCTACCAGCAGCAAAAGTCCATCAGAGATTACTGGCGTACCAAATCAGCCGCCCTGGACGAGCAGAACCCTGCCGCCCCCAGCCGCCGCCTGGTGCCCACCATTGACATTGGGGGCCGTACGTTTGACCGACTGTTTGGCGGAAACACCATTGATATACGGCCTAATGGTCTGGCCACCCTCAAGTTTGGCGCCCTGTTCAATAAAAACGAGAACCCGGCTATTCCGCTGCGCCAGCAGAGCATAGGTGACTTTGAGTTTGACCAGAGCATTGCCCTCAACATTGACGGCCGCATTGGCGAGAAGATGCGCATCTCCGCTAACTGGGACACCAAAGCCAACTTTGACTTCGAGAACAACCTCAAGCTGGAGTATACCGGCTACCCAGAGGAGATCATTCAGAAAATAGAGGCCGGAAACGTAAGCCTGCCGCTGAACAACTCCCTTATCTCGGGAGGCCAGAACCTCTTCGGGTTAAAGGCGCAGTTACAGTTGGGCAAACTCTCGGTGACCGCCATTGCCGCAAACCAACGCGGCAGCATTGACGCCATTGACATCCAGAACGGTGCCCAGAACCGCCGCTTTGAGATCAGGGCAGATGAGTATGACCGGGACCGCCACTTCTTCCTGGCCCAATTCTTCCGCAACCGCTATGACCAGGCTTTGCGCAACCTGCCGCTGGTCAACTCGGGCATTGTGGTGCGCCGCCTGGAAGTGTACATCACCAATGACAACCGCTCCACTCAGAACCTCCGGAACGTAGTAGCCCTCATGGACTTGGGTGAGCCGGCCCCCTTCCGGTCCCGTTTCAGCAATAACCAACCGGCCGGTGCAGGCGCGGGCAACAACCAGAACAACCTGTACGGAAGCCTCACCAACCGGAATAACACCCAGGTAGACAACTTCCTGGAAGGCTTGGGCCTACAGAAAACCGTGGATTTTGAGCATGTGCGTGCCCGCCGCCTGGACCCCAACGAGTACAAATTCAACCCGCAGCTGGGCTATATCTCTTTGAACGCGGCCCTGTTACCGGAACAAGTGCTGGGCGTGGCGTTTGAATACACCCTGAACGGCCGTACCTACAAAGTGGGCGAACTGCAGGAAGACTACCAGAACGTACCCGAAGACCAGGTGATCTTCCTGAAGTTGCTGCGCGCCACCAACCCTGGCCTCAGAACCCCTACCTGGGACCTCATGATGAAGAACGTCTACGCGCTCAACGCGAACCAGATTGAGCGCCAGAACTTCCAACTCAACGTGGTCTACAAAGATGATGCAACCGGAGGCGACCTGACCAGCCTCCAGGATGAGTCTCGGTTAAAAGGGATTCCTCTCATCCAGGTCTTCAACCTGGACAACGTGAACACGAACAATGACCCACCGCGTGACGGCAACTTTGACTTCTTGTCGGGCATCACCATTGACCCGGAAAGCGGGCGTATCTTCTTCCCGCAGGTAGAGCCGTTTGGGTCTTACCTCCGCTCCCGCTTCATACCGGGGCAGGAAGACCAGTACATCAACAAGTACGTCTTCCAGGAGCTCTATGACTCCATCCAGACCGATGCCCAGCAGTTCGCGCACAAAAACAAGTTCTTCATTCAGGGTCGCTACCAAGCCTCCAGCACAGATGAGATCACCCTGCCCGGCATCCGAATCGCCGAAGGCTCAGTGGCTGTGTACTCCGGCGGAACGCGTTTGGTGGAGGGCCAGGACTACCAGGTGTTCTATGATCTGGGCCGGGTAAAGATCCTGAACCCTAGTTACCTCAACAGCGCCAGCAACCTGCGCGTGACGTATGAGAAAGCAGACATCCTGAGTGTGCAGCCCCGTACCCTCATGGGCGCCCGGTTTGACTACCGGGTAGACAATGACCTGATCTTAGGCGCTACGGTGTTGCACCAGGGGGAAAGGCCTTTTATCCAACGGGTGAACATAGGAGATGAGCCCAGCAACAACACGGTGTATGGGTTTGATGTGAACTACCGCCGTGATTCCCGCCTGCTCACCCTCCTCACCGACAAGCTGCCGTTCCTGGAAACCAAAGAACCCTCTTCCATTACCCTGGGGGCCGAGGTAGCCCAGCTGGTTCCGCAGAAGACCAAATTTGAGGGCGAAGACGGCGTCTCTTACATTGATGACTTTGAGAACGCCAAAACGCCTTACTCCTTAGGAGGCTTCAACACCAACGCCTGGCGTCTGGCCGCTACCCCGGCGCCCCTGGCAAACGGGGCCACCGGGTTGGCGTATGCCTACAACCGGGCCAAGCTGGCCTGGTACACCATTGACCAGATCTATTACTCCTCCAACAACCTGCGCCCTAACAACATTAGCCGCGAAGAGTTGGAGAACCACTACGTACGGGGTATCCAGCGGCGGGAAATCTTCCCTAACCGTGACCCGGAGACCAACAATACCTTTGAGTACACCTTTGACCTGGCTTATTACCCCAGAGAACGCGGGCAGTACAACTACAATCCCAGCGTAAGCGCTGATGGCCAGATTCTGGAAAATGACCCCAGAAACAACTGGGCCGGTATCAGCCGTGAGATCTCGTTTGACAACAACTTTGACAACGCCAACATTGAGTACCTGGAGTTCTGGATGATGGACCCCTTCATCAAAGGAGACCGCGGCCGGAGCATTATCACGGGCAAGCCCGATGCCCAGAACAGCCTGGATGAGAACGGGAAGCTGGTCTTCAACTTAGGTAACATCTCTGAAGACCTGCTCAAAGACCAACGCTACGCCTTTGAGAACGGCCTCCCCACCGACGGGAACACGCAAAACACAGAAACCACCCCTTGGGGCCGCGTGACCCGCACCCAGTTCCTCACCGATGCTTTTGACGCTGAAGCCGGATCGCGCCAGTACCAGGACATTGGTCTGGATGGCTTGAACGACAACGATGAGCGGGCTTTCTTTCAGGGTATTTACAGCACCTTGGCAGATCCCTCCGCTGATAACTTCCGCCACCACTTAGATCCTTCTTATGACGCTTCCAGAACCGGGGTGCTGGGCCGTTACAAGAACTTCAATGGCATGGAAGGCAACTCCCCGGTGAACAGCAACCTGTCGTCCAATGCGTTCCCAGACAAAGAAGACCTGAACAAAGACAACGTCATCAGTGACGTGGAGCAATACTATGAGTACAACATTGACCTGAACCCTAATCGGTTGGCCGTGGGCAGCAACTACATTGTAGACCGCGTTGACTCAGTAGACACCGGCAACAACCGGGTGCGCTGGTACCAGTTCCGTATTCCGGTGAGAAAACCCACCGGCAACGTGAACAACATGCAAGGCTTCAAGTCCATCAGGTTCATGCGGATGTACACCACTAAGTTTGCTGAGCCGGTGGTGCTGCGTTTTGTGCAGATGCAGTTTGTCTCTAACCAGTGGCGTACCTACAACACCATTCTCTCCAACGGCGCCCCTTGCGTGGGTGACTGTGACACAGATGCCTCCGCGTTTGAGGTGTCTACGGTCAGCATTGAGGAAAACGGCGAGGTAGACCCGGGCACTATTCCGTATGTGGTGCCACCGGGCGTATCCCGCCAGCGCGATTATTCCTCGGCCAACAACCGCCGCCAGAATGAGCAGTCGCTGCAACTGAACGTGGAGAACCTGAGAGACTCTTTCAGCAAGGCCGTGTACAAGAACGTGTCGCAGGACATGCTTATCTACAAGCGCCTGAAAATGTACGTGCATGCCCAGTCACCCAGCGGCACTAGAGACAATGAAGTCAACGCCTTCGTGCGGATTGGTACTGACTTCACCCAGAACTACTACGAGTTCTCTATTCCGTTGAAGATGACGCCGCAGGGCAGCCGTGACCCCTACCAGATCTGGAACGAGCAGAACTTTATTGACATCGCCTTTGATGAGTTTGTGCGCCTGAAATCACGGCGGAACCAGCAAAGCTTCCCGCTGAACCAGGTTTTTGCCGAGGTAAGGGAAGACGGCAAGGTCTTCAGAGTAGTGGGTAACCCCGACTTCAGTGACGTGCAAAGTCTCATGATTGGTCTGGAGAACCCGGCCACCCCAGACAGAGCAGCCCATTCCGTGACCCTTTGGGTGAATGAGCTGCGGGTGTCAGACTTTGACCGCACCGCCGGTTGGGCTGCTACTGCCCGGGCTAACGTGAAACTCGCTGATTTTGCCAACATCACCGCCACCGGGTCTTATACCACCGTGGGCTTTGGCGGCATTCAGCAGCGAGCAGCCCAGAGAGCCCGCGAAACCACCGGTCAGTTTGACATCACCGCCAACGTGGCCGCCGAGAAGCTGCTACCTTCGGGCTTAGGCCTGGTAGTGCCTTTGTCTGTGCAATACGGAACCACCATGAGTGAACCGCGCTTTGATCCGCTGGACCGTGACACGGAATTAGATCTCTCGCTGCAGAAGTTTGAGGAAGGAACGGAGCGGGAGAATTACCGCAAGGAAGTCGTGAGCCAGACCACTACCAAGAGCGTGAACCTGCTCAACGTCCGGAAAGAGAAAACCGACCCCGAAGCCAAGAGCCGCATCTATGACGTAGAGAACCTTTCGTTCTCCTATGCCTACACCGAGGTGCTGCACACTGATATCTCCACGGACCGGAACTACTCTAAGACCTACAACGGGGGCGTGGCCTACAACTACAACAACTCCCCTAAAAGCTATACCCCTTTTGCAGAGGTGAAGGCGTTCCAGTCGCCGTACCTGCGGTGGTTGAAGGAATTCAACTTTGCCCTGATGCCAAGCAGAATCTCCGTAAGGGCCGACCTGGACCGCCGCTACAACGAGACGTTCCTGCAGGGCCGTACCTCGCCGTACAGCCTGCCAGACACCGTTGGTTTCCTGCCTACTTTCCAGAAATCGTTCTTCTTCAACCGTATCTATGACGTGAAGTGGGACCTGACCAAGAGCCTCACCCTGGACTATACCGCCACCAACCGTGCGGTGGTAGACGAGCCCAACGGCCGTATCAATGAGGAAATAGATTCTTTGCGCTGGAAGAACAACGAGATCTGGCACAACCTGCGCCGTTTTGGCCGTAACACCAACTTCAACCAGGTGGTGGCCGCTACCTACCGGTTACCGCTAGACAAATTCCCGCTTACTGACTGGGTTTCCGCTGATGCCCGGTACCAAGCCGGTTTCACCTGGACTTCGGCCTCTACCGCCCTCAGCCGGAATGACACCTTGCAGTTAGGGAACACCATTGAGAACAGCACCGAGACCAGCCTAGGCGGAAAGCTGGACCTGGTACGGCTCTACAACAAGGTGCGGTTCCTGAAGGCGGCCAACGAAGCCTCCCCTAACCCGGGCGTGCGGCAGCAGTCGGTGAAGCCAGGGGAGGCGGCAACCCCAGACTCTACCAGAAGCGGTGGACGCCAGGTCATGAACGGGATCCTGCGGGCCTTGATGTCTGCCAGATCTTTGAACTTCACCTATGCCCGCACGGAAGGGACGCTGCTGCCCGGCTTCCTGCCTACGGCCCAGAACTTCGGTCTGGCCGATGGGTTTGGGGCCCCTGGCCTGGACTTCGTGCTAGGCAGGCAGTTCCCGCTCCACGACCTTTACAGTCGTGCCGATCGTGAGAACTGGTACACCGACAGCAGCCAGTACCTGAACACACCGCTCAGCTCACTTAAGTCTGTGAACTTTACGGCCCGGGCTACCATTGAACCGTTCCGGAACTTCATTATCACGGTAGACGGGGTCATGAACAAATCTGAGATTGATGAGGTGTACTACCGCCGTGACTCGGCGTTGGTGGTACAACGGCAGAACCCGTTCACCACCGGTTCTTACCGCGTTTCCTTTATCTCTCTGCAGACCATGTTTGAATCTGGTTCCGGCAATGCCTCTGAGGCGTTTGAGACCTTCATCAGGAACCGCGCCGCCATTGCCAGCCGCCTCAATGAGGCCAACGGAGGTCCCGGCCAGTACCAGTTAAATTCACAGGATGTCTTGATTCCGGCGTTCATGCGGGCCTACCAGGGCAAAGATGCTAACGGGTACAAAGCCAAGCCTTCGGGACCGTTTGACGCCATTCCGCTGCCTAACTGGAACGTGGTTTACAACGGACTGTCCACCTTACCGTTCTTCCAGCAGTATTTCAGCTCCTTTACCCTGAACCACGCCTACCAGTCTACGTACACGGTGGCCAACTTCAGCACCGCACTGGACTACAGCTTTAAGCCATCGGGTTTCCCAGACAAGGTAGATCCCCGCACCGGTGACGTGATTCCGTACTACATTGTGAGCCAGGTGGCCATCACAGAGAGCATGAACCCGCTGGTGGGGATCAATTTCAGGACCAAGGGCACGTTAACCGGCCGCTTGGAGTACAAGACCCAGCGGAACCTCCTGCTCAACATGACCAACGCCCAGGTAACGGAGAACGCCATCAAAGACATAGTGGTAGGCATGGGGTACACCACCACCAACTTCAAGATCCCGTTCCGGATCGGTGGCTCGCGTAAGACGTTGGAGAATGAACTGACCATGCGCCTGGACTTCACCATCAGAGACAATGAAACCATACAGCGCACTATTGCGGTAGACACCGATGGCAACGAGTACCAGAACAACCTGACCACCGCCGGCGCCTTGCAGGTGCAGATACGGCCTACCATTGACTATGTGGTAAGCCAGCGCCTGAACCTGCAGTTCTACTACACGCAGAACATCAATGAGCCTAAGGTGGCCAACGCGTTCCGCAATACCGTGACCGAAGGTGGGGTGCAGCTTCGGTTCAGTTTATCAGATTAAGAGAAGGGTTACCTTTCGCCCTTTGGGCGGCAAGTGGCCATAGCCAGAACCTGCGTTCGCCTTTTTTTCGCCTCGTAGTACCACTACGCGTCTCTGAAAAAGCTTCCGCAGAACCTTGCTCTGACCACTTTCGCTTCTAAAAGCGAACCTTAAACCTTCTCCGGGCTTGCGGCACGTGCTAAAAAGAACGTATTTTTGAATCAAACTTAATTATATCACTTATGAACTTCCCAGAGGAACTAAAATACACCAAAGACCACGAGTGGATCAGAATTGAAGGCGATGTAGCGTACATAGGCATCACAGATTTCGCGCAGCGCGAACTGGGTGACATTGTGTATGTAGACATTGACACTTTAGACAAAGACGTGGCCAGAGAAGAAGTATTTGGTACTGTTGAGGCGGTGAAAACTGTTTCTGATTTGTTCAGCCCGCTTTCTGGCCAGGTGCTGGAAATCAACGAGAAACTGGACGGCAACCCTGAGCTGGTGAACTCTGACCCGTACGGTGATGGCTGGATGATCAAGATGTCTATCTCTGACCAGGCGGAAGTGGCCGAGCTTCTTTCTGCCGGTGCATACCGTGAATTGGTAGGCGCTTAATATTTTACTGGTGCGTATCTCCTATTATGCACTGGCACTTGGGTGGGCAGTGGTGATCCTGATTGGGACGCTACTGCCCGCCCCTGTTTTACCCCCTGCCCCAAAGTGGGACATTCTCACCTTTGACTCCCTGGTGCACGCCATTCTGTTTGGGGTACAACTGCTGCTGTTGCTGTACGCCTTCCACCGCGACCCTGCCGTTCCACAGGTGACCAAGCGCCATATTACCGGCTCCTTCCTCTTCGTGGTTTTCTTCGGGATTCTGGTGGAAGTGCTGCAAGGCTCTATGAGCATGGGCCGGGAGGCAGACCCGGTAGATGCCCTCAGCAATACCATTGGCGGCGTGATTGGGTTGGGGCTGTGGTTCCTGTTGCCGCGCCGTTCCGCGGCTGGTTTCAAGAAATCAAGCTAAAAACACTTCATATGGCACGCAGGCGCTGGCTCTTGCTCAGTTTTTCTCTTCTTTCCTTCTGCTTTGCGGGAAAGGCCCAGGAAATGACGCGGGTGCGGCAGACCATTGCCCACCTGGCCTCACCAGCCCTGCACGGTCGCGGCTACGCGTTCAAAGGCGACAGCCTGGCGGCCGACTACCTGCAGCAACAATACAAGGCCATCGGTCTGCGGCCGTTTCCATCTGGCTATCTGCAGCCTTTCACGCTTCCCATCAACATCCTGGACAACCGCCTGCAGCTGACCATTGACGGCAAGGCGCTGGTACCCGGCGTTGATTTCCTGGCGCACGGCGCTACCGGCGCGGGAAAGGGCGAAGGCCGCGTGTATGACATAGATACCCTGGTCCTAGCCGATGTAGATGTAGCCCAGCAGTTCCTCACCAACAACCTGCGCAACAAAGTACTGGTGGTGCACCAGCGTCACTTCCAGCAACTGCTTTCCTTGCCAGACCCGTTCCAACCCCAGCTGCAAAGCGTGGCCGCCGTGATTGTGCGGCAGCCCGGCCCTAAGCTGATAGGCACCGTACTGGGCGAGCAACTCCCGTTCCCGGTGCTGGAGGTGCTGGAAAAAGCCTGGCCTAAAAAGGCGAAGAAAGTGACCTTTGCCGTAGATGCCCGCCTGGAACCGCAGTACCGCAGCCAGAACGTGATCGGGTTTGTGCCAGGTAAGATCAAGCCAGACTCTTTTGTGGTGGTGACGGCGCATTATGACCATTTAGGCCACCAGGGCAAAGACCTGTATTTCCCGGGGGCACATGACAACGGCAGCGGAACCGCCATGCTGCTGGAACTGGCCCACTATTACGCCCAACCGCAGAATACTCCGGCTTATTCCATCGCGTTCATGGCCTTCGCCGCGGAAGAGGCTGGCTTGGTGGGTTCAAAGTACTACACAGAGCACTCGCTTTTCCCGCTGGGCAAGATCAAGTTCCTTCTGAACCTTGACTTGGTGAGCACCGGCGAAGAAGGCCTCATGGTGGTGAACGGCAGTGTTTTCCCGAAGCAGTTTTCCCTCTTGCAGCAGTTGAACCAGCAGCACGGGTACCTTCCGCAGATCAAGAGCCGGGGCAAGGCGGCTAACTCAGACCATTATTTTTTCTCTGAACAGGGGGTTCCCTCCTTCTTCTTCTACACCCTGGGCGGCACTACCACTGAATACCACCACCCGCAAGACAAGCCAGAGACGCTCCCCCTCACCAAGTTCAAAGAGGTGATGGCCCTAATCCAGGAGTTTGTGAAGGCGTTGTAGCTTCTGTTTGGGGCTGCTTTTTGCAAAAACAGGGCTGAAAGCAGAATGCCGTATTAACGTGAATTGGGGATTATCTAGTTGATTAGCTCATCGCTCCAACGATCAGATTCTCCCCTTGAGGGGAGATAAAGAGGGGTGTTTACAAAAGAGAGCGGCATTCCAGAGTTAATTATAAAAGATATCTTCTTATCAAAGAAGCAAGCATTATCATCTATGCGTTGACCAGCAAGTGTAAACACCCCTCTTCGCTCCCCTCAAGGGGAGAATCCGCCATTTTAAACCAATTAAAACAGAAGAGCCTCTGCGCCTCCTTTTCAGGAAAGCGCAGAGGCTCTTTTTTTGATCCTTTACGAGGTCGCAACTTCTACCTCAGCAGCAACACCCTACGCACCACCACTCCTTTGTCGGTGACCATCTTGATCAGGTAAAGGCCATTGGTTTGGTAAGGCAATGAAATGGGCAGTGGCAGCCGCTTTACGTGCTTGGGCGACGTGATTTCCTGCACCACCTTGCCTACCGCGTCACAGACCTGGATGCTGGTGATGAGGGCTTCCGGTGACGTGATATACACTTGTCCCGTGGTGGGGTTAGGCGCTACCTGCAGGGCCTTTAGGGCCTGCTCTTCCTGGGCCCCCAGCGGGTCACCGTCTACTTTCACATCATCCAGGTAGAGGTTGTTCTCAAAATCAGTCACGTGCCGGAATTTGACCAACACTGTTTTGGCCGAGGCGAAAGCGCCCAGATCTACCGTTTCCTGGCGCCATTGGGCGGCGGTGGGCACAAACTCATCCTCGGTGAAATAAGGAGTGGCCGTGGTCAGGGCCTGGCCCGCTTTCTGATAGAGGCGCTGATAGGTGGTCCCGCAGTCAGCGGAGGCCCAGACTTCCAGGGTATCAGAGAAGCCGGATTCAGACAGAAGGGCGTAGGCCAACTGGAACGACAGCCGGGGCGTGCTGCGGGTTGAAAGGTCCAGCGGCGGCAGCACCAGTTCGTCTACCAAACCATTGGCTTCATAGTCTATGTTGCGCATGACCGCTGAGGCCACGCCGGTTTTGGCGGCCTTGGTGGTCCGTTCCCAGGTAAGGTCCCGGTTGGGGTTGATGATCCGCCAACCGGCCGGCGGGAACGTGGAACTCTCAAACCCTTCCTGCAAGGACAAGGTTCTACCAAGGGTCTGGAAAGAAGCGGTAATGGTGTTGTTACCCGCATCTGCGTCTGTGGCCGCGTTATTCCTTGATACAATGGAATAAGTAATGGTATGGGCCCCGGGGGTAGTGGTCAAAGCGGGAAGGGAAAGGATAGCGTTCTGGAAGGAGGCTAGGGACCCGGTCCAGGAATAGGTTTGGGTGGGGCCGTTGTCTACCCTGTACTGAATCTGGGCGGCGGTGAGCGTTTGGCTGCCTTTGTTGCGGAGTACCACTGTAGGGGTGAAAGACGGGGCACAAAGTACCTGCCCCGGCGAGGTGACCTCAATGAGCGCGGCATCCAGGTCTGGGACCTGCACGGCTTTGCACCCTGGCGAGGTAAGGAGCCCGGCCCGGAAGGTATTCAGCGTCTTTTGCATCACGTTCTTCTGCCCTATGGTAAAAAGGTTCATGCAGGCATCATTGGTGTAGTCCATGAAGTTCATGAACATATCACTGGTGTTGTTGCAGCTGGCCTTGGGAAACGTGGGGCAATCGGTGTTTTCTTCCTGCTGGGTAGGCGTATCGTCTACCTGGTCATTGCCGCACGGCTCGTCGCCCCAGATGTGGAAAAGGTTGAGCCAGTGGCCTACTTCATGGGTGGTGGTCCGGCCCAGGTTGAAAGGCCGCACCACGGTGCCGGTGGTCCCGAAGTAGCGGTAATCAATCACCACGCCGTCGGTCAAGGGAGAGCCTACGTTGGGGAACTGGGCAAACCCCAGCACCTTCTCGTCTTTGTGGAACCGCACCACCCAGATGTTCAGGTACTGGCTTGTGTTCCAGGCCTCTTTCCCGCCCAGGGCCGCGAACTTCATAGAGTCGCCTACCCCGAAATCTGGCTTGGTGGTAGCGGTTCTGGTAATGCCGTTGGTGGGTTCGCCGTCTGGGGTGCGCTGGGCCAGGCAGAACTCAATCTCGGCATCGGCGGCCACACCTTTGAAAAGATCCGGGGTATTGACGGCATCGGCGTTCAGCCGCCGAAAATCCCGGTTCAAGGCCTCTATCTGAGATTTAATCTGGGCATCTGAGATGTTTTGGGTAGAGGTATTGTAGACCACGTGCACCACCACCGGAATGGTGACCACGCCGCCCAGCAGTTTTTTCTCATTGGTCTGTTTCTGGCCTGTTGCCGCCATTCTGGCCTGTTGCTGCACCTGGGCCTTGAGCGCGGGGCGGCTTTTCTCCAGGTGTGCCAGGTGCTGCATGGTACCGCAGGCCCGCGTCTGGCCCCAGGCGGAAGTTACTCCCAGATACAGGAAAACAAGTGCGAAGAGTAACTTCTGAGCCATGGGCTTGAACGTGTTTCAGTTGGGATTTCCAGGAAACAGGCCAAAAACAGCCGGCTTACAGGATATTGTTCAGCTGTTCTTTGATTTTCTCCAGCTCTTCTTTCATCTCCACCACCAAGCGCTGGATGGTAGCATCATTGGCCTTGGACCCTATGGTGTTGATCTCACGGCCTATCTCCTGAGAGATGAACGCCAGTTTCTTACCGGTTGGTTCAGGCAGGTACACCGTCTCAGTGAAATAATGCAGGTGGTTCACCAGGCGTACTTTTTCTTCGGCAATGTCCAGTTTCTCAATGTAGTAGATCATCTCCTGCTCAAAGCGGTTCTGGTTGAACGACTCTGAGGAGCTGATCTCCTGCAAGTGTCCCTGAATGCGCTGCCTGATATGCTCTACCCGGCTGGGGTCGTGTTTGTCTACCTCGGCCAGCAGGATTCTGATGCGGTCTATGTACGAGACGATCTCATTGGTGAGGGCTTTGCCTTCATCTGCCCGGAACGTGTTGAAGTTCTCCATGGCCTCTTGCAGCACCGGCGCCACCTGCTCCCAGGAAACCTCTTCTCCTTTTTCATCTGTGCTCTCATTCTGCAGCACCTCTGGCATGTGCAAGGCTAACCGGAACAAG
This sequence comes from Rufibacter glacialis, assembly GCF_008271745.1. Lineage (GTDB taxonomy): Bacteria > Bacteroidota > Bacteroidia > Cytophagales > Hymenobacteraceae > Nibribacter > Nibribacter glacialis. The sequence continues at coordinate 14,835 of NZ_VKKZ01000010.1, read as the reverse complement.
TCTGGTGATTTGGCGCCCAGGGCAATAGCCGCGGCCTCCAGTTCCCTGAAATAGCTCTGTAACAGCTCTAGGTTGATTCTACTGCGGGTAGCGCTGGTTTTGCCTCTGGAGACCTCAATGGTAAGATTTACCTTGCCGCGCACCAGGCTTTTGCTTATCAGGTTCCTGATCTCCAGCTCTTTGTCAGACAGGCTCCGGGGAATCCGCAGGCTTAGATCCATGGATTTGGAATTAAGCGACTTCAGCTCAACGGTGATGGTGGAGCCTTCGGTTTCTGAATGGGCAGACCCAAACCCGGTCATGGATAATAGCATACGTTGTACTATCAAAATGGAAAAAAGTAAATCTATGAAAAAAGCGTCACTCTCACGCTATCTAATGATTGTGGTTTCTGTGGCCTTCAAACAATGAAACTTGTGTATTTTCTTTATCTTTGGCCTATGAAATTTGGAGTTGTCGTTTTCCCAGGGTCCAACTGTGACCAGGATGTCATTGATGCTTTGCAGCAAACCACCCAGAAGGAAGTTGTGAGGCTGTGGCACAAAGACCATGATTTGCAGAACTGTGATTTCATAGTACTGCCCGGAGGTTTCTCCTATGGTGACTATTTGCGTTCAGGGGCCATTGCCCGGTTCTCCCCTATCATGCAGGAAGTGGTGAAGTTTGCCAACTCCGGTGGGTACGTGTGGGGCATCTGCAATGGCTTCCAGATCTTGACGGAGGCCGGCCTGTTGCCAGGCGCCTTGCTGCGCAACACCAGCCAGCAGTTCATCTGCCAGAACGTGTACATTACCCCAGAGAACACAGAGGCCCTGCCTACTGCCCTTCTGGAGCCCGGCAAAGCCTATAAAATTCCCATCGCCCACGGCGAAGGCCGCTTCCACGCGGATGCTGATACCTTGAAATCTTTGGAGGACAACGGCCAGATCATGTTCCGCTACTGTGACGCCAACGGCCAGGTAACGGAGGTGTGTAACTGCAACGGCAGCTTGCTCAACATTGCCGGCGTGAGCAACAAAAACAAGAACGTATTTGGCATGATGCCGCACCCGGAACGCGCTGTTGACACGGAGCTCAACAACACAGACGGCCGTCTGCTGTTTGAGTCTCTGTTGCAAGCGGTACAAGTGTAAGTACCGCTCTTCTCATAAGAGAACGCTTCTATTTGGAGCATAGTTAGGCAGGATTCCGCTGTTTTGTAAAAAGCAGGCGCGAAACTAACCGCTGCCGCTGATTATAAAGCAAAGGCTCCTTTTCCTTCGGGAAAGGAGCCTTTGCTTTTAAGGCGTTTTTGCAAATATTCGCTTAAAACAAAGGGCCGGTTTTTTCTGTGTCTTGGGATTAGGCTTATATTGAGTTCTTTGATAAAATTCCGGCTTGGACCGCCATTGGTGGGTGCATGCGGTATGTTATTCCCCTGGCTTGTCCGCTTGTTTCATGGGTGCAAGTGCGGCTCTTTGCATAGTTTCCGCTAAGCGCTCGGGGAAGACTGGAACAGGGAAAGTTAGTAAAGGCGGAAAGGAGAACCCCTGTAGAGACAACGGCACCGCCTTGTCTCTCACGCATTGCTATCTTTTGCCTTGTCTCTACCACGCATTGTTCTCCGCATTGTCCTCTCCGGCAAAGGTGCATACCCTTTCTTTTTGTATCCTTAAAAGCAGAAGACCTCCCTTGTTCAGGGAGGTCTTCTGCTTTTAAGGTGTTTTTACAGAATCAGGCGAAAAGCCGTCTTTGTTTCCTGTATTAGAAGTCATAGCCCATGGAGAAGTAGAACTTAGGGCCTTCGCGTTTCAGGTTTCTTTCTCCCCAGGCCATGTCAAACCGGCCATACACGCCCAGCAAGGTGGTGCGGGCGCCAAAGCCATACCCGTACATGAACGGGTTGCGGAAGTTGCGCACAATGACCTCAAACGGCGGCCTGGGCACCGGCTGCGTGTTCACTGAGTTATCTTCACTGAACGGGTTACCCCGGTTATAAGCCGTACCGGCATCAAAGAACCCTACCATCTGTAGGTTGCGGAAGAAGCCCGAGTTGATGGGGCCTTCAAACAGGTACTGGAACAGCGGCAGGCGAAGCTCAGAGTTCCAGAGCACGTACCTGCTTCCGTTACGGGCGTTGTAGTTGAAACCTCTTAACGGGGTGCTGAACTCCAGGTAGAAGAAGTCGGCCGGGGTAGAGGTATTGTCATAGATGGGAATACTGTCTTCATCTGCCCCAATCCAGTTGTCTACGCCACCCAGCAGGTATTTCTTAGGCGAGGGCCCGAAGGAATGGCCGTAGCTTAAGCGGTTGGCCCACACGAACTCGCGGTGTATTTTCTGGTAGTGCCTCAGGTCCAGGTAGAACTTACCAAACCCGATCTCCTTGTCTCCTATACCGTACATGCGGGACACGCCCATCTTCATACGGGTGCCTTCGCGCATGTTCATGCCCGTCACCACGGAGTTGTCATACACCAATTCTCCCCCAATTCCGGCAAAATCCATGACCACGTCTGGTTCAGAGAAGTTCTCCATGATGGTGTACCTGATGTTGGAGTAGCGGGGCAGAAGTTTCACGCTCAGGGCATTGGTCAATGGGTAGCTGAGCGCAGGCATTACCTCATGCTTGTGCAGCCGCCGTATCAAGCCGCCGTTGTTGTCCTGCAGCACGCTTTGCTTCTGGTAGCCTATCAGGAAATCATAGCGGTTCTTCAGGTTAGCGTATTCGGCGTAGAAATTGGTGGTCTGCAAGTCTGTGAGGGCGAAGACCCCGCCTTTGATGCGGTAGTCCTCAAACAGATCTGCCATGCCCACTTCCATCACAAACCCGAAACCCAGCAAGGGGTCGGCGTAGATAGAGGTGGTCAGGCTGTTCACGCTAAACCGCAGGTCATACGGCTTGGGGTAGTTCAGCACCAAGGAATCGGAAGAAGCCAGGGCCATGATGGTTCTGGGCTTGGGCTTAGGGGCGGTCACCGGAGGTTTGGCCGGGGCGGCAGTGCTGTCAGTGGCCAGGCTGTCTCCCGTTTGGGTTAACCGTAGGGCCGCAAGGGAATCGGCGGCGGCTTTGGCGGCCTGGGCTGCCGCTATGCGGGCGTTCTCCTGCTGGATTCTCCGCTGCATGTGGCCTTCCAGGGTCTGCTGGCGCTTGGTTTTAAAGCCGGCCTGCGCCACGGCGGGCAAGGCAGCATTGGGGTAATGGTACAAAAACTCCTTGGCGCGGTCATTGGCCACAAAGGTCAGGTTGCCCGTGCGCGGGTGGTAATCATACGCCTTGATGTTCTGCTGGAAATTAGTGACCCGGCTTATAGCCCCGGTCTTGATGTTGTGGCGGTACAAAGACCTGATGCCTGTTTCCTCACCCAGGTACATGATCTCGTCTTCGGCCAGGCCAATAGGCTTTACCTCATTAGAGGGCGTGTAGGTCAGCTGCCAGAAACGGCTTTGGGCGTTTTCCGGGTCAAACAGGTAAATGTCATAGTTGTTGGCCACCGCGTTGAAGGTACCCCGGCTAGACTGGAGCGAATCCGCGTAGCGGTTAGACGAGAAAACGATGCGGTTACCCGGCCCCGGTAGAAAAGCCGGATCCAGGTCATCAAAGATGTCATTGGTCAATTGGCGTACTAAACGCCCCCCGCGGTACAGGTATAAATCACTCTGCCCGTTTTTCACCGCACTCAGCACCATAAACTGGCCGTCTTCTGAGAAATCAAGCCCTACAATCTGGCTGTAGGCGTTGAGCGGCAGCACGTTGCTGGTTTTTCCCAACAGGTTTTTCACCGTGGTCACCCCCGGAATGTAGCGTTTGCCCGCATCCTGCAGTTTCAGCTGCAGTTTCCCCCTTCTAACGTCAGAAACCCCTAACTGCGACTCTGACCGCCAGGACAGCAGGGGCACCGAGCGGTCAATGGCTTGGTTAGGCATTTTATACCCGCCGCGGTACACGGTTTTCTGGTTATTGGAGCCTAGCTCACGCACGTGCACCTTGTAGGCTCCCCGGTCATAGGTCACAAACGCCAGTTTCTGGCCACTGGGGCTTACCACCGGTTCTGAATACAGCAGGTTATGGGCATTGGTCTTTTTGATCTTGTTTTCTTTGCTGGGCGCAGGCATGGCTCCCTCGGCAAAGGTGTTCATCTGGGTGTAGTACGCAAACCAGTCCCGCATGAACCGCTTGTACGGCATGTTCAGGCTACTAGCAATGCCCACCTCAATGTCACGGGTAATGCGGGTCAGGTTGAGGATGTTTTGGATAGCGGAGGTGCCGTGCCGTTCTGTGATGTAGTTCCAGATGGATTGCCCGGTCAGGCGCTGGTTGCGGGCAAACAGCGGATCAGGGCGTTTTCCACCCGTTTTCTGGATCATGTCCCGCATGTAGTCATCCATGTCCACGCTCCAGCCCTCAGAAAGGTACGCCGCAGCCCCGGAGACAAACCACTCGGGCAGGCGCAGCAGGTAGTTGCTCTGGATCACCTCCTTCAGGCTGCCGCCGTACATCATGTCAGAGAGCAGCAGTTCAGAGATTCGGTAGGTCATCTGCCGCTTCAACTCCGTCTGGGAACCTTCAAAGGCTACCTCAATCTTGCTTTTCACAAACAGGGCGTCATTGCCGCCTTTGTAGGGGTCATCAATCAAACCGATGTTGCTCTGCTTCAGGTCTGAGACAGAGTTGTACATGATGATGGTGATCTTGGAGTAAGGATAGTAACCAATGAGGGCGGTGATGCGCTTCAGTTCCCTTTCAGCGTGCTCCGCGGCGTGGCGGGCCAGTTCACGGCCGTCCTGCGAGTAGTAGATGTTGAAGTTCTGCGTGCTGTAGTACTGCCAGTTGAAGCGTTTGTACTGAATCCGGTTTTGCCCGAAATCGTCTGGGGCGGTTGCCTGGCCATACGTAAACACAGGTGCCACCAGCGCCAGTAGCACTACAAGTAACCGGCACACAGGTAAATAGCGAGTAGAGAGTGGACTCATGTGGTTGACGTAGATGCTAAATATAACGATAAATACCGGACAATATCCACCTCTGGCCAAAGGGCCGTTCCCTGCTCCAGCCTTGAGATAAACTGCTGCGCCAGCAAGGGCGCCATCAATACTCCTTTAGAGCCCATCCCGTTGAAAATACCTATGCGCGGGTGCTGGGGGTGCACGCCCACCAAGGGTTTCCGGTCTCGCACGGCGGGCCTTACCCCTACATACTGCTTTGTCACGGTAAACGGTTTTTTCAGAATGTCCTGTGCCTTGGCCGTCAGTTCTTCCCTGGCCTCCTGGGTTAGGTTTTCCTCCAGGTTCCGCCAGTTGTACGTGGCACCCACGCGGTAGTGGGTTTGTCCTAAAGGCACAACGTAAACGGCTTTATTATAGATATAGGAAGCCTCAAAATCAGGCATATTTATATCCAAAATTTCCCCTTTATTCAAAGAAAAAGGCAACCAACTGAAAAACGGGTTCTGGGCACCTTGCGCTCCCTCGCAGAAAACGATGTTTCGGGCCGTTATCTCCTTGTAACGCACTGTATCCGGAGACAATTCCAGCAGAGATAAATCCAAGGCCTCTAACCGGATCGCTCCCCGTTGCCTGAGGTCTTCAGCCCGCAGATCCAGGAACGACCGCAGGGCCACGTACCCACCCTGCTGAATGAGCAGACCGCCTAATTCCTGGTGAACGTATTCAGAGACTGGGAGTTGCAGGTGCGTGGTTTCAATGTAGCCGTCCCAGGCGGGGTCAGTGCTTTTGCCCATCCAGTTGTTCTGTTCCTCTGCGGTGGAGAAGAGTTTGAGAATGGGTTTGCGGTGGAACAAGCGGGTCTGGTAGCGTTCCTCCATCTCCTGGTAAAAGGCGGCGGCGGCGGGCAGAAAGGCGTCAATCTGCCAGCTTTTGGCAAACCGTTTCCCCGCCACCGGGTTGATCAGCCCGGCCGCCACGCGGGAGGCCGAGTTCTCTTTGGGGGCATCCACCACCAGCACCGTTTTACCGGCTTTTTCCAGAAAACAGGTTAAAATCGCGCCGGCCAGGCCGTGCCCTACTACCAGATAATCATAAATCATGCCCCAAGGTACGGCTTGTGCCGCTGAAATATGTAACTTAGAGCCTGCAAAAAAGATATCCTCCATGCCTGCCAATAGCCTGCAAGTAAAATTATTCACGTTCAATCCATTCTCAGAAAATACCTACGTGCTGTATGACGCCACCAAAGAATGCGTGGTCATTGACCCCGGCTGCGCCGATAAAGAGGAACAGCAGGAGTTACAGCGGTTCATCCAGGCCCAAGGCCTGAAGGTAGTGCGCCTTCTGAACACCCATTGCCACATTGACCATGTGCTGGGCAACAAGTTCATAGCAGATACCTATGGGGTGCCCCTGGAAATACACGAAGCGGATTTAGCCGTGCTGCGCGCGGTGCCTACCTATTCAGCGGCCTATGGCTTTCCCCAGTACCAAGAGGTTTTACCGGAGAAATTCCTGAAAGAGGGCGAAAACGTAACCTTCGGGGAAACCGAGCTGGAGGTATTGTTCACCCCAGGCCATGCGCCCGGCCACGTGGTGTTCTACCACCCCCAGAGCAAAAACCTGATTGGGGGCGATGTGCTGTTCCACCGCAGCATTGGCCGCACTGACTTACCCGGCGGCGACCATAACACCCTTCTGCAGAGCATCCGCACCAAATTATTCACACTCCCTGAAGAGGTGACCGTATACCCTGGCCATGGCCCCTCTACCACCATTGGGGAAGAAAAAGCCAGCAATCCGTTTTTGAGCTAATTATCAGAAAACAGGCTCAGAACAGACCATTCCAATTCTATGAAGAAACACCTTCCTAATTTCATCACTTGCCTTAACTTATTATGTGGTTGCCTTGCCCTGGTAGCCGTCTTTCAGCAGGAACTGGTCTCGGCCGCCGGCTGGGTAGTAGTGGCAGCAGCCCTGGATTTCCTGGATGGCTTGGTGGCCCGCCTGCTCAACACCTATTCTGATATTGGCAAGCAATTAGATTCCCTGGCAGACATGGTCTCCTTTGGCGTGGTGCCGGGCGCCGCCATGGTGCAGATGATCTCCCAGGCCAATGAAGCGGGAGGGTATGATTTGCCTGCCTTGCTGCCGTACGCTGGTTTCCTGATCACCATCTTCTCCTGCATCAGGCTGGCCAAGTTCAACATTGACACCCGGCAGATCTCTTCCTTCATTGGCGTGCCTACTCCGGCCTGTACCTTGTTCATCATGTCTTTGCCGCTTATCCTGGCCAATGATGACTTTGGGCTGTCACCTATTATCCTGAATCCGTTTGTGTTGCTGGGCATCACGGTACTGTTTTCTTACCTGCTCATTGCGGAACTGCCGCTTTTTGCGCTCAAATTCAAGAATACCGCCTGGAAAGGAAACGAAGTACGGTTTATTTTCATGGGTCTTTCCATTCTTTTCTTGGCAATCCTTAACTTTACCGCAGTTCCCCTGAACCTCGCGATTTATATTATCTTATCCTTTTTCAATAAATCTTCTTCCCTATGAAATTCACCGCCGAAATTGATATCATGCCGCATGCTGAACTGTTAGACCCCCAAGGAAAGGCGGTAATGTTAGGCTTGGAACATTTAGGCCTGGAGCAGGTTTCTGATGTAAGAATCGGTAAGCACATCCGTTTGCAGTTAGAAGCAGAAAATGAAACCGCTGCCGCCCAGAAAGTAGAAGAGGCCTGTAAGAAGTTACTGGCCAACATGATCATGGAATCATTCTCTTACCGTCTCACAGTCAACTAAGAACACCCATTCTGGTTCAGCTCTGGCCCCTTCCTGAGCTGAACCTATGAGAGCGGGGCTGTGTTGCGGAGTAGCTATTTTGCACCCGCGTCATGCATCTTGTAAGGAAGTTTCTTCTTGCCGCTGGCTTTTGGGTCACTGCCGTTTCAGCTTGGGCCCAGGTTCAGGAAACGCGCAGTGTGTCTTGGCGCGCCAATGCCGCTAGCTCTCCAACAACTCTAAAAGAATCTTTTCCCGCCTTTGCGGAAGCCGCCTTTGTGGGGCGGGAAGAGATTCCCTATTATCTCCTGTCTTTGCCCAATGCGGCGGTGACCTCTTTTGAATTCACTGACCTGACGTTTGCGCCCTTGACTGCCGCAGAAGCGGCCTCTTTTCCTAAAAAGGGCCTTAAAACCGAACTTCAGCCTTCTATCAGCGCCGGCACGGCCAACCGGGTACCGCACTCCGTGGTGGCTTTCCAGCCGTTCAGGCTACACCCGCAGACCGGGGCCGTGGAAAAGCTGGTCTCCTTCAGTTATCGTTACTCTTCCGGGAACAACCTCAAAAAAGCACCCGGCGGCGGGGCCGCTACCCGGCGCACGTATGCGAGCCGGTCAGTACTGGCTACTGGTGATTGGTTCAAGATTGGGGTACCGGCAAGCGGCATGTACAAGTTAGACCGGGCCGCGTTACAGGCCATGGGCGTCAACCTGCAGAACCTGAACCCGCGTCAATTAAGGCTGTTTGGTAACGGCGGCGGCATGCTCCCCCAGGCCAACAGCGCTCCCCGGCCCGATGACCTGGTCGAGAACGCCATTTGGGTACAGGGCGAGCAGGACGGATCTTTTGACGCGGACGATTACCTCCTGTTTTACGGCCAAGGCCCCCATACCTGGGCAGAGAATAAAGTCACCGGCCAATCCCCGTTTACCCATTCCCTTCATCTTTACAGTGACACCACTTACTACTACCTCACGGTGGGTCCCACTCCAGGGAAAAGAGTAGGACAGCAAGCTCCGTTTCCGGGCTCTTTTCCTGAAATCACCTCCTATGATGAGCGCTGGTTCCATGAAGTAGACCTCCGTAACATGGTCAACTCAGGCCGGGAATGGTACGGGGAAGAATTCAGTGCGTTTGCCCTGCAGCAGACTTTTCAGATCCCCGCCACCGACCTGGTTCCCAACAAGCCGGTATGGCTTACTTCGGCTGTGATGGCCAACTCCCCGGAGAACAGTTCTTTTGCCGTGCGGTTGAACGGCACGGCCTTAGGTTCCCATGCCGTGGGGGGCCGGGGAACCTATAATTACCACCCCGAAGGCGTCAACCACGTGCTGCACTTCTCCCCTTCCTTAGGGTCCCTGGCCTACACCAATGACCTGAGCGTTTCCTATACATATAACCCCGGCACTAGTTCCTCGGCCACGGGGTACCTCAACTATTTCACCCTTTCGGCGTTGCGGCAATTAAAGCTTTACGGCAACCAAACCAACTTCAGGTCTCTGGCCAGCCGGCAAAACCCGGTGAGTACATTCAGGGTGGGCGGAATGACAGTTGCGGGGGCCCAGGTATGGGACGTCACCGATCCACTTAGCCCTATAGCGCAAAATCTAAGCCTAGCCAACGGAACAGCCAGCTTTTCAGCGAATACCCAGCAGCTTCGGGAGTTTATCGCCTTCCAGGGGGCTGCTTTTCCGGCACCGGCTTTCCTGGGGAAGGTGGCCAACCAGAACCTGCACAGCCTTAACCTGGACGGGAAACTGGACCTAGTCATCCTGACCCCTGCGGCTTTTGCACCGCAGGCTCAGCGGCTGGCCAATCACCGGCGCATCGCCTCCGGCCTGCAGGTAGAAGTGGTGGTGCTGCCTTCGCTGTATCATGAATTCTCCTCTGGCAAACAAGACATTACCGCTATCCGTGATTTTCTAAAGATGCTTTATGAGCGCAGCCCCAAACGGGGAGATGCCCTGCTGCAGGTAGCCCTGCTGGGTGATGCCTCTTTTGACCCCAAGCGGAGGCTCCCGCAAAACACCAACTTTATCCCCATTTACCAATCGCGCCAGTCCCTGGACCCAGTGCTGTCTTACTCTTCAGATGATTATATTGGTTTTCTGGATGACGAGGAGGGAGAATGGTCTGAGGAGAATTTTTCCCTGGCGCACCACCTGGACGTGGGCATTGGGCGGCTACCGGCTAAAACCCCGTTTGAGGCCGATCTGATCATTGATAAGATCATTAGGTATGAGAGCGGGCAAACTCTGGGCAATTGGCGTAAACGGCTTATTTTCCTGGCAGATGACGGTGATTCAAATGAACACCTCAATGATGCTGATTACCTGGCCGAATTTGTGGAGAAGAACCACCCCACCTATCTGCCCCAGAAGATTTACCTGGATCTATACCCGCAGATCTCTGCCCCGAACGGGCAACGGTCTCCTGAGACAAACCAGGCCTTGCGGGAAGCCATTGAGAAGGGCGCCCTGGTCACCAACTATACCGGCCACGGCAACGCGGTGAGTTTAGCCGATGAACAGATCCTGACTACCAACGAGATCCAAAGCTGGAAAAACCAGAACCGGTTGACCTTCTTTTTGACCGCCACCTGTGAGATTGGCAGATACGATGACCCTAGACGATCCTCTGGAGCCGAAACGGCTTTGTTCCATCCGGAGGGCGGCGCCATTGGCCTGTTGACTACTACCCGGCCGGTCTACTCAGACGGGAACCGGGCCTTGAACACCAACTTCTTCCAATTCTTGTTTAAACCGTTGGCAGACGGATCAATGCCTACCCTGGGTGCTCTCACCCTCAAAACCAAGAATGCGAGTTTATTTGGGGTGAACAACCGCAATTTCGCTTTGCTGGGAGACCCTACCATGCGGCTAGCCTACCCCAATTTGGAAGTAGCACTTTCTAAGTTGAACGGCAAACCTTTCGCGGCCGCCGGAGCTGATACACTCAAGGCCTTGTCTACGGTACGGTTGGAAGGCTTGGTCAGGAATAACCAACAACAGGTAGTCACTGATTTTCAGGGCCAGGCCCACGTGACGGTGTATGATAAAAGAGCCACCCTGACTACCTTAGGTGACCAGAATGCCAGAAGGCAGGTGCTGAGCAGGAGCAATATTCTGTATGATGGGCTAGCCACGGTCAAAAACGGAACCTTTGAGGTGACGTTCGTGATTCCCAAAGACATCAACTATCAGGTGGGCGACGGGAGCATCCATGTATATGCCTCCTCCGCTTCTACAGATGGCGCCGGAGCTACGGCTGTTCCCGTGGGAGGAGCCAATGCCCAAGCTTCAACGGATACGACTCCTCCTCAGCTACAGCTTTTCCTGAATGATGTCTCCTTTGTCTCCGGCGGGCTTACCGGCCCAGAATCTACCTTGGTAGCGCATTTGTTTGATGACAATGGCATCAATACCGCTGGTGCCGGTATTGGGCACGAGATCACCGCTATTCTAGATGAGAAATCATCAGAGCCTATTATCCTCAATGACTTCTATACCGCTGATGTAGATTCTTACCAATCCGGCAAAGTACGGTATCCTTTGAAGAACATTGCCTTAGGCCCCCACACACTTACTTTGAAAGCCTGGGACACCCATAACAATTCCAGTACGGCCAAAATAGAGTTTATTGTGGCCGCTTCTGAGAAACTCGCCTTAGATCATGTCTATAATATTCCGAATCCTTTTTTAAGCCATACCACCTTTCATTTTGACCACAACCGCCCCGGCCAGGAACTGGATATACTTATTCAGATTTTTACCGTATCAGGAAGACTAGTAAAAACCCTACAGGGCTTTGGTGATGGAAGCACGCATTTTTCTGGCCTCACCTGGGACGGCCGAGATGACCATAATGATAATTTAGCCAAAGGGGTATACCTATATAAAGTGATTGTGCGTTCTCGTCAAGATGGTACTAGTACATCTCGCTTTGAAAAGTTAGTTTTACTTAAATAACATATACCAGATACAACAAATCTACCGCATGAACTGCACTTTCCTCAGATCCACCATTGTTGCTTTTTCCTTTGTCTCTTTGGTGTGTTTCACCGCCGAGGCACAGAATCAAATAGGTCAGGAATATAGACCCATCACCACGGCTGTCCCGTTTTTATCTGTCTCACCTGATGCCAGAGCGGCTGGTATGGGTGAAGCTGGCGTGGCCACCTCACCAGATGCCAATGCCATCTTCTGGAACCCGGCTAAACTAGGGTTCATAGAAACTGATTTGGGCATCTCCTTGTCATATACCCCCTGGCTTTCTAAGATTGTCCATGACATGTCGCTCAGCCAGCTTTCCGCGCATAAAAAACTTACCCCCACTTCTTCCATAGCGGCCTCGCTGGTATACTTTGATCTAGGTGAATTGAATTTCACTGACGGCTCTGGAAACCCGATCCAGAACTTCAACCCGAAAGAGTATGCCTTCAACCTGGCATATGGTCAGCAGCTAAGTGAGAACCTGAGTTTAGGTGTAGGTGCCAAGTTTATTCATTCCAATCTAGCCGGTAACGTGAATGTGGGCGGTAATAATGGGGTAGTGGGCGAGTCACAGCCCGGTAATTCCGTAGCGGTAGATTTAGGGATTTACTATAACAAAGATTTGGCCATTGGGGGTAAAAATTATAACCTTGCGTTAGGTGGTAATATCTCTAACATAGGCGGTAAAATCTCTTACACTACTGCTGGTAGAAAAGACTTTCTACCTACTAACCTAAGGTTAGGTACGGCCTTCACCATGGAGCTTGACCCCTATAACAAAATCACCTTGGCCATAGACGGCAACAAGCTTCTGGTGCCGTTCACAGAAGCAGATGATCCTGCCGCCCATGATGACACCAGTGTATTTTCAGGGATCTTCAAATCCTTTAATGATGCCCCCGGGGGTGCCAGTGAGGAATTGAAAGAAATTGCCCTTTCCAGTGGCCTAGAGTACTGGTATGATAATACCTTTGCGGCCCGCGCGGGGTATTTCTATGAAAACGAATTAAAAGGCGGCCGCCAATATTTTACCATGGGCTTAGGTCTGCGCTACCAGAAATTTGGATTAGACGCGGCTTACCTTATCCCCAATGAACAAAATAACCCATTAGCTCAAACCCTGCGTTTCTCCCTCCATTTCAAATTAGACGGAGCAGCTGAACAATAATCTATGTCCCTTACCCGTACCATTGCCCCTGCCATTGCAGACCTACCCACTGATTTATCTATTGTTCCTGAGGTAAAATACGCTTCTTCCGGAGCTAGAATGCATGTCTACAAAAACCACATTCAACCAGTGGTTAGAATTGAATTTGTGTTCAAAGCTGGCAAGTGGTACCAGCCCAAAGCGGGTGTGGCCTCCCTCACTGCAAAAATGCTAAAGGAAGGAACCGCCTTCCATACCGCGAAAGAAATAGCTGACACAGTTGATTATTACGGAGCTTCCCTGGAGATCACGCACGGGTTTGACCGCGCTACGGTGACCTTGTACTGCCTGTCTAAATTTTTACCGTTTCTGCTGCCCCTCACCTTTGAGATAATCCAACAACCTTCCTTCCCAGAAAAGGAGTTTGCCCTCATGAAGCAAAGGGTGATTCAGACCTTGACAGTAGATAAGCAGAAGAACGGATACTTAGCAACAGAGACTTTCACAGGAGCCCTTTACGGGAAGTACCATCCCTATACCACTTTTATATCTGAGGAGGAAATCTCTGCACTGAGGTTAACTGATCTACAGGATTTCCATAGCCAAGCCTATACCTTTCCTTCTTCAGAGATCTTCATCACCGGAGACATAACTGATGCAGCAGTGGAAGGGATTCTAACTCTTATCACTTCTCAAAAAGCTTCATCCTTACAAGAACCAGTCATTTCTCCGTTGAAAGGACATGCTGAGGATAGATTAATCATTGAGAAGACCTCTAATGACTTACAAGCTTCCATAAGGGCAGGTAAACCCATCATTCATCCTTCTCACCCAGACTATCCCGCTCTTTATCTCCTCAACCACGTTTTAGGGGGATATTTTGGATCAAGGTTGATGAAGAACATCAGAGAAGACAAAGGCTTTACTTATGGTATTTACTCTTCCCTATCCCATAAGGAACACAGTTCTTTATTTTCAATAGGTACAGATACCAAAGGAGACAAGATAGAGGAAACTCTAGCAGAGATTTTAAAGGAGATTGCTCTGTTACGAAATGAGCTGGTACCAGAAAATGAATTAGCCACCACCAAAAAACACTTGGCAGGAAAGTTCTTATCTGACCATGCCACCCTCTTTGATAAGATGGACAAGTATAAATCAAATACCATCTTAAACTTGGGCACAGACTTTTCTTCACAGTTATTAGAAAAAATAGCGGATCTAGAAGCTTCTCAGTTGCTGGAAGCAGCAAATAAGTATTTTCAGGAAGAGGATCTACTGCAAGTAGTAACCGGAGGAGCAACAAAGTAAACGCTCCCTCCCTCTTTAAAAGAAAAGGTCACCTGTTCAAGGTGACCTTTTCTTTTACCCTATTTGAAAAACTTAATTAGGCCATTAAGAGACGAATAGGCTAGATATCTCTCTATAAGCGAAGCAAAAGTTGTTTTGCCTAGTCCCCATATCCTCAACTATCGGAGCAGTTTTTACCCTTTCCTCAGTAGAGATCAATTCCCACTATTTTGGTGGCCAAAGACCTTCTGACTCCATTAAATGAAAGGGGAGAGATTGTCTGATGGAGTGGTATAAAAAATGGCTCTGTAGAAGGTATTAGCATCCCAAACATATAGAAGGAATTGGCCTGAAAGAAGGCTCTTTTACTAAAACTAATGCATAACTGTTGATGCACTTACCAAGCCCACAAGTGATAGCAACTGCTTAGTCAAAGACCACCAGGATTAATAGTTCAAGACTCCTTGGAGCCAGCCAGAGAGATAGTAATAATAGGCGCGGAGGGAGCTTTGTAGCAAGGTTGCTCAAGGATTTACCAAGGGAATACGCCCCTTCCCCCTTCTCCTAGGGGATAGACGCAAGAACCCCCTCCTGCACGGGCAGGAGGGGGTGTCTGGTGTAAGGGGGTTGGCGGCTACCTACTCTCCCGCGTGTGACCGCAGTACCATCGGCTCGGCGGGGCTTAACTTCTCTG